>NC_021171.1 GCF_000242895.2 Bacillus sp. 1NLA3E
AGGAATGTACTTACTGCAGAAAATATTCTTTCTAAACTTATTATAGCCAAATAGCCAATCCAGTTTTTTATTTTAGCAAAAAAAATTAGAATTTTTTTGTTTTCCCGTCTTGTGGATACTTTTCGACAGCCTTTTTTATTATCCACAGCAGATATTGACAGGTTTTTCACACATTAAGTGCCTGTGGACAATTTTTTCTAATAACTTGTGTCACTTGTGGATAATGTATGAAAAAGCATTGCACCTCAACTAATAATTTGATATTATATTTGTGTTTTCACTCTGGATAAATAGTTGTGAATAACTAGCTTATCCACAAATTGTGGATAAGCTGTGGACAGGTTATTCAGGGATAAGGAAAAGTTTGTCCACAAGTCGTGGATACTGTCGAAAACTCCACTTATCTTCCTTATTATTTATTATTCCGCATAAGTCATTTTGTATATTTATAAATCCATAGTTTATTCAGATGAATATGATTGTATTTTTATAAATTCTTCATTTTTGAAGTAAAATGTAATATGTCAAAGTGCGTTCATTTTCAAACTTGGCGAAAAGGGGGGATATTTATTGGAAAATATTGCGGACCTTTGGAATAAAGCACTTGGTGATATAGAAAAAAAGGTAAGTAAGCCTAGTTTTGAAACTTGGCTAAAATCAACAAAAGCACACATGCTTCAAGGTGATACCTTGACTATTACTGCTCCCAACGAGTTTGCACGGGATTGGCTTGAGGAACGTTATTCCCAATTGATCTCAGGAATTTTATATGATATTACAGGTGAAGAGCTTGGAGTAAAATTCATCATTCCTCAAAATCAAAACGAAGAAGAAATCTCTCTTCCAATACCACCAAAAAAGGCCAGAAGAGACGAGGAGCAGCAAGAATTACCGCAGAGCTGGCTAAATCCAAAATATTTATTTGATACATTTGTTATTGGATCTGGAAACCGTTTTGCTCATGCAGCATCACTGGCTGTTGCTGAAGCGCCAGCCAAAGCCTATAACCCTTTGTTTATTTATGGAGGAGTAGGTCTCGGAAAAACACATTTGATGCATGCGATCGGACATTATGTATTAGATCATAATCCAGACGCTAAAGTGGTTTATTTATCTTCTGAAAAATTCACAAATGAATTCATTAATTCGATCCGCGACAACAAAGCTGTAGAATTTCGAAATAAATATCGAAATGTCGATGTTTTATTGATTGATGATATTCAATTCTTAGCTGGAAAAGAATCAACCCAGGAGGAATTTTTCCATACCTTTAACACCCTGCATGAGGAAAGTAAACAAATTATCATCTCAAGTGATCGACCACCTAGAGAAATTCCAACTTTAGAGGATCGATTAAGATCACGCTTTGAATGGGGATTAATTACTGATATTACTCCACCAGATTTAGAAACGAGAATTGCAATTCTCCGTAAAAAGGCGAAAGCAGAAGGTTTAGATATACCAAATGAAGTCATGCTTTATATTGCGAATCAAATTGATTCCAACATTCGTGAACTTGAAGGTGCACTTATCCGTGTTGTAGCTTATTCTTCTTTAATAAATAAAGATATCAATGCTGACTTGGCAGCAGAAGCATTGAAAGATATCATACCAAGTTCGAAACCAAGAATTATAACAATCCTGGATATCCAAAAAGTAGTTGGAGAACATTACAGTATCAAGTTGGATGACTTTAAAGCGAAAAAACGCACAAAGTCAGTCGCGTTTCCTCGTCAAATTGCCATGTATTTATCGAGGGAGCTAACAGACTTTTCTCTACCGAAAATCGGTGAGGAGTTTGGAGGACGTGACCACACAACGGTCATTCATGCCCATGAAAAAATTTCAAAACTACTACAATCTGACATGCAATTACAAAAGCAGATCAAGGAAATCCATCAAACCTTAAAAGTATAGAATTTTTATTTTAGAAATATGAAGGCGCCATCGGCTAAGAAAATCGAACCGATGGCGCCTTGCGCTAGATCACTATGATAGAAATTAAGTTCATTTTAGCCTTGGAAAATGTGGATAACCTGCTATGACTTACACACAGTTTGTCCACATGTGGATAGACTGTCTTTTCTTTCAAAAAGTGAGGTTATCCACAAATCCACAGGCCCTACTAGTACTTCTACTATATTTATAACTTATTAATATATGTTTTAAGAACAAAAAATATGCATATAACGGAGGATTAATTTAATGAGATTTATAATCCAACGAGATCGCCTTGTTCAAAGTGTTCAAGATGTAATGAAAGCTGTAACATCCAGAACTACTATTCCTATTTTAACTGGTATCAAGATCGTCGCAACGAACGAGGGAGTAACGCTAACAGGAAGTGATTCGGATATTTCTATTGAATCGTTTATTCCTAAAGAAGAATCTAGTGATGAAATTGTTGAAGTAAAACAAACGGGATCAATTGTTTTACAAGCAAAATTCTTTAGTGAAATTGTTAAGAAGCTACCAACTGATTCGGTCGAAATTCATGTCGAAAATCATTTACAAACCGTGATTCGTTCTGGAAAGTCTGAATTTAATTTAAATGGAATTGATGCTGAAGAATATCCACACTTACCACAAATTGACGAAGAGAATGTATTTAAAATCCCAACAGATCTTTTAAAAGCGATGATTAGACAAACTGTATTTGCAGTGTCCACCTCAGAAACACGCCCTATCTTGACAGGTGTCAACTGGAAGGTGGAAAATAATGAATTATCCTGTATTGCAACAGATAGTCATCGTCTTGCTTTAAGAAAAGCTAAAATTGAAACGGATAACAATGAAGCTTACAATGTGGTCATTCCGGGTAAAAGTTTAAACGAACTAAGCAAAATTTTAGATGATACAAATGATTCTATTGATATTGTCATTACGGAAAATCAGGTTTTGTTTAAAGCGAAGCATTTGTTATTTTTCTCGAGGTTATTAGAAGGAAATTATCCTGATACGTCACGTCTTATCCCAGCGGAAAATAAAACAAATGTAACGGTTATTACGAAGGACTTTTTACATGCCATTGATCGTGCGTCATTGCTTGCTCGTGAAGGAAAAAATAATGTCGTTAAGTTTGCGACGATTGGTGACAGCTTGCTCGAAATCACCTCTAACACTCCAGAAATCGGTAATGTAGTTGAAGAAGTTCAAGCTCAAGAAATTGAGGGAGAGGAATTGAAAATTTCTTTTAGTGCGAAATACATGATGGATGCATTAAAAGCATTAGAAGGAACAGAAATTAAAATTAGCTTTACTGGGGCAATGCGTCCATTTGTCATCCGCCCTATGGCTGACGATTCTATTCTCCAATTAATATTACCGGTAAGGACCTATTAAATTTTAATTTTAATCTGAAGAGTCTGACTATTATTCGGTCAGGCTCTTTTTTATACGAAATTTGTCTAAAAATGTTTTTTTTAGTAAAATAAAAGAATTGGGTCACTTTAGAAAAGGTGATTTCTTGTTACAGTCCATACCATTCATGAAGTAGTTCAATTATATTTTTATTTTAGTCAAGATACCCTTTCTTTAAGAGAGAAAAGAGTGAGATAATGAAAGAAATCAAAATTGATACGGAATATATTACATTAGGGCAATTTTTAAAATTGGCTGAAGTGATTCAATCTGGCGGCATGGCTAAGTGGTTTTTAAGTGAGTATGAAGTTTTCATCAATGGTGACCAGGACCAAAGAAGAGGAAGAAAACTTTATGCTGGTGATAAAATAAAAATACCAAATATCGGAACATTTATTGTGGTGTAATAAACAAAGGTGGATTTCATGTATATCCAGCAATTACAGCTAAAAAACTACCGGAATTATGAGGTTCTTGAGGCTCAATTTGAAAATAAAGTAAATGTTATCCTAGGTGAAAATGCTCAAGGAAAAACGAATGTAATGGAATCCATTTATGTTCTTGCGATGGCTAAATCCCATCGAACTTCAAATGATAAAGAACTTATATCTTGGGACAAAGAATATGCTAAAATAGAAGGTAGGGTTAAAAAACAGCATGGTTCTTTACCACTACAATTAATTATTTCAAAAAAGGGAAAAAAGGCTAAATGCAATCATATTGAGCAGCAAAAGCTGAGTCAATATATTGGAAATATGAATGTTGTCATGTTTGCGCCAGAAGATCTCAATCTTGTAAAAGGGAGCCCTCAAGTTAGGCGTCGTTTTATTGATATGGAGATTGGGCAAGTATCCCCTATTTATTTACACGATATGGGACAGTACCAGAAAGTATTACAACAAAGAAATCATTATTTAAAACTACTTCAAACAAAAAAACAAACTGATTTGACCATGCTTGATGTACTTACGGAACAATTTATTCAACTCGCAGCAAAAATTATCGTAAAGCGATTTGAATTCATTCAATTATTGGAAAAATGGGCTGTTCCGATCCATAAGGGGATTTCCAGAGGTTTAGAAACACTAAAGTTGGAATATAAACCTTCCGTAGAGGTATCAGAAGAAAGATGTTTGTCGAAAATGATAGAAGTATTCGAACAAAAATATTTCAAAGTTAAAAATAAGGAAATTGAGCGCGGTATTACTTTGTTTGGTCCCCATCGTGATGATCTCCTCTTTTTTGTAAATGAACGCGATGTCCAAACGTTCGGGTCACAAGGACAACAAAGAACAACAGCCCTCTCTGTTAAGCTTGCCGAAATTGAATTAATTCGTTCAGAAATCGGTGAATACCCTATTTTATTGTTAGATGATGTATTATCCGAGCTTGATGACTACCGTCAATCTCATTTACTTAATACGATTCAAGGCAAGGTTCAAACGTTTGTAACCACCACAAGTGTGGAAGGAATTGACCATCAAACACTAAAAGAAGCTGCTACATTCAGTGTTGAGGTTGGAAAAATGAGTCAAATTCAATGAGGTGAAAAAATGTACCTTCATGTCGGGGAAGAGATAACAGTCAAAACAGAAGACATTATCGCGATCGTTGATAGAGAAAGCACAAAGTTTTCGCCTTACATGGATGACTTCATTGATCACCAAAAAGACCAGATATTCAATGCAGCTAAAGGGCCATATAAATCGCTTGTGATAACACTAAATAAGGTGTACTTTTCCCCTTTTTCTTCAGGAACATTAAAAAGACGCTCTCAAGCATTTCCCCATCTTGAATGATATAATTAATTACTATCTATTGAATAAATTAGAAAGTCCAGTGTATACAGAAAGTGTAGGTGATCGAAATGGCAATGGAGCAAAATGCAATGCAAGAAGAAACCTATGATGAAAGTGACATACAGGTATTAGAAGGATTAGAAGCTGTTCGAAAACGGCCAGGAATGTACATCGGGTCAACGAGTGGAAGAGGTTTACATCATCTAGTTTGGGAAATTGTGGATAATAGTATTGACGAAGCCCTTGCAGGTCATTGTTCAGACATAAATGTCATTATTGAAAAAGATAACAGCATTACGGTTAAGGATAATGGACGCGGTATTCCAGTTGGTATTCAAGAAAAAGTGGGACGCCCAGCAGTTGAAGTCATTTTTACAGTCCTCCACGCAGGCGGTAAATTTGGCGGAGGTGGATATAAAGTATCTGGAGGTCTCCATGGTGTTGGTGCCTCAGTTGTAAATGCTTTATCAACAAAGCTAGAAGTTTATGTCCACCGTGACGGAAAAATCTATTACCAAGTATTTGAACGTGGTGTTCCACAAGCTGATTTAGCAGTGGTTGGAGAAACAGATCATACAGGAACAACGATTCACTTTATACCTGATGCAACCATCTTCACTGAAACACTAGAATATGATTATGACACACTTGCAACTCGTCTACGCGAACTTGCCTTCTTAAATAAAAATATTAAAATTACTATTGAAGACAAGCGAGTTGAAAATAAAAAGAATGAGTATATTTATGAAGGTGGAATTAAATCCTACGTTGAGCATTTAAACAGAACGAAGGATGTTGTTCATGAAGAGCCTATTTTTATCGAGGGCGAAAAAGATGGTATAACAATCGATGTTGCTCTGCAATATAACGAAAGCTATACAAGCAATATATACTCTTTTGCCAATAATATTCACACCTATGAAGGTGGAACTCACGAATTTGGTTTCAAGACCGCGTTAACCAGAGTCATTAATGATTATGCTAGAAAGAATGGATTGATTAAAGAAAATGACACAAATCTTTCTGGTGAAGACGTTCGTGAAGGGTTAACAGCCATCATATCCATTAAACACCCGGATCCGCAATTTGAGGGTCAAACAAAAACAAAACTGGGTAACTCAGAAGTTCGTACGATTACTGATACCATTTTCTCTGAACATTTCGAGAAATTTCTACTTGAAGACCCCGGAGTTGCACGTAAAGTTGTTGAAAAAGGCCTAATGGCTGCAAGAGCAAGACTCGCTGCAAAAAAGGCACGGGAATTAACACGTCGAAAAAGTGCTTTAGAGGTTTCGAGTTTGCCCGGGAAATTAGCAGATTGTTCTTCTAAGGATCCTGCAATCAGTGAAATCTATATTGTTGAGGGTGACTCTGCCGGTGGATCAGCCAAACAAGGACGTGACCGTCACTTTCAGGCAATTTTACCTTTAAGAGGAAAAATCCTAAATGTTGAGAAAGCACGGCTAGATAAGATTCTCTCTAACAATGAAGTTAGGGCAATGATTACGGCAATCGGGACAGGGATTGGGGAAGATTTTGATATTGCTCGAGCTCGTTATCATAAAGTAGTGATCATGACTGATGCTGATGTTGATGGTGCCCATATTCGCACGCTCTTATTAACCTTCTTTTATCGATATATGAGACAAATATTAGAGGCTGGTTATGTTTATATTGCCCAACCCCCACTATATAAAGTCCAACAAGGGAAACGAATTGAGTATGCATACAATGATAAAGAACTTGAGCGTGTTTTTGCGGAATTACCTAATTCACCTAAACCAAATATCCAGCGTTATAAAGGTCTTGGAGAGATGAATCCGACGCAATTATGGGAAACAACAATGGATCCATCCACTAGAACAATGCTACAAGTTAGTTTAGAAGATGCAATTGAGGCTGATGAAACTTTTGAAATGTTAATGGGTGACAAAGTAGAACCTCGTCGTAACTTCATTGAAGCAAATGCACAATATGTGAAGAATCTAGACATATAGAAAAAAGCACTTCGAAGAGGCAAGTAGCTGCTAGACAACAAGAAAATCGAAAGGCGCTTAGCTTTCGATGAGCTAGACAATTAGAAAAAGGTAAGGGTAGAGGGTTGACCACTATCCTCCTTTTTTCATTTACCGAAGTAGAAGGGTGATCAATGAAAGCTTTACGTTGCCCTAAATAGGAGGTACCAAATATGGCTGAAACACCAAATTCTCAAATAAAAGAGATTAATATCAGTCAGGAGATGAAATCTTCCTTTCTTGACTATGCGATGAGTGTTATTGTATCTCGTGCTCTTCCGGATGTACGTGATGGCTTAAAGCCAGTTCATCGCCGTATTCTTTATGCTATGCATGATCTTGGAATGCATTCGGACAAACCTTACAAAAAGTCTGCTCGTATCGTTGGTGACGTAATCGGTAAGTATCATCCTCATGGTGATTCTGCAGTTTACGAAACAATGGTTCGGATGGCTCAAGACTTTAACTACCGTTATATGCTCGTAGATGGTCATGGAAACTTTGGGTCTGTAGATGGTGATTCAGCAGCAGCAATGCGTTATACAGAATCAAGAATGTCCAAAATTTCGATGGAACTATTAAGAGATATCAACAAAGATACGATTGATTTTCAAGATAACTACGATGGTGAGGAACGTGAACCGGTTGTTCTTCCGGCTCGATTCCCTAATCTATTAGTTAATGGAACAACAGGAATTGCTGTAGGTATGGCAACTAATATCCCACCTCACCAACTTGGTGAAGTAATTGATGGAGTATTAGCAATTAGCCATGATCCTGAGATTACTACTCAAGAGCTAATGGAGATTATCCCTGGTCCTGATTTCCCAACAGGAGGATTAATTCTAGGCCGAAGTGGTATTCGTAAAGCATACGAAACAGGCAGAGGCTCAGTAACTATCCGTGCGAAGGTAGAAATTGAACAAAAGTCAAATGGAAAAGAAGTAATCATTGTTAATGAATTACCATACCAAGTTAATAAAGCAAGATTGATTGAAAAGATTGCTGAATTAGCTCGTGATAAAAAAATCGATGGAATTACAGACCTGCGCGATGAATCCGATCGTAATGGGATGAGGATTGTTATTGAGGTACGAAAAGACGCTAATGCGAATGTCCTTTTAAATAACTTATATAAACACACCGCCCTGCAAACCAGCTTTGGAATCAACACATTAGCACTTGTTAATGGTCACCCAAAGGTTTTAACACTTAAGCAATGTTTAGTTCATTACTTAGATCATCAGAAGGTAGTCATTCGTCGTAGAACGGAGTTTGAACTACGTAAGGCTGAAGCTCGTGCTCATATTTTAGAAGGATTAAAAATTGCATTAGACAATATTGATGCAGTAATTAGTTTGATTCGTGGCTCGAGGACAACAGATATTGCTCGCGAAGGATTAATGACTCAATTTCAATTATCAGAAAAACAAGCACAGGCAATCCTTGACATGCGTTTGCAACGATTAACTGGTTTAGAACGTGAAAAAATCGAGGAAGAACTCCAGACCTTGCTTAATCTGATTGAAGAATTGAATGCAATTCTCGCTAATGAAGAGAAAATTTTAGAAATTATTAGAGAAGAACTTACCGAAATAAAAGAACGCTTTAATGATAAGCGCCGTACTGAAATTGTTACAAGTGGAGTAGAAATGATAGAGGATGAAGACCTAATTCCAAAGGAAAGTGTCGTCATTACTTTAACGCATAATGGCTATATCAAACGTCTTCCAGTTTCAACCTATCGTTCGCAAAAACGTGGAGGACGCGGTATCCAGGGAATGAACACAAATGAAGATGATTTTGTTGAACACTTAATCACCACTTCTACCCATGATACTATTCTATTTTTCACAAACAAAGGTAAGGTATACCGGTCCAAGGGCTATGAAATTCCAGAGTATAGTCGAACAGCAAAAGGGTTGCCAATCATTAATTTACTCGAAGTAGATAAAGGTGAATGGGTAAATGCGATTATTCCAGTAGAAGAATTTGTAGATGATTGGTCTCTATTCTTTACTACGAAGCAAGGAGTTTCGAAACGCTCTCCATTAACATCGTTTGCGAACATCCGTAATAATGGCTTAATTGCACTTAATTTACGTGAGGAAGATGAATTGATTTCAGTTCGGTTAACCGACGGAAGCAAAGAAATCATCATTGGTACAAAAAAAGGAATGTTGATTCGTTTCCCTGAGACTGATGTACGTTCAATGGGAAGAACAGCTACTGGTGTTAAAGGAATTAACCTGGATGATGATGACGAAGTTGTTGGAATGGAAGTATTAGAGGATAATACTGACATCTTAATTGTTACCCAAAAAGGTTATGGAAAACGAACTCCAGCAGTTGAATACCGAGTCCAAGGTCGAGGCGGTAAAGGGATTAAAACGTGTAATATTACAGAGAAAAATGGGAATCTCATATCGATGAAAGTAGTAACTGGCGAGGAAGATGTCATGTTGATTACGACAGGCGGTGTGTTAATCCGTATGGATGTTAATGATATTTCATCAATGGGAAGAAACACGCAAGGTGTCAGATTGATCCGACTAGGAGAATCTGAACATGATCAAGTGGCTACAGTTGCCAAGGTTGCTAAAGAAGAAGATAAAGAAGAATTTGAGAATGAAGAAACAAATCTATCTAGTGGGGAAATAGAAGACAGTGTTCAAGAATCTCCTCAAGCATCAACTGATAAAGCTGAAAAGAATGAATCAGATAATTCACCTGAATCTATCAGTGAAGTTATATCTGATGAAGACAAAGAAGAATAATTTTTAAAAAGGGATGAAGGTTGCTGTTAACCTTCGTCCCTTTTTTATAGATTGGCTGTTTTAAAGCTCAATGTTGATTGGAGTGGAAGGCGCAAGACTCCCACAGGAGCAGCGGGACAGGTGCGTGAGTGCCTGGAACGGAAATCAGCATTCTAGTTTAAAAATGCCTATGGATTAAATAACTCCCGTTTTAAGTTGATCAGCGAAAAAAGGAGTAGAGTCTTTTATTATCAATAAGTACTTGCCAAAGTATTTAATAGCTGATATAATCATTCAAGTCAGCAACAAACGGTTAATACTATTTAAGCATTAAAAAATATTAGTTGACTTATTTTGTTGCAAATGATATATTAATAAAGTCGCCTCTGAGAGACGACGGAACAAATTGCTCTTTGAAAACTAAACAAACAAACGTCAACAATATAATTTTTTATAGTGTGAATGACTTCGGTCATGACACTAGCCAACGTAACTTTTATGAGTCAATCAACTTTCTTGGAGAGTTTGATCCTGGCTCAGGACGAACGCTGGCGGCGTGCCTAATACATGCAAGTCGAGCGGATTGATGGGAGCTTGCTCCCTGATATCAGCGGCGGACGGGTGAGTAACACGTGGGCAACCTGCCTGTAAGACTGGGATAACACCGGGAAACCGGTGCTAATACCGGATAATCCTTTTCCTCTCATGAGGAAAAGCTGAAAGTCGGTTTCGGCTGACACTTACAGATGGGCCCGCGGCGCATTAGCTAGTTGGTGAGGTAACGGCTCACCAAGGCGACGATGCGTAGCCGACCTGAGAGGGTGATCGGCCACACTGGGACTGAGACACGGCCCAGACTCCTACGGGAGGCAGCAGTAGGGAATCTTCCACAATGGACGAAAGTCTGATGGAGCAACGCCGCGTGAGCGATGAAGGCCTTCGGGTCGTAAAGCTCTGTTGTTAGGGAAGAACAAGTATCGGAGTAACTGCCGGTACCTTGACGGTACCTAACCAGAAAGCCACGGCTAACTACGTGCCAGCAGCCGCGGTAATACGTAGGTGGCAAGCGTTGTCCGGAATTATTGGGCGTAAAGCGCGCGCAGGCGGTTCCTTAAGTCTGATGTGAAAGCCCCCGGCTCAACCGGGGAGGGTCATTGGAAACTGGGGAACTTGAGTGCAGAAGAGAAGAGCGGAATTCCACGTGTAGCGGTGAAATGCGTAGAGATGTGGAGGAACACCAGTGGCGAAGGCGGCTCTTTGGTCTGTAACTGACGCTGAGGCGCGAAAGCGTGGGGAGCAAACAGGATTAGATACCCTGGTAGTCCACGCCGTAAACGATGAGTGCTAAGTGTTAGAGGGTTTCCGCCCTTTAGTGCTGCAGCTAACGCATTAAGCACTCCGCCTGGGGAGTACGGCCGCAAGGCTGAAACTCAAAGGAATTGACGGGGGCCCGCACAAGCGGTGGAGCATGTGGTTTAATTCGAAGCAACGCGAAGAACCTTACCAGGTCTTGACATCCTCTGACACTCCTAGAGATAGGACGTTCCCCTTCGGGGGACAGAGTGACAGGTGGTGCATGGTTGTCGTCAGCTCGTGTCGTGAGATGTTGGGTTAAGTCCCGCAACGAGCGCAACCCTTGATCTTAGTTGCCAGCATTCAGTTGGGCACTCTAAGGTGACTGCCGGTGACAAACCGGAGGAAGGTGGGGATGACGTCAAATCATCATGCCCCTTATGACCTGGGCTACACACGTGCTACAATGGGTGGTACAAAGGGTTGCAAAACCGCGAGGTCGAGCCAATCCCATAAAACCACTCTCAGTTCGGATTGTAGGCTGCAACTCGCCTACATGAAGCTGGAATCGCTAGTAATCGCGGATCAGCATGCCGCGGTGAATACGTTCCCGGGCCTTGTACACACCGCCCGTCACACCACGAGAGTTTGTAACACCCGAAGTCGGTGGGGTAACCGTAAGGAGCCAGCCGCCTAAGGTGGGACAGATGATTGGGGTGAAGTCGTAACAAGGTAGCCGTATCGGAAGGTGCGGCTGGATCACCTCCTTTCTAAGGATATTGTCGTAAAGACAATCGGAACACAACACTTATAGTGATGTGATGTTGATGGTTTGTTTGTTTAGTTTTGAGAGAGTAATCTCTTAAAAATTTATATATGTTTATCCGTTATATGGGCCTATAGCTCAGCTGGTTAGAGCGCACGCCTGATAAGCGTGAGGTCGATGGTTCGAGTCCATTTAGGCCCACCATATCCACCTATAACGGGGCCTTAGCTCAGCTGGGAGAGCGCCTGCCTTGCACGCAGGAGGTCAGCGGTTCGATCCCGCTAGGCTCCACCAATCTTATAACGATTGCTTTTTGTCGTTATTTTTGTTCCTTGAAAACTAGATAATCGTAAGAAGAATGTAAGACCGAGAAACACCACATTAGTTTTTTCTCTCTTATATAATAAGAGATTAACCTTTAGGTTAAGTTAGAAAGGGCGCACGGTGGATGCCTTGGCACTAGGAGCCGATGAAGGACGGTACTAACACCGATATGCTTCGGGGAGCTGTAAGTAAGCTTTGATCCGGAGATTTCCGAATGGGGAAACCCACTGCTCGTAATGGAGTAGTATCTTTACCTGAATACATAGGGTATTGAAGGCAGACCCGGGGAACTGAAACATCTAAGTACCCGGAGGAAGAGAAAGCAAATGCGATTCCCTGAGTAGCGGCGAGCGAAACGGGAAATAGCCCAAACCAAGAGGCTTGCCTCTTGGGGTTGTAGGACACTCAACATGGAGTTACAAAGGAACGGGGTAAATGAAGAGGTCTGGAAAGGCCCGTCAAAGAAGGTAAAAACCCTGTAGTTGAAACTTCGTTCCCTCCTGAGTGGATCCTGAGTACGGCCGGACACGAGAAATCCGGTCGGAAGCAGGGAGGACCATCTCCCAAGGCTAAATACTACCTAGTGACCGATAGTGAACCAGTACCGTGAGGGAAAGGTGAAAAGCACCCCGGAAGGGGAGTGAAATAGATCCTGAAACCGTGTGCCTACAAGTAGTCAAAGCCCGTTAATGGGTGATGGCGTGCCTTTTGTAGAATGAACCGGCGAGTTACGATTACATGCAAGGTTAAGTTGATAAGACGGAGCCGCAGCGAAAGCGAGTCTGAATAGGGCGAATGAGTATGTGGTTGTAGACCCGAAACCAGGTGATCTACCCATGTCCAGGGTGAAGGTAGGGTAACACCTACTGGAGGCCCGAACCCACGCACGTTGAAAAGTGCGGGGATGAGGTGTGGGTAGCGGAGAAATTCCAATCGAACTTGGAGATAGCTGGTTCTCTCCGAAATAGCTTTAGGGCTAGCCTCACGTTGTAAGAGTCTTGGAGGTAGAGCACTGTTTGGACTAGGGGCCCTCATCGGGTTACCGAATTCAGACAAACTCCGAATGCCAAAGACTTATCCGTGGGAGTCAGACTGCGAGTGATAAGATCCGTAGTCAAAAGGGAAACAGCCCAGACCACCAGCTAAGGTCCCAAAGTATACGTTAAGTGGAAAAGGATGTGGAGTTGCTTAGACAACCAGGATGTTGGCTCAGAAGCAGCCACCATTTAAAGAGTGCGTAATAGCTCACTGGTCGAGTGACTCTGCGCCGAAAATGTACCGGGGCTAAACGTATCACCGAAGCTGTGGATTGACATCTTAGATGTCAGTGGTAGGAGAGCGTTCTAAGGGCGTTGAAGCTAGACCGTAAGGACTGGTGGAGCGCTTAGAAGTGAGAATGCCGGTATGAGTAGCGAAAGATGGGTGAGAATCCCATCCACCGAATGCCTAAGGTTTCCTGAGGAAGGCTCGTCCGCTCAGGGTTAGTCGGGACCTAAGCCGAGGCCGAAAGGCGTAGGCGATGGACAACAGGTTGATATTCCTGTACCACCTCTTTATCGTTTGAGCAATGGGGGGACGCAGAAGGATAGGGTAAGCGCGCTGTTGGATATGCGCGTCTAAGCAGTTAGGCTGGTAGCGAGGAAAATCCCGTTACCGTGAAGGCTAAGCTGTGATAGCGAGGGAAATATAGTACCGAAGTTCCTGATTTCACACTGCCTAGAAAAGCCTCTAGCGAGATAAAAGGTGCCCGTACCGCAAACCGACACAGGTAGGCGAGGAGAGAATCCTAAGGTGAGCGAGAGAACTCTCGTTAAGGAACTCGGCAAAATGACCCCGTAACTTCGGGAGAAGGGGTGCTCTTTAGGGTGAATAGCCTTGAAGAGCCGCAGTGAATAGGCCCAGGCGACTGTTTAGCAAAAACACAGGTCTCTGCAAAGCCGCAAGGCGAAGTATAGGGGCTGACGCCTGCCCGGTGCTGGAAGGTTAAGGGGAGAGGTTAGCCGCAAGGCGAAGCTTTGAACCGAAGCCCCAGTAAACGGCGGCCGTAACTATAACGGTCCTAAGGTAGCGAAATTCCTTGTCGGGTAAGTTCCGACCCGCACGAAAGGCGTAACGATCTGGGCACTGTCTCAACGAGAGACTCGGTGAAATTATAGTACCTGTGAAGATGCAGGTTACCCGCGACAGGACGGAAAGACCCCGTGGAGCTTTACTGTAGCCTGATATTGAATTTTGGTACAGCTTGTACAGGATAGGTAGGAGCCGTAGAAGCCGGAGCGCTAGCTTCGGTGGAGGCATTGGTGGGATACTACCCTGGCTGTATTGAAATTCTAACCCATACCCCTGATCGGGGTAGGAGACAGTGTCAGGTGGGCAGTTTGACTGGGGCGGTCGCCTCCTAAAGAGTAACGGAGGCGCCCAAAGGTTCCCTCAGAATGGTTGGAAATCATTCGTAGAGTGTAAAGGCACAAGGGAGCTTGACTGCGAGACCTACAAGTCGAGCAGGGACGAAAGTCGGGCTTAGTGATCCGGTGGTTCCGCATGGAAGGGCCATCGCTCAACGGATAAAAGCTACCCCGGGGATAACAGGCTTATCTCCCCCAAGAGTCCACATCGACGGGGAGGTTTGGCACCTCGATGTCGGCTCATCGCATCCTGGGGCTGTAGTCGGTCCCAAGGGTTGGGCTGTTCGCCCATTAAAGCGGTACGCGAGCTGGGTTCAGAACGTCGTGAGACAGTTCGGTCCCTATCCGTCGTGGGCGCAGGAAATTTGAGAGGAGCTGTCCTTAGTACGAGAGGACCGGGATGGACGCACCGCTGGTGTACCAGTTGTCTTGCCAAAGGCATAGCTGGGTAGCTATGTGCGGAAGGGATAAGTGCTGAAAGCATCTAAGCATGAAGCCCCCCTCAAGATGAGATTTCCCATAGCGCAAGCTAGTAAGATCCCTGAAAGATGATCAGGTTGATAGGTCAGAGGTGGAAGCGCGGTGACGTGTGGAGCTGACTGATACTAATCGATCGAGGACTTAACCAAAAACGGTGTTATTAGTTTTACAACTTCTTCTGCATTATCTAGTTTTGAGGGAATGAAAATTTCTCTTGCAAAACTTCAAAAAGTCATTATAATAAATAATGTCTTATGAAAAAAATAGTCTGGTGGCGATAGCGAGAAGGTCACACCCGTTCCCATACCGAACACGGAAGTTAAGCTTCTCAGCGCCGATGGTAGTTGGGGGATCTCCCCCTGTGAGAGTAGGACGTTGCCGGGCAAAAAAAGAACAACTCAAATGAGTTGTTCTTTTTTTGCCGTTTTTGTAAAGTTTTTTGCTATTTACCAAAAGAGAAATGTGGTTGATTTCCGCTCCAGGATACTCGCGCACCTTAGGGGATCACCTTGTCCCGTTGCTCCCGCAGGGGTCTCGCACCTGAAGCGAAGATAAGCTTTTTTATCAACGTTTTGCTTCCACAAACCCCATTTAAAAAACAACAATCTTTTAGTTAGGGATGAAGCCCGGAGCGTACAAGGTACACTCAGAGGTCAGGAGCTCACGAGCCTCTTTGTCCTATTGGCTAACATCCGCTCGGCTCGAGGTCACAAGCTGATAAGCGAGCTCCTTGTGCAAACCAAGAGGCTTGAGCTTTTTTGCTTACTACTTCTCCAACCCACTAATCAACTGCTGATATATCAAAAACGGACCTTTCTTAATAGTTGTTTCTAAAAATGACTGGATAAATGGAAAATCGTTATTTGCCATCATTTTCATTAGTTCACTCCACCATTCTGTTTCATATCTAGCAATCATACTTAGATTATAAAGAAGTAAGTAATGAATAAGCATTTCAGGAAATTGCAAGAGATCCCCTTTGTGTAGAGGTAATGAATATTGTTTTTCTACAATATTAAATCTAAAAGGAAGCGTCTCTCCAAAAAAACCATTTTCAACTCCTATCTTTAAATAATCCTTATCGTGTGAAGATACCGAGAATGATCTTTGGAATTTAGAGCGTAAATAATCTTCAAAGCGATTTTCTGTCATATGGAAGGAGTCTAAGATATTATTAGAAATAAGGATGTTTCCATTTTTAAATGGCCCTTTTTCGAAAATCTTTTTCTTTTCTAATTTTGAAAAGAGATGGTCAACCTCAGGTATATTGGATAGTAGTTCTTCCATCGTAACCTTCTCCCCTTCTAATTGTTTCATGTGAAACAACTTATCAGACATAAAAGGGAAAAGGCCGGTCTTTTGAATTTTGACTTCATCATCTAAAAAACGATACTGTTGTTTTTTTCTTTTTCTCGATGAAACCCCATGTGCTAATACAGAGGTTGTTTCTGGATAATTTGGGTCTTTGACTAGAATACAGGCTTTAATTAAGTGGATAAACCCGTAAAAGATTAAAATTGGTTGAATCATGAGTGGGGCTTGGATAGCTTGTTCGTAATAAATTTTCCCGTGTTCTAGATAATAAATGAATGGGTAGCAATTTTGAAAGCTTTTTTGATCAGCTTGCTCAATACGTTGCTTATGATAATTATTTTTTAAAAAGGCTTGAGTAAAGGAGGCGGAGAAAAACATTGTGTAACTATTCCAGTCTTGATAATCCATTCGATTTACCCCTTTACAATTTTCTGAAAAATCTAACATAAGTGATCTTTCTTGACAGTATTTTATCCAATTGATAACCTACTAATAATATTTTTACGTATCCAGGAGGTCATAAATAAAAATGTGGGAATCTAAATTTAAAAAAGAAGGTTTAACGTTCGATGATGTTTTGTTGGTCCCGGCGAAATCGGAAGTGTTACCGCGTGATGTCAATCTTCAAGTAGAGTTAACAAAAAAGGTTAAGTTAAATATCCCAATTATCAGTGCAGGAATGGATACAGTAACAGAAGCGGATATGGCAATAGCAATTGCCCGCCAAGGTGGACTTGGTGTTATTCACAAGAATATGTCAATCGAACAACAGGCTGACCAAGTATTAAAAGTTAAACGGTCAGAGAGCGGCGTAATAACAGATCCATTTTTCTTAACTCCTGAACAGCAAGTTTTTGATGCTGAACACTTGATGGGGAAATATCGAATTTCTGGCGTTCCAATCATTAATAACGAAGTTGAACAAAAACTTGTGGGAATTCTTACTAATCGTGATTTACGATTTATTCAAGACTACTCTATCCTTATTTCAGATGTTATGACAAAGGAGAACTTGGTAACAGCACCAGTGGGAACAAGTCTCCAGGATGCCGAAAAGATTCTTCAACAATACAAAATAGAAAAACTTCCTTTAGTTGATGAAAGTGGAGTATTAAAGGGCCTTATTACAATTAAAGATATTGAGAAGGTTATTGAATTTCCTAATTCAGCAAAAGATCAACAAGGGCGTCTGTTGGCTGGGGCTGCAGTAGGAGTAACAAAGGATACGATGATGCGTGTAGATGCCTTAGTGAAAGCAAATGTAGATGCCATTGTCGTCGATACCGCTCACGGACACTCAGCAGGGGTTCTTGAGACAGTTAGAGAGATTAGACAAGCTTATCCTGAACTGGCCATTATCGCCGGGAATGTAGCTACTGCGGCTGCGACAAAGGAACTAATCGATGCAGGGGTAGATGTTGTTAAGGTTGGAATCGGACCTGGTTCAATTTGCACAACTCGGGTGGTAGCTGGAGTTGGAGTACCTCAGATTACAGCCGTCTACGATTGTGCAACGGAAGCACGGAAACACGGGAAGGCAATTATTGCTGATGGTGGTATTAAATATTCTGGTGATATCGTAAAGGCGTTAGCAGCTGGTGGACATGCCGTTATGCTCGGAAGCATGTTAGCAGGTGTTTCAGAAAGCCCAGGAGATACCGAAATTTATCAAGGACGTCGCTTTAAAGTATATCGAGGTATGGGCTCAGTTAGTGCAATGGAAAAAGGCTCTAAAGACCGCTATTTCCAAGAAGATAATAAGAAGTTTGTCCCAGAGGGTATTGAAGGAAGAGTACCTTACAAAGGACCTTTGTCCGATACGATTTATCAGTTAGTAGGAGGCATTCGTTCGGGAATGGGATATTGTGGTTCAAGAGATTTAAGAGCACTAAGAGAAAATTCCCAGTTCATTAGAATGACTGGTGCAGGATTAAGAGAAAGTCATCCTCATGATGTTCAAATTACGAAGGAATCACCAAACTATTCACTTCAATAAATATCTAAAATTTACTTAGGACGGAGAAAGTATTCTCTGTCCTTTTTAATTCATTAAAATAAAGACTTATTGCTCTGCCAAACCACCGTTATTGTGCTATTTTTTGTAAAATTAATAGACTTATTTCCATACATGGGTGGGTGTAGAAACTAATAATTGTTTATGTTAAACTATCAAGGTGAAAACAAGAGTCTACCACTCTCACAATATAAATTTGACCCTAAAATTAAGAGCTGGAGGAAATTGGATTGAATTATTATCGTAAGGTTTTGCTATTCGTTGCCATGTTAATAGTATGTTTCGCATCCGTCACGGCAGTTGGCCCACATGTAGCAAATGCGGAGGGAGATTCCCTTGGTATTAATGCAGAGGCAGCTATTTTATTAGATGTAAAGACTGGTAAGATATTATATCAAAAAAATCCAGATGAGGTACTTGGCGTTGCTAGTATGTCAAAAATGATGACAGAATACTTGGTCTTAGAAGCCATCCAAAATAAAAAAATTAGTTGGGACCAGAAGGTTACGATTAATGAATATGTTCATAAATTATCAGCCGCACCTGATCTCTCCAATGTAGGATTAACACAAGGAGAAGAATATTCGGTTAAAGAGCTCTATCAAGCAATGGCTATTTTTTCTGGTAATGCTGCAGCAGTTGCATTAGCAGAAACAGTAGCAGGAACAGAAAAAAACTTCGTCACTATGATGAATAAAAAAGCAAATGAGTTAGGTTTAAAAGATTATAATTTTGTTAATTCTACTGGTCTTAACAATGAAAGCTTATTAGGTAATCAACCGGCAGGCGGACCAAAGGACGAAAATGTCATGTCAGCTCGGGCAACAGCGAAGCTTGCTTATCAATTAATCAGTAATTATCCTGAGGTTATTGAAACAGCAAAAACTCCAAAATTAAAATTTAGAGATGGTAAGGAGTATCCTAATTTCAACTGGATGTTACCAGGGTTAATTTTTCAATATGAGGGTGTTGACGGCTTAAAAACTGGTTCAACTGATTTTGCTGGCTACTGCTTTACCTCAACAGCTGAAAGAAATGGTCAGCGGTATCTTTCAGTAGTGATGAAGGCCTCTTCAAAGGATGCAAGATTTACTGAAACAAGAAAAGTTCTTGATTATGCGTTTAATAACTTTGCTAAAGAAAAAGTTTTGTCTAAACATTATCAAGTTAAAGGTAAAAAGTCTCTTCCTGTAGTAAAAGGTAAGGGAGATAAAGTAGAGATTTATACAAAAGAACCCATTAGTATGGTGATGAAAAGTGGAGAAAAGGACTCATACAAACCTGTCCTAGTTCTGGATAAGAAAAAATTAACTAAAGACGGTGAATTGACTGCTCCTGTAAAAAAAGGAGAGAAGGTTGGTTACGTAACAATTAAATCTACTAATGGTGAAGATCTTGGATTTATTTTGGGCAAAGAAAATAAAAATCTTCAAGTAGATGTAGTGGCTGCAGAAAATGTTGAAAGATCAAATGGATTCGTGTTAATGATGCGCGGAATCGGCGGATTCTTTGGCGATGTTTGGGGAAGTGTGTCGTCATCTGTAAAAAGTTGGTTCTAATATTTGGGGTTCCTGCCTTGACAGGAGCCTCTTTTTGTTGTTTTATTTTCATAAAGGAAAAAAAAGAATAATCCGATAGAATTAATTGTTCTTAAAATTAAATAACGTTTATGGAGGGGAAGTTTTCCGTGAAAACAGGAACAGATCGTGTAAAAAGAGGTATGGCAGAAATGCAAAAAGGTGGCGTCATTATGGACGTTGTCAATGCAGAACAGGCGAAAATTGCCGAGGAGGCTGGCGCTGTAGCAGTAATGGCGTTAGAACGGGTACCTTCTGATATTCGTGCAGCAGGTGGAGTTGCAAGAATGGCTGACCCTCGCATTACTGAAGAAGTTTTAAACGCAGTTTCTATTCCAGTAATGGCTAAAGCACGGATTGGTCATATCGTTGAAGCAAGAGTATTAGAAGCAATGGGCGTTGACTACATTGATGAAAGTGAAGTTTTAACTCCAGCAGATGAAGAGTATCATTTAAATAAAAGAGATTATACAGTACCATTCGTTTGCGGTTGCCGTGATTTAGGCGAAGCAGCACGCCGTATTGGCGAGGGCGCATCTATGCTACGCACAAAAGGTGAACCAGGAACAGGAAATATTGTTGAAGCCGTTCGTCATATTCGCAAAGTAAATGCTCAAGTACGTAAAGTAGTTGGCATGAATGAGGACGAGCTAATGACTGAAGCTAAGCTTCTAGGAGCTCCATATGAGGTTTTGCTTGAAATTAAACGGTTAGGTAAATTACCAGTCGTAAACTTTGCAGCCGGTGGCGTTGCAACACCTGCTGATGCTGCGTTAATGATGCAGCTTGGTTCAGATGGCGTATTTGTTGGTTCAGGGATCTTCAAATCGGAAAATCCAGCAAAGTTTGCAAGAGCCATTGTTGAAGCAACAACACATTATCAAGATTACGAATTAATAGCGAACCTTTCTAAAGGGCTAGGAGCAGCGATGAAGGGAATTGAAATCTCTACTATAGCTCCAGGAGCTCGCATGCAAGATCGCGGTTGGTAAGGGGTAGTACAATGGTGAAAATAGGGGTTCTTGGATTACAAGGAGCGGTAAGAGAACATGTCCGTTCTGTTGAAGAATCCGGAGCGGAAGCAGTTGTCATTAAAAGGGTTGAGCAGCTAGAGGAAATTGACGGATTAATTTTACCTGGCGGCGAAAGCACAACAATGCGTAAGTTAATAGATAAGTATCAATTTATGGACCAACTTAAAGAGTTTGCGAATCAAGGGAAACCAGTATATGGTACTTGTGCCGGACTTATTCTATTGGCAAAAAGAGTGGTTGGCTATGACGAGCCACATATCGGTGCAATGGATGTTACGGTTGAGCGGAATTCATTTGGTCGCCAAAGAGAAAGTTTTGAAGCTGATTTAGATATTACCGGTGTGGCAGAAGATTTTCCAGCGGTATTTATTCGGGCGCCTCATATTGTTGAAGCTGGAGAGAACGTTGAAGTGATCTCTAAGCATGAAGGAAGAATTGTTGCGGCACGTGAAGGGAATATTTTAGGTTGTTCCTTTCATCCTGAGCTTACCGATGACAACCGTTTAACTTCTTATTTTGTTAATATGGTAAAAGAAGCAAAAGGAAAACAATCCGTATAATTTGGTTGCAATTAAGAAAAAATTATAGTACATTATGTTTGAAATTCTCATATTTTTTAAAGCATTGAGAGGAACTAGTAACAGCTTGTTCATTCTTTAGAGAGCCGGTGGGTGGTGTAAACCGGTGAATGACATTTGTGAATCCATCCTCGAGTAAAGTATGGAACACCTTTTTTAGGTTACTATATACTTTCGGTCTAAGCCGTTATCTTTTTTTGAGGTGGAAAGCTTGCTTTCAACCAGGGTGGTATCGCGAGTAACTCTCGTCCCTGTTTTGGGGACGGGATTTTTTTGTTTACATAAAGATTTATTAATAAGGAGGGTCAAGTTATGCTGGATATGAAGGTATTAAGAGCAAATTTTGAAGAAGTAAAGGGAAAATTACAACATCGCGGTGAGGATTTAACAGATTTTGGAAGGTTTGAAGAGCTTGATCAAAATCGACGTGATTTAATTGTAGAAAGTGAGAAATTAAAAAGTAAGCGAAACGAAGTATCACAACAGGTTGCTGTTTTGAAGCGGGAAAAGAAAGATGCTGACCATTTAATTTCAGAAATGAGAGAGGTTGGCGACCGCATCAAAGCATTAGACGAGGAGCTCCGTGTTGTTGAAGAGACGCTGGAGCAATTATTGCTCAGTATTCCAAATATCCCTCATGAGAGCGTTCCAGTGGGTGAATCAGAGGATGATAATGTTGAGATTCGAACATGGGGTAATATTCGTGAATTTCCATTTGAGGCGAAACCACATTGGGATCTTGCTGATGATCTAGGGATCTTGGATTTTGAACGTGCTGGTAAAGTGACTGGAAGTCGTTTTGTGTTTTATAAAGGCTTAGGAGCTAGGCTAGAGCGCGCTTTAATTAGTTTTATGCTTGACCTTCATGTCGATGAACATGGTTACAAAGAGATTTTACCTCCTTATATGGTCAATCGAGCTAGCATGGTTGGAACGGGTCAGTTGCCAAAGTTTGAAGAAGATGCATTTCGAGTTGAAAGCGAGGATTATTTCCTTATCCCTACTGCCGAGGTGCCTGTGACAAACCTCCATCGGGATGAAATTCTTAGCGGAGAAGAATTGCCAATCAGCTACGCAGCTTTCAGTGCTTGCTTCCGTTCTGAGGCAGGATCAGCCGGTCGTGATACGCGAGGACTTATTCGTCAGCATCAATTTAATAAAGTGGAGCTAGTTAAATTTGTGAAGCCAGAAGATTCTTATGCTGAGCTCGAAAAATTAACAGGTCATGCTGAAAAAGTATTACAGTTATTAAACTTACCTTATCGAGTTTTAAGCATGTGTACAGGTGATTTAGGTTTTACCGCTGCTAAGAAATACGATATTGAAGTCTGGCTTCCGAGCTATGAAACCTATCGAGAAATTTCTTCATGTAGTAATTTTGAAGGCTTCCAAGCACGGCGAGCAAACATTCGTTTCCGTCGTGATCTGAAGGCAAAGCCCGAACATGTTCATACATTAAATGGTTCTGGACTTGCACTAGGTAGAACAGTGGCAGCTATTTTGGAAAACTACCAGCAGGAGGACGGAAGTATTTTAATTCCTGAGGCATTACAGCCGTATATGGGCAAACACAAAGTCATCCGCCCTGAATAAAGAAAAGTTTCTGAGCAGAATAATCTGCTCAGAATTTTTTTTTTTCATTTTGTTGACAATGTAATTTATTAATGATATATTTATTCTTGTCGATACGGAGGAATACCCAAGTTCGGCTGAAGGGATCGGTCTTGAAAACCGACAGGCGGGTTAAACCGCGCGGGGGTTCGAATCCCTCTTCCTCCTCCATCTATACTAATAATTACCATTCGCATAAATTGGAGATTTAACCCACTACCATTAGGTAGTGGGTTTTTTTGCGTGTTATTAAAGAAAATTCGACATTATTCTGTCACATTTTTTAATTACCTGTTTATAAGTAAATAAAAAACAGGCAGTAATACCTTCTAAACAAAGGATATTCCTGACTGTTTTGAATAGTTGCCTTATTTCTTAACCAAATTGGTTTGTTTCATAGAATAGGAAATCCGTTCGATGATGGGCTCGATAGACCCTTCATTTTCCATAATATCGTAATCCTTAATATTTAAGCGAAGAACGGGGCAAGCGGTGAAGGAGTTAATCCAGTCTTCGTAACGTTTGTGCATTTCTAGCCAATATTCAATCGGTGTTTGTTGTTCCATTGGACGTCCACGTTCTTTAATGCGAGCGAGAATATCGTCAATTGATCCATCAAGATAAATTAATAAATTAGGATGTGGAAAATACGGCGTCATGACCATGGCATCGAATAGACTCGTGTATGTTTCAAAATCTACTTTTGACATGGTACCTTTTTCAAAATGCATTTTTGCAAAGATTCCTGTGTCTTCATAGATTGAGCGGTCTTGAATAAATCCGCCACCAAATTCAAAAATTCGCTTTTGCTCCTTAAAGCGTTCGGCTAAAAAGTAAATTTGTAAATGAAAGCTCCAGCGGTCAAAGTCTCCGTAAAATTTATCTAGATAAGGGTTTGTATCTACTTTTTCAAAGGATGTATTAAATGATAGTGCATTTGCTAATGCGTTTGTCATTGTAGATTTTCCAACGCCCACTGTCCCTGCAATGGTGAAAATAGCATTAGTAGGAATATCATATTTCATTTGAAAGTTCATGGGTGCGTGCTCCTTTTTTTACATGGTTTGAAAGGGTATCAAGTATCAATGTTAAATCCTGCTCTTTCTTGACGAAGTCTATTTCATCACCACTGAAGCGAAGTACAGGGATCTCGGGGTGCAATTTTTCAAATTTTAGCATCGCATTTTCATAATCAATTGATAACTGCTCTAGGTAAAGTGGACTAATATTTTTTTCGACCTCTCGACCTCGTAATTGAATTCTGTTAAGAAGAGTTTCGAGGCTGGCGTTTAAATAAATAATTACATTTGGTTTCGGCATATTTGCCGTTAATATTTGATAAATCTTATAATATTTTTGATATTCTTCTTTATTTAATGTACGTTCGGCAAATATTAAATTCTTAAATATGTGATAATCAGCGATAACTGGTTTTTTTCTTGATAGGAACTGTCCATGGATGTCTCCTAATTGTTTATAACGATTACATAGGAAAAACATTTCTGTTTGAAAGCTCCATTCTTCAATGTTCTCGTAGAATTTCCCGAGAAATGGATTTTCATCGACTATTTCCTTTAATAGGGTAAATTTAAATTGGTCAGATATTGCTTTTGCAAGAGAAGTTTTCCCCACTCCAATCGGACCTTCAACGGTGATAAAAGGTGTACCCTCCATCGCTTGTCCTCCTCTATTTCACTCTCTATAATATATAGAATTCATTATTTTAATATATTAACTTAATGACGCAAAAAATATTGTAACACACAATTAGTGGAAACGAACCTGTATATTATATGTATTTTAAGGATAAAAAAAGAGCTACGAGGTGGTCGCAGCCCTTTATTGTTAGTAACCTTATCTTTTTACAACATTGAAATTTTCGAGGATCAACAGCCAGTTTTGCGGAAAAGCTAACCCAAGCTTCCAATAGCTCATTCCGCGAATGTTTAACTCTTTAATTAAATCAAATTTAGCTTGAATCGAGCGGGCATCTTCAAACCAAACTTCGTGTCGTTTGCCTTGAGCATCGACATAATTAAAGTGAGGTGCCTGTGCTTTTGTGTCGTATTGTATAGGTACATTATAACGGGCTGCAAGTTGGATAGCTTGCTGAGGACTGATTGCTCTAGCCACGCTCCCTTGGACAAAAGGTAATGTCCAATCATAACCATAAAGATTTTGCCCCATCATGATTTTTTGAGAAGGGATCTCTGTTAAAGCATATTGGAGTACCTTTCTTACTTGATCAATTGGAGATACCGCCATTGCTGGTCCACCACTATAACCCCATTCATAGGTCATGATGACAACAAAGTCGACAATCTGACCATGCGCATGATAATCATGAGCTTCATACCACTCTCCCGCTTGAGTCGCACTTATTTTTGGGGCAAGAGCTGTAGAGATTAGCCAGCCCTCTTGTCTAAATCGGTCTCTAGCTCTTCTTAAGAAGCGACTATAGGCTTCTCGATCTGCGGGACGTAAATGTTCAAAATCAAAATGAATATCCTTAAATCCATACTTCTTTGCAGTGGAAACAATATTGTTTAAAAACCTAGTTTGAATTTCGGTGTTGTTGAGAAGAATTTGACCCAACTCAGCGCTAAATTGATCGTTTTCTTGATTCGTAATGACCATCATTAAGACATTCCTATTGGTCCTTGCGATAGTTGGGAAGTTATTTAAGAGAGGTTCTTTCAGTGCCCCATTTCGTAACGCTTGAAAACTAAACGGTGCTAAATAGGTTAAATAGGGAGCCGCCTCCCGGGCGCTATTTTCCAGAACAGTTGTTACAGTTGCCCCCCTTGGCTCAACGTATGCATTGAATTCCCCATTTCTTTTGGGGCGCGGTGGGATATATAGACGCATCCCAATCCGAAGAGGTTGATTTGCGGGAATACGATTTACTGTGGCTAATTGTTGTTGGGTAATGCCAAATTTCCTTGCAATTGAATAAAGGCTGTCTCCAGACTTTACCCAATAAAATTTTCCAACGATTGGAATCACCAATGTCTGGCCTTGAACTAAGTCGTTAGGATTAGGAATATCGTTTGTTTTGATTAATTCGTCTACACTGGTGCCATAAGCCTGGGCGATACCAAACAAGGATTGGTTAGGCTGAATGACATGAATCTGCATGTTTCTCCCTCCTTTAACACACATCAATATTAATCATCTTATGTTAAGGATAAGTAAAAATGAGGATTTCCGAAAAATTACAAAATTAATAAAAGTATTACAACCCTTTCACGAAGGATTAATATTTTAGCGATAAACTATTGGTAAAAATAAAAAAAAGAGGTCCCATATGCAAAATACCTTCTTACCTAACCTTTCAAACAGCGGTCTTTTCACAGCTTTTCGTTATTTACACAAAGAGAGAAAAAAGAGGTATATGGACTATAAAAGGTTTTTAGAATTAGATAAAATCATTCGTAATCAGTCTTTAACTACATTTTTTCAGCCTATCCTGGATTTAGAAAATGGAAAAACGATTGGATATGAAGTGCTAAATCGGCCACCCTCCACCAGTTTGTTTCCCAATACGGATTTATTTTATGAATTTATTGGACAAACAGACCGAGTTTTTCAGTTTGAATGTTTTATTAGAAATATCTCCATAAAACGTCTTGTTGACGGTCTAAGAAAATCTCCAAATCAAAAAAGTGCTTTAATCTTCTTGAATATCCATCCATATGTATTAATGGATTCAAATTATAAAATTGGGGAAACAAAACAATTAATTGAGGAATATGGGATCTCTCCAGAACAGGTGGTTTTCGAAATAACAGAGAAGCAAGCTGTTTCTGATTTTGTCCAGTTTGAACGGATATTATCACATTATCGTTCACAAGGGTTTCGCATTGCCGTAGATGATGCAGGATCCGGTTATAACAGTTTAAAAACATTAGTGTATTTAAAGCCAGAGTTTATCAAAATTGATAAGTCAATCATTCAAAATATTAATAAGACCATAGTAAAACAGAAGATGGTCTCTCTGTTGATGAATTTTGCAGTTGAATCAGATACAAGCATAATTGCTGAAGGTATAGAACAGGTGAAAGATTATCAATATTTAAGAAAAATGGGTATTCATTTTGGACAGGGATACGGGTTGGGAACACCAAAGAAAGAGTTAACGCCTGGAAGTCTTATAGTATAGTGTACCGATAGAATGGAAACAGTTTTGAACCTTAATCACGCTTTCACTATCGAAATTGATATAGTAAAATGTTCATTAAGAAAAACAGGAAATAAATAAGAGGTTCTATATGGAAAAAAACAAAGAAATAGACACATTCTATATGTATGAAGCTATAAAAGAAGCTCGAAAAGCAGAGGAAATTGGTGAAGTACCAATCGGAGCCTTGATTGTTCTTGAAGGGGAAGTTGTCGCCCGTGCATACAATCTCAGAGAAACCAATCAAAATGCACTAGGACATGCAGAATTACTAGCCATTGATCAAGCTTGCCAAAAACTCGGAACGTGGCGACTTGAAAATGCAACGCTATATGTGACCCTTGAGCCATGTCCAATGTGTGCAGGGGCGGTTATTTTATCCCGTATTGCTCGGGTCGTATATGGGGCAAAAGATCCTAAGGGTGGCTGTGCAGGGACGTTTATGAATCTGCCTGAGGACGAGCGTTTTAACCACCGTAGCGAAGTGATTCCTGGTGTGTTAGAAAAAGAATGTGGAGAATTACTAACTAATTTTTTTAAAGGGATTCGCGAACGAAAAAAACGAGATAAAAAGCAAAATTCATAAGGTTGATAAGCTTACAATAATTAACAGCTTAATTGCGTTGCTTTTTTAAATGAAAGTTAGTATACTTTATATTACCGTGCTAAGCGGGGAGGTAGCGGTGCCCTGTATTCGCAATCCGCTCTAGCGAGGCCGAATTCCCTCTCTGAGGCTGGCTGACTGTAGGGTCTGCCTTAAGTAAGTGGCGTTGACGCCCGGGTCCTGCGCAATGGGAATCCACGAACCATGTCAGGTCCGGAAGGAAGCAGCATTAAGTGGAAGCTCTCATGTGCCGCAGGGTTGCCTGGGCCGAGCTAACTGCTTAAGTAACGCTTATGGTCGTCAGTCGACGGAGGGTGCACGGTATACATATTTGCTAAGGTAAACTCATCTCGATGGCGGGGTGGGTTTTTTTGTCCATCTATAGTTGCCTTCCTCATTTCTTTGTTTTGCTTCATCAGGAGCCTCGATAACTGTTTCAGCTTTTTCTTTTTCATTTTGAATTATTGAAATTGATTACGTTATAATAGAGAAGATATAAAAAGAAAGGGGGCGGTGTCAGTGAGTTATCAAGCTTTATATCGTGTTTGGCGTCCGCAATCATTTATCGATGTTGTAGGCCAAGAACATGTTACAAAAACTTTGCAGAACGCCCTGCTTCAGCAAAAAATTTCACACGCCTATCTTTTTTCTGGCCCCCGAGGTACAGGGAAAACAAGTGCTGCAAAAATACTAGCAAAGGCAGTTAATTGTGAAAGATCACCTGCAAGCGAGCCTTGTAATGAGTGTGCTTCATGTAAAGGAATAACAGACGGATCAATTCCAGATGTAATAGAAATTGATGCTGCATCCAACAATGGAGTAGAAGAAATCCGAGATATTCGTGATAAGGTAAAGTATGCCCCAAGTTCAGTGAGATATAAAGTTTATATTGTCGATGAAGTGCATATGCTGACAATTGGAGCATTTAACGCCCTGTTAAAAACGCTAGAAGAACCTCCGAAGCATGTTATTTTCATATTGGCAACCACTGAACCACATAAAATTCCCTTAACAATCATTTCGCGCTGCCAACGATTTGATTTTAAACGGATAACGCCAAAAGCAATCGTTAATCGAATGAAACTTATTGTAGATGAAACTGGGGTAGAATATGAGGACCAGTCCCTACAAATAATTGCAAAAGCTGCTGAAGGCGGAATGCGGGATGCCCTTAGTTTGCTGGACCAGGCTATCTCCTTTAGTCAGGACAGTGTTTCCGTAGAAGATGCTTTGACTGTAACAGGATCCGTTTCACAAGGTTTTTTAAACAGACTGGCCAAGGCCATTCAGGACCAAGATGCAGCCAATGGTTTAAATGGTTTAAATAGCTTGCTATCAAACGGTAAAGATCCAGTTAGGTTTATAGAGGATTTTATTTTTTACTACCGTGATATGTTATTATATAAAGCTGCACCGCAATTAGAAGAATCTATCGAGAAAGTCATGGCTGATGAGGAATTTAAAAATATTGCTAATGAAGTTCAAACAGATAATATTTATGAACTTATTGAAATTTTAAATAAAACTCAACAAGAAATGCGTTGGACAAATCATCCAAGGATCTTTTTAGAAGTGGCAATTGTAAAACTGTGTCAACTTCGGCAGGTGCAAACGGTGGAGTCAACACCGGCAATAAATCAGTTGCTTGCTAAAATTGAACAGTTAGAACAAAAAATTAGTGAATTGAATACTAAAGGTATTACCGTGACTCAGGAGCCTACCACTAATGCTGTTCCTCAAAGAACTTCCCGGAAGGGGTTCCAAGCACCAGCTGGAAAAATTAATGAAATATTAAAACAGGCTACCAAAACTAACCTAAACCATGTTAAGAGTAAATGGGGGGAGATGTTAGGGCATTTAGCAAAAAATCAGATGCGATCTCAGGCTGCATTGTTAAACGAAGCCGAACCTGTTGCTGCTTCTGAACATACGTTTATTATTAAATTTAAATATGAAATTCATTGCCAAATGGCTATGGAAAACAACAAATTTCTTGAGACTGTATCAACCATAATGGAAGAATTACTAGGAAAAAGAATGCAAGTTGTAGGCGTACCAGAGGATCAATGGCATAATATACGAGAGAACTTTTTATCAGTTCAACGTCAGGATGCCCCTCCTGAGCAGGATAAGGAAGAGGATCCACTTATCGCCGAAGCAAAAAAACTGTTTGGCGAAGATCTAGTTGAAATTAAAGAATAATAAATCGGAGGTTTTACTTATGATGCGCGGTGGAAATATGCAAGGTATGATGAAACAAATGCAAAAAATGCAAAAGCAAATGGCTAAAGCTCAAGAGGAATTAGGAGAAAAGAGAATTGAAGGGACAGCTGGAGGAGTTGTCACTGTTGTTGTAACTGGACATAAAGAAGTCGTTGAAGTAAATATTAAACCAGAAGCGGTTGACCCTGATGATATAGAAATGTTGCAGGATTTAGTACTGGCTGCAACTAATGATGCCTTGAAAAAAGCAGAGGAATTAACAAACAACACAATGGGACAATTTACTAAAGGTATGAATCTTCCCGGCATGTTCTAGGAGGAATAAAACAATATGTATTATCCTGAACCAATCTCTAAGCTGATAGATAGCTTTATGAAATTGCCTGGAATTGGGCCAAAGACAGCCTCAAGACTGGCATTTTATGTATTAAGTATGAAGGAAGATATTGTGTTAGATTTTGCAAAAGCATTAGTAAATGCTAAAAGAAATTTAACCTATTGTTCTGTATGTGGTCATATAACAGACCAAGATCCATGTTATATTTGTGAAGATCAGCGTAGGGATAGATCTATTATATGTGTAGTTCAGGACCCGAAAGATGTCATTGCAATGGAGAAAATGAAGGAGTTTTCTGGATTATATCATGTTTTGCAAGGGGCAATCTCTCCAATGGATGGAATCGGTCCGGAAGACATTAAAATTCCTGAGCTACTGAAAAGGTTACAAGATGAAACAGTTGAAGAGGTTATTCTTGCTACTAACCCTAATATTGAGGGAGAAGCAACCGCGATGTACATTTCTCGTTTATTAAAGCCATCAGGAATCAAAGTTACAAGGATTGCCCATGGATTACCAGTTGGTGGAGATTTAGAGTATGCTGATGAAGTAACACTTTCAAAGGCATTAGAAGGTCGCAGAGAAGTATAGTGTTAACGGAGGGAATACCATGTTTTTTCAACGAAAAGGCCGACTTCGTAAAGAGTTTGATGAGAAACTTTTAAATCAACTTCATGATTTACGAAATGGTTGGATTAATCAAAAAAACCTTGTTGAAAAGTGCTTAGACCCTTCTGATGAAGTTCTTAGTGAATCAAGGGTTGCCGAAATGAAATATTTCTTTTTGCTTAGAGAAGCAAAGAGTAGAAACGTAACAATAAGAAAATAAGCATTCATACCCCACTACCGTGTTCTTTTTTTAATACTTGTACATATCTTTATAGTACAAGATACTCGGTAGGGGGTTTTTTATTGGAACCAGCTTATGTAATCGCGGTAATCGTTGGGTTAGTGCTATTATTACTATTTATTGGTGCGCCTGTTAAACCAATCAGATATATTGGACAAGGTGTGATAAAGTTATTAATAGGTGCCATGTTTTTGTTTTTTTTAAACACATTGGGAAATCATTATGGTATCCATGTCCCAATTAATTTCATAACGTCAGCAGTTTCGGGTTTATTAGGAATCCCGGGAATCATAGCACTAGTTGCTGTACAGACATGGATTATTTAGAGAATTCTTCATTAACTCCGTCATTGAATGACGGTTTTTTTATTTTTAATTGAAACGGTGTGTAAAATGTATTTCTAAATAAGTTTTTTTGGGATTGACAGAAATAGTTGAGGATGGTAAGATATTAAACGTCGTCGAAAAGACGCGAAAAAAACATTTTAAAAAAATGTTTGACAAATAAATGATGAAATGATATATTAATAAAGTCGCTTCACGGCGATGGTGAAAAATTGCTCTTTGAAAACTAAACAAACAAACGTCAACAATATAATTTTTTATAGTGTGAATGACTTCGGTCATGACACTAGCCAACGTAACTTTTATGAGTCAATCAACTTTCTTGGAGAGTTTGATCCTGGCTCAGGACGAACGCTGGCGGCGTGCCTAATACATGCAAGTCGAGCGGATTGATGGGAGCTTGCTCCCTGATATCAGCGGCGGACGGGTGAGTAACACGTGGGCAACCTGCCTGTAAGACTGGGATAACACCGGGAAACCGGAGCTAATACCGGATAATCCTTTTCCTCTCATGAGGAAAAGCTGAAAGACGGTTTCGGCTGTCACTTACAGATGGGCCCGCGGCGCATTAGCTAGTTGGTGAGGTAACGGCTCACCAAGGCGACGATGCGTAGCCGACCTGAGAGGGTGATCGGCCACACTGGGACTGAGACACGGCCCAGACTCCTACGGGAGGCAGCAGTAGGGAATCTTCCACAATGGACGAAAGTCTGATGGAGCAACGCCGCGTGAGCGATGAAGGCCTTCGGGTCGTAAAGCTCTGTTGTTAGGGAAGAACAAGTATCGGAGTAACTGCCGGTACCTTGACGGTACCTAACCAGAAAGCCACGGCTAACTACGTGCCAGCAGCCGCGGTAATACGTAGGTGGCAAGCGTTGTCCGGAATTATTGGGCGTAAAGCGCGCGCAGGCGGTTCCTTAAGTCTGATGTGAAAGCCCCCGGCTCAACCGGGGAGGGTCATTGGAAACTGGGGAACTTGAGTGCAGAAGAGAAGAGCGGAATTCCACGTGTAGCGGTGAAATGCGTAGAGATGTGGAGGAACACCAGTGGCGAAGGCGGCTCTTTGGTCTGTAACTGACGCTGAGGCGCGAAAGCGTGGGGAGCAAACAGGATTAGATACCCTGGTAGTCCACGCCGTAAACGATGAGTGCTAAGTGTTAGAGGGTTTCCGCCCTTTAGTGCTGCAGCTAACGCATTAAGCACTCCGCCTGGGGAGTACGGCCGCAAGGCTGAAACTCAAAGGAATTGACGGGGGCCCGCACAAGCGGTGGAGCATGTGGTTTAATTCGAAGCAACGCGAAGAACCTTACCAGGTCTTGACATCCTCTGACACTCCTAGAGATAGGACGTTCCCCTTCGGGGGACAGAGTGACAGGTGGTGCATGGTTGTCGTCAGCTCGTGTCGTGAGATGTTGGGTTAAGTCCCGCAACGAGCGCAACCCTTGATCTTAGTTGCCAGCATTCAGTTGGGCACTCTAAGGTGACTGCCGGTGACAAACCGGAGGAAGGTGGGGATGACGTCAAATCATCATGCCCCTTATGACCTGGGCTACACACGTGCTACAATGGGTGGTACAAAGGGTTGCAAAACCGCGAGGTCGAGCCAATCCCATAAAACCACTCTCAGTTCGGATTGTAGGCTGCAACTCGCCTACATGAAGCTGGAATCGCTAGTAATCGCGGATCAGCATGCCGCGGTGAATACGTTCCCGGGCCTTGTACACACCGCCCGTCACACCACGAGAGTTTGTAACACCCGAAGTCGGTGGGGTAACCGTAAGGAGCCAGCCGCCTAAGGTGGGACAGATGATTGGGGTGAAGTCGTAACAAGGTAGCCGTATCGGAAGGTGCGGCTGGATCACCTCCTTTCTAAGGATATTGTCGTAAAGACAATCGGAACACAACACTTATAGTGATGTGATGTTGATGGTTTGTTTGTTTAGTTTTGAGAGAGTAATCTCTTAAAAATTTATATATGTTTATCCGTTATATGGGCCTATAGCTCAGCTGGTTAGAGCGCACGCCTGATAAGCGTGAGGTCGATGGTTCGAGTCCATTTAGGCCCACCATATCCACCTATAACGGGGCCTTAGCTCAGCTGGGAGAGCGCCTGCCTTGCACGCAGGAGGTCAGCGGTTCGATCCCGCTAGGCTCCACCAATCTTATAACGATTGCTTTTTGTCGTTATTTTTTGTTCCTTGAAAACTAGATAATCGTAAGAAGAATGTAAGACCGAGAAACACCACATTAGTTTTTTTCTCTCTTATATAATAAGAGATTAACCTTTAGGTTAAGTTAGAAAGGGCGCACGGTGGATGCCTTGGCACTAGGAGCCGATGAAGGACGGTACTAACACCGATATGCTTCGGGGAGCTGTAAGTAAGCTTTGATCCGGAGATTTCCGAATGGGGAAACCCACTGCTCGTAATGGAGTAGTATCTTTACCTGAATACATAGGGTATTGAAGGCAGACCCGGGGAACTGAAACATCTAAGTACCCGGAGGAAGAGAAAGCAAATGCGATTCCCTGAGTAGCGGCGAGCGAAACGGGAAATAGCCCAAACCAAGAGGCTTGCCTCTTGGGGTTGTAGGACACTCAACATGGAGTTACAAAGGAACGGGGTAAATGAAGAGGTCTGGAAAGGCCCGTCAAAGAAGGTAAAAACCCTGTAGTTGAAACTTCGTTCCCTCCTGAGTGGATCCTGAGTACGGCCGGACACGAGAAATCCGGTCGGAAGCAGGGAGGACCATCTCCCAAGGCTAAATACTACCTAGTGACCGATAGTGAACCAGTACCGTGAGGGAAAGGTGAAAAGCACCCCGGAAGGGGAGTGAAATAGATCCTGAAACCGTGTGCCTACAAGTAGTCAAAGCCCGTTAATGGGTGATGGCGTGCCTTTTGTAGAATGAACCGGCGAGTTACGATTACATGCAAGGTTAAGTTGATAAGACGGAGCCGCAGCGAAAGCGAGTCTGAATAGGGCGAATGAGTATGTGGTTGTAGACCCGAAACCAGGTGATCTACCCATGTCCAGGGTGAAGGTAGGGTAACACCTACTGGAGGCCCGAACCCACGCACGTTGAAAAGTGCGGGGATGAGGTGTGGGTAGCGGAGAAATTCCAATCGAACTTGGAGATAGCTGGTTCTCTCCGAAATAGCTTTAGGGCTAGCCTCACGTTGTAAGAGTCTTGGAGGTAGAGCACTGTTTGGACTAGGGGCCCTCATCGGGTTACCGAATTCAGACAAACTCCGAATGCCAAAGACTTATCCGTGGGAGTCAGACTGCGAGTGATAAGATCCGTAGTCAAAAGGGAAACAGCCCAGACCACCAGCTAAGGTCCCAAAGTATACGTTAAGTGGAAAAGGATGTGGAGTTGCTTAGACAACCAGGATGTTGGCTCAGAAGCAGCCACCATTTAAAGAGTGCGTAATAGCTCACTGGTCGAGTGACTCTGCGCCGAAAATGTACCGGGGCTAAACGTATCACCGAAGCTGTGGATTGACATCTTAGATGTCAGTGGTAGGAGAGCGTTCTAAGGGCGTTGAAGCTAGACCGTAAGGACTGGTGGAGCGCTTAGAAGTGAGAATGCCGGTATGAGTAGCGAAAGATGGGTGAGAATCCCATCCACCGAATGCCTAAGGTTTCCTGAGGAAGGCTCGTCCGCTCAGGGTTAGTCGGGACCTAAGCCGAGGCCGAAAGGCGTAGGCGATGGACAACAGGTTGATATTCCTGTACCACCTCTTTATCGTTTGAGCAATGGGGGGACGCAGAAGGATAGGGTAAGCGCGCTGTTGGATATGCGCGTCTAAGCAGTTAGGCTGGTAGCGAGGAAAATCCCGTTACCGTGAAGGCTAAGCTGTGATAGCGAGGGAAATATAGTACCGAAGTTCCTGATTTCACACTGCCTAGAAAAGCCTCTAGCGAGATAAAAGGTGCCCGTACCGCAAACCGACACAGGTAGGCGAGGAGAGAATCCTAAGGTGAGCGAGAGAACTCTCGTTAAGGAACTCGGCAAAATGACCCCGTAACTTCGGGAGAAGGGGTGCTCTTTAGGGTGAATAGCCTTGAAGAGCCGCAGTGAATAGGCCCAGGCGACTGTTTAGCAAAAACACAGGTCTCTGCAAAGCCGCAAGGCGAAGTATAGGGGCTGACGCCTGCCCGGTGCTGGAAGGTTAAGGGGAGAGGTTAGCCGCAAGGCGAAGCTTTGAACCGAAGCCCCAGTAAACGGCGGCCGTAACTATAACGGTCCTAAGGTAGCGAAATTCCTTGTCGGGTAAGTTCCGACCCGCACGAAAGGCGTAACGATCTGGGCACTGTCTCAACGAGAGACTCGGTGAAATTATAGTACCTGTGAAGATGCAGGTTACCCGCGACAGGACGGAAAGACCCCGTGGAGCTTTACTGTAGCCTGATATTGAATTTTGGTACAGCTTGTACAGGATAGGTAGGAGCCGTAGAAGCCGGAGCGCTAGCTTCGGTGGAGGCATTGGTGGGATACTACCCTGGCTGTATTGAAATTCTAACCCATACCCCTGATCGGGGTAGGAGACAGTGTCAGGTGGGCAGTTTGACTGGGGCGGTCGCCTCCTAAAGAGTAACGGAGGCGCCCAAAGGTTCCCTCAGAATGGTTGGAAATCATTCGTAGAGTGTAAAGGCACAAGGGAGCTTGACTGCGAGACCTACAAGTCGAGCAGGGACGAAAGTCGGGCTTAGTGATCCGGTGGTTCCGCATGGAAGGGCCATCGCTCAACGGATAAAAGCTACCCCGGGGATAACAGGCTTATCTCCCCCAAGAGTCCACATCGACGGGGAGGTTTGGCACCTCGATGTCGGCTCATCGCATCCTGGGGCTGTAGTCGGTCCCAAGGGTTGGGCTGTTCGCCCATTAAAGCGGTACGCGAGCTGGGTTCAGAACGTCGTGAGACAGTTCGGTCCCTATCCGTCGTGGGCGCAGGAAATTTGAGAGGAGCTGTCCTTAGTACGAGAGGACCGGGATGGACGCACCGCTGGTGTACCAGTTGTCTTGCCAAAGGCATAGCTGGGTAGCTATGTGCGGAAGGGATAAGTGCTGAAAGCATCTAAGCATGAAGCCCCCCTCAAGATGAGATTTCCCATAGCGCAAGCTAGTAAGATCCCTGAAAGATGATCAGGTTGATAGGTCAGAGGTGGAAGCGCGGTGACGTGTGGAGCTGACTGATACTAATCGATCGAGGACTTAACCAAAAACGGTGTTATTGGTTTTACAACTTCTTCTGCATTATCTAGTTTTGAGGGAATGAAAATTCCCAATTAAATAGTCTGGTGGCGATAGCGAGAAGGTCACACCCGTTCCCATACCGAACACGGAAGTTAAGCTTCTCAGCGCCGATGGTAGTTGGGGGTTCTCCCCCTGTGAGAGTAGGACGTTGCCGGGCAAATGAAGAACAACTCAAATGGGTTGTTCTTTTTTTGGACCGTTTTTGTCATATTTAGAAAAAACAATCCAATAGACATACACCCAACCAGAGAAAAAAACATACAATAAAATGCGGCTATCATTAATATGAAAATTCTAAAAATTGTATACAAATTGAACGGTAAGGACACACTAGGATTATGGAGGTGGAAATATTGAGCTTGCAGAATCAGTTTTGTGGGGAAACATGTGTGATTTGTGAGGAACAAAAACTGAAAGGGATTCATCTATACACTTCGTTTATCTGTACCGAATGCGAAAGTGAACTTATCAAGACAGCAACGGATGATCCCAAATATAAATATTATCTTAATCAGCTAAAAAAGGGCACAAAGCCAGAAATTTATTCATAAAGTTAATCATAAATAAAATAAAATACTTTTGATAAGGTGCTCAGTAGGGCGCTTGTTTTTTTGTGGAAAAATAACTTACATCCATTCAATTTTAATAAAATCCATATTAGTTTTTTTACTAATATGACATACAACTTGTTCCTTGATTTGTTAAAATAGATTAGACTTGCAATTAGCAGGATAAACCTTACATTTTTCAAGATACCATATACCAAATTTCCAAACGAGATTAATATTTACCAATGGTGGTGACTATGGAACAATTAAGAACACCCTTATACGAAAAACTTATTTTTCATAAAGAAGCAATTCCGATTTCTCTTCATGTCCCAGGTCATAAAAATGGGGCTGTGTTCCCTTTCGAAGGTGCAGTATCCTTTAAAGAACTGTTAAAGCTTGATGTTACAGAGCTAACTGGTTTAGATGACCTCCATTCTCCGGAAGGTGTGATCCGAGAGTCAGAGCAGTTGCTGGCAGGGCTTTTTGGCGTGTGCAGGAGCTTTTTTCTTGTTAATGGTAGTACTGTTGGTAATCTGGCAATGATTATGGCAGCTCTTGATGAAGAGGATACTGTACTTGTACAACGGAATTGTCATAAATCTATTTTAAATGGGCTTCAACTTGTCAATGCTGACCCGGTCTTTATTAGTCCTGAATTTGATGAAGACTGGCAGGTGGCAGGTGGTCTTTCATTTGAAGCAGTCCAAGCTGCCATAAAAAAGTATCCCAATGCCAAAGCCTTGATTGTAACCTATCCGAATTACTATGGGATGGTTTATGAACTCGGAAGGATTATAAGATTGGCCCATGGTCATAACATTCCAGTTTTAGTAGATGAGGCACATGGTGCTCATTTTATTGCAGGTGAGCCTTTCCCTTCATCGGCAGTAACATTTGGAGCCGATGTGGTCATACAATCTGCACATAAAACATTGCCAGCGATGACAATGGGTTCATTTTTGCACTTTAACAGTAAGCTAATTGCATTAAATGATATAGAAAAATATCTTCATATTTTACAATCAAGTAGTCCATCCTATCCAATCATGGCTTCTTTGGATATAGCACGCTGTTATCTTAGCTCGATAAACAAAAACGATTTAGTTTATCTCCAAGAACAGATAAATATTTTTAAAATCCACCTTTCAAATCTATCTGGCATTAAAGTTTTGTCATACCCTAACAATCAAGGTGACTTGTTAAAGATAACAATTCAATCAACAAACTCTTTAAGTGGATTTAATTTACAAAAAATATTAGAGGGACAAGGTATTTTTGCGGAGCTTGCTGATCCCTTTAACCTATTGTTCATTATTCCTTTGTTAAAAGAGGGAATGGAATATCCGTTCAACGAGGTGATCGTTCGAATGAAAACGGCTTTGAGCGACAATGCTGTTCCCACTAAAGAAATGGAAAAAGAGCTGGTTCCCTATCAAAAAAAAGACTTGGCTAAGTTGAGTTTAAACTATAAAGAAATGAAAAAACGAAATAATAAGAGGGTCCCACTTTTGGAAGCAATTGGGGCAATTTCTGCTGAAATGATTATCCCATATCCTCCCGGAATTCCATTATTATTTCCCGGGGAAATGATAATGGAAGCAGATATTCACCACATTCAATGGCTACTTGAAAAGGGGACAAGATTTCAAGGTGGAGAAATATTAAGGCAAGGTTTTATTTCTATTTTTATATAGGCTTTGTAAAATTAAAATGTTGATTTCCGCTTCAGGCTTTCAGCGCTGCGTGGATAAAACGGTGTAAAATTTTTGAACATAGATGGGTGTCTAGTATTAGGTGCCATCGGATCTCGAGTCAAGCCTTTAGGCGGGCCACTAGAGCATTTCATATATTTCGGAGGTTTATATGGGTAAAGGTGTATTTATTACAATTGAGGGGCCTGAGGGTGCCGGTAAAACAACGATAATCAATATGTTAGCGCAACATTTAGAAAGTGTAGGGTATCCGGTTATGCAAACAAGGGAGCCTGGAGGAATAGAAATCGCTGAACAAATCCGTGAGGTCATTTTAGCAACCGAAAATACGGCAATGGATCCACGAACAGAAGCTTTGTTATATGCTGCGGCCAGAAGACAGCATTTAATAGAAAAGGTTAAGCCAGCTCTAGAATCTGGGGCGGTAATTTTGTGTGATCGGTTTATCGATAGTTCCCTAGCATACCAAGGTTATGCGCGCGGTTTGGGAATCGACGAGGTATATACTATTAATGAGTTTGCAATTGAGGATATGATGCCTAAGCTAACGCTTTATTTTGATATTGATCCTGAACAAGGACTGAAGCGGATCAACCAACATAAAGGTCGTGAAGTGAATCGGTTGGATTTAGAAACAATTGATTTTCATCAAAAGGTTAGAGAGGGTTATCAACTTTTGATAACTAGGTTTCCAAAGCGTATTCAACTAATTGATGCATCAAAGTCAGTGGAATCAGTATTCAATCAGGCATTAATCAAAATCAGGGAAATACTATAATAAAATGAGAAGAAGCTGACTACAAAAAGTGTAGTCAGTTTTTACTTTTAGGCTGTGTTAAAGCTCAATGTTTATTTTTTGCACAATGTTGATTGGAGTGGAAGGCGCGAGAATCCTGCGGGAGAAGCGAGTCACGGGAGACCCCGCAGGAGCGAAAGCGCCGAGGAGGCTCCCGGACCGCCCGCGGAAAGCGAGTGCCTGGAACGGAAATCAACATTCTAGTTTAAAAGAGCCTTCTTTTAAATAAGTACAGTAGTCTAACTTCTTTCTGATTACAAGAGAATAACTGTTATAATATAGATATTAAATCGGAAATCATTGGGGGAAGAAAGGATGAAGTTAATTCTTGCAGTTATTCAGGACCAAGATAGTAATCGTCTTCTAAATGCTCTCGTAGATAATAATTTCCGCGCCACTAAACTTGCTAGTACTGGTGGTTTTTTGAAATCTGGGAATACAACTTTTATGATTGGAACAGAAGATAGTCTGGTAGAGCAGGCATTGGAAATCATAAAAGAAAACTGCCAGTCTAAAGAGCAATTTGTTGCTCCGATATCACCGATGGGTGGTAGTGCTGAATCCTATGTCCCATATCCAATTGAGATTAAAGTAGGAGGAGCCACTGTTTTTGTCCTTCCTGTCGATCAATTTCATCGTTTTTAAAAAATAGCCCTAGTGGTGAAATGGACTAATAATTCCCTTATTGCACAACCAAGGTTAAGCATACAAAAAAAGAATTTTGATCATTTTATATAAGTGAGTGATGAACTTGGCAAGAACTTGGAATCAGCTTGAAGCGATCCAACCAACAGTATTAAAAATGCTGAAAAATAGTATCTTAAGAAATCGGGTTTCACACGCCTATCTTTTTGAAGGAATCCGTGGGACTGGGAAAAAAGAGGTAGGGCTGCTACTTGCCAAGAGTCTATTTTGTCAAAGCCCTAAAGAAGGTTATTTGCCCTGCGAAGAATGCTCAAATTGCAAAAGAATTGATACGGGTAACCATCCGGATTTTCATTTAATTGAACCTGATGGTCTTTCGATAAAAAAACAGCAAATTCATGAGCTTCAAGATGAATTTTCTAAAACTGGTGTCGAATCGAAGCAAAAAATTTATATGATCGTCCATGCCGATAAAATGACAGTCAATGCAGCAAATAGTCTATTGAAATTTCTCGAAGAACCTAATAGACAAACGTTTGCTATTTTAATATCTGAACAAGTCCAAAAAATATTACCAACCATTTTATCAAGGTGCCAAACCTTAACATTTACACCGCTTTCTCCGGATAATTTGATAGAAAAGTTTATTGCTGAGGGGGTAAAAATGGACGTAGCTCCTTTATTGGCACAGTTAACCAATAATATTGATGAAGCATTGGAATGGAACCAGGATGATTGGTTTGCACAAGCACAAAAAATAGTGTTAAAATTATACGAGGTGCTGAAAAAAAATTCTCTTGAAGCGATGGTGTCTCTTCAGGAAAATTGGTTCGTGCACTTTAAAGAAAAAGAACAATTGGATCGTGGTCTAGATTTATTACTTCTTATTTATAAGGATTTATTATATATACAACTCGGAAAAGGGACCCAGGTTGTTTTTCTTAAAGAGAAGGATCGGTTAGAGCAGTATGCATTGCAAACATCAGGTCGGCGTTTGGCTGAACAGATGGCAGCCATATTAGAGTCCAAGAGAAAGCTGCATGCAAATATGAATCCGCAGCTGTTAATGGAACAGCTTGTGTTAAAATTGCAGGAGGGATCTTCATTTGTATGATGTTGTAGGAGTACGCTTTAAAAAAGCGGGTAAGATATATTATTTTGATCCCGGGGATCTCCTTATTGAAAAGGATGATTTTGTTATTGTTGAAACAGTTCGTGGTGTTGAATATGGAAAAATAGTAACGGCACGAAAACAAGTAGAGGATCACGATGTGGTTCTCCCGCTTAAAAAGGTGCTAAGGCTGGCAGACCAAAAGGATCGGCTAATTGTTGAAGAGAATAAACAAGCCGCTAAAGAAGCCTATGAGGTTTGTTGTGAGAAGGTTAATGAGCACCAATTAGATATGAAATTGGTGGATGTAGAATACACATATGACCGAAATAAGGTGATATTCTACTTTACTGCAGATGGAAGAGTTGATTTTAGAGAATTAGTGAAAGATTTGGCCGCTATATTCCGAACAAGAATTGAACTCCGTCAAATTGGAGTACGAGATGAAGCAAAAATGCTTGGTGGTATTGGTCCATGTGGGAGAATGCTGTGCTGTTCTACATTTCTTGGCGATTTTGATCCTGTATCGATAAAAATGGCGAAGGACCAAAACTTATCCTTAAATCCCACAAAGATTTCTGGATTATGCGGGCGTCTTATGTGCTGTTTAAAATATGAAAATGATGAATACGAAACTGCAAAAGAACAACTGCCAGATTTAGGTGAAAAGATTCGGACCCCCCTTGGAATTGGGAAAGTTGTTGGTTTAAACATTTTAGAACGCGTTCTTCAAATAGAATACAGTGATCAAGGGCGTGTGCTTGAATATACGCTTGATGAGATATTAAAAGAAGGCGCTGTTTCGATTCAATCCACAGACTAACGAGGTGGAACGCTTGGATAAAAAAGAGATTTTTGATTCAGTCAGCAATATGGAAACGCAAATTGGCCAATTGTATAAACAGCTTGGTGAGTTAAGGGAGCATCTAGCGGAAATACTAGAAGAGAATAACTCCTTAAAGCTAGAAAATGACCTGTTACGTAAACGATTTGATTTTACAACTGAGAAAGAAAAGCAGAAAAAGAAGAAGCCAGACAAGAAAAATGCAGATCAGCCTGACTCTGCTGACCGAAATAGTTTCGATATTGGCGAAGGCTACGATAATCTTGCTCGTCTTTATCAAGAGGGTTTCCATATTTGTAATATTCATTTTGGAAGTCCTAGAAAAGAAGGGGATTGTCTATTCTGCTTATCCTTTTTAAATAAGAAATAGCTGGCAGCCTTCCTACTGTAAGGAAGGCTGTTTCCATATACGGAGGATTATTAAATATGGTCAATTTGAAAAATGATGAACGGTTGGATTATTTACTAGCAGAAGACTTAAAAATTATCCAAAGTCCATCCGTTTTTGCATTTTCACTAGATGCAGTGTTGCTTGCAAAATTTACATATGTCCCAATTCAAAAGGGTAATATTCTTGATTTATGCAGTGGAAATGGTATCATCCCATTGCTATTAAGTACGAGAACAAAGGGAGCAATTACAGGTGTAGAAATTCAAGAGCGGTTGTATGATATGGCTATTCGAAGTATTGAATATAATGGCCTACAGCACCGTTTACAAATGATACAAGGGGATATTAAGGAAATACATAAGCAGTTAGGATATGGGAAGTTTGATGTTATTACCTGTAATCCCCCTTATTTTTCTACGCCAAGAAAGGAAACAATAAATGAAAATGAACATTTGGCGATTGCCCGTCATGAAATCATGTGTACTTTAGAGGATGCAGTCAGAGCTTCGAGTCAGCTGGTCAGACAAGGAGGAAAAGTAGCCTTTGTGCATCGCCCCGGCAGATTGCTTGATATTATCACCCTGATGCGAGAATATCGCCTCGAACCAAAACGAATTCAGCTTGTCCATCCAAAGCAAGGAAAAGATGCTAATACCTTATTAATTGAGGCAATCAAAGATGGACAACCGGACCTGAAGATTTTACCCCCTCTTTTTGTCTATGATGAAAAGCAAGAATATACTTCAGAAGTAAAAGAGATCTTGTATGGAAAATAAACATTATTTTTATGTGCTTGAGTGTCGTGATGGTAGTTTTTACGGAGGGTATACCAATCATTTAGAACGACGTATTATGCAACATAATGAAGGAAAAGGCGCAAAATATACAAGAGGAAGAGGGCCTGTAGTGCTTTTATACAATAAAGCTTTTGAAAATAAAAGTGAGGCCTTGAAAGCGGAATACGAATTTAAACAATGGTCGCGGAAAAAAAAGGAAGAGTTCCTTTTAAGGGAAGTTGGTGGTGAATATGTGGCAGCAAAAAAGTTTTAATAATGAAGAACAAGGTGGAATTTTGTACTTAGTTCCTACTCCAATTGGCAATTTAGAGGATATGAGTTTCCGGGCAGTTCGAATTTTAAAAGAAGCCGATATGATAGCAGCAGAAGATACAAGAAATACAATGAAGCTTTGTCATTATTACGAGATTGAAACCAAAATTGTCAGTTATCATGAACATAATAAACGAGTAAGTGGGGAGAAGTTATTAAGCCGATTAAGAGAAGGTGCCAATATTGCTCTCGTTAGTGATGCTGGGATGCCAACAATATCTGACCCTGGTTATGAGTTAGTACAGAGTGCAGTGGCAGAGCGGCTGAAGGTTGTACCGCTTCCAGGAGCTAACGCTGCGCTGACCGCCCTAATTGCCTCTGGAATAACTACACAACCGTTTTATTTTTATGGTTTTTTGAATCGTCAGAAAAAGGAGAAACGGAAAGAACTTGAAACATTAGCGAAACAGACTGCTTCGCTCCTTTTTTATGAATCTCCACACCGCTTAAAGGATACTTTGCAATTGATGTTTGAAACGTTAGGTAATCGCCAAGTGGTGTTATGTAGAGAATTAACTAAGAAATTCGAAGAATTTATTCGTGGATCATTAGAGGAAGTACTTGAGTGGGCCCGCAATGATGAGATTAGAGGGGAATTCTGTATTGTGGTGGAGGGTTCGAATGAGAAAGATGCTTTACCCGAAATCAATTGGTGGGAAGCGATACCAATTTCAGCGCATGTGGATCATTACATTACAGAGAAGGGATTGCCTTCAAAAGAAGCCATCAAGCAAGTGGCAAAAGATAGAGATATAAGCAAGCGGGATGTCTATCAGGCGTACCACATTGATTAATAATAAAGAGGCTGACTCCTAGATTGGAGTCAGCCTCTTATTGAATGAAATTATTTGTTAAATTCAAACGCTTTTTTGATTTCTTCTACTAGTAATTCTGCACCTTCGCGACTAAGGATTAATTTGCCGTCGGCTAATGTCACATTGTCATCAGATACTTCACCAGTTACTTGGCAAGTCATGTTTGGCTTGTATTTTTTTAAGATGATGCGCTCGTCATCAACATAAATTTCAAGAGCGTCTTTTTCTGCAATACCAAGAGTACGTCTTAATTCAATAGGAATAACCACGCGACCAAGCTCATCAACTTTACGAACAATACCTGTAGATTTCATTCCAATAATCTCCTCTCAAACTCTATGTTTCTCTCTATTATTGTTTTAATTCGTCATAATTCGACATTTTTCTCTTCTGCTTTAATAATACCAGCCATTCCCATATCCGTCAATTATTTTTATTTATTGTTTAATAGTAATTTTTGAATGTGTTCAAAAACCTTATTAAATCAATATTTATCATGTTTGGCGCTGTTTGGAGGGGAATGAAAATAGGAAGAAAGAACTATTAAAATGATATATTAAAATAAGTATTCTATATATTATTCGACAAAAATAATGATTATCCTTCATTTATTTAATCGATGAAACGATATCGATTTTTTTGTTAGGTTTTCATGAGAATGTGAAGGGTTGTTCTGGATAGAGTCGCGTTGTTGCACATTTATGTATTTTTAGGTATATTTTGATGATATAAGCGGTTATGATGACGTTATAAAATCATTCGAATAATAGAGTTTTTCCATGGAACTTTCCTAGCTGTTTTTGGGGATTTGCCAGGGGAGTTTTTCTGTGGATTGAAGAGAATAAGTACATACAAACTTTTATGGGAGGAATTTTTAATGGAGGAAAAACTTAAGACCTTTTATCTTACTACACCGATTTATTATCCAAGCGGAAATTTGCATATTGGACATGCTTATACGACAGTGGCAGGTGATGCTATGGCCAGGTATAAGCGGATGCGTGGCTTTGATGTTATGTATTTAACAGGCACGGATGAGCACGGTCAAAAGATTCAAGAAAAAGCCGAGGAGAAAGGTGTAACACCTCAGCAGTATGTGGATGAAATTGTTTCCGGTATTCAAGATCTTTGGAAAAAGCTTGATATCTCGTATGATGATTTTATTCGAACCACTCAAGATCGTCATAAACAAGTTGTCCAGAAGATTTTTGCTCAACTTTTGGAGCAAGGGGATATTTACCTTGGAGAATACGAAGGCTGGTATTGTACTCCTTGTGAGTCCTATTACACAGAAATCCAATTAGTCGAGGGGAATTGTCCTGATTGTGGGCGCCCGGTTCAGAAGGTAAAGGAAGAATCTTACTTTTTCAAAGTAAGCAAGTATGCCGATCGATTGCTTGCTTATTATGAGCAAAACCCGGAATTTATCCAACCGGAATCACGGAAGAATGAAATGATCAATAACTTCATCAAGCCTGGATTAGAAGATCTGGCTGTATCAAGAACAACATTTGATTGGGGCATCAAGGTTCCTGGAAATCCAAAGCATGTCATTTATGTTTGGATCGATGCTCTATCAAACTATATAACTGCACTAGGTTATGGAACAGAAAACGATGCTAAGTACTTAAATTATTGGCCTGCAGATGTTCATTTAGTTGGGAAGGAAATTGTCCGATTCCATACTATTTATTGGCCAATCATGTTAATGGCCCTTGATTTACCCCTACCTAAAAAAGTGTTTGCGCACGGCTGGCTATTAATGAAGGATGGGAAAATGTCCAAGTCAAAGGGGAATGTGGTTGATCCAGTTACATTAATTGACCGTTATGGTTTAGATGCACTGCGCTATTATTTGCTTCGTGAAGTACCTTTCGGTGCCGATGGGGTCTTTACTCCAGAAGGGTTTGTGGATCGTATCAATTTTGATTTGGCTAATGATCTTGGTAATTTATTAAATCGGACTGTAGCAATGATCAATAAATATTTTGATGGACAAATTCCAGAATATAATGGGTCTGTTAGTGAGTTCGACAATCAGCTTCTACAAGCAAATGTGGATGCAGTCGATAAATATGAAGATGCGATGGAACGAATGGAATTTTCAGTTGCACTCAGCTCTATTTGGCAAGTTGTTAGTCGAACCAATAAATATATTGATGAAACTTCACCGTGGATATTGGCAAGAGAAGAAGAAACAAGAGCTCAATTGGCAAATGTAATGGCTCATCTATCAGAATCATTGCGCAGAGTGGCGATTTTACTAAAACCATTTTTAACACAAACACCAGGTAAAATATTCACTCAATTAAATATTAATGATGATGCTTTAAAATCGTGGGAAAGTTTAGCCGAGTTTGGGAAAATCCCTAGTGGAACAACTGTAACAAAGGGTGAGCCCATTTTCCCACGTCTTGATATTGAAGAGGAAGTAAACTATATCAAAGGGGTTATGAAAGGACCGGCAGCACCTGTTCAGGAAAAAGAACAACCAAAAGCGGAAATACCAGAAAGTGAAGAAATTTCAATCGATGATTTTATGAAAGTTGATTTGAGGGTGGCAGAGGTATTGCATGCAGAAGCTATCCCAAAAGCTGATAAATTACTGAAGCTGCAATTAGATTTAGGCTATGAACAACGTCAGGTTGTTTCTGGAATCGCCAAATTTTATAAACCAGAGGATTTAGTCGGTCGCAAGGTTATTTGCGTCACTAATCTAAAACCGGTAAAACTTCGTGGAGAGCTTTCACAAGGGATGATTTTAGCAGGAAGTCAAGAAGGTATGATGTCTTTAGCGACAGTTGATCAAACATTACCAAATGGGTCGAGAGTAAAATAATATCTTTTAGGAATTGAATAGCTTCAGCCCCTAGGTGCTGAAGCTTTTCTAATACATAGGATGTTTCACGTGTAACAAAACGTCGAACATTCTATGTTTTTGTTTTTATGTGTCTAAAACGATAAAATATGACTAAATATTATTTTTGTAAGGGAGTAATTGATCATGCTTTTTGATACTCATGTCCATTTAAACGCAGAACAATATCAAGATGATTTAGAAGAGGTTATTGATCGGGCCCTAGCAGCAGGTGTCAATACGATGGTTGTCGTAGGGTTTGACCGCCCGACGATAAAAAAAGCAATTGAATTAGCAGAAGCTTATGATTTTCTATATGCAAGTGTTGGCTGGCACCCAGTTGATGCAATTGATATGACAGAAGAAGATTTTCAATGGATTGAATCGTTGGCTGGGCATCCTAAGGTAGTGGCACTTGGAGAGATGGGATTAGATTACTATTGGGATAAATCCCCAAAGGAAATCCAAAAAGAGGTCTTTCGGAAACAAATTCAATTAGCTCGAAAGGTAAAATTACCAATTATTATTCATAATCGTGATGCTACTGCTGATATCATTACGATTTTGAAAGAAGAGAAAGCGGAGGAAGTTGGTGGGGTATTGCATTGTTTTAGTGGAAGTCCAGAAATTGCCCAAGAATGTATAAAAATGAACTTTTATATTTCTCTCGGAGGACCGGTAACATTTAAAAATGCCAAACAACCAAAAAAAGTGGCAGAAATGATTCCGCTAGATCGACTATTAATTGAGACGGATTGCCCCTATTTAACTCCTCATCCTAATCGAGGAAAACGAAATGAGCCTGGCTATGTAAAACTAGTTGCGGAACAAATAGCGGAGATTAAAGGGAAAACGTTGGAAGAGGTTGGAGCAATAACGACAGAAAATGCAAAAAAATTATTCGGCATAAATCGATAAAGGATTTTGTCGATTTATAATAGAGCTTGTCTGAATTTTTTGTTATCCACTAAAGTTCTACACGCCTTCGGTGAAACATAGGATAATCATGTCGACAAGTCTTCCTTTCTTTTTCTCTTGACTTTTTGCATAATTGGGATACGTCAGGGAAAATGTGCCTTGGTTGACAGGCGGCAAGTTAGTCTATATAATTCACTCGAGATAAGGAGGCGTTTTTCATCGTAATCAAAAACATGAAAAACCTGTTTTCCATTCTTTCGAGGAAGAGGAGATTGACCGTTTTTATTGCAAGTTTCATAGTTTTTGTTGCATCAACAGGTGGTATACTGTATGAAACGACGAAAAAAACTATAGTATTTACGATTGACGGTCATGAAAAAGTCATCAAGACCCACAAGGAAACCGTCCAAGGAATCTTTGATGATCAAAATATCTCTCTTCGCTCAGAAGACTATGTGTTTCCTGCGGTTAACACAAGGGTTAAGAACAACTTGAAAATTGTTTGGAAACCAGCAAAACAGGTTCAACTTGTCACAGACGGCGAGAAGAAAACGGTTTGGACAACAGCCACAACAGTTGCACAATTGTTAAAAGAGCAGAAAGTTGCTTTAAAAGAACAAGACAAGGTTTATCCCAGGCCTGCTGTAAAGATAAAAAGCAAATTGAAGGTAACAGTAAAAAGTGCCTTTCCGTTAACTTTAGTGGATGGCGGAGTAGAGCACCAAGTTTGGTCCACTTCGACTACGGTCGCTGACTTTTTAGTACAACAAGGAATTACGCTGAATCAACTAGACCGAGTTGATCCTAAGCCAGAAGATCCCGTAAAGGAAAATGGCGTGATAAATGTCATTAGAGTTGAAAAAGTCACCGATGTTGTGGAAGAACCAGTTGAATTTGCCGTGGTAACAAAGCAAGACAACAACTTGACACAGGGTACCGAAACGGTTGTGACGGAGGGGCAAAAGGGCCTCTTACAGAAAACCTATGAAGTAGTTTTGGAAAATGGCAAGGAAGTTGTTAGAAATTTATTGAATGAAACCAAACTTAAGGAAAAGCAAGATAAGGTAGTAGCTGTGGGGACCATGACGTTTGCTCAACAAGTGTCCCGTGGAGCAGCAAGTGGACAAGAGATCTATGTTAGCTCTACCGCCTATACAGCCTCGTGCAACGGCTGTTCTGGTACTACTGCAACGGGGATTAATCTAAGGGTGAATCCGAATGTAAAAGTCATTGCTGTTGACCCGAATATCATACCTCTTGGAACCAAGGTGTATGTTGATGGGTATGGCTATGCAGTTGCAGCAGATACTGGCTCTGCAATAAAGGGATATAAGATTGATGTGTTTTTCCCATCAAAATCGGATGCATTCCGTTGGGGAAACAAAAAAGTAAAAATTAGAATTTTGTAGCAAACTGAGTGCAGAGGGAGAAATTCCTCTGCATTTTGCTTTTTTGTCATTTTTCTTTAGAATATAAGATAATGTTCTTATTCTATTTTTATTCAAATACCACATTTATAGACGATTAATATAACAGAAATGTTACATTTATATTTAATAAAATTACATTCACATTTAGGAATATTTTATTGTTGGAGGAAAACTTAAACATGAAAATTAAAGAGGTTATTGTAGTGGAGGGAAAAGATGATACCACTGCGATTAGACGAGCAGTTGACGCAGATACAATTGAAACAAATGGATCTGCCATTAACGAAGTAACAATTGAAAAGATCAAGCTTGCCCAAAAGAATAGGGGTGTTATTGTATTTACCGATCCTGATTTTCCAGGGGAAAAGATTCGGAAAATAATTGCTCAACAAGTTCCTGGCTGTAAGCATGCCTTCATTACGAAAGAAGAAGCGCTCAAAAGTCGTGGAAGAGGCTTAGGTGTCGAGCATGCTTCTCCCCAAACCATTTTGAAGGCGCTTGAACAGGCTCATGAGATGAGTATAAGTATCGTTGAAGAAATGACTCAAGAGGACTTGATCGACGCAGGTTTGATTGGCGGTGACGGCGCAAAGGAAAAGAGGGAAAAACTTGGCAAATTGCTAAAAATAGGCTACACCAATGGGAAACAGCTCCATAAAAGATTAATGATGTTTCAAATTAGCCGCGAGGAATTTGCGGCAGCAATAGCGGTAATTAGACAGGAGGAAAAGAATGCTTAAGGATATTGCGACACCCATTCGAACACGGGACATTTTGGAAAAATACGGATTCTCTTTCAAAAAAAGCCTTGGTCAAAATTTTTTAATTGACCCCAATATTTTAAAAAGGATCGTTGATCACGCTGAAATTACAGAAGAGACAGGCACTATTGAAATTGGTCCTGGTATTGGGGCTTTAACAGAACAGTTAGCCCGAAGCAGTAAAAAGGTCGTTGCTTTTGAGATCGATCAACGATTATTGCCTATTCTCAACGAAACATTGGATCCATATTCCAATGTTGAAGTGATTCATCAGGACGTATTGAAGGCGGATGTAAAGACCGTGATGGAGGACAGGCTTAGTGATATCAAAGACGTCATGGTGGTAGCTAATTTGCCATACTACGTGACGACTCCAATCATCATGAAGCTTCTTGAAGAAAAGCTACCAATCAGAGGAATTGTGGTGATGTTGCAAAAAGAAGTGGCAGAGAGAATTACCGCTAACCCGGGTACAAAGGATTATGGATCCTTATCAATTGCCGTCCAGTATTATACGAAGGCTGAGATTGTTATGACGGTTCCAAAGACGGTTTTTGTTCCTCAGCCTAATGTAGATTCCGCTGTCATCAGGCTTACTGTTAGAGAGAATCCACCGGTGACTATGATTGATGAGGCATTCTTTTTCAGGGTGATAAAAATGAGCTTCGCTCAAAGAAGAAAAACCATTTTAAACAATTTAACAAGCCAGTTACCAAACGGTAAGGAAAAGAAGGAGTCTATCGTTTTAGCATTAGAACAGGCGAATATAGATCCGAGGCGTCGAGGAGAAACCCTTTCAATCGAGGAGTTTGCGCGGTTGAGTGACTTCTTAATCCCATTCTTTTCAAAATAAGATTGATTTCAAAACTAGCGTGTATCATACATATGCTATTTTGGTATAACGATAAATCAAACTGTCATTTTTTCTATGGCAGTTTTTTTCACGTTTAATTAGGTATTCGCATAACTTATCAAAGAAATATTTAGTTTAGGAAAGCCCATTTTATGGGCTGTATGGAGTGGTTGACAGTGGCGATAAGCATTATGGATGTAGTCGGAAGAAGGTCATACCATTGTGACATCCTGTTTCGTGTCATTGATATAAGAGAAGAAGATGGGCGGAAAATCGCCATTTTATACGGGGAGGATTTTCGGCTTATTGCTGATGCACCTTATGAAGATCTCATTTCGATTGATCAAACTGAACGAATGAAGAAGTCTCAACAGTTTCGATCCATGGAAGAACAATCATTTCAATTGTTTCGCCAAGATGTGAGCTTAATTAAGCAGAAACAGGAGTACGATGCAACTGAAGGATATAGCAAAGAATTAAACTATTTTCAAATGCCCGGGAAGGTCCTTCACATGGATGGGGATGCCACTTATTTAAAAAAATGTCTTTTGTTATATGAGAAGGTCGGAGTTCCTGTTTATGGGATTCACTGTAATGAAAAAGAAATGCCAGCAAAGATTGGACAATTTCTCGATTATTATCGTCCTGACATTTTAGTTGTGACAGGGCATGATTCATATTCTAAAGCTAAAGGAAAAATGTCGGATATCAATGCGTATCGTCATTCGAGGCAATTTGTAGAAACGGTCATTGAAGCAAGAAAAAAGGTTCCCCACTTAGATCAGTTGGTCATTTTTGCAGGAGCGTGCCAATCGCATTTTGAATCACTCATTCATGCTGGAGCTAATTTTGCGAGTTCACCATCTCGGGTTAATATTCATGCGCTTGATCCGGTGTACATTGTGGCGAAAATTAGCTTTACACCGTTTATGGAGAGAATAAACGTATGGGATGTTTTAAGAAACACTTTAACAGGAGAAAAGGGATTAGGTGGAATAGAGACAAAGGGTGTGTTAAGAACAGGGATGCCATATAAGCTTCCGGTGGATGAATAAAAATCAAAAATAAGCCGTTAAATCCAATCGGCTTATTTTTGTGCCTTTTTGGATTTGGGAAAATATTATATCAAAAAAGGGTACATAATCCATCCATGTTAGGGTTAATATAAAAATGTTGAAAATTAGCAAAAAAAGAGGAATGAAAAATGTTGACAATCTTTTTGTTAGACTGTTATAATTTTATGTTTTGTTTGACTTTTTTTGCTAATCGTGATATACTTTCAATAGTGAGGTGGACTGAATGCCAAGAACATTAGCGGATATTAAGAGAGCTCTCGATTCAAATTTAGGGAAAAGACTTATGCTAAAAGCGAACGGAGGACGAAGAAAGACGATTGAACGTTCCGGTGTTTTAGCAGAAACGTATCCTTCCGTATTTGTAATTGAGTTGGATCAAGAAGAAAACGCGTTTGAACGGGTATCATACAGTTATGCGGATATTTTAACCGAGACGGTTCAGATTACCTTCTATGAAGATACATCAGGAAGCATTGCTTTAAGTTAATAAGTAGTTTAAATTGCAGTGGACTTTCGTTCTCTGCTTTTTATTTTGCCATTTTTGATGATATTTCTAATATGATAAATAACTTTCCGGCCTTTCCACAAACTAATCATGCCGTTTGTGAATAAGGAGGTTGTTTTTTTGAGCAGAAAAAGAGGGATTATGTCGGAACGTTTTAAAGAGGAGCTAGCAAAGGAGCTTGGCTTTTACGATGTTGTCCAAAAAGAAGGCTGGGGTGGAATTAAGGCCAGAGACGCGGGGAATATGGTGAAAAGAGCAATTGAGCTTGCGGAACAACAACTCTTAAACAAACAGTAATTTCTCTTTAAAATAGCTTTAGGATTCAATCAATTATAAATCACACGGCAGGAAGTCAGGTTAAAACCCTGACTTTTTTTTTTCACTTCATCAAGAAATGAAATCCCTACTGATTGAAGTTTCACTTTATAAGGAAATTGTCCTACTTATTCCGAATAATGTTGGGAATCAGTCGTTCTATACAGTCTGTTTTATGGTAAAATAGGACAAAATATGAAGATGGTCGAATTTTGTAAAGTAGGTGGATTTTTTGAAGCTTTTAGTGAAGGCACCGGCAAAAATCAATTTATCATTAGATGTCTTACATAAACGTCCTGATGGATACCATGAAGTAGAAATGATTATGACGACAATTGATTTAGCGGATCGCCTTGAGCTTTCTTTATTAGATAAAAATGAAATACAAATAGTGTCACATAATCGGTTTGTTCCTGATGACGACCGGAATTTAGCCTATCAGGCTGCTCAACTTTTGAAAGATCGATTTAACGTAAAACAAGGCGTTATGATTGCCATTGAAAAAACGATACCAGTTGCGGCAGGGTTAGCTGGTGGAAGTAGTGATGCTGCAGCTGCATTAAGAGGCTTAAATAAGCTTTGGAATTTAGGCTTATCTTTAGATGAATTAGCAAGTCTTGGTTCAGAGATAGGATCTGATGTCTCTTTCTGTGTTTATGGTGGTACAGCTTTAGCTACAGGAAGAGGGGAAATTGTCTCTCAGTTACCCGTTCCTCCAACGTGTTGGGTGATTTTAGCGAAGCCTTTTATTGGGGTTTCAACTGCAGACGTGTATCGTCGGTTGGATCTTACTAGAATGAAGCACCCCCATACAGAAGGAATGATTGAAGCAATCAAAAAGAAAAATTACGCTCAGGTTTGTGAAAATGTTGGGAATGTTTTAGAAGAGGTTACACTTAACCTCTATCCTGAGGTAGCTCAAATTAAAGAACAAATGAAAAGATTCGGTGCAGATGCTGTGCTAATGAGTGGAAGTGGCCCAACTGTTTTCAGTCTTGTTCAACATGATTCGAGAATGCATCGGATTTATAACGGGTTAAGAGGATTTTGTGATCAAGTTTTCGCAGTAAGAATTTTAGGAGACCGTCATTCTCTTGATTAAAACCGTATATTAGTGATATATTATCGATAAAACATTCGGTTTTTGGAGGTCCCTTTTATGAAATTCCGTCGAAGTGAACGTTTACTGGATATGGCACACTATTTAACCGATCATCCCCGGGAGTTAGTATCGTTAACCTTTTTTGCTGAAAGGTATGGTTCAGCTAAGTCCTCGATTAGTGAAGATTTAGCTATCATTAAGGATACATTTGAGCAAAGAGGGATAGGAACCTTACAGACAGTACCCGGTGCAGCCGGAGGGGTTAAATATTATGTGAAGGTGAATGAAAAAGAAGCAAAGTTATTTGTGAATGAATTATGTGAATTGATAGCAAGTCCGGAACGGCTTCTTCCGGGTGGTTATTTGTACATGACGGATATTTTAGGTGATCCTTCCTTTGTTCAAAAAGCTGGCAGGTTATTTGCATCAGCCTATGCACATGCAGATATTGATGTTGTCATGACTGTCGCAACAAAAGGAATTCCGCTTGCTTATGCAGTTGCTAGTCAACTCAATGTTCCGGTGGTAATGGTTAGAAGGGATAGTAAGGTAACAGAAGGTTCTACTGTTAGCATTAACTATGTGTCAGGTTCCTCAAAAAGGATCCAAACAATGGTATTATCAAAGAGAAGTCTTGCGGAGGGTTCGAAGGTTCTCATTGTAGATGACTTTATGAAAGCGGGCGGAACCGTGAATGGAATGAAGAGTATGCTTGAGGAATTCAAAGCACATTTGGCGGGGATAGCAGTGTTAGTTGAGTCAGAGAACATAGAGGAACGATTAGTCGATGAATACCTATCGCTAGTGAAATTATCGGATGTAGATTTGAAATCTAAGTCAATTAACGTTGGAAATGGAAACTATTTTACTTTAGCAGGGAATATGTCGTGGGAAAAGAAGTAACAGTTTCACAGTTTAAATAAACATTAGGGAGGATATAGTAATGAAAATTGTTCAAACAAACCAGGCGCCAGCAGCAATCGGACCTTATTCACAAGGAATTATCGTTAATAATATGTTTTATAGTTCTGGTCAGATTCCTTTAACAGCAGAGGGAACCCTGGCACAAGGTGATATTACGGTTCAAACCCATCAAGTATTCAAAAACTTACAGGCTGTATTGGAAGCAGCTGGGGCGTCTTTCGGAACGGTAGTTAAAACGACTGTATTTATTAAAGATATGAATGATTTTGCTCCTCTAAATGAAGTCTACGGTGAATATTTTTCAGTTCATAAACCAGCCCGTTCTTGTGTTGAAGTGGCCCGCCTTCCGAAAGATGTTTTAGTTGAAATTGAAGTTGTAGCGCTCGTTAAATAATAACGGGCGTTTTTTAATTATTCTAAAATATTACGTTAGTCGTTTCATTTTTTGTTCACAATTTGAGCAAATTTTTTGAAAAAATAAAAGGATAAAGAAGGAAAATTGGAAATACTTGTTGAATATTTAAAATTGTTTTCATTACGGAAAAATGAGAAGGTGGTGAACATGATGGAAGTGACAGATGTAAGATTACGCCGTGTAAACACAGATGGACGTATGAGAGCAATCGCATCAATAACCTTAGATAATGAATTTGTGGTTCATGATATCCGGGTCATTGACGGAAATAATGGTTTATTTGTTGCGATGCCAAGTAAACGTACACCAGATGGTGAGTTTCGGGATATTGCCCATCCAATCAATTCAGGTACCCGTGGCAAAATTCAAGAAGCTGTGTTAGTGGAATACCATCGTTTAGGTGAATTAGAAGTAGAATTTGAAGAAGCTGGAGCATCTTAATAATTATTGATAAACACCGAGGGCCTACTACAAAAAAGTATGGCTCTTTTTTTATTTTAATAAATAGGGCCGTTTTACCCAAGAATCACCTGTAAACTAGGCTTCATAAAGGAAATACATACCCTTCTGAAACCCCTTCCAACACTCTCCCTTTCTTAGCAAATATAAACACTTTGTGATGATTCCTTGAAATAAACCGCTATTTAAGATATATTCTTAATGGATAAAAAGGTAAATTGGAGGCCCATACATGTCTACTCGGTATGCTATCATTTTGGCTGCAGGCCAGGGAACAAGAATGAAATCTAAATTATATAAGGTTTTACACCCTGTTTGTGGCAAACCTATGGTTCAACATGTTGTTGATCAAATTTCAAGACTTCACATAGAGGAAATGGTCACAATTATTGGACATGGGGCAGAAAAGGTAAAATCTCAGCTCGGAAGTCAAAGTCAGTATGCCTTGCAGGAGCAACAGCTTGGGACGGCACATGCTGTGATTCAAGCAAAAGATATGCTTGCTGGGAAACAAGGTGTTACCTTAGTCGTTTGTGGTGATACACCGCTCATTAAGGCTGAAACAATGGAGGCTCTATTCAAACAACATGAAGAAACCCAAGCTAAGGCGACCGTGTTAACAGCTAAAGCAACCGATCCAACTGGTTATGGACGGGTTATTCGGAATGATCAGGGTTACGTTGAAAAGATTGTTGAGCATAAAGATGCTTCAGACCAAGAGCGAAACATAAAAGAAATCAATACTGGTACTTATTGCTTTGATAATCTTGCATTGTTTACTGCACTTGAACAAGTATCAAATGATAATGTTCAAGGCGAGTATTATTTGCCAGATGTCATTGAAATTTTGAAAAAGCAGGGAAAAACGGTTACGGCCTACCAGACTGCAGAGTTTGAAGAAACTCTCGGTGTAAATGATCGGATTGCTTTATCGGAAGCTGAACGCATTTTGCGAAAAAGAATTAATGAATCCCATATGCGAAATGGTGTTACACTAATTGACCCTGCAACTTCGTATATTGGTTCTGATGTTAAAATTGGTCAAGACACAGTTATTTATCCAGGTACTATTTTAACTGGAAAGACAGAGATCGGTTCCGAGTGTGTGATCGGCCCAAATAGTGAAATTAAAGAATGTCATGTCGGCAATGGAACGAACATCCGTCAATCTGTAGCCCACGATAGCAGCATCGGCTCATTTGTTAATATTGGTCCTTTTGCCCATATTAGACCGAAATCAGATATTCATGATGATGTGAAGATCGGGAATTTTGTTGAAATAAAAAAGGCCAATTTTGGTAAAGGTAGCAAGGCATCACATCTTAGTTATATAGGTGATGCGGAAGTTGGCAAGGATGTAAATATTGGCTGTGGATCGATAACGGTTAATTATGACGGTAAAAATAAATTTTTAACAAAAATTGAAGATCATGTTTTTGTTGGTTGTAATTCCAACTTAGTTGCCCCAGTTACGATTGGAAAAGGTTCTTATGTAGCTGCAGGCTCTACGATCACAAGTGATGTACCAGAAGATGCACTTTCAATTGCACGTGCGCGCCAAGTGAATAAGGAAAATTATGTTGAAAAATTAAACCATAAGAAATAAAGCGGAGGGTCAATCATGTCAAACCAATATTTAGATCCCAATTTAAAGGTATTCACGTTAAATTCAAATGTAAAACTTGCTGAAGAGATTGCAAAGGTAATTGGAGTGGAACTTAGTAAATGTTCAGTTACAAGATTTAGTGATGGTGAAATTCAGATTAACATCGAAGAAAGTATTCGTGGTTGTGATGTTTTTATTATTCAATCAACTAGTTCACCGGTAAATGAGCATTTAATGGAACTATTGATCCTAATTGATGCCCTTAAAAGAGCTTCTGCTAAGACGATTAATCTTGTAATTCCTTACTATGGTTATGCTCGTCAAGATCGTAAAGCACGTGCACGTGAACCGATTACTGCCAAACTTGTTGCTAACCTACTAGAGACAGCAGGAGCAACTCGTGTTATTACCTTAGACTTACATGCACCTCAAATTCAAGGTTTCTTCGATATTCCAATTGATCATTTAATGGGTGTACCGATTTTATCTGAGTACTTTAAAAATAAACATTATGACAAGGAAATTGTTATCGTTTCACCTGACCATGGTGGTGTTACGCGTGCCCGTAAAATGGCAGAACGTTTAAAAGCACCAATTGCTATTATTGATAAACGCCGTCCAAAGCCAAATGTGGCGGAAGTAATGAATATTGTTGGGAATATCGATGGTAAAATTGCCATTTTAATTGATGATATTATTGATACGGCTGGTACGATTACGCTTGCTGCCAATGCGCTTGTAGAAAATGGCGCAGCTGAAGTATACGCTTGCTGTACTCATCCAGTATTATCAGGTCCAGCAATTAGCCGCATACAAAATTCAAAAATTAAAGAGCTTGTCATTACGAATTCTATTGCACTTCCTGAAGAAAAGAATATTGATAAGATTGTCAATCTTTCTGTAGCACCTTTGCTAGGGGATGCGATTATTCGTGTTCATGAAGAACAATCTGTAAGTGTTCTGTTTGAATAAAAAAGATGTTTAATTCTACCTATTTTAGGGCAATTTTATATAGATGCCCGAGAAAAAAATAGGAGAGTGAACTTCAAATGAGTGCAGTATTAGTGGCGCAAGAACGAACTGGATTTCAACGGTCGAACTTAAAGGAATTACGTGATCACGGCAATATTCCGGCGATTGTTTATGGCGTGAATATGGAGAGTAAGCCTGTATCGGTCAATGTGACCGATTTAACGAAAGCCATTCGTGATAATGGGAGAAATGGAATTATCTCCTTGCAGCTTAGCGGCAAAAACTGCAATGTAATATTAAGTGATTATCAAGCAGATCCGATAAATAAAGAAATTATTCATGCGGATTTTCTCGCGGTAAATATGTCAACTGATATCCAAGTAACTGTCCGGATTCAATTAGATGGTGATCCTTTGGGTGTCAAGGATGGTGGGGTTCTTCAGCAACCTCTTCATGAACTATCGATTACAGCAACGCCGGATCATATTCCGCAAGCAATCCATGTTGATATTTCTAATTTACAGGTTGGAGAGAATCTGACGGTAGCTGATATTTCTTCAAATAGTGATGTTAAAATAAATCATGATGAAGACGAAGTGTTAGTATCGATTCTTCCTCCTAAGCAAGAAGTTGAGATTAGTACCGGTGAAAAACAGTCACCAGGGACACCTGAAGCGCTTGAGGGAAGAGAAACAACGAAAAAGGAATAATAAAATAAGAGGCTGACTAAAAAGTCAGCCTCTTTTATAGTATGATTAAAAGAGTAGAGATCACATAGGGGTGGGAGCATGAAGCTTATTGTTGGCCTTGGAAACCCGGGAAAACAATATGAGAATACAAGACATAATATTGGTTTTCTTGTGATAGAGAAACTTTCCGAACAGCTTAATATTCGATTAGATCAAGCAAAGTTTAAAGGTATTTTTGGCATGGGAAATGTTGAAGGGGAAAAAATATTGTTACTAAAACCTCTTACATTTATGAATCTTTCAGGAGAATCGATTCGCGTTGTGATGGATTATTATCAAGTGCAGATTGAGGATTTAGTCGTCATTTACGATGATCTTGATTTGCCAGTTGGCCGGATTCGTCTACGCCAACAAGGTAGTGCTGGTGGTCATAATGGGATAAAATCAACGATAGCCCATCTAGGTACACAAAACTTTAATCGCATTAGAGTTGGAATTGATCGCCCGCGAACTGGAACGAACGTAGCTGATTATGTATTAGGACGCTTTACAAAGGACGAACGGGTTTTGATGGAGGATGTCATTGTTAAATGTTCGGGTGCATGTGAGCAGTGGCTCAAAAGGCCATTTTTACAAGTTATGAATGAATTCAATGTTTAAATGCTACATGTTTGCTAGAAAAATAACATACAATAGGTTTACGAATAAGTTTTCTCCAAACAGTAAATAATATTTTTATCCATGCTGTTGAGGAGGAAGTTATTTGGCTATTTATTACCATTGCCGTCATTGCGGAGTAAATATTGGATCTATAGACAAAGTGTCCGTTCATAGTGAAGAACTTGGTTTACACAAGCTATCAGATGAGGAACGACAGGAAATGGTTTCTTATGATCAACAAGGTGATATCCATATAACATCCATTTGTGAAGACTGTCAGGAATATTTACAGCGGAATCCTGACTATCACCAATATGATTTTCTGATACATTAACAGCTTTGGACCATCATCCAAAGCATTTTTCTGTTATCGTTTAGGTGCGGCGACCAAACCGCTTACGCTTTTCGATTTGTTTAGCTTCAGGCGCCATCAGCTCTATGGTCTAAGCCAATCCGTCCAGAAGGTTAAAAAGCAACCTTCCGGCCGGCTCGTCTTATGCTTGTCGCTGATAAGCGGCGCCTTACGCTTTTCTATATAGAGAGGAGGGGTCCGGATGGAAGGACTTAAATCTGTCATAAGCAGACAAGAAGATGTTCAGTCTGTAATTGCCGGAGTAGATGAGGGTTTAAAAGAACAATTAATTGCAGGATTATCCGGATCAGCCAGAACCGTTTTTCTGGCGTCCGTTTACGAAAAAACAAAAAGGCCATTATTGATTATTACACCAAATCTTTTACAGGCTCAAAAAATATATGACGACATTACCAATATACTAGGGGAATCTGATGTCTATCTTTATCCTGCAAATGAGCTCATTGCAGCAGAGTTAAGCATAGCAAGTCCAGAATTAAAGGCACAACGAATTGAGGCCATGAATCATTGGGTTCGGGGAGAAAGCGGTGTCATCATCGTGCCCGTTGCTGGACTTCGTAAAATATTACCACCTAAGAATTTATGGAAAAGCTATCAAATTTCACTTAAGACTGGAGAAGAAGTAGATTTAGATGCGCTTCTAAATAAATTAGTGAATATGGGATATGTTCGGGCTGAAATGGTATCTGCCCCTGGGGAATTTAGTGTTCGAGGTGGAATTCTGGATATTTATTCTCTAACTGAGTCCGATCCAATTCGGATTGAATTATTCGATACAGAAATTGATTCAATTCGGACGTTTTCATTAGAGGATCAAAGATCAAAGGCAAAACAAAAAGAAGTGAAAATTGGACCAGCTACTGAAATGCTATTTGAAACAGAGCATTTTGAAAGTCTCATTGAAAAAATTGAGACAGGCTTAGCTAAAAGCATGAAGACTGTTAAACAAGAGAAGATTAAAACACTATTAGCGCAAAATATTGGTTATGAGCTAGAACAATTACGAATGGGACAAAAACCTGAACAAGTTTTTAAATATTTATCATTTGCTTACGGGGACGCCAGTAGTTTACTAGACTATTTACCGACAAATGGAATAATTTTTGTGGATGAAATTAGCAGAGTACAAGAAATGAATGATTCATTAGAAAAGGAAGAAGCTGAGTGGTATACAAGTCTATTGGGAGAAGGTAAAATATTACATGATGTTAAAATATCCCATCAATTATTACCTTTGCTCCATAAATCAGCACACTCTGTTTCCTATATGTCCTTGTTTTTAAGACATGTTCCAAATACAAATCCACAAAACATTATAAATGTTTCTTGTAAGCAGATGCAGAATTTCCATGGGCAAATGCATGTATTAAAGACAGAAACAGAGCGGTGGGCTAAAGGGAAAAATACAGTCCTATTTCTAGGAACAGATAAAGAAAGAGTAGGAAAACTTCAAAGTGTTTTAGAAGACTATGGAATTGAAGCAGTAGTTCTTAAGAAGGATCAGCCTCTTCTTCCAGGTAAAATCCAAATCACGGAGGGTAATTTACATACCGGATTTGAGCTTCCCATTCAAAAACTAGCTGTCATAACTGAGGAAGAGCTGTTTAATAAACGTACGAAAAAGACACCACGCCGTCAAAAATTGTCAAATGCAGAGAGAATCAAAAGCTATTCTGAGCTTCGTGTCGGGGATTATGTTGTTCATGTTAATCATGGAATCGGAAAATATTTAGGAATCGAAACACTCGTAATAAACGGAGTTCATAAAGATTACCTCCATATTCGTTATCAAGGAAGCGACAAACTATATGTTCCTGTCGAACAAATTGATCTTGTTCAGAAATATGTTGGCTCAGAAGGAAAAGAGCCAAAAATCTATAAACTTGGTGGTACAGATTGGAAACGAGTTAAGAAAAAGGTTGAATCATCTGTGCAAGATATTGCCGATGATCTCATCAAGCTTTATGCGGAACGTGAAGCTGCTAAAGGCCATTCCTTCTCACCTGATGGCGATATGCAGCGAGACTTTGAGATGGCATTTCCCTATCAAGAAACAGAGGACCAGATTCGATCAATTAATGAAATTAAAAAAGATATGGAAAAAGAACGTCCGATGGATCGTTTGCTTTGTGGTGACGTTGGCTATGGGAAAACCGAGGTAGCGATTCGTGCCGGTTTCAAAGCAATTGCAGATGGGAAACAGGTTGCGTTTTTAGTGCCGACTACAATACTTGCACAACAACACTATGAAACAATGCGGGAGCGTTTCCAGGACTATCCGATAAAAATTGGACTATTAAGTCGTTTTCGTACTAGAAAAGAACAACTAGAAACGATAAAGGGTTTAAAAGCTGGAACCGTTGATATTGTTGTCGGAACCCACCGTTTGTTATCAAAAGATATCATTTATCGCGATATCGGACTACTAATAATTGACGAAGAACAACGATTTGGTGTGACCCATAAAGAAAAAATTAAACAATTAAAAACAAACGTTGATGTACTAACACTGACTGCCACTCCAATCCCAAGAACTCTGCACATGTCCATGCTGGGTGTTCGTGATTTGTCAGTCATTGAAACGCCTCCGGAAAATCGTTTTCCAGTTCAAACCTATGTTATGGAATATAATGGAGGACTTGTTAGAGAAGCGATTGAGCGGGAATTAGCTCGAGATGGGCAGGTATATTTCCTTTATAACCGGGTCGAGGACATTGAAAGGAAGGTTGAGGAAATTTCCATGCTTGTTCCGGATGCCAGGGTAGTTTGTGCTCATGGACAAATGTCAGAAAATGAGCTTGAATCGGTTATGCTAGGGTTCCTTGAAGGAGAATACGATGTACTAGTCAGTACGACAATCATTGAGACGGGCGTAGATATTCCTAATGTTAATACGTTAATCGTCTTTGATGCCGATAGGATGGGCTTGTCTCAGCTTTATCAATTGAGAGGTCGAGTTGGCCGATCAAATCGGGTCGCTTATGCTTATTTCACCTATCGTAAGGATAAAGTACTGACTGAAGTTGCGGAAAAGCGACTTCAAGCAATTAAGGAGTTCACTGAACTTGGTTCCGGATTCAAAATTGCTATGCGGGATTTATCCATTCGTGGGGCAGGAAATTTACTTGGAGCTGAACAGCACGGTTTTATCGATTCAGTTGGATTTGATCTATATTCTCAGATGCTTAAAGAAGCGATTGAAGCTAGAAAAAGTGATATAAATCTTGATGAAGCACCAACACTAGAAATTGATGTTGAGGTTGATGCTTATATTCCTGATGCCTATATAGGTGACGGACATCAAAAAATAGAAATGTACAAACGCTTCCGTTCATTAACAGCACTCGAAGAACTGGAGGAGCTTCAAGAGGAAATGATCGACCGATTTGGCGAATACCCTGAAGAGGTGGCCTATTTATTCCAAATTGCTGAGTTGAAGGTTTATGCACAATTATCCAAAGTGGAATTAATCAAACAAGTGAAACAAGAAGTCACAATTATATTGTCTGAACAGGGAAGTGCCGGTATTGATATGAAAAAGATCGTGCAAATAAGCTCTAAGTATGGGCGAATGGTCGGAATGGGGCAGGATGGGAAGAAATTTAAGCTTGTTCTTCATATTAAAGGAATTGAAAGTCATAAATGGCTGTCTGTTGCCTTTGAACTAATCCAGTCCATTTATCAATCAAAGGCTGCTAATGAGTCACTTTCTTCATGATAAAACTTGTTGTGGATTATCATGAGGTAAATTTCACTTTTTTACCAGAGTTGGAATAACTAACATCTATGAGAAAAATTGTTTGTTTGTGTATAGAACTTTCCAGTTGAAAGATAATAAGTTCTAACATGGTGATGATTTAACTCCAGAACCACCATGAATCATTGCCAAACAACAAATCATCAGATGAAAGTGAGGCAACTTGGATGAAAGCAACTGGTATTGTTCGTCGAATCGATGATTTAGGTCGTGTGGTTATTCCAAAGGAAATTCGTAGAACGCTTAGGATTCGTGAAGGTGACCCTCTCGAGATTTTTGTGGATCGAGACGGAGAAGTCATTTTAAAGAAATATTCACCTATTAGTGAGTTGGGTGATTTCGCAAAAGAGTATGCTGAGGCCCTGTATGATAGTTTGGGGAATCCTGTCTTAATCTGCGATAGAGATACTTATATTGCTGTTGCAGGCGGTTCAAAGAAAGATTACTTAAATAAGAACATTAGTGATTTAGTTGAAAAAACGATGGAAGATCGAAGTCCTGTCATCATGAATCAACAGGAATCAGTTTCACTTGTGGATGGGATTGATGAGAATGCAACTTCCTATACTATTGGCCCAATTATAGCCAATGGTGATCCGATTGGTGCTGTCATTATAGTTGCAAAAGAAGGAACACTCGGAGACGTTGAACAGAAAGCTGTGGAAACGGCCTCGAGTTTCTTAGCTCGGCAGATGGAGACATAGGAAGTAATGATTTATAACGATTTTACAACATATTCATAATGTTTTTGCTGAAAAGGGTAGCAGAGAGCTGCCTTTTTTCAATTGATATATACAAGAACTTTATCATTACTAGAAAATCCTTACATAGAAACTAACATAATAAGGCGGATGTTAACGAGGGCTCTCATGTTTATTCAACATTAATAACTGAAAGCAAAAAGGGTAATATGCTATAATACGTTGAAAATTATAATTTGGTAGGTGAGACGGGCTATGGAGCCCAGACAAAATCAGGATGTTTTGAAGGGTGTTTTAATATTAACAATTGGCGCCATCCTTACGAAAATATTAAGTGCTGTGTATCGAATTCCTTTTCAAAATATGGTTGGGGATGTCGGGTTTTATATATATCAGCAAGTATACCCATTTTATGGATTGGCGCTTGTCTTAACAACCAATGGGTTTCCGGTGATTATTTCCAAGCTTTACTCCGAGAAAAAAAGTCGCAATGAAGATGAGTTTGAAGCAACTCGATTACTTTTTACATCTTTTTTCTTCCTCTTTATAGTCGGTATTCTTGCTTTTTCTGGCATGTATTTTGGTGCTGACTTTTTTGCAGGGAAAATGAAAGATCCTCATTTGGCTGTTTTATTTCGAGTCATTTCAATTATCTTTATTATTCTTCCGTTTAATTCGGTATTTAGGGGATACTTCCAAGGAAATGGCGACATGTTGCCGACAGCTGTTTCACAGGTTGGGGAACAATTGATAAGAGTAACAACTATTTTGGTGTTAGCTGCTTTATTTATGCATGAGGGATATTCTCTTTATATTGTTGGCGGAGGAGCCGCATTTGGCTCGATTACGGGCGGGATCGTTTCAGGAGTTATCTTAGCTACTTTTTTTAGTAAGCGAAAAAGGAATAGTAGTCTTTCAATCATAGCTATTTTTCGTTCCGTTAAAATGGAAGAAGTTTTAGATATTGTGAAGACCTTAACCTTTCAGGGGTTTGCTATCTGTATTACGGGTATGCTATTAATATTTATTCAAATGGCTGATTCTATTAACTTATACACATTGCTTGTATCATCAGGAATCGGTGAATTTGAGGCAAAACAACTTAAGGGGATATATGACCGTGGCCAACCGTTGTTACAGTTAGGAACCGTTCTAGCCACTTCCATGTCTCTTTCGTTGGTCCCATTGATTTCAAGTGAAAAAATGAAAAAAAATAAAGATGTTTTGGTTAATAAAATACAAACCGCTCTAAAAATTAGTATCATGGTTGGAGTTGGCGGATCAATCGGTTTAATGTGTATTATCAAGCCAACGAATGTCATGTTATTTGAAAACAGTCAAGGTTCCAATATCTTAGCCATTATTTGTTTATTAATTCTTTTTTCCTCAATCATTATTACAATCTCAAGTATTCTTCAAGGATTAGGTGTAAGCATTCTACCGGCAGGAATTATTTTATTAGGTTTTTCGATTAAGTGTTTATTAAATATTCCATTTGTCCTTCATTTTGGGACGCTTGGTGCAGCAATTGCATCTGTAGTAGCCATGATTGTTATTTTGATTTTATTATCTGTAAAATTAACAAGAGTTGTCGGACAAAAAATAATGCCGAAGGGTTACATCCAAACCATTGCCTTTGCTTCATTGATCATGGGTAGTAGTTTGCTAGGCTACATTAAAGTAACAGATATGTTTTTTCCATCAGGAAGATTCTTTGCGTCATTACAGTCGCTTACGGCTGTGATGATCGGGGGTGCGCTTTATTTGATATTTGTTTTAAAAAGCGGTGTATTTAAAGAAGAAGAGCTTGTCTTACTTCCGTTGGGAAGCAAACTAATAGCACTTTTACCAAAAAAATAACTGGAGATGATCCCATTGACAAGGAAAATTGTTGTTCTTGGTTTGGGTGCTGGAGACTTGAACCAGCTTCCATTTGGAGTCTATAAAAAAGTGGTTCAAACCAATCTTGTTTATTTAAGAACAAGGGAGCATCCTGTTATCCGTGATCTGGAAAAGGAGGGTGTTCAATTTGAATCATTTGATTCTGTCTACGAAAAATTTGATCAATTTGAACAAGTGTATGAAGAGATTAGTGAAATCCTGCTTCAAAAATGCGAAACTGTAACCATCACCTATGCTGTTCCTGGACATCCTCTCGTGGCCGAGAAAACGGTCCAGCTTTTATTAGCTAAAGGGGCAGAACGAGGGATAGAAATAGAAATTGGTGGTGGTCAAAGCTTTATTGACTCCATTTTTCAGGCACTTTTAATTGATCCAATCGACGGATTTCAATTATTGGACGGAACTTCCTTAACTCGCGAGGAGCTCAATCTTCATCAGCATGTGATGATTGGACAAGTATATGATACTTATGTTGCTTCAAATGTTAAGTTAACGTTAATGGAAAGACTACCAGACGATTATAAGGTATATGTCGTAACCGCCGCCGGAAGTGATGCAGAGCAGGTACAGGAGATTCCTTTGTATGAACTGGACAGGGTAGTTAAAATAAATAATTTAACAACAGTGTATGTACCGCCAGTTACCGATGAAGTAATTCTCTATAAAGATTTTGCTAAGCTTCGCCAAATTATTGCTGAGCTTCGGGGACCAAATGGCTGTCCATGGGATAAAAAGCAAACCTATCAGAGTTTAAAAAAATATTTAATTGAAGAATCATATGAATTGATTGAAGCGATCAATAATGACGATATCGATCATATGATAGAGGAATTAGGGGATGTCTTACTTCAAGTAATGCTTCACGCCCAAATTGGCGAAGATGAAGGCTATTTTTCAATTGATGATGTTATTGAAGGAATTTCAGCTAAAATGATCCGGCGTCATCCGCATGTTTTTGGAAATGTGGAAGTTAACAATGTCGAGGATGTTCTGAGCAATTGGGAAGAAATAAAGAGTGGAGAAAAGACGAAGCGAGAAGCCTCTCTTTTAGATAAAGTTGGAATGGCCCAACCGAGCCTAATCAGGGCATTTGAGCTTCAAAAGGAAGCGGCCAAGGTAGGATTCGATTGGCAAGAAACAGCTCCTGTTTGGGCTAAGGTAAAAGAGGAACTTAAGGAATTTGAAGATGAGATCAACAAAGCGGAAAAAAATGAAAATTCCTTAAAGGAGTTTGGTGATCTGCTGTTTTCAATGATTAACTTGGCACGTGTTTATAAAATACATCCAGAGGAAGCGCTTTTGGCTACGAACCAAAAGTTTACAAAAAGGTTCCAGTTTGTAGAAGCACAGGTTAAAGAGAGTGGAAGAGTATTTGCAGACCATGATCTTGATGAGCTTGATCAATATTGGGAACAAGCAAAGAAATTGGGTTTATAATTTGATCCAAAAGGAGGAATGACTCGTGCGCTTAGATAAATTTTTAAAAGTTTCACGATTAATAAAGCGTCGAACAGTTGCAAAGGAAATTTCTGACCAAGGCAGAATTGAAATCAATGGCAAGCAGGCAAAGTCAAGTACTACTGTTAAGGTGGGCGATGTACTGACTGTTAAATTTGGTCAAAGGATTGTGACGGTAAAGGTTGAACGGCTCCAAGAGTCTTCCCGAAAAGAAGAGGCCGCAGAAATGTATTCAGTTATAAGTGAAGATCGAGTAGCAGAGGCGTAATCAACCGCCTCTGTTTTTTTTATCGCCCTTGATTCAGTTCTATATTTTCTCCCATTTTCATACACTTGTACAAAAAGCAGCTGACTGAGAGGGATGAAAGGTGAGCCAATATTATGATCAAAACTCTACTAAAACCACCAATGTTCAAGAGCACGATGTGATCATGCGAGGTAGACGAATTCTAGAAATTACCGGGGTGAAGCAAGTAGAAAGCTTTGATAATGAGGAGTTTCTATTGGAGACAGTGATGGGATTTTTAGCAATTAAGGGTCAAAATTTGCAAATGAAGAATCTAGATGTAGATAAAGGGATTGTCGCGATTAAAGGTAAAATTTACGAATTAATTTACTTGGATGAGCAGCAGCATGGGGAGAAGGCTAAGGGATTCTTTAGCAAGTTATTCCGATGACACTTTCAACGCAATTTATTACCATGCTGGCTATGGTCGGCATGGGGTCCTTCTTTGGAGCAGCATTGGATACGTACAATCGTTTCTTAAAGCGGGATACCCAAAAACACTGGCTTGTTTTTCTAAATGATATATTATTTTGGTTATTACAAGGATTAACTATTTTTTATGTGCTGTTTATTGTAAATGAAGGGGATCTTAGATTTTATATATTTATTGCCTTATTTTGTGGATTTGCAGCTTATCAAAGTCTAATGAAACGGGTTTATTTAAAATGCTTAGAAATGGCTATCACCATAATCATCTCTATTTGGAGATTCTTTGTTAAATTGGTTCAGATTCTTATTTATCGACCGCTGTTAGTGTTATTCGGTTTCCTCATTTCGATTATGATGGCCGCAGTTCGGGGGCTGCTGCTTTTTTTGAAATTTATCGGAAAAACACTTGTATGGATTGTCAAAGTTTTGTTTAGACCAATTGTGATTATTTTGTTACTATTTTGGAAATTATTGCCGAAAAGGATTAAAAAAATCGTCGAGAAGTTATATAATATAATGGCAGGATTTTTGAGAAAAATAAAGAAATATTTGAGTAGTATGATAGAACGGTGGAAAAAGCAAAAATAGTAAGGAGGTCTGCGTCATTGAGTGCCATCAAAAGAAACGTTGCAAAAATACAAACTGATTTAGCATACCAACATGAAATAGCGGGAATCAATGCTGTTAACAAGCGAAAACGGGTAGTTAGAAGACTATTCTTCTTCCTCGTTTTTGCCAGTGTAATTGCATACTTTATGATTTCTACACTCATGTCGCAAGCCTCTTCACTCGAAAAAAGGGAATCTGAAAAGGCCAAACTACAAAATGAATTGGTGGATCTAAAGAAAGATCACAGTGGTCTTAAAGATGAAATTATTAAGCTAAATGACGACGAGTACATAGCCAAGCTGGCTCGTAAAGACTATTTCTTATCAGAAAACAATGAGATTATCTTCAATATTCCAGATGAGAAAAAGGGAAAAACATCTGGAAAGTTAACTAATTGACACACATTTTCACTTAATTTTATATATTATATACTAAGTTTGATTTTTTATATTTCTTAAGGAGGAAAATTTTTTATATGTCAATCGAAGTAGGCAGCAAGTTACAAGGGAAGGTAACGGGCATTACGAATTTTGGAGCGTTTGTAGAGCTGTCAGAGGGTTCAACTGGTCTTGTTCACATTAGTGAGGTCGCTGATAACTATGTTAAAGATATTAATGATCACCTAAAAGTAGGCGATATTATCGAGGTTAAGGTAATTAATATTGGAAATGATGGTAAAATTGGCTTATCAATCAAGAAGGCAAAAGAGAAGGTTGAATTAAGGCCACAACCACGTTCTAATTCACAGCGTCCGCGCCAGGGAAAAGCGAATGATTACCGCAACAATAACAACAACAAAGTCGAAAATTTCGAATCAAAAATGGCACGCTTCTTAAAGGATAGTGAAGATCGCTTATCATCATTAAAGCGTCATACAGAATCCAAACGCGGTGGAAGAGGAGCCAAAAGAGGTTAACTTGCTGCTTATTTTTTATTAAACATGTGGACTTTTTGCTATTATATATTTATGTATGAAGAGACAGGTTTTTATAAAAGCTTGTCTTTTTTTGGTTCTATTAATATAGGGAAAACCGCCCAAAGTAAAAACTCTGGGCGGTTTTTTTATGCTTTTCTATTTGTCTAGCCACAGCGCCGATTAACGGGCGACTTCCGTTCTTCGTTATAGCGGCGGAGGGGATCGAACCCCCGACCTTACGGGTATGAACCGTACGCTCTAGCCAGCTGAGCTACACCGCCAAAATTTAAGGCACAAAATGTATAATACATAGAAAAAGTGAGCCTGTCAATATTTTTTATATTGGAAAAGGGGGAGCATTAATAATAATGTTTCCTTTTTGGGTTTTTCGGAGAAATGAGTCGAACAAAAATATAATAGGCATTTGGAATTGTGACAAAATTTTGACAATTACACCTATATAATAAATAGAAATAGTAATCGTAAGGAGTGTGGCTAATGGCAAAGGTAGAGCGGAATTTAATTGAACCGATTGGAGAAGTGAATTTTAGCGGTTCAAAAGTAGATTTATTTAGTGGATTGAAAAAAATTTCAGCTAAACTAGAAACTTTTTTTATAAAAAAAGGCTATATTCTATTATTTATCGGTTTTTTATTGGGACGAGCCTTGATTTTAGAAAAACTGACCCCATTTAGTCTACCATTCTTTGCTGCTGTTTATTTAATTAAGCGAGATAGAGCTCCGTTAGCTCTGATTGGTTTAGTCGCTGGTGCTACTACTCTATCAATCTCAGACACTGCTGTAACCTTTGGAAGTTCGGTTTTATTCCTCATTGTCTACCGAATTGTCGAGAAATGGTTAAAAAATGATCTTAAAACGGTTCCAACCATTGTATTTTTCATTCTCTTAGCAGGTAATCTAATCCAGGGTTATTTTGTGGATCAAGAGGTATCGATCTATGATGGGATAATGGCAGGTGTTGATGGGGGGTTAGGTTGTATTTTAACCTTAATTTTCCAACAAAGTATTCCCCTATTATCGATAAACAAGCGAAGGCAACCATTAAAAACAGAAGAAATTGTTTGTTTGATTATCATGCTTGCATCGATTATGACCGGTACAATAGGCTGGTCAGTTTATAATTTATCAATAGAAAATATTGTATCAAGATACTTAGTATTATTGTTTTCTCTAGTTGCTGGGGCAACAGTCGGGTCTACAGTGGGAGTTGTAACAGGTTTGATTTTGAGTCTAGCAAATGTTTCTAGTTTTTATCAAATGAGCTTGCTTGCTTTTTCTGGCTTACTGGGTGGCCTCCTTAAAGAGGGAAAAAAGATTGGTGTTTCATTAGGGTTATTGATTGCAACCGTATTAGTAGGGATGTATGGAGAAGGTGGAGGATTACTTTCAAAAACCGTATATGAGACCTTGGCTGCTATCTTGTTAGTTCTTCTTACTCCTCAGGGATTAACCATAAAGTTAGCAAAACATATTCCAGGTACGGCCGAATATGCGGCAGAGCAACAACAATATATGAGAAAAATGAGAGATGTCACGGCGCAAAAGGTTTCCCAATTTTCAAATGTATTCCAGGCTTTATCAAATAGTTTTACATCAAATGAAGCTCATGGGAAAGTTGATGATCCGTCAAGGGAACTGGATTTTTTCCTAAGTAATGTAACTGAAAAAACGTGTCAAACATGCTTTAAGAAGGATTATTGTTGGACAAGGAACTTTAATACAACCTATGATTCTATGAAAGAGATTATGCAGGAAATGGATCAAAATTATGGAGTGGTTCCACAAAAGATATCGAGGGAATGGGAAAAGCATTGTACCCGGTCAAATAAAGTAATCGATGCAATTGGTCAAGAGTTAACTTATTTTCAAGCAAATCAAAAACTGAAAAAGCAAGTTCAAGAAAGCCGCAGACTTGTAGCAGAACAACTGCTGGGAGTGTCAGAGGTAATGGAGAATTTTGCTAAGGAAATTCAAAGGGAACGGGAAAACCATCACAAACAAGAGGAGCAAATATTAGAGTCCTTACAGGAGTTTGGTATTCAAATTGAACAGGTAGAAATCTATAGTTTAATGAAAGGTAATGTTGATATTGATATGACTGTCCCCTATTCTGAAGGTCACGGGGAATGTGAAAAGCTAATTGCTCCAATGCTATCAGATATTCTCGGAGAGACTATTGTGGTTAATTCGGAGGAATGTTCAACTTTCCCGAATGGATTTTCACATGTTACCTTTGGTTCAGCCAAAGCCTATGTCGTCGAAACTGGAGTTTCCCATGCGGCGAAGGATGGTGGTTTTGTATCAGGAGATAGTTATTCCACGATAGAGCTTGGTTTTGGTAAATATGCTATTGCCATAAGTGACGGAATGGGAAATGGTGAACGTGCCCATCTTGAAAGCACCGAGACTCTTAGTTTACTTCAAAAAATATTACAATCAGGAATTGAAGAAAAGGTGGCTATCAAGTCAGTGAATTCTGTGTTGTCTCTTCGGACAAATGATGAGGTATTTTCAACCTTAGATTTAGCAATGATTGATTTACAAAATGCCTCCGCAAAATTTTTAAAGATTGGCTCCACTCCAAGCTTTATTAAAAGAGGGAACAAGGTCATGAAAATCCAAGCGAGCAATTTGCCGATGGGAGTCTTTCAGGAATTTGATGTAGATGTAGTTGGGGAACAACTTAAGGCTGGAGATTTACTGATTATGATGAGCGATGGGGTTTTTGAAGGTCCAAAACATGTTGAGAACTACGATCTTTGGATGAAACGAAAGCTTCAGGAATTAGAGACAGAAGATCCACAGCAGATTGCAGATTTGATTATTGAGGATGTCATTCGATCAAGAGGTGGTTATATTGACGATGATATGACAATTGTCGTTTCTAAAATACAGCACAATACCCCGAAATGGGCATCAATCCCCATGCAAAAACTCCGCAAAAAAGCATAAATAGTTTCCAATTTTTTGTGTATAACATCATCTTTTTTCGGCGAAGATGGTAGGGAAAATTGGATGGAGGGAAAGAATGAAGACAGGCAAATTACGCCAAATACTACTAATTACAGACGGTTGCTCAAATCATGGTGAGGATCCTGTCGCGATGTCAGCCCTCGCGAACGAACAAGGCATCACGATAAATGTTATTGGAGTTATAGATCAGGATATCATTGATGAAAGAGGCTTAAAGGAAATTGAAGATATTTCTATGGCTGGTAAGGGAGTAAGCCAAGTCGTTTATGCAACTCAACTTTCTCAAACTGTGCAAATGGTTACAAGAAAAGCAATGACACAGACATTGCAGGGGCTTGTTAATCGAGAAATTCAACAAATTCTTGGTGGTTCAAAAACGGTTGAAGATCTGCCTCCGGAAAAACGCGGAGAGGTAATGGAAGTGGTAGATGAACTAGGTGAGAAAGTCGAGTTAGAAGTGTTGATTCTGGTCGATACCAGTGCAAGCATGAAGCAAAAACTTCCGACAGTAAAGGAGGCTCTGTTAGACTTATCACTGAGTCTAAATGCTAGATCAGGAGATAACCGTTTTTCGGTTTTTGTATTTCCCGGGAAAAAGAACGATGTCGAAAAACTTTTAGATTGGACACCGAAGTTGGAATCCTTAACAACTATTTTCCCAAAATTAACAACTGGAGGATTAACTCCTACAGGGCCGGCTATTCGTGAAGCATTAACTTATTTTAAGCAAAAAAGATCATTAAGGAGTTTGTTATCTGGTGATGATGAATCATTCTTTGAAGAGTCAATGTAAGGCTAGCCCAGGGACAGTAATACAAGGAAAGTGGCATCATCATCGTTACACAATTATCAAAGAGCTTGGTAAGGGTGCAAATGGAATTGTTTACTTAGCTCAATCACTTAATGGATTAGTTGCCTTAAAAATGAGTGATAATAGTATGTCGATTACTTCTGAGGTTAATGTGCTGAAGTCCTTTGCCAAGGTCCAGGGTTCAACCCTTGGACCTTGTTTGCTTGATGTTGATGATTGGGAAATAAGAATTGGGAAAATATCCTACTATGTAATGGAATATATAGAAGGCCCTGATCTATTGACGTATATTAACAAAAAAGGGCCGGAATGGACGAATGTATTCGTTCTGCAATTATTATCTGATTTAGAGCAACTTCATCAAAATGGGTGGGTATTTGGAGATTTAAAGCCAGAAAACCTTATTATAACAGGCCCACCTCCTAGTATTCGTTGTATTGATGTAGGTGGAACAACGCTACAAGGTAGAGCAATTAAGGAGTTTACGGAATTTTTCGATAGAGGTTACTGGGGGTTAGGGAGCCGTAAAGCTGAGGCAAGCTATGATTTATTTTCTGTGGCCATGATTATGTTGAATACTGCCTATCCAAACCGATTTAATAAAACGACCGGCGGAATGTCACAGTTAAAAAGTATGATTCACCAAAAAAAAGAATTAAAGAGGATCGAGGATATTTTGATCAAAGCTTTACAGGGGGACTATGCTTCAGCAAGTCAAATGCGTTTAGACATGCTTCATGCCTTGAATCATGTTCCGAAGCGGCCTCAAGTAACAACACGAAAAAGTACACATCAACCAGTGACGGTAAGTCGGGGGAAGTATTCAAAACAAAAGAAACAAGGCGGAATGCTTGAAACAATTATCATTGCTTCGGTAATCTGTATTTTTTATATTTTTTATATTTATGATCATCTTTAAAAGTTTAAAAAATAATTGAAACTTTTTTAAATCTAAATCGTATTGAAAGAAAACCAATTATGAATTTTTTTCTTTAAGATATGCCTTTGTTTTTGTATCGGAATAGAGAAAAGTGATAAGCTTTTAATAATCCTCAAATTATTAAGGGTACAATTTGTTTAAAGGAAGATTAGCATGTTAGAAAACAAGGTAACCGCCTTTTTTGATCATCATGGAATTGAATTGAAAAATAAGGGAGTTGTTGTTGGTGTATCTGGTGGACCAGACTCGATAGCCCTTCTTCATTATCTCTTAAGTAAGCGTGATAGATGGAATATAAAGATCGTTGCAGCACATGTTGACCATATGTTTCGTGGAATTGAATCTTTTAATGAGGCAAAATTTGTTGAAGAATTTTGCCAAAAACATAGTATTCCATTTGAAGTAAAACATATTGACGTACCTGCCTATATTGGAATAACAGGGAAAAATTCACAAGTTGCATCTCGAGAGTGTAGGTATAATTTTTTTAAAGAAGTTATGGGAAAATATGAGTTTCCTTATTTAGCACTAGGACATCACGGTGACGATCAAATTGAAACAATTTTAATGAGACTAACCCGAGGGAGCACGGGAAGGGCAAGGGCAGGAATTTTATTTAATCGATCTTTTGCAAGGGGTCAAATTATTCGCCCTTTTCTCTGTTTAACGAGAAAAGAAATTGAAGCGTATTGTACAGAGCATCATTTGGATCCACGTAGAGATCCAAGTAATAATAAAGACATATACAGTCGAAATCGCTTTCGGAAATACATGCTTCCCTTTTTGAAAGATGAAAATCCTTTGGTTCATGAACATTTTCAACGGTTCAGTGAGGACATCCAAAATGATGAGGAATATCTTCAGGAATTAACAGTCCAAAAAATGAATAAAGTAATGAAGAACGATAAAGATAAAATGACTGTTGACATTAAAATCTTTGCAACAATGCCAATACCTTTACAACGAAGAGGTATTCAACTAATATTAAAATATCTTTACAAGGAAAGACTTGATTCCCTTTCCGCAATACATATAGACCAATTACTTTCCTTAATGCGAAATCCTCATCCTTCAGGAACACTTGATTTCCCTAACGGCTTGCAGGTTGTGCGTTCCTATGATGAGTGTTTTTTTATATTCCATCAAAAGGAAATACTCCCATATCAGTTCGAAATCACTGAGCCAGGAGACTTGTTGCTACCCAATGGGTCTGAAATTTCAATTCAGTTTAATAAGAAGGCATTATTGGGGAATGATGTAAATCGACTTGTTCTCGACTGTAACGAGATTTCTTTTCCTATTATCATCCGTACCAGGAAAAATGGTGATCGCATGAGCGTAAAGGGTATGGATGGGACGAAGAAGATTAAAGAAATCTTTATTGAACAGAAAATCCCAATTCATGACCGAAATGTATGGCCGATTGTTACGGACAACGAGGGAAATATTCTCTGGGTGCCAGGCATTAAAAAGGGTAAACATATAATAAGGGATCATCCAAACACCAGCTATATTCAATTAACATATAAAAGCAATGATTCTTCTAGGGGGCAACCAGTAATGAAAAGGGATATTGAAAAAGTTTTGATAACTGAAGAGCAGATTCAAGACAAAATTAAAGTTCTTGCCAATCAATTAACAGAGGAATATCTTGATCGCTTTCCTTTGGCAATTGGAGTTTTAAAAGGAGCTATGCCTTTTATGGGCGATCTTCTTAAGAGAATTGATACACATCTTGAGATGGACTTTATGGATGTCTCAAGCTATGGAAATTCCACTGTATCTTCAGGAGAGGTCAAAATATTAAAGGATCTTGACACACAAGTTGAAGGTCGAGATATTTTGATTATTGAGGATATTATTGATAGCGGCTTAACTTTAAGCTATCTTGTTGAGCTTTTCCGTTATCGCAAGGCAAAGTCCATTAAGATTGTGACATTGCTTGATAAACCATCAGGACGTAAAGCCGATCTTCAAGCGGATTATGTTGGATTCATAGTTCCAGACGAATTTGTGGTAGGTTATGGTCTCGATTTTGCTGAAAGGTACCGCAATTTGCCGTATATTGGAATTTTGAAGCCAGAGGTATATAGCACCAACGATTAAGTGAAAAATAAGAAACACAAATGAAACAAGCTTGATTATAGTTACAGGCATCTGCTGGGGGTAATTCCTTGTATTGGTGCAATTTTCTATGATACTATTTAATATAGTTTGTTTAGAGTGGGAGGAGGTAAGGGATGAATCGGATCTTCCGTAATACCATCTTTTATTTATTAATTTTTTTAGTCATTATTGGCGTAGTTAGCTTCTTTAATGGCAATAACGAGCCAACAGAGAATATATCTTACGATAAGTTTATTGGATACTTGGAAGGTGGCCAAGTTAAGTCCCTTTCATTACAGCCTGAACGAGGTGTTTATCAGGTTCGGGGACAGCTTGATAGCTACGATAAAGACAAGTATTTCGTAACTTACGTCTGGAATAGTGAAGAATCGCTATCCAAAATTAATAAAGCAGCAGCTAATTCGAAGGTGGAAGTACTACCTGCTAAGGAAACAAGCGGATGGGTCACCTTCTTTACATCAATCATTCCATTTATCATTATTTTTATCCTGTTCTTTTTCTTATTAAATCAAGCCCAAGGCGGCGGAAGCAGGGTAATGAATTTTGGAAAAAGTAAAGCAAAGCTTTACAATGATGAGAAGAAAAAGGCCCGGTTTAAAGATGTAGCCGGTGCGGATGAGGAAAAACAAGAGCTAGTTGAAGTTGTTGAATTTTTGAAGGATCCTCGTAAATTTGCTGAACTAGGTGCACGTATCCCGAAGGGGGTTTTATTAGTTGGACCTCCAGGAACAGGGAAAACGTTATTGGCACGTGCAGTTGCTGGTGAGGCAGGAGTTCCTTTCTTTTCAATTAGTGGTTCTGATTTTGTTGAGATGTTTGTTGGGGTCGGGGCTTCCCGTGTCCGTGATTTATTTGAAACAGCCAAGAAAAATTCACCATGTATCATATTTATTGATGAAATTGATGCAGTCGGTCGTCAACGTGGCGCTGGTTTAGGTGGAGGCCATGATGAACGTGAACAAACGCTCAACCAGTTATTAGTTGAGATGGATGGTTTTGGGGCAAATGAAGGAATTATTATCATTGCTGCAACAAACCGTCCGGATATTTTGGATCCTGCGTTACTTAGACCAGGTCGTTTTGACCGTCAAATTACTGTAGACCGCCCAGATGTTAAAGGGCGTGAAGCAGTACTTAAAGTACATTCACGGAACAAACCTCTTGATGAAGGGGTTAACCTTAAAGCGATAGCTTCTAGAACACCAGGCTTTTCTGGAGCTGATTTAGAAAACCTCTTAAACGAAGCGGCTCTTATTGCAGCACGCCGAGGTAAGAAGAAAGTTGATATGTTGGATATTGATGAGGCGACAGACCGTGTTATTGCTGGTCCAGCGAAAAAGAGTCGAGTCATTTCTGAAAAAGAACGAAACATTGTCGCTTTCCATGAGGCTGGTCATACAGTAATTGGACTTATTTTAGACGAAGCTGAAATGGTTCACAAGGTAACAATTGTCCCTCGGGGTCAAGCAGGTGGTTATGCTGTTATGCTTCCGAAAGAAGATCGTTACTTCATGACAAAACCGGAGCTTTTAGATAAGTTGGTCGGATTGCTGGGTGGTCGGGTTGCCGAAGAAGTCGTCTTTGGTGAAGTAAGTACCGGTGCTCATAATGACTTCCAGAGAGCAACTGGAATTGCCCGGAAAATGATTACTGAGTATGGTATGAGTGACAAGCTTGGGCCAATACAATTTGGTCAAGCACAAGGGCAAGTATTCCTAGGTAGAGATATAGGTCATGAGCAAAACTATTCCGATGCGATTGCATATGAAATTGACTTAGAAATGCAACGTTTCATAAAAGACAGCTATGAAAGAGCAAAGGTTATTTTAACTGAAAATCGCAGTTTACTTAATTTGATTGCGACGACTTTGTTAGAAGTTGAAACGTTAGACGCTGAACAAATTAAACACTTAATGGATCACGGAACACTTCCTGATAGAACCATAAAAAATGATTCTGCAATAATTAATATGGGATCAGAAGATGTTAAAGTGAACATTTCGATTAAGAAGGATGAACTAGACTCTAATAGTAATGCTACAGAGTTAGATAAACAGGATAGTGAAGATAAACCACTACTCTAAAAGTAAGGTGCCCTTGATGGGCACCTTTTCCTATTATCAACTCCCTTATAAGGACTCTTTTTTTTCACCAATTATCGTAATTATGATATGATGCAAAATAGAAAATAAATAATAAATAATAAATGTAAAGTGGTGAGATGGGTGATTTTTGTTTTTGACGTCGGCAATACCAACATTGTATTAGGTGTTTATAACAATGAGGAGCTAATACATCATTGGAGAATTGAAACAAACAGAAATAAAACCGAAGATGAATATGGAATGATGATTAAGGAGTTATTTGATCACGTACATTTATCCTTTTCGGAGATAAATGGCATAATTATCTCTTCAGTTGTTCCTCCAATTATGTTCTCACTAGAAAGAATGTGCCAAAAGTATTTCCATGTTAAACCTTTAGTCGTAGGACCAGGTATGAAAACAGGGCTTGATATTAAATATGAAAACCCTCGGGAAGTTGGGGCAGACCGAATTGTAAATGCGGTAGCTGCCATTCATGAGTATGGTAGTCCGTTAATCATAGTCGATTTTGGAACCGCTACTACCTATTGCTACATTAATGAACATAATCAATATATGGGTGGTGCAATAGCTCCTGGTATTGGGATTTCAACAGAGGCGTTGTACTCTAGAGCAGCGAAGTTACCAAGAATAGAGATATCACGCCCCGATGATATCATTGGAAAAAATACAGTATCGGCGATGCAATCGGGAATCTTATTCGGCTATGTTGGGCAGGTCGAAGGGATTGTTCAAAGAATGAAAGCACAAAGTAATGTAAAGCCAATGGTTATTGCCACTGGTGGCTTGGCTACTTTGATTTCACAAGAATCAACTTGTATTGATGTAGTGGACCCATTTTTAACATTAAAGGGTTTACAGCTTATTTATAAACGGAATATGGAGAGTCTAAAAAAATGAACCCTGCTACAACGAGAAAGGAGCATAGGAATGAGTGATTATTTAGTAAAGGGCTTAGCATTTGATGGCCAGGTTAGGGCATATGCCGCAAGAACAACGCAAACAGTTGAAGAAGCACAAAGGCGCCACCATACATGGCCTATTGCTTCAGCAGCCTTAGGACGGACCATGACAGCAGGTGTTATTATGGGCGCTATGTTAAAGGGAGATCAAAAGCTAACAATTAAGATTGAAGGTGGAGGTCCTATTGGGCCAATATTAGTAGATAGTAATGCAAAAGGTGAGGTTAGAGGATATGTTACCAATCCACATATCCACTTTGAACAAAATGCCCAAGGAAAGCTTAATGTTGGTAAAGCTGTTGGGAACACTGGAACGTTAACTGTTGTTAAGGATATCGGTCTGAGAGACTTTTTTAGCGGTCAAGTCCCGATTGTGTCAGGAGAATTGGGAGAAGACTTTTCCTATTATTTTGCCACATCAGAACAAGTTCCATCGTCAGTTGGTGTGGGTGTTCTAGTTAATCCGGATAATTCAATTTTGGCTGCAGGTGGATTTATTATTCAACTGATGCCTGATACACAAGAAGAAACGATTGAAAAGATAGAACAGAAGCTTAAAGAAATTCCTGCCGTATCAAGTTTGATTCAGAGGGGACTAAATCCGGAGGAGCTGTTAGAAGAAATTCTAGGTAAAGGAAATGTTCATTTTCTTGAAACCGTGCCTGTTTCTTTTTCATGTAATTGTTCGAAGGGCCGCTTTGCCAGCGCGATTATTGGTTTAGGAAAAGCGGAGATAAAGGATATGATTGAGGAAGATGGACAAGCAGAGGTCCATTGTCATTTCTGCAATGAAAAATATCTTTTTTCAAAGCAAGAGTTAGAGGAATTAGGTAAAGAGGCTAAATAACGGAGAAACGTTGGAGGAAGACGCGTGAAAAAAAAGCACTACTTGCTTATTATAGCAGGGCTTGTCATCCTAAATATTTTAACCTTTTCAGTTATACTTTTAAAACCCCATTGGCTCCAAAGTAACCAGGAAAAAGTTGCATCAATAGGAAATGATTCAATTTCACGTCAAGAATGGTTGAATGAAATGGAAGCTAGATATGGAGAAAGCATTTTAAAGGATTTAATTGATCAAAGGGTAATAGAGCAGATGGCAAAGAAGTATAATATTAGTGTCAAGGATAAGGATATTGACCGGGAATTAACCCTTTTGAAAACCACGACCTATACTCAAGGCCAAAATCAAAATGAAGAAAAACTGCGCCAGCAAATTAAGTACAGTTTGTTACTTGAAGAGATTCTAACAAAGGATGCAGTTGTATCAAATAAAGAAATGAAAAAATATTATAATCAGAATAAAAGCCTTTTTGTTGTCCCTACTTCCTATCATCTTTCCCAAATTATCGTCCATACAAAAAAGGAAGCAGAGCAAACTATTAAAGAATTAGCCCAGGGTTCTAGTTTTTCAGTTTTAGCGATGGAACGTTCAATTGATGAATTTTCTGCGAATCAGGGTGGTGACATTGGTTATGTAAATGAAGAAGACGAAAGAATCTCCAATGACATCATGGAGAAGATAAAGGATTTAAAACCAGGGAAATGGACACAACAATATAAAACAGATGAAGGTTATGCGGTTTATCTCCTTCATGAACGGATTCCTGAAAAAAAATATTCATACAAAGAGGTTAAGAACCAGATCCGTCGGCAATTAGCACTTGAACAGATGGATATGTCCGTTTCAGCGGATATTTTCTGGAAAGAGGCAAAGGTAGAATGGTTTTACGGGAATAAAAAGGATTAGTCATCCTAGTTTAATCAAACAATTTTTTATGGGGTGTCTTTCAGTCAAACTGAGTGATGCCCTGTTTTTTTAAGCAATTAGCCTATTCTTAATAATTTAAAAAGATTTATCATGAATATTTGGATTTTTTGAACAAAACGGTTGACAAATACTCTGAAAATTGGTAGATTTACTTTTATAAAACCTATATAAATACTCGGATTAAGAGGTGGAGAGAAAATGGTAAAAGTAGCAAATTCAGTTGCAGATTTAGTAGGACAAACACCAATAGTGAAATTAAATCGTGTTGTTGATGAAAACAGTGCCGATGTGTATTTAAAATTAGAGTACTTTAACCCTGGGAGTAGCGTAAAAGACCGTATTGCACTTGCAATGATCGAAGCGGCAGAAGAAGACGGAAGTTTAAAACCAGGCTCTACAATTATCGAACCAACAAGCGGAAATACTGGTATTGGCTTGGCTATGATTGCAGCAGCAAAAGGTTATAAAGCTATTTTAGTAATGCCGGAAACAATGAGTTTAGAGCGCCGCAATCTCCTTCGTGCATATGGTGCTGATTTAGTGCTGACACCTGGACCAGAAGGTATGGGCGGAGCTATTCGTAAAGCGGAAGAGCTAGCTAAAGAAAATGGTTATTTCGTACCACAACAATTCAACAATTTTGCCAACCCGGAAGTACACAAAAGAACAACTGGAAAAGAAATCGCTGAACAATTAGGCGACCAATTAGATGCGTTTATCGCAGGGATTGGTACAGGTGGTACAATTACAGGCGTAGGACAAGTGCTTCGCGAAAAATATGCGAATATTAAAGTATATGCAGTTGAACCTTCTGATTCACCTGTATTATCTGGAGGAAAACCAGGACCTCATAAAATCCAAGGAATTGGAGCAGGTTTTGTACCAAAGGTATTAGATACAGATGTATACGATGAAATCATTCAAGTAACAGGTGATCAAGCCTATGAAGCTGCACGCAATGCTGCTAAAAAAGAAGGAATCCTAGCCGGTGTTTCTGGTGGGGCAGCCATTTATGCGGCGTTAAAGGTAGCAAAAGAGCTTGGTAAAGGGAAGAAAGTTGTTGCGATCATTCCAGATAATGGTGAGCGCTACTTCAGTACTCCGCTTTATCAATTTGAAGATTAAGAGGGTAAATGAGAGAAGAGAGGCAGAAGCTAACAGCTGATGCCTCTTTTTCTTATTAGGAGAAATATGATTCTGATAAAATAATTGGATCGTAAAAATGGAGGTTCGTTTGTGTCCGCTCCCTTCGATTAGAATTTTTATATGGGATTACTCGCAAATTTATTATAAAATTAGCTAAGAAAATTGGATTTAATGAGGTAATTGGATTTTTCAAACCAGAAAAACTGTTGAAGCTAAGGTCGGATTTTTACCAACACAATCTAAGGGTTGGTTCAGCTACAGGAGGAATTACCAATGCGAAAAGAAAGAAAAACAACCATTCAATGTGGTTCATTTTCACTTGATTATGAAAAAAAGACCTTAATAATGGGAATATTGAATGTTACTCCAGATTCTTTTTCCGATGGAGGAAATTATACTCATATAGAAAAAGCAGTGCATCATGCGCTTGAAATGGTCGAACAGGGCGCCGATATTATTGATGTAGGTGGGGAATCTACAAGACCTGGTTATGTTCAAATCTCCGTTGAGGAAGAAATCAACCGAGTGGTTCCGGTAATTCAGGCTCTGTCGAAGAGTGTTCATGTTCCAATTTCCATAGATACTTATAAGGCGGAAGTCGCAAAACAAGCAATTCTTGCTGGAGCTCATATAATTAATGATATCTGGGGAGCTAAAGCAGACCCAAACATGGCAGCGGTGGCCGCAGAGTTACAGGTGCCAATCGTACTGATGCACAATCGAAACGATCGAAATTATTCGGATCTCTTTATTCGAGATGTTTTCAATGATTTATTTGAGAGTATTGCCCTTGTAAAACAAGCAGGTGTAAAAGATGACATGATTATTCTTGATCCAGGTATCGGTTTTGCAAGGGATCTAGAAGAAAACCTCGAAACGATGCGAAATTTGGACAAGATCGTTTCATTAGGGTATCCTGTTTTACTAGGAACATCACGAAAGTCATTGATTGGGAATGTCATGAATTTACCTACTTCAGAACGAATGGAGGGAACAGGAGCAACGGTTTGTTACGGGATACAAAAAGGGTGTCAAATCGTCCGAGTTCATGATGTTAAAGAAATGGCTAGAATGGCAAAAATGATGGATGCACTATTGGCAAAGGGGGAGTATGGTGGATAAAATTGAACTATATAGAATGGATTTTTTTGGATATCACGGTGTTCTACCTGAAGAAAACCGACTAGGACAGCGGTTCATGGTTGACTTAACCGTTTTCGTCGATTTAAAAAGAGCTGGAGAAAGTGATAATCTAAATGATTCTATTAACTATGCAGAACTTTTTTCTATCTGTAAAGATGTAGTAGAAGGTGAACCTTTAAAATTAATTGAGGCAGTAGCTGAAAAAATAGCGACGAACGTCCTTAAAACATATGAAATGGTTTCAGAGTGTACCGTAAAGGTTATAAAACCGAACCCGCCTATTCCAGGACATTACCAACATGTTGCCGTGGAAATCAAAAGGAGTCGATAATAAATGGGGAGAAATTTGGCATATCTGTCTATCGGTTCAAATATGGGGGATCGATTTTATTATTTGAAAAATGCCATTCAATTATTAACTAATGAAAAAGAGATTGAGTTGGTAAATGCTTCTTCAATTTATGAGACAGATCCTGTTGGATATGAAAATCAAGGCCCCTTTTTAAATATGGTCATTGCTATAAATACTGGACTTTCACCTGAAGACCTGCTAAAGTTGTGTTTAAAAATTGAAATTGATCTTGGTAGAAAAAGGGAAATTAAGTGGGGCCCAAGGACATTGGACCTTGACATTCTACTATATAATCATGAAAATATTGAAACAGAAGATCTTATAGTTCCTCATCCTCGGATGCATCATAGAGCATTTGTTATGGTACCTCTCATAGAAATCAACAACGATATTAACGTACCGATGATTGAGAAACCTATGAAATTATGGGTGGAAAATCTGCCTGATAAAAAAGGAGTACGAATATGGAAGCAGAAAAATGGGGAAGACGTATTCGCGCTTTTCGAAAGCTAAAAGGATTCACACAAGAATCTTTTGCTAAAAAAGTAGGCGTATCGGTTTCAGTTTTGGGAGAAATGGAACGTGGTAATCGATTTCCAACACAGGAGTTTTTAGAGTTAGTTGCCGCCATTCTACAAATAGACGTAGAAGAGCTAACACCACCAGATGAACAAGAATAATAAGCGGATGCTGGATGATCAGCACCGGTAGGCATAAGCTAAACAACTAGAGGAAGGAGGTAACTCGTATGTTGAAAATCGGAAATATTGAGATGAAAAACCCGATTGTTCTTGCACCGATGGCAGGAGTCTGCAACTCTGCATTTCGCCTGACGGTAAAGGAATTCGGAGCAGGTTTAGTTTGCGCGGAGATGGTCAGTGATAAAGGAATCGTCTATAAAAATGAAAAAACGTTGGATATGCTTTATATTGATGAACAGGAAAAACCACTAAGTCTGCAGATTTTTGGCGGAGAGAGGGAAACTCTTGTAGAAGCAGCTCGTTTTGTTGATGAGAATACAAATGCCGATATTATTGATATTAATATGGGTTGCCCAGTGCCGAAGATTACCAAAGTGGACGCCGGTGCAAAGTGGCTGCTTGACCCAGATAAAATTTATGAAATGGTTGCAGCCGTTGTTGACGCAGTCAAAAAACCAGTAACCGTTAAAATGAGAATGGGCTGGGATCTAAACCATATTTATGCGGTTCAGAACGCCCAAGCGGTAGAACGAGCTGGTGGGCAAGCGGTTGCCCTTCATGGTCGTACGCGAGTCCAGATGTATGAAGGGAAATCTGACTGGGATATTATCCGTCAGGTTAAACAAGCCGTAAACATCCCAATTATCGGTAATGGGGATGTACAAACTCCTCAGGATGCTAAAAAAATGCTTACTGAAACCGGCTGTGACGGAGTTATGATTGGTCGAGCGGCTTTAGGGAATCCGTGGATGATCTATCGTACTGTAAAATACCTTGAAACTGGTGAGCTAATCAGTGAGCCAAGCGCTCGCGAAAAAATAGACGTTTGCATTCTTCATTTAGATCGATTGATTGATTTGAAAAACGAAAACATCGGTGTTCGTGAAATGAGAAAGCATGCTGCCTGGTATTTAAAAGGGATAAGAGGAAATGCCGTTGTTCGAAATGCGATTAACGAATGTGTTACAAGAGCGGAGTTAGTTGCGTTATTATATGGCCTTGTTACAGATTTAGAAGACAAAGAACAACTTGCAATACATGTTGGGTAGGGTTGGCTTATTTTCAACTTTTCAACATTACTTTTGTTATAAAATAAACTGCCAGTACATAACTGGCAGTTTTATTCTATTTAATTTTCATTTTTGATGTCTGAACTGATAAGATTGTGTAAAATAATAAAGTATCTAAAAAAAATGGTGATAATGCGCGGTTTTGTCGAGCGTTTTACATAATTAATATATTAATGGAGTTGATAGGAATGAGTCAGGAAGAATTAAATGACCAATTGGTGGTCAGACGGGAAAAAATGAATACAATGCGGGAAAATGGTTTAGATCCATTTGGAAAGCGTTTTGAGCGGACTCATTTTACAAAGGAATTAATCGAACAATATGGGGAAGCGGAAAATGAAGAACTCGAAACAAACAATATTTCCGTAACACTAGCTGGTCGAATTATGACAAAGCGAGGTAAAGGAAAAGCAGGTTTTGCTCACATCCAAGACCTAACAGGGCAAATTCAAGTTTACGTAAGGCAAGATGCAGTGGGGGAGGAACAATATAAAGTTTTCACTTCTGCTGACTTAGGGGACATCGTTGGGGTAGTTGGAACAGTGTTTAGAACAAAAATGGGAGAATTTTCGGTAAAAGTAACTAACTTTGTATTTTTAACAAAAGCACTCCGCCCATTACCAGATAAATTTCATGGTCTGAAAGATATTGAGCAACGATATCGCCAACGTTACTTAGATTTAATTATGAGCCAAGAAAGTAAATCGACATTTATTACACGCAGCCGCATTATTCAGTCGATGCGTCGTTATTTAGATGATCATGGCTACTTAGAAGTTGAAACACCAATGATGCATGCGATTGCTGGTGGTGCTTCGGCCCGTCCATTTATTACACATCATAATGCACTAGATATGCCATTATTTATGCGGATTGCGATCGAACTTCATTTAAAACGCCTGATTGTGGGTGGTCTTGAAAAAGTATATGAAATTGGTCGTGTATTTAGAAATGAGGGTGTTTCAACTCGTCACAATCCAGAATTTACGATGATTGAGCTTTACGAAGCCTATGCAGACTATCGGGATATTATGAGCCTTACTGAAAACCTCATCGCTCATATTGCCCAAGAAGTACTAGGAACAACGACAGTTCAGTATGGGGAATATGAAGTAGACCTTAAGCCAGAGTGGAAAAGACTTCATATGGTAGATGCCATTAAAGAATTCACTGGTGCAGATTTCTGGCAGGAGATGAGTGTCGAAGAGGCTCGAGAACTTGCAAAAGAACATGGTGTTGAGATTAATAACAATATGCTTTATGGTCATATCGTTAACGAATTCTTTGAGCAAAAAATTGAAGATAAATTAATCCAACCTACATTTATTTATGGTCATCCTGTGGAGATTTCACCACTTGCTAAGAAAAATGACGAGGACCCAAGATTCACAGATCGCTTTGAATTGTTCATCGTTGCTCGTGAGCATGCTAATGCTTTTACTGAACTTAATGACCCTATCGATCAAAGAGAGCGCTTTGAGGCACAACTTAAAGAACGTGAGCAGGGAAATGATGAAGCGCATCTAATGGACGAAGATTTTGTCGAAGCATTAGAATACGGTATGCCTCCAACTGGTGGTCTTGGGATTGGGATCGATCGAGTTGTTATGCTATTAACAAATTCTCCATCGATTAGGGACGTGCTCTTATTCCCGTTAATGCGTCACCGTTAATAATATTTATTTAGGCAGGCCCGATGGTCTGTCTTTTTTTTGAAAAATTAAGATAGTGCAGAGTATGATATTGAAAGGTAAATACTTATTAAAGAAGTGGATAATTATTAGAATATTTTGCATTTAACTCCAAGTGTAAAAAGTATTAAAAACATATTGCAACGAGCTCAAAATGGTGCTATATTATTATCTGTTGCCACGATATAGCAACGAGATAAAAAAAGAATTTTAATAAAGTGTTGACTCGGTATTAACAGTGTGTTAGTATTAAAAAGTCGCTTTTGAGCGAAGTTGAGTCAAGTTGCTCTTTGAAAACTAAACAAACAAACGTCAACAATATTATTTTTTAATAGTGTGAATGACTTCGGTCATGACACTAGCCAACGTAACTTTTATGAGTCAATCAACTTTCTTGGAGAGTTTGATCCTGGCTCAGGACGAACGCTGGCGGCGTGCCTAATACATGCAAGTCGAGCGGATTGATGGGAGCTTGCTCCCTGATATCAGCGGCGGACGGGTGAGTAACACGTGGGCAACCTGCCTGTAAGACTGGGATAACACCGGGAAACCGGTGCTAATACCGGATAATCCTTTTCCTCTCATGAGGAAAAGCTGAAAGACGGTTTCGGCTGTCACTTACAGATGGGCCCGCGGCGCATTAGCTAGTTGGTGAGGTAACGGCTCACCAAGGCGACGATGCGTAGCCGACCTGAGAGGGTGATCGGCCACACTGGGACTGAGACACGGCCCAGACTCCTACGGGAGGCAGCAGTAGGGAATCTTCCACAATGGACGAAAGTCTGATGGAGCAACGCCGCGTGAGCGATGAAGGCCTTCGGGTCGTAAAGCTCTGTTGTTAGGGAAGAACAAGTATCGGAGTAACTGCCGGTACCTTGACGGTACCTAACCAGAAAGCCACGGCTAACTACGTGCCAGCAGCCGCGGTAATACGTAGGTGGCAAGCGTTGTCCGGAATTATTGGGCGTAAAGCGCGCGCAGGCGGTTCCTTAAGTCTGATGTGAAAGCCCCCGGCTCAACCGGGGAGGGTCATTGGAAACTGGGGAACTTGAGTGCAGAAGAGAAGAGCGGAATTCCACGTGTAGCGGTGAAATGCGTAGAGATGTGGAGGAACACCAGTGGCGAAGGCGGCTCTTTGGTCTGTAACTGACGCTGAGGCGCGAAAGCGTGGGGAGCAAACAGGATTAGATACCCTGGTAGTCCACGCCGTAAACGATGAGTGCTAAGTGTTAGAGGGTTTCCGCCCTTTAGTGCTGCAGCTAACGCATTAAGCACTCCGCCTGGGGAGTACGGCCGCAAGGCTGAAACTCAAAGGAATTGACGGGGGCCCGCACAAGCGGTGGAGCATGTGGTTTAATTCGAAGCAACGCGAAGAACCTTACCAGGTCTTGACATCCTCTGACACTCCTAGAGATAGGACGTTCCCCTTCGGGGGACAGAGTGACAGGTGGTGCATGGTTGTCGTCAGCTCGTGTCGTGAGATGTTGGGTTAAGTCCCGCAACGAGCGCAACCCTTGATCTTAGTTGCCAGCATTCAGTTGGGCACTCTAAGGTGACTGCCGGTGACAAACCGGAGGAAGGTGGGGATGACGTCAAATCATCATGCCCCTTATGACCTGGGCTACACACGTGCTACAATGGGTGGTACAAAGGGTTGCAAAACCGCGAGGTCGAGCCAATCCCATAAAACCACTCTCAGTTCGGATTGTAGGCTGCAACTCGCCTACATGAAGCTGGAATCGCTAGTAATCGCGGATCAGCATGCCGCGGTGAATACGTTCCCGGGCCTTGTACACACCGCCCGTCACACCACGAGAGTTTGTAACACCCGAAGTCGGTGGGGTAACCGTAAGGAGCCAGCCGCCTAAGGTGGGACAGATGATTGGGGTGAAGTCGTAACAAGGTAGCCGTATCGGAAGGTGCGGCTGGATCACCTCCTTTCTAAGGATATTGTCGTAAAGACAATCGGAACACAACACTTATAGTGATGTGATGTTGATGGTTTGTTTGTTTAGTTTTGAGAGAGCAATCTCTTAAAGCTTTTTTGTTCCTTGAAAACTAGATAATCGTAAGAAGAAGAATGTAAGACCGAGAAACACCACATTAGTTTTTTTCTCTCTTATATAATAAGAGATTAACCTTTAGGTTAAGTTAGAAAGGGCGCACGGTGGATGCCTTGGCACTAGGAGCCGATGAAGGACGGTACTAACACCGATATGCTTCGGGGAGCTGTAAGTAAGCTTTGATCCGGAGATTTCCGAATGGGGAAACCCACTGCTCGTAATGGAGTAGTATCTTTACCTGAATACATAGGGTATTGAAGGCAGACCCGGGGAACTGAAACATCTAAGTACCCGGAGGAAGAGAAAGCAAATGCGATTCCCTGAGTAGCGGCGAGCGAAACGGGAAATAGCCCAAACCAAGAGGCTTGCCTCTTGGGGTTGTAGGACACTCAATATGGAGTTACAAAGGAACGGGGTAAATGAAGAGGTCTGGAAAGGCCCGTCAAAGAAGGTAAAAACCCTGTAGTTGAAACTTCGTTCCCTCCTGAGTGGATCCTGAGTACGGCCGGACACGAGAAATCCGGTCGGAAGCAGGGAGGACCATCTCCCAAGGCTAAATACTACCTAGTGACCGATAGTGAACCAGTACCGTGAGGGAAAGGTGAAAAGCACCCCGGAAGGGGAGTGAAATAGATCCTGAAACCGTGTGCCTACAAGTAGTCAAAGCCCGTTAATGGGTGATGGCGTGCCTTTTGTAGAATGAACCGGCGAGTTACGATTACATGCAAGGTTAAGTTGATAAGACGGAGCCGCAGCGAAAGCGAGTCTGAATAGGGCGAATGAGTATGTGGTTGTAGACCCGAAACCAGGTGATCTACCCATGTCCAGGGTGAAGGTAGGGTAACACCTACTGGAGGCCCGAACCCACGCACGTTGAAAAGTGCGGGGATGAGGTGTGGGTAGCGGAGAAATTCCAATCGAACTTGGAGATAGCTGGTTCTCTCCGAAATAGCTTTAGGGCTAGCCTCACGTTGTAAGAGTCTTGGAGGTAGAGCACTGTTTGGACTAGGGGCCCTCATCGGGTTACCGAATTCAGACAAACTCCGAATGCCAAAGACTTATCCGTGGGAGTCAGACTGCGAGTGATAAGATCCGTAGTCAAAAGGGAAACAGCCCAGACCACCAGCTAAGGTCCCAAAGTATACGTTAAGTGGAAAAGGATGTGGAGTTGCTTAGACAACCAGGATGTTGGCTCAGAAGCAGCCACCATTTAAAGAGTGCGTAATAGCTCACTGGTCGAGTGACTCTGCGCCGAAAATGTACCGGGGCTAAACGTATCACCGAAGCTGTGGATTGACATCTTAGATGTCAGTGGTAGGAGAGCGTTCTAAGGGCGTTGAAGCTAGACCGTAAGGACTGGTGGAGCGCTTAGAAGTGAGAATGCCGGTATGAGTAGCGAAAGATGGGTGAGAATCCCATCCACCGAATGCCTAAGGTTTCCTGAGGAAGGCTCGTCCGCTCAGGGTTAGTCGGGACCTAAGCCGAGGCCGAAAGGCGTAGGCGATGGACAACAGGTTGATATTCCTGTACCACCTCTTTATCGTTTGAGCAATGGGGGGACGCAGAAGGATAGGGTAAGCGCGCTGTTGGATATGCGCGTCTAAGCAGTTAGGCTGGTAGCGAGGAAAATCCCGTTACCGTGAAGGCTAAGCTGTGATAGCGAGGGAAATATAGTACCGAAGTTCCTGATTTCACACTGCCTAGAAAAGCCTCTAGCGAGATAAAAGGTGCCCGTACCGCAAACCGACACAGGTAGGCGAGGAGAGAATCCTAAGGTGAGCGAGAGAACTCTCGTTAAGGAACTCGGCAAAATGACCCCGTAACTTCGGGAGAAGGGGTGCTCTTTAGGGTGAATAGCCTTGAAGAGCCGCAGTGAATAGGCCCAGGCGACTGTTTAGCAAAAACACAGGTCTCTGCAAAGCCGCAAGGCGAAGTATAGGGGCTGACGCCTGCCCGGTGCTGGAAGGTTAAGGGGAGAGGTTAGCCGCAAGGCGAAGCTTTGAACCGAAGCCCCAGTAAACGGCGGCCGTAACTATAACGGTCCTAAGGTAGCGAAATTCCTTGTCGGGTAAGTTCCGACCCGCACGAAAGGCGTAACGATCTGGGCACTGTCTCAACGAGAGACTCGGTGAAATTATAGTACCTGTGAAGATGCAGGTTACCCGCGACAGGACGGAAAGACCCCGTGGAGCTTTACTGTAGCCTGATATTGAATTTTGGTACAGCTTGTACAGGATAGGTAGGAGCCGTAGAAGCCGGAGCGCTAGCTTCGGTGGAGGCATTGGTGGGATACTACCCTGGCTGTATTGAAATTCTAACCCATACCCCTGATCGGGGTAGGAGACAGTGTCAGGTGGGCAGTTTGACTGGGGCGGTCGCCTCCTAAAGAGTAACGGAGGCGCCCAAAGGTTCCCTCAGAATGGTTGGAAATCATTCGTAGAGTGTAAAGGCACAAGGGAGCTTGACTGCGAGACCTACAAGTCGAGCAGGGACGAAAGTCGGGCTTAGTGATCCGGTGGTTCCGCATGGAAGGGCCATCGCTCAACGGATAAAAGCTACCCCGGGGATAACAGGCTTATCTCCCCCAAGAGTCCACATCGACGGGGAGGTTTGGCACCTCGATGTCGGCTCATCGCATCCTGGGGCTGTAGTCGGTCCCAAGGGTTGGGCTGTTCGCCCATTAAAGCGGTACGCGAGCTGGGTTCAGAACGTCGTGAGACAGTTCGGTCCCTATCCGTCGTGGGCGCAGGAAATTTGAGAGGAGCTGTCCTTAGTACGAGAGGACCGGGATGGACGCACCGCTGGTGTACCAGTTGTCTTGCCAAAGGCATAGCTGGGTAGCTATGTGCGGAAGGGATAAGTGCTGAAAGCATCTAAGCATGAAGCCCCCCTCAAGATGAGATTTCCCATAGCGCAAGCTAGTAAGATCCCTGAAAGATGATCAGGTTGATAGGTCAGAGGTGGAAGCGCGGTGACGTGTGGAGCTGACTGATACTAATCGATCGAGGACTTAACCAAAAACGGTGTTATTAGTTTTACAACTTCTTCTGCATTATCTAGTTTTGAGGGAATGAAAATTCCCAATTAAATAGTCTGGTGGCGATAGCGAGAAGGTCACACCCGTTCCCATACCGAACACGGAAGTTAAGCTTCTCAGCGCCGATGGTAGTTGGGGGTTCTCCCCCTGTGAGAGTAGGACGTTGCCGGGCTGTAATATATGGAGGATTAGCTCAGCTGGGAGAGCATCTGCCTTACAAGCAGAGGGTCGGCGGTTCGAGCCCGTCATCCTCCACCATATATTTTCCAAAAGTTTGCCGGGGTAGCTCAATTGGTAGAGCAACTGACTTGTAATCAGTAGGTTGGGGGTTCAAGTCCTCTCGCCGGCACCACTTAGTTTTTTGTACGAGCCATTAGCTCAGCTGGTAGAGCATCTGACTTTTAATCAGAGGGTCGAAGGTTCAAGTCCTTCATGGCTCACCATTTTTATTTGAATATGCGGGTGTGGCGGAATTGGCAGACGCACTAGACTTAGGATCTAGCGCCGCAAGGCGTGGGGGTTCGACTCCCTTCACCCGCACCATTTTCACAAAAAGAATATATAAACGCGGAAGTAGTTCAGTGGTAGAACATCACCTTGCCAAGGTGGGGGTCGCGGGTTCGAATCCCGTCTTCCGCTCCATTTTTTATGCCGGGGTGGCGGAACTGGCAGACGCACAGGACTTAAAATCCTGCGGTAGGTGACTACCGTACCGGTTCGATTCCGGTCCTCGGCACCATTTTAAATATGCGCCCGTAGCTCAATTGGATAGAGTATCTGACTACGAATCAGAAGGTTGTAGGTTCGACCCCTGTCGGGCGCACCATAAATACGGGAAGTAGCTCAGCTTGGTAGAGCACTTGGTTTGGGACCAAGGGGTCGCAGGTTCGAATCCTGTCTTCCCGACCATTCAATCTTCATTTGGGGCCTTAGCTCAGCTGGGAGAGCGCCTGCTTTGCACGCAGGAGGTCAGCGGTTCGATCCCGCTAGGCTCCACCAAATAAATAGTTGACAAGTCTTTATGAAATATGTTACTATTATAAAGTTGCTTATGCAGCTATTGCAAGTTGCTCTTTGAAAACTAAACAAACAAACGTCAACAATATTATTTTTTAATAGTGTGAATGACTTCGGTCATGACACTAGCCAACGTAACTTTTATGAGTCAATCAACTTTCTTGGAGAGTTTGATCCTGGCTCAGGACGAACGCTGGCGGCGTGCCTAATACATGCAAGTCGAGCGGATTGATGGGAGCTTGCTCCCTGATATCAGCGGCGGACGGGTGAGTAACACGTGGGCAACCTGCCTGTAAGACTGGGATAACACCGGGAAACCGGTGCTAATACCGGATAATCCTTTTCCTCTCATGAGGAAAAGCTGAAAGTCGGTTTCGGCTGACACTTACAGATGGGCCCGCGGCGCATTAGCTAGTTGGTGAGGTAACGGCTCACCAAGGCGACGATGCGTAGCCGACCTGAGAGGGTGATCGGCCACACTGGGACTGAGACACGGCCCAGACTCCTACGGGAGGCAGCAGTAGGGAATCTTCCACAATGGACGAAAGTCTGATGGAGCAACGCCGCGTGAGCGATGAAGGCCTTCGGGTCGTAAAGCTCTGTTGTTAGGGAAGAACAAGTATCGGAGTAACTGCCGGTACCTTGACGGTACCTAACCAGAAAGCCACGGCTAACTACGTGCCAGCAGCCGCGGTAATACGTAGGTGGCAAGCGTTGTCCGGAATTATTGGGCGTAAAGCGCGCGCAGGCGGTTCCTTAAGTCTGATGTGAAAGCCCCCGGCTCAACCGGGGAGGGTCATTGGAAACTGGGGAACTTGAGTGCAGAAGAGAAGAGCGGAATTCCACGTGTAGCGGTGAAATGCGTAGAGATGTGGAGGAACACCAGTGGCGAAGGCGGCTCTTTGGTCTGTAACTGACGCTGAGGCGCGAAAGCGTGGGGAGCAAACAGGATTAGATACCCTGGTAGTCCACGCCGTAAACGATGAGTGCTAAGTGTTAGAGGGTTTCCGCCCTTTAGTGCTGCAGCTAACGCATTAAGCACTCCGCCTGGGGAGTACGGCCGCAAGGCTGAAACTCAAAGGAATTGACGGGGGCCCGCACAAGCGGTGGAGCATGTGGTTTAATTCGAAGCAACGCGAAGAACCTTACCAGGTCTTGACATCCTCTGACACTCCTAGAGATAGGACGTTCCCCTTCGGGGGACAGAGTGACAGGTGGTGCATGGTTGTCGTCAGCTCGTGTCGTGAGATGTTGGGTTAAGTCCCGCAACGAGCGCAACCCTTGATCTTAGTTGCCAGCATTCAGTTGGGCACTCTAAGGTGACTGCCGGTGACAAACCGGAGGAAGGTGGGGATGACGTCAAATCATCATGCCCCTTATGACCTGGGCTACACACGTGCTACAATGGGTGGTACAAAGGGTTGCAAAACCGCGAGGTCGAGCCAATCCCATAAAACCACTCTCAGTTCGGATTGTAGGCTGCAACTCGCCTACATGAAGCTGGAATCGCTAGTAATCGCGGATCAGCATGCCGCGGTGAATACGTTCCCGGGCCTTGTACACACCGCCCGTCACACCACGAGAGTTTGTAACACCCGAAGTCGGTGGGGTAACCGTAAGGAGCCAGCCGCCTAAGGTGGGACAGATGATTGGGGTGAAGTCGTAACAAGGTAGCCGTATCGGAAGGTGCGGCTGGATCACCTCCTTTCTAAGGATATTGTCGTAAAGACAATCGGAACACAACACTTATAGTGATGTGATGTTGATGGTTTGTTTGTTTAGTTTTGAGAGAGCAATCTCTTAAAGCTTTTTTGTTCCTTGAAAACTAGATAATCGTAAGAAGAAGAATGTAAGACCGAGAAACACCACATTAGTTTTTTTCTCTCTTATATAATAAGAGATTAACCTTTAGGTTAAGTTAGAAAGGGCGCACGGTGGATGCCTTGGCACTAGGAGCCGATGAAGGACGGTACTAACACCGATATGCTTCGGGGAGCTGTAAGTAAGCTTTGATCCGGAGATTTCCGAATGGGGAAACCCACTGCTCGTAATGGAGTAGTATCTTTACCTGAATACATAGGGTATTGAAGGCAGACCCGGGGAACTGAAACATCTAAGTACCCGGAGGAAGAGAAAGCAAATGCGATTCCCTGAGTAGCGGCGAGCGAAACGGGAAATAGCCCAAACCAAGAGGCTTGCCTCTTGGGGTTGTAGGACACTCAATATGGAGTTACAAAGGAACGGGGTAAATGAAGAGGTCTGGAAAGGCCCGTCAAAGAAGGTAAAAACCCTGTAGTTGAAACTTCGTTCCCTCCTGAGTGGATCCTGAGTACGGCCGGACACGAGAAATCCGGTCGGAAGCAGGGAGGACCATCTCCCAAGGCTAAATACTACCTAGTGACCGATAGTGAACCAGTACCGTGAGGGAAAGGTGAAAAGCACCCCGGAAGGGGAGTGAAATAGATCCTGAAACCGTGTGCCTACAAGTAGTCAAAGCCCGTTAATGGGTGATGGCGTGCCTTTTGTAGAATGAACCGGCGAGTTACGATTACATGCAAGGTTAAGTTGATAAGACGGAGCCGCAGCGAAAGCGAGTCTGAATAGGGCGAATGAGTATGTGGTTGTAGACCCGAAACCAGGTGATCTACCCATGTCCAGGGTGAAGGTAGGGTAACACCTACTGGAGGCCCGAACCCACGCACGTTGAAAAGTGCGGGGATGAGGTGTGGGTAGCGGAGAAATTCCAATCGAACTTGGAGATAGCTGGTTCTCTCCGAAATAGCTTTAGGGCTAGCCTCACGTTGTAAGAGTCTTGGAGGTAGAGCACTGTTTGGACTAGGGGCCCTCATCGGGTTACCGAATTCAGACAAACTCCGAATGCCAAAGACTTATCCGTGGGAGTCAGACTGCGAGTGATAAGATCCGTAGTCAAAAGGGAAACAGCCCAGACCACCAGCTAAGGTCCCAAAGTATACGTTAAGTGGAAAAGGATGTGGAGTTGCTTAGACAACCAGGATGTTGGCTCAGAAGCAGCCACCATTTAAAGAGTGCGTAATAGCTCACTGGTCGAGTGACTCTGCGCCGAAAATGTACCGGGGCTAAACGTATCACCGAAGCTGTGGATTGACATCTTAGATGTCAGTGGTAGGAGAGCGTTCTAAGGGCGTTGAAGCTAGACCGTAAGGACTGGTGGAGCGCTTAGAAGTGAGAATGCCGGTATGAGTAGCGAAAGATGGGTGAGAATCCCATCCACCGAATGCCTAAGGTTTCCTGAGGAAGGCTCGTCCGCTCAGGGTTAGTCGGGACCTAAGCCGAGGCCGAAAGGCGTAGGCGATGGACAACAGGTTGATATTCCTGTACCACCTCTTTATCGTTTGAGCAATGGGGGACGCAGAAGGATAGGGTAAGCGCGCTGTTGGATATGCGCGTCTAAGCAGTTAGGCTGGTAGCGAGGAAAATCCCGTTACCGTGAAGGCTAAGCTGTGATAGCGAGGGAAATATAGTACCGAAGTTCCTGATTTCACACTGCCTAGAAAAGCCTCTAGCGAGATAAAAGGTGCCCGTACCGCAAACCGACACAGGTAGGCGAGGAGAGAATCCTAAGGTGAGCGAGAGAACTCTCGTTAAGGAACTCGGCAAAATGACCCCGTAACTTCGGGAGAAGGGGTGCTCTTTAGGGTGAATAGCCTTGAAGAGCCGCAGTGAATAGGCCCAGGCGACTGTTTAGCAAAAACACAGGTCTCTGCAAAGCCGCAAGGCGAAGTATAGGGGCTGACGCCTGCCCGGTGCTGGAAGGTTAAGGGGAGAGGTTAGCCGCAAGGCGAAGCTTTGAACCGAAGCCCCAGTAAACGGCGGCCGTAACTATAACGGTCCTAAGGTAGCGAAATTCCTTGTCGGGTAAGTTCCGACCCGCACGAAAGGCGTAACGATCTGGGCACTGTCTCAACGAGAGACTCGGTGAAATTATAGTACCTGTGAAGATGCAGGTTACCCGCGACAGGACGGAAAGACCCCGTGGAGCTTTACTGTAGCCTGATATTGAATTTTGGTACAGCTTGTACAGGATAGGTAGGAGCCGTAGAAGCCGGAGCGCTAGCTTCGGTGGAGGCATTGGTGGGATACTACCCTGGCTGTATTGAAATTCTAACCCATACCCCTGATCGGGGTAGGAGACAGTGTCAGGTGGGCAGTTTGACTGGGGCGGTCGCCTCCTAAAGAGTAACGGAGGCGCCCAAAGGTTCCCTCAGAATGGTTGGAAATCATTCGTAGAGTGTAAAGGCACAAGGGAGCTTGACTGCGAGACCTACAAGTCGAGCAGGGACGAAAGTCGGGCTTAGTGATCCGGTGGTTCCGCATGGAAGGGCCATCGCTCAACGGATAAAAGCTACCCCGGGGATAACAGGCTTATCTCCCCCAAGAGTCCACATCGACGGGGAGGTTTGGCACCTCGATGTCGGCTCATCGCATCCTGGGGCTGTAGTCGGTCCCAAGGGTTGGGCTGTTCGCCCATTAAAGCGGTACGCGAGCTGGGTTCAGAACGTCGTGAGACAGTTCGGTCCCTATCCGTCGTGGGCGCAGGAAATTTGAGAGGAGCTGTCCTTAGTACGAGAGGACCGGGATGGACGCACCGCTGGTGTACCAGTTGTCTTGCCAAAGGCATAGCTGGGTAGCTATGTGCGGAAGGGATAAGTGCTGAAAGCATCTAAGCATGAAGCCCCCCTCAAGATGAGATTTCCCATAGCGCAAGCTAGTAAGATCCCTGAAAGATGATCAGGTTGATAGGTCAGAGGTGGAAGCGCGGTGACGTGTGGAGCTGACTGATACTAATCGATCGAGGACTTAACCAAAAACGGTGTTATTAGTTTTACAACTTCTTCTGCATTATCTAGTTTTGAGGGAATGAAAATTCCCAATTAAATAGTCTGGTGGCGATAGCGAGAAGGTCACACCCGTTCCCATACCGAACACGGAAGTTAAGCTTCTCAGCGCCGATGGTAGTTGGGGGTTCTCCCCCTGTGAGAGTAGGACGTTGCCGGGCAAATGAAGAACAACTCATTGAGTTGTTCTTTTTTTTGTATATAAAAATATCCGAAGGTATGATAAAAGAAAACCGTTAACGAGTTCCATCATAGAGAGGAAATCTTTTTAAAAAATCCTCACCCATAACCCCTAAAGTTTGTTTGAGAAAAGTCAAAATGGAGACAATGGATTAATGGTTCAATTAATTGCAAAAAGATATATCAATCATGTATAATCAAAGTCAAATATAGTCAAAGTCAGATAGGGGGAGGTTTGATGAGGAATATCTCAGACATAATTGAAGATTATTTAAAGACGGTGTTGGAGCTGAGTGAAAAAGAAATTGTTGAGATTAAAAGAAACGAAATCGCTGACAAATTTCAATGTGTACCCTCCCAAATAAACTATGTCATAAATACACGATTTACAGTTGAGAGAGGCTACTTAGTCGAAAGTAAACGAGGCGGTGGCGGATATATTCGGATTATTAAAGTACAAACACATGATTTGGTTCATTTAATTGATCATTTAATTTCTCTAATAAATAGCCACGTTTCACAAAGTAGCGCAGAAGATGTTATCTATCGCCTAGTTGAAGAAGAGATCATCACAAACCGTGAAGCTAAAATCATGTTGAGTGTAATCGATCGTTCTGTTCTTTATATTGATCTCCCATATCGAGATGAATTACGGGCAAGAATGTTAGTCGCAATGTTAACCACTCTTAAATATAAATAATGTGATCTGGAGAGATGAAAAAATGATTTGCCAAGAATGTAATCAAAGGCCAGCAACACTCCACTTTACAAAAATCATTAATGGTGAAAAGAATGAATTCCATCTATGCGAGGTTTGTGCTCAAGAAAAAAGCGAAATGTTTTTATTGAATGGAGCACATGGATTTTCTATCAATAATTTACTTGCAGGATTATTAAATATAGAACCAAAGTATACACCATCTCCACAGGATGCTTTTAAAACACAAGAAATATTACAGTGTAAAAATTGTTCGATGACTTTTCAACAATTTGTAAAAGTAGGACGATTTGGTTGTGCAAACTGCTATGAAACATTTAAAGATCACCTAATACCTTTATTAAAGAGGGTTCATAGTGGAAATACTGACCATCGGGGTAAGATCCCCAAAAGAATTGGTGGAGGGATCCAACTTCGAAAAAACATCGATGATTTAAAACAGACCTTAAAGGATTTAATCTCCAATGAGGAGTTTGAAAAGGCAGCTGAAGTGAGAGACAAAATAAGGTCATTAGAAAGCAAAATGTGTGAAAGTCATGAGGGAGGTGAATAGCTTGCCATTAGAAAGATTTATTAATCAGGCTGTAAGCTCATGGATGAGTGCTGAGGGTCCAGATTCGGATATTGTAATGAGTTCCCGAATTCGTCTGGCCCGAAATTTTAAAGAATACACTTTTCCAACCTTATTTAACAATGATGAAGCAAAGAAAGTAATCTCCTCTGTGGAAGACATGATAAAGCAAAATCATTTAAAAGAGCTAGGTGATTACGAATTATTAAAAATGGATGAGCTTCAACCGTTGCAAAAACGTGTTCTAGTAGAAAAGCATTTAATTAGTCCACATTTAGCGGAAGATGCCACACACGGCGCTTGCTTATTTTCTGAAAATGAAGAAGTAAGCATTATGATTAATGAGGAAGATCATATTAGGATTCAGTGCATATTTCCGGGGTTTCAATTATCTGAAGCACTTTCGATGGCAGGGGAGATAGATGACTGGGTCGAAGAAAATGTGACTTATGCATTTGATGAACAATACGGCTATTTAACTAGTTGCCCAACAAATGTTGGAACAGGATTAAGAGCTTCTGTGATGATGCATTTGCCAGGCTTAATTTTAACACAGCAGATAAATAGAATTATCCCCGCTATTAATCAATTAGGATTGGTGGTTAGAGGAATTTATGGTGAAGGTAGCGAAGCATTAGGTAATATCTTTCAAATATCAAATCAAATTACACTTGGTAAGTCAGAAGTTGATATTGTTGAAGATTTAAAAAGTGTGGTTCATCAGTTGATTTCCCAGGAAAGATCTGCTCGCCAAGCATTAGCAAAAACTTTAAACATAGAATTAGAAGACAGGGTATTTAGATCCCTAGGAGTGCTTGAATATAGTCGGATTTTAGAGACAAAAGAGGCGGCGCGCTGTCTGTCCGATGTTCGTCTTGGAATAGATATGGGGTTTATTAAAAATATATCAAAAACTATTTTGAATGAATTAATGATATTAACCCAACCTGGTTTTTTACAGCAGTATGCCGGAGGACCACTTAGACCAAATGAAAGAGATATCCGGCGGGCTGCTTTAATAAGAGAAAGATTAAAATTAGATACAATGAACAGTTAGGAGGAAGATGTATGATGTTTGGACGCTTTACAGAAAGAGCACAAAAGGTGTTGGCACTTGCCCAAGAGGAAGCAATTCGGTTAAGTCACAATAATATAGGAACAGAGCATATTTTATTAGGACTTGTTAGAGAAGGAGAAGGAATAGCTGCTAAAGCGCTATACGCACTCGGTCTTGGTTCAGAAAAGATTCAGAAGGAAGTTGAAAACCTAATCGGACGAGGTCAGGAAGCATCCCAAACGATTCATTATACTCCTCGAGCTAAAAAGGTGATAGAGCTCTCGATGGATGAAGCCCGCAAATTAGGTCATTCATATGTTGGGACAGAACATATTTTGCTAGGTTTAATTCGTGAAGGTGAAGGAGTTGCAGCTCGAGTTCTTAATAATTTGGGTGTAAGTCTTAATAAAGCCCGTCAGCAAGTATTACAATTATTAGGAAGTAATGAATCAGGTCATCAAGGGGGAGGTACTGCAAATGCGAACACTCCGACATTGGATAGCCTTGCCCGTGATCTAACTGCTATTGCTCGAGAAGGAAGTCTTGACCCTGTTATTGGTCGTAGTAAAGAAATCCAAAGGGTTATTGAAGTGCTCAGCAGACGTACAAAAAATAATCCAGTCTTAATAGGTGAACCAGGTGTCGGGAAAACAGCGATTGCTGAAGGACTTGCTCAGCAGATTGTTAACAATGAAGTACCTGAGATTCTACGTGATAAACGGGTAATGACTCTTGATATGGGAACCGTTGTTGCTGGAACAAAGTATCGCGGTGAATTCGAGGATCGACTAAAAAAGGTCATGGATGAAATACGCCAAGCTGGAAATATTATTTTATTTATTGATGAGTTGCATACACTTATTGGTGCAGGTGGAGCTGAAGGTGCAATCGATGCTTCAAATATTTTAAAACCGTCATTAGCACGTGGAGAATTGCAATGTATCGGTGCTACTACGTTAGATGAATACCGTAAATATATTGAAAAAGATGCTGCGCTCGAGCGTCGTTTCCAACCAATTAGGGTTGATGAGCCTACAGCTGATGAGTCAATTCTCATATTAAAAGGTCTTAGAGATCGCTATGAAGCACATCACCGTGTTTCGATTACTGATGAGGCAATTGAAGCTGCAGTTTCATTGTCAGATCGTTATATTCCTGATCGTTTTCTACCTGATAAAGCCATTGACTTAATTGATGAAGCGGGATCAAAGGTGCGTTTGCGTTCTTACACCACTCCACCAAATTTAAAAGAGCTTGAGGTTAAGCTTGAAGTAGTTCGTAAGGAAAAGGATGCAGCAGTCCAAAGTCAAGAATTTGAAAAAGCGGCTTCTTTACGAGATTCAGAACAACGACTTCGAGAGCAATTAGAAGAAACGAAGAAGACATGGAAAGAAAAGCAAGGCCAGGAAAATAGTGAAGTTACAGTAGAGGATATTGCTACTGTTGTTGCAAACTGGACTGGAATACCTGTTTCAAAATTGGCGCAAACTGAGACCGATAAACTGTTGAAATTAGAAGAAATTATTCATTCTCGTGTGATTGGCCAAGAAGAGGCTGTAGTAGCTGTTTCGAAAGCAGTAAGACGTGCGAGAGCTGGACTAAAAGATCCAAAGCGTCCGATTGGTTCATTCGTTTTCCTTGGGCCAACAGGTGTTGGGAAAACTGAACTTGCTCGTGCATTAGCCGAAGCCATGTTTGGTGATGAAGATGCGATGATTCGCATTGATATGTCAGAGTATATGGAAAAACATTCTACTTCAAGATTAGTTGGATCTCCTCCAGGCTATGTAGGTTATGAAGAAGGTGGACAATTAACTGAAAAAGTAAGAAGAAAGCCATATTCAGTCATTTTATTAGATGAAATTGAAAAAGCTCACCCGGATGTTTTCAATATCCTCCTTCAAGTTCTGGAAGATGGGCGTTTAACAGACTCTAAAGGTCGTACTGTAGATTTCCGTAATACAGTCTTAATCATGACATCAAATGTTGGCGCCGAGGCGTTAAAGCGAAATAAATACGTAGGCTTTAACATACAAGATGGAGCTCAAGATTACAAGGATATGAAAGGAAAGGTAATGGAAGAGCTGAAGAAGGCGTTCCGACCTGAATTCTTGAACAGAATCGATGAAATCATTGTGTTCCATGCTCTGGAAAGAGCTCAATTAAAGCAGATTGTAACGTTGCTGTCAGAGCAATTAATAAAACGTTTGAAGGATCAACATATCCAATTAGAATTAACCGATGCTGCAAAAGATAAAATCTCAGATGAAGGATACGACCCAGAATATGGGGCTCGTCCGTTGCGCAGAGCTATTCAAAAACATATTGAGGATCGATTATCAGAAGAACTATTAAAAGGTACTGTTTTAACGGGTCATAACATCATGATTGATGTTGATAACGGTGAGTTTGTTATTAGAGCGGACCAACCTACTGCGATACCGAAGCCTTAAGGATGAAACAACTAGAGGGTCACGGAGAAATTCGTGACCCTCTTTTTTTTCTCCTATGAAGCTAACCAGTCCTAAGCTCATTTAAATCTTCTCTTTGTTCCCATTGTTCAAACAGGTACCTACCAGCTAATTCAGATATAATAATAGTAATGCGTTTTTCTTACAAAGTAAGAGTTAAGACTTTGAACTTAGATGAGTGTCTAGCTTCAGGCGCCGTCGGCTCGAGGTCACAAGCCAATCTGTCAAGAAGGTTAAAAGACAACCTTCTCGACGGCTCGTCTTGTGCTTGTCGCTGATTGACGGGTGCCTTGCGCTTTTCTTACAAAGTAGGAAAGTATAGCTTTTAACTTAGAGAACTGTCTAGCTCCAGCGCCCAACGACTAGTGGACTTCACCCACCTCCCTACGATAAGTCAACATCGAATCGCTTACGCTCTTCGTGTTTCCTTTATCTCAGTCGGTGGGCTCCAGTCCATACGTCGCTAAGCAGGCGCTTGCGCTTTTCTTATAGAAAGGAAGATATGATGGCAAAGAGGAAGACAAAGTTTATGTGTCAAGAGTGTGGGTATGAATCTCCAAAGTGGATGGGGAAATGTCCTGGTTGTGGTGAGTGGAACAAAATGGTTGAGGAAGTTGAGGTTGTTGGAACAGGAAAAAGAGGTGCTTTTACTCATTCCCAAGGGTTAGCAGGCGGGTCAAAGGCAACTCCAATCACTTCGATTGAAACAGGGACTGAAGTTAGAATACAAACCAATTTAAAAGAGCTAAATCGGGTGTTAGGTGGCGGGATTGTTCGAGGATCGTTAGTTCTGATTGGAGGAGACCCTGGAATAGGGAAATCAACCTTGCTTTTACAGGTATCCTCACAATTAGCTGTGCAGGGTCAATCTGTATTATATATTTCTGGAGAAGAATCGCTAAGACAAACGAAACTGAGGGCTGAGCGACTAGGTGTAACTTCTGAAAACCTTTTGGTTTATGCTGAAACAAATCTTGATGAAATAAGCAGGACGATTGAGAGCATATCGCCAAGCTTTGTTATCATAGACTCGATTCAAACCGTATTTCACCCAGATGTAACATCCGCACCTGGAAGTGTTTCGCAGGTTCGGGAATGTACATCAGAATTAATGAGGATTGGAAAAACTAAGGGGATTGCTGTTTTCATTGTAGGACATGTGACTAAAGAAGGTTCAATCGCTGGGCCACGGTTGCTAGAGCATATGGTAGATACTGTTCTTTATTTTGAAGGAGAGAGGCATCATACCTATCGTATATTACGTGCTGTAAAAAATCGCTTCGGTTCGACAAATGAAATGGGTATTTTTGAAATGAAAGAAATGGGTCTTGAAGAAGTTGAAAATCCATCTGAAATTTTTTTAGAGGAGCGATCCCAAGGGGCAGCAGGATCAACTGTTGTAGCATCGATGGAAGGGACTCGACCTGTACTTGTTGAAATACAAGCATTAATTTCTCCGACAAGCTTTGGAAATCCAAGAAGAATGGCAACTGGAATTGATCATAACCGTGTATCACTTCTAATGGCAGTTTTAGAGAAACGAGTGGGGATGCTTTTGCAAAATCAGGATGCCTACCTTAAGGTTGCGGGTGGGGTGAAGCTTGATGAACCAGCAATCGATTTAGCAGTTGCGGTTAGCATTGCTTCAAGTTTTCGCGATTCCCCAACAAGGGCTACGGATTGTATTATTGGAGAAGTAGGCTTAACAGGAGAAGTACGAAGAGTTTCAAGAATAGAGCAACGGGTTCAGGAAGCAGCAAAATTAGGATTTGAACGAATTATTCTCCCTGAGAACAATCTAGGTGGCTGGAAATGTCCGAAAGGGATTGAATTAATCGGGGTTTCCTCAGTTCAGCAAGCGTTACAAGCAACTTTAGGTAAATAGACATAATTTATTGAAATAGTGAATAGGTCAATTTTCCTGAAGTAAGGCTTGAAGGATGTATTTTCCTATGGTAGAATTATACATTTGATTGACACCCTATTTTTCCCATGCTACCCTTATCATGTGGTTTCATTATTTCCCGAGGATATTCCCCGATTTTGAAACCTTTTATAGGTTAATACGTATATAATATCAATTTATTTCATTATTATTACATTCTTAAAAAACTATGTAAAACAGGTTTCAATTTAGTCAAATTGTTTATAATGAATAGATAGGAGGTGAAGGAATGTTAAAACGAATTATTCAAGCTTGTTTTTTAATAATCGGGGGGACATTGGGTATTTTCTTAATCCCTGATTTATTGAAATTAATAAATTTTGACAACATTCCTCTAATCAACAATCCATATATATCCGCAATTTTTGGTGCACTTATTTTTTATCTTATTACCTTTTGGGCAGTAGATTATTTTACTGATTTTATGAAATGGGTAGAGGAATCTCTTGTCAGGGCTCCGATTACGGATATTATCTTTGGAAGTGTTGGTTTAGTTTTTGGTTTGGTGGTAGCTTTTTTAATAGGTTTTGCTTTAAATGCAATCCAAGTACCTGTTATTAATACAGTTGCTCCAATTTTATTAACATTATTATTTGGTTATTTAGGTTATCAAGTAGGTTTTAAAAAGCGTGATGAATTATCAAACTTATTTTCAAACAAGAAGAAGAGGGCTGGGGATGAGGAGTCTGATAAACAGGAGCTCCTAACCGCCATGAAAATATTAGATACTAGCGTGATTATTGATGGAAGAATAGCTGATATTTGTCAGACCGGTTTTTTGGAAGGAACCATTGTGATTCCGCAATTTGTGTTAGAGGAATTACAGCATATTGCTGATTCATCTGATGTATTAAAACGAAATCGCGGTCGAAGAGGCCTTGATATTTTAAACCGGATTCAAAAGGAATTGGCTATTAAAGTTGAAATTTATGAAGGCGATTTTGAAGAAATTCAAGAAGTTGATAGCAAGCTAGTAAAATTAGCGAAAATAACAAACGGTGTTGTTGTTACGAATGATTTTAATTTAAACAAGGTTTGCGAATTGCAAAATGTTTCAGTCCTAAATATTAATGATTTAGCCAATGCGGTAAAACCGGTTGTTTTACCAGGGGAAGAAATGAATGTTCAAGTTATTAAAGATGGAAAAGAACACAATCAAGGTGTTGCTTACTTGGATGATGGAACGATGATTGTGGTCGAGGACGGTCGAGATTATATAGGAAAGCGGATCGACGTTCTTGTTACAAGTGTCTTGCAAACTTCTGCAGGAAGAATGATTTTTGCAAAACCAAAATTGCTTGAAAAAGCGCTATAATTAGAGGAGAGTATCTATGGGTTATCAGGTTGTAATCCCGGCAGCTGGTCAAGGGAAAAGAATGAGAGCGGGGAAAAATAAGCTTCTTCTTCCTTTGAACGGAATACCTGTACTGATTCATACCTTATTGGTTTTTGAAGAAGATGAGGACTGTGATGGTATCGTTTTGGCTATTCAGCCGAGCGATGAGTTAGAGTTTTCAAAACTTATCAAGAAATATAAAATTAATAAAGTTCTATCATTTGCATCTGGTGGGAATGAGCGGCAGGATAGTGTCTACAATGCCCTCCAAGCGGTAAAGTCTGAAGGGATTGTTCTTGTTCATGATGGAGCAAGGCCGTTTATTCATGAAGAAACAATCCACCTAGTCACAGCCGCTGCCCAAAAGGATGGTGCAGCAGTTGTGGCAGTTCCGGTAAAGGATACGATAAAAAAGGTGCATGATAAAAAAATCGTGGAAACCGTTGAACGTTCCAGCTTGTGGGCTGTCCAAACCCCACAAGCTTTTCGTATTTCCATCTTACTAGATGCACATCATTGTGCTCAAAGGGAAGGTTTCCTTGGTACAGATGAAGCCAGTTTAGTAGAAAGAATTCCCTACAGTATTACTATTGTTGAAGGAAGCTACGACAATATTAAGCTAACTACACCTGAGGATTTGTACTTTGCTGATGCAATAATAAGAAAACGTCAATCAATAGGACGTTAAAACGAAAAGCGGAAGCGGCTCGCTCAGCCCCGACAAGCTTAAGGCGAATCACGCAAGAGACGATAGGATCTGGAGAGATTAGACTTAAGACCTCGAGGGGCTAGCCGCTGGAGCTAGACAAAGGAGAATGTTTCTATGTTTCGGATCGGACAAGGCTTTGATGTTCATCAATTAACAGAGGGTCGCCCCCTTATTATCGGGGGAATAGCCATTCCATACGAGAAAGGCTTATTAGGCCACTCAGATGCCGATGTGCTTTTACATACTATTGCTGATGCTCTCCTTGGTGCTATTGGAGCAGGAGATATCGGAAAACATTTCCCAGATACTGATCCGGCTTTTAAAAATGCTGATTCAGCACATCTTTTAGAGCATGTATATCAAATTGTTAAAGAAGCAGGTTATGAGGTAGTTAACGCAGATTGTACGATTATTGCTCAGAAGCCGAAAATGGCGCCATATATTGAGCCTATGAAGAGTAGAATAGCTGAGATATTACAAGTAGCCAATAATCAAATAAATGTAAAAGCTACGACAACCGAAAAGCTAGGCTTTGCAGGACGCGAGGAAGGGATTGCTGCTCAAGCTGTAGTTTTATTAAAAAGGGTACTTTAGTCTTTATTAGAAATTTGTCTGATGCTACAATATATCAGAAATAGGAATACAGGAGGAAGTAAGCATGTCAAAAAATATTCGTGTACGCTATGCGCCTAGTCCAACTGGGCACTTACATATTGGTAATGCTCGTACGGCACTGTTTAATTACTTATTTGCCCGGAATCTTGGGGGAAAATTCATCATCCGTATCGAGGATACTGACCAAAAACGTAATATTGAGGGTGGAGAGCAGAGCCAATTAAAATATTTGAAATGGCTTGGAATGGACTGGGATGAAAGTATTGACGTTGGTGGGGAATACGGACCATACCGTCAATCTGAACGAAACGATATATATGAAAAACACTTCAACGATCTTCTTGAAAAAGGTCAAGCATATAAATGCTATTGTACCGAAGCAGAGCTTGAGGCAGAAAGAGAAGAACAAACTGCGAAAGGCGATACACCTGCCTATTCGGGAAAATGCCGTCATTTAACAGAAGAGGATCGTGCAAAGTTAGAAGCTGAAGGAAGAAAGCCAAGTATTCGTTTTCTAGTTCCTCAAGGGAAAGTTTACTCTTTTGATGATATGGTAAAAGGTGTTGTTTCTTTCGAATCTGAAGGAATCGGTGACTTTGTTATTGTGAAAAAAGACGGGATTCCAACCTATAATTTTGCTGTCACTGTCGATGATTATTTAATGGACATCTCACATGTCCTACGTGGAGATGACCATATATCTAATACACCGAAACAACTAATGATTTATGAAGCATTAGGGTGGGAGCCGCCTGTTTTTGGGCACATGACCTTAATTGTTAATGAGAGCAGAAAGAAATTAAGTAAACGTGATGAAAGTATTATTCAGTTTATTGAGCAATATGAGCAACTAGGATATATTCCTGAAGCATTATTTAACTTTATTGCCTTGCTTGGCTGGTCACCTACTGGTGAGGAAGAAATTTTTTCAAAAGAAGAGTTAATAGAGATTTTTGATGCAAAACGTCTATCAAAGTCTCCTGCCTTGTTTGATCAGTTGAAGTTAACTTGGATGAACAATCAATATATGAAAAAAGTGGAGCTTGACCAAACTGTATCGCTAGCATTGCCACATCTAATTAACGCCGGACTCGTTAAAGAGCAAATGGACGAGCAGGAAAGCCAGTGGGTACGAAGCCTAATTTCTCTATATCAAGACCAAATGAGTTATGGGGCGGAAATTGTCGAGCTTTCCAAGTTGTTTTTTAAAGAAGATGTAACGTATGATGAGGAAGCTATGTCTGTTATTTCGGAAGAGCAGGTTCCAGAAGTTTTGAAAGCATTTATAGAGAAAATTGCTGAATTACCAGAGCTTTCAGCACCAGAAATTAGTGCTTCGATTAAAGCGGTTCAAAAGGAAACAGGGCATAAAGGGAAAAAATTATTTATGCCAATAAGAGTGGCTGCCACTGGACAAACCCATGGACCAGATTTACCAAAGGCGATCGCTTTGATTGGAAAAGAGAATATCATAAAAAGATTTAATAATATTTTAAGCAAATAATTATTTTGTTAGTTAACAACCCGAGAAAAATGTAATATAGTAAAAGTATTATAAGTGAGAAAGCGTTGAAGAGGACAAGTAAAAAAACAATGTTTTTCAGAGAGAACCATCTTAGGCTGAAAGTGGTTCAGACCTCTTGTTTTTTGAAATGCCCCTCCGAGTCCCATGTCGAAAGGTCTATTTTCCAAGTAGGCTTGGGCGGACCCCTCCGTTAACAGGTTAAGTTTGAGACCGCATTTTTGTCTTTTTTCCACCTATGAGATATTAGGGGCGTTGGAAGAGGAATCATAACGGTCTAAACAGAGTGGAACCGCGCTATTGGCGTCTCTGTCACCGACAGAGGCGTCTTTTTGTTTTTTGGGGAAATCAAAACTACGGTGTGCTGTTTAAAATAGAGGAATCTTTCATTGACCTTACAAAGGGAGAGAGTGCAATGTTTAAAGTATTAAAAGAGGATTTAGAAGTCATTTTTGAACAGGACCCGGCAGCCAGGACCTATGTAGAAGTTATACTAACCTACTCTGGATTGCATGCAATTTGGTCACACCGATTGGCGCATGGACTTTATAAAAGAAAACTTTATTTTATTGCTCGTGTCATTTCACAGATAAGTCGCTTTTTCACAGGGATTGAAATTCATCCTGGTGCTACAATCGGGAGGAGATTCTTTATTGACCATGGCATGGGTGTTGTAATTGGAGAAACGTGTGAAATAGGGAATAATGTAACTGTATATCAGGGAGTAACATTGGGCGGTACTGGAAAAGAAAAGGGTAAGCGACATCCGACAGTTAAGGATAATGCACTCATTGCTACTGGAGCAAAAGTTCTAGGCTCGATTACAATTGGTGAAAACTCAAAAATTGGGGCAGGAGCAATTGTGCTTAACGATGTTCCTCAGAATTCCACTGTCGTTGGAATAAAAGGAAGAGTAGTTGTCCAAGACGGTGTACGCATTAAAAAGGATCTTAATTACAAAGATTTACCGGACCCAATTGCGGATCGTTTTAAAGAATTAAGTGATGAAATCGAACGACTAAAAGAGGAATTAGATGTGTTGCATAAGGAAAGGAGTCATTAAAAAATGACTATTCAAATTTATAATACACTAACTAGAAAAAAAGAAGAATTTGTCCCCATAGAACCAGGGAAAATTAAAATGTATGTCTGTGGCCCGACAGTTTATAACTATATTCATATTGGTAATGCTCGACCAGCGATTGTTTTTGATACAGTCCGGAGATATTTTGAATTTAGAGGATTTGATGTTCAGTTTATTTCTAACTTTACCGACGTAGACGACAAATTAATTAAAGCAGCAAAAACATTAGGTGAAGATGTTCCAACGATTGCTAACCGCTTTATAGATGCTTACTTTGAAGATGTTTCCGCTTTGGGGTGCAAGCAGGCAAATGTTCACCCGCGTGTTACTGAGAACATGGACATTATTATCGATTTTATTTCTGAGTTAGTGGATAAAGGATTTGCTTATGAATCAGCAGGTGATGTTTATTTTCGAACAAGGAAGTTTGAAGGCTACGGGAAGTTGTCGCATCAATCAATTGATGAGTTAAAGGTTGGAGCCAGGATTGATGTTGGGGAAAAGAAGCAAGATGATTTAGATTTTGCACTATGGAAAGCGGCCAAGGCAGGCGAAATTGCTTGGGAAAGTCCGTGGGGTATGGGCCGTCCTGGTTGGCATATCGAATGCTCAGCGATGGCAAAAAAATATTTAGGTGATACGATCGATATTCACGCTGGTGGACAGGATTTGACTTTTCCACATCACGAAAATGAGATTGCTCAATCAGAAGCATTAAGTGGGAAACCTTTTGCAAGATATTGGATGCATAACGGTTATATTAATATTGATAACGAAAAGATGTCGAAGTCGCTTGGCAATTTCGTATTAGTTCACGATATTATTAAAAAACATGCTCCGGAAGTGGTTCGCTTCTTTATGCTTTCTGTCCATTATCGGAATCCAATTAATTATAGTGATGAGTTATTAGAAAATACAAAAGCAGCTTTAGAGAGATTGAAAACCTCATATCAGAATTTGAAACATCGAATTGATGCTAGTACTAATTTAACGGAAAATGATCAGGAATGGATTGGTAAAATCAGCGATCTCCAGGGTGAATTTATTCGTGAAATGGATGATGATATTAATACTGCAAACGGCATTTCTGTCTTGTTTGAACTCTCAAAACAGGCAAATTATTACTTGTTGGAGAAAAATACATCTACAGAAGTAATCAACGCTTTTACGTCCTTATTTGAAAAGCTTTTTGGAGTATTGGGGCTTTCACTTGAAAATCAAGAATTGTTAGATATAGAAATTGAAACGTTAATTGAACAGCGGATTGAAGCAAGAAAAAATCGAGATTTCCAGCTGTCGGATCAAATTCGTGATCAATTAAAGGATATGAATATTATCTTAGAGGACACTCCGCAAGGAACTAGATGGAAAAGGGGTTAACTCATGCTTCAATATGAACGTGTCATTGATGAAAAACAGTTAAATAGTCTAGCCCTTGCCTATATGGGGGATGCTGTATTTGAAACGTACGTTCGTCATCATCTGTTGCAAACTGGTAAGGTCAGGCCGAATCAATTGCATAGAGAAGCGACCAACTATGTATCTGCTAAAGCACAGGCAATGGTCGCTCATCAATTTATCGAGGAAGCAATCCTTAGTGAAGATGAGATTGCTGTGTTAAAAAGAGGGCGAAATGCGAAATCCGGGAGTGTGCCCAAGAACACAGATGTGCAAACATATCGATACAGTACAGGATTTGAGGCATTAATTGGAACTTTATATTTATCCAAGAATGAAGTTCGGTTACAAGAATTAGTTAAGAAGGCTTTTCTTATTGTAGAAGAAAAGAAAGGAGGACGCATGTGATGAATTCAGATTACATTATTGGGAAAAACCCGGTCATTGAGGCACTTAAAGCAAACCGAGATATTAATAAAATTTTCATTGCAGAAGGTTCTCAAGGTGGGCAAATGCAACAGGTGACCAAATTAGCTAAAGAAAATAATGTGTTGGTACAACTTGTTCCAAAGAAGAAGATAGATCAAATGTCAGAAGGGAATCATCAAGGGGTTATTGCTGCGGTTGCTGCTTATCAATATGCTGAATTGGATGATTTGTTTGCTGCGGCAGATAAGAAAAATGAACCTCCTTTCTTTTTGCTTTTAGATGAAATTGAAGATCCACACAATTTAGGTTCAATTATGAGAACGGCTGATGCTGTTGGTGCACATGGTATTATTATTCCGAAACGGAGAGCAGTTGGGTTAACCTCTACAGTAGCCAAATCCTCTACCGGAGCCATCGAATATGTTCCTGTCGTACGGATCACTAATATGGCTCGAACGATCGACGATCTAAAAGACCGTGGGGTTTGGATTGCTGGAACGGATGCAGAGGGAAGCGAAGATTATCGTTCTTTCGACGGAAGTATGCCATTAGGTCTAGTAATTGGCAGTGAAGGGAAAGGGATGGGGCGGCTAATCCGTGAGAAATGTGACTTTTTGATTAATTTACCAATGGCCGGTCACGTTACATCACTAAATGCCTCTGTTGCTGCGGCGATCCTCATGTATGAGGTTTATCGAAAAAGACACGCTCTAGGGGAATGACCATGGACATCCTGATAGTGGACGGATATAACATTATTGGAGCTTGGCCAGAATTAATCGCCTTGAAAAAAAAGGACTTAGGTGCGGCTAGAGATTCTTTAGTGGAGAAAATGGCAGAATATCAAGCTTATACGGGATTTCAAGTGATTGTCGTTTTTGATGCCCATTATGTACAGGGAATCGAAAAAAAATACAATAATTATAAGGTTGAAGTCATTTTCACAAAAGAAAATGAATCTGCTGACGAAAGAATTGAGAAACTAGCGAGCAGCTTAAACAACCGTAGGACACAAATACATGTTGCCACCTCTGATTTAACAGAACAATGGGTTATTTTTGGTCAAGGGGCTTTAAGAAAGTCAGCAAGAGAACTGCTTAATGAAATGACCACGATACAGAAAAAAATTGAAACAAGTGTTAGGAATTTTCATGAAAAAAAACCAGTTTCTAAAATTCCTCTAAGTGACGAAATATCCAAAATTTTCGAAAAATGGCGCCGAGAACGATGACCAAAGGTTGACGCTTAAAAAAAACCTACTGTATAATATTTCTATCTATGCATGTGTGGTCGGGGGGATTTGCATGAGTACGGACTTCAGCACAAGAAATAATGAGCGGTATTTACAGCTTCAGGATGAAGAATTGGTCGAATTAGTGCACAATGGTGAGAGTGATGCACTAGATTACCTCATCCATAAATATCGAAATTTTGTACGGGCAAAAGCAAGATCCTATTTTTTAATTGGCGCTGATAAAGAGGATATTGTCCAAGAGGGAATGATTGGTTTGTATAAAGCCATTCGTGATTACCGTGAAGAAAAAATGACTTCCTTTAAAGCGTTTGCAGAATTATGTATTACAAGACAGATTATCACAGCGATAAAAACCGCCACCAGGCAAAAGCACATACCTTTGAATTCATATGTTTCATTGGATAAACCAATCTATGATGAAGAGTCAGATCGAACTTTAATGGACGTTCTTTCTGGGGCAAAAGTATTGGATCCAGAAGAACTGATAATTAACCAAGAGGAATTTGATCATATTGAGATTAAGATGAAAGAGCTATTAAGCGATCTTGAAAGAAAAGTTCTCGCATTATACTTGGACGGGCAATCATACCAGGAAATTTCTGAGGAACTAAATCGTCACGTGAAGTCAATCGATAATGCTCTCCAACGTGTGAAAAGGAAACTAGAAAGATATTTGGAGATTCGCGAGTTTTCGATTTGACAAAAATGGTATTTATTATGATAGGACAGTTTTGTGAATTTTTTGTCGCTTATTGACACGTATAACTTGACATGTTACATTTTTAAAGGAATAATAGGTGAATTTAGTAGGTGTTTTTATGCAGAAAAAAGTAATATTGGCTTGTGTGAGCTGTGGTTCGCGAAACTATACAACAATTAACAACAAAGAAACGCAAGTAAGACTCGAATTAAAGAAATTTTGTAAAACGTGTGGTATTCATACAATCCATCAGGAAACTAAATAATTGCTTTGTTATTATAGATAGACAGTTGGAGGTTACTTAATGCAACGCATAACTAAATTCTTCCGTGATGTAGTTCGTGAAACAAAAAAGGTCAGCTGGCCAAAACGTAAGGAATTAACCCGTTATACGATTACGGTTTTATCAACGGTTACATTTTTTGCACTCTTTTTTGCAGCGCTTGACTATGGAATTTCTGAATTGATTCGCTTAATTCTTGAATAACCCTTAGTATTCCATGGTATAATGGAAAATAATGCAGACATGTGGAAGCCCGGTTAACGGGTTTTTTCATTGTAAAAAAATGTACGTGTTAGTTTTGTTAAAAAGATTTTATTGATGGGGAGGGACGGACGAATTAGTCCTCTTGAATGGAAAAGAACTGGTATGTTGTTCATACTTACTCTGGTTATGAGAATAAAGTGAAGGCGAACTTAGAAAAGCGCGTTGAGTCCATGGGAATGGCAGACTTAATCTTTCGTGTAATTGTGCCTGAAGAAGAAGAAACGGATTTTAAAAATGGTAAGAAAAAAGTGGTAAAACGCAAAGTGTTCCCAGGCTATGTTCTTGTGGAAATTGTGATGACGGATGATTCTTGGTATGTTGTCCGCAATACACCTGGAGTTACAGGTTTTGTAGGTTCATCAGGATCAGGCTCGAAGCCGACTCCATTACTTGATGAAGAAGTTGTTGTAATTTTAAAACGGATGGGTGTCGAAGAGACTCGGATTGACATTAACTTTGAACTAGGAGAAACGGTTCGTGTTAAGGAAGGTCCATTTGCAAACTTTACGGGATCTATTGAAGAGATTGAAAAAGACAAGTCAAAATTAAAAGTACTTGTTAATATGTTCGGTCGGGATACGCCTGTGGAGCTTGATTTTACACAGATTGAAAAATTATAATTTGAAAGAACTTGAAATTGTCACGAAAAAGTGATAAAATTTCATAGGTCAATATGTCTCATCTAAGAGACAAGGCAAATGTCAAGTTCTTTATCTTAATATAAAGACTTTTCTATGAGTGGGAGGGAGAATTCCCTATTACCACATCACGGACTTTAAGGAGGTGTGTCTCGTGGCTAAAAAAGTAATTAAGTTAGTCAAATTACAAATCCCAGCTGGAAAAGCAAATCCAGCACCGCCGGTTGGTCCTGCATTGGGTCAAGCAGGTGTTAACATCATGGGATTCTGTAAAGAGTTTAATGCTCGTACAGCTGATCAAGCTGGCTTAATCATTCCTGTTGAAATTACGGTATTTGAGGACCGTTCATTTACATTTATTACGAAAACTCCTCCTGCTGCAGTTCTTTTGAAAGTAGCAGCTGGAATCAAGTCTGGTTCTGGTGAACCAAACCGTAATAAAGTAGCAACAGTTAAGCGTGCGACCGTACGCGAGATTGCTGAACAGAAAATGCCTGATCTTAACGCAGCTAGTGTTGAAGCGGCTATGCGTATGGTTGAAGGTACTGCTCGCAGCATGGGTATCGTTATCGAAGATTAATCCATGTAATATTTTTGTAGGGTTTGAAGAGGTTGCGGGGCATTGAGATTTCACTCGCAACCTTTATTCGTGGGAGGTTATTCCGCTAAAACCACATTCAAGGAGGAAATTTAAAATGGCTAAAAAAGGTAAGAAGTATTTAGAAGCTGCGAAGCTTGTAGATAGTTCTAAAGCTTACCCAATTGCAGAAGCAATTGATCTTGCAAAAAAGACAAGCACTGTTAAGTTTGATGCAACTCTTGAAGTAGCTTTCCGTTTAGGCGTAGACCCTAAGAAAGCTGACCAACAAATTCGTGGAGCTGTTGTGCTTCCTAACGGAACTGGTAAAGTGCAACGCGTACTTGTTTTCGCAAAAGGTGAAAAAGCGAAAGAAGCAGAAGCTGCTGGTGCAGATCACGTGGGAGATTCTGAATTCATCAACAAAATCCAACAAGGTTGGTTTGACTTTGATGTAATCGTGGCAACTCCTGACATGATGGGTGAAGTTGGTAAACTTGGACGTCTTTTAGGACCTAAAGGTTTAATGCCAAACCCTAAAACAGGTACTGTTACATTTGATGTAACAAAAGCAATCAACGAAATTAAAGCTGGTAAAGTTGAGTACCGTGTTGATAAAGCCGGGAATATCCATGTTCCAATCGGTAAACAATCTTTCGAAAACGAAAAGTTAGTTGAGAACTTCAACACTGTTTTTGAAACAATGGTAAAAGCTAAACCTGCAGCTGCTAAAGGTACTTATATGAAGAACGTAACTGTTACTTCAACGATGGGACCTGGCGTTAAAGTTGATCCATCATCTGTTTTAGTAAAATAATGGATGTTGACAAACAGATTTACATTTAATATAATGTGATTTGTTGTTGAATTATATAACATTTGTACCGCAGACAGTAGGTGTCAACTTGACTTAATATCCTACCGAGGTCATACGATAGATTTTAAGATTCACTATTGTATACAATCCTCCATGTCTGCTCGACGTGGAGGTTTTTTATTGGCCGGTATGAATGTAGTAAAACTACAGGAGGTGTAAAGATGAGCAACGCTATCGAACAAAAGAAACAAATCGTAGAAGAAATTGCTGACAAATTAAAAGCAAGTAAATCAACGATCGTGGTTGACTACCGTGGCTTGACTGTTGGAGAAGTGACTGAACTTCGTAAGCAACTTCGTGAAGCAGGCGTTGAGTTTAAGGTTTATAAAAACTCAATGACTCGCCGTGCGGCAGATTCACTTGATCTTTCTGAAATAAACACAGCTCTTACTGGTCCTAACGCAATTGCGTTCAGTGCCGAAGATGTTGTTGCTCCTGCAAAAATTTTAAATGATTTCGCGAAAAAACACGAAGCGCTTGAAATTAAAGCAGGTATTATTGAAGGAACGATTGCTTCAGTAGAAGAGGTTAAAGCTCTTGCGGAACTACCATCTCGCGAAGGTTTACTATCTATGTTACTCAGCGTTCTTCAAGCACCTATTCGCAATCTTGCTCTTGCTACAAAAGCTGTGGCAGACCAAAAAGAAGAACAAGGCGCGTAAGCTAATTTTATCGGTTAACTATTAAACAACCAACATTCTAAGGAGGAAAATAAAATGACTAAAGAACAAATCATTGAAGCAGTTAAAAGTATGACTGTTTTAGAATTAAACGACTTAGTAAAAGCAATTGAAGAAGAGTTCGGCGTAACTGCTGCTGCTCCTGTAGCTGTAGCTGCTGGTGGCGCTGCTGCTGTTGAAGAGCAAACTGAATTCGACGTAATCCTTGCATCACCTGGAGATCAAAAAATTAAAGTTATCAAGGCTGTACGTGAACTTACAGGTCTTGGACTTAAAGAAGCTAAGGAACTTGTTGATAACACTCCTAAAGCTGTTAAAGAAGGCATTTCTAAAGCAGAAGCTGAAGAAGTTAAAGCTAAACTTGAAGAAGTTGGCGCTAACGTAGAAGTTAAGTAATTTTACTTTGAGAAAGCTCGCTGAATAAGCGAGCTTTTTTGCTTTTTCTTTTCAAATAACATATAATACCTTTCGGAAAAGCTTTATTTCGACCTCGAAGTCTTCTATATATCTCTCCAATGGAGGTGATTTTATGACAGATCATTATTACTCCCGCAAACAGAATGTTGCCAGTGACCCTAAGTACTGGAACTTTACCTTAAAGGGACATCCTTTTCGTTTTAAAACAGATAACGGAGTTTTTTCAAAGAAAGAAGTCGATTTTGGTTCCCAGCTTTTAATTGATACTTTCGAACCTACTGATGAACAAGGATTGATCCTTGATGTTGGATGTGGTTACGGACCAATTGGTCTTTCGCTTGCTAAAAGCTTCCCAAGTGCAACTGTACATATGATAGATGTGAATGAAAGAGCGCTGGGACTTTCGCAAGAAAATGCGGGATTAAACAACTTGACGAATGTCCAAATTTATCAAAGTAATTGTTTGTCGGAAGTGTCCGAAACCTTATTTTCAGATATTTTAACCAACCCACCTATTCGTGCTGGGAAAAACGTTGTCCATGCGATTTTTGAGCAAAGTTCACAACGTATTCGTTCAGGTGGATCATTGTGGGTTGTGATTCAAAAAAAACAAGGTGCACCATCAGCGATAACTAAGCTTACAGAGCTTTTCGATGAAGTTGAAACAGTTGCGAAGAGTAAGGGGTATTTTATAATAAAGGCAAAAAAATATTGACTCAACATGGTGGTTATGTTAATATTATAAAATGCCAATAGATTAGTTTCCGTAAAAATGCTAAATTCATCATTTATTGTATAAATTTGGTTATTCACGGAAAAGCTAACAAAATAATAGTTCGTCATGTGAAATTGCGGTTTTTGACAGAAAAACCCTTTTTCTTTTTGTCTTACGAGGAATTCAAGTTAGAAAGCTATCTAACTTCCGTTTTTCTTCGTGAGATGGCAATAGATGTAATAATAACGCTTGATTTGAGGGGTGAATCAGTTGACAGGTCAACTAGTTCAGTATGGACGACACCGCCAGCGGAGAAGTTATGCAAGGATCAGTGAAGTTTTAGAGTTACCGAATCTCATTGAAATTCAAACTTCTTCTTATCAGTGGTTTCTCGATGAGGGTTTACGAGAAATGTTTCAAGATATTTCTCCAATTGAAGACTTTACCGGTAACCTATCGCTTGAATTTATTGATTACAGCTTAGGTGCTCCAAAGTATTCCGTTGAGGAGTCGAAAGAACGCGATGTAACTTACTCTGCACCATTGCGAGTAAAAGTTCGTCTTGTGAACAAAGAAACTGGTGAAGTAAAAGACCAAGATGTATTTATGGGCGACTTCCCACTAATGACTGAGACAGGGACATTTGTTATTAATGGGGCAGAACGCGTCATTGTTTCTCAGTTAGTGCGTTCTCCAAGTGTTTATTTCAGTGGAAAATTGGATAAGAACGGTAAGAAAGGGTATACTGCGACCGTAATCCCTAACCGTGGTGCTTGGCTTGAGTATGAAACAGATGCCAAGGATGTCGTGTATGTAAGAATAGATCGTACTCGGAAACTGCCCGTTACGGTTCTTTTGCGTTCCCTAGGGTTCGGGGCCGATTCAGAAATTATTGATTTGGTTGGAGATAATGAGTACATCCGTAATACGTTGGAAAAGGATAACACCGAAAGTACTGAAAAAGCGCTACTTGAAATTTATGAGCGTCTTCGTCCTGGTGAACCACCAACTGTGGATAATGCAAAAAGTTTATTAGTTTCTAGATTTTTTGATCCAAAACGTTATGATTTAGCAAATGTGGGACGCTACAAAATTAATAAAAAGCTTCATATTAAAAATAGACTTTTCGGTCAACGTTTAGCAGAAACATTAGTAGACCCTGAAACTGGGGAAATTATTGCTGAAAAAGGCACAACGTTGGATCGACGTACATTGGATCGTATTATTCCACATCTTGAACAAAATATTGGATATAAATCTTTTAGCCCAGCGGGTGGAGTGGTTGAAGAGGATATCCTCCTTCAATCCATTAAAATTTATGCTCCAAATGATGATGGAGAAAAAGTAATAAACGTAATCGGTAATTCAAATATTGAAGAGCAAGTTAAAAATATTACGCCTGCCGATATTATTGCTTCAATCAGCTATTTCTTCAACTTGTTACACGGAGTTGGAAATACCGATGATATAGACCATTTAGGGAACAGACGGTTACGTTCTGTGGGTGAATTGCTACAAAACCAATTCCGTATCGGTTTATCTCGGATGGAACGTGTAGTTCGTGAAAGAATGTCCATTCAAGATACGGCGACGATTACACCGCAACAACTTATTAATATCCGTCCTGTTATCGCTTCAATTAAGGAATTTTTCGGAAGCTCTCAGTTATCTCAGTTCATGGATCAAACGAATCCGCTTGCTGAATTAACACATAAACGTCGTTTATCTGCGTTAGGACCCGGTGGTTTAACACGTGAACGTGCTGGTATGGAAGTTCGAGACGTTCACTATTCCCACTATGGGCGTATGTGTCCAATTGAAACACCTGAGGGACCAAACATTGGATTAATTAACTCATTATCTTCGTTTGCGAAAGTTAATCGTTTCGGATTTATTGAAACTCCATACCGACGCATCGATGCTGAAACAGGGAAAGTAACCAGTCGTATTGACTATCTAACCGCAGACGAAGAAGACAACTATGTAGTTGCCCAAGCGAATGCGCGTTTAGGTGATGATGGTACCTTCCTAGATGAAGATATCGTTGCTCGTTTCCGTGGTGAAAACACAGTTATTCACCGAGATCGCATCGATTACATGGATGTATCGCCAAAACAGGTTGTATCTGCAGCAACAGCATGTATCCCGTTCTTAGAGAACGATGACTCAAACCGAGCGCTAATGGGAGCGAACATGCAACGTCAAGCAGTTCCTCTTTTACAACCTGAGGCACCAAGAGTTGGAACAGGTATGGAATATGTGTCTGCAAAAGACTCTGGAGCTGCCGTTATTTGTAAACATCCAGGTATCGTTGAGCATGTTGAAGCACGTGAAGTATGGGTACGCCGTGTTTCAATAGTGGACGGTCAAGAAACAAAAGGAAATCTTGATAAATATCGTATGTTAAAATTTGTCCGTTCTAACCAAGGGACATGTTATAATCAACGTCCAATTGTCAGCCTTGGTGATAATGTAGTAAAAGGCGAGGTTCTTGCCGATGGCCCTTCTATGGAAAAGGGAGAGCTGGCCCTTGGCCGAAATGTGCTAGTTGCCTTTATGACATGGGATGGTTATAACTACGAAGATGCGATTATTATGAGTGAACGTTTAGTTAAAGATGATGTATATACATCTATTCATATTGAAGAATATGAATCAGAATCTCGTGATACAAAATTAGGACCTGAAGAAATTACTCGCGATATCCCTAATGTTGGTGAAGATGCACTTCGAAACTTAGATGAGCGTGGAATTATTCGGATTGGTGCTGAAGTAAAAGACGGTGATCTTTTAGTTGGTAAAGTAACACCTAAGGGAGTAACAGAACTAACTGCTGAAGAGCGCTTGTTACATGCAATTTTTGGTGAGAAGGCCCGTGAAGTACGTGATACATCACTTCGTGTTCCACACGGCGGTGGAGGAATCGTTCATGATGTTAAAGTTTTTAATCGTGAAGATGGCGATGAACTACCTCCTGGTGTAAACCAACTTGTTCGTGCTTATATTGTTCAAAAACGTAAGATTCATGAAGGCGATAAGATGGCTGGACGACATGGGAACAAAGGGGTTATCTCTAGGCTTCTTCCTGAAGAAGATATGCCTTATCTTCCAGATGGTACACCAGTCGACATCATGTTAAACCCACTAGGGGTTCCTTCGCGGATGAATATCGGACAGGTGTTAGAATTGCATTTAGGAATGGCTGCAAGAAGTCTAGGTATTCATGTTGCTTCACCGGTATTCGATGGAGCGCGTGAGGAAGATGTTTGGTCAACAATTGAAGAAGCTGGTATGGCTCGAGATGCAAAAACGGTCCTTTATGACGGACGTTCTGGGGAACCATTTGATAATCGTGTTTCTGTTGGGGTTATGTATATGATCAAGCTAGCCCACATGGTTGACGATAAATTGCATGCGCGTTCTACTGGACCATACTCACTTGTTACTCAACAACCGCTTGGTGGTAAAGCACAATTTGGTGGTCAGCGTTTCGGTGAAATGGAGGTATGGGCACTTGAAGCATATGGTGCCGCGTATACTTTACAGGAAATCTTAACCGTTAAATCTGATGATGTAGTCGGTCGTGTGAAAACATATGAAGCTATTGTGAAGGGCGAAAATGTCCCAGAACCTGGCGTTCCAGAGTCATTTAAAGTATTGATAAAAGAACTTCAGAGCTTAGGTATGGATGTTAAAATTCTTTCTGGTGACGAGCAAGAAATCGAAATGCGAGACACAGAAGATGATGAAGAAACACAACAAGCAGAGTCGTTAACAATCGCCCCGGAGCTTGAAAGCATTGAGACGGAAACAGTAGGGACAAAAGAATAATAATAAAGAATATCAGCTCAGTGAGAACTGAATAGTTTTCACTGAGCGCCATTTATTTTTTCTGTATATAAGTCATTCGGAAAACAATTGCAATAAGGGAAAACCTGAAGATCAAAAGGGAGGTAGGCCCCTTGCTAGATGTAAACAATTTTGAGTATATGAAAATTGGTCTTGCTTCACCGGATAAAATCCGCTCGTGGTCATTTGGTGAGGTTAAGAAACCAGAAACGATTAACTATCGTACACTAAAACCAGAAAAAGACGGTTTGTTTTGCGAACGAATTTTTGGTCCGCAAAAGGACTGGGAATGTCATTGCGGTAAGTACAAACGTGTTCGTTATAAAGGCGTTGTTTGTGATCGTTGTGGTGTAGAGGTAACTCGGGCAAAAGTTCGTCGTGAACGTATGGGTCATATCGAATTAGCAGCACCTGTATCTCATATTTGGTACTTTAAAGGGATTCCAAGCCGTATGGGTTTGGTTCTTGATATGTCACCAAGAGCGTTGGAAGAGGTTATTTATTTTGCATCTTACGTTGTAACTGAGCCAGGCGATACTGCTCTTGAAAAGAAACAGCTCCTTTCTGAAAAGGAGTACCGTGCATATCGAGATAAATACAGTAATAAATTCCAAGCCTCAATGGGTGCGGAAGCAATCAAAAAACTTCTTTTTGACATCGATTTAGAAAAAGAAGTTGATAGCTTAAAAGAAGAGTTAAAAACAGCACAAGGGCAACGTAGAACACGTGCAATTAAACGCCTCGAAGTACTAGAAGCATTCCGTGGTTCTGGAAATGAACCTTCATGGATGATTTTAGACGTTCTTCCCGTAATACCACCTGAATTGCGTCCAATGGTTCAGCTTGATGGAGGTCGTTTTGCAACATCTGATTTAAATGACTTATATCGCCGTGTTATAAACCGGAACAATCGTTTGAAGCGTTTATTAGATCTTGGTGCACCGAGCATTATTGTTCAAAACGAAAAACGTATGCTTCAAGAAGCAGTCGACGCTTTAATTGATAATGGCCGTCGCGGTCGTCCTGTTACAGGACCTGGAAATCGTCCGTTAAAATCCTTATCACATATGTTAAAAGGAAAGCAAGGTCGTTTCCGTCAAAACTTACTTGGTAAGCGTGTTGATTACTCTGGCCGTTCGGTTATCGTTGTAGGTCCGAACTTAAAAATGTATCAATGTGGGCTGCCAAAAGAAATGGCTTTAGAACTATTTAAGCCATTCGTGATGAAAGAACTAGTTGGAAAAGGGCTGGCTCATAATATCAAGTCAGCAAAGCGTAAAATAGAGCGTGTAAACCCAGAGGTTTGGGATGTTCTTGAAGAAGTAATTAGAGAACACCCGGTTTTACTAAACCGTGCCCCAACACTTCACCGTCTAGGGATTCAGGCTTTTGAACCTACCTTGGTAGAAGGTCGTGCGATTCGTCTTCACCCGCTAGTTTGTACAGCTTATAACGCTGACTTCGATGGAGACCAAATGGCGGTTCACGTACCGTTGTCTGCCGAAGCTCAAGCTGAAGCTCGCTTGTTAATGTTAGCTGCACAAAATATCTTAAATCCGAAAGATGGTAAGCCAGTTGTAACTCCATCTCAGGATATGGTACTAGGTAACTATTATTTAACAATGGAACGTGAGGGTGCTGTTGGTGAAGGGATGATCTTTAAAGATCGTAACGAGGCGTTAATTGCTTACCAAAACGGCTATGTTCATTTGCATTCAAGAGTAGCGGTGCATGCTGGTTCTTTAGGAAACGTAACCTTTACTGAAGAACAAAATAATAAATTGTTAATTTCAACTGTTGGTAAATTGATCTTTAATGAAATTTTACCGGAGTCTTTCCCGTATATTAACGAACCAACGAAGGAAAATCTTGAGGAAAAAACACCTGAAATATACTTCGTTGAAAAGGGAACTGACGTAAAAACAGTTATTCAAGGTATGCCAATCATCGATCCATTCAAAAAGAAAATTCTTGGAAATGTCATTGCAGAAGTATTTAAACGTTTCAAAATTACTGAAACATCAAAAATGCTTGACCGCATGAAGGACCTTGGATTTAAACATTCAACAAAAGCAGGTATCACAGTTGGGGTAGCTGATATTGTGGTCTTGGGTGAAAAGAAAGAAATCATTCATGACGCGCAAATTAAAGTTGATAATGTAACAAAACAATTCAGACGTGGTTTGATTACCGAGGAAGAGCGTTACGATCGTGTTATTTCAATCTGGAGTTCTGCGAAAGACGTAATTCAAGCAAAACTGATGAAATCGTTGGATAGATCAAACCCAATTTTCATGATGAGTGATTCCGGTGCGCGTGGTAACGCATCGAACTTTACCCAGTTAGCTGGTATGCGTGGTCTGATGGCCAACCCGGCAGGACGTATTATTGAATTACCGATTATCTCTAGTTTCCGTGAAGGATTAACCGTATTAGAGTACTTTATTTCTACTCACGGTGCACGGAAAGGATTAGCGGATACAGCTCTTAAGACAGCTGACTCAGGTTACCTGACTCGCCGCCTTGTTGATGTTGCGCAGGATGTCATTGTACGTGATGATGACTGTGGAACAGATCGTGGTCTATTAATTAGAGCGATTAAAGATGGCACAGAAGTAATTGAGGCATTAGATGAACGTTTAATCGGCCGTTATGCTAGAAAGGCCATTAAACATCCAATAACAAAAGAAGTTATTGTTCCTGAAAATGGTCTAATTACTGAGGATCTTTCAGTAGAAGTTGTAGAGGCCAACATTGAAGAGGTTTGGATTCGTTCCGCCTTCACATGTAATACACGTCATGGTGTATGTAAAAAATGTTACGGTCGTAACTTAGCTACTGGTCAAGAGGTTGAAGTGGGAGAAGCAGTTGGAATTATCGCCGCCCAATCAATCGGGGAACCGGGAACACAGTTAACGATGCGTACGTTCCATACAGGTGGGGTTGCTGGAGACGATATCACACAAGGTTTACCGCGTATTCAAGAACTATTTGAAGCTCGTAATCCTAAAGGGCAATCTGTTATTTCGGAAATAGAGGGTGTTGTAGTTGGCATTAATGAAGGCCGAGATCGTCAACATGAGATTGTTGTTCAAGGCTCTGTTGAAAGCCGGACCTACACTGCTCCTTATACCGCTCGTGTGAAAGTAGCCATCAATGATAACGTCGGCCGTGGCGAAGAGTTAACAGAAGGTTCAATTGATCCGAAAGAGTTGTTACGTGTTACTGATATGACTACCGTACAAGAATACTTACTTCGCGAGGTTCAGAAAGTTTACCGTATGCAAGGGGTAGAAATTGGCGATAAACATATCGAAGTAATGGTTCGTCAAATGCTTCGTAAAGTTCGAGTTGGCGATTCCGGAGAAACGGAAGTATTGCCAGGAGCATTACTTGATATACATCAATTCACTGATGCCAACGAAAAGGCTCTACTTGCTGGAAAAATGCCTGCCACAGGACGTCCTGTGTTATTAGGTATTACAAAGGCATCACTTGAGACTGACTCGTTCTTATCTGCTGCATCGTTCCAGGAAACAACAAGAGTACTTACTGATGCGGCTATTAAAGGTAAACGTGATGAATTACTTGGCCTAAAAGAAAATGTAATTATTGGTAAACTGATTCCTGCAGGTACAGGTATGCCACGTTATCGTCAAGCAGAACCGATCCTTCAAGAACAGGTTGAAGATGACAAAGTAACAGTTGAGTAATATTAATTAAAAAATGCGGTACTTCGCTGGTGATACTTACTCGCAAGTACCGCGTTTTAAATACATCTCGAAAAAGAACAAACGAAATGTTGACATACATCAGCTAAGGTGTTAATATATCAAAGGTGCTCCTATTTACCTGATACTTTGGAGGATATTAACGATGTCTTATGAAAAAGTATTACAGGCAGATCACATAATCATAGGAACGAAACAAACAGTTAAAGCTCTTAAATCTGGTGTTGTCATTGAACTTATCGTTGCAACTGATGCGGATCTTAAAGTGATTGCAAAGGTTTTACAGACAGCGAAAGAAATGGACGTACCAATAACATATGTGGACTCTATGAAAAAACTAGGGAAAGCATGTAGCATAGATGTTGGAGCAGCGACTGTGGCTATTACCTGTTAAAAACTGTTTTTGTAGATAAGTTTCTGCAAGAACTTTGTTTTTGCACAAAAATGAACCACCTGGATGTGTGGGCTTACACAAAAAAATGAAGGGAGGAAAAATCATGCCTACAATTAACCAATTAGTGCGCAAACCTCGTCAATCAAAAGAGGAAAAATCAAAATCACCAGCACTTAATAAGGGTTACAACAGTTTCAAAAAATCACAAACAGATGTATCTTCACCTCAAAAACGTGGTGTATGTACTCGTGTTGGTACAATGACACCGAAAAAACCGAACTCTGCATTACGTAAATATGCTCGTGTTCGTTTAACAAACCAAATCGAGGTTACGGCTTACATTCCTGGTATCGGACACAACCTACAAGAACATAGTGTTGTACTTATCCGTGGCGGACGTGTAAAGGATTTACCGGGAGTACGTTATCACATCGTTCGTGGAGCACTTGATACAGCTGGTGTGAACAATCGTATGCAAGGACGTTCTAAATACGGTACTAAGAGACCGAAAGCACCAAAAAAATAATTAATTAACTATTAGCTTCTTTGAAAGGAGGAAAAAATATGCCACGTAAAGGTCCTGTAGCAAAAAGAGACGTTTTACCAGATCCGATTTATAACTCAAAGCTTGTTACTCGTTTGATCAACAAAATGATGATCGACGGTAAAAGAGGTAAATCTCAAGAAATTCTTTACTCAGCATTTGATATTATCCGTGAACGCTCTGGTAAAGAGCCGATGGAAGTATTTGAACAAGCGCTTAAAAACATCATGCCTGTTCTAGAAGTAAGAGCACGTCGTGTGGGTGGTGCAAACTACCAAGTACCAGTAGAGGTACGTCCTGATCGTCGTTCAACATTAGGTCTTCGTTGGTTAGTAAACTACGCTCGCCTTCGCGGAGAGAAAACGATGGAACAACGTTTAGCAAACGAAATCCTTGATGCTGCAAACGCAACTGGTGCATCAGTTAAAAAACGTGAAGATACTCATAAAATGGCTGAAGCAAACAAAGCGTTTGCTCACTATCGTTGGTAGTCTAATCGAATTATTCAATTATAAAACACTTATACATGGAAGGAGAAAGACCAAATGGCTAGAGAGTTCTCCTTGGAAAATACACGTAATATCGGAATCATGGCTCACATTGATGCTGGTAAAACAACTGCAACTGAGCGTATCCTTTATTACACTGGTCGTATCCATAAGATTGGTGAAACACATGAAGGTGCATCTCAGATGGACTGGATGGAGCAAGAACAAGAACGTGGGATCACGATCACTTCCGCTGCAACAACTGCAGCTTGGAAAGACCATCGTGTAAACATCATCGATACCCCAGGACACGTAGACTTCACAATTGAAGTTGAACGTTCTCTTCGTGTACTTGATGGTGCAGTTGCTGTTCTAGATGCTCAATCTGGTGTTGAGCCTCAAACAGAAACTGTTTGGCGTCAAGCAACAACTTATGGAGTTCCACGGGTTGTATTCGTTAATAAAATGGATAAAATTGGTGCGGACTTCTTATATTCAGTGAAAACATTGCATGATCGTCTTCAAGCAAACGCTCATCCGATTCAATTACCAATCGGAGCTGAAGATCAATTTGAGGCAATCATTGATCTAGTTGAAATGAAGGCTCATTTCTACAGCAACGACCTAGGTACTGACATCGAGGTTCGGGAAATTCCTGAAGAATATAAAGCGCAAGCTGAAGAATATCGTGAGAAATTAGTTGAAGCTGTCTCTGAGCTTGATGAAGAACTAATGGAAAAATACCTTAATGGAGAGGAAATCAGTATTGAAGAGCTGAAATCCGGAATTCGTAAGGGAACAAACAAAGTTGAGTTTTACCCAGTTATCTGTGGCTCAGCATTTAAAAACAAAGGTGTTCAATTAATGCTTGATGCAGTTATTGATTATCTTCCATCTCCATTAGATGTACCTTCTATGAAAGGTCATCTTCCAGATACAGAGGAAGAAGCTGAGCGTCATTCTGATGACTCAGAACCATTCTCTGCATTAGCTTTTAAAGTTATGACAGACCCTTATGTAGGGAAGTTAACATTCTTCCGCGTGTACTCTGGTACACTAAGCTCTGGATCATACGTTCAGAACTCTACAAAAGGAAAACGCGAACGTATCGGACGTATCCTCCAAATGCATGCTAACCATCGTCAAGAAATTGCCGAAGTTCATGCAGGAGATATTGCTGCTGCAGTAGGTTTAAAAGATACAACAACTGGTGATACTCTTTGTGATGAAAAAGACCAAGTAATTCTTGAGTCTATGAATTTCCCTGAGCCAGTAATTCAACTTTCTGTTGAACCAAAATCAAAAGCAGACCAAGATAAAATGACTACTGCTTTGCAAAAACTTCAAGAAGAAGATCCAACTTTCCGTGCACACACTGACCAGGAAACTGGACAAGTTATCATTGCTGGTATGGGTGAGCTTCACCTAGATATCATCGTTGATCGTATGCGTCGTGAATTCAAAGTTGAAGCTAACGTTGGTGCACCACAGGTTGCCTATCGTGAAACTTTCCGTTCTTCTGCACAAGTTGAAGGAAAATTCGCTCGTCAGTCGGGTGGACGTGGTCAATACGGACATGTATGGATCGAGTTCTCTCCTAATGATGAAGGAAAAGGCTTTGAATTTGTAAATGGAATCGTTGGTGGGGTTGTTCCACGTGAATACATTCCTGCAGTTCAAGCTGGACTTGTAGATGCTCTCGACAGAGGGGTAATTGCAGGATATCCGCTTGTAGACATTAAGGCTAGACTATTTGATGGTTCTTACCATGATGTTGACTCAAGTGAAATGGCGTTTAAAATTGCCGCATCAATGGCTCTTAAAAATGCTGCTTCAAAATGTAGCCCTGTAATTCTTGAACCTGTAATGAGAGTAGAAGTAACAATTCCTGAAGAATATCTTGGTGATATCATGGGACAAATTACTGCTCGTCGCGGCCGCGTCGAAGGTATGGATGCTCGTGGTAATGCTCAAGTAGTTCGTTCAATGATTCCACTTTCTGAAATGTTTGGTTATGCAACTGCATTGCGTTCAAGCACTCAAGGACGTGGAGTGTTCTCAATGCACTTCGATCATTACGAAGAAGTACCGAAATCAATTTCTGAAGAAATCATCAAAAAAAATAAAGGTGAGTAATTGATTTTACGCCTTTAATAAAGTATAAATACTAATATAAGCAATGGTTCCTATGAAGATAGATTCGTTCTATCTTCATACACCAATATACTTAACTATTTCTTTTAAAATCAAAGGAGGAAATCCTAATGGCAAAAGCTAAATTCGACCGTTCAAAGCCCCATGTTAATATTGGTACAATCGGACACGTTGACCATGGTAAAACAACTTTAACAGCTGCTATCACTTCTGTTCTAGCAAAAGAAGGTAAAGCTGAAGCACGCGCATACGATCAAATCGATGGTGCTCCTGAAGAGCGTGAGCGTGGTATCACAATCTCAACTGCACACGTAGAGTACGAAACTGAAGCACGTCACTATGCACACGTTGACTGCCCAGGACACGCTGACTATGTTAAAAACATGATCACTGGTGCAGCACAAATGGATGGCGGTATCCTAGTTGTTTCTGCAGCTGACGGTCCAATGCCACAAACTCGTGAGCACATTCTACTTTCTCGTAACGTTGGTGTTCCTTACCTTGTTGTATTCATGAACAAATGTGACATGGTAGATGATGAAGAGTTACTAGAATTAGTTGAAATGGAAATTCGTGATCTTCTTTCTGAATATGAATTCCCTGGTGATGATATTCCAGTTATCAAGGGTTCTGCATTAAAAGCTCTTGAAGGCGAAGCTGAATGGGAAGAAAAAATTCATGAACTTATGAATGCTGTTGATGAGTATATCCCAACACCAACTCGTGACACTGATAAGCCTTTCATGATGCCTGTTGAGGATGTATTCTCAATCACAGGTCGTGGAACTGTTGCAACTGGACGTGTTGAGCGTGGAGTAGTTAAAGTTGGAGACGTTGTTCAAATCATCGGTTTCACAGAAGAGCCTAAGAGCACTACTGTAACAGGTGTTGAAATGTTCCGTAAGCTTCTTGATTATGCAGAAGCTGGCGACAACATTGGTGCCCTTCTTCGTGGGGTTGCTCGTGAAGAAATCGAACGTGGCCAAGTATTAGCAAAGCCAGGTTCAATTACTCCACATACAAAATTTAAAGCTGAAGTTTATGTATTGTCTAAAGAAGAAGGTGGACGTCATACTCCATTCTTCACAAACTACCGTCCACAATTCTATTTCCGTACTTCTGATATTACTGGAATCGTAATTCTTCCTGAAGGCGTTGAAATGGTAATGCCTGGTGATAATATCGAAATGATCGTTGAACTTATTGCTCCTATCGCGATTGAAGAGGGAACTAGATTCTCTATCCGTGAAGGCGGACGTACTGTTGGATCAGGTGTTGTAACAACAATCACTGAGTAATAATCAGTTAATAATGAAAGCAGATGGGTGACAACCCATCTGTTTTTTTTATGCGTTCATTTAAATAAGAAATTACTGCCATTCATATATCTAACTTGCTTTTAGTAATGTGCCTCGTTATAATAGTAAAAGTGTGCTAAACAAAAAGAAGCAAAAGAAATTTGTTGCTTTATCTTTTTGTTTTCGGTATAATAGACAATGTTGGTCTTTGACTGCGATGATGCGGAAGGTTGCTGACACACCCGGCCGCTTTGCCATGGCGAGTGTGTGGGAAATTTTCGCGGAGAATGTCTATATTAAAATAGGCGAAAAGGAGGGAAAATAATGGCAAAACAAAAAATTCGTATCCGTTTAAAGGCTTATGATCATAGAATTCTTGATCAGTCTGCGGAAAAGATTGTTGAAACGGCAAAACGTTCAGGTGCAGCTGTATCTGGTCCGATTCCGCTTCCAACAGAGAAGTCAATCTACACAATCTTACGTGCGGTGCATAAGTACAAGGATTCTCGTGAGCAATTCGAGATGCGTACTCATAAGCGTCTAATTGATATCATCAACCCAACGCCACAAACGGTTGATTCACTAATGCGTTTAGACTTACCGTCAGGTGTGGACATCGAAATCAAACTATAAAGAATAAATAATGAAGAAAAACAGGAGGTGTGACTATAATGACCAAAGGAATCTTAGGAAGAAAAATCGGTATGACTCAAGTTTTCGCAGAAAATGGGGATCTTATTCCGGTTACTGTTGTTCAAGCAGCTGCAAACGTAGTTCTTCAAGTTAAAACTGTTGAAACAGACGGATATGAATCTGTTCAAGTAGGTTTTGAAGATAAGCGTGAAAAGCTATCGAACAAGCCAGAAAAAGGCCATGTTTCAAAAGCGAATACTACTCCTAAGCGCTTCGTTCGTGAATTCCGTGGAGTAAACTTAGGTGAGTATGAAGTTGGTCAGGAAGTCAAGGTTGATATTTTCGCAGAAGGCGAAATCGTTGATGTAACTGGAGTTTCAAAAGGGAAAGGTTTCCAAGGTGTAATTAAACGCCACGGACAATCTCGTGGACCAATGGCTCACGGATCTCGTTATCACCGTCGTCCAGGTTCAATGGGACCTGTTGCTCCAAACCGCGTTTTCAAAGGCAAAAAGTTAGCTGGACGTATGGGTGGAGAACAAGTGACTGTTCAAAATTTACAAATTGTAAAAGTTGATACTGAACGTAATTTACTTTTAATCAAAGGTAACGTACCTGGACCTAAAAAGGCATTACTTAAAATTAAAAGTGCGATAAAAGCATAGTAATTCACGTAGAAAGGAGGAAATACAATGCCGAAAGTAGCGTTATATAACCAAAGCGGATCACAAGTTGGTGAAATCGAACTTAATGATTCAGTTTTTGGTATTGCCCCAAATAACCACGTGTTATTTGAAGCGGTTATCATGCAAAGAGCTTCTTTGCGTCAAGGAACACATAAAACTAAAGTTCGTTCTGAAGTAGCTGGTGGCGGTCGTAAGCCATGGAAACAAAAAGGAACTGGACGTGCGCGTCAAGGTTCAATTCGTTCTCCACAATGGCGCGGAGGTGGTACAGTATTTGGTCCTACTCCTCGTAGCTACAGCTATAAATTACCGAAGAAGGTACGTCGCTTAGCTATTAAGTCTGCACTTTCTTCAAAACTAATAGAAGAGAATATTCTTGTATTAGAAAACCTTGGTTTCGAAGCTCCGAAAACGAAGGAATTCACACAAGTTTTAAAGGGACTTTCTGTAGCTTCAAAAGCTTTGATTGTAACTGCGGACTTGGATGAGAATGTAGCATTATCTGCACGAAATATCCCTGGTGTAACAGTTGTTACTGCTGACGGAATTAGTGTTTTAGATGTGTTAAATCATGATAAACTAATCATGACGAAAGCCGCAGTTGAAAAAGTAGAGGAGGTGCTTGCATAATGGATGCTCGCGATATCATTAAGCGCCCCGTTATTACTGAACGTTCCAGTGAGGCAATGGCTGATAAGAAGTACACTTTTGAAGTGGACGTAAGAGCCAATAAAACACAAGTTAAAGACGCTATCCAAGAAATTTTCAGCGTTAAAGTTGAAAAAGTTAACATCATGAACTACAAAGGTAAATTCAAGCGCATGGGTAAATTCGGCGGATACACAAATAAACGTCGTAAAGCGATTATTACTTTAACTAAAGAAAGTAAAGAAATCGAATTCTTTGAAGTATAATTCTTTTAACAAGAAGAGGAGGGAAAAAAATGGCGATTAAAAAGTACAAACCTACCTCTAACGGTCGTCGCGGCATGACAGTTTCTGATTTCGCTGAAATCACAACTAGCACACCAGAAAAATCTTTGCTTGCTCCATTGAAGCGAAAAGGCGGCCGCAACAACCAAGGTAAGTTAACTGTTCGTCATCAAGGTGGCGGCCATAAGCGTCAATACCGTATCATTGATTTTAAACGTGATAAAGATGGCATTCCAGGACGCGTTGCTTCTGTTGAATACGATCCAAACCGTTCTGCAAACATTGCACTAATTAATTATGTAGATGGAGAAAAACGTTATATCCTAGCTCCGAAAAATCTAGAAGTAGGTTTAGAGGTTATGTCTGGTCCTGAGGCTGACATAAAAGTAGGAAACGCACTTCCACTAACAAACATTCCAGTTGGTACTGTTATCCACAATATCGAGTTAAAACCTGGTAAAGGCGGACAATTAGTTCGTTCTGCTGGAACAAGCGCACAGGTTCTTGGTAAAGAAGGTAAATACGTATTAGTTCGTTTGAACTCTGGTGAAGTTCGTATGATCCTTGCTACTTGCCGTGCTTCTATCGGTCAAGTTGGTAATGAGCAACACGAATTAATCAATATTGGTAAAGCAGGTCGTTCACGCTGGTTAGGTATTCGTCCAACTGTTCGTGGATCTGTAATGAACCCTAATGACCATCCACACGGTGGTGGTGAAGGTCGTTCTCCAATCGGACGTAAATCACCAATGTCTCCATGGGGTAAACCAACTCTTGGATTCAAAACACGTAAGAAGAAAAACAAATCCGATAAATTTATCGTACGTCGTCGTAAAAAATAACGGGATTGACCTACGGTTCAACAAACGAACCGTAGAACAATCGCGAAGGGAGGTTCAGCTATGGGTCGCAGCTTGAAAAAAGGACCTTTTGTTGATGAGCATTTAATCAATAAGATCGAAAAGTTAAATGAAACTGAAGGCAAGCAAGTAGTAAAAACTTGGTCACGCCGTTCTACGATCTTCCCACAATTCATTGGACACACAATCGCTGTTTATGATGGTCGTAAACATGTTCCTGTATATGTTACTGAAGACATGGTAGGTCATAAGCTTGGAGAATTTGCTCCAACTCGTACTTACAAAGGTCATGCCAGTGATGATAAGAAAACAAGACGTTAATGAGAGGAGGGCATTCTGATGCAAGCTAAAGCTGTTGCAAGAACAGTTCGTATTGCTCCTCGTAAAGCTCGTTTAGTCGTAGATTTAATTCGAGGTAAGCAAGTAGGTGAAGCAGTAGCGATTTTAAAGTTAACTCCAAAAGCTGCTTCTCCAATCGTAGAAAAAGTATTAAAATCTGCTATGGCAAACGCTGAGCATAACTACGAAATGGATATCAATTCATTAGTTGTTGAGCAAGCATATGTAAACGAAGGACCAACGTTAAAACGTTTCCGTCCTCGTGCGATGGGCCGTGCAAGCGCGATAAACAAACGTACTAGCCATATTATCATCGTTTTATCAGAAAAGAAGGAGGGATAATCAGTGGGTCAAAAAGTAAATCCAGTCGGTTTGCGTGTCGGAATCATCCGTGATTGGGAGTCAAAATGGTACGCAGGCAAAGACTATGCCGTTCTTTTACACGAAGACCTTAAAGTTCGTGAGTATATCGCGAAACGTTTAAAAGATGCTTCAGTTTCAAAAGTTGAAATTGAACGTGCTGCTAACCGCTTGAACATCACAGTCCACACTGCTAAACCAGGTATGGTAATTGGTAAGGGTGGAACTGAAGTTGAAGCTTTACGCAAAGCACTCAACCAACTTACAGCGAAACGTGTTCATATTAACATTCTTGAAATCAAAAGAGCAGACCTTGATGCGAAATTAGTCGCAGAAAATATCGCTCGTCAATTAGAAAACCGTGTATCATTCCGTCGGGCCCAAAAACAAGCCATTCAACGTGCAATGCGTGCTGGTGCAAAAGGGATTAAAACGATGGTATCCGGTCGTTTAGGCGGAGCGGACATCGCTCGTTCAGAACATTATAGTGAAGGAACCGTTCCACTTCATACTCTTCGCGCTGATATTGATTACTCTCATGCAGAAGCTGACACAACATACGGCAAGCTAGGCGTAAAAGTATGGATTTATAAGGGCGAAGTCCTTCCTACTAAGAAGAAAACCGTGGAAGGAGGCAAATAATATGTTATTGCCAAAACGCGTCAAGTATCGTCGTGAACATCGTGGAAAAATGCGCGGAAATGCAAAGGGTGGTACCGAAGTAGCTTTTGGTGAATTTGGCCTTCAAGCTACTGAAGCATCTTGGATCACAAACCGTCAGATTGAAGCGGCTCGTATTGCGATGACTCGTTACATGAAACGTGGCGGAAAAGTTTGGATCAAAATTTTCCCGCATAAGCCATATACTGCTAAGCCTCTAGAAGTCCGGATGGGTTCTGGTAAAGGTGCTCCTGAAGGTTGGGTAGCAGTCGTGAAACCAGGAAAAATTATGTTTGAACTCGCAGGCGTTTCTGAAGAAGTCGCTCGTGAAGCATTACGCCTAGCAGCACACAAACTTCCACTAAAATGTAAGTTTGTAAAACGAGAAGAAATTGGTGGTGAATCTAATGAAAGCTGATGAAATTCGTGATCTTACCACTGCCGAAATAGAACAAAAAGTGAAATCATTAAAAGAAGAGCTTTTCAACCTTCGCTTTCAATTAGCGACTGGACAACTTGAAAACACAGCTCGCATTCGTGAAGTACGCAAAGCGATTGCTCGCATGAAAACTGTGATTCGTGAAAGAGAAATCGGCGTTAACATTCGATAATTGAGAGGAGGTTCGCCCTGATGAGTGAACGCAATCAACGCAAAGTTTACACTGGACGCGTTGTTTCTGACAAAATGGATAAAACCATTACTGTACTTGTCGAAACATACAAGAAGCATCCTCTTTATGGTAAACGCGTGAAATACTCTAAAAAGTTCAAGTCACATGATGAACAGAACGAAGCAAAAGTTGGCGATGTTGTTCGTATCATGGAAACTCGTCCACTTTCAGCAACAAAGCGTTTCCGCCTTGTTGAAGTGGTAGAAAAAGCAGTTATTATTTAATTATTCGGATTAAGATCTATTCCGAAGGGAGGTTACACGTATGATTCAACAGGAAACACGTTTAAAAGTTGCTGACAACTCTGGTGCTCGTGAAGTACTTACAATTAAAGTTCTTGGTGGTTCTGGACGCAAGACAGCAAACATCGGTGATGTAATTGTTTGTACCGTGAAACAAGCAACACCAGGTGGAGTTGTTAAGAAAAGTGATGTTGTTAAAGCTGTTATCGTTCGTACAAAAAGCGGTGCACGTCGCAAAGACGGTACTTACATTCGTTTCGATGAAAACGCATGTGTAATCATCAAGGATGATAAGAGTCCTCGCGGAACTCGTATCTTCGGACCAGTTGCTCGTGAACTACGCGAAAACAACTTTATGAAAATTGTATCTCTAGCTCCAGAAGTATTATAATTAAAAATTCAAATGCCTTTTAAGGAGGTGCTTACTGATGCATGTGAAAAAAGGTGACAAAGTTATGGTCATCTCTGGTAAGGATAAAGGCAAAACGGGAGTAATACTGGCTGCTTTTCCTAAGCAAAGCCGTGTTCTAGTTGAAGGTGTTAGCATTGTGAAAAAACACGCAAAACCTTCTCAAGTAAACCCGCAAGGCGGAATCATTAGCCACGAGGCACCTGTTCATGTATCAAACGTTATGCCTATTGATCCTAAATCTGGTAAACCAACTCGAGTAGGATATCAAACGGTTGACGGCAAAAAAGTACGTGTAGCAAAAATATCCGGTGAAGTTCTTGATAAATAGTCTATAAATGAAGGGAGGTACACATAATGAACCGCCTAAAAGAAAAGTTAGTAAAAGAAATTAGTCCTGCTCTAATGAGCAAGTTTAACTATAAATCGGTAATGGAAGTACCGAAGCTTAATAAAATCGTAATCAACATGGGTGTTGGTGATGCTGTTGCAAACGCAAAAGCACTTGATATCGCAGTTGATGAACTAGGACAGATCACTGGTCAAAAACCAGTAGTTACTCGTGCAAAAAAATCAATCGCTGGTTTCCGTCTTCGTGAGGGAATGCCAATTGGTGCGAAGGTAACTCTTCGTGGAGATCGTATGTACGAATTCCTTGATAAATTAGTATCAGTTTCTCTTCCGCGTGTTCGTGACTTCCGTGGTGTATCAAAGAAAGCATTCGATGGCCGTGGAAACTACACATTAGGTGTGAAAGAACAACTAATCTTCCCTGAAATTGATTACGATAAAGTAAGCAAGGTTCGTGGTATGGATATCGTTATCGTTACGACGGCAAATACTGATGAAGAAGCTCGTGAGCTTTTAACTCAGTTCGGAATGCCATTCCAAAAGTAATCTCTAAATAGAGGGAGGCGAAAACGTGGCTAAAAAATCTATGATTGCGAAACAAAAGCGCACGCCTAAACATCCGGTTCAGGAGTATACTCGCTGCGAACGTTGCGGTCGTCCACACTCTGTGTACCGTAAATTTAAGCTTTGCCGTATTTGTTTCCGTGAATTAGCATACAAAGGACAAATTCCTGGTGTCAAAAAAGCTAGCTGGTAAAACCCAAAGTCTGGGAAGGAGGTAAATCAAATGGTCATGACAGATCCAATTGCAGATATGCTTACTCGCATTCGTAATGCGAATATGGTTCGTCACGAAAAATTAGAAGTTCCTGCTTCTAATATCAAGAAAGAAATCGCTGAAATTTTAAAGCGTGAAGGTTTCGTTCGTGACGTTGAATATATCGAAGATGACAAACAAGGTATCATCCGCATTTTCTTGAAATACGGTGCAAATAATGTCCGTGTAATTACTGGTTTGAAAAGAATCAGCAAGCCTGGGCTCCGTGTTTATGCAAAATCAAATGAAGTTCCTCGTGTATTAAACGGTTTAGGGATTGCACTTGTTTCGACATCAAATGGTGTTGTAACTGATAAAGAAGCTCGTGCTCAACAAATCGGCGGAGAAGTTCTTGCTTATATTTGGTAATATAGTTTTTTAATGAATGGAGGTGCACCAAATGTCTCGCGTAGGTAAAAAACCAGTCGAAATTCCTGCAGGAGTTACTGTTACAGCTAATAATGGCCTTGTGACAGTTAAAGGACCTAAAGGAGAATTGTCTCGTACATTTAATCCTGATATCACAATCGTTATTGAGGAGAACGTGGTTAACGTTTCTCGCCCATCTGATATTAAAGAACACCGCGCATTGCACGGAACTACTCGCGCCTTGATTTCAAACATGGTTGAGGGAGTTTCTAAAGGTTTCGAAAGAAATCTTGAATTGATCGGGGTTGGATACCGTGCCCAAAAGCAAGGTAAAAAGCTAGTTCTTAATGTCGGCTATTCACATCCGGTTGAAATCGAGCCTGAAGAAGGAATAGAAATCGAAGTTCCTGCTAATACAAAAATTTCTGTTAAAGGTGCAGATAAAGAACGTGTCGGCGCTTTAGCAGCAAATATTCGCGGAGTTCGCCCACCAGAACCTTATAAAGGTAAAGGAATTCGTTACGAAGGTGAATTTGTGCGTCGTAAAGAAGGTAAAACAGGTAAGTAATGCTGCCTAGGTAAACGAAAGGAGTGACGTAAATGATTACGAAGCTTGATAAAAACGCTACTCGCAGAAAAAGACATGCTCGTGTTCGTGCGAAACTTAGCGGTACACCAGCTCGTCCTCGTTTAAATGTGTTCCGTTCAAACAAACACATTTATGCTCAATTAATTGATGATGTTAATGGAGTAACTCTTGCGAGTGCTTCTACATTAGATAAAGACTTCGGTCTTGAATCAACTGGAAACCTTGAAGCAGCACAAAAGATCGGTGAATTAGTTGCGAAACGTGCTGTAGAAAAGGGTATTTCTTCTGTTGTATTCGACCGTGGCGGATACCTCTATCATGGACGCGTACAGGCATTAGCTGATGCTGCACGTGAAAACGGCTTAGAATTTTAATAGACAAAGGAGGGACAAAAACAGATGCGTCGTATTGATCCAAACAAACTTGAACTTGAAGAACGCGTAGTTACAGTTAACCGTGTTGCGAAAGTTGTTAAAGGTGGACGTCGTTTCCGTTTCTCTGCACTTGTAGTTGTTGGAGATAAGAACGGTAATGTCGGTTTCGGTACAGGTAAGGCTCAAGAAGTACCTGATGCCATTCGTAAAGCAATTGAAGATGCTAAGAAAAACCTAATTGAAGTACCTATGGTAGGTACAACAATTCCACATCAAGTAATCGGACATTTTGGTGCGGGAGAAATCCTTTTAAAGCCAGCTGCTGAAGGTTGTGGAGTTATCGCTGGTGGCCCAGTTCGTGCGGTGCTTGAATTAGCGGGTGTTTCTGATATCCTATCTAAATCATTAGGTACAAACACACCAATCAATATGGTTCGTGCTACTTTAGACGGATTAAAACAACTAAAACGTGCTGAAGACGTAGCAAAGTTACGCGGAAAATCAGTAGAAGAACTGTTAGGATAAGGAGGGAAATTAAATGGCGAATAAATTAGCAATTACCCTCACTCGCAGTGTGATTGGTCGTCCACAAGACCAACGCGAAACAGTTAAAGCTCTAGGTTTGCGTAAAGTGAATCAAACGGTTGAGCAGCAAGATAATCCCGCTATCCGCGGAATGATCACCAAAGTTGCTCACCTTATTACTGTAAAAGAACTATAATTGATTCTTTTTTCATAAGGAGGTGCCAATATGAAACTTCATGAATTAAAACCTGCAGAAGGTTCCCGTCAAGAACGTAAACGTAAAGGACGTGGAATTGGTTCTGGTAACGGAAAAACTGCCGGAAAAGGCCATAAAGGACAAAACGCTCGTTCGGGTGGTGGTGTTCGTTTAGGCTTTGAGGGTGGTCAAACACCTTTATTCAGACGTTTACCGAAACGAGGTTTTACAAACATCAACCGTAAGGAATATGCTGTTGTAAACCTTGATGCTTTAAACCGTTTTGAAGAAGGAACAGTGGTTACTCCTGAACTTCTTATCGAAACAGGAGTAGTTAGCAGTGAAAAAGCAGGAATCAAAATTCTTGCTAGTGGTAGTGTAGAGAAAAAGCTTACAGTTAAAGCACATAAATTTTCCTCTGCTGCTAAGGGAGCAATCGAAGCTGCTGGTGGAACTACTGAGGTGATTTAATGTTCCAGTCAATCTCCAATTTTATGCGCGTGGGTGAAATTAGAAAAAAAATTATCTTCACCCTTTTAATGTTAGTTGTATTTCGTATTGGGACATTTATTCCTGTCCCACACGTAAATGCAACTTTGCTACAACAACAAGATCAAACTGGTGTATTTGGTGTTCTGAATACATTTGGAGGCGGAGCATTAAAAAACTTCTCCATTTTTGCTATGGGAATCATGCCTTATATTACGGCATCAATTATTATCCAATTGTTACAAATGGATGTTGTGCCTAAATTTACGGAATGGTCTAAGCAAGGGGATGCTGGTCGCCGAAAATTGGCTCAGTTTACTAGATACTTCACGATTATCCTTGGATTTATCCAAGCACTTGGTATGTCTTATGGATTCAACAATTTAGCTTCAGGACGATTAATTGAAACTCCTGGAATCGGCACCTACTTGTTAATTGCTGTTGTATTAACTGCTGGAACGTCATTTCTAATGTGGCTTGGAGAGCAGATAACAGCCCAAGGTGTGGGGAACGGGATTTCAGTTATCATTTTTGCAGGTATTGTTGCAGCAATTCCAAGTACGGCTAACCAAATATACGCTCAACAATTTCAGGACGCTGGTGAACAACTATTCCTACGTATCATCACAATGGCCATCATTATTCTAGCTATTGTAGCAATTGTTGTCGGGGTAATCTTTATTCAGCAAGCATCACGAAAAATACCTATTCAGTACGCAAAACGTATGGTAGAAGGTCGCCCATCAGGTGGTGCTACTCACTTACCATTAAAGGTTAATGCTGCTGGGGTAATTCCAGTAATCTTTGCAATTTCGTTTATTATAACTCCACCAACTATTGCGTCTTTCTTTGGTACAAACGATGTAACGTTGTGGATCAAAAAGACGTTTGATTATACATCACCTGTTGGTATGATTGTCTATGTTGCTTTAATTATCGCCTTTACGTATTTTTATGCTTTCATTCAAGTAAATCCTGAGCAGTTAGCAGAAAACTTGAAAAAGCAGGGTGGTTATATTCCTGGAATTCGACCAGGAAGAAGCACACAAGAATACTTAACAAAAGTACTATATCGCTTAACGCTTGTTGGAGCTCTTTTCTTAGCTATCATTGCAATATTGCCGGTGTTCTTTGTGAAATTTGCAGACTTACCGCAATCTGCACGAATTGGCGGAACAAGCTTACTGATTGTTGTTGGGGTTGCTCTTGATACCATGAAGCAGCTTGAGTCACAACTTGTTAAGCGTCATTATAAAGGTTTTATAAAATAGAGTGGTTTTAGGGACTTTGAGATCCCTAAAGCCATAAAGAGACTGAGGGGGAATACGTGTGAATTTAGTTTTAATGGGTCTTCCTGGCGCTGGTAAAGGTACACAAGCAGAACAAATTGTTGAACAATACGGCATCCCTCATATCTCAACAGGGGATATGTTCCGTGCTGCGATGAAAGAAGGTACAGAACTTGGATTGCAAGCAAAGTCTTTCATGGATGAAGGCCAGCTTGTTCCAGATGAAGTAACAATCGGAATCGTTCGCGAACGTCTTAGTAAAGACGATTGCGAAAAAGGATTTTTACTTGATGGATTTCCTAGAACTGTTCCTCAAGCAGAGGCACTTGAAGATATCCTTTCTCAATTAGATAAACAAATTAATTACGTCATCAATATTGATGTTGATCATGGAATCTTAATGGAGCGTTTAACAGGACGTCGAATCTGTAAAGCTTGTGGAGCTACTTATCATCTAGTATTTAATCCGCCAGCACAAGAAGGTACTTGTGACCGTTGTGGCGGTGAATTATATCAGCGTGCTGATGATAATGCAGAAACTGTTCAAAACCGCTTGGATGTCAATATTGCTCAAGCGCAACCGTTGTTAGATTTCTATGAAACAAAAGGTTATTTACGCAATATCAATGGTCAGCAGGATATTAAAATTGTATTTGCTGATATCAACGTATTGCTTGGGGGCTTAAAATGATAATTTGTAAAACCCCGCGCGAAATTGACATTATGCGCGAAGCTGGACGTATTGTTGCTCTCACTCATCAAGAATTGAAGAAACACATTCGTCCGGGGATTACAACGAAAGAATTGGATGTAATTGCCGAGCAGTTTATCCGTAAGCAGAGTGCAATTCCATCTTTTAAAGGGTATAATGGTTTTCGTGGCAGCATCTGTGCTTCTGTTAACAATGAACTTGTTCACGGAATTCCTGGTGATCGGGTATTAAACAATGGCGATATCATAAGTATTGACATTGGTGCAAAGTACAACGGTTATCACGGCGATTCAGCTTGGACTTATCCTGTTGGCGAAATTGATGAAAACTCAAAACGTCTGTTAGAGGTTACTGAGGAGTCCTTATATCTCGGCCTAAAGGAAGCTAAGCCAGGTGAGCGCCTATCAAATGTCTCTCATGCGATTCAAACGTATGTAGAAGCAAACGGCTTTTCCATTGTGCGCGAGTATGTTGGTCACGGAGTAGGGCAAGACTTACATGAGGATCCACAAATTCCTCACTATGGTCCGCCTAACAAAGGTCCGCGTTTAAAGCCTGGAATGGTACTGGCAATTGAACCGATGGTGAATGCAGGAAGTCGATATGTAAAAACGTTGGCTGATGACTGGACAGTTGTAACAGTTGATGGGTTTAGGTGCGCTCATTTTGAGCATACTATCGCGATCACTGAAACAGGTTTTGAGATTTTAACCAAAGCTTAGCAATTGGGTTCACACCAATCATGCTCAATCTAGTACAAACGGAAAATTGGTCTTGCCTCTATGCATTTTATGATTGAATACGTAGCTTGATTAAAGAAGGGAGACAGTTCGATGGCGAAAGATGATGTAATTGAAGTAGAAGGCACAGTAATTGAAACTTTGCCAAATGCAATGTTTAAGGTAGAATTAGAAAATGGTCATTCTGTATTGGCACATGTTTCTGGGAAAATCCGCATGCATTTCATTAGAATCTTACCAGGGGATAAAGTTACAGTAGAGCTTTCCCCATATGATCTAACTCGCGGAAGAATCACTTATCGCTTTAAATAGTCCTTTGCACTCCGTACTATCAAGGAGGTTAGAATAATGAAAGTTAGACCATCTGTTAAACCAATCTGTGAAAAATGTAAAGTTATTCGCAGACGCGGTAAAGTAATGGTAATCTGCGAAAACCCTAAACACAAACAAAAACAAGGTTAATATAGAAGGAGGTGCACTATTCATATGGCTCGTATTGCTGGTGTTGATGTACCGCGCGAAAAGCGTGTAGTAATCTCATTAACTTACATTTACGGAATTGGAAAACCAACTGCTGAGAAAGTTCTTGCTGAAGCTGGTGTTTCTGAAGATACACGTGTTCGTGATCTAACAGAAGAAGAATTAAATAAAATCCGTGACATTATCGATAAATTAAAGGTTGAGGGTGACCTTCGTCGTGAAATCTCTCTTAACATTAAACGTTTAATGGAAATCGGATCATTCCGTGGCCTTCGTCATCGTCGTGGTTTACCTGTTCGTGGTCAAAACACGAAGAACAACGCTCGTACACGTAAAGGTCCTCGTAAAACTGTTGCTAACAAGAAAAAATAATTGGTAAAGGAGGTTCTCATCTAAATGGCTCGTAAAACTAATACACGCAAACGTCGTGTTAAAAAGAATATTGAATCTGGTATTGCTCATATTCGTTCTACTTTCAATAACACGATTGTAACGATCACTGACCCACACGGAAATGCAATTTCTTGGTCTAGTGCTGGTTCACTTGGATTTAAAGGTTCTCGTAAATCTACTCCATTTGCAGCACAAATGGCTGCTGAAACTGCAGCAAAGGTATCAATGGATCATGGCATGAAGTCTCTTGAAGTTACTGTAAAGGGACCTGGCGCAGGACGTGAAGCTGCAATCCGTGCTCTTCAAGCTGCTGGTCTTGAAGTTACTGCTATTAAAGACGTAACTCCAGTTCCACATAACGGATGCCGTCCACCAAAACGTCGCCGCGTTTAATTTTTCTGTATAGATTTTGTATCATACGTCTATAATGGGTTGTGATACTGATTTTTTGTGTTCATACAGAAATCTAAACCAGTTGTTGTGCACAATCGGGAACGTATGCAGGGGGAATTTCGGTTAGATGTTTTGCCGAGGTTTCGACGTTTTGAAGGAGGGTATATTTGATGATCGAAATAGAAAAGCCAAAAATCGAAACGGTTGAGATCAACGATGATGCCAAATACGGAAAGTTCGTCGTAGAACCACTTGAGCGTGGATATGGTACTACTTTGGGTAACTCCTTACGTCGTATCCTATTATCATCACTCCCAGGTGCAGCTGTCACATCGATTCAAATTGATGGGGTACTTCATGAATTCTCAACAATTGAAGGCGTCGTGGAAGATGTTTCATCTACTATTCTTAACATTAAAAAGTTAGCTCTTAAAATCTATTCAGATGAAGAAAAGACGCTTGAAATTGATGTTAAGGGTCAAGGTATTGTAACTGCTGCTGATGTTACCCATGACAGTGATGTAGAGATCTTAAATCCTGATCTTCACATTGCCACTCTTGGTTCAAACGGGCATTTACGTATGCGTCTCACAGCTAGAAGAGGTCGCGGATATACTCCCGCTGATCAAAACAAAAGAGAAGACCAACCAATTGGTGTAATTCCAATTGATTCCATCTATACTCCAGTATCACGTGTTTCATATCAAGTAGAGAATACACGTGTAGGTCAAATGACGAACTATGATAAGTTAACATTTGATGTATGGACAGATGGTAGTACAGGTCCTAAAGAGGCAATTGCACTTGGTGCCAAAATTTTAACTGAGCATTTGAATATCTTTGTTGGTTTAACTGACGAAGCTCAAAATGCTGAAATTATGGTAGAAAAAGAAGAGGATCAAAAAGAAAAAGTTCTAGAAATGACGATTGAAGAACTGGATCTTTCTGTTCGTTCCTATAATTGCTTAAAACGTGCCGGTATCAATTCCGTTCAGGAGTTAGCTAACAAAACGGAAGAAGATATGATGAAGGTTCGTAACTTAGGAAGAAAGTCTCTTGAAGAAGTAAAAGCTAAACTAGAGGAACTAGGATTAGGCTTACGAAAAGATGACTGACTAGTTAACTCATAATTAACTAGCATTTTATTGTGAACTTTGATAGGGATGAATGACTTCAACAAAGGAGGGAAACTTTCATGGGATACAGAAAGTTAGGACGTACAAGCGCTCAGCGTAAAGCGATGCTAAGAGACTTAACAACAGACTTAATTATCAATGAGCGTATTCAAACAACTGAAACACGTGCGAAAGAACTTCGTTCAACAGTTGAAAAAATGATCACTCTTGGAAAGCGTGGAGATTTACATGCACGCCGTCAAGCTGCTGCATTCGTTCGTAACGAAATTGCAAATGTTGAAACAAACCAAGATGCAGTTCAAAAACTTTTCACTGATATTGCTCCTCGTTATGAAGAGCGTCAAGGTGGATACACTCGTATTATGAAAATTGGACCACGCCGCGGCGATGGTGCACCAATGGTCATTATCGAGCTAGTTTAATATCCTTCTACACACAACAAGGGCGAGGACAGTTTAGAGACAAACTTGTTCTTTGCCCTTTTTCTTTTAGCGGGACATGTTCACTACTTTATATGGTTAGCATGCCTTTTCTGAACCAAGCCCATACTGAGCGTTATGATGAGCGTGAAAAAAGGAACTACACTATGTTTTCCTTTTGATAGTTGAGGTCAAACAAATAACCTTTGCTCTTCATTTGTTGGCTACTGCGCCTTAGGCACTTTTTGCTCTTCAAATTTCATGTCTCGTTTAGCTCAAGCACCTCTTCCTTCATTCTATTTAGGAATGAAGAATACGAATGTGATTTAATTTTTCGTATCGGAAGAGGTGCAGGCTTTTTTTATTTATGTAAAAAATTAAATCAAACTAGATAAATATGAAGCCGGAGCGAGGCTAAAGAGGTGGGGGAGGAAAATCATGAGTAAGCCGCTAGTTGTTCTAGAAAATATTAGCTTTCAATATGATTCCCAGGAAAGCTACGCACTAAATAATGTATCCTTTGAAGTATTTGAAGGGGAATGGTTGGCCATAGTCGGTCATAATGGATCAGGGAAATCTACCCTTGCGAAAATATTAAATGGTTTACAGTTTCCCCAAAAAGGAAGTGTTACCGTTTGTGGATATAAATTAAGTGAAGAAACTGTCTGGGATGTTCGTAAGAAAATTGGAATGGTATTTCAAAATCCGGATAATCAATTTGTTGGAACAACAGTTGAGGATGATGTGGCTTTTGGTTTAGAAAACATGGGGATTCCGCGTGAAATTATGCTAGAACGGATTCAAGACTCATTGAAAAAAGTAGAGATGGATCAATTTCTTGATCAAGAGCCGCACCATCTTTCTGGTGGACAGAAGCAGAGGGTTGCCATAGCCAGTGTACTTGCTCTCCAACCTGCTATTATCATCTTAGATGAAGCGACATCCATGCTAGATCCCCGAGGGCGTGAAGAAGTTTTAAACATTGTGAGAGAGTTAAAGGATAGTCGAAATATCACGGTTATTTCGATTACTCATGATCTTGAAGAAGCCGCAAGGGCAGATCGCATATTTGTGATGAACCAGGGTGAATTGTTCAAGGAAGGGTCGCCTGAGCAGATCTTTGAACTAGATGAAGAATTGATAAGTTTAGGTCTAGACATCCCCTTTCCGATAAAAATGAGCAAAGCTCTTAGGAAAAAAGGATTTACATTCTCGAGACACTTTTTATCAGAAGAAGAGTTGGTGAACGAACTATGGACATCTCACTACAACAAGTAGAACATCGCTACCAGCAAGGAACCCCATTTGAACGGCTTGCCATTCATAATGTTTCGATTGATATTCCGTCAGGCTCATATATGGCAATAATTGGCCACACTGGTTCCGGAAAATCGACTGTTCTTCAACATCTAAACGCCTTATTACGACCAACAAAAGGGAAAGTTTTGATTGGGGACAGAACGATTGAAGGTAACAAAAAGGAAAAAAACTTAAAGAGCATCCGTCAAAAGGTAGGGATCGTTTTTCAATTTCCAGAACACCAGTTGTTTGAAGAAAGCGTTGAAAAGGATATTTGCTTCGGCCCAATGAATTTTGGCGTATCTGAGGCAGAGGCAAAGGTAAGGGCTCAAACGGCAATCCGCCAGGTAGGTTTATCAGAGGATATTTTACAAAGGTCTCCGTTTGACCTATCTGGTGGACAAATGCGGAGGGTTGCAATTGCCGGAGTTCTAGCAATGAAGCCTGATGTCCTCGTACTGGATGAACCGACAGCCGGCCTTGATCCTCGTGGACGTAAAGAGATCATGGAGATGTTTTATCGTCTCCATCAAGAAAGAGAACTTACCACCATTTTGGTTACCCATAGTATGGAGGATGCCGCACGTTTTGCCGATAAAATCTTTATTATGCAAAAAGGTGAGGTTTATAAACAAGGCACTCCTAAAGAAATCTTTGCATCGCCTGAAGGGTTGATCGAATTGGGTCTAGATGTTCCTGAAGTGGTTCGTTTTCAGCAAAAATTTGAGCAAGCCTTTCAAATGAAACTTGATGAGACCTGCCTGACAATGGAACAATTAACTGAGAAAATCGCCTTAGTTTTGGATAGGGGGAATTCAAAATGATGGAGAAGATGATCTTCGGGCGTTATGTTCCGGCGGATTCCATTGTTCATCAGATGGACCCTCGTTCGAAGCTAATGCTAGTCTTTTTATTTGTATGTATCGTCTTTATAGCAAACAATCCGATTACCTATGCCATTTTAACGGTTTATACATTCTTTATCGTTGCTCTTTCAAAAATTTCCTTTCGATTTTTATATGCTGGGCTTAAACCTGTACTATGGCTAATCCTGTTCACCCTATTAATGCATTTATTTTTAAACAAGGAAGGTGAACTGTTAATCCAGGTTGGTCCGTTAAAAATTTATGAAGAAGGAGTAAGGCAAGGGATATTCATCTCAATGCGATTCTTCTTATTAATTCTAGTGACTTCTTTATTAACTCTAACGACAACACCGATTGAAATAACAGATGGGTTGGAGACCCTTTTGGGACCACTGAAAAAAATACACTTTCCGGTGCATGAATTAGCTTTAATGATGTCTATTTCATTGCGATTTATTCCTACACTGATGCAAGAGACTGATAAAATCATGAAAGCGCAGATTGCTAGGGGTGTTGAATTCACCGGTGGACCGATTAAGGAAAGAGTTCGAGCGATTGTTCCTTTGTTAATTCCTTTGTTTATCAGTTCATTTAAACGGGCTGAGGAGCTTGCCGTGGCAATGGAAGCAAGGGGTTACCGTGGTGGCGAAGGAAGAACGAAATACCGCCTCTTAAAGTGGAAAATGGCCGATACGGGCATGCTTGTACTACTTGGAGTAATTACGGCGTGTTTATATTTATTTAGAACATAATGGGGTTTTACTTATGCAACGTTATAAATGCAAAGTTGCTTATACTGGGACACGTTTCTCAGGCTACCAGGTTCAGCCAAATAAACGAACCGTTCAAAGTGAAATAGAGAAAGCGTTGAAAAAGATCCATAAAGGGGCTCATATTTTTATTAATGCCTCAGGAAGAACCGATGCAGGGGTTCATGCCAAGGGCCAAGTCATTAATTTTGACTCAAGTCTAGCGATTTCAGAGGATAGGTGGATTATTGCCTTAAATTCGGTGCTGCCTGATGACATTTCTATTTTACAGGTAGAGAAAGTGCCAGCTGAATTTCACGCAAGGTTCAATGCTGTCGAAAAAGAGTATCGTTATTTTCTCCACCTATCAGCTATTCGTGATCCTTTTCAACAATATTTTTCCTATCAATACTCATATTCGTTAAATTATTCAGATATAGTAACTGCGTCCCGTTTTTTAATTGGCACTCATGATTTTACGAGCTTCTGCTCTGCGAAGACCGAAAAAGAGGACCGAGTAAGGACGATTCATAAACTAGAGCTTTTCGAAGAAAATGGCCTTTTAGTTTTCCGGGTTGTTGGGAATGGTTTTTTGTATAATATGGTAAGAATCCTGGTTGGAACGTTGCTTGAAGTTGGCAACGGGAAGCGAGATCCGTATTCAATCCCGGAGATCCTTGCTAAGAAAGACCGTGCTGCAGCAGGGAAAACTGCCCCAGCACATGGGTTGTATTTATGGGAAGTGCTTTATTAAAATAATATCACTAAGACTTAAAGGGTAAGTTTATATTCTTAAGGCAACTAATCCTGGTGTTGACATTCTGCCCACAACGCGATATTATATCATATGGTATGTATTTTAACCCCACAATGAGCCCCGGAAGAGCTATTTGTGTCAAAATATATATGGACAATCTGAATCAGATTATTTAGGAGGGAAATTCATGCGTACAACGTTTATGGCTAATTCAAACAATATTGAACGTAAATGGTACGTAGTTGATGCAGCAGGTCAGACTTTAGGTCGCCTTGCTAGTGAAGTTGCATCAATTCTACGTGGTAAAAATAAACCAACTTTTACACCACATGTTGATACTGGTGATCATGTGATCATCATTAATGCATCTAAGATCGAGTTAACTGGGAAAAAGTTAACTGATAAAATCTACTACCGTCACACTAACCACCCAGGTGGTTTAAAACAAAGAACAGCTCTTGAAATGCGTACTAACTACCCTGAGAAAATGCTTGAGCTTGCTATTAAAGGCATGCTTCCAAAGAATTCTCTTGGTCGTCAAATTTTCAAGAAATTACATGTTTATGCAGGTAGCGAACATGAACAACAAGCACAAAAACCAGAAGTTTATACACTTCGTGGATAATTTTTAAAGGAGGGCATTAACTTGGCACAAGTTCAATATATTGGTACTGGTCGTCGTAAAAGCTCCGTTGCACGCGTACGTTTAATTCCTGGTAACGGAAGCATCCTTATCAACGATCGTGAAATCACAGATTATATTCCATTTGAAGCTTTACGTGAAGTTGTTAAACAACCACTAGTAGCTACTGAAACTCTTGGCAGCTATGATATCCTTGTAAACGTAAATGGTGGAGGTTATACTGGTCAAGCTGGCGCTATTCGCCACGGTATCGCTCGTGCGTTACTACAAGCTGACCCAGAATTCCGTCCAACATTAAAGCGTGCAGGATTATTAACTCGTGATGCACGTATGAAAGAGCGTAAAAAATACGGACTTAAAGGTGCTCGTCGTGCGCCTCAGTTCTCAAAACGTTAATTTTTGGCGTTTCAAAGGCTCCCAACCATTTTGGTTGGGGGTCTTTTTTATGCCTAAAAATGCTTTTTTCCTGCAATGATGAAACACTCTACGATACTTTCAACACAAAATAGGCTGTTATATCAGTAACAACGACCTAAATGGAATCATAATTTGTTGAAGAGAGTTACATCATATCTAATGGCTCATTTATAACAACCTGACAAATTACCATCGTTAAACTCTCTTTTCAGGTTCGGTTAAACCGGATAAATAAAAATAAAGGGGAGGATAAAATGCAGAATTTTCAAGATGAATTTCAAACGTTAGGAATGGATAATTACCAAGTTGGTGAGATAATTCCTATTGATCAGCAGATCCAAGATTCGCGCCAGTTTGGCGGGATGCGTTGTGGCGGCATGATGTGCGGAGGTATGCGTTGTGGCGGCATGATGTGTGGAGGCTTTCATCGTTGTGGAGGCTTTCGTTGCGGGGGCTTTCGTTGTGGTGGTTTCCGTTGTGGCGGTTTTAGCTGTTTTAGTTGTTTTAGCTGTTTTAGCTGTTTCAACTGTTGGGGAGGTTGGTGATTCTCAACAAATTGGTGATTTTATGAAAAGAAGTGCCCCTGCTGGCTCTGCCGCAAGGGCACTTCTTTTTTGAAGGCTGTTTTCTAAAAAAACTTGTTGTTTTTTAAATAGGTTTTGTGGAAAGTAAACCGTTGATAAAGAAGTTGATTGGAGCGGAAGGTGCGAGACTCCTGCGGGAGCAGCGGGACAGGTGAGACCCCACAGGCGCTTAAGCGCCGAGGAGGCTCACCGCCCGCCCCTAAGGTGCGCGAGCATCCTGGAGCGGAAATCAACCACACTTTTCTTTTGGTAAATAAAATTTTGAATTTAGGTGAGTGTTTAGCGCAAGAGGCCTTACTCTTTACTTATTAATCATAATGGACAAATAAAAGTACATAAAATGATAGTGCACATTAAAGAATGTTTAGAATTAAGGAGGAGCTGAATGACAAAACTGAACTCATATTCACGTCTCAAGGTAAAAAGAGATACATTTTATCTACCTGATCCACAAGGTGGTGTGTATTTTAGAAATAATGTAAGTTCATTGCGTATGGAAGGCAGTACAATCTATCAGTGGATTGAAAAATTGATGCCAATGTTTAACGGGGAGCAATCATTAGGAGGTTTGACAGAGGGATTAACGCCCCCATATCGCAATAGGATATTTGAGATTGGAGAAACGTTGTACAAGAATGGCTTTGTTCGAGATGTAAGCCAAGATCGTCCACATCAATTAAGTAGTCTAGTTCTCGGAAAGTATGCTTCACAAATTGAATTTATTGAGAGCTTCGTAAACTCAGGTGCATTCCGCTTTCAAGAATACCGTCAGGCTAAAGTTCTGGCTGTCGGATCTGGACCCTTTATGGTTTCATTAGCCTCTGCATTAATTGAATCGGGACTTCCTAAATTCCATTTCATATTGACGGATTCAATACCTACAAATCGATTGCGGATAAATGAGCTAGTACACAATGCCAGCAAGGCTGGAAACGAGTTGGAGGTAGAGCAGATACCATTTGAAAAAGGGGAAGGGAAAAGCTTTTGGCAACTAGCTGTGCAGCCATATGATTGGATACTATATGTCTCTCAGGATGGAAATGTAGAAGAACTTAGAGACCTAAATATGGTTTGCAAAGAGCAAAGGAAGGTATTTTTACCCTCCATATGTTTAGAACAAGTGGGGCTTGCAGGTCCGGTGGTTCATCCGGAATCAGAGGGATGCTGGGAGTCCGCATGGCGCCGAATCCATCAATCCTCTTTGCAATTAGATCGTCAGCGACAATCGTTCTCCTCAACGGTTGGATCTATTTTGGCAAATGTCATGGTATTCGAATTTTTTAAGAAGGCTACAGGTGTAGCGGATTCAAATCAGAATAACAAAATTTACAAACTTGATCTTGAAACACTAGAGGGAGACTGGATTTCATTTATCACACATCCGTTGGTTACGAACAAAGGCTTTTCGCCTACACTGGTGGAAAACCTTGATGTAAGGCTAAAGCAAGAATGGAGTGACATGGGACCACAAAGTAATCTATTTGAATATTTTGGTCTATTAACATCAGAAGAAACAGGGATTTTTCATACCTGGGGGGAACGAAACTTGAAACAGCTTCCTCTTTCACAGTGCTATATCCAAGCAGTAAATCCAGTTTCAAATGGACCGGCAGACATCCTCCCAGAGGTCATCTGTTCTGGTTTTACACATGAGGAAGCAAAAAAGGAAGCCGGACTCACAGGTATTGAAATGTATGTTTCACAAATGATCAAGGGAATCAGAGAACAGAAAGATAAGGGTGATGTGAACATACCAGAGGGATTTATTGGCATTGGTGCTGGGGAAACCTTCGCCGAGGCTGTTTGTCGAGGGTTGCAAGGATATTTAGATGAACAATTGAGAAAAAGTAAGATAGATCAACAGAATACAATTGTTCATTTAAAGCTGGGAACCATAGAAGATCAACGATGCAGATTCTATTTTAATGCCCTAACCACCTTGAATGGTGCACCGAAAACCGGCATGAAAGAGGATAAACTAGGTTTCCCAGTAATATGGGTAAGGTCGAAAGGTCGTTGGTATGCCGGAGCAGGTTTAAATACGACCTTGGCATTACGAAATGCATTACAACAAGCGCTTTCGGATGCTCAAAACCAGATAGATTCCGTAACGGGGCAAAGGATAGATTCAGGAGTTCTTTTGAGAAAAAAGGAAATCCAAATCAATATCCCCTCTTGTGCTGAAATGACACAATTGGAACTATTACATTCTTGTAATCAAGTCTTGAGCAGAAACAACAAACGGCTATTAGTTTATGATCTTACTTTCGAGCCCTTTTTAAAACAGGGATTGACAGGGGTGTTTGGTGTGCAGGTACGAGAGGAGGAATCTTAGTGGCTGCCCATATTCTAATTGCCGGACAGGGTTTATTAGCGGATTTTGTTTATGATCAATTGTCTGGAGACCATCACGTAAAGCGCCAAAGCCTATTAGAAGAAGTTCCCGAAAAAGCTGAATTAGCACTAGTGTTGCACGATGCTTGGCATCCATCCAATCATCAAAAAGCGGAAGAAAAATTCAGGAACAAAGGTATCCCGTGGCTTCGCGGTTTCGTTGCGTTTGGGGAGGGAATAATTGGTCCATTAGTACGCCCCGATATACCAGGATGTTCCCGCTGTGCCGACATCCGGCGCATGATAGCTGGACCCGATCGTCAAGAGATGTGGGAGTTTCAGATGAGGATGGCCATGGGAGAAGCTGTTCTGCGTGATGGATGGGCATCGCGAACGGGACTATCGCAAATGGCAACTTTGATATGTAACGAAGTACGGAGAGTTCTTCAAGGAGAATCCAGCAACTTAGAAGAAACAGTGTTTATTACCAACCTGAGAACGTTAACGATTTCTCGTCACCTTTTCTTGGCTGATCCATTATGCCCAATATGTAATCAATTACCTGATGACACATCAGAATTAGCTCAAATTAGGTTAGAATCTAGTCCCAAAATTAATGGTAGCGGTTATCGCTGCCGTTCGATGGATGAATTAAAAACAGTTCTCGTCAAAGATTATCTCGATTATCGTACAGGGATCATGAATGGGAAAATGTTGGATTACACGCTGCCGTTTGCTGATGTTTTAGTGAACATGCCGCTGTTTGGAGCGGATGAGGGAGTAGCAGGAAGGTCAAATTCTTATGAAATGAGTGAACTTACTGCGATCTTGGAAGGTTTGGAGCGATATTGCGGGATCGAGCCTCGAGGCAAAAGGAAGGTGGTTCGTGATAGTTATCATAACTTAGAGAATCATGCGCTAAATCCTACAAGAGTAGGGTTACATGGAAAAGATCAATATGAAAAACCTCATTTTCCCTTTAAACCGTTTCATCCTGATGAGCCAATGAATTGGGTTTGGGGTTATTCGTTCTTACAAAAACGTCCTATTCTGGTTCCGGAGTTACTCGCGTATTACAGCATGGGTAATGGGGAGGGCTTTGTTTATGAAACCTCCAACGGATGTGCATTAGGGGGAAGTTTAGAGGAAGCCATTTTCCATGCCATTATGGAGGTCATCGAGCGAGATTCATTCTTGTTAACCTGGTATGCCAGGCTCCCTCTTCCGCGGATTGACCTTAGTTCTGCTAACGATACAGAATTACAGCTGATGGTCGACCGGATCCGTGAGGTAGCAGGATTTGACCTTCATTTTTACAATTCAACGATGGAACATGGGATTCCAAGCGTTTGGGCCGTGGCAAAAAACAGAAGATCCAAGGGTGTAAATCTCATTTGTGCAGCCGGAGCTAGCCCTGATCCTATAAGAGCTGTAAAAAGCACGATTTACGAGCTTGCAGGAATGATGTTCAGGCATGACGAAAAATTGGAGAAAAACCGTCAGAAATATGAAGGGATGCTCCAAGATCCATTCGCAGTTCATACCATGGAGGATCATGGAATGTTGTACGGTTTGCACGAAGCAGAGGAAAGACTTCATTTTTTATTGGATGATCATCGTCCTTTACGTACTTTTGCTGAGGAATTCAAGGAGCCCCCGGTAAACACCGATTTGAAGGATGATCTTCAGGATATTCTTAAAAGGTTTGCCCAATTAAACCTCGAGGTCATTGTGGTGGACCAAACAACGCCTATAACCAAACGGAACGGATTATTCTGTGTAAAAGTATTGATTCCTGGGATGCTACCAATGACATTTGGGCAACACCTTATCCGTGTAAGAGGGCTGGAGAGGGTACTCAATGTACCGAGGCAACTAGGATTTACAAATATCCCGTTATCGTTAGAACAACTTAACCCTTATCCCCATCCGTTCCCATAATTGAAGAGTAGGAGGACAAAAGATTTGGAGCCAGAAACATTTCTACACCATCTGCATTTTGATACGGATAAAATCTATCCGCCGGATTGGCAGGTAGATTGGGAAGATGCGCCACTTCCTTATAAACTGTACCGTGACTTACCAGAGATTCCCCTTACCGGAAATGTACCAACAACACTCAAAAGAAGAGACACCCATCTAAAACCTAGCCTGGAGGAGCTGGGTCATTTCTTATGGTATGTTTATGGACTTACTCAATACTCACAATCCGCGTTAAACGGGGGGGCTAAGGAAAAGGAGAAGAACTTTGCTCAGTCAGTACGAAGATTTGTTCCATCTGGAGGGGCTTTGTATCCTAATGAATTATATGTGTATTTAAAATTGGAGGACGCTCCAAAGGGGATTTACCATTACGACGTGGCACACCACCGCCTTATTTTAGTGCGAGAAGGAAGTTACGATTGCTACTTATCCAGAAGTCTTGAAAAAGGCGATCATATTTCTGACTGTTTTTGCACCGTCTTTGTCTCGACGGTTTTTTGGAAAAATTTCTATAAATACAATAATTTTTCATATAGGCTTCAAGGATTAGATGCAGGTGTGGTAATTGGCCAATCGCTTGAAGTGGCCAATCGGATGGGCTTTTATTCACGGGTATACTACCAATTTCTTGATCGGTCTATCAACCATCTGCTGGGGCTATCCGAACAGGAAGAAAGTGTATATGCGGTGATCCCATTAGCTATAAATCAATCTATCCATTGTGCCGGTAACGATGATAAAAGAGAAGAAATTGTTTCAGCTACTGAATTGTGTCAGGAAGTGCCATTGTTAAAGCACGTTTCCTATAATCGGTCAAAGAGAGTCTTTGACTATCCAATGCTGAGAAAACTTAATGAAGCATCAATGTTTGGAACAACGCAGTCATTTGTGAAAATAAAGAAAAATAATAAGGTGAAACATTTCTCAGGAACTGGGATGATCCTGCTGCCATTTTTGGAGAGCCTTTCATATGATTTCGCATCCGTTTGCAGGAAACGTCATTCTCCTGATATTGATTTTATAATTGGGAAAGTGAGTCAATTACAACTTGCCACTTTGTTAAAAGAAACATTGTCTTTCTTTTATCAGAATGACCTTGACGACACAGATGGGAATATTGGGGATCGCCTTTCTTTGTATGGCAGCTTTTACAACGTGGAGGGAGTTCCAAATGGTGCCTACGCTTATGATAATAGCGCTCATTCACTTAAAGGCATAACTGAGGGGGATTTCCGACATTTTTTACAATTTGGATTAACTATGCCTAATGTAAATCTGTTTCAAGTTCCGCTTTGTATGCATATCGTAGGAGACAAGGATCACATGAAAGAGAAGTTAGGTTATAGAGGATATCGTATTCAACAGATGGAGGCGGGCATTCTCGTGCAACGACTGCTCTTGGTGGCGGGGGCCTTAGGGATGGGCGGCCATCCACTGTTAGGATTCGATGCGAACCAATGCGATGAACTATACAGGATCGATTCGGAGGAAAAAACCAGCTTGATCCAAATTCCAATTGGTCCTTACCGTCCCCGCGCCTGGTTAAAAGGAAGTTTGCATAGTTAGGACTCCAGCTATTTGGTTGGGCTTTTCTTGGTAGCTAGTATTTTCCAATAAAATTGGAAATGGAAAGCTACTCAAATTTTGTATGTCTCCTTTAAGAAGGTAACAGAATACCTTCAAAGGGGTGTAAAACAAAATGAGCTTGATAACGACCTTTAAAGAAAAAAAACGTGAGAAGCAAATTAAATATGAGCGGACACTTCTTCGTGATTTGTCGATTCAAATGCTAAAAACAAGTGTTCAAACACACTTTGGTTCATCCCGAATTACATCTGGTATTTTAATGAAATCAGGAATGGAAGAGGCCTGTTACGATATAGCAATTGAAGGGTATTTGTTGGGTGCCAGAATGAGCCGGTTTGGTTATTTCGGAGAAACAGCAAGTCAGGTCCAAATGCGCTGTGAACAGGAAATGAAGCATTTTATTGATACGTTATATAATTTTATTTTGTATTGGGGCCATGGGAATGAAGGAATTGAAAGTGAATCATTATTTTATATGTGTGAGCAGTATGTAGTTTCATGGTGGAAAGAGGGTTTTCATAAAGGAGAACGTCGATATAAGTTAAAGCTGCATTGATAAACATGTGCTATATCAGAGTTCGAATAGCTGGCTGGTTTAGCGTTCTAATTCCTCGCCTTGTCCCATATAGTTAACAGTATAGGGACAAAGCGGGAGGGAGAACCTGGACATATGAAGCGAAAATTAAAAATTGGTGGATTTTCCTTAGGGTTAATCATCTTATTTTTCATTTTACAATATGATTTTATGGAAGATGACTCATGGAAATCATGGAATCTCCCTTTAAGTGGAAAAATCATTTTGCTTGATCCTGGTCATGGCGGTCCTGATGGGGGTGCCGGTGATAAAAAAACGCTTGAAAAAGATATAGCTCTGAAGGTTTCTTTGAAAGTGAGGGATTACCTCCAAGAACAAGGCGCGCTTGTTATCATGACGAGGGAAACCGATCGTGATTTAGCAGACAAAGACACAAGGGGTTATAGCCGAAGGAAAGTGGAGGATCTTAAAAAGCGCTTGAATTTAATCAATACATCAGAGGCGAATTTTTTTGTCAGTATTCATTTAAATTCGATACCATCTCCACGTTGGAGTGGGGCACAAACCTTTTACGCTCCCCAGTACCAGGAAAATGAAAGAGCGGCAAAGTTTATTCAAGATGAACTTCGTGAAAACTTAGAGAATACAAAGAGAAAAGCAAAACCGATCCATCAGGTCTATATATTAAAACATGCTAAAAAGCCTGGAGTATTAGTAGAAATCGGCTTTTTATCAAACCCTGCTGAAAAAGCTAATTTGAAAAAGGATAAATATCAGGATATGGTTGCTGATTCAATCTATAAAGGGATATTGAGGTATTATACGGTTGAAAAGGAACTGAAAGAAACAGACTAGAAGGTGTATGGGGCCTTCTTTTTTCTATTCAAGGGGAAAAAATAATTTTTACCCTTATCGTGTTGTTATGTGTGATTCAATTAACTGTTAAATTTATCATTTATGGTATACTATGTTTGCAAACGAATACATAAGGTGGGTGTTTAGGAATGATATCAGAGGCCAAAGTATTGGAACTATTAAACGGATTAAAGGAGCCATTTTTAAATAAAACGCTCGAGGAAGTCAATGCCATTCAAGAAGTAAAAATAAACGAAGAAAAAGCACATGTAAGTGTAAAGGTAGCAATTGCTAAAACCGGAACATCTGAACAGCTTCAGCTTCAATCACAAATTGTGTCGCTTTTAAAAGAAGAAGGAGCAAGCACAGTAGGGTTGCGGTTTACTGAACTGCCTGAAGAAGTGTTAGCGCAGCACCGTACAGAATCGAAAAAGGAAGAAGAGGGTCTACTTTCCCCAACAAGTAAAACAACCTTTATTGCCATCGCTAGCGGAAAAGGTGGAGTCGGTAAATCTACAGTATCTGTTAATTTAGCGGTTTCATTAGCGCGATTAGGAAAAAAGGTAGGCTTAGTAGACGCTGATATTTATGGCTTTAGCGTACCAGATATGATGGGGATTACATCTCGACCTGTAGTTAAGGATGAAAAAATCCTTCCGGTTGACCGTCTTGGAGTGAAAGTTATTTCAATGGGGTTCTTCGTAGAAGACAATTCACCAATCATTTGGCGTGGACCAATGCTTGGAAAAATGTTAAATAGCTTTTTCAACGAAGTCCAATGGGGAGAATTAGATTATTTACTCCTTGATCTTCCACCCGGAACAGGTGATGTTGCTTTAGATGTTCATTCAATGTTACCTGCATGCAAGGAAGTCATTGTAACAACACCGCACCCAACTGCAGCATTTGTCGCTGCGCGTGCAGGTGCAATGGCGATCAAGACCGATCATGAAGTCATCGGGGTTATCGAAAACATGTCCTATTTTGAAAATAAAGCAACAGGAGAAAAGGAATTTATTTTCGGACATGGTGGTGGGGAGAAGTTAGCAGAAGAACTTCAAACTAAGCTATTAGGAAAGCTACCGCTTGGACAACCTGACTGGGATGAAGAGGATTTTGCCCCTTCCATTTATCATGAGGACCATAAGCTTGGCAAAATTTATCAGGATATCGCTCGAAATTTAATTGATACACTTGAAAATAAATAGTTAAAAGAAAAGCCTCCCCATAAATTTTTGGGAGGCTTTTCCTATTAAAATATAGAGTGTCAAGCTTCAAGCGCCACCTGCTGAATCCCCAGACGAACCTTGTTTCCCGCTTTTTACTTCATCAGCCGCTTTAATGAGGAGGTCCTGGATTTTTGCTTTAAATAATGGGCTTTCAAAGGTATCGCTTACGATTTTTTGCATTTGATCGCGATAATCTTTTGTTTTTAGTATGTCTGTTACTTCTTTTTGGAGTTCCGGTTCCTTTAAAACTTCAATCATCATGCCACGATATTCAGGATCATTCATTAAGTCCTTAAGTAAAGCTTGATTTTCTGTTTTCATACTCTTTGCCATTCCTTCAGAAAACTTTGGATCAGAAAATGCCTTTTTCCAAAATTCCACGCCTTTATCCGATGTGAGAGTTTGTTCAATTGTATCCTTCACCACGGTTTGATCCATTACAAGCTGTTGTTTCAGTTTATCATCGGTCATCACTTCTTGAATGGCCTTTTTTCCATCATCTGTTTTTAATATATCAACAACCATTTTTTTTGTTTCTTCATAATTAACTTGTCCACTTTGTGTAGCCGTATCTGAGCAGCCAGCAATAAACGATAACAAACAAATTAGGAGGAGCGGTTTTGACACTTTTAACATAACAAAGCTCCTTTCAAAGCAATTCTTACTTATAGAATGAGAAAGAAGGACAATTATTATGCATTTAATGTGAATACCTAGATTTTTAAAAACGGGGTTGGTACAATCAAGGAGTGAATATTTGAAAAATTTATAGTGTTGTCATTTAATCAGAGAAAAAATTGATTTGGCTTAACATTAATTAAATGATTTTGGAGGAAAACTTGTGAATAGCCGTAATATGGTAAAATTATTTTTTTCAACCTTATTAATAGGGGCCGTAACAACTGGAATTGTTGGATTTATAGTTCGGTGGGGAGAATTCGCCCATTTTTTTACTGACTACGAAGTAGGCGAGATTATCTCCATTATGTTTTGGTTAATGGGAATTGGATTAATCTTTAGTGTCTTAAGTCAAATGGGCTTTTTTGCCTATCTAACCGTACACCGCTTTGCTTTAGGGATTTTTAGGTCTGCAACTTTGTGGAATAGAGTTCAGATTGTGTTAATTGCTCTTGTTTTATTTGATTTAGTCTATTTCCGGTACTCGTTTTTTGCGAAAAAAGGGGAAAGTTTTATCCCGTATGTTGTGGTGGCACTATTCATTTTTGTTTTTGGTTTGATTATTGCTTGGCAAAAGGCTAAGCAAACGAGCAAAGATGCATTTGTTTCTGCTTTGTTTTTCATGGTTGTGATTACAGTGTTGGAGTGGATGCCGACATTGCGTGTTAATGAGAAAAGCTGGTTGTATCTTATGTTAATCCCGTTACTTGTGTGTAATGCATACCAATTACTCATTCTTCATAAGTTAAATGAAAAATCGCAACTGCAAAGAAAGCATGCAGTAAAAGCCTAATCCCATAAATAGTCATGATCAGGAGCATGAACATGAACATGAACCTCTGATAATGACTATAATAGGGCTTAGGCCTTTTTTTAGTTTATTTCTGAAGATTGTGCATTTCCATTTGCAATCATTTCCGAAACTGATACAAATTTCAGTCCCTTACTCCGTAATTCTTGAATTACCGATGGGAGTGCCTTTGCTGTTTGTTTGGCAGAATCGGAGGCGTGAAAAAGGATAATGTCACCCTTTTTTGCTTTGGACACATTTTTTTGTATCTCATCTACCCCGGGATTTGTCCAATCCTTTGAATCAATACTCCAATGAACAATTGTAAATCCATATTGGTCAGCAATTTTAAGTGTCCTTTGATCAAAATGACCGGTTGGTGCCCGCGCCACTCCAATACCTTTAATATTTAATTTTTTAAATGCCTCTTGAGCTAATAATAAATCTTTTCTAACCTTTGCGTCGTCGAGCTCAGTGTAATCTTGATAAGAATAGCCTAAAATGCCGATTTCAAATCCATTCTTTACAATTTGTTCAACAAGATCAGGGTGTCTCTCAGCCCAAGAACCGGAGAGAAAGAATGTTGCTGATTTTACATTTTCCTTTGCTAAAATGTCGATAATTGGCTCAGCCTTTTCATCACCCCAACCGATGTTAAAAGTTAGAGCCACGTCTTTTTCACCCATGTAAATCGCCTTTGGGCCATCCTTAGCTGTAAAAACCGCAAGATGAAAGACGTTTTCCATATACATGAAAAAGGCGGTAAAGAAAGCAGCAACCATGATCAAAAAGACATGTTTCACTGTCTTTCCATTTAATACAAAAAAGAAGTTCATTCTCATCACCTCGTCCCATTCACTCAATCCTATCCTATGCGGTGTATCCGTTGTTATGATAATAATTCAGTAATAAAAAAACCAATTGTGGAAAACACTACAAAAAAATTTATATTTTTAAGGAGTGTTTTCATGATAGGAATGATGATTAGCGGAAAAGAGGAAAGTGAAATCAGGTATTTGATAAAAAGGGAAATGGATGAAATATTATTTGATTTAAAGGATGAAAGAATTGAACATGTTGTTAAAAGGGCGATGGAAGAAAGATATAAAATCCTATTTTCACTCTTTAAGCGGGTGGCACCACCTGTGGAATGTTTTCGATATATGCCGTCTAAACAGAAACAAGCCAAAAGGGGTTAAAAAGTATTAAATAAATAATGAAAAACCTGTTGACGAATAAATGAATTCTTGGTATATTAATAAACGTCGCTGCTGAACAGTTAGTAGTAAAGAAAAATAATTGTTGACAGTGTTAATGGCGGTATGTTATATTAATAAAGTCGCCTCTGAGAGACGATAAACAAATTGTTCTTTGAAAACTAAACAAACAAACGTCAACAATATAATTTTTTATAGTGTGAATGACTTCGGTCATGACACTAGCCAACGTAACTTTTATGAGTCAATCAACTTTCTTGGAGAGTTTGATCCTGGCTCAGGACGAACGCTGGCGGCGTGCCTAATACATGCAAGTCGAGCGGATTGATGGGAGCTTGCTCCCTGATATCAGCGGCGGACGGGTGAGTAACACGTGGGCAACCTGCCTGTAAGACTGGGATAACACCGGGAAACCGGTGCTAATACCGGATAATCCTTTTCCTCTCATGAGGAAAAGCTGAAAGACGGTTTCGGCTGTCACTTACAGATGGGCCCGCGGCGCATTAGCTAGTTGGTGAGGTAACGGCTCACCAAGGCGACGATGCGTAGCCGACCTGAGAGGGTGATCGGCCACACTGGGACTGAGACACGGCCCAGACTCCTACGGGAGGCAGCAGTAGGGAATCTTCCACAATGGACGAAAGTCTGATGGAGCAACGCCGCGTGAGCGAAGAAGGCCTTCGGGTCGTAAAGCTCTGTTGTTAGGGAAGAACAAGTATCGGAGTAACTGCCGGTACCTTGACGGTACCTAACCAGAAAGCCACGGCTAACTACGTGCCAGCAGCCGCGGTAATACGTAGGTGGCAAGCGTTGTCCGGAATTATTGGGCGTAAAGCGCGCGCAGGCGGTTCTTTAAGTCTGATGTGAAAGCCCCCGGCTCAACCGGGGAGGGTCATTGGAAACTGGGGAACTTGAGTGCAGAAGAGAAGAGCGGAATTCCACGTGTAGCGGTGAAATGCGTAGAGATGTGGAGGAACACCAGTGGCGAAGGCGGCTCTTTGGTCTGTAACTGACGCTGAGGCGCGAAAGCGTGGGGAGCAAACAGGATTAGATACCCTGGTAGTCCACGCCGTAAACGATGAGTGCTAAGTGTTAGAGGGTTTCCGCCCTTTAGTGCTGCAGCTAACGCATTAAGCACTCCGCCTGGGGAGTACGGCCGCAAGGCTGAAACTCAAAGGAATTGACGGGGGCCCGCACAAGCGGTGGAGCATGTGGTTTAATTCGAAGCAACGCGAAGAACCTTACCAGGTCTTGACATCCTCTGACACTCCTAGAGATAGGACGTTCCCCTTCGGGGGACAGAGTGACAGGTGGTGCATGGTTGTCGTCAGCTCGTGTCGTGAGATGTTGGGTTAAGTCCCGCAACGAGCGCAACCCTTGATCTTAGTTGCCAGCATTCAGTTGGGCACTCTAAGGTGACTGCCGGTGACAAACCGGAGGAAGGTGGGGATGACGTCAAATCATCATGCCCCTTATGACCTGGGCTACACACGTGCTACAATGGGTGGTACAAAGGGTTGCAAAACCGCGAGGTCGAGCCAATCCCATAAAACCACTCTCAGTTCGGATTGTAGGCTGCAACTCGCCTACATGAAGCTGGAATCGCTAGTAATCGCGGATCAGCATGCCGCGGTGAATACGTTCCCGGGCCTTGTACACACCGCCCGTCACACCACGAGAGTTTGTAACACCCGAAGTCGGTGGGGTAACCGTAAGGAGCCAGCCGCCTAAGGTGGGACAGATGATTGGGGTGAAGTCGTAACAAGGTAGCCGTATCGGAAGGTGCGGCTGGATCACCTCCTTTCTAAGGATATTGTCGTAAAGACAATCGGAACACAACACTTATAGTGATGTGATGTTGATGGTTTGTTTGTTTAGTTTTGAGAGAGCAATCTCTTAAAGCTTTTTTGTTCCTTGAAAACTAGATAATCGTAAGAAGAATGTAAGACCGAGAAACACCACATTAGTTTTTTTCTCTCTTATATAATAAGAGATTAACCTTTAGGTTAAGTTAGAAAGGGCGCACGGTGGATGCCTTGGCACTAGGAGCCGATGAAGGACGGTACTAACACCGATATGCTTCGGGGAGCTGTAAGTAAGCTTTGATCCGGAGATTTCCGAATGGGGAAACCCACTGCTCGTAATGGAGTAGTATCTTTACCTGAATACATAGGGTATTGAAGGCAGACCCGGGGAACTGAAACATCTAAGTACCCGGAGGAAGAGAAAGCAAATGCGATTCCCTGAGTAGCGGCGAGCGAAACGGGAAATAGCCCAAACCAAGAGGCTTGCCTCTTGGGGTTGTAGGACACTCAACATGGAGTTACAAAGGAACGGGGTAAATGAAGAGGTCTGGAAAGGCCCGTCAAAGAAGGTAAAAACCCTGTAGTTGAAACTTCGTTCCCTCCTGAGTGGATCCTGAGTACGGCCGGACACGAGAAATCCGGTCGGAAGCAGGGAGGACCATCTCCCAAGGCTAAATACTACCTAGTGACCGATAGTGAACCAGTACCGTGAGGGAAAGGTGAAAAGCACCCCGGAAGGGGAGTGAAATAGATCCTGAAACCGTGTGCCTACAAGTAGTCAAAGCCCGTTAATGGGTGATGGCGTGCCTTTTGTAGAATGAACCGGCGAGTTACGATTACATGCAAGGTTAAGTTGATAAGACGGAGCCGCAGCGAAAGCGAGTCTGAATAGGGCGAATGAGTATGTGGTTGTAGACCCGAAACCAGGTGATCTACCCATGTCCAGGGTGAAGGTAGGGTAACACCTACTGGAGGCCCGAACCCACGCACGTTGAAAAGTGCGGGGATGAGGTGTGGGTAGCGGAGAAATTCCAATCGAACTTGGAGATAGCTGGTTCTCTCCGAAATAGCTTTAGGGCTAGCCTCACGTTGTAAGAGTCTTGGAGGTAGAGCACTGTTTGGACTAGGGGCCCTCATCGGGTTACCGAATTCAGACAAACTCCGAATGCCAAAGACTTATCCGTGGGAGTCAGACTGCGAGTGATAAGATCCGTAGTCAAAAGGGAAACAGCCCAGACCACCAGCTAAGGTCCCAAAGTATACGTTAAGTGGAAAAGGATGTGGAGTTGCTTAGACAACCAGGATGTTGGCTCAGAAGCAGCCACCATTTAAAGAGTGCGTAATAGCTCACTGGTCGAGTGACTCTGCGCCGAAAATGTACCGGGGCTAAACGTATCACCGAAGCTGTGGATTGACATCTTAGATGTCAGTGGTAGGAGAGCGTTCTAAGGGCGTTGAAGCTAGACCGTAAGGACTGGTGGAGCGCTTAGAAGTGAGAATGCCGGTATGAGTAGCGAAAGATGGGTGAGAATCCCATCCACCGAATGCCTAAGGTTTCCTGAGGAAGGCTCGTCCGCTCAGGGTTAGTCGGGACCTAAGCCGAGGCCGAAAGGCGTAGGCGATGGACAACAGGTTGATATTCCTGTACCACCTCTTTATCGTTTGAGCAATGGGGGGACGCAGAAGGATAGGGTAAGCGCGCTGTTGGATATGCGCGTCTAAGCAGTTAGGCTTGTAGCGAGGAAAATCCCGTTACCGTGAAGGCTAAGCTGTGATAGCGAGGGAAATATAGTACCGAAGTTCCTGATTTCACACTGCCTAGAAAAGCCTCTAGCGAGATAAAAGGTGCCCGTACCGCAAACCGACACAGGTAGGCGAGGAGAGAATCCTAAGGTGAGCGAGAGAACTCTCGTTAAGGAACTCGGCAAAATGACCCCGTAACTTCGGGAGAAGGGGTGCTCTTTAGGGTGAATAGCCTTGAAGAGCCGCAGTGAATAGGCCCAGGCGACTGTTTAGCAAAAACACAGGTCTCTGCAAAGCCGCAAGGCGAAGTATAGGGGCTGACGCCTGCCCGGTGCTGGAAGGTTAAGGGGAGAGGTTAGCCGCAAGGCGAAGCTTTGAACCGAAGCCCCAGTAAACGGCGGCCGTAACTATAACGGTCCTAAGGTAGCGAAATTCCTTGTCGGGTAAGTTCCGACCCGCACGAAAGGCGTAACGATCTGGGCACTGTCTCAACGAGAGACTCGGTGAAATTATAGTACCTGTGAAGATGCAGGTTACCCGCGACAGGACGGAAAGACCCCGTGGAGCTTTACTGTAGCCTGATATTGAATTTTGGTACAGCTTGTACAGGATAGGTAGGAGCCGTAGAAGCCGGAGCGCTAGCTTCGGTGGAGGCATTGGTGGGATACTACCCTGGCTGTATTGAAATTCTAACCCATACCCCTGATCGGGGTAGGAGACAGTGTCAGGTGGGCAGTTTGACTGGGGCGGTCGCCTCCTAAAGAGTAACGGAGGCGCCCAAAGGTTCCCTCAGAATGGTTGGAAATCATTCGTAGAGTGTAAAGGCACAAGGGAGCTTGACTGCGAGACCTACAAGTCGAGCAGGGACGAAAGTCGGGCTTAGTGATCCGGTGGTTCCGCATGGAAGGGCCATCGCTCAACGGATAAAAGCTACCCCGGGGATAACAGGCTTATCTCCCCCAAGAGTCCACATCGACGGGGAGGTTTGGCACCTCGATGTCGGCTCATCGCATCCTGGGGCTGTAGTCGGTCCCAAGGGTTGGGCTGTTCGCCCATTAAAGCGGTACGCGAGCTGGGTTCAGAACGTCGTGAGACAGTTCGGTCCCTATCCGTCGTGGGCGCAGGAAATTTGAGAGGAGCTGTCCTTAGTACGAGAGGACCGGGATGGACGCACCGCTGGTGTACCAGTTGTCTTGCCAAAGGCATAGCTGGGTAGCTATGTGCGGAAGGGATAAGTGCTGAAAGCATCTAAGCATGAAGCCCCCCTCAAGATGAGATTTCCCATAGCGCAAGCTAGTAAGATCCCTGAAAGATGATCAGGTTGATAGGTCAGAGGTGGAAGCGCGGTGACGTGTGGAGCTGACTGATACTAATCGATCGAGGACTTAACCAAAAAAGGTGTTATTGGTTTTACAACTTCTTCTGCATTTTCTAGTTTTGAGGGAATGAAAATTTCTCTTGCAAAACTTCAAAAAGTCATTATAATAAATAATGTCTTATGAAAAAAATAGTCTGGTGGCGATAGCGAGAAGGTCACACCCGTTCCCATACCGAACACGGAAGTTAAGCTTCTCAGCGCCGATGGTAGTTGGGGGTTCTCCCCCTGTGAGAGTAGGACGTTGCCGGGCTGTTCCATTATTATTATTATTCCGCAGTAGCTCAGTGGTAGAGCATTCGGCTGTTAACCGAATGGTCGTAGGTTCGAGTCCTACCTGCGGAGCCAAACTTTTAAATAGACCAAAGGTTTATGGGCTTGGTATTATGCTTCCATAGCTCAGCAGGTAGAGCACTTCCATGGTAAGGAAGAGGTCACCGGTTCGAGTCCGGTTGGGAGCTCTTATAGGAATTTTATAATGGCCCCTTGGTCAAGTGGTTAAGACACCTCCCTTTCACGGAGGTAACACGGGTTCGAGTCCCGTAGGGGTCACCAAAATGTGGAGGATTAGCTCAGCTGGGAGAGCATCTGCCTTACAAGCAGAGGGTCGGCGGTTCGAGCCCGTCATCCTCCACCATATATTTTTCAAAAGTTTGCCGGGGTAGCTCAATTGGTAGAGCAACTGACTTGTAATCAGTAGGTTGGGGGTTCAAGTCCTCTCGCCGGCACCATTTTTTGGAGGGGTAGCGAAGTGGCTAAACGCGGCGGACTGTAAATCCGCTCCCTTGGGGTTCGGCGGTTCGAACCCGTCCCCCTCCACCATTTTAATATCAAGAAAATGGACAAGTAAATTGGTGTCCTTTTTATTTTGAAATTATTAATTAATTTATTGGGCTATAGCCAAGCGGTAAGGCAACGGACTTTGACTCCGTCACTCGTAGGTTCGATCCCTGCTAGCCCAGCCATTACGAGCCATTAGCTCAGTTGGTAGAGCATCTGACTTTTAATCAGAGGGTCGAAGGTTCAAGTCCTTCATGGCTCATTATGTATTAAAGACCTTAATCCTTTTGGATTAAGGTCTTTTTCTGTATATATATACAGAACTTTGTTGAGTTGAGTCATTTAATTCCAAGAGGTTACAATAGAAGGGTGATTAAATTCAGAACAGTTAAAATATATAAAAGGCACGAGGAGGAAAAGTCGATGAGAAAGATTTCGATTATTGGTATGCCGATGGACTTGGGGCAATTACGACGAGGAGTTGACATGGGTCCAAGTGCGATGAGATATGCAGGGATGATTGAAAGACTAAAAACTTTACAATATGAGATAGATGATTTAGGAGATATTCCAATTGGAAGACCAGAAGTTGTCGTCAGGAAGGACACCAATTTACGAAATCTAGAACTTGTTGCCGAAAAAAGCGAGCTCCTTGCAAAAAGGGTAGATGAGGTGGTCAGCGCTGGATCATTTCCACTTGTCCTTGGTGGAGACCATAGTATTGCGATTGGGACCCTTTCAGGGGTGGCAAAACATTATCAAAATTTGGGTGTCATTTGGTATGATGCCCACGGTGACTTAAATACAGCAGAAACCTCTCCATCAGGAAATATTCATGGTATGCCATTGGCTATTAGTATTGGAATTGGCCATCCTACTCTCACTGAAATTGCAGGGTATTGTCCGAAAATCAAGCCCGAAAATATTGTTATTATTGGGGCAAGGGCATTAGATGACGGAGAAAAAGTATTAATTAAAGAAAAAGGTATAAAGGTTTACACCATGCATGAAGTTGATCGTTTAGGAATGACAAAAGTCATGGAAGAAACGATTGACTATTTAAAGGATAAAACTGACGGGGTTCATTTATCATTGGATCTCGATGGATTAGACCCAAACGATGCACCTGGGGTGGGAACACCTGTTATAGGCGGGATCAGTTATCGTGAGAGTAATTTGGCGATGGAGATGCTTTCTGAAGCAAATATTATTACTTCTGCAGAATTTGTGGAAGTAAACCCGATTTTAGATGAAAAAAATAAAACAGCTACCGTAGCTGTTTCTTTAATGGGTTCCTTGTTTGGTGAAAAACTCTTATAGTAATGAAGGGTTTGAACAATAATATCTTTTAAGAGTCATGATTAATAACCAAAATTAAGAGTTGCCGAGTTTTGCGGTAGCTCTTTTCTGTGTATATGTTGGTTTTGAGAGAGAATTTGGAAAGAGAGGATAAATAATTATTACTTCACGGCAAGATTGTTCTAAACTTATTAAGAGAGATTTGCTAAGATAAAGGGAGAAAAAATTTTAAAGAAAATGAAACCTTTTCTGCTATCGATTCGTAATATCGTATAGCCGCATAGAGCGGAGGTAAATGAATGGAAGAAATCGTAAAGAAAAGGATAAAGCAGGTACTAAAAGGCGACCAAAACGCTTTCGGGGAGATTGTTGAGATATATAAAGATAAAGTATTTCATCTTTGTTTTCGAATGTTAGGAAATCGTCATGAAGCTGAAGACATTGCTCAAGAGGCTTTTATCCGGGCTTATGTAAATATTAGTAGCTTTAATATCAAATTGAAATTTTCGACATGGTTGTATCGTATAGCAACAAATCTGTGTATTGACCGTCTGAGGAAGAAAAAGCCTGATTACTATTTAGATGCGGAGGTGTCAGGAACAGAGGGTTTAACCATGTATTCACAGATACCTGCAGATACGGCTTTACCGGAAGAAGAACTTGAAACCCTAGAGGTTCAAGACCAGATTCAGAAGGAAATATCCAAATTGCCGGATAAGTACCGAGCAGTAATTATCCTAAAATATATTGAAGAGCTTTCGTTAAACGAGATTAGTGAAATTTTGGAGTTACCGCTTGGGACGGTTAAAACAAGAATTCATCGTGGACGCGAAGCGCTACGACATCAATTACGGTATGTTTAATGAGAGGGTGAAAACCTTGAAATGTCCAGAAGAAGTAATCCAACTTATACATGGCCTTTTAGATGATGATATCTCACCCGAAAGTGAAAAGGTTTTACAAGAACATTTAGATACTTGTAAGGATTGTAAGGCATTTTTCGAGCAAATTAAAAAGACAACTGCTATATTCCACTGTCTAGGTACATCCACAATACAAGCACCTAAAGACTTTACGGCAAAGGTAATGGCAAACCTTCCTAATGAAATGAAGAAAAATAGTTTCCAGCGTTGGTTGGCCTTTCATCCAATATTAACAGCTGCCTCATTATTTATCATATTGATGACAGGTAGCCTTATTTCGAGTTGGGAGAAGGATCAAAAATTTTCTGTTTCAAAGCAGTCAAATTTAGTCGTTGATAATAATATGGTAACTGTGCCAAAAGGCGAGATTGTTAAAGGTGACATTATCGTAAAAAATGGGAAATTAAGAATAGAAGGGGAAGTACAGGGTGATGTAACGGTGATAAACGGTGACCAGTACGTTGCTTCTGCTGGGAAGGTTACGGGTGACATTGAAGAGGTCAATAAAGTATTTGATTGGTTATGGTATCATATTAAAAAAACCTCAAATGATATGTTATCAGTTTTTAATAGTGGAGAAAAATAGGACAGTCACTCAAAATGGGTGACTGTTTCTAAATTAGATTTGGTTTGAAAGTCATATGTTCCCTTTTGTAACCTCAGGGGGAAAATCCTCAATAATGACAAAGAATCATAAAAGTTTAGGGAGGTATGGTATAATAAAAAAGTTACATATGGCTATAATCAATTTAACATATTAGTTTTTTAAATATCAGTAACTAATTTAGAGCTAATCCATCTCATAGTGTGAAGATTTTCTTAGGTGGATATGGATCTTTGTTGATCGAGGGCGTTTTCGCTTTCCACTATAATGTTGGGGGAAATACAATGTCGTTAGCAAATTTTAGTATATGGGGTTCTTTAGCCGATATCGTCGACATTCTCCTTGTTTGGTACGTTATATATAAGCTAATCAATATAATCAAAGGAACAAAAGCTGTCCAATTGTTGAAAGGTATTTTTGTCATCCTACTTGTGAAGTTTATCAGTGACAATATGGGTTTTAACACATTAAGCTGGATAATGGAACAAGCACTAACCTGGGGATTCCTTGCTATTATTATTATTTTTCAGCCGGAGCTTCGCCGAGCGCTTGAACAACTAGGTAGGGGTAGGTTTTTCTCAAGAAGCGGTACTCCAGAGGAAGAGGACCAGGACAAAATTATCGAAGCGATTGTAAAAGCGACGGATTATATGGCTAAACGTAGAATTGGTGCACTTATTTCCATTGAAAGAGAAACGGGGATGAGTGACTACATCGAAACGGGAATTGAATTAAATTCGAAGATATCATCAGAGTTGCTCATTAATATTTTTATTCCAAATACCCCGCTTCATGATGGGGCAGTGATTGTTCAAAGAAATCTTGTAGCTGCAGCAGCATGCTATTTACCATTATCAGAAAGTCCATTTATTTCAAAAGAATTAGGAACTCGTCATCGGGCTGCACTTGGGATAAGTGAAGTAACAGATAGTATTACTGTCATAGTGTCTGAAGAAACAGGAAATATATCGTTAACCAAAAATGGCGAATTACATCGTGATTTGACTTTGGAAGCTTTTAAAATGTTATTAGAGAATGAATTGGTTAGTAGGTTTAAATTAAAACCAACTTCTTCCGCTCGTTGGAACTGGAGGGGAAAAAGAAATGGATAAACTAATGGATAATCCATGGTTTTTGAAAGGTGTAGCTTTAGTACTAGCTTTTCTCCTTTTTTCATCCGTACCAGATGGAGGAGGAAATAAAGCAACAGATGAGAACGTTCCAGCTAGTCAAAAGGTGGAAACCATTGAAGATGTGCCAGTAAAAAGTTACTTCGATACAGAGAATTTTGTGGTTTCGGGTGTTCCTAATACGGTGAAACTCACTATTCAAGGGCCAAAAAGTATTGTACAGACAGCTAAGTCGATAAAGGATTTTGAAGTGTATGTCGATTTAACGGATGCTAAAATTGGAAAACAAAAGGTAAAAATAAAAGTAAAGAATATATCAGATAAACTGAAGGTGACGGTTAATCCGGCAACCGCTAATGTATCTGTCCAAGAAAAAGTAACAAAGGAATTTAAAGTAGAAGCAGAATATAATCGTAACTTACTAGATGAGGGTTATATAGCTGATCCTCCTGTAGTTCAACCAAATAAGGTCAAGATAACTGGTGCAAAAGGTGATATTGAGAAAATCAATTATGTAAAGGCAACAGTTGATGTAAAGGGACCAATACAAGAAACGATTGTAAAACAAGCACAGGTATTAGTACTTGATCAGCAATTGAATAAACTGAATGTTACCATTGAACCAGCAACAGTTAAGGTCACGATCCCAGTTAAAAATTCAAATAAGTCTGTTCCGATTCATGTTATTCAAACAGGAACAGCTCAAAATGGTATTTCAATTGATGATATCACCCTGGATATTAAGGAAGCAAAAATAACTGGTAAAGATGATGTGGTCAAAGCAACAGAGAGTGTACGAGTAGAGGTAGATATCAGTAAGATAACTGAAGATACAGTGATAACTGTACCAGTCATCGTACCAGATGGTGTCACAAAAGTAACACCAGAAGTCGTAAAGGCGACCATTAAGGTGAAAAAAGAAGAACAAAAAACAATCTCTAATGTCTCGATTAAACCTGAGGGGTTAGGGGCATTATACGACTTAATTTTTAAGAATCCATCGAGCGGTAAAATATACCTTTCGGTTTCGGGACCAAGTGAAGTGGTAGGGCCATTAACAGCCTCTGATTTTGAAGTTTCGGTAAATATCACCAATTTAACTGAAGGAGACCATGAAGTTCCAATTTCTACAAATGGTCCCAACAACGTTACAGTCAAATTGGAGAGGGAAACTGCAACAGTATCGATTGTCAAAAAAGAAGTTTAAAACCTAGGAATTGATGAAGGAGAGATAGTCATAATGGGAAAATATTTCGGTACCGATGGTGTTCGCGGGATTGCAAATAGCGAATTAACACCGGAACTAGCATTTAGATTAGGCCGATTTGGAGGATATGTGTTAACAAAGGATAAAGACCGTCCAAAGGTTTTAATCGGAAGGGACACACGAATTTCAGGCCATATGCTTGAGGGGGCACTTGTTGCCGGGTTGTTGTCCATAGGTGCGGAAGTGATGAGATTAGGCGTTATTTCGACTCCAGGAGTATCATATTTAACAAAAGCACTTGGTGCACAGGCAGGAGTTATGATTTCTGCTTCACATAATCCGGTTGCCGATAATGGAATTAAATTTTTCGGTCCTGACGGCTTTAAGCTATCAGATGATCAGGAATTAGAAATAGAGCAGTTATTAGATTTGGAAGCTGACGAACTCCCACGACCAGTTGGAGCAAAACTTGGACAAGTTAATGATTATTTTGAAGGCGGACAAAAATATCTGCAGTACTTAAAACAAACGGTGGATGAGGATTTCTCAGGAATTCATGTTGCTCTAGACTGCGCACATGGAGCCACTTCATCATTGGCAACTTACTTATTTGCCGATTTGGATGCGAACATTTCCACGATGGGAGCCTCTCCGAATGGCTTGAATATTAACGAGGGTGTTGGCTCAACCCACCCTGAAAGCTTAGCCGCTTTTCTTAAAGAAAAAGGTGCTGATATAGGTCTTGCTTTTGATGGTGATGGGGATCGTTTAATAGCCATAGACGAAAATGGTGAGATAGTCGACGGCGATCAAATCATGTATATTTGCGGAAAATATCTTAAAGAGCAAGGTAGATTAAAGCATGGCACCGTTGTGTCGACGGTAATGAGTAATCTTGGTTTTTATAGGGCATTGGAAGCACATAATATTCAAAGCGTTCAAACAGCCGTTGGCGATCGTTATGTTGTAGAGGAAATGAGAAAGAATGGATATAATCTCGGTGGGGAGCAGTCAGGGCATATTATTTTCCTTGATTATAATACAACAGGGGATGGACTTCTAACAGGGTTGCAGCTTGTAAACATCATGAAAGTTACAGAAAAACCATTGTCAGAGCTTGCAGCAGAAATGAAAAAGTTCCCGCAAGCATTGGTCAATATTAAAGTAACTGATAAATATCATGTAACAGATAATGAAAAAGTGAAGCAAGTTATTGATGTTGTGGAGGCAGAAATGAACGGGAATGGTCGTGTCCTTGTTCGTCCGTCCGGAACAGAACCTTTAGTTCGGGTCATGGTTGAGGCACCGACTGAAGAAAGCTGCCAAGCCTTTGCTAAAGCAATCGCTGAAGTTGTCAAAGACGAAATGGGTTTAACTGAAGAATAAGTGGGATATGCATAAGGGAACCATTGGTTCTCCTTATGCATATTTTTTATTAGGGGATAAATGTTGAACTGCAGGGAACCTAGGTGATTGAATTGAGATTTTCCAATTTTTTGGATTGTTCAACAATTGACTAATAGGGAAAACTGTTATATGATTATCCTGCATTTCTATGCTTTTTTAAGGAGGATAGTAGGTTAAAAATACGAATATAAGAAGCGCCTGAACTAATCAGAGTAGATTAGTTGACGAGGAGGAGGTTTATCGAACATTCGGCGGATGCCTCCCGGTTGATGACGCACAACCGAAATTCCTTTTTTCCAAAACACCGGGGTAACCTGATGGACAAAAGAAAGGAACATGCGCGAGAAGGTTAGGGGAAAACCTAGCTGACATAAAAATAAAACACAGAGATAAGGGGGCGAGTCCCGCCCCCAAAGGCAACTTGCCCCCTTGTCTAACAAGGAGGAACACACGAATGTGCGGTATTGTTGGATATATAGGAAGTCAAGATTCAAAGGAAATTCTATTAAAGGGCTTAGAAAAGCTGGAGTATAGAGGATATGACTCAGCTGGAATCGCTGTTATGACAGGCGCTGGTGTTCAAGTATTTAAAGAAAAAGGACGCATTGCTGACTTGAGAGAGGTTGTTGACACAACCGTTGCTACCAACACAGGAATTGGTCATACTCGTTGGGCTACCCACGGCGTGCCTAGCAAAGTCAATGCTCACCCACACCAAAGTAATTCTAGCCGTTTCACCCTTGTTCATAATGGAGTTATTGAGAATTATGATCTTCTAAAGCGCGAGTATTTACAGGATACTACTTTGAAAAGTGACACGGATACAGAAGTCATTGTGCAACTTATTGAACTATTTGTTGGTCAAGGCTTAACTGTTGAAGAAGCGTTACGTAAAACGCTAACACTATTAAAGGGATCTTATGCACTTGCTCTTTTAGACAATCAAAACGAAGCAACTATTTTTGTTGCAAAAAATAAGAGTCCGCTTTTAGTTGGATTAGGTGAAGATTTCAATGTGGTTGCCAGTGATGCAATGGCAATGCTTCAAGTAACGAATCAGTACGTTGAATTAATGGATAAAGAAATGGTTATTGTTACGAAAGACGGAGTAACCATTCAAAACCTAAACGGTGACGTAATGACCCGTAAACCGTATACTGCTGAACTTGATGCCAGTGATATTGAAAAGGGAACCTACCCCCACTATATGCTTAAGGAAATTGATGAACAGCCACTTGTTATGCGTAAAATTATTCAAACGTATCAGAATGAACAAGGCTTATTAACGATTGACCAGGATATTATTGATGCGGTTGCAGCTGCTGACAGAATCTACATTATTGCGGCTGGAACTTCGTATAATGCAGGTTTGGTTGGTAAGCAGCTAATCGAAAAAATGGCCAAAATCCCTGTTGAGGTTCATATTGCTAGTGAATTTGGTTATAATATCCCACTTCTTTCTGAGAAGCCGCTATTTATTTTCATTTCCCAAAGTGGTGAAACAGCAGATAGTCGTTCCGTTCTAGTTCAAATAAAAGAATTAGGCCATAAAGCCTTAACCGTTACCAATGTCCAAGGATCCACTCTTTCAAGGGAAGCGGATTATACTTTGTTGCTTCATGCTGGTCCTGAAATTGCGGTTGCCTCAACGAAGGCTTACACAGCGCAAATTGCTGTATTAGCCATTCTTTCTGAAGTAGTTGGTCGTTATCGAGGATTGGAGCTTGATATTGATTTAGTTCATGAGCTTGGAATCATTGCCAATGTAATGGAAGGGTTAGTTGATTCTAAAGATGTATTTGAAGCAATGGCTTGGGAATACATGACGACAACACGTAACGCTTTCTTCATTGGTCGTGGCGCTGACTACTATGTTTGTCTAGAGGGTTCATTGAAGCTTAAAGAAATTTCCTACATCCAAGCGGAAGGTTTTGCTGGTGGTGAATTAAAGCATGGTACGATTGCATTAATCGAAGAAGGCACACCGGTTATAGCCTTAGTAACTCAAGATCTAGTTAGTTTGAATATCCGCGGCAACGTCAAAGAGGTCGCTGCTCGTGGTGCCAATACATGTATCATTTCCATGAAGGGGCTAGAAACAGACGGAGATCGTTTCATACTTCCTGAAGTGAATGAACTATTAACACCTCTTATCTCTGTAGTACCATTGCAATTGCTTGCTTACTATGCTGCACTTCACCGTGAATGTGACGTCGACAAGCCAAGAAACCTGGCAAAGAGCGTAACCGTTGAATAAGGGTAAGTGAAATTAGTTTTTATTGTTGAATGACAAGAATGATTGGAAATAACAATAAAGTCAGGAACCTACATTTTATTGTTTAACAATTTTTTTAGATTTGCTTAATTAAATAAGAATTTACAACATCAAAAGAACCCTATCTAAGATTGAATTGATAGGGTTCTTTTGAATTCGGAGGAGAAGAAATGTTTATCGAATATGACTACAATATCCCTTTAGTAATATTAAAACAGAAATTATAGTAATAAAATATAGTTTATTGACATAAAAGAAGCTACGTTTTATTATTATCTCATCCTTGAGATATTTTATTTGAAGATATTTTTAATGGTGCTTTCGGAAAATAATAGTAAGGATAGAAAGAGATGTGTATAAAAAATGGAGTTTATTGAATTAGCTAAAGCAAGACGGTCGGCCACAAACTTCCAAACAAATATTAAAATTACAGTAAATGAATTAAGAGATATTTTTGAGGCCGTTAAGAACCATCCCTCCAGTTACAATCTTCAAACAACGCATTATTATGTCGTCACATCAGAGGAAAAGAAAGCAAAGGTTAAAGAAGCATCATTTGGACAGCACAAAACCTATAGTGCTTCTGCCACGATAATAGTGTGTGGAAATAAAGAAGGGTACAAAGAAGCTCCTCACTTGTACGAAGGAATGAAAATATTGGGAATTATTGACGAATGTGAATATAATCGAACCATTGAATTAATTAATAACCTTTTTGAAAATAATCCTAAATTTGTTGAAGAAGATAACATCCGAAATGCTTGCTTATCTGCCATGCTCTTTATGTTATCTGCAAAGGATAAAGGGTGGGATACATGTCCAATGCATGTGCAAAATGCCGAGGAAATTAAAAAAATCTATGGTATTCCAGAACATCATCAACCAATCTTAATGATTCCGATAGGGAAAATGACCACACATAATATTCGTCCACGGGGATATCGAAAGCCTGTTGGAGAGTTTGTACATTTTATTGACTAATATTACATAGTTTAATTTACAAGAATGATGTTACGTTTACTATTGACGGGAAGCGGTTAGAAGAGAAGAAAAAAGATACTTCATACATTTATTCAATCAGGCTTTTTTTATCGAAAATATATATATTGCCTAGTAATGATCAAAAGTATTTGAACCCTTAGAAGGGATGACTAACATCATTTATGATATATTATTTTTCCCAATTTAAGTGTGGTTTGGGTCAAAAAATCATACATTGATAATTTTGGGTCACCTGTCCATACTTTTGCCAGTGTTAATTTTACTTTGTTTACGATAAGAGGGTTTGTGTATTAAAACTATTAGATAAGTTAAAAGGTAAGCAAGATATAACCGAATCTTAAAGGTTGATACTATGAAGAAAACGTATAAGTTAGAAGCAATTCTCTGGAGTGTTGCTTTTCCAGGATTTGGTCAACTCTTAAATGGCCACTTTGTTTATCATTTTAGAATTTACTATTAATGTTAGAAGTTTTTTTACCAGGGTATCACGTTTAGTTTTCTTGGGAAAATCAAAAGAAGCTGTAGTAGTGGTGGATCACCAATGGCCTATGTTTTATCCCTGTGTTTATATGTTTGCAATATACGATGCTTATAAATATGCGGATGGGGAGAATCCTCGTTTTTCGTTTGTCCCATTTGCCTTTACAGCAGATTTTGTCACAATAGGACTTATTTACTCACCTAATATAATTTTAGGAATATCATTTAGTCCTATTTGGATTCAAATGTTGTCTTTAATTCCTGTGTTAGGAATTGAATTTATTATTCGTCATATTATAATCAAAATTACTTCTAGACCCAATTCTGTGGAAGACAAAGAGTCCCCGTCTTCCATGAAGGGGAGGACTCTTTTACTTTTATTTTAAAATAGTCTTTATTTTACTTACTAAAACTTCATCTAATTCATTACGGTTAACCATTTCATCAATAATTGCCCAAACTTTTTCGATTGGCATTTGCTTTCTATAAGATCGTTCCTCGGTTAATGCTTGATAGATATCACATATGGCCATTATCCTATCTAGTTCTCCTATTTGATTACCATATAAATGTAAAGGATAGCCATGTCCATTAAGCTTTTCATGATGATTGGATGCAAACTCCGTAATTTCTTCAAATCCGTCAATTTGTTCTAATATCCATCTGGTGTAATATGCATGTTTATTAATTTCAAAACGTTCCTGCTCAGTTAGCTTGCCTTCTTTATCTAATATATCATTAGAAATGGCTAACTTACCTACATCATGCAATAAAGCTGCAACATACATTTTATTTTGAATTTCACAATCATAACTTAACTTTTTCGTTATTTTGGTAACTAAATCAGAAATACCAACAGAATGACGATAGGTAAAAGGACTCCTTCTATCAATAATTTCAGAAAATGCGTGTGCAAACCTTTTTATACTTTCCATATCCAAATATTTCTCTTGTATTTCTATTCTTCTAGATAAGATCATATTAAAATCAGAATTGAAATAGTCTAAGAGGAGATATTCCTTCTTGATTAGTTTATGAAAAGTAGTCAATATTAATGGGTCAAAAAGAGTTTGAATATCATTCATCCAACCACTTATTTCGTTTAGCGTAGCTGAATTCAAGTTTTCTGGGAGTCTAAAGCTAGTATCAAACAAATCTGCAAAACATATAATTTGCGCAGGTAATGGAATTTCTTCTCCTTTCAATTGAAACGGTCCAGTGCCATTAAAATGCTCATGATGGTAAAAAACATATTCTGAGATTATTTTTTTTACTGGAAGATTTTTCATGATATCTCTGCCAACTACACAGTGATCTTCAATTGAAGTGGAATTACTTGCACCTATGTCATGCAATAAGGCAGCATAATAAATATCTTTTTGTTGTTCCTTTGGTAATTTTAATTCCTTAGTGATCATAAATGATGTGTAGGCAACATGTTTTGAGTGAGAGAAATAGTTTTTCTCAGCCACGTCCAAAGCATATGATAATCCTTCTATTAATGATCTTTCATTAATCTTCATTTTTGTCTCCTCGAAACTTTAAACTTCCGAATAATCTTGGTTTACAGTCTTCTTAGTAATTTATTGTGTTTGCATCATCAATAGTTGAGGATGCATTCATTATTGTTAATATTAATGTAATTCTATTTTAAGATAGTAAACCAGTTTGTGGAATGAACGAAACCATTTTGAACAAAAAGCGTTTATATAATAAAGAGGCAAAAAAGGGATTTTGCTCAGAACTTGTATGCATTGATTAATTTGTATAAAAAAGGCAGTCCAATTTGCTTTAATCAACAAAAAGGACAGCCTTTTTTCTTTATTTTTTGCAGTTATTATTTGCGTGAGAACCATCACAGTTTCCGTTAGGATTTTTGGTGTTTCCACAACCACATGCTTGTGCCATTTTTTCTCCTCCTCACACTTTTAATTAATAAATCTCGAATTAATTATATGTTAAATTGAAATAATTTTTATGTTTTATTGTGACAAAAATTCAACAAAATGTCAGGTTGTATTAAACGCAATTCGGTGGGGGTGGAAATAAGCCAAGGCTTGCAATTGCCCCTTTACCTGTCACGTCTTTAACCACTTGTCGAAGCTCTGAAAAGACAATATCTACCCAACGATTTAATTGGTTGATTGAACTGACGACTTAACAATCACCTCACGGTTAGACATAAGAACTCGAAGTTTTTCAAATGATTCAGAAGTTGGAAGAACGATGGAATAGTAACCATTCTTCACCATATCAGCGATAACTAGTGCATCCTTTTTGTCACTTTTTGATTGGGTATTATCCCGATTCTCTTTATTTCTTTTTACATGGTACGGATTTAATGGCCCACTTCATTACTTTTTTGTTTGCCTAAAATAATAATCTTGGCAACAATCACAATGACAAAATGCGATTTTGTATAAATAGATTTAGCTTTGCAAACGCTTTAATATAAAGATAGAAAGATAAACAAGACATATTGAAGGGGGATTTAACATAATGAACCAATCGGTTAAAGATAAATCAGATGTTAAAGTTAAGATCCAGAAATTCGGTAGTTATTTAAGCGGCATGGTAATGCCGAATATTGGTGCAATCATGGCATGGGGACTTATAACTGCCTTATTCATTCCAACAGGCTGGTTGCCTAATGCAGATCTAGCTAAGTTAGTTGGACCAATGATTACGTTTTTATTGCCATTATTAATTGGTTTTACCGGTGGTAGAATGGTTTATGATATCCGTGGTGGTGTTGTTGGTGCTACAGCAACGATGGGTGTGATCGTTGGTACAGATATCCCGATGTTTTTAGGAGCTATGATAATGGGACCACTAGGTGGTTTTATGATCAAAAAGCTTGACCAAGCTCTTCATGGAAAAATTAAATCAGGCTTTGAAATGCTTGTTAACAACTTTTCAGCTGGAATTCTCGGCGGTGCGTTGACGTTATTAGCATATAAAGGTATCGGACCAGTTGTTGAAGGTTTGAGTAAAGTACTAGCATCAGGCGTTCAATTTATTGTCGACCATAACATGTTACCTTTAGCAAACGTCTTTATTGAACCAGCAAAAGTACTATTTTTAAATAATGCTATAAACCATGGTATTCTAAGTCCATTAGGAATTGATCAAGCAGCAAAAGCAGGCAAATCGATTCTGTTCTTGTTAGAAACAAACCCTGGTCCTGGTTTAGGAATTCTACTTGCTTTCTGGTTATTTGGCAAAGGAGCAGCAAAACAAACAGCTCCTGGTGCAGTGATTATCCATTTCCTTGGTGGTATTCATGAAATTTACTTCCCATATATTTTAATGAAGCCAATGTTAATTTTTGCAGCTATGGCTGGTGGCGTGAGTGGCGTATTCACCTTCAATCTTTTGGATGCAGGTTTAGTTGCAGCTCCATCACCAGGCAGTATTTTCGCTCTACTTGCAATGACTCCAAAAGGAAATTATGTAGGAGTTCTTGCAGGTGTGTTAGTGGCTACAGTAGTGTCATTTGCAGTAGCAGCATTGATCCTAAAAACAAGTAAAGCGACTGATGAAGAGGAAGATCTTACTTCTGCAGCAGCAAAAATGGAAGAAATGAAAGGTAAGAAAAGCTCGGTAACTTCTATGTTAAACAATGAAGCTGCTATTAATACTGATAAAGTAAACAAAATTGTGTTTGCTTGTGATGCAGGTATGGGTTCAAGTGCCATGGGTGCTTCCATCCTAAGAAATAAAATGAAAAAAGCAGGGCTTGATATTAATGTAATTAACACAGCTATTAACAATCTACCTGCTGATGCTGATGTGGTTATTACCCATAAGGATTTAACAGACCGTGCCAAGGCTAAACTTCCAAATGCTGCGCACATCTCAGTTGAAAACTTCTTAAATAGTCCTAAATATGATGAATTAGTAGATAGCTTTAAGAAATAATATTAGGAAAAGCCTAGCTGAATAACGACAGCTAGGCTTTTCATTTCTTTCGAAGGCTGTGTTAAAGCTCAATGTTGATTTTTTGAACAATGTTGATTGGAGTGGAAGGCGCGAGACTCCTGCGGGAGAAGCGAGTCACGGGAGACCCCGCAGGCGTGAAAGCGCCGAGGAGGCTCCCGGACCGCCCGCGGAAAGCGAGTGCCTGGAACGGAAATCAACATTCTAGTTTAACAAAGTTTTTTTGAATAATATAGCCATTAAAATTTTGTCAACAACTCTTCTGACTAAATCGACTTTTCCTCTTGTTGTTTAGAGCGTTATACCACTATATTATTATATTGTGAATATCAAATGATAATTATGTCAACATGATATGAATGGAGGACGAGGTTTTAGTAAACTGTACCCACGGAGTGAGGAATATGTATATTTCCGCAAGAGAAAGACAAATCCTTGAAATCTTGCTAACAGAAACGAATGAGTTAACTGTGAAAGACCTCGCTGATCAAATTGGTGTGAGTGGAAGGACCGTCCATCGTGATTTAAAGAATGTAGAAGATATTTTAACAGAATACGACCTTTCCTTACAAAAGAAGTCAGGTGTTGGCGTCCAAGTGACGGGAGATAAAGGTAAGATTCGGGAACTTGAACTTTTTTTGTTTAATCTCTTTCATACAGAGTATACCCCTGATGAACGGCAAACGATGATTTTGTGTGCTTTATTGGAGTCAAATGGACCTGTTAAGCTAGTTGCGCTCGCAAATGATATAAATGTGACGATTGCAACAGTTAGTAACGATTTGACGAAATTAGAGGAGCGGCTTTCCTCACTTGGATTATTACTAATTCGAAGAAGAGGGTATGGCGTAGAAATAGAAGGCCCAGAAAGTTCTAAAAGAAGAGCGATGCGGGGCATCATTGCCGAGCATCTAGATGAGTCAGAAATTTTAGCGCTGGCAAGGGAAAATATTCAAAAACGGCCATCGCAGCAGATCAATACGATTTCGGAACGACTTTTAGGTCTTGTCGAGAAGAACAAACTCATCATCGTTGAAAAGGTAATTGAGTCGATCAATCAGGACTTACCGTATTCAATGGCTGATAGTGCCTATATTGGTTTAGTTGTTCATTTGGCGCTTGCAGTTGAACGAATTCAAAAAGGGGAAGGGATCTCTATTGATACATCCTACCTTGAAAATCAAAAATCAACCAAAGAATATAAATTTGCAGAAAAGATAGTTGAGGAACTGGAGCAGGTTTTTCAAATTAACATACCAGAGGCAGAGATCGGTTATATTACGATGCACTTAAAAGGTGCTAAATTACGTCACGATAAAGAATATTTGATCGAAGACACCAGCTTACAGATTGCGCTAAAGACGAAAAATCTCATTCAAAATGTGGGGAATCGGTTAGGACGAGACTTATCAACCAACCGGTCGTTATTCGAAGGATTAGCGATGCATTTAAAACCGGCCATATTTCGCCTTAAACAAAATATGGGGATAAGCAATCCATTACTTGATCGGATTAAACGAGATTATGGCGAACTATTTTCAATTGTGAAACAAGCAACTGATGAGGTGTTTTCGGAGTTTATCGTTCCAGAAGAAGAAACAGGTTATCTGGTCATGCATTTTGGTGCAGCGGTGCTTGGGAATAAGGAAATTAAAAGTATAAAAACCTTAGTTTTATGTTCCAGTGGCATTGGGACATCCAAAATGCTTGTGACGAGATTACAAAAAGAATTTCCGGAGATGAAGGAAATTCAAAGTGCATCTGTTCTTGATCTAATTAAGTTAGACAAATGGGATTATCAATTGATTATATCCACGATTCCTATTCCAGATTTTCATATGGAATATATCTTAGTCAGTCCCATTTTAAATAAAGAAGAAATAGAAAAGATTCGTAGTTTTATCAAAGAGCGTTTCAATACGAATGGACGCGACACCAAGCTAGACCTTCCGCAAGCGGAGAGGATGAGCAAGAAAACATCCAAAAAGTTACTAAAAGAAATGTACGATTTGCAAGAGTATGCCGGAGCCATTACTGCTATATTACAGGACTTCGACATGAAAGAAGTGGAAGCGGGTTTAACGACTAAAGAAATATTAATCCAGGCTTGCCAAGATTTATATGATAAACAGCTAATCGATGATATTGATAAGGTTGTTCATGCAATCGTTGAACGGGAAAATCTCGGAGGTTTAGGGATTCCTGATACAACAATGGCACTCTTTCATGCTCGATCGACACACGTCATTACACCATCCTTCACCATTTATGTCACCCGTGAGCCGATAAAGGTTCGGGGCATGGATGATTCAATCATGGAGATGAACCAGATTGTGTTGCTGTTATCCCCAGAGGTGGCATCCGAAGGAGCTTTAGAAGTATTAAGTTATGTAAGCTCTTTATTAATAGAAAGCGAAGAAAGTATCACCATTTTTGAATCAAATGACGATGAGAAAATTTTAGCCCTATTAACTGCAAGATTTGATACATTTTTTAACGAGAAATTACTGGAAATAAGGAGTGTATAAATATGTCAAACTCAATTCTAACTAAAGATAACATTCGCTTAAATGAAACTGTGGGGACAAAAGAAGAAGCAATTAGATTAACGGGTAGTATCCTTGTTGACAAAGGCTATGTGGATGCAGGCTATATCGAGAAAATGCTTGAAAGGGAAGAATTGACCTCTACTTATATGGGGAACTTTTTGGCTATTCCACACGGAACAGAAGATTCAAAGCAGTTTGTTAAAGAATCTGGTATTTCATTTATTCAAGTTCCACAAGGAGTCGATTTTGGCAACGGAAATATCGTCAAGCTTCTCATCGGAATTGCCGGAAAAAATAATGAACACTTAGACATTCTATCTAACATTGCCATCGTTTGCTCTGAAGAAGAAAATATCGAAAAGTTGGTTAACGCTACAACAGCAGAAGAAATTTTGTCGATCTTTGAAGGGGTGAATTAATTTGTTAGCCGTACACTTTGGAGCAGGTAATATTGGTCGTGGTTTTATTGGGAACTTACTTTATCATTCTGGATATGAAACTTGTTTTGTTGATGTAAATAGCGAAATAGTAAATTTACTCAATGAAAAGAAGGAATATCGTGTTGTTCTAGCTGATCCATCTCAACAAGAAATGGTCATTAACAATGTTAGCGCGATTAATAGTCAGGCAAACCCGGAGCTTGTGATCGAGGCGATTGCCAAAGCGGATATCTTAACGACGGCGATTGGTCCAAACATTCTCCCGCTTATCGCTAATTTAATTGCAGATGGCTTGCGTAAGCGAATCGAAATAACGGACAAACCATTAAATCTGATTGCTTGTGAAAATATGATTGGCGGCAGTTCTTTATTAAAAGAGAAGGTATTTGAAAAATTAACCAATGAGGAAAAGTCATTATTTGACCAACGTTTCGGCTTTCCCGATTCAGCAGTTGATCGCATTGTTCCAAATCAAATCAACGAAGATAAGTTAATGGTGAAGGTTGAACCATTTTATGAGTGGGTCGTTGAAGAAACAAAAATAGTTGGCGAAAAACCGGAAATTGCCGGAATTACTTTTGTTCAAGATTTAGTGCCATTTATTGAACGGAAATTGTTTACGGTCAATACAGGTCATGCGCTGGCTGCATATTTTGGCTATTATTTCGGCATTGAAACGATTAACATTGCAATGGAAAATGAACAAATAAACGGTTTGGTTGAAGGCGCGCTTAGAGAAAGTGGTGAGTTTTTGGTGGAAAAATATGGATTTAACCGTGATGAACACGGCAAATACATTCAAAAAATTCTACATCGTTTCGCCAACGCTTATATTATTGATGAAGTTACGAGAGTTGGACGTTCGCCTATTCGCAAGCTTGGACCAAATGATCGTCTCGTTAGCCCAGCTAGGCAATTTATTGAAGTAGTAGGGAAAGAGCCGACCTACCTCATGAAGGGAATAGCGGCAGCGCTTCTTTATGATTTTGAAGGCGATCAAGATGCTGTTCATGTTCAAAACACCATTAAGGAAAAGGGACTTGTTGCTGCCATTGCGGAGTATACAAAACTTAATCAAACATCACCTTTGTTCGAAGGAATTGTTGAGCAATACAACCAATTGAAGATGAATAAATAATACATTAAAATAGCCTTCCTAGCGCAACCGCTTGAATTAGAAAAGCTGTTGCATTGGGAAGTCTTTTTTGTTGTTTTTGAACTCATATCCTTGAAAATGAAACTGATTGGAGCGGAAGGTGCTCGACTCCTGCGGGAGCAGCGGGACAGGTGAGACCCCGCAGGCGCTTAAGCGCCGAGGAGGCTCACCACCCGCCCCGCGGAAAGCGAGCACCTGAAGCGGAAATCAGCCTTTTTGAAAGATGACACTCAATAATTACTATATTTTGAGATAAAATAGAGTTGGAGTATTTGTTGAAATAGGAGGATTTTGAAATGGATGTAAAATCAGCCCAAAAAGTAGACTTTAAAAAGGAACTGAAGGAATTTTACAGTTGCCCAAAAAAGAATGTCCTTGTCGATGTACCTGAGATGAATTATTTAATGATTGATGGCAAGGGGGACCCGAACACTGCCATAGCCTTTAAGGATGCGATTGAAGCACTATATTCAGTCTCCTATTCTGTTAAATTTTTATCAAAAAAGAACGGTTTGGACTATGTCGTTATGCCGCTGGAAGCACTTTGGTTTATTGATGAGATGAATGATTTTATTCATGTTCCAAAAGATGAGTGGGAATGGACCGCGATGATTATGCAGCCAAGTCATATCTCTAAAGAAATGATGAACGATGCAATCGAATCGGTAAGAAAAAAGAAGGGCTTAGCTTCATTAGATAAAATAAGATTTGAAGGATACAATGAGGGTTTATCAGCACAGGTTCTTTATGTTGGACAATTTGATGATGAGCATCCAACCATTGTAAAGCTACATGAGTTTGCTCAAGCGAATGGATATCGTATTGAAGGAAAACACCATGAAATTTATTTAAGTGATTTTCGAAAGGTAGACCCTAGTAAATTAAAGACAATCATTAGACAGCCCGTTTCAAAAAAATAATGGATATTAGACCGCTTATTCGAAAACGAATAGGTGGTTTTTTAAAATCGTTTGAATCAATTCTGTATGACCTCCACTTTTAGTGTGAATAATTAATTAGAACAAAATTCATATCAAGGATGTTATATCATGATTGAGCATGTATTACTTTCTATTGTCAGGTCATTTACTGCGTTTTTAGTGTTAATGTTGGTCGCAATATGTCTTGGAAAGCAAGTTAATTCTCATAAGAACTATTATAATTTCGCTTTATCACTTATAATTGGTTCGTTTGTGGCAAATATGGGGTTCGATACGAATATCAAATTTATTCCCATGCTCGCTGGATTTTTAACGATTATTATTGTGTATTTTCTCATAGCAAAAATCTCCTATAGAAGCAGAAGGTTCAGCCATTGGTTTTCTGGAAAACCGACAGTGATCATTAAAGACGGAAAAATCTTAGAGGGAGATATGAAGAAAATCAAATTCACGTTGGATAATTTAAATCAGCAGCTGAGGGAGTTAGGTATTTTTGATGTATCTGAGGTGGAGTTTGCGTTATTAGAGGTAAGCGGTAATTTATCCGTTTTAAAAAAAGCAAAATACCAAAGCCTTACCAAAAATGATCTATTTCCGTTTGCTCAGACTCAAAAGTTGAATTTCCCGATTGAACTGATTGTGGAGGGTAGCCTAATCGAAAAGAATTTTGATGATAAATACACAAGGGAATGGCTTAATCAGCAACTTCAATTAAGAAATTTAAAAAGGGAACAGGTACAGTATGCTGTAATTAGTACAAATGGAACTCTATTTATCGACTTGTTTCGAGACAATTAACACTTATTACCTAAAAATGTAGTGCTGTGAATTTAATACAAATTTTTAAAAATACACTTATTTTTCATTAAATATAGTAAAATAGTATCAGTGAATAGCAATTATTCAACTTAATAGTCAGATAAAGGCAAACTTATTGAAAGATAAGGACGCAAAGCCACAGGTCTAAGGAAATCTATGACGGCTGGGTTACCGATGAATGAAAATGATTCTACCCTCCTAGTTATGTCTCTTTGGGTACGAATATTTTTTTTGAAAAAAATTGATTGACATACCAAAGCTGTTCCACAAGAAATAACTAACCACATGTTGGATGTACTGGAGTGAGGAAATGAAATATACCGGGAGGACAGTTGCCGTATTAGTCACTATCATATGGCTTGTCATAGAGAGTTGGATTGATCATGAATTTCTAGTATTTCAGTTTGGGTTAGGAATTCCTCTTGGATGGTTTTTTGGAAGACATTATGATAAAGCGGTATTTTTACGTAGAGACTTAAAAAATGTCCAGAATAAACTAACGAGTGAATATAATAAAAGTTTGAATGAAAGCGAAAAACTTTTTAAATATATTGCTTACCATGATTCATTAACAGGGTTAGCAAATCGGAATAAGGTCCGTAAACATTTAGGTCAGGAATTATTAATTTCAGAAAGAGAAAATCAAAGTGTCGCTATTCTTTTTATCGATTTGGATCGGTTTAAGTCTATAAATGATACGTGGGGACATAAAATAGGTGATCAGTTGCTAAAGATGGTCGCTATTCGTTTAATAGACTGTATTGGAGCTAAAGGACTAATCGCAAGGCAAGGAGGAGATGAATACATCATTTGCCTCCCTGATAGCAATAGAAAAGAAGCGGAAGCGATCGCTCAAAAAATTCTACAAACCTTATCCCTACCATTTGAGATTATGGTTCATGAAGTAGTTATCACGTCCAGTATTGGGGTTAGTCTTTCCCCACTTGATGGAAATGAAGTAGATACTTTGATTCGAAACGCAGATATCGCCATGTATTTAGCAAAAGAAAAGGGAAAAAATAACTATCAATTTTACCGATCTGAAATTGAAGCTTTTATCCATAGAAAATTTGAATTAGAGAGTAAAATAAGGAAAGCAATACATAATCAAGAGTTTGAGCTCCATTATCAGCCGAAATTTGCTCTAAATACTAATGAGATGATTGGGGTTGAGGCATTAATTCGCTGGAATGATCCCGAACTGGGGACCATTCAACCAGCTGAGTTTATTCCGATCGCGGAGGAAACTGGGTTAATTGTCCCAATTGGTGACTGGGTAATGAAGGAAGCTTATAGACAGCTTAAGGTATGGCAGGGATCAGGGGTAAAAAACCTGATGGTTTCTGTAAATATTTCAGCAAGGCAGTTTCTTAATAGGGACTTAGTTTGCAAAATAGATTCAATCATAAAGGAACTTGACCTTGACCCAAAATATATAAATCTTGAAATTACAGAATCAATGGCCATGGCTGATGTTAGCCACTCAACTAAGCAAATGAGAGATCTTAAAAAGCTTGGGGTGCTCCTTTCGCTAGATGACTTTGGAACGGGATATTCTTCGCTAAGCTATTTAAATAAATTCCCTTTCGACTTTTTAAAAATTGATAAGTCGTTTATTCAACAGATGAATCATTCGGAAAACAATTTAAGTATTGTCCAAGCAATCATCACAGTTGCCCACAGTTTTAATATGTCTGTGATCGCAGAAGGAGTTGAGAAGAAAGAACAACTCCAAACCTTACGTTTAAAAAAATGTGATGTGGTTCAAGGTTTTTATTATAGTCCACCGTTACAAGTAACAGAATTTGAAAAACTTCTAAATTTAAGTCATTAAATCATGCTAGATAAATACGCAAAGAGGCTGGGCTTCAGATATATCTGAAACCCAGCCTCTTTTTGAGTAATTGGTGCAAATTTAGTTTGTTTCCTCTTTTTTGCCTCGTCCGGCTGCTTTTATAGCATGCTTTAATATGATCTCGATTTGGGCATTGACACTTCGGAGCTCATCACTTGCCCATTTTTCGAGTGTATCATATGTCCTTTGGTCTATTCGAAGAAGGAACTTCTTTTTTTCAGACATAGTATCACTACCTTAATAGATGGTTCCTGTATTGATTACTGGTTGGGTCCCTTTTTCTGAGACGATTGTCACCATAAGGTTATTCACCATCTGTGCTTTCTTTTCTTCATCTAGTTCCACGACACCTTCACTGCTTAGTTGCTCAATCGCTGATTTAACCATCGAAACTGCACCATCGACGATCACCTTTCGGGCTGCAAGTATGGCTTTTGCCTGTTGTCGCTGCAACATGGATGAGGCAATCTCACTCGAATAGGCTAAATGCATAATACGCGCTTCGATAATCTCTACCCCTGCAACTACTAATCGTTTTTGTAGATCCTTCGTTAATTCATCGCCAACCTCATCAGAGTGCTGTCTTAAAGATATCTCATAATCATTGTTGAAATTGTCGTATGGATATTGACTGGCGATGTGACGCAAGCCAGTTTCACTTTGGGTATGAACAAACTCTTTATAATCCTCAACATCATAGACTGCTTTGGCAGAGTCAAAAACCTTGTAAACAACAACAGCGGCAATCTCGATTGGATTTCCTTCCAAGTCGTTAACCTTTAGTTTCTCACTGTTAAAATTAATCACTCTTAAAGATACATTTTTTCTTAAGGTCAAGGGAATGGAGAGCCAAAATCCTTCTTGCTTAATTACGCCTAAATAGGAACCAAAAAGAGTGATTACTTTAGCTTGATTAGGTTGATTAATGGTAAATCCGGTTAATAGAACGGCAGCAATTAGAGCAAGTACGACAAATGGTATGAGGATGACTGGATTTTGATTAAGTGAAAAAATTCTAATTAAATAAATGATGATTATAAACAACAATAACTCGATTAAAACCCCACCAAATCCGTTCACTTTAAATATTTCTTTCTCTTTCAAAAGGACCACTCTCCACTTCCTACTGAAATTATTTTGATACCAATATGATATCACATTAATATCAAATCTAAAACTTTCAATACGGACAAAATGATATCCATTTGTCTAAGAAACATTACGGTAGCAAAATGAGCAAATTATTGAAAGATAATGATTTAAAGGAATGTCAAAATCAAGTGATTTTGAAGGAAATGATAAAGGAAAAAGTTCCTGAAGGCATTTTCTTTCATCGTTGTTCATGTTAAAAAGGTATAATGGAGATAATGAATGTAAATTGAAATTTTGATTATTGCTCTTCTGTATTCAAGTCTGTCTCATTTTTAGGGAGGTGAGTGTCTTACTTTATAAGTAGGACTCATCATTGGAACTTATTAACCTTTTCATTATTGCAGTTTTAATTGCATTGACAGCTTTTTTTGTTGCATCGGAGTTTGCGATTGTAAAGGTCCGCTCAAGTAGAATTGACCAACTGTTGGCAGAGGGTAAAAAAAATGCCGTTTCTGCAAAAAAAGTCATCACCCATTTGGACGAATATTTATCGGCGTGTCAATTAGGGATTACGATCACTGCTTTAGGACTAGGTTGGCTTGGTGAACCAACCTTTGAGTCAATTATGCGCCCGGTGTTCAAACATTTACCACTAAACGAATCAATTGAACACATTATCTCATTTGGCATTGCCTTTTCTATCGTCACGTTTTTACATGTTGTAATTGGAGAGCTATCACCAAAAACGTTCGCTATTCAAAAGGCAGAACAGATTGCTTTATCTTTTTCAAAGCCACTAATCTTGTTTTATAAAATTTTGTTTCCCTTTATTTGGACTCTTAATACTTCAGCTCGATTATTCACTGGATTGTTTGGACTGAAACCTGCTTCTGAGCATGAGATTGCCCATAGTGAAGAGGAGCTGCGGATTATTTTATCTGAAAGCTTCGAGCAGGGGGAGATCAACCAGTCAGAGTACAGCTATGTGAACAATATTTTTGAATTCGATAATCGACTAGCAAAGGAAATAATGGTCCCACGGACAGAAATTGTTACCTTAGAAAAGGATGCTTCTCTTGAAGAAATGTTCGTCGTGATAAGTGAGGAGAAGTTTACCAGATACCCAATTGTTGATGGCGATAAGGATAATATTATCGGGATTATTAATATCAAAGAGTTGTTAACCGCAACTTTAATAGTTAATTCGGAAGGCTTCTCAATCGAACAGTTTATTAACCCAGTGATAAGGGTGATCGAGACGATTCCCATCCATGACCTATTGCTCAAAATGCAAAAGGAACGGAATCATATGGCGATTTTACTTGATGAATACGGTGGAACTGCAGGTTTAGTTACGGTTGAAGATATTTTGGAGGAAATTGTCGGCGAAATTCGTGATGAATTTGATTCAGATGAGATTCCGTTAATTAGGAAAGTGGATACTAACCATTATATCTTTGATGCAAAATTATTAATTGAAGATGTAAATGATCTATTAGCTACGCATATTCCAGATGATGATGTGGATACAATTGGCGGCTGGATATTAACGCAAAAATATGACGTCAAGCTGGGTGATATAGTGAATTTTGAGGGTTTTGAATTTAAAGTAAAAGAATTAGATGGCCACCATATCCTCTATGTTGAAGTGCAAAAGCAAAAATCTTCAATAGAAAATGTTAAAACCGGTGAGGAATAGCCTTCACCGGTTTTTTATTATTGGCTGTGTTAAACTTGCCTGGTGATTGCTGCTCCTAGCTACATGTGAGCAAAATCAACATAGAGCTTTAATATAGCCTACTTTTAAAAGAAGTGTCCAATAAATCTACATAAAATGGTTAATAAAGGTAGTGGCAATCCCAAAATAGGTGATCAATGAGAAAATATCATTGAGCGTGGTAATGAGTGGACCTGAGGCTACTGCTGGATCAATGTTTAGCTTATACAAAATTAGTGGGATGATAGTTCCAGCTAATGTCCCGATGATTAATGTTAGGAGAAGCGAGGAACCAACAACAATCCCTAATATGGCATTACCTTGCCAAACATAGGCAATAATTGAAATTAATATTCCGCAAGTAACTCCAATAATCAAACCTACAATGAGTTCACGCATGATTAGTTTTGTGACCACTTTTTTATCAATGTCCTTAGCTACAAGTCCTCTAACCACAACTGCAAGAGATTGTGTACCCGTATTACCAGTCATTCCAGCAATCATTGGCATAAAAAATGCTAACGCTACTACCTTTTTAAGGGTTTCCTCATAGCCACTGATAATCCTTCCAGAAACAAGACCAATAAACAATAATAAAATGAGCCAAGGCAACCGCCTCGATGCGGCTACAAGTGCTTTAGTATCAAAGTCGATGGATTTACCTGATGCTGATAGCTTTTCGATGTCTTCATTGGCTTCCTTTAAAACAACATCAATCATATCATCGACTGTAACGATTCCTACTAGTGTACTTTCCTCATTAACAACAGGAATGGCTAAAAAGTCATATCGCTGAATCATCGTGGCCACTTCTTCTTGATCCATTGTCACTAAAACTGAAATGACCCGTTCATACATGATGTTTTTAATCATTTCATTCGGCTCCGAGATCAGTAAATCTCGATAAGACACAACCCCTACTAGCTTCTTGTCTTGATCGATTACATACAAATAATTAATCGTTTCAGCAAAATCTGCGAAAGATTTAAGTTTTACAACTGCCTCATGGACTGAATAATCATTACGAATCCAAACAAACCGATTTGTCATTAAACGTCCGGCTGTTTCTGGAGGGTAGTTCATGAGATCCTGGACAATCTTTGATTCCTCTTTCTTCATCTCTGCTAAGAGCGCGTCCATTTTTTTAGGTGACAAGTCCTCCAGCAGGGAAGCCAGGTCATCGTTGTCCATTTCATCAAGAACTTTCCCTTTGCGTTCAAGACCCAATTTATTTAAAACTTCTATTTGTTCTTCTTTATTTAGCTCTTGAATTAAGTCGGCTAGGCGATCGATGTTTAAATATAGAAGAAAGCGAGTTTTGTGCTTCTCAGGTAAATTCTCATAAATGTGGGCAATATCATATGGTTGGAGTTCGTCAAGGATTTTCTCAAATTCTTGCTTTCTACTGTCTTTTAACATTTTAATCATTTGTAGGGTAATTTGATCTTCAGTCATGTTTTGGATCATCCAGTTTCGCACTCCTTCCGCCAATATATATATGTTATGCATATATAACTTATTTGCTAAATCAATTATTTCCAAATATAATTTTATTTTTATATGAAGGTAAGATATTTTTCGTTATTTTTGCTAAAATAAGGAGAGATAGAATGTTCGAATTGCAACCATGGTGACAGTTTCATAAGAGACTGTCTTTTTCTTAAGGCTAGAGCTTTCCACTTTTTTAATAAATGAACCAGCTTTGATGTTCGGGGGTATCTCAATTGAAGAAACACAATCATGAAATTCGCGATTTAGTATATGTTCATCTAAATGAAAACGGTCAATATGTGATTTCCTATGGAGTGGAATTTTCTGTGTTCGCCCAGTCTTTGTCGCGGTCTTTAAATCATCTTTTGTTAATAAAACACCAATTTGACGATGGGGAATTAAATCGCCACACATTGTTAGAATATGTACCAAGAGACAGCCTTCGAAAATTAGTTAAAGATAATATTTACGCCTACGGAGATTTTTGCTGGGTCGACTTTGAGGAAATCGACGGGTTGGATGAATTATCTGGGCAAGAAATAGCTGAACTACTCTTCTTAGGGCACCAGAAGCGACATTTAAAGGGGCCATTTTATAACAAGCTCGGAAATCGTTATGTCTATTTGTCCCGTTACGATAGCTGGTTTAACAAAACGTATTATCGCCAAATAAATGATTTTTATCGAATGTTAGGTAATGTGATTGCTATAAAATTGGAAGAACTGAAGATTGAAAAAACACTAATCGGAATCCGAAAAAAAAGATCTTATCCTCCAGTAAATTTAGATATTATCCTTTCATTATCAAAATTTATGAGAGAAGGCACCGTAATCTCGTTGAGAAATATTACCCAAAACAGGAATCGTATCGAAATTCCAATCTGGGTGATTGGTGACTTTGACAATATGGATGACATGATTGAAGAATTTGACCAAATGAAAAGAGAAAAATGTGATGCTAAGCTAGTATTAGAAAAAAAGACAAGAGAGTGGGCATTGTTTACCCAATAGAGTTTAAAACGGTCCGAATGTTCGGCCGTTTTTTAGTTGTTTTTTTGAATACTGGTTTGTACTGTGATAAATCGTTCATACATTAAAAGTAATGGAAATTCATTGAACAACTTTGTTAATAAAGTGGTAAAATAAAAAAAGGTTTGATTGAAAAAAATGGAGGTTCAGTTTATGAAAACGAGACTGGGTTTATTATACGGTGGGAAATCTGCAGAACATAAAGTGTCCATGAGAACAGCTATGGCTGTTATAAAAGCTCTTGATCTAAGCAAATTCGATATTTTTCCTATATACATAACAGTGAAGGGACAATGGGTAAAGGGCCCACAGCTATTCGCACCAGTTGAAGATGTTGAAGCTCTTGAATTCGCTCCGCCTGTGGGAATGCCTTCAGATAGTTTAGTGCCAAACCTGTTTCAAGTTGAAACAGAGGGGAACCAACAAACATTGGATGTTATTTTTCCATTGCTTCATGGACCGAATGGAGAAGATGGAACGGTTCAAGGGCTGTTGGAACTTCTGAATTTACCATATGTCGGTAATGGCGTGCTAGCTTCATCAGCTGGAATGGATAAGGTCATTATGAAAAATGTGTTTGCGCAAGCCGGCCTCACACAGGTGGATTATGTTTGGTTTATTCGTAGTGAATGGCAAAATGCTGAAGATGCAACCTATGAAAAGGTTGAAAGTGAAATAGGATATCCTTGCTTTGTTAAGCCTGCTAATCTAGGCTCAAGTGTAGGAATCAGTAAATGTGTAAACCGCGTTGAGCTTGAAAAGGCGTTTCAAGAGGCTTTTCAATTCGATCGGAAAATTATCATTGAACAAGGTGTAGTGGCACGAGAAATTGAAATTGCCGTGCTTGGAAATGATGAACCAGAATGCTCTGTTGCAGGAGAAATTGTTCCAAAAACCGATTTTTACGATTATCAAGCAAAATATGAGGATGGGAATACAGGCTTAATCATACCTGCTGTTATCACTGAGTCTGAATATCAAGAAATGAATAAACTAGCGATTAGAGCTTTCAAATCGCTTGATTGTGCAGGACTCGTTCGGGCTGACTTTTTCCTTACTAAAGAAGGGAAATGGTTAATTAATGAAGTCAATACAATGCCTGGCTTTACACCGGTTAGTATGTTTCCGTTGCTTTGGAAGGAAACGGGAATTGAGTATCCTCAGTTAATTGAACGGTTAGTAAATCTAGCATTAGAGCGACATGGTGAAAAACAACAAATCAAATATACATTTTAGACCCTTGATGACACGGCCTTTTGGCCGTGTCCCTTCTTTATAATCCCTTTTATAAAAATAAAAAAGGAGGCCAACACAACAAATGATAAACAGGAACCTAAAACAGATTGAAAAAATGATTTCGGTTGAAAACGATTTGTCATCCTTTGCTGATGTCGAGATCAGCGGTGTGTGCATTGATACTCGGAAAATTAGCCATGGAAATTTATTTATCCCTTTTAAAGGGGAAAAGGCAGACGGGCACTGCTTTGTTGAACAAGCACTTAAACAAGGTGCAGCTGCGGCCTTATGGCAAAAGGATGTTCCAAATCCACCACTGCACCTGCCGATCGTAGTGGTCGAGGATACGCTTGCCGCATTGCAGGAGTTAGCAAAAAGTTATCGAAATGAGTTAGATATTAAGGTAATTGGGATTACTGGTAGTAATGGAAAAACGACAACAAAGGATATGACTGCCAATCTCCTCTCCCTTAAATATAAAGTGCAAAAAACGGAAGGGAATTATAATAACCATATTGGCCTCCCATTAACCATTCTAGGGCTTGATGAGGACACGAATGTGGCAGTACTTGAAATGGGTATGAGCGGACGGGGAGAAATTCAATTTTTAACGAAATTGGCAAGACCTGATGCCGTCATCATAACCAATATAGGTGAATCTCACTTATTAGATCTCGGTTCTAGAGAAGGTATAGCCGAGGCGAAGCTTGAGATCATCTCTGGACTGGCTGAAGATGGATTAATTGTCTACCTTGGTGATGAACCGTTGCTGAGAAATCGCTTGGAAAACACCGGTGAAAGAAATGTCAAAACGTTTGGAAGAAATGAAAATAATGATCTATATCCAATTGAAATGAGTCAAAATGATAAAGGCAATCTCTTTAAAATTAACGGGGTAAGTGAGATGTTCTCATTACCGGTATTAGGAACTCATAATGTGCTAAATGCACTTGCAGCCATGTTAACTGCTGCTTATTTTGGTGTTCCTTTTGAAAAGATGAATGTTGGATTTGCAAGCTTAAAGTTAACCAATATGAGGATGGAGCTTGTTGATGGTGAAAATGGTGAGAAAATCATTAACGATGCCTATAATGCCAGCCCTACATCCATGAATGCCGCGATAGAGCTTATTTCCAATCTGTCAGGTTACCAGAAAAAAATTCTCGTCCTAGGTGATATGCTTGAGCTCGGGCCACAGGAAGAAGAATTTCATTTTAAAATTGGTCAGTCAATAGACCCAAATAAAATTGATTATGTGTTTACTTATGGACCGCTTGGGAAAAAGATAGCTGAAGGGGCTGAAACAGTGCTACCACAAGCACGAATCCTTTCCTTTTCCGATAAACAGACACTGATCGATGAATTGAAAAAACACACAGACGATCGCACGTTGCTTCTCGTTAAAGCATCCCGGGGAATGAGATTAGAGGAAGTAGTAACTTCACTTCAAAAAAAATAAATGCAGGATACAAAAATCCTTATTGGAAATAATATTGAACACCCCCTCTAAGAACCTTGAAAAAGAGGGGGTTTTTAATAGAGAATAATATTTCTACATATTACTACAAAATCAAACATTTTCTAACAAAAAAGGAATCCACCTTATTTCCACCCCAACTTAAGCTAAAATAGAAACTAAACAAGGGGCTGCTAGTTGGTGCATTAAAGCTGTAAAGTACTAATGGGTGCCTGACCCCCGATGCGTTAAAGCGTTGAAGGGGAAAAATACAAAGCAGGTGACGTGTTAATGGATAAAAAGAAGGTAATCATTGTTGGTGGCGGTATTACAGGTTTATCTGCCGCTTATTATTTACAAAAGGAAGCTCAAGAAAAAGCTTTGCCGATTGAGATCAAATTGATTGAAGCAAGCAACCGTGTTGGTGGTGTGATTGAAACGGTCAAGAAAGACGGATTTGTGATTGAAAAAGGACCGGATTCGATCATTGCTCGGAAAAAGAGCGGGCTAAATTTAATCGAAGAACTTGGACTAAAGGATAAAGTTATTTCTAATACAGCCGGTAAATCATTTATTCTTGTCGATGGCAAACTCCACACAATGCCAGAGGGCTCTTTTATGGGAATCCCGACCAAGGTGACTCCGTTTGCTTTTTCTGGTTTATTTTCTCCACTAGGAAAGCTGCGTGCTGCAGGTGATTTTGTCCTACCGAAGGGAAAACCGCAGTCAGACCAATCTCTAGGTAAATTTTTCAGAAGAAGATTAGGAAATGAAGTAGTCGAAAATTTAATTGAGCCGCTTCTAGCAGGTATTTATGCTGGGGATATTGATAATTTAAGCCTAATGTCGTTATTTCCTAACTTTTATCAAATGGAACAGGATTACCGAAGCCTAGTACTTGGATTAAAGAAGACGATGCCGGAACCTCCAAAAACGGCAAAAAAACCAGGAGCCAAAAAAGGGATGTTCATTTCCCTTTCGACGGGCCTTGAAGAAATTGTTGTCCAACTAGAGAAACGATTAGAGGGTTCAATCATGAAAGGAACTGCCGTTGATAAAGTCAAAAAGACTGCAGATGGCTATGAAGTAACCCTCTCTAATGGCACAGTTGAAAAAGCGGATAGTGTGATCATTACGACAGATCATTTCCATGCCCAAAGAATGCTTGCAGAATATTCCTTTATGGATTCATTTAAGCAAATGCCGTCGACATCAGTTGCTAATGTGGCGATCGCATTTCCAAAGTCAGCAATCAAACAGGATATCGATGGATCAGGTTTTGTTGTTTCTCGTAATAGTGATTATCGAATTACCGCATGCACTTGGACCCATAAAAAATGGCCAGGCTCAACACCAGAAGGTATGGCGCTGCTACGTTGCTACGTCGGAAAACCGAAAGATCAAGAAGCGGTAAATCTGTCAGACGAGGAAATTATTAAAATTGTTCTGAAGGACTTAAATAAAACAATGGATATTACCGAAAAACCTCTATTCCATGTTGTGACCAGATGGAAAAAGTCCATGCCACAATATACAGTTGGGCATAAGGAAAGAATGAAGACCGTAAAGGAATCCCTAAGTGAAGAGCTACCAGGCGTCTTCTTAGCGGGTGGTTCGTTTGAAGGTGTAGGTATACCGGATTGTATCGACCAAGGTATTGGCGCGATGAAAAAGGTATTGGATTTTTTATAAAATAAATATTATCTGGATTTAAATAAGCGGTTTAAGAGAGCGGTAGCGTTATCATTAACCGCTCCCTATGTTTATGGGGATTTCTGGCGGAGATTGTCGTAACTACCCCATTTCTGGCAAATCCATTTTATTGCAATCAGTACGCTAAAGTGTTAAGATTAATACCAAAGCACACGGGCCAACATTGCTTACAACAGGGCATGCTCCATTTGGAGAATGTCTTTTTTTGAGAAAATCAGTACAAATCAAAAATCGCTTTTTACATAATGATAAAAATAAAACTATTCTTGTTAAAGGCAATAAAAGGAGATTGAAAAAATTGACAATGTTTCAAGATTTGGGCCTTAGCCCAGCAATGATGAAATCAATTAAAAAAATGGGTTTTGAGGAAGCTACTCCAATTCAAGCAGAAACGATCCCGTTAAGTTTAGAAAATAAAGATCTAATTGGTCAAGCGCAAACTGGTACGGGGAAAACGGCAGCATTCGGAATCCCACTTATTGAAAAGGTAGATAAGGATGCTGATTACATTCAAGGGATTGTAGTAGCACCGACACGTGAGCTTGCGATTCAAGTATCGGAAGAGTTATACAAGATCGGATACGGAAAAAGGGTTCGTGTTCTCCCTATTTATGGTGGGCAGGACATCAACCGCCAAATCCGTGCTTTGAAAAAAAACCCACATATTATCGTGGGGACACCTGGTCGTTTGATTGACCACATTAATCGTAAAAACCTTCGTTTGGACCGTGTTCACACAGCTATTCTTGATGAAGCAGACGAAATGCTTAACATGGGTTTTATTGAGGATATTGAAGCAATCTTATCCCAAATTCCTGCTGAACGACAAACACTATTATTCTCAGCAACCATGCCGATGCCAATTCAAAGAATGGCCGAAAAGTTCATGAAGGAACCTCAAGTGGTTCGTGTGAAAACAAAAGAAATGACTGTATCTTCTGTTGAGCAATTTTATGTGGAAGTACAAGAAAGAAATAAGTTTGATGTTCTGACTAGATTACTTGATATCCAATCGCCAGAACTCGCAATCGTGTTTGGAAGAACGAAGCGACGCGTGGATGAATTGGCAGAAGCACTTAATTTAAGAGGCTATATGGCGGAAGGAATCCACGGGGATTTGAGCCAAGCTAAGCGTCTTTCGGTGTTGAAGAAATTTAAAGAAGGCTCGATAGATGTTCTTGTAGCTACTGATGTCGCAGCCCGCGGTTTAGATATTTCTGGTGTTACCCATGTCTATAATTTTGATATTCCTCAGGATCCAGAAAGCTATGTTCATCGTATTGGCCGTACTGGACGTGCCGGTAAGACAGGTGTGGCATTGACATTTGTAACTCATCGAGAAAAATCATATTTAAGTGTCGTAGAAAGAACGACAAAACGTAAAATGGAAAAGATGGTTCCACCAACAGTAGACCAGGCTCTTGAAGGTCAACAAAAAGCGGTGGTCGAGAAAATTCTACAGACAATTGAAGCAAATAATTTGCAATATTATAAGGAAGCTGCTGATGAATTGCTTGATCAGCAAGATCCAAGTACAGTAGTTGCGGCTATGTTAAAAATGTTAGTAAAGCCAGATACTGCGTCAGTTCAATTGACAGAAGAAAGCCCACTTCCGCAAAGACGAGACCGGAAGCCAAATGATCGTGATCAACGAAGAAGTAATGATTACAACAGCAGAAAAAAAGGTCCAAGCAATCACCGCACAGGTGGTGCGAAGCGCACTAATCATAGCAGTTCAAAACCAACTAAAACTTTTAAATAATTTTACAAAAAAAAGGCTGTTGAGACTTCTCAACAGTCTTTTTTTGTTGGCCTTTTTATCCTGATGGGAATACTACAGAGAAAGAAAGGGGAGGTCTAATATGACAATCATCCGCTTGGGGTATGTTGCAATGAGTGTTCAACTGCAAAACTGTTCACCATCTCAAACGATGACATTTAAACAGTTTTCTGCAACAAAGGATCGAGAGGCAGCGATTAGAAAGCTGGAACGAATTGCCGTGAAAAATTTAGATAATTGCCTACGTTTATTAAAGCACAATGTCAGCCATGACATTCATTTTTTCCGTTTAAGCTCAAGGCTTGTTCCTCTTGCCAATCATGAGGAATTAGCCGATTGGAACTATATGACGGCCTTATCAGATCCACTCACTAAAATCGCGGAATATCTTAAGCTTTACCCAATGCGTGTTGACTTCCATCCCGACCATTTTGTCGTCTTAAACTCATCAAAATCAGACATCCTAAATACATCTATTAAAACACTTGCCATGCACGAAGCGCTACTCAAAGAAATGGAAATTGATTCTGAGCACCGTTGCGTCCTCCATGTAGGCGGAGCTTATCATGATAAGGAGAAGGCATTGGAACAGTTTATTCATAATTGGGGCTTTATTTCACAATCGCTCCAAAAGATGATCATACTTGAAAATGATGATACCTCCTTTACCCTGGGAGACACTCTATACCTATGTGAAAAATTAGGTATTCCGCTCGTGTTCGATTACCATCACCATTTAGCTAATCATCAGGAACCGTTGTGGGAAAACGACTGGGACCGTGTGGTTAATACGTGGAGTCATTCAAAGCTGCCACTTAAAATGCATATTTCCAGTCCAAGATCGAAACAGGATTTTCGTGCGCATGCCGATTATGTTGACCCTGAGTTGTTTTTTTCCTTTCTAAAAAAGGTAAATGATTCAGTCCCCGAAATTCACTGTATGATTGAGGCTAAGGAAAAGGATCAGGCCTTGTTCCAGTTGGCAAAACAATTAAGCGATTGGGAATCTGTTGAGCAAATTGATCAAACGAGCTTCCTATTAAAATAAAGCTGTGTTAAAGCACAATGTTGATTTTTTGCACAATGTTGATTGGAGTGGAAGGCGCGAAGACTCCTGCGGGAGCAGCGGGACAGGTGAGACCCCGCAGGCGCTTTAGCGCCGAGGAGGCTCACCGCCCGCCCCGCGGAAAGCGAAGCGCCTGGAACGGAAATCAACATTCTAGTTTAACAGAGCCTAAAATAAAAAAATTTTGATCATTATGCCCTTTTTGGACATGACATGCTGATTACCTCCTTTTCATATAGGGAGTATATCAAGCGTGTTTTTTTACTGTAAACAAAACCTCTTAACCATGTATTTATCATTTTCAATCCCTTCTGTATAATTAAGGAAGAAAAAGTGGCAGGAGGTACGTCATGTTAATGGAACCGCAGACAAGAATATCTGGACGGGCACTAAAGGTATGGAGAATCCATGGAGCACTGAACTCGATATTTGCCCTACTTATTTTGGGAGGGATATTGACCTTAGCCATTATTTTTGAATGGCCTGTTTGGATTATGGCGATAGCAGTCATCGCTATGGGAAGCTATACATACGTGTTTATCCTCGTTATGCCTAAACTAAAATGGAAGCGCTGGCGGTATGAAGTAAGAGAAAGTGAAATTGAACTGCAACATGGGGTTATTTTTACAAGAAGAACCTTGATCCCAATGATTCGTGTTCAGCATGTTGATACAAACCAAGGCCCGCTATTGAAAAAATATAACTTGGCGACCGTGGCCATTTCGACTGCGGCAACAACCCATGAAATACCGGCTTTGGATATCGAAGAAGCGGAAGAACTTCGATTCAAAATAGGAAAATTGGCGAGGGTAGCTGATGAGGATGTCTGAGCCAAAACGACTACACCCAGTTGCTGTTATATCCACAGTTTTAAAACAATTGAAAGATATGATTTTTCCGATTCTTGCTTTCACCGTATTTGGTGGTAGAGGTTCGGAAAGAGGGATCTTTTCATTGTTGATACCCCTTGCTGTTATTATTTTTGCGTTGATTACAGGTATTATCTCGTGGCTTCGATTTACTTACCGGATTGAAGAGGGTGAACTCCGGGTTGAATCTGGTGTATTTGTAAGAAAAAAACGATATATTCCGCTTGAGCGAATCCAAAGCCTTGATCAATCAGAAGGAATTCTTCATCGTGTATTTGGACTGGTTAAGCTAAAAGTTGAAACAGCGGCGCATGGAGGGAATGGCAATGAAGATGCTGAAGCCGTATTTGCAGCCATTTCAAAAGAAGAGGCTAGACAATTCCAAGCAATCTTATCTGCAGTGAAAAGTTCAGGTACAAGTATAGAGGCTGATTCAGCACCTGAGTCGAATGTCATTTATAAAATTTCTCCAAAGGAGTTAATATTGTTGGCCACCACATCTGGTGGAGTGGGCGTAATTATGTCAGCAATAATCGCCTTCCTATCACAATTTGATGAGATCATTCCGTTTGAACGTGTGTTTAAGCGATTTGAAAGTTTGATTGAGAATGGAATAGTATTGGTAAGCACGCTCGTGTTTATCGGATTTTTATTGGTTTGGATCCTTGCGTTAATTGGAACGATGATAAAATACGCCCAGTTTACCGTGACGAAAACTGCAGATGATTTGGTGATTTCTAGGGGATTAATCGAGAAAAGGCAAATCACCGTTCCATTAAACCGAATTCAATCAATTAGGATAACGCAGAACCTGCTGAGGCAACCGTTTGGCTATGGAACGGTTTATTTAGAGAATGCGGGAGGATCGGCTGAGAATGGTGATTTGGCAAAAGTGATGATGCTTCCGATAGTAAGTAGAACCAAGATTCAAGAAATATTAGGGGAGTGGCTACCAGAATACAATTTTAATCCTAAGCTTCAGCCCGCTCCGAAACGGGCTTTAAAGAGGTATCTTTTAAAAGGATGGCTGGTGATTTTGCCGATTGTGATCATTCCACCTTTTGTGAGTAGACCATGGGGATGGCTAGCCTTCCTGTTGGTCTTGCCGGTTTCATACATTCAATATCTGTCCTATCGCGATGTAGGATGGAGTATTGAAGATGATCAGCTTACCCTAAGATATCGCCGAATGATCAAGCATATTGTGTTTATGAAAAAGAAGAAAATACAATCGCTGCGAACTGATGAAAGCTTTTTTCAAAGGAAAAACCAACTCCAGTCCATTCATGCTTTAGTCAAATCAGGACTTGGCGGAGGGGGAGGTAGAGTTGTGGATGTTGAACGTGAGGATGCTGCGATGGTCTTCAAATGGTTTTCGCATGATAAGAGATAATAAATATATAGAAAAAACCTATCCAATTTATGGATAGGTTTTTTAACGACCGATTAAGCCAACGATGGCAAGGACGAGGACTACTCCCCAAAAGATTAATTTTCCCGGGGACAAGGACTTTAGGTTTTGTTTGACCGAGCGAATATTAGTTGATTGGAATTTTCCAGAAAACGGTATAGTAACTTTTACATTTTTATCAAAATATACGATACTACCAATTAAAAAGCCCGAAATCAGGCCAAATACATGTGCAGCAACGTTTACGTTTGGTTGAATAAAAGTCATCACTAGCCCAATGACGGTAATGGTTAAGACGATTTGCGAGTTCTGGCGTGATAATAAGTGCTTTTTAAACAAGATGATGGCGAGGTAAAAGCCGAACAAGGCAAAAATGGCGCCACTTGATCCTACATGCGAATAAGATAAAGGATTAACTAGATATGTCGCGACATTAGCTAAAGTTCCTCCAGCAAGATATAGAAGAGTGAATTTTGTTTTTCCAAGCATTTTCTCTAAGGCTGGTCCAAAGAGTACTAGGGAAAAGCTATTAAATAACATATGGGCAAATCCGCTGTGTAAAAAAATGGGGGTAATGAATCGCCAATATTCCCCTTCTGCTATATAAAGATTGACCCCGGCCAAAGTTTCAAAGATTAGTCTGCTTGGGAAAATTGGGATGAGCGTAACTAGATATAATAAAATGTGTATGAGTATAATAGTAGAGACGATTGGATAATAGCGGATAAATTGTTGGAAATTTTCCGTTCTAGAGAACATTAGGATCCCACCTTTTTTTACATAATACCATTATACATAAATCCATGCGCTAAACACGCTCGTACCCAAGTTTATGCGAGAACAATATTAAATAGAAGGAAGAGACATATGATTAAAGGAATTGGAATTGATATCGTAGAACTGAACCGAATGAAGGATTTATTGCAGCGCCAAAAGAAAATTATAAATCGAGTACTTACCCCTTTAGAAAAGGATCATTTTGAAGCCCTTTCAGAAAAAAGAAGAATTGAATTTTTAGCAGGGCGATTTGCGGCAAAAGAGGCGTTTTCCAAAGCGTTTGGCACAGGAATTGGTCAGAACCTTTCTTTTCTCGATATTGAAATACAGAAAGATGAAAAAGGAAAACCCTTTATCATAAAACCATTTTCCGAGGGTGTACATTTGTCTATTTCTCATAGCGAACAATATGCAATTGCTCAAGTAGTGATTGAAAAAAGGGAAGAAATTATTTAACACATAACACACACTCCCCGGCATATTCCTTTAGGTTGTCTCATATATTCGTAGTGCGATAGGAGAGACAAGGTTAGGCGGCGGGAACATTGACGTAAAGGACGGGAGCAATCAATCGTCATTGTCTAATTCCTGGCTGGCTCTCCATTTCTACGAAGAAATGAGACTAAAGGGGTTGAAGAAATGAGGAAAAACGGGTTGTTGCTTCTCGCCGGGCTCATGGTGTTTTTTGTATTGGCAGCCTGCGGTACAAAAACACAGGAAGATGTGGTAAGAGATTTAAATGGAAAACTTGCTAAACTAAGTTCCTATAAAGCGAATGCCAAAATGACGTTGCAAATGGGAACGGAGCCACAAACATACGAGGTGCAAATTTGGCATAAAGATCCTTCATTCTACCGTGTGAATTTAAAAAATGCCAAAAAGGATCAAAGCCAAATGATTTTACGAAACGACCAAGGCGTTTTTGTGCTTACACCTGCTCTTAATAAAAGTTTTCGTTTCCAAAGCAATTGGCCGCAAAATAGCAGCCAAGCTTACCTATATGAATCCTTAATTAAGGATATTATCCAAGATAAACAGGCGAAATTCACTTCAACAAAAGACCATTATGTATTTGAAACGAAAACGAGATATCAAAATAATAAAATGCTTCCACTTCAAGAAATTACGATAAACAAAAAAGATTTATCCCCGATAAGTGTTAAAGTAATGGACTCCGATCGGAATGCGTTAGTTACTGTTCGGTTTTCAGCAGTCAAGTTTGATGCAAGTTTTGACAAGAATGACTTCGATATGCAAAAGAATATGACAGGTGCACAATTAGAAGTACCAGTAATGGGCGATGTAAAATCCAAAGAATTTTCGGTCAAATATCCGACTGAAAACCTTCCGGGTGTTAGTCTTATCAGTGAAAAAGAGTTCAAAACTGAAACAGGCAAACGGGTTGTCTTAACCTTTGGGGGAGATAAATCTTTTACTTTAGTTCAGGAGAAGACCGAAATCATGCCGGCGACAGCTTCTGCAGCTTCAGTGGTTGGAGAACCAGTTGATTTAGGTTATACAATTGGAGTCATGTCGCAAAACCGGGTTACTTGGACATACCAAGGGGTGGATTACACGATAGCATCTAAAGATCTAAGTCCAGATGAAATGGCAATGGTTGCCCGTACGGTTTCAGGGGATGCAGTGAAGTAGAACGGCGTTTGTTATTTTAGGGTGATAAGCGTAGAAGAAAATTCAATCCGAGTGAAATTAGCATCAGGTTGGCAGGCTCGATTTTTCCGGGCCTGTTTTTTAATACCCAAAACCTTTTTACCCTGTAAAAATAACGAAATTTATTTGACAAAAAAAATAAGGAGTTTGATAATCAACATAGTATAAAGTGAAATTTCATACTGGAATTTAACTGCCTGTTAAAACGGGAAAAATGAACGGGGTTAAGGAAGTGGACGGATTGGATGAGCAAGGATATTTTTACCGAGATACCTGGGTGGAAATCGATTTAGACCGGGTCTCGGAAAACATAAAGGGCTTAAGAGAGAGATTACCAGATAATGTGGGGATTATGGCCGTTGTTAAGGCAAATGCTTATGGGCATGGAGATGTTCAAATTTCCAACACCGCTATTGTTGCAGGTGCAAGCTATTTGGCGGTAGCCTTTTTAGATGAAGCTCTTTCCTTAAGAAAAAAAGGGATTAAGGCACCAATCCTTGTGTTGGGGGCAAGTCGACCACAGGATGTGAGTCTTGCGGTAGATCATCACGTAACCCTAACCGTGTTTCGAGTAGATTGGCTTGAAGAAGCGAAGGCCTATTTAACAGGAGATCAAGTCTTAAAGCTTCATGTAAAAATTGATTCAGGAATGGGACGGATTGGAATTCGGGATAAACAGGAACTTCAATTAGTGGAAAATAGGATTATTGAAGATAACCGAATGGAGCTAGAAGGGGTTTTCACCCATTTTGCCACTGCTGACGAAATCAATACCGAATATTTTATGCAACAGTTTGAACGCTTTAAACAAATGGTTGATTGGTTTCGAATTCGTCCAAAATATATTCATTGCAGTAATAGCGCTGCCTCATTGAGATTTAAGGATGCAAACTTTAATGCAGTTCGAATGGGTATCTCAATGTATGGCTTGACGCCATCAATAGAAATGGAAACGGAGATTCCGTTTCCATTAAAAGAAGCCTTTTCTTTACATTCGCGCCTAGTCCATGTAAAAAGGCTCCAAAAGGGAGAAAAGGTCAGCTACGGTGCCACCTATGAAGCGGAAGGTGAAGAATGGATTGGAACCATTCCAATTGGCTATGCAGACGGATGGATTCGTAAACTGCAAGGGCAAGAAGTTTTAGTGAATGGAATTAGAGTGCCGATCGTCGGGCGTATTTGTATGGATCAGTGTATGATTAAACTTCCGTATGAGATGCAGGTTGGAACAAAGGTTACCTTGATAGGGGAGCAAGATGGAGATATGATCTCTGTGAATGAGATAGCTAAGCGGGCGGAAACGATTAATTATGAAATTCCATGTATCATTTCAAACCGTGTTCCCCGTATTTATAAGCAGCAAGGTGAGGTTGTTGATATATATAATCCAATTGCGGAGTAAAATGAATTTAAATAGGCAATAACTAATATCGTGCATATGAATCCGATTATTAATGGAGGAATATCCAGGATAATCAGGAATTGCCTTTGCTTTCTGGGTGAATAGTGGTAATATAAAAAAGGATAGAGATAAATGGTGTGTAGTGATGGTGGAGGTGTATGTTTGTGTCTGAATCCAGCGCAACAACTGAGATTTTGGTAAAATTACCGCAACATCTTTTAATCGAGTTGGATGGTTTCGTAAAACAGGAAAACGGTAATCGTAGTGAATTTATTTATCAAGCAACGAAAATGTATCTTCGCGAACGAAAAAAGAGACAAATTCGCGAATCTATGAGACGAGGCTACATGGAAATGGCCAAAATTAATCTGACAATTGCTTCGGAAGCATTCCAAGCAGAGTATGAGGCAGAACACGCAGTAGAACGCCTAGTAAGCGGAGGGTAATCTCTTGATTGTCAAACGTGGTGACGTATATTTTGCGGACCTATCCCCAGTTGTTGGCTCAGAACAAGGCGGTGTTCGTCCTGTGCTTATCATTCAAAACGACATCGGGAATCGGTTTAGTCCCACAGTCATTATTGCAGCAATTACAGCTCAAATACAAAAAGCAAAGCTGCCTACCCATGTTGAAATTGATGCAAAGCGTTACGGCTTTGAACGAGACTCGGTCATTCTTTTAGAACAAATTCGAACAATTGATAAACAACGACTTACCGATAAAATTACCCATCTCGACGACGAAATGATGGATAAAGTGGATGACGCCTTACAAGTTAGTTTAGGGCTCATCGAATTTTAGAAAAATCGGTACACTGCTTCAATTGCATTTTCTGTCATGATTCAATTTTTTTATTCGAAACACAGTTTTACAAGGGAACGGCGACGTTTGTTTGCCTGTTTCTTTTACATATCCTAAAACAACATTAAGGCAAGCCTATTACAGGCTTGCCTTTTATATTTGAGAGACAATGCTTAAAAAGCATACTATCTAATAGCAAGCTCGTCACTTTGTGCAAATGAGTGTGTAAATTTGTTACAATAATGAAAAGGGAAAATTTGAACGTTGGAGGATAATCAATTGGAACAAACCGTTGATAAACAAGAACAATATTTAAAACAAATTGCAACTGAACAAACATTGAAATTAGGTCAGGTTCGAAGTGTTATTAACCTTCTCAATGATGGAAATACGGTTCCTTTTATGGCACGCTACCGAAAAGAGCAAACGGGAGCATTAGACGAAGTCCAAATCAGGGATATTATCGAAAGATGGCAATACATACAAAACCTAGAACAACGAAAAGGAGAAGTTGTTCGGATAATTGAAGAGCAGGGCAAGCTTACTCCAGACCTAAAAATACAAATTGATAAGGCGATCAAGCTTCAAGAAGTTGAGGATTTATATCGTCCCTATAAGCAAAAACGGCGTACAAAGGCTACGATTGCCAAGGAGAAGGGGTTAGAGCCGCTTGCTGAATGGATTATGAATTTCCCGAAAACAGGGGATCCTGAACAAAAAGCAAAGGAATTCCTATCTGAAGAAACTGAAGTACTAACGGTAGAAGATGCTTTGGCGGGTACCAAGGATATTATCGCAGAATGGATCTCTGATGATGCAGAAAGTCGTAAGTGGATTCGTCAAGAAACATTTAAAACCGGAATAGTGGAATCCTCAGTTAAAGAAAAGGATAAAGATGAAAAAGCTGTTTTTGAAATGTACTATCAATATGAGGAACCAGTAAGTAAGATCGTTCCACACCGGGTCCTAGCACTAAACCGTGGTGAAAAAGAGGACATTCTGCGTGTTGCAGTTAAGCCGAACAATGATGCTGTTTTGAACTATTTACAACGAAAGTGGATAAAGGTTCCGCACTCCGTTACGGTTCAACTAGTAACAGAAGCAATTGAGGATGGATACAAACGCCTTATTCAACCTTCAATTGAGCGTGAAATCCGAAATGAACTGACAGATAAAGGCGAAGAACAAGCTATTCATATCTTTTCGGAAAACTTACGCAAACTGTTGCTTCAACCTCCATTAAAGGGGAAGGTTGTACTTGGTTTAGACCCAGCATATCGGACAGGCTGCAAACTTTCGGTTGTTGATGAGACAGGCAAGGTATTGAAGATTGATGTGATTTATCCGCATCCGCCTGTTTCAAAGCAAAAGGAAGCCCGCCAAAAGTTCATTTCTCTACTAGAAACGTATAAAGTTGAAATGGTGGCAATCGGGAATGGAACCGCCTCGCGTGAGTCAGAACAATTTGTCGCTGACATCCTGAAAGATCAAAGTGAAGATATTTTTTATTTGATAGTGAATGAAGCTGGTGCAAGTGTCTATTCTGCTTCAGATTTAGCACGAGAAGAGTTCCCTGATTTCAAAGTTGAGGAAAGAAGTGCTGTTTCTATTGCCCGGAGGTTGCAAGACCCCCTTGCAGAATTAGTTAAAATTGATCCAAAATCGGTTGGGGTGGGACAGTATCAACATGACGTTTCCCAAAAGAAATTATCAGATTCATTAACTTTCGTGGTAGAGACAGCTGTTAACCAAGTAGGGGTAAATGTTAACACAGCTTCTTCATCCTTGCTTCAACACGTTTCAGGTCTTTCGAAAACAGTAGCAAACAATATCATTAAGAAACGAGAAGAAGAAGGGAAGTTTTCAGATCGAAAACAACTAAAAAAAATTCCACGTCTCGGGGCTAAAACATATGAACAAGCAATTGGATTCCTAAGAATCATTGATGGGTCAGAACCGCTTGATCGGACAGGCATTCACCCAGAAAGCTATCGGGAAGTAAAACTCCTACTTTCAAATTTAGGCTATCAAACAACTGATTTGGGAAGCGAAGAGCTGCAATCCGTATTAGCTAACCTTGATTTAAAGGCAACTGCTGAGGAACTTCAAATAGGGGAGTTAACTTTGAAGGATATTGTCGATGCATTAATGAGACCAGAACGAGATCCTCGAGATGAGCTTCCTGCACCGTTGTTAAAAAAAGACGTACTTAAGCTTGAGGATATCCATGCCGGTATGGAACTTCAAGGAACGGTGCGAAATGTTGTCGATTTTGGCGCGTTTGTCGATATTGGCGTGAAGCAAGACGGTCTTGTTCACATTTCAAAGCTTAGTCGTCGTTTTGTTAAACATCCACTGGATATTGTCTCTGTCGGTGATGTTGTAACGGTTTGGGTTGATGGAGTAGATATGAAAAAGGGCAGAGTCTCCTTATCTATGTTAGAGCCCTCCAAATAATGAGAAAAAAGACACTGCTTAGGGGCAGTGTTTTTTTCTGTATATAAACCAACATTGGTTTAATAGTTTAATTTGATGACGGTTTTTCTCATAATATGCCCTTTGCATTTGGTTCTGAAACCAAGTCGGCATTAGCAAAACCCCCTGAAAAGTATTTCACTAAATAGCTAACAATATTATATGATATAATAGCTTGTCATGTTCGGTGTTGAGGAGGAAATTAGGTTTGGATAACAATAAACTTCAAGAAATGGTTGAAGAAATTTCAATACGATTTTTTCAAAAGTCCTTCCTGCATCAAGCTTTTTTCAATCCGAGATTGCGTTCTACAGGTGGACGATACCTTCTGGCGAATCATAATATTGATATTAATAAGAAGTATTTTGAACTTTTTGGCGAAAAAGAACTAATTGGTATTATTAAGCACGAGCTTTGCCATTACCATCTGCATCTTGAAGGTAGGGGATACCGTCATCGTGATCACGATTTTAAACAACTGCTTAAGAAGGTGGAAGCACCTCGTTTTTGTACGCCTCTTCCTGGCCGAACGAAACGGAGAACGGTAAAAAAGGTCCTGATCTATAATTGCCAAGAGTGTTCTCAATTGTATAAACGGAAAAGAGCGGTGAATACTTCAAAATACGTATGTGGTAAATGTAAAGGGAAACTAGTGTTAGTAAAAGAGTTGACAGAGAAATAAATTCATGTTAAATTTACATACCGTGACTGCTATATTAGCTAATCATGAGTGATAATTTTTTCTTGACATTTGGTCAAAGAGTCCTTATAATTAAAAAAGTCGATAAGATGATATTAAGTTTTATATCACTGTTGATTACGAAATAAGATTTCCTATATCATTGTTCCGCAGTAGCTCAGTGGTAGAGCAATCGGCTGTTAACCGATCGGTCGTAGGTTCGAGTCCTACCTGCGGAGCCATTTATTTGGGGAAGTACTCAAGAGGCTGAAGAGGCGCCCCTGCTAAGGGTGTAGGTCGGGTGACCGGCGCGAGGGTTCAAATCCCTCCTTCTCCGCCAGTTAATATATAGGCCCCTTGGTCAAGTGGTTAAGACACCTCCCTTTCACGGAGGTAACACGGGTTCGAGTCCCGTAGGGGTCACTTTAATAATTTTGGTCCGGTAGTTCAGTTGGTTAGAATGCCTGCCTGTCACGCAGGAGGTCGCGGGTTCGAGTCCCGTCCGGACCGCCATTTTTTTAAAAGTTTAAATTATTGGGCTATAGCCAAGCGGTAAGGCAACGGACTTTGACTCCGTCATTCGTAGGTTCGATCCCTGCTAGCCCAGCCATTTTTTGTTCGAGCCATTAGCTCAGTTGGTAGAGCATCTGACTTTTAATCAGAGGGTCGAAGGTTCAAGTCCTTCATGGCTCACCATTTTCATTTTCATACGCGGGTGTGGCGGAATTGGCAGACGCACTAGACTTAGGATCTAGCGCCGCAAGGCGTGGGGGTTCGACTCCCTTCACCCGCACCACTAATTACCAGTTGATTGTGGTTATTAGTCGGTGGTACAATGTTTATTGTCGCTGTGAATTTGCGGTCGTGGCGGAATGGCAGACGCGCTAGGTTGAGGGCCTAGTGGGGGCAACCCCGTGGAGGTTCAAGTCCTCTCGGCCGCACCAAAAAAACACAAAAAGATGTTGACAACGTTAATTGGTTTTGTTATAATAATTAAGTTGCTAATTTTTAGTTAATGCGCCCGTAGCTCAATTGGATAGAGTATCTGACTACGAATCAGAAGGTTGTAGGTTCGACCCCTGTCGGGCGCACCATATATACGGGAAGTAGCTCAGCTTGGTAGAGCACTTGGTTTGGGACCAAGGGGTCGCAGGTTCGAATCCTGTCTTCCCGACCATTTTCTTAAGTGGAATTTAAATGAATATGCGGGTGTAGTTTAGTGGTAAAACCACAGCCTTCCAAGCTGTTGTTGTGGGTTCGATTCCCATCACCCGCTCCAAAAATTGTTCTTTGAAAACTAAACAAACAAACGTCAACAATATAATTTTTTTATAGTGTGAATGACTTCGGTCGTGATCACTAGCCAACGTAACTTTTATGAGTCAATCAACTTTCTTGGAGAGTTTGATCCTGGCTCAGGACGAACGCTGGCGGCGTGCCTAATACATGCAAGTCGAGCGGATTGATGGGAGCTTGCTCCCTGATATCAGCGGCGGACGGGTGAGTAACACGTGGGCAACCTGCCTGTAAGACTGGGATAACTTCGGGAAACCGGAGCTAATACCGGATAATCCTTTTCCTCCCATGAGGAAAAGCTGAAAGACGGTTTCGGCTGTCACTTACAGATGGGCCCGCGGCGCATTAGCTAGTTGGTGAGGTAACGGCTCACCAAGGCGACGATGCGTAGCCGACCTGAGAGGGTGATCGGCCACACTGGGACTGAGACACGGCCCAGACTCCTACGGGAGGCAGCAGTAGGGAATCTTCCACAATGGACGAAAGTCTGATGGAGCAACGCCGCGTGAGCGAAGAAGGCCTTCGGGTCGTAAAGCTCTGTTGTTAGGGAAGAACAAGTATCGGAGTAACTGCCGGTACCTTGACGGTACCTAACCAGAAAGCCACGGCTAACTACGTGCCAGCAGCCGCGGTAATACGTAGGTGGCAAGCGTTGTCCGGAATTATTGGGCGTAAAGCGCGCGCAGGCGGTTCCTTAAGTCTGATGTGAAAGCCCCCGGCTCAACCGGGGAGGGTCATTGGAAACTGGGGAACTTGAGTGCAGAAGAGAAGAGCGGAATTCCACGTGTAGCGGTGAAATGCGTAGAGATGTGGAGGAACACCAGTGGCGAAGGCGGCTCTTTGGTCTGTAACTGACGCTGAGGCGCGAAAGCGTGGGGAGCAAACAGGATTAGATACCCTGGTAGTCCACGCCGTAAACGATGAGTGCTAAGTGTTAGAGGGTTTCCGCCCTTTAGTGCTGCAGCTAACGCATTAAGCACTCCGCCTGGGGAGTACGGCCGCAAGGCTGAAACTCAAAGGAATTGACGGGGGCCCGCACAAGCGGTGGAGCATGTGGTTTAATTCGAAGCAACGCGAAGAACCTTACCAGGTCTTGACATCCTCTGACACTCCTAGAGATAGGACGTTCCCCTTCGGGGGACAGAGTGACAGGTGGTGCATGGTTGTCGTCAGCTCGTGTCGTGAGATGTTGGGTTAAGTCCCGCAACGAGCGCAACCCTTGATCTTAGTTGCCAGCATTCAGTTGGGCACTCTAAGGTGACTGCCGGTGACAAACCGGAGGAAGGTGGGGATGACGTCAAATCATCATGCCCCTTATGACCTGGGCTACACACGTGCTACAATGGGTGGTACAAAGGGTTGCAAAACCGCGAGGTCGAGCCAATCCCATAAAACCACTCTCAGTTCGGATTGTAGGCTGCAACTCGCCTACATGAAGCTGGAATCGCTAGTAATCGCGGATCAGCATGCCGCGGTGAATACGTTCCCGGGCCTTGTACACACCGCCCGTCACACCACGAGAGTTTGTAACACCCGAAGTCGGTGGGGTAACCGTAAGGAGCCAGCCGCCTAAGGTGGGACAGATGATTGGGGTGAAGTCGTAACAAGGTAGCCGTATCGGAAGGTGCGGCTGGATCACCTCCTTTCTAAGGATATTGTCGTAAAGACAATCGGAACACAACACTTATAGTGATGTGATGTTGATGGTTTGTTTGTTTAGTTTTGAGAGAGCAATCTCTTAAAGCTTTTTTGTTCCTTGAAAACTAGATAATCGTAAGAAGAAGAATTGTAAGACCGAGAAACACCACATTAGTTTTTTTCTCTCTTATATAATAAGAGATTAACCTTTAGGTTAAGTTAGAAAGGGCGCACGGTGGATGCCTTGGCACTAGGAGCCGATGAAGGACGGTACTAACACCGATATGCTTCGGGGAGCTGTAAGTAAGCTTTGATCCGGAGATTTCCGAATGGGGAAACCCACTGCTCGTAATGGAGTAGTATCTTTACCTGAATACATAGGGTATTGAAGGCAGACCCGGGGAACTGAAACATCTAAGTACCCGGAGGAAGAGAAAGCAAATGCGATTCCCTGAGTAGCGGCGAGCGAAACGGGAAATAGCCCAAACCAAGAGGCTTGCCTCTTGGGGTTGTAGGACACTCAACATGGAGTTACAAAGGAACGGGGTAAATGAAGAGGTCTGGAAAGGCCCGTCAAAGAAGGTAAAAACCCTGTAGTTGAAACTTCGTTCCCTCCTGAGTGGATCCTGAGTACGGCCGGACACGAGAAATCCGGTCGGAAGCAGGGAGGACCATCTCCCAAGGCTAAATACTACCTAGTGACCGATAGTGAACCAGTACCGTGAGGGAAAGGTGAAAAGCACCCCGGAAGGGGAGTGAAATAGATCCTGAAACCGTGTGCCTACAAGTAGTCAAAGCCCGTTAATGGGTGATGGCGTGCCTTTTGTAGAATGAACCGGCGAGTTACGATTACATGCAAGGTTAAGTTGATAAGACGGAGCCGCAGCGAAAGCGAGTCTGAATAGGGCGAATGAGTATGTGGTTGTAGACCCGAAACCAGGTGATCTACCCATGTCCAGGGTGAAGGTAGGGTAACACCTACTGGAGGCCCGAACCCACGCACGTTGAAAAGTGCGGGGATGAGGTGTGGGTAGCGGAGAAATTCCAATCGAACTTGGAGATAGCTGGTTCTCTCCGAAATAGCTTTAGGGCTAGCCTCACGTTGTAAGAGTCTTGGAGGTAGAGCACTGTTTGGACTAGGGGCCCTCATCGGGTTACCGAATTCAGACAAACTCCGAATGCCAAAGACTTATCCGTGGGAGTCAGACTGCGAGTGATAAGATCCGTAGTCAAAAGGGAAACAGCCCAGACCACCAGCTAAGGTCCCAAAGTATACGTTAAGTGGAAAAGGATGTGGAGTTGCTTAGACAACCAGGATGTTGGCTCAGAAGCAGCCACCATTTAAAGAGTGCGTAATAGCTCACTGGTCGAGTGACTCTGCGCCGAAAATGTACCGGGGCTAAACGTATCACCGAAGCTGTGGATTGACATCTTAGATGTCAGTGGTAGGAGAGCGTTCTAAGGGCGTTGAAGCTAGACCGTAAGGACTGGTGGAGCGCTTAGAAGTGAGAATGCCGGTATGAGTAGCGAAAGATGGGTGAGAATCCCATCCACCGAATGCCTAAGGTTTCCTGAGGAAGGCTCGTCCGCTCAGGGTTAGTCGGGACCTAAGCCGAGGCCGAAAGGCGTAGGCGATGGACAACAGGTTGATATTCCTGTACCACCTCTTTATCGTTTGAGCAATGGGGGGACGCAGAAGGATAGGGTAAGCGCGCTGTTGGATATGCGCGTCTAAGCAGTTAGGCTGGTAGCGAGGAAAATCCCGTTACCGTGAAGGCTAAGCTGTGATAGCGAGGGAAATATAGTACCGAAGTTCCTGATTTCACACTGCCTAGAAAAGCCTCTAGCGAGATAAAAGGTGCCCGTACCGCAAACCGACACAGGTAGGCGAGGAGAGAATCCTAAGGTGAGCGAGAGAACTCTCGTTAAGGAACTCGGCAAAATGACCCCGTAACTTCGGGAGAAGGGGTGCTCTTTAGGGTGAATAGCCTTGAAGAGCCGCAGTGAATAGGCCCAGGCGACTGTTTAGCAAAAACACAGGTCTCTGCAAAGCCGCAAGGCGAAGTATAGGGGCTGACGCCTGCCCGGTGCTGGAAGGTTAAGGGGAGAGGTTAGCCGCAAGGCGAAGCTTTGAACCGAAGCCCCAGTAAACGGCGGCCGTAACTATAACGGTCCTAAGGTAGCGAAATTCCTTGTCGGGTAAGTTCCGACCCGCACGAAAGGCGTAACGATCTGGGCACTGTCTCAACGAGAGACTCGGTGAAATTATAGTACCTGTGAAGATGCAGGTTACCCGCGACAGGACGGAAAGACCCCGTGGAGCTTTACTGTAGCCTGATATTGAATTTTGGTACAGCTTGTACAGGATAGGTAGGAGCCGTAGAAGCCGGAGCGCTAGCTTCGGTGGAGGCATTGGTGGGATACTACCCTGGCTGTATTGAAATTCTAACCCATACCCCTGATCGGGGTAGGAGACAGTGTCAGGTGGGCAGTTTGACTGGGGCGGTCGCCTCCTAAAGAGTAACGGAGGCGCCCAAAGGTTCCCTCAGAATGGTTGGAAATCATTCGTAGAGTGTAAAGGCACAAGGGAGCTTGACTGCGAGACCTACAAGTCGAGCAGGGACGAAAGTCGGGCTTAGTGATCCGGTGGTTCCGCATGGAAGGGCCATCGCTCAACGGATAAAAGCTACCCCGGGGATAACAGGCTTATCTCCCCCAAGAGTCCACATCGACGGGGAGGTTTGGCACCTCGATGTCGGCTCATCGCATCCTGGGGCTGTAGTCGGTCCCAAGGGTTGGGCTGTTCGCCCATTAAAGCGGTACGCGAGCTGGGTTCAGAACGTCGTGAGACAGTTCGGTCCCTATCCGTCGTGGGCGCAGGAAATTTGAGAGGAGCTGTCCTTAGTACGAGAGGACCGGGATGGACGCACCGCTGGTGTACCAGTTGTCTTGCCAAAGGCATAGCTGGGTAGCTATGTGCGGAAGGGATAAGTGCTGAAAGCATCTAAGCATGAAGCCCCCCTCAAGATGAGATTTCCCATAGCGCAAGCTAGTAAGATCCCTGAAAGATGATCAGGTTGATAGGTCAGAGGTGGAAGCGCGGTGACGTGTGGAGCTGACTGATACTAATCGATCGAGGACTTAACCAAAAACGGTGTTATTAGTTTTACAACTTCTTCTGCATTATCTAGTTTTGAGGGAATGAAAATTCCCAATTAAATAGTCTGGTGGCGATAGCGAGAAGGTCACACCCGTTCCCATACCGAACACGGAAGTTAAGCTTCTCAGCGCCGATGGTAGTTGGGGGTTCTCCCCCTGTGAGAGTAGGACGTTGCCGGGCTGTTTTTTAATCATAATTTATGTTATGATTGTTTGTAAGAAAATCAATAATTAATACCGTCGCGGGGTGGAGCAGTCCGGTAGCTCGTCGGGCTCATAACCCGAAGGTCGCAGGTTCAAATCCTGCCCCCGCAATCCTTTAAAAAAGCGAAACATTGTTTCGTCTTTTTTTTTGTTCAAAGTTAAGAAAATATTAAATTCTGAGCAAAGCCTGTATTGAGTAATTCTTTATGGTTGTTTTTGCTCAAAGGGTAAAAATCATGTACACTACATATAGAATGTTTTCCCTTAGGAGGAATCCTAGGGTTTTTTTATTGAAAAAGTATAAAGAATATACAAAAAAGGTGATAAATGGTATGAGTGAATTTGAGTTCATTTCAAATAATCCGCAACAAACAACAGAATTTGCTAAACAACTAGCTCAAAAACTTCAACCTGGAGATGTGATTGCTCTTGAGGGTGATTTAGGTGCGGGGAAGACCACTTTTACAAAAGGGCTTGCAGAGGGGTTAGGTATCAGTAGAACGGTCAATAGCCCAACTTTTACGATCATAAAAGAATATCAAGGGAGAATTCCGCTTTATCATATGGATGTATATAGAGTAGAGGATTCTTTTGAAGATCTAGGTTTTGATGAGTATTTCGAAGGAAATGGTGTAACTGTTGTGGAGTGGGCTCATCTCATTAAGGATCAGTTACCTGATAGTATATTGACGATTTACCTATACCATGAAAATGAATATGCACGTAAAATTGTTTTAAAACCGCGAGGGACTCGCTATGAGGAATTATGTAAGGAGATTAACTAATGAAGGTATTAGCAATTGATACTTCTAATTATGCTTTAGGAATTTCACTCATTGATGAAGATAAGGTTATTGGTGAATACATTACGAATGTAAAGAAAAATCATTCTGTCCGAGTCATGCCAGCAATTGAGGAGTTGATGAAGGTTTGTGATATCCTTCCTTCAGATTTAACCAAGATAGTTGTTGCAAAAGGGCCAGGCTCATATACGGGTGTGCGAATCGGTGTAACGATTGCCAAAACACTGGCTTGGACATTGAATATTCCGCTAGTAGGGGTTTCCAGCTTAGAAGTATTGGCTGCATCAGTCGGTCGTTATTTCCAAGGAAGCATTTCGCCATTATTTGATGCTAGACGAGGACAAGTTTATACCGGGCTTTACCAATTCAATGAAGGAAAACTGCAAGTTATCAAAAAAGACCAGCTTGTACTTTCACAGGACTGGGCGCAGGACTTGAAAAAACGATCTGAAAGCATCTTATTTATTGGTAATGATTTACCGATTCATCGGAATGGGATTGAAGAAGTTCTTACACATCAAGCATACTTTGCAGAGATAACAGAACATAACCCACGTCCTTCCGAGTTGGCTTTGTTAGGAAGGGATTTACCCGGGGAGGATGTTCATTCCTTTGTACCGAATTACATAAGACTTGCTGAGGCAGAGGCAAAATGGTTGGAAGCAAAAAAAGAAATGCAATAGTTTAAAGAAGGAAGAATGATATGAACGGATCACTAACTTTCCGAGATATGGAATTAAAAGATATCGATGATGTACTAAAAATAGAGCATGAATCGTTTACTGCCCCTTGGAGTCGTGAGGCATTTGTCAATGAACTGACAAGCAATCGGTTCGCAGTCTATATTGTCATTGAAGAGGCCGAACAGGTAGTTGGATATTGTGGTGTATGGGTGATTGTGGATGAAGCTCATATAACAAATATTGCACTACTTCCAGAACATAGGGGGAAAAAGCTAGGGGAAGCATTGTTATTGAAGGTAATGGAGGTAACGAAGAAATTGGGTGCAGTAAAGATGACACTTGAAGTGAGGGTAACTAATTCAGTAGCTCTGGCTTTATACCGTAAGCTAGGGTTTAAAGATGGTGCAATTCGTAAAGGGTATTATACTGATAACCGTGAAGATGCTTTAGTAATGTGGGTGGAGTTATGAGAAAAGATCTATTAATAATGGGCATTGAGTCAAGTTGTGATGAAACGGCAGTTGCTATTGTAAAAAACGGACGGGAAATCGTTTCGAATGTTATTGCTTCACAAATTGAAAGTCATAAACGGTTTGGTGGTGTTGTTCCAGAAATAGCATCGCGACACCATGTTGAGCAGATTACAATTGTTTTAGAGGAAGCAATGAAACAAGCAGGAGTCACCTTTAAAGACTTAGATGCCATTGCAGTTACCGAAGGCCCAGGGTTAGTTGGTGCTCTTTTAATTGGGGTAAATGCAGCTAAAGCAATCGCTTTTGCTCATAGTATTCCACTCGTCGGTGTCCATCATATCACCGGTCATATTTATGCGAATCGTCTTGTGACTGAAATGAATTTCCCACTCCTTTCCTTAGTTGTTTCTGGTGGTCATACTGAGCTAGTCTATATGAAGGAACATGGAGATTTTAAGGTTATTGGTGAAACAAGAGATGATGCAGCAGGTGAAGCATATGATAAGGTTGCCCGAACGCTGAATCAACCTTATCCGGGTGGTCCTCATATTGACCGAATGGCACAAGAAGGAAAGCCTACGATCAACTTGCCAAGAGCATGGCTAGAAGAAGGCTCATATGATTTTAGTTTTAGTGGATTAAAATCAGCTGTAATAAATACAGTTCATAATGCAGAGCAACGTGGAGAGAGCATCAAACCAGAGGATCTTGCAGCAAGCTTTCAGCAAAGTGTTATTGATGTGTTAGTTACAAAAGCCGTAAAAGCTGCGAAAGAATATCAAGTTAAGCAGGTCCTACTCGCAGGTGGTGTAGCAGCCAATAAGGGATTAAGAGCGGCACTAACAGAGGCATTTACTAAAATTCCCGAAATCGAGTTGGTCATTCCACCATTATCCTTATGTACGGATAATGCCGCGATGATTGCAGCAGTCGGTAGCGTTTTATTTGAAAAAGGAAAGCGTGCTAACCTTTCATTAAATGGCAATCCTGGATTGGACATCACGATCTACAATTAAATCGAAAATCTCTGTTCTTTCGACAACATTTAATTGAAAACAGATCCTTCTATCCACAATTAATCCGAAAAAACATTTTACTCTTCTTACGCCAAGAAGAGTTTTTTTGTGGATAAGTGTATATAACATGTGTATAGTGTGGATAAGTATAGCGGAAATTGTGGATAATGTGGAAAACCCCTGTGGATGCTGTAAAAATAATAAGCTTAATGTGAATAAAATTGTTAATAAGTAATGAATAACTTTTTCAGTTATGATTTCCCACATATTTTCACGAATTTGGATGAAAAATATCGAAAAAAGTAGATAAATCTCGAAAAAACAACTTGAAAAAAACCACAAAAGTTATGACAAAAGTCGTCAGTTTTGTGGTTTTTTTATTTGCTGTGTAAAATTAGAATGTTGATTTCCGCTACAATCAACAATGAGTTTTAACACAGCCTTTTTATTATAAAATAAGGCTGTTTTCGTAAAATTTGTTGCTATTTACTTATGAGAGTAGAGGCTGATTTCCGCTCCAGGTGCTCGCTTTCCGCGGGGCGTGCGGTGAGCCTCCTCGGCGTTTTACGGAGGCTGCTGAAAAAGTCCTTTTCTATTTAAAATGAAGTTTTTGACAATACACAATCCCAAAATCCCGCCATTTTCCTCTATCGAAGTGGAGGATTCAGTCCGATTTACTCCTCATTATTAAATCGAAAGTGGGGATGGATTTTTCAGGGAATTGCTTTTCTCAAAATTTCTCAGCCTTTTTCAGTGGCCTCGTTTTACGCCTGCGGGGTCTCACCTGTCCCGCTGCTCCCGCAGGAGTCGAGCACCTTCCGCTCCAATCAGTTTCATTTTTAAAGGTATACATTCAATCTTTTAGAAAACAGCATAAAATAATTACCGTTTCAAGATTTCCCTAGTCCTCAGCAAGTTCAGCCCATTCCTCCATCAGTTCTTCAAGCGTGGAATGTGCCGCCTCGTTTTGGCCGTTAAGCTCCAACACTTTTTCATGGTTTTGGTATATCTCTGGGTCACATAATAGCTGTTCGTTAGTTGAGATCAGTGTCTCTAATTTTTCGACACTCGCCTCAATTTCCTCCATTCTTCTCTGTCGTTGGCGCTCCAATTTTTTTGTTTCCTTATCCTGTTGATAAGTATTTTTTACTGGAGTGCCAGCAAGTGTTGTCCCCACCTTAGGTGTATTCTCAAGTGCTTTTAGCTCAACTTGTTCGAGTTTCTTTTCAACGTAGTAGTCATAATCACCTAAATATTCGACAGCGCCGTTCTTCCCTAATTCGATCACTTTTGTAACGATTCGATTAATGAAATAACGGTCATGTGAAACGAATAAAATAGTTCCAGGATAATCGATGAGGGCGTTTTCTAGTACCTCTTTGCTGTCTAAATCCAGATGGTTCGTGGGCTCATCAAGAATGAGGAGATTAGCTTTTTCCATCATAAGCTTGGCGAGGGCAAGTCGAGCTTTTTCTCCGCCGCTTAAGGTTGAAACAATTTTCAAAACATCGTCACCCGAAAATAAAAAATTACCTAAAACAGTTCGAACTTCTTTTTCAGGCTTTAACGGATATTCATCCCATAGTTCATTTAACACACGTTTATTTGATGTTAATTCAGCTTGTTCCTGATCATAATAGCCAATCGAGACGTTGGAGCCTAATTGGAATGTGCCAGCTAACGGATCTAGTTTTTGTACAATAGTTTTTAATAAGGTGGATTTACCGATCCCATTCGGCCCAACCAGCGCGATACTTTCCCCACGGGTAATTCGAATGGATATATTTTCAGATACCCTTTCTTCACCATAACCAACAGCGACAGAATGGACGTTTAACACTTCATTTCCGCTTTGTTTTTCAATATCAAAAGAGAATGTAGCTGATTTCTCATTTCCTAGAGGCCGGTTCATAACATCCATTCGATTAAGTTGTTTCCGCCGGCTTTGCGCCCTTTTTGTAGTGGATGCACGGGCGAGGTTTCGAGCAACAAAATCTTGTAACTTCGTAATTTCATCCTGCTGCTTTTCATACATCTTCATTTCACGTTCATAGTTTTCTGCCTTGTGCACGAGATAGGAACTATAATTTCCTGTGAATTTTAGGATTTGTTGCCGTGACATTTCATAAACCTGGTTGACAACTTTGTCTAAAAAGTAGCGATCATGAGAAACAATTAAAATAGCTCCTTCGTAATTTTGTAAATACTGTTCTAACCAGGACAATGTTTCAATGTCTAAATGGTTGGTGGGTTCGTCCAAAATAAGAATATCGGGTTTGGTTAATAATAATTTTCCAAGTGCAAGCCGCGTTTTTTGGCCACCACTCAGGCTGGAAATTTTGGTAGAATAATCAAAGGTATGAAAATTTAAACCGTGAAGAACGGAACGAATATCGGCCTCGTATTGGTACCCTCCAAGGTCTTTAAATTGAACCTGCAAGAGGTCATAATCCTTTAATAATTTTTCGTAAGTGCTTGTTTCTTTTAATATTGCTGGATCAGACATTTGTTCTTCATATTGTCGAAGCTTTTGTTCAAGAATTCGTAATCCAGCAAAAACCGTAAGCATTTCTTCCCAAATGGAAAGGCTTGATTCCAGCCCTGTATTTTGTGCTAAATACCCAATCGTAACTTCCTTTGGTTTCATGATTTCTCCAGAATCAAAGGACATCTGCCCAGCAATGATTTTTAGCAGAGTAGATTTTCCAGCACCGTTACGGCCGACTAAGGCAATTCTATCTCGAGTTTGTACTTCTAGTTTAATATTAGATAAAATAAGATCTGCACCATAATATTTATTTAATTGGTTTACTTGTAATAATATCATTGTTTTTCACCTCTATTGCGATAGAGTAAGTTTATCGTATTCCTATCATATCAGCAATAACTCCAATCTTGTGAAGGAAAATACAAGTTGATACATACATGTTTGGAAAAATAGTGTATGATTTTGTTAGAAAGGTGTGTACATATGGGAGAATTTACGCATTTTAATGAAGAAGGCCGTGCTAAAATGGTCGATGTTAGCAGTAAACCTGAAACAATTAGAACAGCTCTCGCTTATTCAAGTATTACTGTTAGCTGTGATATTTATGAAAAAATAACCAATAATGAAATGAAAAAAGGGGATGTCCTAGCAGTTGCACAAGTTGCAGCAGTAATGGCATGTAAAAAAACTTGGGATATTATTCCAATGTGTCACCCGATTCCCTTAAATGGTGTAGATATTTCTTTTTCATGGGGAAAAGAAAATAATGACTATATTTTGCACATTTCAGCAAAGGTTAAAACAAAAGGAAATACAGGTGTGGAAATGGAAGCGTTAACAGCAGCCTCGGTTTGTGCTTTAACGGTTTACGATATGTGTAAGGCAGTCGATAAAGGTATGGTAATTGGAAAAACGTTTTTAGTTGAAAAAACAGGTGGGAAAAGCGGAGATTTTCATAGAGAAAACCGTGTGAAATAATTTTATATTGGAGAGGAGAGTTGTTATGGCAAATGAGGGTTCATCCAAAATACCACAGGCCACTGCAAAAAGATTACCACTGTATTATCGTTTCTTAAAAAATTTACATACATCCGGAAAACAGCGCGTTTCATCTGCAGAACTAAGCGAGGCAGTCAAAGTAGATTCTGCGACGATACGCAGAGACTTCTCTTATTTTGGTGCGTTAGGGAAAAAGGGCTACGGTTACAATGTGAATTACCTGTTAACTTTTTTTCGGAAAACGCTTGATCAGGATGAATTGACAAAAGTAGCTTTAATTGGTGTAGGTAATCTAGGCACAGCTTTATTAAATTATAATTTTTTAAAAAATAATAATACGAAGATCGCCATTGCATTTGATGTAGACCCAGCAAAGGTTGGAACAAGTATTCTTGATGTTCCTGTTGCTCATATGGATGATTTAGAGAAAAAAATCAAAGAAGAGAATATTCATGTGGCGATTCTGACGATTCCAGCTCCAGTAGCGCAAGCGACAACTGATCGGTTAACCAGTGGTCCTATTAAAGGAATTCTAAATTTTACGCCAGCACGATTGAATGTTCCTTCGGACATTCGTGTTCATCATATTGATTTGGCCGTAGAATTACAATCACTTGTGTATTTCTTAAAGCACTATCCAAAGGTAGAAGAGGAATAAGGAAAAAATGTACCCATAGAGGGCCGTTGATAAACTAATATGATTTTCAAACCTGTGTAGAATTTATTCTATACAGGTTTTTTATATGGGGAATTTCCAATTTTCCCTTGCATACGAATTCACTATAAAACTTTTGCATTTTGTCATGATATATTCTTTTATTCTTTGTGTTATTTCAATGGGACAATTATACAATGGTATTTGATTAAGTTTTTTCAACACATTTGACCTATTTATTTAAATAATAGGCCCTACCCAAAAAATAACTGTGGATAACTTCCTTTGTTATTTTTATTTATAGATGTGCCGAGGGGATTGGCATGGGTGTCTGTTAAACGATGTTTGTTGATTGTAAGGGAATTTGCGATATTCCAGCGGAAAAAGAAGGGGATGACCCCACGCGAGGCTCGAACGAGGGGGCTTGGCAGTTCGTCCGCGGAAAGGGAGGAGATTCCCTCTTTTTTTGTGTTAACAGCTCTTTTATTTGGAGGTGACCGATATGACAACCAATATGCGCAGAGTTTCATGTGAGCTTGATGAATTCGAACCCCAACTATATATTAATAACAGGAAAAATGAAAAGGTAACTACAGTCATTTTAATAGAGGAAATCCCGTCAGAATTCAAGGATGACATTTTGTATATCTGCAAAGATTTCATACTCCAAGACCCAGCGCAGTTTTGTTCATCTATTAATTTAGTGTGTCTATGTGACCTTGAAATTCCAACTGAGTTGACTTCTTGTGATATGCTCAATCTTATTTTAATTAAGAAGCCGGTCAGCGTTAATACGTTATATGCGCGGATACAAAACATTATCCTCACATCTAGTGATGAAGGTTATATTCCTCAAAAGCTTTTAGACGCTGCATGTTCCGGAAATCTGCAAACCATTGCGGACACAGCTTGTTCCTTACTTGGAAACCCTATTATAATATATGATTTAGGTTTTCAAATTCTTGCTTTTTCTCAAAACTTAAGACCTGAGAATGAGATTTATAAAATGGCCGGACAGGATGAGCAGATGATTCAACAAACAATGGCAGCTTTTTTTCAGGTAAAAGCGTTAGATACGATGCGAGAGAAAGGTTCTTCCTATTTTTGGAAGTGCTACGGCCATGACAAACCTTTGCCGGAAGATACCATACTGATACATGCGCCCATTATGTTGGATAAAGTTATCATTGGATATGCAGTGGTAATGAAAGGATATGTTGATTGGGATGAAAGCGACCTTATTCTGACTGATAAAATATGCAAGATTATCTCCCTTGAAATGAAAAACAACTACTTTAATAAAAATATCAAGGGTATGCTACATGAGCATTTTCTTAGGGATATGCTGGAAAATTCAATTGAAAAAAGAGAATTTATCGAAGCACGAATCAGCACCTTGAATTTGAAATTGAATAAAAATATTTATATGGCTGTGATTCAATCAGTAAATCCAACTCATTTAAACTCGCAATTACATCCAATATTAAAGGAACTAGGAAAGATTTTTAAAAACAGTATTTTTGCCGTATACACAGATCATATTGTATTGATCCATCATAATAATGAAAATCAGGAATTGACGGGTCAGGAGCAGGAGAGGCTCAACACTTATCTTAACGCTTGTGATATGGCTGCTGGTTTTAGTATGTGCTTTCACGATCCCTGTCAAATCAAGCGACATTATCAACAAGCAAAAGATGCTCTGGATATTGGTTTATCTTTACAAAAGCCGGGAAAAGTTTTCTTTTTTCAACAACTATCTATTTACCGATTGTTTGAATTGGGCAACAAGACTACCGATATTACGGATTATTTGCATCCAGCTGTATTTTGTCTGGTAAACTACGATAAAGAAAACCATACTGAATTTATGAAAACACTATACTATTATATTATTAACCTAAAAGCTTTATTAAAGACGAAGGAAATCCTTTATATTCATCGAAACACCCTGGTTTACCGCATTAATAAAATTCAAGAAATCACAAACATTGACCTACACGATGGCGAAACATTCTTTCAGTTATATATTTCCTTTAAAGGACTTGAGTTTATAGCACACCGGACTAACAATAAAATAAGTTTCTTCTAGTTCGATATAAAGCTTCTTGCTAAACAAAAATACCCTGCCAGCTACAAAGCTGGCAGGGTATTTTTGTTTGATTTAACTTTATAGTATGAAAGTACAAATTGTGAAAATGATCACGATGTAAATTCTGTACCATGATATATGTTGCCGAAAATTACAAAATGATAGCATTTTTGTGTAGTACAAAATATATAGAGAAAAGGAAGAGTACTAATGAGCGAAAACGAGAAGAAGGGGTTAAGTCGAAGGAACTTTGTTAAAGGAACAGCAATTGCAGCTTTGGGGGTTGCTTCCGCGGGACTACTGGCTGGTTGTTCCGAGAAAGCGGATACTGCACGAGCTTCTGCAGAAACTTCGTCCGAAGATTGGCTGGGTAAGGCACCTGAAATTTCTGATTCGAAAATTAAACAGACTCTTAAAGCTGACGTGGTGATTGTCGGGGCTGGTGTAGCAGGAATGCATGCGGCACGAGCAGCGTCGGAGGCCGGTGCCTCAGTAATTGTTGTCGAAAAGGCAGACACATTCCAAGTCCGCAGCGGTCAGTATGGAATCATCGATAGCAAAATTCAAAAGTCTCTTGGAGTCAAGATGGATAAAAACGCTGCAATTACCGAGAACATGAAGCAGATGGGTTACCGTGCAGATCACCGTATGTGGAACTACTGGGCTAATCATAGCGGCGAGGACTTTGATTGGCTGATGGAACTTGCACCTGACCATGTGGTTCTTCCAGAAGATGCACTCTCATTAGATGTAAACAAGATTAATATATCAATGCAACACTTTCCAGTACCCGAGGGTTACAATCCCGCGGAGGAATACAACCCTTCATACCCGACGGTTATGGCTATTCTTCCGAGTCAAAAAAAGCTTATGGAACGCGTACATCAGAAGTGTTTGAAGCAGGGATGCAAGTTTATGTTTAAGACGTGGGCAAAAACGCTCATCCGCCCTAACAATAAAGGCAGGATTGAAGGTGTCATCTGTCAAGACATAAAGGGAAATTATATTAAAATCATCGGTAAAAAGGGTGTTGTCCTTGCGACGGGGGATTATGGCAATAACAAAGACATGATTAAGTATTTCGTACCTTGGGCGGTAAATTTCTTTAATGTTTATCCCAGCGTAGATGCTAATGGTAACCCAGCCAATACAGGCGATGGACATAAGCTGGGCGTCTGGGTCGGGGCAAAGATGGAAGACGGTCCCCATGCGCCGATGACTCACACACTTGGTGGTCCTCTTGGTGTTGATGCGTTCTTTTTGGCTAACACTGTAGGAAAACGCTTTATTAACGAAGATGCCGGCGGCCAGCAGTTGTCAAATGCCCTATATCGCCAACCGGGCAATTTTGCGTGGCAGATCTTTGATGATAAGTGGCCTGAACAGATTGGACTCATGAATGTTTCCCACGGAAGCGTCAACCACTGTGTTGCTGCTGATAAGGTCCCTCATTTAAAGGACTCCTCTTGGGCTCTTGGCAGGGTGTCAATTACCTCCCGTGAGGAAGTTCGGGCCACTGATGGCATTGTTATCGCCAACAGTTTAGAGGAGTTGGTAGGCAAGCTTGGGCTGGATTCAAAGGCGCAGGCAAGGCTCCTTGCGTCCATCAAACGCTACAATGAGCTATGCGGTAAAGGCGTGGATGAGGACTTTGGCAAGATGGCGAAGCGGTTATTCCCAATTGCAAATCCTCCCTTCTATGCTGGTAAGATGGCCGGGGGCGCTATGCTCGTCAACATGGGCGGATTGACCTGCGACCCTGAAACGGGAAATGTTCTTGATAAGGATTACAAGGGAATTGAGGGCTTGTATGCAGTGGGAAACGTATCGGGTGGACGCTTTGTTGGTGACTATCCTACCGTCACGGCAGGTACAAGTCATGCATTTGCCCTCACTTACGGACGTCTCGTTGGGATGACAGTTGCCAAGCTCTAGAAATTTTCCCGTAATAATATCCTGAAGATAAATAAAACTCTGAATAGGAGGATAGAAAATTGTTTAAAAAAATGTCACCCAAACCAGAACAAATAAATAACGAACAAAAGCTTTTTAAAAATCTGTCAAAGAAACAAATAATCTTTCTACTATTGATTGTACTTGCCTTTGTGGGTCTAGGAGGATTGGCAGTCGTAAAGGCCAGCGATAACCCAGCATTTTGCAGTACCACCTGTCACAATATGAAACCACAGTATAATTCGTATCAAAATAGTAGCAGTAATTTGCTAGCTTATAAACATGCCAAGGCTAAGATTGTATGTCATGATTGCCACCAGGACTCACTTACGACAAAAGCTCAGGAAGGTGTGAAATATGTAACCGGAAACTATGAGGATCCAATGAAAACGAGAACCTTTTCAAAAGAGATGTGCTTGAAATGTCATGATTGGAAGAAGGTACAAAAAAAGACCGCATCGCTTGGAACAAAGGCAAATGAGAATCCGCATAATTCAGAACACGGTGGTCAGCGGGAGTGTAGTACCTGCCACAAAGTACATGAGCAATCAACCAATGGATGTTTAAAATGTCACGGAGCCTCATGGGCGAATAAATTAGATATCAGTTGGAAGAAGAAATAGTAATAAAAAGATTTACGTAAGATGGAGCCGTTTTACGTACGGCGTTAGTTTAATTGGAGCTCAGTTAATAATAATTTTGTGGCCTCATAATAAGCTTTGTAAACAAGATAAGGATCATGAAGTTGGATAAGTTTCCAACTTCATGGTCCCTAATGAAAATTTGCCATATTACGTGTGAAAGTGAAGTGGATTAGTATTTTCCTATAGCCATAGGTGCAATTGAAACTAATAATTCTTTCCATAGTTTATATAAAAATAGAAAACCTATTGATATGGTAAAAAAGTTAATTGTCTCAACCTAAAAAGGAGATGTTACAAATGCTTTCAAACATTGGAATACCTGGGTTAGTCTTAATTTTTATTTTGGCACTTATCGTATTTGGACCAAAGAAATTGCCTGAACTTGGCCGTGCAGTTGGACAAACACTCAGTGAATTTAAAAAATCTGCAAGAGACCTCACAAGCGATATAGTCAAGGAAATTGATGAGGCAAAACAAGATGCAACTGTACAAGTACTTACAAGTGATGTAGTTAAGAAAGTTGATGAGGTAAAAAAGATGTAACTAAATAAGGTGTAAAATAATTGAACCTGGAATCGACAAATCCAATGTGGTGATGAGTTTAGCCATACCGATTCATTAGCGGTATGGCTTGGAGGGGAACGAGGTTTTCAAAAGGACACATGGTACAATTTTACTGATTGATGAGGGAAAAGAAGGGGGATGAAGAGTGATAGATAAAGAATTACTTTTAGTCGATCATTTAGAGGAATTACGAAAGAGAATCATCCTATCCGCTTTAGCATTTCTATTCTCTTTTGTAGTTGGATTTTTCTATGCTATCGATATCTATAAATGGTTTGTTAAAGATCTTGATGTAAAATTATTAGTTCTGGGACCAAGCGATATTATCAGGATTTATTTTATGCTCGCGGCTGTTGTTGCCATTGCTGGGACCATGCCTTTTCTTGCCACACAGATTTGGTTGTTTGTAAGGTCGGCTCTAAGGGCAAAGGAAAGGAAGATAACACTAACCTATATTCCAGCACTCTTTATCTTATTTATTGTTGGACTTGCTTTCGGATATTTTGTCATCCTTCCTATGATCTTTAAGTTTCTCATTCAGCTTGGCGGGGCTATGTTGGTTACTAATTTTACAGCGGAAAGGTATTTCAAATTTATTATGAACATGACGATTCCATTTGGAGTTTTATTTGAATTACCTGTTGTCATTATGTTTCTTACTTCACTGGGAATGATAAATCCTTTTGTCCTTTCACGGATACGTAAATATGCTTACTTTGTACTTATAATTATAGCAGTAGTTATTACTCCGCCTGATTTTATGTCAGATTTTGTTGTTACCATCCCATTACTATTACTTTATGAAATAAGTATCACTTTATCAAAGTTTGTTTATCGGAAAAAATTAAAAGGAGAGAAAAATATGAAAGACTTGGATCTCGATTGTTTAATGGAATAACTTTCAAAAAAAGGTTTGAAATAAGAATCCTTTTACCGAAACTTACCTCTATTATATGGGTATAAACTAAATTATCTCCATATTTCTATGTTAGATCATTACGACCCATCATATATTCCCCCCCAAAAAAACCTGTGTAGAATAAGTTCTACACAGGTTTTGAAAATCCTATTAGTTTGTTAACAGCTCCATAGTGGCTCATTTTTTTTGGGTGATTTTTCTTAATTTAATATGCAATCCAATTAATCTGATACCAGACCCAAAATCAAAGGTTGCGAGAAAAACAAGGATGAACCCAAATATATCCCAACCATCAGTATTAACACTGTCAACAGCAAAATAAGTGAATAAGCATGCTATAAGTATATGAACGATGCCAGAAAACAAAGGTGATTGTCTCATAAAAATCCTCCGATAAAGCTTTGAATTTTTTCAACCTGGTGTAGCATTCTTTCAATGTCTTCTCTATATACGGTTTGAATAATTACAACGAGAGTGTTCATGGTAACATGGGCAATGATTGGGACGATTATCCGTTTTGTTTTTACATATAAAAAAGCAAAGGAAAACCCGATTGCTGAATACAATAAAACGTGTTCAAATTCAAGGTGTGCTAATGCGAAAATGACAGAACTGATAAGAGCGGAAATAAAGAAATTAAATCGTTGATGCAAAGCCCCAAAGATAATTTTTCGAAACACAATCTCTTCTAATATTGGACCAACAATGGAACTAATAAAGATGACGATTGGGAAGCTTTCGATAATCCCAATGATGTGTTGCGTATTTTCAGACCCCGTTTTAATTCCCAGCATGGCTTCAATATTTGCAGCAACCGATTGAGCAAACAATGCTAAAAATACCCCGAATATAGCCCAAATAACCAATGAGGTAATACTAGCCCTATTTTTTTCAAAGCGTGTATCGGAATCATTTCGCAATACCAAGAGTATAATCAAAAGGGTAATAGCAAAGCTTATGACAAGCCAAAAGGGGACGGCTAAAACCTTCATCTCAGCCATTGTTTTTCCGAACAAGGTTCCAATATAGACTGTGAGGGGAACCCCGATGTAGCTAGACAACTGCATGGTAATGTATGTAATTAAGACAATCCAATATTTCTTTTTCAATATATTTTACTCCTTCTAATAAAAACTGCGATAGTAATCCCATTTTACTAATAATTGACCCTATGTTTCAAATTAACAAGTTTATTCTTAGTAAATTTTGTGAATTTGAATAAAAATAAAATTGTGTTGAATACTTTATAAGGTTGAGAATTTGAGGGGAAATCATAAAAAAATTTGTGCATGGCACTTGCAAAAGACTGATAAATTATTTACAATATTAATTGTGTTAGCACTCGTTAGAGGAGAGTGCTAATAATTGATAAATTACATATTATTTGAGGAGGTTGTTTCTCTTGTTAAAGCCAATTGGTGATCGTATTGTTATTGAGCTTGTTGAATCAGAAGAAAAAACTGCGAGCGGTATTGTACTTCCTGACAATGCTAAAGAAAAGCCACAAGAAGGAAAAGTTGTTGCAGTTGGTACTGGTCGTGTTCTTGATAGCGGTGAGCGTGTGGCAGTAGAAGTTGCTGTAGGCGATCGCATTATCTTCTCAAAATACTCTGGTACTGAAGTGAAATTCCAAGGTACAGAATATTTAATCTTACGTGAAACTGACATTCTTGCTGTAGTAGCCGAATAATTTAATCAGCAGAAACCAATCGAATATAAAATTTAGAAATATTAGAGGAGGTTATTTTACGATGGCAAAAGAAATAAAGTTCAGTGAAGATGCACGTCGCGCGATGCTTCGCGGGGTGGATGCTCTTGCAAATGCAGTAAAAGTAACTCTTGGACCAAAAGGACGTAACGTGGTTCTTGAGAAAAAATTTGGTTCTCCGTTAATTACAAATGATGGTGTTACCATTGCTAAAGAAATCGAATTAGAAGATGCTTTCGAAAACATGGGAGCTAAGCTTGTAGCAGAAGTAGCAAGCAAAACAAATGATGTTGCCGGTGACGGTACAACAACTGCAACGGTTCTTGCGCAAGCAATGATTCGTGAAGGCCTTAAAAACGTAACAGCGGGTGCAAATCCAATGGGAATCCGTAAAGGAATCGAAAAAGCTGTTATTGCTGCTATTGAAGAATTAAAAGCTATTTCTAAGCCAATCGAAGGCAAAGCGTCTATCGCACAAGTTGCAGCGATTTCTTCTGCTGACGAAGAAGTGGGTCAATTAATCGCTGAAGCAATGGAGCGCGTTGGTAACGACGGAGTTATCACAATCGAAGAGTCTAAAGGCTTTACAACTGAATTAGACGTTGTAGAAGGTATGCAATTCGATCGTGGTTACGCATCTGCCTACATGGTAACAAATACTGACAAAATGGAAGCAGTATTAGAAAATCCATATATCTTAATCACTGACAAAAAGATTTCTAGCATTCAAGAAATTTTACCAGTGCTTGAGCAAGTGGTTCAACAAGGTAAACCATTATTACTAGTGGCTGAAGATGTTGAAGGTGAAGCATTATCAACATTAGTAGTGAATAAGCTTCGTGGAACATTCAATGCAGTAGCTGTTAAAGCTCCTGGCTTTGGTGACCGTCGTAAAGCAATGCTTGAAGATATCTCGATTTTAACTGGCGGTGAAGTGATCACTGAAGAGTTAGGTCGCGAACTTAAGTCTGCAACAATTGCATCACTAGGTCGCGCTTCTAAAGTTGTTGTAACAAAAGAAAATACAACAATCGTAGAAGGTGCTGGAGAAACTGCAGAAATTGCAGCTCGGGTAAACCAAATTCGTGCTCAATTAGAAGAAACTACTTCTGAATTTGATCGTGAAAAATTACAAGAGCGCCTTGCTAAATTAGCTGGCGGTGTAGCAGTCATTAAAGTGGGTGCTGCAACTGAAACTGAATTAAAAGAGCGCAAGCTTCGCATTGAAGATGCATTGAACTCTACTCGCGCAGCAGTAGAAGAAGGTATCGTTTCTGGTGGAGGTGTTGCCCTTCTAAATGTATATAACAAAGTAGCTTCTATCCAAGCTGAAGGCGACGAAGCAACAGGCGTAAACATCGTATTACGTGCGATTGAAGAGCCTGTACGCACAATCGCTCACAATGCTGGTCTTGAAGGATCTGTTATCGTTGAACGCTTAAAGCGTGAAGAAGTTGGAACAGGCTTTAACGCTGCTAATGGCGAATGGGTAAACATGATCAAAGCTGGTATCGTTGACCCAACTAAAGTTACTCGTTCTGCTCTTCAAAACGCAGCTTCTGTTGCGGCTATGTTCTTAACAACTGAAGCAGTTGTTGCTGACAAACCAGAACCTGCTGGTGCAGGTGGCGGAATGCCTGATATGAGCGGTATGGGTGGAATGGGCGGCATGATGTAGGAGAGACGTTTGAAACGTTGATATATCAAGGGTTATAGACTCTTTTATGAGCCTTTAACCCTGATAAAATCACATTTCAATCACATTTCTTGCGATTTTGCTAAATTAAGAATGCTTCCGAAATGATTTTTAATCTTTTCGGTGGCATTTTTTTTCATTTTATCTGTAATGTGAGTATAGATTTTCATCGTTGTTTTCATATCGTCATGACCAACCCTTTTCATGATTGTATTAATATCAATTCCAGCCTCGGCCAACATACTGATATGAGAATGCCTGAAGATATGAGGGGTAGCATTTTTTTGTATTGATGTTTTTTTAAGCAGGCGATTCATTCGGATAATGATGTTTTTTTGGATAAAAGGATATCCGTTTTCACGGCAAAAAATAAAATTCTTATCGTGGTAGTCAGGATATTTATGCCTGTTTGCCATTTTTATCTTAGCTTGATTTTTTTTATGGGCTTTCAATAAATCAATTATGCTATCATCAATATCAAAAGTCCGGATAGATCCTTTCGTTTTGGGTGGTGTCAGTTCGTATTTATGCATATTATTATCAGGATTGTATAGAGTCTTGGTAATTCTTATTTCATTCGTTTCAAAGTCCACGTCAGTCCACTTCAGAGCGCACAGCTCACCAGATCTCATCCCCGAAAATGCAAGTAGATAGAATATCTCCATATCCATTAAAAGACCATACTGATGTGCTGTAGATAGAAATTCGGATAGTTCATCTTTTTCTAGGTATTTTTCCTCTATCGTGTTGTTCTCGATATCCTCAACCGTTAATTTTTTCACTGGAATGACAGATCCGGTGCAAGGGTTATCTCTTCTCATTTTTTCCTTGATGGCAAAGTTAAAAATCATATTTGCCGTAACATGAACACCTTCTATCGTTGTTTTGGCGTATTCTTTGTCGTCAAGGTCATTTAAGATGTTTTGATGCATACGTGGACTAACTTTATCAATATTCACTTTTGCAATGTATCGTAACAAGATTTTAATTTCTTTTTCCCTGACACGAACAGTACTGGCTTTAACTTTACCTCTAGAGTAGGTATTCAGCCACTCCAGTGCTACTTTTTCAAAGGGCAGATTTTTTATTTTTTTATCATCTATCCCGTGATCTGTTAGTTTTCTTATTGCTTCATCGACCTTTGCTTCAGCTTCTTTTTTTGTATCCCCACGTCTAGGTATCTGATTACGTTTCCCAGTGACTGGATCAGGTGGACCATCTTTAACACAAACCCATTTATAGCCCTGCTTGTTATTTGAATCAATTTTCCTAAAGTAAGCCATGGATATCTCCTCTCATTATAGGATCTCGTGTTTTTCTTTGTATCCTTGAAGGACCTCTTGTTTTTCATCATCTGGCCAGTCTAATTGATTAATAAACCTCTCAAATTTAGTATATTCATCGATATCGTCATCAAGATAGATAATACCTGGTTCTTCATGAACCACTGGTATATCTTCTAGCATTTTTATATACTCTCGGTGGAATAATTCACCTGTTACCCGGTTCTCGAACATTTCTAGTCGTTTCTTTGCAAAATCTATGGTTACGTTAAACGTATCAGCGATAAGATTAATTGTTTGTCCTTTCGTTCTAGGAAATTCAATATTCATCAACATAAAAGTAGGAATGCAAAAGTGATACATAAAATTATTTGCTTGATGCTCTTGGAGCTCAATAAAGCTTTCTGACATAATTAACTGATTTCCATTATGTCGCAAAGCATGACATAGCTCATGTCCAAACTCTTGCCATTGTTCTTGAGAGCTTAATCTCTCATCAATGATGACTTCTTTATGATAAAATCGACTGGAGATATCTTTAAATATCAAGCTCAATCCCATTCGAAACGAAATATCCAATAAATCAAGTTGGTGTGGGTGATAAATTTCTAATTTAAAATAAAAATCTTCGATCCAATCCTCAAGTAAAGTGGTTTGGTAGTCCATGGTTGCCTCCTGAAAAACGAATTTATGTTCGTTAATTGAGTGTGAAAATGACCAATTATCTTTTTGTTTAGTAATATAAAAATAAAATAAGAAGTACTTAAATATACTTTAGGAACATATGTTCTATATGCATTATATATTTTTATAACAAAATAAAAAAGACATTATTTGGTTGTAATCCAAATAATGCCGTAGTCTTTCTTTGACTATTTATTTTTTAGATAATAAAATGCTTCAAAGCCAATATACCCATCATGTTGTAGCCTTGCTACTACAATACCGGGGAGTATGTTTTGCGATAATGAAAATTCTTCGATACTTTTCTGATTAAATATTCCTAACTCAGTAAATTTTTTATAGTCTTTCTTGTCTATAAAAAAATCTCTTGCAAATTCATTAGCTTCATCTTCTTTTGTAGAAATCTTATTATCCAATTCTAATTCAGACTCAAATGTTATGATTGGTATATTTGGTTCATAATGCATTATTAGGTGTCCGATCTCATGCATAAGAGCAAACCAAACATGATCATGTGTTTTAAATCTTCCACTTAAATAAATAGCTGGATTTTTCTTATAGGTTGTAAGAGCACCTCTAACTTTACTGTTAACTACTGCATCACAAAAAACTAAATATATACCTAAGCGATTTAACAACTTTCTTGCGCTCTGCAAAGAGCTTTGATAATCGTTGTTTAAAGCAATTCTTTTAAATTTTTCCAATGAATTAATTAAGTTTGTTCTATCATATTTTTTATTTGACAAATCGCGGTTTTGAATTTCAACTTCTTCTCTTGCTAAATTCAACCAGATTGCAATTGATTCCTTTTCGCCACCATCTTCCATAAAATCAACACTCAGATTAGAATAAACGTCATCGAATAAACTATAATTACTTATACCTAGGAGCTTTAGCATTTCATTTGCTTGTTTTTTCAAATCCCAATCTAAACCTGCGAAAACAGTAGAAAATTTAAATCTTTTATCCAGTTCTATCAATTCTTTTTCTTTAAATTCTTTTTGATTTATTTCTTCCCTTTTTAGGTATTCTCTGTATTTGCTTTCATAATTTAACCAATAAGATGCGGGGACATTATGAAATATTTTTTCAAATTTAATAGCGATATCCTCAGTTAATTTAGTCTTTCCGTTCAAGAGATTAGAAAGATGTTTTTCACTAATTCCTAACCTCTTTGAACAATCTTTTTGGCTCATTCCAAGTTCATCTAGATATTCTTTAATAATTGCCCCAGTGTGCACGATAAAGTTCTCACCCATAATAATACCTCCTTTCTAGTGATAATCCTCTATTGTCAAGATTTCTATGTCACTAATTGTTTTGTGATCTTGTTCATCCCATTCTCCAACCGGTCTTAAAACAATACGGTAGTTCTTAGAAACAGCAATTCCCCAACAGTCTTCATACTCCCCAGTTAGTTTATGCCGACAAGGAGGGGGATCGTGAGAGATTTCCTCTAAATTATTCGCAGCTGTTAATTCAGACATCCTGTTAATAACATTTTTATAAAAAGCAGTATATTCTTTTTTAATTAAACGTTGATTTGTCAATATTCTCTCTAACTTATTAGAGGTGTAAATAATGTTCATCTTTATCCCCCTTACTCTATATATTGAAATTAACATAATTAACCTAACAGGTCAATTTCGCAGGTGTAGACTAACATCTAAAAAATATATATAATTGCGATAGTATAGGAGTGCATATTATGCAAAAGAATGATTATTTTGAATTTGCGAAATTATTATCAAATCAATATTTTACTTTTTTGAGTAATGAAACAATTAAACGTGAGGTTTTAAAAACATTCAATGGTCAATTGCCTTACGACCAGAATAATAGTGATTTAACACCAAGGGAGTTCTTAAATCAATTTATCTTACACTATTACCCTAATGAAACCTCTGTTAAATCTACATTCATAAATAATGTGCTTTTTAAAACAAGCAATCATGTTTCAATATTTGAATTGAATGTAGGCAAAAGTAGACTGGATTTATGTAAAATAAATGGTTGCAGTACTGCTTATGAGATAAAAACGGATTTAGATACCCCAATTCGCTTAAAACAACAAATGATAGATTATTTTCAGGTCTTTGAAAAAGTCTATTTAATTTGTTCAGTACAGAATCACGATTCAATGGTACCGTATATTCCAGAGGAATGTGGTATTTACACCTATTACAAAACCAATACTGGTAAATATGTTTTTAAAAAGAAACGTAACGCTGTATCTTCAACTAGCATATCTCCTCAAGCACAATTGTCTGTCTTAACAAAAAAAGATTTGAACACATTCTTTCAGTGTCCAAATCTTGAAACTAAAGATGCTATGATTGATGTAATAACTAGTTCAAAAACAAATAAAGAAATTAACAAAATTTTTAAATTCATATTAAAAACCAAGTATTATGACAAATGGAACTTTCTTGTAGAAAATAGTGATGAAATTTTAGAAATCGATTACCAATGGTTTTTTAAAAATTTATTATCACCTGAAATAGTGTACCTATAGGTACACTATTCTTGTGATTGTTGTTGTATATATCGTGTTAATGTTAGGTTATTCCAAGTTCCCCAGCTACCGAACGTTAATCCCATGTCTTTTATTCTTTTTATAGCCAGACAATGATTTTCTCTATCTAGGAGATTTAATCTTTGTAAAATTTCACTTCTAACATACTCATAACCTCTTACTCCTTTATCAGTATCATGGTTTACTACTGAGAAAAAAGCATTTTTTTCTTTTAAATAAATAAGTCCTAATGCCGATCCCTTCCCATTACTACCACCTTCTTCGGGTAGAGCGTCTTTTAATCCGCCAAAGTCCCCAAAGCCATCTAAATTATACTCTTTATATATATTTGCGACTTGATTATTAATTTTACCTGTGAATACTAAATTTTCGAAATCCCCATTTTTATGAGTTTGGGATCTAGGAGAATTAAGTAGAATTTTTTTTGCATCGGTTTCTAATTCCTGGAACTCCTCTAATTCTAAAAATTTTGAATCAGCATTCTTATCCCTTATATCTAACATGATGTAATCAGAGCTTCTTAGATGAGTCTCTAATAATTCTGCATATTCTTCTAGATAATAGTCCGTAATCCTAATTACGATAGACTGATTATTTAGTTTAAGGTCGTTTATAAATTTAATTAAAATATGAGGACCAATTTTAAATCCACTTTTTATGGAAATTACAGGTATAAGATTAGCGTAATTTCCAATCTCGAGCATTCTTTGTCTGTAGTAAGCAAAGTCCCTGCTTAATCTAAATGCTAATTCAATATTTTTATATGTCTTTTTTTTATCATATTCACCTTCACTAAATCGAAAGAATTCAATAAATGCTTTCTTACCGTTAAGACGTTCGTTAATTGCTTTTAGGGTAATTATGTCTGCTTCAGTGGGTGGTATTCCAATTCTATTTCTTCTTGTTTTGCCAGCTTTTTGCTCATATATAAACTTTCCAGTGTTCTCATCAATTTCATATTTTTTTTCATGCTCATCCTTAATAAGTTCAATTAGAGGAATCATTGAATCATTAAAATAACCATTCATATTTTTAATAACTATTAATTCTTCTTTACGATTTTTCATAATAGGTACATACATCTTACATCATCCTTCGTTGTTATTTATAACAAAACTATGAATTTAGTAAAAACGACCAATTAATACAATTTTCGCAAATAAAAGTAAAAAATGTACACGTTCACTAGATAGAACGTGTATTTACCGTCAACATATTCTCAGGATGACCTATTTAGATGATTGTCTATTTTTTATCCCGTTCCTTAATGAATTCCCAGAAACGAATTAATTCTTCTATTTTTTCTTCTGGAGCATCCATTAAGTCTTTAAAGAATACCTGTTTTTTAGGGTCAAGTAATTCTCTCCACATTTCATCACTTGAATTACCGTTTTCATTACCAGTTACAAGGTAATCAATTGATACTCCAAAAAATTCAGCCAATTTTTTCAGGGTACTAAAATCAGGCTGGCTGCTATTTTTTTCTTCATTTTCGTACTTACCATATCCCTGTCTAGTGATGCCTAGGAGATCAGCCATGTACTGCTGCGAGAGTTTCTTATTTAATCTTAATTTTTTAAGTCTGTCTGCAAACATATTTATTCCTCATTTCCCATTACTCCTAACAATATTATACAGCAACAAATTGTTGCTTTCTATTAACGTAACTAAAAGTTTCTAAAAATAGTTGACAGCAACTAAAAGTTGCGTATAATTAAAAATATAAAGCAACCGTTAGTTGCGGATGGGAGGTGTAATGATTGAGTCCAAAAGATCTTCAACAACTGCTTATCAACAAAAGAGAATATTTAGGCCTTACTCAGCAAGATGTAGCGGAACAATCTGATGCAGAAATAACTAGACAATACTATGGGATGATTGAAAATGGTGAACGTAGACCTTCTGTTGATGTAGCTAAAAAAATTTCAAATGTTCTAGGTGTTGAGTGGACAATTTTTTTTGAAATTAACAGCAACCAAAAGTTGCTTAATAAAAATACAGCATAAGGAGGTAAGTAGATGTTCACGCTTCAATACGATGATCAATTCATTGAAAAAATTGCCGCAAAGATCGCTGACCGTGCTACTGAAATGCTTGTTGAAAGAATCGGTTCATTCAATGATCTTCCTCTAGTTTTGACTAGGGAGGAAGCTATGAAAGTTCTTCGGTGTGGACCAACAAAAATGGCTGAGTTAATGGCTAGACCTGATTTTCCAGTATCAAGAGAATTCGGCGTTAAAATACCAACACATATGTTAACTAAGTGGATAGAAAAAAACACTCGCTGGATGGAAGCAAATACTGGCTACTTCAATAAAGCTATCTAATACTAGCTTATCAGTTTATTCCATATTTTTTGGCAGAAATGGGGGTGTGAGAAATTGGAAATTGGCAGAGCTGCTATGGCGGCTAAGTTAGCAAGAAAAGAAACTGGACTCACCCAACAACAAATGACCCTTGATGAATATTTTGGATCTCGTGAGTCCGTATCTTCTCAAGAAAATGGTCGTTATCAAGTTCAACCTGAATTAGGAAGATATTACTCAGAAAAACATAACGATCCATGGGTAGCGATGGAAGCGGCAGCAGAATACACCGGCTGGGGAATCGTCAAATTAGATGGTGAGGCAGCAGATTTACATAGGACGTCCGTATCGCTAAAGACCAGAGAGGAACTTAAAGAAGCGTTAGAAGCTGTTATGGATGCCTCGAAGAACCTTACCGTCAATCCAAAATGCGTTGAGAGGGTTGAAATTGCGGTTATTGAAAAATCTCTTCATGAATGTATCGATGCGATTACCGCGCTCAATCATTATGTTGCAGTGATTTGTAAAGAGTATGGAATTCCATGGGCTAAGATGTGGACCCAGCACAAGATCAAGTTGATCCAAAGGAGGTTTATAAAAAAGTGAAAAAAGATATTACTCATCGAATTGCTTATTATGTGCGAAAGGTTAATGAAAGAATGTCTTTTCATCCATCCAAGAAGCTACCAGCTAAGTACACATATCGTCATGAACGCTTAATGGCTTATAAAAAGCGAATGTTTGAATTGATTGAGGAGGGAGAATACAAAAAATGTTCGGATTGACACCGGAACAATATTTCTTGTTTTTATCAATTCACATTAATCATTTAAAAACCATAGGTACTGAAAATCAAAAGAAATACTGTTTATCGAAAGTCAGAAACGTCGAATGGGATTCTAAAAGGAAATGTTTAAACGTCTATTATGATGATACATCGTGGAAATACGACGATAATGGCTGGTACTAAAAAGGAGGTGAAAAATAAATGAGTTTTGTTCTTAGTGTAAGCAAATTGATGAAGGCTAGTGAGGTTCGTGAGCTTTGTAAGGAAATGAGGGAACAAAAGCACATCTTAGCTAAACAAGAAGCGATTGTGAAGGCATTGTTATTCAGCAGAAATAAAAAAGCAGCAAGCTAAGGCTGGCACCTTACTTACTGCACTTTGAAAAATTAAGTTACCTCTATTTTACCACAATTAAAAAAGGGAGGACAAGCTTGTGTTTGATACAAAGAAAGGGCCTGTTTATGAGCCTGATCATCCAGCACTAAATGGCATGTACGAACTACTTAAAAAAGATGCTGCTACCTTATCTGGAAGTCGATTATACGAAGATTTAGTGGATGTATATGAATCAATCAATATGGATTTGAAGGAGGAAATGGATAATGGTAAAACAATTAAGGCTTCTTAGTCTTGAACTAAATAAGTTCAAAGGTGTTCCGTCGTTTTTACTTGACGCAAGAGGTGAAAATGCAAAGGTATATGGTGACAATGCAACTGGTAAGACAACATTGTTTGATGCATTTATGTGGCTCCTATTCGATAAGGACTCTCAAAACAAAAAGGATTTCTCCATCAAAACTCTAGTCGATGGAAAAGAAGTTCACATGATGCAACACGAAGTTGAAGGTGTTTTTCTACTTAATGGAAGAAAGCTTACATTGAAAAAAGTATTTGCGGAAAAGTGGACCAAGAAACGTGGATCCATTACTCAAGAATTTACTGGCCATACAACGGATTATTTTGTTGATGGTGTTCCTTCTAAATTAAAAGAGTACAAAACACTTGTTGATTCAATTGTGAACGAGAATATTTTTAAACTTCTGACCAGTCCTAGTTATTTTAACGAGCAAGTTAAGTGGCAGGATAAGAGGAAAACGTTGCTTGAAATATGCGGTGATATATCGGACGAAGAAGTCATTGCAAGTGAGTCGTCTTTATCAAAGCTCCCAGCTATATTGCAAGGCAAGTCAATAGAGAATCATCGAAAAATTATTGCTGCTAGGCGCACTGAAATTAATAAAGAGATAGAAAAGATTCCGGTAAGGATTGATGAAATAAAGCGTAATTTACCTGAGTTAGATGGTCTTGATAAGTCGGAATTAGAAACTGGAATCAATCAAATGAACGATGAAATTGACGGAAAAATGACTCAAATCATCAGTATCAAGAATGGGAACGCCATTACCGAAAGGCAGAAAGCCATTCAAGAAATTGAAATGGAGCTACTTAACATTAAACGTGACCATGATTCAGATTCGAAGGACCTTGTTTATCAGAAGAAGGCTCGAATTCAGGAAGAACAGTCCAATATTTCTTTACTAAAATCAAAGCTTAATCAAGTGAAAAATAACAAGCGATACAACGATGAAAATATAAAAAATATCGAAAATCAACTTGTTCAGTTACGCCAAGAGTGGACTGAAGTAAATAACCAGGAGTTTTCTCATGCAGACAAATGCGAATGCCCGGCATGTGGACAGTCCTTACCAGAACAGCAAGTACAGGAAGCACGAGATAAGGCTCTAGCACAATTCAATCTTAGTAAGGCAAAGAAGCTTGAAGGCATTAGTGAAAAGGGAAAACAGGGTAGCGAGCGCAAGCAAGAGTTCATTCAAAACAATGAAAAACTCACTGTTGAATATGACAAACTAAACGGTCAAATTTCTGATAAACAAACAGCTTTAGAAAAGCTTCAGGAACAACTAAATCAGTTGGAAGGAAACATCATCGATATTAATGAAAATCCTGTCTATGTTGCCAAACTGAAAGAAAAGTCACAAATTAACGCTGAAATTTCAGATTTAAGAAGCATGTCAGATCAAGCTATACAAGATATTCAATCAGAGATCATTTCACTCAAATTAAAACGAGAAGAGCTACAAAAGGATGCTGGTAAATTTGCTCTTGCTGATCAGTCTAATAACCGAATTGAAGAGCTTAAGCAGCAGGAAAGAAAATTATCTGCTGAGTTTGAAAAGTTGGAACAAGAACTTTACCTAACAGAAGAATTTATTCGGACCAAGGTTAATTTACTTGAATCAAAAATAAATAGCCGATTCAAATATGCTCGTTTCAACTTATTTAAAACAAACATAAATGGCGGTCTTGAAGAGGTATGTGAAACAGCGTTTAACGGTGTTCCTTATTCCAGTGGATTAAACAATGCAGCCAAGATCAACATCGGATTAGACATTATTAATACGCTATCTGAGCACTATGGATTTACCGCACCAATCTTCATTGATAACAGTGAAGCAGTAACTAAACTAATCGATACTAAGTCTCAGACAATCAGCCTAGTTGTTTCTGAAGCTGATAAGGTCCTAAGGGTTGAACATGAAGGAAATATTGTTAGGGAGGCAGTTTAATGAGTACACAAAATGAGTTAGCAGTTAAGACAAGTTCAGAGAGATTTCTAAATAACATTCAAGCACAATTTGCCGCAGAAGCAGGAAGCCCAGTAGCCTTTTCAGATTATGAAAAGGCGCTGGCACAACATTTGTTTTTGAAATTAGATTCTGTCCTTCAAGACTTTGAGGCAAAAAGGATTAACAGTGGAAAGACCCAACAAGCTCCTTACAATTGGCACAACATCAATATGAGAAAACTATCACTTGATGCCGTTCACACGGTACAGCTTGGATTAGATGCACTGATCGCTAATCATATTCACCCAGTACCTTATTTCAATGGTAAGGAGAAAAAATACGATTTAGATTTAAGGGTTGGCTATATCGGGAAAGCGTACTACCGAATGGAGGCAGCTGTAGAAAAGCCAAAAGATGTGGTGATTGAACTGGTTTATAGCACCGATCATTTTAAACCGATGAAAAAATCTTTTAGCAACAGCATTGAATCATATGAGTTTGAAATTCAAAAACCTTTCGATAGAGGAGAAATTGTTGGTGGATTTGGCTATCTAGTATATGACGATCCAGCGAAAAACAAATTAATTCTTGTTTCTGAAGCCGATTTTGATAAGTCTCGTAAGGCAGCCAAAGGAGATACATTTTGGTCAAAACATCCTGCTGAAATGAGATTTAAAACACTCGTTCATAGAGTTACAGAAAAGCTTCAAATTGACCCGAAAAAAGTAAATGCCTCTTATCTCTATGTGGAAAATAAAGAGTCAGAAGACGAAGTAAGAAAAGAAATTAGCGAAAATGCTAATAAAGATGTGATTGATGTTGAATTTTCGGAAACACCTGATGAACCGGTTAATAAAGAACCTAAAGTTGAAAATCATTCAGAGCATTTTGAAGAAGCACCACCACAGCAAGAGCAAATGGAATTTGCACCAACTGGCACCGGCGGCCCTGGTTTCTAATGATTGAAATTACCGCACTTGCATCTAGTTCGAAGGGGAACTGTTACCGCGTTACAGATGGTCATACTCCCCTTCTCCTAGAATGCGGGATAAATTATCGAGAAGTTCAAAAGGGCTTTGATTTTCGGTTGTCAGAGGTGGCAGGATGCTTAGTAAGCCATGAGCATGGTGATCATTGCAAGGCGGTTAAGGATGTTTTAAAAGCCGGAATTGACTGTTATATGTCCGCTGGTACAGCCCAGGGAATAGGAGTAAATCATCACCGGATAAAGAAGGTAGAGGCTAAGAAGCAATTCATGCTCGGTTCATGGACCATATTACCTTTTGACGTCCAACATGACGTCTCAGAGCCACTAGGGTTCCTACTCGTGAATCAGAGCGGAGAGAAGCTTTTATTTGCCACAGATACATACTACATCAAATATCGGTTCCAAGGGCTTACACATGTTATGTGTGAGTGTAATTACTCTAGGGAGATCCTTATTCAAAACATTATTAATGGTTCTGTTCCTAAGGTTATGAAGAAACGACTGGAAAGATCTCATTTCAGCCTAGAAGACGTGAAGGATTTTCTTCTTTCTAATGATTTGAAAAAAGTACAGGAAATATGGTTGCTGCATCTAAGTGACAGTAACAGCAATGCTGATCAGTTTAAACGAGAGATTCAAGAGCTTACTGGGAAGATGGTATTGGTTCCTTAAAGATATGGGAGGGATGATAATGGATGGCTGATGTACAACTGGAGAATGGCTACATACGGATTGCAACTGAACTCATTGATGAAGTCATTAGGAGAGATTTTTCTAAGCGACAATTAGCCATCTTGCACTTTATCATTCGTTTATCGTATGGATGCCATAAAAAAGATTGTGTCATTGAAAAATTTAATTCCTTTGAATTAGCTGGGTTAAATAAATCAGATATTAAGAAAGAATTAAAGTTTTTAAGAGATTGTCGGGTTATTAATTGGGATGAGGAAACGATGATTTTTTCTATTAATAAGGATTATGAAAAATGGCAAATTAACCCTTCAAAAGGATTTGACAAAGAAAAACTCAGCCAATTAATACACATCAATATCAAAAGAAAAGTTGGTAAAACACCAACTGATTTAGAAAATGTAGTTGGTAAAACACTAACTGATTTAGGGGAAGTTGTTGGTAAAACACTAACTTCTAAGTTGGTAAAATACCAACTTGAAATGAACGGGAACGCTTGGGAGAGTATGGATGAGGATACCCTTAAAGATAGTATTATAGATATTTATTTAAAGATAAATAAAGAGGAGGAGGAAAAGGCTCTTATGAATCGCATTTTAGAATTACTCCAAAAAAGTAAAATCCTCGAAGAAAAAGACATCACAGAATTTCTTCGAGAGGACATCAATGATGTGATTAATAACTTTGATTTTGAACAGCCTGAGGAAATGATTATTGAAGCAATTAAAGATGCTGCTAGAGGAAATGGCCGAACTTGGAAATATGTATATAAAAAATTAGTTGATTGGAAAAAGAAAGGTATAAAGACTACTGCAGATATTGAAGAGAAGTCTGGAAAGGATGGAGAAAATGGAGCCAAGGTTTACCAGCATCGCCCAGGTTATGGCCGATCTTCAAGCAAAAGCGCAGAACAGGCAATCAGAGAAGCCGATGATGCCCGAAGAGCATGGGGAGGTTGATTACAATTGCCCTATTTGTAAAGATACAGAATTAGTTCTTTACCGCGAGAATGGTTATGAAATGGCGAAATATTGTGAATGCAGGGAAAGAAATGCCTGGAAAAGACGTTTTAATCAATCAATGATTCCAGATGAGTTCACTAACGCAAATTTTGAAAACTTTCAACGTAAATCGAAAACGCTTGAATCTATGTATCAACTAACCTTTGATTATATTCGAAATTTCAAAGTTGAAAAGAAAGAGGACGGATCAACTAAGAAAGTAATCCCATCTAAGAATTTTGGTTTAATCGCAGTTTTTGGAGAACAGAGGCTTAAAGAACTTCCGCCAGCCGAACGGTCAACGGTGAAACAGGAACATAATAATTTTGGTATTGGTAAGACTCATTTACAAATTGCACTTGCAAAACGATTAATCAAAGACGGTTTTAACGTTCTAATTGTATCAGATGTGATTTTTATTGAGGAACTAATGCAGGCCAAGATAATGAAAGATGAGGGAGAGACTTACAACCGGCTATTACATAATACTCTCACTGCAGATGTCCTAATTTGGGATGATATCGGAAAAGTTAGCTGGACTGAACCCCGGGAACGAATGTACTACACCATCATTAATGAACGATACCGCAAACAAAAACCTATCGTGTTCAATTCGAATGAGGACCGTGGGACATTAGCAGAGAAGATCGGATATGCAGCTGCCAGTCGACTGATTGGACAAGCCGAAGAATTTTTGATTGAAGCCGAAGGACAAGATTGGCGGCTGAAGAAAGGGGCTAATGTAAATGCCTGAAATTTGCTTAATAGGATTCAATGGACCTGATCCTTTCTCAATCATTGTTTGGCAACTTGATGGTGTTGATCGAACAAAAACGATTTGCTATACAACCAAAGAAGAACTTAATGCTCTCGAAAGGTTCCATACTGCAGGTGATTTTTATAATCGTTACGATAAGGCGGTTGTTGTATATCAAGATAAGCAATCTGTGGAATATGTCAAAATACCTGAGAAGAAAGGGGCATAATCATGGGAATCTTACTTGAATCTGTTAAAAGCCGAAAGAAAATCAAACGTGGTGCGCCTTTGGAAAAGAAAATGCAATATGTTTTAGACGAGTTAAAATCAATGAATGTGAATATTTCTCGCACTGGGAAGCCTGTGGAGTCACTCGATTATGATGAGTTAAAAGAGGAGTGGGTATTCGCAACCATTCTTAGTTTCGATGTAGAAAGTCCGGAAAATAAGTTTTTTTAGGAGGGTACCAGGTTGAAATTAGGACAACAGGTACGGTTTAAAAAATTCCTTTCCAAAGCAAAAGATGGTGTTTCCTATGGATGGTTATCCGAAGAAATAGAAAAAGAGCTAGAAGATAACTGCCTTCTCAGAGTAAAAAAAATGGCCGAAAAAGAATGCAATGAATATAAAAATGGAATCGTTGTTGGTAAGAGAAAAATAGGGATTGAAACTATTTTGGAAGAAGCACTGGACATCGATGGAGATCCAGTAGATAGATTCTGTTGGAGAGAGACAATCTACGACACCGTTTTTCTTGTAGCTTGCGATTTAAAAGGCTTATACCGTGTTAGAGAAATAGATTTGGAGGAAATAACATGATCTGTCCAATCTGCAATCGCCCATTAAAAAGCCTAAAAAGTATCGCCATAGGCATCGGTCCTGTATGTGTCCGCAAGTTGGAGAATCTAAATGATAACGCTGATGGAAATCAATTGGAAATGGAGTTGAAAGAGAAATGAGCAATGTAAAAACTGTACCCAATTGTCCAAAGTGCAAGTCCAACGGGAATGTTATTAAACACAACAAAGGGATCGTTGCACTTGAATGTCCAAAATGTAAATTTCTTTGGAGCACTTTTTCAGAAACATGCCCAGATTGCAAGAAGCCAAATGGATATTTCGTCAAAGGGCCTTGTAGCACATGTTATTCGCAAAGGCACAAGATTTCATGAGTTCTGCATCAAAGTACGGAAATAGGAAAGTAACAATCGATTCTCACAAGTTCGATTCAGTCGCAGAGAGCAAGTATTACATGCAGCTCAAATGGCTGGAAGCTAATAAACAGATTCTTTTCTTTAGATTGCAACCTAGATACTTGCTCCAGGAGGCCTTCGATAAAGGCGGACAGCATTTCCGGAAAATCGAATATGTTTCCGATTTTGAAGTGCATCACCTGGACGGTTCGATTGAGGTAATTGATGTGAAAGGTGTGGAAACTGAAGCTTTCAAGATTAAGAGAAAGCTATTTGAAAAGAAATATCCTCACAAACTATCACTTATTACATACAAAAAGGAATTCGGGGGATGGATTGAGCTAGAAAAATTGAAAAAACTCGAACGGAAGGTGGTTAAGCCCCATGGCAAAAAAAAGACAACCAAAGTGGGTGCTCCTGTTTCGGAAAGAAGAAGGGAATCGGGTTTACCTATTTGAACCGTTGAAAAAATATGAGCTTCAGAGTCGGATCCGTAAGGGCTGGAAGGTTGTTTAAACAAAAAATTTGTATTAAGTTTCACAGAAACTAAAAAAGGCATCAAACTAGATGCCAATTACTTACTTGAATAATTCGTGAAAACCTAAATTCATAGGAATGAGCCATATGTAAAAACCAATGAGAGCTACCGGACCAATTAGAAAGTTATATAGTTTTTTAGGTAACCACTTAAAAAAAAAGCGATAAACAAAAGAGATACCAACCATAGTAACTATTAGAACAATTAGGGGCCCTATAAATTGCATTGTATTAAACTCAACACCTTCAAATACATTCAATCGTATACACCTCGTTGATTTAATTCATTTATGAATATATGGTACTACGAACTGGGAAATTTTATAAGTAGAGATTGGTGATAAACATTAGAGTAATTGTGTAAAAAAAATTAAAAATCCCTTAAGCGTTATGTCCTGAATGGTAGACACGCTTAAGGGACGGTTAAAAGAAAAGGTAATTCAAGTATATCAAGCTAATGATTTTGTTGGAATAGATGTCACTGAAAATACAAAATTATTAGAAATTAACACAATAAGAAACGCCTTCATTTGACTCCAAGTAGGCATTAAAGTTTTTTTATAAGGCTAGTAAGATTACCCACTTGCCTAAAGGTTGGTTATACTTAGTGATTATTTCAAAAAGGAAGGATTAATTCCTCCATAATTTTGTGATATTAAGTGGAACTATCTCACTTCCGTTTATTTGTTTATGTATTAAAGGATTTTTGAAGGGTTCATAATTTCCACTATCTGTTTCAGAATAACGCGCACGTACATCAACACCTAGGATACTTCGTATTTTATTGTGGTACGTCATTTATTCATCTCCTTCATTAAATAATTTAATATCATTATTATCTTTCTTGTTTATAAAAAAATTCATATTAAATAGCAGAATAAACCTTTCCATTTAATTCCTCAAAGTAAAGAGGTTTCTTTTTACATAGTTCGAAGATTTTGCGTCACAAAGGAGGAAAAACGCATAGATCATGAAATTACTAGTTAAGGACGAATATTGGGATAACTGGGGAAGATTAGTGAAAGTTTTTTGTAAAGGAGACATCTGCAAAGGAACTCTTCGTCACAACGTTAAAGTTTTGGCAGAAAGCCCATATTATCCTGGAGTTTCTGATTATGTCGATTTAAATTGTATCGAAATTTTATAACATTTCATTTCAAAGATTTTATAAAACAAAATAAGCAATGTGTTTACCACTAGACTTTTATTGTGAAGGAGGAAGGAAAGTGAAAAGTGGTTGGATTATTAATTACAAAAACGGAAATAGTGAAATTTTGTCTAAGGAAAAGTATAAAATTTACAATGCAAACAAGTATAAAGGTGATGTGAAGTCGGAAGAACATTGGTTCAATATTGAGGATGCAAAAAGGAAAAATCCTAATTTACCTGTCCATGAATAATACACAATACAAACATTAGGTGAAATAAATATTAACCCCTGATCATGAGAGTGCGAGTAGACACGTCCGGGGGGGGGATTTGTGGAATAGCTTGAGAAAATGGTTATCGAGTATTCCAAACTAAAGTTTACCAAACCTTTAATGGTTTTCACTAAATATTCAAAACTAACATTATGTACTTAACAGATTTTAATAGGTAAATTAAAAACTTTATTTAGAGCTGGAATTAATTCATTAAAATTTGGTTTTACAATAAAATCTTTAGCTCCTAATTCTAAAGCTTCAATAATCACAAATGATTGACCCATTGACGAGCACATGACAATTTTAGCTTCTGAATTTATCTTTATTAATTTCTTTAAAACATCAATTCCATTAATGTCAGGTAAAGTTATATCTAGCAAAACAATATCTGGATTGAATTCTTGGTATAAAGAAATGGCATCATTACCATTTGATGCTTCGGAAATAACTAGGTAATTGCTTTCAGATAACACATTTTTTAGCATGTTTCTCATAAAAGTTGAATCGTCAATAATAAGTACAGTTTTATTCACTTTGATCATTCCCTTCTAATGTTAAGGCAAATTAAGAAAGGGATAATTTGAAAAGTTGTTAAAATAATTTTTTGTAAATTGCAACCCGGCTACCATGGCAAAAAAGTTTGCTTTAGGCCCGTGGCTTTGCGTCCTTTACTTTCGTAAAATTTGCCTATGTAGGTATATTAGCATAATTTGTCGAAAATTATGGTGTTTTGTCATATTAAGATGTATCCAATTAAGAAAACCTCTAAACCAATTGGTAGCAGTTATGCAAATATCTTTACCGATTATAAATGGCGTGGTCCTAAAGGTGCAAAATCAAGGTGGGGTAGCAAAGGTGAATGAAACAATGGAATACAGTATTAAGAAACTAAATGAAGCAGGCCTGTTCCTTCTTTATCGGGATGTTGTTAATAGGATTGGTTCTCATGTAATCGGTGGCTCTCCAGATGTAAATTACATTCAAAATCAGGAAGCCATCCTCAATGTTGTACAAGATGAGCTTCAAAAAAGAAAATAAAAAAGCCAGGATCTCTCCCGGCTAGGTAATATCACGACAATATTATTATAGCATGGGGGAGTTCCTTTGAGACTAAGAGAAATTGACATTAATCATAGTACGATGAAAATAGAGATTGATATAATGGAACTAAAAGGAAGTTTCGCCATTGTTGTTTGTGATGGGAAGGCTAAATTAACGGAGCTGCCAAGTCATGGTGAAACAAAAATTGTTACACATCAGGGAAAGGTTAAACGGGTGAAGTTTGATGAGGGGGAAGATTTTTGAGTCATTGGATTAAAATAAAGAAAATATTATTAGAAATTTTAGTGATAATACTTGCGTTTAGTGCATATGTAGCCTTATTAATATTTTTTAATAATTATCAGTCAATATTTACAAGCTTCTTTAATTTTGTATTTATGAGTTATCTAATTTTGAAAATATTTTCATTAACCTCATGGATATCTGAAAAAAGAGATTTACGTAGGTTAAGGAATTCACAGATTTATCAATCGAATAATAAGGTACTCTATCAATGGTTAGGTAAAGGTGAATATGACTCTAATTTCTTTTTTCAATTCACAGATGATCCAATAACATCCGATCCATTAAGAAACCTCAAGAAAATTAAAAGAAAAATACACTTTAAGATAGGTTCAAATCTAGAAGATTATTATCTACTAAAAAACTATATTGAAGTATATGAAAAAAACAATCTGCTTAGTAATTTTTCTACAATATTTATAGGTATAATTGTTGCTGTAATCACAACTACGATTTCTAGAATAGTAACTACAAATTCAGTTTCAGATAAAATTATGGAAGTTATCTTTAATACTAAAGTCCATGATACATCAGAAAAAATCACCATGCTTTTAGATATATCCACTTTCTGTATAATTGGTATTGCAATAATAATTTATTCTATTAATGAGTTTTCAAAAGAAAAACGCAGACTGGAATTAATAAAGTTGATTATTGGATCAATCATTAGTGATTATGAAAAGAATAAAAAATGATTGTTCTACCAGCTCTCTGGAGGACACTGAATGAACGGTTTTTACCGTCATTTGGTGTCCTTTTTTATTTGACCAATATGAGGTGATGTCATGAATCCAACTTTAAAAGACCAGCTAACGGAATGGAAAAAACAACACCGAGAGTTAACTACAGCTAAGAAAAAAAACGTCGTCAGCAGCCACAGAAGCGCAAATCAGAGCATTTAAGTGAATCGGATATTAAGAGTCTTATGGGAATGGGGATGCCGAGGTATGCACGACACAGAGGGGCATTGAGACAAAAATAAAAAGGAGCTGATCGCGTGAGAGTATTAATGGCTGAATATCGAAAATCACTTCGAGATGCAAGAAAGATGAAAAAAAAATTTGATTCGAGAATCCAAAGTGCATTAGACAAAAAGAAAAAGCCATCTCCTCAAGACATTGATGATAAAAAAGTAATTGCCAGCATAATCAGCGACTTGGAATATGCACTCGAGTGGATGAGGAGTGGAAGAAATCCGGATGCTAGGCGTGGAATTGATAAACGCGGAGTGTATTTAACGGATCCATCAGTACTTGATGTATTACCGGTGCATCCTTTTTATGTTGAACTTTCTCATGCTAGTGAAATTACCCACTATGAAAATGAAATCATTGAAGATGCGTTGTGTACATTAACTGAGAGGGAAAAGGATGTTTTCCTCATGATTAAAGTTGAAGGGATCACTTTTGAATACACTGCAGAAATTCTGGGAGTAAAGAAAAGCACGGTGCAGACACATTTTAAGAGGGCAGAAAAGAAAATTGAACAGAGAAAACATGAGAGCCTTTTTCTAGTTTCTTGAAAAAGGCTTTCTTAATAAGAAAGTATTAACACTAATTTTTCACTTTGTTAGTTTATAAATTGTTTCAGTGAAAACCTCTTTACTTTGATTAAAATCACATTGTTTTAGTTCAATGGTTTCATTATTCAAGAAAGTAAGTGTGAGTGATAAATCACTAAATTTTTCAATACCAATCATATCTCTAGTGTATTGTAATAAGTTTATCTCTTTTTTTTCGATATCTTTGATATTTCTTACATGAATTTTTGCAAAGTTTTTGGTTTTGTCGTTACTATTTAGAACACAGTTTGCTTCAAGTAAATTAATGGAATCAAATACAAAAATGTTAATTTCTATTTGATCGGTATCTACAACTTTTGTTAAATCACCAACCTCTGTTCCTGGTTCAATAATATTGCCCAATGCTGAAACGAATTGTTGTCCGATAGGGAACTGATTTAACCAATCGTAAATTTCTTTATAGCTGTAAACCGCCATAATCAACACTCCTAAAAATAATATATAATAATAGATTTCGGTAAAGAATTTGAAATAACTTCTATCATATTACAATTTTCAAATTTGATTGTGTTTTTTGTCGTACAAATGATGTATATATGGAGAATTATTTTCCTTCAACAACATTCAATATGGTATTGTAGGTCTCAACATATAAGCTGGATATATTTTCAGAAAGATTTTTATTCATTGCTGAACTAGTAGAATTATCCGTGTACTTTAAGTGACCAGCAAATTGAATTGTTATTTCCTTTGCTAATTGTGCTACTTGAAGTCTTTGTTCGTTGCTTAAACTCATTATTACCACCTCCTTTTTTACAATATTCGGTAATATTAGTTAAAATCCTATTATATTATTATTTGTTCACCAATATTTAACAATTAGGATTATAGGAACCTTTCTCCTTTTGTCGAAATGTTAAGTGAGAGGAGTGAAGCAAACATGGAACCAAGAAGAATATACAATGTAGAAAGCCATTATTTAGTCGAAATCGATGATGTTAAGTCATATGGAAGTAGCGGCACTCTAACAAAAACCTATTCATGGGATGTCTACATCGCATCAAAAGGGTCAGAGTATCGCGGAAGAGCAGATGAAAAAAATAAGAATATTTCTATTCCATGGACCGTTCTAAAGGAAAATAATCTTTTAGAAGAAATGATAAGAATCATTGAGTACACAATGATGAAATATTGATTATATTTCGAGTATCCTTCGGGGTGCTTTTTTATTTTCCCAAAACAAACAAATCATATTGGAGGTGGGTGATTGTGTAGATGGCTAGAGCTAGAAGTCCTAACCGAGATAAAGCATTCGAGTTATGGAAGGAAAGCAACGGGACCATTCTCCTTAAAGAAATTGCAAGTCAATTAGGTGTAACTGATTCCCAAATTCGTAAATGGAAAAACCATGATAAATGGGAAGAGTTAATAAAAAGTAACGTTACTAAATCAAAAGGTAACGTTACTAATAAAAAAGGCGCTCCTAAAGGCAATAAGAATGCTCAAGGTCAAGGCGCACCTAAGCAAAATAAAAATGCAATTACGCATGGCTTCTTCTCTAAATACTTACCGCAAGAATCATTAGATATCCTTAAGGAGATCCAGCAGCGTTCCCCGGTTGATATGATCTGGGACCAAATCATGATTCAGTACACAGCTATAATCAGAGCACAGAAGATTATGTTTGTCGAAGACCGAGATGATATTACCAGAGTATTGAAGAAAGAAAAGCCTGGGATGTTTGGTGACGAGCACGAATGGGAGTTTCAATTTGCATGGGACAAACAAGCCTCCTTCCTAAATGCTCAGTCCAGGGCAATGAGTGAACTTAGAGGATTAATTAAGCAGTTTGACGAAATGGCATACATCGATGATGAGCGCAGGCTGAAGCTTGAAGGAATGAGACTAAACGTAGAGAAAACAAAAGCTGAAATCGAGAATATTTCAAACGATGAAGATGATACTTCTTTCGAAATTGTCATAAAGCGAAAAGGTGACAGTTCATGACCATAATTGAAAAAGAAGTTAATCCACACTTTGAGGATTTTCTCTTCGATTGGAATCAAAAGTTTCAGTTTCTTGTTGGAGGATACGGATCTAGTAAAAGCTATCATGTTGCATTGAAGTTGATTCTAAAATTGCTTTCAGAAAAACGAACAGCGCTTGTCGTTCGGGAAGTATATGAAACTCATAAAGATAGTACATTTTCATTGTTTAACGAAATCATTGAAGAACTTGGAGCCTTGGATGATACAGGAAAAAAGAAAATTGCTAAGGGGAAAATAAGACCAAAAGAAAGCCCCTATGAATTAAGGTTTTACAATGGGTCTAAAATCATTTTTAAAGGAATGGACAAGCCAGCAAAACTTAAATCAATTAATAATATTTCAATCATTTGGCTTGAAGAGTGTTCAGAAATTAAATACGCAGGTTTTAAGGAACTTCTTGGTCGTTTACGGCATCCTAAATTAAAATTGCACATGATTCTCTCAACCAATCCTGTTGGTGAAGATAACTGGACCTTCAAACACTTTTTTAAAGATGAGCAAAACAAACGTCTGGTTCTAGATGATAAAGAACTTTATGAAAAGCGTACTGTCATTGTAAAAGATACCTATTACCATCATTCAACGGCCGATGATAATTTATTCCTTCCAGAAAGCTATATTGAGCAGTTGGAGGAAATGAAAGACTATGATCCAGACCTTTACCGTATTGCCCGGAAAGGTCGTTTTGGCGTGAATGGGGTTCGGGTATTTCCTCAGTTTAGGGTTAAGGATCACAGTGAAGTCATGGAGGATATTTCAAATATCAGGACTGTAATTAAGCGAGCTGGGATGGACTTTGGTTTTGTTGAATCCTATAATGCTTTGCTACGTCTAGCCGTGGATCATAATAAACAATACCTGTACATCTACTGGGAATACTACAAAAATCAAATGACTGATGATCAAACGGCAGAGAAAATAATTGAGTTTAAGGAATCACAGGAACGTATTAAAGCAGATAGCGCTGAGCCTAAAACCATTCAATATTATCGGCAAAAGGGCTTTAATATGGTATCTGCGAAAAAATACCAAGGTTCTAGAATTCAGTACACAAAAAAGATTAAACGTTTCAAAAAGATCATTTGTTCAGATCAATGCACGAACACGATTTACGAATTAAAAGACCTTACCTATGCAACAGATAAAAACGGGAGGATCATCGAGGATGAATTTAAAATCGATCCTCATACATTGTCAGCAATTTGGTATGGATTAGATGATTATGAGATTGCCGATCTGAAAGATAAGAGTAAGAAGAGACCAAACAGAGAAAGGAGGTAGGCTATGGGCCAGCAAAAAATGAAAGCTAGAGTCATAAAGGTGGACCAACCATCCACCTCAACTAAGCAGATATATGACGATCCTTTTAAAGATTTATATAGTGGTGAGATCATTGCGCCTCCTTACAATTTAAAAGAACTGAAATTAATCGGTGAATATTCAACCATTATTCAGCAGTGTGTCGAAGCGTATAAAGTCAATATACTCGGGTTTGGATTTATTCCTAAGTATCGGTTTGATTACAATACCGATGATACATCAAATGAATTAAAAACACTTGCTGATAAGGAATGGACCAGGCTTGAAGAATTTGTTCGCTATCTTAACTATGATGAAGAAGCTGAAACGATTTTTGGTTTTGCTCTTGAAGATCGTGAGAAGATGGGCAATGGATATGTGGAAGTGTTACGAGACTCATTAAATATCCCTGCTGGTATTGAATATGCAGATGGACAATACATCAGAGTTTGCATACGTTCAGTACCAGAAGAAGTAGAGTATAAAATCACTATAAATGGTCAGGTAAAAACCATTAAGCGATGGCGCACCTTCAGAAAATATATTCAAGAAATTAATGGGGCTCGAGTCTGGTTTAAAGAATATGGGGATCCACGAATCATGAATCTTTCCACCGGTAAGTATGATGAGAGCACGCCTGAACATTTACGTGCTACCGAATTGATTCATTTTAAAATAGGATCTGGCACCTATGGCATTCCGCGATGGATTGGACATATCGTCAATTTATATGGAACAAGGAAAGCTGATGAACTTAACTATCTATATTTCAAACAAGGTCGACATACACCTGCAGCTATTGTGGTTGAAAATGGGATGCTATCAGATGACTCAGTTGCCCAATTAAAAGAGTATATGTCTGGAATTGAAGGAGTTGACAATGCTCATAAATTTCTTTTGCTTGAAGCTGAAGGGGTAGCAACGGAAGACGTTCACGGTGACGAAAAAGTAACACCAGTTAAGGTCCAGATTAAATCATTAGCTGAAATACTCCAGCAAGATGCATTGTTCCTTGAATACGATTCGAAGAGTAGGGACAAGCTTCGATCAGCATTTCGATTACCGCCTTTATACACTGGGGAATCACAGGATTACAACAAAGCCACAGCTGAGACCGCAAGAAAAGTAACCGAGGAACAGGTATTCCGTACTGAAAGAAAGACCATAGCCGGTAAATTAAACACCTTATTTTTAGGTGATTTAGATATTTTCAATGTTATGTTGACGCTGAATGGTCCTAACTTTGGAGATCCACTAGATACAGCTAAAGTATTAACACCATTTATTAATGCTGGATCAGCCGCACCAAATGATTTACGCGATCTATTGGGCCAGGTATTAGGAAAAGACTTAGAAATGTTCCCTGAAGAATACAATGTTCCTCTCCAAATGATGAGGAATGTACCAGCTCAACCATTATTACCGATCATGATGAGGAAATCAGCCAACAGTGATTTGGTTAATATCCTAAAGGATTTACGTGACGTTATTGAGGAGATGCAATCATGAGTAAGGTGGAGCGTCTCCTTAAGTCTATTAATGCTGTGATAAAGGCCAAGGAAGAGGATGAAGAGATCACTGATGTGGTACCTGACTTCCCCGGTTTAGATAAGATTCCCAAGTACATCGAAGATTATGAGAAGAAGGTAGCTAAACTATTTCGAAATCAGCGAAAACATTTTTTAAATGGAGTCAAAGATTATATTCAAAAGGATATTACCATCGAAGGATTATTAAACTTTCTTTCTCAAGATTTATTTGCTAGCGATGAATTCTTAGCGGATATGGAGGAAACAACAAAAGACTTTCTATTTTTGACTATTACGGAACTTACATCTGAGATCATGGATGCTATCGATAAGGATGTTGCCTTTAGTATCCTTTCGACACGGACTACCGATTGGATTGATTCCTGGTCCCATGATTTAGGTGAAATTATGAAATTGAATACTCATCAGTCGTTAGAAGATGCACTGAAAAAGGTGATTGAAGAAGGTGGATCTATTGCAGATGCTGAACTAGCCATAAAGGATTTGCCGCAGTTTGACCGACTTAGAGCACGGACCACAGCTATTACGGAAATATTAACTGCCTCGAGCCGTAGCCAATGGGAAGCATATATGCAAAGTCCTGCAGTAACTAAGAAAAGTTGGAAACATTCAGGTGGTAAGAAGAACAATCCACGAAAAGAGCATGAAGACTTAGATGGTACTGAAATTGGAGTGGACGAGAAGTTTGACGTAAATGGAAATGAAGCTGATTACCCACGAGATCCTTCTCTGCCAGCAAGCGAGAGGGTGAATTGTCATTGTGCGTTGGGACCCGTCGTTGATCAAGACATTATTGGTCTATCAAAAGAAGAAAAAGAGGTATTGAGACAACAAGTGTTAGATGAAATGAATACCTAAACCAGGTCACCAAATGAGGTGTTTTTTTATCATGGAATGGAGGAAACAAAATGGTAAGAGCTAAATTTGTATGTATTGAAAAAGGCGAGACTGGACATCAACCATGTCAAAAACAAGCAAAGGTAGTATTGCAACCTGTATTCGGTAATTCAGATGAAAACAAAAAGTTTTGGCAATATACTCCTACTGGTCGCATTGAATTATCAACAATAAATACTGATGCTGCAGAACAGTTTGAGGTTGGCAAAGAGTATTATGTTGATTTTACGAAGGCTGAATAATGCTGAAGGGAGGTGAACAAATTGGCAAGAGAACTTAAAAATGCAAATATTACACATGTTTCCTATGTGGATAAGGGAGCCAATCAAAAGCAATTCTTTCTTACTAAAGCAGCAGGATCCCCAACACCTACATTTCAAAAAGAAGTAAAAATCATCATGAAATCTGAGGATGAACAGCAACTTGTATATGGTGTTGTTTACGAACCAGACGTTGCAGATGCTCATGATGACATTATGAATGCTGATGAAATTGAAAAGGCAGCTCATAAGTTCATGAAAGACTTCCGCAATATCGATACTCAACATGATTTCGAACGTGGTGCTGGGGAGTTGGTGGAGTCTTACATCGCGCCTGTAGATATGGATATCGATGGAGAGATAATCACAAAGGGATCCTGGGTAATGGTTACAAAGGCCACTGATGATATATGGGAGTCAATCAAAAAAGGGGAGTTTACCGGATATTCGATGGCCGGAACTGCCGAGACAATTGAAAAGAAAGCATCAAAGCCTGTCGCTAAATCGGATGATGATGTGAAGGGCTTTTTTAATGCCATGAAATCATTCTTTTCTGGTGAAAAAATTCAAAAAGGTGCCGTCCGCGATAAGTACGAGCGCGGAATTAAAAGCCGCAATTTTTGGTCTGCGATGGATAGTTTCGAAACTGTGATTCGTTCTTACAATTGGCAAACCGATAACTATGAATTTGCTGAGGACGAAACAACAGTTCGTGAAGCCATACAGGATTTTACTGAAATCATGAATGAAATCTTACTAAGCAACAACGTATTAAAAGCTATTGGTAAACCGACCGAAGAAATTTTGAAAGCTGGTAAAAAGATTTCTGGGGCACGAATGGACCAAATCAATGCAGCTTATGAGGCACTTAAGGCACTTAAAGAAGAAGTAGATGGGGAGGAAGAAGTCATGAAAGCAGAAGATATTGCAAAAATGTTAGATGAAAAATTATCACCAATAACCAAGCGCTTAGATGCTATTGAAAAGGAAGAAGGTACAGGTGTCACTCCTACAGGTGAAGATGATATTGTTAAACAATTTGGTACGCTTCTTGATGAAAAGTTAACACCGATCAATGACCGTCTTGATGCTGTTGAGAAAGCTCGCGGAGTTTCTAAGCAAGTTCATCAAGAGCCGACTCCTGTTGTAAAGTCTAGCGATGGTCCATCTTACATGCGCCACTTTGAATAATAGTTTTAAAAAAAGAGAGGATGATATAAATGGCAACGAATCAACAAATTATCACAAAAGAAAATCAGCTTTCTACTATCAAGAAAAACATTGATATTCCAATGGCAACTAGTGATGCCCAAGCGTTCTTAATTGATACAATCAACAAGGCAACTACATTACCAAAATTAAACCCAATCTTCCGTGATGTTGCTGCAGGTAATTTAGATGCTTTAAGTGTTGGTCGTCGTAAAATTCGTGAGGCAAGCAAGGATGACGAACCGAACGGAACTGGAGCAATCGGTAAACGTAAAATTCCGTTTGCAGTTAAGAAAGTTAAATGGGATGAATGGTTACAAAACGATGACGTCTTTTACTCTCAGGCGGCCCGTGGTGATGATGTAGAAGCAAAGGTTATCAGCATGATTCAGCAACAGTTTGCCGTGGATCTGCAAGACCTAATCTTTAACGGGGACACAACAGCATTGTTACCAGATGGAGTGACTCCAGATCCTTTCTTATCTGTCATTGACGGGTTCGTAAAGAAATGTAAAACATCACCTTATAAAACTGTTCTTGGGGCAAATGAACCTACTATTTTGGATTTCGTGAACCACATTCAGTTACTTCCAGAACGTTATAAGAGCTTCTCAGATATCTGCTGGAACATTACTCGTAAAACTAATGATAAGTTGGTTGCATTAGTTTCTAACCGTGCTACTGGTTATGGTGATGCAGTTTTACAAGAAGGAAAGATTACTAGAATTGCTGGTTACCCAGTAGAAGTTGTAGCAGAGTTACAAAGTGGGTTTGCTTGCTTATGCCCACAATCTAACTTAAAACCAGTCTTTACTCGTGATTTACGTTACATCCGCACAGGGGTCGGCGCAACTGCAGCTGCTAAAGATGCGACCTACCATGTTCTTTATGCTTACCTTGACGCGGTTGTTCGTGAAGTAGAAGCTTGTGCATGGATGTCTGGAGATAAATTGTAAGGAGGAATTACAATGCCAAAAGTTCAATACAAATCAAAGGAAGGTGCTCTCCACATTGGTGGAGGGCACTTCTTTTATCCAAATGATCCGGTTGAAGTATCTGTCGAGGAAAAAGAGCAACTACTAGCTGACTATGGAGAGTACTTAGAAGAGGTACTTACTCCAGAGTTACACACAAAAGCAACCCTAAAAAAACTGAATAAAGAACAACAAGAAGCCATTATTGCTCAGTTCGATGGAGATCCTGTTACGCCTCGTAATGAAGAAGAACGGATTACATTAATTCTTGATCTACAAGAAAAGAAGGCGGCCGAGTAATGCCTAGGATTACGGCTGCAGATGTAATTGGATATACCGTTTTCGATAAGGTGAAACAAAGACCACCGACATTATTAGAAATGGATATCATCGAGGCAGACCAGGAAATTAAATCAATTGTGGGCCACACATTTAATGGAGTGGATACAGAGGGAAATCCTTTGTATCCAGCATTGCCTCCAGAGGTTGAAATTGCCTATTTAAAAATGGCGCAGTTCTTTGCTTTGATCAATAGCGACGAGTCAATCACAAAAGGTTATCAGAGCGAACGTATTGGAGATTACTCCTATACATTGGCTAATGGACAGACTGTTCGAAAACCCGATGTGTTTGACCTACTATCAGCCTATATTCAAGAAAAAGAAAAAACAACCGGCAATACGAGGATGAAAATGAGGTCGATCTAATGAGTTATCAAGATTTATTGACCGATCGTTGTGCCGTTTATCATCTAGTTGAGAATCAAGAGGCAGGTTCCTTTGGTGTTCCTGGGGAAACTGCCTATTCTTATCCAGTTCTTTCAGATTTGCAAAACGTCTCTTGCTTATTTGCAAAAGAGTCTACAAAAGTAGTGAAAGAAGAGCCAGGAGTTGAAATTGTTCAATCGTTCCGGGTTCATTTTTTAATAAATACAGATGTCCGGTTTAACGACAAGATTGTTTTAAATGGAACCAGCTATCGTCTTGAGATTCCTCGAAATATTAGAGGTCATCATATTGAGGTGACTGCTATAAGGAATGATCTGATTTGAAAACAAGAGTGAAGGTACATGGAATAGAAAAGGTATTAAAAAAGATTGAGAGACTTGCGGATCCGGAATTAAAGAAGCAATTTGCATTATGGCTAGAAGCAACAGGATTTGAATTTTTGGATATTGTCCAAGATGAAATCATTCGCTTGCAAGTCGTTGATTTTCGTAATCTATTGAACTCCTTTAAAAAAGGCGACAAAGATAACGTTTGGGCAATAAAAAATGGAGGATTAACCCTTAATATCGGGACAAATTTATCCTATGCGAAAATCGTAAACGATGGGCACTGGACAGTTAAATCTAGTACACCAGGTGCTTTTGAATTAAAAAACGGAACATTAGCTAGATGGGTTCCGGGAAAATGGAACGGATCACGTTTTGAATACGATCCATCTTCTGATACAGGGATGTTATTAAAACAACAATGGATAGAAGGTCAGCCGTATTGGGATCAAGCCGTAGCCATATTCGAGAAGATATTTGCAGCTTCTTTTGAAAGGAAATTCAGGCAGTGGATTCAAAGTGAGCTAGGGGATGGATAATGTGGAACAAATGCTAGGTTCGATTCGAGGGTATTTTTATTCCCAGTGGCCAGTCAAAGTATATTCAAAAACAATACCAGAAAACATAGAAACAACCAGCATGTACTTCCCTCCTCCCTAGCACATTAGATACCAATTTTAGTAAACAGGATTATGAAGTTGTCTATCTATTGTCGGTAAAAATTTTTCATAAAACGTCCTCAGAAGCTCTTATTCAGGCAGAAAAAATCGCAAATAGTATAAGACAAAATAAACGAACTATTCCTGTTTTAAATCAAGATGGGACTATAACAGAAGATAAAATTATATTTTCAAAGATTGATTGTTCCATTATTGCAGATAACTTAGCTGTTATGAAGATTCAATGGGCGAAAGAGTATCCGTATAGTTAGGACGTGAGTCAATGTTTAAATTTAGAGTTTTAGTACAGTTTTCATATAACAATGATATGTACAATCCTCGGCGACAAACCTATCAACTTGATGATGAAATCGTCAAAGAATGGGAAAGTTCCGGATATGTAAAAATCGTAGAAAAATCTGCGAAAGATGATAAAAAAACAAAGGAGGAATAGATAGATGCGCGGAGTAGACGTAATTATTCAAGTTGAAGGTGCAGTCGCTGGAACATTTATCACTATTGCCAGTCAACGAGGTGCAAAATTCACGGAAGAAGTAGATACAATTGAAACTACTAGCAAATCTTCTAATGGCTGGAAAGAGTATGATTATGCTTTAGCTGGTTGGAAAATTTCCTGTGATGGTGCGTATGTTTTAAATGATGCTGCATACGACAAGTTAAAAACAGCTATGCGGAATAAGACAAAAGTAAAAGCAAAATGGAGTGAAACTGGCTCGAGCGGTGACGTGGAAACTGGGGATGCACTTGTAACAAGCCGAGAATTAGACGCACCTTATGATGCAGAGGTAACATATGCCTTTGAACTATTAGGAACCGGATCACCAACAACCGTTACTAATCCTTAATTTAAAGTCCGTTTTATACGGGATTTTTTATTTTTTTTGAAAGGGGAGTATGTTTCAATTGGCTCAATTAAATGTTCAAAACTTGCCTATAAACGGTTTGGTTAAAACAATGTCTTCAGCATCTGCAGGCGGCGATACTTTTACAAATGACGGAAATACTATCCTTTATGTAAAAAACGGAGGAGCATCACCTGTTACCGTAACCGTTAATTCTGTGGCCCCTTGCAGCCAAGGATTTGATCATGATCTTGTTGTTTCATTAGCAGCCGGTTCCGAAATTTCTTTTCCTAAGCTAGATCCATATCGATTCAATGACCTATCGACAGGACTTGTTTCAGTATCATATAGCACTGTTACATCAGTAACAGTAGCTGCGGTAAGACTTAACTAATTCAGGAGGGTATTTATATGTCTAACTTAAAAACCTATGTAGAAGTTCATTTTGGTGGAAAACAAAGACTATTAAAATATGATGTTAATTCAGCTTGTGACTTAGAGGACCACTTTGGTAAAGGTGTCCCAGCAATTTTAAATGAGGAGCAGATTGGATTCCGTTTATGCCGAGGCTTTTATTGGGCAGGTCTTAAATGGAAGGAGCATGGGCTTACGATTCAGCGTGTAGGATTGATGTTAAACAAAGAAATTCAAGAAGAAGGAAAAACCATCATGGATATGATGGAGCCAGTAATGGATGCGTTGAAAAAATCAAGACTATTAAATGCTCCAAAAGATGAATTTGATGAACAAGACGCGGTTGGCAACGAAGAAGAGCCAGATGAAGATAGTGAAGTTACCCCAAACTAAATAAGGGTTTAAATTGGGTGCTTATTAAGCAAATAGCTTACGGACCTCTTAATTTAAGCCCTGAACAATTAGGTAGATTAACGTACGGCGAATTTTTGGACTTGTACGATGGATATAAGTGGCGAGAAAAAAGGCGATTGGAAATGTTGGCTTTATCCGCTTCGTGGATTACAGCTCCCCACCTTAAGAGGCCAATTGATCCCAATGATTTATTAAAACCTGCTGCTAAAAAGAAAAAAGTTACCCAAGAAGAGAAAGAGCGTGTAACGAGAGAAATTGAAGAGAGATTGGGGGTGAGGTAAGTGACCACAATCGCGGAAATGATGATCGAAATCGGCGCCGATACTTCTGATCTTGATCGCTCAACGAGGCGAATGGAAAATGAAATACGCGGAGTTGGCAGTACAGTAGCAACACTTGCGGATGATATGGGAACAAGTACTGCAAATATGCAGCGACAATGGCGGCAAATGAGCGAACAAATGAAACAGGCAGTTCGGCAAAATAAGGCAGCATTAGCACCATTCAAAGCTCAACAGCAGGAAATCCAATACGAGTTTTTTCAAATGGCTCAAGGTATGGGGGAGTACCAAGGATCCACACAGGAGTTTATGAATGAGCTGACACAATTGGGTAACAGGAACAGACAAGTGAATGACCAAATGATCTCTAATAATAATCTGGCACGGATGGGATTTATTCAAGGAATTGCAACTATGCTAGCCAAAAGTACAGCATCTAGTAAAATAGCTGCTAATTTTAATCGTATGAATAACCCATTATATAGAGTTAATAACGGATTATTAGCTATTAGTGGTGGTATGGAGAGAATGGCGGCAAGAGGACAGCCGGCAGTATTAGCTTTAAGGATGTTGGGACCAACAGCAAGCATGAAAGCACTTAATGATATGACTATGATGATTACGGCGGGGATTATGCGGATGCAAATGGTGGCTATGGGAGCAGCGGTTGTAAGCGGGATTCTATATACTTCTCTAGCGAAAGCAGCGTATGAATCTGTTCCTAGCTTTAAAAAGGCTGCAGATGAAATGAAGGCATCAGTAACAAAAGCATTTGAACCAATGGTCCAAGCTTTTGCAGCTGTGGTTACACCTATTATGAAGGTGATCACGGCCATTGCCAATTTGGCCATAAAATTTAATGAAGCGCACCCATTTTTAGCCAAATTAATCGCTGGATTTTTAATGCTGATACCAATATTAACTTTAATTCTAGCACCATTAGCTATAGGGATCGGATTATTCGGAGGGATGCAGGCGGCTTTTTCAGCACTATGGCCATTAATTGGACCTATTGTAACTGGGCTAGCTTCCATGTTGGGAACAGTAATATTAGTTTCAGCAGCATTAGTAGGTGCAGGGGCCGGAATTGTTTGGCTATGGAAAAATTGTGAGGGATTTAGAAAAGCCATCGAGGCTTCTGTGAATGCGATTAAATTTTTTGGACAAGTGATTCTTGATTTAGGTAAATATTTATTCTGGGCAGCTGTTGGTGGTGACACTGCTAATGACTGGCTAGGTCACCTACCTAAAGGGTTTCAAAACGCAGCAAAACAAATAGGAGATGCAGTAGCTGCAATAAGTAATACTGTTACAAGTTTGGTTAAATATCTATTCTGGGCGGGTGTTGACGGTGACGCTGCCAATGATTGGTTAGGTCATCTACCTAAAGGGTTTCAAAACGCGGCACAAAGTATGGGGGTTTTTGTAGCTGCATTATCAGATTTAGGAAAATACCTCTTTTGGACAGCAGCTGATGGAGATTACGCAAACGATTGGCTAGGACACTTGCCGAAGGGTTTTCAAGAAACAGCACAAAAAATGGGTATTTTTATCTCTGCATTAGAAGATTTAGGTAAATATTTATTCTGGGCAGCTGTTGGTGGTGACGCTGCTAATGACTGGCTAGGTCATTTACCAGAAACATTCCAAGGAGCAGCACAAGCAATTGGGCAGGCTGTAAGTAATATCAGAAGTACCATAATACAATTATTTAATGCCATAAAAGCGGCCTTCAGCGGTGATTTAACACCGCTGACACAAGTGTTTGCTCAATTGGCCCCAACAATCATTTCGTTATTAGTCGGAGGAATTCCTTCGCTTATAATGACTGCAGCTCGGTATTTACCTGCGATTGCTCAAGGACTTAGCAATAATGCCGGCTCTGTTTCCGGAGTCATAAACAACATCATCTCAAATGTTGTTAATCTGTTTACAACAGCTCTTCCGAAATTACTCACAGTAGGATTGCAGATTTTGCAAAATATCATTAATGGAATCACACAAGCTTTACCAGTTATTTTGCCAATATTGATTAATACGATAACGGGATTATTAACGGGAATTCTAGAACAAATCTCTATAACATTACCAATTCTACTAAATGCCGGTATTCAAATATTAATGACTTTGGTAAACGGAATTGTACAGGCATTGCCAAGTATTTTTACTGCAATTATCACAGTAGTTATGACACTTGTAAATGAAATTGTTACCAATTTACCTATAATCCTAAATGCTGGAATTGAAATACTCTTAGCGTTAGTTAATGGAATAACTCAAATGCTTCCACAATTAATCACTTTGGCTCTAAATTTAATTACCCAAGTTGCAAATATGTTGATTCAGAATTTACCGATGATTATAGACGCAGGAATTAAAATTTTATTGTCTCTAATCGATGGAATTATTCAGATTTTGCCGCAATTAATAGATGCAGCTGTTAAATTAATTGTTCAGGTAGCAACAACATTAATTGATCAATTACCTAAAATAATTGACGCTGGGGTAAAATTGCTTCTTGCTTTAATAAATGGGATAGCAAAGATATTACCACAATTGATTATTTGTGCAATTGATCTCATTGTGCAGATAGCGTCGGCATTGATTAGTAATTTACCTAAAATAATCGACGCTGGTGTTAAATTACTAAAGGCATTAATCAGCGGAATCATTCAATTGGCTAGTAGCTTAGGTTCGGCTATAAAAAATGACATCATCCCTCAGATTATCGACAAATTAAAAGAGGTAGATTTATTGCAGATTGGGAAAGACATCATAAATGGGCTTATAAAAGGTATCGGAAGCATGGTTGGCGCAGTCGCAAAAAAAATTGGTGAAGTTGCTGGGAACATTAAAGACACAATTACTGGTGCACTCGGTATTCACTCTCCATCTCGCTGGATGCGTGACATGATTGGTAAAAACATTCCTCTAGGAATGGCTATTGGTATTGAGGCAGAGAGTGGCAGTGTTATAGATTCATTGAATTCACTGGCAAAGGATACTCAGAAATTTGCTACACAATTACTTCAACCACCAGATTTACCATCATTATCAAATCAAGCTTTAAGTCATGAAATTGCTCACCAATCAAGTAATGGCCAGCCTATTTACATTGAAATGGACGGACGAATTGTGGCAAAGGGTATCATGCCTCATGCGGTAAATGAAATCAGGCAAAAGACCGGAATTAAGTTTAATTAAAAGGAGGGGCGCTTGATGATTATTAAGATTGCGGGCGCAACCGTTGATTATCAACAGGGGAGCATTGATATCGATGATGCCATCGGAGCACGATCAACGGCCTCTTTTTCGATTATCGACAGGGATGGAACACAAAGTTATTCAAAAGGGGAACAGGTAGGAATTTTTAACCAATTACCCTCTTACGATTCAATCACAGCCAACTACGTGGGGAAAATAGCAGGAAGTGTTATTGAGAACGGAAATATCATGAAATATGCAAGTAGTGCTACATTATCTGCTCCGTCAGCATTTGCTACCGAGGGTACTCAAGCACACTACGATTCTTCTGAAGCTTTGGATGGTTCTTTGTTCAACGCTGCAACAACGACTTCAGGCGCTATGAGACAAGTTCTATATCGGTTTGATATTATCCGTGCATTGACCGACAAATACGGTTCAGCGGTTTGGCAAGGTAAAACTGCTTTATCAGATAAGATTGCATTAGCGAAAACATATATTAGTGGATGGACAGCGAACTGGTACGGATGGGGAAGTTCTCCAACTGGTAACAAAGCTTATTTTGCTGTTTATTCTTCTGTATGGGGGACAACTAAGTCACATACAAACGGTACGGTTACTAAATTGTCGATTCCGTCTACATCGACAACTTTTATTGATGCGTACGGTTATATCAATCTTATCGCCTATGCTGACCCAAGTGACGGAGTAACAGCAAGCTATGTGAGAACAGACTATATTGAACTAATAATAGGTTTGAATCCTGATGCTACGCTGGATAAGGTCTTCGGCGGTGTTATCGATAAACCGGTTAGTAAATATTTAAGTGTGTCTAGTAATGCCAAAGTTCATAATATCCAATGTGTGGATAATCTGTTTATCACGGATAAACGGAATATTGCCAAGGTTTATACGAATATGTTAGCCGGTGATATCGTTAAGGACATATTGACCAATTACTTATCAATAGAGGGTATTACCACAGGAGTCATCCAGGACGGGCCGACCGTTACAGAAGCTGTATTCAACTATATTAGCGTCACAAGAGTACTTGAACGCTTAGCTGAGATTGCTGGATTCGAATTCAACGTAGACAAGGATAAGAAGTTACAGTTTTTCCACCGGGCAACGAATTACAATAGCACCGTCATTACGGAAACAAGCGATATTAAAAACGTTTCTGTTGAGCCGGTAGCGGAGGATTACCGAAATAAGCAATACATCAAAGCAGGGATGGATACCACTGATCCGCAAACTCGAACATTCAAGGGGGACGGTACCACCAAAACTTTTACACTGGATTATCCCATGGCAAAAGTTCCAACTATCTCTGTAAATGGGTCTGCTAAAACAGTAGGGATTAAGGGAGTCGATTCCGGAAAAGATTTCTATTGGAACAAAGGCGAAAATATTATCTCCCAAGATGATGCAGGATCTCCTTTGACAAGCTCCCAAACATTATCCGTCACTTACCAAGGCTTGTTTAACATCGTGGCAGTTTCCTATGATGATACAGAAATCTCAAGAATGAAGAATCTTGACGGAACGAGCGGAATCTATGAAGAAGTTACTGACGATATGTACATTACCAGTCGTGAAGCTGCTTTTGATGATGCAGCGTCAAAACTTGCCAGATACGCGAAAGTTGGACGGAGAATTACATTTGATACAAAAATAACAGGTTTAATGTCCGGCCAATTAATTCGAATGAATCTAGCAAGCTATAGCATTGATGATTTTTACTTGATAGAGAGCTCAAAAGCCACAGAGCTAGGAACCAATGACGGCAGGATGATTTATTCCGTATCTGTTGTAGATGGATCTGCAACAGGGGGATGGGCGAACTTCTTTAAACAGCTGGCCAACAAGGGAGAAGCCTTTGTCCTCCGAGAAAATATTCAAGAGAATGAAATTCTATCGACATTGCAGACTTTTTCAAAGACTTGGACGCAAGCGGAACAGCCAAACATTTTCGCGAAAATTTACCCAGGTTCTGCGATTATGCCTGGTTCTAGCCTATATCCTTCTTTTGAAGACGCAGACAGAGTTAAATACTTAGTTTTCTATAATTCAAGCAGTGTAGAATTGTTTAGAAAACCGATTACCAAGCAAACCACAACAAGTACAAGCATTGTTTCAACTACCTATATCGCCCCGTATGAAGCCAATAATATCGCGATTGGTTCGGTAGGATGGATTGGAGGAGCAACGGCAAATGCAAACGCAGGAACGGGTTTAATTGTTGATAAACAAACATTTATCAAAACGAAAACGACCTTAGAAAGCCTTCAAATCGATAAGACAGATACGAAAGGATGGTGATACGATGCCTTACACTAAAACTAATTGGATAGATGGAACTACACCGATTACGGCAGCAAAGTTAAACAACATGGAAAATGCAATTGAGGCTTTGGATCTGAACCCAAAATTAAAAGATTATAAAGCATGGTACACTACGAGTGCAGGTAAAACGTTGGCATCTACTACATGGACACGACTTACTTTCAATGTCGCAAAAGCAAATGCTGGTGGGATGTATAAAACAGGTGATACATTCGCCATTCAGAAAACAGGATGGCATAGATTCGCGGCAAACATTCTTGTCCATCTCCAAATGGGTGTAGGAGTTTATGTAGAAGTTTGGAAAATAGGTGATGCTGCAGTTAAACATAGAATAATCGGAGTACTAGCTGTCACTGGTGAAAGTTGGAATAGTCCAAGTGGAGAAGGTCTAATTTACTGCACTCAGGGAGAGGAATATGAATTTGTCATTCAGCAGACCAGCTCTGATAGTAGACCATTAAATGCTTATAATTGTTTAGTAGAGCTTGTGTAAGGAGTGGTGATATGAATTTATTTAAATGCATTATATATCTGCATCCGAGTTTGGAAGCTAATAAAGATTTTATACTAAAGGATGACGGAACTGGTCCATACATCCTTGAATGGAATGCAGATTTACCTATTCCAAACGAGGCAGAAATCATCCAAGCATGGGAACAAATTAAGGACATACCAGATCCAGAACCGCCATTAACTCCACTTGAACAGCTGCAAAAAAAGCAAGAACTTATGCAGCAAGCCATTGATGATCTTATCCTTTCAGGAGGTGTCTTTTAATGGCAGCATACATGGCTCAGCGAATCATAGATGGTGCATACACATACGATTATGTTTTATCAAAGCGTTTAGACCTCAAAGAAGGGATTGACGCTTATTTAATTTCTCAAGGTAGAGAAGATTTAATTACACAATAAGGAGGTATTACAAATGCCAGATATAAATCAGTACATGCCTCGAAGCGGCCGAGTAATAAAAGAAGATGGCACGGTAGTCAACGAGGCAAATGGGAACAATGCTGATGGTAGTCGCAATGTCTCACTATCTGGGAGTAATGTTCCAGATACAAGTCCCGTACCACAGAAGATTGTTAAACGAAAACAGACAACGATGCAAACTCATAACGCGGTAAGTGTACCTGCTAATAATACTTCCATGGGTACTTGGATAGATACTGATGGATATACTGATATTGGGTTAACCTTGATACAAGATGCTACATCTATTTCTGATGTACGTATTTATTGGTCAAATGATAATAGCACTATACAAGGTGCAGAAACGGTGATAGCCAGTGGAAACCCAACCTATGCCAATACAAGGGCAGGATTAACATCTACTAAAGCTAGGTATGCGAAAATAGGAATAACGAACGGTGATGCTACAAACCCACATACTATGAGCGTGTGGGCTTATTTAAAAGCTTAGGAGGTTTTAAGTAATGGTAAAAACACCACCAGAAGTAAACGGTATTATGGATTTAACTGACCAAGAAAAAGCAAATATAAAAGTAAAATTACAGATGATTAAAGCTGGTTTTGTTGCATCCGATGACCAACAAGCACCAGATACATTTTATATCACTGCAACATATAATCAGCAAAATCCAACTACACCTATAAACGGTGATACATGCGAAATGTTATTAGGTAACTAACGACGTTCTAGAGTGAGATAAGAAAGGAGCTAAAATTAGCTCCTTATAGAATTATTGTTGCTTAATGCATGCTTCATAAAACTGTTTACCGAATGGTGTTGGATTAAGATATCCCGTAATAATTCTTGGAGATCCTAAATTTGGCGCTTCTTGAATCGCAGTTTTAATAATAGAATGATCATTTAAACGTTTATATACATCTTTCTCTTTCAAAGTTACATTTTCTGTATTTATTAATCCCAACCTGCGAAGATTTTCTAGGTAATTCGGAAGAAGTTCCCAATGGTCAATCGCTACATCTTCACCTAAAATGGTGAAATTTCTAACTAATTCAAGATAACTATCATCTTTTAGCATAGCTCTTACACTAATAATTGGGTGGTAGTTAACTCCAATGCCTCTTAATAATTTTGCTTCATCAGATGTTATTTGTTTTAATATTTCTATAAACGAAGGATGCGCTTTAGAAGATGTATATTTATCCATTGATGTTGCAAGCAGATTAGCAAATAACTCTCTTAGTTCTACATTATGTCCAGTAAACCGTAATGCTTCTAAGGTTGGTCCGGCAATAGTAACATCTGGTGGAACAATATTTTCTTTTGGTTTACTTTTAAATCTTTTTTCTAATGCTGGTTGGATGTAGCCTTTGATTTGCTCGTATCCCCAAACCAATCCAGATATTGGGGACAAAGCTATATTTATTGTTTTAGATAATGTTTGTAGGCCTTTACCTAATTCTTGTGCAGCGGGTTGAAGCAAATCTTCATAAACTGGGACTGCCTCAACTATTCCTCTAACGGAATCTGCAGTGTCTTTGATAATGTTATTGTTAGTCATGGTTTTTTCACCTCGATTCTCTAGTAAGATAATAAAATTTTACTAGAATATTACATTTAAAGATAGGAGGTTATTATATGGGAGATAAATCGTTAGTTTCGATAATGATATTTAACATCTGCTTATTAGGGCTAATTGGTTGGAGTATTTGGTTTCTAAAGTCACCCATTCCCTTTTTAGGTTTACTTTGTCTCTTTAAATACAGAAAAATCCCGGCTGATTAACAGCCGGGATCATCTTTTTCTAGCACAAGAACATCTGATATTTTACAGTCAAATACTTCACAAATTTTAGCCAGGTTATTCAATGGAAATCGATGTGTCTTGTTCCTACACATTTCATTAATTAGCGGCTGCCTAATATCGGTTAACCTGGCTAATTCGTGTTGAGACATTCCTCTTTCAGAAAGTATCTGATCAAGCTTTATGATTATTTTCATAGGTCGAGAATGTGACATTTAAGGTTGTATGCGAGAAGGTAGCCAAATAACAAATTCTAATGTGGGGATATTTTTTTGTTAGGTTTTATTCTATTTGGTAGAATAAAATGTAAAAAGGAATGAAACTTTATGTCACAGCAAATAAAAGTTTTTAATAATGGAAATGCTCATATAGTAAATGTGAATTCCTTTCCAGATGAGTGTGGGATTTGTCATAAAAATGTGAATCCAATCGTTATAGGCAGTGCTTTTGTTCGTGGAGACCACCTAAATGGAAATCTTGAAGTCGCATTTCAATGCACTAATCTGAAATGTAACAGTCTAATAATCGGGTACTATCATAGGATCTCAGGTCCGGGTTCAAGTTTAAAATTAGAGAAACATGCCCCAATTAATCCTATAAAGAGAGAATTTGATGAGGAAATAAAAAAAATATCCAATAATTTTTTAACAATTTATAATCAAGCTCATTTTGCTGATCAGATTGGTTTAACAATGATTTCTGGTATTGGGTATAGAAAAGCTTTGGAATTTCTTGTTAAAGATTATTTTATATTCTTAGATTCTGAAAATGAAGAGTCAATAGTTAAACTTCCACTGGTGCAATGTATTAATCAGTTAGAAAACCAAAGAATTAAAGAGATTGCAAAGAGAGCAACATGGATTGGCAATGACGAAGCACATTATAAAAGAAAATGGGAAGATAAAGATGTTACTGATTTAAAAAGGCTTATTGAGATTACCGTCCATTTTATCGCTTTAGATGTTTCTGCACAAAAGTATTTAGAGGAAATGAGTTAAGGGAGGTAATAATGTGAGCACATGCAAAAACGCTCAAATTGTTGAAGTTATAAAAGTTGTTGCAATTGAAGGAACTGGGCAATCAAAAGATGATCAAATTAAAGAAGTGATTCAGTATTGGTCTAAAGAAGGTCAACTATTGTTTATTAAAAAATAAGTTATTGAAAGAGTCCTAACTGGGGCTCTTTTTATTTTGCTAAAAGGAAGGTGAAAGCCGTTGCACATTACACAAATGTCAGACATTACTGGATTAATTGCAGTACTAAGCTTTGTAGGTGGTATTATCATGTTTCTTTTTAAAAAGGTCGTCATCGAGCCGTTACAAAAATCAATAGATACACTTAACAAAACAATCGAAGGTTTTAAAGAAACGGCTGAAAGGAGAATGGAATTAATCGAGCAACGTGTGGACATCGTGGAAGATCGAACGTCTCGTCAAGAGGAACAAATCAAGTCTATTTTTAAGTCATTGAAGGGAGGTGAGTAATAAATGAACAGTGAAATTACTCAATTGCTTATTATTGCCTATGCGATCGTGCCATTCGTGAACGGCCTAGTTGGATTAGTTCGCAAATCGATTCCATCGTTGAAGAGCAAATTTATCCCGTTAATTTCGTTTGCAATCGGTATTTGTTTAGGGTTTTTCTTATCCTATCTACCGAATGTCGAGTATTCAATCGCCCAAATGTTCCTTGCTGGCGGTATTGCGGGGATGGCGGCATGTGGAGTTTACGAGATTACCAATGTAAAAGAATCATCTAAATAAAAGGGGATGGGATAAATTGAAAAAATTTAATAAAACGGTTGGTGTGCTAGCTCTTTCCATGGGGCTGGCTTTTTCTTTTGGAATTTCGTCCTATGCAAGCGCTCCGGATGTCGACTTTATCGATGTTTCGCACTGGAATGGTGAATCTGGGTTACCACTTGCGTTTTACCAAACCATCAAAGCAGGCAGTGTCGACGCTGTTGTTGTTAAGGTTTCAGAGGGAACATATTATGTAGATCCAGCGTCATCCGTAAACGTTGCAAATGCTAAACAGGCTGGCATGATTGTTCATGCGTACCATTTTGCACGGTTTACAAGTAATGAAAGCGCAAAATCAGAAGCGCAATGGTTTGATAAAAAACTGCAACTCGTTGGCTTTAATAAGAAAACAGACGGCTATGTTGTAGTTGACGTTGAAGCTAGTAATCTATCAAGCAATCCAGCAGCTTTAACAGAGTATACCAATACGTTTATCGCCGAAATGAACAATTTAGGCTATGAAAAAGTTGATCTGTACAGCGGATCATCCTATTACAATAGCAGACTGCAACCCGCGAAATTGCCAGCCAAACCGTGGATTGCTGCTTATCCGAGTAATCCAGTTAAAGGGCAGCCAACAGCTAAATTTAGTAACGGTACTGGCGCATGGCAGTGGACTTCCTCATGGTCAGGAATGGCCGGATACGGGAGATTTGATGCTTCCGAGGATTACGCTGGAAAATATACAAATCAAGTAAAATCTTCATCAGAAGGGGTTAAAACGATCGGATCAGTATCTTTAGTAGATTACATGAAGGCTGCTGGGATGGATGCATCTTTCTCATATCGTACTCAGTTAGCTGAGGCATATGGAATCGAGAATTACTCAGGATCATCTGCGCAAAACCTTGCTTTACTGTCGAAGTTACAAAGCGGAGTTAAGCCAGCAAAGGTTAATATTGATAATAGCAAGTTGACAACGAATCCAGCTAAAGAGCAGAGTTCAGTTGCACCAAAAACGACACCTACCTCAGCAAAAACATCAACTTATGTAGTGAAAGCAGGGGACACTGTAGGATCAATTGCTAAAAGATACAATACAACTATAAGCGTGTTGGCATCGCTAAATAATATTAAAAATGTAAGCTTCATCAGAGCTGGTCAAGTACTGAAGATTTTCGGAGCAGCCAAAGCAGCAATTTCTCAAGCAATTGCATATCATAAAGTATTACTAGGTGAAACCGTTTCAGTGTTAGCCAAACGTTATGGAACTACAATCACTCAGATTAAAAATTGGAATAATCTTGACAGCAAGTACACGATTTTCGCTGGTAAAACTATTCGTGTGAGATAAAAAAAGGAGCCCTTCTCATTCGAGACGGGCTTTTGTTGTTTACAAAGGTTAATCTAAAACAGTTATCGGTAGCTCATCGATTTGACGCACTTCATCAATGGTGTTTTTTATTTATCTCACCCAAGATGGTGTAACTGCATGACCAAAATAATCCCCAGATGCTGCCCAGTAGAAATCTACCCAAATAAGAGTTGGAGCTCCTATTTTTGGAACATTGCTGAATTCACGTGACTTTACCTCATACATCAAAAAATTTCCGTTTAGCCAACGATCTTTTACCCAGCTTGTCCCATTCCATCTCAGTAAAAATGCATCATAATAAATGAGTCCTCCTGGATTATACATACTCCCCGGAATCCAGCTTTCTATTGAAAAATAAACATTCGAAGCATCGTCAGTATCACTCACTTTAAAGGCATAGTCATATAAAGCACCAGTATTTTGCGAATAAGCTACAAATGTAGTACTTCCTCGCCAGGTTGCTGCTGAAGCTTTTCCAGATGGCCCAAATCCTACAAAAGTTACAACTGTAAGTGCAATAACCATCATGGTAATCATATTTTTCTGGAATTTGTTTTTCATAAATTTTTCCTCCTTTTCCATACTTTAATATATTAATTGTATAATAAGGTAAAGTAAACAAAAAATTGGAAAATACGTATATGTTTGAAGAACTTTTACTGTTTATAAAAAAAGAAAAATAATTCAAAAATAAGAATAAAGAATAATTACTATTTTACATTAAAAATAGTACATAGAGTTTTACTAATAATGTCAATTCTAGTAACCACTATTCTTCCTTCCTCCTAGAAGGGCAAATCATCTGGTGGCATCGGTTCCTTAATCCTGCCATTCATTATGCAAACAAATGTTCTTAATTGCGCCGGAAATAAAATATACGTTCGTGTACGATTGGAGAAAAGGAGGTCTGATTGATGAATGTTTCGCTGAGAAGAGCATTTGAGTATAGCAATGCCAAAATAAAAGCCCTTCTCACTCGAGAGGGGCTTTTGTTATTATGTAACAATTTTGAATATTTTAGGGATTTTTGTAAAAATATGTATTTATTTTGTTATTAATATTGTATTCTTAAATGGTATCTAATATAAAGGAGGAATAGATTTGAAGTTAAAAAGTTTAAAAGTACTGGTAACTCTTAGTCTCTTAGTTATTGGATTATTGGGTTTTAGAACGACTTCAACACAAGCTGCATCATCTTTTATTATGCCAACAACAGGTACAATCACACAACAATTTATACCAGGAGTACACTTTGGAATTGATATTGCAAATGGTGGATCGTCAGTTGCAGTAAATGCATCAGCAACAGGGACAGTTTCAAGGTCATACTATTCTTCCAGCTATGGTGAAGTAGTATTTATCAAGCATACAATCAGTGGAGTTAATTATGAAACCGTTTACGCCCATATGAAAAGCGGTTCAAGAACGGTTTCTGTTGGTCAGACTGTACAACAAGGCCAACGCCTTGGATATATGGGGAGTACAGGAGATTCCACGGGTCAACATTTGCATTTTGAACTACATTTAGGTAGTTGGAATGATGCAAAATCAAATGCAGTAAATCCTTTAAATTATATAGGATCTACACAAAGTCAAATCTATGGTATTACGGTTGATGATATTAGTTTAGCAAAAGCACAGCAGTTAGTTCCTAATCTTCAAAAACAGTACTCTGGTATACTTGCTGCTGATTTAATTTATGGAATGTCAGATGGTATTGGATATAAGATAATTATAAAGGGAATCAACCATCAACAAGCTGTACAGATTGTTCCTCGAGCTCAATATCTTACATCAGGACAAGTACCGAATTATGACACAAGTCTAACTTACGGAGTACAAATAGGACCAAGCCCAATTAACGACAATACTGCTTATGAAGTACATGTAACAGGTATTAGGACACTCCAAGAAGCTCAAAACTTAGTTCCGCAGTTCCAAAGTGAATTCGCTTGGGCTGTATTAGCCACTAGAGTACGCGGTGAGTTAAAATCAAATGGCTTGTATAAAGTAGTATTGGAAGGATTTACACTGCAACAAGCTCAAGTAGTTAGAAATGAAATTGCTGCGCAAAATCCTGATATTCCAAATGGTAATGTATATGGTTATATCCTCAATTAATAGTAAAATAAAAAAGCAAAAGCCCTTCTCTTAATTGAGAGGGGTTTAATTTTACTTTTGTATTTTCTGTTAAATACTATCGTTAAAATAGTCTATATAATTCCACGCTGTTGGATTTTCTAGAGCATACTTTTCATATAAGTAATTATCTTTGAGTGAAAATAATTTACCATTCCGGTCTATTCTCCAACAATTTCCATATGTATCTGTAAATGCAAGTTCTAATCCAAAGGAAATATTCATTCCTCCTTCTAAAAATCCAAAGTCTTTAACAAATTTACCAGGAGGAACTTTTTGAAACACCAAATAAGGATAGAGAGGAGTACTACTAAATTGGTCATTCATTTTCATAGCTTGTTCTCCATCTCCCGTTGCAGCACCAGTTATTGCAACAGCTATTACAAAAACATTGTAAATAGGAGTATTTGAAATGTTTTGAAGTATGATTTGACTTTCCTTTCCTCCTCCTATTATCCAAGCGGAAATGTTTCTTGCTTGAAGTTCTTTTTTTTCTTTTGAGTCTTGTTTGTTTTTTTGAATTAGATTTCGCACACTTAATGCAGCAATGCCTACTGAAATAACGGCCGAAGATGCAGAAATATAAGGCGGTAATAAACTTAAGTCCATATTTGAATCTCCCTCTTAACATCTTTAAAGATTTTTACCTCAATTTTATCTGGGTAATGGTTAATAATACTCCCTATCATCTAATTGTTCTCTCCATATGCGAAATTAAAGTGGATCAATAGTAAACATAGTAAAAGCGCCTAAGATGGATCCCAGAGTAAATCCTTCCTTACTCCGAAATATGAACGAAGCAATTACTTAAGGAATTAATACCCATAGAACATCTGTAGAATTTAAAAAGATCTTCATTATTGGAAGAAAACCATCCAACATAGTTTTCAATATTGCTAGGCTAGAAAGTTCCATTAAAAATCACCTCGTTTCAATGTGAAATATAGTGTTTCTGTTTCTTATACGTTTCAATACAGGTGGAGATTCAAGGCAATAATCAATATTTCGAATCTTTTGTGTCCAAAAAGGATATTTCTTCCAAGGGTTAGAATTATAGCAACAAGGAGGGATTTATCAAATGATTAAACCGCATTGCCCTGTTTGTCTTGTTGAGATGCAAAGAGAAGATCGTGTGAAAATGGATTCGATGTTTCATAGCATTTCTCACGCAGAATGTTTTAATTATGAGGACGAATTCATATTAGACGAAGGTACATTTGAGGAAATAGCCGTTAAATACCCGGAGTATTGCGAAGAATTTTTATCAGTATAAAAAAATGCCCTTCTCATTCGAGAGGGGCTTTGTCCTCTAAATAAATATCCAGTGGATCATCGGTATTCATATTTAATGATTTTCTCAACCCTAAGGGAATAACAAAACTTCCAATATCACCTATTCGCCTTACAATCCTAGTACCTTTCATATTAATCCAACTTTCCAGTGTTTTCCTAATTCATTTAAATAAAAGATGGAAATATCCTTGTGTAGACTTTGTGAAATAATAAAAAATCCCTTCTCAAAATGAGAAGGGATTTCTATCATTTTGGTCTTATGTTGAAACTTTTTAAAGTGTTTTCAGCCATTTTTTTTGCTAATGCGGTTGGATCTTCGTACAGTTTTTTCATTGAGTTTCTTTCTATTGTGTTAGGTATCAATCTTTTCTCAAGATTTTTCTCAAGGAGAAGCTGGTTCATTTTAATCCCTCCTAAAATAGTTTTGAGCAAATTGTTGATTTAATTCCTGTTTGAAGTAATGTTTTCGTTTTATCCAAATCAGTCCATCACCCTTGGTAATAACCGCAACATCAACTGGCCCACCAACGGTTTCTAAACTAGAGGAAACCCTTCTTTTAAAAGAAGTTAAGTTTACTAGAGATTCTGCCATTTCAGCCAATTCATCCTTAGGTAATGAGTTTACTATATTTAAAATAGGGGTGGTAAAATGTTCTTGTTTATATTGATCTAAACTTTGGTTAAATTTATCAAAAATATTCATTAATTGATCATCAATAATTTTAATGAGTTCTGGAGAATCTTTCGGATTTTTAAGATTATCTAGCAATTGTTCTACAATAACATTTGATAAGTTTTTAAAAATGTTCCCAAGATAATTTGAAGAAATCCCTTCTATTTCTGGGTTTATCCCTCTAACAAAGGTATGGACCATGTCATCTTGGGCGAAGGGAACAATTGCTGCTGTGAAGTCGGTACCAACAACTCTCTGTGTGGTTAATTGGTACTTTAACTTGTTATTTATTCTTCCATCAATATTATAAGCGAATAATGATGGATAAAGCTCTTGTTCTCCAAAACCTGCTATTACAATTCCAGATGTTGATCTGGAGAATTGTTTGATTAAATTGTTTGCAACAATATATTTTAAATTGGTAATCAGGTGTTCTGAAAAAATCATATTTTCGAAGGTTTCTATAATTATTTTTTCAATTTGATCACCGTACTTTTCAATGATCTGCCGATAATCTTGATCATCAAAGCCATTTATGAAATTTTTATTGTCACAATCCATCAACAGTTCATCTAAATATGTATTTGCAACTGCATTTAATTCGTCTTCAGTACTATCTGGTTTTTCATTGACACGCGCTTTCAGTTTTCCGAGGATAGTATCAAAAGCGGATGATACACTCTCAGTTATTAAATTGAGGATAAATTTATACTCTTCTACCTCGGATGTTAATTCCATGTAGTTATTACCTTTAAGGAAGTGCAGAAAGTCATATGAATATTCTTCTACAGTAGGAAAGGTTTTTACATCTAAAGATTGTCTGTAAACTTTTATTATGGTTTCCCAAGGAACACGAAGGAACTCTGCATTACCATAAATCATTATTCCTACAGGATGAAACTTGGAAAGAGTAAAAAGTTTATTAGCAGAATTATAAATTTTTGTGCCGCTACCTATAGTAACAGCGCTATCAGCAGCCATTGCAACACCAATTGTGTTCATAACACATATTTCTGCTGTCATTTTAATTTACACCTTCTTATCTACATAATATATTATTTCCTTAATGTTTTGAATATTCCTGCTTATTATTTTGTGAAAAATTGAATTTATTTCTCTAAATCGAAGGGATGAGTATTTTAACAATTTGTTCTAAACTCATTCACGATTAAAAATATTATAATCCACCTTTCTATCGTTAGAAGATGTATTTGACAGAAACAGATTTATTCCTTGTGTTTTTTCTGTGAATTAAAAAAACCTCTCTCAATGGAGGGGCTAAAATGGCAAGTCATCAACTACTATCGGCATAAGCTGTTTAACAATTTCTGTTATGTCATTTTCCTCGTTCCATGTAACCTTTTCAATTATGGTTTTCCGGAACCCGGTATCCATTTTTATTTGCTGGATCCACTCATAGGCTACGATCGGAGTATCCTCTTCTGATCTTACCTGAATTTTTCCACCTTGCATGGAGCGGGTTCCTTCTATATTTAAATGAACTGATAGGTTAACTCTCATAAAACACACCCCTTATACTAATATTATACAAACAAATGTTCTTAAATGACCATAAAAAAAACATACATTCGCGTATAATTCTAATAAAGGAGACACGACGATGAGGGGTATGCAGCTTTGAATTGTAGAATCTATTTGGATTTTATAAATAGTCAGTTTCAATAATTAATTTAATAAAAAAATAACTGATGTTAATCGATTAGAGTATAGTAGGGTATGTATCTGGAAAGAATGTTATTTAATAATTTTAATCATTTTTTTAAAATGTTAAACATAGGATTTACAAAGACTAATTTAGATTATTGGAAAATTTATCAAACTTTATTCTTGTCAACTTAAATTTACTGTAGTATATTTTTATATAAGATAAAAAAGATTTTGCCTATTGATTTTTTTTGCTTTAGGTTAAAATTCAATTTTACCTTTTGGAGGAATAGTTATGAGTATAAGAATGTGGTATGGTTTAAAAGAACAATTTAATCATAGTAATGAAATAAATAAGTGTTTAAATAATCTTTTAAGTCTATACAAGGATGCGCTTCATAACTATTTTCAGGTAAGCTACTCCAAAGATTTTTTTGATTTTTTTACTCGAGTAAAGGAACAGAAATTAAAAAATCATGATAAATTGTTTGTAGAATGGCTTGAAAAAAATGGCATTGAATCTTTTAAAATTTTAAATAATAATATTAAAGATAACCCACAATTAATTTCTTCTCTTGAATATGAGGAATTTTTGTTAATATCAGAAATGAGTATGGAGTATCCTGAGGATTTACGGGACTGCCTTATTTCAATATCTAATAATATTGATGGGTATATTAAGCCTATTTTGGAGACGTCATCTGCACTTGAATCTATTTATAATTCTTTTACGGAACAGTTTTTTAATTCAGTACAAAGATCTTCTTTTAGACACGCAGAATGTTTTTCTTATATTCGGGAAACGATCAATGTATATGATAAAAGACCAATAACTCTAAGTAGAGCATTAAGCGATACAGTATTTGATTCTATAACTGATTATAGTAAAAAAGTAGAATATAACAAAAATTTCGGAGAGAAAACAGGTTCTGCTTATAAAAAAGCAGAACCTATTTTTGTAGAGGAGAAAATATGAATACATACGATTATTACAAATTAGCATTTAACAGCATTCAACTAGAGAAAGCACACTTAGAAAAAATGAAATGTATTAATAGAGGTTTAGATGGTATAGAAGATAATCAGCTTGAGATTAAATTAACAAGAAAAATTGATTTAATTGATGATTCCAGAGCTGCAATTAGATTAAAAGCAATCGTAGGATTTGAAGAAGAAGGTCCTTTCCTGTTTGATATTGTATATTACGGTGAATGTGTTCTGTGTGATAAAAGCCAGAAAGAAAAGTTTGAAGAGTATTCTTATGATCAAATTGTACCTTTATTGTTACCCTATGTAAGGGAATGTGTTTCAAGTACTCTAGCACGAATGGAGTTGCCTATTTTCACCATTCCTATAATAGATGTAATTGGGTCAATAGAAGAAAACAAAGACAATAATAGTCTTAACAAGGAATAAGTCATATGAAGCATACAAAGAAAGCCACATTTATGAGAAAAGATGATGAATTACCAGAATATATGTTGGAAGCGGTAAAGAAAGTTTCGGACCATTTTAAAATCAAAAGAGATAAGAATTATTTATATGCATTCTGTGGAATGTTTAAAAAATCTAAACATTGGAATCCTGAAAGAATTAGGGAAGATGTAGAAGCTTGGAAAGCTAGTTTTACTAAAAGTTTTCCACAAAGAAATAACATAGCAGAAATAATTAAAGAAGCATTTAGTAATTGCTCTTCTAAGGACGATATTAACGATTTAAGAGGGTATTTATTAGAAGCTTTATTAATTGGCTTAAAAGGAGGATTTAATGGCATAGACAAACCTGGAAGAAATTCTAGGGGATGGGGTGCTAAAGTTTATTTAGAGTATGATGGTAAATCAAAAGGGGTTTATTATGAGTGCAGTGAGCATAAATTTGTAGGATGTTCTAATAGGTCCACAGTAGATTATGGAGAATGGGTTGGACGACATGGACAATTTTATGAATGTAAAGTGTCCCCTAAAAGAATCACCTGCAAGGAAATACAATATATGAAGCACCTAAAAAGTGAATTAGAAGATAAAGAATTTAGTCATGAATTATCTTTTTTATGTGCTGAATCTAATCTTAATGTAAGGTTAAAATTAGAAGAATATAATCTTCGACCAGTTTTTAAGCCATGTGGTTTAGAAGAGATATACTCAATGTTATCCTAAAAAAGCTCACCAACTGGTGAGCTTTTTTACTTCCATAAACTATCATAATCCATGTAATAATACATTTTAGGGCTTGCTGTACCTTAATAAATGTTGAAAAGTTAGGCTAATAATCTTTGTTACTACACATATTTGAAATTGTTGTTCGTCCTACGGAAGATTTTATAGCAAGCTCATTTTTTCATAATATCCTCTCTATCCATCCGTTTTCCAAATTTCGTTCGAGTTACTAAACCAAACAAAATATTCACCACAATGATTTTTTTGTCACTTTTATCCCAATTTTCTGATTTAAAACCTATGGAACTTTCAGAATAGTGGACAAGCAGTAACCCATATTCTTTATCAAGGCGTCAATAGGCCTCATAAAGGATGGTGTGTAAATGTATAGACCAACAGTTAGATATGACGACGCATTCCGGACCTATGTAGACGATATATTTCGTGCAACTCACCTGGACCGTTATCAAATTATCAGAGCTGCTCTTTTCTCGGCTGCTCATTCGAAAGAATTTCATGAACTATTAAAGCCATATCGAAAAGGTGACGTCCCCACACCCTCCCCTTTATGGGCGTTGAATCAGGTCAGTTACTGGATGGAGCAATGCCCTAAAGTAAAAGTTGGAGGTAAGGAGGTCTATGCTAACACAACAGAATCAACGGAAGGTAAAACTGATAATGGAGTTGTTGAAAGTGGACGAGGAAGTGAAGAACAATCAAATAGACGTCTCGAACCGATCACGAGACAAGAAGGGGCGATACCAATCAGAACAGAAGGAGGAGGAATCAAAATACGAATCGGCTAGAGAGATTATATTAGTCAAAGTTAAGGGGAGTTATGGAACATACTTAGTGAAAGACCGGTTAATCGATGAACATGTAATTGGAGCATTTGTACTTTTAGGAATCATTGCTGTAGCCTCGATAATCCTTTAATCACATAAAATCACATAAAAATCACTAATACTTCGGTTGATGGCGAAATTGCATAAAACTAAAAATTTTATATTATGGAAGAAACATGTTAAAAAAGCCATTTTGATAAGTAATGAAATGTCTTGAAAGACGGTCAAAAGATGGGCGGCATGATGTAGTTTAAACAAAAAAACCTTGGTTTAACAAGGTTTTGAGTGATGAAACTTCATTTTTAATACCGGATTGATGCCGATAATTAAAAATTAGCTATTTCCAGAGAGGTTTCTCATCAGTTCTCCGAACTTTTGAGAGGCCTCTTTTTTGCGACTTTTGAATGATAAACTTGAGTCGTCGTTTCGTCATAGGTATGACCAAGAGGGTCCATGATCTGTAATAGTTCGACTCTTGCCTTACAAGTTAGTAAAAATGGCATAAAAAAAGAGCATCCGGATCAAATGCTCTTTTTTTGGTTACCAAAATGTTACACAGGTTTCAATAAACTTTCTACCAAATGCTGTTAGTGTTAATGCTCCACGAATAATTTCAAATCGCTTATCAACCTTTGTTGATTGTTTTCTCCATGCATCTATTATTGGATGATTTTCAATAGGGATATACGCACTTGGAACTGTACAGTAAACACTATATGAAAGATTGATTATCCCTAATCTTTCAAGATTTTCTAAATAACTCTGCCCTAAGTCAGGATAGGAGCAATTTGCAGCATAAGGCAAATTCGAAAAACTAACCAGAGGTTCTGCAAAGCCGTTTTCTGCACTATTCTTATCGTACAAACGAATTTTAATTATAGGCATTGAATTTGATTTGTCCAACAAATTAATAATCTTAGCCTCATCCGAATTTATTTGTCTAATGATTTCAACAAAAGAAGGATGTGCTTTAGGAGCTGTTGTTCTATCCATAGCTGAGGCAAGTAAACTAGAAAACATTTCACATAACTCATTATTATGGCCTGTATACCTTAATGCCTCGATAACTGGAACTGCAATAGATGGTTCCGGAGTAACAATATTTTCTTCAGGAACGTTTTTTAATTTCTCTTCAAGTCTTGGCATAAATCTATCTTTAACTTTTTCATAGCTCCATACCAAAGCCGATAATGGTGCAAGAGCTATATTTATTGTTTTGGCAACAGTTAGAAGCCCACTTGATAATTCTTTTGCAGCTGGTTGAAGCATATCATCATATACAGGGACAGCCTCAACTATTCCTTGTACAGCTTCAACAGTTTCTTTGACATTACTCATTTTGTCACCTCCAGTCGCTAGTAAGATAATTAAATTTTACTAGAATATTACAATTATGAATAGGTGGGTTATTTGTGGAGAATAAATCAATTATATCAATAATGTTATTTAGCAACTGTTTGTTAGGACTAATTGGTTGGAGTAATAGAAGGAACACGATTTAACAATTGGCTAACAAGCATAAATATCAGTTTTGAAAAACCAATAATATTGCACAATGCACGGGCGGCATGATGTAATAGCTGCATAATCCCATGATATATAAGGATTTTTTAGTGGTTCGCAAACAAAATGCAAACATAAGATATTTATAAATATAAAAGAGGCTTCTTATTAGTTGAATAAACTATTGGGAAGCTTCTTTTTAGTTTTATGATTTGCTACGCGATTGTATTACTGATAACTATTCTAGTAATAGAAGTCGTCAAGGTATAATTCTACTGTTAGTACTTTGATTTTTTATTTTACCGTCAGGATCCTTTTTCATTCAATTGCTGAATTAGATTTTGTTATCCACCTCTTCACATTAGCCTAGTATCCATATCCAATCTTAAATTTAGTTCTCTTGTGTTACTCTCATATTTTGTGTTTGATCTTTCCTCCGATTGTCGCAAAAACAACACGACAGTTAAAAGATATATCTTATTAAAAATAGAATAATTTATTATCTAATCACAAAACATCATACGAAATACATCTTATGAATAACCTGTCGTAATATAAAAACCTGTATTTAAACATCTGATGTTTAAATACAGGTTTTTAAATATATATCGGTATAAGTCGCTCAAAAACAAAAATTCCGCAATAAAAAAGTTAAAATAGGATATTGACCATTAAATATCGCGTGGTATATAATTTACCCAAAGGAATACATCAGACAAATTATTCGTTAAAATATAATAATCATCATACGATTATCATTTATAACGAAGTGATTTGTATTTTGCAATCGGTTACAATGCGCAAACATCATACTAATTATATAAAATGAGTTGCGTATTTAATGAAAATGATTGTATGCGATCAAAAGATGTCATTCCAAATTATAGAAAGGAGAATGAATATGGATACGAAGGAACTAAAAATTATGGCAAACCAAGTTCGGCAAGACATTATTGATATTGCTTATAAAGCACAAGGCCCATCACATCCCGGTCCTGCTTTATCATGTACCGATATCATAACAGCACTATATTTCAAAATAATGAAGGTAAACTCAAACAATCCAAAATGGGAGGACAGGGATCGGTTAGTACTTTCCAAAGGACATGCGTGTCCAGTACTTTATTCCGCATTAGCACGTAAAGGATTCTTTCCTGTTGAAGATTTAACAACTGTTAGAAGAATTAACTCAAAATTACAGGGACATCCTGACATGAAAAAGACTCCTGGAGTAGATATGACAAGTGGCTCTCTTGGAAATGGTTTGGGAGCAGCTATGGGTATGGCTCTATACTCGAAAGCAACAGGTAAAAACTTTAAAACTTATTGTATTTTAGGAGATGGAGAAATTCAAGAAGGTGCAGTTTGGGAAGCGGCTCTATCGGCAGTAAGGTTTAAACTCGATAATTTAATTGCAATCGTTGACTACAATCATTTTCAAAGCTGTGGTTCGGTTGAAGATATTTTACCAATGGGACCACTTGGAGATAAGTGGAAATCATTCGGTTGGAATGTGATTAATATTAACGGTCATGATATGTCCGAAATCGTTAATAAATTACAGGTTGCATCTAACTATGCTGGAAGTCCAACTGTAATTATTGCTAACACAGTTAAAGGTAAAGGTGTAAGTTACATGGAACATGATAATTCATGGCACCAAAAGATACCAACTGCTGAGCAGTATGAACAAGCAATGATGGAATTAAAGCAAGAAATGGCAGAGTTAAAGGAGGATCAATATGTCTATAGTGTACGATGAGGTTTCAACACGTGTAGCTTTTGGAGAAGCTCTTTCTGAATATGCAAAAACAGATGATAATGTTTTCGCAGTTAGTGCTGATACAGAAAAATCGATGGGATTTGACAAATTAGCAAAAGAACACCCTGAACGTGTATTTAATGTTGGTATCGCAGAACAAAATATGATGCTTGTTGGTGCAGGAATTGCAGCAAGCGGTGGTAAAGCCTATGTGGCTACATATGCTCCTTTTGCATCTATGAGAATCCTTGAACAAATCAGAACATTCGCTGCCTATCCAAAATTAGATGTAAAGGTTATTTCCGGCCTTGCTGGTCTGGCAGGAGATATTGAAGGTGTTACACATCAAGGGATTGAAGATGTTTCACTTTTACGTTCCATTCCTAATATGGTAGTAGTAGTTCCAGCTGATGCAGCATCAACAAGAGCGATTACCCAAAAAATTTCAGAATATGATGGACCTGTTTATTTAAGTATTGGTAGAAATAAAGTACCAAAAGTATTTGATGACAGCTATACATTTAAAATTGGGAAAGCGAATATTGTTAAAGCAGAAGGAAATGATGCCGCTGTCATTTTTAACGGTGCAACTACCAACCGCGTATTTGAAGCTGAAAAGTCTTTAAGAGAAAAAGGTTATAATGTCCAGCTAATAGAAATGCCTTGTGTAAAACCGATTGACAAGGAAGCTATTATTAAAGCAGCGAAGGAAACCGGAGCAATTATTACTGTTGAAGAAAATAATATCATCGGTGGATTAGGTGGGGCTGTTGCTGAAGTGTTAGGGGAGAATTATCCTACTCTAATGAAGAGAATAGGGATAGATGATCTTTACACTGAATCAGGGACGCATGAACAATTGTTAGATAAATACAACTTTACTCCTAAACATATCGAAGAAGTTATTATAGAAACTATTAATAAAAAGGAATTTAAATAATAGAAAGTAAACAGAGGAGGAAATATAAATGAAAGCTGTTTTGAAAACTGGCCCAGTCTATGGATTTTCATATGATGAAGTAGAAAGACCTACACCAAAACCTAATGAGGTATTAATAGATGTAGAAGCAGCAGCTATTTGTGGTACTGATATAAGCTACAATAAATGGGGACAATCTGCAATTGACTTTGCATCCAAATTCAACGTAAAATTCCCTTTCGTTGTTGGTCATGAATGTGCAGGTACAGTAGTTGAAGTGGGTAGTGAAGTTAATAACATTAAGGTTGGCGATCGTGTTGCGCTTGAAACTCATATCCCTTGCGGTGAATGTTACCAATGTAGAACAGGCCAAGCACACAACTGTCAAAACATGGGCATTTATGGTACGAGCTGTGACGGTTGCTTTGCAGATTTTGCGATTGCTCCGGCAAATGTATGCTTCAAATTACCTGACAGTGTATCTTTCGAAGAAGGTGCTCTGTTTGAACCAGCCGGTGTTGCTATGCGTGCTGTAGAAGAGTCTGGGTTACAACCTGGTGAAACTGCACTAGTTTTCGGATGTGGAGCTGTAGGATTATTAGCTACTCAAATACTATTAGCATCAGGGGCAGGAAGAGTAATTGCTGTGGATATTGACGATTACAGAGTAGAAATGGCTAAAAAGTTTGGTGCAATTGGTATTAATTCATTAACAGAAGATCTTCCAGCTATTATAAAGGAATTGACATCTGAAAGAGGTGGAGTAGACTTTATATTCGAAATGACTGGTTCTCCTAAAGTTTATGAAACTTTATTTGATTTCTTACGGTTAGAAGGAAGAGTTGTAACTGTAGGTCATCCAGGTGGTCCTGTTTCTATCAATATTACACAAAATATTAATTTAAAAGGTGCTAGAATCAAAGGTTTATTTGGAAGACATATTTGGGATACATGGTATAAGTTAGCAGGTTTAGTTGAAAATAAAAGAATCAACATTCTTGATGTAGTCACTCATCGCTTCTCTTTTTCTCAAGTAGATGAGGCATTCGACCAAGTAAGTAAAGGCGCTGGCAAGATTATGTTTTTAAAAGAGAAAGAATAACTTTTCCATCTTTTTTGCTCTCAAATTTCATGATAGATTGATGTATAGACCTTATTATGCTATGTATATATTGTCTATTAACTAAAACTTTATTTAAATATAATTCTGTTCGGAAATTTTCAAGAGAAATATTATGTTGAACAACTATCGGCTTTAGTAATGGGGTTGTGAAAGGAATTGCTTAGCAAAATTCAGATAACAAAGGCTGAAACCTTGGCTATAATATTACTTTGCGATTTTTTCAATAGTTTGAGTAATATTATAGCCTGGGTAAGCGAAAGCCCAAAGTTTAGTGTAATAAAAAATTCTGAAGTATTTTTTGAAGGAGATGACCTATTATGAAAATAAAAGCCACACTTGATAGAATACCAGCAGGAATGATGCTAATTCCGTTACTTATTGGATCTTTAATTCGTACATTTTTCCCGGATTTATTTGAATTGCCTGCTTTCAAAAGTTCCTTTACTGGAGGGTTATTAACTGGTTCAACCGCACTCCTTGGTGGATTTTATATTTGCTTAGGCGCAACTATACGATTTAATGCAACCGGTTACATGCTAAAAAAAGGTGGAGCGTTATGGTTAGGTAAAATAGGAACGAGTTTTTTAATTGCCTTTTTGATCAGTGCAGTATTTGCAGACCAAGATCACATCTTTTTAGGGCTTTCTGCTTTAGCAGTAGTTGCTGCTTTTTCTGATACTAATGGTGCCGTATATATGGCTCTAATGGGCCAATTAGGAAAGAAACAAGAAGATATTGCAGCCTACTCTATCATGTCACTTGAATCTGGACCATTCTTTACAATGCTTATATTGGGTTCAGCTGGATTAGCAAGTTTTCCAATTGAAGCATTTGTGTTTACACTTCTTCCTTTAGTAGTTGGGATGATACTTGGAAATCTGGATGAAGAAATGAGAGCATTTTTAAGTAAAGGTCAGGACCTATTTATTCCTTTATTAGGCTTAGTAATTGGTGGGGGGATTAACTTAACCAATTTAGTAAAAGCAGGTATTTCCGGCATTCTTTTAGGTGTAGGTGTTGTTGTTATTACAGGGATAGTCTTAATTTTATTAGACCGTTTCACAGGGGGAGACGGTGTTGGAGGTATTGCAGCAGCGACTACAGCAGGAAATGCAGCTGCTGTTCCACTTGCGGTTGCTGCTATTCAACCTATGTATAGTGAAGTTGCAGCATCAGCCACTCTTCAGGTATCTGCAGCGGTTATTGTAACTGCTCTTATTGTACCTATAGCAACGACATGGTATGCAAAAGAAGTGAACAAACGAAAAGCAAAAAATATCGCGAATAATGTGGCATAAGTAGACAATTAGATTCCTATTTTGAGATATATTACTGAAAGAGTAATGTGGCCAGTAAATAAAATAAGTATTCTTTTCCTTATATTAATAAATTTTTCTTTTCCATCCCATCCCATCCAAAAGTTTATTTTTTTAATACTAGAGAAAAACTAAACTTGGCTGCTTACCTTGTTGAGTATATTTACACTATAATGTAAACGAGAGCGTCTTGAATTAATAATGAAGCCACATTACATTAAAGCAGCCAAGCTAAAAAAAGAAAAAATTAAGGGTGAATTTTTGGATGGATTTGATTATGTCAGCAGCAGTTAATAAAGAAAAAACATTAACACAAAAAACCGCAGTGGAAAAGGTAACTGAGTATATTAAGACCAAAATCATTTATAAAGAATTAAAACCTAATGATAAGATCCCTACGGAAACTGAACTTTGTGAATTATTAAATGTAAGTAGAAGTTCTGTTAGGGAAGCATTAAAGGTTTTAGAGGCAATTAATATTATTCAAATTCGAAGAGGCGATGGTACGTATATATCAGAACCTGAAGATATTTCTATTACTCAATCCCTACTTTTTAAAATGATTTTAACTAATATGCAATTAAAAGAATTAGTTGATTTTCGGGAGCAGATGGAGGTAGCGGTCCTTAAGCTGGCAATAGCCAATGCTACTAAGGAAGATATAAAAATTCTTAGTAAAAACCAGGAAGCTTTTTTGGAGTGCATTGAAAAAAATCCTGATGATTATGAAACACTTCATACTTTAGATTTGAATTTTCATAAAACACTAGCTGCTTCAACTAAAAATAAGTTAATGGAAGAAATTTATTTATTCTCTCTTGAAATCTTTTCACCGATGATTTTAGAAAATTATGCACTTGGTCAAATAAAAGGAGAGGACAAAATACCAACAGGTGATAACCATAGGATTCTTATTGAAGCAATTGAAAATAGAGATTTTTATGCTGGAATTTATGGTGTAAAATTGGCACTTAATATTTGGAAGAAGTGGGTTAATAAAAAGGAAAATATAGAGGGCGACAATGCAAAAGAGGAGTAATATTACGAAAAAGTTAGTCTGAAGCAATATTTTTATGAAAGTACTTCTTAAAGAAAAAGGCCCTTGTAAGGGGATACATTAGACGAAGTAAAAAGTATTATATAACATGAATATTACTTCATTCAGTCCCTATACGTTCCCTTACTAGGAAAGTCATAACCTTTGTATCTGTAGGAGGATATAAAATGGACAATGGAAAGGAATTATTAGGCGTAATTCTTTGTAAATATTGTAACACGGAAATTGAATCTTTTGTTTCAGAAAAGGTCGTAACCTATTTTGGGGCATGTTCTAATCCAGAATGCCAACATAAATTGGAAAAACAGATGGAGACTGAAGAATAATAATGATTAGTACCCCTTTTTACTTTGCAGGGTCTAACCAAACTTAATCTTATTAAAAATATTTGTGAATTTATCAACAAAGTTTGTCAGAATCTTAGTAAATTTTATCCTTATTTATCTTCTTTTGAAAAAAATTCTCTTAAAAAATGGAGGAAGAATATGAAGAAGATTGCTGTTCTAACAAGTGGGGGAGATTCTCCAGGAATGAATGCAGCTATTCGTGCAGTAGTACGAAGAGGAATTTATAATGGACTAGAAGTATATGGAGTTAAACATGGTTATTCTGGTTTAATGAAAGGCGATTTTTTAAACATGGACCTTGGAAGTGTTGGGGATATTATTCACAGGGGTGGAACAATCTTAAGAAGTACTCGCTGTGAAGAGTTCAAAACAGTAGAAGGACAAAAACAAGCAATAATATCACTACAAAACGCAAGTATAGATGGATTAATAGTTATCGGGGGAGACGGATCTTTCCAAGGAGCAAATAAATTAGCCAAACAAGGTTTCCCTACTATCGGTATTCCTGGAACAATTGACAATGATATCTCTGGGACAGAGTATACAATAGGCTTTGATACAACAGTTAATACTGTTATTGAAGCTATAGATAAAATACGTGATACAGCGTATTCACATGAACGTATATGTATTATAGAAGTAATGGGGAGGCATGCAGGGGATATTGCCTTATGGACAGGCATAAGCTCTGGTGCAGAATCCATTCTAATACCAGAAGTCGCAAATGATATTGAAGATGTGATGAACCGAATTATACATGGACAAGAACGAGGCAAAATGCACAGTATTATTGTTTTAGCAGAAGGTGTGTGCAGTGGTAAAGATCTAAAAAATGAGATTAAAAAGAGATTTGATCTTAACACTAATGTCATCGTTTTGGGATATTTGCAACGTGGTGGATCACCAACAGTTTATGATCGTATGATGGCAAGCAGGATGGGAGCCTATGCAGTTGATTTATTGATACGTGGTAAAAATGGGGAAATGGTTGGCTGGAAAAATGGCAGATTAGTAAATATGTTATTTGAGGATGCATTAAAAGACAAGCATTCTATTAATCTTTCAGACTACTATTTAGCTAGAAGTATTTCTATATAATTTTTCGAAAAACTTACTGTTATGATTAGTGTGAAAATAAAGAATAGTTAAAAGGAGAAAAAGAATGGAGTCGTTAAAAACAAAACAAAATGTTGAAGAACTAGCTATTAACACAATCAGAACTTTATCTATTGATTCAATTGAAAAAGCTAATTCCGGTCACCCTGGAATCACAATGGGTGCTGCTCCAATGGCTTATACCCTATGGGCAAAAGAAATGAATCACAATCCTGCTAATCCAAATTGGTTTAACAGAGACCGTTTTATTTTATCTGCTGGACATGGTTCTGCGTTGTTATACAGCTTACTTCATTTATTCGAATATGATGTTAGCATCGAAGATTTAAAGAATTTACGTCAATGGGGAAGCAAAACTCCTGGGCATCCTGAGTTTGGTCATACACCAGGTATCGACGCAACAACTGGTCCACTTGGACAAGGTATCGCAATGGCTGTGGGTATGGCGATGGCAGAGCGTCATCTAGCAGAAACATATAACAAAGACAATTTTCAAGTAATTGATCACTATACATTCAGCATTTGTGGTGATGGGGATTTAATGGAAGGGGTATCTGCAGAGGCAGCTTCCCTTGCAGGTCACTTAAAGCTTGGTCGTCTCATTGTTATGTATGATTCAAACGATATTTCTTTAGACGGAGACTTAAATTTATCTTTCTCTGAAAGTGTACAAGACCGTTTTAAAGCATACGGATGGCAAGTATTACGTGTAGAAGATGGAAATAATATCGAAGCCATCCAAAAGGCTATTCAAGAAGGAAAAGCAGATATACAACGTCCTACTTTAATTGAAATCAAGACAACTATTGGATATGGTTCTCCGAATAAATCTGGTTCCTCTGCTTGTCATGGGGCACCACTTGGTAAGGAGGAAACAAAGTTAACCAAAGCTTACTACGAATGGGAATATGAAGAACCATTCTTTGTTCCACAAGAAATAGATATACACTTTAGTCAATTTGCTGAATCCGGTCAAGAGAAAGAATATGCGTGGAACATATTATTTGCAGCATATAAAAATGCATACCCAGAATTAGCACAGCAATTAGAAAGTGCATTAAAGGGAGAACTTCCAGAAAACTGGCATGAAGCCCTTCCAAAATTTAAAACAGGCGAAAAGATGGCCACAAGAGCATCATCTGGAAAAGTGTTAAATTCAGCAGCAGAAGCTCTTCCACAATTAATTGGTGGTTCAGCAGACCTTGCCGGTTCTAATAAGACACTTATATCTTCTGAAAAGAACTATTGCTTAGATGGATATGCTGCACGTAACATCTGGTTTGGCGTTCGTGAGTTTGCAATGGGTGCAGCTTTAAACGGAATGGCGCTTCATGGTGGAATTAAAGTATTTGGAGCTACCTTCTTTGTATTCTCTGACTACTTACGTCCAGCAATTCGTCTAGCAGCATTAATGAAGTTACCTGTTACTTATGTATTTACACATGACAGTATTGCTGTTGGGGAAGACGGACCAACTCACCAACCAATAGAGCATTTAGCAGCATTACGTGCAATGCCTGGGCTTTCCGTAATTCGTCCTGCAGATGCTAAAGAAACTGAGGCTGCCTGGCGTTTAGCAATTGAAAGCACAGATAAACCAACAGCATTGGTATTAACTCGTCAAGATTTACCTACCTTTGATGAAGACCAACAACAAATCTACGAAGGCGTGAAAAAGGGTGCCTATGTGATTTCTCCTGCAAATGGGGAAGCAAAAGGACTTTTAATTGCAACAGGATCTGAAGTATCTCTAGCAATTGAAGCACAAAATGAATTAGAAAAAGAAGGTATTGCCGTATCTGTTGTCAGCATGCCAAGCTGGGATCGTTTTGAGCAACAATTCGAAGAGTACAAAGAAAGTGTGCTTCCTAGAAAATTAACTGTACGTGTTGCCATTGAAATGGGATCTTCATTTGGTTGGAGAGAATATATTGGTGCAGAAGGGAAGAAGATTACCATTGATCACTTTGGTGCTTCTGCTAAGCCTGAAAAATTAATGGAAGAGTATGGATTTACCGTAGAAAATGTAGTTCGTACATTTAAACAACTACTGTGATATATTAAGTTACTATACAATTTAGATCAGATATAAGATAAGCCAACTCTTCCATCTGAGGAGGTTGGCTTTTTTTAATTTATCAAATTCAGTAGCTATTTTAAATAGATTGTAAACCCGAATTGCTAACATTTTGCTAACGCAATCAAATGAAAAACGGTAAATTCTCGTTAAAGATGTTACAGTAGTAATTTGCCAAAACCCTGATATACCCCACCTTTTTCATATGTCGTTAAAGATATTACACACTCTCACCTTAGGGGCGGCATGATGTAGGGCTTTTAAGCCCGTCACATGCACACAAAATGAGAAATAGTTACGGCTATTTTTCACCCATTTTGTGAAGTAGTCATGTAAATAATTTATATCAATAGCAATAACCACTTCCTATAAAAATTTAGGGAGTGGTTTTTTTATGTTATTGAAATTTGGATTTCAAGACTTTTTAGATGACAGCTCATATTTACGCATATTGTTATCTGGGTTTAATAAAGTTTTTGTGATTCTTAGTTGTCCAGTTTAATATCGGACCATTTTAAAGCGCATAATTCGCTAGAGCGTATTCCAGAGAAGACAAGAAGGTAAAACCTTTCTAAGTCATATAAAAGCCCATAGCGGGTACAGGAGCTAAGAATTCGGCTATTTCCTCCCGTCCTAGATACTTTTTATAAACGATGTTATTCTCGATATCCTCAACAGTAAATTTTTTGATGGGACAACAGCACCGAACAATCAGAATTGATAAAATTAATATAGTTGTGGAACACACCGTAAGAGAACCTTAGTTTCAGTACTTAAAAAAAGATGAATGGTTTACAGTAACGGGAAAAGTGTTTGAAGAAGTGGTAAAAAACGATAATTTATTTTTTGGAAAAGATGCTTTTATTGAAATATATTTTACAAATCACTATAACAATCAAATGAAAACAATTTCTCCTAAATTTAAGTTTATTGATATTATAGATAACAGCACACTATTAGATAATAAATAAAAATTTTTTGTACATTCCATATAAGAATGAATTAATTAAATAGTAATTCTACCAACCCGCTGTAGGATACTGAATGAACGGTATTATACCGGCATTTGGTGTCCTTTTTATTTGATTAAGGAGTTGAGGTAATGAATAATCTATAAAAATAAATTGAAGGAGCATTTGGGGAGTTCCAATAAGGTTAATAAAAATAGATAATAATCATAGCATAATGAAGTTAGAGATTGATATAATGGTGCAAAATGGAAATTTTTCTGTTGTTGTGTGTAACTAAAGGCCAGACTCACTGAACTACCTGTTCACGGAGAGACAAAGATTGTTACGCACCAAGGTAAAGTGAAAAGGGTTAAGTTCGATGAGGGGGAAGAGTTTTGAAAGAAGTAATTTTAAATGAATATGACCAAAAGAAAATAATATACTTGGAATACGAGAAAAAATTGAGAGATTTAATATTTTCCTTGATTAAGGAAAACGGGATTACCATTCATGGTATTGAATCAAGGGTAAAAGACAGGAATAGTTTATCTAAGAAAATTGATAGTAAAGAAGATAAATATACGGGTTTAGATAAAATTACTGATACTCTGGGTCTAAGAGTTATAACATATTTTGAAGATGATGTTGATACAATTGCTAATATTGTTAAAACTCAGTTTCATGTAGACGAAAATAACTCATGTGATAAAAGGAATAAAAATTTCGACTCTTTTGGGTACTCATCACTCCATTATATTATTAAATTAACAGAGCCAAGAGCATCCCTACCTGAGTATTCAAGGTTTAATGAGATTAATTTTGAAATTCAAATAAGATCTATTTTGCAACATGCATGGGCAGAAATTGAACATGATATTGGATATAAGAGTGCAATTGAAATTCCTGTTGATATGAGAAGAAAGTTCTCCAGGATAGCAGGTTTATTGGAATTAGCAGATATCGAATTCATAAGAATAAAAGAAGAAATAAAAAAGTATACAATTGAAGTTAAAGAACAAATTAAATCCCAAAATTTAAATTTATTTATAGATAATATTTCATTGAAGGAATTTCTGCAGGAAGATAAAATAGTTTATGAAATCGAGCAACATTTTATGATTATAACTAAGGCAATTACCGTTGAATATACAGATGAAAGATATATTGCAAAAAGAATTAATCAACTAAGTTTCTTTGGAATTGATACTATCGAAAAATTGAAGGAATCCTTAGAATCAAGAAAAGAAATTATTAAAACTCTTGGAGAAAAGTGGTTGTCAATGCATGAGAAACGATGGGAATCGGTCACGAGTGGAATTTCAATTTTTTATTTATGTTTTGTATTAGCTTGTGAAAAAGAAGATTTACAGTATGTCCAAGAATATTTCAATTTTGGAAAACTTTCAAAAAACCCAGAATTACCCAAAGTGTTATTTGATCTTTATAATAAAATTGTATGAACTTTAATTGTATAAACAAACTAACACGCTAACATTTTGCTAACGCAATTCGGTAAAAAACGGTAAATCGACGTTAAAGATGTTACAACCAGTAATATCCAAAACATTGATTTACCGCACTTTTTGCACCTATCGTTAACGATATAACACTCTCACAGCTTACGGGCGGCATGATGTAATAACGCCCCTCAACCCTTGATATGATTGGGGTTTTGAGTAAGGCGAGATTGAAATGCTAACATTGAGGTAAATTAACGGAGGCTTCTCATGAGTTCAGCGAACTTTTGGGAAGCTTCTTTTTTTGTTTCTTGGGTTACATGGAGATCTAATGCTTTACGAAAAATCATTCTTCCTGTACGGTTTATTCCCTAAGCCATATTTGTTTTATTGGGATTTTGATTTTTAGAAGAGCTCATGTAAAGTGCTTCAAAGATGGGGTTGAGAGGTTGGACGTGGTCCTGTGACCCTTAAATGGTGTCAGGACAAGGAATCTGTCACTGTAATACATTTTGTTCACGACTTTTATATATTAAAATAATGGATTTCAATCAATGGAACAACATATTGGTTTTCAAATACTGTAATGATTGCATTCCTATGTTGTTCTCCTTGTATTCTAATCAAGATTTCAAACAAAAAACTATAATAAATTTAGGCAAAATTGATATTGACTTTTCGATTTACCTTTTCTATACTAAAGACAGTTGCTAGAGATGATGTGAGAAAAGCGACTCCTTAGTTGGAGTTCGCTTTTTTTTATGCCCTAAATGTTATATCGGAATAATATTACTGTTGTTAATTTTCAAAAAAGGATTGCGGGACGTAATCAATCTAGATTCAACACTCAAAATCCGAATGGCAAAGTGTAAAGCTTTCTGATCAAGAACTAACTATGAAAGCGGTTCCGATGTAAATAGATAAAAACACATCTCGCTAAATCAAATCTAATGTTGGCCAATCATTAGAATCATACCGATTAATACAAATTATGGATAGTTGAGAGGAGAAATATATTATGACAATGACATTAGGATTAAGAAAAGAAATCGTAGCAAAAATGCAAGAGCTAGTTGGCGCTGAATATGTTATTACAAACGAGGAAGTATTAAAAGACAGCTCTGTCGACCGTTACAGAAAATATGAAAAATACTCAGGTGTTTTCACTCGTCCGATTCCGGCAGCTGTTGTAAAAGCGCAAAGTACAGAGCAAATTGCAAACGTTCTTAAGTATTGTAACGAACATGGCATCAATGTGATCCCTCGTACAGGTAACTCAGCGCTTGAAATGATGCTTGAGTCCGTCCTTGAAAACCATATCGTGCTTGACGGATCAGATATGAATCAAATTATTAAGGTTGACGAATATAACATGCAGGTTACGGCTCAAGCAGGTGTACCGCTTGAGTACTTAGAAAATATTCTTCGCGAAAAAGGCTATACAACTGGACACTCACCACAATCAAAACCTCTTGCTCAAATGGGTGGAATTGTTGCTGTAAGAAGTATTGGCCAATTCTCAACTCTATATGGCGGAATTGAAGACATGGTTGTTGGTTTAGAAGCAGTCTTCCCGAACGGAGAAATCACACGTATCAAAAATGTACCACGCCGTGCAGCTGGTCCAGATATTCGCCACGTAATCATTGGTAATGAAGGTGCTCTTTGCTACATCACAGAAGTAACCGTAAAAATGTTCAAATATATGCCTGAAAATAATATGTACTATGGATTTACATTAGACAATATGAAAACTGGTTTTGAAATTTTACGCGAAGTCATGGTTGCGGGATATAAACCATCCATTGCACGTCTTTACGATCAGGCAGATGCACAAGGTCACTTTTCTCACTTTGCGACTGATAAATGTGTACTTATATTCATGGCAGAAGGTCCAAAATCGATTACAGAGGCAACTGGTGCAGCAATTGAGGAGATTGTAGAGAAATATTCTGAGTGCCAGAAAGTTGCCAGCAAATTAATCGAAGACTGGTTCTTACAATTAAACTGGGGTCCAGAACAGGTAGCGCAGGAAAGAGAAGAAATCATTCAAACGCAAAATATGGGCTTTACAACTGAAATTGCAAGCAACTGGGATACCATCCATGAAATTTACGAAGCAAGCTGTAAGCGTGTAGCTGAAGAAATACCTGATATTACATGGGTAGGTGGACACTCGTCACATAGCTATTTAAATGGAACAAATCTATACTTTGTCTACTACTACAATGTCGTGGATTGTCCAGTGGAAGAAGAAATTAACAAATACCATAACCCAATTAATAAAATTATCGTTGAAGAAGCACTTAACCACGGTGGTACAATGGTACACCACCACGGAGTTGGTAAAGCAAGGGCACCATGGATTAAAGAAGAATATGGTTCTTCCTTCTATGTTCTTAAAACGCTCAAGAAAGCCTTCGATCCAAACAATGTTATGAATGCAGGAAATATCATTCCTGTTGAATATTTAGAGGACTAATTTGGACATTCTCGTTTGCTTCAAAGTAGTTCATGACTTGGATATGTTAGGCGAGAGCGATTGGGAGACAGGTGAAAATCCCCGTATCGACCTCAGCTATACAAAGAAAGCACTGAACAGCTTTGATGAAAGTGCACTGGAAATCGCATTAAATCTCTCCGATTCATCGGAGGGATTTAATGTGCCAGTGAAACTGACAGCGCTTTCGATTGCTGGGGATTCGATTGAAAGTTTTATCAAGACATTGTATGCCTTAAAATATGACAAAGTTGTCCAAATTGATTATGCGGGTGATCTTCGCTTTAATTCGGCAGGAGTAGCGCATTTGATCGCGGCTTACTACAAGAAACACGGCACTGAGCAGGCCATTTTCATGGGGAAACAAAGCGGGTGTGGAGATAATGGGGAGACACCGTTTCGTGTAGCAGAGATTTTGGGAATTCCCTGTGTAACAGGGGTGTTAAATATGAAACGAACAAGCCGTGAGGATGTACTTGAGGTCATCCGGCAAGTTGATGGTGGAACAGTCAAACAGCTGATTAAGCTGCCAGCTGTTTTTCAAATTGGAGATTCACCTATTACACATCTGCGTGTACCGACACTGAAGGATAAAATGAATACGAAGAATATGAAAGCGATTACTCTTTCGTTGGAAGACCTTGATCTAGATCCAACATCCATTCAGGATTTGGGTGATATTGAGCTTATTTCGCTTGTTCGTATAAGAGAAGAGCGAAAGACGAAAATCATTGATGGAAAGGATGCTTTCGAAAAAGCAGATATTTTATTCCATAACTATTTAAAGGAGCGGCTTTGAATGATGAATACTGCGTTTGTATTTAATGCCTGCTCACCACTTTTTCAAAAGGAAATTAATGAATTAAATCATTTTCAACAAACGTATGGACAAAATGATGCTGTACAAGCTTGGGTTATTTCCAGAGAATCGGATGAGCTTCCAAAACAGGCACAGCAAATTGTCATACCTATCATCAAGCTAGTGCAAGTAAGAGACGAGACAGACGAAGAAGAAATCTTAGCGGCTTTACTGCAGGTCTATCGACAGGAAATGCCTGATTGTGTTATTTTTCCGAGCAATTTGTTTGGGACCTCCCTTGTTGTCAGGTTTTCTGTCCGCTCGGGCGGAACATCCTGTATGTCTGTCATTGTTTGTGAGAATTCAAGCGAAGGTTTGATAGTCACCAAGCCGGTATATGCCAATAATTTAACGGCTAGCTTCCGGATGAAACGAAAGCCTTATTGTTTTTCGGTTGCAAAAATAGCTATTCGGAAAGTGTGGAAGCCGCCGATTGAACATACGGTAACGATCATGGAACCCATAGTAACAAACGAACGGAATAGCCATGTATTATCTTATGAATTTCATCAGACTGAAACAGGAGCACCTTTGGATAGTGCGGAAAAAGTGCTTGCGTTAGGAAAAGGTGTAAAGAAGCAAGAACATTTACATGAATTGGAGAAAGCAGCCAATCAGCTTGGTCTGGAAATAGGTGTCAGCAGACCGGTTGCCATGAATGGCTGGGCAGATATGAACCGGTTAATAGGGGCTTCCGGGAAATTGCTATCCCCACGGCTATGTATTGCAGCCGGTGTTTCCGGATCACAAGCCTTTACAGTCGGCATCCGCGATAGTCGCTTTATCGTGTCCATCAATCAGGATGAATATGCACCGATTCATAAAATAGCCGATGTTGCCATTATCGATGATTATCAAGAAGTATTAAAAGCGCTATTCCCGCTTATAGAGCAGCAGACAGTGGAAGGAGTGTGAGGAACATGAATCAGTTAATTAGACCAATGGATGAAAAATATGAAGAATACTTGCATGACGAATCAAGATTAACGGGCAGTGCAAGTACAATTTCATTTCCAAAAACAGAAGCTAAGGTTGTTCACATTGTCAAAGCGATGCGGGATGCAGGACAGCCGATAACCGTTCAAGGAGCAAAGACAGGAATCAGCGGGGGTGCAGTCCCTAATGGCGGACATATTATCAATATGATTGAAATGAAAGCAGTCACTGATCTTTGTGAACAGAACGGTATCTTTACATTATCGGTTGAGCCAGGATGTTCGTTATTAGATCTTCATTCCGGGTTATCAAGACGGAACTTTGCCACGGAAAACTGGCGGGACGAGGCAAAAGAATTATTAGCTAAACTCAAGAAAATACAACAACTGATGTGGGCACCTGATCCTACAGAATTATCTGCGACTGTCGGAGGTATAGCAGCAAGTAATGCGCGCGGGGTATGTTCCCGTATATATGGCAGTGCGCGCGACCATATCAAACGCATCCGTGTTGTTACAAAAGACGGGGAGATTTGGAAAATCGAACGCGAACGTTATCTGTTCAATCAAGGTGAGGTTCTATTACCTGATGGCAGCATGCTTAAGGTCGATCCAACGAAATTGGGATATGCTGAACAAGCCGACCTCATTGACCTTTTTCTTGGCAGTGAAGGGATGTTTGGCGTGATCACGAATCTCACGCTGGATTTACAGGAACAACCAGAAGAGCTTTGGGGAATCTGCTTCTTTTTCGACACGGAGAAAGATGCCCTTTCATTTGTTGAAATTGCTGATGTAGAGAGCACAGAGATTTCAACTCATCTTGCAGCATTGGAATATTTGGACAAGGCTTCGCTTGATTTTATTCAAGGCTTCAAGGAATCAGCCGCCAAGCTGAGTGAGCTTCCTGATTTTCCGAGTGACTTTGCTGCAATGGTCTATCTGGAAATTCATGCTTCTACCGATGAACAAGCGGAGATGGCCGCCGAATGGCTGATGGAAAAGGCAGCAGAATCCGGCAGTGATATCGATGCCTCATGGGCCGTTTCAGGTGAAGTCGAAATGGAAAAAATCCGTGCACTTCGCCATGCTGTACCGGAATCCATTAATATCCGCATTGAACAGCTTCGAAAGCATGACGCAACCATAATGAAACTGGGAACAGATATGGAGTTGCCTGGAGTACCGGTCTCCTCCCTTGTTGAGATGTATCGAAAAGATCTCGATGCGGCCGGTCTTGAAGGAGTCATTTTTGGTCATATTTCAAATGGGCATCTTCATGTCAACATTCTTCCAGAGAATGGACAGCAAAATGAAATGGGAAAAAAACTTATTTTGCAATGGGGCCAATCAATTGCAGAAAAAGGTGGACGGACGACGGTTGAGCATGGAGTAGGCAAATTGAAAAAGGAATTATTTTTCCAGACTACTCCATCAGAAACCCTCGAGGCCTGGCAAACAGTTAAAAAACAGCTGGACCCTGCTTGTATGTGGAACCCGGGAAATAAGCTTAACTAAGTTGTAAAGGAGGTTGCTAATGAAAATCGCGGTATGTATCAAACAAGTACCAGCTTCCTCGGATGGAAATATGGACCCGGTACGAGGGGTGTTGATTCGAAATGGGAGGAAGCAGGTCATGAATATTTATGATGCTACAGCCCTTGAAACAGCACTGCGGCTTAAAGAGGGGCGAACGGGCACTGTTGATGTCTTTACGATGGGACCTGAGACTGCCAAGCAAGTCCTGGTAGATGCGTATGCGCTTGGAGCGGATGAAGGGTATTTAATAAGTGATAAGAAATTCTCGGGAGCGGATTCCTTAGCGACCTCTTTTACACTGGCACAAGCCTTAAAAGTCAAGGGTCCGTATGACATCATTTTATGCGGCAGGCAGACAACAGACGGTGATACTGGACAGGTAGGGGCATCGCTTGCTGCTTGGCTGGAAATCCCTTACTTGGGTCATGTAAACAAGCTGGAAGAGGCTTCATATGAATCCATCTCAGTTTGGCAGATTCTTGGGAAGGAACGAGCCCTTACAAACGTAAAGTTTCCATGTGTTCTTGCCGTTGAACGGGACATTTTTACACCGAGAATGCCTGCGCTGCGCTTGAAACTTTCAACAGCGAAAAAACCTGTTATTACCCTTTCCTTAAAAGATATGCCGGTTCAAAATGAACAATTGTATGGTCTGAAAGGGTCACCAACAAGGGTAAAAAAAATCTATACCATTGAGTACCCGAAAGCGAAGCAGCTATTTCAGTCTGACCCAGCAGCATCTGCAGACAAAATGATTGCCGCCTTGAACGAATGGGGGCTGGCAAATGGTTGATTTAACGGCATGGCATGATATTTTAGTTTTTATTGAAACGGATGAAACAACCGTCCATCCGGTTTCCCTCCAAATGATTGGAAAAGCGGCTGAATTAGCAGAATCCGCTGATTTTGACGTTTACGGTATCGTAATCGGTTCAGAGAAAGATAGGATTTTGCCACAATTGGAAGGTCTGCCGCTGAAAAAAGTCTTTTTCTACCAAGGAGCCGAATTAGAGTATTTTCGTGCCAACTGTTATGCAGGCGCACTGGTTGATAGTATCAATTTGTTAAATCCAGCTGTTGTTCTTATCGGTGCAACCCCAATCGGCAAAGCAATCGCTCCGATTGCAGCCACCAAGTTTCGCACCGGTTTAACGGCGGACTGTACCCAATTGGAGCTGGAGAAAAATACAGACCTTATTCAAATCCGTCCTGCTTTTGGCGGAAATGTCATGGCACAAATTGTGACCCCTCATTCCCGTCCGCAATTTGCGACTGTACGATACAACATGATGGCATCTGCTGTCCGGCAGGAAGGGTATTTGCCGGAATGGGAAGTACGAGGCTTACCTCGTGAAGCCAAGGTGTTTGCCGAACAAATCAAAGTCATACAGACGGAACGAATAGCAGTCGAAAAGGATATAACAACGGAAAAAGTTCTTGTCGTTGCTGGGCGGGGTGTAAAAAACAAGGAAGACCTTGCATTGCTTGATGAATTGGCATTGACACTCGGCGGCAAACTGGCAGCGACAAGAGGTCTGGTAGAAAGGGGGTGGTTACCGCAATCAAGGCAAATCGGGCTATCGGGTAAAATGGTAAGACCAGAAGTTTTGCTAGCTTTTGGTGTTTCCGGCTCTGTTCAATTTATGGCAGGCATTCATGGTGCCAAACATATTATTGCTGTAAACAATGATCCAAACGCAAAAATCATGACAGAAGCGCATTTATCTATCCAAGGAGATCTGTATTTAGTGATCCCTGAATTACTCGAAAAACTGAAAAAAACAAAGATTTCTTAGTTATTTAATTTTTCTCTGATTGCTCCATTTTTAAATGTAAAGCGCATTCAAACATTTTACTATTATAATATCAGCATTACAAGAATGTACTTTCTGGTAATAGTAGGCTAATCTAAAAATATCTTCTAAATTAAGTTTTACTTTTGGTAGATAAAAAGTTTTTACTTTAATTAACGGAGGGCCTTCTATGAACCAAAAAATTATTGAAATACTAGATGAAAATCCAATTATTGCCGGAATTAAGGATGATGGTGGTCTTGAAAAAGTACTTCATTCCAGCTGTAATGTAGTCTTTGTCCTTTATGGAAATATCTGTTCCATTTCTAATATTGTGAACAAAATAAAAAGCGCTGGGAAATATGCATTTGTGGATATTGATTTAGTCGAAGGAACCTCAAATAAAGAAATTGTTGTTGATTTTATGAGAAAAAACACGAAGGCAGATGGCATTATCAGTTCAAAGGCTTCCATTGTCCGCGCAGCGCGTGAAAAAGGGTTTTATACGGTCCATCGCTTCTTCCTGATTGATTCCATGTCTTATCGCAATCTGCCAAAGCAGTATGCCGTATCAAAAGCTGATATTGTAGAAATATTGCCTGGCTGTATGCCGAAAGTACTTGGCTGGGTGCAGGAAGCCATTGATGTACCTGTTATTGCCAGCGGACTCGTTTGTGATAAGGAAGATGTCGTAACGGCCCTTCAGGCTGGAGCAATCGCTATTTCCTCGACTAATCTGGATGTCTGGGACAATATTTAATCGTAACAAGATCAGTTCAATAAAGACTATTTGGAAATCTAATAGGTTATTTGATTAGGTATGAATCATCATAAATAGTATATTAATATAATAAAATTTTGATTTTACTAATAAATTTTATTGATATAATTTCATATTGAATTTATAATTAAAGTGTTGCTAGAGTCGAGAGAAAAGCGAACCCTTTTTTAGGTGTTCGCTTTTTTTGTACCCAAATTTAGAAGAGTAAAGCAATAGTAGCAAAAGACAGAGAATTATTGGCATATAATAAGCGCAATCAGATTTTTTATTGTAACAATATGAAAACGCTTAAAATTTACTTCTCTATCTTGTGTAGTGAATAAATATATATTTAGGAGGAAGTAATAATGGAAATTCAAGAATTCTCAATGGACTTTTTCTCATTAAAAGGAAAAAATGCAATCGTAACAGGTGGAAATTCTGGGCTTGGACGTGCGTTTGCACTTGCACTAGCAAAAGCAGGAGCAAATCTCTTTATTCCGAGCATTATGGAAGATGACGGAACAACGAAGAAGTTAATAGAAGAAGCTGGATCTAAAATGGAATTTCTTCTAATTGATATAACAGAAAAAGGCGCACCTAAGAGAATTATTGAAACTTGTGTGGAAAAATTAGGATCCGTTGATATCGTAGTGAACAGCGCAGGAATTTGTAAATTGGCAGAAGTACTTGATTTTGATCGCTCTAAATGGGATCCAATGATTGATATTAACCTTACAGCAGCATTTGAGTTAAGCTATGAAGCAGCACAAGTGATGGTTCCACAGCGCAGTGGAAAAATCATTAATATTTGCTCATTATTCTCATTCCTTGGTGGACAGTGGTCTCCGGCTTATGCAGCAACAAAACATGGAATTGCTGGTTTTACAAAGGCATACTGTGATGAACTGGCACAGTACAATATCCAAGTTAATGGAATTGCACCAGGTTATTTCGCGACAGATATTACGAAAGCAACAAGAAGCAATCCAGAAACAAATCAGAGAGTACTTGATCATATTCCTGCAAACCGTTGGGGAGATGTAGCTGACTTAATGGGAACAACTGTATTCCTTGCAAGCCGTGCATCCGATTATGTAAATGGACATATTTTAACGGTTGACGGTGGATATTTAGTTCGTTAGGAGCTGCATGATAAAGATGGTTCCAAGTTTAATAATAGGAAACAATATTTGCTAATGAAAATCATTTCTAGATTAAATGAGGAGGATTAAATATGACAGAATCCAGAAGAGCCTTTATTAAAAAATATGGTACTTTGCTGTTATTAGCAACAGGGGCAGGAATCATTTTTCAGCTACCATATATAAGAGAAACGTTTTATCCGCAAATTCAGGAAGCAATGGGTTTGAGCAATAAGCAAATGGGTCTTTTGTCGTCAGGTTATTCAGCTATGGCTATTTTCTCTTATTTTATAGGTGGGATTATAGCAGATAAATTTTCTGCCAGGAAATTGCTTGCTTTTTCGTTTGTTACAACAGGTTTGTTAGGCTTTTGGTTTTCAACGTTTCCTAGTTATAATGTAGCTCGATTAATTTTTGTATTAATGGGTATTTCTACTATAGTTACTTATTGGTCAGCTTGTATAAAGGCAACTCGTATGTTAGGAACATCAGAAGAGCAAGGTAGAATGTTCGGGCTACAAGAAGGGCTACGAGGTGTCATGAACGCACTTTTAGTTTTTGTGATGACAGCCGCATTTGTTCATTATTCAGCAAATAGTGAAATTCTAGGTACTTCTATGGCTATTAAAGTGGTTTCAATAGTGAATATTATACTTGGAATTTTACATTATATTTTTATTGAAGATACTAAAACAAATGAAAATAATCAATCCATAGTTGAAGTTACAAAGGGCATGTTTAAAGCGCTAACTATTCCTAGAGTTTGGATTTTAATTGCTATTGTTTTTACCGCTTATAGTGTTTATGGGTTACTTGGATATCTTAATACCTATGCTGTAAAATATTTTGGATTATCCGCAGCACTTGGATCTACCCTAGGAGGTATTCGTTATTTGGTTCAAGGAGCTGGTGGGATTTTAGGTGGATTTTTAGCTGATAAAATTAAATCGAGAGTTAAAGTCATTGTTTTAGGTTGCTCGGGGTTAGCTATTTGCTTTGGTTTATTGATTGTGCTGCCTGCTAATGCAAGTTTACTTCCAGCTGTCGTGGCTAATTTCTTGTTTGGCTTACTTTTCATTTATGCTGTAAGAAGTCAATATTTTGCTATTCACGATGATGCGGGTATTCCGGTCGCCATGAGTGGACGAGTTTCAGGAATCGTTTCTTGTATTGGTTATGCACCGGATATATTCATGTTTGCGCTGGTTGGTTCTTGGATGGATAAATATGGAGAAGTTGGATTTAAAATGACTTGGGCTTATGCTTTAGTTGCTTCAATTTTGTGTATTGTTCTCTCTATTGTATTGAGTCGTGTAATTAAGAAGAATAAAGCAATGGTAGGAAAAGACAGTGAATTATCAGCATAGAATAAGCGTCATCCGATTCTTTATCTAAACGCGGAAATCTAGAATAAAGAGGGGTTCTGTCTAAAGGGTCCCTCTTTTATTTGTGGATATTGCAGCTAGGAGGTTTATTCATGAGTAAAAAATACATTATTGGTGTCGACGGCGGTTCACAAAGCTCAAAGGTAGTTATTTTTGATTTGGAAGGAAATATAATTTGTGAAGGTAAAAAAGCATTACAACCTATGAATCTGCCAAAACCGGGCATTGTTGAACATCCAGACGATGATTTGTGGGATTCTATTGTAGAAGCAAGTCGAATGGCAATGGATCGTTTTCCTGGAGATAAAAAGGATATTATCGGCATAGGGCTTTGTACAATCCGCTTTTGCCGTGCTTTGTTAAAAGAGGACGGAACACTTGCACAGCCTGTTATGAGCTGGATGGATGCTCGTGTTTCAAGACCCTATGAGCATACAAATCCAGACGTAAAATATGTAACCACTACATCAGGATATCTCACTCACCGCTTTACGGGAAACTTTAATGATACAGCTGCCAATTATCAAGGGCAGTGGCCGATCAATACTGATACGTGGGAATGGAGCGAAGATGAAGAGGTCATAAAGGCGTTGCGGATACCGCGCGAAATGCTGTTCAATCTTCAGATGCCAGGGGCAGTGTTAGGATATGTGACGGAAAAAGCTGCAGAAGTAACCGGGATTCCGGCTGGTATTCCCGTAGTAGCAACTGCTAACGATAAAGCGGTAGAAGCTTTAGGGGCCGGGCTGTTGTCAGAAAAGACAGCGCTTATTTCACTAGGAACCTATATCGCTGCAATGGTGCCTGGTTTAGAAAATCCGAAAGGGACTACTCATTTTTGGACAAACTTTGCTTCCACCCCAAATCATTATTTATATGAAAGCAACGGTATCCGAAGGGGAATGTGGACAGTCAGCTGGTTCAAAGATCTGCTTGGTGAGGAATTTGCAGAGAGAGCAGAGCAAGATGGAATATCTGGGGAAGAAAGATTGAATCGTGAAGCATGGAATGTACCAGTGGGAAGCGACGGATTGATGACTGTGCTAGACTGGCTCGCTCCAACTGATGCGCCGTATAAAAAAGGAGTCATGATCGGATTTGATGCCCGTCATACCCGTGCACATATATACCGCTCCATTTTAGAAGCCATTGTGTTAACGATGAAAAATAAAACAGATGCCATGTGCGCTGAGGTTAGTGGTTCACTGGACAACGTTATTATTTCCGGTGGCGGCTCGAACAGCGATTTAATGATGCAAATTTTTGCAGATGTATTTGGTCTACCAGCGACAAGAAACGTTGTGAACGGCTCAGCTAGTCTGGGAGCAGCCATTTGTACAGCCATAGCGGTAGGAGCATATGAAAGCTATGAGGAAGCAATAGAAAAAATGGTAAAGGTTAAAGATACATTTTTACCAAATAAGGAAAATCATGAATTTTATAACTTGATGAATGAAGAGGTTTACAAACAAATTACATTATACACCGATGAAATAATGAAAAAATCTTATCCTATTTTTAAATAGATCGTTGTTTTTTTGTAAACTGCTTAATGCAAGAACAGTGATTGCAGTGTTTAGTAAATTACTACGATCACTGTTCTTACTCGTTGCAAAACCTTTGAAATCACATTTATTGAATGGACAAGACTATGTGTTTTTGGGAATAAAGACATTTTAGTTTTATCATATATATATATTGTAAGCCCTTTCACTTGATTTGAATAAGCCAAGGGGGAAATCATGAGACCACTGATCTTGATTACAAATGATGATGGTGTGTATTCACCAGGTTTAGCTGCAGCAGTAGAAGCAGTGCAGCATTTAGGGGATTTACTCATTGTGGCGCCAAGATTTCAACAAACAAGTATGGGAAGATCATTTCCAAAGAGCAGTAGCGTAGGAATTATTGATCCTGTTAACATAATCGTTAATGGGAAGGAAATGAAGGCTTATGGTGTACATGGCTCTCCAGCCCAGGCTGTTTCATATGGTCTTCTCGAATTAACGAATAGGAAGCCCGACCTCTGTATTAGCGGTATTAATTATGGAGAAAACCTTGGCCTTTCCCTTACTTGTAGTGGAACTCTAGGTGCAGCGTTTGAAGCTGATAGTTATGATATACCTTCTATTGCTGTGTCAAGACAGGTACCATTAGCCATACAATATACAATTGATTATCAAAAAATGGATTGGGATATAGCGAAAAAAATAACGGCAGATCTAGCTTATGAAGTTTTAAAAAACGGTATTCCAGAAGGAGTAAAAATTTTAAATGTGAATGTTCCGGATGGAGCAGAATATGATACTGAAATTAGAATAACCAAGCAGAGCAGATTAAATTATTCAGTTTTTAATAAACCTGAAATTAGAGATTTCAGCTGCAGTTATCCATTAACATCTATTTTGGATGTTGATGAAAAGAAGACAGAAGAAAATAGTGATGTATATGCCATTTATTATGATAAAGTCATTTCTATAACACCACTTACATGGGACTTATCTGTTAGTACAGATTGGGATTTTGTACGAAATATAGAAGCTGAATAGAAAATGCAAAAAGATGAAATAGAAAAGTTATTTAAAGCGAAAGGGGAAAGTAAGAATGAAAAACATTAGACCAATCGCTTTTTGGCCCCCAGTAATACTTTTTGTTGTAGCTTGTGTCTATAATTTTCAAAGTCAAGACGGTTTTACAAGAATGATTAATGGTGCAAATTCATGGCTTATGAAAAACTTTGCATGGGCTTTCAGTCTTGGTGTACTAATCATGCTTGCTGTCATTATTTATTTAATGTTTTCTAAGTTCGGCGATGTTAGAATTGGTGGCCGTGAAGCTGCACCTATGCTTGATGATGTCAGATATTTCTCTATAACACTAACAAGTATAGTGGCAATAGGAATTCTTTTTTGGGCAACTTCGGAGCCGCTCTATCACTTGACATCTCCACCCCAATCATTGAAGATCCAACCTAATAGCGCGGAAGCAGCAGTTTTTTCTTTATCAACCCTTTTTGTTCACTGGGGATTTTTACCATTGGCAATCTATGCTGTTCCATCAATCATGTTTGCATTTTCATTTTATAACATGAGAAAACCGTATACACTTGCTTCAACTTTGACTCCAATCTTTGGAGACAAGGTTCTAGGGAAATGGTCGCAAATAATTGATGCAACCTGTATGTATGCACTCATTGCAGGTATGGCTGCATCACTTGGTACTGGTGTTCTCTCGATAGCGGGCGGCCTTAAATATTTAACTGGAATACAGACAGGCGCATTTCTGTGGGCAATGGTGGATATAGCAGTAGTCGCTACTTTCGTCATCTCCTCGATTACCGGACTTTTTAATGGAATTAAGAAACTCTCTGAAATTAATTTAATTATTTTCATTCTTCTTGCTGTTATTGTTTTTGTTTTTGGACCTACCTCTTTTATGCTTAATCTTGGAATAGAGGCCTTTGCCAATCATCTAGATACCTTTTTTGAAAAAGCAGCATTCACAGGTGCAGCTGCAAATGATCCATGGGCAGGCTCATGGACGATCTTTTATTGGTGTAATTGGCTCGCATGGGCACCTATTTCTGGAATGTTTCTTGGTCGGATTTCCTATGGACATACGATAAGAAAGGCGTTATTCGTTCAATTTATACTTCCATCATTATTTAGTATTATTTGGATGGTGATATTTGGCGGAGCGGCTATCAAAATGCAGCTTTCTGGTGGAGGGCTGATGGAGTCAATGTCAGCAGGTCCTGAATTTGCCGTCTATGCCTTGTTAGAAAAATATCCAATCGCAGAATTTACGATTCCTGTATTCGTTATCTGTTTATTTCTATCGTATGTTACAGGTTCTGATGCGTTTACGACTACGCTAGGGGGCTTGAGCACAACGGGTATCTCACCGGATGATCCAGAACCATCGATGTGGATGAAAATTTTCTGGGGAATTGTCATTGGTACTGTCACCTGGGTGATGATTACCTCATCTGGTGTAGACGGAATTAAGATGCTTTCGAACCTTGGGGGAGGACCTGCATTAATACTGGAGCTCCTTATTTGTGTGTCACTCTTAAAGGTAGCAAGTAAACCAAAGGAATATGATCTCCGGAAGCATGATTATACAGATGATGGAATACCAATTAAATCAGTAACGAAGAAGAATATAATGTCAGAAGGGACAAATGACCAGGTATCTAAACAAAAAATATCATAATTCAAAATTGAAAATGAGCATATGAGAAACGCTAGGGTGGTGCCCGTTACTGTGACCATCCTAACTTTATCAAAAATTTGTAGAAGAAGTGCACAACTTAGAGAGAGTAAATGATTATAAAGAACGTGTTGTATAAGTAAAAAGTAAATAGCACCGAGTAAATTAAAACCGGTGCTATTTTTCTTGTTAAACCACATAAATTTCCAGATGAATTTAAGTCTTTACTATTTTATTAGAAGGTGTTTTAAATGTTAAACATACTGTTAATTTTTGCACTCCAATTACTATATGTTCCAGTATTAACACTTCGAACGATCTTTCTAGTAAAAAATATGAGTGTAGCTGCATCGTCGTTTGGAGTATTAGAAGCATTAATCTATGTCTTCGGTCTTTCATTAATTTTTTCAGATCATCAAAGTATCGCAGAAATGGTCGTTTATGCTGTCGGTTTTGGAGTAGGATTATACATTGGTACACGTATTGAAAATAAATTAGCCATTGGCTATACTTGTGTATTTATTACTTTACAAGATATGAATGAGGAACTTCTTATTTTATTAAGAGAAAGAGGATTCGGGGTTACTGTATTTAAAGGAATGGGTAGAGATGGAAAAAGATACCGATTAGAAATACTCTCCAAACGGAACAGGGAAAATGAATTGATGACATTAATCGAAGAACATGAACAAAATGCCTTTATTATATCCTATGAACCACGAAGATTTAAAGGTGGTTTCCTGGCGAAATTTGAAAAAAATGAAAAGCTTTAAAAAACTTGAAAAAGAAATCAGTGAAAATTACAAACAGATAATAGAAGGTTCTTATAAATTGATGTATGGTAAGACTTTAATAAAAAGACGAACAGTACAAAGCCTGTTCGCCTAAATAGAAATGCAAGCTGTAAACATCAAGCTAGAATTTCAGATTATGAATTCTACCTGTCTTTGCCACTTTCATCGTTTCTCTAATATATTCCGCTGATTGATGGAGCCATTCAAGTTCTTGGGTGTCGAGGGCAATTTCTACTTGTTTTTCTACGCCATTTCTCCCAATGACACATGGCATACTTAATGCAACATCCCAATCGTAACCATATTGTCCGTGTAATGTTGTGGACACCGGATAAACACTACGTTCATCCAGCATTACAGCCTTTGCTAGTGTAACAGCAGCTTGTGCAACACCTGCATTCGTCCAACCTTTCCCATTTAACACATCAAATGCTGTCTGTACAACTTGTTTTTTTATGTGGTCCCTACTTAGTGGTTCATTTCCTTGAAAAACTTGGTCTAATTCTTTTTCACCAACCCCCTGCACATTTAAGCGGCTTAATACGGGGAAAGCTGTATGTCCGTGTTCGCCCATCATATAACCTGTTACACTTTTTGGATCGATGTCAAAATTAGTAGCAATGATTTTTCGAAGTCTTGCAGAATCTAGCATCGTTCCGGTTCCGAATATGCGTCCCTTCGGATAGCCAAATTCATTTTCTGCTATGTACACCATAGTATCTAACGGATTTGTTATGAAAATAATGATTGCATCTTTTGTATATTTCGTAATTCCAGTCATCACTTCACGAATTACCTCTGAATTGATAACAGCTAATTGTACCCTGTCAGGCATCGTATCTTCATTACTTTTTATAACGCTGGGACCAGCAGCGCAGATAATCACATCTGCATTCCTACATTCGGAATAATCTCCAGCATGGACCGTTGTATTTGACATATATGTAAGAGCGGTTGCATGTTCTTGGTCAAGAGCTTCGCCATAAGCAACATTCTTATCTAAATCAATGACAGCTATTTCCGCAAAAAGTCCTAACTTCATGGCATCAGCAAGAACATAAGAGCCAACATGGCCTACACCTACAACAACTAACTTATTTCTTTTCATGGAATCCCCCCCAATCAATTGATGCATATATATTTTAACATAATTAAGAATTACGAGTTAATTTTGTTTATTCCTAATAGATTGTTCAAAAGGGCTATTAATCAGCAAGTTTGTTTTGATAGATTTTTGGACCTTGAGGAATTATAATTAAACACAAGTTATTTATTTGAATATTTAAACTGTTTTGTGTATTTATCGTGTTATTGCTTTAGTATTAGTAAATTATACGGAGGTGAATTTAGTTGGATTCAAATTCTAAATATCTAAATGTAAAAGGTATATCAACTCATTATCACGAAAGTGGACAAGGTGAAACTGTATTATTGATTCATGGTTCAGGACCAGGAGTGACAGCAAGGGCGAATTGGAGATTAATTATCCCGAAATTATCGGAAAATTTCCGTGTGTTTGCACCTGATATTGTTGGGTTTGGTAATACAGAGAAACCTGATCATATTGAATATGGTGTTGAAACTTGGACTGAACACTTAATTAATTTTATTGAAGAAATTGGCCAAAATCGCGTTCACATTATAGGGAACTCTCTAGGTGGGGCACTAGCACTGCACATTGCTAATAAAAGACCCGATTTGGTTGGAAAAATGGTATTAATGGGTGCTGCTGGGGTATCATTTCCAATAACGTATGGTTTAGATAAGGTATGGGGTTATCAACCTAGTATTGAGAATATGAAAAGACTTTTAGAGATCTTTGCCTATAATCAAGAATTTGCAACAGATGAGTTGGCAGAATTGCGTTATAAAGCAAGCATTGAACCGGGACTTCAAGAAACATTTTCTAACATGTTTGCTGAGCCTAGACAGGAAAAACTTGATCAATTAGCATTACCAGAGGAACAAATCAAACAAATTAATCACCCCGTATTAATGATTCATGGTAGAGATGATATCGTTATTCCATATAAAGAAACGAGTTTAAGATTATTAGAGTTACTTCCAAATTCGGAGTTACATATTTTTTCAAGATGTGGTCATTGGACTCAAATTGAGAAAAAAGATGAATTTGGCCAATTATGTGAGAACTTCTTCCTCCGTAAATAATAATAACCAATCAATCATGCACAAAAGAAAAACCAAAAGAGCAAACCGTTACGGAGTTTGCTCTTTTGGTTTTTTTCTAGTTTCAGGCTTAATAGGTTCAAACACCAATAGTCGGAGTTTCTTTATTTCGTCATCCACTCTTTCACAACAATCGTTGAGGAACCGGTTTTTATAATTGGATCTGCATGTCCTATTCTCTTCGCTTCTTCTAATGACCCAGCACGGATAAGATAGGCGCCACCGGAGGCATCACTGAAAGGACCGTACATTTCTAATCTATTTTCTTTTTTTAAGCGATTAAGATATTCATAGTGGGCAGGAATCTGCTCTGGGTCGAAATTTTCTGTTCTAGTCGTAATAAATAGGTACTTGTTCAATATTCTTCCTCCTTCTTATTGATTTGTAAAGGTATCATAATTTTAGCACTATTATGAATTTTTAGCAGGTAATTTGTCACAAATAATAGAATAAAGCTTCTTTCCCAGTTTGTGACGGACAGGATTTTTCCCACCTAAAGAGAATATAGATAGTAGCATTGTGGGAAAATTTCATATTATTTTAATAGATAGAAAATACGAGGCGGAAGTTAGGCGGAAGAGGATGGAATATGATCAAATGAATCCGACGATTAACAGGATTATCGAAAATATTGAGAAGGTGATAATTGGTAAACGAAATGAAGCCGAGTTAAGTATTGTCGCTTTATTAGCGGCGGGACATGTTTTATTAGAAGATGTTCCAGGTGTCGGTAAAACGATGATGGTTCGGGCATTGGCTAAGTCAATCGGTGCCTCCTTTAATCGTATTCAGTTTACTCCTGATTTACTTCCTTCAGATGTAACGGGGATTTCAATGTATGATCCGAAAGAAATGGATTTCCATTTTCGGCCGGGCCCACTGATGGGGAACATCATTTTGGCAGATGAAATAAACCGCACTTCACCTAAAACTCAGTCTGCCCTATTAGAAGCAATGGAAGAGAGCAGCATAACAATAGATGGAATAACCCATACACTTGAACAACCTTTCTTTGTCATGGCCACCCAAAATTCCATTGAATATGAAGGGACCTATCCGCTTCCGGAAGCCCAACTTGATCGATTTTTATTAAAAATGAAAATGGGTTACCCAGCCATTGCTGAAGAAATGGAAGTGCTTAACCGAGCGCAAAAGAATCCGCCCATTCAAGAATTGGAGCCAGTGATTCGCTTAGAGGAACTTCGGGATCTCCAGTCAAAAATAAAAGAAGTGTACGTTGACGATTTCATTAAGCGATACATCGTGACTATAGCAGATCGAACAAGGGCACATGCCAGTGTTTATTTAGGCGTAAGTCCAAGGGGGTCGATTGCTTTAATGAAAGCAGCACAAGCATATGCATTTATGAACGGAAGGGACTTTGCTATCCCAGATGATGTTCAATATTTAGCGCCATTTGTATTCGCGCACCGAATGATCTTAAAATCAGAGGCGAAATTTGAAGGATTATCTGCTGAAGAAATCATCAACCGTGTTATCGCAAGAATTCCGGTACCGATTCAAAGGTTTGTGTGAAAAATGAAAAAGATGTGGATACAAGTTAAAAAGATTTGGAAACTATTGCTCTTGATCCTACTGATTATCATTACATTCTCTTACGCCATGTTTCAAGGTGGCTTTGTCAGCTGGTTTTTATTGTTCAGTTTTTTACCCTTTGCCATTTATGCGATGGCTATTGCATGCTACCCCCAAGGAGATATTCTTGCCAGCAGGATTTTTTCTAAAAAAGAATTTACTTTCGGTGAAACTTTAGAAATAAAGGTCACTCTTTCTCGTAAACACTCCTTTCCGTTATTTTTTCTGATAGTCGAAGATTGTCTGCCTAGTTCACTCACCCAGCCCAATTCAGGGGAAAAGCAGAAAGTGATCTTATTCCCTATCTTTATAAAGCAATTATCCTTTTCCTATTCATTATATGAGCTAACACGCGGTGAACACCTATTTAAGTCCATTCGTGTCAAAACCGGGGACTTGTTTGGTTTAATTGAAAAAGAAGTCATTCTTTCTGTTAACGATAAAATCATCGTCTATCCTAAATATGAAGAATTGATTTATCGCCCAATTCGAACTGATTTTGACCACGGCTTGGCTGTGACGAAGGAACAATTTCAAAGGGACACAACGATGGCAACCGGAGTGCGGAACTATCAGCATGGTGACCGCTTCTCTTGGATTAACTGGAAGGTCAGTGCAAAGAAAAATGAGATGATGGTAAAGGAATTTGAACAACGGCAGTCCCATGATGTAGTTATTATCATTGATTGTGCTCCTGATCAGCACTTTGAAATAATCATTTCTTTCACGGCCTCATTGATTAGGTCTATTTTACGTAAAGGTGTACAAGTAGGAATGTTTGCTTTTACAAAGGAACGGGTGGAAATCCCTATTCGTGGCGGCGAAGCTCATTTGCAACAGCTATTTTATTTGCTTGCCATAATGAAAGATGACAGTCCAGTTCCACTTGATCGAGTGGTTGAATCGGAGCGGTTTCCCATTCATGGAAATGGCTCGATTATCCTCATAACCGCTCAATTGTCAAAATCACTCATTGAAAATGTAAGCTTGCATGCTCAGCGGGAAAGCTCTTGTCTCATTTTTTTTCTAAAAGGAGAAAATGAAGCTGCTAACAACCATGAACGAATTTTGACAGCAATGGCTGCAGCAAGAGGGGTTAAAGTGGTGATGATTCATGAGCACCATTTTTCCAATGCATTGCTGGAGGTGGGAAGAGGATGACTTCCTATACTGGAAAGAAAGATTTTGTAACGTTCCTGTTCTATGTTCTTGGATTCCTGTTTCTGTGGGAGTGGATAAGACCGCTAGAAAAGCTGACTGATACGGGAAATATCGGTCTTTTCATCAGCTTTGTCGCCATCACTTTGTTTTTATCATTTTTAAAAATCCGCATATGGTTAAGGTTTTTTATTAAAAGTGTGTATATATTGGTAGCTCTTCATTATTTATACTTTGACGACCCACTTTTCACGTTTTCATGGCTTATTCCCTTCATCACAGACCTTTTTGAAAATATTCATTTGGTCTCAAAGGCTGATTGGCAAGACCTAACAAATATCTTTCGCAGCCTACTCTTTTTTATTTTACTGTGGATCATGTGCTATTTGATTAGATATTGGCTATTCATAAAAAGAAATATCATTATTTTTTTCTTGATGACGATCATCTATGTTACAGTTCTAGACACTTTTACTCCCTATCGCGCAGATTGGGCGATTGTAAGAACAGTTCTTTTGGGTTTTGTGATGATGGGGATGCTGACTTTTTACCGTCTGTTAGAAAAAGAAGGGGGTAAAAAGGAGGGGCCGGTCACCCGAAAATGGATGATTCCACTACTTGTGTTGATTGCATTGAGTGTTGCCATCGGGTTTGCTGTACCAAAGCCAAATCCAATTTGGCCAGATCCGGTTCCATTCCTTAAATCGTATTCTCAGAAAAGTGCTGGAATTAAGCACATTGGTTACAGATCCGATGATTCGAAGCTTGGCGGACCATTTATTGGTGATCATCAAGTTGTGTTTCAAGCGGAAGTGGATTCACGTCACTATTGGAAGGTGGAAACAAAGGATGTGTATACAGGAAAGGGTTGGGTGGCCTCTACAACAGATAGTAATAGTGCGGTGCTACCTTTCACTCAAACTGATATCGTCCCTTTGCAGTCTTTTTCAAAAGAAGTAGAAGTTAGTGAGGAATCGGCAACAATCATCAATGCCGAGCCTCTTTCATACATTGTTTACCCCTTGGGAGTTAAGGGGATTATCGCAAATTCAAGCGTTTCATTTGAAATGAACCCAGTCACGGAAAAAATCAATTTAATCGGGGGAAGCAATAAAGTATCGCTTAAACAGTATACTCTGTCATATGATATACCTGTATTTAGTGTCAAAGCATTAATGGGAGCTGTGGAAATGAGCCCGGATATTATGAATCGTTATACTCAACTTCCTGGATCATTACCAACAAGGGTTGGCGATCTTGCCAAAGAAATTACAGCTGGAAAAGAGACGTGGTTTGATAAAGCTCGAGCTTTAGAAAATTACTTTAATCAGTCTGAATACTCCTATGACAAAGTCGATGTATTGGAACCTGGGATTGATGACGATTATGTTGATCAGTTTTTATTTGAGTCAAAACGGGGGTATTGTGATAATTTTTCTACCTCAATGGTTGTCATGTTAAGGACACTAGGAATTCCTTCACGGTGGGTAAAGGGTTATACCGAGGGGGAATATCAAGGGCTAGGAGAGGACAGTAAAAAGATCTTTGAGATTACCAATGACAATGCTCATTCATGGGTAGAGGTATATTTTCCTAATGTCGGCTGGGTACCGTTTGAGCCAACCAAGGGTGTTTCAAATAATACCCAATTTAATTTTAATAATGATCAGGCAAATCAGAATGCAAATGTCACAGAACCAGTAAAGGAAAAAGAGAAAGTATCGAAACCTGTTAAAAAGGAAAAGAGTACAACTGAAAGAAATGTTGGCGTTTGGGTAGAAGACTTTTGGACAGGGTTAAAGGACTATATTGCAAAAAGAGCTAAATGGATTATGCTTGACTGTACTTTCCTTGTAGTGGGGATTTTAGTAATCTATAAAAATCGGGCTAGTTGGCTACCTCGTATTTATATTTGGAGATATAAGCGAAGGAGCGATTCTGATGAGCATTTCCCCGAAGCCTATGTAGCTCTGTTAAAGCAGCTTGAGCGGCAAGGCTTGATCCGGAAGGAAAATCAAACATTACGTGACTATGCTCAATACGTTGATCGCTATTTTTCATCGAATGAGATGGGTAAGCTAACCTCGTGTTATGAGCACTATATGTATAGTGGAAAACTCCCGAAAGGCAGTTGGAAGGAGTTAAGGGAATCGTGGGAAAAATTAATTAAAAGGACAATTGCTTGACCTGAAAATTATTGTATTGATAAAATAATCTAGGAACTAAAATAGCAACCTTCATATATACTCGAAGATATGGTTCGAACGTTTCTACCAAATCACCGTAAATGATTTGACTATGAAGGCAGATTGATCAGTATATTGCACCTATACTAGAATTCTGCTTTTCTGAAAAAAAGGGGAGAATTCTAGTTTTTTTTTAGGGAAATCTAGGAGCAAGACCATTTTATTTAAAGAGGTGTCTAAGAGTGACAGGAAAAACGGAGTTTCAAAATCAAGAAAAAATCATCGTACTCGATTTCGGAAGCCAGTACAATCAGCTAATTACCCGTCGTATTCGGGAATTTGGTGTGTATAGTGAATTACACCCACACACGATTACAGCTGAAGAAATTATGCAATTGAACCCAAAGGGCATTATTTTTTCTGGAGGACCAAACAGTGTTTATGATGAAAACTCATTTCGCTGTGATGAAAAGATTTTTGAATTAGGGTTGCCAATCCTTGGGATTTGTTATGGCATGCAATTAATGACTGTCCATTTTGATGGAAAAGTGGAACAAGCAAATCAACGGGAATATGGAAAAGCGGAAATTAAGGTGGAGAATCAAACTCGACTGTTTACGGATTTACCAGCAGAGCAAGTTGTGTGGATGAGCCACGGTGATTTAGTAACTGAAGCACCAGCTGGTTTCACGGTTGATGCAACTAGTCCAGGTTGCCCAATAACTTCCATGAGTGATGAAGAGCGGAATTTATACGCTGTTCAGTTCCACCCTGAAGTTCGTCATTCTATTTATGGCAATGAATTGCTTAAGAATTTTGTTTTTGGTGTTTGTGGATGTAGTGATAATTGGTCAATGGGAAATTTCATTGATGTAGAAATGGCCAAAATCCGTGAATTGGTTGGCGATAAGCAAGTTCTTTGCGCATTAAGTGGTGGCGTGGATTCTTCGGTTGTGGCCGTTCTGATTCACAAAGCGATCGGCGATCAATTAACTTGTATTTTCGTGGATCACGGTTTATTACGTAAAGGCGAAGCTGACAGCGTAATGAAGACCTTTGCTGAAGGTTTCCACATGAATGTTATTAAAGTAGATGCAAGAGATCGCTTTATGTCAAAATTAGAAGGCGTTTCTGATCCAGAACAAAAGCGGAAAATCATCGGCAATGAGTTTATCTATGTATTTGATGATGAAGCAACAAAGCTTAAAGGGATCGATTTCTTAGCGCAAGGAACGTTATATACAGACATTATCGAAAGTGGTACTGCTACAGCACAAACAATTAAGTCCCATCACAATGTGGGCGGACTACCTGAAGATATGCAATTTACCTTAATCGAGCCTCTTAATACACTTTTCAAAGATGAGGTTCGTGCACTTGGAACAGAGCTTGGTATCCCGGATGAGATTGTGTGGAGACAGCCATTCCCAGGTCCAGGATTAGGAATTCGTGTTCTTGGTGCAATTTCCGAAGATAAATTGGAGATTGTTCGTGAATCGGACGCCATTTTACGCGAAGAAGTTAAGAATTTCGGATTAGAACGTGATATTTGGCAGTACTTTACTGTCCTACCAGATATTCGTAGTGTAGGTGTAATGGGAGATGCCAGAACCTATGACTATACGATTGGAATCCGCGCTGTCACTTCGATTGATGGGATGACATCCGATTGGGCTCGTATTCCATGGGAAGTACTTGAAACGATTTCTACCAGAATTGTTAATGAAGTTGCCCATGTAAATCGAGTCGTTTATGATATTACGAGCAAACCACCTGCAACCATTGAATGGGAGTAAAATACGAACGTTAAAAAAGCGAACATGAAAAATGTTCGCTTTTTTTATTGACGGCATTATGGTGATATAGTAATATTAAAAAGTGCTAAATAATATAATGTAATACGTCGTATAATATTGGGGATATGGCCCAAGAGTTTCTACCGAGCTGCCGTAAATAGCTTGACTACGAGGTAAAGTTTAAAAATGGGGATTTGTATTTTGGTATTATTATTGTTATTTCCCCCTATTTTTTAGCTACCTCATGTCTATGCTCCCGGACGCACTCGGAGCATTTTTTATTTTAAAAGGAACATGAGGAGGAAGACAATGAAAAAGTTTTTTCAGTTTGAAGAGCTTGGTACAACTTATCGTCGTGAAATTTTAGGTGGACTCACAACATTTTTAGCAATGGCCTATATTTTGGTTGTTAATCCATTAACATTAACACTAGCGGATGTTCCTGATTTACCAGATGCATTAAGAATGGATCATGGAGCAGTCTTTGTAGCAACAGCACTTGCTGCAGCAGTAGGTTCTATCATCATGGGTCTTTTAGGGAAATTTCCAATTGCTCTCGCACCTGGGATGGGATTAAATGCATTTTTCGCATATACAGTAGTTCTTGGTGGAGGAGTCCCTTGGCAACATGCACTTGGAGCAGTTCTTATATCCAGTGTTTTCTTCTTACTTTTAACACTATCAGGTCTTCGTGAAAAAATTATCAATGCGATTCCAATCGAATTAAAGCATGCGGTTGGTGCAGGGATTGGATTGTTCATTACATTTATCGGTCTTAAAAACGCAGGAATCATCGTAAATAACGATGCAACTCTTGTTGGCTTAGGTGATTTAACAAACGGAAATACATTACTAGCTATTTTTGGGATTGTTATTACAGTTATCTTTATGACAAAGAAGATTAGTGGCGGCGTGTTCTACGGTATGATCATTACAGCTATTGTCGGCATGATTTTCAACTTAATTAAGGTTCCTGATAAAGTAGTAGATACGATTCCTAGTATTAAACCAACATTTGGAGCTGTTTTTAGCTCATTTGGAGATAGTTCATTTTATACATCAAGTATGTTAGTCGTTATCCTTACGTTTTTATTCGTTGACTTCTTCGATAATGCTGGCACGTTAGTAGCGGTTGCTAATCAAGCTGGATTGATGAAGGACAATAAGCTTCCAAATGCCGGAAGAGCCTTATTTGCAGATTCCATCGCTTCTCTTGTGGGTTCAATCTTTGGTACATCTACAACAACATCTTACATTGAATCATCAGCAGGGGTTGCAGCAGGAGCAAGAACTGGATTTGCATCACTTGTAACAGCCGTAATGTTTATCTTATCATTATTTTTCTTCCCATTATTATCAGTTATTACGGCTCCAGTAACTTCAGCAGCTTTAGTTATCGTCGGAGTACTGATGGTATCATCGCTTTCGAACATTGAATGGTCTCGCTTTGAAATTGCGGTTCCGGCTTTCTTAACGATGATTGCTATGCCGCTTTCATATAGTATTGCAACAGGTATTGCGATTGGATTTATCTTCTATCCAATCACAATGATCGTGAGTGGAAGAAGAAAAGAAGTACATCCAATCATGTATGTGTTCTTTGCAATCTTTGTTCTATACTTTATCTTCTTAAAATAATACAAACTCAGGGACCATGAGCTAATCATGGTCCCTATTTTATATTTGTAAAAATATATTTAATCGCTACTGTATTCGCTTTCTTTTTTTATTGACTTCCAAATCTCCCTCCGATAATATGTTAATACAAGTCGAATGTTGTCGAAGTGAGGAAAGCCAATGAGGGTAGAAGTAGAAAAAATTCTAAATAATAACGTTCTTATTGCGAAGCATTCTTCCCATGGTGAAGTGGTTGTCATTGGTAAAGGTGTTGGCTTTAATCGCAAAACTGGTGAGCCGATTGATACCAACTCTGTAGAGAAACTTTTTGTTTTACAAAATGAAAAAGAGCGGGAGGATTATATAAAACTTCTACCTTTTGTCGATAACGAAATGCATGAAGTGATAATTTCCTCCATTGATTTAATTAAGGATAAAGCAAGCGCACCGCTAAATGAACATATACATGTCGCGTTAACGGATCATCTTATGTTTACCTTTAATCGGATTTCTAGCGGAATGGAGATCAGAAACCCTTTTCTAGTTGAAACGAAAACGTTGTACCCTTTTGAATATGGAATTGCCCAAGAAGTGGTTAATCTGATTGCAAATAAAACGGGTGTCCGTTTGCCTGAAGGAGAAATGGGTTTTATTGCCCTGCATATCCACAGCTCCGTCATGAATAGAGATCTTTCGGAAGTAAACCATGACTCTCAATTAGTAACAAGATTAATTAACATGATTGAAGAGCAATTAAAAATAAAAATCGATAAAGATACCATTGATTATACAAGGCTTGTTCGGCATCTCCGCTACACGATCGAACGTGTTAAAAACGGAGAGCGTGTTGAAGAACCAGAAAAAATTTCTTCCCTCTTGAAAGAAGAGTATCCTGTGTGCTATAATTTATCATGGAAACTCATTAAGATTATGCAACAAGCATTGTTTATGCCAGTTTTTGATGCGGAAGCAGTTTATCTAACGATGCATCTTCAACGGCTCCAAAAGAAAATTAAATAAAATTGTCATTATCATTTTTTTACGTGTTACTGATTCGATCAGGCATGAGTAAAGAAGGTTAATTGAAATGAAAGTTTTTGGGTAATCTATCCTTAAGCTTTTCTTTCAACTTACACTCCTTTATTCATGCCTTTTTTTGTTGCTTGTGTTGTAAGCGTTTAATGAGTTATCAAACTATATTGGAGGTAATTACATGTTCAAAAATACTTTTGGTACCTTGCAAAAGGTTGGTAAAGCCTTAATGCTACCAGTAGCTCTTTTGCCAGCAGCAGGTATCCTACTTGCTCTAGGTGCGGCACTTAAAAACCCTGTATTAATCGATATCGCGCCATTCCTGGATAACTCTGGTGTTGCGATGGTTGCTTCAATCATGCAAAGTGCTGGAGATGTTGTTTTTGGAAATCTAGCATTATTATTTGCTGTTGGGGTAGCAGTAGGATTAGCTGGTGGAGAAGGCGTTGCTGGCCTTGCAGCTATTATAGGATACCTCATTATGAACGTTACGATGGGTACAGCTCTTGGTGTTACGGCTGGTGATAAAATCGTAGGTCATGTAGTGATACTCGGAATTCCGACCTTAGCTACAGGTGTTTTCGGGGGTATTATCGTCGGTATCATTGCCGCCGCGTTATATAACCGGTTTTATGAAATTGAGTTACCTTCTTACCTTGGTTTCTTTGCAGGAAAACGTTTCGTTCCAATTATCACAGCAGGAACAGCAGTATTATTAGGCTTACTAATGCTTGTGATTTGGCCGCCAATTCAATCAGGATTAAACTCTTTCTCACAAAATATGGTCCATGCAAACTTAACACTTTCAGCATTTATTTTCGGAGTAGTTGAACGTTCTTTAATTCCATTTGGATTACACCACATTTTCTATTCGCCGTTCTGGTATGAATTCGGGGAATATATTCCAAAAAATGGCGGAGCTCCAGTTCATGGTGACCAAGCTATTTTTATGGCTCAAATTAGAGATAATGTTCAACATTTAACAGCTGGTACGTTTATGACTGGTAAATTTCCATTCATGATGTTTGGATTACCTGCAGCTGCTTTAGCGATTTATCAAGAAGCGCGTCCTGAAAGAAAAGTATTTGTTGGTGGTTTAATGGCATCAGCAGCCCTTACTTCTTTCTTAACTGGTATTACAGAACCAATTGAATTCTCATTCCTATTCGTTGCTCCAGCCCTTTTTGGAATTCACGCAATCTTTGCTGGTCTATCATTCATGACCATGCACCTATTGAATGTTAAAATTGGTATGACTTTCTCTGGTGGATTAATTGACTACATCTTATTTGGCCTAATCAATCCACAAACACATGCATGGTTGGTTATTCCTGTAGGTCTTGTGTTCGCGGTTGTTTACTATTTTGGTTTCCGCTTTGCGATTCGCAAGTTCAATTTGAAAACTCCGGGTCGTGAGATAGTTGAGGAAGATGAAGGAGAAGTAACTTCTTCTGGTAAAGTAAGCGAGCTTCCGTACAATATTCTTGAAGCAATGGGTGGTCAAGAAAATATTGCTCACTTAGATGCGTGTATTACACGTCTTCGTGTTTCAGTTAAAGATGTGAAAAATGTTGATAAAGATCGTTTGAAAAAGTTAGGTGCTGCAGGTGTTCTTGAAGTAGGTAACAACATTCAAGCTATTTTTGGACCTCGTTCTGAAACAATAAAAGGTCAAATGAAGGATATAATGAGTGGAAAAAAGCCTAAAGCTGTTCCGTCATCTGCTCCAAAAGGAGACAAGCAAAATCAAAGTGCTCTCTCAAGTGATGATACATTTATTTCTCCGATTAAAGGTGAAATAAAACCAATCACTGAAGTGCCTGATGCGGTATTCTCTGGAAAAATGATGGGTGATGGTTTTGCGATTGTTCCTACGGAAGGAATGATTGTATCGCCTGTTGATGGGAAAATTGTGAATCTGTTCCCTACCAAACATGCCCTCGGAATACTATCTGATTCCGGCAGAGAGATTCTCATTCATGTTGGTATTGATACTGTTAATCTTAAAGGGCAAGGTTTTGAAACGTTGGTATCTGAGAATGATCGCGTTGTAAAGGGACAACCGTTGTTGAAAGTTGATTTGGATTTTATAAAACAAAATGCACCGTCAATTATAACTCCGATTGTCTTCACAAATCTTGCTTCTAATGAAGCTGTTGTTCTTAAAAAGCAAGGATCTGTTGCTTTAAAAGAAGAAAATATCATCTCTATTACTAAATAATAGGAAGAAGCCGAACTCAAGCGATGTATGAGTTCGGCTTCTTTATTTTATATCTAATGAGTATTTTATAATGTGTATTTAGCCATAGAGGGATTTTTTTATGAAATTAATATAAGAATGTGTTGATTTAATTTTACAGAGATGATACTATAGACAAACGGTGTCGCTGAAATAGTTAACAACACATTCGAAATAAAAAAGTTGTTGACATACAGTGTTAAACGATGTATTATAAGAAAGTTCGCTTCTGGCGACAATGCAAATTGTTCTTTGAAAACTAAACAAACAAACGTCAACAATATTATTTTTTAATAGTGTGAATGACTTCGGTCATGACACTAGCCAACGTAACTTTTATGAGTCAATCAACTTTCTTGGAGAGTTTGATCCTGGCTCAGGACGAACGCTGGCGGCGTGCCTAATACATGCAAGTCGAGCGGATTGATGGGAGCTTGCTCCCTGATATCAGCGGCGGACGGGTGAGTAACACGTGGGCAACCTGCCTGTAAGACTGGGATAACACCGGGAAACCGGTGCTAATACCGGATAATCCTTTTCCTCTCATGAGGAAAAGCTGAAAGACGGTTTCGGCTGTCACTTACAGATGGGCCCGCGGCGCATTAGCTAGTTGGTGAGGTAACGGCTCACCAAGGCGACGATGCGTAGCCGACCTGAGAGGGTGATCGGCCACACTGGGACTGAGACACGGCCCAGACTCCTACGGGAGGCAGCAGTAGGGAATCTTCCACAATGGACGAAAGTCTGATGGAGCAACGCCGCGTGAGCGATGAAGGCCTTCGGGTCGTAAAGCTCTGTTGTTAGGGAAGAACAAGTATCGGAGTAACTGCCGGTACCTTGACGGTACCTAACCAGAAAGCCACGGCTAACTACGTGCCAGCAGCCGCGGTAATACGTAGGTGGCAAGCGTTGTCCGGAATTATTGGGCGTAAAGCGCGCGCAGGCGGTTCCTTAAGTCTGATGTGAAAGCCCCCGGCTCAACCGGGGAGGGTCATTGGAAACTGGGGAACTTGAGTGCAGAAGAGAAGAGCGGAATTCCACGTGTAGCGGTGAAATGCGTAGAGATGTGGAGGAACACCAGTGGCGAAGGCGGCTCTTTGGTCTGTAACTGACGCTGAGGCGCGAAAGCGTGGGGAGCAAACAGGATTAGATACCCTGGTAGTCCACGCCGTAAACGATGAGTGCTAAGTGTTAGAGGGTTTCCGCCCTTTAGTGCTGCAGCTAACGCATTAAGCACTCCGCCTGGGGAGTACGGCCGCAAGGCTGAAACTCAAAGGAATTGACGGGGGCCCGCACAAGCGGTGGAGCATGTGGTTTAATTCGAAGCAACGCGAAGAACCTTACCAGGTCTTGACATCCTCTGACACTCCTAGAGATAGGACGTTCCCCTTCGGGGGACAGAGTGACAGGTGGTGCATGGTTGTCGTCAGCTCGTGTCGTGAGATGTTGGGTTAAGTCCCGCAACGAGCGCAACCCTTGATCTTAGTTGCCAGCATTCAGTTGGGCACTCTAAGGTGACTGCCGGTGACAAACCGGAGGAAGGTGGGGATGACGTCAAATCATCATGCCCCTTATGACCTGGGCTACACACGTGCTACAATGGGTGGTACAAAGGGTTGCAAAACCGCGAGGTCGAGCCAATCCCATAAAACCACTCTCAGTTCGGATTGTAGGCTGCAACTCGCCTACATGAAGCTGGAATCGCTAGTAATCGCGGATCAGCATGCCGCGGTGAATACGTTCCCGGGCCTTGTACACACCGCCCGTCACACCACGAGAGTTTGTAACACCCGAAGTCGGTGGGGTAACCGTAAGGAGCCAGCCGCCTAAGGTGGGACAGATGATTGGGGTGAAGTCGTAACAAGGTAGCCGTATCGGAAGGTGCGGCTGGATCACCTCCTTTCTAAGGATATTGTCGTAAAGACAATCGGAACACAACACTTATAGTGATGTGATGTTGATGGTTTGTTTGTTTAGTTTTGAGAGAGCAATCTCTTAAAGTTTTTTTGTTCCTTGAAAACTAGATAATCGTAAGAAGAAGAATGTAAGACCGAGAAACACCACATTAGTTTTTTTCTCTCTTATATAATAAGAGATTAACCTTTAGGTTAAGTTAGAAAGGGCGCACGGTGGATGCCTTGGCACTAGGAGCCGATGAAGGACGGTACTAACACCGATATGCTTCGGGGAGCTGTAAGTAAGCTTTGATCCGGAGATTTCCGAATGGGGAAACCCACTGCTCGTAATGGAGTAGTATCTTTACCTGAATACATAGGGTATTGAAGGCAGACCCGGGGAACTGAAACATCTAAGTACCCGGAGGAAGAGAAAGCAAATGCGATTCCCTGAGTAGCGGCGAGCGAAACGGGAAATAGCCCAAACCAAGAGGCTTGCCTCTTGGGGTTGTAGGACACTCAATATGGAGTTACAAAGGAACGGGGTAAATGAAGAGGTCTGGAAAGGCCCGTCAAAGAAGGTAAAAACCCTGTAGTTGAAACTTCGTTCCCTCCTGAGTGGATCCTGAGTACGGCCGGACACGAGAAATCCGGTCGGAAGCAGGGAGGACCATCTCCCAAGGCTAAATACTACCTAGTGACCGATAGTGAACCAGTACCGTGAGGGAAAGGTGAAAAGCACCCCGGAAGGGGAGTGAAATAGATCCTGAAACCGTGTGCCTACAAGTAGTCAAAGCCCGTTAATGGGTGATGGCGTGCCTTTTGTAGAATGAACCGGCGAGTTACGATTACATGCAAGGTTAAGTTGATAAGACGGAGCCGCAGCGAAAGCGAGTCTGAATAGGGCGAATGAGTATGTGGTTGTAGACCCGAAACCAGGTGATCTACCCATGTCCAGGGTGAAGGTAGGGTAACACCTACTGGAGGCCCGAACCCACGCACGTTGAAAAGTGCGGGGATGAGGTGTGGGTAGCGGAGAAATTCCAATCGAACTTGGAGATAGCTGGTTCTCTCCGAAATAGCTTTAGGGCTAGCCTCACGTTGTAAGAGTCTTGGAGGTAGAGCACTGTTTGGACTAGGGGCCCTCATCGGGTTACCGAATTCAGACAAACTCCGAATGCCAAAGACTTATCCGTGGGAGTCAGACTGCGAGTGATAAGATCCGTAGTCAAAAGGGAAACAGCCCAGACCACCAGCTAAGGTCCCAAAGTATACGTTAAGTGGAAAAGGATGTGGAGTTGCTTAGACAACCAGGATGTTGGCTCAGAAGCAGCCACCATTTAAAGAGTGCGTAATAGCTCACTGGTCGAGTGACTCTGCGCCGAAAATGTACCGGGGCTAAACGTATCACCGAAGCTGTGGATTGACATCTTAGATGTCAGTGGTAGGAGAGCGTTCTAAGGGCGTTGAAGCTAGACCGTAAGGACTGGTGGAGCGCTTAGAAGTGAGAATGCCGGTATGAGTAGCGAAAGATGGGTGAGAATCCCATCCACCGAATGCCTAAGGTTTCCTGAGGAAGGCTCGTCCGCTCAGGGTTAGTCGGGACCTAAGCCGAGGCCGAAAGGCGTAGGCGATGGACAACAGGTTGATATTCCTGTACCACCTCTTTATCGTTTGAGCAATGGGGGGACGCAGAAGGATAGGGTAAGCGCGCTGTTGGATATGCGCGTCTAAGCAGTTAGGCTGGTAGCGAGGAAAATCCCGTTACCGTGAAGGCTAAGCTGTGATAGCGAGGGAAATATAGTACCGAAGTTCCTGATTTCACACTGCCTAGAAAAGCCTCTAGCGAGATAAAAGGTGCCCGTACCGCAAACCGACACAGGTAGGCGAGGAGAGAATCCTAAGGTGAGCGAGAGAACTCTCGTTAAGGAACTCGGCAAAATGACCCCGTAACTTCGGGAGAAGGGGTGCTCTTTAGGGTGAATAGCCTTGAAGAGCCGCAGTGAATAGGCCCAGGCGACTGTTTAGCAAAAACACAGGTCTCTGCAAAGCCGCAAGGCGAAGTATAGGGGCTGACGCCTGCCCGGTGCTGGAAGGTTAAGGGGAGAGGTTAGCCGCAAGGCGAAGCTTTGAACCGAAGCCCCAGTAAACGGCGGCCGTAACTATAACGGTCCTAAGGTAGCGAAATTCCTTGTCGGGTAAGTTCCGACCCGCACGAAAGGCGTAACGATCTGGGCACTGTCTCAACGAGAGACTCGGTGAAATTATAGTACCTGTGAAGATGCAGGTTACCCGCGACAGGACGGAAAGACCCCGTGGAGCTTTACTGTAGCCTGATATTGAATTTTGGTACAGCTTGTACAGGATAGGTAGGAGCCGTAGAAGCCGGAGCGCTAGCTTCGGTGGAGGCATTGGTGGGATACTACCCTGGCTGTATTGAAATTCTAACCCATACCCCTGATCGGGGTAGGAGACAGTGTCAGGTGGGCAGTTTGACTGGGGCGGTCGCCTCCTAAAGAGTAACGGAGGCGCCCAAAGGTTCCCTCAGAATGGTTGGAAATCATTCGTAGAGTGTAAAGGCACAAGGGAGCTTGACTGCGAGACCTACAAGTCGAGCAGGGACGAAAGTCGGGCTTAGTGATCCGGTGGTTCCGCATGGAAGGGCCATCGCTCAACGGATAAAAGCTACCCCGGGGATAACAGGCTTATCTCCCCCAAGAGTCCACATCGACGGGGAGGTTTGGCACCTCGATGTCGGCTCATCGCATCCTGGGGCTGTAGTCGGTCCCAAGGGTTGGGCTGTTCGCCCATTAAAGCGGTACGCGAGCTGGGTTCAGAACGTCGTGAGACAGTTCGGTCCCTATCCGTCGTGGGCGCAGGAAATTTGAGAGGAGCTGTCCTTAGTACGAGAGGACCGGGATGGACGCACCGCTGGTGTACCAGTTGTCTTGCCAAAGGCATAGCTGGGTAGCTATGTGCGGAAGGGATAAGTGCTGAAAGCATCTAAGCATGAAGCCCCCCTCAAGATGAGATTTCCCATAGCGCAAGCTAGTAAGATCCCTGAAAGATGATCAGGTTGATAGGTCAGAGGTGGAAGCGCGGTGACGTGTGGAGCTGACTGATACTAATCGATCGAGGACTTAACCAAAAACGGTGTTATTAGTTTTACAACTTCTTCTGCATTATCTAGTTTTGAGGGAATGAAAATTCCCAATTAAATAGTCTGGTGGCGATAGCGAGAAGGTCACACCCGTTCCCATACCGAACACGGAAGTTAAGCTTCTCAGCGCCGATGGTAGTTGGGGGATCTCCCCCTGTGAGAGTAGGACGTTGCCGGGCGAAAGAAACAGTAAATCCTGTTTCTTTTTTTATCTCTTATTATGATGGTACTTGAAAATTGATAAAATTAGAGATTGATATAATAACACTGACAGTGTTATTATAGAAGACGCTCTTTTAAATCACGTTTTCAAAACGTCATCTAAATAATTACTTCGTAGAAGTTGACAACTAATCATAAAAATGTTATGATTATAAAGTTCGCTTCTGAACAACGACAAACAAATTGTTCTTTGAAAACTAAACAAACAAACGTCAACAATATTATTTTTTAATAGTGTGAATGACTTCGGTCATGACACTAGCCAACGTAACTTTTATGAGTCAATCAACTTTCTTGGAGAGTTTGATCCTGGCTCAGGACGAACGCTGGCGGCGTGCCTAATACATGCAAGTCGAGCGGATTGATGGGAGCTTGCTCCCTGATATCAGCGGCGGACGGGTGAGTAACACGTGGGCAACCTGCCTGTAAGACTGGGATAACACCGGGAAACCGGTGCTAATACCGGATAATCCTTTTCCTCTCATGAGGAAAAGCTGAAAGACGGTTTCGGCTGTCACTTACAGATGGGCCCGCGGCGCATTAGCTAGTTGGTGAGGTAACGGCTCACCAAGGCGACGATGCGTAGCCGACCTGAGAGGGTGATCGGCCACACTGGGACTGAGACACGGCCCAGACTCCTACGGGAGGCAGCAGTAGGGAATCTTCCACAATGGACGAAAGTCTGATGGAGCAACGCCGCGTGAGCGATGAAGGCCTTCGGGTCGTAAAGCTCTGTTGTTAGGGAAGAACAAGTATCGGAGTAACTGCCGGTACCTTGACGGTACCTAACCAGAAAGCCACGGCTAACTACGTGCCAGCAGCCGCGGTAATACGTAGGTGGCAAGCGTTGTCCGGAATTATTGGGCGTAAAGCGCGCGCAGGCGGTTCCTTAAGTCTGATGTGAAAGCCCCCGGCTCAACCGGGGAGGGTCATTGGAAACTGGGGAACTTGAGTGCAGAAGAGAAGAGCGGAATTCCACGTGTAGCGGTGAAATGCGTAGAGATGTGGAGGAACACCAGTGGCGAAGGCGGCTCTTTGGTCTGTAACTGACGCTGAGGCGCGAAAGCGTGGGGAGCAAACAGGATTAGATACCCTGGTAGTCCACGCCGTAAACGATGAGTGCTAAGTGTTAGAGGGTTTCCGCCCTTTAGTGCTGCAGCTAACGCATTAAGCACTCCGCCTGGGGAGTACGGCCGCAAGGCTGAAACTCAAAGGAATTGACGGGGGCCCGCACAAGCGGTGGAGCATGTGGTTTAATTCGAAGCAACGCGAAGAACCTTACCAGGTCTTGACATCCTCTGACACTCCTAGAGATAGGACGTTCCCCTTCGGGGGACAGAGTGACAGGTGGTGCATGGTTGTCGTCAGCTCGTGTCGTGAGATGTTGGGTTAAGTCCCGCAACGAGCGCAACCCTTGATCTTAGTTGCCAGCATTCAGTTGGGCACTCTAAGGTGACTGCCGGTGACAAACCGGAGGAAGGTGGGGATGACGTCAAATCATCATGCCCCTTATGACCTGGGCTACACACGTGCTACAATGGGTGGTACAAAGGGTTGCAAAACCCGCGAGGTCGAGCCAATCCCATAAAACCACTCTCAGTTCGGATTGTAGGCTGCAACTCGCCTACATGAAGCTGGAATCGCTAGTAATCGCGGATCAGCATGCCGCGGTGAATACGTTCCCGGGCCTTGTACACACCGCCCGTCACACCACGAGAGTTTGTAACACCCGAAGTCGGTGGGGTAACCGTAAGGAGCCAGCCGCCTAAGGTGGGACAGATGATTGGGGTGAAGTCGTAACAAGGTAGCCGTATCGGAAGGTGCGGCTGGATCACCTCCTTTCTAAGGATATTGTCGTAAAGACAATCGGAACACAACACTTATAGTGATGTGATGTTGATGGTTTGTTTGTTTAGTTTTGAGAGAGCAATCTCTTAAAGCTTTTTTGTTCCTTGAAAACTAGATAATCGTAAGAAGAAGAATGTAAGACCGAGAAACACCACATTAGTTTTTTTCTCTCTTATATAATAAGAGATTAACCTTTAGGTTAAGTTAGAAAGGGCGCACGGTGGATGCCTTGGCACTAGGAGCCGATGAAGGACGGTACTAACACCGATATGCTTCGGGGAGCTGTAAGTAAGCTTTGATCCGGAGATTTCCGAATGGGGAAACCCACTGCTCGTAATGGAGTAGTATCTTTACCTGAATACATAGGGTATTGAAGGCAGACCCGGGGAACTGAAACATCTAAGTACCCGGAGGAAGAGAAAGCAAATGCGATTCCCTGAGTAGCGGCGAGCGAAACGGGAAATAGCCCAAACCAAGAGGCTTGCCTCTTGGGGTTGTAGGACACTCAATATGGAGTTACAAAGGAACGGGGTAAATGAAGAGGTCTGGAAAGGCCCGTCAAAGAAGGTAAAAACCCTGTAGTTGAAACTTCGTTCCCTCCTGAGTGGATCCTGAGTACGGCCGGACACGAGAAATCCGGTCGGAAGCAGGGAGGACCATCTCCCAAGGCTAAATACTACCTAGTGACCGATAGTGAACCAGTACCGTGAGGGAAAGGTGAAAAGCACCCCGGAAGGGGAGTGAAATAGATCCTGAAACCGTGTGCCTACAAGTAGTCAAAGCCCGTTAATGGGTGATGGCGTGCCTTTTGTAGAATGAACCGGCGAGTTACGATTACATGCAAGGTTAAGTTGATAAGACGGAGCCGCAGCGAAAGCGAGTCTGAATAGGGCGAATGAGTATGTGGTTGTAGACCCGAAACCAGGTGATCTACCCATGTCCAGGGTGAAGGTAGGGTAACACCTACTGGAGGCCCGAACCCACGCACGTTGAAAAGTGCGGGGATGAGGTGTGGGTAGCGGAGAAATTCCAATCGAACTTGGAGATAGCTGGTTCTCTCCGAAATAGCTTTAGGGCTAGCCTCACGTTGTAAGAGTCTTGGAGGTAGAGCACTGTTTGGACTAGGGGCCCTCATCGGGTTACCGAATTCAGACAAACTCCGAATGCCAAAGACTTATCCGTGGGAGTCAGACTGCGAGTGATAAGATCCGTAGTCAAAAGGGAAACAGCCCAGACCACCAGCTAAGGTCCCAAAGTATACGTTAAGTGGAAAAGGATGTGGAGTTGCTTAGACAACCAGGATGTTGGCTCAGAAGCAGCCACCATTTAAAGAGTGCGTAATAGCTCACTGGTCGAGTGACTCTGCGCCGAAAATGTACCGGGGCTAAACGTATCACCGAAGCTGTGGATTGACATCTTAGATGTCAGTGGTAGGAGAGCGTTCTAAGGGCGTTGAAGCTAGACCGTAAGGACTGGTGGAGCGCTTAGAAGTGAGAATGCCGGTATGAGTAGCGAAAGATGGGTGAGAATCCCATCCACCGAATGCCTAAGGTTTCCTGAGGAAGGCTCGTCCGCTCAGGGTTAGTCGGGACCTAAGCCGAGGCCGAAAGGCGTAGGCGATGGACAACAGGTTGATATTCCTGTACCACCTCTTTATCGTTTGAGCAATGGGGGGACGCAGAAGGATAGGGTAAGCGCGCTGTTGGATATGCGCGTCTAAGCAGTTAGGCTGGTAGCGAGGAAAATCCCGTTACCGTGAAGGCTAAGCTGTGATAGCGAGGGAAATATAGTACCGAAGTTCCTGATTTCACACTGCCTAGAAAAGCCTCTAGCGAGATAAAAGGTGCCCGTACCGCAAACCGACACAGGTAGGCGAGGAGAGAATCCTAAGGTGAGCGAGAGAACTCTCGTTAAGGAACTCGGCAAAATGACCCCGTAACTTCGGGAGAAGGGGTGCTCTTTAGGGTGAATAGCCTTGAAGAGCCGCAGTGAATAGGCCCAGGCGACTGTTTAGCAAAAACACAGGTCTCTGCAAAGCCGCAAGGCGAAGTATAGGGGCTGACGCCTGCCCGGTGCTGGAAGGTTAAGGGGAGAGGTTAGCCGCAAGGCGAAGCTTTGAACCGAAGCCCCAGTAAACGGCGGCCGTAACTATAACGGTCCTAAGGTAGCGAAATTCCTTGTCGGGTAAGTTCCGACCCGCACGAAAGGCGTAACGATCTGGGCACTGTCTCAACGAGAGACTCGGTGAAATTATAGTACCTGTGAAGATGCAGGTTACCCGCGACAGGACGGAAAGACCCCGTGGAGCTTTACTGTAGCCTGATATTGAATTTTGGTACAGCTTGTACAGGATAGGTAGGAGCCGTAGAAGCCGGAGCGCTAGCTTCGGTGGAGGCATTGGTGGGATACTACCCTGGCTGTATTGAAATTCTAACCCATACCCCTGATCGGGGTAGGAGACAGTGTCAGGTGGGCAGTTTGACTGGGGCGGTCGCCTCCTAAAGAGTAACGGAGGCGCCCAAAGGTTCCCTCAGAATGGTTGGAAATCATTCGTAGAGTGTAAAGGCACAAGGGAGCTTGACTGCGAGACCTACAAGTCGAGCAGGGACGAAAGTCGGGCTTAGTGATCCGGTGGTTCCGCATGGAAGGGCCATCGCTCAACGGATAAAAGCTACCCCGGGGATAACAGGCTTATCTCCCCCAAGAGTCCACATCGACGGGGAGGTTTGGCACCTCGATGTCGGCTCATCGCATCCTGGGGCTGTAGTCGGTCCCAAGGGTTGGGCTGTTCGCCCATTAAAGCGGTACGCGAGCTGGGTTCAGAACGTCGTGAGACAGTTCGGTCCCTATCCGTCGTGGGCGCAGGAAATTTGAGAGGAGCTGTCCTTAGTACGAGAGGACCGGGATGGACGCACCGCTGGTGTACCAGTTGTCTTGCCAAAGGCATAGCTGGGTAGCTATGTGCGGAAGGGATAAGTGCTGAAAGCATCTAAGCATGAAGCCCCCCTCAAGATGAGATTTCCCATAGCGCAAGCTAGTAAGATCCCTGAAAGATGATCAGGTTGATAGGTCAGAGGTGGAAGCGCGGTGACGTGTGGAGCTGACTGATACTAATCGATCGAGGACTTAACCAAAAACGGTGTTATTAGTTTTACAACTTCTTCTGCATTATCTAGTTTTGAGGGAATGAAAATTCCCAATTAAATAGTCTGGTGGCGATAGCGAGAAGGTCACACCCGTTCCCATACCGAACACGGAAGTTAAGCTTCTCAGCGCCGATGGTAGTTGGGGGATCTCCCCCTGTGAGAGTAGGACGTTGCCGGGCAAATGAAGAACAACTCATTGGGTTGTTCTTTTTTGTATATATAAAAATGTCCGAAGGAACAATAAAGGACTTGTCATCGCTTCAGGAGGAATCAGCGACGGAAGAGGATTACTCGCCGCGTTTGCACTTGGAGCAGAAGGTATCGAGATGGGGACACGAGGTTCATTGGCACATGGGAATGTGTTCATGCGGACACCAATGCCGCTATTAATGCATAAAGGGGTGTTTTTGATAGGTTAATGGACACCAGAGCCTTTATTCGTTAGTAAGCGGGCATGATCCAGTGGTTTTTATGAAAATAAGGTATCACTGAGTCCGGAAAATTTTAAAAAATGGGTAATTTCTTGGAAATAAGGTCTTTTGTGTCCGTTTGGGTTTGAACGGACGAAGGGTAAGAGGATTAGCTTATGGTCGGCTTGAGTTGAAGAAATCAATTTTAGTCTATATTGGACTGGGCTATTACTTCCGCATTTTGCAGTGTATTTTTACTTTTCAATTTAGGGAGATAACGGAACCCGTTAGTCATCGGGTTGTTCTTTTTTGTATATAAAATGTACATAGAGACGATAAAAGAAAAAATTAATAAGTTTGGCTACCAGAAGACGAACCCAGAAGATAAGCTTCGGCGCCATTGGTAGTTGGTGGATCTCCCCATAAGAGAGAAGGCTGGTGCCGGGCTATTTAGAACGACTCAATTTGAGTTGGCTACCTATTAGTGGGAAATGGTTAAAAAGGATAAAACCGATAAAATGGTAAAGCCTTGTTAGTTTGGAAAAACTGATTGAACTCAGGGTCAAGGAGGTTGAAGAAGTAAGGGAGTGAAGCATTGGCCCGTACAATAAGAAAGATAGCGCTTACCACTAATTATCGCATTTATTTTATTATTAAAATGGTAAAACCTATGATAAGATGAACAATGGATAAAATATGATCGGAATTTAATGTTAGTAAATTAAAAAAGGTAAATAATATAAATATCTAAGGAAAATTCTACTGAACTAACATTGCTTCATTCCCTTTCCGTTCCTTGAAAATACTCGTTTTGAGTTAATTTAAGAAGTCATGAACAAGAAAGGATTCATTCATATGACAAGAAAAAAGCAATTTGAAGTACAGGAAAATGAATCGATTGATGAATGTTTGAATCGAATAATGCAAGAAGGCTATATGCCTATTCGAAGAATCGAAAAACCAATTTTCAAAGAAATTAAACAAGGCAATAAGGTCACTTATGAACCTGCAGGGCGCCATACCGTCTTTGAAGGAATAAAGAATGTATAAAACACGAACATTAACAACTTGCTAACAGTAAATGTTCGATAAATTTATTGACTGAAAAGAGTAAAGTTGTTATGATAAATGTAACAAAATAGTTTAGCATCTCCCTCGTATAATAATGGGAATACGGCCCATGAGTTTCTACCCAATTACCGTAAATTATTGGACTATGAGGGAAAGTGGTAACCGTTTGAGAAGTGTAGTTTAATCCACTTCTTTTTTGGGATGGTATTTTTTCGTACATCTTAAGCCCGGACAGACTGCTTTCTCTTATTATATAAAGGGAAAAGTTTCTGTTGAGGGCTTTTTTTATTGTCTTAGCGGAGAAAAACCTCGAAAAATTGATATAAAATAGCTAAATAAATGTAGTATTTGGAGAATAACTGTCGAAAGTTCGGGGGAGGGATTTGATGGAAGCAAAGGTTGCAGTCATAATGGGGAGCAAATCTGACTGGGAAACTATGAAGTATGCTTGTCAAAGTTTAGAGAATTTAGAAGTTCCATTTGAAAGAAAGGTCGTGTCAGCACACCGTACTCCAGATCTCATGTTTGAATTTGCGGAAACAGCAAAACAGAGAGGGATACAGGTTATTATTGCTGGAGCAGGGGGAGCGGCTCATTTACCTGGGATGGTGGCAGCGAAGACGACCTTACCGGTGATTGGAGTTCCAGTGCAATCACGAGCATTAAATGGTCTCGATTCACTATTATCGATTGTGCAAATGCCTGGGGGAATTCCGGTAGCTACTGTAGCAATTGGAACAAGTGGTGCCACTAATGCAGGTTTATTGGCCGCACAGATATTGGCGATAACTGATTCCGAGCTTGCAGACCGCATCGAAATGTTCCGGCAGGAAACGAAGCTGGCTGCCATTGAAAGCAGTGATGAACTTGGCTAACATGGTTATTTTACCAGGACAAACAATTGGTATTATTGGTGGAGGTCAATTAGGGAGAATGATGGCTCTCGCAGCAAAAGCACAAGGGTTTCGCATTGCAGTCATGGACCCAAATCCTGATTCACCCTGTGGTCAAGTAGCTGACTATAAAATTATCGGGGCCTATGATGATGCAGCTGCTATCAAGCGACTTGCTAAAATGAGTGATGTGATTACTTATGAGTTTGAGAATATTGATGGGGATACGCTAAAGTCGATTAGCCATTTAGTCCATGTTCCTCAAGGTACTGATCTATTGGAAATCACTAAGGATCGTATTGCGGAAAAGACGGCTATTCAGGCGGCTGGGATTGAGGTTGCTCCATTTGCTGTTATTCAAACGAAACAGGAGATTTATGATACCATAAAAGAGCTTGGTTTCCCTGCTGTTTTGAAAACTTCAAGAGGTGGCTATGATGGGAAAGGTCAGCTGGTCATAAAATGTAAAGAAGATATTGCTGAAGCTAATTCCTTATTAGAGCATGGGGGGTGTGTCCTTGAAAAATGGATGCCATTTACGAAAGAGATTTCGGTGATTGTGTCTAGAAATGAAAAAGGAGATACAGCAGTTTTCCCTGTTGCTGAGAATATCCATGTAAATAATATTCTGCACCAGACAATCGTGCCTGCGAGAATAAGTGAAGCGGCACAAAATGGTGCTATTCAAGCAGCGCTTCGACTTGTCGAATCATTGGGGATGGTAGGGACTCTTGCTGTCGAAATGTTTGTGATGGCTGACGAGACGATCTATATTAATGAATTAGCCCCTAGACCACATAACTCTGGGCATTATTCAATTGATGCCTGCGAAACTTCACAGTTTGAGCAGCATATTAGAGCCATTTGCAACTGGCCGTTAGGGAGTACAAACCTATTGAAGCCTGTGGTGATGGTCAATATATTAGGGCAACACCAAGCAAAATTATTAGAAAAAATACCAACACTGTCTAATTGGAAGATTCATTTGTATGGAAAAAAGGAAGCTAAAACAGGCCGGAAAATGGGTCATGTCACTCTTTTAAGGGAAACAGTTGAAGAGGCAGTTCTAGAAGCAGATGATAGCCAAATTTGGGATAGTGTCATATTGATCGGAGGATAAAACATGATTGAACGTTATACTCGCCCTGAAATGGGTGCGATTTGGACAGAAGAGAACAGGTTTCAGGCATGGTTGGAAGTTGAGATTTTAGCTTGTGAGGCGTGGGCTGAGCTTGGTGATATTCCAAAAGAAGATGTGAAAAAGTTACGAGAAAATGCAACTTTTGATATTAACAGAATTAAAGAAATTGAAGAACAAACAAGACATGATGTTGTTGCGTTTACTCGTGCAGTATCTGAGACCTTAGGTGAAGAACGTAAATGGGTTCATTACGGATTGACCTCCACGGATGTCGTTGATACAGCTTTGTCTTACCTTATTAGACAAGCAAATCAAATTTTATTTAAAGATATTGAAAATTTTGTTGAGATTTTAAAAAATAAAGCAGTAGAGCATAAATATACGGTTATGATGGGCCGTACTCATGGGGTACATGCTGAACCAACAACCTTTGGTTTAAAGCTTGCTCTTTGGTATGAAGAAATGAAGAGAAATCTTGAGAGGTTCAAACAGGCAGCAAATGGAATTGAATTTGGTAAGATTTCTGGGGCGGTTGGTACATATGCAAACATCGACCCATTTGTGGAAAAATATGTTTGTGAAAATTTAGGCTTACAGGCGGCACCAAATTCAACACAAACTCTTCAACGCGACCGCCATGCTCATTATATGTCAACATTGGCTCTAATCGCGACATCTATTGAAAAATTTGCCGTGGAAGTTAGAGGATTGCAAAAGAGCGAAACTCGAGAGGTTGAGGAATTTTTCGCAAAAGGTCAAAAAGGTTCTTCGGCTATGCCGCATAAACGTAATCCAATTGGTTCTGAAAACATGGCCGGATTAGCGAGAGTAATTCGGGGCTATATGTTGACAGCTTATGAGAATGTACCACTTTGGCATGAACGGGATATTTCCCATTCTTCTGCTGAACGAATTATTATTCCAGATGCAACGATTGCATTAAATTATATGCTCAATCGCTTTGGCAATATTATTAAAAACTTAACGGTTTTCCCAGAAAATATGAAGCGAAATATGGGCAGAACTTTTGGTCTTATTTACTCTCAACGCGTTCTACTTGCACTAATTGACAAAGGACTTTCCCGTGAAGAGGCATATGATACGGTTCAGCCGAGAACGGCGGAAGCTTGGGATAAGCAAGTACAGTTCCGTGACCTAATCGAAGCCGATGAAAAAATTACGGCTCATCTTTCCAGTGCTGAAATCGCTGATTGTTTTGATTACAGCTACCATTTACAGCATGTGGATACCATTTTTGATCGTCTTGGGCTATAAATAATCATATTTAATACAAGGTAAAGGTTCATCCTTTACCTTTTTACACCCCACTTGTACTGAACATTCCTAATATTTGCATTAGCTGAAGGGAGAGAAGGGCACATTCTTCCGTCTTGATCCTAAGTCGCAGAATCCGCCCGAATTAGATGAAAGAACTACTTTATGAAGGTAAGGCAAAGAGAATTTATAGTACTGATGATGAGAATATTGTTTTAGTAGAATATAAGGATTCTGCTACAGCATTTAATGGGGAAAAGAAGGCAAATATCACAGGTAAAGGCCGTTTGAATAACGAAATTACTAGTTTGCTATTTCTAAAGCTTCATGAACAGGGTATCGAGACTCACTTTATCAAACAGCTTTCTGAAACAGAGCAGCTTGTTAAAAAAGTAAGCATTATTCCATTAGAGGTTGTTACTCGAAATGTAGCAGCTGGAAGTCTTGCCAAACGATTAGGAATGGACGAAGGTCAAGCATTATCAAAGCCAATCGTGGAGTTTTATTATAAGGATGACGATTTAGGGGATCCTCTCGTTAACGTGGATCATGTTCTAGAACTTAAGATTGCTACAGTTGATGAACTTGAAACATTAAAAGAAAAGGCACTAAATATTAATGCGATTTTATCAAGCTTTTTTGCAGAATTAGGAATTCGTTTAATTGATTTTAAATTAGAATTTGGGAAAGATCATACCGGAAAAATTGTGTTAGCGGATGAAATTTCCCCTGATACTTGTAGATTATGGGATGCAAAAACAAATGAAAAGCTCGATAAGGATGTATTTCGTCGTGATTTAGGTAATCTTACTGATGCTTATGAAAATATTTTGGCTAGACTAGGGGGCCCTCAGCATGGTTAAAGTTAAAGTTTTTGTCACATTAAGAGAAAGTGTTTTAGATCCACAAGGAAAGGCAGTAAATCATGCCTTACATTCTTTAGGATATGAAGAAATCAAAGACGTGCGCATTGGTAAATATATGGAACTTTTCGTTGATACTACAGGCCGTGATGTAGATACAGTTGTAAAAGAAGCTTGTGATAAGCTGTTAGCTAATCCGGTTATTGAGGATTTCCGCTATGAAATAGAGGAGAGTGTCTCCCAATGAAATTTGCGGTAATCGTTTTTCCTGGTTCGAATTGTGACGTTGATATGTATTCTGCGATTAAAGATGAACTAGGATCTGATGTTGAATACGTTTGGCATGCAGAGAAAGATTTAGATCGTTTTGACGCGATTCTTTTACCAGGTGGATTTTCTTATGGAGATTATTTAAGATGTGGTGCGATTGCCCGTTTCAGTAATATCATGAATGAAATTAAGAAAGCGGCTGAAGCAGGAAAACCAGTTTTGGGTGTTTGTAATGGATTTCAAATTTTACTTGAAGCAGGACTATTGCCAGGTGCATTAAGACGGAATGAAAGTCTTAAATTCATTTGTAGACCAGTTGATCTTAAAGTTGAAAACAATAATACGTTATTTTCAAATGAATACGAACAAGGCGAAATCATTTCTGTTCCCGTAGCACATGGTGAAGGAAACTATTATTGTGACGAAGAAACGTTGAAAAAGATGCAAGAAAATAACCAAATCGTCTTTACTTATGTAGACAATCCAAATGGAAGTCTTGAAAATATTGCTGGTATCATAAATGAGCGCGGAAATGTATTAGGAATGATGCCACATCCTGAAAGAGCGGTCGATGAGCTTCTTGGAGGAGCAGATGGTCTTAAGGTATTTAAATCGATCGTAAAACAATGGAGGGAATCATATGTCGTTAAAGCTTGAACCAACTCCCGAGCAAATTAAATCTGAAAGAATTTATGCTGGAATGGGTATGTCCGATAAAGAATTTGCTATGGTTGAAAAAATTCTCGGCCGTACGCCTAATTACACAGAAACAGGACTATTTTCAGTAATGTGGTCTGAGCACTGCAGTTATAAAACTTCAAAGCCTGTTTTAAGAAAGTTCCCGATTACTGGTGAAAAGGTACTTCAAGGACCAGGAGAGGGCGCTGGAATTGTTGATATCGGTGATAATCAAGCAGTTGTTTTTAAAATAGAAAGTCATAACCACCCATCGGCAATCGAGCCTTATCAAGGAGCTGCCACAGGTGTTGGCGGTATTATCCGTGATGTCTTTTCAATGGGCGCTAGACCGATTGCGATGTTGAACTCTTTACGATTTGGAGAACTTTCAGACTCTGCTCGTGTTCGTTACCTATTTAAGGAAGTAGTTGCCGGTATTGCTGGGTATGGAAACTGCATGGGAATCCCAACCGTAGGCGGTGAGGTTCAATTCGACCCTTCCTATGATGGCAATCCATTAGTGAATGCAATGTGTGTTGGTTTAATCGACCATAAGGATATTAAGAAAGGTCAAGCCCATGGGGTTGGAAATACAGTCATGTATGTTGGGGCCAAAACAGGTCGTGATGGAATCCATGGTGCAACATTCGCTTCTGAAGAGTTGACTGATGCTTCAAGTGAAGATCGCCCAGCAGTTCAAGTGGGAGACCCATTTATGGAGAAGCTGTTATTAGAAGCATGTTTAGAATTAATTCATTGTGATGCACTTGTTGGTATACAAGATATGGGAGCAGCTGGATTAACAAGTTCAAGTTCTGAAATGGCAAGTAAAGCCGGATCAGGAATGGAATTGAATCTAGATTTTGTTCCACAGCGTGAAACTGGAATGACTCCATATGAAATGATGCTTTCTGAATCTCAAGAGCGGATGCTCATTGTTGTGCAAAAAGGCAGGGAGCAAGAAATCGTTGATATTTTCTCAAAATATGATCTTGAAGCAGTGTCTGTTGGTGTAGTAACGGATGATAAAATGTACCGCTTGATTCATCAAGGGAAAGTTGTAGCCAATGTGCCTGTAGATGCATTAGCAGAGGATGCACCTGTATATCAAATGCCATCTGCTGAACCACAGTCTTTCCGTGATAATCAAGCTATGGAAAATGAAGTACCTGAGGTAGAGAATTATGGTGAAACTTTGCTTCAATTATTACAACAGCCTACTATCGCTTCTAAGGAATGGATTTATGATCAATATGATTATATGGTTCGGACAAACACAGTTGTAGCACCAGGCTCTGATGCAGCAGTTCTTCGTATAAGAGGAACCGAAAAAGCGTTAGCAATGACAACTGACTGTAATTCTCGCTACCTATATTTAGATCCAGAAACAGGCGGAAAAATTGCCGTAGCTGAAGCAGCTAGAAACATCATTTGCTCAGGTGCGGAACCACTTGCTGTTACAGATAACCTGAATTTTGGTAATCCAGAAAAACCAGAAATCTTTTGGCAAATTGAGAAATCAGCAGATGGGATTTCTGAAGCTTGTCGCAAGCTAAATACGCCAGTAATCGGCGGAAATGTATCTATGTACAACGAAACAAATGGAGAAGCTATCTACCCAACACCTGTTATCGGAATGGTGGGGTTAGTTACTAATCTTAAACATATAACTACTCAATCCTTTAAGGAAGCCGGGGACATTGTTTATCTATTAGGTGAAACAAAGGATGAATTTGGCGGTAGTGAGCTTCAAAAAATGCAAAACGGAAAAATTTACGGAAAATCTCCGTCTATAGATTTAGCAGTTGAAAGTGAATATCAACAAAACGTGTTAGCTGCCATTCGCGCAGGTTTAGTTGCGTCAGCGCATGACTTAGCAGAAGGCGGGCTTGCTGTAGCGATAGCTGAAAGTGCAATTGGTTCTAATGGACTTGGAGCGGATATTAAGGTTTCAGGAAATCCAGTTTCAGCACTATTCAGTGAATCACAATCTCGTTTCTTATTGACCGTTAAAAAAGAAAACCAACAAGAATTCGAAAAATTAGTAGGTGCAACTTTAATTGGTGAAGTTACAGCTGAACCAGTTTTAAATATTACTCAAGATAGTGTAACTATTATTTCAGAGCAAGTTGAAAGTTTAGAAAAGGCTTGGAAAGGAGCTATTCCATGCTTGCTGAATTAAAGGGCCTAAATGAAGAGTGCGGAATCTTCGGCGTTTGGGGACATCAAGATGCAGCTAGCATTACCTATTATGCCCTCCATAGCCTTCAGCATCGAGGTCAGGAAGGGACAGGAATCGTTGTCACTGATGGAACAAAATTGGATATCTTCAAAGGTGAGGGTCTTGTCACAGAAGTTTTTACCTCGGAGGTAATGTCTAAGTTATCCGGCAAGTCCGCGATCGGTCATGTTCGTTATGCAACCGCAGGAGGCAGTGGTTATGAAAATGTTCAGCCGCTGTTGTTCAATTCGGAATCCGGTAGTTTGGCTCTTGCTCATAATGGGAATTTGGTGAACGCAAAATTAATTAAATCAATTCTTGAGCAGCAAGGAAGCATTTTTCAAACTAGCTCAGATACTGAGGTACTAGCTCATTTAATTCGTCGCAGCGGGGAACGTAGAATTAAAGAACAAGTAAAAAGTGCCTTGAAACAGATTGAAGGGGCATTTGCCTACGTAATCATGACGGAAAACGAAATGATGGTAGCTCTTGACCCGCATGGTCTTAGACCGCTTTCGTTAGCACGGTTAGGAGATGCCTATATGGTCGCTTCCGAAACCTGTGCATTTGATGTAGTTGGCGCAGAATTTATTCGTGATGTATTACCTGGTGAATTGTTAATTATCAATGATGAGGGAATTAAATCAGAATTCTTTTCTGAAAACAAACCAAGTGCAATTTGCGCGATGGAATATATTTATTTTTCCAGACCAGATAGTAATATTCATGGGATCAATGTTCATTCTGCTAGAAAAAGACTTGGGAAAAAACTGGCTATAGAAGCACCAATTGTTGCAGATGTGGTAACTGGTGTCCCAGATTCAAGTATTTCTGCAGCAATCGGTTATGCGGAAGCGTCTGGAATTCCGTATGAAATGGGCTTAGTGAAAAATCGTTATGTTGGTCGTACGTTTATACAGCCTTCGCAATCATTAAGGGAGCAAGGCGTGAAAATGAAGCTTTCCCCTGTCCGTGGTGTTGTTGAGGGGAAACGAGTGATCATGGTTGATGATTCGATTGTACGTGGTACGACGAGTCGGAGAATTGTCACAATGTTAAAAGATGCAGGGGCACTTGAGGTTCATGTAGTGATTAGTTCTCCACCGATTAAGAATCCTTGTTTTTATGGAATTGACACTTCTACTAAAGAAGAGCTTATTGCCTCCTCTAATTCTGTTGAGGAAATACGAGAGCTTATTGGTGCTGATTCACTGACCTTTATTAGTACAGAAGGAATGCTAGAAGCAATTGGCAGAATCGACACTGACAAAAATTGTGGTCAATGTGTTGCGTGTTTCACCGGTGAATATCCAACAGAGCTTTATCCAGAATCACTGCAATATTACTATCAAAAATAAGCGGCAGACAATGTCGCTTTTCCCTTTGGAAAGACGAAATGCAAAAAGCGTTCCTAGGCGCTGATGCTAGACACTTTCTACTTTCATAGTTTTTAACTTTTTTTAAACAAAGGAGATTTGGAAATGGCGAATGCTTATAGAGAAGCTGGTGTCAATATCGAAGCGGGATATCAAGCGGTCGAGAGAATGAAGTCGCATGTTAAAAGGACGGAAAGATTAGGTGTCATGGGTGGCCTTGGTGGCTTTGGAGCGATGTTTGATCTCTCAGCACTAAACCTTAAGGAACCGGTATTAGTTTCCGGAACAGATGGTGTCGGAACGAAGCTGATTCTTGCATTTATGGCTAACCGCCATGACACTATAGGAATTGACGCAGTAGCAATGTGTGTAAATGACATTGTTGTTCAAGGAGCAGAGCCACTATATTTCCTTGACTATATCGGCTGTGGTCAAGCAGACCCGTCAAGAATTGAAGAGATTGTAAAAGGGGTAGCAGATGGTTGCGAACAAGCGGGATGTGCCTTAATCGGTGGTGAAACTGCAGAGATGCCAGGTATGTACGATCAAGAAGAATATGATATTGCTGGCTTTGCTGTTGGAGCTTGTGAGAAAGCAAACTTGATTACCGGTAAGACCATTCAAGCTGGAGATGTTCTAATCGGATTAGCATCAAGCGGAATTCACAGTAATGGATTTTCTCTTGTGAGAAAAGTGTTTCTTGAAAAAGCAAAATTATCATTGGACGAATATGTTGAAGAACTTGGTTGTACGTTGGGAGAAGAATTATTAAAGCCAACTAGAATCTATGTTAAGTCTATTTTATCCGCACTGAAAGAATTCCCAATTAAAGGGATGGCTCACATTACTGGCGGAGGATTTCATGAGAACATGCCAAGAATCTTTCCTGAAGGATTGGGAGCTGAAGTAAAGCTAGGAAGTTGGAATATTCCAGCTGTATTTTCACTACTCGAAAAGCTGGGCGAAGTGAAGCATGAAGAAATGTACAATATTTTTAATATGGGTATCGGGATGACTGTTGTAGTGGATAAACAACATGCTACGGCACTTGTTGAACATTTGCAAGGCTGTGGAGAGACCGCTTCTGTTATTGGGGTCGTAACTGAAAGCGAAGGAATTTCGATCATTTAGGGGGATATGAATGAAAAACATCGCCGTCTTTGCCTCCGGAAACGGAAGCAATTTTCAAGCGATTCTGGATGCCGTTACAAATCAAAAGTTGGATGCGGACATCAAGCTACTTGTTTGTGATCAGCCTGGAGCCTATGTGTTAGATAGAGCTAGAGCGGCAGGAATTAATATATTTGAATTTAGTAGTAAGGATTTTGCCAATAAACAAGCGTATGAACAGGAAATTTTAGCTAGATTAAAAGAATGTGAGGTCGAGTTAGTCGTTCTTGCCGGTTATATGAGAATAATTGGAACGACCTTACTTTCCCAGTTTGAAGGTCAAATCGTAAATATTCATCCTTCTTTACTACCATCTTTTCCAGGAAAGGATGCCATTGGACAGGCGTTAGCTGCCAGGGTGAAGGTTAGTGGAGTGACGGTTCATTTCGTTGACGAGGGGATGGATACTGGACCGATTATTGCACAAGAGACAGTCGAACTTGACGGCACTGAATCAGCTGAAACATATCAAGAGAAGATTCATCAAGTCGAGCATCAACTCTATCCAGCAGTTCTACAAATGTTATTGTCTAGTTCAAGGAGGAATGTAAAATGACAAAAAAACGTGCGCTTATCAGCGTTTCTGATAAACAGGGTATAGCGGAATTTGCCAAAGGGTTAAGTGATTTAGGTTTTGAACTTATTTCAACTGGAGGAACAAAGAAGGCTCTTCAAGAGGCGGGAATTCCCGTGATCGGCGTTAACGATGTTACCGGATTTCCAGAGATTTTAGAAGGTCGTGTTAAAACTTTAAACCCCTTGATTCATGGAGGTTTATTAGGGAAGTTTGATCAAGAGGATCACAAAAGACAGATGGAAGAGCATGGTATTTCTCCGATTGAGCTAGTTATCGTAAACTTATATCCTTTTCAACAGACTATTGCAAAACCAGATGTAACTGTTGATGATGCAATCGAAAATATCGATATTGGTGGTCCAACGATGCTTCGTTCTGCGGCCAAAAACCATGAGTATGTAACTGTTGTGGTAGATCCGGCTGATTATCCACTGGTTCTTACTGAACTTAATTTGGCTGGTCAGGTTCAGCCTGGAACACGACGCAAGTTGGCTGCAAAGGTGTTCCGTCACACAGCTTCCTATGATGCAGTGATTGCGGAATATATGACTGAATTATCTGGTGAGGAGAATCCAGAAACATTAACAGTGACATATGAGCTTAAGCAGTCTCTTCGTTATGGAGAAAATCCACATCAAGAAGCGGCATTTTACAAAAAGCCACTTGGATCAAATTTTTCAATTGCAAATGCAACACAATTACATGGGAAAGAATTATCTTATAACAATATAAATGATGCCAATGCAGCATTACAAATTGTCAAAGAATTTACTGAGCCTGCCGCTGTAGCAGTAAAACATATGAATCCTTGTGGTGTTGGAATTGGGGATAATGTTTTTGATGCGTTTACAAGGGCGTTTGAATCGGATCCTATTTCAATTTTTGGCGGAATCATTGCTCTTAATCGGGAAGTGGACAAAGCCACTGCCGAAAAGCTTTATGAAATCTTTTTAGAAATTATTATTGCACCATCGTTTTCAGCTGAAGCCATTACTGTGTTGACGGGGAAAAAGAATCTCCGTCTCCTAACGATACCATTTGGAGAAAAACAAAAAGCAGAACGAAATCTTACTTCAATAGAGGGGGGATTACTTGTTCAGGACCAAGACAGCTATACACTTGAGAATGCAACAATCACGATCCCAACAAAAAGGCAGCCAACTGAAAGTGAGTGGGAATCTTTAAAACTCGGCTGGAAGGTTGTAAAGCATGTTAAATCAAATGCGATTGTTGTGACTAATAAAGATCAAACACTTGGGGTTGGCGCAGGTCAAATGAATCGTGTTGGATCAGCAAAAATTGCCCTTGAACAAGCGGGAGAAAAAGCTAAAGGAGCAGCTCTTGCGTCAGATGCTTTCTTCCCAATGGATGATACTGTTGAAGCTGCCGCAAAAGCTGGGATTACAGCGATTATTCAAACTGGTGGTTCGGTTCGTGATCAAGATTCAATTAAGAAAGCTGATGAGTACGGAATTGCCATGGTATTTACAGGCATCCGCCATTTTAAACATTAAGAGGGGGCAATAAAATGAACGTTTTAGTCATTGGACGGGGCGGCAGAGAGCATGCGATTTGCCGAAAACTGAATGAAAGCCCAAAAGTGGAGCATGTTTTTGTAGCTCCTGGTAATGATGGAATGACGGACGTTGCCGACCTCGTTTCCATTGAAGAAAGTAATCAAGCTGAGCTTGTGAGATTTGCCAAGGAGAATCAGATTGGCTTAACGATCGTTGGTCCTGAAACTCCGCTTCTAGAAGGAATTGTTGATAAATTTCAGGAAGCGGGGCTAAAGGTATTTGGGCCACAGCAATCGGCTGCTTTAATAGAAGGAAGTAAATCTTTTGCGAAAGAATTAATGGAAAAGTATGACATTCCTACTGCAGAGTATGCTGTGTTTAGTGACTATGAAGAAGCGAAGAAATATGTGGAAAAACTTGGCGCTCCTATTGTTATTAAGGCAGATGGATTGGCTGCTGGAAAAGGTGTTACTGTTGCTTTAACGATGGAAGAAGCTCTAACTAGTCTTCAGGAAATGCTACTTGATGAGAAATTTGGAGATGCATCCTCCACTGTGGTAATTGAAGAGTTTTTAGAAGGTGAAGAATTCTCCCTAATGGCGCTCGTAAATGGCGAAATTGTCATTCCGCTCGAAATTGCTCAAGACCATAAACGGGCCTATGATGGGGATCAAGGACCTAACACAGGTGGAATGGGGGCTTATTCTCCAGTTCCGCAAATAAAAGCTGAGGCTGTTCAAACGGCGATTGAAACGGTTTTATATCCTGCTGCAAAAGCTATGATTCAAGAAGGAAGAAGTTTTTGTGGGGTTCTGTATGCTGGCTTGATTTTAACAAAACAAGGTCCTAAGGTTATCGAATTTAATGCTCGTTTCGGTGATCCAGAAACTCAAGTTATTTTACCAAGATTACAATCAGATCTGGTCGAAGTCATCTTAGCTCTTCTTAATGGAGAAACTCCAGAACTTTTATGGGAAGATAACTTTGTTATTGGCGTAGTCATTGCATCTGAAGGGTACCCTGACAATTATCGAAAGGGTGCTGTTATAGAAGGTCTGTCAGATATTAGTGATGAAATTTACCTATTTCACGCCGGAACGAAAAAAGATTCGGATGGCCGCTTTGTGACTAACGGTGGTAGAGTACTTTTAGCTGGTGCCAAAGCAAAGGATTTGAAAAGTGCTCAGGATAAAGTTTACCAAGAATTAGAGAACCTAGGTAGTGACGGTGTGTTTTACCGTAAAGATATCGGGGCGAGGGCTATCGCAAGCGCTTTTTGATACGTTTTGGGATGAACACGTAAAGCAATGCAACAATACTACCTATTAGAGTAATGAGTACAAAAGACATATCAGATATATATTCATAAATCATTATTTATCAACTCCTGTTAGGGGCTGTCTGGTAATCGGAAAAAAACCGGTTACCAGACAGCCTTTTTTTGTCATTAATTAAGTCGGATTATATGGAAGAAGGGAAGTTTCGTCGTTTTGTTCAGATTGGTCATTTTGTTGACAGCAATCCCCTTTTTGCCACTCCTCAAATAGAGCAGTCATTGGGCAATATCGTACAATGCCCTCTGCAATTTTCATTGCAGCTATCATGGCAACGAAAATATACGAGTCGCGCCATGGCTTTTTGACTAACTTCGCTGTTGCCCAAGAAAGAATGGTAAATCCTATGGTAATGCGAATTAACGCATTCAAAATCCCAATATTTGTATTTGCTTTCATTGATTTGACACATCCTTTATCAAATTTTTACAAATATATTCAGCATTCTTTAATGCTTTAAAATGCGAAATATGTTAGTATTATAACAATGAAAGGGTTTACATTTTAAATGATTATTCCCTAGATTTAAGGAGGGGTAATGCAGTGATGGAACAACGGTATCGTTGGAAAACTAAACATTTACGTGAGCATGTTTCAGTCTTAGATGGAAAATGCTCACCCACTATATTATTAATAAACGCAACTTATCTAAATCAGGTCTTTCGAAAGTGGATGACGGGGAATATTTGGATTTATGATGATCGAATTGTGTATGTTGGTGACGCATTACCAGATAATGTAACTGGTTGTGAAATCATCGATTGTACTGACCAAATATTGGTCCCGGGTTATATTGAGCCACATGCCCATCCATTTCTCTTATATAATCCCCAATCACTTGCAAACTATGCAAGCCAATTTGGTACAACAACATTGATTAACGATAATATGATGTTAGCTGTTAATTTAGAAATTAAGGATGCTTTTACCTTTTTAAATGATATGAAAGCATCTCCTGTTTCGATGTACTGGTGGTGCAGATTCGATGCCCAGACTGAGATTTTAGACCAAAATAGCGTATTTTCAAATGCCAACATCAAAGCATGGCTTGAGCATGATTGCGTTTTGCAAGGGGGAGAGCTTACTGGCTGGCCGAAGTTGCTGGATGGAGACGACTTGCTTTTGCATTGGATCCAAGAAGCGAAAAGAATGAGAAAGCAAATAGAAGGACATTTCCCTGGCGCTTCTGAAAAGACTTTGGCAAAGATGAAGCTTCTAGGTGCTGATTGTGATCATGAATCGATGACTGGTGAGGATGTATATCAAAGGCTTATGCAAGGTTATATGGTCTCATTAAGAAATTCATCCATTCGACCGGATCTTGCCAAATTATTGACTGAAATTCATGAACTAGGTATTGATTTCTACGACCGGTTTATTTTTACAACAGATGGTGCGTCTGCTAGTTTTTATGAAAAAGGTATTATTGATGAAATGATTCGGATTGCGATTGATCATGGTGTACCGACAGTGGATGCGTACAACATGGCGACGATTAACGTTGCCCGCTATTATAATATTGATTACTTACACGGTAGTATTGCCACGGGTAGAGTGGCTAATATAAACTTCTTAACTGATGAAAATAATCCTACACCGATTTCTGTATTAGCAAAAGGGAAATGGGTAAAACGAGACGGAGAAGAAGTGGAAATTGACCAGAATTTCCATTGGAAGCAATCGGGGATGAAACCTTTATCAATTGATTGGGACTTAAATTGGGATGATATGCAGTTCTCGATGCCGTTTGGGATTCAAATGGAGAATTCTGTGATCACAAAACCCTATTCCATCAACATTGAGGTCTCGACTGAAGAACTATCGCATGATCATGATGAGTGCTTTTTTATGTTGATTGATCGAAAAGGTAAATGGCGTATCAATACATTATTAAAAGGCTTTGCGAATAGCCTATCAGGACTAGTTAGTTCATTCTCTAATACTGGGGATATTATTTTAATCGGAAAAAATAAAAAGGATATGTTCACAGCATTTAATCGAATGAAGGAAATTGGTGGCGGAATTGTTTGTTGTGAAAATGGAGAAATTATGCAGGAAATCCCATTGCAATTAATGGGGATTATGTCTGATAAAAAAGTGGATGAGCTTATTATAGAAGAAAATCAGCTTCTTGATTATCTTAAGGAATGTGGGTACAAATTTGCCGATCCAATCTATTCCATGTTGTTTTTTTCTTCGACTCATTTGCCATATATCCGAATTACCCAGCAAGGAATGTATGATGTGATGAATAAAATGGTACTCTTTCCAACTATAATGCGTTAAAATGGAAAAGTAATAAAGACCAACAATTTGCAGACACATCATTTTTGAAGGTGGAGGTGATATGGATGGTAAGGAGATATATCGTCGTATCTGCGGCAATATTCCTTCTGCTAACAGGATGTAGTGGAACCAAGGAAGCAAACGTAAAAGAACATAAAGAAAAGGCAATAGAAAATGTTCAAAAAGAAACAGCAGAATTCCCTAATTATTTTCCATTAACCGGAATTGGCACGAAAGAGGAAGTTGGCGGAAGAGCGGTTGCAGTCATGGTCAACAATCATCCAAAAGCAAGGCCACAAACAGGCTTAGATAAAGCAGACATTGTCTATGAATTGCTAGCTGAAGGAAACGTGACGAGGTTCTTGGCTATTTTCCAAAGCGAAAAGCCCGAGAAAATTGGTCCTGTTCGTAGTGCCAGAGAGTACTACATAAAACTGGCAAAAGCATATGATAGCCTCTACATTGCCCATGGGTACAGCCCTGATGCAAAGGAAATGCTTGATAACGGGTACATTGATAATTTAAATGGAATGCAATATGACGGGACTCTTTTTAAGCGATCAACTGACAGAGTAGCGCCGCATAATTCCTATATTACTTATGAAAAAATTCTCGAAGGTGCTGAAAAGAACAGCTTTTCGATGAAGAATGCACCTGAGCCATTGACGTTTTTAACAAAAGATGAAATCAAGAAACTTGAGGGTCAACCTGGGAAAAAAGTTTCTGTTGCTTACTTAAATAATCCAACATTTACTGCAACTTATGAGTATGACGAGACAATCGGTAAATATAAACGTTTTTCTGCTGGAGAGCAGACCGTTAATTATGAAACAGATGCCCCCGTTTTATTAGATAATGTCTTTATCGTTGAAACGGAACACCAAACATTAAATGATGGTGCCGGTCGTAGAAAGATTGACTTAACCTCAGGTGGTAAAGCCTATCTGTTACAAAAAGGCTTCTTAAGGCAAGTTGAATGGAAAAGTCAGGATGGACGGATTGTGCCAGTAATAAATGGCGCTATTGTAGGATTTGTACCAGGGAAAACATGGATCAATATTGTCCCATCTAATCCAGGATTAACAAGTGAAGTTAAGGTCGAAGCAAATTAACTAGATTTTTAAAGGGGTCCATATAATGCAGATTGAAAAATTACGAGGTAAAGAGCTTGATCAACTATTTAAAGCCATTTTGTCTTTAGAAAATTTAGAAGAGTGCTATCGTTTTTTCGATGATTTATGTACAGTTAATGAAATTCAATCATTAGCTCAACGTTTAGAGGTTGCTCGCATGCTTCGTGAAGGTAATACCTATCATAAAATTGAAACTGAAACAGGTGCCAGCACTGCGACCATTTCACGCGTGAAACGGTGTTTAAATTATGGGAACGATGCATACGAAATGGCTTTAGACCGTGTCAAAGTTCAAAAAGAAGAAACAAGTGCAGAGTAGTTTTTGACAAGTAAAATGAATGATTAACATTAAATGCCGAAGGGATAGCCCCTTCGGTTTTTTGGTTTTTTATCATGTGAACAAGTGATATAATGGTGAAATGGAAACTAGAATGGGGGCTTTTTGGTATGTACGATGTTCGCGAGTGGCGCCATGTATTTAAACTCGATCCAGATAAAGAAATATCCGATGATGCACTTGAAATGATTTGTGAATCAGGAACAGATGCAATCATCGTAGGTGGCACAGATGGGGTTACTCTGGATAAGGTCCTAGATTTGATGGTGCGCATTCGTAAGTATACAGTGCCATGTGTATTAGAAGTTTCTAGCATCGATACAGTTACTCCCGGATTTGATTTGTATTTTATCCCGACGGTTTTAAACAGCTGCGATACAAAGTGGATCACTGGCCTGCATCATCATGCGCTTAAGGAATTCAGTGAGCTTATGAATTGGGATGAGATCCTTGTTGAAGGATACTGCATTATGAATGGTGAATGCAAAGCTGCTCAATTAACAAGTGCTGATACAGCACTCTCCTTGTCAGACGTAGTTTCCTATGCGATGATGGCAGAAAAAATGTTTCATTTACCAATATTCTATTTAGAATATAGCGGTACTTATGGGGACCCAATGATTGTAAAGGAAGTAAAGCGGCATTTAGATCATGCGACATTCTTTTACGGTGGTGGAATTGAGACAGTCCAACAGGCAAAGGAAATGAGTGCTTATGCCGATGTTATCGTAGTGGGGAATGTTATCTATAAAGATTTGAATACAGCACTGGCTACAGTTAAGGGAATTCAGTCTTAATCAAACGATTGATGAAATCCAATCGTAATGTTGGTATCAAGGCAAGGGTGTAATTCAATCAAACGGTTGATTAATAAAACAAATTAAAGTGGTGACATAGATGCAGTTTTTAACTGATAAGTTATTAAATGGTTTAAATCCTGAGCAGCAAAAGGCAGTAACAGCAACGAATGGTCCGCTATTGATCATGGCTGGAGCAGGAAGTGGCAAAACGAGAGTGTTGACGCACCGTATTGCTTACCTAATGGTAGAAAAAAGTGTCAATCCTTATAATATTTTAGCGATTACATTTACAAATAAGGCCGCAAGAGAAATGAAAGAACGGATTCAAAGTATAATGGGCGGAGCGGCAGATGAAGTCTGGATTTCGACCTTTCATTCCATGTGCGTGAGAATTCTTCGCCGCGACATTGATCGAATTGGTTTTAGCAGGAATTTTACGATTCTAGACACAACCGACCAGCAATCGGTGATTAAAGGAATTTTAAAAGCTAAAAATATAGATCCGAAACAGTTTGACCCTCGAGCGATGCTTGGAGCCATTAGTAGCGCAAAGAATGAACTAATTGATACGGGCACTTATTCAAAAACTGCCGGTGGTTATTTTGAAAAAAAGGTAGCTGAAGTATACGAAGAGTATCAAAGCCGTCTGCGCAAAAATAGTGCTTTGGATTTTGATGATTTAATTATGTTGACGATCCAATTATTTCAACGGGTACCTGAGGTCCTCGAATACTATCAACGCAAATTTCAGTATATTCATGTTGATGAGTATCAAGATACGAATAGAGCACAATACATGCTGGTCAAGCTATTGGCAGCTAGGTTTAAAAATCTTTGCGTTGTTGGGGATTCTGACCAATCAATTTATCGTTGGCGCGGTGCTGACATCGCCAATATCTTATCATTTGAAAAAGATTATCCAAATGCAAAAGTAATCTTGCTTGAACAGAATTATCGGTCCTCAAAACGAATTCTTTTAGCAGCAAACGAAGTTATTTCTAATAACCTAAACAGAAAAGCGAAAAACCTTTGGACTGAAAATCAGGCAGGGAATAAGATTAATTATTTCCGGGCCGACAGCGAAAAGGGAGAGGCGCAATTTGTTGCTGGAAAAATAAAAGAACTCGTCGGAAGCGGTAAGTATAAACAGGCTAATATCGCTATTTTGTATCGAACCAATGCTCAATCCCGGGTCATTGAGGAAGTGCTGTTAAAATCTAATATTGATTACTCGATTGTTGGCGGAATCAAGTTCTATGAGCGAAAAGAAATTAAAGATATCATTAGTTACTTAAAGCTGATTGCCAATCCAGATGATGAGATTGCCTTACAAAGGGTCATCAACGTTCCAAAAAGAGGAATTGGTTCAAGCTCTTACGATAAAATCGTTGAATTTGCCCTAACACATGATATGTCTTTGTTTCAGGCATTGGAATCGGTGGAGTTAATCGGCTTAAGTCCTAAGGTGACAAAGGCTGCAGCTGAGTTCCGTGACCTAATCAACGGTTACACCCGAATGCAAGAGTTTTTATCGGTAACAGAGATGGTTGAAGAGCTACTAGATAAATCTGGTTATCGCGATATGCTTAAGGCTGAAAAATCATTAGAATCACAAAGTAGACTGGAAAACTTGGACGAGTTACTGTCTGTGACGAAAAATTTTGAAGAAGCTAATGAAGATAAAAGTCTGATCGCCTTTTTAACTGATCTGGCCTTAGTTGCTGATATTGACAGTCTGGACGACGAAGGGCAAAAGAAAGATGATACGGTTGTATTAATGACGCTTCACTCCGCCAAAGGGTTGGAATTCCCTGTGGTGTTCCTGATGGGTTTAGAGGAAGGGGTATTCCCGCACAGTCGATCGCTTCAGGAAGAAGCGGAGATGGAAGAAGAACGTCGTCTTGCTTATGTTGGTATTACGAGGGCTGAACAACAGTTATTCATCAGCAATGCGCAAATGCGGACATTGTATGGTCGTACGACTTCGAATGCACCATCAAGGTTCATTAAAGAAATACCAGCAGATCTGCTTGAGGGAATCGAACCAGTTAAAAAAGCTGTTGCGTCGTTTCCAACTTTCGCTAAGCAGTCGCAAAGGAAACCAGTCGTTCGTCCCAATATCGCTTCACCAACTGGCGGTGCTGAAATTGGTTGGAGAGTGGGCGAAAAAGCAGAACATGGTAAATGGGGAACTGGTACCGTTGTAAGTGTAAAAGGAGAAGGGGAAGGAATCGAGTTAGATATCGCTTTTCCAAGTCCGGTTGGGATCAAACGGTTGCTCGCGAAGTTTGCTCCAATCAAAAAAGCTTAGACTTATCTCACATGAAAGGGCTGCATGTATGGACCTTCAAACTCAAAAAAATCGTGTAAGGGAATTGCATGAATTACTTAATCAATATAATTACGAATATTATGTTCTAGATCATCCAAGTGTACCGGATGCCGAATACGACCGACTTATTAAGGAATTGATTGGGATTGAAACCCAATATCCAGATCTTAAAACGGCGGATTCTCCTTCACAAAGAGTGGGCGGAGAAGTGTTAGATGTATTTGAGAAGGTTGAGCATCGGGTTCCGATGTTAAGCCTAGGAAATGCCTTTGGCCCACAAGATTTACGCGACTTTGACCGGAGAATTCGGCAGGTTGTTGGCGATGATTTTTCGTATATTTGTGAGTTGAAAATTGATGGGTTAGCGGTATCTCTTCGTTATGATAATGGTGTTTTTATCCAAGGGGCAACAAGAGGAGACGGAACTGTTGGTGAGGACATCACTGCTAACTTAAAAACGATTGGTTCGATGCCGTTGCGTCTATCTGAGGAAATTGCCATTGAGGTACGTGGAGAGGCATTTATGCCAAAACGTTCGTTTGAAGCTTTAAATAAGGTGAAAAATGAAAAAGGTGAAGAGCCATTTGCTAATCCGCGTAATGCTGCAGCTGGATCGTTACGGCAGCTAGATCCGAAAATTGCCTCGTCGAGAGCACTAGATATCTTTTTATACGGGATAGCCGGTGCAGAAAATGCAAATATTACTTCGCATAGTGAAGGGCTTAGTTGGCTCGACTCGTTAGGATTTAAAACGAATAAAGAAAGACAAAATTGTGCTGACATCGACAGTGTCATTCAATTTGTTGAGAGCTGGGTTGAAAAAAGGCCTAATTTGCCATATGAAATTGACGGGATTGTAATAAAAGTAGATTCTCTAAGGCAACAAGAAATATTGGGCACAACCGCAAAAAGTCCCAGGTGGGCAATTGCTTATAAATTTCCAGCTGAGGAGGTCGTCACAACTTTAATCGATATTGAACTCAATGTAGGGCGGACAGGAGTGATTACCCCAACAGCTATTTTAGAGCCGGTTCGTGTTGCAGGGTCTACTGTTGGGCGGGCATCGTTGCATAATGAAGACCTCATTCGTGAAAAGGATATTCGACTTGGTGACCAGGTTGTTGTGAAAAAAGCTGGAGATATTATTCCTGAGGTAGTAAATGTTCTTGTTGAGAGACGGACTGGCGAGGAAAAGGTATTTCAAATGCCGACATCTTGCCCAGAGTGTGAAAGTGAGCTTGTTCGTCTTGAAGAAGAAGTGGCCCTCCGCTGTATTAATCCAAAATGTCCTGCCCAAATTCGCGAGGGTCTGATTCATTTTGTGTCCCGTAATGCAATGAACATCGAGGGGCTAGGGGAGAAGGTCATCAGTCAATTATTTTCAGAAAGCTTAATTCATGATGTGGCTGATATTTATAAACTTACTCGGGAACAGCTGATTGGGCTTGAACGGATGGGAGAAAAGTCGATTCAAAACCTACTAGCTGCTATCGATGGATCTAAAGAAAATTCACTTGAAAAGCTTTTGTTTGGACTTGGAATTCGTCACGTTGGTGCAAAAGCGGCCAAAACGCTTGCCCAACATTTTGAAACGATCGATTGCTTGGCGGAAGCGACAGAGGTTGAGTTAACAGCTGTTAATGAGATAGGCGAAAAGATGGCCAGTTCGATTGTCACCTATTTTGCCAAAGATGAAGTAAACGAGCTGATTCAAGAATTAAAATTGGCGTCAGTTAACATGGTCTATAAGGGTCCTAAACGTGTTTTAGCAGAGGATTCGAATTCCTTCTTTAACGGTAAAACCGTGGTCTTAACAGGTAAGTTGGAGCACCTAAATAGGAATGAGGCAAAAGAAAAAATAGAGGCACTCGGAGGTAATGTTGCTGGGAGTGTTAGCAAAAAAACGAATCTTGTCATTGCTGGGGCAGATGCGGGATCTAAGCTTACAAAGGCAGAGGAATTGGGAATAGAAATTTGGGATGAAGTGAAAATGATTGAGGAACTAAATAAGTAAGAGGGGGAACCCATGAAGAAATTAGCGCTGGTTGCTTTAGCTCTTGTCCTTTTATTAACAGCATGTGCTCCTAACTTTCAAAAAAAAGATGAAGTAGTTCAAAGCACAAAGGATAATTCAAAAGAGAAAGCTATTATACCAAAATATCAAATCTCTGATCAGTATTACCGAACGATTTTACCATTCAAGCCTGGAGAGGCAAGGGGTTTAGTCGTAAATAATTTGAACACAAGATATGATATCAATGAGTTTGAAACGGGATTAATGAGAGTGGCCTTAAAAAGCTTTGACCCTGATAAGTATTTGTTCCAGGAAGGTCAATATTTGAAGAAAAAAACAGTACAAATGTGGCTCAACCGCAAATTTACTAAGGAACAATTAGATGCTGAAAAGTTAAAGGACACAGAAAATGTTGGTTTGAATCCGCTCGATGATGGGGTGGGTGATTTAAAAACAAGAAATGAAAAGAGTCCAATTTATTTGGCACATATTTTAGAGCATGACTATTTAATAAAAGATAATGACGGCAAGGTTCGTCTTGGTGGCGTAGTGATTGGTCTTGCAATGAATTCCGTTTATTATTACCAGACGGTTCAATACGGGGCAACTTTTGAGAAGAAAATCCCTCATGCTGATCTTGAACGGGAAGGCAAAAAGATTGCTGAAGAAGTGGCTAAAAGAATTCGTGGTGTTGACGGTCTTAAGGATGTACCGGTTACAATTGCTCTTTTTGAACAAGCGAGTAAATCGGCAGTCGTACCAGGAAACTTCTTCGCCTATTCCAACGTTTCAAAAGGCAGTAATAGCCTTGGTGGATGGGAAGATGTTAATGAGAAGTATTATCTTTTTCCTTCAACACAGGCAACAAGTGATCACCGAGATGATATTACGTTTTTCCAAAATTTCAAGCAAGATGTGGAATCCTATTTTCCAAACTTTAATGGTGTGATTGGGAAGGCGTTTTATGTAGAGAATCAGCTTCAAGAAATATCGATTGACTTGCCGATTCAATTTTACGGAAAGGCTGAAGGCATTGGTTTTACCCAATATGTCACTGGACTTGTTATGGAGCATTTTCCTGAATATGTAACGGTGGAAGTGAATATTTCGTCTGTAAATGGTCCAGAAGCACTTATCGTCCGTAAGGCGAACCAAAGCGAACCCTTTGTGCACGTGTATGAATAGAAAAGCGGAAGGCAGACTTTATGTTTGCCTTCTTTTTTTGCATTTAGTGAAATTATATTAGAATATAAAAAATTGTAGCAATATTTGAGAGATTATTAGAGTAATGATAAAATAGGGATAGGATTTTAGCTAAACATAGGAGGCGGTATAATGGTACAACCTTACAAACATGAGTCTTTAACAGACTTTACAGTTGAGGAAAACCGAAAAGCATACCTACAGGGCTTACAGATCGTTGAAAGCTATTTAGCACAAGATTACGATTTAATCATTGGGGGAGAGCGAGTTTCCACCGATGAAAAAATCGTATCCTATAATCCAGCAAATAATCAAGAGGTAATCGGGAGAGTGTCAAAGGCTAACCGTGAGCTTGCTGAAAAAGCAATGCAAGCGGCTGTTGACGCTTTTAAAACATGGCGGAAGGCAAAACCGGAGATGCGTGCTGATGTGTTATTTAAGGCTGCAGCCATTTTACGACGGCGGAAACATGAATTCTCTGCCCTAATGACCAAGGAGGCAGGGAAACCTTGGCGTGAAGCAGATGCCGATACAGCTGAAGCTATTGATTTTCTAGAATTTTACGCGCGCCAAATGTTGCGCATTAAAGAGGGCGTTCCTGTCCAAAGTCGTCCGAACGAACATAACCGTTATGACTATATTCCTTTAGGAGTAGGGATTATTATCCCCCCTTGGAATTTCCCGTTAGCCATTATGGCTGGCACAACGGTTGCAGCGATTGTTGCCGGAAACACCGTTTTGTTAAAACCAGCATCCACAACTCCAATCGTGGCTGCTAAATTTGTTGAGATATTAGAACAAGCTGGTCTTCCAAAAGGAGTAGTAAACTTTGTTCCAGGCAGTGGAGCTGAGGTAGGGGACTATTTAGTTGATCATAAAGATACGCGATTTATCAGCTTTACCGGCTCCCGTGATGTCGGTTTACGTATTTACGAGCGGGCTTCGAAATTATCAAAAGGCCAAATTTGGTTAAAACGTGTCATTGCTGAAATGGGCGGAAAAGACACGATTGTTGTTGATAAAGATGCAGACCTAGAACTAGCAGCACAATCAATTGTAGCTTCATCGTTTGGCTTCTCAGGGCAAAAATGTTCAGCATGCTCCCGAGCAATCGTTGTTGAGGACGTGTATGATCAAGTATTAAGCAGGGTAGTAGAGTTAACAAACCAATTATCTGTTGGTAATCCTGAAGATCAAACTGTATTCACTGGTCCAGTCATTGATCAAAGTGCTTTTAACAAGGTCATCGACTATATTGAAATCGGCAAACAGGAAGGCAGATTGGTTGCTGGTGGTATCGGAGACAATTCGAAAGGATACTTCATCCAGCCAACAGTGATTGCGGATTTAGCACCAAAAGCACGTCTAATGCAGGAAGAAATCTTTGGACCTGTTGTCGGATTCACAAAGGCAAAGGATTTTGAGCAAGCTTTAGAGATTGCTAATAATACGGAATACGGTTTAACAGGTGCAGTCATTTCGAAAAATCGTGACCATATTGAAAAAGCACGAGAAGATTTCCATGTTGGTAATCTTTATATAAACCGTGGCTGTACAGGTGCTATTGTTGGTTACCAGCCATTCGGTGGTTTTAACATGTCGGGAACAGACTCTAAAGCAGGTGGACCTGATTATTTGCTGCTCCATATGCAGGCGAAAACCTCTTCAGAGTTATATTAATTAAATTGGCTTGGCTCTATCTCTTTAAAGGAGATAGGGCTATTTTTTTTGAAGATAAAAAGCTTTGTCGAATTTAATTTCAGAAAAATCTAAAAATAGGGGTTTCAATTCCAGAAAATCTGTTATATAATACAAAAAGATTCACTAAACACTGTGTTATAACATTGAAAAAGTTTCTAATGAGTGATAGCTTTTGCAAGTTATTAAACTAGTAAATTGTAAGATGCTTGCTGATGATTGGAAAATAATTGAGCGGATGCTCAATATGTTGAATGATTGATTTTTGAAGATCAACAGCTGTTCAGTCACTCATGGCTAAGAAATGTTTATTAAAATTTCATAACTCTATTAGGATATGAAATTTTATAGATACACAGTTTACTAGGGGTAACAAAGGGGTTAATAAAAACAAAGGAGGAATTATCTATGTCAAATGAAAGAGCAAAACAATTACAAGAAAGCTGGGAATTAGACGCACGTTGGAAAGGTGTAGAAAGACCATATACAGCAGAAGATGTTCTAAAATTACGCGGCTCAATTGATATTGAATACACTTTGGCACAACGGGGATCTGAGAAGCTTTGGAAGCTAGTAAATGAAGAAGATTTCGTTAATGCACTTGGAGCATTAACTGGTAACCAAGCTGTACAACAAGTTAAAGCTGGTCTTAAGGCAATCTACTTAAGCGGATGGCAAGTTGCTGCAGATGCTAACTTGTCTGGAAATATGTATCCTGACCAAAGCTTATACCCAGCAAATAGTGTTCCTGCAGTTGTTAAACGTATTAACCAAGCACTACAACGTGCTGATCAAATAACACATGGCGAAGGCGACAACTCAATTGATTGGTTTGCTCCAATTGTTGCTGATGCAGAAGCTGGTTTTGGCGGACAATTAAACTGTTTCGAATTAATGAAGGGCATGATAGAAGCTGGTGCTTCAGGCGTTCATTTTGAAGATCAATTATCTTCTGAGAAAAAATGCGGTCACTTAGGTGGTAAAGTATTATTACCAACTCAAACAGCTGTTAAAAACTTGATTGCGGCTCGTCTTGCTGCTGACGTAATGGGTGTACCAACTGTTCTTGTTGCCCGTACAGATGCAAATGCGGCTGATTTAATTACAAGTGATATTGATCAATATGATGCTCCGTTCATTACAGGAAACCGTACACCTGAAGGTTTCTTCCGAGTAAAAGCTGGAATTGAACAAGCCATTTCCCGCGGTTTAGCTTATGCACCATATGCGGACTTGATCTGGTGTGAAACTTCTGAACCTAATATTGATGAAGCTAGACAATTTGCTGAAGCTATTCATGCAAAATTCCCTGGTAAATTACTTGCTTACAACTGCTCTCCTTCATTTAACTGGAAAGCAAAACTTGATGATGAAACAATTGCTAAATTCCAAGTTGAACTTGGTAAAATGGGCTATAAATTCCAATTCGTTACACTTGCAGGTTTCCATGCTTTAAACCACAGCATGTTTAATTTAGCAAAAGGCTACAAAACTCGTGGTATGGCTGCTTACTCCGAACTTCAACAAGCTGAGTTTGCTAGTGAGAAAGACGGTTACACTGCAACAAGACACCAACGTGAAGTTGGAACTGGTTACTTCGACCAAGTTTCCATGATTATTTCTGGTGGTACTTCTTCAACTACAGCTCTAAAGGGCTCAACTGAAGAAGAACAATTCACTGCATCTAAGTAATCCGTAAGAATTATTTTACTTGTGATTTTTACTCCTATATTTCTCCTATTTTCTCCTTCTCTTCTATATAAGAAGAGAAGGATTTTTTTGTTTTTTGCTCTGCTAAACTAGAATGTTGATTTCCGTTCCAGGCGCTTCGCTTTCCGCGGGGCGGGCGGTGAGCCTCCTCGGCGCTAAAGCACCTGCGGGGTCTCACCTGTCCCGCTGCTCCCGCAGGAGTCTTCGCGCCCTCCACTCCAATCAACATTGTGCAAAACATCAACATTGAGCTTTAACACAGCCTTGTTTTTTAGGGGGTAGAGAAAGTGGGGACTGGGGGGACGGTAGTGCATTAAAGTGAAAAGTGGTGCCTGACCCCCGGTGCGGTGGTGCGTTAAAACGTAAGTGTTCAGGTGGGAGGGATTTTACGCACCTTTTTTTGGAATGCTACATACATAGTATTAGTCTGTACGATGGGGAGGTTTCAATTTGTCAAAGTCGGAAATGGATGATTACTTGCTGCAGGGAATTCATGGGGCAAAGGAAACAAAGCCCGATGAAAGACGAAGGTTTTTAACCACCATCCGTGAAAGGGTCGTGGTAGCTTTAACCGGGGAGCAAGTTATGGAAAAGGGAGTCTATCCGAAAGTTGAGATATTGATGAAGGAGAATGGTAGCGCTCATTTGTTTTTAAATGGCAATTTGGACTATTCAAATCTTAGTAAATATATTTCAATCGCCAAAAGTTTGAATTTGGAATACACGATTGTCACCAATAAGGATTACAATTCTGATCTTGGTTTAGTACTGGCGCAAGAGTTTGCAATCGACAAAGAGGAGATCTTTATTGGAAAGGAAACTGAAACGGAACCTGTTCTGCCAACAAAACCGGAAGAGAAGGGTTTCATGTCAATCTTTCAAAATATCTTTAAAAAGTAGGAAGTCATGGTTTTTAGAAAGGTGATTTTTGGCTATTTGAAAAATGAGCCTCATCGAATACAGACCCCGGGCAAAGAAGGAGGTCTGTATTTTTGTTTCTGAAAAGCGGAGCGATGAAAGTAACATTGACCGATAAGTTTTAAAAAGCGAACGCTAACCACTAATCAAACGATTGATTGGCTGACTCCGGACTAAGTGCCCCAAGACATAGGGCGTATTCAATCAAACATTTGATTAAGAGCATCCACAATAGACAAAAGCAAATTAATTTTGCCCTTTTGCAAGGAATCCGCCCATTTTTCATGGTAAAATAGGCAAAGGACAATGCAGGGTAGATTGGTAAACATTGTTGCTTTAGTGTGGAAAAGTTTGTTATCATTTTATTATTGTGTGACTGTTCGAATAAATTTGGAGGTGAAAAAAATATGTCAAGAATTTCTGTTGAACAAGTGAAGCATGTTGCTCATTTGGCAAGATTGGCAATAACCGAGGACGAGGCTGAAAAATTCACAAAGCAATTAGACGCGATTATCAGCTTCGCTGAGCAATTAAATGAGCTAGATACGGACAACGTCGAGCCGACCTCTCACGTTTTAGAATTAAAAAATGTGTTACGCGAAGATATTCCGCAACAAGGGTTGCCACGGGAAGAAGTATTAAAAAATGCACCTGAACATCGAGATGGCCAAATTAAGGTGCCAGCTATTATAGAGTAAGGAGGGGAAAACGATGAGTTTATTTGATCAAAGCGTAGCAGAACTGCATAGTCTTTTACATAAAAAAGAAATAACTGTCTCTGATCTAGTAGAGCAATCTTTCAAACGCATCAATGAAGTAGATAATAAAGTTCAAGCCTTTTTAACGTTAAATGAAGAAAAGGCGTTGGAAATCGCCAAAAATTTGGACAACAAGCTTGGTACGGACGAATCAAAGGGTTTATTATTCGGGATGCCAATTGGGATCAAGGATAATATCGTAACAAAAAACTTGCGTACTACTTGTGCAAGTAAAATTCTTGAAAACTTTGACCCAATCTATGATGCAACTGTAACGCAAAAGCTACAGCAAGCAGAAACGATTACAATTGGGAAATTGAACATGGATGAATTCGCGATGGGTTCCTCAACGGAAAACTCAGGTTTTCAAAAAACGAGAAACCCATGGAATCTTGAAACGGTACCAGGTGGATCTTCTGGTGGATCAGCGGCATCTGTTGCGGCAGGTGAAGTGCTGTTTTCTTTAGGATCCGACACAGGAGGCTCAATCCGTCAGCCGGCAGCCTATTGTGGTGTTGTTGGGTTAAAACCAACATATGGCCGTGTGTCCCGCTTTGGACTTGTTGCCTTTGCGTCTTCCCTTGACCAAATAGGTCCTGTTACAAGAACGGTCGAAGATAATGCCTATTTACTCCAAGCAATTTCTGGATATGATCCAATGGATTCAACGTCAGCAAATCTTGCCGTGCCAAACTTCGCCGAAGCATTAACGGGTGATGTTAGAGGCTTGAAAATTGCCGTGCCAAAAGAATATCTTGGTGAAGGCGTTCAAGAAGAGGTTCGCCAATCTGTCTTAGCTTCTCTAAAGGTTCTTGAAAAGATGGGTGCAACATGGGAAGAAGTATCGCTTCCGCATTCAAAATACGCGTTGGCTACTTATTATCTACTATCTTCATCAGAAGCGTCGGCTAACTTGTCTCGTTTTGATGGAGTTCGCTATGGATATCGAACGGACAATGCCGAAACATTAATACAAATGTACAAGAATACTCGTGCCGAGGGCTTTGGTGACGAAGTAAAACGTAGGATCATGCTTGGCACATTTGCATTAAGCTCTGGTTACTATGATGCCTATTATAAAAAGGCCCAAAAAGTACGGACATTAATCAAACAAGATTTCGAAAATGTCTTTGAAAAATATGACGTGATTGTTGGCCCAACTACACCAACGCCAGCATTTAAAATTGGTGAAAAAACGGCTGATCCATTAACAATGTATGCCAACGATATTTTGACCATTCCTGTGAATCTTGCTGGTGTCCCAGGGATTTCTGTGCCATGTGGCTTCTCTAATGGTCTGCCTTTAGGATTACAAATTATTGGCAAACATTATGATGAAAAAACAGTCTATCGTGTTGCGCATGCGTTTGAACAAGCAACCGATTTTCATAAACAAAAACCGGAATTGTAAGGGGTGAGAAAAAATGGAATTTGAAACGGTTATAGGTTTAGAAGTACACGTAGAATTAAAAACAGATTCGAAAATATTCTCAAGCAGTCCGAACCATTTCGGGGCTGGTCCAAATATGAATACGAGTGTAATTGATCTCGGTTACCCGGGTGTTTTACCTGTATTGAACAGAAAAGTTGTTGACTACGGCATGAAAGCGTCAATGGCATTGAACTGTGAAATTGCCACAGAAACAAAATTTGACCGTAAGAACTATTTTTATCCGGATAATCCAAAAGCCTATCAAATCTCGCAATTTGATAAACCGATTGGTGAGCATGGTTGGATTGATATTGAAGTGGATGGTTATAAGAAAAGAATTGGGATTACCCGGGTTCATTTAGAAGAGGATGCTGGTAAACTAAATCACGGTAACGGTTATTCACTGTGTGATTACAATCGTCAAGGAACTCCGTTAATTGAAATCGTTTCTGAACCGGATATTCGTACGGCGAATGAGGCCTATGCCTATCTAGAAAAATTAAAATCGATCATTCAATATACAGGTGTTTCTGATTGTAAAATGGAAGAAGGCTCGCTTCGCTGTGACGCCAATATTTCAATTCGCCCGTTTGGACAAGAAGAGTTTGGAACCAAAACTGAGTTGAAAAACTTAAACTCTTTTAACTTCGTCCGTAAAGGGCTTGAATATGAAGAAAAGCGGCAACGAGAAGTCGTTCGTGCTGGTGGTGTAATTGAGCAGGAAACACGCCGTTTTGATGAAGCGACTAGTGCCACCTTACTCATGCGTGTAAAAGAAGGATCGGATGATTATCGTTATTTTCCTGAACCAGATCTACCAGACATTTATATTGATGAAGACTGGAAAGCCCGGATTCGTGCAGAAATCCCTGAGCTTCCAGATCAGCGCCAAAAACGATATATTGAGGAATTAGGATTACCTGTTTATGATGCAGCCGTTCTTACTGTGACAAAGGAAATGTCTGATTTCTTTGACGCGACTGTTAGCGCAGGTGCTGATGCGAAACAGGCATCTAACTGGATCATGGGTGAGGTTTCTGCATTTTTAAAAGCGGAAGGGAAGGAACTTCATGAAGTTGCCTTAACTCCTGAAGGACTTGCCGGAATGATTAAGCTAATTGTTGATGGTACGATTTCTTCCAAAATCGCAAAAACAGTTTTCAAAGAGCTAATCGAAAACGGTGGAAATGCAGAGCAAATCGTTAAAGATAAAGGACTTGTCCAGATTTCAGATGAGGGTGCACTTCTAAAAATCATTTCGGAAATTTTGGATGCAAATCCGCAATCAATTGATGATTTTCAAAATGGTAAACAGAAGGCAGTTGGCTTCTTAGTTGGACAAATCATGAAAGCGACAAAAGGACAGGCCAATCCACAAATGGTCAATAAGCTATTGGTTGAGGAAATGAATAAGCGTTAATTTAACCGAGCTGATGGTATTCCCATCAGTTCTTTTTTTTCGGCTCACCGGCACTGAAATAGCTCTTTTTAACTGGACTTCTAGGAAAAAACTATACCTTTATGTTAATATTCTAGAATAACATAAATTAACCTTAACACCATGAACGGGGTCCCTAAATGATTAGTGTGAATATAATATCCATCATTCTAAATAATATTTTTTATGTCGTAATTAGCCTGTTACTCTATCAACTGTTTGTAATTGAGAAGCCCTTATCTAGAAAGGAAAAAAAGCTTATCGTCTTTTTTCTGTCTGCGGTTGTCGTTGTCCTATGTATTATTACTCCAATAAAATTGGGTTCAGAATATCATTTTGATCTCAGGCAAATACCCATGATTATCGGCTTTTTGTACGGGGGACCAACTGTCGGAATGGGTGTGTATATACTGCTTGTAACCACTCGTTTTTTGATGGGAGGCATTGGGGCAGTAGGGGCACTACTAGAGAATACCATTATTCTGCTATTGCTCTTTTATATTTACAAACAATATTCAACTTCATTGAGGAAAAGAAAATATGGTTATATCGTAACTTTATCTCTGATTAGTTTTATTCTGTCAGCGTTAATATTTATGATCCTGACAGGAATGAATCATTTTTATCAATTATCGGTTATACAACTGATCATATATATAATCCAAACGGGAGTTCTCTGTTTATCAGTTTATTTTATCGAAGTCATGTTATGGAATCGAAAGATGAGGGAAAAGCTTTATCAAGCTGAGAAAATGGAGATTGTCAGTCATTTGGCTGCCTCAGTTTCTCATGAAATTAGGAATCCACTAACTGTAACACGGGGATTTTTGCAGCTTTTAAGTGAGCGGGGTATATCTGAAAAGAAACAGATAGAGTATATAAACATATCTATTAAGGAAATTGATCGAGCGGTCGATATCATTTCTGACTACTTAACCTTTGCAAAACCATCTTTAGAGAAACAGGAAACATTATTGGCTGCAAGTGAACTAGGCAGTATTCTCGAAATGATGTCCCCGTATGCAAATATGAAATCAATTCAGTTCACCTATAGCCTAACTCCCGAATCTTCAGTTGTAGGAGAGAAACAAAAATTTAAACAAAGTATAGTTAATATGATAAAAAACAGTATTGAGGCAATGCCTAACGGGGGAATCATCCACATCAATACTTATATTATTAATTCAGCTTTTTACATTACGATCGAAGATTCTGGGATAGGCATGTCCGAAGAGCAAATCCGACGATTGGGAGAACCATTTTTTTCTACAAAGGAAAAGGGGACCGGGCTGGGCATGATGGTCGTCTACAGCAATATCAAGGCGATGAATGGAAAGGTTTCTGTTCAAAGTGAAATGGGCAAAGGGACAAAATTCACTATCCAATTACCTCTCAAGTTAGGCTAAGGAGTTCAGCTGATTATTCCTTCTCATAAGGATTTTGTGCTTTGCTATTTTTTACCTGGTAGAATAATGGTAAAGAAAGTGGAGAGTCGCGAGTGCGAGGAATCACGATTTATTAAAATATTTGATCATGGATAAGTAGAAATTGGGTATTTGGTTTCCATTTGTGCTATTCTAGATAGTGAATTATTTTAAAATAGGATGATGGATATGAAACGAGCTAGAATCATTTATAATCCTACTTCTGGCCGAGAACTTTTCAAAAAGCATCTTGCGGAAGTATTAAGGAAACTTGAGAATGCAGGCTATGAAACCTCTTGCCACGCCACAACTGGTGCCGGTGATGCAACGGATGCAGCCCGTATTGCAGTAGAGCGTAAATATGATTTAGTTATTGCAGCAGGTGGTGACGGGACGATTAATGAGGTTGTTAATGGGCTAGCAGAGCAGGAGTTCAGACCAAGGCTGGGAATCATTCCGGTTGGTACAACGAATGATTTTGCTAGGGCACTTCATATTTCCCGTGATGTAATGGGAGCTACAGATATCATTGTAAAAGGTGATACGATTCCGGTCGATATCGGGAAAATGAATGATCGGTATTTTATCAACATTGCCGGGGGAGGCCGAATTACGGAGCTTACCTATGAGGTCCCAAGTAGGTTGAAAACAGTACTTGGACAGCTTGCATATTATTTAAAGGGAATGGAAATGCTTCCTTCAATTCGATCCTCTGAGGTCAGCATTGAATATGATGGAAAGCTGTTTGAAGGAGAGGTTATGCTCTTTTTAGTAGGACTAACGAACTCCGTTGGCGGTTTTGAAAAGTTAGCCCCAGATGCTTCCATCAATGATGGTTTGTTCTCTTTATTAATATTGAAAAAGGCAAATCTTGCCGATTTTATTCGAATTGCGACATTAGCTGTTCGAGGAGAACATGTAAATGACCCAAGTGTGATTTACACCCAAGCAAACCACATCAAGGTCAATTCAAGTGGAGTGGTACAGTTAAATCTAGATGGTGAATTTGGGGGATTATCACCTGCCGAATTTACAAATTTATATCGCCATTTAGAGGTATTTGTTCCAATTGATGAAATTCGCCCTGAAGACCGACCTGATCATTGGGTAAGTACCATTAAGGCTGAATAAGTGGGTTCGCTCTTGTATTTGAGCGGCCTTTTTTACGTTGAAAGCCCATTAGATTATTTTCTTCATAAATTATATGCATAATAAGTTTGGGTACTTTATAGGACTAGCCAGTTTTATCGTGGGTAATACTGTTGAAAAGAGTCCGTTCAGGGGGAAATGTAATGAAACACAGTTATAAGGATGATAGCTTTACCATCCATACCGACCTTTATCAGATAAATATGGTTGAAACTTATTGGCGGGATGGGTTTCACAATCGTAAAGCGATATTTGATTTATATTTTCGAAAGCTGCCGTTTGGAAACGGTTATGGCGTTTTTGCTGGCCTTGATCGGGCGATACAATATTTGCAAAGCTTTCGTTTTACTGATAGCGATATCGATTATTTGGAGAATGAAGTAGGCTATGAAGTTGATTTTCTTGAATACTTGAAAAATCTCCGTTTCACGGGTACGATTCGGGCGATGCGTGAAGGGGAATTAGTGTTTGGAAATGAGCCGATTCTTCGTGTGGAAGCACCGCTTGCTGAGGCACAACTGCTCGAAACAGCTCTGTTAAATATCATCAACTATCAAACCTTGATCGCTACAAAAGCTTCACGGATAAAGCAGGTCATTGGTGACGGGGTTGCTATGGAGTTTGGAACAAGGCGAGCGCAAGAAATGGATGCAGCCATCTGGGGCACGAGAGCAACCTATTTAGCAGGATTTGATGCTACCAGCAATGTCCGAGCCGGAAAACTGTTTGGTATACCAGTTGCAGGTACTCACGCTCACTCCATGGTTCAGGCTTATAAGGACGAGTACATTGCTTTTCATAAATACGCTAGCTCGCATAAAGATTGTGTATTTTTAGTGGATACATATGATACGCTCCGTTTAGGTGTCCCAAATGCGATTAAGGTGGCAAAAGAGCTAGGCGATCAAATTAATTTTGCAGCAATTCGCTTAGACAGTGGAGATCTTGCCTTTCTCTCAAAGGAAGCTCGGAAAATGCTGGACGATGCAGGCTTTAAAGATACAAAAATATTTGCCTCAAGCGATCTCGACGAATATACGATTTTGAACTTGAAGGCACAAGGGGCTAAAATAGATAGCTGGGGTGTCGGCACCAAATTAATTACAGCCTTTGATCAAGCAGCCCTTGGTGCAGTGTACAAAATTGTCTCCATCGAAGACGAACATGGAAACATGACAGATACAATCAAAGTTTCTTCAAATCCTGAAAAAGTGACAACACCGGGTCCTAAAAGGGTTTATCGAATCATAAATAAAATTAACCATCACTCTGAAGGGGACTATATCGCCTTGGAGGGAGAAGACCCGCAAGCAGAAAAACGGTTAAAAATGTTCCATCCAACTCATACTTATATCAGTAAATATGTCACTAATTTTACAACAAAGGAACTACATCAGGATATTTTTGTTAATGGAGAGCTTGTCTATGACATACCTAATCTTGAGGAATCCCGAGGTTATTTGAAGGAAAACCTGGCAATGCTTTGGGATGAGTATAAGCGTCCAATGAATCCAGAGGAATACCCAGTGGATTTGAGCCAAAAATGTTGGAATAACAAGATTCGTAATATAGAAGAGGTTCGTGAAAAGGTAAATGCGATGTCAGATTCAGAATAGTAGGTTTTCAATAATTTCAAAATAGCCTGAGTAACGCCGGGAAATCTTGAATATTGTTTTGATTTTTAAAGTAATGAAGAAGGCTGAGCGGGACTTTGATTCCCAATCAGCCTTTTTCATGTTGCCCAATTTTAATAGGGATTATTTTGTTCTAAAGAAGTCAAGGAATGCGTGGTAAATCTCGATTCCCTGAAAACAAACTAAGCTTGTCGCAGTAAAGGAAAAGGCAGCAATCATAATATAACGGACCAACATATTGACTCCTCCTTCATTTTTGTTTTTAAGAAAAAAATCAAGGAAGGCCGATCACGTAATTCGATTGATAGAAAACAGGCAGGGAAAAAATCATCAACTTTATGAACCAGCAGGATAACAGCATGGTGATGAGAACGAAGTGGACTATTGAAATGTTGAAGCTGATTGCTTGTACCGTGTATAGATGAGTTTTCTTTTTCTCCTCATCCTTTAATAGAAGGGCTTCATTTGCCTTATCAGTCATCACGAACTTATAACTTTCTTGAATACGATGCGATGCTGTGGGGTGATAAAGTTGAAAGAGTGAGAACGTGAGAAAAGTAATTAGTAAAAGAAATGGTAGAAAACGACCAGTCTTTAACTTCAATGTTACTCACTCCTATGGAAAGAGGTATGGAAAATTGATTGTTTTCATCATATCTACTTTAGAAATGTTTGAAAAGAAAAACAATTAGACAATTTTCGAAACAAGTTACCTTTTGTGTCAAGATTTGCAGGAATAATCCTACTGCATTTCGCAATCTAAACTGCTTTGTGATACAATTTTGCTAGTCAAAAGAACGAGCAAAGGAAGAAAATGATGAGTATAACACTACCAGTTCAAAAAAACGATTATATAGAGGTTGATTTCATTGACCTAACTCATGACGGGGCCGGTGTCGCCAAGGTGGATGGCTACCCGTTATTCGTGGCAAACGCACTTCCAGGTGAAAAGGCTAAAATAAAAGTAACCAAGGTTAATAAAGGCTATGGATTTGGACGATTAATAGAGGTTATTGAAAAAAGTCAATACCGAGTGGATGCCCCCTGTCCCATTTATAAGGAATGCGGAGGATGCCAACTTCAGCACCTTAGCTATGAAGGACAAATGGTAGCGAAGGAAAAACAAGTTCGTGAAGTGTTAACTCGTATCGGCAAGCTTGAAAATGTAAAAGTTCATCCTGTTTTAGGCATGGAGGAGCCGTGGCGCTACCGCAATAAAGCTCAAGTTCCAATTGGTGATCAGGAAGGCGGATTGATAGGCGGATTTTACCAGCAGCGTACCCATCAAATTATTGATATGAAGACATGCCTGATACAACAGGAAAAAAACGATGAAGTCGTCCAAATTGTGAAAGAGGTTTGCAATCGTTTTGGTGTGCGTGCTTATGATGAGGCAAAACATAAAGGTACACTGCGACATATAATGGTGCGTTATGGTCTTGTTACCAAGGAAGTTATGGTGGTACTCGTTGCAAGAACAAGCGATTTACCAAATAAAAACAAAATCGTGATGGAAATAGTCGAGAAGGTTGGCGGCTTGAAGTCTGTGATTTTAAACGTGAATGCTAAGAAGACAAACGTTATTATGGGTGATGAATCCGAGGTACTGTGGGGTGAGGAAGTCATCTACGATTATATCGGTGAAATTAAATTTGCGATTTCATCTCGTTCTTTTTATCAAGTAAATCCTGACCAAACGAAAGTACTTTACGGTAAAGCCCTGGAATATGCGGATTTACGTGGCGAAGAAACGGTGATCGATGCCTATTGCGGAATTGGGACGATCTCGTTATTTTTAGCGCAAAAGGCTCGAAAGGTTTACGGAGTTGAAATTGTTCCTGAGGCAATTGAAGATGCGAGGCGAAATGCGGAGTTGAACGGAATTGTGAATGCAGAATTTGCGGTAGGTGAAGCAGAAACGGTGATTCCACGGTGGTACGAGTCGGGTGTACAGGCTGATGTTCTGGTAGTCGACCCACCGCGTAAAGGCTGTGATGAAGCTTTATTGCGAACGATTATTGAAATGAAGCCTAAGAAAGTGGTTTATGTTTCTTGTAACCCAGCAACTTTAGCAAGGGACTTGCGTTTTCTCGAGGATGGTGGCTACAAAACGGTTGAAGTGCAGCCAGTTGACATGTTCCCGCAAACGATGCATTGCGAGGCCGTAGCTAAAATTATATTAAAGTGAAGTTGGAATGACTGTTAAAAGGATTGATCAGAAAGGACAATTAACATGTACCTTACCGTAAAAGAAACAGCAGAATATTTAAATATAGCAGAAGCTCAAGTCGAAAGTCTTATCCAGCAAAGAAAAATTCGCACGCTCCATGACGGTGAGCAGTATTTAATTTATAAGGAACAATTCAATACTCATCTTAAACAATTAGAAAAGTACAAAACACTCGTGGAAGAGATTTTGAATGAACCGATTCCGGAGGATTTAGACATTAAAGACGAGGATTAAGTAAAAAGGAAAGCATACAGTGGGGGAATCGCTGTATGCTTTCCTTTTGTTCATATATTAACAAAAATCTGCATACACCTTTTATATTATTAGGATTGCCAATATTAAAAGTTAGGTCATTATATTTAGTTACTTTATGAAAGTAGGTTATACTTTGGTTATTGGCTTATATCTAGTAAGTAAATAATATAATTAAATTTATAATTAGATATAATATAGCGTAGGAGTGATGGATCATGAACAAATCTCTAATTTGCCCCCGATTCGAAAAAGCTATAAATATCATGAGTCAACGATGGACAGGACTTATTATTTACCAACTACTTTCAGGTCCTCAACGTTTTTGTTCAATCGAAACTTCGATTGGAATAAGTGGAAGGCTTCTGTCAGAGCGGTTGAAGAGTTTGGAGAATGAAGGAATTGTGAAACGGGAAGTTTTTTCCGAAACACCAGTCCGAATAGAATACTCCTTAACTGAAAAAGGCCGGTCATTAGAACCTTTCATGAAAGCATTAGAAAAATGGTCGCAAGCATGGTTAGAACCTGAATCCCTACCTGAAAAATAGCAGAATCCGATTGTTTAAATACAATCGGATTCTGCTATTTTAGTGTTGTCTGTTCCTGATTGAGTTAAAGCGTTACTGCACCAGGGGTCAGGCACCGCTTCGGGTGGTAAAGGACTAAAGTGCCTCGGGTAAATTATCCATAAATAATAGGAATATAGTAACAATATAAGAATATATTAATTATACGTAAGTCACTAACCTTAGAAAGGATGATGGCTTTATGGATTGGCCTTGGCTTATTGGTCGTGCACTATTTGGTCTTTATTTTGCTTATTCAGGTTTAAATCACTTTATCCAGTATCAAGGTATGAAGGAGTATGCGTCTTACAAGGGTATCCCTGTGGCAGGACTGTCAGTAATTATTACCGGGTTGATACTTTTAGGCGGGGGTGTGAGCATTCTCGCAAATTACTGGATTGAGTGGGGGCTTTACCTATTAACAGCTTTCCTAGTCGTTTCAGCTTTCACGATGCATAATTTCTGGAGTGTTGCTGATCAGACTGCAAAAGCGGGCGAGAAGGCTCATTTTTTGAAAAATATTGCATTAGCGGCTGCGGCACTTATGTTACTATCTATTACAAATTGGACTTGGTAGATAAATAGATTAAAAAGGTGCTTGACCCCTTGGTAGTGCGTTAAAGCGTTACTACACCGGGGGTCAGGCACCTTTTTTTTCGTTAACGCGTTTATGAGGAAAAGGTGGGGGATTTTATTTTTTAAATTTTCTGTTGATTTTTTGTGAAGCAGGTATTAATATATTTATTATACAAAATTAATCATATGTGTTTAGTTGGAATAACAGCGAAATACATTTGAAGATTGCGGACAAGCTCAAAAAACTGAAATTCATAGAATATGACCGATCAGACAAACTGAAGGTGCTTATCTCTAGGGAAAAGGGATAGGTGCCTTATTTTTAAAAATTTTGAGATGTAAGAATAATAAAAATATAATTCGGGGTGTAACAATGAAAAAATTACTTGTATTTGCAATTATTGGCCTTTTAGCACAGTTGATTGACGGAGCGTTAGGGATGGCTTACGGATTAACTTCAACTTCTATGCTACTAGCGTTTGGAATTGCACCTGCTGTAGCATCTGCTTCCGTACATCTTGCCGAGGTAGTGACAACTGCAGCATCTGGAGTGTCCCATATAAAATTTGGAAATGTAGATAAGGGACTAGTTTATCGGTTAATTATTCCTGGTTCGATCGGTGCTTTTGCGGGAGCAACTTTTCTAAGCAATTTACCAGGTGATCTAGTAAAGCCTTACATCTCTATATTTCTATTGATCTTAGGGGCTTATGTTCTTTTTAGATTTTTATTTATCTATCAGTCTGGGGAAGGAAAGCAAGGAACTAAATTAACAAGGAAACAATCAATTCCGCTTGGTTTAATAGCTGGTTTTGCCGATGCAACAGGTGGAGGAGGCTGGGGACCGATTGCAACCCCGATTCTGTTATCAAAAAACGGCATGACTGCTAGAAAAGTGGTTGGTACTGTTGATACTAGTGAATTTGCTATTGCTGTTTCTGCTACACTAGGATTCTTCATTTCGCTTGGATGGCAGGATGTAAATTGGTTTTGGGTTGGGGCATTAATGATTGGAGGTTTAATTGCCGCTCCTATCGCAGCTTGGTTAGTTCGGATCGTTCATCCGCAATTAATGGGTGTGTTAGTAGGAGGGTTTATCATATTAGTAAATGCAAGAACGCTTTTAAATACATGGGTTGAGGATACCTCAAGTTACCCATATTTATATGCAGTTATTGCTGCGATATGGATTGGTGCCATCTTCGTTACAATTAAGAAAATCGCACAAATTAGTAGCAATAAACTAGTCGACTTAGAATCATAAAATTTTAAGTGCCTGACTCCCAAAGCGCAGTAACGCTTCATCGCACCGGGGGTCAGGCACCATTAATTATAGTAACGTATTAACGCGCCGAAGGAAGGCATATTTTTATTTTTCGACGCTTTTATGTTGCGCTATATTTCGCTTGGAAGGCCAGAAGACCCATTTTCCGAGTAAAACAGTGATGGCTGGTACTAAAAACGGACGGACAATAAAGGTGTCTAATAATACGCCAATCGCTGTAATGGTTCCAAAGTGAACGAGGACTTGTATAGGCATTGTTGTTAAAACAGTAAATGTTGCTGCTAAAATTAATCCTGCCGATGTGATGACAGATCCAGATTCTTCCACACCTTGTTTTACCGCTTGAGAAAGTGAAAGTTTCTTGCTCTTTTTCCAAATCGTTGAAACCATAAAGATATTGTAATCCTCCCCTAATGCCACAATGAACACAAAGGCATAAAGAGGGATGAACCCTTGAATTGCATTGACATCGAATAGATAATGTAAAATTACCCAACCAAGACCGAGTGCGCTAAAGTACGATAATAGCACGGTTCCGATTAAATATGCCGTTGCAGTTACCGAGCGAAGGTATACGAGCAGCAAAAGACCAATCAGTATGATAATGGTAGGGATGATGATAGAGCTGTCATTGTCCGTTACCATTTTGGTGTCATATTGTTCAGCTGTTAATCCGCCGATCCATACCTTTTCAGAAGGCTGTGAAATTCCCTCATTTTTCAATGTTCCTTCGACAGCTTTGCGTATATCCGGAATTCGCTCCATCGCTTTATTAGAATATGGATTTGTATTCAATTGGACCTGATAGCTAACAAGATTTTTATCTTTTTCTCCTTGTTGAGGTTCGGAGACGGCTTCTATAAATGGAAGATTTTTCAGTGATTCTGCCAGTTTAAGATCTTTTCCATCTGTTTGAACAATCACTCTTACTGGAGCCAATTCACCAGGGTTATAATGTTCAGAAATCAAGGCAAAGCCTTCACGGGAAGGCATATCTTTAGGGAAAGAAGACAGAGTGTCGTACGTATATACAATTTTTGATGAAAAGAAGGCAAAAACGCTTAAGAAGGCAATTGTCATAATCATAACCTGCCAAGGGCGCTTGATAATGAGTCCACCAAGTTTTAAACCAAAACCTTCTTTGGAATTCTCAGTTGGCAAAGCTTTTCCCTTTTTTAATGCTCGTTCCTTTTTCATTTCTTCAGTCCTTGGGATAAACGGATAGAAAGAAGCTCTTCCTAGAATGCTTAATAGAGCTGGAACCAGGGTCAGACTGGCGACCATCATAATTAATATGGATAAGCTAAATGGGACTGCAAAACGATGGACGGCTCCATATTTGGCTAACAATAATACGAAAAGCGAGAAAACAACGGTTAATCCACTCATGGCAATCGCCCCAAATGAACCTCCTAAAGCAAGTTTTATCGCAACGAATTTATCTTTTTCTTTTTCAAGAAAGCTACGATAGCGAGCAATTAAAAAGAGACAATAGTCCGTTCCGGCTCCAAATAATAGTACTGTCATGATTGATAATGCTTGGGAGTCAAACTCCGCCAAACCGCTTTCTCCAATTGCACCAAGGAGTGGGCTAGTAACACCGTAGGCGATTCCCACTCCTGCCAAAGGAATTATGGCTAAGATTGGGGATCGATAAATTACGAGCAGTAAAATAAGGACAATCGCAACTGTTCCAAATAATAAAGAAAGGTCCCCTTGACTAAATAGATGTTTTGAATCCACAGCGATTCCAGCAGGACCAGTAATCCTAACAGAAAGGTTAGTTTTGTTGTTTATTTTTGTTTTTAAGGGATTATTTGAAAATATATCCTTAATCTTATCTTGTATTTGATCTAATCCAACCCCGATTTCATCAGATCCGGCATTTTCTTTAAACGTGACGGGTAAGATAAATGTGGTTCCGTCTTTTGAGACCTGACTCTTTAGGACGGGTAATGGTATCTTGTGGAAAGGAGCTACACTTTCCTGGTGCTTAACAGGGTTTTCAAACATTTCCTTTGATAACGTTTGTATGTCCGTTAAATCTCCATCGGTTAATCCTGTGGCTCTATGCCAAGTTAACAATGCAGGCGTTCCCGTTCCTGAGGAAAATTCTTTGTCGGTTAGCTGCTGAGCTTGCTGAGACGGTGTTGTGCTTTCTAGGTTTTCTGCCCGATCATTTTTTTGTGTACTTGCTTGGGGAAGGGAGAAATTCAATGCTATTGCAATAATGACCCAGACAAGTAATGTGACCCAGCGCCCCTTTCTGCCACTTACCATCTCTCCGAATTTTTCAAACAAAGGTGTTTTCATTCAACTTCAGCTCCAATACGATTGTCTTATCAAGTGATAAGCAAGGTGTAAAAAGAAAATCTATCGCTTAATGCATAGATTTATGCTCCAATTCCATTGAGAAGGATGGAAACCATGAATTTCGCCTTTTTTACAACTATCTGACGTTGGTCAGATATTGATTGAGTCCTAAAATAGGAAGGGGGCAAAGTTGTTTTAATTAGATTTAGGATTAGATAGGCTAAATCAGTTGTTGTTGTATCAAGTTCACACATATTCTTGATTTGCCCGCTAGTAACTCCGTCTTCAATCATTTTTTCAACCGGAAGCAAAAAGCTTTTTTGCCATAATTGGTGTAGCAGTTGCTGTTGTTCTTGATTAAATTCATGGGAAATATCATGAAACATTTGCGTAATATCCTCTTGGAAATTTCCCATCATATAGCACGAAAGTTGGGTAAGCCTTTCCTCAAGGTTAAAGGTCGTCCTGCTTATTTGCGTAAGTGCCTCTTCTGTTTGAAAAAGAGACTGATGAATCACTTCAAGGTAAAGGGATTGTTTATTTTTAAAATGGTGGTATAAAGCAGGTTGCGTAATCCCGCAAGCATCTGCAATCTGTCTAGTAGAAATCCCTCGGTAGCCAAATTCCATAAACAGTTTCCGTGAAGTCCTGACAATTGTCGCATAGGTATCAATAGAATCCGTAACAGTTTTTTTTCCATCCCGTATTGATGTGCTAGGATTCATTTTGGACCCTCCATTTCTAAAAGAGTTCCTTATCAATCGATAAGTTATAAAATTATATGTTAAATATAGTAAATGATACATGGATTGTAAAGGGGAAAAGAGGAAGGATTTGTGAATATGTGTACCACATCACCACTTTGGAGTCATCCCCCCCCCAGCACGGTGACGCGGTAAATAAAAAGAGGGTGCCTGACCCCCGGCACTTTAAAGTGTTAATGTGCTAGGGACGGTCACCCTCTTCTATTAGTTAAATTACATAAAGGAATACGGATAAAAAATGTGCCATAGTTCCGAGCATGATGAAAATATGGAAGATTTCATGGAATCCCATAAATTTCGATTGTAGGAATTTCGGCTTAGTAGCATAAATCACTCCACCTATAGTGTACAGTACACCACCAAGGGCTAAGAGGAAAACGCCCATCGAATCAATGCTTCCTGCAAGCGGTGAGATGACAAATACAATCATCCAACCCATAATGATATATAGTGCTGTGGAAAGCCACCTTGGACAATGAAACCAAACCATTTTAAAAATAATCCCGAAAACTGCAGTAGCAGCTATGATTGAAAATAAAACCCATCCTGTTACACCCTTTAAACTGATTAAGCAAAAGGGTGTGTACGTTCCGGCAATTAATATAAAAATCATCGAGTGATCTAAACGTCTAAGGAATGCAATCACCTTATCCTTGGCAATCACCATGTGGTATGTGGCAGAAGCTGAATAAAGCAGAATCATGCTCATTCCAAAAATGGTTACAGCTGCTATGGCAAGCGGTGAACCTGTCGTTAGTGATGCTTTTATAACCATTGCAAGTAATCCAATAAATGATAAGATGGCACCAGCAAAATGGGTAAGACCATTTATTGGTTCCCGAATATAAGTATTCATTAAGGTTCCCCCTATATATCATCATGTAGTTTTTATTACTACTTATAATAATATACTCACTATATGATGTAGTCAATGTTTAATTAATTTTTAAAATACGCTATAATAAACTTAATAAATAGAAGATAGAGGTACTTTTATGGAAAACCTTAATAATATAGTTGAAATGTTGGGTATTGAAAAGAATATCGTATTAGAAGACATCCCTAATATTGATTTGTACATGGACCAGGTTATTCAGTTTTTCGAGAGTACTTTCAGTAGTTCGAAACGTAATGAAGACGAAAAGATTTTAACAAAAACGATGATTAACAACTATGCTAAAGGAAAATTGTTTTTCCCGATTAAAAATAAAAAATATTCAAAGGAACATATCATTCTTATAAGCTTAATATATCAATTAAAAGCGGGCTTATCTATCAATGACATAAAATTATCCTTAGATGGTATCAATGAAAAAGTATCCCTTGAGGATTTTGGATTGGAGTCATTTTACCGCAGCTATCTTACCTTGTGCAATCAAAATGCAAAGAACTTTAAGGAGGACTTATTCATTCGGGCTGAGGAAGTTAAAGAAGAAGTGGTGAAATTAGATGATAAAAATCCTGAATATCTTGAACAGGTTTTACTCATCGCTTCACTTGTAAACATAAGCAATATGTATAGACGTGTTGCTGAAAAACTGGTAGATGAAATCGCAAAATAATAAAGGTGCCTGGCCACTAGTGCGTTACTACTTTAACGCAGCGGGGGTCAGGCACCTTTATTTGCATTACCGTATTGACGTGATGAAGGGCAGCTAACCAAAAGTTAGTTTCCCCATTTCATTGAGAAGGTTAAGGAACAGCAGTTGGTTTGAGAGTGTAATATGAATGTCACTCCAGATGGGGAATATTGTGTGGTGACAGGTACTTTTAGACCGATTGATTTGATTAGATGATCGACATAACTTTGTTTTCCTTGCTGGGCAGCATTCATAATTTTTGTTTCAAAAGACGAATTCGCCAACTTATCCAATAAAATGCTTCCTTGCGCCATTAAAAATCGAAAAGAATGAACAGAATTTGAAAATATTTTCTTATCAACAGTTGGAAATACTCGTTGATAAGGGTAATTTACATAGGTTTCGTAGCTATAGTTGTTAGGAAGGCATGTGGGTGAATAATAATAAGGGTGACCGTGCATTTTCACAGATCTCCTTTCTTAACAAAAACCGAAGCACTATACAATATGAGTATTGGGATATCTTGGTTCATGGAGAAAATGGCTTCTCTTAAATTTTTTAGCTATCTGCATCGGAAAAATAGATAGTAATTAATCGCATCTATGGATAAATTGAATTTATATTAGGATGATGTTTCCTTATACTGAAAAAGTATTAAAAAGTTAGCCTTATAATAGAGAATAATTCAGGGGGAAAACAACATGAAGATTAATAAAAAAGGACTATTCATTTTATCTTTTTTACTAAGCATTTTCCTTTTACTATCTGCTTGTTCAAACAATGAGAAGGTTAGTAATAATGAGAAGGCAGATAAACAGAATTCATCAGAAATCAAAAGTATTAGTACGGACGACTTGAAAACGAAAATTGGAAAAGCTGACTGGGTTATCGTTGATACAAGAGCAAATGATGCGTTTAATGGTTGGGCATTAGATGGTGTTAAAAGAGGTGGCCATATTAAAGGCGCCGTTGATTTTTCTGCAGATTGGCTTAATGTAGATAAAGATAAAAACGATACAAAGTTAGCGGAGATATTGAAAAATAAAAAGATTACTAAAGATAAAAATATTGTTCTTTATGATGCAAACAAAAAGGATTCAAAGCAAGTGGCTGAATTATTAAAGAAAAAAGGCTTTAAAAATATTTACCAATATGATGTAAAAGAATGGGCAGCAAATAAAGATTTGGCAATGGAAAGCTATCCAAATTACAAAATGCTTGTTCCAGTGTCATGGGTCAATGATGTTATCGACAATAAGAACAATGGCAAATCATTCAAGATCTTTGAAGCTAGCTGGGGCGATGAAGCAAAGGATTATAAAAAGGGGCACATTCCAGGCGCCGTTCATATTAATACAGATGAAGTTGAAGAAGGACCTGTATGGAATCGTCTAAAAGACCAAGAACTTGAAAAGTTTGCTTTGAAAAATGGGATCACAACAGACACAACCGTAATCCTATACGGAAGCGACTCAATGCCGGCTTACCGTGTAGCTGTAATCTTGAAATATATGGGTGTTAAAGATGTTAGAGTTGTAAACGGTGGATTTACTGCTTGGTCCAATTCAAGTTATAAAGTGGAGACAAAGGAAAACCAAAAGGAAACTGTTACTTCATTTGGAGCAAAGGTGCCTGCAAATCCAGATTATATCATCGATTTGCCTGAGGCAAAGAAGATTCTTGCTGATAAAAATAAAACTAGTACATTAGTTGATATTAGAAGCTGGGATGAATTTATCGGGAAAACTTCAGGTTATGATTATATAAAACCAAAAGGACGTCCTGCTGGGGCTGTTTGGGGACATGCTGGTTCTGATAATAGTAATCTTGAAGATTTTAGAAACATCGATAACACAATGAGAAATGGTGCAGAGATTAAGGCAATGTGGACAAAAGACGGAATAGATGTAGATAATCAGCTTGCTTTCTATTGTGGAACAGGCTGGAGAGCAGCCGAAGTATTATTTTATGCAGATGTGTTAGGCCTAAAAAATATTTCCTTATACGATGGCGGTTGGAATGAATGGAGTATGGACCCTTCCAATCCTGTTGAAACTGGTGAACCTAACCAGAAATAATTGATAGAAAAAAGACAATACGAAGTTAGTATTGTCTTTTTTCTAACTATAATGGGAGAACGATTAATCATGAAAAATAAAAGGGTTTTCTTATTTCAAACTATGCTTACAATTATTCAATTTTTAAGTATTATTTGCGTCATTGTACTAGAATATTATTCGTCAGAAAAAATGGGAGTTGCGAGATATTTAGTTTATAAAAAACAAGTGTTTGAAACCACATTGTTTACACCTGAGATGCTAAATATTGATACCTTCATTTTCTTGGCAGGGGCCATCATTTGTTTAATCCTTTTAATGGTTAAAGCTAAGGGAAGTGAGCTTGGTAAATTTATATCCCTTTCAGTAGCAACTTTCGCGAATATAATGGGTATTATCTTTTTACATATTGGAACCCAACTTTATGCATATCATTTTTTCATACTTGGAATCATGATTGTTATTGTAATTCAGTATATAAGGCTTATTGTCATCTTCTATCGTAAAAATAGTAAATAAATAGGGTGTCTGACCAAAGTGTGTTAACGCACTGGGGGTCAGGCACCTCATTTTACGATAACGCATTAAAGCGGTTAAGAAGTGGAAGAGGTTATTATTTGAATCTTTAAGTTATTGGGATATAATTATAAAAATACATTATAATATTTATACTTTTATCGCCATGGTCTAGACTAGTAGCGACAAGTAATAAACAGTGCAACAGATGAACGTTCAATAAATAAGAATGAATATAAGGAGTGGGAAAAATGGAAGAAGTTAACCGAAAATATTGTAAAGAATCTCTTGTGATTAAAACGAGTCGCGTTTTTCCAGTAGATACAAATAACCACAATACCCTTTATGGTGGTAAGCTTATGAGCTATATTGACGATGTAGCTTCAATATCTGCTGCAAGGCATTCTAGAGCAGAAGTGGTCACTGCTTCAACAGATTCTGTGGATTTCTTAATGCCGATTCGCCCACAGGATTCCGTTTGTCTTGAATCCTATGTTACCTCTGTTGGGAAATCTTCGATGGAGGTTTTTGTAAAGATTGTTGCCGAGAATTTGAGAACAGGTGATCGTCGCCTTGCAGCAACTGCTTTTCTAACGTTTGTGGCTTTAGACGATAATGGTAAGCCAATTCATGTTCCTGAAGTAGTCCCACAGACAGAAGAAGAAACAATGTTATTTAATTCAGCAAAACAAAGAATTGCTGTAAGGAAAGAGAGCCGTAAACATAGTCAAGATTTTGCAAGTAAATTAAAAATCTTACCACTTTATGCGGTAAATAGATAACCTATTGGCGTATTTCTTCAGTTCGGAGTAGCATTTTTTCTTTCGACCAAATCTAGGTCCAAGGCTTGAGTGCCAAACCTCCAGTGCAGTACCATGCTAGGGGGGCTGGCACTCAGTTTTATGATAAAGCACCAAGGCTTCTTGGTGATGGGATCATTGCGATACCATTGAACTTTTATTATATTTGGATATAATTAATATATTTATCTTGCAAGCTCTGTCTGAACTATCCCTAGAGATGTCTAAGATCCAGCGCAACTAATAAACTAACTCAACTATAAACAGCTATGAGGAGAGAGCAAATGGAAGAAGTACAACAAAAATACTGTAAAGAATCGCTTGTCATCAAAACGAGTCGTGTATTTCCAATTGATACGAATAACAACAATACACTTTACGGTGGCAAGCTAATGAGTTACCTTGACGATATAGCTTCGATATCTGCTTCTAGGCATTCAAGGTGTAGTGTTGTTACAGCTTCAACAGATTCTGTGGATTTCTTAATGCCGATTCGCCCTCAAGATTCCTTTTGTATGGAATCCTACGTATCGGCTGTTGGGAAATCCTCCATAGAGGTATTTGTAAAGATTGTGGCCGAGGATTTAAAAACAGGTGATCGCCGTCTTGCTGTCACTTGCTTTATTACGTTTATCGCATTAGACGAGAATGGTAAACCAAAGAGAGTTCCTGAAGTTGTTCCGCAGTCAGAGGAAGAAATTATGCTATTTAATACGGCCAAACAAAGAATAGATATGAGGAAAGAGCGCCGTAAACATAGTGAAGCATTTGCGAAGATAGTAAAAATTTAATAAAAAAAGGTGCCTGTCCCCAGTTCGGTAAAGCTTTACCGCACCGGGGGTCAGGCACCTCTTTTTGCGTTAACGTATTAAAATGGCGCAACAAAAAATAGAGAGGGAGTAGGTTTGTTTCGCCTTTACAACGTAACAGTGTTATGTTACACTACTTTCGAAGGAGGGAGTTAATCTTATGAGTAATGAATTGATTTCTAAAAAAGATTTATTAGATTTGACTGGCATATCATATGGACAGTTGTATAGATGGAAGCGTAAAAGTCTAATACCTGAAGAGTGGTTTATCAGAAAATCGACTTTTACTGGGCAGGAGACATTTTTTCCAAAAGAGAAAATGTTGGAACGGATTGATCGAATTCAGATGATGAAGGAAAACCTATCTCTTGATGAGCTGGCGGATATGTTTTCACCCTCCGTTTCTGATTTACTTTTAACAAAACAGGTGTTGGTGGAACGAAACATTGTTTCGAACATTGCGATTAATTTATACCAGGAGCAGGTTGGAGAAGTTCAAGAATTTTCTTTTGGGATGATCCTGCACTTGTTTATTCTCGAAAACCTGCTTCAATCGGGTGAAATTCATCTAGAAGAAGGAAAAATGATCATTCAACTTTTGAATGATCACGGAGAAAAGGCCAAACAAAAAGAGACTGAATTAATTCTCATTCGTAAATTTGGAATTTCATCATGTCTAATTGTTTCAAATGCAGAAAGCGTTTTGTTCGAAGAGGGAACAAAAGTGTTAGTCCGATTATCGATCAATGCGTATATAGATGAATTAAAAACAAAGCTAGTGTGACGGAGGCTGAAAAAATGAGTATCGAAAAGCAAGGAGATTTAATCATAAATGGTTTTGGTACGTCAAATGGAGGCATGTTCGAACAAGCGGTTATCAGTGGAAAAGGGACTGTAAATGGGCAGCTGGATTGTAGTTATTTTAAATGTAATGGAACAGGTACTGTTAACGGAGATTTAAAAAGTGAAAAAACAAAAATTAGTGGAAATGGTAAAATAACTGGAAATATAACAAGCAAGGATTTCGTTATTGAAGGAAGGGCTTCAGTTAGTGGTGATGCCCTCATTACCAAAATGGGTGTGCAGGGAAGAGGTTCTGTTGGCGGAAATATTAAAGGGGAAGAATTAAAGGTACAGGGCAGTCTTTATGTTGGAGGAGATTGTGAAGTTGAAACCTTTAAAGCAGAGGGACATTTTGTAGTAGGTGGTTTACTGAGTGCTGAAAATATTGATATTCATACTGCTGGTAACTGTAAAGCGGGTGAGATAGGCGGCCAGAAAATTCGGGTAAGACAGAAGACAAATCTATTTCTAGAGCTACTAAAAGTAGTGTATTCGGTTAAACTGGAAACGGATTTAATTGAAGGAGATTATATTGAACTGGAAAATACTAAGGCAAAAATTGTCCGAGGTAGTCATATAATCATAGGTGAGAACTGTGAAATAGATTTGGTTGAATATAAGCAATCGTTTAATGTGGAAAAAAACGGGAAAGTAAAGAAACATATTCAATTATAACCAAGAAATGAGGTAGTGAAGATGGCCGAAAAACACAACCTTATCATAAATGGATCGGGAAGTTATGGTGGAGGTTTTTTTAATAAAATCAAAATCAGGGGAGAAGGAACGATTACATCTGATTTTGAATGTGAAGCATTTAAAACATATGGAACTAGTAGTATTTTAAAAAATGGAACTGCAGGAAAGTTTGATGTTTATGGAGAAGTGGAGATCCTGGGCAACCTGGTTGTTGACGAGATGAAAATTTTTGGAACAGCAGCAGTCGGAGGAACTGGAGCAATTAGGAAAACGAAGGTCTGGGGAACTCTTGATCTAGGGAATCGTTTTTCTGGTGAAGAAGTAGATATTAAAGGATCACTGTCGGTTAAAGGCGACGCGGAATTTGAAATTTTCCAATCAACTGGTGCATTTGAAATCTCAGGCTTGTTAAACGCTGGAATTGTTAAGCTAAACCCACGCTTTGGAACAAGTAATGCAGATGAAATTGGTGGAGAAAAGATTATTGTGAAAAGAAAGTTGGGTTTTTTTCCTTTTTTCACAGGAGACGGCAGTCTTGAAGCTCGTGTAATTGAGGGGGATGAGATTTTCCTGGAAAACACGAGGGCTGAAGTTGTAAGAGGAAATAGAGTTCATATTGGGGTTGGATGCGAGATCGGTCTCGTAGAGTATAAAGAGGAATTTACTGCTGATGCTAATGCTCGCGTGAAGCAACATAGAAAAGTTGGGTGAGGAGGGAAGAATTTGACTGGGGATAATCAGAAATTAGGTTGGGTCTCTGTCAGATTCAATTGTTCATACATTTATGTGGGCATTAGTCCCATCAAAAGAGGTGCCTCTTTTTAGGCACCTCTTTTTGCATCAACGCGTTAACGTGTTGTGTTTATTTTTGTTTTAATCCAAATAGCCACCAGTTCCAATCACCGAATAGTTTCATTAAGGATGGTACTAAGATCATCCGGATGATGGTGGCATCGATGAAGATGGCCAGGGCAATACCAACACCCATTTGTTTAACAGGAGTCACTCCAGTAAAGGCGAAGGCACCTGTAACAACGATCATAATCGCGGCTGCTGAGGTAATAATTTTACTAGTTGATATTAACCCATGCAGTGTTGCAAAATGATTATCCTTTGTTTCAAGGTAGATCTCATGAATTCTTGAAATCAAAAATACTTCATAATCCATGGAAAGACCGAACACAAGGCTAAAAACAAACACAGGTAGCATCAAAGTAATACTCACGGGATCTATGCCGAGATGTCCCTCTTGAAACACCCAAACTACGATACCAAATGTGGCACTAAGACTCAGGATATTCATAATGATCGCTTTAATTGGGATCAGCAAAGACCGGAAGGCGATCATTAAAATCAAGAAAGTTGACACAAGGATTAAGGCTAGTCCCTTTGGGGTTTGCTTGAAGATTTCATCAAAAATTTCTTGTTCAAATTTGATACTACCACCAAAAGTGGCTTTTACATCATAGTCTTTCTCTGTCCATTGCCTAACCCATTCGCGCTTTTCACTGGTAGTGAGTTTATTTTTTAAATAAACATTAACCAGCATTTTATTGTCAGAAATATAATGGTCGGCCACTGGTTTGAGCGGGCTGTTTGGTTGGGAAAGAGCCATGATGAACTGGTTAGCATCTGTCATACCAGATAAGGAAAAGACAGATTCGACCGAATTGACATCCTTATTTTGGGTCACCGAATTTATGACCGATTGTGTTTTTTCAAGATTGTTTTTATCCAACATTGCATTATCTGTTTCAAGGACTATAATGACTTTATTTTCATTGCTCATCGCCTTGTCGACAAACTTATCTTCATATTTATCATATGCTAATCTTGATTCATATGAAGGAGGTAAAGCATCGATTCCAGGAACCTTCACATCCATATTTTTTACAGGGATGAGGGCTGTGACCAAAATAATCAGCGCCAACGATGCCATAATGACTGGGCGTTTCATCACTATATGGGCAAACTTGCTCCAAATTCCAGGACCATCACCTTTTACTTTTAAAATGTTAAGGGAATGGATTCTGTTCCCTATTAACGAAAGGAGTGCTGGCAGAAACGTAATGGCTGATAGGGCAGCCACTAATACGACTGTCATTCCGCCAATTCCTACGTTTCGGAAAATATCTACTCTGATAAACATTAAGCCAAGTAATCCAATAAAAACACATGAAGCCGAAAATATGATCGAGCGGCCAGCTGTAGCAACAGTCATTGCCACGGCATCTTCAACGGAAGAGTGACTGATTTCTTCTTTAAATCGATTAATCAATAACAAAGCGAAATCAATGCTCAAGGCAAGACCAATCATTGGGACTATGTTTAAAATAAAAATAGTTAAGTCGAAGGAGTAACTAAAGAAGTAGACAATCCCCATTGTGGTTGTAATCGATATGATTCCGACCAGAATTGGCAAGCTCGCTGCAACTAAACTTCCGAAAGCTAATACGAGAACAACCAGTGCGATCGGTAATCCAATCATTTCTGCTTTAGCCAAATCCTCTTGGCTTGCTTGGTTTAAATCTTTTACAATAACTTGTTCTCCGGTAATTAATACCTTCATTCCATCCTGATCCTTTAGGACTGAACGTAGGCGGTTGATCGTATTACCAAGGCTGCCGGATTCTTTTTCAAATGTTAGGATTGCGCAGGCTGTATTTCCTTTTATCATACCGGTTTGTTCAAACGGAGAAACAACATCCTCAACCGCAGGGACGTCTTCAGCCTTTTTAAGAGAATCGTTAATAAATTTCTCCCAGTTTTGTTTGCTTCCATTCTTTTCTTTTTCAAACAACACGATGATGGCTGATTTAGGTTGTTTAAAATCTTGATCAAGGGTTTGGCGCGTTTGTTTATATTCACCGTTGTATTCAAAGCCGTTCCCACTTAAAACAGAAGGCAGTTTCAGTGCAAAAAATCCAAAAACAGCAATGACGGCAATCCAAATGATAATAATGGTTTTTTTAAAGCGAAAAATGAAATGTCCGAACCTGTTCAAAGAGAACCCTCCCAAAAAAGCAATTCTTTATAGCGTTAACGCTTTAATGTGTAATAGGGTGCCTGACCCCCAATACGTTAATGCGTTGCAGTGAATGGGAATAGACACCTCCCTGTATATTTGAAATAATTCATTACCCAAGTAATGTGGTTTTTGTTGTCCATTCTTGTGAAAAAGTTAGGTTTAATACGGACTTTAGAATTGCTCATCATAAGAAAGGAAATTCTTTTTTATGTAATTGAAATCCATTAGTTATTACGAATAATCGGATTCCTTTTCATTATATGAATCGGCTTGAGTAGTGTCAATTTAACGATAAACAGTATAAAAAATGCCATCCATTTTTCATTGAAAAGTGATTTAAAAATAGGGAGGTTCAATCTAGTTAAATTAATTTCTTCTATTAAATATAATGGGGTTAAATTACCTAGTTGAATGATGGAAACTTTTATGGTAAAAGTGTAAAATTATACTATCTACTAAACTAGCGTATGGGAAAGGTGTCAAAAGATGAAGCAATTAACGGCAACTGCACTTTTAGATGTTATAGGTGAGCTATTTTCGGATGAGACCTCTATTGCCGTTTCAAACAACAAAGAATATATATATTATCGTCCAAGTAAACGAATCGACTTAAAAATTCGCGCTGGGGATTTAGTGCGAGCAGGTACTATTACATATAAAGCCATGAGCACCAAGCAAAAAGTCTCAGAATTTATTAATCGAGAAATGTTTGGTGTTCCTTATTATGGCATGGCGGTTCCTTTTTTAAACGAGGGACAGGTAGAGGGATGTGTAACAGCTGTTTTTCCTGCATTGACAGATGGTAAGTTATTCGTAACGGTTAGAGTTCACGATGGGTGGATTCCGGTCCCATTTGCTCAGGTAACCTATTTAGAAGCAAAAGAGCGAAAAACCCATGTGTTTACAGAAGGATTTTCAGGAACTCATAAATACTCTTTACAGGAATTTGAATATTTTCTACCGAAGGATTCGTTTATCCGTTGTCATCGCTCCTTCATTGTCAATGTAAATCACATCAAAGAAATTTATCCTGATACACACTCTACATTTGTCTTACAGATGAAAAATGGTGATCGTATCCCAGTTAGTCAGTCATATTCTAGTTATTTTAGAAAATTACTAGTATTCTGAATAAACACTTCTGTTTCGTGATTAAAATTAACTGTTTTGTCACAATTTTGCCTAATTTCGTTCAAAAAATCTATCCTGTTATATTACACCTGATAAAATTATTCAAAAGAGTAATATAGGGGGATGGAAGAGTGGATAACAACTTCAGCCGGATAAAAGACGTTCGTTTACAAAATCGTGTTGTTTCAGCAGAAGAAGCTGCTTCATGGATTGAGGACGGAATGACATTAGGATTAAGCGGATTTACAAGAGCAGGAGATGCGAAAGCTGTCCCTTATGCATTGGTAAAACGTGCTGAAACAGAAGATTTTAAAGTTAATGTGTATACAGGAGCTTCCTTAGGCTCAGATGTTGATAAATTAATGGCAGAAGCTGGCATTATTAATAAGCGATTGCCATTTCAAGCAGAACCAGCAATGCGAAAAAAGATTAACTCTGGAGATATGTATTTTGTAGATAATCATTTATCTCAAACAGCTGAATGGATTAGACAAGGTGCAATTGATGAAATTGACTTTGCGATTTTGGAAGCGGTTTCGATTACAGAAGATGGGATGATTATTCCATCAACATCTGTTGGAAACAATTTAATATTTGCTCAATATGCTAAAAAAATTATCGTAGAGATTAACTTAGCGCAGCCGGAGTTTTTAGAAGGACTACATGATTGTTATGCACCAGAAAAACAGGGTGAACGAGGTCCAATTCCGTTGACTAAAGTTGATGACCGGATTGGAACAATCGGAATTAAAGTTGATCCAGAAAAAATAGCCGGAATTATCTTTACAAATCAAGCGGATTCACCATCCACAATTGTTGATCCAGATGATGAGACAGTAATGATGGCAGACCATTTAATTGACTTTCTACGTAATGAGATTGAAGAAGGACGTTTAACAGAAAAATTAGCACCACTTCAATCAGGGGTTGGCTCTATTGCAAACGCTGTATTCCATGGCTTCTTAGACTCTGAATTTACTGATTTGGAAGTATATTCCGAAGTCCTTCAAGATTCAGTATTTGATTTGATGGATGCTGGAAAAATTAAGTTTGCATCGGGTTGTTCGTTTACTTTATCACAAAAAAGAAATGACACACTCTTTACCGATTTTGATAAATACCGTGATCGTCTTGTGTTAAGACCACAAGAAATTTCTAATCATCCAGAACTTATTCGCCGTATGGGTCTAATTTCTATTAATACAGCTTTAGAAATTGATATTTATGGAAATGTCAATTCAACTCATGTTATGGGTACAAATATGATGAACGGAATCGGTGGGTCTGGTGACTTTGCACGGAATGCTCGCCTAGGCATATTTGTTACAAAATCAATTGCAAAGGGCGGCAATATTTCGAGTATCGTTCCTTTTGTATCACACGTTGATCATACTGAACATGATGTAGACGTCATTGTTACAGAGCAAGGATATGCAGATTTACGTGGATTAGCTCCAAGAGAACGTGTTGGATTAATCATTGAAAATTGTGTACACCCAATGTATCGTGACCAATTACGTGAATATTACCAAGAGGCGCTTACAAGAGGCGGACAAACTCCGCATGTCTTAGAAAAAGCATTTTCTTGGCATGAAAGTTATAAGAAAACTGGATCTATGCTTCAACCAGTTGCAGAATTAGTATAAAAAATTTGAGGTGACTTGCCCTGGTATTCACACCTGGGGCAAGTCACCTTTTTGTTTACGCTTTTTTTCTATGAAACATCATGAGTGTCGTCCTTTATTCGTTTACCCACATTTTTCATAAGCTTATCTTTTATCTTCTAGTACAGGGAGCCCATCCAAATATCCAACATTTCCAGGGTTTTGTGAGCTTAGCATCAAATAACTGTGCCCGTTTAAGTTATTAACCATTTGCAGCCCAGTTGCTTCACCACCATCAGGTACAGAGGCAATGCGGGAAAGCTTTTTCGTATCGATATTATAAGCCCAGGCGAAGTTATTTTTGTGCATGTCGCTATCTTCGGCAATAAACAAGGTTCTCATTTCTTTAGAGAAAACAATGTTATCAGGGTTGGCAATTTTATCAATATTTGCTTTGTTTCCAGCGGCATCTTTAACAGAAAGATCCTCGCCTGTAACAAGGCCGTTCATTGTTGTAGCTACATAATTACTTCCTATTGCTTCTCCACTTCGTATCTTTTGCCCCTTTGCTAACTGAAGCTCATAAACTCCCCCAGCAGCGATCTTTGAAACGTGGATATCATCAGCAGGATCAGTGGGATTCGTTTGCATTCCACTTTGGATGTAAGACATCACCATATACAACTTATTATCTTGCTTATTTACCTCAACTGCTTCCATTTTATTAAACTCGGAAGTGGCCCCGATAAGCGCACCATAACGACGAGATTCAAGGAAAGCGGCAGCTTTCTCCATTCCAGGCTTCAACTTTAACCATTCCGTTTTTCCACCGCTGCTATTTGTCTTTATTTTCTTAAAACCATTAGCAGTAGCATAAACATCATCGTTTGTTGTTTCAAATATATCACTGAATTTCAAAGATTGAGCCATTTTCTTGATTTCATTATCCGTTCCATGACCTAACTTAATCCATTCTAAATTGGCTGAACCTCCATTTTGGTCGCCAGTTTGGTTCCATTTTGACGCATAAAGGGTTCCAGCAGAAAGATCTTTGGATTTGTCGGCAACATACATAAACATCATCGTATAAGCACCGTCATCTCCGTAATATACTGTTCGCTCATCTGGCATAACGACAGTTCGCTCAAACGAGAGACGACCCATGCTATAGTGTTTTACTGCTGTCGCTGTACCGTTTGGATGAACTTCAACCTCTGGAAGATGCCCATAAAGATATGGATTTCCAATCAAAGTTTGATCTTTGTAAAAGTTCCTGGCGAATTGAGTAACGGATGAATTCTCAGGATTAAGTTCATGTGCCTTTGCATCTGGCTCATATTCTTCACTGCCAAGGTGAGTGTTCCAAGGTGATAATATTCCTGCACACGGCGTCCAAATCCCACCATCTGCTGAAAAATCAACCGGCTTCATGTCTGTTACTTTAAGCTCACCCGTTTTCTTATCCTGTTCGACCGTATTTAAAATCAATGCTTTTGGCAAATTACCGATTGAACTAGGAACACTTTCATAATGGTTTAACAAATATAGCTTACCACTTTTTCCATTTACGCTAAGTAGACTATTACTATCTGGTGCGGTAGAGACGAAAGGCTTTCCGGTTTTAGGGTCCAATATCTCATTCCCATTAGCATCATAGGTGGTCCCAGCGGTTTTTCCATTAATAACATCCCCGGGTTGAAACAATGTCTTATATTCGAGCGGAACTGTTTTTTTCGTTCCATTATTATATGTAATGACTGCAGATGCCTTACTATACAATTTTGAAAGTTCATCCGCTGTTTTAGGAGTATCCATGCCGATAAAATCAACCTTTTCTACCGAAACAGGTTTTTGGGCATAAACATTCACCGCGGTAGGGACAAGAATTGCCAAACTTAACAATGGGGCCATTATTTTGCGTTTTTGCATTTTATTACCTCCGTTTTTTTACATATTCAAGTACATGTACATCATAGAAAATAAATATTAAGTAAAGGCTTGAATAGTGTAAAAATTCTATAAATTTATATAGAGGGATGTAAATGGAGGCGGTGGTTTTCGCTTATTTATTTTTTAAAATAAGGCTGTGTTAAAGCTCAATGTTGATTTTACTCACATATAAAATGGAGCGGAAATCAACATTCAAATTTAACACAGCAAAAAAAAAAAATCCGATCACAAGGACCGGATAAAAAGAAAAAAAACCAGGGAGGTTTTTTTAACATGTTCTCATCATAAATGATAAAAATGAACAAAGTATGAACGAAGATGTAACATTTTTTTAAAATAATGCTATTCCAAGCCAAACCCTCGATTCCTCAAAAAACGTGTAATCTCTCCAGAAATCCAATTTGTCCTCATAAACTTCCAAAGAAAAACAAATACTATTAATAAATAAAAAATAGGGGGAAATGCCATGGAAAAGGGCATATCAGTGTTTCACCTTGTCATGATGGGGCTTGGATCTGTAATTGGCGCTTCGTTTTTTCTTGGGGCATCAATAGCAATTCATGCTGCAGGACCATCAGTTATTGTTGCTTATATATTAGGAGGAGCACTCGTATATATAATCCTATATGCACTCTCTGAGATGACGGTTGCCGATCCGGCACCAGGTTCTTTTCGGACCTTCGCTAAAAAAGCTTATGGTCCGGGATTGGGATTTGTAGTTGGATGGGTATATTGGACAGGTCTAGTTATAGGAATGTCAAGTGAAGCGACAGCTGTATCTATTTTACTTCGGAGCTGGTTTCCCGGAATTTCAGTTGGTTTATTTGGCTCAGCGATTATCATCGGTATCACTCTATTAAATTTGTTAGGTGCCGAACGTTTAAGTAAGTTGGAGAGTGGGCTTACATCAATCAAATTTTTTGCGGTTGTAGGCTTTATTTTAATTGGTGTAGCACTGATCGTTGGCCTTTTTCCGGGAAGTCCGAGAGTGGGAATTGGGGAGTTGGCGAGAGAGCCGATTTTTGCGGGAGGTTTTGGCGGCATTGCAGGTAGTATGTTAATGGTAATGTCTACATATGCTGGTTTTGAAATTATAGGATTAGCTGCTTCTGAAGCGAAAAATCCCAAAAAAACAATTCCAAAGGCCATTTTTTTAACAGTACTAGCGTTAGTTGGCCTATATATTGGAACCATTGCAGTCATACTGCCACTCATTCCGACTGCTGGCCTTAATACCAAGGTAAGTCCCATTGTTGCTGCTCTTACCAGGCAGGGGGTTGGCTGGGCTGCAAATTCCATTAATTTTGTCCTGGTATCTGCCATTCTTTCGACGATGTTAGCTTCAACATTTGGTTTAGGAAGAATGATTCGGTCATTAGCGGCAGAAGGGGATGCACCAGCTTTTATTAAAGGAAAAGGAGAAATTCCTTATCGGGGCATTTTGCTGTCAGGTATTGGAATGCTTGCCTCATTAGGTATGGGACTGTTGCTACCAGCGAATATATATACGTTTTTAGTAAGCTCAGGCGCTTTTGCATTGCTTTTTACTTATGCGGTAATTGTCGCTTCCCAATTACGATTTCGAAAGAAAAACGGTTGTACTGGTAATTGTCAGTTGCCTGGTTATCCATACACCTCATGGTTTGCATTAATCAGTCTCATTGCGGTTATCGTTTGCATGCCTTTCGTCAAAGGCCAGGGAGCAGGGCTTGCGGCAGGCCTAACATTAGTGGTCTTTTTTTCGGTTGTCTTTGGTGTTTTAAGAATAAGAAAAAAACGGTTTCAGCCAAGTGGGGAAAATCAGAGATCTCCCGTTTCCCCACGAAAACTTCAGCCGAATTTTGGGTTAGAGGTATCTGAAGAAATTTTACCTAGCAAGGAAAATGAGAAAGAGAGAGAATGACTTCCACCATGATTATGGTGGATTTTTTTGGGGGAATTTTAAGGCTTCAATCCTTTTCGTCCGTGGAAAATAAGACTAATAATCTTAAATATTTAAACTTTTTTTCTAACAATAGACATAAATTATTCATTTTTTGTGGGTAAGCTTATTTCATGATTACAATTTCAGGAGGAGATTAAAAAATGAAAGAAAATAAAGTTTTAAAATGGGTCGTTGGTTTTTCAAGTGTTGCTATGTTCACAGGGTTTATAGGATTGACGCAAAAATCAGACGTTACGGATGGCCAACAGGTTTCTTTAAATAATTCTAATCAGCAAGGAAAACAAAGTGACAGTACCAAGCAAAATCCTTTTGTAAAAGAAAATCCTTCCTGGGGTGGAGGGTATAATGGCGATGATGAAAGTACAAATCAGGGGAAACGCTTCCAAGATAACGATGCTAACAGTCAAGAAAATCCAGGCTGGGGTGGGGATCTTGAAAATGGTTCTAATCAAAGCGAGAGCGGAAACTCAAGTGATTCTAATCAAAACCAATTTGGTACCAATGGCGGAGGTTTTAGTGATAGCAATCGCGTAAATGGCAGAGCATCGTAGGAGGGGGATTAAGAAATGCATTCATTTCGCGCTATGAATACCAAAATTAGTACTCATGGGCTTCCAACAGTCGCTGCAGAAAAAGTGGAGTCAATGTTCCATTTTACAGAGGAAAAGCTTAGCCGTTTTAAGGAGGATAGTGAACTCTCCCAGCTTAATCGGTCTGTTGGGTATCCCTTTCTTGCATCAGATTTCCTATTTCAAATCATCAATACAGCCAATAGCTTTTATCAGAAAACAAGTGGAATATTTAATCCTTATATTGGTAAAATAATCTGCGAGTTAGGGTATGACAAAAGCTTTGAAATGATCCAAACTAAGCGGAGTAGATTATATAATCCTAACCAAATAGCTACGGAATATTCCGTTGAAATTAATTCAAGAATGAAAAGTATAACTTTGGCAAACGGTATAGCTGTGGATCTTGGTGGAATTGCAAAAGGCTGGGCAGCCCAGCAAATATCTGAGTTACTACGGGGTAACGGTATTACTTCAGGTGCAATTGATGCTGGTGGTGATCTTGTCCTGTGGGGAAATAGGAAGGAAGAGTGGGAGGTAGAGATTGCTAACCCAATTGACCCCAATCAGAATGTGTTTCGTTTTAATATCGGAAGCGATGCTGGCATCGCAACAAGTAGTGCGATGAAGCGCCGTTGGCAGAACACAGAAGGGGAAAGCATCCATCATATTATCGATCCAAGAACATTAAAAAGCGGGGACTCTGACTTGATTCAAGTTACTGTGTTAGCTCCTGATTTAACGACTGCAGAGGTTTTTGCAAAATGTCTACTGATTCTTGGTGAGGACAAAGGGAAACAATGGCTTGCAGAACGAGCGCCTAAGCTTGCTTACTTAGGTGTAAAAAGTGATTTTTCTCTAGTAATGGGCGGGAAATTAGAAAAATATTGCATGAAGGGGGTAGGGATAACATGACTGAATTTCTAAGTGTTTTGGGCGGTGTTCCATCAGTTTGGAGTATCACAAAGGCAGCCGGGCTAACATCTTACGTCTTATTATTCTTGGCGATCATGGCGGGAATGTTGCAGAGCTTTCCGTCAGTTAATCCAAAAAATAAAGAATTCCTCCATTTAGTCCATCAATTTTCGGGATGGTTTGGCTTGTTATTTGGACTTCTTCATGGGCTAGTATTAGTTTCTGATCCAGATACTCAGTTTAGCCTAACAGAAATTTTTGTTCCATTTGCATCAAATAATGATACTATTTTAGTTTCGCTCGGCATAATATCATTTTATATCCTATTTTTCATTATGCTTTCTTCCGATGTGGTCAAGATTCTAGGAAAGAAATTTTGGCGAGCCATCCATTTTCTTTCCTTTCCGGCCTACGTTCTTGCCCTCCTTCATGGAGTTATCCTTGGGTCAGACGCTCAAAATAGTGGGATCCCGTGGCTTTACATGATTACAGGAGCCAGTGTAGCTGGATTATTCGTGCTGAGAATGAGTAAATCAGCCAAAAAAGTATCGACCGCATAATCGTCACGCATTACCGCGTTACAGCACTGGGGGTCAGGTGCTCTAACGCAAATTAACGTATTAAAGAATCTTTGCGTATTCTCTTGGTAAGCATCTTGGCAATTTTATTTAGTTGGTCTATAATTTAATTGTAAGTTATTTCGGGGGGGTAAAAATGGAAGTTGACCTGGAATTACAGGCTAAAGATTTGTTTAAGGAAGTTATTTGGGACGGTAGTGTCGAGCGAATTGCGGTTTGGTTGGACGGGGACTGGTCTGTTACTTCAACAACCCATTTTGATGAAAGAATAAAAAATGATCATCCTGTGTATGTCTTAAATTTACGGGAGGTCTTTTCTGAGGTTAATTTTTCATTTGAAAGCATTGAACAACTGATAAATCGAATTGAAGATAGGTTAAATGGACGTGATCCAATAGATGCTTAAACTGTGATAATTTATTATTGCAGTTTTTCTTATTTAGGGTATAAGATAGATGATGGATTACAAACAATACGAAGGAGTTGATATTTTTGAGTAGTCAAGGTTCTCCTGACCCTGAACCGAACAGTCCAAACGAGGAAGTCGGATTTATCTTTTTTTGTAGCAGGAGTGATAAAATCAATCATATCAACTCTTTAAAAGGTACGTTTGCTTCCTCCAGCTAATGAGGAGGTTTTTAGATGATTGAATTTTACATTGCAAACGGGGAAAAAAAGATTGAGAAATTGGAAGAAATAACAAAAGGCTGCTGGATCAATATGACCTCACCTAATGAGGAAGAGATTAATCTAGTTGCAAACAAACTAAATATCCCTGTTGACTTTATTAAAGATGCACTTGATGACGAGGAAAGATCAAGAATCGAGCGGGAAGACAATAACGTATTGATTATTGTCGATTTTCCATATATTACACATGATGATACCGGAATCCCAATCTATGAAACGATACCAATTGGGATGATCATTACAGATGATTGCTTTATCACAGTTTCATTAAAAGAAACTCCAATTTTGGGAGACTTTTATCAAAATAAAATTAAAGGTTTCTTTACGAATAAAAAAACGCGATTTTCCTTGCAAATCCTTTTTTCAATTTCTACCTATTACTTAAGATATTTGAAACAGATCAATAAGAAAACGGATGAAATCGAGAGAGGGCTCCATCAATCAATGAAAAACAAGGAGCTCTATGGATTATTAGCGCTGGAAAAAAGTTTAGTTTATTTTACCACTTCCCTAAAATCTAATAAAATAGTTTTAGAAAAACTTCTGCGTTTGAGCCATTTAAAAATGTATGATGAGGATAAAGAACTATTAGAAGATGTGATCATTGAAACTCAGCAAGCAATCGAAATGGCGGAGGTTTATAGTTCGATTTTAAGTGGAATGATGGATGCCTTTGCATCAGTTATATCTAATAATCTGAACATGGTAATGAAATTTCTGACTTCGATCACGATTATTTTAGCTTTGCCGACAATGGTTTCCAGCTTCTTCGGTATGAACGTTGACTTACCGTTTCAGCACCAACGACATGCATTTACATTTATAATTTTAATAGTTGTTTTTCTATCAAGTCTAACAACCTTTGTTTTTTGGAAAAAGAAATTCTTTTAAAAGAGGTGCCTGACCCCTGATGCGCTACCGCGTTAACGCATCGGGGGTCAGGCACCATTTTTTGTGCTACCGCATTAAAGTGGCGAGAAAAAAACAGCGCCCTGCTTTATTGTTAATAGATTTTGATGCTTCCGCTTGAAACGGTAAGATTGATTTTGTTCTTTCCTGAACCGTGTTTTCCATTGATTGTTTTAGTATTTATTTCTTTGCTGTTAAGGGGGAAATCACAAGAAATGGTGCCGCTGCTTGCTTTACCATTTAAGGTAAAGTCCGCCTGATTTGGAAGATCCAATTGGACTTGCCCTGAACTAACTTCTATATCAACAGAATCCTTTAATTTATCTATTTGTAAGTCTAATCTTCCAGAGGATAATTGGGCATCGATCGCACCGGAATAATGCTTGATGTCAAGGCTTCCGGAACTAATATCAAATGAACCAGATTTTGTTGTTAAGGAGCTCACCGCTACATTCCCCGATGCTTCATCATGGATTAATTGGTTAACCTCTAAGTTTTTGAGTTCCACATTCCCTGAACCTATATCTAGCGATAATTCATCCAATTTCATTGGCTTATTTTGCGAGTGACCAGAAAAGGTTAGGTTTCCAGATCCCAAATTAATTCTCATATTACGATGATAATCTTCCGGTATATAAATATTTAATTTAGCTTTGTTTGAAAAATTAAACCAATCGAACCAATTTACTTTTGCAGACACAGTTATTTTATTGCCATTGCGATTAATGATAACTTTTCCCTTACCATTTAAATCCGCCTTAATATTATTTCTGTTTTCTGGAATAATGTTTGTGCTAACACTTGATACATCAATATCAATCTGATTAATATTATCCGAAATAACACCCTGATGATCCTGGCCCCCTAAATTAAACAAATCCAAATCAAAGAAATTGTGAAAAACTACATATAGTCCAATAAGGATTAAAAAAATAAACAGAATTTTTTTCATACCTCATTTTCCGTCCCTTCAATATATTAGAGTATCTATTCTTACTAAAATCCTCATATAAATCATATATCATCTGATAATCTTCCATCAATGAACTAAAGAACGAATTGTAGGTAAGACTTGAGGCGGATTATGGATGTTTTAAAAAGGTCATATCCACACTATAAAATGAAATAATCTCTTTGCATCAAAGGAATTTTGAGAAAGAAAACCGTGAATTTTACAGGAAGCTCCACCGGAAGGCGGATTTTTTTCGACAATGTTCCACCGTTTTCTTATCTACTATTCAAATGAAAATATGATGGCTATGGGGTATTTTGTGTAAGATAGATAATTAATTGTCCAACTATATGTAAAATTGTGGGTGTTTGTCGAGAAAGAAAGGTTTACAAAAGCCAAGTTTGTGATAATAATTTAAATTGTGCCAATATTCTATATTTAATTCTATCAAATAAGTAGGGTAACGGCTTATTTTGGAGTCATAATGAAAAGTTTATATAAAATTGGTTCAAAAAAACGAGTGTAAATCAGTCAATGAAATGGAGGAAAGAACATGTCAAAAAGAAATAAAGGAATTAAAAAAGAAAACCAAGCTACTGAAGGTGCTGAAATCAATCTTAACCTTGAAAACCAAGAGGTTGATAGCAATCAACAATCAAACGAGGGTCAGCTATCAAGTTTAGGATTACTATGGAAGAATGCATTTCAAGAATTAGATTCATGGGTTGAAAGATTAAATTATCATGATGAGGTTTTTTTAAATGCTGCAAGAAAGTATGTGGAGAGAGTCAATCAGAATCGGGAAAATATGAACCTAATTACGGAGCAATTTAATCGAGAGTTACGTGAATGGGAAGGAACCGCTCGTGAAGAGTTGCTTATGACGACCACTTCGATGCAACAGTTTTTCCCAAAGAAGTCTTACCATGAAATTAACGAAGTAATGGATGATATCCAAAATAAAACAACATCAATCTTCATCACTCCCATTCAAGCTATATCGAAAGGCGAGACCATTGATAAATATCTGGAAACGGTTGAGCAATATATGGCTCTTCGAAAAGATAGTAGAGAACAATATATTAATAATGTTAAGCAAACTGCAAATGTTTTATATGAAAATCAAAAAGTTTTTGTTAATCTCTTCACGAAACAACTCAAAACAGCTATTTTCCCTTTTCAAAAATATATGGAAAAATCCAGTGAGTTAACAAATATATAAAATTTATTAGGAGGTAAATAAAGGTGCCAAGCAAAAATGGATACGATCCATATGAAATAATTAAGTACTTTGGTGAGATTTGGGGAAAACAAATTAATGATTACATATACCTTGTAACCAATAATAGTGAATATGGGGAATTAATAAAACGAGGAAATGACCCTCTCGCTCGTCAGCTTGAATTCTTTAGAAAAAATCAAGAAGTGTTGGCAAATATCTTTAATTTACCAACAAAAAATGATTTGAAGAACTTAGCTAACTTTCATATTCAAACTGAGGAAAAAATAGAATCCCTAGAAGAACAAATCTGGAGTTTGCAGGATTCTATCAAAGTGACAAATAAAGATATTGAAAGTGTTGTAGAGGTTTCAAAAGAAATTATTAAGTTAACCAAACAATTAAAAACAGAATTAGTAAAAACAAAGAAGGAGCTAGCGGAAACGAAAGTATTTCAATCCGACCTTCAAGACATGAAAAAGGAATTAGCACAATTGAATAGCTTTAAAGAAGAATTTGAAATGCTAAAAAGCTTAATTGACAAGGGTGACCAAAAGGCATCAATCCTAGCAGGGTCCACCTCAGCCCAACCGAAATAAATCCAGTTATATGTAATAGGACAAGCCATAAATTATGGGGGGAAGGAGATTTGTTCCTTCCCTAAATTTTTTCTATTTAACAAGCAGCAAGCTTTTGCTTGTCTAAAAACCCTCGCAGTGCCCGGTTGAATGAATCCTTAGCCTCAAGCTTTGCTACATGGCCAGAATTCCTCATGATGACAAATTCCGAATGGACTATTTGTTTATGCATTAATAATTGAACCCATACAGGTGTAACAGAATCGTATTGACCACCAATGATAAGGGTAGGAATATTGATTGTAGGTAATAATGAAAAATTATTTACTTTCATGCAAGCTTCAACCGATTTAATATAGGCTTCTTTATCAGGACGATAATAATTTAAGAACTTTTTACAATTTTCTTCTGTTCGGGAATATAAACATATACGTGCTGCAATAAGCTTATGTTCTTCAATAGAAATGGACGAGGCTCGATTTTTGCGCAATTTATAAAGTAGTTTGCCTAAATGCTTAGGCATGAAATGAAAGGTACTGACCAATATTAATGACCGGCACATTTTAGGTGCACAGCGATAAATCTCTTGAGCCACAAGGCCTCCCATTGATAATCCACAAATATGAGCGCTTTCAATTTGAAGTTCCTTTAGGATTGAAAGTATATCATCAGCAAAATTTCTCATCGAGATTCCTTCTGTATTTTTATGATCACCGTGTCCACGTAAATCTGGGATAATGAGGTCATATTGATCGGATAGTTCAAACTGATCGTTCCAGCCTTCTTTCATTTCTCCAAGACCATGAATAAGGATTAAAGGCTCACCAGCACCCGCGCCGAGCCGTAAATAAGGAATACCAGAATTACTTGTGAGGAAATTTTCCAATGTTAAACCCCTCCAACTGATTTTTATTACACCTTATTCCCGTTTCCTGTGAAGAGTAATCAATTTTAAAAATATTATTAATTTATATATATGTTTAATTTGACAGAAAATTGCCTATAGGTGTAAAATACATATATAGACAAGTGGAGGTGGAAAGCACTTGGCAAAAGATAATGAAAATCAAGCCATTCAGCCATCGAAAAATTTTGTAATGCCGTTCATATTATTGCTTCTTAGCAAAATGTCTCTTCATGGATATGAGCTAAATCAGAAGCTGCAAGCATTCGGCTTTCATACCATTGACCAAGGCAACTTATATCGGCTGTTACGTCAACTTGAAAAAGAAGATTTAGTAAAATCAGAATGGGATACAACCGGTGCTGGCCCGGCAAAAAGGCGTTACACGATTACTTCAGTAGGTGTTTCATACTTGAAGGGCTATGCAAATCAACTAGAAGGTTACCAATCTATGTTAGACCAATTTTTTAACATGTATTCTAGTTTTCTTGAGCTCTATATCCCTTCTTTTAAAACAGAAGGATACAATAGGGAAAAAAATGCGGACAAGGGGAGAAATCATAATGAATCCGAAGAAGAATGAACAAGTAGAGGTTTTAAAAACAGCTCAAAAAAGAACTGAGCCTAAAGCAGAAACAAATGCGACGGAATTATTTGTTGAAACAGTTTGGGATCAATATGAAGAAAGTTTAGAGAGATCAAACCAATTTAGCGAAGATCGTGAAGATGCTTATCTGAAATCTCTTAAAGAAGTGATTAAATTAAATCAAGAGTTCAGAAAATCATTAAGCAGTATATATCGTGAATCAAAAGAAACAAACAGCGAGATTGTTAAAGGGGTTAGCAATTTTGCAAGTAAGAATGGCGTGAAAGATGAATTAAACTTTTCTGAGCTGACAGACCAATTAAACGACGTGTCAACTCGCTTTGAAAAAATCGCATTAACACCAATTAAATCTACTTTTGATCTATTAGATCGTTTTGAAAAAGGAATCGAAGAAAACAGTGAATCATTCATCCAATATTCACGTGAAAGAAGAGGCGGATGGCAAAAGGTTACGAATGAATATGCTAAACTAGCTCGTGACAGCCAAAAAAACCTTCTTAATCGCTTTGAAGAAAGCTTTAAAATACTAACTAGCATTAAATAAAATACCTGAGGCTTAGCCTTGGTTGTTTAGTACATTAGCGTATTATCGCGACATATGGTGCCTGACCCCCGGTGCGTTACCGCATAAACGTAGTGGGGGTCAGGCACTTATTCTTTGTTTGTTTTTTCTTTGTCGTGAGTTTTTGATGATTACTTTCCAGATGTCTGAGCCAATCAGAACGCCTGCTATAATTAATAGGAAGCCAATAATCTGGGTAGCAACAATTTGTTCATTTAAGAAGATGACTGCACTGATGAGGGCAAAGAATGGATTTAAATTAATAAAAACGGATGCTTCAGCAGCCCCAATTTGGCCTATTGCAAAGTTGTAGACCATATGACCTAGTGCGGTTGCAATAAAAGCAGAAGCAAAAAATACCATCCAGATGTTAAATGACCCTTCCGCTAAACTGTTAAGACCGTTTGGCTCCTCCACTAAGCTAATCAGAAATAAAACCCCAGAACCAATTAAAAGCATATAACCTGTCATAAGCCTTGGATCTAAGGATCTGGATATCTTACTGATAAAAATAAAGCTGATTGCCTGTGAAAGAATTGCCAGAAATACATAAAGATCCCCGATTGACACCGAACCGATACTTCCATTTTTCAAAACCACTAAGGCTACTCCTGTGAACCCAAGTATTACGCCAACAATTCGAGCCATCGTAATCGAGCTTCCTAAAAAGATAATTGCTAGAATAGTTGTTAATAAAGGTCCCAATCCTAGAATAAGTCCACCATTCGAGGCAGTCGTGGTTTTAAGTCCAATCGATAAAAAGTAATGATGGCCAACAACATTAAAAATGGCCCCGATGATGATAAATTTAAATTCCCTTTTTGACGGAAGTCGTACTTTTTTCATTAAGGCAAGAATGATAAACACACAAACTCCAGCAGTAAAGATACGAAAAGCTGTCACAGTCACTGGCATAAAGGTTGTTACAATTAATTTTGTAGCGATGACATTTAATCCCCAAGCTGCCATAACCAAAATTAAGGTTAAGTAAATCAATTTCTTATTTCGTGTTACCAATACTTTCACTTCTTTCAATTCAGTTAGTTCGAGATTTTTTACATGATAATAATCATTGTAATATAAAAGTATTTAATATGGTGGGAAAATTTTTGGAAATAGATTACCTGGCAATCCATTCCTAACAGCAAAGCAAGGATATCAATTTCATCGAAGTGGTATAAATGGAAATGTAAGCGTTACATAAACATTAGCAAAAAGTTCACAGGAAGCTTAAATAAAATGAGTTAAAATAATGAAGGGTAAATATATCTGTTACGTACTTCACAAAAAATTATATTTAAAATATTATTTCTGGTCTTTGAAAGGAACTGATCAACATGTCGTTTTACAAGCCGGAACAAATTGCCAGCATTACGGTTGAGAATGGGACGAAAAAAACAAAATATCCATTGTTGAAAACTGTAATATTGGGGTTCCAGGCAGGCGCATTTATCTCATTAGGATACCTGCTTTTTATTCGTGTTACCGCTACATTAACAGGAGATTTTGCCGGGATTGGCTCTATTTTAGGAGCATCTCTTTTTCCAATCGGACTTATTTTAACTTTAATTGCAGGCGGAGAACTATTAACCGGAAATATGATGGCTGTACCATTAGCCAGGCTGGCAGGGAAAATAACTACAAAACAGCTGATCTATAATTGGTTTTTAATCACGGTTAGTAATTTTATTGGAGCTATTTTTGTAGCTTATGTTTTTGGTCATATTGTTGGACTCACCGAAACTGCTCCTTTTTTAGAAAAAACGGTAAGTATCGCAGAACATAAGTTAGATGTTACTTTTGCACAAGCTTTCTTCTCAGGAATTGGCTGCAATTGGCTGGTTGCTGCTGCAGTTTGGTTATCCTACGGTTCAGAGGATATGACGGGAAAAATTCTTGGAATTTGGTTCCCGACGATGACTTTTGTGGCAATTGGATTTCAACACGTTGTGGCAAATATGTTTGTCATTCCGGCGGCTATTTTTGCAGGTCACTTCACTTGGATTGAATATCTTCATAACTTCGTTCCTGTCTTTTTAGGAAATGCAGTTGGGGGATCAGTCTTTGTTGCCCTAGCTTATTATCAAGCATATAAGAAAAGCCTTGTGAAAATTGAGCCTCAAGTACAAAAATCAAATGTTTCTGCCATAAAGAGAGGCGGAATGTAATGACTGGGGTATCGCTCACTGCCCTATTGATCAGGTTCCTTCTAGGTGGAACCGCCGTCGTTGTCGCCACCCTTGTGGCAAGGAAGCTTGGAGAAAAGGCAGGCGGAATCTTTGCTGCATTTCCAGCTGTTTATCTGGCTGCATTACTAACGAATCGCTTGGATTTTAATGGAGAAGAGTTGATTAGTCATTCTATTCTTCTGTCCAAAGGGGCAATGATTGGCATGGGGATTAATATTCTAGTGGCGATTGTTGCTGGTTATATATTACCGAGACAAGGGTGGAAGCTTGGGCTTGTTCAAACCGTTTTATGCTGGTTTGCCGTATCGATTGTGGTCGTATTCCTCACATCACATACTTTTTAAAAGGTGGGAATCATGAATAAACATGATTTGTTAATTCGATTTTTACTTGGCGGGACTGCCGTCATGTTCAGCTATCTAGTCACGGTATTTTCACCATGGAAGATATTAGCGGGAATTTTTGCCGCGTTTCCAGCTGTAATGCTTACCGCAGTATTAATGGTCGGGATTGCATCCGGGTCAAAAAAGGCAGCAAGAATTGCTAGCGGGTCAGTATTTGGAATGATTGGTGGAGTTGTTTGCGTTTTAACGGTTTTACTGGTTTTACAAATGAGTCATCAATGGATGTTAAGCATTATCTTAGGACTGGCATTATGGCTTGGAAGCTCTATATCGATCGCCTTATTTAGAGATAAACTAAAAACCCGTGTAGTCCGGAGCAATTTCATAGGAAAAGCGGAAGCGCTTGGTAAATGAAGTCCACAAGTCATTTAGCGGCTTGAGCAGGACAATTAAAGAAAAAAGGTCTGATTCCAAAATCTGGATTCAGACCTTTTTTTAAAGTCTGTGTTAAAGCTCAATGTTGATTTTTTGCACAAAGTTGATTGAAAGCGGAAATCAACACTCTAATTTAACACAGCCTAAAAATAAATAGGCTAACGCTGTAAAATAAACTACAGTTATTATATGATCATATATATTAAAGGTTAAAGGATGAGGAATTTGAAAAAGCAGAATAAGGTAGGTTTGTTGGTTGACGTTGAGACAACTGGATTAGGTCCAGATTCTGATGAAATAATTGAAATAGCTTTAAATTTATTCTCTTATCGAGAAGAAACAGGCGAAATAATCGACATTCTAGACCAAGACTCGTTTTTACGAGAACCGCTATCTGCATCGGCCATTAGAAATTATGACAATGCTTACCGAGTTCACGGGATCCCATTTGAATTAGTTGCTGGAAAAAGCTTTTTGGATGGGAAAATTAAATCGTACTTTAGTCAATCAGATGCGGTTTTTGCTCATAATGCTTCTTTCGACCGAAGTTTCCTTTATCGAATGTATCCGGAAGTGAATGAATTAAATTGGTATTGTACGATGAGAAGTATTAAATGGAAGGGTTACGGTTTTCCGAATAGTAAGCTACTAACCTTATTGAGTGCACATAATATTACCGATTATCAAACACATAGAGCTCTTGATGATATTACCTATTTAATGGAGTTGTTAAAAAAATCAAATCCAAATGGAGATCTCTACCTGAGAGAGGCACTTGAATATGGCCCGATGCGAAGATATCAACCTGCAACAGCCAAAATAAAGAGAATCCATCTTTGATATGAAACAACTATTTTCCAAATTATTCATTTAGTTGTTGAAAAATGGAGAATATTAAGATAACATGTATGATAGTTTCAATTTGAAATTGTAATATCCAAAAAAGTTAATATTTTCGTAGTAAATTAAGGTGCCATTCGGCTTAATAGGGAATCTGGTAAAATCCAGAACTGCCCCCGCAACTGTAAGTGTGGACGAAAAAGGAGAACCACTGTATAAAAATACTTTTCCTTGAGGAGGTATATTGTACGGGAAGGTCCTTGAGTAGGACGATACACGAGTCAGGAGACCTAGCTTAATTGAAATGAGTTTCAACTTCTTCGGGGATTGAGGATGTGAAACGATAGCAACTTAAGAAACTATGTTTGCTTTCGTTTTATCCATCCAATTTTTGTTGGATGGATTTTTTAATTCCTTTGGAAACAACTAAATAATGTTTAGGAAAAGGTGCGCAATCGCTTGAATGGATTGCGTGAAAAGGGAAGTACGGTAATAATCCGTCACGGTACCCGCCACTGTAATGGTGAGTATCATTGCCTATTGTCACTAACATTTGTTGGGAAGACGCAATGATATGATGATCCAAAGTCAGGAGACCTGCCTTGACCTAGACACTTCTGTAAACCTACGGGCCTATGGGTGGAAGTGCTGATTGAATGCAATACAATGCTGTTTTGTATGTATGTATTTATTTATGCACCCCTACTTTGGTAGGGGTGCTTTTGGCTTTTAAAGGGGGGACGGGAAGTGAAACTTTTTACTTTTGCATTGTTAGCCATTTTATTAGGAATGAAACATGGTGTAGACGGTGACCATGTTGCGGCGATTGCCGATATGGTTGGGAGCGAGGAAAAAAAACGGAAACAAATTTCGCTCGGAGTGATGTATGCATTAGGGCATGGCACAATAGTGTTCTTGATTGGCTTGATATCCATCTATTTAGGTTTAGAAATGCCTGACTCAACCCGGGAAGTGATGGAGGGATTAGTATGCGTTACGCTGATTATTCTTGGGGGATTTATGATTTATTCGTTGTTTCGGCAAAAAGGAGATTACAAATATAAAAGCAGGGTACAGATTGTTTTCCAGTTTTTCGGGAAATTAATACAAAAAACAAACCTTATAGAAAAAGGTAAAAACCTTTCATCATTCAAAATAGGTATCTTAAGTGCAGCCATTATCGGAACCATTCATGGTATTGGGGTAGAAAGTCCAACACAAATAGCTGTACTTACAAATGTAAGTGGTGGTAATAATTTTGAAACAGCCACAGTTCAATTGATTTTGTTTGTAGTAGGATTGTTAATCTCAACCATGCTCATCGCCATATTACTGACTTGGGGATTTTTGAAAGCAAGGCTGAAAAAGAACCTTTTTCTTGTGCTCGGCTTTGTGACAGGGCTGTATAGTTTGGGGCTAGGTTTAAATATGCTCGTTGAGATCATAAAAGGGGGAGTTTGAGTTGAAAGGAAAGTTGCTGGTAATTGGATTTGGACCAGGTAGTTTTGATCATGTGACCGATCGGGCGCGTGAAGCAATCAAAGAAAGTAATATGGTGATTGGTTATAGTACGTATGTTGACTTAATAGAAGGTCTATTAACAGACCAGGAGATTATTAGCACGGGTATGACTGAAGAGGTGAGCCGGGCCCAGGAGGCAGTTAAGCAGGCCGAACTTGGTAACAAAGTGGCGGTTATTTCTAGTGGGGACGCTGGGGTGTACGGTATGGCAGGGCTAATCTATGAAGTGTTAATTGAAAAAGGCTGGAAAAAAGAGACAGGTGTTGAGGTTGAAATTATTCCAGGTATCTCGGCCATTAATTCCTGTGCATCCTTACTCGGGGCCCCCGTGATGCATGATGCTTGTACAATCAGTTTGAGTGATCATTTAACACCATGGAATTTAATTGAAAAAAGAATTGAAGCAGCTGCTAGTACTGATTTTGTCATCGCTCTTTATAATCCGAAAAGTGGAAGAAGAACGAGACAAATCGAAGAGGCCCAAAAAATTCTATTAAAATATCGTTCGCCTGAAACTCCTGTCGGATTAGTAAAAAGTGCGTATCGTGACCGCCAACAAGTGATTGTCACGAACTTAAAAGAAATGCTAGAACATGAGATTGGGATGTTAACAACAGTTATCATCGGAAATTCAGCAACATTTTTATATGAAGGATTAATGATTACACCAAGAGGATATCAGCGGAAATACACTTTAGGTCAAACGGAGCAACCACTTAAGCTTCATCAACGTCTGCAAAAGGATGCCGAGCCATGGGCTCTTGAACAGTTTAGCCAAGCGATAGGTCAGCAAAATGAACATAAGGCTGAAGTCTCTTTAAGAGAAATAGCAGAACTAGCTTTGAAAGCTGTTTCGAGTGAAAAACATGAACAAATTGGACTTTCTGTAACTAATCAAACGTTTGATCAAATAGAGCGTTCCGCAACTAATCAAACGTTTGATCAAATTTTCGAACTAGCTGTAAGCCCTGGTGTTGCCAATAAACAGTTCACCGCAAAGCAAATGATTATTTTAGCAGAGGTAGTCGGTGAAAAGGGGGTTATCGAATACACCCAAGATCACAATATGAAACTTCAAGTACCCACTTCAGACCCTAATCAAATCATTAAAATCCTAACCGAAGCCGGGTTCATTCTTTCGCCTGTAGGTGATGTTTTGACGGTCAAAGCGTGCGATTTTTGTGATGGGGACAAGCGAGATCCAATTCCTTATGCAGAAGAACTACAAAATCGGCTTGGAGGAATGGAACTTCCTAAAGAACTCAAACTTGGTTTTAATGGCTGCGGTATGGCGTGTTACGGTGCTGTAAAAGAGGACATTGGGATTGTCTATCGTCAAGGAGCATTTGATTTATTTATTGGTGGTAAAACTGCCGGTCGAACGGCTCATCCTGGACAAATCGTGGCTGAGGGAATTGACCCTTCCAAAATAGTGGGCATTGTTGAAAATATTATTGCTGACTATAACAATAGAGCCTACCCAAATGAGCGTTTTTATAAGTTTTTTAAACGGGTAAAACAAGTAGAAGGTTTTATTTTTGTAGATATTATGCCGAAGCTACAAATAGCAGAAGCAGCGTGTGGTGAATAATTAATAACCAAAGTGCACCAACCATCGTACAAAGGGGGAAATATTTTGCAAGCAATTTTATTTGTAGGGCATGGAAGCAGGGATTCGGAAGGGAACGATCAAGTACGCCAATTTATTGGAAACATGCGGGATCGCTTAGACGATTCATTATTAGTCGAAACCAGCTTTTTAGAATTTGAGCTACCTAATATGTATCAAGGAATGGATACATGTGTGAATAAAGGGGCTAGTCATATTGTGGTCATTCCCATTATGCTACTTCCGGCTGGTCATTCAAAGATTCATATCCCAACAGCAATAGACGCAGCACGCAAAAAATACCCACAGGTCCAGTTTACTTATGGTAGACCGATTGGGATTCATGAGGAAACCATCTCGATTTTAGCAACAAGACTATCAGAAATTGGTGAGGATATTGAAAAGCCTGCTGAAAATTCTGCTGTGTTGTTGTTAGGACGAGGTGGAAGTGACCCTGATGCCAACAGTGATTTATATAAAATGAGCAGATTGTTTTGGGAAAAAACCAAGTATGAATTAGTAGAATCGGCTTTTATGGGTGTTACAAATCCGCTTGTTAATGAGGGGATAGAACGTTGCATTAAGCTCGGGGCAAAAAGAATCGTCATTTTACCTTACTTTCTGTTTACAGGTATTTTAATCAAACGGCTCGAAAAAATGATTGGGCAATTTCAAACGAAATATCCTGGGGTAGAGTTTAAATTAGCAGGTTATTTCGGGTTTCATCCAAAATTAGAAACCATTTTAATGGATCGCGTCCAAGAGGCGCTCCAGGATGAAGTGAAAATGAACTGCGATACATGTCAATATCGAATCGATGCAATGGAGCATATCCATCATAGTCATGACCACGGGCATAGTCATGATCACGACCACGGGCATAGTCATGATCACGATCACGGGCATCACCATGATCACGACCACAAACAAAATGTAGGGCTACCGAGATGATTCTCGTTTTAGCAGGAACGAGTGATGCGCGGGCACTGGCGATAGAAATCAAGAAATCTGGGTACTCTTTGCTTTCCACTGTAGTGACTGAAAATGCAGCCAATGAATTACGACAAGCGGACATCGATGTGGGAGTGGGAAGGTTAACCGATTCAGAAATGACTAGATTAATAGACGAAAAAGGGATAAAAGTGGTAGTCGATGCGAGCCACCCATTTGCCGAAGAGGCCTCAAGAAATGCAATGTATGCTGCTAAACAAGCAAATGTGCCATACATTCGGTATGAACGGGATTCCCAAACATTCGAATATGAAAAGCTGACGATTGTTGATAGTTACCAGGAGGCAGCAGAAATTGCTTCCCTAAAAAAGGGCGTCATTATGTTGACAACAGGCAGTAAAACACTACAAATTTTTACTGAGAAATTGTTAAACATCCCGGAAGTTAGACTTATAGCTCGCATGCTTCCTCGTTTGGATAATTTGGAGAAATGCGAAAAGCTAGGCTTCCCCCCAAAAAATATCATCGCCATTCAAGGGCCGTTTACGAAGGAATTTGATCTTGCCCTTTATAAGCAGTATGGCGTTACATTAATGATCACCAAAGAAAGCGGACAAATAGGGTCTGTAAATGAAAAGGTTGCGGCAGCCAAGGAATTAGGTATTGAAATAATCTTAATTGGCCGTCCACAAATCAACTATGGACAGGTATACCGTAATTTTTCTAATGTAGTCGAAGCACTAAAACGTTGTTATGTCACCGTTACTTAATTAAAGGCAGTGTTAAAGCTCAATGTTGATTTTTTGCACAATGTTGATTGGAGTGGAAGGCGCGAGACTCCTGCGGGAGAAGCGAGTCACGGGAGACCCCGCAGGCGAAAGCGCCGAGGAGGCTCCCGGACCGCCCGCGGAAAGCGAGTGCCTGGAACGGAAATCAACATTCTAGTTTAACAGAGCCTAATTAAAAAATATTAACAAGGGGAGTTGGGCCTAAATGGATTTTCGAACTGAATTTAAACCGGTAACTGTACAGCCACAGCAAATAGAAGCAGTAAGTTTTCAAATGATTGATGAGGAGATAGGGGATCACCCATTTACACCTGAACAATACCGAGTAGCACAACGTGTGATTCATGCTTCAGCTGATTTTGACCTAGGAAAAAGCTTATTATTTCACCGTGATGCAATCACAGCGGGTATCAATGCCATTCGAAGCGGTAAAAGGGTCGTTGCTGACGTCCAAATGATTCAAAGTGGGGTAAATAAAACTAGAATCGAAAAGTTCGGTGGAGATGTTAAGGTCTATATTTCTGATCCTGATGTTGTAGTAGAAGCAAAACGACTGAATACAACAAGGGCGATTATTTCGATGAGAAAAGCAATCCATGAGGCTGATGGCGGTATTTTTGCAATCGGAAATGCACCGACCGCATTATTAGAACTTATCCGTCTTATAAAAGAAGGCGAAGCAAAGCCAGGATTGGTCATCGGTTTACCAGTTGGATTTGTATCTGCAGCTGAATCAAAGGAAGAGTTGGCAAAGTTAGACATTCCGTTTATCACTAATATCGGCAGAAAGGGTGGCAGTACCGTTACCGTGGCAGCACTTAATGCCATTACACTTCTTGCAGATCAGGGTTAAGCGATGACCGAAGTTTAAACCTATTTTTGTAAAAATATCCCTTGGAAATGGGTGCTATTAGGATTTAATTCCCAATATAAGTCAGTTTGCTGATAAAATGAATTTTTTACTGATATATTAGGTGTTTTTACTGATATATCCTAGAATTTACTGATATATTCTTTTTTTTACTGATATATTCCCTATTTTTCCTGATATATTTCTTTTTCTAAAAAATCATGGAACCAAGCGAGGAATCAAGGTAAGCGATGACCGAAACTCAGCTAGACACACCCCAATCAAAAAAGTTAAGACAAGGATATACAACAGGTGCCTGTGCCACAGCAGCCACAAAAGCGGCGTTAACGGCATTAATTACCGGAGAAATACAAACAGAAGCGACCATCTATCTGCCAGTTGGTCGGTTTGTTACTTTTCATATTGAGAACAGCGAAGTGACAGAAACAACTGCTACATCAACCGTTATCAAAGATGGCGGGGATGATCCGGATGCGACTCATGGAGCGGAAATTATCGCAACGGTCACATGGTCAGCGCAACAAGAAATTACCATAGATGGTGGTATTGGCGTTGGCAGAGTCACAAAAGAAGGTTTGCCAATTCAGGTTGGTCAAGCGGCAATTAACCCAGTGCCGCGAAAGATGATGAAAGAGACGGCAGAAGAAGTGCTGAAGGAGTTCAAAATCAACCGAGGAATAACCATCGTCATTTCTGTCCCAGACGGAGAAGAAATTGCTAAAAAGACTTTAAATGGACGATTGGGCATTATTGGCGGTATTTCAATTTTAGGGACGCGAGGTGTTGTCATCCCATTTTCGACGTCAGCCTATAAAGCAAGTATTGTCCAAGCGATTCACGTTGCCAGGGCAAGCCGCTGTGACCATCTTGTCATTACCACAGGTGGGCGCAGTGAAAAGTATGGAATGAAACAATTTCCACATCTCCCAAAAGAAGCGTTTATCGAAATGGGTGACTTTGTTGGTTTTACGCTTAAGCAGTGTAAACGCCTTGGGGTGAAAAGGGTATCCATGGTCGGAATGATGGGTAAATTTTCCAAGGTGGCTCAAGGTGTAATGATGGTTCATTCCAAAAGTGCACCTGTTGATTTTTCCTTTTTGGCAAAAATTGCAGCAGAAGCTGGCGCACCAGAGCCTTTATTAGAAAAGATCCTCCAGGCTAATACGGCATCGCAGGTGGGCGATATGATGGTCACATCAGGCCATTTACTATTTTTCGCAATACTTTGCGATTATTGCTGTTTGTCTGCACGACAGGAAGCTGGCGGGGGCATCGAAGTGAGCACCTCTTTATATACACTAAAAGGGGAGTTTTTAGGAGAGGCGGTCCGAAATGACGAAATCAATTAAAATGATTGGAATGGGCGATGATGGTAAACAAAGCCTGTTACCACTTTATCAAGAATGGATTAACGAGAGCGAAATACTTATCGGTGGCAAACGTCATCTTTCCTTTTTTCCCGATTACAGCGGAGACAAGGTGAATATCGAGGGGAGTCTTTCTTCACTTGCAGAAAGACTGCAAACGGAAAATAGAAATGTCGTCATTCTAGCCTCCGGTGACCCCTTGTTTTATGGGGTAGGTAGCTACTTAGCTAGTAAACTACCAATTGAGGTTTATCCAAATGTGAGTTCGATTCAGTTGGCATTTGCTAGGATGGGTGAAAGCTGGCAGGATGCTTATCTGACTAGCATTCATGGCCGGAGTATGAAGGGGTTAGCGCAGCGAATAGACGGCAAAGGAAAGGTCGCCATTTTAACAGATGAAAAAAACTCGCCTAACAAAATAGCCAACTATTTATTATCGTTCGGAATGACTGAATATAAGGCTTTTGTTGCTGAAAATTTAGGTGGAACAAATGAACGTTGTCGTTGGTTTAACCTAGCGGATATGGCCGACGAGGAGTTTTCCCCGTTAAATGTGGTTCTTTTAAAGAAAATAACTGAGGGACCGTCGTGGTCGATTGGAATTGAGGATCAAGAATTTATTCAACGGAAACCATTAAAAGGTTTGATTACGAAAAAAGAAATCCGGACATTAAGCATTAGCGCCCTAAAGTTAAAGGAAAACAGTGTTGTTTGGGATATTGGGACTTGTACTGGTTCAGTAGCGATTGAAGCAGGTAAAGTCGCTCGTGAAGGAAGTATCTATGCGATTGAAAAGAACGAGGCAGATCTTGAAAACTGTCACAAAAATCTAGCGAAGTTTCGTGTCGATGCAACGGTAGTCCAAGGAAAGGCACCTGAACGGTTAGCTGAGTTTCCTGACCCTGATTCCGTATTCATAGGCGGTACCGGTGGAGGAATGGCGGGGATTTTAGATGTATGCTGCAGTCGTTTGAAACCAAACGGACGAATTGTCTTGAACGCTGTCACGATTGAAAATTTAGCTCAAGCAATGGCGGACTTTAAAGAACGAGGCTTTAAAACGGAAATAACCTTAGTACAAATTTCTAGAAGTCAGCCGATCTTAAATTTGACGCGGTTTGACGCATTAAATCCAATTTACATCATTGCTGCAGAGCGTGAGGAAGGATGAAAACCATGATTGGTACATTATACGGACTAGGGGTTGGCCCTGGCGACCCAGAATTGATTACAGTAAAGGCATTTAGGAAATTAAAGGAGTCAGCGGTGGTCGCTTACCCTAAAAAACAGCGTGGAAGTAAAAGTTACGCCCAAAAAATTATCGATGCCTATTTCAAACCAGAAGAAAAGGAACTAATCGGACTTGTGTTTCCGATGACAAAGGACCAAGGCATTCTAGACAAGAAGTGGAATGAAACGGTTGAGAGCGTTTGGGAAAAGCTGCAGCAAGGAAAGGATGTCGCGTTTGTAACGGAAGGCGACCCATTATTATACAGCACTTTTATTCACATGATGCGTCTGATGCAGGAACGTTATCCTGAGGTGAGGATTGAAGTTGTACCAGGAATTTCATCCATCAATGGGGCAGCTTCAAGACTGGGAATTCCACTTGCTGATGGGGATGAACAGGTGGCGATTGTGCCGGCACGGGATGACTATGAAGCGATGAAAAAAGTGCTTCAGGACAATGACTGCGTTATTTTTATCAAAGTGGCAAAGGTAATTGAGCCGATGCTAGAACTTTTACGTGACATGGATTTGCTTGATAAGGCATCAGTGGTAACCAAGGTTACTTCAGATGAAGAAGTTATATGGAAAGCAACAGAGCTTGATGGTGTCGAGCTTGAATATTTAACATTAATGGTGGTGAGAAAATAAGATGAAACTTTACATAATAGGTGCAGGACCTGGCGACCCAGATTTGATTACAGTTAAAGGTTTGAGATTGCTACAGGAAGCGGATGTTGTTCTTTATGCCGATTCGCTTGTAAGTGAAGAACTCATTAAAAAATCTAAACCATCAGCGGAAATTTTGAAAACTGCTGGAATGCATTTAGAAGAGATGGTCGGAATCATGGTCGAACGAATTGAGCAGGGTCAAAAGGTGGTTCGAGTTCATACTGGCGACCCAGCGATGTATGGGGCGATTATGGAACAAATTGCCCTTGTTAAAAAAGCAGGAATCTCCGTTGAAATTATTCCGGGCGTTAGTTCGGTGTTTGCGTCAGCCGCCGCTGCTGAGGCAGAGTTGACCATTCCAGACTTAACTCAAACGGTTATTTTAACAAGAGCAGAAGGACGTACTCCCGTTCCAGAATTGGAAAAGTTGCGTGATTTAGCCGAACACCAATGTACGATTGCCTTGTTTTTAAGTGCCACATTAACAAAAAAGGTCATCAAGGAATTAATTGATGCGGGTTGGAGTAAAGATACTCCAGTTGTAGTGGTTTATAAAGCGACCTGGCCCGATCAAAAGATTATCCGTACTACGGTAGAAAGGCTAGATGAAGATATGCGTAGCAACGGGATTCGCAGCCAAGCAATGATTTTAGCAGGCTGGGCTCTTGATGAAAATATTCACAATAAGGATTATCGCTCCAAGCTATATGATAAACATTTTACCCATGGATTTCGTCGGAAGATTGATGTTAAATGATTACTCTTAAAGAAGGGGTACTCCCAACTATCAATCAGCAGGGAAACTATGCCATTGTAGCCATCACCAAACATGGAACAGACATCGCCCGAAAGCTAGGGCGATCGTTTCAAAACGCTGACATTTATTATATGGATAAATTCACGAAAGGTGATGAACAAGGACTTGGCATTCAGACCTTTACGGGAAGTGTTCGTCTACTTTTTCCAGCCCTTTTTCCAAAGTACCAAGGATTAATCATCATTATTTCCTTAGGGGCTGTTGTTCGGATGATTGCCCCTTTGTTAAAAGATAAAAAAGTAGACCCAGCCGTTGTTGTGATAGACGATCGTGGTGAAAATGTAATCAGTGTGTTGTCAGGACATCTCGGTGGAGCCAATGAGCTAACGCAAGAAGTAGCGGCCGCTCTAGGTGCGCGCCCCGTTATTACCACGGCCTCTGATGTTCAACAAACAATCCCGGTTGACTTGTTTGGGAAACGGTTTGGCTGGGTTTGGGATTCAGCGGAAAAATTAACCCCGGTCAGTGCTGCGGTTGTTAATGAAGAGAAAGTAGCGATCGTGCAAGAATCGGGAGAAACAGAGTGGTGGACGTACGACCGCCCACTTCCAGACCAATTTACAGTTTATCCATCGGTTGCTCAGGCCCAAAAAAAGTCACACTCGGCTGCACTAGTGATTACCCATCGTTTGTTAACCGAAACAGAAGCTGAAATCCTTAAAAATGGAGTTTTGTATCGACCAAAGGTCCTGGCAATTGGGATGGGCTGTAATCGGGGAACGTCACCTGAGGAAATAGAAGCAGTCATCATCGAGACGTTAGCTGAACTTAATTTTTCAATCAAAAGTGTTAAAGCACTTTGCACAATTGATTTGAAAAAGGATGAAGTCGGTCTGCTTGAAATTGTTAATAAATATGGCTGGGAGTTTGTCTATTATCCTCCTAGTCAATTAAATACGATGAAATGTGCTCAGCCATCGGAGACGGTGTTCAAATATACAGGTGCCTATGGGGTAAGTGAACCGGCAGCACGATTATATAGTGGGGCCGAGCAGCTTACTCTTGTAAAGAAAAAATCGGGAAATGTCACGATATCCGTCGCGGTCATCCCATATTAGGTGCGCAGGATATGAAGCGGGGAGGAAACATGAATGTCTAGTCGGAGACTGGTAATTGCCGGAACGGGAAGCGGTGTTGGAAAAACGACTGTAACGATCGGCCTAATGGCGGCGCTTAGAAACAAAGGCTACGTCGTTCAAGGATTTAAATGTGGACCTGATTATATTGATCCAACCTATCATACTGCTGTTACCGGAAGACCTTCAAGAAATGTAGACAGCTGGATGCTAAATGCTGAAATGGTAAAAGAAATCATTAACCGAGGTAGTGCCGGTGCAGATATTTCGATTATCGAAGGTGTGATGGGTTTTTTTGACGGGAAGGATCCAACGAATAATTCGGGGACAACGGCAGAGATTAGTATGATTTCCAAAAGCCCTGTTGTGCTAATCGTCAATTGTGCCAGTATGGCTCGCAGCGCGGCGGCGATTGTCAAGGGCTTTCAAGTTTTTGACGAGGAAACAAATATTGTCGCAGTCATTGCAAACCGGGTTGGGAGTGAGGGACATTACAAGCTTGTGAAAAAGGCGATTGAACAGGAATGCGGAATTCCAGTTATTGGTTTTTTAAAAAGAGATGATGAACTCACCATCCCAGAGCGTCACCTCGGCTTGGTTCCGTCCGTGGAACGAGGCGAGCTTGAGCCATTTTTCGAAAAATTAGCCTCTTTAGTCCAAGAAACAGTTGATGTGGACCGCCTATTTCAGTTAGCTCAAGCACCAGCGTTAGAAATCGAACAGAGTCAGTTTGTTCAAAAACAAGAGCCATCAGTGCGAATTGCAGTTGCAAAAGACGCGGCTTTTAACTTTTACTATCAAGAAAATATTGATATGTTAGAAGCATATGGCGCAGAAATTGTTCCGTTTTCACCTTTATCAGGAGAAACTCTCCCAGATCGAATCCAAGGACTATATCTTGGTGGGGGATTTCCAGAGGAGTTTGCAGAGGAACTCGCCCAACAAACTGCAGTAAAACAATCAATCAAAGCCGCAATCGAAAATGGACTACCAACCTTGGCTGAATGCGGTGGGTTTATGTTTTTAACGGAGGCAATTGAAACAACTAATCACCAAAAATATGAAATGGTTGGATTAATTCCTGGAACGGTAAAAATGCAATCAAAATTAGCTGCGCTTGGTTATCGGGAAGTAACAGGGGCAACAGGAAACTTTTTATTAAACGGAAATTTACTGGCAAAGGGGCATGAATTTCATTATTCAACCTTCCAGCCGACCTCGGACATTCACTACGCTTATCAAACAAAAGGGATGCGCGGAACGAAACAAGAGGGATATATGAAGGAGAACCTGATTGCTGGCTATACTCATTTTCATTTTGGGTCCTGCTCGGAAATGGTAGAAAACTGGATAACGAAATGTAAGGAGATAAATCCTAATGGCTAAAGCCCTGCCAATCATGTTTCAAGGAACACATTCGGACGCTGGAAAAAGTGTCATTGTCACAGCCTTTTGTCGTATTTTTGCTCAGGATGGCTGGAAAACAGTGCCGTTTAAGTCACAAAATATGGCGTTAAATTCGTATATCACGGTTGATGGAAAAGAGATTGGCCGCGCTCAAGGCGTTCAAGCGGAGGCGGCGGGGGTTATGGCCACTACAGATATGAATCCGATTTTGCTTAAACCAAATCGCGGAAATCAAGCACAAATTGTTGTGCATGGGAGACCGTATAAAAATATGGAAGCCGGAGTTTATCGGCAGGAATTTTTTGAAACGGGATTTCAAATCATTCAAGACTCGTTCCACAACCTTTCAGAACAATATGAGCGAATTGTGATTGAAGGGGCAGGCAGTCCTGCAGAAATCAATCTTAATGATCGTGAATTAGTGAACATGAGAGTAGCACGAATGGCTAATGCACCGGTTATTTTAATAGGGGATATTGAAAAAGGGGGCGTATTTGCCAGCATTGTCGGGACCTTGCAGCTGTTGGAACCGGAGGATCGCGACCGTGTTGTGGGGGTGATCATTAACAAATTCCGTGGCGACATTAGTCTGCTAGAATCGGGGCTAGATTGGTTAGAGGATTATACAGGAAAACCAGTCCTTGGCGTGATTCCCTATTTGCAAAATTTGAATATTGATGCCGAGGATTCAGTTGTATTATCACAATATACGGCACAGAAAAATACAGAAAAGGATGTGGATATAGCTGTCATCCAATATCCGAAAATCTCTAATTTCACCGATGTTGATCCATTTTTTGTAGAGTCTGATTGTCATGTTCGGTTTATTACAAGTGTCGATCAGTTGTTAGAGCCAGATCTGATTATTTTGCCAGGGAGTAAAAATACGATTGAAGACTTTCAATTTTTACGAGAAAGTGGTCTAGCTGAAAGAATAGTGGATTTACATAATAAGAAACGAACAAATATTTTCGGTATTTGTGGTGGCTATCAAATGCTAGGGCGTACGATTGCTGACCCACTTGGAATAGAGTCAACACTTGAATATACGGACGGTCTAGGTTTGTTACCGGTAACCACAACGATTACAAATGATAAAACAACAGTTCAGTCAGAGGGTATGTTATCCTCATGTGGTAAAATATTTAATATAAAAGGGTACGAGATTCATATGGGAGTCTCGCAAGTTGAGGAAGAAAATAGTCAGCTTATCACAACAGAAGCCGGTAAGGATGGCTGTAAAAATAGTGATGAAACGGTTGTCGGTACGTATTTCCATGGGATTTTTCATAATGATGATTTTCGGGAAGTACTACTAAATGAGATTCGCCACAGAAAAGGGCTAACCCCAATTTACGACCGGATTTCTTTCAATCAGTTGCGAGAGGAAGCGTTCGACAAGTTGGCTGACCATGTCAGAAACCATGTGAAAATGGACCTAATTGAGCAGAAAATGCAAGAATATCAAAATAGGAGGATGGAAAACAATGAACAAACGTTTCGCTGATATTCAACCAGTAAATAGAGAAAATGGAAAAAAGGTTGCCGAGTATATTAATACGTTAACAAAGCCGCTTGGAAGTCTTGGTAGATTAGAAGAAATCGCAATCCAGCTCGGCGAAATTACCGGAGAAGCCTTCCCTACAGTTACCCCGCCAGGCGTGATTGTCTTTGCGGGTGACCACGGAATTGTTGAAGAGGGTGTGTCCGCCTATCCGCAGGAAGTAACGGCGCAAATGGTGATAAACTTCCTTCAAGGTGGCGCTGGAATCAATGTATTTAGCCGCCAGATCGGTGCTGAACTTGAAATTGTTGATGTTGGAGTAGCATCAGACATGAATGATGAGGGACTAGTTAATAAAAAGGTCCGTAAAGGTACAAGAAATTTCTGCGAACAGGATGCCATGACAAGAGCAGAAGCAGAACAAGCAATTGCCGTTGGTTATGAACGTGCTGAAAATATCATTAAGCAAGGGGCTAAATGCCTGATCGTTGGTGAAATGGGGATTGGCAACACAACTCCAAGCAGTGCAATTTTAGCAGTGCTAAGCGGAAAAGACATCACGGAGCTAGTTGGTGCTGGAACTGGAATCGCAGCTGACCAAATCAACCATAAGCAAGCTGTGATTAAACGAGGAATCGAGGCAAGGAACCCTGATCGAAATGATCCACTGGATGTATTAGCGAAAGTGGGGGGATTAGAAATTGCGGCGATGACTGGCGCGATGCTTGCGGCAGCAGAAAATCAGGTTCCGATTCTTGTTGATGGTTTCATTTGTACGGTTTCAGCCTTGCTTGCTACGGAAATTAGTAATAATGCTAGAGATTATATGATAGTCGGTCACCGTTCTGTTGAGGTAGGACATGAAATCGCTATTAATATGCTCGGTAAAAAACCGCTTCTTGATTTAGGATTCCGTTTAGGAGAAGGAACCGGAGCAGCGGTAGCGTTTCCTATTTTACAATCAGCAGTGTTAATGTTAAAAGAAATGGCGACATTCTCTTCAGCAGGTGTGTCTGGAAAAGAATAGGATGCAAAAAGGAGGGAAGTCTCGTCTATGACTAACGGAAAAGTTTATCTTGTAGGAGCGGGTCCTGGAGACCCAAAGCTTATCACAGTATATGGAATGGAATGCATTCAAAAAGCGGATGTCATCCTTTATGACCGGTTAGTAAATGAACAATTGTTATCGTATGCCAAACCTGATGCCGAGCTAATATTTGTTGGAAAGCTTCCTGGTATGCATGGCATCATTCAAGAGCAAATTCATGTGCATTTAGTGGAACAAGCCCAAAAAGGGAAGACCGTTACTAGGTTAAAGGGTGGTGACCCTTGTGTGTTTGGTCGAGTTGGCGAAGAAGCGGAAATATTGGCAGAGCAAGGCATTCCCTACGAAATTGTTCCGGGGATCACATCAGGGATTGCTGCCGCAACATACGCCGGAATTCCAGTCACCCATCGTGATTTTGCTTCGACGTTTGCGATGGTGACAGGGCACGGTCGCGCCGAAAAGAACGAGGACCATATTAACTGGTCAGCACTTGCCAGCGGTATTGATACAATTGCTTTTTATATGGGGATTGGGAATTTAAGTAATATTTGTGAAAATCTAATTGCCCATGGGAAAAGTGCAGCAACACCAGTAGCTGTTATTCAATGGGGCACAACTAAAAAACAAAAGACCGTTACGGGCAATTTAGCGACCATCGAGGATGTAGTGGCAAACGCTCAAATTACACATCCGGCTATCATCCTTGTTGGGGAAGTCGTTAATTTAAGAGAAAAAATCAAATGGTTTCCAGAGTTTGAAGGGTAATTGGACGAAGGTAGGGAGAAACAATGAGCTTAAAATCGCAACAACAAGGGCTAGTGCTTGTGTACACCGGAAATGGCAAGGGTAAAACAACTGCGGCGTTAGGTCTTGCGATTCGGGCAACTGGCCAGGGGAAGCGAGTAGTCATGATTCAATTCATTAAGTCACCTAATCGCATGTCTGGTGAGAAAACAATGTTTTCCAAAATCGGTATCGAAATGTATCAAGTCGGAATTGGATTTACATGGACGAAAACTCCTGAAGAGCATCGAGCGGCACTCCAAAAGGGGTGGGCATTCGCAAAGGAAAAGGCTTTTTCCGGCGAGTACGATGTAGTCATTTTAGATGAATTAAACAATGCCCTGGCAATCAATAGCTTTCCAGTCGAGGATGTTCTGCCATTACACGAGGTTGTTGAGTTAATCCAAAACCGCCCCCAGGCCATGCACCTCATCATTACTGGTCGGTCTGCTAAGGAAGAGATTATTGCAAATGCTGACTTAGTGACTGAAATGACAGAAATAAAGCATTATTACCAGGATGGGGTTCCAGCGGTGAAAGGAATTGAGTTTTAATGGCATGGATTGAGAAATATGGTCATGGCGGAGATCTTCTGACAGCACAAAGCGAATTCGGATTGGGATCTGCGCCTCGGTTAGATTTTAGTGCAAATATTAATCCACTGGGACCACCTCCACGGGTGATGCAGGCTCTCCGCGACCAACTTGATACGATCGTTCATTATCCGGACCCAGCCCAGCGCGGGTTAAGGACGAAACTTGCCCAAAGACTTGGGGCTATGGAAGAACAACTGGTTATTGGTAACGGAGCTGCGGAATGTATGGCATTAATTATTCTAGCGCTACAACCAAAAACAGTGGGTGTGGTGTATCCTTGTTTTTCCGAATATGAAAAACTATCAACTGCATTCGGTGCAAAAATAAAGGCATGTTATGGTAGGGTAGAGCACCAATTTAAACCGGAACTCGCCGATTTATTTGCTCTTTTTGGTGAAGTAGATCTCGCCTTTATCGGGCACCCGAATAACCCTACTGGGGTAACTTACAGTATAGATGAACTTGTGGAAATCGTTGAGCATGCTGAAAAGACAAGCACCTATTTAGTGATCGATGAAGCATTTATTGATTTTCTCCCGAACGGACAGCAAATTACCTTGCTTCCAAAATTAGCAAAATACAAAAATCTTATTATCGTCCGATCTATGACTAAGTTTTATGCGATTCCTGGGTTGCGTCTTGGATATGCTTTATCGCAGCCCGATATTATTTCAAGATTACAAGCAAAACAAGTAACGTGGAGTGTTAATCAGATGGCGCTTGTGGCTGGAGAAATTTGTTTGGATGAAATTGATTATGAAGCAAAGACAATATCTCTTATTACGGAACAACGGACCTTCCTTAAAAGTTCAATCGAAGAGAAGTTTGGTTGGTTTGTTTTTCCGGGACAAGCCAATTTTCTATTAGTACGATTACCGGAGTCGATTACTACCGGTGATCTCCAGTGGGAAATGGGCCAAAAAGGAGTCATGATTCGTTCCTGCTCGATGTATCCAGGGTTAAGTGATCATGATTTTAGGATTGCCGTTCGAACAAAGCAAGAAAATGATGAACTCCTTGCCGCTTTACAAGAAGTTGTTGAAGAGAGGAATTGGGGAAAATGTCGTTAACCTATATAACAGGAGGGGTCAGGTCTGGGAAAAGTGAGTTCGCTGAAAATCTAGCCACGAAGTTCGGTCGACCTGTTTTGTATGTTGCATTTGGAGTAAACACGGATAACGAAATGTTAGCCCGAATAAAGGCGCACCAACAACGCCGCCCGAATGATTGGGGTGTTATTGAAAAGCCGTATGAGCTTGTTTCTGCCTGCGCTAGGTACAGAGATTATGATGTCGTTTTAGTAGATTGTTTTTCAACTTGGCTGACAAATCGATGTATGAGGATTCCTGAGGAGGAACTTCATAACGGAAAACAGCGGCAGGATATTTTGAATGAGGTGACTGAATGGCTTTCTTTTGTTAAAAAAGCGCCTCAACAAATCATCGTCGTTTCCAGTGAGGTTGGTCTAGGAGGAGTAGCCATGTCGCCGTTAGGGCGATTTTTCCATGATACCCTTGGAAAATGCAATCAACTAATAGCACAAGAGGCAGATGAGGCCTACGCTGTGTTATCGGGGTTACCACTGAGGCTAAAGCCATGAGAGCATTCTTTGTCGCACTCATGTTTCTAACAAGAATTCCATTACCGCAACTCCAAACGTCTAAAACCGATTGGCATAAAAGTGCGGTATTTTTCCCATTGGTTGGTTTCGTGATTGGCGGATTATTGTATCTTGCCACACTGGGGCTAGAATTTCTATTTCCGACAACCGTCACAGCTTTCTTAGTTGTGCTTGTTTGGATTTGGGTGACAGGTGGTTTACATATTGACGGCTGGATGGATTTAGCCGACGGATTTGGGAGCAATCGCAGTCGGGAGCAAATATTAGAAATCATGAAAGACAGCCGAGTTGGGGCGATGGGCGTCATTGCCGGTATTTGTTTACTTGCCGGTAAATGGGTGGCAGTATATGAATTGTTGCGCCAGGGTTTAGCGATTATACTCCTAATCAGTCCTCTAGTCGCACGGCTATTGCTCATCATGGCCATCCGCTTTTTCCCATATCGTAAGCAAGGGGGAATTGGTGAGGGGCTTCGTACTTATTTATCTTTACCAATTATAATTTTGAATTTTACAACAATATCCGCAATGAGTTATTATTTACTAGATATAAATGGGATTCTTGTACTAGGATGTACGGCAATCTTTAGTGGGCTATTAGTCTTCAATATTTATAAAAAACTGGACATGCTCACAGGCGATTGTTATGGCGCGCTAATCGAGTGGAGTGAAGTTGTATTTCTGTTTGTGTCTTTAGCGATTTGGAGGGTAATGTAATGCAAATTATTTTTGTTAGACATGGACAAACGGATGAGAATGCTGCTAATCGTTATCTGGGACATACTGATCCTTCCTTAAACGACCTAGGAAGGCAGCAAATTGTAAATTTCACTAAGCAATTTCCGGTTTATTTTAGTGAAAATATTACCTCATTTTACTCTAGTGATTTAAAAAGAGCTCAAGAGACTGCACAAATTATTAGGACTAGTTTATTGCTCAATCCACCCACTCCAGTACCCTCACTTCGAGAGATGAATTTTGGGGACTGGGAGTGTATGACGTATGAACGAATCATGGAGACCAATCCAGTTCTAGTGACTTCTTGGGTCGATAATCCGTTTGAGGTTTCTCCTCCTAATGGTGAAACCCTGCTCGCTCTTGGGGCGCGTTTTGATACTTGGTTAAAACAGATATTGCATCAAGCAGGTGATGTTGAAAATATTTTAATTGTCTGTCATGGTGGTCCGATCCGGTGGTTTAGGAGTAAGTGGCTCCAGGGTGATCCAAAACAGTTTTGGAATATTGAAGGGATTAAACACGGGACTGGAATAGTCGTTCAATATGATAAGCAAACACAAGAGTTTAGTACAGTAAAGTTCGTTACATAGAAGTAAGTGATTGCGGGGAATAAAAAATGCAACCCTTCAAAAATAAGAATACCTATCAGTCTACTGTTTGGCCAGAGCTGCTGATTGAGAAAAAACAGGATTATCTGTTGTTTCACCATTCAACGCCACTGGAAACGATAAGCAGTGCGGTGTATGGTGGTGGAATGAAACAAGTTAGTCATTTTGTGAACTGGAAGGTTCCGCTCGATTATTCCTCAAGTGATCCAACAAAATTGATGGAACAAAAGCTAGCAGAATGGGGCTACCCTGTTACTTATTCACTTGGATTACAAACGGCAGCCTATATTCATATTGCATCGATTCAAGAGATGATTGGCGATGAGTTCCGCATCGTTTGTTGCGTGACGGCCGGGGTTGGAAATGCTGCTAAGGCTGGGAAAAAAAGAAAGACCTACTCAGCTTATGAGGTTGGAACGATAAATACGCTATTATTTATAGATAGCTGTCTCTCGCATTCAGCAATGGTAAATGGGATCATTACAGCCACAGAAGCGAAAACTGCAGCTTTGCAAGACTTAAATATTACTGATGAGGACGGAGATATTGCGACAGGAACTACTACTGATTCGGTAGTTTTGGCGGTAAGTCAAAACAAAGTGAAGTATCCTACTCATCAATACTCGGGTGTAGCAACATCAATTGGAAATGCAATTGGATGCCTTGTATATAATGCAACTTGTGAAGTAATAAGGAATTTGGAGGATTAGGTGATACGATGCTGTCTAATGCAATTTATATCTTTATAGCCTATTTAGTTGATCGAATCGTCGGTGATCCTCGAATATTATTACATCCCGTCGTGATCATTGGTAAAGGGATTAGTTTATTGGAAAGTTTGATTCGAAAGATTGTAAAACAAGAGAAATTTCTTAAGTTTGCAGGTCTGTTGTTCCCGTTAATCATAGTTGGTGGAACATATGTAATTGTTGAATTTATACTATATGTAGTTAGTTTTATTCATCCTTTGGCTGCTACTGCCTTAGAAATTTGGTTAATTTCAACAACCATTGCAACAAAAGGTCTTGGGGATGCCGGAATGGAAGTTTACCGATTTTTGAAAAATAAAGACATAGACAATGCCCGAAAGAGCTTAGCGATGATTGTCGGACGCGATACGGAGCAACTGGATGAAAGCGAGATTTCACGGGGAACAGTGGAAACAGTTGCAGAAAATATTGTTGATGCGATTATATCTCCTTTATTTTTTGCTCTTATTGGGGGTGCTCCTCTTGCAATGGCATACCGCGCTACAAATACTTTAGACTCAATGGTTGGGTATAAGAATGAGAAATATCAAAACCTTGGCTGGGCTTCAGCACGATTGGACGATGTGTTGAATTATATTCCAGCTCGATTTACAGCTATATTGCTTTTAGGTGCTTGTTGGTTGGAAAAATTAGCCGTGAGGAATGCATGGAGAATGATTAAACGTGATGCTAGGCTTCATCCGAGTCCAAATAGTGGGATCACAGAGGCTGGTGTGGCGGGTGCCTTAGGAGTGCAGCTTGGTGGAACCAATTTTTATCAAGGTATTGCCTCTAATCGGGCAAAAATGGGCGAACCAACCCGACTGCTTGAAGCGAATGATATTATTAAAACAGTAAAAATTATGAAACTTACTTCGATGCTTTGTACGGTTTTTTTTATCATCCTTTCATTGATATTTCATATTTACATAGGTTTAGGATAATTCGGGAGAACTGAGGTAATCTTTGTGCGTGTAGGAAAGGGAAGTTGTAATGGTACATTTGGAGAATTAATGCAAGGCATTCTTGATGAACGTCCCTTTTTAGTTTCTTTACCAATAAATGCATTAAAAAGTGATGCAACATTTATTCCTAATACCTCATATTCTCATGTGATTGGATCTCAGAAAAATATCAAAGCAATCGATGCATGTAATAGATTATTAAGGCTATTCCAAATAAAAGGTGGTGGTATCCTCACTATTGACTCAAATATAGAGCCCGGTAAAGGAATGGCAAGTAGTTCCGCTGACATCGTCGCGGCTATTCGTGCAACAGCCGATAGTTTCAATTTGAATATTACTGAAGAAATCATTTCGGCCATTGCAAGTAACATTGAACCAACCGATGCAGTGATGTATGAAGGTACAGTGGCATATGACTACATTAAAGGCAAATTAATTGAGAAGCTAGGAACACTGCCAGCACTCGGTTTAATTGGTTTGGATCTTGGAGGAGTCGTTGATACAATTCAATTTAATCAATTCCAAAAATCGTATGACCTGAGAGACAAGCGGAAATTTATGGAGGCATATGATCTCGTAAAGTTTGGTATAAAAAATAATGATCTATCTGCTATATGCTCTGCTAGCACAATTAGTGCACGTATTAACCAAAGAATTTTGCCTAAACAGCATTTTCTTGAATTTGAAAAAGTGGCAAATCTCCACGATGCTGGAATCATAGTTGGTCATAGCGGGACTGTTTTAGGAATAATATTTGATCCTGAAAGACCTAATATAGAGGAAGAATATTCGCGGATTTTAAAGGAAATATCAATAATTATTGATAATCCTAATATTTTACTACGTGTATAGAACAAGATTAAAAGGCTGCCAAAAATTCATGACAGCCTGTAAGCACCCCGTGTTTAAACAATGTTTTTGTTATACTTATTCCGCCTTTACATGCTTAAACACATTAATCGCGAACAAAATCCCACCTAAAACAACTGCTAAAGACGCCACAATTACCACGATAATAGCCGAATCATTATCAGTAATAATGGAATAGGCAAGCCCACCCTGCATAATCGGCACCCCTAGGTTATGCAACCAAAAGTGCGTGGTGGCAAGCTTCGTTTTCCCTGCCTCAGGATAAAAATGATAAATAGCGCCAAAAAGTGCCATCGAAACCCAGCCCAAAAGATTCAAATGAGCGTGGACTGAAGTTAACTCAAACTCGTGAATAATCCCCATAAAAATCCCAAGAATAATAGCGATTACAAAGTATACAACTGAAATCTTGATAAACCTCGCACCCATAATATTTCCCTCCTTTTGTGTTATGGAAAACATATGCATTACCATTTTATTAAACCGACATGATAAATATTACATTTTCACCATTAAGGTAATAAAAACAAAAGGCTCTTTTCTAAAAGATTGTTGTTTTTTAAATTGGTTTTGTGTAAAGAAAACCGCTGATAAAGAAGTTGATTGGAGCGGAAGGTGCGAGACTCCTGCGGGAGCAGCGGGACAGGTGAGACCCCACAGGCGCTTTAGCGCCGAGGAGGCTCACTGCCCGCCCCGCGGAAAGCGAGCAACCTGGAGCGGAAATCAACCACACTTCTCTTTTGGAAATAGCAATAAAGTATACGAAAAAAGCCAAACAAAAAAAGACTATGGAGAAATTTTTCGGATGTATGTTTCTCACATTCCTCATCATACTAAGCAGAGACAAGAAAGGAAGGATCATATGGGAAAATGGAACGAACAAGGTGCCCCAAATAACAATTTACATCCTCTGACAATCCAATCCTCGAATCTGGTAAATGGAGCGGAAGTCCTCCCAGTAACAGAAGAAAAATTGGCTTCAGGCAAAAAGGATCAAATCACCAAAAATCAGATAAAAAAGTAAAAAAGACGTCTGCTTCGGGAAAAGTCACCGGGGCAGACATCTTTTATTTTTCTGAAAATATGATTAAATAAAATTATGTAATAATATAGAAAAAACGGAATCGGATGTTAACCCAGGAGGGATATAGATGGAAGTCATCGATTTTCACTGTGACGCATTACTAAAGCTCTGGGAAGGGAAAGGTTCGTTAAGATTTGCTGACGCCCCAGTGCTCGATACGAATATAAACCGGTTAAAAAAAGGACGCGTGAAGGTACAGTGTTTTGCTATTTTTATTGAGCCAGAAATCAAACAAGAACAAAAATTCCAGGTTGTCCTTGAACAAGTAGATTATTTTTATCAGGAAGTGCTTGGAAGGAACCCGGAAATGAAACATATCAAAAAATGGACTGATTTTTATAAGTTGAAAGATGGGGAAATCGGGGCCATGTTAACCTTAGAAGGTGTGGATGCAATCGGCAATGATTTATCTAAGCTGCGTATCCTTTATCAACTCGGAATCAAATCGGTGGGTCTCACATGGAACACGGCTAATTTAGCTGCAGACGGAGCTGGTGAACCTCGCGGTGGGGGATTAACTCTGTTTGGAAAGGAGATTGTCCACCTCAATAATCAGCATCAGGTATTAACTGATGTTTCTCATCTTAGCGAGAAAGCATTTTGGGACGTGATGGAGCTATCCCGTTACCCAATTGCTAGTCATTCAAATTCTAAAGCACTTTGTAATCATCCAAGAAATTTAACAGATGAACAAGCAACTGAAATGTTTAGCAAGGGTGGAACGGTTCACGTGGTATATCACCCTCCTTTTATAAAAGAAAGCGGAATAGCGACCATTCCAGATCTTATAACCCATATTGATCATTTTTGCTCGCTTGGAGGAGTTAAACACATCGGTTTAGGCTCTGATTTTGATGGTATCAGTTCGTTTGTAAAAGATCTTGAGGATGCTTCAAAAACACAAAACTTGATTAATGAATTACTTAAGCATTTTAAGGAAGAAGAAGTTAGAGGCTTTGCTTACCAGAATTTCCTTGACCATCTTCCGCGAAAAGCATGAAATTTAAATAGGAGAGGGGAAAGCCATACAGGTATCCCTCTGTTTTTTTCGATAAAATAAAAATCTGATTTATTTGAAAAATAGGGAATAACCCTTCGGAATACCAGTTTTCCCGAAATCAAAGGTTATACCGTCAAACCGTATTATTGTACACCGAATGATTTATTATCTATTCTATAATGAAAGACCCATTTTTTTACATGCGTGTATTAAAAATGAATGCAGAGTTGAAATAGTAATCTGGTAATATACAAGCTTAGTAAAAGTAATGAGGGACAAAAACGATACATAAAATAACTTTGAAATATGTAACCCGGGGGAAAATATTATGTTCGAGGAACAATTAATAAAAAAGTCGTACTATGAAAATTTTCTGGAGCCTAATGATAACCGCCACCCTGTTCAGGTTCTTGGAGAAGTCTACATGAAAGAGCAAGCGGAAAAATTACCGGATTTATCCCAAATCCGTTTTGCACAGGGCGAAGTGTATTTCCGAGCAAAAGATTTTGAAACAGCTATTTTTAAATGGGAAAGCATAAATAATGAGCTAGAGCCTTGGGCCAAGAAGAACATGGCGGATGCCTATTTAGAGCTTGAATTATTCTCTACCGCCGAAGGGATTTATCAATCGATTATTACTGATTCTTTAATTCTTAATACTGAATTGGCCATTCAATTATTTTCACTTTTTATCCAAGAAGGTAAAGTTGAATCAGCTGTTCATATGATTAAACAAGCAGTATCCATTAATCCTGATTATCCGAATGTTTCTACTCTAGCCAGGATGTTTTTTGAAGAGCAGCAAGATTGGGAAAACGCACTTGATCTTGCTGTGAATGAAGTGATTCGAACGGAGAAAATGCAATGGGTTGATACGGTGATTGATTATATTGAAATGGGGCATACAAAGTCTGTGAAACCAGAATATTTTTCTGAAGTTTTGACGAAGGTAATGAACCTAGATAGCAATCGATTTGACCGGATGGCCTCCTCACTTTGGAAAAACTACAAACAGGAGAAAGTCTATTTTACCTGGCTCAAAGAGTTTAATCGTTTGTTTGAGAATAGCGAAATAGAGAAAAATGGTTTAGGGCAGGAACTATCTATTTTGTATCATGAGACCTATTTTTATTTGCTGGATGGAAAGTACTTAATCAAAGAGATTTCCGATTTCATCCCAAGCTTCCTTGCAAATTGGTTGAAAGTAGCAGATCCTGATCATATTTCTTTTGCCGCAGCAGCCCTATTAGCATGGAGTGAGGTATTCCCTTCAAGTATAAGTGGTGAGTTGGTTAATGAAGCAGAAAGCTCAATTTACCAATCTAAAAATAGTAAAACGATTTTAAAGGATAGTTTGGAACTTTTTAATACAATTGTCACCTGGGCAGAAGGTCAAGGTATTTTGGTAAGTCCCAAGCTAAAATGGATTATTGAAAAATTAGCGGACGTGAAAACTATGAACCTGTTAATTGCCGGCGATTCAGGAAATGGCAGGGCTACTTTCCTTCATAAAATCTTAGGTGAACCTTCTTTAGATGCAAATATATCAAATGTTATGTATACAAACCATGACATTGAGGGGAGTTATGAAATAAACGATTCAGAGTTAATAAAGGTTGCTTCATATAAAAGAGAGATAGATGAGTTAAGTGAACCGACTGGAGAAGCGAACTGGCGAGAAGTTCAGCTGTCAAATGTTTTTTTACGTGAAAATTCTTTAGCTTTGATCAATGCGCTTGACCTTAATGGAGGAAATAGCGAAGGTTTATATATGGCGGATAGCTTAGTGTTTTTAGTTAATGATAAAGAGCCGTTTACTGGAAATGATCGCGAAGTTTTTATCCAAATTCAAAATAACAAACCGGATCTGCCCGTCCATTTCTTGTTAATGAAAAGCAGTGAAGGAAAAACAGAAAATCTTACATCGATCATAAAAAATTATTTTCCAGCAGCTAAACTGTTCACGATCTCACTTAATGATACTGAATGGGGTGAACTTAACCATCTAGGTGAATTCTTAAAAGAGACAGTTTGCGAACAGCATCTAGAAGAAGAACGAGCAGGGAAAGTACTCATTTTTGTAAAGAAGCTAATCAGTTTACTGTTAGAAAAACGAGTAGAATTGGAAAATAGCTTAGTGAATTCAGTTAAATGGAATGAACAGATGAATGGAAAGTATAATGGGGCGATTCATCAACTGAGTGATTTAAAGTTGGAAAACATTCGAATGGTCAAAAATTCCTTCCAGAAAGCAAAGGAAGATATTCAGCATGAAGTGATTGATACGATTCCAAGGTTATTGAAGGAATGTTCTAGAGTCATAAATGAAAACAGTGATTTTCGGAAAATTCACCTTGAGTTAAATGAGGAAATGAATAGACGGATCGATTCGTACATGAAGGAAATTGTTCTTCCCAAATTCCATGACACACTTCAAGCGTGGATAGAGGAATCAAAAAATGAATTAATAAAAAGCCAAGCTTTCTTAGATGAGCTTGGAGATGCTTTTAATGTTTTGCTTGAAGAGGAGCGAATTCAGTTTTTTTGCGATTTAAAAGTGTTGGATGATTGGCGAAGAGATGTAACTAGAATGACAAGCAATGTGCATTTAGATAAAGTTAACATCTTGTTAAGGATGACTCCATCTCAGGTTTTACTAAAAAGTGCTGGGAAGTTTCTTGGGGTTCTTTCTCAAAATAAGTCGATGCTGTCAAACAAATATAAGAACTATATTGAACATGAAGATTACTATGAGATTGCGGTATCAATTGCTGCTAAGCTTATCCTCCAAATAGAACTATTTGAAAATGGATTAGAACGAGATATGACAATGTTTTTCCAAAATCCGAATGATGTCCTCGGTAAATTAGTGGAAGAAACGAATGAGGAGATTTCCGCTAATCGAAAATTATTAAAGGAAATGCGTTCTAATCCAGAAATTTACAATGATCCAATGACATTTTTCCAAATTAGATTGCGTCAGTATGAATGGGTTATGTTAGCCGGCAGTGAATTGCGTTATCAAAGACAATAAAACAAAAATCCCCGGATATAGAAATCCGGGGATTTTTGTTGAATAGTATATTTTTTTATTTATTTTGTTTTCCCTTATTTTCCTTCTGTTTTTGGCTAACTTCAGCGCTTTGGCCCTTAGGCTGCTCTTTTTTCTCGATATGCTCTTGCTGCTGGGCCTGCTTACCATGATCCTGCTCATTTTTGCTCACTTCAGATTGTACGACTGTATCCTCTTTAACTTCAGTGGAAGTAGTTGATTCAGGAAGTGTTGCGGAATCAATGCTTGTGTCTGTACTATCAGTTTGAACAGGATTTTCAACTGTGACGTCCGGACTCTCTGTTTGTGTTACAACTGGAGCATCTTCAGTTACTTGATTTTCATCTTCAACTTTGTGGTATTTTTTTTCAAGTTTAGCAATTTTTTTAGCGATTTTTGCGTATGTTTTATCGATATTTTTTTGTAAAGAAGCTCTTGCCTTGTCATTTCCAACATGCTCCATGGCAGCACTTAAAGCAGTAATATTATGTCTCAGTGTATCTTCAACCTCTGTATTTGAATTCTGCTCATCTGAAGCCTCTCCAACTGTTGCATTTGAATCTTGTGCAGTGTTTTCGTCAGTTGTTGTAGTAACATCATCCACTTTAGAGTCTTGGTCAATTGTTTCCGCAGGATTCGTTTCATCTACGATACTTTGTGAACTTTCAATGTATTCGATAGCTGCCTGAATAACTTTAAGTGCTTCAGCTTCTTTCCCTTCACCATATAAAGCACCAGCCTCTGCAAGACGCTCAGATGCATATGTGGCCATAAGTTCAGCTTCCTTTGAGTTATCAAAAGTAACTGCTAATTTAATTTTCTCAAAAGCAATTTTAGCAAAATAAAAGAAATCTCCAGGAATTACAGAAGGGGTTTCAGTTTGTGTACTTTCTAGTTGTGTTTGTACTGCTTGTAAATCAACGGTATCGTATGTTGCTGGATCCGTATTATTGTCATCAGCAAATGCTAATGAGGAAAAAGTGAAGGTGCTGGCTAGGACTATAGCTAAGGCCCCTTTAACAACTTTTTTAATTTCTTGGCTAGATATTATTTTCATTTTTACTCACCTCATAAGTTATTTTTGCGATCGCAACTTCCACTAAATGATTACGAAGCCCATTTAATTTTTGGGGGGGCAAGCAAAATAATTAATAAATAATCTGAAAAGGGTCAAGTCTGAGAAACCCTATAAAACCACCTTATTCCCCAGGAAATGACATTTTAAAACACTTAGTCGAAATGGAAGATTACCTCATAACCATCCAAAAATAGATACTACCAAATTACTAAAATAAAGAAGTTAAATATATAAACTATAGGTAAAAACAAAAACCTTCCAAATTTGCTAAAAATTTCGATATTGTTATCAACAAACGTTGGAAAAGTAGGTTAAAATGATCCTGCACAAATTAAAATATTCTTTTAAAATAGATTTTTTTATAAAAGAATACATAATTTGAAAACTCTTGAAAGGAGTTGGGCGAGAGGTTATTTGAAATGTTATGGACCAATTATTTAAAAAAGGAGGGGAATTGAATGAAACTTTCTTATAAACTGTTGTCGATGAGCGCAGCAGTGGCAATGTCTACAGGATTATTATATGGTGTCACTACTTCTACGAATCTACCTATAAACCAGAAAGCGGTTCATGCAGAATCCGCCTCAAAAGAAATCATTTTCCAAGCAAAATCAGGTTTTGATGCAAAAGATTATATTAAATCGATTGGCGGTTCAATTGAACAGGAAGTTGATTTGATCAATGGCTACATAGCAAGGGTTCCGGCAGATCGGCTTGATCAAGTTAAGGCACAGAATGGGATTACGAATGTAAGTGAAAGTCACCGAGTGGAATCAACCACCCAAAAAATTGGGGAAGACAATGTCATCGGGAAAGCACTTGGTCAAAGAAACACTCATAATGAATTAATTAAGGCAACTAATGTCCAATATACCGGAACTGGTGTAACAGTAGCTGTTTTAGATAGTGGTGTTGGAGCTATCAACGAACTAAATGTTACGAAATCTGTTGCTATTAATCCAGATGCGACAACGACTACTGATTTGTACGGGCATGGAACACACGTTGCTGGAATTATTTCCGGTGATAGTATCCATACAGGAGTTGCCCCTAACACAAATATTATCAGTGTTAAGCTTGGCACTGATGGTGGATATGTCGACGAAGTGGATCTACTATTAGGATTACAATGGGTTTTTGATTATAAAGATGAGTATAATATTAAAGTCGTTAATTTATCAGTTTCTTCAACCATCTCTCAATCTTACTTAGATAACCCTATTAGCGCAGCAGTTGAACAATTATGGTTAAATGGGGTAATTGTTGTTACAGCAGCAGGAAATGACCAATATAATCAAAGTGATATTAACTACGCTCCAGCAAATGACCCGTTTGTTATAACTGTTGGAGCATTGGATGGAGAAGGCGAATATTCAGCTAGTTTAACTAAGTTGGCTTCATGGTCGAAATTTGGAGTTACCCCAGAGGGTGTTACTAAACCAGAATTAAACGCTCCTGGAGTGGATATTGTTTCTTACCTATCATCAGAAACAGCCATCCTTGCGAAAGAACATCCAGAAGCTGTATATAATAACAATTATATTGAAATGAGTGGTACTTCAATGGCAGCACCAGTCATAACTGGGGCTATCGCGTTGTTACTGGAAGCAAATCCAGATTTAACACCAAACCAAATAAAATACTTGCTTACTCAAACTGCCCAACCGACTGCAACAGCTGGTTCGAATATTATTGATGTGGAAAAAGCAATTGGGTTAGCAAAGAATAAAGATTACTTAAATAATTTAAACCTTAGTAATTATAATAATTTTGAACAATCTCAATATATTAATCCTTCTGGAAATACAGTCGATTATTCAAAATTAAGTTGGCATAGTTTAGAATGGCTTAAATTAAGTTGGCATAATGTAGACTGGGCAAAACTGTCATGGAAATCTCAATGGGATTCAATAGGTCAATCTCTTAATAACTAAAATGTTTTGAAAAGCTGTCAGAATTCTTCTGACAGTTTTTTTATTGAATAATTATCTTGATAATGTCGAATTTTCTTTTATAATTATTATAAAAAGTAGTTACTATTAGTGATAGTATAAGAATAAAGTCGAATTTTGTTATTTTAGATAGAATATCGTTCTACCTAAAATAATTCAATTTCTGAAGGGAATGGGAGCATGACACTTAAAGCAAAGTTATATATTTTTGCTCATATTATATTAACTATATTAATATTCACCAATGTTATGTTCCGAGACTTTTCTTTTTCTTTTATTAAAATTTTGCCCTTATTTGTTTTTGGTTGTTTTCTTGAAGGTAAAAGTTTAATTGCTTTTTCTATTAAAGGCCAAGAAGTAAATATTTCAGCAGGGTCAGCGGTTATTTTAGCAGGGATAATTTTATTTAACCCTCTAGAAATAATTGTTTTTTCCTTCTTTTATGGCCTGGTAATTATTATATTTCCTCTTGTCAAAGACTTATATAAATTTGTATTTAATATCAGCCAAACAGTAAACATTACATATTTAAGTTATTTAGTCTGGGCTAACCTCCATGTAGAAAATACCAATCTGTTAAACCCTGAAAACATCGGTCCATTGTTGTTAACTATGTTTACCTTTGTTTTCCTAGATCTTATAACAATAGGGGCTGTAATATCCTTTGCTACAGGTGAAAAATTTAGAAATGTGCTCAAAGGTTCCTTGGATTGGGTCATTGTAAGCTATGGGTTGGTGGCATTTATCGGTCTCTTACTTGCGGTCGTTTATGACCTATTTTATATTTACGGACTAATCGGTTTTGTTTTGCCATTATTCTTAATGCGTTATAACATGTATTTGTTTAGTAAAGAAAAGGAAAAGCAAGTTGATCAACTCAAGGGCTTTAATGATCTTCTCAAAGAAAATAATGAACAGTTGTTACTTACCTTATCGCAGGTTATCGATGCAAGGGATAACAGCTTGTTTGGTCACTCAGCAAGTGTTTCCAAGTATGCCCTGGAAATTGGGAAACGATTAGGGGTCCCAGAAGAAGATCTTCACGATTTAAAAAGGGGAGCACTTATCCACGATATTGGAAAGCTGGCGATTAGTGAAAAAATTCTTCAAAAACCTGGTCCCTTGTCGGATATGGAGTTCAAAATTATTAAAACTCACACTCTAATCGGTGAAAGAATCATGAAGCAAACAAAAGGTATGGAAAAAGTTGCCGTTATAATCGGACAACATCATGAACATTACAATGGAGAAGGATACCCTCGTAAACTAAAAGGGGAGGAGATATTGTTAGAATCAAGAATTGTTACTCTTTGTGATTCAGTCGATACCATGCTTTCGACCAGGTCGTATAAAAAGGGTTGGAGCCTAGAAGAAGTAATGAAAGAGGTACAAAAATGTAGTGGAACCCACTTCGACCCACAGGTTGCAGAGGCCTTTATTGAAATCGCAAACGAAAAAGGTGCAGGCTTTTTCAAAAATTCAGCTGAGTTTGATCATGACAGGGTTTTGAAAAACCTTTTAATAAGACACGCTAAAGAAGTCGATTAGCTCCCCTGCATTTCCAACATACAATAAAATAATCCAGTAATTTAACAAAACAAAAATCCTCTAGTTTTAGGGGATTTTTGTTTGCGTGTAAGACTAGCTATTTTGAATACTCCTTAAAAGCTCATGAGCCTTATCACCAGCTAATACCGCCAAGTTCTCCCAGATTTCATCTCGCAAAATATCAATCTCAATTATTTTTTTTGCAAGGTCGATGGCCTCTTTCGTAATCATCTTAATTAACTCCCTTCTTTATATTTAGATTACATTCAAGATTTGATTAGAAAAAAGCGAAATGTGCTTTTAAAACAAATCATTTTTTACATTCATTTTGAAAGTTTTTATATTCATGGATTAACTCAGTTAATGTTAGTTTCTGAAGAACTTGGTCTGACTGCTTAAAGGCACCTGCTTGGATTAGCCTTTTAATAAATATATTTCGCACATTTTCCACTGCGTCACGTAAAAGAGGCATAATCAACACTTCCCTTTTGGATTATTAAGTGCATTGTATCGAAATACCAATGTAAACGCAGTTAATTTGTTAAATATCCTAACGGGGTTTTTATTTTTTGTTAGGAAATATAACATAGAGGTGTTAATTTTGTGAACATTCAGTTATAATTTGGTAAAAAACAGTTATCTGGGGTGAGATCAACCATGACCATGGAACCTTCGTATAAAAATAGAAAAGTCATAACAATTGGTGTAGTTAGCGAATTAACAGGTTTATCTGAGCGGCAAATTAGATATTACGAGGAACGAAAGTTGATTTTTCCAGAAAGGTCTGAACGGGGAAATCGAAAATATTCCTTTGATGATGTTGAGAAATTAATTGATATTGCCAATAAACGCGAGGAAGGAATTCAGACGAATGAAATCAGACAGGAAATGATAAGAGAAATGAAAAAAGAAGAAAATAGAAAGATACGTAAACAAATGATAAAAGGACAAATTAATGCTCGTTTTGGAATACAAAAAGAATAAATTGAAAATTGGAAAAATTATCACAGTATATTAAATACAGGGAATTGACCCCCAATAATAAATCACAGGAAATTAAGGTAAATACTATTATATCAAGTAATATAATAGTTTATTTTTAGAGATTTAGGTAAATAAACCATGGGGATTTAGGGGGAATCCTGATGGTTTTTATTTTGGAATAGTAGATTAGTAAAGTTTTTTTATGCGATATATTGAATAAATAAACAGGAGGAATTATAATAAACTATGTCGAATATAAAATGAATAATTAATTAAAATATTCAGTAATTGGGTGTGGGGATACAAAAGAAATTAGGGGGATTTTACAAATGAGAAAAAAATTAGTGCTCATGATTGTCATGTTATTTTCATTTTCGTTAATTCTATCAGCTTGTGGAACAAGTAAAGACAAAACGGATGACAAAGGGAATGGAGCTACAAAGACAAAGAAAACCCTCCGTGTTGTAACAGACGCTGCCTACGCACCTTTTGAATATATGGACAAGGGTAAAATTGTTGGTTTTGATGTTGATTTCGTTAATGCAGTTACAAAAGAAGCAGGGTATAAGGTAAATATCGAACACGTTGGCTGGGACCCTATTTTTGTGGAAATAGAGGGTAAACGTGCAGATTTCGCTGTTTCCGCTATTACTATAAATGATGAAAGAAAGCAAAGTTACGACTTTTCATCGCCCTACTTTTTATCAACAAATAAGATTTTGGTGAAACAAGGTAGTGATATTAAAAAAGCTGCGGATTTAAAAGATAAAAGAGTGGCCGTACAGAATGGAACAACTGGACAAGAAGCAGCTGAATCGATTTTAGGGAAAAATAATACAAACTTAAAGAAATTCGAAAATAATAACTTGGCTATAATGGAATTGAACAGCGGTGGTGCTGATGCAGTTGTAGCAGATAATACGGTTGTTGAGGAATATGCAAAGAACAATCCAAAGGACAAGCTAGTGGTAGTGGAGGATCCTGATGCATTTGCCGCAGAATTTTATGGTCTTATGTTACCAAAGGGTAGCAAATTAAAAACTGAAATTGATGATGCGATAAAAGCCGTTTTTGATAATGGAACTTATACAAAAATCTATAAACAATGGTTTGGAACTGAACCAGATTTAGAAAAACTACAAGCTCAAAAATAAGAATACGTCAATAATTTAAAGGTTAACAAAAATTGCGTAACTCTTAATAGGTGTTGCGCAATTTTGCGCTAAAAGGAGGGTGGAAAATGGATTTTAGAACAGACATCATTGTAGAATATGCTCCTTTCTTTTTTAAAGGAACGCTTCTAACAATCGGATTTTCATTGGCGGGGATATTTATTGGAACGGTTTTAGGCTTAATCATTGGGTTAGGGAAGATGATGAAAAATCAAATTCTAGCATTCCCGTTTAATCTTTACATAACTTTTTTTCGCGGGACGCCATTATTTGTTCAAATATTATTGATTCATTTCGGGGTTGTTCCTATTTTCACAGGGCAAACAAACGCTGTAGTTGCGGCCATTCTTGCCTTATCTTTAAATTCAGCTGCCTATATTTCGGAAATATTCCGTGCTGGAATCCAATCTATTGATAATGGCCAAATGGAAGCGGCACGCTCATTGGGTATGACCCATGTTCAAGCGATGAGATATGTGATATTGCCTCAAGCGATAAAAAGAATGATTCCGCCACTTGGAAATGAGTTTGTCACATTAATTAAAGAATCATCACTTGCTGCTGTTATTGCTGCACCAGAATTAATGTATTGGGGCCGTGCAATGGCTGGTCAGTATTATCGAGTGTGGGAGCCGTACCTGATGGCAGCCTTGATATACTTAGTATTAACTCTATCCTTAAGTTTCTTGCTAAACCGGGTTGAAAGAAGGTTGAATACAGAATGATTAAGGTGGAAAATTTAAAGAAATCCTTTGGAAATAATGAGGTTTTAAAAGATATAAATGTAACAATTAAGGAGAGAGAAGTGGTGGTGGTTATTGGACCATCTGGATCGGGAAAATCTACTTTTCTTAGATGTATTAACTTGCTTGAGTCAATTACAGGTGGACATATATTTATTAACGGTGTCGATCTAGCAGACAAGAAAACGGACATTAATAAAGTACGCACAGATGTAGGAATGGTTTTCCAACAATTTAACTTATTCCCTCATAAAAGTGTAATTGATAATATTACGCTTTCACCAATGAAGGTAAGAAATTTATCTAAAGAACAGGCACATGAAAAAGGGATGGAACTTCTTAAAAAAGTTGGATTGGAAGATAAAGAAAAAGCCTTTCCAGATTCACTATCTGGTGGTCAAAAACAACGTGTTGCCATAGCAAGAGCCTTGGCAATGGAACCAAAAATTATGCTGTTTGACGAACCTACGTCTGCACTTGATCCAGAAATGGTAGGAGAAGTTCTTGATGTTATGAAAAAGCTTGCTAAAACAGGCATGACAATGGTCGTTGTTACCCATGAAATGGGTTTTGCTCGTGAGGTGGGGGACCGTGTCCTCTTTATGGATGGCGGATATATTGTTGAAGAAAATGTACCAAATGAATTATTTGAAAATCCACAGCAGGAAAGAACAAAGGCCTTCTTGAGCAAGGTATTGTAAATTATTTAGACATATCAATTTTATTTTTAAATGAAGGGATTGGTGAATGACGCCAGTCTCTTTTTTTTATAGATGGAGATAAGGAAAAGCTCTTGATTAACAAGGAAATAACTGTGGAAATAGGAGGAAGTGTTTAAAACTCCAGTAAAAATATGTAAATTATTTGAGTGGAAGGAACTAATTGTGACATATTTTAGAATTTTAATACAATTATTGGATAAAAATATTTTTTGATTTCAAAGAATTGCTTGATTAGACAGAATCCTACAACTATCATTTGATTTGAGTGATAAATATCACTAAATTCAGAACTTGGGAGGGTTTTGTAAAGTGAACAAACAATTTTTTAAAAAGAAAACGGCAAAACGGAGAAGTTTTATGGCAATGAAAGTCATTGCCCTTCTCGCAACAACAACTTTGGCCCTTGCGCCAATAAACACATCGGCTTCATTATTAGGTGGAGGTTTAACGTCTGAACTTACTGGAACAGTATCTCAGGTGACTGGAGCAGTATCAGGTACAGTGGGGGCTGTATCAGGTGTTGTATCAAGTGCAGTGACAAATCCAGTTGGTACGGTAGCGAGTGCAGTAACAAATCCGGTTGGAACAGTTACTAGTGTAACGCAACCAGCAGTACAGGCTGTAGGTGGCGTAGTATCAGGTGTAACTTCGACTGTGGATTCAGTAGTACCAGGAGGTTTACCTGTATCTGTGCAACCAGATGGTACAGGCGTTAAAGTAACAACACCTGTGGGAAATGTTGGTGTTTTAAATCCGGGAGTGTCTGTGACAACGCCAGTAGGGAATGTTGAAGTATTAAATCCTGGAGTTAAAGTTGAAATCCTACCAAACGGCACGGGTGGTCAAGCTGGGACTTCAGGTCTTGTAAATGCAACTGTAATAAGTAATCAAAAATTAACTGGGTCACCATCAAAATTGGATTCAAAATCAAAAGAAATCACCTTAAATTATAGTGCTGATGCAACCTTAAACCTGGATGTACTGGGAGATTTAAAAGTTGTATTTAAAATGCCAGAAGAATTTAAAGATTTATTAAATGATCCAAACTTTAAAAAGTCATTAACCGCATCTTATAATGCTCCAGGGTTAACAGTACTTGGAATACCTGTATTAGAAAGTAAAGGAACTTTTTCTGCTAAGGAAATTCATGTTGATACAGCTACCAATAGTGTTTACATGAATTATAAAGATCTTCTTTCTGTAGCAGTATTATCACCGACCGCATTTAATTTTAAGTTACAGATTGCACTAGATAAGTTACCTTGTGCTGCAGACAATGAGTATACCTTTAATGCTTATACGTCTAATGCATTTATTGACGTTTCAGTATTAGAATCACAAGCTGCTTCACTCCATGTACCAGTTGAGTTTGTAAAAGGTGCTTGCACTGGAGGAAATGGTACTGGGGACAACGGTAATAATGGTGGCGGAAGTAATGATGGAAATGGAAGTTCAGGTGAGAATTCAAATCAACCTGGTAAGTCCGGTGGAAATTTAGATACAAAATCAGATAGTGTGATTGGTGGATTAGGGAATATTCTACCAATTACTGGTACCAATTTAGGTAATATTGCTCTAGTTGGTTTATTAACACTTTTACTAGGGTTAGCCATAAAATATATTGGATTTAAGAAAATGACAAATTAATATTAATAGATACCCACATGATATGTGTGGGTATTTTTTTTGGAAAAATAAAAATGTATTGATAAATGAGGACCTGTTTACAATTTCTTCTAAAAGTATTTTATAATAATATTATGAAGTGGAAAAAGGAGTTCGGAGTTTGCTGAAACTGACAAACGGAACTTTTTTGGATGATAATTACAAGGACCTATTGATGCAGGAGGGAATGTTGAATGAGAATTTTAGTTGTTGGTGCAGGGGCAATTGGCGGCTATTTTGGCGGCCGTTTAATGGAAAAGGGTGAGGATGTCACATTCCTTGTGAGAGCAAAGAGGAAACAACAGCTTGAGGAAACGGGGCTTATTGTTGAGAGTGTAAATGGAAATATCAATCTTCAGGTAAAAACTGTCGACGCGAGGGATGATGCAGGCCATTTCGATGTCATCTTTCTTTCAACAAAGGCCTACCATTTACAGGGTGCCATCGATAATATTCGTCCATTTGTTGGAGACGAGACGATGATCGTTCCCCTTCTAAATGGCATTAATCATATTGAAAAATTAATTGAAGAATTTGGTTCAGAAAAAGTTCTCGGCGGTTTATGTTTTATTGAAACCACTCTTAATAGCAATGGAAAAGTCATTCAGACTAGTCCAGCACATGACTTAATGTTTGGGGAACGCAATGGAGAAGTAACAGAGCGTGTGAGGAAACTAGAAAAAACGCTCAGTGGAACAAAGGCTAATATCCGTTTAAGTCATACCATTATCCAAGATATGTGGCATAAATATATGTTCATTACCGCGGTGTCTGGAATTACAACGTTGATGCGGGCACCAATCGGACCAATTCGAGATGAAACAGGTGGTCAGAAGACCATCTCAAATCTTTTAAATGAGATTACAAAAATTATGCTCAAAATTAAAGCACCTATCGCTGAAAGTATTGAAGCAATTCAATTGGAAAAAATGAACGGGTTGGGTTATTCGATGAAATCCTCCATGCAAAGGGATATGGAAAAGAAAATGCCGATTGAAGCAGATCATTTACAGGGTTACTTACTTAAGCTGGCAAAAGAATATGAGATTCAAGTACCAGTTTTAGAAGTTGTTTATGCAAATTTGAAAATATACGAGAGTCAGTTAGGTCAAGAATAACAAGCAAAGTGGCTGACTCGAGGGTACGATCATAATATGAACCAACTATTACGAGAAAAGGCTGTTTTCTGTGAACAGCTTTTTTTTTTTTGAAAGGCTGTTTTCGTAAACTTTGTTGCTATTTATTTATTTGAGGAGGGGCGGATTTCCGCTCCAGGTGCTCGCTTTCCGCGGGGCGGGCGGTGAGCCTCCTCGGCGTTACGCCTGCGGGGTCTCACCTGTCCCGCTACTCCCGCAGGAGTCGAGCACCTTCCGCTCCAATCAGCTTCATTTTAATAGTATGCATTCAAAACTCGTTCAAAAACACAATCTTTTAGAAAACAGTCTTTTGAAAAAAAGTGTCAAGTACTGTCGATGTTTATATCTAAAGTTTTCTAAAAAATCAGTCTTATTTAATGTACAATAAACAGTAAGCGCTATCTTTGGCTAAATGGAGGGTAGTTAATCATCGTAATCATGGAATCTACCTTTCATCCTTTCCAAGCAGATAGAAGAACTTTTATACAAAGGGAGACAAAAGCCAATGTTATCAGGTGTAAGAATATTAGACTTTACAAACTATATTCCGGGTCCTTTTGCAACCCTAAGATTAGCAGAGTTAGGTGCAGATGTCATAAAAGTAGAGTCATTAGCAGGGGATCCGGCGCGAACAACTGGAGTCGAGGCGGGTGAAGTTGGTCCAGTATTTAGAGCGATGAACCGTGGAAAAAGAAGCATTTCCATAAATTTAAAGAAAAAAGCAGGTAGAGAAATTGCCATCCAATTAATAAAAAAATCAGATGTGCTGATTGAAAGCTTCCGTCCTGGTGTAATGGAGAAGTTTGGCCTAGGTTATGAAACTGTAAAAGGGATAAAACCTGATCTGGTATACTGTTCGATTTCCGGGTATGGCCAGCAAGGATACTTGAGTAAATTAGGTAGTCATGATATTAATTATTTGGCATTAAGTGGCGTTCTAGCTCAATTAAAAGGAGAAAGTGGTGCTCCTACCCATCCAACGATTACATTCGCAGACTATTTTGGTTCATTTGCCGCAAATGAAAGAATCCTAGCCGGTTTGGTCTCGAAAAATCTTACCGGAAAAGGAAGCTATCATTCTATCTCTATTACAGATGTGATGACTTCTCTAATGGGAAATCATGCAATCGTCGCAGCGGAGACTGGTTATCAAAATGGACTTTCAGTATTAAACGGTAACATCATCTCCTATGCACTTTATAGAACAAAGGATCAGCGATATGTGAGTTTAGGAGCATTGGAACTTAAGTTTTGGCACAATTTCTGCCTAGCAGTCCACCGAGAGGATTGGGTTGCTGCCCATTTTTCCAGAACTGATGATAGTAATTCCGTCTATCTAGAGCTCAAGGAATTATTTCAACAAAAGACACTTGAAGAATGGATTATATTTAGCCGGGATGTAGATTGTTGTCTTGCACCTGTCTTGGAAGTAAGTGAGGTAAAAGGATACATAAATGACCTTGTGTATACTTCTTCTTGGGGTGATGAGCAAATTTTGATGCATGGCGATCTGACCTCGGACCACGAGCAGAATGTTCAGCAGGAACACAGACAATCCTCACAACAAACTCTAAAACGAACGGCTCAAACTGCTCCACCTCTTTTAGGTGAACATAACGTTAATATTTTAAAGGAGTTATTAAATATAACAGATGATCAAGTGGAAAAATTAAGGGGAAAGGGAATTATATAAACGAGGAAGTTGTTATCTTATCATAAGCAAGCACGATCTGAACAATCAAAACCTTGGACTGTCGATTGATTTATCGACAGTATTTTTTTTATGAAAAAAAAGTGGAGCACCAATCAGTTGTGTACTTGGTTGTTGTTGAACCATTGAAACTCGGCTACACTAGTAATATTATTGTAATATACCAGATTGTGGAGAGATAAAATGGAAAACCAAATCAATCAAACCTATGAAATAATGGAAATTTGCTTACTTGCAGGAAAAATCATGCTGCAAAGCGGTGCCGAAACCTATCGAGTCGAAGATACGATGATGCGGATAGCCAAATCATTCGGAGTTGAAGAGACACATAGCTATGTAACCCCAACGGGAATTATTTTTTCGGCAGAAGGAAAAGAGCCAACCAAAACAAGGCTTATCCGAATAATAGATCGAACAACAGATTTAGAAAAGGTGACATTGGTGAACGCCGTATCAAGAAGAATTAGCAGTGGTGATGTGGATATTCAAGAAGCCGTTCGCCTATTAAAGAACATAGAAGCCTCAGAATTATCCTTTTCCCAAGGCGCTCGAATTCTTGCTGCGGCTGTAGCAAGTGGATGCTTTACGATAATGTTTCAAGGCGGTTGGACAGATTTCCTACCGTCGATGATTTCGGGAGGATTGGGCTATTTAAGTGTAGTTGCTTTTCATAAATTGGTTCCAATCAAGTTTTTTGCTGAGTTTTTAGCTTCGTTCATCATCGGGTTAGTAGCTTTTTTATTTATAAAGACAGGGATAGGAAATGAGCTGGATAAAATTATTATCGGTTCAGTCATGCCTTTAGTTCCTGGACTTTTAATCACGAATGCGGTTAGAGATTTAATGGCAGGTCACTTAGTGTCAGGTTTGTCCAAAGGGGCGGAGGCTGTATTAACAGCATTTGCAATTGGTTCTGGAATTGCCGTAGTGTTGTCATTTATGTAGAATCGGAAAGGAATTTGGAACATGATAGTTGAACAGATGGTTACCAGCTTTATTTCTACAGCGGCGTTTGGAATTCTTTTTAATGTACCAAAGCAATCTTTGATTAAATGTGGTCTTGTTGGGATGTTTGGATGGGTCGTTTATATCCTGCTAGAAGACAATGGATTAAACGTAGTGATGGCAACGCTAGCTGCCTCCTTTTTCATTGCTGTAATCAGCCAAATATTTGCGAAAAGGTATAAAAGTCCCGTAATTATTTTTAGCGTAGCAGGAATTATTCCGCTTGTACCAGGGGGACTGGCCTATGACGCTATGCGCAACTTTGTGGAAAATAACTATAATTTAGCAGTGGCTTTAGCTGCAAAGGCAACCTTGATTTCAGGTGCAATCGCGATCGGCTTGGTGTTTTCAGAAGTCGTTAACCAAACCATTCGAAATTCAAAGCTAAATTCAAAAAGGTAGCAATTACTTTTCGATTAAATGGATTTTGGCTAAAAGGTTAATGAGATAAAGGTCCAGGGATAATGTTGTGATTTTGATGTTCACATCTTATTCATAATTAACACTATTTGAATGTGAAAAAACTGTGAAAAGCATTGTTTTGAATTTTCAACAGTTGTATATTGTAAATGTAGAGAGAATTAGTAATTCAAACATCTCAAGTTCAATGCATCTCATGAATATCATAGCTTAAATCAACTTTTGAGACATCAAGAAAACACCAAGATATAGCAACGAATGACACCAAGAATCATCAAGAAAAACAACAGGATTACAACAAGCAAAAACAACAAGCAAAAACTACAAGAAACATCATCAAGTAAAACAACAAGAAACATCATCAAGTAAAACAACATGAAACCATCATGAAAAGTCATCAAGTAAACAGCATGAAACAACAACCAGATTTATCATCAGGAAAAATCATCGCGAACCTTCACGATCGCATCATAGAGAAAAGTCTCGTGATATTTATGGTTCTCCTCTATTCCAAAGCTTAAAAACTTTGATACATCCTAGTCCAATACATCATAAAAACAAGCAGGGATTGAACTTAAATTCCCTGCTTGTTTTATTTTCTATATATGACAAAATTCATATTTCTTAGATTTAAGAAATATTTAAGAATCTGTTTAGATAACATTTATAAATAAGGGTTAGGCTGTTCATGTAAGTGAATCCCATTGATTGGAGGAGCGAATACATGAACAAGAAAAATCTGGCTGTTATCGGGCTAAGTGGAGCAATACTATTAGGAAGTGTTTACTCTATCTCAGCAAACACATCTGGTTATGAACTATATAAGTCAGCGTTAAAGGAAACTCATAAAGCCGACAGTACAACCATGAAAATCAGCTTTACACTTGAGGATAACGAAAAACCACTATTTTCCATGAATTCTCTAATGAAAGCTGATGTAGAACAACAGGTTAGTTCGATTTCAACTGATCTTGCAAATGAAACAGAAACTAGCCACATGAACCTGTTCAAACAGGATGGAGACTGGTTTGTTAAAAAAGAGGGGAACGATATCTTTTTTAAAATGGATTCATCCAAAAAAATCCATGGAAAAGGCAATCTTGAGCTTCAAGACGATTTAGAGAACTTGATTGATGTGATGACCAAAAATCTTCAACAGCAAATTACCGTAGATGAGAACAAAAAAGGTGGTCAAACCATTGAACTTGATTTAACGGGTAAGGAAATCCCACTAACAGCAAATGCATTAAGCTCTCTTTTGATTAAACATGCGGTGTTGTTACAGGATAGTGGAAATCAAGAAGTTTCAGAGTTTCACATTAAACCAACAATACCTGAATTGGATCATGATATTACGGTAAAACAAATTAATATTTCAGCCATGGTGAATAAAGCAAATTATGTTGACCAACAAACAGTAAAAATGGTTGTAACTGGTAAGGATAAGCAGGATCAGGCACATGAAATCGTGTTAAGGCTTAAGTTGGACGTATCTGAATACAATCATACAACCGTAGCACCTGTCCAGATCCCAACTGAAAAAGTTGAAGTTCTTAAGATGAATCATGGACAATAACTAGTTAAAAAAAGCTTAATTCCAAAAGATTGGTGACTTTTAAATAGGTTTTGAGAAAATCAAACCAGTAACAAAGAAGTTGATTGGAGCGGAAATCAACCACACTTCGTTTTTGAAAAATAGCAACATAGTTTACGAAAAAACAGCCAAAAACAACACAAATTTCCACAGAGGGTGACGTTTTGGAAAAAGCAATGGAAGTCTCCGGAATGACGAAGCTATATTCTAATGGACGAGGCATTAAAAATATTGATTTATCGATTAATCAAGGAGATGTTCTGGGTATTCTGGGTCCGAATGGAGCAGGCAAAACAACGCTACTAAAATGTATGACTGGTCAAGTAAAACCTGACAGTGGGAAGGTAGAATTGTTCGGAATCGATATTGAAAAGAATTTCAAGCAAGCGATTCGACCTGTTGGTGCCGTTGTTGGGCAAGGAATTGCTTATGAAAATATGACACCCTACCAAAACTTGAAAATGGTATTGCGTTTCTACCCTCATTTACCAAGTTCATCTATTGATGAAGTGCTAGAGTTAACAGGGCTGTATTCCTATAAATATGAAAAGATATCCTCTTTTTCAACGGGGATGAAACAGCGATTTGGAATTGCTTCAGCACTTATTTCTAAACCGCGCTTAGTTATTTTAGATGAACCGACAAATGGACTTGATATTGATGGTTTGCTTCTATTTAGAAATACAATTCAACAACTCGCTAACAACACTGGAGTAACCTTTGTGATTTCCAGCCACCACATTTCAGAAATGGAAAAACTGTGTAATAGATTCTGCTTTTTAATTGGGGGTAAAATTTCCTTAACCGACACGAGCCACCAATCATTAGAGGAAACCTATGTCAAAAAAATTGGGGAAGCCAGTTATGAATCCAGTGCTAGCTAATATCTGTAATGAAGTTGAAAAGCTGGTAGCAAAGCGGATCACGAAATTCCTTCTGCTTGTGGCAGGGATTTTGCCATTTATTCTTAAGTTGGTGATAAATAAACTGTTTATCACGGATTGGATGGCTCTCCCTTCCGAAAATATTAATTACACGATTCTTGATCTCCAGGTAAAAGTGCTACTCCCTCTATTCTGTTTTCTAGCCGCAGCGGAACTTTTTACCGGAGAGGGGGAAAGAGGTACTCTATTACCTGTTCGTCCAATTAGTCGAATCGAACTTTTTATATCCAAAATGGCGGCGATTGTTATTATTATCGGAAGCCAGCTCATACTTGGGTGGTTAGGTGTAACGATCAGTAGCATGGTCTTTGATAGTACTTTCCAGTACGATTCTATTTTTTCAAGCTTAGCAGCATTTCTGATTTCATGGGTTCCTTTATTAGCGTTAACTGCCTTTTCAGTGTTGTTTGCTTTGGTTGTCAATACAAGTGTGGTAGCTGTTACAAGTTTGATTTTATTATATCTGGTCATGACTTTTATCCCGTATGTATTCCCAGGTGTGCTCTATATGCTGCCTTCTTCGTATTTGGATTGGTATATGCAGTGGTTGGGGGATGTTTCCTTCCGTTGGGCGTGCCAAACTGTCTTATATATCTGCTCATCAAGCTCATTGTTTTTAGCAACAGGCTATTATATTTTTAATAGAAAAGAAGCATAAGTGAAGGGTGTTATGTCGATGTCGATTAAGCTTCGATTGGTATTGTCCAATATTGCGATGATCATCGTACCGATTATTCTGTTTTTATTTGCATCCGGAATTGTTACGATTCTCTTTCTCGGAGATATAAAGGAAATCACTCATTTATTACCAGAAAGTCATAGCAGCGATAAACAACTACAACTAGATTCGCTTATGTATTTTGAAATAAAAGAGAAATCGGTGCTGGATCCGGAGGAATTAATGACCGAGGACTATTTATCATCGGTGGCAAATCGGCTAAAAGATATTAAAGCAGGTCTTATCGTCCGTAAAAATACTGACATCTTGTTTGCTTCTGAAGGTCTAGATCGAATAAAATTAAAGGATTTACCTGACTTTGGAACGACGAATATCTCGCGAAACTTGGAGAAGGTCGGAGATCGAACTTTTGCGATAAAACAGCACGATTTTTACGATAAAGATGGTGGAGAGATTTCCGTTCTGATCATGAAGGATGCTAGTCCATGGAATCATTTTGTTAGAACCTTTTTCCCGATTCTACTTGCTCTTTGTATTCTTATTCTTGTGGCAACAAATGGACTATTAACTTATTTTGTTTCTAAAAGTATTATCAAGCCAATTGATCGTCTTAAAAAAGCGGCTCAGTCGATTAAAGAGGGGAATTTAGAACATTCCATTTTCACTTCAAAAAATGATGAAATCGGTCAGTTAACCCAGTCTTTTGAGGAAATGCGGATAAAACTAAATGAATCCTCGGCAATTCAAAAGCTGTACGAGGAAAACCGCAAGGAATTAATCGCTCATATTTCCCACGATTTGAAAACTCCGATTACGTCAATAAAAGGATATGTTGAGGGCATTCGCGATGGAGTGGCTGATACCCCGGAAAAACATGATCGTTATATTCAAACCATTTATTCAAAGTCTGTGGATTTGGATCATTTAATCGATGAGCTGTTCCTTTATTCGAAACTTGATTTAGGGAAGGTTCCGTTCGATTTTGAAGAAATCGACTTGAAGAATTACTTGGCAGACTATCTTGAGGAATTAAGCTTTGATCTCGAGAAAAAGAATGTAAAGGTATCTTTTGAATATAACGAAGCGGGCTATTACTGTGTGCTGGCCGATTTGGAAAAATTAAAACGGGTTCTCGGGAATATTGTTGAGAATAGCGTGAAATATATGGATAAAGAAGAGAAAGAACTAAAATTTTCGTTGCATGGAAACCATCATCAAGTGGAGATGGTGGTGGTTGATAATGGTCCAGGGATCCCGGAAGAGTCGATTCCGTTTATCTTTAATCAATTTTATCGAGCCGAGGAGTCTAGAAGCAAACTAACCGGAGGCAGCGGCTTAGGTCTTTCAATTGCGCAAATGATTATCGAAGAGCATCATGGTCATATTCGAGCTGAAAGTAAGCCAAATGTAGGCACGAAAATAATCATTTCATTACCAAACAAGCAGGAGGTGACATCATGAAAAGGATCCTAATCATTGAAGATGAAGTAAGCATTGCTGAGCTGGAACGGGATTATTTGGAGATTAACGGCTTTCAAACCGAAATAGTACTAACGGGAGATCTTGGATTACAGACTGCCCTGACAGGTGATTATGACTTAATTTTACTTGATGTCATGCTACCGAATATCGATGGTTTTGAAATATGCAAACGAGTTAGAAGTGTAAAGGATATTCCGATTATCTTAGTGACTGCTAAAAAAGAAGAGATTGATAAAGTTCGTGGGCTAGGACTGGGCGCAGATGATTATTTAGTGAAGCCATTTAGCCCAAATGAGATGGTTGCAAGAGTGAAGGCTCATTTGTCCAGATATGAACGGTTGCTAATGAGGCAAAAACCAGAATCCCATGAAATTTATATTCGTGGTTTAATCATAGATAGTTTATCACGACGAGTGTTTGTAAATAATCAAGAAGTAGTTTTCACGACAAAGGAATTTGATGTATTAACATTTTTAGCTATCCATCCCAATCAAGTTTTTAGTAAGGATCATTTATTTGAAAGAATTTGGGGTTATGACAGTTCGGGGGATGTATCTACCGTTACCGTTCATATTCGCAAGATCCGTGAAAAAATAGAGCACGATCCGTCAAATCCGGATTATATTGAAACCGTTTGGGGCGCAGGCTACCGATTTAAGGAATCTTAGGAGGAAATAGTACGATGACACATGCACATTTAACAACAATTGTTTTAACTTGTATCTTATTTTTCATTACCATTCTCCAACAAAGCAAAGGGAAGAATATTAAAATTTGGCAAATGGTATTACGAACTTCATATATATTGATTATTGCTACTGGTCTAATGCTATTTATGTCTGTCTACAATATTACGATTTTGTATATATTGAAGGCTGTTGTTGGGATTTTGATGATTGGAGTCTTTGAAATGATCATTGCTTGGAGAGCAAAAGACAAGTCAGCAAATATATTGTGGGTTTTATTTGCGGTAGTTCTTGTGATGCTATTCGTATTAGGATTTATGTTACCAATGGGGATTAGAATAATATAATCGAAAAAATCCACAGGTACAATTTATTTTAATTGATACCTGTGGATTTTTTTAATATTTTTCTTTTAGCTGCTTAAACGGATGCTTGGTTTTTTCTAAGCTTGAGATTTCAACATAAATGGATTGATTCGAATCTGTTACCTTGATTCGTAGTTTGCCATTACGCGTAAATCTGTTGAATATCTCTCCCTCAATCGCCACACCGTTCTTTTCAATTGAACAGTTTGATTTATTAAAGAGTAGTAACGCATTATCTGTGAGTGTAACGAATGATTTTGATTTTTTTTAGGAGAATGTTGTCTGAAGGAATCGTCATTTCTGTTCCACCAGGATTTACTAATTTTATTTCTACGGGCTTGCTTGAAACAAGAGAAATATTGGCTTCCAATAAATTTCATTCGGAATGTCCAGGTTTAATTGGCGACGTTCCAACTGATTATGGAACATACACTCACAACTTATTGAGTAGTAAAACTGGATAAGAGTATGGAATAACCATTGTTCCTAATGTTTTGGAATTATTCAACATAAAGTTGATTTTCAAGAAGTTATCCCTCTTGAAGTCAACTTTTTTATTTTTCAATGAGGTTTTACAAATCAATTCGTTTCAAAAATCCAAATAAAAGTTATATCATGGAAGTTAACATACTGCTTAGCTTTGCGAAATAATATATCTGTTAGAGAATCAGCGTCAGGATCCACCCTTACGAACATCCCTGGAGGTAATTCCATTGAAAAAGCTCTTATCCTTCCTTAAACCATATAAAGTTTCCATAGTAGTAGCTCTTTTTTTTATGCTATTCGAACTCGTTGTTGAGTTGCTTATGCCATTGTTTATGTCCAAAATTATCGATCAAGGGGTATTACAAAAGGATTTATCTGTTGTAGTGCGTTGGGGTGCTATTATGATTGGTATCTCGCTGCTTTCATTTGCATCTGGGATTCTTAACTCCTTTTATGCTGCCCACGCTGGTCAAAGTTTTGGTCATGATATTCGAAAAAGTTTATTTGAAAGGGTACAATCACTAAATTTTGAGGATTTCCAACGTTTCCCTACATCTTCTTTAATAACGAGAATGACGAATGATGTTACCCAGATTCAAAATACCGTGTTCATGAGTTTACGGATTATGTTGCGTGCACCATTATTTGTGTTTGGTGGCATCATGATGGCCTTTATTGTGAACTATAGACTTGCCCTCATTTTAATTACGGTTGTTCCGGTCTTAATCTTATTTTTAAGATGGGCATTGAATAAAGCTGGAAAGCTTTTTCGGTCCTCGCAAGGAAAGCTTGATCGCGTCAATAGTGTAATGCGGGAAAACTTAGTGGGTATGAGATTGATTAAAGTATTGTTAAGAGGAACCCACGAAACAAAGCGTTTCGAACAAGCGAATGATGAATTGATGAAACGAACAGTTTCTGCTTTAAGGTTAATTGAGTTCACGATGCCATTTTTGCTGATGGTCATGAATATTTGCATTCTTGGTGTGCTATGGTTTGGGAGTATTCAGGTAGGCGCTGGCGAGACTAAGGTCGGCGAGGTAGTTGCAGTCGTCAATTACGGAACAAGGATTGCTTCATCACTATCAATATTTTCGATGATCATCCTAGTCTTTTCTAGGGCAAAAGCCTCCGGACAACGGATTTTGGAGGTGCTTAATGCAGAAATTAGAAGTGAAATCTTTTCGGAGGAGGATAATGGGACACAACTGCTCTCCGAAGGAAAAGTACAATTTGATGCTGTGTCATTTCGCTATCCTGGAACAACTGAACAGGTTCTTGAAAATATTTCTTTTACGGCAAACCCAGGTTCTATGATTGCTCTTTTAGGGGCAACTGGATCAGGGAAAACCTCCTTGTTTCAACTCATTCCTCGATTATATGAGGTGAATGGAGGTGCCATTTATATTGATGACCATGATATCCAGTCGATAAATCCAGGAATGCTACGCAAGCAAATCGGATTTGTTCCGCAAGAGACCCTGTTGTTTTCGGGAACGATCAAAGACAATCTTGCTTGGGGAAAAGAGGGTGCCTCGGAAGAAGAGATGGTCATTGCTGCAAAAGATGCCCAAATACATGAGACGATACTTAAATTGCCGAAACAATATGATGCTGTAATCGGTCAAAAGGGTGTAAATCTATCTGGCGGGCAAAAACAGCGGCTGGCGATTGCTAGAGCTTTGATCAGAAAACCAAAGATTCTTCTATTTGATGACAGTACCAGTGCTTTAGATTTGAAAACAGAGGCAAAATTGCTTGAGGCAATCAAACAATACACATGCACGACTTTCATAATTACGCAAAAAATTAGTACAGCTATGGGTGCGGATTTGATCCTTCTTTTAGAAGGTGGAAAACTGATTGCAAAAGGTCGCCACGAGGTATTACTAAAAGATTCATCTTTGTATCGACAAATTTATCAATCTCAATTTGGAGAGGAGAAAGTGACACATGTTCAGTGAACTAAAAAAACCTTTCCAATATAAACGGGATATGCAGGGAGATACTGCACAAATTGCAAAAACAAAAATGAAGGCGAAGCCGTCAAACTGGTTTGCGACAATAAAACGTCTTTGGGAGTATTTGTCACGGAAAAAAGGGCTGTTTATTGCAGTCATGATCATGATCGTGATTTCAACGGGATTGGGACTTTTAGGTCCGGTTTTGGTAGGGAAAACGATCGATCATTATATTGTAACTCACAATACAAAGGGTCTTTTACCACTGTTAATTGGGCTGGTCTTTGTCTATGTGTTTTATGCGATAACAAGCTTTCTGCAAAACTACTGGATGATTGGGATAGCCCAAAAAACGGTTTATACACTAAGATCTGATTTATTTAAGCAGTTACATCGGCTACCGATTTATTATTTTGATAAACGCCAACATGGGGAAATTATGAGTAGGGTAACAAATGATATCGAAAATGTTAGTTCTACCCTAAATAGCTCGGTGATTCAGATCTCAACCAGTATCCTTATGCTTGTAGGGACAATTTCAGTCATGCTCTGGCTCAGCCCCTTATTAACAGTGATCACGCTATTAATTGTTCCGTTGATGTTTGCGGGAATGAAATGGATTACTAATCGTACGGGGAAGTCGTTTAAAGAACAACAGCGAAACTTAGGAGAAATCAATGGCTTTATTGAGGAAACCATATCTGGTCAAAGGATTGTCAAAACTTTTTCTCAAGAGAAAAAAGTCATTGCGGAATTTATGATAAAAAATGAACAGCTAAAGGGATCAGGTTTTTGGGCACAGACCATTTCAGGTTTTATTCCAAAAGTGATGCATGTTTTAAATAATTTGAGTTTTGCTATTATCGCTGGTGTTGGTGGCATCCTTGCGCTTAAAGGTGCGATTACGATAGGGGTAATTGTTGTTTTTACAGAGTACGCGCGACAATTTACTCGTCCCTTAAATGACTTAGCCAATCAGTTCAATACTCTTCTGTCTGCAGTTGCTGGAGCAGAGAGGGTTTTTGAAATATTGGATGAGAAATTAGAAGCTGGTGACGAGGAAAATGCATGTATCTTATCAAGCATTAAAGGTGATGTGGAATTTAAAAATGTCACTTTTTCTTATGAAAAAGAAAGTGATACGATTAAAGATGTGAGTTTTCATGCGCACATAGGCGAAACAATCGCCTTAGTTGGACCGACTGGAGCTGGGAAATCGACAATCATTAATTTAATAGCCCGTTTTTATGAAACGGACAGCGGCGGTATCTTCATTGATGGGCAAGATATAAAAAATATTAAACGTGAAAGTCTACGTATTCATTTAGGTTTTGTACTTCAGGATTCTTTTTTGTTTGAAGCATCGATTAGAGAGAATATTCGCTACGGAAAACTTAATGCTACAGATGATGAAGTTGAACAAGCAGCGATACTTGCTAATGCGCATTCTTTTATCATGAAGTTTCCGAAACAATATGATACAGTGTTGAAACAAGATGGCAGTGGTATTAGCCAAGGCCAGAAACAGCTCTTGTCGATTGCCAGAGCCATTCTTACCGATCCAGCTATTTTAATTTTAGATGAAGCGACAAGTAATATCGATACGATTACTGAAATAAAAATACAAGAGGCTTTACAAAGGCTGATGAAAGGTAGAACAAGCTTTGTCATCGCCCACCGTATGAATACGGTTCAACAAGCAGATCAAATCCTTGTTTTGGATCAAGGTATTCTAATTGAAAAAGGGACCCATCATTCCTTGTTAGCGGAAAAAGGATTCTATTATGAGCTGTATGGTAGTCAATTGAAAAAAGAGGTGCAGTAACCTTTATAGGTTTCAGCATCTCTTTTTTGATTTAATGCATCTATCATCCATCGTCAGTCCCAAATGAACGAGTGAATGTTACTCCCTCTTATCGTTTAATGATTGTTGGGCCATTTTGACTAGCTCGCGAACCATATTACCGCCAATCTCCCCACCGATTTTTCCAGCTTGTCTTGTTGTTAAATCGCCATTATAACCGTGTTTAAGCGGAATTCCTGTTTCTCTGGCTACCTCATACTTAACATTATCGGGATTCGCTTGATTATTTAACTTTGCCTTTAGTTTATCAAGGGCATCTCTTGCTTCTGGAACGAGAATTTTATTTCGTCTTGCCATAATTAATCCCTCCTTTTACAATTAGTTTGTCCAAAAATAGAATATTGTTTTTCTTGTTCCTATAATAAAATGGCTGTGTTAAAGCTCAATGTTGATTTTTTGCACAATGTTGATTGGAGTGGAAGGTACGAGACTCCTGCGGGAGCAGCGGGACAGGTGAGACCCCGCAGGCGCTTAAGCGCCGAGAAGGCTCACCGCCCGCCCCGCGGAAAGCGAAGCGCCTGGAACGGAAATCAACATTCTAGATTAACAGAGCCTAAAAAAATCCCGATCATTTTTGATTCGGGATTTTTAAAGTCTTGCGACATGTTCATAAATTTCTTTTAATGTTTTATATCCAGCTTCTTGCAGCTTATTTAGATAAAGACACCAAAGTTTGGCTGTCAATTTTGCATCACCTAAAGCATGATGGCGATCTTCAATCGGAATTCCATTATGAACACAGAAGTCTTCTAGTCTTATCAATTTTTCGTTGGGCTCAGCTACTCGATATAAAAAAGAAGTATCAACAATACGATGTTTAAAATGGGTACGATATAACTTCCAGCTAGCATGTTGTAAAAAGTTTTTCTCGTGACTTGCATGATGTGCTACTAGTGTGTTGTCATCTACAAATTTAAAAAAGTTAATCAGTACTTCTGATAGTGGAGGAGCCTCTATTAGTTGATGATGGGTAATTCCAGTTAAGTCAATGATTTTGGATGAAAGAGCCTTTTCGTAATGAACAAGGGAATAATATTCGTCACCTTCTTGAATCTTATTCCCACAAACTCGAATGGCTCCTAATGAAATAATGGCATCCCCTTGATCAGGGTAGAAGCCTGTTGTTTCTATATCAAAAACAACGACATTTAATTCCTCTAAAGGAATCTTAAGTTTGTCTTCTGAATTGATTTCTCTTTGGAGTTGGCGCAGAAAGGCTATTTGTTGGGCATTTTGCCCTTGGGCGCCGCCTAATACTCTTCCTTGTAAACCTCTCATTAAATGATAAAATGGTTCAAATGCCATTGTTTAACACCCTTTTTCAATGATCCCATTGACGAATTGATGTAGTTTTTTCCCATCTTTCAATATACGTTTGATTTCTTTTTTCTCCTCACGTCGCAGCTTTTGAATATTAAGATAATGGACATCATCGTAGGAATCCTCCATATTGAATAATGATAATCGAAACTCTAATAGTCGGAGGAAGTTGGATTTATAAACGACTAAGACGTCGTTATAATCATTTTTTTCCATTAACTGATCAAGCCGAAGTAGTGTTGAAGTTTGTGTAATCCCTTCTTTTATCGCCAAAAGGCGAATCGCATTAACATAAGGAAGGAAAGCTGAGTATTTTAAATCAATTGCCCCTACATGCTGTCCTTTTTCTTCAACAATGATCTGTCCGAGAGGGCCAACAGCATGTTTTACATGCATTACATTCTCCATTAAACGTTTCGTCAGCAGTGGATTTGCCTTTTGGTACTCAAAAATGAAGTTCTTTAAAAAGGGTATTAAGCTGGTGTCACCAATCAGAGATCTTGAGTCGAAAAATATTTGCAGGTTTCGGATCGTTTGCCAACTTCCTTCTTCCATCCATTTAAAAAGTTGATCTTTCCAATCATCCATCGATTTGCACCACAACGGGTTTGAACTCATTACATTTCCTTCGCAATAAGGGTAACCAACTATATTTAAACCGTAGGAAAGCTCTTCACCTAACGTTTTAAAGTATTCCTTTGATTTGTTGCCCGATAATTCATATACCAAACCATGGTCTTGATCGCTAATTAGTCCTTGTTCAAATCTTCCACCACTTCCTGTTATAAACCATGAAAACTGACACGGAGGATTCCCCATATTTAAGCGTGTTTTCGACAGTGTGTATACCTTTTGCATAACATTGTCATGAAATGAATTTAAGGTATTGGTATCAGATCGAAACTTTGAAATATGCTCATCCTTCCAGCTTTTTATTGATTCATAAGATTTAAACTCCGTTGTCATTTCAACACATCCTTCACGCCTGAAAAAGTGAAAGCCTCTATAAAAGAGGCTTTCAGGATTATGAACTTACACTTTTTTCATTTGCTAAGAAAACTTCAGGATATCCGTAGCTGCCATGTTCGCTAATATCAAGACCCATAATTTCTTCTTCCTCCGAAACACGAAGCCCTTTAAGAACCTTTTTGGCAATCGATAAAATAATGAATGCTACGATGAATGCATAAGCTGCGGAGGAAGCTACCCCCATTACTTGAACGCCAAGTTGATGGAATCCTCCACCATAGAATAAGCCAGGTTTACCTACTGTTGCAAGTTCTTTTGTAGCGAAGAAGCCGGTAGATAATGTGCCCCAGACCCCTGCAGTACCATGAACAGATAGGGCGAAAATTGGGTCATCAATTTTTCTCTTTTCAAAGAATCTCGCACTATAGAATACTAGTACACCAGCAATTAAACCAATTACTACAGCTGCCCAAGTATCAACGAATGCACAAGAAGCAGTAATCGCTACTAGGCCTGCTAATGCACCATTTAACATAGTAGGAACATCAGATTTACCAAGCACAATCCAGGAGATAATTAATGCTGAAACGGCTCCGGCACCAGCAGCAAGATTTGTATTTAAAGCAACAAATCCAAAGAATGCACTATCAACTCCTAAAGTACTACCTGCATTAAATCCAAACCAACCAACCCATAAAATAAGTACAGCTAACGCGGTATATACTTGGTTATGTCCGTAGATATTATTAGGTGAACCATCTTTATTATACTTGCCAATTCTTGGTTTTAACAAGATTGTTCCTGCTAATGCTGCCATTGCACCCGTTAAGTGAACAACAGTTGAACCAGCGAAGTCTTGATTGCCGTCTTCGGCTAACCAACCACCGCCCCAAATCCAATGAGCGATAACCGGGTATACTAGTGCTGAAAATAGGAGTGCAAAGAATAAATAAACGGATAATTTCGCTCTTTCTGCAAAACCTCCAAATGCAATTGTAAGGGAAATACCAGCAAATGCTAATTGGAATAGAAAGAAAACTGGCGTGGAGAGACTTGCTCCTTCTGTTTGAGATCCTGAATAAAAGAAATCAGAAAGTCCAACGAAAAAGTTGGCATTTTTACCAAAAGTAAAACCATATCCTACTGCCCAGTACACCAACGAAGCGATACCAAATGTGAAAATAGTTTTACCAGCAATGTGACCGGCATTCTTCATTCGGGTCGATCCGGCTTCCAGTAGAATAAATCCACCTAACATGAAAATAACTAAAACTGCACCTAACATGACCCACACGCTGTTCATTAAAAATGTTGCATCCATTTTTTTCTTCCTCCCTTTAATTTGCACTTTTATATTGTTATTATTCCTTACAAGTTTATGTTAGGAAATGTAACATTCGTATCTTTATGTTAATTTTAACGCAAAATAATCTGATGTCAAGTGATTTACAGAAGTTTCTATAAATTGATGTTAGAAAACCTAACGTAAATAACATATTTGTTTTCATATAAAACAAAAAACGTTACCCATAAAAAAATTGGGTAACGTTAAATATAAGTGACTCAACTTTCGCACCTAGAAAAATGTGCTAAGCTTAAATGTTTGTAAAGCTCGGAGTTGTTGAAATAAAGTACTTGCCCTTAAATATAGGCATGAAAAAGCACCTCTTCGTTTGGTATAGTTGATTTGTCGAGAATCACAATACCATACAAAAGAGGTGCCTCCTATATGATATCGAATAATGGTCAAAATAAGCAACTACCAAATGAACTAACATCCACATTTAAAGAATTACAAGTACTAAAGCATCTAAGAAAAGCTGGTATTACAAAGTCTCTGGGCTTTTCTTGTGGTTATCTTTTTCAATTAATTTTTTGTTTGATCTTTGAAAATAAGAATTGGTATCGGACGCTTGAAAGTAGAAAATCTGCCGATTTTCCTGCTAAGGACTCCGTCTATCGTTTCTTGAATCAGTCCACCTTTGCGTGGCGTAGATTTTTACTGTTTCTTAGCGTTCACACAATTGGAAAAGTAACGAAACTCTCGAATCATGAAAGACCGAAGGTCTTAGTATTAGATGATTCTTCTTATGATCGAAATCGTAGTAAATCCGTCGAATTACTAGCTCGTTGTTTTGATCATGCCTCTCAAAAAATGCGCTTTTATAAAGGCTTCCGTATGCTTACCCTTGGTTGGTCAGATGGTGCAACGTTCATTCCTGTGGACTTTTCTTTATTGAGCTCTAAAACAAGTCAAATTAACGGAATATCAAGTAAAATCGACAAGAGAAGCACCGGCTACAAACGCCGTCTTGAAGCCTTACAAACTGCTCCAGAACAAATTCCTTATATGATTCAACGTGCATTGAACGCTGGGATTGATGCCTCATATGTGTTGATGGATACTTGGTTTACCCATCAACCACTTATTAAGAACATCAAAGAGCAGGGGCTTGATGTAATTGGCATGGTTAAGAATTTAAAACAACGTTACCTTGTAGATGATAAGCGTGTCAGCTTAAAGGAACTCTATCGTTTGGCAGCACCTATTCAAGGAAAAAAAGGGATTCTTCGCTCCATTCATACTACCCAAGCCAATGGAGTTGTAGTTAAAATGGTATTCGTTCAAAACCGTAATAAAAAGAGCGAATGGTTAGCGATTCTGAGTACAGACTGTACGCTAAGTGACCAAGAAATCATCAGAATTTATGGAATTAGATGGGACATTGAAGTGTTTTTCAAAACAACGAAATCCCTATTAAAACTCCAAAAGGAGTTTCAAGGTCGTTCCTATGATTCCTTAATTAGTCATACAACGATAGTTTTTGCACGATATATTGTTCTGGCCTGGCAAAACAGATGTAGTACAGACCAAAGAACATTAGGCGGTATGTTTTATGAACTTTGTGATGAAATCAGTGACCTCGATTGGGCAATTGCGCTTCAGCAATTAATCGAGCTTCTTGAAGATACCCTTAAAGAGAGTAACAAAAAAATTCAAAAGTTAATTAAAAGTCAACTACAACAATGGATCGCGGGCTTACCTAACTATATCAAGGCATACCTGCCTATTTCAGTCTGCGAAAGTTGAGTAAGTGATATTTTGGATATAGGATTGTTTTTTTCATCCTACTAGCAATAATTTTCCAATACTTCAATAATATTTAATCTATATGATTATTTGATTTGTTTGGTTTAATGTGAGAAATAATACCATCATAATCAGTGATGTAAAATTCCAGTTCAGGATTGAAATCTAAATATTTTCCCTGAATAAGTTCGAAGAAGTTTACACGGTGAAGGGGGTCATAACTTAAGGTGGGGTATTGCTTGTGATCCTTAAAATAATGGTCAACAGCTTTCTGTACCTTATCCATAATTTCTGGAATCTCCTTTTCACTTTCATCGAAAACATCATAGGTTTCTTTTGACATGTAAAATTTTTGCGAAGGGATCCCGGGTAAATATGGAACAAGCTGAGAGAAATCAATAGTAAAATCATCATTAACAAGGATGGTGCGGAATGTTCCTTTAGGCAGATGCTCAGAAAAGTTACGGATTGCATTCCGTACCTCATCTAATGATACCTGAACAAAGGGATCATTCGTCACTACTTCTGTTGCTTGTGATTTTTGTTTTTTTTCGCTGAAAAAACCAGGAGACACCTTCTGCTCACCATCCTCTGATTGATGTAAGTATTTCATTATCATAACGTAGCTAACTAATCCCCCGAGGACTAACCCTAATAAAACCCCGATGATTGTAAAAAGGGGATAGATATCAAACCTAGTATCTGCAATCGCACCTAATTTATATCCACCAAATATAGACAGTCCCATAATGATACCAATCACAACGTTATAGGATAAGGCCTTTATAAGGAATATTGAAAACTTCTGCAAATTATCTTCTTTCTTACTACTTTTAGAGTTTAAGTATTTTTTTATGTCTGATTTAAGATCTTCCGAGACATGATTGTTTTCTAAAAAGCTATATAAATATTCTTCTGTTGTTTTACTTTCGTTTTTAAGAATATACGCTGTTTTCTCTTTCCCAGAACGGGAATAGTAGGCATAAATCCATTTTTCTTCAATGACCAAATCGATTTGCTCAGTGATTTGTCCAAGTGTCTTAATGAATGTTTTGCTCATCCCGCATCACGCTGCCGATCTAAAATTGTTAGATTCCTCATGTTAATTCATTCCTTTCAATGAACTCCCTTTCTATATATGCTATATCTAAGGAAGTGGCAGTTGCGAAAATTGGAAAAATTTCATCTTATCTAAATTAATTATATTATCTTAGTAAACTAAGTCTGAAATAATTTGTGGATTTTTATCGAAATTTTCAGCATTTTCATATAACCATCATTGAAAATAATATTATGTAAATTAAGAGGGTTGGATTGTTCACAAGGATGGTCATAGTCACCAAGAAAGAAAAAGCGAAGGGGTCAACCTCACCCGTTCGCTTTTGGTCATTCCTATATAATCTTGCGAGATTCAAGTTTTGCTTCAAGTTTTGCTTCAAGTGGGGGATGGAATTCATTCTCCATTTTAGAAACAACAACCGTAGCAACGCCATTACCAATTAAGTTTGTGATGGCTCGTGCTTCGGACATAAATCGATCGACTCCTAGTAACAGAGCAATTCCTTCAACTGGTATCATTGGGAATGCAGCAAGGGTGGCGGCTAATGTAATAAATCCAGACCCGGTTACACCAGCAGCCCCTTTGGAGGTGAGCATTAAAACTCCAAGAAGTGTAACCTCCTGCATAATGGTTAAATCAACCCCATATGCTTGAGCGATAAAAATAGCGGCCATCGACAGATAAATAGCTGTACCGTCTAAATTAAATGAGTAGCCAGTTGGAACAACCAAGCCTACAACAGACTTAGAGCATCCGAAATTTTCAAGGCGTTCCATCATACTAGGTAGGGCAGACTCCGAAGATGAAGTTCCGAGAACCAGTAATATTTCTTCTTTTATAAAAGAAATAAACTTAAAAATGCTGAACTGATAGTACTTAGCAATGAGACCTAGAACACCGAAAATGAATATAAACATTGTCATATAAACAGAACCCATCAGCTTTCCTAAAGACACTAGGGATCCTAATCCGAACTTCCCAATGGTGTAGGCCATGGCACCAGAGGCAGCAATTGGTGACACTTTCATTATCATATTAACAACTCCGAAGAATACATCGGTTAGTTTTTCAAATAAGGCAACAACTGGTTTGCCTTTGTCCCCCATAGCAGCCAATGATAGACCGAAAAGAACTGCGAAGAATAGGATAGGAAGCAATTCACCACTGGCCATTGCAGAAATGATATTATCAGGAATAATTCCAGTGATAAATTCGATTGCTCCATGACTGGTTTCTTTTGCTTGTTGTGTAAATTGACTAATGTCCCCACCTTCAACAGCATCGGTGTTAAATCCTTTTCCCGGTTTAATTAAATTGACAATAAGGGCACCGATTGCCAACGCAATGGTAGAAACTATTTCAAAATAAAGGAGGGCTTTTCCCCCAATACGCCCAACTTTTTTGAGATCGCCCATATTGCCTATTCCAATAACAACTGTAAAGAATACAATTGGGGCAATAACCATTTTAATCATTTTTATAAATAAATCAGCTAAAATCTTCAGTTTTTCTCCGAATTCCGGGAAAAAGAAACCAATTAAGATTCCAACAATAATCCCAAGAATAACTCGAACGGTCAAATTTCGAAAGTTGATCTTCATTTTCTATTTCCCCCTAAATAAACGCATCATTTGTCAGCGCTTACAAGCTGTATAATATTTTCTATATTAACAGCCTATTTCGAAAATAAAGTCTTTTGGTGATATTGTTCTTATTGTTCATTTTGGTCATGGAATGTAAGGGATAAAAAAACAGGCTGTAGCAGCCTGTTTTCTGAAATTAAGGACGTTCTTGTTTAATCTTATTAAGAAGATTTTTACCTACTTCTTTTTCGATATCTTTATAAAGGGGAAGAAACTGTTTTTTCCAAGCTTTTTCTTGATCGCTGGTTAAGGTGTGAATTTCAATGGAAGAGTTTTGCTCAATCTCCTTTAGTTGCGTCTCATTCATTTGTTGTGATTCCTTTAAGATCCAACTAGTAGCTTCGGACATTGCACTATTAATTTGTTTCTGAACTTCAGGCGATAATGTTTCCCAAAAATCAGTATTCATAATGACGGCATATCCCAAATACCCATGGTTACTGAGCGTAAGGTATGACTGAACCTTATATAAACCTTTTGAATAGATATTCGATATTGTGTTTTCTTGTCCGTCAACATCATGAATTTCTAATGACCGAAAGACATTGTTAAAGGGCTGAGCGACTGGTTTGGCATCCAATAAATAGAATTGTTTCTCGAGAACCTCATCAGGCATCACACGAAAGCTTTGGCCTTTAAAATCGATGGGATTGAGTAAGGGCTTTGTATTGCTTGTCATTTGTTTGAACCCATTGCTCCAAAAGGTCATTCCTCTCATGTGTTTTTCGTCCAACATCCCAATAAGGTCTTTTCCGACTTTCCCAGTAAATACATTTGTAACGTGTTCGTCATTCTCAAACAGAAAAGGTAAATCTAGGACCTTCCATTCAGGCACCAACCCAGTCATGATTGAATAGGAAGGGGCGATCATTTGAACATCCCCCCGCTTAAGGGCATCAATTTCCTCTCCGTCTGAATATAAAATTCCATTTGGATAAATCTCCACTTTTACTTTGCCATTTGTTTTTTCTTCAACTAATTCAGCAAATTTTTGGGCAGCCAACCCCTTTGGAGTATTCTCGGCGACAACATGACTGAACCGAATAATGATCTGCTCATTTAGTCCTTTCTGTTCATCATCAAAAGAATATGTTCCTGGCTTTTTCCAATTATCGGCACCGATTAAAACTATTAATATAATAATAGTAAGAATGCTCGTTGTAACAAATGTTTTCATAGTCTTCCACCATTAGCTTTTTTTTTAATAATAACATTTTTTAAAATAATGTATAAATTTTTCATGGTAAAATAAAGTTAACTTGTTTTTAGGGGACTTTGGATATGCGGATTTCAATTCAGTGGAAAATCACCAGTTTAATCGTTTTTATCTTAGGTTTCTCGCTACTATTCCTTGGAGTCGTTCTGATTAGCGAATTTCTTCACCAAGAGGAAAACAGGATTCACGAGCATGCCATGCTGACGGCTCGAACGGTAGCAGAGCTTCCAGAGATAATAAATAATCTTTCTGGTAATGATCAGAGCAAAAGCCAGCTTCAAAAAACAGTAGAGAAAATTCGTATGATTAATAACGCAGACTATATAGTTGTGATGGATATGAAGAGAGTAAGGTACACTCATCCAGTCAAAGAAATGATAGGAAAGGTTTCAGCGGGGGAGGATGAAGGGGCCGCTTTTGCCGAGCATTCATACATTTCCGAAGCAACAGGAGAAATAGGAACCGTGATCCGAGCGTTCGTTCCGATCATAAATGAAAATCATGAGCAAATTGGTGTAATTATGGCAGGCTTTAAGCTTCCGGGTTTAATTGAAACCTTGCTTCATGTGAAGAAGGAGATTTTATTAACTGGGGGAATCGCTCTATTTTTTGGGGGCTGGGGGGCATGGGCTTTAGCCAGGCAAATTAAAAGGGATATGTTTCAGCTTGAGCCTCATGAGATTGCCCAAATTGTTGTAGAACGTACCGAAACCTTTAACGCGATGCATGAAGGGATAATTGCCATTGATAGGAATGAGCGAATTACGATTTTTAATAACCGTGCGAAGGAGATTCTAGGGATCGTAGGAGAGGTTATTGGCAAAAAGATAACCGAGGTTTTGCCAGATACCTATCTTCCAGAAATCCTCCAATTTGAGAAATCCATCTATAATAAAGATTTATATATTAATAATTTGATGATTGTAAGCAATCGAGTGCCTATTAAGGTAGATAACAAGATAGTAGGGGCGATAGCTATATTCCAAGATCGAACTCAAGTCAAAAACCTTGCCGAAGAACTAACTGGAGTAAAAGCATTTGTAAACGCTTTACGTGTCCAAAATCACGAACATATAAATAAGCTACATACGATTGCGGGGTTAATGCAATTAGGGAATAAAGATAAAGCACTAGAATATGTTTTCCAGGTTACAGAAGAGCAAGAGGAATTAACGAGGTTCTTAAGCAAAAATATTCACGATGACAGTTTATCTGGTTTATTGTTAAGTAAGGTAAGCCGTGGAAGAGAACTAGGAATACAAGTAATTATTGATCGCAATAGCTATTTACGTGAATTTCCAAAATTGCTGGATCACCATGACTTTGTCCTAATGATTGGAAACCTAATAGAAAATGCTTACGATTCTTTTATAACCATGCAGAATGAAAGTAATGAAATCTATGTAAGTATCCGTCAAACCGATAAAATCCTTCATATGCTTGTTGAAGATAACGGATGTGGAATAAATGAAAACGATCTTCCATTTATTTTTGATAATGGATATTCCTCGAAAGGTAAACTTGGAAGAGGATTAGGTTTATTTTTAGTCAAACAAATCGTTGAAAAAGGAAAAGGGAAAATTCATGTTGATTCCGAAGCGGGTGCGGGAACGTCCTTTCAAATTACGTTTGAAAATGATCCATCATTAAATGGGGGTGAAAGGTTTGTTTAAAGTCCTCTTAATCGAAGATGATCCCATGGTACAAGAAGTGAATCGGCAATTTGTGAATATGGTTAACGGGTTTAAAATCATAGGTGCTGCTTCAAATGGTCTTGAAGGAATTAATCTGATTCAGCAGTTAAAACCAGATTTAGTTTTGATTGATGTATATATGCCAAATCAGGACGGGCTTAAAACTTTAAAGCAAATCCGTTCAAAAGGTTATAAGGTGGACTTAATTGCGATTACAGCTGCTAGTGATATGGATACTGTTCGGTCATTCCTTCAACAAGGAGCATTTGATTACATTATGAAGCCCTTCAAGTTCGAACGTATTAAGAAGGCATTGGAGAATTACCGTTCTTTCAGGATGCAACTAAATGAGAAGCAAACCATTTCACAGGAGGAGCTGGATGAAGTTCTATTTCAAGGGGAATTAACAGCACGAGCAGATCTTCCAAAAGGTTTAAATGCATTTACTTTAACGAAGGTGAGTGCCTACTTGTCTGGTCATTCAACTCCCATTTCAGCCGAGGAAGTTGCCGAAGGTCTCGGAATTGCTAGAGTGACAGCGCGACGCTATTTAGAGTATCTTGAAAAATGTAGAAAGGTGAAAATAGATATTCAGTACGGCGGGGTTGGTCGACCGATAAATCGTTATATATTATTGAATAATTAGACAGAGCATTGGATTTGTCATGGATTTGTGTGGAAAACCCATCCTCGGGTGTTTGAATTTTATAATTTTGTCGAAATATAGGTGATTGTGCCGATTTTTTCGTTTAATTCACTTGGCAAATTGGAAATTTGGCTTAAAATAGGAATAGAGTATAAATTTGGTAGAAATCGTCAAGAGGGGTTAAATTTTATGCATGATTATGTTCACGGGAAAAAGATGATTAATGAAGAAGTGAAGGCAGTAAAACTATTTTTGTGGTTGTTTTATATTGTATTTATATCTTTTGATATTTATTACTATTATATATTTCCAAGATCTGTTGATAAAAGTGTCGGTATTCCGGAACATGGACTTGGATATTGGATTTATTTTTTTATTGCAACACTGTTACCATTATCGATATATCTAATTAAAAAGGGACATACATATGCTGTTAAATATATTTATACTGTTGGTTACCTTTTTTTTGACACGGTAAATAATTTATTGGTGTTTTTTGCAAACCACCCTAAGTCATTTGAAAGCGGAAACCTGGTCGAAATTTTATTGATTTTGTTCTCCCCTATTTTTATAAATAAGAAATTTTTTTGGTTCGTTTCTATTGGGGTAATTGGAAAGTATATTATTCTCGCTATTGCACTTAAACAAGCAATACTAATACTTCCAACAATTGTTCTTACCACACTTGCTTTAGTTTCATACATAATTCTATCTCGCTTTCTTTCGTATATTAGCACCTTAACAAACGTTTTCGAGGACCTTCATAAAAAAGAAAAATTGGCCTTTCTTGGCCAAATGGCAACCTCTGTTGGTCATGAAATTCGGAATCCGTTATCAGCATTAAAGGGATTCACACAGTTACAGCAGGAGAGGGATAAAAGCGAAAATACTTTTTATCCGATCATGATTCAAGAAATAGATCGAATTGATACAATTGTTGATGATTTAATGATTTTAGGGAAGCCGAAATCACCAAATTTAAAACAGAATGATATAAAAGAAATCACAGATTATGTTACATCTGTTTCCAACCAACATGCTGAGAGTTATGGGACTAAAATCATTGTTAATCAATGTGAGGATCTGCCGAAGATTGAATGTGATGAAAAACAAATGAAGCAGGTATTTATTAATATAATCAAAAATGCGATTGAGTCCATGCCATCTGGTGGAGTAGTAGAGGTAAGTTGCTCATCAAAAGAAAAAGATAAGGTAAAAATAGTTGTTCAGGATCAGGGGTGCGGTATTGATGCTGAAAAAGTTAAGAAGCTTGGAGAACCATTCTATACAACGAAGCAAGATGGAACAGGATTGGGTTTACTCGTTACCAAAAAAATTATCGATGACCATCAAGGTGAAATTCAATTTTATAGCCAAATCGGTGAGGGGACTAAAGTAGAAGTCACATTGCCAATTAAACATATAAAAAAATTAGCTTAAAAAAAACCGAGATAATAAATATTATTGAATTCTTTTTGACATCTTAAAGAATTCGATACAATGCGTGAATAATATCACAAGTCTTTTTTCTCTTTTTCCTTATATTTAATAGAGGAGAAAGAGGAGGGACAACGTGAAAACAAAAAAGTGGTACGCTAGACAATTAAAAAGAAGACCAATTGAATTTACAAGACATGGAATCCAAATAATGTTTTTGTTTTTCCTAATGTATGTTGGAGTCCGATTTTATCAATTCTATATATATTTTTCCTCACAAGGGGTAGGCTCATATGTTGAGAGACCATCAGCTGTGGAAGGGTTTTTGCCGATAAGTGCATTGGTTGCTTTAAAGGTATGGGTTACAACCGGGGAGTTTGACCACATTCATCCAGCGGGTTTGTTATTATTCACCTTTTTTATTGGTTCAGGTATTCTTTTTCGAAAAGCATTTTGTAGCTGGATTTGTCCGGTTGGAACAATAAGCGAAATGACAGGAATGTTAGGTAAAAAGATATTCAAAAAAAACTATGATCTCCCCAAATGGGCGACATGGATTTTGTACCCATTAAAATACTTATTGCTCGCATTTTTTCTCAAATTAATCATTTTCGATATGCCTGTTTTAGATGCAAAAGAATTCTTATTAAGCCCTTATAATCAAATATCAGATGTGAAAATGCTATTATTTTTTCTTAATATAGGTGGGTTTGCCCTAAAATTCATCATAGTGGTCTTTTTGATCTCGTTGTTCGTTAAGAATTTCTGGTGTAGATTTTTATGCCCTTATGGAGCTCTTATTGGCTTAGGTTCTTTGGTTGGAATAACAAAAATTAAGCGGAATGAAGATTCCTGTATCAATTGTAATGCATGCACGCGTGTATGCCCGCAGAGAATAAAGGTATCAGAAAAGAAAGCCGTGTTAACGCCAGAGTGCTCATCATGTATGCTATGTGTTGAGGCATGTCCGGTTAAGGATACGTTAAATATGCATGTCGGTAAAAAGAAGGTTAATAAGTGGGTCGTCCCAGTGGTGTTCTTTATTGTTTTTGCCATCATCGTTATAACAGCGAAGTTAACTGGAAATTGGAATACATCTATTTCTTTCGAAGATTTTAGACAATTAATTCCTAGTATGGATTATATAGGTCATTAATGACTGCCTTGAAAGCGCCGGACAAATTTTGTTCGGCGCTTTTTGAACTTTAAGTAAAGGAAAATCGACGTTTCTATTAATTTTTTAAAAAATGGTCTTTTTTGGACATGAGTTTCTATTTTACTCGTATTTGTTTTCGTTTATAATGGAGGAAAATGTCGACAATTGACGAAACTATATAAAATGGACTGAAATTACTTTTAAAATGGCAGACAACTCGAGAGGTAGATTAAATGCATATTAAAGGTACTGAGACAACTTTAGTAAATGAGGAAAAACGAACAGTTAAGTGGTTTTTAAGTTTGTTTTATTTTATTTCGATAGGCTATGATCTTTGTTATTACTATATTTTCCCAAAATATGTCTTCCACACAGATAAAGGGAATGTAAGCAAATTAGGCTTTGGTATTTATGTATTAATGTTTGCTCTACTACCATTGGCATTGTACCTGGTGAAACATGGGAAACAAAGTCTAGTTAAATATGCGTATTTTATAAGTTATATTATCATAACTCTTGCCGATGATCTTGTTACTTATTTAGGTTCTTCTCTTCATTATGCAAGTGGAAATGTTGTTGAAGTTTTCTTTATTCTGTTTTCACCTATATTTGTTAATAGGAAATATTTTTGGCTTACTTCTTTAGGGACAATAACAAAGTACATTATTATAGGCTTAATATTAAGTACAACGAACGCCTTTGCCCCAATAATTTTTGTTATTGTTTTTGCAATTGTTGCTTATATATTTTTAAACCGCTTTACAGGGCATGTTCGAGCAATTGAAGACTCCTTTGATAAGCAACTACAAGGTATAGTAAAAGGAGTCATAGCGACTCTTGAATTGAAGGACCCTTATACAAGAGGTCACAGTGAACGAGTTGCCTACTATGCATTAGCGTTGGCAAAAGAAATGGGTGGATTTTCATCAAGTGAGTTAAAAGAATTTAATTATGCCTGTTTATTGCATGACGTTGGGAAAATACACGTTCCTGATCAAATATTAATGAAACCACAAGAATTAACTGATGAAGAATATGAAGTGATTAAAACACATCCTTCTGTTGGTGCTGAAGCAATGGCAGGGGTAGAAGGATTGAAAAATGGGATTAAAGTGATTCGTTCCCATCATGAACGTTGGGATGGAAAAGGCTATCCAGATCAATTAGCGGAAGAATGTATTCCGCTTCTGGCAAGAATAACATCGATTGCAGATGCTTTTGATGCCATGACCTCATCAAGATCCTACCGTGAGGCGATGCCCCTACCGAAAGCCTATCAAATAATTATCGAAGGAAAAGGTACACAATTTGACCCCAATCTAGTAGAAACGTTTGAGAAAGTATATTCACAGTGGGTTGATTTTCATCAAAAATATCAGTGGGGGAAAAAATAAATTAGAAAGGAGGTGAAATTATGAAAATTCGCAAACTTGTTAAAATAAAAACCACTTGCTGGTGGTGTTTTTTAGGCGGAATGTAAATCTTAAGGGAGGGGGGATGCTGTTATGCTATTTGTTAAGCTTGCATCCCTCATTTTTTGTAAAGGGTGTTCTGATTGAATCTAACATACGAGACTTGTTTGAAGTTGCATCCGATTCATATCCGTGAAGACCGGAAAAATTTTATCATTGAGGACAAGGTTACGTGCGAGTTCTTCGAAATGCCAGCGATTTGTATTCACGCAATAAAGATGATTGAACAGGGTATTGGTTTATTCGAAATCGAAACAGAACTAAAAGCAGTTTATCCCCAGGAAGAGGTTAATTTACTTGAATTTGCTCAGCAACTCATAGATATGGAATTAATTGAGGAAGTAGACGGTCAACCCCTTGGTTATGTTAAGAATACAAAAGAAGTTTCGGGATTTATGTGGATCCCTGAGCGTTTCGGGAAGTTTTTCTTTAATCAATATTCTATTTTAGGCTACATCCTTCTCTTTTTTATCAATGTTGGAATCCTCATTATTAATCCACAGCTATTTCCTCATTATAAAGATTTATTTGTTTTTGATGTGATGGTATTTAATATTCTTTTATACATGGGTTTATCATTTATTATGGTTTTATTCCATGAATTTGGCCATGTCCTTGCAATGCGGGCTGAAGGTCTCTCTTCTAAAATAGAAATAGGCCATCGATTATTTTTAGTTGTCCTTGAAACAGACATGTCAATTGTTTGGAGTTTGCCTGTTAAAAAACGGAATAAGCTTTATTTAGCTGGAATCTCCTTCGATATCTTGATGCTTTTTATGGCACTAATCACTTCGTTATTTTTACCGTCTCTATCAGGGATTGCTCTAGGTATTGTGGGAATCATTGTGTATGATGTGATAATCAGATTGATTTACCAATGCTGTATTTATATGAAGACAGATTTATATTTTGTTTTTGAAAATTGGTCTGGCTGTTATAACCTTATCGAGAATGTTCAAAAATTTTTCAAAGGTGTGTTTACCTTAAATAAAAAGGATTATAATAAAGAAATCTTTGAAGGGGAAAAACCAGTCGTGATCACCTATGGTATCTTCTATTTATTAGGGATGGCGATTACCCTCACCTTATTTCTTGTTTACTATATTCCACAGATTATATATTTAATTAGGAAATCAGTCCCAGGGTTTGGAATGTCGTATACGAGCATTCAGTTTTGGGACGCAGTCATGGTCATGCTCCAGTTATTGTTAGGAATAGGATTACTCTTCTACTCCTGGAGGAAAAGTTATAAGCTTAGGTATAAATGATTATGAGGGCAGCAAACTTGCTGTCCTCATGTTTTTTTCAGACCAATTTTGCGACAAGGTCAAAGTTATAATAAAATAGAACAAAGTTCATTTATATTTTAGGCTTAATTAAGCTAAATGTTGAATGGAGTGAAAATCATCATGCTAGTTTAACAGCGCCAAATTATAAAAAAATGGATCTAACTAAAGGAGATATTATGTTCAATATACAAACTTTAAAACCAACCTTAAAACCATTCCTTCAAGCTGCTTGGGAAAAATCCGGCTTTGAAAATCTTACCTCGGTGCAAATAAATTCTATTCCCTTTATTCTTGAGGGGAAAGATGTCATTGCTGAGTCGCCGACCGGAACAGGTAAAACGCTGAGCTACTTGTTGCCTGTTTTGCAAAAGATCGACCCGGAACGTCGGGGAGTCCAAGCTGTCATTTTGGCTTCATCACAGGAACTTGTTATGCAAATCTTTGGTGAGGTTCAAAAGTGGGCTGAAGGCAGCGGGATTAGAAGTGCATCCTTTATCGGGGGTGTGAACCTAAAAAGACAATTGGAAAAGCTGAAAAAATCCCCGCAAGTAGTCGTGGGTACTCCTGGCCGCGTGGTGGAGTTGATTAAACAAAAGAAATTAAAGATGCACGAGGTAAAAACCGTCGTACTAGATGAAGGCGATCAATTGCTCATTCCCGAACACCTTAATACGGTTCGGCATATTGTAAATTCACCATTGGCCGATCGTCAGGTTCTTGTTTTTTCAGCGACTTTACCTGCAATAACTGAGGAAATCGCTAGAGTTCTTACTAATAACCCAGAATTGATTAAAATTAGCCGTGACGAAACGATTAAGGCTGAAAAAGTGGATCACATCTACTTTATTTGTGAGCAACGTGAAAAAATAGACATCCTACAAAAAGTGGCCCGTCTAACGGGGATAAAAGGTCTAGCCTTTATGAATGATATTGCCACTGCCTCGATTGTCGTATCCAAATTAGGATATAAGGGTATATCGGCCGGTATACTTCATAGTGATTTGAAAAAATTAGAGCGTCAATCGTCACTTAAGAAATTTCGCGATGGCGAATCCTCGTTGTTGATTGCTACGGATGTAGCGGCACGCGGTTTGGATATTCAAGGAATTACTCATGTTATTCATGTTGATTTTCCTAAGGAAATAAATCAATACATTCACCGTTCTGGTCGTACAGGAAGATTTGGGGCAAGTGGAACAGTGGTTGCAATTGTTACTGAGCGGGAAGAACGTGAGTTGAAAAAATTCTACCGCGAACTTGGTATTGTTGGTCAGAAGAAGGTTTTTTATAAGGGAGAAATTGTAAACGAAAAATAGTGTGATTTTTTGTATATAACAATATGTAAGAATCCGTTTCGATAGTCGATTTTTCCTATAGGAGATTGACGAAACGGATTCTTATTGTTATATTCATTGATATATTTTTAGAAAAGTTTTTCTATTCTTAAAAGAAGGTGAAAGGGTTGGCCATGTTTGAAACAGAAGTTCTACATAGTGTAAAGAAGAATAAAAAGCCGATCAAAAGTAAAGTAACACCTATTTATCAAACGACAGCTTTTACTTTTGAAGATCTTGATGAATTAGAAGGATTTTACCATGGTGAAGGAAATTATTTGTATTCTCGGGTTGCAAACCCTAATACAGATGAATTAGCAGAAGCAGTTGCAGCATTGGAAGGAGCGCCTGTAGGTGTAGCGACTTCGTCTGGTCTTTCAGCTATTTTAGCGGGAGTATTAGCCGTTGTGAAAAGTGGAGACCATATTGTTGCAGCCGAGGATTTGTATGGCGGGAGCTTTCACCTTTTACAAGGGGAGTTGTCCCAGTTTGGTATCGAAGTTTCGTTTGTATCCTTCTCAGATGCTTCTAGTATTGAGGCAGCTGTTCAACCTAATACAAAATTACTTTACACAGAGTCGATCACAAATCCTTTATTGCGGGTTCAAGATTTAGACGAATTTGTCCAAATCGCGAAGAAGCATGGTCTGATCACTTTAGTAGATAATACCTTTGCAACGCCTTACCATTGCCAACCTTATACAAAAGGGGTTGATATCGTTATTCACAGTGCTACCAAGTATATTGGTGGCCATAGTGATGTAACCTCAGGGGTTGTAGTAGGTAGGAAAGATCTAGTTGATAAGGCGAAAGCTAAGGTAGTCAATCTTGGTGCAAATGTTAGTCCATTTGAAGCTTGGTTAACGACTCGTGGATTAAAAACTCTTGCATTAAGAATGGCACGACAGTCTAGTAATGCGAAAGCGTTAGCAGAAGCCTTACGAACGAATCCGCTTGTTGAAAAAGTACACTATCCATTCGAGCACGGTGAGAATGGATATGGAGCAATTGTAACGATTAAGCTTTCTAAAGATCTCAATGTGAATGAATTCTTTAAGAATCTTTCTTGGGTTAAAATTGCGCCAACACTTGCAGGAGTTGAAACATCTGTTTCTCATCCAGTTATTACTTCTCACCGGGCCTTGCCACCAGAAGCACGAGAAGCACTGGGTATTACCTTTGAAGTAGTACGTATTTCGGTTGGAATTGAACATGCAGAAGACATTATAAGTGTGTTTGAACAGGCCATTCTTCAGGCAAAACAACAATAAACAATGGTAGAAGGTTATCCTTTCATTATTGAGGATAACCTTTTTTTGGAAGGCTGTGTTAAAGCCAATGTTGATTTTTTGCACAATGTTGATTGGAGTGGAAGGCACGAAGACTCCTGCGGGAGCAGCGGGACAGGTGAGACCCCACAGGCGCTTAAGCGCCGAGGAGGCTCACCGCCCGCCCCGCGGAAAGCGAGTGCCTGGAACGGAAATCAACATTCTAGTTTAACACAGCCTTTTGGAAAAATAAATCATTGTCAAAGTTGAAAAAGGAATAAGAGCTTATAAAACTTCTCATACTACCTTTGACGAACTAACAAAGGAGCTGTGAAGGTATGGGCAGAACAAAGCTAGGAAATGCAAATGCGAACCGCAATAACAATAAAAAACTTGGCAACCGTACAAGTGAAGAGCTGGTTGAGTTTTCAACAGGTGAAGATAGAGGAAGACAACCAGATATAAAGGACTCAAATATGGCTGAAGAAAACAAATAAGATAGGTAGAGGGCTCTGAGGAATAAATGAGCCCATGCCTTTTTTTAGTTTTAAGGTTTTGTGTAATTTGGTTAGTGAACAACAAACCAAACTGTATTTAGTCCTCTTTCTTCGAATAATAATCTACCTTTTTAATATTAACCCCGACAAAGGTTTCAATAATTGCCTGTGCCCCGGAAATCGATAAGATAAAAATCAAGAATATTGCATACTTAGGCACTAATAAATAAAAGCCACCTAATAAAACCGCACTCCAGACCCCAGCGCACCAATAGCAATTTAATAAATAACCAAACATTGATTTAGGAACCTCTTTCATTTCTTTTCCATGATCCGTTTCAACCTCAATTTTTTTCATGAAAGGCTTGCGAATAAACTCGGTAATTTTATCAAAAACAATTAAATGTGTTAATCGATAGCTCGCCAGTATGAGCATAATGTATGACATCCAAGTAATATCCTTCATAAATAGACCCCTTAATAACCACTTTTTGCTTATTATCACCTCAAAAAATCGCGTTTATGTACTCTTATTGTTAGAGGTCTTACTAGAACTAAGTCTAAAGTCTGATAGGAAAATCAAGCTTAGGCTCGTTATGAGAAAGATGATTTCTAGGTAAGATGGAAACATGAAAGGAGGAAAACAAAAATGATGAAGAAAATTGGATTATTAATAGCAGGTGGTATTGCTGCAATGGTGTTACTTTCAAACCTCGGTTCAGTGGTAGGGTTGGCAATAAGCTTGTTCATTTTATATTTTGTATTCAAAAAGTTTTTGAAAGCTCACAAGCTATTTGCGAAGATTTGCTGGGGATTGATTGGTTTAGTTGTCTTAATGGCAACGGCATCTAATGCTCCTGCGATACTAGCGATCGCTGCAGCTTATATTTTATACCTGGTTTATAAAAACTGGAACAAAGGCAAATCAGTAGTAGTTGAGGAATTTGAAAAAAGTGACCCATTTACTAACTTTGAAAAACAATGGGCACAAATTAATAAAAATTATTAATAAGGGAGAGAACCTAAATGAGCAACTTATTTACAAGAATTAAAAACACAGTATTAGCAGACCTAAATGAGGTATTAGATCAAAAGGATCAAAAAAATCCAATCGCCTTGTTAAATCAGTATTTACGCGAATGTGAATTAGAAACCGAAAAGGTTCGGAAGCTTGTAGAACGTCAATATTCTTTAAGGGATCAATTTTCACGTGAATATCAAATAGCCAAAGAGTTTGCAGAAAAGCGTAGTCGCCAAGCAGAAATTGCCTCCCAAGCTGGGGAAAAGGACCTATACCAATTTGCATTAAATGAGAAGGTTCAATATGAAGAGCGTGCTCTAAGATTGAAGGAATCACTACAAACTGTTCTGAACCAAGTTGGAGAGTTAGAACAAAAATACGAAGAAATGAAACATAAATTGAAAGACATGAATATTCGCCGGTTGGAATTAATGGGGCGTGAGAATGTTACCCGCGCCCACAATAGGATCAACAAAGTTCTTGAAAATAATACTTATTCCAATCAATCGTTTTCACGTTTTGAAGAAATCGAATCTTATCTTGACCGCTTAGAGCAACAAGTAAATAGTGCATATTATCGTAATACCATTGATGCAAGAATTGCACAATTAGAAAAAGAAACGAAAAGTGAGGAAAAGCTTTCTATCTAATAACTAAAACTGTTATTCTAAAAGGGCGTAGGAAGTTTTCTACGTCCTTTGGTCCTATAAAAATACCATGGCGCTTTAGCATTTCGCCTTGTCCAGCTTCAGCGCCTAGCCCCTCGAGGTCATAAGCCAATCCGTCCAGAAGGTTAAAGAACAACCTTCCGGTCGACTCGTCTTATGCTTGTCGGGGCTGGCAAAGGCGCTTTAGTATATCGCCGAGAGGAGGTTTGGCCCTTGCTTAACAAAATAAAGGATGATTATTTCAGTTGGCTTGTCTTATTTAGCATTTTGCTGCTATTGCTGGAGGTTTTGTTTTTCAACAAAGGCCTAATCTTCTCACTCCTCTTAGCGGCTGGGATGGTGTACTACGGTAGAAAACGAATAGAGCAGAATCGAAAGCGTGGCAAGTTTTTATTTTGGTGTGGAATTGTTTTTTTAGCAGTTAGTGTCTTTGGGATGATTACCTTTCGACTATTATTATTAGCTATTTTTATATATTTGGTCATTCAATTCGTGCAGTCAAAAAAAAATCCGAAAATGCAATTTCCAATTATAAAGGAACCAATGGAAGTTGATCCTTTTTCCAAGGAGAATCTCGTCCATCAACAACCTCTATTTAAAAATGTCATGTTCGGTGACCAAAAAACACCAGAACGTACGTATGACTGGAATGATATCAACATTCAAACTGGGGTTGGCGATACGGTCATTGATTTAAGTTATACGGTCTTACCTAAAGGGGAAACTGTCATTTTTATTCGGAACATTATTGGTAATATTCAAATTTTAGTTCCCTATGATTTGGAAGTCAGTGTCCATCATTCCGTCGTAGTGGGATCAGTTAATATTCTTAATTATCATGGTTCAAAGGTGTTTAATCAAATTATCCATGTTCAAACTCCAGGTTATGATAAACCAGAACAAAAGATTAAGATTTTCACTTCATTAATGGTAGGCGATATTGAGGTGAGAAGAATATGAGCATGGTGCAACGCCAAGTTTTTATGGGATTATTTATATCAATCCTTCTGTTTCTTCTTATCTCAATGGGCTATTTTTTCACCTTTCCTTTGTCTGACTGGAGCGAGCTTTGGGATAGACAGGTAATGGATATTCCATTTATCATATCTGTCCCTAGTATCTGTATCGCCATCGGTGTCTTATTTGGGTCAATTTCCGGTCTAGCATGGCGAAGACAGCTTCAAACAGTAGATCAAATGCTTCATGAGCTAGAAGAGGGTCGACAAATGGAATCAAAGGATTTACATGGAGTTGTTGAATTAGAATCTATCAGTGGGCGGATCGGCAAAATTCAAAAACAAATGAGTGAACAGGTTAAGCTATCACAACGGTTAACGACAGAGAAAGTTGAAGGTATGGAAAGTCAAATCCAAGAAATTATTTCACAGGAACGTAACCGCTTAGCCCGTGAACTACATGATTCAGTTAGCCAACAATTATTTGCTGCTTCAATGATGATGTCAGCCATAAATGAGACGAGACCAACTAGTGATGATAGAGAAACGAAACAGTTAAAAATGGTCGAAGAAATGATCCATCAATCGCAATTAGAAATGCGTGCACTCCTTCTACATTTACGCCCCGTTGCTTTGAAAGGCAAGTCCCTTCAAGAAGGGATGGAGGAGTTGTTAAGTGAGCTTGCCCAAAAGGTATCAATGATCATCCACTGGAAAATTGAACACTTTCAATTAGATAAAGGCGTGGAAGATCATTTGTTTCGTATTCTTCAGGAGTCCGTATCTAATACATTACGACATGCAAAGGCATCAAAATTAGACGTTCTATTGATTGAAAGGGACGATTTAGTCATATTACGTGTTGTTGATGATGGGGTTGGATTTGATGAAGGGGAAACGAAGGCTGGCTCCTATGGAATGCAAAATATTTATGAACGAGCACTTGAAATTGGAGGTACCATTAAAATTATCAGTGTGAAAAACAAAGGTACTCGACTTGAAGTGAAAATACCATTGTTAAAAAAAGGGGAGGAAAGCGATGATTAAAGTTGTATTTGTGGACGACCATGAGATGGTACGAATTGGCGTTTGCTCCTATTTATCTGCTCAGCCTGACATTGAGGTAGTGGGAGAGGCGGATAACGGGAAAACTGGCGTCGAGCTAGCTCTTTCACTGCGACCTGATATCATTTTAATGGACCTAGTCATGCAAGAGATGGATGGCATCGAGGCAACAAAAAACATAATTGAAAGTTGGCCAGATGCTAAAATCATTATCGTTACTAGTTTTTTAGATGATGAAAAAGTATATCCGGCCTTAGAAGCTGGTGCAACAAGCTATATGTTGAAAACTTCTAAAGCAAGTGAAATTGCCAATGCCGTTCGAGCTACATATCAAGGTCAATCGGTTCTTGAACCTGAAGTGACTGGAAAAATGATGATGAAAATGCGTCAGAAGCAAACACTTTTACCACATGAAGAACTAACAAGCAGAGAAATGGAAATTTTGCTGCTAATGGCGGAAGGAAAAGCCAACCAGGAAATAGCAGATGAGCTCTTTATTGCTCTTAAGACCGTTAAGACTCATGTCAGTAATATTCTAAGTAAACTAGCAGTACAGGACCGGACTCAGGCTGTAATATATGCTTTTAAACATTCATTAATTAAATAATCAGAGGGAAGCCTTAAGATGTGCTGTTACGACGGTGTATCTTAAGGCTTTCTTTTATGTAATGGTGAACAGATTATCGAAAAATAAACCTGATTTACTTTTTTGTAAATATTCTCCTGGCTTGTCACATAAATTTAGTAAAGTGAAAGACAAACATTAAGGAGAATTAAATGAATACGATTTTTCGAGGTACATTGCTTCTGATATTGGCGTCTTTTATTAGTGAATGTGTTGAGTTCGTGGTTAATATGGCTTTAGCAAAGGAATTAGGGGAAAGAGGAATGGGCCTTTATATGACCATTCTGCCGACCATTTTTCTTATTTTCTTGCTTTCAAGCTACGAGCTGCCCATTTCGATATCGAAATTTATTGCTGAGAAAGAAACCAAATTCCACCGAAGTATGCTCCAGCATGCGATCAGATTGGTCATCATTTCTACTAGCGTTCTCCTGCTTGCAGCCATGTTAATCTTACCATTTATTAGTGTGTTTGATGTGTATGATCCCCGCATTCGCTGGTTGGTGATCATATTGATACCAATCGTCTCATTTTCATCGATTGCCAAGGGTTTCTTTATGGGAATGCATCAAATGGGGAAAATCGCTATTTCCAACTTTTTACGAAAAATTCTTCAATTAGTGTTGCTCGTCTCTGTTTTTCATTTATTTGAATTTGAAATCAATACAGCGCTATTAATTGCTCTTTGCACATTAGTTGGAAGTGAATTGGTGGTATTTTTATATTTGTTTCATATGTTTATTATTCAGTTTCGGCAGCTAAAACACCAATCACATCAACAAATAAGTGGTAGAAAGGTTCGTCAAAGCTTGATGGCCGTATCGATTCCAACCACTGCGTTAAGACTTTTCAATGCTTTATCAAATGCAATTGAGCCTTTCCTGATCAAGGCAGCGTTAGTTCACTCAGGGCTAACAGCGACAGGGGCAACCGAACAATTTGGTTTGTTAGCAGGAGTTGCTATGACAATCGGCTTTTTCCCGGCGTTTATTGCGCATTCATTATTGATTGTCCTAATTCCAACTGTATCGAAGGCATATGCAGACCATGACTTCGGGAAGCTGCAAAGGTTATTACAACAGGTCATGTCGGTAACGTTCCTTTATGGAACGGTTGCTGTCACAGTTTTTTATATCTTTGCTAAACCTCTTACCAATTTATTTTTTCATTCGGATTCGGCAGCATGGTACTTGCAGATGCTTTGGCCTTATTTCTTGTTTCACTTCTTTGTAATCCCAATGCAAGCTTATTTGATTGGACTTGGCCTTGTCAAAGATGCTTTCATTCATACTGTTTGGTCGACGATTTTCTCGTTTTCCCTCATGTATTTCTTAGGTTCTACTTATCAGTTCCATATGGGGGGGATTATCATAGGAATGAATGGAGGCATTCTTCTATTAACACTGATGCATTATTTGACTATTTGTAAAAAAATCGGAATATCCTTCACTTTACAGAACTCGATAAAAAGACATTATGAGGTGAGAGACAGACGATTTTAGTACTGAATTTTCGGGACATAAATTAAGCCCGCATTTCAATGAAATGTGGGCTTAAATATTATTTTTTTAGTCATCACTGCCTAGTATTCCAAAGATCCGCAATATGTTTAGGAACAGATTGATAAAGTCTAAATAAAGATTCAGAGCCATTAAAGGTACTTCCTCAGCGCTAACTCCATATCGCTTCATTCTGTTAAAATCAAACAGCACGTAGCCGCTAAAAACTAATACCCCAATAAATGAGAAAGCTAACATACCTGTCGAGCTTAACGGCAAAAAGATATTAAAAATGCTGATTGCAATTAACGCTAATAAAGCAGCTAATAGTATTCCACTCAAAAAGGATAAATCTCGTTTAGTTGTTGTAGCATAAACAGCTAATCCCGAAAATACAACCGTTGTTGTGCCTAGTGCCATTAAAACAGCGTTTGCTCCAATTAATGCAAGGTAATGAGCAATTATTGGATAAGTGGTAATTCCTGAAATAAACGTAAAGGAATACAAGAAAGTATACGAAATGGCCTTTTTTCGACGCAGGAAGAAAGCGCCAAGTAACATCGCTAATTCAAGAATCATAAGTGGCAAAAATAGTGCCGGTGGGACAAATACGCCTGCTGCCATCCCGAGAACAGCAAATGCAAGTGATAGAGCGAATGCTCTTAAAACTGAAGGCAAAAATTCAGTTCGAGTAGATGCATACATTAAATTCACCTCTAAGTTTTGGTTTCTTCTAATAATACGCTAGTAATACAAGTTAGTTTCATTTTTTGAAAAATATCTTGTGAATTTTTTTAACGGTCTTTTTCCATTACTCCTTGCTTCAATAAATCGCGGATTTCCTTTAGTAACTCTTCCTTTTGGTCGATTAACAGATCAGGTTTTGCCTCCTCTTCTTTCTTTTTAAAGCGATTTAATAATCGGATGGTAAAAAAGATGGTAAAAGCAATAATTAAAAAATCGACAACAGTTTGAAGGAAAGATCCATATTTGAAATCTGCTTTCCCAACAGAGATCATGAGCTCTGTGAAATCAATACCTCCGCTGAGGAGGCCTATAATAGGCATAATGATGTCATTAACTAAGGAAGTGACAATTTTTCCGAAAGCACCTCCGATAATGACCCCAATGGCTAAATCGACGACATTTCCTTTTAAAGCAAATTTCTTAAATTCTTGCCACATATAAAATCCCCCTTTTATTTAGCGTGTGAAATTGGTATATTAACATTTTACCCTATATAATACTGTCTCCCTATAGAATTTCTAAAAATGTCCGTTGACAGTGTCTCTCTTTTTCCATATAGTATGGTTTGAAAATTACCTGATATTAAGGAGGCTTTTTCATGGCAGGTAGAAAAGATGAAGAGTTAAAGGATATCACATTGCTAGGGAACCAAGGGACAAACTATTTATTTGAATACTCTCCACAGATTTTGGAGTCATTTGATAATAAACATTCGAATCGGGATTATTTTGTGAAATTCAATTGTCCAGAATTTACGAGTCTTTGCCCAAAGACAGGTCAGCCTGACTTTGCGACTATTTATATTAGCTATATCCCGGATCAAAAAATGGTTGAAAGTAAATCTTTGAAGCTTTACTTATTTAGTTTTCGAAATCATGGAGACTTTCATGAGGATTGCATGAACATTATTATGAATGATTTGATTGAGTTAATGGATCCAAAATATATTGAAGTATGGGGGAAATTCACACCAAGAGGTGGTATTTCGATCGATCCCTATGTGAATTATGGAAAGCCCTTAACCAAATTTGAGGAAATGGCCCATTACCGATTAATGAATCATGATCTATATCCAGAAAAAATTGATAATCGGTAAAAAATAAAGAAGGCAGCCATTTGAATAGGCTGCCTTTAATATTTGATCTTAAAAGACTGATAGCTATCGGTTTTGTTTGTATCTTGAACGATGACATCATTCACTTTGGAAAAAGGATTTCCTCTGCGAACATCCTCAATAAAAAGATCAAGATTACCCTGTGTACCCTCGGCTAATATCTCCACAGCCCCTTCTTCACTATTTTTTACCCAGCCACGTACATCGTACTGAACGGCTTTCATCTGTGAAAAATAACGAAATCCTACCCCTTGCACCTTACCATACACAGTTAGATGGATTTGCTTCAATAAATTTCCCTCCGGTTAAACCTTGTTAGCGCTTCCTTAGATGCGAATGGTTTATGACAATATAATTTACATCTTAATGTAAACGGATGCAACGAAAAAATTATATTACACAATTAAGTGAAAGACTATGTGAAATCACACAGTCTTTCAACTTTTTAAAAAATATAGTGAGATTGGTTAAAATGCCCAGTCTCCATTTCGGAAAACGGGTTCAATTTGTCCATCTGCAGTGACTCCATCAATATTCATTTCGGCTGAACCAATCATGAAATCGACATGAGTAATACTTTCATTTAATCCGTTCTCGGCCAACTCAGTCGAAGACATCTTTTTACCGCCTTCGATACAAAAGGCATAAGCACTACCGATGGCTAAGTGATTAGAGGCATTCTCATCGAATAGGGTATTATAAAATAATATATTAGATTGAGAAATAGGTGAGTTAAAAGGGACCAGGGCAACTTCTCCTAAGTAATGAGAGCCTTCGTCTGTCTCGATTAAATGTTTTAGAATTTCTTCTCCAACCTTCGCTTTTACACTCACAATTCGGCCATTTTCAAACGTTAAAGAAAAATCATTAATAATATTACCGCCGTAGCTTAATGGTTTTGTACTTGAAACAACCCCATTTACACCTGTTTTTAAAGGAACCGTAAACACTTCCTCAGTTGGCATATTTGCCATAAACTCGATCCCTTGCTCATTCTCACTACCAGCACCTACCCATAAATGTTTATCATTCAGTTCAATGGTGAGGTCTGTCCCAGGAGCTTTGTAGTGAAGCTTTTTATAGCGTTTTTCATTTAAATAATCAACTTTTTCATGGAGTGCGCTATCATGCTTTGTCCAAGCTTCAACAGGTTGGTCCGTATCAACTCGAGTAGCTTTAAAAATGGCTTCCCACAGTTTTTGGACTTTTGTTTCAGTGGATGCCTCAGGAAAGACCTTCTCTGCCCATGCATCAGATGCGGCAGCAATAACGGTCCAACTCACTTTATCTGATTGTATGTATTTTCGGTATTGCGCTAATGCTTTTCCGGTTGCCTTTTGAAAGTTTGCAATCCGTTCAGGATTTACACCCTTTAATAAATCGGGGCTAGAAGAAACAATTGACATAAAGGCAGCGCCAATTTCTGCAAGTTCTTCAGTTTCCTTTGCACGCCATTTTGGATATTCATTAAAAGCTTCATCTGAAGCTAAATCATATTTTAATCGGGAGACAACATCGTCGTTCCAATTGACAATAACATTCTCGGCACCATTTTCATAAGCTTTTTTTACAATGAGACGAACAAGTTCCTTTGAGTCAATCGAGGTGTTCACAACAAGGGTTTGCCCTTTTTGAATATTCACGCCTACTTTTACTGCAAGTTCAGCGTATTTCTCCAGGTTTTGTAAAAAGTTACTCATCCTTTTCGCTCCTCTACCAGAATCTTCTTGTTTATTGTATCGGTTTCCGAAAGAAAAAGAAACTAAAAGCCCGAAATTTCAATACTTTCTAGAGGGAGTTGGATATTTTTCGAATATTTTAATAAATAATGAAACCTTTTATATGGTATAATCGTATTAGGAATGAGAAAAAAATATTATTTGTTTTTTGGAGGAGTCTGTCAACAAGGGATATCTATATCCTTTGGATGACGGACTTTTTTTGTGCATTTTTTTTATTTTATACCAATACTAAGGAGGGAAAGGTGAGATTTTGATGTTAATACTTAAATTGTCCATGATATTAATTGCTTCAAAAATTGCGGGGGACATCAGTGTTAGACTAGGGCAGCCTTCTGTTCTTGGTAAGCTGTTAATTGGAATTGTGCTCGGACCATCTGTTTTAGGACTGGTAACGGAGACGGAAACGTTAGCAGAATTTAGTCAAATCGGGGTAATATTACTGATGTTTATCGCTGGATTAGAAACGGACCTTGATGAATTTAAACGAACGGGAAAGGCCTCCACTTCTGTTGGGCTGGGAGGAATTATTGTTCCACTTGTGTTGGGGTATTTTACAGGAAAGATGATGGATCTGACAACGATAGAATCATGGTTTTTAGGACTATTACTGTCGGCAACGAGTGTAAGTATTTCAGTTCAAGCTCTTAAAGAGATGAATAAACTGAAGACAAGCGAAGGGGCCACTATCTTAGGGGCAGCTGTTATAGATGATGTTGTTGTGATCTTGGCATTGGCATTTTTAATGAGTTTGGCAGGTGGAGAAGTCAATTTAGGAATAACAATATTAAAGCAGGTGCTATTTTTTGCAGGTGCTATTCTTGTGGGCTGGAAAGTGGTTCCTTGGTTCTTGAAAAAATTCGCACCGTTACGAGTGACAGAAACGGTTATTTCATCGGCTTTAATCATCTGTTTCTTGTTTGCTTACATGGCAGAATATACGGGTGTCGCTGCCATCATTGGTGCATATATTGCTGGAATAGCCATTAGTTTAACTAACTATAAACACGAGGTATTTGAAAAGGTAGAGACGATTGGTTATTCCATTTTTGTACCTGTATTTTTTACATCGATAGGGATTTCTGCTCAGTTTGGTGGAATTTCCGAACATTTAGGTTTGATTATCATATTAAGCTTTATTGCTATTTTATCAAAACTATCCGGTGCAATGATTGGGGCTCGAGTCTCTGGATTTTCTTGGAACAGTTCGTTAGGAATTGGAGCCGCCATGGTATCACGTGGCGAAGTGGCATTAATTATTGCCTCGATTGGATTAGAGACGAAGCTTTTGAGTTCAGATTTGTTTGCCGTTATTGTTGTGGTGATTCTGGTTACAACGATCGTAACTCCGCCGATGATGAAATGGTTTTTTAGTCCAAATACGAAGGAAAAACGGGAGCAAAGTGCATGAAAAGAAAGGTCATCGAGATATTCGATGACCCTTCTCTTTAAGACCTATGAAACTTAGGCAGATCCTTTTTCAATTTGGTGGGAGTTTTCCTTTTCGTACAATGAAAACATCAACTGAAAAATAATGGCGCTTAACACCGCTAATAGACTTAAAATGAAAATCGTCCAGTCATAGCCAATCCAAACCGTTAATGGTATCGAGATTGGAGCAATTGTTTTGCCAATCGTATAGCGAAGGCTTGCTGCAGCAAAATATTGTCCCCTCATATGTGCGGGTGCAATCCTAGATACGAAGGTTTGCTGGATACCAGCAACAATTAACTCCCCAAATGTAAAAATGGCCATCGCTAATATTAATCCCCAAATCCATGTGGTATGTCCTAATAAGAAAATACTTACAGCGTACATTAAGGAGGACAGGATGAATGCATATCTTTCATGGTATTTTGTCATCCATTTGGTCACGACCACCGTTAATAAGGCAACCAAAAAACCATTTTCCGATAAAAGAATTCCAAATGCCTGCGCTCCTTTAATCGATAAGGACCAATCACCAAGTGAAAAAACAGTTTGTAGGCCAACTTTTTCCTTCGTGTAGACAGGAATCAGCAAATCAAGTTGCATAAACGTTTGGGCAAGGAGAATTCCCCCGATTATGTATAATAAAAAGATTTTGTCCTTCGCGATAATCCGATAATCTTTCAATTGGTTGATTAAAAAAGAGTACCAGTATTGCTTTTCGTTTGTCTCAAAACGTGAAAAGGACGGTGCTGTCTCTCGAGTCCATTTTGCTAAAATGAAGGCTAACAGGATACAAGCACTTCCAGCGATCAGCATAAGTTGGAAACGGTAATGGGTATAGAACATGGCGCCTATTAATGGACCAATGACAACAGCAATATTGATTGAGGTATAAAAAATGGCAAATACGCTACTACGATTTTCCTCGTCTACTACATCAGCCACCATCGCCTGACTTGCTGGCCAATAGAAGGCTCCAAAAATTCCTACAAATGCATAGCAGATGAAACTTAAAACAGGTGAGTCAAGCCAAGGTGAATTCGCTATTCCAAACAGAATAAAACAAAATCCTTGTCCAAAGGCGGAAAATACCATCATCCGCTTACGACCATAAAGATCAGCACAATATCCTCCCATTAAATTTGCAAAAACCGAGAAAAGTTGCGAAAAGATCAGCAAAAGTCCAGCTGTATCTTTACCAAATTCCTCTGAAAAGTAGATGGTTAGGAAAGGAAAGAACATCCAAAAGGAGATGTTCATCAATGCCTCACCATACAATCGAATTTTTAAATTCCGATCCCAATCTCTCAATTTCATGTTATTTCCTCTTTTCCCATCACAGGGAAAGATGATGGGTTTCTATTTGTCTTTGTTTGTTTCAAGGGCAGCTTTTAATAAATCACCTAAGCTGTTTCCAAATGATTCAGTTTTTGTGTATTTTTGAACAAGTTGCCTTTCTTCTCGCTTGTTAACAGCTTTTTTACGTCCTTCTGCTTTTTCAACAACATTACAAGGTCGACATTGAAAATAGACACCAGCTTTTCCTTCATGCAACTCCATTTTTTTGTGGCATTGAGGGCAACGTCGATTTGATAACTTTGCGTCCTTATGTTTACGATAGCAGCATTCCATATTGGAACATACAAGAATTTTTCCTTCCTTGGTGCTTCTCTCTTTTAAAAATGATCCGCATTCTGGACATTTTGAACCAGTTAAGTTATGGGCACGGTAAGTTCTATCCGTTGTTTTAATTTCTGAAACAAGGTCCTTAGTTTGTTGACGAATTTTTTGTAAAAATTGCTTAGCATCACCTTTTCCGCGGGCAATAAGCTCAAGGTCCTTTTCCCAACGGGCAGTTAATTCCGGCGATTTCAGCTCTTCATTGACTAACTCATACAATTGTTTTCCCTTACGGCTTGGATATAAGCGACCATTTTGACGTTCAACAACTTCTGTTTCAATAATCCGCTCGATAATTTCAGCACGAGTTGCGGGTGTCCCTAACCCAAATTTCTCCATTTTAGCTAAAATATCTGCTTCTGATAAACGCAAAGGTGGCTCTGTTAACTTTTGTTCAGATACTGAAGCTTTAACAGATAGGCTTTGGCCTTTTACCAGTTGGGAAAGATTTAGTTTTGGACTATCATCGTGTTTACCAGTGATCTTTTTAAAACCAGGTTCAATCACAATGGTTTCCTTTGCCTTTAATGTTTCTCCGTTAACTGTGAACACAGCATGAATGGTTTCATACTGATAGGGCGGGTAAAATAAAGCCAAGAACCGGCGAACGATGATATCATATAATTTTCGTTCGTCTGTTGGTAGGTCAGATAAATTTAGTCGTTGTTCAGTTGGAATGATGGCGTGGTGATCGGTTACCTTTTCGTTATTAAAGACTTTTTTTGCAAGGACTCTTCCTTTTGTAGCAAGCAAAGGTCGAACCTCATCACGGTATCCTGAGGAAATACCCTCAAGTCTATCTAACATCGTCGCTTCCATATCCTTTGTTAAGTATCGGGAATCAGTCCGAGGGTAAGTAACGAGCTTATATTGTTCGTATAATCGTTGTAAAACAGTTAATGTTTTCTTAGCCGAAAAGCCAAATCGTTTGTTTGCATCCTGCTGCAATTCGGTTAAATCATACGGTAACGGCTGTTGTTCTGATTTTTGTTTTCGTTCGATGGCACTAATAAGTGCCTTTTGATTATTAATCTTTGTCTGTATTTTCTCTGCTGTCTCGAGAGCAAAGATGCGCTTTTCACCGTTGCTTTCCCAATCTGCTTTAAGAGGACCGACCTGAGAATCAATCGTCCAATAAGGCTTAGGAACAAATTTTTGAATCGTGTTTTCCTGTTCAATGACCATGGCCAATGTAGGGGTTTGAACACGACCAGCTGACAATGGATCGTTAAATTTTGTCGTTAAAGCCCTTGTAACATTGAGACCAATAAGCCAATCAGCCTCGGCACGACAAACAGCTGATTGGTAGAGATCTTCAAATTGGCTGCCAGGCTTTAAATTTTGGAAGCCTTCGCGAATGGCGCGATCTGTTTGTGAGGAGATCCATAGCCGCTTTAGCGGTTTTCGCCAACCGATTTTAGCAAGAATCCACCTGGCGACAAGTTCTCCTTCACGCCCTGCATCAGTGGCGATGATAAATTCTTTAATATCGCTTCGCTTCGCTAGTGTTTCAATCGCTTTAAATTGATGGCTTGTTTGTTTCATTACCTTAATTCCCATTTTATCTGGAATAATCGGTAAATCCTCTAAGCGCCATGTTTTGTAGCTAGCATCATAATGCTCCGGCATTTTAAGTTCAATTAAATGGCCTAGAGCCCAAGTAACAATATATTGATTTCCTTCTATGTAACTTTTATGAATTTGTTTACAGCCAAGTACTCGAGCAAGTTCGCGAGCAACGCTGGGTTTTTCTGCTAAAACGAGTGTTTTCATAACTTCTCCTTTCAAAGAGGAACACGATCTTTATTTCCCCTAAATATTATAACGGAAAAATCATTTATTTTGTAATGATAGTAAAAGGGAGGGGACTTGCAACAGAAAATCGTTAAGGGAATTAAGGAAAAAAACAGCAATCTTTTAGAAGAGAGCCAAAATAAAAAAGCTATCGCATTTACACGACAGCTTGGAGTCTTGAACAATAATCATGTATTTTCTTCTCCATCGACACGGTTTTTAAACGCTTCTTGAACTACGATTAATTCTTCATCGCCAATTCTTTCCTTAGAGTGTTTTTCGGTTACACTATTTTCTGGAAAGTTACCTGGATGACTCTTTTTCTTATGTTCAAAGTCTTTACCACGTCCCATTTTTACCACTCCTTTCATTCCGTTTGTAGTTTCCCCAAATGACCGGAAAAAGATGTGAAAAAAAGGGAAGGGAGCTAAAAAAAGTTGTGAAATTATTCACGAATTCTTCACACAAAATACAGCAATAATGTTATATAATCAAATTGTTCAATGGTTCACATACCCCCATTTTTTGAATAAAATATAAGTTTCAAAAATAATGCTCTCCCCCCAGGAGCATTATTTTTTTGGAAAAAATAAAGCATGAACCTGTTGATCCATGCCCACTCATCTATTAATGGTTTCCCCTAATTACTCTTGACTTTCTTCCGTAGGTACTTCTGGTTTTGTAACATGATCAAGGTAAAATCCTAAGCCAACCATAAAGGCAATTGGAATAGCAAAATTAATTACAGTCCAAACCGTCAAAGAAATACCCCCTAATAAAATCTGTATATGCATATTTTATCTGAATTTTCAGAAATAAGACACATAAAATTCACAAAATCGAGAAAAAAATATCGACATATCTTGATTTTTATTTTATACAGTTTATTTGAAGACGTTAATAATCATGAATTTGTCATAATTTGTATAAAAATAATATTCGAAATTTACAAAATAATACACAAATATTGTTTAAAACCAGTTAAAATATAAGAAAAGGATTCAGATAAAGGCAAACCTATTGAAAAATAGGGACGCAAAGTCACAGATCTAAGGTCTAAAGGATATAAATGCACTAGGATGGCTGGACTTCCTATTAAGTTAGTGGGGGGAGAAATTGACTACAGAGTTGAAAGTAAATGGCGAATTGGATGTTGAATGGATTCAATTAATTTTAGAAGCATTAGAAATGGGAATTGATAAGGAAGATATTAGGAAATTTTTAAAAGAAAAAAAGGCGAAGTAACACCACATTTTTCACTTACATAGTGTCATTCGGAAATAGAGGATGTCAAAGTTGGATGAAAAGTTGCTGTTTTTCATTTTTTTCTTCAGATAAACAAAAAACCTGTTCAGATGAACAGGTTTTTTACTTATCTTGATTAATCTTCCATTTATTAAATTCAAGGTACTCACGAAATTGATCTTTTGTTATACCAGACTCCATCGCGTCTTTGACTAAACTGATCCAACCTGGGTCAAGCTTTTCAGAGTCGGGATTGTTTAATATAAAATAATCAATTGGAACCCCTAAAACAGTCCCAATTTTTTCTAGGAATTGTATAGAAGGATTGGATTGTAAATTACGCTCTAAAGAACTTATATAAGATTTTGCAACTCCAGCTTGGTCAGCAAGCTCAGTTAAGGACATTTTTTTTTCCTGACGAAGCTTTTTTACGCGTTCACCGATCATGCACCTTCACACACCTTATTATAATGTAATACCATTATATCAAAGGAAAAGAGGAGGTTCCATATCAAGAACAAAATCTTTTTATTTGTCAGATTAATAAGCACTTACAACAGCTTAAGACTGATAAATTGAATTCGTTTTTCTGCATGGTATACTACAATAGTGTATAAAACAAGTGTCCATTATGTAAAAATTAAACAAGAAAGTTTTAGAAAGGCGGACTAAAAAATGATTATTTTAAAATCCCAGCGTGAAATTGACGGTATGAAAAAAGCAGGTGAAATTCTTGCAGCGTGCCATAAAGAAATAGCGAAACTGATTCAACCTGGGATTTCTACATGGGAAATTGAAGAGTTTGTGGAAAAATTTTTAAAGGAGCGGGGTGCGACTCCAGAACAAAAGGGTTATCAAGGGTATCAATTTGCTACTTGTGCAAGTGTTAATGATGAAATTTGCCATGGATTTCCCAACAAGAACCCTTTATCAGAAGGGGATCTCGTGACAATAGACATGGTAGTAAATTATAATGGTTCATTAGCTGATTCGGCTTGGTCTTATGGGGTTGGTAAGGTTTCAGGGGAGACCAATAAGCTGCTATTAGTAACGAAAGAAGCACTCTATAAAGGAATTGAACAGGCACAAGTAGGAAATAGGATTGGTGATATTGGGCATGCCATTCAAACTTACGCTGAGGGAGAGGGCTTTTCTGTGGTTCGGAACTTTATTGGCCATGGAATTGGGGCAGTAATCCATGAGAAACCGGATGTTCCTCATTTTGGACTTCCAGGTAAGGGTGCTCGAATTAAGGAAGGAATGGTTTTCACAATAGAACCGATGATCAATGTAGGCAGTTATCATTCCAAAATGGATGATAATGGTTGGACAGCAAGAACAATCGACGGGAAAAATTCAGCCCAATATGAGCATACGATTGCGATTACAAAAGATGGCCCAGTTATATTAACGGATCAAGACAATTTATAATTTGATGTCGTTAGTAGTTAATTATTGTGGAAATTTGATAAGAAAATGAGCCGGCTATCTGCCGGCTCTAAATGTAATATAAGTGAATAATTAGGAAATTAAGTAGGGCGATTTACCCGGTTTTTTAAGTATTACTGTTTTCTAAGGGCACCAAGTTCTTCGACAATCGCCTGCATTTCACTAATGCTGAAGGAGTCCTTCCTCATGACGAGATCGTAAATCTCTTTGAGTTCTTCATACATTTCTTCGTCAAAATGGGAAGGTTTGATTGCCCCGAAGTTTAATACTTTCAATTTTTCCTTCATCTTTTCAATCATATATTCCACATTTTCAACTGATTTCTGTGATAAATTCAAACATAGTCATCCTTTCACGGGTGGTGGTATGCTACCCATCTTTTCATGTTCATAAATGAATGTCAACGAAAACAAACCGTAATGATTAACGGACTTGCAAGTTCAAGAAAATATCGAGAAAATAAAGGAATGAGATATATTTTAGAAAGGTGGAGAAAAGTAAATGAGTGAAGCTAATAATTTTTGGAAAGGGGTTTTGATTGGGGCTGTGGCCGGAGGTGCTCTAAGCATGTTGGACAAGCAAACTCGCAATGCAGTTATGACCAATTACCATAAAGCCTCAAAAAATGTGACCTACTTGGTGAAAAATCCTTCTGTTATCGTTGATAAGGTTAAGACCACCTCTAAGCAAATGCGCCAAACTTTTGAACAAGTAAGTGAAGATATTTTTTTTATAAAAGACAAGGTAGAAGAATTGTCCAAAGTGACTCCAAACTTTGTAGACAGAGTAGAGGAAAAAAGGGATGCATTTTTAGATAATGGAGATACATATACAGAAGTGGATTCAATCGACATAAATAAGGAATAAGGAAAATTGACCATTTTCCGAAGAAAAAAAGGTGGAGACATGGTACGAATCAATTTATCCTTTATTAAGTTTTTGTGGGTTCGGATTGGCAGGGACGATATCCCTGGAATGGCGGCTCAATTAGCTTACTTTTTCTTGCTATCGTTATTCCCTTTATTGATCTTTTTAGTGACTTTACTTCCGTATTTATCCATTACACAGGATTACCTGTTGAGTTTTATTCGTGATTTTGCCCCAGGTGATTCTATGGACTTAATTGAAACAAGTATAAATGAAGTGATGAACAAAAACGGAAAATTACTCTCCTTTGGGATAATAGCCACTCTTTGGTCTGCTTCTAATGGGATTAATGCCATCGTCAGTGCATTTAATAAAGCCTATGATGTAAAAGAAAGCCGTTCTTTTATTGTGGCTAGAGGAATTGCCATTCTTTTGACGTTAGGAATGATTTTGGTTATTGTTGTGGCTTTACTCCTCCCTGTCTTTGGAAAGCAATTAGGAATATATTTATTTGCGAAATTTGGATTTTCAAAGCAGTTTTTAGCAGGCTGGAATGCGATACGTTGGCTAATAAGTCCGCTCTTTTTATTTATTATTTTTACAGGGTTGTATTGGATTGCACCTAATTATAAACTTACCTGCTTAAGTGCTGTACCTGGTGCCATTTTCTCCACATTTGGGTGGGCGATTACGTCTCTTTCCTTTTCCTTTTACGTTGGGAATTTTGGTAATTATACCGCAACTTATGGAAGTATTGGGGCCATCATTGTTCTAATGATTTGGTTTTATTTATCAGGTTTCGTTATTATTTTGGGAGGCGAAATCAATGCTTATTTTACAGAAAGAAAGAGCACCTGTTAAATACCTTAAGTTTCCTTTATAGAAATTCTCATTCCGATAAATGATAAGGAAGGGGAAATTTAAAGTATTTATGGAATGGAGGCTTTTTACATGGCGAAGCATACAAAAAAAGACGGTGGAACAAAACAAAAAGGTAAAGGTAGTCCAAAGCAAAAAACCTCAGGATCTGCCAATGGACAAAACGGATATCACTAATTTGAAATAAACAAAACGGGAAGCATTTAATATGCTTCCCGCTCAGGCTGTTGAGAAACTCTCGACAGTCTAATATTCCGCCTAAGATCTTTAGTAATTCACCGCGTTAATTTGTTATATATTAATTTATAGCGTTCAATTGGTCTGTTGATTTCCGTTCCAGGCGCTTCGCTTTCCGCGGGGCGGGCGCTGAGCCTCCTCGGCGCTTAAGCGCCTGTGGGGTCTCACCTGTCCCGCTGCTCCCGCAGGAGTCTTCGCGTCTTCCACTCCAATCAACTGGGCGGTAACAATACAGACCTTCCAAACAACCAATAAATAATAAATATAAATAAAAAATGGGAATCCAAGAGCCTCAATAATACCCAACATCCAAAAGTCGCAGAAAAATGGGAACGAAAGAGCCGCAATAATACCCAAAATCAAAAAGTCGCAGAAAAATGGGAACGAAAGAGCCGCAATAATGCCTAAAATCCAAGAACCGCAGAAAAATGGGAACGAAAGAGCCGCAATAATACCCAAAATCCAAGAGCCGCAGAAAAATGGGAACGAGAAAGCCACAATGATGCCCAAAATCCAAGAGTCGCGGAAATATGGGAACGAAAGAGCCGCAATAATGCCCAAAATCCAAGAGTCGTGGAAAAATGGGAACGAAAGAGCCACAATGATGCCCAAAATCCAAGAGTTGTGGAAAAATGGGAACGAAAGAGCCACAATGATGCCCAAAATTTATGCTAGGGTGGAGATGAAGTGTTGTGATTCTTTATTTGATCTGCCCCCTGGAGCGGAAATCAACAGGTCCGTTAGCATAGACAATCTCATATTAAAAATCAGCATTTAATGTTCTGATAAAATGATAAATTGCCGAGAAAAATACCCTTCTCGACAATCTGAACGGGAAGCATTGCATATGCTTCCCGTCTATTAATTAAACTCGCTGGATAGATCTTATTTTAATAATCTCAAGCTATTCAAAATGACTAAAATCGTACTCCCCTCATGGCCAATAACCCCTAATGGTAAATCAAGTATCTGAAAGAAATTAGAAACGATAAGAAGCATAATAATCGAGATTGAAAACACCACATTCTGTTTGACAATTTTGTTCATTCGTTGCGAAAGGTTAATGGCTTCAGCAATTTTAGGTAAATCATTTTTCATTAGGACGATATCGGCTGTTTCTAAAGCAACGTCTGTTCCTTCCCCCATTGCAATTCCGACTGTCGCTGTTGCAAGTGCAGGGGCATCGTTAATACCATCCCCAACCATTGCAACGGAGCCATATTGATTTTTCAACTTCTTTAAATGGTTAACCTTTATTTCAGGTAAGCACTCTGCAAAATAATCATCAACATGGCTCTCAGTAGCAATTGCCTGAGCTGTTTTTTCGCTGTCCCCGGTTAACATGATCGTGTGAATCCCTTTTGATTTAAGGGTGTCAATCGCAAACTTTGTTTCATCTCTAACAACATCTTTAAGGGCAATCATCGCTGATAATTCATCATCAATCTGAATAAAAACAATTGTTTTTCCTTCACTGGCTAAAGTTTTGGCTGCACCTGAGGCAAACGACTCTGCTTCGGTTTTTCCGACAAAGTCTGCTTTCCCAATTCTCCATATTTCATTTTCAACGGATGCTTTAATTCCCCATCCTGCAACGTCTTCTACATAATCGGGATGCAATAAATCCAGCTTTAACGTGTCTTTAACGTATTTTACGATTGCTTGCGCTAAAGGATGGTTAGAGTGGTTTTCGATTGACCCTACCTTGTGGAGAAGATCTTCCCTTGGTAGTCCACCTTTTACAATAAAATTTGTTACTTCTGGCTTCCCCTTTGTTAAAGTCCCTGTCTTATCTAAGGCGATGGCTTTTAAATGTCCGAGGTTTTCTAGATGGACGCCCCCCTTAAATAAAATTCCATGTTTTGCGCCATTGGATATTGCCGATAGTGAAGCGGGCATAATTGAGGCAACAAGGGCACATGGGGATGCAACAACAAGTAAAATCATGGCTCGATAAAAGGTTTCCGTCCAGGTCCAGTTCAATAAGAAATGGGGAACGAACATCATTAGGACCACAATGGCAAGAACGACCTTGACGTACCTTCCTTCAAACTGTTCAATAAAGAGTTGTGACGGGGACTTTTCGCTTTGAGCTGATTGAACCAATTCAATAATTTTATGAAACAAGGTTTCTTCATTAGACTTTGTGACGGTAACATTTATCGATCCGGTTAAATTGACCGTTCCAGCAAACACGTCGTTGTTTAAACCTTTAGTTACTGGCATTGCTTCTCCAGTAATCGTAGCCTCGTCAATTGTTGTTTGACCTTTGGCGATTTTTCCATCTGAAGGAACGCGCTCACCAGGTTTTATTAATATTAAGTCCCCGATTACTAGCTCAGAGACATGAACTCTATCTTCGATACCATTTTTTATCCGTAAAGCTTCTTCAGGTTGAAGCTTCATTAACGAAGAAATTTCCTTACGGCTTTTATTCATGGTGTAAGTTTCTAAGGCACCGCTTAAAGCGAAAATAAAGATAAGCATTGCGCCTTCGGTCCAATAGCCAATAATGGCAGAACCAATTGCTGCAAAAACCATCAACATTTCCACATTTAATTCTTTATTTTCAATCGTCGATTCAATTCCCTGTTTTGCTTTGGCAAATCCACCAATGATAAACGCTAAAAGATAAGCTGCTATTGAAGCGGAAGATGTATCAAAGTGCTTTAAAACCCAGCCTGTGGCAATTAACACTCCGCAAATAACTGCGGCAGTTAATTCTGCATGTGGTAGTATTTTAGCGACAAACGTAATATTCTGTGAAGGTTCAACTTTACTAATCGTTTTTACTTCTGTATTTATGGGAATCCCCTCCTGTTTAATAACTTCCTAACTCAGTGTTTGCACTTTTCTGATAATTGAGAAGAATAATCACAATCAATATCCTTATAAAATGACGAAAGCTGCCATCCAGAGATGACAGCAGACAAACACACAAATTTATTCGTTCACATAATGTTCATAATTAGTGTATCACGAACAGGAGGGGCTGAAAAGAATTTTGCCTAAACGCTGGTTCCATAAATTAAGAACGGTTTGTTTGCCAGGATCTTTGTGGTTGGAATCCTGCGATTGCTATAAAAATGAGTAATAACATAAAGCTGATAACATAGAAAAAACTGCTTGGTGGCAAAAATTGAATCGCCATTCCACCGATAAAAGGACCGCTGATACTGCCAATGCTATAAAAAATGCCACACATTAAATTTCCAGCAGGCAAAAGCTCCTTTGGCAGAATATCTGCCATAAAACTAATTCCAAGTGAGAATGTAGATCCAACCAGCATTCCGGCAATAAAAAAGCTGATGGTTAGTCCAATAACAGAATGATGGAGTAGACCTGCAACGGTAAAACAACCAAACCCTGAAATCATGACTGCTAATAATATATTTTTTCGACCATATTTATCACTCAATATTCCCAGCGGTAATTGAAAAATAATACTGCCAAAAGCAAAAGAGGGTAAAATAATCGAAACCGCACTAATATCAATTCCATTCCTTAGGGCGTATACAGGGAAATTTCCATTAAGCGAAGTTTCCATAAACCCATATCCAAATGGGGGGAGAAAAGCCACCCATGCATATTTACATACTTGACCAAATCTTTTAAAGGAACTGAAGAAGGAATTGGTTTCAACTGTCTTTTCAGGAAAATCGTTTTTTAACAGTAATAAAGTGCTCCAAGCCACAAGACTGAAAAGGGAGGAGAGAAAAAAAGGCAAAGATTCATTGACTTCAACCAGTCTGGTCATCAGAGGTCCAGCTGCAAATCCAAGTCCAAAAAACAATCCATATAATGATATATTCCGACCTCGTCTGTGGGCTGGTGAAAACGATGTAATCCAAGTCTGTGTTCCAAAATGAAGCATATGGTCTCCGATTCCAATGATTAAACGAAGAATAAACCAAAACCAAAATGACTTCCAAATAGGGAATAACGCGATTGAAATCACAACAGATATACCACCAATTAAAATAACTGGTTTATACCCGAATCTCCTTAAAGAGCTTTCCATAAAAGGAGAGATAAAAAGGACTCCTATGTACAACCCAGTTGCGTGGAATCCATTTAAAGTTGATGATAATCCGTCTTTTTCAAATATAATTGCAATAAGCGGAAGAAGCATTCCTTGTGAATATCCCGAAATGGCGACAATCCCTATCAGTACCCAAAAACGCAATCGCTGTTTTTCATCCATTATTATTTCTCCATAACATATTTTTTCCTATGATGGTAACGGCATTGTCAAAGCTTTGCAAGGAAAATCGCTTTTTTATTCCACAATGAAAAGAAATAGTGTAATCTCAAAATAACAAGAGGAAATTAGTGGTTTTAAAAAGGAGAATTAGAAATGGTAAACAAAATATTCTTTTTAGGCGTTCTCATTGGTGTCCCCCTTTCAATTATTGGGACTTTGATGCATTGGTCAAGTATTATGTTGTTTGTTATTTATTGTTTAACGATTATCGCTTTAGCAAGTTTTATGGGAAGAGCAACAGAAAGCTTGGCGATAGTAACTGGACCGCGTATTGGCGGATTATTAAATGCTACATTTGGGAATGCAGTGGAATTGATCATCTCAATCTTTGCTTTAAAAGCTGGACTAGTAGGAGTTGTACTTGCTTCATTAACTGGTTCGGTACTAGGAAACTTACTATTGGTTGCAGGTCTGTCCTTTTTTATTGGCGGAATAAAGTTTAAACGTCAACAATTTAATGTTTTTGATGCTAGACACAATTCAGGATTATTAATGTTTGCCGTCTTTGTTGCGTTCGTTATTCCAGAAGTGTTTTCCATGGAAATGAGTGAAAGTAAAATTGTAACCCTGAGTGTTGGTATCTCAGTCATTTTAATCTTGCTATATTTGTCCGCTTTATTTTTTAAGCTCGTTACTCACCGTGGGGTTTATCAGCCTGGTGAATCTGAATTACGCCATGAAGAAGAAGAACCAGAGTGGAGCAAAAAGAAAGCCATGACTATCTTGGCGCTGGCAACTGTTGCAGTTGCCTATGTATCGGAAAACCTTGTCCATACTTTTGAGACTGTTGCCCATTCGTTTGGTTGGACAGAATTATTTATCGGGATCATTATCGTTGCTATTGTTGGAAATGCAGCTGAACATGCATCAGCGGTGCTAATGGCGTTTAAAAATAAAATGGATATTGCGGTTGAAATTGCCGTTGGTTCCACTTTACAGGTAGCCATGTTTGTTGCACCCGTGCTTGTGCTGGCTTCCCTCTTTTTCCCAACGGCTATGCCACTAGTTTTCACGTTACCAGAGTTAGTTGCTATGGTCTCAGCAGTTATGTTAATGGTGATAATTTCCAATGACGGGGAAACAAACTGGTTTGAAGGAGCAACGTTACTTGCAGCATACGTTATTATGGGGATAGGTTTTTATTTGTTATAAAGAAAGCTTAGTGGTTTGAAATGGCAAAATTGATGCTGTTTCAAACCCTTTTTGTTCTTAATAGATAGGGGCTGTGTTAAAGCTCAATGTTGATTTTTTCACAGTGTTGATTGGAGTTGAAGGTGCTCGACTCCTGCGGGAGCAGCGGGACAGGTGAGACCCCGCAGGCGTAACGACGAGGAGGCTCACCACCCGCCCCGCGGAAAGCAAGCACCTGGAACGGAAATCAACAACCTAGGTTAACAGAGCCAATAGATAAGATATAATTGAAATGATTAAATGTTATTTTTTTGTTATTGGCGGAATCGATGGATAATATTTGCGGACTCCGAAAAAACTATCATTAATAATGATAGGAAGTGAGTGAGTTTGACATTATGAGAAAATTATTATCTATTTGTGTGCTTTGTTTTCTTTTTATGCTTTCTTTCTTACCTTCTACTTTTGCAGAGCAGGGGCAAAAGAAGACGGTACAACCAAAAGTAGAAAAATATCATGTTCCAAATTCAGTGAAGAACATTGCCAAGGAGAATACATATCCAAATCCAACCCAGGATATGCCTCAATTACAACCAAGTGAACTAACCAAGAAACTACTCGAATCTTCAAGGGTAAAAGTTGAAAACCCAGATCTAATAAGAATGTTGAATGAATCATCGATTAACAGCACACCGTTTGCTCTAGGATACCGAGCGATTATTTACTTAGGGCAGTGGCCATTAAATTATGAATCAACTGAAACTGCACCCAATTGGGAATATCAAAGGATTAACACAAATTATTTTGATAATCGTGGCACAAATACGTTATATCAAATCCATTACGTTCAAGAGGCACAAAAGCTTGTTCGCGGTGGACTGACAGCGAAAATCCCAAATTCAGAAGATGTGAAAAAAATGATGCTGTTAAAAGCGATGCAAAAAACAAACCTACCATTGGCATTTGAAACTGTGATTGGACTTGGTACAAAAAATGATCAAATTTATAACATTCCAGCAAATCGTCTAGGATATTTGTATTCCTATGCACCAGCAGTAAATGAAAAGGGAAAAGTTACATATGGTGAGGTTTATCTAACTTTAAAAGGTAATAAGAAAGTAATCATCATTAAAAACGTAACTTCACAAGGTGTTGGAGCATGGATTCCAATCCAAGATCATGTATCTTTTGGCTTTGCTGTTTCTGAACGACCACGCTAATGCGGAAAAACGCCAATCTTTGGCGTTTTTTTTGTTATCTGGAAAAGAAAAACATCTAGGTCCCTTATTGGATTCAGTAGGCTACAATGAAATTAAAGTATTTGATGAAGAAATGACGATATGATTCAAAATTACAGAAAAACTTTATTTGGATTGGGTGGCTATTATGGATGGAAAAAATACCCGGAAAATTGGTGCTGTAATACTGGCTGCAGGACTTTCAAAACGAATGAACACATCAAAACAATTTCTACTGCTTAATGGTGTTCCACTGTTCATTCATGCGGTCTCTTTAGCCTCAGAATGCGGGCTAGAACCAATCATTTTAGTCATCGGGGAAAACGAGGGAGAGTACGAAAAATACCTCGTGAATTACCCAAATGTTATCATTTTGAAAAATGAATGTTTTCGAGAAGGGATGGGAACCTCACTCCGATTGGGTGTTCAGTTTGTTAACGATCAAGTTGAAGCAATAATGATTTTTCTTGCAGATCAACCTTTCGTCACAAAAGAGGTGGTCATGAAGATGGTCAATAAATATCATGAATTAGGAGTTAGACCGCAATACACAATAATACGTCCAAAATATAAGAACATGGAGGGGCATCCTATTTTGTTTGATGTTTCGTTATTTCCTGAATTTAATTTTCTTGAAGGGGATAAAGGAGGGAAATCTATTATTAAAAAATACCGCAAATATTTGAAGATCATTAATTTTGACAAACAAATATATGGATTTGATATCGATACTCCTGAAGAGTACCTGATAGCGAAAAGATATAGGGGACCTTTTTGATTTCATTTTATTTTCCCCCATTCAAGGGAATACTGAGACCATTGATTCAGGATATTAGAGAAATGCATTGCCAAATTCCTGAATTTTCGATAGGATGGTATCGAAACTGAAAGGAGTGAATACTTTGGGTAGCAAAATCAATGAAAAAAACACTCAAGTAGACTTTTTAAAGCACCGCTTAAATATGTTCCTAGATGTATTAGATGCCATTGATCCAGAGGATGCAGATTTAGAGGATATTGATCGTCTCATTTCTTTTATTGATGATCTAGAATCAAAATGCCGCGAATTTAATAATCGAGAAGATTAAAAGCCAGATACCCATCTGGCTTTTTTTTATTGGGCTTTGTTAAACTAGAATGTTATTTCCGTTCCAGGCGCTTCGCTTTCCGCGGGGTCTCACCTGTCCCACTGCTCCCGCAGGAGTCTCGAGCCTTCCACTCCAATCAACATTGTGCCACAGCCTTTTATTGAAAAAAATTAACTGTTCTCAACAATATTGTCTATGACTTTTCAACCTAACGCTCTCAGAGTATAATAGAAGTTGTGAGAAATAATGAAAATATTCAAACTTGAGCAAAAATATAGGTAACAATGGGGAAGGGGATGCCAAATGAATATCGAAAAATTTCAAGAAAGTATGTACCAGCTAATCGTTGAAACTTCAACAAACCTGCCAAAGGACGTTCGTCGCGCTGTTTTAGCTGCAAAAGAACGGGAAAATGCGGGAACGACTTCTGCAATGAGTTTGGCAACAATTACAAAGAACATCAAAATGGCTGATACAAATGTATCGCCAATTTGCCAAGACACAGGGATGCCAACTTTTAAAATTAAAACTCCAGTTGGTGCAAATCAAATCGAAATGTCAAAAGCTATCAAAGCAGCAATTGCCCAAGCGACAAAAGACGGAAAGCTTCGTTCAAACTCTGTTGACTCATTAACAGGGGATAATACTGGAGATAATTTAGGCGAAGGAACTCCAGTCATTAAGTTTGAACAATGGGAAAAGGATTACATAGATGCGCGCCTTATTTTAAAAGGTGGCGGTTGTGAAAATAAAAACATCCAGTACAGCCTTCCAGCTGAAATTGAAGGTCTTGGACGTGCTGGCCGTGACTTAGACGGAATTCGTAAATGCATCCTTCACTCAGTATACCAAGCACAAGGACAGGGCTGTAGCGCTGGATTTATCGGAGTTGGAATCGGCGGCGACCGCACTTCAGGTTACGAGCTTGCCAAATTACAGCTTTTCCGTAGTGTTGAAGATGTGAATCCAAATGAAGATTTACGTAAGCTAGAAGAATATGTGATGGATAAAGCCAATGAATTAGGAATTGGTACCATGGGCTTCGGTGGAGAAACAACGCTATTGGGTTGTAAAATTGGAGCATATAACCGTCTTCCAGCAAGTTTCTTTGTATCAGTCGCTTATAACTGTTGGGCATACCGTCGTCTAGGTGTGAAAGTAAACTCTGAAACGGGCGTCATTAACGAATGGTTGTATCAAGAAGGCGAAAAAATTGAGTTTGCTGAAACGGAAGCAGAAAAAGAAACTGCAGCGGCTTCAGCATCAGACAGCAAAATAGTAACGCTTCAAGCACCAGTCTCAGAAGAACAAATTCGTTCCTTAAAGGTTGGCGACGTCGTTAAAATAAACGGTTTAATGTACACTGGCCGTGACGCAATCCATAAATACCTATCTGAACGTGATGATGCTCCAGTGGATTTAAATGGACAAATCATTTACCACTGTGGACCAGTTATGCTAAAAGATGAAGAAGGAACTTGGCACGTAAAGGCAGCAGGACCAACAACAAGTATTCGTGAAGAGCCTTACCAAGGTGATGTCATGAAACGCTTTGGTATCCGGGCTGTAATTGGAAAAGGTGGAATGGGTCCAAAAACTCTTGCAGCTCTAAATGAACATGGCGGGGTTTATTTGAACGCTATTGGTGGAGCAGCACAATATTATGCAGATTGCATCAAATCTGTTGAGGGTGTAGATCTAATGCAATTTGGTCTCCCAGAGGCAATGTGGCATTTAAAAGTTGAAGGATTTACCGCTGTCGTGACCATGGATTCTCATGGAAACAGCCTTCACCGTGATATTGACCGGTCCTCTTTAGAAAAATTATCGCAATTCAAAGAAAAAGTTTTTAAATAATTTCTTAAGACCAGAATGCACATGCATTCTGGTCTTTTACATATTTAAAACCCTTGTTCTGTAATTTGGCTCAAAGGTATTTCCTTTTTAAAAATTACATCATTTTTCTCTTGATCATAATAAAAGATTTTTAACACTTCACTATCACCGATTTGGGTGTCACCAGTTAAAATTCCAAAGTGCCCATTTTCTAAAGGAACCATGGTTGAAGAATTGAATTGTGGCAGAACATTGGAACCATCGTTTTGATCAACAGTCACAGTATGATTCCCAGAGTTCAAAGTGATAATTATCGTTAATATAATCAGTGTAATCCTAATGTTACGTAACTCCCTTAAATATGAATCATTCACTATAAGCGCCCCCAAGATTTTCGACCTCAACTAATTATTACATATTTTACCTTTCGATTGGTTGTGAATGTCTATTTAAACATTGAATTCTTTTATCCTTTTAACAAACAATAATGAAAAATATGTTGGAGGATAAATAATGAAATGGATCGTTCGAAGTTTGAGTATCTTGCTTTTCCTCGTTATCTCAATTTCTGCAACTGCACATGCAAAAATCAACACATCCTCACTTCACTGGGGATTTAAAAAGTCATCAAACGGACAGCCTGTAGATGCAGGGGAAAAATTAGAAGGACTTCTCGACAGGTATGGAGCAGCCTATAAAGGCGACCCCCAAAAAAAGGTTTTGTATTTAACCTTTGATAATGGATACGAAAATGGCTATACAGAAAAAATCTTGAATGTATTAAAAAAAGAAAAGGCACCAGCGACCTTCTTTGTCACTGGACACTACTTGAATAGTGCCCCGGATCTTGTCAAACGGATGGTAAAAGAAGGACATATAGTTGGAAACCATTCATGGCATCATCCAGATTTATCGAAAGTCAGCGAGGAGAGATTTACAGAAGAATTGGAAAAGGTCCGTGTAAAAACTAAAACGTTAACAGGTCAAAAAAATATGGTGTATTTACGACCACCTCGAGGGACGTTTAGTGAACGAACTTTGGCTTTAGCTAAAAAACAGGGTTACACTCATGTGTTCTGGTCAATTGCCTTTATTGATTGGTATACAAACGACCAAAAAGGTTGGCGGTATTCTTACAATAACATTATGCGCCAAGTTCACCCGGGCGGGATTATTTTGTTACACACTGTCTCAAAAGATAATGCAGATGCATTAGAAAAAGTGATTAAGGATTTGAAAAAACAGGGCTACACGTTTAAAAGCTTGGATGATTTGATGATGGACAATGCAATGGAGTCACCTATGCTATACTAAGTGTAGTGTTTTCCTTTTTATAAAAATAAAGCTAATTTTGCCCCGGAAATGGTTCCGGGTTTTCTTTTGGAAAAGATGATATAATACGGAAAAAATGAAAAGGGCGGAATAAATTTTGTGGCACGAAAAAATAGCAATAAGTGGCCCCTATAATTTTGACCGAGTATTGGAACGACTTTCAATTGACCCGCTCAATGTGGTTTCGCTTAACGATCGGTCTGTAAAGGTTCCAATATTTATTGAAGAACAGCAAGGGGTTGTGGTAGTTAAAGCAACAGGAACCACCGACGCTCCTTCTTTTATCATGAGTGGAAAAGAAATAATCAATAAAGAGCAAGCTGTTAAAAAGGTTAATGAAATCTTCCAATGGGACACTCCACTTGAGGATGTCCATCGCCATTTTCAAAAAACACAATTAAAAGACTTGTTTTCCGAGCATTATGGAACGCCACTTGTCCTAGATTTTGACCCCTACGGCTGCCTACTTAAATGCATTATTCATCAGCAATTAAATATGGCTTTTGCTCATACGCTTTCAACAAGATTTGTAAAAACATTTGGGTTTGAGGTAGATGGAGTTTGGTTTTATCCACGACCAGAGGTTGTTGCAGGCATAGAAGTTGAACAGCTGAGGGAGTTGCAATTTAGCGGTCGAAAAGCTGAGTATGTAATAGGGATTGGCAAGGCGATTGCTCAAGGAGAGCTTAATCTAGAAAAAATAAAGCAGCTGTCAGATGAAGAAATTTTAGCACAGTTGGTTAAATTACGTGGCGTTGGACCATGGACCGTACAAAATTTCTTAATGTTTGGGCTGGGGAGACCGAATTTGTTTCCAATTGCCGATATTGGCATTCAAAATGCACTAAAGAAGCTATACAATTTGGATCGAAAACCGACAGAAGAAGAGATGGAGAACTTCAAACTGGGTTGGGACCCGTACTTAAGCTACGCCTCGTTATATTTATGGCGAAGTATCGAATAATATGGAGTGAAGAAAATCATGCAAAAACAAGAAACCGTTACTATTACTGAGAAACAATCCTTTCCATTAACAATTAAACGATTAGGGATCAATGGAGAAGGAGTCGGCTATTTTAAAAGACAAGTTGTGTTTGTGCCTGGAGCCTTGCCTGGAGAAGAAGTAGTCGTTGAGGTGACAAAGGTTAATCCGAAATTTGCTGAGGCAAAGATTAAGAAGATCCGTAAATCCTCAGAGCATCGGGTTCAACCAGTATGCCCCGTTTATGATGAATGCGGAGGCTGCCAGCTTCAACACCTAAGTTATGAACAACAATTAAAAGAAAAACGCGATATTATTATTCAGTCACTAGAGCGCCATACGAAAATACCTGTTGGGGAATTAACGATAAATGAAACAATTGGGATGGAAAATCCATGGGGCTATCGAAATAAAAGTCAATTCCAGGTAGGATTGGATGCAAGAGGCAAGGTGCTTGCGGGACTATACGGATTGAATTCACATCAGCTCATTGACATTCAGAATTGTGCAGTGCAGCATCCGCAAACGAATAAAGCAACGGAAACGGTTAAGAAAATATTACAGGATTTACAGATTTCTATTTATAATGAAAAGACGCGAAAAGGGATCGTTAGAACGATTGTTTCAAGAGTCGGCGTGCACTCTGGTGAACTACAAATAGTGTTAATTACGACGCAACCAGAGTTGCCAAAAAAAGATCAGATTATCGAAATAATTATTGATCGCCTTCCTGATGTAAAGTCTATAATGCAAAACATTAACGGTGCAAAGACATCGCTTATTTTTGGAGAAGAAACGGTCGCTTTAGATGGGGAGGAATTTATCCAAGAGACCCTCGGTGACTTATCGTTTGAGCTGTCAGCAAGGACGTTCTTTCAATTAAACCCTGTGCAAACAGTGAAACTGTATAATGAAGTAAAAAAAGCAGCAGCATTAACAGGTACAGAAAAAGTCGTCGATGCTTATTGTGGTGTTGGTACGATTGGACTTTGGTTAGCAGATCAGGCAGGAGAAGTCCGAGGAATGGACATCATTCCTGAATCGATCGAAGATGCTAAGAAAAATGCCAAGCGCCACGGGTTCACCAACACAAAATACGTCCCAGGAAAAGTCCAAGAGGTCCTGCCAAAATGGATCAAAAAGGGCTGGAAACCCGATGTCATCATCGTCGACCCACCAAGAACAGGACTGGACAATCAGCTGCTAGAGACAATATTATCAGCAGAGCCGAAGAAAGTAGTGTACGTGTCATGTAATCCATCAACATTGGCAAAGGATATTCAGGTGTTAAGTTCTAAATTTAAGGTAGAGTATATTCAGCCGGTTGATATGTTCCCACATACGAGTCATGTGGAGTGTATCTCGCAACTCATTTTAAAATAAGGCAACTGCCCTTCTGGGGCGTTGCCTTTTTACGTGTCTTGTGTAACTAACAAATAATCTCACTATCCCTACACAATAAACCTTTCCGATTTCTCCTCCCAGTGAGAAAAAAGATTTCGTAAAAAAGCGTGAGAAAAACAGGGCAACCCCTTGCGGGGTCTGCCTTTCTGCTTTTTGCGGTCTCTGAAAACTTTATTCGATATTGAGAAAAAGCGTGAAAAAAAGGCGAGAAAAAGCGGGGGGAAACGTGAGATTTTGAAGAGAAAAAGGGGGGGAGCGGGATTTCGGAAAACTTTATTCCAACTGAAGAAACGAAGGAATGCGGTTTTGAAGGGGGGGGAATCGGAAGAGTTTAAAATCGATGTACACTTGTAACGGATTAACAAAGCTGTATTGGATGTGGACAGTGCCATCATGATTACAAGTAATCTTTTCAACCAGTGAATGAAGAATTGTCGGAGTTAAGTCATTTAGATTCAGTGCTTCTTTTAGCTTGTTGCCAATATTAATGGCGTAATTTTTTTCAACACAATCCTTCAGTTTTTCATCCAACTGAGTCTTTTTAATTTGAAGTGCTGTAACCTTGTTGTCCGTTAATTCTCGGTATTCAACCAGTTCATCTTTAGTAATGACATTCTCAGTGAAGAGATTTACATATTCCAACTTTTTGTTTTTTAAGGTTTCGATTTCAGTTTGAATCGCTTCAAGTTCTTTTAGGTAGTGCGTTTTTTTACGTTTAACTTGTTTAACAACGTATTCAAAAAGTTTTCTTCCTTTAAAGAGTTTAAAAGCGTTTGTAAATCCTCAATGATTACATGCATTAATTCTTTTTCACGAATAGCCACTTTATTTAAACAAAAGGTGTTACCGTGTTTTATATTTCCGCCGCAACGACAGCCTTTTTGATTGGCTTTATACCACATACCTTTTTGGCATTCTTCACAATAAAGGATATTCGTGAAAATGTGTTTCTTTGGTGCAGTAGCTGTTCTGGTTCGATTCTGGATCATCACTTGTACCGCATTAAAGGTATCTTTCGGAAGAATCGCTTCGTGTGTTTTTTCAATCACCACGATATCTTCTTCACTAAGCTCCCGACGTTTGGAAGAGGTGACAGAGATGGTTTCAGTTCTGCTTTGGACTAGGTCCCCAGAGTAGTGCTGATTGTTTAACATTACTTTAATACTTGAGGCATGCCACAAATTCGAGGCATTTGCTTTATTAGCTACTTGAGCAGGTGTTGGGACACCTTCAGCAGTTAATGTCTTTGCGATTGTGTCCATTCCTGTACCATTTAAATACTCTTGAAAAATCCGACGAACAATGTTTGGGGTGTTGTCATTTCTAATTTTAAGAACCCTATTTTCAGAAAAGTAACCGTATGGTGGATTTGATCCAACAAACAAACCGCGTTGCGCTTTTACCCTTTTCGCCTGTTTATTTCGGCGGCTACTGTTAGCTGATTCATTCTCGTAAAGCCAAGCAAATAATCCGAAGTTCTGTACGTTACCATCTATAGTGTTGATTGAGTTATCCAAGCAGACAATATTGATGTTATTGAATTGGCAAATATCCCGAAGCTCATAAGAGAGCCGACCGTTACGTGCTAAACGAGATAGCTCTTTTGCCAAGATGACATCATACATTCCAGCTTTTCCGTCATCAATCAAAGCCTTTAATCCAGGACGACTTTCCTTTGTACCAGATTGTTTGTCGGTATAAACCTTGACGATATCCCAATCACGTTGAGCGGTGTAAATTCTAAAAATGTCTATTTGGTTGTCTATTGATGTCCTTTGTGAATCCAATTCCGTTGAGACACGAGCATATACTGCACATCTCATGCACAATCACCACCTAGAGTAATTTTTTCATGAGATGCTGGTGAGTTTACGGAATTAGTATTAACGATTTTTTCCATTTCTATTTCAATGAGTTGTTGTAAAATCCGTTGCACATTCACTGCTTTATTGGGTACAGCATATGAGCGGATGACCTTCATTTTGTATTCCTCTCCCTTGATGATTTTTCTATGATGTATAACTTTCGGTACTTTGACCCTACTGATAATGTTTTTCTGTTTTTCATCCATATTGGTATAGAAAAGATGCAGTATGAGGAAGATTATTCTGGTCAAAGGACACTAAGAGTAACATTTGATAATTCAGGTTGGTATGGAATAGTTGAATTATGTTTTGAAGGCTTAATCGCAATGAATTTAAGGCCAGCGTTAGAAAACTGTTCTCGTGAATTATATAGTGGAAGCCTAATTGTTAAAGACGAATGTATTTTCTGGGCAGATGAATTTTTAGAAAATGAAAATCAGGATTTTAGTGGCAGCTACATTAAAGCACTAAATTTGAAATGGCGTAAAATTTAATTGTTGATATACGCTTAGCATTGTTATGTGGAGTTTTTTATATAAAGAGCTTATATTTCAATAACACCTATGGGATTTTTTCAGATTTCTGACCATCAGTATGCCCTGAAAAAGTTTTAGCAAAATTTTTAAAATTTGTTTTAGATGACTTAATCAAATTAATGCTATTATTAATAGAGAGAATTTGGTTTTATATGTTGTTTCTATGTAATTGATAAATGTGTTACTTTATATTAAAAGTCTTGTTTAGTAATTATTTTGCGAATTATTGAAAGAAAATCAGTTGTTAAAGAAGAAAATATACTCGTATAGTGCTAGGATTATGAAATGGGTCACCTGTTGATTTATAAAGCAAAGGTATGTTTTCTAAAAGAGCTATGAACTTTGAAATAATATGCGTTATTTAATAGTTTACAATTTGAAAAGAGGAAACCGGATGAGTAGTATTGCAGAAAAGGCGCAGAATTATATAAAGAATCCAATAGGTATTATTGGATTGTTTTTAGTTTTAACAGAAGCGATTGCAGCTCTAGTAATTGTTAAGAGTAAATTGAATGATATACAGAATATGATGTTAGTTTTGTTTATAGCATTATTTCCATGTATTGTATTGTTAGCATTCTATTTATTAGTTACACGACACCACAAGAAATTATATTCTCCATCTGATTATAAGGATGAAAGCAATTTCGTAAGCACTTATAACAGTGTTACACAGCAAAAGGAGTTTGTTGTGCAAAAAACCGATGAATGCCAAGTATTATCTGCTCAGACTGGTATGGATAAGGAAGATATAAATTTTATTAAAGATTCTCTGATGAGTGTTATGGAGTTGCAAAAAAAGTATATTTCTAATCAAGAGAATGCTTTATTGATAGAGAGAGAGCAAGAAAACATTAAAACTAATTTAGACAATTATTTAGCAGAAAAAGAGGGAATTAAAGAATTATTTAAAGTGGAAGTAAGCTTAATGCATATGAGTTCTAAATTAGTGTCTGAATTGAGAAGTAGGGGATTTTCAGCCAATTTATATAAGTCTTTTCGAAACAAGAAAAAACTTGAAACACATAGTGAGCACGAAGCAATATGGTTAGGAGATGCAATCCCAGTAGATATGGCTATAGAAGTTATTAAAGTGGCGAAAGATATTTTTCCACATTTGAAGTATATTGAATTAAGTGATGGCACTGATGGAGCACCGGAATATGTTAAGTATCAAGTGTTCATTGGTGGTGCAACATCTACTGCTGTTAGAAGAGGTTTACAAGCATTAGAAACAGAAGACTTCATAAATTTATATAAAATAAAAAATATAAAGGATTTACATAAATTTATTAGGGGTTTTAGTTAATACTTTGTTGAAAATATATATATGACTGTTCTAATTTTTTCTCATGTAATAAATGGTCAATTCTGATTAAGATTGGGTATAGTCGTATTTGATGTGTACTGTTATAAATATACAGGACATGTAGAAACAGTAGCACAGCTAGTTAGATAATAGAAATAAGTACCCTTGAGAATGCTGTGTTATCAGTACTTTCGGGGGTTTTGTTTGTTTTGGGGTAGGCATTTGAGAAGGATTGGAGCCTAACATTTGAGGCGAATCAGTCTTTTCTCTATCCACCTTTTAAATATTTACAACTTATGTTGATACTAATATAATAAACAACCTTTTTGACGATGGCGATGTCTGTCTTGAGAAATTAATTCTATCTAAATACAATTTTAGAAAATATGGAGGTGGAATTTAATGTGTATTAAAACTGGTGTAGAAGAATCATCTTTTTGTTTTCTAGATGATGTCGGATGTGGACAATTCGACCCGGAAAGTTTTAAAAATGCATTCGGGATAGAAGGTATGAAAATTAATGGATTACCTTATAAAGATCCGGATTCAGTTAGCAAAAAGTTGTATGAAAGATTTATAACTTTCTTGAATAGACGTAGGTTACCAAGTGGTTACGAATTAAAAGTTATCAATATCAAAAAAAGAGAAAAAGGTAAAGATGCTTGGTATGAAGTTGTAGTAACAATAAAAGATGAGAATGCGGAAATGGTCGTAGGGTTTGGGAGTGATTATATTGGTCCTTCAAGTAACTGGGCATTTAAAGCAAAAGTTGAGGATCAAGAGGTCGGTAAATATTTAAAAATAACAAGAACTTTTGGTGGACATATAATATGGCCAAGGTGGGTAAAGGTTAATGGCAATTATTTTAATCAGTTGTCGATTAACGAAGCTAGAGGAGGTGAAAAGAGCTTCTATGACAGGATTGACATCACACTTTACGATTTGAAAAAATGGTATAATCAAGAGGTATGCAAGTTAAAAGATATTTATGATAAAAACAAAAGCTGGCTGCTTCAATTGATTTCCTTTGATGGATTCGTGGACTATTTTCTTTTTCAGGATTTTGTAGATGAAAAATATAACGTGAAAGACTTGTCAACATTTGATATGGCAAACGAGACCTACGAATTGTTGGGTGAAAAAAATTTAGATAATATCCTTATTGATGGAAAAGAAGATTATGAATTATTTATTGAAGGGAATTCCAGGGCAATAGAAAAGAGAAATGAGAGAATCCGCCTGTTCATCTCTAGTTAGGGAAAAAGCTAGAAAGATAGTTAATATTCTTTAGAAATATATCTTTATATTATCAAAAATACAAGAATACTATTTATCGTTGAGGGTGTGGTGTTTGAACAATGTCGCGTGAATATAAATTCTATTACGATGAATCTGAGCACAGTAGAAAAATAAATAAATCAACAATCACTTCTGCAAACTACTATGATAATTTTGTTGTGACAATAGTTGGTTGGGAAAGTTCGGATGAAGAAATCATCGAAGAAAAGTATATTACTTTTGAAAACAAGTATTCCGATAGAAAATCAAATGGTGAGTTAAAAAGTACTACCTTAAAGCCTAAGCATTTTCGGAATGGTTTTGCTTCATTGAATCAAGAAAATGTAGAATTTATTGGCGATTTTTTAAATTTGTTTGATGAAAAAATTCTATTGTATTTTTCTGTTAGCAGCAAAATTGAGTTCATCATCCAACAGTTGTTTATAAACTACACAAATAGTATTTTTAAAGATATGGATGCTATGAAGTACTCAATTGTTAAGTCGATTTTAATGTATCGTCCTCAAGAAATAATAAGTGGAATTTATGAAAATACTGGAGAACTCATTCAACTGCTCAAAGATTTTTACTCCCAAAAACTTACTACCAATCTAACCAATCCTGAATTGAAGAGACATGAGAATGTAGCTTTTACGCAAATTCTATTATTGTTAGATGCCGTCAACGAGGATATTGAGATAAATTGGAGTTATGATAGTGCTTTTTATGGATTTGATAAATATATCAATGAAAAGGGAATTAAAAGTTATTCGCTTTATTTGGATAAAGAAGGGGAAGACAGCAATACTTTAAAGGCAGCTAGAAAACTGGGAATATCTAAACCTGTAGAACTTGATTCAAAAGTTAGTGTTGGTATTAGAATATCAGATATATTGGCTGGCATAATATCTAAGTTACTGAAAGCATTGCATTTTCAATTGAGATATGAATTTGCTGAAGATGGTATTGGAAAGAAAATTTTGAGTGGAAAATGGTTTGAGGTCAGTGATCAACAACTCGGACTCTATAAACAACTGTATCTAATTATTGGAAAATTAAATAATGCATGGTTTAAGTCCTTTGGAGGCATATATTCAGATGATTTTATAGTTTTAGTTTCATTTTTGAATTATTTGAGTAAATTTGAGTCGGTTGCAAAGATGAATGAGTTTGATAGAAGTATGTTCGGCGAGGATTTCAATGCTTATGTTTGTAGTAATCTAAACTCTTATTTTCAAAGAATGCATTCTAAGTTAAATATTGAACCGATTACTAGTTTGAATGAGGAGTTCTATTATAACCAAAGGGGTGCAAAAGTGTTTTATGATATTTCAAAGCAACCACTTTTGGAAATATTAGAGGGTAGCCAGATATATTATGTATTATCAGTTGGATTCTCTAATAATATGGTTCCTACAGTTACGATAGAGGATAAAGGGGAAACAACATGTTATAAATTGGAACAAGGGTTATTAGATTGGGTTATATATTGCGTATCATTTGCCAATATGGGAGGAAAAATTTTCCCATCAAGAGTTTTGTTCTGCAAGGTAGACAATGAATATTATGCTGATATTTTATGATTGGATTGTCTATTTCAAAAGTTACATCAAATAGAATTCATTCTGTTATGTAAAAAATTTATATAAAAGCATTATATTTTTAAATATAGTAAAAGTTTTAAAAGGTATAGTCGAACTTTTTTTCCTGTGAAACCAATACAGGACATGTGGAGTGAGTGGCGCAACTCATTTTAAAAGAAGGCAACTGACTCATCTCTTAACCTATCCATTTTGTTTAAGCTCATCTTTAAAAAGGATTATTATAAAAATATGGCCAAGTTATTTTTAATAACTGGGCTTTTTTACATGTTAGAAGAGAGGGGAAAACAAAAGATTTTACCATTTTATATTTATTTTTTTGTAATTCCTCTAGCCCTTTTCTCTACAAATTCCTTAAAGTTTGTTACGGCAGGAGACATATATCCATTTATTCTCCATACCATTTGGATTACTCGAAAGCATTTTGGTGATTGTACCTGGATCATTGAAATTTTACCTTCGTCCATGTTATGTATGTACGGGACAATAGCAACACCCAAATTGGCACCTACTAAGTCAGAGACCGTCCTCTCCTCATATCCTTCAAAAACCTTTCTTGGGTAGAATCCAGCGTCATTACAGAGATTTTCTATTAAATCATGTAAGGCTGTTTGAGGTTTGAAAAGGATAAAAGGATCATCGGCTACTTCGCCTAAATTGACTCGATCTTTTCCAGCCAGCCTGTGGGAAGCAGGAACAATTAGAAACAATTCTTCGGTCAAAACTGGAATGGAGCACAGATTTTCATGCGGTTCTAGTGGGGAACAGAAACCAATGTCAATGTTAGCAGCTTCTATTCCTTTTAAGATTTTACTTGTTATATTTTGAGATAATTGAAATTGAATGTTTGGAAATTCCTTTTGGAAATCACTGATTAAATCAGGTACAAAACTGGAACCAAGTGTTTGGATAAATGCGAGCGAAATGGTCCCATGGTATGGATCGACCATATCATGGATTTTTTGCTTTGCTTCTTTCATTTCTGATAATACCTGGTTTGCATACTTGAGAAAAGTTTTCCCATATTGGTTTAAAACGACTCCACGGCTTTTTCTTTCGAGTAAAGGGACACCGATTTCTTCTTCTAGTCGCAAAATAGAACGGCTTAACGCTGGCTGTGAAAGGTTTAATTCTTCGGAGGCTTTTGTAAAACTCTTATGTTTTGCAACTATTTGGAAATAAAAAAGTTGGTCAAAATCCATGCGGTATTCTCCTCGGCAAATCAGTGATATTACTATTATGCATGGATGCTATAAAAAATACAATTATGTATGCATGACAGATAGATATATACTAAATAAGTCACTTTCATTTCAAGGAAACCATCGTTAATAGATGAGTCAATTGACAAGAGAAAAAAGGGGGAAACACTATATGGATAAACCAAAACTATGGACTAAGGATTTTATAAATATCACTACTATCAGCTTTTTTATCTTTTTAGCATTTTATATCTTATTAACAGCACTTCCGATTCAATTAACGAAAGAATTTGGCGGTGGTGTGGATCAGGCTGGTTTATTATTAACTTTATTTTTAATTGCGGCTATTGTTATTCGGCCATTTGCTGGGAAGTGGGTAAGTCCAGGATCACAGAAGAAAATTCTGATTTATTCTTCAGCAGCATTTTTTATTGCAACACTATTTTATCCATTTGTAACTAATATTTGGGCATTATTTATTTTGCGGATTATTCATGGACTAACATTTGGGGTTATTACAACTGCAAAAGGAACAATCAGTGCTGTTATCATACCAGACTCAAGACGTGGAGAGGGATTGAGTTGGTTCTCATTAGCAATGGGGTTAGCAATGGTTATTGGTCCAGTTATAGGGCTTAACTTAGCCAATATTGGAGCCTACAACACTGCATACATTCTTTGTATTGTCATTTCAGCATTAAATATCTTCCTATCAATGACTATCAATGTTCCGGAGCAAGAACAACTTGAAAAAGCTTCAAAGACGGGTAAAAAATTTAGTCTCGATGATTTGGTTGATAAAAAGGCTGCGCCATTTGCACTTGTAATATTTATTTTAGCATGTGGATACTCAGGTATTGCCTCATTCTTAGCTTTGTATGCGCAAGAAATTAACCTTATAAAAGCCGCTAGTACGTTCTTTATTCTTTATGCAGGCTTAATGTTTATCTTCCGGCCATTTACAGGTGTATGGGCTGACCGTTACGGGGCAAACAAAATTGTTTATCCTTGTATTATTTTATTTGCCATTGGGATGGTTATGCTCTCATTGCCTCAAACAGCAGTTATTATGATTCTGGCAGGTGCAATCATTGGAATTGGGTATGGCTCTGTTACACCAATACTTCAAACACAGGTTATTAGTTCTGTTGAAAAACATCGTGTCGGAATCGCCAATTCGTTGTTCTTCAATTCAATGGATTTAGGAATGGCTATTGGTGCATTTGTGCTGGGAATTGTGGCAAAATCATTCAGTTATGGTAGTGTTTTTATCTCTGGAATTGCACTTATTATCGTAGGAGGCATAGCCTACTTCGCTTTAGCAAGCGGGAAGGAAAAAGAGGGTCGCCGTGCAGTTGAATTGAAGTCTTTGGTTGAAATTAAAAATAAATAAAAAAATTGTTCATGTGCCTGTCTTCTAGTTAATTTTTATACTTGGAGTCAGGCTTTCTATCTTATAAAACTTTTTCTTTTTCATTCTTCTAATCCCACTATGTCATTCATTTCTAATATATTTTCATATACAAACATCCTGGATTAAAAAGTTCATGAAATAGAATAAAACTATTCCGTAAACAAGGTATATCCTTAAAGTAGATTATATTTTATTACAAAGAAAAAGATAGGTAAAATAACTATCCATCTTGATTATATGAAATAAGAAAGGAGAAAGAGCCAATGCAAGTGCGCGATTTTATGATTCGAAGAATATTTACGGCAAAGCCTTCAACAACTGTCAAAGAATTAATTTCTATTCTTGAAACCAATCGAATTGGTGGTGTACCAGTCGTTGACGATAAAGGTAATTTAGTAGGCATTGTTTCAGATGGGGATATCGTACGTTTTCTTTCTCCAAATAAAGAGAAAATTTATTTGGCTTACTATATTTCGTATATAGAAGAAGCTCAAAAAATAGAAGATGTTTTAAGAAAAAGATTGAATACTCCTATTGAAGATATTATGGTAAAGAAAAATATTAAGACTTTAGCACCTGATGATGATTTTGAAAGCGCTATACGTTTAATATCCAGACATCATTTTAAAAAGATTCCTGTAGTGAATGGAGCAGGTAGAGTTGTAGGGATTATAAGCCGCGGGGATATTATCCATAATTTATCTAAATCCATATTTAATGAAGAATCAATCCAGGAATAATAGACTATATACTCACCTGCACCCCATGTGTTGCCACATATACTCAGGACACGTGTAGTGCATTGTTAAGCTTATTTTATTTTAGTATAAAACTTGCCCAGTCTTATGACTGGGCTTTAGTCTTTAACCGGTACTTTAGTAAGCGTCAAATAGTTCTCACCTTCATGGATAATACTATATATAATGGCGCTGCTCTTGTACCGGTGTATTTGCGGAGAACCTATTTTTCCTTTAATATTCTTAAGAACTTAAAAGGAATAATGATTTTTTAGTGTTAGTGAAGCAGGCGCAAAAGCAAATGCCATTTGTTTGAGTATCGTAGAATCGGTCAAAGGTAACGGCGAAAACATTCATTTTATTCCGATGAATGTCTTATTTTAGTTTTTCAAATTGTGTATCCATTTTGATAATTACTTGGCCTACATCTCCTACTTTTTTTGTTTGAGCCTCAATACCATTATATAATTCTTCTGTTTTCTTAAGAACATTTTCTACTTCTAATGAAATTTCCTTTCCGTAACTTGCTTGGTTATTCGTTGCAATTGTCATTTCTCTAATCATTTCTTTCATGGAATTAATATTTCGAGCTATTTCCTCAGATGTATGCCCTTGTTCCTTTGTTGCATTGGTCACAGAGCCAGATTGATTGGTTACATCCTCTACTGCAGCAACTATTGCCTGGCTAACCATAGCTTGTTCAGAGGTTGCAATAGAAATCTGTTGAACTTGTTCTTTTATATTGAGGATACTGTTAACAATTTCTTCAGCAGTGATTGACTCATCTTTCGTAGAATGAGTCATTTCCATTGCCAGTTTCTTAGCATTTTCAACTGACTTTATAATAGATTCACTCTTAGTGCTTTGTTCCACTGTTGCTTTTGCAATTTGTTTCATTTCCTCTGTTACTCGAGCAATCCCCTCTGTAATTTTCTTAATCGCCTGATTCGTTTTTTCAGCTAGTAGATTTCCTTCATTAACCTTTTCGGTACCTTCTTTTATAGTGGAGACTGCAATAGTAGTTTCCGCTTGAATTCCATTGATTAGTTTAGCAATTTCTTTCGTGGCTTTTGCAGATCGTTCAGCTAGTTTACGGACTTCTTCGGCAACCACTGCAAAACCCTTTCCGTGTTCTCCTGCTCGTGCCGCTTCGATTGCTGCATTAAGTGCTAACAAATTTGTTTGATCAGCAATGTTATCAATTACTTCGATAATACTACCAATCTCTTCGGAGCTTTCCCCTAAAGACTCCATGACCTGGCTAGTGTGTTCAATCACTTGGGAAATCTCTTTCATTCCATTCAATGTCTCATTTAAAGAAGCTGTTCCCTCAAAGGCATCCACTTTAACGGATTGACTAAGTTGATTAATTGTTTTTGCACTATTTGCCACTTGCTTGATCGATACAACCATTTCCTCAACTGTTTCAGAGGTTCGTTCTGAAGCTGCCGCTAAATTATTGGCATTATTATTAACACCTTTAATAGAATTGCTCATTCCTTCAATAGCAGTTGAAATCTGGTCAACACTTTCTTCAGTATTTCTTAAATTAGCAGCCACATGTTCAATGGATACCGTCATCTCTTGAATAGCTGAAGAAGTTTCCTCAGCTGCAGCTGCTAAACTATCCCCATTTTCCGCCACTAAATTAATAGAAGCACTCATTTGTTCCACTGCAGCAGAGATTTCCTCAACATTGGATGCAGTTACACTAGTGTTCCCAGCTACTTGCTGAATAGAAGTAACTAACTTACATATCGAATCGTTTGCTTTATTCATGGAACCTTCTAATTCTTGGGCATTAACGGCTGAATGATCTATGTTTTTTTTAATCTCTTTGATTAAATTACGGAAATTAATTATCAAAATATCCATTGAATAACCTAATTTACCCAACTCATCTTTTCGTTTGGAGATATTTTCATCTACTTCATTTTTAAAATTTCCTTTTGAAACATCTTCAGAGATGGCTACTATTTGCTGAATAGGTTTAATAATAAGTTTAAAAATTAATACAGAGAGTAATATCAAAATAATAATGAAAATAATACCGATAAGAAGGTTAACATTGATTAAACTGCTTTTAACAGATGTGCTTGTTATTTGTTTTTCATTAACATATAAAACACCAATCGGTTTATTTGTAAAATCATTTAATGCTAATACCATTTCAGCATATTCAGTTGATCTAGAATGTGATGTCTTAAAACTTTTCAGATTTGGATTCTTTTCAGTTAAATAAGCAAAAAGTTTATTTTTATCAACTTTAGATGAAGTAGTTAATAATCTTCCATTGTCAGTTAACAAAGCGATGTCATTATGTAAAGTAGACTTAATTTCATTTAAAGCATTATTATTAAGAATTCTTCCAAAAATTAATATCCCTGTTGGATTATTACCTTCTTCATTTGTAATTTTTGAAACAGCGATAACTGCTAACCCTTTTGAGGTCTGAATAAGACCTGAAAAGTCACTGCTATTTTTCAGTTTCCCTATAATTGCAGAATTACCTAGTTTGCCCGAGAACTCTTTTATATCTCCGACCTCTGAAATGACATTTCCATTTAAATCAGCTGTTGCAATAAAGTGTAAGTTGGGAACAGTATCTTTTATTGAATTAACATTATCATTTATCCATGTTAAATCTTTGTTTTCAACTGCTTGTCTATAATCTTCCCAATAGGCATTAGACTTTGTTGTATCTAAGAGTTGATTTCCGAAATTCTTTATTAGTTTTTCCGTTGCTAGACTTGATGAAAGAACTCTTTCTTTTTCCATTTGTGTTAAATCACTGGTTATATGAAAATATAAATAAGAACCTGCAATGGAAATAGGGATAACCAAAAGTATAATTATTATAGATAGCATTTTGAATTGCAATGATTGTAATACCTTTTTCATTTATACACCCCAAATCAAATAGTAAATAAGTCACTGTTTTCTATTAACAGCATAATTATATAAAAATTTTAGAAAGAATCTTCCTTTTTTGTAGAATTTTGTGGAAAGTTTTCAGGAAATGTTACATATAATTGAACATTCAATTATATAATTTTTATCCAAAATTTAAAAAGATTGATAAGGATATAAGAAGTAGTCCTTGTCTAAAATTGGTAAGTTATTCCTATTTTGTTTTTAAATGAAGAAATGGCAATAGAATAAAACATACAGTCAAATGAGTCATGCTTAGACTTTCAGTTACTGTATTTCCTGAAGCTGCTCAGTCGTTTATTTTGCTAAGTTGTTATAGTAGGTATATCGGAATGGGAATTCGAAATGCCTCAAGAATGTAAAACTGGCTTTGACTTAAGTAAGCGTGGGAAAATAGATTTGCTTGCCTGAAAATAGGGGGGAACTATCCCTTCTACTGGGGTAAACAAAAATGTAAAGTGTTTGAATTCATAAATGTTCTGTTAAATTGTGTAATGAAAAAATAATGACTCACGTGAAGTGCGTCTCGCAGATAGTTTTAAAAGAAGAAGCAGGTTATCTTAACAAGTAAAATTAAAACAGATTGTGGAAGAAAATAATTAGTTATAGCATGTGGAGTGCGTGACAAATTTAGTGTTGAAATAACCCAATCTTCGATAAATACTTTTTAAAAAGCCTAATTTCTAAATTAGGCTTTTTCTTGATAAGTGGAAGGGAAAACCTACAGCAAGTTTGTAAAACATTTTGTGAAACAAGGTTTTTCGGGGAGTGACAGGCACTGCCCTTATAGTTTCTTCATTTTTAAGTACAATTTAATATAAATCCACCTTTTTAAATACCTTGTTCCGGGATTATATCTTGAATACACATTACTTTTTACCCTTAGGTATATCTTGGAGATCGTTAATCCAACACAGCACGATTGTATTGAATTCCATACATTTGTTTTGCACTTGATGATTTATATGAAACTATAATCCATTCTCCCCTAGTAACATATTCTTTTAATATTTTACTTAATTCATTTACAACAGGATGAACTGAAGATGCTCCAACATCTCTTACTAAAGATACCCAAAGCTCCATAATACTCTCTATTAAAGGTTCATACCCATTAATAATAATGAGACTATCTTGACTGTTAGTATCCTTGTCATTTATCCTTACATTCTAATAATGGTATTTTAAAAGCAAATGTTAATGAGGGGAGTAGCAAATGAGGAAATATATTGCTTTTCTGCGAGGTATAAATGTGGGCGGGAAAAATAAGATTTCCATGCCCGAACTTAAGAATTTATTTGAGCAAAATGGTTTTGATGATGTTGCTACTTATATAAACAGCGGAAATATAATTTTTACAAGTGATAAAAAAGATGAGAAAAAGCTTAAAGAAGAATGCGAAGTATTAATTAAGAGTAAATTTCAGTTAAATATCCCAGTTTCAATTATATCTGTAAATGACCTCATTGCGGCGCTAAATCATGCACCATTATGGTGGGGGCAAGACAAGGATTCAAAGCACAATGCAATATTTGTAATACCACCAACCACCGTGGAGGAAGTGATTGAGGATGTTGGGGCAATTAAACCGGAATATGAAAAAGTAGATCATTATGGCAGAGTGATATTTTGGTCTGCACCTATCGAAACCTTTTCAAGAACACGGTGGTCAAAGATTGTCGGTTCGTCTATGTATAATAGCATAACAATCCGAAATTCAAACACGGTAAGAAAATTATTACAACTTGCAAATAGATGAGGAAATGCGAAGATTTCCTTCTTCAATCAGACTGTAAGGTAAGAACGATAAAAAAAGTGACAATGACTAAATAATATGAACGAAATTGTGATGACAGCAGAATTAAATTTTACTCACAAGGGTAATAACTTATATATGGTAAAAAGAAGATAATTAAACAAGTAACGAATATTCATAAAAGCTGCAAAAATAAATTTAGGACGGGATTTAACATGTTAAGAATAAGTAATATTAAGCTTCGTGCTGATTTTGACCCAAGTAAGGAAAATGAACTTTTAGCTCAGAAAATTCAGAAAATACTAAGAGTCAAACAGGACAAAATATTGTCCTTTAGTATTTCTAAGAAGTCGATCGACGCAAGGGAAAAAAGTAATGTCCAGCTTGTTTATTCTGTTGATGTTGAAATTGAAAACGAGAGATCGTATTTAGGAATAAAAGATGTCTCATCCTATAATCCATTAGAATATGGGATCAAGAAAACCAATAAAACCACCCGTCCTGTAGTAGTAGGCAGTGGACCCGCTGGACTTTTCTGTGCCTTGGTTTTAGCAGAACATGGATTAAACCCCGTTGTTGTAGAGCAGGGAATGGACGTCGATAAAAGAAAAATGGCTGTTGAAAAGTTTTGGAAAGACGGCGAGCTTGAAACGAGTAGTAATGTCCAATTTGGTGAGGGTGGAGCCGGAACATTTTCCGATGGGAAATTAACAACTGGTGTAAAAAATACTAGAATTCCGAAAGTATTAAAGGAATTCGTAGAAGCGGGTGCTCCTAGTAAGATCGCTTATTTAGCAAAGCCCCATATTGGAACGGACATTTTGATCACGGTTGTTAGAAATATTCGTAAAAAAATCGAACGACTTGGTGGGGAAGTCCGTTTCGAAACGAAAATGAAGGAACTTATCATCGAAAATGGTGAAGTTAGAGGCGTGCTACTAGATAGGCATGGAGAGTCTGAGACAATAGAAACTGATGCTGTAGTATTGGCGATAGGGCATAGTGCTCGAGACACTTTTTATATGTTAAAGGATTTAGGTGTAGACATGATACCGAAGCCTTTTGCTGTAGGTGTACGTATTGAACATCACCAAAAAGACATCGATTTACAGCAATTCGGCAGCTTTGCAAATAATCCACTACTTGGTGCATCTGACTATAAGTTGAATGCCCATCTTCCCAATGGACGAGGTGTTTACACGTTTTGTATGTGCCCTGGAGGTCATGTTGTTGCAGCGGCATCAGAAAAAAATGCTGTAGTGACAAATGGTATGAGCTATAGCGCAAGAAGTGGTGAAAATGCTAATAGTGCATTGCTTGTTTCTATCACACCAAATGATTTTAATGGAGATGTACTGGCGGCTATAGAGTTTCAAAGAAAGCTTGAGCGAAAAGCATTTGAACTTGGTGGCAGAAATTATTTTGCACCAGTACAATTGGTCGGCGATTTCTTAGTAAATAAGGGTAGTAAACAACTTGGCGATATTATCCCAACTTATACCCCGGGTGTTACACCAACGGACTTAAGAGAATGTCTAGATGATTTTATCGTTGATAGTTTAAAAGACGGGTTGCGAGTAATGGATAAAAAACTTGCGGGCTTTATCAAACATGATGCAGTTTTATCAGCTGTAGAAAGCCGAAGTTCATCACCTGTTACAATTAGGCGAAATCCTCTGACATTTGAGTCGAACATCAAAGGGTTATACCCTTGTGGTGAAGGTGCAGGTTATGCTGGAGGAATCACGTCTAGTGCTGTTGACGGAATAAAATGTGCAGAAGCGTTAATGGAGATTGAAAATTAGTTTTTGGTACACATAATGATTTTCTTTGACATTTTGTGAAACAAGATTTCTCGAGGAGTGACACAGTCACTACCTTTTAATGAAGGAAATTGAAAGCGCTGAGGGATGAAGCAATTCAAAAAAAAGTACTTCTAAACATTTTATAGGAGGTTTCGTATGAATAATGAAAAAAGGAAGTTGTCACCAGAGCAACGTGAAGAAATACTCGGAATATTGAAAGGCCGTTTTGATAAAAACATGGATCGCCATAAAGGACTTGAATGGGTTAAAGTACAAACAAAGCTAGAAACTAATACAGAAAAACTGTGGTCGCTTAATGAAATGGAAAGAACCGGCGGTGAACCGGATGTTATTGTTCATGATAAACAAGTGGGCGAATACATTTTTTATGATTGTTCAGCGGAAAGTCCTAAAGGCAGAAGAAGTGTTTGTTACGACCGTGAAGCGCTGGAGTCAAGGAAAGAACACAAACCAAAAAACAGCGCTATTGATATGGCTGCTGACATGGGTATTGAGATTTTAACGGAAGAACAATACCGGGAGATACAGAAACTTGGGAATTTCGATACTAAAACATCGAGTTGGGTGAAAACACCCCCTAATATTAGAAATCTCGGTGGGGCCATCTTCTGTGATCGTCGCTACGACACGGTCTTTGTGTACCACAATGGAGCAGAGTCCTACTATGCTGCTAGGGGTTTCCGTGGCTCACTAATGGTCTAAATTTTGGTGTGAAAGCTAAAGCAGATGGGATTTATTTTTCAGCACTCCTATCTTCTAAAAAATTTACCTATCCGAGATAATATTGTACTTCCGGGGTTTAAGTCTGGTAAGCTGTCTAGAGAAAAGGTAAATCAACATGTCGATGAACTAATGGTAAAGACAGGAATTGACAATGTGGCGAAACATGATATTAAAAAGGTTTCAGGTGGGCAGCTGCAACGTGCAGCAATCTGTAGGGCACTCATCAATCAGCCGGATATTTTATTTGGGGATGAACCTACTGGAGCGCTAAATAGCAGTACCTCAAGAGATGTGATGGATATCATTAATACTGTTAACACAGAGGGCACAACCGTCATCATTGTTACCCATGATGCGAAAGTGGCAGCTTGGGCAGGCAGAGTAATATTCCTTATGGATGGAAAGATCCATGATGAACTAACATTGGGGAAATACGACGGTGACGAAAAGAAAAAACCATCCCGTGAGAAAAGGTTATCTGAGTGGTTAGAAAAACAGGAATTTTAGATAGAGCAATATAAATATGATGTCGATTGTGCGACAATAAGGATCAGGGGTAAAGTGGGAAAACGACCATTCCAATTTTACCCTCTTTCCTTTCATGTCATTTGGTTTTTCTATGCATTAATAACTTTTTTATAAGTAAAATTAAGTGGTGGTAGTTCAAAATAACCAATATGCACGGGAATCAGGGAATCATCTTATCAATTGAAAAAATAGTATGGAGGCTTGTTAATGGAAAATAACGATATATTAATTCGATTAAGGTACGCACTAGACATAAAAAATAACGATATGGTCGAGATCTTTAAGCTTGGTGGCATTGAAACAACCAAAGAAGAAGTGCTTGAAATACTAACGAAATCAACTAATGACGAAGCTGAAAATGAATACATAGTTAAATTAAATAATATGAAGCTAGAGTCGTTTTTAAATGGATTTATTATTTTTAAAAGAGGAAAACAAGATCCAAAACCAGGACTACCTGAAAGCCCACCACTTTCTAATGAATGTGTAAATAACTTCCTACTAAAGAAATTGAAAATAGCATTAGCATTAACAAGTGAGGATATGATCGATATTCTTAAAGAAGCAGGAGTCACGATCACTAAGGGGGAATTAAGCGCTATATTAAGAAAAGTAGGACATAAGAACTATAAAGAGTGTGGCGATAAATACGCTCGAAATTTCCTAAAAGGCTTAACGATAAAATATAGGGGATAAGGGAACATCAACGGATTGGACTAAATTTAACTATTCCCTCGCTGCCCGTGAATATATTGTACTGGATGTTACATAATTCCGTTTTTTTTCTGTGCCCCTGTCATAAAATATTTATATCTAAACTTGCCCCGATTTCATGTAATGGAACGCGGGGTATTTTTATAGCTGATGATAGCTATTACTGCTTTTTCTTATTTTCACCCTAAATTATTATCAAATGAAAAAAATAATAAAATAATCTTAATTGGCTGAAAATGCCCGTTGTTATTGACTCAGAACTTTTTCACTGATAATATTACCCGTATTATTTATTAAAGAATTATCTTGTATAAGTTCAAGAATATGGCTTGAACGTCTCTACCTGGCTGCCGTAAATAGCCTGTCTACAAGGGGCAACGATTCAGGCTTTTATTGTCCTTTGGCAGATCCACCGGCAGCTTTCCGGGGGATTTTTTTATTTTATTTTATTTGATTCGGAGGACATAACTATCATGAAGAATTACTTTCAATTTTCCGAACGGAATACATCTTTTAAGCAAGAGAGTATTGCGGGAATCACCACGTTTCTATCAATGGCTTACATCCTGGTTGTCAATCCAGTCATCCTGAGCCAAACAGGCATGGATAAAGGGGCACTTTTTACAGCAACTGCCCTGTCCGCCATTATCGGATCCCTGTTAATCGGACTAATTGCTAATTATCCAATTGGCATTGCCCCAAGCATGGGTATAAATGCCTTTTTTACCTTTACTGTTTGTATTGGCATGAAAATACCTTGGGAAACCGCATTGGCGGGTGTTTTTATTGCTGGTGTATTATTCATGATATTAAGCTTGCTAAAAATCCGCGAAAAAATTATTAATGTCATTCCCCAGGATCTTAAACATGCCATCGCCGCAGGAATTGGATTTTTCGTCGCGTTAATCGGCTTAAAAAACTCTGGAATTGTTACTGCAAATGAAGCCACAATGGTGGGGCTGGGGAACTTGAATTCTCCTCCAACATTGCTTGCTATTGCGGGATTTATCATTACTATTATTCTTTTAAACAAAGGAATAAAGGGCGGGATTTTTTACGGAATGGTGCTTTCAACCATTCTTGGCATGTTATTTGGCATTATCGACAAGCCGGAAGCCATTATTGGAAAAATACCAAGCCTTCAGCCTACATTCGGGGTCGTTTTCAATCATCTGGATGATGTTCTATCCCCAAAAGTACTGGCAGTTATTTTTACCTTTTTGTTTGTGGCCTTTTTTGATACAGCAGGTGCGTTAATCGCCATTGCCAGCCAGGCAGGACTAATGAAGGATAACCAAATCCCCAATGCCGGGAAGGCACTCCTTGCAGATTCCATGTCAACCATTGCTGGTTCCGTTTTAGGTACATCGACAACCGCTTCATTCGTTGAGTCTTCTGCAGGTATTGCGGTTGGGGGCAGGACAGGCTTTACAGCCATCGTTATATCAGCCTGCTTTACCGTTTCCTTATTTTTTTCGCCTATTTTATCCATTGTCACTCCTGAGGTGACGGCCCCGGCTCTGATTATTGTTGGAGCCCTGATGGCAACAGAAATCAGCAAGATTAACTGGAGCAATTTTACCATTGTCATCCCATGTTTTGTAACGATTATTATGATGCCTTTGACCTTTAGTGTGGCAACAGGGATTGCCCTAGGCTTCATTCTTTACCCAATCAGTATGATTGCCATGGGAAAAACGAGGGAAGTCCATCCAATCATGTCTGTTCTCTGTTTAACCTTCATTTTTTACTTTGTTTATGTGATTTAAAAAAGGTGTCCCAACTTTCTTAAAATAAGTTTTAGGCAGAAAAATGGCAGTGTTTTTGAGAGATCAAAGCACTGCTTTTTTCTTTACTTAACGTGTTATGTTCCAAATGGAAGTCTTTTAAGTGTTAAGATATTAATACAAATAAAACCTAAGAAAGGTAACTGGACAAAAACACCATTCCAATGTAAAGAGGAATGGTATTTTATAATTTTATAGAAACTTCAGTGCCGTCTTTAAGGATTGTTTCGACCAGCATTAAACCTTTTTGATCTGAAAGTTCCCTTAGCAAAGGCTTCAGATCATCCCTGCTTATGTTTGGAATTTGAAACTTCTTATTTCCTCCTTTTTCAATTGAACGATTTGCAATTGCCAGGATTCTTTTTGATGTCACGACTCCAATGAATAGATGTAACAAGGCATAGGGGACTGGAATAAAATATCGTCTACCTTTTGCTTTAATTTTTACTTTCATCATATATTACTCAATCACAACCGATACTTTTTCCCCTTTTGCCGAGGTGATATCTACAATTTGACCGTCCAATTCATTTTCAATCGCTTCAATTAAGAGATCAACGTCGATATCTTTTACATATTTTTCCGCTTCGGGAATTCTTTCAGCAATGCTTGTTCCTACCCTTAAAACAGCTTTTACGAGTTTAATTGGTAGATTAACGTTAACATTGTCCCCTTGTTCTGAAGTAGCGCGTATTTTTAGCATTTTGTCTAGGTAGGGGGATGAGGTCTGTTTATTTAGATTGACTTGTTTACCCTTGCCTTGCAGTGCATCGATCAATTCAGCAGCCTTATCTTTGTCCAGTTTTCCTTCTTCGACCATTGTTAATATTCTTGAAATTTCCTCGTTCATTTAGGATTCCTCCCCATTTAATATTGAAATCGCTTCTTCAGCGGTTATTTCGCCTTTTTCTAGCATTAAAATGACTTTTTTTCGATCAATTTCAACCTTCTTAGTGGTGGAATATCCAAGAGAAGAGATAATGTCATCTAATTTTCCCCGGACGGTGGGATAGGATACTCCAAGTTCTTTCTCAACTTCCTTAATATTTCCACGGCATTTTAGAAAAGTCTCAATAAAATTAAGCTGTTCCTTGCTGAGACTCGCAAAATTGGAGAGCTCAAATTCATTTTCAATCGTAGTGTGACAGTGAGTACACTGCAGCTTTGTAATTTTTAATTGCTTACTACAAACGGGACACTCTGATATAAGAGGATATGCCATAACTCTCTCCTTCCTTTTCTATAATTCAATCATACATCAATGTGTTCAGGAAATAAATAATTTGATTAAAATAATTAAATAAATTAACAAAAATAATTAAAAATATTTATTTTTATATTAAAAGATTTAATAAACAAGTGCCATCTCTGTATTTACTCTACAATTTAGGGATTAACCTCTCTTTCATGCTTTTCGTTTCATTGAGATATGATATCCGCAGCCAAAGATCAATTAATAAAAAATGATTTAAAAGATTATCATTTTATCATCTTTGGCGAGAAGACCCCCTCCTCAAGGAATGCGCAGGGCGTAGCCCAATGAGTAGGGAGGGGATGAATCGCCCCTCCGAAGGTGAGGTTTTCGTTTGAATGAGAACGTATATTCTGATATAATATAATCAAATAAGAGGAAAGGGACATGACTATGAGCATAAAAACCTATTTTTCTAACCGTATCTATAAACATAGGTTGTCAGAAGAATTTGTTACTATGATTGAACATGCTCTATTTCTCTTTAATCAGGCCAAACACACCGCTTTTAATACCTTGGTAAAAGAAAAGCGTTCCGGTAAAAGCAAACGGACAAGGTCCCTCCATCTAACAGTTAAAGAACAATTCAAATTGGATGATTATTATGCCAACAGTGTGGTTCAAGAGGCGAAAGCTGTACAAAGCAGCTTAATTGAATTAAATAAACTCTACATTAAAAATAAAGCAGAACAAATTAATTCCATCAAAAAGAAATTAAAAAAAGTTAAATCCCATTTGACCACTCTGCAGAAGATAAAAAAATCCTTTGTAAAAGGTAAACCATCCTTCCCAAAGAACGCTAAGGAACAAAAGGAAGGCAACTTTTTTGTCGTCCACTATAAGATGAAAACAGACCTCTACTATCATGCCTACGAATTTGAACATCAATATCTAGATGTTCAAATGAAGAAATTGAAAAGTAAAATTGGTTTCCTAATTTGTAAATTAAATAGAAAAGAAGATGAAGTAAAACAATTAAAAACAAAAATCTCCAGTGTGACTTTTGGTTCTAAAAAGCGCTTTAAATCTCAATTCACTGTGGATAGGTATGCAAATAATCATGAAATTTGGAAAAACGAATGGGAGAAATCCCGCTATCATCAAATGAAAATTTCTGGTCGTAAAGATTCCCATTCTGGTAATTTTGTCTTTCATTATGACCTAGATTGTCAGAGATTACGTTTTAAGACCCCATCCGGTGTCGTGGTTTTTGTGGAGAACCTCCATTTCCCGTATGGTCAAGACAAAATAGAAACCGCCATTTTAACTCAAAAAAACTGCAAGAATAAAAAGAAATTTGGTAAACCTATTGCCTGGTCTGTGGAAGACCATGGTGATTTTTACATTTTCAAATGCATGATAAACGAAGAAGAAAATCCATCTATCAACTATTCCAAATTAGCTGGCATCATTGGTGTAGATTGCAATGTAAATCATTTTGCGATTTCCAATGCCAATAGCAAAGGACAGCTTCTTTCTTCATGGTCTTTACCCTTCGATATTAAAGGGAAAAGCTCCAATCAAGTGACGAAAATTTTAGAGGCTGAAGCCATTGAAGTGGTGAACATCGCTTATCAAGCAAACAAACCCATTGCCGTTGAAGATCTAGACACTACCCTATCAAAGGTTTCCCATCCTTATGGAAACAAAAAAGCAAACCAGGTGATGTCGATGTTTGCTTATAGCAAAATGATTGCTTCTATTAAAGCTAGGGCTGAGAAGATGAATGTTGCTGTTTTTGAAGTGAATCCAGCTTACACCAGCCAAATTGGAAAAATGAAATACATGAAACGGTTTGGGATTTCCATCCATGAAGCCGCCAGTTTCGTCATCGCTAGAAGAGCCATGGGATTTAAAGAAAAACTCCCACCAACGTTGGGTGCACTATTACCAGAGAAGATAATAGGTGCTCATCATTGGAGGCAGTGGGGGTATGTTTCTAAATGCCTGAAAGGGATACGCACATGTGCGTTCTACCAATCAGAACTTTTTGATGGAGACAAGTTTCGTTTGACCAACGAACTCTTCTCTTCAGGGGCGTTAACAGACTTGGAGAAAAAAGGTTTGTCGATATTTTAAAGCGGAAAAACCGTTTCCTAGTTGAACGGGAAACGGTCATATATCTTGTATATATGTCTTGTATTTCAGGAATCCCCCACTTCAAACAAACCCGAAAGGGTGTTAAGTGGCGGGTAGTTCAATGGGTCAACATATTATTTTATAGCCGAAAGTTTCAGGAATATAATTTCAAGTAAAACTATATAACATGTCTTTAAAGTGTTAAACTATTAATTTGATAGGCATTTGCTTAAAAGCGTTTTTTTATATTGTTGAAGAGTATTGGAGATCCAGTATTAAGGACTATTCTTGGTGATACTATATAAATTGATCAAAAAAACAATAATTTAAACGTTTATATATCCTTTCAGTAATTAAACTTGGCATAACAATGTCTTATTATAATTGAAAATCTAAACGTTTATATTTAGGGGTTATGTAAAATGGATTCGAAACCAAATATTCAGGATGTTGCGAGGGTTGCTGAAGTTTCAATCGCGACCGTGTCGCGAGTGATCAACAACCAGGGTGGTGTTAGGAAGGCAACAGAGGAGAGGATTCTTAAGGCTATCCAGGAACTAGGTTATATTCGCAATGCTGCTGCAAGAACGATGAAGCGTAAAGAAACCAAAACGATTGGTGTCATTGTGCCTGACATCAAAAATCCATTTTTCCCCCTGGTGATGGCTGGGATTGAACAGAAAGCGCGGGAGAAGGATTATTTCACTATCCTGAGTAGCACGAACGAGTCGCAGAATATCGAGGAAAAAATTGTAAAAAATTTCATTGAACGCGGTGTGGATGGGGTCATCATTACAACTGCCAATGAAAATGGAGAACATCTGAAGTTGCTTCAGGAGCAGAATATACCCATGGTGGCAGTTGACAGGAGTATTCGAAGCTTTGAGGTAGACACTGTCCTAGTCGATAATATAAAGGGATCGTATCAGGCAGTTCAGCATTTGATTCTTCAAGGACATAGGAAAATATCCATTATTTGTGGTCCCCAAAATACGACTCCAGGGTTAGAGCGGTACCTTGGCTATAAAAAGGCACTAGAGGACTATAATATACCTCTTGATGAAAAGCTTGTGATCCAAGGGGATTTTGGAGAGCACAGTGGTTATCTTGCTACGGAGAAGCTTAGAGAACTTGATGAAAGGCCAACAGCTATTTTTTCATCGAATAACTTGATGACAATTGGCTGCATGAGGGCGTTGGATGACTTGAACTGGAAGCTTGGCTATGAAGTGTCGTTCATTGGTTTTGATGATGTGGATATAGCTACATTCCTGAATCCGAAGCTATCAGTCGTGGCAAGGCCGATGACTGCGGTTGGTGAAATAGCATTTATGTTTTTGCATGAAAGGATTCACTTTAAGGATCTTCCGAAGCGGCAATATTCACTGCCACCAGAACTGATCATCAGGCAGTCCTGCCGTCTTATTAAGAATTAAATTGAAGAGAGCTGCTCCATCGGATAAATGGTTGGGCTCTTTTTTACAAATAAGGGAAAATAAGGTCCTTGCAACCGATATCTTCCCCAAATCAAAAAAACTTTATTTTATTTTGAAAACGCATTCAAAAAACTCTTGCTACATTAAGTGAATGGTGCTAATCTAAATTTAGAAACAAAATCTAAACGTTTACATTACAACTGATAAATTAATTACTTACAAAACTCGTTAAATCATATTTTTTTGCGACAAAATCTAAACGTTTACATTTTGTTATATGATTTTACTTTTAATCATAATGCCATGGAAGTTCAAGTGAGGAGGTATTGAGTGTCAAGGTTCACAGATGATTAGGCAAGAACTGAGGACCAGTGAAAAGTATTGATTACCATGTGAATAAAAGTAATGCTTTCAATCAAAAACTGATTTGGACACCGAAAATGGAAGTGTATTTACACATTTTTAGTAAATGAAAGTGCATTTATATAATTTATTATCTAAATAAAAAGGGGAATTTCTATGAACACCGCTAAAATGATTGACCACACACTATTGAAGGCAGATTCATTAAAGGAACAGATTGTGGAACTTTGTGCAGAAGCAAGAGAATATGGGTTTGCATCTGTTTGCGTGAATCCTGTATGGGTAAAAACTGCTGCAGAAGAACTAGCAGCCAGTGATGTAAAGGTTTGTACGGTCATCGGCTTTCCACTCGGGGCATCTACATCTTCAGTAAAAGCGTTTGAAACGATGGATGCTATTAAAAATGGTGCAACTGAAGTGGACATGGTCATTTCAATAGGATTGCTTAAATCGGGAAATGAACAGGCTGTGGAGGAAGATATTCGCGGGGTTGTTGATGCCGCAAATGGAAAGGCGCTCGTTAAGGTGATTATTGAAACATCGCTGCTTACTGACAAAGAAAAGGTCCTTGCTTGCGAAATGTCCTTACGTGCAGGTGCTGACTTTGTCAAAACATCCACAGGTTTTTCAACCGGAGGTGCAACAGTTGAAGATGTTTCATTGATGCGGAGAGTTGTGGCGGAAAAAGCAGGTGTGAAGGCATCAGGTGGTATCCGTGACCTGAATGACCTGAAGGCAATGGCTGAAGCAGGCGCAAACCGCATTGGTGCTAGTTCTGGCGTGAAGATTATGAAAGGTGAAATGGTTGAGAGCGGATATTAAGGTCGCTTCATCGTTTCTAAATTCACTAATAAGGAGAAATGAAAATGACAAGCAAAAACCTGATTCAATTGCCGGATGGATATTTGAACCGAACTCCCATTTTTCAGTTTATCCTGCTGTCGATGCTGTTCCCATTATGGGCGGTAGCGGCCAGCCTGAATGATATTCTTATCACGCAATTCAAGCATGTGTTCGAGTTAAGTGATTTTGCAAGCGCTTTAGTCCAAAGCGCATTTTACGGAGGATACTTTCTTGTAGCGATACCCGCTTCTATGGTCATCAAAAAGACAAACTATAAATTAGCTATTATTACGGGCTTGTTGTTTTATATTGCAGGGTGCACATTGTTTTATCCTGCTTCGGAGATGGCGACATATACGATGTTTCTATTCGCGATTTTCTCCATTGCCATCGGACTTGGTTTTCTTGAAACAGCTGCAAACACATACAGTTCCATGATTGGGCCGCGTCAGTTTGCAACGCTTCGCTTGAATATTAGCCAGACGTTTTATCCGATTGGATCCATTTCCGGTATCCTGTTAGGAAAATATCTTGTTTTCCAGGAAGGTGCAAGCATAGAGGCACAAATGTCTAAAATGTCTCCTGAAGAGGCTCGTGTTTTCGGACTGCAGATGCTTCAGCATACACTTGAACCATATAAATATATAATTTTTGTTCTTATCGGTGTATTAATATTATTTGTTTTTACTAAATTTCCTATTTGTAAACCTGTTATAGAAAAAGCTAAGACCACAGTGAAATCTCCTGGACTGTTGCAGACCTTGAAATATCTGGGTGGAAACAAAAGCTTCCGAAAAGGGATTGCTGCTCAATTTTTATACGTAGGAATGCAGGTTACGGTATGGTCGTTCACAATTCGTTTGGCGCTTGACCTGAATCCGGACATCAATGAGCGTATCGCTTCGAACTTCATGGTGTTCAGTTTCATTGCTTTCTTTGTTGGAAAGTTCATTGCGAACTTCTTAATGACTCGCTTCGCTCCATCAAAGGTATTGACTGTTTATTCAATTATCGGTGCAGCATTGCTTGCTTTTGTGGCATTCGTGCCAAGTATGGCAGCGGTATATGCGGCAGTTGCCGTGAGCATGCTGTTTGGACCTTGTTGGCCAACCATCTATGCGGAAACACTTGAAGTTGTTAAGGAAAAGAAATATACAGAGATGGCAGGTGCGGTCCTCGTTATGTCAATCGTAGGTGGAGCAGTGATCCCAGCTGCCCAGGGATTCGCATCCGACTTGTTTGGTTCAATGCAGCTTTCATTCCTTATCCCTATGGTTTGCTTTATCTATATCGGTTTCTATTTCTATGGAAAAATGAAGCGGAATGCTGCAGAACAAAATACCGAGGAACCACTAAAGGTGGCTAAGTAAGAAAACCTGATTTACAAGTACAAGGGCGGCCGAATTCCGGCTGCTCCATAGTTAAAATAGGAGATGAATCGAAATGGCATCAGGAAAAGTTGAATTGCAACGTGCTTATTTTACAGATAGTAGCAAGATAATTTTTCGTAACGATGAAATGACAGCAAGTCTATTCCGGTATCCGTCTGGTGTGGAAGCAATCGAGCTTAAAAATCTGCGCGGTAGGATGGTTGTCCTTCCTTATATGGGACAGATGATCTGGGATTTGGAATTTGATGGCGCCAACCTGAAAATGAAAAACATGTTCTCCCAGCCGAAGAAGGCAGCTAGTGTCATAGATACATATGGCTGCTTTGCTTTTCACTCAGGCTTAATCCGCAACGGCTGCCCAGGACCCGAGGATGACCATGATCTTCATGGAGAAATGCCATGCGCTGAAATGGACAGGGCGTGGCTTGAGATTACGGATGATGGCATTAAAATCTGTGGTGAGACCGAGTATGTGAAGGGGTTTGGTCACCATTACCTTGCACGGCCAACGGTAAAAATGTTCAGTCGAGAAACATTCATTGAAATCAACATGAATGTTAAAAATCTTTCGGGTTCAGAGATGCCGCTTCAATATATGTTCCATACAAATTATGCTTATCTCGAAAATGCGGTCATGAAGCAGAACATCCCTGCCAGTGCTTTTAAACTCAGGGAGTCCATACCGGGACATGTAAAGCCGACCGAGAAATGGCTGGATTATAATAAAAAGCTCCTTAGTGGGGATGAGATGATTACCGCTTTAAACCAGCCTGAGATGTATGATCCAGAGATTGTGTTTTTTGCAGATAAGTTGGACCATTATTTGGAAGATGCAGAATTTGAAATGGTTTCGCATGATGGAACTGCTTTTTTTACCAGATTTTCCACATCTGAATTTAATTACGCAACACGTTGGATTTTACACAATAGCGACCAGCAGGTTGGAGCTTTCGTGTTACCGGCAACCTGCAGGCCAGAAGGTTTCCTTGCTGCAGAAAGATCAGGTACATTATTGAAGCTGAATGCTGGAGAGGAAAAATCTTTCACGGTGGTAACAGGAAAAAAATAAGGAGGTAATCACATGGATATCGCAGTAATCGGATCCAACATGGTGGATCTCATTTCATATATTGATAAAATGCCTAAAGAAGGGGAAACACTTGAGGCGCCTGACTTCGAAATTGGTTGTGGAGGAAAAGGTGCAAACCAGGCAGTCGCGGCGGCAAAAATGGGCTCAAAGGTGATGATGGTTACAAAGGTTGGGGATGATCTGTTTGCGGACAACACGATTCAAAACCTTGAAAGCTATGGAATCGATACTGAGTTTACTAATAAAGTTCTAGGTACCTCAAGCGGAGTCGCGCCGATTTTTGTAGATCCGGAATCTAAAAACCGCATCCTAATCATTAAGGGGGCGAATCAGCAGCTTCTACCAGTGGATGTGGACCGGGCGGCAGATAAGCTGAAACAATGTTCCCTGATTGTCCTACAGCTTGAAATTCCGCTCGAGACGATTTACCGGGCCATTGAATTTGGAAACGAGCATGGAATTCCTGTTATTCTAAATCCGGCACCCGCCTCAAAGAATCTAGATTTCAGCTATGTGTGCAAATGTGATTTTTTCATACCAAATGAAAGTGAATTAGAAATCCTGACAGGGATGCCAGTTGAAACGGACGAACAAATCAAGGCTGCTGCAAGCACGTTAATTGAAAAAGGTGTAAAAGATGTGATTGTAACAATGGGCAGCCGAGGAGTTATGTGGGTGACCAAAGGGGAAGTGCATATCGTTGACTCGCATACGGTAGCCGCTATTGACACAACAGGGGCGGGAGATGCTTTTATTGGTTGCTTTGCCCACTATTTCGTGCAAGACGGAGATGTTCTTCATGCCATAAAAATGGCTACTGCTTTTGCGGCATTAAGTGTCACAAAACGTGGAACACAGACTTCTTATCCAAGTTTTGACGAAGTCGAGCAGTTCATGAATGTAATGGTTTGAATAAACTAAAGGGTACATTTTATCAAAAAGTACCCTTTTTCTATATTCCCTCCCGTCATAAAATATACATATCTAAATCTGCCCCGAGTTCAGGTAATTGAACTCGGGGTATTTTTATATCTGTTGCTTGCCATTCTTGCTTTTTTAAACTTTAACATTTATTGAAAACGATTTGTTTAGTGCATATGCACAAAATTATTTGTTAGATTATCAATTGTTAAGGGATTGCTATGCAATTATACTGAAAGCGTATTCAATGAAAGGTAATAATAAAAGAGACTAGAAAGGGGTTAGCAATAAAAAATAAACAATGAGTATGCAAAGACCAGAAATGAATAATTGTGCAATCTTATAATAGGTCTATTGAATTTATAAAAGTTAATAGGGCACAAATATATGATAGAAAAGAGCACATTCATCTAAAAGAATTCACATCTAACTATTAGGAGGATTTAAAATGGCTACAGCAATAGATATTAGCTGGATTGGCGCTTTAAGCGGATTGGCATTGGCAATCATTTTAATTTTATTTAGGCTGGCACCAACTTATTCATTGATTCTTGGAGCAATTGTTGGTGCCTTCATTGGCGGCGCTAACTTTGCAGAAGCAGTTCAAATCTTAATTACAGGAACACAAAGTGTTCAGGGTACGGTCATTCGCATTATCGCTGCAGGTGTTTTTGCAGGTGTCATGATGGAATCCGGAGCAGCGGAAACCATTGCAAAAGTTATTGTAGATAAACTCGGTGGAACGAAAGCCATGCTGTCACTGGCATTGGCTACCATGATTATCACAGCAGTAGGTGTATTCATCCCTGTTGCCGTATTGATTGTTGCACCAATCGCATTGTCTGTCGGAAACAAAATGGGTTATTCCAAAGTGGCCATGCTGGTTGCTTTGTCTGGCGGCGGTAAAGCAGGTAACATAATTTCTCCAAACCCTAATACCATTGCAGCAGCAGGCGGATTCAAGCTCGATGTTAACCAGGTCATGATCGGCGGACTTGTCCCTGCTATTATCGGTGTAATTGTTACGGTTATTATCGCATCATTAATCAAGTATAAAGGCACAAAAGTAACGGATGCTGAAGCTGCAGAATTGGAACAGGCTAGCTCCACAAATCTCCCGGCATTATCAAAAGCCCTGGTAACTCCTATCATTGCTATTGTTCTTTTGATGATTAGTCCTATTGGTTCGATGATAGGCATTGATTTCCTTGCAAAACTTAAAATTGATTCCTTGTTTATCCTGCCGTTTGCCGGTGTAATGGGTTCCCTGGCGCTTGGCAAGAGAAAACAAATTATGGATTATTGTACAGCTGGTTTAAATAGAATGACACCAACGATTCTGATCATTATTGGCGCAGGAGCCATTGGCGGGTTAATTACAGCGTCAGACCTACCTGAACAAGTTGTTGCTCTGGTAAATTCATCAGGCATTTCTGGTACTTTCCTTGCACCAATTGCAGGCATATTAATGGCAGCGGCAACGGCATCCACTTCAACAGGTGTTATCTTGGCTACTGGTTCATTCTCAGATGCTATTTTGAATACTGGTGTAGCACCTTTGGCAGCTGCAGTAATGACTCATGCTGGTGCAACTGTAATCGACCACCTACCACATGGCACTTACTTCCACGTTACACGTAATGCCATGAACATGAGCATGAAAGACAGGATGAAGGTTGTCTTATTTGAAAGTATTGTCGGTCTAACGATGACGATCGTAGCAGTAATCCTGTACGGATTTATTTTATAAAAGAATGGGGTATACATGATGGGGAAAACATTTTTATTGGCTCCTGATTCGTTTAAAGAAAGCATGACGGCAAAAGAAGTATGCGAGGCAATGGAGATTGGCATCAAAAGAGCCATTCCGGATGCTGAATGCATTCATGTACCAATGGCAGATGGCGGAGAAGGCACCGTCCAGTCGTTGATAGATGCAACAGGCGGCACATTGATAAAAAAGGAAGTTATGGGGCCGCTTGGCACACCGGTTATGGCGCAGTATGGGATCTTGGGAGATGGCAAGACCGGCGTGATTGAAATGGCATCAGCAAGCGGAATTCATTACGTTACGAAAGAAACAAAAAATCCTTTCATTACAACTACATTTGGAACCGGGGAATTAATTAAGGATTGTATAGAACAGGGCATTACAGACATCATTCTGGGCATTGGCGGAAGCGCTACGAATGATGGTGGCACCGGAATGGCAGTTGCACTGGGGTATAAATTCCTGGATAAAGACCGGAATGAGCTGCCATTTGGAGGCGGATATTTAGGCGAGCTCGATACAATCGATCCTTCTGATGTTAATCCACAATTAAAAAATGTTAACATTTTGGTAGCATCGGATGTAACTAATCCATTGTGCGGAGAACGTGGCGCATCAGCTGTTTTCGGTCCGCAGAAGGGCGCTACACCTGAAATGGTTCAAATCTTGGATAATAATTTGAGGCACTACGGTAAAGTTGTAAAAGAGCAGCTAGGAATTGATATGGTGGATGTACCAGGTGCAGGTGGTGCAGGCGGCCTTGGTGCAGGTCTGCTTGCTTTCACCAACTCCACGATGAAAAAGGGTATTGAAATTGTGATCAAGTATACAAATTTAAAAGAAAAACTGCAAAATGTTGACTATTGCTTTACAGGAGAAGGTGGTATTGATTTCCAAACGAAATTTGGAAAAGCCCCTTACGGCGTTTCCCAGGCAGCCAAAAGTGTTAATAGTGACATTAAGGTGATCGCACTTGCAGGATATGTGGGCAAGGATGTTGAAACTTTATACGATGAAGGCTTTGACGCTATTTTTGGAATTGTACCAGGAGCAGCTGATCTTGATACTTTGCTTGAGCAAGGTAAGGAAAACGTTGCCCGGACCTCTGAAAGCATTGCAAGATTGTTAAAATAGAAATTAATAAAGAGGCTGTCCCAGAAATTAGGGACAGCCTCCTTATTTCTCCCGATTAATCAGCATAAAGAGTAGTTCCACGAGCTCTAATATATTTTTAGGATCTTTGCCGGTGATTTTAAAAATCCTGTTTAGCCGATAATTCAATGTATTCCTGTGGATAATGAGCTGACTGGCCGTTTCATTGGCGTTCTGGTTACAGTTGAGATAAACCTGCAGAGTTTTTATCAGTTCATCATTTTTTTTAAATAAATGGACCATCCGACCTGTTTTTGCATCATTTCTTTGCAGTTCGGACATATCGGCGATGAATTCACATTTTTCATAGGAAATGACTTTTTTGTTTAAAAATAAACCTTTCAATACTCGCATGGCAGATTTGGCTTGTAAAAATCCGTCAGAAATTTTATCATTCATTTTGCTAATGGAGATGAAAGCATCTGGATACTGGTTTTCAATCTGTTCTTGGAGCGCTTCAATCTTATTTGTTTCCTGAACTACAATGCAAAGTGAATGATTGGATGTATTGAAGGATGGGAAATTTTTAAAGAAATCTTCTTCAATCTCATTAGGACATTCAAGATACACCATTTGGGAAGGTTTATTTAACTGGATGTCGTAGGCTAAAGCCTGATCCGTTAGTTCCTTTGTATATGTTGTATTTGAATCTGTCATGAAGCTAAAAAACTCTTGTTTTAAGTTTTTTTCTAGATTCTCCTTTTCCGATGCAACACTCTGCTCGATTAACAAAATAACAGCCGATTTAAGAAGGTTTCCGAATGGTCTAGTTTCCATAACCTCACCACTGATCCCTACTACTCCGACAATGTCGCCATTCAATTCGATTGGCAAATTAATGCCCTTTTTTACGAACTCTTCATCCTGTTTGATTTCTGATATTTTCTTTTGTTTAATGGCAGCCACTGCTCCATGATGTAGTGTACCAATCCTTTTTTTATTTCCACTCCCGATTATGACGCCAGTTTTATCCATTATATTAATATTATAAGGAATATCCTTCATCATTCTATCGACAATGTTTTGGGCCTGATGATGAGTCAATTCATACATAGATATAGCTCCTCTATAAATCACTTGTTTAAATTGTAAGCATCTCTTAACAATTTACCTATTGTTAATTTATGAACCATCTATTATAAAGGCGTTATTCTGGGGTTTTTACTAATTGAAATAGGGAAGTTCAATAATAAACTTTGTACCCCTTTCGTTACTGCTGGCATACATCGTTCCGTTATGGTTTTCCACTATTTTTCTTGATACTGATAATCCTAAACCCGTTCCACTGTCTTTGGTCGAAAAGAATGGTTCAAAAATATGAGTGAGAACAGAAGAGTGAATTCCTTTCCCATTATCATTAAATATAAATTGAACATGAGAGTTAACTAAATTAGTACTTATATTAATGATTAAAGGGGTGTCCGTTTTTGCTTGCAATGAATTTTGAAATAAATTAATAAATACCTGCAATAGTTCTTCACGGTTACAAAGGATAGAAAGATTTTTAGTCTCAGGAAGAATTTCTACATTTATCTCTACATTGTAGAGTAATGATTCACTTTTAAGAAATTTCAATAGGTAATCGATAAAAAAATGTTGGATATTTATCCTTTCTAACTCTTTATATGAAGCTTTTGCGATACTTAAGAAATCGGAAATAATTTTATTCACACGGTCAATTTCTGGAATTAATAAACTAGAAAATAGATGGGATGTTCTACTATCTACATCTTTTTCAAGAAATTGTAAGTATCCCCTAACGGTTGTCAACGGATTTCTAATTTCATGGGCAATTCCAGCAGCAATTCGACCTGCAAGAGCTTGTTTTTCTGACTCTTTTATTTTTTCCTCAATTAAATGCCGGTCGGTTATATCCCTAAATTGGCCAAATGCGCCAATAACCTTTTCATCTTCATAGATTGGTTGAGCATCAAATAAACATACTACTTGATCACTATTTATGTTATTAAATGTAAGTACTTCATTTTCATATTTTTCTTCAAACTCTATTACTCGTTTAAAAAATTCTCCAGTCAAATCAGAATCATATATACTCTTTCCAATAACTGAACTGCTAGTTTGGTTAAAAATTTGTTGAGCAAAATCATTAAACTCAATTGTAATACCTTTTTCATCAGTTATTACAATTCCGTTTCTTGTTCTGCACAACATAATTTGATTTAAAATATTAAGTTTCCTATTTTTTTTTCTTAGTAACAGTTCTCTTTCGATGGAATCTACCACCTGAGATAACATGGTTAAAAATAAAGGATTTTGAAATAAGATTGGCACCATTATACAAACACTACCAAGTAAATTATCTTCATCTGTGTAATGAAATGGTACACCGTAACAAGCTACTTCATAAAGAAACTTATGATAATGATCTTCGCCTTTTAATCTTACAGGGTGCCTATGTTTTAATGCTAAGCTAACGACATTTGTACCCGTATCTTCTTGCCTAAAAAGACTTCCTAATTTAATACCAAACTGTTCTATGGCAGTCCTAATTGTTTCGTCACCAACCATATCCAACAAGTATCCTTCCGAATCAGAGATAACGATCAAGATAGGTGTTCCATTTAATGAATCTATGAGCTTATTTGAAAAAAAACTAACAACAGATAAGATCTCACTGTATTCTTTCCTTTTGCTATCTAGTACTTGATTTGTCATAAACCCTTTTGGTTTAGCTATTTCGTTTGGATCCATTCCACTTTCTATACACATTCTCTTTGATTCAGTTATATAATATGGTTCTTTTTCAGCCATTAGTCACCTCTAGTAAGTCAATAATACATCATAACATTCTAATAATAATTATATTAATGTTATATTGCTAGTTTAAATTAACTTTAAAATGTTACTTAATAAAAAAGAACAGAATGGTTGAGATCAATAATGGAAAAAGCATTTGTTGTGCAGGCTTCTGAAGGGATGTTACTTTTGTCAGGTTTAATTCAGGTTCCGGAGGTACAATAATTGAAAATTATTCGAAGGAGACTTGAGATTATGCCATTACATCCATTAGTAGTTCATTTTCCTATTGCATTATTATTAACAGCAACACTCATTGAAATTGTAAATTTATTTCTTAAAAAAGAAAGCGTTAGTCGAATGGGCACCGTATTAGTTTTTGTGGGGGTTCTTTTAGGTTTTGTTTCCTTAGCAACAGGGGATCCTGCTGAAGCATTTGCCTTTAAAAATTGGGGAAGAGGGATTCATGATACCGTTGAATTGCACTCTTTTCTTGCCGGTACTTCTGTTACTCTCTTTGCAATTGTGGCAGTCATTAAGCTGTTTGGTAAACGCCTCAAATTTAATAAAAACTTAATTATCGCTTTAGTTATTGTCTTTAGTATTACTGGTTCGACTACTCTAGCAATTACTGGTCACTTAGGTGGAAAAATTGTTTATCAACATGAACAGTTGACTAGCAAATCAGGTGGAACAGTGGACGACGATTAACGGACTTCAAGGATAACTTCGTGGAAAACGCTTTTGAATTATTTTTTTAAGGAATTATGGTAAGGATGAAGTCAATCCATGTAAGTGCATGCCACAACATATTAAAATAGAAACTAGGTAAATTGGGCTCAGTCTTATTATGACTGAGCCTTTTCGTTAGTGTTTTAAATAGATGTTGAAGTTTTAAAGGTGCAGGTGCAGGTAGATAGCGCACAATTGGTCCCGCTGGAGAAAGTTTAAGCAGAATGGCATGTTTAATACATGATGCTGGTAATGGTGCTGGCCAGGGGGGATTTGGCGGCGTTTGGGGTTCGGAAAATTTGAAAGCCATCAGTATTTTAGGTACCGGCGGATTTAGATAATGCGATATATACTTTGCAAGGGCGCCATCGGGATATAGTGCATTTTGCAGACTATATATATAATGTGCCATTTGCAGGTGGGTTTAATAAAGCATATTACATGCCGGGCAAAAAAGATGGAAAATGGGATTACTTTAACTATGCTGGAAGAAAGCTTGAACGAGACAAGTTTGAAGAATGGAAAACGAAGTACTATAAGTTTGAAGGCTGGGATACGGAAACTGGCTGGCCAACGAGATCAGCGCTTGAAGACGTAGGTTTAAAACATGTAGCAGATGAATTAGAAAAAAATGATAAATTAGGTAATAAATACACCTCCATCCCCTGGATTCTCAGGGGGATGTTTGTCTAATGTTTTTGTTTTAGAAATGAGCGGAGAAATTACTTAATTGAAAAATGTGGAAGATAGTCTTAAGTGGATTAAGGTACATTTGCATCAACCTCATGAATGCCCAGTATTTAATTCATTTATTAATAACTCAACTTTCGCACCTAGAAAAATGTGATGAGTTTAAATGTGTGTAAAGTTCGGAGCCGTTGTAGTAGGGTGCTTGACTTTAAATATAGGCATGAAAAAGCACCTTTTCGTTTGGTATAGTTGATTTGTCGAGAATTACAATACCATACAGAAGAGGTGCCTCCTATATGATAAGGCTTCCGTATGCTTACCCTTGGTTGGTCAGATGATGCAACGTTCATTCCTGTGGACTTTTCTTTATTGAGCTCTAAAACAAGCCAAATTAACGGAATATCAAGTAAAATCGACAAGCGAAGCACCGGCTACAAACGCCGTCTTGAAGTCTTACAAACTGTTCCAGAACAAATTCCTTATATGATTCAACGTGCATTGAACGCTGGGATTGATGCTTCATATGTGTTGATGGATACTTGATTTACCCATCAACCACTTATTAAGAACATCAAAGAGCAAGGGCTTGATGTAATTGGCATGGTTAAGAATTTAAAACAACGTTACCTTGTAGATGATAAGCGTGTCAGCTTAAAGGAACTTTATCGTTTGGCAGCACCTATTCAAGGAAAAAAAGGGATTCTTCTCTCCATTAATACTACCCAAGCCATGGAGTTGTAGTGAAAATGGTATTCGTTCAAAACCGTAATAAAAAGAGCGAATGGTTAGCGATTCTGAGTACAGACTGTACGCTAAGTGACCAAGAAATCATCAGAATTTATGGAATGAGATGGGACATTGAAGTGTTTTTCAAAACAACGAAATCCCTATTAAAACTCCAAAAGGAGTTTCAAGGTCGTTCCTATGATTCCTTAATTAGTCATACAACGATAGTTTTTTCACGATACATTGTGCTGTCCTGGCAAAACAGATGTAGCACGGACCAAAGAACACTTGGCGGAATGTTTTATGAACTTTGTGATGAAATCAGTGACCTCGATTGGGCTATTGTGCTTCAGCAATTAATCGAGCTTCTTGAAGATACCCTTAAAGAGAGTAACAAAAAAATTCAAAAGTTAATCAAAAGTCAACTACAGCAATGGATTGCAGGCTTACCCAACTATATCTAGGCATACCTGCCTATTTCAGTCTGCGAAAGTTGAGTTAGGTAAGTATTGCCGATAAGAGTATGCTTTCATCACCAGTGGATAGAGGAGTGTACAGCAGAGTGGTGTTAGTTCTTGCACATTAACTATACATTTTGTAATCTTCTTATTGATGTCAGCAAAACGAGGGGAAGTTGGAATTTTCCAAATTAAAAAACCCGAAATTTAGGATAATAAGATCCTGAATTTTGGGTTTTTTGTTGTGTGAAATTAAAATTGATGGGTTGGTTGGCGCTTATATCGATGGAAAAATGATTTATTATTTTACACTCTCAAAAGATATTTTTTCTAATAAATCCTCTACATAATTTGGCTTTTTCATTATAGGTCTGGCAAGGGCAATGAAGTCTATCTCACCTTTTTGCACCATATCTGCTGCGATTGCAATGTCCGCTAATTCCCCTGCTCCAATAACTGGGATAGTAACATGGCGTTTAACTGTTTTAATCATATTTCTTAACATGGCAGGGCCTGGTAATATTAATGGAGGAACAAGCCCAGTGGATACATCAAGAATATCGGTACCAGCCGCTTGAAGTTTTGCTGCTACTAAGCATCCTTCTTCCAATGTTGTTCCACCTGGTAAAAGGTCATCCAAGCCTAAGCGAACAAGAAGGAGAAAGTCCTCGCCAACTGCTTTTCGTACTGCTGTAGTGATCTCCATTAGAAAACGGCTTCGGTTTTCCAGGCTTCCGCCGTATTCATCAGTCCTTAGATTGGTTAGAGGAGAAAGAAATTGGCTTAATAAAAACCCATGGCAGTTGTGGATCTCTACACCATTAAAGCCAGCCTTTTTAACACGTAGAGCAGCCTGGACAAATGCCTCTCTGATTTCGTGGATTTCAGTTATTGTCAAGGCCCTTGGTATAGAGCGCTTAACGAATGGATGCATCACGGCGGAGGGGGCCACAGCTTCTCTACCTGTTAAGGCAGTGTCCGCAGCACTCCCGGTATGATTAATCTGTAACACAGCCACCTGGTTGTTTTTATGTATGACTGCTGCCAGTTTAGACAATCCTTCGATGCATTCATCACGGTCTACGAAAATGAGATTTTCTCTATATTGACCAGCTGCATCAATAGCAGCTTGCTCAACAACGATTAGAGAAGGACCTTTGCGCTGTTCGTAGATTGATAATAGCTCATCTGTAACGAGCCCATCCTCCGTTGCCTTTGAAATATCAAAAGGTGCACAAACATAGCGGTTATGGAAAACAAAATTTTTTATTATCTGCTTTTCTATTAATATAGAACTTTTATTCATTTTTAATTTTCTCCTGTATTCTAAAGGATCGTTGATTTTCTAGCCTTAACTGGCTACTCCGTCAAACAGTCTATTTTATATTATTACTTATTATAGTGATTAGATTGAAAGGTGACTATGTTACTTGGTATTTAGTGGTGTCGATTGTGTGAAATGTAGTTTAGTTAGGTGTGTTACTATTGGATCAAGGTTCGACGAGCCCAACAGGGGAAATTTGAATGTGTTATCCTCCTAACAACTATTTAAGAACATAGCATGCCTCTCAAAAAATGCGCTTTTATAAAGGCTTCCGTATGCTAACCCTTGGTTGATCAGATGATGCAACGTTCGTTCCTGTGGACTTTTCTTTATTGAGCTCTAAAACAAGCCAAATTAACGGAATATCAAGTAAAATCGACAAGCGAAGCACTGGCTACAAACGCCGTCTTGAAGCCTTACAAACTGCTCCAGAACAAATTCCTTATATGATTCAACGTGCATTGAACGCTGGGATTGATGCTTCATATGTGTTGATGGATACTTGGTTTACCCATCAACCACTTATTAAGAACATCAAAGAGCTTGATGTAATTGGCATGGTTAAGAATTTAAAACAACGTTACCTTGTAGATGATAAGCGTGTCAGCTTAAAGGAACTTTATCGTTTGGCAGCACCTATTCAAGGGAAAAAAGGGATTCTTCTCTCCATTAATACTACCCAAGCCATGGAGTTGTAGTGAAAATGGTATTCGTTCAAAACCGTAATAAAAAGAGCGAATGGTTAGCGATTCTGAGTACAGACTGTACGCTAAGTGACCAAGAAATCATCAGAATTTATGGAATGAGATGGGACATTGAAGTGTTTTTCAAAACAACGAAATCCCTATTAAAACTCCAAAAGGAGTTTCAAGGTCGTTCCTATGATTCCTTAATTAGTCATACAACGATAGTTTTTGCACGATATATTGTTCTGTCCTGGCAAAACAGATGTAGTACGGACCAAAGAACATTAGGCGGTATGTTTTATGAACTTTGTGATGAAATCAGTGACCTCGATTGGGCTATTGTGCTTCAGCAATTAATCGAGCTTCTTGAAGACCCTTAAAGAGAGTAACAAAAAAATTCAAAAGTTAATCAAAAGTCAACTACAGCAATGGATTGCAGGCTTACCCAACTATATCTAGGCATACCTGCCTATTTCAGTCTGCGAAAGTTGAGTTAATAAATAGAAAAATCATATAGCAAAAACATGGCCTAATCCCTAATGAAAATTGGCTCTTTTATTTTTTATTCACCCGGTTATTGAATTTAATAATATTATAATGTTATAATGTTAGTGTGATAATATGGTAACGTACTAAAGTGAAATAACATTCAAATAAAGGTGGTTTATCAATATGAAACGTTTAGCAACAATTATCCTAGTAATTGCCGCAGTATTCTCGCTCCTTTCAGCATGCTCTAGCTCCTCATCGAAGGATAATGGAAAAGATAAAACATTGGTGATTGGTATCGACGATAAATTTGCCCCTATGGGATTCCGTGATGAAAACAATAAGATTGTAGGCTTTGATATCGACTTAGCAAAAGCAGCAGCCAAAAAAATGGGGACAAAAGTTAAATTCCAACCTATTGACTGGACAACAAAGGAATCTGAACTAAGCAGTGGTCGCATTGATCTTATTTGGAATGGTTACACTATTACTGATGAGCGTAAAGAGAAGGTTCTTTTTACAAAACCATATCTAAAAAATGCCCAAGTTGTGGTAACACTTAACGATTCAAAGCTTACAAAACTAAAGGATTTAGAAGGAAAAGTTGTCGGTCTTCAAACTCTTTCATCGGCAGCAGATGCTTTGGATGCAAATCCAATCAAAGACAAGGTTAAAACCGTTACCGAGTTTTCCGACAATGTTTTAGCTTTGAATGATTTAAAGAGCGGACGTTTGGATGCGGTAGTTATTGATGAGATTGTTATCAATTATTATATGACGAAAGAGAAAGAAACTTTTAAGGTTCTTGATGAATCTCTTGCTCCAGAAGAATATGGAATAGGAGTTAAAAAAGGTAATGAGAAATTACTTAAAAACCTTCAAAAGGCACTAGATGATATGAACGCTGATGGTACTTCCGCAGATATATCGAAAAAATGGTTTGGTGAAGATAAAGTATTAAAGTAATAACGAATATAAGGCAAAACAGGATTTCCTAAGGGAACCCTGTTTTGTTTTTGGAGGAATTCTTTTATGTCTTTTGAATATATAAGCTCAATCCTTAAGCCCATGTTAGAAGGGGCACAGATGACAGTCCTCCTGTTTTTGATTGCTATTGTGGCTTCGATTCCGCTAGGCTTTTTATTAACACTGGCTGTAAAAAGTAGCTACAGGCCCATTTCTTGGCTGGCTCAGCTCTATATAAATGTGATGCGCGGCACTCCGCTTTTACTCCAACTGTTGTTTATTTGTTTTGGGTTGCCAATGCTACCTGTCATTGGTGAATATATGGTCCTGGATCGCTTTGTTGCCGCCTGTTTAGGTTTTATTTTAAATTATGCTGCCTATTTTGCTGAAATTTTTCGGGGTGGGCTATTGGGTATTGATAAAGGCCAGTATGAGGCTTCCCAGGTCCTTGGATTGAATAAATGGCAAACGATGACACGGATTGTATTACCTCAAATGTTCCGTATCGCCCTTCCAGCTGTAGCTAATGAAACAGTGACATTGATCAAGGATACTGCCCTGCTCTATGCGGTCGCTGTACCGGAATTATTACACTTTGCCCAGACTGCAGTAAACCGTGACTTTACGATTGTGCCGTTCTTCATCGCAGGTATCATTTATCTGGTCATGACGCTGGTATTAACGATGATCTTTAAATGGATCGAACGACGGTTCAAATTTGAATAAGAGGGAGTGGTGAATGTGGCTATCATTGAAGTATCTAACCTTAAAAAATCGTACGGCAAGCTAGATGTATTAAAGCAGATTACTTTTGATGTAAATAAAAATGATGTAGTTGCAGTGATCGGTCCTTCCGGTTCTGGGAAAAGTACACTGCTCCGCAGTCTGGTTTATCTTGAAGAAATAAATGCCGGTAGCATTTGTGTATCAGGTGATTATCTTGTGAAAGATGGAATCTACTCAAAACCGCACGAAATTAAGAGAATTACCGTCAAGATGGGAATGGTCTTCCAACATTTTAATCTTTTCCCACATCTAACCGTTAAAGAAAATTTGGAGCTAGCTCCAAGATTAGTAAAAGCGGAGTCACAAGCAGCAATCCAACAGCGAAGCAATGAGCTACTAGAGAAAATTGGACTATCTGATCGTGGATCGGCCTATCCAGCAAATTTATCGGGTGGTCAAAAACAAAGGGTCGCCATTGCTCGGGCGCTCATGATGAACCCAGAAATCCTGCTGTTTGATGAGCCTACTTCTGCGCTAGATCCGGAATTAACTGGTGAGGTATTGCAAGTAATGAAAGATCTCGCAGAAGAGCATATGACGATGATTGTGGTAACTCATGAGATGGGGTTCGCAAAAGAGGTTGCCAATCGGGCTATTTTTATGGACAATGGGGAAATTGTTGAATCGGGTCACCCTAATCAGTTGTTTACTAATCCCAAGCTCGATAGAACAAAGGCATTCCTGACCCGTAGTTTGAAATAAGACATAAACATAAGGTTAATATATTGAATAAGACTAAGAGGTGTTTCGGTAAAATGAAACTCCTTTTTTTGCTTTCGCGATCAATGGATAACCTGGGAGAAATTGCGAACCATAAAGGGAAAAGGAGGTCTTCCCGATGAGTCCTAATGTGTTTAAAGGAAAGAATGACGAAGAAAAGGAAAACCTAGAAGAAATACTTAAAAGCTCAATTGAAATTGAAGAAGAATTAATGAGGACGTATCTCATAACCGCTGAGCGGATCCACGATGATGATGAACTAAAGGATCGTCTTGAAAACTTTGCAGAAGGAAATGCGAAAAGGACGAAACAGCTCATGAACGAGCTGAATGAAAGTAAAGGAAAATAATAAAAAGCTGTGTGGATTAATTGATCCCACAGCTTTTATCAATTTAATAGGCACAAGAATGTTGTCAAAGTAATGATTCTAGTCAACCACTTTAGCATTGGAACAACTCCTTATTTTGGTAGTCATTTCAAAGAATTCTCATTAACAGATCAGTTATATAAGTTAATAAAAAGTATAGGCTCCACCTTCGCCAAATACTATGATAGCCACTCGCGCTATCCCCACTACATCTAGTATAGTGCTGTAACATTAAGGAAATAGGTCTTAAATGTTATAAAATTGTAAAGTGTTATTAAGAATAATTGAATAAATTGACTGGAATTTAAATGCTATTTCCAAAGGCAGGCAGTGTACTTATGATTCAACTAATCCTTTGGGTGATGCTTATTATCCTATGGTTATCATTAATCTGCATATAAAAAGAGGTAAACCCTCAAATAATAAGGGTTTACCTCTTTGTTTGTTAGCGTCCCAGAGAGGATTCGAACCTCCGACCTACAGTTTAGGAAACTGTTGCTCTATCCTACTGAGCTACTGGGACATAGAATTATATTATAAGTCATTTGGCTGTAAAGGTCAAAATAAACTTGACTTTCAGTATCAAAAAGTAGATGAGATACGAACCATAACTCATCATGTGCAATAGTAAAGGGGTTTTTGCTAAAGGCTCTTTTCTAAAAGATTGTTGTTTTTTTAATAGGCTTTTGGAAAGAAAACCGTTAATAAAGGAGTTGATTGGAGTGGAAGGCACGAAGACTCCTGCGGGAGCAGCGGGACAGGTGAGACCCCACAGGCGCTTAGCGCCGAGGAGGCTCACCGCCCGCCCCGCGGAAAGCGAGTGCCTGGAACGGAAATCAACATTCTGGTTTAACAGAGCCAAATAATAAAAAAGAAAGAACCGTACATAACTCACAGTGGATAAAAAGATGCTTATAGAACGGAACTATCTAAAACTAAAGTTCAACATATTCTAAAAATTTCTTTATTAATCTAGAATGAGTGAGGTTTTGCGAATGAATCGAACCAAATGAAACGCTAGGGTAAAGATTATAATCAGCTAAAGGAATTGAAACGATCCGTCGGCTTTCAACATAGGGATCATCTTTTAGCATCAAACTAGATAATATACTAATACCTAATCCTTCTGCTACTGTTCGTTTGATCACCTCGGTGTTAGTGGTGGCAAAGATAACATTTAGTGGTTGGTAATTTTCTTTAATATATTCTGCTATTTTCTCCCAAAAACTACTTGCATACATGACAAAAGGATAATCAAGGATTTCATGTAACAATAGTTCTTTATTAAAGGCTAATGGAGAATCCTTGGGAACAATAACTATTAAACCTCCCTGATATTGAAATGATTGAAAGGTTAATTGATCTGGTAATTTCACTCCTGAATCTTTATTTAAGGCAATTAATCCTAAATCAACCTCTTGTTGAGCTACTTTTTCGATTATATCTTTGCTTTCAAGTTCAGTTATGTTCACTTTAATTTGTGGGAAATCTTTTTTAAATTTGGAAAGTATTTTAGGCAACATGGTCAAGAATAAGCTGGAAATTGTCGCAATTCTTAATTCCCCCTTATAAGAAGAAGTGATGGACTGGACCTCTAATTTCATTTCATCCACTTTCTTTAAAATTTCCAGGGCCTTTTTAATAATATTTTTCCCTGTGTCAGTTGGTATAGTTCCGAAGCGGGAACGTTTAAATAATTGAATTCCGATTTCTTTCTCCAGCAAAGAAATCGACTGACTGATTGCGGATTGAGATACATGAAGATTTTGGGCAGCGAGGGACATTGATTTCGTTTCAACGACTTCTTTTATATACTCCATTTGTTCGAGGTTCATCGTACGTTTCCCCTTTTTAATATTAGTAATTCTTATACTATCATTAAAAATCGTTGTTTTACATATTCAAAAATTATATATAAAATGGAAAATACGTATCTAAAAGAACGGAATAGTAAAGGGGAAGAATATGAATAAAGCAAAACTATGGACCAAGGATTTTTTAATTGTTTCTGGGATTAATTTTTTTGTGACATTGATTTTTTATTTGTTAATGGTCACCATTTCAACATATGCAGTAGAAAAATTTGATGCAAATACCAGTGAAGCGGGGCTCGTGACCGGAATATTTGTAATAGGGGCGTTATTAGGGAGACTATTTGCTGGGAGGATTATTGACCAAATCGGACGGAAAAAAATCCTCTTTTTGGGATTAATCCTTTTTGCGGTGACTACCTTATTATACTTTGTAGCAAATACTTTATTTTTATTACTAATAAACCGCCTTTTGCATGGTATAGCTTTAGGAATTGCTAGTACAGCAACTGGTACAATCGTTGCTCAAATTATTCCGTCAACTCGGCGTGGAGAGGGGATTGGATATTATAGTTTAAGCGCGATTATTGCGACAGCTATCGGTCCCTTTTTTGGAATGTATCTAAAGGAACATGCAAGCTACCAAATCATCTTTTTATTTTGCTTGATTTTAGGTGCTTTTAGTTTGGTTACAGCCCTCTTTTTAAAAGTACCCTCTATTCAAGTTAGTAACAATGTTGCTAGGGAAATAAAGGGATTTAAGATGAGTAATTTCATTGAGAAAAAAGCAATTCCAATATCTGTGGTTACGTTTTTTGTAGGTTTTGCTTATTCGGGTGTGCTGTCATTTATCACCTTTTATGCTAAGGAATTGAAACTGGTAGAAGCAGCTAGCTTTTTCTTCGCTATTTATGCCATAATGGTCCTCGTTTCAAGGCCGTTAACGGGGCGCCTATTTGATGTTAAAGGAGCAAACTTAGTCATTTATCCAGCACTTAGCGTCTTTGCAGCGGGTATGTTTCTTCTTAGTCAAGTGGAACAAGGATGGACATTATTAGTGGCAGGGGCAATTATTGGTCTTGGCTATGGAAATTATACATCTTCAGCCCAGGCTGTTTCAGTAAAGGTAACTCCACCACAACGATTGGGGTTGGCTACATCAACTTTTTTCATTTTTGTTGACCTTGGATTTGGGATTGGACCATATATATTAGGCTTTTTTGTACCATATACAGGATTTCGAGGGCTTTATATGATTATGGTAGGCGTTATTTTATTCTCGATGGTTCTTTACTATTTTTTGCATGGAAAAAAGGAAAGACAGCTTAATAAAACCAATACTGTACTGTTGAGAGAAATCTAAGAGTAGAATAACTTGTACTAGCTGAATTTTATTCCTTATTTTGAATGGAAGGGAAAGATAATGAAAACTTATCTTTCCCTTCAGTGTATTTGAATGAAAATTTGTTACCTATTTTGCTCGAACATCTGCTAGCTTATTAAAGCATTCCGATGCTTTTGTAGGACCAACAGAATAACCGTGTTTATTCAACGTCTCACCAATTAAGAGTATAGCCTTTTTTATGAAAGAGTAGAGCTAATCGTATAGTTAACCTTTATATGTTACACAAAAATCTGTATCATAAGGGGTAAATGATAATCCGCTTGAGTAGGTGTGAATTTATGAATGAACAGTATTATGATGAATTGTTGAACATAATAACAGGTGGAGACCAAGAGGGTTTCAATAAGTCTTTCCATTACCATCGTTATGAGCCGACGCCATATAGTGCGTTAGAAGAATTATTTAAGCAATATGAATTAAAAAGTAGTGATCGTGTTGTTGACTTTGGGTGCGGAAAAGGGAGATTAAACTTTTACATCAATTATTTATTTAATGCAACTGTTGTTGGGGTTGAAATGAATGAGACTTTCTATCAAGAGGCAGTTGAGAACAAGGATTATTATTTGGAGAAATTTAGTGATTGTGAAGATAAAATTCATTTCCAGTGTTGCTTGGCTCAAGAGTACCAAATTAATCCAAAGGATAATCGGTTTTATTTTTTTAATCCGTTTTCGATCCAAATTTTTATGAATATCATAAACAATATCTTATTTTCTGTAGAAAAGACCAACAGGGAGATAGAACTGATATTATATTATGTATCAGAAGATTATTTCTATTATTTAGAAAATCAGACCGCTTTTGAATTAAAACAAGAAGTCATTTTGCCAGATTTATATGATCAAAATCCTTATGAGAAATTTTTAATATATCGATTGGCCTTCTAATGTGATTACGGCCATTAGAATTTACCATTTCTGCTATCTTTTGCACCAGTCTTTGACAAGTAATTTGCCACGCTTTGCCAACTTCTAACAAATAATAGACTCCTCTAATTCACTATGTTGTCTAGTAGCGGTAGTGTCAGGAAAATGAGGATATAAACTGTATGAAAATTAAAGGCTGTTTTCGTAAACTTTGTTGCTTTTTATTAAAAGAGAAGTGTGGTTGATTTCCGCTCCAGGTGCTTCGCTTTCCGCGGGGCGGGCGGTGAGCCTCCTCGGAGCTAAAGCGGAGGCCACTGAAAAACATACGATTTTTACGTCTGTAAATAAATTTTGGTACAAAAAAGGCAATTTATCGTCTGTTTTTGGACGAAAAATTGCCCTTTTCCTTATCTTTTTTTATTCTTTTTCATTGAGGAGTTTTAGTATTCGTTTAAGGTTGACAGCGAATATCGCTGTAGCTCCCTGAATCTTCATGCCTAATAGACCCGCAGATGATGCAATATCATACCCGTGTCTATGTTTCAACTCACTATTTTTCGCTTCAATTTTATAGCGAGATTTCGCTAACTCTTTAAATTCTTCTGTGTTTTGAAATGCCTCCTGATCGGCATGTTCTGTTGATTTGATTGTCACAGAATAAGATTTACTTTTCGCTCCTTCTTTATAACAGCCATCATGAAAAGGGCACACTTTACATTTTTCAATATCAAAAAAGTACTTGATTCTAGGGTTTTTATCTTGTCCCTTTCGTCCTTCATATTTCCTTCTATTAGCCATATGCCCTGCTTTACATACATACATTCCTGCATCTTTATTAAATTCAAACTCTTCTTCTTTTGTGCGTCTGCCATGTGTAATATGCGGATGTAATTTGGAAACAAGTGCTAATTCATTTTCTTTCGCGAATCGAATATTATCTTTCTCAGAGTAGGCTGTATCTCCAATGATTTTGTCAATTTTCATTCCAGTTGCTTGGCTTTTTTTTGTTAAATCCCGCAGATATTTTCCATCACTTTTTTCACCTGTTGTCATAACTGCCGCTGTAATAATCCGTTCATTAGCCATCGCGTAATGCGTTTTGAACCCAAAAAAAGAAGAGTCCTCTGTTTTGTGTCCGACCCGTGCGTCTGGATCATTTGAATAGCTAAGTTGTTCTGTATAATCTTCTACGATCTCTTTTAGAACATTTAATTTTTCTTTGACCGCAGGTACCTTAGCGATTTGTGGTTCTTTTTCGACAACAGTAATGATTCGACGACAATAATCTAATTCATCGGTTACTTCAACAGAAGTTGTTTTCGCAGGGAATTTTTCCTTCATGGATTCATCAATTCGATACACGGCTTTTCGAACATTTTTCGCTTTCTCTTGTAAAAATTCCTTCGGAGATTTTTGGTTATAACGCGCTTTCGTATGTGTGGAATCCACGATAATGGTTTTACTTTTTATGATTTCTTTTTCCAGAGCAATCTCAACTGTTTTGCCAATGAGCAAATCTAATAAATCCTCATCTTGAAGACGGAGTTTACGAAATTTCGTTAAGGAACTAGGATCAATCACGGAATCTTCTGGTGCCATATCCAGGAAATATTTAAACGACATATCATATATTGAACGTTCTACTACATCCACATCAGATAGATCAAATATCGATTTTAGTAATAAATATTTGAACATGCGAATCGGTGAAATGGCATTTCGACCGTTATCAAGACAATATTTCGTTTTTAATTCTTCGAGAATAAATGAAAAGTCCACTAGTTCATTGATTTGGCGAAGCATATTACTTTTTGGCACAACTATTTCGTAGATTGCCATGAATGGGCTAAGATTAAGTGTTTCTTGATTGGAAATCATCGGGATATCACCTACATACATTTAATATCGTTATTATAAGGCAAAAAGACAGTTGAAAGTTTGGTTTAATCAAACTTTCAACTGCCTAAATTAAAAACTTGGACTTTTTCAGTGGCCTCGCTAAAGCGCCTGCGGGGTCTCACCTGTCCCGCTGCTCCCGCAGGAGTCTCGCACCTTCCGCTCCAATCAACTTATTTATCAACGGTTTTCTTTCCAAAAACCAAGTAAAAAACAACAATCTTTTAGAAAAGAGCCAAATTAAAATATAAAAAGCCTAATTTCTCGGTGTTGTATGTGAGAAATTAGGCATTAGTTACTTCATATCAGTAGCAATAGGTAAACCTTTGATGTTATCTCCAGCTTTTCCCCTGCTCCACACGGAACGTGATAGTTTCCCATCATTCCGCGTTCCATCTAACGATTTGTACTAGATTATAAGTTCCTAGTTACCCATCCTTTATGAGATTGGTTCTATTCCGCATTTTTCGCGGTAAGTATTAATTTTCTGGACCATAGGTCCAGAAATTCCAAGTTTCGATATGAGTATTGTAATCGTCTTTTTATCCGTCATATGAATTAATTGATGCACATCTTTATGGAGAATGCGAAGGTTTTTAAATTGATCGCTTCCATCAAGATGTACTGGGATATAATGATGACAGTGAACTTCATTAGCATAAAGGAAATTGCCTGTGATTTCACATTTCCCCATTTTCATACTGTATCGGCTAATCCGATTATCCAAATATTCAACACTTCGTGCCTGAATATTTGACTTCATCAATAATGCAATTTCCCGTTGAATATCCGTTTGAATCTTTTTATGTATACGTGCTCTTCCTTCAATTGTAAAAGGGGTAAGACCATGACTAAAGTTCATGGCGTTCCTAGTTTTTACATTAGAAAGAGGGAATAGATATACATTAGCTACTTTAAATGTTTTAGTTCCTCTGCTGTAGAATTTCTTATAAGTAGGAGATGCATTTGATGGATGTTCATATATACCGACGGATTTTAGACGATTGTACATAAAGGATTGCAGTTCGTAGGCAATACGAGAGAACTCTATATTAACATGGGTTGCTCGATTGAAATAATTATGCATTCCTAAGACGAAACTATTGAAAAGTAAAGCATTTTGAGATGTTGGGGACACTCTTAGTATCTGAATGCGTTTTTTCGCTTCAGCCTTGATTTTCTGCCTTTTGTTATCTTTTATTCCCGTGTGGGCAACCCTCTTGTTTCTTTTCTTGTTCGCCCGAATCGTGAAACCTAGAAATTCTGAATTGCGTTTTCGAAGGTTTACAATTTGAGATTTTTCTGGCGAAATATCTAATTTTAGGCGGTCTTTTAGGTACTGCCTTACGGCAGCAAACCATCTTTGGGCTATTTTCCAATCTCGACAGAGAATTTTAAAGTCGTCTGCATAACGAACCAAATATCCTTCTTTAAGATTGGTACGTTTTTTGGCACACAGCTGACCTTCTCTTGTTTCGTATGGTCGATTTAAAGGAAAGAACTCCCATTGTGTAGATACCCATTGGTCTAAATCATTAAGGACAACATTTGAAAGTAAAGGCGATAACAATCCACCTTGAGGTGCCCCTTTTGAAGGGATTCCTTCTCCATCAATTTCAGCTTTTAGCATTTTGGAAATACAAGCTAAGACCTTTTTATCTTGAATACCTAGATTCCACAGTTGTTTGATAAGCAAAGTATGGTTGATATTATCGAAGAAACCCTTAATATCAATGTCAACTACATAGTGAAGTGATGCGTGATTAACTAAGGATTGTACTCTTGCCATTGCATGGTGAGTAGACCGAAGAGGTCTAAAACCATAGCTATGTTTATAGAATTGAGCTTCTGCAATAGGTTCCAGAACTTGCTTGAAGCACTGTTGGATAATTCGGTCTAAAATACAAGGAATTCCAAGCGGCCTCATCTTTCCATTTTCTTTTTCAATCAGTTTTCGTCTTACTTTCTTTGGACGATAGTTTCGTAATTTACTTTGTACAGTGGTTACTAGTTCATCTTCAGACAGTATTTTTATATCGCTTATAGTTTTACCATCTGTTCCCGCAGTTTTTGAACCTTTATTAGATTTTATGATTCGATAAGACAGTAGAATATTTTCTCTTGATGTAATAATGTCATATAATCGGGTAAAAGATTCTTTACGAGTGGCTCTATCATATAAATCCGTAAAAGTTTCAGTCATACTGTAGTAATCCCAATATCGTAGAGCTTGCACTGTGGCATCCCCCCTCTCCGAGGTGATGTTCCCACGTTCATACCCGATCGGTGCAATGCACTTTAGGAAAATAATCGTTTGATTTCGCTAGACTCGGGGCTGTTCCTCAGCTCCCATTACAGAAGTTTCATAGGTCGTGCCCCTACCCTCACAAGGATAAATGTATTTCGGTTTACCCTTATAACAACCATTTCAGGTGACAGCCTTCGTTTCAATGTTCCTTGCTTTCCGCGTTCCTTACAACCTAGCTATCCTTCCTAGACGTAGGTGCTTTCTTTAAGCCTGTGAGCTGGATATCACCATAGTTCGATATAGCGTGTTTCAGAGGGCGCATTTTTACTCCACACCACTCACACCATCGTTAGATGGTCCATAGGTTTCCATATGTTCAATCTTTAGACCCTTAAATTCGAAAGTTCGTCGGTTCCTATACCTGGAACGATTCTCACCATATCTAGTTTTTCAGCCGCCCGGCATATCCATTGGCATGGCATCACGGAAAAAAAAAGTGAGGCTTTAGCCTCTGTTCTGCCGACTCCACCTGGCTTCATACCCCATAATCTGTCAATTATGACGCATGCAGGAGTATTGTCGGGATGGTTTCAGGTAACATGGTTCCGTCATTCCCATCCTCAGTTGTAAAGTTGAGATTTTAATTTTAGTATTAGCAAAAAATGAAAAGTCTCCTGTTTTTCGCATTTTAGTGCTTATAACAGAACACGTCGCACGCGCCCGATTGTGGAACATAACTTGTGATACATTTCACCGAAGAAAAAGGGTCAGTCCCCCACTCTTTAACGTAGCGGGGGACTGACACCAAAATCCTATTACATCCATATAGAATTTAATATTGCCGTTGGAGAAAAAAATTGTCGTGGTAGGGGTTACGGAATAGAGCGTCAAACACTTCTTCCTCAAGAGTTATCGGTTTTGTTGAAGCTTAGAGATTTTAGCATTTCAATATAAGTTTTCAATTCTGAATCCGTTAAACTTGAAATACGTTCGTAGAAAATAGCTTCTTTTTCTTTTAGTGCTTTTATTGTTTTTTCATGACCAAGTTCAGTTAAGGTTAACAATACTCCTCGACGATCTTTAGGGTGGGGCTCGCTTTTTACATATCCCAGACCTTTCAATTGGCCAATAAGTCTACTGATAGAGCTACGGTCCATTGCGGTTGACTCTGCTAAAGTCGTAGCGTTAGTAGGACCGTGTGAAAAAAGCCAGCGAACAATCAAAAATGCTGCAGGCTGCAAAGTGGCATCAAATGTAGCTGCAGTTCTGACATTAAGTGCATGTGCTTCACTAATCAACGCATTGAGCTGTTCACCAAAAGTAAACTCCAGCTGTTCCCTCGAATCAGAATAATCAATATCCATAATTCCCCATCCTAACGCAACATATTATTTGACATATATCAAATAAATGATTATATTTGATATATGTCAAATATAATCATTTATTAAAACAGTGTCAAGTTTAGAGAAGGAGAATGTAAAATGTCTGAGTATCCAATAATGGTAATCACTGGTGGAACCAATGGTATTGGTCAACTAGCTGCAATTGAAATCGCAAAACGTGGTGCACATCTGGTTTTGACTGCTCGTAACAAAAAACGGGCTGAAGCAACTGAAAAACTAATAAAAGAAGCTTCCCCAGAAACGGAAGTTGATTTCTATTTTGGAGATCTATCGCTGATGAAGGATGTACGCCGTATAGGGCTAGAAATTAAAGAAAACTATTCAAAGATTGATGTACTCATTCACAATGCTGGGCTTCATGGGTTCGAGCAACGCGTTACTCCTGAGGGATTTGCTGAGATGATAGCGGTAAACTATCTAACGCCCTGGCTGCTAACGAATTTGTTAAAAGATTCTTTAGTAGAAGCAGAAAGTGCAAGAATTTTACGGCAGCAAACCATCTTTGGGCTATTTTCCAATCTCGACAGAGAATTTTAAAGTCGTCTGCATAACGAACCAAATATCCTTCTTTAAGATTGGTACGTTTTTTGGCACACAGCTGACCTTCTCTTGTTTCGTATGGTCGATTTAAAGGAAAGAACTCCCATTGTGTAGATACCCATTGGTCTAAATCATTAAGGACAACATTTGAAAGTAAAGGCGATAACAATCCACCTTGAGGTGCCCCTTTTGAAGGGATTCCTTCTCCATCAATTTCAGCTTTTAGCATTTTGGAAATACAAGCTAAGACCTTTTTATCTTGAATACCTAGATTCCACAGTTGTTTGATAAGCAAAGTATGGTTGATATTATCGAAGAAACCCTTAATATCAATGTCAACTACATAGTGAAGTGATGCGTGATTAACTAAGGATTGTACTCTTGCCATTGCATGGTGAGTAGACCGAAGAGGTCTAAAACCATAGCTATGTTTATAGAATTGAGCTTCTGCAATAGGTTCCAGAACTTGCTTGAAGCACTGTTGGATAATTCGGTCTAAAATACAAGGAATTCCAAGCGGCCTCATCTTTCCATTTTCTTTTTCAATCAGTTTTCGTCTTACTTTCTTTGGACGATAGTTTCGTAATTTACTTTGTACAGTGGTTACTAGTTCATCTTCAGACAGTATTTTTATATCGCTTATAGTTTTACCATCTGTTCCCGCAGTTTTTGAACCTTTATTAGATTTTATGATTCGATAAGACAGTAGAATATTTTCTCTTGATGTAATAATGTCATATAATCGGGTAAAAGATTCTTTACGAGTGGCTCTATCATATAAATCCGTAAAAGTTTCAGTCATACTGTAGTAATCCCAATATCGTAGAGCTTGCACTGTGGCATCCCCCCTCTCCGAGGTGATGTTCCCACGTTCATACCCGATCGGTGCAATGCACTTTAGGAAAATAATCGTTTGATTTCGCTAGACTCGGGGCTGTTCCTCAGCTCCCATTACAGAAGTTTCATAGGTCGTGCCCCTACCCTCACAAGGATAAATGTATTTCGGTTTACCCTTATAACAACCATTTCAGGTGACAGCCTTCGTTTCAATGTTCCTTGCTTTCCGCGTTCCTTACAACCTAGCTATCCTTCCTAGACGTAGGTGCTTTCTTTAAGCCTGTGAGCTGGATATCACCATAGTTCGATATAGCGTGTTTCAGAGGGCGCATTTTTACTCCACACCACTCACACCATCGTTAGATGGTCCATAGGTTTCCATATGTTCAATCTTTAGACCCTTAAATTCGAAAGTTCGTCGGTTCCTATACCTGGAACGATTCTCACCATATCTAGTTTTTCAGCCGCCCGGCATATCCATTGGCATGGCATCACGGAAAAAAAAAGTGAGGCTTTAGCCTCTGTTCTGCCGACTCCACCTGGCTTCATACCCCATAATCTGTCAATTATGACGCATGCAGGAGTATTGTCGGGATGGTTTCAGGTAACATGGTTCCGTCATTCCCATCCTCAGTTGTAAAGTTGAGATTTTAATTTTAGTATTAGCAAAAAATGAAAAGTCTCCTGTTTTTCGCATTTTAGTGCTTATAACAGAACACGTCGCACGCGCCCGATTGTGGAACATAACTTGTGATACATTTCACCGAAGAAAAAGGGTCAGTCCCCCACTCTTTAACGTAGCGGGGGACTGACACCAAAATCCTATTACATCCATATAGAATTTAATATTGCCGTTGGAGAAAAAAATTGTCGTGGTAGGGGTTACGGAATAGAGCGTCAAACACTTCTTCCTCAAGAGTTATCGGTTTTGTTGAAGCTTAGAGATTTTAGCATTTCAATATAAGTTTTCAATTCTGAATCCGTTAAACTTGAAATACGTTCGTAGAAAATAGCTTCTTTTTCTTTTAGTGCTTTTATTGTTTTTTCATGACCAAGTTCAGTTAAGGTTAACAATACTCCTCGACGATCTTTAGGGTGGGGCTCGCTTTTTACATATCCCAGACCTTTCAATTGGCCAATAAGTCTACTGATAGAGCTACGGTCCATTGCGGTTGACTCTGCTAAAGTCGTAGCGTTAGTAGGACCGTGTGAAAAAAGCCAGCGAACAATCAAAAATGCTGCAGGCTGCAAAGTGGCATCAAATGTAGCTGCAGTTCTGACATTAAGTGCATGTGCTTCACTAATCAACGCATTGAGCTGTTCACCAAAAGTAAACTCCAGCTGTTCCCTCGAATCAGAATAATCAATATCCATAATTCCCCATCCTAACGCAACATATTATTTGACATATATCAAATAAATGATTATATTTGATATATGTCAAATATAATCATTTATTAAAACAGTGTCAAGTTTAGAGAAGGAGAATGTAAAATGTCTGAGTATCCAATAATGGTAATCACTGGTGGAACCAATGGTATTGGTCAACTAGCTGCAATTGAAATCGCAAAACGTGGTGCACATCTGGTTTTGACTGCTCGTAACAAAAAACGGGCTGAAGCAACTGAAAAACTAATAAAAGAAGCTTCCCCAGAAACGGAAGTTGATTTCTATTTTGGAGATCTATCGCTGATGAAGGATGTACGCCGTATAGGGCTAGAAATTAAAGAAAACTATTCAAAGATTGATGTACTCATTCACAATGCTGGGCTTCATGGGTTCGAGCAACGCGTTACTCCTGAGGGATTTGCTGAGATGATAGCGGTAAACTATCTAACGCCCTGGCTGCTAACGAATTTGTTAAAAGATTCTTTAGTAGAAGCAGAAAGTGCAAGAATTGTTAATGTTGCCTCTGAGGCTTCTCGAAATCATGGTGAACTGAAGTTACCAAAGGATTTGACGGACACATCCCCATTTACAGCAAGAGGTTCATCTGAAATTTATGGAAAAACTAAGCTTCTAAATATCATGTTTACTGGTGAGTTGGCACGACAATTTTCTGGAACTGGGGTTACTGCCAATGCACTAAATCCTGGTTTCAATAATACTGGGCTTGGAAGAGAACTTCGTATATCTACTGTATTGGGAAGTATCTTGAAACTTCTTCATATTGGAGATCCTAGAAGAGGAGCTAACATCATTGTTCGTTTAGCACTTGATTCCGAATACGATGAAGTAACAGGTGGATACTTCAATGTTGGAACTGGTGCAAAAATTGATCCAATCTATCCCGGGAAAGATATTTCTATGCAGCAACGTTTGTGGAACGACACTAAAGAAATCTTGTTTGAATATATAAAATGATGTATCTGGAAAAAGGCTCAGTCCCAACGTACGGGGGACCTCAAAATCCATAAAACCTTGCGCTTATTCTCTTAAGCAGTCTTGTCCAACAGGGTTTCCTTGTATTAACATGGAGTCAATAAGATCAATAATTTGCTGAAGTAAAGCAATTTGATTTTGGAATATCTCTTTATAGTTCTGAATTGACTCATATAGCTCAGGTAATTCGCTAAGATCTGCATCTATGGTCAATCTCAAGTACGACTTCATCTCATCCAACAACAACTATACAATCGTTCAAGTGAACTAGTGGTTGCATACAAAAATAGGTTTTATAAAAACCTCTTATTCCATTAATGTCCAATTCATAAAGAAGGGCGCCTTTCTTGCTACGGAAAAGTAGCAATAGGTAAACCTTTGATGTTATCTCCAGCTTTTCCCCTGCTCCACACGGAACGTGATAGTTTCCCATCATTCCGCGTTCCATCTAACGATTTGTACTAGATTATAAGTTCCTAGTTACCCATCCTTTATGAGATTGGTTCTATTCCGCATTTTTCGCGGTAAGTATTAATTTTCTGGACCATAGGTCCAGAAATTCCAAGTTTCGATATGAGTATTGTAATCGTCTTTTTATCCGTCATATGAATTAATTGATGCACATCTTTATGGAGAATGCGAAGGTTTTTAAATTGATCGCTTCCATCAAGATGTACTGGGATATAATGATGACAGTGAACTTCATTAGCATAAAGGAAATTGCCTGTGATTTCACATTTCCCCATTTTCATACTGTATCGGCTAATCCGATTATCCAAATATTCAACACTTCGTGCCTGAATATTTGACTTCATCAATAATGCAATTTCCCGTTGAATATCCGTTTGAATCTTTTTATGTATACGTGCTCTTCCTTCAATTGTAAAAGGGGTAAGACCATGACTAAAGTTCATGGCGTTCCTAGTTTTTACATTAGAAAGAGGGAATAGATATACATTAGCTACTTTAAATGTTTTAGTTCCTCTGCTGTAGAATTTCTTATAAGTAGGAGATGCATTTGATGGATGTTCATATATACCGACGGATTTTAGACGATTGTACATAAAGGATTGCAGTTCGTAGGCAATACGAGAGAACTCTATATTAACATGGGTTGCTCGATTGAAATAATTATGCATTCCTAAGACGAAACTATTGAAAAGTAAAGCATTTTGAGATGTTGGGGACACTCTTAGTATCTGAATGCGTTTTTTCGCTTCAGCCTTGATTTTCTGCCTTTTGTTATCTTTTATTCCCGTGTGGGCAACCCTCTTGTTTCTTTTCTTGTTCGCCCGAATCGTGAAACCTAGAAATTCTGAATTGCGTTTTCGAAGGTTTACAATTTGAGATTTTTCTGGCGAAATATCTAATTTTAGGCGGTCTTTTAGGTACTGCCTTACGGCAGCAAACCATCTTTGGGCTATTTTCCAATCTCGACAGAGAATTTTAAAGTCGTCTGCATAACGAACCAAATATCCTTCTTTAAGATTGGTACGTTTTTTGGCACACAGCTGACCTTCTCTTGTTTCGTATGGTCGATTTAAAGGAAAGAACTCCCATTGTGTAGATACCCATTGGTCTAAATCATTAAGGACAACATTTGAAAGTAAAGGCGATAACAATCCACCTTGAGGTGCCCCTTTTGAAGGGATTCCTTCTCCATCAATTTCAGCTTTTAGCATTTTGGAAATACAAGCTAAGACCTTTTTATCTTGAATACCTAGATTCCACAGTTGTTTGATAAGCAAAGTATGGTTGATATTATCGAAGAAACCCTTAATATCAATGTCAACTACATAGTGAAGTGATGCGTGATTAACTAAGGATTGTACTCTTGCCATTGCATGGTGAGTAGACCGAAGAGGTCTAAAACCATAGCTATGTTTATAGAATTGAGCTTCTGCAATAGGTTCCAGAACTTGCTTGAAGCACTGTTGGATAATTCGGTCTAAAATACAAGGAATTCCAAGCGGCCTCATCTTTCCATTTTCTTTTTCAATCAGTTTTCGTCTTACTTTCTTTGGACGATAGTTTCGTAATTTACTTTGTACAGTGGTTACTAGTTCATCTTCAGACAGTATTTTTATATCGCTTATAGTTTTACCATCTGTTCCCGCAGTTTTTGAACCTTTATTAGATTTTATGATTCGATAAGACAGTAGAATATTTTCTCTTGATGTAATAATGTCATATAATCGGGTAAAAGATTCTTTACGAGTGGCTCTATCATATAAATCCGTAAAAGTTTCAGTCATACTGTAGTAATCCCAATATCGTAGAGCTTGCACTGTGGCATCCCCCCTCTCCGAGGTGATGTTCCCACGTTCATACCCGATCGGTGCAATGCACTTTAGGAAAATAATCGTTTGATTTCGCTAGACTCGGGGCTGTTCCTCAGCTCCCATTACAGAAGTTTCATAGGTCGTGCCCCTACCCTCACAAGGATAAATGTATTTCGGTTTACCCTTATAACAACCATTTCAGGTGACAGCCTTCGTTTCAATGTTCCTTGCTTTCCGCGTTCCTTACAACCTAGCTATCCTTCCTAGACGTAGGTGCTTTCTTTAAGCCTGTGAGCTGGATATCACCATAGTTCGATATAGCGTGTTTCAGAGGGCGCATTTTTACTCCACACCACTCACACCATCGTTAGATGGTCCATAGGTTTCCATATGTTCAATCTTTAGACCCTTAAATTCGAAAGTTCGTCGGTTCCTATACCTGGAACGATTCTCACCATATCTAGTTTTTCAGCCGCCCGGCATATCCATTGGCATGGCATCACGGAAAAAAAAAGTGAGGCTTTAGCCTCTGTTCTGCCGACTCCACCTGGCTTCATACCCCATAATCTGTCAATTATGACGCATGCAGGAGTATTGTCGGGATGGTTTCAGGTAACATGGTTCCGTCATTCCCATCCTCAGTTGTAAAGTTGAGATTTTAATTTTAGTATTAGCAAAAAATGAAAAGTCTCCTGTTTTTCGCATTTTAGTGCTTATAACAGAACACGTCGCACGCGCCCGATTGCGGAATATCGTTATTAAAGTAAAGCCCCCGTTACTTTAAGTACATTTTTTCACAATCTTGCTTTTGGAACAAACAAAAAGGCGACTTACATTTTTAAAATTACACCACCTACTTTGTTCGGAAACTATCCTCTTTTTACTTAAGTTCAATTTTCATTGTATCTACTGCCTCATTCTTATTGTTTTCTCTTGCAGTAATCGTTACGTGCTGTTCATCATCCCAAGTAAATAGGAAAAAGTCCATCTGGTATTTGTCGCTTCCTGAAAACTCACCATATTTCTGTAAGTCACTCCCGACTTCCCCACAATAAACTTCAATAGGCACTTTATCGTAGTCAGAAGACATTCCTTTTGAATAGGTGTTCCTTCTTAATTCAACAATATTGAAGTGTTTGGGGGATTCGCTCTTCTCAAAAGGGATAAACCCTAATTCTCTTTGAACAACTTGAAATGGATTAGATTTAATCCCTCTGTTTGGTACTTTAAATTCAATCACCTCTGGAGCTTGTTTTTCCCCAAATAGCAGAATTGTTGCTTCTTCGTTATTTTTCCAACTTATTGAAATATCAGAAGGGTTTAGACTTTTTCTATCATTGCTGACTTTACGTTGGATTTTATAGTTTTCATACGAAATCACAACAGTTGGGTCATCGAAAGTAAGAGTTCCTTTTACTTTCACCTTAATGGTTTGGTTTTGGTCAGGAGATTTGCTCACAACCATTTCCCTATCTTCTGTAAGTTTATCGTATACCTTTATAGAAAAAGAGACAGTAAAAACAACGATTAACACAAGTAGAATAAATCCCACAATTAAACATCCCGCACCAGATAGAAACTTGGTACGCTTGACTTTGTATTCTAACTCATCATCATCTGCCCACATTTTGATTCTCCCTTTATATACATATGTGTTCAGTGAGTATTTCTAAACCGAACAAAGGTGTTTTTGAATAAAGCAAAGTACAGCATTCCTTATTTAAAAAAAGCACCTTTACTTTAATTTCCATATTATTCCTCAATACATAGCAATTATATATATATAGAATTTCTATGTATATATTTATAGTAGTATTATCACTTTAAATAATCACCCATTATTTAACTAACCTGCCCTATTGCTTAAAACCGATTATTTCAAGGTAAAGTGATTAATTCAATACCTGATAAATTAATTGGCCCTAAAATAGAAATAGGCACTGATCCTTGCTAAAGGATAGCGCCCGATAGTTGAATAACTAAAATAACTAACCTATATCCATTGATGTATTCGAAGAATAAATTTTATAAGTCTTCATTGTTGATTCATTAGGTCCTTAAAGGATTTTTATTCTTAAAAAGAGAATTTAAATAATATCTATGAATATTCAAGGGGGGAGTAGTATGAAACAAGATTTTAAAAAGAAAAAAATTCAAATTAATTATAGAAAGCAATTAAAGGATAAAGGTGCAAAACATTATAACAAAGAAATTATTATTACTGCTATTATGCTAACAATGATACTGCTAGTGTTTTTTCTGTTTGACTATAAGCCATTTCAAAATAAAGATATCCAAATAAGGGAAGTAGAAATAAAAAAGTAAATATATACTCAATCTGAAAGTAACTTAACCTCTTACCCTTTTTTAACAAATATTCCTCTTCAGTCATCTTCCTCGTTTGTCTAATAAGTAAAAAAGCATCCCTCTGTTAAAGGAATGCACCTCATTATTTGAATAACACATAACTTAACTTGAAAAATTGTCCTTATTATTCAATTTCTTTAGTAATTCAATTATTTCATCATTCTGTTCAAGTTGCTTTTTAGTAGCTGATTTTATGTTTAACAATAAAGAAATAAGCCACCAAGCCAAAAGAATAAAAGGTATGAGTAATAAAAATGGGATAATTGAAGTTATAAATGTTACCATCTTAATTTCCCCTTTAACAATTTTTAATGTAATTGTTCATTTAACAGTTATTACTTATTACCTTATTATTCTGTAAGTATTTGAATTATTTATTCCTTCTCGAACTAACCTGTCCGTTAGCACAACAAGAAAAAGCTGCCGGTAATGACAGCTTTGATCTTTAACTATTGCACCCATTAGTTGAAGAGTGGTGAATAGATTATTAAAAGAACTCCTAATAAAATAAGACCAAGAATAATAATTAATCCATTACTAAAATCTAATACGACACCTAAAATCACCCATAACAAATAGAAAATTTTATACTTCCTACTTTCATTTTTATTATTTTTATAGGCTTCTTTAATAAACCACCCTAAAATGATACTTCCGCCAACAACCAATATAATCCCAATGGCCACTTCTTTCATAATTGTATGGTTTTCTTACTCCTTTTAAGGAATTTATATACCTGTTAGTTTATCACTGTTCCACTTCAACTATCCTGCCCCGTTAGTTCAAGTGAAAACTTTCACAAACTTCATGCTGATGTTGATACAAATATCCATTTTTCTGGAGAGGCTTCCTCCATTAAATGGCCCTATACATAAAGAAAGAGCGCAATTTCTACTCTGGAAATGCGCCCGATTGTTGAAGATCACTGCTTAAATCATATACTATTATCTCTAACTTTTTATAAAAAATAGATTCATAATACCTTAGTCATAAATACACTGTTTGGGTCATCAATGTAATCTGAAAACGGCTTGCAATATTGAAACCCGAAGCCCGCGTACAGTCTTCTAGCTGGTTCAAAAGCATTCATTGAGCCTGTTTCCAAACTTATCCTGGAATAGCCACGTCTTTTGGCTTCTTCAATTATTTGTTGAAGAATTCGTTTTGCTACACCTTTCCTTAGATGGGATGTAGATGTTCGCATTGATTTTATCTCTCCATGTAGACTATTTAATTCTTTAAGCGCACCGCATCCAAGTAATTCATTTTTTTTCCATGCACTCCAGAATGTAATCTCTGGTCTTTGCAGTTGCTCAAGATTTAGTGCATGTATACTTTCGGGTGGAGAGTTCAATGCCATGCTTAGAAGATGTTCCTTTACAAATTCAGCAACTTTTGTTCCAGTTAAATCATCAAGTTTAATATCCATAAAAGACCCTCCAAATCAATATACTTTTTAAATCCTAATAATAATTCACCTAACTTTCAACAGTAATGGAAGGTTATCTCACATACAAATTATCATAACTAGTATCCTTTTCTTTAAAGAACAAATTTTTTAACTATTCAGAAATTGAATTCCTTGTTTATCTAAACTGACCATTACTCGAATAAGGAAAAAGCCTTATTCCTTATTGAAGTAAAGCACCCGTTAGTTGAATAAGATGGTAATTCTAATTATTAATGGCTTTGTTTGAATATCCTATTACGACTGCTTTAAAGGGACTCTTATCTATTTTACTGACATTAAATAAGAAACAATTTCAGGAACTCTCTTCTTAAAGAAATAATAGTTATGTTCTGCATCCTTAATAGTCTCAAATTTCGCATTGGGCAATTTCTCTCTCAATATTGTAAAAACCGCTTTGTTTGATGCTAAAAATTCATTACTTATCATATCTTCTTTACCTGCCTCCTTCGTTCCACAATCTAAGTAAAACATTTCAATCAATGACAAATCGGTATCTTGTATTAACTTTTCAATTTCCTCCTGGTTACGGTAAAAAGCTGAAGACAAAACAGCTATGCTTTTGAATACTTGAGGATAACGGCACATAGCGTAAGTGGAAATAAGTCCTCCTAAGGAAATTCCTGCCATTGCAGTACGGTCTTTTAACGTACGGTATTTATTGTCTATGAATGGCTTTAGTTCATTCACGATAAAGTCTACATACTGTATCCCTTTTCCACCAGCTGAACTAGCCTGACCTAATATTTTCTTGCTATATTCCCCATTTATCCAAGGACAATATTCATTTATTCGTTCTTCGCTATTTTGATCTATTCCGACAACGATAACTTCCAATCCATTTTCATCTAAGTAGTTTTCAAGTTCTAAAGATGTGCCACCAATTGCATCATTATCCTGAAAAACATTTTGCCCATCGTGCATATACAACACGGGGTAACTCTGATTTTGCTTGTTGTAATTTTTAGGTAGATATACTCTAATCAGTCTTTCTTGTTCGAATGAAGTTATATATATAGGAAATATTTCTAACACGACTATTCCGCCTTTCTCTATCATTTCTATATTTTAAATCTTACCATAATTTTCATTAATTCCCTTGTATCCTTGTAGAACTAACCTACCCTTATATACAGTATGATTTTTGACCGTATTCATCGTAAATAACGAAACAAAAATAGCGTATTTTCTAACTTTGTTTACTTATTATCTTCAGTAAGTATTTATAGTTTTCAACGTTAACAAACATAGGACTTTATTTGGAGGGGTGGGTATGATAGGCTTGGCTGCCTGATGAAACAACTGCTTCAGCCTTTCAAGACAACTCATACCCACGGAGGCTCCAAGTCAAGTCCTTAAACGCTTATCTATGGATACATATAAACAAAGATAAAAGGTGCACCATTCCAAGGATTTATTCCCGATACTGTATATAACTGCTAGTTAGTTGAACAAGAAAAAGGATCGCCGCAGCAACCCCCTTGTTAAACTCCAGCAACCGTTAGTAATAAATAGATTAAGGTCCAGTACCACAAGATACCTTATAAATGTTATCAGCAGTCTTTTTTGCATAGCATAAGGATGGAGTGGTACCCGTTACATTGTCCCAATCTTTCCATAAAACTTCATATAGCTTTCCATACTGATCATCCTTATAATTTTTGTCATTTATTACTGCAAAAAAACTTTGATAGGGATGCCCTGATTTTTGAATATAGTTTCTTATTGCACTTCTTGGAGAATTGTCATTGTGAATGATTGGAGCTAATAATGGTGATAAAATTATAAGAATTAATATTACAGAACTAACAATAAGAATAATGTTTTTCTTTTTCAATTCCTTTCCTCCTTTCTTTTATTTGGAATAAATATAAGGTTCTATATTGAAAAGTGAACTTCCTTCTTCATTAACCTGCTCCGTTAGTGGAACAAGAAAAAAAGCCGCCGTAGCAGCTGATGATCTTCAACTCTTGCACCTGTTAGTTGCGTGATGACTTGATCTACATTTTGCTTACTCCTTTAATTAACAAAGAAATTGAAAAACATTACGGCAAACCTAAGCAGTTTTATTGACAAAAAGATTCTCCAAATCAAGAAGCTGGAACAAGGCAGCTACTACTTTGATGTAACAGTTCAGGTAACGACATTTGAAGGAGCCCACAATCCCCCTAATGATTTAGTCACCATCACTTTCAATAATCATCGTTACCCAGGTTGGCGGGCGATTGATTTCAAAAGCAGAAGGTTAAAACCAAACGAAGATCAATACAGACATCCTTAGTAAAAGGGTTGTCTTTTTTTGTTCTTCAACTAACCTTCCCTTTAGTTGCATAAAAAAAGAGACCGCCATTGACGATCTCTTAATGTAACTAAAGCACCCGATTGTTGAAGATCAAGATAATTATTATGATTGCTGCTTTTAGCTTGTTGAACGTGCTCGTTAACGTAATTCGTCATCCCTGTAAGGGTGATTCATCAATATTCTTTGCTTCTCTATTTCTAACTCATTTGCAAATTCAGGTTAAACAATATTCATGACACGGACCAAATGGGCTTGTTCCAACTTCTCATAGAAATTCCTCCCTTTAAAACGCCGCTTTGTTTTGACATAGAATTTTGCACACATTATATTCTGCTTTTACTCGTTTGTTTTCAGGTAAATGTTTAATAAGGGATAACGCTGAATAAGGAACTTTAATGCTATGGGGATCATTATAAATTTTCGTCCAATAACGTTGGTCTGTAATAGCAGTGAAAAAAGGCTGTGTAACCGCTTCATATAGCAGTTCATTTGGGTGTTGGCGATTTAAATGCATTTGCAGACGATGGAGCTGAAAACCTTTTTTTGATAGGTCTGAATAACCCATTTGTTCCAATTCCACGATAGCGTGAGCAAAGGTAACGCCGTGTTCTAACTCCCCTGTAAAAAAATAGAATACATCTTCCACCTTTCGGTCTGGGATTACAATTTCTAACTCTGCAAAACAGACTTCGATCAAGTCGAACAAAGAATTGTAGGCAGAGATTCCGAAAATGTCATCAAAACTTAAAGCCGTATAGTCTTTGATTCCGTAATAGCGGTTTTGGCGGTCTTTTGAAGCGTGCATAATGGTTTGATAAACACCTTTAGCAATGCTAACTTTGCATAAATCGGGGCGATCCTTTAAGGCTTTTAACCCTAAAACACCAAGGATTACACCGTGTCCAGATGAACGAAGACCCTCTAGATTTGCTTCAATTCCTTTCAAGACGTGCTCTATATGGCAGAGATCCGCAACTTCATCGGTTGAATAAGGAGCAAACAATTCTGGATATTTCCCTATGTAATGCTCACAATTCTGAATTAATCCACTTTTCACATGATCAGGGAGATCATTTTCCTTGTCTAAATAGTAAGCGGCTAATAAGGCTGCACCAAAATGCCCTTCAAACCATCCTTTTTCCCCAGAACGTGCTAAAGCATTTAATCCTAAATCAATATAATTATCAGGTACACCCATTTACATTTCCTCCCTTTTTGCCTAAAAGAAATAATTTAATGATTCAAAAACAAATTATTTTCTCCGTTATTTTAATTGTCGCAGTTGTCTGGATACCGTTATCTAATTTGGAATATGGAAAATACGACAACTTTGACTTTCTACTTATGTATTTATACATATATCTATTCCTTTGACTAGGGAATAACTGGATATGTATATCGATATAATACCATATGACTGCCTTGTCGGCTCCACTAATCTGCCCGTTACTTTAAGTACACTCCTTCACAATCTCTATTTTTAAAATAAATATCCAAATTAACTACCAAGTGCTATTCAAGAATATGGCCCGTTTGCTGAAGATCACTGAATAATCAGTGTCATCTCATTGTATGAGGTTGTTTTCATCCGAGATACATGTTCAAATAGGGCGAGACAAGTATTCATTTTTTCGAGACGGTGGTTTAATTTAAACGAAATATTCAATCTGGTAAAAACCAACCTGTCATTCGGTTGTAAATTCACTTTCATTCATCGGTAAATATTATGTTATTCCTGGTACATATCGGTGGCCGTTATCATAATGAGTGGCTTTAAGAAAAATGGGGATTTAAGTGTGACAAAAATTGTCGCGGAAATGTTCTGTTTGTCCAATCGCAAGCGAGACAAATGTGATATCTTATACATAGTAAAATATTTTGAAGTAAATCTAGCTTAATAGAAAGTGGGGTTTACGGGCGATGACCACACAAAAAAGAGAACTCAACAACGGTCCAGTCATCCAGAAGGAAAAAGAAATGGTTACAAAAATGATAGATTTGTACTGTCGAAAAAAACACCAACGTAATGAATTATGTGAACAATGTCAGGACCTAAAGTCTTATGCATATAAACGACTTTCACTTTGCCGTTTTGGTGAAGAGAAAACGGCTTGCTCCAATTGCACTGTTCACTGCTATAAACCAGATTATCGTCAAAAGATGAAAGCCGTTATGCGTTTTTCTGGTCCATGGATGCTACTGTATCACCCAATATATTCTGTGAAACATTTGTTGAATAAATGAGAATGCATTAAAATAAAAATGCTCTTTTCTAAAAGATTGTTGTTTTTTTTATAGGTTTTAGAAAACCGTTGATAAAGAAGTTGATTGGAGCGGAAGGTGCTCGACTCCTGCGGGAGCAGCGGGACAGGTGAGACCCCGCAGGAGCTTTAGCGACGAGGAGGCTCACCGCCCGCCCCGCGGAAAGCGAGCACCTGGAGCGGAAATAAACCACACTTCTCTTTTAGTAAATAGCAACAAAGTTTACGAAGACAGTCAATAAAAAACACCACGAACTTTCGGGTGTTTTTTATTTTGAAAGAAGTTCATAAACTGGGTCCAATAGTTTGTCAATCTCTTCAACTAGATTAGGGTTATCTTCTGAGTCCAGCCAGTGCTCAGGTATAGTCCTGTTATTGCTGGGACTACCCTTTAAATAGCTATAAATAATCTGCGCTTCATCAATGTCCTCACTGCTTATCTCTAGGGGAGAATGAAACGCTGCATTTTTAAAACAGATAAATATATTTGATCTAATCATAGATCTAATTAGTTCAAAATTTATAGCTTCAAGGGCAAATTTTTCGCAAAATAGAACTTTATTCCCTTTAATGAGGAAAAGTTTGATCGTGTGCTCACTTAGGTGTTCTATCATGGCGATATTATGATTCTCTTTTGTGAACGCGATCACCTTTTCTCTATTTAAGAGGAAGTTTAATGATTCGATTAGGTCTCGATATTTTGCTGCAGTTTCAAAATCAAAATTCTCGGAAGCATTAAGCATTCTTTCCTTCAAATCTTCAAGAATGCTTTTGTCAGTACCATTCAGTAACGAGATGATTTTGTCCAAAATCTCGTTGTATTGCTCGATTGCAGAGCCGCCCAAACACATGCCAATGCACATACCTAAGGAGTAGTTCAAACAGGCTACTTTCTTATTAGAAGGGTTACTGCAGTTAATTTTTAAGAATTCTTTAAGTCCTTGTAAAATTTTTTCTACAGAACTTTTGCTTGAATAGGGACCAAAATAAATATTGTTGTCATTTTCAATAGTGCAATTGGTCAATTCTATTTTTCGGTATTCTTCATCCATCTTTATCACAATATAGGTATATGATTGAGGACTTTTCATTTTTTTATTATAGGTTGGCTTAATTTCTTTAATTAATTTGCATTCAAGCATAAAGGCTTCAAATTCTGTGTCTGTAAGAATGTAGTCAAAGTCCTTTAAGTTTTGGACCAGCTTTTTAACCTTTTGGGTATGGGATTTAGAATTTTGAAAGTAGGATTGGACTCTATTCTTTAGATTTTTTGATTTACCGACATAAATGATACATCCAAGTGAATCTTTCATTAAGTAAACCCCAGGAGTGGAGGGAAGGTTTTTAACCTTATCTTTTAAATTAATATGAATTCCTCCCATCACATGAATTCCTACTATTCTACCATAATTTCTAGAAATCAGTGTTGCCATAAAGTTTCGTACTTGATTTACTCAAGCAGTTTTCATACGGATAAATTAGGGTTATGCTATTAGTAAAGCCCAAAAGTTTAGATTGGGCACAATATATATTGTTAAGATTCAGTTTCATCTAACGATATTGTGATACTCAAAAGGCTAATGTTGGAATAACTATGTCAATAACAGCTTTAAGTGATATATTCTATAAAGAAAGGTGCGTGTTTTAAATGAAAAAAGGTTTTTTAGGAATTGGAATCTTTATTGCGGTGATTGTAATTATTGGTGTAATGCTGATGTCCAGTTATAACAATTTTGTCAATTTAAATGAAAATGTCGATCAATCGTACGCCCAAATTGAAAATCAGCTTCAAAGAAGGCTTGATTTAATACCCAACCTAGTAAACACAGTTAAGGGATATGCTTCACATGAAAAGGAAGTGATCGCCTCGATTTCAGATGCTCGTGCAAGTCTTGCCGGTGCAAAAACTCCGAAAGAGGAAGCGACAGCTAACGCAGAAGTAACAAGTGCTTTAAACCGTTTGCTCGTAGTAGTAGAAAACTATCCGGATCTTAAAGCGGATAAGCAGTTTACTCAGTTAATGGATGAACTTGCTGGGACAGAAAATAGAATCTCAGTGGCTCGAAAAGATTATAATGACCAGGTAGCGGTTTATAACAAAAAGGTAAAAAGAATGCCAGGAGCAATTGTAGCAAGAATGACTGGATTCGATGAAAAGGAATATTTTAAAGCGGATCCTAAAGCGGCAGTACCACCAGAGGTTGATTTTGGAGGCAATCAATAATGAAAGCCAAAAGAGTCTTTAGCTTTCTTTTAGTTATATTTACCTTTTTTCTATTTGGAGGAAAAGGTTTTGCTGAGGAAATAAAGATTCCTGCTCCTGTTGGAGATATTTATGTACAGGATTTTGCCAATGTTTTAAATGAGCAGGAAAAAGCCGAATTAATAAATATAGGCCGAACAATTGAAGATCAAACAACCGCACAAGTTGCGGTCTTGACCGTCGACACAATAGGAGATCGCTCAATAGAGGAATTTTCGAATGAAGCTTTTCAACAATACGGAGTCGGGACCAAAAAGGAAAACAATGGGGTTTTGCTTGTATTGGCTTTGAATGATCGCAAAGTAAGGATTGAAGTTGGGTATGGGCTAGAAGGTAGACTTCCAGATGGAAAAACAGGCCGGATACTGGATGAAAATGCGATCCCTTTCTTGCAAAATAAACAACCGGACAGAGCCATTGTTGAAACATATAGGGTGTTAGCTAATGAAGTTCTAAAAGAATATGGCAAGGAAGGATTACAGACAACTGATAGTGGTCAGCAGGCAACTAGCGATAATGGACAAAAGGCAGCTGAGAGTAAAGGAATAGGCATTCCTACTTGGTTGATCATCCTTATAGTTATTGTTGTAGTAATTCTTGATTTTAAGTTTTTTGGGGGAACCCTCACATATCTTCTCCTCTCCATAATATCAAGAGGAGGAGGAGGCCGAGGCGGTGGTGGTTCTCGCGGAGGCGGAGGAGGCTCATCAGGTGGCGGAGGTGCAGGACGAGGTTGGTAAGGTCACCCATCGGAGGTCAACCCGCTGTGTTAATAAACAGGTAAAATGGATAAAATTAAAAAAACTAGTGCTCGCTAATGTAACAATAATAATGGAGTGATGATATGAGTAAAGCCAAAGCTAAGAGTGGAACCGGTAGAGGAACAGGCAAGAAGGGCTGGAATCGTTGGAAGGCTGGAGCCAACAAAGCCAAAAGTGCCAAACCGTATGTAAGCAAAGGTGTTAAAAATGCCGATGCAAAGGTAGCCAACAATAGTAAAGACGACACATCAGAAATATAGCTTATGCTGAAAAGGTTGTTTCCTTTCATTCACAATGCAGCCCTTCGTTATGATTTAGAAGGATTGCTTTTTGTGTTTTGTAACCAAATTGGTGGATGAAAATGATAAAAAAGTAAAACAACTTTAAACAAATTATGTAATTGAGTTATAATATCTATGATTAATTATTTGGTAGAGATTAAAGTTGAAAGTGAGTGTTCAGTTTATGGGCCGTAAGTGGAACAATATTAAAGAAAAAAAGGCGTCAAAGGATGCAAATACGAGTCGTATCTATGCAAAATTTGGAGTGGAAATTTATGTCGCTGCAAGACAAGGTGAACCAAATCCAGAATCAAATCAGGCTTTGAAATTCGTCCTTGAACGTGCCAAAACCTACAATGTACCAAGACACATAATTGATCGTGCGATTGAAAAAGCAAAAGGTGGTTCGGAAGAAAGTTATGTTGAACTTCGTTATGAAGGATTCGGACCAAGTGGGTCTATGGTAATTGTTGATGCACTGACAAATAACGTGAACCGTACCGCATCAGATGTGCGCGCTGCATATGGTAAAAATGGTGGCAACATGGGAGTAAGTGGATCTGTTGCTTATATGTTTGATGCAACAGCTGTTATCGGGGTTGAAGGTAAAACAGCAGATGAAGTGCTTGAAATATTAATGGAAGCAGATGTAGATGTACGTGACATTATAGAAGAAGATGACTCAGTTATCGTTTATGCCGAGCCGGACCAATTCCATACTGTACAAGGAGCATTCAAGAATGTTGGGATAACTGAATTTACTGTTGCTGAGCTAACAATGCTTGCCCAAAACGAAGTAACACTAACAGAAGAAGCACAAGAAAAATTCGAAAAAATGATAGATGCGTTAGAGGACTTAGAAGACGTTCAACAAGTGTACCATAATGTAGACCTTGGTGATTAATAGATTAACCTGAGACTTATGACGGCCTCCGTTAAGTGATGAGATCCGTAAATAATATATAATTTTTTTGGAAAGCCCTCGGTGTCAATTAGACACATGAGGGCTTTTTCTGTTGAATAAGCTGTGTTAAAGGTTGATTTTTTGCACAATGTTGATTGGAGTGGAAGGCGCGAGACTCCTGCGGGAAAAGCGGGACAGGTGAGACCCCGCAGGAGCTTTAGCGACGAGGAGGCTTACCGCCCGCCCCTAAGGTCCGCGAAGCGCCTGGAACGGAAATCAACTTGAATACCAGAATCTTAACATTATCTTGACATTTTCAAGAAAAGTTCTTGAATTTTGTTCGATAAGATGAAGTTGAAAGTTAAATAGTAACTCTTAAAAAGGAGATGGAACAAATGAAATGGAAATATATTTTAGTTGGTGGAGCCATTGCTGGAGCTTTTACGATAGGAGCCGTGTTAGCCCCTATCGGTGTACCCTCAGCGATACCAAACGTCTCCACCGGAGTGGGAAATTTTGCTGTTGTCCAAACATCTAATGAGAAAGAAACTCCACAGAACAAAACTGAGAATTACACATGTCTTATGACTGGAAATGCTATGGGTAGTGGAATGGGAATGGGTAACTATTTTTCGGGCTCTATGTCTAATATCATTGCTGATGCTCTTAATATGACAGTGGACGAGCTCCAGTCAGCCCGAAACGATGGGAAATCTATAGCCGAGCTTGCCAAGGAAAAAGGAGTTAAAACGGAAGATCTTGTGGCTAAGATGATTCAATCAAGAAAAACTGAACTAGAACAGCTCAAAAAAGAAGGAAAGATCACCCAAGATCAGATGGATAATATGTTGGAAAACATGGAGGCTATGATGAAAACAGCCATCGAGCGTAATACTGTGGGCCCGATGACCGGACAAGGTGGAGGAATGATGGGTGGCCATTTCACCAACAATACAGAAAATCTATAATATAGTAATTTGGAATCACCCAAGCAAGTTGTAATAATGTTATAGATGGCTAAAAACTCTGGAGCTTTGCTTCAGAGTTTTTTAAAACGAGCCCTTTGAACTTAACCAAGCAGTCATATTTACCAAAACAGGAACGGCGAACTGCCTGATATAATGTGAAAGAGGAACATGGTAAGGAGGGATGAAGTTTGGGTAAGGTTATTGCGGTTATTGATGATGAAAAAAAAATAAGAGATATGATTAAATCATATTTAAATAATGAAGGATTTGAAACAGTAGAAGCGGAGGATGGAATTTCTGCGGTTCAATTGGTTGAAAATCATCCAGTTGATCTTGTGTTGTTAGATGTAATGATGCCGAAAATGGATGGCTTTCAAGCCTTACGTGAAATCCGAAGGGGACACAGAAAAATACCAGTCATTATGTTAACAGCAAAATCGGATGAAATAGACAAGCTTCTTGGACTAGAAATGGGGGCTGATGATTATATTACTAAACCCTTTAGCATGCGTGAACTAACTGCGCGTATGAGGGCAGTTTTGAGAAGAAGTTCACCAGAGGATGAAAATGACGAACAGGATAAAATCCTTACCAGGGGTGAAATCGAAATCAATTTAAGCAGTTATGAAGTTAAGGTAAATCATGAAACATTGAGCCTAACTCCAACTGAATATAAAATTTTGGTGATGCTATCTCAGAAACCTGGCCGTGTATATAGCCGATTACAACTGATGAACAGCGTGATGGGGGAAGCATTCCTAAATTATGAGCGATCAATCGATACTCATGTAAGTAATTTAAGGAAAAAAGTGGAGAAAGATCCAACTCATCCGAAATATATCCATACGGTATATGGAATTGGTTATCGTTTTGGTGACATAAAATGAAACTTCACACAAAGTTGATCATGGCATTTAGTGTCATTATTTTGTTGATGGGAATAACCCAGTCAGTTTTTTTACAAACAAGGATTCAGTCTACTTTCGAAACCTACCTAGAAGAAAACAATGCCATGTTTATGGGTCGTTTGGAACAGAATTTAGAACTTTATTATGATGAAACTGGCTCATGGGACAATGTTCAGCAAATTTATTTCAATTCCAGTTCTACAAATGGAACGGGTAACGGAATGATGATGCGTGGGATGATGTCCATGAATATGTCTATGCATAATTTCGACTTTCTCCTCTTAAACAAAGATGGAAAGGTCATTGCTGACTCCGCTAGTACTAGAATAGGAGAAGCCGGAGCTGATTTAAAGGGGAAGTCACAGGATTTGTTTGTAAAAGGGGACAAGGTAGGGACGTTAGTCGTCCAGCAACATAAACTTCAAAACCTAGAGGAGGAGTTTTTACACTCGTCCAATATAACCATCTTGTTTAGTGGTTTAGTTGCAGCGGCAATGGCAGTCTTGTTCAGTATTTGGATAGCTAGGAAAATAACTCAACCTTTGAGAAATCTAGTAATCGGAATTAAACAGGTTGCTAGAAGAGAAAAGGTGGATAAAGTGATCATCTCGACAAAAGATGAATTCCACGATCTTGGGGAAGCGTTCAATGACATGTCTCAGAAGTTAGAAAGGAATGAAGAGATTAGACAGGCACTCGTTGCTGATGTAGCTCATGAGTTACGAACCCCTCTTTCGATTCTTCAAGGAAAATTGGAGTCTATTCAAGAGGGGGCAATCGCTCCGACTGAAGAAATAGTTCTTGAACTCACGGATGAAGTTTATCGTTTGAACCGGTTGGTGAGTGATCTACAACAATTGAGTCTTGCTGAAGCTGGCAAACTTCCTCTTCATACAAAGTCTGTTGATTTTAAACAATTTATTGATCGGATATGTATTCATTTGCAGTGGTTGGCTGATGAAAAAGAGATTTCACTCTTACACGATAAGATTCCAGAAAAGTGTTTGGTGGAAATTGATGCTGACAGGATGACACAGGTTATCGTGAATCTTATTGGCAATGCGCTTCGCCATACGCCTAAGCAAGGTGTGGTGGAGATATCAACAGAAGAACAAGACCACTCATTTTTAGTAAGAATAACCGATACTGGTTCAGGAATACCAGAAGATGCCATTCCATTTATTTTTGAGCGCTTTTATAAAAGGGACCCATCGCGTACTCGCAATGATAGTGGTACTGGTCTAGGACTATCCATTGCTAAAGGATTTGTGGAAGCTCATGGTGGATCCATTACCGTTGAAAGTGAAGTAAGCAAAGGGACGGCGTTTTCAATCATACTCCCCAAAAAATAATCCAAGCTGCCTGTTCTATTACAGGTAATTTGGATTTTTTTTTAGGGAAATAGTAAATAAAATTCCAAGAGGGTTTATCCTACCTAGGCATTTGCGTTCGATGAAATGTGTCTCCTTAATGCAGTTCGAAGTTTAGGCAATATTCCTAAGGATACAATTATCACAACAATATCAAGCGGTAAATAGGCCAGCATCCATCCCCAGGCCATTGTATAACTGAAACTATCAGGAGCATCTGCCCAAATTTTAAACGCAACATACATTAAGTTTGTTCCAATAATGTAATTGCATAATATGCTTAAGATTCCTACATTTATGTAATTTTTCCGTGCTACTTTTCTATGGTCACCAATTAATTTCCCTGAAACAAAAGCTACAGCAATAAACGATAATATAAAGCCAAAGGTTGGGCTAAGAAGATGACTAGGACCTCCTTTAAACTGAGCAAAAACAGGGGCACCCACAAGTCCCACAAAGATGTAACTTATCATGGCAAAAACGCCCAACCGACTACCGAGGATTCCACCAGCCAAAACAGCGAACATAAGCTGAAGGGTGATTGGAACACCTCCTATCGTTAAAAAAGAAGTAACGTTTGCACCAACACCCATAAGAGCTACAAATAAACCACAGAGTACTATATCTTTTGTTTTCGAATTCACCATATCGATCCTCCTGAGTAAAATATTTGAAAATTTGTAAGTCATTGATTAATATTCTTACATATGTTAACTTATTTGTAAATATAGTTAACATTAATTTTTAGGGAGGGGTTTGATGAGTAGTTTCTTCATCACGGGAACAGATACGGATGTAGGGAAGACGATAGTTACCACTTTGCTAGCGGCATACTTCCAAAAACAAGGAAAACATGTAATACCATATAAGCCTATACAAAGTGGAGCAGTAGAAGATGGTGGAAAGCTAGTGGCACCAGATATCCAACTTTATCAGCTAGCATTTCCAAAATTGAATGAAGAGGAAGCCAATACATATCTTTTGAAAATGCCAAGCTCTCCACATCTAGCATCTAGAGAAGAAGGGGTAAATATTTTATCTTCGAAAATCATCCAGCATTTTAGATTACTAGAACAAAAATATGACATGGTTTTAGTCGAAGGAGCTGGTGGGTTAATCGTTCCTCTTCAGGATAATGGTTACTGCATGATTGATTTAATTAAGGCATTATCTATCCCAGCTGTTCTTGTTGCGCGAGCAGGGTTGGGGACAATCAATCATACAGTTCTCTCAGTCATGGCTATGAGGAATGCTGGAATACCAATTGCAGGTATTATCCTAAATCAGGTAACAGATGGTGACTCTTCAATTGAACAAGATAACAAAAGAATGATTGAACATCTTACCAACGTTCCAATTATTGGAATGATCCCTTGCTTGAAAAATGTAGAGGAACTGATTAAAAATGATAGATTACTAGACAGGTTTTTAGCTTCACAACAGTTTGAAAACTTAAAGGAGATTGAAGGAAATGAATCAACAAGCACTTCTCGAAAGTAGTAAAAAACATTTATGGCTTCCATTTACTCAAATGACTGATTATGAGCGCGATCCATTAATAATTGAAAGTGGAGAAGGAATTATCCTTAAAGATATTTATGGAAATGAATATCTAGATGGATGTTCCTCTTTGTGGTTAAACGTTCATGGCCACCGAAAAAAAGAAATAAATGATGCCATAAAAAAACAGGTTGATATAATTTCCCATTCAACTCTGCTTGGGGCAGCTAATGTACCTGCCATTCAGCTAGCAGAAAAGCTGATTGAAATTTCTCCAAGTAATCTCCAACGAGTATTTTATTCTGATTCCGGTGCAACATCCGTAGAGATTGCGATAAAAATGGCTTACCAATATTGGCAGAATACCGGTCAAACACATAAAAAAAAATTTGTTACCGTTAATAACGGATATCACGGAGATACGGTTGGGGCAATAAGTGTAGGAGATATTGACCTTTATCACCGAGTTTACGGCTCCTTAATGTTTGATTCCATAAAGGCACCATTTCCTCTCATATACCGCAGTCCTTACAATAGTGAAGCAGAAATTCGCGATAGGGCACTTGAAGCATTGCGGGGGATTTTTGAAGAACGCCATAAGGAGATTGCAGGGATTACACTTGAAGCGATTATTCAAGGGGCAGGTGGTATGAATGTCATGCCGAAAGGTTACTTGAAGGGTGTCGAACAGCTTTGTCGGGAGTTTGATATTCTATTAATAGTCGATGAAGTCGCAACAGGGTTTGGGCGTACAGGGAAAATGTTTGCTGTGGAACATGAGGGGGTTCAACCAGACATCATGACAATAGCAAAGGGGATTACTGGAGGCTATCTTCCGATTGCGGCAACACTGACAACAGAAAAAGTCTATGAAGCATTTTATGGGGAATACGAGGAGTATAAGACTTTCTTTCATGGGCACTCATATACTGGAAATCAACTAGGATGTGCTGCTGCTTTAGCAAATCTACAAATATATCAACAAGAAAACATCGTAGAAAACGCTGCAAACAAGGCTGTTTTAATTGAAAGAGAATTAAGTCAACTGAAACTGTTAAAACATGTTGGGGATGTGCGTCAAGCAGGTTTAATGTGTGGAATTGAACTGGTTAAGGATAAAGAAACGAAGGAACCATTCCCTTGGCAACAACGGATAGGTTATAAATCAACCTTAGAAATGAGAAAACAAGGAATGATCACAAGACCACTCGGAGACGTAATCGTCTTTATGCCGCCTCTTGCAAGCACAGAGGAACAGATAAGGAAAATGATCGGAATCATGAAGGAATCAATCATAAAAACGACAGAATAATAGTTCAAGGTAAAATACAAGGCTCAGTTTACCTGGGCCTCAGGCTGTCGAGAAACTCTCGACAGTCTATTATTTACCTAAAAACTTTAGTAATTAACCGCGTTAATTCGTAATAATATTATTAATAAATAGGCTGTTCAATAAGTTTGTTGATCTCCGTTCCAGGCGCTTCGCTTTCCGCGGGGCGGGCGGTAAGCTTCCTCGTCGCTAACGCTCCTGCGGGATCTCACCTGTCCCGCTACTCCCGCAGGAGTCTTCGCGCCTTCCACTCCAATCAACAGGGTGGTTCCAATACTGACCTTCAACTCAACCAATAAATAATAAAAATAAGTGGAGAAATCAATGTTTAAGCCAAAAGAGTCTATCCAATGTGAATATGGATTAGTGTTTATTGATGAATTAGTCCCAAACGATCACCTTCTTCGCCTGATTGAAAAATATATCGGTTTTTCGTTTCTTCTTGAAAAGGTCCTTCCTTATTATAGTGATGATAACGGTCTTCCTACTGATCCCCTTATTCTTTTTAAAATGATGTTTATTGGTTATCTTTATGGAATTCGTTCTGAACGTCAATTAGAAAGGGAAATAAGAACAAACGGCGCCTATCGCTGGTTTTTAGGTTTGAAATTCACGGACTCGGGAATATTCTGATGACTTTAACAAGGCAATAGAAGAGGATAGAATCAAACACGGAAAAAAGCCATTAAAAGAATAGGAGAAAGTGAAAGAGACTAAAGAAATTCGAGTAAGTAAATGCGTAAAAAAATTTAGAAAGGCTCTTCTCGTAAATTTTGTTGTTCTCTGAACTTATATGTTCTCACTAAGCGGCGATTTCGGGCAGCAGTGGTGAATTCAAGGACACCCGTGGGAAAATGGGCTTAAAGAGCTGCAATGATGCCAAAAATCCGAAGCGTTGTCCGAAAGAGTGGTATTCGGACAGCTTTGGTGATTCCAATGAAGGTCGTGCCCAAATTCGATGTTCCTAGGTAAAAACATTTAAATTTGTTCGAAAAACAACAATCTTTGTGAAAACAGCCAGCCTTTAGAAAGGAAAAAATTGAGCGAAGCTTCGCAGACTAGAAAAGAGCTGCATGGGCTTCGCTACTGTCGGTTACGGGGATTGAAGAATGTAAGTGAACAGGCTCTCCTTACTGTAGCCTGTCAAAACATAAAAAAATTGCAACACATTAGCTAGGTTGGATATGGTGTGTTGTAATTCTTTAGTTTGATTCCCCCCTGTTGATTGGAGCGGAAGGTGCGAAGACTCCTGCGGGAGCAGCGGGACAGGTGAGACCCCGCAGGAGCTTTAGCGACGAGGAGACTCACCGCCCGCCCCGCGGAAAGCGAAGCACCTGGAGCGGAAATCAACAGGTCCGTTAGCATAGACAATCTCATATTAAAAATCGGCATTCAATGTTCTGACAAAATGAAAATTGCCGAGAAAATAAACTTTCTCGACAATCTGAGGCTCAGTGTACCTGGGCCTTGTTTGCGTTAACCGGAACAAAGGTAGGAATCTTTTCAAAAAAAGATGGGATTTTTCATTTTTCTACAAAATTTTACTATTTTCAAACTTTTTTAACATTTAGAGTTTACAATATTTTTAGGGACCAATATTCATTGAAATAGAATACTAGGTAGTAAAGGTTGTGTTAAAGCTCAATGTTGATTTTTTGCACAATGTTGATTGGAGTGGAAGGCGCGAAGACTCCTGCGGGAGCAGCGGGACAGGTGAGACCCCACAGGCGCTTTAGCGCCGAGGAGGCTCACCGCCCGCCCCGCGGAAAGCGAGTGCCTGGAACGGAAATCAACATTCTAGTTTAACAGAGCCTAAAGAAAAAGGTAGGTGATTAAAATGGAAGAAGTCAAAATTCTTATTGTAGATGATGAAGATCGAATCAGAGAAATGATTAGGGAGTATACCAGCCCTGATGGATTCGAAATTGATGAGGCCTCCGATGGAATTGAAGCATTGGAAATGTTTAGCCAGAATCAATATTCCTTAATCATTCTTGATGTGATGATGCCCAAGATGGATGGGTGGGTTGTATGTCGGGAAATTAGAAAAACATCACAGGTTCCTATCATTATGCTGACGGCTAGGGGAGAAGAGTATGATAAACTCTTTGGTTTTGAGTTGGGTATTGACGATTATATTGTCAAACCTTTCAGTCCAAAAGAGCTTCTTGCCCGAATGAAAGCAATCATTCGTAGAAGTTCAGCAACAAATGAGAGTGAAACAAAATTTGAAACGGTTAGGGTTGAAGGCCTGGTCATTGAATATAAATCGAGGAATGTTTATGTTGATGGGAATGTTGTTAACCTCACTCCTAAGGAGTTTGAATTGCTGAGTCTGTTTGTCCAGAATCCAAATAGAGTTTTTACAAGGGAGCAACTATTGAATTCAATCTGGGGACTTGATCATAAGGGAGATGATCGAACGGTTGATACCCATATAAAGACACTCCGTGATAGCATTAGAGAATATCGGAGATTTATTGTAACTGTCTGGGGAACTGGCTACAAATTTGATGCGGGGAAATCCCATAAATGACCCATTTTTAGGAAGCTAAAGTAGTGAATAGTTTCGTTAAAATTAATGGAGGAAAAAATGAAGAGTATCCGTTTTAAGCTTTGGGCAGGAATGATGGCACTTGTTGCGATAGTTTTGCTGCTTCTGTGGTTATTTCAGATTGTTTTTCTTGAAAATTTTTATAACCGGATGTGGACATCTTATATTAAAAGAGAAGTCATCACCATTAATCAGTTGCTAGAAAAAGGGGAAAAGAGTGCTTTTGAAAGCAAACTGGAGGAATTTGCTTTTAATAATAATATATATGCCGAACTAGCCGATAAAAATGGGAACTCCATTTATATTACAGGGTCTTCTAGTTCTGCCGGAAAAATGCCTATGATTGATAGTAATGCTAGGAATGGGGTTATTCAGGAAATTTTAACCGACAAAGAGGTTGATGTTCCTGTGACACATCCCCGTTTTGGTAACAAATTTATGTTAATTGGGTTACCAATAAGAATTTCGGGGGAATTATCACAGGTTATGCTCATCATCACGCCTTTAGCTCCAATGAAGGATACAACAGAAATTTTGAAGGGGCAACTCGTTTATATCATTGGTATACTCCTATTTGCATCCTTGATTATTTCTTTTCTCATTTCGCGAAGTTTTACAAGCCCAATTTTAGAAATAAAAAAAGTGTCTGAAAAAATGGCAGCTGGTGACTTTTTGGCTAGAATTAAAACAAAAAAGCAGGACGAGATAGGGACCTTAGCAGAAACCATTAATAATATGGGTGAACAGCTGTCTAAAATAGAGCAACTTAGGAAAGATCTCATTGCCAATGTATCTCATGAACTCCGAACGCCGCTAAGTCTAATCCGTGGATATGCTGAAACGATTAAAGACGTAACAGGTAATGATCCTGTAAAAAGGGAAAAACAGCTAGGAGTTATTATCGAGGAAACAGAACGGTTAAGTAGAATTGTAGATGATATTATGAACCTTTCTCAGCTACAATCGGGGAATGCTAAGTTAAACAAAGTTAGTTTTAAAATAAATGTACTGATAGATGACGCGATGAAGCGGTATGATATTTTAAGTGAAAAAACGGGTGTAGGAATTGTAAGAATAGGATCGGTTAAAGCATTGGTTAAAGCGGACGAAAATAAAATTGCCCAGGTACTTTATAATCTAATTAACAATGGGTTCAATCATACATCAAAAGGCGGATTCATTACATTGAAGATAGTAGAGGAAAATGAGAGTGTCAGAATTGAGATTTCTGATACAGGTAAGGGAATAACCCAGGAGGAATTGCCACATATATGGGATCGGTACTATAAGGCTGAAAAGACAAGTGAAAAAAGACCAACTGGAACGGGACTGGGCTTGGCAATTGTAAAGGGGATACTTGAGGCCCATCAGGTTGCCTATGGAGTTGAAAGCAAGGAAAAAGTTGGCACGAAATTTTGGTTTGAACTTAACAAGGTAAACGGTAGTTCTTAAAAAAAATAGGCTCAGTCATAGGTCTGAGCCTTTTTGTTGTTTTAAAAAAATTTGAATCTATTCATCTAAGACTTGATGTTTTAGTAGATTATCGGTGACAGTGCTCCGCCTATTGTTTCCCGATTCTAAACTCTGAAATGTCCTGCAAAGCTTGTTGTAGATCAGATCTTGTTTTTACATCATCATCAATTTCGATACCTAGTTCAATCATGGTGTCGGCAATTTCAGGACTGATTCCTGTAAGGATAGTGGAGCAACCTAATAATTTAATCCCTTTAACTATTTTAAATAAGTGGTTGACCACGGCAGTATCAACAAAAGGGACGCCGGAAATATCAATAATTAGTTTTTGAGCTTTTAGTTCTTTTACTCGGATAAGTGTCTTTTCTCGGATTTTTTTGGCACGATACGTATCTACATTACCAACTACTGGAAGAATACAAACTCTTTCAGCTATTGGAATGATAGGGACTGACAATTCATCTACAGTTTCCCGATGGCTTTTTAACAATTCCTCTTTATAATTTACGAAATAGGCAGTATAAGAATCGATATATATATCAATGATGTCGTTTACATTGCGCTCTAACGTGAAGAATTCCTCTGTATCAAGCGTACTTTGGGATTCAATGTAGAATGCTTTGATTGCATTCCAAATAATTCCACGGGTTGATTGGAAAAGCTCCCAGGCTAAATGAATTGGAAACTCTGTTTTAGCACTTTTCACTCCTCTTTCTTTTGCTACATCCATTATCTCTTCTATTTTAACTTCAAGTATATTTTGAGCTACGAGTTTCATAATCGGATTTCCAAATTCAGCATATCCATCCAACTCGCCATTTTCTCTCATTAATGAAGTAATATAGCTTTTGTTTTTGTGTAAGTATTGAACCCATTCTTCCGTATAAAACGCTAAATTTTTATTTAAAAATTCCGTTAACTCCAATTTTGAATCAATTACTTGTATCATAGATTGACCTCCTATAAATTGGTTAGAGTGTTGAATTGTTTTAGAGAATGAAAGATAAAAAGTGGTACCTTCTCCTTCTTCACTTGTTACACGTACCTTGCCGTGATTGCCGTGGATTGCATTATAGACTTGTGCAAGTCCCATTCCTTTTCCATCCTGTTTCAAAGTAAAAAAAGGAGTTCCAAGTAGGCGAATTTTGTCTTGTGGAATACCAATTCCAGAATCAGAAATGTTTAGATGGATTTCATGGAGGTCTTCATTTTGCTCAATGAACAAAGTTCCACCTTTAGGCATCGCTTCAATTGCATTTTTAATTAAATTAAACAAGGCTTTTTTAATTTGATCTTTTCTACCGACAACCATGGCACATTCATTATCAAATCTCTTTATTAGGTTGATATCATAAAGTTGGTTTTGAAATAAAAGTAAGATGGATTCTATTTCGGCACATACATTGAAAGATATTTGTTTTTCCTGAGCGAATTCCGGTTTGGAGACACTCATTAGATCATTTAGAATATGAATGGCTCGGTCCAATTCACTTTGGGCAATTTGAGAATATTCTTGATTGTAGGTTTGTTCCATTAATTGTAGAAATCCTTTCACAGCAGTCAAGGGATTTCGGACTTCATGTGCAATACCAGCAGCCATTTCTCCTATGGATGATAATAAGTGGTTATTCCAGTTATTATGGTCATGAGATGTTTGCAAATAATTGATATTTAACATATATACATGGATTTTATCTAGCTTTTGATCTTTGAATGTTCGGTGGAATAAGAAAAAGTATGGTTGTGTATCGAAAGTCAAAATGAACGAGCTGGATTTACCCATGAAACATTCATGTAGCTTTGTCTTAATTTCATTGTTTTTAACTTGATGAAATAAATTGTTACTTTCAGTTTCATCTGAGTTTAAAAGTCTTTTACCTTCATTGTTAGCACTTAGAATCATTGCATCGGGATTGAGTTCAATTAAACCATATGAGATCTCTTGGTTAGCGGGAGATTTAATCATAGTAATTCCCCTGCCCCTCTTTGAGCCATTTGACTGCTCTAACCTTAGTACCCAGGTTAACGGTACTTGTGATTTCAAATACATCCATTAATCGTTTCACTCCTGACAACCCCAATCCTAATCCTGTTTTAGAAGGGACAGTATTATTTAAAACTTGCTCAAGGTTCGGAATGCCTGGACCTTGGTCAATTGCGATTATTTCTATACCATAGGAGGGGTCTGGCTTAATAAAAAGCTCGCCTTTGCCAGCGTAAAAGACAATATTGCGGGTTAGTTCCATTATGGATACTACTAATTTGGTTTGTTGGCTCTTATTCAAGCCGCATTCGTCAGCAACTCTTTTACCAATTGAACTCGCCATATAAACATCATCTTCTCGTTCAATAACAATCCTGTACAAATTTGTCCCCTATTCCTTTCAAAAATGTAAAAATGAGTATATTTCCACAGTGTATTTTATCACACTTATTCAGAGAAATGGTGAATTATTTTAAAAATATTGAAAATTCCTATTATAATATAGGCTTTTAGATGATTAACTATCCTACAATAAATTTTCCTAGTAATATTCAAAAAGCTGCTACCGGGAATGAGCGGTAGCAGCTTTAATATTTATCCTATTCTTTATTACCCACCAACACTTTTTTTCTGTGGTTTTAAATGGGTAAGGAGTCCATGATATTCGGTAATATATAGTTCGATACCAGGCATTTCATCAAGATAATGGTCTTGCAAAAGCTGGAAGTAATTCACCCTGTGAAGTGAATCATAAGGCATTGCTGGATATGCATTATTCTTTTTATAAAATAAATTAACTGCCTTTTGTACCTTGTCGATGATAGGAGGAATGTTTTTGTCCTTTTCCTCAAAAATATCAAACGTCTCTTTTGACATATAAAATGGTTTGCTTGGTATCCCATGAAGGTAGGGAGCGAGCCGATCAAAGTTAATGCTGTTATCCTCTTTTACAAGGATAGTTCTGTTAATTCCTTTTGGTAGGTCATCAGAAAATTGGCGTACCGCATAACGGACATCATAGAGTGTAGATTCAATGATAGGCCATTCAACAGCTTCCTCTGAATTTTTTCTATTATCTTGTGTTTTTATTTTTGGCTTTCCTTTCTTTGAAAGGATTCCAAGATATTTATACATCATTACATAACCTATTAGACAACCAACGACAAGTCCGCAGAGCAAACCGATAACGGTATAAGATGGATAATTATGAAGATTCTCGTCCATTTTTGCTCCTAATTGGTAACCTCCAAAGATGGATAATCCTAGTGCTATTCCGCCCATGATGTGAATTGATGATGTTTTTACTAAAAAGTTCACGAACTCTTGTAAGCTTGTTTCAATCCCTTTGCTTCCCTTTTTTAAGGGGTTTTTTAGGTCACTTATAATTTCCTCTGAAGCATGGCAGTCTTTGAGAAAGTTTTCAATATAATTATTTGTAGTTTCCTGATCATGTTTTATTACGTATGCTGTCTTACGGAAATTCCCTCTTACATATTTGATATTAAACCACTTTTGTTCTTCTTCCAGCTCTACCATTTCTATTACTTTACCATGTTCTTTTAAATAGGTGCTTTTCATGAGGCACCACGCACCCCGCGTACATTCTTAGGTCTACCGTCATCGTATGCTTGGGTACGGATCATCAAAGCATCTTTTCGGGCGTCCTTAACAATTTGGGCAGCCTCCTGTCGCCCTTTTTCTATAATCTCTCTAGCCTCCCGTGTTGCTTTTTCAGTCATTTCTCGTTGTCGAATCATATTGTTCTCTGCATCCTGTTTATAGGTATCAGCTAGCTGGAGTTCATTTCCAATCGTTTCTCTCCTACGCTCCAATGCCTCAACTAGTTTACCAAGAAACTTCTTCTTAAGAATGAAAATTAGAATCGTAAACAAAATAGCTTGGTAAACCATTGTTCCAATTGAAACAGGCATACCAAAAATTTCAAAATCCCCCATTTTTCATATCCCCTTTATACCGCTTCATTTACTCTTTGACCAACATAAACCATGAAAAGTGTTACAAAAATGTATGCCTGGATTCCACCGATGAATAAGCAAAATGCCTGCCATATAATCATAGGACCTGCAGTAAGTAGACTTGCACCAATACCAGTAAACACACCCCCGTCAAATCCATGTGTCACTGCTCCGGCAAGAATACCAAGCATTATTTCCCCTGCATAAATGTTTCCGAACAGCCGAAGCCCAAGGGTAAGCGTGGACGCAAATTGCTCAAGAATATTAATTAAAAAGAGGGCTTTGAAGGGCTTAAAGAAACTAAGCAAATACCCCTTAAATCCGTGCAGACGAATGTCAATATAATGGGTGTAAACAATCATCATGATCGCTAGTGTCAGTGTGACATGGGCGTCTGAGGTCGGGGATTTCCACCAGGTAGCATGGTTTTCTCCAGCAATGATGGAAAATGGGATTCCCATAATGTTTGCGATTAAAAGATAGAGAAGAAGCCCTACACCTACTGAGAGGATAAAAAAATTGTCTTTAATCCCAATGGAATTTTCCATGATATTTTTTACAAAGTCGATAATCCATTCCATAAAATTTTGCAGTTTTCCTGGTTTTTTATCTGTGATGTGCCTTGTGCAATAATAAACAAAAATAAGCACAACCAATGCCGCGATGGTGCTACTCAGGATTATTGACAGATCGAATGTCATTCCAAACAATTGCACAAGAGGTCGAGTGGAGTGCATATAAATACCTTCTTCCTGTTATTGGTTACTTCCAGAAAGCGGTGGGGAGGATGTAGGAGAGTATGTATGTTTGGGTAAATTTTACTATATTTATACCTTTATTATACAAAACATTTAATCAAAGTGATGATACGAATGTGTCGAAAAATAAAAAATTCTGAATATTATTTTAATTACTATTGAAATAGTCGATATAGATTACCCGACCTGATAATAACAATTAAAATCCCAGTCTAAAGGGGAGGTTGGGGTTCTATAAAAACGCTCATGTTAAAGAAGGCAACAACCAGAGCTTACTGGTTTTGCCTTCAAAATAGTATATAAAAAAAATAGTTACTCAGATACAGGACTGAATTCGTGGACCCACACTCTCATTTTGGGGAGCCAAGGCATTCCTGGATGAAAGGATAAAATCTTATTTTTATATTCTTCTACCGTTTCAAATCCTTCTTGGCGAGCATGCTCATCAGTTAATTGACCAAGAGACTGAGAATACACTCGTTCGACGATGAATTTTTTATCCTTCAAAATCATAATTTCTCCAACATCTGCATATCTGCCATTCCGGCGTGTGGCTGTTTTCCGGCCTTCCATTACTTTGTTAACATCTTCAGATACTGTTACAAGTCGATCAATCGTACATGTTTTTGGCGGCAGTGCATTGGTTTCTTTATCAGCAGTCATTGAAAAGCCTCCTTTTATCTGTTTTCACGTTATTAATGTAACATATTTCAAACTAAGACCAAAATTTTCAATACCTGGCTATGCATTCAATTTAAAAATATACGTTGGATTCAAGTGTAAAAGCTTTATTAGATTTTCTTTTTGTCTCTGTTAAATTAGAATGTTGATTTCCGTTCCAGGCGCTTCGCTTTCCGCGGGGCGGGCGGTGAGCCTCCTCGTTGCTAAAGCTCCTGCGGGGTCTCACCTGTCCCGCTGCTCCAGCAGGAGTCTCGCGCCTTCCACTCCAATCAACATTGAGCTTTAAAATAGCCTTCTTTTTAAGATCATGTAATGCTACTTTTTACCGCTACTTCTCACGGCTTTTCCATATTAAAATGTATATAAGATAGATTAGATATAAATTTTAAACTGAGAGGAAGGAAATGGCAGAATGCAGAGCTTCAAGGGGAAACATTCATCTAAAAGACTATTTATTCTTTCCACTATATTTCTATTATTTATTAGTTGCTTTACAAGTTTTAGGATCGTTGAGGCTGCGAAGGTTGATAAAACAGCGCCTACTGCTCCAACAAATCTACTTGCAACTGGAGTAACAGAAACGACAATATCTTTAGGTTGGAATTCCTCTACGGATAATGTAGCGGTTACTAGTTATGATGTGTATCAAGATAATAGATTAATAGGGACAGTTTCTTCAACTCAATATGTAGTCAAGAATCTAGTCTCAAATACAACCTATAGCTTTTATATAACGGCTAGAGATGCAAAAGGGAATCTATCAAATGCAAGTAATACAATAAAAGTGACTACAAATAAGCTCATGATTGATCTACCACCACAGGTAGGTGAGTTAATGGTTTCACCCATTGCGGTTGATGGGAAAACAATAAGTGGAACAGTTACCTTATCTGTTAATCCTCTTGATGATAAAGGAATAAGTAAGGTGGAGTTCTATAGCAATAACGGGGGCTATTTAATTCGCACCCTAACTGCTGCTCCATATAATGTTAATTGGGCTACTGATCCATGGGTCCCTGATGGGGAGCAAATAGTTAAAGCAGTCGTTTATGATACCTCAAATCAAGTGGCACAAGTTTCAAGAACAGTTATTGTGAAAAATACAATCACACCAGTACAAACTGAGTATAAGACAGTAGGTTATTACACAGGCTGGTCTGCCTATTCAAATTTTCAGGTAACGGATATTGATGCAAGTAAGCTTACTCATTTGAATTATGCATTTGCCAATATCTCTTCTGATGGACAAATCGCATTGGGAGATTCCTGGGTGGATGTAGAGAAATCATTTCCAGGAGATACGTCGGATCAGCCTTATAAAGGGAATTTTTATCAATTAACCAAATTAAAACAACAATATCCTCAACTAAAAACATTAATTTCTGTTGGCGGCTGGACTTGGTCAGATAAGTTTTCTGATGTAGCACTTACTGAACAATCTAGAACAATATTTGCTGAAAGTTGTCTGCAGTTTATTCTAAAATATGGTTTTGACGGAATTGATATAGATTGGGAATACCCAGTTGTTGGAGGGCGAATAGGGAATATCAACCGGCCAGAGGATAAACAAAATTTCACGCTATTATTAAAGAAGATAAGGGAAACTTTGGATGCTCAAAGTGCTAAGGATGGGAAAAAGTATCTTTTAACCATCGCAGGTGGTGCTGGAAAAGGCTATGCAGCGAATACTGAATTGAACTTGCTTTCTTCCTATATAGATTATGTTCAACTGATGACTTATGATATCCACGGATCTTGGGATTTAATTACTGGAATGAATGCTCAGTTGTATATGGACCCTGATACCGGATTTTATTCGGAGTGGAGTGTACAAGATGCAGTCCAAACCTTTCTTAATAACGGTGTGCCAAAAAATAAGATCATAATGGGGATACCATTCTACGGGAGATCCTACAATCAAGTTACCAATGTGAATAATGGTTTATACCAGACTTTTACAGGTGCAGGTTCAGCTATTAGTTATGCAGAACTTGAGGCAAATTACGTTAATAAGAATGGATTTATTCGTTATTGGGAGCCAGACTCCAAAGTACCTTGGTTGTTTAATGGTTCACAATTTATCAGCTATGATGATGGAGAATCTATTGGTTATAAAACCTCTTATATTAAAACTACAGGTTTGGGTGGAGCCATGATGTGGGAATTAAGCCAAGATCCAAATAAAGTGTTAGTGAGTAAGATTTATAATGACTTGAGATAAGTCAACGAAGAAAGGAGAGTTGCTGATGCACTCTCCTTTTTTACATACAAAACTAATATGGCGTTTCACGCCACCATTTACCATGAAAATACATTCGAAGTACCAACCTAACTCAATAAAGGCGGTGTGAGCAGAGCTAGACTTGACCTATTTAATGCGAAAAGCGTATATTTTTCACTCAAATGGGGAATATACTTCACTTTTGCGGCGCTCCGTCCCTTTTCCACAAATGGTAAAATGAAAGAAGTAAAGCTAAGTAGGAGAGGGGACAGTTAATATGGAAATAATTGAAAAAGCTTTGGAAGTTGCAAGTAAAGCTCATGAACAACAGTATAGAAAACAAACAGATATTCCGTATATTACTCACCCTGTTGCTGTGGGAATGATTTTGATGAAAGCAGGATATGGAGAAGAGCTTATTGCTGCAGGAATATTGCATGATACGGTAGAAGACACTCTGATTTCACTTGATGATATAGATAGGATTTTTGGCAAGGAAATTGCTGGAATTGTGGAAGGGTGCTCGGAACCAGATAAATCTCTGTCCTGGGAAGCAAGGAAAAAGCATACGATTGAATTTTTAAAATTAGCACCAGAAGAGATTAGGATTGTTGCTTGTGCAGATAAACTACATAATATTAAATCAATCATCAATGATTATGAAAAAAGTGGAAATGATGTATGGGAGAGATTTAATCGAGGCAAAGATCAACAAGAATGGTATTACAGAAATATTGTTGAGAGTTTAGGTTACGTATCTTCTTTTGAATTATTAGAAGAACTGCGACGAGAGGTTGATAGGTTATTTAAGTGAATGGCTGAGCGGAAAATTTAGAGGGGGACCTAAAAAACGGCCACCCCTTTTGATAAACTCACATCGCTTTATTTTCTACTGCACGCCATTTGTTTGCTTCCTGTGTAATCGCTGAGTAATTACGTTCAAAATCTTCTGATGAAACTGGCTTACTAAAGTAGAAACCTTGAATTTCATCACAAGCTTGTTTTTGCAAAAGTAACACTTGTTCTTTTGTTTCTACTCCTTCAGCTGTAACAGCAAGATTCAAATTATGGCCCATATTGATAATGGTAGAAACAATAGCTTCATTACTAGGATTCACATTCATATCCTTAATAAATGATTGATCAATTTTAACACGATCGATTGGTAATTGACGTAGATAGCTAAGAGAGCTGTACCCGGTACCAAAGTCATCTACACTAATTCGAACACCTAAACTTTTGAGTTTCATTATTATTTCAAGCGATCTTTCGAAATCCATTGACATGCTTTCAGTAATTTCTAACTCTAAGAGCTCAGGCTTTATCCCGGAATCTTTGATTATTTTTTCTACAGTGCTAACAATTTTTGATTGTAATAATTGTCGGGTTGATAAATTAACTGAAACAGGAATTGGGGGAAACCCCTTTGAATGCCAAGTAACACATTGAATACAAGCTTCACGTAATACAAATTCTCCAATTGGGACGATTAGTCCCGTTTCCTCTGCTGATGGGATAAAGTTCCCTGGTGAAATAAGTCCTTTATCTGGGCTCTTCCAGCGAACCAGCGCTTCAAGACCAGCGATGGAGCCAGATTGCAAGCTAACTTTCGGCTGATAATAAACGACGAATTCATCTCTTTCCAAAGCCTTTCGAAGTTCATTTTCTAAAGTCAGCTGATCAAAAGACAGGTCATCTTTGCTTTGTGTATAAATAGCAAAACTTTTTTTGCCATGTTCTTTTACTCGGTACATCGCCCGATCGGCATTTTTAATTAAATGCTCAGCATCCAAACCGTCGTCCGGATAAAAAGCAACTCCGATGCTTGCCGAAATAGGAATTTCATATTCTTTTATGAAAAATGGTTCTTCCAAGCTATCAATTATTTTTTGTACCTTTGAGACTGCTTCTTCACGACTACTTATATTTGGCAAAAGAATAGAAAATTCATCTCCTCCAAACCGGGTAACTGTATCTTCATCAGAAAGACAACTTACCAGTTTACTTCCGATTTTTTGTAATAAGAGATCCCCGGTGGTATGACCCAATGTATCATTTACCACTTTAAATCGATCAAGATCTAGAAATACTACCGCTACTTGAGAGTTTGGGTGGTTCTTGGCATTTTTCATTGCCTCATTCAAACGAGTTTTAAACAATCGGTAATTTGGTAGATTGGTTAAGTAGTCGTGATAGGCTAAATTTTGTAATGATTCATAAGCTGTCATCCTGTCAAGGGCTAGTGCTATTTGATTGGTAAAGATAGAAAGTGTATCAACCATCTCATCTGAAAAATAATCAGGGATTTTGCTTGCAATACTTAAAGCCCCAATAGATTTATTTTTTGCAATGATTGGCAGAATTAAGAGAGAATGTAATCCTTTATTAAGGAGCTGTTCCCCATAATAAGATAAACGTATGTTATTTAAATTATTATGGATGACCGTTTGTTTATTACAGATTGCTTGATGTAAAGAGGTGTTGGCATTTTGCAAATCTTGAGAACGAATATTTCCATTTTGGTCCAACTCGAACATTTCTAAAGTATTATTTTTATTTAAAAAAGTTAAAGAAATTTGGTTTGTATGACTATGTTTTATGATGCTAACCAATATGCTTTTCATGACTTCTACTCTTTGAATATTATCCTTTATAACGGAGCTGGATATATTAGCCAACCCTTCAAGAATGTCCACCTTTTCGGATAAATCCTTAGTTGCCTTGTTAATTTCCTCGACTAATATTTCTTCGTGATGGTTTATAGTGTGAGCCATTTTATGAAATGCAAGAGCTAATTCCTGAATTTCAACAATTTTATCTTCTACTACATCAAAATGACGCTCCCCTTCTGCCATTTTCTTGGTTGCTGCTATTAACCTATTGATTGGGGAGGCTAATCTTTTGCTAATTAAATACGAAAAAATGAGAGATAGAAAGGAAATAATCAATGTTAGGATAGCTGTACTGACATAAAGGCTTTCTTGTTTTTGTTGTAATGTATCCGTTTTTAATGCAATTTCAACCTCGCCCACATTTTCTTGAAAATATTGAAGTGGGACTTTTTCAACAACAATATTTTCTTTATCAATCGTGGTTTCACCCTTTTGGTTGATTGTGGCACCACCCTTATCTTTCACGATAACGTAAGCAATGTTTGGTTCGGATAGTAATGAATAAGTAAGAGGACTAATATGCGAATAGTCCTCTTGAAGCATGTATAAGCCGATTGCAGAGTTTAAAGTATTAGCTGCGGTAATCCCTTCATTTCTTAAAAGGGTTTCAAGGTGTGTTGATTCTTGCCAAAGGTTTAGACCGCTAAATGTGAAAATTCCAATAAGTACAAGGCTATTGAAGGCAAACCAGAAGCGGAAGGCTAGTCTATTGTGCCACTTCATGATATCGGACCTCCTCAAGGAGAGTTAGCCATTGTTGATAATTTTCTGCTTGTTGAGTTCGGCCATAACGTTCAGTAATTTTGTCCCATTCAACTGTTGAATCCTGTAGTGCCTTTTCCGGTGATAAATTATGGATGAGAGCGGAATAAATATTCTTATCAAGCACTTGCATATACTCCCAACCACCTGGAATCATCAAATCTGCATTTGGATTACTCAAGCTTGATTTTACTGTGTTTAAAAAATCCTTGTTAAGCTGCTTTGACGGGAATGCACCTATCCCACCTGTTGAAAAATGACTGAGCCGAAAAGGGTCATTAATGGTTTCTTTAGATGCTATTGCCTGCTTACTAACATCTTTTGAGGTAATATATGAAATGATTTCCCAAGCTTTATCAGGCTTTGTCGATTTCTTGGATATTCCTAATACTCGGCCAATCCAAACTCCACCGCGGGGATTCTTTGGATTATCAGCTGGGACTAGGGTCCAACCAACTTTATTTTCAACCTTGGATTTCCATATTTTCTTATCGTAAGAAAAGCGTGAAGTGTCACTCCACTGAACGACCATGGCAACGTTTCCATGAAGGAATGAATTATTTAGATCAATCCAATCATACATAGAATTTGGTGGAGTCGCACCACTATCATTGAGGTTGATTAAATCTTGGAGAGCTTTAATTCCTTGCTGATTTTGGATTAGTGGGTTCATATTTTTATCAAAATATTGTCCACCCATAGATAAATATCGTTCGGCAAACCAAATGTATCTTTTAGCATCACCGCCAAAAATTGCGGTTCCATATAGATCAACTTTACCGTCGTTATTAGTATCTTTTGTAAGAAAGTGAGCGATTTGGTCATACTCCTCCCAAGTATTAGGTGGGGTTAAATTATGACCATATATTTTTCGGTAATCGTCATTATACTTTTTAAAAAGGTCTTTCCGATAAAATAACAAATGGGTGTCACCATCATAAACCATCCCATAATCATGGCTACCATACTTCATATAAAGATTGCGATAAACGGGAATTATGTCATCCATATCTTTTGTATTTTGAATGTATGAATCTAATGGAAGTAACATATCTCTTTCAGCATATTCAGGTATCTTTCCAGGGAATATCATATAAATATCGTAAGTTTCTTTGCTAGCAAATAAGAAATCTTCGAGATTATCGTTGAGTCTATTAGGATAGTGATATTCCAACTGGACACCGAACTTTCTCTCAATGTTTTTTTCTTCCTTTTTAAATAAAACCAATGCCTGTTCTGAATCAGCAATAATAGATATCGTGGGCAGTTTAATTTTTGAGGTAGTACCTTTATTATTTTTGGGCTCTGAATAACATCCTGTCAGCATGATCATGAGCACGAAAAGCCAAAGCATTAACTTCGGTTTCATAGGAATACCCCCATTATTGTATAGGTATATTATACCAATCTAATGTTGTTTAGCGACGGGTTCACAAAATTGTTAAACAAATAATAAGATTAAAAAAACTCGGAAAAAGGAAGGTTGGTATATATAATAAAAATAGTTTACTGTGAAATGTAAATTTAATTGCATATCATCTATACTAATAAAAGGTAGACAAACAATTATTTTGAAAAAGGTGAAACAAATGGAAAATCAAGCAATACTTGCTTTAGGAATCTTTATTATTTCATACGCTATTATTATTTCAGAAAAAATTCATCGCACGATTATCGCGATGCTTGGTGGGATACTCGTTGTAATGTTTGGGGTTCTCGATCAGGAAACAGCCATCCACCATATTGATTTTAATACTATCGGGTTATTGATTGGTATGATGATCATTGTCTCGATTACAGCGGAGACAGGTGTTTTTAAATATATTGCAATCTGGCTAACGAAAAGAGTCCATGGAAACCCTATTTCCATCCTAGTAGTTTTAAGTTTATTTACGGCTGCTGCTTCAGCTCTTCTTGATAATGTCACCACTGTATTGCTTGTCGTTCCAGTGACAATTAGTATTACGAAACAATTAAAATTAAACCCGATGCCATATTTAATCTTGCTTATTCTATCATCGAATATCGGTGGTACAGCGACGATGATCGGTGACCCCCCGAATATTATGATTGGAAGTGCGGTAAAGGAGCTAACGTTTCTGTCATTTATTGATAATTTAGCTTCGATTTGTATAATCATATTGTTGATAACAATAGTGATTTTCGTGTTGATTTACCGAAAATCCCTCCATACTACTGAAGAATTGAAGAGAGAACTATTAAAGAAGAATGAAAACGATGAACTGACAAATCTAAAGCTATTAAGAAAATGTTTGTTCATTATTTTCTTTACTATTGGTGGCTTTTTCCTTCATCAGTACATTCATATTGAAACAGCTACTATTGCCCTATTAGGGGGATTTCTGTTATTATTGCTCGCTGGGAAAAATCATCTCGATCGTGCATTAGAAAAAATAGAATGGACAACCTTATTCTTTTTTATCGGTCTGTTTGTCATGGTTGGTGGGCTTGTTGAAACGGGTTTGATCGCATCATTAGCCGAGAAGGCGATGTCATTGACAGGGGGAGAACTGAAATCAACTGCCATCCTCGTTTTATGGATGAGTGCAATCATTTCGGCATTTGTAGATAATATCCCGTTTGTAGCCACGATGATTCCAATGATTCAAGAAATGGGAAAGATGGGAATAACCAATTTAGAACCGCTTTGGTGGGCATTATCGTTAGGGGCTTGCCTTGGCGGAAACGGGACTTTGATTGGGGCAAGCGCTAATCTCGTAGTGGCAGGTCTAGCCGCAGCAGAGGGCTACCACATTTCCTTCTATAGGTATATAAAAATAGGCTTTCCGTTAATGCTCATTTCTATTTTAATATCAACAGTATATATATTTTTGCGTTACTTAATGTAAATTAATTTAGGGTAAAATAATGACTCATATCGTGCTGTTTAAAGCCTTTCCTACGTTTAGGAAAGGTTTTTATTTTGTCTTTTATGCATAATTTCCTACCAGAATGGGAAACTTTATTCAGTATAAATAATTACGGCGAATCAGAATCAAAATTTGCTGCTAAAAGCTATTTCTGGGGGAGAATATGATGATATTGAATAAAGAACAGCTCAGAGAAGAGGCTCATAAATCAGCATTGAGTCACGACCCTTTCATAAGCCGAAAGCCCTCGGCACGTTTTTGGCGGGTAAATGAATCAGATCACGAGAATTTGCGAAACCTTGTTAAAGATTTGCGAGAAACTCGTTCTTCCTGCTCACAACCAGCTGAAGAATGGCTTTTAGATAATGCAGAGTTTTTAGAAGAGCAAGTCCTCGTCATTAAACACGATTTATCCAAAAGGTTAGTAAACTCTTTACCCCACCTCAGTAAAACGGGTGAGTCAAGAGTTTTTTCTATCTGTACGGATTATCTTCAATATACTGATGGGAACTTGGATAAGGATTCGTTTATTTCATATTTCCAGGCTTATCAAGAAGTTTCTGTTTTGACCATTGCTGAAGCATGGACGATTCCTCTTATCCTGAGGGTAGCATTAATTCGTCGTTTGGCTGGAATCGTAGATTCTATAAGGGAACGTCGTGATGTCTGTATGTTAGTAGAGAAGTTACTGTCCAATCTCGAAGCATCAGAGATTACTCCTGAGAAGCTTAAGGAGGTGTTGGAGAGCGCAGGGCAAGAAATGCCTCTCTCCGGACCGATGATCGTTCATCTGGTGCAACACCTTAGGGAAAGAGCTGATTACTCAGCGACTGTTGGAGAATGGCTAATCTGCAAACTGGAGAACGGACCAGAGAGCTTAGATCATATATTGTCTTATGAATATCAGCTTCAAGCAGCCTTCCAAGTGACAACTGGGAATATTATTACAAGCATACGAAAACTATCTCGTTGGGATTGGCAAGAATCGTTCGAGCAAATCAGTATGGTCGAGCAAACCTTAAGTAAGGAACACACAGGGTTCTACTCCAAATTGGATTTTTCAAGTCGCAATACACTTAGAAAAAGAGTAGAACAGCTAGCTCGTCGAGTGAACCTTCCTGAAAACCTTGTTGCAACCCAGGCGGTAGAACTTGCGGAAAAATATGAAAGGGATCGTTCTAGTGAAAAGGTTAAAGTTGAAGATCTTTTGCGACAAGAATTCGTTGCTTATTATCTGCTGGATCCTAATGGTATCAAACAATTAAGGCAGGCACTGAAGATGTGCGGTAAGCCAAGGGCTCTTCCAGAAACGGGTTTGTTAAAACGCCCGACTGGGACGTACTTTAATATGATTGGGATTATTTTCGCCATTTTCTTGGTCGTGTTATCTATTTTTATCGGGCGGAATCAATTATTCACACCAGTTGACTGGGTGATTACGTTATTTGTTATTTCTCTTCCAGCTATTGAATGGGCGGTGACGGGTGCACACTGGTTTATTGAACGACTCATAACTCCAGTTCCGTTACTTCGATTCGATTTTTCCAAAGGAATTCCAGCAGAAGCGGAAACTGTAGTTGTTATTCCTGTTATTTGGTCTTCCGTTGAAGAAGTGGAAGAGTTGACAGATCGGCTTGAATTGCATTATTTAGCGAACAGAGATCCCAATATTCACTTTGCTTTATTAGGTGACTTTAAGGATGCGGATACCGAGATTATTAGGCAGGATGAGGTCATTTTAGAGGCTGTAAATAGGGGGATTAATCGGTTACGCCGTACATACCCAGAAACAACCTTTCACCTATTTCAGCGAAAAAGACTTTGGAATCAATCCGAAGGTGCTTGGATGGGATGGGAAAGAAAACGCGGGAAATTAGTAGAATTTGTGGAGCTACTGAAAGGAAGCAAGAAAACCAGTTTTTCTTTTTTTGATGGAGATGTGTCATTTCTGCAACGGGTTCGTTATATTATCACCCTAGATGCTGATACACAGTTGCCGCTTGAAAGCGCCCAAAGAATGATTGGAACTTTGCACTTACCTTATAATCGGCCGAGAATAAACAAAACAAAGACAAGAGTAATTGAAGGTTATGGCGTCCTTCAGCCTAGGGTTGGTATGAGTCACGAAGCAGCGATGAAGTCTCGCTTCGCAAGTCTTTGGTCATCAGATCCTGGTATTGACCCTTATGCTTTTGCAGTATCCGATCCCTATCAAGATGGGCTTGAGCAAGGGATTTTTACCGGAAAGGGAATATTTGATGTAGATGCATTTTTTCAAGTGCTGTGTGAGCGGATTCCTGAAAACCGGGTATTAAGCCATGATTTACTTGAAGGTGGTTTTTTGCGTGCTGGCTTACTTTCAGATATCGAATTAATTGATAATCATCCTGCTAGGTTCAATGCCTATCAGATGAGGCAGCATCGTTGGGTTCGGGGAGATTGGCAATTGTTACTTTGGCTTTTGCCGAAATCGTTCAACAGAAAAGGAGAGCTACGACCAGTTGATTTATCCATATTAACTCGTTGGCAGATTGTTGATAACATGCGACGTAGTTTGCTTTCTCCGATCCTATATATCATTCTTTTGCTGGCTGTCACCATCCTTCCTGGGCCAACTCTTCGTTGGATTGGCTTAGTGTTAGTCACGTGGTTTTTACCTGTACTCCGCCAATTGTTGACCGTTCATACTGTTTTTAGGCAACCTCGGAGTATTCTATTTACAACAGGTCAAGTTTTAGTTTCATTCATCACGGTGCCCTATCAAATTGTCCTTATACTTGATGGGATTAGTAGAACGTTGTATCGTCTATTTTTCTCGAAACGCCGTCTCTTAGAATGGGTCACCTCAGTGGAGGAGGACCGCAAAAGTAATAAAAATGAAGCCCCTACTTTGCAAGGATTGTACGGAGGATATTTCCTGATCATTTTATTCTTTATAGCGACATTCTTAAATGGAAATATTTCAGTGCAATTGATTGGATTTATCCTAAGTGCTATTTGGGCAAGCGCTCCCTTTGTGATTCGCTGGCTTGATCAACCTGTAAACCAGGAGCGGGTTTCTTTTTCAAGCAAAGAAACGGAAGAGCTGCGAAACTTATCACATCAGATCTGGTCTTTTTATGAAGAATTTGTTACTAAAGAGGAGAACTGGCTTCCACCTGATAATGTCCAAATGGAGCCAGCAAATGGGGTGGCCCATCGAACATCGCCAACTAACATCGGCCTGTATTTGACCTGTACGTTAGCGGCGAGGGATTTTGAATTTATTGATACTCCTGGGCTAATTAATAGGTTGGAACGAACAATGGAAACACTGGAGCGGATGGATAAATGGGAAGGCCATCTTTATAACTGGTACGACACGGTGACCTTGAACCCTTTATTCCCTAGGTATGTTTCTACAGTCGATTCAGGTAATTTAATTGGTTGCCTTATTACTGTAAAAGAGGGCTTAGCGGAATGGCTTGAATCTTATGATGATAAAGAAAATCCGATTAATCATGATCACCAAGCAGAATCTTTGAAGATAGCTTTTTCGGAAGAAATAACGCCTATGGCTTCAAGTAGATTGACTGGGAAGAGTGTGTTGGTGAATTGGAGAGACCGAGGCAGTCAACTTCTGGAACGTCTAGAAAAATTAATTCAAGGAACAGACTTTAGGCCTTTATATGACCATCAAGCAAAACTATTTTCATTAGGGTATCATGCTGATCGGTGTGAACGGGATGATGTACTGTACGATTTAATGGCGTCGGAAGCCAGGATTGCCAGCTTTATAGCAATTGCACTTGGACAGGTATCAGTTTCGCACTGGCAGGTACTAGGAAGAACGATGGCAAAAGTAGGGAAACGACCTGTTTTGCTGTCCTGGTCTGGGACAATGTTTGAATATTTAATGCCTTGGCTATTCATGCGAACTTATCGAAACACTTTGTTGGAAAATACCTATGTTGCAGTTGTTGATCGCCAAATTGAATATGCCCGCCAAAGGGAAGTCCCCTTTGGGATTTCCGAGTCTGGTTATTACGCATTTGATTATCAAATGAATTATCAATACCGAGCTTTCGGGGTTCCTGGTCTCGGATTTAAACGAGGTCTGGAACAAGATTTGGTTGTTGCTCCGTATGCCACTATAATGGCATTACCATTTGCCAAGGAAGAATCTCTTGCCTCTTTGAAAAAAATAGAAAAGTTAAATGGCCGTGGAAAGTATGGCTTTTATGAGGCGATGGATTTCACTTCTGAACGGCTTCCAAAAGGAAAACAGCTGGAAGTGATTCGTAGTTTTATGGCACATCACCAGGGAATGAGTTTGCTTACCCTAGCTAATGTATTGCTTCCAAAAACGATGTATGAAAGATTTCATCGCAACAAACAAATACGTTCTGCGGAGCTACTTTTGCAAGAACGAATTCCAAAAACGCCGAAGTTTATCAAACATCCAGCGTTGAATCGCGTGCATGAGCCATATACTAAAATAGTACCGGATGTCACGGATACAAGAAAAATTATTTCACCTAACACAACGGTCCCTGAGGTAAGTGTTCTTTCAAATGGGGCATTCACGACAGTTGTAACGAACACTGGAAGTGGCTTTAGCCAATATAATGGATTAGAAGTCTCTAGGTGGCGGGAAGACCCTGTAATGGACCCGTGGGGTAGCTATATTTATATTCGAGACCTCTCCAAGAATAAGCTTTGGTCCCCTTCATACCAACCTTGCCGAGTTGAATCTCCCGAACAGTTGGTACAATTTGGATTGGACCGGACTACGTTTCTTCGAGTCGATGAAGATGTAAAGACAAGCATGGAAATATGTGTGTCATCAGAATGGAATGCGGAAGTGCGTAGAATTACTCTAACGAATACAGGTCCAGAGCAAAAGGTTTTAGAGGTCACAACGTTTATTGAGCTTGCTTTGGCAAATCCAATAGCTGATGTGGCACACACTGCTTTTAGTAAACTTTTCATTCGCACTGCCTATGATGCCCAATCAGGGTGTCTTGTAGCTGGTCGTAGACCTCGCGAGGCGAAGGATCATACATTGTGGTCGGCACATTCGCTTATGGTAGACGGTGAAGCACTAGGATCAGTGGAATTTGAAACAGACAGATCAAGCTTTATCGGACGAGGTTATCGACTCTCTGAACCTCAAGGAATTTATTCTCGTCTACGTGGGAAGGTAGGTTCGGTGGCAGACCCAGCATTTGTAATGAGGCGGCGAATTTGTATTGAACCCGGTAAGCAAATGCAATTATTCGCCGTAACTTCTGTAAGTGATACGAAAGAAGGAGCTATTGAGATTATCGGAAAATTTGCTCCCGATCAGTCAATTGAAAGGGCATTTCAGATGGCTTGGAATCGTGGTCAAATTGAACTTAGACATTTGCATTTGAATAACTGGGAAGCGATCAACTTTCAAAAATTAGCAGGTTATGTATTGTATACCCCTCCGCTACGGAAGGAACGTAGAACCGCAATATTGACTAATTCAAAAGGTCAGTCAGGACTTTGGAGCCATGGGGTGTCAGGAGATCGACCAATTGTGCTAGTGCACATTGAAGATCAAAGTCATATGCCGTTTGTTGTCAAGATGTTAACTGGACATGAATACCTACGGCGCCTAGGTCTGTTATTCGATCTTGTTCTCCTTAACGGGTCTGAGGAAGGTTATCAGCAACATTTACAGGAAGCACTAAGGCGGGCAGCTGAACAGGGCATTGATCGCTTTGGTGCAGAAATGTCAGGTGTATATGTGATTGCCGCTAATCAATTGCCAGAGGAGGATAAGGTCTTGTTGATGACGGTTGCTCGGGTTGAGCTCCGTGCAGGCGGGGCAAGTTTCTCCTCACAATTGCGAATGCCTCGAGAAAAAGGACAAGAAGCCGTACCATTGCCTGAAAAATTAAATCTGGGTTTACCTTCTGATGATCAACAGGGTCATTTAGAACAGACAATGGTGGATGAAACCAAAGATTGGCTATTTTTCAACGGTTGGGGCGGATTTTCACCTGATGGTAAAGAGTATCGGATTATCATCAAAAACGGTAATCATTTGCCTGCACCGTGGATTAACGTTCTCGCCAATCCCAACTTCGGCTGTCTTATTTCAGAAATGGGAACAGGGTACACTTGGTGGCGAAATAGCCGCGAATGCAAGCTGACCCCTTGGTCAAACGATCCAGTGTTGGATCCATCCACGGAAACGGCTTACCTTCGAGATGAAGAGAGTGGTGAAGTGTGGTCAGTTGCCCCATCTGCCGTCCATTCGCAAGAGCCATACAAAATAACGCATGGCAGAGGATTCTCGCGATTTGACCACGAAAGAAATGGCATCAAACATGAAATGCTGGTATATGTTCCACTTGAAGATCCTGTGAAGATTATCAGATTAAAGCTGCAAAATAAGTCACCTGTTCAACGAACAATCTCTTTGACCTATTACGCTGAATGGGTGTTGGGTGTACAGCGTCAAGCAAATGCGCCTTATATTGTAACGGAATGGCTAGAGTCAGAACGGGTCATGACAGCGCGTAATTCATATCAAGAGACATTTCGAGATGCCACTGCATTCTTGGGGATATATCCTCAAGGGGAACCTAAGGAGGATTCTGATTATTTATCAGACATATCGTGGACATCGGACAGGGATGAATTTATCGGGCGAAATGGTAGCATGGAACGTCCTGCGGCAATGGACCGTGTTGGATTATCGCGTCGAACTGGAACTAATTACGATTCCTGTGGTGCGATTCAAAGTAAACTCACGCTTATGCCAGAGGAAGAAAAAGTCGTCTATATTTTGTTAGGTTGCGAAGGTTCGAATGATGCTGTATTGAATTTAGTCAAGAAATATAGACAATCCTCTGTTTGTGAGCAAGCTTTGCAAGAGGTAGGTGAGTTTTGGAGTCACCATTTGGATCAGATTCAGGTTTCAACTCCGTCCCAAGAAACAAATATTCTCTTGAACGGTTGGTTGTTGTATCAGTCCTTAGCTTGTCGAATCTGGGCTAGGACTGCTTTTTATCAAGCTGGAGGAGCTTTTGGATTCCGCGATCAATTGCAGGATTCCCTGTCGCTTTTGCACACGATGCCTGAAAAAACAAGAGAGCAGATTATTCTCCATGCGTCCCATCAATATTTAGAAGGGGACGTCCAGCATTGGTGGCATGAAGAGACTGAACGAGGAATACGAACGACATTTTCCGATGATTTATTGTGGTTGCCATATGCTGTTTCTCGATACATAGAGCATACAGGTGATCGGACAATTTTGGATGAAGTGGCACCTTTTCTCCATAGCGAACCACTTGGTGAGGGTGAACATGAACGATATGAAGAAACAAAACAAGCTTCTGAAACTGGAACAGTGTATGAACATTGTTTATGGGCAATCGATCGGGCTCTCGGTCGGATTGGCGAGCACGGATTACCGCTCATTGGAGTCGGAGATTGGAACGATGGTATGAATCTCGTTGGTGTTAAAGGGCGGGGGGAAAGTGTTTGGTTAGGCTGGTTTATTTGCGACGTGTTGAACCGGTTTGCAGAGCTTTGTAAAAAGAGCGGAGATCAGGAAAGAGTAGAAGAATTTACGAAAAATCGCGAGAAATTAACCGACTCTCTCAATGAGCATGGCTGGGATGGCCAGTGGTACCGTCGGGCTTTTACAGACGGAGGAAACTGGCTGGGCTCGATTCAAAATCAGGAGTGCCGAATTGATGCTATCGCCCAATCATGGTCCGTCATCTCAGGTGCCGCTCCAAAAGAGCGTGCCATTCAAGCGATGAATTCGTTCGATCGCGAGTTAGTTGAGAGAGATCTTTCCGTCATTCGACTATTAACGCCACCGTTTGATGAAACAGATCCAAGTCCAGGGTATATCCAAGGATATCCACCAGGACTCCGTGAAAATGGAGCGCAATATACTCATGGTGTTATTTGGAGTATTATCGCCTGGTGCCAGCTTGGTCAAGGGGACAAAGCGTTGGAAATGTTCTGCATGCTCAACCCAATGACGCATACTCGAACGGATCGTGAAGTGATGAAGTATACCGGTGAACCGTACGTGCTTGCTGCAGATGTGTATACAGCAGAGCCTAAGCAAGGACATGCAGGATGGACATGGTATACTGGCGCTTCGGGCTGGTTATATCAAGCGGGGATTGAGTGGATTCTCGGCATTAGGCGGCGGGAAAACCAGCTACATATCGATCCGCGGATTCCAAATGATTGGCCAGGATTTTCAGTCACCTATCGCTTCGGTAAAACAAGTTATTTGATTAATGTAATAAATGGAGGGAATGGTGAAAGGAACCTAACAATGGACGGAGAGCAACTCCCTATTTCAGATGGGTCATTTGTAGAGTTGCAGGATGATGGAAAAGAACATGTGGTTGAATTGAAGCTTTAGCATGAGTAGAAAGCGCTTATATTATAAATCGTCATGATCCACATAGTTGGTTTATGGCGATTTTTTTATACTTTTGTCAACTAAAATTGAATGGATGGGAAGTCGAAAATAACTAATGAAAGGTTATTATTAAATTCGTGGTATTTGAAATTTTTAGAAAATAACGAGAATAGTATCCGCTTTTATAATATAATATTTTAAGAGAAGTTAAATGTTCTAATGATTCTATTTCTCCACTACTATTTTGGGGGATTATTTGTATGGTAATTGATTATGAGGTTGTTATATATCAAGTTCTAATCGTACTTTTCCCTATTTTTGTTTATTATTTGTTTTTTAATGAAAAAAACCGGGAACACCGAAAGCTAAACTGGAAATTGACTATCATGTTATTGATCATCATAGTTCTGACGATGTCTTACCCAATCAAATTTTCTGAGGGATATATATATGATTTTAGAATCATTCCCTTTATTATTTCTTTTGTTTATGGTGGAACGATTCCGGGTTTAATTAACGTGTTAATCCTGTTAACCTATCGATTTATTATAGGTGGGAATGGGTTTTATGTTGTTTTGATCAATTATTCTATTTCAAGTATTATTCTAATTTTTTTAGCAAAAAAAATTGAATCATACCAAAAAAAGGGGAAACTTTGGTTTGTCAGTTTAATATTTTGGGCTAACACGTTTATTGTGATGCTCACTCTTTTTAAAACGAATCAAATACAGCAAATTCGCTTTATGTTTATTTTTTATAGTATTACTTGGATTTGCCTGATGATGGTTGTGTTTGTCATCGAAAATGTCAATCAACAAATTGAAATTCGTAAGAAATTACATAGGGATGAAAAATTTAATATAATCAGTCAACTAGCAGCCTCCGTTGCTCATGAGGTGAGGAACCCTTTGACATCAGTTCGAGGTTTTTTACAACTATTGATCGATGACGAAAATTTGAAAAGCACACAGAAAAATTATATCGAAATTGCTTTAAGTGAGCTGGATCATGCACAATCAATCATCAATGATTACTTGTCGTTAGCGAAACCAAATACTGAGGAACTGACTTCTATAAATATCTCAGATGAGGTTAAGAAGACCATTGCACTCATGACATCTTATTCCAATATACAGAACATCACGATCAAGACTAATATTCAAGATTCACTACACATAAAAGGAAATAGTAACGAAATGAAGCAGGTTTTAGTCAATATTATCAAGAATGGGATAGAAGCAATGGATGCTGGAGGGGTTCTTTCAGTGGATACAATTGAAAAGAATGGGATAGTCTCTATTGAAATTATGGATAGTGGAAAAGGAATGACAAAAAGCCAACTTAATAAATTGGGAACACCGTTTTATACCACCAAGGAAAAAGGAACTGGGGTAGGTCTAACGATTTCCTTCCAACTCATCCAAGCAATGAAGGGCAAAATAAAGGTCAAAAGTGAACCCGGAAAAGGCACAACATTCACCATCCAATTTCCAAGCATCAACAAAAATTGAAAGCACCTAACCTCAGCACATTAATGCGTTAATATACTTAATAGTGCCTGACCCCCGACGCATTAATGCGTTAACATGGAGGGGGTCAGGCACTTTTTTTGGAATAATGTCCATGAATCTTCCAGATGATGACCAGTCATGTTATTTTACCTTTGGAAAAAATCAATAATTTTATAAAATAATTTTGGATTAATTTCCAAAATGTCACAAAAACTAAATGAATTTTTCACATTTAAACACCATATGTTGTGATAATATTATTTTCGTAGTACTAAATATAGGGTTTTTACCAAAAGGGGAAAAACTATGAAATCAAAGCTTTATGAAGAGTTTAAAGAGATTGTAAACAGTAGTAACAAAGATTTAGTTCAGGAAAATGCTAACGTAGATGGCTTGTCACCGATGGGGATGATGTTGTTGTTTGCTTCAGCGTCTGCCAAATCATATGTAGTAGACAATCTACTTTCTGAAGATGTCAAACAAGCCTATTTGGACGGATATATGCATATCCATGATTTGGATTTTTACGCCAGTGGTACGACAACTTGCAGCCAAATCCCTTTAGCAAAAGTCCTAAAGGGTGGGTTTAATACCGGGCATGGACATATGAGAGAACCGAAGAGCATTACAAGTGCTTTAGCTTTAACAAGTATTATTTTTCAGTCAAATCAAAACAACCAACATGGTGGGCAATCAATCCCTACTTTAGATTACGATTTAGCGCCATATGTTCGGATGACGTTTGAAAAAAAGAAAAAGATGATTCAAGAGTTAATGGTTGGAGAAATGGAAGAGGAAATCATCGAGGAAAAAGCGTGGGAATTAACTGATCAAGAGGTATTCCAATCGTGTGAGGCATTTATACATAATAGTAATTCGATGCATAGCCGTGGTGGGGGACAAGTACCATTCATTTCGGTAAACTTAGGAACTGATACTTCAAGAGAAGGCAGAATGGTTACCAAAAATCTCCTTCTAGCGACGCAAGGTGGATTAGGTGGGGGAGAAACTCCGATTTTCCCAATCATTGTGTTCAAAGTGAAAAACGGGGTGAACTTCCATGAAGGCGACCCGAACTATGATCTTTATCGACTATCCTTAGAAACAACATCAAAACGGTTATTCCCGAACTATGTGTTCCTGGATGCACCGTTTAATTTGAAATATTATGATGGCACGCCACAGTCAGAGATTGCAACAATGGGATGCAGAACGCGTACCATTTCTAACGTCCATGGCAAAGAAACTCCAGTAGGTAGAGGAAATCTTTCTTTTTCAACGATTAACCTGCCGTTACTGGCCATTGAGTCTGATGGAGTGATGGATTTCTTCGGGAAGCTTGACCATTATATTGATTTAACCAATAAACAATTATACGAACGCTATCTCTATCAAGCACAAAAAACGGCTTCTCATTTCAAGTTCCTTTATGGACAAGGAATATGGTGGAACGGTGAGATGCTTAATCCCTATCAGAAGCTTGATGAAATTCTTAAGCAAGGGACCCTTTCTGTCGGCTTTGTTGGTTTGGCAGAAGCTTTAGTTCAGCTTACCGGCAAACACCACGGTGAAAGTGAAGAAGCGGCTCAATTGGGCTATGACATTATTAAATACATGCGTGGAAAAATGGATTCCGCCACTGAGGAATACGATTTAAATTACACCTTATTGGCTACTCCAGCTGAATCATTCGCAGGTAAGGCATTAAAGAAGGCAAAGGCCAAGCATGGAGTGATACCGGGTGTAACCGACCGCGAATATTTCACAAATAGTTTCCATGTTCCTGTCTATTACAAAATTAAAGCAGTAGACAAAATTAGGATTGAAGCTCCATACCATGAACTAACCAATGCAGGACACATAACCTACATTGAGCTTGACGGGGACGCAAGCAAAAATATCGATGCATTAGATACAATTGTCAAGGCAATGCAAAAATATGGCGTGGGCTATGGAAGTATCAATCATCCGGTTGATCGTTGCTTAGATTGCAATCATAAAGGAATCATCGAGAATGAATGTCCAAAATGTGGGAATCATGAAGAGTCTAAGATCGAGCGGATTCGTCGCATCACAGGTTATTTGGTTGGAAGTTTGGATAAATGGAATAGCAGTAAACGCAGTGAAGAACGAGATAGAGTTCATCACCATTAACAAAAAAGTGTTGGTCGTTTTAGGCCAACACTTTTTCCAACTAAATATGGGGTTGATCTTTTTTTGAAAATAAAGAGGTGATTTCGGTTGAAAGTGATGAACATTATTCATGATAGTATTGTTGATGGTGAAGGGTTTCGAAGTGTCGTCTTTTTTGCGGGATGTCCTCATCACTGCACTGGTTGTCACAATCCTCAATCATGGAAAATGGAGAATGGCACTGACATGACAAAGGAAGAGATTTTTTCGGAGATAATCCAAAATGAACTGACTCAGGTTACATTAAGCGGGGGGGAACCCTTTCTTCAAAGTGATGAAGTGGCACCGTTAGCTGCAACTTTAAAACATGAGGGGAAAAATATTTGGTGTTATACAGGCTATAGGTTTGAAACCTTGCTTACCGACCCAAGCCACCTGAAATTGTTGACCCAAGTCGATGTCCTAGTTGACGGGCAATTTGAGTTAGCTAAGCGGGATTTAGGTCTTTTATATAAAGGTAGTAGTAACCAACGGATTATTGACGTGAAGAAAAGTCTATTTGAAGGACAAACGTTATTGTACGAAAATAAAGTGTAACTGAAAGGTTAAACCAGAGAATGTTAATGAACAGCATTATTAATGCAACATAGACCAATTAAAATAAGCGGCACCAAAAAAGCGCATCCTATTACTAAAATGGATGGGCTTTTTTCGTTGTTTAGTTTACGGAAAAAATAATATTATTAGCCTATTGACCAACCTAGTCAACGGAACTATAATCAAATTGACCAAAGGGGTCAAATGATAAATAAGAGTTGGCAAATAAGTTTTTCGATGGAGGTGAATCTGTTGTTTTCTAAATTTCTAAATCTAAATCCAGAAAAGCAAGATCGAATCTTAAATGCTGCTTTAAAAGAATTTGCGCAAAAAGGTTATCAAAATGCTTCTACTAATGAGATTGTAAAAGAAGCAGGAATCTCTAAAGGATTATTGTTCCACTATTTTAATAATAAAAAGGATTTGTACTTATTTCTATATAACCATTTTATGGGGATTGTAATGGGGGAGATTCTCGCAAAAGTGGATTGGAGCGAAAAAGACATTTTTAATAGGTACAGACAGATTGCAATACTCAAATTCGATTTATTCCAAAAGTACCCTGAAGTGTTTAATTTTATTAAAAGTATATACACAGAGAACGCTCCTGATGTAAAGAAAGAAATTGACCAAAAGAACAAAGAATTATTGAATTATGGTTATAAAGATTTGTTTGGGGATATAGACCTTTCAAAATTTAAAGAGGGACTGGATATTGAAAAAACAGTCAATATTATTTTTTGGGCAATGGAAGGATTTGCTTACCGTCAGCAAGATAAAGCGTTAGCTAGTAATTTGGATCAAACCTATTTAGAGGAAGTAATGGAAGAAATGGATGGGTATTGTGAAATCCTCAGAACAGCTTTTTATAAATAGTACTAAGAAAATTTGATCTAATTTTGTAGACTGCAGGTTCTAAAAAATCTGCTTAATCATACATGTTCGATTGAAAAGGGAGGTTCTACCATGAATGTAATTGAAATTAAAAATCTTACCAAAATGTATGGAAAATCAAGAGGGATTACGGACATTAGTTTTAATGTAGAAGAGGGAGAGATATTTGGCTTTATAGGCCCAAACGGTTCCGGTAAATCGACAACGATCCGTACACTGTTGTCACTAATATACCCAACCAGCGGCAGTGCCACAATTTTTGGGAAAGACTGCGTTCAGTTTGCTCCTGAAATTAAGAAGCAAATCGGCTATTTACCTTCAGAAGTTTTTTATTATGACAACATGAAGGTGATGGACCTATTAAAATATTCAGCAAGCTTCTATAAAAAAGATTGCACAAAGAGAATCAAAGAATTAGCAGAAATTATGAATCTTGATTTAACGAAAAAAATAGATGATTTATCACTTGGAAATAAAAAGAAGGTTGGGATTGTTCAGGGGCTTCTTCATGAACCGAAGCTGATTATTCTTGATGAACCAACCAGTGGACTAGATCCATTAATGCAACAAAAATTCTTTGAATTGCTTGAAATAGAGAATAAAAAGGGAGCCACGATTTTATTTTCCTCTCATATTTTAAGCGAGGTTCAAAGATTATGTAATCGTGTTGCGATCATAAAAGAAGGTAAAATCGTAACGGTTGAAAAGATTAGTACTTTAAAAGAAAACAACTATAAAAAGTTCAAAATAGATACGCATGCGACGCTCGATAAAGATTACTTTAATTTGGATGGCGTGACAAAGCTAGAGAAGAAAGATAACATAATTAGCTTCTTATTTAGAGGAAACATTAACGGTGTATTGAAAAAGATTGCTGAAATCGATATTACCAACCTTTGGATTGAAGAGCCTGACCTAGAGGAGATCTTTATGCATTACTATGAAAAGGAGGATTAAGTAGCGATGAACATATTTTTGCATGAATTGAAGGCGAACCGGAAGTCAATAATTATTTGGTCGGTATCCTTAGCATTGATTGTTATTTTTTTCTTGTCGATTTATCCATCTTTTGCAAAGGATGCGGATGCATTTTCCAAAATGTTGTCAGGTTATCCTGAGGCAATCAGAAATGCATTAGGTATGCACCTTGGCAGTTTCTTTACCATTTTAGGTTTTTACTGCTTCCCGTTAACTTTTATTACGCTTATGGGAGCGATTCAGGCGATGAATCTCGGCACGGCGATTGTCAGCAAGGAAGTCAGAGAGAAAACAGCGGATTTTCTGTTAACCAAACCAGTTACCAGGACAACGGTGTTAACAGCGAAGTTGCTTGCAGCAACGGTTTCAATCATCATCACGAACATCGTGTATATAGCTGCCGGGATCTTGATGGCGAACCAAGTTAAAACGGATGACTTTAGCATGAAATTATTTATCTTGCTTTCGCTGACGATGTTTTTTATTCAACTGATTTTTCTAGCTCTAGGAATTATTATTTCTGTTATTGTTCCAAAAATTAAATCCGTGTTGTCTGTGTCGCTCAGCACTGTGTTTGTCTTCTATTTTCTTGGTATGCTCAGCGATTCATCGGGTGAGGATGCGAAACGATATATTACGCCGTTTAAATATTTTGACACCGCCTATATTTTAAAGCATTCGAGTTATGAATCATCCTTTTTAATTGTAGGTGCGGTCATTATTATTTTAGCCATAGTGGGGAGTTATTTTGTTTATACCAAAAAGGATATCCATGCGGTTTAAGGATGTTTGCATTGTATAGCTTTGAGCAAATTGGAGGTGTTTATTCTTGAATATTTTTATAAAAGAACTGAAATCTTATCGAAAATCGCTGATTATTTGGAGCGTTGGGATCTTTTTTATGGCGATATCTGGGATGGCTAAATATGAAGCCTATTCTTCTTCGGGTCAATCGATCAATGACATTGTTGCAGATATGCCTAAATCGATGAAGGCTGTATTAGGCTTCTCTGATGTCGATCTATCTACACTAAGCGGATATTATTCGATGCTGTTTATTTATATTTTATTAATGGCGCTGGTTCATGCCGTAATGCTGGGTGCGGGTATTATTGCGAAAGAGGAGCGCGACAAAACATCTGAATTCTTATTCGTCAAGCCTGTTTCCAGAACAACCGTTATTACAGCAAAGTTAATAGCGGCATTCACGAATGTTGTGATCTTTAATCTGGTGTCATTGGTGTCGCTGGTGGTCGTGATGGGGAAATACAACAAACACCATGAGGCGGTTAATGGTGATGTTGCCCTTACAATGGTGGCAATGTTCGTTTTGCAGCTTTTGTTTTTGGCGATTGGAAGTGCGCTTGCTGCTGTGAAAAAAAATCCAAAGTCGGCAGCATCATTTGGTGCCGGGGTCATGATGCTTACCTATATTTTATCGATCGCGATTGATTTAAATGATAACCTTGAAGTCTTAAAATATCTGACACCGTTTAAGTATTTTGAAGCAAAAGAGGTTATGTTCGGTGATGGATTGGATGTTGTATTTATCCTATTGTCAGTAGGGCTGAGTGCCATACTCATTTTTGTGACCTACACATTTTTCAAAAAAAGAGATTTAAATGCATAAACCCTAAAAGTCTCAGCATAAAGTTGTGATGGTTTAACACGTTAAACTACTATTGGGTGCCTGACCCCCAGCGCGGTACTGCGTTACCGCACCGGGGGTCAGGCACCATTTTTATTATTTTCTATCAAGGATTAGATCGATTTGCTGGGGACTTGTAATTTTGTCAATATTTTCGATTAGTAATGATGGTTTTTCAGGGAGGAATACGTCCTTAATCTTAATATCCTGACTTTTTAACGTTTGGGCTAATTGATATAAACTTTTTGAATCCCTTGGTCCTTCTAGCGTGAGATCGTACCCTCCGAAACATTCACCGTTCTTAATGTTGTCTTCATTACAAAAAATTGTTTCTTTTACCATTCCTACATTGAGTCCATATTTATAACTGTATCCTATTTCTTTAATGTCTTTTTCCATTGATTGAAATAAAGCTTTGTCACGTTGGAACAACGCTTTATTAACAAAATATGCATCTTTATTGAGTTGTTGAGTTAAGATCTTAGAATCCGTTATTGAGTTAATGCCGTTTACAACAATCTTATTCTGGCTATTTTTATGATGAATGATGATTGAACTAATCGTTTCAGTACGGAGCGAGTCTTCTTTAAAGCGGTTCACGATTTGAACAAATTCCAGTAACCGTTCAAGTGAGTTTTGATCACGTGAGCTAACTTCTTGATTTGTAACGACACTTACATCAAGTCCATTTGCGGAAGCAGAAAATTTTATTTGATCATAACCAAATCGTTTAATTTTTTGCGTATTCTCCTTGAAAAATTGTTGGCTATATTCGTAAGCCTTTTTCTGTTCTGGATAATCATCACCTTGGATTTTAGGATTTATAACACCCGAAAGGTAAACATGAAATTCAATTTTTGGTTGGCTATTTTTTATGACCTGGAAAATTCGGTCTCCCATATTTCCTTCATTTTTACCTTCACGATATGTAATAGCAACGTTAAATTTATATTTTTCTTTAACATAATCTTTTACTTGTTGATCAATGTCTTTTTGCGAGTTACACGAGGTTAATAAAGTGAAACTTAGCAAGATAAAAACTAATGGAATCAATCCTTTTTTCATGGGGTTCTCCTCACCTGATGATCAGACTTCTAACATCAAGATAATTTTATTCTAATTACTTATTAAAATCAAAAAAAGGGGAACCCAAAATCATATTTGGGCTCCTCTTTTAATATATCTCAAGTTTACTAAGTTTTTTTAAATGCTTTCTGGTTCTGGTACCCGGGATAGAATGATTAGTCCTAAAACAAATAGGATAGCCAAGCTGAATACACCGCTGCTTGTACTACCGGTAAGTTGTGCTGTTGCCCCAACTAAAAGAGGTCCCAAAATGGCAGCAAATCTTCCGAAAATGGTGTAGAATCCGAAAAATTCGTTTGCATTTTGTTTTGGTACGAGCTTGGCAAAATATGCACGACTTAATGCTTGAATCCCACCTTGGGAAGAGGCGACAAGCATGGCTAAAATCCAAAAGTCTAAGGTCGTTTTTAGAAAATAAGCATAAATACATACAATAATATAGACGGTAATGCCAACATATAGCATCTTTTTCCCAGTAAAGCTCTTGGCAAGTCTACCATATAATATCGCAAACGGTGCTGCGACAACCTGTGTAGCAAATAGAATAATCAGCAGATTGGTAGAATTGATTCCAAGGTCTGTTCCATAAGCCGTTGACATGGTAATAATCGTATCGACGCCGTCAATATATAAGAAGTATGCAAGCAAGAATAAAAATAGTGCTCGATATTTCCGAATTTCTTTTAACGTTTTACCTAGACGTTTAAAGCTGTTAACAATTGGGTTGGGCTCACGTTCAATATAGTAGCGCTGATAGACATTTTTGAACATCGGGATGGCAAATAATCCCCACCAAATAGCGGTAATTATGAAAGAAATCTGACTTGCCGTTGTCGTGGAAATTGGTATCGTCTTGTTTTGAGCTAACATAATAATCGCAATGCTAATAATGAACGGAATCGTACTTCCAATATACCCTAGGCCAAATCCGCGGGCGGAAACGCGATCCATCCGGTCCTCGGTTGTTACGTCAACGAGGAAGGCATCATAGAAAATATTTGATCCTGAAGACCCAATCACAGCAACTGTATAAAAAATTAATAATAGCAGCCATCGATCACTTGGAATAACAGCAAGGAGTGCAGTAAAAGCAACACCTAACCCAAAGAAGAAAGTGAAAAATCGCTTCTTATATCCTTGATAATCAGCGATGGTACCCAAAATAGGTGAGAGTACTGCTAATAAAAAAGTAGCAAACGAAATGGTGTAACCTAAATAGGCTGTAGAGTTTGCTGCACTAACTCCTGCACTTGTAGCAGACGCTTTATAGAACAATGGAAACACAGCTGTCGAAATAATAATGGAATAAGCAGAGGTTGCCCAATCATAGAACATCCAGCTGTTCTCTTCTTTTGAAAAACCCTTCATAAGCCTTGCCCCCTAGTAAACTATTTTTTCATGATAAAAGAAAAGCAGTTTACAAATATGATGAGAATGATACAAGCTTAACGGTAGCTCTAAGAATCTATAAATTCGTCAATAATTCGACCGTCTGTATCCCCTAGGCTAAGGCCGAGTAAACGAGCGAGTGTCGGTCCTTCATCAACGAGATGCATGGAAGGGACGATGATGTTTTGACGAATCCCTTTTCCTGAAGCAATTAACATGGTTGTGTAATCATTTTTTTCAGGAGAATAACCATGAGAAGCAAATGTATAGCGCTTCTCTTTGACATCCTCGGGAGTAATATTATCGATATATTCTCCGTCAAGCTCCTCTTTAAAATAGAAACCGCGAAGTGCTTCCATCATAAAGGTGGCGCCATCATCAGCACCCTTTGATCCAGCTTCTTCCGATGTGAGTACTTTCTCGATACCATTACTTTTGTCTTTTAAAAGTTGTTGTAAAAGCTCTGCTACAGCATCCTTTGTTTCTGGGAATAGCTCATCCTTTATATAAATATATGCCGAGCCATCACAGCTTTTACAATAAGCCTTCCAATCGGTTACCTTACCGTGATGATCCACGCTAATCAGACCACGCTCCAGAAGGAGAACATTAAGTTTAACTGCTTTGGATTCATCAAGTGCACTATGGTCACCAAGAGCAATGATGGTGGATTGATCATATATTCCACTTTCCTTAAGTGCCTGAATGATTCTGCCTAGACGTATGTCATGACGGTGAACAGCTGCGATGGCTTCATCAGATGAAAAGCCGTGATAATGGCGTTGGGTGTCGAGATCTGTGAAATGCACGAGTAATAGATCAGGCTTTTTTGTTTTAATCGTTTCAACAGTTGACTCCAGCACAAATTCGTCAAGCTCAGGTTGGCTCAATCCTCTTCGGAGATGACCAAAGCGGCGGTTCATGGCTAGTTGATAGAGTGGGGTTCCGTTCCATAATGAGACTGCGATTTGGTTATGCCAAGGCCGATTGGCAAAAATTTCGGGCATATTGTAATCAATATTGGCTTTTGCGGTAACTGGCCATAATAAAGCGGCAGTGGTCATGTTTGCCTTTTTCGCTTCGTCGTAAAGAGTGGTCCCTTTAATATGGCAACGCTCCCAATACCAGTCAGGGGAAGGATTGCCAGGCTGAAGAATTGTATTGTTAATGACTCCGTGACGCTTTGGGTAGTTACCAGTCACAATCGTGGCGTGACAGGGATATGTAACTGATGGATAAATGGTCTCGACCTGCTTACAATAAGCTCCATTTTTGAAAAGCTCTTGAAAGTGCGGAAGCTCCTGTAATAATGGAAAATCTAAAGAAGATAGACAATCAAATGAGATCACAATCAAATGGTCGGTTAGACGAGTCATATCGATCCCTACCTTAAGAAAATATGAAATAGATAAACGGTACTATATCATCATAATATATCAGAAAATTTAAACTTACCAGACAGTAAAATCAATATCTTAACAAATGGTGCCCAACCCCAGGATATTAACGCATTAACGTAGCGGGGGTCAGGCACCATTTGTTCCAGTAACGTATTAATTCGGTGAAGTGAGCCTAGCTGTTACTTCACTGAATATACAAACGGTTTATTGTCTCTTTCTGTTATATTAAGGGTGGTATTACAGTGGATGGACCTCAACAACATTTGAATTTATAAAGGTGGAGTAAGATGAAGGGCTCAAAGGCATTAATTATTCTTTCTATTTCCTTGGTGTTTTTAGCGGTTATTTCGGCGGGTGTCGGGTTGTTTTGGAATGGAGGGGGGAGCCCTTTTTCTTTTACTACTGTTCACGGCGAAACCTCACAGATATATGGGCATGGTTTATATAAATTTGATACTTTAATGAAGGCCCCAATTTTTAGGGGGACGGATGCCGCCATACTTTTTGTAGCAACTCCCTTTTTGATTTTTTCAATCTATCAATATAGTCAAGGTACACTTAAGGGCCAATTATTATTGCTAGGTTCGATAACTTGCTTCCTTTATTATTCATCAGCATTGGTTTTCGGGGTAGCATATAATCAATTGTTCATAGTATATGTTGCTTTCTTCTCAGTTAGTTTGTATGCTTTCATACTAGGATTTATGACGATTAACCTACAAGAGTTGCCTTCAAAAATTCTTCCTAGCTTTCCTCATCGCGGTATCTCTCTGTTCTTAATTATTTCAGGCATATTGGTTTTTGTAGTATGGTTTTTGGATATCATTGTGTCACTAGTAAATGGACATGTGCCTGTAGGGATCGAAAGTTACACAACGGAGGTTACATATGTATTGGATTTAGGGATCATTTCTCCCACAACAATCTTGATCGGAATATTATTAACACGACGGGTCCCAATCAGTTACCCTTTGGCTTCAAGCTTGCTCATTTTGTGTTCTTTAATTGGAATAATCGTAGTTTCCCAGACAATAGCTCAATTGGTCGTGGGGGTAAGCATAACTCCTGGACAATTAATTGCCTTTGTTGGCGTATTTGTCTGTTTGAGCCTCTTTGCCGCTGGGTTAACCATTAAGTTATTCAGAAATATTAGGAACGAACAGCAGTGAAATGAAAATAGTGTAAACACAAATATGGTTGTCCTGATGCATGTCCAGGGCAACCTTATTGTATTTGTAAAAGAAAAACTTCTTTGTGAAAAAATCTTTTTAAAGTACTGTAGGGTATATACATAGATGTTTCGTCTATTAGGGTAGAAGCAACAAGAAGGGAGGGGAGAGAGATTTCAGATCAGATCTTAATTGAAGAAATAATCTGCGGCAATGATCATGCCTTTAGACTTTTAGTTGAAAAATACCGCAACGATCTATATCGAAAAAATAAATTTTAATGCGCTAAAGCGCGAAATGGTGCCTGACCCCCAGTGCGGTAAAGCTTTACCGCACCGGGGGTCAGGCACCTCTATTTGTATTAACGTATTAACGTTTTATTCTGATAGGATTCGTTTTTCGCCTTCGATTGCTTGGATTGGGCTGATGTTTTGGGTAAATTCTAGGGTGCCGATGTATTCACCTTGTTCATCACGCACTGCGAAATATCGAATGTATATATATTTATCGTTGAACTTAATCCAGAAATCTTCATCCTCTTTGCGACCAGCTTTGAAATCAGCTAAAAGCTCCTCAACAGTGTGAACGCTTCTAGGTGGATGGCAGTTTTGAACCGTTCTGCCGATTACCGCTTTTGTACGCGCAAAGATTCGTTCTTTCCCATGGGAGAAGTACCGCACAACGTCATCCTTGTCGATGAAGGTAATATCGACAGGCAAGTGATTGAGCATTAATTCTAATTGTTTTAAAGATAAAATGCCTGTTTCCATCTTGATGAAACCGTCTGAAATGGCCTCACCTTGTATTGCTTTTCTCTCTGGTTTCCATTCACCAGCCGGACTAGTTAAGCAAAATCCTATTTCATCGCTTTCGTGGGCGATTTTAATCCACTCATCTTCTGTAAGTGTCGACAAAGCCATCGGGAATAGAATATTTTCTTCTTTAAAAATCATTTCACTTACTTCGCGAATGACAAACGTCAAGATATCAATGACAAATTGTTTTTCCCCGTTATAGTTCATTAATTTTTGTTTCACATCTTTTATGGCGTCGCGAATATGGTCATCGATTCCCCACATTACCTGGGTTGGACCGTATATGCCGTACTTTTCCAAATAAGGAAACAGCAAATTTTCCTTCCGGCTATAATGCTTATCGATGTCGAGTAACAGATTTAAATCATCGACTAATTTAAAGACATTGTCCTCGCTGTCTTCTTTTTGAAAACGTTCGAAGTGTAGCTGAAGTTTAAAGTTGACCAGCATGTCCACTTCTTTATTTTCTAGCTTAAACGTATGGATCGGATGCCCAGGTTGATCCTCTGCTTTGTCGGAACGATGGATTTCCTCGATTGATCCTTTAAAAATAGACGCATGAACGGAACATAGCCGTTGCACTTCTGAGACAGGAATTCCCTCTTCCTCCATTAGCGCTTGCTCCAACTGGGATATTTCCTGCACGGTAATGCTACCAACAGCATCTTCAAATTGAGCTTTAACCTCATCTACGCTTTTCCCATTATGCAGATCTTTAATGATCTTTTTCAAAATTTCTTGGCGTTCAGTGTTACTGAGAGATTGCTGCTCGCGATTATTAATGATTTCACTCATATGGATGCTCCTCTACACTTATAATGTAATATCTATTGTCTAAATAGTATTTAATCTAAGTTTCAATTCATTACTTTGTAAAATAGTGATAACTTTTCTCAATCACAATGTAACATAACAATCAAAAGAAAATTGTGACCGAAATCACGTGTAATCCAACTTCGTTCATAATAATAAGGAAGTTATCTTAGTATTTGCTGAAAAATCCAACTATTACTTGCCTTTTCTTGTTAAAATAAAGATAGTGAAGATCAACATTAATTTAGTCTCTTTTCGCATTAAAATCTTTACTTCTTTTTAAACAGATCATATTTTTAGAAAGGAAGTGAGATTATGGCCAAACGTATAGTGAAAAAACACGAGCTACAATTTTTGAAACACGAACTTCAGTATCTTGAAGACACCGAGGTTTTACCACCGGGTAAGTCGAAGGAAATTCAAGATTTGTACGAAGTGGAAAAGCGTTTTTCTTTTACAAAAACACTTTTGTATGTCGGTTCGATCTTAATTGGGGCTGGAATTCTAAGCTTTATGGCAAGCAACTGGGATGAAATCAGTAAGTTGTTCAAATTCATCATTATTATTGGACTGCTTGTTAGTAGTAATTTGGTTGGATATCGGCTGGAGAAAAGCTACCCAAAAACTTCTAAAAGCTTTTATTACCTTGGAGGGATCGTATTTGGGGCAGGGATTTTCTTAGTTGGACAAATGTTCCACTTTGGTGGAGATTTTCAACATGCCTTTTTGTGGTGGTCACTAGGTATTCTGCCATTAGCCTGGGTTTTAAGGGATAAATGGATTTTGATGGCAGCAGCTATATTTGTTCTCATTTATTTGACTGATGGAACGTATATGAATGGGGAAGGGATCCCATTCTGGATCCTACTTTGGATTGTTGCTATTTACGTTTTAAACGACATAATTGGATACTCAAAAGTAACCGGTTTTTTAGTAGGTCTGCTCATGCTTGAATTCATTTGGACGATTTTGAACTATCTATTAGCAGGTGTGCAGGACTCTGGATATATTTATGGCCTAGTTTATATGGCAATTGGCATTTCACTTATTTTCTTCAAAGGGAAAATAAGAGAAGTTGATATATTTTTAGGTCATCTTGTCCATTGTGGAGCGGCCATAGCATTGTCATTTAGTGAGGCTTGGCCAATCGACTGGATGTATATTCCGGTTTCGATTATTTACCTGCTATTCGTTCTATACTTGATTAAAAAGGGTAGCTTGCTCAATATCATCATCTTGTGCGTAATGATTTTCCGTTTTTATATTGATATATCCTTTGATTTTCTCCCTAAGTCTTTTGTATTTATTATAGGTGGAGTCATCTTACTTGGATTCGGTTTTTATTTTGAAAAACAACGAAAAAAAGGAGGGGGCCTATATGAATAAGCGAACGAAGTATTTAATATTAGCCTGCTTGGTTCCAGTGGTTATTTTACTAGGCATGACGGTAACCCCTCTGTATACGCTATATAATGGGGATGAAATCACCCTCCAAACCGTACCTGTTGATCCAAGTGATGTATTTCGTGGAGATTATGTGGCATTACAATATGAAGCAGAACAAGTGCCGATTGATTTAGTGGATAAAGGAATCAAGGATAAATGGGAAAAAGAGTACAATCCTATTCAGGTATATGTGACTTTAGAAAAAAAGAACGATGTGTTTACTCCAATTAAAGTATCTGTAGAAAAACCAGAAAAAGGCATCTTTCTAAAGGGAAAACTAAATTATATTGATTATGCAATGGACACGAAAGAACCTACTCAGGTGAAGAGTGCTTTTATCGAATATAGTTTAGATAAATACTTTGTAGAAGACAACACCGGAACAGATTGGGAAAAAGCATCTGCCAAAGGTGAAATCATAGCCACAGTAAAAGTATTCAACGGCTATGCCACCCTAACCAACATCACCAAGAAAAAATAAACCACGTCACATTAACGCTGTAAAGTGAAATTGGGTGCCTGACCCCCGATGCGTTAATGTGTTAAAGCTAAATTAGAGTGAGACTCTGCAGCCAGGAAGGACAAGCTACAGGGTCTTTTATTTTTCCAAAGTTATGCAAAGAAGGTGATTATTCGATGTGGTTTATAAAAAGTGTTTCCGAAGTTGGTGCTGATTTGGATTCGGATCCAAACACTGGACTTTCTCATGCAGAAGCTCAAAAACGCCTTGCCCAGTATGGAGCAAATGAATTTAGCGAGCACAAAAAGCCCTCTATCTTTTTTCTGTTCTTAGATCAATTGAAAAGTCCGCTAATTTACATCTTAATAGTGGCTGCACTCATTTCATTATTTGTTGGTGAGTACAGTGACGCTGTTATTATCGTGATCGTCATTTTACTTAATGCCATAATCGGTGTGATTCAAGAGGCAAAAGCAGAAAAAGCATTAGAAGAGTTGAAAAAAATGACCACCCCGAAAGCGATTGTCAAACGTGACGGGGCGATTAAAGAGATTCCATCAGAACAAGTAGTTCCAGGTGATGTTGTGATGATAGATGCCGGTAGGTTTATTCCTGCTGATGTGCGCCTATTTGAAACGGTGAATTTAAAGATTGAAGAGTCCTCCTTAACGGGAGAATCTGTCCCTGCTGAAAAGGAAGCTAACTGGCAGGCAGAAGGTGATATTCCAATCGGGGATCAACGTAATATGGCGTTTATGTCCACCTTGTCAACGTATGGTCGTGGTATCGGAATGGTTGTCAACACCGGGATGCAAACAGAAATTGGCAAGATTGCCGCGATGCTTGGTACCCAGGAACGGGAACTAACTCCTTTGCAAAAAAGCCTAGCAGGTCTTGGGAAAACATTAGGAATAAGTGCGGTATTCATTTCTGCGGTCATCTTTTTGATTGGATTTTTTCAAGGACGAGATGCCCTTGATATGTTCTTAATAGCAGTCAGTCTTGCAGTTGCCGCTATTCCAGAGGGTCTTCCGGCAATTGTCACGATTGTCCTGGCCATTGGCGTCCAGCGCATGATCAAACGGCAAGCCGTGGTCCGTAAGCTCCCGGCAGTCGAAACACTTGGTGCAGTAAGTGTTATTTGTTCAGATAAAACAGGAACGCTCACCCAAAATAAAATGACCGTGACGAAGGTTTATGTTAATGATGCTTATGTTCCGTTGCAATCATTAGCCACGAGACCTGCCAACGAGGAACGGTTTTTTGAAGCAATGACTTTATGTAACGATGCTGTTCTGACTTCAGAGGAACAATCCGGCGACCCTACTGAAATAGCCCTTGTTGCTGCGGCACAGCAAATAGGTATAGATAAACAAGAATTGGATTTGATCTATAAGCGCATCTATGAAGTCCCATTTGATTCGGACCGAAAAATGATGACAACAGTCCATCAGCAGCAAGCTGGCTATTTTGTTATAGTCAAAGGGGCATTAGAAAGCATTCTCCCGCTTACGTCAGCCATTTTACACAACGGGGAAAAAATCGCTTTTACTACATACCAAAACGAAAGAGTACAGGAAAAAGCAAACGCAATGTCTGAAGAGGCACTACGTGTTTTAGCGATAGCCTATAAGGAAATCCCACCCCAGGTTGGTGAATTTACTCAGGACCAACTCGAATGTGACCTTGTCCTGCTCGGGCTCACTGGGATGATCGACCCACCTCGTGAAGAAGTGAAATCTTCAATTTCTCAGTGTAAAAGCGCTGGAATCCAAACCGTTATGATTACTGGAGACCATCAAAAAACGGCATTCGCAATTGCCAAAGAACTGGGGATTGCAAGTGCTGAGGACCAAACGATGTCTGGTTTCGAACTAGATACTCTTAATGAAAACGAGCTTAAGGAAAAGGTGAAAAAGATCCGCGTGTTTGCCCGCGTTTCTCCAGAACATAAAGTGAAAATTGTCAAAGCCCTCAAAGAGAACGGCGAGATTGTATCAATGACCGGTGACGGTGTCAACGATGCTCCTTCATTACAACAAGCGGATGTTGGTGTGGCGATGGGAATGGGGGGCACAGATGTGGCAAAAGGTGCCGCAGATATCGTGCTGACTGATGACAATTTCTCAACGATCGTTGCCGCAGTTGAGGAAGGAAGGAATATTTATCAAAACATCAAAAAATCGATTATTTTTTTACTATCATGCAATTTAGGAGAAATTATCACTCTTTTCGTAGCAATTTTACTGGGATGGCCTGCACCACTGTCGGCCATACATATTTTATGGATAAATTTGATCACTGACACACTTCCAGCAATCTCACTTGGATTGGATCCAGATGCTCCTGATGTAATGAAAGAGAAACCAAGATTAATTAAGGAAGGTGTATTTGCCAATGGGAGTGGAACATTTACCTGTATCAACGGATTGCTTATCGGTTTGATAACATTGATTGCCTTCATTGTAGGAATTGGCATTTATTCTGGTCCAGAGGCAATTTTTACGACTGAATTTGCTGATGTACCAAGGGAGGCTCTCGTGCGTGGGCAAACGATGGCATTTATTACTCTAAGTGTTTCGCAATTATTTCACTCCATAAATTTACGGAGTACCAAGAAATCACTTTTCCAGGTCGGGATATTTTCCAATAAATATTTACTAGCTTCCATTCTAATTGGAACCAGCATCCAAGTAGCTTTAGTCAACACTCCTGTATTCAAGGAAATTTTCAAAATTGCTTCCATTACACTTAAGGATTGGTTATTCGTTTTAACACTTTCAGCTCTCCCAGTAGTTTTCAATGAACTCTTCAAAATGGGAAAAAGAATGGTAAAGGCTCAACAAAACTCCCAGGTTGTTTAAAGCATTATCACGCAAGAAGGGTGCCTGAATCAGTGATTAAAATAAGTTCTGTAAGTGGCGCAAAGCTGCTTACTTTTTTTATTTTTAAAATGGTTACAAAAGTTTCAAAATCTATGAATTTCCTTCTATCATCAATAAGATAGAGACATGATGAATAGGGGGTTTAACCATGGAGTTAGCAAAGAAATTGCAAACCCTTACAATAAATGGAAATCAACAAAAGAAAAGCTTATTTTGTCAAATTAAAGCAATGAAGGTAGGAGTAATTCCTTAACCTCTGTATTTAGTCTTGGCAGCAGTTATTTATACTGCATCTGTGTATAATCAGCTTCCTCCCGATATGATCGGTGGATTTGCTGTGATTATGATCATGGGAATTCTGCTCGGCGACTTAGGTTTGAAAATCCCCGTGTTGAAGGAGATTGGTGGTCCGGCAATCTTAGCTCTTTTAGTCCCATCGATCTTAGTATTTTTTAAATTAATCAATCCAGCTTCTATCGAAGCAGTGACAACGTTAATGAAAAAGTCTAACTTCCTTTATCTCTATATATCGTGTTTAGTTGCTGGAAGTATTCTAGGTATGAACAGAAAAGTATTAATTCAGGGATTCACAAGGATGTTTATTCCTCTAATATTTGGAACGATCGCTTCTGTATTAGCGGGGACTCTAGTTGGCTTGTTATTCGGATATGAAATGAAACATACCTTCTTTTATATTATCGTTCCGATCATTGGTGGCGGTATAGGAGAAGGAATTCTTCCACTATCGATTGCTTATTCACAAATCTTAGGGACTTCTGCAGAAACATTTGTATCCCAAATGATTCCTGCCGCTGTAATCGGAAATATCATCGCGATTATTTGTGGAGGACTTCTGAAACGCTTAGGTGAGAAAAGGCCAGGACTGACAGGAAATGGTGTACTGGTCAAAACTAAGGGTGGAGACGGAATTACCGAAGAGATTGAGAAATATAAAACAGTCGACTTTTCTTTAATGGGAGCAGGGCTTCTAATTGCTTGCAGTTTTTTTATCTTTGGCAATTTGGCACATAAATTTCTTGGTATCCCCGGTCCTATTTTAATGATTATTGCGGCAACGCTTGTAAAATGGTTACAAGTAATGCCTGCAAAAATGGAACAAGGTACTTTTCATTTATACAAGTTCGTTTCAACTAGTTTGACATGGCCATTAATGGTTGGATTAGGAATCCTTTATATTCCTTTAGAGGATGTTGTCCAAATTATCACTCCGGGTTATGTGGTTGCTTGTACGACAGTGGTTTTAGCGATGATAGTAACAGGGTACGTGGTTGGAAAGCTTATGAACATGTATCCTGTTGACTCTGCAATTGTTACAGGTTGTCACAGCGGTTTAGGTGGAACTGGCGATGTAGCCATTTTATCAGCTTCCAGCCGGATGTCCTTAATGCCCTTTGCCCAGGTGGCAACAAGACTGGGTGGGGCCTCCACTGTAATAATAGCAACGATATTAATGAAACTACTTAGCTAGAGATTTTGAAGTTAAAGGCTCTGCTAAACTAGAATGTTGATTTCCGTTCCAAGCGCTTCGCGCACCTTAGGGGCGGGCGGTGAGCCTCCTCGTCGCTAAAGCTCCTGCGGGGTCTCACCTGTCCCGCTGCTTCCTCAGGAGTCTCGCGCCTTCCACTCCAATCAACATTGTGCAAACTATCATATTTTTCAATCATCATAAGGCCAATAAAAAAGGCTTCTCTCCCTTGATACGAAGTAATTCCGTTCCAGAGGGGGTAGAAGCCTTTTGTATGTGATCAACGATACGTTATGATGTTTGTTTGTTTTTTTCTATTGAACCTGAATCTGTCTGCTTAATATTCTTTTTGAATACAAACGAAAGAATTGTAAGAATAGCTAATGTACCAAGACATACAGTTGTCCCGATGACATTGTCCGCATTAAAAATAAAGGCAATAAAGATCATGAACAAAGCGATGCAAGCAAAAATAGTTGCATAAGGGAACCATTTTACCTGGAAATGAGGAAGCTCCTGGTATTTTGGGCGAAGCTTCAATTGGGCTGCACAGATACCAAACCAGATTAAAATAATCGTAAACCCAGGAATGGACATTAGATAGCCGATAATCTGATCGGGGGTCATATAGGCTAAAAATACACCGGCTAAAATGCAAATAGTGGTGATCATAATTCCATTAAGAGGAATCCCGGTCTTAGTAGTTTTTAATAGTAATTTTGGTGCCTCGCCGCTTTGGGCCATTGCAAACAATGTTCTGGATGTTGCATAAATCCCGGAGTTAGCTGCTGACAACACCGCTGTGATAAGAACGAAATTCATGACATCCGCAGCGCCTGGAAGACCTGAAAGGGTTAACACTTGAACAAACGGACTACCGTTTGACGACACTTCATTCCAAGGCATGATTCCACAAATAATTAATATTGGTAAAACATAGAAAAGAATTACTCGCCATACGGTTCCTTTAATTACTTTCGGTAAAACGAGTTTGGCATCTTTTGTTTCGGTTACAGCGACGCCAATCAATTCTGCTCCACCATAAGAAAACATGACCACCAAAAACGCGCTGAGGATTCCGCCCATTCCTTTAGGGAAAAACCCGCCATGCCCTGTATAGTTGGATATAGGGTCTTGAATCGAGCTTGGTACTACACCTAGCAAGACTAATGTTCCTAATAAAATAAAAACAGTTAGGGCTAATATCTTAATTCCGGCAAACCAAAACTCCATTTCTCCGTAATACTTAACTTCAAACAAATTAATTCCGACAATGATAGCTCCACAAATTAAACTGAAAATCCATAGTGGGACGGAAGGGAACCAGTATTGTAAAAAGCTACCCGCTGCAATTAATTCGACAATCGTCACCAAAATCCAGTTAATCCAATAGAGCCAGCCCACAATAAACGAGATCCGAAATCCAAACGCTTTATGGACAAGTCGTTGCACGTTTAAATTAGGATAAGCGGACGCCATCTCACCTAATGCAGCCATTACAATAAATAACAGGAGCCCACCAATTAAGTAAGCAATCACAACACTTGGCCCTGCCATATTTAACGTTTCTGAGCTTCCTTTAAAAATCCCTGTGCCAATCATTCCAGCTAACGCCATAAACTGGACATGTCTTGGCAATAAACCTTTGCTCAATTCTTGTTGATTGGTTTCCATGGTGCAACTACCTTTCTATTAGAAACTTGTCTGATATACATGCCCTTAATTACTTAAACGCTTTTAAGCTTTTATGCACTAAAGTAATATTATTATATTAAGATATCATATTTTAAAAAATTGTTCAATAAGAGATAATATGATGATGGGTGGGAAAGTCCCGTATAATTGTTTAGAAAGTTGGTTTGAAAAGGCGATCATAATCCTGTTAAAATGAATTAAATAAATTGACTTATGAAATAGATGCTATTAAAAATAGGGAAGTGGAAGCGAAATGAAAATAGAACACGTTGCTATTTGGGTTCAGGATATAGAAGCAATGAAGGAATTTTATGTTTCCTATTTTGATGGTCAATCAAACGAAAAATATTGTAATGAATCAAAAGGATTCGAATCATATTTCATTAAATTTAGAGGTGGGGCGCGATTGGAAATTATGCGCCGGAAAGATATTGAAAAAACGAGGGAATCTGATATAACTGGTTGGGCTCACATCGCCTTCTCACTTGGAAGTGCAGAGGCTGTTGACCAAATGACTCTAAGACTAAAAACAGCCGGTTTTACCATTTTAAATGGACCACGGACGACAGGTGATGGATATTACGAGAGTGTTATAGAAGACCAAGAGGGGAATCAGATAGAGATTACAGTATAAGTTAAGGAGTAAATGATAAAAGGTGCCTGCCCCCCGACGCATTACCACTGTAACGCACCTGGGGTCAGGCACCCTTTAGTTGGTTAAAGTATTATTTTTGGGTTCCCGATTGTGTCGATATGGATTTGTTCTTTTTTTAGGGTTTCTTCTATATGATTGGTTTCTTGGTATGAACGTTTATAAATTTCAACCTCTTCTAAGGTTGTCGGATGCTTGCTGACCTCGATCTGTTCCTCACTAACAGGTATACGTAAAATTTCCGTGGTTTCGCTCGTCTGGTCTGGAGCAGCAGGATTGTACACTATTTTCTCAATGACAAGCTCTTCGCGGGTAACCGGGACTGTAATCGTCTTTTCCTCGGTAATTACCTCTTTGTGAGAAATGACTTCTGCTGTTTGAATCCGTTCTTTAGATATATCTAACCTTTCTTCATGAAGCTCGAGATGGACAGCACTATCATTATCACGATCAATATCCTCTATAAACAAAATTTCATCGCAACCCTTTCTTAAAAAACACCCCGTGAATCAGCCTTGCAATTCACGAGGTGTTTCCAAATATTTTAATTAAGTGAGACTGGAATCATTATCACTTATGGCATCAGCATCAGAAACGATATTCACACCACCGTTTGTATTAACACGTGCTTCTTCCCTTTTAAGGGTTTCCTCAATATGCTGAGTTGCCTCAACCGCCCGCTTGTGAGCGGAAACTTCACCTGTTGTTACAGTGTGCTTACTCACATCAACGTGTTCTTCACTTACTGGAATTCGAATGGTTTCATCAGCATTAATAGCAGCGTCGCTTGTTTCATTGTTAATCGATCTTCTTTCAATCACAACTTCCTCATGAGTCACGGGGACGTCAACCGACTTTTGCTCTTCGACAACCTCTTTGCTTAAAACAACTTCTCCAGCATTGGAACTATTTTTCGTTATGTCAAGCTCCTCTTGATGAAGTTGGAGCGTACCATTATCACTACTTTGAGTGGTGGTTTCAGTTACATCCGTATTTTCCGTCTTCTCGCTATCATTTCCAAACAATCCAAAAAAATCACCCATACTATCCCCTCCATTTTTCATGAAATCATACTGCTTTAGTATATTGTCCTGTTAAGTGGCGACCTATCCCATTTCAAAACAATTGGCTAAAATGACCAATAATAGGAAAATGTCTCCAACCTATATTTTTTGAAGTGCTATACTTAGGAGGGTTTAGTGAACTTTAATGGAGGGGAAAGGGTTGGGGAATCTGTCTAAAGCAAAATATTCAATCATTTTTTTCGGCATCATTTTATTAATTTGGGGTGTTTTTACGTTTTTTTCTGAAAAATCTGCGTCATTTTCAAAGCCAAGTGAAGCATTATACAGTATTGATGAAAATTTATTGCTAATTCCTGCCTATAAGGTGAAAAGTGAGTCCTTATATTTTTTTATTAAAGATAAGAATAAGCTAGGTGCAACCTTTGTTAATGAAGGATTTTTCGGATGGAAGGCAGGCGACCTGCTTTACAGTAACATTGGGAAAATGAAGGATTATGAAAAATTGAACAAATACCAAGTGCACGATGACTATTTAATTTATGGTTTAATAAGAAATGCTAATCATTATCAAATTAAGGTAAACGGCCATGAAGCAAAAATAATAAATTTGGCAATGGTGGATGCAAGCAAAGTGAAAGAATATGGTTTAGAAGGTATGTCCCTTTGGTACTATAAAAGCAAAATCCCACTTGCGGATGGGGAAATCCAATTATTTAGTCAGGATACTAAAAAGCTAATCGATACTGAAAAGTTAATTTTAGAAAAAGATACAAATTGATATAAGGAGTTAAATCCTGTTGAGGAGAATTTCCATGTTTGCCAATCATCGTAAAATTAAAATCGTTTTAGCTGTCGTTACGTTTATTCTGCTCATATCCATTGGTGCTCTTACCTATTATCTCAACTTCTACAAAGAAGATTTAAACAAAAACTTACCATTGATCCACACGGTTGAAGCAACCAACAATAAACCAGAAGACCTTGCCTATTATTATTGGATGACCCTAATGCGGCCTTACTTAGGTGAACAAGTAAGTCCGTGGACAAGAATGACGGCTGTCGGATTTAACAAGTTTCAGCAGTTGGCAGGAGATAAGGAAGAATTCGCTGTAGCGGTAACTTTTTGGGTAAAATTAGAAAAAGGCCAGTGGTCCACCCATAATAATTGGGGTAAAGTACAAAAAGATGGAACAATAAAAGATATCCAATGGACCTTTAGAATTAAAAAGACAGGGAAAAATGAATATACGCTTGTGCGGATTGAGGATACTTCAAATGCAGTAACAGGATTATCACCCGTTAAGGATAAGGTTCAAAAAGATGCTGGTATTAAGCTGTCAGATGAGAATAACCGTTATCAGATTCAAAATGGAAAACTGGAAGTGACTTACGATAATGGCGAGCATTGGCGTAAAGTTCCTGTTACCATAGACGATTTATTCAAGGGTGACTATAGCGGCCCTAAGGATGTGTTAATTTAGGGAAGTTATCTGATTTCACCTGAAATGACAGCCTTCGTGAGGACCCCTGATTGGAAAGCGTTTGAGAATGGTGGAGATACAACAATAAAGATTCTCAAATCTATCGATAAGGGGAAGACCTGGGATACAACAAGCGTACTAAGCCCGTTTCCTTCGGCACGATTACGGCTCCTTGGCTTTACATCAGAACAAAATGGCTATTTGATTTTATCTGGTGACCGCACGATGAGTTCTGAAGCAAACGCTATTCTAAAAACCAATGATGGTGGCAAAACATGGGTAAATGCCGGCACCGTTCAGAACAATTACCGATTAGTTACAAGCGGTGGTTTTATCAACAATACGCTTGGCTTCATCTCATTTGGCACGTTGAATGAAATGGATCAACCAGGCCGACCGTCATTGTACCGAACAATAGACGGGGGGGAAGACGTGGGCTGAGGTTGACATTCCAATTCCGGCTGAATATAAAGGGATTTTTGTAGTTGCCCAGGTTCCAACCTTTGATGGAACCCAAGGTACCTTGCTAGTGAATCAAGGACCTAGTGGAGATTACCAAGGGGGAAAAGTGTTGGCCAGATACATCTCAATCGACAAGGGAGCAACCTGGAATTTTGCCAATCTAGTTGATCCAGACAATGTAATGGGAGAATAAAGATCTTTTTTTAAAATAGGTTCTGTTAAACTAGAATGTTGATTTCCGTTCCAGGCGCTTCGCTTTCCGCGGGGCGGGCGGTGAGCCTTCTCGGCGCTAAAGCGCCTGCGGGGTCTCACCTGTCCCGCTGCTCCCGCAGGAGTCTTCGCGCCTTCCACTCCAATCAACATTGTGCAAAAAATCAACATTGAGCTTTAACACAGCCTTAAAATAAAACAGAATAAATGAAGGTGACTAACCGGGTATGGAATAAATAACCATTCCGAGGTAGTCACCTTTTGTAATTTTGGTTGGGGAATGGGAGTTTTTTTAGGCTAAAAATTTTTGGGGAGATCAACGAATCTAAAGTGTGGTCTCTTTTATTTTCATTTTTTTATGTCTGCTTCAAGGGACAATTAATCTATAATAGAAAGAACACCTCGTATTGAACTAAAGTTAAAAATCGAGGAATACATAGTGAAGTTTCTGCAGGAGGATGAAATGAAAAAGGATATTTATGTCGTTGGTGCGGTAATCATTGAAAACGGAAAAATCTTATGTGCACAAAGAGGTACAACGAAGTCGCTACCGCTAAAATGGGAATTTCCCGGTGGGAAAATAGAAAAAGGTGAATCACCTCAAGAAGCATTATTTCGTGAAATTAATGAAGAAATGCAATGTAAGATAGAAATAGGTGAACAGATCGATAAAACAGTGTATGAATATGATTTTGGTATTGTCCATTTGACTACCTTTTTCTGTCAGCTTATCGAAGGAAAGCCTATATTAACAGAGCATGAATCAATAAAATGGTTAGCACCAAATGAACTCACCACTTTAGATTGGGCACCTGCGGATATCCCAACTATAGAGAAATTGTCAAAAATATTACCATGAATTTACCCCTAGGAAGTCAAGCTACTCACTATATGTGAATAGCTTCTTTAATTTCAAAAAAAATTGCACTTGAATTCAGTGGGGATTACAATTGAGTCAACAAATAATTGGTAATGAATGGTGATCATATGCAAAATCTTATTCAGAATTTAGAAGCATCTTTACGAAAAGGATTTATTGATCAAAAGTACAGTACATCTGGAAATTATAAACCTAAGCTATTAGTCAATAACACGAAAAAAAATGAAAACGTATTAACTTCCTTATTGGAAGAGCTTGATAATAGTAAGTCATTTATTTTTTCAGTAGCCTTTATTACAGAGAGCGGACTCGCAACCCTTAAATCTCATTTTTTTGACCTGAATCAAAGAGGAATTAAGGGACGTATATTAACATCTACATTTTTAAACTTCAACCAACCAAAAGTATTTAAAGAACTTTTGAAGATAAAGAATGTTGAAGTAAGACTGACAGATTTAAAAGGGTTTCATTCTAAGGGATATATATTTAACCATGAAACTCATTATTCATTAATTGTTGGGAGTTCAAATCTAACTGCGCATGCCTTGAAAGTGAACTACGAGTGGAATGTTAAACTAACATCACATGAAAATGGGGAGATTGTTCATCATTTCAAAAATCAATTTGAAGAAGTTTGGAATAATTCACAGCCATTGTCTGAACAATGGATTCAGACTTATGAAAGTACATACACACCGATCGTAAACTCTAAAGTAATGGATCAGGTGATAGAGCTACCCACTCAATATCAAATCAATTCTATTAAAGATGCTTTAGAAATAGTTCCAAATAAGATGCAACAAGCTGCATTGCAAGAAATTCAAGCTGTTCGGGATGCCGGAAAAAATAAGGGATTGGTTATTTCAGCTACAGGGACAGGTAAAACTTATCTTTCAGCATTCGATGTCAGACGATTTGCTCCGAAGAGGATGTTATTTATTGTTCACCGAGAGCAAATTTTAAATAAAGCAAAATCAGATTTTAAGAGAGTGCTGGGCGGGATTGATGAAGAATTTGGAATTCTATCTGGTACGAACAAACAAACAGATGCTAAATACTTGTTTGCAACAATCCAGACCATTTCAAAAGCAGAAACTCTACATCAATTCAATCGTGAGGCATTTGATTATATATTAATAGATGAAGTCCATAAAGCAGGTGCCAAATCGTACCATAAAGTGATTGATTATTTCAGTCCCCAATTTTTTATGGGAATGACTGCAACCCCTGAACGGACCGATGATTTTAATATCTATGAACTATTTGATTACAATATTGCTTATGAAATTCGTCTCCAAGAGGCACTTGAAGAAGACATGCTCTGTCCGTTTCATTACTTTGGTGTGACTGATCTTGAATATAATGGAGAAACAATTGATGATACAACAGTCTTATCAAAGCTTGTTACCGATGAACGAGTAACCCATATCATTGACAAGATTCAATACTATGGGTTTTCAGGTGATAAAGTAAAAGGATTGATTTTTTGCAGTCGCAAGGAAGAAGCAAAAGAGCTTTCTTTTTTATTGAATCAAAACGGTTTCCGTACAATCGCATTGACTGGTGACAATTCACAAGAAGAAAGAGCATACCGCGTAAATCAATTAGAAAACGGCATGCTTGATTATATATTAACTGTGGATATTTTTAATGAAGGGATCGATATCCCAAGTATTAACCAAGTTGTTATGTTAAGACAAACACAATCAAGCATTATCTTCATCCAGCAGCTAGGGCGAGGACTGCGCAAACATGAGTTAAAAGATTTCGTTACAATCATTGACTTTATCGGGAATTATAAAAATAACTACTTAATTCCAATTGCTCTTTCGGGAGATAAATCGCAAAACAAAGATAATATACGTCGGCATACAAAAGATACCAGCTATATTAAAGGTGTCTCAACTATAAACTTTGAAGAAATAGCAAAAAAACATATTTTTAAAGCAATTAATGAAAGTAAATTAACTTCATTGAAAATCTTAAAAGAAGCATTTGTGGAGTTAAAAAATAAAATTGGGAGAGTCCCTTATTTACACGACTTTATGGTGAATCATTCTATAGATCCCGTTGTAATTGTAGACGAGCATAAGAATTACCATCAATTTTTATTAAAAATAAAAGAAAAAGTTCCTGCTTTAACAGACTATGAAAATCAAGTTTTGACAATGTTCTCAATAGAATTATTGAATGGAAAACGTAAACATGAAATAATTTTGTTAGATATGTTATTACAACAAGATAAAGTTGAATATAATGAGTTTCTCAGTCGATTGGTTGAGTTAAATTGTCAAATAGATGAAGCGACAATAAACTCAGTTAAACGAATTTTAGATTTATCATTTTTCACTGAAGGTACAAAGAATAAATATGGAGAGATACCAATTCTGACCTTAAATGGAGAAAATGATTTTACTTTTAATGATTCGATTCGTGAAAGTTTAAATGCAAATAGTTACTTCAAATTTATGGTGATGGACATTGTTCAATGTGCTAAAGAAAAAAGCATCCAATATCAAAGTTCTCATCCGCTTACGCTTTATGAAAAATATACAAGAAAAGATGCCTGCAAGCTCCTGAATTGGCATAATGACGAAAGCTCGACAATTTATGGCTACAAAACAAAACATCATACTTGTACGATATTTATTACCTACCATAAAAATGACGAAGTAGAGTCGAGTGTTAATTATGGTGATGAATTTCTTAATCAAGAAGTACTGAAATGGTATACAAGAAGTAAGAGAACATTAAATTCTGAAGAGGTTCAAAAAATTATCTATGCAGAGCAAAACAACATTGATATTCATTTATTTGTAAAGAAGGATGATGATGAAGGAAGCGACTTTTACTATATTGGTAAGGCCCAACCTGATCAGAGAAGTGTTAAACAGGATGAAATGGCAGACAAGAACGGTAAGAAAATCCCTGTTGTCCATATGAACATGGTCATGGAGCAATCAATTGAAAATACACTCTATCACTATATTATTAATGGAACAAATGGGAAAATATAGATAAGTTCCACTAGGGTTAACTTCAACAAATAACACGTTTAAGTGCCACCTTGAAATTAGATTAGTATTTTAATGGTTTCAAAATGGGAGAGGGCTGAAGAGATGGAACCAAGTTCAAGTAAAATGCCATTTTCCTGCAAGCTTCTGATTTTTTTGCAGCTGTTTTTAGGAGTTGGAGCTATTTTTGGTGGTAGTGTATTTGTCATTGAACCGAGCGGTGACTTGATAAACATGCCTATCTCGTTATTAGAACAAACGCCATTTAGCAATTTCCTCATCCCTGGGATCATATTACTTGTAGTATTGGGTATAATTCCTACAATCATTTCATTTGCCCTTATTAAAAAATGGGAATGGAATAAGGGGGTATTGAGTTGGGAATTAAACCAGTACTTTAGTTTCTACTAAATACTTAACTAAAATAATATATGTGTGACATTATTTTTAAAAAGAATAGTATAAAAACGTTGATTTATCAGTGTTTTTTTAAAAAAAGGAAGGCATTGTTTAATAGAATTTAATATAATATAAGGGCAGTGTGACAAGCCATAATTTGGATTAAGTGAATAAATATGATTGATGAAGTGAAAAGAGATAATTTATATTGTTTCTCTAGTGTTGAATAACTCATGACTACTTTTACTAAAAATATTAATAACTAAAATAATATATGTGTGACATTATTTTTAAAAAGAATAGTATAAAAACGTTGATTTATCAGTGCTTTTTTTAAAAAAGGAAGGCATTGTTTAATAGAATTTAATATAATATAAGGGCAGTGTGACAATGTTTGAAAATGGGTGATTAAGTGAGTAAATATGACAAGTATTTATCAGAAATATTTACTGATGATAATATTTATAAAACAGGTAATGAACTGAACCAAATTCTTCAGGAAAAATTTCAAATAACGACTTCTAATGCACGAAAGGTTATTTCTAGGGCATGGAGTAAGGGGACTATACAATCAAGTCATCCTATAACATTTGGAAATGGTCAGTATGTTTATTTTAAAAATAAGACTAGCTTAAGTATTAATGTTATTAAGGAAATAACTAAAAAGAACCGTCCCCCAGTTTATCATTTATTAAATTTACTAGATGCTAATGAAGGAATCATATCTTACTACGAGGGGTTAAAGATTACAGCATCCCCTTTGAGAAAAGAAAAAGAAAAGTCTAATACTCTGAATGAAATACTATATATGCTGGAGTATCTAGGGGTTGTTGAAACAAAAAATGATAGTGGCATTACATATATAATTTTATCAAGTGTTAGTAATAATTTTATTCCTTTAATGTCTCAACATAGAAATAATATGATTATGGATTGCTTCTTCATTCCAGATATACGAAATTGGTTAATAAAACATAATTTCATTGATAATAAATATATTGTGTATAGAAATCAAACTTCACCATCAAAAGGTGCAGAACATAATAATTATATTTGGGATGCTTTTGCTTATACAAATACAACTGGTTACAATACTATTTTAGGTAATAGTGTAGAACGTGATGAAAAAAAGACTTTAGTTGTGTTAGATATAGTTATACATAGAAGTTATATGTCATGTGATGTGCAAGGCTTTTTAAGAAGGGTTCAAGCTGTTCGTTCAAGTGCAACTACGGAAAGGAAAATACTTCCTATTGCTGTTTATCAAGAAATTTCTTCTCATGCATACAGTCAATTAAAATCATTAGGTTTTATTATGCTTAATTTAGGGTCAATATATGGAGAAAATATATACCCTATCATTCATAAAATTAAAGAAATTAAAAGTTTAATATTAAATGATTGGGGTACATCTGAAGAAATTGTAGAGAATGTGGATGCAACATTATCTGAAATGGAGAAGTCTGGACAATCAATTAATTTAGGAAATATGAAAGGTGATTTGTTTGAAGTATTGATGTATCCTTTAATAAAAATAATGCACCCATATGCTTCAATAGAACTAGGAAAGGTTCTAAAAAGAAAAGAAGATGATGGAACACATCGTGAATATGAATATGATGTTATTGTTCGTGATTTTCAAAATGAAGAAATTATTGTTTATGAATTTAAAGGTAGAAACTCTAATATTCAAATCCCATTAAAACCACATGATAAACCAAATACAGTTAAATGGTTTTTTAACACAACATTACCATTTGCTAGAGAAGTGTTACAAAAACAAAACTCATTTCCTGTGAAGGGTTGTTATATTACCACTGCTAGATTTTCAGCAGATGCTTTAAAAGTATTAAATAACATAAACACACATAAAAATGTTAAACCAGAAACTCACGATGTGTTTTATGATGGAGAAAAATTATTACAATTACTAGAAGAAAAAAGAGAAAAGCACATCATAGAAGTTCTTAAGAAGTATTACATTCATTAAGAATGAAAACTGGATTGTCAACACTTAACTAGACAATTTTCTTAAGGTCTGCATTTTTGTAATCAATCGGACTTACATAACCTAGTGTTCCATGAATTCGTATGTAATTAAACCAGTGGACATAGTCGTGTAATTCCCTTGTCAAATCTTCTAAACTATCAAAATGTCGTCCCTTAACGAACTCTGTTTTGATGATTTTGAACGTGGCCTCAGCTACGGCATTGTCATATGGGCAGCCCTTCATGCTTAAAGAACGTTGAATTTTAAACGCCTTTAAAGCGTCGTCAATCAGTTTATTTTTAAACTCATTTCCTCGATCAGTATGAAAGAGCTGGACCTTATTAAGATCCACCTTGATGGAGGCCAACGCACGATATACTAGTAATGCATCTTTGTTTGGTCCTGTGCTGCAGCCCACGATTTCCCGATTAAAAAGATCGACAAACACACATACATAATGCCATTTTTGATTGACTCTTACGTACGTTAAATCACTCACTATCGCTGTCATTTCTTCTTCCTGGTTAAACTCGCGGTTTAGTTCGTTCTTCTGTTTTGATTCATTACATGACATCGTGTGAGGTTTAAATTGAGCTACGGTGTAAGCAGAGACAAGGCCCTGCTCTTGCATAATTCGCCCAATTCGTCGTCTTGAAACGAGTAGATTACGTTTTTTTAATTCTACTTTGATTTTGTGAGTTCCATAATTTTGACGACTTGCGTGAAAAATATCGATCACTTCGGAGGTAATGTCATCCTCTTTTACCCTTACTTTCGCTTCATAATAATAGGTACTTCTGGGAAGTTGTAGGACCTTGCACATTGCTGAAATCGAGTATTTGTGTTGGTTATTTCGAATCACATTTACTTTCGTCCTAGTATCAGCGCTGCTTGCTTTAAAATATCGTTCTCCATCAGTAACTGCTTGTTTTCCTTCCGGAGTTTGTTCAGTTCAGTTTCTTCCGGTGTTTGATTGTCTTTTTCTTTGAATGATCCACTTGTCTGACTTTGACCCACCCACTTATCCAGTGATGAAGGGGTCAAGTCATATTCACGAATAATTTCTTGTCTTGACTTGCCGTTCAAATAAAGCTGAACCATCTGATTCTTGAATTCTTCTGTGAACTTTCTTCGTTCTCTTTTGGCCATAATAGATTCTCCTCAGTAATAGTATCTGTAGTCTACTTGACCTTAATATTTCTGTCCAGTTAACTGTAACCTATCCAAACATTAATATTATTGTGGTGTATCTTTATTGTTTTATAATCTAAATTATATATGATAACCTCTAAGTAAATTGTGCCAATAGCTTTATCTAATTGGGTTTTCACAATTCGACCTCTACCAAGAACACCCGAGTTTACGACGTTTGCAAAGCCTTTGTTTAACGTTTTTCTTTCTTGTTTTTTGCAATGGAGGAAAAACCTATTATGCTTGCTCCAAAAACTGCAATAACTCCTATAATAAGAAGACTCAATGACAAAGTTTTGTTCTGAATGAATAAAGAAAGTGAAGTTAGGATGGAACCCATACTTGCTAATATAGCTAAATTGGTAAATTTACTTTGAAGACCTTTTAATTCGTTGATATTAACCAACTCCTTTTTTTTGAATTTATACCATATTATACTACGGGATAATCGTTTTTCATTTTATAAAAAAAGGAATTTGAACAAAAGGGGTTGGAGTGTCTAATTATTTTTTTAGCCCTGTTGATTGGAGTGGAAGAGGTGAGACTCCTGCCCCGCGGAAAGCGAAGCGTCTGGAACGGAAATCAATAAATCTCATAAACAGATCAAATAAAAAACTGCAGGAAAGCTCGATTTTCATCGAGTTTGTCTACAGTCTGTAGTGGTCAACTTAATCAAGTTGACCACTTTTTAAGTTTAATTCATAAAGGGTAAAGACGAAATTGTTATATATATATATTATTAACTTGATGTCTATGAAGAGATAGTCCACTAGTGAGGCTAGGAACATATTAGGAACGCAAAAATGTGGTTTTTAATAATTTTCGTAAGAATATTTGTTTTTCTATTTTTTCAAACTTTGTTTTATATAGATTTCTATACGCATAAAAAAACGCTGCTTTAGTCAGGTGAAAAAAATTATTCTTAACTATTTTTCGGCGTTACGCTAGCTTTAATTTTTCGATAATGATGAGCTGTATGGCTTTCCGGCAAACGAGCTTGGCCTTTCCCATAGAGCTTTTCGCGGAGCGTTCCTTCCTCATACTCCGTTTTCAAAACACCCCGCCGTTGCAGTTCAGGAACTACGAGCTCAACGAAATCCTCAAAGGTTCCGGGGGTAATGGCATAAGCGAGGTTAAATCCATCGATATCTGTATCATCAATCCACTCCTCAAGCGAATCAGCAATTTGTTTCGGATTCCCGACAAGGATTGGGCCCATCCCGCCGATTCCGGCAAAATTGGCCAATTCTCTTACAGTCCATTTTTTCTGTGAACTTAATGTCGTCAATGATTCTAGCAATGATTTAATCGCATTGGTCTCAATATATTCAATTTCTTGGTCAGGGTCATATTTTGAAAAATCAACACCGGACCATCCGCTTACTAATGATAGGGCGCCTTCATAGCTTATGTAGCTGGCTAGTTCTTCATATTTTTCCCATGCTTCAGCTTCGGTACGACCAACGATTGGAGTTACCAGTGTGAATACCTTAATACTTTCAGGGTCTCTCCCCACCTCTGCTGTCTGCTTTCTTAAATCCTGAACATAATTTGAAACGGCCTCTTTGCTTGGTGCGGAAACAAAGGTGCATTCTGCGTGTTTGGCTGCAAATTTACGACCGGTTGAAGAAGCGCCAGCTTGATACAATACTGGTGTTCTTTGTGGAGAAGGCTCGCACAAATGAATCCCCGGTACATCAAAATATTTGCCATGATGTTGAATTTCGTGGACCTTAGTCGGATCAGTAAAAACTTTTTTATCCTTGTCCTTTACGACAGCATCATCTTCCCAGCTGCCTTCCCACAACTTATAGCAAACCTCTAAATACTCATCCGCGATATTGTACCTTTCCGAGTGGAGGAAGCGATCGCCAATTTCAATGTTTTTTGTGCCGCTTTCCAGATAAGAAGTGACAATATTCCAGCCTACGCGACCATTTGATAGGTGGTCAGCCGTCGACATTCTGCGCGCAAAGGTGTAGGGATGCTCAAATGTCGTTGAGGCAGTAATGCCAAATCCCAAATGCTTAGTCGCTCGAGCCATTGCCGAAACGAGGAGAATCGGGTCATTGACCGGAACCTGAGTCGCCTCACGGACAGTTACCGATTTATCTCCCCCATACACATCGTAAATACCGATTACATCGGCAATAAATACCCCATCAAAGCGGCCTCTTTCCAATAATTGTGCAAGCTCAACCCAATATTCAATATCGTTATAGCGATGAGATTGGTCTTCAGGGTGAACCCATAAACCCGGGGACTGATGAGCCACACAATTCATATCAAACGCATTTAAATAAATTCTCTTCTTCTGCAAACTATTTACCTCCTTGATTTTAGGTGAATTCTTTCTGCTTCCTTTAAAAAAAATAAAAAAGAGGCTCATATCAGTCCTTGTTCGGACCAATCCGAGCCTCCGGTTAACCAGTGGGCCTTATTGGTAAAAAGTAATAAATTTTTTCAAACAATGACAAACCCAATAAAACCAATCCGTCAAGTTTGTTTTCGGGCAGTTGAAGCGTCTGTGCGGCTATTATTCTCCACCCTCTTCGTAGAATTCCGATGGTAAGCCGACTAGGTTTTTTCCAATTATTTCCTTGGCTAGATTATTGGATGGGGATAAAGCAATGCCTGCACGGGCATCACGGTAGAGACGTTCAATTGGTCCCTTTTTGTAGCCGTACCCACCTGTTACATCCATTGCGATACCGGCTATTTTATTTGCTACTTGTGTCGCGTAGATTTTAAATTCCGCGGATTTGTACCACAAATCACCAAATGCTTTTCCCTCGGTGGCAAATTGATTGAATTTGTTGGCTAATTCCAATTGCCACGGTTTTAAACTGCTTATTAATATTTTTGCATCCGCCAACTGCTGTCTAATCACTTGATAATCAGCTAAACTCTTATTAAAATCACGATGAACGGTTCTCTTGACATGATCAACCGCCTTTGTCAGTGCTTCTTCAGCCACACCTATAAATGCGGAACCCATTCCCAACAGATAGAGAGGGTCAACCCCATTCAAGGCAATGTCGACTGCTTTGTTTTCATCCCATAATAAATCCTGCTTTTTCACCTTTACTCCTTCTAATTTCAATGGACCACTATGATTTCCGTGAACCCCTAAAGCTTCCCAAGGTCCCGCAGTAATTCCCGGTTGCTCACCATCTACAATGAAATAGCTTAAATCAGTTGGTTTTCTTGCACCCGGAGTTCGAGTCTGCAATATGTAAAATGCCGCTTGACCACCGCTAGTGGTAAAGGATTTCTCCAAATCCAAGATATAATCCACACCATCCCGTTTGGCTTCACTTAGACTAAACCAGGTGTGGCCGCCGGTAGCTTTTTCACTCATTGAATGAGTTCCAATCTTCCCTTTTCTAACATCTGGTAACCATCGTTCTTTTTGGTCTTCTGAACCATAATACACAATTGTTTGAGCAGCGCCGACATGCATGACATAAATCAAAGCGGTTGAAGGGCAGCCTTTAGCGATTTCTTCAGTAGCAATTGAAAAAGCTACATAATCAAGCCCAAGCCCATTATATTTTTCTGGAATAAGAATACTGTTCCAACCGGCTTCAGCCAATTGGTTCAAATTTTCACGAGGGAAGCTTCCATCCCTGTCAATCCCTTCAGCATTAGGGCGAATCACCTTATCTACCAACGATATTATTTCTTCACTATTCAAGTTCTTGGATTTTGTTTGTACCATGTTGATCCTCCTTATCATTACTCTTTATTAACCGTGACTTCAAAAGCTCCAATATTTGATGAAATAGACGATTTCTTTTTCAATTTAAACCATGAATAGATAAAACTAGCGATACACAAAAGCAGAATGCCCCAAGGAAAGTAGCTGACAGGCGCAGGCTGTCCTGGTTGAATCATCGCCCACAGGGGAACAAGAATACTGATTAAACCCAGAATGGGAAACAAATACTTTTTATGAAACGGCCATTTTTCTTTTTTATAAAAAATAACAGCGAGATTCAATAAACTATAGATGAGCAAAAGTGGAATGGTGCCAAGTGTTCCTAGATAACCAAATCCAGTGACCCATCCATTGCTTAGCAAACCGAATATAATGGCAACAAACAGTCCTGACCCGGATAAGAGTGTAAGTGACCCAATTGGAGTTCCCCATTTTGAAACTTTTGCTATTTTTCTATGAAATAAACCTTCACGGGCAGAATGAAAGGGAATCCTGGAGAAACCGTTTAAGCAGGCAATCGTCATGCCAAATATACTTGTAAAACCTGCAATTGTGGCCAATACAGAGAAACTGCCTAAATATTTATTCGCTAGTGCAATAAAGGGGTTTGAACTTTTGAGTAAGGCTTCCGCTTGATTAGAGAATCCCTGGATTATGCTGTAATTGATAAAAACATAAAAGACCGACATAATTGCGATACTTACGAGAACTGCACGAGCGGTATTTTTTTAGGATTTTTCGTTTCTTCAGCTAAAGCCACTGCATTTTCAAAGCCGATGAACAAATAGATTGCTAATGGAAAACCAAAACCTAATCCTGATAAACCTCCCTGAATCGAAGAGAAGGCAAAGGGCTTTAGAGATAATGGTGCTGGTGGATAAATTAAAACCAAAGTGGAAACAACGATGAGAACTCCAATCTCGATGATTAGCGCCAAAGTTGCAATTTTAGTAGAACGGTGGACCCCCATCACCGTCAGTGCCCATATAAAAACTCCCAAAACAATAGTGGGGTATATCCAGTGGATGTGAATCCCATATAATGCTAATGAGTCCGCTGTCCAACCTCCAAGTTCAATAAAGGCAGAACCGGCCAGAAAGATCGTTCCACCTAAAAAGATAAGGGAAGCCGCAGAACCTACCATATCACCAAATGTCATACTAATATATTTGATGAGTGATCCACTGCTTGGATGATTCTTTGAAAAATTCGTTAAGCTAAGTCCTACAAAAATGACCGCGATGGTTGCCAGCAAGAGGGTAAGCGGTGAACCGATTCCTGATGCGGCAAAAATTACCGGGAATCCATAATAGATTCCTGCTGCCGGCGCCATTTGTGCTAAGGAAGAGCTTATGCAATCGACAAGAGTTAGTTTTTTCTTTGGTTTAAGCTGAAATGCTGTATTTCCATTCATTTTTCTTCTCCTTTGATATGGGATAAAAAAAGCTCCTTTTCCCGCCTCCTTTAAAAAAAATAAAAAAAGGCTCACATCAGTCCATTATCGGACCGACACGAGCCTCCGGTTAACCAGTGGGCAATATTGATAAAAATGCAAGAAATTCCCTGTCTGTATCATAAACCTAATAAAACCTACCTGTCAAGTGTGTTTTTGTTTTTGAGAGTAATAGGTGGAATTGGATAATTTTGATAATAGATTATCGTGTATTAACATGTAAAAACCTCATTTGGGTACATTGCGGTGAACCGTATCATAAGTAGATGAGTTTTAATTAACATTCTTAACTTGAAAGTGCTTTGAATCTTTTAAGTTGTATATCTTCAGTTCTTATTTATAGGAAATGTGTTTTTTTAAAAATAGATTAAAATACTTTATAATTGCATTCGACGAGTGCCTGCCCCAGCACGAAAATTTTCGAATATAGGAAGGACATTTTCTCGATTGGAAGATGCCCCTTTGTTATTTCAAATTTTAATTATTATCTGTGCATTTATCTTTTTGGCTTTTGGAACTCCTTTTGTCGTTCGGTTGATTAAATAGATACTTAATAACATGAGAACGAGTCCTTCTAGAAGAGAGAATGTAAATGGTTCACTTAGGAAGATTGTGCCAACTCCTACTGCAATAAGTGGGACAAGAAAGGTATACGATGCAACCTTGCTAGATTCATTGGAACTCATAAGTTTAAAATAGACTGCAGTGGCTCCTGCCATCCCCAAAACAGAACTATATATAAGGCAAGAAATGTAAGGGACATTCCAGACAATCCTTGCGGGATTTTCAATTTCGAAACCGGCTCCCATCAAGAAAAGCCCCCCAATAATGCCTTGGATTGCAACTAGCCATAAGCCATGGACTAAGGAACTGGTTTTCTTTACATACACTACACCAAGCGCCCAACCGACCCCAGTTATTAATGCCAAAGAAATACCAAGAAATGAGATGTTTCCACTTATTCCATCCAATGATACGACTGCAACACCAAGAAACCCAATGATCAGACCGGCTACTTTCATCACAGATAACGGCTCTTTAAGCCACATCCAGGAAAAAATAGTGACAAGAACTGGTTGTAAATAAACGATGACTGAAAATAAGCCTGAGGGCAAATACTGCAAGCCCATTGTCTGAACCCCATTGAAGATGACTGTATTAAATAGTGCAACAATTGAATAAATTGGCCAATTTTTCCTCCACTGAAGTTTTTGCCACTGTGGTAAAAGTATAAAGGCTAATACAATACCTCCAAATAATGTACGCATCCCAGCGTATAGAAGGGGAGGAGTATATGGCAATGCATATTTGTTGATAGGCCAGGACATTCCCCAAATGATTACAACAAAGGAAATGGCAAGAAAAGATTTTGTTCGTGATCGATTTGGCATATACTGTTACTTCCCCTTTGTAATCATAGAAATACCTCTATATATAAAAGCCGCTCTTCCCTAATAAAGAGGGAAGAATCGGCTTTTGCTTTTAAAATATGGCTCTGTTAAACTCCCTCAGTTTAATGCGATTTTCTCCCGAATGCTCGCTAATTCGCAGGATTTCATAGTCCCATATTTTGAATTAACAGTTAAGTGGAATGAATTCAGATCATTATTGGCTCGTGGAGGCATAGTGAAATAAAGGGATAAATAATAACCCCAATTTTTACCATGTGATGTACATGCTCCACGCCGCCCCTGGAGGCTTTCCCTCCCATGTCTCAACGGGTCAATTGCCCTTTCATTCCTTCGTCATGCCTACCCAAGGGGTGGAGGCCAGTCAAGCTAGATTAATGGGTCTATGCCCTTTTGTTTAACAAATCTGGTACTCCGTACATATTTATTATCCTGCGAATAAGCCAGCATTCGGTTTATACAATTCTGTTATCTAATTTATTTTTGGTGTCACATTTAAGAAATCAGATTTAGTTCAAGGTTCTATCGTAACTATGCTGCCAACACAATAATGTGGTTAACTTTTTCAGGACAGTAGAACTCATTTCGGCGAGCGATGCCCACAAAAATCCTCGCAAGTTTCCCAATCAATTTCATGATTGACTTCATTTTCTTCATCTTTTTTACTTTTACATTATAGGAGTGAATTGCTTTAAATTCCGGATTATTCGCTACAAGACTCATTGTAGCTAAATATAGGAAACGTCGTAGTCTAGACCTTCCTCGCTTAGAGATGACAATTTGACCTTTCCACTTCCCTGAACTTGCTTCAGCTAAGTGTAATCCAGCATGGCGAAGCAAAGAATTCCCATGAGAAAAACCACTTAAATCTCCTGCCTCACCTAAAATACCTGCCAATGAAATTACACTAATGCCTTTAATGGCAAGTAATTTATAAGCGAAAGGGATCTTTAATAGAGCATCAGTAACTTGTTCCTCCACTCTTTCGAGTTGTTTTAAAGCTAAATCATATTCCTCTAATAATTGTTCCAAATGAAATTTATAAGCATCAAGTGCTTGCTTTGTTCCAACTGATTTTCCAGCTACCTGAATGAGTAATAGTGCCTTTTTTAAACCAGGTTGTCTCTTCATGATTGATTTCCAACCCATTATTACTTCCTCGGGCTCCATAGTTCCTAATTCTACAGGGGATGGGAATAGACGAAGGGTTGCAATTGCCCCTTTAGCGGTAATATCTTTAAACACCTGTCGGAGTTCGGGAAATACAATATCTACCCACCGATTTAATTGGTTAGTAGAACTTACGAGACGCTTAACAACTACATCACGATTAGACATAAGAACCCTAAGTTTTTCAAATGACTCAGATGTAGGCCTAACCTCAGAGTAGTAACCGTTTTTCACCATATCAGCTATAACCAAAGCATCTTTTTTATCACTTTTAGATTGAGTATTATCACGATTTTCTTTATTTCTTTTTACTAAATAGGGATTTACCGTTACCACTTCAATATTATGCTTAAAAAGCCATTTTGAAAGATTAATCCAATAGTGTCCAGTAGGTTCCATCCCAACAATAGATTCATCTAAATTGTTTATTCTTTGAAGATTATTAATCCATTTTAATAAACTAGAAAATCCTTCTTCATTATTAGTAAATGTAAGTGGATCACCAACTACAATTCCGCGGAAATTAACAGCTCGGGCTACATGTAATTGTTGAGCAATATCTATCCCAACAACAAGATGTTTAACGGAAATTCTTTCTATTAGTTGATTTTGTTTGTTTTGCATTTTAAACTTCAAAGTAGGGTTCCTCCTTAAGGTTGAGTTTGAGTGGTGTCTTACTCATATCTTACTGAGGAGCCCTATTTTTTTCAAACTCGAAAAATAACGTTCTACAGGAATGCTAGAATGTTGATTTCCGTTCCAGGCGCTTCGCTTTCCGCGGGGCGGGCGGTGAGCCTCCTCGGCGCTAAAGCGCCTGCGGGGTCTCACCTGTCCCGCTGCTCCCGCAGGAGTCTTCGCGCCTTCCACTCCAATCAACATTGAGCTTTAACACCTAAAATATAAATCAATATTTTTTAAGTTATACTGCTTTGTTCATACCAGTGTCTTCTCCTGAACTACCCTTAACAAACATGTTACCAACACTATAGAAAATAGCTGCAGTAACAAGACCAACAACAGCAACTGAAAGATGTGGTGCGTAGAAGTTAACAAATAATGAGATTGCCGCAGACAATACCCAAACAATGAATGCCAATGGTCTCCAGTTTACTAAATCAGCAGATTCACTCTTGCGTAAAACCAAGCGGTCCATAATAATGATTGACCCAATTGGTGGAATAATTACCCCAAGCAGAACAAGCCAGTTGAAAAAGTGATTATATATTCCGGAAATAGCAACGATAAGACCAAGAACACCGATAATAAGAGTGATGGTTCTCATTTTTTTACCGGTCATATGGGACCATCCAACTGCCCCATTATACAAGCAATGTGTACCTACAGAACCTAAATTGATAAAAACAAATAGGATAGACAAGATGGTGAGCAATGGACCATGTCCAGCTAAAACTGACATAAAATCTCCGCCAGTAGAAGTAGGATTTGGGATTACACCAGTTGCTACGACAATCCCACCTACAATCTCTGCGATAAAGTTCCCAATTGGAAATGCAAAAATGGTTGATAAAGCCCCTTCACGGCCATTTTTTGCCCAACGGGTAAAGTCGGCTGTCATTGTGCCTGAATCAGCAAATCCTGCAAATACTAAAGTAACAGCAGCTCCAAACGACATAGCACCGGAAACATGTGGATGGTACCCAAATATATCGGAATTACCACTCTTTACTGCCATAACAATCGCAATTATAGCAATTAAAATGTAAAATGGGGCGGCAATCCAACCTAAGAAGGATAAAGCCTTTATACCGATGTAAGTAACAGCGACATAGAGGATTCCTCCGAGGACTGTCATCCATAATAGGTTAGCACCAAATGACCCATGCATTGTAGCACCAGTGAGCCCTACTTGAAGGGCGAACCATCCAATTACAACTGTAGACAACAAGCCAGAAACTAGATAATAACCTGATCGTCCAAACGTTTTCTGTGCAGTCAAGGAAAAGTTCATTCCTGTACGTCCTGCATCGTAGCTAAGTAATCCTACCATCAAAAACAAAAGCAAGTTACCAACCAGCATCGCCAAGGCACCGGCTTTAAATCCAAGCTGTGCCGTGATCAGTCCGCCAATTACCGCACTAGTCAAAACCATAGGAAAACCGAACCATACCGCTGCTACAGAAGATAACCGTTTTCGATACTCCTTTGGTACAGGAGCGTGTTCAAACTCTGGATCCAATAGTTGTTTATCAACATTAGTGGTTGACATACTTTTCCTCCTAATAGAGCATATTTTTCATTTTAATATTGGTTTCCAAGCCGCTGACTAGCCCGAGGGCTATGTCTGTCCCGGATGAAGATCCAATTTTTAAAACATTATCTAAAGCAGAAATCAATTCTTTCTCACGGCCATTTACGGCAGAATTGATCAAACATACAATAGATTCTCTTACTTTACCCAATGATGCTTTTCTTAAGGTCATAAAGCTGATATCGTTCGTTAATAGCTTTGCACTCATTACAACTTGTTCGCAAAATCCCTTATACGATTGACATGGGCAATCTGGCATATTAAAAGTGGTCAATAGTCCTGTTAAGAAATCATCACCAGATGGTGTTAAGCCAGGTCCTAAACCAATAAGACTAATGGCATGCTGTAGGGCATCATTCACTCTGTTGTTCACTAGTGAACAACAGAGTGAATGAGATCTTTCCTCCAGCATTTTAGCCATTTCAACTTCAAAAGGGCTTTTTGCCTGTAAATTCTTCTTCATCCCACCACATTTTCCATGTTTCTCAATGTGACCCTTCATGATGGCTAGATTTACTATTAACCGTTCATCATTCACAGGATAATTTGGTAACGAACATTCCCATTTTTCTGCGTATTCAATTGTTATAGCCAGTTTGTTTTTAATAGAAAGAACTTTATTTTCAACAAATATCCGGTCATTCACTTCAATATCTATTTCTTTAAAACTATTTATTTCTATAACAATTGAATTCGGTCCGTTATCCAATTTGTTACATGCTAGACTGTATAAGTCTCCCGTTTCCAAGCACTGAATATTTACTGTTTTGTCAAAAATACTATGAATAATACCGTTAAACTTTGAAATTTCAATCGCCTGAATAAAACCAACATCACCAGATTTAGCTTGTATCATTGGAGCCACCTCATTATCTGGAATGTTAACTGAATTTAGCAGTAAAATGGTCTCCTCCCCTTTTTATTTTAACTATCATTTTAAAATTTAATCGCTTTCAATATGACCTTACACGAATATTGTAGAAGGGATTCTTTTCGGCGTCATTGTATAATAAAACTAAAAATAGCTGTTATCAGTTAGGCATAATGTACAATGATAAGAGATTCATTTTTAAATTCAGAAGAGGTTCTAGAAAATGAAGGAGACGAAACAAATGAATTTGAAGCATGAGATTGATATTAAAAATGAAAACCTTCATATCTCATTTAGTAACAACTATCAACCAATTCTCACGATTGATTCCGGTGATTCAGTCCAGTTTGTTACCCCGGATATTGACTGTGGTTACTCATATAAGGATGGGAAAAGGGTTGTTTATGAATCCAGAGAAAGGGAAAAAATTTGGGGACATCCTATGATAGGACCCATTGCAATAAAAAATGCCAGACCAGGAATGACATTAGAGATTAAAATTAATGATATTGTTCCTGGCTGGTATGGATGGAACTTTTCTGGTGGTGAAAGAAACTTGCAGGATTCTAAGTTGGGGAATACCTTGCAGGAAGAATTACGGGTGGATTGGCTATTAGACCATGAAAAAAATAAGGGAGTCTGCCAATTGAAAAATGACTCCTATTCTGTTAAATTGAGTCCTTTTATGGGAGTGATGGCTACTGCCCCTAGTGAACCAGGTATCCATTCAACTATCCCCCCCAGGTATTGTGGGGGAAATATTGATTGTAAGGAACTAACGAAGGGAAGTATATTATACTTGCCAATTGCAGTGGAAGGAGGGTTATTTTCTGTTGGTGATGGCCATGCAGCACAGGGAGACGGGGAAGTATCCGGGACAGCAATTGAATGTCCAATGGACATGGTCGACCTTACATTTGTAGTAAGGGAAGACATACATCTTCGAATGCCAAGGGCTTATACACCTTCCGGCTGGATTACCTTTGGATTTCATGAAGATCTAAATGAAGCGACAACCATAGCCCTTAATGAGATGCTGCAATTAATGCAGGATTTATATCAGATTGATAAACGTGAAGCTACTGCTCTAGCAAGTGTAGTGGTAGATTTAAGAATTACGCAAATCGTTAATTCCAGCAAAGGAGTTCACGCCGTATTGCCCCATGGTGCATTAAAGAGAGGATAACCATTTCCATTATTATTTTTAGGATTCATTCCGGGACTGAACATGATCAAAAATGTTTGGTTCTTTTTATTTTTTACAAAAAAATACAATTTAAATCATTGTACATAATGCCTAACTGATAAGAAGATTTTTTGGTTTGGTTATACAATGACGTTTTTACCACTCCCTTCTAGAATAAATCGTGTAGCTTATTTCAAAATAAACAACACGCGGAGTAAACTTTCATTCCTGCTTAAAAAGGAAGGGGTCTTGATCTTTAGTACCAAGGTTCAATTTATCTCATTTCTTCAACAAAAAAAATTGGAGGGTAACATATGCCTATTAAAGTGGTATTTAAGACAAACACATATATTGATTCGGTATCCTTAATGACTTTATCCAACAGAGCGTGCGATATCGACGGTGTAGAACAAGCCATGATTGCCATGGGGACTGATATGAATAAAGAGGTAATCAAAAATATCGGTTTGAATACCCCGGAAATCGAGGGGGCAAATAGTAGTGATTTGATGATTGTTGTTAAAGCAGCTACTGAAGAGCTTTGTGAGAACGCATTCATTGAGATTGAAGAATTATTTACAAAAAAAGCGAAAAAGGATCCTAGTGATGTGAAATACTCCACCATTCCTTCCGCTGTAAAAAGTATTCCGGAGGCGAACCTTGCCATTATCTCTGTAAGTGGGACATATGCTGCCAGGGAAGCAAGAAAGGCACTAGAGAATGAACTTCACGTTATGTTGTTCAGCGATAATATCAGCCTTGAGGACGAAATCCAACTTAAGAATCTGGCACATGAAAAAGGATTGTTATTGATGGGACCTGACTGTGGAACAGCCATTATTGGAGATGTCGCTCTGTGCTTTGCCAATGCAGTAAGAAAAGGCAATATCGGAATTGTTGGAGCTTCTGGAACTGGCAGCCAAGAGGTAACCGTTCTTATTCATAATTTAGGTGGCGGAATCACTCAGCTAGTTGGAACCGGTGGTAGGGATTTAAGTGAAGAAGTCGGCGGAATTATGATGCTTGATGGTATTAAGGCGCTTGAAGAAGATGAAGCAACGAAAGTGATTATCTTAGTTTCTAAGCCACCTGCACCAAGTGTTGAGAAAAAAGTCCTTGCCCAAATCAAAAATTGCTCTAAACCAGTTGTTGTATGCTTTATGGGCGGTGAAGAAGAAACAACCGTTCAAGCAGGCGGCCATTTTGCGAAAACGACAGAAGAAGCAGCCTTTAAAGCAATTTCTCTAGCTGGAATAAGTGAAAATAATTTGAATAAAAGTGAGTTAAACCTTGAACTCATTGAAGAAGTCCGTTCGAAGCTGACGACTGAACAAAAATATATTCGCGGATTATTCAGCGGCGGCACACTTTGTGATGAGGCGATGCATGCAGCCATGGAAAAGTTTGATAATGTTTACAGCAACATTCAAAGGAATCCTGAATATCGCTTAAAAGATGTAAATGTAAGCGAAGGGCATACATTTATTGATTTTGGCGATGACCAATTTACACAGGGTAAACCGCATCCAATGATTGACCCATCAACTCGATTAGCAAGATTTATGCAAGACGCAAAGGATCCTTCTGTTGGTGTCATCGTCATGGACTTTGTCTTGGGTTTTGGTGCGCACGAAGATCCAGCCGGTGCATTCCTACCTGCCATTATTGAAGCGAAGCAATTGGCTGAAGAGGAAGGAAGACATTTAGAAATAGTAGGATATGTTCTTGGAACAGAATTAGATAGTCAAAATATTGAGGAACAAGTGGATAAATTAGTAGCTGCAGGAGTAACAATTGCAAGTAGTAATGCCCATGCAGGATTATTAGCAAGAGAATTTGTTGTGAAAGGGGCTTAAACCATGAGTAAAATAAACGATCTTTTTAATAGTAAATTGAATGTCATTAACGTAGGTCTCGATTTATTTAAAGAGGATATGGTAAAACAAAACGCAAGTGTCACTCAGTTAGAATGGGCTCCTCCAGGTGGAGGAAACCCTGATCTAATTGCCGCACTAGAAAAACTTGAAAATCCTGAAGTTTTGGGAAAAATTGAGGCAGCAAACAAATTAGCTGTCGAGAGAATTATCAATTCACACCCTGTCCTTATTGGGTTTGATCAAGCCATTAATGTTGTCCCTGGTATGACAAAGACAACAATTCTCCATGCCGGTCCTCCGATTACTTGGGATCGAATGAATGGTCCAATGAGAGGTGCGGTGACAGGAGCGATTGTATTTGAAGGATTGGCCAAAAATGTTGAGGCAGCAGTTGAGCTTGCAGCATCTGGTCAAATTACCTTCTCACCATGCCATGAGCATAACTGTGTGGGTTCAATGGCAGGTGTAACATCGGCATCTATGTATATGCACGTTGTAAGAAATAAGACTTATGGCAACATCGCCTACACGAACCTATCTGAGCAGCTAGCTAAAATCTTAAGAATGGGCGCGAATGATGAAACTGTTATTGAACGTCTCATCTGGATGCGTGATGTATTTGGTCCAATTTTAAGAGATGCCGTGAAACTATCCGGAGAAATTGATTTACGTTTCTTGCTTGCACAAGCCCTTCACATGGGTGATGAGTGCCATAACAGAAATGGCGCTGGAACATTATTATTATTCCAGGCATTAGCTCCTTATATTTTAGAAACAGATTTTACAACGGAACAAAAGCGTGAAGTATTTGACTTCGTAGCCAGCAGTGATTATTTCTCTGGCCCAACCTGGATGGCTGTAAGTAAATGTGCACTTGATGCCGCTCATGGTATCGAAGATAGTACCATCGTTACAACGATGTGTCGTAATGGTACAGATTTTGGTATTCGTGTTAGTGGTATGCCAGGATTTACCTGGTTTACAGGTCCTGCTCAAAAAGTAATTGGACCTTTATTTGCTGGATACAAGCCTGAAGATGCTGGTTTAGATATTGGTGATAGTGCGATTACCGAAACATTCGGTATTGGCGGATTTGCAATGGCAGCAGCTCCTGCAATTATTCCATTAGTAGGCGGTACAGTTGATGAAGCGATTGGTTATTCGAGGAAAATGACCGAAATCACAACCGCAGAAAATCCAAATATCACGATTCCGTTGCTAGATTTCCGAGGAATCACAACAGGTATTGACATTCGTAAGGTTGTCCAAACAGGTATCCTTCCGGTAATCAATACAGCCATTGCTCATAAAGAAGCAGGTATTGGAATGATTGGAGCTGGTATTACCTATCCTCCAGCTATAGCTTTTGAAAAAGCCCTACTAGCAATAACGGGAAGTATAACGAAACAAGAAGCACAGTTGATATAAATTAGCTTAACAAGACCCCAATTACTGGGGTCTTGTTATCAGGAGGGGAATACATTGGAGAAACTAGTTATTGTCGCTATCGGAGGAAACTCGTTGGTAAGAGAAAATGGCCGCGATTCCATTAATGACCAATATGAAGCAGTATGTGAGACCGCAACACATATTGCCGATATGGTTCAAGAGGGTTATTCTGTTGTCGTTACGCATGGAAACGGCCCGCAGGTTGGCTTTGGACTTAGAAGGTCGGAGATAGCCAATGAAAATGTCGGTATGCCGGAAGTTCCGCTAGTGAATTGTGTAGCGGATACACAAGGTGGTATTGGATACCAAATTCAACAGGCGTTAACGAATGAATTTTCAAAAAGAAGAATCAATAAAAAAGTTGCTTCCGTCATTACACAGGTAGAGGTTAGTATGGATGACCCTAACTTTAAAAATCCATCCAAGCCTGTTGGGTCGTTCTTTTCGGTTGAGCAAGCTGAAGAGATGAAGAAGGAACATCCTGATTGGATTTTCGTAGAAGATTCCGGGCGCGGTTATCGAAGAGTTGTTCCATCACCGAAACCAATCGATATCGTTGAGAAAGATGCGATTAAATCATTGATTGATGCAGGATTCGTGGTTATTGCTGTTGGCGGCGGCGGAGTTCCGGTTGTTAAAACGGACAAAAATTCGTACGTCGGAGTCGATGCAGTTATTGATAAGGATTTCGCGACAAGCCTTTTAGCTGAGCAAATTAATGCAGAGACTTTAATCATAACAACAGGTGTTTCAAGAGTTTGTATCAACTTTGGTAAACCAAATCAAAAGGAACTTGATAAAATTACAATTGAGGAAACGAAGAATTATATCCTCGAAAACCACTTTGCTAAAGGCAGTATGTTACCTAAAATTGAGGCAAGTCTTAACTTTTTAGAAAATAACGGAAAGCGGGTCATTATTACCGACCCTGGAAGCCTAAAGGATGCGCTCAATGGACAAGCGGGAACTCATATTATTGGCTTAACACCTTGCTTGCAAGTAGCCTTATAAAGAATAAAGTAGGCCCCATACCTGATGGGTATGGGGCCTAAATTTACTCTTTTAAAAAAAGCACACTATTTATCTGGATGTAGGGTAGGTAATAGCCGGTAGACTTTTAAAGCTAACTGTATTTGTAACAGTTCTTCAGAGTTTTTTAAATCAGTGTTTAAGATTTCTCTAATCTTTTCAATACGATAGATAAGCGTATTTCGATGGATAAATAGTGCTTTAGCTGTTTCACTCAAATTATGATTATTTTGAAAGTAGCTTTCTAAAGTAGTGAGGTAACCTGTACCGTGCAGATTATCGTGGTCATATATTTTTCCAAGACTTTTAATAAAGAAGTCTTCTAATTCTGGATTTTTAATATTTGAACCTAAAAAGTGGTAGACGGAATAATCTTCAAAATGAGACACTACCGTGTTATTATTGAATTGCTTCATCAGCCTAATCGCCTCGTGAGCTTCAAAAAAACTCTTATGGAGTGTAGAGATTGTTTTATACTGACTGCCTATTCCAAATAAAAAAGTTGTTGCTGGTATCTCTTTAGTAAGACTTTTATAGAGTTCATTTGAAAATATCTTTGCTTCGTCCTTGGTGCTTGTAGGATTAAATTCTTTTTTGCCAACCAGGATGATAATGCGATTATTCCTGTAAAAGGAAATGACTTCACCATTCGCTGATTTACGAGATAAGTCATAAATTAAATTCACGCATTTCTTTGCGTTATTTTCCAACTTATATTTTCTGGCAATTATGTCTTCATCTACTCTAGTTTCATCAGGTTCAATATCAATAACAATGCAATAATGCATATAATCAGACTTTAATCCATGTAGGTCACAAAGGGTTTGAATGTTATCATTAGATGTAATCTTCCCTGTTAATAAGTCATCAAAAAAGTCCTGTCTTATTTTTAATTTAACTTCCTCTATTTCACGTGCTTTTATCCTTTCGAGTGCCATTATCCTCGAGGCATCCTCTAAAACAATATAATCAAATTCCGTCAAATCACTAACCGTTTGCCAAACAACTAAATATCCATAAATGTAATCCGAAACGGCAACAGGGAGGATGCGGCATTTTATTTCAAAGCCGTTTGCATCATAGTTTCGTTTGATAGCCTTTTTAAATCCCTTTATATTTTCAGGAATGGAATCGGTAAATTCCTTTGAGAAGACTGACCTATTTTTCTCTAGATTAAGATAAGAGGCAAGGGATATTTTATTTTCCTCAAGGTCGACATAATGGAGTAAATTCCAGTCTCTGTCCAGAAAGAGGATGGGATTATTTATCGTCTTGGCCAGCTCAGAAGAAATTTTATCAATACCGCCACCTTCAAGCGATATTCTAAATAATTTTTTATGCATATCTAATGATTTTCTATTTAATAAATCATATGCTCCTGTTGCCTTTTCGTTAATGATGGAAATTACCTGTGATAATGTGTATCCAAAAGGAAGCTCTAAAAGTGGGAAATCATATTGATTAGCAAGATCAATCATGTTCTGAGGGATCTTATCAAAGTATCGTTTCATCTTGATACACAAACCAGAACAATTAATTTCTGCGAGCTCTTTAATAATCCGATTTTGGAGATCAACACTATCTTTAAAAATATATCCCGTAGATAAGAGCAGTTCGTTGGATGTAAGCCAGTCAAATGTGTCGGGGTTCTCCATAATGTTAACAATGGAAACTTTGTTATTAATTCCTTTTTCCCCCGCAACAATCTGTATTCCTTCAATGGATTTTATCTGGAGTAAGTCTTTTACGGTTAACATTTTTTCCACTCCTGCTAATTGCTCATCTTTTATTCAGACAAATGACTTTGTAGAAATTCAATTACCTGTTTCAAGGCATTTTGAACAACTGGATTATAAAAGTCTTTGTCAAATACGTGGTCTCCGTTTGGAATCGTTATTATCTTTGCCTCGATACCTTGTTTTACTAAAGCTCCTCGCATAAAAACAGATTGCTCGTACGGAACATCCACATCCTTTGTGCCATGCAAGAGTAGGGTTGATGGATAATCCTTTGTAATATTATAAATAGGGCATAACTTAAGAAGCTGCTCTTTATTTATGAGTGGATTAATTCCTGATATTTCCTGAATCCACTCTCCTGTTTGCCTCGCATACAAGTAGAGTAGGAAACGGTCATCAACCGTTCCTTCTGTAATAATCTGATTGGATACCAACTTCTTAGCGGTTTCTTTAGGCACTATGACCTTTTGACTGTAAAATTTGTTTGGATTTGTCGCCCATTTTGCCGTTATATCCCCGTACCCATAGAAGGAAACAATGGCACGCGGCTTATTTTTAAAGGTTCCTGTACAAAGAGCGAGGTAGCCACCTGCAGAACTCCCTACAACAGCTATCCTTTTAGGATCAATGGAAAAATGTTTTGGCCCTTCAGATTCAATCCAGGTAAGGGCATCTTCTACGTCTTCAAGGATGTCTGGCAGTTTCGTTTCAGGAGCAAGCCGATAATTAATGGAAAACAATGAAAATCCATTGTCGGTATAGAGCTTTACCATTTCCTTCGGGATTTCTTCTCTTGACCCCCAAAGAAGCCCACCTCCGTGAATATATACAATAACAGGAGCATAATCCTGTTTAGTCTCGTAAAAATCGGCCGTGAGTGTAAAACATGCACTTTCCTTATAAATAACCGTATTCTTCATAATTTTATTCCCGTCCAATCAAGCCAAGTCTATTAAGAATAGTGTACCCTTTTTTCAAGATAACGTCACCGCCCATTTGGTGAAAGTTGTCGAAAAAATGGTAAATAGCACTTTAAAGTGAAAAACCTCATTTATTTATGTCACGTTGAACCATACCATAAGTAAATGAGGTTTTTCTAATTTGAAATAAGTGTTTGGATTTTTGTATTAACATTGATGTTGTTAATTCAGATGGAGATATCCGAGTTGGACAGAAGCTAATGATCGATAATGAAAAATTTGATATCACTCCTGTCGGAGATCTCGTCCAACGAAATCTTACAACACTGGGCCACATCACCGTACGTTTTGATGGATCAACAAAACCAGAATTACCAGGCACTTTGTATTTAGAGGACAAAGAAATTCCTTCTATTGATTTAGGTACCGTACTAAAGATTGTCAGTGAATAACTTTATTGATTTTTAGATAGGTAATAACGTTCATATTTCCAAAAGGCTTAATCTTATAAGGATTAAGCCCCAGGCTGTCGAGAAACTCTCGACAGCCTATTATTTTGTTTAATAACTTTAATAATTCACCGCGTTAATATGGTATAATATTCTTATCAAGAACAGGACGGTGAATAGAATGTTCAAACCCAAAAAGGTTGTTCAAAATGAAGCTGAATTTGTTTTTATCGAAGATTTGGTGCCTCAAAATCACCTTTTAAGAAAGGTGGATAAATATATTGATTTTTCATTTGTTGGAGAAAAGGTTCGGCCCTATTACTCAGAAGATAACGGTCGTCCAACTGATCCAATTCTGCTTTTCAAGATGATGTTTATTGGATATTTTTATGGCATTCGTTCGGAACGTCAATTGGAACGAGAAATTCAAACTAACGTTGCTTATCGATGGTTCTTAGGATTGAAGCTAAATGACCCAGTTCCTCATCATTCAACTATCAGTTGGAATCGAAGAACACGTTTTAAGGAAACAAACATCTTTCAAGAAATATTTGATGAAATTGTCCATAAAGCCATAAACCATAAGATGGTTGGTGGGCGTGTTTTATTTTCGGACTCGACTCATCTTAAAGCGAACGCCAATAAGAATAAATTCACTCGTGAGGAAGTTGAAGTGGAAACTCGCGAGTACATAGATGAGCTGAATAAAGCAATTGAGGATGATAGGCTAAATCACGGAAAAAAGCTTTAAAAGAACGAGAGGAGGTGACAGAGACAAAAGTTATCCGAAAAAGTACAACGGATCCTGAGTGTGGATTCATGTCCAGGGAAAATAAGCAGGAAATGTTCTGTTATCTGGACCACCGTACAACAGACATGAAGTTTAATATTATAACGGATGCCTACGTAACTCCAGGAAATGTCCATGACTCTGTCCCTTACCTCTCTCGCTTGGACCGTCAAATCGAAAGATTTGGATTAAAAGTAGAAGCAGTCGGATTAGACTCTGGTTTTCTTACAAATCCTATTTGTAAAGGGCTCCATGATCGAAATATTTTTGGGGTTATTGCGCATAGAAGATATCACCCAACTAAAGGCTTATTTCCAAAATGGAAATTTCAATATGACAAAGAAAGAGATCTATATACTTGCCCAAATGAACAGGAATTAGTGTATCGCACGACTACAAGAGAAGGATATCGTGAATATAAGTCAAACCCAAAGAAATGTGCAGAATGTCCTCTGTTGAAGGAATGTACGAGATCAAAAAACAAGACGAAGGTCGTCACCCGACATGTATGGGAAGAATATAAGGAGAAGGTGCGGCTCAATCGTCTATCAAAATCAGGAAAAATGCTTTATAAATTTAGGAAAGAAAAAATTGAGCGAAGCTTCGCAGATTCAAAAGAACTGCATGGGCTTCGCTATTGTAGGTTGAGGGGATTGAGGAATGCGAGCGAGCAGGTATTGCTTACTGCAGCTTGCCAAAATATGAAAAAGATTGCCACACACTTGTCTAGGCTAGAAAAAGTGTGTGGCAATACCTCAGGTTGATTTACTTTAGGTTGATTGGAGCGGAAGGTGCTCGACTCCTGCGGGAGCAGCGGGACAGGTGAGACCCCGCAGGCGTTTACGCCGAGGAGGCTCAGCGCCCGCCCCGCGGAAAGCGAGCACTTGAAGCGGAAACAACCGGCCAATTAGCAGGCTAAATAAAAAATTGCCGAGAAAAATACTCTTTCTCGACAATCTGAGGCTTAATCTTATAAGGATTAAGCCCTTTTTTTTGTGCCAATTACGGAAAAAGCAACCTCGATTGGTCCTAAATTAGACCAATCGAGGTTGCTTTTATTTGAATTCATCTTTTCCCCAATGCTAGTTTTAGCCCATCCTTATAGCTTTTTCATCGAAATAGCTTTTCTTATTTGCTAAGGCGTTTATTTTAGAGGTTGAGAAGGCAAGAATATTGTTGAAATGCAAAAAAGGTTGAGGACATTAAGTCCTTAACCTTTTAAGTGCGGAGGTCTTCATACTAAGAGGTCATTGGATGAGCCATGTACATTGAAGCTTTAATTATTACTACCAGTTAGTGTGAAAGATACCTGTTAAGTCACTTCGTTCATAAGTATGAGCACCAAAATAATCACGTTGTGCTTGCAACATGTTGGCATTTGACATGGCTGTCCGATAACTATCGTAATAAGTAAGGGAAGCACCTAAACATGGAAACGAGATACCAGAATTAATTCCCTCACAGACAACCTTTCGTAATCCAAATTGATATTCTTTAACCTTTTCCGAAAAATAGGGAGCGATTAGCAGATTAGCTAGATTCACTTGTGCTTGATAGGCTTCGCTGATTACGTTTAAAAATTCAGCACGAATGATACAACCACCACGGAAAATAAGGGCAATATCTTTTAATGGCAAATCCCAGTCATAAAGTTCTGAAGTTGTTTTATATTGTGTGAACCCTTGCGCATAGGCACAAACTTTACCCATATATAATGCTTGTCTAATGTATTCAATCCACAACTCTTTATCTAAGCTCATCTGACCATTCTCTGGCCCTGTTAAGATTTTTTCTGCAAAAATCCGTTCTTCTTTTAAAGAGGATATATAGCGGGCGAACAAAGACTCTGTGATAATAGATGATGGGATCCCGTTATCTATTGCTTGAATGCTCGTCCATTTACCTGTTCCTTTTTGTCCTACTTTATCAAGAATCACATCAATCAGTGGTAAGCCCGTTAATTCATCCTTTTTCCTTAAAATCTCAGCCGAAATTTCGATTAAATAACTATTCAGTTCTCCTTGATTCCATGTTTCAAAAATGTCAGCAATTTCATTAACGGGCAAATGTAACCTTTCTCTTAAAAAAGTATAGGCCTCGGTGATTAGTTGCATATCTGCATACTCAATCCCGTTATGGACCATTTTTACGAAGTGACCGGCACCTTTTGGCCCCATATAAACACAGCAAGGGTCACCTTCCACTTGGGCTGCAATTTTTGTGAAAATGGGGGCTACTTTTTCATATGCTTCCTTATCCCCACCTGGCATAATCGAAGGGCCTTTTAAAGCCCCGACTTCGCCACCAGAAATACCAATCCCTAAATAATCGATTCCTTTAGCCTTCAAATCATCATATCTTCGTTCAGTATCCTCGTAATGGGAGTTACCACCGTCCATGATAATATCGCCTTCTTCAAGAAAAGGAACTAATGAACGAATCACTGAATCTATCGGTTTACCAGCTGTGACCATGAGAAAAATCTTTCTTGGAGTTTTTAAAGACTGAACAAACTCTTGAATTTCGTAGTACGGATTGATCCACCGATTTTTACTTTTTTCGACAAGTTGATCGGTTAAATCCCTTGTGTAATTGTATACAGCAACTTTTTCTTCTTTACTAGCCATGTTTAAAGCGATATTACTGCCCATTACCCCTAAACCAATGACACCAATTGTATTGAACATTTATTCCTGCTCCTTTTATCTCAGATTAATAGGCAGAAAAACCCCTCACTTTAAGACTTAGAAGATACTAAGAAAAAGTGGGGGATTTACTGCCTCGAAAGGTCAGATTTGTGTAATAAAACTCTTTCTTTAGGTATTATCCCTTAGAAAATGAACTTGCCTTTGAATAACTAACCAGTAGTGATGAACTATATTTCAGATAATGAAAGGTTTTGGCTTATACGAATAAACTTAGTAATAGGATAAACGCTAGTCCAGCTACCGAAATAATCGACTCTAGTAATGTCCATGTTGCAAATGTTTCTTTCATACTTAAACCAAAATACTCTTTAAACATCCAGAAACCAGCATCATTAACATGTGAAGCGATTAAGCTACCAGCTCCTGTTGCAAGTACAACTAAAGCAAGGTTTACATCCGATTGTCCTAACATTGGAATCACCAAACCAGCAGTTGTTAAAGCAGCAACTGTAGCAGAACCTAAGGAAATTCGTAAGATTGCTGCGATGACCCAGGCTAGCAAGATTGGTGATAATGAAGTTCCTTTGAATAATTCGGCTACGTAGTCTCCTACACCGCCATTAATTAATACCTGTTTGAAGGCTCCGCCGCCCCCGATGATTAACAGCATCATCCCAATATGTGTAATCGCTGTTGTACAGGATTCCATTACGGTTTTGATTGGGATTTTCCTTGCCAATCCCATTGTATAGACAGCCACTAATAACGATATCAACATCGACGTCGATGCATCACCAATAAAACGGATTATTGCTAGTAAACTATTATCTTCAAATCCCATTGTTTTTTGAAGCAAAGTAATAATTGTAGCAATTGACATTAAAATAACCGGAAGCATTGCAGTGAATACACTGATCCCAAAACCAGGTGTGTCTTCAAGTTTAAATACTTTTTGATCCCCTAAAGAGGCAATATTACCAGTTTTCGAGAATGATGCAGGCACGAGTTTTTTAGCAAGCTTAGTAAATATTGGTCCAGCTAAAATGACCGTTGGGATTGCAATAATGAAACCGTAAAGTAAAACCTCACCTAGATCCGCCCCATATTCACCCGCAATAACTGTTGGTCCTGGATGTGGAGGTAAGAAACCGTGTGTCACGGATAAAGCTGCTGCCATCGGTATACCAAGATACAGAATAGAAACCTTTATTTCTTTAGAAATTGCAAAGACAATTGGAATTAATAACACTAATCCTACTTCAAAAAATAAGGCGATACCGATAATGAAGGAAGCAGCCACGACAGCCCATTGAATATTTTTTTCACCGAATTTGTTGACAAGGGTCATCGCAATCCGTTGAGCGCCTCCAGAATCGGCAATCAACTTGCCTAACATCGCTCCAAGTCCGAAAATTAATGCTAAATGACCAAGTGTTCCGCCTAAACCTGCTTCAATTGTTTTGACAATTTCCTCTAATGGCATCCCAAGTGCTAAAGCAACTCCGAACGATACAATGATTAATGAAATGAAAGTGTTTAATTTGAAGCCCATAATTAATCCTAGTAATGCTAAAATCCCAACTGCAACAATTAGTAATGGCATGTTAATTCCTCCAAATAGTTATCTAGTTGTGTTTATTTACTAAGCTTCTTTGATAATTTGCAATCCTTGAATAATCGTTTTCCAATACTCTGGATAAGTTAATAAAGATTGGCAACAATTGTCTATATTCTCTTGCGGCATCTTCTTTAGGTGTGTGTGTGTAGGTACTACCAATCATTTTGGAAGCTACCTCAAAAGAGTCAATTTTCTTAGTGGCATATAGACCTAAAATACAAGCACCAAGACACGAACTTTCGTAGCTTTCTGGAACCACTACTTCAGATTCGAATATATCGGACATCATTTGACGCCAAACATTCGACCGTGCGAAACCTCCTGTGGCTTGGATTCGGGTAACAGGTCCTTCCATGCATTCGATTAAGGCTAAAAATACTGTGTATAAATTATAAATGACGCCCTCTAGGGCTGCTCGAATCATATGTTCTTTCTTATGAGACATTGTTAAACCAAAAAATGAACCTCGTACATCTGGATTCCATAAGGGAGCACGTTCACCTGAGAGGTATGGGTGGAATAATAATCCATCAGCACCTGGTCTTACACGTTCAGCAATCTTGGTTAATACTTCGTATGGATCAATTCCTAATCGTTTTGCTGTTTCTATTTCAGATGAGGCAAACTCATCCCTAATCCAGCGAAGGACCATCCCACCATTGTTTACAGGTCCACCAATTACCCAATGCTTTTCTGTAAGGCAATAACAGAATATTCTTCCCTTTTCGTCTGTTTGCGGCTGGTCAATAATGGTTCGAATGGCACCGCTTGTCCCAATGGTGACCGCTATCTCACCTTTTCTAATCGCATTTACACCTAAATTAGAAAGAACTCCATCACTTGCGCCAATGACAAAGGGTGTTTGGGGATCGATTCCAATCTGTTTTGCTAAATGTGGATGACAGTTGCTATATATCTTTGTGGTTGGTACAAGCTCAGATAGTTGCCCTCGTGTTATACCAGCAATTTTTAATGCTTCTTCATCCCAATCCAAGGTTTTGAGATTCATCATACCCATGGCTGAAGCTAAGGAATAATCAACAACATATTGATCAAAAAGCTTTTTAAAGATATATTCTTTAATCCCGATATACTTTTTAGCGTTGGCAGCGATCTCAGTGCATTCATTCACAATCCAAGTAATTTTACTTAGTGGTGACATGGGGTGAATCGGTGTCCCCGTTCGTTTGTAGATTTCATGACCATTTAATTCACCTTTAATTTTATGTGCCCATGCTTCACTGCGATTATCAGCCCAGGTGATACAGGGGGTCAGCGGTTGGTCATTTTCATCCATGGCAATAACACTATGCATAGCACTACTAAATGAAATAAATGATAGCTTTTTTTGAGAATGGTGTTTCGTTATATTCGAAATGGCTTGTAAGACAGCTTGGAAAATTTCGTCCGGGTTTTGTTCGGCTGTAGATATATCAGGTGTGTAAAGAGGGTAACCAATACTCTCTTGTTGGATAACTTCGCCTATTTCAGTAAATAAAACAGCTTTGGTACTTGTTGTACCAATATCTATACCTAACATATAGCTAGTCATTTTCTTGTTCTACTCCTTTAGATAGCAGTTGTTGTGACATCCATAGGTCTTCTACTTTACCTTGAACATCATCAAAATTTTCGTGTAAAGACTCAATCATAAGGGCTCTTTCTTTTGTTTTGATTGCTTCAATATAAAGCTGATGATTTTTTATAATCCTTGCAAAATCATCATATTTGTCCTTGAATCGTGCGCGCATTGATAAAAGAATGAAACTTTCCATAACGGGTTTTAAATTATTCCAGATCATCAGGATATAAGAATGATTAATTGCACGAATAATCGTTTCATGGAATAAAACATCTTGATATGAAAATTCATCAGCATCTTGATATTTAATGGCAACTTTCATCATTTCAAGTATTTTACTAAGTTCCTTTACTAACTCACTCGTGTCTATCCTTACAAGTCGTTCAAATACAAACGTTTCTATTAGTAAACGGACATCATAAATTTCTTCTATTTCTTTTTCTGTTAAACCAATGACAACTGCACCCATTCTTTCTAATCGAATTATATTTTCAGATGCTAGTATTTTTAAGGCTTCACGGATGGGTGACCGACTTACAGCAAAATCTGTAGCTAATTTATTTTCAGACAAGATGGTACCGCTTTCAATCATCCCAGAAATAATTCGCATTCGAAGCTCGTATGTTACTCGGTCACCTGCTGAAGCTTTTGAAAGCCATTTTTCAGGATATAGGAATTCCCTTGCTTCGGCCATAAATTCACCCTCTTAAATTTATTCTTGTATACTTGTATACAAGTATTATAACTTAGATTTCAAATTATGCAAACGCTTTTATCATGTCCGCTCATATACTAAAGAGAAGCGGCAAAAAGCCATGAGGAAAACTCATGGCTTTTAAAGGTGATTTTGTATATCTTCCTATTCGTTCCTGTTAAACAGTAGGAATGCTTGGAATTAAATTGTGAACAGCTTGTAGAAGGTTGTTAACAATCGCTGTTTGCTGAGTTGAAAGTACACCCGTACCTTCAGTATAAACAGTTACACAGACTGGGCAAACATCGACGTGAATACCTAGCAAATTAATGGCTAGTCCACCCGGAATGCTAACAGTCAGAATCGGTGTCGAACCTGCCGGAGGAGTACAGAAGTTCGGGCTCTGAGGATTACAATTTGTTTGTACTGCCAAAGGTCATTCCCCCTTTCTTAATAGAATTAATATATATCTATGAAAGAAAGTTAAGGGTGTATAGGTATATGGACAAGTTTTTTTTAATTCATTAAAAAAGGACCAAATTACCGAAAAAATAATTGTAATCCAGGATTACAATTATTTTTTATGTCTTGCACTTTTTTTACTAGTTTTAACGGCAGGGTTTTGGACAGAGGTTTGGGATGTTTTAAGGGCTTTGGAGGATTCAGAGGTTTTGGATATTTTAAGGGCTTTGGTGGTTTCAAAGGTTTTAGGTGTTTAGAAGGCTTTGGCCGTTGTATCGATTTCGATGCTCCAAAACCACTGCTACTGTGTCTACAAGGAATCAACTTTTCTTTGAATGGACAATCACTAACATTTTCAGAGGTACCCGTTGCAATGCTAGTAACAAGAGGAAATGCGTGGGACTCTGGCGTATAGGAGCCGCGGCTTTCGGGTCCTAAAGCATTTGTAGCTTTGTCTTCTACTAGTAAGATTAGTGGGTCGGGGTAAATCGGAAACACGCTGAAACAAATTGGGCAAGTTTCGGCAATTATGCCCAATAAGTTAATAGCCAGTCCACCCGGTATATTTACAGTAAGGATTGGTGTTGAACCTTCAGGATGTTTAGAAGTAGAAAAGTCTGCTTCAGAAGCCATCAAGCCATCCCCTTTTTTTTAAAAATTAATATATTAATATGTTGGGAGACCGCACCGGGAATAGGTATTTGGACATACATTAAAAAAATATTTTTGTTTAATGTGCCCCCACGCCTATTTTGTAACCTAAATCCATCCATTCTTTTAATAAAACAAAATGCATGTCCACAATTTTCGACTTAATTTTTCCTCGGTTTATAGGGGGGATTGGTTATGAAAGCTTTTTCCACTCCAGCTAAGTAAAGCAGTACGTTTCCGAGAATTATTAAGCCATTACAAGTTTTTGAAGAATGCGATCCACCATTTCAGTAGTATCCTCGTTATCCCTGTTTTTTAAGAATTTGGGCCTCAGCACCTGGAACTTTTTCGCCTCATAATAATCGCACAGAGCCTGTTTCAATGAGAGTTCCTCTTCCATTAAAAAAGGGGAATTCGCCAGTCTTCTTAATACAGTTTCATCTTGCATAATGAGGAGCGCAGGATTCAGCTCATTAAAAATTCCTTCATTCATGCCACTACGATAAAATGAATGAAGGGTGGACAATTGTTCTTTTCTTGACTGCATCTTTTTTTCATAAAGAGGCGCACAGCTTCTCTTTAGATCATTCAAATAAATATCTGAGGCATAAAAAGCTGAAAAAACAGCTTGTTCAAACACTTTTTGCAGACGAAGTGGATAGGATAATTCTTCATTGGAAATCGTTTGACCGGCTTCATAGATATAAGTGATGCAGAAATTGGTCAATTCCATGACGATGTCTTCCTTTGAAGAAAAGTAGTTATATAGGGACGCTCGGCTCATATTCATCAAGTGAGCAATATCTTGAATGGTAAGGGATAGGAATCCCTGAGTCCGAATCACATTTATAATTTTTTTTACATAGGATTGTCGCATTATCAGTCTTTCTTCAGGTGCGATTTTTCTCAAAACACCACTCCCTTTATCCAAAAATTATATCATAAACTTTATAGAATTTAATTTTCTTATAACACGCCTTATTGGTTTACAAATAATTAAAAGTGGAGTAAGGTTATAGAAAGTTATCATCTTAGACTTATTATAACATTTTTGTCTAAAATGTATAAACTAAAGTTAAACCAGAGCATTGATAGAAATTATAGCTAAACAAGACCTCATATTTAATTGAAGAATCGGCCATGGGCTTTGGTCTTTAAATGGCGGTTGAGTGCTTGAAGAATTTACAACGATCTTTTGGTTGTCGGTTTGCATAGTTAACGATATAGAATAAAAATTCTTAGAATTAGGCTTTGTTAATGCTCAATGTTGATTTTTTGCACAATATTGATTGGAGTGGAAGGCGCGAGACTCCTGCGGGGGTAGCGGGACAGGTGAGACCCCGCAGTTAGCGACGAGGAGGCTCACCGCCCGCCCCTAAGGTGCGCGAAGCGCCTGGAACGGAAATCAACATTCTAGTTTAACAGAGCCTAGAATTAAAAGAGGAGAGATTCAAAAATGAATACTAAACAAAAAATTAATGACTTCAATCAAATTATCAAAGGACGCCGTTCAATAAAAAATTACGATAAATCCGTAAAAATCAGCCATGAAGAAATGGAAGAGATCCTAACATTAGCGACACTTGCTCCATCTTCTGTTAACATGCAGCCATGGCGCTTTCTTGTGATTGAAAGTGCAGAAGGAAAGGCGAAACTTGCACCACTTGCGCGATTTAATCAAAATCAGGTAGAAACATCTTCTGCCGTCATTGCCGTATTTGGTGATCTGAATAATTTTGATAATGCCGAAGAAATATACGGTAAAGCAGTGGAGATGGGGCTTTTACCTTTAGAAGTAAAAGAACAAATTCTTACATCATTCTCTGGATATTTTGAAACCATTTCACGAGAAGATATGAAAGATGTTGTTTTGGTGGATGGCGGGCTTGTGTCTATGCAGTTAATGTTAGCCGCACGCGCTTTTGGATATGATACAAATCCAATCGGGGGCTATGAAAAGGACCAAATTGCAGAAGCATTTGGATTGGATAAAAATCGTTACGTTCCAGTTATGCTGATCTCAATCGGTAAAGCAGCTGATAATGGACATCCATCCGTTCGTCTTCCAATTGATAAAATCGCACAATGGAAGTAATGAAAGAGACCTGTAGTTTATTCATGAAAAAGAAAGGATGATGTACATTGATTATTATTCATGCTACTTTCCATGTTAATTCAGCTGAGCAGGATACTTTTTTGGAGGAGATTCAACCGTTGATTGCTGCTTCGAGAGCGGAAAGCGGAAATGTTTTTTATGGTCTTCAAAAAGATACAGAAAAAGAAAATGTATATACAATGGTTGAAGTTTGGCAAGATATTCAAGCTGTTGCTAGTCATAATTCTAGTGAGCATTTCACATCATTTAGTGCTAAAGCGAAAGAACTCTTGACTGAACCATTAGATGTTAAAATATTTGAGGGGCAACAATTGAACAAATAGTTCTGTGAATTTTAGTAAAATAGGAAAACAACCTTACTCAATTTAGTGTAAGGTTGTTTTCCTATCCGCTATTAGAATTACTTAAATGCTGATACGGATATATTTTGTTCGTTTAATAAATTAAGCTGATAAAATTTGTTTTTGTTCCAAGATAGTTCGTGCCTCTTCATTGACAGGTTTATAACCTTTTTCTATTAATTCTTTAATGTATATTTTGTTATAGACAAAGGAAAATACCACTCCACTAATCCATGAGCCTATACCCAAGGTAAATGAGCCTAGAATTGCCTCAATAACAAACATTATTACAGCCCATTTTAAATCTCCACGGAATAATGCTGGAAAAAATCAAAAAAAGAAAGTAGTCCAACTAAATCCAACCTTAACTTGCTTTGATAATCCTGCGTCATTTTTTAGTGTAATCTTCATAATTACTTCCTTTCTAATAAAGATAGAGTGAGGGAGAATTAAGATATTGAAAAAAATAAGATATAAGACCTAACTAATAAATTCTGATCTATTTCCCCACTCAATACCAATAATACTATATATTTCAATATTATGTTGCAAAATCTTATTTTAATATAGTAATAATGTAATCAACAAGTAAATTTTGGAGAATTTTTTAATAAGTCCTTAAAGCAGCTGAGTATTTAGCTGCTTTTTAAATCGTTGATTAATGCCGAAAGTGATGGCGATTTTTTGAGCTTTGTCCATTAACATAAGGACATCTCTAACTAAACATTTGATCTTCTATAAAAAGATATAAAATGACTATATTAAAAGCGAACAGTGACTGGCACTGTTCGCTTTAGTGGTTGAGGTATTAATCTTCCATTGTAGATAAATCACCTGTTGGAAGTCCAAGTTCCCAGGCTTTCAGAACACGCCGCATGATTTTACCAGAGCGTGTTTTTGGAATGGACTCACGGATTTCAAATAAACGAGGTGCTGCGTGGGCAGCAAGTTTTGTTTTAACAAGGTTTCGGATATCGTCTAGCAATTCCTGACTTTCAACATATCCAGGTCGCAATGTGATGAAGGCTTTAATGATTTCACCGCGAACAGGATCTGGTACACCGATAACACCTGCTTCTGCAACAGCAGGATGCTCAACTAGCTTGCTTTCTACTTCAAACGGCCCAACTCGTTCTCCTGATGTGTTGATTACATCATCAACCCGACCTTCGAACCAAAAATACCCATCAGTATCCTTATATGCTGAGTCTCCTGTTATAAACCAACCTTTTAAGAAATATTGTTCATAACGATCAGGGTGATTCCATATAGTTCGAACCATGGCAGGCCATTGTGGTTTAATTGCAAGGTTCCCCATATGGTTAGGAGGAAGCTCATTTCCATGATCATCAATAATACTAACCTCGATACCAGGTAATGGTTTTCCCATGGATCCTGGGCGGATTGGATTACAACGGAAATTTGCACAAATAGAAGATCCAGTTTCAGTCATCCACCAATTATCATGAATTCGTAAATTTAGTGTTTCAAGTCCCCACCGGATTACTTCAGGATTTAATGGCTCTCCTGCTGATAAAATATGGCGTAACTTAGAAATATCATATTTTTTTGGAAGTTCATTTCCACTGCTCATGAGCAAACGGAAAGCTGTTGGTGCACTAAACCATACGGATACTTGATACTTTTCTAATGTAGAAAACCATTCATTAGCGTCAAATCGTCCGCCGCGAAGTACATTGGTAACTCCGTTCAACCAAGGCGACCACATTCCGGCAGATGTACCAGTTACCCAGCCTGGATCTGCTGTACACCAATAGACATCGTCCTCTTTTAAATCATAGACCCATTTACCTGCTAAATACTGATGAATCATGGCATCGTGAACTTGCAAGACACCTTTAGGTTTTCCTGTAGAACCTGAAGTATAGATCAACAACATTCCATCCTCACGGTCAACCCACTCTATTACATATTCATCGGAACTTGCTAATAGATTTTGATAAAGGATTTGATTATCAGCGGTTGCTTCGTCAGCTCCGACCAAAATAACATACTGTAAATCTGGCAGATCTTTTACTGGAATTCTTTTAAGAAGTTCAGGTGTGGTTACAACTACCTTGGCGCCACTATCTAGTAGTCTATCTTTAACTGCCTCTTCCATAAATGCTTCAAACATGGGTCCAGCTATGGCCCCGATTCTTAAAATTCCTAACATTGCAATGTATAGTTCAGGACTACGTGGCATGAAAATGAAAGCTCTATCGCCTTTTTCAACTCCATATGAGCGCAATCCATTCGCAAATTTACACGATAAGTTTCTTAAATCGGAAAATGTATATTCTTCATTACGGCTATCGTCACAATAAATAAATGCCTTTTTATCGCCTTTTCCTTCATCTACATGACGATCAATTGCTTCATAGATCATGTTGACTTTACCTGTTGTTGACCAAGTAAAATGCTGTTCAACATTCTTCCAATCCATCTCTTTGGCAACGTTTTCATAGTTTTGTAGATTAGCATTAGTATCGATTGATTCAATTGTTGTTACTTCTAAAGCACTTTTCATAAAAATAGCCTCCTGAATTAGTTATCTAAAAATTGTTATAATACAGATTATAAAACATTTTAATATAGTATAACAAGAGTTTATTTATTAAAAATTCAAATTATTTTTTATTTTTAATTAAATAGAGAAATTAATTGATCTTCCTATTCGTTTTTTTCTAGAATGAATAGAGTAAAAATAGCGATAAATCCATTTGGTAAGTTTCATAGTAATATTAATTTTTCGAAGGATTAGCCAGAAGGGGGTAATTGAAGAAAACAAAAAAACCCCAGCAGCATTTTACCGTTGCTGGGGTTTTTTGTTCATGATGCACCTTCATGATGCAAATTAATTACCCATATCCATTGCTGCGTGGTCATTTGCGTCAACTGCTTTGGCTTTAAGAGCATTTTTCAAACGTTCTGACTTTCCTGCATTAATTGCATCCTTATGTTTTTTAGGAATTGTCCCATCACTAACAGCATCATTTACTATTTTAGTTTCAAGGTTTGTTAATTTTTGGGTGAATTCCTTTTCCGTTAATCCTTTATCTTGAGCAATTTGAGGAAGTGTTTTCCCTTTCTTCATTTCGTCTATTATCGTTATTGGTAAAACGTTTAAAACGGTGGCCGCCTCACTAACGATATTCATTTGTTTTAATCGGCTTTTGCGAACACTCGTAGTAGAATGTTGTTTTTTAGGGGGAGTGTATTTAGACATTCTAGTTTCGTTTGCTTTTGCGATTGTTTGTTCATTTTTAGCAAAAGCAGGGTGATTAAGCAAAATTGCAGCTGTGAAGCCTAAAATAAGCACTCCAGCAATTAAAGAAGCTATGAGAACTTTTTTCCTCATTCATTTACCTCCTTTACCTATTTTTTGGACAGCACATGCATGGGAATATTTTTAATTATAACTAAAGGCATAATCGGATACTTCCCATGCATGTTGTTGTACCATCACATGAACGCTTAAGGTGTGCGTACAATAAGATTTCTTGACCAAGGAGACGACCCACTCTGATTAATTGCCTGCACCCTAAAGTAAAAGGTCTTATTTCTTGCTAATCCAGTAATTTGATAATTTGCCTTAGTAACATTTGCAGATACAAGGTTTTGTGTAAATGCTGAATCGTTTGCATATTGAACGACATATTGGGTAACCAATCCTGGTGGTTTATTCCAGGACAAGGAAACAGTATCTGTGGTCGTTCCTCTTTTGGTTTGTGCCTGCAGTCCTGTTGGTGCTTTAGGCGGAGTTGGAATACTTATTTGTACGCTCTTTGAATAGTTGGATGACAAGTTGCCGTTTACTGCCTTGACCCGGTAATTATAACTTATACCAGCTACTACCGTTGAATCTGTGAAATTTACATCACCAGTTGCAGGATTTTGATCTAGCGTTGCAATAACGGTGTAGGTACCACCATTTGTAGAACGTTCAAGGATAAAGCCAGTCTCATTTGTGGCATTATCTGTCCAAGTTAACTTCACTGCTGGTCCAGGCTGCAAGGATGCTATTAGATTGTTCGGAGCAGCAGGTACAACAGGAGTTGATACTAACGTTGCGCTAGTGGTATTTGAGTAATCAGATGCCAAATCTCCGTTTATAGCTTTAACCCGATAGGTGTATGTTCCAGGTGTAAGGTTAGGATCGCTGAAACTTACAGCATTTGCTCCAAGAGTGGAAATCACCGCAAAGTTGATTCCGTCCGAAGATCGTTCAACGATAAAACCAGTTTCATTCTGGGAATTATCAGTCCAAGCAAGATCTATTTGCGTGCCTGACTGAACCGCAGTTAGACTAGTCGGAGCAGCAGGAGCTAAAGGAACACCTGGTGTGCTTACAACATTAGAAATGGTCTCACCTATGGCATTAAACGCAACTACCTGATAGCTGTAGTCAGTGTTAGTGTCGACGGTAGAGTCTGTGAAACTAGTCATATTTGCCAATGCTGTCCCGATATCGGCATAGGTGCCAAGTTTTCCATTTGTAACTGGTGCACGCTGGATCTTGTAGCCTATTTCGTTGGATGGATTCCCTAAAGTATTCAAATCGGACAAAATAACAGAAGTCGGATCCGTCCAAGTTAGACTAACAGGTCCGCCATCGGTCCTTGCTCCAGTTAAAGTTGAAGCGTTTGGAACCTTTTGTGCTACTGAAAAAGCAATCGGACGCATCATATCATTTTCTTCATGTCCTAAAAGATGACAGTGCCACACATATTCCCAGCCAAAGTTAGTTAATTTATTCGTAACTGTCATCGGGTTCCCGGTTTTTGGATCAACCCCCATAAAGCCCATTGTCGAACCTTCAGGCATTGTTGGATCAAGAAGGCGGATACTGTCTGGAAGCGCAAAAGGTAGTTTTGGTGCTACTGGCCTAAGGGCAATAATGGTATCCTCTAACGGATTCATTCGAACTGTATCCTTCCAGCCTCTTTCATTGCCATCAGGGAATCGTATTGATCCATCCCAACCAACGCGGTTTATAAGCTGGACATCGAACAGGTGGAAGTGAATCGCGTGTGTATCCACACCATTGTGAGTAATCTTCCAAATCTGTGTACCATCACCGGATGGAGGAGTTAGCGGTGTTGCTGCATCGGTTAGATTCTCGGTTGAAGGGTCGATGTATCCCAGCATAATGGTCGTTTGATTTTGAAAGTTGGTGTTAGGCAGTTCAACTCCAAGTGTTGCATTCATCCGTCCGTAATTTGTTTCAAACTCCTCGGCGATCGCTTTTGGTTCTTCATTTAATGTGACGGGTGATGTAGCGCCTGGAGGTGTAAATGTAAGTGTTGAATCTTGAATCGTTCCATATGTGTTTGGATCTGGAGCAATAAGCTTATTTTGCCCTGCAGCAAATGCTTTTGGTATCTCTGTTTTTAAAGAATCTAATGTTGTTTGAGTTGTATCGGTGGTAGTAGCGGTTGCCGGCGCCACTTTAATCTGCATAACAGTTCGAGTATTTGGACCGTATCCAGGCTGTGTTGTTGGTGCTCCACCAGTATTATTACCAGTGGCAGATTGATCAGGATCGCCTGTATAATAATCATAGCGTGGATCAAAGGCTGGAACTGGAGCAGGTGCATCATTATAAAGAATGAGAGTTTGGCCTGCATATTTGCTGAAATCTACGACTACATCTGCCCTTTCAGCAGGTGCTAATAGTAGAGTCTTAGTTGACACGTTTAGAACCGTGATGCTTCTTCTTCCGTATTCATAGTTGATAGGCTGATTTTGAAGTTCTACAGCATTTGTTAGGAAACCACTTTCATTGCCAATTTGAACCATGTTTGGACCGGCAGCTGCTGGATCTGGAACTCCGCCATCTCTTCCATCTGTTGGCCAGGTAGAGGGATAACTAGCATTCTTAACGGCATCAACAATAGGAATTTCTCCTGCATTTGCATCGTTGAGAGTACCGTCTGCGTTCCACATTTGCCCGTTTGATTTAGCTTTGTAAAACTGTAAATTCCAGTTTCGATCATTCGAAGCATTCAGGATTCGGAAGCGATAGGCTTTCGGATCAACTGTAAGCGATGGATAGGCAGTCCCGTTGACTAATGGAGTATCCATAAAACCTTCCGGAACTGCAGATATATTTGGTGTGCCAGGGTTCATAGGTGGTTGGCCTGACTGTCCAGCTAGCGGATTCGGTACAGGTCCGCTTTTCAATCCAGTATTTGGCGGCCAAAACCAAGGACCATAATCCCAACGCCCCATCGGGTTAGCACCTGAAAGATCATAAGGGTTTTGGTTTGGCATGTAAACATGTGGGAACCAAAGGTTACCTAAGCCACCCCATTTAGTTTTGTCCCATGTTGGATCAGTAGCTGCTAACTGATTATCCGTAGGAACGAATGTTTTATCTTGGATAAATAAAGGGATTTCGTCTTTTGGAATGATTCCTCTGTCAATCAGGTCTTTCTCAACTTGATCGCGAATAAGGTATCCAGCAGCCTCCCCAGCATAAATATTTAATCGGGTTAACCCATAAGAATGATCATGGTAAAACATCACTCTTGCACTCTGTTGATTTGTATAAAAGAATGTCATGGAGCCCGGCCCTGGATCTGGCATGTCGGGCACATTTTTAACACTTACACCTTTCGGATATGGAGTGTTTTCACCATCAGGTGTAATCCATTGATGAGGAGTTCCATCACTAATCCATGGGGTAACACCACCATGTAAATGGAGAGTAGCCCTATTTTGGGTATACATATTCTTTCCGTCCGGCCCCATTCCGGCTCCCATCAATGAAGTATCTACAGGAAGAAACAAGTCGCCCCCGGTGCCCGTAGGAAGCTTGTTTGTAAATTTTACGCGAACAGGACGATCTTTTTGGGCGACGATTGTTGGTCCAAAATAACTGGGCTTGTCTTTAACAGTGGGATCAGTTGTGTTTGTTTGCATGTATCCACGTAGAGTTGTTGGTGGGAGGTCTTTATGTAGTTGCTCTTTATACTCAACTAGTGAAATTTCGTAATAATCTGAGCCAGGATAGGTGGTAGTGTCAGGAACGGCAACAGGGATATACTGTCCAAGATCATTCGAATTTGTTGCACCTAGACCAGGTAAAGTATCCACAAATTTGCGGATTCCCGTACCTGGGACAATGTTACTGTTTGCATCAAACTCAGGAAGTGGACTGTTGGCATAGTTTGGCGTTTGATAATAGTCCGGTGTCCCTCCGGGATTCATCATAGCAGCTAGTGCAATAGGTTCCAGTTTGTTTCCGATAAACGGAACAAATGCGGCAACTAATAGTCCAGCAGTAGCGGCGAGTTGAACAGTTCTCCTAATTGATTTTAAATTCTTTCGCTTTTTGACATTAATCATCTTCCATCAGCAACTCTCCTAGGATCTTTTTTTGATTAAACCAATCTCTTAACTGGACAGAGGTAACGAGGATAATGGGCTCATTTAACTCTATTTTTTATTAAAAGTAGGCCACATACCCTTCGTTAGTATTCCACTGCTTTTAATAAAATAAGTGCTCTGAAAGCGTAAATCCCCTCCACCTCCTTCTTAGATATTCATTATAAAGAACACCTTTTTCCTAGTAAAGAACGCAAAATGTCGAAATGAAAAAATATAAAATGCCAAAATTTTTATAATTCTATCGGATAGAATTTGAATGTGTAACTCATTTACTCGTTGGTTTTTTGCGATAATCCGAAATCACAATATAGATTTATTATTAGTATTTGATCGGTGTTTGTTTTATCACCGCATTTTTTCATAGATTTTCCGAGGTTAAATGTGGGGCGGAAGTAGAATATAGAAACTAGAAAATTCCTTTATAAAAGTTAGATAGAAAGTAAGTAAAGAAACCTCCTGGACATTTATCTAGGAGGTTTTTTGGCGAATAATGCTGGAAATAAAGATTGTGAAAGTTACTATTTAAAAATAAAAACCGTAGCTAAAGTTATCAAGCTACGGTTGCAAAACAAAAAATGATTCGATATATGTTTTCACTTCATGCAAACTTGGGTACACTCCTGCAGCTTCGGCTAAAACATCCTGTGACGGTTCCAATAGATCTGGGACAATAATAACAGGTATACCTGCAGCCTTGGATGCCAAAAATCCATTATAAGAATCCTCAAGGACGAGCGCATTTTCTGGCAAAACATTAAATGTTTTACATGGTGTTAAAAATATCTCGGGATTTGGCTTACTTTCCTTTACCTGGTCACCCCCAATAATAAAATCAAAATAATCACTCAGTCCCTCGTGATTGATGTGGTGAACGATATCAGAAAACCCGCTAGATGAAGCAACAGCCATTTTCATATTGACCTCTTTTAAAAACGTTAAAAGCTCAATCAATCCGGGTTTAATTCCCAGTGTTCCATTTTCTAAATATATCTCTTTTCGGACTTCCCACGATTCACGATGCCATTTTTCAACAGGAGCATTATCACCAAACTCTGATTTTAAAACTGAAATAATAGCATTGTGATTTTTCCCGATATAACGTTTTGTTATATCCAGTGAATAGGGAAAATGATATTTTTCAGCAACACGTTCCCAAGCTTGATGCCCGATTTTTTCTGTATCAAACATTAAACCGTCCATATCAAAGATGACCAATTCTATTTGTCTAGACAAAAACCTTTCCCCCTTAAAAAAACCTTATATCTATTATACTCGGTTTTTCCCAGCTTACTATGTGAATTGCTTTTTTAAAAGAATTAATTCGATAGATAATATGTTTTAAAAAAAGAGTTTTTGAGGAACTTGCAGTTCAAAAACATTAAAAATAAACTGTTAGCGAATAGAGGATGTAAGCCATTTCTAGAATTGATAATTTTTTATTTCTTCGAATCGGAGTAAAAATATATAATAATAATAATAATGGGTTATCATTTCTATAAATTGTCTAGTTAGGGACGTGATTTTAATATTTAATGCATTTGTATTGTTTATACTTGCAGGTTTAGCCGAAATTGGTGGAGGTTATCTTATTTGGTTATGGTTAAGAGAGGGTAAGCCATTATCATGGGGTATTTTGGGAGGAATCGTTTTAGTTTTATATGGTATAATCGCTACATTTCAAAAATTCCCCTCGTTTGGTAGAGTTTATGCCGCCTATGGAGGAATCTTTATCGTACTTTCTGTGCTTTGGGGCTGGGGTATAGATAAAAAATCACCTGATGTTTATGATTGGGTTGGTGCTGGAATCTGCTTAATTGGTGCTTCAGTAATTTTGTTTGCCCCACGGCACTAAAAAAGGAGGAATTAATATGGTCATTCAATCTAATATGTCACCCAAAGCCATCGTTGATGTATGGGGAAATACTTTAACTATTTTTGAAAAACATCTTGTACCGCTTACTGAACAGACATTGGAATCATTTATTGAAACCGATCCTCTAGCCACTCTCCTTATTGAATTAAATGAGATTGTCGGAAGTTCTGCTAAAACCTGCATTGAAGGTGGCTGACAAATGCCGCTTAAATAGGAGTAGGTTACTCCATAAATACTAAAGACAAATACCATCTCAATTAAAAGGGAATTTAAAAACATAAATAGAATAGGTTAGTATAATTAACTATTTTAGGAGGGTGAGTAAAATTAAACAAACTCATGAATCTCAATCAACTGAAGAATTTCATAATTTAGAAGAAGATAAATTGTTTACCCCGATTGAAGACTTACAGAGAATTGAAGCTGGTGGAGTTTATAAAAAGGAAAATCTTAATCTAAGTACCCTACCTAAAGGAATCCGCTATATAGGCTATACTATCATTGGATTCACAGTCCTAATCGTAATATTAGGACTAATTTTAAACTTCCTATTTTAGGCATAAACATAGTTAAAACCATTACTGAAACGAAAGTGAGTTTTGTGATAAAAAATTTCTAAGATAAACATTTTTAAGACCCCACCTAATGTTAAAAATATGGTACAGTAAATAGGCTTATCCAAATTTCATTAGGAGTTATAAACGAATGCGATTTTTTATGAAATTGTTATTAACCATGCTATTTGTCCTATATCTAGCGGTCCTTACGAAACTAATTTTATTTAAATATATTCCTATATCAGAGATAACCAATCTTACTAATTTTGGATTTTATGCACATCGTTGGAATGGCAGTAACCTTATCCCATTTAAAACGATACAATTATATTGGAACGCAGAAAATCTTAATTTAAACATTCGAATAGAAAACCTAGTTGGAAATATTATCGGTTTTGTTCCGTTCGGTTTCATCCTCCCCATGTTAGTGAAAAGGTTTCAGAAACTAATAATGGTCTTGATTGCAACATGTTATTTAAGTTTTGTATATGAAGGTCTTCAATTCTTAACTGGATTTGGAAGTTTTGATGTCGACGATTTAATTTTAAATACTTTTGGTGGGATTTTGGGCTACTTCGCTTATAAAATAGTTCTACTAATGATGAGTTATATGCAAAAAAATTCACCAAATAAAACCTTAACAATATTGCGATACTTCATTTACTGAAGTATCTTTTTTTGATTTAAAAAAAGACAAAAGGGTGAAATTATCCCTTTTGTCGTCGTTGGTATTCATTCTTTTTTACCCAACCCATGCATGATAAATTGAATAGTTCGTTCGGTTTCGAGCTCATCATCCCATTCCATTTCTGGGAAAAAGATATAACGGGATACAAAGTAGCCAAAGATACTGGTAATAGTAAGTCTGGTAACACTTGCAGATGGCATTTCAATCAATTGTCCTTTGTCTTGATAGCTTTGGATGATGCTCGACACCCGCTCAAATGTTTTTTTAGCAATACTTTCAATAAATTGGGCTCTTAATTCTGGTTGGAATGGGATTTCCTGTAGCATGATTTTAATAACGGGAAGAAGCTTAATAATAACCTCTCTCCGGTTTTCAATTGTCTCTCTCAGAAAATCCTCCACTCGGTCATATTTGCGATCCAATACTTTATTAAAATCATTAATAATAAACGGAGCAATCATTTTTGTCATGAGTGGGGTAACAATTGACATCAACAGCTCTTTTTTCGTGCTGTAGTGTCTAAAAATTGTCCCTTCTGCGACTCCTGCCTTTTTAGCAATTTCACTAGTCGAGGTAGCAGCGTAACCTTTTTCGGAAAATGATTCAATGGCTGCGATAATGATCTTTTTTTGCTTATCCGTTAATCCTATTTCATCATCAAATAGTTGCTGAATGATCATCTCTTCTTCAGACATGGTAAACTCCTTTAGAACCATACTAGTTAATAAATCATTTTATAACGAATGTGATTAAAAGTTTAGAACTTGTAGGTTAAATTTTTCTGTACTTCTTTAAAGCGAATATATTTAACACAATAAAGACAAGTGCAAATCCTAATAGCACAAGTAAATCGTTCAAAATGTCACTTAATCCTAAGCCTTTATACATGACACTAACTAGTGCATCGCCGCCATAGTACATTGGCATGCATTTAGCAATCATTTGCATCCAATTAGGCATTCCCTCAAATGGGAAAATACCAGCGAAAAAGACTTGAGGAATGATGGCGATTGGGATAAACTGCATCATTTGGAATTCCGAATTAGCGAAGGCTGATAGGAGAATACCAAGTGACAAAGCAACAAGTGCTAAGATTATATTGATTAAAATTACGTTCCATAATGAACCAATAAGCATGATATCTAATACCCTTGTTGCATAAAAGACAACAATCAACGTTTGGATAATGGCAAATATGCCATATCCCATTAAATACCCAAATACAATGTCTCGTCTTTGTATAGGTGTTGCCATTAAGCGATCAAGTGTACCAGTAGTCCGTTCTCGTAATAAAGCAATTCCAGAAATGAGAAAAACGAAGAAAAAGACAAAGAAACCAACTAAAATCGGACTTAACTGATCAAAAAAGGTCGTATCCTTATCGCCATAAATATATGAAGTACTGATATCGGTAGCTTTTACTTGCTCCATCTTGACCGGAGCGCTTTGAAGTTTACTTTGAATATTTTGAATAAAGCTTGATAAATTTTTCGACTGTTTCATAGCATTCTCAGCCGCAATTGCTTGTACAACTTTCATTTGTAAGGCTTTTGTTGTGGTAGGCTGTGAATTTTTTAGCGTCAGTTTAATTTTTTCATCATTAAATTGCAGAACCCCGTCTAATTCATCATCTATTATGACTTTCTTCGTATTTTTTATTTGATCATATTGTTTTACAATTATATCTTTATCTTTTAATTGTTCGACAAGGGTATCATCACCATTAATAACACCAAGCCGAGGTTCGACTGTATTGCCTGAAAGTAAATAGTGGAGGAGGGTTAAAATGATTAATGGTGCAACCATCATTAATGCAAGGGCCCGTTTATCACGTAACATTTGATGTATGATCCGCTTTACTAATGCTATGGTTCTCATCCCTTTTTACCTCCGGCTTTTAAAAAGACATCTTCTAAACTAGAAACTCCAAATTGGTTTTTCAATTCTGTTGGTGATCCACTTGTGATCATTTCTCCATCTCTTATCATGGCTAGCTGGTCACATTTTTCTGCTTCGTCCATCACATGTGTGGTGACAAGAATGGTTTTTCCAGCCTTTTTTAAACGTCGGATTTCTGCCCAAATCGATTGTCTTAATTCAGGATCAATCCCTACTGTTGGTTCATCTAATATAAGTACTTGCGGGTCCTGGATTAAGGCAACCGCGAGAGATAATCGGCGTTTCATTCCACCTGAATAGTCCTGAACTTTCTTTTTAAGTTCGGATGTTAAATTTACTAAATCAGCTGCATAGGCAATTCTTTTGGTTTGCACATCTTTTTTTAGCTTAAAAAGGGAAGCGAAGAAGGCTAGATTTTCTTGTCCAGTTAAATCAGCATATAAAGCATCTGCTTGTGCCATATAACCAATTTTCTGTAATAGGTTCAAGTTAGGAACTGCTGTATCCAGTACATGCACATGGCCCTGGGAAGGACGATCCATCCCAACAATGATCTTAACTAAAGTGGTTTTACCTGAACCAGAAGGCCCGATTAGACCATATATTTGCCCGGGCTCCACGGTTAAATTAATCTTGTTTAAGACTCGTTTTTTTCCAAAACTTTTGCTCACTTCTTTAATAACAATCGTAGATGTCATCAATAAACCTCCTCTAAAACGATGTGTGAGTGATTACTCACTATTATTATATATAAAATAAATTAAAGTTCAATGGGGGTTTGATATTTTTCGGAAAAATCAATAATGAATAAAGTGTTATAATAATGTAGTGTTTTATTAAGCTACCCTTAAATTCGGTTTATTTAATTATTTTTGGTATTAAATTTTTTTGGCTCTGTTAAACTAGAATGTTGATTTCCGTTCCAGACGCTTCGCTTTCCGCGGGGCGGGCGGTGAGCCTCCTCGGCGCTTAAGCGCCTGTGGGGTCTCACCTGTCCCGCTGCTCCCGCAGGAGTCTTCGCGCCTTCCACTTCAATCAACATTGTGCAAAAGATCAACATTGAGCCTTAACACAGCCAATTATTTAAAAAAATAGGGATGCCCAATAATGTTTATGGAGTGTGATGATAATTGATGAGATTTACAAAAAGTATCCCGAATATGTTTACCTTAGGGAATCTATATTGTGGGTTCCTATCGATCGGATTTGCTGCAAAAGGCCATTATAGTAACGCAGCAATCTTAATTTTAATCGGAATGATGTTGGATAGTATGGATGGGCGATTGGCTAGAATGTTGAAGGCTGATACAACTCTGGGAAAAGAACTGGATTCTTTAGCGGATATTGTAACGTTCGGAATTGCTCCATCATTTTTGGTTTATTATACATATTTTATTCAATTTGGGTTTTTGGGGCTTGCGGTTGCCGGACTATTTCCTTTATTTGGTGCCTATCGATTAGCCCGGTTTAATATTAGTACAAATAAATCAAATAGCAATTATTTTATCGGTGTACCAATAACTGCTGCTGGTGGCATACTAGCCATACTGACCTTATTCGGAGATAAGATTCCGAATATTATTACCACCGTGGTTTTCATGGCATTGAGTTTTTTAATGGTGAGTAGAATTAGGATACCAAGCTTTAAAGAAATACCTCTTCCAAAATACGGAACGATTGTTACTTTATTTCTAGGCTGCCTTTTATATGTCATTTACAAAGGCACCTATGGACAATTTCCATATTTGATTTACATTGCAACCCCGCTCTATATTGCATACTTGGCGTATCGATTTATTAAAGGAAAAAACAGAAAAGATATCGATTAATAAGAAAAACGAGCCTTTTACAAAAAAAGGCTCGTTTTTCTTATTTTTTAATGCGCCAAAAATGCCAATTGATAGAAGAACAGTACCGCAAAAAGGTAAAGGAGTGGGTGGACTTCACGCCATTTCCCTTTAACGATCTTAAGTAGCGGATAAGTGATAAAACCAAGTGCGATTCCAGTTGAAATGCTTGATGTCAATGGCATGCTTAGGATTACAAGAAATGCAGGAAAGGCTTCATCAAGCTCATCCCAGCGGATTTTTGAGATACTGCCCATCATCAGGCTACCAACAATAATGAGTGCAGGAGCAGTAATGGCAGACAAACCAGACACTGCGCTTACAAGTGGACCAAAGAATGCTGAAAGGATAAATAGAACAGCAACCGTGAGTGAAGTTAATCCGGTTCGGCCACCAGCTGCGACGCCTGAAGACGATTCGATATAGGCAGTTGTCGGGCTTGTTCCAAACATAGCGCCGATTGCTGTGGCAATTGAATCCGACAGCAATGCTTGCCTAGCCCGCGGAAACTTATCGCCTTTCATTAAACCTGCCTGGTTAGCAACGCCAATCATGGTGCCAGTGGTGTCAAAAATTGTAACAAGGATGAAGGAAAACACAACAGCATAAAGACCATGTTGAATAACATCGCTGAACGCAGCGATTGGGTTTGCCACGAGAAGTCCTTCAGGAAGTGTAGGTAGTGAAATGAATCCTTTGTCGAAGGAAAGCTGACCTGTAAAAAAGGCAATCAACCCAGTAATAATCATACCAAAAAACAAAGCACCATTGACCCTCAGCATCATCAGGACAAGCGTGACCGCGAGCCCTATCAAGGCTAGAGCAGCAGACGGGGATTTGAGATCACCGAGACCTACTAGGTTGGTAGGATGAGCAATGATTATTTTAGTCAGTCGAAGTCCGATAAAAGCAATAAAAAGACCAATTCCAGCTGTAATACCGTGTTTGAGATTTTCTGGGATTGCCTCAATTAATTTTTCCCTAAACGGAGTTAAAGACAGGATAACAAATATAATTCCAGCAACAAATACGGCTGCAAAGGCTGTTTGATAAGTGATATCTTGATGGTTGCCGACGACAGAATAAGCAAAGTAAGCGTTAAGTCCCATTCCTGGTGCAATAGCAATAGGATAATTGGCGAAAAGGCCCATCCACAGAGTCCCAATTACTGTGGCAATAATGGTTGCCGTAAAGACTTGCTCAAACGGGACACCAGCATCTGCTAAGATAATCGGGTTAACAACCACGATATAAACCATTGTAAAGAAGGTCGTTATGCCCGCAATTAATTCAGTTTTTACATTTGTCTTATTTTCTTGTAGTTTAAACATCGTTGATCCTCCATAAATACGAACGTTTTTTAGTGCATTATATATATTATTCGTTATTACCTTCATTTTCAAGGGCGAATTCGCAACAAGTCCAGTTTCTCCGTTTGAAAAAGTAGTTTTTTCAATACCTATGTTTAACCTTCACTGTTTTCTCTTGTTCATTCACAAAATTACATGGATGGGCAAAAAACTTTATTTCATACCCCGTTGGGTATAAGATAAAGTCATAGATTCATCAGTCTATATTTTAAAAATCGAAAGGATGGAAAGTATGCAAATAAGCGATCAAGCACGGGACCAATTAATCCCGGAATTAAAGTCACAAAATGCTGCAGGTATCCGTTTGTTTTTCGACGGTTATGGCTGAGGAGGCCCTCAAATTGGAGTGTCTCTGGATGAGCCTCAACCACAAGATAGTGTAAGAATCATTAATCAAATTCAAGTAGCATTTGCAGGGAATATTGAAGGGTATACGGATGACTTAGTTTTAGAATTTATTAAGGAAAGAAATGAATTCACTTTATTAGGAAGAAAAAGCTGTTAAAAAAGTTTTATGTGTAAGTATTTATTATTAGAGTGGCTGCCCCGCGTGCGTTTGTATTAACGTACTTGAGGGTAGGCACTCTATTTTGAGTTCCGAAATTCTTATTATCTTTTTTTTGTCGAAAAACTTTCGGTTTGTTTGGAATTTTGTAATAATAGGGACATGGGACTTTAGCACCGTGAACCTAGTGTTTATACATCGGAACCATCTATATCTAGTAAACTACTTTCAATAGGGGATGAACGCGTATATGAGTACCACCAAAAGCGGAATTGACGGATTGGACCAGCTCCTAAACGGGGGACTTCCGGTTGGTTCAACTGTTTTGGTAGAAGGATTACCTGGAACAGGAAAGACCATTCTTGGCATGCAATTCATTTTCCATGGAGCTGTGGAAGAGGATGAATCAGGCATTTTTATTACATTTGAAGAGTTACCAGACCAGCTTTATAACGAGCTGCAAGATTTTGGCTGGGATTTAAGGGAGTTAGAAAAACAAAATAAATTACGGGTCATCTGTCTTTCACCAGAGGTTTTAATCGAGCAAATAGAAAAGCCAAATGGATTGATCGAACAAATGATTAATGAAATTAATTGCAAACGTATTGTCATTGATAGCATAAGTTTGTATCAATTTGGATCTGACGATTTAATGAAGAGTAGAAAAACAATTTATTCGTTAAGAAACGTTCTTAGGAAATATAAAATTACTTCATTGCTCATTTCAGAATTAAATTCATCCGATCAAGGGAATGTACCTTTTGTGAATTACCTGGTTGATGGGGTCATCAGGTTATCATTGAAGAACCATATAAATGATTTTCGAAAAAGAACATTGGAAGTATTAAAGATGAGAGGCTGCCGGATCCAAGAAGGGGAGCACATCTATCGAATAAGTGAGAATGGAATTCATTTAGTTCCCGCACTCTCGCTTATTGAGGATAAAGCATTATTGAGTAATGAACGGTATAGTAGCACGGGGATAATGAAATTAGATCAAATCCTCTCGGGAGGTATTCCCAATGGTACATGTTTTCTAATTGATACAAATAGTAAAGCAAATTATAAATATTTTCTTTTCTCTATTGTCTGCAATAGATTGGTAGCTGGTGAAAATGTAATCATGTTATTATCCAATTTAATGGATCTATTTGAAATGAGACATTTACTTAAATTATTTGGCGTCTCGATGGATGAGTATGTTAAAGATGGCAAACTCCTTTTTATTGAACATTTTGATCGGCCGATTCCAGATGGCTATGAATCTGCAGTCATCCAAGTCGCAGGAACTGATAATAGAGAATTTGAAAAAACAATAAAGGAAAAATTAGTCCCCATTATTGCTTCAAGCCTTCAAAAAGGAGAAAAGTGGTTCATTTATTACAATCTAAATACGATTATTTCCCAAAGAGGGAAAGAGTTTCTTGAACATTATTATGCTGAGGAGGTATCTACGATTAGTTCAGCAGGGATTACAATGGTTACTTTAGTTAACTTTTCAGAAATAGGAAGTAAAACGGCCAGTTTTCTTGAGCGTACCTCCCATGGGGTTATTAAAACATGGGTGGATGGTAGCTATCAATATTTGCAAGTTCTTAAATCACCACAAGGAAAAATTTCACATCCACTTCTGGTTGAAAATATAATCATGAAACCATTTATAAGATTGGTATAGAGAGGGTCGGCGATTATGAATATGCCATTGCAAATTGAATGTACTCTTTTCTTTCAAGAAAATCCTTATACTTTTGAAACATTGGAAGGAATCGCAATGCGGTTAGGAAGGCATCGAGAAGACATCAAAATAGCAATTGACCAGCTTATTTCTATATCAATCCTTGAAATAATTGGTGAAGGGGAGCACGCAATTTATCGTTATATTCAGCCAGAGTATAGTTATAGGAGGCAATAAACATGTTAGCTGCAGATTTAGAATATTTTCAGGATGTCCAAAATGCCTACGCCGCCTTAACCAATCTACATTGCATCATAACCGATAAACAAGGAAATCCAATAACACAATTAAATAATGATCCAAATGTTTTTCATTTAGTGTACGACCAAGAAACCTTTAAGGAAGTTTTAAATCAGTGGACCCGAGATTTTTCTAAAATCAATAGTGCAATTGTATATGATGCATTACCTGGGGTAAAAGTGATCATTTGTCCAATATCTATTCAGGGGGAAATTGAGTTTTTTATTTTTGCAGGTTGTTTATTAGAATCTACCTCTAAAAATACAGTACAAACCTATTTTGAAAAAATATTGCAGAACCCGGAAAAGGCAAATGCTATATTTACTCTAATTCAAGAATATTCCCCAGATGAAATCCAAGCAAAGCTTCGAAAAATAAACAAGATGGCCGAAGTATTAATAGAGCACCTGGCCACACAAAATATGAAAGCACACTTAGTGGAACAAGAAGAAAATTTGGGCGAACTATTGCATCTCATAGCTGATGGAAACATAAAGGTGACCGCTGTCCTAGAAAGATTTTTGCATGAAAATACTAAGCTTGATTTTGTTGGCTATGCAAGAAAAAAAGGTCATGATCAATTTGTGATTGATGAATGCATTCTTCCCGAAGTGAGTAGTACGCTTAAAGGAACTGTATTTTCGATGGGGGAAGGAACTCTTGGACAAGCAGCTGCAACTCGGATTGTGAGATTTTGGGATCATATGGACATGGATCCAAGAAATTTATTTTTTCAGCAAAAAGGGATTTACCCCAAATCGCTGTTTTGCTTTCCAATTATCCTAGAAAAAGAAGTAATAGGAATATTTTTCGGAGGAAGCAGTCAATTCGTCCGTTTAGAAAATGATATTAGCAGGGTGGGGAAATTAACCTCATCACTCATTAAGGTAATTGAAGGTAATAGGTTCTGGCAGAAACAGTCCAAAAACAATTTAATGAAAATGACTGCTTTAAATGAAATATTTCAAGTCATGACAGATGTTGAAGATGTAAAAAGAATCCTCCTCATTATGTTGGATTTGAGCATCAACCTTATTCGTGGACCATTTGTTGCCGTGATTGCCAAGCAATCATCACGGAATTCCTATGAAATGGTTTCCCGAGGACTTACAGCTGATCAAATTGAGAATTATTCAAGTGACATCTCCAATCGTTACTTTCACAATAAGCAAAACAAACGATTTTATCACCAGCAACCTGTAGAGCATATTACAAGCTGGAGTTCAAAGGTATTAGAAATCCCGATTGCCTACCGGACTGAATGTTTCGGATTTCTTAGTATTGGATTAAGTGAGCAAATGTTGAAAGAGGACGAACTTTCATTTTTAATGAGCCTCACGATAGCGGGTGGTGTGTCGATGCACCTGCTTGAAGCAACAACTAAGGTTAAAATGGGGCAAACAGTCATCGACTTATTGATTGAGCATCAGGAATATATTGACCCCGACCATTTTAAACAAGCTACAAAAGCACGTGAACTCATCAAGGGATTTAGTGGATTTTCCACTTATGGAAAAATAAATACAATTGCAGTGAAATATTCTTGCTATTTTATCAAATATGATGAGCAATTTCTTACCAATAAAATTAAAAATGACTTGATCATTGATATTGTTAGAGAATATAAATTAGTGGCGGACAGCAAGCTGGAATTTTCTCAGGCATCACTGAACGTCCAAGTTCTTTCATTAGTATGGACTTATATCAATGAGGATGAAAATATTGATTTTTTATTAAAAATCAACGGGATGAATCTACCCCTTTTAAATGAGTTTCTTGCCTACCTGTCGCATACAACGGTTGTTGAAAGTGAAATCATGGTGACAAATAAACCGACCGCAAACGAACCAAAAATAAGTAAACACCTAAAGCTATCAAAACGAGAAATAGAAGTAATGGAATTAGTACTAAAAGGTAATAACAATCGTGAAATAGCTGAACGGCTGTACATTAGTGAACATACTGTAAAAAACCATATGACGAATATTTTCCAGAAGTTAGCGGTCAATGACCGATCACAGGCCATTGCCAAAATCTATCAAATGGGATTAGAGCCCGAGGATGTTTCTTAACCGAGACATTTTTGGGGCTTTTTTTTTTGGGGAAGAAGACGTTGGTCTACAAATAGTCTAATAGTTCTATTTTTCTAAAAAGTAGGAATATATTCCTACTTTAAATTTTATCCCAAAAATGAGAATGGAAGGGGATATGTAAATTAATTATTTTCCACGATAATGATAATAAGAAAACAACATAATGATAGTGAAAATGGAGGTAGGAAAATGACCAACCCTTATACTAGAAATTCCAATGAAAAATTGCTTGAGCGGATTAAGGAGAAGCGAAGTGAGTTAATTAACCTTGCAGCCCACCAAGGGCTAACTAGCAATAATGTTGTGAATTGTAGTCAAGAGTTAGATTCATTAATCTATCAAATTTTACTAGTGAATAAAAACGGTAGAAGGAATGAAATGCTAGAGTTAAGCAAAATGGATGGAATTCATGGCTGAGTGGCTATGAAAAGACAACAAGGATTGTGAATTTGTGAGGGACAACCCTTATAACATTTGTTTACGAGGGGGAGGAATATGGGTAAAAAGATTTTAATTGTTGGAGAAGAAATTCGGGTTAGTAATCTATTGAAAATGTACCTCGAAAAGGAATCTTATCAAATTGATACGGATGATAACGGATTTGATGGTTTAGAAAAAGCGGTAAATCAGCATTTTGATTTAATAATATTAGCCATCTTAGTTCCGATGAAGGTTGGATTCGAGGTCCTTGAAGAGTTAAGGCGAATCAAGTCAACTCCAGTTATTATGATCTCGTCCAAATGCGGGGATTTCAATAAAAAACATAGTATGGAATTGGGGGCTACTGACTATATCTTAATGCCGTTTAGCCCTCGCGAAATCGTAGTAAAAATCAAAGATCATTTAAAAAAAGGTGCCTGACCCCCGACGCGGTGGTGTGGTGAAGTGCTTTTGTTTTGATATGTGCAAGGGATGGTCCTCTCTAAGAAAAAGAGAGGTTTTTTGTGTCCTGGCAATTATTTCCCAACGTGTTAATCTAAATTAATATATATGGGAGTGGGATTTTTATCCAAAATACTTAAAAATTTTGAAAATGGTACAAAAGCACCATGAAGCTTTTATCATTGCCAACCTTAGTTGGAAAACTTAACAAAACGTAATGGATACATATTAAAAATACAAATCTATTTCTTGAAACCTAGTACTTTTCTCATAAAAGTATATCTCGACATTGAGATTTTCATAGTAAATAAGTAACAAATAAGATTTGACAATCTTGATTGTGAGTTTGACGGATTTTGCAAAAAGTGGTAGTAAGTAAAAAGGAGTTAATAGAAAAATTTTCTATAAATGTATTTAAATATACCAAATATGGTTGAATTTCGGGAAATAATTTCTGGCTATACCAGAAAATAACCTACTGTGGGAGAGAAGATTCAGGAAAGCAAATGTTGGAAAAGACGACACAGAGTAACAAAATAATGATTAAGAGGGAAAAGCATGGAGTCAAATAAATTTAAAAATTTTATTAGTAAGTGATGATGAGGTTATACATAATCAAATTTTTAAACGCTATTTCAAGTAGCTATAACGTTCAACTGATTCGCTCAGAAGATGTGGTTCGTGAAGTTAACAGGAGTACAAATCTAAAAAATGCGGCAAAAAGAGGAATTAACAATGGACTTAAGCGGATGTCAAATGCAATAAGGAAAAGAGCTAGGAAATTAGGTGAACTTTTTGGAGTATAAGGAAGAGAATTTTTTACAAGGACAAGCATCTTTCTTAATTATTATTGATGTCATTTGTACTTTTGTTTTTAGTATGCTACCGGAATGGTCGATAAAAGTTGTGTTTTTTAATCTAAGTGTTTCAATATTTTCGATTGCACTTGCAGGCTATTGGTGCAAAAGAATTTCAAGTCATATCAGGTATAACTCCCTTGTAAATTTTTTAATATTTATTTCTATGGGTTTTTTTACTGTGACACCAATGTTAAGAATGACAATAAATACTCAGATTTTCTGGTTTTTTCTTTTGTTATACTTATTCGTATTTGTTTATTCCATGATAGAGAGAGAATTGATTTTCCAGTCTTTAGTAATGAAGGCTGGAAAATCTAAGCTTTCAAAAGGGATGATTGTTTTCTTTATCATTATTATGCTAGTTGGGTCATTAACTGCACGGAATGGCCAGGAAATGGTGATATTAAAATTATTAAATGACTATCAAGGCTTATTTTTCGGATCCTGCCTTATATATGTAGTCGGTTTATTCTTCACCTTTTTATCAGTGATTATGCTAAAGAAGCCTGAGGAAATAGAGAAATGATATTGGTACAAAACAATCCATCATTAGTCTACGTATTTATTTGGGATATTGGTTTTTAAAGGAAAGAAAGGCTTTGAAAATGATTGATAAAAATAGATTGATTCCGATTAAACTCTGGTGGATCTGTACGATTTTCCTTGGCATTTCTTTTTATATATAACCTGTTATTTAATTCTAATATATCTCCAATTGTGAATGTAATAGGATTTGATGTTGATAACAAAGGTCAAAACCAGTTAAGGGAAATTTGCTAACGCAACAGATGGGTTATACGCTAATGTGGCAGATGAAAATCAGTTGGGCAAAGACCTTTCTAAACATGACAAACTATCTGATGCTGGAGGGAAAATGATGTCAGGAATAAAGAGACTAGGTGAAATTTTTGGATAAGCAAAAAAGGCTTCCGTTAAAAGAAAGTAAATTGGGTTCCGCTTTTTTTATGATTTATTTTTGTGTATTTTTAGCCAGTGCTCTTCCAGACTGGTCTTGGGATTATGGATTTGTAAATATCAGTCTAGGAACTATACTCTACCTGTTGATTATTGGGTCTTGGGTAAGAAATGATAATTCAAAACGTTTTTTTTCAATTATGAGTTATTGTGTATTATTTACGATGGCTTTTGTTTTTTCACAGCCAATTGTTAGATTGATGCTAATCGCAGAAAGTAAAATGTGGGTTGTACTTATTATTTTGTGGATCGGTATTTTTATTTTCACAACCATGATGAAAGACAAGATTTTTGAATCCTTTTCTAGTCCTGGCAAGACAAAAGCTAGCATTGCCCTTCATCTGTTTATGCTGTTTTTAATTATTGTTACGCCAATTCTTATCTTTGTTGGCAGCTTTTTGTTACAACAGTTTATTGAGTTAGACGCAACTTTTGTAATGTGTGGAATATTGCTATATGTTATTTCTTTGGTTTTATTGGTAATCCTGCCTGGTTTTTTAAAAAAGCCAGAGGATATAATCGTTCAAAAATAAAGAGGGAGCAATTACTTTCTCTTTGTAGATTGAAGTACTTTAATTTAGAAAAAAGTGTGAACTGGCGATCAGAAAATTCCCAATTGAGTAGTTTAAGTGAAGGGGAATTTCATGAGATTATAGAATAGGAATATTATTAAATTAATAATATTATGTTAATTTTTATCATTACGCCAGAATAAGAGGGAAGAGGGATTATGGAGTTATTTGGAGTATCATTAGAAACGATTTACTTATACTCATTAATTATCTCAGGGGTTGTAACGGTCTTATATCTGCTCTTTGGCGATGTTCTTAATGGTGTATTGGACGGAATTTTCAACCCAACATTGTTTTTTTCATTTATCACGATATTCTCAGCAGGTGGTTTTTTAGCAGAAATGTATACATCTTTTCATAGTGGCTTGATAGCAGCCTTTTTTGCAGTAGTCTCGTTTATCATTGTTACCTTGTTAAATGTTTTCATTCTTATTCCAATTTCCCAAGCAGAAGAATCTCTTGTTTATGAGGAAAGTGACTTAAGGGGTAGGATTGGCACAATTATTACCACTGTCCCAGAGGATGGTTTTGGGGAAGTATTAATTGAAAGCATTAGTGGACGCATCTCAAAACCGGCTGTTAGTTTGAAGAAAAATGTAATTCCAAATGGAAGTAAGGTTCTAGTAATTGACGTTGACAATGGAGTGCTTCAGGTTGAACTTTATGAACAGGCAGAGAATTTTTTCTAGGAGGGTGTTTGAATGGAATTTAATATTATCTTTATCGTAGTTGGCATTGTTGTTTTTCTACTACTTGCCCTAATTGGAATTTTTATTACGAAATATAAAACGGCTGGACCTGATGAGGCATTAATTGTAAATGGTAGTTTTCTAGGTAGCAAGAATGTACATTTGGATGAATCAAGTAATAAAATTAAGATCATCAGAGGCGGTGGTGCCTTCATATTTCCAGTATTTCAGCAGGCACGTCCATTAAGCCTTTTATCAAGCAAGCTTGAAGTAACGACACCGGAAGTGTACACAGAACAAGGTGTTCCAGTCATGGCAGATGGAACGGCAATCATTAAAATCGGTGGGTCGATTAGTGAGATTGCGACAGCGGCGGAGCAATTTCTTGGTAAAACAAAGCAAGATCGCGAAAATGAAGCTAGAGAAGTGCTCGAAGGTCATCTCCGTTCTATTTTAGGATCAATGACAGTTGAAGAAATATATAAAAATCGTGATAAGTTCTCGCAGGAAGTTCAGAGAGTTGCGTCACAGGACTTAGCAAAAATGGGCTTGATCATTGTTTCATTTACCATAAAAGATGTTCGTGACAAAAACGGTTATTTAGATTCACTTGGTAAACCGCGGATTGCTCAAGTGAAGCGTGATGCTGATATCGCGACGGCTGAAGCAGAAAAAGAGACGAGGATAAAAAAGGCAGAGGCTGCGAAGGAAGCTAAAAAAGCAGAGCTAGAAAGAGCTACTGAAATTGCTGAAGCAGAAAAACTGAATCAATTACAAATTGCCGAGTTTCGCCGTGAACAGGATATTGCAAAAGCAAAAGCTGACCAAGCATATGACTTAGAGACAGCCCGTTCGAAGCAAGATGTTACGGAACAAGAAATGCAGGTCAAGATCATCGAACGTCAGAAGCAAATTGAGCTAGAAGAAAAGGAAATTTTGCGTCGTGAAAAGCAATATGATTCAGAGGTTAAGAAGAAAGCCGATGCAGACCGTTATGCCGTAGAACAATCGGCTGCCGCACAAAAAGCTAAGCAAATTTATGATGCCGATGCGAATAAATACCGGATTGAAGCGATGGCACGTGCTGAGGCTGAAAAAGTTAGGATCGATGGACTTGCGAAAGCTGATGCGCAAAGAGCACAAGGGGAAGCTGAAGCAGAAATTATCCGTTTAAAAGGGATTGCGGAAGCGGAGGCGAAGGAGAAAATTGCCGAAGCGTTCGAACAGTTTGGTCAGGCAGCTATTCTCGACATGATCATGAAAATGTTGCCTGAATATGCCAAACAGGTTGCGGCGCCATTAGGTAATATTGATAAAATTACCGTCGTTGATACAGGTGGAAGTGGTCCGAACAGTGGAGCGAATAAGGTGACGGGCTATGCAACGAACTTGATGTCCACTCTCCAAGAGTCGCTAAAGGCTTCATCCGGAATTGATGTAAGAGAGTTAATTGAAAACTTTTCAGGAAAGGCAAATTTACGGAAAAGTATCGATTCGGTGGCTCCTGGAATTCTGGAGACAACCAAGTACACGGCTGCGGCAAAAGATACTTCGACAAACGATACTGGTCAAAATAAATAAAAATAAATGGTGCCTGACCCCGGCGATGTAACGCATTAACGCATCGGGGGTCAGGCACCAATTTTTTATTTTGTTTAACCTAACCACTAGCTTACTAGAAACCTATATTTGTATATTGACACAATATAATAAAGCGCTTACAATAATACATGTAACGGGTTACATAAAATTCCTCATAGTTGAGGTGTACATGTAACCATTACATCAGGGAATATTTTTTTAAATAGTATGTAACGGGTTACATATAACCAATAAATAATACCGAATTAGTTTCCCAGGAGGGTGTGAACAGATGACGACGATTAAAGATGTTGCTCATGAAGCAGAAGTGTCTGTTGCCACCGTATCTCGAGTTTTAAATAACGTTGGCTATGTAAATGAGGAAACAAGGAAAAGGGTAGAAAAGGCCATTTCCAAATTAAACTATAAACCGAATGCAGTTGCTAGAAGCCTTTTTAAAAAACAGTCTAAGACGATTGCGTTAATCGTACCGGATATTAAGAATCCCTTTTTTCCAGAAATAGCAAGGGCAATCGAAGATGTTATGAACAAAAAGGAATATACCTTAATATTGTGTAATTCGGATGAAAAAGAGGAAAAAGAGAGAAAATATTTAGAAGTCATGAAGCAAAAATATGTAGATGGGGTCATTATTGTTACTAGCACGTTGACTCCAAAACATGTAGAGGAAACTGGAATTCCGATTGTTGCCTTGGATCGTCCCATTGCCCACAGCATCCCATCCGTATCAGTTAATAACTTTGATGGAGCAAGGCAAGCAGTGCAATATTTAAAATCAATTGGATGTAAAAAAATCGCACATGTACGTGGACCAGAAAATATCATTAATTCGGATGAACGGTTTAATGGATATTTAGCAGAAGTTAAACAAGAACCTTGGTTTAATGAGGAGTATATAGTAACAGGAAATTTCAATGTAGTGCAAACCACAGAGGTAACCAAGAAATTTTTTACCGAAAATCCAGACGTGGATGGAATTTTTGCGGGTAATGATTACATGGCGGTTGGAGTCATCAAGGCTGCGGTTGAAATGGGATTAAGAGTCCCAGATGATCTTGCGGTGATAGGATTTGATGGGATTCAACTTTGTCAATTAACCAGTCCGGAATTAACAACAATGGCACAGCCGATATATGAGTTGGGCTATACAGCTGCCGAGCTCCTACTGGATCTGATCGAAGGAAGAACAGTTTCAAAAATGCACCACGAGTTCGAGGTAAGACTAATAGAACGGCAATCAACTAGGATTATGGGGTGAACAATATGACAAATAAGAAAATTACTGTTATAGGCAGCATTAATATGGATCTTGTCACCAAAACAAATCAAATTCCAAAGGTAGGGGAAACTCTCATTGGTGAGGCGTTTCATACCATTCCTGGTGGAAAAGGAGCAAATCAAGCAGTGGCAGCAGCTCGTTTAGGCTCAGACGTAACCCTTATTGGTTGCGTTGGGGCTGACTCCTTTGGTGTCGAGTTAACAAAGCATTTATACAACCAAAGCATTAATACAGAAAATGTGGAACCGGTTACAGATTGTTCTACCGGAATTGCTTCTATCACTTTATCTAATGGGGATAATAGTATTATTGTGGTTCCTGGTGCTAATTACGCTGTAACTACAGATTTTGTGGCTAAGCATGAAGAAGTAATTGCCAACAGCGATATTTTACTTTTGCAGCTTGAAATACCTTTGGAGAGTGTAATTATGGCGGCAGAACTTGCCCGTAAGCATGATGTCCTGATCATTTTAAATCCTGCGCCTATCCAACCGCTACCGAAGTCTCTGTTAAAAATGGTGGACTACTTGACGCCTAATGAGCATGAACAGGAGTTACTTCTTACTTCATGTGACTGGACCGCAGAAGAACTCAGGGAAATTAAAGAAAAATGTATTGTTACTAAAGGATCAAAGGGAGTTTCCCTTTTTAAAGATGGTGAAATACAGCTTCCAAGTTATAAGGTAGAGGCTGTTGATACAACTGGTGCAGGGGATTCCTTTAATGGTGCACTAGCCTATTCATTGAGCAACGGTGCAAACCTTGAGGAAGCGTGTAGGTTTGCAAATATAGTTGGGGCAATCTCTGTAACAAAATTAGGTGCCCAAAGTGGTATGCCAACCATTCAAGAGGTTGAGTTATTTTTACAATCACAGAAAGGGTGAACGAAGATGAAAAAACAAGGGATTTTAAACAGCCACATTTCTGAAGTCCTTTCAAGAATGGGCCATACAGATACTATTGTGATTGGTGATTGTGGACTACCAATTCCAGATGGGACGATTCGAATTGATCTAGCAATTAAGCTAGGGAATCCATCTTTCATGGAAGTACTAGAAGCAGTGTTCCAGGATATGGCAGTCGAAAAACTGACACTTGCTAATGAAATAAAAGAATTTAACCCAAATGTTATGAGTGAAGTATTAGCTTTGACTAATGGAATTCCAGCTCAATATATGTCCCACGAACAGTTCAAGGAAGAAACGAAAAAAGCAAAAGCGATTATTCGCACTGGGGAGGCAACTCCTTTTGCGAATATCATCCTACATGCAGGAGTGATCTTCTAACATGAGCATAAAACCAGTAATCGAAATGAAAGGAATCAGTAAGGCATTTTCTGGAAATAAGGTCTTAGAAAGTGTTGAGTTCACGATTTTACAGGGTGAAGTTCATGCTTTAATGGGTGAGAATGGTGCTGGGAAATCAACCCTTATGAAAATTTTGACCGGTATTTATGAACGTGATGCTGGAACGATATCGCTTAACGGAAAAGAGGTTCATTTTAAAAATGCTAAAGAGGCAGAAAATGCCGGCATTGCTGTTATTCATCAGGAGTTAAATATTATTCCCTATTTAACAGTTGCCGAAAATATGTTTCTTGGCAAAGAGCTAACTGTTGGGAAGTTAGGGATTACTAGAGATAAAGAAATGAGACAAAAGACAAGAGAATATTTGAATCGTTTAGGGATCGATATTGACCCTGCAATGGAAGCGGGTCAACTTTCAGTAGGGCAGCAGCAGATGATTGAAATCGCCCGTGCCGTTGCTGCAAAAACTGAAGTTTTAGTCATGGATGAACCAACCGCAGCCCTGACTGAACGAGAAATAAAAGCATTATTTAAAGTTATCTCTTCTTTGAAAAATGAAGGTGTTGGAATTGTCTATATATCCCACAGAATGGAAGAGATTTTTGAAATATGTGATCGAATTTCGGTTCTGCGTGATGGACAATTTATCGGAGTCAAAGAGGTTTCTAATACTTCATTTGATGAAATCGTCAAAATGATGGTGGGACGCCAGCTTGGTGACCGCTATCCAGAACGTGATACTGTAATTGGTGCAGAAAGATTAAAAGTGGAGGGCCTAACCTGTAAGGGTAGCTTTGAAAACATTAGCTTTTCCGTCAACCAAGGTGAAATTTTAGGTGTTGCCGGCCTCATGGGTGCAGGTAGAACGGAAATAATGGAAGCAATCTTTGGTTTTCGCCCCATTCAAGTCGGGCAAATTTCTATTGATGGACAAGCCATTTCCATTCGGAAACCATTTGATGCAATTCGAGCTGGAATCGGGTTTATTACGGAGGATCGTAAGAGTGAAGGCTTAGTGCTCGGTCTGTCTGTTAGGGAAAATTTTTCGCTGACAAATTTAAATAAAATTTCCAAAAACAGCATTATTTCAAACGCAGAGGAATTGAGTTTTGTAGATGAAATGATTGATAAGCTTCGTGTGAAGACCTCAGGTCGAGAGCAAATCGTGAAATCACTAAGCGGAGGAAACCAACAGAAAATAGTCATTGGTAAATGGCTTGGGATTAATCCAAAAATATTAATATTAGATGAGCCAACCCGAGGTGTAGATGTTGGTGCTAAGAAGGAAATATATCAACTTATGAATGATCTAACTAAACAGGGTGTTGCCATCATCATGGTTTCTTCTGAACTTCCTGAAATTCTTGGAATGAGTGATAGAGTCCTGGTAGTTCATGAAGGGAAAATATCTGCTGTTATTGACAAAGCAAATGCAGATCAAGAAATCATTATGCAAGCAGCGACAGGAGGGAAATAATATCATGAAGTCCAATAATTCGATAACGAATCAATTGCAGAAACTTGGGCCATTAGTAGGGTTAGCTATTATTACTGTCATCCTATCGGTTATTAGTCCAAGCTTCCTAACTTTGGATAATCTTTTTAATGTGTTACGTCAAGTATCGATCAACGCTCTAATAGCTTTTGGGATGACCTTTGTAATTTTAACGGGGGGAATAGACTTATCTGTTGGTTCAATCCTGGCGCTTTCATCCGCGTTAACTGCTGGTATGCTTGCAAATGGAATAGATCCAATCCTAGCGATTATATTAGGATTACTAGCAGGAGCACTTATGGGGTCAATAAACGGCTTGATTATTACAAAAGGTAAGGTTGCTCCATTTATAGCTACATTAGCAACGATGACTATTTTTAGAGGTGCTACATTAGTCTATACAGATGGTCGTCCGATAACTGGTCTTACGGAGAGCAAGCTATTTGAAATGATGGGTAGAGGGTATCTTGGATGGATTCCTGTTCCGATTTTATGGATGCTTGCTTCTTATTTTATTCTTTACTTTATCTTGAAAAAAACGACCTTTGGTCGCCGCGTGTATGCGATTGGTGGTAATGAAGAAGCTTCTATTTTGTCAGGAATTCGTGTAGATAGGGTAAAACTATGGGTGTATTCCATTACTGGTACACTTGCAGCCCTTGCTGGTATTATCCTTGCATCACGGTTGAATTCCTCTCAGCCGACTGCAGGTGCAGCCTATGAACTAGACGCCATTGCCGCAGTTGTTCTAGGTGGGACAAGCCTTTCCGGTGGGAAGGGATGGATTTTTGGAACATTGGTAGGGGCCCTCATAATTGGGGTTTTAAATAATGGTTTAAATTTAATGAATGTGAGCTCCTTTTATCAGCAGGTCGTTAAAGGAGGTGTTATTTTACTAGCAGTCCTACTTGATCGCAAGAAAACAGCATAACAGCATAATTATAATAGGGGGTCATTTTTCGATGAAAAAGCTTTTTAAAGGATTATTATTTTTCTCACTTATGATGGTGTTACTTGTAGGTTGTTCAACAAAAGCTCCACAAACCTCTGATTCAAAAAAAGAGGATAAAAAGGATGATACAGTTAAAATTGGTTTATCCATTTCAACTTTAAATAACCCATTCTTTGTTTCATTAAAAGAAGGTGCTGAAGCAGAAGCAAAGGCTAAAGGAGCAGATATCATTGTTGTTGATGCTCAAAATGATTCCGCTAAGCAAGTTAGTGATATTGAAGATTTAATTCAAAAAGGTATTGATGTATTACTTGTAAACCCAACTGACTCAGCGGCAGTAACAGCTGCAATCGAGTCTGCAAACAGTGCAAACATTCCAGTAATTACAGTTGACCGTAGCGCTGAAGGTGGAGAAGTAGTGGCTCACATTGCTTCTGATAACGTGGCTGGTGGTAAAATGGCCGGAGACTTTATTTTAGAAAAGCTTGAAAAAAAGGGCAAAGTTGTTGAGTTAGAAGGAATTGCAGGATCTTCAGCTGCTCGTGAGCGCGGAGAAGGCTTCCATAAATCAATTGATCCAGTATCTGACATTAAAGTCGTTGCAAAACAAGCAGCAGACTTTGATCGCGCAAAAGGATTATCAGTTATGGAAAACATTCTACAAGCTAACAAAGACATTAAAGCGGTCTTTGCTCATAACGATGAAATGGCTTTAGGTGCTGTTGAAGCATTAGAAGCTGCAGGCTTAAAAGATGTAATTGTTGTAGGTTTTGATGCAAATGAGGATGCCGTAAAAGCAGTTGAAGCTGGAACTATGGCTGCAACAGTAGCACAAAAGCCTACTATTATTGGACAACAAGGTGTCACTACTGCTATAAAGGTCGCTGCTGGTGAAAAAGTTGATAAATTTATTCCAGTTGCATTGGAATTAATTAAAAAATAATAGCTGTTTCGACCACAAAGGCTACCAGAAATCTGGTGGCCTTTGTGTTGTTTAAGAGATAATAACGTACTCATTTATGGAATTAAAAGGTGACTGACCTCCAGAGCACTAGCGCTTTAACGCGTCGGGGGTCAGGCACCACTTTGTGTTTTAAAGCATTAAAGCGTCGCTGGGGAGTTTTCTTTATTGTGTTGATTGAATTTTGCTGTTATTTCATCATACCATTTCTGGGTATTATCAGAGCTGGCACTGTTTATGAAGATTTTCTTGTTTTTTAATTCGATGTAAAGGATGGGAGAAGAGCCTTTCTGGATAAACAGTAAGCTACTACCATACCCTTTTACTTTGAAATACCCTTTGTCCATTGTTGATAGGCCGCATCCATTTTGTTTCCAGGTTACTTCGGGCATTTTCTCCAGCATTTCAATTTTCTGTATATCGTTAATCTTCCACTCGTCACCATATATTCCAGTGATTTCAAAGCTGTCCTTTTGGGTGATTAAGTCATAATCTTGATAACCAAAAAACATGAGGACAACGACAAAGCTGTTCACGACTACAAAGAGAGTGCTGCTAATAATGTAACTCCGCTTTCGCTTCTTCTCCACTTCGTATTTAGACAAATAAATGAGTCCGCCAAGTAAAAAGACAAGCATAAAGCCGAATTGGATTTCAATAGAATATTTGAATGAAGTGAATGTCAAAGGTAGCAGTAACAGCAACCCAGTCCCTGTTAACAGCAATAATGCTCCTGTCTTCTGTAGGTAACCATTTTCAATTAATTGTTGCTGTTCTTCTTTCGGGCGTGTCGCAAAACCAGAAAGGAGCCAATATGCTTTTTTCTTCCGAAGAGCCCACCCCATAATTAAAAATAATAAAACCAGAAATAGTTGAATACCAAAAAGGAACCACATAAAGAGTCCTCCCAAAAAACTTTTATTTTGGATATGGAAGATCCAATCTGTTAATTAAATTATATATCTTTATGAAAATATTTGTTTAAATATGTGTCTGGATCTCTGGTGGTTTAGCGCCTTAACACGTTGTGGGTCAGGCACCTTTTTGTGTGTTGTTCATATTCAGTTCATATTGATTTAGTATTGTAATGTTGTAGTTTTTATATATTGACTCTTGGCATAATCCGCAATATACTTAGGTGTATTAAATATTAGGTAACCTAATTATTATTATACCTAAGTAAATGAGGTGCTTAAAATAGAGGATTATAATCAAAAATTGGCACAGGAGCTGTTATCGACTTTTAGGAAGTTTCCAAAGATCATGGTAAATCGCAGAAAGAGCACTGTACAAAAAAGAAGTGAAATTATGGTGCTGTTTTGTATAAAAAAATCCGGTGAAACCGAGATGAAGGTTTCAGAAATAAGCCGCATACTTCAGGTTAAAGCACCAACGGTTACACAACTAGTCAACGAATTAGAAAATAGGGGACAAGTTGAAAGGATAACTCGTTCTTCTGACCGCCGCTCCGTATGGATCAAAATAACGGAAGAGGGAGAAAAGGTTATCGAGAAAGCCGAGGAGGAGATTCGCAGCACTTACAGTGGTTTAATAGACTACCTTGGTGAAGAAGAAAGCAGAATGCTGATTGCCTCATTGGACAAAGTATACGCGTTTTTTTTAAAGCGTATGGATGAGGAAAATTTAGAATAAATGCAGATATTTTAGCTAATTGAGTTACTCGAGTCAACTATTTAAGAAAAGGCTGTGTTAAAGCTCAATGTTGGTTTTTTGTACAATGTTGATTGGAGTGGAAGGCACGAAGACTCCTGCGGGAGCAGCGGGACAGGTGAGACCCCACAGGCGCCTAAGCGCCGAGGAGGCTCACCGCCCGCCCCTAAGGTGCGCGAGTGCCTGGAACGGAAATCAACATTCTAGTTTAACAAAGCCTAAGAAAAAGAATAACCGATTGGAGATGGCGTAACGTGCTGAAATTACTCAGGACTTTAAAAGCATTCAAGTTTCAAGTCGCACTGGTTTTTCTCTTTGTGTTTTTGCAGACATTATCTGATTTATATTTGCCAAAATTAATGTCGCATATTATTGATAAAGGAGTAGTGACTGGAGATAAGGATTATATATGGAGGATTGGCGGAATCATGCTGTTAGTTGCAGCGGGAGGACTGGTTTGTACTGTCCTTGTAAGCTTTTTATCAGCAAAGGTTTCTGCTGGCTTTGGAAGGAATACACGCAAGCAGGTATTTACACATGTAGAAAACTTTTCTTTACAGGAGTTTGACAAAATTGGAACAGCGTCTCTTATTACGAGAACGACAAATGACATTACTCAAGTACAAAACGTGTTAGTGATGATGCTTAGGATGATGATTTGGGCACCATTTATGGCGATTGGTGGCATTTTTATGGCTGTAAATCAAGATGCTGAGCTCTCATGGGTTTTTGTTGGGGTAATACCGGTGATTGCTCTGCTTATTTTTGGGATTATGAAAAAAGGGGTCCCGTTTTTTAAAGCTATGCAAGTAAAATTGGACCGGTTGAACCAAGTTGTTCGTGAACAATTAATGGGAATTAGGGTCATTCGCTCATTCAACCGCAGTGATTTTGAAAAAAAACGGTTTAACAAAGCTAACCTAGATTTAACTGATACTGCAGTGAAAGTTAACAGGATTATGGCCTTTATGATGCCGGCGATGATGTTAATAATGAACGTTGCAATCGTGGCGATTGTTTGGTTCGGGAGTATCCGTATTGATAATATGGCGATGGATCTTGGCGATTTAATGGCTTTTATTCAATACGCGATGCAAATCATGATGGCTCTCGTGATGGTTTCGTTTATGTTTGTTTTAGTGCCAAGAGCTTCTGTTTCGGCAGTCAGAATTAACGAGGTTCTGGATATGAAGCCTGTTATTAAAAATAGTATTAACACAAAACTTGCAAACCAACAAAGAGGAATGGTCGAGTTTAAAGACGTTACATTCAGCTATCCAGGTGCTGAAATCCCAGCTCTCTCTCATATATCTTTTATAGCAAAACAAGGACAAACAACAGCGATAATTGGTGGGACTGGCTCAGGGAAAACCACTATGCTCAGTTTAATTCCACGTTTTTATGATATTACAGGTGGGAGTATTTTAGTGGATGGAATTGACATACGTGAGCAATCACAAGAAAGCTTACGTGAAAAAATAGGATATGTCCCGCAAAAGGCAGTTTTGTTCAGTGGAACGATTGCGGATAATATTCGCTATGGGAAAGAAAACGCGACTGACGAAGAAATCCGTCATGCGGCGGAAATTGCCCAAGCGACAGATTTTATTTTGGTAAAAGAGGAAGGTTATGAATCACAAATTTCTCAGGGCGGAACGAACGTTTCTGGTGGACAAAAACAACGCTTATCAATCGCCCGTGCATTGGTTAGAAAGCCGGAGATCTATTTATTTGACGATAGTTTCTCAGCATTAGATTTAAAGACTGATGCAAAATTGCGTGCTGCTTTAAAAGGGGAAACGACTGACTCTACCGTTATCATTGTTGCACAGCGGGTTAGCACGGTAATGAATGCAGATCAAATCATTGTACTAGAAGACGGAGAAATTTCTGGAATAGGCACCCACAAGGATTTATTAAAAAATAGTGAAGTATATCGTGAAATTGTATCTTCTCAGATGTCAGAGGAGGAGTCAGCATGAGTGAAAAAAATAAAAATAAACCAGCTGGAGGACCTGGCTTTGGTCCTGGACGAGGCATGGGCATGGGGATGCCAGTTCAAAAAGCAAAAGACTTTAAAGGAACTTTAGGAAGGCTAATTGTCTATTTTAAACCGCAAAAATTACAATTACTAACTGTTTTTGTAGCGGCAATATTGAGTACTATTTTTATGATTGCTAGTCCTAAGGTTTTAGGGAAGGCGATTACCAAGCTGTTTGAAGGGATGATGATGAAATTCAAGGGCGTCCCTGGAGCAGAAGTGGACTTTAGTTATATTGGGAAGATCCTGTTAATTTTAATAGGCTTATATATTATCAGTTCATTATTCACCTACATTCAACAGTATATAATGGCTGGAGTAGCACAAAAGGTCGTTTATAAGCTACGGGAAGAAGTTAACGAAAAGCTGGCGAAGCTCCCGTTAAAATATTATGATTCACGGACCCATGGTGAAACATTAAGCCGAATTACAAATGATATTGATAATATTAGTAACACATTGCAACAAAGTTTGACACAGATGATTACTTCGGTCATAACGATTATTGGTGTCATTGTTATGATGCTAACAATCAGCCCATTATTAACCCTGATTTGTTTATTAACTTTGCCTTTATCCTTTGTTGGCACGATCCTAATTGCAAAACGTTCGCAAAAGTATTTTAAAGCACAGCAAAAAACTCTAGGCGAACTTAATGGGCATGTGGAAGAAATGTATACAGGTCATCCAATTGTAAAAGTATTTGGTCGTGAGCAACAGTCGATTGATACCTTTACTGGAATCAATGATCACTTGTACGATTCTGGCTGGAAATCGCAGTTTATTTCCGGGGTGATTATGCCCGTAATGATGTTCATTAACAATATTAGCTTTGTACTAATTTGTGTCATTGGTGGTATTCTCGTTACGAAAAGAACAATTGAAATTGGTGATATTCAGGCGTTTATTCAATATGCACGCCAGTTCTCTCAACCGATTTCACAAACTGCTCAGATCGCGAATATTGTTCAATCGACAATCGCATCTGCTGAGCGTGTGTTTGAAATTTTAGACGAAGAAAATATCGTGGAGACAGGAAAATCAGACATGATCGAAAACCCAAAAGGAACTGTAACTTTTGAACATGTTGATTTTTCCTATAAAAAAGATGCTCCTCTGATTGAAGACATGAATATTGCTGTAAAGCCGGGGCAAACAATTGCAATTGTTGGACCAACTGGCGCAGGTAAGACAACCTTGGTTAACCTATTAATGCGTTTCTATGAATTGGATGGCGGAAAAATCTCCATCGATGGAGTAGACATTACCAGCATGAAACATGAAACATTAAGGAGCATGTTCGGAATGGTGTTGCAGGATACGTGGTTATTTAACGGATCCATTCACGATAATATTGGCTACGGTCGAATCGGGGCAACCGATGAGGATATCTATGCAGCAGCGAGAGCGGCACATGCCGATCAGTTTATCCGGACTTTGCCGGAAGGCTATGATACTGTGTTAAACGAAGAGGCTTCAAATATCTCGCAAGGGCAAAAACAATTATTAACAATTGCTCGCGCGATTTTGGCAAATCCAAAGATCTTAATTCTAGATGAAGCAACGAGTAGTGTGGATACCCGGACTGAAATTCAAATTCAACATGCGATGGATGCGTTGATGGAGGGTAGAACCAGCTTTGTTATTGCCCATCGTTTGTCAACGATTCGTGAAGCGGACTTAATTCTAGTCATGAATCAAGGTAGTGTAATTGAGCAAGGAAGTCACGATGAACTATTAGAACAAAATGGCTTCTATGCTGATCTATACAACAGTCAATTCGCAACTGGAAACTTTGAACCAGAATCTGCATAAATAAAATGGTGCCTGACCCCCGGCATGGTAACGCGTTAAACCACCGGGGGTCAGGCACCGTTTTTTACATTAACGCGGTAAATTGTTGGAACGTTGCATATTAATCTAAATATTCGATTAGTTTCTATTTGTTTGATAGATAGAATGAATTTTTATCCAGTAGTCTTTGCTTTATACTGAAAAAGATCTCAAACTTGATTTGGCTTTACGCATTTACTTGAGAACACCTTGTGTTTTCTAGTGAATGGTAAAGTCCTTTTTCATGGTAAATGCAATTCAACTGCTTTTTCAATAAATAATTTTGAGATCATTGAAAGGGTTTTATTTTTATTAAAAACGAGGTAAAAATCTCTTTCATCGGAAAAATCCTCAATCTCGTACATATTAATCATATTGTTATTAGCATAATCCTTTGCCACAATTTCTGAAATAATTGAAATTCCTATATCTTCCATCACGAACTGGATTAAGCTCTGACTATCATCAGTGTGGGCGATTATATTCATTTGATCCTTTGAAATGTGATGTTTTTTCAGGAACTGTGCAAGCATACCATACGTTCCCGAATCGGAATTTCTCATTACGAATGGATATTTTAAAATTTCCTGAATATTAACAGGTTTGTTGATTTCAACTTGTTTAGAAGTAATGAGGACCAACTTTTCTTTTAATAAAGGAATATAATGAAGCTTATCATTTTCGTATTTCCCTCCTAAAAGACCCATATCAACACTACCATTCAAAACTTTATCAGCAACGACTTTTGAAGGAGATTGGTTGATATAGAAGGTTACAGATGAATATTCTTCTCTGAACTGCTTTACCATCTTTGGTAAGATGAACTGCCCGGGTACGGAACTAGCCGCCATTCTAATAACTCCTCGGAATTCTGTCATTCCTTGATTGAGATCCAGTAACGCTTGGTCCTTTAATAAAAGGATTTTTTGGGCCCAAAGGTATAGACGCTCTCCATGAGGGGTGAGAATATTTTCTCGCCCAACCCGATCAAAAAGCTTCACCTTTAGCATCTTTTCCAAAGATTGAATATGCGAACTTACTGTGGATTGACTTAAAAAAATATCTTCAGCAGCTTTAGAGAAGCTTTTATGTTCAACTACTTTTGTGAAAACATATAGTTGGTGAAAATCCATTTGATAGCCCCCTTCTTATCGGAAAAATCGATGAAATATAATAGATGTTATATATAAATTGAATTTATATAAGAATACCATTCCATTATACTGAAAAGGAAGCATGTTTTTAGACAGATTTCGACATTAAGAAACTAAACTTTCGGGGGATAAATAACAATGAAACGAAAACAACCAACTCTTTTCAAACTATTTATGGTCATAACTCTATCATTTTTAGTACTGGCGGCGTGTTCATCTAATTCTGATAAGTCAAAATCAGATACTTCAAAATCACAAAAAGATGAGAAAAAAGTAGCAGAAACAAAAATGGATGTAACGAAAGGGAATCCAATTTTTGTTGATAAAAAGAATAAAGTTGTTAAGGTTTATGCCACTGTTAATGGCAAATATTTAGTTAGCCCAACTCGTCACGGGTTAAACTGGGTTGATGGAAACTACGGAGATCAATCAGTACTACAAGCTTACGCGAGCCCACTTAAATTTAACGAAGCATTAGTAGAAATCGGTGGCGTACCGGCTGTTGAAAAAGGCGGCGACGTAACGAAAGAGTTCAATGAAACTGCAGATGGTAAGTTCATTAAAGGGGACGAGGTTGCTGTTTCAATTACATGGGAAAATGCAAAAAAGGATTACAATATCAATGATGTCATGGTCGATTCTACTGGGAAAAAATTAGAATACCATTTCGGTGGTAACTACGATACTCAAGAAGCTAAAAATACTGGTTGTTATATGTGTTTTGATAGCTGTCCTGCAGGGATTACGAGTAATGCAGCCCATCCAGTTGGAACTTTTGAAGGCGGCAAAGCAGAATTTCACGGAAACCCAGATGTGCTACCTGCTGATGGTACACCTGTCGTTTTAACTTATTCAATCGTTAAGTAAAAAGGCGGGGATTACATGAAACAAGTTATACGAGGAACAATCCATTTTTTGTCAGCAATATTTTTATTTTTCATTGTAGGAATGGCATTATCTCTACTACTAATTCAAAATCAGTTCATAGATATGCGTTTTGACAGTGAATTTGTCATTACGGTGATGACTGTTACAGGGATATGGTTTTTCTTCGCAAGGGTGTTCATGAATGCACACACCCTTGCTTTATGGGAAAAAAAGTGGATCAGTCTTCTTTTGGCTTTCGGCAGCTTAGCCTTGATTCTGATTATTACGATTCTTGAAGGTAGCATTTCCATTATGCCAGCCTATATGGCAAGAAAAGCGTTGTTTATGGAAAACGCATTGACACTTAGTAATATGAATACGATTCTTATAGTGGGTTTGGTTATTGGTGCCTTAATGCTCATTATGTCCCACCGAAAACCGCTTTCGTTAAAAAAAGAAACGAAAATGGAGTGGAGTCGGCTCTCAAGAGGAAACCGGATTGGAATGATGTCACTATTTGCCTTGCTGGCAGTTTTTATTCTTGTCTATATGGGGCAAGGCGGTATTCACGCTGCGATTAACCATTCGGTGGTATATTTAAAAAATGCTGATGTGGAAGGGTTCCGCGACTATTTGCTATCATTTGGACCGTTGGCTGCTGTAGTATCTGGGTTATTGATGGTTTTTCAATCCGTCGTTGCACCACTTCCAGCGTTTGTCATTACCTTTGCAAATGGCCTGCTATTTGGCTGGTTCTTCGGGGCAATCCTTTCCTGGAGTAGCGCCATGCTTGGTGCAGTCATTTGTTTTTACTTGGCTAAATTTTTAGGAAGACCAGTAGTGGAGAAAATCGTTACAAAAAAAGCTTTGGAGTGGTGGGACCAATTTTTCGCTAAGTATGGGAAACATTCGGTTTTTATCGCCAGACTTGTACCGATTGTTTCGTTTGACTTAGTTAGCTATGCTGCCGGCGTAACTTCAGTTTCATTTTGGGAGTTTTTCTGGGCAACAGGTCTCGGTCAACTTCCAGCAACAATCCTTTACTCTTTCCTAGGTCAGAATGCAACCAACACCGTAAAAATCCTATTCTTTTTGTTCACGATTGTAATCGCGTTGGCAGTTATTGGGATGTTACTACGTCCTAAGATTCAACAGTTGATCAATAGGAAAAAGGGAGTAAAAAGGTAATGAAATCATCCAAAGAACAAAAGGGAATACCTTTTCTTCAATTGGCAATTAGGATAACGATTAGTTCCAGTTTAATGGTTTGGCTATTGAATAGGATACAATGGGACCAAGCTCTCCAGATAATGAAGGAGGGCTCCTTGGTTTATTTTGTGGCTGCGTTTATTGCTATTCAGCTTACGGTTGGATCAAGTGTATGGAAATGGCAGTTACTGGTCCATTCTTCTTTGCAAAAGACCGAGAGAAAAAATACGTCTTTGACAAAATTGGGCCGATACTATTATATCGGTTTATTTTTCAATAATTTTCTACCCGGTAGCGTTGGTGGGGATGTTGTAAGAATTTTTTATTTAGGAAAAATTATCGGAATCCCCCCGGCTGCTACTTCCGTTGCCTTTGAACGGCTGACAAGCGGTGCTGCTCTTACCGCAATTGTCCTCGTTTCAGCTTTATTCATGGAAAATGTCAGACCATTCCTTTTATCTATTTACATCGTTACAGGCGCAGTTGTTGTTCTATTTGTTTTCATTGGATTTTGGATGAAAAAGGGGAACAAAAGTAATGCTTTGATCTTAACAACAAGCGTTCCATCGAGTAAGTTCTCTATTTGGAAAAGCAAGGGTAAAAGTGCACTTGTTAAGATGGGAGAATCGGTTGGAAATTATCGAAGTGAAAGCTGGAAATGGTGGGTGACCATCTTGGTCCTTTCAGCAATATTCCAGTTTGGGCTTGCATGGATTAATCAGTTATTATTTTTAGCGTTTGGCATTTCCATTCCTTGGGTTGAATTATTGGTGATCATTACGCTTATTTCGGTGATAACGATGTTGCCGGTAAGCTTAAATGGGATCGGTGTCCGTGAAGCAAGTTATGTGTTTTTCTTTAAAGAGCTCGGTGTTCCGGATGAACTTGCCGTTTCCGTTTCTTTGTTATTTTTCTTTCTCGTGACCCTTTCAAGTATTTTTGGCGGGGTATTTTGGCTATTTGAAAGGAGGAAGCGGTTTGAAGCTATCAGGCAATAGATTGATTGAGTCAATTGTTACCCAACGAGCGAAACATATGGTAGATGCGATAAAAGGAGAAATCCCTTTTCATCCATTTAAAAAGTCGCCAAAGGATGCTGTTTTTGCTTTGATCACAACAGCTGGCGTTCATTTAAAATCGCAGGAAATTTTCGACGTTGAAGCTGGAGACACAAGTGTTAGATTCATTCCTGCTAAAACAAATCAAGCGGATTTAATGATTAGCCATACACACTTTGATCGAGCAGATGCCGATAAGGATATCAATTGCGTGTTCCCTTTATTTCGCCTTAGTGAATTAGCTGAAGAGGGTTTAATTGGTGGAGTGGCAGCAACCCATTACGGCTTAATGGGATATATTACTGATCCCAAGTTGCTGATTGAAGAAACGATTCCCGCCATAATTAAGCAACTAAGAATGGACGGAACCGATGCAGTAATTTTGAATCCTGGCTGATATATATGCCATCAATCCGTGGGATTGATTCAATATGCACTAGAGAAGGAAGGTATTCCAACGATTTCCATCTCACACTTAGTCGATCTAACCGAGAAAGTCAGGGTGCCAAGAGCACTGCATTTACGTTTTCCGCTTGGCCGTAGCTTTGGTAGGGCAGGAGAAGTAGACCTACAAAGGCAAATCTTGCTTGACTGCATTCACTATTTGCAAGAGATCACCCAACCAGAAACGGTGGTCAAGCTTCCTCATAAATGGAAAGGAAGAAAGAGATAATTGAAACCGAAAACTGCTAAAACATGCCAGAAGGTTGTTTGGCATATTAGATGGATTCTTTTAGTTGCCTTAATGATTTTTAATCTAAATTCATTTTGTAAAGGTGTAAACTTTGAAGTGTATTTACCGTTTCATGGGTTTACCTTCGCATTGTACTTTTTCCTTGGATTAATTGAGGATTATTTTATGTGTAAATCCAGTTGTGGGTTAACCGAAAGGAGTAATAAATGAGAATATCAAAAATTTTATTTGGAATCATGCTTGTTGTTAGTATTTTGTTAAGTGGATGTGCCTCATCAGATAAAAGCGAAAAGACTGCGACGAATGTTTTGGGGAATGATTGGAAAGAAATCCAAACAAATTCCAAAGGGAGCACGGTTAACTTTTATATGTGGGGCGGAGATGAAGGAATCAATCGCTATATTGATGAATGGGTAGCTCCAAAAATGAAAGAACAATATGGAATTAAAGTGAAACGCTATCCAATGGATGCGGCTGAATTTATTAATAAACTAATCACTGAAAAGAAAGCAAATAAAAAGTCAGGTGAGATGGATGTTATCTGGGTTAATGGGGAGAATTTTAAAACGGCAAAACAGCAAGATCTTCTTCTAGGAAGAATCACTAATAAATTGCCTAATTTTAAAAACTATGTAGATGGCAGTAGTCCTAATGTTAACTATGATTTTGGGTTTCCAACGGGTGGGTATGAGGCCCCATGGGGAAAAGTTCAGTTTGTCTTTGCTTACGATTCAAGCAAAATCTCTAATCCACCTAAATCTATTGCCGAGTTGCAAATATGGATAAAAGACAATCCTGGTAAGTTTACCTATCCAGCTCCTCCTGACTTTACGGGAAGCGCTTTTATCCGTCATGTTTTAAATGAGAGCAGTGATCATTATTCCTCTTATTTGAAAAAATTCGACCAAACTCTAATGGAAAAGGATTCCGACAAGGTATGGAAAGAGTTAAATGAGATGGAGCCTTATCTATGGAAGGCTGGAAAATCTTATCCACAATCACTTTCTCAGTTGGACCAGCTCTACAAAAATGGAGAGGTTTGGATGACAATGGGCTATGATGAAGCCGGTGCATCCAACTTAATCGCGAGTGGAGAATTTCCGAGTACGACGAAAACCTTTGTGCTAGAAAAAGGAACACTGTCAAATACTCATTTTCTAACCGTGCCATTTAACTCACCAAACCCTAGTGGTGCTTTGGTGCTTATTAATTATTTGTTATCTCCAGAGGCACAGTTAAAGAAAATGGATCTTCAATATTGGGGAGAGAATACCTCTTTGTCGGTAGACAAATTACCTGAGAACTATCGCAAGTCAATGAGTCAAATTGATCGGGGTCCTGCCACTTTACCGGAGGAAGAGCTAGCAAAGCATCGATTGCCTGAAATAAGTGCAGAATATGTTCAAATGCTTGATCGGGGCTGGTTGACTCATGTTGCTAACGAGTAAAATTACTCAATATTTAACGGAAAATAAAGGGCTGTTGGGAATCTTCCCAGCCTTTTTATTTGTTTTAATCTTTTTTGTTGGAGGCTTTCTCCAATCGTTGTGTAGTAGTCTTGGCTTTGGTAATCAGATGGGGATGGATGGTCACGGGTTCGGCTGGGTATATCAAGAGATAATGACGCCATACTACCTTCAAGCTTTTGGCGTAACCGTCTTGATGGCCGCTGTCATCTCGGTATTAGCAGGTGTTATTGGGATAATAGCTGCGCTTATGTTAGCAACTCTTTCAACAAAGTGGAAATGGCTGCACATTGTCTTTCAGCTACCTGTTGGTGTACCTCATTTATTATCAGCCTATATGTTGACACAAGTTTTGATGCAAACCGGATGGTTTTCTCGAATAGCTTTTCATCTTGGGTGGATTGATCGTTTTGAGAGGTTTCCATCGATGATTCATGACACATGGGGAATTGGTTTCATTTTGGCTTATTTGTGGAAGGAAATTCCCTTTATAGTTTTATTAATCGCTCCTTTTATAGCAAAATTAATGGCAGAGTGGAAAGAAACGTCCATCATGCTTGGAGCGAGCCCTTTTCAAACTGTTCGTTGGGTGATCATCCCGATTTTAATGCCTCTTTGGGTAGGGGGAATGTGGGTCACGTTCGCTTTTGCGTTAGGGGCGTATGAAATTCCAGCTTTATTAGCTAGAACCTCGTTTCGATTCATTCCTGTTCTTGCATGGCAGGAATACACCCAATTTGGATTAGAACGGCAGCCAATTGCAATTGCTCTAAATATGGTACTTGCCCTCGTTTCCTTTATTATTGGATTGATATTAATCTATTTGCAAAAAAAGTGGTATGGAGAAGGGAGAAGAATATGGAACCGTTAACCTACATAAGGAAAATTCTAATCTGGTTTTTCCTCCTTTTGCTGAGCCTTTTTCTGGTTCTACCCTTTTTTTCTCTCTTTTTATGGAGTATCACAAAACTATGGCCTTGGCCTCAGCTATTACCTGAAAATTTTAGCATGGACTCATGGGGATACCTATTTTCTAGGTCTGGAATGGCGTTTGAAGGATTATTTAATAGTTTGGTTGTCGCGGGTATCACAGTGATAGGGAATTTATTATTAGGTCTCCCTGCAGCTAGAGTACTCAGCCAAAAACATTTTTTCGGAAAAGGATTTGTCGTTATCACACTTCTTTCCCCATTATTTATTCCTTTAACTGTATCAGTAATGGGTCTACACGAAATCTCGATTCAGATCCAGTTCTTAAATGATTTTTTCAGTGTGGCATTGGCTCATATTTTGATTACACTTCCATATTTTATTGCGATGCTAACCTACCAGTATAAACTGATAGGGGTGAAATTACAGGAGGCTGCAAGGAGTCTTGGAGCGAGTCCATGGCAGACATTTTTGTGGATTGAGCTACCTCAAGCTCTACCAGCCCTGTTGTTGGTTTGTTTATTGGTTATCATCATTTCCTTAAGTCAATACTTACCAACTTGGATTATGAGTGGAGGGACATTGTTGACTCTCCCATTAATCATCTTTCCTTTTGCTAGTAGCGGAAATGCCTCGATTGTTTCTGCCTATAGCATCTTTTTCTTCATCCCTGTTATTATATTTGTCCTAATCTATTTTCTTCTTCTATCCTTTCAGCAAAAAAGAAATAAGGGGGTGGTCAAATGAACCTCGAAGACGTGAGTATTTGTTTCGAGAAACAAATAATAATCGATTCCGTGAATTTAGACATTAATAAGGGAGAAATTTTCGTGTTAATGGGTCCGTCCGGAAGCGGAAAAACAACTTTATTAAAAGGAATAGCCGGGTTATTGCCACTTTCGTCTGGTATACTAAAATGGAAAAACGACAAGGGGAAAACGGGCCTTGTTTTTCAGGATCCTCGGCTTTTTCCACATATGACAGTTGTTGAAAACTTAGCTTTCGGATTACGTGCAAAAGGGATTGCTAAGAAGGAGCGGAATCATCGGGTTAAAGAGTTTTTACAAATCCTGCAGCTTGAAAGGTTAGAAAAACGTTTCCCACACCAGTTATCGGGAGGGCAACAGCAAAGGGTATCGTTAGGACGAGTCCTCGTGTTAAAACCGGACCTGCTCCTACTAGATGAGCCGTTTGCTTCCTTAGATACGCCGCTTCGTATCCAATTAACAGAGTGGCTATATCAATTACAAAGAAAACAAGGTTTTTCTATCCTTTGGGTGACTCATTATCTGGATGAAGCCTTTTCTGTAGCTGACAGGGTCGGAGTGATCATGAATGGGAAGCTTCGGCAGGTTGGAAAACCGCAGGATTTTTACCAAAAGCCTTGGTCGGAAAATGTTGCAGCATTTTTCGCATTAAAAAATCGGTTTTCTTTTTCACAATGGAATAAGTGGTTTCCAAACGGGTTTCAACAGCTGGAAACGGATGAGATGGGCTGGATTCCAGCAAATGCCCTTTCCCTTTCGACAGATAGTCAGTTATCAATATTGGAAGATTTTCCTGTTACGTGGTTAGATGGGGTTGTGACGCGAGTAAAGAATGAAACAAATGGACATATTGCTTTGGTAAAATCTGAAGGTGAAAACCTTGAAGTTGAACTGAATGTTTGGGAGGCATTACCCGCTGTAAACAGTCCGGTAAAGGTTGGCGTTCCACTTAATAAAATTATTTGGTATCCGAAAGAAGATCATTGAGGTGAAGATAAAAAATGCTTGATACATACGGAAGGTCTTATGTACAACCAATCATTCGACGAACAGGAGACTTTTTGCTTAAAAGAGGACTGAAAGCGGATCATGTGACGGTGATAGCTTTCTTGATAGGAATCTCAGCAAGTTTCTTGGTTTATGGTGAAAAACCTATTTGGGGAGTCATTGTCCTTTGGTTATCAGGATTTCTCGATGCAGTTGATGGAAGTATGGCAAGACAAAGTAAAACCTCATCCTCGTGGGGGACAGTATTAGATGTCACGTTTGATCGAATCGTAGAATGCGGCATTATTATCGCTTTAGCGATTCGGCATCCGGATCCGGCTATTTTATTTTTGCTTCTGCTTTTGGCCATTTCGATCATTGTTACGATGACGGTTTTTTTGACAGTTGGCGCAGTGTCACAAAAGCCTAGTTATAAATCATTTTACTATCAACCAGGGTTAGCAGAACGAACAGAAGGATTTATATTATTTTCTTTGATGGTTTTGTTTCAACCTCATTTGAAGTTTTGGACAATCATTTTTCTAATAGTTGAATTAGCTACGGGGTTGCAAAGATTATTAGAAGCACGGAGGATATTGAAAGATTAATTTTTAATAGTTAAATAGGAAGAAGCTAACTCATCAAAGGTCTACACTTTTGGCTAAGAGTCAGCTTCTTTTTTGTCTTTAACGCATTACGGCACCGGGGGTCAGGCACCCATTAGCACTGCACTGTATTAAATATGTGCTTTTGGTTCATGTCAAGGCTTGTTAGCGTAACATATTTTATAAAGAAGTTTAAAGTAGAAGGTGAAAAGGTTGGCCGAGCGAAAATCTTTGTCTGGTTTTAAGAAGGATGATAATGGCGTCTTATGGATATCGAATTATGTTGCGAACGCTAAGATAAAAACAGACTATAAAGTTAAAACATTATTACATTATGAGAAATCACAGTATCAACAAATTAGTATTGTTGAGTCGGAAGGTTTTGGGAGATTACTGGTTTTGGATGGAACCCCGCAAATATCGACCTTTGAGGGATTTATCTATAATGAAATGATTAGTCACGTTCCTATCCTGACCCATCATAATCCGAAATCAGTGGCAATGATTGGTGGAGGGGACTGTGGAAATGCTCGAGAGGCAATGAAATATTCTGAAATTGAGCAAATCGATGTGGTAGAAATTGATGAGAGGGTAACAGAGCTGGCCCGAAAGTGGCTTACACCAGCTTCAGCATATGAAAATGACAACAGATTTCAAATGATCCATCAAGATGGTTTTGAGTGGATTCAAGAAAAAAAAGGGGCTTATGATGTCCTGATCATAGACCGACCAGACCCAGTTGGCCCGGGAACAAAGTTATTTAAACCAGATTTTTACCAGTATGTTTTTAATAGTCTTAATGATGAAGGGATTGTAGTCTTTCAGTCAGGATCCCCATATTATAATACCTCTACATTAAGAAGTACTGTGCAAAACCTTCACATACTATTCCCAATAGTCCGAACTTATTTGGTTTCCATCCCACTTTTTCCTTGTGGTGTATGGAGTTTTACGATTGCTTCAAAGAAATGGGACCCATTGCAGGCAGATTTAAGTAAATTGCAACACCAGGAAACAAAATATATTACACCAGAGGTGTTTCTTGCTTCATTTGCATTGCCCAAATATGTACAAGACATCTTTAATAAATGAGCTTAAGATCGATCAAGAGCTACAAATTCAGTCTGAAAATCAGTCATGATTTGGGAAAATATTTTGGAGATTCTAGTAAGATATTTTCTGCGAAGGGTTCGGGATAACTCGATTTGAAAAGTATGAAAGTGCTCCCCATACCCTAGATAGCCATTTAAATCGCCTTTTCTATGGAAAATAATAGATTCGTCACCAATGAATTTTTCGTTGAAAACTATTTTTATTTCTGAGGAAATTTCTTGAGCTTTGAATATTAATTTTTCCTGGAACCATTTTTGAACCGTGGAGGAACATGACTGCCCACACAAGGATCCAACTTCAATTCCCAACGGCCCATAATGGGTGTCCTTCATTCCATGAAAGGATAAATGGAGATAAGGAGCAGTTAGTTTTTTGGTAAAAGGATCTATGATTTGTAAAAAATTTAGTAAGTCTTTTACTGCCCCACGATATTCCTGTATTCCTTCATCGTTACTCCCATTTGGTCTTCGATTCAAGTCACATTCCATTCTAGATACTGTACCAATAATTCCAGCACATCCAATCTCCTTGATAAGTTTCTCAACCATTTTATCTGTATATTTGTCAGCTGCTGGTGACGCTGCATGTAAAGCATCGACATGACCACAAATAAATCCTTTGCCTTTATTATATTTTATAAAGGTTTGTTGAATATAACGAATTGGCATCGCTATGCCTCCATTTTCCTCGAAATAAATATTTAAAATGCAAAAAAGATGCATATGGTGATTTTTAAGGGAAATTACCTTCTTCAACTAACCAAAACCCTCGACTAATTTTTGTGATTTTCGATATCTTCATAAATACAAAGAAACTTCTTGTTGATTACTTAATATATTAGTAATTAGCACCGAGCAATAAAAACAGGAGTGTAAACTTAGCGTAATAAAGGTCATCAAAAATTGGAGGTTTTACATATGGAATTGTCAGGAAAGCGATTCTGTATGGTTTCAGACAAAGAACAAATGTTACAGATCATGCACTTGAATAATGTTCCTTGTATCGAAGTAGTTGATCCAACGGCAAGTAAATATCCACTAATCGGTAGGAGATTTGGTCATCATGGTGGAAAAGACCTTGCCATTATTAATACAGCAGAAGAAGCGGTAGATGATGGATATGATTACTTTACAAAACTATATGCAATCGAAAATGAATATTGTTTGGAAATTGAAGGACTCACAGTTAAAACGGCACAAATTGCTGTAGGTAAACAGGTAATATTCTACGAAATTCCGATTCGAACCACTGAATTTGGCTGGAATTGGCAGGATGTTGATATTAATAGCTTATCACCGGAGTGGATTGATCTTGCAATTCGTGCCTTATATGTAACCGGATTAACTTATGGGTTTGTAAAAATAGGTCAGTTATCAAGCCAAACCATGATTGTTACGGACATTAATTCTGGTAGCACTCACTTTACTGAAACCACCATGAAACCAAGTCTTCCCTTTACGATGGGTGCGGATATTGAGTTTATGGTGAGCTGCGACGAGCAGCTTTTGCCAGCCTCCACCTTTTTTTCATTACAAGGGGGAGTAGGCTGTGACGAACGCCAAATTGAACAGGATAGTGGAGAATATGCGCTGGCCGAAATAAGACCAGAAAAGGCTGAAACACCACAAGAATTATTTGACCACATTAAAGATTTAATCGGGAAAGCATCAGAAATGGTTCCGTATGAAAATGTTGAATTTCGGGCTGGGAGCATGCCTTTTTCAGGATATCAATGCGGTGGACATATCCATTTTGGTTTGCCACTTTCTTTGTCGATCCTAAGGGCACTTGACCATTATCTCGCTGTTCCATTTGCAATGGTGGAGGATCCAAGAAAGGCAAGACTCAGACGGAAAACGAAGCACGGTGGATTCGGGCGTTATCGTGTAAAATCATATGGGTTTGAATACCTTACATTAAGTTCATGGATCCTTGATCCAAAACTGGCTAGCTCGATTTTATCACTTGCAAAGCTAATTGCTACACATCACCATGAGTTAGATAGTCAATTTCTGTTTCACCCCCTTGTGCAACGGGCCTACTATCAAGGAAATCATATTTTCCTCAAAGGGTTATGGGGAGAAATTAAGGCGAGGCTAATGAAAACCTCAAGCTATTCTCAATATGCACAAGAGCTTTCTTTTCTTTATGATGCGATCGAAAACGGATACTCGTTCGCTGAGTCAAGTGATATCCGAAGGAATTGGGGCTTCACCGCAGTTAAACAATCATATGACCCTGGTGATGTTATTCAAATCCCGAAAAAAACGAGATTGAAATTTAATCTTAAAGAGGGTATGACTGCAACAATTCGCGCAGGAAACAGAATATCTCTGGCCACCATTCATGCTTACCCTTTTTCATTTCGAAACTCAAATGTAGTTCAACTTTCGAAAGCTTTACGGGAAAGGTTAGCTCTACCCAAGGATTGGAATCCAAAAGTAACATCTGCAAATGGCGTCCTATCACTTGGACCAATAATAGGAATTCTCGCGGCGAGACCTTTCGAACGACAAACTACCTATTTTCAACACTTATCTCGTCTCGCTGCCGAAAAGCAGATGCTTGTATATGTTTTTGAGCCTCAAGATATTATGTGGGACCAACAGTTGATTAAAGGAACCACGCTAAATGGAGACGGTCTATTCCCTTTTCCTGCGGTTATTTATGATCGTATTTTTCTTGGAGGAAAGAAAAATGTTGTAATCGATGAAGCCCGTGTAAAACTTCAATCTGTTTTTCATATCCCATTTGTTAATCCATTGACATTGTTTCGGTTAACAGGAGATAAATGGGACTCACACCAACTTCTCACTAAAGAATATAACGATGTATTGCCGGATTCTCGCTTGCTTCAACAGTCTTCAGATATTACGGATATGCTAGACCAATATGGGGAAATTTTCTTGAAACCTATTGGTGGGGCTTTAAGTATGGGAGTCATTAGAGTAATCCGTCGGCCAACAGGAATTTTTTGGTTGAGCATCAAACAGAAAGTATTTCATAAACTTACTCATATCAATGAATTATTTGTCTTAATCGCTCCTTTGATAAAAGTAAATACCTATCTCGTTCAAGAAGGAATTAGAAAAAAACAATTGAATGGTAAAAACATTGAAATCCGTGTGTACATGCAAAAAAACGGCTTGCAAAAATGGTTTAGGACTGGAATGGTGGGTCGGCTCACGAATGAAGATGTGTTGACTGAGGAAACAGAAGTAAATATGCGGATGAGTAAGGTTATGAGTCAATTGTATTCTGATTTAACCGAAAGACGCTATATCATGAACCAATTAGCAACCATCTCTCGTAATATCGTCACAACAATTGAAAATGAAGTGGGTTCTTTTGGTGAATTGGCAGTAGATTTTTGTATTGACCAATATGACTCTATTAAGCTACTCGAAGTTAATTCGAAGCCCGACAATTTGTTTTCTCAAATCAGGGCTTATCAACTCCGAAACTTAGCCGGCATTCGGTTGCTCAATTACGCTGCTTCACTTGCTGGTTATGAAGGCGAAGATCAAAAAGTGTAAAATGTGGGGGTTGATTTTACGATGAAAAATTTAGCATTACAAGATATTCTAAACCAAATCGGCGGTCAAATTGTTCAGGGGTCAGGAAATCCGGTGATCGAACATGTAATGGACTATTCTGCAAAGAAAATTGAGAATCATACCTTGGTGTTCCATATGGATCGAGAACGAATCAAGGGGAAGTACTGGAAAGAAAATGAATCAATCGCGATTATTACGGACCAACCAACTCAATGTACCGACCTCGGAGATGAAATCATTTTAATCAAGACTGATCACTTAGAGAAAGCATATTGGAAATTTATTGAGTATTATCGCGGCCTTTTTGATATTCCGGTTATCGGTGTATCCGGGACTTGCGGCAAAACGACCACAAAAGAAATGATCAAGCAGATTCTTCAAGAGGATTTTGCCGTGAAATCGACATGGATGAGCATGAACTCGATGTCGGTAAATTTACGTTATTTGACCAAAATTGATGAAAACACCGAGGTAGCCGTCTTTGAGATGCCGGTTGCCTATCCAGGCTATTTACGGGTCGCGTGCAAATGTTTTCAACCACAAATTCGAATTTTATTAAATATTGGCGTTCATCATTTGGCAGATTGTGAAACGCCAGAAGTATATATGAAGGCGAAGGGTGAGATCATTGAGGGTCTAGATCCAGCACAGGGCATCCTCATCCTAAATGCGGATGATGAAAATATTAACAAAGTCATTAATACCACTGGTTTCCAAAGAGTCATCTATTTTGGAAAGAATGAAAATTCCCACTTTCGTGCAAAAGATGTCAAATATGGTGAAGGTGGCATGAATTTTACCTTCGTCCACGAAGGCAAATATTTTGAGGCATTTGTACCAGGATATGGTGAGCACAATATTTACAATGCATTGGCAGCAATCGCCGGGGTGTCATTCGTCGGTGTAGATATACCAACCTCAATTAAACGGCTGGCTTCATTTAAACAGGTTGAGGAACATCTAGAGGTGAAAGTGGGCAGCAATGGCTGTATGGTGATAGATGATTCATGGAACTCTTCGCCACTTTCAATGGCAACAGCCCTTCAAGTACTAAAGGATGTTAAGAAGGATAAAACATCAATCGCTTTATTAGGCTATATGCCTCAACTTGGTGATGGCCAATATGCCGATGAACAATACAGTGAAATGGGGAAAAAAGCCGCCGAGTCGAATGTAGATTTACTTATTGTTGTTGGTGAAAAAGCAAAGGAAATAGGGAATGCCGCTTTAAGGTTTGGAATGGATCCAAGCAAGGTTCATTTTTGTGAAACAGGTGTTGAAGTGTACGAGGCAATACAGTCTTATATAAATGAAGACACAACTATCCTTCTAAAGATTACCCATCGAGTTATGAAAAGACCATCCTTTCAAAGCTTAAGAAAAAAACTCATCTCAGAATCTGATGATGAGTAATAGGCAAGGGGAATAAGCCATGAAGAAAACAACACAACTTAGAGAATTAATTACGAGTACACCGCTCCAATTCATCATGGAGGCTCATAATGCTTTGTCTGCAAAAATTGTGGAAGAAGCTGGTTTCAAAGGGATATGGGGAAGTGGTTTATCCATTTCAGCCACAATGGGGGTCCGAGATAATAATGAAGCTTCATGGACTCAGGTATTAGATGTTTTGGAGTTTATGAGCGACGCGACCAACATTCCCATTCTCCTTGACGGTGATACTGGATACGGAAATTTTAATAATGCTCGGAGATTGGTAAAAAAGCTTGAACAGCGTCAAATTGCTGGTGTTTGTATTGAGGATAAAATTTTCCCTAAAACCAACTCGTTTATAAAAGGGGAGGCCCAGCCGTTAGCAAATATTGATGAATTCTCCGGGAAAATTAAAGCAATGAAGGATAGTCAAAAGGATGATGATTTTGTTGTCATTTCGCGAGTGGAAGCATTTATTGCTGGATGGGGACTCGATGAGGCTTTAAAACGAGCAGAGGCTTACCGGAAGGCAGGGACCGATGCGATTCTCATGCATAGCAAGCGCGCCGATCTTACTGAAATTGAAGCATTTATTCAGGAGTGGGGTGGAAGACTTCCCGTTGTCATTGTGCCAACAAAATATTTCTCCGTTCCAACCGAGCGTTTCCGTGAATTAGGGATAAGCTTGGCCATTTGGGCAAATCATAATTTGCGCGCTTCGATAAAGGCGATGCAATCAAATTCAACACAAATTTATAGAGACGAAACTTTGTTACATGTCGAGCGGAATGTTTCTCCTTTAGAAGAAGTATTTCGGCTTCAAGGAGCGGAAGAGCTTGTTCAGGCTGAACAACTCTATTTAAATTCAAACGAAAATAATTGGAACTCCATTATTATCGTAAGAAAAACGGGGAAACAACCACTTGTTACAGAACAAATCAACCAAATAAAAACAATTGGAATTAGCGATATTTATAAGGTTGGTGGAAATGATTCTGAGGACACGAATACGGGAGGCGAGCTATACTCGCTATACATGGCTAGGGATAAAATAGGAGTTAATTCGCTAATTAGCTACGCAGAAATTATCTATAAACCTCATGTTCTGGATGAAATAATCCTGGGTACCAATGACATCACACTGATTGTTGATCCTGACTATGATAGCAGTACCATTAAGGAAAACTTGGTTACGACAACAACCCCATACTCCAAAATGCTTTATGGAAAAACAGTGGATTTTGTTTCTATGATAAGCGCCCAAAATGAGATTAGCCATGGAGAGTTTATTGGTCTTTGGAAAGCATCTGGAAAAGGCGCAGCAGCCGTAAAGGATGCCTTGGAAAAATTGGCAGAGCGAGAAGACTTTAAACAGCTTTCGCTTGTTGACCTGTTTAATTACCTCAAGCCACTCCATCCTATCGCTGTAAATTATGTAAAAGGATCATGGCTTGATCTTGTCACCTTTCAGAGAATTCAAAGCGCTGGTGAGGATGCATGATTAACACATCAACCTTAGGTGGGGAATTGAAAGCTTTGGGATTTGAAGTTTATAGTGGCGTCCCTTGTTCGTATCTAAAGGATCTGATCAATTATGCGATTAATGAGTGTGAATACGTAATGGCGACAAATGAGGGCGAAGCTGTTGCCGTTGGTGCCGGAGCATCCCTAGGTGGGAAAAAGGCGGTGGTTTTGATGCAAAACTCGGGTTTGACAAATGCAACGTCTCCGCTAGTGTCTCTTACACATCCCTTTCAAATTCCAATTCTGGGCTTTGTTAGCCTCCGCGGGGAACCGGGACTACCGGATGAACCACAGCATGAGTTAATGGGAAGAATCACAGCAGAGCTGTTGACGGTGCTGAACATTAAATGGGAGTATTTATCCTCCGAATGGGGCGAGGTCAAAAGGCAATTGCAGCGAGCAAACCATTATATTGAACAAAATCAAGTTTTCTTTTTTATCGTAAAAAAAGGGACCATCGATTCTGTTTTGCTTAGAAAACAGAGGCTGAAGAAAAAGACCAATCTATTGATGCGTCAAAAGGAGATGGCGGATCAACTACCGACTAGATATGAAGCATTGAGGGTGATCAATTCGTTAAAAGATCACGATACAGTCCAATTGGCGACAACCGGTAAAACCGGCAGGGAGCTTTATGAGCTTGAAGATGCTGCGAATAACCTATATATGGTGGGGTCAATGGGGTGTGTTAGTTCACTTGGATTAGGCCTGTCATTAACAAGGCCTGAAAAATCAATTATCGCGATTGATGGTGATGGAGCATTGTTAATGAGAATGGGAAATTTGGCAACAAATGGAGCATATTCACCTCCAAATTTACTTCATATTCTTCTTGATAATCAAACACATGATTCCACTGGTGGTCAACAAACAGTATCCGATCAAATTCATTTCACCGAAGTAGCCGCTGCTTGCGGTTACATAAACGCTGTTTATGTTCATAATCTTCAAGAGCTTGAGGAATTCATCGAAGGCTGGAAGCACGATAAATGCCTAACCTTTTTATATTTAAAAATTTCTGGAGGATCAAAAAAAGGGCTAGGCCGCCCGAAAATGAAACCATCAGAAGTGAAAGAAAGACTGCAGGTGTTTTTAGATGGTTAAGACAGCAGTCATTTTAGCCGCGGGCATGGGGAGTCGGATTCGCGAAAGGACAGGAGAGCACCCAAAAGGATTTTTAAAGTTTGATGATAAGCCAATGATTGAAATCTCGATTTTAAAGCTACTTGATGCAGGAATGACCAAGATATATATCGGAACAGGGTATCAAAAAGATGAGTACGAGAAGCTTGCATTAAAATATCCACAAATCCAATGTGTTTTTAATCCAAAATTTGCTTCATCAGGAAGCATGTACACCCTATATCAGCTTAAGGACGTTATAAAAGATGACTTTTTGTTATTAGAATCGGACTTATTATATGAAAAAGAAGCTTTAAAGATGTTAGTGGAACATGAACTTCCTAATGTAGTATTAGCTAGTAAATTCACGCAAACTGGTGACGAGGTGCTGATCGAAACCAACAAAAATCATCAACTTGTCAATTTATCAAAAAAACAAGATAATTTAAAATCCGTTTACGCCGAACTGGTAGGAATTACAAAACTCTCCAATACAACATTTCAAAAGATGTCCGCAATCGTAGAGAGTTTATTTCAAATAAATCAGTATATGGAATACGAAGAGGGCCTCGTGTCGATTGCCAAAACGAATGATATTTACGTTCATAAACTGAATGACTTAGTTTGGTGTGAAGTTGATGATGAGCATCATTGGGCGAGAGCGGTTTCGATCATCTATCCTCTGATTAAAGCACGTGAGAATGTACCTAACCCAATCAAACGGAATATTTTATTGAACCCTGGACCAGTAACAACAACGGATACGGTGAAATACGCTCAGGTGGTACCTGATATTTGTCCAAGGGAAAAGGATTTTGGGCAAATCATGGAATGCATTTCAGGGGAATTGACAAAGCTTGTGGCCAATCCAAGAGAGTATACAACCGTATTGTTTGGTGGCTCCGGAACGGCAGCGGTGGAGTCCATCCTTAGCTCCGTTATTGCTCAAAATGCGGTTTTGATTGTGAATAACGGTGCCTACGGAAAGCGAATGTGCCAAATAGCTGAGATTTACGGGCTGAATTTTTCACAATACAAAAGTCCTGTTGATGAAGGCATCAATCTCAATCACTTAGAGGCGTTTATCCGCACGTCTTCGCAAAAGATAGCCTATCTCGCCGTCGTTCACTGTGAGACAACAACCGGTCTTCTAAATGATATTGAGTCGATTGGTGAACTTTGTAAAAAGTATCAGATAAAAATGATTGTGGACGCGATGAGTTCCTACGCAGGGATTCCAATTGATATGAAAAAAATGAATATTGACTATCTGGCAGCAAGTTCAAATAAAAATCTTCAAGGTATGGCAGGGGTATCGTTTGTTATTGCCAATAAGGAACAATTAGAAGAAACACAGCAGATCAAACCACGTAACCTTTACCTCAATCTTTACGAGCAATATCATTCCTTTCAGAAGACAAAGCAAATGCAATTTACTCCTCCCGTCCAAACGCTTTATTCATTAAAGCAAGCGATTATCGAAACACATTGGGAGGGTATCCCAAACAGATATGAAAGGTATTCAAAATCGTGGGAGACACTGACAACTGGAATAAGGAGGCTTGGATTGACTCAAGTGGTCCCGGATAACTGTCATTCGAAAATCATCACCTCAATTAGAGAGCCAGATCATCCAAACTATCATTTTACCGGAATGCATGATTACTTTTTTAAAAAGGGTTTTACCATTTATCCAGGAAAAATTGATAAGCAAAATACCTTTCGAGTGGCGAATATTGGGGCACTAACTCATGTAGACATGAAGAGGTTTGTTGCCTTGCTTGAAAAATACTTGAATGGATTAAAGGAAGGTGATTCAAAATCTCCAGTCACCGATTAGCGGTAGCCGTAATGGTTATTAATCATGAAAAAAAGATCTTACTTGTTGAGGGTAATTTAAGGGGATGGGAGTTCCCAGGCGGATACGTGCAAAGGGGAGAATCTATTCAAGCTGCAGCCATCAGGGAAGTGAAGGAAGAATCGGGAATAGATATCCACATTACAAAATTTTTAGGTGTCGAACAAAATATCGAAAAGTCGACAGTCGTCATAATACTGAAAGGGAAGCTTGTAGGTGGTAAACTTACGATTTCTGATGAAAATCAAGATGTAGGTTTTTTTTCCTTCGATCATGCACTAAATAAAATCAATCGAAAAAATTTCAAGGCCCGCTTATTAAGGTGTGTTGATAAAAAGGTGATTCCTTTTTTCATTGAATCATGATGTTATCAGCACTTATGGTGCTTTTGCTCTATACTATCAAAAAAAGTATCCACAATATCCACACTTTTTCGAGGTTATCCACATTTTTTTATCCACATCCTACACGGAAAACAGGACCTTATAATTAGGTGTTCTATAAAGTTATCCACATTATCCACATATTTGTGGATAAATATGTGCACAAGTCGATGGGGATAGATCATATAAACAAAAAAGCCGGGCGTATGCCCGGTTTATTTCGTAAAGTAAGAAAGTATAACTTTTAAATTAGAGAACTGTCTAGCGCAGGCGCCTTGCGCTTTTCTAATTTTATTTATTTTTTTTCTTTACCCGTTGATTAGCTGCATTTGCGCGTGCTAGAGCTTCTAAGTCAGCATGGTCTGCTACCTCTTGTGAAAACTCCTCATCGATTCCATCAGACTTCTTTAAATTCTTTGGCACTTGAGGCAGGGAACCTTTATTGCTATCACGTGTTTTATGGCGACTATGCATTCGGCCCATTTGTAAATCCCCTTTCGACAGTAAAATAAGAAACGTATCTGTTTCCCATGTTATCTTGTGTTGAAAGGGGATTCGTTATGAATGGTAATAATTAATGTCTTGGGCGTTTTTCTGTAAAACCGCCAGCGCGGTCCGCCATTTTAAACTCGCGTTGATAGCTAACTTCTTGGGCACTTGATAATGTCGTTCTCATTTTTTCGCGTTTCTTTTTTTCCATTTAGAATTCATCCTTTCCATACGGGACTTTTGATTTTTGAACACAGTTTCCATTTTTCCCTATTAAAAAAGATCAATACCACAATAAGCGATTTTTTATTAAATATGGTACATTTAATTTGAGGTGACATGAATGCCAGTTATTACAAAAATTACCGCTCAAAAGAAGTTAAAAGATCGTTACAACATTTTTACTGATGCTGGAGATGGAGAGAAATATGCCTTCAGTGTCGATGAGGATGTATTGATAAAACATCAATTAAAAAAAGGGATGGAACTTGATGATTTTGCACTAACGGAAATCCTTTTTCAAGACGATATCCGGAAGGCATACGGACAGGCCGTCCAATACTTGGCAACAAGAATGAGGTCTGAATTTGAAGTGAGGCAGCAACTTAAGAAAAAAGAGGTTGCTGAACCAATTGTAAACGAAGTGATTCATAAGCTTTATTATCATCAATTTATAAATGATCAGGAATTCTCCCTCGCTTTTGTTCGGACACAAATGAATACTACCGATAAAGGGGCTAATGTGATTAAGCAGGAGTTAAAGGAAAAAGGAATAAATGCCTCATTAATTGAGAATGCCTTATTAGAATACCCATTTGAGATGCAGCTTGAAAAGGCCATCACACTCTCAAATAAATATTTACCAAAAAACACCAGAGATTCAGGAAAGATTGCAAAACAAAAAGTCGAACAAATGCTGGTTAGAAAAGGCTACTCCTTTGAAATCATCAAGGAAGCGAACAATCATATTGATGGTAGTAAGGATGAAAACGAAGAAATGGAAGCATTAAGAAAACAAGGTGAGAAACTGGTTCAAAAATATAAACTGTATTCAGGTTATGAATTTTCGCAAAAAATCAAACAAACGTTGTATCGCAAGGGGTTTTCGATTGACCAAATTGATCAATTCTTATCTGAGGTTGAAAATCAAGAATGAAAATGTGAACATTTGCTATTCTAGTACAGTGTTCTTTATTTATTCAAACAAAGTCTCTATACTGAAAATATAGAATAAAAACTATGGGGTGGGGGAAATGCAACAGGAAAAACGATATAGTAACTTGAATGAATTTGAATTAAGGCAGGAAATTGCTACTTTAAACGAAAAGGCAAAAAAAGCTGAACAACTGGGCATGGTTAATGAATATGCAGTTTTAGAAAGAAAGGTCGTCATGGCAAAAGCATATTTGCTTAATCCTGAAGACTTTTTACCTGGTGAGATATATGAAATTATCGGTGACCCAGGTGCCTACTTTAAAGTGGATTATTTAAATGGTGTATTTGCTTGGGGATACAGATTAAATGGAGATGGCAAGGAAGAGGCCCTACCAATTTCAATGCTGAAAATTGAAGCACGAAACTAATATCCAATCCGTGCTTCAATTTTCTTTTTCCTGTGCCTTCCTATTTTAAAAAGTCTGTTGTGTTGCTTTCTTGATGGCTTGATGCATTCATTCGTTCCTGAGGTTGAGTGTTAGTTGTCCCATCAGCTCTTTTTGAAGCATAATCTGCACTTGGCTGGGGTTTTCCTTCGAACTTATTATTATTTTGGTTTGGAAATCCCTGTACTTTATTCCGCATTTAATCTCCTCCACAAACGATTTAGGAAACGTGCTAAACAAATGCACGTACACATTAGCTTCACACGTGCCTATAGTATTTGAATTAAACAGGAAAGGTATGTTTGAAACTGCTATTAAATCATTGGAAATGGGGTACCGAAAAATGAATGAATATCATCAACGGCTTGCAGACTACTTGCTAGAAAAAAATAGTCAGCTTTCATACGATCAAGCAATAACTTGGGTTGAACTCTTATGGGAAGACTTTGAAACAACCCGTGCTAAGTCAGGCCGAGAATACATGGGAAGATCGACAACAGAAAGAATTGTAAAACAATGGATTGGACTTTATGGGGATAAGTTACATGATTTTGTCGCCCAAAATCCAAAATATAAGGATTATCTACATGAAAATCCAAGAATGCTCCATTAAAATAAAGCGATGCTAACATAGCATCGCTTTATTTTTGTGAAACTTCTATCTGGACTTATACATACAATGTGTTTCCTTTTTCGATTTAACTAGGAAGGACATCTAACTTTTTTCTAAGCTTTTCTTCACTAAAAATCCATCCTGTATAGGAATTGATAATGTTAAGCTTTAAATCTAATTGAACCACTGCAACAAATGGGTAATGATCTTTGCTCCTATAGCGTAGGTCAATAAATCTAACTTCATAAGATTCATCAAACTCATCCATCTCCCAACGGTAAACAGGGGAGAATGAAAGAAATGCAGAAAGGTTTTTATCCTTTTTCGCCGCTTCTAAAACCGGAGAATCAGGTACAGGAACACGGTTGAATTGATCAAGAATATTTACATGGTTGTTCCGTGCTCTACCTACAAAAAATTGGTGTTTATTCATAATCGCCAATCTCCATTGGTTAAATTTCATGGTTGGCGAAATAATGATTTCGGTATAATCTGGAATGATTTTTTTTACCTCAGACAAGACCTTTTGCTTCGCCTGATACCTTATAATATAATAAGCGACTAGGACTGCGTAGATGCCCAAGAAAGTATAGCCAGGATTGGCACCAAACAACCAAAATAATAAACCAGCAACATGAATACCGAAAATAAACGGGTCAAATGTGTTTATAACACCTAAAGCAAGCCACTTGCTAGAAAACGGTCGTAATGCTTGCGTACCGTATGCATTAAATATATCTACAAAAACATGGAGAAAAACTGCCAAAAAGGTCCACATCCAAAGGTGCAGTAGGTTGGCCTCTGGGAAAATTGGATTGATGAAAGCAGTGATGATCAGTGGCCATAATAATACTGCTGGAATGGAATGGGTAACTCCTCTATGGTTGCGGATATAGACTGCATTATTCTTTAACTTTAAGACAGTATCAATATCAGGTATTTGAGAGCCAATAATTGTAGCAATAAAGACACTCGTCGCAGTTGCTGTACTTCCAGCAATTGCTGGGTCTAATGTGGATAATCCCCCAAGTGCTAGTCCCATCACTACATGAGTACCTGTATCCAAAAGGGAAGACCTCCTTTTATTTTAAAGTAAGAAAGTGAACTTCGATAACTGTCTAGCTCCAGCGCCCAGCGCCTAGAGGACTTCACCCACCTCCCTACGATAAGTCAACATCGAATCGCTGTCGCTCTTCGTGTTTCCTTTATCTCAGTCGGTGTGCTCCAGTCCTGTCGTGCGCTAACCAGGGCGCTTGCGCTTTTCGTAATAAGTTCCTATATATTAAGTGTAACAATAATTATCCCTTTTTCACAGCTAGAACGCTTGGTTTTTAACATGATATATAGAGTTATGGTTCAATATTGAAAGTTTTACTTTATAGAGTATGCAACTTGGTCTTTCTTATTTCATAAATCATTATAGGGTTTTAAAAAAGGGCTTTTTTTATATCAATCTGCGATAAAAAAATAAATGTTTTCATTTACACGGAGGAAAAAAACGTGAACGACAACAACATGGATAATCTTAAACAATTCGATACTGAAGGATTCCAAGTAGATCTGATTGGTTGGTTTAATAAAGAACAAAGACAGCTGCCGTGGCGTGAAAATCAAGACCCGTATCGAGTTTGGGTTTCAGAAATCATGCTTCAACAAACAAGAGTTGATACGGTTATTCCGTATTATAATCGGTTTATGGAGCAGTTTCCGACAATCAAAGCGCTTGCTGTGGCTCATGATGAAAAAGTATTAAAGGCATGGGAAGGACTCGGCTATTATTCCCGGGTAAGGAATCTCCATACTGCAGTGAAGGAGGTCTATGAACAATATGATGGAATAGTACCAAATACTCCCGCCGAAATAGCATCTCTTAAAGGGGTTGGACCATATACCGCAGGTGCTATTCTAAGCATTGCTTATGGGCTTCCTGAACCTGCAGTGGATGGAAATGTTATGCGAGTGTTGTCGCGAATATTATTAATTCGGGAGGATATCGCCAAGCCTTCAGTAAGAAAGATATTTGAACAGGCGGTACGAAACCTAATTTCCCACGAGAATCCTTCTTTTTTTAACCAAGCACTAATGGAATTAGGGGCCCTAATCTGCACACCAACTTCCCCATCCTGCTTGTTATGCCCAGTACAAGATTATTGCCAGGCATTTGCAGTGGGAGTACAAGAGGAGCTACCGATAAAAACCAAAAAGAAAAAGCAGCGACTTGTTCAACTTGCTGCAGCAGTCCTTCGTGATAAACAGGGGAAGATTTTGATTCATAAACGACCAAGTGAGGGGTTATTGGCTGATCTATGGGAATTCCCTAATATGGAAATCAATCTTCATTTTAAAAACGAAAAACAGCAACTAAATAATTATTTTAAAGAACAATATCTAGTAGCGGTGGATCTCAAAGAATTTATCGGACAAATTGACCATGTTTTTACCCATTTAGAATGGAATATCCATGTATTCGCTGGTGAATTAAAATCAGAAGTACAGGAAACCTCTCATGTTCGCCTTGTTTCTGTAGAAGAGCTTACCGAGTTTGCCTTCCCTGTATCCCATCAAAAAATGTTCCAATTGTTTTTGAATGGAGGAAGGTAAAGGGTTCGACTATGAATGATGAGACCATTAAAAGTCATCGTATTAATCATAAGTAATTTCTGTCCCGTGTGTATAATCTGCTTCGTGGTGTCTAAGCCCACCACGCCGTTCGATTTCCTTTATTATTTCACGATGAATCGTTTGACCCTCGACGTTCAAATATGGAACGACTTGTTGTAAGGAATGGTGGAAAAAGGCAAGTTCACTTTCTTTCCATTCTGATTTAGACATCATAAGTAATTCTGTCATGTCCCGACCAACATACATTTGCATAACCTCCAAAAAAGATAGTCGGGTTAGTTTTGTACTTTTGATTGTTATCTATACCGGGAAAAGCTAAAATAAATATACAAATGTACTTAGAAAAGAGGAAAATTAAGAATGAGTCAAAAGGTAGCACTCGTAACTGGAAGTAGCCGAGGAATTGGAAAGGCAACAGCACTACGCCTTGCAAAAGAGGGCTATGATATTGTGATTAACTATGCAAGAAGTAAAAGCGCAGCGTTAGAGGTTGCTGAAGAAATTAAAGCAATGGGAAGAAAAGTTCTAGTTGTTAGAGCAAATGTCGGTGATGTTGATAAAATTAAAGCGATGTTTGAGCAAATAGACCAGGAATTTGGACGGTTAGATGTGTTTATAAGTAACGCTGCATCGGGGGTTATGCGCCCATTAATGGAGCTCGAGGAATCACATTGGGACTGGACATTAAATATCAACAGTAGGGCCCTTCTTTTTTGTGCGCAGCAAGCTGCCAAGCTGATGGAAAAAAACAATGGTGGCAGAATTGTCAGCATTAGTTCTTTAGGGTCGATTCGTTATTTTGAGAATTATACAACAGTTGGAGTATCAAAAGCTGCTGTTGAAGCATTAACTCGATATTTAGCAATTGAACTCGCTCCAAAAAACATTGTTGTGAATGCAGTTTCGGGTGGGGCAATTGATACCGATGCCTTAACACATTTCCCAAATCGTGAGGAAATGCTAGCAAAAGCAAAAAGGAAAACACCAGCAGGAAGAATGGTGGAAATAGAAGATATAGTAAATACGATTGTGTTTTTACTTTCTGGACAGGCAGATATGATTAGAGGACAAACAATTATTGTGGATGGTGGAATTTCCTTACTCATCTAATATTGCAAGTCAACTATTCCTACCTAAAACATTAAATGGAAAAAAATAGTAGAATAGTTACCTCTACGGCTGGATACATTAATAGTCGTGGAGGTGATAACAATGGCAAACTTCAATCAACAACCAAACAAAACTTCAGCTGGAACTAACATTCAGCAAGTAAGACAACAAAACGCTCAATCTGCACAAGGTGGGGCTGGAGCATTTGGCACTGAATTTGCGAGCGAAACAAATGCTGCTGAAGTAAGACAGCAAAACGCTCAATCTGCACAAGCTGGAGCAGGAGCTAGTTCTAGTGCTAGTGCTGGTCAATTCGGTACAGAATTTGCGAGCGAAACAAATGCTGCTGAAGTAAGACAACAAAACCAACAATCTCAAGCTAACAAGGCTAAAAACTCTGGCCAATTTGGAAGCCAAAGCTAATACGATGAAGGCACTCTTCTAACCGAAAGAGTGCCTTCTTTTTTTATGATAATGCTGTGTTAAAGCTCAATTGATTTTTTGCACAATGTTGATTGGAGTGGAAGGCGCGAAGACTCCTGCGGGAGAAGCGGGACAGGTGAGACCCCACAGGCGCTTAGGCGCCGAGGAGGCTCACCGCCCGCCCCTAAGGTGCGCGAAGCGACTGGAGCGGAAATCAACATTCTAGTTTAACAGAGCCTACGATAAAAAAATTTAAAATCAGCGGGTCAACTTTGTTTTCGACAAAACTACCTGATTCTCAACATAAGTAGTCAAAGGGAATCACAAGAAAAACACGAATACATAATAACAAATCTTATTTTTTAGGACGGTGGAGGAAAATGACGGACTTTAACCGTTTGGTTTCGGAGCAAATGAAAACAATGGATCATTTGCTAAATCTTCAGTCAAAACTAGAAAGATGCCAAGAAATTGAACAAGAACTAGAAAAGCAGCATGAAGAGACTAAATTGGTAGATGCTCAGTCCGAAATCAGCCGGTTGAAGAATGAGCTAAAGGAGGTTCATAACGTTTTTGAACAACAAATAGAGGAAGTGATTCGTTCATACCAAATCATGAATGTTACATGTTAATCAGGCACTTGTAATAAAAAATTCACATACAAATCGAGCTATTGAGCATTTTCAATGGCTCTTTTGTTTTAAAATTCATGTTTAACCGTTATAATAGTAGAAAATAGGAATAGTTCTTTGTTGCCTTTTTATTTTTTCTAAAAATAGAAATTTTTATAAAGCTGATAGGTCACAAAGCGTCCGGGATGAAAGTAGGGGAGATTAGTGGGCGTACCCATCGAAGGTGAAACAGTACAAATTCATAGCTATAAACACAATGGGCACATCCATCGCGTCTGGGATCAAACAACCATTTTAAAAGGGACTCAGAATTTAGTGATTGGTGGAAATGATCGAACCATGGTAACGGAGTCCGATGGGAGAACGTGGATTACCCGGGAGCCTGCTGTAGTTTATTTCCATTCACAATACTGGTTTAATGTTATTGGGATGCTTCGGGAAGACGGTATTTATTATTATTGCAACATCAGCTCTCCGTTTATTTTTGATGGGGATTCGATAAAGTATATTGATTATGATTTAGATATAAAAGTATTCCCTGATATGACCTTTAATTTGCTTGATGAGGACGAATATGAACGCCATCGGAAGGAAATGAAATATCCCGATATTATAGATGTAATATTAAAGAGAAACGTGAATGAGTTAATACAGTGGATTCGCCAAAGAAAAGGTCCATTTGCACCAGATTTCATTGATATTTGGTATGAAAGATATTTGACCTACAGAAGGTAATGGTAAAATAATTATAAGTGTCAACAACCTGTTGATGATGGTCAACAGGTTTTCCTATGAATGGAAATAGATTTACCAGTTTTAATAAGGGGTGAAAAAATTTGGGTAACATCCGGAGATATTTGCAATTTGTAAAACCATATCGACTTCAAATATTCGGAACTGTTTTGATTGGGATTTTGAAGTTTGTCATCCCCCTTATCATTCCTATTTTAATAAAATATGTAGTCGACGATATTATCGGAAGTAAGGTATTAAGTGATCAAGTTAAACTAGATAGGTTATTTATGATTATGGGAGTCATGATCATTGTTTTTGTTATTCTTCGTCCACCCGTTGAGTATTATCGACAATATTTCGCTCAATGGACAGCAAACAAAATCCTCTATGACATTCGAGATCGATTATTTACTCATATTCAAAAGTTAAGCTTCAAATATTATGCTAATACAAGATCTGGTGAAATCATTTCGAGGGTCATCAATGATGTGGAACAGACCAAAACATTTGTCATATCAGGTTTAATGAATTTATGGTTAGATATTGCAACGATTGTCATTGCGATTGCCATCATGTTTTCAATGGACTCCGTACTGACAGCTGTTTCTCTTGTTCTCTTTCCATTTTACGCCTTTTCTGTTCGGTACTTTTTCGGGAACCTTCGTAGATTAACGAGGGCTCGTTCTCAGGCTCTAGCAGAGGTACAAAGCTATTTGCATGAACGAGTTCAAGGGATGCCCGTTATAAAAAGCTTTGCGATAGAGGACTTCGAGCAAGGCCAATTCGATAAACAAAATCGCAACTTTTTAACGAAGGCATTAGACCATACCAAGTGGAACGCCAAGTCCTTCGCTGTTGTTAATACCATTACCGACATCGCACCGATCATTGTGATTGGCTACTCCGCCTATGAAGTCATTCAAAATGACCTAACCTTAGGTACAATGGTTGCGTTCATAGCCTATATTGATAAGCTATATGGTCCATTAAGAAGATTAGTAAATTCTTCAACGACGATCACCCAATCAATCGCGTCAATGGACCGTGTTTTTGAATTTATCGATGAAAAATATGACATTGAGGACGCACCCAACTCAATTGAGTGTCAGAATGTGCAAGGAAATATTATCTTTGATCATATAGACTTTTCTTACAATGAGAATGAAGAACCCGTTTTAAAGAATTTGAATCTTGATGTTAAAAGGGGAGAAACAATCGCTCTTGTTGGGATGAGTGGCGGTGGTAAAACGACTTTGATTAGTTTAATACCCCGCTTTTATGATGTCACCAAAGGAAGGATTTTGCTTGATGGAGTTGATATTACCTCCTTTAAGGTCCGCTCCCTTCGTGATAAAATAGGTATGGTTTTACAGGATAATATTTTATTTAGTGAATCTGTCTTGACCAATATTTTACTTGGAAAACCGACTGCTACAGAAGACGAAGTGATAGAAGCAGCAAAAGCAGCAAATGCTCATGAATTTATTTTGAACTTGGCTGAGGGTTACCAAACAAAAGTTGGTGAAAGAGGAGTAAAACTATCTGGCGGTCAGAAGCAAAGAATTGCGATTGCTAGGGTATTCTTGAAAAATCCGCCGATACTAGTCCTTGATGAAGCGACCTCGTCTCTTGATTTAGAAAGTGAGCATTTAATTCAGGAGGCGCTGGATAAACTAGCGAAGGAGCGGACAACGTTTATTGTCGCTCACCGATTATCAACCATTACACATGCTGATCGAATAGTGTTAATTGAACACGGTGAAATAATTGAAATAGGTAGCCATGAACAATTGATGAAGAAGAAGGGCAATTATTATAATTTATTCCAAGTACAACAACTTGAGCCAAGAGAAGTAGAAGGGACTCAGACCGTTAGTTAACGGTTTGAGCTCTTTTTTTTTAAGCATAGTTTATCGAACAATTGTTCATTCTATATTATGTTACGAGCAAATATGAAGGGAGTAATTATATGCCGAATCAAGTGCCAATTTCAAGTCCTCCTAGAGCGATCACAACAAAGGATTTGCTCTATATAAAGGATGCATTATCATGGGAACTTCTCGCGTTTAAAAAATTCCATTTTCTCGCACAACAGGTGCAAAACTCTGAAATAAAGCAGGCTCTTAATAAAGTGGGGCAAATGCACCAAAGACATTTCCAAAAATTATTATCACATCTTCAAGTTAATAATAATAACGCACTAGCGAATCTGCCTAACCCACAACAGGTTCAATAGATAGCATTAATCAATGGAGGCTGAATGATGCAAAACCAGCAAAATCAAATCGCAAATCCACAATCAGGACAATTGCCACAAGTAAAGGGTCCAGAAATGAATGATCGTGATTTTATTAACGATGGCTTAAGTACATGCAAATACTTAACAGACAGCTTAAACAGTGCAGTTCGTGAAGCTAGTCACATTCAGCTTCATGGGGACTTGTTACAGATTCTGACAGAAACGCACCAAAGCTCTCGAGACCTCTATAACTTAATGTTTCAGAACGGTTGGTATAAGCTAGAAGCTGAAGAACAACAAAAAATCGATCAGGCATTCCAACAATTTAATAACTATTCCACGCAATTTCCGTATTAAGAACTAAATAGGCTGATTCAGAATTTGGACCTCAAAAAAATATGAGAACCAAATATATTGAATCAGCCTATATTAATTTTTTTCCTCTTCAATTGAGACTTCATTATCTCGCTTATGAAAGGCTTGAAAGCTGTTAATAAGAGTTTCCAAGTGTTCAATTTGTTCACGATATTCAATGATTACGGCAATCACCTGCATTGAATGGAAAAGCATCGGGGATTGAGGGTCTTCAACTTCCTGTTGCTGTGCCAAAAATAAATCAAATAATTCTTTTTTGCTCAGACATAAGGACTGTTCTTCAAAAATCCCGCCCGATTTTATTTTTCCAATAAACTTCAGAAGTAGCTGCTCATGGTGATTTATGAGGCAATCAAGTTGAGATTGGACTGCATATTGGAACACCTGTGGCATTTGGTAGAGCTCATTTTCATAACGATGGAGGCGTTTTAAGGCTTCTAAAGCTCGTTTTGAAGTGGAAACCATCTGACGATAGACAACTAGCTTTCGTGATTTTACTAAACCTGCTTTTTTGAAATAATTCCGTTCTTCTTTGTACATATAATAAAGTTGATCGAGTTTGATCATTTCATCTTTTATAGTCTCAATATCATGTTTTAATAAGCGGTGTTCAGATGCATGACGAATGCTATGGCGAATCCAACGTATAATATCATCAGTTACATCGGTAATCCTATTGTAGAGCTTATTTTCATATTTGGGAGGTAAGAATACTAAGTTCACAACAAATGCGGAGAGGACACCAAGCATAATCGTAGCAAAGCGAATGATGGCAAATTGAATGAATTGATCTCCAGGCGTTTCCATAATCGCTAATAACGTAACTAGGGAGAGACCAATTGTTTTATCAATTTTCAACTTCAAATTAATTGTGATTACGATGATTGCAGCCAAGCCAATAATGAAAATGTTATTTCCGAATAACAAAACAAAGATGATAGCTAGGAGTGCCCCAACTAAGTTTCCTTGGATCTGTTCAATGATTGTTAAATAAGAGCGATAAATAGTAGGCTGGATGGCAAAGATTGCAGCAATTCCAGCAAAAACAGGGGAAGAGAAATTGAGCAGATTTGCGATAAAAAGTGCAAGAATAATTGCGATTCCCGTTTTAAATATGCGGGCACCAAGCTTCATAGTAGGATCCTTTCTAAAAACATTTTTCATTTAAACAGGTAGAATTCGCCTTACTGTTTACGTTTTTCCTTTTACCGAACAATTATGTACTATACAATGATTAATTATGAAGTTCAAGGGATTTTTTTAAAATAGTAAATTTATATGTATAGAAAAGGAAAACGCCCGCTATTTGCGGGCGCTTTTGCTTTTCTTTATCACTCTGTTGATACAGATGGATCAGCTTGTTCTTTAATTGGGACAACTTGAACAAAGTTTTCTTCAGGATTTTCTAATAGAAGCACTAGGTTTGCTGCTTCTTCAGATTGACCTTGTTGTTTTAAGGACTGAACATATTTGCCAAGTAATTCATTCACATCATTAATTCCTTTTGTGGATAATGGGAATACAGATACTTTAGCGCCTTTAGCGATTCTGCGCTGTAGGGCTTCTTTTGTTAATCCAAGCTCTGGCTGGTGACGTAGGTATATAACTCCACCTGTCATACCTGCACAAATCCACGGTCCGGGATCACCAAGAACAAGAGCTCTTCCGTTTGTCATATATTCAAAGGCAAAGCCTTTAATATTGGCATTTGTACCAATATTACCATTTTCCTTTTTGGGAATTGGTTTTTTCAATTGTCCACCGATTATGATATCGGCGCCGGATAATCTAATTCCGGCACGGGCATCGGCGTCACCTTGAGCGACAAGCAATCCTTGTTGAGCACCGTAACCAAAGCCTTTTCCTACAGAGCCGTTATAGAATTTACCGTCTTTTCCTTTTGATTTAAAGATCTGGATGCTACCACCGAAGGACGTTTTACCGATGCCGTCTTGGGCTCCTCCACTGATTTCAATGTTGATACCATCACAGTTGTATGCTCCAAGTCCATTACCAGGAATTGATCCCTTGTACTGGAGATGAACGGGTGGTAATTGATGATAAGATCCGTCTAAGCGGCCGCGGACACGATGACAGGCAACACGGCTACCAAGGACACGCTGTTCTGAGCTAACATTATTAAATTCACGTGAATGTCGAAGATCTGCTTCCACTGCATCCAAGTATTCTGCACCAACAGCCACTTGGAGTTGAGAAGACTCTATTGATGCGATCGCTTCTTTAGCACTAAGCTGACTAATATCAATGGCTTTTAATAAGTAAGTTAGATCCAGTTGATCTGTCCCTTTGGACTGTTCGAGTAGATCAGAACGACCAACGGCATCTTGTAAATTTCTAATTCCGATCGAAGCTGCTAATTGTTTAAGTTCATTTCCAAAGGCAGTGAACAAATTAACAACACCTTGAACGGCTAATTCTGATTGTCTTGGAACAAATCGACGTAAACCGTGTGCTTGAGCTTGTGCTTCTGTTTCGATTTGAGTGGCAATTCCAACATGGCAAGTGTCTAAGTGACAACCGCGACAAGTCGTACAACCAATGGCAATCATCGAGAGAGTTCCGAAACCAATTCGGTTTGCACCAAGCAACATGACTTTTAATACGTCCTGTGCACTTTTAATTCCACCGTCTGCCCAAATTTCAACGTGCTGACGAAGGCCAGCTTCTAATAATGCATTATGAGCCGCTTTAACGCCAATTTCTACTGGTAAACCAACGTGTTGAAGGGCATGGATTCTTGCAGCCCCCGTTCCACCGTCGAAACCACTTAGGGTGATAATATCGGCGCCAGCCTTGGCGATTCCAACAGCAATGGTTCCGATATTAGGAACGACTGGAACTTTAACAGCAACTTTTGCTTTATCGTTAGCAGTTTTTAACTCATGAATCATTTGAGCTAAATCTTCTATCGAATAAATATCATGGTTATTGGAAGGAGAGATTAAATCCGAACCAATCGTGGCATTTCTGGCTTCAGCAATTTTAGCTGTTACTTTTGAACCAGGTAAATGTCCACCTTCCCCAGGTTTTGCCCCTTGACCTATTTTTATTTCAAGCAAGTTTGAAGAGTTTAATAGTTCAGCGTTTACTCCAAAACGACCAGAAGCCACTTGCTGACCACGGGTTTTAGGGAATTTTCCAAGCATATCCTTAATTTCTCCGCCTTCACCGTTTAAGCTCACCATATTCAAACGGTTGGCTCCTTCTGCATAAGCACGGAAAGCAATCTCATTCTGGGAACCAAATGACATTGATGCAATGATGAACGGTAGGTCATGCTCTCCTACACGAATATCAACTTCATTGGCAGAGAATGAAGGATTGGCTTTCTTCAAACTGGTTAAGTGACGGATTGTAATTGGATTTTGAACTTCTTGCTCACTAATTTTTTCGCGGTAGGCATCATAACTTCCAGTAGAAGCCATCTCACCGATTGCCTTCCAGATTCTTGGGAACAAGTTAAATGTTTTTCCAATCCGTTCATTTTCATTATGATAGTCAATTGCTCTTAATAAGGAATCTTCTTTCATAGCATCTAAATTATAGGCTAGATCCTTTGATCCAAAGAAGTTAGTCATTTTTAGGAAACTAGCAATATCATCATTTAATCCAATTGCAGAAAATAGTCTTCCGTATCCACGAAGCTCATGAATACCAATTGTTGAAATGACTTTTTCGACACCTTTAGTTAATGCGGTATATAAATTTTTCACTGGTGTTAAGGATTCATCATGAATTGTCATAAACATATAGTAAGGGCTAATAACATTGGCGCCCAAGCCGATTGCAATCATAATATCGTGCAGTGAACGAATGGCTGCTGAACGAAGGAGAAGTGAGCATTCTCTTCTCAAACCGGAAGCAACGAGCGCTTGGTCAACTGCAGATGTAACAAGATGTGGATCAATCCAGAAAGAGTCCTGTTGATGAGCCTTGGCATCATCTAAAACCAACAAGGTTTTTCCAGCTTTGACCGCTTCAATCGCTGCATCAGTAAGTCGGGTTAGTGCCGCTTGAATAGTTTCGCCTTTTTTGAATGTTGTAGATAAATAGGTAACTAGTTTTTTATCTTGGTAAAATTGAACTAGTTGGTCGTAGCTAGGTTGTTCTAGTTCTTCTGAACAGTCAAATCCAACTTTCCCTTCAATTAACATAGGTGTTGTTAGTTCGATGACTGCATCTGTTTCTTCTTTGCTAAACAGAGTTGGACGGTGTCCAATGATTGTACGAGTAGAAAAATGCTCTGTTTCCCGATCACGGTCAATCGCTGGGTTTGTTACAACAGCCACACTCTCTTTAATAAAGTCGGAGATATTTTTGCGACCAAGGTTAAGTGCAGCTAGAGGCGAATCGTGTCCAAGTGAGCGGATCGGCTCGATTCCTTTTTCAGCCATTTGTTCAATTAATTGAATATGATCTCTTTCCCAGCCAAAAGCTGTGTACTGTCCATTGTTAACTTTGCTAGGATAGTTAAAAGAAACTGTTTTATCAAGCTTTGGAGGCAAAATTCGTTTGCGTGCATCCTTAAAGTTGATACGACTGGAAAAACGGTTTAAAACTTCAGCTTGATATTCGCTTAAATAATAAACATCCAGCACATCATCTTTCCATTTGAAACCAACTTTTTCGCCTGGTGCAAGTGGCTTAGGATCATTCATATATTCAGTTGTCGGAATGATACCGGGTTCAGACGAGAATAGGTAAGAACTTTCTGTTTCAAGCATCCATAGCGGTCGAAGTCCAAGTGAATCTACACTAAATACGGCTTCATCACCAAAACGAGAAATGATTCCCGCTGGTCCTTGGGCAAAATGTCCCCACGCTTCGCGAATATAGGTATAAAGATCTTGAAGATCTTTCGAAAATGCTTTTATTTCGTTTACGATTGGAGGAAACAGGACATCCAATGCTTCAAATAATGAAAAACCATCTCTACAGATTAATGTTTCAATAATTCTACTTAAATCCTGTGAGTCACTTCCATCTTTTACAAGAGGAACATCGATCATTCTAGCTTCATCACGCAATTTTGCGATTGTGTTGATTTCTCCGTTATGACCTAAAACACTAAATGGTTGAACTCGGAAAAAGCTTGATAAAGTATTAGTCGAATAGCGGTTATGACCAAGTGTGATTGTAGACGCTACAAGTGGACTTGCAAGATCTTGGTAATATTTAGGAAGAATATCACCTGCACCCATCACTTTATATACGACATGGTGTTGACTAAGAGAAGCAACATGGACTGCTTCATTTAACTCAAATTCAACAATTAGTTCAAACAGTTTTTTTGATAATTCCATTCCGGATATTGGTGCAAGACAAGCGAATTGCCAAAAAACAGGATTTTCTTGAATGGCTATTGGACCTAATGCTGCTGAGTCAGTTACTTTATCTGATTCAAAAAGAATCTCGAAATTATTAGCAGCGAGTTTCGCTTGAAGATCAGATAAAATAGCCTTTGGTCCAGCGTTTTTCGTAATAAAAATGTGTCCAACAACAAAAGCTTCATGTTTGGTGATTTCTGGGTCTTTCCCAACGCTAGTTAATTTTTCTTCCCATAGTTGAGTTGGGATATCCATGTGAATTCCTACACCATCACCTTCACCGTTAATAAATCCTGCACGGTGATTCATTGTGACAAGAGCATCTATACAATGGAAAATGTTTTCCCTTGTAGGTGTTTTCTTTTTTTCGAGACTTGCGACAATTCCGCAGGCATCATGTTCTTGTTTTGAAAAATCTTTAAATAGAGATGGACTCCAAATCTGATTCATGTTTTTCGGCTTCATTAAAGAAATTCCTTATAAAGCCGTTTCACCTCCTGTGAAAAATAATGATCTATTCAAAATTTAAAATAACAAATTAAAAACGCTTGAAATAACAGTGTAAAATACATATTTCAAGCATGACGAAATTATGGCATTATGAATACAATATTATTTTTATATTATCATAGGAATTTTCAGAAATCAATGGAATATGCATTGGTAAGTGTAGTAAATAAAGTGGATATTTATAGAATAATAGTATTTTGAAAGCGCTATCAGAGGGGCGGATAAGAAAAACCAGGAGTTTTGGAAACTCCTGGTTTGAACTTCTTGGTGTATATTTATTCATTAGAAAGTTGATAAAATGCATTTTGTACCGCATGAATAGTCGCTTCGATATCTTCCATTGTATGTGCAATGGTTATGAACCAAGCTTCGTATTTTGATGGAGCAAGATTGATACCTTGATAAAGCATATTCTTAAAGAATTTTGCGAACATCTCACCATCAGTATTTTCTGCTTGAACGTAATTTTCAATTTTTTCGGATGTGAAATAGACCGTTAAAGCACCTTTAAGTCGGTTAATCGTAATCGGGATATGATTTTCCTTAGCAGCATTTAATATTCCTTCTTCAAGTAGTGCGCCAAGTTGATCTAAATAATCATAAACCCCTTTTTGTTGTAAAACTTCAAGGCAAGCAATTCCCGCCAATATTGAAGCTGGATTACCGGCCATTGTCCCTGCTTGATATGCAGGACCAAGCGGTGCCACTTTTTCCATAATATCAATTCGTCCGCCGTAGGCACCTATAGGTAGACCCCCACCGATAATTTTACCCAAAACAGTTAAGTCAGGATTGACGCCCAGCAGATTTTGGGCACCTCCATACATAAAGCGGAAAGCTGTGATAACTTCATCGTAAATCACAAGAGCGCCTGCAGCGTGAACAAGTTCATTAACTTGCTCCAAAAATCCTGGATTCGGTTCAACAATCCCAAAGTTTCCGACAATTGGTTCTACTAATACGGCAGCGACTTGATTGCCCCATTTTTCAAGTGCGGCCCTTAAAGGCTCAATATCATTAAATGGAACAGTGATGACTTCTTGAGCGATACTTTTTGGAACTCCTGCGGAATTTGGTGTACCTAGTGTAGATGGACCAGATCCTGCTGCAACTAGGACTAGGTCTGAATGTCCATGATAGCATCCAGCAAATTTAATAATCTTATCTCTACCTGTAAATGCACGTGCAACACGAATGGTGGTCATGACCGCTTCTGTACCTGAATTAACAAAGCGAACTTTTTCCATTGAGGGGATGGCCTCTTTTAGCATTTTAGCAAACTTCACCTCATGTGGTGTTGGAGTGCCATAGAGAACACCTGAATCTGCAGCCTTTTTGATGGCTTCGGAAATATGTGGATGAGCATGACCAGTAATGATTGGGCCATAAGCTGCTAGGTAATCGATATATTGATTTCCGTCGACATCCCAGAAATAGGCACCTTGACCTCTTTCCATTGCGATGGGAGCACCGCCGCCGACTGCCTTATAAGAACGAGATGGACTGTTAACACCACCAACAATATGCTCCAATGCTTCTTTATGTAACCTTTCAGAATTCGTAAAATGCATGATTGTACCTCCTAGTTCTTTTTGCCCTTCTTATTTTAACAGAAAATTCGAGTTGGATGGTCGGGTTTTCCAATTTTCTCTATTTTTCAAAAACAATTGAAAAGGTATCTTGATAGTTGTTTTCATCACCATGTTTCGCTACACTAACTAATTAGGGCATTGAGTTCAGGAGGAGAAAATATGAAGGATGCAATTATCGTTCGCGATTTGCGCAAAGAATTTAACGCTTATTCAAGTCGATCTGGATTAAAAGGCGCTTTTCGTGATTTATTTACTCGTAATTATAAAGTCGTTGCAGCTGTTGACAGCATCAATTTTCAAATAAAGCAAGGGGAAATGGTTGGATATATTGGTGAAAACGGTGCTGGAAAATCAACAACAATTAAAATGTTAACGGGAATCCTAACCCCTACCTCAGGGACTGTTACCGTTAATGGGATGAACCCGCATAAAGAACGCGAAAAATTCGTTCAAACAATTGGAGTAGTATTCGGTCAGCGCTCTCAATTATGGTGGGATATTGCAGTTCAAGAATCTTTTCGTCTTTTGAAGAAGGTTTATAAAGTATCCGATGCACAGTATGACGAGCATATGGGACATATCATCAAAACACTTGATCTTGAACCGCTTTTGGATAAACCAGTCCGAAAATTATCATTAGGACAACGGATGCGGTGTGAACTTGCTGCTGCGCTTATCCACAATCCACCACTCTTATTTCTAGACGAGCCGACCATCGGCTTGGATGTATTGGTAAAAATGAAAATACGTGAATTTTTAAAAGAGATTAACCAAAAATACAACACAACTATATTGTTAACCACTCACGATTTAACGGATATTGAAGCCCTATGTGAAAGAGTTATCATGCTCGATGAAGGAAAAATTATTTATGACGGTGCCTTAAAAAGCTTAAAAGGAGAATGGGGAGAAGGAAAGGATATTCAATTTCAATTTTTACAAAAGGTTGAATTGACTGCATTACAGGCTTTGACACTTGATTTCTCAGTCTTATGGCAAGTCGATGAGGAAAAACAAACCTTTACCGTTCACATTGATGATAATGATGAACTTATCTCCCAGGTCATTGCAAAAGTCGTCGCTCATTACAAAATAAAGGATCTTAAAATAAATGAGCCATCTACGGAAGAAATTATCCGCAACATATATGAAAAAGGCTCTGTATAAAGGGGGAATGTCGGGTGGGTAAATATATTGAAATGATCCGCATTCGCTTTCTAATGATGCTTGCTTATCGGACCAACTATTACACAGGGATTCTCATTTATAGTATAAATATTGGTGCTTATTATTTTTTATGGACAGGTATTTATGGCGATAAGAGCGAAATTCAAGGATTATCTGTGGCCCAGATGACAACTTATATCGCCGTCGCTTGGATGGCGCGAGCCTTCTACTTCAATAATATTGATCGGGAAATGGCGACGGAAATTATGGAGGGAAGAGTGGCAGTTGAACTAATTAGACCCTATAGTTATTTAGCGATGAAGGTCATGCAGGGATTAGGGGAAGGCATCTTTCGAATGTTTTTCTTCTCACTTCCTGGCATGGTGATTGTGGCGTTAATCTTTAGGTTAGATTTTTCGGTCTCTTTTTCAACCCTAGGCTTATTCTTTGTTTCGATCTTGCTTAGTTTCTTCATTAATACGCAAATTAATTTATTAACAGGAATTGCCACTTTTTTCTTGTATAATAATTCAGGATTAATTAGGGCGAAACGGGTAATAATCGACCTATTTTCAGGACTGTTGCTACCAATTAGTTTTTTCCCAGGCTGGGCACAGGAAATCATGAAATACCTTCCATTTCAAGGGATTAGTTATCTTCCTAGTATGATTTTCACTAGTGGCTTTTCGAACGGACAAGCAATGGATGCGATTTTGTCCCAAGCAATCTGGGTAGCCATCTTAATTGTCCCCATTTATGTATTGTGGGTTTTGGCAAAAAAACAATTAGTTATTCAAGGAGGGTGACGGATGTTTTATTTATCGATGTTTTTTCAATATGTCGCCCAATATTTGAAAACTAGATTTGAATATCGTACGAACTTATTTGTAGAAATCTTTACGGATTTCTTAAATCAAGCCGTGAATTTTGTGTTTATTTTGGTTGTATTTGGCCACACCAAATTATTGGCTGGATGGAGCCGTGAGGAAATTATTTTTATTTATGGCTTCTTTCTGATTCCATCGGCCCTTTTTTCGGCTTTCTTTAATATATGGGATTTTAATGAAAGGTATATAGTGAAGGGCGAGCTTGATCGTATCTTAACGAGACCGATTCATAGTTTATTTCAAATAATATTGGAACGGATGGAATTGGAGGCGTTATTCGGTGGGTTAACTGGGATAGCCGTCATGGTTTATGCAGGTAGGATGATAGGATTAGAAATACGATGGTTTGACCCGATTCTCTTTTTCATTTTTGTGGTAGGGGGAGTTCTGGTCTATGCTGGTATTTTCGTGTTAATTGCTTGTGTTAGCTTTTGGACTGATGCTCAGTCGTCGATTATGCCGATGATGTACAATATTAGCAATTATGGGCGCTACCCTGTTGATATTTATAATAAAGTGATTCGTTTTATTTTAACTTGGATCCTACCGTTTGCGTTTGTTGGCGTGTACCCTGCGTCCTTTTTTCTTGGCAAAAGTGAGTGGTATAACTATGCTTATATTACGCCCATTATTGGCTTGGTTTTTTTTGGTGCATCAATATTTGTTTGGAATGAGGGCATTAAGCGTTATCGAGGTGCGGGAAATTAACTTAGATAGAAGTGCTGGCAAAAAAAGGATTCCTTTTTTTGCCTTTTTTCTGCACACTTTTTGTTAGACAGGCGGGTATATAGAAGGTGAATGGAGCGTATTCTTTATTGAGGAAGATAGAGGAGAGTATTCCATGACCTTTTACTTAATGCTCATTTTCGTTCTTTTCAGTATTGGAATGAGTTTGCGATCGTTGTTTTTGCCTTATAAAATAGCAGGAAAGTATGTTTCCTTAGAAAATTTTATATTTTTAGCGATGGTGTATGCAACCATAATGATCGGCTTCGGCCTTATTTATATGTTGCTCGATATGAAGGGGAACATTTTATTAATAGAAGAGACAAGAAGTATAGGCGCTGATTTTTTCTCTCGACTAGAAACCTTCATATATTTTAGTGGGATGACCTTGTTCTCAGTTGGTTATGGGGATATTGCCCCAATTGGAATAGGGAGGGTGATAGCTGTGTTAGAGGCGCTGATTGGTTATACAATTCCGGCAGCTTTTGTTGCCCGAGCCGTTTTCGATAGAGATAGATAACGATACAAATCATTTGTTATTTAACAAAAAATGGGATAGTCTAAATATAGATATTTATAGAGTTGGAGGGTTTTTTTATGTCTTTTAGTGTTGGTCAACCAGGACCTGAATTTGAACTACTGGCAAGCGATGGGAAAACGGTGAAATTATCCGATTTTCGTGGTAAAAATGTCGTTCTTTATTTTTACCCTAAAGACATGACGCCAGGCTGCACTACTGAAGCATGTGATTTCCGCGATTACCACGAAAAATTTCAAGAAGTAAATGTAGTGATTCTCGGAGTGAGTCCTGACCCACTTAAGAGGCATGAAACCTTCATTGAAAAGTATGGATTGCCGTTTCAATTGTTAGCAGATGAAGACCATCATGTTGCGGAGAATTACGGAGTTTGGAAATTAAAGAAAACCTTTGGAAAAGAATACATGGGAATTGAGCGAACAACTTTTATCATTGATAAAAATGGTATTGTAGCAAAGGAATGGCGTAAGGTAAAAGTAAAAGGGCATGTTGAAGATGCTCTTCAATATATTATGGAAAATTTATAAAATTGTTGGTGTGTTAACCATCGATTTTCATTCTATATATTTGAATAATAATTGAAAACAGCAAAAGTAATAGAAAGCTAGCCTATTTTTAAGTAGAAAGGCTTTTGTCCAATTCAATTATCTGAAAATTGAATATTATTTTATTAGGGCATACCTCCTCAGATGTTTTTTAAGCGAATCGATAGTGATTCGCTTCTTTTTCTGTTCTTCTACAGTATTAAATAAATGAATTCTGTTGGATTCAGATGTTATGATAAGTTAAAGAGTATCAGGTAGTGAAAGGGGTTATTTACTTTGAAGATATATACAAAAACAGGTGACGCTGGTACAACTTCCTTGGTTTATGGACAACGGGTTCGAAAAGATGATATCAGAGTTGAGGCATATGGGACTTGTGATGAAGCCAATTCAATGATTGGACTTGCGTTAAGTTATTTAAAAGGGGAAAATTTTCAAGCGAAAGAATCGATCGAAACTGCATATCATAAAATACAAACTATTCTATTCCATGTAGGGGCAGAACTTGCAACTCCTCAAGGGAAAGATGTTAAATGGAAGCTGTTACAAATAGATCTTGAAGAAATGGAAAAGCTAATTGATGAGTGGGATTCCGGACTACCGGCATTAACAAATTTCATTCTCCCTGGAGGGCACCCTTCTGGAGCGGCTTTTCATAGTGCGAGAACCATTGCGCGAAGAGCAGAAAGATGCTCCGTTAGGATTGAAGATGAGGTTAATCCACTAGTATTAGCTTATTTGAACCGTTTATCTGATTTATTGTTCGTTACGGCAAGATATGTTAATTTCCAATTGGGAGCAATTGAACATACACTACATAAAGACAACGACTAAATATTATTTGAATATCTATATTAAAGGTTGTTATATTGACAAAAGTATTTGGTATTGAGTACACTAATTATAAAGATTATAATATGAAAATTCTTTTAGAAAAGAGGTGCATGACGGTGTCACAAAATCCGCTTAAAGAAGCGTTGGATACCTTAAAAGAGACGGGAGTACGTATTACTCCGCAACGTCATGCGATACTTGAATATTTAATAAACTCGATGTTGCACCCAACTGCCGATGATATTTATAAGGCGTTGGAAGGGAAATTTCCAAATATGAGTGTAGCTACAGTTTATAACAATCTGCGAGTATTTCGTGAAGTTGGTCTTGTAAAAGAATTAACTTTCGGAGATGCATCTAGTCGATTTGATTTTGTAACTACCCATCATTACCATGTTATTTGTGAAAGTTGCGGTAAAATAGTTGATTTTCATTATCCGGGATTGGATGAAGTTGAGCAATTAGCTTCACACGTAACAGGATTTAACATAAGTCACCATCGAATGGAAATTTACGGAAGTTGCCCTGATTGCTCGGCTAAGGAAGTCCACTAAAAATATTAATATAAAAAAAGGCTGCTGAAATCTGGCAGCCTTTTTTTAATGGATAAGAAAGAATCGAAATTTTGAACATAGCTGAGTGTCTAGCTCCATAGCCTTACGCTTTTCTTAATTATGAGTTCTTTCGATTATATTTTTTGTCAAAATCTTTTCCCTCAAGATTCTTATCAAGGGTTAAAGGTTCATTGCAATACATACACATATCAACTCGGCCAAGTACTTTAGTTGTTTTCCCACAGCTAGGACATTCAACTTGAACGGACTTAGTCGAGAGCATCCCAATCCAGAAATAAACAACGGTACTAGCAATGATAAATAATAAACCTAGCAGCATAAAACTGGTCATTAAAATTGGTGAATTTCTAAAAAAAATACCCCCGTACATGACGATAAACCCGATAAAAATTAAACTTAATGCGAATGTGCGAATTTTATTGATTTTACTAGATATTTTCCCCATATTTGGTCCCCCCTAAAGCTTCAACTTATTATAGCATTAGCATGGTTTAATGTGGTAATGATTGTATACACTGAAAATGTCCTTGATTTAGGAGGATTTTCTTTTGTGTTGTCGAACTATATACGCTATCTAAATTTATGGAGGAATGATCATGAAACACATTCTTCGGCCGATATATCAGGAACGTGCAAGTCAGGCTAATACTCTTGGAGTGTTGATGATAGAGAAGAGAGAAAATGCCAGTCCAATAACGGATACATTTGACACCGTTTTATTGATTATCGTAAAAGAATCGGAACAGCCTTTATTTGTTAAACACTATAGTTATGAAGATAAAAAAGCCGCATTAAATATCGTTAGTGAGACCCAGCTGAATGATTGGCTTCTATTAGGATCTAATCGTAAAGTTCTCGAATGGCTTTTTAATGGACAAATTCTATTTGATCGAAATGACTTCATCCACAATTTGAAAGTTGAGCTAAGGGAATTCCCGTTTTATGGACGGAAAATAAAAATGGGAATTGAGTTTGCTAAATTAATACGGCGCTATATGGATGGAAAATCCTTTTTTGAAAATGGTCAAAATTTGGATGCTTATAATCATATCGTTCATTCGCTGCACCATTTAGCGCGATTGTCAGTTATTGAAAATGGATTTCATCCGGAAATGACAGTTTGGAATCAAGTGAAACAGATTGAACCACAGATCTATAAGCTTTACGAGGAACTGATCACTAGTGAGGAAACAATTGAAAAAAGACTGGAATTACTGTTTTTAGCGAGCGAATTTCTCATTCACTCCCGAACACAAATTGGGGCTGCCCATATCATTGATACACTTAATGAAAAAGAAATCTGGACTTTTGATGAAATGATTAATCATCCTGAACTAAGTCTTTATTCTGTTGATTTAAGTGTTTTACTTGAATTTTTGATCGAAAAAAAATATATCACTGTCGTTACAAAAGAAACGAAAGGTTACGGAGTGTTTCATCGCTACTATAAGGTTTGAGAAATCTGTTTGTAAAAAAATAAAAAAAGTATTGACCTTTTTAAAATTACTTGTTATATTTATAACCGTCGCTGCGAACGAAATAGACAAAATGAAAAAATATTCGCGGTTGGCGGTTTTAAAAAGGTGTTGACAGTACAAACACTGCATGGTATATTAATAAAGTCGCCTCTGAGAGACGACAAACAAATTGTTCTTTGAAAACTAAACAAACAAACGTCAACAATAAATTTTTTTATAGTGTGAATGACTTCGGTCATGACACTAGCCAACGTAACTTTTATGAGTCAATCAACTTTCTTGGAGAGTTTGATCCTGGCTCAGGACGAACGCTGGCGGCGTGCCTAATACATGCAAGTCGAGCGGATTGATGGGAGCTTGCTCCCTGATATCAGCGGCGGACGGGTGAGTAACACGTGGGCAACCTGCCTGTAAGACTGGGATAACACCGGGAAACCGGTGCTAATACCGGATAATCCTTTTCCTCTCATGAGGAAAAGCTGAAAGTCGGTTTCGGCTGACACTTACAGATGGGCCCGCGGCGCATTAGCTAGTTGGTGAGGTAACGGCTCACCAAGGCGACGATGCGTAGCCGACCTGAGAGGGTGATCGGCCACACTGGGACTGAGACACGGCCCAGACTCCTACGGGAGGCAGCAGTAGGGAATCTTCCACAATGGACGAAAGTCTGATGGAGCAACGCCGCGTGAGCGATGAAGGCCTTCGGGTCGTAAAGCTCTGTTGTTAGGGAAGAACAAGTATCGGAGTAACTGCCGGTACCTTGACGGTACCTAACCAGAAAGCCACGGCTAACTACGTGCCAGCAGCCGCGGTAATACGTAGGTGGCAAGCGTTGTCCGGAATTATTGGGCGTAAAGCGCGCGCAGGCGGTTCCTTAAGTCTGATGTGAAAGCCCCCGGCTCAACCGGGGAGGGTCATTGGAAACTGGGGAACTTGAGTGCAGAAGAGAAGAGCGGAATTCCACGTGTAGCGGTGAAATGCGTAGAGATGTGGAGGAACACCAGTGGCGAAGGCGGCTCTTTGGTCTGTAACTGACGCTGAGGCGCGAAAGCGTGGGGAGCAAACAGGATTAGATACCCTGGTAGTCCACGCCGTAAACGATGAGTGCTAAGTGTTAGAGGGTTTCCGCCCTTTAGTGCTGCAGCTAACGCATTAAGCACTCCGCCTGGGGAGTACGGCCGCAAGGCTGAAACTCAAAGGAATTGACGGGGGCCCGCACAAGCGGTGGAGCATGTGGTTTAATTCGAAGCAACGCGAAGAACCTTACCAGGTCTTGACATCCTCTGACACTCCTAGAGATAGGACGTTCCCCTTCGGGGGACAGAGTGACAGGTGGTGCATGGTTGTCGTCAGCTCGTGTCGTGAGATGTTGGGTTAAGTCCCGCAACGAGCGCAACCCTTGATCTTAGTTGCCAGCATTCAGTTGGGCACTCTAAGGTGACTGCCGGTGACAAACCGGAGGAAGGTGGGGATGACGTCAAATCATCATGCCCCTTATGACCTGGGCTACACACGTGCTACAATGGGTGGTACAAAGGGTTGCAAAACCGCGAGGTCGAGCCAATCCCATAAAACCACTCTCAGTTCGGATTGTAGGCTGCAACTCGCCTACATGAAGCTGGAATCGCTAGTAATCGCGGATCAGCATGCCGCGGTGAATACGTTCCCGGGCCTTGTACACACCGCCCGTCACACCACGAGAGTTTGTAACACCCGAAGTCGGTGGGGTAACCGTAAGGAGCCAGCCGCCTAAGGTGGGACAGATGATTGGGGTGAAGTCGTAACAAGGTAGCCGTATCGGAAGGTGCGGCTGGATCACCTCCTTTCTAAGGATATTGTCGTAAAGACAATCGGAACACAACACTTATAGTGATGTGATGTTGATGGTTTGTTTGTTTAGTTTTGAGAGAGCAATCTCTTAAAGCTTTTTTGTTCCTTGAAAACTAGATAATCGTAAGAAGAAGAATTGTAAGACCGAGAAACACCACATTAGTTTTTTTCTCTCTTATATAATAAGAGATTAACCTTTAGGTTAAGTTAGAAAGGGCGCACGGTGGATGCCTTGGCACTAGGAGCCGATGAAGGACGGTACTAACACCGATATGCTTCGGGGAGCTGTAAGTAAGCTTTGATCCGGAGATTTCCGAATGGGGAAACCCACTGCTCGTAATGGAGTAGTATCTTTACCTGAATACATAGGGTATTGAAGGCAGACCCGGGGAACTGAAACATCTAAGTACCCGGAGGAAGAGAAAGCAAATGCGATTCCCTGAGTAGCGGCGAGCGAAACGGGAAATAGCCCAAACCAAGAGGCTTGCCTCTTGGGGTTGTAGGACACTCAACATGGAGTTACAAAGGAACGGGGTAAATGAAGAGGTCTGGAAAGGCCCGTCAAAGAAGGTAAAAACCCTGTAGTTGAAACTTCGTTCCCTCCTGAGTGGATCCTGAGTACGGCCGGACACGAGAAATCCGGTCGGAAGCAGGGAGGACCATCTCCCAAGGCTAAATACTACCTAGTGACCGATAGTGAACCAGTACCGTGAGGGAAAGGTGAAAAGCACCCCGGAAGGGGAGTGAAATAGATCCTGAAACCGTGTGCCTACAAGTAGTCAAAGCCCGTTAATGGGTGATGGCGTGCCTTTTGTAGAATGAACCGGCGAGTTACGATTACATGCAAGGTTAAGTTGATAAGACGGAGCCGCAGCGAAAGCGAGTCTGAATAGGGCGAATGAGTATGTGGTTGTAGACCCGAAACCAGGTGATCTACCCATGTCCAGGGTGAAGGTAGGGTAACACCTACTGGAGGCCCGAACCCACGCACGTTGAAAAGTGCGGGGATGAGGTGTGGGTAGCGGAGAAATTCCAATCGAACTTGGAGATAGCTGGTTCTCTCCGAAATAGCTTTAGGGCTAGCCTCACGTTGTAAGAGTCTTGGAGGTAGAGCACTGTTTGGACTAGGGGCCCTCATCGGGTTACCGAATTCAGACAAACTCCGAATGCCAAAGACTTATCCGTGGGAGTCAGACTGCGAGTGATAAGATCCGTAGTCAAAAGGGAAACAGCCCAGACCACCAGCTAAGGTCCCAAAGTATACGTTAAGTGGAAAAGGATGTGGAGTTGCTTAGACAACCAGGATGTTGGCTCAGAAGCAGCCACCATTTAAAGAGTGCGTAATAGCTCACTGGTCGAGTGACTCTGCGCCGAAAATGTACCGGGGCTAAACGTATCACCGAAGCTGTGGATTGACATCTTAGATGTCAGTGGTAGGAGAGCGTTCTAAGGGCGTTGAAGCTAGACCGTAAGGACTGGTGGAGCGCTTAGAAGTGAGAATGCCGGTATGAGTAGCGAAAGATGGGTGAGAATCCCATCCACCGAATGCCTAAGGTTTCCTGAGGAAGGCTCGTCCGCTCAGGGTTAGTCGGGACCTAAGCCGAGGCCGAAAGGCGTAGGCGATGGACAACAGGTTGATATTCCTGTACCACCTCTTTATCGTTTGAGCAATGGGGGGACGCAGAAGGATAGGGTAAGCGCGCTGTTGGATATGCGCGTCTAAGCAGTTAGGCTGGTAGCGAGGAAAATCCCGTTACCGTGAAGGCTAAGCTGTGATAGCGAGGGAAATATAGTACCGAAGTTCCTGATTTCACACTGCCTAGAAAAGCCTCTAGCGAGATAAAAGGTGCCCGTACCGCAAACCGACACAGGTAGGCGAGGAGAGAATCCTAAGGTGAGCGAGAGAACTCTCGTTAAGGAACTCGGCAAAATGACCCCGTAACTTCGGGAGAAGGGGTGCTCTTTAGGGTGAATAGCCTTGAAGAGCCGCAGTGAATAGGCCCAGGCGACTGTTTAGCAAAAACACAGGTCTCTGCAAAGCCGCAAGGCGAAGTATAGGGGCTGACGCCTGCCCGGTGCTGGAAGGTTAAGGGGAGAGGTTAGCCGCAAGGCGAAGCTTTGAACCGAAGCCCCAGTAAACGGCGGCCGTAACTATAACGGTCCTAAGGTAGCGAAATTCCTTGTCGGGTAAGTTCCGACCCGCACGAAAGGCGTAACGATCTGGGCACTGTCTCAACGAGAGACTCGGTGAAATTATAGTACCTGTGAAGATGCAGGTTACCCGCGACAGGACGGAAAGACCCCGTGGAGCTTTACTGTAGCCTGATATTGAATTTTGGTACAGCTTGTACAGGATAGGTAGGAGCCGTAGAAGCCGGAGCGCTAGCTTCGGTGGAGGCATTGGTGGGATACTACCCTGGCTGTATTGAAATTCTAACCCATACCCCTGATCGGGGTAGGAGACAGTGTCAGGTGGGCAGTTTGACTGGGGCGGTCGCCTCCTAAAGAGTAACGGAGGCGCCCAAAGGTTCCCTCAGAATGGTTGGAAATCATTCGTAGAGTGTAAAGGCACAAGGGAGCTTGACTGCGAGACCTACAAGTCGAGCAGGGACGAAAGTCGGGCTTAGTGATCCGGTGGTTCCGCATGGAAGGGCCATCGCTCAACGGATAAAAGCTACCCCGGGGATAACAGGCTTATCTCCCCCAAGAGTCCACATCGACGGGGAGGTTTGGCACCTCGATGTCGGCTCATCGCATCCTGGGGCTGTAGTCGGTCCCAAGGGTTGGGCTGTTCGCCCATTAAAGCGGTACGCGAGCTGGGTTCAGAACGTCGTGAGACAGTTCGGTCCCTATCCGTCGTGGGCGCAGGAAATTTGAGAGGAGCTGTCCTTAGTACGAGAGGACCGGGATGGACGCACCGCTGGTGTACCAGTTGTCTTGCCAAAGGCATAGCTGGGTAGCTATGTGCGGAAGGGATAAGTGCTGAAAGCATCTAAGCATGAAGCCCCCCCTCAAGATGAGATTTCCCATAGCGCAAGCTAGTAAGATCCCTGAAAGATGATCAGGTTGATAGGTCAGAGGTGGAAGCGCGGTGACGTGTGGAGCTGACTGATACTAATCGATCGAGGACTTAACCAAAAACGGTGTTATTAGTTTTACAACTTCTTCTGCATTATCTAGTTTTGAGGGAATGAAAATTTCTCTTGCAAAACTTCAAAAAGTCATTATAATAAATAATGTCTTATGAAAATAATAGTCTGGTGGCGATAGCGAGAAGGTCACACCCGTTCCCATACCGAACACGGAAGTTAAGCTTCTCAGCGCCGATGGTAGTTGGGGGATCTCCCCCTGTGAGAGTAGGACGTTGCCGGGCTGTTTCATTATTATTATTCCGCAGTAGCTCAGTGGTAGAGCATTCGGCTGTTAACCGAACGGTCGTAGGTTCGAGTCCTACCTGCGGAGCCATTTTTGGAGAGCTGTCCGAGTGGCCGAAGGAGCACGCTTGGAAAGCGTGTAGGCGGGTAACTGCCTCAAGGGTTCGAATCCCTTGCTCTCCGCCACTTTAATTTATCTTTTAGGCCCCTTGGTCAAGTGGTTAAGACACCTCCCTTTCACGGAGGTAACACGGGTTCGAGTCCCGTAGGGGTCACCATATGTGGAGGATTAGCTCAGCTGGGAGAGCATCTGCCTTACAAGCAGAGGGTCGGCGGTTCGAGCCCGTCATCCTCCACCATAAATTTCTTTACTTTTTTATTGTCGCGGGGTGGAGCAGTCCGGTAGCTCGTCGGGCTCATAACCCGAAGGTCGCAGGTTCAAATCCTGCCCCCGCAATTTGGTCCGGTAGTTCAGTTGGTTAGAATGCCTGCCTGTCACGCAGGAGGTCGCGGGTTCGAGTCCCGTCCGGACCGCCATATTTTTTAAGTTGTTTGGCTCAGTAGCTCAGTCGGTAGAGCAAAGGACTGAAAATCCTTGTGTCGGCGGTTCGATTCCGTCCTGAGCCACCATTAATTTTTTTAAGCAATGCCGGTGTAGCTCAACTGGTAGAGCAACTGAATCGTAATCAGTAGGTTGGGGGTTCAAGTCCTCTCGCCGGCACCATGCAGATAAACCAACTGGTTTTAATGAGGTATACGGTAAGAAGATTTAACACCTATCTATTAAAATTTAATTTTATATGTGGAGGGGTAGCGAAGTGGCTAAACGCGGCGGACTGTAAATCCGCTCCCTCCGGGTTCGGCGGTTCGAATCCGTCCCCCTCCACCATTTAATAACTTAGGGGTATAGTTTAAAGGTAGAACGAAGGTCTCCAAAACCTTTGGTGTGGGTTCAATTCCTACTACCCCTGCCAATTAATTATAATGGCGATTGTGGCGAAGTGGTTAACGCATCGGATTGTGATTCCGACATTCGTGGGTTCAATTCCCATCAGTCGCCCCATTATACAAAATAATCATGAATATTGGGCTATAGCCAAGCGGTAAGGCAACGGACTTTGACTCCGTCATTCGTAGGTTCGATCCCTGCTAGCCCAGCCATTTCGCGGAAGTAGTTCAGTGGTAGAACATCACCTTGCCAAGGTGGGGGTCGCGGGTTCGAATCCCGTCTTCCGCTCCAATATTTATTTCATTATGGCGGCATAGCCAAGTGGTAAGGCAGAGGTCTGCAAAACCTTTACCACCGGTTCGAATCCGGTTGCCGCCTCCAATTTCTTATAGTTTACTATTTAAGTAATTCGCCGGGGTGGCGGAACTGGCAGACGCACAGGACTTAAAATCCTGCGGTAGGTGACTACCGTACCGGTTCGATTCCGGTCCTCGGCATAGAAACAAATTAATACCGCGCCGGTGTGGCGGAATTGGCAGACGCGCACGACTCAAAATCGTGTTCCTTCTGGAGTGTCGGTTCGACCCCGACCACCGGTATAATATAAAAATCCCTTGTAAATCACAAGGGATTTTTATTTGCCGTTTTTTAGGAATATATAGGACTTTTTCCGGCATTGTTCGCTCTTATTGAGACTATCAAAAGTAGGAGTTCTTTGTTGGACTCCCTATCGGTCACTCCATCTCTGTACAGTGATTTTTGCTGTTCTTTTTATTACTTTTTGTTTGCTCAAGCAATGGACTTTTAAAAAAGAGAACGTTAATTTGCTTAGGCATCCCAAAATTATTGTATAATTTAACAATAAAAATAATTGAAGGGTTTACCTTAATTAAGGAAAAATTAAAAGTGAAAGGAGTACAAGCTTTGAAAAAATTTATTATAATAGGCATTGGGCTACTAACAGTAGCATTTACCGCTGCTTATATTAACTTTGATAAGTGGAGTTTGGCAACTGTAAGTGATATTAACGCAAGCCCGCAAGACCAGGCAGTAGCAAAAGCTGAACTAAAAAAAAGATTTGAAGCTAGTACTTCCCAAGGAGAAATGCCTAAGTACGAAAAAAAGAGTGAAGCTCAGCTCCTTCAAGAAGTACATGGGATGACTCATCAAAAAGTGGCAGCAGAAGAAAAATGGGGTTCGACCGAAATTACCAAAGATAAGGTTCTGAAATTATATAATGTGGTACAAGAAAAAGAATTTGCCGATTATGAAATTCAGTCTATGTTATTAGATACTCTCGAACCATGGACACATGGAGATTTTAGTAATGCAGTAAGGGCACATAATAATATTTGGGATTATCTTCATGGTAATGTTGGTAAAGCCAGTCGTTTATTAACACCTGTGGAAGAACAACGATATATTGAGAAAACCTTACGATGATTAATTTTTAAAAAAGCGGGGTGGACTATGCTCCGCTTTTAATTTACATCTCTCCTTATAGGTTAAAACAAGGCTTAAAAACTGTTGATCATTAACTTCACACCTTTTCTTTCCAACTTCATAAAATGTCTTTTAGGTAGGTATAGAAGAGGTGAAACCCTTGCAGAACGTTAATTATGATCAAACACAAACAATAAACTCTAGAGTACAATTGAAATATCAACTTATCGATCTGTACAATGAAATTGTGAAAAAGGTAAATGAAACGAATGCTCAGTTTACTACCATTCAAAAGGTACCGATGAGCGGTCAAAATATAAGTGCCTATATTGCATTAGAAAAACTAAGAACTAAAGAATTAGATCAGGCACTAATGCTTGAAGGGCTCTCCTCATTCAATGATATCCATCCCCACGTATTATTTTCACTGAAAAAAATGATTAATAACATACATTATCCAAATACAAATGAAACATTCGACAATATGGATCCAGAAGAAGCAAAGAGTATTAAGGAACGCAGAAGTCGAAGTCTTTTTGGAGTTCGGTCAGATGGTAATTCTCCAACGGTCATGGTTACGCTTGATTGTTCTATGCTAGACAATCCTGCTGTTTTTATGGACTTATTACGGTCGGGAATGGGGGTTGCGCGAATAAATTGCGCTCATGATCATCCTAATGTTTGGAATCAAATGGTAGAGCAAGTAAGGTTTGCTGAAAAGATGTTAATTCAAGAAGATCCTTCCTATACTTTTCCTTGTAAAATCTACATGGATCTTGCAGGACCAAAAATCCGAATTGGTAGATTTAGCCCAGAATACAACACTTTGAAAGTAATGAAAGGGGATACTCTCAGGATTAACGTAGATCCCACCTTTTTAGGACATCCAAAAACTGAATTTGAACCAGTAGCAATTTCCATTACTTCTCCAAAAGCTTTGAAAAATGTTACAATTGGTGATCGGGCATATTTTGACGATGGTAAGGTTTTCGGAGAGGTCTGCACGAGGGAAGAAAATTATATTGAGATTAAAATTATTGATACACAAACAGAAATCGTCAAATTAAAAGAAGGTAAGGGAGTGAATCTTCCTGATTCATTGGTTTATCTGAATGTGCCTTCTTTAACTGAAGATGATGTTCGTATCCTGCCTATTCTTTGTGAGCTTGCAGATATCATAGGGCTATCTTTTGTCCACCATCCAAGGGATCTGATCAAACTTAGGGATCATTTAAAGGTTTTGACCGATAAAAAAATTGGAGTTGTAGCAAAAATTGAAACGAAAGCATCCGTTTTTCATTTAACTAAAATCATGATGGAGGGATTGAACTTTGCTTCTTTTGGTGTGATGATTGCTAGAGGAGACTTAGCTGTTGAAATAGGTTATACGGAACTAACACATGTACAAGAAAGCATTTTAAGGCTTTGTCAGGCTAGCCATATTCCTGTTATTTGGGCAACTGGAGTTCTTGACCGCCTAGCAAAAAAGGGAATACCGACGAGGACTGAATTAACGGATGCTTATATGGGATTAAGGGCTGATTGCATAATGTTGAATAAAGGTCCATTTATTTCCGAAGCGGTGAAAATGATTCAAAACATCGCTGCTTCTGTAAATACTGATTTGTATAATAGATTCGCTAAAAATAAGCTCGCAATAATACAATATGGCTATTAAACAAAGGAAAAAGTTAAAACATAGGCTATTACATGTTTATAGCCTTTTTATTTTGAAAAAGACGATGAGATTTTTGCTATAATGAAACACAAAGTTTCGACGAAATTTAACAAAAACACCTTGACGTAGCTGAAAAAACTGTGTATTATAAGGAAGTTGGTTCTTTGAAACGACAATTTACAACATAAAAATTGTATTAATGTTTTAAAAATCGACAAAAATATTTGCGGGTGTAGTTTAGTGGTAAAACCACAGCCTTCCAAGCTGTTGTTGTGGGTTCGATTCCCATCACCCGCTCCATACATACGCTTATAACGCAGTGTTTCGTTTCATAGAGAACGAAGCATTGCGTTTTTTAATATTTTTTAAGGATAGGCTGTGATAAAGCACAATGTTGATTGCAGTGGAAGGCACGAAGACTCCTGCGGGAGCAGCGGGACAGGTGAGACCCCACAGGCGCTTTAGCGCCGAGGAGGCTCACCGCCCGCTCCGCGGAAAGCGAGTGCCTGGAACGGAAATCAACATTCTAGTTTAACAGAGCCTAAGGATAAAGAGAGGAGGGACTAGGATGGACGTCAAAGCTTTAAAAAAAGATATCATCAAATATAGCCAATCGATCGGAATTGATAAAATTGGCTTTACAACTGCCTCAACTTTTGATGAATTAAAAAACCGACTTTTAAAACAACGCGAATTAGGATACCAATCAGGCTTTGAAGAGCCTGATATTGAAAAAAGGACAGATCCTGCCCTTCTCTTAAATAATCCGAGTTCCATAATTTCTATTGCTTTAGCCTATCCTTCAAAAATGAGTCACCGTGTCCAAAGTAAGGAGGGTGAACGAAGAGGAATCTTTTGCCGCGCTTCATGGGGTACCGATTACCATATAGTTTTAAGAGAAAAACTGAAAATGCTGGAAATCTTTATCTCTTCGTTAGTTCCCGAGGCAATATGTAAATCGATGGTGGATACTGGGGAACTAGTAGACCGTGCTGTAGCCGAACGGGCTGGGTTAGGTTGGAGCGGGAAAAATTGTTCGATTATTACACCCGAATTCGGTTCCTACGTTTATCTTGGTGAAATGATTACAAATATCCCATTTGAACCAGATACGCCAATGGAAGACCACTGTGGTGAATGCACTAAATGCCTTGATGCATGTCCAACCGGAGCACTCGTTCAAGGTGGTCAAATCAATGCTAACCACTGTATTGCATTTTTAACCCAAACAAAGGGGTTCGTACCTGAAGAGTTCCGTGACAAAATCGGAAATCGGGTTTATGGCTGTGACTCATGTCAAACTGCTTGTCCTGAGAACAAAGGGAAAGATTTTCATTTTCACGAGGAAATGGAGGCTGATCCCGAACAAGTAAAACCATTGCTGAAGCCTCTGTTAACGATAAGTAATCGAGAGTTCAAAGAAAAGTTTGGTGACTTGTCAGGTTCATGGCGAGGGAAAAAGCCGATTCAACGAAATGCGATGATTGCTCTTGCTCACTTTAAAGATTCAACAGCAGTTCCAGAGCTTGCTGAAGTATTAGCAAAAGATCCCCGCCCGGTAATGCGGGGAACAGCAGCCTGGTCTCTTGGGAAAATCGGCGGTCTTTTGGTACAGGATATACTGCAAAAGGCAAAACAGACTGAGCAAGATGCTGAAGTTTTAACTGAGATTGAAAAAGGAATAAATGCAAACCAAAAGAGGATGGACTAGGTCTATCTTTTTTTTGTTTAAGGCTTTGTAAATTTCTATTGTGAATTTAAAACTATTTCTGAGTTCTGAGGATGCCTGCTCTTTAAGTATCAATTAGAGCTCACTTTTTGTCTTTTTGGCTAATCGCACTGTTGAGTGACCGTACGGAGCAAAAATCATCTCAAAGGGTCACTACAAGCCAGAAGTAGTGACCATACGGAGCAAAAATCATTTCAAAGGGTCACTACAAGCCAGAAGTAGTGACCGTACGAAGGAAAAATCATCCCAAAAGGTCACTATAAGCCAGAAGTAGTGACCGTACGGAGCAAAAATCATCTCAAAGGGTCACTACAAGCCAGAAGTAGTGACCGTACGGAGCAAAAATCATCCCAAAAGGTCACTACAAGCTAGGGGATAAACCAACCGCTAACCGAACATGGTGAAAATATAGATATAGCAGGTTCCAATTGAAAGGTAAAACGGGATAAATTTCCCGAACCTTCATAAGTATGTTTATGAAGGGAGAGGTTTGGATGCGATTGCAACTGCAAAAATTATTAGAAAAGCGAGTTCAGCAATGTGTAAATATGCAACGAGGCAAAAAGTATTGTAAAAAAATTGAAAGAAAAAAGGAATGCCTCTCGAATCGGTCTGCTGAAATTGTGAAGGCTAGAGCAGAAGGGCATATAACTCATACAGAGAATAAAAATGAGAATACAGAAGTATACTATTCTGTTCATTTTCAATATTTTATCAAACAAGAAGGACAATTTTTTATCGAAGAAGAGGTCGAACAAAGAAGAGCCACTTTTTATCGAAACGCTGTAATTGAAGACGTGGAGATAGAGCCTATTTATGATTCAGTTATAGAACCGAATTCAGAGAATCAGCTTACCACTTCAATGAATCAATCAAATTCTGAACTTGATCCCTTTGAAGCAAATCGATCAAAACGTGGGAGTGAACCATTTATAACAATTAAATCAAATGTGTTCAATCATCCTGAATCAGTTTTTCTATCTGAGCAACAAATTGAACCAGACGGAATGCGACTGTCAAATCACTATAATCGTTTGAAGGCTGTACAATATGCTGAGAAGTGGTGGAACAGCTATAATCCTGCTTATACAAAGTTTGAAGTGGATTGCACAAATTTTATCTCACAATGTCTACATGAGGGTGGTGCTCCAATGAGAGGGTATCCGAATCGACGTATGGGATGGTGGCTCAGAGGGAAAAACTGGAGCTTTAGCTGGGCTGTCGCGAATTCACTAAAGCTTTATTTAAGTGAATCAAAGATAGGTTTAAGAGCAAGGGAAGTAAACAGTGCTGAACAATTGCTGTTGGGCGATGTTATTTGCTACGACTTTCAGGGGAATGGTCGGTTTGATCATAATACGATTGTTACCGGAAAGGATGCATTGGGCATGCCTCTAGTTAATGCTCATACGTATAACAGTAGGAAACGTTACTGGGCTTATGAGGACTCGACTGCCTATACTCCAAATATTAAGTACAAATTTTTCACGATTCTTAGCGATGAATAACTTTATTGTAACGGTGTAGGAGAGTGGTATAATAGCATGTAGATTTAATTTTAGAGGTGAAAATTGTGGGAGTACATGTTGTTTTATACCAACCTCAGATACCAGCGAATACGGGAAATATTGCCCGAACTTGTGCGGGAACTGATACTTCGCTTCATTTAATTCGTCCATTAGGTTTCTCAACAGATGATAAAATGCTGAAAAGAGCAGGATTAGATTATTGGGAGTACGTTAATATCGTTTATCATGACTCATTAGAAGACTTTTTTGAAAACAACCCCAATGGGAAGTTTTTTTATGTAACAAAGTTTGGGGAAAAGCCTTTCACTACGTTTGATTATAGTGATGTCGAACAGGATTACTTCTTTATTTTTGGCAAAGAGACAACCGGCTTACCAAAGGAATTAATCAAAAAAAATAAAGATGTTTGCCTGAGGATTCCAATGAATGGAAACATTCGTTCACTCAATTTATCCAATACCGCAGCCATCCTGATTTATGAGGCACTGCGTCAGCAGAACTTTCCGAACCTTTTATCAGTTCACGTGGATCATTAAAAAAAAAGGCAAAACAGCTTGTCTTCTGGGCAAGCTGTTTTGCCTTTTTATTATCATTTGCTTAATGGAAAAGGATTCTACATGAAGGAATTTGTAGAGACAAACAAAATGAACTTAGAATAACAGTTGGAAAAGGAAAAAGCTGCTAAATAGCAGCTTTTTCAATGAACTTTTCTAACTATCCAGCTCCACAACTAGTGTAAGTCGCTAGACGGGAGCTTTTAGTTTTTCTTACTTATTAATACCCGGTTTGTCATTATAACCTGCTGTGAAAATGGCGGATAAGAATGTAATTGCAACTAAAACAATAAATAAAGTACCCATGTTAATATGACCCTCCCATCCCAAAATACAGATTCCATCAAAATTTATTATAGCGTAAAATAATCAAAGTGTGAATAAATGTTGAAATATTTCGTTATATGAAATATTCCGAATTAAGATTTACAGCTTGATATAAATAGGATGAGCTAGAAAGGTGTATTTATTGGTTAATCTTTTTTTCAATAGAAGTTCAAAAAGGTCATCCTTCCTTCCGTGATTAGGCATGTTCATATGGGCATTAGCATAGGATTATATTAATCGTCTCTGAAAAAGCTATTGGGGAGGTCCATATGGATATATTAAAAAAAATCGAGAGCTATCGTGTTGAAGAAGAGAAGCTGAAGTGGGAAGGGACGTTTGGGGAGTATTTGGAACTTGTTAGGGAAAAACCATGGGTTGCGCAATCAGCCCATTCGAGAGTTTATAACATGGTTAAGGATGCTGGAATCGAGGAGATTAACAATAAGAGACAATATCAATTTTTCAACAATCAGCTATTTGGACTGGAAGAGCCTTTGGAGAGACTTGTTGAAGAATATTTCCACCCTGCAGCAAAACGGTTAGATGTAAGAAAACGGATTCTATTGTTGATGGGGCCGGTTAGCGGCGGGAAATCGACTTTGGTTACGATGTTAAAGCGGGGCCTAGAAAAATACTCCCGTACTGACAGAGGAGCGTTGTTTGCTATTAAAGGCTGCCCGATGCATGAAGACCCCCTTCATTTAATTCCGCATCATTTAAGGCAGGATTTCTTTGAGGAATATGGAATTCGGATTGAAGGTAATTTATCTCCACTAAATTCAATGCGTTTGGAAAAAGAGTACGGCGGAATCATTGAGAATGTAATCGTCGAACGAATCTTTTTCTCAGAAGATCGACGTGTAGGAATCGGGACGTTTAGTCCATCTGATCCTAAATCACAGGATATTGCTGATTTAACAGGAAGCATTGATTTTTCAACAATCGCTGAATACGGTTCAGAGTCAGACCCACGGGCATACCGTTTTGATGGAGAGCTGAATAAAGCAAATCGCGGAATGATGGAGTTCCAGGAAATGTTGAAATGCGATGAGAAGTTTCTTTGGCATTTGTTATCATTAACACAAGAAGGAAACTTTAAGGCAGGAAGATTTGCACTCATAAGCGCTGATGAACTGATCGTGGCCCATACAAATGAGACAGAGTATCGTTCCTTCATTTCTAATAAAAAGAATGAGGCCCTTCATTCGCGGATTATCGTCATGCCGATTCCTTATAATTTAAAAGTAACTCAGGAAGAAAAGATATATGAAAAAATGATTCACGAAAGTGATGTTGCGGATGTTCATATTGCTCCGCATACATTAAAAGTTGCTGCGATGTTTACGATCTTAACCCGGCTAAAAGAGCCGAAAAAAGGTGATATTGATTTAATTAAAAAGATGAGGCTTTATGATGGGGAGAATGTTGAGGGCTTCAATTCGGCTGACCTTGCTGAACTGAAAAAGGAATTTGCGGATGAAGGTATGAGTGGAATTGACCCTCGGTATGTCATTAATCGAATTTCATCAACCATTATTCGAAAAGAAGTTCCTTCAATTAATGCGCTAGACGTATTACGTTCCTTAAAAGAGGGGCTTGATCAGCATCCATCGATTACTGCTGAATTGAAAGAACGTTATTTAAATTTTATTTCCTTGGCTAGGAAAGAATTCGATGATATCGCCAAGAAGGAAGTGCAAAAAGCATTTGTTTATTCATATGAAGAATCAGCTAAAACGTTGCTGGATAATTATTTAGATAATGTTGAAGCGTACTGCAATAAAGCCAAGCTTAGTGACGCGTTGACAGGTGAAGAAATTAATCCAGATGAGAAGCTAATGAGATCAATTGAAGAACAAATTGGCATTTCTGAAAACGCGAAGAAAGCATTCCGGGAGGAAATATTGATTAGAATTTCCGCTTACGCACGAAAAGGCAAGCGGTTTGACTACAATTCACATGACCGCTTACGTGAAGCTATTCAAAAGAAATTATTTGCCGATCTTAAAGATGTTGTGAAGATCACCACTTCATCAAAAACACCTGATGAGCAACATCTTAAAAAGATTAATGATGTTGTCGCTCGGTTAATTGATGAGCACGGATATAATTCAACGTCAGCAAATGATTTATTACGTTATGTTGGTAGTTTGTTGAATCGATAAGAAGATACGAATGAGGCTAGCTCATATAATAGCTAGCCCTTTTCTTTTTATTTTTCGGATTCTTCCTCTTTTAGATTAATCTTTTTACACCCTACATATAAACAAGAATAAATGTCTATTCCTTGTTTTGCTTTTGAAAGCCCTTTAAGGTATGGTTTGACCAAATCTTTAAAATCCGAGGCTACCCCTTCCTCCTCCAAAATTCCATATACATAAAGCTTTTTTTCTGCAAAAAGAAAGGCGACATTTCCGACTGCTTGATTAGTGGAATCCACGACATTTAATACTTGATATTCCGGAGTGATGACTTCAGGTGAAAAGTATATTTGCATTTAGGAAAACCTCCTTTTTTAAAATAAAAACGCGCTTCCGCTATACTAAGAAAATTGAAGTTTTTCAAATAATGTATCACTGTCCTCCGCTGGTTTTTTTTTCTTCACATGAATAAGGACAAGACTTAGTAGGGCAGCAAATAAGGTTAATCCAGCTGTTATAAGAAACATTCCAGTTCGTGACCAATCCATTAATGTACTGAAAATGGGTGGACCAATCGCCACTCCTAAAAACCTAACTGAACCATAAAGTGAAGTAACAAAACCCCTTCGATCCGTTGGGACTGAGCCGGTAATAAAACTATTGATACATGGAAGAACAAGACCCGTCCCAATACTGCTAACTACCAGGACTGAGAAGAACGGAATTAAACTTTCAAAGAAAATGAGTGAAGCAAATGATGCAGTCATTAGGAGCAATCCCAAAATAATTAACTTTTTCATCAAAGGCATATTTTTTCCGATTTTACTGCCAGTAATATACGATGTAGTCGTCATAAACAACAATGGTATCGCTAAAATACTACCCTTAAGAATCCCGTCAATATGATGTTCTTTTTCAAGAATGTCGGAAATATAAAACAGAATACCGAAAAGAGCAAAAAGACAAATTGCCCCTGTTAAATAAGCCGCAAATAACCATCGTCCCTCTGATTTAAATACGGAAATTAGCCCCTTTGCATATTTGCCTAAAGGAGGGGGTTCTTTTTCTGCTTTCTTTTCTTTTATAAAAAAGATCGTTAGTAAAATTGACGCTAAACAGAAGACGGGAAAGGCGAAGAACGCTGCATACCAAAAGAGAAGGGCAAAAAGAGAACCTAGTATCGGACTAATGACCTTTCCAAACCCATTAGAGGCCTCAACGAGACCAAGAACACGACTTTGTTCAGCCCCCTTGAATAAATCCCCTGTTAATGCCATGGCAATTGGCGCTGTACCAGCTGCTCCTAAACCTTGCATAACCCTCCCAGCCAGGATCCATGTATATGCATTTGAAAACCACGCAGATGCTGCCCCAGCAAGCAAACCACCACAACCATATAAAATAAGTGAAGGGATGATGACTGCTTTTCGTGAAAAACGATCAGATAAATATCCTAAAATCGGAATGGATATCGCTGCAGCAATTGAAAAAACTGAAATGATCAGGCTTATTTTAAATTGAGAGACATCCAATTCTGTTTTCATTTTTGGCAGAAGTGGAATCAACATTGAGTTTCCCAAGACTAGAATCATGGGGATGGAGCCAATTGCTAATATCGTTAAACCATTCGGTTTTTGCTTTGACAATTGATGAACACCCCTAACTAAATAAAATGAAAGCTTTTCTATTGTTTGAAATGGATTAGAACTTTATACAAAGGCTGATGCCTAATTTTCTAAGGAAAAAACCTAAACATTACACATTTACCCAATTTTTGAATAATCTATCCTAGAAAAATGAGGAGGCGTTTACCCTAATGGATTTTTTAGAATTACCAAAAAGGACTTCAGGAGAGAGGTCCTTTGGATTGACTTCAATTGCTGATTTCGGTACTCCGGTTGGGGAGTTAAGGCATATTTTATCTGAATACAATAGCTTAATTGACATAGCAAAAATTGGAATTGGATCGGCATATGTGACTCCAAATATTCAGGAAAAAGTCGACCTTTACAAGCAATATCAGATTAAACCTTATTGTGGGGGTACCTTATTTGAAAAATGTTACTACCAAAATAAAATCCCCGAGTATGTTCACTATTTAAACCATTTAGGGATTGAATGGATTGAAGTTTCAAATGGAACTTTAGACATTCCTATTGGTAAGCGTCTCTCCCTCATAAAACAATTAAAAAAGGAGTTCCATGTTATTGCTGAGGTAGGGTCAAAAGACTGTGAAAAGGAAATACCTATTTCAAAATGGAAGGAAGAAATGGTTCTTTTCCTTGATGCTGGATGTGAGTATGTGATTACTGAGGGGAGAGACTCCGGGACGGCAGGCATATACGGGAAAAATGGTGACATTAGAGATGACCTTATTCATGAACTAATTAAAGATATAGATTATAAAAGGATTATTTTTGAAGCCCCTACTTCAAAACACCAAATGTATTTTATTAAACAACTGGGAGCAAACGTTAATTTAGGGAATGTGAAAATTCAGGATGTTTTAGTATTAGAAGCACAAAGGTGTGGATTACGAAGTGAAACCTTTTATATGGAGGATCGTGAATGGTCATTACTTTAATTAGGCATCTTCCTACGGAGTGGAATAAGAAAAAAATGCTTCAAGGAAGAAAAGATATCGATATTTCAGATAACCCTAAAATGTATCAGGCTGGAATAAAACGGAACCAGAAGTATTTGCAAGAAATCGCCCCGTTTGAGATTGTTTTGGCAAGTAATTTAAAAAGGACTCAACAAACGGCGCGATTATATGGATTTGATTCGGAAACTGAGGGCTTATTAGATGAATTAGATTTTGGACCGTTTGAGGGTGTGCCTAGGGAGAAATTGTTTGAAAAATATGGGGACAAATGGGTGGAAAACCCACGGGAAATTATTCTTGGTGAGAGCATTGCCAATCTTGAATATAGGATTGTTTCCTTTTTAGATAAATATCAGGGGTATTCAAATATTTTAGTATTTGGTCACGGATCATGGATGAGAGCCATTCTGTCCTATTATCAACAGGGCGATATTAATAAAATGAACAAAATAGCAGTTCAAAATAATGAATGCATTACATTACGATTTAATGATTAGAGTGAATATAGGTTGAAATGGAGGGATAGGATTGTCCGGAACGATCACATACGAAGCATGGAATGAAGAAAGGGTTGCCCATACTTTGAAAGAGAATCGAGATTATCTAGATATAATTAAATGGGCATATCGTGAATATGGAAAAGATATTGTGTATGCCTGTAGCTTTGGCGCTGAAGGAATAGTGCTTATCGATTTAATCAATAAGGTCAACAAGGAAGCCCGGATTGTGTTCCTTGATACTGGACTTCATTTTAAGGAGACATATGACCTAATAGAAAAGGTAAAAGAGCGTTATCCAACTTTGCAGATTGATTTGGTAAAACCAAAAATGACTTTACAAGATCAAGATAAGTGGTATGGAGAAGAATTATGGAAAGATAACCCCAATCTGTGCTGCCATATGAGAAAAATTGTTCCGCTACAAGATGTATTAACAGATTCATTGGCTTGGATAACTGGCTTAAGGAGAGAGCAGTCCCCGACAAGGAGTAATGTACAATATATTAACAAGGATGAAAAATTTCAAAAAGTAAAAGTCTGTCCGCTTATCCATTGGACGTGGGATGATGTGCTGACCTATATCGATTTACATCAACTCGAATATAATCCTTTGCACGATCAGGGCTATCCAAGTATTGGTTGTGAGCCATGTACCATGAGGGTAACCGGAAAAGGTGATATCCGTTCCGGCAGATGGGCTGGTCAAAATAAGACAGAATGCGGACTTCATTTATCATAAAAATATTGATACATGGACCAAATCAGTAAGGGGGAATTTTCGTGAGTCTTAGCCAACCACATGGAGGGAATCTAGTTCAGCGTATTGATCTTTTGTTTCCAATTGATATTTCTCGAAAAATTGTTGAACTTGATAAAATGGAATTGAGTGATCTTGAGCTGATTGCAAATGGTGGATATAGCCCACTAAAGGGTTTTATGGGTAAACAGGATTATGATACTGTTGTTCAAAAAATGAGGCTATCAAGTGGGCTTCCCTGGTCTATCCCCATCACATTGGCAGTAAGCACAAATAAAGCAGCTGAACTAAAAAGTGGGGAAGAAGTCAATTTAGTTCATAACGGAACCATTTATGGGGTGATGAAGGTAGAGGAAATATATTCCCCAGATAAAAAATTGGAAGCTGAACTCGTCTATCGAACCTCAGAAAAGGCTCATCCTGGTGTAAAGAAGTTGTTCGAGCGACAAGACGTTTACTTAGGCGGTCCGGTCACACTGGTTAATTTTCCAGAGAAGGGACAGTTTGAAAGCTATTATTTAGATCCGCAACAAACAAGAGAAATATTTAAGAAAATGGGTTGGAAAAAGGTTGTTGGATTTCAAACGAGGAATCCGGTTCATCGCGCCCATGAATATATTCAAAAGTCGGCATTAGAGTTAGTGGATGGTTTGTTCTTAAACCCGCTTGTTGGAGAAACGAAGCCGGATGACATACCAAGTGAGATTCGCATGAAAAGCTATCAAGTTCTCCTAGAAAACTATTATCCAAAAAACCGCGTGTTCATGTCGGTATTCCCAGCATCCATGCGTTATGCCGGACCAAGAGAAGCGATTTTTCACGCAATCGTTCGCAAAAACTATGGATGTACTCATTTCATAGTCGGAAGAGATCATGCTGGTGTAGGGGATTATTATGGTACTTACGATGCTCAAAAGATCTTTAGTTACTTTCACGAGGATGAGTTAGGAATTCAGCCGCTGTTTTTTGAGCATAGTTTTTATTGTGAAAAATGCGAAAACATGGCATCTGAAAAAACATGTCCTCACGATAAACAAAATCATGTCATTTTATCAGGTACAAAAGTAAGAGGAATGTTGCAAAACGGAGTGAAACCTCCAAAAGAATTTAGTCGTCCAGAGGTAGTTGAAATTCTGATTCAAGGGATGCAAGAATTGTATATTAAAAACTTAAGGGTGTAGCAAATGGAGAAGCTGGAAAACATCATTTGGCACAATACAACTATTTCCAAAAAGGACCGCCATCGTTTGAATGGTCATAAAAGTTGTGTTCTGTGGTTTACAGGGTTATCTGGATCGGGGAAATCGACCTTGGCAAATGCAGTCGATCAGGAATTATTCAGAAACGGGTTAAGAAGCTTTGTGTTAGATGGGGATAACATCCGTCACGGATTAAACAGGGATTTAAGTTTTCATAAACTAGATCGGAAAGAAAATATTCGTAGAATCGGTGAAGTGGCAAAGTTGTTTGTTGAAAGTGGGCAAATTGTATCTTCTGCTTTCATTTCTCCGTTTAGAGAAGATCGGGACCTTGTCCGAGGAATGTTTGGAGGCAATGAGTTTATTGAAATCTATTGTAATTGTCCTATTCACATCTGCGAAAATCGGGATCCAAAAGGTTTGTATAAAAAGGCAAGGAAAGGAGAAATTCATGATTTCACTGGAATAAGCTCGCCTTACGAAGCGCCTCTGTCTCCTGAAATCATCATTGAAACAAGTAATACGAGTATCGATCAATCTGTAAAGAAAATCTTCTCTTTTTTACAAGCTAAGAGGATCCTCTAAGGATTCCCTTAGCTTATCTTTATTTCATTTTTCGCCAATTATATGAAAGCTCATAAAGGCTTTGAAATCTGAACGTGTAAATATAATCAATAATGTTGGTAGATATATATTGGCAAATGATTGCAAATACAACAATTTTATAATCAATCACAAGTGAGGTTAATAAAAAAATAAAGAAATTAATGCCCATCATGACCTTTCCAGGACTCCAATTTTTATAGGAAGCAATAACTAATGCTGGAATCACCATTCCACCACTAGACGCGCCTGCACGGATGAGCAAACCAACGCCAATTCCGAACAAGATACTTCCCGATGCCATATCAAGTAGTATATGTACATGTATATGTGGAAAATAAGAAGTTAAAACGCTTACTGTCGTTGAGGTTGTTGCTACAGAGATAATCGTTCGAAATGTCCAAGTGTAGCCAAAATAATTCACCGCAAAGAGCAAAAAAATAATATTTGCAAGCCATAAAGCGAATCCGAGTGGAAGATCAAACCAATGGTTCATCAGGATCGCTATGCCTGCTGCACCTCCAGAGGGGATGGAGTGTGGAAACAAAAATAGGGACATGGCCATGCCTTGTAAGACTGCACCAAATATAAGACAGTAGTATGTCAAAATTGTTTTACTCATCGTTTTATGAAATCAACCATAATAGTAACAACCATATTTTCCAATGCGTATCTCCTCCTTAGCCAACCTCTCCTTGTCCATTTTATGAGTGTAGAAAATAGAATATGTTGAATACATGATGATTCATTAAAAACATCAGTTTTTCCCATTTTTTGTGAGGAGGACTAAGATTGTCCAATGTGATGGGCCATCTCATTATTGTAGTAATTATTAGTAAATTATTTGGTTTTCTTGCATAGGATAGAGTAATCCACAATTCTATTAATTTTACAGGCAGACTCGGGTTATTGTATGCCACTGAAAGGATTTTTGTGAATCAAAAAAATAATTTAGGGAGGGGTAAAATTGACCGAAATTGATAATCAACCGTTTGTTGTTTCCAAAGAAGATTGGTCCCTCCACCGCAAAGGCCACGATGATCAACAGCGTCACCAAGAAAAGGTACAAGAAGCGATTCGAAACAATCTACCAGATTTAATTACAGAAGAAAGTATCATTATGTCCAACGGTCGAGAGGTAGTGAAAATACCGATTCGTTCTCTTGATGAATACAAAATTCGCTATAACTATGATAAAAACAAACATGTTGGGCAAGGTGATGGTGAAAGTAAAATTGGTGATGTCATTGCCCGTGATGGTGCAGGCTCTGAAAAGGGACCAGGAAAAGGGCAAGGGGCAGGTGATCAGCCAGGGGAGGATTATTTTGAAGCGGAGGTTTCCATGATGGAGTTGGAGGAAGCCTTGTTTAAGCAGTTGGCGCTTCCTAACCTTCAACGTAAAGAGCAAAATGAAGAGCTTGTCGAAAACATTGAGTTCAACGATATTCGGAAAACGGGTTTAATGGGGAATATTGATAAGAAGAGAACAATGATGACAGCCTTTAAACGAAATGCCATGCAAGGGACTCCAGGCTTCCATCCTATCTATCAGGAAGATTTAAAATTTAAAACTTGGAATGAAGTGGTTAAGCCTGAATCCAAGGCAGTAGTTTTGGCAATGATGGATACAAGTGGTTCAATGGGGATTTGGGAGAAATACATGGCGCGAAGCTTCTTCTTTTGGATGACGCGCTTCTTACGCACCAAGTATGAGACAGTAGAAATTGAATTTATTGCGCATCATACCGAAGCTAGGGTGGTAACGGAGGAAGATTTCTTTACAAGAGGAGAAAGTGGTGGAACGATTTGTTCATCAGCTTATCGAAAAGCATTGGATCTTGTGAACGAGAAGTATGATCCTAAACGCTATAATATTTATCCTTTTCATTTTTCAGACGGAGATAATTTAACATCTGACAACGCTCGCTGCGTGAAATTAGTGGAAGAACTTATGAAGGTATCCAATATATTTGGATATGGCGAGGTCAATCAGTATAACCGCCATTCTACTTTAATGACCGCTTATAAAAATATTAAACAAGAAAAATTCCGACATTACATCCTCAAACAAAAGTCTGATGTTTTCCATGCGATGAAGAGTTTTTTCAAACAGGAAGATGAAAAAATGTATGCTTAACAAAACCGACAGGTGGAAAGCCTGTCGGTTTTTAGCTGCCGCTTTTATTATGTTTTTCATCATTATTAAACGGAAAATAGTTTTTTTAATATAGGAAATTCTATAATTTTTTTAAAAATTATTCAAGAAAATGAAGCGATTTCATTCGCGTTTTTTCGCGATTCTCTTCACATTGATTCTGTCTTATTTCGGATAAATAGTGTCTAAAAAATGAATTCCTTAAAATTATTTAGCAAGAATAACTAGACTTAAAGGAGAATATTTTGTACAATATTTTCAGAATATTTATTTTTATCGGTTATTGTTTTGAAATAATATTTAAGGGGAGTGGTTCTAGCTAACTGTCTTGAATTTTTTGACTATACTGAAAAATCGAGAAAATGGGGGCTATTTAATGAACAAACGAAAGGCAACGGGAATTTTCATGTCACTTTTACTTTCAACTGGATTGATTGCCGGTTGTAGCAGCGGAGACAAGGCTAGTAACTCAAGTTCGGACGGCAAGGATAGTGGGGGAACTATTAAAGTTGGCGCGAACTTAGAATTGTCTGGTGGAGTGGCATCTTATGGACAATCTATTGAAGAAGGTCTTGATTTAGCAATTGATGAGATTAACAAAGAAGGAGTAAACGGTAAACAACTTAAGATTGTTAAAGTTGATAATAAATCTGATGCAGCAGAAGCAACAAGTGGCGCTATTAAACTAGCAACACAGGATAAAGTGGTAGCAATTATTGGAGCAGCAACAAGTACAAATACACTTGCTCAAGTTCAAGTTGCAGATGAAAACAAAATACCTTTGATTACACCAACCGGGACAAACCCTACAGTTACCTTTGACAAGGGAAAAATAAATAAATACGTGTTTAGAACATGTTTTATTGACCCATTCCAAGGAACAGTAGCCGCAAATTTCGCCACTGATGAATTGAAAGTAAAGAGTGCGGCAATTTTAATCGACAATTCCAGTGATTATGCGAAAGGACTTGCTGATGCTTTTAAAGCATCGTTCAAGAAAAACGGTGGGAAAATTGTTGGAGAGGAAGCCTATGTGGCAAAGGACACAGATTTCCGTGCAACTCTTACTCGAATCAAATCGAAAAATCCTGAATTTGTATTTGTACCGGGATACTATGAAGAAGTTGGGCTAATCTTAAAACAAGCTCGTGAAATCGGGATTAACGTACCGTTTATGGGTGGAGATGGCTGGGATTCTCCGAAACTAATTGAAATCGGTGGTACGGCAGCAACGAATAATACTTATATTACAAACCATTATTCTTCTGGGGATCCAGATGCAAAAATTCAGGAATTTGTTAAAGCATTTAAAGCAAAATACGATGGCAAATCTCCAGATGCCTTTAATGCGCTTGGTTATGATACAGCTTATTTCCTAGCCGATGCAATCAAGCGTGCTGGAAGTGAAGACCCTGCGAAAATTCAAAAGGCACTTGAAGAAACGAAAGGTCTAGCTTTAGTATCAGGAAAAATGACACTAGATAACAAACATAATCCAGTAAAATCAGCAGCAATTCTAAGTTATGAAAATGGGGAACAAAAGTTTAAGGTTAAAGTTAATCCTTAAGTAATTTAGAAAATGGAATAGGGGGCATGCCCCCTATTCTGAATTTATTTTTGATGATTGAAGGAAAAAAGAAAGGAGAGTGCGAAATGGAACTATTTCAACAACTTGTAAATGGAATCTCACTCGGAAGTATTTATGCACTAATCGCGCTCGGCTATACAATGGTATATGGCATTGTTAAATTAATTAACTTTGCTCATGGTGATGTATTTATGGTAGGTGCATTTATTGGATTTTATTCCATTACAATATTACATTTAAGTTTCTTCCCAGCTTTACTTTTAACAATGGCCGCTTGTGCAATATTTGGTGTTCTAATTGAAAAAATTGCTTATAAACCGTTGCGAAATGCTACGAGAATTGCAGCGCTGATAACGGCAATCGGGGTATCGTTATTAATAGAATATGGAACTATTTATTTACGCGGTGCTCAACCCGAGGCCTATCCAGGAGATGTTCTCCCGACTAAGAATATTGATATTTTTGGAGTATCCATTAATGGTCAATCCTTATTTATTTTGGGCATTTCAATTGCGTTAATGATTTTACTACAATTTGTAGTGCATAAAACCAAAATTGGGAAAGCAATGCGTGCTGTTTCCTACGATTCTGAAGCAGCACAATTAATGGGAATAGATGTTAACAAAACAATTTCAGCTACGTTTGCGATTGGCTCGGCACTTGCAGGGGCAGCCGGCGTCATTTTTGGTACTTATTATATTAAAATTGAGCCTTTAATGGGAGTTATTCCAGGCTTAAAGGCATTTGTAGCAGCAGTTTTAGGTGGAATTGGTAGTATTCCAGGAGCAATGGTTGGTGGACTTGTATTAGGCACAATTGAATCACTTGTTAGTGCTTTAGGCTACTCTTTATGGCGCGATGGTGTTGCATTTATTGTACTTATTCTTATTTTAATTTTCCGTCCATCCGGGCTATTTGGCAAAAACGTTAGAGAGAAAGTGTAGGGAGGAGGAAAATAGATGATTTCGATCAAACGCACAAAAGGATTTTGGCTATCAATCGTGTTAGCTTCTATTGTATATATTACGATTCAATTTTTAATTACAGGGCAATATTTAAATTCATTTTACATTAATACCCTTTTTACAATTGTTATTAATATTATGCTTGCGGTTAGCCTTCACCTTATAATTGGGATTACCGGGCAGTTTTCGATAGGTCATGCAGGCTTTCTCGCTGTTGGTGCTTATGCTTCAGCCATTATTTCTGTGAAGCTTGGCTTACCTTTTCCTGTTGCACTACTTGTTGGTGGACTAGCGGCTGCGGTCGCAGGGTTAATTATTGGAATTCCAAGTCTCCGTCTAAAGGGTGACTACCTGGCAATCGCCACATTGGGTTTTGGAGAAATTGTCCGAATTACCATGTTAAATATACCTTATGTTGGTGGAGCAAGTGGAATGCAAGTTACTCACTTAACAACATGGCCTTGGGTATTTATATGCCTGTTGGTGACTCTTGTTGTCATCACGAACTTTACGAATTCAACTCATGGACGAGCTTGTATTTCGATTCGTGAAAATGAAATAGCAGCAGATGCTATGGGAATAAATACGACTTACTATAAGGTTGTAGCATTTGCAATGGGAGCATTTTTTGCAGGGGTTGCTGGTGCTTTATATGCGCACAACTTCTATATTATTCAGCCTACTAACTTTGGGTTTTTAAAATCATTCGATATTTTAATTTTTGTTGTACTAGGTGGGTTAGGAAGTATGTCCGGTTCTGTTATTGCCGCAATCTTACTGACCTTTGTATCAACATTCCTACAGGAGTATCCTGAAACGAGGATGATTATATATAGTCTGGTCCTCATTGTTATGATGTTATATCGTCCACAAGGATTACTAGGTACAAGAGAGTTAACATCTTTCTTTAAAAAGCAGAAAGCTGTTGAGGGAGGGGCCAAACAGTGACAACAAAGACATCATTGCTTAAAGTTGATAGTGTTGGGATCCGATTCGGCGGGTTAAAAGCTGTTTCTGAGATAAATGCAGAATTAAACAAAGGGGAACTAGTTGGTTTAATTGGTCCAAATGGAGCAGGAAAAACGACATTTTTCAACCTACTTACAGGTGTGTACGTTCCTACCGAGGGAAACATTACTTTTAATGGGCAACGTTTGAATGGATTAAAGCCATACAAGATCACGCGCAAAGGAATCAGCCGTACCTTTCAAAATATTAGGCTTTTTGACGAGCTATCTGTTCTTGATAATGTAAAAGTTGCCTACCATTCCAATGCCAAGCATACTATTCTTAGTTCTATATTCCGTTTACCTACCCATTTTAAAGGTGAAAAGGAAATGGAAGAGAAGGCAATTGATTTTTTGAAAATATTTAATTTAGATGGGTTTAAATATGAAAAGGCAAAAAATTTGCCTTATGGGCAGCAAAGACGCTTAGAAATAGCCAGAGCATTAGCTGCACAACCGGAGCTTTTATTACTTGATGAGCCGGCAGCAGGTATGAACCCCCAAGAAACACATGAGCTGATGAAGCTTATTTCTTTTATTAGAGAAAAGTTTGGACTAACTGTGTTGCTTATCGAGCATGATATGCAGTTGGTTATGGGCGTGTGCGAACGAATTTATGTACTGGACCACGGACAATTAATTGCTCAGGGTACACCAGACGAGATAAGAAATAATCCAAAAGTCATCGAAGCGTATCTCGGAGAGGAGGCTCCAGCAAATGCTTAAGGTTAATGATATTAATGTATATTATGGAAATATCCAAGCTTTAAAAGGAGTTTCCCTGGAAATTAATCAAGGGGAGATCGTGACTTTAATCGGCGCAAATGGTGCTGGGAAAAGTACTCTTCTCAAGTCGATTTCTGGGTTGTTAAAACCGAAGCAAGGGGACATCCTTTATGAGGGAGTTTCAATTGCTGGGAAACCAGCTCAAACAGTTGTAAAACGAGGAATCTCGCACGTTCCAGAAGGCCGTCGCGTATTTGCCAATATGAGTGTGGAGGAAAACTTAGAGCTTGGAGCATTTTTGCGAAATGATAAGGCAGGGATCCAAGCGGATTTTGAAAAAGTATTTCAATTATTCCCACGTTTAAAAGAGCGCAGTAAGCAGCAAGCAGGTACTTTATCTGGTGGTGAACAACAGATGCTCGCCATGGGACGGGCCTTAATGGCACGACCTAAACTACTTCTATTGGATGAGCCTTCAATGGGATTAGCGCCGATTTTAGTCAAAACTATCTTTGACATCATTAAACAAATAAATAAAGATGGAACAACCATTTTGTTAGTGGAGCAAAATGCTAATATGGCACTTTCTGTTGCACATCGTGCCTATGTTATTGAAACGGGTCGAGTTGTCCTGTCTGGAACTGCTGAGGAGCTTAATGCAAGTGATCAGGTAAAGATGGCTTATTTAGGAGGACATTAATTAAATAGAGATGTGTGCACAAAAAACAGGTGATCCATTCGACTGGATCACCTGTTTTTTTATGCCTAGAACTCGTCAATTATTTGTGTGAGGATCCATTCTTTTCTTGAAAAAGTACATTCTCTCACGTGATTCCCTTTACTTGTGTACAAACCTTGAACGAATGTCCTGGAATAGGGGAATTTCCCTCAGATGATAGGGAAGTTCCCTGATATTCTTAAACAAGATCCGACAAGTACAATAAATATATATTTAATTGTATTTTTTTTTTGAGGAGGACTTAAGATGCAGGCAAAACTTTCACCTAATAAAGAAACGGGGCATTCGTTTCAGAATGCATTTGCTTCCCATTTTGCAAAATCTATGTTTTTAACTGTTTTTGGACTTATCATTTTAGTTTTTGTTGGAACGAGAATGTTTACACACATTGATATGAACCTATATGGATACATGGTTGGAACCATTGTATTTATAGGTGGATTCTTTTATCGTTTTATAGCCTGGGGAGAAAGACCACCCACAAAAATAATCATCAAAAAGGGTCTTAAACTTATATTTAGAAAATCGACTCCGAAAACCTCAGTAGAGCATTTAGCTACATACAATTTTATTTGGAATCGGGGTATTTACCGCTGGACGCAGCATCTTTTAATAGGCTGGGGTTGTATCCTTTCGTGTTTTGTGACCTTTCCACTCGTCTTTGGTTGGATGTACTTCACGATGCAGGATAATGGTTATTATACGATTGTAGTGATGGGAATAGATGTTATGAAAATAAAAGCTGATGGAATGATCGGCTTCCTATCCTACAATGCCTTGAATTTTACGGCAATGATGGTCATTACTGGAGTTTCGATGGCACTTTACCGCAGGATAAAAAATATGCAAGCCCGAGCGGAACAAAATTTCATTTATGATTTCTTACCGCTTTACTTACTACTTTTTATTAGCATAACGGGATTATTACTAACCTTTATGAACGTCTTTTTACATGGTGCAGGTCAACCGATTATGTCCATTATTCATCAATTTTCAGTCATCATCACACTCATCTATCTTCCTTTCGGAAAGTTAGCTCATATTCCGTTTCGACCAATGAGTGTTTTAGCAAAAAACTACCGAGAACATTATGCAGAACAAGCAATGAAGGAATGTAAGGTTTGTGGTGAGAAGTTCGTATCGAATGAACAATCACAGGATGTCATTCAAGTTTTAGAAGTGAACGAAATCGAGTTCAAAACAAGTCAAGGAGCCCATTTAGCAGAGCTATGCTTACCATGTCGTCGAAAATATCGAATTGCACAGTTCGCAGGATTTCCTACCCATGAAGTTAAGGTAAAGGAGGCAAATCAAAATGCAAAGGGATAAGTTTTTTAAAGAAATCGAAAACGTGATTCATCCAGGGGAAAAATTAATCAAAACACACTGTAGCTATTGTGGAATGCAATGTGGGATGAATTTGCGGGTCAATATAGCAACGAACAAAATTATTGGAGTTGAGCCTCGTTATGATTGGCCAGTTACGGTTGGGAAAATGTGTCCAAAAGGAGTGACAGCTTACCAGCAAACAAACCATGATGATCGGATTTTAAAACCGCTAATCCGTGATAACGCAGCTTTGAAAGGGACAAAAGATGGCTTCCGTGAAGCTACATGGGAGGAAGCTTATGACTTAATCGCCCAAAGATTTCAAGAGCTTCAATCTGACTATGGCAAGGACTCGTTAAGTGTCTACAGCGGTGTATCGATGACAAATGAAAAATGCTACTTAACTGGGAAATTTGCCCGTGTCGGACTGCAAACGCGCTATATAGATTATAATGGCCGCTTCTGTATGTCTAGTGCAGCTGGTGGGTTTTTAAGAAGTTTTGGTGTTGACCGGGGATCAACGCTACCATGGACCGATCTTCACGAAACAGATTGCTTGTTTATCGCTGGTAGTAACACTGCAGAATGTCACCCCACTTCAATGTTCCGTGTTTGGGCGGTTCAAGAGCGCGGTGGTTACTTAATTGTTGCTGATCCTCGTGAAACACCAATCGCTAGACGTGCAGATGTTCATCTTGACCTAAAGCCAGGAACGGATCTTGCACTTGCTAACGGAATCTTAAATCTGTTAATCGAAAACGGCCATGCTGATGAGGAATTTGTGAAAAATCATACAAATGGTTTTGAAGAAACAAAAGAACTTGTGAAACAATTCACACCGGAATATACCAGTGAGCTAACTGGTGTTGCACCTGAAAAAATTATTCGTGCCGCAGAAATTTACGGAAAAGCTCCGAATGCGATTGTCATGTTTGCTCGCGGAATTGAACAGCAGCATAAGGGTGTTGATAATGTTTCAGGCTACACCAACCTAGCATTAGTTACCGGCAAAATTGGTCGTCCGAAGGCAGGCGTTGCCACTTTTACTGGACAAGGTAATGGGCAGGGCGGTCGTGAGCATGGCCAGAAAGCAGATGCTCTTCCTGGTTATCGTAAAATCAATAATCCGAAGCATGTTGAAGAAGTCAGTAAAGTATGGGGAATCACACCAGAAGAAATGCCAAAAGAGGGCGTTTCAGCCTATGAAATGTTTGAGCTCATGGAACAAAAAACAATTCGTGGCTTGTACTTATTATGTTCGAATCCAGCCGTATCTGCACCCAATTTAAATTATGTTCGAGAACAGATGAAGAACCTTGACTTCATGGTTTGTGTGGACTTCTATCTATCAGAATCAGCGGAATTTGCTGATGTGGTACTGCCAACCGTTACTTGGTCTGAAGATGAAGGAACAGTAACCAACCTGGAAGGCCGAATTATTAAAATCAACAAAGCACAAGAGCCAGTTGGAGAATCAAAGCCAGATTGGCAAATTCAAGTTGAATTGTCTGAGCGTCTTGGTAGAGGTAAGTATTTTTCACATTTACAAACTGCTAAGGATGTTGCGGATGAATTTCGTTTAGCCTCTAAGGGGGGGTATGCCGATTATTATGGTGCAACATGGGACAAGATCGAAAAACAAGATGGCGTATTTTGGCCTTGTAAAGATGAATTGGATGAAGGGACCCCACATATGTTCCTTGATAAGAAATTCTATCATCCCGATGGTAAAGCTAAAATTTGTGCATTACCATATCGACCACCTGCTGAAGAGCCGGACCAAGATTATCCAATCCGACTGACTACGGGACGTGTTGTATACCACTATTTATCTGGTAACCAAACAAGGAGAATTCCATTTTTACGTGATATGTGTCCTGAACCTTTTGTGGAAGTACACCCAGAGCTTGCAGCTCAATACAATATTGAACACGAAGAAGTGGTCCGGCTATTCACTCGGCGTGGAGAAGCAGACTACAAGGTTAAAATTACCGAAGCCATTCGAAAAGATACTGTATTTGTTCCTTATCATTTTGGTCATGACCAATCGATTAATTTACTAACTATTCCAGCTCTTGATCCGATGTCGCGGATGCCCGAGTTTAAAGCGTGTGCTGCACAGATTGAAAAAATAGAAATGAAGGTGCAATAAATGAAAAAGAGGCTCTATATTGAACTGGATAATTGCATCGGATGCCGTTCTTGTTTGGCTGCTTGTACACAGTGTGGAGGTCATGAAGAACGCAACCGTAATTACGTTTACGATGTGAACCCACTTGTTAATCGGCAGACTATGCCTCTAATGTGCCTTCACTGTGTGAACCCAGCATGTGCAAGAAGCTGTCCGGCTCAAGCGATTCAAATCCATGAAACGGGTGCAGTCTTGTCAGCACTTGTTGAAAAATGTATCGGCTGTCAAAACTGTACGATTGCTTGTCCATATGGGATTCCAAAATTTGATACCGAGCAAAACCTGATGTATAAGTGTGACCTTTGTATCGACCGCAGTAAAGATGGGATTCCACCAATGTGTGCAAGTGTTTGTCCAACTAACACATTGCAATGGTTAACAGATGAAGAAATAGAAAATAAGAAACAAGCCTACAATATGGATAATGGTAAATGGGTAACAAGTTCGCCTTATCTTGAAAATGAGACGAATGTTCGAGTTAATCTTCCCGGTATTTTACAGGGAATTACCAAGTTGTTTTAGGAGGGATTAGCATGACAGAAAAAAATAATAAAATCCCCTTTGATGAAGATAATTACACTCATAATATAAACCGAAATAATGAACGAAAACTCGATCGCCGGGGATTTATGAAAACATTGGTAGGTGCAGCTGGAGTATTTGCTGTTTCGTCCCTACCTTGGGGAGGGCTAGCTGCCAAAGAGCTTGTTGGTCTGGGTGAAAAGGAATATAAACATAAAAAAATTACCGATGTAAAAGCATTAGCAATTGGTGATGCCGTTGATTTTAAGTTTCCTGGTGAACATGATGACGCCATTCTGATCCGTTTGTCAGATGAAAAGTATGTAGCGTACCAAAATGCATGTACCCATCTTCGTTGCCCCGTTTTTTGGGTAAAAAAAGAGGGTGAGATGATTTGTCCGTGCCATCACGGGAAATTTGATGTTGAAACAGGTTCACCGATTGCGGGACCGCCGCGTCGTCCACTGCCTGAAATTCAAATAAAAGTAGAAAAGGGTGCTGTGTACGCAGTGAAGGTGAAGCGGTATGAAGCGTAGATACTTTAGTGTTGTTTTACTTTGTTTAATCTTATTGCTCAATCTTGCTTTTACTCAGTATATGGTCCATCAATATTTTTATCAAAATTATTTGAATGCCCTTATTTCTAGCATCATTATTATTCTGTTGTTTCCAATCGCGATATACGTTTACAAACGTGATCAAAAGCGGAAGGCGTGAAAAATTGATGAACAATGAGACTTACCTCGATTTTTGCTTTATTAGAACTGAAGTTGGAAATTTCGCCAAAGATATCAACAGTATGCTTACCAGTCTGTTTGAAGGAGTACGTCTTAACTGGTATTTAGAAGAAAAAACAGTTGAGGGTGCGGAGATGGTCGTGGCGGAAGTAAAAGGTATGAGCAACTGGTCTTCTGAAGAAGAAACTGTTCAATTTCTTGAAGAACATGCAGGAGAGGTATTTTGGCAGTATCTACAAGGGTACAAGTTCTTTATATATCCAGCTGCGATGAGAGGATGTACAAGCTGTGAAACGTTTTAATATCGATACATTACAGTCATTTGTTTCTGAACCTGTTGATGTTGCCATTATAGATGAGCAAGGTGAAGAAAGAGCTCCATTTGTCAGAAAGACTGTTCAAAAATTGGATATATGTCCTGATCAAACGCACCTAAGAATTTATTTCGATAAAATCCACTTTTTTGCAGTGCCACTTCATTCAAAAATTACTCTAACAAGTAATGAATGGTCTGCCCTTGACCATGAAAATGAACTAAAATACATTATTAGGAAGGTCGATAAACATGAGTAATCCACAAAGAATCACTTCTTGGGAACCGGAGAACGAGCAATTTTGGAAATCAGGAGGAAAAAAACACGCTAATCGAAATTTATGGATTTCTGTACCATCATTAATGCTGGCATTTATCGTTTGGCAAATTTGGTCGGTTGTTGCAATCAGATTAAATGATATTGGTTTTTCGTTTACAGAAAGTCAATTATTTACATTAGCTGCCATTCCTGGATTAGTTGGAGCAACGATGCGGTTTTTCTATACATTTGGAGTTGGGAAATTTGGTGGGCGTAACTGGACCGTGTTTTCAACAGCAGTCCTTTTGATTCCGTCAATTGGAATTGGACTTGCCGTTCAGAACCCTGATACTCCTTTTTCGATCATGTTACTACTAGCGGCATTATGTGGTCTTGGAGGCGGAAATTTCTCTTCCTCATCAGCCAATATTAGTTTCTTTTTTCCGAAAAAAGAAAAAGGTACTGCGTTAGGAATCAATGGTGGTCTTGGCAACATGGGTGTTTCAGTCGTCCAATTTGTTACCCCACTTATTATCACAACAAGTACTTTTTCGTTCTTAGGTGATGCCCAGGTTTTAGCAAGTGGAGATAAATTATGGCTTCACAATGCTGCTTTCATTTGGGTGATTCCAATTATCATTTTGACGATTGCTGCATATTTCGGAATGGATAATTTGCCAGGTGCAAAGCAATCGGCTAAAGATCAATTTGTAATTGTGAAACGGAAACATACTTGGATTATGACATGGTTATATGTTGCGACATTCGGATCTTTTATTGGATATTCTGCAGCATTCCCTTTATTATTAAAATCACAATTTCCTGAGCACATTTCACTTGCATTCCTAGGTGCATTTTTAGCGGCTGCTGCTCGTCCGGTTGGTGGCTGGATATCAGATAAAATTGGCGGAGCAAAAGTTACCGCCGTGGTCCTAGTTGTAATGGGAATTGGCGCAAGCGGGGTCATCTACTTTTTAAATGAAAAGCACTTTGCTGGTTTTCTGGTATCATTCTTAATTTTGTTCCTAGCATCTGGTCTAGGCTCGGGTTCTACCTTCCAAATGATTCCGAGTATCTTCTCTGTAAAAGAAGCAGCACCCGTGATTGGTTTTGCCGCTGCATTTGCAGCCTATGGTTCATTCTTTATCCCTAAGCTTTTTGGCTGGTCTATGAAAACAACTGGTACTCCTGTAACAGCCTTTTATTTCTTTATTGCATTCTACGTTATTTCAATCGCTTTAAACTGGTTTTACTATCAAAAAAATGGGAAAAAAATAGCATCAACAGTTTCACAGGCTTCATAAATATGATGACCATACTTAGGCGCCAGGAGCATTCCTCAGGCGCCCAAGTATGCTTGTCTAATTAATTCCAGCAGCTAAAGGAACTTTGTGCATAATGGAGGTAGATTAAAAATGGAGACCATTCCAACGAACAATATTTCTTCTTATATTATTCGTTCACAGGAAGAAGAGATGAAGCGGGTTGCTGTGGAGCTTCATGAAGGTGTCGGCCAAACTTTATATAGTATCTTTACAGGCTTACAGGCAATTGAAGCAGGAATTGCTCAACCGCAAACGAAAAGGTATTTAAAGGATATGGCCCAACTACTTGAAAAAACGATTCAAGAGATTAGATTATTTTCAGTAGAATTATATCCCCCCACCTTAACGACGCTTGGCTTGTTACCGGCGATCAAAAATTACACGAAATTGTATACATCTACGTTTGGCGTAGAAGTAGCCGTAGAGTGTATTGGGAAAGAGATGCCCATTCCAGAGGACAAGAATATAGCCTTGTTTAGAGTTTGTCAGGAAGCAATGGCGAACATTGCCAAATATGCTGATACCTCGGAAGCAAGGATTTGCTTTACATGGGAAGAAAAGTTCTTAACAATAGAGATAACTGATTTAGGAAGAGGATTCGATGTAAATGATAAAATAAGTGATTCCTTCGGATTAGAAGCCATGAGGGGAAGAATGAGTTTAATCGGTGGTGAATGTACCATTACATCGGAACTGGGCGTTGGGACTTCAGTGAAAATTCAATTGTCTATTTAAAGGTTGAAAAAGTTAGACATCCTAAATGACGCAACAATTAAAGGTGGGTTAACCTTGATTAAAATTTTACTTGTAGATGACCATGCAGTTGTACGGATGGGTTTATCCATGCTGCTAAATAACCACTCTGATATGCAAGTAGTCGGTGATGCCTCCGAGGGTAATGAAGGAATAGAAAAGGCGATTGAATTGAATCCAGATGTTGTGTTGATGGATTTAAGTATGCCACATGGTAAAGACGGGCTCTCAGCAACTTTTGAGTTAAAAAAGCTGAAGCCAGATATGGCAATTTTAATTTTAACGATGCATGACGATGAAGAATATCTTTTCCGTGCCATCCAAGCGGGGGCAGCTGGTTGTATTCTGAAAAGTGCTCCTCAAGATGAACTATTGGGTGCAATACGATCCGTTGCTGAAGGTGATGCCTATCTTAATCCCTCGGCTACAAAGAAATTAATGAATGAGTATATGGGGACTGTTAAACAAGGAAAAACGGATACATACGGCCTCCTTTCAGATCGAGAAAAGGAAGTCCTAACACTCATTGCGAAAGGTTTTTCAAATAAAGAGATTGCTGAACAATTAACGATTAGCGTAAAAACAGTGGAAACTCACAAAGGAAAGTTAATGGAGAAACTGAAAATGAAAACGAGACCTGAACTTGTCGCTTTTGCATTAAAAAAGGGGCTTCTTGGGTATGGAATGTAGAGGAACGGAACTATGATGAAAGGGATAGATAATGATCCCGCTGTTATACAGTCCTGTGATCAACTTTTGAATCAAATAAACTGTGATTTTGTAGGGTTGGCCATTCAAAATACCATCGGTCCAGATATTAGATGGCATTATGCGGTTGGTAACCGTAATGAAAAGTATAAAAAAATCACGGTGCGCTATGGGAAAGGGATTGCTGGGAAAGTGATTTCAACAGGCAGTCCGATGATGATTGACCATTTTCCAAATCATATTTTAGGTAAAGCAATTGAGTATCCAATAATGCTGGCTGAAAAGCTAATTTCAACCTATGCCGTTCCCATTTTTCTAAACAGTTCCCCAAAAGGGGCGTTGTTGGTTGGACGAAGGAGTTCTTATACTTTCTTAGAAAATGAACGATTGGTTGTTCAAGATTTTGCGAAAAATATGGAAGAAATGCTAGCAAATCTCGAGTTAAAAGAAGAGTTGAAGAGATCTATGCAGGAATTAGTTGATTTGAAATTATCGCTTGATTATGAAATTACACAGCGAAAAACATTTGAAGATGAACTGCAAAAAATGGCGACAAAAATTATTGATGTTCAAGAAGAAGAGCGAAAAAGTATTTCAAGAAATCTGCATGATGGCCTAGGCCAAAATTTATACAGTCATTTAATTACCATTAACTTGCTACAAGCACAGATTAATCATCCATTAATTGAACAGATGCAGAGGGAAGCCAAGCAATTAATTGAGGAAGTTAGAGAAATCTCATGGGAATTACGTCCTTCTGTTCTTGATGATCTTGGACTTGTACCAGCCATTCGTTCCTTTTTGGGTAGATACAGTAATTTTTATCATATTGAAGTCCATTTTAATTGTTTTCTGCATCACCGCTTAGATATTAACAAAGAACTTACGATATATCGGATTATTCAAGAAGCCTTAACGAACATCCGTAAATATGCTGATGTGAAAGAAGCATGGATCACATTGAAGGAATTAGAAAATACCGTAATAGTATCGGTAGAGGATTGTGGAAAAGGGTTTGAACCAAGTCAAGTTTCCAGAGGAGTAGGGATTTTCAGCATGGAAGAAAGAGCTCGTGCCGTTGGTGGAGTGTTTCATTTGCAGTCCATTCCGGGAAAAGGTACAAAACTATTTTTGGAAGTACCAATATCAGGAACAGCTTCGATTTAAACCAATTTCGCAAAATGTTGTTGGTTACTGTCTAAAAACTTACCCTGTTTGCCGTCATCATCGTAGCTATTGCCTAGTACGCATTATGGTGGCGGCTTGCCTCAAGCATTTTTGGAAGCCCAGATTGAAAGGTAGGGAGAAGTTCGCGAATATCAAAGGAACGTTACGATTGATTGTAATGAGTATGATCAGAATCCCCTGAAGAACAGAGAGCCCCGTTGAAATCCACATATCGCTCCTTACCTCACGTGATATGGTACCCTGTGTTAGACCAATTGCTTTTGCATAAATCATATTAACTCGGTGTGGTTTATTTGGACCCTCGTCATAATCATATTCGGATTCAACCTTTTAGGCCCGATATTGATTTGGTTTAGGATCAAAAGTAGGTCTCTTCTATTCATAAAAAAAACAAAAGGATGGGAAGCAACAAAATAACTGATGAAAATAGAAGTCATTGCCATTAGTTTGTTATATTAATAATTTTCGGAAAAACATAAGAAAACACTTCACAAATGAGGGGAAAGGGGATAAAATGAACTTAATCTTAATCTAATAAACCCCATAAGAAAAGTTGGTTTAAGTTTTTAGATTAAATTTAAGTTTAATGTGGAGTTGAAATGAATGAAGAAACAAGATAAATCAATCCCTCGACCTCTTGTCCGTACAAATCAGTGGTTTATAGTTATATCTGTATGCATTTCTTTAATATCTGGTCAAGAATGGGTCTTGGCATTTCCATTGTTAGCTGGATTAATGGGCCTATTTTTTGGCTTTAATCCCGTAATGAAATTTGCTAAATTATTTTTGAAAAAACAACCTTCAGAATATATTCCAGAAGATTGGAATCAGCAACAGTTTAATCAAGTCATTTCCGTTGTTTGTCTAGCGTTAGGCTTAGTAAGCTTCTTATTAGGCTGGACCATTGTAGCCTACGTTTTCACAATTATGGTCGGCATAGCTGCATTTGTTGCTATCTTGGGCTTTTGTGTTGGTTGCTTTATTCGCTTTCAATGGCAACAATACATGTACAGGAGATCCATTCAATAGTTTCCAAACAAAAAACAGGATCCTTTAGGTCCTCAGATTGTCGAGAAAGTTTATTTTCTCGGCAATTTTTCATTTTTGTCAGAACATTGAATGCCGATTTTTAATATGAGATTGTCCATGCTAACGGACTTGTTGATTTCCTCTCCAGGCTCACCGCCCGCCCCACGGAAAGCGTAGCGCCTGGAACGGAGATCAACAGACGTATTGAACAGCCTATTTATTAACAAATTAACGCGGTTAATCACTAAAGTTTTTAGGTGAAATAATAGACTGTCGAGAGTTTCTCGACAGTCTGAGGATCCTTAGGTCCTGTTTTTTGTTTAAGTATGGCATCCACTACTCAAAAGCTCGATGTATGGGGAGGATAATCTTAAATGTTGTTCCTATTCCAAGCTTACTAGATACTTTTAGTTCCCCTTGATGTGATTCAATCATTTTTTTGCACATCATCAAACCAAGCCCATTGCCACCTTCTTTTAAAGTAAAGAAAGGTTCACCAAGTTTTTTTAGTGTCTCATTTGATATTCCAATACCCGTATCGATAAAATCGATATGAATATAGTTTGAATCCTCTTGTCCAATCTTAATCATCAAAGTACCGCCTTTAGGCATAGCCTCGAATGCGTTTTTAATAAGATTAATAAAGACTTGCTTTAAATGATTTTTTTCACAAATGATTACTGGGTTCAGTTGTTCTTGTTTGTGAATAATAATTTCTATATTATTCATAATTGCCTGTGGCTGTAAAAGTGCAACCACTTGGTTGATGATGGTGGTAATGTTTTCTGATTTATAATGCAAAGCTTGAGGTTTTGCTACAGCCATGAATTCGTTGGTAATCAGTTCAATCCGGTCGACCTCTTCTAACATTATGTTTACATAGGTTTGGTTTTGTTCACTAATATCAGTTTTAATTAGTTGTAAAAACCCCTTTAATGTTGTCAAAGGATTGCGAACCTCATGGGCAATCCCAGCTGCAAGTTCCCCCAAAACCCCGAGCTTCTCAGAACTTCGAATCAACTCTTCCATATGCTTAACTTTTGTGATATCCGTCGCCGATCCGATAACTTCTACAACTTGACCGTCAAGAAAAATCGGTTTTAAAGAGAAAAATAAGGAAAGATCATGATAGTCCATTTCAAAGGTAACCTTTTCTCCTGAATTCCAGGCAAGATTATAATAGTGCAAAAGATGCTCTGCATTTGACGGAAGGACTTCCTCTAATTTCTGTTTCCTGATTTTTTTTGGATCTAATCCCATTTTATAAAGGAGTTCACCATTGCATAATGTATGGAAAAATTCATTTCCTCGTTTTCTAAATATAAAAATCAGGCCTTGCTGTTCACGGATGATATCGTCCAGTTCTTGCCTTGCACGACGAATTTTTTCCTCAGCAATTTTGTCTTCGCTAATCGCTGAAAAGTAAAAACCTTTCATAATGAAAAAATAACCGATTACTTTGAAGATATGGCCAGTAAAATTATCAAAATCATAAACACTTCGATACATTGTGAAAATTAACTCAGAGATAAGTAAAAAATAAAATGACAATAAGATGTACAAAGAAGAAGTTTTTTTTGTTTTTTTGTAATGAACAAAATTTATGACCATGGAGGCCAAATATAGAAAACTAACGAAATACTCGATGCCGTTTTTTAAAGGAGTGGTTCCAATTCTTTCTATTACGACTAATGGCAACTTGTCTTCAAAAGCAAAAATGGTTTGGGCAACAAGAGAAATATAAACAATTGAAATGAAAAAAAGTAGGAACCTTGGATCCCTTTTCATTCTTTTGTCAGGAATTAAGAGAATGATAGTAACAAAGATTGAAGCGGTAAGTCTACTAACAAGCCAGAACCAAATGGAATTATTGATTGAACCCTCTGTAATAAAATAAGGCATTTCTTTAAAGGAAAGAGTATGAAGGAGGTCAAGGATCCCAATAGTAAAAAAGATGAAGGATAATAATATTAATCTTCTGGATTTGGTATAGGAGAACACTTTCCACCCATAAGTGAATATAGCTATCGATATAGAAATACTAAAAAATTCTAGAATGATATGAAAGCTCGTATAAAATTTTGGGATGTAGGTAGGGAAAATATCTAGAAAATAAAAATGAAATAGCACAAATAATAATGTGCCACTAACAGCATAAAGTAAGATTTTTCTTTCAAAGGTGTTAGGGGTCCACAATTTTATCATCTCTTTCATGTGATTTTAGTAAGGGTGGTCATTTAGCATGATCCATGAAGTGGTTCATTGTTTTCCTAATTTTTAAAATAGTCACAAATATATACTATCGTTACAAAACAGCGCGGTCAATATTGATTTTATATTTAAATCAAAGAGTGCTTACAATCTTGGAGTTTTTTCAATTACGGTAAGGCAGCCCATTGCAATTTATAGTAAAATGAAAGGAGGATAAATTGGACGAGTGGAAAAAGTTAATATCTATCTCTTTTCCTTTAACTAAGAATGAAGCCTCGTGGAGGATAAAATAAGGAGAGTTTAGCAGTTGATGTGGAAAAAATGGATTTTTGTTTTTTTAGGGGTTGTCCTCGCTATTTTTATTTTACCGCATAGTTTGCCACTAATTTTTGCACTTCTTACAGCGTTATTACTGGAGGGGCTGGTTAGTTGGCTAATTGAAAAGTTACGATTCAGCAGACTACAATCGGTTATTGCAGTATTTACAGGCTACGTGCTTATGCTTGTGGTAATTGGATATAATACCATTGCAATTATAACCACCCAAACTGTGACGTTGTCTGAGAAAACCCCAACCTTTGTGAAAGATCTTTATCGTTCTGCTATTAAACCATTAATTAAAAAATGGGAGTCATACTCACAGAGTTTGCCAAAGGATGTTATTGGGTCAATTGAAAATACTGTAGAAAACTCGATCAATTCGCTTGATTCATTCATGCAAGGAATGGTTCAAGCCATTATAAATTTTTTAACCGTGATTCCAGGTTTTTTAATCGAGTTTTTAATTTACTTAGTGGCTCTATTTTTGATCAGTCTTGAACTTCCAAAGTTGAAAGTTAAGCTAGATAATTATTTAACTGACCAAACGAAAAAGAAGTTTTATTTAGTTACAACCCAATTGAGCAAGGCTGGTATAGGATTTATTAAAGCACAAATTATCCTAAGTTTTATAACATTTACTATGGCTTTTGTCGGCTTAACTATATTACGCGTTCCATACACAGCCTTGCTTTCATTGTTAATCGTCGTTGTAGATATTTTACCAATTCTGGGGACAGGGTCTGTTTTGGTTCCATGGGCTGTGGTAGCTATTCTTCAAGATAATTCTTTTTTAGGAATTGGACTGATCATCTTGTTTTTTGTAATCACGATCGTTAGAAGGATTATTGAGCCTAAGGTGTACTCAAGTAGTTTGGGAATTTCCCCGCTTGCTTCACTTATTAGTTTATATATCGGCTTTAAGTTGCTAGGTATAGTAGGAGTGTTTCTAGGACCAGCAGTGGTAATTGTTTATGACACGTTAAAAAAGGCCAACATCATTAAAATGAATTTTAAAATTTAATATCATATAAAAATGAGGTGACTCTTTGGGGAGAGCCTCATTTTTTATCGTTCTCCGACAGAAGACTCCCACCTCAAGGAATGTGAAGGGAGGAGCCCAATGAGTAGGTGGGAGATGAATGTCGGTTGGCGTTAGCCAAAACGTTCCTCACCATGGTATAATAAGAACGAATGTTCCTGTTTAGTGAGGTGAGATTCATGCAGGTCAACAAAGCCTATAAATTTCGTATTTATCCAAATAAAAAACAGATTGAATTAATTAATAAAACCATCGGATGTTCAAGATTTGTCTTCAATTTTTTTCTAGGCAAACAAAAAGAAAAAGATGCTTATTGGTATATTGTCGAAGAAATGGTTCAAAACGGTCAACTTCCGATAAATAACTGGAGGGGCCAATTCCTAAACAAATATGAAACATTAAAATCACTGCCTGAACTTAAGAAGCATTATTCTTTTTTGAAGGAAGTCGACAGTATTGCTTTGCAAAAATCGGTTGAGAACTTAGCGGATTCCTGTGGTCGATATTACAAAAAGCAGAATAAACAACCACTTTTTAAATCAAAAAAGAATAGAGTTCAATCTTATACCACTAAACAGACGAATGGGAATATAGCTGTCATGAACAACTATATAAAATTACCAAAGCTAGGTCATGTCCGTTTTCGAAAAGTCGTGAAGTAGAAGGAAGAATTTTGAATGCAACCATTAGACGAAATCCTTCTGGTAAATACTTTGTTTCTCTCGGAACAGAAATAGAAGTAGCAGAATTATCTAAATCAAACTCTGTTGTTGGAGTTGATCTGGGCATTAAAAACTTTGCCATTCTTTCAGATGGAACGATCTATTCCAATCCAAAGTTTTTCCGTACACTAGAAGAAAAGTTAGTCAAAGCACAACAAACTATGAGCAGACGAACGATAGGCGGTGCGAACTGGTACAAAGCCAAAAGAAAAGTCGCACGTATTCATGAGAGAATAACGAACGCAAGAAAAGACTATTTAGACAAAATCTCCACCCAAATTGTCAAAAACCACGACATTATTGGGATGGAAGATTTGTCAGTATCAAACATGTTAAAGAATCATCATCTTGCCAAAGCCATTAGTGAGGTATCTTGGTCGCAATTCAAAAGTATGATTGAATATAAGGCTAAATGGTACGGTAGACAAGTCATAACCGTAGCCAAGAACTTCGCCAGCAGTCAACTTTGTTCTTGTTGTGGCTATCAAAACAAAGACGTAAAAAATCTTGGATTACGTGAATGGGAATGCCCAAAATGCCATACCTATCATGAGAACAGAGATATTAACGCAAGTATCAATCTTAAAAATGAAGCCATAAGACTTCTAACCGCAGGGACTGCGGGGCTAGCCTATTAAAATAACTGAAGGATACTTCGGTGTTCATAGGAATCCCCTTTTTCAATCAGACCGTAAGGTTTGATAAGGAGGGGTAGTTCAATGGCGTTGTTCTTTCAAATCGGACTGGAAAGTCATATTTTTAGAAAAAGCGAGTAAGCTAAATGAGTTGATAAGCAGATGGTTTTACAATTTATTCATATTAATCTAAATTTATCTTATTGGATAAATAAATAATTCGCTAGGAGAGTGTTTTATGTTTGATATAGCTATTATTGGTGCGGGGCCCGCTGGGGCAAGTGCAGCACTATTTTCTGCCAAAGCAGGGAAAAAGACACTTTTACTTGACCATGGAAAAAGCATGACGGCAAGAGCGTGGATGGAAAACCATTATGGGATTGAAGCGATTGAAGGGCCAGAATTACTTGCGATTGGACAAAAGCAAGCAACTAAATTCGGTGCTGACTATAAAAAAGAGGAAGTAACAGATGTTCAGGAAGACAATGGAAGCTATGTGATTCAAACTGAACAAGGTTCCTATAAGGCTCAACATGTAATTTTAGCAACTGGGGCATTAACCGATCTTGCTGAAAAAATTGGTGTGGTGACAAAGGCTGGAACTGAACCAAGAATAAAAACAGTGGTAGATGTTGATCAAAATGGTAAAACGAATAAAAGTGGAATTTGGGCAGCCGGAACGATCGCTGGTGTAAGCGTTCATACGATTATCACTGCAGGTAATGGCGCAAGTGTTGCAATTAACGTGATAAGTGAATTAAATGGCACACGTTATGTTGATCATGATGTAATAAAAAAATAATAAGCACAAAAGAAAGAGGGTGTCTGTAGACACCCTCTTATTGTTGAAAAAGGTTATTATCTCGGCAAAATTTCATTTTGTTAGAAAATTAAATGCCAATTTTTAATATGAGATTGTCTATGCTAAGGGACCTGTTGATCTCCGCTCCAGGTGCTTCGCTTTCCGCGGGGCGGGCGGTGAGCCTCCTCGGCGCTAAAGCGCCGAGGAGGCTCACCTGTCCCGCTGCTCCCGCAGGAGTCTTCGCACCTTCCGCTCCAATCAACAGGGGGCAAATCAACCTTTAGAATTGCAGCACACCTTATCCAACCTAGCTAAATGTGTTGCAATTTTTTTTATGTTTTGGAAGGCTGCAGTAAGGAGAGCCTGTTCACTTATATTCTTAAATCCTCGTAACCGGCAGGAGCGAAGCCCATGCAGCTTCGCTCAATTTTTTCTTTTCTAAATTTATAAAGCATTTTTCCTGATTTAGATAAGCGATTCTCCTTTTCTTTTAATGGCTTTTTCCGTGTTTGATTCTCCTATTGCTTTGTTCAAGTCATCAAAATATTCCTGAGTCCTTGAATTTCAAACCTAAAAACCAACGGTAGGGGACGTTTGTTCTTATTTCCCGTTCAGAACGAATGCCATAAAGATAACCAATGAACATCATTTAAAAAAGAATAAGGGGATCAGTAGGCGTCCGTTTTGAAGCGCCTGGAACGGAAATCAACAGACCTATTGAAGAGCCTATAAATAAATAATCATTAATAATATCTCAATAAATTAACGCGGTGAATTATTAATTTTTTTAGGTAAAATAATAGACTGCCGAGAGTTTCCCGACAGCCGCTTTCTTTTTTAAAAAATTGCATTTAATATAAAATATATTAAGCCGGCTACTAATGCTGATATTGGTAAGGTAATAACCCAGGTAATCAACATCCGTTGTGCAGTTCCCCATTTAACCCCTTTTAAACGGTGGGAGGAACCTACTCCTAGAATAGAGGAGGAGATGACATGTGTTGTACTAACAGGAAGATGAATATACGTTGCACCAAAAATAATCATTGCACCTGTTAAATCGGCAGCTACCCCGTTTACTGGGCGAATTTTCATGATTTTCCCGCCAACTGTTTTAATGATCTTCCATCCCCCGATTGATGTTCCAAGTCCCATGGAGATAGCACAGGCAATTTGCACCCACAATTGAATATCGTCGGAGGATTGATAGTTATTAGCAATCAAGGCCATCGTGATAATTCCCATTGCCTTTTGTGCATCGTTAGTCCCGTGTGTATAGGCCTGCAAGGCAGCAGTCCCAATCTGAAAGAAGCGGAAATTTCGGTTGGTTTTCGTTAAGTTTAAATTTTTAAAAACAATCTTAAAAATGGTATAAACAGCATAACCAACAGCAAATGCTAAAATTGGCGATAAAATTAATGCTTCAATGATCTTTATAAATCCGGCATAGTTTAATGAGCTAAACCCGGCAGCTGCAATAGCAGCACCGGCAATTGATCCGATAATCGCATGAGACGAGCTACTTGGAATACCAAAATACCAAGTTAGTAAGTTCCATATAATAGCAGCGATTAAAGCAGCAAGAATAACTGTTGGACCATTATGGAGTGTAAAAGGATCAACAATATCTTTGGTGATTGTTTTGGCAACTCCGGTAAAAGAAATAGCACCTAGAAAGTTCATACAAGCAGCTAAAATAATCGCATGTCTGGGCTTAAGGGCTTTAGTCGAAACCGATGTTGCAATGGCATTAGCTGTATCGTGAAACCCATTAATAAAATCAAATGCAAGGGCACATACAACAATAAGTATTGTGATAATTAACATTGAGTCGGCTCCTTACGCATTTTTCATGATAATGGTTTCAAGTGTATTGGCTACAGCTTGGCAATAATCAGCAATATCTTCAAGGGTTTCATATATTTCTTTATATTGAATAATGCGGATAGGATCTTTTTCAGTGGCAAATAGATGCTTAATCGATTGGCGTAGAATCCCATCACAGGTTGATTCATAATCTTTAATTTTGATGGCATGGTCTCTAATATTAAGCAGTTTTTTTGTTGAAAGCAATTCAACTGCTTGATCGATTTCAATGGCAGCATTACGGATCGCATCGACAAATTTAATCATGAAGTTGTCAGCTTCAGTTATGGAATACATTTCAAACAATGCAGCACATCCTTCAATTCCGTCAAGGACATCATCCATGCTCATCGCTAAATGTAAAATATCTTCTCGCTCAATTGGTGTAATAAAGGCATTATTTAAATCAACTGTTACCTCATGAATGAAAGAATCTCCTTTTGTTTCATACTCCTTCATTTTTTCTGCGAAAATTTTTAAATCACTAACGTTTTTAAGCTTATAGTCAGCGAAAAAATCGGCGCTTTCTTTTAAATTTGCAGAAATATTACATAAAATAATAGCGAACTTATCTTTCTTTTTAAAAACCATGGTTGTACCCCCAATTAATTTTGCTAATATAAAAATATCCTAACCGAATTATTGTAGCTGAAAATTGTCGAAAAAGAAAAGGGTATGTAAACAAAATTTACAAAATCTTAATATTAGACTGTTTTGTAAAGAAATTATTAAGAAACTACCTACTAAAAGGAATGTAAGTTTAACGTTCCCAAAGGAGTTTAAAAGTATGAGCAAAACTAATGATAGCGTTTCTTTACTTTATAGGCCTATTAAGCCTTTTCAATAAACAAATGAGACTAGACCAAATCAAGAGTCACCTCGAAATGGGGACTCTTGAATCGGTTAGCCTTTTTTAAATACCCGGAAATATTGGTGGGTCATCTAAAAATGGTGCTAAGACTTCAATTGGTTCTCCAGTAAAGGGATGAATAAATGTAAGGTTAACTGCATGGAGAGCCGGTCTTAAGAAAATAGGATTTCCTCCATACAATGTATCACCCGTGATCGGGTGCCCGATATCACTAAGATGAACACGAATTTGATGTGTTCTTCCAGTATCTAAATCACATTGGATCAGGGAATAGTTCTTATTTTGAAAGGTATTGAGTACTTTGTAATGGGTAACCGCTTTTTGCCCAGTAGGTGATACCCTTCTTTTGGTTGGATGGTGCCGGTCTCTACCAATCGGTGCATCAATCGTTCCTTGCTTTTTCTTCATGATCCCATCAGTTAGAGCTAAATATGTCCGCTTAATTTTCCGTTCTTCTAATAATTTATCTAGTATGGCTCCTATAAAAGAATACTTGGCAAATAGAACAGCACCTGTAGTATTTTGGTCAAGACGGTGGATATGGAGGACTTTTCTAAACTCCCCCTTTGCTTGAAGATAATAAGCTACTGCGTTTGCGAGTGTATCCTTTTGGGTAGGCTCATTAGGGTGTGTGTCCATACCGCCAGGCTTGTTGACTACAAGGAGATGATCATCCTCATATAGAATATTAATATCAAAGTAAGTCGGGATCACTCCAAAAACCTGTTCATTAAAAAATTGAATCTGAATTCGATCTCCTATTTTGAGGTTCTGATGCCAGTTTGCTTGCGTTCCATTTATGAGGACAGCCTTTTCAGTCCGAAGTTGATGAATTTGCTTTTTAGGCCCTTGCCAGATATCTCGAAGGATGTAATCTATTGTGTACCCATTCCATTCGGAAGGTGTCATGATTTCCATCCATTCCCCTTTACGTTGAATGTTCATTGGTTAAACCTCCTTGTTAATGCTTTACTTTACCTAAACTGTGGTTATAATTACCACGCTATATCGTTTTCGAAATGTGCTATTCTTATGGTATCTGTTTAACAAGAATATATGGTTTGTTAAAGGTGGTTTTTTTGTGAAAATTATTTTTGCTTCGACTCCTGGGCAGGAAGAAAAGGTAATGGAGCTTGTTCAAGATATGTATTCAGTTATCTTTCCACGATACTTTTCTGATGATGAGATCAAGCGGTTTGAGCAAAATAAAGTACTCCAGCCAGTTCAAAGTAACTTCGCAGGATTTGATACTTTAAGGGATGCGTATAAGGTCATCACTTGTTTACAAACAATTATTTCTATTTTAGAAATGATTGAGCCTCAAATCGAGTATAAATGCATTTTTGACAAAAATGCTAGCATGTTAACTGAAATGGGGATGTATTTTCCGTTTGAATATAATCAATTTAAAAATCTCCGATTCATGAGAGAAGACATGTTAAGTATTTATAGTAGTGCTGCTAATCAATATTTAATATAACGGAAACAATAAGAGGCTGACAATGTCAGCCTCTATTTTATCGTATTTTCATTAAACCATGCCTTAAAGGCTTCTTTTTCATTATATCCAACAATTCTGGCTGTTTCTTTTCCATTTTTAAACTGAACAATCGTGGGTGTTCCTTCGATATTATAATCGTCCCAGCCTTGCTCATATTCAAGTACATTATATTGTAGTAGTTGTATACCCATTTCTTTTGCTAAAGGTACCACAATCGGAGCTGTCTTTTGGCAGTGGGTACATTCAGGACTATAGAAATACACGGTTGCATTTTCTTTATTAGCTATTTTTTTTTGTAAATCTTCCGGCAAAATTAAATTTGGATTGTTAGATGTTTCATTCGTTTGATCCCCTGTAATGGCACTTAGCTGTTCCTTTGTTGAAGTATTATCGGCTGATTTTTCCTTATTTTTCATATTAGTGTAAAAAGAAGCACCAGCAAATATAACAATAACTCCGATTAGAAAAATAATGACCTTTTTCAAATTCAATCTCTCCCCCTTATTTGTCTCCAAATTTGCATACTACAAATAAAAATAATGACAAACGCAACAAGAGCTAGAAGCGGAATAGTCACAAATCCAAACCAATTGATATAATCTCCTGTACATGGTATTCTTCCGCAGGTAACTGCATGGTCAGCCATGAAAGGGACCTTTTGGAGTGAGTAATGGTATAAGGAAATACAAGCACCAATGGCTGATAGTATCATAGAGTAAAAAGATATACGATCATCCTTTCTAATGACCGCAATGCCTAAAATAATCACCATTGGGTACATGAGAATTCTTTGATACCAACAAAGCTTACACGGCTCAAATTTGAGAATCTCTGAAAAATAAAGACTGCCAAACATCGCGATAACGGATGCTGCCCATGCTATAAATAACAGTGATTCACGCTGTTTTTTTTCATCCTTTGCCATTTCATTTGCTCCCATCATTATCAATTACAAATGAATTATAGGGTGATTTTGGATGAAATGTAAAATATATTGTCTTGAATTCAAACATTTTTTTACTTTGGAGCCATAAATTTGGAAAAACTATTTATGTAGATACTGTTGTTTCACAATCGAAAGGTTAAGTATAATGAATATTAGGGACTATTTTCATAAGTTGTCATAATTACTCGGAAGCCTTTTAAAGGAGTAAGATAGAAAATAGCGAAATTTATAAGTGTAATACATATATTGGAGGTTACGAAATATGGATTGGAAAGTAAAAGCGGAAAATTGGTTGCAATTTGAACAATTGGACCAAGAACTGAGAGCTCAACTAGAGGCATTACAGGGAAATGAACAGAACCTCGAAGACGCCTTTTATAAAGATCTAGAGTTTGGAACAGGTGGAATGCGAGGAGTTATTGGTGCTGGTACAAACCGAATGAACCTTTATACTGTCCGAAAAGCTTCTGCAGGTTTGGCAGCATACATCGAATTAAATGGACTTGAAGCAAAAAATCGTGGTGTTGTTATTGCTTATGATTCCCGTCATAAATCTCCAGAGTTTGCGATGGAGGCTGCAAAAACCCTAGCCACTCGTGGCATTAAAACATATGTGTTTACCGAATTAAGACCAACCCCAGAGTTATCTTTTGCGGTAAGGTATTTAAATGCATTTGCTGGAATTGTTGTAACAGCTAGTCATAATCCGCCTGAATATAACGGCTACAAGGTGTACGGTCCAGATGGGGGACAGCTTCCTCCACATAGTGCAGATGAAGTGATTGCAAAGGTTAATGAAATAGAGAATGAACTGACAATTGAAGTTGCGGATGAGCAAAATCTGAAAGAAAAGGGCTTAATTGTCCTAATTGATGAGGAAATTGATCAAGCGTATTTAGAAAAGCTAGTGACGATTTCTGAAAATCCTAGAGTTGCTCAGGAATCAGATGTAAAAATCGTTTTCACTCCTTTACACGGTACCGCAAATAAGCCTGCTCGACGTGCTTTAGCTGCCATGAATTTTAAAAATGTTACAGTGGTTAAAGAACAGGAACTTCCTGACCCAGAATTTTCCACAGTGAAAAGCCCAAACCCTGAAGAGCATGCAGCGTTTGAACTTGCGATTAAAGAAGGAGAGAAAATTGGAGCAGATCTTTTGATCGCGACAGATCCAGATGCCGATCGTCTCGGAATCGCTGTTAAAAATAATCAGGGTAATTATATTGTTTTAACAGGTAATCAAACTGGTTCACTTTTGCTTCATTATATTCTTTCACAGAAACAGGAAAAAGGAATCCTCCCAGCTAACGGCGTGGTCCTAAAAACAATCGTGACCTCAGAACTAGGCAAAACCATTGCGGCTTCTTTTGGAATCGATACCATTGATGTTCTTACCGGGTTTAAATTTATTGCTGAAAAAATCAATGAATACGAAACAACTAAGGAATATCAGTTCTTGTTTGGATATGAGGAGAGTTATGGTTATTTAATTAGTGATTTCGCCCGAGATAAGGATGCGATTCAAGCTGTTCTTCTTGCAGCAGAAGTTTGTGCTTTTTATAAACAACAGGGAATGTCCCTTTATGAGGCGCTCATTTCTTTATTTGAAAAGTATGGGTTTTATCAAGAAGGCTTACGTTCGTTAACATTAAAAGGAAAAGAAGGAACCGAGCGTATCCAACAAACATTGGCTGCTTTCCGTTCAAATCCTCTTAAAAATTTGGGGGACCTTAAGGTGTCAATTTCTGAAGATTATTTACTGAGCGTTAGACAAAAGTCTGATGGGAGCACTGAAACGATTCAGCTTCCAAAATCAAATGTAATTAAATATCATTTTGAAGATGGTTCTTGGGTATGTTTGCGCCCGTCAGGAACGGAACCAAAAATTAAGTTTTATTTTGGGGTAAATGATAAAACGCTTGAAGCAAGTACCAAAAAACTTAAAGCAGTTGAACAAAAATTTATGGATCTCGTTGAGAAAAAAATGGACGAAACGATAGGGCGCTAGGATTAACTGCTTAAATAATGAACACGGCATCGAATCGATGCCGTGTTTTTTTAGTGGTCCTCAAGTTAAACTGTGGCAGGTGTTTTCAATACCAATGCTGTAGCTGTTTCATTGGCGTGATCAATATATCTTAGCAAAGTGTGTAATGATTTTTCGATAGCGTTATAATCATGTTCAAAATGATAAGCGTGTAAAAAATGCTCAATTTTTTTGGCAAGGAATTGGTCCTTTGTTCTCACCATCAAAATCAATAAATTATCCCATTGCGATCGGTGCGTATAGTATAACGCGCGGTCATAATCCACTTTATTCAAATGTCTCTCCTCCTTATTAGGAGTTGATTATAGTTTATGGAGATTTCCGCAGATATTCCGCAGTAAATGTTGGTGTTGTTGGAACATATGATTTTCTCTGCATAAATGGAAGTAATCGTGGGATTTTAAATAAAAAAGGGGTAATTATGATAAAAAAGTACTTATTATTTTTCTTAGGATGGTTAATGTTTAATAATCCGGCGAGCGGTGTTGCCGAAGTGGTTCATTCTAATACTGTTTATACATATGAAAAGTTAAGCGCAGATTTACAAAAATTAAATCAGATATACCCACAGGAGGTTTCTATCAAAAAAATAGGAATGTCCCATTTTGGGCGTAATGTTTGGGGAGTGAGGCTTGGAAAAGGGGAAAAAAATATTTTAATGATTGGTGCCCATCATGGCCGTGAATGGTTAACCTCCTCATTGTTGATGGTAATGCTCGAACAATACGCGAAGGCTTATCACAGTGGAGAACAATATGGCCCTTTTACGACAAGGATTTTTGATGAAATTTCAATTTGGTTTGTGCCAATGCTAAATCCTGATGGTGTTACCATTCAACAACAGGGCTTGCAGGCACTTGACGTGGGAAGTAGTGATAAGTTATTTGAAATGAACGGCTATTCCCCTGATTTCTCAAAATGGAAAGCAAATGGTTTGGGTGTGGATCTAAATAGGCAATATCCTGAAGGTTGGAATCATCTCAAGAATATGACACCAATTCCTTGGTATGAATTATATAAAGGAAGAATATCTCAGCAGGAAAGTGAAGTAAGGGCGATAACAGAGTTCACAAAACAATTGAACCCGTTAATAGCTGTTTCGTATCACTCGTCAGGACGAGAAATTTTCTGGAAATATAAAAATGGAGATTATTTGAGGCGAGACAAGTTACTGGCGGAAAAGGTTTCGTTGTTGACAGGATATTCACTAGGAACCCCTTTAAAAAATGCGATTGGGGGAGGTTTTACCGATTGGTTTATTACCAATTTCCATCGGCCAGGAATGACATTAGAGATCAGTCCACTTGTAGGAGAGACGAACCCACCCTTGTCGGTTTTTTCAGAGGAATGGAAACGAAATGAATTAGTTGGGATTTTACTGGCTAATGAAGCTGTGAATATGAAGAATCAATAATCGGAGTTCCATACTTCCTGCTTTTTAAAAGAGTGATTGTAAAACAAGCTCATTATTCCTCTTTTTCCTTCATATATTGTTATAAGGAGAAGAAGGGGGAGAGATGTGTGGACAAAGCAGAACGTAAGGCATTGGAATATGCGATTGGGGAAATAACCGAAATTGCCAAAGGATTTGGCTTGGATTATTACCCAATGCGATATGAAATTTGCCCTTCAGATATTATTTATACATTTGGTGCCTATGGCATGCCGACGAGGTTTTCCCATTGGAGCTTTGGAAAACAATTTAATAAAATGAAGCTTCATTATGATTTTGGTTTATCTAAAATCTATGAGCTTGTCATCAATTCGGATCCCTGCTACGCCTTTTTGCTTGATTCAAACTCTTTAATTCAAAATAAATTGATTGTGGCTCATGTTCTTGCCCATTGTGATTTTTTCAAAAATAATATTCGGTTTCAAAATACAAAGCGCGATATGGTGGAAAGTATGGCTGCAACAGCGGATAGAGTCCGTCAATACGAGATTTTATATGGTAAGGATGAAGTGGAAACGTTTTTAGATGCAGTCCTTGCCATCGAGGAGCATATTGATCCATCGCTCATGCGCCCTAAGCTTGCTTGGTCGGAAGATGAGGATTACGAAGAAAGTGAAGATAAACCGCGAGCAAGTCAATATGATGATCTTTGGAATTTAGATAGTAAAGGTCAAAAAAGGCAGGACCAGCCAAATAAGAAAAAGAAATTCCCCCCACGTCCAGAAAAGGATTTGCTTTTGTTTATTGAAAGTTATAGTAGAGAACTAACGGATTGGCAGCGTGATATTCTGACGATGATGCGTGAGGAAATGCTTTATTTCTGGCCTCAGCTAGAAACAAAAATTATGAATGAAGGCTGGGCATCATTCTGGCATCAACGTATCCTAAGAGAAATGGATTTAACACCTGGTGAAGCGATTGAATTTGCTAAGCTTAATGCTGGTGTGGTACAGCCATCTCGCACAGGAATCAACCCATATTATTTGGGCTTAAAAATATTAGAGGATATCGAAGAACGCTATGACAATCCAGATGAAGAGATGAAAAAGCACGGTGTTAAACCAGGGTCAGGGCGGGAGAAATTGTTCGAGGTAAGGGAAATCGAGTCAGATATTTCTTTTCTTCGTAATTATTTAACAAAGGATCTTGTGCTGCGTGAGGATATGTATTTGTTCCAGAAGCAAGGAAAGGATTATAAAATTGTTGATAAACAATGGGAAGGTGTACGAGATCAGCTTGTTAATATGCGAGTGAACGGAGGTTTCCCTTATCTGACGGTAAATGATGGGGACTATTCCAAAAATGGTGAGCTTTATATAAAACATTGGTTTGAGGGGATTGAACTAGATGTGAAATACTTAGAGAAGGTGTTACCGTATATTCACCAGCTTTGGGGCAGAACAGTTCATATGGAGACAATGATCGAAGGTAGAACGATGATGTATTCTTATGATGGTAAGGGGATTCATCGGAAATATATATGATGATTGGAGAAGAGTGGCCCGAATTGATGGGTCACTCTTTTCGTTTTTTTTTCTAAATATTGCGAAGTTCGATTGACAATAAAACAGGTTTTTCAATATTATATAATCAAATAGGTATTTGAATGTTAAATAGAGAAGTGGGAGTCAAAGTGAAACTTCACAGTCTGTCACTTGTAATGGGAGAGAAAAAAATGTCACATCATCATTCGCACGATCATCACCATGGACATAGTCATAGTCATAGTCATAGTCATAGTCATAGTCATAGTCCAGCTAATTATGGATTTGCTTTTGGTTTTGGTATTTTTCTGAACACTATTTTTATTATTATCGAAGTGATCTATGGTTTATTGGGGGATTCTTTAGCTTTGCTTGCTGATGCAGGTCATAATATTAGCGATGTTCTTGGTTTAGTTATTGCTTGGATTGCGGTTTGGCTTGGGAAAAAGGCACCATCAGAAAAGCGAACATATGGATATAAAAGAAGCTCTATTTTGGCAGCATTATTTAATGCAGTATTTTTACTGGTAGCGATTGGTGGTATTGCCTGGGAAGCGATTCATCGATTTTCTTCCGCACAACCAGTAGCAGGGAAAACGGTCATTATTGTCGCACTTGTGGGCATTTTGATTAATACCATAACAGCTTTATTGTTTATGTCAGGAAGTAAGCATGATTTGAATATTCGGGGAGCCTTTTTACACATGGCAGCCGATGCCTTAGTTTCACTTGGTGTTGTAATAGCTGGATTTGTCATCATATGGACAGGATGGCTGTGGTTAGACCCGCTAGTCAGCTTGTTGATTTCAATTGTCATTTTCTTAGGAACATGGGGATTATTAAAGGAGTCACTAAATTTATCAATGGATGCGGTACCGGCAGGAATTGAAGTAAATACGATTAAGGATTATTTATCTAAAATACCAACAGTTGAAGAAGTCCACGACCTCCATGTTTGGGGAATGAGCACGACAGAAGCTGTGTTAACTGTTCATTTAGTTCGATCCGAGATAGATGATAATGATGTCATGCTTCAAAAATTGACGAAGGAATTACATGATCAGTTCGGGATTGAACATGCTACGATTCAAATTGAAAAAGGTACATTCAATTGTTCGCTACAACCAGAAGATAGAATATAAACAAAGATAGAGTGTCCATATGATCACTCAGCTAAATACCAATTTTTAATGAGATTGTCTAAATGTTGCAGTTTGGTTGACATTCAAATGGATATTTGAATATTATATAATCAAACGAGTATTTGAATGTTAAATGGGGTGGCTTATTTGTTTGAGAATGATGTTTGTGAAGTAACATGTGTAGATCAAACGAAAGTAAATCGGGTGCGTGCGGCACTTCAAGGGCATAATACCATTGATGTCGCAAAGATATTTAAAGCACTCTCTGATGACACAAGAATCAAAATTACCTACGCATTGTCAATCGAACCTGAGCTTTGTGTATGTGATGTGGCAAATATTGTAGGCTCATCAGTTGCAACTGCTTCTCACCACCTCCGCCACCTCCGAAAGCTTGGAATTGCCAAATACCGTAAAGAGGGGAAACTCGTCTTTTATTCGATTGATGATGAGCATGTAAGGCAATTGATCCAAGTTACCTTTTCTCACCAAAAGGAGGTGGAGGAACGTGTCTGAAACAACTGCGCAACAACAGAATAAAACAGTGTATCGTGTGCAAGGCTTTTCTTGAGCAAGCTGTGCTGCAAAGTTCGAAAAGAACGTAAAACACCTGGATGGTGTTGAAGATGCAATTGTCAACTTTGGCGCTGCCAAGCTTACGGTTTATGGGAATCCCACAATTGAAGAGCTGGAACAGGCTGGAGCTTTTGAAAATATAAAAATTAGTCCAGAAAATACGGTTCTACCAGAGCAAAGAAAAGAACCGTTCATTAAAGCTTATTCGAAAATTTTTACCTCCATCGTATTGATTGCGATTGGTTACATTTCTCAAGTAATAAGTGGGGAAGATAGCACTCAAACCATCTTAGCCTTTTTAATAGCAATTCTACTGGGTGGCTATCCTTTATTTAAGACAGGTTTTCAAAACCTTATCCGCCTCGAGTTTGATATGCGGTCCCTAATGACAATTGCCATTATTGGAGCGGTGATTATCGGGGAATGGAGTGAAGGAGCTATCGTGGTCATCCTGTTTGCAATCAGTGAGGCACTAGAACGATATTCAATGGACAAAGCCCGGGCTTCGATTCGCTCATTAATGGATATTGCTCCGAAAGAAGCTCTAGTTCGTCGCAATGGGAAGGAATTTCTCATAAACGTTGCTGAAATGAACATAGGCGATATCATGATTATAAAACCCGGACAGAAAATAGCGATGGATGGGACTGTAATGATGGGACTCTCTACGGTTAATCAAGCCGCAATAACCGGTGAATCCGTCCCTGTTTCAAAAACAGTTGATGATGAAGTATTCGCTGGTACGTTAAATGAAGAAGGCCTACTTGAAGTCCAGGTTACAAAACATGTTGAGGACACCACAATTGCTAAGATTATTCATCTTGTCGAGGAAGCTCAAGCAGAACGTGCACCCTCACAGGCATTTGTTGATAAATTTGCTAAATACTATACGCCTACTATCATGTTGGTAGCACTATGTGTGGCAGTATTGCCTCCGTTACTGTTTGGTGCAGATTGGGAAAAGTGGATTTACCAAGGATTATCAGCGTTAGTCGTTGGTTGTCCGTGTGCATTAGTGATTTCAACTCCTGTTTCAATTGTGACTGCGATTGGAAACGCAGCACGGAACGGAGTATTAATTAAGGGTGGGATATATTTAGAAGTGCTAGGGGCAATTAAAGCCGTTGCATTTGATAAGACAGGAACATTAACTAAAGGTCACCCGATTGTGACCGATTTTATGTCCTATAATAATCTTGATAAGAATACTTTATTATCCTTAATTGCCGCACTAGAATACAGTTCTCAACATCCACTTGCCTCAGCAATTTTGAAAAAAGCCGAACAGCAATCTGTCTTTTATCAAGATATCCAAGTTGATGAGTTCACCTCGCTAACAGGGAAAGGGGTCAGGGGGATAATAAAGGGAACTTCCTATTATGTTGGGAGCCCTAAGTTATTTGAGGAATTGTTTGAGGATGGGATAAAGGGAAGTATTAGAACTGAAATTAGCTCCCTCCAAGATCAAGGGAAAACTGTAATGATTCTTGGAAATGAGTCTCAAGTATTGGCGATTATCGCTGTTGCTGATGAAGTGAGAGAAACAAGTCACGAGATTATTCAGAAGTTACATTTTCTCGGTATCAAAAAAACGCTCATGCTTACAGGTGACAACGAAGGAACAGCAAAGGCGGTGGGAGCCTTGGTTGGAGTTACAGATATCCAAGCTGAATTGCTCCCTCAGGATAAGCTAACGATGATCAAAAAACTTCGGGCTGAGTATGGAAATGTAGCAATGGTTGGGGACGGCATTAACGATGCACCTGCCCTTGCCGCCGCGTCGGTCGGAGTTGCGATGGGTGGAGCGGGAACAGATACCGCTCTAGAAACGGCTGACATTGCCTTAATGGGTGATGATTTAAGCAAACTACCGTTTACAATTAAACTCAGCAGAAAGGCTTTAATGATCATTAAACAGAATATTACCTTCTCGTTAGCTGTTAAAATTTTAGCACTGTTATTAGTTGTCCCAGGCTGGCTTACGCTGTGGATTGCCATTTTTGCAGACATGGGGGCAACCCTATTGGTAACCTTAAACGGCCTACGTTTATTAAATGTAAAAAAATAAGGCTGTTTTCGTAAACTTTGTTGCTATTTAAGAGAAGTGTGGTTGATTTCCGCTCTAGGATGCTCGCTTTCCGCGGGACGGGCGGTGAGCCTCCTCGGCGCTTAGGCGCCTGTGGGGTCTCACCTGTCCCGCTGCTCCCGCAGGAGTCTCGCACCTTCCGCTCCAATCAACTTCTTTATCAACGGTTTGCTTTTCACAAACCCTATTTAAAAAACAACAATCTTTTAGAAAAGAGCCAAAAATAAACACGGAAGGGGAGCAAATTTGCTCCTCTTTAGATTGTCGAAAAAAGTTATTTTCTCAATTCGACCGATTTCAAGCGAAAAAACTATTCTAATATTATTTTTAATTTTTATTATTGAATTTTAACCTATTTTTAATCATTCAGAAGTTGCAGTAATAAAATTCCACCTGTAAACTGAACTTATTAGGTTTTTTATTAAAAATTAAATCAACGGGTGATGTAATGACGGATTTTGTTTTATCGATTTTAGTAGCATTAACAGATTTAGGCTATTTTGGAATAGCCCTTGGCTTAATGATTGAAATTATTCCAAGTGAAATTGTGCTTGGTTATGGAGGATATTTAATTTCTTTAGGGAAAATATCCTTTGTTGGAGCGGTGATTGCAGGTTCCATTGGTGGGACGATAGCACAACTATTTTTATACTGGATAGGCTATTACGGTGGGCGACCATTTCTAGAAAAGTACGGAAAATATATTTTGATTCATAAAAAGCATATTGATTTAGCTGAAGAATGGTTTAAAAAATATGGTACTGGGGTTATTTTTTCAGCACGATTTATCCCCGTTGTCCGGCATGCTATTTCGATTCCTGCGGGTATTGCCAAAATGTCACCGGTTAAATTTACTGTGTATACACTAGCAGCGATCATTCCTTGGACCATTTTATTTTTGTATTTGGGAACAGTCTTGGGTAAAAACTGGGCAGATATAAAAGGGTTCGCACAGCCATATATTGTTCCAGCTATTATAGGGGCGCTCATTATAGGGATTATCTATTATTTAGTTAAAAGAAGGGGAAACACAAACCCTGATTCTCTGTAGAAGTATTGAAAACTAAAACCGTTAATAGAAGAGTGATGTAAATCTCATCCTTCTTTTTTGTTAGCTATTTTTAAACTATTTTAAACATAGTAAAAAGGGTGTAGCCAATGATCATGAAAAATTGGTACAAACCAATTAGTCTAAATCCTCCACAAATGCTAGCGATTATTTTTTTTACATTGGTTTTTGCAGGTGGGTTATTATTAAAACTTCCAATGGCAACTGAAAAGGGTATAACGTGGGTTGATGCATTTTTTACGGCAGCGTCTGCGGCAACAGTTACGGGTTTAGCGACGATTGACCCTGGGAGTACGTTTACATTATTTGGTGAGATTGTCATCATGTTTCTTATGCAGTTAGGTGGATTGGGAATCATGACATTTACAGTCCTTGTCATGATCATGCTGGGTAAAAGGATTGGAATAAGACAAAGATTAATTATGCAAGAGGCTTTAAACCAACCCTCTGTTGGCGGAGTGGTCCGCTTAGTCAGAAAAATTCTTATTTTTACCTTTACTGTTCAAATCATATCCGTGATTATTTTATCATTGCGTTGGATTCCTGATCTTGGAATTGGAAAAGGGGTTTATTATGCGATCTTTCATACAATTGCCGCATTTAATAATGCAGGTTTTTCTTTATGGCCAGATAATTTATCTCGATATGTCCATGATCCAACTGTAAATATTATGATAACCTCGTTAATCATTGTTGGTGGATTAGGGTTCACGGTTATTTTTGATCTTGTCACTGTTAAAAATTTCAAAAAGATTTCTTTGCATTCAAAGGTCATGTTGATTAGTACATTGGTGGTAAACTTGTTAGCGTTTCTGTTTATCTTGCTTGCCGAGTTCCATAATCCAAACACACTCGGGAAATTAGATTTTCCTAGTAAACTATGGGCATCCTATTTCCAGGCTATCACAACCAGAACTGCAGGTTTTAATACAATCGACATTGGTTCACTTGAGCCTGGGACTGCCCTGTTTATGATGTTTCTCATGTTTGTTGGTGCTGGTAGTACTTCTACTGGGGGTGGGATTAAGTTAACGACTTTTGTCATTATTAGTGCAGCGGTTATCACTTTCTTAAAAGGGAAACAGGAAACGAATATTCTTCATCGGAGGATTCGAGATGAAGCAATTATCCGTTCATTAGCGATTACAACAGTAAGTATCTTGTTTATTTTTCTTGTTACCATAGTTTTGGCAATTTCTGAAAAGGGGACTTTTCTCCAAATTCTATTTGAAGTGATTTCAGCATTTGGTACAGTTGGTTTATCCATGAATTTTACGTCAAGCTTGTCCATCCTAGGAAAAATAATCGTGATTTTGATTATGTTTTTTGGGAAGTTAGGCCCACTAACGTTAGTCTATTCTTTTACCAAACGAGAAAAATCAAAACTAAGCTATCCAACTGGAGAGTTGTACACATAATAATTAAGCAAACAGAGGCTGACTCGTTATGATGAGTCAGCCTCTGTTTCATTTTAAGATAGGACTTCTGATTTTGTTGTTAATGGTAAATGATGAACAGTTTCACCAACTGGTACATTTTTGAATACTTCAACGTATTTAATATGATGTTCTTCCATTTCTTGAATTTTAAATGAATAGTTCTCATAATGCAGAATATCGCTTTCTTTGGCCTCGTAATTTTCAGTTAGAATCCAGCCACCAATTGTATCGACATCCTCATCATCTATCTCAAGTCCAAATAAATCATTTACTTCACTAACCAAAACCTTTGCATCAATGATATAGTGATCCTCATTTACTTTACGAATCATTGCCACTTCATCCATATCAAACTCATCACGAATTTCCCCGACAATTTCTTCAAGAATATCTTCTACTGTTACTAAACCAGATGTTCCTCCGTATTCATCCATTAGAATTGCTAAATGAATCCGATCCTTTTGCATTTTCAACAGTAAGTCATGAATTGGAATAGAGTCGATGACTCGAATAATAGGGCGAGTATAGGATTCCAGTGTCTGTTTGCCCAACTCATGATTGGTAATGATATCGGTCATAATTTCCTTTATATTAACCATTCCAATGATATGGTCTTTGTCCCCATCAATAATTGGGTAACGAGTGAATTTTTCTATTTTAGCAACCTTCAGGAATTCTTCCAAGGTATCATCCTTAGACAATGAAATGATTTCTGTTCTCGGGACCATGATTTCCTTAGCAATTCGGTTGTCAAATTCAAATATTTTATTTACATACTTAAACTCTGATTGGTTAATTTCACCACTTTTATAGCTTTCCGACAAGATAATACGAAGCTCTTCTTCGGTATGGGCCAATTCATGTTCTGAAACCTGCTTCAAGCCAAACATTGTTGTTGTTACTCGCGCCGCACCGTTTAAAGCCCAAATAAATGGGTACATAACTTTATAAAACAGAATAAGCGGTTTTGCTGTAACGAGACTAACAAATTCAGCTTTTTGAATAGCTAATGTTTTCGGAGCCAACTCCCCAACAACCACATGTAAAAATGTAACGACTGTAAAAGCAATGACGAGTGAAAGGACATGTGTAATGGAGGTAGGAATATTTAATCCTAGAAATAACGGACGGAGCAAACGTTCAATAGTTGGTTCTCCAAGCCAACCAAGACCTAGAGCTGTGACCGTAATCCCAAGCTGACAGGCTGATAAATACTCATCTAAATTCGAGATTATTTTTTTCGCAACAATAGCATTCTTGTTTCCTTCTTCAATCAATTGGTCAATTCTAGAACTTCTTATTCTTATTATGGCAAATTCTGATGAGACAAAAAATGCCGTTAAAGCAATTAAAATGGCTATTAAAACCAAGTTTAATATGTCCAAATAATTTTCCTTAGCTCGCACTAATAACGAGTAAGGAGTCACCTCCCAGTAAGTAAAAAAATTAACTTGTTAGACTCAAAAGGGATTGCATTAAAGCTGAGCATTCAACAGACAGCTTTTTAGATAATGCCGTTTTTTGCTGTTCCTCTAATTGTTGAATTAAAGGGAAAATAGCAGACAATTCGGAATGAAGCTGGTGCAATTGCTTCGTTACATCACTAATATGCTTTTCAACCTCAGAGCTTTTGATCTCTTTTGATTTATTAATTTCTAGTTTTCTTTTAATTTCTTCCAATGGAAGATGTATTTTTTTGCAGTCTTCGATAAACTTTAAGTCTGTAAGAGACTGTTCATTATAAATACGGTAGTTCGATTTTGAACGTTCGGCATGCAATATTCCAAGACTTGTATAATAGTCAATAGTCCTTTTAGACACATTAGCAAGAAGTGCTAATTCACCGATACGATAGAATACCCCAACATATCACCCCAATAATAGTAAATTACTATTCATTATAGTTGATTTTAAACCATACAGTCAAACGTTACCCTTCAGAGATTAATGTTATCTATAGTTTATGATAAAAAGATTTTGATATGTATGAAAATATGAAAAAATTACAAAGAATTTATTTTTTTGTTATATTGATAAAAAAATATGCAAAAAAAAGCATCATAAAATTACGATGCCTTATTTTACTTATTTAGATTTTTCTATAATCGTTTGGTCCATTCGTTAGCGAGCATACTATAAACCATTAAATTGTGGAAGGTTCGATGAATTTTTTCTCCATCCCTGATCATTCCTTCCATAGTAAACCCAAGTCTTTCTGGGATAGCCCGACTTTTAAGGTTATGTTCTCCACAACGAATTTCAATTCGATTTAATCCAAGCTCAAAAAATGCATAGTTTATTAGGGCTATAACTGATTTAGTCATAATTCCATAGCCTTGGGCATTTTTTGAAAGGAAATAGCCCATGCTTGTTTGTGAGTTGGTCCAATCCATGTGATGGAAACCTATTGTACCAACTAATTGCCCCCTAAAACGTATCCCAGTATGAACCCCGGTATTTTCAGCAAATTGTTTTAACCACATCGGTATGATGGAATGATATTGTATGGGAGATGTCATGCTATCAACCCAAGGCAACCACCTCCGTAAATGGTCTCGGTTCAAATCAACAACCTGGAATAATTCATCTGAGTGGTGGAGCTGAAATAATTGAAGTTCAATTTCCTGATCTACCTTTAATGAAAACATAAGTGGCAGTGACTCCTTTAGGCGCAAACTTTAGTTCTTTGCAGACATTGCAACGGGTAAGGTAATAATAAAATTAGTTTGTTCAGGTATAGAAACACATGATAAAAGGCCTTTATGTTTTTCGATAATTTCCCTGCAGACGAATAATCCTAATCCAGTCCCGAGTTTCTTGGTGGTGACAAATGGTTCGAAAATGGTATTAAGATTTGATTCTGGAATCATTGGACCGTTATTTGAAACGAGTATTTTAATATGGTTATTTTCTAACCTGGAGCACTTTATTTGGATAGTAGGATCACTACGGTATTGGCTGAGTACATCAATCGCATTAAAAATTAAGTTAATGAATACTTGACGTATTTCGTCTGCATAACCAAATAGATCAATCTCTCCTTCTAAATCTAGATTATTAAGGATTTTCACTTTACTATCTAATATACTTGGATACAGAAAAGTTAAAACCTCATCAACCAAAGCATTTAATGAAAAGATAGATTTTTCTTTGCCGATAATTTCCTTTTTAGAAAGAAGTAGAAACTGAGAAATTCTAAAGTTTAATTGTTCTAATTCACTTGAAATGATGTCTAAATATTTCATTTGCTGATATTCAGATTTTAAAAGTTGGATAAATCCTTGAATTGATGTAAGAGGGTTACGAAATTCATGGACAAAGCTTGAAGTCATTTGCCCAAGTAGTGTTAATCGATCCTGGTGCGTTGAGTCAATAAACTGATTTTTTTCCTCAATTATTTTGTCTTTTGCCTCAGTATAGTATGAAACAGCGTAAAATGTGAACTTATCAAAAAAGTCATTAATTTCATTTATTATTATTTGAAGATCTGACCAATCTACATGCATCTTACTTAAATATTGAAATAGAACAGAACGGCCCACATTAACATTATAGACGAAATCACCAATATTACTGTTGGCTAGAACTCGTTCCTCCCCAACCATCGTCGCGATCCTACGCAAATTCCTGTCTAGATCTTCCTCAGATTTTGTTAACAGATTAATAATATTTTGGAAAATGTATTCACGGTTTTGTTTAACTTTTTCTTTGAAAAAATCATCGGGAGGAACAAGAATCCTATTTTCCCACTCACTAAAAATCCCATTTTTTTGATCTATCAACAAATTTAATAGTCTTTTATTTGGTGCTGTTATCATTTTGATTGTATCACCCATTCTTCGTTCATATCTCATATTTATGAAAGTATTCGATTAAAAAAGACAAAGTCCTTTATAATTTATGAGAAAATTTAAAAAATTTAACAAAAACATAGATGTGACCGGTTTATGTTTTCTAACATTTTGATGGTAAGTTTGAAAATAAAGTGAACAATAGAACATTGTGAGTTTTCCCACAGCCAAAATTAAAAAATTTTGTTATAACTAAAGATAATCATTCTCAATTAATGATTCATGCGCTATAATGAGAATAGTTATCAATGATTGTGATTTTAATTCATATGAGGTGATCAAATGCTCGGATATTTAAAAACAGGTGAAAAAGGAAAAATAATGGATATTTCAGGTGCAGATACATTAGTAAGAAGACGGCTTCTCGATCTTGGAATTACAGACGGGTCTGAAGTAAGTATTAAATGTATTATGCCATTCGGTGGCCCCTACATGGTTGAATCATGTGGTCAGTGTGTTGGCATTCGCCGTAAGGAAGCATGTCGAATAAGAGTGGAGAGAGTATAATATATGGAAATTGCTCTATTAGGTAACCCAAATACTGGAAAAACATCATTGTTTAATAACTTAACGGGCTCGTATGAGTATGTTGGGAATTGGAGCGGTGTAACCGTTGAAAAAAAGGTAGGTCAATTTAAAAATAGTTATGCTAAATTAATAGATTTACCAGGTATCTATACATTAAGCCCGCTTTCAAAAGATGAGGGAGTCGTTACGGACTTTTTGTTAACAGGCGCCTGTGATAAATTTCTTAATATTTTAGATGCTTCACAATTGGAGCGGAATTTGCATTTAACTATCCAAATCCTTGAGTTCGGTAAACCGATCGTCATTGGCTTAAACATGGTGGATGTAGCAAAAAATCGTGGGATTCAGGTTAAGCCAGAGAGTTTAGCATCATTATTAGGCATACCTGTGGTAGCTGTAATTGCCCGGAATGGAAACGGCTGCGATATTTTGTCACAAATTGCAACAGATAGCGAAATGTCCAATATCAACGGGAATATCGTAGATTACGGGAAGGAATTGGAACTGTCTATTTTAGAATTTGCAAGAATAGTTGAAGGGAAGACACCACATTCACCGAGATGGTTAGCTCTTCAGCTGCTTGAGGGTAACGAAAATGTGAAAAACTATTTGAATTCAATCATAGGGGAACAACAAATTATTGAATTCGTTGCTTCAGTAAAAGGGTTTATAAAAGGAAATTCTCTTGAACATTATATCTATCAAAAGAGAAGAACTGCAATTGAAGTTATTGTAAAGGCATCAAGTATCCGGGCAGATAAAGTAATTGTCCCGTTTACTGAAAAGATTGATAGAGTTGTCACAAATAAGATTTTAGGAATTCCGATCTTTTTAATGATCATGTATTTGATGTTCATGCTAACGTTTGACTGGTTAGGCTTTCCGTTATCGGATGCATTAGATTCCTTTTTATCAGGACCGATTACGTCTGGTATTGATTCGCTTTTAAATGTAGCCGGAACTTCGAGTTTTATTAGGGACCTTGTTTTAGATGGAATCGTGGCCGGTGTGGGTGGTGTTCTAGTTTTTGTTCCACAAATCTTTATCCTGTTCCTGTTTATTTCTATATTAGAAGATTCGGGTTATATGGCAAGGGTTGCGCTGGTCATGGATCGCCTGATGGAATCAGTCGGATTAAACGGTAAAGCATTTATCCCGATGATGATCGGATTTGGATGTAACGTTCCAGGTATTATGGCGGCAAGAACCATTGAAACACCGAAAGAACGGTTATTAACGATTTTATTAACACCGTTGATGTCCTGCTCAGCCCGACTTCCAGTGTATGCACTGTTTGTTGGAGCATTTTTCTTAAAAAATAAGGCATTTATTGTTTTATCTCTATATGTATTGGGAATTGTCGTATCGCTGATTTTGGCAAAAATCTTTTCTTCAACCTTTTTAAAAGGAGAGACTTCACTTTTTGTGATTGAACTGCCTCCTTATCGGATGCCACAGGTCAGAGCATTGTGGAGAAGTACGTGGGATAAAGCTAAAAACTTTCTTAAAAAAGCTGGAACATTCATTTTTGCGGGATCCGTATTAATATGGTTACTTGCCTATGTGGGGCCTAATGGTTTGAATGTTAATATGGATGAAAGCTTTTTAGCAACAATTGGGGGGATTTTTGCACCAATTTTTGCACCAATTGGATTCGGAACATGGCAGGCAGGAGCATCGCTCATTACTGGTTTTTTAGCAAAGGAAGCAATTCTTTCAACGATGAATATCATTTATTTTGCTCCTAATGATGCCGGTCTTCAAGGAATTTTGGCCCAACAATTTACACCTTTAGCAGCATACAGCTTTATGGCGTTTATATTACTATATATACCATGTTTAGCAACAGTTGCTACCATTTATAAAGAAACTGGGTCCAAAAAGTGGACAGCTTTTTCAATGGGTTATGCATTAATTATTGCGTATCTATTATCATTAGTCATTTATCAGGGCGGAAGGCTGCTTGGGTTTTAGTGCCCTAAATGGGGGAGAGTTTAAAATGATTGTTAATTTGCTTATTGGTGGAGCTATTTTTGGATATGCGATTTGGGCTTTGGTACGGTTTATCAACAGGTCAAAACAAGGAAAGTGCGCCGCATGCTCTTTAAGTGATGGTTGTACAAGTCAGGACTGTCAAACAACAAAATTGAAAAAATAATCGATTTAGATATGCCAAATATGAATATTTTGTTGCCAGTTGAAAGTGATGTATTAAATTGTATTGATTTGGTGTAAAATTACACCAAAAGAGTTAAAGGGATGACCTAGTTGTGACAAAGGAAGAGATTATCCTAAGAGTATCGGAAAAAATAAGGTTAATAAGAGCAGAGGTAGGATATAACCAGGATAAAATGGCTGAAATTATTGGCCTTTCAAAAAAAACACTCGTTCAAATTGAAAAAGGTCGTGCAAATGCAAATTGGGCAACTGTTGTAACGGTGTGTGCACTTTTCCGCGAAACAGAAACTGTCCAATTTTTATTTGGTAGTGACCCGCTTGAAGTATTAGAAACGGTTGCAAGAGAAGGCATTGATTATCGAAAAGAAAAAACATTAGGTGGGAAAATTTGGTGGAGAGAGATTGCGAAAGAAAAACAGTTCATACTCCAGCAAAATATTCTTAGCTTGCATTATCGTATTCTTGACCAAAATTATTATCGAGTTTTCAGTAGTTTTGATGAACAAGCTGCTAAGGTTTGTTTTGCAGAATTAACGCAAAATGAAAAAAGTTATTAGGTTAATAATAAGTCGAACAAAAAAAACTCCAGATTTGGAGTTTTTTTCGTTTTGGCTCTGTTAAACAAGAATGTTGATTTCCGCTCCAGGCGCTTCGCGCACCTTAGGGGCGGGCGGTGAGCCTCCTCGGCGCTAAAGCGCCTGCGGGGTCTCACCTGTCCCGCTGCTCCCGCAGAAGTCTTCGCGCCTTCCACTCCAATCAACATGTGCAAAAAATCAACATTGAGCTTTAACACAGCTTTCGTTTTAATAAGCTAAACCCACTCTAGTTTTAAGAAATTGCTTTGAATGGATTTGTTTAATAGCAAAATCAGCTGTGTCGGAGGTTGAGATAGATTGACCATGTAGGGGAAGAACATCTCGCTCATATCGATAATTTCCTGTTTTTTCTCCGGATGGTAAATAAGTTGGACATACGATAGTCCAATCCAAATTAGACTGTTTTAACAGAAGATATGCACGAAGATGATCCTCAGTCGCTAAAGTGGACTTATTTCTAGATTCATTTGATTGAAAGCGGTATAGGTTTGGTTCGTTCCGTGATTGTAAAATACCTGCTGTCCCAATTGTTATAATTCGTTTGATCCTATGGATTTCCATTTTATCAATAATTTTCGGCATGCTTTGAGATAAAGTGGAACTCCCATCGGTACTTAATGCGCTGATGATAATATCAGTTCCCGCCATGGCCCTATCTAAATCTGCATCATTTAGGACGTTTCCCAAAATTATGTTACGGTAAGGTTTATGACTTAAAATGGATGTTGGATTGCGCACTAAAGCTTGGACAGAATATCCTGCTTCCAGTGCGTCTGATAAAATGATAGAACCCACTCTTCCGTTTGCTCCTAAAACACATATGTTCACGAAATGTTCACACCCTAGACACGAAAATTACCAAATATCCCTTTGATAATTATTTCGTTATGATATATTTAAATTGTTTATTTGTCAGAAAAAATAAAAATTAGGAGGGATGACCGTGGAACAATTTACAATTACGCTTGCAATCGCAAGTTTAATGGTTTTAGTATATTTTATCAGTTATTCCATAATTAAAAAACCCTCATAAACTGCTTGCATTTGCATGCAGTCTTTTTTTTAGAAAAGCCCCATTCTCGAAAGAATGGGGCTTTTGCCATATTTATTCAATTTTTGGAAATAGGAACTTTAAAACTGACCGCTAAGTTGTTGCTGAGACATTTGAACTAAACGCTTTGTAATTTCTCCACCAACAGAACCGTTAGCCCGCGACGTTGTGTCTGCACCTAATTGGACTCCAAATTCAGATGCAATCTCATACTTCATTTGGTCAAGCGCTTGTTCTACTCCAGGAACTAGTAAGTTGTTTGAGGAATTGCTTCGGTTACTCATTAAATATCATCTCCTCATAAAATTTTAATTAATATGGTTGGGTAGGCTGGATTTGCACCAGTAGCAGATATTATGTCTGCTCCACTTTGGTTAACCCATCGGAGAAATAATTTATTCGTTGTATACTCACTATTATGGTTTTATTTGAGGGGATTATTCTGATCGATTACCGGCAATTTTTCCCATTAGGAAAATTAATTATACATATGCTTTCGAACTCGTGAAACAATATAAATAATAACCGTAAATGGGGGGGTGAAGTTAATGGGGATGTGTCCAATTTGCAATGGGTTTGAGCAAGTTACTGTTACTTGTCCCTCTTGTGGCAAGGTTATGGATGACAGTGGAAGGATTATGGACTTTTATGATGATTATAGTGCCTATATGGAAATAGATGAACTGAAGCTGGAAGATGGATATGCTAATACTTTTTCTGGAAGCAAATGTCCGCATTTAATGAGTTGTCTGTTATGTGGTAGAAACGAGATTCAATTCATTCAGGAATAAAGAAGCAGACTTCATTCGCAGTCAGGCATGTGGTTCTAATCCTAACTATCGATTGTTAGTCTGCTTCCTTTTAGTCTCTAACGCAAGGCGCAGTCTTCCTATTGTTTGAATAAGATTGGCCCATGAGCTTATAAATGAATTCTTAATTCTGTTTGCGTATCAAAGAAATGTGCCTTATTCATATCTAATGCAAGTTCCAGCATTTCCCCAGGTTTAAAGTTAGTTCGTGAATCAAGACGTGCTATGAATTCCTGTCCTAAAAGGTTAGAATAGATCATTGTTTCTGCTCCAGTTAATTCGGCAACTTCTATTTGAATGGAAATCTTCGAGCCTATAGATGCATCAATAAAAATTGGTTCATCATGTATGTCCTCCGGACGAATTCCAAAGACAATGTCTTTCCCAATATAGTCTTGGTCACGGAGCATTTTCATTTTCCCTTCAGGAATCGCAAGTTTCACAGTGCCGACATTGAAATAGCCTTCTTCAATTTTTCCTTTGAAAAAGTTCATCGCTGGTGATCCAATAAAACCAGCAACAAAAATATTTTCAGGTGAGTCATAAACATCCTTTGGTGCCCCAACCTGTTGAATGATACCGTCTTTCATCACGACAAGACGTGTTGCCATGGTCATTGCTTCTGTTTGATCATGAGTAACATAAATAGTAGTGGTTTGTAACCGTTGATGCAATTTGGCAATTTCCGCCCGCATTTGGACACGAAGTTTTGCATCGAGATTAGACAAAGGTTCATCCATCAAGAATACTTTGGCATCACGGACAATGGCTCGTCCTAATGCAACCCGTTGACGTTGACCACCAGATAATGCTTTTGGTTTACGGGTTAAGTATTCTTCTAGACCAAGTGTGGTTGCTGCTTCCCGGACTCGTTTGTCTATTTCAACTTTCGGGAATTTTCGAAGCTTTAATCCAAAAGCCATATTATCATAAACTGTCATATGAGGATAAAGTGCATAGTTTTGAAATACCATCGCAATATCTCTGTCTTTTGGTGGTACATCGTTAACTCGTTTATTATCAATATAAAAATCACCTTTAGAGATCTCCTCAAGACCAGCGATCATTCTTAACGTGGTAGACTTACCACATCCTGATGGGCCTACAAAAACTATAAATTCTTTATCTTTAATAAGGAGATTGAAATCGCTTACTGCTGTGACCTTATTATCGTAAACCTTATAAATATGATCTAGCTTAAGTTCTGCCATTAGTTCTTCCCCCATATGTAATATTTTCGCTTTCTAATCATAGTGTAACGAAATACTTCGAGAAGACATATGGGCAGTTCGCACAAAGAATTGATTACAATTTAGGCGAACTGCAAAAAGGCTTAAGATAATTCAAAAAGTAAGCATGCTTGATAGACAGTAACAGCACCTTGAAAACTCTTTAAGTTTATACCCGTTTTCTCCGTAAATTTATCTAATCGATATTGCAATGAATTTCGATGAATAAACAATTTTTTTGCGGTTAACGTCACGTTTAAATTATGTTCAATAAATGCTTTAATCGTAACGAGCATCTCATGGTCTTCTGAGAAAACAGGCAATAGGTCTCGCTGCAATATTTTTTGGAGTTCATCTGATAATTGCAATGTGATAAATAAAGGAAATAATTTTTCAAATCCTAACACTCTTTCCATAGGAAGAAGTGATCTTCCCTTTTCAAACATTTTACTCTCATCTGAAAATATGACCGGAGTTTCATTTGATAACGGACGGTGCCTTCCTACATAAAAATAGGGATTGATGAAAAATTCACTTTCTAAGGTTTGGACAATTGACTCAAAATCATTCTCAAAAAGATGTGGATTGATTTCGATAATCAATCCATTAAAGGGATCCTGCCATACAATTATTGTGTTATTATGGAAAAACCCCTTTAATGCTGCTTCCAATTCAGATAGAAGGATTTTTTCACCTGAATAAGAAAATTGACTAATTCGTATGATCTGACCATATGTAATGGGTGAATCTCCCTTTAAAAATAAAAATTGCTGCCACTTTTTTGCTTCTAAAGAACCGAAGAATGGGGAAGGCAAAATTGGTATATAATCAAATAATGTTTGTAAAACTGCTAATTCCGAATCGCCTATTTCGTTCTTAGGAATCCCAAACCAATTCCCTTTTTCTAGATTTCGAAACCAGTGGTAGCAAAGAGATTTTCCATCATTAAGAGGGTTGGAGCTTACCACGGTGTTTATGTAGAGAGTAGCAAGTTTATTTAACATTTGTCTGTTCTCCTGATTGAAATGATGTTTGAAACTAATTCCATTTTACATTTTCTGTGATTAATTATCGTATACATGAAAAAGCATTAATTCATGAATTTGGGAAACAAGCATTTCTTGGTCTTCTGATGCTGGAGCTGTCGAGGTCCATTCGATTTTTCCTGTTTGGTTGTAGATTCCAGAGAACTGCTGTTTTTTAAAGAAAAATGAAAACTTCCAACCTGGTAATTGACTGTTTTGGAAAAGTGGTTGAAATTGAAAGTGATTAATCAATTTTTTCGCCTCCTTCTTATTATATTTTGAAGGATTGGACCTAGCAAACGCAATTAATAAGTATTTAAGTGACCGAAAAGCCAAAAAGATAGCTGCTACGGTCACTCCGAGGGCAAAAAAAGTAAGCCTTATTTAAATATTTCCTCAGGATTTTTTATTGCTTGTTCTGATAAAAAAACAGCAAATGCTAGGGAGAGTTTTCTTGATAGCACCTCAAACTTTCTTAAATGTGGATGATTAAATATTGATCTTCCAGGCTTGGAGTTAGCTTCAAATACCCATACATCACCATTTCGATCGATTCCTACATCAAAACCAACTTCTCCGATAATTCCTTGGACTTGTTGTTCAAGCGCGATACTCATATCAATAACAACTTCATTTAACTTGTTCAAGTATTTTTGCCGCTCAATTTGATCAGGAAATATGTCTTCAATAGTTTTTATTTCTCCACCACTTTGAAGATGAGTTGTAACACTTCCATGTCCTGCCACTTTCGCTGCAATCGCGGTTACTTGCCACTTGCCAAGTTCATCTTTATTAGTATGGATTCGATAATCAATCGGACGTTGATCCATTCTCATTAAATGAATCCCTTGTTGAACAAGCATAGTTGCTAGGTTTTTCTTGGGGAAAATGTTTTTAACAAGGCTTTCCAAGCTCTTAAACTTGGTTAATTTATTTACTCCTTGATCATCTTGATAGCGGCAAAAATAAGTATTATTTTTTTTGTTAAATATAATTTGATGAATGCCTTGCCCAAGGCTACTGTTTTTTGGTTTGATAAAAACATGACCATAATCTGCTAACATTCGTTCTATCGTAGAAAAGGATTGAAACGAAAGGGTCTCAGGCAAATATTTGGATACAACATCATTCTGATAAAGGCGCTCGTAAATATCTAATTTGTTAAAAAAGCCAGGATTGTACCAAGGAATTAAATATTCCTCCTGTAAACGTTCTTTAATATTCTTAGGTTTAAGTAGTTTTTCACTAAGTCGGTTTGGCAATCTATCATAAATCACATTCGGAAATGGGATGTCCATTCTTTTCCAATTGTTTTGATGATAAAAGAAACCATTAATCTGTCCATTTTCCCAATCTATATGTTGTTCCCCAAAAACAAATGGTAAGGCCCCGACTGATTTCGCTGTCGACAGGAGTTTGGCGAAGATAGCGCTACGTTCACCAATTGGTCGGAAGGGATAGGGAGTAAAACCACAGGTGAAAATACCAACTAATGGACCAAGAAACAGGGTACCATTATCAACAAATACATGAAGTGGTAATTGGAAATCTGGAAAGAGAAGGGCATCTTGGACATCCTCGCTGATTACAAGTAGATCTTTCTGGTCAGGATGGGGAAGGCACTCGACTTCAATCATCTTACTACCAAAGGAAATTCTTTGAATCTGGACTTCGCTTTTAAGTCCAGAAGGATGATAAACTGTGTTACTTAAGTTTTGGTCAATGACAATTTGGTATTGTTTCCTCATCATATCGGTTCCTCTCTTTCGGTACTTTGAAATTGACATGGGCAAAAGCTGATATGGTATCCTATGAACTTAAAAAACATATTGTGCGTCACCCATAATGTTGATCCTTTCAATCATCGATAATATTTCGGGGAGTCCATTCATATAATGATAAAATTCAAGCAGTAATGAAAAGCTTGATCATATCGCAATTAGAGGCATGCTTTGGTATAGTAAAATGGATTGTTTAATAAAAGGAGAGATTGCTATGGCCGTTAATTTGTATGATGCCGCTTATGAATTAGAGAAGGCAGTTCGTCAGAGTGATGAATATGCACGATTACAAAAAATGTATCAGGATGTTTACGCTGATGAAGCAGCAAAAAAAATGTTTGAAAGTTTTCGTACAATTCAACTAAATTTACAGCAAAAACAGATGATGGGTCAGGAAATTTCTCAACAAGAAATTGAACAGGCTCAAAGAACGGTAGAATTAGTGCAACAACATCCAAAAATTGCTGGATTAATGGAAGCTGAACAGCGGATGAGTATGGTCATTGCAGACCTTAATAAAGTAATTATGAAGCCGTTGGAGGAATTGTACAGCACACATCAATAATCACTGCAAAGTTCTAATTGCTCACCCCTATTCATACATCTTTATAAGACACTTACATCTTAGAATAGGGGGCCAATCAATGATTTACCGATTGCTTGCTTTAAATATTGATGGGACACTTCTGCAGTCAAATGGAAAACTTCACCGCTCTTCTAAAGAGGCAATAGCGTATGTCATGCAAAAAGGTATATATGTTACCCTCGTGACATCACGGAGTTTCCCATCAGCTAGTAGGGTAGCTAAAACATTAAAAATTCCGTCAATGCTAGTCACACATCGAGGTGGCTATATTGCTAATGCAGTAGAAAAACAGATTCTCGCTAAAAGGATTCCTGAAGAAGTAACCTATGAGATAGTCCGGTTTCTTGAAGGACTCTCATGTCAAATTAGGATTCTTCATGAACGTTTCTCGTTAATTAATAAATCAAAAACAAATCATAATTTATTAGCTAAAACAGTGTTTAGTAGTTCTGGAGAACCTGCACTATATGCTCACCAATTTGTCGACAGTATTAGTGAAAGCATTGTCGAACAACATATTGCTCCTCCGAAAATAGAGGTATTTTTCGAAAACAAAGAAGAACTTGAAGATGGGAAAAAAGCTATATCGCAAATGTTTACTGAGGTAGATATGACCGAGTTAGACCCATTACGGTTGGATATTGTACCGTCTGGAGTTTCAAAGCTGAATGGTCTCATTTATTTAGGAGAACAGCTCGGAATCTCGAGGAAAGAGATGGTGACAATTGGAGCTGACTTGGATGATATTCCAATGATCGAGGCTGCTGGACTAGGAGTGGCGATGGGGAATGCGCCTGGAGCCGTTAAACAAGCAGCAGACTGGATTACCAGGTCCCAAAATGAACAAGGGATTTCGTACATGGTAAAAGAACATTTTCGAAAACAGCAGCCAATTGAGTTTCTCAAAAAAATGAATATTATTAAATAGTGAACGGGGCTCTTCCATAACCTGGTAAACAGGATTTGGGGAGCCCTATTGTTGTGGGGTACCTTTCGAAGCTAAAATTCTATCAAGTAAAATAATTGTATAAAATTTTTAGAAAAGTCTTACCATCTCGTACAACTTCCATTTATAATGATAGTTGAAGATAAAGGGGGGGATTTTCAGTGACGGGAAGGATTATTATTGAGCCGGTTAATGTTACTGTAAATGGCCGAGTTGCGACAGTAGAATTGAATAGGCCAGAAGCTTTAAATGCGTTAAATAAAGATCTTATTAAGTGTCTTGCTATTAAATTGAAGGAAATAAGCATATCGGATGATCTTGATATCGTGGTGTTAACCGGAGCAGGGCCGGTATTCTCTGCTGGTGGGGATATTAAAACAATGCTTATGGATATTGATGAAAGCGATTTCCTTTCGGTGATGGAAACCATTAGTGAATTAGTAATCACTCTTTATTGTTTACCAAAGCTTACTATCAGTGCCATTACGGGTGCAGCAGCTGGTCTGGGTTTGAGTCTTGCACTAGCAACGGATTATATTTTGGCAGATAGCTCATGTAAAATCGCCATGAATTTTATCAAAATTGGACTTATACCTGATGGGGGAGCTCATTTTTTCCTTGAGAAGCTTGTGGGAGAATCAAAAGCAAAGCAGATCATTTGGAAAGGGGAAAAAATGTCTGCTAATGAAGCTCAAAGGTTTGGAATCATTAATGAAGTGGTTGAAAATAATATACATATTGCTTTAGAGGCAAAAGTTGAGGAATGGTTAAACGAGCCGATTCAAGCAATGATTAAGACCAAGAAAATATTTGCTGAAAATAATCGACCTGAGTTGTTGAAGGTACTGGAATTAGAAAAGAATGCTCAGATAAAAATGCGTGAAACCATCGATCATAAGGAAGGAATTTCTGCGTTCGTTGAAAAACGTCAGCCAAAGTTTATTGGCCGATAACTCCACATATATAGTTCCTAACTACAAAAAAAGCAAAGAGCGCTTGGGCTCTTTGCTTTTTTACGGATGAAACAGGATTAGCTTTCCAGCTGAAGAGGTGCAGCGGTGAGTTTTATCAATAAGGTCCTTTTCTTTAAGAAGTTGTTCACCCTGTCGTTTCGCCTCCTCCTCATTGTTTGCATTAAATGATTCATCTATCAGTTTATGACCATTTGGATCAAAAGCGGTGAGTTTGTAAGCTACCATTATTAGCGCCCCTTATTAGAATATTCTGATGATTATATTTTATTTTTACATATTTTTAAATTTTTGGCAAAGATTTTAATGAAATGAATCTTTTCTATAAATAGTTTCGTATAATTGAGATGAATGGAAGGAGGTAATTAAATGGATTTACATATTAATCATGTAACCAAACGCTTTGGCGATTTTTCAGCAGTAGACAACCTGTCGTTAACCATTCCGGAGAAAGAAATGTTCGGATTTCTTGGAGCAAATGGGGCTGGGAAAACCACTACATTCAGAATGATTTTAGGTTTGCTAGTGCCTAATGAAGGTAATATTCTTTGGGGTGGTAAACCAATCGACTATTCGGTCAGCAGTCTGATTGGGTATTTACCTGAAGAAAGGGGATTGTATCCTAAGCTAAAAGTTCGTGAGCAACTTATTTATTTGGCGAGACTGAAGGGAATGTCAAAGGCTGACGCAAATAAAGAGCTAACCTATTGGCTAGAACGATTTAAAATTCCTGAATATGCTGATAAGAAAGTGGAAGAGCTATCGAAAGGAAATCAACAAAAAATCCAATTCATTGCTGCTGTTATACATAAACCTAAATTATTAATTTTTGATGAGCCATTTAGCGGGTTGGACCCGGTCAATGTTGAACTACTGAAAAATTCAGTACTGGGGTTGAAGGAAGCTGGTGCCACGATTGTCTTCTCCAGTCACCGAATGGAGCATGTAGAGGAAATGTGCGAACATCTATGTATTCTCCAGAAGGGGAGTCCCGTTGTTCAAGGGAATTTAAAAGAAATAAAGCGTGCTTTTGGAAAAAAAAATATCATCATACATGCTGATTTTCCCATGGACTTTTTGTCCTCATCTTTAGGTGTGTTGAAATACAAACAAACGGCTGAAGGTGTTCGGTTGCAAGTGGAAGGGGAAGAGGTCGCAGATCGGATTCTAAAGGAGATTGTTGGAAAAGGATTCATTCGCAAGTTTGAGTTAGAAGAGCCTTCTTTGAATGATATCTTTATTGAGAAAGTGGGTGCTTCTTATGAATAGTTTCTTTATTATTTTAGTGCACACTTTTTTATCAAAGCTTAAAACGAAGTCGTTTTTGGTAACTTCTGCTTTTACCATTGTCATTATCATTGCCTTAACAAATATGCCAAAAGTCATCGATTTTTTTAACAAAAATGATCAAAATAAAATTGCTGTCATTGATGAAACAGGTCAACTGTTTGTACCACTTAAACAACATTTGAAAGAAGTAAATAAAGACTTAAAGCTAAGTGAGTTTTCAGGATCGTTAACAGAAGCTGAAAAGGCGGTTAAAAAGGGGACGTACAAGGGAGTATTACGACTCAGTTTTAATGAGGATAAGCTTCCAAAAGCAACCTATGAAGCAATGAGTATTACCGATTCTTCTACAGCCACCGAGCTGAAAAGTTATTTACAACAAATCAAAGTTACAGTTGCAGCATCACAGATTAATTTAACTCCACAGCAACTTGTAAAGCTGTATGACCCAGTATCCTTCAATCAGGTTGCCTTAGAAAAGAACGCAAAGACAGAACAGGAATTAAACCAAGCTAGAGGACTAGTCTACTTTTTACTGTTTATTATTTATTTTTCCGTTATTATGTATGCAAATATGATTGCGACCGAGGTTGCAACGGAAAAATCATCGCGTGTAATGGAGATATTAATTTCTAGTGTTTCTCCTATAACACAGATGTTTGCCAAAATATTGGGTATTGGTTTACTAAGCCTGACCCAACTCCTTTTATCACTAGCAGTAGGATATTTTTCAGTGAAGCAAAACCTAGATGAATTACAAGGTGGGTTCTTTGACTTTTTTGGTTTTGGGGAGATTCCGGTCGCAACTATTATTTATGCCGTAATTTTTTTCATCCTTGGCTATTTCCTATATGCTACTTTGGCAGCATTTTTGGGATCGCTTGTCAGCAGAATTGAGGATGTCCAACAAGTTATTACACCAATGACGTTATTGGTGGTTGCTGGGTTTATGATGGCCATGTTTGGCCTGGGGCAACCAGAGGCAACATTTGTTAAGGTTACCTCGTTTATTCCTTTCTTTACCCCAATGCTGATGTTCCTTCGAGTCGGAATGTTAAATATTCCGATTTGGGAAGCAATGCTGGGGATTGGAATCTTGATTCTCACTATTATCGTGTTAGCGATCTTTGGTGCACGGGTATATAAGGGTGGAGTATTAATGTATGGGAAATCTACCTCTTTTAAAGATATAAAAAAGGCTTTGCAGTTATCGAAAAACAAATAAACTTCGGATTTTTTTTATTAGATTGTATAAGGACTTAAAGAAAAGGCTGTCGAATTAGTTCGACAGCCTTAGATTGTCGAAAGTGTTATTTTCTCAGTGATTTTTCATTTTGTCAGAACATTAAATGCCGTTTTAATATGAGATTGTCTATGCTAAGGGACCTGTTGATCTCCGCTCCAGGTGCTTCGCTTTCCGCGGGGCGGGCGCTGAGCCTCCTCGTCGCTAAAGCTCCTGCGGGGTCTCACCTGTCCCGCTGCTCCCGCAGGAGTCTTCGCACCTTCCGCTCCAATCAACAAGGAGCAAATCAACCTAAAGAATTGCAACACACCTTATCCAACCTGGCTAAATGTGTTGCAATTTTTTTTATGTTTTGGCAGACTGCAGTAGGAGAGCCTGTTCACTTACATTCTTCAATCCCCGTAACCGGCAGTAGCGAAGCCCATGTAGCTCTTTTGAGTCTGCGAAGCTTCGCTCAATTTTTTCTTTTCTAAATTTATAAAGCATTTTTCCAGATTTAGATAAGCGATTCTCCTTTTCTTTTAATGGCTTTTTCCGTGTTTGATTCTATCCTCTTCTATTGCCTGTTTAGGTCATCAAAATATTCCCGAGTCCTTGAATTTCAAACCTAAAAACCAGCGGTAGGCGACAATTGTTCTTATTTCCCTTTCTAATTGACGTTCAGAACGAATGCCATAAAGATAACCAATATACATTATGTAAAAAGAATAAGGGGATCAGTAGGGCTTCCGTTATCATCGCTATAATAAAGACGGATTTTTTCAAGAAGAAACGAAAAATCGATTATTTTTCAATCAAGCCAAGAAGGTGATCGTCTGAAACTAATTTATCAATAGACACAAATTCATATTCACTTTGGTTAGACGCTTTTGGCTTAAACATTGATTTTACCACTTATTTTTATTATTTATTGGTTGAGTGGAAGATCTGTATTGGATCAACTTTGTTGATTGGAGTGGAGGACGCGAAGACTCCTGCGGGAGCAGCGGGACAGGTGAGACCCCGCAGGCGCTTTAGCGCCGAGGAGGCTCACCGCCCGCCCCGCGGAAAGCGAAGCGTCTGGAACGGAAATCAACAGACCTGTTGAAAAGCCTATATATTAATAACGTTATAACAAATTAACGCGAGATACGCTAAGTTTTTATTTGGTGTTCAATTGATAAATAGTTTTCGGTAGAACGTGCATTCGCTTTTACCAGATGCTAAAATGGAGAAAAGTAAAAAATACTGATACATAAAAATAGGTGACTACACTATAACACCAAAAATCGGAGGGGAAAATGAAAAAAGTAACTTTTATTCACGCAGCCGACCTTCATTTGGATAGCCCAATGGTGGGATTAAAACATTTACCCCAATCAATCTTTACTCGGCTTCAGGAAAGCACATTTACCGCATTTTCAAAAATTATCGATGCAGCGATTTTGCACCAAGTTGACTTTGTTATTTTAGGAGGGGATCTATTTGATGGGGAGGATCGCAGTATTCGAGCCCAAACCCGCTTTCGTAAGCAAATTGAAAGACTTTACGCTCAGCAAATTCCTGTTTTCATTGTACATGGGAATCATGATCATCTTGAAGGGAAATGGGCAAACATCCAAATGCCGCAAAACGCTTATATTTTCCCGGCTGATGTAGCAATAAAAACATTCATGACAAAAGACAAGACTACAGTATCCTTATATGGATTCAGTTATCCGCGCCGTCATGTTCTAGAAAGAAGAATTGACGATTACATAAAGGAAGAAGGCGCGGATTTTCATATTGGCATTTTACATGGGCATTTTGAAGGAAATAGTGATCATGGTCGATATGCCCCGTTTACTCTATCAGATTTGCTTGAAAAGCAATTTGATTATTGGGCGTTGGGACATATTCATAAGCGTACCCATTTATCCGAAGACCCCCCGGTTATTTACCCAGGAAATATTCAAGGAAGACATAGTAAGGAGACTGGGGAAAAAGGCTGTTATCTTGTCACCTTAACAGAAGCAAATACAAGCCTCGAGTTTATCTCCTCATCTGATGTCCTATGGGAAGATATTGAAGGTGATGCTACATCTGCAAATAGTGTAGACGATCTTTATCGGTTATCAAGAAATATTATCTCAGAGATGCGAAAAGAAGGACAAGGAATCCTAGTAACGATTAGGCTGAAAAATGTTTCCTTGATGGAAACTCAACAAGAACTTTTGTCCAGTGAAGAGTTATTAGAAACTCTACAGGATGATGAAAAAGACGAAGAGTCTATGTTTGTATGGCCAGTTGATTTATTCATAGAAGAGGCAAATCAATGGAATCGGGAACAAATGATTGGAGAAGCAGATTTTTATTCTGAACTATTTCAGTCAACGGATCATTATGAAAATAGTAAGAATTGCTTGTCACCATTATATCAACATTCCTCAGCACGAAAATATGTCACACTATTATCTGATCATGAACAGGAACAACTTATAAAGGATGCGGAAAGTATTTTAGTTCAATTATTAAAAAAAGGATAAAGAGAGGAGGGAATGATTCTGAAAATCAATGAAATCCATATATATGGATACGGTAAATTGGAAGATTTCATCGTGAAAAATTTAGATGATCTTAATATTTTCTATGGTGAAAATGAAGCTGGAAAATCAACCATTATGTCATTCATTCATAGCGTATTGTTCGGATTTCCGACAAGGCAGCAAACAGAATTGCGATATGAACCGAAAAAATTGGCTAAGTATGGTGGTCAGTTAATCGCCACTTTTCCATCAGGGAAGGCAGTGATTGAGCGTGTAAAAGGGAAGTCTACTGGCGATGTGAAAGTTTTGATGGAAGATGGCACCCAAGGTGGGGAAGAGCTATTGAAGGAACTCTTGTCGAATATGGATAAAAACCTGTTCCAATCGATTTTCTCCTTTAATCTCCATGGACTGCAAAATATTCAACAAATGAAAAATGGAGATTTAGGCAAATTCCTATTTTCAACAGGAACACTTGGTACGGACAGGTTGTTAGCAACGGAAACCTTTCTCCAGAAGCGGCTAGATTCACTTTATAAGCAAAGTGGAAAAAAGCCATTAATAAATGAAAAGTTGGCGGAGATTAAGCTACTCTCTCAGGATTTAAAAAAGGCTGAGCAGCATAATGACCAGTATTGGCAGTACCTTGAAGAAAAAGAAACATTAGAGGCAAAGTTAGCTCAATTACAACTTCAAACGAGCGAGCTACAAGGCCATTTCACGAGGATGCAGGAATGGAAACGACTGTTACCATTCATAAATGAAGAAAACGCTCTTCAGGATGAATGGGTGCAAATAGCCAATACCGAATTTCCAAACGATGGAATTAGTCATCTTGATGATTTAAAAAAAATGCTCATTCCATATGAGAATAAACTAGGAAGCTTAACTTCACGAATCAAGGATTTAGAAAATGAAATTAAAAATAGTGAACCTAATCCTGAGTTGTTAGCACATGAAGTAGCCATTTATACGGCAGTCGAAAATCTTCCTCTTTACGAGCAATTAAAGCAGGAAAGTAATCAACTGGCCTTAAACTTAACCGAGCTACATATGCAAATTTCTGAATTACAGCAGAATCTCCATATAGCTCTTGATGAAAGTATGGTGAAAAATAGTGATACAAGTGTGTTTATGAGAGAAAAAACGGCTGATGCACAAAGAAAGGAACAGCGATTAAAAGAGAAAAAGCAGGAGCTTGATGAACAATTTCAACAAACAAAGCAGGATCTTGAAGAAATGGAAGCGCAAATAGGCCATTATAATGAAATTTTATTATCAGACATGGAACGAGAAGAAGTTTTTCAGCAAAAAAGTTTAGCTGAGAACCGAAGCCAATACGAAAAAGAGCTAGCTGAAATACAGAATCAGAAACGAATGATAAATAACTTGCAGATTCAGGAAACACAGCAGGGCAAATTAAATAAACGACAAAGTTTACTTCAATTGGTGGTGTTAACCGGAATCTTTGCTCTTTTAGCAGGCTGGGGTTTTGTGGAGAAGCAATGGGTTGTTTTCGCAATTGCTATGGCTGGATTCCTTTATCTATTCATTTTTCGAAATAGAAAGCCTTCAGCACGAAAAGGTGATTTCCAAACGGAGTTAACCACATTAAAAGAAAAAGAAACCGTGTTGACAAATAAGCTTGATAGTACATTGACTAAAAGTTTAGATTCCATCGTCCAGCAATTGGCTGAGGACAATCAGCTTAGGGAAAAGCAAAACATCCTCAAAATAAAATGGGATCAAAGAAATGACCAATATGAAAAAATCCTTTTATCTTATGAGTTGTGGGAACAAGAATCGCGGTTACATCATCTCCTGCTTGTTGATTTAGGAAAAGAACTAGGGATTCCGAATGACATTGCCTTAACCTATGTTCACGATGCTTTTCTCTTAATTGAAAAACTAAAAGGTGTTTTTGCGGAAAAAAGGAAAGTAAGAGATCGGGAAAAGTTGGTTCTTGCAGAGCTGTTGGAGATTGAAGTTCGAATCAGAGACTTGGCAAAACAATTTTTACTAACAGAGCCGCCTCAACTTCAAAATGTGGCTTATTTACTTAGGCAAGAGCTTAAAAAACATCAGGAAATGCAGATTCATTATGAAAGTAGAAGAAAAAAGTTGGCTGATTTGATCGATGAATATAAGCAAAATCTTCATGAAAAAGAGCAGTTAAGGCAAGAGATTTCACGACTTTTCGAGCAGGCAAAGGTTGAATCAGAAGCGGATTTTCGAAATAAAGGGGCCATTGCTGAAAGAAAAAGGGGGATTGCCGATCGTTTGAATGAAATTCAGCGGCAATTAGCGTCTTCCTCCATTAGTTTAATTGATAGAGAGGAATTAAAATCCGTAAACAATCCTGACCAACAACTAAACTTACTTCTTGGCCAACAAGAAGAGTGTCAGCAGCAACTCATGAACCTTCAAGAACAATTGGCAGAGGTTAAATATCAAATTGTGTTACTTGAAGATGGTGGGACCTATGCTGAGCTACTGCATAAATTCAAGCACAAACAATCTGAATTGAATGATGATGCCAAGATTTGGGCGCGCTATGCTATTGCAAAAGATCTCCTTAGCAAAGCAGTGGAGCAATATAAAAATCAGCGCTTACCAAAAATGATTAAAAAGGCCGAAACCTTCCTTCGTTTTTTAACTGAAGATCGTTATATTCGGATTCATACCCCAAAGGAAGGAAGCAGTTTTGTAATTGAAAGCCGAGATCATACTCTATATGAACCAAATGAATTGAGCCAAGCAACATCAGAGCAAATCTATGTTTCATTGAGACTGGCATTAGCTACAACCTTATATGAAAAATATCAGTTCCCGATCATAATTGATGACAGTTTTGTTAATTTTGATCATATTCGTACCGGGAAGGTTATTCAACTATTAAACCAGTTACAAGGCCATCAAATTCTATTTTTTACCTGTCATCGCCATCTTCTGCCTTATTTTAATAAGGGGAAGGTGATTGAAATCAAGGAGCATTTAAGCACCTCCATGCAGTTTTAAAAGAGGGAGCAATCAATTCACAGTTATCCTATTACTAGATAGTAAATGGATATTTGAGGAAAAATATATATTGAAAAGGCTATGATATAATATTTTTAAAGATGGGAGTGAGGGGCTAATGACTAAAGGAATATTGCAATATGATGTAGGGGAACAAGTTGATGTATTTTTGTTGATAAAACATGTGACAAAAGGGGTTGCTAGCAACGGGAAGCCTTTTTTAACGCTAATATTGCAAGATCAAAGTGGAGAAATTGAGGCTAAGCTTTGGGATGCTTCTGAGACGGATGAGAAGAACTATTCTACAGAAAATATTGTTAAGGTTTCTGGTGATATATTAAGCTATCGTGGCAGAAATCAGTTGAGAATTCGTCAAATCAAGCCTTCTTTGCCTACGGATTCAGTTAAACTAGCAGATTTTCTTGTGACTGCTCCAGTTCACGTAGATGAAATGGGAGGGAAGCTTACTCAATATATTTTTGAAATGAAAAATCCAAATATCCAACGAATCACTAGGCATTTGTTAAAAAAACATAACCAAGAGTTTATGAAATATCCGGCTGCAACGAAAAACCATCATGAATTTGTTTCGGGACTTGCCTATCACGTTTGTTGTATGCTGGATTTAGCTAAAGTTATTGCGGGTCTTTACCCAAGCTTAGACAAGGATCTCCTGTATGCGGGAGTCATTCTTCATGATTTAGGGAAAGTATTCGAACTTTCGGGTCCCATTTCCACGACTTACACGGTTGAAGGGAATTTATTAGGACATATTTCAATTATGGTAAATGAAATTGGAAAGGCAGCCGATGAGCTCCAGATTTCAGGTGAAGAAGTCTTGATTCTCCAGCATTTAGTGTTATCCCATCATGGGAAAGCGGAGTGGGGGAGTCCGAAACCACCATTAATAAAAGAAGCTGAAATTCTTCATTATATTGATAATATTGATGCCAAGATGAATATGCTTGATCGGGCTCTTGACAGAGTGAAGCCAGGGGAATTTACTGAACGAGTATTTGCTCTAGACAATCGCTCTTTTTATAAACCGACCTTTCATAAATAAAATTTATCCGGTTGTATTTTCATCCGAAGTGTAAGGTGGAATATTTTTACTTGTAGAGCATAGAATGGAAGAAAAGATAGGACAACCATTCTATGCTTAAGAGGGTGAAAATAATGACAATCCCATTTTGGGTCTACTTCGTGGTAGCTGGGATCTTAATGAGCGCTTTTATGGCGATTAAAACCGGTAAAGAAGAAAGAATAATGGAGCAAGAAAACATCCAGCGAGAAGGCGAAATTTTTATGGAACGGCTCGAAAAGGAAAAGGAAGAGCGAAAACAGGATGTTGAGGATTTTAAGGATGCTGAGCAGGATGTTAAGTCAGTGGGATTATATTAGGAAAAAATAAGAAACCGGGGCCTATTATAAAAGGCACCCGGTTTTTATATTACTTAGTAGTGGTTGTTCCGTGAGTTAAAACGCCTTCAAGATCTTTATCTTGGATCTTAACGTTTGCTGCTTTTAACTCTTTATCAATTACCTTTTGGATTGTAGTTTGATCTAACTTAGATTGCTTAATTTCATAGGTTAAATCATCTTTAATTTCTTTTAATGGTTTTTTATCTTTTCTATCTGTTACTTGGATAACATGCCATCCATTTTCAGATTTAACTGGAGCGCTGATTTCGTCAATTTTTAGGGCATAGGCTGCTTTTTCAAACTCAGGAACCATAGCGCCTTCACCAAACCAACCTAAATCTCCCCCATTATCTTTTGAACCTGGGTCTGTTGAATATTTCGCAGCAAGGTCTTCAAACTTTTCGCCTGCAGCAAGCTTGCTTTTTACTTCATTTGCAGTAGCCTCATCAGCAACCAAAATATGGCGTGCCTTAATATATTTATAATGTGCTTGAAGTTCTTTATCAGTCACCTTAACTTCTTTTAAACTTGCTTTTTCAATCAAAAGCTGAGGTTTTAACACTTCTTTTAATTCTTTTTCATCTTTAATGTTGTTTTGAGCAAGAAGCATTTGGAAATTTGCACCGGCCTGGTCTTTAATTTCTTTGACCTTTTTGTCTAATTCTGTGTCGGTTACTTTGTATTTTTTTGAAAGGACTTTAGTGTATAAAAGCTCTTGTAGAGCCTGTTGACCATACTGATCCTTCATTGCTACATAAAGCTCGTCCTTCGTAATGTTACCAGCATCGGATTTTACTACAACATCTGAACTATTGCTGCTACAAGCAGTTAATCCGATAACGCCTGCCGCCAATGAAAGGGCTAATACCCATTTCTTCATGTTGAACAACTCCTAATTAGTAAATTCTGTGATTTTTTGACCACAGGTTTTACTATAACACAAATAGAAATAAGAGAAAAATTATTATCTTAAATCTCTGTGAATAAATTGAAAAATATAGGTATTTATCTTAGGCAAAAACAACGGGCCAACATATGATAATTTCGAAGAGAAAAAAGGGGGTAATGATTCCAAGGCCGAGACGATTCAAACATGTTAACCGAGGTATTCGACCTTCAGTTGTAAGAAAACTCTCATCAATAGAAAATTAGGTATATCAGGATACGTGCCTAAACGAAATGGTCCCATTTTGAATAGTATAAGGTAGCAAACTCAAAGGGGGTGTTAACATGGGTGCAGGATACGGCGGCGGTTTCGCATTAATCGTTGTACTATTTATTTTATTGATCATTGTTGGCGCAGCTTGGCTTTAATTCATTAACGGTAAACATGGGGTAATGTGGCCCCATGTTTTACTTGAAAAGGAGGAATTGTGATGTCCGGAGGACCTGGATTGTATGGTGGAGGGTTTGCCCTTTTAGTGGTACTCTTCATTCTTTTAATCATTATTGGTGCGTCTTGGTTATAAACATAATGTAGAAGTTTAATTTTTTAGAAAAAAAAATAATAAAGAGGCGGACGTTTAATGAATGATCTGTTTCCTAAGATGACACGTTTGTATTTGTAACAGTACCGTGTTCGGTTGTTGGATTCAGAATTTTATTAGGGTCAGCCTCTATTTTTTTTGGAAAATGGGAGCGCTGCTAAATTAATTGTTTTATTAAATTTGATTCAAAAATATACCAGTTTGTTCAATAAATTAACGATGTCTAGTGCTCACACCGCCTAATTAATTTTTATGCAAATAGGATTTCTACATAGGAAGAAATCAGTAATACCGTGGTTAATATATTAATGGTTCGAAAGACTGTAGGTTGACGTTCCGTAGGAATATCCTTTTGTAAACAAAGCGAATTAGTAAGGGTATTTATGTAGAATAGTATAAAAACTGAAAGCAAAATAAAAATGGAGATCAATTATGATTCCCTCCCCAAGTAATCTAGTTTGTATGTATTTTACAATAACGTATAAAAAAAAGAAAGTGATCAAGGTACTAATAGTGTAATTGAACGTGCAGAACTTACAAGGTAAATAAACATACATAGTGAAAAAATTGGTAATTCTGTGTTATAACTAAAGAGTTCATAGTTTTAAAAAGAGTCCTTTAACGGGTGAAAAGAGGTAAATTTTTATGACATATAATGCACTAATAGATAAAATAGTCCAGTTAGAATACCATCAAAAGCTGCTATTAAAAATGCTGAGTGATACGAAACTACAATTTTTTAAGCTTGTTATTGAAAAATCGTTGAGGGAAGCGGATGTAGATGCCTTCTTTAAACTTTGTGATCAATTGAGCAATGATTTGAAAGAACAGAAAGCGGAAGGCTTTGTTCATTTCAATCCGCTTTTTGATAAATTTAAAGTCAACCTACATCCTAACCTCCAAGCTGAAGACGTGATTAGGTCGTGTCTTGCCCAACAATTATTTACGCCTTTAATGACAGAATTTAAGAAGTATATCTAATTAGACGTATTCTTTTTCGATATTTGTTTCTCCATTTTCGGTATTGGATTCTCTTTTTTTGAGTTTCCCAGATTCCTCGGTGTAATCAAGTTCAATATTATTGAAGGATTTCTCAAAAATCTCCATAAAATCATCACCGTAAATGTTGCGAACAATTGCCATCATTTCGATAATATCAGGAAATTTCCCATATAACTCTTTTAATGGCATTGCTCCTGTAAACGTAGCATTCTGTTTAGGATCGTAGCTTTCCATTGAATCTAGTAAAATCTTTTCTCCTGCTTCTGTTAATTCTATATACGTATTTCTTTTGTCGCTTTCCTTTTTGGAAAACTTCAGTAAACCCCTTTCCTCAAGTTTTTTTGAAAAGTTAAAAGCTGTTGAAACGTGCATTACCCCAAATTTTGCAACGTCCGAGATAGAAGCCCCATGCAAATGGTAAGCAATCCATAAAATATGGTGCTCATTAATATTTAGGTCAAAAGGCTTTATCCATTGTTGCCAGTCCTTTTCCACAGACTTCCACAACGCTTTACTTAATTGGGCAATCCTTTGACTAAATAGCAATGCTTCCTTAATTGAATACTGTTTTTCTGCCATCCCCATTTTCACCTACTTTTTTATTTCTCTAATGATATTATGCCAATAAAACAAAAATTAATAAAGTAAATATACATAATTTTTAGAAATATTATATTTACTTACCCATTAATTTGCCAAACATTGTAAAATTTTTAAATTTTCACATTATATTCAAATTCGTTCTAAAAGTCAAAATTCCTTCTTTTTGGTTATGAATTATGTCACACTTGTTTTTACTTTTATATAAAATTTAATCTCAAACTGTAAATTTGAACTTTTTAACTCCTCATAGGGAGGAAGTAAAGGGCATAAATATAATTAAACACACCAACTAGTGACCAACAAAAAAGGAGTGGTTTTTTTGAATGGTGTAATCTTTTTTCTGTTTGCAATCAGTGTGATATTGATTGTTGGGATGTTTCATTTTCTATTAAAATCCCAACAATCGGGAGTATATCCCCCAAAACAATTGCTTAGGCAAAAGGCTGGGGCTCTCGGAGTTGGCGGAGTCCTTTTTTTTCTGATTGGTTTCCTTTTTTATCAGTTCATTTAATGATAGCGATGAGGGTAAATTCTAACATTATTAAAATAGGCTCTGTTAAACTAGAATGTTGATTTCCGCTCCAATCAACATTGTGCAAAAAATCAACATTGAGCTTTAACACAGCCTTAAAATAAGAAAAAAGAACCCGTTTAATAAACGGGTTCTGATAAATAGATATTTTAATTAAATGAGTGTTTTGAAACAGTAGTTCTCTTAACAATCGATGAAGCAATCGGATATAGGACAATCATTGTAACGGTGTTGAATGCTGCCGCAGGAAGAACCACTGCTGCAAATAAAGCAACAAATGGACCCGGAAGACCAACGATGAGACTTGCTGATCCAAGGAAAACAATACCAGAAACAATTGTCCCAATAGCTGTTAACACTGCAATGCTAATAAGTGAATTTTTGAATTTAGCAACTGCTAGAAACAACCCGAAAACAACAAAGGATGTAATTACTTTATCAATAATATTTGGAAACAAACCTCCAGGGAAGGTGGTTGTTAAACCAGAAATTATTCCAGTGACTAACCCTAATAGAAGTACACTTTTTTTGTCAGGGAATAAGAAAATCCCTAAAAACATCATTGTTAACATCATATCAGGCTTCATACCTAGAAAAAATCCGGGGATTACGGTGTGTAATACAGCACCAATTCCAACTAATAATGATAAGGCAACCAGGTTTTTCGTATTCAATTCTCATCTCTCCTCAACTTTTCTCAACTAATTTAGTTTACGACTCCTCCTGCAGTGCACTCATTGCCTACAGCGAAAAGCTTTATGCAATTATAGCATACTATCATAAAAAAGATAGTATAAAATACCTATTCGAATTTTTCTTGAAATGACTTCATAAATTCCGCTAATTTCACAACATGGTCTAATGGAACAGCGTTATAAATGGAGGCACGGCAACCACCGACAGAACGGTGACCGGCTAACCCGACGAAGCCAAGTTCTTTTGCTTGTGCTAGAAAAGCGGTTGTTGCTTCTTCTGTTGCTAGTGTAAAAGTAACATTCATTGATGAACGGCTATCCGGAGTTGCATGACCTTTATAAAAGCCATTGCTTCCGTCAATTACATCGTATAGAACTTTTGCCTTTTCTTCGTTCATTTTCTCTATCTCAGCGACTCCACCTAAAGAATCCACCCATTCTAAAACCAATGATAATAAATAAATTGCTAATGTTGGTGGGGTGTTATAAAGAGAATTATTACCGGCGTGAGTTTGATAGTTCAACATAGTTGGGAGGTCATCACTTGATTGAGCCAACAAATCTTTTCGGATGATCACGACAGTTACGCCTGAAGGACCAAGGTTTTTCTGAGCGCCAGCATAGATAAGTCCAAATTTATTTACATCAATTGGCTTACACAGGATATCGCTTGACATGTCAGCGATTAATGGAGCACCCACAACCTCTGGGAAGTTATGCCATTGAGTGCCGTAAATCGTATTATTACTAGTAATATGGAGATAGGCAGCATTGTCGTCAAGTTCAACCTTATCAAGCTTTGGAATGGAACGATAATTGTTTTCTTTACCAGATGCGGTAACGGCCGTTTGGCCTAATTTTTTTGCTTCCTTTAGAGCCTTTTCGGACCATGAGCCTGTTAATACATAATTTCCAACTTTCTCTTTTGGAAGGAGATTCATAGGAATCATGGTAAACTGCAAGCTTGCTCCACCTTGTAAAAATAGGATTTCATAATCATCTGAGATCGAAAGTAACTTACGAAGAAGTCCTATTGCTTTATTATGGACCATTTCGTAATCTTTGCTGCGATGGCTTAACTCCATCACGGCCATGCCTGAATCATTAAAGTTTAACCACTCCTGTTGGGCTTTGTTTAATACGTCTAGTGGTAAAGCGGCTGGACCCGCATTAAAATTGTAGGCGCGTTTCATCATTATTCCTCCTATATTTTTATTAATTGTGACAAATTTCATGCTCTTATCGTACCAAAAAAAGAGATTATTCGTCATTAGAAAATTAAAAATATTAAACTTTTTTAATGGAAAAGGGACAAAACGCTATATTTACACAAAAAATAGACTTCTAAATATTGCTAGAAGTCCAATCTAATGATGGAATTATAAATGTTTGCCGATGCCTGAAGCGATGTCTTGCAGGTCCTTGGAAGTATAATCTTCATCGTGAGTTTTCCAAACAGCTCCAAATCCGTCCCCTTGACCGTATCTTGGAATCAAATGGATATGAAAATGGAACACAGATTGGCCTGCTAATTCGCCATTATTATTTACGACATTCAAGCCGATTGGATTAAATTCTTCTTTAATCGCATTTGTGATGGCTGGGACAGCCTCAAAAACGTTTTTGGCAATATCTGGAGTCAATTCAAACACATTCTCTTTATGTATTTTTGGGATGACTAAAGTGTGTCCTTTGGTTACTTGACTGATATCGAGAAAGGCAAAAACATGTTCATTTTCAAAGACCTTCGCCGCCGGAATTTCACCATTGGCAATTTTACAAAAAATACAATCACTCATATTCTACACCCTTTCTACTGTTGCATCATTTATGAGTATTTTACCATAAATAATACCAATTCCAAAAAGAAAGACAGGATCCGCTTGGAATCCTGCCTCCTGAAGGGGGGTATTTCATCACATCGTTTAATTCAGGTTAGTTTCTGCGACAAACACCTCATTTATTTTTTAAAATGAATGAAAAGTGTTCCGGAAATGGACTGATTGTTTACGTTGTTCAAGCTAACCATCCCCTAACTTTTATAAGTTTTCTCAACGTATTAAAGTGGATTGATGGAGTCTTTAACAAACACCTCATTTAAAAATGTGAGTTTTAATGCACAAATATGATTCGGTGTATTGACGTAAATTTAGCACATGTGTGCAATATAACCATCCCCTATACGGAAAGTCCTGATACTAACGAAGGTAAATGAACGGGTCTTTAACAACCACCTCATCCGATTATGGAGAATTTAACGCCACATTGAATGTTTACCCCTTCATAAATTAGAATGTCCCAATTTTGAAAAGAATATCCTTCTTGTAATAAAAAATTATCTAGCTTGATGAACCTTGATAAAAGATAGTATGGAATGAAGGGGAACTTTGGTAAAATGAACATAACACATAAGGGAAGGGCGTTTGGATATGTCTTTGCTCAAAATTCAAAATATAACAGGAGGGTATACCCGGAATCCTGTTTTAAAAGATGTTTCATTTGAAGTAAAAGCTCGGGAATTGGTCGGTTTAATTGGTTTAAATGGTGCTGGAAAAAGTACAACCATTAAGCATGTAATCGGGTTGATGGAGCCTAAAAGTGGAGAAATTACGATAAATGGAAGTACTTTTACTAAAAATAAAGAAAATTATCGAAAACAATTTAGTTTTATTCCGGAAACGCCCATTTTATATGATGAATTAACTTTGGAAGAGCATTTAAAACTAACGGCCATGGCATATGGTTTAGAAGAGACTGTCTATAAGGAGCGCGTAAGTTTTCTGCTCGAGGAGTTTCGGATGAAAAAAAGATTAAAATGGTTTCCCTCTCATTTCTCAAAAGGAATGAAACAAAAAGTGATGATTATGTGCGCTTTTCTTGTCCAGCCAAATTTATATATTGTAGATGAGCCCTTTCTCGGTTTGGACCCGTTGGGGATTCAATCCTTACTTGATTTAATGAAAAAAATGAAGGAGAGTGGGGCTGGAATTTTGATGTCCACTCACATTTTAGCTACTGCAGAACGGTACTGTGATCGGTTCATCATCTTACATAATGGGACGGTTAAGGCCCAAGGAACTTTATCGGAGCTACAAGAGCAATTTAGAATGCCTGGCTCAAGTCTGGATGATCTATATATTCAACTGACAAAGGAAGAAGATTATGTTTGATGAAGGCAAGTTGTGGAAAGAAAGGTTGGCATGGACAAGTAAGGAATTAGCGCGTTATCTCCGTTATATTTTTACAGGACATCTAGTTATCGTTTTCATGTTTTTGTTAGGGAGCGGGGCATATTATTATCAGGAATACGTAAAGAATCTGCAACCAGATTTTCCTGCGGCTTTAATAATGGCAACAATCATCGGGATTTTTTTAACATATAGTCCAATCTATACGTTCCTGCTCGAGGCGGACAGAATATTTTTGCTCCCTCTAGAGAGTAAGCTTTCTAGTTATTTCAAAAAATCAATCAGCATTAGTTTTGTCATCCAAATTTACATTCTTTTGATGGTTCTTGCGATTTTTATGCCGATTTATGTACAAGTATATCAAGGAAGCTTTCAGTCTTTTTTCATATTTTTACGTGTAATTGCCTTGATTAAATTCTGGAATCTTCTACAGCGTTGGCAAATTCAGCATTATGTTAATCCACAGATTCACTTGGCTGATACCGTCGTTCGCTACTGTTTGAATGTCTTATCTTTATATTTCCTATTTACGAACGGGATTATTTGGATGGGTGGGATGATCCTCATTTTGATCATTATTTTTGGTATATTCCGGATGCAAACGAAAGAAATGGGTCTGAAGTGGGAGTACTTGATTGATCTTGAGGAAAAGAGAATGACTTCCTTTTATCGAATTGCCAATTTGTTTACGGATGTGCCTAAATTTAAGGACAGGGTAAAGCGGCGGAGATGGCTTGATTGGATTTTAGGGTGGATTTCGTTTAGAAGTGGTAATACCTATTTATTTCTTTATATGAGATCATTTTTACGGGCAGGCGATTATTTTGGTTTGTTTGTAAGATTAACGGTGATCGGTGCAGCTGCTTTATATTTAGTTTCGTTTGGTTTTGGTCAAATCCTTTTGGTACTGCTGTTCATTTATTTGATCGGTTTTCAATTGTTACCATTGGCAAATCATCATCAAAATAAAATTTGGGTTTCCTTATATCCTATAGATAACCATTTGAAGGAAAAATCCTTTTTGAAACTTTTATTTGTGATTTTGTTCCTCGATAGTGTGATCATGTCGTTTGTTTTGTTATTGAAAGGCGATGTTGTCGTAAGCCTAGCCTCACTAGTCTGTGGAATTGTCTTTAGTCTCTACTTTGTTTTCAGTTTCAGCAAAAAGAGATTGAAGCTATCATAATGATTTCCCCCTTTTGATTTTTTCAAAAAGGGGGATTTTTTTAAAATATTCTTCTTTTTCTATACGTATATATGAGAGGGTGATTATTATGAATGAATATGAATTGAAAGCTTATGGAGAAGTTAGAGAATGGAAACGGAAACTTTCAAAACGTTCTTCAGTGTTAAATCGAATAACTAAAAAAGCTCAAATGAGAATGAATGAAATCATCCCCGAGAAGGCTCATCAAATTATTACAGATAGCATCAAAAATTTAGTGAAAGCAACGCTGGTCGGCTCGGATTTTATGACCAAAAAAGGAAAAACAACAGGTTTTTCTCTATTCGAAATGGATGAACAAATGAATAGAAAGCTGGAAACATTCCGAAAAACAGCAATGCTCGAAGGGGCGGGAACTGGTGCTGGGGGAATTCTACTTGGATTAGCAGACTTTCCATTACTACTTTCAATTAAAATGAAATTTCTATTCGAAGCGGCAGCCATTTACGGTTTTGACACGACAAAATATGAAGAACGAATGTTTATCCTTTATGTATTTCAATTGGCTTTTTCTAGTGACGAAACAAGGATAGAAACACTTGCCATTATTGAAGATTGGGAACTTGAAAAAGAGCGATTAAGGCAGCTCGATTGGCGACAATTCCAACAGGAATATCGGGATTATATTGATTTTGTAAAAATGCTGCAGATGGTTCCAGGAATTGGTTTAATTGTCGGTGCATTAGCCAATTATCGTCTTCTAGATCAACTAGGTGAAACGACAATGAACGCCTACAGATTGAGAATATTGAAAAGCCCTCCATTGACTTATTAGCAATGGAGGATTCAAATTATGAGAACAGTAATTTTTAATATTAATATGGAGGAAACAGTCTTAATGAGAAAGTCGAAAATTGCATTTATCATGCTACTTTTTTTCGCAGCTATAGCATTCTTTTTTACATATAAGGTGGTAGTTAGCGGATCTCTTGCTTTCGATCGAAGCGCAACAGCGGTGTTTTTTAGTGTTTTTCCAGAACGGACCCATTCATTTTTTAAACTGATGACCATATTCGGCTCTAAAATTGGAATAGGAGTTGTGTCAATCAGTTTAATTCTGTGGTTGTGGTTTAAGAAAAGAGATTTTGCTGGGATTGTAGTGGTCGTGGTTGGAGTGGGATTGGGAAATGAACTTAATCAACTTATAAAAAATATTATTGATCGTCCAAGGCCTTCGCTTGAACATCTAGTGAAGGTTAATAGTTATAGTTATCCAAGTGGACATGCGATGGTTGGAATTATCTTATATATGGTTGTCGCTTATTTTATCATGAAAGAAATAAACACTTCTTCATTTAAATGGATAATTGGAATATTGCTTACCATATTAATTTTCCTTGTTGGAGCAAGTAGAGTCGTATTACAGGTACATTATCCATCGGATGTATTTGGTGGATTTGCTTGGGGGTATATTTGGGTATACATGATTTTTTATATTTATGAAGGATATATAGATAGAAAAAAACACTAAAAAGTATACTAGAAAAATTATTACTGACCTTTATCAATGAGGTCAGTTTTTGTATGGAGAAAAATCATTATTTTGATAATTGATGTTAGTTTGCTTTAAAGCGTTGAATCAATAATGGACAGATGTCATAAAATGTTTGAAATTTTCACCCTATTTCGATAAAAAAGCATTCAAATTTATGTCATAATAATTTTAAATTTCATTATATTTTAATAATTGTAAAACTAGCAAACATAGGCAGGTGACAAAATGTCCTCAAATCCAATATTAGAAGTTAAAGGGCTGAAGGTTTCCTTTTTCTCAAAAGAAAAATTAATTCCAGCAGTCGATGATATCAGTTTTGAGTTAAAAGAAGGAGAGATTCTTGGCATTGTGGGCGAATCGGGAAGTGGAAAGAGCGTGACAGCCTTAGCTTCAATGGGTTTAGTCCCCATACCACCTGGAAAAATTGAAAACGGTGAAATTTTATTTACAGGAAAAAATTTACTTATTTACTCTGATAAAGAAATGCGGAAAATTCGTGGGAATCAGATTTCGATGATTTTCCAAGAACCTATGACATCGTTAAACCCACTCTTTACAATTGGTGATCAAATCATTGAAGCATTGCGTTTACATACAAAAATGTCAAAAGCCCAAGCAAAAAATAAGAGTATTGAACTTCTGAAATTAGTTGGAATACCAAGGGCAGAAGCAATCGTAGGAGAGTATCCGCACCAGCTTTCTGGAGGAATGCGGCAAAGGGTAATGATCGCAATGGCGATGGCTTGTAATCCAAGAATTTTAATTGCTGATGAGCCAACCACTGCTCTTGATGTGACAATCCAGGCACAAATTCTTTCATTGATGAAGGATTTAAATGAAAAAATGAACACTTCGATCATTTTAATCACCCATGATTTAGGTGTTGTCGCAGAAATTTGTGACCGGGTTCTCGTTATGTATTGTGGGCAAATTGTTGAGCATGGTGATGTGCATACAATTTTAAAAGAACCGAAGCATCCATATACAAAAGGACTGCTAAAATCTGTTCCTGATTTACTCGGTAAGAAAGATCGTCTTTATAGCATCCCTGGGAATGTACCAAGACCTGGGACCATCAAAAAAGGTTGCTCATTTGCCCCTAGATGTGAGGAAAGATTCGAGCAATGCCTCGAAAAATCACCACAATTATATACGATGAAAACAGCAGGCCATGAGGTCAGATGTTATTTACATAAAACGGAAGGGGGATCCCGTGATCATGTCAGATCGACTCCTTGAAGTTAGTGGATTAAAAAAGTATTTCCCGATTACAGGAGGTATTTTTGGCCGAAGGCAAGGCGAAGTCAAAGCTGTTGATGATGTTTCTTTTTATGTGAACAGGGGAGAAACTTTAGGCATTGTCGGGGAAAGTGGCTGTGGAAAATCGACCACTGGTAGACTACTAATGCGTTTGATTGAGGCCAGTGCAGGAAAAGTTACTTTTGAAGATAAAGAAATTACAAGTATGTCTAAGGGAGAATTGAGAAGAGTTCGTCGAGACATTCAAATGGTTTTCCAAGACCCTTATGCTTCTTTGAATCCTCGCCATACAGTTGAAGCCATTTTAGAAGAGCCGCTCATTGTTCATGGGATTGGCTCGAAAGAAGAGCGGAAAAGACAGGTACAGCAGATGCTGGAGGTAGTTGGTTTAAGCAGCTATCATGCCCGCAGATATCCCCATCAGTTTAGCGGAGGGCAACGCCAAAGAATTGGCATCGCGAAAGCCCTGATGACCAAGCCTAAACTTATTATTGCTGATGAACCGGTATCAGCCCTAGATGTGTCCATACAAGCTCAAGTCCTCAATTTGATGAAGGATATTCAGCAGGAATTTCAATTAACATACATATTTATTGCCCATGATTTAGGCGTTGTGCGCCATATAAGTGATCGGGTGGGAGTCATGTATTTAGGTAGATTAATAGAGTTGGCAGTGGGTGAAGAATTATACGACAAACCTAAACACCCTTATACCCAAGCTCTTCTAGCGTCTGTTCCAATTGCCGACCCCGACATAAAGAGGGAACGCATTATGATTTCTGGTGAACTGCCAAGCCCTGCAAATCCACCTTCTGGCTGTGCTTTTCATACAAGATGTTTACATTGTATGGATATTTGTAAGATTACTAGACCAGAATATCGCAGTTTGAATGGTCATTTTGTGGCATGCCACTTAATTAGTGAGTAGCATGAGGCATTCATGATAGAAAAATAAAAAACGGGGGTTTAGATGTTTATGACAAAGAAAACATTAAAGCTGATGCTAGTTGCGTTGCTAGCAATCGGTATGCTTCTAGTGGGATGTAGCAAGTCGAAAGACACAAGCAGTAATTCAAAGTCGTCGGATGACGGTAGTAAAAAGGATACACTCGTATATGGTCGTGGCGGCGACTCAACATCACTAGACCCGATTACATCAACCGAAGGTGAAACATTTAAGATAACCATTAATATCTTTGAAAACCTAGTAGCATATGGGGAGCAGGACACAACCCTACACCCTGCCCTTGCAGAAAAGTGGGACGTGTCAGCTGATGGTCTAACTTACACATTTAATCTTCGTCAAGGTGTAAAATTCCATGATGGAACAGACTTCAATGCTGATGCGGTTGTCTACAACTTCAATCGTTGGATGAATGGGAATTCTGATGACTTCCCTTATTACACAATGTTTGGTGGCTTTAAAGGAGAAGAAGGCCATGTTATTAAAGAAGTAAAAGCTTTAGATGACCACACTGTCCAATTCGTTCTATTTAGACCACAGGCTCCGTTCCTAAAGAATTTAGCGATGTCCTGTTTTGGTATTGCTAGCCCTACTGCAATTGAAAAATACGGTGATAAATTCAGAGATAATCCAGTGGGTACAGGACCATTCAAATTTGTAGAGTGGAAGCAAAATGACCGCATCGTTCTTGAAAAAAATGAAGATTACTGGCAAAAGGGCTATCCAAAGTTGAATAAATTAATCTTCCGTGTTATTCCAGAAAACTCCGCGCGTTTGAATGCTTTAAAGAATGGCGAGATTGACGTCATGGATGGATTAAACAACTCTGATGAGGCTGGTGTAAAAAGTGATAGCAATTTACAAGTAATTAAGCGTCCTTCAATGAACGTTGGTTATCTTGGATTTCAAACAACTGTGAAGCCGTTTGATAATAAGCTTGTCCGTCAAGCGCTCAACTATGCTATTGATAAAAAAGCAATCATCGATGCCTTCTATGGTGGTCAAGCAATCCCTGCAGTAAATGCAATGCCACCAGCAATCGAAGGTTACAATGAAGATGTAAAAGACTATCCATATAATTTAGAAAAAGCCAAAGCCTTATTAAAAGAAGCTGGATATCCAAATGGATTTGAAATGGATTTATGGGCTATGCCAGTTGCTCGTCCCTATATGCCTGAAGGTATGAAAATTGCCGAAGTTATTCAAGAAAGCTTTAGCAAAATTGGAGTAAAAGCAAAAATTCAATCTGTTGACTGGGCTACCTATTTAGATAAAGCAGCAAAAGGTGAATTCCCTGCCTATATGTTAGGGTGGACTGGTGACAATGGTGATGCTGATAACTTCTTATACACATTGCTTGACAAAGATAGCATTGGAAGCAACAACTACTCATTCTATAGCAATGACGAATTACACGATATTTTAATCCAGGCACAATCAGAAGCAGATCAATCAAAACGAAATGAGCTTTACAAACAAGCTCAAGTGATTATTAAAGATGATGCACCATGGGTTCCACTAGTACACTCAACACCACTCCTAGCTGGAGCGAAAAATATGGTGAATTACCTACCACATCCAACAGGTTCTGAAGCTCTTACAAAAGTTGAATTTAAATAAGCACAACCGAAAGGGGAGCATTGACTCCCCTTTTGCTAGCTGAATATTTGATAGTAACTAGTTAAAACTTTGCCAGTAACTGAACTTACATAGTCATTATTTATAGATAAACTCTTGCTAGCTTGTAAAAAAGAGGTGAACATATGTTTTCTTATACGGTACGTCGCATATTTTCATTGTTTCCCGTTTTACTTGGAATGACTCTAGTGGTTTTTGCCATTATTCATGCGATCCCTGGAGATCCCGCCCAAGTTATTCTCGGCCAGAAGGCAACCAAAGCGGCTATTGAAACTTTAACAAGAGAATTAGGATTGGATCGACCATGGTATGTTCAGTATGGTGATTACATACAATCCCTTTTGCATGGTGATTTAGGGACATCATTAAGAACACGTGGTCCGATTAATCAAGAGATATGGCCTTATTTAGCTGCAACTATCGAACTTACAGTCGTAGCGATGTTGATTGCCATTTTTATTGGCGTAAATGCAGGTATCATCAGTGCATGGTTTTCTAAGTCATGGTTTGATTATTTAGCTATGATCCTAGCATTAATTGGGGTATCTTTGCCCATTTTTTGGCTTGGATTAATGGAACAGTGGACATTTTCGATTGAGCTAGGTTGGTTGCCAACAACAGGCCGTGAAGATGTAAGGGACCCGATCATGGCGATAACGAATTTATATTTGGTGGATACATTAATACAAGGGAGAACGGATCAGTTCTTTCAAGTAATTCAACATCTTATTCTACCAAGCATGGCACTAGCGACGATTCCAATGGCGATTATTGCCAGAATGACTCGTTCAACAATGTTGGAGGTTATGCAGTCAGATTATATCCGTACTGCCCGAGCCAAAGGATTGAAAATGTTTTGGGTCGTGTATAAGCATTCATTAAAAAATGCTGTTATTCCTGTCATTACGGTAATTGGATTACAAACAGGATTGCTGCTTGGTGGAGCCATATTGACTGAAACCATATTTGGATGGCCAGGAATTGGAAGATATTTATATGAGGCCATTGGCTATCGCGATTACCCGGTTATTCAGTCAGGTATCCTAATTATTGCCGCTATGTTCGTTATGATTAATTTAATCGTTGACCTCTTGTATGCTGTTGTGGACCCACGAATTAAATACAATAAATAATTGAAGAGGGGGGATATATCGTGGCTGAACTAGCAAAGAATCTAACGGAATTAGTGATGACGAACGAGGCAGAGGAAGAACTTGTTTCACCGTGGAAAGAAGCATGGTTATCCTTTTGTAAAAATCGACTTGCCTTAGCCGGCCTGGGAATTGTATTGTTTTTTATCATTCTGGCAATTATTGCGCCGTTTATAGCACCGTACAGCTTTCAAGAACAGGAGCTAACCAATAGATTGTTAGCACCTTCGAGTGAGCATTGGTTTGGAACAGATGACTTTGGTCGTGATATTTTTTCTCGAATTCTATATGGATCAAGAATTTCTTTATGGGTGGGCTTTTTCTCCGTTTTAGGTTCATCAATTATTGGATCATTATTAGGTATTTTAGCTGGGTATTATGGAAAATGGGTGGATACGATTATATCTCGAACATTTGATATAATGCTCGCTTTCCCAAGTATTTTATTAGCGATTGCGGTTGTGGCGATCTTAGGTCCATCACTTCAAAATGCGTTAATTGCAATTGCAGTTATTAACATACCAAATTTTGGCCGACTTGTTCGTTCTAAAGTATTAAGTGTGAAGCAAGAGGAATACATCATGGCAGCAAGAGCGGTTGGAATGAAGGACTCAAGAATTTTACTACATCATATCCTCCCTAATAGCATCACACCCATCATTGTTCAGGGTACACTGGCAATTGCAACAGCTATTATTGAGGCAGCTGCCCTTGGTTTTCTTGGTTTAGGCGCCCAAGCGCCAACACCAGAATGGGGAAAAATGCTTGCAGATTCTAAGCAGTATCTTGTTCAAGCCCCATGGACTCTCTTTTTCCCAGGGCTCGCCATCATGTTAACGGTTTTGGGATTTAATTTAATGGGAGACGGACTGCGTGATGTTCTTGATCCAAAAATGAAACAATAATTTTTTTGGTGCCTGACCCCCGGCGCGTTAATGCGGTAACGCACCGGGGGTCAGGCACCTTACTTCGCATTAACGCGGTAAAGTGCCGGGGATCACCTAGAGGAGGCGAAAGTGTGTTAACAAGAAAACAGTTAATAGAGATTGAGGTGCTTCAACAAGAGTGTGAGTCAAAGGAACCGATTCAATTAAAGTTGAATTGGGATATGCTACAAACTCGTAATGAAAGAGATGAAAATGATTTCTTCCATTACGAAAATGGTAGGCTAGGAGGGTTTCTTGGGCTTTATGGATTTGGAAACAAAGTTGAATTATGTGGAATGGTGGCCCCTGAATTTCGAAGAAAAGGTATTTTCACTGAACTTCTTATGAAAGCTAAAAAAGTGATGGAGAATCGAAAATTCTCAGAGATTCTTTTGAACACCCCTGCGAATTCTCAGTCTGCAAAAGGATTTTTCCAAAGCGTTTCTAATAAATATGTTTTTACCGAGCATCAGATGAAATGGCACGAAACTGTGCTGATGGATAGCAATGGTTTGGAGGTAAGACCTGCCAATCAAAGTGATTATGAAGCGGAGATTAGGCTGGATGTTCAATGCTTTGGGTTTACGGAAGATGAAGCAAGAAATTTTAACCAAAGGCTTAAGGCGGAAAAACTACAGCAGTTTTATATGATTGATTTTGGTGGTGAAACTGTAGGGAAAATCAGAGTCTCCCACATTAATGGTGAGGCATGGATCTTCGGGTTTTCTGTTTTTCCAGAAAACCAAGGAAGTGGAATTGGAAGAAAAGCTTTATCAAAGGTCGTCATGAAAGAATATCAACAAGGCTTACCTATTTTTCTTGAAGTGGAGGCGAAGAATGCCCGTGCATTAGGTCTTTATGAATCTTGTGGATTTAGGACATTTCAAGCCCCGGATTATTATCGGTTGCTCTCCTTTTGATTTGGATGGGAGCATAAAATAAAAAAGCTGATCAAGAGGGAAAATAAATCCCAGGTTGCTCAGCTTTCTTATTGCTCGAGTATATCGGCTTTTTCGAGAAGATTACCCCAGTGGAAATAAAATCGTAAAGGTTGTTCCTGCATCAAGTTCGCTTTCAACAGTAATAATCCCTTTATGGGCTTCTACGAGAGCTTTAACAATGGAAAGGCCAACTCCGACGCCTCCCGTTTTTCTTGCACGCGATTTATCACCTCGATAAAATCGTTCAAAAATATGCGGGAGATCCTCTGCCGCCATTCCGATTCCCTCATCCCTAATTTCAAAACCACCCATCTCATTGTCACGAACAGCAGATATAGTTACAGTTCCTCCTTCAGGTGTGTACTTTAAAGCATTGTTCACCACATTTGTGAGAATCTGTGTCACCTTGTCCAGGTCACCTCTAAAGTTAATTGTTTCTTGAGGTGGGACAATATTAAGCTTGACTCCTTTTTGCTTAAAAATGGGTATCTGTAAGTTTTGAATTGAAGATAGTAGCTTACCCGTTTCAAGGACCGTCTTATTAAGTTTAATTTGTGGGTTCTCTGCTGCTAGCAATTTTTCAAGTTCATTAACAAGTCGAACCAAGCGCATTAATTCGCTATGACTTTGTTGAAGCCGATCAGGAGTAGGCTCCCAAATACCATCTTGGAAAGCTTCGATTTGGCTTCTAAGTGTGGCAAGCGGTGTGCGAAGCTCATGGGCAAGATCACCGGTAAATTCTTTTCGTAATCGTTCTTCCTTTTCCAGTGAAATGGCAAGTTCATTAAAGGCAATTCCAAGCTGCTTCATTTCCTCAGACAGATTGTCTAGCGGAACTCTAACATTTTTTTTATGTTTGGTTAGTTCTTCCACAGCTGCTGATAAACTCTTCATTCCAGATGTAAGCCGTTTAGAAAAAAGCATACTAAATATGAGTGCTAAAAGAATCGTAATGGCAACTGCAATCATGAGATATTTCTTGATTGTTTGCAGAAAGACTGATTCACTATCAATAAATCCTTTTGGATAGTATACCTTCATAATTCCGATTGTTTTCCCATTTACTTTAATTAGCTCCATAGATGTCTGCCAATTATCTTCTTGGTAGGGATTTGTCCTCCCATCGCTTTCAGTGGGAATCCCATCTGTGCTAATAGAGGTAGAATCAATCAACAGAATTTCGTCGGGTGAATAAATTTTATAATAAAGACTGTCTGTCGTTGCTTGTTGATAAAGAAGTTGTGTCACTCGTTCACCAGTAAACGCACCATTTTCTTTATATTCGAGTTTTAATGCTTTGACAAGCTGGTTGGTGCTCTCTACCCGATTTTGATTTATATAATGATTAAAGCTAGCTTCAAACCCCCACTGAATACTAAAACTTACGATTAAAATTCCTGACAAAGAAACTAATAGAAAGTAAAAGAGAATTTTAGAGCGAAGCGTTTTTAGCATCCTGCACTCCTCCAAATTTATAACCCATTCCGAAAACAGTCAGGATATACTTCGGTTCACGTGGGTCCAATTCAACTTTTTTTCGAAGGTTTTTAATATGGGTATCAATACTGCGTTCATAACCTTCATAAGATATTCCGTCTTCTTGGATTTTTTCAAGTAAATCCATTCTACTGTAGACACGTCCTGGGTTTTTCGCCATATTGGATAGTAGCTTATATTCAATCGGGGTAACATTGATACTTTCATCATGAAAAAGAATTTCCTTTTTAGTGAGATCAAGAACGAGCTCACGATGATTAAAGGATAGGATGTTTTCTTCAGTTTGTTGTGGATGCTGTTTATTAGCTCTTCTTAAAATGGCTTGAATTCTAACAACAACCTCTTTTGGACTGAATGGCTTAGTTACATAATCGTCGGCACCCATTACAATTCCGTTAATCCGTTCCTCTTCACCTGATTTTGCAGTTAGCATCAAGATAGGAACATCTGATTCTTTTCTAATCAGTCGACAAATTTCTTCGCCTGATAGGTCTGGAAGCATTAAATCAAGGACGATTAAGTCTGGCTTAACCGAATCTACCTTTCTTAACGCATCAACCCCATTATCTGAAGAATAAACCTTGTATCCTTCTTTAAGTAAGTAAGCCTCAAGAACTTCAACAATCATTCTCTCATCATCGACAAGTAAGATGGTGTTTTCCATGTTGATCTCTCCCTTATGATCTATATTTTATCATTAGTGTTTTTATAAAAATTAATCTTCATAACTTCTACATAACTTCCTCATAAAATCTACATACGCAATTATTATTATAAAGTCAAGAAGGCAACAAGTTGTTAATCAAAAAGCAAAAATTAACGACTCTTATCCGTCAACTTATCACTTAGAAAAAAATAAATTAATATAACTGGGTTCGGAAAAAGCCCAACACCTGAAAATCGAAAACTAAAAGGAACCTCGATTTTCAACTTGCTTAGAGCAGTAAGGAAAATTCCATTCCGAAAAGCCCTAGGCAAACAAAACTTAAGTTCTAAAAAACCTCCCTTTCATTTTATAAATTGCAATACGAATGTTAAATGTTAAGGTTTTACTCCCTAATCAAAAAAGCTGACCATGTTGGTCAGCTTTATTTTTTATGAGATTTTTTGGTTATATAAATGAAATAAGAGCACCGTTTTTGTATATGATAGTGCCTTTTTGTCCAGATTTTTTCTGAAATTCAGAGGCAGCACCGTAGGGTACAGTTAATATGAGTGGTTTCCCATCTTGTTCAAATTTTACTGAAAAAGAGTCAGCAGCCTCCACAACGGTAGCTTCAAAGTAATAAGCTATTCCTGGGATATGTAGTTTTTGTCCAATTAGGACCATGTCGTGGTGGAGAACGTTTGCATTTTTTAGTTCATCAACAGTTACACCAAAGCGACTGGCAATACCCCATAGCGAATCACCGGGAACAACCGTATATATTTCCTCTTCTTCTTGAGAATGAAATTCCGAAGGAACCGATATTTTCTGCCCAATATAAAGGTTATCGGTACGAAGGCTATTAGCCTTTTTCAATTCAATTACACTAGTCTGATATTTTTTTGCCAAGGAAAAAAGAGTGTCTCCCTTTTTGACAAAATAAGTGCCGGCAAGCTCATCAGACGCTGCTGTTTTGTTATCGTAGGGTACTAATAATTTCTGACCAACTTTTATTTTATCTGATGATAAGCCATTGGCCACCATGAGTAGATTTGTGCTGACCTGATATTTTTTCGATAGGCTGTAAAGAGTGTCACCCTTTTTGATAGTGTAAAGTCCAGACATTTCTTCTGAGTGAGAAGAATGAAGTGCGGCAGGTACCAACAGTTGCTGGTTTATAAGTAGTTTCTCTGAAGTTAGGTTGTTGACATCCATGAGCTGATTGATGCTAACCTGATATTTTTTTGATAGGTTGTAAAGAGTATCCCCCTTCTTTACAGTGTAATCAGTACTACAGGCTTCTGCCTTTGTGGACATCAGTGCTAGTGCAGTAATGGCTCCAACTACCGTAGCAGTTGCCATTTTCTGATTACGTGCTTTCATTTTTTCTTTGCGAATTTCTGACATTCTTTGTTTTCTTCTTTTTCTAATCAAGTTCATTCTCCTATTCCCCAATAAAAGTAAGAAACCTTTTGAAACTTTATATGTATTCGACATTATTATACATTTTTCTGATTAATTTGTAAAAATATACTTTTAACCCATTATTTTTATTAAAAGTATTATTTTACCATAATTATTTCGGAGAGTATCTGCACCATTTTGGTTCTCGATAAATTGCATTGCAAATGTTAAAACTCCCTAATATAAAAAGAAGCTGACCAAGTTAGTCAGCTTCTTTTTATAAGATTTTTGGTTATAAAAATGAAATAAGAGCACCGTTTTTGTATATGATAGTACCTTTTTGTCCTGATTTTTTCTGATAATCAGTTGCAGTACCATAGGGAACAGTTAATACGAGTGGTTCCCCATTTTCCTCGAATTCTACTGAAAAAGGATCCGCGGCTCCCACAACTGTAGCTTCGAAGTAATTAGCTGTTCCTGGAATATGTAATTTTTGTCCAATTAGGACCATGTTCTGGTGAAGAACGTTTGCTTTTTTTAGTTCTGCCATTGTTACTCCGAAGCGACTGGCGATTCCTGATAGCGAATCACCTGGAACAACCGTATATATTTCCTCTTCTTCTTGAGAATGAGATTCTGAAGGAACCGAAATTTGTTGACCAATATAAAGATTATCAGTACGAAGGTTATTAGCCTTTTTCAATTCAATTACACTAGTATCATATTTTTTTGCCAAGGAAAAAAGTGTATCTCCTTTTTTGACAAAATAATTGCCAGTTACTTCTTCAGAAGAGGGGGTCTGGTCATTGTAAGGTACAAGTAATTTTTGGCTGACTTTTATTTTATCTGATGATAAGCCGTTAGCCACCATTAATAGGTTTGTGCTAACCTGATATTTTTTTGAAAGGCTGTAAAGAGTGTCGCCCTTTTTGACCGTATAAAGCCCGGACGTTTCTTCCGTGTGGGAAGTAGAGAGGTGTTCGTCAGGGACCAACAATTGCTGGTTTATAAATAGTTTCTCTGAAGCTAAGTTGTTGACATCCATGAGCTGATTAATGCTGATTTGATACTTTTTTGCAAGTCCGTAAAGAGTATCGCCCTTCTTAACGGTATAATCTGCACTACAGGCGTTTACTTTACTCCCCATTAAAGTTAGTGCTGTAATAGCTCCTACAACTGTCAGGGTTGCCATTTTTTGATTGCGCAGTCTCACCTTTTTTTTACGAATTTCGGCAATCCTTTGATTTCTTGTTTTTAAAATATTACTCATAATCCATCCTCCATAAAGAAAAAAATACCTATAAAAAATTCCTTTATAGGTATTCGACAGATATCTACATTTTTTGAGGGTATTTATATAATTATCCTCAAAAAACATTATTTTTATATAATGGAATAAACTGTAAATAATTAATTTGGGGTAAATCCTCTCGTTTTAACGCTGTAAAGCACTGGGGGTCAGGCACCGCTTAATGCATTAACGTTGTGAAGTGTTAGCGATTTTTTTACGTGTTATGCTGCGGCGGCCATCGATGCTGATTGGTACATCGCCATCTACGGTGACACGGTGAACAATTCGATGTTGATCACCGTAATCATTAATCGCATAATGTTGTGTTGCTCGATTATCCCAAATTGCAACATCTCCCGCGTTCCAGTGCCAACGAACGGTGTTTTCTAGTTGTGTAATATAGTTTTGAAATAATGCAAATAAATGAGCAGAATCTGATTTTGATAAGCCAACAAATTCCTTAACGAAGTGACCAAGCAAAAGTGTGCGTTCTCCTGACTCAGGATGAACGCGTACGACAGGATGTTCTGTCTCATACACTGTTGAAGTAAATACTTCACGGTGTCGTTTTTCTATTTCTGGTAATACGTTGTCTCTCTTTTTACCATAATCATATTCATTGGTATGAAGGGCCCAAAGTTTATCGGCAAGGTTTCGTAATTCTTGCGGAAGACTTTGATAAGCGGTTGCTGTATTTGCCCAGACTGTGTCACCACCAGCAGATGGAGTAACAACGGCCCGTAGGATAGCGATTTGTGGGTAGGCATCGACAAATGTAACATCTGTATGCCAAGAGTTGGCACGGCCCCCATCGTTAGAATCAAGTTCAAGCACGTAATTTGTATTTTCTTTTATTGGTACGGTGGGATGGGAAATTGGATTACCAAGTAAACGAGCAAATGCTTCCTGTTCCTGATCATCAAGATGATTTTGGCCACGGAAGAAAATGACTTTGTGCTGTAATAAAACTTTGCGGATAGCATCAACTGTGGCGTTATCTAAATTCGCGGATAGCTGAATCCCGCTTATCTCAGCACCTATCCGCCCTGCGATTGGATTAACCTCTAATCCCTTTTTCGACTCTGTGCGATTTTCAATTACACTCATCCGAATTACCTCCTCATTTTTTCAAGCTGTGATTAATTTTTTCTTAGTAACAAAGGATTTCTTATGCTGTGCAAGCATATTCTTTTAAAAATCATCCTTTCTTTTTTCCCGATATAATTTGGATAAAACAAAGGAGGCCAGAGCATTTGCTCTGGCCTCCAGGTGACTGGTCGGCATCATCGTAACGATAGATAAAGTTGGTTAATCCGATCGGTTTAGTCATTATAATAAATCCTGCAAAGTAAGCTGTCAAGGGGTTAAAATACCAAAATTTACTAGTATTTTATTTAAAAACAAATGTCCGAAAATTGGTTGACATTGGAAATAATACCGTGATATGCTCTTAATCACATTAAAACTGTAGGAATAGTAAAAAATAAAAACCTAATCAGTAAACAAGGTGGCGGATGAAGAAAATTCGTAAACATTTACTCATTATGAAAATGTCGACTAGTTGACTAGAGGCTTTTATAACAGATAAATTCTGTTGTAAAAGCCTCTTTTACTATTCCAAGTTAGGAGAAGGTGGTTTTTATAGGTTGTAATCCAAATGATGAGTCCACATCAGTATGTTGGCCTTCCTTAATTATCTCAGGCTTATGTAAAGTCAATAAGGTTAATTACCGACTAGGCAGCTAGAGGTTTATAGAATCTGTTCTATAGACCTCTTTATTTTTTGGCTGTGTTAACCTTGTCTGTTGATTTCCGCTCCAGGTGCTCGCTTTCCGCGGGGCGGGCGGTGAGCCGCATCAAAGCTAAAGCGCCTGTGGGGTCTCACCTGTCCCGCTGCTCCCGCAGGAGTCTCGCACCTTCCGATCCAATCAACATTGTGCAAAATCAACAATGGGTTTTAACACAGCCTATTTTTTAGAAAATAAGCAAACTCGATCATGGATAGAAGAGTTTAGGAGGAATAGAAAATGAATTCGTTAAAAAAGAAAAAATTTATTCAGAGGATCTCAATCCTTATCTCAATCCTACTAGTCACCGTACTCATTTCAGGATGCGGAAATAAACAAATCACAAAAGCCTCCGGCTCAAATAAATATGAAACGTTGGAGCTGCGTTATCAAGGTTCAGTCGGCAACGTGACCTTTCCCGAACTTGCTCAGGACTTAGGATACTTAGCTCCAATTAAGCTTAAATGGATTGGAAATACAATTAGCGGACCCCAAGATATTCAGTCAGCTGTAACAGGTGATGTTGATTACGGCGGTGCTTTTAATGGAGCGATTGCAAAACTGAAAGCGGCAAATGCTCCAATAAAATCGGTAATTGGCTATTACGGTGTTGATAAAGAAACGTATAGCGGATTCTATGTGTTAGACGGTAGTCCGATTAAAGATGCTCGCGATTTGATTGGAAAAAAGGTAGCAATGAACACATTAGGTGCCCATCATGAATTCATGTTAAAAGAATTTTTGCACAGAAATGGTTTGACTAACAATGAGATAAAGCAAGTAACGTTAGTAGCACTTCCACCTGTTAACACTGAGCAATCATTAAGACAGAAGCAGATTGATGTTGCTGTTCTTGGTGGAATTTTGCGAGACAAAGCGCTGGAACGAGGTGGGATCCATCCATTATTTAGTGACTATGATTTATTTGGAAAATTTACGGCAGGTAGTATCGTGATGACTGAGAGATTTTTGAAAAACAATCCAAATACTGCGGATAAATTTGTAGAGGCAACTGCAAAAGCCATTAAATGGGCCCAAACAACTCCCCGTGATGAAGTAATTGCAAGGTATGAAAAAATAGTCAAGGAAAGGGGACGTAATGAAGATCCTTCCAATCTACAATTTTGGAAAAGCACTGGTGTGGCAGGAGAGGGCGGTTTGATAAGTGATAAAGAATTTAGTGTCTGGGTTGATTGGCTTGTTAAAGAAGGCCAATTGAAAAAGGGGCAAATCAAGGTGAAGGATTTGTATTCGAATGAATTCAATCCTTATCAAAAATAAAACATGATACAAGGGGGGGATGAGGATGAGTACGAAAATCAGTTTTCAACATGTCAACAAAGTGTTTCAAATCAAGCAAGAGGGTAAGAAAAATACTCAAGAACAATTTACGGCACTCGAGAATATAAATTTCGAGGTGAAAACGGGGGAGTTCATGGTACTTGTTGGTCCAAGTGGCTGCGGAAAATCAACGCTCCTTGATTTACTTGGCGGTTTAACGAAACCTACAACAGGTAAGATTTTATTGGATGGAAAGCAGATTGAAGGACCTGGCCTTGATCGCGGAATTGTATTTCAGCAGTACGCTTTATTCCCTTGGAAAACTGCACAAGAGAATATCGAATTTGGTTTGGAAGCAAAAGGTGTACAAAAAAAGGAGCGCTCAGAAAAAGCAAGACATTTTCTCTCATTAGTTGGATTGGGCGGCTTTGAAAATCGATTTCCACATGAACTGTCAGGAGGAATGAAGCAGCGCGTCGCTATCGCCAGAAGCTTGGCTTATGATCCAGATGTCCTGTTGATGGATGAACCGTTTGCTGCTTTGGATGCACAAACACGAGAAACATTGCAAAGCGAATTGCTACGGATATGGGAGCAAACGAAAAAAACAATCGTATTTATCACCCATGGTATTGATGAAGCGGTGTACTTAGGTCAACGGGTAGCAGTTATGACTTCTCGCCCTGGAAAAATAAAACAAATTATTGATATTCCGCTTGAATCAAGAACAGGGGAGGAAGATCTGCGAGCTGATCCCGAGTTTGCAAAAATTCGTCATGATGTTTGGAACCTACTTCGAGAAGAAGTGTTGAAAGCACAAGAACTTGAGCGAAATAAGCGATTAGCGGTATTGCCCTCGGGCTATCCAAAAAAAGAGGTGATCAATCATGGCTAGTATTGGCGAATCCATTACTTTATCAAAAAATCAAAATAAAAAGGTTTTTACTCTGTCGTTTACCCCGTTAAAGAGGCTGTTTAAAAGTTTAATTGCCATTTTTGTATTATTGCTAGTTTGGGAGACATTTCCTCGTATTGGTCTTGTAGATCGGACTTTTTTACCTCCGGTTTCGGAAGTAATCCAGGCTTGGTGGTTATTGCTATTATCAGGTGAGCTATGGTCACATTTGCAAGCAAGCCTGTTCAGATCCTTACTCGGGTTTTCTGTGGCCTTACTATTAGCCATACCATTAGGACTCCTACTTGGTTGGTACAAACCGCTGTCTGAATTGATCACGCCGTTGTTGGAGTTATTTCGGAATACGGCAGCGTTGGCATTACTCCCTGTCTTCATTCTGATTTTAGGGATAGGCGAAACGTCAAAGGTTTCCATCATCATCTATGCCTGCTCGTGGCCACTACTCCTTAATACAATCAGCGGGGTAAAAAATGTTGACCCATTATTAATAAAATCAGCTAAATCGATGGGACTGTCTCCAATACGACTGTTTCAAAGAGTTATTTTACCGGCTTCCGTACCGACCATTTTTACTGGTATTCGTCTAGCGGGAGCAAGTTCGATTCTCGTATTAGTTGCCGCAGAAATGGTGGGCGCTAAAGCTGGTTTAGGATACTTAATTAATTACGCACAGTATAATTTTCAAGTTCCAAATATGTATGCAGGCATTATTACCATTTCAGGCTTAGGTCTGCTGTTTAATTTAACACTTGTTAAATTAGAAAATCATTTTACTGCTTGGAAAATTACACAGCAAGGTTAAATCATTTTGTTTCTAAAGGGATTCCTTCCATATTACCGAGAAAAATAAATTTAATAGGAGTGATTACAGATGGGAAATGAAAAAAGACAATTAAGATTAGGTGCATTTTTTATGATTCCAGGGCATCATGTGGCAGCATGGCGCCATCCAGAGGCTCAGGCCAATAACGTTTTAAAGTTTGATTTTTATAAGAAACTAGCAAAAACGGCTGAGCGGGGTAAGTTTGACATGATTTTTTTAGCAGATGGTTATGCAGCTGGAAGACTCTCAGCAGCCGCAACTGATAAGACAGTTACTGTTCGTCCCGAGCCGTTTACACTTTTGTCTGCCCTTTCAGCGGTCACTGAAAAGATTGGTTTGGTAGGAACTGTTTCCACTACTTTTAATGAGCCATTCCATGTTGCACGTAAATTTGCTTCATTAGACCATTTAAGTGGGGGGCGTGCAGGTTGGAATGTCGTGACATCTCAATCTCAAGCAGAGGCTAACAACTTTGGTGGCGAAGATCATTTATTACATGAATTGCGCTATGAACGGGCTCTTGAGTTTGTAGATGTGGTCACAAAGCTCTGGGATAGTTGGGAGGACGATGCGCTTGTCGTTGACAAAGTATCAGGTGTTTTTGCCGATGCTGATAAGGTGCACCAGTTGGACCATAAAGGGAAATGGTTCTCAGTTCAAGGTCCGTTAAATATTTCTAGATCACCACAAGGTCATCCAGTTGTTGTTCAAGCTGGATCTTCAGAAGCAGGCAAGGAATTGGCTGCGCAAACTGCAGAAGTTATTTTCACCGCTTGGAAAACGTTAGAGGAGGCACAAGTTTTTTACAGGGATGTAAAAGGCAGGCTGGCTAAATATGGACGCTCACATGATGAGTTGAAAATCATGCCAGGTGTGCTCCCGATTATTGGGAGAACGGAGCAAGAAGCAAAACAGAAAAAAGCTCTTCTTGAGGATTTGATTCCTCCTGAAGCGGGTGTAGGTCTTCTATCAGCCATGATCGGGGTTGATTTATCAGGCTATCCTCTTGATGGCCCGCTTCCCGAATTACCGGAACTAGAACAAATTAATGGAGGGAAAAGTCGCTTTCAGCTTATCAAAGATTTAGCCGAAAGAGAGGGATTGACGATTCGGAAATTATACCAACATATTGCTGGGGCGCGCGGTCATCGAGAAATATTAGGTACACCTGAACAAATTGCTGACCAGTTAGAGGAATGGTTCAACAATGGGGCAGCAGATGGCTTTAATATTATGCCACCATATTTACCAGGAGGATTAGATGATTTCGTTGATCTTGTCATACCAGAACTGCAGCGACGTGGCTTATTCCGAACCGAATATACGGGGAACACATTACGAGATAACCTTGGTCTTGCGCGTCCAGCAAACCAGTTTATCAAAGTATACTAATCAAGTAATATTAAACCAACTTCCTACCAGACTGCTTTACCGCGTTACAACAAAAGACGGTGCCTGACCCCCATTGCTTTAAAGCAATGGGGGTCAGGCACTCTTTTCTGCTTTACTATATTAAAAACATCGCGACAATTGTGGTAACCACAAGTCCGATGGTAACGGGGAGAAGGTTTCGACGTGCCAGTTCGAAAGGGTCGACGTTACAGATTGCAGCGGCAGGAATTAACGCCCATGGAACAAGTGTACCGCCTCCGACCCAGATGGCAGCAATTTGTCCTAATGCGGTAAGGGTTGCGGCTCCTGCTCCAATTGCGGTCGCAAATAAACTGGCGATTGAACCTGCTAAAGAAATTCCTGAGAATCCTGAACCATCTAGACCAGTAATCGCACCAACAACGGTAAGTGTGATGGCGCCCACCTCTTTGCTCAATGGAACAACATTTGCCAGTGCAACGCCAAGGTCATTGACAATTCCTTGTGAGGTTTTCGGAAGAAAGTCACCAATGATGGTGGTAAATCCCGAATCACCTAAATAAAAGAAGGCAGCAATCGGAATAACAGGCCCGAATACTTTAAATCCGAACTGAAAACCTTCTATTAAATAGTTCGTTGTTTTTTCAAGTCCTTTATTCCCGTGGCTTACCAAGGTAATAAGTATCAAAATAAAGATTGACGTTCCGCCAATTAATGCTGTGGCATCGCTGCCTTGTAAGTCCATCATAAACATTGCCGCAACATCTAAGGCAAACAAAACAGGAATTAATAGCGCAAAGAATCGTTTTTGATTTAAGGATAATAGACTTTGATCCACTTTCTCCGCGTCAAACGACACTTGGTTGTTTTCGGACACCGGTGCCGCTAGCTTCCCTAATTTCATATCTCTTTTCAAAAAATAAAACGCTGCAATCGTCGTGACAAGTCCCATTACAAACACAAGAGGAATACTAGCATCCATTACCTCCCCAACCGGAAGTCCGGCAGCATCAGCTGTTAGCTTTGGTGCGGCTTGGATAATGAAATCACCTGACAATGCAATCCCATGGCCAAATAAGTTCATCGCCATGGCAACTCCTAAAGCTGGCAACCCCACTCTAAGTGCAACTGGAAGTAAGACAGCCCCTAATAAGGCAACAGCAGGTGATGGCCAAAAGAACCAAGAAATGACCATCATGACAATTCCAATTGTCCAATAGGCAAGCGTAGGGGTTCGAATCAATTTAGTGAAAGGGGAAATCATGACATCATTAATACCAGTCGTGGTTAATGTTTTACTCATGGCAACGATGATGGAAATAACGAGGATAGTGGAAAGTAGCTCAGTTATTGCAAAAATAAAACTACTAAAAATACTGCTCACAGAAACACTTAATGAACCAGTTGCTGTAATGGCAATTAAAAATATTCCGATGATGCAAACAAGTGTAGTGTCACGCTTCATGACCATAAATCCAATAATAAAAACGATAAACGTAACATATATCCAGTGCAGCGCTGTTAATTCAACGCCCATATTTTTCTCTCCCTTCCTCATCCGCTTAGGCTGTCGCCTGGAGTCGGATTTAATACAGAATATGTATTCATCAGGAAGATGTGAGCGGAGCAAAATGAGAAAAAACGACAAGGGCAAAGTTAGGACAATGAAACATTCAAATAGCCCGAATAAGTGAATTAAAAAGAAAGGATGTGAGCCAATTGTGGCACACATCCTTTCTCGCTCAATTGTTAATTACTCTTCAATCGGAATATAATATTTAGTAACGTAAGAAGCTCCAGAGAAAATTTTTCTTGGTGGTTTAACACCTTCCGGACCTGAACCACCCTTTTGATGGGACTTACCAAAATCACTAGACTTTTTCCAGCCATCGAAGTCCGCTTCATTTTTCCAAAGAGTTAAAATCACATAAGTATCTGAAGAAAGTGGACGCAGAACACGGATACCGACAAATCCAGGTTGGTTATCAATCGAACCGTCCCTGTTTTTAAAACGATGCTCAAATATCGGGCGCCCTTCATCTGTAACGGGAATATGATTCATGACGACATAACCAGCGTTTTCAAATGTTCCAATCGCTTCAATTGTTTCGTAGCTTCGCGGTTCTTTAAAGACAGTTTCACCGCTTGTTTCATGAAGAAGTAACGCCGCATCTTCTCTTACCATAAGGAGCATTGAGTCATTTCTGTGACTTTCTTTAATTTTTAGTAGATAATCAAGAGTACCGTTTGTCATAAATACATTCATTCCAGTTCACCTCTTCTGAAAAATTCAACCCATTCATTACTAATTCAGCACCACTCGATATCCTTCCTTCTTAAAAAGTGTAATTCTGATGAAAAAAGCTTAATTGAAAAACGTCAATTTATTGACATTTGAAAACGCAACCTATACATCCATTATAGAAAAGGCTATATTTGAAACAGTTATGCAGTCGCAATTGGATTATAAGTTTTTCTTTATGATGATATATATTACAATGAGAAATAGACAGTTTTGAAAGGTGGAAAAATGTTAATGGCGAAAGTAATCAACGAAACATTTTTAAAAGCAGCTAGAGGAGAAAAAACAGATTATGTTCCAGTTTGGTACATGCGTCAAGCAGGGCGCTCACAACCTGAATACAGAAAAATCAAAGAAAAATACTCTTTGTTTGAAATCACTCACCAACCCGAATTGTGTGCGTATGTAACTAAACTACCTGTTGATAATTATAATGTGGATGCAGCTATTTTATATAAAGACATTATGACTCCACTGCCTGCAATTGGTGTAGATGTGGATATAAAATCAGGTATTGGTCCGGTCATTACCAATCCTATCCGGTCATTAGCAGACGTTGAAAAGCTTGGTGAAATCAATCCTGAAGCAGACCTTCCTTATGTGTTTGAGACAATCAAAATTCTTACACAAGAGCAATTGTCTGTACCTTTAATTGGATTTGCTGGAGCACCTTTTACCCTTGCTAGTTATATGATCGAAGGTGGACCATCTAAAAACTATTATAAAACAAAAGCATTTATGTATTCAGAACCTAAAGCATGGTTTGCCTTAATGGACAAGCTGGGCGAAACAACGATTACTTATGTAAAAGCACAAGTAAACGCTGGAGCTAAAGCCGTTCAAATCTTTGATTCTTGGGTTGGCGCGTTAAATGCTGAAGATTATCGTTATTTCATTAAACCAGTCATGCATCGCATCTTCACTGCTTTAAAAGAAACAGGTGTCCCGTTAATTATGTTTGGTGTTGGTGCAAGTCACCTAGCATTAGAATGGAATGATCTTCCTCTTGATGTTGTCGGCTTGGATTGGCGTTTACCAATTGAACAAGCACGTCAAATGGGGGTCAATAAAACTGTTCAAGGGAATCTAGACCCTGCCATCCTTTTAGCACCATGGGAAGTCATTGAAGAAAAAGCAAAGGCTATTTTGGATCAAGGTATGGCTCAACCTGGTTATATTTTTAACCTTGGCCACGGTGTATTCCCACAAGTGAATCCGGATACATTAACACGATTAACAAATTTTGTTCATGAGTATTCTGCAGCAAAATTAAGAGGTTAATCCTAATAAAATAATATTGTTTCTAAACTAAAGCCCCCTAGGATTCTAAGCGATTTTCCTCAGTATGAAGGATTCCTTAGACTCTTATAAGGGGCTTACTTTTCTAAATGAAAGTTTTTTATTGGTAAAATCCATTCTTTTCTGGGAAAATACTCTGTAGATAAAAGTTGAGAATAGGTGGAGACATATGACAAAAAAGAAAATCGGGCTTCTTGTAATGGCCTATGGCACGCCAACTAAAGAAGAGGATATTGAACGCTATTATACACATATACGGCGTGGTCGTAAGCCCTCACCTGAAATGCTTGAGGATTTAAAAAATCGATATGAAGCCATTGGAGGAATATCTCCATTAGGTAAAATCACATCAGATCAAGCCCAAAAGCTAGCAGAGCGGTTGAACGATATTCAGGATGAAATAGAATTTAAAATGTATATTGGACTCAAGCATTTTGAGCCATTTATTGAAGATGCAGTAAAAGAAATGCATGAAGATGGAATTACGGAGGCAGTAAGCCTTGTGCTCGCTCCTCACTTTTCAACGTTTAGCATAAAATCTTACAATGGTCGTGCCCAGGAAGAAGCGGAAAAGCTTGGGGGACTTAAAATTGTATCGGTCGAAAGCTGGTATAAAGAGCCGAAGTTCATTAACTATTGGGCAACCAAGGTTCGCAACACTTTTAACCAAATGACTGAATCGGAAAAAGACCAAGCCATGTTAATCGTATCTGCTCATAGTTTACCTGAAAAAATTGTGCAATTAGGAGATCCTTATCCACAACAAATCCAGGAAACAGCTGAGCTTATTGCCCAACAGGCAGATGTTAAAAATTATACGGTAGGCTGGCAAAGCGCTGGCAAAACTCCTGAACCATGGCTAGGACCAGATGTCCAAGATTTAACAATAGACTTGTTTGAAAAAGCAGGTTACAAAGCTTTTGTTTACGCACCTGTCGGTTTTGTCGCGGACCATTTAGAAGTCCTTTATGATAATGATATTGAATGTAAAGCAGTAACAGATAAGGTTGGTGCAAGCTATTATCGACCAGAAATGCCTAACTCCCAGCCTGAGTTTATTGATGCTCTGGCAACAGTTGTCTTAAACAAATTATCTGTTCACTCATCAATTTAACCGAAAAGAAGGCGTTATACCATGTTTGAAGAAAAGCAAAAGGTGGTCATCATCGGAGGCGGAATAACGGGACTTTCAACAGCCTACTATCTACAAAAGCATGCCGCTGATCATAACCTTCCTTTTGAAGTGAAACTGATAGAGGCGACCCACCGCCTTGGGGGGAAAATTCAGACCGTTGTAAAAGATGGGTATGTGATTGAAAGAGGTCCAGACTCGATCCTTGAACGAAAGAAAAGCGTTTCGCGCCTAGCAAAGGAAGTGGGAATTGACAAGGAATTGGTTAATAATTCCTCAGGCAAGTCGTTTATTTTAGCGAATGAAAGCTTGTTTCCCATGCCAGGTGGATCGATTATGGGAATACCAACAGAACTGGGTCCTTTTATTACAACGCGGCTATTTTCTGTAATGGGTAAAATGAGAGCTGCCGCCGATTTGCTCATACCACGATCTTGTGCAAAGGAAGACCAGTCTCTTGGACATTTCTTTCGACGTAGATTAGGGGACGAAGTGTTAGAGAATTTAATTGAGCCATTGTTGTCAGGGATATATGCTGGTGATATTGACCGTTTAAGCTTAATGTCGACTTTTCCACAATTTTACCAGGTTGAACAAAAACATCGTAGCTTAATCCTTGGGATGAGGAAAAGTGCAGCTGCAGAGTCAAAAAACATAAGCAATTCCTCTAGCAAAAAGGGAATGTTTGTAACGTTATCGACTGGTTTGCAATCATTAATCGAAGCTACTGAAGCGAAGTTACTTCCAAACTCTGTCATGAAGGGATTTCGAGTTGAAGCCATTACAAAGGTTGGGGAAGTATACGAGATTGAGCTAAATAGCAAAGAAAAGATTAAGGCTGACAGCGTTGTGGTAGCAGTTCCGCATCTCACTTGCGCATCAATCTTTTCACAATATGAATATTTCTCAGTATTTAAAGACGTCCCTGCCACCTCTGTTGCAACAGTTGCACTTGCTTTCCCACAAGATGCGATCAAAAAAGATATAGAGGGAATGGGGTTTGTTGTTTCTAGAAACAGTGATTTTACCATAACAGCCTGTACTTGGACACATAAAAAATGGCCACATACCACACCAAAAGGCAAAGTACTAATTCGGTGTTATGTTGGTAGACCAGGCGATGAGACAATTGTAGATTTATCGGATGATGAAATTATTAATATTGTTTTGGACGACCTAAGTAAAACAATGGACATCACCGCAAGTCCAGAATTATCAGTGGTTACACGCTGGAAGGATTCAATGCCCCAGTACACAGTTGGACATAAAGCCAGAGTAGAAACAGTCAATAAACATGTAGAAGAAGAGCTTCCAGGAATATTTTTAGCAGGTAGCTCGTATAAAGGAATTGGAGTTCCCGATTGTATTGATCAAGCTGAAGAAGCAGTAGAAAAAGTACTGCAATATTTAAAAAAATAATCGGGTAATAAAGCGACTGTACTCGTTGGCAGTTGCTTTTTTTTTATGAAAGGCTCTGTTAAACTAGAATGTTGATTTCCGTTCCAGGCACTCGCGCACCTTAGGGGCTCACCTGTCCCGCTGCTCCCGCAGGAGTCTTCGTGCCTTCCACTCCAATCAACATTGTGAAAAAATCAACATTGAACTTTAACACAACCTTATAAAAAAAATAACTCTTGCAATTAATATTTTGTTTTGATAAATTAAATGTATACTAAATGACTGATTTGTTCATTTGGTCATTTTTATAAAGCGAGGTGCTCTAGATGGTATTAGATCGCAGGCAAATGATTATGGACGCAGCAACAAAATCATTCTCATTATTTGGTTATAAGGCTACAACAATGGACCAAGTAGCCAAGCTCGCCAACGTTGGGAAAGGAACAATTTATACCTTTTTTAAAAATAAGGAAGAATTGTTTGACGAAATCATTAAAGGATTAATCCTTGAGATGAAAGCCGCCGCGGATGAGTCGTTTGACCATTCTCTTGCTTTCCACGAGGTCGTTCATCGTGCCTTATATAAAATGATCGAGTTTCGCAACAAACATCAGCTTATGATCAAGCTTTTTCAGGAAGAAAGGGATATGGGTACTCCTGCTGTACAAGAAGTAATTGACAAAGTGGAATTAACCATCATCAATTACATTAAGGAAAAGCTTATTGACGGAGTTAAACGAGGGGATATTCAGGAGTGTGATCCTGAATTAACTGCTTTTATGATCATTAAGCTTTATATTTCCTTGATTTTTGATTGGGAAAAAAAACATGCCCCGCTTTCGAAGGATGAGATTGCTAAAATATTTAAGCGTTTTGTTATAAAGGGATTATCTAGTTAATTAGATGGTCCTTGTTTTTAGCTCATGAATGACTAAATGAACGAAACAGTCAAAAAGTTTATAGGAGGCTTTAGTTTTGAAAAATAATCTAGTAAGGGAAGAGTGGATTTCCATCTTCCGAAACAAAAAACTTCTCATTCCAGTAATCGCTATTCTGTTTATACCTGTTTTATACGCGGGAATGTTTTTATGGGCTTTTTGGGATCCATATGAGCATTTAAGTGATCTTCCTGTTGTCGTTGTTAATGAGGATAATGGAGCAACTCTTGATGGGGAAAAGATTAAGCTTGGTAACGAACTTGCCAAGAAGCTTGCCAAGAGTGATGAGTTTCAATTTCAAGTAGTAGACAGCAAGGATAAGGCCTATCAAGATTTAAAGAAACAAAAGTATTATATGATGATTGAAATTCCTAGTGATTTTTCAAAAAATGCCACCACCTTATTAGATGAGAATCCTAAAAAATTAGATCTTGTCTATGTTCCGAATGAAAGCTATAACTTTCTATCGGCCCAAATTGGTGGAACCGCCATTGAAAAGATTAAAGCATCGTTATCGCAAAAGGTTTCAGAAACTTACGCAGAAACGATGTTTGATAAAGTCGGTCAACTTGCTGACGGTATGGTTGCTGCCAGTGATGGAGCAAAACAAATTGATGATGGGGCATCAACACTAAAGGATGGCTCAAAAACTCTATATGACAATTTAGCTGTGTTGGCAAGTAAATCAGTTGAATTCAATAAAGGAATGGCAAAAGCCAATTCTGGTTCGAAGGAAGTCGCTGAGGGAGCTAAAACACTATCTTCGGGTTTAAACCAATTACAAGAAGGTCATGGCAAGCTCGAAGCCGCTTCAGAGCAGTTATTGGCTGGGGATAAAGATCTGGCTAACGGCATTTCTCAAACCAAATCCGGTTTGCAGCAGGTGGAGGGGAATCTCCCGGCGATTGTGAATGGCACCGCCAAGCTTCAAACTGGAGCGCAAACCTTGTCCAGCTCTTTACAGCAGTGGCAAGCCGAAGCTTCGAAAGCGTCAAGTTCAGCTAGTCAAATAAATCTAGGGATTTTAGGGCTACAGCAACAATTGGCCCCTGTTTTAAGTCAATTATCGCCTGAACAACAATCAGCACTCAATGAAGCATTTGGAAAATTGGCAGATGGTAGTAAACAATTATCTGCTGGAAATGCTACGCTAGCTGGATATGCAGGGGCATTTGCAGATGGAGCTGGAACAATATCCAATCAGTTGGGTAATCTTTCAGCAGGCCAAAAGTTGCTTCAGGCAGGAGTTCATCAACTTGCTGATGCAGGCGTGAAGCTTGATGCTGGAGCAACAAAACTTGTCTCTGGGCAACAAGAATTTAATACAGGAATGAAGACGTTTAGTGAAAAATTTGCGGAGGCAAGTACGGGGTCAATGAAATTGGCTCAAGGTACAGCAGAATTATCAGGTGGGGTGACCCAACTCGCTGATGGAACGACGCAAATCGTAGATGGAGCCGGAAAATTAACGGATGGTGCAGAACAATTATCTAGCGGTAATTCTGAATTAGCCGATGGAACTCATGAATTAGCGGGGAAACTGGGTGATGGAGCCCAACAAGCAACATCAGTTAACGCAAATGACAAAACGTATGAAATGTTTGCTGCACCAGTGAAAGTGAAAAATGAAAAAATCAACGAAGTTCCTAACTATGGAACAGGCTTTGCACCATATTTCCTCTCACTCGGATTATTTGTTGGAGCGCTTATGATCTCGATTGTATTCCCATTACGAGATCCAGTGGGTATCCCGAAAAATGGATTAAGCTGGTTTACTAGTAAGTTTTCTGTAATTTCGATTGTCGGGATAATCCAAGCTTTGCTGGCAGTGGGAGTTCTAATTTTTGGACTAGGGATTAAGGTTCAAAGTGTCCCATTATTTATTTTATTCGCTATCGTAACGAGTTTAACATTTATTACATTAATCCAGGTCTTAGTAACAACGATGGGCGATGTAGGTCGGTTTGTAGCGATATTGATTTTGATTTTTCAACTTACCACAAGTGCAGGTACGTTCCCGCTAGAATTAATCCCGGGATTCTTGCAACATTTTAATATCTTTTTACCTATGACCTATACTGTACAGGGATTTAAACAGGTCATTTCAAGTGGAGACTTTTCGTTTATGTGGCAAAATGTTGGAATCCTATTGGTCTTCATACTCCTGTTTATCACGGGAACGATAACCTACTTCACAACTTTTCATAAGCACCGCTATTCAGCGGTATCTGAATAAGAATTAAAAATTTATACTTTCTTACCTTATAGAACAAAAACCCCAACCATATTTTCTATGGCTGGGGTTTTGTTATCTATGCAGTTGTGACGTGTAAACACTTCTCACATTGGTTTCCATAACATTCATGTTGTTCTTCGATGATTTCTCCGCAATCGGTGCATTTTTTGGGCGGTAAATTTTTGAAAAATTCTAAGGCGTTTTTGATCATTGTTTAATTTCCTCCCTAAGTGTAAGAAATATAAAATGTAAATTGATTGTATCGCAACACAAAGCGTGAGTCGATATCTGTAATAATACAATTTTACCCATCTCCTTTTTTTCAGACCATAAGAGAGGTTTAGTTTAAATAACTAGGCTTAATGGAGTATATTAATGATATTGGCTTTGAATTTCTAATTGGTGGTGTGATAATGGAAATAACAATAGTGGGTTGTTGGGGTGGATATCCTAAGGCAAACGAGGCAAGCTCGGGGTATCTCCTTGAACATGATGGCTTTCGATTACTAATTGATTGTGGCAGTGGGGTACTGTCTAAGCTGCAAAACTTGATTAAACCCAGTGAACTAGATGGAGTGATTTTGTCTCACTATCATGCGGATCATATTGCTGATATTGGTGTTTTACAGCATGCACGGCTTATTCAAGGTATTATTTTAGGAGAACCGTTACCATGCTTACCGATATATGGCCATACCTTAAACAAACAGGAATTCCCTAAATTGACTTTCAAGGAAATTACCAAAGGAATAGGCTATCAGTCAAACGAAACTTTGACAGTGGGTCCGTTTAATATACGCTTTTTTCAAACAGAACACCCAGTTCCTTGCTTTGCGATGCGAATTCAAACTGGAGAGAAAGTAGTCGTCTATACCGCTGATACTTCATTTAAAGATGAGCTGATTGGATTTAGCCAAGGAGCAGATTTGTTGCTGTGTGAATGTAATTTGTATGGCGATCTAAATGGCAAAACAGCGGGGCATATGACAAGCATTGATGCGGGTACTCTTGCCGATCGAGCAAATGTAAAGCAACTTGTTTTGACCCATCTTCCTCACTTTGGGAATCTCAATCAACTTGTGAGCGAAGCATCTCAATTTTATCTAGGGAGTATTCATTTAGCAGCACAGGACATGGCAATTAAAATCTGATTGCTAAATCTACATTGGAGAGTGAGCATCATGTTGTTTATTGATAATAAAGGAATCACCGACCCGCGGATTAATTTGGCTATAGAGGAATATGCCTTAAAAAATTTAGATATCAACGAAACGTATCTTTTGTTTTACATAAATGAACCATCGATTATCATCGGGAAAAATCAAAATACGATTGAAGAAATAAATACTAAATACGTTGAAGAAAATGGGATTCACATTGTGCGTCGCCTTTCCGGTGGCGGAGCTGTTTATCATGATTTAGGAAACTTGAATTTTAGTTTTATTACAAAAGATGATGGCGATAGCTTTCATAATTTCCTTAAGTTTACTGAACCAGTTACGGCTGCTTTAAAAAATCTTGGTGTGAATGCTGAGCTAAGTGGAAGAAATGACATTGTGGTAGAGGGACGGAAAATTTCAGGAAATGCCCAGTTTTCGACGAAAGGGAGAATGTTTAGCCATGGAACGCTCTTGTTTGATTCAGAAATAGAAAGTGTTGTTTCTGCCCTAAATGTAAAAAAGGATAAGATTGAATCGAAAGGAATCAAGTCAATCCGCAGTCGTGTCGCCAATATTTCTGAGTTCTTAAGTAGTGAGATCTCTATCGAGGAATTTCGCCTGATGTTATTGCAAAGTATTTTTGGTGAAGTGGCTGAAATTCCAGAATATATACTTACGGAAGAGGATTGGGACAAAATTCATCAGTTGTCGAAAGAGCGTTATCAAAACTGGGATTGGAATTACGGGAAGTCTCCTAAATTTAATTTGCAGCATTCTCATCGTTTTGCGGTAGGACAAATTGATATTAGATTCGAGGTTAATAAGGGGATTATTGAAAACTGTAAGATTTATGGTGATTTTTTTGGAGTCGGTGATGTAAACGAAATTGAACAACGCTTAGAAGGTCAGCGATATGACCGTGGCACAATCGAAGATGCACTTGAAGATATTGATATTAAACACTACTTTGGAAATATTACCATTCTAGATTTTATTAATTTAATCTATTAAAAAATCACCCGGTGCCTTTAAATCACCGGGTTTTTCAACAAAGAAGGGGAACAGTCAGCTTTGTTTAACTTTAAGATGTAGGCTGTGTTAAAGCTCATTGTTGATTTTTGGCACAATGTGATTGAAGCGGAAGGTGCTCGACTCCTGCGGGAGCAGCGGGACAGGTGAGACCCCGCAGGCGCTTAGCGCCGAGGAGGCTCACCGCCCGCCCCGCGGAAAGCGAGCACATGGAGCGGAAATCAACATTCTAATTTAACACAGCCAAATGTAAACGCTTACTTGAATATTCGTAGGTCATCTAATATAATTAAATTTAGAAAATTATAAATTTTTAATGAATGAATGCTCATTCATGACTTGGCGAAGGGGAGGAGAAATATGAATCTATCTTCACGATTGTCTGATACAGCAAGAAAATGGCCGCAGAAAAACGCGTATATTTATAATGATCGCTCATGCACTTATGCAGAGCTTGACACTGCTGTAACGAAATTTGCAGGAGGACTGAGGGCCTTAGGCATAAAAAAAGGGGATCATGTTGGATTGTTATTAGGGAATTCTCCGCACTTTATCATTAGCTTTTATGGAGCATTGCGACTTGGAGCAACGGTTATACCAATCAATCCCGTTTATACCCCTGATGAGATTGGCTATATTCTTTCTAATGGAGATGTCAAAGTGGTGATTGCTGTAGATTCATTCCTTCCGTTAGTTGGAAAAATGCAAGAAAAGCTTCCGAATGGGGCTCATTTTATCATTTGTGAAACATCTGAAAACACCTCAAATATCGAGTCTTATGCGATTTATGAAAAATTAAAAACATTTACAGCTATCCTTTCCCTAGGAACATTAGACTTTGATAAGCCTGAACTACAAGATGATGATACTGCAGTAATTTTATATACTTCAGGAACCACTGGGCAACCAAAAGGAGCCATGCTGACGCATCAAAATTTATACAGCAATGCCGTAGATGTTGGCGATTATTTGCGAATAAATGCTGATGACCGTGTCATTACAGTACTGCCAATGTTCCATGTGTTTTGTTTAACCGTTGCTCTAAATGCTCCACTTATGAAAGGTGGAACTTTGTTAATTGCTCCAAAATTTAGTCCACAGGAAATTTTCTCTTTGTCAAAAAAGTACAAGCCAACTGTCTTTGCAGGAGTCCCAACCATGTACAATTTTCTTTTTCAGTATCCAAAAAGCAATGCATCTGATTTCCAATCGCTCCGCCTTTGTATTTCCGGAGGTGCTTCGATGCCAGTTGCATTACTGCAAAATTTCGAAAAAAAGTTTCAAGTGGTTATCTCAGAAGGGTATGGCCTTTCTGAGGCATCACCTGTAACCTGCTTCAATCCACTTGACCGCCCACGGAAACCGGGGTCAATTGGAACATCGATTATGAATGTTGAAAATAAAATTGTGAACGAGTTAGGAGAGGAGGTCCCAAACGGTGGAGTAGGCGAACTAATTGTTCACGGGCCTAATGTAATGAAGGGATATTATAAAATGCCAGAAGAAACTGAGGTTACAATTCGAGACGGTTGGCTATACACAGGGGATTTAGCAAGAATGGATGACGAAGGTTATATCTATATTGTAGACCGTAAAAAAGACTTAATTTTAGTCGGTGGGTACAATGTGTATCCTCGGGAAGTTGAAGAAATAATATACAATCACCCAGATGTGGTTGAAGTAGCTGTATTGGGTGTTCCTGACCCCGATTTTGGGGAGGCTGTAAAATGTTTTGTAGTAAGTAAGAACCTATCATTAACGGAAGCTAGCCTGCTCGAGTATTGCCAAATTTATTTAGCCAAGTATAAAATTCCAAGCTCAATAGAGTTTTTAGAAGAACTTCCTAAAAATACCACTGGAAAAATATTAAGAAGAGCACTGAAAACAATAGTATTGCAGAAAAAGTAACTGAACATAAACTCGGGATGCCGCTCTGGAATAATCTAGCCGTTAAGGGCAAGGGCTATTTTTCATATAAAGAGCGGTATCCCGCATTTTACCGTGTTAATAAAGAAAAATATCCTCGATTTGTCACAGAAATTATATTAAACTATTTAAAATGTCTAAAAATACTTGCTATTTAAAATAGTTTAGCGATATAATTTAGTGCATAAAAGCGGTTATGCGAAGAAGTACATATACACGAAAGGGGAAAGGTTATGAAGAAAAGCTTAAAAGGTTTCGTCGTAGCAGGACTAATCGGTAGCTTACTATTAGCTGGTTGTGGAAAGAGTACGAGTGATAATGGAAAAAGTGAGGCCGGCAAAGGTACAGAAAAAACGTATCATGTTGGGGTTACTCAGATTGTTGAGCATCCATCACTAGATGCAGCATATGATGGTTTTAAAAAGGCAATGAAAGATAAAGGCTTAAACGTAAAGTATGATGTGCAAATTGCTCAAGGCGATCAAAATAATAACCAAACCATTGCTAATAACTTTGTCGGAGACGGAGTTGACTTAATATTTGCTAATTCTACACCAAGTGCATTAGGAGCTTTAAATGCTACAAAGGATATTCCAATTATTTTTACTTCGGTAACCGATCCAGTCGGAGCTGGTCTAGTAAAGGCAATGGACCAACCAGGAAACAATATCACTGGAACAACCGATACTCATCCAGATGCAATCCCTAATACTATCAAATTCATGAGTGAACAATTTGATAAGAAGAGGGTTGGAGTTATTTACAACGCTGGTGAGCAAAACTCCGTTGCCCAAATTGATTTAGTAAAAAAAGCAATGAAGGGTACAGATCTAAAGTTGGTTGAGGCTACAGTGGCTACTTCTGCAGAAGTAAAACAAGCGGCTGAATCACTTGTTGGAGCAGCTGATATGATTTACATCATCACTGATAATACAGTTGTTTCTGCCCTAGAATCTGTTGTTAAAGTATCAAATGATAATAAGATGCCTTTGTTTGTAGGTGAACTTGATTCCGTAAAACGCGGTGGATTTGCAGCATATGGTTTTGATTACTATGATATTGGCTATGAAGCAGGTGTTATGGCTGCTCAAATCCTTAAAGGCGAGAAAAAGCCAAGTGAACTACCGGTACAATACCCACAAAAATTGAAACTATTAATCAATAAAAAAGCAGCAAAACAAATGAATATTAAGATTAAAGATGAATGGAATAATATTGCTGAATTTACTGAGTAATTTTTCAAAGAGATATTAATGGTGACACAGCAGATTATTTAATCTCTATGATAAATGGTGAACGACTATCAGCAGGTTCAGTCAAAAATAGAAACAGTCATGATAGAAAGGAAGAATAATATGTTTACCGCCATTTTTGGTTCTGTAGAAGCAGGTGTTATTTATGCACTGATGGCTTTAGGAGTATACCTTTCTTTTAGAATATTAGATTTCCCAGATTTGACGGTAGACGGAAGTTTCGTAACTGGGGCTGCTGTTGCCGCAGTTCTAATTGTTAAGGGATTCAATCCGGTTATTGCCACAATCGCCGCCTTATTAGCAGGGGTATTGGCTGGTTTACTGACGGGATTACTCCATACGAAAGGGAAAATTAATCCACTTTTATCGGGGATTTTAATGATGATTGCTCTTTACTCCATAAATCTTCGTATTATGGGTAAATCTAATGTTCCACTTTTACAAGAGGAAACAGTCATTACCAAGATTAATGATACCTGGAGTAAACTCGGAATTGATTCTGGAATTCAATCTTTGTTTAACAGCATTGGTTTGGGTAATTATATTCCAAGGACTTGGGGAATTTTGGTGACCATGCTCCTTCTTACGTTCTTGGTGAAGTTTGCGATTGATTGGTTTTTAAAAACTGATCTAGGATTGGCACTTCGAGCTACAGGTGATAATGAAACGATGATTCGCAGTTTTTCTGCGAATACCGATTTTTTAAAAACATTAGGTCTAGGCTTATCTAATGGATTAGTTGCGTTATCTGGAGCATTGATTGCCCAATACGGCGGATTTAGTGATGTCGGAATGGGAATAGGGATGATCGTTATCGGACTAGCATCAGTTATTATCGGGGAAGCTGTTTTCGGTACCAAGAGTATTGTAAGAACGACATTTGCTGTAATTGGTGGTGCCATTCTTTATCGGATTATCGTTACGCTTGCTCTTAGGGTTCAATTTCTTGATACAGGTGATATGAAACTAATTACCGCCTGCATTGTTATCATTGCGCTTGTTATACCTAAATTTTTAGATTCAGGGCGTGAAAGAAAAAGAAAGCGCAAACGGCTGATGGAAGCAAAAAAGAATCAAAGTCCAGTAGAGAAAAGTGGTGATCACCTTGCTGCAATTAAATCAGATATTTAAAGTTTTCAATGAAGGAACACCAGATGAGAAAATTGCCCTGGACCATGTTAGCTTGCACTTAAAAAAGGGTGATTTTGTCACAGTAATTGGTAGCAATGGTGCTGGAAAGTCCACTTTAATGAATATTATTTCTGGGAAACTAATCACAGATATTGGTTCAGTATCGATTGGCGAAAAAAACGTAACGAATGTAAAAGAACATACTCGCTCTAAATTAATAGGGCGCGTGTTTCAAGATCCAATGGCAGGTACAGCACCGAAGATGACCATTGAAGAAAACCTAGCGATTGCCTACTGTAGGGTGGGAACGCGGGGATTGAGAAGGGGCCTTTCAAAAAAACGACGTGATTTCTTTAAAGAAAAGCTTGAAATGCTACACCTCGGCTTAGAAAACCGACTTCAAGCAAAAGCTGGATTGTTATCAGGTGGTGAGCGTCAGGCGTTGTCACTATTAATGGCAACCTTCACAGAACCTAAGATACTCTTATTGGATGAACATACGGCGGCACTTGACCCATCACGTGCAGAATTGGTAACACAGTTAACAAAGCAAATCGTTAATGAGTATGGACTGACAACCTTGATGGTAACCCATAATATGCAGCAAGCACTTGATCTCGGCAATCGATTGATTATGATGGATAAAGGTCAGGTTATTTTTGAAGCAGATGAGGAAAAGAAGAAGGATTTGACGATTGAGAGATTGCTTGAGGAATTCCAGCGTATTCGCGGTGAAAAGATGAACAGCGATCGAGCTGTACTAATTTAAAATCTACAAATAAAAATAACGAAAAACGCATGTCCAATCCTAATGGGTGGACATGCGTCTTTTTTTGGAAAGGGGACGGATCGCCGCTAATTAAAATAAGCGAGCTTCTCTTGCAGCTTCGATACTGTTTCTAGCAAACTTAACTGGGTCGCCGACATTTTCCCAATGCATATACATTAAGCGAGGATTTTCAAAAAGCCAGTGATTGTGGACAGCTGTAACGATAATGCCTCTTCTACGTAAAGCTGTTAAAAATCGATTGATTTCTTCCTGAAGAATCACGGTTTCTCCAAGATTAAGAGTTCTACCATCAATATTATTTTCGAATGAGAGAGCAAATGGGAGCGCTAAAGGAGAACGGGTACGACGACCTAAAATAGTTGCATCAATATTACGAAGGCGTTGGACAACACATACAGGAGCAGCAGTGATTACTTCTCCTCCGATGATATTAGTAGTCTTTGACATGAGGATAAAGATGAATGTGAACGTGAATGTGAACGTGAATGTGAAGATGACATAAAATTCCCTCCTTTCAAGTTATCTTGTATAGAGTATGAAAGGAGAGAAGAGCTTGTATAGGTTAATATATGAAAGATAATGAAAAAAGGGGAAAGTTCAATATGAACTTACCCTTTTTTATTACTTAATAAATGTAAACAAAAATCTAAATCAAGTTCAAGATGTTGCTGCATAAGTTGTTCTGCCGTTTGTCCAGCTCTAGCTTTGATGGCCTCGTAAATATTTTCGTGTTCTTCAATTAAGAACGGCCGGTTATAAAAAACCACTGTTCTACGAAATAAGTAAATAATAGACTTCATCCGATCAATGATATCGATCATGACTGGATTATTACTCGCATTGACAATAATTTCGTGAAAACGCTCGTTTGCTTTCATAATTTCATCAAATGACCCCGTTTTGCCTATCTCCACACATTCCCTAAGAGATTGTAGTTCATTTTCAGGAAGATAGGATGCAGCGCACTTAGCAGAATGCCCTTCCAACAGGATACGGACCTGAAACATGTTGCGTAAATCTACTTCCGAAGGCTTTACGATCTTTTTTTTAACAATAAGTCCCTCATTTTCTAATCGACGAATTGATTCCCGGATTGGTGTTCGACTAAATCCCAAGTCAGCTGCAAGTTTTTCCTCTACTATTTTCGTTCCTCCAGGAAGTTCACCATTTAAGATCCTGTCGCGAATGATTTCATAGGATTGATGGTAAGCAGGTCCAGACCTCTCAGTATTCCCTTGCAAGTAATTCACCTCTTTATTACCTAATACTTAAGTTTAATCATACCAAATTTAATTTTCAAAAAATATAGGGTAGACAGGGTAGGAAAAAAATTATATTATAAATGTATACAAAATCATAATAAATGTATACAAAATTAGTGCAAAAGTATACGTTGATGATTTTGGTGGTCTTTTGTGAAAGCGGATCCATTATAGGCTTTGGACACTCAATTACTTGTCTTTAAAAAAGATATTTTGTAAGCGTGTTCATCGTTGGGGCTGGATCAGCACTAAATTCTAATTTTATGGGGGAAGAATCATGAAAAAAATTGGATTTATTGGCTTAGGGATTATGGGGAAGCCAATGGCATTAAACTTAATCAAAGCAGGTCATTGTGTAACTGTATGTGACATTAATCAAGAGGCTGTAAAATCATTGGTGAACGAGGGTGCTACTGCTGCCTCATCTCCAAAGGAAGTTGGGGAGAACAGTGATATCATTATTACGATGCTTCCTGCGAACAAGCATGTTAAAGAAGTCGTTTTAGGTGAGAATGGGATTATTAAAAGTGCTAAAGAAGGCACAGTAGTGATAGACATGAGTTCGATTACACCAGTTGTTTCAAGGGAAATCGCAAACGAACTTGCTAAACAGGGGATTGAAATGCTTGATGCACCTGTAAGCGGAGGAGAACCAAAAGCTATCGATGGTACCTTAGCAATCATGGTAGGTGGTAAGGAAGAGGTTTTTGAAAGTATAAAAGAAGTTCTTTATGGAATGGGAAAAGATGTGACCTTAGTAGGTGGGAATGGATGCGGGACAACCGCGAAACTAGCAAACCAGGTTATCGTTAATTTAAACATTGCTGCAATGTCCGAAGCCCTTGTGTTAGCAGCTAAAGCAGGAATTGATATAAATAAAATGTATCAAGCCATTAGGGGTGGACTTGCAGGCAGTGCCGTACTTGATGCAAAAGTTCCATTAATTCTTGAAAGAAATTTCGTTGCAGGTGGAAGAATTGATATAAACCTAAAGGATATAACAAATGTAATGGAAACAGCTCATGAAATCGGAGTTCCACTCCCATTATCAAGCCAGCTTTTAGAAATTTTCCACGCATTGAAGGTAGATGGAAAAGCAGGCGATGATCATGGTGGCATTGTCCAGTATTATGAAAAGCTTGCGAATGTCGAAGTAAGGGGTTCTTAAACTATGAGTAATGGCAAAATATTAGCGACTGAAGCTTTTTCAAACATTCCAGAAGTAAATGAAAGCGCTGTAAATGAAGTGCTAAATAAAGAATTAGCTGAGTTTAATAAAAAAATCATTGTACTTGATGATGATCCGACTGGTGTTCAAACAGTTCATAATATTTCCGTTTATACTGATTGGTCATTAGATAATATTGAAAAGGGCTTTTTGGAGGATAACTCAATGTTTTTCCTGCTGACCAATTCTCGAGGATTTACGGCAGCGGAAACCGAAAAAGCTCATCAAGAAATTGCAGCAAATGTTTTAGAGATTGCAAAGAAACTTAATAAGGAATTTATCATCATTAGCCGTGGCGATTCGACTTTAAGAGGGCATTATCCTCTTGAAACAAAGGTCTTAAAGGATACGATCGAATCAAATTCTGAAATTAAGTTTGATGGAGAAGTGATTCTACCATTTTTTAAAGAGGGTGGCCGATTCACGATTGGAAATGTCCATTATGTACAATATGAAGATTATTTGGTGCCAGCAGGCGAAACTGAATTTGCAAAGGATCGTACATTTGGTTATACAAAGTCCCATTTAGGTGAATGGGTGGAGGAAAAATCAAATGGTGAGTTCAAGGCTGAAAACACAACCTATATTTCTCTAGAAAGCATTAGAGCATTTGAAATTGACAAGATAACGAACCAATTACTAGAGGTAAATGATTTTAATAAAGTAGTCGTAAACGCGATCGATTATATCGATGTAAAGATATTCGTCATTGCTTTAATAAAGGCGATGAATAAGGGTAAGAATTTTATGTTTAGAAGTGCCGCTGCGCTAACAAAAGTTATTGGGGGCGTTAGTGATAGAGGCTTACTTTCACGAACAGAGCTTATGAGAGAAGAATCTAATAATGGTGGACTTATCATTGTTGGTTCTCATGTAAAAAAGACAACTGAGCAGTTGGAAGAACTGAAAAAATGTGATTTCATTGAATTTATTGAGTTTAATGTTCATCTTGTTTTGGAGCCTGAAAAATTCCAAACAGAAGTTGATAGAATTATTGAGACATGTGAACGCCTCCTTTGCTCGGGTAAAAATGTAGCCGTTTACACAAAGAGAGAAAGACTTGATCTTGGTATAGGAAAGAAAGAAGAAGAGTTGAAGCTTTCGGTGAAAATTTCTGATGCGGTTACAAGCATTGTTCAAAGATTAGAAGTGAGACCAAGCTATTTGATTGCTAAAGGTGGGATCACTTCAAGCGATATTGGAACAAAAGGTCTTGCAGTAAAAAGAGCAACTGTGGCTGGGCAAATTAAGCCGGGTATTCCAGTTTGGACCACAGGAAATGAAAGTAAATTTCCTGGAATCGCATATGTTATCTTCCCTGGTAATGTAGGAACGAAGGATACTCTTAGAGAAGTTGCTGAAATTTTAAATAAGTAAATTAAGAATTGTTGAATTAAGTTTGTATGATATTTTATAATAAGCACATTTTATTTTGGAACCATTCGTACATCTAGGGGGAAGAGTAATGGATTCTTTGTTTGGAATGTCTCATGAAACTAGTCTATTATTTTATGCAATCATTGCAATAGTAGGGTTAATCGTTTTAATAGCTAAGTTTAATACTAACCCATTCGTGGCACTTATCGTAGCCGCGTTGTTTATGGGCTTAATCTCGGGAATGAAGCTTCCTGATATTGTAACTTCTTTTCAAGAAGGAGTGGCCGGTGTTTTAGGCTTTATCGCTATAGTCCTTGGTCTTGGAACGATGCTCGGGAAAATGATGGCAGAATCAGGCGGAGCTGAGCGAATTGCTAGAACACTAGTAAAAGTTTTTGGTGAGAAAAATGTTCACTGGGCTATGATGGTCGTGGCACTTATTTGCGGTATTCCTGTATTTTTCCAGGTTGGAGTTGTTCTGTTAATACCACTCGTATTTGTTATTGCTAAGCACACGGGGACTTCATTGCTCAAAATAGGTCTTTCATTAGTTGCCGGTCTTGCTGTAGTACACAGTATGGTTCCGCCGCATCCTGCAGCAATGCTAGCAGTTGGCATTTTTCATGCGGATTTAGGAAAAACAATCTTTCTAGCAATGATTGTAGCATTACCTGCTGCAGCAGTAGCAGGACCGATTTACGGTTCTTATATTTCAAAAAAAATCAAAGTAGAGCCTTCTGGTAGTCTTGTAGACCAGTTAACAAAGTCTCAACGAAAAGAAGGGGATCTACCAGGCTTTGGCATTACTCTATTTACGATCTTGCTTCCTGTAATCCTAATGCTTTTCGCGACAATCGTAGATCTTAATTACCCGGTTGAAAGTACATTCCGTCAAGTAGTTGATTTTATCGGAAGTCCAGTTGTAGCACTTTTATTATCACTTATCTTTTCATTTTATTCTTTTGGATTTGCACGTGGATTTAGTGGCAAGGACATTTTAACATTTACAAACGATTGCCTGGGGCCTGTAGCATCCATCGTTCTTCTTATCGGGGCAGGGGGCGGATTTAATAAAGTGTTAACGGCTAGCGGTGTAGGAGATGCAATTGCTCATTTTGCTTCAGATGCCCATCTGTCTCCTATTGTGTTAGCATTCTTAATCGCTGGGTTAATTCGCGCTGCTGTAGGGTCTGCGACAGTTGCGATGACAACAGCAGCAGGTATTGTGGCTCCAATTGCGGCAACAATGCCTGGTGTAAGTCCTGAATTATTAGTGCTGTCAGTTGGAGCAGGTTCTATCATGCTTTCTCACGTAAATGATTCAGGATTTTGGTTAATTAAGGAATTCTTTAATATGTCGGTCCCTGATACATTGAAAACATGGACAGTCATGGAAACCATCCTATCGTTCGTGGCGTTTGGAATAGTATTAATATTGGATGTATTTATTTAGAGTAGATGGAATTTGAAGCTTAGAATTTTCAAATAGGTAATATTATGTAAGTAATTTATAAAGATGTAAAATTGAGACCCCTACTAGGTACTTAACAAATACTTGGTAGGGGCTTCTTACTTAAATAGAGAAACTTTATCAAACAGTAATTAGGTGGATTGTTTCTTTTTGTTCATGTGGAAAACCAGGGTAATTAGGAATAGTATTACAGGAATCCCTGCGCCCATTATGATATTAAGCGGAACGTAGGATTGAAACAGAAATTCGTTAAATTCCGCATAATTTTTTGCGAAAAATAACGCTCCTACACCAATGAGCCATGCTAATGGGATGACTAAAGGTTGGTACGATGTTAACTTAAGTGCTTGGCCGATTCCTAAACTTAGTCCGTAAAAAAATACTGATATTCGAATCATTGATCCAACCGTCCAAAACAGAATAGCAATTGTATCAAATCGATTGATTACTTCACCTGCCGCAATGTAACGGACTTCTGAAAAGGTTGGGAAGGTCATTTTTGCTGCTTCCACAGGTCCGAATAAAGCAATTGGTCCAGTGATTGGCCCAAGGAGAAAGATTAAGGTAATCACTGCAGCCCAAACGCTTGTTTTAACAAGTTTTTTCGGACGCTGGACATAGGGGAGAATCATGCCCATAATGACAAATTCGCCAAACCATCCCATCACCGTGAGTGAGCCAATTGCAACAGGACGGACCCCATTTCCCATTATCGGTAATAAATTAGAATAGTCCTTATTCTCACCCATAGTCAAAAAGACCACTGCTATTGCTGCCATTACTAGAACCGGTAACATAATTTGATTCAGCCTTCCAAGGGTTTCCAAACCGAGATAAACGATAAAGGCAGTCAATAAAAGAATTACAATAATAAATGCCGCGGTTGGTGTTTCAGACATGATCCTTTTGTATGCTTCTGCAAACAGTCTCGTACCTAAGATGACCATAATATAAAAATAAATGAGATAGAGAATCCCTAGTAATTTTCCAAACCAAGAAAAATGCTGAAACAAGATTTCAATTAAGGTCAAACCTGGAAAACTTTGCGATAATTTTACTAACACTAATATTCCGAGGAGCCCTAGGATGGTACCTACAATTGCTGCAATCCATCCATCTTGTCTACTTTGGGCGAAAATCACTGTAAGGATAACTAAATGACCAATAATGGTTAGGGATGTGATGGCCAGCATCGCTGCTTGGATATTGCTAATTCTACCCCGTTCAATCATGCTTCGAACCTCCAATCATTTTCCAAGAGGACTCATTTTATTTATTGTGCTTGCAATGGATGGTCCGTGGAAATCGGAAATCAATAATATACCTGTTAGGACGGCGAGGCCAATGATCCAGACTTGGACTTTAAAAGTTTTATAATCTTTCTTTTTCCATACAAAATATCCATGAGGGAAGAACGAAAGCACCACTATGACGATGAATAATAAACTTAATAATATATTCATACACTACCTCGATTCATTTGCTTTGCTTGGATCTTTATATAAGCCAAATCTTGAAATATTAGCAGTAACCTTTAACTCGACATCCAAATCTTTAAGTCCACCTTTTCGCCAATTAGGTGCCATTTGATCCCATTCATGTGGATATGTCCGATAGATTGCTTCTCCAAAGCCAAAAATATCTGCTTGCCATTGTTTTTGTACTTTTTCTAATACTTTTGTACCTTCATTTTTAATTGAATCTTCTAATTGTCGATTAAGATGATCGATTTGGTCACTAGTTACATTAAGATTTGAACATGTCACCTCTCGAATATTAGCCTCAACGTTAGCCTTTATGGTCATATTTGTATTTTTCCCATTTATATGTGGAATGATTTGAGAATTAGTTTTGTTTATAACTACACTGACATTTCCTTTATCGTTCCCCCCACAATTTATTACGAAAATTTCGTTTTTAAGCTTTCCTAGTATCGAAAGCAAACCTCGTGTATCAGTTTCACTCAAAAAACCTTTTAAATTACTACCTTTAAAAACGGCAGTTCCATCCAAACTGATAACTTGTATTTTCTTCTGTTGCTTATTTTGTGAATCCAGATTCTCCGCTTTTGCAGTTATTCCAAGCTTATCAGCTGTAGTCACAACACCTGTTACTGGGTCCGATGTATCACTGCTAAATCTCTTCATGAACTGGCTTATATCTTCCACCATTTTAGTAGCAACATATCGATTATTTTCCTTTAAACCCAAGATTTCCCTCCCAAATGTTATATTAAACTGAGGAGCAGTATTAATTACATCAGCTGCCTTACCTTTGGATACAAGCAGCTGGATATTCGGGCGAAATTGATTTTCTCTATGGAAAAAATCTAAAGTCGGTTCCATTTTTCTCCTTGCTATCTCTTCACCGAAAACAACAACATCTACATGACCAAAATATATTTTGGCTGAAATAGTTTTTGAGAGTTTTCCAACTGCTTCCAATAATGATTTTCCTGTCGCTTTTTCAATTAAAAATGGATTTTGCTGACTCCCTCCTGTTCCTCCCACTAATGGTTGTGAGAAGAGAACAGCTGGCTTTACAATGACACTTGTAACTTCATACTCTCCAGCATGATTGAAGTCAACCCCAATAGCATTCATAATAGCGATGTTATTAATTTCTTCTGCACTCCAACATCCAGACAGAAGGAGAGGGATGAAAAACATAGGGATAACAAAAAGTCTTTGTTTCCATATGGGTAAAATTTTTATTTTCATTACTCACCGTCCTCCTTTTTTTGCGGAGATGGTGCAAAATGGCTTTCACCTTTATGCACTACATTTTCAAGACCGAGGCCAACTGGAGGTGTCTCCATTGCCCACCATGGTGCTCGAATGAAAACATCCTTCCAACTTTCTTTTCGTGCTGGAGAAACGGGAGAGAAGTAAGGAACACCAAAAGAGCGTAAACTCACTAAATAGGTTAATCCAAACATAAGTCCGACAATAATTCCCATAAACCCGAAAAAACCAGCAAGTATCAGTAAAGGCATTCCGGAAAAGCGAATGATTTGATGAAAGGCGTAATTCGGTAAAATAAATGATGTTAAGGCCGCTACGGAAACAACGACAGCAAGAAGGGGGCCAATAATTCCAGCCTCGATAGCAATCTGGCTGATTATGACGAGTCCTAATATTGTCACAGTGGCGCCACCGAATGTTCTAGGCATTCTTAAGCCTGCTTCACGAACAAGTTCAAAGGTTATTATCATAAAGATTGCTTCAATTAATACAGGGTACGGTAAGGCTGCCCGCCCCGCTGCAATCCGAATTAATAGTGGACTTTGTAACAAATCTTGATGAAATGTTGTCAAAGCAACATAAAACGCTGGTAAAATAAGCGTGACAAACAGACCAAGAAATCGAATCCAACGTAAGATAGTTGCAACCAAAGCCCCATCATAGTAGTCCTCGCTAGAATGGAGAAATTCGACAAACAAGGCCGGAACTGTTAACACAAAGGGGGTTCCGTCAACAAGGATAGCTACCTTTCCATCTAGTAACCCTCCGCAAACACGATCTGGCCGTTCTGTGCTGAACACGGTTGGTACGGGTGATCTAGGAGAATCCTTAATCATCGATTCAATATACTGACTTTCCAAGATGCCATCCATTTTAATTCGTGATAAACGTTGATGAACTTCTTGGACTATCTCCTGATTTGCTATCCCTTTTAAATAAATGACACTTACTGTAGTGTTGGTTTTTTCGCCGAGTTTTAAGTAATCAACCTTCAATGATGGCGTTTTAATTATTTTTCGGATTAACATCACATTTTTATGAATATCTTCAACAAAACCCTCTTTGGGGCCTCTTACCGTCTGTTCGGTAAGAGGTTCGCTCACTTCTCGTCCTAGTGAGGTATTAGATCGAAATACAAATGCCTCTTCCATTTCATCGATTATTAAAACGGTATTACCAGTTAAAATATGGTCTTCAACTTCATGCACCGTGTTTATTTCCGTCATCCGGAGGAAGGAGAAACGATTCCTGATAAATGCTGGAATAGCTTTTTTCGAATGCATTATTTCTGTGTACGAGGAAAACCCTTGTTCAATCTCTAACATCGCTGAATGGTTAACCATCTCGGCAAGATAGATTAAACATCCAGATATTTTGCTGAATTCGATATAATGGAAAACAATATCATCACACGATTCGAAAATCATTTTTAGTTCATCAATATTTTTGTTAAGAGAAGATGATAACTGAATTGGAAACTCATCCTTGCGAAATAGCTTTCTTTTATTAAAAGAACCCGATCCTGTCATAATTTAACACCTCCTAACAGATAAGTTTTCCTTGTCACCTTTTAATTATTCCTTATTCGCATGATTGTTGGTCCTCCTAGAATCCAGATATTTTGGTCCAGCATATTTGTGACGTCTTAATGGAAAAAAAGTATTTTCTTTGTTTTTTTTAGGAAAAAGTTTCTTACCTATTTCTGCTTACGAAATAATTTTGGTATTCTAGATATAGTAAAAAAAATTATGTATTTCAACACTACCTACTAAAAATAATATTGGAGTGGTTAGATGAAAGCTGTAGTTCATGCTGAAAAAACAGGAATAGAAGGGCTTACATATCGTGAAATAGAAGAAATCCAGCCTAAAGTTGGAGAGGTAAGGGTAAAACTTAAAACAGCAGGTTTAAATCATCGGGATTTATTTACCCTAACTCGCCATCAACCAACAGATCCTCCGTTAATTATTGGTTCAGACGGAGCAGGAATTATTGATTCCGTTGGTGAAGGAGTTGCAAACGTTCAAATAGGGGATGAGGTGATGATTAACCCGAGTTTGGGATGGAAGGAAAAAAGCGATGCCCCACCCCCGGGTTTTGAGATTCTTGGTCTACCTTTCCATGGTACGTTTGCTGAGCAGGTTGTGGTTCCAGCCGAAAATGTTGTAAAAAAACCTGCCTATTTAAGTTGGGAAGAAGCTGGTGTTGTATCCTTGGCAGCTCTCACTGCTTACCGAGCATTGTTTACACGAGGTAAAATTAAGCAGGGGATGAAGGTGTTGATTCCTGGAATTGGTAGCGGAGTTGCGACGTTATTATTACAATTTGCCAAAGCAGTTGGAGCGTCCGTTTATGTTACCTCCCGCTCAAAGGAAAAGTGTGCGAAAGCTCTGGAACTTGGTGCCGAGAAAGCAATTGACAGTAATGCTGATTGGAGCAAAGCGCTTGCCGGAGAAAAAATGGACCTTGTAATTGAATGCGTTGGCGCAGCTACGTTCAACAAGTCACTCGAACAACTTCGGCCAGGAGGAACCATCGTTACGTTTGGCGCTTCAGCAGGGGATGAAGTGCAAATTAATCTCCGTAGTTTTTTCTACGGACAGTTGAATCTTCTCGGCTCAACATTGGGGAGTGGTGAAGAATATAAAGAAATGATTCAATTTATCGAAAAGTATCAAATTAAACCAGCTCTTGATCATGTATATCCTTTAGATCAATTCGGACAAGCTTTTGAGCGAATGAATAAAGCAGAACAATTAGGAAAGATTGGGTTTATCATAAGTTAAGGTAGGAAAAGTGAATATGTAAGGCTAAAGAGTTGCTATTTTCAGCAGCTCTTTTTGTATATATAGAGCATGAAAGTTGATTATTATTCGATGGATAATTAATAATTGAGGAAAGAAGTTTTTAGTGAAATTAAAATCTTCCATGCACAATAAAATAAATAAAAAGGTGATTAACATTGTTTAAATATCTAAAGAGGCTCAAATTTATTTTGAAATTTTGGAAGTTCATCCCGTTTTTAAAAGATTTCTTTTTTACAAATCAGGTTCAGCTTTATAAAAAAGTACTTGGTGTGTCATTGATACTCATCTACGTCTTTTTCCCATTTGATGTAATTCCAGATTATCTATTACTGTTTGGAATCGTTGACGATCTTGTTATTGTCACATTTGTTCTAGAGAGAATAGTAAAAATGGCACCAGACTCCCTTGTGGAAAAGTATAGTTTAAGAGAAATTTTATAAGTATGAAAAAAAACGAGGAGCAAATAAAAAGGCTAGGCTGTCTTCATGCCCACCATTCAAATATTGAATATATCGAAAGTGCCCTTTCCTCATTTATGGTTGAAATGGTCCATTTCGTTGATCCAGGATTGATGTATCAATTAGTAGCAAATAATAATTTAGAGGCAGTCCCCGCGCGAAAAAAGGTAAGGGAGCAATTAGAATGGATTGCTCAGTGTAATGTCGATGCAATCCTCATTACTTGTACTAATTATATTGCTATCTTGCAGGAAGAAATTTACCCCATATCAATTCCCATTATAAAAATAGATGAACCGTTCTTTGAGAATATCTGTAAAATCAGGCTACCACATAAAATCCTTTTTACCAATCCTGCAACAGTTGCGGGAACCATGGAGCGTCTAGAACAATATGCTTCTAGCAGGCAACTTTCTTTAGATATTGAGGTAGAAGTAATTGAAAATTCGTTTGAGTTAATCATGAAGGGACAAAAAGAAAAGTATACTCATGAAGTATATAGGTATCTTAAACAAGAGGTTAAAGATGACAATAGAGTGGTTTCCGTTGCACAATTATCGATGGTTGAGGCGGTTAAAAAGCTTGAGAATGAGACATGTAAGACCATAATTAATCCACTGGATACTTTAGTTTCTAAAATCTTGAATCGTCTAGAATAAAAATTGGTGCCTGACCCCCGATGCGTTAATACTTTAACGCATCGGGGGTCAGGCACCGTCTTTTACAATAACGCATTAATGCAGCATAGTTCTTTTATTCTACTGCTGGGTCAGGTTCGGATTTACTGAAATTGCTGAGTAGCATTCCAATTCCTATACCAACAAGGGCAGGAACAATCCACTCTAATCCGACGGATGAAAATGGAAGAACCTCTTTGACCGTTTGAAGCACACCTAAATTCATGCCGGTGGCACTCAATCCACCTAACACTGCGAATACACCAGTGAATAACATCGCACTTCCGTAAACTACTCTTGTGTTTGTGAAGAAACGGTTGAAGAAAGTAAGTATGATTAAGACAATTGTTAGAGGGTAAGCTGTAACAAGGAAAGGCACCGATACCTTAAGAATTTGGCTTAATCCTAGGTTTGCCAGTGTAAATCCAACAAGCGTAACAATTAATACTACAGTTTTGTAGCTTATCTTAGGAATCAGATTGGAAAAATACTGTCCGCAGGCTGTTGTTAATCCAACAACAGTGTTGAAACAAGCTAATGTAAAAATAAACCCAAGCAATGCTGTTCCGCTTTTTCCCAATAAAAGGGTTGAAGTGGAAGCGAGAAGTTGTGTTCCATTTTCAAAGGTACCATTACTTGCCATTTTTACGCCCATCCAGCCGATGCTAACGTATACAATAGATAGTAATACTCCGGCAACTAGCGCTGCCTTTAAAGTGTATTTTGTTAAGTGCTTGTCATCGCTAACCCCTTTTTGTTTTATTGAAGTTAAAATGACAATTCCAAATGCTAATGATGCTAAGGCATCCATTGTGTTGTATCCTTCCAAGAATCCTTTGAAAAAGGCACCCGTCTGATAATCGCCTATTGGAGATTGAAGTGGGGTATCCAACTTTACAAATCCTACAATACATAATCCAACGATGGCTGTAACCAAAATCGGTGTGATCCAGCGCCCCATATATTTTTCTAGCTTTGCTGGATTCATGCTGATTGCATACACGAGCAAAAAGAACAACGCTGAATATAAGAACAAAACCAATGTCGAATTCCATGATGGATTAATAAAGGGTACAACGCCCATCTCAAACGCTACAGTGGTATTTCTCGGAATCGCTAGGAATGGCCCAATCGACAAATAAACAATAACCATAAAAACAGTGCTGAAAATTGGATGAACCCGATTGCCAATCTCTCTGACCCCGCCCTTCACGAGGGAAATCGCAAGTAATACTGCAAGTGGCAATCCGACTCCTGTAAGGACAAAGCCTGCGATAGCCCACCAAAAAGAAGTTCCTGATTGTGCTCCTAAGAATGGAGGGAAGATCAGGTTTCCGGCTCCGAAAAACATCGAAAATAAAAATAGGCCGATAAAAAAGCTATCAAATTTCTTCATAAAAACTCTCCTTTAACATGATAATTGTCTTTCGCAAGCGTCCAAACGCACAGTTTACAGAACGACTCGCTTCCACTTTTTTAATAAAAATAAAAGGCTGTTTTCGTAAACTTGTTGCTATTTACTAAAAGAGAAGTGTGGTTGATTTCCGCTCCAGGTGCTCAGCAAACCGCGGGGCGGGCGGTGAGCCTCCTCGGCGTTTTACGCCTGCGGGGTCTCACCTGTCCCGCTGCTCCCGCAGGAGTCGAGCACCTTCCGCTCCAATCAACTTCTTTATCAACGGTTTTCTTTCCAAAAACCTTAAAAAAACAACAATCTTTTAGAAAAGAGCCAAATAAAAAAACCCGTCCCTCAAACAAGGGACGAGTTTGTACTCGCGTTACCACCCTAATTCCGCAGCAATCGATAACAATCATGCGGCTCTCAAGACCAACGTACCATCATACGTGTTCCAATGTAACGGTGGAAAACCCGTCAAAGCTTACTAGATTCAGCTTTGCATCTTAGAGATGATCTTCGGAAAGGTACTGAACATCGACTTCCACCTAGTGCCGACTCTCTTTGGAACAGCGATCCCATCTTACTCTTCTCATCATCGAATTTATTATTTAAAAATAATTTATCAGAATCAAATGGATGTGTCAATATATTTCGATAGTTTTCATTATTGCTAAATTTATCAATAATAATGAATGGTTTGAAGTCAACATGTTTGATATTGCGGTGGATTTAAATTAAGTTGGAAACGAGATAAATCAATAATAGATTTATTTTTTGAATATAATAAAGTGTTCGGAAGACAAAGGAAGGAAAAAAAATGATAAAACGGGTTGAAGGGTACGAGGTTGCTGGGAATTTATAAAGGGAGCCTTTAATGGTCAGGCAATGGGTTAATAAATGGTCGAATAGAAAATATAGAGGTGAACAGTAGAAATGAACCAAAAATATAGTCCACTTTTAGAATCGTTCAACTTCACAAATGGCTTAAAGTTAAAAAACCGCATTGTCATGGCGCCTATGACAAACTTTTCTTCAAATGAAGACGGTACAGTTTCAGACGCTGAGGTTAAATATTATGCTCGTCGCTCCAAAGGGGTCAGCATGGTGATAACAGCATGTACATTTGTGACACCAAATGGTAAAGGTTTCCCCGGTGAATTCGCTGGCGACCGCGATGAAATGATCCCAAGTTTAAAAAGTTTAGCTACTGCAATAAAGGAGCAAGGAGCCAAAGCAATATTGCAGATGTTCCACGGAGGACGTGAATGTCCGTCTGAATTAGTTCCCAATGGGGATGTGGTTAGCGCAAGTGAAGTTGTTTCAGAACAACCTAATCGAAAAGTCCCTCGTGCTTTGATTGAAGACGAGATTCAATCAATTATCAAAGCTTTTGGTGAAACAGTGCGTCGGGCTATTGAAGCAGGATTTGATGGTGTCGAAATTCATGGTGCTAATGGGTATCTTATACAGCAATTTTTTTCGCCACATTCCAACCAGCGTGAAGATAATTGGGGGGGAAGTGTCGAGAAACGGATGTCTTTTCCACTCGCCGTTATTGATGAAGTAAAGAAAGTGGTTGGCCAGCATGCAAGTAGCGAGTTCCTCGTTGGTTACCGTTTTTCCCCCGAAGAGCCTGAAACACCTGGAATCACAATGGCTGATACGTTAAAGCTGGTCGATGCTTTAGTTGGGAAAAACCTAGATTATTTGCACGTTTCCTTACTTGATTTCTGGTCTGTTCCAAGACGAGGAGTTGAGGATACCCGTTCAAGAATTGAAATTATATTAGAGCGGATTGGAATGCGTGTGCCAGTAATAGGCGTTGGTTCTATTCTCAGTGCGGACGACGCCTTAAAGGCTTTTCAAACTGGTGTGGCTCTAATTGCCTTAGGACGCGAACTCATCATTGATCCTGATTGGGTTCAAAAGGTGGAGAACGGTACGGAAGACCAAATCGAAATGAAGATTGATAAAGGAGCACAGGAGCGACTAGAGATTCCAAATCCTTTATGGCAGGTAATTATTCATTCGCCAGGATGGTTTCCGGAAGTTGAGTAAAAAACCAAACTAATTGAAATAGGGGTGGTACCTAAGCTGAATTGACTTAAGTACCACCCTTCCTCTATTACCATCCGTAGACATTAAGACACTCTTTTTACCGAATTTTGCTTCGATCCGAACGATACATCTGAAATCAATAGAACACTGCTCAATATGACAAGTAGCCCAATCATCATTCCAAATGTTATTTTTTCATGTAAAAAAACGAAACCCCACAGCATTCCGAACAACGGAACAAGGAAGGTTACACTAAGTGTTTTTGTTGGTCCAACACTTTCAATTAGGTAAAAATAAAAAAGGTAAGCAATCGATGTACAGAACAGTGCTAACCCAACTACCGATAAAATGACGACTATAGAAAATGTTTCCGTTGAGGTTGGTAAATAAAATAGCGTAAACGGCAACAACACAATGGCTGCACCGATTTGTTGACCGGTCGCAAGTGATAATGGTGAAACCGTGGTAAAAGTCTTTTTAATATAGACTCCAGCGAAGCCATAAGAGATGGTTGATAAAATACTACAACCAATCGCAAGAAACACTTCTTTTGTTGAAGGAATTGGGCTCCAGCCAACTAATATGGCAACTCCTATCACGCCTATTAACATTCCAATGCTTTTTTTAAAGGTAAGTTTTTCTCCCAGCCAAATCCAAACGGCCAATGCTGTACATAATGGAGTCAACGCGTTAACAATAGCCATGATCGATGCGTTTAAATGGATCGCTGCAATGGCAATGAGAGTAAACGGTATTCCTGCATTTAATGCCCCAATAATAAGATATTGCCTCCACCATTGTTTAAAATTAGCGGAACGTTTGGTTAGTAAAACAAAGAGAAATAATGCTAACCCAGCGATGGTTACTCGTGCCTCAATTGTAAAGAGTGGACCAATTTCAGGAGACGCAATCCTGATAAAAAGAAACGAAGCTCCCCAAAGCGCGGCAAGAGCAAACAATGCGCCAATTTCTTTTAATCTCATTTTTCTGACCTCTTTCTAAAAATAAAGGCTGTGTTAAAGCTCAATGTTGATTTTTTGCACAAAGTTGATTGGAGTGGAAGGCGCGAAGACTCCTACGGGAGCAGCGGGACAGGTGAGACCCCGCAGGCGCTTAAGCGCCGAGGAGGCTCACCGCCCGCCCCTAAGGTGCGCGAAGCGCCTGGAACGGAAATCAACATTCTAGTATAACAGAGCCAAAATAAAAATAATAATCACCCTGCAGGAATTATATAAGTAAAATATTTAATAATTTATTAGTTTGAATTTTTTGTAGACATAGACGTATTTCTTAGATGTATAATAAGTAAAAAAACTTTCGAACAACTAATATCTCTATTTCAACATGAAGTATAAGTATAAAGCAATAATTTTTCAGGCGGTGAATAAATAAAATGTCAGAAATGGTGATGAATAAACAATCATCCCAGTTTAAACAGGGATTACAATCAGGGTTTAGTATTGCGATTGGCTATTTTCCAATCGCACTTACTTTTGGGTTGCTCGCTAAAACAACTGGGTTAACATTGATTGAAACGGTTTTAATGAGTTTAATCGTTTACGCAGGAGCATCGCAATACATAGCATTAAGTCTAATCTCACTTGGTACAGGAGTATTTGAAATCATTTTAACGACGCTTATTGTAAATATCAGGCATTTCCTCATGTCCGCTTCTTTAAATGAAATGGCAGAGGATGACCAAATGGGGAAGAGAATGGTCTATTCCTTTGGGATCACCGATGAAACCTTCTCTGTGGCTGCGACCAATCGGGACACTGTGACAACTGGGTATATGTTTGGACTAACATCCATTGCCTACCTTAGTTGGGTTATAAATTCAGGGATTGGATATGCAATTGGAGCTAATCTACCGAAAACGTTGCAAGAAAGTATGTCAGTTGCCCTTTATGCAATGTTCATCGGATTATTAGTTCCTTCATTAAAGAAAAGTGTGAAAGTGGTCTATTTAGCTGTGCTGGCGGCTTCCTTTAATACTATTTTCACTCTAGGTGATTGGCTGTCAACGGGGTGGTCAATTGTGGTGGCAACTCTTCTTTCAGCCATCATCATTGAAGTTGTCAATTCTATAAAATTAGGCCAGGGGGGACGGGGACTTGAATAATGGAGTTATCTGGATGATTGTGGGGATGGGGGTCGTGACGTACATCCCGAGAATGCTTCCATTTGTTTTATTCAAAGGAAGGGTATTGCCACCTTTTATTCAAGGTGTTTTACGAAATGTACCCTATGCCACTTTGGGGGCGCTAATTTTTCCTGGGATTTTATTTATTCAAAAAGATTTATGGTATGGATTGATCGGAGCCACGGCTGCTTTTTTGGTCGCTTTTCTAGGAGCGAATGTTATTATAGTTGTCTTAGGCTCAATTGCTATACTATCCGTTTATTCTTTATTCTTTTGATATAACGGCTGTCGGAATCTGAAACTCCGGCAGTTTTTTTTCATATGTTCTACCCAGTTGGTTCAAGCTATAATTGTCTTTCCTTTTTGGCTGTGTTAAAGCTCGATGTTGATTTTTTGCACAATGTTGATTGGAGCGGATACACGAAGACTCCTGCGGGAGCAGCGGGACAGGTGAGACCCCGCATGCGCTTAAGCGCCGAGGAGGCTCACCGCCCGCCCCTAAGGTGCGCGAGTGCCTGGAACGGAAATCAACATTCTAGTTTAACAGAGCCTACTTTTTTGTAATACAAGATGTTGTTCTATTTGTATTTTTTCATACTAAACATAGTAATGAAAGGGTTGTACTTCAGGAGGGGATTGCGATTGGTGCGTAAAATGGGCGTTTTTTCCGTATTACTATATGTTGTATATGGATTATTGGCTTATTTGTATTTGTTTCATTTTGCGGATACAAGCTTGCCGTTTGAATACCAGGGAACAAAGGCAGATCCAGCTACATTCCTAAATGGAAGAGAGTTAATGCTTACTGAGGAGTATTCAAAAACAAGGAATTTGCTATTTTTTTTATCAACACCGCTTGAATGGCTTATCTATTTTTTGATTTTGTTATTTGGTTTATCAAAGGCATTTAAACGGTGGGCAGAGCAATCATCACAATATAAAATAGCCCAAACAGCCATTTATGTAATTTGGCTGTCCTTCTTTTCATATATCGCAACATTTCCATTAAGTTATATCAGCTATTCTCTTTCCAAAACATACAATATTTCAACCCAATCCTTTGCATCATGGATGAAGGACGAACTCATTGATTTCTGGATTAATTACTTAACAATGTTCATCATTGTTACTGTTTTGTATTGGCTTATGAAGAAAAGTACGAAACGATGGTGGTTTTATGGCTGGCTTTTATCGGTTCCTTTTACACTGTTTATGATGTTTCTGCAGCCTGTGGTGATTGATCCACTGTACAACGATTTTTACCCATTAAAAGATAAACAACTTGAGGCAAAAATATTAGATCTCGCCAGTAAAGCCAAGATTCCCGCAGAGCATGTTTTTGAGGTCAATATGTCTAAAAAAACGAATTCGCTCAATGCTTATGTAACAGGAATCGGATCAAATTCACGGATTGTCCTCTGGGATACAACCTTAGAGCGTTTGAATGATGATCAAATTTTATTCATTATGGCTCATGAGATGGCCCATTATGTCGAAAAACATGTTTATTTCGGAATTGCTGGGTACCTGTTAATGTCTCTTTTAGGACTGTATTTAATTTACCGAATGATGAACTGGGGAGTATCAAAATGGGGGAAAGAATTAAAGATTGCTGCGGTAAATGACATTCGTTCTTTTCCACTTTTTCTGATGATTTTATCGATGCTGATGTTTGCTTCAAGCCCGCTTAGTAATTTGGTCTCTCGCTACCAAGAAACTCGCGCAGATCGATATGCGATTCATATGACTAAAAATAGTGAAGCGGCAATTGATTCGTTTCAGAAACTTACAAAGTCCGGTTTGAGTCAGGTGAATCCACCCCTACTGGTGAAAATTTTCCGCTATGGCCACCCAACGATGTTAGAACGAATTTCAAGGCTTGAGGAATATGAAATCCAACATCAAAAGACTTCCAATAAGTAACAAAAAAAAGCCCCTGTCGAATCGACAGGGGCCTAGCTATTAAGTCCCAAACTGTTTTGTTAGTTCGCGATATTGTGTTGATAAATTAAAAAACTCTTCTTGGTTGCGGTCATCAATGGCCTGATCGATAAGGGTCAGCAATTTTTCCTTTTGAGTAGTTAAAAGCACCTCGGACAGTAGCATTTCAACGTACAATTCCAAAACAAAAGACTCACTAGACTTTTTCTTATTCATGGCACCAGACTTCATTAACTCTGAATAGGATCTCTCTTTCATCGAAATCACCCCTGCAACCTTTTTTCTATTATATGGAGTTTTAACAAAAGAATCAATGAAAAGTTTTGAAAATTTAAAAAATATTTAGCTCGAATTATGAATAAATTAAGAATTTTGTTAAAATACAACGGAAAAATAGAAATGAAATGATAAGATGAAGTATAACTGTAAAAAGGAGATGAAAAAATGAATAAACAAATGACGGGGATTATCGAAGAATATGAAATTAATCCATGTACAATGATGATAACGCCTACTTCTTATGGCAGTAAAACATATTCTCAAATAATTGAACTCAAGGATGAATTTCTTTACCCCTTTCGACCAATCGATATCATTAAAAAAAGCTGTCAATATTTTGGTTCTAGTTATGAAGGAAGAATTTCTGGAACAAAGCAGTTAATTGGAGTTACCCACAAAGTTCCAATCACCATTGACCCCACAAACTTCATTTATTTTTTTCCAACAACTTCACCACAAAATTCTCAATGTATTTGGATTTCCCATGAACACGTAGTATCTCATAAACGGTTAGAGCCGAATACCACCCTTGTTACCTTCCGAAATAAAGAATCCTACGTCCTTCCTATTTCCTATGCCTCATTTGAAAACCAACTTTTGCGAACTGCTTTGTTACGGACAAAATTAATGCAAAGAATCGAAGATATTGATCGAAAATCATTTTATTTACCCCGTAACCATCGGCATTTTGAAGCGTCTGAAGGGTACGAGGATTACGATAATCATTAAGCCTTTTACATAAAACATTATGGAAGCATGGACCGCCAATGGATCATGCTTCTATTTTATTTGCTGAACATGCCATTTAGCTAGATGGTTGCGGAAGATGTCGGCGATATAAGTAAAATTCTAATAACTCCTGGACCTTATTGCGGATTCTTGGATTAAAATAGTTATGGTGTTCCTCAAAGCCCTTGTAGAGAAACATGAACATGGTAAAGGCATCATCACGGTGAATTTCCTCCACCTTCAATTGCTTTTGCTTCATCAAACGCTTCACATCAGCCATCTCCCTTTGAATCACCTTAAGTGTTTCCTCTACTAATATTAAGTAGGGTTTTTTTAGCTTAAAAGGGCTCTTGTCAATGATCGTAAGGTCCCGGTTCAAAATGGTAATCACCATAGGCAAATAAATCGCTTTTTCCAGTAAGTCTCTTTCTTCCTCAGGTATTCTGGTCATTTTAAATTCTCCTTAGGAAAAATAGAACGTTTGTTCGTTATTATCATACAAAAAATACAAAATAAATTCAAGCCCTTTTTAGTTTTTCCTATAAATCAAACTGCTAGCTATATAAATATTGTTTTTGCATCAAAAATTAAAAATTAGACAGGAAAATTTTTGATGGAACAAGAAGTCATACTATAATGAAAGAAAAAGTAAAATGAGAGGGCTAAAATCATGAGATATGAGAGAAACCAATCGATAAAGCGAAAAAAGAAGAAAGGGTGGAGAGCAGTCCTTGCTTTTTTCCTAGTATTATTACTTGGATTAGCAGTCTATTTCTATTTTCAATTCCGGCAAGGGGTATTGGAATCTCAGAAAAAGTCCCAAGTCGAAAAAGCAGAATACCAATTTAACGGAAAACGGGATCAATTTGGCGAAACCAATATTCTGTTGATTGGAAGTGATGCCCGTGGAAAAGAACCATCACGTGCGGATACAATCATGATTGCCCATTATCATCCAGATAAAAAAACCTTTAAATTAACATCAATCATGCGAGATTGCTATGTAGATATACCCGGGCATGGAAAAAATAAAATTAACTCTGCATTTGCATTTGGTGGACCGGAATTGCTACGCCAAACGATTAAGGAAAATTTTGACCTAGATTTACAATATTATTCGATTGTTGACTTCCAGGGCTTTGTTCAATTAGTGGATGAAGCTTTCCCTGAAGGAGTAGAGATTGATGTGGAAAAAAAGATGTCAGAATACATTGATGTAACACTTGAGCCGGGTGTGCAAAAGCTTGATGGAGAACATTTGCTTGCTTATGTCCGTTTTCGTCATGATGCAATTGGAGATTTTGGTAGAGTGGAACGTCAACAGAAAGTAGTAAAAGTACTTGCTGACCAGTTCACAAGCCTCGGCACAATACCGAAGCTTCCAAAATTAATTGGAGTGGTTACACCGTTTGTCAATACCAACTTAGCTACGACGGATATGTTTGGAATTGGGAAAGGTTTCTTAACCAAAAAAGGGACGATTGAAACACTTCGGATTCCGGTTGATGGCTCCTATGTGGATAAACGCATTTCAGGGATCGGGTTGGTATTAAGTTTAGATTTCGAAAAAAATAAGCAAGCCATTAACGAGTTTATTCAGAAATAAGCAAGTGTACGGACAAATTTTCATCTAAAAGAAATAAGTGTAGAATAAAGATAAAGTAAAAGGACTTGCTGAAAAAAATTTTTTGTTTTATTTTTGCAGTGGTTTACAAGGAGACGTAGTCTATGAACTTTGAGGCGTTTAAAGAATGGTTTACGATGGAAAATATCATGACTTTAATTCAAGAATATCGATCTTTTGGACCACTTCCAGGGATTTTATTGCCGATGCTTGAGGCATTCTTTCCGTTTTTGCCATTAGTAATATTGGTTATGGCGAACGCAAATGCTTTTGGTCTATGGATTGGTTTTTTATTGTCATGGTCTGGAGCAAGTGTCGGTGCCATCTTTGTCTTTTTGTTCTTTAGAAAATTTGGGCAACAGAGATTCTTGCATTTTTTGCATAAACACCCTAAGGTTCAGAAATTAATGAACTGGGTAGAACAACATGGTTTTGGACCCATATTTCTTCTTTTGTGTTTTCCGTTTACGCCCTCGGCGCTTGTCAATATTGTTGCCGGCTTATCAAAAGTTAGTATTGCTCAATATATGTTGGCGGTCATCACTGGAAAAATGGTGATGATATTTACGATTAGCTTTGTGGGGTATGATCTTCGCGCATTGATTACCCAACCGATTCGTACGATCCTTGTCAGCGTTGTTATCTTTATTCTTTGGTATGTAGGGAAGAGAATAGAAGTAAGATTAAATAAAAGTGTAAAAAGAGAGCATAGTCGAGGATAGAGAAAATGGGTAAATTCTAAAAGTGGATGGAGGAGATTTCGTGAAAGAAGAAATAAAAAATGAGAGTTTGGAATGGATCAAGGCATTAGCGATTGGAATTATTATTTTTGCATTCATTCGGACTTTTTTCTTCTCCAATTACGTGGTTGAGGGTGAATCGATGATGCCTACATTAGAAGATGGCAATAAGCTTGTCGTCAATAAAATTGGTTACCAAATAAGTGATTTGGATCGATTTGATGTTATTGTGTTTCACGCCAATGAAAAAGAGGACTACGTAAAGCGAATTATCGGACTTCCTGGGGATAAAATCGAATACAAAGATGATCATCTATACATTAATAGTCGAAAAATAGCAGAACCATTTTTAAATATATATAGGCATCAAACGCTCGGAAGTCGTCTTACAGGTGATTTTACTCTAAAAGAGATCACCGGTGAAAAAACCGTACCAAAGGGAAAATTGTTTGTGTTGGGAGATAACCGCCTTGGTAGTTGGGATAGTCGACACTTTGGATTTATCAAGGTCGAACAAGTAGTAGGCAAGGTTGATCTTCGCTACTGGCCACTGAAGGAAGTGGCTGTGTCGTTTTAACATAAATTATTGGATTATTTAATAGGCTGTGTTAAAGCTCAATTGATTTTTTGCACAATGTTGATTGGAGTGGAGGGCGCGAAGACTCCTGCGGGAGCAGCGGGACAGGTGAGACCCCGCAGGCACTTTAGCGCCGAGGAGGCTCACCGCCCGCCCCGCGGAAAGCGAGCGCCCGGAGCGGAAATCAACACCCAAGTTTGACAGCGCCATTTTATAAAGAAAAGTGGAACAGTGTTGGAGCGAATCTGACGCTGTTTTTTTCTTGGAAAAGCTATTCGGGTCGCTAATGATAATAAATTAATTTAGAGAGACAATATCCATGTACTATTTAAAATATGGCTATGTGCCTGGAGCGGAAATCAACAGGCTGGTTAACAAAACCTAAAATATTATAAGGTGGAGTATATATGGATATGGATATGGATATGCATTATGGTAGTGATTATAAGTATATTCCTGCCACTTCCGTCGCAAGTGGGGTTGGAATCCAAGTATTACCAGATTTATTTTGCTACACGATCCAAATTGTTAACATTGTCTTAGTTGGAAGTCCAGAAACAAAGGATTTTGTATTGGTTGACGCAGGAATGCCCCACTCAGCAAATGAAATAATATCAGTTACAGAGGAACGTTTCGGTACCAACAATCGTCCCAAAGCGATTATTTTAACACACGGGCATTTTGACCATGTTGGAGCTATCCTAGAGCTAATAGACCATTGGAAAGTTCCTGTTTATGCACATGAATTAGAATTACCATTCCTAACAGGCAAAATGAGTTATCCAGAACCAGACCCAACTGTTGAAGGGGGAATGGTAGCGAAAATGTCTTCGATGTTCCCCAATGAACCGATTAACTTAGCTAAACACGTAGAAAAACTCCCGCTTGATGGGAGTGTACCTAAAATGCCAGGATTTCGCTGGGTTCACACTCCAGGTCACACCCCTGGGCATGTATCTTTATATAGAGAAGCAGATCAAACATTGATCGCTGGTGATGCCTTTGTAACGGTCAAACAAGAGTATCTATATAAAGTTTTAACACAGGAACAAGAAATCAGCGGACCACCTAGATACTTTACTACAGACTGGAAAGCCTCATGGGAATCGGTTAAAAAATTAGCAGCATTGAACCCTTTTGTTGCTGTGACTGGTCATGGTTTACCGATGACTGGTGAATTATTGTCAAACAGTTTAACAATGCTGGCGAATGAATTTGATCGAATGGCGATTCCTGATTATGGAAAGTTTATTGAAGGGAAGATTATCCATTAAGGAGTACCAGGACCTGTTTGGGGTCCTTTTTTTATGGGTAAATATCAATACTCATATTTATTAATGCCAATTTTGAAATGAAGTTGTCGATTTTTTTACATTATATGACAAACTATTCCCTCTTTTTTCGACCATTTTTTTGTAAATAATATGTTACGATATTGTGACTATTTTGAATAATGAAAGGAGGGTAAGGATTGAATTCAATTCCGCTTATTCAAACAAAGCTAATGATTCCTGCAATAAAGAACACCGATCTTCGCAGAGCGAAGCTGACAAAGAAGCTAAAAGCGATCCCTCATCATCCATTAACGATTGTCCACGCCGGAGCGGGTTATGGAAAAAGCACGTCATTGGCTTTATATGTAACAGATGAAAAATACAATTGTTGCTGGTATTCTATCTCGGCAACTGATGAGGATGTATTACCGTTTTTATCTTATCTGGTCGCTTCGATTCGAACAAACACCTCCGAATTTGGAATTGAATTAGAAACCTACATAAACGAAATGGACCGATATATTGGCGAACAAGAATTAAATGTTCTCTGTTCTATGTTTATTAATGAAGTCCTTTCGATAAAAAGAGAAATACTCATCATTTTTGATGATTTTCACCAAATTGAACAATCATTTAATGTGAATCGATGGATGGAAATCTTGTTAGAACATATCCCAGCGAACCTCCATCTAGTCATTATAAGCAGAAGCCGTCCTATGTGGAAGCCGATTACGAAGATGAAGGCTGAAGGGTCTGTTTTGGAAATAACGAAGGATGACTTGGTTCTCTCACAGGAAGAAGTGGAGTTAATGTTAAACGAAAATTTTGGTATGACACTGCCCCAAACAGAATTAAATCGGGTTTATCAGCTGACGGAAGGTTGGGTCATTGCTTTAGGAATGATCGCCGGTCAAAATCATGATTACCACCAATTGAGTGGGGGATTTCGTCAACACTCTCGTTCTCTGACCGATTTATTCCAATACTTAGCAATGGAGGTTTTCGCCAATCAGTCACCTGAAATTAAGAAATTTCTAGAGGGGACTTCAATTTTGGAGGAAATGACAGAAGAAGTCTGCAATGCGGTGATGGGTATAAATAATTCCAAAAGCTTACTAGAGCAGTTAAGCCATAAAAATTTATTTATCCAAAAAATAACGGACAAACAATACCGTTATCATGCTCTTTTTAGAGAGTTTTTAGAGGAGCAACTTAGGACAAATCAACAAAAAAGCTACCACTTGTTGCAAGAACGAGCAGCACGCTTTTTTGCAGAAAATAACATGCTTGAAGAAGCTCTCCTTCATTATGAAAAGATCAATCAAACAACAGCAGTTGCCGCTATTTTACAGGAGTATGGTTTAAAATTACTTGAAAGTGGAAAACTTGAGGCTTTACTTGAAAGGTTAGTCTGGATTCCAAATCCAGAAAAGGATTTATCATGTACCCTTTGGTTTTTACAAGGAGAAATTCTCCGCTATCGCTCAAGTTATAAAGAAGCGGAGGAATGTTATCAAAAAGCCGTATTTGTGGCTGAAAAACAGAATGATATCATCGGGAAAAGCAAGGCGTTGGAAGGAAAAGCGAGGATTTATCTAGACACCATTCAACCTCATCATGCAGAGCGATTGTTATATGAAGCGATTAATCTACTCGAAACAAGTGAGCAGGAGTCTAAAGAGGAAATCACCAGATTGTATCAATTACTTGCCGAAAATCTAATCAATTTAGGTCATGGAAGAAAAGCTGAAAAGTGGCTTCGACGGGCTAAAGGATTGAAGATCCCTTTCACTGATGGAAGTCTTGAAGCAAGATTATATTTACGAACTGGAAAATTTGAAAAAGCACGGATAACCTTACAGACTGAAAGTCTTGGCAACGACATTGGGAAGTCTAGCTTGCCTCAATCTCATCGTGAAACTGAACTACTTCTGTCCCTTATTGCGGCATTTACCGGTGATGGAGAAGAAGCGAAATCTTTAGCGCAGCAGGGGATTCACCACGGATTGAATATGAAAGCGCCCTTCGTGGAGGCTTGTGGTTGGATTCGAATGGGGCATGCCGTCCAACTAATCAATAAATATGATTCGAAATTAGCGGTTGACTGCTATGAAACAGCTTTGGAAATCATGGATAGTCTTCGGATTGAGAAAGGAAAAGCTGAAGCTTTAATGGGACTCTGCTATTTGTATGGTAGTAAAGGGGAATATCACCGTGCTCTTGACGCTGGTGAACTGGCCTTACAAGAAACGGAAAGGGTAAAGGATGCCTGGTTATCTTCCTTCATCAACTTAGCAATCGGAACTGCTTGCTTCTATAGTAACCACCAATCGGAATCGCTTCGCTATCTAACAAAGGCTGAAATGATGTTTAAGCATTGTGAGGATGAATACGGACAGATGTTAAGCCATTTTTGGCTAGCTTCGCTTTATTATCAAACAGGACAAGAACAGTGTTTTATTGAGAATTTTTCTTCTTTTTTAAAAGAAGTTCAGCATGGAGATTATGGATTTTTTCTGCACAACCGTACAATATTTGGGCCCAGTGACATGCAGGTGATTGCCCCATTGTTAATTGAAGCACAGAAACATCAGATTGCACCACAGTATGTTGCAAAGCATCTGCATGATCTTAACCTGGTGCAAATGGAGTCCCATCCAGGCTATACACTCAGAATTCAAGCGCTAGGCAACTTCCGGGTTTGGCTTGGTGCAAAAGAAATAGAGGACCGGGGCTGGCAAAGAGGGAAAGCAAAAGAATTGTTTCAGCTTTTTATAACAAATAAACGACAAGCGATTCCGAAAGAAGAAATTTACCAAATATTGTGGCCAGACCAAGAGGAAAAGAATGCAGCAAGAGATTTTAAAGTAGCATTAAATGCTTTGAACCATGTGCTTGAACCACAACGGAAAGCAAGGGCAACTTCCTTTTTTATTATCAGAGAAGGAGCTGCTTACGGTTTGAATCCAAATGCCGGTTTAGAACTGGACACTGAGATGTTTGAACAGTGGATGATTTCTGGACTGGAAGAAAAAGATATTGAAAAAGCGATGACCTATTTAAAGAAAGGTCTGCAATATTATTCTGGGGATTTTTTACTTGAGCGCCGCTACGATGACTGGTGTACAAATGAAAGAGATAGATTACTTGGTTTTTATTTAAGAGGAGTTGAAAAGTTAGCTCAACTTTACGTTCGGAAAGAGGATTATGATACAGCGATTGATTGGTGCCAGATCATAGTGGGGAAGGATCGGACGTGGGAAGAGGCGTATCGACTGTTAATGTACAGCTATTACCGTAAAAATAATCGCCCGCAAGCGATTAAATGGTATCAAAAATGCTATGAAACGCTTGAGAGTGAGCTTGGAGTAACACCACTCGAACCAACTGTTCATATGTATGAGATGATTCTAGCAGCAGAAATTGGCTAACATGAAGCCAGGCTTTTTAATTTAAAGCCTGGCTTTTCTCTATTAATGAGGTAATTGATTGCTGGCTGGTTGTCCCTGTGCTGGTGCGAAGGAATTCACAATTTGCATCATGTCTTGCTGTGAAAACTGTGGAACCTGATAACTGTGATGTTTGTTTTGATAAATAGCAAGCTCATAGGCCATTTCAATACAGTTTGGAATTGAATCCGCTAAGACACGGCGAACAACGGGATTAGTTGTTTCACAGGCTGCCATGGTTTTGGCCGTTGCATTGTTTTTATGAGATGAAAGTATACATCCAGCCACCAATTCTTCAGACATTTCCATTTCCGATAGAATGGGCTTTTTAGGTTGTGTAGGTGTTAAACCATAAATAAAATCGTTATTTTGATTCATTTTATAGCTAGAGGTTGGTTGGGCTGGATCTTGGCCTGATTTAAAACAATCTACCGTAATATTGTATTCATTTTGGATAAATTGATATTGGCGATTCATAATATCCAGTAATTCCTGATCTTTTACATATTTTTGCAATAAGGTAAATTGATTTAAGGTTCCAACCACCCCCGATAAAACTTCATGAACATCTATCACTTCATGACCGCCATGATTTAGCTGTTGAGGTATATTCCCCGTATGCATATTTATATGAGTTTGTCCCTGTTGATTTTGCATGAAAAATCCCTCCAAATTTAAATTTTTACACTTAATTATTATGTTTTATTTAAAAAATATTATGCACTGATGTAACTCATTTGTAACTCCCACTCCCTATGATTAGGTTACAGCTTGGGTTGACTCCGTTAACTAATGAACAGGGGGGAAGAAAGAATTGAAGCAGAAGTCCCGCAGTATTATATTCGCCAGTTTTCTTGCCGTTTTAATGGTTTTCACCAGTGCCTGTAGCTCAAGTAAAACCAGTAGTGATTCTGATAAGGGTGGGGGAGAGAAGAGACAACCGATTAAAATTGGTGTTCTCGCCTCATTAACAGGAGGATTGGAATCATACGGAAAACAAACGCTTAGAGGGTTTGAGTTAGGCCTTGATTATGCAACCGATGGAAAAATGGAGGTTGCAGGACGTAAAATTGAGTTTATCAAAGAAGATACGGAAACCAAACCTGAAGTGGCTGTTCAAAAAGCCACAAAGCTATTAGAAGAAGACAAGGTTGATTTCCTAGTTGGATCCTCAAGCTCAGGTGACACACTTGCTGTTTTACCATTAGCTGAAGAATACAAAAAAATTATGGTCGTGGAACCGGCAGTAGCCGATAGCATCACCGGTTCAGAGTTTAACAAATATATCTTCCGGACTGCTCGGAACTCCTCACAGGACGCGGTAGCCGGAGCGGCTGCCATTGCTAAGAAGGGTGTGAAAATTGCTACCTTAGCTCCAGATTATTCGTTTGGTCGTGATGGGGTTGCGGCCTTTAAGGAAGCGGCAGTAAAGTTAGGTGCCAAAATTGTTCAAGAAGAGTATGCAGATCCTGCTGCGACTGATTTTACATCAAACATTCAAAAAATAATTGATTCTAAGCCAGATTATTTATTTGTTATCTGGGCTGGAGCAAATTCGCCATGGAATCAAATTGCTGATATGAAGGTTCAAGAAAAGGGAATTAAAATCTCAACAGGTGCACCGGATATTGCGGCATTAGGCACGATGGCACCGCTGATTGGAATGGAAGGATTCACCGTTTACTATCATGACCTACCAAAAAATGATATCAACAAATGGCTTGTTGATGAACATAAAAAGCGTTTTAACGGAGAGGTCCCTGATCTATTTACGCCAGGCGGGATGAGTGCAGCCATTGCCATTGTCGATGCAATCAAGAAAACGGATGGGAACACAGATACCGATAAGCTGATTAAAACGATGGAAGGAATGAGTTTTCAAACACCAAAAGGAAAAATGACCTTCCGACCGGAAGATCATCAAGCACTCCAAACCCTATATGCGATTAAATTAGTGAAAAAAGAGGGAGTATCCTATCCTGTTCCAGAACTAATCCGAGAATTATCACCGAATGAAACAGCTCCACCGATTAGAAATAAATAAGCTGTGTTAACGCTCAATATCGATTTTTTGCACAATGTTGATGGGAGTGGAAGGCGCGAGACTCCTACGGGAGCAGCTGGACAGGTGAGACCCCGCAGGCGCTTTAGCGCCGAGGAGGCTCACCGCCCGCCCCGCGGAAAGCGAAGCGCCTGGAACGGAAATCAACATTCTAGTTTAACAGAGCCATTAAATAAAAAAATTTGATATATGAACTTCGGTAGAACCGTTACCGAAGTTCATACTTCTATTTTGTTTACGATTGTCTAGCTCCAGCGCCCAGCGCCTAGTGGACTTCACCCACCTCCCTACGATAAGTCAACATCGAATCGCTTGCGCTCTTCGTGTTTCCTTTATCTCAGTCGGTGTGCTCCAGTCCTGTCATGCGCTAACCAGGTCGCTTGCGCTTTTCTAATAAGAGGTGGTGATGAATATTGTCAGCGATAATTGAAACCAGGGATTTATCTATTTCATTTGGTCTGCACAAGGCTGTGGATAGCGTTAGTATTTCAGTTCCAAAAAACCATTTCAAATCGATTATTGGTCCAAATGGGGCAGGGAAAACAACCCTTTTCAACCTTTTGAGTGGCCAGTTGATGCCAACCCAAGGAAAGATTTTTTATCAGGGGAAGGAGATTACTCGTTTGTCCCCCACCCAAAGAACTCGTTTGGGAATTGGACGCTCCTTCCAAATTACCAATGTTTTCCCAAATTTAACAGTGCTTGAAAATGTTCGACTTGCCGTCCAATCACAAGGTCAAGTTCGCTACAACATGATAACCCATTATAAAAAATATAAGCAGTTTGAAGTGCAAGCAACCCAGTGGCTTGAACTAGTGTTACTTGCCGATAAAAATAGTGCAATTGCTAGCACATTGTCCCACGGAGAAAAACGCAAGCTAGAAATTGCCATGTTGCTCGCATTGAATACAGAAGTGCTCCTTCTTGACGAACCAACAGCAGGGATGTCACTAGAAGAAGTTCCAGCAATCCTTGAGGTCATCAAAAAGATCAAACAAACGGGTAATCGAACCATCGTGTTAATCGAACACAAAATAGATATGATCATGGAACTATCTGATTCGATCATGGTTTTATTTAATGGAAGATTGTTGGCGGATGGAACTCCGAAGGACATCATGGCAAATGAAACGGTTCAATCCGCTTATTTAGGAGGTCTATACGATGAGCGTCCTATTAAAGCTAACTAACGTAGAAACGTATATCAATCAATTTCACATATTACAGGGCGTTTCCTTTGAAGTGAGAACAGGAGAAGTAACGGTCTTGCTCGGGCGAAATGGAGCGGGGAAAACGACGACCTTGAGGACAATTATGGGTTTAAATACTGCATCTAGTGGATCGATTGTTTTTAAAAATAAAGAAATTCAAAAGCTTCCCACGTACATGATTGCTCAAAAGGGAATCGGTTATGTTCCGGAGGATCAGGGGATATTTGCTGACTTGACCGTAGAGGAAAACATGAAGGTGGCAATGAGAAACGAAAATGACGAAACAAAAGCACGGTTATTCTCCGTGTTAGAGCTTTTTCCAGACTTGAAAAGGTTTTGGAGGAAGCAAGGTGGACTGTTAAGCGGCGGTCAAAAACAAATGCTGTCAATCGCTCGAGATTATGTAAATGAAAATGATTTGCTACTTATCGATGAGCCAAGTAAGGGCCTAGCTCCAATTGTTGTAGAAAAAGTGATGGAATCGCTCAATAAGCTAAAAGAAAAAACAACGATCATTCTTGTCGAACAAAATTATCTGATGGCAAGTACGATCGGCGATCGTTTCTATATTATCGATGATGGTCGCTCCGTTCTTGAGGGCAGGATGACTATGTTAAAAGAAGATGAAGAGTTACGACGAAAATACCTAGGAATTGCCTAAGAAAGGAGGAGAGGAATGGAGGTATTAGTCAACCTTGCCTTGAACGGATTAGCAACAGGGATGCTGATTTTTCTACTGGCTGCAGGTTTAACGTTAATTTTCGGTCTCATGGATGTCCTGAATTTTGCTCACGGAGGTCTGTTTGCATGGGGAGCCTATAGCGGCATCTGGATTTATACGACGACAGGAAGCTTTCTCATAGGGATTATCGGGGCTATTCTGACTGGATTTATTTTAGGTTATTTTACAGAGAAATGGATTATCAAACCTGTTTATGGTAACCATGTTCAACAAATTTTGATTACCCTCGGCTTGATGCTGGTTTTATCAGAAATGCTAAAGGTTGTCTGGGGACCTAATCAAATAGCGGCCTCACCCCCTGATTACTTAGCTGGAAGCTGGGATATTGGTGGTGTGGTTATTATTAAATATCGGGCTTTCATCATAGTAGTTGGTGGCTTTATCTACCTGCTTATCCAGTATGTTTTGAAGAATACAAAGATTGGTCTAATTGTTCGAGCAGGTGTCATGAATAAAGAGATGGTGCAGGCGCTTGGAATTAACATTCAGAGGGTGTTCATGTTCGTGTTTATGATAGGAGCAGGAATGGCTGCATTAGGCGGTGTTTTACTTGGCCCGTATTCTGGGGTGATTCATGCCGATATGGGGATGGAATTCGCAATTCTTGCATTCATCGTTGTTGTCATCGGTGGAATGGGCAGTTTTTCGGGTTCGATTTTAGCTGCCATTCTTGTTGGACTATTAGGATCGTTCATGGCTTATTATGTTCCTGATCTCGCTTTGGCAACGAACATGCTGCTCATGGCAATTGTGTTAATTTTTCGGCCGCAAGGACTGTTTGGTATGAGAGGATGAAATCGATGAAATGGATGACAAGCAACCGATCTAGCCTAATTATTATGCTCTGTGGATTATTCCTCCTCATCCTTCCGTTTGTCTATGAATCCCGAAGTTTACTTATCTTACTTACACAAATCTTTATCTTTGCTATCTTTGCGATGAGCTACGATCTTCTTCTTGGTTATACTGGCATTGTTTCGTTCGGACACGCGATGTATTTTGGCATCGGGGCTTATGCGATGGGGATTTTCATGGAGAAATTTGAACCGTCTGTCTTTTATATGTGGATGGCTATTGCTACCACGATCATTTTGACTGGTGTGGTAAGTTGGCTTGTCGGGTTATTGTCCCTAAGGCTTAAAAGCCACTTTTATGCTATGTTGACTCTCGCTCTGGCTGGTTTGTTTTTAGTGGCAGCTGAAAAATGGCGGACGCTAACATCTGGAAATGATGGATTTACCTTCCGAGTTCCGGAGTTATTAACGGATCGGACTGATTTTTATCTCATTAGCTTAATGACAATGTTGCTCGTGTTTATGCTGTTAAAACGATTTACAAACTCCCCAGTGGGAAGAGTCCTTCAGGCGATTCGGGAAAATGAGAAACGGACAGAATCACTAGGGTTTCAAGTAGTCCATTATAAAATTATTGCCAGTGTTGTATCTGGTATTTTAGCAGGAATTTCCGGAAGCTTTTATGCTGTATCGTTGCGGTTTGTTAATACGAGTGTTTTTTCGATGGACATTACCCTTGATGCTCTATTGATGACCATCATTGGTGGAGTGGGTACGTTGATCGGGGCTGTAATAGGTGCAGGTCTAATTGAATTCGCGCATCATTGGTTAACCGAGTTGGCGAAAACGCACTGGATTTTTGAAAGATGGATCATCTTCTTCGGAATTATCTATATTTTAGTAGTCATGTTTTTTCCGCTTGGTATTGTCGGAACGTTACAGTTGATAAAATTCCGGCGAAAAAAGCAGCCATCATTAAATGCTGAACAAAAGGTATCTGGGTAGAAATAACAGGTTGACTATTATGCTCAAAGAAAATGAAAAAAGAGGTGGGGCCAATGACAATCGGGATTGTCAGTACAGGAATTTATTTACCTGAACGGACCATGACCGGTAAGGAAATTGCGGATAGGGCGGGGATTCCCGTCCATATAGTTGAGGATAAAATGGGGATAAAACGTAAATATATTCCGGGTCTCGACGATCATACATGTGAAATGGGAATCCGTGCCGCCAAAATGGCCATTAAAAAGGCGAATATTGACCCAGCCCAAATTGATGTCATTATTTACATTGGTGAAGAGCATAAGGAATATCCACTTTGGACTGCAGGGATTAAAATGCAAGAAGAAATTGGAGCAGTTAATGCTTGGGCTTTTGATATTGCTCTCCGATGTGGAACGACAATCATGGCTCTGAAGTTGGCGAATTCACTGATGGCTGGTGATCCCGCAATCCAAACGGTTCTGCTTGCTGGGGGTTACCGCAATGGTGATTTTATTAATTATGATAATCAGCGAACCAGATTTATGTTTAACCTCGGTGCTGGTGGAGGAGCTATTTTATTAAAAAAAGGTCATGATCAGAATCTTGTATTGGATTCCCACATCATTACCGATGGCTCTTTTTCTGAGGATGTAGTTGTGGTAGCTGGCGGAACAAAAAATCCGCTTACTATAGAGAATCTTGATTTATTAATGTTGGATGTATTAGATCCAGAGGGTATGAAGCAACGACTCGAGCAGAAATCAATGGATAATTTTTTAAAGGTAATCCGAGCATCACTTATGAAAAGTGGCTATAACGAGCAAGACATTAGCTACATTGGTCTCCTTCACATGAAACGGTCTGCTCATGAATATGTATTACAGGAGTTAGGCATGTCTATGGATCAATCAATCTATTTAGAGGAATATGGCCACATTGGCCAAATTGATCAAATTTTGTCGCTAGAGCTGGCTGAAAGGGCTGGGAAAATAAAAGACGGCGATGTGGTTGTATTAGTTAGTGCCGGAATTGGCTATGCTTGGGGAGCAACCACTCTACGCTGGGGGAAGGGGGAGATTGGTTGATAAATATGACTATCAAGAAAGTAGACTTACCGAATGGAGAAACGATTGCCTACCGGGAACGGGAAGGGGGAAAGAAAAAGGTATTACTAATTCATGGAAACATGACCTCCTCCAAGCACTGGGATTTGGTTTTAGAAAATATGGATGCTAAGTTTAAGTTATACGCTCCCGATTTGCGCGGATTTGGCGAATCAAGTTATCACAAACCTATTCGTTCCCTAAAGGATTTTGCTGATGATTTGAAGCAATTTGTTGAAACGCTTGACTTGAAGGATTTCTCAATTGTTGGTTGGTCAACTGGCGGTGGAGTTGGGATGCAATTTGTTATCGATAACCCAGGCTATGTTGACAAACTGATACTTCTTGATTCAGTTTCCACAAGAGGTTATCCATTTTTTGGGGTAAATGTATGGGGGGTTCCCGATGTAAATAAGCGATTAACCACAATGGAGCAAATTAAAGCTGATCCGATCAGAACAATCCCTATCCAGTCGGCTTACGATAGTAGAAACAAGGCAGTGCTGAAGGCGATTTGGAATGGAATCATATATGATCGAAATCAGCCTGAACCGCCGCGGTACGAGGAATATGTCGATGATATGATGACGCAGCGAAATCTTGCTGAAGTCTATCATGCCCTCAATACATTTAATATAAGTCATATCAATAACTTGGCAGCAGATGGAACCAACCAGGCCAAAGAGATTACGATACCTGTTTTGATTTTACGAGGTGAACATGACCTAGTGATTAATGCAGATATGGCAGAGGAAACAATGGCTGATTTAGGAGAAAATGCGAGATTTGTTGAGTTAAAGAATTGCGGACATTCTCCGCTGGTTGATGATTTGGAGCAGTTGCTTAGTGTGATTTCAGAGTTTCTAAATTTCTAAACTAGGAGTGGAGAATAATGAGATTATCAGGAAAAGTAGCGATTATTACGGGTGCAGCAAACGGACTTGGGCTTTCAGCGGCAGAAATTTTTGCGAGAGAAGGCGCGAGTGTGGCCATCGCAGATTTCAATGAAGAGGTAGGGAACGCAAAAGCACAAGAACTGGCAGACAAAGGATATCGGGTTGACTTTTTCCAAGTGGATGTTGCTGATCAGGCTAGCGTGAATGCAATGGTTAAAAACGTCTTAGATACGTTTGGACGAATTGATATTTTGGTCAATAATGCTGGGATTACCAGGGATGCGATGCTGGCAAAAATGACCCTTGAGAATTTTGAAAAAGTAATCGATGTGAATCTAACGGGTGTTTTCCTCTGTGCACAAGCGGTTGTCCCAACGATGGTTGCACAGGGGTGGGGGAAAATTATTAACACCTCCTCGGTGTCGGGTGTATATGGGAACATTGGGCAAACAAATTATGCAGCCACAAAGGCCGGTGTCGTCGGGATGACGAAAACATGGGCAAAAGAGCTAGGGCGCAAAGGGATTAGGGTCAATGCGGTTGTTCCGGGTTTCATGGAAACTAGTATGACGGCTACGGTGCCAGAGAAAATTTTAGACCAATTACGGACCACTATTCCATTAGGTCAGCTTGGCAAGCCACATGATATTGCCAATGCTTATCTGTATCTGGCATCAAATGAATCGGACTATGTCAACGGAACGGTTTTGCATGTTGATGGCGGCATCATGATGTAGACTGCAATTTACCAATAAGGGCCCGTCTCCTCTGGACCATAGAGCAGGGCCTATTTTTTGTTTTTTTGTGTGTGAAAAATAAGACTAGGAACTGGCTCTTTCTCAGGGATATGTTCTTGGATTTTTTTCATTTAATTCTTCCATTAGGCTTAAGCACATGCCAAATCCGAATAAAACCATGGAGGCAATTGTGACGCCAATCCCTGCGGCTGATATTGCATAGGAACCTCCATTGAAAGCGTTTGCAAATATTCCGGTAATAAATAGCACAAAGCCGAGTATGATCCCACATGTTGCAGCTCTTTTGAAGTTTTCTAAGGTCTTTAAGTAACCATTTGACATTGATCATCAACTCCTTATAATGAATATTCTATCAATTGACACAAATTTGTCAAACTTTTTCTTTAGAAATGGTTGTAAATATGTTTTAGTGGTTGTAAATTGTTGAAATTAACCTGAAATTTGGAAATAATTGGCGATTGGTCGATAAAAAATGAAAAGCGGCCGATAAAATTTTGTCTGGAAAGCATTGATGCACTATTCGAAAGACTAACAGGTCCGGATAGTTTATCAAAAAGTGTCGTGGGAAATATATACGGACATCTGTTCCGTTATTTTGATAAAAAGTGTTGTTTTGAAAGGCTAACCGGACATTGGATTCCTTATTTGGTGATAATTGAGCGTGATTCATTTGTTTTTATGTAAATAAGATATTCCATGGAGCTCTGTCAAGAAAGTGGACACCTAAATAACGAAACTTAATTAATATAGTGTTGCAGTAGCCTCTTCTTCACTTTTCAAATGATAGATGATTCCGTGAAAGCATCAAGCCAAAACCGCTTGACCCTTTCACGGAATCATCTGGCTAGTCGCTAAGTGAAGAAAAGGCAGCTTACTGCTTTTGATTGGTGTTCTACCCTTTATTAAGCCTTCCCCTGCAGTATTGTTGTGAATACTGCACTGGTGATACATATCCAATTGAACTATGAATTCTTTTACGGTTATAGAAAAATTCAATGTAACGATAAATCTCGGTGTAAGCTTGATCTTTAGTTTGAAATTTTCTACCTCTTAATAATTCTTTTTTAACCAGACTAAAGAAGGATTCTGCACAAGCATTATCATAACAGTTTCCTGTACGACTCATGCTCGCCTCCATTTTATATTCCTCAAGTCTTTCCCGGTAATCCTTAGATGCATACTGAGACCCACGGTCTGAGTGGTGAAGCAAACCTTTTTCTGGATTTCTTAACTTATAAGCGTCTTCTAAAGCATCAAGAACTAATTGAGTTTCCAGATGTCCATAAAGGCGCCAACCTACTATTTCTCGAGTGTACAGGTCAAGTACAGTAGCTAAATATAAGCGTCCTTCCCGACAAGGAATATAAGTGATATCTACTACCCATACCTTGTTTGGTGCTGTTGTAGTGAATTCTTGATTTAATCTATTAGGTGCTACAGGGTATTCATGATTCGAATTTGTTGTACAAACTTTAAATTTCTTGGAAACACAAGATCGTAAACCTAGTTCCTTCATGTAAATACTAACTGTTCTTTCCGTGATATTATATCCTTCTTTTAGTAATAACTTAGTAATTTTCGGACTACCATATACACTGTCGGAATCATTATAATAGTGTACAATACGTTCTTTAATCCGTTCCCTTTGTACTCCTTGTTGACTCGGTTTATGATTTCTCCATTTGAAATAACCGCTCGTGGATACCTCTAACACTTTACACATCTTCACCACCGAGAACTCCGAGCGATGGTCTTCAATGAATTGAAACCTCATGTTCTTGGTCTGCTGAAGATGTGCACCGCCTTTTTTACAATGGCCAATTCTTCTTCTGTGACAGCTAACTTTTTGTCTTTTTCCTTTAATTCACGTTCTTTTTCTTTCAATTCTTGTTCTAGCTTTTTTATTCGTTCTTCAACCGCCAAAGGTTCATATTCAAATTGACGATATTTTGTCATCCAGTCATGTAGGCAGCTAAGCGGAACTTTTAACTCATCCGCAATATCTCTCATAGTCTTTTTTTGTTGTTGTTCTTGTGCAAACTTAACTGTTTCTTTTTTAAATTGTTCACTATAACTCTGACGTTGGTCACCCATGGAAACCCCTCCTGGTAAATATCATTATTGCCACAAATGATTTCCGTTAAAGGGGTGTCCACTTTTTATTCTAGTTCCACCATGTCCGCTAAAGTAGAAAAAAGGGGAATAAATCAAAAATAAGGTCACTTATGTCCGCTCAATGAATGAACTAACTTATTTACCTAAATAGAGCTTATTAAATCAAAAAAAGGCAGAGCAATTTAACTGCTCTGCTAAATGGGTCACTTTTATATATGTTTTTGTTTGTGTGGGTATTCCAAAAGAGAGGAGCAGGACGCAACCCTGATGCTTATCCCACCTGTTCTTGTATTGTGTTTTCTTCCTTTTTACCTTTCTTGTGTAAGCCAGTACCGTAATAGGCTGCTACTAAAATTCCTAACCAAAGCGGTCCGACTATGAGGGCAATTCTTGTATCTGGGAAATAAGCCATTACCCCGATTACCAAGAGTAAGAAAGCCAAGGAAAAGTAGGAAGTGAATGGATAAAGTGGCATTTTATATTTCAACCCACGGGATTCCTCTGGAGATAAACTTTTGCGATAGCGCATTTGTGATATTAAAATCATTGCCCATGTCCAAATCGCACCAAATGTTGAAATGGCTGTTACCCAAGTAAATACTTTTCCAGGTACTAAATAATTTAGAATAACCCCAATTAATAAGGCAGCCCCAGTGACAATAACAGCAAAACTCGGAACACCATTTTTGTTTAATTTTCCAAAAGACTTTGGTGCTTCATTATTTTCAGCTAAGTTATACAGCATACGGGCAGTACTGAAAATACCACCGTTGCAAGAGGATAAAGCTGCTGTTAAAACAACAAAGTTTATTATTCCAGCTGCTGCAGGAATACCTAGCTTATCAAAGGTTAACACGAATGGACTTCCTTTTAACCCGATTTCAGTCCAAGGATAGATCGACATGATGACAAACAAGGCACCGACATAGAAAACGAGAATCCGCCAAAAAACTGAATCAATGGCACGTGCAAGTGTTTTTTCGGGATTTTTGACCTCACCTGCAGTAATGCCGATCATCTCAATCCCTAAGAACGCAAACATAATCATTTGCAATGACATCAATACCCCGGTAATCCCGTTTGGCAGTACTCCTCCGTGGTTCCAAAGATTGCTAATCCCTGTTGCGATTCCGCCATTACCAATCCCAAATGTAATCATTGCGAGTCCTACAATAATCATAAATACGATCGTAACAATTTTGATTAAGGCAAACCAAAATTCAAGTTCACCGTAAGCTTTTACTGCTAAGAAATTAACGGATGCCATAATGACTAATGCAGAAAGTGCCCAAATCCAACGTGGGATATCAGGAAACCAATATTCCATATAAATCCCTACTGCTGTAATCTCAGCCATACAGGTTACCACCCATAAAAACCAATAGTTCCAGCCTGTTATATAGCCTGCCAAATTTCCTAAATAATCCCGTGCATATTGACTAAAAGAGCCTGCAACAGGTTTCTGAATGGCCATCTCACCTAGAGCTCTCATAATGAAAAACATGATCATCCCTGTAAATGCATAGCCCAGTATAATTCCAGGGCCAGCCATCTTAATTGCAGTTGCCGATCCCAGAAAAAGTCCAACTCCGATGGCGGCTCCTAAAGACATGAGTGTGATATGTCGTTGTTCCAGTCCCCTGTGTAACCCAATTGATGATTGCTGATCTTTTTTCACTAAATCTACCCCCACTTGTTGATGATTGAATAACTTTCTTTTTTTTAAAAATGATAATTTTGGTGACTGGATATATTTGCTTCAAGCAAATCTTATTCCGCATTCCTAGTTAAAAAGATAAAATAGAATAATATATAAATTATTTTTTAGTAGAATTTATATAACAATCAATAATCAAAAGAAAGCTCCTTTCTGTCTATTTATATAGCTTACAAAACACGTTCCTTATAGTAAAGATATTGTTTTATAAGTTTTGTTATATAACAGCTTAACATATTATATAACAATTGTTATTGTATAATTACAAAAATATTTTAAAATAATTTTGTGGAATGCTACAAAATTGTTAAATGATACACAATCTTTAATTTTTTTGGCTCTGTTAAACTGGAATGTTGATTTCCGCTCCAGGCGCTTCGCTTTCCGCGGGGCGGGCAGTGAGCCTCCTCGGCGCTTAAGCGCCTGCGGGGTCTCACATGTCCCGCTGCTCCCGCAGGAGTCTTCGCGCCTTCCACTCCAATCAACATTGTGCCAAAAATCAACATTGAGCTTTAACACAGCCATTTTTTAAAGGAAGAAGACCTAATACAGAAAGGTTTGTGGGGCATTAATGAGTAATGATCCTTTTCGTGCCAGTTTTGATAGTTTAGAGGAATTTGCTGATGTCGTTAGTGAGGCGTTGCAATGTCCGATTACAATTGAAGATGCTAACCATCGCTTACTGGCGTATAGCACACATGATGAGCGAACAGATTCAGCTAGAATTTCAACAATCATAGGACGTCGTGTGCCTGAAAAGGTCATTAATAATCTTTGGAAGGAAGGAATCATTCCTGCTCTTCTAAATAGTCGAGAACCAATCCGTGTCAAGACAATGAATGAAATTGGTCTAGGGGATCGAGTCGCCGTTTCAATTTGGAAAAACCAAGAAGTACTCGGCTTTATTTGGGCATTGGAGGTCGATAAAGCTTTAAATGATGACCACCTAGCTTTATTAAAACGAGCAGCAGAAGCAACGAAAAATAGACTACTACAGGTGCAGACTCGAAAAAATAAAAAAGAAGAACGATTTCAAGAGTTTTTTTGGCAATTACTAACTAGCCATTTCCGTTCAAACGAAGAGATTATTAACCAGTTTCATTCACTCCAAATTGTCCCGGCTTCTCAATTTGTGGTAGTGGCATTTCAATTTTCACAAGAGATAGCTAGAGAGGAAGAGAAACAAATTGCCTATCTATTAAAAACAAATCAAGAACCCAAAATTTTATTGCATACAATAGATCATCATCAGCTGGTATTGCTGATCTCAATACAGCAAATTGAGCAACCAATTCAAAAGATGAATCAATTTTGCGAATGGTTTGTTCATAGAATGAATGAGCGTTTTGGAGTAGGCTCGATTGTTCAAGGTTTTAGTGGAATATTTAGCGATTATCAAAAAATCGAGAAATCATATCGTGAAGCATTAACTGTCTTATCGGTAAAAGGGAAGTTCCCAAATCAAACTAGTAAAATCCATAGTTATCAAAATTTAGGTATTTATCAATATATCGATGTATTGTTAGAAAAAACGAGGAAAGACCAATATGTAAACTATTCTTTGAAAATGCTTCATGAATATGACCGAAAATATCACTGTAATCTTGTTGAGACCCTAGATGTGTATTTAAACAAAGATAACAATGTGAATGAAGCGTCAAAAGCATTAAACGTTCATATAAACACTCTAAATTACCGGTTAAAGAGGATAGCGGAAATTGGGGAGATAAACCTTAAAGATGCTAATCAAAAGTTTACTTTATTCCTAGACCTCAAGCTCGAAAAATTTTTATGAGTTTGATTTGTAACTGCTAGAGACAAATTACTTTTTAATAGGCTGTTTTCTAAAAGATTGTTGTTTTTAAACGAGTTTTGAATGTATACCGTTGAAAATGATTGGAGTGGAAGGTGCTCGACTCCTGCGGGAGCAGCGGGACAGGTGAGACCACGCAGGAGCTATAGCGACGTGGAGGCTCACCGCCCGCCCCGCGGAAAGCGAGCAGCTGGAGCGGAAATCAACCGCTCCTCTCTTAAGTAAATAGCAACAGAGTTTACGAAAACAGCCTTTTAATAAGAGGAATGATAACCATTTGTGTAAAATCACAAAAATTGATATTTCCTTTTTCCATTCTAAACAATGAAAAAGTGTTTAATATCTTTTATTCTTAAATCACAGAGAAACACACAACAAGTAATCAAAGGGGGAAGTATTAATATGATTATCGGTGTACCTAAGGAAATAAAAAACAATGAAAATCGAGTGGCTATCACTCCAGCAGGAGTTATCTCATTTGTTAATGTAGGACATAAAGTGTTAGTTGAAAAAGATGCCGGTGTTGGCAGCGGTTTCACTAACGGGGATTATGCAACTGCAGGTGCAGAAATAGTTGAACTTGCATCAGATGTATGGGCAAACTCAGAAATGGTGATGAAGGTGAAGGAACCGCTCGAAAGCGAATATGTATACTTCCGTCCTGGTCTAATATTATTTACATACCTACACTTAGCGGCAGAGCCATTTTTAGCAAAAGAACTTAAAGAAAGTGGCGTTATTGCCATTGCATACGAAACAGTTTCCGTAAACCGAACTCTACCATTACTTACACCAATGAGTGAAGTAGCAGGTCGGATGGCAGCACAAATTGGTGCCCAATTCTTACAAAAAACAAATGGCGGTAAAGGAATCCTACTTGCTGGTGTTCCTGGAGTAAGCCGTGGGAAAGTTACGATTATTGGCGGTGGAATTGTCGGAACAAATGCTGCGAAAATGGCAATTGGTCTTGGTGCAGATGTAACGATCATTGATTTAAGCGCTGACCGTTTGCGTCAATTAGATGATATTTTTGGAAATCAAATAAAAACACTATTGTCTAACCCATTTAACATTGCTGAAGCAGTAGCTGAAGCTGACCTAGTAATTGGTGCAGTGTTAATTCCAGGTGCTAAAGCTCCTAAACTAGTTAAAGAAGAAATGGTAAAAGCAATGAAGCCAGGTTCTGTGATTGTCGATGTGGCCATTGACCAGGGTGGGATTGTTGAAACAAGTGATCATGTTACAACACATGACAATCCTACATTTGAAAGATATGGTGTGGTTCATTATTCTGTTGCAAACATGCCAGGTGCTGTTCCGAGAACATCAACAATGGCCCTTACAAATGCAACTGTTCCATTTGCATTACAAATTGCAAACAAGGGTGTGCTTAAGGCTATCGCAGAAAATCCTGCCTTAAAGCTGGGGGTCAATGTAGCATTTGGTGAAATTACCTATGAAGCTGTGGCAAAGGACCTTTGCTACGATTATGTAACGGTGGAAAAAGCTTTTGCAAAAGAGCTAGTCATTAACTAAATTTATACCCTCCCTCAAGAATTCTCTTGGGGGATTTTTCATACATAAATCGAAGAGCCCTGGGAGGAATGTCTGGTGAGTGTTCAAGCAAGTTACCGAGATACATGGGTGGAAGTTTCCTTAGATGCAATCAAGCACAATATAGGACAATATAAAAACCTCATAGGGAAATCAGTAAATTTAATGGCCGTGGTCAAGGCGGACGGATACGGCCATGGTGCAGCCGAAGTGGCTGAAACAGTTCTACAAGCAGGTGCAGACTACTTAGCTGTTGCGTTATTGGATGAAGCGTTGCAATTGCGGGGAGTGGGAATTTCAGCTCCGATTCTTGTGCTAGGATATACACCGATTCGTTCGATAAAGGAGGCAATCTTGTTCGACATCGATTTAACTGTATTTACTATAGATGTTCTTGATGAAATCATTTTTCAAGCTGAGCAGCTTCAAAAGCCGGTTTCGATTCATTTAAAAGTAGATACTGGTATGTCAAGAATTGGTGTTCAATCAGCTGAAGATGCATTATTACTGGCTGAAAAGGCCGGTGCTTCTCCATTTGTCTTTCTCAAAGGGATATTTACCCACTTTGCCAATGCTGATAGCGTGGATCAAACATATACAAATAAGCAATATGAGCTGTTTATTTCAGTGATTTCTTATTTAAATCAACATTTTATTCATATTCCATTGAAACATTGCTGTAATACTGCCGCTACGATGAAATTTCCTGATAAACATTTAGATATGGTCCGGGTGGGAATAGGTATTTATGGTCTATATCCAGACCCATCTTTGAGAGATCATAATATTAATCTCAAGCAGGCCATGTCATTAAAAACGAAAATAGCCTCGCTGAAAAAGGTACCAATATCTCAGCCAATCAGCTATGGCTGTACAAGTATCCCAACACAAAACAGCATGATCGCTACGTTACCAATTGGATATGCTGATGGGCTTTCTAGGCTTCTTTCAAACAAAGGGGAATTTCTACTACATTGTCAAAAAGTCCAGGTTACAGGACGTGTCTGTATGGACCAGACAATGGTTGATGTTTCTGACCTAATTGGTTGCACACAGGGGGATGTTGTGACTATTTTTGGATGTGATGGTGATACTTTTCAATCGGTCGATGAAATCGCCAAACTGATGGGGACGATTAATTATGAGGTTGTTTGTTTAATTGGCAAACGAGTCCCACGGCTCTACACTAGTACAGAAAGAAAAACTTTGTGTAACTCACTTGTAACTTCTCTTTTTTAATATAAAAGTATTAAGTGTGAAGGGGAGATCACAGTGAGTTGGGAGATTGATTGGATTGACAGCAAAGCAAGGTTAATGCCAAATGTAGATGCGATAATAGATGCTAAACAAAATAGAGCTTGGACTTATCAGGAAGTAAATCTTCGGGCAGTCGCGCTAGCATCTTGGTTTAAAAAAAATGGAGTTAAAAAAGGCAATCGGATTGCCCTCTTATCCCCAAATCACATTGCCTACTTTGATATCCTGTTTGCTTGTGCCAAAATAGGAGTAATTTTTGTTCCCTTGAATTGGAGATTATCAAACGACGAGCTAAAGTACATTTTGCTGGATAGTTCGCCCGTTCTGATTGGATACCACACGGAATATAAAGACAAAATCGAAGAGTTAGGTACAGATATAGAAAAGACCTTTTGTATAAATGATCGAGGCTTTGATGATATTCTCATGCAGCAGTCGCTACTGGATGAGTCGACAGAAAAATCAGAGGAAGACGCACTTACGATGATCTATACAGGTGGAACGACAGGTAGGCCGAAGGGAGTGGTCCTGTCGCATCGAAACATTTTGTGGAATGGGATCAATACCGTATTGAGTTGGAACTTAACCAAGGAAGATGTCACATTGACCAGTATGCCGATGTTTCACACGGGGGGATTAAATGTACTATCGATTCCGCTTTTATTAATAGGTGGAAAAGTAGTCATTACGGATGGATTTGATCCAGTCCAGTCAATCCAATATATTAATCAATATCAGTGCAGCATCGTGATTTTTGTGCCCACAATGTATCACATGCTCTTCCAAACAGAAGAATTTGCAAATAGTACGTTTCCTTCCATTAAGTCATTTCTTTCGGGGGGTTCTCCATGTCCACTTGATATTTACGAAGTTTTTAAAAGAAAAGGGATTGCCTTTAGAGAAGGGTATGGTTTAACTGAGGCAGGTCCTAACAACTTTTTTATCGATCCAGTGATTGCGGATGAAAAAAGGGGTTCTGTAGGAAAACCGATGCTATTTAACTCGATTAAGCTTATAAACGAGGAGGGTTGTGAAACAGAAGCGAATGAAGTTGGAGAATTACTGATTAATGGAAAACATGTGTTTGTTAAGTATTGGAAAAATGAGAATGCGACAAAGGAAGCGATTCAAGCTGGTTGGCTTCATACCGGAGACTTGGCCAAAAGAGACGAGCAAGGTTTCTTTTATATTGTTGGGAGAAAAAAAGATATGATCATTACTGGGGGTGAAAATGTGTACCCGCAAGAGGTGGAGCACTGGTTGGTTTCACATCCTGATATTGAAGAGGTAGCTGTTATTGGTCTACCTGACGTTAAGTGGGGAGAGGCTGTGACTGCGTTTGTTGTAATGAAGGGACAGCAAATCCAATCTAGGGAATTGATTAATTACTGTGAATTCAAGTTAGGAAAATATAAAATTCCAAGGAAGTTTATTTTTGTGGAAAATTTACCGAAAACTCCAGTTGGGAAAATTGATAAAAAAAGACTTAAAGAAATCGGATTGGAATATGTAAAAAATATTGGATGACATTGAAGTTATTGCCCGCAAATTTTTGATGTACCTAAACCTCCCATTGGAGGTTTTTTGTGATAACGTGTAGATATTGTATAAACAGGGATAAGTCCCCATGTAAATAAAAATGTAATGTATAATGGTGAATATAAAAGAACATCAGGTGGAACTATGTAATTTGTAAGTATTTTGAAAGGGGGCCAAAAAATGGAACAAAGTCTTTACGAAAAAGTTGGCGGAGAAGAAGCGATTAACAAAGTGGTGGATTATTTTTATAACGACCTTGTTTTAAAGGATGATACGGTAAATCAATTTTTTGAAAATACCGATATGGAAAAACAGATTTCCCACCAAGCAAAGTTTATTAGCTTTGCATTAGGTGGTCCAAACCAATACTCTGGTCAATCGATGGCAAAGGCGCATGGGGGAATGAATCTACAACCAAACCATTTCCAAGCAATCGCCAACCACCTTCATGATGCTCTAGCCCATTTTGGGGTAAATGAAGCTGACATAGATCAAGCTTTAAGCAAAGTGGCGAGCCTAAAGGATGACATCTTGTACAAATAAAAATGTAATAATGACCGAAAAAAAACGATCTGATTTCCCGAAATCAGATCGTTTTTTTCATTGTTCATTCATTTGGTTCAGTCAAAAGGTTCCTAAACAGGGAATCTATTTGAATTTACAAATTTACAGAAAATTTAATTTAAAGACATTGACAGTTCCTGTAAAACGGAGTATCATTTGTTAGGAAAGCTGACATTGATTGTTAATTATTATCACTAGAGACGAATAGTACATAACCGTTATTAGAGATTATTTAAAGTGAAATGATGTAGTGTTTGTTAGAAACTATGACATTGAGTTTTTTAACGTGTTAATTTCCGATTATTAATATTGGTTTACTCAATAAATTAAAGATTAGATGGAGGAATGATCATCGTGTTTACAAAATACAACTACACATCATATTTTGACGAGATGTTCAATGAAAAAGGTGATGTTCGAAATCATTATGGACATGTTCATGAACAGCTATCTAATATGAGCGAGAATGAATTGAATAGTTTACAGCACGCGATGCAATCACAAATGATGAAACAAGGTGTTACCTTTACTTTGTACGATGATGCCGAAGGAGATTCATTAGAAAGGACTATTCCTGTTGATATCATTCCTAGGATTATTCCAGCAAATGAATGGAATATGATTGAACGAGGGGTAAAACAGAGAGTAACAGCTTTAAATCAATTTATTCGCGATATTTATCATGAACAAGCCATTCTTCGCGAAGGAATCATTCCAAGAAAAATGGTCCTTTCCAACCCTTATTTTTTGCCAGAAATGGTGGGTGTGAAAGTTCCAGGAGATGTTTATATACCACTTTCCGGCATAGATCTTATCAGAGATGAATCCGGACAATATTTTGTATTAGAAGACAACCTACGCACACCGTCAGGATTATCCTATGTTTATAAAAACCGCGCTTGGATGCAACGTCTATTTAGAGATTTATTTTTTCAACATCATATCCGTCCCATTGATCGCAGTTTAGATTCCCTCCTATCGGGTTTACGCAGCATATCTGCAAACGATAAAAAAGACCCGTTTGTTGTACTGTTAACGCCTGGTTGTTTTAACTCCGCCTATTTTGAGCATTCCTTTTTGGCACAACAGATGGGCATTCCTCTTGTTGAAGGCAAGGATTTAAAAGTCATCAATCAAAAAGTCTATTTGAAAACAATGAAAGGACTTCAACAGGTGGATGTTGTATATCGTCGTGTTGATGATGATTTCCTTGATCCTCTAAGTTTTCGTACTGATTCTGTATTAGGTGTTCCTGGAATTATGAATGCTTATCGTGCTGGCAATGTAACAATTGCAAATGCACCAGGTACCGGTGTAGCAGATGACAAAGCGATATACTCCTATGTTCCCGAGATGATCCGTTTTTATTTGAACGAAGAACCAATCCTAAATAACATTCCGACCTTTGTTTTATCACGAAAAAAGGATATGGAGTATGTATTAGATCATTTATCTGAAATGGTGGTAAAGGAAACTTCCCTATCTGGCGGGTATGGGATGTTGATTGGTCCAAGATCTACTAATAAAGAAATAGACGAATTTAGGGATAAAATTATTCAATCTCCAGAAAAATATATTGCTCAACCAACTATTAATCTCTCTTGTGTCCCGTCACTCATAAACGGAAAAATTGAAGGTAGACATGTTGATCTTCGACCATTTGCATTTATGGGAGAAAAAAATATAGAGGTTGTTCCTGGTGGTCTCACAAGAGTGGCATTAAAGGAAGGGTGCCTCGTGGTAAATTCATCTCAAGGTGGAGGAAGTAAAGATACTTGGGTTTTATACTAAACTTTAAAGGAAGAAGGAATTGACATGTTAAATAGAGTGGTTGAATCATTTTATTGGATTGGTCGTTACACTGAACGAATAGATTACACTGCGCGTTTAATGGATGTTACCCTTTATGCTCATCATAATCACCTAGGGAAAGAGACAAATAGGAATGACCTTCAAGAACGGTTTTCTACTATTCTAAGTGATGTTGCTTCAGAGCAAGTTAATGATATGTGTTTAAATGTCAATAAAATCCTTGAATATGTGACGATTGATCAAGAAAATATCAACTCGATTTTCAATTCCTTAAACCAAGCAAGATTTAATGTGAGAGTAGTAAGACAGCAAACTTCGGCTAAAATGTGGGATACCATTAACTCCTTTTACCTTTGGTTGTTGGAGCAAAAACAAAAGAAGGACTTGGAACAATCGCCATTTCTGTTTTTGGAGCGAGTTCGCAATGAGGTATCACTCTTTAATGGAGTTACAGATTCATCAATGTTGCACGAAGTTGAATGGAGATTTCTCCAAGCTGGCAAGCTCCTCGAAAGAACCGAAAATACTGTTCGGATTATCCAGAAGTTATTTTTGTCATTAGAAGAAGAGAATTCAAACGAAAGTGATTATGCATATTATCATTTGAATTCTGTGTTAGAAAGCGTAGATGGTTTTGAAGCCTTCCGTAAATTTCACGCAAACCAAGTGGAGCTAGAAACGGTCATTGAATTCCTTGTTTTAAATACTGTTTTTCCTCGTTCAATTTCTTTTTCGCTTTCAGAACTTGAACGGTATTTAAAGGAAATTCAAGTTGAGCATCAATTAGAACACATTACCAAAGTGATTCGTCTCGTCAAACGCCAAAGAGTGTTGCTGTTTAATTGCCTAGGCAATAAGGAAAAACCGATGCACCGGGCGTTTCTGACGGAACTTCTCGCTAGCTGCAATCACATCGGCCAGGAACTTGAAAAATGTTTTTTTTATGATAGAGGGGAGGAAGTCGTAGACTGCTTTCCCAACAGGGTGGCTGAAATGGTATGAGACTAGAAATATTTCATCTAACAAGATATACATACAAGGAATCAGTGGAGGACAGTGTCAATGAGATTCGGTTAACGCCGAGAACCGATTCGCGGCAATCCCGTGTGAAGCAAATAATCTCAGTCATACCAGAAGCGGAACTATTTTCCCATGAGGATTATTTTGGGAATATAGTTCATTCCTTTACCGTTAACAAACCACATCGTGAGTTGGTCATAAAAGCACAATCAATTGTCGTGACACATGAAATCGCTCAAACGGAGGGTAGTCTTTTACCGCTCGAAAAAGAAATAGAAATCATCTATAGTGAGCTATTTGAAAATACTTTTGCAGAATACCTGCTAGGTACTTCATATACACTTCCAACACCTGAGATGAAGGAATTCGCAAACACCCTGCCGGACCTTGAATCTTCTGGAAGTGTGTATCAACTTTTAAGGGATATTATGGTTACGATATACTCAACCTTTACATATGACCCTACAGCAACAGACGTACATACAACAGTAGTAGAAACAATAAAGCTGAAAAGAGGAGTTTGCCAGGACTTTGCTCATTTAATGATTGCTGTTTGCCGAATGAAAGGTATTCCAGCAAGATATATAAGTGGTTACCATTTTATTGGTGATCTGCAAGGAGGGCACGCTGATTTTACCCAAGCCTCTCATGCTTGGGTAGAAGCTTACGTACCAGGAGTTGGTTGGTTAGGTTTTGACCCTACTAATAATGGATTAATGGATTGGCGCTATGTGAAAATCGGGCACGGAAGAGATTATAACGATATCGTCCCTGTTAAAGGAGTGTATAGCGGTACCTCGAAACAAACATTATCAGTTGAGGTAGATGTTAGAGTATTAAACGATGAATGAACCGAAGAAGTTATAAAAAAACCGCATCGGGTAGGGGATGCGGTTTTGGTATGATGAAGGGATTCAAACTAAGATAGTATCTTAGGAGACCCTTTTCATATGTTTAAATTGTCCTTTTGAAAGAACTGTTTTCTCAAGGCGATGAGCTAGTATACCGGCGAAAACTGCTAGGATAATATCTTTAGGCAATGGAACGACCATCCACATCCAAGCCATTTTATATGTGAATCCTTCTGGGGCAGAAGCCCAAAACTTGTATGCATAATACATTAAATTTGTTCCAAGAACATAGTTGATGACTAATCCAACTAATGCTGCAGTGATAAATGTAGGTAAACTTTGTTTCTTTTCAACAATTTTACCGCAAACATAAGCAACTAAAATATATGAAACAATAAATCCGAAAGTTGGCTTAACAATCGTAGCAAAACCACCCCCGAATTGAGCAAAGACAGGAACACCTACAAGTCCAACAAATGTATACACTGTTAAGGCAATCGCTCCAAGGCGGCTCCCAAGTATGACTCCAGCTAAAATCGCAAAGAAAGTTTGTAAAGTTATAGGCACCCCGCCAATAACCATGAACGGAACAAACGATGTAATGTTTGCGCCGATAGCCATTAAGGCAACAAAAACTCCTACCATAGTTAAATCAATTGCTCTAAGTTTTTTATTCATTTCTATATCCCCCAAAATCTATTTATAGATAAAGAATAATGCGAAAGTTTATTTTTTGTCAACTAAAAAAATCAAAAGGTTGACATATATAGTGGTAGGAACATAAAAATCAGCCGAAAACTTCTTCGGCTGAATGCTTATATATTAAGTTTATTTAAACTAGAGGTTTTTGTACTTTTACGGGTTTTCCAGTTAAGAAAAAAGAGTTGGATCGACACGACTAGCACCCACTGCAGATAACTCCCGATCGTAAGCCGCTCGAATAATCCGCCGAAATCTGAATCATTGGCTACACTGATTGCCGCTGTCCCCCCAGTAATAAACACGATAAAGAAGGATATGTAGGAGTATGTCCGCAATTTGGATAGGGCTGCTTCCTTTTTCACACCCATCCCAAATAGAATAATTGATAACATGGTTAATAAGGAACAAATACTTGCCAAACCTAAATGCACTTTTCCTCCAAAGGTCATTTCAACAAAACGAGGGTCTTGGGGGAAAAAATACATTCCGCCACCTGTCAATCCAACAAAGAAAAGAGCTAGGGCAGCCGTTTTTATTTTCTTCATGTTTGGCGTTTTTAAACATAAAAACATGCCAACGCTAAATGCAATAATGAATAGATTATAGATAGCGAAAAGAATTTGTACACTCGGAATCGATTCAACATTAGAAGCAGTTATTTCACTAATTGTATTGTAAAGGTGACTGTAACTTTCGAGCTGAGACCCACCAATAATGACAGCAACTAAATACAATAAAGGGGCTAAAATTCCGAATAAGGGATAGACCTTTTTCATCCCATGTCCCTCCTATTATTAAAAGTCCTAGTTTGCCTATATCTTACCTCTATTAAGCTAGTTGATTTGTGAAATTTTTATTACTTTTGGAAAAATTAGGACTGTACCATAAACTGACTTACTTTTTAAAAAATCAGAAAATATTACAATGAAAGTCCAAATACATATACAAATGATTGGACAATTTGTATAATGATGAGTGACATAAAATTAATATTGGTATAAACAGGTGCAATGGTCTATTGAAAAATAGATTTTGTGCTTAATAGGGAAGTTTGGTGAAAGCCAACGCGGTCCCGCCACTGTAAATGGGAGCAACCTATAAAATGTCACTGTCGTTTTTTGATGGGAAGGCATAGGGAGTGATGATCATGAGCCAGGAAACCTGCCTGTTTTTTACACCAGCGGCCTACGTGGATAGGAGGGTGTTAAGTCAGGAACATTTATTTTGTTTGCTGCTTAACTAAAACAAACCTCCTCCTTAATATAGGGAGGATTTTTTTATGGATTTTTTATATTTAGAGAATGGAGAGAAGCGGATATGTTGGTTAGTAGAAAGATGAACGTATTATTGGTTGCAGTGTTTTTATTTTCTTTAATAGCTGGCGGCTTTCAAGCACCAGTTTTTGCGGCTGAAGGAGAGAATAAAGCGTCTGTAACGGTTATTGGGGACGAGGCAGCCGGAACTATGGTGGATAATCAACCAGTTCCAATTGCGGAAAATGCAACGGCTTTGGATATTTTGAGTAGCGCTGTTGGTGGGGACTTGGTAACTTCAGATACAGCTTGGGGAAAATCGCTCGACGAAATTAAAGGTTTAGCTCCTGGTCCAGAGGATACTTATTTTTGGGCTTTTTATGTAAATGGTTTTTCTTCTGATTTAGGTGCAGGAAGTTATACTGCTCAAAATGGAGATCATTATACTTTCCGCTATGAGGATTGGAATAAACCTGTCAGTGCTTCCATTAAAGTAATTGGTAAAAATAAAGAAGTAATTAACGAATCTAAATATAATTCATTCGTAGGTAAAGTAAGCGCATTACAATTATTACAGAAGTTAATGGGCAAAGAGAGAGTGTCTTTTGATAAAGATGGTTTTCTTTCTATTAATAATATAAATGCAGAAGGTACATATTACTGGGCTTTTTATGTGAATGATGAATACGCTTCTACAGGAGCAGATAGCTATTTTCTTCAACCTAATGACCAAATAACCTTTCAATATGAATCATGGGAGCAACCATCCGATAATGAAGGTGATGGGGACGGAGTACCGAATGAAAACACGGGAAATGAAAATAATCAACCACCTAGTGAACCGATTGCATCCGAAACGCTTCAAAATGCAATTGATACCACTTTGACTTTGTTCCCTGATGAATATGTTGGTGAAAAAGAAGCGGTTGTCTTAAGGCAATTAGGAAAAAGTATTCCAACAAATTATTTAGATAATGTGACAAAACTTGTTATAGACAAGAAAGGTGTCATTAGAAATATTTTAGATACAGAAGGTTATATTTTAGGAATTGTTGCAGCAGGTGGAGACCCAACCAATATAGGCGGCTACAATTTAATCTCTTCAATTTATACTGGTGACGTTGTAAAACCTGGATTGAACGGAGTTGCCTATGCACTGATTGCGTTAGATAGTATGAATTTTGAAATTCCTGCTACTGCTACATGGACAAGAGAAAAATTAGTGAACTATTTATTAGACAGTCAAAATAAGGATGGTAGCTGGTCAGGAGCAAATGCAGATATTGATATTACAGCAATGGTATTACAAGCCCTTTCTCCATACAAGGATCAAGCTGGTGTTAGCGAAGCAGTGAATAAGGGTGTTGAAAATCTATCATCCGTTTATCTGAGCGGAAAAATTGACAACAGCAATACTGCAGCTCAAGTGATTATTGCTTTATCAGCTTTAGGTATAGATCCAAATGGAGAAACATTTACTAAAGGTGGTACTAGCATAGTATCATACCTTTTATCATTTAAAGTTGGAGATAATGGATTTGAATGGAAACATGGCAAAGGAATAAACATGCTTGCTTCAAGCCAAAGCCTTCAGGCTTTAGTTGCATATCAGCTATATAGAAATGGAAAAGGGTCATTATATAATTTTACTTTAGCTCCCGAAAGTCCTGCAGCAGTACAACCGACAACAGTAGCGCTTAATCAGGATGCAAAAACAGAATCTCCAGAAGGGAAGCTTCTACCGAACACGGCAACCAATATGTACAACACTATTTTCTACGGGATGCTAATCTTAATGGTAGGCATGGTAGCAGTTATTGTTATGGGAAAAAGAAAGAGCGCTTAAACATTTTTTATACAAAAAACAAGGGAGGCGAGCTTTGATGAATCGCTATTATAGAGTCGCTTTGTTTTTTCTAGCATTTGTTCTTGCCTTCAGTTTAGCTGGCTGTGGAACGGCAGCTGATTCTACTCAGAAAGCTTCAGAAAAGAAGATAGAGAAAACCGAAAAAAAAGCAAAAGAAGAGAAGAGGGATCCTGCTGAAGCCGAAGTTGCTCAAACAGAAGCAGTTTCAACAGGAACAGATTCAAGTAATGAGCAAAATGTTGCTGGGAGTGGAAATACTTCGGATACTTCCCAACCAACTACAACAAATACACCATCTCAGAAGACAGTTACCAATAATCAAACTGTAACAAACAATGCTCAAACAGCACCTGTACCAACACCAAAAGCTGCTAATCCAGTACCTGCAGCACCTGCAGCCGTAAGTAATCCGGAACCTACACATACTGTTACGATATCTATTATTGGCCCGAAAGACCGGAGAAATATTTTAGGTGCCACAAAAGTGGATATTAATACAGGTGATACTGTAATGGACGTGCTTCTTAAGATTGAAAAAAGTGAAAATATATCAGTTGAATCTAGAAATGATTATGGTTCAACTTATGTTGAGGCAATTGATGGTATTTATGAAGGTGACTATCCTGGTCAAAGCGGTTGGACCTATAAACTTAATGGCATAATGGTTCAAGAAAGTGCTGGAAAAGCAGCAGTGAAAGACGGTGACCAAATTGTTTGGGCGTACGTTGGAGGTTAAGCGAAGGAACAACCTAACAAAGAGTTTTACACATGTTCATCCACTTGTCGCAATCAGTTATTACGTGGGTGCTCTTTCTCTCATTATGCTACTTTTTCATCCAATCATCCTATCGATGGGATTGGTTATGATCTTTGCTATTCATTTTATTCAAGATCGCTGCAGAAGCTTGCAGCGATGGTTTTTTTTTATGATAGCAAGCGGCCTGATTATTATTGTTTTTAATCCTTTTTTTATTGAAAGAGGCCGTCATGTATTGTTCGAGATTTTTCAACACCGGTTTACCTTAGAGGCCGTTATGTATGGTGTTACGACAGCTTTATCAATAATTGGTGTTGTAGCTTTATTTGTATCCTACAATGAGATCATGACCCCTAATAAAATATTTTATTTATTTTCCAAGTTTCTGCCGCAATTTGCTGTTTTACTGATGTTAACGCTGCGGTTTATCCCGCTGATGAGAAGAAGGCTTGCAGAAATTTCAGCGATTCAAACGAGTAAAGGGATTTCTGTTTTGAACGGTTCATGGAAAAATCGAGCAAAATCCGGCTTATTATATGTTCAAGTGTTATTAACATATTCACTAGAAGAAGCCATTCAAACTGCCGATTCGATGAATGCCAGAGGGTACGGGCAGGGCAGTCGCTCAACCTATGAATATTTCAGATTTAAAAAGACGGATGCGGTCGCTATGATTTATTTACTGATGATCTTTATTTTTACGTTACATGGGCGTTTTTCTGGTCACGGCTTTTTAACGATATATCCAATGATGGAGTCGGTTCGTCTTTCGGTTATGGATTTGATTTTGATGGGTGAATTTCTATTGTTTTTAGGATTTCCACTTTTTGTTGATATAGGAGGGATCATTCGATGGCGCAAATTGAATTAAACAATATAACTTTTACATATCCAGAAACGGAAACTCCAGCCCTTAAAAATCTATCCCTCCAAATTGAAAAGGGTCAATTTGTTGTTCTTTTTGGAGCTTCAGGTAGTGGGAAAAGCACACTACTGCGGCTATTGAAAAAAGAAATAAGACCCCACGGTGAGTTAAAAGGGGACATTATTATTAATGGACGATCAAGACAAGAGTCTGATGCTGGGGCAAATGAAATTGGCTTTGTTTTTCAAGATCCAGAGAACCAGGTTGTAGCTGAGAATGTCCTCCAAGAAATCGTGTTCGGGCTTGAAAACATGGGATTGTCTACAACAGAAATGAGAAGCCGAGTAGCTGAAATGGTCCATTTCTTCGGTGCGGAATCCCTTTTAGATCGTAAAACTCATGAGCTTTCGGGAGGAAAGAAGCAACAGATTAATTTAGCATCAGTTTTGTTAATGCAACCAAACATTCTTCTTTTAGACGAACCAACGGCACAGCTTGATCCGGTTAGTGCAAGAGAATTACTTGATATGCTCGTTCGACTGAATGATGAGTTTGGGATGACGATTGTGGTAGCTGAGCACAGGTTAGAAGAGTTGTTCACGGTTTCTGATAAAATCGTCATGATGGAACAAGGTAAAATTACCCATGAGGGCGCACCAAAGCAGATGATGGAAATGCTTTGGAATTCCTCTAATCGTGTCTATGTACCAAGCATTCCATCTCTTTATTTGAGCATCGAAAAGAATGAGAATAGAAAAAATCCACCGCTTACTGTTAAAGAGGGGAAAAGGTGGTTCCAACAAAATGCTCTAATTGATTTGAGTACTTCCGATTCATCTGTTGTGGCAGATGCGAAGGAAGAGTTGATTCGAGCTAAAAATCTGGCATTTCTTTATAGCAAAGATGATGAAATGGTTTTAAAGGAATTAGACTTTTCAATACAAAAGGGAGAAACATATGCCCTCCTTGGAGGGAATGGATCAGGAAAATCAACGCTCCTCAAACTAATTGGTGGCATTCTTAAGCCATCTCAAGGGAAAGTGTTTTTTCATGAAAAACCCTTAAAAACTTGGTCGAAAAATGATCTCATAAAAAAAATAGGATATTTACCGCAAAATCCAAAAATATTTTTCATTCAAGACACTGTCGAAAAAGAAATTAACGAGACGTTGAAGCAATGGGGAATAACGGATTTCTTTGAGGTTGAACGTCTGCTAAATTTATTAGGGATCGCTCATCTACGAAATCAGCATCCATATGATTTAAGTGGGGGAGAATTACAAAAAGCTGCCCTTGCCTGTTTGTTGATAAGAAATCCAGAAGTGTTGCTACTTGATGAGCCGACAAAGGGCCTCGATCCAGTTTCCAAGGCCAACCTAGCCGAAATTCTCAAAGGTTTACAGGAGGGCGGCACAACGATATTAATGTCAACGCATGATGTAGAATTTGCAGCACAGCATGCGACGAAATGTGGAATGATGTTTCAAGGGAAGATTACCTCTGAGGGTTCGCCAAGCGAGTTTTTCAAAGGGAATTTCTTTTATACGACTATGATCCAAAGACTATTTCGCCATATCCCCGAAAGTCAGATTATGACACTAGAGGAGGCCGTTTCGGCATGCAAAACAAAAGTGCATTGAAAAAGGTTGGCTTCCCCTTGGTGGTTATCCTATTTTTAGTCTTAACTATTTGGTGGGGTGACAGCTATTTATGGATTAGTGTGGGAATGATCTTATCTGCGTTTCTTCTTTTGTTTTCTCGATTTGAAAGTAGGAAAGTAGATGCAAGAGAACTAGTCCTTCTAGCCGTTTTGGCATCCATTGCAGCAGTTGGCCGGATACCGTTTGCAAGTATTCCAAGTGTGCAACCGACAACCTTTGTTATCATGATGTCAGGTTTGGTATTTGGAGCTGAAAGTGGTTTTATGATTGGTGCAGTGGCCGCGCTTGCTTCCAATATGATCCTCGGTCAAGGCCCATGGACACCTTGGCAAATGGTGGCCTGGGGTTTGGTGGGCTGGTCGGCCGGTTTACTGGGGAAAACAAAATTTTTGAATTCCACCTGGGGAAGAATTCTTTTTGGAGCAGTATGGGGATTTTTATTCGGCTGGATTATGAATATTTGGGGTCTACTTTCCCTAAGTCAATACGGTAATGAATTGAGTTTGAAGGCGGCCATTGCTTACTTTGCTGGAAGTGCTTTATTTGATTTCATGCATTCAATCTCAAATGTGTTCTTTATTCTGTTGTTTGGGAAAGTTTGGTTTAAGAGTTTATCACGTTTTAAGCGGAAGTATGGGTTGTTAGAGAAATGAGAAGAAGCTTAATAGAATATGTTTATTTTAAGGCTGTCGAGGAGTCTCGACAGCCTTGCACATTTTGTAGGATTATATAAGGGTCCAAAAGTACCAGAAATTATTGACACTCAAAAGGATAGATGATATTTTATTTTTAGGATATGTTCTTTATATAGAATAAGTGACTATCAGATTAATGATTAATACATTGTAAAGCTATTTAATTAGATCATCAGTAAATGATACATAGGAATCCTCTTCCTATGAGTTCTTTACTATTTTTTTGTTATAAATGTTCTTAAAAAAGAACGGTTAATATTATTAACTTGGAGTTAATTCTTATATAAGTGATTGTTATAAATACATATAAATAAAATTTTTAATAATAAGTTGCGGACCGTTGCGATTTTACAGGAGGAAAAAAATGAGCGCCATCACCGGTATTTATCATGTAAATGGAGAACCAGTACCACATGAACATGGCCTTTGCATGATGAAGGAGTTGCAGAAGTTTCCTGCTGATGACATTCAGACGTGGTATAAGGATAATGTATTCCTTGGCTGCCATGCCCAGTGGATCACACCTGAATCCATAGGCGAAAGATTACCGCTTTACGACTCAGAACGACAAGTTGCTATTACTGCGGATGCAATTATCGACAATCGTAATGAGTTGTTCGATTTACTAAATGTAGATCGAACAAAAAGGAAAACCATGACCGATAGTCAACTGATTTTATTGGCTTACTATAAATGGGGGGAAGACAGCCCCAAATATTTAGTCGGCGATTTTGCTTTTATGATTTGGGATAAGAGGGAGCAGAAACTGTTTGGGGCCAGGGATTTCTCTGGGACTAGGACGCTTTATTATTATCAAGAGCAAAACCGGATTGCCTTCTGTACAGTTATGTTACCCCTATTAACACTTCCTTTTATAAAAAAGGAGCTAAATGAGGAGTGGTTGGCAGAGTTTTTAGCAATACCCCTTAATTTTGAATCGGTAGATGTTTTTTCGACGGTGTACAAAAATATTAAACAAATCCCACCTTCACATTCAATGAGGGTGAAAGATGGCAGAGTAATATTTACAAGATATAGTTTGCTCAAAGAAGGCAAGAAACTAAAATTAAACTCGAATGAAGAATATGAAGAAGCCTTCCGTGAAGTATTTCAACGTGCGGTAACCGACCGCTTGCGTACCCACCGAAAAGTTGGAGCCCATCTAAGTGGTGGGTTGGATTCGGGCTCGGTAGCTAGTTTTGCGGCAAATGCATTACGAAGTGAGAATAAGGAGTTGCATTCGTTTAGTTATGTGCCTGTTGAAGGATTTGAAGATTGGACGGATATTAGTAGAATACCAGATGAAAGACCCTTTATTCAATCGACGGTCGATTTTGTAGGTAATATAAAACCTAATTATCTAGATTTCAATGAGAAAAGTTCACTCTCAGAAGTGGATGATTGGATTGATGCTTTGGAGATGCCTTATAAGTATTATGAAAACAGTTACTGGCTTAAAGGAATTTATGAAGAAGCATCAAAGCAAGGAATAGGTGTACTGCTTAATGGCCAACGGGGAAATTGGACGATCTCTTGGGGACACGCATTAGAATACCAAGCTCTGCTTTTAAAAAGGCTAAAACTAATTAAACTTTCTCGGGAAATCTATTATTTTAGTCAGAGGTTAGGGGGGAAGAAATCACGAATCATTTCTGTCGTTGGAAAAAAGGCATTTCCATTTCTCCACCAATCAATGGCGGGTGATTATTCTTATCCAATGCTCATTAATCCAGACTTTGCAAAAAAAATGAAGGTGTTAGAAAAACTTCATGAACAAAAAGTTGATATAACAGGTACTGCTCTGCCAAACGCTTTTGATATGAAAAAAACACAGTTCGAACAATTATATTACTGGGCTATTAATGGAACTTATGCAACTAAGTTGTCTTTAAAGCACGGGGTATGGGAAAGAGACCCGACAAATGATCTCCGTGTCATCCAGTTCTGTTTATCTGTGCCTGAAGATCAATACGTCCAGGATGGTCAAGATCGTTCCTTGATTCGTAGGTCAACGAAGAATTACTTACCAAATAATATAAGGTTAAATCAAAAGAAGAGAGGTCTACAGGGGGCTGATGGAATTAATCGTATGCTGCCTTCGTGGAATATATTTGTAGAGGAGATTCAACAGCTCTGTAAAGATAAAGTTGTTGGACAGTTTTTAAATTTGTCCATCATAGAGAATGCGTTAGAAAGGCTAAGGGATAATCCTAACCCAAGTGATGTTTACGAAGCAGACTTTAGAATTTTAATGCGCAGTATTATCTTTTACCGTTTTATAAAAAAATCTGCTTGAAGGGAGGTGATTTCATGAAAAAGCAATGGAAACAACCAGTTCTAGAGGTGTTAGATGTCAGTATGACAATGGCAGGACCAGGAATTAGAATTCCTGATGCAGTTCAACCAGATCCAGATGCTCCACTTAATGATGTGGTGCATTATAGTTAATTTCGTTTATTAATCACTGCGGCCCTTATACATTTTATTTTACATAGTATAAGGGCTTTTTTAAATTTTTTTCAGTAGATAGATGGAGGAAGAAGATGATTGAAACTTTAAAATGTTTTTTCTATAAATCTTTCGGTCTTGCAATAAGGAGTGAAATTCCTTTACCTGAATTAATTCCACTCAGTACAGATGAAGATAAACATGATGTAAGTGTGGAGGTTTCAGATCTTTCCTCAAAATGGTCAATATTAAAAAAAGGTGGATATTTTGTTGATAATAACAATAACTTGGTGATGTTCCATGTTCCAGATACTGCTATATTTTGCATAAAAGAAGGGAATAAAGTAATTGTTTCACCTATAAAAGGATATGAGGAAGATAAAATTCGTTTATATATCCTTGGCACATGTATGGGAATTCTCTTAATGCAGAGGAAGGTTTTGACATTACATGGGAGTGCAATTGCAATTGATGGTAAGGTATATGCTTTTATAGGTGAATCTGGTGCAGGTAAATCAACTCTCGCTTCTGTTTTCATAAGAAAAGGATATCAGTTTCTAAGCGATGATGTTATTGCAGTTTCACTATCAAAAGAAGGGATCCCTTACGTATTTCCATCTTATCCTCAACAAAAATTATGGCAGGAAAGTTTACAGGAATTTGGAATGAAGACAACAGAATATCGTCCTTTATTTGAAAGAGAAACTAAATTTGCTGTGCCAGTCAAATCTAGCTTTTTGGATGAGGCTTTGCCACTTGCAGGGGTATTTGAATTAGTAATAACAGAAAATAGCAATATTTCTCTAAACCGAATAGAGTCTCTTGCACGCTTCAGTACTCTATTCAACCATACATTCCGACAGACATTAATTCCTCGCCTTGACCTAATTGAATGGCATTTTAGAGAATCAGCAAACATTCTAAAAAGGATACATTTATATCAATTGCAACGGCCAAATGTACGGTTTACAGCAGATGAACTTGTAACAAACATATTACACTTGATCGAAAAGGAAGGATAAATATGCTCTTATCAAAGGAAGTTATATTAACAAGCAGGGTTGTACAAAGCCCTGGGAATTTAGTAAGTGACATGGATGGAGAAAAGGTAATGCTTAATATTGAAAATGGGAAGTACTATAATCTTGGGGAATTGGGTGGGAATATTTGGGGTTTAATGGAAAGTGAAATTAAAATTGATATTTTGATAGCGAATTTACTTTCAGTATATGAAGTTGAACCCAATGAATGTGAACAACAAGTTCTTTCTTTTGTTAACACCTTATATAAAGAGGGTTTAGTGCAAATAGTTGAATAAGAATTAGGGTAGTTAAGGAGGAGGGATGGTGCTTATTTTGCAAAAGGTGAAAACTTTAGTTTCTTTAGATAGTAGAAAAAGAAAAATGCTTAATGAAGCATTCTTTTATCTTGCCTGGGCCCGAATTCTTAAAATAATACCATTTAAAAAATTAGCTCCTTCATTGGGAATTCAAATGGAGGAAACTACTTTAGAAAATATACGAGAAAACCGAGAGACACTACAAAATGTTTCAGACGTTATACATATAATGAGTATTTACACTTTTTGGGAAAGCCAATGCCTTGTTAAAGCAATTGCCGGAATGAAGATGTTACAAAAGCGTAGAATTGAAAGTACACTTTATTTTGGGACAGCAAAGGATGAAGAAGGAAAAATGATCGCACATGCTTGGCTTAGAAGTGGGGCGTTTTATGTTACTGGAGTTGAGGGAATGGAGAAATTTACAGTTGTCACCAAATTTGCTAATCGAATTATTGACAAAGAAATAAGAGGAAATAACGATGAAAATCAATAATCAAAAAGATATAGATCAAATTTCTAATGAATTAAGCTTACTCCTGTTTTTATTGCATACCTCCGATGACGAGATTAAAATCGATGAAAATAGAAGTGTATTTTCTGATATAAATTGGAATGATTTTATCCAACTTACTATTCACCATCGAGTATTTCCAATTATTTACAACAGAGTACGTAAAATAAATCCGGAATATATTCCTAAACAAGTGATTAATGCTTTACGTTTTCAATATCAGAAGAATGTCTTTAGGATGCTCCAGCTTAGTGGCGAAACAGAGCAACTATCCAGAGTATTTACTGACCAAAACATTAAAACTCTCTTTTTAAAAGGCCCCGTACTTGCTACCCATTTATATGGGGATATTTCCCTTAGAACATCATCAGATTTAGATATTCTCATACCAATAAAAGATTTAGGAATAGCTGAAGAAATGCTTTCGACACTTGGCTACATAAAGGATGAGTACATCTTATCGGTTCTGAATGATTGGAAATGGAGACATCATCATTTTACCTTTTTTCATCCCCAGAAAAAAATTAAGGTTGAAATACATTGGAGATTAAATCCTGGCCCTGGAAGGGAACCAAGCTTTAATGAATTATGGGAAAGAAAAGCAATAAGCTCTATTACAACCAATCAGCCAATTTATATTTTAGGAAATATGGATTTATTTTTATTCCTTGTATCACATGGAGCACGTCACGGCTGGTCAAGATTACGGTGGTTAGAAGATATTGATATGTTATTAAAAAAAGAAATGGATTGGAAGAAAGAAAAAATTCTACTTAGAAGGTATAATTACTCGCATCTTGGAGGTCAGGCTCTTAATCTATGTTCACGGTTATTTTTTACGAAAATCCCAGTAGAGATGAAATATTTGGCGGAGCGAAGAAGGTCAAATCAGTTGGCGAAAAGTGCATTATTTTACGTAAGGAATATTGTGAATTTGCATAACGAGCCTCTTCCTGATGAAGTATCCCTTTATCACAAAAAATATTTATTCTTAGTAATGTCGCTTGAGCAAAAGATTTTATTTTTATTGAGTTTTCTTTTCCCATATCCTGAAGATGCCCAAACATTACCATTGCCAAAGCTCCTCCATTTTTTATACTTTCCTTTGCGTCCATTCTTATGGGCATGGAGAAAAAGAAGGAAACAGGTTTTATCATAGGGAGGATAAAATATCATGACAGCGTTTCTCTATTTTATAAAAAAATTTCATTCCTATTCGGGGCGAGTAATGGTCTGGAATATATTAGGAATGGGATTAATAAGTTTTTTTGAAGGTTTTGGTATTTTCTTATTAGTCCCAATGCTGGGTTTCGTTGGAATCGTAGATATTAATATTGGCAAGACTCCATTAAATAAACTCTTTGGTATCCTCGATATGTTCCCGTTAAAGTTTGGGTTACCTATGATATTGGGTTCCTATATTTTATTGATTTTTTTTCAGAACCTGATTGATCAAAAATTAACAATAAGGAATGCTAAAATCTGCCAAGGTTTTATTGGCAAAATGAGATTGGAGACTTATAGTTCTCTATTACATGCTAATTGGGGCTTTTACACAAAAAAGAGAAAATCCGATTTAGTAAACATTATGACTATTGAACTTGCTCGTGTAGCCGGTGGAACTTACCAATTTATATTACTTCTATCATCGATAATATTTACCTCTATTCAAATATTTATTGCGTTTTTGATATCAGTAAAAATGACACTTTTTGTTCTAATAAGTGGTCTTGTATTGGCATTGTTTTCACGTAAATTTATAAAACAATCCCAAAATCTTGGTAAGAAAACTTCCTTGTTAGCGCAAGAATATCTTGCAGGAATAACAGATCAACTGAATGGGATTAAAGATATAAAAAGTAATACTCTCGAAGATTCTCGTTTGACATGGCTTGGTACTGTGGTCCGAGGTATGTTTGATGAACAGATTGAATATATTAAATTGAAAACTAATTCACAAGTGTTTTATAAAATGGCATCAACTATATTAATAACCGTGTTTATTTTTTTTTCGGTGAAAATATTTAACTCTCAACCAGGGCAATTTCTTTTAATACTTGTCGTCTTTTCTCGGCTATGGCCGAGGATAACTGGGCTACAGTCCAGTTTGGAACAATTGGCTTCAACCTTACCAGCTTTCAATGCATTATTAGATTTACAAAATGAAAGTAAGGAAGCTACTGAAATAAAAAATGAGGCAAGTTACAGAAATGCTGACTCTTTAAAAATTATAAAGGGTATAGAATGTCAAAATGTATCTTTTAGGTACAATAAAAATAATTTAACTTATGCTGTCGAAAATATAAACATAACAATTCCAGCAAATGAAATGACAGCAATTGTTGGTCGTTCTGGGGCTGGGAAAAGCACCATAATTGATATATTGATGGGACTTAATCAACCAGAACAAGGAGAAGTTATTGTTGATAATTCGCCACTTTCAGGTGGGAATTTACTTTCGTTTAGAAGAATAATCAGCTATGTTCCGCAGGATCCCTTTCTATTTAATGCGAGTATTAAAGAAAATTTACTGATGATGGAACCCAAAGCAAGTGAAGCTATGATTTGGGAAGCGCTAGAAAAGTCAGCTGCCGATGATTTTGTAAGAAGACTACCTCAAGGGTTAAATACAATGATTGGTGATAGAGGAATAAGGCTGTCGGGTGGGGAACGTCAACGTCTTGTATTGGCAAGAGCATTATTACGGAAACCATCAATTCTTGTTTTAGATGAAGCCACAAGCGCACTCGATACAGAAAACGAAAAAAGAATACAAAAAGTATTAGAAAAGCTTAAGGGGTCGATGACTATCATTGTCATCGCGCATCGATTGTCCACGGTACGAAATGCAGACCAAGTGATCGTGTTGGATAAGGGGAAAGTAATCCAAAGTGGTGGATTCAGTCAGCTTGCTAAAGAAAAAAAAGGCGTATTTCGAAATCTACTCGATAAACAATATGAAGTTGGTCTATGAAAAACCTGCTAGTTTCATAGAGAATTTGTCATAAAATATATAGGCGGATAAATCATAATATATCGTTGACACGTTCTTTATAAAGAACTAAAATTAGGTATGTTATATATTTACATTTATAACTATTTTGAGGGTTATTACTGTGAAAATAATGAGCTACTATAAATTAACGCAATTCTTATTTTTTTCTTGTGACTGTTCATTATTTAGAACTTAACGGTAAATTAAATCAATTAAAATATGTTAAATCAAAGTCTAGCCAAAAGGGTGGTTCGATGAGGGGAAATCCAACTAATTACTCACAAAAACAAGTAGCCAAGGAAATTAATTTAAAAGAACTATATCATGTGATCAAAGGTAGATTCTGGATCGTTATACTTATCACCCTTCTTGCTACAAGTGCCGGTGCCATTTATAGTACCTTTTTCACCACACCTTTATATCAATCATCTACGAAGATTATTATTGATGCAGATGCCGAATATCGGAAGACATTACAGGTAATTATTAAGGATTCAACGGTTTTGGAAAAAGTTGTTAAAGAACTGGGTATTGAAAGATCATCAGAAGCGCTTGCTGGACAAATTACGGTAGCAAGTATTGATAACTCACAGGTAGTGAGTATTTCAGTTGTAGACTCGGACCCTAATCAAGCAGCAAAAATAGCTAATACCACAGCAAAGGTTTTTAAGGATGAAATACCTAATATTATTGACTTCAATAAAGTAACTATTTTATCGGATGCAAAGGTTTTTCCATTTCCTATAAATGAGAATCAAAATAGAACCATTATGATTTCTTTTGTTCTGGGATTAATTATCGGAATTGGTTTGGTACTTTTATTGGATTCCTTGGATGATTCAATCAAGTCAGAATATGAGGTTGAAGAACTATTGGGGTTGCCGGTAATAGGAACAGTTTCGAAAATGAATAATAAAAATGTTAAAAAAAAAAACAATAGTTATTCGGAATTAGAGATAAGAGGTGAAACCATTGGCCTTAAATAAACGAAGAACCATAGATGCGGGAAATAAACGAAATTTGGTTGCCCATACTCATCCGGAATCTATTATTTCTGAACAGTTTAGGACAATTCAAACCAATATTACTTTATCATCAGCAAGTGGTGGAAATCGCATTTTTTTAATCACTTCGCCAAATAGTGGAGAAGGTAAATCAACCACAGCAGTGAACTTGGCGATCTCGTTAGCATCCCAGAAGAGAAAAGTGCTTCTTATTGATGCAAACTTAAGAAACCCAAGCGCACATATCTTCTTTAGAAGTCAAAATAAATTGGGTTTGACGAATGTACTTTCAGGTAGAGTACCATTAGAGGAAGCTGTAACCACCACTGATATCGATAGATTAGAGGTGTTAACAAGTGGCCCGCTACCACTTAATCCTGTTGAATTATTAGGTTCATATATGATGCAGGAACTATTAGAAATGGCCCATCAATCCTATGATCTTGTCATTATAGATTCACCTTCAGTTCTCGAAGTAACCGATTCTAAGCTATTAGCGGATCATTGTGATGGAGTCATTCTTGTGATTAATCGTGGAAGGACACAACTTGAAGATGCTTTGGAAGCAAAAAAAGAGTTAGCATTTGCCAAAGCAAAAATAATAGGTGTGATTTTGAATGAGTAAATAGATAATAGAAATATTTAAGTACTGACAAACCAAAAACTAGGTAATTAACAGTCTTTTTGTTCTTAATTAAGAACTAAGAGGTGTAACTGGTGATGTCTCCTTATCGTTATCAATGGAGGTACTCGGTCATGCTGTGGGTTTAACAAACCTTAGACGCAGGTCGTCAAGAGTGTGATGTGAGGCGGGGTTAAATGCCCTAATTATTAATTAAAACCTTTAATAATGTGTTTTCACTAGAGAACATTTTATTAAAGGTTTTTTTACAAAAATATGGTGATATCTGAAAAGGAAGAGGCAGTAGGGAAATCCGGACATTACAGATAGATCACATATGAGGGGGAGAGTATGACATATAAAAAAAGATTATCACTGTTTATGATTATAGATTCATGTATTGTCATAACTGCAATTTTTGTTGGGAGATTTTTGGTAAATGCAACATTGAATGTGATTACTATTCCAATAATCGCTAGTTCAATAGCCATTTTACTGAGTCATCATCTTTTTTCATTAGTATATAAACTTTATAAAAAGGCCTGGGAGTATGCCAGTGTAGGGGAATTATTGATTATTTTTAAAGTAGTAACTTTTTCTATTATGGTAGCAGCTATTGTTCAACAAGTGATGGTAGGAGAAATATACTTTCGTTTATTAACAGTTACTTGGTCTCTACATATTCTCTTAATTGGTGGATCCAGATTTTGTTGGCGAATCATGAGAGATACAATTATTGATACACATCAAAATAAAAAACGTACTTTGATTATTGGTGCTGGTTCTGCTGGAACCATGGTTGCACGGCAGTTAATAAAAAATTCTGAAGCAAATCTAATACCTGTAGCATTTATTGATGATAATGAAAAGAAACACCAACTAGAAATACTTGGGATAACAGTTGTTGGTGGTGTAAATGAGATTGAGAAAACAGTTAAAAAGCTAGAAATCGATAATATTATTATTGCCATTCCTTCTCTAAATCGAAAAGAGTTAAATTCTATTTTTCAAGAATGTGCAAAGACAAAGGCAAAAACGAAAATTCTACCAATGCTTGAAGATTTGGTAACTGGGAAAATATCAGTTAATCAATTTCGAGATGTCCAAGTAGAGGACCTTTTAGGAAGAGACCCGGTAGATCTAAATATTGAGAGTATTTCGGAATATATCACCGATAAGGTTGTATTAGTTACAGGGGCAGGAGGATCAATTGGGTCAGAGATTTGTAGGCAAATATCAAATTTCACTCCAAGAAAATTAGTGTTACTAGGACATGGAGAAAATAGTATTTACTCTATTGAGATGGAACTAAAAGAAACTTTCGGTATTACAAAAATTGAATTTATTACTGAAATTGCCGATCTTCAAGATGCAAAAAAAATGATGGATGTGATGGGTACATATCAGCCCCATGTTGTTTACCATGCAGCTGCTCACAAGCATGTACCGTTAATGGAACGAAATCCAGAAGAAGCCGTCAAGAATAATGTTATCGGAACGATGAACATTGCTAATGCGGCAAGTTGGCACGGAGTGGAAACATTTGTGATGATTTCTACAGATAAAGCAGTAAACCCAACAAGTGTAATGGGCTCTACGAAAAAGTTAGCTGAAATGATTATTCAACACATGGACAAGAATAGTAAAACAAAATTTGTTGCAGTACGGTTTGGAAACGTTCTAGGAAGCCGGGGAAGTGTTATTCCACTATTTAAAAAACAAATCGAAAAGGGTGGACCAATAACGGTTACAGACCCAGAAATGGTTCGCTACTTTATGACAATTCCGGAAGCGTCGCGACTTGTTATTCAAGCAGGATCCTTGGCAAGAGGTGGGGAAGTTTTCATCTTGGATATGGGTGAGCCCGTAAAAATAGTTGATTTGGCCAAAAACTTAATCAAGCTATCGGGGAATAATATTGAAGAAATCGGAATAGAATTTACAGGAATTCGCCCTGGTGAAAAGTTGTTTGAAGAGCTTCTAAAGGATGATGAAGTTCATGATAAACAAGTTTACCCAAAAATCTATATAGGAAAGACAGCAGAGCTGTTCTTCAATGAAATTGAAGAATTGATCGCCAATTATTCAAACATGGATAAAGAAGCATTGAGGGAGAAACTGTTGAATTTAGCAAATAACAGAGTTGCTACTCAGTCGCAACCAATCATGACAATTCCTAGTTAAAAGGAGTGAAAATTAGTGAAAGTAAGGAAAGCGATTATACCAGCGGCAGGACTTGGAACAAGATTTCTCCCTGCTACAAAGGCGATGCCAAAAGAAATGCTTCCAATCGTCGATAAACCAACGATCCAGTATATCGTTGAAGAGGCGATCGAATCGGGAATTGAAGACATCATTATCGTTACTGGGAAAGGAAAAAGGGCAATAGAAGATCATTTTGATCATTCCTTTGAATTAGAACAAAACCTGTATGAAAAGGGAAAATTTGAACTGTTGAATGAAGTTCAAAAATCTTCTAAGCTTGTCGACATTCATTATATCCGCCAGAAGGAACCTAAGGGGCTTGGGCACGCAATCTGGTGTGCTCGGAAATTCATCGGAGACGAACCGTTTGCAGTATTATTAGGCGATGATATTGTCAAGGCAGAAAAGCCGTGTTTAAAACAGTTAATTGACCAATACGAAAGATATAATGCATCCATCCTGGGAGTTCAAACCGTTGCCGACCATGAAGTTTCTAGGTATGGGATTGTCGATGGAAATGTCATTGAAGACCGTTTCCATCGTGTTAGGAGCTTGGTTGAAAAGCCAAACCAGGAAGAAGCACCATCAAATCTTGCTATTTTAGGACGATATATCCTTAACCCAAGAATATTCGAAATATTAGGTGAACAAGAACCAGGAGCAGGTGGAGAAATCCAACTGACAGATGCGATTGCTGAACTAAACAAATATGAAGCAGTTTTTGCCTACGATTTTGAAGGAATCAGATATGATGTTGGTGAAAAAATGGGATTCATTCAAACCACAATTGAATTTGCATTACAGCGTGAGGATTTAAGAAATAAATTATTAGAATACCTTTCTTCAGTTGTCAATAAAGAACTAATTAAATAGCTGAGGATGGATGATGAATAATGAAAAATAGGGTACTGTTCTGTGCTACAGTTGATTATCATTTTCATGCTTTTCATTTGCCATATTTAAAATGGTTTAAAGAACAAGGCTGGGAGGTTCATGTTGCTGCTAATGGTGACATGGAGCTCCCTTTTGTTGATGAAAAGTACAATATTCCGATTCAAAGATCGCCATTCAAGAAAAAGAATCTTTTTGCCTATAAAAGCTTGAAGACTATAATAAATCAAAACTAGTATTCAATTATTCACTGCCATACTCCAATGGGAGGATTGCTGGCACGACTGGCTGCACGGACTTCAAGGAAGCATGGTACGAAAGTGATTTATACCGCTCATGGGTTTCATTTTTGTAAAGGAGCTCCACTTATCAATTGGCTTATTTATTATCCGATTGAAAAAGTTATGTCCCGTTTTACGGATTGTTTAATCACGATCAATCAAGAGGATTATCAGCGCGCGATAAACAGGGGATTTAAGGCGGGAATGATAAAACATGTTCATGGAGTTGGGGTAAATACTGAACAATTCAAACCTGTGACCAATAAGGAAAAGTACGAATTAAAGGAAAAACACGGTTTTAAACCTGATGATTTTTTGATGTTTTATGCTGCTGAATTTAATCACAATAAAAATCAAAAATTATTAATTGAAGCTTTAGCATTCATAAAAGAAGAAACACCAAACGCAAAACTTTTGTTAGCTGGTGAAGGCCCATTATTAGAAACGTGTAGAGACCTAGCTAAAACATTGGATGTTAAAGAAATGGTTGATTTTCTTGGGTTTCGAAAGGACATTGGAGAGCTCCTCAATATGTGTGATATTGCAGTTGCTTCAAGCTTAAGAGAAGGTCTTCCGGTAAACATAATGGAAGCGATGGCTTGTGGTCTTCCGGTTGTGGCAAGTGATAATAGAGGACATAATGAGCTAATTAAAGATAGCGATAATGGGTTTCAAATACCCAAAAATAATATGATTGATTTTGGAAATAAATTAATTGAATTGTATCAATCAAAAGATTTATGTAAAAAAATGGGGATTGAAAGTGAAAAAAGAATAAAGATATTTTCTTTAGATCAAGTCGGCTTGGAGTTAGTAAAAATATACACTAGCTACATGTTGGAGGAAATGAATGAAGCCAAAAGTAAGTATAATCGTGCCTATATATAATATTGAAAGGTATTTAAGCAGATGCCTAAATAGTTTGCTCACTCAAACTTTACCTGAAATTGAAATCATTGCGGTAAATGATGGGTCTACCGATTCAAGTGTAACTATCCTTGAGCAGTATGCTGAAAAAGATGATCGAATAAAGATAATTAATAAGTTTAATGGCGGAGTATCCTCTGCTCGAAATGTTGGGATGTCCTTGGCGAGTGGGGAATATATCGGATTTGTTGACCCTGATGACTGGGTAGAAACGGATATGTACAAAACTATGTATAATTCCGCAATTGCTGAAAAAGTGGATATCGTTATGTGCTCATATCTCCGTGAATTTGGAAATCACTCTAAAGAGAAGAATTTTAATCTTCCTGAAAAGGTAATCTACAATAATGAAGAAGTAAAATCGAAACTAATGAGACGTTTAATTGGTCCGCTAGAAAATGAAGTTGCCAACCCTGAATTATTAGATGCATGGGGTACAGTCTGGTCAAAAATATATAAGACTGATTTACTTAAAAATAATGAGCTATCGTTTATAGATTTAAAAGAAATTGGTACAAATGAGGATTCATTATTTAATATTGAAGCATTTTATTATTCTAACTCATTTGTTTTTATTAATAAGCCCTTTTATCACTATTGGCGTGAAAATAGTAGTTCATTAACCTCAAACTATAAGCCAGAATTACTGAGCCAATGGTTTAGCTTATATAAGAGAATTACCAATTTTTTAAATGAAAAAAATTTACCTCAAGAGTATAAATTAGCATTAAATAATAGGATTTGCCTTAATACTATGGGATTAGGGTTAAATACAATAAGTAAAAATAATAAGTCAAACCAATATGAGAAAATAAAAAAAATTGATACCATACTTAATAATGAAAAAATCAAAAAAAGTTTCCGTCACTTTGATTTATCACACTTTCCGATGATTTGGAAAGTTTTTTTTAGTTTTGCAAAGTATAGATTTTCTATAGGCTTTTATATTTTACTAAATGCAGTTGAGTTGATGAGAAGGACTGTCAGATAGGAGGTAGATTATTGAGTCCCATTCGAATACTTCAAGTTGTAACGGTTATGAATCGTGGCGGTCTTGAAACGATGTTAATGAATTATTATAGACAGATTGATCGTGAAAAAATACAGTTTGACTTCATGGTTCACCGTGATGATGAAGGTCATTATGATAAGGAAATAATAAAGCTTGGCGGGAAAATTTATAAAATGCCTCAAATTAAACCAGGAAATTACCGGTTATATTTCAAAAGGCTTGAAGATTTTTTTGCTAGTCACTCTGAATACAAAGTGGTTCATTCCCATATTAACGAAAATAGTAGTTTTGTGTTAAGAGCAGCGAAAAAAGCAGGCATAACGTGTCGAATTGCACATAGTCATTTAAGTGATTTAGAAATAGATTATAAATTTCCATTTCGTATATACGCTAGGTACCATATGAAAAATAATCCAACCCACTATTTTGCTTGTTCAAACAAAGCAGGACAGTGGCTTTTTGGTAATAAAATAGCAAAATCAAAAAATATGTTTGTATTAAATAATGCGGTAAATACCAAAGAGTTTGTTTTGAAAGATTCAACAAGAAGAAAAATTAGGGAAGATCTTGGTCTTCTTAACAAACTAGTAATAGGACATATTGGAAGGTTTAATAAGCAAAAAAATCATGAATTCCTAATAGATATTTTTAGGGCAGTACATCAAAAGCGGTCTGATGCTGTACTAATCTTAATAGGTGATGGAGACCTAAGGAAACAGATTGAAGATAAAGTAGAAGGTTTAGGGTTATCCGAAAGTGTAAAATTCTTAGGAATTAGAAGTGATATCCCTAATCTATTACAAGGAATGGACCTGTTTCTTTTCCCATCATTATTTGAGGGTTTACCAGTTGTGTTAATAGAAGCGCAAGCGGCTGGATTAAAATGCATTGTGTCAAATACAATTACACAAGAATGTGACATCACCGGTAGAATAGACTTTTTAAGTTTAAGAAAACCCCCGGAGGAGTGGGCGTCACATATACTATCATCTTCTTTTGAACATGAAGATACTTCTGGGAAAATTAGAGAATCAGGTTATGATTCAATTGCAATGTCAAGTTGGCTTTCAGAATATTATTCAAAATATTACACTTTAGAGATAGAATAAATTATTTTTTAATGGGGTGAGGGAGTGAAGCCTACTTTAACTGTTTTTACGCCAACGTATAACCGCGCGTATACACTACATTTGTGTTTTGAAAGCTTGAAAAGGCAGACAAGTAAGGATTTTATTTGGTTAATAATTGATGATGGTTCAACTGATTATACAAAAGAGTTAGTGGAGAAATGGATATTAGAAGGTTCAATTCCGATTCAATATTGTTTTCAGGAAAATCAGGGTATGCATGGTGCACATAATAAGGCTTACGAACTTATTGAAACAGAGCTGAATGTCTGTATTGATTCAGATGATTATATGCCTGATGATGCAGTTAATAAAATCGTTTCGTTTTGGAAGAGGTATGGTTGCAAGGAGTTTGCAGGAATCGTTGGATTGGATGCAAAACCAAATGGTGAAATTATTGGTACAAAAATGCCGGATAACTTATTGAAAACGACATTAACTAATTTATATGAGATCTACAAAGTTAAAGGTGATAAAAAATTGGTATATAGAACAGAACTAACTAAGAAAGTCCCTCCTTACCCAGTATTTCCTGGGGAAAAGTACTGTCCATTGAGTTATAAATATATCTTAATTGATCAAGAGGTCCCCTTGCTTATAATGAATGAAGTTCTTTGCCACGTCGAGTATTTGGAAGATGGTTCGAGTATGAATATTATCAATCAATATAAAAAGAATCCAAAAGGGTTTTCTTTTTTTAGAAAAGAAGCAATGAAGCATGCCCCTACATTAAAGGACAGATTCCGGGAGTCTATTCATTATGTATCAAGTAATATCATGATTAGAAATAAAAAATTTTTACTTGAGTCACCTAGATTTATTACCACTTTATTTTCAATCCCATTTGGAATAGGATTGTTTTTTTATATTCAAAGAACTAATAAAACAACTGTAATGAAAAATGATTAAGTTTATTTTGAAAGGAAAAGCCCATGACCATTATGTGGATTAATCTTTCAATTGTGTATGTCTTTTCTTTTTTATCAAGGTATTTTTCTACACAAGCAATAGATGATTTGAGGACAATTAGACCAAATAAACTCTTTGCATTTTTTGTGATTACTTCATTAGTCATTGTTTCAGGTCTTCGTAAAAATATTGGTGATACTTTTTTTTATATGCATTCCTATGAAATTACTCATTTTTCATGGAAGGATATTGATCCTGCTGGTGACTTTGGATTTAACCTACTACAAATGTATTTACAAAAAATATCACCTGATCCACAAATTCTCATTTTTACTACAGCGTTAATAACCAACTTTTTAATCATTTGTGTTCTATATAAATATTCTAGGTTTTTTGAATTAAGCTCCTTTGTATTTATAACGTCTGGAATGTTCACAACATCTATGAATGGCATACGGCAATACCTAGCAGCAGCTATTGCATTTATGGCAACAAAATATATCCTAAATGGTAACTTCGGGAAATATGCCTTAATCATTTTATTAGCATCAACTATTCATAAAAGTGCATTAGTCCTGCTTCCTATATATTTTATTGTGAGGAGAGAGGCATGGACCAAGGTAACATTTTCAATATTAGCCTTGTCAATATTGATTGTTCTGGGATTTAACGTATTTTCGGAGATGCTTTTTTCAGCATTAGGTAATACACAATATGGGCATTATAGTGATTTTGATGAAGGTGGAGCTAGCACAATAAGGGTAATTGTTAACGCTGCGCCGGTTATTGTTGCTTTCTTAGGAAGAGATAAATTAAGAGAACTCTGGCCCAAAAGTGATTTTATTGTAAATATGTCAATAATAAGTATTGTATTTATGATTATTTCTTCACAGAACTGGATCTTTGCAAGGTTTAATATCTATTTTGGACTATACAATCTGATATTAGTTTCATGGATCGTAAAACTGTTCCATGAATCAAATCAAAAGTTAGTTTATTACGGAATAATATTTTCTTATCTCATTTATTATGCTTACGAACAAATAGTTTCATTGAGCATTATATACGAAAGTAATTATATTAATTTTTAAAAACAATTTGATAAGGAAATCTGGTACGCTGATTCAACAAAGGTAAAGCGTAAATTAGGATAGGTAGCTGAAAAAGGGATTGAAGAAATGTGTGAGGATTTATGGCCTGGCAATCAAATAATCCAAATGAATATGAAACTAAAGAAGTTCCTCGCCTAATACAAAGCGGGGAGATTTTAGTTTAAGAAGAGATATATTGAAATTAAGAAATTTAGGTTTTGGAGATGCGAAAAATGAAACGTTTGTTAGATTTCATTTGTTCCTTATTATTAATTACGCTTTTTTCACCAATAATACTTTTGATTGGAATTTTAGTGAGATTGAAACTTGGGAATCCAGTAATTTTTAAACAACAACGCCCCGGCTTAAACGGAATACCTTTTAATTTTTATAAATTCCGAACCATGACTGACCAAAGTGATAGTGGTGGGAATTTGTTGCCAGACCATTTGAGGCTTACACCATTTGGTAGGTTCCTAAGAAAATGGAGTTTGGACGAATTGCCTCAACTAATTAATGTAATCAAAGGGGATATTAGTCTTGTCGGACCTAGACCGTTGTTAATGGAGTATCTTCCATTGTATACAAAGGAACAAGCAACAAGGCATCATATCCGACCTGGAATAACAGGATGGGCACAAGTTAATGGAAGAAATGCAATTACATGGGAAGAAAAATTTATATTGGATGTTTGGTATGTTCAAAATCAATCATTATTACTAGACCTCAAGATATTATTTTTAACAGTTTATAAGGTAATAAAATCGGATGGAATTAATCAGCCTGGAAAAGCAACGATTGATGCCTACAAAGGGTCTAAAAATATTGCAAAAGGAGGCGGGGGATGAATATTGCAATCATCGGTCAAGGGGGTCACAGTAAAGTTATCACAGATTTGCTTTCTTTATCAAAAAAACACTCAATTATTGGATATTTTGATGATAGGCACATAGATTTAACGGTAAAGGATAATACGTTTTTTGGACCAGTGATAATGGTAAAAAAACTACTAGATTATTTTAAAGACATAAAAGTTATCATTGCAATAGGGGATAACAAGATAAGAAAGAAAATCGTAGAAAGACTTGGCTTTTCAGAGGAATCATATATTACACTGATACATCCCTCAGCAATAATTAGTCCAAGTGCAAAAATTGGAACTGGAACTGTCATTATGGCATATTCTGTTGTTCAAGCAGATACCGAGATAGGAAGACATTCAATTATTAATACAAGTACTGTCATCGAACATGATAATGTAATTGGGGATTTTGTTCACGTATCCCCAAATGTTACTCTTACAGGCGCTGTCCAAATTGAAGAGGGCGTCCATATTGGAGCAGGGGCTTCTATAATTCCTAATTTATCTATAGGAGAATGGTCGGTAATTGGAGCAGGTGCGACGGTCATAAATTGTATCCCGTCGTTTTGTACAGCCGTTGGTGTTCCTGCTAAGGTAAAATTGAAAAAAACTTCAGGGGGTGTATAAATGGGCAATCTTATTTCAACAAAAAAAATCTATCTTTCGTCGCCTCATATGAGTGGAAATGAACAAAAATATATTAATGAAGCTTTTGAAACAAATTGGATCGCCCCGTTAGGACCCAATGTGGATGCATTTGAAAATGAAATAGCTAGTTATATAGGAGCCAAAGGAGCTGTTGCGGTAAGTTCGGGAACTGCAGCGATCCATTTGGCTCTTTCTTTATTAGATGTGAGAAAAGGTGATACAGTATTCTGCTCCAGTCTTACGTTTATAGCGAGTGCAAACCCTATCGTTTATCAAGGAGCTGAACCGGTATTTATTGATTCAGAACCTGAAACCTGGAATATGTCTCCTAATTCTTTGAAGCTCGCATTAGAAGAAGCAAATACAGAAGGGAATTTGCCTAAAGCAGTTATTGTTGTAAATTTATATGGCCAAAGTGCAAAAATGGATGAGCTCTTGTCTATCTGTAATCACTACGATGTACCGATTATAGAGGATGCTGCGGAATCACTTGGTTCCACTTACAGGGGAATAGCTAGTGGATCATTTGGTAAATATGGGATTTACTCTTTCAATGGCAATAAAATTATCACTACTTCCGGTGGTGGTATGTTGGTTTCAAATGATATTGAAGCATTGAAAAAGGCACGTTTTTTAGCTACACAAGCTAAAGATCCGGCGCTTCATTATCAACATAGCAAGACAGGTTTTAATTACAGAATGAGTAATATATTGGCCGGAATTGGAAGAGCGCAATTAGAAGTTCTAAATGAAAGAGTTAAAGCAAGAAGAAGTAAATTTAATTGCTACTATCAAGAACTCGCTCATCTACCGGGATTCAACTTTATGCCAGAACTAAAAAACACCTATTCCAATCGCTGGTTAACAGCTCTTACAATTGATGAAAATGAATCGGGCATATCTGTGAATTCATTGATTAAATATTTAGCTATAGAAAATATCGAAGCACGTCCTGTATGGAAACCATTGCATATGCAGCCATTATTTAGGGGTGCAAAATATTACCCTCACAGAGATTTTCAAAATGTGTCTGAGGAAATATTCCAATCAGGAATTTGTCTTCCATCAGGTTCCAATATGTCTGAAGAAGAACAGCAACGGGTCATTCATTGTATAAGAAAAGCATCTAATCAAAACTAATATAATAAATTAAATTTCAAGTTCAAGTTCTTATGATAAATGAGGTATTAATTCATGATTGGGAAAAACATTTTAGAAATCCGAAAAAAAAGAGCATTATCACTAACTGAACTGGCAGAACGAGCTAACATTTCAAAATCTTATTTAAGTAATATTGAACGAGATTTAAATAAAAATCCATCTATACAAGTTATGAACAAAATTGCAGCAGTGTTGAATGTAGATTTAAAAACACTAATAAAGGCAGATTCAAAATATGATACAAAACAGGGTTTAGAAAAAGAGTGGATTGATTTTATTTATGAATTAAAAGAGTCTGGTATTGAAAAAGAACAGATTAAAGAATTTAGAAGTTTTGTTGAATTTATTAGATGGAAGAAAGAGTACTCAGCTAAGAAATAATTAGAAGTTGGAATAGCTATTAAAAATAACCCAGTTTATTTTTTAAGGGGAAGACGAAATGAAGACTGTTAAAATTCCCAAGGTGATTCATTATTGCTGGTTTGGAAGAAATGAGAAACCTAAAATTGTGAATAAGTGTATAGCAAGCTGGAAAAAAAATCTCCCTGACTATGAATTAGTTGAGTGGAGTGAAGAGAATTTTGATATTAATGTAAATTCATATATAAAAGAGGCTTACCGTTCTGGTAAATTTGCCTTTGTAAGTGATTACGTAAGAGTCCATGCATTATATTACTATGGTGGTATTTATTTGGATACCGATGTTGAAGTCTTTAAAAGCTTTGATCCTCTTTTGCACCATGATTCATTTTGGGGGTTTGAGCAAGAGAACTTCATTGCAACAAGTACAATTGGGGCTTCAAAAGGGAATTCGTTAATAAAGATTTTTCTAGATTCATATAATGGGAAAAAGTTTAATGAGAATGGTACGAACAATGAATTAACAAATGTCGCCATCATCACTGAAATTCTAAAAAACAAAGGTCTGAAAATGGATGGAACATTTCAAGAAATGCCAGGAATAGCAACATTTTTTCCACAGCCCTACTTTTCGCCCTATGATTATATTAACTGCCGAAATTTTATTACAGAGAATACTTATGCCATGCATCATTTTTATAAAAGTTGGCTTCCGTTAAAATCAAGGTTAAAAAGTAATTTTAAAATGATTGTAGCTAAAACCATTGGTGGAGAAAATATTGCAAGGTTAAGAAACATAGTTTCAAGAACATAGGTGATTATGATGAAGGACGTATTAGTTGCATCATTTGATATGGAAGTTGGGGGAGTTGAAAGAAGTCTGATTAATATGTTGGAGAGTTTTGACTACACTAAATATAAGGTAGACTTGATGCTCTATCGACATCAAGGAGACTTTATGAAATTGTTACCAAGTAACCCAAATTTATTAGAGGAAATGCCTCAATACACAACTTTTAGAAAATCGATAAGGGAAATATTTAAAGATGGCCATATTGGTTTAGGAATATCAAGAATTTTTTCAAAAATAAATACTAATTTTTATCAAAAAAGAAAAAAGATTGATGAACCTGGATATTATCAAATGCAAATTATGTGGAAGTATGCTCTCCCTTTCCTACCAAGAATGGAAAAAGAGTATGATGTTGCTATTAGCTATTTATGGCCGCATTATTTTGTGGCTGAAAAGGTAAAGGCAAAGAAAAAAATTGCTTGGATTCATACGGACTATTCCACAATTCAAACTGATATAGACATGGATTTAAAAATGTGGCATCAATTTGACCATATAATAGCCGTCTCTGAAGCATGCAAAAATGCCTTTCTTGCAAAATATAAAGAGTTAGAATCAAAAGTTTTTGTTGTAGAAAATATTACTTCTCCTGAATTTATTAGAAAAATGGGAAAAGAAAGATTGGATAACCCAATGGAAAGTGATAATCGATTTAAACTTTTAACAGTCGCGAGATTGACACATGCAAAAGGAATCGATAAAGCTGTAAAAGCCATGAAGCTCATAAAGGAAAAAGGTTATGACGATATTGCCTGGTATGTTGTAGGATATGGTGGAGATGAAACAAAAATAAAAGAATTAATCAGACAAAATGATTTAGAAGAAAGTTTTATTTTATTGGGGAAGAGAACTAACCCCTATCCGTTTATTAAAGCATGTGATCTGTATATACAACCTTCACGTTATGAAGGAAAAGCAGTGACAGTTACAGAAGCTAAAATCCTAGCAAAGCCTATAATTATTACGAATTATTCAACAGCGGGAAGCCAAGTAGCAAAAGGTGTAGACGGGGTTATTTGTAAAGATTTGAGTGTGGAGTCAATTGCTTCTGAAGTTGAAGAAATATATATGAATGAAGATTTAAGAAGGAAACTAATTAATTATAATAAAAATTATAATTTTAGTAATGACTATGAACTAAAAAAATTATATAGTGTCATCAGCTTATAGGATCAACATTATTTTGTTTTATTAATTAGGTAATCATTTCTATTTAAAATACAAAACCGCATACTTTTTAAATCTTTTTAGTCTCTTAAGTAGACTCTTAACGATAGTGAATTTACTCTTAATAAATGAAACATAAGTGGGGATATAAATAAATGAAAGTTTGTACTATCACGTGTCATGATGTGTACAATCATGGAGCCTCATTACAGGCATTTGCATTAATGAAGTACTTGATGAGGTGTGGCCATGATGTTGAGATAATTGACTATAAACCAGATTATTTAAATAATCATTATAACCTGTTTAATGTTAGTAATCCAAAATGGGAAAAAAATATTCTTACAAAATGGATTTATCTAGCTATTAAAATACCAATTCGATTACCGGAGTTAAAAAGAAAAAAAGCTTTTGATCAATTTAAATCTAAATATTTAAATCTAACAAGTACTCGTTATAGTTCTAACGAGGATTTAAAGAAAAGTTTACCTGAAGCAAATGCTTATCTTTGTGGAAGTGATCAAATTTGGAACACTCTTCATAAGAATGGAAAAGACCCAGCATTTTACTTAGACTTCGTACCTGAAGGTAAAATAAAAGCGTCTTATGCAGCAAGTTTTGCAACAGATACTGTATCAGAAGAATTAAAGTCAATATTAAAAGAAAGAATAGAAAAGCTTGATGGCATAGGTGTTAGGGAAAAAAGTGGAGTTAATATTATTAGAGAACTAAAAATTAACAGGGGGGTTAATGTTGTTGACCCTGTATTTTTATTAGATAGAGATGAATGGGATAAAATGGGAACAGAAAAATTTAATGAACAGTATATCTTAATTTATGATTTTGATAATAGTGAACTAATTAAGGAAATAGCAATAAAGTTGAAAAAAGAAAAGGGATTTAAAATATACTCCATAAATCCAAATAATTTGAAGTATGCAGATAAATATTTTAAATTTGTTGGCCCTGAAACATTTATTTCACTAGTGAAAAATGCAAATTTTGTTTTATCCAATTCTTTTCACGCAGCAGTTTTCTCAATTATATTTAAAAAGAACTTTGCAATAGTGAATAGAAAGGAATCCATAAACACAAGGATGAGGGATTTATTAGATGATTTAAAATTAAGTGATAGGCTAGTTAAGGAAACTGATAATGAATTTGTTAATATAATTGAAAACGTTAATTTTAATGAATGTAGAAATATATTAAATAATAAAATTAGGATTTCAAAAGAGTATCTGGATAAAATTATAGTACTAAAAGAATAATGAGAGGAATTTCAAATGAAAAAAATACTCTTTGTCATTGATTCTTTAAATAGTGGAGGAGCAGAGAAAAGTTTATTGTCACTGTTAACATTATTTGACTATGAAAAATATCAGGTTGATATATTAATGCTTTCTGTTGAAGGACTATATTTACCTTTATTACCGGAACAAGTAAATATTGTTGATGTTCCTGATTATATAAAAAAACAAAAAAAAGGTATAAAACATTTAATCATAAATAAACAATTTAAACAGTTATCATCAAGATTAAGAACATCGTTGTCTCTTAGAAATCCAATTAAAAATAGAAAAATGCATAGCGCTCAAATAATTTGGAAAAATCTATCGAAACGAATAGATATAGTTAATAATGAATATGATTGTGCAATTGCTTATAGTCAAGGAGTCCCCACCTATTTTGTAGCAGAAAAAGTTATAGCAAAAAAGAAATACTGTTGGGTGAATACGGATTATAAGGTCGCATCATATAATAAGAAGTTTGATAAAAGATATTACGATCAATTCGATAAGGTAATTGCTGTATCAGACTATAACAGAGAAGTATTTATTAAAGAAATGCCTAGTGCCGGGCGAAAAACTTTAGTTATTTATGATATTATTTCTCCCACAATAATTAAATCATTGGCTTTAGAAGAATCTAGTTTCAAGGATAACTATAATGGCCTAAGGATTTTAACAATTGGTAGGTTAGTTGACGTCAAAGGTTATGATTTAGCTATTGAAGCTTGTAAAAGATTAAAAGAGGAGGGATATAAATTTAAATGGTATGTATTAGGGGAAGGAGAAAAGAAGGCGACATATGAAAATATGGTAAGAAAGTATGGTTTACAAGATACTTTTATTTTTCTGGGTGTCCATCATAACCCTTATCCTTATATAAGAAACTGTGATATTTATGTTCAACCTTCAAGATATGAAGGATACGGATTAGCAATTGCCGAAGCTAAAATATTAGAAAAGCCGGTTGTGGCAACCAATTTTACAGTGGTATATAACCAACTTAAGGAAAATGAAAATGGTGTGATAGTTAATATGAATCCAAACAGTATCTATGAAGGCATAAAGAAAATAATAGAAGATAAGGATTTAAGAAATAAAATTTATAATAATTTACGTAGCGAAAAAAAAGGTACTGAGGAAGAGTTATTAAAAGTTTATTCTTTATTAGAGGCAATTTAAGATTTAAATATAAGGTAAGAGAAAGAGAGGATTGCCAATGAAAAAAAGCATATTATTCATGGTAATCAATATGAATGTTGGTGGAACGGAAAAGGCCCTACTCAATATGATTTCTGAAATGCCACGAGAAAAATTTGACGTTACAATCTTAATGTTAGAAAAATATGGAGGATTTTTGAATTCTATACCTGATTGGGTTCAGGTTGAATATGTAAATGGTTATAGAGATATTAAAAGGTTTCTTAATGATCCTCCAAAAATAGTATTTAAAGATCTGCTTAAGCAGTGGAAAATAGTCAAAGCTTGCATGTACATACTACTTTATCTGATATCTAAAGTTCAAAATAACAGAAGTATTTTCTTTAATTATATTTTACGAAACAATCCAAAAACTAGTACTGAATATGATGTTGCAGTAGCTTATGCAGGTCCGATGGATTTCATAAGCTTTTTTATTGCAGTTAAAATACGTGCAAAGAAGAAAATACAATGGATTCATTTTGATGTTAATAAAATAGGATTTAATGTAAAATTTGCTGAAAAAATATACAGTCAATTTGATAAAATCTTTGTTGTTTCTAAAGAAGGAAAAGAGAAACTGAACAAAATATTACCGTCACTAAAACATAAAACCGAAACATTTTATAATATAGTTTCTTATAAAAATGTTATTCAAATGGCTGAAGAGGGAAATGGTTTTGAAGATAATTATGAAGGGTTAAGAATCCTAACAGTTGGTAGATTAAGTAAAGAAAAGGGTCAGGATTTAACAATTCCTGTATTAGCAAGACTGAAACAGGAAGGATTTAATGTCCGCTGGTACTGTGTTGGGGAAGGGAATGCAAGAAGTGACTATGAGCAACTGATAAAAAATTATAAGGTTGAGGCTGACTTTATTTTATTAGGTTCTCAGGCAAACCCATATCCCTTCATGAAACAATGTGACATATATGTTCAGCCATCACGTCATGAAGGATACTGTATAACTCTTGCAGAAGCTAGATGTTTTAACTGCCCAATTATCAGTACAAATTTTACAGGGGCAAATGAGCAGATTTTGCATAAACATAATGGTTTAGTTGTAGAAGGTGACAAGATACAAATCTATGAAGCTATAAAACAAATAATTATTGATCAAAGTTTAAGAAATACAATAAAAAGTAATATAGAAAATGAACATGTTATAACAAATAATGACATGCAAAAAATTACTCAAATGGTAATTTGATAGAATGAGTCTTATTTTTTGATGCTTAAACATAAGGGTTTTCGATATACAGCAGATAGGAGTGGTGAAATTGAAAAAGAAAGTTTTATTTATGCTGAGCAGCATAAATATAGGTGGCGTAGAAAAATCACTACTTTCCCTGCTATCAGTTATACCAAAAGAAAAATATGATATTACTATTTTAGTTTTAGAAAAAAAAGGTGGGTTTTTAGAGTATATACCTAATTGGGTAAAAATGGAGGAAACAGCTTGGTTTAAAGATGTTAAACCGATAATCATGCAACCTCCTCAGCAAACGATTAAAGATTATTACATCAATAAGAGCTATACAAAAATTCTAACATTTCTATGTTCTTATTTTATATCTAAGCAATTCAATAATAGATATCTTTACTATAAGGAAGTTTTTAAAAATGTTCCGATCAATACGAACACTTATGATGTAGCTATAGCGTTTCAAGGGCCAACAGATATGATTGATTATTATATAGCCAATAAAGTCAAAGCAACGAAAAAAATATCGTGGGTTCATTTTGATGTTTCAAAGCATTTTATTAACGAGAAATTATATAACAGACTGTATAAAAGCTTTAATAAAATATTTGTCGTTTCAAAAGAGGCTAGGAAATGCTTAATCGAAAAGGTACCAACAGTTGAAAGAAAAGTAGAGGTTCTTTTAAACATAGTTCCAAATGATTTAATAAATTATATGTCCAAAGAAACGATGGAGTTCGATGAGGGCTATAAAGGGACAAAGATTGTAACAGTTGGAAGGCTTTCAAGGGAAAAGGGTCAGGATATTGCAATTAAAGTTTTATCTAGGTTGCGTAAAGATGGATACGATGTAAGGTGGTATTGTGTTGGTGACGGAAACTACAGAAAAAAATTTGAAACTTTAATAGAAGAGTATGGTTTAAAAGAAGACTTTATTTTATTGGGAGCAAAATCCAATCCCTACCCATATATGGCTGAAGCAGATATATATGTCCAGACATCAAGACATGAAGGGTATTGTCTTACTTTAGCGGAAGCCAAGTGTTTAGCTAAGCCCATTGTTACAACCAATTTTATAGGAGCTTATGAACAGATTGAGGACGGCAATACTGGTTTTATAGTTGGTTGTAATGAAGAAGAAGTGTATATAAAAATTAAATATCTTTTAGATAATAAAATAGTACAAGATATGTTGCATGAAAACTTATCAAATAGTAATTTCGATACAAAAGAGGAGATAAAAAAACTCTATGATTTTATTAACTAGAAAGGATTTAAAAGTATGAGCCTTAAAATAAGTATTATTGTTCCAGTATATAAAGTGGAACCATATATTCATAAGTGTGTAGATTCCATACTCGCACAGACATTTAAGGACTTTGAGCTAATCCTTGTTGACGATGGGTCACCTGATAATTGTGGGCAAATTTGTGATGAATATGCACAAAAAGATAGTAGAGTAAAAGTGATTCATAAAGAAAATGGGGGAGTATCGTCTGCTCGTAATGTAGGTATAGATACCGCTTTAGGTGAATACATTACCTTTATTGATCCAGACGATATTATAGAACAAAATATGTACCAGGTTTTGTTTGAGCATGCTATTAAATATTCGGCAGATATTGTTGTTTGTCCTATTAGATCTTTTAATGAGGTTGAGGGCACTATTTCAATTTCAACTGTTTGGCTGGAAGGAAATATTCTTGATAAAAAAAATATAGAAGAAAAAATTATACCATCAATTCTACGTAAAAAATATTATAGTATTCTTTCTGTTGTTAATAAATTATACCAAAAAAAATTCTTTGATCAATATGAACTTAGATTCGATGAAAACAAAAATCATGGTGAAGATGCAAGATTAAATTTAATATTATTAACTCATATAAATAGGTTAGTTTTTGTAAAAGAACCTCTTTACAACTACTTTATTAGAAAAGGAAATTCCTTAACACGGAAATTTAGAGAGGATTATTATGACTATATTTTGGATAATAAAAATTTTGGCCTATCTTTGTGTGATAAATACAATATAGTTAACGTAGTCGATAATTTAAATAGTGAATTTATTATAACTACTTTAAACTTCATGCAGGATATTGTAAACAGTAATTTATCACAGTCTAAAAAGGATGATTTATTAATTAAAATAATTAATGATAATGAATTTAAAAAGCACTTAACCAGTTCTAATTTTCCAAGTATATATTACAGATTTTTAATAAGTATTTGTAAATTTAAAAGTGAGAAGTTATTTACAGGAGTGGTAAAACTTAAAGTTAGTATAAAAAATTTATGTAAGGGAATTGTATTAAAATGAGATTATCAAACTCCTTGAAGAATATATCCACTGGTATTCTAGCATCAATAATAATTGCTATTTTGGGTTTTATCTCAAGAAAGATTTTTTTAGATAGTTTAGGAGCAGAATATTTAGGGATTAATGGATTACTTACAAATATATTGGCAATGCTAGCATTGGTAGAAAGCGGAATTGGAACTAGCATTGTTTATAATCTATATAAGCCCCTAGCGGAAAATGATCGACCTCGTATTATTGCACTTATTCAATTATACAAAAAAGCATATAGTATTTTGGCTTTAATCATTCTTATTCTTAGTCTAATTTTGTTTCCATTTTTAGACTTTTTTATTAGAGAAAGTGAAACTATTCCCTATTTAAGTGTTGCATATTTTATATTTGTTAGCAAAAATTTGTTTACCTACTTGAATGCACATAGAGTGTCTTTAATAAATGCTGATCAAAAGGGATATATTCTAACAAATATTAACACAATATTTCAGATAGTTATGACTATAGCAAAAATAGTGGTATTAATCCTAACAAAAAATTACCTTCTTTTTTTATTAATAGATTTAACTATTTTTGGAATACAAACAATTATTTATGGCCGTCTTGTTGGTAAAAGATATTCTTATATTAAGACTACAGAAAAACACTATTTAAATAATAGAGAGAAACAAAATCTAGTGAAAAATATTAAAGCTTTATTTTTACACAACATTGGTTCATTTTGTGTAAATGGAACGGACTATATACTTATTTCAATGTATGTTGGAATTGTTACTGTGGGGCAATATTCCAACTATACTATGATTTTAGGCCAGGTTACAGCTTTAATAGCATCAATATTAGGTGGAATTGGTGCGAGTGTGGGGAATTTAATTGCGGTTGAAAGTAAAGAAAAGAGTTTCTCAATATTTAATATAACTTATTTGGTTAACTTTTGGATTTATTCAATTAGTGTTATTTTTTTATATAATTTACTAAACCCTTTTATTAGATGGTGGCTTGGTGAGGAATATTTATTAGATTCATTAACATTTATTATTATTTTAATTAACTTTTATCTAATTGGCCTGAGGGGATCAATATCAACTTTTAAAAATAAGGCAGGAATATTTGTTCAGGACAAATATGTTCCACTTATTGAAGCTGTCATAAATCTAGCTGCGTCAATAATTTTAGTTAATTTTATAGGCTTACCGGGAATTTTTATTGGAACGCTATTAAGTACTTTGTGTATTGTTTTTTGGAATGTACCTCGTCTTGTATATAAATATGTTTTTAATGTTTCAGTATGGCTATATTTTAAAAAATATGTTTATTATCTGGTGCTTACAATTGTGGTTGGATTTGTTACAACATTCATATGTAAATCACTTATACCTAATGGAAATTTATTATCTTTAGTTGGAAAAGGAATTATCTGTATTGTTGTACCAAATATAATATATGTCGTACTCTTTTATAAGAGTCAAGAGTTTATTTATATAAAAACAATGTTAAGTAGAGTAATTCCTAGGTTAAAAATAAAAATAAACTCAGCCAGTTAGTGAAAAGGTTAAAATAATTGACAAAGATTGTTTCTAACTATTAGTTATGATAACAGTTTGATTTAATAATTTTAAAGAGTTTTATTTAAAACTTAAAGAGGTAACGCAATTTTGTAGAAAAATTATTAATATATTTAATTAACATATTTTTCTGTGTTATCAAAATCCTTTGCATTATTTGAAGGGATACAATGTTCTTAAAAATATACTATTAAATTATTAGTTAAGTAAATTACTAGGTAAATTATTGTTTGATGTTCAGTGGATAAGAAAATAATATGGCGAGATTTAAATGGATAAGTTATCCCTACTATTTATTTATTATTTTGACCATTTTAGGAATTTAATTACATTTTTATGTAATTAAAAATTTTCAGGAATACGAAACTAATGACAGTAAAACCTGTTCTTGATTATAAAAGGAACAGGTTTTTTAAAAAGCAGAGTTATAATCACTTTGAATAGTGTGCATATTTGTTTAAGATTAGAATTCTACTACAATTTTTTTATTATAACTAATAAATTAATATTTACTTTATGTTTTATTTCGATCGAATTGTTATCAATTATGGATATGATTAAATTTTCGATATTTCCAGAGTCGGATACAGTTAATACAAAAGGTTCAAGTGTACTTAAATTATGATTAACTATTGTAGAGTACATATCACCATTTAACTGCAATGCTACGTTGGTTTTGTATGTGGTACTAATATCATAATCAACATAAGTTTCAGGATCTTTAGATGGGAGAATGGTGTTAGTAAACACATTATCTACAGATATAAATTTAATCATAGGACTGACACTATCATAATAAACAAGACTTAATGGAGAAGTACCAGTATATTTAAAGTTACATTCTTTTATAAAGAATGTAACTACATCATTTACATGTTTGTCGTGATCAATTAGATAAGAGAAATTCGGATTAAAAATCTCAATATTACATTTGTTTAATTTAATCATGGCACTTGGTTGGTTTGAGTCTGTTGCAAATAGATTTCCCACTGTGTTTGCTACTAGATGACAATTCTCTAATATTGTTGTTGCAGATGACCCTGCAGTGTTTATATTTCCAACTTTAATAATTGAGTCTATAAATATCGAATTAGTAATATTTACTTCTCTATCTTTTGTACCATAAATATGATTTATTAAAATACTATTATTAAACTCACAATTTTCTATTGAAACCTTTTCACTCTTGGCTGCTCCATTACGAGTTTGAATATTAACTTTTATATTATTAAAAATAGAATCCCTAAGTTGATACCCTCTAAATATCAATTCTCTAACTGATGTTGAATCAAAAAAACAAGTATCCATGTTATTTACATTTAAAATCGGAGTACTGGATATGTTCTCGAATTTGAATCGGTTATTTCTGAATATATTATTTTCGTTGCTATTTCCTGAATTGATATATATTATGTCTACAAAGTTATTGTTTGAAACATTTATCGTATAAGAGTTATTGGTATTTAGATAAGATAAATTGCCTCCATTTATACTGTTCTCACTAATATTCACATATGCATTGTTGAAGTTAGAAGTCATAAATCCAAGTGGATATGAACAGTTATATATTATGTTCCCCCTAATGTTTGCGTAAAGTAAGCTATATAGGTTTATCCCAATGGACTCTATATTATAAATGTGATTATTTTCTATTTGAATGGAGTAACATCCAACTAATATTCCATGATTACTGCCATAGATAAAGTTATTTCTAATAACACAATTATCTCCATATGAATCTTCTTGGTTTATAGCATACCTAGTCGAATAAGGAAATACAGGTTTTCCATCTAGGAAACTATTATTACCCTTTCCATTGTCCCTTACAACATTATGTTGAACAATATTATAACTTCCTCCAAGTGTAATGCCACCTCTGTGACCATTAAATACTTCATTATATTCTACTAAATTGTGGTGGGGAATTAATCCGAATTTTAATGTGATTTGTAAATTTTTAGATGAATTTGTTTCTTTTGAAAAAAGCATTCTGATTTTCGTAGTACCCAGAGGGATCGAAATACCTGTATATATTTTCCTTTTTTTGACAACACCAATAAAACTGTTATCGGCCCTATAAAAGAAAACATCTACTTCTTTTGAATTTAATGCTGTCAATCTAGTATAACCAAATCCTGCAATCTCGAAAGAGGAAAATTCAGCACCAGTTGGTATATTAATGAAATCTGTTACTAATGAATTGGTTGAAGGACTTACTTGACCTGTCATGTAGTCTAGAGCATTTAATGAAGCATTTAATACGGCTATCTCTCGAATAGCTGAACTTGAAAAAGTAATATTATCTCCCATATAGTCTCTAACAATACAATTTTTAATGGAGGAATATCTTGTGCTTTTTTGAAATACAACACCATAAGTATGCTCCATTTTTGCCTCTCCAGGATTTTGAAAACTTCGGTCATCTCTGCATCCTATGATTGTTCCGCCAACTAGGTGGGTGTTAGTAACGTTATCAAAAACAATGCTATTACCTTTAAAATTATAAAAATCTGTAGTTGTTCTGTTATCAAATGGAGATTTATGATCAGAGTCATAAATTACTTTAAGTGTGGAACCGTTTAAATCAAAGGTTACATTACTAACCATTTTTATCTCTCTTGGGTAACAAATTGCATACTTTCCTCTCGGTAAAACAATTGTAGTAAAACCATTGGCAGAAGCATATTGGATCGCATTATTTATCCCTTGGATGTTTGCATCAGCATTTGTATAATCTGCATTAGTGTAAGGTTTAGAAGGTATTCCTTGCTTGATGTTCCACCGATCAAGCTCAATATGATACAAGTTAACCACTCCCTATATTAGTTTATTAAATATTATATGGCTTGTTTCATTTGGCTGATTGGACGGGTTTTGTACATTTAAAAAAATGTACATTTATAAAACTGTAGGGTTTTCTCAGAAGGAAGAAATTATAAAAGTAATAGAAAAATTCCTTAATAATTATTGTTCCTAAAAAGAATGGTATTTTGTTGCCTGATTACCGCCAACGAAATGTACCACTAGTGACATTGTTTGTACCAATTAGTGACAAGAAATTTACCACTTTGTGACAAGGCGTTTACCAGTAAGTACTTCCTGTATGATTAGTGTGCATACCAACGGTATGACACTATTTATATGGGAGGTATTTTTTTTATGATCCATTATCGTAGGATATTGGAATTACATGATGAGGGGATCAGCTTAAGAGGCATTTCTGTAAGTACTGGAAACTCTCGTCAAAAAGTAACAGAGGTCATCGGCCTTGCAGAAAAGAAGGGATTAATCTGTCCGTTAGAGGATGAAATGACGGATAAATGGATAGAGGAATTTCTCTTTCCTGAGAAGACGCTAGAAGCTTCAGGTCGACATCCTTTGAATTTTGAATACATCCATGAAGAATTGGCAAAGCCTAATGTGACACTTTCGCTTCTTCACTATGAGTATGAGGCCGAATGTAGGGCGAATCAAAAAATCCCTTACTCTTATCGTAGTTTTTTGCGTCATTATAGCAATTACGCAGATAAGTACAAAGCTACTTTGCGCATTCGTAGAAAACCAGGTGAAATCATGGAAGTCGACTGGGCAGGATCCACAGCCTTTATTATCGATAGGGATACCGGGGAAAAGATAAAGGCCTATATGTTCGTTGCTACGTAAGCGTCAAAACATACCCACATACTATCCAATTCTAGATTATGAGATAATCTCTTCAAATCAAAGTTTGAGGAGGTTTTTTTGTGCCCAAAATGGCAGATACAGAATTGCGAAAGGAATGGGAACGACGGATCGCTAATTTAAAAGCTAGTGGACAGACCCATACCAAGTGGTGCGAAACCAACAATGTAAATTACCATCAGTTAAAATATTGGTTAAAGAAAATCGATAATCCAAGTAAATCTCAAGAAACTAATTCAAAATGGGTTTCTATGATTATTGAAGATGAATTATCCAATAATAAAAATGAAACCTTAAAGGTAAGAGTGGGTCAGGCCCTCATTGAAGTGAACCCGGATTTTAACCCAACATTTCTTTGTCTCGCCAAACGATGGCTAATTGGATGCTTTATGGAGCAGGTCAATGGTTAAGTAAATTGACTGATCGGATGCATGATCTTCTTCTGAAAATAGATATTCTTGTAGGATGTTGGGCCCATGCGCGGCGCAAGTTCGATGAGGCATTAAAAGCATTGCCAGCCAAAAGTGTGAAACCGGTAGCTACAGAAGAAGGTCTAAAATTCTGTAACCAACTTTTTGCTATTGAGAAAAAACTAAAGGATTCAACACCAGAAAATCGTTTTGATGAGCGTTTAAAGCAAAGTAAGCCATTACTGGATGGTTTTTTGTCATGGTTAAAAATACAAGAACAGAAAGTACTGCCTAAAAGTCTACTTGGACAAGCCATTACATACTGTCTCAATCAATGGGATAAATTAGTTGCCTTTTTAGAAGATGGACGATTGGAGATAGATAATAATCGTAGTGAACGCTCAATCAAGCCCGTTGTGATTGGAAGGAAGAACTGGATTTTCAGTAATACACCGAGAGGTGCACGGGCAAGCGCCATTATTTACAGTATTGTGGAGACCGCTAAAGCAAATGGATTAAATCCATATTACTATCTTCGCTATCTATTTGAGCAACTTCCCAATTTGGTTACGACAGACGAAAATGCCTTAGATCAATTACTTCCTTGGTCAACGACACTTCCTATCACTTGCATAGTCTTTAACAAGTTAACTAAATAATAACAACGTAATCTCCACCTTTGTAGGTGGGGATTATTTTACGCTTACCAAAAAAGTAATGTAGATAGCGTGGTTACTTTGGATGACATTTGTTATCTCAACTTTTAAAGTGGATTTTTAATTTTTTAGGATTGACACTTAAGAAAAAAGCAGGTATTTTATTCTTAAATGTTCTTTATTAAGAACTTGATATTAAGTATAATAAGGAATATGTACAAGTTTTGTTCTTTTTAGGGACTTAAAGGCGTAATTACATTAATGTAATGAATTATTGAACGAACAATCGGAGGACCATATGAGTGCAATAACTGGTATATATCATTTTAATGGGGAGCCAATCTCAACAGAACAAACCAGGGATTTAATGAATGCACTTCATCAATATCCTTCAGATTATATTCATACTTGGAATCATAGAAATATTTTTCTGGGCTGCCATGCCCAATGGATTACTCCTGAATCGATTGGTGAGAAATTACCTTATTTTGATTATGAAAGAAAGCTAGCCATTACAGCTGATGCGATCATAGATAACCGAGATGAACTTCTGGATAAATTACTAGTAGATCAATCACAAAGAAAAGAAATACCTGATAGCCAAATAATTTTATTAGCATACAGCAAGTGGGGAGAAGCTGTTGCGAAGCATTTAATCGGTGATTTTGCCTTTATGATATGGGATGAGAAAGAACAGAAGCTCTTTGGTGTCAGAGATTTCTCGGGTACTAGGACTTTATATTTCTACCGAGACGAAAGCCGTTTTGCATTTTCTACGACAATTGAACCTTTGTTGAAGTTACCTTATATAGATAAAAAACTGAATGAAAGCTGGTTAGCTGAGTTCCTTACAATTCCAGGAATGGTGGATTCAGTTGATACTATTTCCACAGTTTATAAAGGGATCAAACAAATTCCTCCATCACATAGCATTACTATCCAGAAAAATAGGGTAGTCCTTTCAAGATATAGCACCATTACAAGCCAATCGAAAATAAAACTCAACTCTGATTCAGAATATGAAGAAGCATTTCACGAAGTGTTTCAAAAAGCGGTAAAGTCAAGGATCCGTACCAATGGTGAGGTTGGAGCTCAATTAAGTGGAGGCATGGATTCAGGTTCAGTCGTTAGCTTTGCTGCAAAAGAACTTCAAAAGGAAAAGAAGAAACTACATACCTTTAGCTACATTCCAGAAGCTAGTTTTGTAGATTGGACACCGTATTATTATATTCCTGATGAAAGACCTTTTATAAAAGAAACTGTAAATCATGTTGGGAATATTTCAGACCAATACTTGAGCTTTGAAGGAAAAAGCCCCCTAACTGATGTAGATGATTTCCTTTCAATAATGGAAATGCCTTATAAATTTTTTAGTAACTCTTTTTGGTTAAAAGGAATCAATGAAAAAGCGAACCAACAAGGAATAAAAGTTATGTTAAACGGTGCAAGGGGGAATTATTCTATTTCCTGGGGTTCTCAAACATTGACACTAAACTACTATGCTTCTCTTTTAAAAAAGCTGAAATGGATTCATTTTTATCGTGATTTAGGTATGTTCTGTGAAAACTTTAATACTGGAAAATCTCACATTCTTCCCATAGTTGTAAAAAAAGCATTCCCAAACATATACCAGTTGTTGTCGAGGACAACTAAAAATGATATTCAATTTAAGTCCTTAGTGAACCCATCACTAGCAGAAAGAACGAATATTTTTGAAAAGCTAACCGAATTTCATATAGATATAACAGGGGCATCTGCTGAAAATCCTAATGAAGCTAGAAGAAGGCATTTTGAACAACTATTTTATTGGAGTAAAAGTGGAACAGTCGGAACAAAATTATCTCTACGATATGGTCTATGGGATCGTGACCCTACAAACGATTTACGAGTCATACAGTTTTGTTTATCCCTACCGGAAGATCAATATGTTAATAGTGGTTTGGAAAGATCATTTATTCGAAGAGCTACCAAAAATCTTCTTCCGGATAAAGTTAGATTAAACCAACAAAGTCGAGGGTTACAAGGTGCTGATGTTATCCATCGTATGGCTTCAAATTGGGATATTTTTATTGAAGAACTACATGAGATTACTAGGGACCCTATAGTTTCGGAATTTCTAAATATAGATGTGTTAAAGCATGCCATTACAAGGATAAGTAAACATCCCAGTTCTGAATTGTTATTTGATGACAATTTTAGAATTGTGACCAACAGTTTAATCGTGTATCGGTTTATTAAAAAATATAATTGAGAGGAGGTGATGATCATGAAAAAGGAGTGGAAAAAGCCAGAACTTGAAATTCTTGACGTAAATTTAACAATGGGTGGGCCAGGAAATGCAATAAATGATAGTTATTGTACGAATAACCAAAACTTTGAGACACATGATGGAAGATCAAACAAATCAAATATGTGTTCCTAATTTTTAAAAATTCCTGCCCTTATACGAACTATTTTGTATAAGGGTTTTTAAACAAATATTTTAACAGTAAATTGGGGGGGGAGTATGATAAATACATTAGAAAAAGTCATGTACAAAGCTTTTGGATTAAGTATTACTAGTGAAATTCTTTTACCTGAATTACCATTATTGGGTGAACAGATAGAAAAGGGTTTAGCAGATGTTGAGATTGAGATAGGTGATTTATCTGTTCTATGGGCGGAATTTGATGTACCAAATGAGACCTTCGTCATGAAAGAAAACTTTGTCTTGTTTCAAATTCCGGATATTGCTATCTTTTCTGTTCAAAATGGGAGTAAGGTTATTGTCTCACCAATGGCTAGTTCAAACGAGGATGAAATTAGGTTATTTATTCTTGGTACATGTATGGGGGCGATATTATTGCAAAAGAAAATTCTTCCCTTGCATGGCAGTGCAATCGTTATTGATGGACTGGCATATGCGTTTGTTGGTGATTCAGGTGCAGGGAAATCAACGCTTGCTTCTGCATTTTTACATAGAGGGTACCAGCTCCTAACGGACGATGTGATTGCTGTTTCGCTGTCGCAGGATGGGATGCCGATGGTTGCTCCATCCTATCCACAACAAAAACTTTGGCAAGAAAGTTTAAATGAATTTGGTAAGCAAATTCATCAGTATCGCCCTTTATTTGAGCGAGAAACTAAATTCGCAGTACCTGTGTCTTCGCAATTTACTTCTGACACTTTTCCTCTTGCAGGTGTATTTGAATTAGTTAAAACAGAGAGTGAGGAGATCGATCTTCGTCCCATTAAAGGACTTGGGAGATTACATACCTTGTATTATCATACGTATCGAAATTTTTTGCTCGCCCCTTTACGGCTTATGAATTGGCATTTTGAAATGTCTACCCAAATAGCTAACCAAATTAAACTTCACCAACTAATTCGACCTGTTTCGCACTTTACAGCTCATGAGTTGCCATCAGTTATTTTGAATATACTCCAAACAGAAAGTAATAGCGGATAAAAATCAATCAACAATCTTAATACTTTCCTAGGACATTACTTTTATTGAATTAAATGAGGAAACTAGTCTTCAAAGGAGGTTGTTATGAAGGAAATATTATTCTTTGTAAAGAAACTACATACGTATTCAGGAAAAATGCTATATATCAATCTTGTTGGAATGATCATCATTAGTTTACTAGAGGGGATTGGAATCCTATTTTTAGTTCCAATGGTAAATATGAGTGGGATGTTAAGCTTTGATATTGTTGGAACACCGGTTTCGAAACTTTTCGAATTACTTAAATTGGTTCCTAATTATTTGGGATTACCATTGATTTTAGGTATTTATGTATTGTTGGTGATAGGACAAAATATATTGCAACGTCAAATAACCATTCGAAATACCATTATTCAGCATGGTTTTTTTCGACATTTGCGGGTAGAGACATATGATGCCATGCTCCATGCAAATTGGGATTTTTTTGTGAAGAAAAGGAAGTCTGATCTTATTAATTTATTAACTGCAGAAATTGCTAGTGCAAGTGCAGGAACAAACTCATTTTTACAATTTATTGCTGCTCTTATTTTTACTTTTATCCAAATAGGTCTTGCCTTTTGGCTCTCTCCTAAAATCACCATTTTTGTATTAATTAGCGGATTAGTTTTGATCTTATTTTCACGTAATTTCCTTAAAAGGTCGATGGCGTTAGGAGGCAGAAATTTTGAATTGGGAAAAAACTATCTAGCAGGAATTACTGACCAGATAAATGGTATTAAAGATATAAAAAGTAATTCCCTAGAAGAATCTCGAATGAATTGGTATCGCTCTGTTACCCTAAGTATGCAGCAGGAACAAGTTCAATTTGCAAAGATGAATACAAAATCCCAACTTTACTATAAATTTGCTTCTGCGATTTTCATTGCAGTCTTTATATATATTTCTGTAAAAATATTTAATGCTCAACCAAGTCAATTAATGTTAATTATTATTATTTTTTCAAGATTGTGGCCAAGGGTTGCTGGAATTCAAGCATTTTTAGAGCAAATAGCTGCGAAAATTCCTTCTTATAAGGCTGTCGCTGATTTACAAAATGAATGTAATACAGCAAGAGAGTTCTCCTCAGCGGATATAAAGGGAATAAAACCCCTTTATATAAATAAGGGGATTGAATGCAGAAATGTAGATTTCCGTTATAGCCAAAACGTGTCCGTATATGCTTTAAAGAGCATAAATCTATTCCTTCCATCACATCAAATGACAGCAATTGTAGGACGTTCAGGTGCAGGGAAAAGTACTTTAATTGACTTATTAATGGGTTTAAACATGCCAGAAAAAGGGGAAGTCTTAATTGACGGAAAACCTCTATCGAGTGATAGGCTTTTGTCATTAAGGCAGGCCATTAGTTATGTCCCACAAGATCCTTTTTTATTTAATGCGAGTATAAGGGAAAACTTGCAGATTGTTAAACCAAATTCAAATGAGGAGCAAATGTGGGATGCATTGAAGTTTTCCTCTGCCGCGGAATTTGTTAAGAAGATGCCGGAAGGACTTGATACTTTAATAGGGGATCGTGGTATTAGACTTTCTGGGGGTGAAAGGCAACGACTTGTTTTAGCTCGAGCGATTCTTCGGGATCCATCCATTCTTGTTTTAGATGAAGCAACAAGTGCACTAGACACTGAAAATGAAGCGAAAATTCAGGAAGCACTAGAAAGGCTTAAAGGCAAGATGACGATTATTGTTATTGCCCATCGTTTATCTACCATAAGGAATGCAGATCAAGTTATTGTTTTGGAGGAAGGGGAAGTAATTCAAAAAGGAGAATATGCTCAACTTGCAAAAGAAAAGAAAAGTATATTTGGTCAATTGCTAAACAACCAAATTAAAGCTACATTATAATGACACAAACGCCGTATTGTCGGAGAATTATAATGTTAAAGTAAATAACAAAGGGGTCCTAAAATTGAAACTTGCCTTTATTTCAGATATTCATGGAAATGCAACTGGTAATTAATCTTAGTTAATGCGAAAATATAATCTCTTGTAATCAAGGATGATTATAAAATGATTTATTTGTTAATCATCTAATAATAAAGTTGTTTCCTTTTCAATCGGAAGATGTAACTTACCGATTAAGAATACTATGGATAATAAAGATTGGATTGATTTTCTTATGTACACATCAATTTTACGTGTTTTTTTAAGAGCTTTTCCGATAGTCTATATAGTTTTCATATGGCTGCAGTCGAGCTATTTTAACCCTGAAACAGTTGCTGGACTTTCCGATACCTTAAATAAGGCGGTCGTTTTGATCATTGGGGTTAGTTTAGAATTTGCTCACTTGTTTGAATTTGGTTTGCTCTACCTTTTTATTTTTCTTGCGTTCCTTAGTTTTGGTAAGATAGGGAAGTGGCAGAATCGTTTGGCTATAACCGTAGCACTCCTTTATAGTTTAGTTGATGAAATTCATCAAATTTACGTTCCGTTTAGATCATTCTCATTAGATGATCTTCTGAAAGATGCAATTGGGATTTTCTTTATCTGGTGGCTAATTCGTAACAATTATTTCACCAAGAAAGACTCTCGGTTTGGTGAATTATTAAGAAAAGTAGCTCAACTACCTAACAAGGATAAAAATGAAGTTTCTCTCTAAAAAGAGATCATTTGCTCTCTAGAAAGCCCTAAATAAAAGGGGCTTTTCTGTTTAATTCTCCAATTCCCACGATTTATGTGTGATTTCCTTCAATTGATAAAATCCGCTCTAATAAGACAAAAAATCCGTTCAAAATCCAAAATATCAGTTCTATTGTCGAAGAGTAATTCTTTAAAAAGAACAACCACTCCATTATAATATGGGAAAGATGGACTATATAATTTTGTTATATCATATGGGCTACATTCCAATAGATGAACATTCTAGGAGCTGATATCATAATGAAGCAGTTTATTCGAAAAAGCGATTATGAAACTACTCATTCTGATGATGAGTTGATTGTATTAAATACGGATGAATCCACCGTGACAAAATTAAATGAGCAGGGTGGATATTGTTGGTCATTGCTCGGTGAGGTACAAACGGTTGAGTCTTTGAGTAAAGCAATACAACAAAAGTATGGTTCTGATACTATAAATAAAAAAAGCAATATCGAAGTATTTTTATTAAAATTAATGGAATATGGATTAATAAAAAATGTTGTTTGATAAAGAAAACATTATTTTATTCAAAAAAAATATCAGGAACCATGGGTTCATCGATTGGGAATTTGAAGGAAACAGCATGTTTCCATTGATCCAAAAGGGGAATATTTGCCGTTTTGTCTACTGTGAACCGTTTAAATTAATCAAGGGTGACATCGTTTTATACTATTCGGAGACTGGACAATTGGTTGCCCATCGGTTTTTCCATACAAAACTAGTCAAGGAACAACGACACTATCTATTTAAAGGTGATACAAATTTTAGTTTTGATCAACCCGTTACTGAAGAACAGATCATTGGGAAGCTAGCATTTATAAAAAAGGTGGATAAAAAGGTCTGGATGGCCGATCTTCCTATGGGGCTCTGGGGAAAGACCATTCTTTTGCTGCCGTTTACTTCGATCATATTAGGTAATTATATTAATTTGAAAAATGCTTTCAATACTAATTTCATGGACTCCTATGATGGAACAGAAGAGACTTCAGACTAGCTATACTCGCAAACAATTTTGGAACTATAAGAGATATTTAGTATTTTTCGATTGATTCTCAAGTTTATTTTCTTCTAAAATGGACCCTTTTTTGTGAAAATGGCTCTCTCATTAACGGGAAAGCCGTTTAATTAAAGTGCCTTGAAGAATTGTTTCAACTCTCGTTTCGTTTCATCAGATAAGCTATGCCAACGAACGCCCTGTATCGCACCTTCTAAAGCATATAACATGTTGATACATGCTGAATCGTCAGCATGTTTTATGCGAATAAAAGCCTCTTTACTCCCTACTTCAATTAAGTTTTCTGGGCTATTTATCCCCACATCTATCAATTTTTGAGCCAATACTTCCCCGATATTGGGTATTGATGTTAGGCTATTCATTTCATTCCCCCCTTTTATAAAGCGAGTATTCGCTATTAACTCATCAAATCCCTCTACCAAGCATAAAAATAATATCACGCGATCTTTTCTTCTAAAAAAAGAAATCTCAGTCGGTGTGCTCTGTGTCCAAAAGTCGCTAACCGTGCGCTTGCGCTTTTCTAATTCTTACATTATTTAACGCGATCCAATCTATCTATCATTCAACTTAACTATGGTAAAATAACAGATAGAATTTAGAAATCGTTAGGCAAAGGAGGTTCAAACAATGTCTGTTCGATTTATTATTGGGCGGTCAGGTAGCGGTAAGACTCAAAAATGCCTAAACGAAATGAGGGAGAGGCTGACGGTTGATCCCGGTGGTCCTCCAATTATTTATTTAGTGCCAGAGCAAATGACTTTTTTATCCGAGCATCGGCTGTCAACTTCACCTCAGCTTGGCGGAATGATTCGCGCCCAAGTATATAGTTTTACCCGTTTAGCATGGCGAGTTCTCCAAGAGACGGGCGGGTTTAATCGTTACCATTTGAATAGCACCGGAATCAGCATGCTGATTCGAAAGATTATTGAAGAAAAGAAGGACGAACTTACACTGTTTAAACGAGCTGCCGATAAAAATGGTTTTATCGAGCAAATGGAGCAATTGTTAACAGAATTTAAGCGTTATTGCATTCAACCGGAAGAGCTTGCCGAAAAATCCGGACAAATGGCCCAGCAAAAATCACTTCATGACAAGCTAGGCGACCTTGAATTGATTTATCAACACTTTGAAGAGGCTTTACAGGATAAATATATTGATTCCGAAGATTATTTTCGTCTCCTAGCAGAGAAGGCAGCTTCATCAAAATTTTTGCAAGAGGCGGAAATCTATATAGATGGCTTTTACAGCTTTACACCGATTGAATATATGGTGATTGAGCAATTGATGAAGCATTGCAAACGGGTGACCATTTCGTTAACGTTGGATCAACCCTTTACGAAATCCCTTCCTGAGGAGCTTCATCTTTTTCGCATGACGGGTGACACGTGTCAAACTCTGCACGACATGGTTAGAGCCGAGGGAATCCCTTATGAAGACCCGATATTGTTAACAGAGCTATTACGCTGGAAAAATCACTCTTTTTTCCATCTTGAAAAATATTTTGATTTGTTGCCTGTACAGGAATACAGGGGTGAAACAGCGATTCACATCGCACAAGCGGTGAACAGAAGAGCAGAAATGGAAGGAGTCGCTCGAAAAATAACCGAACTCGTTCGTAAACATGGCTATCGTTACCGCGAAATTGCAATATTATCGAGAAACAGTCATGAATATCATGATGTTTTGGAAGTCATTTTTGCTGACTGTGGAATTCCATTTTACATCGATCAAAAGACATCGATGCAGCATCATCCTGTAATCGAACTTCTCCGCTCAAGTCTGGAAATCCTCAATGGGAATTGGCGCTATGAGCCAATTTTTCGTGCCGTTAAAACCGAACTCCTTTTCCCATTTGATATGAATCTATTAAAACTTCGTGAAAAAATGGACAAATTGGAGAACTATGTATTAGCCTATGGGATTCAAGGCGATAAATGGACGCGAAAGCAGCAATGGACATACCGAAGATTTAGAGGTTTAGAGCTTGAAAGTCTACCGCAAACGGACTCCGAGAAGAAAATCGAGGACGAGTTAAATGAGTTAAGGGGAATGATTACGAGCCCATTGTTGCGTCTCTCCCGAAGATTGAAAAAGGCTAAAACCGGAATGGAGTTAAGCGAGGCATTATATTTATTTTTAGAAGAATTAGAGATTCCGCGCAAGCTTGAACGCTGGAAACAGGATGAAGAGGCAAAAGGGAATCTGGTTAAGGCGCGAGAGCATGATCAGGTTTGGGATGCGGTAATCGAGTTAATCGATCAATTTGTCGAAATGCTAGGTAATGAAAAAATAGCGGCTAAACAATTTGCAGTGATTATCGAATCAGGGATTGAATCGCTACGCTTTTCCCTTGTACCACCGGCAATGGATCAAGTAGTGGTAGCTGATCTGGAGAAGTCAAGGCTTGAAGACATTAAGGCCGCCTTTATCATTGGCTTAAATGAAGGTGTTTTGCCGGCAAAGTTAACTGATGAGGGAATTTTTGGAGATGAAGATCGAGAAGCTTTGTTAGCAAATGGTTTGAAAATTGCTCCATCGAGCCGGACCCGCTTACTCGATGAAAATTTCCTTGCTTATAAGGCGTTTACCTTGCCATCGGAAGTGCTGTTCTTAAGTTATCCGGTCGCTAATGAAGAAGGAAAAGCGTTAATGCCCTCTCCTTATATAAAAAGAATGCATGAATTGTTTCCACAGGCAATTGGACATTTATTTGTCGCAGATCCCGCTGAATTGTCCGAAATGGAGCAACTTGCGTATGTAAGCAATGAAAATACAACGCTTACCTATTTGACGGCGCAGTTGCAATTAAAGCAGCAACATTATCCGATTTACGATTTTTGGTGGGACGTATATAACTATTATATGGAAAATGATCAATGGCGAACAACGGCAACCAAGGTCTTATCGAGTTTATTTTATGATAATAAGACAAGCAAGCTTCCAGAGCAAGTCAGCCATGAACTCTACGGTGACCTAATTCAAGCGAGCGTGTCGCGGATGGAAATGTTTCATAGCTGTCCGTTTTCCCATTTTGCACACCATGGGTTAAAGTTGCGGGATCGCCAAATATTCCGTTTGGATGCCCCTGATATCGGTGAACTATTTCATGCAGCTTTAAAGCAAATTTCCGATACTGTTAATCAACAAAATTTATCGTGGTCGCAAATCACGAGGACCCAGTGTGAGGCGATGGCTGGGCAAGCAGTGGAAATGTTGGCACCTAGGCTACAAAATGAAATTCTGCTTAGTTCAAATCGAAATGTGTATTTGAAACGAAAGCTTGAAAAAATTATCAGTAGAGCGACCTATGTCTTGAGCGAGCATGCGAAAGTCAGTGGATTTTCTCCAGTTGGTCTTGAGCTTGGTTTCGGACCAAAGGGTGACCTTCCACCGATCAGTTTTTCATTGAAGAATGGAACGAAGATGGAGCTAGTCGGACGGATTGACCGTGTAGATAAAGCTAATGACGGTGAAAACGTCTTTTTAAGAGTAATCGATTATAAATCAAGTGAACGGGAATTGAATATAAGTGAAGTGTATTATGGGTTATCGCTGCAAATGTTAACGTACCTAGATATCATTATTACTCATTCCCAGCAATTAGTTGGTACGGATGCATCACCAGCGGGAGTGTTATATTTTCATGTTCACAATCCGATTATTCAAACGACGAAAATGCTGTCTTTAGATGATATCGAACGAGAAATGTTTAAACGATTTAAAATGAATGGACTCATACTTGGTGAACAAAATGTCATTCATTTAATGGATCAAACATTGGAATCAGGAGAGTCAAACATGATTCCGGTGGGGATAAATAAGGACGGGACCTTGAGGAAGCAATCAAAGGTAGTAAATCGTGGCGAATTCGAACAGTTAACAAAGTATGTGAGAGATACTTATGTGAAATCAGGTAACCAAATGCTTGATGGGGCAGTGTCTATTTCTCCGTATAAAACAACTAATAAATCAGCCTGCACTTTTTGTTCATTCAAATCGATTTGTCACTTTGATCCTTCGATAAAAAATAACGAGTATCGGAATTTGCCAAATATGTCTAAAGAAGAGATACTCGAATCCATTCAAAAGGAGGATTCATCACTTGGTTCAATCGATCATACCTCCAAAACCTGATGAAGTGAATTGGACAGATGACCAGTGGAAAGCAATTTATGCAAAAAACCAAGATATCCTCGTTGCCGCAGCAGCTGGGTCGGGAAAAACGGCGGTTTTAGTAGAACGAATGATTCAGAGAATTCTTTCGGCAGAGAATCCGGTAAATGTGGATGAACTTTTGGTCGTGACGTTTACCAATGCCTCGGCTGCGGAGATGAGGCATCGAATTGGGGAGGCCTTGGAGAAAGCAATTCAGGCTGATCCAAAATCAGTTAATCTTAGAAAACAATTAACGTTATTAAATCGGGCATCCATTTCAACCTTGCATTCCTTCTGTTTAGATGTCATTCGAAAATACTATTATTTAATTGATATAGATCCCAGTTTTCGTATTGCCGATGAAACCGAGGCGCAACTGCTGCGTGATGAAGTGATCGATGAGTTATTTGAGGAAGAGTATGCCAATGCCGACAATGAGGCTTTTTTCGCTTTAGTGGATTCATTTACAAACGATCGCAGTGATCAAGCACTACAAACTATCATTCACGATGTATATGATTTTGCCATGGCCAATTCATCACCTACAAACTACTTGAAATCGATGATAACGATGTATGAGGTTGATGAGACGTCTCAAATCGAGAACCTCCCGTTTATTCAGGTGTTGCTTGAAGATATCGAATTACAGCTCCAAGGTTCGAAGCAATTGCTCCAGCAAGGGCTGAATCTCACCATGCTACCAGCGGGTCCGGCGCCAAGGGCAGAAAACTTTACCGCTGATATCCAATATGTTGATACTTTGTTAGCTGCAAAAAGTAAATCATGGGATGCACTATATTCATTGATTCAAACGGTCCCTTTTTCAAGAGCAAAAACTTGTAAAGGGGATCAATATGATCCGATTTTAATGGAAAATGCCCAAAACTTACGTAAAAGGGCTAAAAAAATTATTACCGATATTCAAGCAGAACTTTTTTCCAGGAGGCCTCAAAGCTTTCTGAACGATATGCAGGAAGTAAGGCATTATATCGAAACGATTGTAAAGCTTGTTCATTCTTTTTCGACCCGTTTTTCGGCGGTGAAAAAGGAAAAGGGACTGGTTGATTTTTCTGATTTAGAGCATTACTGTTTGGATTTACTAACCGAAAAATTTGCGGAAGATGGCTCAAGAATGCCATCGGAGGCTGCTTTATTTTACCAAAATCGCTTTAAAGAGGTTTTGGTTGATGAATACCAAGATACGAATATGGTTCAAGAAGCGATACTACAGCTCGTGACAAAAGGCAAAGAGGAATCAGGGAATTTATTTATGGTTGGTGACGTGAAGCAGTCGATATACCGTTTCCGCCTAGCTGAACCCAATTTATTTCTTGGAAAGTACCAGCGGTTTTCTATGGATGGAACGGATGGTGGTTTTCGAATCGATCTAGCCCAGAACTTCAGAAGCCGTAAGGAAATTCTCGACGGCACTAATTATTTATTTAAACAGCTAATGGGTGAAAAGGTTGGAGAAATCAAATATGATGACGCCGCTGAATTGAAGCTTGGTGCAAACTATCCAGTTGAGGGAGATTTTCCTATTGAACTCATCTTAATCGATCAAGCGGACAAGGTGGACAAGAGCGAAAGTTTAGAACCACCAGAAGAAGGTAGTAGCGATTCGGGATTTGATCTTAATGATCTTGAACAATCGGAACTCGAAGCTAGGATGATCGCTATAAAAATAAAAACAATGTTCGCGGAACGAAAGCAAGTTTATAATGCAAAAACCAATTCTTCAAAACCAGTGATGTTCAGGGATATCGTTATTTTGCTACGCTCGATGACATGGGCTCCACATATGCTTGAGGAATTAAAACGGCAAGGAATTCCGGTCTATGCTAAATTATCATCGGGATATTTTGAGGCGACAGAAGTGGCGATTATGATGTCTTTATTAAAAATCATTGACAATCCATATCAAGACATCCCGCTAGCAGCTGTATTACGGTCGCCAATCGTCGGCTTAACTGAGGCTGAGCTAGCTGAAATTCGAATCAATCAGAAAAGCGGGACATTTTATGAAGCCTTCGCCTTATTTTGTCAGCAGAAGCCTTCGGAAAATCAGGAGGAGCTGTTTGAAAAAATTCGGCCATTTTTTGAGCGATTGACAGACTGGAGAACGAGGGCACGGCAAGGAGCCTTGTCCCAGTTCATTTGGCAGTTATTACGTGAAACAAGATTTTATGAATTCGTTAGCGGCATGCCAGGAGGCAAACAACGGCAAGCCAACCTGCGGGCCTTGTTTGACCGAGCCAGAGTATATGAAGCAACGTCATTTAGAGGACTGTTTCGGTTTTTACGTTTCATCGAGCGGATGAGGGATCGTGGTAATGACCTTGGTGCTGCCCATGCTCTTGGTGAACAAGAGGACGTTGTCCGCATCATGACGATTCACAGCAGTAAAGGGTTGGAATTCCCAGTGGTTTTCATGGCTGGGCTCAATCGCAAATTTAATATGATGGATATAAGAAAACCGTATATGCTAGATAAGGAATTTGGATTTGCCGCAAAATACGTCGATATTGAAAAACGAATTTCCTATCCTTCATTACCACAGTTGGTATTTAAACGAAAAAAGAAAATGGAAATGTTAGCTGAGGAAATGCGTGTCCTTTATGTTGCGTTGACACGAGCGAAGGAAAAGCTTTATTTGTTAGCGTCTGTAAAGGATTTACAGAAATCGATTGACAAGTGGATGCAACTGAAAGAACACCAAGACTGGCTTTTACCTGAGTACGATCGGGCAACAGCCTCAGCATTCTTAGATTGGGTCGGCCCAGCACTTATTCGTCATCATGATTGTGAAGCTTTAACCACCTCAGCTGACCAAGAAAGCCCGCCTGCATTAGTCTCAAGTGAGATTTGTGAGCACGCTTCACATTGGAAGATTGTTAATATAGCAGCAGATGAGGTAGCGGCTATTGAAGAGAAAAGCAATGAGGAAGAGCAAACTGTGATGGACTTTGTTCAAAAAGGGATCCGAACGCCGATCTCAACTGATGCTTACCAAATTGTGAAGGAACAGCTTTCCTGGAAATATGAGCATATCGAAGCATCCAAACATCTTTCTAAACAATCAGTATCGGAAATAAAGCGGCAACAGGAGATTTTTAATCATGGTAGTGGCACTGAGTTGCAGCATAAATTTTCAAAACCGCTGTTTAAGAGGCCTAGATTCATGCAGGATAAAGCCTTGACGCCTGCCGAACGGGGAACGGCGATGCATATGGTGATGCAGCATGTAGATTTTACCAAAGCGATTAATGATTTTGCAATTCATGCATTATTGGATCGAATGGTTGAAAATGAACTTTTATCAATTGAGCAAAAAGAAGTGATTGATGCCGACCGTATTGTTGCTTTTTTCCAAACTGAGTTAGGTAATCGTCTTGCAAATGCTAGTAGGATTAAACGCGAAGTTCCGTTCAGCTTGTCCATTCCTGCATCTCGGGTTTATGCCGATTGGAATGGGAAAGATGATGAACAGGTGCTCGTCCAAGGGATTATCGACTGTTTATTTGAGGATGAGCAAGGCGTTGTGTTGCTTGATTATAAAACAGATGCGATTACTGACCGATTCAAGGGTGGCTTTGAAGAAGCGATGCCAGTGTTAGCAGAGCGGTACAGAGTTCAAATCAACTTATACGCCAAAGCGGTTGAACAAATATTAAAGAAACCTGTCGAGGAGAAGTTCTTATTTTTCTTTGACGGCGGCCATTTGTTGAAGATCGATTAAGAGTAATAAAGGGGTCTGACTCCACAAAATCCATGTCGAGATGACATCTGTAAACATGGAGAAGTGGTGTCTGATCCCTTTAATTAAGTTTATTTAGTTATTTCCAATTGTCGGTTGATCAATGAGATTGGTGTCAAGGACGTTACTTCCACTAATCCCGTTATTGGTGATTATAAATCCTCCCGTGTTTGCTGCTCCAGATCCCGAATTTGATTTTGAATTACTTTTTGGGGAAATGATCGCCGTATCACCAAATTGAACGATTCCTCCACCTACATTTACAATCTGAACTGGTCCTACGAAAGATGGCATATTAAAACTCCTTTAAAAAAAACGCTGTTTATCATCGAATTAAATCGATAATTTTACCTGACCCCCAATTTATTAACCTGGGTATTTCCAGAACCTTGTTCACTCAAAAGCTGGCGAATATGTTTAACTCTTGATTCCATTTGAATGGTCTTACTATTTCCAACATGAACGAAAGAAGAAGCCGAAACCCCGATGACATGGATATTATTCACTTTTATTATAGAACTTAGTGGATTATAGGTTTGCATCGCAAGATTTTCAGTAATCGGTTGAAAAGGAATGGGATCGAAAAAAATTGGGAATGCCGCGAAATCCCCTTCATTTCCAAAAAAAAGCTCTTCTTGGCGCTGAACTGCAATTGCCCGTGTGAAACCTTGGATATAGCATGAATCTCCAAGCTGAATGACAGAAGAAAATAAAGCTGTGATAATCTTGAGGGAATCGACATAAGAAGACCGCCCGACCATGCTACCTTGCTCCCTTGGCGAGCGGAACTAAAGGTCCGATAATTAATGATTCGGCCGGTGTGTCAAATATTGAAGCTAATTGAATCGTGTCGGCATCTCCAACCATTAACAGGGAGGAACTCGAAACCCCAATGACTCTAATGTTTTGGACACATACATCTCGGTTGTATACATGAAAGTCCAATTACTATTCCCCCTTCATTTAGTGGGTAGATTCGTTAAAAATGTACATATTCCATTTTCCATTTCCTTAAGAATTTGCCCAATGATGTTTTGTTTCCAGGCCTCTTTTTCCTGCTCATTTCCTCTAAAAGGCGCATGCTGCAGGTAATGTTGGATCCTTGCAGGGATCTGCTTTTTTATATCTTCTTTAATAAAATCGGTGTAATCTTCTCCTAGCTTTCTGTTCACTCTTGTTTCTGCATTTTGAATTAATTGGGGTAAATCTGTTTCTAAATGCTGGTAAATTTCGTCTTCAATTTCCATTGTATTCCTAAATTGATTTTTTGGGTCAACACCCCCGGTACTAGGCCCCGTACCATTGGGAACTTCGAAGCTTTCTATCCCTTGAAGATCTGAAGGATTTAGCCCAATATTTAATGTTCCTGCTAATGACTCTACTTTTAATTGATCAAATTTATATTCGATTTTATCAACACAGATGGCAGGCTTTTTTTTCAGTTCATCCAACTCTTTTTTTAATTCAGTAACCAATCCTTCAAGATATTGAATTCTTCCTTCTTGTCTCGTCATTGATGAATGCAGCTGTTGTAGATAATAGTAAAACTGTTGATACATGAAACCACCTCGCACCTACAGATTCCTATTTTTGGTGAAATGCTACCCTATCTTCCTGCAGAATGTAATGGGACAGAAGGGGATTGGATTAAACTCTCTGAGATTTTTTGACCTGTAGGGGCAGGCCCAGTAAAACCGCCAGTATTGTAAAGGTGTGACGAAGCTTTTATGATACCGGCGCTGCCAATTTGCAAGACGGATGAGTTGGTTATTCCATCTATTTTCAAAAAATTAATATTGATGTTCTGTTGGATGTAAAAGTTCATATCATCACCTACATGTTAAAGAAATTACCTTGATCAAGTAAATCCTGATCAAACGTATTTGTAGAACTGTAATGGTTATTAACATGTAATGCTTCACCAGTATTAAAGGAACCGGCACCAGAGAACGTCTTTGCGGATGTAATCGGCATAATTTTATAGACATCTCCAATATGCAACACGGCACTACTTCCGATTGAAGCTACTTGAACCACTCCAACTATTGCTGGCATACATAACACCCTTTCTTTTATATCGTATGTTTCAAAGTGAGGGATTGTGATTAAAATGCCTATTTTTTCTTATCGTTACAGAAAAATGTTGGATAACAGAAAAAATATGTTAAAACACGTTGTCAATAAAGACAGAATTGTGTTAAAATAAATTATATTTTGAAAATTTAATCAATTGAGGTGGAATGGATGAATGTACCATTAGTATTAACACAATTTCTTGACCGTGCCGTATCTTTATACGGACCAAAACCAGCTATTATAAGTGACGAAAGAGTATTTACATATGAAGAGTTAAACAGTAGAGTAAATCAATTATCACATGGATTAAGGGAATTCGGTGTTCAAAAAGGGGACAGGGTTGCGTATTTAGCACCAAATTCAGCAGAGATGTTAGAAGGTTTTTATGGGGTTTTCCAATTAGGTGCGATTATGGTCCCATTGAATATTCGCTTAAAGCCAGATGATTATTTGTTTATTTTAAACCATAGTGAGTCAAAAATATTGTTTGTCGATGAGGATCTTTATTCTTTAATTAAGCCGATTAAAGATAAATTGACTACTGTCGAAGCAATCGTTGTTCATTATAAAGAAAAGGACACTCCAGAACTTGATTACGACGCATGGTTGTCTAACCAATCTGAACTGCCATTTAAGAGGGAAGTACTGGATGAGGATGATGTTTGTAGCTTATTGTATACAAGCGGAACAACGGGGAATCCAAAAGGTGTTATGTTAACACATCGTAATAATTATATTCACGCCTTAACATCAATGCATCATTTACGGGTATCCGATCAAGATGTATTATTACATGTATTACCAATGTTCCATGTGAATGGATGGGGCTCACCGTTTTATTACACTGCTAATGGTGCTACTCAAGTATGCTCAAGAAAGACTACGGCTGAAACTATTTTTGCTGCATTGCAAAAGCATAAAGTTTCAATAATGCATATGGCACCAACTGTTTTAAATTCTCTTCTTCAATTCTATGAAAAAAATGTTCCACAAATTGACCAAGCTGTCCGTGTTGTGATTGCCGGATCTGCTCCACCACCTGCATTTATCACAAGAGTAGAAAAAGAACTTGGCTGGGAATTCATTCAAGTATATGGAATGACAGAATCCTCACCATTAAGCACCGTATCAACCATTCGTTCACACCTAAAGGATCTTCCTGTTAAAGATCAGTACCGGATGAAAGCAAAAGCTGGTCATTCCATGATTGGTTGCGAGGTAAAAATCGTCAACGAAGATGGTGAAGAGGTTGCTCACGATGGAAAAGAAATTGGCGAGGTTGTAATTAGAAGTAATGGGGTTATGTTAGGATATTGGAAAAATGAAGAGGAAACAATGAAAACGATTCGTAATGGTTACCTTTATACTGGTGATATGGGGAATGTTGATGAGTATGGCAATATTGACATCGTTGACCGGAAAAAAGATGTTATCATCAGCGGTGGAGAAAACATTTCTTCTATTGAAGTAGAAGGCGTCCTTTACGAGCATCCATCTATTGTTGAAGCAGCTGTTATTGCGGTTCCACATGAGAAATGGGGCGAAACTCCTCATGCATTTGTTGTATTAAGGGAGAATACTAGTTTGACAGAGCAGGAGATCATTGCCTTCTCTAGAGAAAAGCTCGCACATTTTAAAGCGGTTACAGGAGTTACGTTTGTGACAGAATTGCCTAAAACTGCTTCTGGAAAAATTCAAAAGGTTCATTTACGTGATGACTACTGGAAAAGTAATGGGAATGAAAGCCCAACTCGATTTGTAAACTAATGAAAAAAACAGGATGGCCCGCGGTAACTGCGGGGCCATCCTGTTTTTTGATATAATGATATAGGCATATATCACTCTAGATAAGGAGGGCGGCGATGTCTCAAAATTCAGGTTGCAAAACGGAACAAAGGGATCGAATTGTTGCTATAGATATCATCAGAGGAATTTCAATTTTTGGTATATTTTTAGTCAATATGATGTCATTCCACTCACCGCTTCTTTACGTCGATCCTCATACTAGGTGGCACCAGGGGCTAGAAAAGTATACTTATAGGTTCATAGATGTGTTTGCAGAGGGGAGCTTTTATCCATTATTTGCGCTGCTATTCGGATATAGCTTTGTACTGTTTCGAGAAAAAGTAGTAGGACAAGGTATGAATTTTACCGTCTTGGCATTACGGAGATTATTCTTTTTATTAGTTGTGGGGATCATCCATGCATTTTTCATTTGGCATGGGGATATTCTCATTCAATATTCGATTTTAGGTTTTATTTTTATTTTTTTTGTAACCTTACCTGAACGATCCTTGCTCTCTAGTGGACTTTATTTGTATGGGGTTCCGGTATTATTTCTACAAATATGGCTATTTGTCAGTACTTGGTTCATGAACAAGGACATGACCAATCAATTTGACCCGAGGGCAGTCCAACATTCTCTTCATATTTACCAACAAGGAACTATTAGCGAAATAACAAAGATGCGAATAACTGACTGGATGGTGACAAATAACACTGGGAATATCCCATTTTTGCTTGTATCAATCTTCCCATTGTTTTTAATCGGAGCCGGGTTCGCTAAACAGAAGTTGCTGGAAAGATCGTTTAAAAGAATATCGCAAATGATGTATTTGATGCTTAGTCTTGGACTGATGTTTAAGTTTGTTCCCTACTTGTTTGAAGGGAATCCATGGGCACAATATACACAAGAAAGTATTGGAGGTCTTTGTTTAGCCATTTTCTATGGAGCTGCCATCATCAAAATAACCCAACATGAGAAAATGACAAAATGGCTCAGTCCTATTGCCGCAGTAGGGAGAATGTCGATCAGCAACTATTTATTTCAGTCGATCATTTCAACATGTATTTTTTATAGCTATGGGTTTGGTTTTTATGGGAAGATTTCATTATTTAGTGGTACCATTCTCGTGATTATTATTTTTATCGGGCAGATAATAACAAGCAATTTGTGGCTAAAGAGATTCTCTGTCGGACCCGTGGAATGGATCTGGCGCTGTTTCACCTATATGAAGGTTATAAAACTAAGAAAATAGGAAAGAAGTAAACAATATAAACACCTTAATTTAGTTATTTTGTCAAAAATATGATATGATGGTGTCATTATTTAGGATATAAGGAGGAAAATTATGATACACGCACATATTACTGCCTGGTTTTTATCAATCATATTATTTTTTGTCGCGTTAAGCCTACAAAAAAATGGAAAACAAAAAGGCGCCAAAATCGTTCATATGGTATTAAGATTGTTCTATGTTTTAATTTTATTAACTGGGTTCATGCTTTTATTTAGTATCACTAACATTAGTGGACTATATATTTTAAAAGCAGCAGGTGGCCTTTGGATTATTGCTAGTTTAGAATTAATCCTAATTAAATCAGCGAAGCAGGTAAAAACGTCACCATTCTGGATTCAATTTGTGGTTGCCTTTTTGCTAGTATTATATTTAGGATTTTCATTGCCGTTAGGTTTTAACTTCCTATAATAATAGAAAAACAGGCTGTTCCCTTTGTGGACAGCCTGTTTTTCTATTGGTGAAACCCGAGACACGTAACATGTATTTTGTTAGGAAATTTTTTCGATAATTAACCGTTTGCCACTGTTTAAGGTGAATTCAAACCTGTCACTAATCTTTTCAAAGTAGCTAAAATGGTGCTGGACGGTGCAGATGTGTTCTTGATTATCAAAAACGATGAAATTAACACCACTATTAGGCTGCTCCTTATTTAGAAATGTCAAATGGTTATAGCAATAGATGCAATCATAAATAGAAAACTTTAATGAGTTAAGTGTTGTCACAAAATGGATCAAAGCTTCATCATGTAGCTCCTCTAACAATCTTTCCAGTGAATAAACAAGATGCCTTCTCACCCTAATTTTATCATGATTTTTGAGTGTGAGGACATCATCGGCAAATCCTACTTTCCCTTCCTCAAATAAAATTCCTTTTCTCCAGACTTTGTTTTGGAATATTTCAATTTCTTGGTGAAGATTGTCATCTAGTAATGAGGCTTCTTCTGTCTCATCATCAAAGAAAACCCATTGATCGTTAATATATTCAATACTTCCCATTGTAAAGGCTCTAGGTTGCCCTTCTAATAAAATTATTCGTTGTTGTCGATTCATGATTAACCTCCGTGAATAGCACCTCACTTTACTGTCTAGACACTTTACCCACTTTTTATAACAACAAAGGCTATTTTTGAAAAATAACCATTTCTTTAGGTTTGCATAAGATAAAACCATTCCAATAACAAAGCCTTAAATGGGAAGAGAGGATGAAAAAATAATGTGCGGGATAACAGGTTGGATTGACTATCATCAAGACATTCGAAAACAGACAACAACTATTTCGAAAATGGCTGAAACACTGGCAAAAAGAGGACCGGATGATACGAATGTTTGGACAGATATTCATGCCGGGTTTGGTCACAAGCGATTAGTTGTTGTCGACCCTGAGGGCGGAAAGCAACCTATGACCAAGGAGAAATCCGGAAACCGTTACACCATTTGTTACAATGGAGAGCTATACAACACTGAGGAAATACGTAGAGAGCTACTTATAAAAGGATATTCTTTTAAGGGGCATTCGGACACTGAAGTTTTACTTTCAGCATATATAGAGTGGCAAGAAGAATGTGTTCAATACTTAAATGGAATTTTTGCCTTTGCGGTGTGGGACGAAAACAGGCAGCAATTATTTATAGGCAGAGACCGCTTAGGAGTAAAACCACTGTTTTTTGCTGAAATCGGTAGTGGGATTGTGTTTGGTTCCGAGTTAAAAGCTGTGCTGGCTCATCCGGATTTGAAAACTGAAGTAGATCGTGAGGGACTCTCGGAGGTTTTTGGGTTGGGTCCATCTCGTTCACCAGGGGTTGGAGTTTTTAAAGGTGTGAAAGAACTGCGACCAGGTCACGCCCTTTTGTTAACAGTAAATGGCTTGAAGGTGTGGCGCTACTGGAATGTCAAAAGTGAAGAACATGGTGATAGCTTAGGAGAGACGATTGAAAAGGTCCGCTTTCTCGTGACAGATGCGGTGACACGTCAGTTAGTTTCAGATGTTCCCCTGTGTACATTTTTATCAGGTGGGGTGGATTCCAGCGCCATAACAGCCATTGCTGCAAAGCAATTTGAACAGGATGGCAAAGGGCAGCTTTCCACGTATTCGATTGATTATGAGGGAAATGATTTATTTTTTAAAGAAAATGAATTTCAGCCAAATTCGGACTCTGCATTTATTCAAAAAATGGTGAAGTCTTACGGCACGAAACATCATAGCAACATCATTTCACAAATTGATTTGGCAAATCACCTGACTGAAGCTGTTCATGTTCGAGATTTGCCGGGGATGGCTGATATTGATTCTTCATTGTTATGGTTTTGTCGGGAAATTAAGAAGGATTTCGTTGTCAGTCTTTCAGGCGAATGTGCAGATGAAATATTTGGCGGCTACCCATGGTTTTATCGAGATGATGATTTAAATCGTCAAGGTTTTCCGTGGATGCGCTCAGCTAACCAGAGACAAGGAATTTTGAGAGGAAAATGGCAGTCGAGGCTGATGTTGCCTGAATATATCATGGATAGGTATTCTGAGACAATTGCTGAAACGCCAAGATTAGACAATGAAAATGAACAGGATGCCAAGCGGCGTGAGCTGTTTTATTTGAATATGATTTGGTTTATGACGACGTTGCTTGACCGTAAGGACCGCATGAGTATGGGAGCCAGCTTAGAGGTTCGTGTGCCGTTTGCTGATCATCGTTTAGTCGAGTATGTTTGGAATATTCCTTGGGAGATGAAGACGTTTGGTCATCGCGAAAAGGGAATTTTACGCAAAGCACTAGAGGGATTATTGCCAGATGAAGTTTTGTATCGAAAGAAGAGTCCGTACCCGAAAACACATCATCCAGAATATACAAAACAGGTCAATCTATTACTGGCAGATGCATTAAGTGATAAAAGTTCTGCGTTGCATGAGTTTTTTGATCCGAAAGTCCTGAAGGAGATTATTGAGACGAAAGGTTCTGCCTTTACGGTTCCGTGGTTCGGACAATTGATGACAGGGCCGCAGTTGTTGGCGCATTTATTTCAAATTCATGTGTGGTTTAAAGATTATGGGATTAATATTGTGGAAAGTTAACTGGGGTCTATGTCTGGCCCTGCTTTTTTTGTTTGGCTGTGGCTTGCTAGCGGGTTTTGGACTTGAAAAAATGCTTTGGCGGATTGGCAAGCCTTTTTCGCGGATTGGAGCCCGAATTTCGCGGATTGGCGGCTGATTTTGGCGGATAGGACCACGAACTTGGCGGATTGGCCCCAAAACTTGGCGGATAGAATAAAAATTAGTGTAATTTTTCCAAAGAAAGCTGATAAACAAGATGTCTATTTTTACCCGAAGAAGGCAAATTCAATTTTTTAAACTTTTTTTGTGCTATATCTGGTGAATTCAGGTGCAAAAACTCCCGCAATTGTTGATTTGTGATCATTGGACCGATAAGAAGGTAATAATCCCTTAACGCCTTAATGTGAGCATTTCGAGATGTCACACCACATGTCGAGCAGTGCCACAAACCGCGCTTATACTCCATCGCAAAACACTTACATGAGGGGCATTGAACACCTGTAGGCAGCGAGGACCTCGATATTTTATAAATTTTTTCAATGTCATAATATGGTTCAATATCTTTTTTCAGCAATAGCTTGCACAGCTTTCTAATCATTTCTGGAGGGTACTTAACCGTTTGATATCTCCTTGTGAACGCCTCAATCCGATGGATAACACTCCGGCCACGGCAAACTCGATATTGGGCTTCACTCCCGGGTTCTATCTTTAACACACAGTTTTTATTGCTCATCATGACTAGATATTCCATGGGCAAATCCGGAAATTGATGCTTTCTAAGCCAGTTTTTAAATTCACGAAGTTGAAACTGGGCCTGCAAAATGGGATCCTCATAACCAATTTCATCATTTTGAACCAACTGATCACAAGTTTGGTCAAAATCCAATTTTCCGGCCATGTTTTTCGCTTCAATTATTAGTATATAGGTTGGAGTTAGGATTAAATCATCGATTTGAAACTGGAATCCTTTTTCGTTGGCTAACCGAATGCCTTGAAATATGTGGTAATCTTTATCAGGGAGATATTCTAAAATGGTATCTAACCTTTGCTCACCATAGTATCCGGCTTCTTTCCGGGCAATGTCTTTTAAAATGACTGGAATTTGGGGATGACCAACGGGGGTTCGGCACAAGCAAGCTTCATTAAATTCGAGTTTTCGAGGTTTTTTCCGTTTTTTATGTATCAAATAACATCATTCTCCTTTCTTTGGACATAAAAGACCTTCGGCACAGTACAAGGAAATTCCTTCACTTTCCCTCTTTTTTTGAAAAAATAAACAGCAACCGTCGACATTTTCATCCATTGTTGCATCTTGTTTGACTGTCCGCAAACAAACAGATAATCTAAAGGCGTATGTAAAAATTGAGAAGATTCAGATGAATGATGAATAAATCATAAATCTAATTTATTTCAAGGGGGAGCGGAGTTAGTTGAAAAAGAGAGTATTTCCTTTCATTTTAATCCCGTTTCTTCTTTTTTACGGCCTTCAAGTGGGAGCGGTTGAAAAAAAAGAAGATAACTGGCAAGCAGAAACAATTTATTATTTGATGATTGATCGCTTCAATAATGGGGATTCAAGCAATGATGAAGCGGTGAATGCCAAAGATCCATTAGCGTACCACGGCGGTGATTTTAAAGGGGTTACCCTGCAACTTGATTACATAAAAGACATGGGGTTTACGGCCATATGTCTTTCGCCGATTTTTGATAATGAGGAAAACGGATATCATGGGTATTGGGTTAAGGATTTTTATAAGCCAGAAGAGCAATTTGGCACATTAGCTTCTTTTAAGAAGCTCGTTAAGGAAGCGCATAAGCGGGATATGAAGGTGATTGTCGAGTTTCCAGCCAATTCAGTTGGTCCTCACAACCCGTGGTTACAAGACCCTACTAAGCAAGATTGGTTTCATGAAAAACAAGAAGGTAAAAATATTGAAACTGACTGGATTGATGGATTACCAGATTTAAATCAGGAAAACCCTGCTGTACAAGCTTATTTAATTGATGTGGCCAAATGGTGGGTGAAAGAGACAAGCATAGATGGGTATAAACTAGACCATGCTGCAAATGTCCCCACTAGTTTCTGGACAAATTTTTCTAAAGAAACAAAAAAAGTAAAACCTGATCTATTTCTCCTTGGTGATATTGAAGCTCCAAACGCAGGTGAAGTTGGTGCGTACAGCAAAACAGGCATCGACGGTTTTCTTGACTACGCCTCAAATGGAGTGTTAAGGAATTCTTTCGCCAAGCCAGACCAATCAACAGAAGAGCTTTTTAACATATTAGAAAAAAATAAACAGCTTTATGATTCACCGAATTTGATGGGTACTTTCATGGACAATCAAAGAAGTACGCGATTTACCCACGATGCAGTCCTAAATAACATCCATCCTGGTTCAAGGTGGAAGCTTGCACTAACATACCTTTTTACCACACCAGGGATTCCTATTGTCTATTATGGTAGTGAAATTGCCCTTGAAGGGGGTAAAAACGACGATAATCGTGGCCAAATGGATTTTAGAACTGATCAGGATCTAGTTGAGTATATTACGAAGCTTGGTGAGGTAAGGAATAAATTTCCTTCGCTAACAAAAGGGAGGATCGAGCCTCTTTATACTAAAAATGGGATGACGGTTTATAAACGTGAATATAAAGGTGAAGTGACTGTCGTAGCCATCAATAATACTTCCAAGTCACAAAAAGTCATTCTTGATACCGACCAACTTCCGAAGGACAAAGAATTGCGTGGCTATTTGAACGGTGATTTAGTAAAAAGTAAAAATGGAAAATATCAAATTATCATTGACCGAGATGTGGCAGAGGTTTATGAGCTAGCTGAAAAAAGTGGTCTCAATATTCCCTATCTTATCGCCATGGGAATTGTTTATCTCTTATTTATTGGATTTTTGTTTATTTTAATAAAAAGGTCCAGAAAAAAACGTCAAACTAAATAACAAAAAGGACCGGGCATATTGTGCCCGGTCTTGTTGCTAATTAGCGATAATTAACAAATTGTACTTCTACTGTAAGATCCGCAGCGCGAACGGCGGCAATGATTTGTTGCAGGTCATCACGGTTTTTCCCAGTGACGCGAATTTGGTCATCTTGGACTTGACTTTTAACTTTGACACCACTGTTTTTAATAATGGTATTAATCTTTTTGGCATTTTCTCTATCGATTCCTTGGACGAGTTTGGCCCGTTGACGAACCGTTCCGCCCGAAGCACCTTCTAATTTTCCGTAATCAAGGTTTTTAATCGGAATGCCTCGCTTGATCAATTTTCCAAGTAAAACATCTTTGAGCTGGTCAAGTTTATATTCATCATCGGAAACAAGAACTAGCTCTTCTTTGTCGAGAGATACAGTACTTTTACTGCCTTTAAAATCATAACGGGTTGTGATTTCCTTCATCGTTAAACTTATTGCATTTGTTACTTCAGAAAATTCAACTTGGGACACAATATCAAAAGAGCTCTCTTTTGCCATAAAAACCTCCGAAAACATTTTTCTTTACGTCTACATTATAGTAAAATATAGCAGTTCAAACAACTTAAGGAATTATATTAAAGTGAACATATTGGAGGAAAAGACATGCCTTTAGCAGAAAATGTAGGTCATGTATTGGAACTAACAGTTGCACGCGAATCAGAATTTGGTTATTTTTTAACTGATGGCACTGAAGATGTTTTATTGCATAGAAAAGAAACGAGTCGTCAATATTTTATTGATGAGACTGTAAAAGTATTCCTTTATTCAGATTCAAGGGGACGACTTACGGCAACTGATAAAATTCCTTTAGTAACAGTGGGGAATTATGAATGGGTTAAAGTAGTGGATGTTCAGCCTGGAATTGGGATGTTTTTGGATATTGGAATCCAAAAGGACCTTTTACTGGGGGAAGAGGATTTACCTGCTCACAAGGATGTATGGCCGATGGTTGGTGATTTACTATATGTGACAATCAGGGTTAATCGAAATCAGCGACTTTATGCAAAACTTGCAACCGACCCAATCATGGAAGAAAAAGCGGTTGAGGCGACGGAAACCGCCTTTAATAAAAATGTTCATGGCTATATTTACCGAACAGCGAAGGTAGCCAGCTGGTTGTTTACGGCAGAAGGTTATAAAGGGTTTATCCATGAATCACAGCGGGAAAGGGAACCACGTCTTGGTGAAAAAGTTGAGGGAAGAGTCATCGACGTCAAAATGGATGGGACCATCAATGTTTCCTTGTTACCTAGAAAACAAGATCTGTTGGATAAGGACTCTGAAGCCATCTTCCAATACCTTGAGTCACGGAACGGGGCTATGCCATATAGTGATAAAAGCTTGCCAGAAGAAATTACTGAGCGTTTCAATTTAAGCAAAGCAGCGTTTAAACGGGCATTGGGGAAATTGATGAAGGCTGGCAGAGTGTACCAAGAAGATAACTGGACCTATATTAAAAAAGAAGAGGAAGACTCGAACTGAGTCGCCTCTTCTTTTTTTTGAAAAAGGATCTTTTATAGGTGGTCTGTTGTTTTGGAATATTGATTTTTTCCGGCTTTGCGGTTTTTTTCACGCATCATATTCTTTTCGTGGCGTAAGGCTTGATTATCCTTCGCCTTTTTGTCGTTATCAGATGTATGAGACATATTCATACTCCTTTCAAATAAATTCAATCACCTTAGTTTTCGTCAGATATGAAAAGAGTATGTAAATGTCATTAAGATGGAATGTTATTTAGAAAGAAGATTGCAATGGTTCCTGGACCAGTATGTGCTCCAATCACAGAACCAATCGAAGATACCATGATTTGTTTTGGATGTAATTCTTCTTGGATCATGGCTTGGATTTCCTGGGCGCCTTCAGCATTATCTGCATGGCTAATCCCAACGATTTGTTGCTCAAAGCCTTTTCCGCGCACTTTCATTAGTTCGATGACACGGTGTAATAATTTTTTCTTGCCGCGAAGTTTTTCTAACGGGACAAGTTTTCCATCTTCAACATTTAATAATGGCTTTATATTTAGGAGTCCACCAACAAAAGCAGCTGCTTTTGAGACTCGGCCGCCTCTAGCTAAATAGTCTAGATCCTCAACCGTAAACAAGTGCTCCATATGAAAGGCGTGGAACTGAAGCCTTTTTACCAGTTCGTCTTTTGAGACATTTTCGTTAGCTAAACGGACTGCCTCAACGGCAACTAAGCCTAACCCGAGGGAGGCGCATTTTGAATCAATAATCGTTAAATTAAAATCAGGATACTCCTCTTTGACTTGATTAAGAATCATAACAGCTGTTTGATAGGTACCAGATAGTTGGGAGGAGAAGGCAATATAGATCCCATCTTGCTTGTTTATCGCCATTTCCGTAAACAAATCCTTGAAACGTTGTGGCGGAACCTGAGAGGTTTTTGGAATCTTGCCGGCACGAATGGCTTGATAAACTGTGTTAGGGTCAATCTCTATTTGATCATCGTATTCTTTGTCTTCTAGTTCAACTTTTAATGGAAGAAGGACAACATCATTATCTTCATAAAAGGTGATCGGTAAATCAGAGACGCTGTCAGTTATGATGGTTAACGACATCTTTTCACCTGCTTTTCATCTTAGATATTTATATTTAGTGTATCGGTTTTGTAGGAAAAAAACAACAATCTCACGATAAACAGATAGGGGTAATGTAATGGCTTTAAGTCAATTGAAAAAAATCATTGCCGTGTGTATGGGTGCCTTATTAAATGCCGTTGCTATGAACTATTTTTTAATCCCCGCTAATGTTTATTCTGGCGGTTTTAGCGGGGCTGCCCAACTAATCTCAAAGATTTCAAGACATTTCACTCCGTATCCTTTATCGATGGGATTTTTATTGCTGCTCTTGAATATTCCTGTAACAATCCTTGGGTGGAAAAAGGTTGGGCGCTCCTTCACAATCTATAGCTTCATCAGTGTGGTGCTGATGTCTTTGTTTCTAGATTTTATCCCTGTTAAGAAGGTTTCTTCTGATATTTTATTAAATGCTGCTTTTGGCGGAGTGATCTCTGCTGTTGGTGTTGGTATTACCCTGAGAATGGGTGCATCAACGGGGGGGATGGACATCATCGCCATGATCCTATCGAGAATGAAGGATAAACCTGTGGGTACATATTATTTCACCTTAAATGCCATCATTATAGGAACGGCAGGTTATCTTTTCGGATGGGAAAAAGCTTTATACACCCTTGTATCTTTGTATGTATCAACAAGGGTAATCGATACGATTCATACAAGACATGAGAAGCTTACAGCTTTAATCATTACCAAGAATGCTGACCAGCTAAAAAAAGCCATTCATTCCAAGCTCGTTCGTGGTATGACCACTGTCTCAGCAAGAGGGGGGTATACGAACGAACCTAAGGAAATGTTAATGATCGTCATTACAAGATATGAACTGTTTGATTTGGAAAAGATAATTAAAGAGGTAGACCCGGGTGCATTTACGAATATTATGCAAACCACTGGGATTTATGGATTTTTCCGAAAAGATTAATTGAGAGGTGATCGAATGATTAGACGGATTTTATATATGCTTATTCTTTTCATGCTGGTTCCAGTACTTAATGTTGACGGGCAAAATGAAAATGGTGGCGGACAAGGGGTTGTTAAAACACTAGACGATCTTTATTTTTCTAAAAATAACCCTATTTTTCGTCATGTAAAAGTGAGCGGACGTGACGGGACTTATGTTGTTAAAGGGGAAGCACGAACAACAAAAGGATACTTTTATTACGTAGTCGAAGATGGTCATCGTGAGTTTATTTCAGAAACTCGTGTTGTTTCCAGAAAGGCATTTCCAAAGTGGTCAAGATTCGAAATAAAAGTGACCATTCCAGCAAACGTACTTCCTGACAATGGTACGGTCGCGATGTATTTATTTGAAAAAGAAAAAAAGAGTGGAGAACTGATTCATGTTTTTCCCGTTATATTACAGCAATTCTATTAACGAAAAAAGAGGCTAACGAAGTGGCAGTTGCCATTTGTTAGCCTCTCCTTCCCCATGATTATGTTAGGTTTTCAAGCTCGTTTTGTAATACGTGAAGCTGCGCTTGTTCAGCAACCGTGGAATTAGCATAGGCAGATTCTAAAGCATTTTTTGCTCTAGGTATTGCAGTTTGCTGATCATTTGGATCCGCTGACTTGGCTAAACTTACAAATTTCCTCGCTTCTTGAAATAGTCGGTTACCCATGTTTATATTCCTCCAAGTGAAGAATCATGTACATTTGCCATTTTTTGAGCTTCAGCTTCAGCGTAGGTGGTGTGATAAGGGATACGGTTTGCATGCTGGGAGACTGTTGTTGCCCCTTGTTGCACAAATCGTCGTGATTTATTCCGTTTACCCATTAGAATCCCTCCAACCGAGCTTGATTTGAAGCATTCATTATGCTTCTTTCATAGTATCTCCTCAAGAGGTAAGATTAAAAAGGAAAAAATAGGGAAGGTAATCGTCTATAAAGCCTTTAAATTCAATAATTCGTTTAAATAAATTGCTACCCCGTCTTCTTCATTCGATAGGGTTTCTTCATTGGCAATATTTTTTACAGCATCAATACCATTTCCCATAGCAATTCCACGTCCTGCAAATTCCAACATTTCTAAATCGTTATCCTCATCACCAAAAGCAATAACTCGATCTTGTGGAATATTATAATAATCGCAGGCCACTTTAAGCCCTGCCGCTTTATTCAAGCCAGATTTAATAATTTCAATAACATGCCATGGAGCGGCCCAGCTTCTGTGGTCAATCACCTCTGCGTGAACGGTAGACAGGTGGTGACGAATCTGCTTAAGTTGGTCTTCTTCAGTATGAATTAACAAACTAGTTGGGGAGTCAGTTAAAAATGTCCGCAAGTCTCCCGTGGTAATGTTTGGATTTCCCAGTTGGAAAATCTCCAGTATTTTTTCATCATGATAGTGAATATAGACTTCATCAATGACTTCAGCAATAATATTATGAAATGAAAAGGAATCAAGCGCATCAACGATCTCCTTTACCACCTTAATATCCATTGGTGAGTGGTAAATCCCCCAGCGATAATCATTAGGATGATGAATAAATGCCCCATTAAAGTTAACGATAGGGCTATCGAGTTCTAACTCCCTGTAAAACATTTCGCTTGATCGATATGGTCTTCCTGTTGCAATCATCACAATATGCCCCTGTTCACGAGCCTTGCGAATGACTTCTTTTGTATTAAGAGAAATTCTCTTATCATCGGTTAATAAAGTTCCATCGAGATCTAATGCAATTAGATGTTTGTTTGTCATACATTCTCCTTCTTTTTATCCAGGATGTATTTTCCGTATTATAAAGTGTAACCTAGTTCTTTTACATTGTTGTGATCTGAGTGTTAAGCTTGGGAAAAAATTGTTAACATGGTAAACTAATTTTATGTTTTATAAACGTGGATATGTTTTTGTTTATGTTATCAGTTTTACGACTGGTTTGTAAAAAAATACAATCCGCGTATAATAAATTTTTTGACTTGCCATTTTTGCAGTTTGTTATTATATGCGAGGAGTGAACATAATGGATGAAGCGTTAAAAGAAAATTTGATGGGTGCTTTAGAATTAGTAATTGATCCTGAGTTAGGTATAGACATCGTTAATTTAGGACTTGTTTATGATATAGAACTGGATGAAAGCGGAAAAGCGACGGTAACGATGACGCTTACGGCAATGGGGTGTCCACTTGCTGGGACGATTGTTGATCAAGTAAAGAGCTCACTAGCTGATATCCCAGAAGTTAAGGAAACTGAGGTTAATATTGTGTTTAATCCTCCTTGGTCAAAGGATCGGATGTCACGGTATGCAAAAATAGCTTTAGGTGTACGAGATTAGCATGAACAACAAAATTATATTAGTTAGTTCTGATCAACTTGGCAAAGGTGACGAAGAACTGGGTGAGGGAATACTTGAGACATTTTTTACACTACTGAAACAACGGGATGATGTTCCTGTAGCAGTGTTCTTTATGAATAGTGGTGTTTTTACACTTACGGACGAATCCTTGGTGTCGGTACATTTACAAGAACTTGAAGCAAGAGGGGTAGATATTCTTGCATGTAAAACGTGTGTCGATCACTATCAACTTGAAGAAAAGTTAGTGGCCGGTAAGATAAGCGGTATGGGACATTTTATTGAGCTGGCAGCTAAATATGAAGTTATAACGATTTCATAAAAGAAAACAACAGTAATAGTAGTAATGGAAGGGATCTCTAATTTTAGAGTCCCTTTTTTGCTTTTAAAATTAGGGGTAATTTGCAAAATGTTCATACTTTTTTCAATAAACTATATATTTACTTGTACCGATTCGGTATGGTAATAGGGTAAGGAATGATGAATGGAGTAAGGAGTGAAAATGAGTGAACATGCTGACCGTAAGTGATTTACGAAAGAACTTTGGAGACTTTGAAGCGGTAAAAGGGGTTTCTTTTACCGTCGAAAAAGGAGAATCTTTTAGTTTGCTTGGTCCAAATGGCGCCGGAAAATCAACGATTATCAATATGATCACAGGTTTGTTTTCTCCCACCTCAGGAATGATCAAGCTAAAAGATATTGATGTGATTAAAAATGCCAAGCAAGCTCAGAAATGGATTGGGATTGTTCCGCAGGATATTGCCCTCTACCAGACCATGTCGGCAAAGGAAAATTTGAAGTTTTGGGGACGAATGTACGGATTATCGGGAAAAGAATTGGATAAGAGGGTAGAGGAAGTCCTTGAGATTATTGGGCTCTCTGACCGCGCGAAGGATAAAGTGGAAACTTTTTCAGGCGGAATGAAGCGACGGGTTAATATTGGCGCAGCCATTTTACATCATCCCGAGTTACTGATTATGGATGAACCAACGGTTGGAATTGATCCACAGTCGAGGAATCATATTTTAGAAACAATTAAGAGTTTAAACAATAAAGGAATGACGATTATTTATACGAGTCATTATATGGAGGAAGTTGAATACCTTTGTAAACGCATTGGTATTATTGACCATGGCGAACTGATTGCATGTGGGACAATTCCAGAGCTAAGAGAAACAATTGGGGACCGTTCGCGAATTATTTTAACCTTAAATAAAGAAACAGCGAAATCGGATCAATTACTTCAACCATTAACTAACATTTTTTCTGAAAAAGATATAAGCATTCAGGGTAATCAATTAATGGTCTTTCATAAAGAACCTCAAATCATATTAAGCGATTTTATTCAGGCAGTGACAAAAATTGGTGCAAAGATTAATTCAGTTGATATTGTAGAGCCAAACCTTGAAAGTGTTTTTTTGCATTTAACCGGCCGAAGCCTTAGAGATTAGGAGGGATGATCATGGGTTTCTGGTGGCTTGCTGTTAAGGATTTGTTGCTAGTTGGACGTGATAAAAAGGCTTTTTTGACCCTCATCATGATGCCACTTCTGTTGATTTCGATTTTAGGGGCAGCCTTTGGGAATTTAATGAGTGATGAAGATGTTACCATCGAAAAGTTTACCCTTGGTGTTGTAAATTTAGACGAAGGTCAACTTGGAAAAGTATTAGCTGATGACGTTTTTGCCAAAGGTTTATCAAAGCAGGTTCGCATTAAATATTTAGAAAAAGACAAAATGATAGAACAAATAAAAAACCACAAAATTTCTGTTGGAATGGTGATCGATTCTAATTTCACGGACACATTGATGTCGGGACAACAATCGAAAGTCAACCTCATTACCATCCCAAATCCAGGGATAAAAGCAACAATCGTGGAAAGTGTGATCAATCAGTTCACCCAGACAGTAGCATTTCAAACCGAGGCAGGTAAATTAGCACAATCAGTTCAATCCCAAGCTGGTACTACACCTAACGGAAACCAAAATAAAAACCAGCCTAATGCCGAAGAACAAATAAATAAGTCTTTTATTCATGAACAATCCATCAGTGCCGATGTAAAACCAGTTGGTTCGTTTCAATATTATGCAGCAGCCATGGGGGTCATGTTTTTATTAATGACCGTGGTTCAAGGGGTTTCGGCGATGATTCTGGAGAAAGAACAAGAAGTATATAAACGGTTACTTGTTTCTAAGCTTAGCTATAGCAATTATCTAGCCGGTAAAATGGTCGGGTTAATTATCGTTTGTTTAGTCCAGGCCACGATCATTATCATTGGAACTAAGCTCATTTACGGAGTAGATTGGGGAGACTCTATTGCTGGGATTATGTTAATGACCTTTAGCTTCGTGATAAGTGCTTGCGGACTAGGAGTATTAGTTGGTTCCTTCATCAAGAAAGAAAAGGCCTTCAATGTTGCCGGAAGTCTAGGTACTCAAATAATGGCAGCACTAGGGGGAAGTATGGTCCCAATATATGTTTTCCCAGATTGGGTGGCAACGGTGACGAAGATTCTACCAAATGGTCTGGCATTACAAACTTATTTGGATCTGATGTCGGGGTCCTCGTTCTTGGAAGTTCTTCCTTCTATAGCTTTATCATTTGGTCTTGGTTTCATCTTTTTTGCTATTGGTTTGATACGCCTTTCAACCGAAAGGAGAGGTAGTTATGCGTAGTATTTTTGCGATTGCTTCGATCCATTTAAAAGAGTTCTTTAAGACCCCATCTTCCATTGTGCTTATGTTCGTTTTACCAATCGTATTTGGCATTATTTTTGGAGGAATGGCGACAAATTCAGAAACAACTAAACCCCTTGTCAACATTGTTACAAATAAAGGCGAGGTAAATTCTCAAGTGGTAAACCTGTTAGAAAAGAATGACAACTATCAATGGAAGAAGGTTTCGGAAAAACAGGCGAAGCAGAATGTCCTCAATCAGGATGCTGTTGCGGCAATTATCATTCCAGACGATATTGGAAAAAGATTAACTGAGAATAAACCTGTGTTGGATACCATCGTTCAAAGAAAATCGGAAGCTTACCTTGGATTGGTTCCGCATTTGGAAGGAACAGCACGGATGGTGAACAACTCTTATCAAGCTGTAAAAGGGATGGATGAGAAGGCTGTCCCAGTTTTACTTAAAGCTGTCGCGGGCAGTAAAGGTGTGAAAATCGACCAGGAAATCGTCCAAAAAAATGATGAATTGAAACAATCGGTAAATTTAATGTTTGTTGGCTTTGCGATTATGTTTATGATGTTTGGACTGTCAGGGGCTTCTTCAACCATATTAGACGAGCGAAAAGGGGGAACATGGTCGAGGCTTTTGACTACCCCAGCAAGTAAACTTCAAATCATCCTGGGATATTTAGTCTCATATTTTTTGATGGGTTGGGTTCAGTTTGCCACGCTGATGGTAGCGATGAGCCTTTTGTTTGACTCAACATGGGGAGATTTATCTTATATGATTCCGTTCGCTTCCCTCGTAATTTTATGTGTGGTTGGTTTTGGTTTAATGATTGCAGGGCTAGTCAAGACAAAACAACAGGCGGCTGCAATTGGCGCTGTGTTAATTGTTAGCACGTGTATGCTTGGAGGCTTATATTGGCCACTTGATATTGTGCCGGAGCTTATGCGGAAAATTTCATTAGGAGTTCCACAGAGCTGGGCGATGTCGGGCTTTAAAGAAATTATTAGTGGGAGTTTGCATACAGAAACGTTAATAAAGGATTCCTTAGCCCTATTAAGTTTTACCGCGTTCTTCTTTTTAATAGGATTGCGACTAGTTAAATACGAATAATCCGTCACATTTTAGCCATAAAATAAAGCGTCTCTTGGATTTCATCAATTTATGTGAGGTAGTTCACTTTTGTTAGTTTCAAAGTGACATATAATACATTTGCGAGTTGATTGAATTGGAAATTAGGAGGCGCTAAATTATGGGATTTAATCGTGATTTTAATCGTGATCCTTTTATTGTTATATGGGAATTAACTAGAGCGTGCCAATTAAAATGTTTACATTGTCGTGCAGAAGCACAATATAGACGAGATCCACGGGAGTTATCCTTTGAAGAGGGCAAAGCTTTGATTGACCAAATAAAAGAAATGAATAATCCAATGCTAGTATTTACGGGTGGAGATCCCTTGGAGAGAGAAGATGTTTTTGACATTGCAGACTATGCAGTTAAAAAAGGTGTTCGTGTTTCAATGACTCCAAGTGCTACCCCTAACGTCACAAAGGAAGCAATTGAAAAGGCCAAGGAAGTTGGTCTTGCTCGTTGGGCATTCAGCTTGGACGGACCGACTGCAGAAATCCATGACCATTTCCGAGGAACAGCAGGATCATATGATTTAACGATTGAACGAATTAAATATTTGCATGAATTAGAAATTCCAGTACAAATCAATACGGTTATTTCACGATATAATATTGATCATTTGGAAGAAATGGCGAAAGTCGTGGAAAGCCTTGAGTGCGTGCTATGGAGTGTATTTTTCCTTGTTCCAACTGGAAGAGGACAAACGAGCGATATGATTTCTCCTGTTCAACACGAAAAAGTATTCCAATGGTTATATCAATTAAGTAAACGAGTACCTTTTGATATAAAAACAACGGCAGCGCAACATTATCGCCGTGTTGTGATCCAGCAGAAAATGAAAGAAGCAAAAGAAAAACCACAAGAAATCGAATATTTAGATGCATTAACACAGCAAGGTTTAACTGGATCTATTGATGGTTTAGGTAGAGCACCAAAAGGAGTGAATGATGGGAACGGCTTTATGTTTATCTCTCATATTGGAGATGTTTACCCAAGTGGTTTATTACCAATTAAAGTTGGGAATGTTCGTGAGCAGCCATTAGCCGAAATCTATCGTGATTCTCCAGTCATGAAAGCTTTAAGGGACCCAGACCAATATAAAGGAAAATGTGGTCAGTGTGAATTCCGACACGTTTGTGGTGGCTCACGTTCACGGGCCTATGCGATGACTGGCGACTATTTAGAGAGTGAACCATTCTGTGTTTATATCCCGAAGGCAATGCGTAAAAAGGAAGAAGTATTAGAAAAATAAAAAGAGGCTGGGCTTAGCCCAACCTCTTTCAACTATATAAGATTAAATTGCGATTTATTGTATAGCGCAAGGTGCCTTGTGCTTTTCTTATTCTATACTACAGTAAACAGCCGAACAGTTTTCACAGCCGATTTCTTTCTTCAAATACTGAAGGTCTTGAACTAAGATTTTCCCTTTTTTTACAGAGATAATGTCATGTCGCTTCAAATCATTTAAGATTCTATTTGTACTTTCCCGGGATGTTCCGCAAAAATTAGCAAGCTCTTGATTTGTTAATGGTAAATCAATAAGGATTCCATCTTGTTTTTCTATTCCATAACTATTGGTCATTCTGATGAGGGTAGAATATAGTGCCCCTTTTTTACCGTTCAACACAAGGTCACGAAATTTAGTTTGGGTTTTACGAAAATGGTCACTCATCCATTTCATAAATTCAAATGCAAGGGCACTGTTTTGAAAAATTTCTTTTTCGAGTACAGCTTTCTTAATGGCTGCAACTTTTCCTTCTTCAAGAATCAGAGCACTGAGTAGATATTTAGGTGTGTCAGTAAACAAAGTTAATTCTCCACATAAATCATTTTCGCCACAGATTCTTAATGAAAGCTCACGTCCATCGGTGGTAATCTTGCTTATTTGAATTTTCCCTGAAATGACAACATATAGTTCCTCGGCCTGCATCCCTTCTTGGAACAGATAAGTTCCTTTTTTAGTTTGGATGGTACGGTCTGCAAAAAGTAGTAATTCTTTTATTTGAATGGAATGGGTAGCTTTAACAGAATTAGTCATCATTATCACCCTTATATAAAGAGATTCACCTAGAAAAAATCGATTATTTTCCCCTAATTCTAGCATCGAGATAGTGTAAATGAAAGATTTCCAAGTCGTAATTCGTGTTAATTCAGGTTTTTTTTACTGGAAATTCACAGATTCGACAATTATATTCAAAATATTAACAGCGTTAATTGTAATATGAAAACATTTGTCCCTAATGTAATGTAAGAAATATAATATATACGAAACGTTATTTTTGTGAGATAATTAACAGTCCAATAATCGTTAGCACTGTTACAATATTTTTAAGGACTTCTATGTATATGGAGTTGAAAAATATGACCAAACAACAAGTAAAAGATCAATTTGATAGGCCGCTACGTGATATTCGAATTTCCGTTATCGATCGCTGTAATTTCCGCTGCCAATATTGTATGCCCGCAGAGTTGTTCGGTCCGGATTTTGCCTTTTTACCTAGATCAGAGTTGCTGACATACGAGGAGATTAATCGTCTTGCTAGCATCTTTATCAAATTAGGTGTTGAAAAGATTCGCTTAACAGGAGGGGAACCTCTCCTTCGAAAAGATTTGCCTGTACTGGTTGAAATGCTATCCAATATCGGTGGACTTAAGGATATTGCTTTGACAACGAATGGTGTTTTATTACCCAAGTATGCAGTTTTGCTAAAGAAAGCTGGTCTTAAAAGGGTAAATATCAGTTTAGATAGTTTAAATGACGAACTATTTGGTTCGATTAATGGTAGAAATGTTGGTGTGGGTCCGGTTCTTAAGGGAATTGAGGCTGCTAAAAACGCTGGTCTTGGCGTAAAGATCAACATGGTTGTTAAAAAAGGATTAAACGATTCTGAAATCATTCCTATGGCTACATTCTGTAAGGAACAAGGCTTAGAGCTGCGCTTCATTGAATTTATGGATGTTGGTAGCACAAATGGTTGGAAGATGGATGACGTTGTTACCAAAAAACAAATTTTTGAGATATTAGATGAACATTTTGAGTTTGAACCGTTAGACGCGGCATATTATGGCGAAGTAGCGAAACGGTATCGCTATAAAGGCACGGACGTTTATGTAGGTTTTATTACTTCTGTTTCTGAGTCCTTCTGCTCAACTTGCACTCGTGCCAGATTATCTGCAAATGGACAAGTTTTCACTTGTTTATTTAATGGTAACGGTCATGATATTAAAGATTTCATGAGAGCCGGAGTAAGCGATGAGGACTTAGAAGCACGAATCAAGGATATTTGGAATCATCGTTCTGATCGTTATTCTGATGAACGTACAGAAGAAACGCGAAAATCACGAAAAAAAATCGAAATGTCATATATTGGCGGTTAATTGTTTTTACTTTAAGGTTGTGTTTAAACTCAATGTTGATTTTTTGCACAATGTTGATTGGAGTGGAAGGCACGAAGACTCCTGCGGGAGCAGCGGGACAGGTGAGACCCCACAGGCGCTTAAGCGCCGAGGAGGCTCACCGCCCGCCCCGCGGAAAGCGAGTGACGGGAACGGAAATCAACATTTTTGTTTAACAGAGCCTATTTTAAAAAAATATAGATCAAAAAAAAGGGCTGCGAATATGATTCGCAGCCCTTTTGATAGGTTGATTTACAGGTATCTAGGAAATAAAATATTATTTTCTAAATGAACATGCATGAAAGTTTCAGATTCTAGCGTTTCAAGGCGTTTGTAAACAAGAGTATAGGTTCCGCAAGCATCCATTGGAAGGATATAGTCTGAAGTGACTTCACGTAATTCTCTTAAGATATTGCCAGCATGATCATGCTCTTTTTCTAGTTCTACTATTTCGTTTATCATCGCTTGGCGCTCTTCACCTTCTGCTTCATCGAGCTTTAAAAGCATTGGGAAAACGGTCGCTTCCTCTTTTGCAGTATGTTCAAGTAGCTCCTTCTTAAACTCATAAAAGAGTTCATACACTTTAAGGAGTTCTGGGTGGGAGTCACCATGCACTTTAGCCACTTTTGTTACGTAAGGGCTTAACATGGTAAGTTCTTCTTGTAACGGGCGGTGGTACTGTTCAATTACATGATTTATTACGGTGCTAGAATCACTATTTGTCCATACCTCTAAGTCGGTTGGTTCGTTTTGGCTTTTTTCGTAAACTACTGCTAACTCCGCCATTAATGTTTCCATATCAATATTAAATTCAGCTGCTGCGTCTAAAATAGGACGATTTCCTCCACAACAGAAATCAATTCGATAACGTTTAAAAAGGTCAGCTGATTTTGGAATCTCGTTGACAACATCTCTTACTAATGAAGCTTCTGTGAAAGGCATACTCATTATTGGTTCCCCCTTATTTGTTCCATCGGTTTAATGTTTTTATTTCTATCATTAGCATAAAGGAAACGAAGAAGTGAGTTGGTGACATAAATCACACTCAAAGAGTGTTTTAAAAAACATGTGGCGATATGAAAAAAATTTGAAGGTTATCACGTTAAGATTTAGAGGTTTGTGATGTTTTTTATGTTGCAGTCAATTTGGATAAGATTATAATGAAAAGGCAGATTGAGTAATACAAGCTTTTTTTGATACATAATAGTGAACTCTCATACATAGGAGCTGAAATGAATGTTAGATAGACGAATCCCGATTCCAATTGCGGAAGCGGTTAAGCTAGTGATGAATTTTAATATTAAAGGTAAAACAGAATACGTTTCGATTTTTGAAAGTCATAATCGCTATTTATCGGAAGATTTAACAGCAACAACCGATGTTCCGCATTTTGATCGCGCACCATATGATGGTTTTGCCATTCGCTCTGAGGATTCAAAAGAAGCCTCCTTAACGAATCCGGTTGAATTTGAGGTCATCGATCATATTGGGGCAGGGAGTATATCCTCTATGCATGTAGGGCCATTCCAAGCTGTCAGAATAATGACTGGAGCACAGATGCCTGCTGACTGTGATGCGGTGGTAATGTTAGAGCTTGCAAAGGACATTGAGCGGGAAGAGAAAAAATTTATGTCTGTTAAGCGTTCATATAAAAAAGGTGATAATGTATCTTACCGGGGGGAAGATGCCAAGGAGGGTGAGGTCCTCGTTAAAAAAGGAACTCTCATCAATCCAGGGATACAAGCGATGCTTGCCACTTTTGGATATGCAAAAGTTCCAGTTGCCAAAAAGCCTGTCATTGGACTGTTTGCGACAGGTACAGAGTTACTTGAAGTGGATGAGCCCTTAGTTCCTGGTAAGATTCGTAATAGTAATTCTTTTATGATTTCAGCACAAATTGACCGATCAGGGGCTGAAGTGGCTTATTTTGGAAAACTCCCTGATGATTTTGATACATGTTTTAATGCCGTTTCGGAAGCTTTAAATAAAGTGGATATGCTAATGACAACCGGTGGAGTTTCCGTCGGCGATTTCGATTTTATGCCAGCCATTTATGAAAAATTAGGTGCCGAGGTTCTCTTCAACAAGGTAGCGATGAGACCTGGAAGTGTGACAACAGTGGCCCAATTTAATGGGAAGCTTCTATTTGGACTATCTGGTAACCCATCTGCTTGTTATGTCGGTTTTGAATTATTTGCTCGTCCGATCGTTCGCACGATGTTATGCTCAGAAAAACCACATCTTCGCAAAGAAATGGCCATTTTAGAGGCGGATTTTCCAAAAGCAAATCCATTTACGCGCTTTGTTAGAAGTGCCGTAACGATCAAAAATGGTCGTTTAACAGTCGTACCGAGCGGTTTAGATAAATCAAATATTGTGATGAGTCTAGCGGGAGCTAATTCATTAATGATCTTACCGGGGGGAACGAGGGGTTATGAGGCCGGCACAGAAGTGGAGGTCTTATTTCTTGAAGACACAATCGGAAGTAAATGGCCATGGTAATCCAGTCATTTTCCAAGTTGTAGGTTATTCAAACAGTGGAAAAACGACTTTTCTGACCAAGCTTATAGAGAAATTATCTTCTGAAAAATGGAAGGTTGTCACGATAAAACACCATGGGCATGGAGGTCAGCCTGATTTATTAACTGGGAAAGATTCCAGTCGGCATATTAACGCGGGTGCCGTAGCATCCATTGTTGAGGGAGAAGGGCGTGTGATTCTACATGCTGAGCAACCATTTTGGCCCCTTGAAGAACAAATTGGACTTCTTTCCTCATTCGGGCCCGACTTTATTTTAATTGAAGGTTATAAGCATGCTGATTTTCCCAAGGTGTTGTTGCTACGAGATCCAAAGGACCATGAACTTGTGGATAAAATCAACAATGTTGTGGTGGCCTATTATTGGGATTCAGCAATTATCCCAGATCTAAAAAGAAATATTCCATATTTCCATATTAATGATGAAAAAGGTCAAAAGTGGTTGCTGGAGTATTTAACAATTTCCTTATCAAAAACAAAAAATCAATCAAAGTGAATTATTACAAAATGAAGGCGATGTAGGATTTTGCCTTCATTTTTTTATTTTGGTGTGACGAGGTTCACTTATTGAAAATGGGTATTTTCATATAGTTAAGTCAGGAAAGATGAAGGAGTGGGTAACATGCAGTTATTTTTACCAAAGCAGCATGGTGCATGGGCAATGTTGATTATTCCATTTTGGCTTGGTGTAGCGGCAACCGGTTTTTTATGGCAACATATTCCTTTCTTTTTTGGTTGGTTGTTTTTATATCTGGCCACGTATCCATTGCTCTTGTTATTTAAAAAGAAAAGGATTCCCTTTTATACAAAATGGGCTGTTATTTATATAGTTCCTGCCATTCTTTTATTACTTATTGTCTTGTATTCAAGACCAGCCATGATTTATTTTGGTCTGCTAATGATTCCGTTTTTTATGGTTAATGCCTATTTTTCGAGCAAAAATCAGGATCGGGCCTTTTTAAATGATGTAAGTGCCATCCTTGTTTTTTCAATAGCTGGGTTAGCAAGTAGTTATTTTTACGCTGGAAGTATTAGTAAAGATACGATTCTTGTATTTGCGGCATCGGTGTTATTTTTCACCGGGTGCACCTTTTATGTAAAAACGATGATCCGAGAAAAGAAAAATCAAGCCTTCAAATGGATTTCCTGGATCTTTCATATTGTCGTGCCATTGCTATGGGTACTACTTGGTGAATGGGTAGTGGCAATCGCCTTTATCCCTAGCTTATTTCGAGCCCTCTATATGTATGGAAAACCATACTCTGCAAAGCAAGTCGGGATATATGAAATCGTGAATGCCGCCATTTTCTTTATGGTAATTGTTGTCGCCATTCTTCTCTAAGTGAATAAATAATCTAATGTATACAACAAAGGAGGATGAACGCTTGGTTCATCCTCCTTTGTTATAATTACGAAATGTTACAAATTTCGATTGGGCAATTTTCGCAATCAATTTCTCCTTTTAAATAGTTCAAATCGAAAATCGTAATCAGCCCTTTTTCAACAGAAATAATTCGATTTTTCCTAAGTTCACTTAACAAGCGATTGACTACCTCACGGGATGTAGCACAAAAGTTAGCTAATTCTTGATTAGTTAAAGGAATATTAATGGTAATACCGTCCGAGTTTTTGTTACCGTAGGTGTTGGCAAGGCGGATTAAGGTTGAGTACATGGCCCCTTTTTTACCATGTAAAATTAAATCACGAAATTTTGTTTGTGTTTTTTGATGTTGAAGGCTCATCCATTTAATAAATTCAAGGGCAAGATTGTGGTTTTTTGAAAGATTTTCCTCTAATTGATCCTTAGATATGACCGCAACCTCTCCTTGTTCGATTACTTTTCCATTCAACAAATACCGTTGAGTTGAATTAAATAAAGCGAGCTCTCCGACTAAATCACCTTTTGAACACATGCGTAAAGTAAGCTCACGACCGTCAGGAATAACCTTACTAACTTGAACCAAACCACTTTGAACAATGTAAAGCTCATTTGTGAAGGAGTCCTCTTGAAAAAGTAGCGACCCTTTTTCCATTCTTTGTATATGATGTATAGATTGAAACAATTCTGTTAGACCTGCGGACATATCTAAAATTGTTTGCATGTAATGACCACCTTTTAAATGCGAATTAAATCGCGATTCAACTACTTGTTGTATGGCAGGAATTCTTTTATACCCAAATAGTAATGAACGTAGCTGCAACAGGAGACTTTTACAGATTACAATTCATAAAAAAATTTTGTGCTATTTTAACATAATTATATTGTAAACGGTAATAAATAATCAATCTATCTGATATACGTTCACACAATATTAAAAAGTTATTGATTTTATCTTGTTAAGTTTTTATAATAGTAGAATCAATAACTTATAATTATAAAAAGATATGATTATTTATGCATGATTTTAGGAGGAGTAAAATGAATGTATCTATTATAGGGGCAACAGGATATGGCGGTGGTGAACTGTTTCGTCTATTGTATCAACATCCTGTATTCAATATACATTCAGTTCATACGACACGAGACGAAATTCCATTAGTTGAGGAATTTCCCAACCTTAATGGACTAACAGATATAACACTGAAAAATATTGACCCTGAAGACATTGCCAAGCATTCAGACATTGTGTTTCTTGCAACTCCATCTGGAGTTTCTAGCAAACTTGTTTCAGCCTTTGTGGAAACAGGGATTCAAATTATTGATTTATCTGGAGATTTGAGGTTAACTGATGGTGATGAATACCGAAAATGGTATAAACACGAGCCTGTAAATGATGACTTACTTTCTAAAGCAGTGTACGGTTTAACTGAATGGAATAGGTCAAAAATAAAGGAAACTAGATTATTATCAAATCCAGGTTGTTTTCCAACAGCAACTTTACTTGGTCTTGCACCTGCTGTACAGGAAAATATCATTGATCCAAACATAATTATCATTGATGCAAAATCTGGTGCTTCAGGAGCGGGTAGATCGGCTTCGAAGAATCTTTTATTCTCAGAAATTAATGAAAATCTAAAAATTTATAAAGTGAATCAACACCAGCATATCCCTGAAATAGAGCAGCAATTAAAGGAATGGAATCATTCTGTAGCACCTATTAGTTTTAGTACTCACTTGTTACCGATTACAAGGGGGATTATGTCAACGATTTACGTAAAACTAACTAAAGCGATAAGTACTGAAAATGTTATTGAAATATATCAAGAGATATATAAGGATAGTCCATTTGTAAGAGTAAGGCCAAAAGGGAATTTCCCGGCGATAAATGATGTGAGCGGTTCAAATTATTGTGATATTGGTTTAGATGTAGATGAACGAACTGGTAGATTAACAATTGTATCAGTGATAGATAATTTGATTAAAGGTGCAGCGGGCCAGGCGATTCAAAACGCAAATTTAATGAACGGATTAGATGAGAGAATGGGATTAGAGTTTATCCCCTTGTTCCCTTAAGGAGGAGTAACACAAATGCAAATTTTATCTGAAATAGATAAAATCAAAAAAGTTGAAGACGGAAATATTCTTACACCACTTGGATTCAAAACAGCAGCGGTAGCCGCTGGAATTCGTTATACCAAGTTAGATTTAGGTGTCATCTATAGTGAAAAAATGGCTAGTTGTGCAGCTGTATATACAACCAATCAATTTCAAGCAGCGCCTATTAAGGTGACTCAGGAAAGCATCGCAAGCGAAGGGATTCTGCAAGCAGTTGTCGTAAATAGTGGCTGTGCAAATGCTTGTACAGGTAAACAAGGCTATGCGGATGCCATAAAGATGAGAGCCTTGGCCGCTGAGAAATTAGGGGTAAAAGAACAGCATGTTGCTGTAGCCTCTACTGGTGTCATTGGTGAATATTTAGATATGGAGAAAGTAGCAAAAGGGATGGCACTTGTCACGCCTGGAAAAACGATTCAGGATGCTGAGGCTTTTCAAACGGCGATTTTAACAACAGATTTGGTCATGAAAACATGCGGTTACGCAGCTGTTATTGATGGAAAGACGGTCCATGTTGGCGGAACTGCAAAGGGATCAGGCATGATTCACCCAAATATGGCAACTATGTTAGCATTTGTAACGACAGATGCGGCTATTTCTTCAGAGTATTTATCACTTGCCTTAAAATCAGTAACAGATCAAACCTTTAATCAAATAACTGTTGATGGGGATACATCAACCAACGATACAGTTCTTGTCATGGCCAACGGAATGGCAGAAAATTATCCGTTAACTCCTGAACATCCAGAGTGGGGGACATTTGTGCAGCTGTTAGCAATGGGCTGTGAAAGCTTAGCTAAACAAATCGCTAAGGATGGAGAAGGGGCAACTAAATTGGTTGAAGTTGTCGTGAACGGGGCTATAAGCAACGATGAAGCACGTTGGGTAGCCAAACAAATAATTGGCTCTAATTTGGTAAAAACAGCTATTTTTGGTGCGGATGCCAATTGGGGAAGAATTATCTGTGCAATCGGTCAGACTCATGCAAGTCTTAACCCGGACACAGTTGATATAGCACTTGGATCGATTAAAATGTTAGAAAATAGTGAACCTTGTAAATTTTCCGAGGCAGAGGCTCAGGAATATTTAAGTGGGGATTTTATTCAAATATTTGTTGACCTCCATTATGGAGATGGAAATGGGAAAGCATGGGGTTGTGATTTATCCTATGATTACGTCAAAATTAATGCCAGTTATCGATCGTAATGCTAGGGAGAGAGTAGAATGAAGATTGTCGTTGTGAAATGCGGTGGAAGTGTATTAGATGAATTGTCTGCATCCTTTTTTGAAAGTCTAGCTGAGCTACAAAAACAGGGGTACAAACTTGTTTTTGTTCATGGTGGTGGACCTGATATAAACGACATGTTGGCCTTATATCACGTTAAACCCGAGTTTTGTAATGGACTGAGGAAAACTGGATTAGATACAATGAGAATTGTTGAAATGACTCTCTCAGGTCAAACAAATAGAAAGCTAGTCTCATTGCTGGAGATGAATCAGTTCAACGCGATAGGAATTAATGGAAGTGATGCAAAACTACTTATGGCAACTTTCATTAATCAAGAAGAACTTGGATTCGTTGGTGAGATTATCAATGTGAATGTTGATCTTTTAAAAATTTTAATAAATGAAGATTTCATCCCTGTGATTACTCCAGTTGGGATATCAGCTCAGGGTGAAAAATTAAATATCAATGCTGATTACGCAGCAGCGGCAGTGGCTAAAGCTCTAGATGCTGAGCAATGTCTATTTGTAACGAATGTAGATGGAGTATTGATTGAAGGATCGCTCGTTCCGAAACTAACTGAGAATGAAATAAACGCATATATAAAGAGTGAAGAAATTAGCGGTGGAATGATTCCAAAGGTTCAGTCTGCTCTTGCAGCTGTCGAAAAAGGGGTCGAAAGCGTGATGATTGTATCCGGGAAAAACCAATTTTACTTTAATGGTGAATGGCGTGGTACAAGTATTTCGAAAAAGGAGCCGATGATAAAATGAGCAATTTATTTCAAACATACGGCCGTTGGGAAATAGAGCCTGCATCTGCTGCAGGTTGCTGGATGACCGATATTAATGGCAAGGAATATTTGGATTTTACCTCTGGAATTGGTGTGTGCAATTTAGGGCATAGACCGAAAAATGTTCAAGATGCTGTTTTACAACAATTGGACCATTTTTGGCATGTCTCGAATCTCTTTGCAAATTCTAACCAAGAAAAAGCGGCTACTGCTTTAGCACAGGGTGCAGGAATGGATCTCGTTTTCTTCTCAAACAGTGGGGCGGAAGCAAATGAAGGAGCCATTAAACTTGCAAGAAAAGCAACAGGTAGAACAAAAATCATTACCTTCTTAAATTCTTTCCATGGGCGCACTTTTGCTACGATGTCAGCAACTGGTCAAGAAAAAATTAAGCATGGTTATGGGCCAATGCTCGAAACATTTGTTTATGTTCCATATAATGATATAGAAGCTGTAAAAAGCGTTATGGGTGATGATGTCGCAGCAATCATGCTAGAAGTAGTTCAAGGAGAAGGCGGCATACATGTAGGTGATCAACAGTTCTTTAAGGATGTCGAGAACCTTTGCAAGCAATACGGTGCATTGTTAGTGATTGATGAAATTCAAACTGGACTTGGTCGAACTGGCAAACCGTTTGCTTTTCAACATTTTGGACTTCAACCTGATATCGTAACTTCAGCTAAAGGTTTAGGAAGTGGCTTCCCAATTGGCGCTGTAATTGGTAAGAAAGACCTCGGGACACATTTTGGACCAGGTAGTCATGGTTCTACCTTTGGCGGGAACCCAGTTTCCATTGCCGCTGCAATCGCCACAATGGACACGATTTTTCAAGAGGAATTCTTAATAGAAGTTAATGAAAAAGGTCAGTACTTACAAAATCAATTAAAAGAGAAGCTTGGTAAATTACCAATCGTAAATGACATTCGCGGACTTGGACTCATAATCGGGATTGAGTGCAACTTTAGTGTAGCGCCGTTACTCGCAGAACTTCGAAATAACGGACTGATTGTATTACAAGCAGGTGAAAAAGTAATTCGTTTATTACCACCATTAACGGCTACAGTAGCTGAAATGGACGAAGCTGTTAAGTGTTTAGCTACTTTTATGAAAAAAGTGGCTGAAAGTACTGTTAAAGCATAAAATTAGTAAAATAAAAATTTTTAGTTTATTCACGACTTCGCCCCTGCCATGCCGCTATTTTGGATGGAAGACGGCGAGTTTTCTTTAAAATTTAATGTATAAATATTAATTTTTATGATATATTTATACAAAAATCTTCGAGGTGCACAATATGAGCGGTTTTTTAAAATTAGCAAGCGGGGAAATTTTTGAGGGAAATTGGATTACTGATATTTCGTCAAATGAAATTAGTGGTGAAGTTGTTTTTTATACAGGAATGACAGGGTTTCAAGAAGTGTTAACAGACCCTTCATATAAAGATCAAATTGTTGTCTTTACGTATCCACTTATCGGTAACTACGGTATCAATGAAGCCGATTTTGAAAGTGAAAAACCTCATGTTGCTGGTGTCATCGTATACGAAGCAAATGACGATGTATTTCACTATCAAGCAAAGTTTACATTAAAGCAATACTTGGAAAAATGGGATGTTCCATTATTGGATAATATTGACACAAGGGCGCTTGTGAAAAACATCCGTGACAAAGGATCCATGCCTGCAATCCTCTCTAAACAAAAGGGTATGAAATTAGAGTTGGGATTACCTGCAAAAAACAAGGTTCAGGAAGTATCAACTAAACAAATCAAAACTTTTGGCCAAGGTCAACATCACATTGTCCTTGTTGATTTTGGATGTAAACAGTCAATTATTAAAGCGCTATTAGCGAGAAATTGCCAAGTAACCGTTGTCCCGTACAACACAACCTATAACAAAATATTATCACTTAAACCTGATGGGGTTTTATTATCAAATGGGCCTGGTGATCCAAAGGATTTAATCGATGAACTGGAAAAAATAAAAATACTTGTTTCAGCTTTTCCAACATTAGGAATTTGTTTAGGGCATCAGTTATCGGCATTAGCCTTAGGTGCAGACACAACCAAGCTTGCTTTCGGTCATCGTGGAGCAAATCACCCAGTTTGTGATCTAAACAAAAATGAAGTGTTCATGTCCTCACAAAACCATAGTTATGTCGTGGATGAACAAAGTTTATTAGGAACAGGTCTATCAACTCGTTTTTATAATCTGCATGACCGCTCTATCGAAGGAATGGTACACGAAACTCTACCACTTCAGACCGTTCAGTTTCACCCTGAGGCTAACCCGGGTCCAAGCGACAGCGAATACATCTTTGATGAATTTATAGAAATTGTGAAAGCAAATAACGGGAGAGTTGTGACTTATGCCTAAAGATACAAGCATTCAATCAATCCTAGTAATTGGTTCCGGCCCAATTGTTATTGGGCAGGCTGCAGAATTTGACTATGCAGGAACCCAAGCATGCATGGCCCTAAAAGAAGAAGGATATCGAGTAATCCTAGTTAATAATAATCCAGCTACCATCATGACTGACGAGTTTTGTGCGGACTCCGTATATTTTGAACCGCTCACAGTAGAAAGTTTGGAAAAAATTATTGCCAAGGAACGTCCTGACGGAATGTTGGCGACAATCGGCGGGCAAGTAGGCTTGAATTTAGCCTTCGCACTTAGTGAAGCGGGGATTATTGAGAAATATGGAGTTAATTTGCTTGGTACTTCAATAGATTCTATAAAAAAAGGTGAAGACCGTGAAGCGTTTCGTACGCTCATGAACGAATTAGGGGAGCCTGTTCCAGATAGTACTATCGTTCATAGTCATGAAGAAGCAGTTTCCTTCGCAGAGGAAATTGGCTTTCCTATTATCATTCGTCCTGCCTACACACTTGGTGGAACAGGTGGAGGAATTGCAAACAATCACGAAGAACTTATCGGCCTTGTTACGAGTGGTTTGCAGGAAAGTGCTATACACCAATGTTTAATTGAAAAGAGCATTGCTGGCTATAAAGAGGTAGAATATGAAGTGATGAGAGATTCGATGAATACATGTATTACAGTATGTAATATGGAAAACATCGATCCAGTAGGAATTCACACTGGGGATTCGATTGTCGTGGCTCCATCTCAAACGTTGACAGATGATGAGTATCAAATGCTCCGTTCAGCATCAATAAAAATCATTTCGGCACTAAAAATCGTTGGTGGTTGTAATATCCAATTTGCCTTAGACCCAAATAGCAAACAGTATTATTTAATTGAGGTCAATCCTAGGGTAAGTCGTTCCTCAGCACTTGCATCGAAAGCAACTGGATATCCGATTGCCAGAATGGCGGCAAAATTAGCAGTTGGTTATTCTCTTTCAGAATTAATTAATCCAGTAACAGGAGAAACGTTTGCCAGCTTTGAACCTGCACTTGATTATGTTGTTGTTAAGTTTCCTAAATGGGCCTTTGATAAATTTCCGCAAGTAGACCGTAAGCTTGGAACACAAATGAAAGCAACCGGAGAAGTGATGGGAATCGATCGAAATTTAGAAAGAGCCTTGTTTAAAGCGATTCATTCGCTGGAAATAGATAATGATGATTTAGCGCTTCCAATATTAGGCGAAAAATCACTAGAGGAACTAACCCAAATGTTGAAGGAGCAAACAGATGAAAGATTATTTATCATCTTTGAACTACTACGCCGTGGAGTAGATATTCATGATTTGCATGCTATGACGAAAATCGATTTGTTCTATTTGATTCGCTTTAAAAAGCTAATAGACCTTGAAAGCGAAATTATCAATACAGACTCCCAGTCGATTACGAAGAAAGCATTGCAACTATATAAGAAAAAGGGCTTCAGTGATCACTACTTAGCTAGACAATGGGGAATAACCGAAGCTCAGGTTAGAAAATTAAGAAAAGAGGTGGGAATCCTTCCTGCTTATAAGATGGTGGATACTTGTGCAGCTGAATTCCACTCTATTTCTAACTATTATTATTCAAGCTACGATGGTGAAAATGAACAAACTCCTTCAAACAAACAAAAGGTTCTTATTATTGGGAGTGGTCCGATACGAATTGGGCAGGGAATTGAATTTGATTATTGTTCCGTTCATGGAGTGTTAGCATTAAAAGATGAAAATATCGAGACAATCATGATTAATAACAATCCAGAAACAGTGAGTACGGATTTTGCGACAGCAGATAAGCTTTATTTTGAACCATTGACGATTGAATCGATCTTAAATGTAGTGGATGCAGAAGGAATTACCGATGTAATTGTTCAATTAGGTGGCCAAACATCCTTAAATTTAGCAAAGGAACTTGAGGATTTTGGGGTAAATTTACTAGGAACAAGCTCAGAAATGATTGACTTCTTAGAGGACCGTGAACGGTTCTATAGTCTACTTGATGAATTGGAAATACCACATGTTCGAGGAGACATAGCTAACAACGAAGTTGAATTGCTTGAAGCAGTCCAAAATCTTGGCTACCCAATCTTGCTTAGACCTTCTTACGTCATTGGTGGTAAAGGAATGGAAGTCATTAAAAATCAGCAAGAATTGGAAAGCACCTTGGCTAGTGGAAGTGTAGTTTATCCGATTCTGGTCGATCAATACATTTACGCTCAGGAAGCGGAACTTGATTTAGCAGCGGATGGAGTGGATATTTTCGTTCCAACGATTGTCGAACATATTGAAAAAACTGGAGTTCACTCTGGGGATAGTTTGGCAATTCTTCCTGCACAAAGTTTCTCAACAGCAGTTGAACAGTTGATGATTTCCTACGCAGGAAAAATGGTGAAGAAGCTGCAATACAAAGGATTAATGAATATCCAATTTATCGTTGATGGAGAAAATGTATTGGTATTAGAAGTGAATCCACGTGCAAGCAGAACGGTGCCAATTGTTAGTAAAGTGACTGGTCAACCTTTAGTCCAAATTGCAACAAAAATATTGCTTGGGAAATTATTATTGTCGAATAGTTCTGAACAGTATAAGACGGTTAAGCTGCCTTTCACTTGTATTAAGTACCCAGTGTTTTCAAACTACGCTCTAAGAGGATTAGATTCCAAAGTTGGGCCGGAAATGAAATCAACTGGCGAAGGTATTAGTATTGCTGAGAACCTCGAAGAAGGATTAGCTAAATGGCTTCATGTTAATGTTGGAAAGAAAATTCAAGGTGGAAAGTTAATATGTAGCAACCTGGATGATATCACTGAATTAAAAGCCCTTGCAGAAAAGGTAAATATTGAGGTGGTCCAAACCGATATGTTAGAAGAAATGTTGACTGATAAAAATACAGTCGCTTTCTACGATACCCAAAAGCAGGCTATTGATATTTTAGCAAGACAAAAAGCAACAAGAAACAGAATTCCAACCTTCACTGAAAAAGAAACAATGAAAGCTTTTCTTACTGCCGTAGCTGTTGAGGACTGGAATGTTCAACCGATTGGCCATTGGCATCAAACTATTAATAAGGACGTGACCGTAGGATGATTCAAACGGATGTAATAAATAATAAGCTAAAAGGGAATGATTTTTTAACTTTAATGGATTTCTCGTCAGAGACCATTAAATTATTATTGGATAAAGCAATTCAGTTAAAAAGCGAAAAGCTTGCTGGGTCTGATCATGGTAAGCCGTTGGCAGGAAAAATTTTGGGAATGATTTTTGAAAAGTCATCGACAAGAACGAGAGTTTCCTTTGAGGCGGGAATGCTTCAATTAGGCGGTCAAGCAATTGTAATGAATAGTAAGGACTTGCAGATCGGAAGAGGAGAGCCAATTTCTGATACAGCTAAAGTGTTATCGCACTATTTGGATGCCATAATGATTCGTACTTTTTCCCATTCTATCATTGAGGAATTAGCTGAACATGCTTCCATTCCGGTAATAAATGGTCTAACTGACCTATATCATCCTTGTCAGGCCTTGGCTGATTTGCAAACAATTTATGAACAAAAAGGGACGCTTGCAGGACTGAAGTTAGCCTATATCGGCGATGGTAATAATATGGCTCATTCATTAATGATTGCCTGTGCAAAAATGGGAATGGATATTTCGGTTGCTTCTCCGAAAGGTTACGAACCAAATGCTGAGGTAACTGCAGCGGTAAACCAATTTGCAGCTGAAAGTGGCGCGAAGGTTGTTATTACCACCGACCCTGTAGCAGCTATCACTGATGCAGATGTAGTGTATTCCGATGTATGGACTAGCATGGGACAGGAGAAAGAAAATGAAATAAGACTAAAAGCATTTACTGGCTTCCAAGTAAATGATGCGTTAGTTCAAAATGCAAAATCAGATTATATTTTCTTGCACTGCTTACCGGCTCATAGAGAAGAAGAAGTGACCGCAAGCGTGATTGACGGACCTAACTCTGTAGTATTTGAGCAAGCAGGCAATAGACTACATGCTCAAAAAGCTTTGTTATTAGAAATCCTAAAAGACTAATTAGATAAAACGAGGCTACCTCCATTGTTGTGGAGGTGGCCTCGTTTTTTATTTTGACGGCAGTTTGGAAATTGAGGTTTGGCGGATTGGCAAGCCTTTTTCGCGGATTGGAGTCCAAATTTCGCGGATTGGCAAAACTTTTTCGCGGATTAGAGCCCAAATTTCGCGGATAGAAACTCAAATTTGGCGGATAGCTTTTTTTTTGGATAAAAACAACAAGTAATGTTCAATTTAACTTAGGAGATAATAGTGAGTGAAACATTTTCAAGGAGGTTAGGAAGATGGGGCAAAATAGACAATTTAAGTCGGGGCAAAAAGCACCGAATAATGGGATTTATATTGAAATTGGTGATTCAGGAAGTACTGTAAACAATCCAAAAAGAGTCAGATTAAAAGCAGGGGATAAGTTCCCAGAAAACTCGAATGACGATCGCATCTGGTCCTACCAGCGCCGACCATAAGAAAAGCGCAGGCGCCCTAGCGCTAAACATCTATCTATGTTGAAAAAATTTTAAGCCATCCGGCAGCGGATGGCTTTTCTTATATGAAAAAAAGGAATATAATAAAGTCAAAGGTCAGGAAAGGTCAAAGTCGAGGAGGAAACTGATATGGATATTAACAAAATGACAGAACGATTACAAGAAGCAATATTGTCAGGCCAATCACTTGCCCGTCAAAATGAACATCAAGAAGTAGATGATCTTCATTTATTTTTGGCCATCACCGAGCAGGAGAATAATTTAGTATCGTCAGTACTGGAAAAAATACAATGTCCAGTGGAAGCATTTAAGAGCCAATTAGCAAAAGCACTAGAAAAAAAGCCAAAGGTAACAGGTACCGGTGTTGCTCAAGGGAATCTGTATATTACCGCAAACTTGCAAAAAATCCTAACTGAAGCTGAAAAGGAAATGAAACAATTCCAGGATGACTTTTTATCGATTGAACATGTTTTACTTGGTGCCATGACTGTTCGCGGTGAAGTAGGAAAAATTTTAGCGGGGCTTGGAGTAACAAAGGAAAAGCTATTAGTAGCAATAAAAGAGATAAGGGGGAATCAAAGGGTGACCTCACAAAATCCTGAATCAACCTATGAAGCATTAAAAAAATACGGTAGAGACTTAGTAGAAGAAGTAAAAACAGGGAAAATGGATCCAGTCATTGGGCGTGACAATGAAATTCGTCATGTGATCAGAATTCTTTCCCGGAAAACGAAAAACAATCCAGTGTTGATTGGTGAACCTGGGGTAGGGAAAACGGCCATTGTAGAAGGGCTTGCGCAACGGATTGTTCGCAAGGATGTTCCAGAAGGGCTAAAGGATAAAACCATATTTGCTCTAGATATGAGTGCGCTCATTGCTGGTGCCAAATTCCGAGGTGAGTTTGAAGAGCGCTTGAAAGCTGTTTTAAATGAAGTGGAAAAAAGTGAAGGAAGAATCCTATTATTTATTGATGAACTTCACACCATCGTTGGAGCAGGTAAAACAGAAGGAGCCATGGATGCAGGTAATATGCTGAAACCGATGCTTGCACGAGGTGAGCTTCACTGTATTGGAGCAACAACCTTAGATGAGCACCGAAAATATATTGAAAAAGACCCAGCCCTTGAGCGTCGTTTCCAACAAGTCATCGTTCAAGAGCCAGATGTTGAAAATACCATTTCAATCCTTAGAGGGTTAAAGGAACGATTTGAAATTCACCATGGCGTGAATATTCACGACCGAGCCATTGTAGCCGCTGCGACCTTATCAGACCGCTATATTACCGATCGGTTTCTTCCGGATAAAGCAATAGACCTAATTGATGAAGCGTGTGCTATGATCCGTACGGAAATTGATTCGATGCCGACTGAACTTGACGAAGTGGTACGTAGGGTGATGCAACTTGAAATTGAGGAGGCTGCACTCCAAAAGGAAAATGATCCTCAAAGTCAAAATCGCTTAGAAATTTTAAAGAAAGAGTTGGCTGACTTAAAGGACAGGGCTAATAGTATGAAGGCCCAATGGCAAATTGAAAAGGACGGAATTCAGAAGGTCCGTGACCAGCGGGCGTTGCTCGAAAAGTTGCGTCGAGAACTTGAGGAAGCAGAAAACGATTATGACTTAAATAAAGCATCTGAATTGCGGTATGGGAAAATACCGCAAACTGAGAAGGAATTAAAACAGCTTGAATTGCAATTAAATGACCATAAAGGATCAAAACTCTTAAGAGAAGAAGTAACCGAAGAAGAAATCGCCTCAATTGTGGCACGCTGGACAGGTATTCCAGTAACGAGGCTTGTTGAGGGAGAACGGGAAAAGCTGTTACGCCTTGAGAGCATTCTTCATGAACGGGTGATTGGCCAGGATGAAGCGATTGAACTTGTTGCAAATGCCGTACTAAGAGCACGTGCCGGAATCAAGGATCCTAATCGACCAATTGGTTCATTTATTTTCCTTGGACCAACTGGAGTCGGTAAAACAGAACTAGCCAAAACGCTTGCTAATGCATTGTTTGATAGCGAGGAACAAATGATCCGAATTGATATGTCGGAATATATGGAAAAACACGCTGTTTCTAGGTTAATTGGGGCACCTCCTGGATATGTCGGTTACGAGGAAGGTGGACAATTGACTGAGGCAGTGCGGCGCAAACCATACTCAGTCATTTTGCTAGATGAAATTGAAAAAGCACATCCAGAGGTATTTAATATTCTACTGCAAATGCTTGATGATGGAAGAATTACGGATTCACATGGCAGAACAGTTGATTTCAAAAATACAGTAATCATCATGACAAGTAATCTTGGTTCCCATTTATTAATCGACGAAGCCATGAAAGACGGAAATATTTCTGAAGAGACTAGGGGAAAAGTGATGGCGACGCTTAGAAATCATTTCCGCCCAGAATTTCTAAATCGTGTAGATGAAACTTTACTGTTTAAACCGTTAGGATTGGGTGAAATAAAAGGAATCGTTAGCAAGCTCGTTATTGATTTACAAAAACGATTATCTGATCAACAAATAAACTTACGGCTTACTGATGAAGCCAAAACGTTTATTGCCGAAAACGGGTTTGATCCAGTTTATGGTGCAAGACCATTAAAACGATTTATTCAGCGCGAAGTTGAAACCAAGCTAGCGAAGCTGATTATTGCTGGAGATTTATTTAGTAGTAAAGAAGCCAAAATTGTTCTAAAGAATGGATCATTAGAAATTGAAAAATAAAAGAAAAAGCTGACTCTAGGGTCAGCTTTTTCTTTTGGAAAAATAATTCAAACAAGCTCAAAAATAAAGAGCGTTGTGTTTAATGTGTTCCTTCTTTTCCAACTGGATCGTTAGGAATAATCATTGGGATCACAATTAGTAATACAGTGACTGGAATAGCTAAGATAACACCAGTCATAAAATCGAATTCTGTGCCAATCATGGAGCTACCCACATACACGACCATTTGAACAAGAATGGCTGTCCAGAAAAAAGTCCAAAAATATCTCAAAGAAATCACCTCTAACTATATGTATTCCTCATTACATCTTACCATATCCATCCAAAATAATAAACGCAATTTTTCTGACACTTTGGCCTTAACGACAATAAAGGAAAGATAGGCGAACCTCCTTATCAATTCCTTTGAAAATTCATACATTATTATGTACAAATGGATAAAGGGGTTTTTTTAATGGAGAACCGAAACTTTCAATTGGATACCGAATGGAATGTTGTTCATTATCCTCAACAGCCTACTGGTTTCGGTATCCTTATAATTGGTGATGAACGAAGCTTTGTAGATAAAGAAAACAGCTTTTGGACACAAAATGAAGGAAGACTAGCATTAATCAATCATTTTAAGCAAGCTGGATACACGGTATTTTATTCTAATCTGTATGGGAAAAATTGGGGGAGCGATAAAGCTGTAAGATTAGCAAAGCAACTTTATGATTACATGATGAGGACTGAGATATTAAATGGGAAAATCCATATTTTAGCTGAAGGAATGGGCGCACTTGTTGCGTTAAAATTAGTTAAGGAAATGGGACAGGGAATTCGTTCTGTTGAGTTGCTTAACCCAGTCTTCACATTAAAAGATCAATTGGAACACGAAAAAGAAAACAAGTTTTTTTACAAAAAAATACTCAAAGAAATTGCCATTTCATATGGGTTGGATGTTAAAGAGGTTGAAAAAAGATTTCTTAACATGGATATTCAACCGAATGTTCCTTTAAATTGTCCGCTTAACATCATTCATATTTTGTCGGGAAATCGTTCCTATAAACAATCTGAACTTTCAAGCCAACTCAGCACAAGATGGGAAGAAGAGGGGAAATCAGTTTCTATATGCTATATGCTTCCAGAAAAAAAGTCGGAACTAAATAAATATCTAATTAACTTGTTTAAGGCTTATGAAATTATTCTATAGGCAGAAGAACCAAATGATAAGAAATGATATAAATAATTCTCCTTGCGCATAGGATACTATGAGATTGTTCAGGGAGGCTATGCGATGGACAAGGCAGTGATTTTTGGAGGATACGGGTTTTTAGGTTTTTACCTTTGCACAGCTTTTCTGGATAAAGGGAATACTGTTCAATGTATTCCCTTTGACAGTGGTCAAGACCGTTTTATAGAAGAAAAGCGGTTTACGGTTGGCAGGAATGCTAATTTTGAAGAATTAAGTTTTGAGGAATGGGCTCAGTCATCTCAAAATGGTGAGGGCGGAATAATCATTATTTCTCTGTTTGATTTATTTTTAAAAAATGAACCAAAGAATATAAAAGCTCAAATTGAATTAGCATTTGCACAAGTTCATGCGAAACGAGAAATGGAAAATACACAAATCGTTGTTATTTTACCAGTCCAATACTTGGAAATAGAAGAACAGGTTATCATGCGGATTTTAGAAGAAATTGACAGAAGTCACCTAAGTTCGAAAACCATTTATTTGCCCACTTTATATGGACCTTGGCAGCCAATGGAAAATGTTTTTCAGCAGGTTTTTTTAAATGAAGTGGGGGAGAGACAGGGTCTTCAATTAAGTGAAAATGAATGGGTGTTTGACGCAATCTATATTACAGACGCGGTCGACGAAATAATGAAGATTGTAGAAGATGACGAGATTCAAACGTGTTTGCTAAAAAGTGCAGTTACGAGTCACTGGAAAAAATGCGCGGATTTTCTGGAAATTAATCCCGATATTTATGAAAAGGGTGAACTTGGTAGGGAAATTATATCCTCTGATATTATAAAGGTTGAGGTGTGTGAAAGTATCGGATTTGAGCAAGGTTTAACCCAACAACAATTACATTTAATGCGGCTTTTATCTGGAGTATGAGAGTAATAAAAAAAGAAAGGGGCTGACTCTTCAGCCTCAGATTGTAGAAAAAGGTAATTTTCTCGGCAATTTTTCATTTTGTTAGAACATTAAATGCCATTTTTTTTATATGAGATTGTCTATGCTAAGGGAACTGTTGATCTCCGCTCCAGGTGCTTCGCTTCAATCAACCTAAAGAATTGCAACACACCTTATCCAGCCTCCCTCAATGTATTGCAATTTTTTTATATTTTGGCAGGCTGCAGTAAGGAAAGTCTGTTCACTATCATTCTTCAATCCCCGTAACCGGCAGTAGCGAAGCCCATGCATCTCATTTGAGTCTGCAAAGCTTCGCTCTATTTTTTCTTTCCAAATATATAAAGCCATTTACTATCTCGAATTTCCTTGTCACTTTCCCTTTTTCTTTTAATGGCTTTTTTCCGTGTTTGATTCTATCCTCTTCTATTGTCTTGTTTAAGTCATGCCATAAAGATAACTAATAAACATCATTTTAAAAAGAATAAGGGGATCGAACAGTAGGGGGCGTTATCATCGCTATAATAAGGAGGACCTTTTCAAGAAGAAACGAAAAATAAATATATTAGTCAATCAAACGAAGAAGGTGATCGTCTGGAACTAATTCATCAATAGACACAAATTCATATTCACTTTGGCTTAAACTTTGATTTTACCATTTATTTTTATTGTTTATCGGTTGAGTGGAAGGTCTATATTGGGACCGCCCTGTTGATTGGAGTGGAAGGCGCGAAGACTCCTACGGGAGCAGCGGGACAGGTGAGACCCCGCAGGCGCTTAAGCGCCGAGGAGGCTCACCGCCCGCCCCGCGGAAAGCGAAGCGTCTGGAACGGAAATCAACAGACCTATTGAACAGCCTATTTATTAATAATTATTCATAAAAATTTAGGTGATATACTGTCGAGAGTTTCTCGCCAGCCTAGTGATGAATCTTCGCCTCTTCACTTTTTCTTAATTAATTTCATGATATGGGGGCTAACTTTATTGAATAGAGGTTTGAGCTGTGTTGTTGATGTCATAAATAAATCGATGGTTTTAAATAACTCATCAACATTTACACCATCCAAATATTTTGCGATGGCTTTTTCAATGGTATTTTCCAAACTAGTTTCTTCTTTCAAATCTGTTTCTTCTTTTATCTTCCGTTCTCCAAACATTAGCTTGGAAAAAGGGTCACCCTGAAGCTGACTTTTTCTTTCTTGATGGTTGTTTTCCATAAAAAATGGTACCTCCCTTTAAAAAGGTTTATTATTAATTTATGAATAAAGGATTATTTTGTATGGTTATGTGCTGATAAAAACTGAGAAGAATGGCTGAGTACGGGGGCTAAGTAAAAAAAAGTTGCAAAAGAAGTTTCAGTTTTGATAAAATTAGTACCAAGTCATAATAATTGATAATAAAAAATACTATTTAATATCATTATAAATGTATCAAAAAAGGAGTTGTTTCCATGAACGCAGGGATAAAGGGAATAGGTCGATATTTGCCAGATAGAATCTTGACCAATAAGGAACTAGAACGAAGAATGGATACAACAGATGAATGGATCCGTACCATGACGGGGATTGAAGAACGGAGAATCGCTGATGATTCTGTCAACACATCAGACATGGGATATGAAGCAGCTCTAAAAGCGATTGAGGATGCTAATATTTCACCGGAAGAGATTGACCTAATTTTAGTGGCAACCGTTACCCCTGATCAACCGTTTCCTACGGTTTCTTGCATTCTGCAAGAGCGTTTGGGTGCAAAAAAAGCCGCTGCGATGGATATCAGTGCAGCCTGTGCCGGATTTATGTACGGGATGGTTACGGCGAAGCAGTTCATTGAAAGCGGTGTGTATAAGAACATTCTAGTTGTTGGTGTCGAGAAGCTTTCGAAAATTACCGATTGGAATGACCGAAACACTGCAGTATTATTTGGTGATGGCGCTGGTGCAGTCGTTATGGGACCTGTTTCTGAAGGAAGAGGAATCCTATCATTTGAGCTTGGTGCAGATGGAACAGGAGCAAAACATTTATATCAAGACGAATATATCATCATGAATGGCCGTGAGGTTTTTAAATTCGCTGTTCGACAAATGGGTGAAAGTGCAGCAAATGTATTGGAGAAAGCTGGATTAACCAAAGAGGATGTTGATTTGCTTGTTCCACATCAAGCAAACATTCGGATCATGGAAGCATCAAGACAGCGGTTGGATCTTCCAGAAGAAAAAATGTCGAAAACTGTTCATAAATATGGCAATACTTCTGCAGCTTCGATTCCTATTTCGATTGTAGAGGAACTTGAAAACGGAAAAATCAAAGATGACGATTTACTTGTAATGGTCGGCTTTGGTGGTGGTTTGACTTGGGGAGCAATTACTCTACGTTGGGGAAAATAAGAACTAACTAAAATCATACCATTTATTCTGCAATATACTTAGAAAAGGAGATGCTACAGGAATGGAAAAACGAAGGGTTGTCGTTACAGGCATCGGAGCGGTTACTCCGCTAGGAAATGACGTAGAAACGACATGGGAAAATCTTATTGCAGGAGTTTCGGGAGTTGGCCCGCTAACAAGATTAAATGCAGATGAGTATCCAGCTAAAGTAGCTGCAGAGTTAAAGGATTTTAATATAGAAGCATATATGGATAAGAAGGATGCACGAAAGATGGATCGCTTTACCCATTATGCAGTGGCTGCATCGACGATGGCCGTAAAGGATGCCAACTTAACAATTACTGACGAAAATGCCCCACGCGTAGGTGTTTGGATTGGCTCAGGAATTGGTGGAATGGAAACATTCGAAAATCAGTTTGAAACGTTTCTTAATCGTGGCTACAAACGAGTAAGTCCGTTCTTTGTACCGATGATTATTCCGGACATGGCTGCCGGACAGGTTTCGATTATGCTCGGTGCTAAAGGGATTAATTCCTGTACGGTTACTGCGTGTGCAACAGGAACTAACTCGATTGGGGATGCATTTAAGGTAATCCAACGAGGGGATGCAGATGTAATGGTAACTGGTGGGGCAGAAGCACCAATTACCAGAATGTCGGTTGCTGGTTTTTGTGCCAACACTGCACTTTCTACAAACCCAGATCCGAAAACAGCTAGTCGACCATTTGATCAAAATCGTGATGGTTTCGTTGTTGGCGAAGGTGCTGGAATTGTCGTATTGGAGGAGCTTGACCACGCTCTTGCTAGAGGTGCAAAAATATATGCGGAAATAATTGGCTATGGTGCAACTGGTGATGCTTATCATATTACAGCGCCTGCTCCTGGTGGAGAAGGCGGTGCACGTGCGATGAAAATGGCTATTGCCGACGGTGGATTAGTTCCAGAAGATATTGAGTATATCAATGCTCATGGTACAAGCACTGGGTACAATGATAAGTATGAAACAGCGGCAATAAAAGAGGTATTCGGAGAGAATGCTTACAATGTTCCAGTGAGCTCGACAAAATCGATGACTGGTCACTTATTAGGAGCGGCTGGTGGTATTGAAGCTATTTTTTCTGTTTTAGCCATTAAAGAGGGAACGATTCCTCCAACAATTAATTTAGAAACTCCTGATCCAGAATGTGATCTCGATTATGTACCAAATCAGGCAAGACAAAAAGAAATTAATACTGCTATGAGTAATTCACTAGGTTTTGGCGGACATAACGCATCGATTGTATTTAAAAAGTATCAAGGCTAATAAAGTCCTTTCTTAAAAATCGAAAAAAATAGGCTGGCTGAAGGGATTTCCTTCACCAGCCTATTTTTTGTTATTGTAACTAAATAGGAATATTCGAATAAAGAACGAATGGGTCTTTGCACGCAATTTTCCTTGCCATCATAAGCTGATTAATAAAATCAATGATGGAGGAGATATAAATGGGGGTAATCAGAACTGACGAATGGATAGAGGAGTACTTTGCAAATCCCATTGAAATGTGCAAAAAAACACTAAATGAAAAAAGTGATGAAGACCCACGTTCGTTTTATCGGTATCTAATAGAATATGGAATGTACAAGCCGACTAAACAAAGTAAAAGAAATTTTGAAGAACTGAAAGAACATGATGTTTGGGGCATTGTTGAAGGAATCTATAAAAAATATCGGCTCAAGTGGCGAGGACCTAATATCCCTATCTATATATTCCCACTAGGTGATCGTTATCGTTCATTCGGTCAAATTGGCAACCGCAATGATAATGGAAACAGGAAGTCTGGTCTAACCTTTCCTGATAAGTTGTTTCTTTTTCTAACCCCAGAACTTGATAATAAAGAAATCGAAGCTATTTTTGTTCATGAATATCACCATGCATGTCGGATGAATTATATTAAAAAGGATATAAAGGATTACACCCTTTTGGATTCAATTGTCCTTGAAGGACTTGCCGAACATGCAGTTGAGGAAAACTGCGGTAAAGAGTACCTTGCAAAGTGGTGCAAATTGTATTCGGATGAACAAATTATTAGTTATTGGAAACGTTTTTTAGCAAAGAATTTATCAGTGAAAAAAGACCATTCCCAACACGATCATTTGCTTTTCGGGGGAAGAGGAGTACCAGAAATGTTAGGATATGCTTCAGGATACTCGATGATTGCTAAATACAAACAAAGTAGAAACATGAAAACAGGATCATCCTTTACACTAAATTTTGATGATTTTTTAAGTTCGACATTTGTTTAACTTCAAGGATTTCTGAAACACCATTATTTGGTGTTTCTTTTCATATAGGCTCTGTTAAACTAGAATGTTGATTTCCGCTCCAGGCGCTTCGCTTTCCGCGGGGCGGGCGGTGAGCCTCCTCGGCGCTTAGGCGCCTGCGGGGTCTCACCTGTCCCGCTGCTCCCGCAGGAGTCTTCGCGCCTTCCACTCCAATCAACATTGTGTAAAAAATCAACATTGAGCTTTAACACAGCCTTCATATAAATAAACATCCATCATATATTTTATAAATGGGCAAGATCATTCTGTAAAACCCTAGGGAATAAGGAATAATTTAACTGTTTTCTGACCATACTGATTGACAAACAGTTTCTTGAAGAGAGGGGTAAATTCATGTTGTATCTTCATGATGTTTGGGTGAACTGGTTCGAAGGGGAAGAAAACGGTTATAATATCTGTCATTTCCACGAATGGCGCAAAGACGATGCAGTTGAACTGCTCGACCAAGTACCATTGCTAAAAATTGATCCAGTTCTTTTTCTTTTTATCGAAAACGATTTGTCAGAGCTTCCGCAACAGCTTCTTCATGATGTTTATCAAAAAGCCTATTTACGAAAAAATCATGAACGCATTCAGCTTGACCACTGTTTTGTTATTTCAGATGGGTCTGGAATCTTAGCAGTTGATACAATGGGGTATAATATTCCAATTAGGAAAAGCAGAATTATTCCAAGACAAGAACAGCTTGCCTATGAAATGCTAGAAAATCAAGATGTAATTAACTATTCATTTGATCAAAAAGAATTTAATAAGGATTTCCACATTCTATCTCCAGAGCCAGAATTAATGAGGGGATTAACGAGAAAGGAACGTCAGCTAAAGCAATTGTTATTTATGGCATTGGATCATTTATATTCATCGAAAAATGTTGCTGAAATCCGGTATTGGTTTACAGAGTGGCGCCCTGAGCAATATTCTGAGATCCAAATGCTAACCTTTGAAGAAGCCTGGGTTCAACTATTTGAAGAGACTAAATACGGTTGGACAAGCAAACATCAAAAGTTTTGTGAAAATATCGTCAAAGGCCAACCATTTTTTGAAAAGTTATGGGAAATGGAGCATGGCCCAAAAGTAAATTGAGGAGCTGTTAAAAACAGCTCCTCAATTTTTTTAGTTATTGTCCAGCCAAAAGCGCAGACAGTTTCTTGCTTTTTATTGCTACTATTTTCTTTTTCTCCCAAGTCCCATTGCATTTTCCATCTTTTTTAACATTTTTCCGGCAACAAAATTTGCCTTTTCTGCGCCACGGTCTAAAATTTCATCTAGCTCTGATGACTCCATTAAAGCGTGATATTTACGTTGAATGGGTTCGATTTCACTGACAACGACTTCAGCTAAATCTGCTTTGAATTCACCATATCCTTTATCTTCATATGCGGCTTCTAAATCAGAAATAGACCGCTTTGAAAGAATTGAATAAATCGATAACAGGTTGGATAAACCTGGTTTGTTTTCTTTATCGTATTTCACGATTCCCTCAGAATCTGTAACGGCGCTTTTTATTTTCTTCTCAATTTGCTTAGGATCGTCAAGCATGGTGATCGTCGCTTTTTTGTTTGGATCGGATTTACTCATTTTTTTGTTTGGCTCTTGTAACGACATGACTCTTGCACCAACCTGAGGAAGCCGTATTTCCGGGATGGTAAAGATTTCATTATATTTTTTATTGAAACGCTCGGCTAAATCACGAGTTAATTCTATATGCTGCTTTTGATCGTCACCAACAGGGACAATATCCGTGCTATACAATAAAATATCCGCCACCATAAGTGGTGGGTATGTAAGTAATGCCGCAGAAACAGCATCCTTCCCAGCTGATTTATCTTTGAATTGTGTCATTCTCTCTAACTCACCGATATAGGATATGCATTGCATCATCCAACCAGCCTGTGCATGTGCTGGAACCTCTGATTGAATAAACAATGTTACTTTATCAGGATCTATTCCACATGCAATATATAAGGCAGCTAGGCTCCGAATGTTTTTTCTTAGTTCTAATCGATCTTGCGGGACGGTAATAGCATGTTGGTCAACAATACAAAAGAAGCAATTGTATTCGTTTTGAAGCTCAATAAACTGCTTCATTGCACCAATATAGTTTCCAAGGGTAATTGTGCCACTTGGTTGAATCCCAGAAAAAATCGTTTTCATTAAGATATTCCTCCTTCTAACAATAAAAAACCATTCATCCTATCTGAATAAGGACAAATGGTCCATTTCTCCACATTTGACTATTCATTACTAATAATAATTATAACAATTTTTTATTAAAATCAATAGAGGCTACCAATAAATTTCGGAATACAAAATTTATTGGTAGTGAAAAATTAAACGGCAAATAATTTTATTTTGTTGGAATAATAAATATTTCTGTCGAATTTTGATGACTAATCTTGGTTTTTTTGCATGTTTTGTAGAAATTAGCAAAGTGTTCACTGAAATCGGACTTGCAATCAGAATTCAAACTATTTATAATAAACCTAACAAATGGGTACATACCAAGCCTGTCACATTTCTGTCAAAACTGTATATATCAAGTATTTTTAATAAAATGAGTTTATAACTAATGTAGTTGTAGAGAGGGTCTGAGGAAGTATTTTCAGACATCAATAGGGTCTCTTCATAAAAGAGTATAAACTTATTTTTTTATTGTCTCTTTTTTAACTAAAATTGACAGATTATTATATAAATATACCTGAGGCGTACAATTGTTTATAGAGGAAAGGACAGTGTGAGGACCGTTTGCCTATAAAAAAAGAGGGGGTCAAAACGTGAAGAAAAGATTATTAGTCTTTTTTAGTATGTTATTAGTACTCAGCATGTTCCTTGCTGCATGTGGTGGGAAAGATAATGCTGACAGCAAAAAAGATTCTAATGGAACTAAATCGGATGTTCCACAAGAATTGCATTTAAACATTTCAACAGAGCCATTCTCCTTAAACCCAGGATTGGCAAACGATTCAACATCAGGCGGTGTTTTACACCAAACATTCGAAGGTTTAACTCGCCTTGATGCTAAAGGAAAACCACAACCAGCTATGGCTGAAAAAATCACAACAAGTAAAGATTTAACTACCTATACGTTTAAACTACGTGATACAAAATGGTCTAATGGAGACCCTGTTACTGCAGAAGACTTCGTTTATGCCTGGAAATGGGCTTTAGATCCTAAAAACGAATCTCAATATGCCTATCAGTTGTATTACGTTAAAGGCGCACAAGCTTTTAACGAAGGTACTGGAACTGCTGACGCTGTTGGGGTTAAAGCAATAGATAGCAAAACTTTGGAAGTTACACTTGAAAATCCAACTCCTTACTTCTTAGAGTTAACTGCATTTTACACATATTTCCCAGTTAACAGTAAAATTGCAATAGATAATCCAAACTGGCATGTTGATGCTGGTGATAAATATACATCAAACGGCCCATTCAAAATGGTTGAATGGTCTCACAGTGACAAAATTGTCCTTGAGCCAAATGAAAACTATTGGGATGCCAAAAATGTTAAGCTTACAAAAGTTGAAATGACGATGATTACTGATGCAAACACTGAGCTTTCAATGTTTGATAACGGCGAGTTGGATTGGGCAGGAAAACCATTAGGGTATCTTCCAACCGATGTGCTTCCGCAATTAAAAGCAGATAAGAAGTTAAAATCCCAACCAATAGCTGGTACTTACTGGTACAAATTCAACACAGAAAAAGCTCCTTTTAATAACAAAAACATTCGTAAAGCTTTCGCTTATGCGATTAATCGTAAAGCAATTGTTGAAAATGTTTCTCTTGGTGGAGAAATCCCAGCAATGGCGGCAGTACCTCCATCCATGTTTAAAGAAAACACAAAAGGGTATTTTAAAGATAACGATGTGAAAAAGGCTAAGGAGTACTTAGAAAAAGGATTAAAAGAACTTAACCTTAAGAGTGCAGCTGATTTACCTGCAATTTCTCTATCTTACAACACAAATGAAGGACATCAAAAAATTGCTCAAGCAATTCAAGATATGTGGAAGCAAAATCTTGGAGTTAATGTCACTCTTGATAACCAAGAGTGGAAGGTTTATATTGACAAACTTCATTCTGGGGATTATCAAATTGGTCGTATGGGTTGGTTAGGTGACTTCAATGATCCGATTAACTTCCTTGAATTATACAAAGATAAAAACGGTGGTAATAACGATACATTCTGGGAAAATGCAGATTTTAAAGAGCTACTTAATAAATCTTCGAAAGAAGCAGATCCTGACAAGCGTTTTCAATTGTTAAAAGATGCTGAAAAAATATTTATCGATGATATGCCAGTTGCGCCAATCTACTTCTATACAGATACTTGGGTTCAAAATGACCACCTAAAAGGTGTCGTTATTTCTGGACTTGGTGATATCCAATTAAAATGGGCTTATTTCGAATAAACAAATAGCCAAAAATCAAAGAGTTAAAACAAGGTATATGGGTTTTTCCCATATACCTTCGTTTTCTGATTACAGATATATAGAAAATAATGGAGGTGTATCTAGTGGCAAAATATATATCAAAACGATTGTTGTATATGATTATTTCCTTATACCTCATTATTACAGCAACGTTTTTCTTTATGAGAATAGCACCAGGTAATCCTTTTACATCAGAAAAACAATTGCCTCCTGAAATTGAAGCAAGCCTTAATGCTCATTATGGCCTTGATAAGCCATGGTATGTTCAATACGGAGATTATTTAGTCAAAATTGCTCATTGGGATTTGGGGCCTTCCTTTAAATACAAGGCACGAACAGTAAATGATTTGATAAATGACGGTTTTCCAGTTTCATTAACACTTGGGGCAGAAGCAATTTTCATTGCGCTTGCATTTGGTGTTTTACTTGGAGTTATCGCAGCGCTAAAACATAATAAGTGGCAGGACTATGCGGCAATGATTGTGGCTGTAATGGGGATTTCTGTGCCATCATTTATCATGGCAACCATTTTACAATATTTCTTAGCAATTAAATTAGGTCTTTTTCCAGTCGCTCGATGGGAGACCTTTATGCATTCTATTCTTCCTGCGTTGGCATTAGCATCAACACCAATGGCCTTTATCGCCCGTTTAACACGGTCTAGCATGTTAGAGGTATTGAGCAATGATTATATAAAAACAGCAAAAGCAAAAGGATTGAGCCAAGGTGTAATAACAATTAAGCATACCATCCGTAATGCTCTTTTACCGGTAGTATCTTATATGGGTCCGTTATCAGCAGGAATTATCACAGGAAGTTTTGTAATTGAAAAAATATTTGGGATTCCCGGGTTAGGCTCTCACTTTGTTTTAAGCATTGCTAACCGTGATTATACCGTTATCATGGGAGTCACAGTTTTCTATAGCATTTTATTACTAATGTCTATTCTTCTTGTCGACATTGCCTATGGATTCATAGATCCGCGGATTAAATTGACTGGCGGGAAGAAAGGAGAATAACGATGCAACAACTATCAAAAGATAAATTTCAATTAGTGGGCAGTAGAATATCTGATGCAGAGAAAATCTCAAAACCAAGCCTTTCCTTTTGGAAAGATGTTTTTATTCGTTTTCGAAAAAACAAGTTGGCTTTGTTTGGAGTTGTGTTACTAATCATACTCCTATTCATGGCTGCTTTTGGACCATATATGACTGGATTTGACTACAGAACCACTGATTTAATGAATACCAACAAAGCCCCATCAGCAGCGCATTGGTTTGGAACTGATGATCTTGGACGAGATATGTTCACCCGAACGTGGGAAGGGGCACGGATTTCCCTATTTATTGGTATCGCAGCAGCGTTAGTAGATTTCACAATTGGCGTTTTTTGGGGGGGCTTCTCTGGGTATAAAGGCGGTCGTGTTGACGAATTTATGATGCGAACAGCGGATATTCTTTATGGAGTACCTTATTTACTTCTTGTCATATTATTAATGGTAGTTCTTGGTCAATCCTTATCGACAATGATACTAGCAATGACCATTACAGGATGGATTAACATGGCACGGATTGTTAGGGGGCAAGTCCTGTCTTTAAAAAGTCAGGAATATGTTCTTGCAGCACGAACACTTGGTGCAGGGTTACCACGTATTATGCGCCGACACTTAATTCCTAATACAATGGGTCCAATCTTGGTTACGATGACATTATCTATTCCTTCGGCAATTTTTACAGAGTCTTTCTTAAGTTATTTAGGTTTAGGTTTAACTCCACCGTTAGCGAGTTGGGGAACTATGGCTTCAGATGGATTACCCGCAATTAAATACTACCCATGGCGCTTATTCTTCCCAGCGACATTTATCTGCTTAACAATCTTTGCTTTTAACGTTATTGGGGACGGATTACGTGATGCGCTTGATCCAAGATTACGGAAATAAGGAGTGAGAATATGGAAAAAATATTGGAAGTAAAAAATCTAGAGGTCTCATTCCAAACATATGGAGGAGAAGTGAAAGCTGTTCGCGGTGTTAGCTTTGACCTTATTAAAGGCGAAACACTTGCAATTGTTGGGGAATCAGGGTCAGGAAAGTCAGTTATGACGCAAACCATCATGAAGTTGATTCCGATGCCGCCTGGTAAAATTAAAGGTGGGCAAATTCTATTTAATGGTGACGACATTGTACCTAAAACAGATAAACAAATGGAAAAAATACGCGGTAAGGAAATCAGTATGATATTCCAAGACCCGATGACATCTTTAAATCCGACGATGAAGGTAGGACGTCAGATTATGGAGGTCCTATTAAAACATCAGAATATGTCAACCGCTGCTGCAAAGCAACGTGCAGTTGAGTTACTTCATTTAGTAGGAATCCCCATGGCTGAAAGACGGGTAAATCAATACCCACATGAATTCTCGGGTGGAATGAGACAACGGGCGATGATCGCGATTGCACTTGCCGCTAGTCCGAAGCTGTTAATTGCTGATGAACCAACAACTGCACTAGATGTTACGATTCAAGCTCAAATATTAGAGTTAATGAAAGATTTACAAAATAAAATGGAGACATCTATTATCTTCATTACTCATGACCTCGGAGTTGTCGCAAACGTGGCAGATCGGGTTGCGGTCATGTATGCAGGAAAAATAGTCGAATTGGGCACGGTAGATGAAATTTTCTACGATCCTCGCCATCCGTACACATGGGGCTTATTAGCATCTATGCCTAGCCTTGATAATCATGAGAAAACAGAGCTTGCGGCGATACCAGGAACACCTCCGGATTTAACAAATCCACCAATAGGAGATGCTTTTGCAGCTAGAAATCCTTATGCACTCGCAATAGATTTTGAAGAAGAACCACCGTTGTATCAAATTTCTGAAACACATTTCGCTAGTACATGGCTTCTTCATCCAGATGCGCCAAAGGTTGAACCACCAGAAACGGTGAAAAAACGGATTCGCCAGATGGCCTCCAATTTTGATAAACCGATTTTGGTAGGGGAGGTAAAATAATATGGCAGAAAAACTAGTAGAGATTAAAAATTTAAAGCAATATTTCAATATAGGTAAACCAGATCTTGTCAAAGCAGTTGACGATGTTTCTTTTGATATATACAAAGGCGAAACTTTGGGGTTAGTTGGGGAATCAGGTTGTGGTAAATCGACAACAGGACGTTCCATTATCCGCCTTTATGATGCAACTGGTGGACAAGTCTTATTTGATGGAAAAGACGTTCATGGTAAGAAGAATCATAAAGAATTGAAGCTTTTTAATCGGAAAATGCAAATGATTTTCCAGGACCCATATGCATCACTAAATCCACGGATGACTGTTTCTGATATCATCGCTGAGGGGATAGACATCCATGGCTTAGCGGATAACAAACAGAAACGGATGGAAAGGGTGTATGAACTATTAGAAACAGTTGGATTAAATAAAGAACACGCAAATCGCTATCCACATGAGTTCTCTGGTGGACAAAGACAACGGATCGGCATCGCTAGAGCGTTGGCTGTTGAACCAGAATTCATTATTGCTGATGAACCGATCTCCGCTCTAGACGTGTCGATCCAGGCACAAGTTGTAAATCTTATGAAAAAACTTCAACGTGAAAAAGGGTTGACCTATTTATTCATTGCTCATGACTTGTCGATGGTAAAATACATTAGTGACCGAATTGGTGTCATGTATTATGGGAAATTAGTAGAATTAGCTACCGCGGAAGAACTTTATAAAAATCCGCTTCATCCTTATACGTTATCGTTATTATCTGCGATTCCGCTACCAGATCCAGAGACGGAGCGTACACGGCGTCGACATTCATATGATCCTAGTACTCACCATTATGGAGATAACGAAAAGGTGGAAATGCGGGAAGTCCACTCAGGCCACTTTGTATACTGCTCTGAGAAGGAATTTGTAGATTTCAAAGCGAATTATAAGCAATAAGAAAAACGATCTCAATTATTGAGATCGTTTTTCTTTAGATAATATCATGTAATTATGTCCATAAAAAAGTGTCTAGCTCGAGCCAATAAGTGGTTGCTTGCGCTTTTCTTATTTACCTCCACCAACTTGTTTCCAACCAATTTGAACTTTGTTAGATTGATCAACAAACTGGGATTTTTGCTTCTTGCTGAACAATTTAATTCCAATACCATTGGTAACGACACCCATCACTGCAGTTATGCCGATAACCAGGATCGCAACAATTGTGAAATCAATTATGTAAGCTACCATGATAAACCCCCATTTTTATTCCCCTAATTAGGATGCGTAGTTTTATTAGTCTTTACTATTATTGTAAAAGAAGCTGGATTATAAAGATAGCAGGAAATACTTAATAATTTAATTTTATTTTTTATGTAGTCTTATTTTCAATGCGAAATTGTAATTGAGAATCAAAACGTAAATTTCCCACTTGTTAGTGAGCATTGGGTAAAAAAACACGAAAATGAATACAATAATAATCAGATGAATCATTTATATGTTTAATGATATGTCTATGAGGAAAATCGCATTTGATAAAAAATATCAAAAATAATTCAAAAAAAATGAAACCTTTTCGTATTATATACGTTAACTATAATAGAAGGCTCTATTTATATTCTATAATAAATGATTTTTGAAAAAGGGGTATTCAATTTGACTTGATTGGTGTATAATTTCATTATAAATTTCTTATTTAAAGTAATTTTTATCTGGGATTTTCTATAAAGTAATTTTAACATACAATTAACAAGATATGTCAAATATAAAGGGAGTGTGAATTTGTATGGTAACATTATACACTTCACCAAGTTGTACATCATGTAGAAAAGCAAAATCATGGCTAGAAGAACATGAAATCCCTTATCGGGAAAGAAATATTTTTTCTGAACCTTTGTCAATTGATGAGATAAAAGAGATTTTAAGAATGACTGAAGATGGAACAGATGAAATCATCTCAACCAGATCTAAAACATTTCAAAAGTTAAATGTAAATGTTGAAAATATGCCACTTCAGGATTTATTTGAATTGATTAAACATAATCCAGGTCTACTTCGTCGACCAATCATCATTGACGAAAAACGTCTTCAAGTTGGTTATAATGAAGATGAAATCCGTCGATTCCTTCCAAGAAAGGTTCGCACCTTTCAATTGCGCGAAGCTCAACGTCTTGTAAATTAAATCGAAAAGGCTGACACTGTCAGCCTTTTTTTGTTCAACAAAACTATTAGGATTTCAAAATTGTGATTGCCTTGTTTTTTTGTTAATATATAAACAATATATATATGATGCTATAGGCTAATAATGGTTTTTTGAAAAACTATAGTTTTTATTTCCCTAATCTTAATTTTTATCATAAAATATAAGTACAAGGTGAAAAATTAATTCATATGTAAACGATTTGTTATCAGCCTTTTTTAAAAAGGCAAGGAAGGGTGCATAATCGTTATATGGGGGTATTCATTCCCTTCATTCCTTTAACAGAAGGGAGAGACGTAATGATGGAAATAGAGCGAATTAATGAGAATACCGTAAAATTTTATATTTCTTATGTTGATATAGAGGAAAGAGGCTTTGACCGTGAAGAAATTTGGTATAATCGCGAGCGGAGCGAAGAACTCTTTTGGGAAATGATGGATGAAGTTCATCAAGAAGAGGAGTTTAGTGTAGAGGGTCCTTTATGGATTCAGGTACAGGCATTAGATAAGGGTTTGGAAGTGTTGGTGACTAGAGCTCATCTTTCTAAAGACGGGCAAAAGCTGGAAGTACCTGTAGGCGAAAAGCTAAAAGACATTCCGGTTGACGATCGAATCGAGGAGTTGCTTGACCAACATTTTAATCCAAAAAGTGATGCAGATGAGGAAGATGAATCATTCGAAGGGGATTTGGAGTTCTTACTCACTTTTGCTGATTTTGAGGATGTCATCTCGCTTTCTAAAAGTCCTGGAATTGATGACTTACCTACAAAGCTCTATTCTTTTGAAAATAAATATTACTTATTTGTTGAATTTCCTGAAGATCAATTTGAAGAAGAAGATATTGATGACAAGTTAAGTATCCTCCTTGAATTTGCCAATGAATCCGCTTTGACCATCCATCGGGTTGAGGAATACGGTCGACTTATTATTGGTGAAAATGTTTTTCAAGTATTAAGAGAACACTTCTCTTAAATAACCTGCCGATTTCAGTATTGGAATCGGTTTTTTTTTTATAATAAGAAAGAGTTTGGTTTTAACTAAAGGGAGTATGGGAAATCTGGTAGGTGATACAAATGAAAAATACAGTGAGAGTCACTTTTTTCATCATAATTTTGTCTAGTATTTGGTTGCTATTACATAAGCATTTTCAGGATTTAGTTGTTCAGTATTTTAGTGTGATCATTACACTATCGGTTGTTTTTATCGGATTTGTTATCTTTTTAGAAAATCGCCATCCGGCACAAACTTTAACGTGGCTGGTGGTTTTGGGTAGCTTTCCTTTAGTAGGGTTTGTTTTTTATTTGTTGTTTGGGAGAAATTATCACAAGGAAAAAATGTTTAGAAAAAAATATTTCCAAGATAAACAGGCATTTTTAAAAGTTGAAGGAGACATTGATCCTGCTAGTGAAAGAAAAATTCGGCTTATGGGGGATCACCAGCAAAAGCTTTTTTCTTTAGCGCAAAAATTAGGGAATAGCCCTATTTCATTTTCAACTGAAACAGAAGTATTAACAAATGGTTCAAATACCTTTGAACGGATGATTGAGGCATTGAAGGTTGCAACTCACCACATTCACCTTGAATACTATATTGTTCGAGATGATCTCATTGGAAATCAACTTAAGAACTTGTTAATTGAAAAAGCAAAACAAGGGGTTAAAGTTCGCTTTTTATACGACGCAGTTGGTTCTTGGATGCTCTCAAAGCACTATGTAAAAGAATTAAGAGCTGCTGGAGTCGAGATGATAGCGTTTGGGCCGGTGAGATTACCCTTTCTAAACAGTAAGTTTAATTTTCGGAACCACCGGAAAATCATTGTAATTGATGGTACAGTCGGTTTTGTCGGAGGTTTGAATATTGGGGATGAATACCTAGGGCGTGATCAAAACTTTGGTTTTTGGCGTGACACCCATTTGATGGTCATAGGAGAAGCCGTTAGAACTCTTCAATTAATCTTTTTACAGGATTGGTATTATATGACCAACAGAAGCTTTTTAACTGCTGAATATCTATCACCAAGGCTTCAGGAAAATAACCATGGTGGTGTTCAATTAATTGCAGGTGGACCAGATAATGAAGTAAGTGTCATCAAAAATATCTATTTTTCAATGATTACCTCCGCAAAGAAAGCGGTTTGGATATCAACACCTTATTTTATCCCTGACGAGGATATCTTTTCTGCGCTTAAAATTGCTGCTTTGAGTGGGATTGATGTTCGAATTTTGATGCCTAAAAAACCAGATAAACGTCTTGTATTTTATGCTTCTCGGTCCTATTTTCCAGAGCTGTTAGAAGCAGGGGTGAAAATATTTGAATATGAAAAAGGATTTATGCATAGCAAAATAGTAATCGTAGACAACGAGCTTGCTTCGATTGGAACCTCGAACATGGATATGAGGAGCTTTCATCTGAATTTCGAGGTAAATGCCTTTCTATTTCGGACTAGTAGTATTCAGAAGCTTGTTGATGATTATATTAAAGACATAGAGGAATCCGAGCAGATCGATTATGCAGCCTTTATTAATAGAAATTTTGGCTTAAAATTGCTTGAATCTACTTCAAGGCTCCTTTCGCCCTTACTTTAATACAGATAAAAAATAAGGCTGACACCACATATATTTTGTGTCAGTCTTATTTTTTTTTGATTACTTTCCAAAAGGGATTACGTAAATTTTGTCGAACTGGATAGTTATGAAAGGAGGTTGGTCAAATTGCTGACCGCTTTGGATGAAAACGGTAGCTTGATTTGTTTGGCAGATTTCAAATATCAGCAGGGATTACGTACACTAAGGGAAAAGGGATATTTTTTTTGTCCTACTTGTAAGGAAAAGGTTATTTTAAAAATAGGGATGAAAAAAATCTCTCATTTTGCACACTACCGGGATAGCGCTTGTTGTTTGAGGTATGAAAACGAATCAGACTATCATCTTGCTGGGAAACAGAAACTTTACCATTGGTTAAAGGCAAACGGACTTGAACCAGAGCTTGAGGTATATGATGAAAGTATTCAACAAAGGCCAGATATAAGATTTATCTATCAGCAGAAAAGATATGCACTTGAGTATCAATGCTCAGTCATTCCTGAAGATCTATTTATTAAAAGGACAAAAGCCTACCAACAGAATCATTATTCTCCTCTTTGGATTCTTGGTGGTAATTTTTTCTCCCGTAAGAGCTCCTCAATTGTATCCCTCTCAGACTTTCAATATTTAGCTACAGTTGCTACAGATGGACAATCATTGATGAGATATTATTGTCCGAATGTTAATCAATTTATCTTTTTAAATCAAATCATCCCTACTACCGTCCGAAATGCTTTATCCTCTATATGGATGCCCAGACTAGATTATGTAGATCTTGATCAATTCCTTATGCCTCAAATACATTCCTCTCCTTCATCAGATACTTGGCAAAAGGAAATAAAAAACTTCAAACTTTATTACTCTCAAAACCCTCAAGCCTTTCGTGATCCATTTCTCAAGGAACTTTATTCTAATCACCTTTATATCTCTCTTTTACCTCCAGAAATTGGACTTCCCGTTTCCCACAGTACCTTTATTAGGACACCTCCTGTAATCTGGCAAGGCTTTGTCTATCTTGACGGATTACAAGGGCACTCTAAGGGTGATACCATTTCTTTTTACTCGATTAATCAAGCCTTCAAAAAAAGAATATGGAAGAAGCAAATTTGCCTTAGAACCCTGCCAATCGGAAAGGGGACTGCTTCAAACGCGGTCTTAGAATATTTAAATCTACTGGTTAACTGTGAATATTTGACAAGAGTAAATGATACAACATTTAAGATCAATAACGAGTTGAAAATAGCCACCAACGTAATGGAACAGGAAAAGCTCGAGTTTTCTTTCTATAAAAAATACAAATATTTTTTCAATTTTAACAGTCAATGATTATGATTTATATAGAAAACATACAATAAACAGGAGTAATTTTGATTGCTTGGAAGGAATTGCCTAAAGGAAATAGAATAAAGACAAGAGGGTTCATACGTTAATTTGACATTTGAATGGAGGTTGAAGGATGGAACAAGACACAAAGGTAACCAAACTACCTGCACGAAGTGAAATCGCGATTGATGATACCTGGAAGTTAGAGGACATTTTTACATCCGATGAGGAATGGGAAAAAGAGTTTCAAGAGGTAAAGGGTCTGATTCCAGGTGTTAAGGAATTTGCTGGAAAACTTCATGAAAGTGCTGAACAATTATATAAGGCGCTATCGTTACAAGACCAATTATTACAACGCTTAGGCAAATTATATGCCTATTCTCACATGCGCTATGATCAAGATACAACAAATTCCTTTTATCAGGGTCTAGATGATCGCATGAAAAATCTATATTCTCAGGCAGGAAGTGCACTAGCCTATATTGTTCCGGAAATTTTATCAATTGATGAAAAGACGGTGAAGGGTTTTTTAGAGGAAAAGCCAGAGTTAAAACTGTATGAACATGCTTTAGAAGAAATCAATCTTCAGCGTCCCCATATTCTTTCAGCAGATCAAGAAGCGCTATTAGCTGAAGCAGGGGAAGTGTTAGACTCCTCTAGTACAACTTTTGGTGTCTTAAATAATGCGGATATCGAATTCCCTAGTATTAAGGATGAAAATGGCGAAGAGGTAGAAGTCACTCATGGACGTTACAGTCGTTTCCTTGAAAGCGAGGACCGTCGTGTTCGCCAGGATGCTTTTAAAGCTGTGTACAAAACATATGGGGATTTCCAAAATACATTTGCTAGTACACTTAGTGGTACAGTGAAAAAGGATAATTTTAACGCAAGAGTGCACAAGTATGAATCAGCACGACATGCAGCGCTTTCTGCTAATAACATTCCAGAATCAGTATATGAAAACCTAGTTGAGACGATCCATGAATATTTGCCATTGTTACATCGCTATATTAAGCTTCGTAAGGAAGCCTTGGGATTAGACGAGCTGCATATGTATGATTTGTATACGCCACTTGTGAAAAATGTGAAAATGGAAATTAGTTATAATGAGGCTAAGGATCTGATTTTAAAAGGGTTGGCACCATTAGGTGAAGAATATCTGAATGTTTTAAAAGAAGGTTTTGAGAATCGTTGGGTCGATGTCCATGAGAATAAAGGGAAACGCAGTGGCGCCTATTCTTCTGGTGCCTATGGAACAAATCCTTATATTTTAATGAACTGGCAAGATAATGTGAACAATCTATTTACACTTGTCCACGAGTTTGGTCATTCTGTTCATAGTTATTATACAAGGAAAACTCAACCATATCCTTATGGTAGTTATTCTATTTTCGTGGCGGAGGTTGCCTCGACCTGTAATGAAGCATTGTTGAATGAATTTTTAATAAAAACAACAGAAGATGAGCAAAAACGCCTATATCTTCTCAATCATTATTTGGAAGGGTTCAGGGGAACTGTTTTCCGTCAAACGATGTTTGCTGAATTTGAGCATTTGATTCATCAAAAGGCTCAGAATAACGAGCCGTTAACACCCGATCTGTTAACAAAAGAATATTATCAATTAAATAAAAAATATTATGGTGAAGAAAATATCGTAATTGATGAAGAAATCGGCTTAGAGTGGGCAAGGATTCCACATTTTTATTACAACTATTATGTTTACCAATATGCTACTGGTTTCAGTGCGGCAACTGCTTTGAGTAAACAAATTCTTGAAGAGGGCGAACCAGCTGTCACTCGTTATCTGGATTTTCTAAAGTCAGGTAGCTCTGATTACCCGATTGAGGTATTGAAAAAGGCCGGTGTTGATATGACAAGTAAAACACCAATTGCCGAAGCATGCAAAGTATTTGAAGAAAAGTTGACAGAGATGGAAAATTTATTGTTAAAACGCTAATAAAAATGAAGGGGGATGAGCTTGTTTTTGGGCTCATCCCTTTTTATTACTATTTTAAAGTGACTAAAAAGGTTAACAGTTCTCACCTTCATCACTCGACTGGGTTGTATTGTAGTGACCAAAGAGAGGGAAAAAGAGCCAGAACGATCACAGAAACAGGGGAGTAAGTGACCGAAGATGGAGTGGTTACCCAATTGACGCTCTTTTCATCTTTTCGGTCGCTACTGCCCTAGAGTAGTTACCCAATTGACGCTCTTTTCATCTTTTCGGTCGCTACTGCACAAGAGTAGTTACCCAATTGACGCTCTTTTCATTTTTTCGGGCACTACTGTACTAGAGTAGTTACCATTTGACGTTCTTTTCATTTTTTCGGTCGCTACTTCACTGGAAAAAGGGCCGGACCGGTAACAGAAACAGGGGTGTAGTGACGGAAGAGTGAGAAAAAGGGTTCGACACTAGCCTAGAGTAACTAAACCTAAAAGACAAAACGACAGCCCCCTTCCATAGTTACTAAAAGAGCCTATTGTAAGAAAATCCCAGGATTAACAAAGTCTTTACTTAGAACCCCCTGAATTTTTTTCGATCATTAATGTAGGCAAGCAATAAGAATAATGAAAGAAATAGTAGCGGACAGCTTAACAAAAGTGGAACTAGCCCCATTAGACCAAGCAGATTATAACCGAATGCAAAAGAGATAAACACAACCAAGATTGAGACAGTTAGTTTCCTCAATTTTGCCACCCCCCCATAATTAATGATAATCAAGTTGAGACGCAAGGGGCCTTCCGCTTTTCTTATGAACTTATGCGGCTGTGACAGATTCATTCTTAGTTTTTGACAATCCTGTGAAATGAGGCTTACACCTATTGAGGGTGTGTTTGTTTCGTGATATATTTTTAACATGAAGTTGATCACAAGCAAACATATACCCCTTTGTTTGACCGTGAAAAAATTTCTCCCATCCCCTTTGTTCGTAAAATAACAGAAAAAACCTTGCAGCCCAAGACTGTAAGGTTTTTTTCTTTTTAATAGAAATATCTCTTCCGTGAAAAGAAAAACAGTCAGGCTGTCTTTCTTCATTCACTCTTCGATTGATCTCCAGAAGGTTCCGTATTTTGCGGGAAACTTTTCAGCCTTTTGCTTTAATTGCAGTTTCTTCATTTCCCGATTAACTTCACTAATCGTCATATTATAAACAACGGCAATTTCCTTTGTAGCAACCAATTTGAAATATCTCAAAAAACTTTCGATACTCGGAGGATTAGCAGGGACGGGAGTATGTTGAAGCATTTCCTCAAGAATTTGAACATAGATTTCGTATGGATAATATCCAGATATTTTGATGCCTTCTTCTTCAATGTTTTGGTTAAAGAAAACGAGTGTGGGGATTTCAGAAACCTCCATTTCAGACGTAATCTTTAAGTCACATTGGAATGCCTTTGAAGCAATGTCAGAATGGATATCGCTAATAAACTCTTCCACATCTAATTCAACACTGCGTGCGCATTCGATAAGGACATCAAAATCCGAAACATTTTGCTTTTCTAAAAATAAGACCTCTTGGACTTTCCGTAAAAAACGATTACCGAATCTCCGCCCCTGTAATTCAGCTGCCTTTATAGCAATCGAAGTTAAATAAGGGGATGATATCGGATTTTCTAGCCATAAGCTACCATCACAAGACATTCCGAAACGACTGGCTGTTTTTTCCCAAAGATCAGCAATGTTTTCATATTTACTCTTTTTTCCTAAATTTAAAGAAGCTAGCCGACCACTCAAAACATGCTTGATTGAGAAGTATCTTCCATACTCAATTTGCAGTTTTTTCGTTATTGGCTCAAGAGCCCAGCACTCTGGACAAAGTGGGTCAACAAACATATAGATCTCTATCGGTTTCTTCTCGCCGTTCAAGCAGAAGTGGGAAGGAGCGTAGTTATTATGGAATGGACCTTGTTGATTCACATTTCCTCACCTTTCATACTTTCAGAGTCTGGCGCATTTATCATGTGCTGAGCCGTAAGAACAAGTCTAGAATAATACTCTTGTCGTAAAGGGCCCTCTAAACCAACTTCATCCATGGCCTCACTCATGCAAGAGAGCCAAGCTTTAGCTCTTTTTGGAGTAATTTCAAATGGTATGTGACGTGCACGCATCATAGGGTGCCCATGTTCATTTGAATATAAGGAGGGACCGCCTAAATATTGAGTTTGAAACTGCTTTTGTTTCCTTGCTACTTCTGTTAGGTCATTTGGGAAAATAGGTATAAGATCAGAGTGTTTTCTGACACGGTGATAAAATGCATCAATCAATTGATGGAGCTTTTCTTGACCGATGGCCTCAAAGGGAGTGGGCAATTTTTCGACCATAATGTTTGGCTCCTTTTGCGAGTTTTTACTACCTACATTGTATCAACGCTGTTTTTATATCTCAAACAAATAGCTTTGTCATGTTTTTTTATGTGTTGGGTATTACCTACCTATTTAATTTACACAAAAACTCGGCATGTTTCCAGTAATCAGGTCGGAGATACATTTAAAAAATGAATTTGATCATTTGATTTGGAAAAATGGTGTACTCTTAGGACTGATATTTTTGATTGTAAAAACGCTGAACCTTATTCTCTGTTTTGCGTCTGGGGATTTTCATAGTATGCAATAGCTCGTTAAAAACCATCTCGCCAATATCGGGATTGGTTACCTCATATTCAATTTCAAAATCCTCTGCATTCAAATAATAACTATGGTCTAATACGAGTAATCCATCTTTATAAGCGAACTCTATCCTGTTTGTTGTTAAAGAACCAAAATATTGGAGGAGTTCTACGGGTACTTTTATCGATAAAAGCTTGTCTTTAATCGGCCCATCCGGAAATATATGGTGATCTAACAGTTTAGCGGCCTCTTGCTTTTGGAGGATTTGATTCGTCTCCAGTAGCCCAATTGGTGCTGGCTGCTTTAAGGTCATTTCGTACCAATCTCCTCTTTCACGGATCCGTAAAGCTGATTGGGCATCTTTTAACAGAAAAGATGCAGTGTCAAAGTAATGATTTATTTGTTTCTTAATGTTTATTTTATCCACCTTAAAAAATTCAATTAAGTGATTATATTCCTGCTTAGTCAGGAGGTTCTTAAATTCAATTTCTAAATGCTGTGACAAGTCTCTCTTCCTTTCACTAGTTGATTATTTTATTATCTCCTCTTTTTAAGATGAGTTCAATTTTGGGATTCATCAAAAAAATATGATAAAATATGAAAGTGGTAAGGTTAGTGCTTGATAGACAAATTACATCCTTACAATATGACATAACTTTAATAAGCTTTTTGGGGAATTTACATATCGAAATAAAAATAAAACCAAGGATTATAACGTGGTGAGGTGAGGCTTTTTGGAATATTGGGACCACTTTTTAGCTCCATACAAGCAAGCAGTCGAAGAATTGAAAGTTAAGCTTCGTGGAATGAGAAGTCAATTTGAACTTAATACATCCCATTCCCCGATTGAGTTTGTTACAGGAAGAGTAAAGCCGCTTGCTAGTATATTGGATAAGGCGAATCAAAAAGGCATTCCTTTAGACAAACTTGAACAGGAGATGCAGGACATTGCTGGCTTAAGAATGATGTGCCAATTTGTCGATGATATAAAAAAAGTGGTAGAGCTTTTGCGGCAAAGAAATGATTTTGAAATTATCGAAGAAAGAGATTATATCTCACACAAAAAGGTAAGTGGATACCGTTCTTATCATGTTGTGATTAGCTACCCCGTTCAAACTATTTCAGGTGAGAAAAAAATATTAGTTGAAATCCAAATTCGGACACTAGCGATGAATTTCTGGGCAACGGTAGAGCACTCATTAAATTATAAATATAAAGGTCAGTTTCCTAAGGATATTAGAATGAGGTTACAAAGAGCAGCTGAGGCCGCATTTCGCCTAGATGAAGAAATGTCTCTGATTCGAGGAGAAATTCAGGAAGCACAAGTATTTTTTACTTTTAAGAAAGACCTCCATCAAGAGGGAAAAGGCAGTTAACTTAAAACAGTCAAAGTATAGTAAATGAGGGGTTTAGGATGAAATTTGCGGTTACTTCAAAAGGGGATTCAAGGTCAGATACATTAAAGCATAAAATGAGGACCTATTTACAGGATTTTGATTTGATTTATGATGAAGATGAACCTGACATTGTCGTCTCAATCGGGGGAGATGGAACCCTTTTATATGCGTTCCATCGGTACAGTAGCCGCCTTGATAAAACAGCTTTTGTGGGGATTCATACCGGACATTTAGGTTTTTATGCTGATTGGGTGCCAGAAGAAATAGAAAAGCTAGTGATTGCGATTGCTAAAACTCCGTACCAAGTAGTGGAGTACCCTTTGCTTGAGGCTATCATCAGGTATCAGCATGGTGGAAAGGAAACACGTTATTTAGCGTTAAATGAATCAACAGTAAAGAGTGTTGAAGGGACACTGGTCATGGACGTTGAGATTCGTGGGCAGCAGTTTGAACGTTTCCGTGGGGATGGGTTATGTGTTTCAACGCCATCAGGTAGTACAGCGTATAACAAGGCTTTAGGCGGGGCTATCTTGCATCCATCTATATCGGCTCTACAACTAACCGAAATGGCTTCCATAAATAATCGGGTTTTCCGGACAATCGGTTCACCACTTATTTTACCGGCACATCATACTTGTAGATTAAAGCCAGTAAATGGGCCTGATTTTGAAATAACTGTTGATCACCTGACGCTGTTACACAAAGATGTCAAATCGATTCAATATCGCGTCGCTGACGAAAAAATTCGTTTTGCAAGATTCAGACCATTTCCATTTTGGAAAAGAGTCCATGATTCTTTTGTATCTGACTAATATTCAAGAAGAAAGATAGGACACACCATGGATGAAAGATTTAGCATCATTTGGCACATTACCCCTGAGACTGCTGGGGTCATCATTAAAGATTATTTAAAGGATCAAGATATTTCGAAAACGTCTTTAACAGATATTAAATTTAAGGGCGGAAATATTCTTGTGAACGGAGAAAATATGAATGTACGATATCGATTGAATTCTGGCGATGTCCTACAGGTAATTTTTCCAAAAGAAGAACCTAGTGAAGGGATAAGGGGAGAAAATATTCCCCTTTCTATTTGTTATGAGGATCAATATGTTTTAGTTGTCAATAAGCCTGCCGGAATGAGCTCTATTCCTTCCCGAGAACATCCTTCTGGTAGCTTGGCAAATGCTCTAATAGGTTATTACGAGCAGATAGGAATCAATGCGACTGCACATATTGTGACGCGGCTTGATCGTGATACGTCAGGCCTCGTTTTGATTGCGAAGCATCGTCATGTTCACCATCTGTTTAGCCAACAGCAGCGAAAAGGTGGGGTAAAGCGGATATACGAAGCCTTTGTCGCTGGAACCTTTAGTGAAGATTCCGGAACGATTATTGAGCCAATAGCTAGAAAAAAAGATAGTATTATCGAGCGTGAAGTGCATCCAGATGGTCAGTATGCCTGCACTAATTTTAAGGTTTTAAATAGCAACAAGCTTTTTACCCATTTACAGCTTCAGCTAGAAACAGGCAGGACTCACCAGATTCGAGTTCATTTGTCCTATCTCGGTCATCCGCTTTTAGGAGATGACCTTTACGGTGGACCTACCAATCTCATCAAAAGACAAGCTCTCCATTGCCGAGAAGTGTCTTTTTACCACCCCTTTTTCGAGCGAGAGTATCAATTCGTTTCACCACTGCCAAACGATATGAAAGCACTTCTATAATTAATAATTGGAAAAATACGACTCGGCTGAAGTACATTTGGCTGAGTCGTTCCAAATAGTACTTATTCAAAACTCTTAAATTTCTCAGGAAAAAAGGGTAAAGAAGACGGTACTGATACCACTTCTTTTTCCGGATACCTCAATGCAGTCAGCTTTCCACCAAAAACAGCACCAGTATCAATATTAAACGTATTATTGATGCTTCTCACTTCTCGTACCGGAGTGTGCCCATAAACGATGCTGGCTGGGCCTGTATAGTGCTTTGCCCAATCAAGTCGTACAGGGGAACCGTCAGGATTTTTCTCCCCAGTTATATCTCCATACAACACAAAGGATTGGACCTTTGAATTGATTTTACCAATGTAATCCTGCCTGATTCCAGCATGGGCAATCACTAATCTTTTCTCATCTAATACCTGATATAATGGAGCTTTTTCATATAGGTCGATAAACATTTTACGAATTTCCCGTTGTTGACTGGAGTCTAGATCGCTGTACTCTGCAACTGTGGTTTCAAGACCATGGGTGATTTGTACTTTGTTTCCTAAAAAGTAACGATATAATTTGTTGCAATGGTTACCTGGGACATAAAAGGCTTCGTCTCTTTTAACAACTAGTTCCCAAACAATTTCAATTATTTTTAATGATTGAGGTCCTCGGTCCGTCAAGTCACCTACAAATGCCAGCTTTCGCCCCTGGTTATGGATTGGAATCCCTTTATCCCAATCATAACCAAGTAATCCTGTTAGCTTTTTAAATTCCATGAAACAGCCGTGTATATCTCCGATAATATCTAATTTCATTTTGTATTACTCCTTCTAAATCGTTCTAAGAGAATGTTGAAAAACGTATCCATTTTAAATAGTAAGAAGAATAATTAACCATAATAATATTCATTATTTGCATAATTATATTAAATAATAAGATGGTAGCGTCAATTTTAAGTTTACCAAATTTAGGAGGGATGGGATTTGGAAAATCAGGCATCTTTTATTTCACTTTTTATAGTGATTATATTTGCTTTTTTGACGCCAATCATGCAGCACCGCTTGAAGCTAATCATCATTCCAGTCGTGGTTGCAGAGATTTTGATTGGTTTAATAATTGGGAAGAGTGGCTTCAATATTGTTCACGAGGATATGTGGCTTGAAACTTTATCAACGCTTGGCTTTATATTTTTAATGTTCCTAAGTGGTCTGGAGATTGATTTCACGGCTTTTTCAGGTAAGAAGGCACGCGTTATCCTTCCTAGTGGAAAAAAGGAACCAAATAGTTTTTTGGTGGCCTCTATCATCTTTATCGGAATTTTTATTGTTTCATTTGTTTTATCTTATCTCTTTGTAATAGCCGGATTTATTAAAAATGCCTTTTTAATGACATTAATAATTTCAACGATCTCATTAGGTGTTGTCGTTCCAACGCTAAAAGAAGCCCATCTTATGAAAACGGTAATTGGACAGATAATCCTTCTAGTCGCGGTAATCGCTGATTTAGTTACGATGATATTGCTTGCGGTGTTTGCATCTATTTATGATAGTGGTAAGGGCAATACATGGTTGTTGCTTGTATTATTCGGAGCTGGAGTTGTTCTCTTTTTTATTGGGAAAAGATTTAAAAATAATAAGCTTCTTGAGAAGATGTCGAAGGGAACAACACAGATTGGTACCCGTGCAGTTTTCGCACTGATTATTTTTTTGGTGGCACTCTCTGAAACAGTTGGAGCAGAAAATATTCTCGGAGCCTTTCTTGCGGGAGTACTTGTTTCTTTACTATCGCCTAACCAGGAAATGGTTCATAAACTAGATTCGTTTGGCTATGGATTTTTAATTCCTATTTTCTTTGTAATGGTTGGAGTAAAGCTGAATCTTTGGTTATTGCTGGGTGACCCAAAAATGCTTTTAATGGTTCCTTTACTCCTATTAGCTTTGTTATTTTCAAAGATTATCCCGGTGCTTTTTTTAAAGTTTTGGTACGATACCAGAACTTTAATGGCTTCAGGTTTTCTATTAACTTCCACGCTTTCCTTAGTGATTGCAGCCGCTACAATTGGCGAGAGATTGGGAGCAATCACGTCTGAAATGAGTGGTACCTTAATTTTAGTAGCCGTGATAACAGCCATTTTCACTCCAATGGTTTTTAAAAAATTGTTTCCAAAGGAAGCGGTACAAAGGAAAAAAATTAAAGTAAGCTTTATCGGTGCAAACCAATTAACACTTCAAGTATCAAGGGAACTTGAATCCTCCTTATATGCTCCAGTTTTGTATCACACAATGCAAGAGAAGGGTGCAAGTAGGCAAATTGCAGATTCTTTATTTGAAATCATTGAGATTGATGACTATTCCTTGGAGACATTAGCCAAAACTGATATTTTTCAGTCTGATACGGTTGTGATTTTAACAAGTGATCAAGGAACAAACGCCACCTTGGCAAAAGCATTGAAGCAAACAGGAATCAACCGCGTTATTGCTAGCATTCAAAGCCCTAATGTGCAGGAAGAATTAAAAGACTTCGAGATTGAATTCTTTTCGGTATTGCTTGCACAACAAACCCTGTTACGGGCAACAATAGAATCGCCAAGTGTCATGAAAATCCTTACAAACCAAGATACCTCTTTATACGAAATTTCGATGTTAAATGAGGAGTTTGCTGGTATAGAGCTCAGAATGTTCCCATTTACCGGGGATGTTATTTTCGTTCGTATTTTCCGTGGGAAGGATTCTTTAGTTCCACACGGTGATACCGAACTTCAAATTAATGATCATCTGGTTGTAACAGGCTCTAAGAAGTATGTTGATCAACTTAAGCGTGAGCTAGAGTTTTGTGAATAGTGTTAATAAGGAGTATCATGAAAACTATGAAAAAGGAGCGGAAATAGAAATATCTCTTTTCTTTTTTAACAGTATATAGTAGAATTAGTACTAGGTACTAATATCATGTATTAATAGGAGGATAATAAATGTCTCTTTCTTTATCCGGTAAAACGTATGTAGTTATGGGAGTGGCTAACAAAAGAAGTATTGCCTGGGGGATCGCTCGTTCTTTACATGAAGCGGGAGCCAGATTAATTTTTACATATGCAGGCGAAAGATTTGAAAAAGGTGTAAGAGAATTAGCTGATACTCTTGAAGGGGCTAATTCACTGCTTTTATCATGTGATGTAACGGCTGATGAAGAAATTGCAAAATGCTTTGCGTCGATAAAAGAACAAGTCGGTACCATTCATGGTGTGGCTCATTGTATCGCTTATGCTAACAAGGAAGAGCTCGAGGGTGACTATATGAACACCACTCGGGAAGGGTTCCTATTAGCTCATAACATCAGCGCTTATTCATTAACTGCTGTTGCTAAAGAAGCAAAAGGCTTAATGACTGAGGGCGGAAGTATTGTCACTCTTACTTATCTTGGTGGAGAGCGAGTATTGCCAAACTATAATGTTATGGGAGTTGCGAAAGCGTCTCTTGATGCAAGTGTCCGTTATTTAGCAAGTGATTTAGGGAAAAATGGAATCCGAGTCAATTCGATTTCCGCTGGACCAATCCGCACGCTTTCTGCTAAAGGAATTGGTGACTTTAACTTGATCTTAAATCATATTGAAGAGCGTGCACCACTTCGCCGGGCAACATCTCCTGAAGAAGTTGGAGATACTGCGGTATTCTTATTCAGTAACATGTCACGCGGGATTACTGGCGAAAACATCCATGTAGATTCCGGTTACCATATTGTCGCTTTATAAAAATAATAATGAAAACCAAGCCAGCCAATGGCTTGGTTTTTTTTGTTTAATAAAGGCAAATGAATTACATGGACAATCATTCTTCACATAGTCTAATTGTAGTAGGAATCAAATAGTAGGGGGACATAGAATGCAAGCAAAGAAAACATCTTTCATTAATAACAATAGCTTGAAGCAAAGTAAAAATAATAAAGAAAAGAAAAAGGGCTGTGGCTGCACAAAGGTGAAAAAGTCCTCGAAAAATTGATTGGAAACCGGATTAACCGGTTTTTTTTATTTTGGCTATGTTAAAGCTCAATGTTCATTTTTTGCACAATGTTGATTGGAGTGGAAGGCGCGAAGACTCCTGAGGGAGCAGCGGGACAGGTGAGACCCCACAGGCGCTTTAGCGAGGCCACTGAAAAAGTCCAAGTTTTTAATTTAGGCAGTTGAAAGTTTGATTAAACCAAACTTTCAACTGCCTTTTTGCCTTATAATAACGATATTAAATGTATGTAGGTGGTATCCCGATGATTTCCAATCAAGAAACACTTAATCTTAGCCCATTCATGGCAATCTACGAAATAGTTGTGCCAAAAAGTAATATGCTTCGCCAAATCAATGAACTAGTGGACTTTTCATTTATTCTCGAAGAATTAAAAACGAAATATTGTCTTGATAACGGTCGAAATGCCATTTCACCGATTCGCATGTTCAAATATTTATTACTAAAATCGATATTTGATCTATCTGATGTGGATGTAGTAGAACGTTCAATATATGATATGTCGTTTAAATATTTCCTGGATATGGCACCAGAAGATTCCGTGATTGATCCTAGTTCCTTAACGAAATTTCGTAAACTCCGTCTTCAAGATGAGGATTTATTAGATTTGCTCATTGGCAAAACAGTTGAGATTGCTCTGGAAAAAGAAATCATAAAAAGTAAAACCATTATCGTGGATTCCACACATACGAAAGCGCGTTATAACCAAAAATCTCCGAAGGAATTTTTACAAGAGAAAGCGAAAAATGTTCGAAAAGCCGTGTATCGAATTGATGAATCCATGAAGGAAAAATTCCCTGCGAAAACAACTTCTGTTGAAGTAACCGATGAATTAGATTATTGTCGTCGAATCATTACTGTTGTCGAAAAAGAACCACAAATCGCTAAGGTACCTGCGGTCAAAGAAAAATTAAATGTTCTAAAAGAGATCGTAGAAGATTATACAGAACAACTTAGCTATTCAAATGATCCAGACGCACGGGTCGGACACAAAACAGAGGACTCTTCTTTTTTTGGGTTCAAAACGCATTACGCGATGGCTAATGAACGGATTATTACAGCGGCAGTTATGACAACAGGTGAAAAAAGTGATGGAAAATATCTGCGGGATTTAACAAAAAAAAGCCAAGCAACTGGAATGAAAATTGACAAAATCATTGGAGATACAGCCTACTCTGAGAAAGATAATATTCGATTCGCGAAAGAAAATGAATTAGCACTTGTTTCCAAATTACATCCGCATATTACACATGGCAGACGCACAAAAGAAGAAGAGTTTGAATTTAATAAAGATGCAGGAATGTATGTATGTAAAGCAGGGCATATGGCTAATAGAAGGAAATATGAAGGACGAAAGGGACAAGATAAAAACCCTAGAATCAAATACTTTTTTGATATTGAAAAATGTAAAGTGTGCCCTTTTCATGATGGCTGTTATAAAGAAGGAGCGAAAAGTAAATCTTATTCTGTGACAATCAAATCAACAGAACATGCCGATCAGGAGGCATTTCAAAACACAGAAGAATTTAAAGAGTTAGCGAAATCTCGCTATAAAATTGAAGCGAAAAATAGTGAGTTGAAACATAGACACGGGTATGATATTGCATCATCTGCGGGTCTATTAGGCATGAAGATTCAGGGAGCTACAGCGATATTCGCTGTCAACCTTAAACGAATACTAAAACTCCTCAATGAAAAAGAATAAAAAAAGATAAGGAAAAGGGCAATTTTTCGTCCAAAAACAGACGATAAATTGCCTTTTTTGTACCAAAATTTATTTACAGACGTAAAAATCGTATGTTTTTCAGTGGCCTCCGCTTTAGCGCCGAGGAGGCTCACCGCCCGCCCGAGGAAAGCGAGTGCCTGGAACGGAAATCAACATTCTAGTTTAACGATCCTTTATTTTATAAAAGAAAGTGCAAATCGATTGTAAATACTTTCATAAATTTCCTTTAAGTCGTGGAAAATAGTAAAAGCAATTATTTCAAAATAGGAAGGGACGCTTTATGGGAAAAAAATTGAATTGTAGCTATAAGATTCTCGTAGCAGTTATCATCATAAACCTTTCTTTAGTGGGTTGCAGTCATTACAAAAGCAAGGAAACAAAATTAGCCCTGTTTAAAACAATCCATCCTACACCAACAGTAGTAGATGAAAAAAACACAAAGGACCTGAAAACACTAAAGAAAGTGAGGAAAGAGATTATATCGATTGAGCCTATTTATGATGTAGCCGTTATTAAGGGAGGAAAAGATACAATTGTTGCTTACAAAGTCAAACATCTTCACAGGTTTAAAATGAAGCAAATTGAAAAAGAGATTAATCAAAAGCTCGAAAAAAAGTTTCCTAAAGAGGATTTCACCATTTCGAGTGATTATAAGATTTTTCTTGAAGTGATTGAACTCATCAATGATGAGAAAAAACCGGATTTTTCCGATAAGAAAGCGAATAAAAGAATCCAAGAAATCATTACTTTGAAAAAGGAATTAACATAAAAAGGGGAGACAGGTTTTGGGAAAAAAACAAAAAAAACTTACACCACAGCAGCTGCAATATCAGCAGCTACAAAAAAAGCATGAATTAAAACGGCCAGTATTAAAAAATTGTCTAAAAGCATTTTTAATTGGTGGAATCATTTGTGTGATTGGACAGGCAATTAGCTACTTCTATATCTATTTCTTTAACTTTACCGAGCAAACGGCAGGAAACCCTACTGTTGCGACAATGGTTTTCTTAGCAATGTTATTAACAGGGTTTGGAGTTTACGATCACCTTGCTCAATTTGGAGGGGCGGGCAGTGCTGTACCCGTGACTGGGTTTGGTAATGCTGTTATTTCAGCAGCGATAGAGCACCGGACAGAAGGGTATGTACTTGGGGTTGGTGGTAATATGTTCAAACTGGCGGGATCGGTAATTTTATTTGGGGTATTTTCTGCTTTTGTTGTCGCTTTAATTAAAACTCTTCTGGACATTTTGGGGGTTTTTTAAATGTTAAAAGGAAAACAAAGTTGGATTTTTAAAAATAGACCAGCGATTATCTCCACCGGCGTTTCTGGAGGTCCATTTGAAGCAAATGGGAATTTGGCCAATGATTTCGATTACCTTCACGAAGATCTTTGGATGGGACAGGATTCTTATGAAAAGGCACATCGCCTTTTAATCGAGGAAGCAATCAATAGGTCATTACAAAAATGCAATTTAGAAAAGGATAAGCTGCAGTTTTTTATTGGTGGGGACTTAATTAATCAAATTACTCCAACAAGTTTTGCCGCGAGAACTTTTCAGGTACCTTACATGGGGATATTTGGAGCATGTTCCACCTCAATGGAAGGGCTTGCACTGGCTTCTTTTCTCGTAAATTATCAAGGAGCAGATTACATATTAACTGGTGCATCTAGTCATAATGCTGCAGTGGAAAAACAGTTCCGCTATCCAACTGAATATGGTGGCCAAAAGCCACCGACTGCCCAGTGGACCGTTACGGGTGCCGGTGTAGCAATTCTTGCAAAAAATTTAGATGAAAATAAGAATGATCATCCAGTGACGACATCGGCAACGATTGGCAAAGTGGTAGATATGGGGCTGACAGATCCCTTTAACATGGGGGGAGCGATGGCACCGGCTGCGGCAGATACGATTGCAGCTCATTTTAGAGATTTACAGTTATCCCCCTCTTATTATGACTTAATTGTAACGGGTGATCTTGGCAGAATAGGGCATGAAACGGCTTTCGACTTGCTGACCAAAAATGGAGTTATGCTCTCAAAGGAACAATTTAGGGATTGCGGTTTAATGATTTATAAAGATAATCAGCCTGTGATGTCTGGTGGCAGTGGTGCAGGTTGTTCAGCGACTGTATTTTATGGTCATCTGTTGAATGAAATGAAAAAAGGTATCTATAAGAAAATATTAGTCGTAGCAACCGGTGCACTATTATCTCCGATATCTTTTCAACAGAATGAAACAATCCCATGCATAGCACATGCGGTGTCAATTGAAATAGGAAACTAAGTTCAAAAGGAGGAACCTAGATGCTGGCAATGTTTTTTTGGGCTTTTGTGATTGGAGGTCTCATTTGTGTATTTGGTCAGCTTTTATTTGATGTTGCAAAATTGACGCCTGGCCATACTTTAAGTTTATTAGTGGTTATTGGATCTGTATTAGGTGGGTTTGGTCTTTATGATCCAATAGCCGATTTTGCGGGGGCTGGCGCGACCATTCCGATTACCAGTTTTGGTAATTCCTTAGTGCTTGGTGCCCTTCAAGAGGCAGAGAAGCATGGTATTGTTGGTGTTTTAACAGGAATGTTTGAAGTAACAAGCTCAGGAATTTCAGCTGCAATCGTATTTGGTTTCATCGGTGCTCTGTTCTTCAAACCAAAGGGCTAAAATACTTTTCATCTCTAAAAAGGCTCATTTTAAGGAGCTCGCCTATATCACTTTTGAATTATTTACATATGTTATAAGTGAGCAAAGTAAAGTGAGGTGACAATCTATGGGCTTTGGTTACTGTGGCTATGGCGGATATGGCGGATACGGATACGGAGGCGGTTACGGTGGTTCGACTTTCGTTCTAATCGTCGTATTGTTCATCTTGTTAATCATTGTTGGAGCAAGCTTCTATTAATATGTAGAGGCTAGACCGCAATAGGGAAGAGGTTGGCTTTTAAACTGGTTATTTCCTTTATTAAAGCACTTATGTGCCTTATGTGATGAGGCAACGGTAGTACTTTAGGGAGATCGATGTTTTAAGCCAGCCTTTTTTTTTTGGATAAGCAGATGGTTTTGAAAGTATTGGTTGGTTACACCGATTATTGGTTTTATTATATTGAAATAACAAATTGATCTATTTTGAAAATCACCATTCGTTGCCTTCCTTCATAGTATATAAAGGAGTTTTAAGAAGGAGGCGTAGGTTTCAGCATGGATAATGGTTTCTTTAAAAACGTTGAAAAGAAAACAGGCGTCAATATGAAGGATATTTTGGATCTTGCCAACTCTTTGCAGCATGCTAATTTTAAAGATGAAAAGACGGTTAGAGGCGTAATCCGGAAGGTCTCTCAAATCGCTGGAAAATCAGTTTCAAGAGATATGGAAGATAAAATTGTTCAATCGATTATTAAAGATGGTAAATCATTAGATTTTAATACCATTTCAAAAATGATCAATAAAAAGTAGTAAATTAAAGGGGTCAGACCCCACAACTGATGACAAAAAAATATCAGATACCTTCAAATAAAAAGGTACCTGAATATTGGTGGGAGTCAGACCCCTTACTTATCTAAGTGTTGATAAAAACCTGGAAGGATTAGCTTTTTTTCCTCGTAACCTTTCGGGAATAGACAAATACAAAGCTTCCATTGCCCTTGTAACAGCTACATATAACAACCGTCTTTCCTCTTCCAAAGCTGATGAATCCCCATTTCGAAGTGACTCTAACGAGTAATCATGTGGGAGCGAACCATCAACAGTACCTAAAACATACACAGTATTGTACTCTAATCCTTTGGCTCGATGGATCGTACTTAAGGTGACGGCATCTTGGACTTGCTTTGAGATTTGTTTCATTTCCTTGTTCATAGCCTTCATATGGTCGGTGTGTTCTAGAAAATCGAGAATACTAGAAAAGTTCTTTGCAGCAACTTTCAAATCACGAATGTCATCGGAGCCTTTGTCGAGTTGGTTGCCTTCATTGCCTCGTTTCTTTACAAAGTCCTGAAAACCTAGCTCTTTTTCTACCATTTCAATCGCCACAGTCGGTGAAAGTGAAGATAAACCACGAAGAATAGGGATAAGCTTTTTTAATTTTTTTGCTTGAAATGCGTAGGCAGTTTTCAAATGGGACAATGATTCTAGCATAGAGCAATCTTGTAAAATACTTTCTGCCTTAATATCTTGGAATACGGTTTGTTTGATAAACAGGGCTGGAAGGACCGCTTTAATGGCATTTTGATCATCTTCGTTCAGGCTTAACTTTAAAAATGCCAGCATCCCTTTTACAATAAAGCGGTCATAAAAGGACTCAATATCCTGGTCAATTTTAAAGGGAAGACTGGAAGAGACAAGCCGTTCAAACATGGCACGGCTTCCGGTGTTGGTCCGGAATAGTATCGCAAAATCACTGGGCCGTTTTCCATGGGCTATTTTTTCTAAAATATCAGTCAGGATCATGGTAGCCTCTTCTTCCTCATCGTAAGGAAAGAAGCTAACAGGAGTCTGGGTATGCGAGTATTGAGCTGCCATCGATTTTGCTCTTCGGCGTTTATTTTGACTAATGATCTGATTGGCTACAGACACGATTTCATGACTAGAACGGTAGTTTTGATCAAGAACAACTAACTTTGCGTTTGGAAAATCTCGTTCAAACTCTAAGAGGTAAGATGGATCGCTTCCACGAAAAGCATAAATGGATTGATCATCATCACCAACAGCACAGACATTCTTTGATTTTGCCGACAGCAATTTAATCAGTTCGTATTGAACTTTATTAATATCTTGAAACTCGTCAATCAGAAAGTATTGAAAACGATTTTGATAGGTTTCTAGTAAGGAAGAATCTGCTTGGAATAATTGAAAACAGCCGATAAGCATATCATCAAAATCAAACAGCTGGTGATTTTGCTTATTTAATTCGTATTGTTTATACAAGAAGGCCACTTTTTCTTCCCAATCGCCCTCAGGTTTCACTGTATCAGGAAATTCTAGATTGTTTTTCCAATAACTAATTTTCTGAAGCGCCAAGTCATAAGAAAACTCCTTTTCGTCTAGATTGAGGGTCCGACCAGCTTCCTTAAGCATTTGTTCCCGTTGCCAATCTCGTTTTAATAGATTCCGAGCATCCCATCTTTCACGAGCATGGAATGAGAGAATTCGGTAAAAGATACTATGAAAAGTACCAGTTACTAGTTGTTGAATCTGTCTTCCAGAAATATTTGGATAGTGATGGAGTCTAGCTTTCATTTCAGCAGCAGCCTTTGCCGTAAAGGTTACCAGCATAATCGAACTAGGATTGAGCTTTTTCTCTTCTAACATAAAGGCAGTACGAGCCGTCAACACTCGTGTTTTCCCACTCCCTGCCCCGGCAAGAACGAGGATGGGCCCGTCTGAATAGGAGACAGCCTTTGCTTGGCTCCTGTCGAGACTGAAGCCACTTTTGGCAAGCGCGTGTATATAGGAGTGGTCATGTTCTATTCTAAATGGTGGGGATGAAACAAATGGTTTGTCTATTTTCAAGGCACGGGATTTTTTTAAAATAACCTCACGCGTGGCCGTTGCAGTAGTCTGAATGGAGCGGGAAACAGGTATTCTAAATCCATTTTGTTCAGTATAGACTGATTCTACTTTTACAGGTGCTACCTCCTCGATAATAGGTTGGTCAGCGCAGCTTTTATGATCAGGAAGAACGTGAAAGAAGTGAGGTTCTTCCATAATTCCCAAATAGAGCCGCACTTTGTCCCCACAACTTGGACAAGTTAGTGAGCCCTTTTTTCCGGCATCATAAATCTTTTGATATTCTTCACGGTTTGTTTTATTTAAATGGATTTTATCTTTAAGGAAAATGGCAGTTTTCATAGGAGGTTACCTCTTTTGCATACAAAGTCGCTAAACGGGCGCTTGAGCTTTTCTTATAAAATAGGCTCTGTTAAAATAAAATGTTGATTTCCGTTCCAGGCGCTTCGCTTTCCGCGGGGCGGGCGGTGAGCCTCCTCGGCGCTTAAGCGCCTGCGGGGTCTCACCTGTCCCGCTGCTCCCGCAGGAGTCTTCGCGCCTTCCACTCCAATCAACTTTGTTCAAAAAAATCAACATTGAGCTTTAACACAGCCTCTTATTAAATAAAAAAACATAAAATTTTAAACACAAAGGTAATCATATCAAAATTTTACTGGAATCAAAAGGGTGAAAAGTTGGCAAACAAAAAAGCCCTGCTAAGATAGGGCCGGAATTTGTAGCGGATTATAAGATCTTTTTCATGCTTTTATGAGGAATACCAGCATCCAAAAATTCTTCAGAAATAGTTTTATAGCCTAAGCGGCTATAAAAAGGGATCGCATGGGTTTGGGCATTTAGTTTTAAGTTTGATATGCCATTTGTTTGCGCATATTTCTCAATAAAATTCATGAGTTCTTTCCCGGCACCAGTATTGCGTTGGCCCTTCAAAACACAAATTCGTTCAACCTTTCCGATGCCTGCTAGGACGCGGAACCGTCCAGCACCAACTGGTTGATCATTTTCATAAAGGACAAAGTGCGTTGCTTCTGCTTCATTCTGATCAATTTCTTCTTCAGGTGGAACTTGTTGTTCTTCAATAAATACTTTTTTTCTTATCGAGTAAGCATCATTTAATTCTTGTTCAGTTGCGACAACTTTAACAGTCATACACTTTATTCCTTTCCAAAACGAAATGTTTCATAGACAGTCCAAAAACCATCTTCAAGTTGATAAAGTAGGTGGAAGCGGTCTATCATTTCCTCGTGATTTATTTGTAGCATTCTAAGTGAACCAAATACATCATAATGTTCATCATCGGACAGATTTTGGCCAATCGTAATATGTGGGACAAAGTTGTATTCAGGCTTTTCACCAACAAAATCGGTATGGAGCTCTGTATGCAACTTTTCTAATTCGGGATTCGGGTTAATTTTAAAATAGATGACATTATTTACAGGTTTGAATGAGCTTGTTTTTAACACTTTTAGTGGAAAAGGTGTTGTGCCCTCGGCAATCTGTTTTAACCTTAGGGCTAATTCCTTAATTTGTTCTTCGGTTGATTCGAAAGGTTCTTTTAAGGTTAGATGAGGAGAAATTAATGCATAATGCGGGTCATATCTTTTACGATAAGAATTTGCTAAGTCCTGCAATTTTTTCGATGGATAAATAACGACACCAAATTTCATAACATTACCTCCAGTTAGTGAACTCTTATGCAGCAGGGCTAAGTTACTTTCTAAAAAGCTTTTGAAAGAGCGAAATAAAGCGGAAGCTTTGATTGTATTATGGAAAACATTATATCAAATTTTTAAAATAAATCATATCGCGGTAGTCCTGTTACAGGACCCAAGAATCGATAATTAAATTTCGCTAATTTTGATGGAGTTCATCGGCGAACTTCCCGATTTTTCCAAGCTGAAAATAGTCTGCACTGTCTTGAGCGATTAATACATGATATATAAATAAATGTGAGAAAGAATGGGGCAAATAGATCAAGAGATTTTACCACAACCAAGGGAGTTTACTAAAGGTTCAAATGTCCCCATTGTTCGTCCTGAAAAATGTTGACATAATCCCTAATTTCCTTATAATAAGAAATGTACCTTTGAAAAAGGTGTACCTTATATTATGACTTGTTAGCTCAGTGGGAGAGCACTTCCTTGACAGGGAAGGGGTCGTGGGTTCGAATCCCTCACAGGTCATCAAAAAAAATCCTAACATCAATTTGATGTTAGGATTTTTTTTGTGGTATTTATTCTATTGATGACAAACAAAAGCTTTGGTGACAGTAAAGGGTCAAAGTTTTTGTTGTTAAAGTGATCTTTATGGATGTAGTACAGATAAAGCGATTAGCAATACAAGAAGTTAACATAGTTCCGCATTCGAGACATGTGGAGTGCGTTACGAATTTAGTGTTGAAATAACCTAATCAGCGATTATCCTTATTAAGCCTAATTTCTAGATATCTGCAATTTATGAGAAAAATGCGAGAGATTCTTATCTGAATACGCTCCAGACATCCATAAATATATTATTGCTGTAGGGTTATTTACATAAGCGACATAGTTGAAATACTATTTCCTTGTTTCTTTTCGTATAACGGGCGCTACTTCTGTTGCCAATCGCTCAATGTTTTCGGCAACTTTTTTAAAGGGCATACCACCTATGTCCATTTGCGCCATAAACCGCTGGTGACCAAACAACTCGTATTGGCACATAATTTTTTCGATGATTTGCTGAGAGCTTCCAACAAAAAGGGCTGTTTCTTTTCTAGATAGCAGTTCAAAATCAGCTCTTGAAAAAGTAGTATTTTTCACATGCCCACGATTAAGGTGGAACCAATAATTTGAATGATACGGGTAATATTCTTCTATTGCCTGCTGATTCGTTTTTGAAATATAAGCGTGCCCCGTAACTCCCACCTTCAAATTTTCTAGAGCATGACCAGTTTGAGCAGCTGTTACTCGGTATTGATCAACAAGCGGCTTATATAAGCTTGGATCACCGCCAAGTAACACTATTGCTAAGCCAGTGCCTAATCTCCCTGCTCGTTCTGCACTTTCCAAAGACCCACCAACACCTACCCATATTGGAATTTTTGGTTGAACAGGTCGCGGTGCAATTTCCGCATCCTTTAATGAAGAACGATAGCGACCATTCCAGGTAACCATTTCCTTTGCATTTAGATTTAGTAAAAGCTCAATGTGTTCTTCAAACAATTCATCATAATTTTTTGTATCATAACCGAAAAGTGGGAATGAGTCTAAAAAAGCCCCACGCCCAGCAATGATTTCAGCACGGCCATTTGATAAAAGATCAAGTGTTGCAAAATCCTCGAATAAACGAATAGGGTCTATCGTGTTTAATACTGTCGTCGCACTTGTCAATTTAATTTGTTTTGTGACTTGTGAAATGGCCGACAAGACGATTGCCGGTGCGGACACTGCGTAATCTAAACGGTGATGTTCTCCCACACCAAATACATCCAGTCCAGCTTCATCTGCCATTTTTGCTGCTTTTATTATTTCTTCAATTCTCTGCTTTGCACTGCTGGTTTTACCTGTTTGTGGATCCGGGTATAAATCCGCTAAGGAATATATTCCAATTTCCATTCCATTTTGACTCCCAGCCTTCAAGTTTATCTCCTCCACTGTGGTGTAAAAAAGCCTTTGCTTAATACTATTCAATTTTAAAAAAAGGTGAAGGAATAGATTTACAAATGAGAAGGATCAAACCAAAGGGTCAATCATTTGTTTTTTGAAAATGATGACTGAAGTCTAATTCTATCTGTAAATATAATGTGCACATTAGAACCGTCCGGTTGCTGAAAAGAGCATATTAACAAAGAAACCTCACCACATATTTGGCGAGGTTTCTCTATTAATTAATTATCTAGAGCTTTTACGAAGATTGTCGAATTTTGATATACAGAAAAGTTATTTATATTGTATAATAACGTTGTATAATAAGGTTTTCTTATTTTTTTACCAGGTCATCAGATGACCTTATTAACAGGTGAATAAATGAAGATAGTTATTAAATCAAAGGGAGATTTGATATGAAAGTAACATTATTTACAACCTGTATTGTTGATTTTATGGCAATGAATGTCGGTAAAGCTACTGTTGAATTACTTGAAGGTCTGGGGCATGAGATCGATTATCCTAAGAACCAAACATGTTGCGGGCAACCTACGTACAACACTGGATACGTAGAGAAAACAAAAAACACAATTAAGCACTTTATCGAAACGTTTGAACATGCTGAGGTGATTGTTTCACCTTCAGGTTCTTGTGTTTCATTTGTAAAAGAATATCCACATATTTTTGCTGATGATAAAGAATGGAAAGAAAGAGCGGAAAAAGTTGCAGCAAAAACATATGAATTATCGCAATTTCTAATTGAAGTTATTAATCTAGATGACTTTTCTGCGAAACTTCCTGGAAAGGCTGTTTACCACCACAACTGCCATACAGCAAGATTTTTAAAAGTGAAAGAACAGCCATTAACACTTCTTTCGAAAGTAGAAGGTCTAGAATTAGTGGATTTCCACAATTCGCACAAGTGTTGCGGGTTTGGTGGTACCTTCTCTGTTAAAATGGGGGATATTTCAGCTGAAGTTGCTGATGAAAAAGCAAGGTACATCCAAGAAGCTAACCCTGATTATTTGATAGGTGCAGACTTCGCTTGTCTAATGAATATTGGTGGACGTTTAAGTAGACTTGGATCAAATATCAAAGTAATGCATATTGCTGAAGTGCTAAATTCTAAATAGTAAGGAGAGCCAAAATGGGAATTAAGATTAATAACCAAAGTTTTGAGAAAAATCTTGAAAAGAATCTAAACGATGATTTCATGCGTGCTGCAATGGTGAAAGCTCAAGATTTAATTAATAATAATAGAAAGAACGTGCTGTCACAATTGGGAGATGGTAATTTCCGTGAGTGGCAAAAACTATCAGGAGAAGTTCGTGCCCACGTTCTTGAAAACTTAGATTTCTACCTAAATCAATTTTCTGAAAACGTTATCAAAAATGGAGGTAACGTATTTTTTGCAAAGGATGCTAAGGAAGCCTCTCAGTATGTTACTAATCTAGCAATAGAAAGAGGCGTTAAAAAAGTTGTAAAAGCTAAATCGATGGTTACAGAGGAAATTGGACTTAACCACGAATTGATTGATGCTGGGGTAGATGTAAAAGAAACTGACTTAGCTGAATACATTTTGCAATTAGATGACTGGAATCCACCTTCACATATGGTAGTGCCATCTTTACATTTAAACAAAACCCAAATTCGTGATGTTTTTGCCAAGAATGGATATACTGGCAAAGATATGCCAGAAGACTTAGCTGCATTCGCTCGTGCTCAACTGCGTAATGAGTATGTAACGGCTGATATGGGAATTTACGGATGTAACTTTGCTATTGCTGAATCTGGAGCGATTACATTAATCAGTAATGAAGGAAATATCGATCTTTGTACATCAGCACCTGAGTTACAGGTAGCTGTAATGGGTATGGAACGTATCGTCGCTACCTATGAAGATGCAGATATCTGTATTAGCTTATTAGCTAGAAGTGCAGTAGGGGCAAAAAGTACAAGCTATACGACATTTGTAAACGGGATTACTGAAGAAGGTGCTGCGGATGGTGCTAAAGAATTTCATGTGGTGATCGTTGATAATGGACGTTCTGAAGTATTAAAGTCTCAATTCAAAGAAGTATTACAATGTATGCGCTGTGCTGCATGTTTAAATGCCTGTCCAGTATATCGACAAGTTGGTGGACACTCTTATAATGCTATCTATTCTGGACCACTTGGTGTTGTATTAACGCCACTACTTGCCGGCTATGATGACTTCAAAGAACTACCATATATGTGTTCACTTTGTGGTGAGTGTACAGAAGTTTGTCCATCTAATATCCCGTTGCATTCATTAATTCATGAGCACAAGCGTGTACTAGCTGAAGAAAAGAAGGCTTCTGCATTCTGGGGTGCGAGTATGTCTGGAGCAGGTATGGTTCTAAGCCGTCCTTGGATGTACAAGCTAGGAACAAGTGTTGCGCCATTCATGACAAAACCATTGATGGTAGATGGAAAAATTAAAAAAGGTGTAAGTATTCTTAAAGGTTGGACAGACAAACGTGACCTGCCAGCATTGGAAAAAACACGTTTCAGAGATTGGTATGAATCTAGAAGTAAAGGAGGAAATAAATAATGATAAAAGGACAAATTTTAAATAGAGAGTCATTTATTTCTAACCTTTCAAACATACTTGGTCGAGAAATGCCGAAAGATGTTGTACATCCTGAATTTTCAAGCAAACCTCAACTTGAAATTTATAAAGGCTTTACTCAAGCACAATTAGCTGAAGAATTCCATAAGAATGCTCAAGTTAACAAAGCTGGGTCGGGTGGTAAGATTGATTCTTTTATTATCGAGAAAAAAGATCTTGCAAAAACTGTGGCTGAGAAACTAGTTGAACATGGAACGGGCCCAATTATCGCTTGGAACGATGAACGTTTTGCAGAATGGGGTCTAAATGATGTGTTGAAAGATGCGTATGTTTGGACTGATGAAAAAGGCCGTGAAAATATAGATAAGGCATTGAATGCGTCTTATGGCGTGTGTATTAGTGATCTTTCACTTGCTGAAACTGCTTCTTACACTGTCATTGATAAGTTGGGAAAAGGAAGATCGTCAAACTTCCTGCCTTTAAATTATGTTTGTATTGTACCGCAAAGTACAATTGTTCCTCGTTTAACACAAGGAATGCAAAAACTTCATGAAATGTCAAAACAAGGAATAAATCCTGCAGCCATTAACTTTATTTGTGGTTCAAGTAGTTCCTCTGACATTGAGTTAAACAAGGTATGGGGTGTACATGGACCTATTCGTTTAACTTATATCATTGTATCTGATTTATAAACTATAAAATTATGAGTTCTAAATCCTTATTAATGGGTTTGGAACTCATTTTTTGTTTTGCCACTACTGGGTACATGGTGAAATATTGATAAGGTAATAAGTTTATTATTCTATTATTCTATATTCGCCTTTTATTTAATTTACGTGCAATTAAACAAACGAGGCTTTCCGGGAAGTTCAGAAGGTGTAACTAAGGCAGTTCCTATATTAGAGAATGAAAAATGCGATGGGAAATGGATTAATCAATGTAACTTAATTGAGGCAATTGAGGTAGTCCAATTATTGAAGAAAATTATTAAAGAGCAGCCTGAGAAATCGGTTGGAATTATTTACTCCATCCGTTTGTCTGGAATAAAGGAAATATATTAACGCTTTAACGTATGGGGGGGCAGACAAAATTGAAACACTTAACAGTCGGAAAAGCGGATACTAACTAAAAGTACTAACAACCTCAGACTAAAAATAATGCCAGATTATTTGATATCATTAATATATTCTCTTTTATACGCATATAAATGATTTGTATATTTGTAAATAGAAGGGGGTCGTTCTTTTGGAAATAACGTATTTAGGACATGCAGGCTTCTGTGTTGAGACGGAGAAAACAATCATTATAATGGATCCATGGCTTTCACCGACGGGTGCTTTTGAAGGGTCCTGGTTCCAATTTCCGCAAAATCATCACCTTGCGGCCTATGTTCAGGAAAAGTTAAATAATACAAATAAAGATCGCTATATTTATGTTAGCCATGAACATAAGGATCATTTTGATCTAAAATTTTTAAATAGTATTGAAAATCGGGATTTTACACTTATTATTGCAAAATTTCGAAGAGCTGAATTACGTCGAATTTTTAAAGATTACAATTGTAAAAAAGTCATAAGTTGTGCCAATGAAGAAGAAGTCTTAATTAAAGACGGGTCTATAAAAGTGTACTTAATTGATACGGAAGTCAATCGCGACTCATCCATTTTAGTAAAAACAAACACAAGTTCTTTTCTTAATCTCAATGACTGTAAAATAATGGATAGACTTCCTGAAATTATAAAAAACGAAGGAAAAGTTGATGTATTTACCACCCAGTTTTCAGGGGCAATCTGGCATCCAACCTGCTATGAATATTCCAAAGAACAATATGGGAAAATTTCTAAAAAAAAGGTCCGCAGTAAGTTTGAAGCTGTTGCCCGGTCGATTGAAACAGTAAAACCTCGTTTGTGGCTGCCATCCGCAGGGCCGCCGTGTTTCCTTGATCCAACTTTATTCCAATTGAATTTTGAACCGATTAATATTTTCCCTCGTGCTCCTGAAGTGATTGGATTTTTAAAGAAACGATTAAAGACTATGACCCTCGAAACACCTAATATTATGCCTGGCGATATTTTAGATGTAAAATCAGGAAACTTCATCCATCTTTCAAAAGAACGGGTTGATGAAGCCAATGTTGAAAGCTACATAAAGGAATATGCAGCCAAGTTTGAAAGTTTTTTTGAAGCAAGGAAAAAAACTTATTCAACAATAGATCCCCAAGTTATATGGAGTAAACTCCAAAAAGAATTGGAAGAAAAATTAAAACATTTACATTTGCATAAGCGTATAACCGTACCCCTTTATTTTTGTTTAAATGACCAGCCAGACAAAGTTCTGCGAGTCAATTTCCCTGAAAAAAAACTTGAATTTGTAAAAGATATTCAAGATAAACAATATTATTCTATCCGAATAAATTCCTGGGACATAGCCCGTATTTTTGACAGTAAATTAACTTGGGAAGATTTTATGCTGTCTTTCCGTATGAAATTAAATCGGGAGCCTGATATATTTCAAGCACTAATGCATGGATTTTTAATAAATGAAGCAGAGGATATTAATCCTTTTTGTGAAAAGGTGTTAGCTAATGAATTCAATAAAGAACGTATTGTGGTTGAGGCAAATGGAACCCGGTATGCAATTAATCGCTATTGTCCACATGATGGAGGAGATCTTTCACAAGGATGGATTGCTGGTAAACAAATCATTTGTCCAAGGCATCGGTGGGTATTTGATTTAAATAATTCTGGAAAATGTACGACCAATGATTGCAGTATCCATGCATTTCCCCTAGAAGATGATTAAGCAACTGTTGAATAATTTTTAGTAAAGACATTGACCATTATCTATCTTACACAATGAAGAAAGAATTCAAAAAAATTAGGCTGCCTATAATCCAAAAAAAATTCGGATATAAGGCTGCCTAATATTACAAAGCACTGTATAAATTAATGATCATTTTTTGTCCATTATATTTTTGAAAGTATATTTACATAACGGTCAACATAATCATTTGGATTATAATCATTTTGAATAGTGACTAGTGCGTTTTGAATAATTTTATTTCGAAGCGGAATATCTTTTAAAATTTTTTCTGTACAGTCTACACCCATATCAATATCACCTAGTTTATATAGCATGCCATTATGCTCATTTATAATAATTTCATTTTTCCCTGGTCTGTCTGAGCTTACAACTGGACATTGGCATGCCATCGGTTCTAATATCGAATTTCCTAACCCTTCTCGCAAAGATGTTGAAAGGACACAGCCGCCTGAGTCAGCTATTATTGAGTAAATTTCAGGCATATTTTCATTAAAAACATGGATCACTTTATATTTTAATTGATGCTTTGAACATTCCTTATGCAAATCTTTTATACTGTTTGAATATTTTGGATTACTTAAAAACCAAGCTTCGACCGGATATTTTTTCTCTAATTTCCTATAAATCTTGACGAATTCTCTCCAGTTCTTTGTGAATTCTACTCTTCCAACAAAAGCAATAACGGGATGTCCCTCAATAGGCTTTGGTGGTTTTGTCCAGCTTCTTTTAGAAGCCTCTAGATAATGAAACATTGGATCAACCGTATTTCCATCTATAAATATCGGAACATCCTCACTCAAGTATGGTTTCACTAATGGTTCCAAATATTTGGCAATGCACACAATTGCATCAACAGATTTGCTTATATTGTTTTTCTTAAGACGTTTTATTACACCATTGCTCCAACCGCGAATTTCATAAATTATCTTTCCTTTATAGTTTTTTGGCAGGTATTTAAGATAGTCAAGAGATAAAACGAAAATAATACAATCATAACCTCCTTTTTCAATCATTTGTTGAAAATGGCTAGTATTTTCAATATAATAATGATCAATTTCTCTAAACATTTTTGCGCCGTCACCACGGACCGTAAAAAATACTTCTGCCTCAAATCCTCTGCTTCTGAATGCATTGATGCGATTCCGTGTCGTAGTCTGTGAGCCGCCATCACTTGATTGATTAATAACATATAGAATTTTTACCATTTATTGTTCACCAGCCTTTTTTTAAAACTCAGCAAAGCAGCATTATGCTTTAATTCTATTTTCAAAGGTATTACACCTCATTGGAAATATAATTACTTTTATTCTATGCACGATTTAATAACAAAGTGTAGGACTAACGTTCGCGAATTATTGGAATAGTATGTTTTTATATGGACCTTTCTATATCATAGCAAAAATTTGAAATTCAAATTAATGGTCTGTTGTATGGATCACTTGTCAGAGAAAGAAAAACTTTGTCTTGAATTAATTAGAAAAAATAGGTTTTTAAATAACTCAACTTTCGCACCTAGAAAAATGTGCTAAGCTTAAATGTCTGTAAAGTCGGAGTTGTTGAAATATAGTACTTGCCCTTAAATATAGGCATGAAAAAGCACCTCTTCGTTTGGTATAGTTGATTTGTCGAGAATCACAATACCATACAGAAGAGGTGCCTCCTATATGATATCGAATAATGGTCAAAATAAGCAACTACCAAATGAACTAACATCCACATTTAAAGGATTACAGGTACTAAAGCATCTAAGAAAAGCTGGTATTACAAAGTCTCTGGGCTTTTCTTGTGGTTATCTTTTTCAATTAATTTTTTGTTTGATCTTTGAAAATAAGAATTGGTATCGGACGCTTGAAAGTAGAAAATCTGCAGATTTTCTTGCTAAGGACTCCGTCTATCGTTTCTTGAATCAGTCCACCTTTGCGTGGCGTAGATTTTTACTGTTTCTTAGTGTTCACACAATTGGAAAAGTAACTAAACTCTCGAATCATGAAAGACCGAAGGTCCTAGTATTAGATGATTCTTCTTATGATCGAAATCGTAGTAAATCCGTCGAATTACTAGCTCGTTGTTTTGATCATGCCTCTCAAAAAATGCGCTTTTATAAAGGCTTCCGTATGCTTACCCTTGGTTGGTCAGATGGTGCAACGTTCATTCCTGTGGACTTTTCTTTATTGAGCTCTAAAACAAGCCAAATTAACGGAATATCAAGTAAAATCGACAAGCGAAGCACCGGCTACAAACGCCGTCTTGAAGCCTAACAAACTGCTCCAGAACAAATTCCTTATATGATTCAACGTGCATTGAACGCTGGGATTGATGCTTCATATGTGTTGATGGATACTTGGTTTACCCATCAACCACTTATTAAGAACATCAAAGAGCAGGGGCTTGATGTAATTGGCATGGTTAAGAATTTAAAACAACGTTACCTTGTAGATGATAAGCGTGTCAGCTTAAAGGAACTCTATCGTTTGGCAGCACCTATTCAAGGAAAAAAAGGGATTCTTCGCTCCATTCATACTACCCAAGCCAATGGAGTTGTAGTTAAAATGGTATTCGTTCAAAACCGTAATAAAAAGAGCGAATGGTTAGCGATTCTGAGTACAGACTGCACGCTAAGTGACCAAGAAATCATCAGAATTTATGGAATGAGATGGGACATTGAAGTGTTTTTCAAAACAACGAAATCCCTATTAAAACTCCAAAAGGAGTTTCAAGGTCGTTCCTATGATTCCTTAATTAGTCATACAACGATAGTTTTTGCACGATGTATTGTTCTGTCCTGGCAAAACAGATGTAGTACGGACCAAAGAACATTAGGCGGTATGTTTTATGAACTTTGTGATGAAATCAGTGACCTCGATTGGGCAATTGCGCTTCAGCAATTAATCGAGCTTCTTGAAGATACCCTTAAAGAGAGTAACAAAAAAATTCAAAAGTTAATTAAAAGTCAACTTCAACAATGGATCGCGGGCTTACCTAACTATATCAAGGCATACCTGCCTATTTCAGTCTGCGAAAGTTGAGTAAATAAAATAAGGCTGTCTTTAGAATTGTAAACAGCCATCTTTTTTCAGTATAATGAACCGTTCTCAAATTTTTTAAAACTCTAAATGGATGTAAAAAAATCTTCCCATTCCTTCCAGCACGTTTTCCATGTCCATTCCTTTAGAATTGTTTTCCGAATAGATTGTCCCATCGATTTCTGTTTATCAGGATGATTCATTAAATATTGAATTGCTTCTCGGATTGATTGAGGGTCTCTTTTAACGATAATTCCGTTATCATGTGATTTAATAAGCTCGGGAACAGACCCGACTTTCGTTGAAATAATCGGAACTCCGCACGCAGCAGCCTCAAAAACCGGGTTAGGATGGCCCTCCGATTTACTCGAACAAATAAAACAGTCCAATCCCTGATAAAATTCCGTCATTTTTTCTAACGGGACATAATTTTCAGTAAATGTTCTTATATCAAGCTTTATGTCTAATCCATGTATTGCGGAAGTAACAATATCATAGCCTTCAAATTCGCGATGTCCGGGTCCGTCAATTCGCCCCACCCATCCCACAGTAAACGAAGAATTAGAAATTGGGAGTTTAGATGGTGTAAATTGGTTTTCATCAACACCTACTTTAGTATGAATAATTTTGCGGTAAGGTGTAAAATGTTGGAATAATTCATCTGAAAGAGAATTAACCCCCCTTAACCCTTTTAAAAAGGTAATAAAATCATTTTTAAAGGTACCTTTGCTCGTCATATGCCGCTTAAATTGCCGAACAGATGTAAGGCCCGCAGCCATCTTATTGGCAGGAATCCCTTTTTGATGGAGACCTTTGGCTTTCCCAACTGACATCGGATAAATTAGATCATATTCATTAATGTCCTTTTTCGTTACTTGTTTATAATATTTTATTTCAAATTGTAGGTTATTTGTCGGTAAGCTAATAATTTTCTTAGCTCGATTATCAAATGCCCATCCAGGATTGTCGGGTACCAATAAAATCTTTCTAACAGGTGTCTTTGTTTCATTCATAATCTTATTCTCATTCCTGTCGCAATTAGATTTGGCTTTCCCTTGCATTAAAAGCAAGATAGAGGCAATAATCTTTCACTTTATCAACATCTAAATCTTCAATCCTGATATGATCGTATTCACCGCGTTCAAATCGGAATTTTGAAAAAATGTTTTTCGTATGCCAACAATGGATGTGCGCATGATCATGTACCGAATCAGATGAAGTGCTGAGAAAATCCAAATTCTTTTTATCTATTTTAAAATTTGGAATATAGTGATTCACTGCAATTTCATTACTATACATATTGATAACACCGCCATACCACCCCGGCCATTTACCCTTTTGATCTTTAAAGTCATGGGTTAGTAAATACTTTGCTATCTTAACCGCCTGTTGGGATACCCTGATAACCTCATGCGGCGGACCGTAATGAGTTGCTCCAATATTATGGAGTCCTTTGTGTTTTAAGCCATGAATTTCAGTAACTCGTTTTATGTTCTCTTTTACTTCACTTGTAGAAACATAGCCGCCTTTTCCGGTTGTGTATTGTTCAGGAAAATAATGATTCCAGGCAGGTGTTAGAAATGTGTCGGCATCGGTTCTTAAAATGTAGTCATATTGATTTAAAATATCTATTTGCGGGTCAAGATAGTAGTGAATCGAATTAATTCGCGGGTATTTTGCAACTTCTGGAGGTTCACTGGCTTTTTTAACTTCAATTTTAATACAATCATCTGGAATATTTAGAAGAGCATCCCTGGTCCCAAATACAACCAATTCGGTATCATTAGACTGAATATATTTAAGTGAAGTATAAAGCCAGCTAAACTGCAGCAACAATCTCTTTCTATTTTCTAAAAAAACAACGACTGCTCTTTTCAATTATTTCACTCCTGGGATGATTATTTACTTATTTATATTCAGAATTAAACGAATCGCGAAAGAAAAAAGCGGTTTTTTAAAAAAAATTTGTTTGCAAATATTTTCTACATTTATGTGAATATTGGAAAATTAATTTACTTTATATCTTACGATGCTTTCAACCACATCATCAACATAAGTAAAATCACGTTTCATAATCCCATTATTAAAAATCTTGATTGGCTCTTTGTTTAAAATTGATTTTGTAATCCCCATGGTCCATATACTGTGAAGAATCTTAGCCCAGTAGTAGGCAGCCCATATAAGTGGCTATAAGTATGAGCAAAAAGTTCATTTGCTCTCTTAGTAGCTGCATAAACACTTATAGGATGGTCCACAGAGTGGTCCGGTGCAAATGGCATTTGTCGTTCATTAAGAAAAAAAGCAATTGCCTTTTAAAGCAATCGCTTTTTTTCTTAAATGATTTAGTTCATTTCCTCTTTATCTCTTCATATTTTTGAAACCATTCGGGGAAAGCCTTTTTAAATTTAACAGGTTTGAAATTGTCCTGGTCTTTTTTTACAACAATATGAGTGACTTGTCCCTTCTGTGTATATTTCATCTCCACCGTTTACAATTTGAAAACCATAGACCGTTTTTAATCCTTGGTTTGTTTCAACCCATGTTTTAACAAAAGCTTGATCCCCAGGCTTTACCGACTTTATGAGAATAATATATTTTATTTTTAAACAAATTATCAAACTAGGAACTAGCGACTGTTAATAACTTATTGACAGCCGCTTTTTTAATCTAAATAAAAGGATTTGTATGTTTCTCCTAGTACTTATTGAAGGTTAAATGAATAAAATATCATACCATAAATATTTGCGTAACCTTTTCTATTGAAGGGAGTAATTTTTTTGAATCAGAAAAAAAAAATGTTCGAAAGGTATTATTAGTTCCTGACAAACCTGGCTAGGCATTTCACCATCGCGCGAAAGATATGATGAAATTACCAACAAAAAACCTGCAATTTGATTTGAAATTTCGCGATCAAGTAACTTGAGAGGACAAATGAACAATCCTGACAAACGAAAAAAGATGGGACAATCAATTTGAGAAAGTATCCTTCAAGAATGGACATGGGGTGTTTGCTGGAAAGAATGGGAAGAGTTTTTTTAACTATTTATAAACTTTGAAGGAAGGGTTTATTTTATAATGAATAAGCTTAAAGTATTACTAATAATGGGGGATTTTAGCCAATGGGGCAACCCTAAACAATATTTCCTTGGGGTAGAATTGTCTAAAATAACTGATTTAGAAATTTGGCATGAACCTGGAAATATACATGATATTCTTAATAAAATAAGATTCGTTCCAGATTTTATTCTAATACTGAATTATAAGTCAAGTTCACAAATATCTCCTCCTATTACTGGATTAAGTTCATTAAAAATACCTTATGGTATATTTATTAGGGACCTTCATAACCTTAACAACCTACCAAAGTATGTAATTGATGACAATGTTAAACATATCTTTACATGTTTTAAAGATAATTTCCGCAAAAAGTTTCCACAATTAAAAAATATGACGAAATGGTTACCCAACCATGTTAATACTGAGATATTTAAAGATTATAATCATCCTAAAGATATTGATATGCTTATGATGGGGAATACATCGAAAAAATGGTATCCATTAAGAAATACAATACTAAAAACCTTATCAAATCATCCGAATTTCATCTATCATTCACCCCCAAAACAAAGAATAGTAAATGACAATAAAAAGTTTTTTGTAAGGGAGAGATATGCAAGGGAAATAAACAGAGCTAAAGTTTTTTTTACATGTGATTCGATAACTCAATATGTAGTAGCAAAGTATTTTGAAGTTCCTGCCTGTAAGACTCTCTTACTTGCACCAGACTCCCCTGACCTTTATGATTTAGGTTTCCGTTCTGGTGAAAATTTTGTAGCAATTAACGAACATGATTTTGTTGCGAAAGCTAAATACTATTTGCTTAATGATGAAGAGCGAGAAAGAATAGCTGAGAATGGTTACAAGTTAGTGCATGACAGGCATTCTTCTGCAGTACGCGCTAAGGAGCTTTTAAAAATGATTGAAGAAATATTATCAGTCTAGAAGAATGTTAATAATTCCCTGTTGTTTAAAGTTATTTTTATCCCAAATGATCTAATGAATAAAAAGCTTCTGATTTACAGTTTTTCACTGTAAGCAGAAGCTTTTTTCTTTTGAAAAAACTAAGTTAATCAAATTTTGTTTTTCCTTGCTTTGAAAGCAAGATAGAGGCAATAATCTTTCACTTTATCAATATCTAAATTCTTCATTCCTGATACGATCGTATTCACCGCGTTCAAATCGAAATTTAGAAAAAATGTCTTTCGTATGCCAACAATGGATGTGAGCATGATTATGCACCGAATCAGATGAAGTGTTGAGAAAAACCAAATTCATTTTATCTATTTTGAAATTTGGAATGTAGTGATTCATCGCAATTTCATTACTGTACATATTGATAACGCCGCCATACCACCCTGGCCATTTCCCCTTTTGATCTTTAAAGTCATGGGTTAGTAAATACTTTGCTATCTTAACGGCCTGTTGCGATACCCTGATAACCTCATGAGGCGGACCGTAATGAGCTGCTCCAATATTATGGCGTCCTTTGTGTATTAAGCCACGAATTTCAGCAACTCGTTTTATGTTCTCTTTTACTTCACTTGTAGAAACATAGCCGCCTTTTCCGGTTGTGTAAAGTTCAGGATAATACTGATTCCAGGCTGGTGTCAGGAATGTGTCGGCATCGGTTCTTAAAATATAGTCATATTGATTTAAAATATCTATTTGCGGGTCAATATAGTAGTGAATCGAATTAATTCGCTGGTATTTTGCAACTTCTGGAGGTTCACTGGCTTTTTTAACTTCAATTTTAATACAATCATCTGGAATATTTAGAAGAGCATCCTTTGTCCCAAATACGACCAATTCAGCATCACTGAATGAATGTATTTAAGTGAAGTATAAAGCCAGCTAAACTGCAGCAACAATCTCTTTCTATTTTCTAAAAAAACAATAACTGCTCTTTTCAATTATTTCACTCCTGGGATGATTATTTACTTATTTATATTCAGAAATAATCGAATGGAGAGAGGTAAAGCATTTTTTAAAGTAATTATGTTAATAATTATTGTCCGCATTTTCATTGGAATCTTGAAAATCTAAACTACTTAATAATAATCTTTATACCAATCAATAAATTTTCCAATTCCTTCTTCCACCGATGTTTTTGGACGAAAATTGATTTTACTATATAGATCCTCAACATCTGCAAATGTTTCAGGAACATCCCCTTCCTGAAGGGGTAAAAATTCTTTCTTGGCTTTCATGCCCAATTTTTCCTCTATAGCGTCAATAAATTTAATTAAATTTACAGGACTGTTATTTCCGATATTAAAAATTTGAAACGGCGCTTTACTTTGGTTAGGTTGTAAATTACAGCTGCTATTTGGAACAGGTGGGAGTGGGATCAACCTAACGATGCTTTCAATAATATCATCAACATAAGTAAAATCACGTTTCATAAGTCCATAATTAAAAATTTTTATTGGCTCATTGTTTAAAATTGATTTTGTAAATAAAAACAATGCCATATCCGGTCTTCCCCATGGTCCATATACTGTGAAGAATCTCAGTCCAGTAGTAGGCAGTCCAAATAAATGGCTATAAGTATGAGCAAATAGTTCATTTGCTCTCTTGGTGGCTGCATATACACTGATAGGATGGTCCACAGGTTGTTCCGTGGCAAATGGCAATTTGTCGTTTATTCCATAAACTGAGCTTGTTGAAGCGTAAATAAGATGCTTAACCTTTATGCGCTTGCACTCTTCTAAAATATTTAAAAATCCAGTAATGTTAGAGTCTACATAAGCATGGGGATTTATCAGGCTGTATCGTACTCCAGCCTGGGCGCCTAGATTAATAACCACTGAAGGCTGATGGTGTTTGAATATTTCGAATATTTCTTGTTTATCCTCCAAATTTACTTTTTTAAAAGTGAAACTCCTAAAAGGCAATAATAGGTTGAGACGCGATTTTTTTAAAGAGACATCATAATAGTCATTTAAATTATCAATACCGATGACCTCGAAGCCATCCTCGAGAAGTCTTTTTGTTAGATGGAAACCAATAAAACCTGCACATCCGGTAATTAATATCAATATATTTCCCTCCAATTACTTGTCTAAAAATTTATTATACTTTACTACCTAAATCTGAATTTCGTTATAAAATGCAATTTTAAAGAAGTAACAAAACACTTTGCAAAAGCAAAGCATTTTGTCATAATTATTAATCTCCAGTCCTAGATGTGGTTGATTACCTTCTATTAAGATAGTTTGATCTTATTCGTTATTTTCCGAACACTCTTCTTTAGGTGCGGCAGTTGTTGTCGGAACTGCGGTCGTCGTTAGTGCGGCTTTGGTTTGTGTGGCGGCTTTGGTTTGTGTGGCGGCTTTGGTTTGTGTGGCGGCTTTGGTTTGTGTGGCGGCTTTGGTTTGTGTGGCGGCTTTGGTTTGTGTGGCGGCTTTGGTTTGTGCGGCGGCTTTGGTTTGTGCGGCGGTTGTGGTGGCGCAGCGGTTGTTGTTGGTGCCGTTGTTGTCGTTGGTGCCGCTGTTGTCGTCGGTGCTGCCGTTGTCGTCGGTGCGGCGGTTGTTGTCGGTGCAGCGGTTGTTGTCGGTGCTGCGGTTGTTGTCGGTGCTGCCGTTGTCGTCGGTGCCGCTGTTGTCGTCGGTGCCGCTGTTGTCGTTGGTGCGGCTGTTGTCGTCGGTGCCGCTGTTGTTGTCGGCGCTGCCGTTGTAGTTGGTGCTGCTGTTGTTGTCGGCGCTGCCGTTGTAGTTGGTGCGGCTGTTGTTGTCGGTGCGGCCGTTGTTGTCGGTGCCGCTGTTGTCGTCGGTGCCGCTGTTGTTGTTGGTGCTGCTGTTGTTGTCGGCGCTGCCGTTGTAGTTGGTGCGGCTGTTGTTGTCGGTGCGGCCGTTGTTGTCGGTGCCGCTGTTGTTGTTGGTGCTGCTGTTGTTGTCGGCGCTGCCGTTGTAGTTGGTGCCGCTGTTGTTGTCGGTGCGGCCGTTGTTGTCGGTGCCGCTGTTGTAGTTGGTGCCGCTGTTGTTGTCGGTGCTGCTGTCGTTGTCGGCGCTGCGGTTGTCGTTGGTGCAGCGGTTGTTGTCGGTGCCACGGTTGTTGTCGGTGCCGCTGTTGTAGTTGGAGCCGCTGTTGTTGTTGGTGCGGCCGTTGTTGTCGGTGCCGCTGTTGTAGTTGGTGCCACGGTTGTTGTCGGTACGGCTGTTGTAGTTGGTGCCGCTGTTGTTGTCGGTACGGCTGTTGTCGTCGGTGCGACTGTTGTCGTCGGTGCGACTGTTGTCGTCGGCGCTGCCGTTGTTGTCGGTGCGGCTGTTGTCGTTGGTGCGACTGTTGTCGTCGGCGCTGCCGTTGTTGTCGGTGCGGCTGTTGTCGTTGGTGCTGCTGTTGTTGTCGGTGCGGCTGATGTAGTTGGTGCGGCCGTTGTCGTCGGTGCGGCCGTTGTCGTCGGCGCTGCTGTTGTCGTCGGCGCTGCTGTTGTCGTTGGTGCTGCTGTTGTCGTCGGTGCGGCTGTTGTCGTCGGTGCGGCTGTTGTCGTCGGTGCGGCCGTTGTCGTCGGTGCGGCCGTTGTCGTCGGTGCAGCGGTTGTCGTTGGTGCAGCGGTTGTTGTCGGTGCGGCGGTTGTTGTTGGTGCAGCCGTTGTCGTCGGTGCGGCCGTTGTCGTCGGTGCGGCTGTTGTCGTCGGCGCTGCTGTTGTCGTTGGTGCGGCTGTTGTCGTCGGTGCGGCTGTTGTCGTCGGTGCGGCTGTTGTCGTCGGTGCGGCTGTTGTCGTCGGTGCGGCCGTTGTCGTCGGTGCAGCGGTTGTCGTTGGTGCGGCGGTTGTTGTCGGTGCAGCGGTTGTCGTTGGTGCAGCTGTTGTTGTTGGCGCAGCTGTTGTCGTCGGTGCGGCGGTTGTTGTCGGTGCGGCGGTTGTTGTTGGTGCAGCCGTTGTCGTCGGTGCGGCGGTTGTTGTCGGTGCGGCGGTTGTTGTTGGTGCAGCCGTTGTCGTCGGTGCGGCGGTTGTTGTCGTCGCGGCGATTGTTGTCACTTCAAGGCATTCCCACACACCCCAAGCACAGCCACTAGTACATGCACACTGCCCTCCACCTAATACTCTTTGAAACCGAGCACAAACACGTTTACCATTTAACAATTTTTCTGAGAAAGTTCCGGCTGATACACAGATTTCAAACGTTCCGGATTCGTTTATTCGTAGTTTATGATCATTGTCATTAGTAAAAAATTTATATCTATAATCTCCACAATCCATTGGAGATATAAACCCGCCATTTTTATAACCGAAAGCCCATGAAGCCGGACTGACACTTGATTCGGCAACTGAAATAAACGGCCCATAAAAATCAAAGAAAAATTGGTCAATTAGGGGGCTTGGTTCGTTTGGATCATTTGAATTCAGTTTTAAAGTATTATTCGTTACCACAAATTTGATACATGAACCGTCATCATTAACTGTAGCTTCAATTTTTGCAAGGATTTCCCTACTGCCAACCATTCCTGATAACTTAATATCACACACCATATATTTTCACTCTCCTTTGCCTATCTTTTCAGGGACTTTTTCTCAATACTCTGTCCATTTACCATATGTAATAACAAAAAATTTGAATAGGCATATATATCTACTTTTAGCAAATTATGGACTTTTTTTCACACCACTGTTATTTCGGGCACATATATATATTCAAGACGATGGTAAAAGGAGTGTTATCATGGGTATAGATGAAGAAAAGCCGCTTGTTTCTATTGTATTTCCAGTGAAAAATGAAGGAGAAAATATTAAAAATACAATCAACTCCTTATATAAAACTAAAACAGACTACCCTTACGAAATCATTGTTGTTGATGACAACTCAGAAGATGGTTGTTGTGATTATTTAATACAATCCCAGGATAAAAAAATCAAACTGGTTCATGCCAATAATGCAGGAGCTGCTTTAGCCAGAAACATCGGTGGTGAGCAAGCCACAGGAGAGTATGTTATATTTTGCGATGCTCATTTGTTTTTTGAAGATTACTGGATGGATAGATTATTAGAACCTTTAAGGGCAGGAATCGCTGATGCCATAAATCCAGGCATTGCCAGCGCCGATAGTCCTAACAAAGTTGGATATGGTTATACATGGAATGAAAATTTAGACCCCAAGTGGAATATTGGAAAAAGAGGACTATTTGCATCCCCTCTTATAGCTTCAGGATGTTTGGCGATGAGTAAGAAAGTGTTTGATGACATTGAAGGATATGAAAGAGGATTTCGGGTGTGGGGAAGGAACGATGATGATATCTCTTTAAAACTATGGTTATTTGGTTATAAATGTTTCGTTTTACCTGAAGTAAAAATTCGCCATATTTTTAGAAAGAAATCACCCTTTAAGTTTACATGGAATGATGTCAATTATAACTTCATGCGAATGGCTTACAGCCATTTTAACGAAGAAAGAATTGAAAAATGTAAAAAGCTGATAAAACATTCGAACGCAGTTAAAATCGTAGAAGAAGTGTTAAAAAGCGATGTTTTGGAACAGCGGGAACGTTACTTAAAAAAACGCAAGTATGATGATGATTGGTATATGAAACGGTTTAATGTTCAATTTTAAATCATAACCTCTCCGAAATTTAGGAGAGGTTATTTCTTTTGTTAAAAAAAGAAACTCAATAGCATATTCCCTCCGCGAAAGCCGTTTCCAATTTCACTTTTGTCCATATTATATTTCTGAAAGAACAGAAAGGAGATTGAAATGGGTGTTCCCAAAAAAAACTCAAAAGTATCTGTTATTATTCAAGCCCAAAACGAACAAGAAACAATTGGTGGACTAATCAATGAAATCAAAAAACTAAACCCTCATGAAACTATTGTTGTGGTGAACGGCTCAACCGACGATACAGGAAAAATTGCAAAAAATCTTCATTGTAAGGTCATTCATTTTTCTGAATCATTAGGGATCAATGTAGGCAAGTCAATAGGCGCTTTAAAAGCGGAAGGAGACATTCTGCTTTTTTTGGATGGTGACATGGTTATAAAGGCTGAAAAATTAAAACCCTTTATTACCGCTATAGAAAATGGTTATGATGTTGCCTTAAACGATTTAAACATCCTTATTAAAAAAAAGAGAATTTTTACAACCTCTCTTTGTAAAGTTGCCTTAAATAGTTTAATGAAAAAGAAAGACTTGCTTGTGAACTCCTTTGTTGCTATACCCAATGCAATAAGTAAGTCAGCCCTTCATAAAATTGGCTGGTGGAATTTAACCGACCCGCCAACAGCTCAAGCGATGGCTGTCCTGCAAAATTTAAAAATAACAGTCCCAATCAAAGTAAATGTAGTCGGTCTTAACCCAGTCAGAAAAGCACATAAAACAAGAGAAAAAAATTCACCCTATGCAAAAACAACAAGCCGGATTGTAGGAGATCACTTATCCGCTCTGAACCTGCTTATTAACAAGAGAGGAAGAAGGGGCGGTTTTACAGGAGAAAGAGACTTTTCTGCCATTAAAAATTATGATCCATTCCAATTTAAGAAACAATCTAAAGTAAAACGAAGTGCAGTTATCTCAGCAGAATCGAAAAAGAAAAACTTAGAGACAAACATCCGGCAATTACTTCATGCTAATGTGGAAGACATTGTCCTGCTTATTGAAAAGAATGATCTGTATTCAATAAATAAGTATAAAGAAATAGAACAAGTTACTCTGGTTGAACTTCCTGAAAAATACCAGCCGTTTATGTCAAGGGCAATAGGTGCCAATAACACCTTTGGTGAAAACATCCTTTTCATAGAAGGCGATAAGTCTTTAACAACCGGGGAAGTATTGAACTTTTATTCTGAAGCAGAAAAAGGTGACGGCATTGTTTTAAATAAAGACTCCCATTTCCTTGAATCGATGTATCCTATATGTCAACAAACCATCATTAAAAGTTTTCTAAATACGGTTTTAAAAAAGCCTTCCTTATTAAATATTTCTCTATACAGCACACCTCATGTTTTGAACAGAAAAGTTCTCGAACATATTGGAACTGAATCTCTTATGATTCCGGCGTTGGCTTATACAAAGGCAATAACTGCAGGTTATACAATTTCAACGCCTTATGCGATAAGGGAAGAAGGAATTCAATTGGATGATGATTTAGTATTCGGTGATCATCTGGAGGCTATTCACTTTTACCTATCAAAAGCAGGCATAAGGGGTGGCTTTAATGATGGCGGGAAAAACCGTAAATTGCTGGAGCAATTAAAAATTGAAGAAGGTGATCTTAATTTTGAGTAAAATTGCTATTATTGGTTTGGGGTATGTGGGTCTTCCCCTCGCCCAATTATTTTTACAAAATCAACACGTTGTTTACGGTATAGATTATGATGTAAAAAAAGTTGCAGCCATTAATAATGGCAAAAGTTATTTAAGTGATTTCAAAGATAAAGATATAGAAAAAATGGTACAAACCGGAAACTTTTTTGTAAGCAATTCATATGAGGCCATTTCAAATGCTGAAGCGATTATTCTTTGCGTTCCTACTCCTTTATCAGAGGATGATACACCAGATATTTCATACATCGAAAATGCCATTTCAAAGTCATTACCTTTTTTAAAAAATGAACAATTAGTCATCCTTGAAAGCTCAACTTATCCCGGCACTACCGAAGAAATCATTGTGCCTTTAATCAGCCAAAATAAGAAATTTACTATAGGAAATGATTTTTTTGTTGCTTACTCACCAGAACGAATTGATCCCGGGCAGAAGCAATTCGGTTTACATCAAATTCCTAAAATTGTTGGTGGCGTCACCCAAAAATGTACTGAAAGAGCCAAAAGTATCTATGAAACTATTTTTAAAAGTGTTGTAACAGTTTCATCCCCTAAAGTTGCGGAAATGAGTAAGCTCGTTGAGAATACCCAGAGACTGTTAAATATTTCTTTAATGAATGAGTTAGCAATGTTTTGCGATAAAATGGAGATCAATCTTTGGGAAGTAATAGAAGCATGCAGTACAAAACCATTTGGTTTCACTCCATATTTCCCGGGACCAGGAATTGGCGGGCATTGTATTCCAGTAGATCCACTCTATTTATTATGGAAAGCAGAAAAACATCATTCCGAATTGGCATCAATTAAAGTTGCTCATGAAATAAATCAAAGAATGCCCCAATTTGTTTTGGAGAAAATTGCAAAACACATAAAAAAACCATTATCAACCGCCAATTTATTTGTAATTGGCGTCACTTATAAAAAAGACGTAAATGATATACGAGAATCAAAAGCACTAGATATTCTTACAAGCTTAATGGAACTAGGAGCGAATGTTGATTACCACGACCCATTTATCCCCCAATTATATGTTAAGAATGCAGAACTCCAATCGACTCCCTTATCTTCCGAAAAACTTAAAGCAGCTGATTGCATATTGATCTTGACTGATCATTCATATATTGATTATGACATGATTTTAGAAGAATCGAATCTAATCATTGACACAAGGAATGCAATAAAAAGTAAAAAGCACTTTGGTAAGGTTGTTTTATTGTAATTTTATTGGCAACTACTCATTCAACAAAATAAACAAATTATCTGCAGAAGTATCGGTCCTGAAAAATTCTGCTGTCCAATGATCTCATGAAAAAGTTGCTGAATTTACCTAACTTATGGAAAAAACCTTACGAAAAGCCATATTGAAAGAAATCGTTATGCTTCTTATGCAATTAGTAAATATATGTCCACAAAAGAGTTGTTGAACGTTCTCTCAGACCTTGGGAGATTGAAAATAATGGCCTACAAAATTGATATTAACGTAAATAACAGTGGCTACAAGTCATGGGAACAGGTAATGAAGGAAAACTCCGGGGGCGAGCGATTTGTTTCTTTTTTTGCAGTCCTTGTTGCGCTTATGTCATATACTCGGATCAGTATGAAGTTTGAAGATGATTACCAGCGGAATACCGATATGAAGGTATTGATTATGGATAACCCGTATGGACCGATCTCGTCAGAGCATTTGCTGAAACCACTGTTTAAAATTGCCCAAAAGTATCATACCCAATTGATTTGTTTGACTGACTTAAAACAGAATTCAATCCTGAACTGCTTTAATTTAATCTACATGATAAAAATCAGGCAAAATGTTTTTGGAACGAATGAATACATTCAGCTAGAGCAGCAAATCAAAGAGGATGCAAAGGTCGAGAAAGATGAAATGTTAGAAAAGGCTGTGTTTAGGGCGAAAGAGGTGGAGCAGATTAGTTTGTTTGAATAAATTCTCCCCGCTAGCGTGATGAGTCCAAGGATGTTGAATTGATGAACCCTGGAGGAAATATACTAATAAAAAAAGGCTAACGATTTAACCAAAAAGGGAATTCCGCTATAATGATAAGCTTTGCGTGGGGGAAACCCCATACATTCCGAAACCGGAAACGGAGTATCGGAAATGGGGTACATCTAGTGGTGGGAGACGGCAGCTGGATCGCCGAAATGCCACCATTAGAAACTCTTATATTAGTGGCAGCAGTATCCAGCAAATAGCTAATGAGTATTACCTATCAACCCAAACCATTAAGAAAATTGTTTATTCACATAAAAAATAGACATAAGCACTGATGAAAAATTTCTTCATCAGTGCTTTTTTATGTAAAAATCGTTTCTAAGTCATTTTCTCCATTTTAAAAGCTTGCTATATTGTAAAAAATAAGAATAAGAGATGTCAGCAAAATGTTAGGAGAGCCAGGTAATGATCGAAAAATTTATTAAAAATGAATAGTTAAATTTTATAAAAAAACAGATTGCGTTTATTAAGGACAGCGCCCAAAAGCATGTACCTCCAAATGTTTTGGCTGCTGTGATCGACTTAGCCAATGCCAAATCTTGGACCTCTTTCCAAATGCATCACCTGAACAACAAGAAATGGTGGATCTTTCTAGATTGAAAACAGATGATGAGTATGAGCAATATATCCAGCATCTTTCGGACTTTTTGCTTCCCTTTCCAAAAATCACCGAGCAGCAACTGAAAAAAATGTTTCCAAAGAATAAAAAACTAAGACTGCCTGATTTTTCACAAATAGACCACAGCCAACTGACCTATTTAAGCTGGAACGATCTAAGATCCAATAGAAAATTTATTGTATATGAGATGGATGGAAAAATGTCCGGAATTGAATGTAAATTCACACCAACTAGTAAAAAAAATCTTTGTTCCTTCTGTAATCAATTTGGCGAGGTAGCGTTTTTTTCCACAATAACAAAAGCGAAACAAGCTAATAACCCGGATTATTACAAGGCCATCGGCAATCTTATATGTGCTGATAGCAGCGAATGCAATAAAAAAATAACCAATATTGAATATTTAACAACCTTTCTAAAAGAATCACTAGATATGTAAAAAACTGCACACGTTGCCAGTTATCATTTTTCCCCCATTATTCTAATTCAAAGTTATACCTATTGTATTAGAATCTCCTTTATACCCGGTGATGTCCCTGAAGAAGATTTTGGTTATCTAACGCTAATTGAGCATTTGACAATATAGTTTAAATAGTCAGATGAACTAACCCGTCATTATTAAATTCAAGGCTTTGTTAATGCTCAATGTTGATTGGAGTGGAAGACGCGTGACTCCTGCAGGAGCAGCGGGACAGGTGAGACCCCGCATGAGCTTTAGCGAGAGGCTCACCGCCCCGCGGAAAGCGAAGCGCCTGGAACGGAAATCAACATTCTAGTTTAACAGAGCCAAATTAAAAAGGGATAACCTTATTATTCTCTAAAGCTTGGGTATACTATCAAAAAATTGTTATTTAAATGTATTGACAAAAACTCTAATTGTAACTAAAATGATTACAGGTAATCAAAATGGTTATAACTTAATTAAAACTTTATTAATTTTCAATAAATCGTTTAGGGAGGAATTAGACAATGAAAATGTTAGTAACAGGAGCAACAGGGAAATTTGGCACTAAAGTTGTAGAAACGTTATTGAAGACTGTATCAGCCAGTCAATTGGCGGTTAGTGTTCGTAAACCAGAGAAAGCGGAAGGGTTTCGGGCTCGTGGAGTAGATGTTCGACACGGAGATTTTGATTATCCCGAAACATTGGATTCTGCCTTTGCAGGTATTGATCGCTTATTAATTATATCTGCGGATGGAGACAATGAAACACGAATTCGTCAGCATTCCAACGCAGTGGCCGCGGCAGAGCGTGCTGGAGTTAAATTCATAGCATATACCAGCATAGCGAATGCACAGGAAAGTAAAAACTTATTCGCCCCAACCCATAAGGCAACAGAAGAGGCAATCTTAAAAACAGGTATCCCTTACTCCTTTTTACGTAATAACTGGTACATGGAGAATGAAATTCCAAGCATTCAAGGTGTCATTGGAGGAGCTCCTTGGGTAACATCAGCAGGAAACGGCAAGGTAGGCTGGGCACTGCAACAAGATTATGCAGAAGCTGCGGCAACGGTATTATCTGGTAATGGACATGAAAATACAATCTACGAACTATCAGGTAAGTCATTGACTCAAGAAGAACTGGCATCCGCTCTTGGCATTGTACTGGGGAAAGAAGTACCTGTGGAACAGGTTGATGATACCATATATGCTGGTATTATGAAAAATGTTGGATTACCAGATTTCGTTATTTCTATACTTGTTGACATCCAAAGAAGCATTCGGGAAGGCACACTAGATTTTGAGAGCAATGATTTCGAAAAACTTCTTGGTCATCGAGCAACCACAATCAGCACGGCTTTGAAACAAGTTGTTAGCCAAATTTCTCAAACAGAGAATTAAAATTAATCAAAAATAGGATTCCTTGTCAGAATGTGTAACATTTTCTTGGAACAGGGTACTAGTTCAACATATATTAAAAAAGGCAGTTTCTCTTTAAAGAGGGACTGCTTTTTTGCTCATTACTAGTAAGTTGGTGGAATATTATGTTCAGGTACATGTACTGACACCTTTCCCTTTTACCAAGTGTATAAAAATCCCTTTGTTTCCGAGAGTGATAAATTATTTTTGAATAATAATTACTCGTTCTGAAATATCTCAATCCTCAACAAATATTAATATTTATGGGAATATTCTAACGCTTCCAACATTAAACAATAAAAATATTAATATTGTAATATATCTAAAAACTCATTATAATGCTTTAGAAAGACAGTTGTGTTTATGGAATGGAATTTGATGAAAATGGTCATCAACCGAACAAATTCCAAATCCCTATTGAATTCATGATGGTTATTGGATGAACCTTTGGAAAGACTCTTAGGAGCCTCGAAGGAGAAAATCGCTAGTCTAGATAAATGGAACGTGGACAAATCGAATAAAAGTTAGATAAAAACTAGTGGGGGAACGATCAATGAAAGTACTAATGAAAAAGTGGAATCAAGTGAGTTTGGTTAAACAAATCATTGTAGGGTTGATTATTGGAATTATCCTGGCTATAACGATCCCAGCTGCTGCAAAACCAGTTGTGATTTTTGGCTCTTTATTTGTAGGGGCTTTGAAAGCAATTGCACCTGTATTAGTGCTGTTCTTGGTTATGTCGGCCATTGCCCAACACAAGAGTGGTAAGAAAACGAATATGTCAACGATTATCGGCCTTTATCTTTTAGGCACCTTTTTAGCTGGCTTAATTGCAGTTATTGTAAGCTTTATGTTTCCTGTAACCTTAACACTTGCAACGGGTGCAGGTGATGTGACGGCTCCAAGCGGTGTGGTAGAGGTACTCAAAACATTACTGTTAAACGTTGTCGATAACCCAGTTAAAGCTATTTATAATGCTAACTATATCGGTATTTTAGCTTGGGCGGTACTTCTAGGTTTTGCTCTAAAAAATGCCGCTGATTCTACAAAAACTCTAATTGCGAATTTTTCAGATGCTGTATCCAAAATGGTTACATGGGTGATCAGATTTGCCCCTTTAGGAATCATGGGTCTAGTATTTGAATCTATTACGACAAATGGAATAGAGTCTTTACTAAGTTATGGTAAATTACTTGCAGTATTAATTGGATGTATGTTCTTTGTAGCACTTGTAGTAAATCCTATTATTGTGTTCGCAACTATACGTCAAAATCCATTCCCACTTGTATTTAAATGCATAAGGGAAAGCGGTATTACAGCGTTCTTTACACGAAGTTCTGCAGCCAACATTCCTGTAAATATGAGATTATGTGAAAAACTAGGTTTGAATAAGGATGCTTATTCAGTATCCATTCCATTAGGCGCAACCATCAATATGGCTGGTGCCGCTGTTACTATTTCTGTTTTGACCCTTGCTGCAGTTCATACACTAGGCATTCAAGTGGATATTCCTACTGCAATAATCCTCAGTGTACTGTCAGCTGTCTGTGCTTGCGGTGCTTCAGGGGTTGCTGGTGGTTCTCTTTTACTGATTCCTCTAGCATGCAGTTTATTCGGAATCCCAGATGATGTTGCAATGAAGGTTGTTGGTGTCGGCTTTATTATAGGCGTTTTACAAGACTCATTTGAAACCGCACTTAACTCATCCACAGACGTACTTTTCACAGCAGCAGCTGAATTTAAGGAATGGCGTAAAAAAGGTAAAAAAATAGATATCCAAAAAGCAGCATAAAGCAAAATAAGGTGTCAGGCACCATCCAATTTTCTGGGTGGGTCTGACACCTTTTTTTGTATTTTTTTCACAATTGACTATGTCCTTTTTGCTAATGAATTTTTAGAATGCTTGTTTTTGAAATGGCTTATAGAATCAGTGGAACCGTCCCTAAATCATAATATAGATCGTATGCGATGTATCGTGTTGAATGTATCGTATTCGATGTTTTGTGAAAGGGGTTGACCAAGAAGATGGAAAAAGCGGAATTAATTCGAGAATCCATTGAATTTTTACAACGTTTTATGATGAAAAGTATTCAGAAACATTCCGAGGAGCATGGCGTTACAATTCCTCAAGCGAGAGTAATTGGGGAAGTGTTTTCTCATAAGGCAATCAGTATCAAACTGCTCTCTCAAAACTTAAAAATGACCCAAAGTACAGTTTCAGATATCGTTGAACGACTTACTGCGAAAGGTCTTCTCGTGAAAACGACTAACCCAAAGGATAAGCGTTCAGTGGAGATTTCACTTTCTAACGAATTATCCGAAGGAATACATGAGAGCATATCAGAAATTGCAAATAAGTCATTCGTAGGTGTTTTAAGTCTATTAACCCCTACCGAACAGGAGACTGTCGAACAAGGAATGCAATTGTTGGTTTCTGCTGTTAAGGAAAAAATGGAGACAGATGGAATGGACCATTTTGACTTCTTTGATGTTGTGTACTTTCCTGAAAAAACAAACAAGCAAAAATAACAGATAATATGAAAACGGAGGATGTAAGGTGAGAAAGATTATAAAAGGCCGTTGGGCCATCCTATCAATATGGCTGATTGCAACAATCGTGCTAACCGTAATTCAGCCAGATATCAATGCCATACTACGGCTTAAAGGACAGCAAGGAACGAGTAATGACAGCCCCTCAGCCATTGCAGATAACATCTTGAAAAAGATGGATACAACGAAGGGGATCAACAGCCTTATCGTTTTTTATGATAAAAACAAGATTTCAGATGACGATATGGTAAAAATCGGTGATGCTGTAAAAGCAATTAGCGATAGCAGCAAAGAGATTGGTATTGCGGGCATCATTGATCCTTTCAGTATGCCTGATGCAAAAAGCTCTTTAGTTTCGAAAGATGGTACCACCCTTATGGTGAGCTATAAGCTTGATAAAAAAGGAAGAGAAGTTGACGATATCGAGAAAAGGTTCGACAGCAAGCTAAAAAAAGTACCTGCTGAATACTATCTTAGCGGGGAAGAGTTTATCAATAATGATTATTTGAAGGCAACACAAGCGGGTGTCGAAAAGAGTGCGGCCTTAACCGTAATATTTATTTTAGTCGTTCTTATCCTTACTTTCAGATCAGTTTTAACACCTTTGATATCCTTGGTGACGGTAGCCATTGCTTATCTTTGTTCGATGGGAATTGCCGCTCAATTAATTGATAAAGCTGGGTTTCCTATAACCAGTCTTACCCAAATGCTCCTAATCCTTATCCTCTTTGGGATCGGTACTGATTACAACATCCTACTTTTTAATCGATTTAAGGAAGAACTATCCCATGGTCATTCGGTAGATGAATCAATTTTAAATACTTATAAAACGGCAGGTAAAACCATTGCATACAGCATACTGACTGTATTTATTGCTTTCCTTGCTCTCGTTTTCGCAGAATCACCAATTTATCGTTCCGGTGTTGTGGTTGTCATTGGGGTAAGTATATTATTGCTTGAAATTTTGACCCTAACTCCGTTTATGATGAAGGTGTTGGGCAAAAAACTTTTCTGGCCTTCAAAGAATGTAACAGGTTATAAAGAAAATAAGTTCTGGGGAACAACCTCCTCCTTTGCTGTCAAGCATCCGATTATATCTACGGTCATCATCCTTTTGATCATAGGTCCAGTGGTGTTTATGCAACAGGAAAAGCTTAATTTTGATACTGTTGGGGAACTTGGAAATAAATATCCATCTTCCAAAGCGATTAATTTAGTTTCGGACCATTTCGGCAAAGGCCAGGCAATGCCTGCTACTGTAGTGATTGAAACTAGCAAAGCACTTGATAATAATCAATCACTTGCAGTCATTGATGATGTAACGGAAAGATTGAAGAATATTTATGGGGTTAAGCTGGTTTCTTCTGTTACTCAACCTCAAGGTAAGCAAATTGATGGTTTTTACATCGACAATCAAATGGGGTCTGTTACGGATGGGATATCCCAAACACAAGATGGTGTGGATCAAATTCATGATGGTTTAAAACAAGCACAAGACGGACTCCAATCAGCAGACTTTTCCAAAGTCAGCCAAATGGTTGATGGAATGGAAAAGCTACAAGGTGGTATGGTAGCCATTAACCAATGGATTGAAACAAATCCAAACGGGTATCGATGATGGGTCTAGTCATTCACAAACGATTACTAACGGGATTGCGACCATTGAAACGAATCTCTCCAAGATGAGCAGTGGTGTTAGCTTATTAGCTGAAAATTATGGGAAGATGCAGGCTGGGTATTTAGTGATGGGGACTCACTACCAAGATGCGGCACAGGCCCTTCTTGGAGTGAAAAGTGCGCTGTCACAAATGCAATCAATGGTAACAGCCTTAGGCAGCAGTTATCCAAATTCAGAGGGTGATGCTAATTATTTGGCATTAAAGCAAACTATCGTGCAGTTAACAGATTCATTAAGTCAAATTACACCTGAAGGTATCCAAATATTAAATGCGAATTATAATGCCGTAACGGCTGGTTTTGGTACAGCAAATATAAATCTGACCGCCATGAGCAGCGGTTTAGCGCAAATGGCAGATGGATTGAAAAAACTTGAATCTGGTCTCGGTCAAGCCTCTTCAGGAATTGGCACCATCGTAACGAATATGAACAGTGTCAATGATGGGCTAGGCAAGATGAAATCGGGTCAGCAACAGCTTGCAGACGGACTTAATGGATTCGGTGTTTTTGGAGAAAAACTGTCAGATGTCAACACCGGGTTAAAGCAAATCTCTGACGGACTGGGACAAACGAATGGTTACTTAACTCAACTTAATTCAAATAAAACCTTCTTTATGCCAAAGGAAGCGTTGACGAACAAGGACTTTAAAAAATCCTTCGACATGTTCATGTCCAAGGATAGAACAATCACAAAAATGACGATTGTTTTGAATAATGACCCTTATTCTGAGAAGTCTTTAAAGACGATAGAAAAAATCAATAAAACGGTTTCCAATGGACTTAAGGGTACCGTTCTCTCGAATGCTAAGAGTGGGACATCAGGACCAAGTGCGACAACAAACGATATGAATGATATATTGACCAGAGATCTGAATAAAACAACCGCGATTGTCATTATCGGTGTCTTGCTTGTATTGTTCTTTGTCATAGGATCTTTCTGGACACCTGTTTTCATCACGGCATCCCTTGTCGGGGCATACTATGCGGCGATGTTCATCATCAATTATATTTTCTTAGATTTGAAGGGGCTGGAAGGTATTTCTTCCTTCGTGCCATTCTTCTCCTTTATCATCATTGTCGCCTTGGGAGTGGACTATAGTATTTTCTTAATGATGCGGTTTAAGGAATATCCTCACATGTCGGCTACAGAGGCGATCGTGCTGGCTTCAAGGAATATAGGTGGTGTGATTATTTCAGCAGTGATCATCCTAGGAGGTACCTTCGCAACACTTATGCCTGCTGGTATCGTGCTTTTATCTGAACTGGCGGTTGCGGTTATTACTGGCCTGGTCATCCTTTGTTTTGTATTACTTCCTGTCTTTGTTCCAGCAATGATGGCTCTTCCAGATGCAGTTAAGAATCTATTCACAAGAAAGGATTCACAGGATTCATCAGGACGGTTCTTATAGGTGACAATCTGAAGTTTTACGCTTGAAAAAGGTGTTAGGTACTTTCCATTTTAATGGACGGTGCCTGACACCTTTTTTCTTTTTAATGTATAGTAAGGATAGGTCATAATAATGAAGCACGAACAGTAATGCTGAGTTATATGAATGGAGGGCGTACAATGAGAAGGATTATTTTATCGACAGAGAGTGGAGCGGATTTACCAGGTGAGTTAGCTGACAAATATGCTGTTCAAGTAGTTCCGATGCACATCATCATGGATGGAAAGGATTATTTAGATGGCTCTTTACCGGTAACTGATATTTATGACTATTATGATCGTACAAAAAAAATACCCTCTACAACGTCCACAAATGCTCATGAATATCATGAGTTTTTTAATAAGATAAAAGTTGATTTTCCCGATTGCATCATTATACATATTGGTTATACGTCAAAGGCATCTTCTTCCTTTCAAAATGCGATAATCGCAGCAGAAGATTTTGAAGACCTTTTTCTAATTGACGCTTTGAACGTTACAGGTGGATTAACAGCCATTGTGATGTATGCTGCTACTTTGTTAGAGAAAGAACCTACGATTGAACCAGTTCGCTTAGTAGAAAAAATAGAGTCAACGGTTCCTAAATCAAGGCTAGCTTTCATTCCAGGCAGTTTAGAATTTTTAAGAGCGGGTGGACGTGTAAGTAATATTGCCTATCTTGGAGGGGCTTTGTTAAAAATAAAGCCATGCATCGAATTAATTGAAGGAAAGCTTGTTTCAACTAAAAAATATCGTGGGAAAATGAGCGGAGTTGCCGAAAAGCTCATGCGCGATTATTTAAATGATTACGACATTGATAGAGAACATCTTTATTTTCTTTACTCAATCGGCCTCGATGAAAGGATTAAACAGCGGATGGATGAAGTCGCCAAAGAAACTGGATTCAAAAATGTAAAATGGATTCAAGCAGGTGCTATGATTTCTACTCACTCTGGACCTGGTGGCTTCGGGATTGCAGGATTAGAACTTTCGGCAAGGTTCTGAAACCGTTCCTGGCATTTGATAATGACCTGACCTTATAAAAGTATGCAAAATCATCAGCATCTAAAAAATTGATAAGTTTCCATAAATATCCCTATAATAGGATATATATAAGACTAGGGCTCAAGTTGAAAAGTTTCTTCATGATAGATATCAGCAAGTGTTTCTTTATTTTGGAAATTGTCTGCTTTTTATCAAGATGTCACTTCATAAAGAAGCAAATACACTAGATGAATTATGGGAATAGTTCATTCTTGTGAAAAATTAGGAGGTCATTATGGGAAGACTAATTCATTTCGAAATTCATGTGAATGATATGGAACGGGCCAAAAAGTTTTATGGAGAAGTATTCGGGTGGTCATTTCAAGATTGGAGCGATTATGCAGGTATGCCTTACTTTGGCGCAGTGACTGGCAATGAAAATGAACCTGGAATCAATGGTGCATTGATGCAGCGTCAAAGTGCTCCGCCGGAAACAAACCAAGCCTTAAATGCATTTGCCTGTACAATGGGAGTGGAAAATTACGATGTCACTGAAGCTAAAATTATTGAGAATGGTGGCAAGGTAGCAATGCATAAATATGCCCTGCCTGGAATGGCGTGGCAAGGATACTATTTAGATACCGAAGGAAATACATTTGGGATTCATCAACCAGATGTGAAAGCAAAATAGGTGATTCACGTGGACTGTTCTTACAGGGAACAATCGGAAGTTTAACGCACAAAAAGGGTGTAAGTTACAATCCAATTCATATAGAGAACAAGCCACAGACTCTTGTTTGACAAGAGTCTGTGGCTTGTTTTATTTAATGGCTGTAGTATTTATGAATGAACGATTCTTAAATGGCAAAAGCTAAATGAAACCTACACAGGGGGATTTTAGCATATGGATACTATAAGACCAAAAAAAATAGTGACGAGAAGAACAACCCATCCAGATACAAATGAAGTGATAAATTCAGCAGAAATCGGTAAACTTTGGGCTACTTACATGGGGAATAGTATGTCCAAATACGTCTTAAGGTATTTTCTTCAGCATGTCGATGATGAAGAAATAAAAAAGGTTTTAGAAAACGCGCTCAATTTAAGTGAAGATTTTCTAAAAACAATTGAAGAAATACTAGTTAATGACCAACATCCAATTCCATTTGGATTTACTGAAGGAGATGTAAATCTGGATGCTCCGAGGTTATTTTCTGATGAATTTTACCTTCATTATTTAAAATATGCGGGAAAAGCAGGGCTCAGCCTCTATGCAATAGCCGTCCCGTTAATGGCGAGAGTAGATATTAGAGATTTTTTTACCTATGTAATTGAAGCGACTGTAACACTGGGAAATCAAATAAACGATTTATTAATCACCAAGGGCTTCTTATCAAAACCACCGAATATCCCGATCCAGGATAAGGTGGATTTTGTAAAAAAACAAAGTTATTTAACCGGATTTTTGGGGAATGTGAGATCACTCCATGCTTTGGAAATTGCCCATTTGTACGATAATATCGAAAACAATACCACTAGCAAGGCTTTATTAATTGGATTTGGTCAAGTAGCCAAATCGGAAAAGTTACGAAAATATTTATGGAAGGGAAAAGATATGACTGCCAACCACATTGAGCTTTGCTCGCAGAAACTGACGAAAGAGGATTTACCCTCTTCGCCCCTTTTGGATACACTCGTGACAACTTCAACATTTTCTCCCTTTTCAGATAAATTAATGTTGTTTCATAAAGTAGACATGTTCTCAATACGGATCAGTGCCTATGGAAATTCAATGGCTGTTAACGGAAGACATGACATCGGGGCTATGTACGGTAAATTTCTATTGGAAGTAGGGTTATATGTTAATGAAGGAGCACAATTAATGATTGATAACGGCTGGTTTGAACAACCACCAAAAGCAGCGGATCGAAATGACATAGGCACAACCTAGCATCGTCAAGCACTTGAAATAATTTAAGTGCTTTTATTTTTGAAAATCAAAAAAATAAGGTCCAAAAATTCCTTATTGAGTGAATTTGAGGATTATATTCTAAAATAACTGCATATTTCCAATAAATCGACAAATAAATCATAATTATTGAACAAGTGACTAAAAGACTGATGTATAATAAAGGCAGAAAATAGAAGGATGTTAAAGATTTTAATGCGAATCAACTGCTTGAGGAGAAACAGTAGTAGATTGGTTGTTATATTAGGAGGGTTGGTTGATCTTGGTAAATCGTGAAGTACCTTTGAGAGAAAGAAGTATTGTATTTATAGGGTTCATGGGGGTTGGAAAAACCACTATAGGCAAACTGGTAGCCAAAAAACTTTATCGAGATTTTATCGATATCGATGAAGAAATTCAAAAAGAATATAATATGCCGGTTTCACAAATTTTTGAAAAGATCGGTGAAAAGGCTTTTCGGGAAAGAGAAAAGAGTCTCATCACAAGTTTGTGTGACCAAAAATTGAAAATCCTATCACTAGGTGGTGGTGCATTTTTACAAGAAGAAATCAAAAAAGTATGTTTGTCTAAATGTATTGTTTTCTTTTTGGATTTGTCTTGGGAGAGTTGGAAGGACCGGATCAGCTTGATTATTGATAGCCGTCCAGTATTACAGGGGAAATCTATTGATGAAATTGAAGAGCTTTTTAATAAAAGACAAGAAATCTATGCGGTACACCATTCAAAAGTGGAAACTGATAACCATGATGTTGAAGAAGTAGCACAATTTATAGTCGATTCCTTAAAGTTGGCCTGGGAGTTAAATTAAACATCATACATATGTTATAACCATATGTGCACATAAAACGTAACATATTGAAAATTGTTCAAAAAGCTTTGGATAAGATGTGAACAAAAAAATCACCATAAACGCTATCTTTTTAAGGAATAATTGTCACTACAGTCATTAGGTAGGATGATTATTTCTTTTTTTATATATATAGTTTTTTTCTATGAATTTAACGTAAAATATTAATTAGACTTTGAAATTAAGTCATTGCATAATGAGATTGTAATATATTTCACAAAGTATTTTATTGGATGCAAAATAATGTTTTTTTTATTTAAATCGCAAAGGGTGAATATCATGACGGGTACATTAACAATAAAAAATATGACGATTGGCGAAGGAATCCCCAAAATTATCGTGCCACTTGTTGGAGTATCAGAAGCAGAAATTATCCAAGAGGCAGAATTAGTGAAGTCTCTTCAGCCCGACGTTGTGGAATGGCGTGTCGATATTTATGAACACGTTGAAAGCTTAGAAGCCGTTACAAATATGATAACTAAGCTTCGCGAAGTATTTTCTGAAACACTCATATTATTTACTTTCAGAAGTCATAAAGAAGGCGGAAACAAAGAAATAAGCGATCAGTTTTATGTAGAGTTAAATCAAACAGCAATCCAAACGAAAAATATTGATCTAGTTGATGTTGAATTATTTAATGAAGAAAAGAATGTTATATCGCTTGTTTCGGCTGCTAAAGAAAACGGTGTTTTTGTCATTATGTCAAATCACGACTTTTTCAAGACCCCGGCAAAGGATGAAATTGTAAGTAGACTACGCAAAATGCAAGAGTATGGAGCAGATATTCCGAAAATTGCAGTAATGCCAACTAGTGTAGAAGATGTGATTACATTAATGGACGCAACAAACACAATGAAAACACAATATGCTGATCGCCCAATCATTACGATGTCGATGGCAGGTACTGGTGTAATTAGTCGTTTGGCTGGCGAATTTTTTGGTTCGGCATTCACGTTTGGAGCAGGTAAGTCAGCTTCAGCTCCAGGTCAAATTCCAGTTTCAGATTTAAGAACGGTTCTCGAAATTTTACACAAAAGTATGTAATTTTTGATGAGGGAGGACAGTGGAATCTATTAAAAAAGCGGCTATCCTCTCTTTAATAGCTGGAAATGATAAGGTCGAATTCTCGGTTGTTGTCTTATATAATCCTCTATAATCCATAGATAAAAACTATCAATAAATATGTTTTATTCGATTAGACATTATAGATTTCTATCCCTTATACTCAAGGTGTCAAGACGACAACAATCAGAATTACTTAAATTCCCCCCCATAGTGAGTGATAGAAAAATAATTCACTTTGGATATGAATGTGAAATCATTCACAAAACATGCTTAACTTAAGAAAACTAGGAGGAACTATCATGGCAGATCTTGGACGTATTGATGGAAGAACAAAATTACTAGGACTTCTTGCTACACCGATTGGACACTCTTTATCACCGGCAATGCATAACATGTCTCTAAGAAAATTAGGTCTAAATTACGCATACATGGCTTTCGAGGTTGGTAATGCGCAACTTGCCGATGTAGTAACGGGAATGCGGGCTCTAAATGTAAGAGGATTTAACGTTTCCATGCCAAACAAAACAAAAATTCTTCCACTACTGGATGAACTTTCACCGGCTGCTCAGTTTGCAGGCGCAGTTAACACAGTAGTAAACGAAGACGGCAAGTTAATTGGTCACATTACAGATGGTACTGGGTATATGCGTGGTTTAAAAGAAGCTGGCATTGATGTAATAGGGAAGAAAATCACCTTACTTGGAGCAGGCGGAGCAGCAACAGCCATTGCCATCCAAGCTGCACTAGACGGCGTAGCTGAGATTTCGATCTTTAACCGTGATGATGAATTTTTTGCAAGAGCAGAAAAAAATGTCCAGATCATCAATGAAGAAATAAAAGGAATTAATTGTAAGGCAACTGTTTATCGCCTTGAAGACGTTGAAACATTAAAAGCAGAAATTGCCAGCAGTGATATCTTAACGAATGCAACAGGTGTTGGCATGAAACCTTTAGAGGGTGAAAGCCTGATTCAAGACGCATCATGGCTTAGACCTGAATTAATCGTATCAGATGTTGTGTATATCCCACGTAAAACTAAGTTGTTAGCAATGGCTGAAACAGTTGGCTGCCAAACACTTAACGGCCTAGGTATGATGCTGTGGCAGGGAGCTAAAGCGTTCGAGATTTGGACAGGACAAGAAATGCCAGTTGAATATGTCAAAGAGCAAATGTTTTAAACAATGGCTCTGTTAAACTAGAATGTTGATTTCCGTTCCAGGCGCTTCGCGCACCTTAGGGGCGGGCGGTGAGCCTCCTCGGCGCTAAAGCGCCTGCGGGGTCTCACCTGTCCCGCTGCTCCCGCAGGAGTCTTCGCGCCTTCCACTCCAATCAACATTGTTCAAAAAATCAACATTAAGCTTTAACACAGCCTAAACAATAAGGTTTTTTTGCAAAATTTTCTTGTGAAAAGTATCACGAGGGAATTTGAAATTATAGAGTAATTTATTCGCAACACCCCGATTTAGAGGGGAGCCATACTTCCCTCTGGATTAAAGCTAGTCTGCAATTATAACTATTTTATCCTAATAAAAAATGAAAAGGGAGTTGTACCACCATGAAAAACAGGTACTTACCAACGGCAATCGTTCTTTATATAAACTATTTTGTACATGGAATGGGCGCCATTATCTTAGCCCAAAATATGAAATTTTTAACGGGTCAGTTACACACAGATAATGCAGGAGTAGCTTACGTCATCTCCGCTTTAGGGATCGGCCGCTTAATTGCATTGTTTGTATCAGGTGCATTATCTGATAAATTCGGTCGAAAGCCGTTTGTTGCTATAGGTATGGGTGTATATGCAGTTTTCTTTGTTGGAATTTTATTCAGCCCTAGTGTTGAAGTGGCCTTCATCTTTGCGATTATGGCTGGTATCGCCAACTCTCTCTTAGATTCAGGAACATATCCGGCACTAATGGAGTCATTCCCTAAGACAGCAGGAACAGCTAACGTCATCATCAAAGCCTTTATTTCAGGAGGACAATTTGCGCTTCCGATGATTATCGGTTTTATCATTAACCATGATATGTATTATGGTATTTCGTTCTTAATCCCAGTGGCTATATTTATCCTAAATGGGATTTTCCTTACTAAGATGCCTTTCCCAAGTCATATAAAAGATGGCAATAGTAAGGACAGTGCAAGCACTGAAACTATTTTTGCATCCAAACCAAAATTTTGGATAGAAGGCTTGTGCATCATTCTAATTGGTTATACTGCAACAGCAACATTCTATCTCATCCAAGTTTGGTTACCAACCTACGGACAAGATGTAGTTGGTATGGCCGAAGTAACGGCGCTTAAATTGATTAGTTATTACAGCTTAGGATCACTAGCATCTGTTTTCCTTACCTCTTATCTTGTAAAGAGCCTAGTTAAACCAGTGACAATCGTGTTCATCTATCCATTAATTTCATTTATTACTTTGATTGCTATTTGGCAAATCCAAACACCAACAATGGTTGTGATTGGTGCGGCAGTTATTGGTTTCTCTGCAGCAGGTGGAGTTCTTCAATTAGCATTAACTGTTATGACTGAATTCTTTAATCAAAGCAAGGGTAAAATTACGGGTATCGTTTATACAGCATCAAGTTTAGCATCTTTTACAATTCCTGTTGTTACAGGTATCATTTCAAGAACTAGTGTTGAAAACATCATTGTTTTTGATGCAGGAATTGCCTTTGTAGGGACATTATTAGCGATTGTAGTAAACGTGAGATATCGTAAAGTTTTTAAAAAGGAAACTAACCAAGTTAAGATGAGCGCTTAATATTTTCCTAATTAACTTAAGAATATTAGGTTAGGTGAGGCACTTTTAGTCTACGAGATGGGTCAGACCAAAAGTGCCTCATTAGCTTTTACATAACCTTGCTCACTTATTCACAAAATGAATCTAAAAATGATAATGTTGGATTTTCAAAAAGAACTTTATTGCTATTCTGTGTCTGGGCTAGCTAAATTCACAGAGATGTAATTTTGATGATTATTTTAACAAGGATTATGATATAAAATGCTTGATATGTTATATATAGTATTGTGGTTTTTATCACATAATATTGTATATAAATTTGAATGATTTGTAGTAAAACTAATCCTAAGATGGTGGTAGTAATTAAATTGGACTTAAAGGAGAACGTGGCTATGAGGGGAAATAAATATATCGGCACTGTTTCAAGTCTGTACCTTAATTATTTTGTTTACGGTATGGTTAATATAATTTTAGCTTCTCATATGTCTTTTTTGACTGAGCAATTAAATACAGATAAATCGGGTGTGAGTTTTCTAGTCGCAGCCATTGGAATGGGCCGTTTATTAACATTGTACATTTCCGGAGTTTTATCAGATAAATTTGGGAGGAAACCATTTGTTATTACCTCATGTGCTTTAATGGTCATTTTCTTGGTTGGCATTCCTTTTAGTCCTAATGTAACAGTTGCGGCAATATTCGCCGCATTAGCTGGAGTAGCAAATGCATGCATGGATTCAGGAACCTATCCTGCTTTAATGGAGATTTTTCCAAAGTCTGCAGGTGCTGCAACTGTCTTAGTTAGAGGATTTATTTCAATCGGAGCAATTATATTACCACTAATGGTCGTTTATTTTATGAACCATGGTATTTTTTATGGAGTTTCTTTTTTCATACCAGCCCTTATTTATTTCATTAATATTTTTTATCTTTCTAAAAAGAAGTTTCCGTGTCTTACTAGCCAAGTTATAAAAAAGAAGAATGTTCAGGATCACGGTAAAGAATATGTGAGCAAACCAAGATTTTGGTTAGAGGGACTTTGCTTAATTTTAATCGGGTTTACTGGACCTGCGTTATTATATATTGTCCAACTTTGGTTGCCAACCTTTGGTCAACAAGTAATCGGCCTGAATGAGGCAGCTTCGTTGAAATTGCTTACCTACTATAGCATTGGTTCACTAGTTTCTGTTTTTACATTAACACTGATTTTACACAAAATCGTAAAGCCTGTAACCGTAGTACTTATCTATCCCGTTATATCCATATTAGCTTTAATTTCTTTATTCTTTTTTCAGTCACCTATAGGTGTAATCATTAGTTCGTTTACAATTGGTTTTTCTATTTCCGGAGTTTTGCAACTAGCACTTACCGTTATGAGTGAATTCTTCGGAGAAAGGAAGGGCCAAATAACAGGTTTCATCTATACATCAACATCCATTGCATATACCATAATCCCTTTAATTACCGGCTTCATTTTGAAAAATGGGAATGTATCAGGAATCTTTTTGTTTGCTATCCTTATTAATTTCATTGGCATTTGTTTAGCCGTATTGGTTAAATATCGTTTTATTAAGGTATTTTATCGCAAAAATGTAACAGTTGGTGATGTGGCTTAATCGGCTATTCAAGGAAAAGAATGATCAATTTGCGGTTTTCGACCGTTGTAATGGAAAAAATCCGGCGCCCAACTTAGGCACCGGATTTTTTCCATTCGTCCAGCTTCAGCGCCTAGGGTCATAAGCCCCTGGGCAAGGCGTTTCTGCTTTTGTTCTTAAACGTGTTTGCCCATCTGTAAGTATACCTCTTTGCCGTAGTTGATCGCATAATTGCGAAACTGTGAAGTGGCGGGGGATAGATAGCGATTCTTGATGCTGGCAATATAAATAAAGCGCTGATGAGCCGGGTTTGTGATTGGTAAAACCTTAACATCGAAATATTTCAACGATGAAATACGGGGAATAACAGCAATTCCATAATTAACTGATACAAGGCCTGCCATCGCATTATCTTCTTCGACTTTACACGCAATTTTGGGTGTGAAGCCGACTTTAGCAAATAGACTATCAATAATTGGCCGAATACCACTTTCTTCATTAAAGAACACAAAAGGGTATGGTGCAGTTTCACTTAAATCAATACTTTCATTGGCCGCAAGTGGATGATTGAGTGGGACAATGACAACGAGCTCCTGTTCAACAAGCGGAACGAAGTCGACGTCTGGCTCATTTTCAACAAACGAGCAAAAGGCTATATCGAATTTTTCATCTTTTAAGTCTTTAATAATGGTTTTTGTGGTCCCTTGATGAAATGAGAAAGAAATATCTTTAAAGTCTGCTTGAGCGGAAAAGGACTGGATCAAGGTTGGAACAAAACCGGGTCCTAATGTATAAATAAAGGCTAAATCAATCATGCCGAGCGACGGACTTGTCAATTCTCGTAATTTCTTTTCGCCCTTTTCAAGCTCGTCCAATGCTCGAGTTACATAGGTGAGATAAAAACGGCCATATTTGGTCAAGCGAATATTCCGACCTTGTTTTTCAAATAAATAGGTTCCCAATTCTTTTTCCATTTCAGAAATAGCATGACTTAAGCTCGGCTGGGTAATCGATAGCGAAGCTGCTGCTTGCGTAATATGCTCCATTTTGGCAAGTACCCTAAAATATTGAAGTTGTCTTAAATTCATCTTTTCAAAGTCCCTTCTTTTCATGATTGGCCTGTATTTTCGTGGATGCAAAAGCATAGTTAATTTCTATTAATAAAGCTTAAAATATGAATTAGATTTATGATAACAGAGGAAATATAATAAATCTATAGAAGCTTTGTGAAGAGATTAACATGGACTATTTTCATATTTTCAGTCTCTTTATAAAAGAAAATATTATTCGTGTATTTATATGTGAAAAGGGTAACAAATTACGTTTCTATTTGTGAATTAGTTCACAATATTGACAAACCTTTATTCAAAATAATCCATTTGGAGGAGAAAAATAATGACTGAGTATCAGACTATTTTATCGCCACTAACAGTTAAAAGAATGACAATTAAAAACCGTATTGTAATGCCGCCAATGGGAACCAATTTTGCTGGAGCAGATGGTGAATTTAATGACCAACATATAAAATATTATGAGCAAAGAGCAAAGGGTGGGACAGGCTTAATCATTATCGAAAATGCATGCGTTGCCTTTCCACAGGGTTCTAATGGGACAACTCAGATTCGAATTGATCAAGATAAGTTTATCCCAGCTATGTATCGGTTGACAGAAAAATTACACAACCACGGTGTAAGAGTAGCGATCCAAATTAATCATTCAGGTGCATCTGCAGTTCCTGAAAGAATCGGTGGACAGCCCGTTTCAGCTTCAAATATTCCTTCAAAATCTGGCGGTGCCATTCCAAGACCTCTAGAGAAGGAAGAAATTCTCGAAATCGTTGAGCAATATGGTAAGGCCGCGAAAAGAGTAGTAGCTGCAGGCTTTGATGCTATTGAGATCCATGCAGGACACTCTTACTTACTATGCCAATTCTTATCACCGGTCTATAACAATCGGACTGATGAATTTGGTGGCAGCTACGAAAACCGGGCTAGATTTACAAGGATGGTAATCGATCGGGTCAGAGCAGAGGTTGGACCGTTTTTCCCAATTAGCTTAAGATTTAGTGCAGATGACTTTGTAAAGGGTGGAAACACATTAGAAGACACGCTAAACATTTTGGAGTTTCTAAATGATGAAGTAGATATTTTTAACGTATCAGCGGCTTTAAATGACACATTACAATATCAAATTGATCAAATGAATTTTCCAGATGGTTGGCGTTCGTATATGGCAAAGGCAGTAAAAGAAAAATTTAATAAGCCAACAATTGCAACGGGGAACATCCGTAATCCTAAAATCGCCGAGGCTATTTTAGCAGAAGGTTCAGCTGATTTAATCGGAATGGGTCGTGGTTTAATAGCTGATCCAAATTGGGTAGCGAAGGTTGAAAAGGGCCAAGAAGACATGATTAGAAAGTGCGTGTCTTGTAATATAGGTTGTGCCGGTCACCGGATCGGTTTAAATCGGCCACTTAGATGTACCATCAATCCTGATTTGTTTTATGGGGAAGTATACAAAGAAAGAAAAGTAAAGAGACCAACAACTGTTGTCGTCATTGGTGGTGGAACAGCAGGTTTGGAAGCCGCTTGTACGGCAGCTGAAGTAGGCTGTAAAACATTCTTAGTCGAACAAAAATCATATTTAGGTGGACTAGCGAGAGAAATTTCCAGACTTCCTGATAAAAAAAGAATTGAAGACTTCCCTAACTACCTTGTTAAAAGAAGTGAAAAACTTGATAACTTGGTAACTTTTATGAATACGAAAGCAGATATTGACTTAGTGGAAAGTTTCAACCCTGATGTTGTAGTCAATGCGACTGGATCAAAACCATTACTTCCTCCAATCAAAGGCTTGTTAGAAATTATTGATAAGGGTGGCAATGTACACTCAATCTTTGGACTGTTAAATAAAATAGATCAATTCCCAAATGTTGAAGGTAAAAAGGTTGCTGTTATTGGTGGTGGCGCTGTTGGTCTAGATGTGGTTGAATTCTTCGCTGAAAGAGGTGCAATTGTCTCTATCGTCGAAATGATGCCATTGTTAGGAAAAGATTTAGATGTCATTACAAGACTTTCGATGATGACGATGTTAGAAGAGAAGAATGTCAGTGTTCATACCAAAACTGCCTTAACTGAAGTAGCTGAGGATCATTTTAAAGTTAAATTCGAAGGTCAGGATTCAATGATTGATTTTGATTATGGATTTGTTTGCTTAGGAATGAAGCCAGAAAACCCTGGATTAAATGAATTACAAGCCTACTATGCGGATAAAAATGTAGAGGTTGTTAATATTGGCGACAGTTGGGCAACGAGAAAAATCATGGATGGAGTTCGTGAAGGAAGAAACATCCTAACAACACTAGAAAAAATTGGTGCCTTTAAGGAAGAAACCACTCCAAGTAGAGAGAGTAGTGCTGAAACACCAGTGTTTGCAGAGGTTTTTTAAATCAGGAGTTTTCAACACACTTGACATCCAATAAACTTTTATGAAAAATTGGTAGGAGGAATTATTCTCCTGCCAATTTTTAGTTGCACTCAAAGGAATGATTATGATGACAGCACGAATTACTGGTAAAACAAAATTAATAGGATTATTAGGAACACCGATTTCACATAGTTTGTCACCTGCGATGCATAACGAAGCCTTTGCTAAACTTGGTTTAGATTATGTTTATTTGGCATTTGATGTTGAGAATGAACAATTGCCAGACGTTATAAAAGGATTTCGCGTTTTGAATATCCGTGGATTTAACGTTACGATGCCAAATAAGACATTAGTGTGTAAGTACCTAGACCAGTTGTCGCCTGCTGCAGAGCTTGCTGGTTCTGTAAATACGGTGGTTAATGATGGTGGTGTTCTAACAGGTCATATTACTGATGGAATAGGTTATATGAAGGCTTTAACCGAAGCCAATATTGATATAATCGGGAAAAAAATGACGATTGCCGGTGCTGGTGGTGCGGCCACTGCGATTTGCATTCAAGCTGCTTTAGATGGAGTGAAAGAAATCTCGATTTTTAACAAAAAGGATGAATTTTTCATCAGAGCAGAACAAACTGCGAGAGATATTACTAACAAGACAAACTGTAAAGTACAAATATTCGATATAGATGATGCAGCTAAATTACGCGAAGAAATCGCTACTAGCAGTATATTTACTAACGCTACGTCAGTCGGGATGAAACCTTTGGAGGGGCTGTCAGTCATTCAGGACCCATCCATGTTACATCAAGACCTGATTGTATCCGACGTTGTCTATATTCCCAAAAAGAGTAGACTGCTGGAAATGGCTGAAGAACAGGGCTGTCGCACAATTAATGGTCTTGGCATGATGTTATGGCAAGGTGCAAGAGCATTTGAAATTTGGACAGGTGAAGAAATGCCTGTTAAAGCGATCAAAGAATTATTGTTTTAAAAATTAATTAAATAATAAACGTATGGGCTGACGGAGAAACTCGTCAGCCTATTTGTTTTGTATTTTGTATAAAATGAAAATAGTGATTTTAGTCACTCCTCCGCAGCGCTAAGGAGATTATGATGATAATAGTTCTTAAACAAATTAATAGCCTTAGAAGACAATTTAAAAATAAGGTTCTTTTCTAAAAGACTGTTGTTTTTTTAATAGGTTTTGTGAAAAGCAAACCGTTGATAAAGAAGTTGATTGGAGCGGAAGGTGCGAGACTCCTGCGGGAGCAGCGGGACAGGTGAGACCCCACAGGCGCTTAAGCGCCGAGGAGGCTCACCGCCCGCCCCTAAGGTGCGCGAGCATCCTGGGCGGAAATCAACCGCACTTCCCTGTTGGTGTATAGCAACAAAGTTACGCCAAAAATAAAAACTGATTCATGATTATTGGAGGTAAAACACATGAGTGAAAAGCTGATTGAACAAATATATGAAAAGCTGGAAGAGGTTTTAGACCCTGAACTGGGGATAGACATCGTAAATTTAGGACTCGTTTATGATGTTCGGGTAAGTGAAGAAAATGATGTTGAAATAGAAATGACGATGACTTCAATGGGCTGTCCAATGGCGGGACAAATTATTAGTGATGTAAAGATGAAACTGTCTTTATCAATAAAAGAGCTAAGAGGTATAGAGGTGCAAATTGTTTGGAATCCACCTTGGTCAAAAGAAAAAATGTCACGGTATGCAAAAATTGCTTTAGGAATTCATGATTAATCAAAAAAAGGGTATCATTCATTTGATAAATGTACTAAAATATGAAATTAGAGTGACAAATTGAGTTATAAAGCGACAAATAACATCAAAAAAACCGACATAAAACCGAGCGCAACTCCGAATTATATATGTGACAACTAGTTAGGTGAATGAGAATGGAGAGATGTAAGAAATATGTTTTGGAAAAAAATTGAAGGTATTAACCTTTGGAAGGTCAACCGAGTTTTCAATAAGCTGGCTCTCTCTAAAGCAAATTTAAAACAAAAGGTGAATAATGGGGTGGTAGTGATTCCGTTAGAACCCAAGAAAGTCCGTGAGCTTACTACTTCCTCTGCAAAACGAAAGATAGAGGAAAAGGTGCGAGAAACTGAAGGCTTCGAGGTCTTTCGAATCTGTTTACTAGAAGATTGTGACCCTATTTATAAAGAGCAATTAACATTGTTTGGCGTTTCCAGATGGTTGGAAATCCCTTTAAAATACACATAAAACGGTGCCTGACACCCCTGAAACTTAAAGGGAGAGTCAGGCACCTATTTGTGTTTAAGGAAGTGTGAGTGCTATGAACGTAATCTTAGTGATGTTTGGTGGGTTTTTGGGAGCTATTAGCAGATTTTTGCTTGGAAATTGGAGTTTTTTACATAGTACCTACGGTTTTCCCACTGGAACCTTAATCATAAACCTCGTTGGCAGTCTCTTATTAGGTTGGTTAGTTGCAAACTATCGAGACCAATATCCGAGAATATTTTTGTTTTTTGGTACAGGATTTATCGGCTCCTTTACAACGTTTTCAACATTCTCTGTTGAAACGCTGAATCTTCTTGAAAAAGGAAAGCTTGGATTAGCACTTGGATATGGATTCATTAGTTTGGTTGCTGGAATTTGCTTTGCCCTAATTGGATATAAACTTGGTCTACTTGCTTTGGCAAGGAAAGGAAGATTGGCATGATGTGGCTTATCGGCATAGGTGGCTCAATCGGTGCAGGAGCAAGATTTATATTAGGGAATACGATAAACAAAAAAACAAACACCCTCTTTCCAATAGCAACTTGGATCATCAATATTTTAGGATCTTTTCTATTAGGTTTGCTCGTGAATTTACATAACGCTGGAGTTTTGGGGAATTCCGGCTATTATATATTTGGAATTGGGTTTTGTGGTGCGTTTACGACGTTCTCTACTTTTACAAATGAGGTAGTATTGTTATTTATAGAAAGGCGGGCCGGCTTAGCATTATTCTATATCATTTGTTCTGTTTTGGTTGCATTTATCGGTGCCTTTCTTGGCTTGAGGATATAGGGATTAATAAATTATAATATAATATAGAAACAAACAGGTAAAAGCTATGGGTTGTGAGATTGCAAACTTTCCATATCAACGTTAAGATTGAAATAATGGCTAAGATTTTGATGGTTAAAAGAGAGGACATATACAATGAATAAGAAATTAAAGGAAGAAGTTTTATCACGCCGGACATTTGCGATTATTTCTCACCCTGATGCCGGGAAAACAACGTTAACGGAGCAACTATTATTGTTCGGCGGAGCAATTCGTGATGCAGGAACTGTTAAGGCGAAGAAGACTGGAAAATTTGCAACCAGTGATTGGATGGAAATTGAGAAGCAAAGAGGAATTTCCGTTACATCCAGTGTAATGCAATTTGATTATTTAGGATTTAGAGTCAATATTCTTGATACACCTGGACACCAAGATTTTAGTGAAGACACCTATCGGACCCTAACAGCTGTTGATAGTGCTGTGATGATTATCGATTCAGCAAAAGGGATTGAGGATCAAACCATCAAACTTTTTAAAGTTTGTCGCATGCGGGGAATTCCGATTTTCACATTTATTAATAAATTAGACCGTCAAGGTAAGATGCCACTTGAGCTTTTAGCAGAGCTTGAAGAAGTGCTCGGAATTGAGTCTTACCCGATGAACTGGCCGATTGGCATGGGGAAAGAATTTCTTGGAATCTATGATCGCTTTTATAATCGCGTTGAACAATTCCGTGTTGACGACAAAGATCGATATATTAGTTTGAATGACGATGGCGAAATAGCCGGAGATCACCCATTAAAACAGTCTGGATTATACGATCAAACGCTCGAAGAGATTATGCTTTTAAATGAAGCAGGAAATGATTTTTCACAAGAACGAGTTAAAGACGGAACACTAACTCCGGTCTTTTTCGGAAGTGCTTTAACCAATTTTGGAGTCCAAACTTTTTTGGAAACATATTTGAAATTTGCACCATCACCTCAGCCTCGACAATCAACAGTAGGAGAAGTCGATCCTCTAACGGATGAATTTTCTGGATTTGTTTTTAAAATTCAAGCCAACATGAACCCTGCTCATCGGGATCGTATTGCCTTCCTAAGAATTTGTTCAGGAAAGTTTGAAAGAGGGATGGCTGTTCAATTATCTCGGACAGGAAAACAGATTAAACTATCCCAATCAACTCAGTTCATGGCTGATGACCGTAGTACAGTGGATGAGGCAGTTAGTGGTGATATCATTGGTTTATATGATACAGGAATCTATCAAATTGGGGACACGTTAACAGAAGGTAAAACGTCGTTTCAATATGAACGACTTCCACAATTTACTCCGGAGCTTTTTGTTCGAGTTTCTGCCAAAAACGTCATGAAACAGAAGAGCTTCCATAAAGGGATTGCGCAACTTGTTCAAGAAGGGGCAATTCAGTTATTTAAAACTGTAAAAACTGATGATTACTTGCTTGGAGCTGTCGGACAATTGCAATTTGAAGTGTTTGAACATCGGATGCGCAATGAGTATAACGCTGAAGTTATCATGGAACGATTGGGTTCAAAAATTACGCGTTGGATCGAAAATGAAGATATCAATGAGAATCTTTCAAGTTCTCGAAGTCTTCTATGTGTAGATCGTTTTGACAATAAGGTATTTTTGTTTGAAAATGACTTTGCACTTAGATGGTTCCAAGATAAAAATCCAGCTGTAAAACTATATAATCCAATGGATATGCAACAATAGTCACGAAAAAGGGTTCAGAATGCTTTATAAACCTTAGAATAGGTTTATGAGCGGACTGAGCCTTTTTTTATTAACTTTGAGAAAAAATGTAAAAATTTTACTTATACATTCATCTCTTTTTGTACATTCTATCTTTATCGAGATATGGAGGTAGTAATTAGATGGAAAGAACGCACATCCATGTATACAAAATTTCTCTGCCCATGTTTTATCAACATAAATTGATTCATGACTTCCGAACATTATGAAAAATCAAGGGAAAGTAGAAGCTATTTTATGGAACATTGCGATGCCTGGATTCAGCCAGCTTCTCTCAGGGCAACTGATAAAAGGGTTGTTTTTTATTGTATCAGAAATGTTAATCAATATGAAAAGCAATTTTAACGTGGTAATCATGTCTAGTTTCTTATGGGAAATTGATAGGGCAATATCTATGGCAAATTATCAGTGGTTAATGTTTTATCCGTGTTTTTATATGTTTTCTCTCTGGGATGCGTATCGGTATTCTATGCCTGATATGGAAAAATGGTCATTTTTGCCCTTTGTATGCAGTGCTTTTTTTATAACGGTCGGACTGATGTTGTCTCCACGTTTAAAAATTTTCGGGATTTTACTTGGACCAGTATTTCTGCCAATCCTTTTTCTCATACCAGGTTTACTAATCGGATTCATATTAAGAAGATTGATCATTAAAAGCTCAGAAAAACGCACTTAAAAAATTTTGTGGTATATATTTCTAAAAAAATTACTTTCTGATACCCCCATAACCGTTTAAACACAACACGAAATTTATTAACGAAGGTCCCGAGTAGAGGACAGGAAAAATTCGATCTTTGACCCTATTTATTTTGAAAAAAGAATCGTATGGTATAATTGTTTGGGTCAGAGAGGTGAGTTGTGTGCTTGGTTTATTATTCATCAAGAAGAATCCCAGAAGGACATTAGAAGAGACCGTTTGTTTAATTCAACAAGGTGATTGCACTCTGCAGAATGAACTGATTGACTCTTATAAACCCTTTATTGCGAAAATTGTATCATCTGTTTGTAAAAGATATATTCGTGAATCAGATGATGAGTTTAGTATTGGGTTAATAGCATTTAATGAAGCGATTGAGAAATTTAGCCCTGAAAAAGGGCGATCGTTACTCAGTTTTGCTGAAGTAATCATAAAGCGAAGAATCATTGACTATATAAGGAAAAACTCTAAAGAAAACAATTTGCGATTAGATTTTGGACAAGATTCCCTAAATGAGGAAACAGTAGGTGGAACTTCAATTGAAAATGAACTTTCGATTGAACATCACAACAAAAAAAATGATGAACTTCTGCGTCGAGAAGAAATAGTCCAATTTCAGCAGAAACTCCAGTCCTTTGATCTTTCATTTCTAGAAATAATGGAACAATCGCCAAAGCATGCGGATGCTAGGAAAAATGCAATGACAATTGCAAAAATCTTGGTTGAAAGCAAGGACCTATCAATGATTTTATGGGAGAAAAAAAGACTGCCGATTAAGGAATTGGAAAATCTTGTTCATACAAGTAGAAAAACCATCGAACGGAATCGAAAATATATCATCGCTATGGCGATTATTCTAACTGGGGATTTTCATTATTTACGGGACTATATCAAAGGGGTGATAGAGGAGTGAAAACAGGAATTATATTAGAAATAGATGAGCGTTTTTTAACTTTATTAACACCCGACGGACAGTTTCTACGTGCCCAAAATAAAGATTATCCCTATCAGATTGGTCAAGAAATTCAGTTTCTGCCATTTGTTGAAAAGTCCAGAAAATCATTGCCACTTTTTAGACCATTAACATCCTTTAAAGGAAAAGCATTAACGGCAGCTGTTATGGCCATTTTGGTTGGAGGCGCCAGCTTGTTCCCAGTATATAAAAGCAATCAAGTATATGCCTACATGTCTATCGATGATGGATCAAGCATCGAGTTAGCGGTTAATAAAGAACTACAAGTTATTGAAATCACTCCATATAATAAACAGGGTGAAAAGATTGCCAATCAAATAACTAATTGGAAGAAACAGGACTTAGCTTCGGTCTCTGGTCACATTTTAAAAGAAATGGAAAAGCAGGGCGTTAGCGATGGTGAAGTTGTTATTAGTTCTACAATAAAATTGAAAAAAGACAAAGAATCCGAGCAGCAATTAAAAGAAGAAATAACCGAGGTAAGAAAGCAGGCTGTCAAAAATGAGACGACCGTAGTAGTCGTTAATGGGACAAATGAAGAGAGGCAAAAGGCGAAAGAACACGGAGTTACTCTAGGCGAATTCAAACAACCTGCCCCTATTAAGAAAGAAAAAAAGAAAGAAACGAAACAGAATCAGCAAGTAAATACTCAAGAAACCGAAAAAGAACAAATGGAAAATCAAAAACAAGAACAAACGCAAAATCCAATACAGGAACAATTGAAAAATCGACAAGAAACACCAAACCTATCTAATGATTCTAATCAAATGAATCATTCTGATACAAGGAACAAAGGGAATTTTGAAAAAGATGAAGGTAGAAACAAATCAATTGGTAATTCCGCTGTAAACAATCAAATAAAACAGAATCAGGGCAATAATGTGGAAACAAAATCCTTCAAAAAGAATGAACAGTGGAATGGTGGAAATGAAAAAAAAGATAAATGAAAATAAAAAGTCCGGATCAGATCCGGACTTTTTTGCCATTATATTGGTAAATCCTATTTGTTGCCCCCAGATAATTGTGCTTGAGCTTGTTGAACAAGACGTTTCGTAATTTCTCCTCCAACTGAACCATTTGCTCTTGAAACAGTATCTGACCCCAATGTGACGCCAAATTCCTGGGCAATTTCATATTTAACCTGATCTAAATACTGTTCAATTCCAGGAACTAATAGTTTATTGCTGCTTCTAGCCATAGTCTTCAACTCCTTACGCATAGTGCAGAGACTAAATCTCTGTATCCATAGTTTGATTTAATCAATCAAATCCATGTGTGGAAAAGGTTATCTGATATGGCTAGAATCTTCCAATATTTTATGAACTTTTAGTTTTTTGGGTTATACTCAAATGCCTCAAGTAATAAATCAACGATATGAACACCTTGAGATGTTTTGCTTAGTCCTTCTCTTTCAATACCAAGCTTCATTTGTAGAAGGCAACCAGGGTTTGAGGTTACAATTGTTGTTGCCTGTGTATCCCTAACTTTATCCATTTTATAATCAAGGAACTTCATCGAAACTTCCGATTGGATAATGTTATAGATACCAGCCGATCCACAGCAACGACCTGCATCTTCCATTTCGTGATAATCTACCCCTTTGATCGCTTTTAACAATATGCGTGGATACTCAGAGGCCTTCATAACATTTTTTAAATGACAAGAATCTTGATAGGTGATGATTTGATATGGTAATCTTAGTTCCTTTTTATGGAAATCAAGTGCAACTAAAACTTCAGATACATCCTTTAATTTTGCGACAAAATCTTTTGCACGTTCACTAAAATCAGGATCATCATGTAATACATGAGCATATTCGATGAGAAAGGCACCACAACCGCCTGCATTGGTAATAATATAATCTACATTAAGATCTTCAAATGATTTAATATTTTGTCTAGCTAAATCTTTAGAGCCAGTCTTCTCTCCGTAGTGGCCATGTAAAGCACCACAGCATGTCTGATCATCAGGGATAACGATTTCACATCCTGCATGCTGGAGAAGCTCAATAGTTGATTTGTTTGTCTCATAAAACATTGTATCCATTAAGCAGCCGGTGAAAAATGCTACACGTTTCTTTTGTGTTCCAATAGCGGGATGCAGATTAGGGCGACTTAGCATTTCCTTACGCGTTGCAATTTTAGGTAAGACTCTTTCCATTGTTGCAATCGTATCAGGAAATAATTTCATCACACCAATCGATCTTGCCACTGTTTGAAGTCCAGTGCGTTGATATAATCCGATTAAAGTAACAAAGTTTCTCATATAGTTTCGTTTTGGAAATAGGTTATCAAATACTATTTTGCGAACCACACGAACAGGCATGGAGAACTTTTTATTTTGAGCAATGATATCGCGTGCTTCTTCTAGTAAGTGACTGTAATTTACTCCAGAAGGACAAACAGGTTCACAAGCTCGACAGCCGAGACACATGTTCATTGATTTTTCGAAGTCCTCATCAGGTTCAATGAGTCCATCTACAACGGCTTTCATTAGTGCAATTCTTCCACGTGGAGAATGAGATTCTTGGAATCCTGAATCTATATAGGTTGGGCAAGATGGTAAGCAAAACCCACATCTCATACAATTTAAGAGATCATCTTCATTCATACTCTCTTTGAATTTTTTCTGGATGACTTCTTGTTCTTGTTTTGTTGTCATTTTGAGATCACCACTCGATTTCGACTTTGTTCTAAGAAGATTTTTCCAGGATTTAAAATGTTGTTCGGATCAAGTGCATCCTTAACTGCCTTCATTGCAGCGAGTCCTGCTTTTCCTACTTTTAACTCTAAGAAAGGAGCTTTTTCAGTGCCGATCCCATGCTCACCGGAAATAGTGCCACCAAGTTTAACAGCTGCTTCAAAGATTTCTGCAAAGGCTTTTTCCACACGTTCCATTTCCTCATGGTTACGAGCATCAGTTGGGCAGGTTGGGTGTAAATTTCCATCACCGGCGTGACCGAACGTACAAATCTTTAAATTATATTTCTTAGCGATTTCATTAATGGCTTTAACTAAGTTTGCTACTTCAGATCTTGGTACAGTTGCATCTTCAAGGATGGTTGTTGGCTTTAACCGAGCTAATGCCGATAATGCTGTCCGACGGGCAGTAGCAAGCTTATCTGCTTCTACGTCATCTTTTGCCACCTGTACCGATGTTGCATTTTGGTTTTTACAAATCTCGGCGATTTTTTCCATATCTCTAGCCACAACCTCTGCTGGTCCGTCTTGCTCGATTAGAAGTACGGCTTCGACATCGGTTGGAAGTCCGATTTTTACATAATCTTCAACAACTTCTAAAGTTGCTTTGTCAAGGAATTCCAAGGTAGTTGGGATAATTTTTGCTGCAATAATTTTTGAAACGGTCTTTGCGGCAGATTCAACGTCTTGATACAACGCTAAAGCAGTCTTTTTCGTTTCTGGTTTTGGAACAACCTTTAGAATTGCTTCTGTAATGATACCCAGAGTTCCTTCAGACCCAACCATAAGACGTGTGAAATCGTATCCGGCAACGTCTTTTGCTAATTTACCACCTGTGCGGATAATATCACCGTTTGCTAATACAATTTCCAGTCCAATCACATAATCACGTGTAACACCGTATTTTAAACCGCGAAGTCCGCCGGCATTTTCAGCAATGTTTCCTACGATAGTCGAAACTTTTACCGTACCTGGATCTGGTGGATAGAATAAGCCTTTTGCTTCGACTGTTTTAATAATATCCATTGTTATAACTCCAGGCTGAACCGTAATCGTTAGATTCTCTAAATCAAAATCAATAATTTTATTCATATGTTTAAATAGCATAACAATTCCGCCTTGGGTTGGCGTGCAATCACCACAAAGATTGGTGCCTGTGCCACGAGCGTAGATGGGAATGGAATGCGCATTACAAATTTTCACAATTTCTGAAACTTCTTTTGTGTTACGGGGACTAACTACCGCATCAGGCATTGCCTGTCTGTTTGGCGTTGAATCGTAAGAATAAGAGAGCCTTCCAACATTTGAATCATCGTAGTTTTCTGCTCCTACGATCGTAGCTAATTTCTGTGCCACATCTTTAGAAATCATTTAAATTCCCCCAATTGTTATTTAAGCGCTTACAAATATGCCTGTGTTAATAAATGTTTTTACTATAATAAGTATAGAAAAAAGAAACTGGCTCTGCTATGGATGAAACAACAAAAAAAAGGCTTAGATAGGCCTTTTTTTTGTTGTTTCATCTAGTAACTGCAAACTTAAAAATAAAATTAGTAAATCATGTATGTTAGATGGGTCAAGTTTAGTTAATTCATATACTTTCCTTAAACGATAATGAAGCGTATTGATATGAATATGAAGGGCAGAAGCCGTTCTTTTCAAGGAATGATTTTGTTCAAAAAGTGTTTGTACTGTTAATAACAATTCTTCATCACCTACAATTGGTCCAATTGTTCGTTTTACAAAGATTGTTTTTGTATCATACCTAACTTCATCGAGAATCATTTCTATTGTTAAATCTTCATCGAAAACGATATTGTTTTGCTTACTAGTGGATCTTAACGCACGTTCAGCTTGATCATAAGAAATTTTTATCTCATGAGAAGACACTTTCTGTCCAATTCCTATCGACATTGGAGTATGCAGATGTTCTTCAAAAAAGGTTTGAAAAGCAGTAATGTAACTCATAACTTGGTCCCTTGTTTCTTTATCTGGAGATCCCCGAAGGATTAAAACCCGATTGTTGCCCCACCGGATGAAAATGTCATCCGCATTTGTACTATGCCACTTTGAAAAAGAACTGTAAATGTAACGATGGTTAAGGTGTTCATACTTATGTAACTCAATCATAATCGCTTGTCTATTAAAAGTAAGATTCACGTTTAACAGTTTTGCTCGATGTAAAAAGACGGAATCCCATTCCCGTTTTTGAATCCAATCAAAAACAAATGCTTCAAGTGTTCGCGATTGAAGCTCAAGTTGTTCTGAATAATAATTTTCACTTACAATCATTTCGGTCATTTTCCTGATAAGTTCACCAAAGGGTGAAACTTTGGCGGGATCGCCAGTGATTCCAATTACGCCGATTACATCCCGAAGAAAAAAGACAGGTAGGTTGATTCCTGCTTTGACCCCAATAAGAGTTTTTTGGTCTTCCTCTGTTATCACTATTTTTTCTTTCCGTTCTGCAGCTAGGAGGGCTCCTTGATGAAACGCTCCGATCCTTTTATGTTCGGTACTAGCAATGATAATCCCTTCCGTATTGACAACAATGATATCTTCATTAATGAGTCTTTTTACATCCTTAACAATTTTTTCAGCAATCTCCGGGAATAACATAGTCTCCCCCCTAATGTCTATTCACTTACAATCATTATATAAGAATTATTTTGCGATTGCTTTTAATTTCTAAAAAGAAGCCTGTTTTCGTAAACTTTGTTGCTATTTATTAAAAGAGAAGTGTGGTTGATTTCCGCTCCAGGATGCTCAGCAAACCGCGGGGCGGGCGGTGAGCCTCCTCGGCGCTTAAGCGCCTGTGGGGTCTCACCTGTCCCGCTGCTCCCGCAGGAGTCTCGCACCTTCCGCTCCAATCAACTTCTTTATCAACCGTTTTCTTTCCAAAAACCTATTAAAAAACAACAATCTTTTAGAAAAGAGCCAAAAAGAAAAACAGATACCCCATATTTATACCCGTAGGTAAATACCTACGGGCAGTTTTAGTAATTTACAACTGATTTAGTCCTTCCCATGACTAACATCTTTGGTGGGGTGCATAAAAGGAGATGCTTGTGGTTTTTGTTTGCTTTCAAGTAATTCCCGATTTTCTGCTGTATTCCAACCAATATCATTGGTTGGGTGAACCCATTCGTCCCCTGACATAATTTCTGGGTCTACATTTTCACTCCAGTTTTCTAACGGTGAATTTGGAGAGGAATAGAGGCTATCACCGATTATGACACCAAAAGAATTAACGAAGGGAGGTTGCATTTTTATTCCTGTGTTCTTAAAGCTTGGTGCATTGATTTGGTGTGGCATGGTTTCATCAATACAAAGGCTTTTAAGTGCTTTTTCGTTTTCTATTTTCTTTTTCATCTTTCACCATCCTTTTTAAATTATTTTTTGTTATTTAAACAAATTTATTACTGAGCTTTGTTGGATAAAAGTAGAAAACTTACAATGCATTTATTTATTTTAAGAGTGGAAAATAAGCTTGAGTAAAAATTTAAGGAGGAATAGACATGGCAAAACGAAAAGCTGAAGTAAATGCAGTTGAAAAATATAGCAAAACCCCCCATAAAAATAATCAGGAAGCTGAATTTTCCGCTGAGTTTTCAGGTGGTGAGGAACCAATGAAAGGCGCCAATCGAAATTCTAAAAAAGGCCTGCAAGGCAAGGGGAAACACAACACTAGGCCAATCGAATAAAATAATGCGAAAAAAAGGGTCTGACCCCCAATAATGAATTGGTTGGATTCAGACCCTCATGTTTAATTCAATACTTTACCTGTGAAAAGGTATGATTTTGCAGTTTCTGGTTGAAAATAGGCCATTAATGTGAAATGTCCTTCGTGAATATCACCAGAGATTAGATACTCATGTAAATTAAAGTTCAGTTCTTCAATGACAGTAAGTTTATAGAGATCTTTTTCAGGTAGATTCAATTTAATAAATTCCTGTCCAAATAATTCTGGAGTAGTAAGGATTGATTGGTAAACCTGCGTCCTATCCTGCTTTGACAGCCGTTCTTCCCACCATGGTTTTCTAGGTTTATATTTTTGCTTGCTTAAATAATCATACTTCATTAATCCCTCAATAATCTTTAAATCTTTAAGCTGTTGATCTTTGAGAAACTGGTACAATCTTTTAAATAGGTCCTCTAATTGGTGTCCAATCCGAGACCATCCTTGTTGATCCCAATAGGAACCAAACTGTTGGAAGAAATCAAATGGTGATGGAAAAACCTTTGATACCAGATACTCCATCGTTAAATCCATGCGATGGTCGTTCCAATATTTTTCAAGTACGTCCTCTACTTGTTTAATTCGAATGATATCTTCAAAGGGGAGGACATTATTTCCAAGAATTTCATATGGAGGAAAGTCCATATAAATATATTGATGTTCACTAGCATTACGTTTAACACCAGTACCGTGCAGCATTTTTAAAAAACCAAGTTGAAGCTCCTCAGGGCGAAGGGCAAACACATCATTAAAGGTTTTCCGGAAGCTTTCATAATTTTCCTCAGGAAGTCCGGCAATTAAATCAAGATGTTGATCGATTTTTCCACCTTCTTTGATCATCGTGACCGTTCTTGTAAGCTTGTCAAAATTTTGTTTTCGATTTACCAGTTCATTAGTCAGATCATTTGTTGATTGAACACCAATTTCAAATCTAAATAAACCCGGAGGTGCAGACTCGTTAAGAAATTGGATAACTTCTGGGCGCATAATATCGGCGGTAATCTCAAACTGAAACACAGTACCAGGAAGATGTTCATCAATTAAAAATTGGAATATGTCCATGGCATAGCTTCTGCTTATGTTAAAGGTACGGTCGAGGAACTTGATTGTTTTCGCTCCGTGTTTCATTAAATAACGGAGGTCCTCTTTAATTTTTTCACGGTTAAAGTAACGAACGCCTACCTCGATTGACGATAAGCAAAATTGACAACTGAATGGACAGCCACGACTTGTTTCGATATATGCCACCCGTTTTGAAAGATTTGGGCGGTCTTCTTCGAAGCGGAAAGGAGATGGAATCTCGCTTAGGTCAATTTTATTAAGATTTCTGTTTATTTTTACAATATTGTCTTCACGATAGGCTAGACCAGGAACGGTTTCAAATCCAATAGAGTTATGAATATGTGAGAGCAATTGTTTAAACGTTGCTTCTCCTTCACCCATAACAATAAAGTCAAAGACAGATACATGGTTCATCCATTCATCAACATCATAGGATACCTCAGGTCCACCAACGACGATCCGGAGACTTGGCTTGATTTTCTTAATCATTTGAATAACCTTTATCGTTTCTTCGATGTTCCAAATATAACAACTAAAACCAATGATATCGGGATTCTTTTGGATTAAATCTGTTACGATACTCAATGTTGGATCTTTAATCGTGTATTCAGTTAACTCAACATTGAAATCGGGTTCACAGTAGGCTTTTAAGTATCGAATAGCCAAATTGGTGTGAATATATTTCGCATTAAGAGTGGTACAAATAATTTTCATAAAAGCTGGTGCCCCTTTTTAAAACATTTTTAAACTCCTGCTATTATAGATTATTATAAACGATATTGATATATTGAAACCCACTCCAAAAGAAAAAAGCATTCCCTAGGAAAGGGAACGCTTTTAATAAATGTTGTTGCTTAAGGAATCATCCAAGTAAGAACAGTACTTTGTAAGAAAGTCATTACACATATTATCAAGACAAGCATGAAGCTATATTTTAGCGTGAATCGTAATAGTTCACTTTCTTTACCTGCTAATCCTACAGCAGCACATGCAACAGCAATTGATTGTGGAGAAATCATTTTTCCTGTTACACCACCAGAAGAGTTGGCTGCAAGTGCTAATACTGGGTGCATACCTACTGACTCTGCAGTAATCTTTTGTAGATTTCCGAATAAAAGGTTTGCAGATGTGTCTGATCCAGTAATAAATACGCCGAGCCAGCCAAGTAAAGGCGAGAAGAATGGGAACAATTTTCCAGTCTTAGCTAATGACATACCAAGTGTTGTACTCATTCCAGAAGCGTTGGTTACATAAGCGAATCCAACAACAGATGCAATTGTAATGATTGGGTACTTTAATTCATTTAAAGTTTCCCCGAAAGTTACAAACCAGTTGTTCCAAGAAATACTTGTAATATATTTTGTAATGATACATGCAATTAGGATTGCTGTACCAGCAGCTGCTAATACTTCAATCTTATAAACTGCAGCAATTGGTACGCCAGTAGCGTTCATAATTTTGTTATTTAATCCTGGTACTTCAGGCATAAATGTTAAAGCATGACCAATTGAATTTACAGCTTTAAGAACTGCATTTGTCCCTTCATAGTGACCAGCTAATGCTAGTTTAATAGTTGGAATACCCCATACAGATATAATAGCAGTTAATACTAAGAATGGTGACCAAGCCTTAAAAACTTGTCCGCCAGTATAGGTTTGAGTTGTTTCTTGTACCTTTTTAGCAGTAGCCGATGTAGCTGCCATTTCTTGCTCAGCTGCAAAGCGGAAGATTGTTTTTGGTTTCCAAAATTTTAAGAAGATTGCTAAAGCAAATAGGGATACTAGTGCTGATAAAATATCTGGAAGTTCTGGTCCGATAAAGTTTGAAGTTACATATTGTGTTATTGCAAAAGAGAATCCAGAAACTAGAATTGCTGGTAAAACTTCTAGTGCACGTTTAAAGCCAGCCATTATGATAACAATGAACAAAGGAATAAAAGCAGAAAGGAAAGGTAATTGGCGTCCTACCATTTTTGAAATTTCCATAGCTGCAATACCAGTAGGACCTTCCATTGCAATGATCGGAATACCAATCGCACCAAACGCTACTGGAGCTGTGTTGGCAATTAAACACATTCCTGCAGCATAAAGTGGGTTAAAGCCAAGTCCTACAAGTAGTGCAGCAGAAATTGCAACCGGTGCACCGAATCCAGCAGCACCTTCAAGGAATGCTCCGAATGAGAACGCTACCAATAATACTTGTAAACGACGGTCTTCAGTAATTGAAAGTACAGAGCTACGAATGATATCGAATTGACCTGTTTTTACTGTGATTTTATAAAGGAAAACTGATGTTACGATAATCCAGCCGATTGGTATAATTCCGTAAACTGCCCCTTGTGAAGCGGACATAACGGCCATACCAACTGGCATTTTAAATGCTAATACGGCAACGATTATTGCTACTAAAAGAGTTGTTAGACCTGCAACATACCCTTTCATTCTCTTAATGGCTAATGCCCAGAAGAAATAAAGTATTGGAATAAGAGCAACCAAAGCAGATAATAATAGATTATCTCCAACAGCAGTAAAATTTTGTGTGAACATGGTATTCCCCCAGTAGTTAAAATGGTTTTCCATTAATCCCCAATAACTTAAAACTTATCTCCTTTCAGTAAATAGTGGTAAACGCTTTCAACATTATGCAAAATCTAAGATGTTTGGTCATCGGATGATTAGATGATGACTATTTAAGTCGAATTATAGGGTGTATTTGTCGAAAAAACAACATATTTTTTTATTTTTTTTAAAGGGTATTTTTGGACCACTCGTCTTTTCTCCAGTATAATTTGATTTGGAGTCTATTATCAGAAAAATATATTTACATATTTTTATAGATATTTTAGTAAGTTTTATTCAGAGAGAAGGGGGATTTATGAAGTATAGACAAATAAAACAAACAAAAATTTATGAAGAGGTTGCAGATGCTGTCCATGATAAGATTAAATCGGGTGAATTAAAACCAGGAGACAAGCTAGATTCTGTGCAACAACTTGCAGAAAATTTTTGTGTTAGTAGATCGGCAGTTAGAGAGGCATTAACTGCATTAAAAGCAATGGGTCTTATTGAAATGAAACAGGGTGAAGGGACGTATATACGCGAATTTGAACCAACTTTAATTTCTTCTCCTTTAACATCCGCTATCTTGATGAATGAGGATGATGTCAGGAATCTTGTGGAGGTACGTAAAATCCTTGAGGACGGTATTGTTGTTGCCGCAGCGAAAAAGAGAAGTGAAGCAGACTTAGAAGCCATGTTGCAAGCACTTCAAGATATGGAAAATGCAAATGGGAATGAAGAGCTTGGGGAAAAAGCAGATTTCCAGTTTCATTTTGCATTGGCATCAGCAACTAGAAATCCGTTATTGGTAAGCTTAATAAATAATGTATCTGGCTTAATGGTTGAAACCATGCGAGAAACTAGACGTTTATTGCTATATAAAGATCAATCTACCATTGAGAATTTATACGAAGAGCACTTGGCAATATATAGAGCAATCTTGAGTCAGGATGAGGAAAAGGCAAGATTGGCAATGATGTTCCATCTAGAAAGGGTGGAGGTCATACTAAAAGAATTTTTTAGTGTGGCAGCAAAATGACTTGTATCTAATTTACTCGAAAAAAGCTCTTTTGGAAAAGGGGAGTCTTTCGGGTTTTTTTATCTTTTTTAATGAAAGCCCTTTCAAATGCTTATGTTAATATAGTATTATTAGTGTTAATAGTACATGCATTAATAAGGTCGTCGGATGACCTGTTGATATCGTTGAGTAAGGAAATTTAATATTTATTTTTAGAGGAGTGAAAAAATGAAGGTAACCCTTTTTGCCACTTGCTTAGTGGATCTTTTCCGAAGTAATGTTGGAAAAGCAACTGTAGAACTACTTGAACGTTTAGGGTGTGAAATTGATTTCCCAGAATCGCAAGTCTGCTGTGGTCAGCCATCTTATAATAGCGGCTATGTAGAACAAACAAAAGGTGCAATGAAAAAGATGATTGAAACCTTTGAAAATGCAGAGGTTGTCGTATCCCCATCTGGCTCATGTGCATATATGTTCCAAGAATACCCACATATTTTCAAAGGGGATCCGGTTTGGGAGCCAAGAGCGAAAAAACTTGCAGCAAAGACATACGAATTAACACAATTTATCGTTGAAGTATTAAAAATAGAGGATGTTGGAGCTCGATTTGATGCAACCGTTACATATCACACATCTTGTCACATGACGAGACTTCTTGGGGTAAAGCGTCCTCCAATGGTTCTTTTAGAAAATGTGAAGGGACTTAAATTTACTGAACTTCCAGGTAAGGAGCAATGCTGTGGGTTTGGTGGTACATTTGCTGTAAAAATGCAACATATTTCCGAGCAAATGGTAGATGAAAAGGTACAGCATGTTGAAGAAACTGGAGCAGAGTATCTAATTGGCGCAGATGAAGGGTGCTTATTGAATATTAGGGGTAGAGTTGATCGTAAAGGGAAGCAAATTAAGGTCATGCATATTGCCGAATTGTTAAATATGAGATAACAAACACAATTAATTTTTGTTAGTGAGAATGACACAGACTTTGTAACAGAAGGAGGCAAAAAACATGGCAATGAAAATTGGCGAGGAAAAATTAAAAGAGCGCCTAGATAAGGGAATCAATGATTCCTTTATGCGTGGAGCAGTTTCGAATGCCCAGAATAGTATGGGTGTTCGCCGTAGAAATGCTACCGAAGAACTAGGGAATTGGGAAGAGTGGCGCTCCCATGGTGAGGAAATACGTCAACATGTATTGGAAAACTTGGATTATTACTTACTCCAATTAAGTGAGAATGTTGCCAAAAGAGGTGGACATGTTTTTTTTGCACAGACCGCTAAAGAAGCCAATGATTATATCCGCAATGTCGTGGTGAGCAAAAATGCTAAAAAAGTAGTAAAAGCAAAATCAATGGTAACGGAGGAAATTAGTTTAAATAAAACCTTGGAGGATGCCGGTTGTTCCGTAGTAGAGACAGATCTTGGCGAGTATATACTCCAAGTAGATGATCATGATCCACCATCCCATATTGTTGTCCCTGCTTTGCATAAAAACAAAGAACAAATTCGGGACGTATTTACTGAAAAACTCGGGTACACGGGGACAGAAGTACCAGAGGAACTTGCAGCTCACGCTCGTAAAATGTTGCGCCAAGAGTATTTAACTGCGGATATCGGAATTACTGGATGTAATTTTGCAGTGGCGGAAACAGGCTCGATTAGCTTAGTAACAAACGAAGGAAATGCAGATTTAGTTACATCACTTCCAAAAACGCAAATTACTGTAATGGGGATGGAACGCCTTGTCCCAACTTTTGAAGAGATGGAAGTCCTTGTAGGAATGTTAACGCGTAGTGCAGTTGGTCAAAAGCTGACCAGTTATATCACAGTTCAAACAGGTCCTCGTGATGAAGGTGATATCGATGGACCAGAGGAATTCCACTTAGTTATTGTTGATAATGGTCGTTCAGACATCCTTGGTGGAGATTTCCAATCAGTACTACAATGCATTCGCTGTGCTGCTTGTATCAATGTATGTCCAGTATACCGTCATGTAGGTGGACATTCATACAATTCCATTTATTCAGGACCAATTGGAGCAGTATTAACTCCGCTAATTGGAGGATATGATGAATTTAAAGAACTTCCATATATGACAACACTTTGTGGAGCATGTTCAGATGTATGCCCAGTGAAGATTCCGCTGCATACGCTCCTTCATAAGCATCGTCAAATTATAGTAGAGCGGGATGGGAGAGCTCCTATTGCTGAAAAACTACTGATGAAAGCATTTGGTTTTGGAGCAGCCACCCCAGCACTATACAAATTTGGAACTAAGTTCGCACCTGCTGCCATGAATCCCTTCACGGTTGGTGAAAAAATTACCAAAGGTCCAGGACCTTTAAAGGCATGGACGGAGATGCGTGATTTCCCTGCACCAAATAAAGAGAGATTCCGGGATTGGTGGAAAACTAGGGAAAAAGGAGGAAAAGCATAATGCAGGGGACAATTCAAAATCGTGATGCTTTTTTACAAACTATCGCAAAACGTCTAGGTCGGCAAACAGTGAAATCAGAAGTCGAAATTCCAAAATATAAGTTTAGTCCTCAGAATGAAGTGTTACGAGACGCAACTCAAGAGGAATTAGTTGATGTATTAAGAGAGCAATGCAAAAACATCCATACAACTTTTGTAACTACCAATAAAAAAGAACTAGCTTCTACACTTAAAGAAACAGTGAAAGCCTACGGTGGCGGACCTATTTCAGCTTGGGATGATGTGCGTTTTTCAGAGTATGGTTTAGATCCTTTAATGAAGCAGGAATGGCCAAACGAAAAGATTGACATCCAAACTTGGGACCCTGCAAAAGGAAAAGCAAACATTGAGTTTGTTGAAAAAGCTAATATTGGGCTTACAGTAAGTGATATTACTCTCGCAGAGTCTGGTACTGTTGTATTGTTAAGTGATAAAGGAAAAGGAAGGAACGTTAGCTTCCTGCCTATTAATTCAATTATAATCGTGCCAAAAAGCAGTATTGTTCCACGTATGACGCAGGCGGCAAGAATTTTACGTGAAAAAGTTAAGAACGGGGAACATATCGCTTCATGCATTAACTTCATTTCAGGACCTAGTAACTCAGCAGATATTGAGTTGAATCTTGTTGTTGGGGTTCATGGACCGGTAAGAGCAACTTATATTGTCGTTGAGGATATTTAATAAATAATTAAGAGCTAAAGAGCTATTCAGTTATCGTGCAGAGGCACGATAACTGAAGGCTCTTTTTTTTTGGCTCTGTTAAACTAGAATGTTGATTTCCGTTACAGGCGCTTCGCTTTCCGCGGGGCGGGCGGTGAGCCTCCTCGGCGCCTAAGCGCCTGCGGGGTCTCACCTGTCCCGCTGCTCCCGCAGGAGTCTTCGCGCCTTCCATTCCAATCAACTTTGTTTTTAGTTGTTTTCTTTCCACAAAACCTATTTAAAAAACAACATTCCTTAAGTAAGCCGCTCTCTTTTGGGGTACCCGCAACACCAAAAATATATACAAAAGTGGCCTATTTCACAGAGCAATTAACAGTTAAATTTGCTCTGCCTTTTAATTGATTTAATAAGCTCGATTTACGTAAATAAGTGTAAAATAGCACCTTAAATCAAATATCAATTAGCATACACCATAATAAAAATTTATGTCTTGTGGTCTTTGTGTGTGATTTCATACGCCAATGCATAAAAATAGGGAACTTCGTTTGAAGTTCACTAAATAAGTTTTAGCGGACATAAGTGACCTTATTTTTGATTTATTCCCCTTTTTTCTACTTTAGCGGACATGGTGGAACTAGAATAAAAAGTGGACACCCCTTTAACGGAAATCATTTGTGGCAATAATGATATTTACCAGGAGGGGTTTCCATGGGTGACCAACGTCAGAGTTATAGTGAACAATTTAAAAAAGAAACAGTTAAGTTTGCACAAGAACAACAACAAAAAAAGACTATGAGAGATATTGCGGATGAGTTAAAAGTTCCGCTTAGCTGCCTACATGACTGGATGACAAAATATCGTCAATTTGAATATGAACCTTTGGCGGTTGAAGAACGAATAAAAAAGCTAGAACAAGAATTGAAAGAAAAAGAACGTGAATTAAAGGAAAAAGACAAAAAGTTAGCTGTCACAGAAGAAGAATTGGCCATTGTAAAAAAGGCGGTGCACATCTTCAGCAGACCAAGAACATGAGGTTTCAATTCATTGAAGACCATCGCTCGGAGTTCTCGGTGGTGAAGATGTGTAAAGTGTTAGAGGTATCCACGAGCGGTTATTTCAAATGGAGAAATCATAAACCGAGTCAACAAGGAGTACAAAGGGAACGGATTAAAGAACGTATTGTACACTATTATAATGATTCCGACAGTGTATATGGTAGTCCGAAAATTACTAAGTTATTACTAAAAGAAGGATATAATATCACGGAAAGAACAGTTAGTATTTACATGAAGGAACTAGGTTTACGATCTTGTGTTTCCAAGAAATTTAAAGTTTGTACAACAAATTCGAATCATGAATACCCTGTAGCACCTAATAGATTAAATCAAGAATTCACTACAACAGCACCAAACAAGGTATGGGTAGTAGATATCACTTATATTCCTTGTCGGGAAGGACGCTTATATTTAGCTACTGTACTTGACCTGTACACTCGAGAAATAGTAGGTTGGCGCCTTTATGGACATCTGGAAACTCAATTAGTTCTTGATGCTTTAGAAGACGCTTATAAGTTAAGAAATCCAGAAAAAGGTTTGCTTCACCACTCAGACCGTGGGTCTCAGTATGCATCTAAGGATTACCGGGAAAGACTTGAGGAATATAAAATGGAGGCGAGCATGAGTCGTACAGGAAACTGTTATGATAATGCTTGTGCAGAATCCTTCTTTAGTCTGGTTAAAAAAGAATTATTAAGAGGTAGAAAATTTCAAACTAAAGATCAAGCTTACACCGAGATTTATCGTTACATTGAATTTTTCTATAACCGTAAAAGAATTCATAGTTCAATTGGATATGTATCACCAGTGCAGTATTCACAACAATACTGCAGGGGAAGGCTTAATAAAGGGTAGAACACCAATCAAAAGCAGTAAGCTGCCTTTTCTTCACTTAGCGACTAGCCAGATGATTCCGTGAAAGGGTCAAGCGGTTTTGGCTTGATGCTTTCACGGAATCATCTATCATTTGAAAAGTGAAGAAGAGGCTACTGCAACACTATATTAATTAAGTTTCGTTATTTAGGTGTCCACTTTCTTGACAGAGCTCCATGGGATATCTTATTTACATAAAAACAAATGAATAATGCTCACTTATCAACAAATAGGGAATCTAATGTCTGGTTAGCCTATCAAAACAACACTTTTTGTCAAAATAACGGAAAGGATGTCCGCATATATGAAAATTGTCACGGCACTTCTTGTTAATCCAGCTGGACCCGGTATTTGAAGAAAACCAATACTATTAATATAAACATAATCTACTTAAAACTGAGATAGAAAGCAGTGTGATTCCGTATGAGAAACGCACTGCTTTTATGGTTGTTTTAATAACCACTTTCTCCTTTGCTTATACCTCAAATGAGAATGGCTTAATCTTTTAGTAATGAGCTTTTTTTATAAAAATGTCCTTTTCCCGAATCCTTTTCAGATTTTTACCAGAAAAGGTGTCTAAACTGACAACATAAACCAGAAAAAGGTGGGAGAAAAATGAAAAAGAACAAAGTTAAATGGTTTTCCTTTTTTACCATCCTCATGTTAGGAGCCTTTTCATCAGGGGTCGGAGTATTGGCAGATCATGATGATGATGAAAAAGGGGACCATTCAAAATCCTATGAAGAACGGTATCAAGAAAATGACCATTATGGTGATGATGAAGATGACGATGGAGATTACGAAAACGAAGATGGCTATGAGGGTGGAACTAGTGGAGAAGTTCAGCAGACACCTGCACAAACAGGGTATTGGAACTTTTGGATGAGAGAGGCGGTATCAACCCAAGACACTCAACTTCCAATTTCAACACCTGCTGATGTAAAAGTAACGATTGATGGTGTTGCCAATAGTATTCACGTCATTCCACAGGATGGTCAACTTTTAGTTTCAGGTGAAAAACTAGCAAAACTAATTTCAGCTAAGACCTCTTATTATCCAAAAAGCCGAATTTTGGTATTAAAAAATACGGATACTGAGTTAATTGTCAGAGCAGGATCCAATGCAGCTTACGAAAATCAAAATAAAACACCAATGCCGATTAAGACGCAGTATATTGAAAAATCATTGTATATTCCCATTAGTGTAGTTGGAAATGCCATGGGTTATCGTGTGTTATGGAATGAAGCTGAACAAATTCTTGTTTTGGAAAAAATTTAAAAATAAAGGTGGAATAAAAATGAAAAAAACAACGAAATCAAAATGGATTGTTGGATTAGCCGGAACAGCATTTTCTGCTTTTGTATTAGGCCAAATCGGGAGTGGTGATGCAAACAATGGGACGAAAAACGGGAATGCTTTTAATGTTGAGTCCAAGGTGTATGCATCAATGAATGACAAGGAAAAAGAACTAGTTAAGTTAGATTGGTCTGATTTTACGATAAGTGACGGAACACAAGGGACAGGAGCTGTACAAAGTGATCGTCAATCAAGCAGATCTTAAATCAGGAAACGAGCTAGCATTTCAAGCGATGAATACAAATTTTTTCGTATCAATTTCCAATAGTCTCATGATGAATTGGAAAGATCACATCATTAATTGGTTCGAGTATGTTGAGAAAGAATGGTCCAGATTTCAAGGAGATAACGAATTGTCACTTCTTAACGATACAAAGATAGGCGAAACGTTGGTTTTATCTCCTCCTCTCTTTGATATTTTAGTAAAGTCAGATGATTATCACCAGAAAACAAGGGGCTTTTTTTCACCTTACTTAATGGAGCAAATTCAGCTTCATGGATATGATCGCTCATTTCCGTTTGAAAAGGCTGAAACAAAGGAACGGACCGGCTTTCAATCCGATGCTAACCAACCAACCCCATTTGAATTTAACAAAGCTGAATTATCTGTTACCAGAGTAGCTAAAGGAAAGGTGGATTTAGGTGGAATTGGCAAAGGATATGCGGTCGAATCGGCGGCTAACTGGCTACAACGATTTGCGGATGCTACCTATGGAATCGTAGATGGGGGAGGAGATATATCGGTTTGGTCAAACGGTGAAAAGGACTGGGAAATTGGAATTGCGGATCCTTATGATCAAAACAAGGAAATCAAACAAATCAACTTAAAAAATGGCAGTGTGGCTACCTCTAATATTGTCTACCGGAGTTGGAAACAAGGAAATGAAATGAAACATCATATTTTAAATGGGCGAACAGGTTTACCAGTAGACACGGGAATCGTTCAGGCGACAGTTGTCACTTCGAATTGTTTAGATGCTGAGGTTTGTGCAAAGCTGTGTTTTATGGAAAATGGTCCTGCTTTAGAGAAACTACTATCTGATATCAACTCTAACTATAAAGCTGTTCTTATTCAACGTGATGGGAACTTAATCATAACTTAAGGGGGAAAAGCCGTGTTTAATGAATATTTTTCAACATGGAACCTAATTAGGGTTTCTGGATTATTGAGTTACTTTTTATTGACTGTCTCGCTTGCCTTGGGCTTTTTACAATCGTTCTCTTCGCTTAAAAAAAGAAAAGGTGACTTGTTACTACTTCACCAAACGAGCGGATGGATAGGATTGCTTGGTATCGTGTTTCATATGATGATGCTTTTTTGGGATCAATATGTGCAGTATCCCATCTTAAGTATCATCATTCCGTTTTATTCGAAAAATGAACCCTTTTATTCAGGATTAGGAACCCTGTCGTTCTATCTGTTTTTAATTGTAATTGGATCCTCAGATTTCTTTATAAAAAAATTAGGGAGAACAGTTTGGAAAAAAGTACATCTGTTGGCTATCCCTGCTTGGATATTAATGGCCTTTCACGGATTAATGATTGGCACTGATTCTTCGGAGATATGGGCAGCAAGCATATATATCGGTTCGGTTATCATGATTATGTTACTCGGAATAGGTAAAGGAATGGAATCAGCGTCAATCAATCAAAATAATAGCGTAACTAAAAAAACGCAGTAGGATCTGCGTTTTTTTGTTTTTTAGGATGATCATTTTAAGTTTGTTGTATTAAAAACAATTGTGAAAATTGTCCCAACTCCTAGTTCACTTTTAACGGTAATATTCCCCCCATGTGCTAAAACAATCGATTTTGCAATCGAAAGCCCTAATCCCGATCCATCTCTCACCCTTGAAGTGTCACCACGGTAAAAACGGTCAAATATGTGTGGAAGATCGTTTTTGTGAATACCATTGCCAGAGTCTTCAATCGTTATGATAATAGAATCTGCTTGTTTTTTTAAAGCAAGTATGACATGCCCCTGTACGGTATATCTAAACGCATTATCTAGTAATATATAGATTAGTTGGTGAATTCTCACCTCATCCCCAAGAAAATGGATGTCTTCTTGTATTTGTTCTTTAAAATCAATATGAGGCGGTACCGTTAAAGAAATCTTTCGACAAAGCGACTGAAGCAGCAGGGATAGGTTCATTTCTTCAGTTTCAATATGAAAATGTCGATTATCACTTCTTGCTAAAAACAACAAATCACTAATCAGCTTATTCATCATTTCCGTTTCCGATTTAACATCATGGAGTACTTCTTGACCGAAAGGGCTTAAATTATTTTTCTCTTCCCTCATTAATAAATCAATTGAACTATAAAAAATACTTAATGGTGTTCGTAACTCATGAGATGCGTCGGATACGAATTTTTTTTGAGTTTCAAAAGCTTGCCTAATTGGTTTCATCGCTTGGCCCGCAAGATAATAACCTAGAAATCCAAAAAGGATACTAAATAATATGGTTAAGGCAATTAAGAGCCAGGTAATATTTTGAATTAAGTGTTTTTCGTTGGTGATATCCATACCAATATAAACATTCGCGTTCAAGTCATGCTTGAGCTGAAGAGATTCTTTAATTACTATATAATGCGTATCCTGCCACTTGTCAGTGATGACTAGAGAAGGAGAACCCTTTTCCTCTGAGTTAATTTTTTTGATTTTTGAAGAAAGGCCCGCTATTGTTTCTTCTCCTGAAAGAAATTTGTTAGAGTCCGTATAGACGTAGAAAAATATTTTTTTATCAGGATCGAATTCTAGTTTGTGATTTTCATCGTGATGATAATCATCATCATCGAGGAAATCCCCTCTCTCCTTATCGAGGTAGTGCCTAAGTTCTTCTTGTTCCTTCGATTCAATTTCATGCGAAATGAAAAAGTAAAGGGCAGTAATAAATAAAATTAGTAAAAATAGCAAGGAAAAAGTATAAAGGAGAGTTAATTTCTTTTTTACATCCTTAAACATGAGGATCCCTCACTAAATACCCAATTCCTCTTATGGTTTGGATCACTGAGGGTTCCCCAGGTAAATCAATCTTTTTTCGTAATAGTTTCACTAATGTATCTAAGGCATTTTCTGAAACGAACGTCTCAAATCCCCATACTTTTTCAAATAAAATCTCACGGGAAATGACTTGATTTTTATTTCTAAGTAACAATTCAAGTAGGTGATATTCCTTTTTTGAAAGGTCGATGACATCGTATTGTCTAGTCACAATATGGGTAGTTAGATTTAGTGTAAGGTCACCCACCTCGAAGATATCTTCAATAATCTTGTCTTTTCTCCTCGATACCGCTCTTAAGCGGGCAAGTAATTCTTCAAATTGAAAGGGTTTAATAATATAGTCGTCCGCACCCGAATCCAGCCCTACTACCATATCCTCAATGGTATCTTTTGCAGTAATAAATAGAATTCCCCCTTGATAGCCATTTTTGCGAACCAATTTGCAAACTTCAATTCCTGTTTTACCTGGCATCATCCAATCTAGGATAAGGACATCATAAACGGATAAACAAGCATAGTCGTAAGCGTCGTTCCCATTTTTTACCCAATCAACAAGGTGTAGCTCTTTTTTAACATATGGTGGACTAATTTCCCAAGCCGCTCATCATCTTCTGCAAGTAAAATATTCAAGTAAAACCACCTCTACTTCGAAAAAAAGTTTATTTTTATCTATCCGTGGCTAACCGGATGTTTCCGTTCTTCTTCTATCATAACAATTTAATCTGGTAAAAAAATGAAAAAATGAAATGGGAATAAATAATTCAACAAAATAATGCATTTTTCTACCTGTTATACCACAAAGTAACTGCTGTTATATAATGAATTTCTATCGTTTTTACCGTAATAAATAACGACTTATTCCATTATACAAAAACGTGTGTTATAATTTTTTTATAGATGTTATCTTTGTCACAGCTAAAATATAAATACTGCAATACAATACTAATAGAAATATTGTAATTTGTGAAAATATTTCTATATGCTTTATGAATATTGGGAGGGAGAACATGTCAATCTTACCGAAAAAAAATGATCTTGGATTTTTTGAAATTCGCTTAGAATCAATTGGGGGTTTAGGTGCAAATTTAGCGGGGAAAATGTTAGCTGAGGCTGGTGTTTTGGGTCTTGGGTTAAATGGTTCTAACTTTTCTTCATATGGATCCGAAAAGAAGGGCTCACCTGTTAAAAGTTTTGTGCGTTTTTGTGATTCTGATGTCGAAATTAGAGACCATAGTCCTATCGAACAACCACATATAATTGGAGTTTTCCATGAAGCATTATATAAAACTGTTAATGTAGTAAGCGGGTTAACACCAGACGGAATCGTGTTGGTTAACTCAACAAGAGATTTTGAGGATATTAAAACTGATTTGCATCTCCAATACGGTACTTTAGCTATTGTTGACGCACTTACGATTGCAGTAGAGGAAAAAACGAAAGTTAATACGGCAATGCTTGGTGCGATGTTCAGAATCTGCGACTTTTTAGATCCTGAATCAATGCGCAAGGTTATCCGAAAAACATTTGAGAAGAAATATCCACATTTGGTGGAACCTAATATTCGAACTTTTGATCGCGGTTACAACGAAGTGGAATTTAAAACTCTTGAGGCTCCTGAAGATGTGACAGGGAAGAAGTTTGAACGTCCTTTACCATTATTAGGGTATATGACTCAGGAAATTGGCGGAGTGATGGTTTCACAAGCTAATAGCATTTTTAAGGATCTAAGTGGATCACGTCAAGGGTTCCTGCCTAAGTTTGAACTTGAAGAATGCATTCATTGTGCAGCTTGTGACACTGTTTGTCCTGATTATTGCTTTGTCTGGGAAGAAGGCGAAGACAAGCGTGGCCGTAAACAAATGTTCCTAAAAGGTATTGATTATCAATATTGTAAAGGCTGCTTAAAATGTGTGGAAGCTTGTCCTACCACTGCATTAGGTGATCTTCGTGAAATGATTGGATATGCAGACGAAAATCGTGTGAAACAAAACTTTCCTTACGTTGCTGGAGGGGTGAGATAATGGCTATTCTTGAAGATAATAAATCAAAAGCAAATGTAACAACAGATATGGTGAAGGAACAAGTAGTAACTTTTGAATCAGGAAATGAAATGGCAGCGATGGCTGCAGCACAAATTAATTATCATATTATGGGCTATTTTCCAATTACCCCATCAACTGAGGTCGCCCAATACCTTGATATGATGAAAGCACGTGGGGAACACGACATCAAACTTATTCCTGCCGATGGTGAACACGGTTCTGCGGGGATTTGTTATGGTGCAGCTGCAACCGGTGCACGTGTTTTCAATGCGACTAGTGCCAACGGATTATTATACATGATAGAACAACTTCCAGTTCAAGCGGGAACTCGTTTTCCAATGGTTATGAATCTAGTTACACGTTCGGTCAGCGGTCCGCTAGATATCCGTGGTGATCATTCAGATTTATACTATGCCCTTAACACTGGTTGGGTAATTTTAACAGCTAAAACACCTCAAGCTGTTTATGATATGAATATTATGGCATTAAAAATTGCTGAACACTCAAAAGTGAGACTACCAGTAATTGTAGCTTATGATGGTTTCTTCACTTCACATCAAAAGCGTAAAGTTGAGTTCTTTAAAGACCGTAAAGTAGTCCAAGAGTTTGTTGGGGAATGTCCAACAGATTATAGTTTTGCTAGAGATCCTAAAAAGCCTGTTACAATAGGTGCCCATATGGATGGGAACGACTTAATGAGCAATCACTTCCAACAGTCGGAAGCGATTTATCGTGCAGGAGAAGTCTACCAAGAAGTAGCTGCTGAATATGCGAAACTTTCAGGTCGTGAATATAGCGTCCTTGATTTATACAAAATGGAAGACGCCGATGTAGCGTTGTTCCTATTAAACTCTGCTGGTGAATCTGCAAAGGATGTTGCCGATAAACTTAGAAAACAAGGCATCAAGGCAGGGGTTATCAGCCCGAACATTATCAGGCCATTTCCAGCTAAGGAAATTCGTGAAGCATTAAAGAATGTGAAAGCATTACTTGTAGGTGAACGTGCCGATTCTTATGGTGCTAATGGTCCTAACTTAACACATGAAGTGAAATCAGCACTTCAAGAAGATAAACAAAATCAAACAGTTGTCCTAAGCAGAGTATTTGGACTTGGTGGAAAAGATTTTTATGCAGATGATGCTGAAGCCTTTTTCAACATGGCAATTGAGGCAAAGGATAAAGGTTATGCTGAAAAGCCTTTTGATTATTATGGACATGTTCCAGGTACGCCAGAAAAAGTTCTAAAGCCGGTTATCGAGCCACAACATGGCGATGCTTATAAAACAGGACTTATTCAGGTTACACAAGATGAAGAGACACATAAATTAAAGGTCAAGATTCCTCCTTTAAGAGCACTTACTGCTAAACCTAAGCGACTAGCTTCAGGTCATGGTGCTTGCCCAGGTTGTGGAATTTTCGGTGGACTTGAATTGTTCTTCAAAGGAATTGAAGGCGATGTTGTCGTTCTTTATCAAACAGGCTGTGCTTATGTAACAACGACTGCCTATCCATATTCTTCTCATAAACAAACGATGATTCACAACTTGTTCCAAAATGGTGCAGCAACATTGTCGGGTACAGTTGAAGCATTTTTGGAATTAAAACGTCGCGGTGAAATAGAAGTAGCTGAAGATGCGACCTTCGTTATGATTACAGGCGATGGTGGTATGGATATCGGTATGGGTTCAGCGATTGGTACAGCACTTCGAGGCCACCATTTGATTATGCTTGAGTATGATAATGAAGGCTATATGAACACAGGATCACAAATGTCTTACTCAACACCTTTAGGTCATATGACTAGTACTTCTTCAATTGGGAAAACCCAAAAAGGGAAAACCTTCCACCATAAGGATACGGCGCAAATTATGGCCTCAACTAATATCCCGTACGTATTTACTGGTGTTGAAGCATTCCCACAAGATTTACTCAAAAAAGCGGCTAAAGCTCAATGGTACGCCCAAAATGTTGGTACTGTTTATGGCAAGATTTTAATTGCTTGTCCGTTAAACTGGAAATCAGACGATCGTTATGGAAATGTTATTGTTGAAGCAGCTGTTAACTCCAACTTCTTCCCGCTTTATGAAGTGGAGCAGGGAGAAACGACAATTACCTATGATCCTGAGGCTAAGAAGAAAAAAATTCCAGTTTCAGAATGGTTAAAATACATGGGTAAAACAAAGCATCTTTTAAAAGAAGATAATAAGCATCTGCTTGAAGAGTTTGAAGTAGAAGTGGATAGAAGATGGCAAAAATTAAAGGCTAAACATGAAACTCCATTATTATAATAGAACAGTATAACCTAACTGGTCCATTTGCTCATTGCGAATGGACCAGTTTTTTAATTATTGAGGATGAAGTATAAAAAAATTACCCCTTTTTAGTAGCCATTCGAAGAAGTATAATCATAGAGAAAGTAAGGAGGAGAACGTTTTGCGAACATATTCATACATCGATTCCATTATTGGTAAATTATTTATGGTTGCCGAAAAGAATGTGCTAACCGTTATTCATATGGGCGAAGAGGACTTTCATCAGAATGAGGATATCAATAACATCACTTACCAACCTGACCATCCAGCTTTGCTTGAAACTTCAAAGCAATTGCACGAATACTTTGCTGGTAACCGAAAAGAGTTTGATTTACCCCTTGAAGTTGAGGGCACTAATTTCCAAAAGGCTGTTTGGGAGCAATTGTGTTTAATCCCCTTTGGTGAGACAAGAAGCTATCTGGACATTGCAGTTTCAATTGATAATCCCAAAGCTGTTCGAGCAATTGGACAAGCTAACAGGGCCAATAAATACCCAATCATAATTCCGTGTCACAGAGTAATAGGCAAAAATAATTCACTAACTGGATATGCAGGTACGAGAGTGGATTTGAAAGAGAAACTTCTTAAACTTGAAGGGGCTTTATAAAGATTCTATTAATATTTATATTTTAAGCAGGTAGCCATCGATGCTATCGGTTTTTGGCCGTTTAACTCCAGGATGATAAACAAATTATGGGCTAAGATAAATTGAAACTCCTGGAATAAAAAATAGGAATGAAGCTACCAGAAAATGGTAGCTTCATTTTTTTAAAAGGCTGCTTTCAATTTTGATCATATCAACATTTCTTAAGAGTATTATTGATAATATTCAGGCCTACGATCGGAGAAAACAGGGATCATTTCCCTGACTTCTCTTGTTTTCCGCAAATCAATTTCTGCAATTAATACGGACTCCGTGTCATCAGCCTCTGCTACAATTTCTCCCCATGGATCAATGACGATAGAATGTCCAGCAAAGTGATTATTTGGATCGTCTCCAGATCTATTACAGGCAATCACATAGCATTGATTTTCAATTGCGCGGGCTATCAATAGGGCACGCCAATGGGCAAGGCGTGGCATTGGCCATTCCGCCACAACAAAAAGTGCCTCCGCTCCTCGTGCCGTATGAGAACGAATCCATTCAGGAAAGCGAATATCATAACAAATTACTCCTGCTAACTGGTGCCCGAATAATCTAAACAGCCCCATATAGCGACCTGGAGAAAGATATTGATGTTCATCCATCAGCCTAAATAGATGCAACTTGCTATATTTATGAATAAAATGACCTCTGTGATCAATTACGAGCAAGGTATTTTCAATTCCAGATTCAGTTTTATTTGCAATGGAGCCCCCGACAAAACTAACATTATATTTTTTTGCTAATTCTTTGAGAAAATGGCTTGTGTTTTCAACATTTGGATCAGCAAGCTCGTTTATGTTGATTAAATCATAACCAGTTGTCCATAACTCTGGTAAAACGATTACATTTGGTTGGTACATTTCGCAAGCTTCATTAATCATTTGTTCGGCTTTATGGTAATTTTTATCGATGTCTCCAAACTCGATATTCATTTGTAGCATCGCCACTTTTAATTTCAAAAAAAATGAACCCCCTTTAATAATTGGCTGTGTTAAAGCTCAATGTTGATTTTTTGCACAATGTTGATTGGAGTGGAAGGCGCGAAGACTCCTGCGGGAGCAGCGGGACAGGTGAGACCCCACAGGCGCTAAGCGCCGAGGAGGCTCACCGCCCGCCCCGCGGAAAGCGTAGCGCCTGGAGCAGAAATCAACATTCTAGTATAACAGAGCCTAATAATTTGAATTTTCCTTTTATATGCTGTTATTAAAGTTATATCATTAGTGACTAGATTTTCCACTATATTTTTGATATAAATATTTTTTAAAAAGGGGATTGAGTTTTTATATTCTTTTTTGGGAGAAAAACCTCCTAATGGACATCGGAAAAATGTCGAAAAAAAAATTTACGAGAAAAAAATGTCTAGTTTTGCGATTCTATTTACAAACATTCGAATTATTGTGATAATTCATCGTGTCAAAGAGATTTTTTAATGATTCGATATGGGATTGGATTAGGAGGAAATAGGAGTTGTACCAGGAGAATAAGAATTTATTAGATGAAATCAATGAAAGACGCTCGAAGTTGTTAGATTCTGCACAGAAAAATGGACTAAGGGATGAAGAAACGGTTAAACGTAGTCAAGAGCTAGACCAATTAATCTTCCAATATCAAAAGTTAATCCACAAAAGTCCAAAACGACAGGAGGGGAAAAAATTAGTACTTCGAACGATGATGATGCTGTTGCCGAGCGTATTGGTCGAAGTTTGAAATGGTGGTATTTTTTAAAAAATAGAATTTTGCCATTTTAGAAACAAGATTCTAAGAAATTCCGATACAGTAATGATGGGACATTTTGAATCCAAACACATCCTGATGAATCCCAAAATGTTGGTAGTATATCAAGGAAGGCATGGGAAATATGTCTTCCTTGATTGAGTAGAACAAAGTCTATTATTGTTAAAATTCTTCCGTTAATATGCCCCTTATAAGGAATGCCCCCCTCGATTAAAACCTTATAGACATACTTCCCTTCGATTCTTCCTTTTGATTATTTATCAGATAATGAAAAAGTTTGTACTATCCTTTTATTTTGAATCATATATCGTATAAACCGCTTTGTTCAAAAGGAGGGACACTTTTTCATGCATATTTTGGTTTGTGTCAAACAAGTACCAGATACGAAAATTATTAAGATTAACCCTAAGACGAATACGCTAGACCGCAGAAGTGCACCAGCTATTTTAAATCCATATGACGCCCATGCGGTCCAAGAAGCGGTCCAGATAAAAAACAACATTGGTGGGACAATCTCTGTTTTATCAATGGGCCCCCCTCAAGCAACAGCAGTAATCAAGAAAAGTATTGAAATTGGTGCGGATAGGGGCTATTTAATTTCTGATCGAGCTTTTGCTGGTGCTGATACACTCGCAACCAGCTATGCTTTATCAAAAGCAATTGAACGGATATCAGAGGAACTACCAGTAGATCTTGTGATTTGTGGCAAACATGCTATTGACGGGGATACGGGACAGGTGGGTCCAGGCATAGCCCGCCGGATTGACATACCACCAATTACGAATGTCATTGAAGTTTCGGAAGTAAATCCCGAGACTAAAACGGTCATAGTAAAAAGAAAAGTAACCACCGGGTATGAGGTTATTAAAACTAGCCTCCCTTGCCTACTAACCGTGGAAAAACAAATAAATGATATTGATTATGCTCCGATGCAAAATATGATTAATGCTGCTAGGTATGAAGCGATTATATGGACTGTAAATGATTTGAAAGATGTTGATAAAGCCCAGTTAGGTTTAAAGGGATCACCTACAATTGTTGGAAAAATGTTTACTCCACCCCGACTTGAAGGAGGGAAAATGTTAGAAGGTACAGTTGATGAACAAGTGACTGCCTTAATGACTTTATTAATGGAAAAGAAGGATTTATTACAATTAAATACAGCTAAAAATAAATAAATGGTTTTTTGAAAGGAGGGGGTTAAGGGATGAATGATTATCGAGGTGTTTGGGTATTTATTGAACATAGTAATAGAGTTATAGAAGGGGTATCACTAGAGCTATTAGGGGCTGGAAGGACTCTTGCTGATAAGTTGGAGGTTCCGCTAAGTGGTATTTTATTGGGATCAGGGGTAAAGACGTTAGCTAATAAAGTAATCACTTATGGTGCTGATCAAGTATATATCATAGATAATCCTGTTTTAAAGGACTATCGTACAGAATCTTATATGAAGGGAGTTATACTACTCGCCGAAAAATATAAGCCTGAAATATTTTTATATGGGGCAACTGCAAATGGGAAGGACCTTGCAAGCGCTGTGGCCACTGATTTATCAACAGGATTGACCGCGGACACAACCATTTTAGATGTCGATTTGGAAAAACGATTACTGGAAGCAAGCCGCCCGGCATTTGGTGGTAATATCATGGCAACGATTTTGTGTAAAAAACATCGTCCACAAATGGCGACCGTTCGACCGAAAGTGATGAAGGCGTTAGACCCTGATGCTAAAAGACAGGGAAAGATTATCGAAGAGAATATTTCAATAACTGAAAATGAAATGCGGACAAAGGTGCTAGAAATTGTGAAGGAAGTCACAAATAAGGCAAATCTGGCCGATGCTCATGTGATTGTTGCGGGTGGAAAAGGTTTAGTTGACGCGCAACATTTCGAGCTTATCCATGAATTAGCGAATACAATTGGAGCATCTGTAGGTGGATCACGGGATGTGGTAGAGGCGGGATGGCTTCCGCATGAGCAGCAGGTAGGACAGACAGGAGAGACGGTTACTCCCAAAATTTATTTTGCAATTGGGATATCAGGTGCAATTCAGCATATTGTTGGGATGAAAAATTCCGAATTAATTATTGCCATTAATAAAGATCCGAATGCGCCAATTTTTGAAGTGGCCACCTATGGAATTGTTGGCGATGCCCTAGAAATTGTCCCTCAGTTGATTAAACAGTTTAAGCAAATTCGGACTGAAAAGGGTGGCGAGATGAGTTATGTCTGAAAAATTTGATGTCATCGTTGTTGGGGCTGGACCTGCTGGGACCTCATGTGCCTATACATGTGCTAAGAATGGCTTAAAAGTATTGCATATTGAGCGTGGAGAATACCCAGGGAGTAAAAATGTAATGGGTGGGGTCCTTTATCGTAAACAAATGGAGGAAATCATTCCAGAGTTTTGGAAGGAAGCCCCATTAGAACGGCCTGTTGTCGAACAAAAGTTTTGGATGATGGATAAGGAATCCGTGCTTTCCTTTGGATATAAAGGGCTTGAATGGGCGCAAGAACCATACAACAATTTTACGGTGTTGCGTGCCCACTTTGATCAATGGTTTGCTGCCCAAGCAGTAAAAGTTGGCTCATTGCTAATATGTGAAACGGTCGTCACAGAATGTATTGTGGAAAATGGTCAGGTTATTGGTGTTAAGACAGATCGCCCTAACGGGGAAATATTAGCAGACGTTGTGGTACTAGCAGATGGGGTCAATTCTCTATTAGGTAAACAGCTTGGTTTTCATAAAGAATTCCGACCAGACGAAGTTGCATTAACAGTAATGGAAGTGGTCAACCTCCCTAAGGAAAAAATAAATGATCGGTTCAATTTGGAAGAAAATCAGGGCTGTACAATCGAAATTTTTGGAGATTCCACCAAAGGGAATTTAGGAACGGCCTTTTTGTATACAAATAAGGAGAGTTTAAATATCGGGGTAGGAACAACCCTGTCAAGCATGATTAAAGCAAAACTAAAACCTTATGATTTGCTCGACTATTTAAAGACTCACCCAATGGTAAAACCGTTCCTAGAAGGAGGAGAGTCAGCAGAATATTTGGCTCACTTAATCCCTGAAGGTGGGTATCATTCAGTTCCAAAAGTCATTGGTAATGGTGTGCTGGTTGTCGGAGATGCTGCGCAACTAGTAAACGCGATTCATCGTGAGGGATCTAATATGGCCATGTCGTCTGGGAAGATGGCGGCACATGCGATTGTTAAAGCTAAACACGAAAATGATTTCAGTGAAGCAGGGCTAAGTAGCTATAAAGAAGCTTTGTATGAAAGCTTCATTATGAAGGATTTAGAAAAATATAAAGATGCTGCTCATACATTTGAAAATTACCCGCAATACTTCCGTGAATATCTTCCCATGATGAATCAAGCTGCAAGTAAATTCTTTACAGTGGATGGTACGCCAAAACGGGATAAACAAAAAGAAATCCTTCGCAGTATGACGAAGGAACGAGGCCGCTTTAAAGTAATGCAAGACATATATCGCGCTTGGAAGGCGGTGAAATAATGTCCACGAAGACGATTGAAGAGAAACAATATTTGGTTCGGTTTAAGGCGGATACAAAATCTCATTTAACCGTTCTGGATCATGATACTTGTTTAACAAAGTGCCCTGAAAAGTATTGTACAGTGTTTTGCCCAGCAGAGGTATATAAATGGGAAGATATCAGGATGCATGTTGGTTATGAGGGATGTCATGAGTGTGGAAGCTGTAGAATTGGTTGTCCCTATCAAAATATTAAATGGGAATACCCAAAGGGTGGCCACGGAATTATTTTCAGATTAGCATAATAGGTTTACACGCAATAATCGATAAAGAGAAACGCTCGGAAGCTCCGAGCGTTTTTTTCTTATAAATGTTTCAACATTTTACCCCGAAAATCAAAATTACAGGGTAAAATACCCGACTTTCGGGATGAATATATGCTCACCTCTCAATGATGTTTTTTTATTCCATTTTTTTGTGTTACTTCTATATAATAGTAATATAACGCTTTCATATATTCGGAGGACATATATATGTATGCAAAGTTCTTTTACACACTCGGCATTTTTCTTTGTCTCATCCTTTTCATTTATTCAGGTTACTTTGCCTATAAGCTGGAATTTCATGCGGAAAAACAAGTAAAAGATAAAGACAAAAAAACATACCTGCATCATATCGTTCTTGTACCAGAGGAGCTCGATAATGATTATTGGAAGTTAATCGAAAGAGGTGCAAAAAAGGCAGCAAAGGAATCTAACGTTTTACTAGAATATCAAGGCCCAAAACAAGCAAACTTGGAGGAACATATCAAATTAATTGAAATGGCGGCTGCCTCCAAGGTGGATGGAATTATGATGCAAGGATTGAGTGAAGAGCTCTCAACACCGCTAATTAATAAAATTATGGACAAAGGTATACCTGTCATTACCGTAGATACTGATGCTGCACAAAGCAACCGAGTAGCCTATATTGGCACCGACAATTATTATTCCGGTTTCTTAGCTGGAAAAGCTTTAATTGAGGGTACTGGTGGAAAAGCAAAAGTAGGAATCGTTACTGGGAGTTTTACTGCTGCTAACCAGAAGCTTAGAGTGCAAGGATTCAGGGATGCTGTTGAATACAACAAAGGAATCAAAATTATTGCGATAGAAGAATCAAATATTACAAGAGTAGAAGCTGCAGATAAATCTTTCAAACTTTTGAAGGAACACCCCGAAATCAATGCTTTCTTTGGAACAAGTGCCCTTGATGGAATCGGGATTGAAAAAGCGGTTGATCAACTTGGACTATTAAATCAAATATACATAATCAGCTTTGATGCATTACCTGAAACCATTACCTATCTGGATAAAGGAGTCATTGATGCAACAATTGTTCAAGAACCCTATGAAATGGGGTATAGGGCAGTAAAAATGATGGTCCAGCAATTAGAAGGAAAGGAAATCCCAAAAGTCAATTTAACTGAAACGAAAGTGATTCATAAAGAAGACCTTCCGTTAATACCTGGGAAAAGTTGATAACATATGAAAATAGTTCGAATCCAAACCAAGCTCCTTCTATATTTTATAATACTAGTCGTATTGTTAAGTGGTATTACCTTGTTTATGTACAAAAGCAGTGAAAAAATCATTGCTGAATATGATAACAGCTTTTCTAGGTTCCTCATCCTAAATGATATTTCGCAACAAACAAATTTAGTCATTGAAAAATTAAATGGTTATGTCATTGAAAAGGATCAGTCATTTTTACATGATTATTACCGAGAGAAAAAGCAACTTCTGAAAGAGAAACAAAACTTAATGGAGTTAAATCAGCACACGAGTAAGATTACCGTAAGAAATTATCAAAACACCATTGATAGCTTTATTGAAGAATGTGATCAAACGATTGTAGCTCTTCATCAGGACGATATCATTCATTACTCCCTTCACTTAAGTGAGGCGATGAAGATTTCTGGGTTTATTCAAGAGACCACTCTATCATTGATCAATACCGAGTTTTCAAACTATCAAGATTTTTATCAAAAAATGAAAGAAAGAAACCATTATCAGAGTTTAATAGGGATTGCCTTATTTTCGGCCACCTTAATTTTTAGTGCCATGCTTGCTTTGTGGATATCAGGTGGAATAACCATGCCGATTAGACGGCTTTCAAATGCCGCCAAAGAAATCGCTAACGGAAGGCTTGACGGAGAAGATGTTCATCATACTTCAAACGATGAATTGAAACTATTGACAGAAACCTTTAATACAATGAGAGGAAATATTAGAGTACTGGTTTCAGAAATTCAACAAAAATCTAAACTTGATACCCTTTTGAAAGAGTTAGAGCTTAAGAGTCTACAAAGTCAAGTTAATCCTCACTTTTTATTTAATGTACTCAACACTGTTTCAAAGACAGCATACTTGGAAGAAGCGACACAAACATCTAGATTAATTGAATCAGTTTCTACCTTACTTCGATATAACCTTAGTGATTTAAACAGGCCATCAACCATTCGAGATGAAATGAAAATTGTGAAGGAGTATTTCTATATTCAGCAAGCACGTTTTTTTGACAGGATTGATTTTAAAATTGCTGCTGATGAAAGATGCTTAGATCGTGAAATACCTTGTTTAATTCTCCAGCCATTAATCGAAAACGCCTTTATCCATGGTGTGGAATCATATGAACAAGGCGGAAAACTTCATTTAAAGATAGTAAGTCAGAATGATCGAATTGTCATTGAGGTAACGGATAATGGGGTTGGAATGGATGAAAATATAAAAGCGCGCCTGGTTCAGTATATAGAAGGAATCGAAAAGGAAGAATTTGTTCAGCCAATACAAGGGACAGGGCATTCAACTGGCATTGGTGTTAAAAACGTTATAAAACGATTACAGTTGTTTTATCAACGGATGGATATAATGGAAATTGAGTCAAGTGTAGGCATAGGGACTACATTTCGGATATTCATACCAAATGCCCCGAATAATCTCAGAACGGGGGAAGCCAATTGTTAAAGGTGTTAATTGTTGACGATGAAAGCTTAGAACGGAAAGCACTTAAGAAAATGATTTACTTGCATGATACGGATGTTTTAATGGTTGAAGAAGCACAAAATGGTCGCATTGCCATTGAGTTAGCACGGGAGATTAGACCAGATATAATCTTTATGGATATAAAAATGCCAGGGATTGATGGAGTTGAAGCCGTCAAACAAATAAAAAGATTTGCACCTAAGACAAAGTTCATTATGGTTTCAGCATTTGATACGTTTGAATACGCAAGAGAAGTCATGCGCCAAGGCGTGAAGGAATATATCTTAAAACCAAGTAGACAAATGGATGTTTTAGATGCATTTTGTAGATTAAAAGAAGAAATTATTGACGAAAAACTAAAACAGCAGGAACAGAAAATGCTAGAAGATCAGCTTATTAGGGCTAACCATATCGCTAATCTTTTGGTGAATAGAGAAAAAGGAGTCAACCAAGAGGAAGTCCACAATCACCAACACCATCATGAAAAAGGGCTTCTTTATAAAGCAAAGGAGTATATTGAAGAACATTATCAGGAGGCACTTTCACTTGAAGGGGTTGCCGAAAATATTAAACTAAGCCCCTATTATTTTAGTAAGCTATTTAAAGAGCATTTTGGTTTAAACTTTATTGATTTTTTGACAGAAATTCGAATTGACCATGCAAAACGACATATGCTTGACCCTGAAAAATCGTTAAAGGAAATATGTTTTGAAGTGGGTTATAAAGACCCAAATTACTTTAGTCGTGTTTTCAAAAAGTATGCAGGTTTATCTCCAAGTGATTACCGAAAGAATAATCAAATATAATATCCCCTATTATTTTCCTTTTCGCAATATAATGCAGGTAATCACAAAATAGTACAGGAAGATCTTAGTAAGTTAGATGAGATAATATGTTAAATTTTATAAGAAAGCGCTTAAATAGGAAAATAGGGGGAACGAAGTGTGAAGAAAAAAGCGATACTATTAGGACTTGTGTTAATGCTTATTTTTTCTTTAGCGGCTTGTAATTCTAAGTCAGATTCGAGTTCTTCAGACAAAAAGGACACGAAGGACAGCGAAAAAACGAAATTAGATATTTTTAGCTGGTGGACAGGCGCCGGTGAAGAAGATGGGCTAAAAGCTTTACTAGCATTATTTAAGGAAAAATATCCTGACATTCCGATTGAAAATGCTGCAGTAGCTGGTGGCGCTGGTACAAATGCGAAAGCCGTATTAGCTAGCAGAATGCAAGGGAACGATCCTCCAGCAACATTCCAAGTACATGGTGGAGCAGAATTGAACGCAGGTTGGGTGGCAGCTGGCAAAATGCAACCACTAAACGATTTATATGAAAAAGAAGGTTGGATGGACAAGTTCCCTCAATCTTTAATTGATATGGTAAGTAAAGATGGAAACATTTATTCCGTACCGGTAAACATCCACCGTGGCAACGTGCTATGGTACAACAAAAAAGTTTTTGCGGATAATGGTGTAACTCCACCAACAAATTTTGAAGAATTTTTCAAAGCTGCTGATGCCCTTAAGGCAAAAGGTGTAACTCCATTAGCACTTGGTGATAAAGAGCCATGGACTGCAACAATGTTATTTGAAAATGTCCTTTTAGGTACGCTTGGAGCCGATGGTTACAAGCAATTATGGACAGGTGAATTAGCATTCGATGATGCAAAGGTTAAATCAGCAGTTGAAACTTATAAAAAAATGCTTGGCTATATCAATGAAGACCATAGCTCACGTAACTGGCAGGATGCTACTCAGCTAGTAGCCAACGGTGATGCTGCTATGACTGAAATGGGCGACTGGGCTAAAGGATATTTGGTTAACGACTTGAAATTAAAAGTAAATGAAGATTTCGGGTATATTACCACTCCTGGTACTGACGGAATGTTCATGGTTATTACTGATACTTTTGGATTACCAAAAGGAATCAAAAATTCAGCAGACGTCAAAAAATTCCTTGGAGTATTAGGTTCTGTTGAAGGACAAGATGCATTTAACCCACTAAAAGGATCTATTCCTGCACGTGTTGATGCTGATGTTTCTAAGTATGATCAATACGGAAAAGATACAATTGAAGACTTCAAAGTAGCTGAATTAGCACCAAGCTTAGCTCATGGCTCAGCAGCTCCAGAAGGATTCTTAACAAAAGTAAACCAAGCGGTTAATATCTTTGTTACTCAAAAAGATTCAAGTCAATTTATTGATTCTTTAAAACTAGCAGCACAAGAGTTGAAGTAATGATTGGAAAAAGAGGATGAGAAAACTCTCTTCCTCTTTTTCATTAATTATGAAAGTTTAACTTTAAACTTAGAGGATTGTCTAGCTCAAAAGGGCGCTTGCGCTTTTCTAATAAGGTAAAAAAGTATAAAATTTTGAACTTAGATGAGTGTCTAGCTCCATCGCCCAGCGACTAGTGGACTTCACCCACCTCCCTACGATAAGTCAACATCGAATCGCTTTAGCTCTTCGTGTTTCCTTTATCTCAGTCGGTGTGCTCCAGTCCTGTCGTGCGCAAACCAGGGCGCTTGCGCTTTTCTAATAAGTGGAGGGGTAGCAGATGGAACAAATTCAAACTAGTCGATCAGAAAAGGTCCACACCTCAAACGAAATCCCCCAAAAAAAGCGAAAGCTTTCGCTTGACCAAGCTCTCGCCTTTGTATTCATATTACCTTCGATTATATTAATTGCAATTTTTGTCTACGGCTTTATCGGTTGGACAGGATATGTGTCATTAAGTAACTGGAACTCACTTGTTCCTGATTTTTCATTTGCAGGCTTTAAAAATTATCTATATTTATTTCAAGACTTTAGATTTCAGGCTGATTTGAGGAATACGCTAATCTTTACGATTCTATTTATCGGGACGGTCATTGTTGTCGGACAATTACTGGCCATACTATTAGATCAAAAAATACGGGCAGAGTCCTTATTCCGTAATATCTTCTTTTTCCCTATGGCTTTATCATTCGTTGTGACAGGGGTCGTTTGGCAATGGATTCTGAATCCCTCAACAGGTGTTAACCTATTTTTGTCCAAATTCGGACTTGATTCAAGATGGTATACAGATACGACTATCCTTGCTGGATTAAAATGGGGAAAAATTGAATTTGGGATTCCAGTGGCCATTATTGCAGTTGTGATTGCTGCAGTATGGCAAATGACCGGTTTTTCTGTAGCTATGTATTTAGCAGGATTAAGAGGAATTCCCGATGAAGTGAGAGAAGCTGCACGTATGGATGGGGCATCGGAGTTTCAAATTTACCGGAAAATTATTTTTCCTTTACTACGTCCGATCACTGTTAGTGTAATTATTATCATGGCCCATATATCATTAAAGATTTTCGATTTAATATATGCCATGACGGGACCAGGAGCAAACTTTGTTACAGATGTTCCAGGGGTTTATATGTTTGAAACCACCTTCCGTGGTAATTATTATGCGAATGGAGCGGCCATCGCCATCATCATGCTTCTTTCAGTTGCCATCTTCATTGTTCCGTACCTTATCTCAAGCAGGAAGGGGGAATCATAATGGCACTTCGAACCGTTTCAAGATCCATTTTATACGTACTTTTAATCGGTTTGAGTTTGTTCTATTTAATGCCCATCTATGTAATTGTAGTGACTAGTCTTAAGTCGCTTGATGAAGTTACACTAGCGGAAATGTGGAAGCTTCCATCAACTCTAGATTTCAGTAGCTATTCAATGGCCTTTACTAAGCTTGCACCAAATCTATTAAACTCTTTTTACTTAGTGATTCCAGCGACACTCTTGTCTGCTTTATTAGGCTCTTTAAATGGTTATGTCCTTTCAAAATGGAAGTTTAAGGGCTCAGATACGATCTTTACCTTTTTATTGTTTGGGATGTTCATTCCTTATCAGAGTATATTAATTCCGATGATTCAATTTTTAAGAAATGTTGGGTTGTATAATTCGATTACAGGACTTGTTTTTGTACACGTTGTGTATGGAATTCCAATCACCACATTAATGTTCAGGAATTTTTACGCTTCGATTCCAGATGAGATGATTGAATCGTCAAAAATCGATGGTGCTGGTTTCCTTCGAATTTTCCGTCATATTATGATGCCACTTTCAGCTACAGGATTTGTGGTGGTGGCCATTTGGCAGTTTACAAATATTTGGAATGAATTTTTGTTTGCGGTTACCATCACTACATCGGATCAACAACCAATTATGGTGGCCCTCCAAAATTTATCTGGATCACAAATTGTTCAATGGAATGTCCAGATGGCTGGTGCACTGCTTGCAGCACTACCAACACTGCTTGTTTATATCTTTTTAGGGAAGTTTTTTGTAAAAGGGTTATTGGCAGGTTCTGTAAAAGGATAATCAAAGCTTCTGAAACTAGCTTTCTACACTGCATTGGCAGTCAGGGGAGTTAGTTTTTTTTGTTCAAAAGTATGTATGAAATTTCACAAGTGAGGTGAAAAAGAAGGGAAGTAAGGCAGTTATTAGTTTATTTTTTCTATGTAGTCAATCATGGATACTTCAGAATTTTGACAATTTTGCTCTAAACATACTGCCGCTTCGTATGCTTCGTCGAAATTTTCGTACAGGGAAGATCTATATAGGGGGGTATTCCAATTAAAGGTCCCTTCAAAGTCAGAAGGATAGATGGATACCTCCCATAAATAATATTCATCTTCGGTTCTCGGGTACCCTTCGAGTGAAACGAGCCAGTGCGTTAATCTTAATTCATGATCATTTATTTTCGAACGATCTTTTTCCCCCATGGATATTAATGATTTTGGATAAAACTCTCGATAAGCGCCAAAATGCATTCGGTTTCCCCCTTATTTAGTTTGATATTTTATATTATATGAGCGCAGGGAATAAGTTAAATCAAAAATCGTTAAATTTTTCTGTAAATACAAAAATTCCAAATCTAACCTTTCTGAAAAATTGTCATGAATAAAAATAATCGTTTCGTTCAAGGATAAAATTGTTTTGTGATGACAATCACAACGTATAATTTCAAACTTGTTTATACTTTTAATTATGATAAATGAAAGGGGTACGAGAGAATGGAAGGATGTATGAGTTCATTTAATAGCAATGGGGCAGAGTCACTTTGTGAGGGGCTTACTCAACTAAAAGGGGAGCATATTCCACTTTTAGAAAAACTACACGGACTAAACCATTTATGTTCAAAAATAGATCAGAATGAAAATGCAGAAGAGAATTTTTCAAAATTAACACCTGCAGTGGAGATATTTATGGCAGAGCTTGGTCCACATTCAGAAAGAGAAGAAAAAGTCCTCTTTAGAATGATGGAAACTTATTTAGGAGTCGGAATGGGACCTGTTGCAGTTATGGAATATGAACATGAACAGGCAAAATCTTTGATTGGAAGATTTTTAAAGAAGACAAGCATTCAATCGGAGCAATTAAGCTTGCAGCAAATGAAGGAATATAGCAGTCTGGTGAAAAATGCCTACTTAACACTTGTTGACCATTTCTCTAAAGAAGAAAATGTCCTGTTTCCGATGGCTGAAAGAATGCTAACTAATGAAGAAAAATCAGAGCTTTTTGAAAAAATAAAGCAAATATAAAAAGATGGGGCCTTTCCATCTTAATATTGTCGAGAAAGTTTATTTTCTCGGCAATATTTCAGTTTGTTAGACATTAAATGCCGATTTTTAATATGAGATTGTCTATGCTAACGGACCTGTTGATATCCGCTCCAGGTGCTTCGCGGACCTTAGGGGTGGGCGGTGAGCCTCATCGTCGCTTCCACTCCTGCGGAGTCTCACCTGTCCCGCTGCTCCCGCAGGGGTCTTCGCACCTTCCGCTCCTATTAACAAGGGGCAGATCAACCTAAAGAATTGCAACACACCTTATCAAACTGGCTAAATGTGTTGCAATTTTTTTTGTTTTTGCAGGCTGTAGTAGGGAGAGCCAGTTCACTAACATTCTTCAATTCCCGCAAACGGCAGTAGCCGAGCCCATTTAGCTCTTTTGGGTCTCGAAGCCGCGCTCAATTTTTTCTTTTCTAAATTTATAAAGCATTTTTCCAGATTTAGATAAGCGATTCTCCTTTTCTTTTAAATGCATTTTCCGTGTTTGATTCTATCCTCTTCTTTTGCCTTGCTTAAGTCATCAAAATATTCCCAAGTACCATTTCTACTTCTTGTTCTAAACTTGTGTTTATTTGCGTTTGCCTTTAAATGTGTAGAATCTGTAAATAACACACGGCCGCCAACCATCTTATGATTTATGGGCAGATGAACAATCTCATCAAAAAGCTCCTGAAACATATTTGTATCCTTAAAACGGTGATGACGATTCCAACTAATCGTAGAGTGATGTGGAACTGAGTCATTGTGTTTCAAACATCCAAAATCCCGTGTTAGGCGATGTTCGTTCTTATTTCTGTTAATTAAATAAAGTTACGATGTTTAAAAAAAAGACGCGATATTTTGAATTATGTCGAGATGGTAATAAAAAAGATGTGATGTTCTACCCCTTTAGATACAATCTGTAGAGATGTTTATAGAGAAACAAAAAAAGCGGTTGTTCCGTTAAAGGGCCAGATTGTGGAATACCTTAGAATGCTTTGGTATTAGCAATTTGATCTTAGGAATACATTAGTACGGGCTTATTACAGCTAATTCCCATTCTTTGATTTTTACATACTTTCTTTCATAGTTGGGAATTTTATTTGTATCTATAAAGTTAGGAGATATTTTTTATGAACAATAAAGTATTTAAGTTAATCAATCGGTTTTCTGGACGTTGTTCTCCAATGGATTTGCTGATGATATTGATTTCAAATAAAATTCGTTATGTATTTATTTTTGTATTGATTTTCATGTGGTTTAGAAATGATTCCTACAAAAAAGTGTCTTATAATGCGGTGAAATCTATGGGGATTACATTGTTTATTCATACTTTAATTAAATTGTTTTATTTTAAACCACGTCCTTTTGTGAAACATCGTGTCGGCATACTTATTCCTTCAAAAATGGATTCTACATTTCCAAGTAAACATACTTTGCTAGTATTTGCTATATCTACTTCTATCTTTCTTTATGACCGTGTCCTCGGTTCAGTCATGTGGGTATTATCAGTATTGACGGGCTTCTCCCGTATTTGGGTAGGGCATCATTATCCATCTGATATTATCGGAAGTGCCTTTATCGCCACCATGACCAGCACCATATTAGAAAAAATCTCTAGCAGTGTTAATTATTTTGTCCGTCAATAGCAACTATAATTTAACTAATTTCATGTATAATCACTATTTCTATTATTAAAGTATCAACAGAAAAATTTGTTTCGGATTTTACTGTTTCTAATTTCTTCGCCTAAAAAATGCCCATCATATGTGGGCATTTTTAGGTGAAGAGCCATTTATTTGTTTGTTAAATTTTTTATATTAGTACTAATTCTTTCGCAAACTCTGTTACAGCAGCAACGTTTGGCATATTACTAGTTTTTCGCATTCGAATACGATTGTTGAATAAATAATTCCTTCCCATTGAACTAATAGGGAGGTTTAGCGAACGAAAAGATTGCATAAAACCCCACTTTTTTATGCAGCTGCCAGGCTTCTTCAGAAGCCGAAAACGTTGATTCATCAACGATGTATAAAATCAAGCATAAACGATAAAAAAGAACAAACGCCAAACCCATGATAGATAAGGGATTGGCGTTTTTGCTAACCCTTTATAGGCATTAAAACCCCTATAGAGAAGAGTTTACAGTGAATAGAGTATGACTCATTATTATTAAGCGAAACATGTGTGTTACTCAATTTTAACTTTTATACTATCTAAGGCGTTGTAACCATAACCTTTTCTGTTCCACATCGGCTCTAATGGTTGAACATTGCCTTTAGAATCAGTCGCTTTGGAAAGTATGGTATATTCGCCTTTTTTAAGTGCCTCCCATTTATAAATCCAACATACCCAAGCATATTTCTCGGATGATGAAGTTAGTTGACATGTATCCCAAGTTTGGCCTCCATCAAAACTAATTTCCACCTTTGCTATATGACCTTTACCTGTCCATGCAATTCCATTAATATCATACACCCCTGAAGGCAATAATTGCCTATTTAAAGGATATTTTATAGTTGAGTTAACATTGATAGTCGTAACAGGGAATTTTCCACTATCGTTCTCTTTGTTCGGATAGTAAACGTAATCAACAGCTTGAAAAGGTCTTTTAAATTCCTTATCAATCACAATAATTTTTTTAACCCATTTTACAGATGCCATTGCATACCATCCAGGAACAATTAATCTAAGCGGAAAACCATGCTTGAAGGGGATGGGGTGATTATTATATTCATAAGCAATAATGGTATCTGGATCAAGGGCTTTTTCTATGGGTAAACTCCTTGAAAAACTAAATAGTTGGTTAGAATCAGGTCTTTCTCCATAATCATGCCCCTCAAAAACAATTTCTTTGGCTGTATCAAGTAATCCTGTGTACTCCAATAAGGATCTTAAAGGTACACCTTTCCAAATCCCTTGGCTTATTGCACCTTTTCCCCATTGCTCTCCATAAACTTTTGGTTTAAATAACTCACGCTTATCACCAGAACATTCTAAAACCACTTTTATCGTTTTAGATGGCAATGAGTAAATTTCCTGTAATGAAAAGACTTTTGGATTATGCACTAGCCCCTCAATTGGAAGAAAATAAAAGGAAGACGCAAAGCTGGGATAAGGAAAATGATTTCTTCTATAAAACAGTCTTTTACTAACAATATCGCCATTAATAAAATGTATAGGTGTTTCCTGATTTTCAGGAACTAACGTCTTTGTAATCAGGTAGGGTCTTACTTCAGGTTGTTGAGAATTACTCATATATACCACCTCTTTTACATTTGGTGCTAATTTATGCATATGTAGTTTATGAGTAATCATTCAAGGATTATTTCGTTGAAAAAATAAGAGCCTAGGGTATGTGAGTTAGTGGCTTACATAGAGTAAAACGTGTTTTAAACATCTGATTCTAAAAAGTTCTGTATAAACACCAGTTGAAATAAATTCATCAGTCTTCAACATTCGGGCGCTAATCTTTAACAAGGAGAAGCGCTTATTTACATTTTAGGGCCAAATTATTGAGGAACTAGCGAAAACAAATGGAAATTTATGATGATCGTAGATTGTGGAGTTTTGTACTTAAATTAACATCTCAGGAAAGTTAAATAAAGGTTATATATTTCTTTAATTAAAAGGCTATGTTAAACAATATTGTTGATTAGGGCTCATTCGTGTAAAATCCCGTAATTAGCCCTAATAAACAGAGTTAAAGAACATAGTCTACTAAAAAATGGATTAAAAAATGTGTAATTTTGGTGATATGTATTGTTGTATGCACTATAATGATATAAAGTAAACTGATAGTATACTTTATATCATTCTGGTGAAAGGGCTGTGTAAATGGGAGTATCTGAACGAAAACAAAAGGAAAAGGAAATTCGAAGGAACGATATTATTGAAGCGGCAGAACGAGTGTTTTTTACAAAGGGATATGCTACATCGACCATGGACGATGTAGCGAAAGAAGCAGAGTTTAGCAAACGAACGGTGTACGTTTATTTTAAAAGCAAAGAGCAACTCTATTTTGAAATTATGATTAGAGGATGGAAATTATTAAATACCATGTTAGAAGAAGAACTCAACACATTACTGGGTGGGAATTCATTGCAACGATTAAGACAAATCGGAACAACTCTTTTAACATTTAGCCAGTTACAACCAAACTATTTTGAGGCAATTGTGGAATATGAAACGAGTGAACGAGATTTTGAAAAAGGGATCACCGATCAATCGAGAGAAGAATGCTATGCCGAAGGAGAGAAAATTTTCAGGTTTTTGATGACGACATTACAACAGGGAGTGGAGGAAGGTTCCATACGTAAAGACTTGGATCTTTTAAATACGGCTTTGATTTTATGGTCATCTACAATTGGAGTCTTTAATGTAGCGAAGAAGAAAGCTAATTATATCAAACATTATCACCATAGAAATTCCGAAGAGCTAATACCTGAAGCGTTTGAATTACTACTTACATCTATTAAAAATTAAGGATGTGATTGTGAAAAATGAAAAAGAAAGGGTTAAAGATGATGACTATGTTTTTCTTAACTTTTGCCGTGATCATCGTAGGTATTTTCTCTGTTTTAATGATAAAAAGTGGCATTTTTTCGACTACACAATATTTAGATCCATGGAAGACTACCTATTCACAACAATTTAAGGATATAAGAGTACGCCTTGCTGCCCATGGTGTACTAGCTGCGAATGGACATAATATGCAGCCATGGATTGTACGTCTGGATCATAAAGATGCGAATGTCTTTTACCTGTATGCCGATTCAAATCGGTTAGCTCCACAAGTGGATCCTTATGCTCGTCAAACGATGGTGACACAAGGGGCTTTTTTAGAATATGTGAAAGAGGCAGGTGATCAAATAGGCTTTCACACAGACATCGTTCTTTTTCCAAACGGCAATTATGATGAAGCGAACCTAAAAGAAAGCATGGATACAAAACCAGTTGCAAAAATTTCTCTGACAAAAGTGGAACCAATAAATAATGAACTTTATCCATACATATTTCTTCCAGATACAAACAGAGGAGCCTATGAGACAACGCCATTAACGAAAGCCCAAGTAAATAAGCTACAAGATATCTCTGATGCAAAAGGTGTGACATTAGGAATTTTTCAAGATGAAGAGAATTTAGATAGACTTGGTCAATACGCTATGGAAGGGGCTAAAATTGAGTCTGCTGTACATCGAATTAATGAAGAATCTGCAAATATTTTTCGGGCGAATGAGTATGAAAAGAACAAGTACAGATATGGATTTTCATTGGAAGGGGAAGGAATTACAGGATTGAAGAAAAATGTGATGCAAGGAATGATCACCATGTTTCCTTCCATCAACAATGAGAAAGCATCAGCTGATTTGTTTGAGAAGTCCACACAGATTGCCGTGGAACATACACCAACCTATGCGATGATTATTACGAAAGATAATAGCCGTAGTAATCAGGTAAAAGCAGGTATGCTCTACAGTCGTCTCATATTGGAAGCACATAATATGGGCTTTGTGATGCAGCCGCCAAGTCAAGTGTTGGAAGAGTACCCAGAAATGAAGGAACCGTATACGAAAATCCATAAGGAATATGCACCAGGTGGAAAAGTCATTCAAATGCTAGTTCGTATGGGGAAACCAACCGAAGTGGCTCAGCAAACCATGAGACGAGATGTCATGGATCTTATCAAGAACTAAGGAAGTATTGATAGCGAACATTGTTAGGTACCGTTCGCTATCTCAAGGAAATACGGTAACTGTTACAAGCAAATAATTTTGTGTGAATATAATAATTTCATCATCTTGTCAAAACAAATACTGATTAAGCCGTGTGAGATCTCGGTCTCACACGCCTTTCTCTGGTTTTAAAGGATTTATCGTATCAAAAAACTGTTTAATTGGTACGAATGTTCTTGAAGCAAAGGTAATTGATCAAAAGATTGTCGGAAATAATAAAAGATTCCGCGTAACAACACGGAATTATCGGCGAAACAATTCTTAATAGCCACAGATGCTTCCCTATCTGATACCTTGGCTTAAAAAGGCTTAATACAGGAGAATGACAAAGGTTTTACATCCTAGCCTAAGTGATGAGTATTTAGAGTAAGAAATGAATTCTCTTATTCCACAATCGGGCGCCTTTCTTTAAAAAGAAGGTGTCTGTTTGTATTGGACCATATAATTGAGTAGCCTATTGTAAAAATGATGGTAATTTGAAATAATTGTTATTAAGCTAAAGGGGCAGAAAAGTGAGGGGGATTTATAATGGATAAAAGATACCCAATTGGACAATTCGATTGTCCTAATGAAGTACAAGAAAAAGATATTAAAATGTGGATTAAAGAAATGACCACACTACCTAGTCGTTTAAATGCGTTAACTGTATCCCTTGATGAATTGAAATTAACAAAAACGTATAGAGAAAATAGCTGGAATGTACGTCAAGTTATTCACCATATTATCGATAGCCATTTAAATGGTTATATACGAATGAAATTAGCTTTGACAGAAGAAAATCCAGTGGTCAAAACGTATGAAGAAAGTGAATGGGCAAAGCTAATAGATTATGAGTTACCTATTAAAGTTTCATTACAGCTATTAGATAGTCTACATGAACGCTGGACATATTTACTTAAAAATCTAACAGCTACTCAATTACAGCGTACATATCAGTATCCTGATGGTAGTAAAATGCGAATTGAACAAAGTATCGCACTTTACGCATGGCATGGTAATCACCATTTGGCACATATTGAACAAGCTTTAAATAATTAATATTTGGGTGCATTTCTTGAATATCAATTCAGCATGGTTATTCAAGCTAAGGCAATAATATACCTTAATCTTCCACAATCGGGCGCAATCCTTCAGCAAGGACTTTCGTTATTTTGCATTTTTGGGCCATTTTGTAGAATAAATGTGGCATTGATTGTAAAATTAAAATAATTAAAGTTGCGAAATAGCACCAGTTAAATGGGAAGTTCATTGTTAATAAGAACAGAGGCATCCTATACTTTGACCTTTTTGGTTATAACCAAAATATTTATTAATCAAATAGTAGTGAAGAAGAGCACAGATCCCTTTATATCACGTCAAAGTATATTGTAACTGGATTGATTTAGCAATAAGGATTCAATTAAAACTTACTTACGAGTGGAGCTAAGATTATGTACAAAATATTCATTGTAGAAGATGATATGGTCATTGCCAGAACGGTAAAGAACCACCTTCAGTCGTGGGGATTTGAGGTGGAATACGTTTCGGATTTCCAAAATGTTATGATTCAATTTGTTTCGTTTGATCCGCAATTGGTTTTATTGGATATCTCCCTCCCCTTTGTGAATGGGTTTACTTTGTGCAATGAGATTCGCAAAGTATCCAAGGTGCCGATTATTTTTATCTCTTCTGCTTCCGATAATATGAATATAGTCATGGCGATTAATATGGGCGGAGATGACTTTATTGCCAAACCTTTTGACTTAAACGTTCTAACTTCGAAAGTACAAGCTTTACTTCGACGCACCTATGATTTTACCGGACAAACCAATTTGCTGGAACACCGGGGGGCTATTCTGAACACAAGTGACGCGACGCTTACCTTTAATGGGCAAAAGATTGATTTAACCAAAAACGATCAAAAAATCTTGCACGTTCTTCTTGAAAATAAGGGCAAGGCTGTGTCAAGAGATGCCCTGATGACCCGGCTGTGGGAAACGGACAGTTTTATTGATGATAATACACTGACGGTGAATATCAATCGACTCCGAAAAAAATTAGAAGCAATCGGGCTGAATGATTTTATTAAAACAAAGAAAGGACTCGGCTATTTGGTGGACTGATATGAAAAATGGTAACGAAAACTTATTTCTTCTATATTTATATAAAAACTGGAAACCGATAGTCTTGTTCAACCTTTTTGTCCTTATGTTTGCGATTGTTTTTTTGCTTAGTCATCTTCCCCTCGAGCCTATCCTCTACAGCACCCTTTTATGTCTGTATGTTGCCCTCATCTTTTTTATTGTTGATTTTATTAAATTTAAAAAGCGATACAAAATGCTAAAATACGCAAAAAAGACCATTATGGTGCAAATCGGCCAATTGCCTGCCCCAAAGAATGCAATTGAACGACTATATCAAGAACTGCTGCTAATTGTAACGAAAAATAAGAACGAATTGACCGTTCAAGCTGACAATAAACAGAAGGATTTAGTGGATTATTTTACCCAATGGACCCATCAAATCAAAACACCGATTGCTGCGACTCGCCTGCTTCTCCAATCGGAACAAAATGACCAAACTGCCGAGTTGGAAATGGAATTGTTTAAAATAGAACAATATGTTCAATTTGTCCTGCAATATCTTCGTTTAGAAAATATGTCCAATGATCTTGTTTTTAAAAAATATGAAGTTGATGAGATCGTCAAACAAGCAATCCGAAAAAATGCCAAAATGTTTATCCGAAAAAAAATTGCCCTAAACTATTCGGATGTAAACTGTACCGTGTTAACAGATGAAAAATGGCTGCTCATTGTAATTGAGCAGATTCTTTCCAATGCGTTGAAGTATACAAACACAGGCTCTATTTCGATTTATATGGAGAATAAACGACTGATCATGGAAGATACTGGCATCGGCATTCGCGCAGAAGACTTGCCACGGGTATTTGATAAAGGTTTTACCGGCTACAACGGTCGCGCTTTAAAACAATCGACGGGGATTGGCTTGTATCTATGCAAACAAATATTGACCAAATTATCCCACGGCATCGCCATTGAATCAGTAGTGGGAAAAGGAACAAAGGTCATCATTGATTTGGAGACGAAGGAAATCGGGGTGGAATGAGACCGGAAATTATTCAATCTTACAATAATGTAAGTTTGAGTGCTTATTTGTAAGCCAAAACGATGTCTGCGTTTATTACTCCATTGCTATACTAAACATGGAAATAAACGAGAGACGGAGGAATTTTTCATGACATTACTAGAGGTGAAAAATCTAAAAAAAGTGTACACAACCCGTTTCGGCGGCAATCATGTTCAGGCACTTACAGATGTTTGCTTTTCAGTTGAAGCAGGGGAATATGTTGCGATTATGGGCGAATCCGGTTCCGGAAAGACAACGCTATTAAATATTTTAGCAGCACTTGACAAACCGACCAACGGCGAAGTTTTACTTAATGGTAAAGATATCGTATCCATCAGCGAAAAAGATATTTCTGCCTTTCGCCGGCAGAATCTCGGTTTTGTTTTTCAAGACTTTAACTTACTCGATACCTTTTCAATGCAGGACAATATCTTTCTACCGCTCGTATTATCCGGTACATCCTACAGTGAAATGAGCAAGCGCTTAAAGCCCCTTGCGGAAAAATTAAGGATTATGGATATCTTAACAAAATTCCCGTATGAAGTATCCGGCGGTCAAAAACAGCGGGCAGCAGTTGCGAGAGCTTTAATTACGAATCCGAAGCTCGTTCTAGCCGATGAGCCGACCGGTGCCTTGGATTCGCGTGCCTCTGATGACCTACTGCAGATTTTTTCACAAATCAATCATGAAGGCCAAACGGTTCTAATGGTTACCCACAGTACAAAGGCTGCAAGCCACGCCAGCCGCGTTCTGTTTATCAAAGATGGAGCCGTGTTCCATCAAATTTATAAAGGGTCCTTATCCAATGAAGCGATGTATCAAAAAATCTCGGATACATTAAATATCATTGCAACGGGCGGTGGCAGAAATGAGTAAATTTTTCTATCCAAAACTGGCCCTAACTAATATTAATAAACACCGGAAAACGTATATCCCTTATATTCTTACCTGTATCTGTACGATTGCGATGTTTTATATCATGCATTTTATGTCCGGAAATCCGGGGCTGAAAGAAATGTCCGGCGGAGAGTCTTTAATCCAGATTTTAAATTTAGGCAACATTGTCATTGGGATCTTTTCAGTTATATTCTTGTTTTACACCAACAGCTTTTTAATCAAACGACGGAAAATGGAATTTGGGTTATTTAACATACTTGGAATGGAGAAAAAGCACATTGCCAGAGTGATTATATGGGAGACTTTTTTCGTCACTGTCATCAGTATGATCACGGGGGCAGTAAGCGGAATGGTCTTAAGCAAGTTAATGTTTTTGCTTTTAAATAACATTTTACGTTTCGAAGTGCCGCTTTCGTATTTTGTTTCGGTAAAATCAATCGGAATTACCTTGGTCCTTTTTTTTGGCATTTTTACCCTAACGCTTCTCAATAATTTACGGCATATCCACCTAGCAAAACCGATTGAATTGCTGCGAGGCGGTCAGGCCGGTGAAAAAGAACCAAAAACGAAATGGGTTCTCGTCTTAATCGGAGTGGCAACACTCTCTTCCGGATACTATATCGCACTGGTAACCGAATCACCATTAGCTGTGTTAAATAAATTTTTCTTTGCCGTGTTGCTCGTCATTATCGGGACATACGCCTTGTTTACCTCCGGCACGATTGCCTTGTTAAAATTATTACGAAAAAACAAAGTATTTTATTATCAAACAAAGCATTTCATCAGTGTATCCGGCATGATTTATCGGATGAAACAAAACGCAATAGGCTTAGCCAATATTTGTATTCTTTCAACCATGGTATTGGTCATGTTGTCAACCACAGTGTCCCTGTATATTGGGATGGAAGATTTGTTGAAAAATCGCTTTCCAAAAGAGATTAATATTTCAGCCAGTAATCTATCAGAAGAACAGGCACAAATAGTGGAAAAAATGGTCCATGAAGAAGCAGGAAAATACCAAATCAAATTAAAGGGCCAAGTGTCTTATCGCTCGGCAGCCTTTCCAACACTAAGGGTGGGAAACACATTTAAAACAGATCGCACAACCACGAAGAAATTTATAAATATTTCCATGATAGAACTAATCCCGCTTGATGAGTTCAACCAGCTGGAGAATCTTTCGGTTACCCTAGAAGACAATGAGGTACTCTTATACACCTTTAGGGGAGACCCGGTTAAAAAAACGATGACAATCGCAAGCCAGGAATTCCAAATTAAAGAACAGTTAAAAGACTTTACCATCAATGGCGATGCATCGGCTATGATGACAGACAGTTATGTCGTCGTTGTAAAAGATGAAGAAACGATTACAGCTTTATACCCTGTTGAAGAAATGAATGCGATTGAATGGAAGGATTTATCTTTTTATTACGGCTTTGACGCTGAAGGAAGCCCTGAAAATGAGATTGCCTTAACAAAAGCTTTATCACAAAAGTTGAATGAATTGTCCATCGATGCACTTGCGGAAGGGAAAGAGGCATCAAGAGAATCATTTTATTCCTTATACGGAGGCCTTTTCTTCCTCGGTCTTTTCCTTGGCACGTTATTCATCATGGCCACCGTCTTAATTATGTACTATAAACAAATATCAGAAGGCTATGATGACAAAGAACGATTCGCGATTATGCAAAAAGTAGGCTTGAGTAAAGACGAAATTAAAAAGTCGATAAAGAGCCAAGTACTGATTGTATTTTTCCTACCGCTTGTTTCAGCCGTTATTCACATCGCCTTTGCCTTCAAAGTCATTACGAAACTATTGGCGCTGTTAAACTTAACAAACATCGGACTCTTCGTCCTATGTACAGCAGCAACCATTCTCATCTTTGCCGCATTTTACGCATTGGTTTATAGATTAACAGCAAGAGAATATTATAAGATTGTCAGTTAGGGGCAGGGCCTGATTTCTTTCTTATTCAAGAAAAGGGCGCTTTCCTATAATAAGGAAAGTGATTTTTTCCATTTTAGGGCCATATTCTTGAATAACATATTTAAAGAAAATCGTGATGGGTGAAGTGATTGTGAGGATTTTCACTTCAACTAACCTGATCCTTATATACAGTATCATCCTAAAAAGATTGATAGAATGCACCTTTTATCTTTGTTTACATGAAAGCATAGATAAGTGGTTAAGGACTTGACTTGGAGCCTCTGTGGGTAAGATTTGTCTTAAAAGGATGAAGCCAAGGTTTTACCAGGCAAACGAGCCTATCATACCCACCACTCCAAGTAAAGTCCTATCTTTGTTTACGTTGAAAACTATAATTACTTACTGAAGATAATAAGTAAACAATGATAGAAAATAGGCTGTTTTTGTTTCTTTATTTACGATGAATACGGTAAAAAATCATACTGAATATAAGGACAGGTTAGTTGAAGAAGGAAAAATGGTTTGGACATAGAATTTAAGTAATAGTAATAAGTAAACTTAAATTTCTGATAACAATATAGGGGCTGAATTCATGACAAGCGGTGCTGGGGCAGCTCTTTTTTTATTTCTTATTCTACTAAGGAGCAGTATATATGAAGGAATGGAATATCATTGTTGCTATCATAACTTAGCCTTCTTTGTTCTCTCAATTTTAATTTTTGACAGCGTGAAGGGTGGGCGACAGGCAAACAAAATTGGCAAAGCCAAGTAGGCTAAGGGGCAGTAAGTAAACAAAAAACGCTACTCACCTGCCCCTAAGTTATTGGGCTTCGCTCGATTTAGAACGGCAACGTGCATAATCAGCGAAGGATATCTTGAGTATTTAAAGAATTTTGTGATCGTTTACTTATTTCTATTATTAAAAGAATATCGCCAAACTTATGACCTAATGTATCATTAATTATTAGGAAGACTCTTCACGAATAAATCGAACTGCATTTAAACCGATCATTTGAGAAGGCATGGAAGTGTTGCCATCTGGTAAAATGGGGGAGATGGAAAGATCGGCGACTTTCAGGTTCTTGGTGCCAAAGACATTCAGATATCCATCTACAACGCCGTCACGAATACTCCTGGCCATCTTGCATTGACCTCCAAAGTGGAAGATATTGCGATAAGAAGCCCTTACGTAACTTTCTATTTTTTTACGCTGTTCTTCCTCATTGCTTATCTCAAAGATTTTTTCAGGTGGGTATACGACCTTGTAAATGCCTTCAGGGTCGAGTTCACGTGCTTTCTTCATAATGTGGAAGGTCTCAATATACTGATCAACCATGAAATCCAGATCATCAGGATCTCCAAGCGGATTAAGGTCGATGGAAGGATAGGCCTCAGGATCGCTGTGTGCGGCCAATATAGTACCCCTGCTTTTTGGGTTTAGGTCGAAAAGGCCAATGCTCATAATATTGCTCTGCTTTTTAGGATCGAACCCCCAATTATTGGCCAGTGCATCTTGAGTGGGGAGAAACGTTGGTGTTGGGGATCCATATATTTGAAGGCGGCGGCCTCCACTTCTACCGTCTCCTTTAAAAGCACCCAGTGGAAATGGATTGTCTGGGTCTGCAGACATGAGTTCTAAAATCCGCTTAGTTTTTACTTCTACTCCCATTCCAATCGTAAAATGGGCTTGAAAGTTGTGCCCCACATTTGGGCTGTTTATAAGTGTTTCAATACCTGCTTTCGCTAAATCTGCCGGATTTCCAATTCCAGAACGTTGCAAAATAACTGAGGAAAAATTACCTGCACTAACTATGATCCCCTTTTTGGCGAATGCTCTATTTGATTTACCGTTTCTGACAAATTCAACGCCCACGGCAACTTGAATTTTTCTATCTTGTTCAAATAGAATTTTATTCACTGTTGTTTTAGCCAATATAATTAAATTTCTGCTGCCAACTCCAACTTCATCTGGATGGAACTCATTTCCTTGTGTCACAATTTTTCTGTTTAAATATCCTGTGGCAGTAGAGGAGCGAACGAACTGTCCATTCACTTCCTTATTTAAAAATTGTGATTTGAAAAATGTACAATCCCTTATACCAGTATTGTAATCCTCAACAATGGGAATATTTAATACATCTGATGCTGCTTTTGCCAACGTAACGGAAAGCCCATCCTTGGGAATGGTTTGCTGCCTGACAAAAATGGGGCCCTTTCTTCCGCGTTCTTCGGGTTCTTGCGTCTTTCCTGTATAAGTTTCATTTTTTATGAATAAAGAACTGACATTGTTATAACTCCATTGAGATCCAACAGTGTCTGCCCACTCATCATAAAGTTTACTGCTTCCCCGTACTGCATACATGGCATTATGCTCTGAGCTTCCCCCGATCGCTCTGCCGCTTGATATTCTAAGCTGCTGACCCCCAATACTTGGCTCTGCATTTGTAAATATATTAAAGGAATGCCTATTATCAGATGCTAAAATACCTGAAACTGCACCAGAAGGACTGCTTAGTTCTTTAACCATATTTGTTCCTGGTTCAAGGACAAGTACAGATGTACTTTCGTCATCCGATAATTTTTTTGCAATTACTCCGCCTGCAGTTCCGGCCCCAATCACGATAAAATCGAAAGTATTTTTTGACACCCTATGACCCCTCTCAAAATTGGACTACCACGCACAATTTTCCGAATAAAGTGGCTTTCCCAATATACATATGATTAAGTAATGTAAGTGTAACTGCTTAATCAACAGGATTACTAAAAACTGCGACAAGGGTTTATTGAATCCCCCAAATACTTTATTAAAATGTTATCTCAATCTGACTAACATCCGTCTTCTGGTTCAACTACAATTATTTTTGAAGTGAATTTGCTCAAAATCCTAAGATTATTTCTTTTAACTTTCTTTTCCTGTTAGTAGGAATGGGATTGAGTATTTGTGCTTTAAGTTTAAGAAAAGGTATCTGTAGTTAATCAATTTTTCTAATAGGAGCTTCCTAAATTAATATTAAATCGAAAGGTGCGATTCTTTAAGATGAAGGTCGCATTTTTTTATACCAAAAACGAGATTGTGAAGGAATGTACTTAAACAAACGGGTGCTTGTGCGGCTGAGCTAGGTCGTATCATATAACGGGTGGGATTCCCGTCGAGTAAGAACTAGCCATTCACTCGTAGCGAGTCTTGGAGGACTAAAGGTAACTTTAGTTTTTAAGCGTAGACAGTTAGGTGGCGGGCCGAAAGCCAAATGGTTGAAGGGATTGAGCTCCATAATGTTTGTAATTTGAGAGGGCTGATGCTTTAAGCGCTGCAGAAAGCTACATTTTATCTTTCGTTAAAGGCAAGAAAGATAAAACCTCTCTGGAGTCATAGACCTTGGCACGTTATACATTGATATGATACGGCAACTCAGGAGACCCTACCGGTCTTTTCTTTTTTTTAGAAGAGTATGGTTTACAAGCGATAAAAAGCAAGGAAACCAAATGCCGTTGTAGGGAGTCGGATAGCAGCGTAGTACCAATGAAATTGGGTAATGCCGATGGAGGAAAGGCTGCTACCTAGTTATCGCCCTTACTAGAGACACATTTACTACACACAGAGGTAGGTATACTAAATGGAAACAAAACTACTAAGGATAGCAGAATTAACAAAGTCTAATCCTAAAATGAAATTCACATCACTTGCACATTTACTAAATAAGCAAGCACTAGCTCAATGTCATCATGAACTACCCAATAGGAAAGCAACCGGGATTAACGGTACAACTAAAGAGCAATACGGTGAAAATTTAGAAGAAAACATAGAGGAGTTAGTAAGTCGGCTTAAAAGCAAAAGCTATCGTCCTGTTCCTGTAAGGAGAATGTATATTCCGAAGCTCAATTCAAACAAGAAAAGACCATTAGGAATACCGGAACATGAAGACAAGATTGTTCAAAAAGGCATTACAAAGATACTAAATACCATCTATGAAAATGATTTTCTAGATTGTTCCTTTGGGTTTCGACCTAATCGTGGTTGTCATGATGCTTTGAAAATACTGAACTTTTATATTGAAAAGAGATCAGTAAATTATGTAGTAGATGTCGATATTAAGGGATTCTTTGACAACGTTGACCACAAATGGATGGTGGAGTTCTTAAAACTGCGAATTGCTGACCCTAATCTACTAAGAATAATTGGTAGGTTTCTTAAAGGTGGATACATGGAGGAAGGTAAGAAATACAAAACAGACAATGGCACACCGCAAGGTGGAGTTATATCTCCGGTATTAGCCAATGTGTATCTCCATTATGTCCTTGACTTATGGTTTGAGAAAAAGGTTAAGAAACAATGCAAGGGACAGGCATATATAGTAAGGTATGCAGATGATTTTGTGTGCTGTTTTCAATATCAGAGCGAAGCTCAGGAATTCTTCCAATCATTGAAATGTAGATTAAAGAAATTTAACTTGGAAATTTCCGAGGATAAAACCAAAATTATTCCCTTCGGGCGGTTTGCCGAGAAATATGAAAAGCAAAAGGGAAATAGTAAACCAGCAACCTTTGATTTCCTAGGCTTTACACACTATTGTGGGAAAAGTAAACAAGGGAAATTTCGGGTGAAACGGAAATCGAGTAGCAAGAAAGTCCAAGGTAAATTAAAAGAGTCTAAAGAATGGCTGAAGAAGAATAGAAATAGAGATATTCATATGATCATGGATAGATTTCGACGATCGCTTATAGGTTATTACAACTATTATTGCATCACTGATAATACCAAAAATGTTTGCAACTTCAAAGACAAAATCGAGAACTTACTATTTAAATGGCTCAATAGAAGAAGTCAAAGGAAATCCTTTACATGGGATAAATTCAGACTATTTCTTGATAAATATCCACTACCTTCACCAAGAATTAAAGTGAATATATATGATTTAAGAAAAGAGATTAGCTACATTCTGTGAATGATGACTAGGAGGAGCCGTGTGCATTAATAGTGCAAGCACGGTTCTGTGAGGGGATGGAGTACAATTTATCGTAAGGTAGAAAGGCTCCCTTCTACTCGACTCCTTTAATAAGGATTAGCGTCTATTTTCATTTTAGGGCCAGATTGTTGTACAAAACCTTTTAAAAAAATCAGATATTATATTAAAGTTTGAAGGGATTATGAAGATTTGCTCTAACTTACGGGTAAGTAAAACAAGAATTAATAGAAAAGCCAAGAAACTATTTCCTTGACCTTTTCATAATGTACGGTTATTTGCAAAGAATATATCTATGCCTAGAAAATATTCTTTGGAGGTAACGAATTATGACTGAACATTACACTCAACTTACTTCGGCTGAAATAGCTTCAATTTGGACTAGCTATATGAATGATAGTATGTCCAAATGTGTCTTAGGCTATTTTCTGAAAACCGTAGAAGATGAAGAAATAAAAGCTGTTGTTCAATATACATATGACCTTTCAGCTACTCATATCGAAAAATTAACAACCATATTCCAAGAAGAACAGATTCCAACGCCAACAGGATTTACTTATGATAATGATGTGAATTTAAATGCTTCCTGTCTCTTTACAGATCCTTTTATGCTAACCTATTTAAACCATATGGCAAAGCTTGGACTGTTTGGATATAGTGGATTTGTTTCTATGAGTGCTAGAGATGATATAAGAGCATTTTACAGAGAAGGTCTGACAGAAACATCGGAATTGTTTGAGCGCAGTTCAAAAGTTCTTCTTTCAAAAGGATTATTTATTAGGGCTCCTTATATTGCATATCCAACCAAAACGGACTATATAGACAGTAAAAGGTATTTAAGTGGACTTTCTCCTTTTAGCAAACAAAGACCATTAAACGCCGTTGAAATATCACATTTATTCATGAATATTCAAACAAATATTATAGGAAGTAAACTTGCACAAAGTTTTGCCCAAATATCTCCAAGAGAAGATATTCAAAAATGGATGTTAAGGGGAGGAGATATTTCAAAAAAGCATATTCAAATATTTACAAATATCCTTGTTAAAAACGATATACAGGCACCTGCATCATCGGATATTGCAATTACTGACTCAACAACGCCACCATTTTCGGATAAGTTAACCATGTTTCATATGAGCTTTATGAGTGCAGCAGGAACAGGAAATTATGCAACTGCAGCAGCTGCAAGTCAAAGAAGTGACCTTCTTCTAAATTATGAACGATTATCACTTGAAATTGCTCAATTTGCTAAGGATGGGGCAGATATCATGATTAGTAATGAATGGTTAGAACAACCACCAGGAACACTTGATAAAGACAAACTTACAAATAAAAAAGAATTGAATAATTAATACACTTTATAAATAATTTTTGCTGATTTGTAAAAAGTAAGTTTAGTGTTGTATTTAACACTAAACTTAATGTGGAGGGATGTACTTTGAATAATCTTATTCTCGTATTTCAAACTTTACTTTTTATAGCTAGAAAAGTGTTCTTAATAAGTTCAAATAATTTTTGGCTTTTAGCTTATTAAGAACATCTTCTTTTGACATAAGTAATAAGTATTTTTAAAGTAAAATCTACTTCTCATTTGATAAAAGAGTAAGGGCAAGCATATAATATGCTTGCCCTTCAGGCTGTCGAGAAACTCTCGACAGCCTATTATTTTGTTTAATTACTTTAACAATTTACCGCGGTAATATAGTATAATATTCTTATCAAGAATAGGACGGTGAATAGAATGTTCAAACCCAAAAAAGCTGTTCAAAATGAAGCTGAATTTGTTTTTATCGAAGATTTGGTGCCTCAAAATCACCTTTTAAGAAAGGTGGATAAATATATTGATTTTTCATTTGTTGGAGAAAAGGTTCGGCCCTATTACTCAGAAGATAACGGTCGTCCAACTGATCCAATTCTGCTTTTCAAGATGATGTTTATTGGATATTTTTATGGCATTCGTTCGGAACGTCAATTGGAACGAGAAATTCAAACTAACGTTGCTTATCGATGGTTCTTAGGATTGAAGCTAAATGACCCAGTTCCTCATCATTCAACTATCAGTTGGAATCGAAGAACACGTTTTAAGGAAACAAACATCTTTCAAGAAATATTTGATGAAATTGTCCATAAAGCCATAAACCATAAGATGGTTGGTGGGCGTGTTTTATTTTCGGACTCGACTCATCTTAAAGCGAACGCCAATAAGAATAAATTCACTCGTGAGGAAGTTGAAGTGGAAACTCGCGAGTACATAGATGAGCTGAATAAAGCAATTGAGGATGATAGACTAAATCACGGAAAAAAGCTTTAAAAGAACGAGAGGAGGTGACAGAGACAAAAGTGATCCGAAAAAGTACAACGGATCCTGAGTGTGGATTCATGTCCAGGGAAAATAAGCAGGAAATGTTCTGTTATCTGGACCACCGTACAACAGACATGAAGTTTAATATTATAACGGATGCCTACGTAACTCCAGGAAATGTCCATGACTCTGTCCCTTACCTCTCTCGCTTGGACCGTCAAATCGAAAGATTTGGATTAAAAGTAGAAGCAGTCGGATTAGACTCTGGTTTTCTTACAAATCCTATTTGTAAAGGGCTCCATGATCGAAATATTTTTGGGGTTATTGCGCATAGAAGATATCATCCAACTAAAGGTTTATTTCCAAAATGGAAATTTCAATATGACAAAAAAAGAGATCTATATACTTGCCCAAATGAACAGGAATTAGTGTATCGCACGACTACAAGAGAAGGATATCGTGAATATAAGTCAAACCCAAAGAAATGTGCAGAATGTCCTCTGTTGAAGGAATGTACGAGATCAAAAAACAAGACGAAGGTCGTCACCCGACATGTATGGGAAGAATATAAGGAGAAGGTGCGGCTCAATCGTCTATCAAAATCAGGAAAAATGCTTTATAAATTTAGGAAAGAAAAAATTGAGCGAAGCTTTGCAGATTCAAAAGAACTGCATGGGCTTCGCTATTGTAGGTTGCGAGGGTTGAGGAATGCGAGCGAGCAGGTGTTGCTTACTGCAGCTTGCCAAAATATGAAAAAGATTGCCACACACTTGTCTAGGCTAGAAAAAGTGTGTGGCAATACCTCAAGTTGATTTACTTTAGGTTGATTGGAGCGGAAGGTGCTCGACTCCTGCGGGAGCAGCGGGACAGGTGAGACCCCGCAGGCGTGTAACGCCGAGGAGGCTCAGCGCCCGCCCCGCGGAAAGCGAGCACTTGGAGCGGAAATCAACCGGCCAATTAGCAGGCTAAATAAAAAATTGCCGAGAAAAATACTCTTTCTCGACAATCTGAAGGGCAAGCATATAATATGCTTGCCCTTTTGAATCAAAGTTGGGTTCAACTGTGTAATATTTCTTATTCTATCGGGGGTTTTTGTGCAATATCATATGCAGCTATCTACTAAAATTATTGTTGTAGGATACTCAGTAATCGGGCGCATTTCTCAAACAAGAGATACGCTTATTTTGTTATGGGCCATTTATTGAATAAAGGCAAGTTTATTTATTCATGAATAATGAGTAGTGATAAGAAATAAATATGAAAAAAATCCTGTTTCACAAGCAAACCCCTTCAGTTACTGCTGAAGGGGTTTTTAAATACTATTCTTTCTCGTTGATTACGAATAAAACACCAGTGAAAATTAGAATAGAACCTATCCAAAACATTACACCTATGGTCTCTCCTAGAATAAGCCATCCAAGTAATGTTCCAACCACGGGTTGAAAGAAGAAAAATATCCCCCCACTTGAGGCGTTAAGCATTTGTAATCCACGATTCCATAGTAGAAATCCACTTGCCGTTGAGACAATACCCAAATACAATATTCCTCCCCAAATGGTCGGGTGAGTCAGTTGAGAGAAATTAACTTCGTGTAAGCGTGGCAATACAAAAGGAGTTAACACGATTAATGCTACCAAGATGGAATAGGTAGTTACCACAATTTGTGAATAATCACTCGGCAAAAGCTTTACAAGTACTGACATGAGTGCCCAAGTTAAAGCTGCAATAAGTAGTGCTATACCTCCAAGTGAACTGGACATATTCACATCACTAATTCCAACAATGAGAAGCACTCCAATTGTCGCTAAACAAACAGAGATTCCCTTTTTTAAACTCTTCCGTTCTTTAAGGATTAAGCGAGCAAAAATAACCATAAATGCTGGTGTTGAAGAAGTTATAATGGCTCCCATTTGTGCTGTGGATAGCATAGTACCAGTTTCCTGAGCAACAATTGAAATGGTATTACCTATGATTCCAATGGCTATGATTATAAAGACAAAACGTTTTTCAATACGCCATTTTTGTCTTGTTATGAAACCGATCACGAGAAGTGCGACAAACGCCACTAAATAACGCATCCAAACAAGTTCTAGTGGAGGTATGACCGATACTACAACTTTAACAACAACGTACATACCACCCCAAATGCTTGAAGCTAAAATTAAATATAAAGAACCTAATAAGGTGTTTTTCATTTTTTTGTACCCTCCGTCTTTTGTTTAGGTCGAGAATGCCCCTAACGGAGAGATGTAGTCACCTTCACTCCATTAAGAGCAGAAGAGTGCTACTGGTACATCATTTTCAAATAATGGAGTCCAAAACATTTTGATTCACCTCAGTCCTACCACAATTATCTGTGTTTATTATAGCAAAGAATATTAAGCCAATGTTATCAAGCCTCTTTAGAATTGCTAAACTAAGAGTAGATTGTGAAAATAGTGAAGAGTAAAGGGGGCTTAAGTACAATTACCGAGAAACCATGTTTATATCTCTTTTGTATTTTTATATTCAACAATCGGGCGCGTGCGACGTGTTCTGTCATAAGCACTATAGTGTGAAAAACCGGAGATTTATTGTTTATTAAATCTCAACTTTACAACTGAGGATGGGAATGACGGAACCATGTCTCCTTAAACCATCCCGACAATACTCCTGCATGCGTTATAATTTATAGATTATGGGGTATGAAGCCAGGTGGAGTCGGCAGAACAGAGGCTAAAGCCTTACTTTTTTTTTAGTGATGCCATGCCAATGGATATGCCGGGCGGCTGAAAAACTAGATATGGTGAGAATCGTTCCACCAATAGGGACTGACGAACTTTCGAAAGTAAGGGTCTAAAGATTGAACATACGGAAACCTATGAACCATCTAGCGATGGTGTGAGTGGTGTGGAGTAAAAATGCGCCCTCTGAAACACGCTATATCGAACTATGGCGATATCCAGCTCACAGGCTTATAGAAAGCACCTACGTCTAGGAAGGATAGCTAGGTTGTAAGGAACGCGGAAAGCAAGGAACATTGAAACAAGAGCTGTCACCTGAAATGGTTGTTCTAAGGTTAAGCCGAAATACATTTATCCTTGTGAGGGTAGGGGCACGACCTATGAAACTTCTGTAATGGGAGTGGAGGAACAGTCCGAGTCTAGCGAAATCAAACGATTATTTTCCTAAAGTGCATTGCACCGATCGGGTATGAACGTGGGAACATCACCTCGGAGAGGAGGGGTGCCACAGTGCAAGCTCTACGATATTGGGATTACTACGGTATGACAGAAACTATTACAGATTTATACGATAGAGCCACTCGCAAAGAATCTTTTAACCGATTATATGACATTATTACTTCAAGAGAAAATATTCTACTGTCCTATCGAATTATAAAATCTAATAAAGATTCAAAAACTGCGGGAATAGATGGTAAAACTATAAGTGATATAAAAATACTGTTTGAAATCAAAGATTCTAACACGAAGTGTTGAATACATGGATAATCGGATAAGTCGATACAGTATGACAATGGGGGAATGTGAAATCACAGGCAACTTCCTTTATGCTAACGAAGTTCACTGTCATCATTATTTCCCAGTACATCTCGATGGAAGCGACCAATTCAAAAACCTTCGCATTCTCCATAAAGATGTACATAAATTAATTCATATGACGGAAAAAACGACGATAACTATACTCATATCGAACCTTGGTATTTCTGGACCGACGGTCCAGAAGATTAATACTTACCGCGAAAAATGCGGAATAGAACCAATCTCTTAATTGATGGGTAACAAGGAACTTATAATCTAGTACAAATCGCTAGATGGAACGCGGAATGATAGGAAACTATCACGTTCCGTGTGGGGCAAGGGAAAAGCTGGAGATAACATCAAAGGCTTACCTATTGCTTAAATGTAATTTTCCGTTCATCTTCTGTTCATATACCGATCTTAAACTAAGGGTGTAATAAAGATTGGAGGAATGAAGATGAACATTGCATGGAAAGAAATGAAGAAAAGTAAAGCAAGATTTTTGATTTTAGGCTCCATTGTTTTTCTCGTTAGTTTATTAACGTTTATTATATCCGGTTTGGCAAATGGATTATCACTTGACAGTGCTGGTTTAATAAAGGATTTGCCGGATGGACAATTTTATATGACGAAGGAAGCCAATCAGACCTATAGCATGTCAAGAATAGACCACAGTATTCAAAATCAAATTTTAAGCAAACAAAAGGATGCCGCGGCATTTTCCATTCAAATGGGGTTTTTAAATGATCGTGATGGTAAGCAGCGAAGTTTCGCTTTCGTGACAGCGACCAAATCTACGTGGTTTAAAAATGTAGAAAAAGGGGAAGTTGTACTCGACAAGTCAATGGAAGACGATGGTATCAAAATTGGAGATTCTTTAACCAATAATCAATACAAAGGCAAGTTTGTTGTAAAAGGCTTTGTAAACAACAGTAAATACAGCCATGCAGCTGTAGCTTATATCAGTATGGAGGACTATAAAGAAATTTATGGAACCGACGAAATGCAGTTGATTTTTATACCTGAAGGGGGTACAGTCCCAACATTCTCTGGTATGGAATCCTTTTCGAATAATCAATTCCTTAATACCATTTCGAGTTATAAATCAGAACAGATGTCCCTTAATATGATTATTTGGTTTTTAGTTGTCATTAGTGGAATGTTGTTTGCCATCTTTTTTTACATGATGAATGTTCAAAAGATTGGTTTATACGGTATTCTCAAGGCGATAGGTGTAAAAACAAGTACGCTGTTTAAAATAATGTGGGCGCAAATGGTGTTTATCACCGTCATTGCACTCAGTATATCCATTTCCCTCAGTCAAATTTTTAATAAGGTAGCACCTAAAGGAATACCGTTTAGTTTAACCACTGAAACAACAGCTCAATTGTCGATCGTCTTCCTAATTATAGGATTTGTTGGCGCAACGCTTTCCGGCTTACAAGTTAAAACAATTCAACCATTACAAGCTATTCAACAAGGAGAGGTTTAACATGATATTTAAAATAGATAATGTTAAAAAATCTTATAAAAATGGAGAAGTGACCGAAGAAATCCTAAAAGGAGTGAACCTTTTTCTTCGAGAAGGTGAGGTAACCGCTTTAGTGGGGGCATCAGGCTCCGGTAAAAGCACGCTCCTTACTATAGCTGCAGGACTCCAGCCTGCATCAGATGGACAGATAATCTTCGAAGGGAAAAACTTGACTTCTATGAATTCAGAACAAGTTCGAAAAATCCGAGCAAGCAAATTTGGCTTCGTCTTTCAATTTGCTCACCTGGTGCCTTTTCTTACAGTAGAGGAGCAGCTGTTACTCATGTTGGATGTATCTGAATCGAAAATGAAAAAACGGGAACAAAAAAAAGAAATTGATAAAATCCTAAAATTGGTTGAAATGGACCATCGAAAAAATGCCTATCCCTCTTCATTATCAGGCGGTGAAAAGCAGCGGGTTGCTATTGCCCGTGCCATTATCCATAAACCCAAAGTTCTCTTTGCAGATGAACCAACTGCAAGTTTGGATTCAAAAAGGTCAAAAGATGTGATGACATTAATCAGTAATTTAACAAAGACACTCAATATTGCCACATTAATAGTAACACATGACGAAGAAATGCTTTCATTTGCTGACCATATCATTAAAATGAGTGATGGGCAGATTTTTAAAAAAGTGTAGGAGAAAGAAAATTATATGACAAATATTTTAATTGTGGATGACGATATCAATATTTTAAAACTTGTAGATATTCACTTATCTGAACAAGGATATAATGTATTCCAGGCTAAAGACGGGATGGAAGCATTAGAAATACTCAAGAAGGCTACCTGCGATTTAGCCATAGTGGATGTGATGATGCCATTTATGGATGGCTACACCCTAACGAAGGAGATTCGAACACTGTATGATATTCCAGTGATCCTTTTAACAGCTAAAAGCGAAATTGAGGATAAGGAGCAAGGATTTCAAGCCGGAACGGATGATTATCTGGTAAAACCATTTGAAACAAAAGAATTAATCTTTCGGATTAAGGCATTGCTGCGACGATATGACTACCAGCAGGATGAATCCATACTACAAATTGGCAATACCACGATAAACAAAAAAAGCTATGAAGTTCAGGTAGGGAAGCGTACCTTGCTCTTACCGTTAAAAGAATTCGAGCTTTTATCTTATCTAACTTCTAATCCTAAACTTGTGTTTTCCAGAGAACACCTGATAGAACAAATCTGGGGCTTGGATTATGAAGGAGATGCGAGAACGGTAGATGTTCATATAAAAAGATTAAGGGAACGTTTTTCTAACTTAACGGATGATTTTCAAATAAAAACAGTACGCGGGGTTGGATATTCATTGGAGGTCCAACGTAAATGAAAACACTATATGTGAAATTTATTGTCATAACGATTGGAATGATGTTTATTAGCTTTCTCTTAGCTTTTGTCATTTCAAATACCTATTATCAACAGAAGCTAAAACCTTATAATGACAATAAAAATACAAAAGTCGCATTAGATATTGCTGCTTTTGCTGAAAGTCATCCAGAAATAAGCTTAACAGAGTATTTGGCCAGCATTACTAAAGTTGGATATCAAATATGCTTGGTTGAAACCGGCGGAAACAGAACTTTTTTTGGCGAACCTTTCAGGAACAAAAGTCTTTCTATTTCAACTCAACAGGATGTAATAAACGGCCATATTTTTCACGGTATGCTTCATTTTCCACGGGGAACATTTGTTACAGGCTTTTTTGCCAATGAACTAAATAATACTATTGGCGTGCCATTAAAATATAACAGAAAAACTTTTGCTCTTTTTATCAGGCCAGACATCAAATTCCTCTTCAACGAGATGCACATTTTATTTGGATGGATTATTGGAATAGCGATTACGTTGACCATCATTATGGTTGTTATTAATACAAAATATTTAGTAAAACCGATTTCTAACCTGACAAAAGCGACAAAATCACTGGCAAATGGTGATTTTAATGTAAAATTGGATGTGACCCGCCATGACGAGTTAGGGGAACTCTCCCATAGCTTTTTACGGATGGCACGAAAGTTGGAACAAATGGATGAGATGAGGAAGGAATTTATTTCGAATATTTCTCATGATATACAGTCCCCGCTATCTAACATAAAAGGATATACAAACCTATTAGAAACTGATTCTTTAAGTAAAGAAGAAAGATCCCAATATGTATCCATCATTAACGGTGAAATTAGACGGCTTTCCACCTTAACAAAACAATTGCTGCTTCTGGCTTCATTAGATAGAAACGAGGATATTCTTAAGAAAGTACCATTTAACCTCGGCCAGCAATTGACCAAATTGGTGCGAAACTATCAATGGGCAGTAAGTGACAAGGAGATTATGCTCGGCTACTCTTTGCCGGATATAGAGATGATCGGTGATCCATCCTTGCTCAATACAGTTTGGGATAACCTCCTATCCAATGCCATTAAATACAGCAAACCGAATGGCAGCATTGAAATATCTATTGATAAAAAAGAAGAATCCGTCATCGTAACCTTTGAAGATACAGGAATTGGGATGAATGAAACAGAATTAGATAGAATATTTGATCGCTTTTATCGGGCGGACAAGGCACGTACACGAACAGTCGAGGGCACCGGCCTGGGTTTATCAATTGTCAAGACGATTATCGACTTGCACGGCGGCCGTATCAATGTAAGAAGTAAAGAAAATGAAGGAACTACTTTTATTGTGGAATTGCCAATTGGATAGAATTACTCAATATGGGATCCTACCAACAAAACGCTAAGTAAATTTCGACATGAAAAAGGCCGATTTTTCCTACACCCAGGAAACATAGGCTGCTTTATAGAGAAATAATATTGAATGCTACTATAAAAATTATAATTTCCTCATTTAGATGCGATACGGTTAACCGTATCATAAGTAAAACCTTAAGTGTGAGAAAGTACGCCTTAAAAAGAAGAAAGAATATTACTTAGATTTAGAAAAATGCTGTTTAAAATATACTTAAGAGCAGAAAACAATCTTCCACAATCGGGCGCAATTCCAGAATAGAAATTGCGCTCTTTCTTTATGTAAAGGGCCATTTAATTTATGGATTGGATTTTTATGGTAATATGATTACAAGAAGTTATCCAATATGGGCAATAAAAAGGAGGGGAAAAAAATTAAACAAACCTTTAATCTCAAATTAAATGTTTATTTACTACTTACAATCATACCGTTATCCGTTCTTGGATATTATTTTGCCGTAAACAATGAATCATTGTTTTTCTTATACGAATGGCTGCTTGCTGCATTAGTCATAATTTCAATACTATTCTCCATTAAAAATATAGTATCAATTAGAAATGAGCTGAGGTGGGTAGCTATTTCTATTTTGGCTTTTTTAATTCAATTTTCAGTACTTGGATTATTTTTGGGACCACTAACACATTATCTAATGTTTTATCTTTATTATGTTTTTGCAATATTTTCTTTTGTTGTCTTTATAATAACAATAAGAAAAAACAAAACTTTAAGAATTATCCCGATAATCTTCACTATAATAACTGGATTATTCACGCTATATATTGTGTTTTTAAATGCTTTGTGGGGAAATAATTTAAGTTAAAACACCTATACTATATAAAATGATTTAATGATGAAAAAGGAATTAAGAAACTCTTTGACTGAGGTCATATTTTAGGTATTCCATTATAGGGCGCATTTCTCAAACAAGAGAAGCGCTTATTTTTGTTTAGGGCAAGATTGTGGAACAACACGTTTAAAGAAAATTAGTAAGGGTGAAGAGTTTGTGAGGGTTATCGCTTAAACTAAAAGTGGCTTATCTACAGTATCCTCATAAAAAAGTTGATAGAATAGCTCTTTTATCATTGACTATATGTAGCCATTGATAAGGTGTTTAAGGACTTGACTTGGAGCCTCTGTGGGCACGATTTGTCTTGAAAGGCTGATGCAGTTGTTTCTTCAGGCAAACGGGCATATCATACCCACCTCTCCAAGTAATGTCCTATGTTTGTGTACGTTGAATACGATAAATACATACTGTAGATAATGCTTCCACAAAGATAGATTTTAGGCATTTTTAGTATCTTAAAATACTATGAATACGGTGAAAAAACATACTGTAGATAAGGGCAAGTTAGTTGAAAAAGCGTAATAAAGGGACAGTACCAGCTTTTTTTAGGTACTGTTCCTTTAACTAATTTATTTTTTTAACCCAGCAGCAAAGAAGGGTCCATTAACTGTAATAGTTGATAGAATTCGAGCCATTTCTTGAGGAGATTCTTTCCTGCCACTATCCAACCATTGTTGAATTACTCCTATATGTGCAGATGCAACGTAAGAAGCTAAATATTGTCCCGGAACTAGTAACTTTTCCTCCTTAAGAGGTGCGTCTGGATTATTTCCAAACAGTGTTCTCCACATAAAATCTTTCAGCCTTGATTGAAAAGATAAATCTCCTTTTGGACCTAACACTGCTTTCATAAATCCACTTTTTTCATTTATATATTCGAATATGGAAACTACGAGGGGAAGTGGTGTTAATGTTGGTGAGTTAGTTTCGAGTGCTGCAATAACACCTGGGAATTTATGTATTGCAATTCTGGACATTTCAAGCATGATTTCTTCTTCGCATTTTGTCATTAAATCAAATTTGTCTTGATAGTGCGCATAAAATGTACCTCTATTTATTTTTGCTCTTGTTGTTATGTCTTTAACCGAAATTGCTTCGAACCCTTTTTCATCGATTAATTTTACTAGTGCATCTCGGATGGATTCTTTTGTCCGAATGACCCGTAAATCCGTATTATTATCTCGCAAGGTAATTCCTCCTTAATTTTATCCAACACAATTATTAAAGGTGTTCGATAACCGACACATGTGCCATTTTTGATTATTGAACAGAAAAGGATTCAATAATAAAATAAACAACAGGTTGTTTATTATAATAACAAAAAAACAGGGAGGAAAAAATATATGTTCAAAAACAAATTGTTTTTAGGTTCGCCATTTATTGCATTAGCAGTCATTTTTATTTTTTCACTGACCTTATTTCCCTCGGTCCAACCACAGCCAAAAAATCTGCCTATTGCAATTGTAAATGAGGATGAAGGAGTGGAAATTCCTAATCAACCAAAAATGAATATGGGGCAAACGATTGTTGAAATGATGCAAAAGACTTCAGCAACCGCAAAGGATGAAGACCCTGCTGTGAAATGGGCTAAAGTAAAGTCCGAAAACGAAGTACAAAAAGGGTTGGATAATCAAAAATATTATGCAGCATTGGTCATTCCGAAAGACTTTAGTGCGAAGCAAGCATCATTACGGACGCCAGCACCTTCTGCACCAGAAGTACAAATATTTATCAATCAGGGAATGAATACAGCTGCTTCAACGATGGCGGGACAGGTTTTAAATGGAGTAGTAGACAACATGAACAGCACTGTCCGTAAACAATTACTGGATGGTTTTGAAAAGCAAGGAGCAACTTTAACGGCGAAACAGGCAGCAAGCCTTGCAGTACCAATCGCAAAGAAAGTCACAAATGTGAATGAAATCGGAAGCCATAGTGCTAACGGAAATTCTCCTATTTCTTTATTCCAGCCATTATGGATAGCAAGTTTGGCTATTGCAGCGATTCTCTTTCTTGCCTTTAGTAAATTGCCGATCAGCACTCGAAAAGAAAGTCTTGTCACAAAGGTAGGGCAAATTTTGATGAGTGCTATTGTATCACTAGTAATTGGATTTGGCCTTACATGGATAGCAGAGGGAATGGTAGGACTGAATATCCCAGATTTCCTTGATACAGCCTTATTTTTAACAATTACCTCATTTGGCTTCATCCTAATGATTTTAGCTGTACTTTCATTAGTTGGGATTAAATTTCTTCCGGTCTTTGCCTTATTGTTATTCTTTGGAGCACCTTTACTAGCAATGGCACCAGAAATGATGTCCCCATTTTATCGGGATTGGGTTTACTCTTGGTTGCCAATGCGATTTATGATAGAAGGGCTTCGGGAGTTATTCTTCTTTGGTGAAGGGTTAACCTGGAATACTCCAGTTTCTGTCCTTGTTTGGATTGGATCGGTAAGCATGGTTGTCATACTGGGTACTGCTTTAAAACATAATAGGTTGAAGGATGTAGCATCTGATTCTCGAAATATGTAAAAGGTAATTGCATGATGTAACGTTGAACTATTTGTTGTCAGGTTTAACCATCAGAGTCGTGTACTTAAAGGGAATGTACTTAAACAAACGGGTGAGTTAGCTCAATAAATAAAGGTCGATTTTAGAGGCTATTTTAAATTTTTTTAATCTTCCACAATCGGGGCTTTCCTTTAATAAGGATCAGCGTCTATTTTCATTTTAGGGCCAGATAGTTGAAGAGTAAATTTTGCATCAATAGTGGTGAACCGTATCATAAGTAAATGAGGTTTTTAAGTGGAATGGGTAATGTCCCAAAGAGATTCAAAAAGATAAAGATTAATCACTGGTTGAAGAGAGCGTTAATGAAATTAGCAAGTTTAACTAAAATAATATAAGTAGCTACCTTTTTAAAAGGTAGTCACTTACTTTACTTCGGGTATAGAGCTGGAATTTCTTAAGAAATCAATTTGAAACATTTTACACAAATCATAAAATTTAAATGTAGAGGATTATGTGCAGTTGAAATGCGATAGCTATTGTTTTGAGAACTAACTTGTAAAAGTAGGCGAGATTATGAAAAGACTTCTTATTATTGGAAATGGTTTTGATCTTCACCATGGAATGAAAACAAGTTACTGGAATTTTTAGGGATTACCTCTTGAAAACTGAGACAGAAATATTAAGAACGATGAAGATGTTCAATATGTTCCAAGAGGATTTATGGTCGGATTTTGAAACAAATCTGGCTAATATCGATGTTCAACTAATGTTTGATTATTACTCTGACAGTCTAGTCTCTTATGCAGATGACAATTGGAGTGAAAGGTATCATCATGAATTCCAGTACTTTATCGAACAAGGTACTTGGTATATGAGCAATGGCTTAAAATCGCAATTTGTTAAATGGATATGCAGTATTGATTTGCCAACTAAAATGAGTAAAGGGATTGCTAATTGTTTTGCTGAAGTTAAGGATTCTCATTACCTGAATTTCAATTAAACACCAACTTTACAAAGCTTGTATGGAATTGAAGATGAGAAGGTTCTACATATACACAATAGAATTGTTCATGAACGTTCTTAAATCATTCTTGATCATGCTGTAGGAAAGCCTCAGAGTAATTTGGATTTGGTTTATGGTGATGTAAGAGCTGACGAAGCGTATGATTCGATTAGGCAGTATTATGCAACTACACACAAATCAACAGCTTCTGTAATTGCAAAGAATGGTTTTTTTTAAGCGCACCTTATAAATATAATGAGATTATTATTATGGGACATAGCTTGTCGGATGTAGATTTACCATATATTCAACAGATAGCAACAAATCTGTGTCATGAAAATACACGCTGGTATGTGAGTTACTATAGTACAGGTGAGATAGTGAGTCATAAAAGGAGTCTAGAAAGATGCTCAATCTCTGATAACAAAGCTTCTTTCTTTAGACTCTGTGATTTGTAAATAGATAAAATGAATTTCTAGAATACAAATGCTTGTTTCTGTAGCGTTAGTAAGAGGGGTAAGCATAAAAATAGAATTTGAAAGATACTTAATGTTTCCATAATCTGATTTGAGGATAGCATTTTAAAACCTAATTGGGATGAATGGAAATAGTTCTAGAATTGGATACAATGAAGTTATTCAACAATTGGGAGCATTCCTTTAACAGAGGGCTGCTTTTAAGTTATTAGACAAACGAGGTAGATAACTGAAGAGGAATATTTGTTAAAAAAAGGGTAAGAGGTTAAGTTTCCTTCAGATTGAGAATATATTTACTTTTTTATTTCTACTTCCCTTATTTGGATATCTTTATTTTGAAATGGTTTATAGTCAAACAGAAAAAACACTAGCAGTATCATTGTTAGCATAATAGCAGTAATAATAATTTCTTTGTTATAATCTTTTGCATCTTTCTCCTGTAATTGCTTTCTATAATTAATTTAAATTTTTTTCTTTTTAAAATCTTGTTTCATACTACTCCCCACCTTGAATATTCTTATATATTATTTAGATTCTCTTTTTAAGAATAAAAATCCTTTAAGGACCTAATGAATCAACAATGTAGACTTACAAAATTTACTCTTAGAATACATTAAAGGATATAGGTTAGTTATTTTAGTTATTCAACTATCGGGCGCTTTTGTGAAAGATAAAGGCTGCCAACATATTAGCAGCTTTTCTTTTTGAAGTAACTGGCAGTTTAGGTAAATAATATCGTATTGTTTTTTACTTAATTTAAAATGAAATAAATGGTATATTATATAAAATATTACAAATGGAAACAAGGGGAGACTTATGGGGAAAATAAATTATTCTATTGTTGATGTTTTTTCACAAAGGAAATATACAGGAAATCAACTTGCTGTTTTTAAAAATGCCGAAAACATTTCAGATAGTGAAATGCAACAAATAGCCAAGGAAATTAATTTTTCTGAGACTACTTTTATCTTATCAGATACAAAAAAAGATGATGGTTATGACGTTCGTATTTTTACACCTAATGAAGAGGTTCCTTTTGCTGGACATCCGACTTTAGGAACTGCATATATCATTCAAAATGAAATTTTAGAGGAACCCCTGGAGAAACTTATTTTAAATTTTAAAGCTGGACAGATTCCCGTCACGTTCGATAATCAAGAAGAAATTCTATGGATGAAACAAAATAAACCAACTTTTGGTCGGATTTTAGATACAAATAAGGTTTCTGATATTTTAAATATAGATAAAGAATACATAGATGATAGATTTCCTATCCAAGAGGTTTCAACTGGACTTCCAGTGATTGTTGTACCTTTAAAATCTCTAGAAGCCGTTAAAAAAGTAAGGATAAATAAAGAAAAATACTTTGAGTTAATTAATCATACTGAAGCAAAAGCAATTATGGTTTTTTCTCCTGAAACGTATAATTCTGAAAATGATTTAAATGTTCGAGATTTTGCAGATTATTATGGTGTTCCAGAAGATTCGGCTACTGGAAGTGCTAATGGATGTTTAGCTTCTTACTTAGTTAAATACCGATATTTTGAAAAAAACAAAATAAATATCAGTGTAGAACAAGGATATGAAATTAAAAGACCTTCTTTATTGTTTTTACAGGCAACTGATGATAACGGGGAAATCAGCATTTATGTAGGAGGAAAAGTAGAAAAAATTGCTCAGGGTGAATGGTTTCTATAATAATCTTCCTTCTTCGGCTAACGGTTGCGATTGTTCAATAAGAGCAGTCGCTTTTTTACTAACGACGTAGGTTTAACAAGAAGATGTGATAAACTTAATTTACTAAAAATTCTAAAAAGGGGATTTTATTATGAATACTTTAACAATTAAGGAACTTCAATCACGTAATGAAATTATTGAAGCATTTCCAATTATGAAGCAGTTACGAACTCATCTTGATGAAAGTTCTTATCTTGAATTAGTAATTGATGCACAGGAAAAAGATAGATACAAAATATTCGCTTTACTCGATGATGATGAAATTGTTGCGGTTACTGGCTTTAAGCCAATGATAACACTTTATTATGGTAGATTTGTTTGGGTTTGTGATTTGGTTACAAATGCTAATAAGCGTTCAAAAGGATACGGAGAAAAACTACTTACATATGTTCATGAATGGGCAAAAGAAAATAATTATGAAAGTGTTGCCTTATCTTCGGGATTACAGCGTACAGATGCACACCATTTTTATGAAGATAGAATGAATTATGACAAAGTAAGTTATGTGTTTAAAGCATCTTTAAAATAATCCTTTCTTGAGCTGTGCTTTAGTAAAATAACTTAGTGCAATTTTTGCGGTTTTTTCGCATTTTACAATCTTCCGCATTCGGGCGCGATGCTTCAATAACGAAGTATCGCTTTTTCTTTATTGTCTATCGGGGCAGTTGTGATGAACAAGAAATGTTATAATTGTAAAAAATTATTTCAGGGGGAGAATGAGATTGAGTAATGACTTATTAATTAGACCAGTATTAAATCAAGAGGTTTCTAAACTATACAAACTTATGAAGCAGTATATTGTGGATTTTTATAAACAACCTGAACCTAAAGAAAATGAATTAATTGGATTGATAAATTATTTACTTAAAAATCCTTCAAGTGGGCTTCAATTTGTTGCTGAAGAGAACGGGGAATTATTAGGATTTACCACTTTGTATTTTACTTTTAGCACCTTAAAGGTCAAGAAACAGGCGATTTTAAATGACTTATATGTAGTTCCGTATGCAAGAGGAAAAAAAGTTGGTGAAAAGTTATTTCAAACTAGTTTAGATTACATACGGGAAAACGATTTTTCATCTATGACATGGGAAACTGCAACGGATAACGTCGTAGCACAATCCCTTTACAATAAAATGGGTGGAGAATTATCTGAATGGTTATTTTATGAAATTAGTTAAGTATAAACTTTTTTATTCAGTTAAAGGGCGCTATCCATTAACAAGGATCAGCGCTTATTTCTTTTTAGGGCCATTTAATTGAATAAGAGTCTCAAACAAAATTTGATATTTTTGTTAATAATAGTATGAAGTTTGTGAGGGATTATAATTAAAGAAGCAGGTTAATTGAAGAACAAATGATTACTTTCCCAAAAGAAACACGAAGGATAGACTTAAAGCCTAATTTTCTTAAAAAAATTCAAATATTTATTACACTATATTGCTGCAATAAGTCCTCTTTTTATTTTTGCCTCGAATCAAAAAAACCGCGTTAACGGCGGTTCAAAAGGTTTAGATGCATGACTAATACCCACTAATAATTTATGTTCTATCATTTTTAATGATTAGGCTAATATAACGTTTTTGAATAATGTATCCGTAGCTAACTGTTGGTGTAGAACTACGGATACATGTAGGACAAAAAAACCCACTCGTATTAACTGTGTTATATACCAAAAATTTTAAGGTTTTTTGGTTTAGTCTTATTTTTGATTTAAAATTTATGTGGTTCATTTGTACAGTATTCAAATATTTGATAATTATCTAGTGGAAAATATTTACTTTAGCAATATTTTTTAAAATACATATCATGACAGTAGTAAACCATAAAAGAAGACCGTGTAGAAAATACCACGGTCCATTATACGAAGCAAGAAGCGAATGAGTAATCCTTCCTCGTCGGCAAACACAGGGTGGATTATTTTTTTGTTTTGTTTCTTAACAAAATGGAGATCACCTACCCTTTGTTAATGATGAAAATATTTATATCAATACCATTAACCTGGTTCATTACGGTAATTGAATTGTTTTGATATGATCTAAATTTCGATAAACCGTTTCCCTGTCTGCTGTTATCAGAATCGCTTTGTTATTTCGAACCTTTTGGAGGAAGCCTATTTTTTCAGGATTGTCTCCACCATCTAGAATAACTAATTGGTTTTCTAATTTTTTCAACTGATCACCAAAGGTTCTGGCTAGTGATGATGGAGGCGGATTTAACGGAAAATGCTGATTGTCTAAGGAATATGGTGTTGTATTTGGCGGGTACGGAATTAAAAATTTTACATGGTCCATCGATACAAATATGGATTTGTAGGCAGGGGAGTGAAAAACAAAATAGTCGTTCATGATGCTGGTTAAATAGCCATGAATGGATTTATCCCCAGTGACGTAAACCTTGGCGAACAGACCTTTAGCAGTCATTAATGTTTTACGATAGGATATTGCCTCGGTTTCAATTGGTTTTACTGAAGGCGGATCATCGTAAGAGGTATCATCATCTATAATGCTAATCTCTTTTAATCTGTGAATATGAACAAATGGAATGTAGAGGAAGGAGTTTGTTCTGCCCTCGTACATAACAACGATGTCCAACCCGGCATCGATTAGGATTCCCTTGTGAAAACTGCCACCCGATATCTCAACCTCAATTTTCTTTCCTTTTAAATCTAAGAAATCTATAAGCATCTTCATTCTCCTTTATTCTCATATAGTCTTATCTTTGAAGGACATCGCCAAAAAGACTGGAAACCCAATAATATAAAACAACTAATGTGAACAATACAGTAGGTGGAATAACGACAAAGGTGACTTTCATATATTCCATCCAAGTGATTCTGACTTTTCCCTTCTTTACAATGTGCATCCACATCAGCGTAGCCAGCGTTCCCATCGGAAGCAGCAACGATCCCATGTCACTGCCAACAATGTTAGCCAGATAGGCGATTTTCAAGGAAAGCAGATCTAGATGCATATTTGTTAACGTGAGTGTTCCAACCATAAGCGCTGGGTGATTATTAAATAGATTGGAAAGTACGGTTAGTAGCACTCCCATCAACACACTCGCATGGAGCAGGCTTCCAGAAACCATAGGTTGCATAATTCCAATCAACCAGTGCGTTAAACCAATATTATTTAGACCGTATATGATGGTATACATACAAAAGGCGAAAATGATAATATACCACGGCGTTTTTTTCAGCATATCGCCAGGAGGTATTTTTAAATAAGCCCACCGCCATCCTAAAAGTACAAGCGATCCAAGAACCGCCACAAGGGAGACTGGAATGGCGAAAAATGAGGCAACAAAGAGGCTGACCCGGACAGCAAATACGAATAGTAGGACGTAGAGCATAAATCTTGAACGAGCCTTCTCTGAAGCATGTTGAGGACCTGGCTTGAGCGGATGGTAAGAAGGTAATGTTAGACCCGTAACACTAGTAGGAATGGTTTTCGGTAAGATTTTACGAAAGCGAAGGAAGAGCAGCCCAACTAAGAATAGTAAACCAAGCGTTGCAGGGACAAACATCATCGCTGTATGCAAATACAAAGTCATATGCACAATTTTCAAAGCAATTAGATTTACAATATTACTTACACCGATTGGAGCACTGGACGCGGTTGCAATTAAGCCTCCAGACAGCAAATACGGAATTTTTTGATGGTTTTTTAAGCCCATGTTGTTTAACAACATGACTAAAATAGGAGTGGTAATTAAAATACTACCATCGTTATTGAAAAAGAGTGTCATGAGAAAGCATAAAAGATTGACATACCAGAATAATCGAATGCCTGACCCCTTTGCTTTTGCGGCTAGCTTCTCTGCCACCCAGTGAAAAAAACCAAAACTTTCTAAAACAATCGCCATGATGATCGTTGCCATTATGGTAATGGCAGCACCGCTGATGGTATCTGTAATGACACCTAAATCTGAAAATGAAACACTCCCACTGAGCAAGACAATAACCGCACCTATCGCAGCAGGTATAGCTTCATTCAAACCTCTAGGTCTCCACAGAATAAATACGAGGGTACCCAAAAAAGCTAAAATGGTTATCCAAACCATTGGTTGAAACATATTATTCTCCTTTCTTCTTCCTGATTTTTCTGGATATTGTCATGAGACGACCGTACCTCCTCCAGGGTAATTCCGCTCATGTCCCCCCCTTCCATCTATCCTTCTTGTAATGTTGTACTGTATCTATATGTATCGGGTAGTAGACATGCATTGGGGTGAAAACCCTTTTTTCTATAATTCCGCTAAAAACTATCAGCAATTGTCTCTATAAATAAATCATGGAAATTGAATAATTAGATCTTAAAGGGCAAAAAGAAAAAGCGAAGCCCTAAGCTCCACTCGAATTAGTAAAAAATTCGTATTACGTACAAAAACCTTTAATAACAAAGTTTCAGTATTCGTGATTCTGAAGAATAATAGACTGCCATAAACTACAATTTTTTGATTGCAAATTACTCAACGATATGCATATAGGTCCTCTACAGACCCCAATGAAAATGTTGGAACTTTAATTTTTGGAAAAAATAATGGGAAAGAATGATAAACAGCTACTCAATTAAATGTGATTTCTTCTTCAACAAACGGGCGCATTTCTGCAGTAAGAAATGCGCTCTTCTTAATGAATTGGGCCATTTAATTGAATAAGCTTATTGAGCATGAAGGAATTTGAAATACGCTATAATTTAGTCATTGATTAAATGTATTTAATATAAATTCTAGGAGTAATTATATGATAAGTATACAAGATATTCTTTTACTGGATTTTGCGTATTTGGAAACTTTTTCAAATCGGATAGATACCTCGTGGGGTTCAATTTTCTGTAATGATAGCCAACCAAATTATTATGACGCAAATTACGCACATATTAGTGATGCGCATGATAATCCACAGTTAGTAATTGAAGAAGTAAGCAGCTATTATACATCCAGAAAAATCATACCTAGATTCTATATCTATAACTTAGATATTCAACAAAATCTAATTTCTGAGTTAAAAAATCAAAAATTTAGATATGAGGAATTAATTAGTCCTGTTCAATTATGGAATAATCGAATTATTGATATCGATAATAACAACAGAACTACTATTGAAAAAGTAATAGAATCAAATTTTCAGGAAGCTTTAGAGATAGAGTGTAGCATTAAAGAATTTGGAGGAAAGGAATCGATTGAGAAAGTTTATGAGAAGCAATTCAATCACCCCTCTTTCACACATTATCTTCTTCGATACGATGGAATAGCTTGTTCCACGGCTTGTATTTTTGAAGATGGTAATCAAGCTCGATTGGAAAGTGTAGCTACAATTGAAGAATATAGAGGAAAGGGCTTAATAGGTGAAATTATTCAATTTATACAAAAGGAAGTTATAAATAGAGGAATTAAGAAACTTTGGGTTTTTCCGATAAATGAATCAATAGAAAAAGTATATCAAAAATATGGATTTCAATCAGTCGATAAAATGAAAATGGGACACGCATTTTTAGGGGGGAAAAGCATTAAGGAAATTCAAGGATAATAAAATGACTTTCCTTATTTGATGTTTCTTATTGAACTGTCAGGTGCTAATGTTGAATAAGTACGAACCCTTCAACAGCCCTAGATTTCAACATACACTACGATTGCCTCCGTTAAAGAGTGAGTTTGCTGGGGCGTTTGTTGAAGATGATTAACAGCTGTTTCGGTGGCTTTTTGGACGAGAGGAGTTAAGGGAATGATTATAGATTTTAGAACAGATGCTGGTACTCGACCAACGGAAGAAATGCGTAAAGCAATGTATAATGCCGAAGTGGGAGATGACGTTTTTAGAGAGGATCCATCAGTTAATCGTTTAGAGGAAACAGCAGCAGAAATGTTGGGAAAAGAGGCTGCTTTGTTTGTCACTTCAGGCACAATGGGAAATCAACTAGCCATATTATCTCAAACATCACCAGGTTCAGAAATTCTGGTGGAAGAACATTCACATATCTTTGTTCAAGAAGCAGCTTCTCATTCTATTATTGCTGGCGTTCAGACACGGCCCATTTCTAGTGATAAAGGCACATTAGATCCAGAACGAGTGCGTAGTGCCATTAGAATGCCTGGAGAGTCAACATATACTAGTCTCCTATGCTTAGAAAATACACATAACTATTCAGGTGGCACAATTGTACCTTTAGATAATATCAAGGACTTGTATTCTATTTGTCGTAAATCCGGTACCAAGTTACATATTGATGGTGCAAGACTGTTTAATGCCGTTGTTGCCACATCTATTTCAGTCGATGAATACGCACAATATTCCGATACCGTCCAAATTTGTTTATGTAAAGGCTTAGGAGCTCCAATAGGTGCTATTCTCGCAGGTTCGCAAGAGTGTATTGCTAATGCAAGAAATTGGCGTAAAAGACTAGGTGGAGCAATGCCCCAAGCAGGGGTTATAGCTGCACCTGCTCTAGTAGCATTAACAAGTATGGTAGAACGATTGAATGAGGACCACGAAAAAGCTAAAAAATTAGCAGAAGGGTTAATTCAAATACCTGGTATTACCGTGGAGTTGGAAACTGTTCAGACGAATATTGTTATGGCAAATGTTCAAGGAACAGGAAAGTCAGTTCGAGAACTGATTTACGAACTAAAGGCAGTTGGAATATTAGCAACTGAATTCACAGCCGGTGTTTTACGGTTTGTTACGCATAAAGATATCTCTCAGGCTGATATAGATGAGGCATTAAAACGTATTAAGAACCTTCTTTAACGGGTGCTTTTCTTCAATAAAGTTTTTGAAACGATCTTCCTCAATCGGGCGCTTTTTTAAAATAAGAAAAGTGTCCTTTTTATGTTTTCCAACGGTATTGAGACTTTCTTCTAAATAGTAAATCTTAGATTGTTGAATTACTAATATATGAAATTCATTCTTTCTGAGCATAATAGATTCAAGAATGACCCCCACCATTAGGAAGGGGAATAGGTTTCTTTCAGCCGCTTAATATCCTCTTTAGGTGGTAAACCAAACATACGGGAATATTCTCGGCTGAATTGAGATGGACTTTCGTAGCCTACTCGGAATGCAGCTTCGGTAGCATCTTTTGACTCGGAAAATAACAGACGACGTGATTCCTGTAGCCTCAATTGTTTTTGGTACTGAATAGGACTCATAGCTGTTACCTCTTTAAAGTGCCTATGAAGCGAAGAAACACTCATATTCGCAATTTCTGCAAGGTCCTCAATCCGAAACGACTGATCGTAGTTATTCATGATATGGTCAATAACATCCCTTATTCCATTAGTGGAACTTCCTTCTACTACAATTTGCCTTAGCGTAATCCCGTGCTGCCCCTGTAAAACCCTATAGATGATTTCCTTGATGATAAGAGGTGCAAGTACTGGTATATCATTCGGAGTCTCTAGCAAACGGACTAACCTGGTTACCGCGTCCAACAGAGATATCTCTATTTTGCTAACATACATGCCTCTCTTAGCATTTTCTTTTTGGTTAACAGCCAGTTGAGAATCCTGTAAAACCTCCAAGATTTGATTTGCCGTAAATTCGAGTTTCAGAGCCAAATATGGATTCTCATAAGAAGCTTCCGTGACTATACCGGTGATTGGCAAGTTAACGGATGCAGCAAGGTAATCCGCAGGGCCGTATACATAGCGCTCCTGCGCCAGAAATACCTCCTTCCTACCCTGAACGATAATGCATAATGAGGGCATGTAAACTCCGTAACTTGGACCGGTAATATTAGAGAAGCGAGAGAAAGATAAAGAAGGAATAGCAGTCTCATGAGAGCCGTCTTTGCCAGTCTGCCCCTCAATAATTTGGGTAAGTTCAGCCCGCTGTTTATCGATTGGTTTAGACATAATAACCTCCTTGTGTCCTTATTTTTTTATAGTTCCATACTAATACATATTCCTCCGGAACGTAAGTAGTGTTAGAGGATTAGGCAATGATTTGGTAGGAATGATATAAGGGTTCCCTATTTTTTTGTTGCATAATAAGGGAGTCAAAGTTTTTTACCCTTACATCTCAACAAAATAGGTTAAGGAGTTTAATCCACATGAAAAAACGTAAATTAGGAAAAAGTGAATTGGAGGTCTCCTCCGTAGGCCTTGGATGTATGGGCATGAGCCATGGATACGGTCCTGCCTCGGACAAAAAAGAGATGATTTCGCTAATTCATGAGGCAATTGACCGAGGTGTTACTTTCTTCGATACTGCAGAGGTATATGGTCCATATCGCAATGAGGAATTGGTAGGGGAAGCCCTTGCTCCTTTTAAGGGAAAAGTGGTTATCGCGACTAAATTTGGTATTCAAATGGATAATGGCAAGCAGGTGCTTGAAAGCAAGCCGGAGACCATTCGGCAATCAGTTGAAGGCTCGCTAAATCGCTTAAAAGTTGACACCATTGATCTCTATTATCAGCATCGGGTTGATCCAAATGTGCCGATTGAGGAAGTAGCGGGAGTAGTACAAGACTCAATCAAGGAAGGTAAAGTTAAACATTGGGGGCTTTCTGAAGCAGGTGTGGAAACGATTCGGCGTGCACACTCGATTCATCCACTGGCTGCTATTCAAAGTGAATACTCGATGATGTGGAGAAGTCCTGAAGAAGAGCTATTGCCTACCCTTGAAGAACTGGGAATCGGGTTTGTTCCTTTCAGTCCATTGGGGAAGGGATTCCTTACCGGAACAATTAAAAAGGATGCAACGTTCGGTCGCTCAGATTTCCGTAGCATTGTTCCTCTCTTCCAACCTGAGAATATCGAGGCAAATCAGGTGTTGGTTGATTTGATAATAAAGATTGCAGTAGAAAAAGACGCAACCCCAGCCCAAATCGCACTTGGATGGGTGCTTGCTCAGAAACCATGGATTGTTCCGATTCCAGGCACGCGGAAATTGGAGCGTCTCGATGAAAATCTTAGGGCGGCAGATATTGAACTGAGCACTGAGGAGCTCAATGACTTGAATGATGCCTTATCTAAAATTGAGATCTCGGGAGATCGCTATCCGGCGGAATACGCAAATAGGGTAGGTAAATAACAGATGTTCTATATAGAAAACAGGAGGATTTTATATGCAAAAAGTAACTTTAAATAATGGTGTTGAAATGCCAATTCTCGGATTTGGTGTTTTTCAGATTCAGGATGAAAATGAATGTGAACAATCTGTTTACGACGCGATTATGGGAGGATATCGTCTAATCGATACTGCTGCCTCTTATCTTAATGAAGAAGCAGTCGGCAGAGCAATCAAGCGGAGCGGTGTGCCAAGAGAGGAATTGTTCATTACAACAAAACTCTGGGTTCAGGATGCTGGTTATGAGAGCACAACGAAAGCATTCGCAAAATCACTGAAAAGACTTCAATTGGATTATTTAGACCTATACCTAATCCATCAGCCATTTGGTGATGTATATGGTTCTTGGCGTGCAATGGAGGAATTGTACCGTGAAGGAAAAATCAGGGCTATCGGAGTAAGTAACTTCCATCCAGACCGCCTGATTGATTTGATTATTCATAATGAAGTTGTTCCTGCAGTTAACCAGGTAGAAACACATGTTTTCACTCAACAAATCGAAAGTCATGCTTTTATGAAAGAGAACAATGTTCAGATAGAGTCTTGGGGGCCATTTGCTGAAGGAAAAAATAACATGTTCCAGAACGAAATTCTGGTTTCCATAGCCGAAAAGTATAATAAATCCGTTGCACAAGTGGTATTACGTTGGTTGATTCAAAGAGGAGTTGTTGCGATTCCAAAGTCTGTTCACAAGGAAAGAATCGTCGAAAACTTTAATATCTTTGACTTTGAATTAAACCAGGAGGATATGGACCTAATCACTACGCTAGATACGAAAGAGAGCTTATTCTTTTCACATAGGGATCCTGCAATGGTGAAATGGATTGCTACCCGTAAACTTGAGATTTAATACTTTGTTTCCTTATTTACAAGAAAAAAGTCGATTTCCTTCCAGGAACATCGGCTTTTTTTATAGAGGCTGTGTTAAAGCTCAATGTTGATTTTTTGCACAAGTTGATTGGAGTGGAAGGCGCGAGACTCCTGCGGGAGCAGCGGGACAGGTGAGACCCCGCAAGCGCTTTAGCGCCGAGGAGGCTCACCGCCCGCCCCGCGGAAAGCGAAGCGCCTGGAACGGAAATCAACATTCTAGATTAACAGAGCCTTTATAGAAAATAATTTGATAACTTTTACATTTTGAAGAATTAAACTTAAACGTGTGCTTATCTTGATTAAAGTGTAAGTAATGATCTTCCGCAATCGGGCGCTTTTTTGAAATTTATGAATACAACTCTTGCAGTTTTTTATCCGAAGGAAGGAAGCATGTTATAATCCCCAACAATGGTAATGTCCCAACAAAGATGATGGTACTCGGTAAACTGATTAAGTCAGCTAAATAGCCAAGTCCGACTGAACCCAAAGCCCCCATTCCAAAGGCTAAACCTACTGTTAATCCAGCCATGGTTCCGATTTTTCCTGGGAATAATTCTTGTGCATAAACCACCGTTACCGAGAAGCTCGACATAAGTAAAAAGCCTGAAACTGCAAGGAGAGCAAAAGCAATGGTACTTGGGACAAACGGTATCAAAATTGTAAGTGGAGCAGATCCTATCATGGATAGAAAAATGATATTCTTTTTTCCAAACCGATCTGCCAGTGGTCCACCAAAAAATGTTCCAATTGCTCCAGTGACCAAAAAGGCAAATAAAAACATCTGTGATTGCTTAATAGTAAAGGCATACTTCTCAATCGCATAAAACGCATAATAATTGGTCATTCCGGAAATATACCACGAGCGGGCAAAAATAAGAAATAATATTAAAGTCAATGCTACCCATACTGTTTTTGGGACTTTAGCATTCTTTTTAGTGTTAACATCCTTTTTGGACTTCATCATTGCTCGATCAGACTGAAACCTTTGGGTATACCACCGGGCAATAAATATCAACAATCCAACAGCAGTAGCAGCAACGATTGAAAACCAAGATGCACCTTTTTGACCAAGTGGGACAAGAATAATTGCTGTAATTAACGGGGCCAACGCTTGACCAGAATTACCACCAACCTGATAAATAGATTGAGCAAGACCTCTACGTGGACCAGAGGCCATAAATGCTACTCTTGATCCTTCAGGATGGAAGATGGCTGATCCAAGACCTATTAAGGCTACAGAGAAAATGATCATTTCAAAACGTGGGGAAAATGCGAGTCCAAGCACACCAACCATCGTTATGGAAAGACCGATAGGCAGTGCATATGGTCTAGGCTTTTTGTCGGCAATCATTCCGATAATCGGTTGTAAAACTGAGGCAACTATATTCAACGAGAAGGCAATCATTCCTAGTTGCGTATAGGAAAGTCCCATTGATTTTTCTAAAATTGGGAACATAGCTGGGACCACAGCTTGAAGAGAATCATTTAGCAAATGGCATAAGCCAATTACAAATAATATTTTATAGGCAGTCGTTCCCTGTTTGTTACTCAGGGAACCAATTGAAACAGCTTGATGACTCATCTTTTTCTCCTCTTCCCGGTTTATTATTCACCTTGCGAACGTTTTCTCTTATACTAGGTATCTTACAAAATTTTTGAATTAAATAGTATATATTTGCATGATAATATCAAAAAAATCTTTTATTTAGGATAGGGTGCCAAAACGAGACCAGGATCATCTCGTCGTTTTGAAATATTGGTGTCACAAATTGTTTAGTGATTGATTGAAAATTTGCTTGCACAATTGACAGCTAAATGTAATTTTTATATAATTATTTTGAATTCAAGATATTTCCATTAAAAAATAAAGGAATGAATGAAATATGATTTCTGATCAAATTAGTCAATCATTAAAATTATTTATTGTTCTTTCACGTTCCTATAAAGCGCTAAATGAACAAGCTAATAAGTTAATTGCTGAAAAGGGCTTAAATCCAACAGAATTTGCAGTCTTAGAGCTTCTATTTCACAAAGGAGATCAGCCACTGCAACAAATTGGCGGGAAAATATTGCTGGCCAGCGGTAGTATTACCTATGTGGTTGATAAGTTAGAACAAAAAGGGCTGTTAAAGCGCGTGGCATGTCCCAATGATCGCCGCGTTACTTACGCTCAAATCACTGATGAAGGAAAGCAGTTTATTGACGAAATTTTTCCGGAACATGCACAAAAAATTGATGAAATGATGTCAGTACTATCAAATGAAGAAAAAAATACGGCAATTGAATTATTAAAAAAGCTTGGTATTGCAGCTGGGAAATATTAAAAAGCGGTTAAAGACTGCTTTTTTTTTTGAGGATTTGTTAAAGCGCATTGTTTATTATGCTCACCTGGTGATAGGACCGGAAATCAACAGGTAAGTTTAACACAGCCTTTTAATGGCTTTTTCTATTATCAGCATCCTAGCATTGATGATGCTGTTTTCAAAATGTAGCAAAAAAATATGTTTGCATCAGAAAAAGGGAATAACCAGTTTCTCATCAAAATCGTATTAGCAAGACAAATCTTGTAAGGGGGTTAACAGCTTTGAAATTTGAAGATTATCTTTATACTCGACCAAATATCAGTGAAATCGAGTCTGAGTTTCAAATAGGACTTGAACAATTTAATCAAGCAAGTAGTGTTGCGGAACAAATTAAAGCGATTGAAAAAATAAATGTGGTACGTAATAACTTTGGTACAATGGTAAATCTTTGTTATATCCGCCATTCTATTGATACCAATAATGAATTTTATAAATCTGAACAAGATTACATAGATGAGATTGAGCCGGAGGTGGAAGGTTTGGTCACGAAATACTATCAAGCATTAGTGAACTCTAAGTACCGCAAAGATTTGGAAAGTAAGTGGGGTACACAACTTTTTGCGCTTGCCGAGACACAATTGAAGACTTTTACTCCAGAAATCGTACCGCTTTTGCAAAAAGAAAATAAGCTTTCGAGTGAATACACGAAGCTGATTGCCTCCGCAAAAATTTTGTTTGAAGGAAAAGAGCTAACCCTTGTTCAGCTAGAACCATTTGGAGAGTCCCCAGATAGAAAAATGAGAATCAAAGCTAATGAAGCACGGTTTGGCTTTTTGGCTAAAAATGAACAAAAACTTGATCAAATTTACGATGATTTGGTTAAGGTACGAACAGAAATTGCCAGGATCCTAGGGTATTCAAGTTTTGTTGAACTTGCCTATGATCGAATGAGTCGAACCGACTATAATGCCGAAATGGTTTCTAAATTTCGTAGACAAGTAGAGGAATTTATTGTTCCATTGGCCACGAAATTAAAGGAAAGACAACGAAATCGGATTGGGGTAGAAAAGTTAAAATATTACGATGAATCGATTATCTTTCAATCAGGTAATGCAACTCCAAAGGGAAGTCCGCAATGGATTATCGAGAATGGTCAAAAAATGTACGAGGAGCTCTCTACAGAAACGGGAGAATTTTTCTCCTTTATGACAGAGAACGGATTAATGGATTTAGTGGCCAAGAAAGGGAAAGCTGGTGGCGGCTATTGTACATTTATCGAAAATTATAAAGCACCGTTCATTTTTTCAAATTTTAACGGTACATCAGGAGATATTGATGTTTTAACTCATGAAGCAGGACACGCTTTTCAAGTTTTTTCAAGCAGACATTATGATATTCCAGAGTATTACTGGCCGACCTACGAGGCATGCGAAATTCATTCAATGAGTATGGAATTTTTCACCTGGCCTTGGATGGAACACTTTTTCAAGGAAGATACGGATAAATATCAATTTGCCCATTTAAGTGACGCATTACTTTTCTTGCCTTATGGCGTTTCTGTTGATGAATTTCAACATTGGGTTTATGAGAATCCTGAGGCAACACCAGATGAGCGAAAGTCCACTTGGAGACAGATTGAAAAAAAATACTTGCCACATAAAGATTATGACGGTTTCACCTATTTAGAAAACGGTGGTTTTTGGCAGCGCCAGGCTCATATTTATAATTCACCTTTTTATTACATTGATTATACTTTAGCACAAATTTGTGCGTTTCAATTTTGGAAGCGGTCGAAAGAGGATTGGAAAGCTGCTTGGGAGGACTATGTAAAGCTATGTAAACTTGGAGGAAGTGAGCCCTTTACTAAGCTTGTTGCAGAGGCACATTTGATCTCTCCTTTTGAAGATGGTTGCCTAAAATCCGTAATCGATGAAATTGAAAAATGGCTAGATACAGTTGACGACACTACCCTATAACCAAAAAAAATTAAATGAGACTGGCCTTTAAGTCAGTCTCATTTAATTTTTTTTTGCTTTCCTTGGAAGGTTGTTTTAAAAAGCTCGTCTGTGATTGTCCTTCCCTTCATATACATAGATAAGAAGGGGGAACTAAACTTGAAACCAAATTGGAGTGCATCCTTTCAAATAGCAGCAGTTTATGTAGGAACAGTCGTGGGAGCTGGCTTCGCCACAGGGAAAGAAATAGTAGAGTTTTTTTCTCGATTTGGATTAATTGGATTTATAGGGATAATTGTTAGTGGTTCTTTACTCATTATTTTAGGTTCAAAATTAATGATATTAGCAGCACGGGTTGGAGCTACTTCGTATCAAGAGTTTAATGAATTCTTATTTGGGAAGCTTGTTGGAAGGATCATCAATATCCTGACTTTATTAATGCTTCTTGGCGTTTGTGCTGTTATGCTTTCCGGTGCTGGAGCCGTATTTAGTGAGCAATTGAATTTGCCTAAAACATTAGGAATTCTCATAACGATTGGTCTTTCAGTCCTCGTTCTGGTTATAGGCATGAAAGGCTTGTTTATTGTAAATACATTTGTTGTACCGATGATGATTTCATTTTGCTTTATCTTAATGTTCATTTCAGTGGGCTTCCCCCATTTTACTGAACAACTACTGACCATCCCCTTTTTGACGGATGGCTGGAAAGCAGTTGTGACCCCGTTTTCTTATGCTGCATTTAATTTATTGCTTGCGCAAGCAGTCCTGGTACCTGTTGCCAACGAAATTAAAGATGAACAGACAATTAAGTGGGGCGGAATTCTCGGAGGTATTGCACTGACCTTAATCCTTTTATGCAGCCATGTGGTATTAATAATGCTCCCCAATGTAGAAACATATGAGGTTCCCATGGCTGTTATTGTAAAGAACATAGCATCAAGCCTTTATTGGATATATGTTTTCATTATTTATGGAGAGATATTTACTTCGGTGATAGGGAATGTGTTTGGACTTGAACGTCAGCTTCGAAAATATATCGGTCTCTCCAGCATTGCGATTATATTTTTCATTTTTTTAAGTACTTATTTTATTAGTCTTGTTGATTATGGGACACTTCTTTCATATTTATATCCTGCTTTTGGTTATTTTAGTTTAGCTTTCATTGCCTTATTATGGATGAAACCACTAGATTCAAAAAAACCATAATAAAAATCTCTTCATAAAAATGGAAAAAGCAGCCTTTAATCCGAAAGGATTGGCTGCTTAACGAAATGGAAGAAGAACGAACAGAAATAAATCAAATACTAAATGTGAGACAATGACTAGTGGAATACTTCTCCTCCAGGCATAAAGCCAGCCCCAGAGTAATCCTGCAGTGAGTGCTGCAAACGGCAGCATAAATTGCCCAGAATAAAGATGGACTGATGAATACATAATGGCGGAAACTATAATGCTTCCTCCGGTACTGAGATAGTTAACTAGGCGTTTCTGCACAAATCCTCGCCAAAATATTTCTTCTCCTGGCACTACGATTAAAATCAATGCCAGGTATTGCCAAAACATATGTGGGCCAAACCGTTTATAAAGGGCAGAGATTTGATTTGAAACTGGAATATGTATTAGTTCAATGAACTGGTTTCCTATCCAGAATAGACCAAAGAGAAGGGCTCCAGAAACTATACCAGTGAAGAGGTATTTAAATACGGATAATTTATCATCTAATTTATCTTTAGCAACAACAAAACAAATTAGTAACAACATAGTGGCAGTGAAAAAATACCAGAAAACCACTTTGTTGTGAAAAGTAAAAAACATAAGTAAATGCGCCAAAAGAAACCCACTTATGAATCGAAAATCGAAAGCGCATTTTCTCATCTTAAGAAACCCCTTCCTGAGACCTTATTTTCTATTTTAACAAACTAATAATAAAATATGTATGTGTAAAGAGTAAAGACAAAAATTTGCGGATTGTTTGCTGAACGTTTAATAAGCTTAGAATTTACTACAAAAAAAACACCATATAAAAAGCAATGTAACTGCTTTTTATATGGCGGACTCTTTAATGATTTTATAGTTTTTATGATTGACGACAGTTCTCTGATCAAGTTCAAGGTCTAGATAATTGTCCATATAAGTTAAATCAACAATTACTGAGTTTTCATTCACTTTTTCAACGATTCCTTGTAAGCCTTCTCTAAACTCGATAACGTTTCCAACTTGTGCTCTTTTCAAATACCCTCTCTCCCTTGTCATTAATATTTTTATAAGTAACAGTTTGCACTACTTTACCAGATTCGTAAATCATTTTCAGCGATTTTATCCGTTATTTTTAGTTGTTTTTTTTAATTCGACAATATTCCTTTACCTTTCTCTGAATTTCTACATGATTCGCATGAATACTGGCTTTTTCATTACAACCCAAACTAAAAGTAGAATAGACAGAGGACCTTAAATTTAGGTACAATTATCGGATATAAGAATTGAATAGTTTTTAGAATAAAAATGATAATTTTTAAAAAAATAGGTATGGTGATTGAATTGAATGAACAGACCATTAATGAAATATTTAACAAATTAAAAAGCAAGGAACTCAATGAGTTTTTTGTTAAAAAAGAAGACTTTTTACCAGTTCGCAAAGTATTGGTTAATCGTGATGATTTTAAGCACATTCGGGGTATAGCTCTTAGGGGGGGAGATGTAATGTATCAGTATACGGATGATCCCAGAAGTTAGAAACCGTGTCTAAATAAATAATATGCAAAATTTTTGAATTTTAACAAAATATTTTGATTTATGTGACAAAATACCTATATTTCCTCCGAAACAAGTTGTACAATAATTCTAAAAGCCTAAGAGGTGACAAGCATGAATTTGTTCGATACTCAAGAGGAGCTTTTATATTTAATTGAAAATAAGCGGAGTGAAATGGTGTTAGTAGCGTCTAGAACAGGATTTTTAAGCCATCAGACTTTAAAAACGAGTAAAGAACTAGATGAATTGCTTAATCTACATTACCAATTATGGGGAATTTGACTATTTTGTAGTGTTATTTAATCGTAACACTACTTTATTATTATTAAGGAAATTTCTATTTAGAAATTGTAGCCGAACATGCGATTCCGATTTTTTGTATAGTTTGTGAAATAATGTACAAATGAAAGCGTTTAATAAATTGAATATTTTATATACGTGAAAATATGCACATTTTTATTGTCGAAACATGCGTAGAAATGCTATTCTTTCAATTAGAGATGTGGAATGTCAGACAACTTAAAATCATTCATTTGTTTTTATAAAAGTTATACATGAATAACAAGTTTGAGGAAAAAATAAGTAAAGTTATTGGTGTCTCAAAGTACTATTTATTTGTTTTAAAGATATTTATGGCTTTTTAGGTAAATCCTCGAATTATTTTAAGTTTAAAATTGGACGCATTTTTCATCTTCACAAAATGCAATTAGAAAAGGAGTAGGATTATACAATGGTTGAAAAACAATATAAGGTAACTGCAGATACAGGTATTCATGCTCGCCCAGCAACACTTTTAGTACAAGCTGCGGGTAAATTCAATTCAGATATTCAGCTTGAATATAAAGGCAAAAAGGTAAACTTAAAATCCATTATGGGTGTAATGTCTTTAGGAATCGGTCAAGGTGCAGAAATTAAAATCATTGCAGAGGGCAATGATGAGAAAGAAGCGGTACAAAGCTTAGAAGATACATTAAAAAAAGAAGGTCTAGCTGAATAATGAGTTCATTAATCGGAATTGCGGCGTCAAGTGGGATTGCAATCGCAAAAGCATATCGTTTGGTTGAGCCAGACCTTTCTTTCAGTAAGAAAACTGTTGAAGATTCTAATATGGAAATTGAACGTTTTCGAGCTGCAATAGCAAAAGCCAAACAAGAGCTTGAGCAAATTCGTGACCGTGCTCATCATGAATTAGGTGCTGATAAAGCAGCTATTTTTGAAGCACATCTTCTTGTGTTAAGTGACCCAGAACTTTTGAATCCGATTGAAGAAAATATTAAGACTGAAAAGATTAATGCTGAATCGGCTTTAAAAGATACTGCAGACATGTTCATCACATTATTTGAGCAAATGGATAATGAGTATATGAAAGAACGTGCAGCTGATATTCGCGATGTAACCAAGCGGGTACTTGCACATCTTTTAAAAGTGGACCTTGTTAACCCAAGTATGATTTCGGAAGAAGTTATTATTGTTGCTGAAGATTTAACACCTTCAGATACGGCTCAGTTAAATCGTAAATTTGTAAAAGGGTTTACAACGAATATTGGTGGTCGAACATCTCATTCAGCCATCATGGCACGTTCAATGGAAATTCCAGCTGTTGTTGGAGCAAAAACGGCAACTGAGGAAATTAACAACGGGGATCTAGTCATAGTTGATGGTCTAAGTGGAGAAGTTCATATTAACCCATCCGATGACGTGGTGAAGCAATTCGAGAAAAAACACGCAGATTATGAAGTGCAAAAAGCAGAGTGGGCAAAGCTTGTTAATGAAAAGACCATGACTGCAGATGGACACCATGTTGAATTAGCCGCAAATATTGGTACACCAAATGATCTAGTTGGTGTTAAAAATAACGGTGGTGAAGGTGTTGGCCTTTATCGAACAGAATTCCTTTACATGGGCAGAGATCAACTTCCTACAGAAGAAGAGCAATATACTGCTTATAAGGCTGTTTTAGAGGGTATGGAAGGAAAACCTGTCGTTGTACGTACACTTGATATCGGTGGAGATAAAGAACTCCCATACTTAAGTTTACCAAAAGAAATGAACCCATTTCTTGGTTTCCGGGCCATTCGTTTATGCCTAGAGGAACAAGGGATGTTCCGTACTCAATTAAGAGCATTATTAAGAGCAAGTACTGCCGGAAATTTAAAAATTATGTTCCCAATGATTGCGACACTTGATGAATTCCGTCAAGCAAAAGCAGTTCTGGAAGAGGAAAAGCAAAAATTAGTGAATGAGGGTATCACTGTTTCTAACACAATTGAAGTGGGAATCATGGTGGAAATTCCGTCAACAGCTATTCTTGCCGACCAATTTGCTAAAGAAGTTGATTTCTTTAGTATTGGAACAAATGATTTAATTCAGTACACTATGGCAGCGGACCGTATGAATGAACGCGTTTCCTACTTGTATCAGCCATATAGCCCATCCATTCTTCGCCTTGTGAAAATGGTTATTGATGCTTCACATAAAGAAGGTAAGTGGACAGGTATGTGTGGTGAAATGGCTGGAGACGAAATGGCGATTCCAGTCCTACTTGGTTTAGGATTAGATGAGTTTTCAATGAGTGCAACGTCGATCTTAAAAGCACGTTCACTTATAAGTCGCCTTAACAAGTCAGATATGGAAAATTTAGCAGTTGAAGTTCTACAAATGAGTACAACCTCACAATCCATTGCAGCAATTGAAAAAGCTACAGCTAAATAAGTGAAATGTTTAGAAGCCGACTAGAAGTAGTTGGCTTTTTTTTTTGAAGAAGTGTTTATACTGTAAAAAATACGGAAATGGTAGACATAAAAGGGTGATTTTGGATGAAAAACAAAGTTATTTCATGTCTACTGCTATTCTTGCTGCTTTCACAAATTACAGGGTGCACTTCTTTTTCAAATCAAATTATTGCTAACAAGTATGCAGAAGCGGTGCTGACAAAAAATAATGAGCTAGAATTTCGTTTAAAAATCAATAATCGCCTCTTACATTCTGATCAACCTTATAAAGTTAAAGTAAGTATTCACAATCATCAATTGGCGACCGCATTAGGTACAAATGAGATTATTTATGGCGAAGATATCGTTTATTCAGGAGAATATTTAGAGGCAAATGAATCAGATCAACAAGCAATTTACATTACCCCAATCACACTTAAACTGGATCTTCACCCGTTTGAAATTGAGAGAATGATAGTGGATGATCGAGCAATTTCCATTGAGGTTTTTAATGACCAACAGGTTTTAGGGAAAGCCTTTTTAACAAACTTTTCAACACAGCTTTAAACTATTAACAAAAAGAATTGTAAAATTCTCTTAAAGATAAAATACTGTTAAAATGAAAGGAGATGGAAAAAAGAGAGGAGTTTTAGATGATGTTTCAACCGACAAACACAGTAATTGGTTTTATCGGAACAGGAGTTATGGGGAATAGTATGGCAGGTCATTTATTATCTGCAGGGTATTCATTAATTATTTATACAAGATCAAAAGAAAAGGCAGAAATGTTGCTTCAAAAGGGTGCAAATTGGGCAAATACACCAAAAGAAGTAGCAGAAAAAGCCAATGTAATTTTCACAATGGTGGGCTATCCATCTGATGTGGAAGAGGTATATTTAGGAGAAGACGGGTTAATCACTAACGGAAAAGAAAATACATATTTACTTGATATGACTACTTCAACTCCCTCATTAGCTGTTAAAATTCAGCATGAGGCAAGTAAAAAGGGAATTCATGCTTTGGATGCACCAGTTTCCGGTGGAGATATTGGGGCCAAAGAAGCCCGCCTTTCGATTATGGTGGGCGGAAATGATGAAGATTTTCAAAAAGTTGAGCCTCTTCTACAATTATTAGGAACAAATATCGTCTATCAAGGCAAAGCCGGTTCAGGGCAACATACAAAAATGTGTAATCAAATTACTATTGCTTCCAATATGATTGGTGTATGTGAAGCGTTAGTTTATGCTAGAGAAGCTGGGCTTGATCCAGAGTTAGTATTAAAAAGCATTTCATCTGGGGCTGCCGGGAGTTGGTCTTTATCCAATTTAGGACCACGGATGATCGCTGGTGATTTTGCACCAGGGTTCTATATTAAACATTTTATTAAGGATATGAATATTGCTTTGCAAGAAGCTGAACAAATGGGATTAGAGGTTCCTGGTTTAGCGTTAGCTAGGTCATTATATGGAAAATTGGTTGATCAAGGAGAAGAAAATAGCGGGACTCAAGCACTTTATAAATATTGGAGCAATTAAAGTTTTTTTTACGGAAAGGTTTACCATGAATGATTATTCCCTAGAAATCGAAAATAAGAGTGAAAGATTAGAAAGGGGATATTGTTCATGGCAAAAAGAAATAAAAAGAATGATCCGCAGCAGAAAAACAAAAAAGGGTTTGATTCAGCAGTTTTAAATGAAGAGTTTGCACATGAAATGGGAAGTGCGGCAACCAACAAAATTCATAAAGATAAAGCAAAAAAAGAAAAAGCCTCAAAAAATAATGGCGAATATAAGGGATAAATAAGAAAAACAAAAGGGTCGGACTTCCTTTAGTATCAACCTAATATAGATAATTCTATATTAGGCTGTCAGAGGGTCTGACCCTTTCCAATTATTTTAAGATAGATGTTCCCTAACATACGATTCTAACCTGTTTAATCCTTCTTCAAGCGTTTCTTGTGAATATGCATAAGAAATACGGAAATATCCTTCACCAAGCTGTGAAAAAGCACTACCTGGAACAACTGCAACCTTTGATTCATGAACCAATGATAGAGCAAAATCAAAAGAATTCAGCTTAGTAGGAGGATTTTTTACAAAGAAATAAAATCCACCATCTGGTTTGATGACTTCAAGGTTCATGTTTTGAAGCCGGTTATGTACATAATCTCTTCGTTTTTGATATTCTATTTTCATTGGGAGGGCATCATTAATACCTACTGTTAGCGCTTCAAGAGCTGCCATTTGCGAAATAGAGCTTGCACAGGTAACGTTGTACTGGTGAACCTTAATAATATGTTTAGCTATCCCCTCAGGGGCAAATAGCATGCCAATTCTCCAACCAGTCATTGAATGAGATTTAGATAGTCCATTTATGACAATTGTTTTTTCCTTCGCGTATTTGGCAATCGAAGTATGGGGTCTTTCAAATGATAATTCACTATAAATTTCGTCTGCTAAAATAAATATATTTCGGTCTTTGATTAACTCGGAAATTTCTCTTAACTCCTCTTCAGTTAAACTGACCCCAGTTGGATTTGAGGGGTAGGGGAGGACAATGCACCGAGTTTTTTCAGTAATGTATGGTTCGATTAATTTAGCTGTAAATCTAAATTGATTTTTCCGAATATCAGCGAATACAGGAGTAGCCTCACATAAGCGGATAATCGGTTCATAACCTGGATAGACAGGTCCTGGTAAAATGACTTCAGTTCCCTTATCTAAAATGGTTCGGAAGGCGACATCGATTGCTTCGCTTGCGCCGGTAGTGATTATTACTTCTGTTTCTGGGCTATATGAAATACCATATTTTTCTTGATAAAAATTTGCAGCTGCCTGACGTAGTTGAATGGTACCGGCATTATGAGTATAAGATGTAAAATTCTCATCAATTGCTTTTTTTGCTGCCTCTTTAACATGATTTGGCGTAGGGAAATCTGGTTGTCCAATGGTTAGCGAGATCATATCTTTCGTATCAGCAACCATATTAAAAAATTTTCTGATTCCTGATATTTCAATTTCTTTTACGTTTCTGTTGATTAATTGATCCAAAATTTTTCATCCTTCCGATAAGGTTATTCACTATTTTACCATGTTCCCAGAAATCGATGTCTATTAAATACAATATAATAAAAGTAGCACAAAAGTGGAAGAATGGGATATATTTGAAAAGGGATGGGGGTGTCACCGTGATTCGAACATGTGCAATAAAAGATGATAACATAATTTACGATATTCCCATAACAGAAATTAAGCAAACAGACATAAAATGGTTTTGGGTAGATTTTGTTAATCCAACAGATCAAGAGGCCAGTTTATTGAAAAGTTTTTTTAAATTTCATCCTTTGGCAATAGAAGATTGCTTAGATGAATTCACCCAACGCCCGAAGCTTGATTTTTACGAAAACTACATTTTTATAGTAGCCCATGCTATCAATCAAGAATCCCTTAAACCGTACGAGGTAGATTTGTTTGTTGGGGACCAATTTATTGTGACCTACCAAGAAAGACCTGTTCGTGACTTGAATAATTTATGGGATCGTATGAAAAAAGATAAAAGTCTCATGCAGGGACCATTTTTTATTATGCATGCAATTATAGATCGGCTTGTTGATGATTATTTTGCACCCGTTTATCAGATAGAGGAGCTGCTAAATTCGATTGAAGATAATTCTAATCAAGAGAGTGTCCAAGTGCTAATCAAAAAATTATTCGATATTCGTTCTGACTTATCTAAGCTCAGAAGAACGATCCTGCCGATGAGCGATTTACTCTATAGAATAATCCATTCAGAACGATTAAATCATTTGAAGGAACAAAAACTATATTTTTATGATGTTCAAGACCATTTATTAAGACTAGTCGAAATGTTAGAATCATATCGTGATTTTTCTTCAGATATTCGCGATAGCTATTTGTCGGTGAATTCTAATACAATGAACAGTATCATGATGACGTTAACCGTTATTACGACGATTTTTATGCCTCTCACGTTTATAGTAGGGGTTTATGGGATGAATTTTGTACATATGCCTGAGCTCCAATGGAAGTATGGTTATTTTATTATTTTAGGTCTAATGGGTTTAGTAGCCCTTCTTATGTTTTATTATTTCCGTTCTAAAGGTTGGTTTACCATTGGAAAAGTGAACGAACGTAAAAAGAGAAAAATAAATTTAAAATAAAAACCTCTTGGAGAAATCCAAGAGGTTCAATGGTTTCTTATTTATTGTGTAGCTTCAGCCTCTGAGGAGCCACTTCCATTCCGTTTTCTTAGTAACCGTATGCCCAGTCAACTTCTTCTGCATGCCAAAACACTGGAGAAATTGCTCCAAAATCCACCATTTTGTTTTCCACTTGGCAATTGCAGTGTTCGCACCCGCATTGTTCCTTAAGAGTTTCATAAACTATGTGATCAACGTTTTCAATAATTGTGACTTTTTGATTCGGTTGAAATAGGATGGCTGTTCCTTTCATCAAATATCTCTCCTTGTTAATGTATTGAACATAAACGATATGTGAACATGACATTATCAACTCACTTGGAAAATTGTTCCGATTTCCTCTTTATGCTTGTATTGTATTCCTGTTTGTTAGAAAGGTCTAGGTGGTAGTGGCAACGTTCACAAAACTATCGATAATTGTTAAAAAAATCACAGAAATAGTATCAAGATGTTGCTAAATAGTGAAAACGACCAATTACATTAAGATAAAAAAACGGGCGAACAGGACATAGGTCCATTGTTTCACCCGTTTTTTTGGAAATCCCTTTAATGTAAAAGCTTGTCCAAAACGATTATGCCTGAAAGAAAGATGATAAGATTTTAAAAATAACTTTCGCCTAGTCTTTTAAATTGAGGTTTTTGATTTTGCCGAGGCTTATTTTTTTCCGGACCTTCATTCTCACGTATACCGGTGTATGATTGTAATAATTGTTTGGCAACGGTTAATGGAAGTCTTGTTTTCGGATTCTTAACTTGGTCATCTAACTTTCCTAAGTGGGGGAGATGGGTGAAATCTTCTTTTGATGGGGGAATATGAAAAGAATAATTTCCACTTACAACTAACACATCAGATTGCTGTTGACTAAGCCTTGGGTTTGCTGAAAAATGAAGGCCAACTTTTTTTGCCTTTCCTTCACGGAGCATCTTCTTTAAAGCTTCATGTTTTAACTTATACAAATACTTTGGGTTTGGGGCTGTTTTTGCATGCCGATTAACAATGAAGATCGCTTGCGAGAGGTTTTCAACTGTCGGTATCAGTTTTTGAGGGTTAATACTTCCCAGGGTCAATGTAATAATCTCCTTTCAAAGAGTATATCTTATTATAACCTTTTTATAGGTCAAAGGGAATGCCATTTCATTTGACCTATAAAAAAGGAAGCAGCTAATGCTTCCTTTTGGGTAAATGGTTGGAAATAAACAGAAAAATAAATCGGAACCTCTATCTTAAATCCTTTTAATATGGTCGTATTGGACCGGGGTATCCACCATATCCATAGGGACTTGGAAATGGTGGATAGGCCGGATAAGGTGGATATGGCGGTGGATAATAGGGACGATTAAATAAAAAAGGACTAGCAGCTAATCCTAAAACAGAACCTGCGACGAACGGAAGTAATCCGAAACCGAAAAAACGTTCATCTTGATAGTGCTGTACTGCACCACGTGGATAGTAGGCATAATCATAATTCACTTAGTTTTCCTCCTCAGCGAAACTTGGCTTTTCATGTTATTGTATGGCAACCATCTATGAATGAGCCTGTCAGAGGAGGTTGAGTTCTTAAGAAAGAGTCAATTAACCTTTGGCCGCTAACTGAAATATAGTTAATTCAGGATGTGATAAAAAGCGAAAAGGAAGCCTGGTTGTCCCTATCCCCCTATTTACATATAGGGTTAATTTTTGAGATTGATTTTTAATTTCGTAAAAGCCTTCAGTGTATTTCTCAGCAAAAGGTGGCGTGACCAATGCACCAAAAAATGGGATTTTGATTTGACCTCCATGGCTATGTCCACTTAATTGTAATTCAATCCCATAAGAAAGAGCTTGATCAGCTAAATCTGGTGCATGGCTTAATAATATTTTATAAGAATAATCTGGAATATCTGCTAGAGCTTGTTCAAGATTTGGTTTGCCAAGCATGGCATCATCTAAGCCAATAATATAGATCAAACTTCCATCTAATAGCTTGACTGCTCTATAATCATTTTGGAGTATTGTAAAACCGGATTGACTCATTATTGATTGGAAAATATCGGAGCCATAACCACCATGATCATGATTTCCATATACACAAAATTTTCCTAAGGGGGCTTTTAAACTGCTCAAAAGAGGTGTGATCTTTGATTGATGTTCATACTGATTAGGTGCATCCATCAAATCTCCAGTAAAGAAAATGATATCTGGTGCGATAGCGTCTATTTTTGAGATTAATTTTTCAAGCTGATTAAGATTATATTGGAATCCAAGATGGGTATCGCTAAATTGAACTATTTTACAGCCATCAAACCCAACAGGAATATGAGGGTGTTCAATCATATGCTCTGTTATTTTCAGCATCCGTGTTTCTATATCTCGAGCATAATAATAGATGCCAGTACCTGACCCCAATGTAATCATTCCAAACTGTAGAAACCTCTTTAAGAAAAATCTTCTAGAAACCTTTTTAAGCATAATAATACTCCCATTCGGATTCGATATTCATATTTATTTCAGGAATAAAATGAATCGAGATAGAGGTTATTTACATGATTGCCGTCAATTAATATATACTTGTCAACTGTAAACAATATGTATGAAAAACAAACATCGGACTGTTGAAAGGTAGCTTTTCTATAAATAAAAAACCTCACTAAAAAAGTGAGGTGAAATAAAGATTAATGGTAACTTATCGCCCTGGATTTAAGGGCTAGCCATGATGTATGGAATTGTTGCTTATCAACTGCATGCTGTTTTTTTCCTGCCAAGGGGTCATTTATATACACGAATTTTTCATCAAAGCCTACTAATACGACTGCATGCAAATCAAGCGGCGTGTGAATGATTTGATTGCCGTGTAACCAAGACTCTGGGCGATCTGGCAGACGGAAATCACCAGTGGTCCAAACAACAACGGGATACCCATGTGCAACATGCTTTAAAACCTCATCAAAGCTCTGATTGGTTAAATTCACAGCCCTGTCGGGTAAGTAGTCATTGACCAAGTCTTCCATGGGTTGGTCAAATACGGCATAACCAGCAGTTTTTCCAGTCATATCCCCCACAAAGCCATCGTTAGGATTCCCCCATCTTATGATGTCACCTGACCTTGATCTTTGAATAGCATCAGGATCTTTCTTGATTTTAGAAAATAGCTCCATTTTATTTGTATTAACACCAGCAAATTGAAGCATCATCGTCAGACTGGTGACCTCACAGCCATATTTTAATTCAGGATTTTGCTTAATTAATGGGACATCCAAAAGGAATTTTTTTGCTTGATTTGAGGATGAATTATTGACCTGAGTTGACGGGATAATTGGACTTTGAGCTATTGGTTTAAATTTGGTAGCTATTCCGTTGTCATGAGATGATTCGGCGAAATTTGCATGACTGTACCCGAGCAACGGTAAAAGGATGACCACAAAACATGTTTTTCGCATTTTGATATCTTCCTTTCGATTTCCGGCTCTATATTATATTTTGATTTTCAATCTGCTTTTATGATGGTATTATGTTGCCAACGAAGTTTTATAATAAAAGGTTTTTTTTGGAGGTTTAAGTGAATGGACGCATTGGATATCATAACTGATTTAGATAATGTTATCCCTTTTTTTCAACCGATATTCAGTGCAGACGAGCATCGTGTAATTGGCTACGAAATTTTGGGGAGATATAGAGGAAAGACAGAGATAGAGTCTTTAGGTCCTTTTTTTCTTGATGATCAAATACCTGACGAATATCGACTTGAAGTGGATAATACGGTTTTGACAAAGGCTTTAGAAATGGCAGTTGATCTGGAAAAGGACGTCTTGTTATTTATCAATCGCGATGCAAATATCCTCATGCATGATCATGGGGAACAATTTTTACAGCTGCTAATGCAATACCAGGAAAAAGGAATTTCAATGAATCGGATCGTCTTAGAGATTTCCGAGCGTAATTATAAAGGTCCATTTGATCATTTAGATCATTTGTTAAACTATTATCGGACATATGGAATGAAATTGGCAATAGATAAGGTAGCGAACGATAGTAGCCATTTAGATCGAATCGGTGAACTAGCACCTGATATCATAAAAGTGGATTTACAAGCATTAAGATCAACCGGGACAGGTCCTGCATTTCAGGATGTTTTATATTCGTTATCTCTCTTGGCTCGTAAAATAGGGGCAACCCTTTTATTTGAAAACGTTGAAATGGTATTTCAGCTTCAGTTTGCCTGGAAGAACGGTGGTCGTTATTATCAAGGCTTTTATTTATGTAGACCATGTGATCATTTTGTTGAAAGAGATATGCTGAAAGACCGACTAAAAGATGAGTGCCACACCTTTATTGCGAATGAAAAGAGAAAATTAGAATCCCTCTATGCTATTACTGAAAACTTTCAGGTGAGGATGCAGGAGTTTATCAATAAAAATCGGAAAGTTCTCGATTATGAAGAACTTTTAAAGACTTTAGTCAAGATGATGGATCACATTGCTTTTCGAATTTATATATGTGATGAAGATGGATTTCAAAAAACTCCCAATTTCTTTTTTGAAAATGAGGAATGGAAAGTACAAAATGAATACCTCAATAAAAATTGGAGCTGGCGACCTTATTTTTTGGAGAATATTATTAAAATGAGATATGAAAGAAAAGGGATTCTGTCCGATTTATATAGTGATATAGAAACTGGTGAAACAATCCGCACCTTTTCTTATCCAGTCAACGCTAATGATTATGTATTTATTGACTTATCATATAGCTTTTTGTATCAGCATGAAGGACTCATCTAAAATAGATCATGTATAAAAAACGGTGCTACGCGGAATTTTAATTTTAAAGAGGTGAAAGCGTGCATGAGTTCTTATACAACGATCCTATTAGGGTTGGCAATGGCCATATTAGCCTTGTCATTCATCTATACACTGATTTTAGCGAAGGGACAAAAGGTGTTAAAAAGTGAGCTTGATACCAAAATTCCACATCAAGTCCAAAATCATGCCTATTTCAGAAATCCTATTTTCTTGACTTACGCGATATTTTTTGTCCTGATTATTCTTATTGTCATCTTTTTTGCCCAAACAAGTAATTGGTAATTGGCCTCGTTTAATGGGGCCTTTTTTTATTTCAAGGCTATGTTAAAGCTCAATGTTGATTTCTTCACAATGTTGATTGGAGTGGAAGGCACGAAGACTCCTGCGGGAGCAGCGGGACAGGTGAGACCCCACAGGCGCATAAGCGCCGAGGAGGCTCACCGCCCGCCCCTAAGGTGCGCGAGTGCCTGGAACGGAAATCAACACTTTAGTTTAACGGAGCCTATTTCAAAAATCGCCGGATTTTGCGCTATTTTCAAAAAATAATGTCAAAAAATGATGAAAATTAACGAACGATTGTTTCGAGAAAAAGGAATAATCAAGGTAAAATATTTATACATAGTAAAATTGGAGGAGGCAGGAAATGAGTAAATATATTCGAAAGGCTGTTTTTTTAGCTACTGTTCTTTTATTGCTCCCAGTACATGCTTATGCCAGTGGAAATTTCAATGATCGTGCACAAGCTCTTGATTTTTTACAAGAAGCCTTTAAAGCCCAAGTTAAATTAAGTGAAAAAGAGCGAAATTATCTAGAAATAGAAAAAATATTGACTCCTTATTTCTCGCAAGAATACATGAAAATGTTTTTAAATGAGAATTTGGTTGGTACTGATGGAAAATATATAACACTAGGATCAGATTTTGCACTTTATTACATCCCATTTTTTAAACTTACTGAGAAAACAAAAATTGTTCCTTATCAGCACAAAATGTATGTTTATGAATTTTTCCCTAGTAATGAAGAGGGACCGGTAAGCTATGATAGTCATTATGAAGGGATTCTTCTTGAACAATTTAATGGGCGATGGAAGGTGTCTGGAACCATCTATGACAAAATTCCTGAACAGGTGATCAATCTTGGAAAACAAACACAGAAAGAAACCCTCAGTTCAGAAAAAAAAGGTCACATCCTTCCACATTTTCTCTTTAATCGTATAATCAAAAAAAGTTCACTCGACATTTTTTCGCAAAGATTGAGTATTCCTTTGAAGAACGAAAATGATATGAACCATCAGTGGGAGAATTTTGGTGCCCCCATTGACGGTAGTTTCACATCATCATTTTAAGTAGGGTTGCAGGGTAGTAATTAATTTTTGAAGTAACTGAGCGTTTTTTACATACATTTGTTTGCCTGTTTCTGAGTTTGTCGCTAATGCAAATGATTCCATGTCTGCTTGACATTTTTTAATCATCGCCAATAAAAGTGGACGTTGTTGAGGAGAAGGGACTTTTAATTGATCATCGTAGACATCTATGGTTAAGTCTCCATAAGAATCAACTTGGGCAAAAAATACATTATCGAGTGTTACGCCGAGCTTGTCTAACTCAATTGTTAACCAGCCCCGATTTTTACCACTAGCTGAAAGGGCATTATCAATAATTTTTCCATCCATGATAACAGTTTGGGGTTCTTTTTCACTAGCAACTTTAATATTAAGATCCTTTGCTGAAAGAGGTCTATTCTCCTTTTTAAGGAGAACACTGAGATCCCCATTTGCTTCAAGGACCGCGAATTCAACTTCTGAAGCGTTAAAAACATTTTTTCCTCGCAGTAAGGAACCTAAATCATCAAGTGAATATTTCTCTTTTTTTAGATTATCTTCCAATATTTTGCCGTCCTTAATAAATACGCTTCCCTTTCCATCAACGATATCCCTAAACCTTTTGCTTTTAATAGTAATAAAATCAACTGTATAGGTTATTAAGCCAAAAATAAATATGGCAATTATGCCGTGATATATACTACGGTCAAGCCCCATGATAACTTCGCCGGCTATGCTCCCAATCGTAATTCCAGAAACATATTCAAAAAATGTGATTTCGGAGATCTGTTTTTTTCCTAATATTCTTGTGATAATAATTAAGAGAGCAATAAATACAAATGAACGACCAATAATTAGTACCCATTCTGGCATGGTAGTCACCTCAATTTAAGTTGTAAAATAATGAAAAAGGCTGACTCATTCCTTAATTTTTCGAGTCAGCCTCGATCAGAAATCTATTGTTTATATTGCGGTTCTTCGTCTTGGATTTCCTGAAGGCGTGGCTCAATGCTATCAATAATGGATTGGGTTTGTTTTGCTGCATCTTGATATAATTGCTTTGCCCCCTTATTCTCTGTTCCTAAAGCAAATGTTTCAAAGCTTGCTTGAGCGCTTTTTAGGCTAGCAATTGTTGTCATTACTTGAGTTCCTACAGTCATTTCGTGAATTCCCTCTTTCGAATTTTTAATTTGCTTACAAAGTGTATTTTTTCAAATTTCGGTAGACTTATGTAAAATAATATTGGTAATTATTTGGATAAATAAAAAAGACTGCCTCTAAAAATAGAGTCAGTCTTCTTTAATGTTAAGTAAGTCTTTAAGTTCCTTTAGGTCAAATCCACGAATAACGTGATCTTCGATGACAACCGTTGGGGTAGAATATGATTCGTATTTGTTAATTAGTTCATTACGAGCCTGTTTATCGACTTTAATATTTTTTTCTGTGTATAAAAAGCCGTATTCCTTAAGAAATTTTTTAGTAACTTCACAAGGGGGACAATCTGGTTGGGAATACAAAATAATTTTACTCAAAAGGGTTCCTCCAAAATATTATTTCCTTGCTTGCCGTTCGAGGTAATCGATTAATCCCATTGAACAAACATTTATGTCTATAGTAAGGACTTCATATACTGGGTGATCCGAGGATATCCCATTTGAAGTTAAGTATTCGGATATTTTCTGGGAAAGTATTTGCTCGGTTAATTGAACTCGATCATTGAATTGAGTATGTTCTTGGAATGCAAGCCGTGCTGCGTCTATGAAAATATTTAACCACAACCTAACTTGTCTGTAAACTTCCTGTGGAGACCGAGACATTCCAAAATGACCAAAGTAAATGGAGTCTAAGTTCATATTTTCAAACATAGAAATGGAATTACGCATTTTGTCTGGATCAAATTGATTAGGAGAAGTTGAAGGTAAATATAGTTCAATACCATCACGATAAAGTTGTGGATAAAAAACTCCAACTGTATCTCCACTAAACATCCCATTGACATTTGGGTAATAAATACTGAGATGATGATTTGCATGGCCAGGTGTATCAAAAAATCTAAGTGTACACTTTGGACTAATTTTTAGTTTGCTTTGATCATGCATGCTGATAAGTCGGTCTGAAGGAATGGGAAGAATCGGATCAAATAGTTCAGAGAATTTCTCACCATATACAGCTTGCGCACCGGCAATCAGTCTTGAAGGGTCGGCAAGGTGTCTTTCCCCTTTTGGATGAACAATGACTTTTGCATTTGGGCAGTGTTCAAGCATAAGCCCGGCGCCCCCGGCATGGTCCAAATGAATATGGGTAACGATAATATACTTGATATCTATGGGCGATATTTGTAAATCTTTTAACCCTTGAAGCAAATAGGGAATTGATGGACTAGCGGAGGTTTCGATGATGGTTAATTCTTCTTCGACTAAAACGTACGTTCCTGTTCGATCAGGCTGTTTTAAATCATAATCGTCAATCAGGTAAAAATTCTCCCCTAATTTTACTGGTTTTGACAAAAAATCACTTCCTTTTTAACCTTTTACTTGTACATTGTCTCTCATTATTTTATTCTGTTAATATTGGCAAGTAAAGAAAAAAGTATTGAATTTTCTGAATTTTATCCTTTTGGATAGAATACTGCCATCTGAGAAAACTAATAGTAAATGTTTGTTTTCGTAGAAAGGAGAGGGTACATGTGTCACAGCTACAAGGAATTTTAACTCGGTTAAAAAACCTCCAAGATCAAGCTAATGGAGGGGAACCAGCACAACGCTTTTTTGAGGTGAATGGCGAAAGAAAATGCCAGGTTACATACAATCCAAAAACAGCTACCTATGAATTAGAAGTATACAATGAAAAAGAGAAGCCGAAACGATATCAGTTTGATAACGTTGATATGATTGCTATTGAAATTTTTGACTTGATTCAATAAAAAGAAAAAGGAGCCGAAAAGGTTCCTTTTTCTTTTTAATTTCAGACTCCTAAAAAAGCAAGTAGGGGAAAACTATGTTAAAATGAGAAAGATTTAAATCAAAAATGGGGAGTTTTCGGAGATGATAAGACTTCAAGGTGGGGGATTTTCAGAGTACACAGTGAAAGATTTGATGATACCTTCTGAACGGGTTGCTCATGTACAAATCGGAAATAATCTGGAACATGCATTATTAGTCTTAACTAAAAGTGGCTATTCAGCTATTCCAGTTTTAGATCCTACCTACAAGTTACATGGATTAATCAGTACACCAATTATTATGGAGGCAATTCTAGGTCTAGAACGCATTGAGTTTGAAAAGTTAGAGCAGATACGGGTTGAAGAAATCATGATTAAAGACACACCAACATTGACTATTGAATCTTCCCCTCAATCAAGTTTATCTCTTTTAGTGGATCATCCCTTTTTATGTGTTGAGGATGGCCATGGCGTCTTTGAAGGAATTTTAACGAGAAGAGCAGTGCTTCTACAACTAAATAAATTTGTACAAATAATTAGTAAAAAATAGCTCCTGATTTGGAGCTTGTTTTTTCTGCGAAAAAACTTGAGATGGAGGTGAGTCAATGGAAGATGCCTACAAGGAGCAATGGGCAAAAAAGACGGTGCAAAAGCAAACGAAACGTCCACTTGTCTTAGCTGCTATTATGTTGGCGATGTTTATGGGGGCAATTGAAGCAACGATTGTTTCTACTGCGATGCCCGATATCGTCTCTGATTTAGGTGGCTTTTCATTGTATAGCTGGGTGTTTTCGGGGTATTTGCTAATGAATTCTGTAACCGTACTTATTTACGGAAAATTATCAGATTTATTTGGTAGAAAACCGATTTTGACATTCGGTATCATTTTCTTTTTAATCGGCTCGATTCTTTGTGGTTTTGCCAATTCTATGAAAATGCTCATATTATTTCGCTTTATTCAAGGTTTTGGTGCAGGAGCAGTCATGCCGATTGCCACTACCATTGTTGGAGATATTTATTCAACAGAGGAAAGAGCAAAGGTTCAAGGTTACCTTGCAAGTGTATGGGGGATTTCAGCCGTCTCGGGTCCAGTACTAGGTGGATTTCTCGTTCAATTTGTAAGTTGGAGGTTTGTGTTTTGGATAAATATTCCGCTAGGGCTTTTGTCCTTAGTTGGTCTTTGGATGTTTCTTCATGAAAAAATTGAGAAGAGGAAGCGGGAAATTGACTACTTTGGTGCTGGTTTATTATCCATCGCAATTTTCACTTTAATGATTGTTTTGGTACAGGGAGGGACGAACTGGAAGTGGTCCTCCATGCCCGCTATTAGTTTTTTCGGTGTAAGTATGTTAGCAATTCTTTTGTTTGTTTGGCAGGAAAAGCGATCAGCAGAACCGGTGATGCCATTTTCAATCTGGAAGGAACGCTCAATTTTAATCGCCAACGTGGCTTCGTTAATCACAGGAGTTATGTTAATTGGTATATCAAGCTTTCTGCCTGCTTTTGTACAAGGGGTTATGGAGCAATCTCCAATCGTTGCTGGATTTACCCTAACAACTATGTCTATCGGGTGGCCAATTGCTTCAACAGCTTCTGGAAAACTTATGATAAAGTACGGCTTTAGGAACACCTCGATTATCGGTGGAGTATCTCTTATTCTTGGCAGCATTATGTTTATTGCGTTAACTCCTGAGCTCGGACCACTCTGGGCTGCTGTAGGTTCATTTTTTATTGGGATTGGAATGGGGTTAACAAGTACGGCTTTTATTGTCTTGATCCAAAGTACAGTGGGCTGGGAGCAACGTGGAATTGCCACAGCAGCGAATATGTTTATGAGAAATCTGGGGAATACCGTAGGAGCAGCATTACTTGGTGGGATATTAAACAGTCAACTATATGCTCATTTAAAAAGCTCACCAGCAACTGAAAAGATGACAATTGATTCAGTCAATATTTTATTGAATGAAAATGAAAGAAACCATTTGTCCCTGAAAGTTAGGCTCATTCTCCAGGAAGGTTTGACTTCCGCACTTCACTCGGTCTATTTAGTTGTTTTTCTATTAGCTACTTCTAGTTTTATTTTGGTTATGTTCCTACCTAAGAAAGCAACAGCTAATGAATAGAATAAATTTAGCTAAATGATAATCATAAAACATTTATTAAAGGGGTAAAATAGCTTGTCTTCTTTATCAGAATTCCACTTTCTTTCCGTCTTAGCCCAAGAAATGAATATGAGAAAGGCTGCTGAGCGTTTATTTGTGTCACAGCCTGCATTATCTCAACGGCTCCAAACAATAGAAAAAGAGTGGGGAACAAGGTTGTTCATTCGCTCTCAAAAAGGACTCACGCTTACCCCAGCTGGTGAAATCGTGATAACATTTGTAAATGAGGTACTTGATAAAGAGGACAATGTCCGGGAATCAATTCATGCACTAAATTCTAAAGTTCATGGGACGTTAAAAATTGCTGTAGCATCTATTGTCGGCCAAAATTGGCTTCCACAGGTGCTGAAAAAGTTTGTGAATCGATATCCACAAGCAAAAATATCCTTGATTACCGGTTGGAGTAGTGAAATATTAAAGTCAATATATGAAGGTCAAGTTCATATCGGTATTATTCGTGGTACACCTGATTGGAAAGGCATCAAGATGCATTTATTTGAAGATAACCTCTTCTTAGTAGATACAGAAATAACCCAACCTGAACAAGTATTGGAAACGGATCGTCCATTTATTCAGTTTAAGAGTGATTCGAATTATTACCAGGAAATCCATAATTGGTGGCATCGACAATTTCAAACAGTTCCAAAAAGGACTGTGGTGGTCGACCAGATTGAAACTTGCAAGCAAATGGCCTTTAATGGGATTGGCTACACCATTTTGCCGGGGATTACCTTGAAAAATTCCGAAAAAGATATTTTTAAGATTCCCCTGATGAATGAGAATGGCGAGCCCTTAAAAAGGGATACTTGGCTATTAGGATATGAATCAGCTTTTAAGCTTAAGCAAGTACAAGTCTTTGTTGAACTCATTCAAGAGCATTTATTAGAATCAAAGCAGTAGTGTTTTCTTGTCTTCAAAACAATTGTCTGATAAATTATTTTTATATGTACATAAAGGAGGAACATTCATGAAAATGATGGATGCAAACGAAATAATTTCATTTATTCAAAACAGTAAAAAATCGACCCCGGTAAAGGTTTATCTAAAAGGGGATTTAGACGATATTAATTTTGGTGAAAATGCTAGAACCTTCATCAATGGAAACTCTGGTGTTGTATTTGGGGAATGGTCCGAAATCAATGAGGTTATCGAGTCTAACCAAGCAAAAATAGAAGATTATATTGTTGAAGATGACCGTAGGAATTCTGCTATACCACTGTTAAATACGAAAAATATTAAAGCGAGAATTGAGCCAGGTGCGATTATCCGTGATCACGTGGAAATTGGTGATAATGCCGTGATTATGATGGGTGCTGTTATTAACATTGGAGCGGTCATCGGAGAAGAATCAATGATTGATATGAACGCTGTGTTAGGCGGACGCGCGACTGTCGGGAAAAAGTGTCATGTTGGTGCAGGTGCCGTTCTGGCGGGGGTAATTGAGCCACCATCAGCTCAACCGGTTATATTGGAAGATAATGTTCTTATCGGTGCAAACGCCGTTGTATTAGAAGGTGTGCGTATTGGTGAGGGTGCAGTTGTGGCTGCAGGAGCGGTTGTTATTGAGGATGTTGCACCACATACAGTGGTTGCTGGTACCCCTGCTCGTGAAATCAAGAAAATTGATGAAAAAACAAAATCAAAAACGGAAATTATTCAAGGGCTTCGTCAACTATAAAGTTTGGAGCTGAAAGCGTGGGTCCAAGGGTCCACGTTTTTTCTAGTTAAGAGAGGAGATGGATAAAATGACCTTACATCCTTTTGTAGAAATAAGAAGAGAACTTCATCAAATACCAGAACTAGGATTTCAGGAATTTAAGACCCAAAAATACCTGTTAGATTACCTAAATACCCTTCCAAAAGAAAGAATCGAAATAAGGACTTGGGAAACAGGACTTGTTGTGAGAGTGAAAGGAAGCTCGGCTAATAAAACAATAGCCTATCGAACAGACATAGATGGATTACCAATATCAGAAGAAACGGAACTGCCTTTTCATTCTCAACACCCTGGCAATATGCATGCCTGTGGCCATGATTTTCATATGAGTATAGCATTAGGAGTCCTAACGCATTTTGTGGAAAATCAAATCGATGATCATTTAGTATTTATTTTTCAACCAGCAGAAGAGGGTCCTGGTGGGGCTGAACCGATGTTAAACTCTAATGTATTGGATGGATGGGAGCCAGATATGATTATGGCACTCCATATTGCTCCTGAATATCCTGTTGGAACAATCGCAGTAAAACCTGGTCTTCTTTTCGCTAATACGTCGGAATTATTTATCGATTTAAAAGGAAAAGGAGGACACGCTGCTTATCCACATCAAACCATTGATATGGTTTTAGCTGCATGTACATTAGTAACACAGCTACAATCTGTCGTTTCCAGAAACGTTGACCCATTAGATAGTGCGGTTATCACAATTGGGAAAATAGCGGGGGGTACTGTTCAAAACATAATTGCCGAAAGAGCGCGTTTAGAAGGTACAATCCGCACCCTCTCGGCAGAATCGATGGAAAAAGTACAGGCAAGGGTTCAAGCCATTGTAAATGGCATAGAAGTTGGTTTCCAATGTCAAGCCAAGGTTGATTTTGGCGCAATGTATTATCAAGTATATAATCATCACGAATTAACCTTAGAGTTTATGGACTTTGTTGCAAACCATACGGATATGAAGGTCGTAGAATGTAAGGAAGCCATGACTGGAGAAGATTTTGGATATATGTTAAAGGATATTCCTGGTTTCATGTTTTGGTTAGGCGTGGAGTCTGAATATGGACTTCATCATTCAAAATTACTTCCAAATGAAAAAGCAATAGAGGAAGGAATCGCAGGGATCATAAATTATATTAATTTTAAAGGAAATCGTTGATAGGACAAGGCTGTTCATTTGGGTTTTATGTATAGGTAATGATAAAATATAGCTGAAACCGCGTGTGAATTGGCACCCTTTTGACTAATAAACAGTTTAAGAACCATAGATAGAGGGAAAACCATGTAATGGTGCTTTTTTTACCTTTATTATAATTAATACTTTATTAAATTTATTATAATTTAATATTGACTAAAAATAAAAAAGCTAATATAATAAAAAATGTGAACAGGGTATACATGAGGGTACAATCCTCATTGAATTTAAAATTGGAGGGATTTTTGATGTCAGAACGTTTAGTAGGGAAACAAGCTCCACGCTTTGAAATGGATGCTGTATTGCCAAACAAAGAATTTGGAAAAGTAAGTTTAGAAGAGAATATGAAAAATGATAAGTGGACTGTATTATTCTTCTATCCAATGGACTTCACTTTCGTTTGCCCAACAGAAATCGTTGCAGTTTCTGAACGTTATAGTGAATTTGAAGATCTTGATGCAGAAGTAATTGGCGTATCAACAGATACAATTCACACACATTTAGCATGGATTAATACAGATCGTAAAGATAATGGCCTTGGAGAATTAAAATATCCATTGGCAGCTGATCATAATCATCTTGTTGCTCGTGACTATGGTGTACTTATTGAAGAAGAAGGAATTGCACTTCGCGGATTATTCATCATCAGCCCTGAAGGTGAACTAATGTATGCAGTTGTTCATCACAACAATATTGGTCGCGATGTTGATGAAACTTTACGCGTTCTTCAAGCATTACAAACTGGTGGTCTTTGCCCAGCGAACTGGAGACCTGGACAAGCTACACTTTAATATCATCATCTGACTTCTCAAGGGAGACCTAACAACTACGTTAGGTCTTCTTTTTTCTGTTTTATCTCCTTTTGAAACTTTTAGGATTAATTTTCGTCAATTGTTTAATTCGGAAATAGGGGGGACTGTGATGTTTATAAAGCGTTATCTACCGTTCTTAATCTTTATCATGCTCCTGTTAAGTGCATGCAGTGGAAATACTCAAGAAAAAAAGAGCCTTGGATCAAATGAAGTCCAGCAATCTGATTCTGTAACAAGTTCTAAAGCTCAATCAAAAAATGAAAAAGATGTACCACCAATCAATGCAAAGGGTAATCAAACTACTTCACCAAACCAAAAGGTAATCTACACCGCAGATCTACAATTAGAAGTGAAGGACTTAAAAAAGGCAAACAAACTTCTTGAGCAAGCGGTCAAAAATGTTGAAGGTTATATCATTCAATCAAACATTTATCAAGATAGTGACCAAACATATCATGCCTCGCTTACAATAAGGGTCCCACAAGGATCTTTTGAACAGTTTTTAGATCAAGCTGAGAGACTAGCTGTTAAGGTTGAACAGCGGAATGTCAGTGGCTCTGACGTATCAGAGGAATACGTTGATTTAGAGTCGAGGCTTAAATCAAAAAGGGCAGTGGAAAGCAGGCTGTTAGATTTTATGCAAAAAGCCACAACAACAGAGGATTTATTAAAAATCTCTACTGATCTAGCTACTGTCCAAGAACAAATTGAACAAATAACAGGAAGAATAAAATATTTAGACAATCAGGTTGATTTTTCCACTATTACGATTGCTCTAAGTGAAAATAAAATTTCCGTTCCAGCGTTAGAAAAGACAGATTTGAACACGATAGAGAAGACCAAAAAGCAATTTATGACGAGCATAAACTGGATCTTAATAACGTTGTCAGGTGTTGCAGTATTGATATTCGGTAATATTCCAATTTTGCTGGTTGTGGGACTTATAATCGGTGTTGTTTTTTTCTTCCTCAGACGTAAAAAAAGAGCCTAGTAACCTTAATTCTAAAAGATATGCTAAAATAAGTACAAATAATAGAATGTGTTGTTTGGGGGATGTTGGAGTGAAAAAGGAGTTTGCGGTTATTGGGTTAGGCCGTTTCGGTGGAAGTATATGCCGCACGTTAGCTGAACAAGGAATGGAAGTATTGGCTATTGATAGCGATGAAGATTTGGTGAATGAATTTTCGACGATTGCTTCACATGCGGTTGTAGCAGATTCTACAGATGAGAATGTACTAAAAAGTCTTGGTCTCAGAAATTTTGATCATGTTATTGTTGCCATCGGTGATGATATCAAATCAAGTATTTTAACAACACTTATTCTAATTGAGCTAGGGGTAAAAAATATTACCGTAAAAGCTCAAGACGATTATCATGAAAAGGTTTTACGGAAAATTGGTGCTGATCACGTTGTCCACCCAGAGCGTGATATGGGGAGAAGAATTGCTAACAATATTTCTTCTAATAACGTATTAGATTATCTCGAGCTATCTGAAGAACATAGCATTGTTGAAATTGTTGCCAATGGAAAATTGGGAGGACATTCTATTATCGATTTAGACATTCGTGCCAAATATGGTATTAATATTGTTGCCATTAAAAGAGGGAAAAATATTATTGTTTCTCCACAAGCAAATGAAGTCATTCAAGCAGATGATGTACTAATTGTCATTGGGGCGGATGTAGATATTAATCGCTTCGAAAAAAAAGCAACCCATTAAAAACATTAACGAATTCGGTTTTCGAGTATAAATCTTGAAAGTAGCGCCCAAAAAGATGAAAAAGGCGTCAATTGGGTAACTACTCCAGTGAAGTAGCGCCCGAAAAGATGAAAAGAGCGTCAATTGGGTAACTAGTCGAGAATAAAATAATGAAACGCTCAGAGTTTTTAATCTCTGAGCGTTTTCTAGTACCTATTATTGTGTTAATTAATTCTGGTGCATTTCTATTCCGCTTTGTTTAAACTTCCATAATAATAGGTAAAATCATAGGTCGACGTTTTGTTTTTTCATAAAGGAATGGAGATAGTGTATCGGCAATTTCATTTTTTATTTCAGACCATTGAGTTGTTTTACGTTCCATCACTTTTCCCAAATGCTTCGTGATTAATACTTGAGCATCATTGATAAGATCACTCGATTCTCTCATATAAACAAATCCACGAGAAATAATATCAGGACCTGCTGCAACCTTAAAGTCCTTCATATTAATGCTAACGACTACGATTACAAGACCTTCTTCAGATAAAATTCTTCTGTCTCGTAACACAATGTTTCCGATATCACCGATACCACTTCCATCAATATAAACGGAACCAGATGGGATTTTACCAGCAACTTGAGCCGAGCTATCGCTAAGGGCAAGCACTTCACCATTGTCCATTAAGAAACAATTTTCCTCTGCTACACCACAATCAACCGCTAATTTTGCGTGCATTCTTTGCATACGGTATTCACCATGAATCGGCATAAAAAATTTAGGCTTGATTAAACGGAGCATTAATTTTTGTTCTTCTTGTCCACCATGTCCAGAGGTATGGATATCACTTAATGGACCGTGGATTACGTCCGCACCAGCTTTGAAGAGCATGTTGATGGTTCTGCTAACGCTTATTGTATTTCCTGGAATAGGTGATGATGAGAAAACTACCGTATCCCCAGGGATAATTTGAATTTGACGGTGTGTTCCACTAGCAATACGAGAAAGTGCTGCCATAGGTTCCCCTTGGCTTCCTGTACATAAAATGGTTACTTTGTTAGCAGGAATCCGATTAATTTGCTGCGCATCAATAAAAGTTTCCTTAGGAGCACGAATATATCCCAGATCAAGTCCAATTTCTATTGCTGCTTCCATACTTCTTCCAAAAACAGCAACTTTTCGCCCATTTAAAACAGCAGCTTCTATTACTTGCTGAAGTCGATGAATATTTGATGCAAAGGTTGCAAAAATGACACGACCATCAACCTTTCGGAATACATCATGAATACTTTCACCAACTCGACGCTCTGACATCGTGAAGTTAGGAATTTCACTGTTCGTACTATCAGAAAGAAGACAAAGGACTCCTTCCTTTCCGATTTCAGCCATTTTTGTTAAATTTGCAGGTTCACCTACAGGAGTAAAATCAAATTTAAAATCACCTGTATGGACTACTTGTCCAGGAGGAGTTTTTACTACAATACCGTACGAATCCGGGATACTATGTGTAGTTCGGAAAAATGAAACGGACGTTTTTCGGAATTTAATAATTTCCTCTTCCTTAATTTCGTAAAGCTTTGCGTTTCTTAATAATCCATGTTCCTCTAACTTATTTTTTATTAGAGCTAGAGCGAGTTTCCCGCCATAGATCGGAATGTTGATTTCGCGAAGCAAATATGGAATTCCCCCGATATGGTCCTCGTGACCATGGGTAACAAATAATCCTTTAATTTTATCCTCATTCTTTATTAAATAAGAATAATCTGGAATTACATAATCAATTCCAAGTAACTCGTCTTCTGGAAATTTAATTCCCGCATCAATTAATATAATTTCATCTTGAAATTGAACTCCGTAGGTGTTTTTTCCAATTTCCCCTAAGCCACCTAGGGCAAATACGGCTGTTTGATCATTTTTGACAAATTTCATAAATTATTCAATCTCCAATACTTTATAGTCTTCATTTTTTTGTTCATATTCTAAAAATGCACCTTTAACTGCTTGTACATACTCGATATTAAAAGCTTTATGTGCTAACTTTTTCCGAACATCTAGTTCAGACTCCGCCTCAAGGTAAAGTGTTTTAGTATTTTCACGTACAGCTACCTGCTTGCTAGATTCTTGATAATAAACTTTGAAAATCATTTTAAATCTCTCCTTAATCCGTAATTTCTTTTTATATAAATTAGATACTTTAACTTCGTTAAAGTAATAAAGCGTCATAGAAATAGCTTTATGTCTAACTCCATGAGTAAATTTATGTAGGAAAAGCTTTTAGAAGGGAGTAACAAAATCATCGCGGACGAATCTTAAATATTTGATTTTGTTAATATTATTGGGCTTTTTCTTATTATATATAAGTTTTAAAGGTTTTTCATTTATTTTCTTATTGTACCAAATTATTCATGGGAAGGTAGGGTAAGGTCAATTAAGGTATGTGGTCCGTTAATTACCAATTTACAATAAGGAAGAAGCCCTTCGCAAGTTTGAAGGGCTCAAAAACTATGCAATGGATTTTTTTCGAAGCAATTCTTTCCACTGTTTTAAAAGCTTCTTTCTAAGCTTCTTTAACATTGTGGATCATCTCCTCACTTCTTATTTTAAACAATCCTTGTCCAATGTAAAGTAAATAAAGATTGTTTAAAAAAATGGACCTTGATTTTTTTATTATTCTTACTAGTATATGAATTATTTGACTTATTTTTCATGGTTAAAGATGGAAATCATAATCGAACATGAATTGACAACTTTAACAGAAAAGTTTAGGGTTTATTTGCAGGTATAGATCTGCTAAATTAACTGTTATTTTTCGGCTGTTTTCGTAATCTTTGTTGATATTTACTAAAAGAGAAGAGTGGTTGATTTCCGCTCCAGGATGCTCGCTTTCCGCGGGGCGGGCGGTGAGCCTCCTCGGCGCTTTAGCGCCTGTGGGGTCTCACCTGTCCCGCTGCTCCCGCAGGAGTCTCGCACCTTCCGCTCCAATCAACTTCTTTATCAACGGTTTGCTTTTCACAAAACCAATTTAAAAAACAACAATCTTTTAGAAAACAGCCTATTTTTTATAGTAAAGGGGAAACTTCTTAGATGAGTAAAATTGTTTTTTTTGATATTGATGGAACATTGTTAGATCACGAAAAAAAACTCCCAGTTAAAACGAAAGAGGCAGTAAAGCAGCTAAAGGAAAATGGGGTGTTTGTTGCAATTGCAACAGGTAGAGCACCGTTTATGTTTGAACAATTAAGAAATGAACTAGATATAGATTCATATGTAAGCTACAACGGACAGTATGTTGTTTTTGAAAATGAAGTGATTTATACAAATCCATTACATACGGATGAACTAGATCGCTTGCATTCAAATGCAAACTCGTACGGACATCCGATTGTATTTATGAATGAAAAAACAATGAAATCAAATGTTCCACATCACTACTATATTGAAAAAAGTATGGATAGTTTAAAACTAGCTCATCCTGAACAGGATGCAACCTTTTATCATAATAAAGATATTCTACAATCACTGTTGTTTGTTGAAGAGAAAGAAGAACATTTGTATTCGGATGAATACCCACATTTTCAATTTGTTCGTTGGCATCCATATTCAGTCGATGTACTGCCAAAGGGTGGGTCTAAGGCAGAAGGAATAAAAAAATTGATTGATCGGTTAGGTTTTAAGATTGAAGATGTTTATGCATTTGGAGATGGATTAAATGACATGGAGATGCTTCAAGCAGTTGGAACGGCTGTTGCCATGGGAAATGCTGTAAGCGAGTTGAAACAGCATGCTACATTGATTACAAAAGACGTAGATCAAGACGGAATTTGGCATGGTTTAAAGGAATTAGAACTAATTTAATGAATAGAAAACAAGCTTGTGATCAAAAAACGGATCACAAGCTTGTTTTATCTCTCAATTTCAATTGCGTTTTCTGGGTGATGATAGGGGTCTTGTTTGTTGATGTAATCGTAAAACATGATTCCGTTAAGATGGTCTATTTCATGTTGGAAAACAACCGAAGGAAGTCCTTTTAATCTTAATTTCACTTCTTTTCCATCTAAGTCGATAGCTTTCACCGTAATTCTTGCATGTCTTGGCACATATCCAGGAAAAGGATCGTCTACAGAGAGGCAACCCTCACCAGAGCTTAAAAAAGAATTTTCCACAGAATGACTAACGATCTTTGGATTAAAGAGAGCGTAACTAAACAATTCTCCCTTTTCATCCCGGACGTGGATGGCGATCATCCGTTTAGCAATATTGATTTGCGGAGCTGCAAGCCCAATTCCCGGGCGGAGACCATATTGATTAGCAATCTCTGGATTTTGGCTATTTTGGACAAACTCCAAAAGATCAGCCAGAATTTTTTTGTCCTCCTCTGAAGCAGGTATTGGTACCGCTTCTGCAATTTGACGCAACGTAGGATGCCCGTCCCTGATAATGTCTTCCATTGTAAGCATAGCTGTATTACACTCCCATAAAATATTTTTTCATTATTTTTGTAAAAAATTCAATAATATTTACATCTGAATACTATGTATGTAGTCTAACAAACAATTATAAAAAAGTTAACAAGAAAAGCCCAAGAGTTTTATTATAAAGAGGGGAAACATCCCCCTCCCTAAGAATTCATTTATGAATTAACAGAAAGCACTTCCGACTATAATTAAAAGAATAAAGAGGACAACGATGAGCGCGAAACCTCCTCTGAATCCTCCAACCGGATAACCACAACCACCGTAACCTACACCACATCCACCATATCCATAACCACCATATCCAAACATAAGGTCAACCTCCTTGAATTTGATTCGTCATCTAGACGTTCAATATAACTTATGTAATGAAAAATAAATTGGTATAGGCTGTTGCCTAAACATAAACTGAATAGAAATATGAATAAGTTGTTTTTGATTCACATAACACTCGCTACCTACTATTGTCAAATATCATAACAATCGATATAGTAAGAATTGGAAGAAGGTTAGGGGGTTTCTATGTGTCGAAAATAAGAAAAATACAATTTTTCACCTTACTATTAATGGTTTCTTTTTCTTTAACCGGCTGTTTTGGTCAAAAAACACCAGTAGAGAAAATGTTCACAGTGATGGAAAATGTGGTGGATGAGGAAAAAGGCTTTGAGGAGCAGCAGAAGCCATTAGTGGAGCTTGAACAAAAAGAAAAAGATCTTTATGAAAAAATAATTTCTTTAGGAAGCAAGGAAAATGACCAAATTGTTAAGCTTTCAGATGAAGCTATCTCCGTTGTCCTAGAGCGAGAAAAACATATGGAAAAAGAACAAAAAAGTTTAATTGCATCAAAAAAGAAATTTGAAACCATTTCCCCTTTCATTACAAAATTAGATGATTCCGATTTAAAAAATAGGGCGAATGATTTATATGAACTGATGAATAAGCGATATGAAATTCATGATTTATTATATGAGAATTACATGTTGGGCACACAATATGATATTGAATTGTATAAAATGCTTAAAGATAAAGAGGCTTCAATGGAGCAATTGGATAATCAAGTTACTAAAATTAATGAAACTTATGATAAGGTCCTAAAAGCGAATGAGCAGTTTAATCAACAAACTAAGAAGTATAATGAAACGAAGTTGAATTTTTACAAAAAAGCGGGGATAAAAGTCAGTGAAGCAAAGTAAGATAGTTTAAAAGAAGAATCGACATTTATGTCGGTTCTTTTTATTATGTTAAAGTGACATTTATCACTATAACAGAAGTAAAAAACTATTGGTTTTATAGTACAGTTTTTGAAAAATCGATAGTACAGGGGCGAAAATAAAGATATGTACAAAATGTGAAAAAAGATAAGTTGTTATGATTGACGTGGTTATTTTGTGTGGTGTAAACTGAAATCATTAGGAAGTCATTGTATTAGTTTTTATTTTAAAATAACTAATACAGAGTGTTAGTTATCATACACATTTCACAAAACTGTCATATATCAATTCACTTCTAATCTTGCATGTTTTGGGGAATCCTATTTTTGATATGTCTATTTCTACATTTATATTCTTTTATTGAAAGGAAGAGGTGACTCTTATGAAATCGAATACAAAAACACAATTGGATATAAAAAAACAGTTTGAAATAGTAGAAGAGCAATTTCAAACTTTACAGATTTTAAATGAAGAGGGCCAAGTTGTTAATGAATCTGCTATGCCTGAATTGAGTGACGAACAATTACAAGAATTAATGAGCAGGATGGTATATACACGTATTCTTGATCAACGATCAATCTCTTTAAACCGCCAAGGGCGTTTAGGATTTTATGCACCGACTGCTGGTCAAGAGGCTTCTCAATTGGCTTCACAATTTGCTTTAGAAAAAGAAGATTTCATTTTGCCAGGATATCGGGATGTTCCGCAACTAATATGGCATGGATTGCCTTTATTCCAAGCATTTTTATGGTCAAGAGGTCATATGGAGGGAATGAATGTTCCTGAGGGAGTAAATGTTCTTCATCCACAAATTATTATTGGTGCTCAGTATGTTCAGACTGCTGGTGTCGCCCTTGGAATGAAAAAACGTGGAGCAAAATCCGTAGCGATTACTTATACAGGAGACGGCGGAACTTCTCAGGGAGATTTTTATGAAGGAATGAACTTTGCAGGTGCATTCAAAGCCCCAGCCATCTTTATTGTTCAAAATAACCGATTTGCCATTTCGACTCCTGTTAACAAGCAATCAGCAACAAAGACGCTTGCTCAAAAAGCTGTTGCAGCAGGTATCCCTGGTATCCAAGTTGATGGGATGGACCCATTAGCCGTGTATGTGGCAACTCATGATGCTCGCCTGCGTGCAATTAATGGCGATGGACCAACACTAATTGAAACTTTAACTTACCGATATGGACCACATACAATGGCCGGAGATGATCCAACTCGTTACCGCACAGCTGACCTTGATAATGAATGGGAAAAGAAGGATCCATTGGTTCGTTTTCGGAAATTCCTTGAAAATAAGGGGATTTGGAATGAGGAGAAAGAAAGTGAAGTAATAGAAAAGGCAAAAGAAGATATTAAAGAGGCTATCAAAAAGGCAGATGCTGCATCAAAACAAAAAGTGACTGATCTAATGTCCATTATGTATGAAGAAATGCCTTCTAACTTAAAAGAACAATATGAAATATACAAAGCAAAGGAGTCGAAGTAAACGATGGCTCAATTGACAATGATTCAAGCGATAACCGATGCTCTTCGGTCTGAGCTTCGCAATGATCCTAATGTATTAGTTTTTGGTGAAGATGTAGGGGTTAATGGTGGTGTTTTCCGGGCAACTGAGAATCTGCAAAAAGAATTCGGTGAAGAACGAGTATTTGACACTCCGTTAGCTGAATCTGCTATTGGTGGTTTAGCCGTTGGTCTTAGCTTGCAAGGGTTCCGTCCAGTCCCTGAAATTCAATTTTTTGGATTTGTATTTGAAGTTATGGATTCCATTTCTGGGCAACTAGCTCGGATGCGCTATCGATCTGGTGGTAGATACAATGCACCTGTTACCATTCGCTCGCCGTTTGGTGGAGGCGTACACACTCCAGATATGCATGCAGATAGTTTAGAAGGCCTTATGGCTCAACAGCCAGGATTAAAGGTTGTTATTCCATCGACTCCATATGATGCTAAAGGGCTTCTCATTGCATCAATCCGTGACAATGATCCAGTAATTTTTCTTGAACATATGAAGTTATACCGATCTTTCCGTCAAGAAGTTCCAGAAGAAGCTTATACAATCCCACTTGGGAAAGCTGATGTGAAACGTGAAGGTTCAGACCTTACGATTGTTACTTATGGTGCGATGGTTCATGAGTCATTAAAGGCAGCAGAAGAACTAGCAAAAGAAGGTCATTCTATTGAAGTGATTGACCTGCGAACTGTAAGTCCGATTGATATCGAGACCATTATCGCATCTGTTGAAAAAACAGGTCGTGCTATTGTGGTTCAAGAAGCACAAAAACAAGCTGGTATTTCAGCGCATGTTGTTGCAGAAATTAACGATCGTGCTATTTTAAGTCTGGAAGCACCTGTATTGCGTGTGACTGCGCCTGATACAGTATTCCCGTTCCCGCAAGCAGAATCCGTTTGGCTTCCAAATTATAAAGATGTGATTGAAACGGCTAAAAAGGTGTTGTCATTCTAAATTTATATATGATTAATGCTGGAGATAAAAACTGAAATCGCCAGTATTTCCCTAGTTTTTTGTTTGAGATATGAACGAATAATTATTTAGAACGTTATTAGGAGGGTGAATCCAGTGGCATTTCAATTTAGATTGCCTGACATCGGTGAAGGTATTCACGAAGGTGAAATTGTTAAATGGTTTGTGAAACCTGGAGATAAAATCCAAGAGGACGATGTGTTATGTGAGGTACAAAATGACAAAGCTGTTGTAGAAATTCCTTCTCCAGTTGCAGGTACAGTTGAGGAAGTTTTAATAGGAGAAGGAACCGTAGCAACGGTCGGTCAAGTATTGGTGACGTTTGATGCGCCAGGATATGAGGATATTCAATTTAAAGGTGACCACGAAGAAGATACAAAAGAAGAGGTGAAGGTAGAAGTCCCAGTTGCTCCAATAACTGCATCGACTCCAGCAGTTGTTGAAACACCAACACAAGCCTCCCCAGTAGCAGTTGCAAAGTCGCAAGCGGAAGTGGATCCAAACCGTCGCATTATTGCTATGCCTTCAGTTCGTAAATATGCCCGCGATAATGGTGTAGATATTCGGTTAGTGAGTGGCACGGGTAAGAATGGCCGTATATTAAAAGAAAATATAGATGCATTTTCAGCTGGTGGTGCTGCTGTTGTATCTATTGCTCAGGAACAACAAGTGGAAAATCAAGTTGTCCAGCCTGAAAAAGCGGCAACTATTTCTGCTATTCCACAAGGGCAATACCCTGAAACACGTGAAAAAATGAGCGGGATCAGGAAGGCAATTGCAAAAGCAATGGTTAACTCCAAGCATACAGCTCCACATGTCACATTAATGGATGAAATCGACGTGACAAAGCTTGTAGCAAATCGTAAAAAATTCAAAGAGGTAGCCGCTCAAAAAGGCATTAAGTTAACCTTCTTACCATACGTTGTGAAGGCACTTACTAGTGCACTTCGCGAATTCCCTGCTCTTAATACATCTCTTGATGATGCTGTAGGAGAAATTGTTCACAAACATTACTATAATATTGGAATTGCTGCTGATACTGAGAAAGGTTTACTTGTACCGGTAGTTAAAGATGCTGATCGAAAATCAATTTTCAATATTTCCAATGAAATTAATGAGCTAGCTACGAAAGCAAGAGATGGAAAACTAGCACCAGATGAAATGAAAGGTGCGTCCTGTACCATTTCAAACATTGGTTCTGCAGGCGGTCAGTGGTTTACCCCAGTTATTAACCATCCGGAAGTGGCAATCCTCGGAATCGGTAGAATCGCAGAAAAACCGATTGTGAGAGGTGGAGAAATCGTTGTTGCTCCTGTACTTTCATTGTCACTAAGTTTTGACCACAGAATGATTGATGGAGCCACTGCTCAAAATGCACTTAATCATATTAAAAAATTGCTAAACGATCCGGAACTATTGTTAATGGAGGCGTAAAACATGGTAGTAGGAGATTTCCCAATTGAGACTGATACAATTGTCATTGGTGCAGGACCCGGTGGTTATGTTGCAGCCATTCGCGCTGCTCAACTCGGCCAAAAGGTAACTATTGTCGAAAAAGGAGCTGTTGGTGGAGTTTGTTTAAACGTGGGTTGTATACCATCCAAAGCGTTAATTGCTGCGGGACATAAATATGAAACTGCAATACATTCTGAATCCATTGGTATTACTGCAGAGAATGTTAAAGTTGACTTTACCAAGGTTCAGGAATGGAAAGCGGGAGTTGTTAAAAAGCTTACTGGCGGTGTTGAAGGATTACTTAAAGGAAACAAGGTAAACATTGTTCGTGGTGAAGCCTACTTTGTAGATGCGAACACTCTTCGTGTGATGGATGAAAACTCTGCACAAACCTATACTTTTAATCATGCAATTATCGCAACGGGATCTCGACCTATTGAGCTCCCAGCCTTTAAATATTCAAAACGAGTACTTGATTCTACAGGTGCCCTAGCATTGCCTGAAATTCCTAAAAAAATTGTCGTAATCGGCGGCGGTTATATTGGAACTGAGCTAGGTGGAGCGTATGCAAACTTCGGGACTCAGGTAACGATTCTTGAAGGGACTGACGAAATTCTAAATGGTTTTGAGACGCAAATGTCCTCTATTGTGAAAAAGAACCTAAAGAAAAAAGGGGCAGACATCATTACCAATGCTTTAGCAAAAGGTGTTGTGGAAACAGAAAACTCTGTCACAATAAAATATGAAGTCAAAGGTGAAGAAAAAGCTGTTGAAGCTGACTATGTTTTTGTTATGGTTGGTCGTCGTCCAAATACAGATGAACTTGGTATAGAGCAGGTTGGTATTGAAATGACTGACCGGGGTGTTATAAAAATAGATAAACAATGTCGTACCAGCGTTGGTAACATATATGCAATTGGTGATATTGTACCTGGACCACCGCTTGCCCACAAAGCATCTTATGAAGCGAAAATTGCTGCCGAAGCGATTGCGGGACTACAAACGGAAATTGATTATCTTGGTATTCCTGCTGTTGTATTTTCAGATCCTGAACTAGCCTCTGTCGGTTATACGGAAAAACAGGCTAAAGAAGAGGGCCTTGAAGTAAATGCTTCAAAATTCCCTTTTGCGGCTAACGGTCGTGCATTGGCACTAGATGCGACGGATGGCTTCTTAAAGCTTGTGACTCGCAAAGCTGATGGTCTTGTTATTGGAGCACAAATCGCAGGATCAAGTGCCTCTGATATGATTGCTGAATTAGGATTGGCGATTGAAGCAGGAATGACTGCAGAAGATTTAGCGATGACGATTCACGCTCATCCAACTTTAGGAGAAATTACAATGGAAGCAGCCGAGGTTGCGATTGGACATCCAATCCACATTGTAAAATAAGAAAAAAGTCCTTTTCCAGTTAACTGGAAAAGGACTTTTTTTTCGTGGGTACAATATTTATTGGTTTTGGGTAAGGTCATTAGAAAGGACTTCAGCAATCGGTTCGATGATGTCCTCCTTTGTGGCATCTCCATTTATTTTCACTATGACTTTACGGTTATAAATAACTAGTAAGGCAGGGCATGAGTCGATATGATAGGTCTTAAAATATTGTTTTGCCTTTGTGGGTGAAAACACAAGCATTTTTTTTACTTCAGTTGGAAAGCTTTTCTTTAATTCTATCAAGGCGTCGTAATAGGGGGCTTCACCTGTATAATCGGCTTCATTGGAGAAGAATACGATTTGTTTCACATCATGCTTTATTTTTAGTTCTTTTTCATTAGAATTACTACATGAACCAGTCATCACCAACAATGAAGCAAGTAACAACAATGGCAGACCTTTCATTACGGCGCCTCACTTTTCTAATTTTTCAAATAGATTCTATTTTTATAGTAGGCTATGTTAAAGCTCATTGTTGATTTTTTGGACAGTGTTGATTGGAGTGGAAGGCGCGAAGACTCCTGCGGGAGCAGCGGGACAGGTGAGACCCCACAAGGCGCTTTAGCGCCGAGGAGGCTCACCGCCCGCCCCTAAGGTGCGCGAAGCGCCTGGAACGGAAATCAACATTCTAGTTTAACAGAGCCTTATAGTAAAAAATTCCTATATTTTTTCAGTACTAAGTAGCCATATTTTATCATAGGGGAAATAAAAAGAATTGCTTGTCATTTAAATGTTACACAAATGAAAAATATCTTATATATTCCCAACATATAATGACTTATAACAATGTGAAAGTATGGGTAGGTAATGGGGATGTGGATGAAAAGTTATGTAGTCGTGATGATACAGTTAATTATTTGGAGTGGTTATTCGATTATCGAATGGCTTTCTAAACATGACCAACCGCTTTATAACCGTTTAATGTTTTTTGTCTTTTTTTATTTAGCTTTTGTAATTGGAAATATTGTTATCAAATCTGTAAGGAAAACGGCGATAGTTACATTGGTAAGTCTTTCCTTATATAGCCTTGTACATGTTTCTTTGCCGCTCATTACCCATTTTGCAAACTAAAGAGACGACCAACTTTGGATTGGTCGTCAGTTGTTTTTATAAGCCGCTTCGCTTTTCTATCTGTCTAGCTCCAGCGCCTAGTGGACTTCACTTTCCTCCTTACGATATGTCAACATCGAATCGCTTTTCTCTCCGTGTTTCCTTTATCTCAGTCGGAGAGCTCCAGTCCATACGTCTCTAACCGGCCGCTTCCGCTTTTCTTATTTCCTTGGGTAGAAGTACATGACTCTTCCATTAAATAAGTGTAGTTCTCCTTGGAGTTTTTTAGCTAGAAACTTGCAAAATTCATTTGCTTTCCCCTTGTCCCCGACTGTTGAGTTTTCTGTTAACGTGATTTGAATGTAGGTTTGTTCAGTTTCTGTTCCAGCTTCATTTCGAATGAACTCTTGATCAATTCCTATTAGAATGGCGTGATAGCGATCTTTAGAAGAAAATAAATAAAACCATTTTCCCAGACTGTTTTCCTGTTCCTTTATTTCATATGGAAAGGCTGAACCATCATATTTCCAATCAATGAGGTCCCCGGTTTTTGCTGTAATATCCTTATAGTAATTAAAATAGGATTTAATATCATCGGTTGTGACATTTTGTTTTACAGAAGCAGGTACAAGCTTAATATATGCACTTTGTGTCATTTTTCATCCCCCAATTTCCCAATGTAAATGATGACTTTTTCGTTACCATTATACCATGTGTTTCCATTTGATTTCGAAGTATAGCTCAAATGAAAATTTAAGTATAAAGGACTGTTTTTGAGTAATGGACCCCTTTCGAAAATAAATAACCTTGAAAGTGCCTAAAAAATGAGTTATAATAAAATTCTAAATATTCAAATAAAAGGAGGTCATTTATGGAAATCTTCGAAAAACTCTATGATGAACAAGAAAAGGTGAAAGTAAGATTTACTGGATTTACCACTGAACAAACCCGCTATGATTTTGGTATCGTCTACACCAATATGTTTTTTGGAAAGCCCCTCGTTGTTTGCATGCAAACAGGCCGCTCTGCACTCCTCGATCCTAAAGACCTTGAAGATTCTGAGTATTTAAAATCTGCCTTTAAAATAACTGATGAAAAACAGGCAGAAGATTTAATTGAATTTTTCCATAGTGCAATACAAGGTGTCCCATATGAACCACAATATGAATAAGAGTTACTTTCTTAAAGCAAGCTAAAAGGTGCCTGACAACGCAAATACATTAATATCCTATATTCAATTACTAATTGGATATAGGATATGATGTTGCGAGGTCGGCCTTTTTTTTAATGTGACATACTACTTATTTACCGTAGGTTCTATTTGTGAATAAATGAAGAAAATAAATCGCTGGAAAATTAATGTGTTATACAATTTGGGCTTGAAATTATAAAAGTGCTATATTATTATGTAATTAAGAAAGCTGAAGCGCTTTCAAATTTAGTAATTTTCCGAAGGGAAGGGAGATCCTAAGATGGGAACGATTGTTTGCCAATCTTGTGATTTGACTATTGATCATTTTGAAGATGAAAAAGTAACGGTTCTCTACTCTAAATGCCAATGCTGCCATGACCATGAAAAGGTACAAACGGAAGAACATTAATAGATTTAAACTAAAAAAGCATGCAGAGGCATGCTTTTTTAATTTGCTAATTTGAGTAACCCATTATTTAATAGCTCGTTGTTCCTTGATTACTCGAAGTGATTTTAATTCAACATCTTCTGCACCCTGAACAGGTAAACCTGCCTCAACATTTTCATGAATATAAAGTAAATTTTCTTCAGTTATGATTTCACCAGGAATGAAAATCGGGATTCCTGGGGGATAAACCATAACAAATTCAGCAATTATGCGACCGACAGAGTGCTCGATAGCGACAGACTCAGTATCAGCATAAAAGGCATCCCTTGGTGTTAAATATAAAAGAGGGATGTCAGGAAGCATGACTTTTGTATGAACCTTTTCAGCTAAATGGTGATATTCAGTCGATAATTGTTGTAGAGCCTGAACAAGAATGTCCCCTTCGAATTCAGTATCTCCAGGTGTAATAATACAAAGGATATTGTACAAATCAGACATTTCCACTTCAATGTTATACTTTTCCCGCAACCATTTTTCTACTGCATACCCAGTAAGACCTAAGTCTTTTACTGAAATGATTAGTTTGGTGGGGTCGTAATCCACCGCTGCTTTTGTCCCCAATATTTCTTTTCCAACACAGTATATATGTTCAATAGCATTGACTCTGCTTCTAATAGATTCAGCTAAAGTAATCGTCTTTTGAATCAAATCATGACCATCTGTAGCTAATCTTCTTCTTGCAACATCTAAAGAGGCAAGCAATAAGTAAGATGTGGACGTGGTCGTCAACATACTTAAAATCGTTTGGACCCTTTTATAAGATACGAGGCCTTCTTTAAGGTTAAGAATCGAGCTTTGTGTCAAGGATCCCCCAAGTTTATGGACGCTCGTAGCAGCCATGTCAGCCCCAGCTTGCATAGCAGAAAGTGGAAGTTCATCATGAAAATGAATATGAACCCCATGTGCTTCATCAACAAGGACTGGTACATTATAAGAATGGGCAATCTCGACAATTTTCTTTAAGTCTCCAGCAATCCCAAAATAAGTTGGATTGATGACTAGGACTCCTTTAGAATCAGGATGCTGCAAAAGCGCATGCTCTACGGCTTCAGTAGTAATTCCATGGGAAATACCTAATTTTTCATCAATTTCTGGGTGGATAAAGATAGGGATAGCGCCGGAAAAAACAATCGCAGACATAACTGATTTATGAACATTTCTTGGTACGATGATTTTATCACCAGGTCCACAAACTGCCATAACCATTGTCATGATTGCACCGCTTGTTCCTTGTACCGAAAAGAATGTGTGATCAGCGCCAAAGGCTTCCGCTGCTAAATCTTGTGCCTCTTTAATAATGCCTTTTGGTTGATGTAAATCATCCAAGGGACCAATATTAATTAAATCGATAGAGAGTGCATTATCGCCTATAAAATTTCTAAAGGCCGGGTCAATTCCGGCGCCTTTTTTGTGTCCGGGAATATGAAACTGGACTGGATTTTTTTTGGCATGCTTAATTAACCCGTCAAATAACGGTGTATTGTATTGTGACAATTTTTTCCCACACCTCTTTACTAAAATTAAATTAATTAATTAAGGATAAAAAATTATAAAACACATGAATTATAGCATTAACCATTATGTTTGCATAGCGATAAATTAAGATGCATATTCATAATAATTCAACAACAAAAAAAGTCGCCTTTATTCTTTTAATAGTCTTTGGTAAAAACAAGATATTACCCTCGTAAAATAGAATTTTAAGGAAAAAACAGGATTATATCTTCAGAAAATAGAATGTTTAAGGAAAAAGTTTTTGGAGAGTGGAGAAATGAATTTCAAAACGAGGGTTACAGAATTATTAAATATTCAATATCCGATTATACAAGGGGGACTGGCGTATCTTGCATACTCTGAACTTGCTGCAGCTGTTTCAAATGCTGGGGGTTTAGGACAGATAACAGCGATGTCATTAGATGGTCCTGAAGCACTTCGAAAGGAAATCCGAAAAGTACGGGAATTAACATCCAAGCCTTTTGGAGTAAATTATGCAATTGGTGAACATGGAAGAGCATATTCCCATATGCTTGAGGTTGCGATTGAGGAAGATGTCCCTGTAATAACAATGACAGGTGGAAATCCAGCTCCGATTTTTGAACAGTTAAAAGGAACTAACATAAAAAAGCTAGTTTTAGTAGCTGCTAAAAGACAAGCTCAAAAGGCAGAAGAATTAGGGGCAGACGCTGTAATGGTTGTAGGACAAGAAGGAGGCGGACATCTGGGGAGAAACGATACTGGTACCTTCGTATTAATCCCCCAAGTTGTTGATGCCGTTAGCATCCCTGTCATCGCTTCAGGGGGGATCGGCGATGGAAGAGGATTACTCGCTGCATTAGCACTTGGAGCGGAAGGTATCGAGATGGGGACGAGGTTCATTGCCACGAGGGAATGTGTTCATGCAAATGAGGTTTATAAACTAGCCCTTGTTTCAAGTACTGAAAATGATACTGTTGTCATCAAAAGGTCTATTGGAGCCCCAGCAAGAGCGTTAGCAAATACGTGGACAAATAAAATTTTGGAACTAGAAAACGAAAACAGTGGATATGATGGATTAAGGGATTATATTAGTGGAAATTCAAACAAACGCTATATATATGATGGAAAAACTGAAGATGGCTTTGCGTGGGCAGGACAAGTTACCGGATTAATTAAAGATATCCCTACTGTGGAACAGTTAATCAACCGTATGGTTTTGGAAGCAGAAGCCGTTTGTGCAAAATGGGTAAAATAATGATAAGCTGATTCATATTTATTAATTTCTGAGGTGAACAAATGGAATATCAATATCCAATTGAAATTGATTGGTCTACAAATGAAATTGTTGATGTAATTAAGTTTTTTGAATGTGTTGAAAAAGGATATGAGAAAGGGATTGACCGGGAAGAACTGATGAAGGCGTATCGACGCTTTAAGGAGATTGTCCCAGGTAAGGCTCAAGAAAAGAAAATTTGTGCTGAATTTGAAGAGACTAGCGGTTTTTCCCCTTACTTAACGGTTAAAGCTGGAAAAGAATCAAATGGTTTGAAAATCATTAAAATGAAAAAAAGATGACTTAAACCAAAAGATGAGCGGAAGGTCTGTATTGGAACCTCCTAATTATAATAAAAAATTATCGTGGTGAATTACTAAAGTTTTCAGGTGAAAATAATAGACTGTCGAGAGTTTCTCGACAGTCTATAGTGTTAAATAACACTCTTTTTGTATAATGGAATGAGATTTTTAAACACTGAATCGATTTTTTGCAATAATTCCTCGGGACTCATTTCAACCACCTCTGCACGAGGGATTTGATAACCACATAACAGTTCGGACTTTTTAATTGTATGTAATCGCTCGAAAATCACGCGTAATTCTTCTTCACTTATCATAGAATGTTGTTTTGCTTCAGGCTTCATATGATCAATTGACCAAGAAAAATCAAGTGGGGTCAACCTGAAAATTTGATTAATATTCGATTCTAGTTTTTTGCCTATTTCATTTTTTAGAGGACATTCATATATTATCGCAAACCAAATAAATAAATGACTTTCCCACAGTCCAATTTGAAAATGGGGGAGCATCTTGTACCCACGATTGTTTTGCGCAAAAGCAACCCAAGTATCATTAGGGGGATTAATTGTTCTCCTCGCATGTTTTGCCACATGTGCATACATTTCTTGGCCAGTTAAAGTGGCTAAGCTTGGAGCAAAGTGTCTTCCTAAAAAATCAAGTTTTGGTCGAACTAGTTTTATTAAGGCATCCATTCGTTCTTCTAAACCTTCAATATTAAATAGGTCAAAATCCTCATTCTTAAAACCTGAAAACAACATGAAAAAAACCTCCAGCAGAATTTGTAAAACATTGTAGCATACAGGGGGGATAACCGGAAATTTGTTGCTTGATGCAATAAAATATTTAATCTAGTAGGTTTGAGCACAAATTAGTTGCATCAAATGAGATTTCCTCATATTATAATAATAAAAATAATCTGAAAATTAAATTAACTCAAAGGAAGGGAGAGAGTGCTATTGAAACAATTAGTGAACTCAAATCGTAAAAAAGCAATCGTTAATGAAAGAACTGCAGTATTAAGGATGGAAATGGATTATGAACTAGCTACCTTGTTCGAAGCAATGAGTGAAAAAAATGATGATATGAAAAAAGATTGCAAGCAAAAATTAGAAAAAATAAGAACTGAGTTAATTAGACTAAAAGCACTTTAATAAGGTATTATATTTTTTTTAAGGCCAAAGGAGCATGGACTGTAAAAAATGGATGTCAAAATTAGGTTAAATAAAGTATTTTGAAAACGAACTCCAATTAGAAAGATGGAGTTCGTTTATTATTTTCCTGGAATGGAAATCAACAGGTAATTTTAACACAGCCATTTTTAAAAAAGGCTCTTTTCTAACAGATTGTTGTTTTTTTATAGGTTTTTGGAAAGAAAACCGTTAATAAAGAAGTTGATTGGAGCGGAAGGTGCTCGACTCCTGCGGGAGCAGCGGGACAGGTGAGACCCCGCAGGCGCTTTAGCGCCGAGGAGGCTCACCGCCCGCCCCGCGGTTTGCTGAGCACCTGGAGCGGAAATCAACCACACTTCTCTTTTAGTAAATGGCAACAAAGTTTACGAAAACAGCCTTAAAATAAGACCTATTTAAATGAAAAGCGCTATTGTTTGTATGGGGATAGGAAGAGAGAGTATAATTTAAACAAGCTTGAAAAACATGGAAAATGAATATTGACTATCAATTGAAATTTCGTGTCCATAGTAATTTGTACAACGAATCTGATAAGAAAACAGTGGTGGAATTGACATAAGAAAGTGCCTAATGGGAGGATTTTTATGATGACTAATTGGCAAAAAATTGATACATATGCAAAGGAATGGGTTAAAGAAGCTGGTGCGAAAATTAGGGCTTCTTTTTCGGAAACACTGAATGTTCAATCTAAATCCAATCCTAATGACCTTGTAACAAACATGGATAAAGAAACGGAAAAATATTTTATTGAGAAGATTAGAACTACATTTCCAGATCATTTTGTTCTTGGAGAAGAGGGATATGGAGACAATCCTGAAGAACTTTCAGGTATTGTTTGGATCATTGACCCTATTGATGGAACCATTAATTTTATCCATCAACAAAGAAATTTTGCCATTTCCATTGGTATTTACGAGAAAGGAATCGGAAAAGTCGGACTAATTTATGATGTAGTCCATGACGAATTGTACCACGTTCTTAAGGGGAATGGGGCCTATTTAAATGATACAAGGCTACCTGAATTAGAAGAGGTACAGGTAAATGAAGCGATTATTGGACTAAATGCCACGTGGGTAACAGAGAACACAAGGATTGATCCTTCAATACTAGCAAAATTAGTCAGGGACGTTCGAGGAACAAGATCATATGGGTCAGCGGCAATGGAAATCGCTAACGTCGTATCAGGGCGGTTTGATGCTTATATTACCTTAAGACTTTCCCCATGGGATTTTGCTGCAGGGATGATTCTTTTAGAGGAAGTAGGTGGGATTGCTACAACGTTAAGAGGTGAACCAATCAATCTGTTAGGACAAAATACAATATTTTTTTCAAAACCAGGGTTACATCAGGAAGTTTTAAAGAAATATTTGCAGGATGGGGATTGGTAAGGAAAAGGTTGGACATAATCAAAATAAAAAGGCTGACTCTTTATGGGTAGGAGTCAGCCTAAATTGAATAATAAGAGCGGAATTTATTGGTTACTAAGTAGTTTTCTTTTTAATGAAAACCCGAGTCCAAATGAAGCCACTGTAGCAATAATGCAAAGTAGGATTCCAATCATGCTTTTTTCAGCAATAGCAATTCCGATTCCTATCATACATGCTGCGGTCATTATTGCAAATAATAAAAATACCCATTTAATTTGTTTCATCCGTTTTTCCCCTTTGTAATATGGAGAGGTTTAAAACCCTTCCAATTTTAGTTATTTTATATTGTACTACAAAATGATTATAGGTTTCTAATCATTTGTGTTATAATAGTTCAGTTATCCAAAGACAATGGGGTCTTACGAAGAAAGAGGAGTGGAATTTTTTGAAATTAAGAAAAGATATTCGCAATATTGCTATTATTGCTCACGTTGACCATGGGAAAACAACCCTAGTAGATCAACTGTTAAGACAAGCAGGTACTTTCCGGTCGAATGAACATGTCGAGGAAAGAGCGATGGATTCTAATGACCTAGAAAGAGAACGTGGAATTACGATCCTTGCAAAAAATACAGCAATTCAATATAAAGATAAAAGAATTAATATTCTTGATACCCCTGGACACGCCGATTTTGGTGGAGAAGTTGAGCGGATTATGAGAATGGTTGATGGTGTGTTACTTGTAGTTGACGCATATGAAGGCTGTATGCCACAAACACGCTTTGTATTGAAAAAAGCATTGGAGCAAAATTTAACTCCAATTGTTGTCGTGAATAAAATTGACCGGGACGCTGCAAGACCAGAAGAAGTAATTGATGAAGTCTTAGACTTATTCATCGAACTAGAAGCTTCAGAAGAACAGTTAGATTTCCCAGTTATTTATGCTTCCGCTATCAATGGAACGGCAAGTACAGATCCAACTAAGCAAGATGAGAATATGCAATCATTGTATGAAGGCATTATCGAACATATTCCTGCTCCGGTTGATAACAGAACGGAACCTCTTCAGTTCCAAGTTGCATTACTTGATTACAGTGACTACCTTGGTAGAATTGGAATCGGTCGTGTTTTCCGTGGAACGATTCATGTTGGGCAACAAGTTGCCTTGATGAAACTTGATGGTACTGTTAAGCAATTCCGTGTAACGAAAATATACGGATTTTTTGGACTTAAACGTCAAGAAATTCAAGAAGCATATGCTGGGGATTTAATCGCCTTATCTGGAATGGAAGATATTAACGTAGGTGAAACAGTATGTCCTGTTGAACACGAAGAGGCGCTGCCGGTACTCCGAATTGATGAACCGACTTTACAAATGACGTTCGTTGTTAATAACAGTCCATTTGCAGGAAGAGAAGGAAAATTTGTTACTTCAAGAAAAATCGAAGAGCGTCTTCGTGCGCAATTACAAACTGATGTAAGCCTTCGTGTTGAAAATACCGATTCTCCAGATGCTTGGGTTGTATCAGGACGTGGGGAGCTTCATCTTTCAATCTTAATTGAAAACATGCGTCGTGAAGGTTATGAGCTTCAGGTTTCTAAACCAGAAGTTATTGTAAAAGTTATCGATGGAGTTCGTTGTGAGCCTGTTGAACGTGTACAAATTGATGTTCCTGAAGAACATACAGGGTCTGTAATGGAGTCCATTGGTGCTCGTAAAGGCGAAATGCTTGATATGATCAACAATGGATCAGGACAGGTACGCTTGATTTTTAATGTACCTGCACGTGGATTAATTGGATACACAACTGAATTCTTAACTTTAACTCGTGGTTATGGAATCATTAACCATACCTTTGATAGCTATCAACCAATGGCAACAGGTCAAGTAGGTGGAAGACGCCAAGGAGTCCTTGTTTCAATGGAGTCAGGAAAAACATCCACATATGGTATTATGCAAGTTGAAGACCGTGGAATCATCTTCGTTGATGCTGGTACTGAAATATATGAAGGTATGATTGTTGGTGAACACACAAGAGAAAATGATATAACTGTTAATATTACGAAAGTAAAACAAGCAACGAATGTGCGTTCAGCTAATAAGGATCAAACTGCAACAATGAAAAAACCTCGTATCATGACGCTTGAAGAGTCGTTAGAATATTTAAATGAAGATGAGTATTGTGAAGTAACACCAGAATCAATCCGTTTGCGCAAGAAAATTCTTGAAAAAAGCGAGCGAGAAAGAACGACAAAGAAGAAGAAATCTGCTGAACAAGCTTAAGGTAAGAGGGGGAATTACCGGAAATGGATATTGCGGAGCGTTTGTCTTTTTTTGCTGCCCTATATAGAGTGAATGAAAATCCAAAGGTTGGAATGTGGTTACTTTATGCAACAATTATTGGTTTATCCATTCTAGTTTATAAGTTGGGATTTGCTAAAAAATTACCAATTGGTAAGTCCATTATGGTTTATATTTTCTTGATTTTAGGTTGTTCCATCCTAACATTCCTTGGTGTCTTTTTACCTGTCGCTGAAGGATTAGTTGTTGCATCGCTAATCCTTATCATTTATAAATTACGTCTTCACCAACAAAAAAAACAAGATGCGGGTCTTGGATAATTTGGGGGAACAAGCGTGAAATCATTACAAGATGCTTTGTATAACTGGCTTACCATAAAGGTTGTCAGCGATGAAAGACCAGAGGATTTTCCAGCGGTTGAAACGAAGGAACTTTTTGAGGATATTTTAATCACAGAGCATGGATTAAAAAATATTCAGGTTTTAAAAGATGAACGTATGTACATCGTCAATTATGAAAAAGCTGGAGAAGAGAAAATATCTCGTTTCCCGATTGAATTAATTGAAGTGATGTTAAACCAAATCAAAGATGAGCCTGAAAAATTTCAAATTTATCCAAAAGAATAGAAAAGAGGAGACTTTAAGGTTTGTATTAAACCTTCTATCTCCTCTTTTTTCATGCTTTTTTTAGTTCACCAATTATCGTCCTCAGAAGCCTGCCGGTATAGCCGGAAGTTTCCAGAGGCAATTCTTGTGTTCGTTTTCTCAGTAATTCTCTCTTCACAACTATTGCACATATACGTATGAATTGGTCGGTTTCTTAAACGTTTAGCTAACGGGGAGTCATCCCCAATCGATTCGATTTTATCACAAAGAAAACACTTTACTCTCATATCAGCACCTCAAATTTCAATCATCACATTATAGGTCTATTAGTTATTATATTATACCATTATTTTACGACCTTTGATAATATTTGGTTGATGCGATAAAGTTGATGAACAAATTGGATAGTAGTAAAATAATGGTAGCTTAAGGAGGTATTTTAGTATGGCAAATCAAGTAGAACCGAATTTAATCAAACCATTATTTGAACAATTACAAAAGGAACGTTTTGCCACGTTAGCCACGATTGATTTTGAATCCGGTGGACCTAACGTTAGTGCCATTTCTTGGATTTTGGCCATAAATGAAGAAGTAATCTACTTTGCAGTAGATAATCGCTCCAGAATAATCCAAAATATTCTTCATAATCAACATGTGGTTGTGAATATTATTGCAAATGAATCAACCTATTCAATCAGTGGGTGCGCAAACATCAAAAATGAAAAATTACCTGAGGTGCCTTTAAAGCTTGCCCTTGTTGAAATTAAAATAAATGAGGTTAGGGATGTCATGTTTTATGGTTCAAAAATCACGGTTGAACCTCAATATGATAAGACATATGATAAAGCTGCAGCTGCAAAGCTTGATAAGCAAGTTATGGATGCTTTAAAAAAAGAGGCACTTGTATAAACTCGTAGAAATTGGTTCTAAAACAATATTCTTGCGAATTTAAAAAAGCTAGAGGCACACCCATAAGGGTGTGCCTCTAGCTTCAGATTGTCGAGAAAGAGTATTTTTCTCGGCAATTTTTTATTTAGCCTGCTAATTGGCCGGTTGATTTCCGCTCCAAGTGCTCGCTTTCCGCGGGGCGGGCGCTGAGCCTCCTCGGCGTTACACGCCTGCGGGGTCTCACCTGTCCCGCTGCTCCCGCAGGAGTCGAGCACCTTCCGCTCCAATCAACCTAAAGTAAATCAACTTGAGGTATTGCCACACACTTTTTCTAGCCTAGACAAGTGTGTGGCAATCTTTTTCATATTTTGGCAAGCTGCAGTAAGCAACACCTGCTCGCTCGCATTCCTCAACCCTCGCAACCTACAATAGCGAAGCCCATGCAGTTCTTTTGAATCTGCAAAGCTTCGCTCAATTTTTTCTTTCCTAAATTTATAAAGCATTTTTCCTGATTTTGATAGACGATTGAGCCGCACCTTCTCCTTATATTCTTCCCATACATGTCGGGTGACGACCTTCGTCTTGTTTTTTGATCTCGTACATTCCTTCAACAGAGGACATTCTGCACATTTCTTTGGGTTTGACTTATATTCACGATATCCTTCTCTTGTAGTCGTGCGATACACTAATTCCTGTTCATTTGGGCAAGTATATAGATCTCTTTTTTTGTCATATTGAAATTTCCATTTTGGAAATAAACCTTTAGTTGGATGATATCTTCTATGCGCAATAACCCCAAAAATATTTCGATCATGGAGCCCTTTACAAATAGGATTTGTAAGAAAACCAGAGTCTAATCCGACTGCTTCTACTTTTAATCCAAATCTTTCGATTTGACGGTCCAAGCGAGAGAGGTAAGGGACAGAGTCATGGACATTTCCTGGAGTTACGTAGGCATCCGTTATAATATTAAACTTCATGTCTGTTGTACGGTGGTCCAGATAACAGAACATTTCCTGCTTATTTTCCCTGGACATGAATCCACACTCAGGATCCGTTGTACTTTTTCGGATCACTTTTGTCTCTGTCACCTCCTCTCGTTCTTTTAAAGCTTTTTTCCGTGATTTAGTCTATCATCCTCAATTGCTTTATTCAGCTCATCTATGTACTCGCGAGTTTCCACTTCAACTTCCTCACGAGTGAATTTATTCTTATTGGCGTTCGCTTTAAGATGAGTCGAGTCCGAAAATAAAACACGCCCACCAACCATCTTATGGTTTATGGCTTTATGGACAATTTCATCAAATATTTCTTGAAAGATGTTTGTTTCCTTAAAACGTGTTCTTCGATTCCAACTGATAGTTGAATGATGAGGAACTGGGTCATTTAGCTTCAATCCTAAGAACCATCGATAAGCAACGTTAGTTTGAATTTCTCGTTCCAATTGACGTTCCGAACGAATGCCATAAAAATATCCAATAAACATCATCTTGAAAAGCAGAATTGGATCAGTTGGACGACCGTTATCTTCTGAGTAATAGGGCCGAACCTTTTCTCCAACAAATGAAAAATCAATATATTTATCCACCTTTCTTAAAAGGTGATTTTGAGGCACCAAATCTTCGATAAAAACAAATTCAGCTTCATTTTGAACAGCTTTTTTGGGTTTGAACATTCTATTCACCGTCCTATTCTTGATAAGAATATTATACTATATTACCGCGGTAAATTGTTAAAGTAATTAAACAAAATAATAGGCTGTCGAGAGTTTCTCGACAGCCTGAAGCTAGAGGCACACCCATAAGGGTGTGCCTCTAGCTTTTTTGTTCTGTTAATCCTTTTGATGTTTTGATTGGTCTTGTTGTTCTTTTTCAAGCTGCTGCTTTTCTGAATTATTTAGTTGTTTTTTTGGATTTTCAGTAGAGTTTTTAGCTTTAGGATTAATCATATCAGCAGGAACTTCAGGGATTAGTCGTCCAGAAATATCTGATAGTTCATTCATGATCCCGGATATTGGATTTCCATTTTTGATGTCCTGAGAAATTTCTTTAAGGCGTGCGGTAAGATCAGGATCAGCAATGACCACTGCTCTAGCTCCTTGAGGATCATTTTTTAAGACTTCGGCAACTGAATATTTTATAGACCCCACTTTTGAACGGTCAATATCCGAATCAACATCAATTCCAACTATAGCATAGTTACCTAACACTACAGCTGTTGCGTCACGAACATTAGGGATTCCTGTCGCTAATTCAACCAAATGTCTCGAGATCTCTTGACCAGTATTTCTGTCAACCTGTTGAATCGTACTATTTTTAACATGAATTAAATTTTGCTTACCATTATCCATTGTCTTATTTTGCGTACCACATCCACCCAACAGAATAATGAAAATCAATACTATTCCAATAACTCTCATATTGTAGGTCACCTCCACTGTCGTGTCCCTATAGTATTTGCGAAAAAAATGATATTTAATAATCCGAGAAAAATAATTTAAAAGTACATCTATCGATTATTCTGTAAAATTTCTTCTATCTTTATGCGCCTAATCATATATTTTAAAAAAGTCCCAGCTGACAAGCGGTTCGTTCAGGGAAGAACGATAGATCAAGAAGAGCGGGAGGCATGAGATTGAGTAAAATATATGTGTTGGATACAAACGTCCTGTTGCAAGATCCTTTCTCCATTTTCTCCTTTGAAGATAATGAAGTGGTTATTCCAGCAGTTGTTTTAGAGGAAGTTGATTCGAAAAAAAGGTATATGGATGAAATTGGGAGAAATGCAAGACAGGTCTCGCGTTTAATTGACAACCTAAGAGAATCAGGAAAACTTCATGAAAAAATCCCATTAGAAACAGGCGGTATTTTAAGGATTGAATTAAACCATCGGTCATTTCAGCAATTACAAGAGATTTTTGTGGAAAAAACAAATGATAATAGAATTCTTGCCGTAGCTAAAAATTTGTCATTAGAAGAGCAAACAAAAGAAAACGGCAGACCTGTCATTTTGGTAAGTAAAGATGCTCTTGTAAGAGTCAAGGCAGATGCCATTGGATTATTAGCGGAAGATTTCTTGAGTGACAGAGTTGTTGATTTTGACCATATTTATACAGGTTTTGTCGAAAAATATATTGAGGTTGGGATGATAGGTAAATTTTACGAGAAAAACGAACTATTGATATCAGATATTTCAAATTTCCCATACTATCCACACCAATTCGTGGTGCTGAAGGATTCATTAGGGAGCTCGACGTCAGCACTTGGGATTGTGGATTCACTTGGGAAAAAAATAAAAAAATTAGTATTTGATCATGATCATATTTGGGGGATACGTCCACGTAATGTGCAACAAACCATGGCAATAGAACTTTTGCTAAGAAAGGACATTCCGCTTGTCACACTTATTGGCAAGGCCGGGACGGGGAAAACCTTACTCGCGTTGGCATCCGGTTTAATGCAAACAGAAGATTTAGGGCAATATAAAAAATTATTAGTAGCACGACCAATTGTACCAGTTGGAAAGGATTTAGGCTTTCTGCCAGGGGAAAAGCAAGAAAAGCTTAGACCGTGGATGCAGCCGATTTTTGATAATCTGGAATATTTATTCAATGTTAAAAAGCCAGGTGAATTGGACGCAATCCTTGCTGGTATGGGTTCTATCGAGGTGGAGGCATTAACCTATATTCGGGGAAGAAGCATCCCAGATCAGTATATTATTATTGATGAGGCTCAAAATTTAACAAAGCATGAAGTGAAAACTATTTTAACGAGGGTGGGAGAGGGGAGTAAAATTGTCTTAATGGGGGATCCAGAACAAATTGATCACCCTTATCTAGATGCCTACAACAACGGACTTACATATGTTGTAGAGAAATTTAAAGATCAAAAAGTATCAGGACATGTAAAGTTAGTAAAAGGTGAACGATCCAGTTTAGCACAATTAGCAGCTGATCTACTCTAAGAATGCCATTAGATTATTTGATACAAAAGGGCTGATTTAGATCAGCCCTTTTAGGAAATTAAATTACACGCAATCCATTAACATTCTTAATAGGCGTGTTTTTATTTGAACCATCACCGTAATATATATGTACGGGACCATCCTGAGTTAGGGGCTTTCCGTTGATTGAAAAGCCAAATATAAGGTTATAAGCTTCTTCTAATGGTATTTCCACTTCCTGATCATTAGTTAAAATGATTAAAGAATGTGCCTCTTTATCAGGTTCAGTATTTTTCAAAAATGGCTTCATTGGAATACCAAAAGATCCCGTCAATAATTTTTCCTTCTCAAACTTCCGTTTTGAGGGATTTACTTGCGGAATTGCAGCACCTTCGGTGATTTCTCGGTCCCATTGTTTAGAAATATTTTTTTTATACTGAGATAGTTCATCAGGTTTATCCTCGCTTGCCAATTCAAAATATGTATTTAAATCTATTTTTCGATCATCAAAAATCCAAACACTAGGGTCTAGGGTTATCGAATATTTGACGCTTCCTTTTATTTGTATAATATTTCCCACATTTTGTCCCCCTCACATTACAATAAAGATAAGTATATCGTCTATTCTGAAAAATGTCATTATTAATGGAATTCGAATAAATAGAGACTAGGGTGTTTTAAACTTGAGCTTGTTATAATTGTTGCATTTTACTCTTTAAACAGGTAAAATTTAAAGAAGTATAGGTAATGGCTCGGAAACGGGGGGATCAATGTTGGCGTCGGAAATGATTATTGATCATCGAGAAAGAGCAAACGCCTTGTTAAAGGCGGACGCTGATAAGATATTGAAGCTTATTAAGGTACAGATGGACAACCTAACTATGCCTCAGTGTCCACTTTATGAAGAGGTATTAGATACCCAGATGTTTGGCTTATCTCGTGAGATAGACTTTGCAGTACGACTTGGCTTAACCAATGAAAAAGACGGAAAAGATATACTGGATCAGTTAGAGAGAGAGCTCTCTGCATTACACGAGGCTTCACTAAGAAAATAAACAATGGAACTCAAACAAGCTACGATGTTTGGGTTTTTTTGTATAGCTGTGTTAAAGCTCAATGTTGATTGGAGTGGAAGGCGCGAAGACTCCTGCGGGAGCAGCGGGACAGGTGAGACCCCACAGGCGCTTTAGCGCCGAGGAGGCTCACCGCCCGCCCCGCGGAAAGCGAAGCGCCTGTAACGGAAATCAACATCTTAGTTTAACAGAGCCTTTTGTATAAAAAGCAAGTGAAGATGGTGTTGGAAGAAAAAAACAAATAAAAAATGCTATCAATATAATGAATTGTATGGCAAATTAATAGGAAGGCAAGAAATCTTATGTTAAAATAATTCTATCTTTTCTTCCCGTTAAAGCAGGATAATTTCCATATTAATAGAATAACTAAAAACAACCCGGAAGATAAGGAAGAGATTGAATGGTAAAAAAGATTTTAAAGTCATATGATTATACGTTAGTTATTGTTCTGATTCTTTTATCTTTATTTGGCTTGGTGATGATTTATAGTTCTAGTATGGTTTCCGCCGTTCAAAGGTATGGAGTCCACAGTGATTATTTTTATCAAAAGCAAAAACTAAATTTAATAATCGGATCAATTGTTTTTACCTTTATGGCAATCTTCCCTTATAAGATTATGAAAGGAACAAAATTCCTAGCATTTATTGTTGGTGGCTCTTTTTTGGGGCTTGCAACTTTATTTATTTTTGGACATGTTGCCGGAAATGCTCAAAGTTGGTTTCAGGTTGGGACAAGAAGTATTCAGCCATCGGAATTTGTGAAAATTGGCGTCATCATTTATTTATCAGCAGTTTATGCAAAGAAGCAAAGCTATATTAACGAATTTAATAAAGGGGTAGTTCCTCCAGTCGTTTATTTGGTAATAGTATGTTTGTTAGTAGCAATTCAGCCTGATTTCGGTACTGCTGCCATTATTTTTGCCATTGCTGCTATGATTATTGTTTCTTCGGGAATGAATTTTAAAAATATAATGAAACTAATTACGATGGGATTTCTATTTGTTTTACCCTTTATCCTATTATTAAAGGATGAAGTCTTCTCGAGTACTAGATTAAGCCGCTTTGAAGCATTTAATGATCCATTTTCTGTTGAACAAGGCTCGGGTTACCAACTAGTGAATTCATATTTAGCTATAGGTTCCGGAGGCGTCAATGGTTTAGGGTTAGGCCATAGCGTCCAAAAGCTTGGTTATTTACCCGAATCACATACTGACTTTATTATGGCAGTCATTGCTGAAGAGTTGGGGATATGGGGAGTAGGATTTGTGATTTTAGCATTGGGCTTTATCGTGTTGAGAGGTATTTATATTGCAGCGAAGTGTAAGGACCCGTTTGGGACCCTGCTTGCAATCGGGATTTCTAGTATGATTGGAATCCAATCTTTTACAAACCTAGCAGGAATATCTGGACTCATGCCTTTAACGGGCGTACCACTTCCTTTTGTTAGCTATGGAGGCTCATCAATTCTTCAACTATCGGTAGCAATGGGGATCTTAGTTAATGTATCAATGTTCGTAAATTATGAGCAAAAATATAAATCTAAGGAAAGTGGAAACCTAGCGGTGGCATCAAAAAAGTCACCCTCAAAGCCGGTTCATTTTCCTTCATAAAGCGCAGGGGTCAAACCCTTGCGCTTTTCTAAAAAAGATAAAAACTAAAAGAAGAACTTTGATGAATGTCTAGCTCTAGGTGCAATCGACTTGAGGTCTATTCCGAAAGGCAGGCACCTGGTGCTTTTCTAAAATACATAAAGATGGAGTGATTGAATTGAATCAGCGTATCACTAAAGTGTTGGTAGCTAATCGTGGTGAAATTGCGATTAGGGTTTTTCGGGCTTGTAACGAGCTAAATATTCGAACTGTTGCGATTTATTCGAAAGAAGATTCCGGCACATACCATCGTTATAAAGCAGACGAAGCTTATTTAGTTGGAGAGGGAAAAAAACCGATCGACGCTTACCTTGATATTGAAGGGATCATTGCAATAGCTAAGCATAGTAAGGCAGATGCAATTCATCCTGGATATGGTTTTTTATCGGAGAATATCCACTTTGCACGTCGCTGTCAAGAAGAAGGAATTATTTTTATTGGACCTGAATTAAAACACCTAGATATGTTTGGTGATAAAGTGAAGGCCAGATTGCAAGCACAGCTTGCTAATATCCCGATAATTCCAGGAAGTGACGGACCAGTTAACGATGTAAGTGATGTGGCTGCTTTTGGAGCTCAATTCGGCTACCCAATTATCATTAAAGCTTCCTTAGGTGGGGGCGGGCGCGGGATGCGTATCGTCAATCATCCTGAAGAGGTTCAAGAGGCTTTTTCTCGTGCTAAATCAGAGGCAAAAGCAGCATTTGGGAATGATGAAGTATATGTAGAGAAGTTAGTCATTAATCCGAAACATATTGAAGTACAAATTCTTGGGGACCATCATAGGAATATTGTCCATTTGTACGAGCGTGATTGTTCTGTGCAAAGGCGTCATCAAAAAGTAGTGGAAGTTGCTCCGTGTGTTTCGATTTCAGAGGACCTAAGAGAAAGAATTTGTGAAGCTGCAGTAAAACTAATGAAAAAGGTTGATTATGTAAATGCGGGCACTGTGGAATTTTTACTTTCTGGAGAAGAATTTTATTTTATTGAAGTAAATCCCCGTGTGCAGGTTGAGCATACGATTACCGAAATGGTTACTGGAATTGACATTGTTCAATCACAAATCTTGATTGCTGAGGGTCACGAACTATTTGGAGATATTGTAGGAATTCCACATCAAGAAAAAATTAGCATTCATGGATATGCGATTCAATGCCGAGTAACAACTGAGGATCCATTAAATAATTTTATGCCGGATACCGGGAAAATCATGGCCTATCGTTCCGGAGGCGGATTTGGTGTAAGGTTGGATGCTGGAAATGCCTATACAGGAGCAATCATTACTCCTTACTATGATTCCCTTCTAGTTAAATTGACCACTAGTGCACTAACATTTGAACATGCAGCTGCAAAGATGGTTCGAAATTTAAGAGAATTTAGGATTCGTGGTATTAAGACGAACATTCCATTCCTTGAGAATGTTGTGAGACATGAAAAGTTTGTTACAGGTGAGTATGATACTTCATTTTTAGAAAAAAATCCTGAATTGTTTCAGGTTTTGACAAGTAAAGACCGCGGATCAAAAATGTTATCCTATATCGCTAACGTCACGGTAAATGGATTCCCAGGGATCGAGCGGAAAAAACGACCAGTTTTTGAAAAGCCAAGAATTCCAAAGCTGAATTACAATTTTGATTATACAAACGGAACAAAACAAATCCTTGATGAGCAGGGCCCAGAAGGCTTAGTAAAATGGATTAAATCGCAAAATCAAGTATTGCTTACGGATACGACATTTAGAGACGCTCATCAATCGTTGCTAGCAACAAGGGTGAGATCAACCGATATTAAACACATCGCTGAACCGACAGCAAAATTGTTGCCTGACATGTTTTCATTTGAAATGTGGGGGGGAGCGACCTTTGATGTTGCTTACCGCTTCTTGAATGAAGACCCGTGGATAAGATTACAGGAATTAAGGAAAGAAATTCCAAACGTTCTGTTTCAAATGCTCCTCAGGGCATCAAATGCAGTCGGATATAAAAACTATCCTGACAATGTTATTCGTGAGTTTGTTGAGAAATCAGCGCAAACGGGGATTGATGTTTTTAGAATATTTGATAGTTTGAACTGGGTAAAAGGTATGGAAATAGCCATTGATGCTGTTCGTCAAAATGGAAAAATTGCTGAAGCGGCGATTTGTTATACCGGTGATATCGACGATCCTACAAGAGTTAAATATAATCTACAGTATTATAAAAACCTTGCAAAAGAGTTAGAACAACAGGGTGCACATATTTTAGGGATTAAAGACATGGCAGGTCTATTAAAGCCTCAGGCAGCCTATCGATTAATTTCGGAGTTAAAAGAATCGGTTAATATTCCGATTCATCTCCACACACATGATACTAGTGGTAACGGAATTTACACCTATGCAAAAGCAATCGAGGCTGGGGTTGATATCGTTGATGTTGCGTTAAGTACAATGGCTGGATTGACATCCCAACCAAGTGCCAATTCACTTTACTACGCGCTTGAGGGCACAGAGCGTAAACCTGATGTTAATATTGAAGCACTTGAACAGCTGTCTCACTATTGGGAAGATGTTCGTAAATACTACAATGACTTTGAGTCTGGTATGATGGCACCTCATACTGAGGTTTATCAACACGAAATGCCAGGTGGTCAATATAGTAATCTTCAACAACAAGCAAAAGCGGTAGGATTAGGCGAAAAATGGGATGACGTAAAGAGAATGTATACCCGCGTAAACTCAATGTTTGGAGATGTTGTCAAAGTTACACCTTCATCAAAAATCGTTGGTGACATGGCTCTATTTATGGTCCAAAATAATTTATCTGAAGAGGATATTTTAACAAAAGGCAGTACCCTTGACTTCCCTGATTCTGTTGTTGAGTTCTTTGAAGGTTACTTAGGACAACCATATGGTGGATTCCCTGAGGAATTGCAACGTATCATTCTTAAAGATAAAAAACCAATTACCGTTCGACCAGGAGAACTCCTTGAAAATGTTGATTTTATCAAATTAAAAGAGAAATTAACGGCAGAGATAGCAACAGAGCCGACTGATTTTGATGTAATTGCCTACGCACTTTATCCAAAGGTGTTTGTTGATTATACGAAAAAGGTAGACCAGTTTGGTGATATTTCGGTTCTAGATACACCAACCTTTTTCTATGGTTTGCGTCTTGGTGAAGAAATTGAAGTAGAAATTGAAAAAGGAAAAACTCTCATTGTGAAACTTGTAGCGGTTGGGCAACCGCAGGCTGATGGAACAAGAGTCATTTATTTTGAATTAAATGGACAACCACGGGAAATTGTTGTCAAAGATGAAAGTATTAAAGTGACTGTGACAGCAAAAATTAAGGCGGATCCAACTAATGAAAACCATTTAGCTGCATCTATGCCAGGTACTGTAGTAAAAGTTCTTGTTGAAAAAGGTGAAAAAGTTGACCGAGGTGATCATCTTATTATTACAGAGGCTATGAAAATGGAAACAACGGTTCAAGCACCTTTTTCTGGTATCGTAAAAGATATTTTTGTGAAAAATGGTGAAGCGATTCAAACAGGAGATTTATTAATTGAGTTAATTAAATAATTCGTAATGCTATGAATGAGAAGGATGAAAAACAAAGGCTCTTTTCTAAAAGATTGTTGTTTTTTAAATAGGTTTTGTGAAAAGCAAACTGTTATAAAGAAGTTGATTGGAGTGGAAGGTGCGAGACTCCTGCGGGAGCAGCGGGACAGGTGAGACCCCACAGGCGCTTTAGCGCCGAGGAGACTCACCGCCCGCCCCGCGGAAAGCGAGCATCCTGGAGCGGAAATCAACCATACTTCTCTTTTGGTAAATAGCAACAAAGTTTACGAAAACAGCCAAAACAAAAAAACAGGTCTGAACTTTATGTTCAGACCTGTTTTTTATATGGTCTTTGAAGGTGGCTGTGTTGCATTCGTTGTAACTGAAGATTTTTCTCCAAGTTTTAAAGCATTGCTCTTACTTCGAAAAGTAAGGAGCAGGAAGTAGCTTAAGATTCCGAATAGGCACGAAATAAAAAATGCATGTGCTAATGCTATAAATAAATTGATTTTAGAGAGAACAACTAATGCCCCAGCAATTACTTGCAAGCAAACAACTATAAAGGCTATGATCCAACCCCAATATAAAACCTTTTGATTTTTATAATTTTTTATTACCATTATTGTAATATAACCAATCCACAAGAAGATCAGACCAGCAAAGAATCGATGTCCCATTTGCACCCATTCATTTAAATTTGTAGGGAGGGAAGCGGATGAATTAAAACATAAAGGCCAGTCTGGGCACACTAGGCTGGCCTTTAAATGCCGAACGAGAGCCCCCGTGTAAACCACAATATAACTATATATCGTTACTCCGATAATATGTTTACCCAACCGTTTATCAATTACTAATTTTTCAGCATTGAATTTCTTATCAACTTCAAATATGAGCAGTGTTAATAGAAAGACAGAGGCAAATGAAATAAGAGATATACCAAAATGAAGAGCAAGAACAAAACCGTTTTGTCCCCATAAAACAGCTGCGGCCCCTATTAATCCCTGTAAAAGGAGGAAGAAAAACGAAAGGAAAGCTAAAAATTTAGTTTCCCGTATATGTCCAATAGACCTCCACGACCAAATGGACAATATGAGGACCATCATTCCAACTGTCCCAGAGACTAGCCTGTGAGCAAGCTCGATCACTAACTCAAAGGTAATGTCGCTTGGGACAAATTCTCCATTACACAATGGCCATGACCTGCCGCATCCCAAACCAGAACCAGTTTTTGTGACAAGAGCTCCTCCTAACAATACCAGTAGCATACCGATCGTTGTTAAAACAGCCAATAATTTTAAAGACCTACGCACAAAATATCACATCCTAAAAATGAAAGTTTAATTATTTGTCAATAAAATGTATTGACATATATAATGAAGAGGACATATTTCGAGAATTTCTACTAAAAAAAATAGAAATAAAGAAAATGATTGCATTTTCGATAGTACACAATTACAGGAATTTTTACAACTATTAGAATTCTCACTGAATATATTATAGTATAACTTAGAAAATTAGTAACTTAGAATGGAATTCTATCTTTAAATTATTGAATATTAAAACAATATTACCCGTATTTTTACTATAGCAATAGAATATCATTTTACCTCCATTTTCCCTTTGGACAAAAAAAATATATAAAATGTTCAAAAAAACTTCACAAAAATAACCAAAAGTGTGATTTAATATACAGTGAGAAAAGAAATCGTTTTGATATAGGTGAATAATTAACGATATTTTTATAATGTCAATAGTGAAAATTAGGAAATTGAATATACAACTTTGAAAATCTATTAAACTGACTGGCTCAGGACATTTATAAATAGAAAAGTAATCTCGCAAAAAAGGGAAAAGGAGGAAGGTATATGTCGAATCCAAAAGGTTTTGGGGAAGCAACTATAGATTCTAGTCATACTGATATTCCAGAAACCACTATGTTAAAAGACTTCTTTGCACTAATCAAAATAGGAATAGTTAATTCAAACTTAATTACAACATTTACAGGAATCTGGCTTGCACTACATTTTACAAATAATCATTTTCTTGATCATTTGGATATAGTCCTGTTCACCTTGATTGGATCATCCTTGATTATCGCAGGCTCATGTAGTTTAAATAATTTTATAGATCGAGACATCGATCATTTGATGAAAAGAACAAAAAGCAGACCAACCGTAACAGGTAAAATTAATCCAAATTGGGTTATTGTGCTGGGGCTATTTTTAATCGCACTCGGAATTTCGTTTCTATTATTAACGACGATTTCCGCAGCAATTATTGGTTTAATTGGAGTTATTAGCTATGTAGGTCTCTATTCAATGTGGTCTAAGAGATTATATGTTTCAAATACGATTGTTGGAAGTATTTCTGGAGCTGTACCTCCGCTAATTGGTTGGGCAGCTGTTGATGGGAATCTTGATCCTATAGCCTGGTTTTTATTTTTAATTATGTTTGTTTGGCAACCTCCACATTTCTACGCTCTTGCAATGAGACGAGTTGAGGAATATCGGGCAGCTGGAATTCCAATGCTTCCAGTGGTAAAGGGGTTTAAAACCACAAAAAATCATATGATTTTATGGGTTATCGCATTATTGCCACTACCTTTCTTTTTACAATCACTAGGTATGCCGTTTCTCATTCTAGCATCTCTGCTGAATGTTGGATGGTTACTACTAGGGTTATCTGGATACAAAATGAAGGATGATATGAAGTGGGCAAAACTAATGTTTATATACTCTTTACAGTATTTGACCATTATGTTTGTGGCAATGGTAATTGTAACGTTGATTTAATTTTGTAGGAACTCCATTCTCTATTAAAGGGGAAATAAAGAATGGATTTATCCATAGATTTACTCAGAAATTTTATTATATTTTACGAAAGAGGGGTTTGGTAAAGCAATGAAAAGACTTGCGAAATGGCAACTGTTTTCATTATTTTCCGTCATGATGCTCATTTTGTCCGGCTGTGGGAAACCATTTCTATCAACACTAAAGCCGGCTGGTGAAGTTGCAAAAAAGCAATTTGACCTTATGATGCTCAGTACGTGGATAATGGTGGGAGTAATCCTAGTTGTCACACTTATTTTCTTAATTGTATTATTTCGATTTCGCCGGAAGGATGACAAGATTCCAAAACAGATCGAAGGAAGTCACAAATTAGAAATTATTTGGACTGTTATTCCTATTATCCTACTGCTTATAATGGCAGTTCCAACTGTTGCAGCAACATTCAATTTTGCAAACGTATCAAAAATGGATAATAAGAAAGATGGCAAATCCGACGTACTTGTAGTAAATGTACGTTCTAATCTTTATTGGTGGGAATTTGATTACAAAGATTTAGGAATTGTAACTAGTCAAGAATTAGTTGTTCCAACCGATGAAAAAGTATATTTCAACCTAAAAGCATCCGATGTTAAACATTCATTTTGGATTCCTGCAGCAGGCGGAAAAATGGATACTAATGTCGATAATGTTAATAAGTTCTGGTTGGAGTTTGACGGTAAAAAAGCTAAAAAGGCTGGCGGCTTATTCTATGGAAAATGTGCAGAGCTTTGCGGCCCATCACATGCACTAATGGATTTTAAAGTGAAAGCCGTTTCACGAACAGAGTTTAATAAGTGGGTCAAAGACATGCAAAATGTTAAAGAACCACAAAAGGCTGATACAGCTTTAGCACAACAAGGTCAAGACGTTTTCAATAAAAGTTGTATTGGATGTCACGCAGTAACCCCATCTAACAAAACACCTGAGGCAGCAAGAATGGCACCAAATTTAACTAATTTTGGCGAGCGTTCAAGGGTAGCAGGAGTGTTAGATCACAATAAAGAAAATGTTAAAAAATGGATCAAGGATCCTGAATCTCATAAGCCTGGCAACAAGATGACAGGAACATACGGACAATTAACAGACCAGCAGATTGATGCTGTCGCTGAATACTTGATGGGCTTAAAAGTTCAGAAATAACAGGGGATTTTTGAAAAGGGAGGAAAAATGGTGAGTAGCTACGCTCAGAAAAAGGGGTTTGGAGCAGCTCTTTGGGACTATTTAACAACTGTTGACCATAAAAAAATTGCGATTTTATACCTTGTCGCAGGTGGGCTCTTCTTTGTTTTAGGCGGTCTTGAAGCAATGTTCATTCGCATTCAGCTTGCTGTTCCAAATAATGATTTTGTTAGTGCTGGGCTTTTTAATCAAATTTTAACCATGCACGGTACTACGATGATTTTCTTGGCAGCAATGCCGCTGGTTTTTGCATTTATGAATGCAGTTGTTCCTTTGCAAATTGGAGCACGAGATGTTGCATTTCCATTTTTAAATGCATTAGGTTTTTGGTTGTTTTTCTTTGGGGGTATTTTCCTAAATCTTTCTTGGTTTTTAGGTGGAGCACCTGATGCAGGTTGGACATCATACGCATCTTTGTCATTAGCATCGAAAGGTCATGGAATTGACTTTTATGCACTTGGCTTACAAATATCCGGTGCCGGGACATTAATCGGGGGGATTAATTTCCTTGTTACGATTATTAATATGAGAGCACCAGGTATGACTTATATGCGGATGCCGTTGTTTACGTGGACTAGTTTTGTCACTTCAGCACTAATTTTGTTCGCATTTCCTCCATTAACTATTGGCTTATTCTTAATGATTTTTGATCGTTTATTCGGCTCAAACTTTTTCGATGTAGCTAATGGTGGGAATACAATTATTTGGGAACATTTCTTTTGGATCTTCGGACACCCTGAAGTATATATTCTTGTATTGCCGGCATTTGGAATTTTCTCAGAAATTTTCGCAATCTTCTCAAGAAAACGCCTATTCGGATATTCTTCCATGGTTTTTGCAACCGTGTTAATTGGGTTCTTAGGTTTCATGGTTTGGGCTCATCACATGTTTACAACGGGTATGGGACCAGTTGCTAATGCGATTTTCTCAGTAGCGACAATGGCGATAGCCGTTCCGACTGGGATCAAGATCTTTAACTGGCTGTTTACAATGTGGGGTGGAAGCATTAAGTTCACTACACCAATGCATTATGCTGTTGCATTTATTCCGTCATTCGTTGCCGGAGGGGTAACTGGAGTAATGCTTGCACAAGCAGCTCAAGATTATCAATACCATGATAGTTATTTTGTTGTTGCTCACTTCCATTATGTAATTGTAGGTGGAGTTGTTTTAGCTTTATTAGGTGGAGCACATCTATATTGGCCAAAAATGTTTGGAACTATGTTAAATGAAACTTTAGGGAAAATTACTTTTTGGTTATTCTTAATTGGTTTCCATTTAACATTCTTTGTTCAACATTTCCTTGGACTTATGGGGATGCCACGCCGGATTTTCACTTACCTACCTGGACAAGGGTTGGAGACCGGAAACCTAATAAGTACAGTCGGTGCATTCTTCATGGCTGTAGGCGTCATCATCTTATTATTGAATGTGGTTATAACACAAGTGAAAAATGAAAAGGTTGGGAATGACCCATGGGGAGACGGACGTACTCTTGAGTGGTCAATCTCTTCGCCACCACCATTCTATAACTTTAAACAACTACCACTTGTTCGTGGATTAGATCCATATTGGATTGAAAAAATGAATGGTAAAACGGAAATGACACCTGCTGAACCGCTTGGTGATATTCATATGCCAAATAATTCGTTCATACCTTTCATGATATCCTTAGGCTTATTTGTAGTAGCCTTTGGTGCTATGTACCGTACAGAATATAGTTGGGGTCTACCTGTCTTAATTGGTGGATTTGTTATTACATTAGGTTCAATGTTCATGCGTTCGGTTAAAGACGATCATGGATACCATATTCATAAAGAAGATTTACAAGATGACAACAAGGGGGTTAAGGCATAATGGTTGCTCATGAAGAAAAAATGACGTTGGAAACATGGCCAGCATCGCCTGAGAAAGCCACCCTTGAAGCCAAAAATAAATTCCTTGGATTCTGGTTCTTCCTTGGTGGAGAAACAGTGCTATTTGCATCGTTATTTGCGACCTACCTCGCATTAAAGGATAAGGTTCCAAATTCAAGCCATGCACTTGCAAAAGATCTATTTGAACTACCTCTTACGTTTGCTGCAACAATGCTTTTGTTAACAAGTTCTTTGACTAGTGTTTATGCAATGTACCATATGAAGAATTTTGAATTCAAAAAAATGCAACTTTGGTTAGGAATTACCGTTCTTTTAGGGGCATGCTTTTTAGGATTGGAAGTATATGAATTTAATCATTATGTCCATGAATTTCATCATACCTTTACAAGTAGTGCATTTGGTTCTGCGTTTTATACATTAGTAGGTTTCCATGGTGGACACGTTGCGTTTGGACTTTCGTGGATACTAACTTTGATGATTCGCAATTCAAAACGTGGGTTAAGCCTATACAACGCACCAAAGTTTTATGTTGCTAGCCTTTACTGGCATTTTATTGATGTTGTTTGGGTATTCATCTTTACAGTAGTATATTTAATGGGAATGGTGGGATAAACTGATGGCACATCAACAACCAAGTTCAGGTAACCCTAGAGTTGACATTGAATATCGTCGCAAGAAAAGTGCGGAAGAAATGAAGTATCAGGTTGTTTCATTTGCAATTATGATATTCTTTACCTTAATTGCATTTTCAACAGTCGCATATGAGGATTTTTCTAACTGGTTTAGAGTTCCTTTTATTCTTCTTCTCGCGGTTGTACAAGTGATATTCCAGTTATATTATTTCATGCATATGAACCATAAAGGTCATGAAGCACCAAAACTATTCCTTTACTCAGGAGCAGTAGTAGGATCAGTAACGGTTCTTGCCTTTATGACAATTATTTGGTGGTAATTATTAGGAGGAAAATCAGCTTCGCTGATTTTCCTTTTTGACATTATGTTGAAATGACACTCCCAGAATTTTTACGAACCAATTTAGCTTTACTAAAATTATAGAGGTGAGAGAAAGATGCCTGTTCTTGATATCTTTGGTTTTCGTGCCCTATGGAGTCCATATTTTCTTCTAACATTATGTGCAGTATTAGTCGGATATTATTTAGTTACAGTTAAATATCAGAAGAAAATTTCTGACAGTGAACCAATCACTAAAACTGAAGCCAGTATATTTATTTTTGCAATTGTCCTTTTATATACCATAAAGGGATCTCCACTTGATTTAATGGGACATTTAATGTTTTATGCTCATATGATCCAAATGGCTTTTCTATACTTGGTGATAGCGCCATTATTTATTTCTGGGATACCAAAATGGATTTGGAGAAAAATCTTGAAAAATACCATAATAAAGAATGTTTTTCAATTCTTTACAAAACCACTTATTGCTTTGGTTTTATTTAACGGTATGTTTTCGTTTTATCATATTCCGCTCATTTTTGATTTCATTAAAACTGATATGTGGTTACACGCTTCGTATACCATTTTTTTATTTTTCCTAGCAATCTTTATGTGGTGGCCGTTGGTGAATGACTTATCGGAGAATCAATCCCTTAGTGGGATTAAAAAAGTTGGTTATATTTTTGCGAATGGTATCCTTATCACCCCAGCTTGTGCACTGATTATATTTTCAGATACACCAATGTATCATACGTATTCTGATCCAAAGGTTTGGATGGAAGCATTGCAATTATGTGTTCCACCGGCAACCCTATCAACACTTAACTTAAGTGGACCAGAAATGTTTAATTCCATGCCGTTGATTCAAGACCAGCAGCTTGGAGGAGTATTAATGAAAATTATTCAAGAAATTGTTTATGGTACAGTTCTAGCTCAAGTTTTCTTTAAGTGGTATCGTCAAGATATAGAAGAGGGTAAAGCTGATGAAGATGCGAATCTGTACTCGGATTTAGTTAAATCATGAAGGTTGGCATCTTTGAACAGATGCCACCTTTTTTGTGTCTTGATTGAATAAATATTGAGAAAAGTCAGCTATTTGTTGAAATATGTTGAATCTTACCATAAAATTGTTTCAGGAGAGTTAATTCAATGGGGAGTGTTAGATGATGAATTCAATACCAGTATTACCTACGATTAGTACCGGGTTTATTGTTCTAAGTGCCATCACTGTAGCAATAGGATGGGTACAAATCAAACAGCGGAAGATTGAAACACACAGAAAGACTATGACTTTGGCAGCTATTTTCGCACTTATTTTCTTTTTGATTTATGCAAGCAGAACAATTTTTATTGGAAACACTTCATTTGGCGGTCCAGATGATATTAAGATATATTATACTATTTTCCTTATCTTTCATATCACTTTAGCAACTGTCGGAGCAGTATTTGGAATCATCTCATTGGTAACGGGGTATAAAAACAATTTGAAAACTCATCGGAAATTAGGGCCGATAACTAGTTTTATTTGGTTTTTTACAGGTATAACTGGGGTTGCAGTATACTTGCTTCTTTACGTATTCTACCATGGTGGGGAAACAACATCTGTGATTAAAGCAATATTAGGATTGTAATAAAATATGTAAATAAAAACGAGCGGATATCCTCCAGCTCGTTTTATATTTTGAAGTTCATTTTGATCATTCCGGCTTCTCGCGCGGCATTAAAAGTAATGAGCAGAAATGGACCTACAATAATTCCTATAAGCCCTAAAATTTTGAAACCTAAGTACATCGTTACAAGAGTGGATAACGGTGAGAGACCAACTTGTGTCCCTATTAATTTTGGCTTTATCATTTTCTTTACTACAAGCAATATGCATATTAGGACCACTAATTCTATACCTAATACCATGCCCCCTGTTAATAATTGAAACAGAGCCCAAGGAGCTAAAACGGTTATCGCTCCGAAAATAGGTATAAAGTCTATCAGCCAAATCAGTAATGACATGACTATTGCAATTTCCGGGGTAATAATCAGTAAGGCTATAAGTGAAAGAATTGAAATAATAACACTGATTAGAAATTGAGCTTTAAGAAATCCAAAAACAACATATGACAATCTTGATGACATAATCGTAACTTTTGTCGTTGTTTTCTCTGATAAATGTTGATAAAGATTTTCGTTAATTTTCGGCAAATCTAGTAAAAATAAGAATAATGCTACTAAAAATACAATGAAACTTACTAGGTAATTTGGAATATTGGTCAGGATTGCTTTTAGATTATTAATATTTACATAAGACAATAAGCTATCCTTGAAATTATCTAAGAATTGTTGGACCTGGAAGCTTATTTGTTTAATAACCACAGGTGGTAAATCTTTACTAAGAGTCATTAAATATGCTTCAATGTTAACCCATTTTTTCGACATTTCATTAATAAAGAAGGGGGAATTTTCAACTATTTTGATGACTTCAGCAATAACTTTTGTTGTAATAAAATAACTGCACAAACTTAATAATAGGATAAAAAATATAAAAACAATTAGTACTGAGATCCTCCGTTTTATTTTAAGCTTATATTGCAGTTTTTTAACAAATGGCTCAAGTAAAAGCGCAGTAATAAATGAAATAATTAATGGTAGGGATATAGGTAAAACAATGTAGGCAATACTCACTGCAATCATAACCACAAGCAAAATTAAAAATCTTCTTTTGGTAAGCAATTTTATCAAAACTTTTACCCCCTTCCAAGCCACGACCTGCATAATCTACTAAAAACATTTCAAAAAAAAAATTTCATTTCTTTATTTAAATTATAGTATGTTTAGAAAAAGATAAGCAATCATTAATCTATTTTAAAATTCCTAGGAGGATGACAAAAGAAAGACGCATTCAGTGTTTGAATGCGCCTTCTTTTTTTCTTATAAAGCAAATGTAGCTATTTTACTTTGTAAATCTGCTAAGATTTTCTCGCATTGTGTTACAAGAGATTTTGGGAAGTTTTCTCCTTCGCCGTATTCAACCCCATGTGGAAAGTAATGCTTTCCAAGCAGTGGTGTGATTAATTGAATGACAGCTTTGTGGGCACCGACATCCCCTTCGGTTGCGTAACCTTGAACTCGAAGATAAAAGACTCCTTCAGCCATTTCGAATTTTCTGTCATATGTAACACGATCATAATCCCATTGTCCTTCTCGAACTAACCCAAGCTCTAGCATGACATCATCCAAACGATTTAAATCCGCTTTTACATTTTCAAGACCAGTTTTTTCTAATTTCATGTTTGTCCCTCCTACTAACTATCCACGAACTTTTGGTTGGAAAGGTATATATTAACAATCCCAACAAGTTTTCTCATTTTAATAATAGTAGAAAAATCATCAAGTTGCAATTCGAAAGAAGAGATTTTACTATATTTTCTGATTTTATTTTTTTTTCTTTTATTTGGAGAAACTATATAAGGAAGAATTACGGAAGGAGCAAGGATATGAAGTTAAAAAAAGAAGTAATTACCTTTTTTTTCATACTTTTTGTCTGGCTTTGTTTCGAGAAAAATGTCTATGCGGTATCGAAATACACAGTTCAATCGGGGGATACGTTTTGGAAAATTTCATTAATACACGGTGTAAATTTTGAAAGTCTACTGAGAGAGAATCCACAAGTGGTAAATCCAAACATCATCTTTCCTGGTGATACCCTTTATCTTCCTGATCTTCAACTAGGAAGGAAAAATGAGTTGGAGAAAATGCTTCATTTAATAAATAAAGAACGGAGCAGCGCTGGTTTGCCATTATTGATAAATGATGAAAAGCTATCAGCTATTGCTGATAAAAAAGCCCTTGATATGAAAAATCATGGATACGTTTCGCATAAATCTCCAACCTATGGTAATCCTACAGTTATGTTGTCTACATTTCATATTCCCTTTTCATTTGTTCTTGAAAATATAGGGGCAGGACCAACAACGGCTGATGAAATGTTTAGTACTTGGGTTAACTCACAAGTCAATCTAAGCAATATACTAGAAAAAAGGGCGACCCATGTGGGAATAGGTTATGCAAGAGGTGGGTTGCATGGTCATTATTGGACAGCCATTATCATTGAAAAAAATAGGAGTGATGTTGATGGGAAATATCAATGATTTGATGACAAAAAATGTTGAGACATGCTCGTTACTTGATAATGTATTTGAAGTAGCGGTAAAAATGAAAGAATGGAATGTGGGTGCAGTTCCTATTGTTGATAACCAAAAACTTGTAGGAATGATAACGGACCGGGATATTGTTCTTCGGTGCATTGCAGAGAAACATCCGGCCTCTTCTAAAGTAGAGGAAATTATGAGCAAACGTTTAATAACGGTCACACCTGATTCCACAACGCAAGAGGCAGCCAAAATCATGGCTAAAAACCAAATACGACGACTTCCAGTGGTTGAAGGTGATCAGTTGGTTGGCATTGTTTCATTAGGAGATTTCGCAGTAGATGAGTTAACTGATGACCAAGCAAAAGTTGCTCTAACGGAAATCTCTGAACCAGGGCAAAGTGAAATCCAACATTAATACTAATAGGTTCCTTTACAGAAGTAATGCAAAGCTCACCAAAGTGGGCTTTGCATTTTGTCATTGCGTTAAATGTCGATTTTTAGATTGTCTATGCTAACGGACCTGTTGATTTGCGCTCCAGTTGCTTCGCTTTCCGCGGGGCGGGCGTGAGCTTCCTCGTCGCTAAAGCTCCTGCGGGATCTCACCTGTCCCGCTGCTCCCGCAGGAGTCTTCGCACCTTCCGCTCCAATCAACAGGAGGCAAATCAACAAAAAGATTTACAACATACCATATCCAACCTAACTAAATGGGTTGCCATTTTTTTATGTTTTGGCAGGTTGCAGTAAGGAGAGCCCTGTTCCTTACATTTTTCAATCAGCGTAATCCGCAGTAGCGAAGCCTATGAAAAAAACAATCTTTGTGAAAAAAATGCTGTCCGAATGCTCCGTGCATTCGGACGACGCTTCGGATTTTGGGCATCAGTATGGCTCTTTGTTTCCCATTTTTCCTGCCACTTCGGATTTTGGGCATCATTGCCGCACTTTCATTCCCATTTTTCCACGACTCTCAGATTTTGGGCACCAAAGAGGCTCTTTCATTCCCATTTTTTCGCGACTCTCAGATTTTGGGCACTAAAGAGGCTCTTTGATTCCCATTTTTCAGCGACTCTCGGATTTTGGGCATCATTGAGGCTCTTTGATTCCCATTTTTCAGCGACTCTTGGATTTTGGGCATCATTGCGGTTCTTTGATTCCCATTTTTCCGTGACTGTCCTCGAATTCTCAAAAGCTGTCCGAAAAAACCCTTTGTGGGAACATCTAAGTTTAAAGAGCAACAAAATTTACGAAAAGAGCCTTTAAAAAGGAATAAGCGGATCAGTAGGACGTCCATTATCATCTCTATAATAAGGACGGACCTTTTCAAGAAGAAACGAAAAATCGATATATTTGTCAATCAATCGAAGAAGGCGATAGGCTGGAACTAATTCATCAATAGACACAAATTCATATCACTTTGGCTAGACTCTTTTGGTTTAAACAATGATTTCTCCACTTATTTTATTATTTATTGGTTGAGTAGAAGGTCTGAATTGGAAGCGCCCTGTTGATTGGAGTGGAAGGCGCGAAGACTCCTGCGGGAGCAGCGGGACAGGTGAGATCCCGCAGGAGCTTTAGCGACGAGGAAGCTCACGCCCGCCCCGCGGAAAGCGAAGCGTCTGGAACGGAAATCAACATACCTATAGAACAGCCTATTTGTTAATAATAATCAATTGTGTTATAACAAATTAACGCGGTGAATCACTAAAGTTTTTGGTAAAATAATAGGCTGTCGAGAGTTTCTCGACAGCCTAGGCTCACCAAGTGGTGAGCCTTTTTGCTTTTAGGGTATATGAAATCAAGGCATCAATAAAGCCTGTTGCTATATAAATAGTGGTTTAGATGCTATAATATTTTTAAATAGCAATTATACAGTAATGAAAACTTATAGAGAGGGGGGCATGGCCTGGGTACTTTAATAAAAATATTATTTTTAGTTGGAATTATGCTAACAGCTGGATTTTATCTAAATGTGAAAAATCCAAATCAATCAGACGGATTATATATGAAGGAAAACGCTTCTCCAGACAAGAATAAGGAATTAAAGCAGAATGCATCACAACAAGGTGTTTCCGAATTAAATAGACCTACTGAGGGGCTATCTACATTAATAGGGAAACAGGTTGATGTCCTTGTATCATCCTACGGAGAACCAAATCGTAAAGACTTTTCCTCATATGGTTATGAATGGTGGATTTATGATGATGTTAAGGGCTACATGCAAGTGGGTGTTGAAAATGGGGAAATAGTCACTTTATACGCCATTGGAGAGAAAGTAAACATAGCTCCATTTAAAATTGGACAATCCGTTGAAGATCTTTTTTCGAAGGTAATATTTGATGCTGGAGTTAATTTTACATATGAAGAAACCTCATATCGTTTTGAAATGTCAGAAGATGAAATGAATACAAGACCATTAGTGAAACTGGGCGATATATATGTCCAACTTCTGATTGATAAATTTACAGGGGAATTGTCAAGTGTCCGCTTTTTTAATGAAAAGACGTTGGTCACTCAGCGGCCATACGAGCTAGTCTATCGCGGAGAACTATTAGAAAATGAACCCCTTAGTGATGACTCTTGGAGAAGGATCGAAGAGGGGAGTAAGCAACAAATATTTGATATAACAAATATCATGCGAAGACGTTATCACGTAAAACCTTTAAAATGGGACGAAGCCACAGCAGAGGTCGCATTTTTGCATAGTAAGGATATGTATGATTCCAACACGTTCACTCATAATTCTAAACTATTTGGTGAATTATCTGACCGGCTTAAAACAGCCAATATCCAATACCAAATTGCTGGAGAAAATATAGCTGCTAACTATATGGATGCTCCTGCCGTAATGGAAGGATGGCTCAACAGTGAGGGGCATCGTGATAGCCTCTTGAATGATAAGTACACACATATAGGTGTTGGAGTTTTTCACAAACACTATACCCAAGATTTTATCCAAAAATAGTAATAAAAAAGAATGGACTCATTTATTTTATGATAATGGGGGCAGGAGAATCTTTTTTCCTGCCCCCACTGTTTCATTCTTTTTAATCAATCCTTTTGTTACTCCAAATTCCTAATGATTCTTGAAATTCGAAATTCTTCCTTTTCCCAGTTCCCATAAATGCTGACGATTTCACCAGTATTCATTTTATATGTTTCAAAGGACCCTTTAATCGGGGTTATTTTTTTAGCGGTGATTATATTAAAGGACGTCTGTAATCTGATTTCTATAATATGAATATAGTGATGATGATAATATAGTTGTTTTTCTTCTTTAATACTGATAATTTTTCCAGAAAGAATAGCTTCTTCTTTTACCTGATCCAAGTTTGTCCATTTTTCTTTGAAAGCTTTGCTTTCTTTGTAGGTTAGGTAATAAAAATAAAAGCATATAATTGGTATGACAATGGCAGTCACCATTTAAATCACCTTGTAATGAATTATTTTTCAATAATAAAAAAGCTGCCAGTGGCCTTGGCTACCTTTTTCCCATCGGGACGATAGACCTTAGCAGATAATACCATCGTTTTTGTCCCTTTATGTTCTACATGAGCTTCACAGCGGAGTGATTCACCGATTCCAGGAGCGATATAATGAATATTTAATCCTGTTGTAACTGTTGCATAACCATGTGGAAGGAGCGAGTTCGCAAGTGACCCCATAGCAGAATCAATTATGGTTGCAGTAATCCCTCCATGAACAATCCCTAATGAGTTCAAAACCACAGGATTAATAGGTATTGAAACTTCACATTTTTGACCATCTATTTTCCGTTCCATTTGAAGTAAAGCACCAATAAATCCAACACCTTGACCCTGAGCCTGCTTGTTCCGGACTGCCCGGAGGACCTCATTTAATATTTCTAAGTCTTCATTTTCCGCTTCTTGGATGCAGGTATCAAGTATTTCTTGAAGTTCATTCTTCATGTTTTAACCTCTTTCTTCAAAAATCTTTCTTTATTGTATCATTTTTTAATAATTTTTTGAATTTTTAAACACTTAATAGACTTCACCATTTTTTCAAACAATCATATCGTATTGTAGGTATTGTAACATTTTTGGGGTGAGAAAAATGGAGAAAAAGGAGCTTCATCCTTCAATTGAAAAGTTCAAACAATTTGTGAAAAGTAATCCTAAAATGATTCAAAAAGTACGGAGTGAGAAATGTACTTGGCAGGAGTTGTATGAGGACTGGTACCTACTTGGAGAAGAAGATCCTCGCTGGAATGAGTTTCGCGACGGGGACAAGAAAGATCCTGCTACTACCACAACCACTACAGAGTCAAAAACGGATTGGATTGGTCAAATAATGGGGGCAGTAAAAAAGATGGACGCGCAACAATTTGAGAGTCATATCAATAATTTAAGTCAAGCCCTTGCAGCAATCCAAGGAGTTGTTTCACAATTTCAAGGTGGGAATCAATCAAACCCAATCCCAAAAAACCAGCAGCAACCACCACATCCTTTCAATTTTAGAAAGGATTAATGAGGGAGATTTTTGATGAGAAAAGAGATTTTAGACTATTTAAATAGTAGCCCTCAACTACTTCAATTTATCCGTGAGCAGCCAAAATGGTATCGGAAACTTACAAGAAATCCTCATGAATTACAGCTTTTAGAAATATCTTCAATGCATCATTATAAAAAAACGTTTCCACATCAGGTTGAAAAGTTCACCAATAGTGTCCAAATGGCGTCAATGATGATGAGTATGTTTCAAACAATGAATTCTCAATCTTAAACGAGGTCTGTTTTATGAGTAAAAAAGGAATGGCTGTAAACAATAAAAGCATAAAGGAGTGATGGACAATGATGGGGATACTTAGGCTAACCCCTGTCTTTATGCTTTTATTTTTATCTGCTTGTCATAAGGATATACCTAAACCCGAATTTAACACGGATTTATCAACTAGAACACCGATCAATAACGAGGACAATGTCCCTGTTTCAGGTATCCAGAACAAATCTCCATTTTTCGTCCGACATTACGTTAAGGGGAAAAATCTGTTTGTAGAATGTATGCTGTCCGACATTTCATTTCGAAATGATAATCGTAATAAAAAGACTGGAAAATTAATTGTTTATGTTGATGGAAAAAAAACGGATGAAATCTATTCCTCTGTTTTCATCATAAAAGGAATGCCAGTAGGGGACCACACAATCGAATTGCAAGTAGTGAATCTACATAATCAACCCTATTCACTAAAAGAGGAATTTACAGTCACTATTCCTTGAATGTACCCGTTGTTCGCTTTCGGTATCGTTTCATGATAAAATATGAAACGGAGGTGAGCAATTTGCTTGCTACATTCGAAAGAATGCAACTTTTAGACACAACCGATCAACTTGCCGCCATGATTCTCCATTCAGATATCGCCGACCGATATCGAGAATGTTTTTTTCTTTTGAAAAAAAACAAGGAATCGCAGCGAAAAATACAAGCATTTATGAGCGTAAAGGACCAATATGAGGAAGTTCAAAGATTCGGAAAATACCATCCGAATTATAAACTAGTCATGAGTAGTGTCCGAGAAGTTAAGCGAGAAATGGACCTTGATCCTCTTGTGGGAACCTTTAAACAGGTTGAAAATGAACTTCAAACACTCCTAGATGAAATAAGTAAAATTATAGGTCATTCAGTTTCAGAAAATATAAAAGTTCCAACTGGAAATCCACACTTTGATAGCCTCTCCGCCTGTGGTGGTGGTTGTGGATCTGGGGGAAGTTGCGGATGTTCTTCAAAATAAACAATCCAACATGATTGCGAGTATATTGTCTGTATGCTATTCTTATAAAAAAGTCTTAAGGGGAATACAGAATGTTTGGTTCTCGGCAAGGAATTATCGTATGGCTTTATTCTTTGAAGCAGGCCAAAATGCTTAGGAAATTTGGCAACGTTCATTTTGTTTCAAAAAAAATGAAATATGTGGTTTTATATTGCAACCAAGATGATGCTGAGGAATTAACCGCAAAATTGCAATCTTATTCTTTTGTGAAAAAAGTGGAGCCATCTTATAAGCCATTTTTAAGCTTGGAATTTGAAAATTCTAAGCCTGATAAAGCGAAAGAATACGATTACAAAATGGGAATATAATCATAAATTAAAACGACAAGGTTGGGGAAAACCCTTAGCCTTGTCGTTTTTTTTCATTTAATGTAAAAATGGAATATAGCGATTCATTCTGAGGATTCCAATTAAGTATTGGTAAAACAACTCTTTTTCGGCAAATTCACTCGATGGTTTTACGGTAAGTTCAATCACATTCTTTTCCAATTGTTCTGCTGTTTCACGAAATAGATTAAATCGTTTATTTGGCAATATATTGGGGTTGGGAATGCCTTCTCTGGACAAATATATTGGTTGGAAATTACCGGGATTAGTAGGATTTAATATAACAGCCAGTGAAGTGACATCCTTCCCATTATCAACAGAATGGAAAGCCATCATTCTTAATAATCGATGTTGATTCGATTTGGCAATTTCAATTAATTCGTACAGATCAGAATACCCTTCACCTAGTTCAATAAAACGTTGAATCATAACAAAGTCCTCCAAAACAACATAATAGTCCATAATAATGTACCATGCTTATTTGAAAAATAGAAGGAAAAGCACTGCTATATTTAAAGAAATGGCGAAATTTTTAGTGAATTATCGGAGGATTTTCACAGGGCTTTGTTAAAGCTCAATGTTAATTTTTTGCAAAATGTTGATTGGAGTGGAAGGCGCGAGACTCCTGCGGGAGAAGCGAGTCATGGGAGACCCCGCAGGCGCGAAAGCGCCGAGGAGGCTCCCGGACCGCCCGCGGAAAGCGAGTGCCTGGAACGGAAATCAACATTCTAGTTTAACAGAGCCTTTCACAAAAGAAAAAACCCTGCAAATTTTTGCAGGGCCCTTCTATATCCTTACTATTAAGGATAGAAGGCAAAGGGAGAGGAGAAACCGGAGGAAGAACTTATGGGGAAACGTAAGTCTTCTCCGCGGTTGGCAACAACATCCTCGAATAGATGTTGTTACTTACATTATTTCCACAATGAACTGCATTATACCTAATTTAGGTATTTTAATGATCATTTTTGTGAATAAGTTAAGATTGGATACAAATGACCTTATGTGGTAGGATAGAAAAAAATATTGAAAATGAAAAAGTTGTGGTGATCTAACATTGAGAGTGGTTTCCGGAAAAAGCAAAGGGAAGATTTTAAAAGCAGTGCCAGGAAATACAACAAGGCCAACGACAGATAAGGTGAAAGAAGCGATTTTTAATATTATCGGACCTTATTTTGAAGGGGGAATAGGACTCGATTTATTTGCTGGAAGTGGCGGATTGGGCATTGAAGGTTTAAGTAGAGGACTTGAAAAAGTTATTTTTGTTGACAGAGATGGGAAAGCCATTCAAACTATAAAAGAAAATATTAAATTTTGCAACTTAGATGAATATTCAGAAATATACCGAAATGAAGCAAATAGAGCTCTTAAAGCGATAAACAAAAGAGGGCTTTCATTTGATGTTGTTTTTTTGGATCCTCCATATAAACAACAACAACTCCTGTCACTCATGACTGAATTAGACCATAACAGAATTATTGTTCCAAAAGGGATCATTGTTTGTGAACATAGTCATGAAGTCGAATTGCCTGAGGCGATAGGAAATCTACACCAAATAAAGCAAGAACAGTATGGGATAATTCATATTACAATTTTTGAAAATGATGTTGAATAGTAGGGGGTATAGTTTTGCCGTGTATTGCTGTCTGTCCAGGTACTTTTGATCCAATTACAAACGGACATTTGGACATTATCGTTCGTGGGGCTAAGATTTTTGACGAAATTTATGTTAGTGTGTTAAATAATTCAACTAAGACTCCGTTATTTTCGGTGGCAGAAAGAATTGAATTAATTAAAGAGGTTACTAAACATATCCCGAATGTGAAGGTTGACGCATTTGATGGTCTACTAGTGGATTATGCAAAAAGTGTAAATGCTAATGCATTAATTCGTGGTCTTCGTGCCATATCTGACTTTGAGTATGAAATGCAAAATGCTTCAATGAACCGAGTATTGAATGACGATGTAGAAACATTCTTTATCATGACGAACAATCAATATTCGTTTCTAAGCTCTAGTATTGTTAAAGAAGTCGCGAAATATGATGGAGACATTTCCGAATTAGTTCCACCAATAGTAGCAAAGGAGTTACATAATAAGTTTGCTGCGCTAAAAAAATAATGGCAAAAAACGAGCACTTTGTTTGTGCTCGTTTTTTTAATTCTTATAGATGTTCCTTGAGAGGATCATTACATAGAGGCTTAGAGTCAATATAGTGATAATCGGTCCTACATGGATAAAGGAATGATAAGTATTATACATCCAGTTGTTTTCTCCGATTAATCCAACAGGAAGAGCGTTAGATGGCTGTTCTGTTGAATAAAAGCGTTCATAGATGGGCTCCCAAAAAAGGTAGGTAAATATACTCGCGAAAATTCCATGAAAAAACCTAGCAATAAAAAAGGGCTGAAAACGAATATCGGTTTGAGCTAAAATACTAGCAACCTGTGCTTGTACACTAAGTCCACTAAAAGCTAAAATGAAGCTGGTAATAATGGTCTGCTGTAAAAGTGTTGCATCGGTAACCTGGCTTGTGAGTTGGCTTCCTAATGTGATTTCGAATAATCCTGAAATAAAAGGGATGCTCAACGCTTCAGGGAAATGAAGAAAACGAAAAAATAATTCTAACATGCTAGAAAGAAATCCGGTAATGTGCAAATAAAATAGTAACTTATTAATAACAGAAAATAAGATGATAAACCCGCCAATCATCATTAAAGTTTGTACGGAGGATGTTACGGCATCACCTAGAAGCTTTCCAATGGGACGGTTATCATTTATTCTAGATTGATGGAGTGCGGAAAGGGCCGAACGAAGCTTGGATTTTCTAGGTCTCCCCTTTTCTTTTGTCTCTTCGACTTTGCCATGGAATCTCATAAGGATTCCCACACATATATTCCCAAAGTAATGTGATAGGGCAAGAATCACGCCAAGGTGAGGATTATAAAAAAAACCAACTGAAACTGCTCCGAAAATGAACAGGGGATTGGAGGAGTTCGTAAATGAGACAAGCCTTTCTGCTTCAATTCTAGTCAACTGGCCTTCCTGTCTTAGCCTTGCAGTAAGTTTGGCACCAGCAGGATATCCAGAGGCCATCCCCATTGCCCAAACAAATCCGCCAACCCCTGGTACACGAAAAATCGGCCGCATCAATGGTTCAAGTAAGACTCCAATAAATTTGACTACTCCGAAACCAATCAACATCTCGGAAACGATAAAAAACGGTAAAAGAGAAGGAAATACAATTTCCCACCACATATTTAGTCCCCGAATTGAGGCATCAACAGATTCTTGGGGAAAGGCAATAATTGAAACAGCCATAATTGTAACTGAGCATGCAAGGAGAATGGTCTTCAACTTTGAACGATACACCGACTGAGCCTCCTAAAAAGGGTAGTTACTGTGCAATAAGGGGAAACAGTGTTAAAATAAAAATCATTAATTGCCTACAGCTAAAAGAACTACTATTAGAAATTCAAGGTCACCTGCTAAGTAAGTGAATATAATAGACAATGTCTTGTCCCCATATATCACAATATACTCATAGAAATGTAGATTAGACCATAAGAATAAAACTGATAATCCTAAAAAATATGCTAAATGAAAAGGGGGAAATCTTCTTGCCACGTCCGAAAATTGGCTTGGCACTCGGTTCGGGTGGAGCACGGGGATTCGCCCATTTGGGTGTAATAAAGGTCCTAAAAGAAGAAGGAATTCCGATTGATTTTATTTCTGGAAGTAGCATGGGTGCGATGATCGCTTGTTTTTTTGGGGCTGGTTTGGATATGGATCGGCTATATAAAATTTCCAGTGCCTTCAAACGCAAATATTATCTTGACTTTACTGTCCCTAAAATGGGATTTATTGCAGGAAAAAGAGTGAAAGATTTAATTAGAATTTTCACCCATGGGAAAAATATAGAGGATCTAGACATTCCGATTGGCGTTGTAGCCACTGATCTTATGTCAGGGGAAAAGGTGGTTTTTACAAAGGGCCCAATTGCAGAAGCTGTTAGAGCAAGTATTTCGATTCCTGGTATATTTGTTCCAGAAAAAATCAATGGACGGCTCCTGGTTGACGGAGGAGTTGTCGATCGAATCCCTGTTTCTGTTGTCAAAGAAATGGGCGCAGAGTTTATCATTGCGGTAGATGTTTCGCGGGTGAAAACGAATACCGAGGTAAGTTCCATTTTCGACGTGATTATGCAAAGCATCGATATCATGCAAATGGAACTGGTGGACCATAGAATGATTGCTTCAGATGTCATGATTCGGCCTCAAGTGGAAAAATATAGTTCTAAGGCTTTTACCAATATTGAAGACATCATTTCTATTGGGGAAGAGGAAGCCAAAAAACATGTTAATAATATTAAGAATATGATTGATCAGTGGAAGGGGACACATTCAGAATGAGGAAAAAACACTATCTTCGTTTCCTCATCATCGCCGGGATTTTTTTCGTCGCTAGCTCATTTTATTATTTACCGTACTATGTTTCAAAACCTGGTATGGCAAAAGAGTTAGCACCAATCATCGAGGTTGAAAATGGCAATGGTGAGAAAGGTAGTTTCATGTTAACAACAATAAGGATGGGAAAGGCTAATATATATGCCTACACGATCGCTAAATTTAGTAAGTACCAAGAAATATACCCCGTTGAAGAAGTGAGAAGCAAAGATGAGACTGATGAGGAATATAATGTCAGACAGCTCCATATGATGGAGGGTTCAAAAACGAATGCCATTGAAGTTGCCTACAAAAAGGCTAATATTCCGGTTAAATTCCGTTTTAATGGTGTATATGTTCTTCAGGTTATCCCAAATATGCCTGCAGAAGGGAAACTAAAGCCGGGAGATCGAGTAACGAGGATCGATGGAAAAGAATTTGAATCAATGGATCAATTTATCGATTACATAGGTGTAAAAAAACCTGGGGATAAAGTTGAGGTTACATATGAACGGGATGGACAATCACATACCGTATCCTTGGCCGTTCAAACCTTTTCCAAAGATAAGAATAAGGTTGGAATCGGAATCGGATTAGTAGATGATAAGCAAATTGAGGTCCACCCTAAGGTTACGATTGATTCTGAGGAAATAGGAGGACCGTCTGCAGGGACCATGTTTTCTTTAGAGATTTATAATCAATTAACGAAAACTGATTTAACAAAGGGCTACCAGATTGCCGGGACAGGTACAATCTCACCAGATGGTACTGTCGGAAGAATTGGTGGGATTGAGCAAAAGATTGTAGCAGCGGATAAAGCTGGTGCTGAAATCTTCTTTGCTCCAGAGGAAAAAGGCGTGTCTGATTCAAATTATAAGATGGCAGTTAAAACGGCAAAGGATATCGGTACCTCCATGAAAATTGTTCCGATTGAAACATTTGATGATGCTGTTGCCTATTTAGAAAAGCTAAAAATGAAAAAATAATAGGCTGTGTTAAAGCTCATTGTTGATTTTTTTGCACAATGTGATTGGAGCGGAAATCAACATTCTAATTTAACACAGCCAAAAAATAAAAAGGAACTGGCCAGATTTTTATTGGTCAGTTCCTTTTTTTGTGAGTAATATGGGTGTTTTCTTATATTCATGGTTTAACTCAGGTTTGGATTTTGTTAAACCATATTGATAGATATTGGCTGAGCGAATATCTAATTGTATTTCTTTACCTTTATAGGAGGATAGTTTGGAAATGAGTGGGATGTTAAAGTGTTTTTTTTGTTTATTTAAATATTCTCTCCCTTTATCCGTCATGCCTAAAAGACGTAAATATGGAACAGCATCATCGATGACCGCCATCTCTTCTTTTTTAGCGTTGGTTAGCAGGTTCAGGCAAACTCTCTGCAATCGTGTCCTGGTATATCGTTTTGTTTTGAGACGGTTGATAAAATCTGTGAAGGAGTCTGCCCCAATTACTTGTGATAATAGCCTGTTTTCAATTCCTTCCTCGATTTCATTAATATTCCTTAGTTCCTCTGGGCTAGTTTGGAGTAGTTTAAATTTTAAAAATGGCCAGTACAGGTCCCAGTGGTGAAATTCCCCATATTTTAATTGATATTCCTTTAATAGCTCTAAAGTAGAACTTGGTAGATAGGGTTGTATTTGGTCAAACTGCTGATTTTCTGAAAATAAAACTTTACGAATACTTGTTGCACTGGCAATGGTTTCAGAGGAAAAGTTCTCATCATGATAAGCGGCGTTTTTCCTTGCAACAGTAAACATGTTTAGCATCGGGTTTTGCTTTTTTGCGGCCTTCAAATACTGAAATCCTAAAATATTGTTAGGTTTAGTTAAATCGACTAACGTATCTTCTGGAAATAGGTCCGTAAATGCTAGAGAAAGTGCCCTAGGATAACTAACTCCCTTTTGGATATGATCGTTTACTTTTTGCTGAAAAAAGCCATCATTTTTTTTCATAAATGAATAGGTTTCTTCAAAGGCTTCGATGTTGCCGTCTTCACTCCCGAAGCAAATAGAATCACATCCTGCAGCAATCAGTAGAGAAACTCCACCATTGGCAAATATTTCAGCTTGTTGAGTTGCGTACTGATAGGGGATTTCAAAAACGATATCGACCCCCGCTGCTAATGCCATCTCTGTTCTTGTCCATTTAGAAACTAAGGCTGGTTCTCCGCGTTGCAGGAAATTTCCACTCATTGCGGCAATAGCAATTTCTGCTCCAGAAGTTTTCTTTGCTTCTGCTAAGTGAAATGCATGTCCGTTGTGAAAAGGATTGTACTCGACAATAACACCAACTGCTTTCATATATTTTCCTCCTCAGTTTACCATCTACCATAACTGTCACAGATTTTGTTTTCAAGTGTTTTTGCATATTTTAATAATAATGGTTAAAATGATAAAAGTGACGCTTCCGCATTACCATGTTCTATCTAAGAGCGACCTTTCGGCCGTCTCGTCTTATGCCTGTCGCCCCTGGGCAAGCCACTTCCGCTTTTCGATACTGTAAAGAAAAAATATTGACAAATAATTATATGGAAGCTATAATTACCTTTGTTGCCTTGAGGTGATTCAATTGAAATGGACAATTAGTCAGTTACAAAAATATCGAAACAAGGATCTTTTAATAGATGAAACGATTCAAGTAGATGATATGAGCAAAGTGGAACCATCGATTCGTTCTGTTTCTCCTATGCATATATCTGGAAGAGCTGATATCAGTTCAACCGACGTGACTTTTCATTTAACGATTAAAGGTCATTTAATCCTGCCTTGTTCTCGTACTTTAGTTGATGTAAATTATCCAATTAGTGTTGAAACAACTGAAACCTTCCTTCTAAATGGAGTGGACTATTCTATTGATGATGAAGTCCATCAAGTAAAAGGTGATGTGATTGATCTAATGCCGGTCATTCAAGAAATTCTTTCTCTTGAGGTTCCAATGCAAGTTTTTTGTGAAGATGTAAAAAGTGGCGAAGGTGCTCCTCAGTCAGGAAAAGATTGGGAAGTGATTCAAGAACAGGATTTGACTAAAAAAGTAGATCCTCGTCTTGCAGGACTTGCAAAGTTTTTTGACCAAAAAGATTCTTCTTCTGATTCTTGATCAGAGGAAACAAAAAAAGAAACGTGAAGATCTGAATATATCTGAACTTCATTTCATTCTTAATTCTCTTTAAGGAGGTGGGAAGAATGGCTGTACCTTTTAGAAGAACTTCTAAAACTGTGAAAAGAAAACGCCGTACGCATTTCAAATTACAAGTTCCAGGTATGACAGAATGCCCAAACTGTGGTGAAATGAAACTTGCTCACCGTGTATGCAAAGCTTGTGGAACATACAAAGGAAAAGAAGTTGTAGCAAACGACTAATTTTTCCTCTTGATAAAAAGCACAAGGAGCCTTATGCTCCTTGTGCTTTTTGTCGTTTTATGATCTTTTTCTGCTATTTAGGAAGAAATGATTGCAAAATTGTCGGATAATTTCTACAATTAGAAAAAAGCAATATTTTGGAGGATTGACATGAACAACGCATACAAGATTGAAGAATTGCCGCAAGGGCTCCTATTATTTACAATCAATAGACCTGAAAAACGAAATGCGATTAACTATGACATTATGGAAGGTTTAGAAATTGTCATTGAAAGAATGAAAAGTGATTCATTGAAGGCCCTCATAATAACTGGAGAAGGTGAAAAAGCCTTCTGCTCTGGAGGAGATTTATCAGTATTTCATGAGTTAAAAACAGAGGAACAAGCTTATAATATGCTCTCAAAAATGTCGAAAATCCTTGTTGAATTACTTTTGCTGCCTAAGCCTACCATCGCTCTTATCAATGGTACAGCAATGGGGGGTGGTTGTGAATTAGCTGCAGCATGTGATTTCCGATTTGCTAAATCGGGCGCAAAAGCTGGATTTGTCCAAGGTACACTAGCAATTACTACTGGGTGGGGTGGGGGAACCATTCTCTATGAAAAAATTGCTGCATCAGGCGCGATGAAATTATTAATGGAAGCACAGATGCACAAGGCTGAAAGCTTAGTGGAGCTTGGATTCATAGATGCTGTGTTTGAAGGTGACCCACTAGAAAATTGTTTAGATTATTATAAAAATGTTTTTGCTATTGAACCAGGAGTTTTAGAGGCTTATAAGTCAATGCTTGTTCGAAAATGGATTCAGTCAGGTATAAAAGCAAGAATTGAGGAAGAAGTGCGAACTTGTGCGCGTCTTTGGGAGTCCGATGCTCATCACGCAGTTGTAAATAGCTTTTTAACTCGTAAGTAAATAGGTGTTTTGAATTCTATCTTTTCTAGTAGATGCATATGAATGAATAAAAAGACTAGGAGGGATAGTATGCCAATAACACGTCAAGACGCTTGGTCTCAGGACGAAGACCTTTTGCTTGCTGAGGTGGTACTACGCCATATCAGAGACGGCGGTACACAGCTACAAGCTTTTGAAGAAGTAGGTAGGCAATTGTCTAGAACATCAGCAGCGTGCGGTTTTCGATGGAATTCTTTTGTGAGGAAGCAATACCAATCAGGAATAGAACTAGCAAAGAAACAGAGAAAAGAAACCAAGAAACAGCATGTGGATGATTTTGAAGTGGAACATCTAGTAGCTGACGACGTTATTTCAAGTGGTCTTGTCTATAAACCAGAACAAAAAACCCTTCCACCCTTTCCCGTTATCATTGATTTAATAAAAGGTTTATATGAGAAGGCAGAAAAGCAAAGTGTCCAAGTAGAGAATATTGAAAAATATGAAATGAAAATAAAAAATCTAGAGAAACAATCGACCTCTTTAGTAGCAGAAAATGAGAAATTATCGAAAGAACTTAGAATCATTGAGGAAGATTATCGAGCGTTAATTGAGATAATGGAACGGGCGAGAAAAATGGTCGTACTACAAGAAGAGGATCGCCAGCAAAAGGTAAAATTCCAAATGGATAAAAACGGAAATCTTGAAAGAGTTGAAAAATAATGAAGGAAAGCGGACAATGGTTTGTCCGCTTTCCTTCATTAACTTATAGGATTTGTTCTTTGAATCCTTCTGGAAACCAGATGAGTGGATTTTCACCTAAATCGCGCCCAGTATCATAACGTACTGGAGAGAAGCCCATTTTTTCCCAGAATTCTTTTGATTTAACACGAGAATTTGTTTTAATTGGGTAACCAAAGCTTTTGGCAAACTCAACTAAAGCTTTACCAAACCCTTTACCTTGGTACTCCGCCAATACTTCTAGCTTCCACAATTCTAAATAATCCTTGGGAGGACTGAAATATCGGTTATACCGTGCATCAACCTGATATAAGCTCATTCTGGCAACTAATTTGTCCGCAAAATAAATGCCATAAAACGGGGAAGCGCTATCATTTTCAATAATGTTAGCTTCTAAATCCTCTCCCATGGATAATTCCTGAAGACCATATTCTTTAAATTTTGTGAACTCTTCTAAAGTTTTATAATTCACCCTTAATTTCTCTGCTTTTACTTCCATATTTCTCCTCCTATATCCAATAGTCACAAAACGGTGTTGTTGGAATGTGTATTAAGGAAATGTTAAGTGAAAACTATCACATTTCTATATTATATCGTTATTTTTCATTATATAACAAAAATTCAAAAATTTCTGCAATTTTATCTTTGCGATAAGCTAGTACTATTCATTTCATTAAATTCTGTTAAAATATGAAGTAAACAATTGAAGAAGGTTTGCGTATATGAGAATTGGAATTATTGGTGGAGGTTCTATAGGGCTTCTGTATGCTTATTACCTTAGCCAGGCATTTTCAGTCACAATTTATACCCGGACAATAGAACAGGCAGATTTAATTAACAGAGAGGGAATTTGGTTGAAGAAAAAGGAACAACTTCAACATGCCCATGTATCTGCTGTTCAAGTTGATAGTTGGGCAGGTCTTGAAGATATTACTTTTGTTACTGTAAAACAATATCAGTTGGGTCAAGTTCTAACCGTGGTCTCAAAGCGGGGTGATCTAGGGGGAAGGCTTATCTTCTTGCAGAATGGTATGGGTCATGTTAAGCAATTATCGTCTCTTCCTCATCAACAGGTATATGTTGGGTCTGTTGAACATGGTGCATATCGGGAGAATGGAAATACGGTTCACCACAATGGCGATGGAGTAACACGGGTTGCGGTATTTCGGGGAGATAGAGAGTATCTAAAAAAACTCACACAGGATATCCCTAGTTCGTTTCCATTCGTATTTGAAGAAGAATATTACAACATGCTCATTAAAAAATTAATTGTGAATGCAGTGATTAATCCATTAACGGCGGTTTTACAAGTTCAGAATGGCGAATTAATTGATAATCCCTATTATTATAAAATACTCCAGAATATTTTTTCTGAATTAACCAAGATTTTAAAACTTGATAATCAGACCGATTACTTCAATCATATTGTGAAGGTTTGTAATAATACGGCTCAAAATCGGTCGTCGATGCTGAAGGATTTGGATCGAAACCAGGAAACCGAGGTTGACGCAATTTTAGGATACCTGCTTGAAGAGGCAGAAAACAATGATATATATGCTCCGGTTGTTAGACTATTTTACAACCTTGTAAGAGGAAAGGAGTATAAAGGAAAGGACAATCTAAATGTCTGAGCTTTTTGCTAATGTCATCGCAGCTTTTGTAACGGTACCACTGTTAGGATTTATCGTTATTTACTTCGTTAGTAAAAAAATATTCAAAAGCAGCCGTCGAGCATTTCATTTGGCAATTGATTGGAGCACCATTTTGCTCATACTATCTGTTAACCAAATCATTTTTGTTTTATGGCAAAAATCGTTTTTGTGGGCTATTTTTTTGGTATTAATTTTAGTAGCATTAGTTTTTGTGTTTATTCATTGGAAAACAAAGCATGAAATTGTTTTTCGTCCAATTTTCAAGGGATTTTGGCGGATGAATTTTTTACTATTCTTCACAGCGCATATTTTTTTACTGATACTTGGATTATTCCAAAGAGTAAGCAATCTACTATCCCCTTAATGTTCTTAAGGCAAAGATTTTTTCTTTTCAAATGTGAAAATGCTATACTCATTAAGGAATGAATTTCGTTGACAAGAAAGGAAGTACATCAATGGAGATGTTAAATCTCTCGCTCCCGGCAAATAACCGGTTTGCAACTGATTATTTGGCACAAACACCAGATATACAACAATTTTTTCACTATCGCTATCAAGAGGCATCGGATTACATTGAGCGTGTAGAGGAATTAAAAAAGCGTTCGTTTCTGAGGCAAGAGGTAGCTGAACATATTGAATTTTTTATGGATCGATTCCCATCTTCTCCGCAAGTAAAACACTCCATCGAAAAGCTAAAGAATGAGGATAGTGTAGTGGTGATTGGCGGCCAACAGGCTGGCGTGTTGACAGGACCTCTATATACCATACATAAAGTAATTTCAATTATAGTTTTAGCAAATCAAAAGGAAAAAGAGCTTGGTATTCCTGTTGTTCCAGTTTTTTGGATTGCGGGCGAGGACCATGATTATATGGAAGTAAATCATGTTTTTGCAGAAGTGGATAAAAGAATCAAAAAAGTTACCTATCCTGAAGTTGTTTTTGAAAAGAAAATGGTCTCTGATATTAGAATTGATAAGGTCAAATGTTTTACATGGGTCGAAAAGATTATTGAAACCTTCGGAGAGACAGACCATACGAAGGAACTTCTCAGCTTTGCTCATAAAGCAATAGAACAATCTGAAACCTTTGTTGATTTTTTCGCTTTTATCATTATGGAGATGTTCAAAGAATTCGGTTTATTAATCATTGATTCTGGCAATAAAAAGCTGCGAAGTCTAGAATCAAGCTTTTTTATTCGCCAAATTACTGATAATAAAAAAATGACAGAAGTAGTTTTCAATCAGCAGCAGAAATTAAAGCAGTTTGGTTTTAGTCAAGCAATAGAGATTAATGAAAATGCGGCAAACATCTTTTACTATGATGAAGTCACCCAATCTCGCATTTTACTGGAATTTCAGCCTGAAACTAATCTATTTGTAGGAAAGAATGGATCCATTCAATTTTCTTTCGATACTTTAATAGAGATTGCAAGCGGACAACCTGAGAGATTGAGTAATAATGTTGTGACTCGACCACTGATGCAAGAATGGCTATTCCCTACCTTAGCTTTCATTGCGGGACCAGGGGAGATTGCTTATTGGAGTGAACTAAAGCAAGTTTTTGAACATTTTCAAATAAAAATGCCGCCAATTGTGCCTAGATTGAATATCACTCTTTTAGAAAGATCAGTTGAAACTGACATACATGAATTAGGTTGGGACTTAAATGAAGTAATCCGTGATGGAATAACTAAGCTTAGAGCTTTGTTTATTGATTCAGTCAAGGATCCAGATTTAGCACAACATTTTCTTTATTTAAAAATGGAGCTTACAAAACAGTATCATAGTATACTCGCCAAATCAGAACCGATTGATAAGGGATTGTTGCCGTTAATCAAGAAAAATGAGGCTATTTTACTGAAACAAATCCAATTTATCGAAACAAAGATTGAAGAATCTATCGAGAAAAAGCATGAAGTGATTTTGCAAAAAATGGATCGAGTTGGAAATTCACTAAGACCAAGTGGTTCTCCACAAGAGAGGGTTTTAAATCCATTTTATTTTTTCAATAAATATGGATTTGGTTTGGTAGGTCAACTAACAAAATTGGATTATCAATTTGATGGAAACCATAAAGTTATCAAAATATAGTAGGAAATGGAGACTGATCATGTCGATCGTCTCTTTTTTTTTGGAAAAGGGGCGGAGCGCCGCATAAATGAATCAACTTAGCTATAGGTGGTGAGAAATATACATCTTTCACTATATTTGGGTGAAGTTAGCTCTGCTCACACCGCCTTATTATGTTGGTATACTGCTCCTTATTCATTCTTTTCCATGCAAGGGTTGGTGTTTCAACTCGTGATAGTTTTCTTGGGGTCAAAAAGCGTTAATTTTCGACAATTTTATGACAGACAATAAGAGTAAAACCCAGAAAAATGTCGATTAAAAACCTAACTAATAAAAAATTCCATTTACTTGCTATTTTTTTATTCTAAAAATCGAATAGAAAATCCTTATAGAATGCGGGATTCGCATGAAAAATAAAATTCAACTCTATAGTAAACAATAAATATATAGTGGAAATTTTAGAAATATTAAAGGAATTCTTTGGCAATTATAGAATACTAAAAACAAGTGGTGAAAAGTGGGGGGATGTGGTAAATTTAGAAAGGAAAGTGGGGGTAGTTTATATGTTCATGGGTGAGTATCATCATAACGTTGATAACAAAGGCCGCTTAATCGTACCAGCTAAGTTTCGTGAGGACCTTGGCGATATGTTTATTTTAACGCGTGGTTTGGATCAATGCTTATTTGGATACCCAATCAATGAATGGAAACTACTGGAAGATAAACTAAAGGGACTTCCTTTAACGAAAAAGGATGCTCGAGCCTTTACCCGATTTTTCTTTTCTGGTGCCACTGAATGTGAACTGGATAAACAGGGGAGAATCAATATCCCAGCCCCACTGCTTCAATATGCTAATTTAGACAAGGAATGTGTTGTTCTTGGCGTTTCTAATCGAATTGAAATATGGAGCAAGGATCTTTGGGAAGACTATTTCTTAAAGTCCGAGGAATCTTTTGCAGAAATTGCAGAAAATATGATTGGGTTTGATATTTAAACGCTCTAAAGAGAGTCGAATCGATTAGAAAGGTGGGAAAACATGTTTAAGCATACAACAGTTTTGCTTCATGAAGCAGTAGACGGATTAAATATAAAACAGGATGGCATTTATGTTGATTGCACATTAGGTGGTGCAGGACATAGTGAACTCATTCTTTCCAAATTGTCGGATAAAGGTCATTTATTTGCCTTCGATCAAGACGAAACAGCTATTGCCTACGCTAAGGAAAAGCTATCACAACATAAAAATAAAATTACGATGATTAAAAGCAATTTTTCAAATCTAAAAGAAGAATTATTCGATCTGGGTATTTATCATGTTGACGGAGTCTTATATGATCTTGGTGTCTCTTCCCCACAATTAGACAATCCCGAACGTGGTTTTAGTTACCATCATGATGCTCCTTTAGATATGCGAATGGACAAACAGTCCTCTGTTTCTGCCTACGATGTCATAAATTCATGGCGATACGAAGATTTAGTCCGCATTTTCTTCCAATATGGTGAAGAAAAATTTTCTAAGCAAATAGCTCGAAAAATAGAGGCTGCCCGAGATATAAAACCAATCGAGACAACCTTTGAATTAGTCGACCTCATTAAAGAGGCAATCCCAGCGCCTGCAAGGAGAAAAGGCGGTCACCCCGCAAAAAGAATTTTCCAAGCAATCCGAATTGCCGTTAATGATGAGTTGGGGGTTTTCGAATCATCACTCAAAGATGCGATGGATATACTGAATCCTCAAGGGAGGATCAGTGTGATTACCTTCCATTCTTTAGAAGATAGAATTTGTAAGGTAACCTTTAAAAAGGCAAGTGAAACTCCAAACTTACCTCATGGATTACCAATTATTCCAAAGGAATACCAGCCTTTAATGAAACTTATCACTCGGAAGCCGATTGTCCCTTCCGAAGAAGAGCTTGTTGAAAACAATCGGGCCAGATCAGCTAAGTTACGAGTTGTAGAAAAAAACATATAAAATTTTTTAACATTTTGCGGGAGGGAAATAAATGAGCAATTTAGCAAAAAAGTTGCAGCAAGAAACGGAGCAGCGGAAAAATCTAATATCAAAAACAGCAACTGTGAAAAAAGCTTGGTTTTCCCCTGGTGAAAAAATTTTAGGGTTAATATTCGGAGCGTTAATTTGCATAGGATCGGTACAAATTGTCTCCAACCAAGCCTCTATCTATGATGTTAATAAAGACATTCAGGATATGAAAGTATCAATTCAGGAACAGCAAAAGGTGAACAGTGACCTTGAAGTTCAAGTGAGTGAGTTAAGCACATATGAGCGGATTTGGGAGAAGGCTAAAGAGCTTGGATTACAGTTAAATGAAAATAATGTTAAGGTTGTGCAGTAATAATGATAAAAAAACAACCCAATATGAACATTGGAGCAGCGATATTATTTGTAATATTTAGCCTGCTCTTTTTTGTCTTACTTTTTCACTATCTTTCGATGCAAATAACGGGTGAAGCTCATGGTCAGGTATTAGCTGCTAAAGCACAGCAGAAATACACGAAGGAAAGTGTGATCGATGCCTCAAGAGGAACGATTTACGATCGGAAGGGAGAAGTGGTAGCTAAGGATACAACTTCCTATAAGATTGTGGCAATTTTAGATAAAAAGATGACAACTGATCCTAAAAATCCAAAACATGTTGTCGACCCGGCAATGACGGCACGTAAACTAGCAAAATATATTCCAATGAGTGAAAATGAAATTTATAAACAGTTATCAAAAAAGGGACCATTTCAAGTTGAATTTGGAAATGCAGGAAGAGATGTTTCTCATCAAGTCAAAACGGAAATTGAAGCCCTAAAGCTACCAGGAATTACTTTTATGCGTGATAAGAAACGGTTTTATCCTAATGGTATTTTCGCATCCCATTTAGTCGGCTTTGTTGAAAAAAAGGAAGAAAAAGATGGCAGTAGTAAAACGGTTGGTCAATTAGGGGTGGAAAGTACTCTTAACGATGTTCTTACTGGGAAAAATGGGAAGGTCGACTATGAAAGTGATCTTTGGGGATATTTGCTCCCTGATGGGAAGGAAAAAATAACCCCTGCTCATGATGGGGATGATGTCTATTTAACAATCGACAAAAGCATCCAAACTTTCTTGGAAGACGCCATGAACAAGGTTGTCGCAGAATACAAGCCCCAAAAAATGATTGCTATTGTCGCTGACCCAAAAACTGGGGAAATCCTAGCTATGGGGCAAAGACCGACCTTTCATCCTAAAACACGAGAGGGTTTAGAAAAAAGCTGGCGTAATGAGGCGATTGAGGACTCCTTTGAACCGGGTTCAACGATGAAAATTTTTACTTTGTCTGCAGCAGTAAATGAAGGGGCTTTTAATCCGAATGAATTGTATCAATCTGGATCATATAAAGTAACACCAAACTCTAAATCTATCCATGATCATAACGGCGTCGGTTGGGGAACGATTTCATTTCTTGAAGGGGTTCAACGTTCCTCAAATGTTGGGTTTGCCCGATTAGCTAACGAGAAACTTGGTTTTGATAAATTTCGTGAATATTTAACTAAGTTTGGCTTTGACGGACCAACAGGAATCGATTTACCAAACGAAACATCTGGAAGCATTGTTTTCCGTTATCCGATTGATAAGGTAACAACAGCGTTTGGACAAGGGACGGCTATTACACCTATTCAACAAATTCAAGCGGCGACAGCGGTTGCGAATGATGGGAAAATGATGAAACCTCATGTGATTAGCAAAATTGTCGATCCGAATACTGGCAAAACTATTAAAGAGGAAAAACCAGAAGTTGCAGGGACACCAATTTCTGCAGAAACAGCAAAGGAAGTAAGAGATATCCTAGGAACGGTTATTACATCTCCGAATGGAACAGGAAGTCGCTATCGGATTGATGGTTATGATATTGCCGGAAAAACAGGAACGGCGCAAATTCCTGGTGCAAAGGGTTATTTGACAGGAGCAAAAAATTACGTCTTCTCATTTTTAGGAATGGCTCCAAAAGATGACCCTAAGCTAGTCGTTTATGTAGCAGTCCAGCAACCGGAAATTGAAAGCTATTTTGATGGCTCAATACCTGTCTCAATGATTTTCAACCCTGTAATGAAAAACAGTCTTCAATATTTAAATATAAAGCCGGGAAGTGTGGAAAAGGCAAAAATAAACACACTACCGAACCTTACACAAATGTCCATTGAAGGTGCTAAAGAAACATTAAATCAAAAAGGTTTGCAACACGTTATTATTGGTGACGGAAGTACTGTGATAGAGCAACTACCTGCTCAAAACGAGGAAATTCTTGAAGGAGAAAAGGTGGTCCTAAAAACAGATGGTAACCTCAAAATGCCTGATCTTACAGGTTGGTCAAGACGGGATGTCATGAAAATAGCGAAGGTAGCTGGCTTAAAATTAACGGTTTCCGGAACTGGCTATGTCATTACCCAAAACATTGAGCAAGGAACAGTCTTAACAAAAGGCAGCTATTTAATCGTAGATTGTAAGGTCCCTACTGAGGTTAAGGAAAAATCCGAAAAGGATAAATCAAAAAAAGACACAGTTAATAATCAAGAAGTAGACGTTCAGGATTAATCTGTAACACGTTCTATTGAGAAATGTACAAGCATATAAATGAACGAGCCTAATAGAAAGGGGTTTCGTTCATTATGCGTGTATCTCAAGTCACGGTCCGGAAAAGGTTAGCCATAGCACTTTTAGTCGGGCTTCTAATATTTTTAATCATTGATATGAGGCTTGGTTATGTCCAGTTTTTTTTAGGTGGAATGTTAACGGATCGAGCAAAGGATTCTTGGAGCCGTAATATACCGTTTGAACCAAAACGAGGCGAAATCATTGATCGGAACGATGTGGAGTTGGCTACCAATATTAGTTCCCCAACCGTATATGTTGTTCCCAGGCAAATTGTTGACCCGGTAAAAACGGCTGAAAAATTAGCGGCTGTTTTGAATATGTCAAAGGAAAAAGCATATCAACATATAACCAAAAAGAATTCGATTGAGAGAATTCCTGAAGGTCGAAAGATTTCGCATGAGAAAGCCAAGGAGATTAGGTCATTAGGATTAAAAGGGGTCTATATTGGTGAAGATTCAAAACGGCACTATCCATTTGGCACCTATTTATCTCATGTGTTAGGCTTTGCCGGTGTTGATAACCAAGGGTTAATGGGGTTGGAACTTTATTATGATAAAGAGTTAAATGGAAAAGAAGGTTCAGTTAAATTTTATGCCGATGCAAAAGGAAAACGGATGAATGATATGGCTGATGATTATCAACCGCCAGTAGATGGTCTTGATTTAAAACTAACCATCGATACTAAAATTCAAACCGTTATTGAACGGGAGCTTGATATTACTGAGGCGACGTATCATCCAGATGGAATTGTGGCAATAGCAATGAATCCAAATAATGGTGAAATTTTGGGGATGTCGAGTCGTCCAAGCTTTGATCCGGCCAATTTTAGAAATGTTCCACAAGAGGTTTATAATCGGAATCTACCAGTTTGGAGTACGTATGAGCCAGGTTCGACCTTTAAAATTATTACTTTAGCTGCAGCCTTGGAAGAGAAAAAAGTTGACCTTGAAAAAGATCGGTTTCATGATCCTGGTTTTGTTAAGGTAGGCGGTGCTAGATTGCGTTGTTGGAAGCGGGGCGGTCATGGAAGTGAGTCGTTTCTTGAGGTAGTCCAAAACTCCTGCAACCCCGGTTTTGTTGAATTAGGGCAAAGGTTAGGGAAAGATACTTTATTTAAATATATTCGGAACTTCGGCTTTGGTGAGAAAACAGGGATTGACCTTCAAGGTGAAGGAACGGGAATATTATTTAGATTAAATCGCGTTGGCCCAGTTGAATTAGCCACTACAGCATTTGGACAAGGGGTATCGGTTACGCCGATTCAACAGGTTGCTGCAATATCAGCTGCTGTAAATGGTGGGACGTTATATACCCCATTTATAGCAAAAGAATTGATTGACCCAGCGACTAAAGAAGTGGTCATGAAGAATTCTCCTGTCGCAAAGCGCAATGTCATCTCTAAAGAAACATCAGCAAAGGTTCGGTTTGCTCTTGAAAACGTTGTTGCTCAAGGGTCAGGGGGTAAGGCTTTTGTTGATGGTTATCGGGTCGGAGGAAAAACAGGGACAGCGCAAAAGGCGCAGAATGGACGATACCTCGAAAATAATTATGTTCTCTCGTTTATTGGCTTTGCTCCAGCAGATGACCCGCAAATTGTTGTTTACGTTGCGGTGGATAATCCTAAGGGGGCAATCCAATTTGGTAGTCAAGTCTCTGCACCGATTGTCGGAAATATCATGAAGGATGTGCTTCCCGTCCTTGGTGTTGAACCTCGAAAAACACAGATTGAGAAGAAAAAGAACTTTCTTGATGTTCCAATGATTGAGGTACCAGATGTGGTAGGGTTAACGAAAACGGATCTTGGTGAAGTTTTTGTAAATCTAAAAATTGATGCAAGTGGAGAAGGGAATACAGTGGTAAAGCAATCTCCACAGCCAGGTGTGAAAATTAAAGAAGGTTCAACCATAAGACTGTATTTTTCAGATGAACCAAAAAAAGATTAGTAAAATAGTAGGGGCGGCAAACAGTGATTTCGCCGTCCCCTTTGCCGTGGAAAAAAGGCTAGAAAACTTCAAAAATATATAATGTGGTCGTGGCTTAATTTCCCGTAATGATGTAAAATATAAACCGCAATATTGTTTAACCTTGCCCTATGGATAAATTAATGGGGTAATTAGGAAAAGTGGGGAAATTTTGTAGCACGAGGTTCACCCAATGAGAGGATTGATTCATAAAATGAATTTACATACGCTACTTGCATCCTTACATCCGGTTGGATCTGTTCCTTTCGCTGATGTTGAAATTACATCAATAGAAAATGACAATCGGAAGGTTCAACAAGGAAGCCTATTTATTTGTGTAAAAGGTTATACAGTGGATGGTCATGATTTCGCCGCTGCAGCTGTGGAAAACGGTGCAGTAGCCGTATTAGCTGAAAGAAACCTTGAGCTTGAAGTCCCAGTAATAATCGTGAAAAATACGACTAGGGCTATGGCTGTACTTGCTGATGCTTTTTATGATCACCCGACCCAAAAGCTTCATTTGATTGGGATTACGGGCACTAATGGTAAAACAACTACCAGTCATCTAATCGAAAAGATTTTTGCGGATATGGGAAAAAAAACCGGACTGATTGGAACAATGTATACAAAGATTGGTGAAACAATCTTTGAAACGAAAAATACGACGCCAGAAAGCTTAACTCTTCAAAAAACATTTAAGAAAATGGTGGATGAACAAGTTGAAGTAGCGGTGATGGAGGTGTCTTCACATGCGTTAGATATGGGAAGAGTTCATGGTTGTGACTATAATACCGCCGTTTTCACCAACCTAACTCAGGATCACCTTGATTATCACCAAACAATGGAAGAGTATAAAAGGGCTAAAGGATTATTATTCTCCCAGCTAGGCAATGCCTTCCTTCAACAAACACCTAAATTTGCTGTATTAAATGTAGATGATGAGGCAACTAAAGTTTATACAAAATCAACTGCCGCTCATATTCTCACTTATGGCATCGATCATAACGCTGACTTACGTGCGATCAATATTTCGATGAATGCAGGTGGAACAAAATTTGATTTGATTACACCAATGGGAACAGAAAAGTTATCGATTCAACTGATCGGAAAATTTAGTGTCTATAATGTTCTTGCCAGTATAGGTGTCGCCCTTGTTTATGGGGTTCCTATCAAACAAATTATCACTTCAATCGAAGAGGTTAAGGGGGTTTCCGGAAGATTTGAACTTGTTGATGCTGGACAATCTTTTCCAGTCATTGTGGACTATGCACACACACCAGATAGCCTAGAAAATGTGTTGAAAACAGTACAACAGTTTGCGAAAAAAAGAATTTTTGTTGTGGTGGGATGTGGTGGCGACCGTGACCGGACGAAGCGTCCATTAATGGCCAAAATTGCTTGTACATATGCAACTGATCCCATTTTCACTTCAGATAATCCTCGCAGTGAGGATCCAAAAGAAATATTGAAGGAAATGGAAGCGGGAGTAAGCGGAGAAACCTATCAGGTTATTGTTGATCGCAAAGCCGCAATAATAAATGCGATCAATGTAGCGGAGCCTGGAGATGTGATCTTAATTGCTGGAAAAGGGCATGAAACGTACCAGCAAATTGGTCATGAAATTCTTGACTTTGATGATAGAATTGTTGCAAAAGAGGCGATAAAGGGGCGACAAGGATGTATTTAGGCTATAGCTTACTTGCGCAAATTATGCCGAATTCTTTAGGAATAAAAGATTCAGAACTACTTTTTTCTACAATCGCATTGACTGGAGCTGTAAAACAACCACATGGCCTGTTTATTCCGCTATGGAATAACAGTGCCGAATTAATGATGGCTATCAACAATGGAGCTGTAGCCGCTGTTTGGGAAGAAGATCGAGGGATTCCGGCCTTTACACCTAATCACTTTCCAATTTTTCTTACTAAGAACATAAAGGAAGACGTAAAAAACATGTTGGAATTATATCTAGAAATGATTACACAAGAAGAAGAAGTAAAACAAGTGACTAATTTTCATATTTCAGATTTTGAGCTTCTTAATGAAAAAGTGAAAACATATGATAAGTCTGATATTCTGCATCAGATTGTTCCACTTGTACAAAAGCTAGAAGGGTTAAGGAGGGGATAAAAATGCTGGAGCAAGTTATATTTTTTACTATTATTATGGGTTTTTTAATCACAGTTCTACTTTCTCCAATCTTTATTCCCTTCTTAAGAAGGTTGAAATTTGGACAGAGCATTCGTGAAGAAGGTCCGAAATCACACCAAAAGAAAACAGGTACCCCAACTATGGGTGGGGTCATGATTTTACTTTCGATTATTGTAACGACGCTAGTCATGACAGGGAAGTTTGCCGAGCCGACTGTAAAGACCTATCTTTTATTGTTTGTCACATTTGGTTTCGGGTTATTAGGTTTTTTAGATGACTTCATCAAGGTTGTGTTGAAGCGTAATCTTGGATTGACGTCAAAACAAAAGCTATTTGGACAAATTATTGTTGCCGTCATTTTTTATATTGTTTTTAAACAGAATGAGTTTTCTACTGAAATAAGCATTCCGTTCTTAAAACACTCAATAGATTTGGGTTGGATGTTTGTTTTTGTTGTAATATTTTGGTTGGTTGGATTTTCGAATGCTGTCAATTTAACTGATGGCTTGGATGGGTTAGTTTCGGGAACGGCAGCAATTGCGTTTGGAGCGTTTGCCGTGTTAGCTTGGAATCAATCCCAGTTTGAAATTGCCATTTTTTCTGTGGCTGTTGTGGGTGCAGTGTTAGGGTTCTTGGTTTTTAACGCCCATCCGGCAAAGGTATTTATGGGGGATACTGGCTCTTTAGCGTTAGGGGGAGCAATTGCCACCATTGCTATTTTGACCAAGCTTGAAATCATTTTGGTTATAATCGGCGGAGTGTTTGTAATAGAGACCCTTTCCGTCATTTTACAAGTCGCATCATTTAAAACAACGGGAAAACGAATTTTTCGAATGAGTCCGTTGCACCACCACTATGAATTAGTTGGTTGGTCGGAGTGGCGCGTAGTCGTAACCTTTTGGGCAGTCGGTTTACTGTTTGCAATACTAGGAATCTATGTCGAGGTGTGGTTATAAATGAGAAAAATCGAACAATATCGTCATAAAAAGGTCTTAGTTTTAGGGTTAGCAAAAAGTGGGGTTAGTGCCGCCTCATTACTACATAAGCTAGGTGCATTTGTTACTGTAAATGATAAAAAACCATTATCAGAAAATCCAGAAGGTCAAGGACTGTTAGAGCAAGGAATAAAGGTGGTTTGTGGGGATCATCCGATTGAGCTTTTAGATGAGGGGTTCGAATTGATTGTAAAAAATCCAGGAATTCCTTATCGAAACCCGCTAATTATCGGAGCTTTGGACAGAGAAATACCTGTCATTACTGAAGTGGAGCTTGCCTATCAAATTTCCGAGGCACCTTTTATTGGTATTACTGGAACTAATGGGAAAACCACGACAACAACTCTTATTTACGAGATGCTTGCTGCTGATGATAAACAGCCGCTGATTGCCGGTAATATCGGAACAGTTGCTTCTGGTGTTGCTGAAGTAGCAAAGGCAGATAATACCATTGTCATCGAGTTATCGTCGTTTCAGCTAATGGGTATTGATACATTTAGACCAAAGATTGCTATTTTGACTAATCTGTATGATGCACATCTTGATTATCATGAGTCTAAACAGGAATATCGAGATGCGAAAGCTAGCATCACCAAGAATCAAACAAAAGATGACTATCTAATTGTTAATCATGATCAAATAGAACTTGTTGAGATTGCGGATAAATCAAAAGCAAACGTGATCTTTTTCTCGACAACCAAAGATCTAGGAACAGGTGCATTTATCCGAGATGGTTGGGTCATGTTCGAAGGCGAACAAGTGGTTAAGCTTGTAGACATTGTTTTACCTGGTGTTCATAATTTAGAGAATATCTTATCAGCCGTTGCTGCTTCCAAATTGAGCGGTGTTTCTAATGAAGCAATATATCATGTTTTAAGTACTTTTAAAGGGGTTAAACATCGCCTACAGTTTATCGGAGAAAAGGATGGTAGACGATTTTACAATGACTCAAAAGCTACAAATATTTTGGCAACATCAAAAGCGCTCGCTGCATTTCAAGCCCCGATTATTTTGCTTGCTGGGGGATTGGATCGCGGAAACAGCTTTGATACGCTTATTCCATCTTTACGGAATGTAAAAGCTATGATTACTTTTGGCCAAACAGCGGTAAAGTTAGAAGAGGCAGGTAGGCTTGCTGGAATAAAAGAAATTAAACGCGTCGATAATGTTGACAAAGCGGTACCTGAGGCATTCAAGCTTTCCGAAAAGGGCGATGTTATTCTATTATCTCCTGCTTGCGCAAGTTGGGATCAATATAAAACTTTCGAAGTAAGAGGAGACATTTTTATAGATGCAGTGCATAAGCTTAACTAAGGGCTTGTCCTTATCTAGCTACAGCGCTCAAGCGTTTTTCGGTTTTGCTGAGGGTAAGCTCTAAACTTGTGCTGTAGAGGTGTGTCGCATTGCCGTCAAAAAAAACTACTCCAGATTTAATTCTCTTAATCATTACTTTTACTTTACTTGCTGTAGGCCTCATTATGGTATACAGTGCAAGTGCCATCTGGGCTGAATTTAAATTTAATGATTCATTTTTCTTTGCAAAAAGACAGCTTCTTTTTGCGGGTGTCGGTATTTTTGCGATGTTTTTCATCATGAACATTGACTATTGGACGTGGAGGACATGGTCGAAGACAATCATCATTGTTTGTTTTGTGTTGCTTGTTATTGTATTAATTCCTGGAATCGGAAAGGTTCGAAATGGTTCACAAAGCTGGATTGGTGTAGGTGCCTTTTCAATTCAGCCATCCGAATTTATGAAGCTGGCAATGATTGCTTTTTTAGCAAAATTTCTTTCAGAACGACAAAAGTTAATTACATCGTTTAAGCTTGGCTTAGTACCATCTTTGGCTCTTGTTTTTACAGCTTTTGCGATGATCATGCTCCAGCCTGATTTGGGAACAGGGACAGTAATGGTCGGAACATGTGTGATTATGATTTTTATTGCTGGTGCAAAAGTCAGTCATTTCGCCGGATTAGGAATGGTGGGAGTAGCCGGTTTTGTGGCGTTAATTATTTCTGCTCCTTATAGAATGAAAAGAATCACGTCCTTCCTAGATCCATGGCAGGATCCATTAGGAAGTGGATTTCAAATCATTCAATCTCTTTATGCAATCGGTCCCGGCGGATTATTTGGTCTTGGTCTTGGACAAAGTAGACAGAAATTTTTCTATCTCCCTGAGCCGCAAACAGATTTTATTTTTGCGATTTTAGCAGAAGAGCTTGGATTTATTGGTGGATCTTTTGTGTTATTATTGTTTGCTTTGCTTTTATGGAGAGGCATCCGAATTGCCTTAGGTGCCCCTGATTTATATGGTAGTTTTTTAGCGGTAGGGATTATTGCGATGATTGCCATTCAAGTTATGATTAATGTTGGCGTAGTTACCGGTTTAATGCCGGTTACCGGAATTACCTTGCCTTTTCTAAGTTATGGTGGGTCTTCGCTGACATTGATGCTGATGGCCATTGGAGTCCTGTTAAATATTAGCCGGTATGCAAGACTATAAAGAAACCCTGTTAAACAGGGTTTCTTTCATTTCTGTATATTTTTGATTCAAGTGTTCATATGTTTTATAGTAAAATTGGAAAGTGGTGGAGATTCTATATGGTCTTCATATAAATAAAACCTTTCTATAATAGAGGTGGAAAAATGAAAATTGTTGTAAGTGGTGGAGGAACCGGGGGACATATTTATCCTGCGTTGGCCTTAATTAGAGAAATAAAAAAAGAAAATAAAGAAGCTTCATTTTTATACATTGGAACTGAAAAAGGACTTGAAAGTAAGCTTGTTCCTATGGGAAATATTCCGTTTCAATCCATACATATAACGGGATTTAAGCGTAAGTTGTCAATTGAAAATTTCAAAACAATTATGCGTTTCTTTAAAGGAGTACAGAAGAGTAAGAAAGTTCTAAAGGAGTATAAACCTGATGTTGTAATTGGAACAGGTGGATATGTTTGCGGACCAGTAGTGTATGCTGCTGCAAAGCTCGGAATACCCACCATTATTCATGAACAAAACAGTGTTCCAGGATTAACAAACAAATTTTTAAGTCGATATGTGGATCGGGTCGCTATATGCTTTGAGGAGGCAAAACAGTATTTCCCAGCAGAAAAAGTGGTGTTAACTGGTAATCCGCGTGCATCTGAAGTCCTTGGCCAGGACGGTGTAAGTGGAAGAAACTCAGTTGGCTTAAATCAAAATCTTCCTGCTGTATTAATATTTGGTGGAAGCAGGGGGGCACGCCCAATCAATGATGCGGTCTTAAATTCCTTAGCATTATTAAGTGGAAAGCCTTATCAAGTGTTGTACGTAACTGGGGACGTGCATTATGAAAAAGTAAAAAAAGAAGCGGAAATGATTGGGAATCCGGAAAATGTGATCATCAAACCGTTTGTTCATAATATGCCTGAAGTGTTAGCGGGAATTGATTTAGCTGTTTCTCGTGCGGGTGCGACTAGTCTTGCAGAACTCACATCACTTGGCGTTCCGAGTATTTTGATTCCAAGTCCATATGTCACCAATAATCACCAGGAAAAAAATGCAAGAGCGCTAAGTGATCACGGTGCTGCAGAGCTTTTATTAGAATCGGATTTAAGTTCAGAAAAACTTATTGAAAAAATTGATGAAATCCTTTTGAAACCGCAAAAATTAGCAAAAATGAAAACAGAAGCGAAAAAGCTCGGAATACCTGATGCGGCTAACAGATTATCCAAAGTCATGAAAGAAATAACAAAATAAGTGAAAATGTAGCCCAGAATATCCCTTAAGCATAAACTAATATAGACCTAACCTAACTATTGAAAGGGAGGTAAACATGAACGATTTTCTTACTGAATTGTATGCAAGCCAACTTGGCAAAGTTAAAGAAAATGAACCGCTTGCCAACCATACAACAATAAAAATAGGTGGACCTGCTGAAATATTTATCGAACCATCGTCCATCGAGAATTTGCAAAAGACAATGGAACTGATTCGTAAATATAACGTGACATGGAGAGCGATAGGAAGAGGCTCAAACATGCTTGTGTCGGATCTAGGAATTGAAGGTGTGGTCATCAAGCTCGGTTCTGGACTAGATCATCTCGTCCAAAACGGCAATGAAGTGAAGGTTGGAGGGGGCTATTCCCTCATTAGCCTAGCGACGTTAATTAGCAAGAAGGGGTTATCTGGACTAGAATTTGCTGGTGGAATTCCCGGTTCAGTCGGTGGTGCTGTGTATATGAATGCCGGAGCCCACAACAGAGATATTTCGAAAATATTAACAAAGGCGCATATCTTGTTTCCTGATGGTACAATCGAATGGCTATCAAATCAAGAAATGGAGTTTTCGTATCGTACATCCGTTCTGCAAAAGAAACGACCTGGGATAATAGTTGAAGCGGTTTTTAAACTTGAACCAGGTGATAAAGATGTTATTGTAGCTGAAATGATAAAAAATAAGGATTATCGGCGACATACACAACCCTGGAATTTCCCTTGTGCAGGCAGTATTTTTAGAAATCCCCTTCCAAATTATGCTGGTAAACTAATTGAATCCGCTGGCCTTAAGGGTTACTCTATTGGGGGAGCGAAAATTTCGGAAATGCATGGGAATTTCATAGTGAATAATGGTGATGCTACCGCTCATGATGTCCTATCACTTATTCAATATATTAAGAATGAAATCAAGAATTTATATGACGTTTCAATGGAAACAGAAGTAGAAATAATCGGGAAAAACTTACAAAAATAATGCTGTTTGAAACCATTGATATGCTATAATAATTGAATAGGATCATTTTAATGTTCTTTGTAAATAACGGCATGTTTATCGTGCCGTTGTTTTTGATTTATAGACGAATTGGACAGATTTTAAGAGGTGAGAAAAGTGGAAAAAGGGAAAGTTGTCTCCCTTGAGGATCGAATTCCAAAGTTAAAACAGCAAAGAAGAAGAAAAGCAAATAAGAGGTTGATTATTTTACTGTTTTTTTTCTTTTTATTAATAGGCTGTATAATCTACTTTCAATCACCTTTGAGCCATATAAAAAATATAGAAGTATCGGGAAATGAACTTTATTCTACTGATGAAATTAAAAAAATCAGTGGACTAACAAGAAAAACGAATTTATGGAAAGTTGATAAAAAAGGAACTGTAACAAGGATTAAGAAACTACCAGAAATAAACTCCGCGACGATAAGAGTCAAATTTCCTAATTCGGTTACAATTAAGGTAACTGAACATAAACGAATTGCTTACATAGGCCATAATGGCAGTTTTTCTGCAGTTTTAGAAAATGGCGAAATATTACCAAAAATGAAACGGGGTACAATCCCGGTTAATGCACCTATCTTAATTGATTTTAAAGAGGGAAAAGTATTGAAAGAAATGATAGTTGGCCTTGAACAATTGCCAGTTGGAATTGTCAATTCTATTTCAGAAATTCATTACACACCAAAGGATACGGATAAATATCGAGTAACTTTATATATGAACGACGGGTTTCAGGTCGTTGCTACCTTAAGAAATTTCTCAGAGAAAATGTCCCATTATCCTTCCATAATCAGTCAATTAAATCCAAATGTCAAAGGTATTATCGATCTAGAAGTAGGCTCTTACTTCAAAGCTTTTCAACAGGAAGGAGCTGAAAAAGTTGAAAAAGAAGGTGAAGGGTAAACACGTTGTCTTCTCCCTAGTTTTTTTGGTTTTGGGCTTTATGATTGCATTCTCATATCAAAGGACACAAATGGAAAGCGAAAAGTCCAAAATATCGGACAAGCAGTGGCAAAGAAATTTAGACCTCAGGAACCAACTAATTGAACAAGAAGAGATTAACCGTGATTTGCAAAAGGAATTAAATAGTAAGCAGCAAAAAGTCCTCGAAAAAGAAAAGGATTTATCAAAGGAAGCTCAAGTATTTTATAACTTGGCTGAAGACACTGAAAAATATCGGATGTATTTAGGGAAAGTGAAAGTAAAGGGAAAAGGCGTTGAAGTCACCTTAGCCGATGGCGATTATGACCCTAAAGAAGAAAATATTAATAATTACCTTGTTCACGAGCAACATGTGTTCAAGGCTATGAATGAATTATATATATCAGGTGCGTCAGCCGTCGCGATCAATGGTCAAAGACTTTCATATAATTCCTATATTGTTTGTAACGGACCAGTCATTACCGTAGATGGATACCAGCACCCAGCTCCTTTTGTTATTTCCGCAATTGGAGACCCTGATGTGTTAAACTCCGCTTTGAATTTAAAGGGTGGGGTTAAGGACCAATTGGTTAACGATAATATTACTGTGAAAATCGAAAAGATAGATAGCATTGTATTAAACGCTATCCTTGGGAAGTAAGTAATAAGCCTCACGAATAGATTTACTTTGGTGGTGCGTCCACAATCTCGATTATATGAAGAAAGCCGGGTGAAAAAAGTGGACAAAAAATTTCTTAATTTTACTGCAGTTGCGATTGTCATTGGACTGATGATGGCAATCCAATTTCAAACAGTTAAGAAACCGGTTGTAAGAGATACACGTGATACATGGCAACTTAGAGAAGATTACCTCAAGGAAAAGGAGATTCAATCTAAACTCCTACAAGAGATTCGCTCCAATGAAGAAAAATTAGCGAAATATGAAACCGAGCGTAAAACAAGTAAGGAACAAGTATTAAGAGAAACGCTCGATGAATTAAAAACACAGTCAGGTCTTACCGAGGTGACTGGACCGGGAATTATTCTTACGATTGAACCTGTGTATGAGGAAATCTTGTTAGGTGAGTCTGCTCCAACTATTTCTCCTGATTCACTAAAAAGGTTAATTAACGAACTAAATATGAATGGCGCGTTGAACATTTCTGTTGCTGGACAACGGGTTATTAATACAACAGTCGTTCGGGATATCAATAAAGATACAAAAATTGATGGACACTCACTGAAGGACTTTCCGATTGAAATCAAGGTGCTAGCAGATAACATGCAAAATGCAGAAAAGCTATACAATCGGATGCAGGCGTCACAATCAGCAGAAGAATTATTTCGTTTTGATAATTTAAGGGTGGATGTGGCGAATCCATCTGCAAACATTACGATCCCTGCTTACCAAGATACAATTCCCGTCAGAAATATGGAACCTGTGGATTCTGACAAAGGAGGAAGTTAAAATATGTGGCTCCCCTTATTGGGGTTAGTTGTCGGGGTCATACTTGGATTGCTTACTGATATTAGGATTCCTGATGAATACTCTAACTATTTATCGATCGCTGTACTAGCAGCACTTGATACGCTATTTGGTGGAATCAGGGCACATCTGCAAAATATTTATGATGAAAGGGTATTTGTGTCCGGATTTTTTTTCAATATTTTACTAGCTGCAAGTTTAGCTTTTCTAGGCGTACATCTTGGTGTAGACTTGTATTTAGCTGCTGTTTTTGCATTTGGAGTAAGACTATTTCAGAATATAGCAGTAATTCGTAGAATATTATTGACAAAATGGTCAACAACTCGGGAAAATTAGAAAAAAATTGATATTTAATAAAGGGAATAATTTAATTGTGACGAATAATTCTATAAGATATGTGTTTTTCCAATCTTTAGTTGTTGTTCAATAACAGAAATAATGAAAAAGGAGGTGCCAATGAATGAACAGCAATGAAATATATGTGAGTCTTGACATCGGTACATCCAGTGTAAAGGTTATTATTGGTGAAATGGTTAATGACTCTTTGAATATTATTGGTGTTGGCAATGTGAAGTCCGAAGGTTTGCGTAAGGGCTCCATTGTGGATATAGATGATACCGTTCGTTCAATTAAAAGGGCAATTGAGCAAGCAGAGCGCATGATAGGGATGGATATTAGACAAGTCATTGTCGGTGTAACAGGAAACCATGTTTCCTTACAGCCTTGTCATGGAGTTGTAGCTGTATCAAGTGAAAACCGTGAAATCTCAGATGAGGATGTAGCTAGAGTAATTGATGCTGCTCAGGTGGTGTCAATCCCACCTGAAAAGGAAATCATTGATGTAATCCCAAAACAGTTTATTGTGGATGGATTAGATGAAATTACAGATCCTCGGGGAATGATTGGGGTTCGACTCGAAATGGAAGGGACAATCATCACGGGTTCAAAGACCATACTACATAATACCCTTCGGTGCGTGGAGCGAGCTGGGTTAGACATTTTAGACATTACTTTGCAGCCCTTGGCAGCAGGTTCCTTTGCATTATCAAAGGATGAAAAGAGCCTTGGGGTTGCATTAGTTGATATTGGCGGCGGTTCTACTACCATCGCAGTGTTTGAAAATGGTTATCTCCAAGCAACAAGTGTACTACCTGTGGGTGGGGATCATGTTACAAAAGATATATCTGTGGGGCTAAGAACGTCGACAGAGGATGCCGAAAAAATCAAAATTAAGTATGGACACGCATTTTATGATCACGCCTCTGAGGAAGAAGTTTTTAGTATTCCGACTATCGGAAGTGATCAGCATCAACAATTTAATCAGTTGGAATTATCTGATATTATTGAAGCAAGAATGGAAGAAACATATGATTTGATCCAAGCAGAATTAATTCGCTTAGGATATTCTGACTTACCTGGTGGGATTGTGCTAACCGGTGGGGTTGCCAATATGCAAGGGGTATTGGAATTGGCACAAATTGTTTTCCAAAACCGTGTCAGAATGGCTATCCCTGACTATATCGGTGTTCGTGAACCGCAATATGCTACTTCTGTTGGTCTAATCCAATTTGCCTATAAAAATTCTAAATTAAAAGGCAGACAACATGATCATTCACAGGTTCATGAGTTAAAGGAAAAGCGTGTTCAAAAACAGCCGCAACCAAAAGCGAAGCCAGAAAAACATCAACCAGAAGAAAAAATGACAACACGAGTTAAAAAGTTCCTAGGATACTTTTTTGAGTAAACAAGTACCAGGAATAACGACGAATTAGGAGGATTTGTCATGTTGGAGTTTGATACGAATTTAGATCAACTAGCTACAATAAAAGTCATCGGCGTTGGTGGCGGCGGAAACAATGCTGTAAATAGAATGATTGAACACGGGGTACAAGGTGTTGACTTCATTGCTGTTAATACAGACGCACAAGCTTTAAATTTATCCAAAGCAGAAATTAGAATGCAGATTGGCGGAAAATTAACACGTGGTCTTGGTGCCGGAGCTAACCCTGAAGTAGGGAAGAAGGCTGCGGAAGAAAGCCGCGAACAAATTGAAGAGGCATTAAAAGGGGCAGACATGGTGTTTGTTACAGCCGGTATGGGTGGAGGCACTGGAACTGGTGCAGCGCCTGTTATTGCGCAAATTGCCCGTGAATTAGGTGCTCTTACTGTAGGTGTTGTTACTCGGCCCTTTACTTTTGAAGGGAAGAAGCGTGCGGCACAAGCAGCAGGCGGTATTGCTGGAATGAAAGAAGCAGTTGATACTCTCATCGTTATTCCAAATGATCGTTTATTGGAGATTGTTGATAAGAGTACTCCAATGCTAGAAGCATTCCGTGAAGCTGATAATGTCCTCCGTCAAGGTGTTCAAGGTATCTCTGATTTAATCGCTGTTCCAGGATTAATTAACCTTGACTTTGCTGATGTAAAAACAATCATGTCGAGCAAAGGTTCTGCCTTAATGGGAATTGGGGTTGCTGCAGGGGAAAATCGCGCAGCAGAAGCAGCTAAAAAGGCAATCTCCTCTCCACTGTTGGAAACTTCCATCGATGGTGCTCAAGGGGTCTTAATGAACATCACAGGTGGTTCAAACTTAAGTCTCTACGAAGTTCAGGAGGCAGCTGATATTGTGGCTACCGCTTCTGATCAAGAAGTAAATATGATTTTTGGTTCCGTAATTAACGAGAACTTAAAGGATGAAATTGTTGTTACAGTAATTGCGACTGGATTTAATGAGGAAGTTGTTCAGCCGAAAATGGTTCGTCCTTCTTTTGGACAAGTTAAGCCAGGATTAAATTCTGCTAAACGTGAATCTAAACGGGAAGAAATTCCACAAGAACCAATCCGTCAAACACCTACATCTCAACAACCTGAAGACACTTTAGATATTCCAACCTTTTTAAGAAATCGTAACCGTAGACGTTAAACACGAAAAGCGGAAGCTTCACAAAACGAATACAGAATAATACTTAAAAGTGGCTCTTTTTTAGAGCCACTCAGATTGTCGAGAAAGTTTATTTTCTCGGCAATTTTTCATTTTGTCAGAACATTAAATGCCGATTTTTAATAAGAGATTGTCTATGCTAACGGACCTGTTGATTTCCTCTCCAGGTGCTTCGCTTTCCGCGGGGCGGGCGGTGAGCCTCCTCGGCGCTAAGCGCCTGCGGGGTCTCACCTGTCCCGCTGCTCCCGCAGGAGTCTTCGCACCTTCCGCTCCAATCAACATGGAGCAAATCTACCTAAAGAATTACAACACACCATATCCAACCTAGCTAAACGTGTTGCAATTTTTTTGGTTTTGGAAGAAGCAGTAAGGAGAGCTTGTTCACTTACATTCTTCAATCTTTGTTTCCGGCAGTAATGAAGCCTAAGCAGCTCTTTTTTTAGTTTGCGAAGCTGCGCTCGATTTCTTCCTTTCTAAATTTATAAAGCATTTTTTCGTGTTTGATTCTATCCTCTTCTATTGCCTTGTTTAAGTCATCAAAATATTCCCGAGTATCCACTTCTACTTCTTTTTTTGTAAACTAGTGTTTATTTGCGTTTGCCTTTAAGGGTGTAGAATCTGTAAATAATCACGTCCGCCAACCATCTTATGATTTATCGCTAGTAGAACAATCTCATAAAGAGCTCTTGAAAAATATTTGTATTCTTAAAACGGTGTTGACGATTTCAACTACTCGTAGAGTGATGGAACTAGGACCTTGAATTTCAAACCTAAAAACCAGCGGTAGGCGAAGTTTGTTCTTATTTCCTTCTAATTGATGTTTAGAACGAATGCCGAAAAAATAACCAATAAACATCATTTTAAAAATGAATAAGGGGATCAGTAGGGTTGCCGATATCATTGTTATAATAAAGACGGACCTTGGCTAGATTCTTTTGGCTTAAATATTGATTTCCACTTATTTTTATTATTTATTGGTTGAGTTGAAGGTCTGCATTGGAACCGGCCTGTTGATTGGAGTGGAAGACGCGAAGACTCCTGCGGGAGCAGCGGGACAGGTGAGATCCCGCAGGAGCGTAGCGACGAGGAAGCTCACCGCCCGCCCCGCGGAAAGCGAAGCGTCTGGAACGGAAATCAACAGACCTATTGAACAGCCTATTTATTAATAATGTTATAACAAATTAACTTGGTGAATCACTAAATTTTTTGGGTGGAATAATAGACTGTCGAGAGTTTCTCGACAGCCTGAATGGCTCTTTTTTAGAGCCATTTTTTTATGCCTTCAGCCATCGCAAACACCCCATTTAAACAAGCAATAATTTATGACAAAAACCGAATAGAAAAGAGAAAACTTCTCCATTTTTGTATACAGGAAGTGACATACTTCGGTTACCTTAATAAGTTATACTTTTTGGTAACAAAAACAATGTTGTAGAAATAGGAACGGTCTTAGGAAGGGGGTAACTAAGTGACCGTCTACTTGGATGTAATTTGGGCATTGAACCTGTTGTTTGATAGTCTCCTCCTTTTATTAACCGCGATTATTCTAAAAAGGCAAATTTCAAAATGGCGTATATTTTTAGGTGGTTTACTTGGGTCCGTCATCATCTTACTAGCTGTAACTCCGCTTCATGTTTACTCAGGCCATCCAATCTCAAAATTACTATTCTCTATTTTTATGGTCTTAATTGTATTTGGCTATAAAAGATTTCGTTATTTCATAACAGGGTTAATGACCTTTTATTTCACTACCTTTTTGATTGGTGGTGCATTAATAGGGACTCATTATTTTGTCAATTTCGATTTCCAATTATCCTCCTCAGTTATGCTTGCAAGCATTAAAGGATTTGGAGACCCGATTAGCTGGCTGTTTGTTTTACTGGGATTTCCCATAGCATGGCATTTTTCACATGTAAATATAGATAAGGTGGAAACAGCTAAGCTCCAATTTGACAATATGGTAAAGGTATTCATTTTTTTAGATGAAATGAGGTTTGAATTTAGGGGGTTGGTGGATAGTGGGAACCAACTTTATGATCCGATTACAAAGTCACCAGTCATGCTTGTATCGGTAAAAAATAGTTTGGAGAATCTTTCTCCTCCTATTCTTCAATTAGCACAAAATCCAGATGAGATTTTATTTGGAACAAACACTTTACCAGAACACATACAAGGGAAGATGAAGATTATCCCCTGTAAAGTGATGGGGAGAGAGCATCAACTCATTATTGCCATAAAGCCAGACAAAATTGTCATTGAACAGGAACAGCACAGCTACACCATAAAAAAAGGGTTGGTCTCATTTACAATGCAAGAACTTTCTAGTGAAGATGCATTTCAATGCATCGTTCATCCTAAAATGTTATCGGGCCCTAAAGACAGCGCAACAACAAAAGTAAGCTAATATTACTATACTCGGAAGATGAAATTTTAGAAGGAGGATAAGTCATGAAAAGTTTGAAACTTCGGTTATCCTATTATTGGTATAAATTTTTAATGAAGCTTGGTCTTAAAACGGACGAAATATATTACATTGGTGGGAGTGAAGCCTTACCCCCTCCACTATCAAAAGAGGAAGAAGAAATCCTTTTGAAAAAGCTTCCAAATGGAGATAAAACAGCACGCTCAATGTTAATTGAGCGAAATCTTCGTTTAGTGGTTTATATTGCGAGAAAATTTGAAAACACTGGGATTAATATTGAAGATTTAATTAGTATTGGAACAATAGGGTTAATTAAAGCAGTCAATACCTTTAATCCTGAAAAGAAAATCAAACTGGCTACATATGCATCTCGTTGTATCGAAAATGAAATACTGATGTATTTAAGACGGAATAATAAAATACGGTCTGAAGTGTCATTTGACGAACCGTTGAATATTGATTGGGATGGGAATGAACTGCTATTGTCGGATGTACTAGGAACTGAAGATGATATTATTACCAAGGATCTTGAAGCGAATGTTGATCGAAAACTATTAGTAAAAGCATTGCATCAACTTTCTGACCGGGAAAAGCAAATCATGGAACTCCGATTTGGACTTGGGAGCGGTGAGGAAAAAACGCAAAAGGATGTTGCTGACATGCTGGGGATTTCCCAATCCTATATATCACGATTAGAAAAAAGAATCATCAAAAGGTTAAGAAAAGAATTTAATAAAATGGTTTAATCAGAAGATCATTTTAAGCTCAAAGTTGATTTTGCCCACAAGTTGATTGGAAGCACTTGAAGCGGAAATCAACAGCCAAGTTAAAGCAGACAATCACCTAAAAAAGTATAGTCTTCCAAAATCTAAAAAAATTTTTTTTAAAAGAATATTTCCAAATATATCATATACCTGCCACATTTTTATCCTTCTCCTGTACAGAGAGCTTGTGCATATTTTTCCTGCTCAAGGAAATACTGAATTTTGTACAGCAGCTCCTGTTAGGAGGGAAAAGGATTGACTCGAAACAAAGTTGAAATTTGCGGGGTCGACACATCAAAGCTTCCAGTTTTAAAGAATGAGGAAATGAGAGAACTCTTCAGGCAAATGCATAAGGGGGATATAACCGCTCGGGAAAAACTCGTAAACGGCAACCTCCGCTTGGTATTAAGCGTTATCCAACGATTTAATAACCGGGGTGAGTTTGTAGACGACCTGTTCCAGGTTGGTTGTATCGGTCTTATGAAATCAATTGATAATTTTGATTTAGGTCAAAACGTGAAGTTTTCCACTTACGCTGTTCCAATGATTATTGGGGAGATTCGCCGCTACTTACGGGATAATAACCCAATACGAGTATCACGGTCATTACGAGATATTGCCTATAAAGCTCTTCAAGTGAGAGAGCGGTTAATGAGCGAAACATCCCGAGAACCGACAGCTGAGGAAATTGCAAAAGTACTAGAAGTCCCGCATGAAGAGATTGTATTTGCATTAGACGCGATTCAAGATCCTGTCTCGTTATTTGAACCAATCTATAATGATGGTGGAGACCCTATTTATGTGATGGATCAATTAAGTGATGAAAAAAATAAAGATACACAATGGATTGAAGAACTAGCTTTAAAAGAGGGAATGAGACGTTTAAATGACCGAGAAAAATTGATTTTAAGAAAACGATTCTTCCAGGGAAAAACACAAATGGAAGTGGCCGATGAAATTGGAATTTCTCAAGCTCAAGTCTCTCGATTAGAGAAAGCTGCCATTAAACAAATGAATAAAAATATTCAAAGCTAAAGCTGCCTTTTGGCGGCTTTTCGTATTTTTAAGAAATAAACATTTTTTCATCCACTCAAATCATATAATTTAGAAGAATGCTTTGTGAGGTGGAGAAATGGTAAAAATATCTGATTTCCAAATAAAAGATGTCGTCAATGTTTCGGATGGAAAAAGACTTGGGAATATAGGGGATATTGATATAAATTTAAATACGGGGAAAATTGATGCTGTGGTCATTAGTGGCTCAGGAAAAGTACTTGGTATATTTGGAAAAGATGAAGAAATTGTCATACCATGGAGAAATATTCTAAAAATTGGCCAGGATGTTATATTAGTTCGTTATAAAGAAACTGGTGATGAGAAATATCTTGGGACGGAGGTCAAGTAACGCGCTTTTTTTTACTGTGACCTTATGTAACGTTGTGGTAAACTATAGGAAAATGTGGTGAGGGATTGTTCCATGGAGCCTTTCGTAAAAAAAGACACAACCTATTACGAGATTCAAGATTGGGCAGATAAGTATCAAGATTTAGTTGTTGGTTTTTCGACAAAACACGGAGGATTTAGCAAAGAGCCCTTTAGTACATTAAATTTTGGATTTCATGTCGGAGATCGCGATAATGACGTATGTCAAAACCGTCGAACATTAGCTAATATGCTCGATTTCCCGCTAAAACAATGGGTTGGTGCAGAACAAACTCATCAAACAACCATTCAGAAAGTAACAAAGTCTGATAGCGGGAAAGGATCTTCCGCCTACAGTGATGCTTTTAAAAAAACAGATGGATTTTATACCTCTGAATCGGGATTATTACTGACACTGTGTTATGCTGATTGTGTACCACTTTATTTTATAGAACCGAATAAACGGCTAATTGGTATTGCTCATGCTGGGTGGCGTGGATCTGTCGCTGGAATTGGTGCAGAAATGATTTCCCGTTGGCAAGGAGAAGGAACAAACCCTAGCGAGGTTCTTGTGGTAATCGGTCCGTCTATTTGTGAAAATTGTTATATCGTAGACGAAAATGTCATTACACTTTTACAAAATACACTTCAAGATGTAGAGAACAAGCCTTATCATTTAATAAAAGAAAACCAATATCGATTAAATTTGCAGGAACTAAACAAGCAGATATTAATGAATGAAGGTGTACTGGAAGAACATATTTTGATGACTAAATTGTGTACCAGCTGTAACCATGATGTCTTTTTTTCGCATCGAAGAGACAATGGTAAAACCGGAAGAATGATAAGCTTTATTGGCTGGAAGGAGGCTTAGCAACAAAAAATGAGTGTATTATCAAAATTAAAAACGATTGAACAACAAATAAAATTAGCTTGTGAAAAGTCAGGACGAAGTCAGGATGAAGTTACCATTATCGCCGTTACAAAATATGTTAGTGTCGAACGAGCTGAAGAGGCTCTAAATGCGGGGATTCATCACCTTGGAGAAAATCGAGATGAAGGGCTACAAGAAAAGTGGAATATTTTAATGGACAAGCCTGTCTGGCACTTTATTGGCTCCCTACAAACCCGTAAGGTAAAAAATATTATCGATAAAGTAGAATATATTCATTCTGTTGATCGCTTGTCACTAGCCGCTGAGATTAATAAAAGAGCAACATCAAAAATAAAATGTTTAGTTCAAGTGAATGTTTCTGGTGAAGAGTCAAAGCATGGGATAGAGCTCGATCAAGTAGTGGAGTTCATTCATCAGCTTAGGCAGTTTCCTAATATCATTGTTTGCGGATTAATGACTATGGCACCAAATACAGAAGACACATATGTTCTTAGGGAATGTTTTAGTAGTTTGAGAAAACTAAGAGATGAGATCATTGAATTAGACCTTACATATGCGCCATGCCGTGAGCTTTCGATGGGGATGTCCAATGACTTTGAAATTGCTGTGGAAGAAGGGGCTACAATGGTTCGTATCGGGACAGCGTTGGTAGGAGAAGAAACAGAGGAGGTGCGTTAAAATGAGCATTAAATCGAAAATTAAAACATTTTTTTTCTTAGATGATGAATATGATTATGAGGAAGAAAAATACGAGGAAGATGAAATCGATCAACGAAGAACCAATAAACCACCTGTTTCCAAACAAAATGTGGTAAGTTTACAAAGCATTCAAAAGTCATCAAAATTAGTTTTGTGTGAACCCCGAGTGTACGCGGAGGCTCAAGATATTTCCGATCATTTAAAAAACCGCCGTTCCGTTGTGGTTAATCTCCAACGTATTGATCATGATCAAGCAAAACGTATCGTTGATTTTTTAAGTGGAACTGTATATGCTATTGGCGGTGACATCCAAAAGATTGGGATGAATATTTTTCTGTGCACGCCGGATAATGTTGAGGTGTCCGGGAATATTTCAGAATTTCTTCAAGAACATGACATTCAGAATTCGAGGTGGTAATTAAATGAATACATTGCTTTATCTATTAACATCAATAATCGAAGTATACTCTTGGGCATTGATTATCTATATTTTAATGTCTTGGTTTCCAAATGCACGTAATACTGGGATTGGAAGGTTACTTGTCACCATTTGCGAACCCTATTTAGAGCCGTTTCGCCGGATTATCCCCCCGCTAGGCATGATTGATATTTCGCCAATCGTCGCTATTATGGTGCTTAGATTCGCAACAAGTGGTATTACGCAAATTTTTAGGTGGATTGCTTAATAGAAAGGGCTCTACTCTGTGTTTGGGCCTTTTCCTTTTTCAAGATTGCAAGGAGTTAATGATTCTATGGATATATACCAGCATTTTCGTCCAGAAGAGCGGGATCTAATTGATCAAATAGTTGATTGGAAGCACTATGTTGAAAATACATATGCCCCAAAGTTAACCGATTTTTTAGATCCAAGGGAACAACAAATTGTGAAAACGATCCTTGGTGAACATGGGGAGGTAAAGGTTGCATTCTTTGGTGGCACTCAAAATGCCGAACGAAAAAGAGCGCTATTTTCCCCGGATTATTATCAGGTATCAGAAGAAGATTTTCGTATCACATTGTTCGAGGTTCATTACCCGAGTAAATTTGTGACAATTGAACACAGACATGTTTTAGGAAGTTTAATGTCCCTTGGATTAAAAAGAGGGAAATATGGCGACATCCTTTATGATGAGTCCACTGTGCAATTTTTTGCTGCTGAGGAGATAGGAAGTTATCTTAGCACGCAACTACAAATGGTTGGTAAGGCTACAATTAGGTTAGAGGAAATTCCGTTTAAAAAGGCTGTTTCTGTTCAAGAAATATGGCAGGAAGTATCTATTACAGCATCCTCGCTCCGGTTAGATACGCTAATCTCTTCTATCTATCCCATTTCGAGACAAAAATCTCAAACTCTGATTGGCCAGAAGTTGGTTAAGGTAAACTGGACTGTGGTTGAGTCTGCTTCCTTTGAATGCTGCGAAGGAGACACATTGTCCGTCCGCGGGTTTGGTAGGGTCAAAATTTTGTCTATTGAAGGAAGAACAAAAAAGGACAAATGGCGAATTTTAGCGAAACAGCAAAAATAAATTGATGACTGAGCAGGAGAATGAAAGCAACTGTCGAATTTATGTTTTATACATACGAGTATTGATTTAGGAGGTGGCGTTATGCCGTTAACACCGTTAGATATACACAATAAAGAATTCAGCAAGGGATTTCGAGGATATGATGAAGATGAAGTGAATGAATTCCTTGATCAGGTGATAAAGGATTACGAATTACTCATCCGTGAGAAAAAGGAACTGGAAGAGAGATTAGGTGACCAAACAGATAGACTTGGCCATTTTTCAAGTATTGAGGAAACTTTAAATAAGTCGATTGTCATTGCGCAAGAAGCTGGCGAAGAAGTAAAACGTAGTGCCAATAGGGAAGCGAAATTGATTATTAAAGAGGCCGAGAAAAATGCCGATCGTATCGTCAATGAGTCTCTCTCAAAGGCCAGAAAAATTGCGTTAGAAATTGAAGATTTAAAGAAACAATCGAAGGTTTTCCGTACTCGTTTTAAAATGTTGATTGAGGCCCAACTTGATTTATTAAACAATGATGATTGGGATCACTTGCTTGAGTATGAATTGGATGCAAGTGAGTTACAAGCAGCAGAAAAAGAATAACTAGCTTGACGATGCTTTGCTGTTCGCATATAATGACTAGAAAATAGTTAATAATGATTGACGATGATAGGGACAGTACGTTTTTTCATTTGCTTTTATAGCGAACCGGGGATGGTGAAAGCCTGGGAAAGTAGAAGATTCGAAAGATCACCCTTGAGTTCCAAGTTGAAAGCCATTCGCGAATGGACTAGTAAACATTGGCGTGTGTTCACGTTACGAATGCTTAGAGGATAGTAGCTTATAGCCACTGTCAATTAGGGTGGTACCGCGGGAAACCTTCTCGTCCCTTTTAGGGATGAGAAGGTTTTTTTTGTTGTCCTTTATCATATTTCATTAGAAAACATTCCATAGGAGGAAAAGAAATGGATTATAAAGATACATTATTAATGCCGAAAACTGAATTTCCAATGCGAGGTAATCTCCCAAAACGTGAACCTGATATTCAAACCAAATGGGAAGAGATGGACATTTATGGGAAAGTCCAAGCAAGAACTAAAGGACGACCTATGTTTATACTACATGACGGACCTCCATATGCTAACGGTGATATTCACATGGGGCATGCCTTGAACAAAGTCCTAAAGGATTTTATCGTTCGTTACAAGTCCATGAGTGGATTCAATGCCCCTTATGTACCAGGTTGGGATACACATGGTTTACCAATTGAACAAGCACTAACGAATAAAGGGGTAAAACGCAAGGAAATGACGGTTGCTGAATTCCGTAAGCTTTGTGAAAAATATGCTTATGAACAAATCAACAATCAACGGAGTCAGTTTAAACGCCTAGGCGTTCGAGCGGACTGGGAAAACCCGTACATTACCTTAAAACCAGAATATGAAGCACAGCAAATTAAGGTTTTTGGTGAGATGGCCAAAAAAGGCTATATTTATAAAGGGTTAAAACCGGTTTATTGGTCTCCATCAAGCGAATCAGCCTTAGCTGAAGCAGAAATTGAATACCAAGATAAACGATCTGCATCCATCTATGTTGCCTTTAATGTAAAAGACGGAAAAGGTGTTTTAGACGCTGATACGAAAATTGTCATTTGGACCACAACACCTTGGACGATTCCAGCTAACCTTGGAATTTCCGTTCACCCTGACCTTACTTATGTGGTAGTGGAAGAAAAAGGTCTTAAATATTTAGTTGCAGAGGCATTATTAGAAGCCGTTACAACCGAAATTGGTTGGGAAAACCCAACTGTAGTGAAAAAGGTAAAAGGTAATGAACTGGAAAATATTATTGCCCTTCATCCTTTATATGGTCGTGAATCGTTAGTTATGCTAGGAGAACACGTAACTACTGATGCTGGAACAGGCTGTGTACACACTGCTCCTGGACATGGTGAAGATGACTTCCTAGTTGGGCAAAAATACGGACTAGACGTACTTAATCCAGTAGATGATAAAGGTCATATGACCCACGAGGCACCAGGATTTGAAGGGTTATTTTATGAAAAAGCCAATAAACCAATTACTGAAAAGCTTGAAGAAGCAGGCGCATTGCTAAAGCTTTCGTTTATTACTCACTCCTATCCACATGACTGGAGAACGAAAAAACCAGTTATTTTCCGAGCAACAGCACAGTGGTTTGCGTCTATTAAGGATTTCCGCTCTGAACTATTAGAAGCGGTTAAGGAAACAAAATGGGTTCCAGAGTGGGGTGAAACTCGTCTGTTTAATATGGTCCGTGATCGTGGGGATTGGTGTATTTCCCGTCAACGTGCATGGGGAGTACCAATTCCAGTATTTTATGCTGAAAATGGCGAACCGATTATTACTGATGAAACCATTAATCATATTTCGGCACTTTTCCGTGAAAATGGTTCAAATATTTGGTTTGAGCGTGAAGCGAAAGATCTCCTTCCTGAAGGGTTTACACATCCGGGAAGTCCGAATGGGGTCTTTACAAAAGAAACCGATATTATGGATGTATGGTTCGATTCTGGATCTTCCCATCAAGCTGTGTTAGAAGAGCGTGAAGATTTACAGCGTCCAGCAGATCTTTACTTAGAAGGTTCAGACCAATATCGTGGTTGGTTTAACTCGTCGTTATCAACAGGTGTTGCCGTGACTGGTAAAGCCCCATATAAGGGGGTTCTAAGTCATGGGTTTGCGCTCGATGGTGAAGGACGTAAAATGAGTAAATCAATTGGAAATGTCGTTATCCCAGCAAAGGTAATGGATCAATTAGGTGCAGATATTCTTCGCTTATGGGTAGCTTCCGTTGATTATCAAGCGGATGTTCGTGTTTCGGATGCCATTCTGAAGCAAGTTGCCGAGGTGTATCGTAAAATTCGTAATACCTTCCGTTTCTTACTTGGAAACCTTGCTGATTTTAATCCGGAGACTGATGCCGTACCATTCGAAAAGCTACGTGAAGTTGACCAATTTATGTTGGTAAAATTAAACAAAGTCATTAAGACAGTGCGTCATTCATACGAAAACTATGAGTTTGCCACTATCTATCATGCAGTTAATAATTTCTGTACGTTAGATTTAAGTTCGTTTTATTTGGATTTCGCCAAAGACGTTCTATACATTGAAGCGAATAATAATCTTGAACGCCGCTCGATTCAAACCGTTTTACATGAAAGTTTACTTACACTAGTAAAACTTGTAGCGCCAATCCTTTCACATACTGCTGACGAGGTTTGGGCTTATATTCCTTCTGAAAAAGAAGAAAGTGTACAGTTGACAGATCTACCGGAATACGTCGAGCTTCCGAATGCAAATGAACTTGAAGATAAATGGTCATTGTTCATGAAGCTTCGTGATGATGTATTAAAAGCATTAGAAGAAGCACGGAATGAAAAGGTAATCGGTAAATCTTTAACAGCGAAGATTACACTTTATGTTAATGAATCAACCAGAACCTTGCTTGATACGATTGAAGAAAATTTGACTCAGCTCTTTATCGTTTCAGGTTTTGAAGTTGCTGGCACTTATGAGCAAGCTCCTGAAAATGCAATTAAGTTAGAGCATGCTGCAATTGTTGTTTCCAAGGCTGAAGGTGAGATTTGCGATCGTTGTTGGACTGTTACAACTGAAGTTGGCCAAGATTCCGAGCATCCAACACTATGCCTACGCTGTGCAAGTGTTGTGAAGGAAAATTATGTAGGTTAAATAAGGAAGAAATAGGCTGTCGAGAAACTCTCGACAGCCTATTATTTTCATCCAAAAACCTTAGTGATTCACCGCGGTAATTCATTGTAATAAATAGTCTGTTCAATAGGTCTGTTGATTTCCGTTCCAGACGCTTCGCTTTCCGCGGGGCGGGCGGTGAGCCTCCTCGGCGCTAAAGCGCCTGCGGGGTCTCACCTGTCCCGCTGCTCCCGCAGGAGTCTTCGCGCCTTCCACTCCAATCAACAGGGTGGTTCCAAAACAGACCTTCCACTCAACCAATAAATAATAAAAATAAGTGGCAAAATCAATGTTTAAGCCAAAAGAGTCTAGCCAAAGTGAAGTTTGAAATTCAAGGACCCAGGTTCCACATCACTCTACGATTAGTTGGAATCGTCAACACCGTTTTAAGGATACAAGGAGCTTTTTTGATGAGATTTTCCTTCTAGCGATAAATCATATGATGGTTGGCGGAATTGTTTTATTTACAGATTTTACACATTAAAAGTCAAACGCAAATAAACACAAGGTTACAAAACAAGAAGTGGAGCGGAGATTAATAGGTCCATTAGCATAGACAGTCTCATATTAAAACTCAGCATTTTCTAAGTTCAAATTATAACTTTTTTATCTGATGAAAAATTGCCCAGAAAATAACCTTTCTCGACAATCTGAGCTGTCTCCTTTTCCGGAGACAGCCTCTTTCTTATTTTTCCACATTCTCTATTTGTTGTTCCATTTGTCAATTGTTTTAACGGGTTTGAATGAACAAGATGGTGATAATAAAAGCAATAAAAATAACGGAGGTGTAGATATGGAAGCAAACTATGACAAGCTCTATTCCGAACTCCGTAATACAAAAAGTGAATTATTGGACAGAATAAATAAAAATACAAGTTCCTCAGCCGTCCAAACAATTATCAAAGAAGAAATTCAGGACATTGAATTAGCTTTATCTAAAATAATAACGGGTCATTATGGAAGGTGTGAACTGTCTGGAGAACTTATTCCAATCGAAGTTCTTGAAATCATTCCTACCATAAAGACGCTAAATGACATGGAGGATCTTAACCATTTTTTTCGTAAGCCGATATATTTATGATTAGGCGATTTATAAATATATTATCGTTTTTGGCAGGATTATGCTAAAATGCAAAGGTATCTATGTGAAGATTTGGAGGTTGCCTTTGTGTTTTATTACATAATAGCGGTATTTGTTATTATTCTTGATCAGCTAACAAAATGGTTAGTTAAAAAAAATCTTGAAATTGGTGAAAGTATAAAGGTTATTGACAATTTTCTGTATATCACCTCACACCGAAATCGCGGGGCAGCATGGGGAATTTTACAAGGTCAAATGTGGTTTTTTTATGTCATTACTGTCATAGTAATAATCGGAATTATTTACTATATTCAGACTGTAGCCAAAGGGAAATGGTTATTAGGAGTATCACTTGGATTAATGCTTGGTGGAGCAATCGGGAACTTTATTGACCGAGTTTTCCGAAAAGAAGTGGTCGATTTTATTAATACTTACATTTTTGGATATGATTTTCCTGTATTTAACATAGCTGATTCATCATTAGTCCTTGGTGTCATCTTGTTAATGATTCATATGTTATACGAAGAAAGAGGATCAAAGGAGAAATTGAATGGAAAGAATAACACACACAATTCTTGAGGAAGAAAAATCCGAACGAATTGATAAGGTAATATCAACCTTAAACCAAGAATGGTCGAGAACTCAAGTACAGTCATGGATTAAAGAAGGACATGTCCTTGTAAACGGAGAGAAAGTTAAAACAAATTATAAATGTCATGTACAGGATGAATTAACCGTGACGATTCCAGATCCTGAAGATTTAGATGTTGAACCAGAGGAAATGAATCTTGAAATTTATTATGAGGATAAAGATGTGTTAGTGGTAAATAAACCTAGTGGAATGGTTGTTCATCCTGCGCCTGGCCATTTAAGTGGAACACTGGTCAATGGTTTAATGGCACACTGCAAGGATTTATCTGGGATAAATGGCGTACTTCGACCTGGGATTGTCCATCGAATTGATAAAGATACTTCAGGGCTCTTAATGGTAGCTAAGAACGATGTTGCTCATGAAAGCTTGGTAAACCAATTGGTAAATAAAACAGTGGTTCGGAAATATCAAGCCATTGTCCATGGGAATATCCCTCATGAATATGGAACGGTTGATGCTCCACTTGGAAGAGATCCAAGAGATCGTCAGAGTATGACAGTTGTTGATAATGGAAAGCATGCCGTTACTCATTTTCATGTAATAGAACGACTTGGTGATTTTACCTTTATTGAATGTCAGCTTGAAACGGGAAGAACCCACCAAATTCGTGTTCATATGAAGTATATTGGATATCCATTAGCTGGCGATCCTAAATATGGGCCTAAAAAGACGCTGGACATTGGCGGTCAAGCCTTACATGCAGGGATTTTAGGTTTCAAACATCCTCGAACAGATGAATATTTGGAGTTTGAAGCACCACTTCCAGCTGAGTTTGAAACGGTTTTGGAACAGCTTAGAAATAATCGTTGACAAATTTCGACTCCTGTCATAAGATAATTATAGTCAAATAACACCTTTAATACAGTCCCGAGAGGCTGAGAAGGAAACGGATATCTGATGGATGGTAACGAGATTTATTCCACCAGATTAGCTCAATGTGTTCGTACACCCTCTCACTCAATCGGTGAGAGGGTTTTTTGATGTATATAGCTCCTATTTGAAAAAGGGGGATCCCACATGGCCCAGAAAGCTGTTGTCTTGGATGAACAAGCGATACGCAGAGCCTTAACAAGAATTGCACATGAATTTATCGAGAGAAATAAAGGAATAAAAGACTGTGTTTTGGTCGGAATTCGTACAAGGGGAATCTACTTGGCTAACCGACTAAGTGAAAGAATTGAACAAATCGAAGGAACGAAAGCACCAGTTGGTGAAATTGATATTACATTATATCGCGATGATTTGACCAAAATAACTTTAGATGAACAACCAATTGTAAAAGGGAATAACATCCCGGTCGACATTAATAACAAAGTGATCATTTTAGTGGATGATGTTTTATTTACAGGTAGAACGGTTCGTGCCGCAATAGATGCTATCTTTGATATAGGACGCCCAGCAGCAGTTCAGCTTGCGGTCTTGGTCGACCGAGGGCATAGAGAACTTCCAATAAGAGCCGATTACGTTGGTAAAAATATTCCTACCTCAAGCTCTGAAAAAATAGTTGTGGAATTAATCGAAGTAGATGACGCTGATCAAGTAAGTATTTATGAAAAATAAATAGCCCTTTTAATGCAGTCCAGTGAGGCTGGCAAAAGGGGAGAGGGCAAAACAAAAAAATTTTGTTTCGCCAAGCTTCTTTCCCTCTTTTGCCTTAGGCAAAAGAGGGTTATTATTTAAAGGAGAGAGAATATGAGTAAACCTATATTAGACATCAAAGACGTACCAACACCCGGAAAATGGTTAACATTAAGTCTCCAACATTTATTTGCGATGTTCGGGGCTACCATCCTTGTTCCTTACTTAGTCGGATTAAGTCCAGCAATTGCTCTTATCTCAAGTGGTCTCGGTACTCTTGCCTTCCTGATCATTACCAAATGGCAAGTACCTGCCTATCTTGGATCATCCTTTGCATTTATCGCACCAGTCATTGCCGCTAAAGCAGCTGGAGGACCAGGTGCTGCGATGGTCGGAACTTTTATGGCCGGTTTAGTATACGGTGTAGTTGCTCTTATTATAAAAAAAGCAGGTTACCGATGGATCATGAATTTACTACCTCCAATTGTTGTCGGCCCTGTCATCGTCGTAATCGGGTTAGCATTATCAGGAACTGCTGTCGGGATGGCTATGAATAATCCCGATGGAAAATATAGCTTATTGCACTTTTCAATTGCCCTTGTAACCTTAGCAGCAACAATTATCTGCTCGATTTACATGCGTGGCATGTTAAGTCTCATCCCGATTCTAGCTGGAATTGTTGTCGGGTACCTCTACGCATTAGCGGTTGGAGTGGTTGATTTTACACAAGTACAACAAGCACATTGGTTTGAAATGCCAGACTTTATCTTCCCATTTGTTGATTATAAAGTAAATGTTACCTTAGACATCATTCTTCTTATGGTTCCCGTGGCCGTTGTAACTTTATCAGAACATATTGGGCACCAGCTTGTTCTAAGTAAAGTAGTTGGACGCGATTATATTAAAAATCCAGGATTACACCGCTCTATTTTAGGAGACGGTATGGCCACCATGATTTCTGCTCTTATCGGTGGACCACCTAAAACCACGTATGGAGAAAATATCGGAGTTCTTGCCATCACAAGAGTATATAGTGTGTATGTCATTGCAGGAGCTGCTGTGATTGCTACGATCTTCGGCTTTGTTGGGAAAATAACAGCCCTGATCGCCTCAATTCCAACCCCTGTTATGGGTGGTGTATCGATACTGTTATTTGGAATCATCGCTTCTTCAGGATTAAGAATGCTAGTTGATAGCAAAGTGGATTTTGGAGATAAGCGTAACTTAATGATTGCCTCTGTCATCCTAGTAATTGGAATCGGTGGAGCATACATTAAAGTATCGGATCAATTCCAAATACAAGGAATGGCCTTAGCTGCAATTTGTGGAGTGTTACTTAACCTAATTCTCCCTGGAAGAGAAGCGATGAAAGAAGATATGTTTGAAACTGAAAATGATCATGTAGCTTAAAACTTACCTTTTAAATTAGGTCCAGAGAGACTTACAAGGGTGTTAATAACATGATGAATTGTGAAAGTTAACCACTTTATCAATTCATGCTCGCGAGTTATTTTTTGACACCCTGATTCCTCATAATCAGGGTGTTTTTTGTATAAATATTGCCAGGTGAAAAGGATTTCAACCGAGGAGATGGGTATAAATGAATCATTTACTTACAACAACGGAATTATCAACCGATGAAATAAGGCAGATTTTAAAAGATGCACAGCTCTTTGCCGAAGGGAAGTTATGGACACCGGAGAAACCCACTTTTGTGGCTAATTTATTTTTTGAACCAAGTACAAGAACAAGAAGTAGCTTTGAAATGGCGGAGCGGAAATTAGGATTACAAGTGATTCCGTTTGAAACAAACCGTTCTAGCGTTTTAAAAGGGGAAACCTTGTACGATACGGTCCGAACCCTTGAGTCCATCGGACTTGATGCAGTGGTCATACGGCATCAGCAAGATCGTTTTTTTGAACAGCTAGAAAATAAGGTTCATCTTTCAGTTATTAATGCTGGGGATGGATGTGGTCACCATCCCACCCAATCTTTATTAGATTTACTAACTATCCAACAGGAATTTGGAAAGTTTGCAGGCTTAAAAGTCGCGATTATCGGTGATATCCTCCATAGCCGAGTAGCAAGATCAAATGCTGATGCACTTGTGCGTCTTGGGGCAAAGGTTGTTTTCTCAGGTCCAGAAGAATGGTTTGAAAATGTTCTTCCAACTGGGTGTACAATCGAACCAGTGGATGAAGCAATCACCACTTCAGATGTCGTCATGCTCTTAAGGATTCAACATGAACGGCACCATGAAAAAGAGGAAGGCAATTTACTTGATTATCACCTTAAATACGGCTTAACTGAAGAAAGAGAGCAAAGGATGAAAAAAGGAAGCATTATTATGCATCCTGCACCAGTCAATCGGGGTGTGGAAATTGCTGACTCGCTAGTCGAATGTAAGCGGTCAAGGATTTTCAAACAAATGGAAAATGGAGTATTTGCTCGGATGGCAGTGTTAAAACGAGCAATTGAATTTTCAAAAGGGGGAAGTGCAAATGTCATTCATCATCAAAAATGGTCAGTTTCTTACTGAGAATGGGACAGTAAATAAGGCCGATATTTATATAGAAGAAGGAAAAATTATTGAAATCAAACCAGAAATTACTAGGGGTGCAGATGAAACCATTGATGCAACAGGGCTTTTAATCGCACCTGGTTTCATAGATTTACATGTCCACCTTCGTGAACCGGGTGGGGAGAAGAAGGAAACAATCGAAACGGGAACTTTGGCTGCAGCCAGGGGTGGTTTTACAACCATTGCAGCAATGCCAAACACCAGACCAGTTCCAGATTCAAAACAGCATTTAGAAGCACTAAACAACCGCATTAAGGAAACCGCGGCCATTCGGGTTTTACCTTATGCATCTATTACTGTGAGAGAACTCGGTCAAGAGCTTACTAATTTTGAAGAGTTAACCGAAGCAGGAGCGTTCGCATTTACTGATGACGGCGTAGGGATTCAAACTGCTAACATGATGTTAGAAGCAATGAAAAAAGCCGCTAGCCTTGGTAAGGCAATTGTTGCCCATTGTGAAGATAATTCTTTGATTAATAAGGGATGTGTTCATGAAGGGGAATTTTCTCAAAGAAACTCTTTGAACGGGATTCCATCAGCTTGTGAATCAGTTCAAATTGCTCGAGACGTATTACTAGCTGAAGCAGCTGATTGCCATTACCATGTCTGTCACATCAGCACAAAAGAATCAGTTAGAGCCGTAAGGGATGCAAAACGTGCGGGTATTAAAGTAACAGCTGAAGTAACACCACATCATTTATTATTAAGTGAAGAGGATATCCCAGGATTAGATGCAAACTTCAAAATGAATCCACCTTTAAGAGGTAAAAAGGATAAAGAAGCGTTAATCGCGGGATTACTCGATGGAACGATTGATTTTATAGCAACAGACCATGCCCCACATACAACTGAAGAAAAAAACCAAGGGATGCAACTAGCACCATTTGGAATTGTGGGTTTAGAAACAGCCTTTCCACTTCTATATACGCACTTTGTTGAGACCGGAATCATAACAACTAAAGAATTGATTGATTATTTAACAGTAAAGCCTGCAAATGCATTTGGTCTTCCATACGGTAAAGTGGAGGTAGGTGCCATAGCAGACCTAGTCTTGCTTGATTTAGAGCATCAAGAAGAAATTGATCCGACTAATTTCCTTTCAAAGGGGAAGAATACACCATTTCAAGGCTGGAAGTGTAAGGGCTGGCCAGTTCTGACTATCGCCGATGGAAAAATTGCTTGGAAAAAGGAGAGAGTGGATAGATGAAAAGACAATTGATCCTCGAAGACGGAACCATCTTAGTTGGTGAAGGGTTTGGTAGTGATGTTAATACGATTGGGGAAGTCGTGTTTAACACTGGAATGACAGGGTATCAAGAGATCTTATCCGACCCATCTTATTGTGGTCAGCTTGTGACGCTTACATATCCGTTGGTAGGTAACTATGGGATTAACCGGGATGATTTTGAATCCATTCAACCCGCTATAAAAGGCTTTATTGTTAAGGAAGCAAGCGACTTTCCGTCAAACTGGCGAAATCAAATGTCGCTTGATGAGTACTTCCGGATGAAGAATATTCCAGGAATATCCGGGATTGATACAAGAAAATTAACGCGCATCATTCGAAATCACGGTACGTTAAAGGGTGCATTTTGTAATATAGATGAGGATGCCAAAACGGTTCTCGAAACTTTACGAGCTAAGCCTCTTGCAAATGATCAAGTGAAGCAGGTTTCAACTGTAGCTCCTTATGCCAGTCCAGGTAGAGGAAACAGAGTGGTTCTAGTTGACTTTGGTATGAAACACGGTATCTTAAGAGAATTAAATAAACGTGATTGTGATGTTGTAGTAGTTCCGTATCATTTTACAGCAGAGCAAATTTTACAATTAAGTCCAGACGGTGTGATGTTGTCAAATGGACCTGGGGACCCTAAAGATGTTCCTGAGGCAAAAGCGATGATAGCAGGATTATTAGGAAAAGTTCCGGTGTTTGGCATTTGCCTTGGTCACCAATTATTTGCCCTTTCATGTGGTGCTAACACGGAAAAAATGAAATTTGGTCACCGAGGATCTAACCATCCAGTCAAAGATTTAGCAACTGGAAAAGTAGCGATAACATCACAAAATCATGGCTATACAGTTGAAGGAGATTCCATCTCTGGTACCCGCTTGGAGATTACCCATGTTGCCCTAAATGATGGTACTGTTGAAGGTTTAAAACATAAAGACTATCCAGCGTTCACTGTCCAATTTCATCCTGAAGCTTCACCTGGACCAGAAGATACGAACGGATTATTTGACCGCTTTTTAGAAATGGTTGACATTTACAAACAAGGGGGAGTACTGAACAATGCCTAAACGTACAGATATAAATAGTATATTAGTAATTGGGTCAGGTCCGATTGTCATCGGTCAGGCAGCAGAGTTCGACTATGCTGGAACTCAAGCATGTATGGCTTTGAGAGAAGAGGGTTATAAAGTTATTCTTGTAAACTCAAACCCGGCCACGATTATGACTGATACTGAAATTGCAGATGCCGTATATATAGAACCACTTACGGTTGATTTTGTGTCAAGAGTAATTCGTAAAGAACGTCCTGATGCTCTTGTTCCAACCCTGGGAGGACAAACAGGCTTAAACCTAGCTGTTGAATTAGCTAAGTCCGGAATCCTTGAAGAATTAAATGTCGAGATATTAGGAACTAGGTTATCTGCGATTGAACAAGCAGAGGATCGTGAATTGTTCCGTGATTTAATGAATGAACTTGGTGAACCAGTGCCTGAAAGTGCCATTGTTCATAATTTAGAGGAATCCTATCAGTTTGTAAATGAAATTGGTTATCCTGTCATTGTTCGTCCCGCCTATACATTAGGTGGAACAGGCGGAGGGATTTGCCACAATGAACAGGAGCTTAACGATATTGTTTTGAGCGGTTTGAAATACAGCCCAGTTAATCAATGCTTACTTGAGAAAAGCATTGCCGGATATAAAGAAATTGAGTATGAAGTAATGCGTGATGCCAACGACAATGCCATCGTGGTTTGTAACATGGAGAACATCGACCCGGTTGGAATTCATACTGGTGATTCAATCGTAGTCGCACCAAGCCAAACCTTGAGTGATCGCGAATATCAAATGTTAAGAAATGTATCGCTGAAAATCATCCGAGCTTTAGGAATCGAGGGGGGCTGTAACGTACAGTTAGCTCTTGATCCTGATAGCTTCAATTATTATATTATCGAAGTAAATCCACGGGTTAGCCGTTCATCTGCACTTGCTTCAAAAGCAACAGGGTACCCAATTGCCAAGCTTGCAGCCAAGATTGCGGTTGGACTTACCTTAGATGAAATGATGAATCCTGTTACGGGAAAAACATACGCTTGTTTTGAACCAGCACTTGATTACATTGTGGCAAAAATACCGCGTTGGCCGTTTGATAAGTTTGAATCAGCAAATCGCCTTCTCGGTACGCAAATGAAAGCGACCGGAGAAGTAATGGCGATTGGCCGTACCTTTGAAGAAGCCATTTTAAAGGCAGTTCGTTCACTTGAAGCAAAAATCTATCATTTAGAATTAAAAGAAGCAGATCAAGTTGATGACGAGTTGTTGGAAAAACGGATTCGCAAAGCAGGAGACGAGCGGTTATTTTATCTTGCTGAAGCACTTAAACGAGGCGTTACCATTGAAACCATACATGACTGGAGCAAAATTGATTTATTTTTCCTTAAAAAATTTGAAGGAATTGTTAAATATACAGCTGAGGTTGAAAAGAAACCTTTCGATGTTGAAGTAGCACGGAAGGCAAAAGCAATGGGCTTCTCTGATAAAGTGTTAGCAGCGAGCTGGAATTCGACTGAGCTAGAGATCTACAATTGGAGAACTTCGGTGGGGATTGTTCCTGTCTTTAAAACGGTTGATACTTGTTCGGCAGAATTTGAATCAGAAACACCATATTTTTATGGTACTTATGAAGAAGAAAATGAATCGATTGTAACGGACCGCAAAAGTGTCATTGTATTGGGCTCAGGTCCAATTCGGATTGGTCAGGGAATTGAATTTGATTATGCCACCGTTCATTCCGTTTGGGCGATAAAGGAAGCGGGATATGAAGCGATTATTATTAATAGTAATCCAGAAACTGTTTCAACCGATTTCAGTATTTCTGATAAATTATACTTCGAGCCACTTACGATTGAAGATGTCATGCATATTATCGATTTAGAAAAACCAGAAGGTGTAATTGTTCAATTTGGTGGGCAAACAGCGATCAACCTTGCTGCAGACTTAGTTGAACGAGGCGTAAAAATCCTTGGAACTAGCTTGGAAAATCTTGATAGAACCGAAGATCGCGATAAGTTTGAGCAAGCACTTTCCAAACTTCAAGTGCCGATGCCTAAAGGAAAAACGGCTTTAACAGTAGATCAAGCGGTAAAAGTTGCAACGGAGATAGGGTACCCTGTATTAGTACGTCCTTCCTATGTACTCGGTGGTCGAGCAATGGAAATTGTCACAAAAGAAGAAGAATTAATTTACTACATGAAAAACGCTGTAAAGGTAAATTCGGACCCAGTCTTGATTGACCGCTATTTAACAGGTAAGGAAATTGAAGTGGATGCGATTTGTGATGGTAAGGATGTCTTGATACCAGGAATAATGGAGCATATCGAAAGAGCGGGAGTCCATTCAGGAGATTCGGTTGCTGTATATCCAACTCAAAGAATTTCTGCTTCGGTCAAAGAAAAATTGGTCTCATATACTGAAAAATTGGCTAGAGGGTTAGGAATTATTGGATTGCTCAATATCCAATATGTCGTTGCGGGTGAAGATGTGTATGTATTAGAAGTCAACCCACGTTCAAGTAGAACTGTGCCATTTCTAAGTAAAATCACCAACGTTCCAATGGCGAATATAGCCACAAAGGTTATTTTGGGTCAAACACTTTCGAACCTTGGTTACCAATCGGGTCTTGTCCCTGAGAAGAAAGGCGTTTTTGTAAAAGTTCCGGTGTTCTCGTTTGAAAAACTACGTCGTGTGGATATTACGCTTGGCCCTGAAATGAAATCAACTGGGGAAGTCATGGGAAAAGACATTACATTTGAAAAGGCATTGTATAAAGGCTTTGTTGCTTCAGGGATGAAGATTCATAAGTCGGGGACTGTCTTGTTAACAATCGCTGATAAAGATAAGGAAGAAGCCTTACAGCTTGCCAAACGATTTGCTTCGATAGGATATCGACTCTTGGCAACTAGTGGAACAGCAAACTATCTGAAAGCAAATGCTATCCCAGTTAACGTGGTTGAAAAAATCGATTCCACTGATTTGAATCTGCTTGATGTTATCCGAACTGGGGAAGCGCAATTAGTGATTAATACCTTTACTAGAGGGAAGCAACCAATGAGTGACGGGTTCCGAATTCGTCGTGAAGCGGTTGAAAACGGCATTCCATGCTTGACCTCACTTGATACGGCTGAAGCCATTCTTAGAGTCATTGAATCGATGACGTTCTCTGCGGAAGCGATGGAAACGGCTGTTGAAGCCCGAAAGGCGGTCTTAATGTGATAAACAAAGAACAATGTATCGTTATCGATCAACAAGAAATAGCAGCATCGGTGTATGAGCTCACGCTTCAGGGGGACATCACACGCGAAATGGGCGATCCCGGTCAATTTGTTCATCTTAAAGTATCCAATGGTCTGGACCCTTTGTTAAGAAGACCGATAAGTATTTCCAGCATCGATAAGGAGAACAAGCAATTCACCATGATATATAGAAGTGAAGGACGGGGTACAACGCTCCTGTCTGAGAAAATTGCAGGAGATTCCGTTGATGTGTTAGGTCCGCTTGGACATGGTTTCCCGGTTGCCGAAACAAATGTTGGTGAAACGGCTCTATTAGTAGGTGGAGGAATTGGTGTTCCTCCGCTCTATGAGCTATCACGTCAATTGGTTAGTCGTGGGATAAAAGTTATTCATATTCTCGGGTTTCAAACAGAAAATGTTGTATTTTATGAAAAAATGTTTACCGAACTCGGGACAACCTATGTGGCCACTGTTGATGGAAGTTACGGTCATCAGGGTTTTGTAACAGATGTTATCGTTAAAGAGGGGCTTGATTTTAATACCCTTTATGCATGTGGACCTACTCCCATGCTAAAAGCGCTAGAGGCTAATTTTCCAAACAAAAAGGTATTTTTATCATTAGAGGAACGAATGGGTTGTGGAATTGGCGCATGCTTTGCCTGTGTTTGTCATACAGGGGAAGATCCAACAGGCCATTCTTACAAAAAGGTTTGTACTGACGGGCCTGTTTTTCGGGCAGGGGAGGTAGTCATTTGAGTTCCTTACAAATTGAATTACCAGGTCTATCATTAAAAAATCCAGTTATGCCAGCATCAGGTTGTTTTGGTTTCGGCAAGGAATATAGTCAGTTATATGATATAAATCAGCTTGGTGCGATTATGATAAAGGCGACAACAGCAGAGCCACGGTTTGGTAATCCAACCCCTCGGGTGGCTGAAACCGAAGCGGGCATGTTGAATGCAATTGGTTTGCAGAATCCTGGGCTTGAACATGTGATGGCACAAGAGCTACCATGGCTTGCGGAACGCTTTTCTGTTCCAATTATTGCTAATGTCTCTGGTTCTACTGAAGAAGACTATATTGAAGTAGCAAAGAAAATTTCAACTGCACCGAATGTTCATGCATTAGAACTAAATATCTCATGCCCGAACGTGAAAACGGGAGGAATTGCCTTTGGTACGATTCCTGAGGTTGCTGCAAGTCTAACCCGCAAGGTTAAGGAAGTATCGGAAGTTCCAGTTTATGTGAAATTATCTCCGAATGTAACCAATATCGTTGAGATTGCCAAGGCAGTCGAAGCAGGCGGTGCAGATGGGCTGACTATGATTAACACGCTAATAGGTATGAAGCTTGATTTGAAAACAGCCAAACCCATTCTTGCCAACAAAACAGGTGGCTTATCAGGGCCAGCAATAAAACCTGTCGCCATTCGAATGATATACGAGGTTAGCCAACAAGTATCGATTCCAATCATCGGTATGGGCGGAATCCAGTCTGCTGAAGATGTAATCGAGTTCTTTTACGCAGGTGCAAGTGCTGTGGCGGTAGGGACGGCAAATTTTGTAGACCCATTTGTTTGTCCAACGATCATTACGGACTTACCCCCATTGTTGAAAAAATTAGGTTTTGATCATATTTCAGAATGTACGGGAAGGAGCTGGGGGAAACATCATGAACAATTCGCTAATCATCGCTCTTGACTTTGCGTCAAAGCGGGAAGTATTCCAGTTTCTTGAACCGTTTGAAGGACAATCACTATTTTTAAAAGTAGGGATGGAGTTATTTTACCAAGAAGGTCCGGCCATTATCTCGGAATTAAAAGAGAAGGATCATCAAATCTTTCTCGATTTAAAGCTCCATGATATTCCTAACACGGTCAATAAAGCGATGAAAGGTCTTGCGCGCCTAGGTGCGGACTTAGTCAATGTCCATGCAGCTGGGGGAAAAGACATGATGATCGCCGCTCTCGAAGGTTTATCAGCAGGTACGCCAAGTGGTCTTGCCCGACCTAAATGTATTGCGGTTACTCAGCTGACAAGCACATCAGAAACCCAAATGAGAACAGAACAGTTGATTCCCGTTTCGATTGAGGAATCTGTTCTTCACTATGCATCAGTGGCACAAGATGCTGGGATGGATGGTGTTGTGTGCTCAACTTGGGAGGCTGGGAAGATTCGTTCTAATCTTGGACCATCCTTTTTAACAGTTACACCGGGGATTCGGTTAAGTACGGATGAAACGCAGGATCAGAAACGGATCGCGACACCTGAAACTGCCAAAGCATCAGGAGTATCAGCCATTGTGGTTGGCCGTCCGATTACGCAAGCAGCAGATCCGTTACAGAGTTACTTTAGAGTTAAACAAGCATGGGAGGGAGTTTTACGATGAAACAGTTAATTGCCGAAAGATTATTAGAGATTGAAGCGGTGGCCTTGCAGCCGAATGACCCATTTACATGGGCATCAGGAATTCGTTCACCTATTTACTGTGACAATCGTTTGACTTTATCTTATCCTGTTGTTCGTAAGGAAATTGCTAATGGCTTAAAACAGCTCATTCTTGAAAATTTTGCTGATGCTGAAGTAATTGCTGGAACGGCTACTGCAGGAATTCCTCATGCCGCATGGGTTAGTGATCTACTCAATCTACCAATGTGCTATGTTCGTTCAAAACCGAAGGGTCATGGTAAAGGCAATCAAATTGAAGGAAAAACGGTCGCTGGTCAAAAAGTGGTCGTCGTCGAAGATTTAATTTCGACTGGAGGCAGTGTTATCACTGCAGTGGATGCACTACGTGAAGCAGAGTGCGAGGTGCTTGGAGTCGTTTCTATCTTTACTTACCAGTTGGCAAAGGGAGAAGAGTTGCTGAAGGAAGCTGGGATTACTGCATACTCTTTAACTGATTTTACGACTCTTTCTAAAGTGGCGAGTGAAAAAGGATACATTCAAGAGGCAGATTTGGACACTCTTGTAGCTTGGCGAAAAGACCCAACTGAGTGGGGTAAACAGAACGCTTAATTTACGATTTTTGAGGAAGAGGATAATCTCGGAAGGGTTATCCTCTTTTTGGTGTGTGTATTTGTCAAAATTGTGGCATCGGCAAATAAATCTCGGAATTGGCAAATAAACTCGCAGAATCGGCAAATAAATCTCGAAAACAGCAAATAAACTCGCAAGATCGGCAAATAAATCTCGAAAACGGTTAAATAAACTTTAAAAAAGCAACTCGAATACTTCGTTTAATTGCTTTGAGCGAAGTGAATCCTGCTCTTCATTTGCATAATTTATTTCATCAGGTAAAATTCGATTAAGAAAATCGCTTTCCTCCTGAGATAAGGCTCTTACGAATGAACCCTCACTTTTAAAATTGTGCTCCTTAAGTTTATTATAGATTTCTTGTCCGATCGAGTACTGTTCGGTATAGTTTGATAAAGTTTCTCTTAAATAGCCTAATGTTTTGTCCAAGCAAACCACCTCCTAAAATTAGAGTGCAGTAAACCGAGGAAAATATGTATACAAAAAGATGCTGACCGCTCATAAATTGAGTGTCAGCATCTTTTTTATTTTTTTAATTGAAGCACTATTTCTTCCGTAGGTGTTACAAAGACTGTTTGTTGATGATCGTAAATTACAAAGCCAGGTTTTGCACCGCTTGGCTTTTTCACATGACGGACTAGGGTAAAATCAACGGGAACTGAACTGGAGGTACGAGCTTTGCTAAAATAAGCTGCTAGTTCCGCTGCCTCTATGATCGTTTTTTCTTGTGGTGTGCGACTACGAATTACCACATGTGAACCCGGTATATCTTTCGTATGAAGCCATATTTCGTCTCGTGCAGCTACTTTATTCGTTAAGTAATCATTTTGTTTGTTGTTTTTCCCAACCAATATTTCAGTTCCATCGGTGGCCTGATAACTATCTAGCAGCGGTTTAGCTTGTGATTTTTTTTGCTTTTTCCGTCGATCCTTCATATAGCCTTCTTCGATTAATTCTTCACGGATTTCCTCAATATCTCTTGGAGAAGCCGTTTCAACTTGTTGGAGTAATGATTCAAAGTACCCCACCTCTTGCTCGGCTTTTTCAATTTGCTGTTTTACAATTTCTAATGCTGTCTTGGCCTTCTGATATTTTGTGAAATATCTTTGAGCATTATCGGATGGACCTTTTTGTGGATCAAGAGGGATCTTTATGGTTGCTCCGTTTTCATCATAATAATTAATGACTTGAACTTCTTTCATCCCTCTTGTAACAGCATACAAATTGGCTGTTAATAGTTCACCATAAAGTTGATATTCGTTGGCTTTTTCAGCATCTGCAAATGTAGCTTTTAATTTAACAATCTTTTTTTCATTCTTCTCTTTTTCATTTATCATGAAGCGAAGAAGATCAGATGATTTTTGCTTTACACGATCCCGTTCCGCTTTCCCAAAATAATATCGATCAAGCATTTCACTTAAGCTAGGAAAGATTTTTGTCTCTCCTTGCAAATGCTCCAACGGAAATAAGTAAAACGATTCCTTCCCTTTACTTATCGTAATCGCTGGAGAATAATCATAATTTTTAAGTTTTTGAAACATGGTGGTAAAGGTTTTGGGTAAACTCACCCGATTGGCTATTCCAGCTTGAAAAACCACTTCTTTAGCCAATAGTGGAGAAACTCCTGCAAAGCTACTTACAAGCTGTTGATCAAGCTTTCCAGCATTGAAATCTAACGTCCTAAGTATTGCCTCTTCATTAAGATCGAATGGACTCACCTTATCCTGCGCTGGAGGCAGTATGTATGGTTGCCCAGGTAAAATAGCCCGGTGGCTGTTAACAGCAAATGAAACATGCTTAATGCTGTCTAAAATCATGTTTCGATCTTTATCCACTAGGATAATGTTGCTATGACGTCCCATGATTTCAACAATTAATTGTTTGCAGGAAATATCACCTAACTCGTTTCGGCCTTTTACTTCGAAAACAATCATTCGGTCTAAGCTGATCTGGCTAATATCTTCAAGAATAAAACCTTCTAAATGTTTACGCATAAGCATACAGAACATAGGAGGTTCATTAGGGTTTTCGTACACTTCATTTGTTAGCTGAACTCTGGCATAACTCGGGTGGATTGAAAGCAATAGTCGATGATTCTTTCCGTTTGCTCGAATCACCATTAAGAGTTCATTTGGGAAAGGTTGTTGTATTTTATTAATTCGCCCCCCTTTAAGTGCGAGGGAAAGTTCGTTTGTGATCGCTCTAGTAAATATTCCATCAAAAGACATATTACATGACATCCTTTACTTGCGGACAGTTTCCGCTATTTCTATTTGTCCAGCTCCAGAGCCCAACGACTAGTGGACTTCACTCACCTCCCTACGATAAGTCAACATCGAATCGCTGGCGCGCTTCGTGTTTCCTTTATCTCAGTCGGTGTGCTCCAGTCCATACGTCGCTAAACGGGCTCTTACGCTTTTCTTTTCATTCTATCATTTTTGGGGACGAGGCTGAATAAGCTTTATTTAGAATGTGTCTAGCTCTAGGTGCCATTGGCTCAAGGTCACAAGCCAATCCGTCCAGAAGGTCAAAGAGCGACCTTCCTGCCGGCTTGTCTTGTGGTTGTCGCCGATAAGAGGGCACCTTCCGCTTTTCCAGGAAGATGGCTTGTGCTAAAAATGAAGGAGGAAGTGAGATAGCCGGATGAAGTTCCATGAAATGAGTAGAAATGAAGTTGAAGAAGCATTAAATACCGACCTTTCATTAGGATTATCCGAAGATGATGTGAATAAACGGAGAAAACAGTACGGATATAACGAACTCGAAGAAGGGGAAAAGCAATCTGCCATCCTCCTATTCTTAAGTCAATTTAAAGACTTTATGGTACTTGTTCTTCTAGCAGCCACATTAATATCGGGAATGTTGGGTGAATACATCGATGCAATTGCCATCATTGCTATTGTGATAGTCAATGGATTTCTGGGCTTTTATCAAGAAAGTAGAGCTGAAAAGTCGATGCAGGCATTGAAGGAACTTTCCGCACCACAGGTAACGGTGTTAAGGGATGGGAAATGGGTCAAGCTTCCATCAAGAGAGGTAGTTCCCGGCGATGTCTTAAAGTTCGTCAGTGGAGATCGAATTGGTGCAGATGTGAGACTGATAGAAACAAAGAGTCTCGAAATTGAAGAATCAGCTTTAACTGGGGAATCCTTGCCTGTTCAAAAAAGCACTGATCCACTCACCGCTGATTCGGTTGGAATTGGTGATTTAGAAAACATGGCCTTCATGGGAACGATGGTCACTCGTGGAAGTGGTGTCGGTATCGTATGTGGCATCGGGATGAAAACAGCAATGGGGCAAATTGCCGACCTACTGCAGTCGGCAGTCACTTTGGATACTCCATTACAGCGTCGTTTAGAACAGCTTGGAAAAATATTAATCATCGCTGCCCTTTTATTAACTGTCCTGGTCGTAGTTGTCGGTGTCTGGAATGGACATGACCTATATACGATGTTCCTTGCAGGGGTATCTCTCGCGGTTGCAGCCATTCCAGAAGGATTACCGGCTATTGTTACAGTCGCGTTATCCTTAGGGGTACAGCGAATGATCAAAAAAAATGCCATTGTCCGAAAACTACCAGCAGTAGAAACATTAGGCTGCGCTTCAGTTATTTGTTCAGATAAAACAGGTACAATGACGCAAAATAAAATGACCGTTACCCATTTATGGAGTGGGGGACAGGTGTGGACAGTTGATGGAGTCGGGTATGAGCCAAAGGGGAAATTTTATCAGCAGGAACGAGTTTGCAGTCCACAACAGGATAAGGCTCTGCAACAGTTATTAATGTTTGGGATGCTTTGTAATCACGCCGGAATTTCAATAAAAAATGATGAATACATCATCGACGGAGATCCAACTGAAGGAGCCTTACTCGTATCTGCTATGAAAGCAGGATATGAGAGTAGCTCATTGCTAAACCAATTTGTAATTATCAATGAATTTCCGTTCGATTCAGCTCGGAAAATGATGAGTGTTATTGTGCAAGATCAGCAGGGGAAAAAGTTTATTGTAACGAAGGGAGCCCCAGATGTTTTACTTGGATTATGTGAATCGATTCTATGGGATCACAAAACTCAGTATTTAACAAATGAAGTAAAACTAACGGTACAAAACTCGATAAACGATCTTTCTTCAATGGCACTTAGAACAATCGCCATTGGGTTTAAGCCCATTCCGGAAAATACAGTCATATTACACGAAACGGAGGCAGAACGGGACTTAATCTTTATTGGCCTGCAAGGAATGATTGATCCACCGCGTCCAGAAGTAAAGCAAGCTGTTAAGGAGTGTCGCGAAGCAGGAATCAAAACGGTAATGATTACGGGTGATCACGTCAATACAGCTAAAGCGATTGCAAAGCAATTAGGAATTATCTCAGGAAAAGGTAGAGTCATTGATGGAAAAGCATTGGCTGAAATGACAGTCGATGAATTAGAAGATGTTGTTGAAGATGTATCGGTTTTTGCTAGGGTCTCTCCGGAACATAAATTAAAAATCGTCCAAGCACTACAAAATAGAGGGCATATCGTCGCGATGACCGGGGACGGTGTTAATGATGCTCCAGCAATCAAAGCAGCCGATATTGGGATAGCGATGGGGATTACAGGAACGGACGTAGCGAAGGAAGCTTCCGCCTTAGTTCTACTTGATGATAATTTTGCGTCCATAAAAGCTGCCATAAAAGAAGGCAGAAATATATATGAAAATATCCGTAAGTTCATAAGGTATTTGTTGGCTTCTAATGTTGGTGAAATTCTAGTGATGTTGTTTGCGATGTTAATGGGTTTGCCATTGCCTCTTGTACCAATCCAAATTTTATGGGTAAATCTTGTTACAGATGGTCTGCCAGCAATGGCACTGGGTTTGGATCAGCCTGAGGAAAATGTAATGAAGAGAAAGCCGCGTAGTCCTAGGGAAGGAGTATTTGCAAGAGGACTGGGCTGGAAGGTTATTTCAAGAGGTTTCCTTATAGGAATCGTTACGTTACTATCCTTTATCGTCACTTATCGGCAACCAGATAATCTTGCATACGCACAGACTGTTGCTTTTGCCACATTAGTTATGGCACAGCTTATCCATGTTTTTGATTGTCGAAGTGAACGCTCTGTGTTTTCTAGGAATCCATTAGGGAACAAGTATTTAGTTTTTGCGGTCATTTCATCTTTAATTTTGATGTTGATTGTAATATACTATCCAGGTTTACAACCTATTTTTCATACCATTCCCATCGTTCCAAGAGATTGGATTTTGATTACTGCATTATCTTCAATTCCAACTTTTTTACTAGCAGGTTCATTTTTCGCAAGAAAAACAAAATAAAATATGATATAATCCAAAAGGTAATAGAGAAGGCCTCTATTACCTTTTCTTTATTGTCTAGCTACAGCGCCTAGCCCCTCGAGGTCATAAGCCAATCCCTTCCGGAAATCAGGATTTCCTGCAGGGCTTGTCTTATGCTTGTCGGGGCTGAGCAAGGCGCTTCCGCTTTTCTTTATACTGCTTTTGATTATCTTCAAAGATTGGATGTGTATTCATGGTCGTAAGCATGACCGGTTTTGGACGTAGCAAGAAAGAATCCAATCGTCTTTCCGTCACCGTAGAGGTGAAGACGGTAAATCATCGTTTTTGTGAATTTTATATTCGGATGCCAAGACAGCTTTTAAAAATAGAAGATAAATTGAAAAAGAAGCTAAATGAACACATTCTTAGAGGTAGAGTAGAAGTATATGTGACATTGTCTGGTGAAGCTGTAGTAAATCGTAAGGTACATATTGACTGGAATCTTCTTGATGAATATTACCAACACATATTATCCATAAAACAAAAATATAATTTTACCGAACAAATCTCCCTTCATGAACTAATTGCGCGAGAAGAACTTCTCAGCATTGAAGATGAGGATGGAGAAAACATTGAGCTTGAAGGGCTTGTCCTTGAAGCAATAGAAGATGCGGGCATCCAACTGAAACAAATGAGACTGACAGAAGGCTTAGCGCTTGAACAAGATATTTCGCAAAATTTAGCACTGCTTCACAATCGAGGGAACAAACTAAAAGAACTTGGGCCATTAGTTGTATCCCAGTTTAAAGATAGATTAACAAAGCGGATGTTAGAGTTTTTATCGGGACAAGTCGATGAAACGAGAATATTAACCGAAGTGGCTCTGTTTGCCGACAAAGCAGATATTAATGAGGAATTGACAAGATTAGAAAGTCATATTGGGCAGTTTAACAAAATATTATTGCTAACTGAACCAGTTGGCAGAAAGTTAGATTTCCTTGTCCAAGAAATGAACCGAGAAGTTAATACAATCGGTTCAAAAGCGAACGACTCAGCGATCGCAAGCGAAGTTGTTGAAATGAAAAGCTTGCTCGAAAAAATAAAAGAACAAGTGCAGAATATTGAGTAGAAGGTTTAAGGAGAGCAGGAACGGGGAAAATAGTATATTAATAATTGGGGGATCGTCATGGGAATAAAGTTAATCAATATTGGTTTTGGTAACATTGTGTCGGCAAACCGAATTATTTCTATTGTAAGTCCTGAATCTGCACCGATTAAACGTATTATCCAGGATGCTCGTGAAAGAGGATCTTTGATTGATGCAACGTATGGGAGACGGACACGTGCTGTTTTGATCATGGACAGTGACCATGTGATATTATCAGCTGTTCAACCTGAGACAGTTGCACATAGATTGAATGACCGTGAGGATATTATAGAAGAAGGGTAGGATTCGCAGGATGCAGGATAAAGGCTTATTAATCGTACTTTCCGGACCGTCCGGAGTGGGAAAAGGGACCGTTCGAAAAGCGATATTTTCACATCATGATACGGCTTTTGAATATTCGATTTCTATGACAACTAGGACACCACGTGAAGGAGAAATTGATGGTGTTGATTATTTCTTTAAAACGAGAGAAGAATTTGAAGAGCTAATCAGCAAAGGCAAGCTATTAGAATATGCTGAATTTGTTGGTAATTATTATGGAACACCTGTTGATTATGTGAAAGAAACATTGGAAAAAGGAAAAGATGTTTTCCTTGAAATTGAGGTTCAAGGAGCTCAACAGGTCCGTGAAAAGTTCCCGGAAGGTCTTTTTATTTTCCTAGCCCCGCCGAGTCTATCTGAATTAAAAAATCGGATCACGACAAGGGGAACTGAAACAGAGGATATCATAAACAATCGCATGAGTGTGGCAAAGGAAGAAATTGAATTGATGTCCCTTTATGATTATGTAGTAGAAAATGATCAAGTGGACCATGCCTGCGACAAAATAAAGGCGATTGTCATCGCGGAGCACTGCCGAAGACAACGCTTGGAACATCGCTATAAAAAAATGCTGGAGGTTGATTAAACATGTTATATCCATCTATTGACTCATTATTAACGATTATCGATTCAAAATACTCATTAGTATCAGTTGCGGCAAAACGGGCTAGAAATCTTCAAGAAAATGGTACTTTGAAGCTGGCTAAATATGTATCACATAAAAATGTGGGTAAATCATTAGAGGAAATTTACGCAGGTAAACTTCATTTTACGAAGGCACCAGATCAAGACGATTCCCTTTCTAAATAGTGCTAAATAAAATAACAACCTTCTCAGGTTGTTATTTTATTTTATCGGTAGTTCATATTAAAGATGAAAATTAATTAGTATTCTTGCATAATAGAAGAAAGAAATTATATAGGTGGGTGGACATTTATGTTGAACGGGAAAAAGATATTACTTTGTGTCACAGGGGGGATTGCTGTCTATAAAGCAGCAGCGCTAACAAGCAAGCTGACTCAAACTGGGGCAACGGTAAAAGTAATCCTCAGTGATGCGGCAGCAAAGTTTGTAACACCATTGACCTTTCAGGCATTATCGAAAAATGATGTCTATACGGATACATTTGATGAGAAAAATTCCAAGGTGATTGCTCATATCAATTTGGCAGATTGGGCTGATCTTGTACTGTTGGCACCAGCAACGGCAAATACAATCGGAAAATTGGCAAATGGCATCGCCGACAATATGATTACGACCACTTTGCTTGCTACATGTGCACCAGTTTGGATTGCCCCTGCCATGAATGTTCATATGTATGACCACCCTGCTGTGAAAAAAAACATCTCGATTTTAGACCAGTATGGCTATCGTTTTATTGAACCGAGTGAAGGCTATTTAGCTTGCGGATATATCGGTAAAGGCAGACTCGAAGAACCAGAAAAAATCATCGAAATCATGGCTGAGTTCTTTAATAATAAGAATCCAAAGCTAGCAGGTCGAAGGATCGTTGTAACGGCTGGACCAACAAGGGAAAAAATTGACCCTGTTCGATTTATTACCAATCATTCAACTGGAAAAATGGGTTATGCAATTGCTGAGGAAGCGGCTAAAGAAGGCGCTAATGTGGTGTTAATCTCCGGACCAGTTAACCTTCAGGCTCCAAATGGGGTGACGCTTGTTCGTGTTGAAAGTGCGGAAGACATGTATCAGGCAGTAATGGAACAGTTTGAAAATGCTGCTGTCGTCATAAAAACAGCTGCAGTAGCGGATTATCGACCTAAGATTACTTATGATAATAAAATGAAGAAAAAACCTGGTGAAACAGTGCTTGAGTTAGAAAGAACGAAGGACATATTATTTGAACTTGGACAGAAAAAGACTCACCAAATCTTAATCGGATTTGCTGCGGAAACAGAACATGTTGAAGAATATGCAATTGGAAAATTGCGAAAAAAGAACGCTGATATGATTGTGGCCAACAATGTTAAAGCAGAGGGTGCCGGTTTTGGTTCGGAAACGAATATCGTAACGATTTTTAAAAAAGATGGGACAAGTCTCGAATTACCGAAGATGACAAAGCAGAAGGTCGCCCAGAATATAGTAGAACAAATTTCGCTCCTATTACAGGATGTTAAAAAATGAACATTGCCAGTGTGATCGTGGATGTACCAGCAAAACAAACTGATAAAAGCTTTGATTATCTTATTCCAGAACAGTGGATGGGGATGATTGAGCCAGGAATGCGGGTTATTGTTCCGTTTGGTAGCCGCAATATACAAGGATTTGTGAGAGAGCTTAAAGACTCCTCCTCATTTGAAAAATTAAGAGAAATCATTGAACCAATGGATTTAACACCCGTCCTTAATGGTGAAATGCTAAATATTGGTGATTGGTTAACGGAAGAAGTGTTATGTACGAAAATCGCTGCTTATCAAGCGATGATTCCCGCGGCTTTGAAAGCTCAATATGAAAAAAATATTATGCTAACCCCAGGAACTAGGGTAGAGGATTTGGCTTTTGATCTACAACCATTCTTAGTAAATAGCCAAGTACTAGCTTGGAAAGACGCACTAAAAGCTGGTGTCATTTCAACAGTTAAAAAGGAATTGGCCAAAGGGACAGTTGAAGTCTTATATGAAGTGAAGGAACGGATGAAAAAGAAGCGCTTAATGCATGTTTTCCCAGGCCTACCAAAAGAACAATTGCTCCGAGAAAAGGATGGACTTACTAGAGCTCGTAAGCAACAGGAGGTCCTAGCTTATTTCATCGATCATCCAGAACCAATCGAGTTGCGACAGCTCCAAACTAATCTAGGAGTAAACGCTGGAACAATAAAAGGTTTGGTCGAAAAAGGGATTCTTATTCAGCAAGAAAAGGAAGTTTATCGCGATCCTTATGCGGAAAGAGAGTTTCCCAAAACAGAGCCTTTGCCATTAACAGATCAACAGGTACAAGCCATTACCCCTGTTCTATCATCGATAAAAAATGATCGCCATGACGTCTTTCTTTTATATGGAGTAACCGGAAGTGGAAAAACGGAAATCTATCTTCAATCGATTCAACAAGTGATTGAAAAAGGCAAGGAGGCAATTGTCCTTGTTCCGGAGATAGCGCTGACACCACAAATGGTGCATCGTTTTAAAGGGAGATTTGGGGATTTGGTGGCTGTTTTACATAGTGGTTTGTCGATAGGTGAAAAGTATGATGAATGGCGGAAAATCCAACGTAAAGAAGTCAAGGTGGTTGTCGGAGCTCGTTCGGCGATTTATGCTCCGTTTGAAAATTTAGGGATTATTATTATTGATGAGGAGCATGAGACGAGTTATAAGCAGGAGGAGAATCCCCGCTACCACGCTAGGGATGTAGCCATCCATCGTGGGATCCTCTATCAATGCCCAGTGATCCTCGGAAGTGCCACCCCTTCGCTTGAAACATTTGCCCGGGCCCAAAAAGGAGTTTACCAGCAGTTGACCTTATCGAAACGGATGAATGACCAAGGCCTTCCCACCGTTAACATTGTCGATATGCGGGAGGAATTACGTGAAGGTAATCGTTCGATGTTTTCACGGGATTTATTTGAAAAGTTACAAGATCGTATCCAGAAAAAGCAACAAACAGTGCTATTTTTAAATAAGCGCGGTCACTCCTCGTTTGTGATGTGTCGAGATTGCGGATATGTCATCCTTTGTCCACACTGCGATATATCGTTAACATACCACCAAGTTCAGAACAACATGAAGTGTCATTACTGCGGCTTCGAATCCGGGGTACCTAATATTTGCCCAGAATGTCAGAGCGACCATATTCGCTATTTTGGGACAGGAACGCAAAAGGTTGAGGAAGAGCTTGGAAAGCTGTTGCCAGAAGCAAAGGTAATCAGGATGGATGTCGATACGACAAGCCGTAAAGGATCCCATGAAAAACTGTTAACTGAGTTTCATCAGGGAAAAGCAGATATTTTACTGGGAACGCAAATGATTGCAAAGGGTCTCGATTTCCCCAATATTACCCTAGTAGGGGTATTGTCAGCAGACACGATGCTCCATTTACCTGATTTCAGATCGTCGGAAAAGACGTTTCAATTATTAACGCAGGTAAGCGGACGGGCGGGGCGCCATCAATTACCAGGTGAGGTTGTCATCCAGACCTATACGCCTGAGCATTATAGTATCGAACTTGCTGGTGATCAGGATTTTGATCGTTTTTATGCAAAAGAAATGATGATGCGAAAAATCCATCGTTACCCACCATTTTATTATTTAGCGCTAGTGACGGTGAGCCATGAGGAATTAATGAAGGTCGTATCGATTACCGAAAAAATCACCAGATATTTACGATCAAAATTGAAGAATGACGCAGTCATATTGGGGCCTGTTGCCTCTCCTATTCCACGGATCAAAGATAGATATCGCTATCAATGTTTGGTAAAATACAAGCGGGAACCAGAGTTAGGTAATGCATTAAAATATATAAGTAATCAACTAATGAAGGAAAGTTCAAAAAGCGGCTTGCAAATAGCCATTGATATGAATCCTTATATTTTAATGTGAGGTTATGAACGGTTTTATTTTTGTTGAGAATGAATAGGAAAAGAGCAAGGGGCTTGAGCTAGACAATAATAAGAGAAACAATTGGAGGAAAGGTATGGCGGTACGAAAAGTAGTCATTTACCCAGCAGATATATTGGAGAAAAACTGTGATAAAGTAACAAAATTTGATAGAAGGCTAATAAAAATATTAAATGATATGTATGATACGATGATCGAGTTTGATGGTGTCGGATTGGCTGCACCACAAATAGGTTTAAAACAACGAATTGCCATTGTTGATATTGATGATGAGCTGGGAACCGTCGAGCTAATAAATCCAGAAGTTGTGGAAGCATCTGGAGAGCAGACCGGTCCTGAAGGCTGTTTAAGCTTTCCAGGCCTGTACGGAGAAGTGACCCGTCCCAATTTTATCAAAGTTGCGGCACAAAATCGCAAAGGAAAAGCTTTTGTCCTTGAAGCTGAAGGGTTTTTAGCAAGAGCCATTCAACATGAAATTGATCATTTAAATGGGATATTGTTCACTTCGAAGGTGACAAGGTACATGGATGAAAAAGAGTTAGGTGGAGGAGAAAAGGAATGACGAAAATAGTATTTATGGGTACGCCAGACTTTTCAGTGCCTGTATTGAGGTCACTTGTTGAGGGTGGATATGATGTTATTGCCGTCGTTACTCAACCTGATAAACCTGTTGGCCGTAAAAAAGTGATGACCCCGCCACCTGTCAAAGTGGAAGCAATAAATCAAGGAATCCCTGTTTTTCAACCAGAAAAGATTCGGCGAATGGAGGAGCTTGAACCGATCCTCGCGTTAAAGCCTGATTTGGTGGTTACGGCAGCATTTGGGCAAATTTTACCGAATGAATTATTAGAAGCACCAAAGTATGGGTGTATCAATGTCCACGCCTCACTATTACCGGAATTACGCGGTGGGGCTCCGATTCATTATTCTATTTTGCAAGGTAAGAAAAAAACCGGTATTACCATTATGTATATGGCGGAAAAATTAGATGCTGGCGATATTCTGACTCAGGCAGAGGTTCAGATCACCGAGGAAGATAATGTGGGTACGCTGTTTGAAAAATTAAGCGACGCTGGATCTAAGCTTTTATTAGAAACTTTGCCTAAACTTTTGAGCGGGGAGATTACACCGATTCCTCAGGATGAAGAAAAAGCCACATTTGCTCCGAACATTAAGCGTGAACAGGAGAAAATTGACTGGTCAAAATCGGGTGAGGAAATCTTCAACCATATCAGGGGATTGAATCCGTGGCCGGTTGCTTATACTATTTGGAATAGCTTACCTTTAAAGGTTTGGCAAGCTGTAAAGTTCCAAGTAACAAAACAAGAGGCACCAGGGACAGTTATCGAGATCCAAAAAGATGGCATTATTGTTGCCACTGGTAATCAAACGGCCATAAAAATAACAGAGTTGCAGCCTTCAGGTAAAAAACGAATGTTAGCGGAACAATTTTTACTAGGCGCTGGATCCATCAGCGTCGGTGATGTGATAGGGGACCAACATGACTGAAAATAAAAAAAATGTTAGGGAAGCCACGCTTGAATTATTAGAAACCATTGATAAGAATCAGGCATACAGCAACCTTTTACTGAATAAAACGATTGAAAAAAATCAGGTTGATCGAATTGATGTTGGTCTTTTGACCGAACTGACCTATGGAACCCTGCAACGTAAAATGACGTTGGACTATTATTTGGAGCCGTTTTTAAAAGACAGCAAAAAAATCCAAGGTTGGGTTATGAACCTCCTTAGAGTCACGCTATATCAAATGGTCTATTTAGATAAAATCCCTGATCGGGCAGCGATTTACGAAGCGGTAGAAATTGCTAAAAAACGCGGACATAAAGGGATTTCTGGATTAGTAAACGGTGTATTAAGAAACATTCAGCGGAGTGGCCTTAGGAACTTGTCCGATATTGTTGATCCAGTTGAACGCTTAAGTATTGAGACTAGCCATCCGCTTTGGTTAGTAAAGCGCTGGGTCACACAACTAGGTTTTGATAAAACAAAGGAAATGTGTGAGCTTAATTTAACCGCACCCGTACAAACGGCACGTGTGAATATCACCAAAATCAGCAGAGATGCATGTCTTGCGCTACTTCAGGAAGAAGGCTATAACGTTGAAGCGAGTCCGGTTATTCCTGAAGCGATAAAAGCATTAAGAGGAAATCTCGCAACCTCAAAGGCCTTTAAGGATGGATTATTCACGATTCAAGACGAGAGTTCGATGCTAGTTGCCTATGCTTTAGGAATCAGCCTGAATGACCGGGTTCTTGATGCTTGTGCAGCCCCAGGTGGCAAATCAACCCATATTGCTGAACGTTTAGATCATACCGGGGCAGTCGTCTCTCTAGATCTCCATGAACATAAAGTAAAATTAATTTCAGAATCTGCTAAGCGGTTAGGACTCAATAATATTGAGACAAAAGCCCTTGACAGTCGAAAGGTCCAAGAGTATTTTGCTCCAGAATCCTTCGATAAAATTCTCTTAGATGCACCATGTTCAGGGCTTGGGGTTATGCGCCGAAAACCAGACATGAAATACACAAAAAAGGTTGAAGACCTTAATAAACTGCAAGTGATCCAAACAGACCTGTTTTCTTCAGTAGCCCCTTTGTTAAAAAAAGGTGGAATTTTAGTGTATAGTACATGTACGATAGATAAAGAAGAAAACTCAACCGTTGTCGAAAACTTTTTGCAAAAACATCCGGAGTTTTATGGTGATACTACGATGGTAGAACGGATGCCTGCACCGGTTGGGTCACTGATAAACGATTTTTCTCTACAAATTTTACCTCAGGACTTCGGTTCAGATGGATTTTATATAGCTTGTTTAAGAAAGAAGGTGTAAGGAATTGCAAAATGAAATTTCAACTGAGAATCATACTACTAGTGAAGAAAAACCATCAATATATTCATTTCAGCTTGGAGAATTAAAGGACTGGTTAGAGCAACACGGAGAAAAAGCATTTCGTGCTGAACAGATCTATGATTGGCTATACAAAAAAAGAGCCTCATCTTTTGAGGAAATGTCAAACCTTTCCAAAGGATTACGAGATAAGCTTGACGAATATTTTGTTCTAACGACATTAAAAACCATTATTCAACAAACATCTGCTGATGGGACCATCAAGTTCTTATTTGAAATAAAGGACGGATATTCAATTGAGACAGTGTTAATGCGCCATGATTATGGTAATTCTGTCTGTGTGACCACGCAGGTTGGCTGTCGAATTGGTTGTACCTTTTGTGCTTCCACACTTGGTGGCTTAAAACGTAATTTAGAAGCAGGGGAAATTGTTGCACAAGTAGTCAAAGTGCAACAGGCTCTTGATGAATCAGAAGAAAGGGTTGATTCCATCGTCATTATGGGAATTGGGGAACCATTTGACAACTATGATAACTTGCTTTCTTTTTTAAAAATTATGAATCATGAACAAGGCCTAAATATTGGTGCACGTCATATTACGGTTTCAACCAGTGGAATCGTTCCAAAAATTTATCAATTTGCTGATGAAAACATGCAAATAAATTTTGCTATCTCCCTTCATGCACCGAACACGGAGCTAAGAAGCCGTCTAATGCCAATTAACCGTGCTTATAAGTTACCAGATTTAATGGATGCAGTGCGCTATTATATTGAAAAGACGGGGCGAAGAATCAGCTTTGAATATGGTTTATTTGGCGGAGTGAACGATACGGTTGAACATGCCGAGGAATTAGCGAAATTGATTAAAGGGATCAAATGTCACGTTAATCTAATCCCCGTCAATTATGTTCCTGAACGAGATTATGTTCGGACACCAAGAAGTCAAATTTTTGAATTTGAAAAAACATTAAAGAAAAATGGGATAAATGTTACGATTCGCCGGGAGCACGGTTCTGATATCGATGCAGCATGTGGGCAACTTCGTGCAAAGGAGCGAAAAGAGGAGACGAGGTGAAAGAATGAAGGCAGTTTTTATGACAGATAAAGGGAAAATCCGCCAACATAATGAAGATAATGGTGGGATTTTTGTGAATTTCGTTGGTCAACGCCTTGCCATTGTTGCAGATGGCATGGGTGGCCATCGTGCCGGTGATGTGGCAAGTGAAATGGCACTAAATAGTTTAAAGGATTTTTGGAAAGAAACAAACGAAATTTTAACTGCCGAAGATGCCGAAAGTTGGCTGAAGGATCATATTACTAAAGTGAACCAGATGGTATTCCAGCACTCACAGTCCCATAATGAATGTGAGGGAATGGGGACAACGATTGTTGCCGCGATTTGTACGAATAGGTTTACGACAATCGCCAATATTGGTGATAGTCGTTGTTATATGTCAAATGATATTGGTTTTAAGCAAATCACTGAAGATCATTCTTTAGTGAATGAGCTCGTTCGCTCTGGTCAAATTTCTAAAGAAGATGCAGAACATCATCCACGGAAAAATGTCCTATTACGAGCATTGGGAACAGAAGCTGAAGTTGAGATGGATATTAAAACGATTACCTTTGAAGAAGGCGATCTTTTACTATTATGCTCTGATGGATTATCGAATAAAGTAAAAGAAACAGAAATGGTGGACGTATTAGTCATGAATGGCCAGTTAGAACAAAAGGCATCCCAACTCATCGAACTTGCTAATCTATATGGTGGCGAAGATAATATCACCCTCGTGATTGTAGAATTCTATGATGACAAGGAAAGTGGTGAGTAATTCATGATGATTGGGAAACGTGTAAGTGGTCGCTATAAAATCATTGATATGGTTGGCGGCGGCGGGATGGCAAACGTGTATTTAGCACATGATATGATTCTTGATCGAGATGTTGCAGTCAAAATGCTTCGCCTTGATTTTGCTAATGACGAAGAGTTTATTCGTCGCTTTCATCGGGAGGCACAATCAGCCACTAGTTTAGTTCATCCAAATATTGTGAGTATTTATGATGTCGGAGAAGAAAAAGATTTATATTACATTGTCATGGAATACGTCGAAGGTCAAACATTAAAACAATACATACAAACAAATTCACCGCTTGCGGTTGAAGAAACCATTGATATCATGAAACAATTAACTTCAGCTATTTCACATGCTCATCAAAACAACATCGTTCATCGAGATATTAAACCACATAATATTTTAGTTGATAACATGGGGAATGTTAAAATTACCGACTTCGGTATTGCGATGGCCCTTAGCGCAACAAGTATCACACAGACAAATTCTGTCCTTGGATCTGTTCATTATTTATCACCTGAGCAGGCTAGGGGAGGGATGGCGAATAAAAAGTCAGATATTTATTCACTAGGAATTGTCATGTTTGAACTATTAACTGGAAGACTCCCGTTCTCAGGTGAATCTGCAGTATCGATTGCATTGAAGCATTTACAATCTGAGACACCATCGGTAAGAAGATGGAATCCGCTCATTCCGCAAAGCGTGGAAAATATCGTGTTAAAAGCGACGGCCAAGGATCCATTTCATCGCTATAATAGTGTAGACGAAATGGAAGAAGATTTACGATCTTCCTTAGATTTAGAAAGAATCAACGAACCTAAATTTGTAATCCCTTTAGATAATGACGCAACAAAAGCGATTCCAATTATTACAAATGATCGTGTTAATCAGAATTTAGATCATACTCTTGTCCATGATAAAGATAAGCCGTTCGATGATCAGCAGCAAACAAAAAAGGGGAAACAAAAGAAAAAACGGAAAAAGTGGCCGATTATACTGGTGACTTCATTTGTTTCTTTAGTATTAATTGCTCTTTTTACAGTATTTATACTACCTGATTTGATGGCACCAAAAGATGTCGAGGTGCCGGATGTTAGTGGGCTGAAATTGGAGGAAGCGCTCTCTGAATTGCGTACTGCTGGGTTTAAGATTGGTGATACGATCGATATTAGCAGTGATGAAGTGGAGAATGGCTATGTGATTAGAACGGACCCCAAAGCTGGTAAAACTGCAAAAGAGGGTTTAAAAGTTGATGTCTATCAAAGCACGGGAAAAGAAACGTATCAACTGTCAGACTACACTGATCGTCAATACGATGATGTAGTCCGATTATTAGAAAAGCAAAATTTTAAAGATATCACGAAAACAGAAGTCTATGATGAGAGTGATCCAGGAACGATTTTAAAACAGTCACCAGAGGCTGATGAAGAGGTCATTCCAGAAGAAACCGTCCTTGAATTTACTGTTAGCAAAGGTGTCGAAAAAATTAAGCTCAAAGACTTAACTGAGTACAATACTAAAAGTGCGCAGGATTATGCTGATTCGGTTGGGTTGACAATTGATATGACAAAAGAAGAATACAATGATACGATTGGCAAAGGTCTGATAATTTCCCAAATCCCTGCTGCTGGCACCGAACTTACTAAAGGCGATAAAGTTTCGGTAGTCATTTCAAAAGGTAAGGAAGAAATCCCACCCAAAACGGTGACTAAGACAATTTCCATTCCGTATCAGCCTTCCACCCCAGGACAGGCAAATAATGTACAAGTATATATTGAAGATGTCGATAATAGTATGACTGAGCCATTTGAAACAATGATTATTTCCCAAACAGTTACTAAACCATATCAACTTAGAATTGCATATGGGGGAGTTGGCGCAATTAGAGTCATCCGTGACAAAAGCGTAATCATTGATGAAAAAATTGAATATCCAACTGATTAAAGGAGTGTTGCTATGCCAGAGGGCAAAATTATTAAAGCGCTGAGCGGCTTTTATTATGTTTTAGGTGAAGAAGGAATCGTTCAATGTCGGGGCAGGGGTGTTTTTCGGAAAAACAAGGTGAATCCCCTTGTTGGGGACTATGTTGTTTACCAAGCGGAAAATGATCGAGAAGGTTATATTTTAGAGGTTAAGGAGCGAAAAAATGAGCTCGTTCGACCTCCTATTTCAAATGTTGATCAGGCTATTCTCGTTTTTTCTGCCGTTGAACCTGAATTTAGTACAACCTTACTAGACCGCTTTCTTGTTCTGATTGAATTTAATCATATCACTCCAATCATTTGTATTACAAAAATGGACTTGACGGACGTGGCTCAAAAGTCAAGCATCGCTCAATATGCTTCAGATTACCAAAAAGCAGGTTATACGGTTATTTTAACCTCATCCGAAACAGAGCTCGGGATAAAAGAACTCACGCCATTTTTAGAAGGTGGAATATCAGTTTTCGCTGGACAATCAGGCGTGGGAAAATCATCTTTGCTAAATGTGTTACGACCTGATTTAGATATATTAACTAATGAGATTTCAACACATCTTGGCAGAGGAAAACATACCACCAGACATGTCGAACTCATTAAAGTTGGAAATGGTCTCGTGGCAGATACACCAGGATTTAGTTCCTTGGAATTTACGGATATCGAAGCGGAACAGTTATCGCAATGTTTTCCGGAAATTGCTTTGGAAGGAGAGAAGTGCAAATATAGAGGATGCTTTCACTTGTCTGAACCAAAATGTGCAGTTAAAGCTGCCGTTTTACAAGAACAAATCCCGGAATACCGATTTAATCACTATAAAGATTTCTTGCAAGAGATAAAAGAGAGAAAGCCGAGGTATTAATATGGTAAAAATAGCACCTTCAATATTATCAGCTGATTTTTCAAAATTGGGAGAAGAGATTAAGGATGTAGAAATGGGGGGAGCTGATCTTATCCATGTTGATGTCATGGACGGGCATTTCGTTCCGAATATTACGATAGGACCTCTAATAGTTGAGGCTATTCGTCCTGTTACAAAGCTACCATTGGACGTCCATTTAATGATTGAAAATCCTGATCAATATATCGAAGCATTTGCAAAAGCAGGTGCAGATTACTTAACAGTCCATGTTGAGGCTTGTAAGCATCTTCACCGAACCATTTCTTACATTAAATCACTTGGTGTGAAAGCAGGAGTGGTCTTAAATCCAGCAACACCTGTTGAAATGATTCAACATATTATAGAGGATGTTGATATGGTCTTATTCATGACTGTAAATCCTGGTTTTGGTGGTCAAGCATTTATACCATCTGTCCTTGAAAAGGTTACCCACTTGAAAGAAATGGCAGAAGCAAAAAATCACCATCTTGAAATTGAAGTGGATGGCGGCGTTAATGAAGAAACGGCCAAGCTTTGCATTCAGGCTGGAGCAACTGTGCTTGTGGCAGGCTCTGCTGTCTATAACAAATCAGATAGAGGAAAAGCAATCGCTGCCTTAAGAGGATAATCGATAATCAAAGAGTCAGCAAAATGCTGACTCTTTTGACACTAAAAAATAATAATTTTTCAGGTGAGAAGCATGATAGTCAATATTGTTGGTGGTGGGCCTGCCGAACTCCTTCCCGATTTGCGTCAGTATGATCAAGAAAACTGCGTTTGGGTCGGTGTTGATAGAGGAGTTTCCATCTTGTTAGAAAAGGGAATTATCCCTGCTCTAGGTTTTGGTGATTTTGACTCTGTTTCGGAGGATGAATGGCGAGAAATAGAGCGGAAAGTAAAGGGTTTGAAAAAATTCCTCCCAGAAAAAGATGAACCTGATATGGAACTAGCTTTGAATTGGGGAATAGAACAAGGTGCAAGTGAAATTCGAATTTTTGGTGGAACAGGTGGGAGATTAGATCATTTCCTTGCTAACGTTCAACTTTTGCTTAAACCAATCATTCAAGCATCTCAGACGGTAGTGATGATTGTTGATCAAAAAAACCAATTGTTTTTGAAGCAGGAAGGGATTCATCCCATCCACCGAATGCCGAAAAAAAAATATATCTCGTTTATCCCGATAACGAATGTAGAAAATCTGTCACTTATCGGTTTCAAATATCCATTAACAAATCGACATATTCCTTTAGGTTCTACATTATGTATTAGTAATGAACTTAATAAGGATAGTGGTACTTTTTCGTTTACAAAAGGCATATTATTGGTGATAAGAAGTTGTGATTAAAATATCACCCTTGATAAAGTACTCATCTTTTTATATTGAATATGATGTTAAGGACTAATGGGAAACCGAGATGGATTGTTTTAGATGGTGAGGAGGGACAATAATATGAGATTTTATACGATTAAACTGCCGAAGTTTATTGGCGGGCTTGTCCGTGTAATGTTAGGGGCCTTTAAAAAAGGATAATGTCTTTTGAAAATCCTAGACAGACAACTATAGATTAAACTCACTGCACCCGATATGGGTGCTTCTTTATTTTTAGGCTGCGTTAAAGTCAACTGGCTCCTGGATGCTCCAATCCCCCCTTTCTTTTAATAGGTTTCCTTCCCACAAAACCTGTATAAAAACAACAATCTTTTTAGAAAAGAGCCAGGCTGTTCAATAGGTCTGTTGATTTCCGTTCCAGACGCTTCGCTTTCCGCGGGGCGGGCGGTGAGCCTCCTCGGCGCTAAAGCGCCTGCGGGGTCTCACCTGTCCCGCTGCTCCCGCAGGAGTCTTCGCGTCTTCCACTCCAATCAACTGGGCGGTTCCATTACAGACCTTCCACTTAACCAATAAATAATAAAAATAAGTGGTGAAATCAATGTTTAGCCAAAAGAGTCTGGCCAAAGTGAATATGTATTTGTGTCTATTGATGAAATAGTTTCAGACGAACACCATCTTCGCTTTATTGACAAATATATCGATTTTTCGTTTCTTCTTGAAAAGGTCCGTCCTTATTATAGCGATGATAACGGACGCCCTACTGATCCCCTTATTTTTTTAAAAATGATGTTTATTGGTTATCTTTTTGGCATTCGATCTGAACGTCAATTAGAAAGAGAAATAAGAACAAACGTCGCCTACCGCTGGTTTTTAGGTTTAATATTCAAGGATCCAGTTCTACATCACTCTACTATCAATGATTCCCAAAATCTAAGAGTCACGGAAAAATGGGAATCAAAGAGCGGCAATGATGCCCAAAATACGAAGCGTCAGGAAAAATGGGAATCAAAGAGCCGCAATGGTGCCCAAAATACGAAGCGTCAGGAAAAATGGGAATCAAAGAGCCGCAATGGTGCCCAAAATCAAAGAGTCGCGGAAAAACGGGAATCAAAGAGTCGCTATGATGCCCAAAATCCGAAGCGTCGTCCGAATGAGTGGCGTGTTCGGACAGCTTTGGTGATTCCAAGGAAGGTCATGCATAAATCCGAGGTTCCTAGGTAAAAATTTAAAATTTGTTCGAAAAACAACTTTCTTTGTGAAACCTGCCTTTAAAAAAGAAAAAATTGAGCAAAGCTTCGCAGACTCAAAAAATCTACACGGGATTCGTTACTGCCGGTTCCGGGGATTGAAGAATGTAAGTAAACATGCTCTCCTTACTGCAGCCTGACAAAACATAAAAAAATTGCAACAAATTTATCCAGGTTGGATAAGGTGAGTGCAATTCTTTAGGGTGATTTGCCCCATGTTAATTGGAGCGGAAAAGCAACAGGCCTGTTAGCATAGTCAATCTCATATTAAAATCGGTGTTTGATGTTCAAACAAAATGAAAAACTGCCGAGAAAATAACCTTTCTCGACAATCTGAATCTTTTTAGAAAAGAGCCTTATTTAAATTGTATTTATATATTTGATTGAAAATAAGATTAATCGGAAAATAAAAAGACACCCATAGGGTGCCTTCAAAGCTCCATTATACGCGTTCTACTTTACCAGACTTTAACGCTCTTGCTGAAACCCATACACGTTTAGGCTTTCCGTCAACAAGAATGCGTACCTTTTGAAGGTTAGCACCCCAGCTACGTTTTGTTGCGTTCATCGCGTGGGATCGTGCATTACCTGTAGTGGTTTTTTTACCAGTTACAACACATTTACGTGGCATGTTTCTTTCCCTCCTAACTACCGAAGCTTGAAACTATTTTTCATGCTTTTATTTAGAATCGCCAGACCTTAGTCAGACCATTAGAAAAACAAGCAGCGCATGTTCTTCAGACATAAAAAGATACTTTAATAATTTAACATACAACTTCTTGGAATGCAATACTTCTAGAAGAAGCTTTCAAGAAAAACTCCTTGACATAGTAGATGAAACATTGTTCATAATAAGACTGTGGAAGTATAACTTTAAAAATTGTACTGCTTATAGTAAAATGACTTTAGTTAAGGAGCAATTTCCAAAGGGGGAACGATTGATGTCTATTGAACTGAAAACAAAGTACGGGCAAATTGATATTTCTAATGATGTTGTTGCAACGATCGCTGGTGGTGCAGCAATTGACTGCTATGGTATCGTTGGTATGTCTTCAAAACAGCAATTAAAAGACGGTTTGACTGAAATTTTGCGTAAAGAAAATTTTACGCGCGGCGTTATCGTTCGCCAGGAAAAAGAAGAAGTACATATCGATATGTATATTATCGTTAGTTACGGTACTAAAATTTCCGAAGTTGCTCACAACGTACAATCAAAAGTTAAATACACATTGGATAAAACCGTGGGGCTTTCAGTTGACTCGGTTAATATTTATGTACAGGGTGTTCGTGTAACGAACCCGTAGTGAGGAGGAAAGTTTTGTGTCAATAAATTTACTTGATGGAAAACGTTTCGCAGAAATGATTATACAAGGTTCTAATCAATTGGCTGCCAATTCTAAATATGTCGATGCGTTGAACGTTTTCCCAGTTCCAGATGGAGACACTGGTACAAACATGAACTTGTCTATGACTTCCGGAGCTAAGGAAGTAAGAAATAACACACAAGAACATATCGGGAAAGTAGGAACTGCCCTTTCAAAGGGATTACTAATGGGTGCGCGAGGAAATTCTGGGGTTATTTTATCACAATTATTCCGTGGTTTTTCGAAGTCAATCGAGACTAAACTTGAAATTACGGGAAAGGAATTTGCTGCTGCACTTGAAGCGGGAGTAGAAACTGCTTATAAAGCTGTGATGAAGCCTGTTGAAGGAACCATTTTAACCGTTGCAAAGGATTCTGCTAAAAAAGCTGTCCAGATAGCAAAAAAACAAGATGACATTATTGTTATTATGGAAGAAGTCCTGAAAGAAGCACAAGCATCCTTAAATCGCACGCCTGATCTCCTCCCTGTGTTAAAAGAGGTTGGAGTCGTAGATAGTGGCGGACAAGGACTTGTTTTTGTTTATGAAGGATTCCTAGCAGAATTAAAAGGAGAGTCGCTTCCAGATTCACCTTCAGCCCAAATTAGTATGGTAGAACTAGTAAGCGCAGAGCATCATAAAAGTGTCCAAAGCCATATTCATACAGAAGATATTGAGTTTGGGTATTGTACAGAATTTATGGTGAAGCTTGACAACCAAAAACAATCATTTTCTGAAGAAACGTTCCGTCAGGATTTGAGCACTCACGGGGACTCCTTACTTGTAATTGCTGATGAAATGCTTGTCAAAGTTCATGTACACGCTGAATATCCCGGTGAAGTGTTATCATATGCACAGCGTTACGGTAGCTTGGTCAACATGAAAATTGAAAACATGCGGGAGCAGCATTCTAATATTGTTGGGCACTCTGAACCTCATCAGGAAGTCCATGCTCCAATTAAAAAACCAGAAATAGCGGAATACGGAATTGTTACAGTTTCGATGGGAAAAGGTATTGCAGATTTGTTCCGCAGTATTGGTGCCCATGCTGTTATTGAGGGTGGACAAACAATGAATCCGAGCACAGAGGATATTGTTAAAGCTATAAAAGAAGTAAACGCAAAAAAAGTGATCATTTTACCGAATAATAAAAATATCATTATGGCCGCTCAGCAGGCTGCAGAGGTTACTGATGAAGAAGTGATTGTCATCCCTTCAAAGACAGTTCCTCAAGGAATGTCTGCATTGCTAGCCTTTAATCCAAGTTCTTCTTCAGAGGTTAATAAAGAAGCCATGACAGATGCTCTTAACCACGTGAAAACAGGTCAGATTACCTTTGCTGTTCGTGATACAAGCATTGATGGTCTTTCAATTGAAAAAAATGATTTTATGGGAATTTCCGATGGGAAAATTGTTGTGAAAAATAAAGATAGAGTAAAAGCAGCAGAAGATTTACTTGTTGAAATGGTCGATGAAGATGCGGAAATCCTTACGATTTTTAGGGGTGAAGATGCAACGGAAAGCGATGTCGCTGCACTAAGTGAATTTATTGAAACAAAATATCCAGATGTGGAAATAGAAGTACATAATGGACAACAACCATTATATGCATTTATCTTTGCGATTGAATAAATCAAATAGTGATTTATAATTGAAATAGAAGGGGATCCCCCTTCTATTTCAATTTTTATTGGACTATTTTAAAAAACGAAATTCAGTCACTCACATACAATAACATAATAGACATGGAAGGGTGCAAGTACGTGAAATACAAAAGTGTGTTTGACATCATTGGTCCAATTATGATTGGTCCTTCAAGTTCACATACTGCAGGAGCAGCCCGGATTGGTCGGGTTGCAAGAAGCTTGTTTGGGAGAGAACCTCAATGGGCTAATATACATTTTTATGGATCCTTCGCCAAAACATACAGAGGTCACGGTACCGACGTGGCCATCGTTGGTGGAATTTTGGACTTTGATACTTTTGACGAACGAATTATCGAAGCCATTAATATCGCTGAAAAATCGGGAATAGAACTACATTTTTTTGAAGAGGAAGCCATACCTAATCATCCAAATACTGCGAAGGTTAGAATCGGTGATGATGAAGGAGAACTTGAACTAGTTGGAATTTCAATTGGTGGAGGAAAAATAGAAATCATCGAGTTAAATGGATTTGAGCTAAAGCTATCTGGTAATCATCCGGCCATTTTGGTTGTACACAATGATCGATATGGTACTATTGCGAGTGTTTCCAATACTCTAGCTAAATACGAAATTAATATTGGCCACATGGAGGTTTCGCGTAAAGATGTGGGGCAGCAGGCTTTAATGACAATTGAGGTAGACCAAAATATTGATAAGGAAATTTTGGAAGAAATAGAAAAGCTTGAAAACGTAATCAAAGTTGCCAAAATTGTGGATTAGAAGTGTTTGGTTATGGTAGCGCTTTCAAAAAAAACAATCATCAATTCTTAGCAGGGAGGACATTATCGTGTTTCGCAACGTAGCTGAATTGGTTAAGCAGGCAAAAGAACAGAATAAACAAATCGCCGATATCATGATTGAGCAGGAAATCCATGTTACTGGTCGGACGAAGCAAGAAATCTTAGCCCTAATGGATCAAAATTTAACGGTAATGGAACAAGCAGTTGAACGAGGCATCAACGGGGTTCGTTCCCATTCTGGATTAACTGGAGGAGATGCTGTTCTTTTGAAAAAATATATTGAAAAAGGACAGTTCTTGTCGGGTGAAACGATATTGGATGCGGTTTGTAAAGCGGTAGCGACAAATGAGGTAAATGCGGCTATGGGAACCATTTGCGCCACACCTACTGCTGGGAGCGCTGGAGTTGTTCCAGGCACCTTGTTTGCAGTAAAAAGCAAATTAAATCCAACTCGGGAACAAATGGTTAAATTTCTGTTTACTGCAGGAGCTTTTGGCTTTGTAGTGGCAAACAATGCCTCGATTTCCGGTGCAGCCGGCGGGTGTCAAGCCGAAGTAGGATCGGCATCAGGAATGGCGGCAGCGGCAGTTGTTGAAATGGCTGGCGGAACTCCTGAACAAAGTGCTGAAGCAATGGCCATTACCCTTAAAAATATGTTAGGCTTAGTATGTGATCCTGTTGCAGGATTAGTCGAGGTACCTTGCGTGAAAAGAAATGCGATGGGTGCCGCAAATGCCATGGTTGCTGCCGATATGGCTTTAGCTGGTATTACCAGTCGAATCCCATGTGATGAAGTGATAGAAGCCATGTTTAGAATCGGGCAAACAATGCCGACAACACTAAGAGAAACAGGACAAGGAGGGTTAGCGGCTACGCCGACAGGTCGAGAGCTAGAAGCGAAGATTTTCGGCAAACCGTTAAAAAGACGTGAATCTAAATCTTAAAGAACCGGTGTCCGTAATTAAAGGTATTGGGGAAGAAACTGCAGAAATGTTGGCAGGAATGAATATATATACTGTGCAAGATTTGCTTGAACACTTTCCGTATCGTTTTGAAGACCACCGTTTACGCGATTTAGCAGATGTTTTACATGATGAAAGAGTAACGGTGGAAGGGAAGGTTCATAGTGAGCCTTCTCTTGTTTATTATGGTCGCAAGAAATCGCGGTTGACGGTTCGGCTTTTGGTCGATCGTTATTTGGTTCAGGTTATTTTTTTTAATCAACCATTTTTAAAAAATAAAATAAGTTTAAATCAAATCATTACGGTTACCGGTAAATGGGACCAGCACCGTCAAACCATTACCGCTAACGAAATGAAGACCGGTTCATTTTCACAAGGACAGGAGATAGAACCAGTTTACGCTGTAAAAGGAAGATTGACAGTAAAGGGTATGAGGAAATTTATTAAGGTTGCCTTTGCGCAATATGCTCATTCTCTTCAAGAAACACTACCTGAGTCAATCATGAACAGATACAAGTTGTTAAAGCGCAGGGATGCTTTAAGAGCTCTCCATTTTCCTTTATCTCAGAATGATGTTAAACAAGCAAGACGACGTTTTGTTTACGAAGAATTCCTGCTGTTTCAATTAAAAATGCAGGCTCTACGTAAATATGAGCGTGAGCAATCAGCTGGAGTCGCTCTACAATTTGACGAACATATAGTCCAGCAATTTATTGAAGGACTCCCTTTTCCGTTGACCAATGCCCAAAATCGTGTGGTGGATGAAATTTTGGCTGATTTGAAATCGCCATATCGAATGAATCGTCTTCTCCAGGGTGATGTTGGCTCGGGGAAAACCGTGGTGGCAGCAATTGGGTTATACGCCAGTTTTATTGCGGGGTTTCAGGGTGCGTTAATGGTTCCTACTGAAATACTTGCAGAGCAACACGTGGAGTCACTTAAAATATTACTTGAACCAGTTGGGGTCAAATGTGAACTGTTGACGAGTTCAGTTAAAGGGAAGCGGCGTCGGGAAATTTTACAGCAATTATCTATGGGAGAAATCCATGTCCTAATTGGAACTCATGCCTTAATTCAAGAAGAAGTCCAATTTCAAAAACTAGGGTTCGTCATTACGGATGAACAACATCGCTTCGGTGTCGAGCAACGCCGAATTCTTCGTGAAAAAGGTGGCAATCCGGATGTATTGTTTATGACGGCAACCCCAATCCCCAGAACCCTTGCTATAACGGTTTTTGGTGAGATGGATGTTTCTGTAATTGATGAAATGCCGGCAGGACGAAAAGCGATTGAAACGTATTGGGCAAAACATGACATGCTTGATAGAGTTTTGCGGTTAATGGAAAAAGAGTTGGTAAAAGGAAGACAGGCTTATTGTATTTGTCCGCTTATTGAAGAATCAGAGAAAATGGATTTTCAAAATGCAATTGACGTTCACAGTGCCTTAACTCATTTTTTTCAAAACCGTGTTAAAGTTGGCCTTATGCACGGCCGCCTCGGATCAGACGAAAAGGAATCCGTCATGAAAGAGTTTAGTAGAAATGAAATTCAAGTTCTTGTTTCAACAACCGTTGTTGAAGTGGGCGTGAACGTCCCTAATGCGACTTTTATGCTCATATATGATGCTGAACGGTTTGGTCTTGCCCAGCTTCATCAGCTTCGGGGTAGGGTAGGCCGGGGTACAGAACAATCTTTTTGTATTCTATTGGCCGATCCCAAAACAGAGGTTGGGAAAGAGCGCATGAAAATTATGACGGAGACGAATGATGGATTTATTGTAAGTCAAAAGGATCTTGAGCTAAGAGGACCTGGTGATTTCTTCGGTAGAAAGCAAAGTGGAATGCCAGAATTTAAGTTGGCCGATATGGTTCTTGATTTTAAAGCGCTCGAAACGGCAAGGAGTGATGCAGCCGTTCTAATTCAATCAAACGCTTTTTGGTCTTCGCCTGAGTACGCTGCCCTCAGGGGTTACTTGGAGGAATCAGGTGCAATGGCTGGAGAAAAACTAGATTAGTTTTATGTATCTAGCACCACAAGGATAGCTTACTAGGCAAGATTGGATTTCGATTTTCCACTTGCAATATACACATCTAACTTATATACTACTATTAGTACCTAGTCATAAGATGTGAACGGTGTGATGAAATGAGAAGGAATAAAAAAGAGCGTCAGCGCTTATTAACAATGACCATTAAAGAAACCCCTTTTATTACTGATGAAGAGCTTGCTGAAAAATTTTCTGTTAGTGTTCAAACCATTCGTTTAGATCGCCTGGAATTATCTATTCCTGAGCTACGTGAACGAATTAAACATGTTGCTGAAAAACGGTTTGATGATGAAGTTCGCTCTTTGCCGATTGACGAAGTTTTTGGGGAAATTATTGATATAGAATTGGACAAAAGCGCCATCTCTATTTTTGATGTGCGAAGTGAACATGTTTTTAAAAGAAATCAAATTGCCAGAGGCCATCATTTATTCGCGCAAGCAAATTCGCTTGCGGTCGCGGTCATTAATGATGAACTAGCATTGACTGCCAAAGCAAATATACTTTTTACACGTTCTGTAAAAGAAAATGAACGAATCATTGCCAAGGCAAAAGTCGAAAAAATAGACTTAGAGACCGGGAGAACGTTTGTAGAAGTAACAAGTTTTGTGAATAATGAGCTTGTATTCAAAGGCGATTTTGAAATGTTCCGTTCTAAAAAATAGGCTGTGTTAAAGCTCAATGTTGATTTTTTTGTACAATGTTGATTGGAGTGGAAGGCACGAAGACTCCTGCGGGAGCAGCGGGACAGGTGAGACCCCACAGGCGCTTTAGCGCCGAGGAGGCTCACCGCCCGCCCCGTGGAAAGCGAGTGCCTGGAACCGAAATCAACATTCTAGTTTACCAGAGCCAAAAATAATTAAGGGATGAAACAAATATGAAAATTGCAATAGATGCAATGGGGGGAGACAATGCCCCTAAAGAGATTGTGCTCGGAGCGATGAAGGCAGTAGCACAGTTCCAAGATGTACAAATCACCCTTGTCGGTGATGAAAATAAAATAAAAACCTATTTAACTAACAGTGAACGAATAGAAATCATTCATACTGAGGAAGTTATTTTAGGAACTGATGAACCAGTTAGAGCAGTGCGCCGGAAAAAGAATGCATCAATGGTTCTAACCGCACAACAAGTAGCAGATGGCTTAGCAGATGCCTGCATTTCCGCTGGGAATACAGGAGCACTTGTGGCAGCGGGGCTATTTGTAGTTGGAAGAATTGAGGGGATTGATCGACCTGCATTATCTCCGACGCTTCCAACACTTGGCGGAGAAGGATTTTTGCTTTTAGATGTTGGCGCCAATGCCGATGCCAAACCTGAGCATTTAGTGCAGTATGGGATAATGGGTTCCATCTACTCTGAAAAAGTAAGAGGGATTGCGCAACCGCGTGTTGGGTTACTAAACATCGGGTCAGAGGAGAAAAAAGGAAACGAACTAACAAAAAAGGCATTTGATCTCCTTAAAAACGCTGACATCAATTTTATTGGGAACGTGGAAGCACGAGACCTGTTAGAAGGGGTCGCAGATGTGGTGGTTACCGACGGGTTTACGGGGAATATGGTTTTAAAAACACTTGAGGGCACCGCTCTTTCTGTTTTTAAAATGTTGAAATCAGCCCTCATGAGCAGCTTGAAAACGAAACTAGCAGCGGCTGTTTTAAAACCAAACTTATTAGAACTTAAAAATAAAATGGATTACTCTGAATACGGCGGTGCAGGTCTATTTGGATTGAAGTCGCCAGTTATTAAAGCCCATGGATCTTCTGATGCTAATGCAATTTACAATGCTATTCGTCAAACAAGAGAAATGGTCCAAAAAGACGTGTCAGGATTAATCAAAACTTCAATTGCAAACCTAACAACTACTACCTGAAAAATAAAAATAAAGGGGATTTCGAATAAATGGGTAAAATGGCATTTTTGTTTCCCGGCCAAGGATCACAAACGGTTGGTATGGGAAAATCAATTTCGGACTCTTATGTAGAATCAAAAACTATTTTTGAAAAAGCGGATCAAACCTTACATACACCATTATCTAAGCTGATTTTTGAAGGACCACAGGAAGAGTTAACCTTAACCACAAATGCCCAACCTTCATTAATGACAACAAGCATTGCTATCCTTGAGAGTTTGAAGCAATATCATATTACACCTGATTTTGTAGCCGGCCACAGCTTGGGGGAATATACAGCTCTTGTAGCTGCTGGAGCCTTTTCGTTTGAAGAAGGTGTGTATGCCGTTCGGAAACGTGGAGAGTTTATGGAAGAAGCAGTTCCAAGCGGAGAAGGAACAATGGCTGCTGTCCTTGGAATGGATCGAAATAGTCTAACTGCTGTAACAGAAGAAGTAACCAATGAGGGGAACCCAGTTCAGCTTGCTAATTTGAATTGTCCTGGACAAATCGTCATTTCAGGATCTCGAAAAGGTGTTGAACTAGCTTCTATAAAAGCAAAAGAAGCAGGTGCAAAACGTGTACTTCCATTAGACGTTAGCGGTCCTTTCCATTCTTCATTGATGAAACCAGCTGCCCAAAAGCTTGCAGATGTTTTGGACAAAATGACCATTAACGATGCTGGTATCCCGGTTATTGCTAATGTTTCCGCAGATGGGATGACGGATTCGGAAGAAATTAAACAAAAATTAATTGAACAATTGTATTCTCCTGTCCTTTGGGAAGATTCAGTTAATAAAATGATTGAACTTGGAGTAGATACCTTTATCGAAATTGGTCCAGGGAAAGTGTTGTCCGGGTTAGTTAAGAAAATAAACCGTTCGGTCAAAACCTTTTCTATTTCCGATCAAGAAAGCTTACTGGCAACAGTTGAAGCATTGAAGGAGGAAACAGAATGAATTTACAAGGGAAAGCAGCACTTGTTACGGGAGCTTCTAGAGGAATCGGTCGTGAAATTGCTTTAGAATTAGCAAGACAGGGTGCAAATGTAGCTGTAAACTATTCAGGTAGTGAGGCAAAAGCTCTTGAGGTAGTTGCTGAAATCCAAGCACTTGGTAGAGAGTCGTTTGCTATTCAATGTGATGTTGCAATAAATGAATCTGTTACGAACATGGTTAAAGCAACGATTGAACGCTTCGGTTCTCTTGATATTCTTGTCAATAATGCAGGAATCACAAGAGATAATCTCCTCATGAGAATGAAGGATGATGAGTGGGATGCGGTCATTAATACAAATTTAAAAGGAGTTTTCCTTTGTACAAGAGCAGTAACTCGTCAAATGATGAAGCAGCGTAGCGGTCGAATTATTAACATTGCTTCAATCGTTGGGGTTATTGGAAATCCTGGTCAAGCAAATTATGTTGCTGCTAAAGCAGGAGTAATTGGCTTAACAAAAACAACAGCTAAAGAGCTTTCTTCACGTGGAATTACTGTAAATGCAGTCGCACCTGGGTTTATAACTACAGACATGACGGATAAACTAACAGATGAAGTAAAAGAAGCGATGTTAAAGGAAATACCGCTTGCACAGTTTGGTGAGCCAAGGGATATTGCTAATGTGGTGGCTTTCCTTGCTTCTGAGGGTGGCCGTTATATGACTGGACAAACACTCCATGTTGATGGTGGAATGTTCATGTAGTTGTTTTTTTAAGGCTCTTTTCTAAAAAATTGTTGTTTTTTTAGTAGGTTTTGTGGAAAGAAAACCTATTAGAAGAAAGTTGATTGGAGCGGAAGGTGCGAGACTCCTGCGGGAGCTGCGGGACAGGTGAGACCCCACAGGCGCTTAAGCGCCGAGGAGGCTCACCGCCCGCCCCGCGGAAAGCGAGCATCCTGGAGCGGAAATCAACCACTCTTTTCTTTTAGTAAATAGCAACAAAGATTACGAAAACAGCCTTTTTTAAAGAAAGTTCTGTTGAAGCATTTATTATTAGAAGAAAATACTCTATAATGTCTTGAGGGGAGGTGAACAAGCATGGCAGATGTATTAGAACGTGTAACGAAAATCATCGTTGATCGTTTAGGTGTTGAAGAGTCTCAAGTTAAATTTGAAGCTTCTTTCAAAGAAGATCTTGGTGCTGATTCATTAGATGTTGTTGAATTAGTAATGGAATTAGAAGATGAATTTGATATGGAAATTTCTGACGATGATGCTGAGAAAATTGCCACAGTAGGTGACGCTGTGAATTACATAAAAAGCACTTTGTAATCGTTAGTTCCCTACAAAAGCTCCGTTTCTATAACGGAGCTTTATTACAATGATTTTGTCATCAATAAACTTGGGTTGCTCTAAATGCACTCCAAGTTTCTTTGCGTAAAGAGCCCATTTTTAATAAACTAGTATAGATGTAAATATATGATCAAGGTGGAGACCAGGATGCGCAAGAATGGAAATGAACGAGAAATCAAATTAAACCGCGCAAAAGAGATGCAATTTAAAGAATTTCAAAGCCGACTGGGTTTTGAATTCCAAGATAGTAATTTATTAAAACAAGCATTCACTCATTCATCCTATGTGAATGAGCATCGCAAAAAGCCTTATGAAGATAATGAAAGGCTTGAATTTTTGGGGGACGCTGTCCTAGAATTGACTGTTTCTCAATTCCTTTACAAGAAATACCCGTTGATGAGCGAAGGAGAGTTGACAAAATTACGAGCAGCTGTTGTTTGTGAACCCTCTCTCGTTTTCTTTGCTAACGAATTATTTTTCGGTCAGCTAGTTTTACTAGGCAAAGGTGAAGAATTAACAGGTGGTAGGGCAAGACCGGCATTACTAGCTGATGTTTTTGAGGCATTTATCGGTGCTTTATATTTGGATAAAGGAATTGACGTAGTCATTGAATTCTTAGAAAAAATTGTATTCCCAAAAATCAATGCTGGTGCTTTTTCTCATGTGATGGATTATAAGAGTCAGCTTCAAGAATTGGTCCAAAGAGACGGTACAGGTATGATTGAGTACAAGGTGCTCCATGAAAAAGGACCTGCACATAATCGTGAATTTGTTTCTCGTGTCTCTTTAAGTGGAGATGAATTAGGGACTGGAACAGGAAGATCCAAAAAGGAGGCAGAGCAACACGCTGCCCAAATGGCATTAGAAAAGCTAAAGAAGTCTTTTATCCAAAATGAGAACAATCCCGAACAGCCCAATCAGGAGCAATAAGACAAGTAGGAGGGAGACAGCATGTTTTTAAAACGTTTGGATGTAGTTGGTTTTAAATCTTTTGCCGAACGAATCTCCGTCGATTTTGTTCCGGGTGTAACAGCGGTTGTTGGTCCTAATGGAAGTGGAAAGAGCAATGTTACCGATGCAGTTCGATGGGTACTTGGAGAACAATCAGCAAAATCACTTCGCGGAACGAAAATGGAGGATATTATTTTTGCTGGAAGCGATTCAAGACGAGCCTTGAATTTTGCTGAAGTAACATTAACTCTCGATAACGAAGATCAATTTCTGCCGGTTGAGTACAATGAAGTGAGTGTAACAAGACGTGTGTATCGAACCGGGGAAAGTGATTTTTTGATTAATAAACAGTCCTGCCGATTAAAAGACATTATTGAATTGTTTATGGATTCTGGTCTTGGCAGGGAAGCCTTTTCGATTATTAGCCAAGGTAAAGTCGAAGAAATATTAAACAGCAAAGCCGAAGACCGCCGGACGATTTTTGAAGAAGCGGCAGGTGTATTAAAATACAAGAATCGCAAGAAAAAAGCAGAATTCAAGTTGATGGAGACACAAGAAAATCTAAATCGTGTCAGCGATATCCTTCATGAGCTTGAAGGCCAAGTAGAGCCATTAAAAATTCAAGCATCGATTGCTCGGGATTACTTAGAAAAAAAGGAAGAGCTAGAACATTTTGAGGTTGCCCTTACAGTCTATGATATAGAGGATTTCCACGCTAAATGGGAAAAGCTCTCTGCCACGCTTGAACTCCATCAACGAGATGAGCTAAGGCTATCGAGTGAGCTTCAGAAAAAAGAGGCTAAAATTGAGGAACGTCGCGATCGAATCTTTGCTTTAGATGAGTCAATTGATGATCTACAAACTGTCCTGCTCCATGCCACAGAGGAACTTGAAAAGCTAGAGGGGCGAAAGGAAGTCTTAAAAGAACGGAAAAAAAACGCCTCTCAAAACAAACATCAACTAGAGAAAAATGTGGTTGAACTTTCAAATAAAGTGGTGCTTCTCCAAGCAGAGAAAGACGAGCAAACACTTGCTGTTTGCAGGCTTCATGACGAGGCAAATGTTCTGCAACAAGATTTGGAGACCAGCCTTGCACAGCTCCAGTTATTTAGCGAAAATATTGAACAAAAGATAGATTCTTTAAAAAGTGATTATATTGAGTTATTAAACAGTCAAGCAAATGCCAAAAATGAACTTCGTTATATCGATACTCAGCTGCAACAGCAAGAAAGTAGAAACGGAAAACTTGATGAAACGAACGAAAAATTTATCGGTCTACGTCAAGATATAGCTGAACGAAAGCATTCAGTATTATTGCTTTTGGATGAAGCAAAGGAGAAGCTTGAAAAACAAGTTCAGAACTTTTATCAAGAGCAAAGAAAGCTTGAGTCGATAAAAAATAATTATTCAAAGCAAGAAAAAACCTTATATCAGGCCTACCAATTTTTGCAGCAATCCAAATCACGGAAAGAAATGCTGGAAGAGATGGAGGAAGATTTCTCTGGATTCTTCCAAGGTGTTAAGGAAGTTTTAAAAGCAAGAAATCATAGCCTAAAAGGGATAGAGGGCGCTGTTGCTGAACTAATATCCTCCCCAAAAGAATATGAAACAGCAATTGAAATAGCTTTAGGTGCAGCGATGCAGCATGTTGTGGTGGATACGGAGCAAAATGCCCGAGCCGCCATCTCCTTCTTAAAACAGCATTCCTATGGTCGAGCTACCTTTCTACCGTTAAGTGTTATCAAAGGAAGGAATCTTTCGTCAAGTCAGCTTCAAGCGATTGGACAACATCCATCGTTTATTGGGGCAGCTTCCTCGTTGATTCGTTATGATACAAAATATCAGGAAATCATCACGAATCTTTTGGGTAATGTCGTCATCACGAAGGACTTAAAAGGTGCAAACGAACTAGCAAAAATTCTTCAATATCGTTGTCGTTTCGTCACGTTAGATGGTGACGTAGTGAATCCAGGCGGTTCCATGACAGGGGGAGCGGTAAAGCAAAAGACAAATTCTTTGTTGAGCCGTAAAGGAGAGCTTGAAGAATTAAAGAAAAAGCTAGTCGATATGGAAGAAAAAACGGCCCACCTTGAAAATCAGGTGAAGAGTTTAAAAAATGAGACAACTTCTAAAGAATCCGAATTGGAATTACTACGCAAAATGGGTGAGGAACTTCGCCTTAAAGAACAAACTTTAAAAGGTGATCTGCGTGAAATCGAGTTTGAAGAAAAAAATGTTAACGAACGGTTGGCATTATATGATATGGATAAACTTCAAACTAGTAAAGAGACCGAGACTCTTCTTTCTAGAAAGGTAGAGCTACAATCGGACCTTCATCAACTTACTGAGGAAATAGCCAATCTAGATGCAGAAATCAAGAAGCTTTCTAAACAAAAAAGCATTGAATCGACATCACGCGAGACGCTCCTATCCGGTATAAACGACCGCAAAGTTTTGATTGCCGCTAAAAATGAGCAACTGTCACATGCGAATGAAAAACTAACTAGAGTGACAATTGAGCTTTCAGAAAATCAAGAAAAGCTGCAGACAGTTTCTGAAGATTTACAACTATTGTCTTCAGAAATGACCAATAGCTCTTCTGGCGAAGAACAGCTTGAAATTGCGGCGAACCGAATGCTGCAGGATAAAAATGAAACGGTGAAACTTATTTCTTCCCGTCGCGAAGAACGAGTTAAAATCCAGTTAGAGCTTGAGGATGAAGAGTTAGAGGCCAAGGAATTAAAACGGCAGCATAAAGGCATGGTGGAAAGTTTAAAGGACGAAGAAATTAAGTTAAATCGATATGATTTTGAACTTGAAAATCGTCTCTCTCATCTTCGAGAGGAATACATGTTAACGTTTGAAGGAGCAAAGGAGCAATACCCACTGTCCATCCCTGTGGATGAAGCACGTAAAAAAGTGAAACTGATAAAGCTTGCCATTGAAGAATTAGGTTCAGTTAACCTCGGGGCAATTGAAGAGTATGACCGGGTGTCAGAGCGGTATGAGTTTTTACTTGAGCAAAAAACGGATCTTCAGGAAGCCAAGGATACTCTGTTTCAGGTTATTGGTGAAATGGATGAAGAAATGAAAAAACGCTTCTCCGAAATGTTTGATGGAATTCGTTCGCATTTTGAGCCTACCTTTCAAGCATTGTTTGGTGGAGGCAGGGCGGATTTGCGCTTAACAGACCCAAGTGACCTGCTAAACACTGGAGTGGAGATCGTTGCTCAGCCGCCAGGTAAAAAATTGCAAAACCTCGGGTTATTATCAGGTGGAGAGCGTGCGCTAACGGCAATTGCATTATTATTCTCAATTTTAAAGGTTCGTCCCGTTCCTTTTTGCATTCTCGATGAAGTGGAAGCGGCACTTGATGAAGCTAATGTGCATCGATTCAGTAAATATTTAAAAAGATATAGTAATGAAACGCAATTTATCGTTATCACCCATCGTAAGGGCACAATGGAAGAGGCCGATGTACTTTATGGGATCACCATGCAAGAGTCAGGGGTTTCAAGGCTCGTATCGGTTCGTTTAGACGATACCCTAGATTTAGTTCAATCGTAGACATTATAAAGGCGAGGAAGTGAAATAGATGAGCTTTTTTAAAAAATTAAAAGAGAAAATTTCTAAACAAACAGACAGCGTGACTGAAAAATTTAAACAGGGGTTAACGAAAACCCGTGATAATTTTTCCGGAAAAGTAAACGACCTTGTTGCGCGGTATCGTAAGGTTGATGAGGAATTTTTTGAAGAACTTGAGGAAATCCTGATTCAGGCAGACGTTGGTTTTGATACAGTGATGAAGTTGATTGATGAACTGAAATTAGAAGTGAAGCGGAAAAATATTCAAGATCCAAAAGAAGTTCAAAGTGTCATTTCTGAAAAACTCGTTGAGATTTATCAAGGAGACAAGGGTGAAACCATAACTTCTGAATTGAACATTCAGGATAATGAGTTAACCGTTATTTTATTTGTCGGTGTTAACGGAGTTGGTAAAACCACGACGATCGGAAAGCTAGGGCATAAATTCAAGTCGGAAGGTAAGCGGGTATTGATGGCTGCCGGGGACACTTTCCGTGCTGGTGCTATTGAGCAGTTAGAGGTATGGGGAGAGCGAGTTGGCGTGGAAGTAATTAAACAGGCAGCGGGTTCCGATCCAGCTGCAGTTATGTTTGATGCCATTCAGGCAGCAAAAGCCCGCAATGCTGATATCCTCCTATGTGATACAGCTGGTCGTCTACAAAATAAGGTCAACCTTATGAAAGAACTGGAAAAGGTAAAACGGGTTATCGAAAGGGAAATTTCAGGAGCACCGCATGAAGTATTGCTCGTCCTCGATGCAACAACAGGGCAAAATGCGATGATTCAAGCAAAAACTTTTAAAGAAGCGACAGATGTTAGTGGCATCGTGTTAACAAAACTCGATGGAACGGCTAAAGGAGGAATTGTTCTCGCGATTCGTAATGAGCTTGATATTCCTGTCAAATTTGTCGGTCTTGGTGAAAAAATGGATGACCTACAAGAGTTTGATGCTGAAAAATACGTTTATGGATTATTTGCGGATCAAGTGGAAAATGAGTCGGATGAAGAATAGGGAATCAATCCTTATTTTAAAATAAAGATGAAAATGGGGCTGCCGAAGGAGTACTTGGCAGCCCTGTTTTTACGCCCATTTAAAATGTCATATTTTTCTAATAAAGTGCTTACAATGTATGTTATTATTGATGGAAAATAGCTTTTTTGAAAGGGGAGAGAAAATGAGCAAAACGAAAAAGATCATTGCTGGTATCTCGACCACTGCTTTTGCCTTTGGGTTAACAGGTTGTGGGAACGATACAGATATCCCACCTAAGCCCAATAATAACGCATGTGGAGATTGGGAATGGGATAGTGATGATGGAGTGTGGGAATGTGATGATGAAAATTCGTCTTATTTTCATCACTATTATTATGGAGGATCCTTTTATGCTACGAGATCACTTTTGCATAAAAATAAAGGTTTTTTGAAATACAAAAATAGCAAATCCTTCAAGGGCGGCAGCAATTATAAAAAAGGCAGTTCAGGGTTTGGAAGCGGATCAAAGAGCTACGGTGGTTAACTTATAGGGAGAGAGGGATATTAGTGGATTTATATTTAAATTTTTCAGTTTACTTGATTGTATCCTTACTATTATTATTGATTGGCATTTTTATCTTTGAAAAAAGTACAACGAAGCTTCAAGAATTCAAGCTAATCGCTCAAAAAAATATTACTGCTGCATTATCATTGGGTGGGAAGCTATTAGGGCTTGCTGTGGTACTTGGTGCAGCAGCGGAGTACTCTGTTTCTTTACTAGATATGATTATTTGGGGGGCGATTGGAATTGTCGCTCAAATTATTTTCTTTGTTCTTGCTGAAGTGATCACGATCCGCTTTAGTATTCAAAAAGCAATTGAAGAAGATAACCGGGCAGTGGGGATTATGCTGTTTTCGCTATCAATTGCAGTTGGCTGGGTTGTTTCCAAATGTCTTACCTATTAACATTCGCGCTTCGTTAGGAGATGAAACAGGTGCAAAAGCTTACATATTTTATTGATAGGGGAAATGGAGAATATCAACCGTTTTATGAATATTGTCTGCCGTTAGTTGGGGAAGACGAGTTTTACGCAAGACAATTATGCACTTACTTCATCATGGAAGGTAGGCAATACCAATTACTGTCAAACGAAATGAAGGGGAGCGAAGAAATTCTCGTTCTTGAGGAAATTGGAGCAAATGAACGCTTACCTGATGAAAACATTTACCGTGGAAATGGACTTCACCTTGAATTTCGCAGTTCCCAGTTACAAGAAAACTACAAACTGCTTAAAGTAGAACAAATTGAAACACACTTTGAAGTAATCCGCTTTCTTCTTAAGGATGTTGTTGATATTTTGGGGGTTGGTCAGTTTTTGACAACCTCAACAGAAATTGATGAAGATCGTGGTGCCTATGTCATTTATGTGAAACCTATTGATGAAGAGTAAAGGAGAATTTTTTGTGGATTCCTCATCCTATCATGTAACGCGCCAACAATTCTTCAATAAAGTGGTGGATTTCTGGCCGGATCTTTATGGAGAAGAGTATGCACTTTATGATATTTTTGAAACTGATCGTGATTTTATAAAAAAAGTCCACCAATCATCGGAGCGAATTGGCCATATTTTTTTTAAAATATCCAAGCTTCTTCGTAAGGTCAATGATGAGATATTATTGGAGATGGGGTTCCCAGAGGAAACTCTTTCTTTTTTACGAATACCATCGCACACGGCGGAAAGTGTGATTTCTCGCCTCGACTTGGTTCAAAGCGGAACTACCTTTAAATGTTTAGAAATGAATTCAGATACTCCGACCTTTATTAAAGAAGTATTTAATATCAATGAGTTGATCTGTAAGGAGTTTCAACTGGAAAACCCTAATCGAGGGATGAACCGAAAGCTCAGTGAGGTCGTTCGAAACAGCATTAATGCTTCAATAAGACAGAAACAACCAAATGTTATTTTCACCTCGCATTATGACCATCTTGAAGACCGAAACACGGCGTTGTATCTTCAAAAGATATCTCAATTTCCTTCTAAATATCTTCCTCTCAACCGACTCCGTATTGTGAAAGGGGAAGGTCTTTACGATGACGAGGGGCAGAAAATTGATGTTCTTTATCGGCAAACCTTTCCAATTGAAAATTTGATATGTGATGAAGATGAAGCGGGTAATCCGATTGGTATATGGCTTCTCGAATTAGTCCAATTAGGTTGCCTAGCTATTATTAATCCCCCCTCTTCCTTCCTTTTACAAAATAAAACGGTTCAGGCGGTGATATGGGGGTTGCATCAGGATAAACACCCATTTTTTACTGAAGAAGAACATGGGTGGATCAACGAGCATTTCCTTCCTACATACCTTGAACCAGACTCTTTTTTAAAAGCGAAGCAGGCCTACGTCAAAAAACCTTCGTTTGGTCGAGAGGGAGACACGGTCGAAATTTATGATGGAAACGGAAACCTAAAAGCGGAAGATGTCTTAAAAACGTATCAAAAATATATTCCAATCTATCAAAAGTATATTGAGCTTCCAACAGTTCCCTTTTTCAGTGAAAAAGGGAAACAACAGGGACATATGATTATTGGTAGTTTTCTCTTAAATGGTCAACCGGGAGGAATTGGGTGTCGGGTTGGGAACCTTATTACCGATAATCTGTCGTATTTTTTACCAATTGGTGTCCGCTAAAGTGGAGGAAAGGAGGGGAACCTATGTGGATTTTACATAAAATATTTTCGAAGTTAAGTAAAGTTAGTCTTGGGAAATTAGTGGCTATTACGATTTTAGTCATTTTCGCAAGCAGTTTTACGATGCGAAATTTAGAACCTAAAACCTTTCCGACCTTTTTTGATGCTTTATGGTGGACGATGACGACCATTGTAACGGTTGGTTACGGAGATTTCTATCCTAGTAGTCAGGTCGGACGAATTTTTACCATGCTATTGCTGTACACGGTTGGAATCGGGGCGATGGGTCTTATTATTGGGAAGATATTTGAGAGCTTTAGTTTGTATCGGAAGCTAAAGGAGGAAGGTAAGTTGAAATATTCGGGGGAAGGTCATTATATATTAATAGGATCATCAAGGGAGAAAATGCAAAATGTGTTGGAGGAAATCATTAGTACCGAAACCAAAGCGGAAATAGTCATTATTGATAATGACATTAAATGTCCAATTGAACACGAACGGGTCCATTTTATCAGTGGTGATCCCGCCGATGAGGAAATCTTGTTGAAGGCGAACATTCTTGAATCAAGATCCGTTTCGATTTTTACTGATGAGCGAATTGAACTTACCGAATATGCGGATGGGAAAACTCTGCTGATTGCATCCCGGGTTGAGTCTATCTCTAAACGGTTCCAAAAAAGTATCTACACCATAGTAGAAATCATGAAGGAAAATCATATTTCCTTATTCGAATACGCACATGTCGATGAGTTTATTTTGGCTAAGGAATCGGTTTCCCGCTTGATGGCGCAGGCTGCAATCTACCCTGGGTCGAGCCGTTTATTTAAGCAATTACTCAGCAATACAGATAAAGACAATCTATATGAAATCTACAAGAAACCACAATGGAATACATATAAAGATGCGGCTATGGATTTATTTGATTTAGGGGCAACCCTCATTTCGGACGGAAGTCATTTAGACATAGCCAGGAGACCGAACGACTCAATTGCGGATGATGCAAAAATGTTTGTGATTTGTGATGAAGTGACGTATAAGAAAATAAAAAATTCCTAGATGGGGCCTTAATTAGGGAGAGTTAACAACCTGGACGACACACCTTGACAGTGGTTCACGTTCTGTGTAAAATAAGTTGTAAAGGCTTTTCACTTAACAAGGGGGGAATAGCGATGCTGGAAAAAACAACACGCATGAATTATCTATACGATTTTTATCAATCGTTGTTAACCCCAAAGCAGAGCAGCTACATGTCCCTATATTACCTAGAAGACTATTCCTTAGGAGAAATCGCTGAAGAATATAATATAAGCCGGCAAGCTGTTTATGACAACATAAAGAGAACCGAAGCGATGCTAGAGGAATACGAGGAAAAGTTATTGCTGTTACAAAAATTTCAAGATCGTTGCAAGCTTCTTGCCGACATAAAGGAAATGCTTGCAGAAGAAACACCTTCTAAACAGGCACTGTATGAAGCAGTGGCTGAAGTAGAGAAACTAGATTAGGAGGCGGCAAAGCATGGCGTTTGAAGGATTGGCCGACCGACTGCAAAATACGATCCAAAAAATCCGCGGTAAAGGGAAAGTAAACGAAGCGGATGTTAAGGAAATGATGCGTGAAGTTCGTCTCGCTCTTCTAGAGGCTGACGTTAACTTTAAGGTAGTCAAGGAATTTGTTAAAAAAGTAAGTGAGAGAGCACAAGGTCAAGAGGTTATGAAAAGCCTTACACCTGGACAACAAGTCATTAAGGTCGTAAAAGAGGAACTAACGGAGTTAATGGGCGGCGAACAAAGTAAAATTGCCGTTTCTAATCGTCCTCCTACTGTAATTTTAATGGTGGGTCTACAAGGTGCTGGTAAAACAACAACATCAGGAAAACTTGCAAACCTACTTCGAAAAAAGTACAATCGGAACCCGTTGCTCGTTGCGGCCGATATTTATCGTCCAGCAGCAATCAAACAGCTTGAGACGCTTGGCAAGCAGCTTGGAATGTCTGTCTTTTCCCTTGGTGATCAAGTAAATCCGGTTGAAATAGCGAAACAAGCGATTGCAAAAGCTAAGGAAGATCATCATGACTATGTATTAATTGATACAGCAGGTCGATTGCATGTTGACGAAGCACTTATGGATGAATTAAAACAGATAAAAGAGCTTACGAAGCCTGATGAAATCTTCCTTGTCGTTGATGCGATGACTGGTCAAGATGCTGTAAACGTAGCCCAAAGCTTTAATGAGACTCTGGGACTTACGGGTGTTGTCTTAACCAAGTTAGACGGTGATACTCGTGGTGGTGCAGCCTTGTCGATTCGTTCTGTTACCAATACACCGATTAAATTTGTCGGTCTTGGTGAGAAAATGGATGCGTTGGAGCCTTTCCATCCTGAACGCATGGCATCAAGGATCTTAGGAATGGGAGATATGCTAACCCTTATCGAAAAAGCCCAAGCTAATGTAGATGAGGAGAAAGCAAAAGAGTTAGAAAAGAAGATGCGCACAGCTTCTTTCACTCTGGACGATTTTCTTGATCAACTCGGGCAAGTTCGTAACCTAGGTCCGCTTGATGAACTATTAAAGATGATGCCTGGTGCGAACAAGATTAAGGGTTTGAATAATGTTCAAATTGATGAAAAACAAATTTCCCATGTGGAAGCCATCATTCAATCGATGACAAAGGAAGAAAAGCTGCATCCTGAGGTGATTAATGCGAATCGTCGTAAACGGATCGCCAAAGGAAGTGGAACAGCAGTTCCTGATGTCAATCGTCTTCTAAAACAATTTGAAGACATGAAGAAAATGATGAAACAAATGACTGGCATGCAGCAAAAAGGGAAGAAAAAAGGTGGTTTTAAGCTACCGTTTAATCCTTTCTAAAGCTTGATTGGTGCATCCAAAATTTAGGTGTTAAGAAAAAACACTTTACAAACTTTTTATTCATTGTTATTATATTATCTTGTGTGAAACTATTCGGAGGTGCTATTTAAAATGGCAGTAAAAATTCGCTTAAAACGTATGGGAGCAAAAAAATCTCCTTTCTATCGTATTGTAGTTGCTGATTCTCGTTCACCACGTGATGGACGTCAAATTGAAACAGTTGGAACATATAATCCTGTTGTTCAACCAGCACAAGTATTAATCAACGAAGAGCTTGCTCTTAAATGGTTACAAAATGGTGCAAAACCATCTGATACAGTTCGTAACCTTTTCTCTAGCCAAGGCATCATGGAAAAATTCCATAATGTTAAAAACAGCAAGTAATTCGAGATTCCTATGAAGCAGCTTATTGAAACGATTGTTAAGCCCCTTGTTGATTTTCCAGATGATGTCTTAGTTGACGTCATTGAAGAGGATCACCGCGTAACCTATAAGCTTTCTGTCAACAAGATTGACATGGGAAAAGTAATTGGAAAGCAGGGGCGCGTTGCAAAGGCCATTAGAACAGTAGTCTATGCAGCAGGATCATCACAACAGAAGAAGATTTTTTTAGAAATCTCAGAATGAGGAGGGGCATCCCTCCTCTTTTCGTATATATTAATAGATAGTTCCATCATATGTCTTTTCCTCGGGGAATAAGTGCTATGGGAGGCGATCGAAATGAAACTACTTCAAACTGTCGTGATAAAACAAGTATTAACGGAACAAAGTAAGGACAATTTATTTGATAAATACCATTCAAAAAAATTGCAGTTACAAAAAGAATGTGATCAACTTAGGTTTGAATTAAAAAAGTTGGAAAAAGCAAAAAAATATCAGCCTGCTAGTTTAATGAAGCATTTTGAAAAAGAAATCCAAGCACGGCATGAAAAAATCAAGTTAGCAGACTTCCAAATCGAACAACTACATATCCTACCATTAGGAAGCGAATTAAAAGAACGAGAAGTACAAGCACTTGTTGAGTTAAATGAAGGAGATAGCTGGGAGGAGTTTCTAACTGGCAAAACCATTGTGATTAAAGATGGTTTAGTGGCAGAAATACGAGAAAGGTGACTTTAATTATGGATAAATGGTTTAATGTTGGAAAAATCGTTAATGTACATGGCTTAAAAGGAGAAGTTCGGGTAATTTCAACAACGGACTTTGTTGCTCAGCGGTTCAAGCCTGGAAATCATTTATTTTTATTTATGCCAGGGGCGAATTCAAACAGCCCAATTGAATTAAAAGTGGTTAGTCATCGCACTCATAAAAACTTTGAGTTACTAACCTTTGAAGGATTCGAGGATGTTAATCTCGTCGAGAAATTTAGGGACGGGATATTAAAAGTTCCTGAAGATCAGCTTGGTGCACTCGATGAGGGTGAATTCTATTTCCATGAAATTGTAGGCTGTCTTGTTTGTACAGTACATGGCGAAGAAATAGGAAAAGTAACCGAGATTTTAACCCCAGGTGCAAATGATGTTTGGGTTATTAAGCCTAAAACAGGAAGGGACATTTTAATCCCTTATATTGCGCAAATCGTAAAAAAGATAGATGTTAAAGAAAAAATCATTTTGATAGAGCCAATGGAAGGCCTTTTATCATGATGAAAATTGATGTTCTTTCGCTTTTCCCTGAAATGTTTTCAGGTGTATTCACCCAGTCAATCTTAAAAAAAGCTGCTGACAGCGGTTCGGTTAACTATAATGTTGTCAATTTTCGGCAGTTTTCGGATAATAAACATCAGACTGTAGATGATTACCCGTACGGTGGGGGAGCAGGAATGGTTTTAAAGCCTCAACCTATTTTTGATGCCGTTTCAGAGCTTTTGAATGCTGATACCGATGCTACTCCGCGTGTAATCCTGCTTTGCCCACAAGGAGAACGATTTACGCAAAAAAAGGCAGAGGAACTGTCAGAAGAACAGCATCTAATTTTTATCTGTGGCCATTATGAAGGCTATGATGAAAGAATTCGCGAATATTTAATTACAGACGAAATTTCCATTGGTGATTATGTTTTAACCGGAGGAGAGCTTGGGGCAATGGTCATCATTGATAGCGTCGTTCGCCTCCTTCCTGGGGTCCTAGGAAATGAAGAATCTCATCAGAAAGACTCATTTAGCACGGGCTTTCTTGAGCATCCCCATTATACTAGACCAGCAGAATTCCGTGGCATGAACGTACCTGATGTTCTTTTATCTGGAAATCACCGATTGATTGAAGAGTGGCGGACAAAGGAATCGTTGCGTCGTACGTACTTAAGGCGTCCTGATTTACTTGAAAAAGTAGAACTTACAGAACAGCAACAAAAGTGGCTGGAAGAATTGCGGAATCAGCACGACTAACTGTTGCGAAAGCATAGTGTTTGTGGTATGATAATTTTTGTGACTTGGGCTGTAAAGTACTAAGTCTTGATAACGATGTTCCGCTGCAATCATAAAAAGGAATGTAAGAGCATCTGTGGGAGGAGTTGAAAACGATGCAAAAATTAATTGAAGATATCACAAAAGAACAACTTCGTTCTGATCTTCCTTCGTTCCGTCCTGGTGATACTGTACGTGTACACGTAAAAGTTATCGAGGGTACTCGCGAACGTGTTCAGCTCTTTGAAGGTGTTGTGATTAAGCGTCGTGGCGGTGGAATCAGCGAAACATTTACAGTTCGTAAGATTTCTTACGGTGTAGGTGTTGAACGTACATTCCCTGTACACACACCAAAAATTGCGAAACTAGAAGTTCTTCGTCGCGGTAAAGTCCGTCGTGCGAAACTTTATTACCTACGTAATCTTCGTGGTAAAAAAGCTCGTATTAAAGAGATTCGCTAATAAACAAAAAGTGGGGGCTTGGTTTCAAGCCCCTTTTTTGTAGGAATAAATTAGCATTACCACTTTAATAGTTTGGCTATGTTAAAGCTCAATATTGATTTTTTTCACAATGTTGATTGGAGTGGAGAAGGCTCACCGCCTGCCCCCGGAAGGCAAGTGCCTAGAACGGAAATCTTTAACAGAGCCAAGTAAGCATGTGGGCAAATTTCGTCCATATTTTAAATAAATATTTCCAACAAGATACAAAAAGGTTAAATATTTATGAAAAAGGTAATCCCATCGTGTTTATTTTTTTAGACTTATGTAAAATAGACCTAGGTGAACACTTTTTAAGTTGAGAATGGTGGGGAATTTAATGACAAAAAAGAAAAACGAACTTTGGGAATGGACAAAAGCATTAGTAATTGCAGTTATTTTAGCTGCTGTAATTCGCACCTTTTTATTCGCACCAATAGTTGTTGATGGTCTATCTATGATGCCGACACTTCATAATTCGGATCGAATGATTGTTAATAAATTTAGTTATAAAATTGGTGACCCTAAGCGCTTTGATATTATTGTTTTCCACGCTCCAGAAGGTAAAGATTACATAAAACGTGTAATTGGCTTACCCGGTGATGAAATAGAATATAAAAATGATACCCTTTATATAAATGGGAAAGCATATAAAGAGCCATACTTAGATGAATATAAAAAATCAGTCATTGATGGCCCGCTAACGGAGCCGTTTACTCTCGAAGAAAAAATCGGCAAGAAGAAGGTACCAGCAGATAATTTATTTGTTATGGGTGATAATCGCCGTTATAGTAAAGACTCAAGACATATCGGTACGGTACCATATAAAAAGGTGTTAGGAAAGACAAGCATCCTATATTGGCCAATAAAGGATATGCAGATTGTGGATTAAAAAGGTAAATTAGAACAAGTAAAAGGGGTGACAGTGATGACGATTCAATGGTTCCCCGGACATATGGCAAAAGCTCGCCGAGAGGTGACAGAAAAGCTTAAACTGGTTGATATCATATTTGAATTGGTGGATGCTAGGGTTCCTTTTTCATCTAGAAATCCGATGATTGATGAGATAATCCAGCATAAACCGAGATTGGTTTTATTAAATAAAGCCGATATGGCTGATCGGGAAGTAACGAAACAATGGATTCGTTATTTTCAAGATAATGGAGTCGCCGCATTAGCAATTAATTCTCAAGAAGGCATTGGAATGAAAGAAATTGTTATTGAGGCAAAAAAACTTCTAAGTGAAAAATTTGATAAAATGAAATCTAGAGGAATTAATCCTAGGGCAATTAGAGCCATGATTGTCGGGATTCCCAATGCCGGAAAATCAACTCTTATCAACCGTCTAGCCAAGAAAAACATTGCCAAAACCGGTAATACTCCTGGGGTAACAAAAGCACAGCAATGGATAAAGGTTGGCAAGGAGTTGGAGTTACTAGATACTCCTGGTATTCTCTGGCCAAAGTTTGACGATCAAGAGGTAGGTCTGAAATTAGCCGTAACAGGGGCAATTAAAGACACGCTCCTTAATATGTATGAAATTGCAGCATATGCCCTTCAATATTTGGAAAGAGTGTACCCTGAAAGGCTGAAGGAACGATACAAACTTGAAATGATTCCGGAAGATACAGTGGAGCAGTTTAATGTAATTGGAAAATTCCGTGGCTGCTTAGTTGGTGGTGGAGAAGTAGATTACGATAAGGTCTCCGAATTGATTATCCGTGAAATCCGGATGGAGAAATTAGGTCCGCTCAGTTTTGAAAGACCAAGCGATCTTTTGGAAAAAATCGACGAGCTAGAGAATGAATCAAGACCCGTATAAAAATCGGGCCCTTGATTCATTTTTTTTGGAATATTGAAACCCTACATAGTCAGGAGATCAGATTAGAGTGAGTAAATTATCAATTAGAGAAATTGCTGAGCGTTTAAAGAGTTACCAAAAAGACGACGAACAGTTTATTAGAATTATTTCTAATGATGAACGAAAAGGTGTCCAGCAGCTTGTATTAAAATGGAAAAGACAGTGCGAGCAGGAAAATCTCGCTCGCGAAAAATTTGCAGAAATGAGCAAATATGAAATATCTGTCCGAAAGCAAGGGTACCAATTAATAGCTGGAATCGATGAAGTAGGCCGCGGACCACTTGCAGGTCCCGTTGTTGCAGCTGCTGTTATTTTACCTGAAGACTTTTTGCTTTTTGGAATAGACGATTCCAAAAAGTTAACTGAAACAAAGCGTGAAGAGTACTATGACCAAATAATGGCCAAAGCAATCTCCGTAAGTATAGGATCTATTTCTCCAGAAGAAATCGATAACATAAATATTTATGAAGCAACAAAAAAAGCTATGCTAGCAGCGGTTTCTGGCCTAGATACCGCACCCGATTTTCTGCTCATAGATGCAATGAAGCTAACTTCACCCTACCCTTATGAAGCAATTATAAAAGGTGATGCCAAAAGCATTTCGATTGCAGCTGCCTCTATTGTTGCAAAGGTAACAAGAGACCGACTGATGAAAGAAATTGGACTTGTTTATCCAGAGTATGGCTTTGCCAACAATATGGGCTATGGAACGAAAGAACACCTAATAGCTATTGAAAAAAACGGGATTACTCCACATCATCGAAAAAGTTTTGCACCAGTCAAAGATTATGTATAAGGATGGGAGAATTCTCAAATTTGGGGGACCACAAAATTAGTGGTCTCCTTTTTTGTTATTCTATAATAATTTTGATATTAAAAATATTAAAATTTCAGAATTTTATAACAAAATATTTTGTATCTGTGATATATTATTAGACAGTGCATCATTTTTTTTATTAAAATGAATTCACAGTCTATATTTGAAAGTTTGATAGGAGGATGGGAAATGAATATCCATGAGTATCAAGGGAAAGAAATCCTCAGAAAATACGGGGTATCTGTACCGAACGGGAAAGTGGCTTTTACAGTTGAGGAAGCTGTCGAAGCAGCAACATCTCTTGGAACAAAAGTTTGTGTTGTAAAGGCACAAATTCACGCAGGTGGTAGGGGTAAAGCCGGCGGAGTTAAAGTAGCTAAAAACCTAGATGAAGTTCGTACATATGCAACCGAAATCTTAGGAAAAACTTTAGTGACTCATCAAACAGGCCCAGAAGGCAAAGAAGTCAAACGCTTGTTAATTGAAGAAGGCTGTGACATTAAAAAAGAATATTATGTTGGACTAGTATTAGATCGTGCTACATCCCAAGTTGTCTTAATGGCATCTGAAGAGGGTGGAACAGAGATCGAAGAAGTGGCTGAGGCAACACCTGAAAAAATCTTTAAGGAACAGATTGATCCTATCATTGGACTTACAGCTTTCCAAGCTCGTCGAATTGCCTTCTCAATCAATATTCCTAAAGAACTTGTAAACCAAGCAGTAAAATTCATGTTAGGGTTATATACGGCCTTTATTGAAAACGATTGCGCCATTGCTGAAATCAATCCACTAGTAACAACTGGGGATGGGAAAGTTATGGCTTTAGATGCAAAATTAAACTTTGATGATAACGCTTTATATCGCCAAAAGGAAGTACTAGCCTATCGTGACTTAGATGAAGAGGATTCCAAAGAGATTGAAGCATCAAAGTACGACCTAAGCTATGTTTCATTAGACGGAAATATCGGTTGTATGGTTAACGGTGCTGGTCTTGCAATGGCAACAATGGATATCGTCAAACATTATAGTGGAGACCCTGCAAACTTCCTTGATGTTGGTGGCGGAGCAACAGCTGAAAAAGTAACAGAAGCATTTAAAATTATCCTTTCAGATCCAAACGTTAAAGGAATTTTTGTCAACATTTTTGGCGGTATTATGAAATGTGATGTTATCGCTACAGGTGTGGTTGAAGCTGCGAAACAAGTTGGTCTTGAGGTGCCACTTGTTGTTCGATTAGAAGGAACAAACGTTGACCTTGGAAAGAAAATCTTAAATGAGTCAGGTTTAAGCATTATCGCAGCAGAATCTATGGCTGATGGAGCACAAAAAATCGTTTCCTTAGTAAAGGATGGATTAGGAAAGGAGAATACATGTGAGCGTATACATTAATAAAGATACTAAAGTTATTGTACAAGGAATAACAGGTGCGACAGCATTATTTCATACAAAACAAATGCTTGAATATGGTACGAAAATTGTTGGCGGAACATCCCCAGGTAAGGGTGGAACTGAAGTTGAGGGTGTACCTGTATTCAATACAGTTAAAGATGCTGTCCGAATTACAGGTGCAACCGCTTCCGTTATTTATGTACCAGCCGCCTTTGCTGCTGATGCAATTTTAGAAGCAGTGGAAGCAGAGCTTGACCTTGCTATTTGTATAACAGAGCATATTCCTGTTTTAGACATGGTTAAGGTAAAGCGTTATATGGAAGGTAAAAAGACTCGACTTGTGGGCCCAAACTGCCCAGGCGTCATTACAGCTGATGAGTGCAAAATTGGAATTATGCCAGGTTATATCCATACAAAGGGACATGTTGGTGTCGTCTCCCGCTCTGGAACATTAACATATGAAGCAGTGCATCAATTGACACAGGCTGGAATCGGTCAAACAACAGCGGTTGGGATTGGCGGAGACCCTGTAAATGGGACAAACTTTATTGATGCTTTAAGTGCCTTCAATGAAGACCCAGAAACATATGCTGTCATTATGATTGGTGAAATCGGTGGAACAGCTGAAGAAGAAGCAGCAGAATGGGTTAAGGCAAACATGACAAAACCAGTTGTCGGCTTCATTGGCGGTCGTACAGCGCCTGCAGGTAAGCGTATGGGTCATGCTGGAGCGATTATTTCTGGTGGTAAAGGGACGGCTGATGAGAAAATCCGTGTCATGAATGAATGTGGAATCAAGGTTGCGGAAACACCATCTGTAATGGGTGAAACATTAATTGAAGTAATTAAGGACAAAGGTATATACGATTTGTGTAAAACTCATTAAGATAGGTTTAGTTGGAGAAAATGGAATACCTCCATTTTCTCTACACTAATCTCCTAAAAAGAAGTCCCTCATTCAGAGGGGCTTATCTTCATTTAAACCTTCACCTACTATACTTCCAATATATTGAACTACCAACAAAAAAATTCTATTTCTAAACGATTTGTGAATCTTTTTATAAGGAGTGTTAATGAATGGATCTTTTTCAAAAGAAGCTAATCCTCCTCCATCACTGGAAGGGATTGAGTTGGTCTATGACGCAAACCATTATTAAAAATGACCCCACACTAGAATCCTTCAATTCTTTTACAGTTGTAGAGCTTCGCCATGTCGGAGTCCCTGTACAAACCACTAAGTTGCAAGACCTACCCTTAAACGCTACCCTCGAGCTCCTCAACCACTATCAACGAAATGGTATTAATCCAATCACTATTTTTGACGATCAATATCCACCGCTGCTTAAGGAGATTTATCAACCTCCATGGGTTATTTTCGCCAAAGGGAATCTGCAATTTCTGAAGAATACTAAAAAAATTGCCGTAGTTGGATCACGAAATGCAACATCTTATGGAAAAATGGCTATTCAAATTCTATTTCCTGAACTAATTAATCAGGGATTTATTATCGTTAGTGGATTAGCTACTGGCATTGATGCTCTTAGTCACGATTATGCGATGAAGCTAGGTGGGAATACAATAGGAGTGATTGCAGGAGGTTTTGACCACATTTATCCAAAGGAAAACCTTATCCTTGCGAAAGAGATGTTCGAGAACCAGTTGATTATTTCCGAGTATCCACCTGGATCTAGACCTGAAAGATGGCATTTTCCATTAAGAAATAGGATTATTAGTGGAATGTGTCTAGGTACATTGATCATCGAAGCGCAAAGGAAAAGCGGTTCATTAATTACTGCAAGCTATGCTGTAAACGAGGGAAGAGAAGTTTTTGCAGTCCCTGGAAATATTTTTAGTCCTCATTCTATGGGTACTAATGACTTGATTCAACAAGGTGCAAAGCTAGTCAAAACAGGAGCAGATATAACCGAGGAATTCTCTTTTTTTTCATAGGCGATGTTTAAGCACATTGTTGACTTTGCCACGAGTTGATAGGAGCGCCTGGAGCGGAAATCAACAGGCAAGTTTAACAGAACATTTTTATAAAAAAGGCTGTGGTATAGCTCAATGTTGATTTTGTGCACAATGTTGATTGGAGTGGAAGGCGCGAAGACTCCTGCGGGAGCAGCGGGACAGGTGAGACCCCGCAGGCGCTTAAGCGCCGAGGAGGCTCACCGCCCGCCCCGCGGAAAGCGAAGCGTCTGGAGCGGAAATCAACATTCTAGTTAACAGAGCCATAAAAAAATGACGTTTTGAATTTTTTTGTAAAAAAAGGTTGAAATTATTGCCAATCTGTTATACATTTTGCAACAGGTGTTCGTTCACTTTTCAAGGGGAAAATGTGTCAGTACAGTGAATGAAAACGATTGCTTAGTGCAAATCGTTGACAAAACTTAGTTTCTTGTTCAATAATAATGATTATTTCAAACTGTGAATAAATCACTTAAATGATATTAAGCTATGATTTAAGAATATTCCCTCTTAAGGAGGACTACTGGATGTCAGATTATCTTGTAATCGTTGAATCGCCAGCAAAAGCGAAAACGATTGAACGGTATCTTGGAAAAAAATATAAAGTTAAAGCATCCATGGGTCATGTTCGTGATTTGCCGAAGAGCCAAATGGGCGTATATAAAGAGGACAACTTTGAACCTAAGTACATAACGATTCGTGGAAAAGGTCCTGTTTTAAAAGAATTGAAGACAGCGGCAAAAAAAGCGAAGAAAATTTATCTCGCAGCTGACCCCGATAGAGAGGGAGAGGCGATTGCGTGGCATTTAGCGCACAGCTTAAACGTAGATATAACATCTGATTGTCGAGTTGTTTTTAATGAAATTACCAAGGATGCCATAACGGAATCGTTTAAACACCCACGACCGATTAACATGAATTTGGTGGATGCGCAGCAAGCACGTCGGATTTTGGACAGATTGGTTGGTTATAATATTAGCCCACTTTTATGGAAAAAAGTGAAGAAAGGGCTAAGTGCCGGACGTGTTCAATCAGTTGCTGTTAGGCTAATTATCGACCGTGAGAAGGAAATTAAAGATTTTATACCAGAAGAATACTGGTCTATTAACGCGGAGTTCTTGCTAGGAACGGAGATGTTTGAAGCATCATTTTACGGAATCGGGAAGGAAAAAGTAGAACTTCATTCCGAAGATGACGTAAACAATGTTCTAGCACAGCTAAAGGGTAATAAATTTACTGTCGATTCCGTTACGAAAAAGGAACGAAGAAGAAACCCGGCAGTGCCATTTACTACTTCCTCTTTACAACAAGAGGCAGCTCGGAAGTTAAATTTTAGAGCAAAGAAAACGATGATGTTAGCTCAGCAACTTTATGAAGGAATCGATCTTGGTAAAGAAGGTACGGTTGGATTAATCACTTATATGAGAACAGATTCAACCCGTATCTCTGAAGTCGCCCAAAAAGAAGCGAATGAATATATTCAAAATAAGTTTGGTGAAGCTTACCTTCAGACTGAGAAAAGAAAAGAAAAGAAACAATCAAACGCCCAAGATGCTCATGAAGCAGTTCGTCCGACTAGCACTCTTCGTGAGCCAAGCAGTTTGAAAGAATTTCTTTCGCGAGATCAACTTAGATTGTATAAGCTAATTTGGGAACGATTTTTAGCTAGTCAAATGGCTCAAGCGGTGATGGACACCATGAGTGTTGACCTAAAAAATGGTGAGGTCAAATTTAGAGCTACGGGATCAAAAGTAAAATTCCCTGGATTTATGAAGGTATATGTAGAGGGTACAGATGATCAGACGGAAGAAAGCGAAAAAATGCTTCCAAATCTTCAGGAAAACGATAAAGTGCTTAAAAAGGACATTGAGCCAAAGCAGCATTTTACGCAACCACCACCACGATATACCGAGGCGAGGTTAGTAAAAACACTTGAAGAACTTGGGATAGGTCGACCATCGACGTACGCTCCAACCCTGGATACGATTCAAAAAAGAGGATATGTATCCTTAGACAATAAGCGGTTTGTACCAACTGAGTTAGGTGAAATCATTCATGTGTTAATACTTGAATTTTTTCCAGAAGTATTAAATGTAGACTTCACCGCAATAATGGAACAAAACCTTGACAATGTTGAGGACGGAAAAGTAAATTGGGTTAATATCATCAGCGACTTTTATCAAGGTTTTGAAAAAAGTCTTGAAAAAGCTGAATTAGAAATGCAACATGTGGAAATAAAAGATGAACCTGCTGGGGAAGACTGCGAGTTATGTCAGAACCCGATGGTTTTTAAAATGGGCCGCTATGGAAAATTCATGGCTTGTAGTAATTTTCCAGATTGCCGTAATACGAAACCAATTGTTAAGGATATTGGTGTTAAGTGTCCTAGTTGTAAGGAAGGCAATGTCATTGAGCGAAAAAGTAAGAAAAAGCGGATTTTCTATGGCTGTGATCAATATCCTGGATGCGAATTTATTTCTTGGGATAAGCCATTGCCACGTAATTGTCCAAAATGTGACAGCGTGTTAGTAGAAAAGAAACTCAAAAAAGGTGTCCAAGTTCAATGTATCCAGTGTGATTACAAAGAAGAACAGCAAAAATAAAGGGTGAGCACCTTGCTCACTCTTTTGTTTTGAAATTTTAATTTGAAACTATTTTTATTTTGAATCGTAATGTAAAATGCGAGAGAGATAGGACAGAGTGGAAGGCTGTGTTAAAGCTCAATGTGAATTTTTGCACAATGTTGATTGGAGTGGAAGGCGCGAGACTCCTGCGGGAGCAGCGGGACAGGTGAGACCCCGCAGGAGCTTTAGCGACGAGGAGGCTCACCGCCCGCCCCGCGGAAAGCGAAGCGCCTGGAATGGAAATCAACATTTATACAGAGCCAAGTGGAAAAATATCCAGGAAACTAGTCTATATCTAAATATTTTGCAAATAATAGAAATAACTTTGAGTATATATTCAACAGGGGGCTAAAAAGAATGGAAGTGTCAGTAAACGTAATCGGAGCAGGATTGGCAGGTAGTGAAGCAGCATGGCAAATAGCAAAACGCGGTATTAAGGTTCGTTTATATGAAATGAGACCAGTGAAACAAACCCCTGCTCATCATACAGACAAATTTGCCGAATTGGTATGTAGCAATTCATTGCGCGCTAATACGCTAACAAATGCTGTCGGTGTATTAAAAGAAGAAATGAGAATGTTAGACTCAATCATCATGGGAGCTGCAGACGCCTGTGCAGTCCCAGCTGGAGGGGCATTGGCTGTTGACCGCCATGAATTTGCAGAATATGTAACCAAACAAGTGAAGGAACATCCCAACGTAACTGTTATCCACGAAGAAGTAACGGAAATTCCTGAGGGTCCCACTGTCATTGCTACAGGTCCGTTAACTAGTGAATTACTCTCTAAAAAATTAACAGAGTTAAGTGGAGAAGATTATCTTTATTTTTACGATGCAGCAGCACCGATTATTGAAAAAGATAGCATCAATCTGGATAAAGTTTATTTAAAGTCAAGATATGACAAGGGTGAAGCAGCCTATTTAAATTGTCCGATGACCGAGGAAGAATTTGAACGCTTTTATGAAGCATTGATCAGTGCAGAGACTGTTCCTTTAAAGGAGTTTGAAAAAGAAGTATTCTTTGAAGGCTGTATGCCGATTGAAGTCATGGCAAATCGAGGTAAGAAAACAATGCTGTTTGGCCCAATGAAGCCTGTAGGATTAGAAGACCCCAGCACTGGAAAGAGACCTTTTGCAGTCGTTCAATTGCGTCAAGATGATGCAGCCGGTACTTTATATAATATTGTCGGCTTTCAGACACATTTAAAATGGGGTCCGCAAAAAGAAGTGTTACAATTAATACCTGGCTTAGAACAAGCTGAAATTGTCCGTTACGGTGTTATGCATCGGAATACGTTCATGAACTCACCAAAAGTATTAAATGCGACCTATCAATTTAAAACGCGCAGTGATTTGTTTTTTGCTGGTCAAATGACCGGGGTTGAAGGTTATGTAGAATCAGCAGCAAGTGGTCTCATTGCTGGGGTAAACATGGCCAGATATGTACTTGGAAAAGAAACGGTAGAATTTCCTCCTGAAACAGCGATGGGAAGCATGGCCCGATATATTACAACAGCCAATCCTAAAAGCTTTCAGCCAATGAATGCAAATTTCGGATTATTTCCAGAACTTCCGGAAAAAATTAGAGGGAAAAAGGAACGAAATGAACAGCATGCAAACAGAGCAATACAAACAATTCAGAACTTTGTGAAAGTTTTGTAAAGTTTCTTGTCACGGCTTATTAAATATGATAATATTTAGAAGCCCTTGTGAGGTGGCCAAATTGACGGCAAATGTGAACGTTTCTTTAAAGTTATTTATTGAATATTTACAAATAGAAAAAAATTCTTCACAATATACAATTGAATATTATCAACATGATATTAGAGAATTCCTTATGTTCATGTCTGAACAAGGAATCGATCATTTTGAGCATGTGCAATATTTAGATGTAAGGATTTATTTAACTAAACTGTATGAGAAAAAACTTGCCAGAAAGTCAGTGGCCCGTAAAGTCTCTAGTTTACGCAGTTTTTATAAATTCTTACTCAGAGAAGAAATGGTAAAAGATAACCCCTTTTCTTTAGTATCCATACCCAAAATTGAAAAGCGACTACCTGCTTTTTTTTACGAAACAGAACTTGACCAACTTTTTAAAGCCTGTGATTTAACAACCCCACTCGGTCAAAGAAATAAAGCATTACTAGAGCTTCTTTATGCTACTGGAATTCGTGTCAGCGAATTGTGCCAAATTAGTTTAAAAGATTTAGATATGTTTATTTCGACTGTTCTTGTACACGGGAAAGGGCAAAAGCAAAGATATGTACCTTTTGGAAGCTTTGCACATGACGCGTTAGAATTGTACATACAACAAGGGAGACAAGAAATTCTCTCAAGTAAAAAGGACGATCACGACTTCTTGTTTGTGAATTTTCGAGGAGGTCCTTTAACACCAAGGGGAGTTCGAACAATTTTAAATTCTGTCATCGATAGGTCAGCATTAAGCGGTAAGATTCATCCACATATGCTACGCCATACCTTTGCTACTCATCTTTTAAACAACGGAGCCGATATGCGTACAGTGCAAGAGTTACTTGGTCATGCCTTCCTTTCGTCGACTCAAGTTTACACACATGTTACAAAAGAGTTTCTACGAAAAACATATATGTCTCATCATCCGAGGGCTTAAGCGAAAAGAAAGGGGATTTGTTACATGACTCAATTTCATGCTACTACGATTTTTGCTGTCCAACATAATGGAAAGTGTGCGATGGCTGGCGACGGTCAAGTCACATTTGGGAATACAGTTGTGATGAAACACACAGCCAGAAAAGTCAGAAAGTTGTTTAATGGAAAAGTGATTGCTGGTTTTGCTGGTTCAGTTGCAGATGCATTTACATTATTTGAATTGTTTGAGGGAAAACTCGAAGAATATAACGGTAATCTTCAAAGAGCTGCGGTAGAATTGGCGAAGAAGTGGCGAAGCGATAAAATGTTAAGACAATTGGAAGCCATGTTGATTGTTATGAATGAAAAGGATTTACTGTTAATTTCAGGGACTGGTGAAGTGATTGAGCCCGATGATGGTATTTTGGCAATTGGCTCTGGTGGCAATTATGCATTAGCTGCAGGACGAGCTTTAAAAAAATACACTGGTGATCATTTAACTGCTCGGGAAATTGCTCAGTCAGCACTTGAAATTGCGGCTGACATTTGTGTTTTTACAAATGACCATATTATTGTTGAAGAGCTTTAACGAAAAGGAGTGTTGAGTCAATGGGAAAAACAACAAATTTAACCCCTCGTCAAATCGTTGAAAGGCTTGATCAATATATCGTCGGACAAAAAGACGCAAAAAAAGCCGTTGCTGTTGCCCTTAGAAATCGATATCGACGAAGCCTTTTATCTGAACAGCTACGTGAGGAAATCGTTCCGAAAAATATTTTAATGATTGGTCCTACTGGGGTGGGTAAAACTGAAATTGCTCGTCGAATGGCAAAAATAGTTAGTGCCCCGTTCATTAAAGTAGAGGCAACAAAATTCACTGAAGTGGGCTATGTAGGTCGAGATGTTGAGTCCATGGTACGAGATTTAGTGGAAACGTCTGTCCGATTGGTGAAAGAAGAAAAAATCATCAGTGTGAAGGATCGAGCAGAAGAAAATGCAAACCGGCGTTTAGTGGAGTTGTTAGTTCCAAGTACCAAGAAGTCATCAACTTACAAAAATCCCCTTGAAATGCTGTTTGGGGGAAACACTTCACAAAACGATCAAAATGATAATGAATCAGCAGAAGAATCAACGAACTATGAAAAACGAAAAATTGTGCAAGAAAAACTTGCATTAGGGACATTAGAAGACGAAGTGGTAACGGTTGAGGTTGAAGAGCAACAGCCGTCCATGTTTGATATGCTTCAAGGTTCTGGCATGGAACAAATGGGAATGAACATGCAAGATGCACTTAGTAACTTGATGCCTAAAAAGCGTAAAAAGCGGAAGCTTACCGTCCGTGAAGCCCGAAAGGTTTTGATCAACGAAGAAGCTCAAAAGCTGATCGATATGGATGAAGTTACTTTAGATGCGGTACGTCGTGCTGAACAGACCGGAATTATTTTCATCGATGAAATTGATAAAATTGCCAGCAAAAATTCTGGTGGGTCTTCTGCAGATGTATCTCGTGAAGGTGTCCAAAGGGATATTCTTCCAGTTGTGGAAGGGTCAACTGTCGTGACAAAATACGGTTCGGTTAAGACTGACTATATCTTGTTTATTGCAGCGGGTGCGTTTCATACGGCTAAGCCTTCTGACTTGATTCCTGAATTACAGGGGCGTTTCCCAATTCGCGTGGAGTTAACAAAACTGACTATTGATGATTTTGTTAAAATCTTAATCGAGCCGGATAATGCTCTCATAAAACAATATCAAGCATTATTAAATACTGAAGGTATACAAATTGAATTTTCTGACGATGCTATTCGTAAGATAGCTGAAGTGGCATTTGAGGTTAATCAAAATACCGATAATATTGGGGCAAGACGTCTGCACACGATTCTTGAAAAACTCTTGGAGGATTTATCCTTCGAGGCACCTGAAATTACTTTAGAAACAGTGAAAATTACACCAAACTACGTAGAAGAAAAGCTCGGAGTTATTGCTCGAGATAAAGATTTAAGTCAGTTCATTCTCTAGCAAGGTGTGAATTAAATTTAGTGGAACTAATTAATAGTTTAAATAGAGATAAAAAACACAATAAAATATGATGTTTGTTCGAAGCACATAGGAGGAAGAACAATGGATTTATTGACAAAAACAAGAACGATCAACAAGATGCTACAAAAGGCTGCAGGAAAACCTGTTAACTTCAAAGAAATGGCTGAAATATTACGTGATGTAATTGAAGCGAACGTTTTCGTAGTAAGTCGCCGAGGTAAACTGTTAGGGTTTGCCATCAAACAATCAATCGAAAATGAGCGTATGAAACAAATGTTAGAAGATCGTCAATTCCCAGAAGATTACACAAAGAGTTTGTTTAACATTCAAGAAACTTCTTCAAATATTGACGTTGAAAGTGAATATACTGCCTTTCCAGTTGAAAATAAATCATTATTCAATGCCGGCTTAACAACAATTGTACCGATCATCGGTGGTGGTGAACGTTTAGGAACGCTTATTTTATCCCGTTTAGAAGAGCAGTTTCATGACGATGACTTGATCTTAGCTGAGTACGGAGCAACTGTAGTAGGAATGGAAATTCTTCATGAAAAAGCAGACGAGATCGAAGGAGAAGCAAGAAGTAAAGCTGTTGTTCAAATGGCGATTAGTTCATTATCTTACAGTGAGCTTGAAGCGATTGAACATATTTTTGAAGAACTTAACGGAAATGAAGGCTTACTTGTCGCTTCAAAGATTGCTGACCGCGTCGGAATTACCCGTTCAGTCATTGTTAATGCACTTCGCAAACTAGAAAGTGCTGGAGTAATTGAGTCACGTTCACTTGGGATGAAAGGAACTTATATTAAAGTTCTTAATGATAAATTTCTTGTTGAACTTGAAAAATTAAAATCTAACTAATAAATTAAAATGTAAAAACAACCCACTTGGGTTGTCAGGCTGTCGAGAAACTCTCGACAGCCTATTATTTTACCAAAAAACTTTAGCGATTAACCGCGTTAACTTGTTATAATTTAATTAATAATAAATAGGCTGCTCAATAGGTCTGTTGATTTCCGTTCCAGGCGCTTCGCTTTCCGCGGGGCGAGCGGTGAGCTTCCTCGTCGCTACGCTCCTGCGGGATCTCACCTGTCCCGCTGCTCCCGCAGGAGTCTTCGCGCCTTCCACTCCAATCAACAGGTCGGTTCCAATACAGACCTTCCACTCAACCATTAAATAATAAAAATAAGTGATGAAATCAATGTTTAAGCCAAAAGAGTCTAGCCAAAGTGAATATGAATTTGTGTCTATTGATGGATTAGTTCCTGACGATCATCTCCTCCGTTTGATTGATAAATATTTTAATTTTTCATTTCTTCTTGAAAAAGTTCACCCTTTTTATAGTGATGATAACGGTCATCCTTCTGATCCATTTGTTCTATTTAAAATGATGTTTATTGGTTTTCTTTACGGTATTCGTTCCGAGAGCCAATTAGAAAGAGAAATAAGAATGAACGTTGCCTACCGCTGGTTTTTAGGTTTGAAGTTCAAAAATCCAGTTCCCCATCACTCTACGATTAGTTGGAATCGTCAACACGTTTTAAGGATACCAATATCTTTCAGGAAATTTTTGATGAGATTGTCCTTCAAGCAATGAATCATAAATGGTGGGTGGTCGGGTTTTATTTACGGACTCTACTCATTTAAAGGCAATGCTAATGCAAATAAGCATAAGTTTACATAAAAAGAGGTTGAAATAGAGACTCGTGAATACTTTAAAGAACTAAACAAGGCAGTAGAAGAAGACAGAATAAAGCATGGGAAAAAGCACTTAAAGGAAAGGGAGACATGCAGAAGACTATGGAAATTCGGGTTATAGAGAATATAAGTCTGATTCGAAGAAATGTGAGAACTGCCCACTTCTATCCCAATGTACACGATCAAAAAAGCTAGGTTGGTTGTGTTGTCATTCTTTGGGTTGATTCCCCCCTGTTGAATGGAGCGGAAGGTGCGAAGACTCCTGCGGGAGCAGCGGGGCAGGTGAGACCCCGCAGGAGCTCTAGCGACGAGGAGGCTCACCGCCCGCCCCGCGGAAAGCGAAGCGCCTGAAGCGGAAATCAACAGGTCCGTTAGCATAGACAATCTAAAAATCGGCATTTAATGCTATGACAAAATGAAAAATTGCCGAGAAAAATACCCTTTCTCGACAATCTGAAAACCCAACTTCTGTTGTTTTTTTGAAACGAGCACAACGTTGCTGAATTATTTTGTAGTGGTGGATTATAAAATTTTTTTGATAAAATGACAGCAATTAGCAAGGAATCACTTGATTGTCATAACCACATGTGCTATATTATTTCATGGTGTTAATACACACGCTAATGGATTTAATCGGTTGGTGCTGTTCATAACAGTTTCCGGTTAAAGATGAATTTAGCGGAGGAAATCCAAAACCTTTAGGAGGAAAAAACATGTCAGTCATTTCTATGAAACAATTGCTTGAAGCTGGTGTACATTTCGGACACCAAACTCGTCGCTGGAACCCTAAGATGAAGAAATATATCTTCACTGAGCGTAACGGTATCTACATCATCGACCTACAAAAAACAGTTAAAAAGGTTGAAGAAGCTTATAATTTCGTTAAGGAACTTGCTGGTAACGGCGGTAAAATCCTTTTCGTTGGTACAAAAAAACAAGCTCAAGATTCTGTTAGAGATGAAGCAGCTCGTTCTGGTATGTACTTTGTTAACCAACGTTGGTTAGGTGGTACATTAACAAACTTCGAAACAATCCAAAAACGTATTTCACGTTTAAAAGATATCGAAAGAATGTCAGAGGATGGAACATTTGAAGTTCTTCCTAAAAAAGAAGTTGTTCAATTAAGAAAGCAACAAGAGCGTTTAGAAAAGTTCTTAGGCGGGATTAAGGATATGAAAGGTCTTCCAGACGCTTTATTTATCATCGACCCTCGCAAAGAGCGTATTGCGGTTGCTGAAGCACATAAATTGAACATTCCAATCGTTGGTATTGTTGATACAAACTGCGATCCTGATGAAATCGATTATGTAATTCCTGCAAATGACGATGCGATCCGTGCTGTTAAACTTTTAACTGGTAAAATGGCGGATGCGATTCTAGAAGCAAAACAAGGCGAAGAGGTTACTGCTTAATTTAAACTTCTTCATTCCATTTGATAAACTAAGCAGACATTAAAGGTGATAAGAGGGAACACCCTTTATCACCTTTTTTTAAAGAATATCAGAACATGTTTAAGTTTAGCTTTATTAGAACTTGTAAAAAATAGTACATAGATATATTAAGGAGGAATTTTCATTATGGCAATTACAGCTCAAATGGTTAAAGAACTTCGTGAAAAAACAGGCGCTGGGATGATGGATTGTAAAAAGGCCCTTCAAGAAACTGATGGTGATATGGAAAAAGCAATCGATTTCTTGCGTGAAAAAGGAATTGCAAAAGCAGCAAAGAAATCTGATCGTATCGCAGCAGAAGGTATCACTTCAATTGTTACTGAAGGTAATAACGCAGTTATTTTAGAAGTAAACTCTGAAACTGACTTTGTAGCAAAAAATGAAGGTTTCCAAGTTCTTGTAAAAGAATTAGGTGAACACCTTCTTAAAAACAAACCAGCTACTGTTGAAGAGGCTGAAGCTCAAACAATGGAAAACGGTGCAACTGTTGCTGAATACGTAAATGCAGCGATTGCAAAAATTGGTGAAAAATTAAGCCTTCGCCGTTTTGCAGTTAAAACAAAAACAGACAATGATTCCTTTGGTGCATACTTGCATATGGGTGGACGTATTGGTGTATTAGCAGTTCTTGAAGGAACTACTGAGGAAGCAGCAGCAAAAGACGTGGCTATGCATATCGCAGCTTTAAACCCAAAATATGTCTCTCGTGATGAAGTATCTGCTGAAGAAGTAGAACATGAGCGTCAGGTTTTAACTCAACAAGCGCTTAATGAAGGAAAGCCAGAAAAGATTGTTGAAAAAATGGTTGAAGGTCGTTTAGGTAAATATTTCGAAGACGTATGTGTTCTTGACCAAGCTTTCATCAAAAATCCAGACCAAAAAGTCCGTCAATTTGTTCAATCAAAAGGCGCAACTCTTCGCGAGTTTGTTCGTTATGAAGTGGGCGAAGGAATTGAAAAACGTGAAGAAAACTTTGCTGAAGAAGTTATGAATCAAATCAAAAAATAATTTTTAAAGAGAATTGCTTTCAAACAATTGTTTAAGCAGTGATCGCTTTAAATGAATGGTATAGGGGACACAGAGTGTTCCCTATTTTTAAGAGTAATTTTACTGAAAAGCTAATTGGAGGTTCTTATGAGCAGCCCTAAATATAAACGCGTTGTGTTAAAATTAAGTGGTGAAGCATTAGCAGGAGATCAAGGATTTGGAATCCTTCCTTCTGTCATTAAGTCCGTCGCAGACCAAGTGAAAGAAATTGCTGAATTAGGTGTAGAAGTCGCAGTAGTTGTTGGTGGCGGAAACATTTGGCGCGGTAAAATTGGCAGCGAGATGGGGATGGATCGGGCCACAGCAGATTATATGGGAATGTTAGCCACTGTGATGAATTCTCTTGCTCTTCAAGATAGCCTTGAGCAATGTGGAATTGAAACACGTGTTCAAACATCAATTGAAATGCGTCAAGTTGCTGAACCTTATATTCGCCGCCGAGCTATCCGTCATTTAGAAAAGAAACGTGTTGTCATATTTGCTGCAGGAACAGGGAATCCATATTTCTCAACTGATACGACAGCCGCACTTAGAGCTGCTGAAATTGAAGCAGATGTTATTTTAATGGCCAAAAACAATGTTGACGGCGTTTATTCAGCTGACCCGCGCATTGATAAAAACGCCAAAAAATACGATGAATTATCGTATCTTGATGTATTAAAAGAAGGATTAGCAGTGATGGATTCAACTGCATCTTCACTATGTATGGATAACGATATTCCTTTAGTTGTCTTCTCTATTATGGAGAAGGGTAATATTAAACGTGTCGTCATGGGTGAAACCATCGGAACCATTGTAAGGGGGAAATAATCATGCCAAAACAAGTTATTGCCAATACAAAAGATAAGATGTCAAAAGCAATTTCTGCCTATACTCGTGAGCTTGCTAGTATTCGTGCTGGTAGAGCTAACGCATCTTTACTTGATAAACTTACGGTAGAATATTATGGGGCCCCAACGCCTGTCAATCAAATTGCAGGGATTTCTGTTCCAGAAGCACGTCTTTTGGTCATCCAACCTTATGATAAAACCATTTTAGGTGACATTGAAAAGGCTATTTTAAAATCAGATTTAGGTCTGAATCCATCAAATGATGGAAGCATTATCCGTTTGGCGATTCCTCAATTGACCGAAGAGCGCCGTAAGGAACTTGTAAAGGTTATTAAAAGGGATTCAGAAGAGGCTAAAGTTGCAGTCCGAAATATTCGTCGTGATGCAAATGAAGATTTGAAAAAGCTTGAGAAGAACGGGGATATTACGGAGGACGAACTTCGGGGCTACAATGATAATATCCAAAAGCTTACTGATGATCACATTAGCAAAATTGATGGTATTACAAAAGATAAAGAAAAAGAAATAATGGAAGTCTAATATCCAAAAGACCCACCACATAAAACCCTCTGTTAATAGGGGGTTTTTTTACTACTTCTACCTTCTGAATTAAGGTCCTTGTACATAGTCTTTTATAGAGATATCTTACTGTATTTTTGGTATGATAAGAGCATGTGAAAATGATAATAGGAAATTTTAACAAAACTCAGTCGAAAGAATGGACTTCAGATTCTTTTTCACTGGTTTAGATTAACTTATTTTTTGGAGGAGCTATCTAATGTTAAATAAATTAAAGCTATGGAAGAACGGGCCACACTCTTCCAATCTCCGAGAGCGAATGGTACAAATAAAAGGGCAGCAAGTTCCTTCACATGTCGCAATTATCATGGATGGTAATGGAAGATGGGCGAAAAAAAGGGCCTTACCACGCATTGCTGGACATCATGAGGGTATGAAGGTAGTTCGGAAAATTACGAAATTAGCAAGCGAAATGGGAATAGATGTCCTAACCTTATATGCATTTTCAACGGAGAACTGGAAACGTCCTAAAAAAGAAGTGGATTATTTATTAAAACTCCCTGAAGAATTCTTAGGTACTTTCTTACCAGAACTTGTTAAAGAAAATGTAAGAGTAACCATGATGGGTTATGAGGATAAATTGCCTAGTCATACATTAAGGGCAATTCAAAAAGCGATGGATGAAACAAAGGACAATACAGGACTAATCTTAAATTTTGCTTTGAATTACGGGAGTAGGGCGGAAATTGTTGATGCTGTGAAGAAGGTCTTAAATGATTGCAAAAATGGTATACTAGATGAAAATGAATTGACAGAAGAAACATTTTCATCGTACCTCATGTCAGCAAATATAAAAGACCCTGATTTGTTAATTCGAACAAGCGGAGAAATTCGATTGAGCAATTTTATGCTTTGGCAGCTAGCCTATTCAGAGTTTTGGTTTACGGAAGTCCTTTGGCCTGATTTTGAAGAACAACATTTTATGGAGGCCATCGAAGCCTATCAGAATCGTCAAAGAAGATTTGGAGGAGTGTAAAACACTCTCATCATGAAAAGGTGTTGAAGTACTGAATGAAGCAACGAATCGTAACAGCGATTATTGCAGCAGCCATTTTTTTACCGATTGTTATTTTTGGAGGAAGTCTTTTCATTTTTTTAGCATACCTCCTTGCATCTATTGCACTGTTTGAGTTATTAAAAATGCGTAAGCTTAGCCTGTTTTCTATTCCAGGAATGATTTCACTTATACTGTTGTGGATTTTTTTGATACCAACGCAATATGAGGGCGTCCTAGATAACATAAATTATACAAAATCAGAGCTTGGATTACTTGCCATTTTATTATTCTTGACCTATACAGTGGCGTCCAAAAACCGTTTTACATTTGAGGATGTTGGATTTTCGACATTAGCCATCATCTATGTTGGAACTGGTTTTTATTATTTAATTGAAACAAGGGAAGCTGACTTAATCTATATCTTTTATTCTTTATTTATCATTTGGGCAACTGATTCTGGTGCTTATTTTATTGGTAGAGCCTTTGGGAAAAATAAGCTTTGGCCAGAAATTAGTCCTAATAAAACGGTGGAAGGTTTCATTGGCGGCATTTTATGTGCACTTGTTGTAGCTGTCTTGTTTGTATATCTATCAGACATTGATGCTACTTTAATGCAATTGTTATGGATCACCACTCTGCTATCTATTTTTGGGCAAATTGGTGACCTGGTCGAATCGGCAATCAAACGCCATTATAATGTGAAGGATTCTGGGAATATCCTGCCAGGGCATGGTGGAATCTTAGATCGTTTTGACAGCTTACTTTTTGTCTTACCATTAATGCATTTTTTCCATTTGTTATAAAGGACAATGGACATTTTTTGTAGTTTTTAGGAGTTGGAATATAGTGAAGTATATTAGTTTGTTAGGTGCTACCGGTTCAATTGGAACACAAACACTTGATGTTATTAAAGAACATCCAAATGAATTTACTTTGGTTGCCATGTCTGTCGGTCGGAATATCAATCTCGCCAGGACCATCATCTCTCAATTTAGTCCTAAGCTAGTTTCTGTCCTAGAAAAATCAACATGCGAAACATTAAAAGTGGAGTTTCCTGATACAACCTTTACATATGGTGAAGAAGGCTTAACTGAAGTGGCTGTCTTTGATCAGGCAAATATTTTAGTGAATGCTGTATTAGGAAGTGTTGGTCTATTCCCAACCCTCCAAGCAATTGCAGCGAAAAAAACAATTGCGATTGCTAATAAGGAAACACTTGTAACAGCAGGGCATCTAGTTATGGACGCAGTGAAGAAAAATGGCGTTGAATTGTTACCCGTCGATAGTGAACATTCTGCTATATTTCAAGCACTTCAAGGCGAAAAGGCGAAAAATATTGAACGGTTAATTTTAACTGCATCAGGCGGAAGCTTTAGGGATCGAACTCGGGAAGATTTAGAAACCGTAACACTAGATGAAGCTTTAGCACATCCGAATTGGTCAATGGGGGCAAAAATAACAATTGATTCAGCTACTATGATGAATAAGGGGCTCGAGGTAATTGAAGCACATTGGCTGTTTTCAGTCCCTTACGAAAAGATTGGTGTATTGCTTCATAAAGAAAGTATTATTCATTCCATGGTTGAGTTTCATGATAGTAGTATTATTGCTCAGTTGGGTTCCCCTGATATGAGAGTTCCGATTCAATTTGCGTTAACCTATCCTGATAGACTACCATTTCCAAGCGCAAAGCGGCTAAATTTAGCCCAAGTGGGTCAATTGCATTTTACTGAAATGGACTTTGAACGATTCCGTTGTTTACAATTTGCCTATGAAGCTGGGAAAATTGGAGGCACAATGCCGACAGTAATGAATGCAGCAAATGAAGCAGCAGTTTCAGCATTTTTAGATGGGAAAATTAAGTTTTTACAAATAGAGGATTTAATTGAAAAAGCACTTACCGCTCATCAAAGTATTAAAAATCCAAGTCTTGAAACCATTCAAGAAATTGATAAAGAAACGAGACACTATATAAAAACACTTCTATAAAAAAGGTGGTTTTTAAGTTTGACTACAGTTATAGCCTTTATTGTGATATTCGGCGCCCTCGTATTCTTTCATGAATTAGGACACTTCATTTTCGCCAAACGAGCTGGGATCCTTTGTAGAGAGTTTGCAATTGGCTTCGGTCCAAAAGTTTTTTCCCATAAAAAAGGGGAAACCACCTATACGATTCGCTTGCTTCCAATTGGTGGATTTGTTCGTATGGCTGGTGAGGATCCCGAAATGGTTGAAATCAAGCCTGGGCATCGAATCGGTCTTTTACTTGATCAAGATGAAAAAATCACGAAAATAATTCTAAATAATAAGGATAAGTTTCCCGAGGCGCGAATTGTTGAAGTAGAATCTGCGGATATTGAACGGGATTTATTCATAAAAGGGTATGCCGATGGAGATGAAGAAACACTCCAAACCTTCTCGATTAATCGGGATGCAGTTATGGTCGAAGATGGAACTGAAACACAAATTGCTCCATATGACCGTCAGTTTTCCTCGAAAACCTTGGGCCAGCGAACAATGGCTATATTTGCCGGACCTATGATGAATTTTATCTTAGCCTTTGTGGTGTTTGTGATTATTGCCTTGTTACAAGGTGTACCTTCATTAGATCCAATGCTCGGTAAACTAACGCCTGACGGAGCTGCACTTAAAGCAGGTCTAAAAGAAGGGGATATCGTCCAAAGCATTCAAGGCTCTGAAATTTCAAGCTGGACAGATGTAGTGGAAATGATCCGTAAAAATCCTAATAATGAATTAGAGTTTGCGATTGAACGGAATGGGAAAACATTGGAAATCCCTGTTACTCCTGAACAAAAGAAAGTCGAAGGGGAAAACATTGGAATAATTGGTGTATATAGTCCTGTAGAAAAATCACCCTTAAAAGCTGTAACGTATGGATTTCATGAAACCTATAATTGGACAAAGGATATTTTTGGAATGTTAGGTAAATTGGTTACCGGTCAATTTTCAATCGATGCCCTTTCTGGACCAGTAGGTATATACCAATCGACAGATATGGTTGCTAAATCGGGGATTTACTACTTAATGAAATGGGCTGGTATTTTAAGTATCAATCTTGGAATCATGAATTTGTTACCAATTCCTGCACTTGATGGAGGAAGATTATTGTTTTTTGCGATTGAAGCGTTGCGTGGAAAACCAATTGATCGCCAAAAAGAAGGAATGGTACACTTCATCGGTTTCGCATTGCTTATGCTATTGATGCTAGTCGTTACTTGGAATGATATACAAAGATTTTTCTTATAAAATAAGAGGTGCTAATAGATGAAACAGAGTATGACGTTTATTCCTACACTCCGCGAAGTTCCTGCTGACGCGGAAATTAAGAGCCATCAATTATTATTACGTGCCGGCTTTATGCGGCAAAATGCTAGTGGGATTTATAGTTACTTACCATTGGCAAAAAAAGTCCTACAAAAAGTTGAAGCTATTGTTCGTGAAGAAATGGACAATGCTGGTGCGGTGGAATTACTTATGCCCGCATTGCAACAAGCTGAATTATGGCAGGAGTCTGGTCGCTGGTATACTTACGGACCAGAGTTGATGCGCATGAAGGACCGACACGCTCGAGAATTTGCGCTTGGAGCTACACATGAAGAAGTGATCACGAGCTTGGTACGTGATGAAGTAAAATCCTACAAAAGATTACCACTTACCCTTTATCAAATCCAATCTAAGTTTCGTGACGAAAAACGACCTCGATTTGGATTATTACGAGGAAGAGAGTTTATCATGAAGGATGCATACTCATTCCATTCATCCAAGGAAAGTTTAGATGATGTGTATGATAAATTATTTGCAGCTTATTCTAATATCTTTGCCAGGTGTGGCTTAGACTTCCGAGCTGTTATTGCTGACTCAGGTGCAATGGGTGGGAAGGACACACATGAATTTATGGCACTTTCAGATGTGGGTGAAGATACAATTGCCTATTCAGATACGTCCGATTATGCTGCTAACATCGAAATGGCTCCAGTTATTTCGAATTATGAAAAGTCAAACGATGCATTATTAGGACTTGAGAAGGTCAGAACTGAAAACCAACGCTCAATTGAAGAAGTTTCAGATTATTTAAAAGTGGATGCGTCAAAGTGCATAAAATCATTAATGTTTAAAATTGATGATCGGAATGTATTAGTGCTCGTTCGTGGTGATCATGAAGTAAATGATATCAAGCTTAAAAATATGTTTGAAGCAAGCTCCGTTGAACTAGCCGATGCGGAAGAAACTGCAGCCATTCTTGGTTGCCCTGTCGGGTCATTAGGACCAATCGGTGTAGAAAGTGTTGAAATCATTGCTGATCACGCTATTGAATTCGTCGTTAATGGTGTGACGGGAGCTAATGAAGAACATTACCATTATACAAATGTTAATGCAGGCCGTGATTTTACTGTTAGTAAATATGTCGATCTTCGTTTTATCCAAGAAGGGGATCTTTCTCCAGATGGGAATGGAAAGATTTTATTTGCAAAAGGAATTGAAGTTGGCCATGTCTTTAAGCTTGGCACACGCTATAGTGAAGCGATGAATGCCACTTATTTAGATGAATTTGGAAAAGCGAAACCTATGATTATGGGATGTTACGGAATTGGTGTATCCAGAACCATGGCAGCCGTAGCCGAGCAATTTAATGATGAAAAAGGTTTGGTTTGGCCAGTTAAAATCGCTCCATTCGATATTCATCTTATTCCTGTTAATATGAAGGATGAAAATCAGTCGTCATTGGCAGAGGAACTTTATCAGACACTAAAACAAAACCGCTTTGATGTGTTACTTGATGATCGAATTGAGCGTCCAGGTGTAAAATTTGCTGATTCTGATTTAATTGGATTACCAATTCGTGTAACAATTGGTAAAAAAGCAACTGAAGGGATTGTCGAAGTGAAAATTCGCAAAACCGGAGAAGTACTAGAAGTGCAAAAAGATGAGCTAGTCGAGCGATTAACACAACTTTTGTTATCATTATAAATAAACGGCTGACGAGAAACCCTCGTCAGCCTTTCTTTATTTAAGTTTTCCAGGCCAATCCGCTAATATCGGCCGTTTATCCGCGAAAATATGGATTCAATCCGCGAAAATAAGCCGCCAATCCGCGAAAAAAGCAGGCCAATCCGCGAAAGCAATTTTTTATCAATCTCCCCCACTTCACGACAAGGTTGTTTATCGATTTTTATCTGATAATCAAGTTAGCGATATGTTATAATATCCTTTGTTCTATTTTATATTTAAAAGTGAGGCTGTGTTAAAGCTGATTGCTGATGTTGCTCAAATGTTGATTGGAGTGGAAGGCGCGAGACTCCTGCGGGAGCAGCGGGACAGGTGAGACCCCACAGGCGCATAAGCGCCGAGGAGGCTCACCGCCCGCCCCGCGGAAAGCGAAGCGCCTGGAACGGAAATCAACAACATTCTAGTTTAGCAAAGCCAGTTTAATAGTAAAAAAATCTAATTTTATAAAGAGATAAATTTTTAATAAATGGGAGTGAGAACTTTTGAGCGATGATAAAGGCAAAAAAGAGCAATTCCTAGTCTTGCTCCAACAGCTACAAATGACTGAAGATGCAATCGTACAGCATTTTGAACATGCCCAATTGCAAAAAGTAGTTGTCGATAAGGAATTAACTAAATATCATTTTCACTTTTTAATTGAAAAAATACTACCTGCAAATATCTTTAGTCTATTGGCTGCAAGATTGCAAAGGACATTTTCATATATTGCGAAGACTTCTACCTTTTCACTACAAGTTCGGGACCACCAATTTCAAGCTGAGACAGCGCAGGATTATTGGAATTTATGTCTTCAAGAAATTGACGGGATGTCCCCTCCGACACAAAAGCTTCTTCATGAGCAAGTTCCGAAAATAAATGGAAATAAAATCATCATTACCGCTCGCAATGAACCAGAAGGTCAAAGTATCAAGAAAAAACACGCCACCGTCATTTCTGATATTTATCAATCCTTTGGTTTTCCGCTTTTGGCCATGGATATAGAAGTATCACACGATACAAAAGAAGTAGAAAACTTTATCAAGGCGAAAGAAAAGGAAGACCAAGAAAAGGCATTCCTTGCACTTGTTGAAATGCAGAAGAAGGATGCTGATAAGGAAAAAGGTGGAGAAGGTGCACCTCAAGGTCCGCTGACAGTTGGCTTAACGATTAAGGATAATTCCGAATTTCGTAGAATAGAAGAAATTAATGAAGAGGAACGCCGTGTAGCAGTCCAAGGGTATGTTTTCGATGCCGAAACGAAGGAATTGCGGAGTGGTCGGACTTTGTTAACCTTTAAAATCACCGATTACACAAGTTCGATTATGGTAAAAATGTTTTCAAGAGATAAAGAGGATGCTGCTTTATTCCAGCACGTTAAAAAGGGCATGTGGCTTAAGGTTCGAGGAAGTGTCCAAAACGATACATTTGTCCGGGATTTGGTCATGATTGGTAATGATCTAAACGAAGTAAAGCCAGTCGAGCGGAAAGACACAGCCCCTGAAGATGAAAAAAGAGTTGAACTTCACCTTCACACGCCGATGAGCCAGATGGATGCGGTCACGCCGGTTGGGGCCTTGATTGCTCAAGCAAAAAGATGGGGCCACAAGGCGATTGCTGTTACCGATCACGCCGTGGTTCAATCCTTTCCAGAAGCATTCGGTGCTGGTAAGAAAAATGATATTAAAATATTATTTGGTGTCGAGGTAAATCTCGTTGATGATGGAGTACCTATTGCCTATAATGATGCTCATCGTTTGCTGGCTGATGATACCTTTGTTGTGTTTGACGTGGAAACAACTGGCCTATCTTCAGTTTACGATACAATCATCGAGTTAGCCGCTGTCAAAATTCGAGGCGGTGAGGTAATAGATCGCTTTGAATCATTCATAAATCCACATCATAAACTCTCGGCAACGACAATCAATCTGACTGGAATCACCGATGACCTTGTAGAATCTGCACCTGAAGAGGCAGAAGTCATCAAAAGGTTTTATGACTGGGCTGAGGATGGGATCTTAGTTGCTCATAATGCGACATTTGATATGGGATTCTTAAATGTGGGCTACAAAAATATTGGACTTGGCAAAGCAACAAATCCAGTCATCGATACACTTGAGCTAGCACGGTTCTTATTTCCTGGAATGAAGAATCATCGCTTAAACACATTAGCGAAAAAGCTTGAAGTCGAACTTACTCAGCATCACAGAGCAATTTATGACGCTGAAGCAACAGGGTACTTACTGCTTAAAATGCTTAAGGATGCAACGGAGAAAGGGATTGAATATCACGACCAGTTTAACGATCATATGGGACAAGGTAATGCTTTTCAACGTGCCCGTCCATATCATTGTTCGCTCCTCGTCCAGAATGAAATTGGGCTAAAGAATTTGTTTAAGCTTGTTTCGATTTCACAGATTCACTATTTTTACAGAGTTCCACGAATTCCTAGATCTCAGCTTCAAAAGTATCGTGAAGGGATCTTAGTCGGGTCAGCCTGCGATAAAGGGGAAGTTTTTGAGGGAATGATGCAAAAAGGATTTGAAGTGGCGAGCGAGTTGGCCCGTTTTTATGACTATCTTGAAGTTCAACCAAAGGAAGTGTATGCACACCTTTTGGAAATGGAACTGGTGAGAGATGAAAAGTCGTTGGAAGACATTATTTCCAATATCGCCAAACTAGGGAGTGACTTGAACATCCCGGTTGTGGCGACAGGGAATGTTCATTATTTGAATGAAAATGATAAAATTTACCGAAAAATCCTGATTAATTCACAGGGAGGCGCAAATCCGCTAAATCGTCACGAGCTCCCCGATGTTCATTTTCGGACAACAAATGAAATGCTAGCTTCCTTCGCATTTTTAGGGAAGGAAAAGGCAAAAGAAATCGTCGTGACGAATACGAACAAGGTTGCTGACATGATTGACGTGATCAAACCGATTAAGGATGATCTTTACACGCCAAAAATCGAAGGCGCCGAAGAAGAGATGCGTGAGATGAGTTATGGAATGGCAAAAAGGATCTATGGTGATGTGCTACCGGAAATTGTTGAAGCACGGCTGGAAAAAGAATTAAAAAGTATTATTGGACATGGGTTCGCTGTTATTTATCTGATTGCCCACAAGCTTGTAAAAAAATCACTTGATGACGGCTATCTGGTTGGATCCCGTGGTTCAGTCGGCTCATCGCTTGTGGCAACCATGACGGAGATTACAGAGGTTAATCCTCTCCCGCCACACTATATTTGTCCGGCATGTAAAACTTCTGAGTTTTTTAATGATGGTTCTGTTGGTTCCGGATTTGACCTACCTGATAAAGATTGTCCTGAATGTGGGGCGAAATATAAAAAGGATGGTCACGATATTCCGTTTGAAACCTTTCTTGGCTTTAAAGGAGATAAAGTTCCCGATATCGATTTGAATTTCTCTGGAGACTATCAAGGTCGTGCCCATAACTATACAAAAGTGTTGTTTGGTGAGGACAATGTATTCAAAGCCGGTACAATTGGTACGGTGGCTGAAAAGACAGCCTATGGATATGTAAGAGGCTATCAAAATGACAACAACCTACAACTACGGGGTGCTGAAGTTGACCGCCTTGTCTCGGGTTGCACAGGTGTCAAAAGGACAACCGGTCAGCATCCAGGCGGAATCATCGTTGTTCCAGATTATATGGATATATATGATTTCACACCGATACAATATCCCGCGGATGATAGTTCGTCAGAATGGAAAACAACGCACTTTGATTTCCATTCCATTCATGATAACGTCCTGAAGTTAGATATCCTGGGTCACGACGATCCAACCGTTATTCGGATGTTACAAGATTTAAGTGGAATGGATCCGAAGACGATTCCTACCGATGACCCAGAAGTCATGAAGATTTTTAGTGGGACGGAATCGCTGGGAGTAACTGAGGAACAAATTATGTGTAAAACTGGAACACTTGGAATCCCGGAATTTGGAACCCGATTTGTCCGGCAGATGTTAGAAGAAACAAAACCAACTACATTTTCGGAGTTAGTTCAAATTTCTGGTTTGTCCCATGGAACCGATGTTTGGCTCGGCAATGCTCAATTACTAATCCAGGATGGAACTTGTAACTTAAGCGAAGTAATCGGCTGTCGGGATGATATAATGGTTTATTTAATCTATCAAGGCTTAGAACCCTCATTTGCCTTTAAAATCATGGAGTCCGTTCGTAAAGGTAAAGGCCTATCGGACGAAATGGAAGAAGAAATGCGAAAAAACAAAGTACCTGAATGGTATATAGATTCCTGTAAAAAAATAAAATATATGTTCCCAAAAGCGCATGCTGCTGCCTATGTGTTAATGGCAGTTCGGATTGCTTTCTTCAAGGTCCACCATCCGCTTTTGTATTATGCAGCGTATTTCACGGTTCGTGCCGAGGATTTTGATGTTGACGCAATGGTTCGAGGCTCGCAATCGATTCGAGCTAAGATTGAAGAAATTAATAGTAAAGGACTAGAGGCTTCAACGAAAGAGAAAAATCTCCTAACGGTGATGGAGCTCGCCCTTGAAATGTGTGAGAGAGGCTTTTCATTTGGAAAGGTTGATTTATATCGTTCAAGCGCCAGTGACTTTATTATTGATGGAAATGTGTTGATTCCACCATTCAATGCCATTCCGGGACTTGGCACAAATGCAGCGTTTAACATTGTAAAAGCACGCGGTGAAGGAGAGTTCCTATCAAAAGAAGATTTACAACAACGCGGTAAAGTTTCAAAAACAATTATCGAATTTCTTGAAAATCATGGATGTCTTGAGGACTTACCTGATCAAAACCAATTGTCGTTATTTTAGAAGTTGTGCTGAGTAATCAGTTGAAATAACTTGACAAATGCTGATTTAGCAATCTTTCCATTTGCATAAAATATTTGGATATGGTATAGTTTTATTGGAAATACTTAAGATATACTCTCGCAAACAAGAGTGGGGCAACCCGCTCTTTCGTCTTGTTTACATGTTTTTTTGTGGAAATATCTTGAAATTTCGTATTTTTATAAGGGAAAAGGAACCATGGATAAGGAGGGATCATATGAGCAAAGTGACCGAAGTAGTAGAAAGCATGGTGACACCAATATTAGATGAAAGTGGATTAGAATTGGTGGATATTGAGTTCGTAAAAGAAGGTAGAGACTATTTTCTTCGGGTTTATATTGATAAAGAAGCCGGAGTAGATATAGAAGATTGCGGGATTGTCAGTGAAAAATTAAGCGAAAAGCTCGATGAAGTTGATCCAATTCCACATAATTATTTCTTGGAAGTATCGTCTCCTGGTGCTGAACGCCCCCTTAAAAAAGATAAAGATTTTGAAAAGGCGATCGGCAAAAACGTATTTATTAAAACGTATGAACCCATTGATGGTGAAAAGTCCTTTGAAGGGATTTTGACCCAATTTGACGGTGAAACTGTTATGGTAGAAATGAAGATTAAAACAAGAAAGAAAAGTATTGTGATTCCGTATGAAAAAATAGCAAATGCTCGTTTGGCTATTACATTCTCATAAAAGCAATGCGATTAATAGTAGGCAAAAATGGATGAATTTTGCCTTATAAAGGTCTAAGGACATAAAAATATAAGATCTTTTTTTTAGATTAAAGGGGGATACGCTCAAATGAGCAGTGAATTATTAGATGCTCTTATGTTGCTTGAGAAAGAGAAAGGCATTTCTCGGGATGTTCTGATTGATGCAATCGAGGCAGCCCTTGTATCTGCTTATCGCCGCAACTTTAATCAAGCACAAAATGTACGGATCGATTTAAATCTCGATAAGGGCTCGATGCGAGTATTTGCTAGAAAAGAAGTGGTTGAACAAGTATTTGATCCACGATTAGAAATCTCGGTAGATGATGCAAGAAAGATTAATCCTAACTACCAAGTAGAAGATGTTGTGGAACTCGAAGTAACACCGAAGGATTTTGGACGTATTGCTGCCCAAACAGCAAAACAGGTCGTTACACAGCGTGTTCGTGAAGCTGAAAGAGGCATTATTTATGCGGAGTTTATTGACCGCGAGGAAGATATCATGACTGGTATTGTCCAGCGCCTAGATTCTAAATTTATTTATGTCAGTCTTGGTAAAATTGAAGCTATTTTACCTGCCAACGAACAAATGCCGAACGAACGCTATAAACCACATGATCGAATCAAAGTCTTTATTACCAAAGTTGAAAAAACAACTAAGGGACCACAGATTTTTGTATCCCGCACTCATCCTGGTTTATTAAAAAGACTATTTGAAATTGAAGTACCAGAAATTTATGATGGTACGGTTGAGATCAAATCTGTTGCGCGTGAAGCGGGAGATCGTTCCAAAATTTCCGTTCACTCAGATAATGAAGAGGTCGATCCTGTCGGTTCTTGTGTTGGACAAAAGGGAACTCGAGTTCAAGCAATTGTAAACGAATTAAAAGGGGAAAAAATTGACATTGTAAAATGGTCAAATGATCCTGTTGTTTTTGTTGCAAATGCACTTAGTCCTTCAAAGGTTCTTGATGTTATGGTTAATGAAGCAGCTAAAGCGACAACCGTCGTAGTTCCAGATTACCAACTATCTTTAGCTATTGGTAAGAGAGGACAAAATGCTAGACTTGCCGCAAAATTAACTGGCTGGAAGATTGACATAAAATCAGAAACAGAAGCAAGAGAAAAGGGGATTTTTCCACGAGAAGAAGCTCTCTTAACTTTTGTTGAGGATGACGATTCTGATTTTGATTTTGAAGATGATTTAGAATAAAAACGAGGTGAATGATCGTGAACAAACCTAAAAAAGTTCCGATGCGAAAATGCATTGCAACCGGTGAGATGAAACCGAAAAAAGATCTCGTTCGCATCGTTCGCTCTAAAGAAGGAGTAGTTTCCATTGACCCATCCGGTAAAAAATCTGGGCGTGGTGCGTATCTTTCTAAAGACAAAGAAGTGGTCCTTTTAGCCAAGAAAAAGAATACTTTAGCGAATCATTTACAAGTTTCAATAGATGAATCTTTATATGATGAGTTGTTAGAACTCATTGAGAAGGAGAAACGACTATCCTAATGAACAGAGCTCCATGGATGTCATTACTTGGCTTAGCAAATCGAGCACGGAAAATTATTTCGGGTGAAGAGTTATCCGTAAGAGAAATTCGGAGTGGTAAAGCAAAACTCGTCTTGTTATCGGCGGATTCATCCGCTAATACAACCAAGAAAATCACCGATAAATGTAAATACTATCACGTACCCTTGAAAATAGTTGATAACCGGGAATTGCTGGGGTCGGCGATAGGTAAAGAGGCCCGCGTAGTGGTAGCTATTTTAGACGATGGATTTGCAAAAAAACTGCTGACGTTGCTCGATTAATTTTAGCGGGGGTGAAAGAATGAGTAAAATTCGCGTTTATGAATATGCAAAAAAGCATAACGTGTCCAGCAAGGACGTAATCGCTAAACTAAAAGACATGAATATTGAGGTAACAAACCATATGGCAACAATAGAGGATGATACTATTATTAAACTAGAGACGATTTATAATACCAATAAACCGAGCCAACCGCAAAAGACTGAGAAAGAACAACAATCACCACAACAAGGGAAACAACCAGCTAGCAAACAACAAGCAACTGGTCAACAGACTGCTAAACCAACACCTCAGGTTGTTTCAAAATCAAAGGCTAGCGCTTTTGAAGATGACGATAAAACCTCTACGCCAGCAAAGGTGAAGGTTGTTACCGCACCGAAAATTCGCGATGCAAAAACACAAGGTTTCCAAGCGAAAAACAAGTCAAATAAAGGGAAATCAAATTTTCAAAATAAGGGTAGACAACAATCCTTCCAAGCTCCTCCACAACCGAAAAAGGAAAAAGAGCTTCCAGCAAAGATTACCTTTTATGAGTCTTTAACTGTCGCAGAACTTGGAAAAAAACTCCATCGCGAGCCCTCTGAAATCATCAAAAAGCTCTTTATGTTAGGAATAATGACTACGATTAACTCTGACCTCGATAAAGATTCGATTGAGTTAATAGCTGGTGAGTATGGTGTTGAGGTTGAAGAAGAAATTAGAATCGATACAACTGATTTAGAGGTATATTTCACCGAGGATGAAGCTAGTGACTTAGTGGAGAGACCATCAGTTGTTACAATCATGGGTCACGTTGACCACGGTAAAACGACTTTGTTAGACTCTATTCGCCACACCAAGGTTACAGAAGGCGAAGCAGGGGGTATCACACAGCATATCGGAGCATATCAAGTAGTGGAGAACGGCAAAAAAATCACTTTCCTTGATACTCCTGGACATGCTGCCTTCACAACAATGCGTGCTCGTGGTGCAAAAATTACTGATATAACCATTCTCGTTGTCGCTGCTGATGATGGGGTTATGCCACAAACAGTTGAAGCAATCAACCATGCTAAAGCGGCTGAAGTTCCAATTATTGTAGCAGTTAACAAAATGGATAAACCAGGTGCAAATCCTGAAAAAGTAATGCAAGAATTAACCGAACACGGTCTTGTATCTGAAGCTTGGGGCGGAGAGACCATTTTTGTTCAGCTTTCTGCTAAAAATGGCGAAGGAATTGATAACCTACTTGAAATGATTTTATTAGTAGGTGAAGTAGAAGAGTACAAAGCAAATCCAAACCGTAAAGCAATCGGAACTGTTATTGAAGCTCGATTAGACAAGGGCCGTGGATCTGTCGCAACTCTTTTAGTTCAAAATGGAACTTTAAGAATTGGAGATCCAATCGTTGTTGGAAACACATTTGGACGAGTTCGTGCTATGGTCAATGACCTTGGTCGCCGAGTTAAGGAAGCTGGTCCATCAACACCAGTTGAAATTACTGGGTTAAGTGATGTACCACAAGCCGGAGATCGTTTTGTTGTTTTTGAGGAAGAAAAGACTGCACGCCAAATTGGTGAATCTCGAGCTTCCCTTGCATTACAAGCTTCTCGTGGTGAAAAATCCCGCGTAAGTCTTGAAAACTTGTTTGAACAAATGAAACAAGGTGAAATGAAGGAATTGAACGTGGTCATTAAGGCGGACGTTCAAGGTTCAGCTGAAGCATTAGGTGCCTCTTTGAAAAAAATTGATGTTGAGGGTGTAAATATTAAAATTATTCACTCAGCAGCTGGTGCCATTAATGAATCAGATATTGCCCTTGCTGCGGCTTCAAATGCAATCGTGATCGGGTTTAACGTTCGTCCAGATGTAAATGCAAAACGTGCTGCTGACGCTGAAAATGTTGATGTTCGTACTCACAGAATTATCTATAAAGTAATCGAAGAAATCGAAGCAGCGATGAAGGGTATGCTTGACCCAGAATACAAAGAAAAAATTATTGGTCAAGCTGAAGTTCGTCAAACCTTTAAAGTTTCGAAAATTGGTACCATCGCCGGTTCATATGTTACGGATGGTAAAATTACCAGAGACAGTGGTATCCGCATTATTCGGAACGGTGTTGTTGTTTTTGAAGGACAAATTGATGATTTAAAACGATTTAAAGACGATGTAAAAGAAGTAAATCAAGGTTACGAATGTGGAATTACCATTAAAAACTTCAATGATGTTAAAGAAGAAGACATTATTGAAGCATATATTATGGAAGAAGTGGAACGTTAATGATAGTTGGCCTCGCCACCTGTGAATGTATCCTGTATGATGGTCATTCATTAAAGGAAAAACGGGCTGTGTTACAAAAAATTCTTACAAGACTAAAACAGCGATACAATGTATCTGTTGCTGAAGTGGATTTTCAAGATGCTTGGCAACGAACGAAATTTGCGATTGTTGCCGTGGCATCTGCAAAAATGGCAGTAGACAGAGAACTGCAAAATGCATTAAAGCTAATTGATTCGTTTCCAGAAATTGAACGAACAATTACCGACATTGAGTGGCTTTAGTAAAGAGGGTGTAATTTAATGAGCCTTAGAGCAAATCGCGTTGGAGAACAAATGAAAAAAGAACTTGGCGAAATTATTAGTCGGAAAATAAAAGACCCAAGAATCGGTTTTGTAACCGTAACAGATGTCGAGGTATCTGGTGATCTTCAGCAAGCAAAAGTGTTTATTTCCGTTTTAGGAGATGAAAAGCAAAGAGAGAATACGTTAAAAGGCCTTGCAAAAGCAAAAGGATTTATTCGGACCGAAATTGGTCAGCGTATTCGTCTTCGCAAAACTCCAGAAATCATTTTTGAATTTGATGAATCGATTGATTACGGTAATCGAATTGAAACTCTATTACACGAAATTCATGAAGATGATAAAACAAAACAAACCGACGGGGAATAACATAATTCCTTGCTCTCCAATAAAAAATAGAAAGAGGCTGACTTCGATTCGAGTCAGCCCTTTTTTAACGAAATTTTAAATGGAGGTGGAAGAAGTGGAAGGGATTTTACCGCTTTTTAAACCAAAAGGAATGACATCACATGATTGTGTCTTTAAACTTCGCAAAATCCTTAGAATCAAAAGGATTGGACATACAGGTACCCTTGATCCAGAGGTAGATGGTGTTTTGCCAATTTGCATTGGCAGAGCAACAAAAGTCGCGGAGTATATCACCAATGCCGGAAAGGCCTATGAGGGTCAAGTGACAATAGGTAGTGCCACGACCACGGAAGATGCAACAGGGGAGATCATCGCCGAAAAGGCGGTAGACAAATCGTTTACACGTCAAGAAATATTAGCGATGCTCCATTCTTTGACTGGTCCTATCACCCAAACCCCTCCGATGTATTCAGCAGTGAAGGTAAACGGGAAACGGCTGTACGAGTACGCAAGACAAGGCATCGAGGTAGAACGCCCATCGAGGACCGTGACAATCTATTCTTTGGAACTATTAGATGACAGAGAAATCTTTGCTGGGGAATCGATTCAATTTCGCTTCCGGGTTTCTTGTAGCAAAGGAACTTATATTCGCACACTGGCAGTCATGATGGGTGAACAATTGGGTTTTCCTGCTCACATGTCAATGCTAACAAGAACTCAAGCGGCATCATTCGGGCTCGAGGAATGTGTTACGCTCGCCCAAGTGGAAGAAATGGTGGAGAATGGGACTTTTTCGGATGTGTTAAGACCAATCGAAGAAGCGCTTTCGTATTTGCCGAAACTAGTAATAAATGATAAATTAGCAGAGAGAGTAAAAAATGGAGCTGTTTTGCCCATACCAGCACATTTGCAGAATTTTACAGGATCAGTTGTAATTGAAACAGCGGAGGGGTTAGCCTTAGCGCTTTACCGAGCCCATCCACTTAAGCCCGATTTAATGAAGCCTGAAAAAGTACTGCGGAATGATGCTTAAAGGAAAACAGGTATAAGTTAAGAAAAGGTGAGTAGTAGCGTGGAAGTAATAAAGATTAATCATCCTCATCAATATGAACAAGCTGATTATCCAGAACTGGCGATGGCTCTGGGCTATTTTGATGGAGTCCATTTAGGTCATCAGCAAGTCATAAACAAGGCTAAATCAATTGCAGAAAGTAATGGGTGGAAAAGCGCAGTCATGACATTTGATCCGCATCCATCTGTCGTATTAGGAAAAAGTATTCAGCACGCTGAATATATCACTCCCTTATCTGCTAAAATCAATTTAATTTCAAATTTAGGTATTGATTACCTATTTATTGTTCATTTTACCCATGAATTTGCCAATCTATTGCCTCAAGAATTTATTGATCAATATATAATCGATTTAAACGTCAAACATATCGTAGCCGGTTTTGATTTTACATACGGTAGAATGGGAAAAGGAAATATGGAAACATTACCATTCCATTCTAGAGATCTGTTTGAATATACGACTGTTCCAAAATATCTCCTTGGTGAAGAAAAAGTAAGTTCAACATTTATTCGTGCAGAGATTAAGCAGGGTAACATGGAGATTTTGCCTTCGTTGTTAGGAGGCTTCTATTCGACTTCTGGAGTTGTCGTTCATGGGGACAAAAGGGGCCGTACAATTGGGTTTCCCACGGCAAATGTCGACATGACGGAGGATTATCTTTTTCCACCCACCGGTGTGTATGCAGTCCGGATAAAAGTGGGACAAACGTGGTTTAAAGGGGTATGTAATCGCGGTTTTAAGCCAACCTTTAATGACGATAAAAACAAGCAGACCATCGAAGCTAATATTTTTGATTTCTCAGAAGATATATATGGGCAGGCTGTAACGGTTGAATGGCACCGCCGCCTGCGATCAGAGAGAAAGTTTGACGGGATTGAGCAACTTGTGAACCAAATTGAAAAAGATAAACAAAATGCGGTTATATACTTTGAGCAACTTGGATAAGTGTCTAGCTCCAGCTCCCAGCGACTAGTGGACTTCACCCACCTCCCTACGATAAGTCAACATCGAATCGCTTGCGCTCTTCGTGTTTCCTTTATCTCAGTCGGTGTGCTCCAGTCCTGTCGTGCGCTAACCGGGCGCTTCCGCTTTTCTAATTTTTAACTTGCTTTTTGTCTAATTAAGTTGTATTCTAATAAACGTATGACGAACCTTTGCTTGGCAAGTCGAATCACCGACGCTTGCTCAGTAACAGGGGATTATAAAATAGGAGGTGAACAGGATGGCAATCACGCAAGAGCGCAAAAACGAACTTATTAATGAGTTCAAAACACATGAATCTGATACTGGTTCTCCAGAGGTTCAAATCGCTGTCCTTACAGAACAGATTAACAATTTGAACGGTCATTTACGTATGCACAAGAAAGATCACCACTCACGTCGCGGTCTTTTGAAAATGGTAGGTAAGCGTCGTAATCTACTAACATACCTAAGAAACAAAGACGTTCAACGTTACCGTGTGTTAATCAACCAACTTGGTTTACGTAGATAGTCAGCAGAAGCGGGATTTTTCCCGCTTTTTTATTATATTCCCATTTAATTAATTAAGGGTTATCATAAATATTTGTACATATAGAAATACCTGTAAATCCTACATAATTTTACGGCTATTTTAAGGAACGGTATTAATGGTCATAATAATAAGAAAAGCGGAGAGTCACTCTTTGGCTTTCTGATTCCTCCGAGGCAAGAGCTTCGGTTAACATAAACCTATATTAAGTTTTGTGAAAAATGGAGCTGAACACCTTAGCGAATTTGGCTTAGGTTTTTGATAAAAGTAAGGATAGGTCCTGATCACCCTTGAGTGAGGGTGATACGGGTAGAGAGGGGTAAAAAGAATGGATCAGGAAAAAAAAGTCTATTCCATTGACTGGGCAGGACGAACCTTAACAGTTGAAATTGGTCAATTAGCGAAACAAGCAAGTGGAGCTGCATTAGTCCGTTATGGAGAAACAGTGGTACTAAGTACAGCAACAGCATCTAAGGAGCCAAAAGCCTTAGATTTCTTCCCATTAACAGTAAATTATGAAGAACGCTTATATGCGGTAGGAAAAATCCCTGGAGGATTTATTAAAAGAGAAGGTCGACCAAGTGAAAAAGCCATATTGGCAAGCCGCTTAATTGACCGTCCAATCCGTCCATTATTTGCAGATGGTTTCCGGAATGATGTTCAAGTCGTCAGTATAATCATGAGTGTTGATCAAGATTGTTCGTCTGAAATGGCAGCAATGTTTGGTTCTTCCTTAGCACTATGTGTTTCTGACATTCCATTTGAAGGACCGATTGCTGGTGCAGTGGTAGGTCGTATCGATGGTAAATTTGTTATTAATCCAACAGTGGATCAAGCTGAAAAGAGTGACATAAACCTAACAGTTGCAGGAACAAAATATGCAATTAACATGGTAGAGGCTCGTGCTGATCAGGTTCCTGAAGAAGTAATGCTTGAAGCCATTATGTTCGGACATGAAGAGATTAAACGATTAATCGCTTTCCAAGAAGAAATTGTTGCTCAAATTGGTAAACCGAAAAGAGAAATAGCATTATTTGAGCTAGATAAGGAACTTGAAGCTGAAATTCGTGAGTTCTGTGAAGAAGAAATGGTGGCTGCCATTCAAGTACAAGAAAAGCATGAACGTGAAGATGCTATAAAAGCTGTTAAGGAAAAAGTAATGGCTAAGTACGAAGCGGAAGAAGCCGATGCAAACGATCTTAAACAAGTGAAACAAATCCTAGATAAGATTGTTAAAGGAGAAGTTCGCCGTCTAATCACGGTTGAAAAGATCCGTCCTGATGGTCGTAAAATAGATGAGATTCGTCCTCTTTCATCAGAGGTTGGCGTATTACCACGTACTCACGGTTCAGGCCTATTTACACGTGGACAAACTCAAGCTCTAAGCATTTGTACTCTAGGAGCAATGGGCGATGTTCAAATCCTAGATGGCCTTGGTATCGAAGAAGAGAAACGCTTTATGCATCATTATAATTTCCCTAACTTTAGTGTAGGTGAAACAGGACCATCGCGTGGCCCAGGTCGACGTGAAATTGGTCACGGAGCATTAGGTGAGCGTGCACTTGAGCCAGTCCTTCCTTCTGAAAAAGATTTCCCTTACACAATACGTCTTGTATCAGAAGTCTTAGAATCAAATGGTTCTACTTCACAAGCTAGTATTTGTGCAAGTACAATGGCGATGATGGATGCTGGTGTACCAATTAAAGCTCCAGTAGCAGGAATTGCCATGGGTCTAGTAAAATCTGGTGAACATTATACAATCCTTACTGATATTCAAGGTATGGAAGATCATTTAGGTGATATGGACTTTAAAGTGGCTGGTACCTCTCAAGGTGTTACAGCATTACAAATGGATATTAAAATCGATGGTTTATCCCGTGAAATTTTACAAGAAGCTCTTCAACAGGCTAAAAAAGGGCGTATGCACATTTTAGAATCAATGTTAAACACGCTCGCACAGCCTAAAACTGAGCTTTCTAAATATGCGCCAAAGATTTTGACGATGAACATTAATCCTGATAAAATCCGCGATGTAATCGGACCAAGCGGAAAACAAATCAATAAAATTATTGAAGAGACAGGCGTTAAAATCGATATCGAGCAAGATGGAACAGTCTTCATTTCTTCAATTAATGATGAAATGAACCAAAAGGCTAAAAAGATCATCGAAGATATCGTACGTGAAGTTGAAATCGGCCAAATGTACTTAGGAAAAGTGAAACGGATTGAAAAATTCGGTGCATTTGTAGAAATCTTTGCAGGTAAAGATGGACTCGTTCACATTTCTGAACTAGCTGAAGAGCGAGTTGGAAAAGTCGAAGATATTCTTGCCCTTGGAGATGAAATCCTTGTAAAAGTAACCGAAGTTGATAAACAAGGTCGCGTGAACTTATCCCGCAAGGCAGTATTAAAAGAACAGCGTGAACAAAAAGAACAAGCCCAAAACTAAACAAGCACTCATAAAAAAAGTCAGGGTGTAATCCCTGGCTTTTTTATTACTTAAAAATCTTCAAAATTCCTACGTTCTACCTTGTCCCTCCTTTTCATAATGTTTTAAAAGGGGGGGCTATACATATGAAAAATGTGAAACGGTTGATTATTATTGGACTGACAATCATCGGGATAGTTTACAATCCAATATCAGATCAATATGTGACCTATTTAAAGGCTGAATCCATTAATGTTGGGAAACCAAGTAATTCACTATATGAGGAAATTAAAAAAAATAGTAAACAATATCAAATAGTAGCAAGCGATGCGCGGATAGATCCTGTCTGGAAGGCAATTCCCGGCTATAATGGGCTAGAAGTTGACCTAAAAGCCTCTTATCAGAAAATGAAAAATGAGGGTGTCTTCAATAAAGATAAACTGATTTATAGGCAAATTAAACCAAAGGTTCATTTGAATGAGCTTCCACCAGCCCCAATTTACCGTGGAAACCCAGATAAACCAATGGTTGGCTTCATTATTAATGTGGCTTGGGGTAATGAATATTTGCCAGATATGCTTACCACATTAAAAAAGCATCATGTAACTGCTAGCTTTTTTCTTGAAGGAAGATGGGTGAAAGAAAATCCTGATTTAGCAAAAATGATTTCGGAATCCGGGCACGAAATAGGCAATCATTCGTTTACACATCCAGATATGAAAAACCTATCACCCGTTGAAATCAAGAATCAGCTTGTAAAAACAAATGATGTGATTGAGGCAACTACAGGCCGAGTTTGTAGATGGTTTGGACCTCCAAGTGGAAGTTTTAATAATGAAGTTGTGAAAATGGCCGATGTATTGGGACTTGGGACGATTGTTTGGACCGTTGACACAATTGATTGGCAAAAACCCACCCCAGAAACGATCATCCAACGTATTGAGACAAAGGTGCATCCCGGTGCTTTAATACTCATGCACCCTACAGCGTCAACCGCCAAAGCACTTGATCAATTAATCATAAAGATCGAACAAAAACATCTGAAAATTGGTACCGTTTCTGATACTTTAGATGAAAAAAGAGTTTTTTAAAAAAGAGGAAAGAAAATCTTCATTTTGGAAAAAATACCTATAATAAGTTATACTTATTTAGTTGAAGCGGTTTTTTATTGTCTATCGCAAGCGTGCACCACTCGAACACTTCGATCCAGCCGCTTACGCTTGTTTAGAACTGGAGGAGTTTCTTTGATTATAAAATATACTTGTCAAAATGGAGTCAGAGTTGTACTAGAAAATATCCCCACTGTACGTTCAGTTGCGATTGGAATTTGGATCGGAACAGGATCAAGAAATGAAACCCCCGAGTTGAACGGGATATCCCATTTTTTAGAGCATATGTTCTTCAAAGGGACTAAAACAAGATCTGCAAGAGAGATTGCTGAGTCATTCGATAGTATTGGTGGGCAAGTAAATGCTTTTACTTCCAAAGAATACACCTGTTATTATGCAAAAGTGTTAGACACACATGCACCTTTTGCATTAGATGTTTTAGCTGATATGTTTTTTAACTCAACCTTTGATGAGGAAGAGTTATTGAAAGAGAGAAATGTTGTTTGTGAAGAAATAAAAATGTACGAAGATACACCGGATGATATTGTTCATGATTTACTTAGTAAAGCTGTCTATGAAAGTCATCCGCTTGGGTTTCCAATCCTAGGTACAGAAGAAACATTGAACACGTTTACCAGCGAAACACTAAAGCAATATGTTTCTGATGCCTATACACCTGAAAATGTTGTGGTTTCAATTGCTGGAAATATTTCAGAGGCCTTTATTAAACAGGTCGAAGCTCATTTTGGCTCTTATCAAGGTCAAAAGGTTGTTACTCCAGAACAGGTGCCTAGTTTTTATTCGAATCAAATCTCTCGAAAGAAGGAAACAGAACAGGCGCATCTGTGCATTGGTTTTCAAGGATTAAATGTAGGTCATGACGATATTTATAGTCTGATCGTATTAAATAATGTCCTTGGAGGTAGTATGAGTAGCCGATTATTCCAAGAGGTTCGCGAGCAGCGTGGACTTGCTTATTCCGTTTTTTCTTATCATTCGGCATACCGGGACAGCGGGATTGTGACCATTTACGGCGGGACAGGTGCCAAGCAGTTAGATGTGCTTTTTGAAACCATTCAAGAAACACTCGAAAAGCTGAAACAAACAGGGATAACGGATAAGGAATTAAATAATAGCAAAGAACAACTAAAAGGTAGTTTGATGCTAAGTTTAGAAAGTACGAATAGTCGAATGAGTCGTAATGGCAAAAATGAATTAATGCTTGGACGCCATCGCTCACTTGATGAAATTGTTGAGCAAATCGACCATGTCACGAAACAAAGTGTCGACACACTTTCTAACACCATATTTACTGACCAATATTCAATGGCTTTAGTAAGTCCTGATGGTGAACTACCGAAAAATAAATAATATAACGTATTAGGTTGTCGTGTAGATTCCGCGGCAGCCTAATTTTTATTCTAAAATACTCCTAAGTTTGATACATATATAAAGAGGACAATGAAACGGGGGTAAAAAACGATGAAATTGAGTGAGTTAAGCGGAAAAGAAATTGTTGACGTTAAACGAGCTGAACGACTAGGAGTATTGGGTCAAACCGATTTAGAAATAAATGAGCAAACAGGTCAAATTGAAGCACTATTGATTCCCAATTTAAAATGGTTCGGATTTAGAAAACAAGGCACAGAAGTGCGAGTTCCGTGGCGACATATCAAAAAAATCGGCAATGACATGATCATCATCGATATTCCAGAAGAGGACATCGAATAACACTAAAATATATCAGTAGCCGAGACAGGACAATGGCCTGTCTCGGTTTTTTGTTTTCTTAAGTTTAATAAAATGGCTGTGTTAAAGGAACAATGTTGATTTTTGAGTACTATGTTGATTGGAGCGGAAGGCGCGAGACTCCTGCGGGAGCAGCGGGACAGGTGAGACCCCACAGGCGCTTTGCGCCGAGGAGGCTCACCGCCCGCCCCGCGGAAAGCGAGTGCCTGCAGCGGAAATCAACAGAATTGTTTAAAAGAGCCAATAAAAAAGATAATTTTGATGTTTCGCACAAGAAAACTCACCGAATGACCTGAGGTTACATAAAATACTGAAGTTAAACCAATTCCTGTTTGGATTATAAAAAAAGAAGGTGATTATTCTCATGCTGACAGGGTTGCAGATCGCAGTTGTTGGCGGCGATGCAAGACAGCTCGAGATCATCAGGAAGCTTACTGAATTGGATGCGAAGCTTTCATTAATAGGTTTTGAACAGCTTGATCATGCCTTCTCAGGAGCAATAAAGGAAAAAATTGATGAGATAGATTTCTCGAATGTAGACGCCATTATTCTGCCGGTACCAGGGACCAACTTAGATGGACAAATAGAAACAATCTTCTCGAATGAAAAGGTAGTACTTACAGAGGAGATTATTTCAAAAACGCCAGAACACTGTACGATTTATTCAGGGATAACGAATTCTTACCTTAATGGAATCATAAAAAAAACGAACCGAAGCCTTGTTCAATTGTTTGAACGCGATGATGTAGCTATTTATAATTCAATCCCCACCGTTGAGGGTACGATTATGATAGCTATTCAACACACAGATTTTACCATTCATGGTTCAAATATTGTGGTTTTGGGTTTGGGTAGGGTAGGTATGAGTGTGGCCAGGACATTTCATGCATTAGGAGCCAAAGTTAAAGTAGGGGCAAGGAAAAGTGAACATCTTGCCCGAATTACTGAAATGGGGTTAACAGCCTTCCATTTACAGGATATTGAACATTCAGTAAAGGATACCGATATTTGTATCAATACCATTCCTTTCCCAATTGTTACAGCATCCGTGATCTCTAAAATGCCTGTTCACACGCTTATCATAGATTTGGCATCAAAGCCTGGAGGAACAGATTTTAGATATGCCGAAAAAAGAGGGATAAAAGCCATCCTTACACCGGGATTGCCAGGGATTGTGGCGCCAAAATCAGCTGGGGTGATTCTAGCGAATGTTCTTACACAATTGCTGAAGGAAGACTTAAATAAACGGGAGGGGAAAACAACATGAGCTTGAAAGGGAAACGGATCGGTTTTGGGATTACAGGTTCTCACTGCACCTATGAAGAAATCTTTCCGGAAATAGCTAAGCTTGTTAAAGCGGAGGCAGAGGTCATTCCAGTTGTCACGTTTACCGTTAAAAATACAGATACCCGGTTTGGGAAAGGTGAAGATTGGATTGGGAAAATTGAAACTTTAACAGGGCACAAAGTGATAGACTCAATTGTAAAAGCTGAACCACTTGGTCCTAGGATTCCATTGGATTGTATGGTTATAGCTCCAATAACAGGAAATTCAATGAGTAAATTTGCTAACGCGATGACGGACTCCCCAGTCTTAATGGCGGCTAAGGCAACTCTTAGAAATCAAAAACCAGTTGTCTTAGGAATATCAACAAATGACGCACTTGGATTAAATGGAATGAATTTAATGAAATTGATGGCAACAAAAAATATATACTTTATCCCATTCGGGCAGGATGATCCAATCAAAAAGCCAAATTCAATGGTTGCCAGAATGTCTTTGTTAGACGAAACCATTCTAGCTGCAATGGAGGGAACACAGCTTCAGCCTGTTTTAGTGGAAAAATTTCGTGATTAGATTGAACCTTCACACTTTTTCTAGCAAACCGTTAAAAAGTTGATTCTTTAACGAACACGTTATGTTAAAATAAATGATATTATAAATTATGGCGGCTCCACTTTAAAGGAATAAAGGTGCCGTCTTAACTTTCAAATAACGATGCTAGAAAAAACATATTTATTGATTGAGGAAGGGGTTTCTATTCATGAGCCAAACAAAGGGTTTCCATGTCGCAGTTGTAGGAGCGACTGGAGCAGTTGGACAACAAATGATTCAAACACTTGAAAACAGAGATTTTCCAATTTCGACATTAACATTACTATCATCTTCACGTTCTGCAGGAAAAACAGTTATGTTTAAAGGAAAAGAAATAACTGTTCAAGAAGCAAAACCAGAGAGCTTTGAAGGGGTGGATATCGCTCTATTTAGTGCCGGTGGTAGTGTTTCATTAGAACTGGCTCCCGAAGCTGCTAAGCGTGGAGCAATTTGTGTAGATAACACAAGTGCATTTCGTATGGACGAAAATGTGCCGCTTGTAGTTCCAGAAGTTAATGAAGAGGATCTCAAATTGCACAACGGGATTATTGCCAATCCAAATTGTTCAACCATTCAAATGGTTGTTGCATTAGAGCCGATTAGACAAAAATTTGGTTTAAAGAAAGTACTTGTCTCAACATACCAAGCAGTTTCTGGTTCTGGAGCTGTGGCGATTGAAGAATTAAATCATCAAACAAAAGCGATAAGCAATGGCGAGGAGTTTGAGGCAAAGGTTCTACCTGTAAAATCAGACGTTAAGCATTTCCAAATCGCCTTCAATGCCATCCCACAGATTGATAAGTTCCAGGATAATGGTTATACCTATGAAGAAATGAAAATGATAAATGAAACAAAGAAAATTATGCATATGCAAGATCTACCTGTTGCTGCAACTTGTGTGCGTATTCCAGTTGCAACGGGTCATTCAGAATCTGTCTATTTCGAAATCGACGAAACAGGAGTTCAATCTGCAGACCTTAAGTCTTTATTAGAAAATGCACCAGGTGTTGTGTTACAGGACGACCCAGAACATCAAGTTTATCCAATGCCTGCGTATTGTGTTGGGAAAAATGATGTCTTCGTTGGTCGCATCCGTAAAGATTTAGACGTAGAAAACGGGTTCCATATGTGGGTTGTTTCTGACAACCTCCTAAAAGGAGCAGCCTGGAATTCTGTCCAGATTGCTGAGAGTTTAATTAGACTTGGACTAGTAACAGAAAAATAAAACAATAGGTGAAACATCACACCTGTTGATTTTCTATAGAAGGTGCTTCGATGAAAATAATCGTTCAAAAATTTGGCGGTACTTCAGTCCGTGATGATGAAAGTCGAAGAAATGCCAAACGCCATATCGAAAAAGCAATTTCTGAAGGATATAAAGTTGTAGTGGTTGTTTCTGCTATGGGACGTACTGGTGACGCTTATGCTACCGATACACTACTTTCATTAATTGGCGGTAATTCGAGTAAATTGACCAAACGAGAATTTGATTTACTGTTATCATGTGGGGAAATGATCTCTAGCGTGGTATTTACTAATATGCTAATTGAAAATGGAATAAAAGCAGTCTCGTTAACTGGAGCACAGGCTGGATTTCGGACAAACAGCGATCATACCAATGCGAAAATAATTGAAATGAAATGTGACCGATTATTAAGAGAACTTCAAGATGTGGAGGTTGTGGTTGTTGCTGGTTTTCAAGGGACTGCCAATAACGGCGACATTACTACAATTGGCCGAGGTGGCAGTGATACTTCAGCTTCGGCACTTGGAGCAGCTTTAAATGCAGAATTTATCGATATATTTACGGATGTGGAAGGGATTATGACTGCTGACCCACGGGTAGCTGAAAATGCTCGTCCATTATCAGTCGTTACCTATACAGAAGTGTGTAATATGGCCTATCAAGGTGCAAAGGTGATCCATCCCCGTGCTGTTGAAATTGCCATGCAAGCAAAAGTACCGATTCGAATCCGCTCAACATATAGCGACGGAACAGGAACTTTGGTCACTTCTAGTAATAAAAATAACCATGGTAGCGATCTAAAGGAACGTCCAGTTACTGGAATTGCCCATGTTTCAAATGTAACTCAAATTAAGGTGTTAGCCAAAAAAAATCAGTATAACCTACAGGCAGAAGTATTTAAAGCAATGGCAAATGAAAATATCAGTGTAGATTTTATCAATATATCTCCAAATGGGGTTGTCTACACAGTGACTGACGAAATGGCTGATCGGGCCGTAACGGTTTTATCCGACCTAGGCCACGAGCCAGCGATTGAGCGCCAATGTGCTAAGGTATCTGTTGTTGGTGCTGGAATGGCTGGGGTACCTGGGGTGACTTCCAAAATTGTTACAGCTCTTTCGGAAAAAGAAATCCGCATTTTGCAATCAGCTGATAGCCATACAACGATTTGGGTGCTTATCAAACAACAAGATTTGGTCAAGGCAGTAAATGCCTTGCATGATGCGTTCCAGTTGGAAAAAGAATCTGAATAACCTTTATTTATAAGGTAAAGGAGTGGCAAAATGACTATTTTCGGTCGGGTTTCCACCGCTATGGTGACCCCTTTTGACAGTAAGGGACATATTGATTTTGTAAAAACAACCCAACTCGTAAATCATTTAATTGGTAGTGGATCAGAATCAATAGTGGTTGCAGGAACGACAGGTGAATCACCAACTCTTTCCAAAGAAGAAAAGGTGGCTCTTTTTCAACATGTTGTTCAGGTTGTTGATAAGCGGGTACCGGTAATTGCAGGAACAGGTAGTTATAATACTTATGAATCAATTGAATTAACGAAGAAGGCAGAGCAAGTTGGTGTGGACGCTGTCATGTTGGTTGGTCCATATTACAACAAACCAAACCAAGAAGGAATGTATCAGCACTTTAAGACTATTGCTGAAAATACCACTCTTCCTGTTATGATCTATAATATTCCTGGACGTACGGCTGTAAATATTCAGCCTGAAACGATTATTCGGCTATCGGCGGTTCCTAATATTGTTGCGGTAAAAGAGGCAAGTGGTGATTTGAACGCGATGACAAAAATAATTGCTAGAACAGATGATGATTTTGCACTGTACAGTGGCGATGATAGCTTAACACTCCCCGTTTTAGCAATAGGTGGTAACGGAGTCATTTCGGTTGCGGCACATGTCATTGGTAATGAGATACAGGAAATGGTTCAATCATTCTTAAACGGTGATAGACAGCATGCAGCCAAGCTACATCAGCAATTGTTACCGATTATGCAAGGGCTTTTTGCTGCACCAAATCCAGTGCCTGTCAAAACAGCCTTACAATTAAAAGGGCTTGATGTTGGATCGGTAAGACTCCCACTTGTTCCATTGACAGAACAAGAACGAGTAACCTTAGCGAAATTAATCCTATAAAATTTCTCAAAAAGGCTGTCGAGAGTTCTCGACAGCCTTTTATTTTAAGTGGAAACTTAGTGATTTACCGCGTTAATTTGTTGGGTGTTATTAATTATTATAAATAAATAGGCTGTTCAATCGGTCTGTTGATTTCCGTTCCAGGCGCTTCGCGCACCTTAGGGGCGGGCGGTGAGCCTCCTCAGCGCTAAAGCGCCTGCGGGGTCTCACCTATCCCGCTGCTCCCGCAGGAGTCTTCGCGCCTTCCACTCCAATCAACCGGCCATTTGGCAGGCTACAAATAATATTAAAAATTGCCGAGAAAAAAACTCTTTCTCGACAATCTGAGGCTGACATTGTCAGCTTTTTTCATTGTAATATCCATTTTTAATAAAGATGTCCTGTTCACAAACTGCTAAATCACTGTTCTACAGCGTTCTCCAAATGACATAAAGGTTGTAAAGGCTTTCTTAATTCAAGTATAATAAAATTAACTGATCTCGGTCGGCTTTGTGATAATAGGAGGAAACGCACTTGAGTAAACGAAAAAACGAAACCATAAAACTCATTGCTCTCGGTGGAGTAGGAGAACTTGGGAAAAATATGTATTTAGTGGAAATAGACGAGGATATCTTTATCGTTGACGCAGGGTTAATGTTCCCTGAGAATGAAATGTTAGGGATTGATATTGTCATTCCAGAAATTACATATTTACAAGCAAATAAAGAAAGAATCAAAGCAGTATTACTAACTCATGGTCACGAAGACCATATAGGAGCCTTATCCTATGTACTAAAAAGTATCGACGTCCCCGTTTATGGGACAAGGTTAACGGTTGCATTAGCTGAAGCTAAGCTAAAGGAACAAGAGTTTGAAGGTACTGCGGATTTCCGTGAAATTAATTCCAATACAGTCCTTTCATTTGATACAACGGAAATATCTTTTTTCAAAACAAATCATAGCATTCCGGATTCTGTTGGAATATGTTTCCAAACCTCACAGGGTTCAATAGTTCATACTGGTGATTTTAAATTTGATCAAGCAGCACCTGATCTATATAAACCAGAAATAGGAAAAATGGCCACAATTGGTGATGCAGGTGTGTTGTGCCTCATGTCTGATAGTATGGAAGCAGAAAAGCCAGGGTATACCACATCTGAAGCCATCGTTGTCAACCAAATGAACGATGTTTTTTACAATGCACATGGCCGGATAATTGCGGCTTGCTTTGCCTCTGACTTAAATCGGATTCAACATGTATTTGATGCAGCTTCAATGACAAAACGAAAAGTGGCCGTTGTGGGTAAAAGTCTTCAACGCGTGTTTGATATTGCTTTAAGACTTGGTTATGTACAGGTCGATGACGATATTATTATTCCACTTTCAGATGTGAAAAAATACAGTGATGAGCAAATTGTTGTTTTAACAACAGGTGACCAAGGCGAACCATTAGAGGCCTTGCAAAAAATGGCGAAGCAAGCACATAAACATGTTAACATTCAATCAGGCGATACCGTTATATTTGCAGCATCCCCTTTGCGTGGCAGCGAGTTACTTTTATCTAAAACTGTAGATATGTTATACCGCGCTGGAGCAAATGTTATTTCTGGAAGGCAAACAGTAAAAGTTTCAAGTCATGGTAGTCAGGAAGAATTAAAGCTAATGATTAATTTGATGAAGCCAAAATTCTTCATTCCTGTTCATGGTGAGTTTAAAATGTTAAAGGCCCATGCCAAGGTGGCTAAAACATGTGGCATTCCTGATGATCGAATATATATCGCTGAAAAAGGCGAAGTAATTGAAATCAAGGATGGTAAATTGCAAGCAGGAGCAAGAGTCCCAGCCGGAAATGTCTTAATTGATGGAATTGGGGTAGGCGATGTTGGAAATATTGTTTTAAGAGACCGCCGTTTACTTTCCCAGGATGGTATCTTAATTGTTGTAGTGACATTAAATAAAAGCGAAAAGAAAATTGCTGCAGGTCCTGAAATCATTTCACGAGGTTTTGTTTATGTTCGTGAATCTGAAAAGCTGATGGAGGAGTCCACGGCAAAGGTTCGCGATATTGTTGAAAAAAGTATATCCCGGGATGCATTTGATTGGACCACCCTAAAGCAAGAAATGAGAGATCAGCTTAACCAATTTTTGTATGAAAAAACAAAAAGGCGGCCAATGATCTTACCAATCATCATGGAAGTAAAAACTAAAAATATAAGTATGTAAATACTTGTGCCTGACACCTAACGCAGTAATACGTTAAAGCGCAAGCAGGTGCCTGACCCCCAGTACGTTAACACGTTAACGTACCGGGGGTCAGGCACCATTTTTTCATTCTGCATGAAAAATTTTTCCTTGTTCATACTAACACTATTATGTTTGAAGGGAGAAATCAGGATGGATCATAACTTTAAACAATCAGATGAGGGTGTACAGGAAGATCAGGATCAACAAAAAGATGAGAAAACCTCTGGCCTATTAGAAAAAATACAGCAACTCGGAGCAACCAACGTACCACAATTATCGGTAGACTCAACGATACATTGTCTTACCATTATTGGCCAAATTGAAGGGCATATCCAGCTGCCGCCCCAAAACAAGACGACCAAATATGAGCATCTCATCCCGCAAATAGTAGCGATTGAACAAAACCCAAAAATCGAGGGATTACTTGTAATCTTGAATACAGTTGGTGGTGATGTAGAGGCCGGACTGGCCATCTCCGAAATGCTAGCTTCCTTATCAAAGCCAACAGTTTCAATTGTGCTAGGTGGAGGTCATTCAATTGGCGTTCCAATCGCTGTTTCCTGTGATTATTCCTTTATCGCTGAAACGGCAACCATGACCATTCACCCTATTCGATTAACAGGAATGGTGATTGGCGTCCCTGCAACATTTGAATACCTAGATAAAATGCAAGAACGTGTGGTGAGTTTCGTTAAGAAACATTCGAAAATACCTGAGGAAACCTTTAAGGATTTAATGTTTGCAAAGGGAAATCTAACGAGGGATATCGGAACCAACGTAATTGGATCAGATGCAGTCAAATATGGTTTAATCGATGGTGTCGGTGGAATTGGTCTAGCAATGCAAAAGCTGAACGAATTAATTGAATTAAAAAAACAGGGGAATGAAGGGATTATCCAATGATTTTATATACGATGATGCCACATGAGTTAATTTTTCCTGTTCAGGAACAGGATTACGAACAAACTGAGTTGGTCTCTTATCAGGGTGTCCCGTTACTAGTTGAGAAAACAGAGGACCGTGGTTATCGAGTCATTCGGGTGGTAAGTACCGATCCCCAACATTATTTAAATGATCAATTCTGCCCCGGAACAAAAATTTCATTTTGAATCACCTATGCTACAACAGAGTAGGCAAGCATATGGTATAATAAGGTTTAACATGAAAGAGCAGCCGTCACAAGGGCTGCTTTATTTTTCATACCAAGGAAATCCATACATAATAGCAGAACAAATAAAAATCATCAGGTGATAAAATGGTCAAGAAAAAAAGAAGATCTACTAGAAGGAAAGCAAATTTAAAAAATACATTGAAATATGAAGTAATTGGACTTATTTTGATTGCTCTATCAGTAATTGCCCTCGCCAATTTAGGAGCTGCCGGTAAAGCTATTGTCCTATTTTTTCGGTTTTTTATGGGTGAGTGGTATATCCTCAGCCTGATCTTCCTAATTATACTGAGTATTTATCTCATGTGGAAGCGAGTATGGCCCAACTTCTTTCATTCAAAAATGATTGGAGTCTACCTTATTACAGGATCACTATTACTCTTAAGCCATATTACATTATTCGAACTTCTTTCAAATGGTGGAAATTTTAAAGATCCAAGTGTCATAAAAAACACATGGGAGTTATACAAGCTTGAGGTAAGTGGAAAAACGAGTACTACCGATCTTGGTGGAGGTATGATTGGCGCCATTCTTTTTGCCCTATTCAACTTCCTTTTTGCAGAAGCGGGTACAAAGATTGTGGCCTTTGTGTTAATTATCATTGGGATTACACTAATAACAGGGAAACCGCTTGGAGCAGCACTTGGGAAAATGTTTGCAAAAATATGGACGTTTATAAAGGGACAATGGGGAGCCTTCCTTGGTGATATGAAAGACTGGGGCGAAACTCGAAAGCAAAAACAAGCAATGAAACAGCAAAAACGAGAAGAAGAAAGAATTGCCAAGGAACAGGAACGGGCCAACGAGGATGTGGTGGTTCCGATTTCACCGTTACCTATCAATGAAATAGAGCCACTCCCGACACCGGAACCGATCATTTCTAGCTTTGCAGAACGGGCTTATCCGATTACAGAGGATAGTAAACAGTCTAAAAAAGGTTTAGCAAAGGCAAAAGAGCCCGAAGAAAGTGAAGAATCAGTTCCTCCAATCACCTTTACAGAGGTTGAAAATGCATCATATGAGCTACCGCCAATTACACTATTGAGTTTTCCGCGTCAAACGGATCAAAGTGGTGAATACGAATTAATCCATGCTAATGCTGCTAAATTGGAACGAACCTTTCAAAGTTTTGGCGTTAAAGCACGTGTCACACAGGTACATCTTGGACCAGCTGTCACAAAATATGAAGTTCATCCAGATGTAGGTGTTAAGGTTAGTAAGATAGTTAGCCTTAGTGATGATATAGCTTTAGCTTTGGCGGCAAAGGGTATCCGAATTGAAGCACCTATTCCTGGGAAATCAGCAATAGGAATAGAGGTACCTAACTCTGAAGTAGCGATCGTTTCGCTTAGAGAGGTATTAGAATCTAAGCAAAATGGGAAACCCGATGCACCATTGTTAATTGGTCTTGGTCGAGATATTACCGGTGAGGCAGTAATGGCAGAATTAAATAAAATGCCTCATCTTCTTGTTGCTGGTGCGACGGGCAGCGGAAAAAGCGTATGTATAAATGGAATTATTACGAGTATCTTAATGCGTGCAAAACCGCATGAAGTCAAAATGATGATGATCGATCCAAAAATGGTTGAATTAAATGTTTATAACGGGATTCCACACTTGTTAGCACCCGTTGTAACAGATGCAAAAAAAGCATCGCAGGCTCTCAAAAAAGTAGTTAGTGAAATGGAACGTCGTTATGAATTATTCTCCCATACAGGGACTAGAAATATTGAAGGATACAACGATCATGTCAAAAGATCGAATGCAGAAGAAGAGGCAAAACAACCGCTATTACCATTTATTGTGGTCATTGTTGATGAGCTTGCTGATTTAATGATGGTTGCCTCATCAGATGTAGAGGATTCCATTACACGACTTGCACAAATGGCACGGGCAGCAGGTATCCACCTGATTATTGCCACTCAGCGTCCGTCTGTGGATGTTATTACAGGGGTCATTAAGGCAAATATTCCTTCTCGGATTGCTTTTGCTGTATCTTCAAGTACGGATTCTCGGACGATTCTAGACATGGGGGGCGCTGAAAAACTTCTTGGCAGAGGGGATATGTTGTACTTGCCAGTTGGTGCATCAAAACCTGTTCGAGTCCAAGGGGCTTTCCTATCAGACGATGAAGTCGAGGAAATCGTAGATTTTGTCATAACTCAACAAAAAGCGCAATATCAAGAAGAAATGATTCCTGATGAAAATCCATCTAATTACTCTAAAGTTGAGGATGATTTGTATGAAGAAGCTGTAGATCTCATCATTGAAATGCAGACAGCTTCAGTTTCGATGCTACAACGAAGATTTAGAATTGGTTATACCAGAGCAGCTAGATTGATTGACGAAATGGAATTAAGAGGGGTCGTCGGTGCTTATGAAGGAAGTAAGCCACGAACAGTTCTTATTGGGAAAATAAACGAAGAAACTACAAGAGATGCTTAAACTAGTATAAAAACAAAGAAGCTTGTTTCGTGAGATTTTTCAGGGGGCAAGCTTTTATTATCCTGTTGGCTGGACTCCCACTTTTTGGGGTTAAAATGTGTCATACTATTAAGAGCGTTTACATTTATTTTCATTTTCGAAGTATCTAATGTTTTCAACATAAATAATAATGTTATTTATTCTACTTTTTTTATTTGCGTAATATAGGAAATATAAGCGAAATTCGAAAGAAAATGACTGATTTTGTCAAGCTTAAAACAGGGCTAATACTAAAGTTTTTGTCTTTTTTTTCAAAAAATGAATAGGCTATTTATTTATACCAGAAAAGTGTGTTATAGTATTTTCGATTAGTAGGAATGATTGAACATCAGATGTCTGATGTCTGAAAGAAAAATGGTTGGAGGCGCCTGCAAAATGTCAATTAAATCAGATAATCGGCACTTGTATTTACAAGTTATCGATCGGTTAAAGCGGGATATTGAAAATGGGGTTTTTAAGGAAAAAGAAAAACTTCCATCAGAATTTGATCTTGCTAAACAGCTTGGAGTAAGTCGGGCAACTTTGCGGGAAGCCTTGAGAATTTTAGAAGAAGATAATGTCATTACCCGTAGACATGGTGTTGGTACATTCGTTAATACAAAGCCAGTGTTCACATCTGGAATAGAACAACTGAATAGTGTAACGAATATGATCATTCATGCAGGAATGAAGCCTGGAACCATTTTTTTGAAGTCAGAGACAAAAGGTGCCACTGAAGAGGACATTCGTCGATTCACATGTTCAAAGGATGATAATTTTGTGGTGAGTGAGCGAGTACGAACTGCCAATGGTAAACCGGTAGTCTATTGTATCGACAAGCTTCCAGAAAATATTTTACCCGAATCCTATTCTCATGGAGAGGAATCACTATTTACCACTCTTGAGTCGGTATCAAATCGGAAAATTACATATGCAGTGGCCCATATCGAGCCACTCGGTTTTCATGAAAAAATATCACCGATCCTTGAATGTGAACCCGAAACAGCATTACTAGTGTTAAAACAAATGCATTTCGACGAATCTGATGAACCCGTTCTATATTCAGTGAATTATTTTAAAGCAGATAAGTTTGAATTTCATGTCCTAAGGAAACGAATTTAATCTCCGAAGGATGGAAAAACTAAATTTATTACATGTTTTAAAGCATTCTTATTAAATCCAACAATTTTAGGGGGTACGAAATTGAAAAAGAGAAAATTTGGTTTAGCCCTGTCCCTAGTACTAGCTGCAGGAACTCTTTTAGGCGCTTGTAGTGGCGGTGACAAAGATACTGGTGATAAAGATAAAAAAGTTGACCTTAAAGTAGGTATGGTAACAGATTCCGGTACGATAGATGACAAATCATTTAATGAAGGTACTTGGGAAGGGATTCTTCAAGCAAAAGATGACCTTGGGGTTCAAGCTAAATACCTAAAACCAGCTGGTCAAACAGAAGCAGAATACTTAAAAGAAATTGGAAACTTATATGATGCGGGCTACAAGTTTATTGTAACGCCAGGATATAAGTTTGAAACAGCAATATTTAAAGCTCAAGATAAATACAAAGATGCAAAATTTGTTATTATTGATGGTAATCCACATAAAGGTGACTATAAACCAGTTGTTAAAGATAACACAGTTGCTGTTTTCTTCGCAGAGCATGAATCAGGATTTCTTGCTGGGGTTGCTGCCGCTCTTGAAGTAAAAGAAGGAGATGCAGGCTTCATCGGTGGTATGGAAATTCCTGCTGTACAAAAGTTTAACTGGGGATTCCAACAAGGTGTAAAATACGCAAATGATAATTTAGGAACCAAGGTTACGTTAAAAGCTGAGAATGTACTTTATCAAGGTTCTTTTGACAATGTAGCAGCTGGTGGACAACTTTCAGCTCAAATGTTTGACCGTGGTGTAGATGTAATCTTCACTGCAGCAGGTGGAGTTGGAGTTGGGGCCATTAAAGAAGCAAAAACACGCGCAGGTGCAGGAGAAAAGGTTTGGATTGTTGGTGTAGACTCTGACCAATATGCTGACGGTATTTATAAAGGTGATAAATCTGTCATTTTAACTTCTGCAATGAAGAAAGTTAATAAAGTTTCTTATGATATGGTTAAACAACAATTAGATGGAAAGTTCCCTGGTGGAAAAATTTTAACATTTGATGCGAAAAATGATGGTATTGGTTTGCCTGAAAAAAATCCTAACTTGAGCAGTGATACTGTTGCAAAAGTTAAAGATGTTTTCAGTAAGATTAAAAATGGTGAAATCAAAGTCTCCGCAGAACAAGGAAGCTTATTGAAATAACAAGAATGCAAATAGAGACGGTTACTCCCGTCTCTTTTGTATATTACTATGGAGAGAGTTTAGTCTGTATTGCAATTTTAATAAAGGTAATACCAAGCTATGCTACAGATTCCTGTGTAGTGATAGGGGACTCCCTATTCAGTAAGAGTCTAATTAAAAAGGTGAGTGCTACTATGAGTTATGTTGTAGAAATGCTGAATATACGGAAGGAATTTCCGGGTATTGTTGCAAATGATAATATTACCCTATCATTAAAAAAAGGGGAAATTCATGCTCTTTTAGGGGAAAATGGGGCTGGGAAATCAACCTTAATGGGTGTATTGTTTGGACTGTATCAACCCGAAAAGGGTGTAGTCAAAGTTAATGAACAGGAAGTACGAATTACCAACCCGAATGTAGCCAAACGGCTTGGTATTGGGATGGTTCACCAACATTTTAAACTGGTAGATAATTTTACTGTAACTGAAAATATTATTTTAGGTAGTGAACCTTTAAAAGGAATATCGCTTGATATAAATAAGGCGGCAAAAAGGATTCAAGAATTATCAAAGCATTATGGGTTAAATGTTGATCCTTTTGCAAAGATTGAAGATATATCTGTCGGTATGCAACAAAGAGTAGAAATTATGAAAATGTTATATCGTGAAGCTGAGGTACTCATATTTGATGAGCCTACAGCAGTTTTAACACCGAATGAAATAGACGAATTAATGAAAATTATGCGCAATCTTATTAATGAGGGTAAATCAATTATTATCATTACTCATAAATTGAAAGAAATTAAAGCTGTCGCAGATCGTTGTACAGTAATCAGACGTGGAAAATCGATTGGAACAGTGAATGTAGCGGAAGCTAGTGAAGAAAGCTTGGCAGAGATGATGGTGGGTCGCCATGTTTCTTTTAAAGTGGATAAGAAAGAAAGTACACCTGGAAACATCGTACTTAAAATAGATTCTCTTTCTGTTAAGAATAACAGAAAGGTGATGGGGTTGAAAAATTTCTCTTTAGAAGTGAAAGAGGGAGAAATTGTTGGGATTGCAGGCGTTGAAGGCAACGGACAATCTGAATTGGTAGAAGCGATAACAGGCTTAAGGAAGGCTGAATCAGGGCATATTTTATTAAATGGGGATGAAATTGTAGATATTCCCATTCATCAAAGAATTGAAAAAGGGGTTGGTCATATCCCTGAAGACCGTCAAAAAAGAGGATTAGTCTTAGATTATACATTAGAATCGAATATGGTTTTAGAAGTTTATAATAAACCCCCCTTTGCAAAATATGGACTATTAAATGTTGCAGCAATCCGGAAATATGCTAAAAAAATATTAGATAATTTTGATGTTCGTTCAGGTGAAGGTCCATCCTCCATTGCTAGAACGCTATCTGGGGGAAATCAGCAGAAGGCGATCATCGGAAGAGAAATTGAATTAAATCCGAAGTTGTTAATCGCTGTTCAGCCTACGCGGGGTTTGGATGTTGGATCGATTGAATATATCCATAAAAGATTAATTGAGCATCGAGATAATGGTAACGCTGTTCTATTAATTTCACTTGAACTAGATGAGGTTTTACAACTTTCAGATCGGATTGCCATCGTTAATAATGGAGAACTGATTGGAACTGTAAATTCTTCGGAAACAAATGAGAATGAAGTAGGACTCATGATGGCTGGCGTTAGTAAGGAGAGAAATATATGAGAAACACCATCGTATCAATTATAGCCATTATTCTGGGACTTATAGCTGGCGGTATATTAATGCTTTTTATCGGTAGTAATCCTGTTGAAGGTTATACTTTTTTGATTCAAGGAGCTCTTAAAAATATTGCGCGATTTGGGGATACTTTGGCTACTGCAACGCCATTAATATTTACAGGCTTATCTGTAGCTTTCGCCTTTCGGACAGGACTGTTTAATATTGGTGGGTCGGGTCAAATGTTAATTGGTGGTCTTTTTGCCTCCGCATTAGGATTAACTCTTGATATATCAAGACCGTTATTGTTGATTTTAATGGTTCTAGCAGGATTGTTAGGTGGGGCTTTATGGGCGTTTATTCCCGGTTTGCTCAAGGCGAAGTTCAATGTTCATGAAGTCGTATCAACCATCATGATGAACTGGATTGCCTACTGGACCATTTATTATGTGGTTCCAAGCTATTTTAAAGGTGAATTTGAAACTGAATCAATGAAACTTCCTGATGCAGCAACATTGAGAGTTCCGTTTTTAACGGATATGTTTGAAGGGTCCTACATAAATTTAGGATTATTCCTCGCTGTTATTGCTGTCATCATTATTGCATTTATCATAAATAAAACGACATTAGGTTTTGAACTTAAAGCGGTTGGCTTCAATCGACATTCTGCCGAGTATGCAGGTATGAATGTGAATCGTAATATTATCTTATCAATGGTCATATCAGGTGCGCTTGCAGGGTTAGGCGGTGTTGCATTGTATGCTGGGAATGCGTCTAGCATCCAAATTGGTATTCTACCATCCCAAGGTTATGATGGAATTGCAGTAGCATTATTGGGTGCAAACTCTCCACTAGGAACTTTTTTTGCCGCTATACTCTTTGGTATTCTTTATTCGGGAACAGGCTTTATGAATGCAATGACAGAAATTCCACCTGAGCTTGCTAACACGATTATTGCCATTATCATTTATTTTGCGGCAACAAGTGTCCTCATTGAGCGATTGATTAATAAATTTTGGAAACGGAGTTCAAAGAAGAAAAAACATACTGTGCCCGATATAAAGGAGGGGGGGTTATAAAATGTGGACAATCATCCAGCAAATATTTCCCTATGCGATCATTTTTACAGTACCTCTTCTCATCACGGCACTTGGTGGTCTCTTTAGTGAACGAAGTGGTATTGTTAATATAGGATTAGAAGGTTTAATGGTTATTGGTGCCTTTGCTAGTTCACTTACGGTTTACTATCTTCAAGATACCTGGCCAAATAGCTCATCTGTACTATGGATTGGGTTACTGGCAGCAATGGTAGCGGGAGTTCTGTTTTCTTTATTACACGCTTTTGCGAGTATTAACCTAAGTGCGGACCAGGTTATTAGCGGTACAGCGATAAACTTGATTGCTTCTGCCTTAACGATATTTTTAGCAAGAAATATTACAGGTAGTGGAAATATCCCTATTACAAATGGGTTTTCACCAATGAATATCCCATTTTTATCAAAGATCCCTGTTCTTGGTAATTTGTTTTTTACTAAGACATATCCAACCACCTGGGTTATTTTATTGATTCTGTTCTTAAGTTCATTTATCTTGTATAAAACAAAATTTGGCCTTCGACTAAGATCATGCGGTGAGTATCCACAAGCTGCTGAAGCTGCGGGTGTGAACGTTAGATTTATTCGCTATTGTGGAGTATTAATATCTGGAGCATTTGCCGGCTTAGGTGGTGCCTTAATCATTTTAACGTATGCAGGTGAATTTACAGGGACCGTATCAGGATTAGGATTCTTAGCACTTGCCTCATTAATTTTTGGCCAATGGCGGCCATTTGGGGTGTTGGGAGCTACATTCTTTTTCGGGTTTGCAAGTACGATTGCTAACGTTTCCCAGGTAATACCTGAACTGGCGGTAATTCCGCCAATCATTTTAAAGACATTTCCATATGTTGTGACCTTAATTGCTTTAGTTATTTTCTCTAAATCATCACAAGCTCCTAAAGCAGCGGGAGAACCATTCGATTCAAGTAAACGATAATGACAAACAATAAAGAATAAAACGAGGTCTGTCTCCCAGTAAAGAATGGGGAGATAGACCTTTTTGATTGTCTGTTTTCTAAAGGATTGTTGTTTTTGAACAAGTTTTGAATGTATATCTTTAAAAATAAAACTGATTGGAGCGGAAGGTGCTCGACTCCTACGGGAGCAGCGGGACAGGTGAGACCCCGCAGGAGTCGAGCCGAGGAGGCTCACCGCCCGCCCCGCGGTTTGCTGAGCACCTGGAGCGGAAATCAGCCCCTCCTCTCATAAGTAAATAGCAACAAAGTTTACGAAAACAGCTTTTCGATTTGATGTAAAAGTTTGTAATTAGATCCTTTTCAAAGGTATAGTTAAAGAATAGCGACACCCGATTTGGGTATTTCTTATAAAATGGCTTGAATTAATTAAAATTGGGAAAAATAACAGAACATGCAATTACATAAGATTAGATAATACTTGCTAAAAGGAGGATGGAAATGACTATACTAATCGAATCTATTAAAGAAATGAAGGGGTTTCAGCTTCATATCGTCAAAACCGATAAATACAAAACCAATACTTTTGTGTGGAAAATGAAAACCCCTCTTAATAAGGAAGAAATAACGCAAAGGGCATTGCTCCCTTATATTCTACAAAGTAATTCGAAAAACTTCCCTACCACAACCAAGCTCCGTTCCTATTTAGATGATTTATATGGTGCCTCTCTATATGTTGATTTAGCTAAAAAAGGGGAATACCATGTAATTAGTTTTTCATTAGAAATAGCTAACGAAAAGTTTCTATCTGATCCAACTCCGCTATTAAGGAAGGCGATTGAATTATTTTCTGAAATATTAACAAAACCAAACGTTGAGGGGACATCTTTTGAAAAAGATACAGTCGAAAAAGAAAAACGCACCCTAAAACAACGGATTCAATCGCTTTATGATGATAAAATGCGTTATTCAAGTTTCAGGCTAGTTGAAGAAATGTGTAAAGAGGAACCATATTCCTTGAACGTTCATGGACAAATGGAGGATGTTGAAAAGATTACCCCAGAAAGCCTTTACCAATATTATCAACAGGCCTTTTCTGAAGATGAAATGGACTTTTATGTGATTGGTGACGTAGTGGAGCAAGAAGTTCAAACGATAGTAGATGAACTTCTTCAATTTGCCCCTCGCACTCCCAAAAAAATGAATGAAAAGATAAGTCCAAAAGTGGTGCAGGAAAAAGAAGTGAAGGAAGAACAAGATATCAAACAAGGTAAGCTTAATATAGGATACCGCACCCATGTCATTTATGGAGACCCTGATTATTTTGCCCTTCAAGTATTTAATGGCATCTACGGCGGATTCTCACATTCCAAGCTTTTTATCAATGTCCGTGAAAAGGCAAGTTTAGCATATTATGCAGCAAGTAGGCTGGAAAGCCATAAGGGTTTGATGATGGTCATGTCCGGCATCGATAATAAAAATTACGATCAAGCAATTTCCATCATAAAAGAACAAATGCAGGCGATGAAAAATGGCGATTTTACCGATGCTGAGCTTGAACAAACAAAAGCAGTCATCAAAAATCAGCTGCTAGAAACCATCGATACATCTAGAGGCATTGTTGAAGTGTTATACCATAATGTTGTTTCGAAAACCAATATCAAACTTGATCAATGGTTGGAAGATATGGATCGAACTACGAGAGAAGAAATCGTCAAAGTAGCAGCAAAAGTAGAGTTAGATACGATTTATTTTCTAACAGGAACGGAGGCGGGTAAATAATGAATAAAATAACCTTCGACCAACTTCAGGAAGAACTTTATTTCAAGAAAATGGACAATGGATTACAAGTATATATTTTACCGAAAAAAGGGTTCAATAAAACATTTGCTACTTTTACAACAAAATACGGTTCGATCGATGATCATTTTGTCCCGCTCGGAAAGACTGAGTATGCCAGGGTACCAGATGGTATTGCTCATTTCTTGGAACATAAGTTGTTTGAAAAAGAAGATGGCGACGTCTTTCAGCAATTTAGTCGACAGGGCGCTTCAGCTAATGCGTTTACTTCGTTTACACGAACAGCTTATTTATTTTCTAGCACATCCGATGTGGAACGAAATTTAGAAACACTGATTGATTTCGTTCAAGATCCCTATTTTACCGAAAAGACGGTCGAAAAAGAAAAAGGAATTATTGGCCAGGAAATAACTATGTATGATGACAATCCTGATTGGCGTCTTTATTTCGGATTAATTGAAAATATGTATCACAATCATCCTGTAAAAATTGATATTGCAGGGACGATAAAGTCGATTGCTGACATCACCAAGGATTTATTGTACGAATGTTACAATACGTTCTATCATCCAAGTAACATGTTATTGTTTATAGTAGGACCAGTAAATCCAGAGGAAATGATGAAACAGATAACCGAAAACCAGGCGAAAAAGGACTATCATGCCCAATCTGAAATAAAGCGAAAAATTGATGAGGAGCCTGTTTCAGTAGCGGAAAAACATAAAGTTTTAAAAATGAATGTGCAAACCTCAAAATGCCTTGTTGGCATAAAGGCACTTAATAACAGGCTTTCAGGTGAGCAAATGTTAAAACATGAATTAACGATTAATGTCCTTTTAGATCTTTTGTTTGGTAAAAGCTCTGAGAACTATAATAGTCTTTATAGTGAAGGTTTAATCGACGAAACTTTTTCATTTGATTATACTTTGGAAAACGGATTTGGCTTTGCGATGGTTGGTGGAGATACAAGTGACCCGGATAAACTCGCAGAAACAATTAAGGCGATGTTCTTTAAGTCCCAAAAAGGCGGAACATTTTCAGAGGAAGCGCTAAACCGAGCAGTTAAGAAAAAAATTGGTTCCTTTTTAAGAGCAGTTAATTCGCCTGAGTATATTGCAAACCAATTTACGAGATATGCTTTTAATGAAATGGATTTATTCGCGGTTGTGCCTACCTTGGAAAAAATCACGCTAGAGGATGTTGAGAAAGAGGCGACAGAATTAATTGCCGAAGAGCGGTTTACAGTATGTCAAGTGGTTCCGAAGTCTAATTAACCAAGAAGGCGCCTGAGTAATCGGCGCTTTTTTACCTATAGAAATAGTAATGTTTCATGGAGGAGAAATATATGAAAAAGCACGTTCTTATCACCGGGGCCAGCGGGGGAATAGGTCAAGCAATCGCATTAAAATTAGCCGAGGAAGGTTATTCATTATACCTGCATTACCATCAGAATGAAGCTGGAATCCTTGATTTACTGGAGCGGTTAAAGCCATTTTCCGGTGAATACATACCCATTCAAGCAAATCTCGCCAGTCCTGAAGGATATAAAATTGTTGCTGATAACATATTTGGCATTGATGCGGTTGTTCATAATAGTGGCACTAGTTTGTACGGACTTCTTGTCGATTTGGATGACGCTACTCTTGATACTCTAATTACCCTACATGTTAAGTCTCCAATGTTGTTAACAAAAGAGTTGTTACCGAAAATGCTGTCCAAGAGAGACGGGAACATCATCGTTATTTCGTCAATTTGGGGGCAAACCGGTGCGGCATGTGAAGTGGCATACTCAGCAGCTAAAGGGGCACAAATAGCCTTTGTAAAAGCATTAAGTAAAGAAGTTGCCTTAAATGGCATTCGGGTGAACGCCATTGCACCAGGGGCGATTAAAACGGATATGCTGAACCATTTTGCTGAGTCAGAGTTGGAAATGTTGAAGGGTGATATCCCAGTAGGAAGATTGGGGACACCAGAACATATTGCTGAAGGTGTGACATTCCTGTTGTCTGAAAAATCTTCTTATATGACTGGACAAGTACTAGCAATTAATGGCGGCTGGTATATTTAAATTTATTCTTTTATTAAGTTGTGCATATTATTTTGCGGATTTAGCAAACTAATTATGACTACTTTTAAAGGAGGTTTTACAATGTCTGTATTAGATAATTGGTCCCAATGGAAGGATTTTTTAGGTGATCGTCTTAATCAAGCTGAGAACACAGGGATGGATAAGGGTGTTGTAAATGATCTCGCCTACCAAATAGGTGATTATTTAGCAAAACAAGTGGAACCAAAAAACGAACAAGAAAAAATACTTTCTGATTTATGGTCTGTTGCTTCACCAGAAGAGCAACATGCTATCGCAAATATCATGGTGAAACTAGTTCAAAATGATGGGACACAGTGATCATCACAAATGTAAAGAGAGGGATTTCCTCTCTTTTTTTTATTAATTTTCATAAGCTCTACCCTTCAAAATCTTAAATTTTAAGTGCTTTTTGGTTTTTCCTTTCATCTTCATCCAAAATCATTTATTATAGTACCTAGATGAAAAAAGAGGAGTATATCTCTTGACTAGGTAAGGAGGGTTTTTGTGGAAAAGAAAGAATGGTATTTGGAATACGAAATACAGAAAAACCGTCCAGGTTTGCTAGGTGATATATCCTCATTATTAGGTATGTTATCAATCAATATTGTCACGATTAATGGAATTGAAGGACGTCGGGGTTTACTGATTAAGGCGAAGGACGACGAACAAATTTTGCGATTAGAGTCAATTTTAAATACAATGGATACAATAAAAATAATTAAGTTGCGTGAACCAAAACTTCGCGATCGATTAGCGGTTAGGCACGGTCGATACATACAAAGGGATGCGGATGATAAAAAAACTTTTCGCTTTGTTCGTGAAGACCTTGGGATTTTAGTGGATTTCATGGCAGAATTGATGAAGCAAGAAGGACATAAACTAATTGGCATTCGTGGGATGCCTCGCGTTGGAAAAACAGAATCAATCGTAGCAGCAAGTGTATGTGCCAGCAAAAGATGGCTGTTCGTTTCTTCTACATTGTTAAAACAAACCATTCGCAATCAATTAATTGAGGAAGAATATAATGAAAATAATTTGTTCATCATCGATGGAATTGTTTCAACCAGAAGAGCAAATGAAAAACATTGGCAACTTGTTCGAGAAATTATGCGAATGCCCACAGTTAAAGTAGTAGAACATCCGGATGTATTTATTCGGAATACCGAGTATACGATGAACCATTTTGATTATATCATCGAACTAAGAAATAAGCCTGATGAAGAGATTACATATGATCTAGTTGAGGATAAAAATATGTTCTCAGCCTCTGACTTTGGAGGATTTGATTTTTAATATTGGTGGTGTTTGCATTGACAGAATTAGGTAACAAACTGAAGGAAGCCCGAGAAGCTAAGGGATTGAGTTTGGACGATTTACAATCTGTAACAAAAATTCAAAAACGATACTTGCAGGGAATCGAAGAAGGAAATTATTCCATGATGCCCGGCAAGTTTTATGTGCGTGCATTTATAAAGCAGTACGCTGAAGCAGTCGGACTACATCAAGAAGAATTGTTTGAAAACTACAAAGATGATATCCCATCTGCCTATGATGAAAAATTGCCTGAGCAAATATCGCGGGTCTCTACGAAAAAAGCAATACCAGTTGGAAGTTCTAAAGTATTTGACCTTTTCCCAAAAATTCTTATTGGTGTTTTTATTATCGGTGCAATTGCCCTTGTATACTATTTTCTCCAACTAAATGCTGATGGAAAAAATAAGGACAAGGTCGCTGAAGATCCCCAAACTGTGACCATAGAAGATAATCCGAAGAAGACTTCTGATAACTCTAAAAAAGAAACCGTTGATAACAAGAATCAGAAAAAAGAAACGACTAAAAAGAGCACAAGCTCATCCAAGAAAACGGCCAAGAAAGAAACAAAACCTACTCAAGAACTGGCAGTCGTAACTTCGCAAGGAAGTGAAACGACGTATGAATTAAAAAATGCCACGAAGTTTGAATTGAAAGTGGCTACAACAGGTGAAACCTGGGTAAATATTTTAAATGGGAAAGGCTATTCCTTTTATAAAGGCATGCTTAAAGTTGGAGAAACTGAAAGCCAAACATTCGATTTATCGAAGGAAACCGAAGCAGTTGTTGTTATTGGAAGATCCTCCGATACCCAAATTTATGTAAATGACCAAAAGGTTGAATATGCTATTTCACCGACTGAGGAAGTACGACAAGATATTACGATTCGCTATGTCCCAACGAATGAATAGTCATCACCTGATGACTATTTTTCACTTATATATATAGAGAGCTTTTTGGAGGGAAAGAAAATGAATTTACCAAATAAAATTACCGTTTCAAGAATACTAATGATCCCATTATTCCTTATCGTGATACTTGTACCATTTTCTTGGGGCAATTTATCACTATTGGGAGTTGAGCTTCCTGTTACCCATTTCGTTGCGGCACTGATATTTATTGTGGCCTCAACTACAGACTGGGTGGACGGTCATTTTGCAAGAAAATATAATCTTGTGACCACGTTAGGCAAGTTTTTAGATCCACTGGCTGATAAATTGTTAGTTTCTGCAGCATTAATTGTTTTAGTCGACATTGGTTATGCTCCCTCATGGATTGTGATTGTCATCATTAGCCGTGAATTTGCAGTTACAGGTCTACGGTTAATACTAGCTGGAACAGGTGAAGTGGTTGCTGCAAATATGCTTGGGAAAATAAAGACTTGGGCACAAATTGTCGCGATTTCAGCACTCTTACTACATAACATGATTTTTGAAATGATCCACATTCCTTTTGATATGCTCGCTTTATGGGTTGCATTGATATTTACAATTTGGTCAGGATGGGATTATTTCGCTAAAAATAAACAGGTGTTAATCAATTCTAAATAGCCAGGGGGCCGTTACGATGAATGCTGAGATCATTGCTGTTGGTACTGAACTTTTACTTGGACAAATTGTTAATACAAATGCTCAGTTTCTATCTAAGCAGCTGGCCGATTTAGGGATTAATGTTTTTTACCATACTGTCGTTGGAGATAATGCCAGTCGCTTGAAATCCGCACTGGAAATTGCCGAAAGCCGTTCTGACCTGATTATTTTTACGGGAGGGCTTGGACCTACAAAAGATGATTTAACAAAAGAGACAATATCCGCCCATTTAGGGAAAAATCTTGTTTTAGATGATGCGGCAATTCGTTCAATTGAAGAATATTTCGAAAGAACCAATCGAATTATGACTGAAAACAATCGTAAGCAAGCCTTGGTATTAGAGGGTTCGCATGTGCTGACGAATGATCATGGGATGGCTCCAGGGATGGCACTAACTGAGAATAACCACATTTATATGCTTCTGCCAGGACCTCCTAGTGAAATGGAACCAATGGTTGTCCATTACGTTCAACCTTATTTACTATCAAAGATTTCCGGGCGAGAAAAAATTGTTTCAAGGGTTTTACGTTTTTTTGGAATTGGCGAAGCTGCGCTTGAAACGGAAATCGACGATTTGATAGAAGCACAGACTAACCCAACTATTGCACCGCTTGCAGCCGATGGAGAAGTGACGTTGCGACTTACTGCTAAGCACGCATCTGTTTCAGAAGCTGAGAAAATGCTTGATTTTGCAGAAGGACAGATTTGTGAAAGAGTTGGCGGGTTTTTGTATGGTTATGATGAAAGTTCTCTTCTTGAGGAAGCAATGAAGCTTCTTAAACAGCACCAGTTGACTATTGCTGCTGCAGAAAGCTTGACCGGTGGTATGTTCCAAGGACAGCTAACTTCCGTCGCTGGTGCTAGTCAGGTTTTATCAGGAGGGTTTGTTTGCTACACTAATGAGGTGAAAGCGAACGTTCTTCATGTTAAAAAGGAAACGATTGAAACTGATGGTGTTGTCAGTGAACGTTGTGCGGCGGAATTAGCCGAAAATGTGGCAAATTTGTTGGGTGCAAAAATTGGAATTAGTTTTACTGGTGTCGCAGGTCCGACTGAACAAGAAGGCAAGGCTGTTGGAACTGTGTTTGTAGGGATTTCTTTTCGCGGTCAGTCTACTAAAGTAGTAAAGCTTCAACTTGGTGGTAATAGGGATGCGATTCGAAAGCGTGCAGTAAAATATGGATTTTATTTATTAATTAAGAGAATAACAGAAGCACAGAATGCGGTTTAGCTGCATTCTGTGCTTTTTTTGGTTCAAAGAATTTTCGTGAGCGAACATAACTTCCTCTTAATCTTTGATAATGGCTAATAGAGAGTACACAATTACCTTAAAAATCGATTCGAATCCTCAGTTATCTGATTACTTCCTATTCCTTCATTTTTGAATAAAACCTTCTCTAGTTAATGCAAATTCGCTCTAAGAAACCACGATTTTACAATAAAATTGGGTTGAGAAAAAAGCGAATAAATGTTCGATTTTTTGCTAGACAAACTAAAAAAAAGCAGGTATAGTATAAATAGGTTTTGAGATGAGACAAGGTCGAAAAAGAGGATCGTTAGCATATCCACACGAGCAAGCAAATGCTTGGTATTTATGGTGGGATTTTAACCTTACGGTGTTTTGAGCCCGCATATTACGGGTCAAGAATCACGTTTGAAAGATATTCTTCTTCGCAACTTTAAAGGAGGAAACCGGTAGTGAGTAATGATCGTAAAGCCGCGTTAGAAATGGCGTTAAAACAAATAGAAAAACAATTTGGTAAAGGATCTATCATGAAACTAGGTGAACAAACAGACCGCAAGATTTCCACGATTTCCAGCGGTTCCCTTGCTCTAGACGTAGCGCTTGGAGTAGGTGGCTATCCAAGAGGACGAGTTGTTGAGATTTATGGTCCAGAAAGTTCTGGTAAAACAACTGTTGCCCTTCATGCTATCGCAGAAGTCCAAGCAAATGGTGGTCAAGCGGCGTTTATCGACGCTGAGCATGCCCTTGACCCAGTCTATGCACAAAAACTAGGTGTAAACATAGATGAACTCCTTCTTTCGCAACCAGACACAGGAGAGCAAGCCTTAGAAATTGCTGAAGCACTCGTGCGCAGTGGTGCTATTGAAATTATTGTTGTTGACTCTGTTGCAGCTTTAGTTCCAAAAGCAGAAATTGAAGGCGAAATGGGAGATTCACACGTAGGGTTACAAGCGCGTTTAATGTCACAAGCCCTTCGTAAACTATCAGGCGCTATCAATAAATCAAAAACAATCGCTATCTTTATTAACCAAATTCGTGAAAAAGTTGGCGTTATGTTTGGAAACCCGGAAGTAACTCCGGGTGGCCGTGCCCTTAAGTTCTATTCAACAGTTCGACTTGAAGTGCGCCGTGCTGAGCAATTAAAACAAGGAAACGATATCGTTGGTAACAAAACAAAGATTAAAGTCGTAAAGAATAAAGTTGCTCCACCTTTCCGTACAGCTGAAGTAGATATTATGTATGGAGAAGGGATTTCCAAAGAGGGCGAAATTATTGATATGGGCTCAGATCTTGATATCGTTCAAAAGAGTGGTTCTTGGTACTCATATAATGATGAGCGCCTTGGCCAAGGACGTGAGAATGCAAAACTCTATTTGAAAGAAAATAAAGCATTGCGCGTTGAAATCCAACAAAAAATTCGCGATCATTATGGTCTTGACATCGAAAAGGTCATCGCAGAGCCAGATGATCATGAAGAATTAGAGTTGATCGATTAAATTTTTCGCAGCAAAGCTTAATAGCTTTGCTGTTTTTTCTTATAAAAATTAAAAATGACCAAAGAATTGTTAGTAATTCACCAATTAATGGTAAAGATAGTTACGATAGGGGACTTACCCTTGACAATAAAATTCCACAGCTTTACAATTAAAAATGTATATTTTACATTTTTATGAGTATGTGAAATGTTAAGAGCCTTTGTGCTGTTAAATTGTACATGGCGATATGAAAAAAATGTATCAAATGATTTTATCAAAAGATTATAGCAACAGGAGGTGAAACGATGGAACCTATTGCGATCATCTCCATTTTGCTTGGCGTTTTCGTCGGTGCGGTTGTTGGCTATTTTATTCGTAAGTCCATTGCTGAAGCAAAGATTACTGGCGCAAAAGATGCGGCAGAGCAGATTTTAGAAGATGCGAAGCGAGAAGCGGAAGCATTAAAAAAGGAAGCACTGTTAGAAGCAAAGGATGAAATTCACAAGCTTCGATCTGAAGCTGAACGTGAGGTTCGAGAACGAAGAAATGAACTACAAAAACAAGAAAACCGTTTGCTGCAAAAAGAAGAGAATCTAGATCGAAAAGGCGAATCGTTGGATAAACGTGAAGCGCAACTTGAAAGAAAAGATGATTCTCTAAATCAAAGACAACAGCATATTGAAGAGATGGAAAGCAAAGTGGATGAGATGGTACGTATGCAACAAGTGGAATTAGAACGTATCTCAAGCCTATCTCGTGAAGAGGCGAAGGTTATCATTTTAGATCGGATGGAACAGGAATTAGCGCATGATACTGCGATCATGATTAAAGAAAGTGAAAATCGTGTGAAAGAAGAATCAGACAAGAAGGCAAAAGAAATCTTGTCATTAGCGATTCAAAGATGTGCAGCTGATCATGTTGCAGAAACAACTGTTTCTGTAGTAAACCTTCCAAATGATGAAATGAAGGGCCGGATTATTGGACGCGAAGGACGGAATATCCGTACACTTGAAACCTTAACAGGAATTGACCTCATTATTGATGACACTCCTGAAGCGGTTATCTTGTCAGGGTTTGATCCTATTCGTCGCGAAACTGCCAGATTAGCACTTGAGAAGCTTGTACAAGACGGACGTATCCATCCTGCACGTATTGAAGAAATGGTAGATAAAGCTCGTCGTGAAGTCGATGAGCATATCCGCGAAATTGGTGAACAAACAACGTTTGAGGTAGGAGTCCATGGGCTTCATCCTGATCTAATTAAAATTCTTGGTCGATTGAAGTATCGGACAAGTTATGGTCAAAATGTGTTAAAACATTCAATCGAAGTGGCTCAGTTATCCGGATTATTGGCTGCTGAGTTAGGGGAAGATGAAACATTAGCGCGTCGTGCTGGATTATTACATGATATTGGTAAAGCAATTGATCATGAAGTGGAAGGTAGTCACGTTGAAATTGGGGTAGAACTTGCAACGAAATACAAGGAACACCCAGTTGTAATAAATAGTATCGCTTCCCATCATGGAGATACTGAAGCAACATCAACTATTGCTGTTCTCGTTGCTGCTGCAGATGCTTTATCTGCTGCTAGACCAGGAGCTCGTAGTGAAACACTCGAAAACTATATTCGTCGACTCGAAAAGCTGGAAGAAATTTCTGAGTCATTTGAAGGCGTTGAAAAATCGTTTGCAATTCAAGCGGGTCGTGAAATTCGGATCATCGTGAAACCAGATCAAATAGATGATTTGGAATCGCATCGATTGGCACGAGATATTCGCAAAAGAATTGAAGAAGAACTCGATTATCCAGGTCATATAAAAGTGACAGTTATTCGTGAAACGAGAGCTGTAGAATATGCAAAATAAGGCGGTGCATCTGCACCGCTTTATTTTTTTGGTTGGAGAACTATGCTACAATGAAACACAACTAATCTGGAAAATAGAAAGGAATGTATGATGAGAATTTTATTTGTTGGGGATGTAGTTGGTTCACCAGGAAGAGATATGGTGAATGAATATGTTCCGAAGCTAAAAGATAAGTATCGTCCAACCGTTACCGTGATAAATGGAGAAAATGCTGCGGGAGGAAGAGGGATAACGGAAGATATTTATCGTGGATTCCTGGAAATAGGTGCTCAGGCGGTAACGCTTGGAAATCACGCTTGGGATAATCGTGACATTTTCGAGTTTATTGATAAAGCGAAGTATTTAGTTCGACCAGCAAATTTTCCTGATGAGGTTCCAGGAAATGGAATTGTCTACTTAAAAGTGAACCAAGATGAAGTGGCCATCATTAATTTGCAAGGCAGAACGTTTATGCCTTCACTTGATTGTCCTTTTAAAAAGGCAGATGAGTTAATCGAGGAAGCTAGCAAAAGAACTCCAATAATATTTGTGGATTTTCATGCAGAAGCAACAAGTGAAAAACAGGCCATGGCTTGGTATTTAGACGGAAGGGTTTCTGCCGTTGTAGGCACCCACACCCATGTTCAAACTGCAGATGAGCGAATTCTCCCCTCTGGTACTGCTTACATCTCTGATGTTGGAATGACAGGCCCGTATGACGGGATATTAGGGATGGAAAAGGAAGCAGTCATCAAAAGATTTTTGACTAGCTTGCCCGTCCGATTTGAGGTCCCTAAAAGTGGTCGCACACAGCTAAGTGCTGTAATCCTTGATTTAGATAAAAAAACGGGGTCCGCCAAAAAGTTCAGTAGAATTCTAATCAATGATGACCACCCGTTTTTTTCCTAATGCGATAAGAACAAGGCACTTTCGCTTTTCTTTTTTTGTCCAAGCTGGAATAAGTCTCCTTGTTTCCGAATATAGTAGCAATGGAATGATATACACCTGATTTGTTCATGGATATGAGCATGCGGGATCGGGAATTAACGAGGAGGAGCCAGGAATGGATATATTAAAAGTTTCAGCAAAGTCTAATCCTAATTCAGTAGCTGGTGCGCTTGCTGGTGTTCTACGTGAGAGAGGTAATGCGGAAATTCAAGCAATCGGTGCAGGTGCATTGAATCAGGCCGTAAAGGCAGTTGCAATCGCAAGGGGCTTTGTGGCTCCGAGTGGAGTCGATTTAATTTGTATCCCAGCCTTTACAGATATCAAAATTGACGGCGAAGAACGAACTGCCATTAAATTAATTGTTGAGCCAAGGTAAAGATTATTTAAAGAGGTAGATTTATATTCTTTTTTTTAGGGTATTTACATTTTTACTTAAAAATCAATAAGAATAATAAAAGGCCTGTTTGCATCTAAACTGCAAACAGGTTCTTTTTTTAAGATTTTCATTTAAAAATATAAAAAAATGAAAATGCAAGGGAAAAATTATTATTCTAAAATACACGTAAAATTTTAGTAATTCATTAATTTCTTTTCTGATGGCTGAAGAGAAGATGGGGAAATCCCTATAAATAAAGGGTTTACTCACTTTTGAAAATGAATGAGAATTCATTCTTTTTACAGAATATCATTTATATTTTTCAAAATAAAAAAATATTCACATTTTCGTCAATATTTAGTCTTAAATGGTTGCATTTTTTTACAGTAGGGGCTAAAATTGTAATCGTTTAGTACCATACTAAAATAATAGATTTACGAGAGATTCTATCAAATTTAGTTAATTTTAAGTAAATTGCTTAGTAAGGTGCTGCACTGAAAATATTAATGTTTTACATATTTTCTTAACGTATCCAAAGGGGTGTAAGAAATGATCAATCAACTTTCATGGAAGGTTGGCGGACAACAAGGGGAAGGTATTGAGAGCACTGGGGAGATATTTTCCATTGCCTTAAATCGTTTAGGCTACTACTTGTATGGTTATCGTCACTTTTCATCACGTATTAAAGGCGGTCACACAAATAATAAAATTCGCGTAAGCACAAAACAAGTTCGTTCCATCTCAGATGATCTTGACATTTTGGTTGCATTTGACCAAGAAACGATAGAACTAAACTATAAAGAACTTCATGAACATGGGGTTATCATTGCCGATACTAGATTTGATCCACAACAACCAGCTGATAGTAAGGCTCCGATGTATGCGGTTCCATTTACGGAGATTGCTACAGAACTTGGTACTTCTCTTATGAAGAACATGGTTGCTATTGGCGCAACTAGTGCGGTATTAGACCTTGATATTCAAGTATTTGAAGAAGTAGTAAATGAAATTTTTGGAAAAAAAGGACAGCAAGTTGTTGCTAAAAATATGGAAGCAATTCGCGCTGGCTTTGATTATATGAAAGAAAAGATTGGTGACAAGATTGAAACCATGGAGCTTGAAAAAGCTGATGGAAAGAAACGTCTGTTCATGATTGGAAACGATGCCATTGCAATGGGAGCTGTTGCTGGAGGCTGCCGATTCATGGCTGCATACCCAATCACACCTGCTTCTGAAATCATGGAATATTTAATTAAACATTTACCACCACTAGGTGGAGCGGTTATTCAAACAGAAGATGAAATCGCTGCAGCTACGATGGCAATAGGTGCAAACTATGGTGGTGTCCGTGCGATTACGGCATCTGCAGGTCCTGGTCTTTCATTAAAAATGGAAGCAATCGGGTTATCAGGGATTACCGAAACTCCATTAGTAATAGTTGATACTCAACGTGGTGGCCCATCTACTGGACTTCCAACAAAACAAGAACAGTCTGATTTAATGGCTATGATTTATGGTACACATGGTGAAATCCCTAAGATTGTTATGGCTCCAAGTACTGTTCAAGAAGCATTCTATGATGCTGCTGAAGCGTTCAACCTAGCTGAAGAGTATCAATGTCCTGTTATCTTATTAACAGATTTGCAATTATCACTTGGAAAGCAAACGGTAGAGCCGCTTGAATTTGATAAAATTGAAATTCGCCGTGGTAAGCTTGTTCAAAGCGAACTACCTGAAATTGAAAATAAAGGCTATTTTAAAAGATATGAAGTTACAGAAGATGGTGTTTCACCTCGTTCAATTCCTGGTATTAAAAATGGTATCCACCATGTTACAGGTGTTGAGCATGCTGAGACTGGAAAACCTTCTGAGTCAGCAGCAAACCGTAATGCACAAATGGATAAACGTTTTAGAAAACTAGAAAACTTGAAATTTAACACACCAGTTTATAAAAATGCTCCTCATGAAGAAGCTGATCTTTTAATAGTTGGTTTCAATTCAACAAGAGGTGCGATTGAAGAAGCGTTAATCCGTTTAGAACAAGATGGATTAAAGGTAAACCATGCTCAAATACGCTTAATTCATCCGTTCCCTGTTGATGAAATGCTACCACTAGTGAAATCAGCAAAGAAAATTGCGGTAATAGAAAACAACGCGACAGGACAGTTGGCTAACATTATTAAAATGAATGTGGGTTGTGGAGAAAAGGTTGTCAAAATCTTAAAGTATGATGGAAATCCGTTCTTGCCGCATGAAGTTTATTCAAAATGCAAGGAGTTGTTCTAAAATGACCACATTTAAAGATTTTCGAAATGATGTGAAACCAAACTGGTGCCCTGGATGCGGAGACTTTTCAGTGCAGGCTGCCATCCAACGTGCCGCTGCAAACGTTGATTTACAACCTGAAAATTTAGCTGTTATTTCTGGAATTGGTTGTTCAGGCCGTATTTCTGGTTATATTAACTCATATGGTTTTCATGGTATTCACGGACGCTCATTGCCAATCGCTCAAGGTGTAAAAATGGCTAACCGCGATTTAACTGTTATTGCATCCGGTGGAGATGGTGATGGCTTTGCAATTGGTATGGGTCATACAGTTCATGCCATTCGCCGTAACATTAATATTACTTACATCGTAATGGATAACCAAATCTACGGTTTAACGAAGGGTCAAACATCTCCTCGTTCAGCTGCAGGTTTTAAAACGAAATCTACACCATTTGGTTCCGTTGAACAAGCAATCTCACCAATGGAACTAGCATTATCAGTTGGCGCGACTTTCGTTGCTCAAAGTTTTTCTACTGATTTAAAAGATTTAACAGCATTAATTGAAGCTGGAATCAGACATGATGGCTTCTCATTAATTAATGTTTTCAGTCCTTGTGTTACTTATAATAAGGTAAATACGTATGACTGGTTTAAAGAAAACTTAACTAAGCTAAGTGATGTCGAAGGTTATGACTCATCTAGCCGTGAAGTAGCGATGCAAACGTTAATGGAGCGTAAGGGTCTAGTAACGGGATTAATCTATCAAAACACTGAGCGTAAATCATATCAGGAATTGATTACAGGTTATTCCGAAAAACCACTTACTCAAGCTGATCTAAAATTAGATCAACCTTATTTCGACAAACTCGTTGAAGAATTTATGTAATAAAAATCAAAACCCCGTTGGGAGATTTCTCCCAGCGGGGTTTTTTTGTTGGAAAAGGGCCCAAGAGCAGGTCGATAATATTTATTTTATTCAAAGGCTCTGTTAAATTAGAATGTAGATTTCCGTTTCAGGCACTCGCGCACCTTAGGGGCGGGCGGTGAGCCTCCTCGGCGCTAAAGCGCCTGCGGGGTCTCACCTGTCCCGCTGCTCCCGCAGGAGTCTTCGTGCCTTCCACTCCAATCAACATTGTGCAAAAATCAACATTGAGCTTTAAAACAGCCTATTCAAAAATAATCACGGTGGTTTGATAAAATGACTGGAATTAAGCATTGCTCATACCTCTTTATTTGGGGATGTAAAAAAACGTTCAAAAACTTTCATAAAATGAAAGATTTATTGAATGAAAATGAAAGAAAATGATTGATTTTTGAAATCGGTTACAGTATGATACATACATAGGTGGTGAGGAAATGTTAACGCCTGAGCGTCATCAATTAATATTGAAGATTTTAAAAGAAAAAAACATGGTAAAAATACAAGAAATAGTAGAATTAACAAACACCTCTGAATCAACTATTCGCCGAGATCTCATCCAGTTGGAACAAGAAAAGTTCTTAAAAAGAATTCATGGTGGGGCAGCAAGGCTACAAGGAAAACTGCAAGAACCAAGCATGATTGAAAAATCCTCCAAAAACCTTCAAATCAAGAAGCAAATTGCCGAGTTTGCTGCAGGAATGATTGAAGAAGGGGATTGCCTCTATCTTGATGCAGGATCGACAGTGTTTGAGATGATTGAGCATCTACCAGAAAATATTGTAGTCGTTACGAATGGATTGATGCATATCAACGCATTACTAGATAAAGGGATTGATACGTATCTAATAGGCGGGATTGCCAAACATAAGACGCGAGCCATTATTGGAAGAGGGGCACTTATAGGACTTGAAAACTATCGGTTTGATAAATGTTTCATGGGTGTAAATGGCATCCATCCCCAATTTGGGTATACTACACCAGATCAGGAAGAAGCAATGATTAAACAAAAAGCGATGAGTTTGTCTCGTGAAGTATATGTGCTAGCGGATGAATCGAAGTTTACAGAAATAGCATTTGCAAAAATTAGTGATCTTCATGAAGCAACGATCATAACAAGTGCGCTTGATGAAGAAACAATCGAGCAATATCGCAGGAAAACTACTATTAAGGTTGTGAAAACGTCATGATTTATACGGTGACATTAAATCCATCAGTTGATTATATCGTTCAAATCGAGAAGGTCAATCTTGGTGAACTAAACAGATCCATCAATGAAGACAAGTTCCCTGGTGGAAAAGGAATTAATGTTTCTAGAGTCCTAAAGGAAATGGGCGTAACGAGTAAGGCCCTAGGTTTTACTGGTGGTTTTACAGGTAGATACATTACAGATTATTTACAAACTGAAAAAATCGAAACGGATTTCGTTCAAGTGAGCGAAGATACAAGAATCAACATCAAGCTAAAGACGGAAAAGGAAACTGAAATAAACGCAAGTGGTCCAAGTATTACAGATGCAAACTTTGTTGCTTTAAAGGATAAAGTCAGACAGTTAACCGAAAACGATATTCTTGTTTTAGCAGGTAGCATCCCGTCCTCATTGCCAGAAACTACTTATGAGGAATTGGTGAAAATTTGTGCTGAAAATGGTGCGAAATTTGTCGTTGATGCAGAAGGTGAACTCCTAATGAAGGTGTTACCATACCACCCTTTTCTCATCAAGCCTAACCATCATGAACTTGGCGAGATTTTCGAAACAGAGATTACCACGTGTGAACAAGCGATTCATTACGGAAAACTCCTAATCGAAAAAGGGGCAAATAACGTGATTGTTTCACTTGCAGGTGAAGGAGCAGTTTTTATTAACAAAGAAAGCGCCTTTATCGCTGAAGTGCCAAAAGGGGAAGTAAAGAGCTCTGTTGGGGCAGGAGATTCAATGGTTGCTGGCTTTTTAGCAAAGTTTGGAGAAACAAATGATGTTAAGACCGCTTTTCAATACAGTGTTGCTTCTGGTAGTGCAACTGCTTTTTCAATAGGGCTTTGCACACCTGAAAAGGTAGAAAAACTACTGCCTCAAGTAAAAATAAAACAGACAAGTAAGGGGAGACCTTAAATGAAAATTACCGAACTTTTAACGCTTGATACAATCATTCTGACAATCCCAGGGAACAAAAAAACTGATGCCATTGATGCACTGGTCGATGTCCTTGATCAAGCAGGAAAATTGTCCGACAAAAGAGTATATAAAGAGGCCATTTTAAAACGAGAAGAACAAAGCACAACAGGAATTGGAGAAGGAATTGCGATTCCTCATGCGAAAACTTCAGCTGTAAAAAATGCCGCGATTGCCTTCGGAAAGTCAGTTGAAGGGGTCGATTATGCATCACTTGATGGACAGCCTGCACATCTATTTTTTATGATTGCAGCCCCAGAGGGTGCTAACAATACACATTTAGAAGCATTAGCTCGCCTTTCTTCAATTTTAATGAATGAGGAAGCACGTACAAAGTTAATGAAGGCTACTACAAAAAATCAAGTGATTGAAATCATCAACAGCTATGACCGCGAGGAAGAACAAGAAGAACAAAGTATGGCTAATAAAAAGCAATTTATTGTGGCTGTTACGGCATGCCCTACCGGAATTGCCCATACCTTTATGGCTGCTGATTCCCTTCGCGCTAAAGCCGCTGAAATGGGAGTAGAGATTAAGGTTGAAACAAATGGTGCTGGTGGAGCAAAAAATGTTATAACCGCTGATGAAATAAAGAATGCGACAGCTGTCATTATTGCCGCAGATACAAAAGTTGAAATGAACCGTTTTAAAGGTAAACACCTAATAGAGACATCAGTAGCTAGTGGAATTCGTAAACCACAAGAATTAATTAGCAAAGCTGTAAGTCAGGATGCCCCTATTTATGGCGGGTCAAGTGATGGCGTTTCTGAGGAAAAACCATCTAAGAGTGGAAAAGGCGTGGGAGCGACCATTTATAAGCACTTGATGAGTGGTGTATCCAATATGCTTCCATTTGTTGTAGGCGGAGGGATACTAATTGCGATTTCCTTCATGTTTGGTTATAAAGCATTCGATCCAAATGATCCATCCCATAATGCGATTGCAGAAGCTTTAATGACAATCGGCGGCGGTAGCGGAGCTTTCGGGTTTATCGTTCCTGTCTTAGCTGGATTCATCGCGATGAGTATTGCTGACCGCCCTGGATTCGCACCTGGTATGGTTGGAGGTATTTTGGCAGCTAGCGGCGGAGCGGGCTTCCTTGGCGGGATAATCGCTGGTTTCTTAGCAGGATATGTAGTAGTTGGGTTAAGAAAAGTTTTATCAGGTTTACCGGCTTCGCTTGAAGGGATTAAAACAATTCTATTATATCCATTGTTAGGGATTGCGATTACAGGGTTTATCATGGTCTTTGGAATTACCAAACCAGTGGGTATTTTAAATAGTGCAATCACAGACTGGTTATCAGGAATTGGAACAGGAAATGCAGTATTCCTTGGAATCTTGTTAGGTTTAATGATGGCATTTGATATGGGTGGTCCTGTTAATAAGGCTGCTTATGTATTTGGAACAGGGTTATTAGCAAACGGAGTTTATGAGCCAATGGCAGCAGTTATGGCAGCAGGTATGGTTCCACCTTTAGCAATTGCTGTTGCAACAACACTATTCAAAAACAAGTTTACAACTCAAGAAAAAGATGCAGGAAAAGCGAACTACATTATGGGATTATCTTTTATTACTGAGGGTGCAATCCCATTTGCAGCAGCAGATCCAATTCGGATTATTCCATCTATTATGGTTGGTGCAGCTGTTACGGGTGGACTCTCAATGATGTTTAAAATTGGCTTACGCGCTCCTCATGGTGGAATATTTGTGGTTCCACTAGTAGATGGTGGCTGGTTCCTATATTTAATTGCTATTTTGGTAGGAACTGCAATTAGTGCTTTATTAATCGGATTCTTAAAAAAACCTATTGTAGAATAACAGTTGAACGGCAGCGATCTTCGCTGCCGTTTTATTGCGGTCAGATAGGGCTCCAGACTTAAAAGGGAAAGGTTTTTTATTGTTTTCAAGCCTTTTTGCCTTTATACTATTATAATGTGTATGTGACTTATCACATATGGAATAAATGGAAATATAGTTATTTTTTTAACCAGTTTTAATGTCTAGCTACAGGCGCCAGTGGCACCCTATGCTTTTCTACGAGAAGGGAGATCCATCATGAACGAGAAACAACGTTTGGAAGGTCAACAAGTACAGGCTGCAAATTCTTCGGACAAAAAATCCGATAAGGATTACAGCAAGTATTTTGAGGCTGTTTATACACCACCGTCCTTAAAAGAAGCGAAATCACGTGGTAAAGAAGAAGTAAAGTATTCGCGCGATTTTAAAATTCCTGAAGAATTTCGAGGGATGGGTGAAGGCAGAAAGTTCTATATTCGGACGTATGGCTGTCAGATGAATGAGCATGATACCGAAGTAATGGCGGGGATCTGTTTAAGTCTTGGCTATCAGCCGACTGATACCGTTGAAGATGCCAATGTGATCCTATTAAATACTTGTGCGATCCGAGAAAATGCCGAAAATAAGGTTTTCGGCGAAATTGGTCATTTAAAGGTACTAAAGAAGGAAAGGCCAGACCTGCTTCTTGGTGTTTGCGGTTGTATGTCTCAGGAAGAATCCGTTGTTAATAAAATTCTTTCTAAGCATCCACATATCGACATGATATTTGGCACACACAATATTCACCGTCTGCCCAATATTTTGCAAGAAGCATACATGTCTAAAGAGATGGTTGTAGAGGTATGGTCAAAGGAAGGCGACGTCATCGAAAACCTGCCAAAAGTACGCCGTGGTAATATTAAAGCTTGGGTTAATATCATGTATGGCTGCGATAAGTTTTGTACGTATTGTATTGTGCCATTTACTCGCGGAAAAGAACGAAGCCGTCGTCCTGAAGATATTATTCAAGAAGTCCGTCAATTGGCCGCTCAAGGTTATCAAGAAATAACATTACTTGGACAGAACGTCAATGCGTACGGTAAAGACTTAACGGAAATGAACTATGGTCTTGGAAATTTAATGGATGAAATTCGCCTTATGGGTGTTCCACGTATCCGTTTTTCGACCAGTCATCCGCGTGACTTTGATGACCATTTAATCAAAGTGTTAGCGAAAAAAGGGAATTTGATGGAACATATCCATTTACCTGTTCAATCCGGCTCGACAGATGTTTTGAAAATAATGGCCAGAAAATATACCCGCGAACAATATCTTGAACTTGTTCAAAAAATAAAGGCAGCTATCCCGGATGTGACGTTAACAACGGACATCATTGTTGGTTATCCGAATGAAACGGAAGAGCAGTTTGAAGAGACGATGTCTTTAGTTCGAGAAGTGGGATTTGAAGCAGCTTATACGTTTATTTATTCTCCGCGTGAGGGAACGCCGGCTGCAAAAATGCACGATAATGTGCCATTAGAAGTAAAAAAAGAACGGTTACAACGCCTAAACACCCTTGTCAATGAACAATCGGCAGAGGCGATGAAACAATATAAAGGTCAAGTAGTAGAAGTGTTAGTTGAAGGGGTAAGTAAAAACAACTCAGAAGTTTTGGCAGGCTACACTCGTAAAAGCAAACTAGTGAACTTCAACGGTCCAAAAACTGCAATTGGAAAAATAGTGAAGGTTAAGATTACCAACACAAAAACATGGTCTTTAAACGGAGAAATCGTGGAAGAATTTGAACCAGTTGAGGTGAAGTAAAGTGGCGAAGTATACAAAAGATGATATCGTTGCTCGTGCAAAAGAACTTGCACAAATGATTTCAGAAACAGAAGAAGTGGATTTCTTTAAACGAGCAGAAGCTCAAATTCATGAAAGTGAAAAGGTTAAACAAACCATTTCAACAATCAAAGGATTGCAAAAGCAAGCTGTAAATCTTCAACATTATGGAAAAGAAGAAGCATTAAAGAATGTAGAAGATAAAATCGCTCAACTTGAACAAGCATTAGACGAGATTCCAGTTGTTCAAGAATTTAAGCAATCACAAGTTGACGTAAATGATCTCCTGCAGATTATTGCATCAACGATCTCCAACACTGTTACTGATGAAATCATCACTTCAACCGGTGGGGATTTATTGCAGGGGAAAACGGGATCAGCGATTGATCACGACGAACACTGTCATCATTAAGAAAAATTTTTAAAAGTGAAACCAGGTGCCTTTGGCAGCCTGGTTTTTTTTGATTTGGAGGAGGTTGAAATGGAGTTTGGCGGATAGAGGCATTGATTTCGCGGATTGGCGCCTGATTTTTGCGGATTGGAAGCCAAACTTGGCGGATTGGCCCCAAAATTCCGCGGATTGTGGTCCTCAAACTTGGCGGATTGGCCCCAAAATTTCGCGGATTGTGGCCTTCAAACTTGGCGGAAAAGACCCCAAAACTCCGAGGACTTGACTCGAAATTCCAGATAGACCCCAAAATTTTACGGGTGGGCCCAAAACCAACGTAGATAGACCCAAAATCTTCGCAGATAGAAGGAAATCACATTCAAATGTCCTAGATTATTCATTTGGAAGAATCGTTTTTTCGGAACCACTCCCCATAAAAAACATACTATGAACTATGCCTAAACTTTTACCTAGCAAGGTTCAAAATTGTCGCACACTAGTCTAATATCTCGCATAGGATGAAGTGAAAATGAATGAGGAGGGTTCGCTCGCAATGGGAGAATACAGAGAGATTATCACGAAAGCGGTTGTGGCGAAAGGACGTAAATTTACACAATCCAAACACACAATTTGCCCTGCACACCATCCGTCCAGCATTCTCGGCTGCTGGATTATTAACCATAAATACGAGGCAAAAAAGGTCGGTAGAACGGTGGAGATTGTCGGGACTTATGACATCAACGTTTGGTACTCTTATAGCGATAACACAAAGACAGAAGTAGTTACTGAACGTGTCGGTTATTCCGATGTCATCAAGTTAAAAAATCGTGACCCTGATAGCTTTGAAGATCAAGAGGTCATAGCCCGCGTCTTACAACAGCCAAACTGCACTGAGGCAGTTATTTCCTCAAGTGGAAATAAAATCACCGTCCATGTGGAAAGAGAGTTTCTCGTAGAGGTGATCGGCGAAACAAAGGTTTGTGTATCCATCCATCCAGGAAAATGTAACTGCGATGACGATGATTGGGGAATGGACTTAAATGATGACGAATTCGCCGACCTAAATCCTGACTTCTTAGTAGGGTCAGAAGAGGAATAAACACCAACTAGGAAGGTCTTACTTCCTAGTTTTTCTTTTTAAAAGGGGCTTTCCAACACTAGATTTCATTTGTTTTTTAGAAATAGGTAAAGCTTTCATGTCTTCAGGAATATTTGATTATGGTATAATTAATTGTTGAAAAAAAGTACTGATAGATTGAGAATGTTGGAGGATACTATGGCCGCTTACACGCCGATGATACAACAATATTTACAAGTAAAGGCAGACTATCAAGATGCCTTTTTATTTTTTCGTTTAGGTGATTTTTATGAAATGTTCTTCGATGATGCTATATCAGCATCGCAAGAACTTGAAATAACATTAACGAGTCGTGATGGAGGGGGAGAAGGGAAAATTCCAATGTGCGGTGTTCCCCACCACGCTGCACCACAATACATTGAGCAATTAATTGAAAAAGGATACAAAGTCGCCATTTGCGAACAGACAGAAGATCCGCGTCAGGCAAAAGGTGTCGTTAAACGAGAAGTTGTCCAATTGATTACACCTGGAACCATGATGGAAGGCCGCGGCCTTAGTGAAAAAGAAAATAATTACCTCGCTTCGATCACAGTGTTTGAAGATCAAACCTACGGATTTGCTTATAATGATCTGTCTACCGGAGAAAATCGCGTCACCCTTTTGTCCGGAAGTTTTGATGAAGTTTTAAACGAATTGTCGATTTCAGGGGCGAAGGAAGTAGTGATAGCCACATCATTCCCGGACGAACTTCAAAGGAAAATCCGCGAGCGTTCTGTCGTTACCCTTTCCTTTGAGGATGATTTAACGATACAGGACTTTTATTCTCCGTTGTTAAAAGAAATAGATTTATTAACAAAACGCCAGACTGTGGCCAGGCTATTAAATTATTTGTATCGTACGCAAAAACGCAGCCTGGATCATTTACAACCTGTTTCCCAATATGAAGTTCAACATTATATGAAAATAGATTATTATTCTAAGCGCAATCTTGAATTAACGGAAACGATTCGTTCAAAAGGGAAAAAAGGGTCATTAATATGGTTATTAGATGAAACGAAAACGGCAATGGGTGGACGTCTGTTGAAGCAATGGATTGATCGTCCGTTAATAGATCGGGATGAAATACAGCACCGCCATTCACTAGTCGAGACCTTTCTTGCTCACTATTTTGAGCGTCAAGATCTGCGGGAAAAATTAACCGAAGTATATGATCTCGAACGGCTTTCAGGACGGGTGGCCTTCGGGAATGTTAACGCTCGTGATTTAGTTCAACTTAAGCGGTCATTATGGCAAATTCCAGGAATTAAGCAATTGATCGGGGAGTTACCTAATGAAACGGCCGTTGCGCTTGCTGAACAGCTTGACCCATGTGAAGATGTGACCGACCTGTTAGAACGAGCCTTAGTCGAAAATCCACCTATCTCCCTAAAAGAAGGAAATATCATTCAGGACGGATATCACGAAGAGCTAGATCGTTATCGTGATGCCAGTCGCAACGGGAAGACATGGATTGCCCAGCTCGAACGGCAAGAACGAGAAAAAACAGGGATTAAATCCCTTAAAATCGGCTATAACCGAGTGTTTGGTTATTATATAGAAATTACACGAGCGAATTTACATCTTCTACAAGATGATTTATATGAAAGAAAGCAAACGCTATCGAATGCAGAACGGTTTATCACCCCGGAATTAAAGGAAAAAGAGGAACTCATTTTACAAGCTGAAGAAAAGATTGTCGAATTAGAATATCAGCTATTTTCAGAGATTCGTGAGCGGATCAAAGAATATATCCCTCATTTACAGGCATTAGCAAAAAGAATCAGCGAACTTGATGTATTGCAATGCTTCGCAACAATTAGTGAAAATCGTCACTATGTTAAACCGCTGTTTTCAGATGAACGGCGAATTTTTATAAAAGAAGGACGGCATCCGGTTGTTGAAAAGGTGATGAATGCCCAAGAATACGTTCCAAATGATTGTCATATGGATCGTGACCGCGAAATCTTGTTAATTACTGGACCCAACATGTCAGGGAAAAGTACGTATATGCGACAGGTGGCACTAACGGCTATTTTGGCGCAAATCGGTTGTTATGTTCCCGCTACAGAAGCGGTCTTGCCCATTTTTGATCAAGTGTTTACGAGAATTGGGGCTGCAGACGACTTAATCTCTGGTCAAAGTACCTTTATGGTCGAGATGCTTGAAGCGAAAAATGCTATCACAAATGCCACACAAGCAAGCTTGATTTTATTTGACGAAATTGGCAGAGGTACCTCGACATATGATGGTATGGCACTTGCCCAAGCAATGACTGAATACATTCATAACCGGATTGGAGCTAAAACCTTATTCTCGACCCATTATCATGAATTAACCGTGTTAGACGAGGAGCTTAATCGACTGAAAAACGTTCACGTAAGTGCGATTGAACAAAATGGGAAAGTTGTCTTTCTACACAAGATTAAAGAGGGCGCTGCTGATAAGAGTTACGGAATTCATGTCGCTGAGTTAGCCGAGTTACCTAAGGAAGTTATTCGTCGCGCTAATGAAATTCTGCATGCATTAGAGGACAAGGCTGAAGAAATGGATAAGAAAGCAAATGAAAAGGCTGGAAAATTGGAGAAGGTTTCTGAACACAGCACTCTTATAATGGATCAGCAACAACAAGTGAATGAAGAGGCGCAGCTTTCCTTATTTGTTGAAGTAGAGAAACCAAAAAAGAAAGATTTTGATTCGAAAGAAAGAAAGGTTCTCGAGCAAATAAAAGAATTGAATCTGTTAGATATGACGCCGCTTCAGGCCATGAACACATTGTACGAACTGCATAAAAAAATAAAAGGGTAAAAAGAAAAGCGGCAATTTGCGCTTTTTGAATTAGAGGTGAAGATTTTTGGGGAAAATTATTTTGCTTGATGATACCCTTTCAAATAAAATTGCCGCTGGCGAGGTGGTCGAACGCCCCGCTTCCGTGGTCAAAGAATTAGTGGAGAACTCGATTGATGCTGGTAGCACAATCATAGAAATAGAAATAGAAGAAGCAGGCCTTTCCAAAATCAGAATTATTGATAATGGAGCCGGTATTGAAGAAGACGACGTTCTGTTAGCCTTTCAACGCCATGCAACCAGTAAAATTAAGGATGAAAATGATCTATTCAGAATTCGTACGCTTGGCTTTCGCGGTGAGGCCTTACCAAGTATTGCCTCAGTCGCAAGACTTGAACTGAAAACATCAACTGGGTTAGAGGCTGGGACACGAGCGGTGATCGAGGGAGGGAAGGTTGATACCTTTGAGAAGTCAGCGAGCCGAAAGGGAACAGATATAACCATTACTGATTTGTTCTTTAATACGCCCGCTCGTCTTAAATACATGAAGTCAATCCATACCGAATTGGGGAATATTACCGATTTGGTCAATCGACTTGCTTTGGCTCATCCCGAGGTATCCTTTCGCTTAACCCATAATGACCGCCAGCTACTTCAAACAAACGGAAATGGTGACGTCAGGCAGGTCCTCGCAGCCATTTACGGAATGAACATTGTCAAAAATATGATTCCTATTTCCGGTACTTCGTTAGATTTTACAATCAAAGGCTATATCTCGATGCCTGAGTTTACCCGAGCATCAAGGAATTATATTTCGACGATGATTAACGGTCGGTTTATCAAAAATTACTCATTGGTAAAAGCCATTCAGGAAGGCTATCATACTTTGCTTCCAATCGGCCGCTTTCCAATTGTATTAATCGATATTCAAATGGACCCGATTCTCGTGGATGTGAATGTTCATCCGTCAAAACTGGAAGTCCGCTTAAGTAAGGAACAAGAATTAAATGGTCTATTGAGCTCAATTATTAAAGATGTCTTCAAGACAAAAGAATTGATTCCTACCGGCTTTTTAACTCCAAAAATAGAACGGGCTAAAACAGAACAAACCTTTATGGAACTTGACCACTTACCAGAGGAAAGCATCACAAATAGCAGTGCTCCTTCAGCTGCAGTTCCACCCCCACTAGGAAGTGTGGAAAAACCATGGACTCCTGTTAGGGAAAGTGGAATTACCGACGATTATATACAAACAGCCTCACGTTCTGGATCGGATGTGGCATCTTTAGTAGAAGATGCTTCCAGTGATGTTGGCGAGAGTGTGTCACCTTTTGACATAGACCCTTTCTCGGAAAAAATGGATTCAGTTAATAGAACCGGTATTCCGACGAACTCCGATTCTGCAAAACTTACAGAGTCTCAATATGAAGATGATCAAACCCAAAAAGAAGGGATGCGAGTACCACCCCTTTATCCAATTGGTCAAATGCATGGGACCTACATTCTTGCGCAAAATGATAGAGGCTTATACCTCATAGATCAGCATGCGGCACAAGAGCGGATAAAATATGAGTATTATAAGGAAAAGGTTGGACAAGTTGCGAGTGAACTTCAGGAATTGCTAGTTCCAATGACCTTCGAATACTCTCTTGATGAGGCCTTAAAAATTGATGAGCATAAACATGAGTTGGAAATTGTAGGTGTATTTTTAGAGGAATTTGGAATCAACAGCTATATCGTTCGATCCCACCCGCAATGGTTTCCTAAAGGGGAAGAAAAAGAAATCATTGAGGATATGATTGAGCAGTTACTATCAATGAAAAAGGTTGATATCAAAAAATTGCGTGAAGAAGCGGCAATCATGATGAGCTGCAAAGCTTCTATTAAGGCTAACCGTCACCTGCGTAATGACGAAATCCAAGCATTACTTGATAAGTTAAGGATGACCACAGATCCGTTCACTTGTCCTCATGGGCGTCCAATTATCATCCATTATTCAACCTATGAACTGGAAAAGATGTTTAAGAGAGTAATGTAAGCAAGTGTCTTTGATTTCAAAAAAATAAATATTTTGTTTCGCAGCTGATTAGTAACAGGATTTTCGTATTTCTCGTCTAATAATAAAGACAAGGTCATATTAATAAAAAGGGAAGTAGGGTATGACCTATAAAGTGAGGTGTTGACGATTGATTGTTACATCGATCCTTGGTGCATTTTTACCTGTTGTTATTATTATCTTTGTGGTTGTTTATGCAGCCAAAAACAAGGAGCAAGGAGGAGAAAAAGTGATCCGTTATTTATATACTTATTTAGTGCTATTTGCGACGCTTATGATGGTAATCGGTGGGGGAATTTCAATTTTTATGGCAGCAGCAGATTTAGTTAGTCCGCCTAGTTATATGCAAAATTTTAGCGATTATAAACAAATGAGAACCACAGAAAAAATGGAAAATACAACAGATGTTAGCGAGAAGGAACTTCGTAGTGATTATAACCAAGCGATTAAAGATGAAAAAAACCGAACACAAGAAAATGCTAAAAACCAAATCATTAAAAGTTTAGGTTTTATCATCATTCCATTGCCAGTCTTTTTATATTTTAATCGGATGAGAAAACGGATTGTTGAAGAGTGACCTATAGATAGAAAGAAAGGTTGCAGAGAGTGTTTCTGCAGCCTTTCTTATGCTTTTTGAACTAATAGTGGTTTTGCACAAATAATCTCAACAGATAATCCGTATGGTCGCAAAATCATTTTCGATTATAGCCGCTTTGAACTTGTACCCCACACTTTTCTTCACTTTTAAAAATCAGTCTCGCCACACCAATTGAGTAATAGTAGTCGAGCATATAACTTTAAAGTCGAGCATATCAGCTCAAAGGCGAGCATAAACCCCAAAAAGTCGAGCATAAACCCTCAAAAGTCGAGCATAAAACCTCAAAAGTCGAGCATATATCAAAATTAAAGAACGCTTTTCAATAAAACAGTGAAGGTAAAAGCGGAAAAGGTTAAGGTTTTGTCTTGAAAAGGGTAAAAATCAATCAAATCTATGAATTTCCCACATAATTTATCGATTTGGCCGATTTATTAGTAAATTTTATATAAAAAAGACACCACCTACTTAAAGACACCAATTAAGAAAATGCATCGAGTTTCAAATATTAAAAAATGCCGGAATAGATTCCAAGCGTTTTGTATTTATATTATTTGAACGAAGTCTGGAGCTTATTGAAAAACCTAAGGGACTTGCCAGCACCTAATGCAACCGATTCTAACGGGCTTGGCGCAAGATGAACAGGCACAGCAATCTCAGCAGATAACCATTCTTCCAACCCTTTTAGGAGGGCACCTCCTCCAGTTAAAATAATGCCGCGATCCACGATATCACCACTTAATTCAGCCGGACAATCCTCGAGGGTTGCTCGAACGGCCTCTAAAATATGGGATAAGGATTCCATGATTGTTTCGTGTATCTCCAAGGAAGAAAGTGTTATGTTTTTGGGCAATCCTGTTAATAAATCACGACCGCGTACCTCCATGTTCATTTCCTCATGGTTAGCGATAGCGTGTCCAATCTCTATCTTTATTTTTTCAGCCGTCCGTTCACCGATGAGAAGATTAAACTTTTTGCGGACAAATTGAATAATATCATCATCGATTTGATCCCCGGCAATATGGATGGAGTGACAGGCCACCACTCCTCCGAACGAGATAATCGCCACCTCCGTTGTCCCACCGCCAATATCAACCACTACATTTGCCACCGGTTCATCAACAGGTAAGCCGGCACCAATGGCTGCAGCGACTGGTTCCTCAATCAAATGGACTTTTTTGGCCCCTGCTTGACGAACCGCATCATGAATTGCTCGGCGGTCGACGCTAGTCGAACCTGATGGGGTACAGACAATCACATTTGGCTTGCGTATTGTAAATCCCATTTTCTTCTCTACTTTTTTCATAAAATATTTAAGCATTTCCGTCGTAAGGTCATAGTCTGCGATGACTCCATCTTTTAATGGGCGGATCGCCACAATTTTCTCAGGTGTTTTCCCAATCATTTCCTTCGCCGCTATTCCGACAGCAAGAACCCTTTTGGTGTGCTTGTCAATGACCACAACAGCAGGTTCATTTATGGTGATTCCCTTATTTTTACTAGAAACAAGGATATTGGCTGTTCCTAAATCTATTCCAATCTCTGCAGTAGTTATCATTTTTGTCCCACCCTATTCTATAGAAATTATAATCCTTATACATTACTGGTAGGTAAATAGATATTTAGGGGGTCGAAAGTGAGTTGTCATCTTAACGTTATCCTACTGTAAAATTTTAGGAAAAATATGTAAAAATTAATTAGAACCATGTTATTCTATTGTATAAGCAAGAAATGAAATGGTGATAATGTTTAGATGTTCTAAAACCGTAGGTTATTATGTTAAGATAAGGGGGGAACGGCTTCGTTTTTGAGGCCAGGTAAGAAAACGTTTAATTCTTAAAGGCTGTGTGAATCAATTGACAAATAAAGAAAAATTGATGGTTATTATTGGCCCAACTGCAGTTGGTAAGACAAGGCTTAGCATTGAATTGGCGAAGCGGTATAATGGAGAAATCATCAGTGGCGACTCCATGCAAATATACAAGGGGATGGATATTGGCACGGCTAAAATAACTCAGCAGGAAATGGATGGAATTCCCCATCACTTAATCGATATCAGGGACCCTGAACAAGATTTTTCCGTAGCAGAGTTCCAGCAGCTGGTTCGTGAAAAGATTACTGAGATTACCTCTCGTCATAAGCTACCCATTATCGTTGGGGGAACGGGTCTTTACATACAATCAGCAATCTACGATTACCAATTTTCCGCTGCACCCCAAGATCCTGATTTTCGATGCAATTTGGAACAACGTGCCGAAAAGGAAGGTAATGAAGTATTACATGATGAGTTGGCAAAGATTGATCAGCAAAGTGCAAACGAGATTCACCCTAATAATGTTCGTCGTGTGATTCGCGCATTGGAAATCTACCATTGTACGGGTCAAACCAGAGAAGAGACTCAGGCAAATCAATCACCAGAGCTACTTTATGAAATAGCATTAATAGGATTAACAATGGATCGTGAGCAACTATATAGTCGAATCAATCAGCGGGTTGATATCATGATTGAGGATGGCTTAATTTCCGAAGTCGAAAGGCTGTTTAATAGTGGTCTTCGTGACTCCCAGTCGATTCAAGCGATTGGTTACAAAGAAATATATGAATATTTAAATGACCGTGTGACCTTACCTGAAGCAATTGAAAAACTAAAGCAAAATTCACGCAGGTATGCGAAAAGGCAGTTGACTTGGTTTAGGAACAAGATGGGTGTAGAATGGTTTGATATAGGGGATGGTCAGCAATTTGAAAAAAAAATCACTGAAATTTCTGCCTATATTGAAGGAAAGCTAAAAATTAAATCGAATACATAATATTAGAGATAAAAGAGGAGGATTTGTAATGAAAACAGCCATTAATATTCAAGACCAATATTTAAACCAGCTCCGGAAGGATGGAACAAACGTAACTGTGTTTTTATTGAACGGATTTCAACTTCGAGGCCAAATTAAAGGATTTGATAACTTTACGGTCTTATTTGAATCAGAAGGAAAGCAACAGTTAGTTTACAAACACGCTATTTCTACATTTGCGCCTCAGCGTAATGTTCAATTAGATTTAGGTAGTGAACAATAATCCTTCTCGGAAAATATGGTAGCAAAACGGCTCACTCAAATAGTGGGTCGTTTTTTTTGTTCAAAAGTCATCTATTTGAGTTCTAATTCATTTAATAAAAAGGAGATGTAAAAATAAAACAACTTGGAAAATGGAGTGGGGAGAATAGTGTATGGCATATCCTGGCTTGATTTTATCATCTTGATCTTAGCTTCGTTTCGCATAACCCATCTAATTGTTTTTGATAAAATAACCTCGTTTTTCCGAAAACCTTTTTTGTCGATTACTTATGAAGAGGATGCCTCAGGAGTGATAGAGGAGTCGACTCAAATAAAAGGGACTGGAATCCGTTATTTCATTGGTTCCCTGCTAAGTTGTTATTGGTGTGTCGGAGTTTGGGTAGCGTTGGGAGTGGTCGGAGTTTACTTTATTGTCCCAAGTTCTTACCCTATTCTTATCGTGTTTGCCGTTGCCGGAGCCGCAGCTATCATTGAATCTAAGGTATAAAATGCTTGTTGTGGATGAATTCTTTATCTTTAAAATCAATAAAAAATAATGAATTGAAGATGTCTTGAATACACATAAGAGAGGAGTCTCTTGCTTTCTAGAAGAGAGGATTTGGACTAGGGCTGTGATGACGTTTTCCAAACGATAAATTCAGATAAATTAGGAAGTAGCGAAGAAAAGAAGGATACCTCGTTCCCGTATACTGTTTTAGAATGTGAGGTGAAAGCTTTGGATCAACCAATGCGTATGAAAAATAATGGACAGATTAGTATTGTTCTAAATTCTCAAAAACGAAATGAGTTATCAAAGGCTGCCCCAGATTCCCAAGTTGTTCCAAAGATCATACCACCAGAGCATGCAGCTTTGAAAGAAATCGAGGAAGAGCTCGGTGCGCTTGTTGGAATGGAAGAAATGAAACGAATGATAAAGGAAATTTATGCCTGGATTTATGTAAATAAAAAACGAGAAGAGATGGGGCTAAAAGCAGGGAAACAAGCTCTTCATATGATGTTTAAAGGCAACCCGGGTACAGGAAAAACAACCGTTGCCCGGCTAATCGGAAAATTATTTTTGAAAATGAATGTTTTGGCAAAGGGTCACCTGATTGAAGCCGAACGTGCCGACCTCGTTGGGGAGTATATTGGGCACACTGCCCAAAAAACGCGGGACTTAATTAAGAAATCACTCGGTGGAATATTATTTATCGATGAGGCTTATTCCCTTGGGCGCGGCGGAGAAAAGGATTTCGGAAAGGAAGCAATTGATACCCTAGTGAAGCATATGGAGGATAAACAGCATGAATTTATCCTTATTTTGGCAGGCTACTCACGGGAAATGCAGTACTTCTTAAGCCTGAATCCGGGTCTACATTCGCGATTCCCTTTAGTGATTGATTTTCCAGATTATTCGATTGATCAGCTTATGGAAATAGCGGCGCGGATGTTAAAAGAAAGAGAGTATGTATTGAGTCATGAGGCAGAAAGAAAAATAAGGGCACATTTGGTTTTGTGCAAGTCTGCGTTAAGTCCAAGTGGTTTTTCGAATGGTCGTTATGTTCGAAATATTATTGAAAAATCGATTCGCTCCCAATCGATGCGGATCCTCATACAAAATAGCTACGACCGCCATGACCTTATGACCATTAGAAGCAATGATTTGGTGTTTGAAGAAGATTAAAGGATTAAATAGAAAAGAAGCTGGCCGGGCTGGTCAGCTTCTTTCTCTTTATAAATCTTCAGTTTGCAGCTTTTTTTGGGTGGGCATACTTCGAATCGGTAGCTTCCAGTCATATGTATAAGACAGGACACGTAACCCGGTAATGACAAAAAATAAAAGGTAAAGCCCAAGCCCTGATTTTGCAAAATTAAGTCCAATCACAAGTCCAGCAAGAATGGCCCAAAGCCCATAAATTTCAGCCTTTAACACAAGAGGCTTTCGTTTGGCGAGGATATCGCGAATGATGCCGCCCCCACTACCAGTAAGAATAGCGGCCACGATGACTGCACTAAGCGGATGATGCATGCCGGTAGCATAAAGTGCCCCTTGAATGGCAAAAGCAGATAAGCCAATCGCATCAAAAAAGTTTCCCCATCTTTCCCAATGCTGCAATAATTTATTTGGAAACAAGAATACAGCTGTTATGGATAATAGGGCAATCGTGAAAAATACCCCCTGTTCCCATAATGCTGAAACGGGTACCCCTATCAATATGTTGCGAATGGCCCCGCCACCAAACGCTGTCACGATTCCAAGAATATAAACGCCTAAAATATCATATTCCTCTTCCATCGCAACGAAGGCCCCACTTACCGCAAAGGCAATCGTTCCGATTATGCTAAATACTTCCCAGGTCATGCGTCCCCCAACTCCTAATGCTTATCTATCTTGAATATTACATTTAAAACAGGCAAACAATAAAAATTTTAACATGGAATAGAGGTTTTTCAATAGTTTTTTGACTTGGTTAAGAAAGAAACGTTCTTTGCGCCTGATTGATTAGAGCGATATTATGGAATTCACCAAACTTTTGTTATGATATGAAAAGAGAACAGATACATATAGAAAGAAGGTTATAGATTGGAACGACAAGCGGATTTAGAAAAAGTAATTTTAGTCGGCTGTCAGACTGCGCGAGTGGATGATCTTCATTTTCAATATTCAATGGAGGAACTAGCCTCACTTACAGATACAGCAAAAGGTGAAGTAATGATTTCAGTCAGTCAAAAACGTGATCGAGTACATCCTGCTACTTATATCGGAAAAGGTAAAATTGAGGAATTAAAAGCATTAGAGGATGAACTGGAGCCAGACCTGATAATTTTTAATGATGAATTATCCTCAACTCAAATTCGGAATTTGTCCCGTGAATTAGATGCTCGGGTCATTGACCGTACTCAGCTTATTCTGGATATTTTTGCAACTCGAGCTCGATCAAAAGAAGGAAAATTACAAGTTGAATATGCACAGCTGCAATATATGTTACCACGGCTTGTTGGGCAAGGGACTTCCATGTCAAGACTTGGTGCAGGGATTGGAACGAGGGGACCAGGTGAAACAAAGCTGGAATCTGATCGCCGCCACATTCGCCGTCGGATTGACGATATTAAATCCCAGCTTACGGTGATTGTTGGTCATCGTGATCGGTATCGGGAACGACGCAAGAAAAACAAAGCCTTTCAAATTGCGATTGTTGGTTATACGAATGCGGGGAAATCAACCTTATTTAACCGTCTGACCGAGGCTGATACCCTTGAAGAAAATCAACTTTTTGCTACTCTGGATCCGACGACAAGGAAAATGATTTTGCCTAGCGGTTTTACGACGTTGACAACGGACACTGTCGGATTTTTACAGGATTTACCGACCACATTGATTGCTGCTTTCAGATCAACTTTAGAGGAAGTTAACGAAGCGGACCTTTTGCTACACGTTGTAGATTGCAGCAATCCTGATTATTTCCAGCATGAAAAAACCGTACAGCATTTATTAGAGGAACTTGAAAATCAGCATTTGCCACAATTAACGGTATACAATAAAAAAGATATGATGCAGCCCGACTTTGTTCCAGTAGCTAAGACGGAGACGATTACGATCAGCGCCTTTGAAGAGGAGGATCGTCAAAAACTTAAACAAAAAGTCGAGGAGATGGTGCTAGGGTTGATGGAATCTTATCATGTCCATGTCCCATCAACGGAAGGAAAGCTTCTGGCCCAATTAAAAAATGAAACGATTCTTAGAGAACTTGTTTTTGATGAAGAAAATCAAAAGTATAATTGTAAGGGATATTCATTCCCAGATCAGAAAATATCTGGCCAACTTAAAAATTTTTCAATTTAGATAGGAGAAGAACCATGTATCAACAGTTAGCACACGGGGAAACATTACAGAAGTTGGTGGGTGAGGTCGAAACACTCATTACACCAATACATAAAAAAATTGACCAGCAAATAGAGAATAACCAATTTCGAGTCTTGCAAAGCTATCAAAATCATCGGGTTAGCGACTCGCATTTTAACCCATCAACAGGTTATGGATATGATGATAGCGGTCGGGATACTTTAGAAAATATTTATGCTGAAGTGTTTGGGGGAGAAGCTGGACTTGTTCGTCCTCAAATAATCTCAGGAACCCACGCTATCTCGATTGCCTTATTTGGGATTTTGCGTCCAGGAGATGAGCTCTTATACATAACGGGGAAGCCGTATGACACACTTGAGGAAATCGTCGGCATTCGTGGCAACGGCGTTGGTTCGCTCAAGGAATTTGGGATTTCTTATCAGAGTGTCGACCTGACAGAATCAGGTGCGGTTGACTTTGAAGTTGTTGAGAAAGCGATCGGACCCAATACAAAAATGATTGGGATTCAGCGATCCAAAGGATATGCGACAAGACCGTCTTTTACCGTTGCCGAAATCAAGGAAATGATTGATTTTGTCAAAGAAATAAAGTCAGATGTCGTGGTATTTGTGGACAATTGTTACGGAGAATTTGTAGAAGCGATCGAGCCTTGCCATGTGGGTGCTGATTTGATGGCGGGTTCCTTAATAAAAAATCCAGGCGGAGGCCTCGTGAAGACGGGGGGATATATCGTCGGGAAAAAGCAGTTTGTTGAAGCATGTTCATACCGGATGACATCCCCTGGAATTGGTGCGGAAGCGGGCGCTTCATTATATAGTCTCCAGGAAATGTACCAAGGCTTCTTTCTGGCACCACATGTAGTTGGACAAGCCCTAAAGGGAGCTGTTTTTACAGCGGCTTTATTAGAGAAGCTTGGCATGAATACCCTACCAAAATGGGATTCTACTAGAACGGATCTCATTCAATCCGTTCAATTTGATGACCGTGACAAAATGGTAGCTTTTTGCCAAGCCATTCAATACGCTTCACCGATAAATTCCCATGTAACTCCATATCCTAGCTACATGCCTGGTTATGAGGATGATGTGATTATGGCAGCTGGTACATTTATTCAGGGTGCTAGCATTGAATTAACAGCAGATGGTCCAACCAGATCACCGTATGTTGCGTATGTTCAGGGAGGCTTGACTTATGCACATGTAAAAATCGCCATCTGTATTGCTTTAAACCACTTATTAGAAAAGGGTTTGCTGGAAATTTAAAAAAATTGGCTTTATTAAAAATAAAACAGGAAATCCGACAAAAAATTGGATTTCTTTTTTATTTAGTGTATTATCTTTATTGGGATATTTGTTTTAATAAAATATTCTAAATTATTTTTTATAAGGGGTGTGATAATACCTAACATAGAGTTGACACATAACCTTACCGAGAATATAATGAACACAAGAAGTACATAAGGAGGAGAAATCAATTGAGCGGAAGCCAAATTCGTCGATCAATGCCGTTGTTTCCCATCGGAACGGTGATGCAACTTACAGATTTATCCGCCCGACAAATTCGTTATTATGAGGAACATGAATTGATTTCTCCTGCTAGAACTGATGGGAATAGACGAATGTTTTCACTTATCGATATTGACAAGCTTTTAGAGATTAAAGATTTAATTGACCAGGGAGTAAATCTTGCGGGTATTAAGCAATTATTTGCTAAAACTAAACAAGATATTCCGTTGGTTTCGCCGGAAGAGTCTGAAAAGGCTAGACGAGAATTGACGGATAATGAATTACGAAAACTCCTGCGCAACGAATTGTTGCAGGCGGGTCGGTTTAATCGTGGATCAGGATCGCTACGTCAAGGTGACATGTCGCGCTTTTTTCATTAATAAACAATTAAAGGGTTTAAAAAAAGGGAGGAAATACTGAAATGGCAAAGTTTACAAAAGATGACATTTTTCGTTTGGCAAAAGAAGAAAATGTAAAGTTCATCCGACTTCAATTTACAGACATTTTAGGTACAATTAAAAACGTTGAGATTCCTGTAAGTCAGCTTGAAAAAGCGCTTGATAACAAGATGATGTTTGATGGTTCTTCAATCGAAGGATTTGTACGTATTGAAGAATCAGATATGTACCTATGCCCTGATCTTAATACTTGGGTTATCTTCCCTTGGACTGCAGAAAAAGGTAAAGTTGCACGACTAATCTGTGATATTTATAATCCAGATGGAACTCCATTTGATGGTGATCCTCGTAATAATTTAAGACGTGTCCTTGCTGAAATGAAAGAATTAGGATTCACTAACTTCAACTTAGGACCTGAGCCAGAATTTTTCTTGTTCAAGTTAGATGCACAAGGTGAACCAACTCTTGAACTAAACGATAATGCTGGATACTTTGATTTAGCTCCAACTGACCTTGGCGAAAACTGCCGCCGTGATATCGTTTTAGAACTTGAAGAAATGGGCTTTGAAATTGAAGCATCTCACCATGAGGTTGCTCCTGGACAACATGAAATCGATTTTAAATATGCTGATGCATTAACAGCTTGTGACCAAATTCAAACATTCAAGCTTGTTGTAAAAACAATTGCTCGTAAGCATGGTCTTCATGCTACTTTCATGCCAAAACCATTATTCGGTGTGAATGGATCTGGTATGCACTGTAACTTATCTTTATTTAAAGATGGAGAAAATGCATTCTACGATACAAGCAAAACATTAGAATTAAGCGAAGCAGCTACTCAATTTATCGCTGGTATTATTAAACACGCTCATAGCTTTACAGCTGTTACTAACCCAACTGTAAACTCTTATAAGCGTCTAGTGCCTGGTTACGAAGCACCTTGTTACGTAGCTTGGTCTGCACGCAACCGTTCACCACTTATCCGTATTCCTGCTTCACGCGGATTAAGCACTCGTATCGAAGTACGTAGCGTTGACCCTGCTGCTAACCCATACTTAGCAATGGCTGTTCTTTTAAAAGCTGGATTAGATGGAATTAAAAATAAATTAACTCCTCCGGCTCCAGTTGATCGTAACATCTATGTAATGAGTAAAGAAGAGCGCGTTGAAGCTGGTATCGCTGATCTTCCAGCAACTTTAGCTCTTGCATTAGAAAACCTTAAAGCAGACGAAGTTATCACTTCTGCATTAGGTGAACACATTCTTGAGCACTTTGTTGAAGCTAAAGAAATCGAGTGGGATATGTTCCGTACTCAAGTTCACCAATGGGAACGCGATCAATACATGACAATGTATTAATAAAATCAGGCCTTGGCGCTTTATGAGCGTCAGGGTCTTTTTTTTTCGGCTGTTTTCGTAAACTTTGTTGCTATTTACCAAAAGAGGAGTGTGGTTGATTTCCGCTCCAGGATGCTCGCGCACCTTAGGGGCTGGCGGTGAGCCTCCTCGGCGCTTAAGCGCCTGTGGGGTCTCACCTGTCCCGCAGGAGTCTCGCACCTTCCGCTCCAATCAACTTCTTTAACAACGGTTTGCTTTCCACAAAACCTATTTAAAAAACAACAATCTTTTAGAAAAGAGCCTTTTTTTATAAATGTTTTAATTTTGAAGTGATAACAATAGTTTATGTGATTATTAATTTGTTGGACTGGTTGAATACCTATTTTGCTAATTAATAAAATCCCTAAAAATAGACACTTTGGTAGGTTAAGACAAAAAAAGCCCTGGGATTGATCCCAAGGCTTTATTAGTACCCAATTTTAATGAATATGACGATATACCCCAATAACTTTACCAAGTATCGTGACATTTGAAAGAATAATTGGTTCGAGAGATGAGTTTTCTGGTTGCAAGCGTATGTAGTCTTTTTCTTTGAAAAATCTTTTAACAGTTGCTTCATCATCCTCAGTCATAGCGACGACGATTTCTCCGTTTTGGGCAGTTTGTTGTTGTTTTACAATAACATAATCCCCGTCTAGTATTCCTGCTTCTATCATACTATCTCCCATTACTTCTAGCATAAACACCTGCTCATCAGAGGGTGCAAGACGATCCGGAAGTGGAAAATACTCTTCTACATTCTCAATTGCAGTAATAGGTTGTCCCGCAGTAACCTTTCCGATTACTGGTACATTAATCACTTTGCTTTTCGGAATATTGCTTTGCTCATCTATGTCCAAAATCTCAATTGCCCGAGGTTTTGTTGGGTCGCGGCGAATTAGTCCTTTGCTCTCTAAACGGGCTAAATGACCATGTACTGTGGAACTTGAAGCAAGGCCGACTGCTTCACCAATTTCGCGCACGGAAGGGGGATAGCCTTTTTTTCTTACTTCGTCTTTAATAAAGTCTAGAATATTTTCTTGCCGCTTTGATAACTTAGTCATCTTTCCCACCTCATATGGTTTCTTATTGACATTATTATATCATATCTAAATGTGATGGTACAAACATAAGTTCGAATTTATGTTGACACAAACAAGCGTTCGTTTTATAATCACATTAGAACATACATTCGTTAGAGGTGATGGATATGAAAAAACTTTGGGAACAGTATTCATATGTTATTATTTTAGTTACTATTAGCTTTATTGCAGCATTTGCACTTTTACATAAATTTGAGAACCAAAATGAATTTTCTAGTGTGACAGTTCAAGAGGGCGAGTCACTTTGGAAAATTGCCGAAAAATATTCTGATAGTCATTCAATGTCTACATCAGAGTTTGTTTCATGGGTAGAAAAAAAGAACAGTATTTCCGGTGAAACAATTTACCCTGGAGATAAGTTGATGATTCCGGTCTCGGATAAAACGGTAGACCAACCCGATCTGACCAATTTAGCAAGTCAATAGATAATAAGTATCGAGGTAAACGTCATGCAAAAAAAGAATGCAATAATTTATTGTCGTGTGAGTACGAAAAAAGATACACAAGAAACATCGCTCGCTCGGCAAGAAGAGGAATTAATTCAATTAGCCAATCAAAATGAATATCATATATTTAAGGTCATTAAAGAACAAGCGAGCGGCTATGACTTAGAACGTGATGGAATGTTAATGCTCCTTTCGCTGATTAAGGAAGAAGATATCCACGCAATCCTCATTCAGGATGAGACACGGCTTGGAAGAGGCAATGCCAAAATCGTTTTACTTCATTGTATTTTTAAAGAAAAGGTAAAGCTGTATTCTATTGATCATGACGGTGAATTAAAAATTTCTGAATCAGATTCAATGGTATTAAAGATTGTGGGTATGGTGGAGGAATATCAGCGGAAATTACATAATATTAAAATCAAACGAGGAATGCAACGAGCCATCAAAAGTGGCTTTGATCCGGTCGAAAACTTGAAAAATCAGGGGATTAATTCAGGTAGGAAGCAAATCGAGTTACCAATTGAAGAAATTGTTAAGTTACGAAAAAATGAATTGACCTTTGCTGAAATTGCCGCAACCTTAAGAGGATTCGGGTATGATGTGTCAAAGGCAACCGTGCATCGCAGGTATCAGGAATATGTTGAATCATTGCAAGAAGAAGGTCTCCTGCTTGAAAAAAACGACGATATTTAGTATGATTTCATTTAGTTCACAGTTAAGAAAAAGGAGCTTTATGATGCAACTAAATGATTTAATTGCACGAATAAATGTATTGGCAAACAAGGCGAAGACTACTGGTCTGACAGAAGAGGAAGCAAAAGAACAATCAAAACTTCGTGGTAAATACTTAGAAACGTTCCGTTCACAAATGCTTAATTCTATCAAAAATGTAAAAGTAATCGATCCGCTTGGCAATGATGTAACACCTGAAAAATTGAAAAGGCTCCAGGCTAAAAAAGGCCTTCATTAATAGTGAAAAGGAGGAATGCGTCTCACAGGATGCATTCCTCCTTTTTTCATAGGGTCTGATCAAGGCACTACAGCATTTTTAAGCTAATTCTTTCATTCTTGTTTCTTTTCCGAGGAATAGAACAGACAGGGCACCGATGATAATAGCAACAGTGAAAATCGTGAAAATTACCGAGATGTCTGTTTTCTGAGCAACAAGATTACCGACCAATAGGGGCCCAAATATTCCTCCGATTCGACCAAACGAGGCCGCCATACCGGCACCAGTACCGCGAATCACCGCTGGATATTGTTCTGGTGTATAAGCGTACAAAGCACCCCATGCTCCTAAATTAAAGAAAGATAATAATGCGCCAAAAGTAATGAGAAGCGCTAGCGAACCGGCCTGGCCAAAGAAATAAGCGCTGATGGCGGTTCCAGTCAAATAGGTGACGAGGACAAATTTTCTTCCGAATTTTTCAATGAACCATGCCGCCGTAAAATAACCTGGTAACTGTGCAAGTGTCATGATAAGAACGTATTGGAAGCTTTTTATTAAACTAAAGCCCTTCATGACCATGACGCTTGGGAGCCACATGAACATACCGTAATATGAAAAGACAACACAGAACCATAAGATCCATAACATCGTCGTTTGAACTGTATGGGGTTTTGCCCAAACAGCCATAATATTTTGCGGAATGGAATTTTTAGCTTTCGCTTGTGGTGCGGAAAACTGTGGTGAATCAGGTAGTCCCATCCGCAAGTAAATGGCATAAAACGCTGGAATAGCACTGATGATTAATGCGGTTTGCCAACCGAATTTAGGAATAATGAAAAAGGAAATAAGTGCAGCAATCAACCAACCACCAGCCCAAAAACTTTCAAGAAGCACGACAACACGGCCTCTTTTATCAGCAGAAACTACTTCGGAGACTAAGGTTGAAGCCACTGGGAGCTCCCCGCCTAAACCCATGCCAATCAAAAATCGTAAAATCATAAATATCGTTAAGGATGTTGCTAATGCGGATAACCCGCTTCCTATTGAAAACAAAAGTAAGGTAATCACAAAAACTGACTTTCTTCCGACTCGGTCTGCCATAAGACCAAATATTAATGCGCCAACTGCCATACCGATAGAGTTGATACTTCCAATCCACCCCATTTGTTGTGTGGAAAGCCCCCAGTCTTTTTGTAAGGCAGCAATGATAAACGATAACATCCCGACGTCCATTGCATCGAATAACCAGCCAAGGCCAGCAATCCCAAGCAGTCTACGCTCTGAAATCATTTTGTTTTTTTTCATAAATACTATCTCTCCTATCATGTATATCCAGTATTCGTGTTTATTTTGTCCAACTTCCCTTGTGGCTCCTCCTAATTCCCTAATTAATTATTTTTAATAGTATCTTAACAGATGTCTTTACATAGGTCATTACTTTTATCCTTTTAGCAAAAACTATAGGACTGAATATAAATGTTAACTTGGGGAAAATCTTTCCTTTGATAGGATGGTTATTTTCATACGAGTCAGAAATTAGTCTTTTTTTAAAAAAAGAGGGCACAATTTGTTGTATAAAGGGGTTAAGAAATATAATATAAAAAGAGTGAAGTATTGATTTTAAATAGGAAAGGATGACACGAATGTTTGAAAAAATTGATTCATTATCAATAAATTCAATCCGTACCTTATCGATTGACGCGATAGAAAAGGCAAACTCTGGTCACCCGGGGATGCCGATGGGGGCCGCTCCAATGGCCTATACCCTATGGACACGGTTTATGAACCAGAACCCTAAAAATCCAGCATGGATCAACAGAGATCGCTTTGTGCTGTCAGCAGGTCACGGTTCAGCGTTACTATACAGCTTGCTCCATTTATCAGGCTATGATTTGTCATTGGAGGATTTAAAAAATTTCCGCCAGTGGGGTAGTAAAACTCCTGGACATCCAGAATTTGGTCATACGGTTGGAGTTGATGCAACAACGGGTCCACTAGGCCAAGGGATTGCAATGGCAGTTGGTATGGCAATGGCAGAACGTCATTTGGCTGCAGAATACAATAAAGAAAACTTTGAATTAGTCGACCATTATACATACAGCATCTGCGGGGATGGAGATTTAATGGAGGGTGTTTCTGCGGAAGCCGCTTCCTTAGCTGCCCATCTACAATTAGGCAGATTAATTGTTCTTTATGATTCCAACGATATATCCCTTGATGGGGACTTGAATAAGTCTTTCTCTGAAAGTGTTGAAGGCCGTTTTAAAGCTTATGGCTGGCAATATATTCGTGTAGAAGATGGAAATGATGTAGTAGCCATCGCTAAGGCATTAGAAGATGCAAGATTAGATGAAAACCATCCAACCCTCATTGAGGTAAAAACAGTGATTGGATACGGTTCACCTAACAAATCAGGAAAATCGGATGCACATGGTTCACCACTTGGTGCCAGTGAGATAAAGCTTACGAAAGAAACCTATGAATGGTCTTTTGAAGAGGACTTCCATGTTCCTGAAGAGGTATATAATCAATTTAAACAATTAGTGGCTGATAACGGTGAGAAGAAGGAAAAAGAATGGAATGACCTTTTTGTCCAATACAAAACAGTTTACCCTGAATTAGTTGTTCAATTTGAATTAGGTGCAAAAGGTGAATTACCTGAAGGCTGGTCAAAAGATGTTCCGGTTTATGAAGAAGGTAAAAAATTAGCAAGTCGTGCATCTTCGGGCGAAGTCCTCAATGCTATTGCTAAAAATACACCATTCTTCTTTGGTGGTTCTGCTGACCTTGCTGGATCCAATAAAACCTTAATAAAAGGAGCAGGAGACTTTTCTGCGCAATCCTATGAGGGAAGAAATATCTGGTTTGGAGTTCGTGAATTTGCCATGGGTGCTGCTTTAAATGGGATGGCACTACACGGTGGTTTGAAAGTTTTTGGAGGAACGTTCTTCGTATTCTCTGATTACTTACGCCCTGCAATTCGTCTTTCTGCTTTGATGAAGTTACCAGTAACATTTGTCTTTACACATGATAGCATTGCAGTTGGTGAGGATGGGCCTACCCATGAACCGGTTGAACAATTGTCTGCTCTTCGTGCAATGCCTGGTTTGTCTGTCATCCGCCCAGCGGACGGAAACGAAACAGCCGCTGCTTGGAAATTAGCGCTTGAATCTCAATCGGTCCCTACGGCACTTGTGCTAACTCGTCAAGATCTCCCGACCTTAAGGGGAACTGCTGAAAATGCCTATGAAGGTGTTTCTAAAGGGGCGTATGTTGTTTCTCCAGCAGGAAAACAAACTGCCGATGCGTTAATTTTAGCTGCCGGTTCTGAAGTTGGTCTAGCAGTTGAAGCACAAAAGGTTCTTGCAAGCGAAGGAATCGATGTATCAGTTATTAGCATGCCTTCTTGGGATCGCTTTGAGTCACAATCGAAAGAATACAAGGAGTCCGTTTTACCGAAAGCTGTTAAAAAGCGGTTAGGTATTGAAATGGCGGCGTCCTTTGGTTGGCATAAATATACTGGCGATGAAGGAGAAGTGTTGGCAATCGATCATTTTGGTGCCTCTGCTCCGGGTGAAAAAATTATGGAAGAATTCGGCTTTACAGTCGAGAACGTAGTAGCAAACGTCAAGGCTTTATTAACAAACTAACGCTTGATAACTTTGGAACGAATCTAATGATTCGTTCCTTTTTTTCGTTACAAAGAGTGTTAACTAGATATAATCAATTACATTTATCACACATTTTAATAAAGACACAAATTATTCAATCGCTCGTCACATTTTGGAAACAACTCCAACATTTACAATAATGATTTTGTAATATAATAAATCCGTAATAAGAATTATTGTAAATTGGAGGAGAGTTTTATGGATGGAGTATTGATGTTGAGCAGGCTGCAATTTGCGATAACGGTTTTTTACCACTTCCTGTTCGTGCCATTGACTTTAGGACTAGTTATTCTAGTAGCGGTGATGGAAACGAACTATGCAAGATCAGGTAATCAGCTATATCGAAACATGGCTGATTTTTGGGGAAAGCTGTTTTCAATTAATTTTGTTCTAGGAGTTATAACTGGAATCACAATGGAATTTCAGTTTGGAACAAACTGGTCAGAATACTCCAAGTATATGGGGGATATATTTGGATCTCCGCTTGCTATTGAAGCATTACTAGCGTTTTTTCTAGAATCAACGTTTATGGGAATCTGGTTATTTGGGAAAAATAAATTCTCACCAAAAATGCGGGCCATCTCAATTTGGATGGTAGCACTAGGAACCAATATTTCCGCACTTTGGATTATTACTGCGAATGGATTTATGCAAAATCCGGTTGGGTATGTATTACGAAATGGTCGAGTTGAGCTTGATAGCTTTAGTGCACTTGTAACAAATCCATATGCATGGCGCATGTTTTTTCATACAGTTATTGCTTGTTACATAGTTGGCGCATTCTTTGTTATGGCGGTCAGTGCCTATCATTTGTTAAGAAAGAACAAAGTGGACTTTTTCAAAAAATCATTCAAGTACGGTCTGGTAATGGCGTTGTTTGCTTCAACGGCTACTCCGTTTTTAGGGCATCAATCGGGAGTATTTGCCACAACCATTCAGCCAGCAAAAGGGGCCGCAATGGAAAGTGTTTGGGAAACCCAAACCGACATGCCTTTTAGTCTAATTCAAATTCCAGACGCAAAAAATCATCGCAATTCAGTTGAAGCACTAACGATACCAAAGCTTGGTAGTTTCTTTTATACCAATTCTTTTAATGGTAAGGTAACTGGTCTAAATGATATTCCGAAAGACGAACGACCAAATGTTAACTTAGTTTTCTATAGTTTCCGGGCAATGATCGCCCTTGGTCTACTTTTCTTGGCCATTTCCTGGTATGGCTTGTACCTTTATCGGAAAAATCGCCTAGTAGAATCTAAAAGGTATTTAAAACTAGTTCTTTATTCGGTGTTATTACCTTATCTAGCTATCAATCTTGGATGGATGGTTGCCGAAGTAGGGCGTCAACCGTGGGCAGTGTATGGTCTAATGAAGACAGCTGATGCTGTTTCACCTATTTCGCTTGGCCAGATTTGGTTTTCACTAGCCGGACTAGTGGTCTTTTATACAATTTTATTAATTGCCGATGTTTACTTAATAATCAAATATGCAAGAAAAGGACCTGAAGGGGTAAAAGAAGAAAAGGGAGGGGTCGAAAGCTATGTCTCATGATTTCTTTGCAGTAACGTGGTTTGGGCTTTGGGGTCTCATTTGGACCGTTTATTTAATGCTTGATGGATATACACTCGGGACTGGCATGATCTTTCCGTTTGTCGCCAAAAATCGGCAGGAGCGGAACCAATTGCAGGAAGCTATCGGACCTTTCTGGGGTGGAAATGAAGTTTGGCTCATCACTGCAGGTGGTGCAACCTTCGCAGCCTTTCCTGGCGCGTACGCAGATATGTTTTCCTTCCTTTATGAAGCAATGTTCTTAATTTTGTTTTCCTTGTTTATCAGGGCAACTGGGCTAGAGTTTATGCACAAGTCCGATTCACCAAGATGGCAATCAGTCTGGAAATGGGCCTTTGCTGTATCTAGTTTCTTAATTGCTCTTCTCTTCGGTGTCGCTTTTGCGAATCTTTACCGTGGCATTTTAATCGGAGAAAATGGGTATGAGGGAAATCTGTTAAGTTTGTTAAATCCATATGGAATTCTTGGTGGAGTCCTATTTGTTTCCATGTTTTTGTTATCAGGTTCACTTTGGATTCAATTAAAGACAGTAGGGGATACAGCAAAGCGGTCACTTAAGTTATCGCGAACCTTTGCAATGATAGCGGCAGCCGTTTTAGCCATCTTTTTTGTCGCAACGATGAATTTAACGCCACTGGCTGACAATTTTAATGGACTACCGATCCTCTGGATTATTCCAAGTTTATCATTGTTAGCCATTTTAGGTGCTGTGGCCTTTGTCTTCAAAGAAAAAATAGGCGCAGCATTCACCGCAGTTTGTCTTGCCATCGTTACGCAAATGGCAACAGGATTTGTAGGAATGTTTCCAAATATGCTTCCTTCAAAAATTGATGATAGTTTTAGCGTCACTTTGTATAATGCGGCTGGAAGTACGCTGAACTTAAAGATCATGCTAACAGTTGCCTGTATTTTTGTTCCAATCGTCATTGCCTATCAGATTTGGAGCTATGTATTATTTAAAGATAAAATAGTAAAAGAGAGTGCAAAGGGGTATTAAAATAGGGGGATTCACAAAGGGGTATTAACATTAGGGGAGCCGAAGCCTATCGGCTCCTCTATATTATTTTCAAAGGTTAAAAAAGTTGAGTATTTCTATTATTAAAATAAATATTCAAATTCGACAAAAATAGTGGTTGTTTTTGACACTGTAAGACAAACCTCCCATTGACTTTTTTCTATAATAAGTAAAAAGAGATTGTTCAATAAGGGGGAGTATGATGAGATCCTATCATGTATATTTAATAGAAGATGAATTTGCCTCCCATTATTATGGAAGAGAACAGATGTTTTATCAGTTATTTCTCGATAAAGAGCGTTCTCAGGGAGAATTAAAATCGATTATTGAGAAACAAATCCAATATATAACAAAACCGATTCCGAGTTTGCGGGTTCATAAGAATATAAATCAGAAGTTAAGTAAAAATAAGGATTTTCGCTTTGAGAACGGAGCATACTATATAGAAAGAAATGGTTTATTCAGTGCGGCAAGACTTGAAATAACTGAGCGGTTTGCTAGAGTGGATTCGAAAGGAAACTTTGATTCGGAAACAATCTTTTTTGAAGCGCTTCGTCAGAGCGAGCCTTCTTTTCTGGCAATTGACCTAAAGCATGATCGGTATGGCTGGCTTAATCCAATTAAAGAAAGAAAATTTGTCTAAATCGCACAAAAATCGGTGCAAATATTGTATAATTACGTTTGGTCTAGTACACTGTATGATAGACAACATGAAGGAGGAAGTTTATATATGTGGCAACTTATTCTAGTTGGTATACTAGCACTAGTCGCTGGTGTAGCTCTAGGATTTTTCATTGCTCGGAAATATATGATGAGCTATTTAAAGAAAAATCCGCCAATCAATGAACAAATGTTAAAAATGATGATGATGCAAATGGGCATGAAACCATCGCAAAAGAAAATCAATCAAATGATGAACGCCATGAATAAACAATCAAAATAATTGAGACAAGCACTCCATTCATATGTGAGTGCTTTTTTCTTTATTAGAAGCTCCATTTAAACAGTGCATAGAAAAAGACCAAATCCGAGGATATGGTCTTTTTTCACATATATAGGTAATTTATTTTATTATTAGTGAACATTTTGTTACTAAATTGCCCGTTTTTTGATTTGATACACAAATGTAATATAACTATTACTTAAATGACAAAATTAGATGTTATACTTCTAAATGTGACAAAAAGAGATGAAAAGGCTATTATTTATGTTTTTTGTCTCATGTTTTTGGGGGCAACTAGATTAATGTAAAGTTGTTTTACATAGAATATTGTCAAATTGTGCCGAGTATCTCGTTAATAATAGGCTAAATATTTTTAATTGATTACTAGAAATAGGCTTAGTAATTTGTCAAAAGAAAGCAGGGGAATCGATTTGAAGAAAAAGATAACTGCACTTGGGACTATCGTTATTTTAGGCATCAGTAGTATAGCTTCTATACCAGCAGTAAAGGCTGAATCAAATCTGCAAAGTATTCAAGGACAACGTTCTGGTATTCAAGTAGGAATTACTCAAGCAAATGCAGAAATTTCACAAGTTCAAAATGAACTTGCAAGTTTAAATGAACAAATTAAAAGAGTTGACCAAGCAATTCAAGATAATAATAACATGATAGCTCAAACACAAGTAAAAATGGCTGCATCTCAAACTGAAGTTCAGCAGCTTAATGATGAAATAACTGTTATTAAAGATAGAATTGAAAAACGTAATAATGTATTAAAAAAGCGTGCCCAATCTTTTCAAGAAAGTGGCGGCCAGGTAAGTTATTTTGATGTATTGCTTGGGGCTTCAAGCTTCAGTGACTTCGTTAATCGAATTGGGGCAGTTGCAACAATTGTCGAAGCTGACCAAGATCTAGTAAAACAGCATGAAGCAGATAAACAGGAAATACAAGATAAGCAAGCTGCAGTCGAACAAAAGCTTGCTGAATATAAGAATATGATGACCGAATTTGAGGGTATGCAAGCGCAGATTAACGAACAAAAATCGCAAAATGATGCATTAAAAGCAGATCTTACAGCGAGAGAACAACAAAGTCTGTCTGAAAAATCAAGTCTTCAACAGCAAGATCAAACACTTGCATTACAACAATCACAACTGACACAGCCAGCAAGAAGCCAAACGACTAGTTCACCGGTATTCTCACCTGTTTCAGTTCCAGCGGGAAGTGGTTCAATAAATGATGTCATTAAGGCTGGATATAGATATATTGGAAATTCCGTTTATGTATTCGGTGGGGGAAGATCGGCATCAGATATTGCAAATGGTAGATTTGATTGTTCCGGCTTCGTACACTGGGCATTTTCACAAGCAGGTGTAAGTGTTGGTTCAAGCACAGATTCCCTCAAAAATGAAGGGTCTAGTGTTCCTGCAAGCCAAATGCGTCCTGGTGATCTTGTATTCTTTGATACTTACAAACAAGACGGTCATGTTGGAATTTATATTGGTGGCGGTAAATTTATTGGTTCACAAAGCTCTACTGGCGTAGCCATTGCGGATATGTCTGGCGGATATTGGGGCCAAAATTTTAACGGGCGTGTTAAAAGAATCATGGATTAATAGATAGAATAACAAATCGAGGCCAAATTAATTGGTCTCGATTCTTTTTTTTCTCAAAGGATGGCTCGACTTATTATTTCTTTCGACTTTGCATTATTCACTAAACTGTTCTAGCATAATATTATAGTAAATTTTTAAAGTGTCGGGGGACGTTCTATGAAAGTGTTTCTTGATTTATCGTGGTTTTTTAAAAGAGAGAAGAAGGCCTACTTGATCGGGATTCTCTTTCTCGCCATCGTGGCTTTACTTGAGTTAATCCCGCCGAAAGTAATTGGCATTATTGTGGATCATATTCAAAACCATTCACTATCTCCAGGTATTTTATTGAAATGGATGTTCATTCTTATTTTCTCAGCGGGTGGTATGTACGTTCTTCGCTATTATTGGAGAATAGAGATCTTTGGTTCTGCGGTCAAACTCTCCATGCTGTTAAGAAAACAGCTTTACCACCATTTTACAAAAATGTCGCCATCCTTTTATCAAAAACGTCGGGTGGGCGATCTGATGGCACATGCAACGAACGATTTGCAGGCAATCCAAGAAACAGCCGGTCTGGGTGTTCTAACCTTGGTGGACTCACTAACAACAGGTGGATTTGTGATCGTAACGATGGCCACAACGATCAGCTGGAAACTGACCTTAATTTCACTTATCCCCATGCCGCTTATGGCTGCCTTAACAAGCTGGTATGGAACTCATTTACATAAGCGCTTCCATAAAGCTCAGGAAGCCTTCTCCTCACTCAATGATAAAACACAAGAAAGCATTTCTGGAATTAAAGTGATTAAAACGTTTGGTCAGGAACAAGAGGACATTGCCGATTTTCGTCGCCAATCCGAGTATGTGGTCCTTAAAAATATCGCTGTTGCCAAGATCGATTCATTATATGACCCAACCATATCTATTATCGTAGGGATCTCCTTCTTTTTATCAATCAGTTTTGGTTCACTTTATGTTCTTTCGGGAACTTTATCGATTGGCCAACTGATTTCTTTTACCACCTATTTAGGCTTACTCATATGGCCGATGCTAGCCTTTGGTTGGCTGTTTAATATCGTCGAGCTGGGGAGGGCCTCCTATGATCGAGTGACGACTCTACTTGCGGAGTCAGTGGAAATAACGGATGAAAAAGAAGCGTTTGATTCGATTCCTAGTGGAGACATTGAATACAAAATCACCCAATTTACCTACCCAAATGATGCGACCCCTGTCCTATCAGATATTGCTTTTACGATAAAGCAAGGAGGTACACTTGGAATTGTTGGGAAAACTGGTTCTGGAAAAACAACCCTGTTAAAATTACTCCTCCGTGAGTTTGATGGGAAAGATGTGAAGATTAACTTTGGTGGACAGCCGCTAACCCATTATAAAATCGACAGTCTACGAGCCGCAATTGGCTATGTTCCTCAAGATCATTTTCTTTTCTCAGCAACCATTGCTGAAAATATTGCCTTTGCAAATCCTGCCGCCAACAAATTTGAGATTTTTGAAGCTGCTAAAGTCGCCAGCATCCATGAAGATATATTGCTTTTTCCTGATCAATATGAAACCATCGTCGGTGAAAGAGGGGTTTCACTATCGGGAGGACAAAAGCAAAGACTTTCGATTGCCAGGGCACTCTTTATCAATCCGGAAGTGTTAGTTCTTGACGATTCACTTTCCGCAGTGGACGCCAAGACCGAGGCAGCCATCCTTTCTTCTTTAAAAATAAATCGATTAGGCAAAACCACCTTGATTACAACACATCGATTAAGTGCGATTCAACATGCAGATTCCATTATCGTTCTAGACAAGGGTAACATCATTCAACGAGGTAGCCATGATGAGTTAATGAAGCAAACTGGATGGTATCAGGAAATGTATATCCAACAGCAACTTGAAGACCTTGTGGAGCATGGAGGTTAAGAGATGGAAAATAAACAGCAGAAACATGTATTATTGCGGTTATTAAGTTATACAAAGCCACATCGGCGTTTGATGCTCCTTGCCTTTTTCCTGTTGTTGCTGACGACAATTGGCGATGTCCTTGGTCCTCTTATTGTTAAAGTGTTTATAGATGATTACTTAACACCGAGAAAGTTAAGCTTTCAGCCGCTATTTGGATTGGGAGCGGCATACATTTCTATCCAAATTGTCAACGTCCTAATTTCTTATTTTCAATTGATTAAATTCCAAGAAATTGCTTTAAAAATTATTCATCAGCTCAGGGTTGATTTATTTGCGAAGGTGCAAGAGCTAGGTCTTCGTTATTTTGATAAAACACCGGCAGGCAGTATTGTGTCTCGAGTCACAAACGATACGGAAGCCATTAAAGACATGTTTGTTACCGTTTTGGGGACCTTTGTTCAAAGTGGATTTTTGATGATCGGTATTTTTGTGGCGATGTTCAGCTTAAATGTAAAGTTAGCGATCTTTTGCTTGGCCATCTTTCCGCTCATTTTTTTGATCATTTATCTGTATCGAAAATTTAGCTCACTCATTTATCATGACATGCGGGAAAGATTGAGCCAGTTAAATGCCAAGCTAAGTGAATCCTTACAAGGAATGGCGATTATTCAAATGTTTCGCCAAGAGAAACGGCAAAGAGAGGAGTTTGCCAGTATTAATCGGAAGCATTTTCTGGCAGGTATGAAAAATATCAAAATCGAAGGCTTGTTGTTAAGACCAGCAATCGATTTGGTTTATGTCATGGCCCTTATAATCGTTCTCAGTTATTTTGGGATTAGCTCTTTTAACAGCCCAATTGAGGTTGGGGTACTATACGCTTTTATCAATTACTTAGACCGCTTTTTTGAACCAGTCAATAATATGATGATGCGTTTGTCATTGTTCCAACAGGCAATCGTCGCTGGGGCGAGAGTTTTCAAGCTTTTAGATGAAACCGAAATAAATCCTTACCAAGCAGACAAAGGAAATAAGGTAAAAAATGGCGAGATTGAGTTTCGTGATGTGAGTTTTTCCTATGATGGGAAGCAGGATGTGTTGAAAAACATTTCCTTTACCGCTAAACCGGGCGAAACGGTTGCTTTAGTTGGACACACAGGAAGCGGCAAAAGCTCGATCATTAATTTGTTAATACGCTTTTATGAGTTTGATAGAGGGGAAATTGTTCTTGATGGAGTGTCAATCAAGGAATATTCCAAAGATGAGTTACGGAGAAACATGGGACTCGTTCTCCAAGATCCGTTTTTGTTCTTTGGAACTGTGAGGGACAATATTCGCCTTCATCACAATGAAATTACGGATGAAAGAGTAATCGAAGCGGCAAAATTTGTTCAAGCAGACACCTTTATTGAAAAACTAGAAAATGGGTACGAGGATAAGGTGGTCGAACGAGGAGCAACCTTATCAAGTGGGCAAAGACAACTGATCGCGTTTGCCCGAACGATTGTCACTAACCCTAAAATCCTCATTCTTGATGAAGCAACAGCTAACATTGATACTGAAACCGAAGAGGCCATTCAAGCAGCACTTGAGAAAATGAAAAAGGGAAGAACCACGATTGCGATCGCCCATCGCCTTTCTACCATTCAGGATGCTAACCAGATCCTGGTTCTCCATCATGGCGAAATAGTTGAGCAAGGAACACATCAGGAGCTGTTAGCCCGAAAAGGTCTTTACCATAAAATGTTTTTGCTCCAAAATGGGTAAATCGTACTGCTTTCATTAATGGAATAGACACCATAAAACAAAAAAACAGGTTGGGATCAAACGGCCCAATCTGTTTATTAATTAGTTGATTTTTTTTATATATTTTTTGTGATAATTATTTAATAATTCGTCCAGTTCTTGACTATGACGGACGGCTGCGGGAGAAGTCATTCCTTTATCGGAAACGACATGGATCAATTCAGCCCGTTTCTTTTCGATTAACAAAAGCAACTCATGTTTTAACACTGTAGTAATTCCCTTCATTCGAAAATAATTACAAATATAGCAATAAAATATGTATGAATCGTTAAGGTTTGTAAAATAATTCACAATAAAAATAACGTACTTTCATAGTATAGCCTCATTTGCTGCAAATTCAAAGACAATTTTAACAAAAAAATACATTAAATTTACATTATCTAAATATTTACATAAAATAAATACCGTACGTACAGTAAAAACGCATTTTACTGTACGATCATGAATTGTTCACAGCTTCTTCAGTATCATTTGGATCAAACTTTTGTTAGAATGATTTAGAAACAATTGTAAAGTAAGGGATGTGTACCAATGTCAGATGTAAATATTTTTGTAGCACTCGGTGCCGGGTTTTTAAGCTTTATTTCACCTTGTTGTTTACCATTATATCCAGCCTTTCTATCCTATATAACTGGAATGTCAGTTGGCGAAATAAAAAGTGAAAATGCGATGCTGCAAAAACGCAGTTTACTACATACATTATTTTTTCTTGTTGGGTTTTCGATTATCTTTTTAGCAATAGGTTTTGGTACCTCTTTTATCGGACGATTTTTCATCCAGTATCAAGATCTCATTCGGCAAATAGGTGCCATCTTTATTGTTGGATTTGGTTTGGTCATAGTTGGTATATTCCAACCTGAATTTTTAATGAAGGAACGTAGATTTGAGTTAAAAAACCGCCCATCTGGTTTTGCTGGCTCAATTTTAATCGGGATGGCGTTTGCAGCTGGATGGACACCGTGTACTGGACCTATTCTTGTATCGGTCATAGCCTTAGCGGCATCAAACCCTGGATCAGGACTAGCATATATGATTGCTTATATTTTAGGGTTTGCCATTCCATTTTTCATCCTTTCCTTTTTTATTGGCAAAATGCAATGGATCCGCAAACACAATCTTATCATCATGAAAATTGGCGGCTATATTATGATTGCAATGGGAGTCATTTTGTTTTTTGACTGGATGACAAAAATAATTATTTTCTTGTCTGATTTGTTTGGTGGTTTTGTTGGCTTTTAACAAATAAGCACTGTTAAACAAGAATGTTGATTTTCGTTCCAGGCACTCGCTTTCTGCGGGGCGGGCGGTGAGCCTCCTCGGCGCTTAAGCGCCTGTGGGGTCTCACCTGTCCCGCTGCTCCCGCAGGAGTCTTTGCGCCTTCCACTCCAATCAACATTGAGCTTTAACTCAGCCAACAAATAAGATTTTGGAATTGGAATCCAAGCGACCTCATCTTATCTTCCATTGAGTCGATCGCAGGAGGGGACTATATGGCAAGAATTCTGATTGTAGATGATGCAAAATTTATGAGAATGCTGTTAACGGATATTATTAATAAATCAGATCACGAGGTCGCCGGCGAAGCGGAAAACGGCAGAGATGCCGTTCAATTATATAGTCAAATAAAACCTGATTTAGTGACGATGGATATTACCATGCCTGACATGGGCGGGGTTGAAGCAGTGAGGGAGATTAAACAGGAGTTCCCAGATTGCAAAATCATCATGTGCTCAGCAATGGGTCAACAGAAAATGGTAGTGAAAGCGATTGAAGCCGGAGCGAAGGATTTTATCGTTAAACCCTTTGATGAAACTCGGGTTATTGATACGATTAATCGGGTAATAAATTAATAAATAGCGATTTAAGAATAATCTTAAATGGCTTCTTTTAACAAATCAAATTGATTTCTTTTTTGTGTGATTTGTATATAATTATACTGTAAATCTTTTAGATGGGATGATCTTATGAATGCGGTAGTTATTTCTTCCATTGGAGCGGCCTTTATGGCTATCATGGTGATGGTTGTCAGATTGAAAGCAGCAAAAAAACCAGCATCAGCGAAAAAAATTATCTTACCTCCGGTGTTTATGAGCTCCGGTGCGTTAATGTTTTTGTTCCCAATGTTCCACGTTTCTTTTGCAGAGGTTATTGAGGCGGCCTTAGTTGGGATGGTCTTTTCAATTTTCTTAATCAAAACGTCAACTTTTGAAATTCGAGAGAATGATATTTATTTAAAGCGATCTAAAGCGTTTGTGTTTATACTAATTGGTCTTCTAGTTATCCGGATCATTATGAAGTCTTTCTTAAGCTCTTCCATTGATGTGGGCGAACTGAGTGGAATGTTTTGGATCCTAGCGTTTGGCATGATTGTCCCATGGCGTATCGCGATGTATGTCAATTATCGTAAGCTGCACCTGCAGTTACACAGTATCAAACCGGAATCAATCTAATGCAAAGCTCCGAATTTATATGATTCGGGGCTTTGTTGTTTCTTATAATAATGGAGTTAAATTAGAATGTTGATTTCCACTCCAGGTGCTCGCTTTCCGCGGGGCGGGCGGTGAGCCTCCTCGGCGCTTAAGCGCCTGTGGGGTCTCACCTGTCCCGCTGCTCCCGCAGGAGTCGAGCACCTTCCGCTCCAATCAACATTGTGCAAAAAATCAACAATGAGCTTTTACAAATCCTAAATAATAGCATAACAAAACTCCCTACCACTTTGACAGGGAGTTTTGTTAATCTTTTTAAATGAAAAATTGTTCATACTTGGTCAAATCAATTTTTCGTTCTTTCATTTTTTTTCGTAGAAATTTGTGATCACGTTTAGGTGTGGCTAAAATATAACCACGGATAATCAAATCCTCGTTGATCGTCGCGGCTTGTTCGTTTAAAGCAATCTCGCCAATTTTTCCGGCAATTTTATGTCTAGCGACGTCCCGAAATAGTTCGGGAACAGGGGTCACTAAATCTTCGAGAAAAGCTTTTTGTTCTTCATGCCAAAGTTCAATAGTTTCGTTAACGAAATGTTCTTCCCAATCCATATCTGATTTGCCATCATTCTTGGGCAGCTTTTTAAGGAATTTCCGGAACATAAAGTACCCGCCAATGGCAAAAAGAAAAACCATCACAAAACACCAAAACACAATCAACCACATAAACCAATCTTGGGGCATATTGTTCACCTACACTAACCATTATTTTTGTCGAAGCTTTCGCTATGTTTTCACTGGGTGCTGAATCATGGGAAAATGCGAAATTTTCTTTCTATGTATAACTCAATTATAAGCTGTATACCAAAAAAATGACAAGCAATTGACAACAACGACAAAAACCGCCATGTTTCGGTATTTCCTGTTGTAATGTTGGAAATATATTAGTATAATTAAAGATGTCTCTTATTATTATGGGGCTGAATGGGGTACTGGTGTCCTCCACGGTCTTCAAAACCGTACGCGGCTAGCGTGCCTAGCTGGGTGAGTTCGATTCTCACACAGTCCCGCCAAACCTTATTTTATTACATATTGGTCGGGTCAATTCCCCAACGGTTTATTTGCACATTTTGAGCGAGTCCGTTGTAGACCGTTTTACGAAACCGTGTGCATAAATACAGTCTGTAGCCTTCTACTATTATAAATGTAGGAGGTTTTTATTATGTCGAAAAAGCCAAAAATTAGAATGTATTCAAGGAAAAGTATGAATTTCCCCAATAAAATTGGTAAGGAAGAATATTCCTTAACAACTATGTTTGATTTGTTCATTATCGAGAAAAGTATTGAGGGTCTTTCAGAGAGAACGTTACATGATTACAATGTGCATGTAAAATATTTGTTGGATTATTTAGGGTCGGACATTATAAACACACAATGTAATAAAGAACTTTTCAAAAGCTATATTGCTTACATGTTGCATGAAAAGGGTCTAAGTCCTGTTACTGCAAATGTCAGAATTAGAACAATAAGAGCATTCTTGAGATTTTGTTACCTAAATGGTTATATTGATGAACCAATTCATCAACATTTTAAACCTGTAAAGACAAAAGAGGATACCTTAGAATCATTTACGCCAGAAGAAGTAAAAAAGTTACTTGCTGTAGTGGATGAAAATTCTTACAAGGGTTTTCGGGACAAAGTAATTATTTATATGTTGTTAGACACCCTCGTCAGATGCTCTGAATTAGTTAATATAAAAAGAAACAATGTTGATTTAAAAGCAGGATTCATCTCATTGGAGTCAGCTAATACTAAAACAAGGAAGGGAAGAACTGTACCCATTTCAACCAAGACCACTAGGCTGTTAAAAGAGTACATCAGCATAACAGACAATTATAGCTCTGATTTTCTTTTTTTAACCTATGAAGGTGAGCCATTATCTGATAACACAGTAAGAAAAAACTTAGCGGAAATTGGGGAGAAGGCTGGAGTACATAAAAGGGTCTCTCCTCATACTTTCAGACATACTGGAGCATTGTATTATGTACTTAATGGAGGAGACCCATTTAGCCTACAGAAAATATTAGGGCATTCTGATATGAGTATGGTAAGAAAATATATTCAAATGACCAATACAGATGTAAAAAAACAACATAATGTCTTTTCTCCATTGAATACTGTGTTTAAGTAAATTACAGAATCCTTTAGTGCGATAAAGATAAAGCCGAAAATCCCATATTAAATGTATTAGGGTGCGAGAGGTGGTTTTCGTTCGGATAGTAATAAACTATTTGAATTAGCCCCTCCCCCATTTACTTTGTTCTACTCCTGTTTGAGTAAGAGAGTTCTTTCTCATATTTGTATTTTCGGAGTTTATAAATATAGAACTTAGTATGCTTATGGCAGTGTATAATCCTAACCATTTACACTATCCATTAGCAAAGATAAATATAAACCTCCTTCTGAATAAATCTGAGCGTAGTTCCGAATCCTTTCATAAGGTAATTCCGAAAGGCTTCAAGAAGTGGTTCCGATGAGGTTCGGAACCTATACCTTTACGTTTTGAGATTAGTATTTTCATTTCTTTTGCCCGCTTTTTTTGTGGGGGATTAAGAATACTAACAATCTAATAAAAGACTATAAATGCCCTCTAGTATATCTAGGGGGTTTTTTCTTTTAGGTTTTTCATTTTTCTTTAAAGCATTCCAATAACCAAAGTTATAGGTAGTAGCAATTTAACTTTTGCAGAATTTACACTCCTGTTACGTAAATATATAAGTATAAACAGTACCAGAAAATGCCGATAGCATAAAAAGTATACAAAGAAGAAGTTTAAGTATAGAAGATATGAAAAACCTCTTCATTTCATATCTATTCTAAAGTACAGCTTTATTTGTTCGGAATTGGGAGTGGGAAGAACCTTCACATCCTCCCCCCTTCCCATACGTTAACTATTAAATAATAAAGGAGGAAAAATATTGGCATTGATATATATAAGAAAAGAAATAGTACCTCTAAAAAAACATGATATGTATGGAATAGAGGTAATAAAAGCAAAGGAAAAGTTGGTGTTAAATAGTAGCTTTAAAGCAGTATATATTGATATTTCCTCATTAGCAATGGCTATTGACCTAAAGGTTAATCAGTTATTAGAAGAGATATCATATAGTCCGATAACGAAAGAATACCTTGCTTATTACCGTATAGAGCAAAAGATTATTAGAGTAATTGATAGCCAAGCATTGAATGTGCTTGTCAGGAACTTAATATCTGCTGGTTATGACTTTGAGCTTTTAAAGACGATAAGAAGCCAAATCTATAAAACAATAGAACAAATGGAAAAGGAATGATTAGTATGGAAAAGACAAAAAATACATCAGTTTATTTAGAAGATTCTCAGATTCGTTATGTAGCTTTAATGGCATTTAGGTCGAATTTCAATAAATCTGAATACATCAGAAGTCTCATAGAGGATGATATGGAAAGAAATTGTGAAGTAGTAAAGCAATTTGAGAAACTAATATTCAAGCAAACTTTTAAATAGATGGGTTAATTACCAGTCCTTAACAAATTCGTTAAATTATTATATACCAAACTATATAGGATAATTAAATATGATGGCAGTTTGAAGCTGAGGGTTTTGCCAGAAATAAACTCCAAGGTGAGCTGAGCCGACGCAAGATGGAATGAAATCAGCAGTTACCGTATAAGTAATATCGGGTGTGGTTGATTGTGATACTAAACATCCTTGCAATATTACTTTAATGTTTCGGTAATGTGATGAGTTTAACGCATTCTCATGTAAATAAAAAACGTACGGGGAGGAGGTAATACTTAAACTACTTTAAGTACCACCAATGAAGTAATTATCGTCAAGGCTCAAATGAGACGATTCTTTTTATAAGTTTTCATTGGTTTTTGAGTATATAGGGGAAATTATATCTAAAATTAATAAAATAAATTTTCATAATCAAAGTTATTAGTATTCAGTTATAAATTAAACTTTGGTTCAATCTTGTTAAATTACATTTAGCGTGCAAGATTGCATATTAAAAAGATATTTAAAGTCAAATTAACATAAACAGGACAATATCTTGCTAATGTAATCTAAAGATCACTAAGTGATTCAATCATTTGTTATTCGACCATAATCAGATATTTTCATAAGTCAAAATAATAATGATTATTACAAAAAATGGAATTGTATTGATTGTGATAAATACTACATAAATAATGTCTCTTGATAATACAACAAGAAAAATATTTATTAAGCTATATGTTTAAGTTAAGATATAATTGGGTGATTAAAAAATGGAAGAATTAGATAGGAAATTATTTTGTTCTGCCTGTGGTCGTAAGACAAATCATAATATTTTATTTCAACAACAAAAAGAAGTTAGAAGTTTTACTATTATATATACGCTAGTTAAATGTGCTGGTTGTGACCATGTTTCTTATGCATCAGTCCATTTATATGATAATGTTGTAAGGGAAATTATAGTATATCCAGAAGAACCAAAAGTTGAACGAAATAAATTTCCTAAAATATGGGGAATAGTTAGAAGTAATGTTCCTGATAATGTTAAAGATTTATACAATCAAATAATTAATTCTTATAATCATGAATATAATATTCTATGTGGGCTTGGTTTAAGAACTTTAATAGAAGCAATTTGTTTGGAATTGAAAATAACAAAAGGATATAAATATGACATAAACGGTAAACCTCTAACACAAGATGGAAAAAAGGAAAGTTTAGAAGGGAAAATATTCGGATTATTTGAGAAACAATATATTATTTGGTATCATACATTAATTCTTCAAAGGATAAGAGAAATAGGTAATGCTGCTACTCATGAACTTATTGTTCCAACTTCTGATGAATTATATAGTGCAATCAATATTATTGAAATGTTAATTGAAAACATTTATGAATTGAAAAATCATGAATTATTATCGAGGTAAATTTAAAACATCTTTTTAAATTATTAGAAGGTGTTTTTTATATTTATGGGACAATACCTGAATTTAAAAAAACTTTTTTGTCAACAGGTAATTTCCCCTTTTATGTCGAAAGTAGTAGGAAAAGGGAGGTGTAAAGAATGGAACTTAAAAATTTCATTGACATAATTATTAATTCTAATAAAGAGGATTGGAAATATGATGATGATTTTGGTCGTTACATCTATATACATGATATTAGGATAAGCATAATTAGTGATAGGAATTTTGATGAAACCTATGAAAATAATTGGTTGAATTGTTTCCCAGATAAAAAAGGTTACTACAATAGATATTATCTCTGCTTTAATGGCGCTACTATCGAATCATTTTATGCTGTTGCAGTTGATGGATACAGAATGATTATTCCAAGTCCTCGATTAATGGATTTGAGTATATCACTTAAACAAAAACTAATTGGTAAAATAATTAATAAGCCTTACACAGAAGTTATTGACCAATACGATGACTACCTAAATATGGCTGGAATATCAATTAGAGATGAAGATTAAGAGAAACACCCTTCAAATCTGAGGGGTGTTTTATATTAATTAATATGGGGTGATATTATGTATAAATACGCAAATAAGTATTTTAATAAACACCAACGAGATAATATTTGGAGAAACATTAACACCGTTCGTGATATTGAAATTAAATCTAATTTCTGTGAAAGTCACATAGAATCTATTAAAAAATTACATCCAAAAGACAGAATTAGAGAAGATATAATTGAAGCAAAGATGGCACTAGGGGAATTTGAGATAGCATTAATCAGGATTGATAAATTTCCAAATTTATTTAATTTGTCCGAAGAAGAAATTTTTTCATTTCGAGAAAAATATTCAAATTATGAAAAGGAATTAAATAATCTAGATATGCAAAGAATTAGTTGGTAATAGTAGAAGAATATATTCTTTATTCTTCAGTATAGATAAAAGTCACTAATTCAAGAGGAGAAAACATGAACTGATTTGACAAATTTTGTTTATGTAATTAAAATTTAACTATAGAATGCTATAGGCTAAACCGTGGTCATAAATTCAAAAAAACCGTTGGAATCCTTTGAAAACAAAGGGCTGAATGGGGTACTGGTGTCCTCCACGGTCTTCAAAACCGCTTGTGACCTGCGTGCCAGGTCAGGTGGGTTCGATTCCCACACAGTCCCGCCAAAATAACCTTTTCAGCGTTTTTAATAAAAGTTCTCCTACACGGTCTAAATGGTGTTTTTTCACTAGACTGTTGAAGACTGTTTAGCGAGACTGTACATAACATTTACTCTTAGTCACCTATAAAAATTCATAGGGGGCTATTTTTATGCAAAAAACAATCCGTAAGTATAAGCGTGGGCAAGGTGGTAGTAAGAGTACTAAAAAGGTATTAGATGAATTGTCACTAGATGAAATGTTTGATGAGTTCATGACCTTTAAGAAAACTGAAGCACTCGCACCTAGAACCTTATCAGAATACTATATCCACTTTGAATATCTAAAAGGTTTTCTTGGTGAAGATATGACGAATGAAAGTATCACCTTAGAAGATTTCCGTGCGTATATCGGATATATGCTTCATGATAAGGAATTAAAACCAATGACAGTGAATATTAGAATTAGGACTATGCGTGCATTTATTCGATTCTGTTATACTGAAGGGTTTATTGATAATCCTATCCATGAAAGTTTTAAACCAGTAAAAGCACCAGAAGACACACTAGAATCATTTACCCCAGTGGACATAAAGAAGTTACTCGGTGTTATAGATGATGAACTAAATACTGGATTTCGTGATAAAGTTATCATCTTTGTATTACTGGATACATTAGTAAGAATATCTGAATTAGTGGCTATTAAGCGGAATAATGTTGATTTAAAAGGTGGGTTTATTCAGTTAGAAGCTGGTGACACCAAAACAAGAAAAGCAAGGACAGTTCCACTATCGACTAAAACGATAAAGTTATTAAAAGAGTATATGAAGGAAACAGAAGATTTTGGTGATGAATACCTTTTTCTTACTTATGATGGTCATCAAATTAATCAAGCTACAGTGAGATTAAACTTACATGATTATGGGAAAAAGGCTGGAATTACAAATAAAAGAGTATCACCACATACCTTCAGGCATACGGGTGCATTATTTTATGTTATGAACGGTGGCGACCCATTTTCATTACAGAAGATATTAGGGCATACAGATATGTCTATGGTAAGAAAGTATATTCAAATGACAGACACTGATGTTAGACGGCAATACAATTCCTTCTCACCGATAAATAGTATATTTGGAAAATGAAATTATTGAACCGTTCTTTTCTTTGGAACGGTTTTATTTTTATTACTATGCTGTAAAAATCATTAAAGCGGATTTCGACAAAAAGGTGCAAACCTTTAACGATTTTGAAGGATTATCATATTAATTGTTGAATTAGTCTTGAAGGGAGGGAAGAAATAATGGAATTATTAAATAGTTTAATATACCTTACTAAATCATCAACTCTTCGGAAGTTAAGTGGTGAACCTAAAATTTTATATAAGTATTCAATTGCAGCAACTTTTTATAATATTATTAATGGTAAACAACTACAAGTAGGGCAATTTGTAAATTTGGAGATTGCTAGGGATATACTTAAGAATCCGAAGAAGTCTAGTGAAAGTTATGATTTAGCTTTTTTTAAGAAACAAGTACATGACAGTCTAAGGCGTGGTCATTTTCATAATCCTGATTCTAAAGAGACTGTTGATATTATTTTTGGTTTTTTTAGAGAGAAACTGGAGGGTTTGAAAGTAGGGAAAAGGTTTTGGAAAGGTAGCGAATTTGAGAAAATTATTTCATTAAATGAATTTTTTAAAGGTAGGTCTGGACCAATAAAAGAACATCACTGGATTGATTTCAATATACAAAGAGGGTTGATTCCCACGATACCAGATTTAATTACATATTTTGATTTGATTAATTCATGGAATTGGATATTAGAACGGCATAAAAGATATTCCCAGCTTGCAGAAGAACAGAATGATGGATTAATCGCAAGATTAGATTTTTTAAAAAACGAAGAAGGAAGAAAAATCTTATACGAAATTTTTTCCTTACAAAGAATTTGCTATACGTCTTGTGTAACTTTTGTAGAATCGTATCTTTTTAATTTATTTTACAATTTTAAATCAAACCAATTGTTTGCGGATGAAGGGGAGATTTCTGATTTATATAAACTTCATGAAAGAAATGTAAATGATACTCATGTTATGGAAAAGATTATTTTCCCAAAATTCTTACAAGAAGATAGTCAATCTAATAAAAGAATTAAAGAACTGTATACAGAATTCTTAGAAGTTAATAAAGTCAGAAACGCAATTATACATACAACTTCATATGAAGATAAATCAAATCAAAGGTCTTTTATGGAAATGTTCTTTGAAGTGAATTTAGAAAAGGTTGAGAAAGCAATGAATAATTCAGTTGAATTTGTACTTCTTATTGACCAATTGTTACCTCATGAACATAAATTACTTTATTGGTGGGATAAATTTGAAACCCCAGATTTTAGTAAAAGGAAAAAAATATCAACAATAAATCCGGATTCAAACCTGTCAAAATTAACTAGTATCTAGATTTATAAAAGGATTGAATACCTTGATAACGTATATTTACATAAACTAGTAAGGATAGTCCTCTTAAATATTAAAGTACAAGAACAAGAACGGAAGTATTGATTGAAGTTTAAAAAAGACATTGGGCGAAGTTGGATGTTTGTTGTGATGGATAAGGATTTCGTTGAAAATAGAAAGGGATATTCGGAGTTCCTACGCTGGAACTACTAAGATGAATTAAGACTGATGGGCAGCTGAAATATACCTAAAGGATTAAACACCTTAGATAGTAAGATTTCAATTTTTTAAGGCTTGATAATTAAGACTTCAGCCTATTCCCATCAGTCTTAATTAACTATGATTTATTAGTGTAATATCTATTGTTAATACGCTTCCTGGCTAGTTTAGTACAGGTCTTACTACAATACTTATTCCGGCTATTAGAAGGCTTGAAGCTATCTCCACATAAAGCACAATCACGGTAGCTATAGATGACCTTCTTTATGTTAGCTGGTACATTTTCAGTTAAAGTATCACAAGTATCTTCATCTCTTTCTCTTATCCCTAACACGTACTTATTAAAGTAACTACATTCAGCTTCTTCAGTAGGGAACTGATGCCCACGATATACAAAGGCAGTTACTAACGGACATTCAATATTACGAATTAAGCACAAACCATTTTGATAGTTAGCACAACTTTCTTTTACTACTTTCTTATGATTCATATCATTCACTTCTCCTAATTGATTATTAATAAACAAAACAAGAGAACTCCGTCACGATCGTGACGAAGTTAGATAATTAATATTAGTTAAATGGATTCCTAACTGGTTTTTCAAAGTGACCTTTAACGACTAGGAAACAGATAGTGAAAACAGTTAGTATTGGTATCATGTTAAATCCTTCTTGTGCGCGTACTTCTTCAGGTAGTCGATATCCGATGCCGTGTAAGTGCCTTGAATAAATCGTGTTAGTTCCTGATGTGTCATAGCTAGATAAGTACCGCCAAAACGTGGATTCCTGTTAGTAGGGTTACTTTTTACTATGTTATCTGAATACACTTGTTGCTTTCTGCCTGATGCTATTATTAAGGTTTGTAATTGAGTATCAAGGCTATTAGCTTCTTTAATCACTTTAGATTCTTCAAGGATTGCATCAACGTAAAGCTTCTTATTGTGCATCATTTTTGCATAAGCTTTAGCTTCCTGTACCGCACGTTCCTGACTGAATAGGCGGTGTAGTTTAGTGACTTCTTCACCTTGATTTATTTGAAATTGCTTTATGGCATTAGTAAGTATTAGGACTTCTTATTGCTTCTCCTGAAGTTCTTGCTGATACTTAGCTAAAGTTTTCTTCAATTTAGCTTCAAGGCTACCATCACCTTCTAAAACTCTTATAGTAGACGCTTCTGGAATCTCTTTTTCTGTTAGCATCCTAACTTCTAATTCTAGGTATTGGATGCGTGTTTTGGCATCCTGAAGCTTCTGATTAAGTCCTTGAAGTTTCTGATTGTATTCACTGATATACTGTTTTACTTTCTCGTTAATGTTTGTAGTCATTACTTAACTTCCCCCTTAATTTTAGCTTCCTGATGGATAATGAAATGTTGATTTTCAAATAGGTGTACATCTGACCTTTGAACTTTTGTAAAGCCATCATTGAAAGAGTAACCGCCTAATACCACTGAAGCGATGAATAACAGTTCCTTTTGTTGTCTGATACGATATAGTAGGCACTTCCACTAGCACAGTTTGGTTATCAAAGTACCGTTGTAAGTAAGCAAGTCTTTCAGTGTTAATGTTAGTCATTGTCATTTCCCCCTAAGATAAAGATATTGGTGTTCGGTGTGTAGTAAGTAAGCTGGTTACGATTAATGTAACTAGCGGAATTCAGTTTCATAGTTTTGTATAAGCTTCTGAAGTAAAGACGATTACCTAGTAATTTCCTTAGTTGTGCGTTATAGCTTCGCTTATCTTGTGAATCCTTAGCGAGTCCCTTAATGCCTTCAGTAGCCTTAAATTTCGCACTGAATAGAAGTTGGTGGAAAGATTGCTGTACACGTTCAGGAAGTCTGTCCAGCGGTGCTTCATTCATGTTAAGTTGTACACCTTCAATCTTCCCAATTACTAAATCAAGCTGGATTAATAATTCAGCCTTTGTTGTTGTGCCTTTATTGAATTCAATAGATATATCTGTTAGTTCGTCCATTAGCTTGTTAATAACTATCATTTGCTTCCACCAGCTTTCTTCTTATTTTGCATCATAGTGTGAATCAGGATAATAAATGTATCATCGCAGCCGTTTTCTTTCAGTAGTTGATATACCATCTCACGTTCATAGGACTTCCAGCTATCTGTACGCTGTTTATAAACGATTGCCTGACGTGTCATTCTTAGCTTGAAAGCTATTGAATCGTACTGGATTCCGTACAGTCTAAATAGTGCTGATATGGTTTTGTTATCTAAAAGCTGTATTACTTGTTTATTATTGTAGTAATTCATTTGGTCACTTCCTTTAGGTTGGTAGGCATAAAAAATAAACAGCTTCCCTTTCAGGAAACTGTTCGTCTTTTAAGTTGTAAATTATAGTTGGGTTCATGTTAATTTCTAATAAGCACTAGACTGAATCACTGAAGCCGGTAGGGAGAAAACAAGGAAGTAACCTACTAACTTCATGATTCAAGAATGGTACAGAAAGAAAAATTACCTTGTCCTAGATGATTTTCTTATATCTCTAATACCACTATCAGCCTTCTGATGATTGATAGCGATATCTATTGTTAAAGGGGCTTGGGGGGCTTAAAATACTACATAAAAAGGCATTGTTCATAATGTTGTTACATTTACTTGCATATCCTTTTTGTTTAACTATCTTGAATCTTCTATATTTAGTAGAGTAATATTACAGGTATGTTTATCTCTTAAAAAAGCAAATACAAGGGGGAAAAGGGATGGCTAGAAAGTTTGCAGAGGAAGAACTAAGAAACATTGCGAAAAATTCAAAAGGGTTGTATGAAACTAGTAGTAAAATACTGAAATCGTTTGCTGCACAACATAATGCTACCAAGCAATATGATATTTTCCTTTCACATAGTTTCCAAGATGCAGAGGTTATACACGGATTAAAAATATTTATTGAGTCAAAATTTAACCTTTCAGTTTATGTAGATTGGCTAGACACTCCTGAACTAGACCGTTCAAATGTTACTAAAACAACAGCCAATAAACTGCGTGAGGTTATGAAGAATTGCAAATCAATGCTTGTCGCATACTCTGAATCAGTACCTGAATCCAGATGGGTTCCATGGGAAGTTGGCTATTTTGATTCTGTAAAAGCAAGAATAGCTGTATTACCAATTTCTAAATACAGAGTCGATTCAGAGAGTTTTGAAGGGCAAGAGTATCTAGGATTATATTCATATGGAGTTCGTGATACTGTAAATGGTAATGATGTGATATGGATTCAAAATAGCCCAACTGAGTATGTTGGACTTAAAAATTGGATAATTGGAACTGAACCCTATGTGAGAGGTGCATAGTATGGATGAAAAACTAAAACATCTAGAATTTATCCAACAAGCCATTACAAGAATGGCCTCTAATTCTTTTATGTTGAAAGGATGGACAGTTACTTTAGTTGTTGGTCTGTTTGCATTTGCAAATATCAAGGAAATGGATTCTAAATTTATATTACTAGCTTTCATTCCAGCTATTTTCTTTTGGATTTTGGACGGATACTTTATTCAACAAGAAAAAAAATATCGGGATTTGTATAAAGAGGTAAGTGCAAAACAATACCACCAAATTGATTTTTCAATGGACGCTTCTGTTTTCAAATGGTATTTGTTACTAGCGATTTTTTCACCTACTTTAGTTTTATTTTATGTACCAATATTGTTCATCATTGTAATAGCACTTAAATATTTACCAATATTATAAGAGGTAATCCCTACTAGCTTTTAGTGTTAGTAGGGATTTTTTTGTTTTCCATTAGAAAGTATTTGAAGCAGCTGGACATCTTGAAAAGGGGGGGAGTGTGGACAGTTGCTTTTTTCAAGATTGGATACTTTCATTATCAATATCGTGGTTTTAGCAATCACTGGTGGGTTATTATGGATAAAGCGTGATTTCTTCAGATACTTAACTAGGAACAACTGATGTACAGATAGCAAATAACCTGAAGGTATTCAAACTATAGGAAATCAAGTCTATTAGCTTCCGCTGGTAGGCTTTATTGTTATTAATATTTTAATACATAACAGGTAAAAGCGTAACAGTTCAAACAATGGGTCGTCACAGCTTCGCTTCTCTACGCTGTAACTGGTGCTTTATTTTATGTCGTGAATGATGGTGACCCTTTTTCTTTGAAGAAGATATTAGGTCATACTGATATGTCTGTGGAAGAAAATATATTCAAATGACTGATACAGATGTTAAAAAACAATACAATACATTTTTACCGTAGAACAGAATTTTTAAGAAATAAATTTAAGGAGGAAGTCAGGTGTTACTAACTGATTAAAATCAAACAATCCATTTATGAAATAGATGCTTTTCTCGAAGGTTCAATATTAGAAACTTTAATCATTGAAGATGGACAAGCCTTTATCCAGCTTCCAACTAATGAAATGCAGTTACTAAACGATTCCTTTCAAATTGAAGTTTTAACTGATACTGGAAACCATTCAATCACGTATCAACTAGCCATAAACATGTTATCTTCTGATGGATGGTAATTTACGCAAGATTTCAGAAAAAGTGAAACAAAATCAATCTGATTCAACTGAAAGCTTTCCTAATATTGATTCAACGCCATTCATTAAAATAATTAATCAGCAAAATGAAAGAATAATAGATTTGAATGTGAGTAATAACTTTCTGATTATACCTGCGGTGGAAGTACCTTAAAAGGTTGGGTTGAAAACCAATACTTAAAAACTTTAGGTATACCAGAAGTTCATATTTATGACCGTGATGAAAAGACCCGCCAAAATATCAAAAATGGTGTGATAAACTTAATGAACGTGGTGATTGTTCAGTTGCTTTCATTACTAAAAAGAGGAAGATGGAAAACTATATTCATCCAGCTGCAATAAAAGTAGTACTAGGAGTTGACATTGAAATTACAGATCAATGCAATGTACCTAAAATGATTTCTGATATGATTGAACCTAATGAGAAGACTATAAAACATCTTTTAAATAAAGATGCCGTTGATTTAATGACGTATTAACAAATATGTCAAATTGATTCTGAAAAAGAAATTGAAAATTGGCTAGAAACTATTTTGAATTTTTGCCGTGAACCAGTTTCACATTAAAAGAAAAAATAATACCCCTTGAAACCAATCCAGCAATGGAACAGGAAGCAAGGGCTATCAGCCCTGCAAGAGGCGAATAGGTGGTAGGCCACAAACTCCTCCTAAAGATATAGAACGAACACTCAAGTTATATGATTATAATAATTATTCTGTTATTGAAACATTAAAATGACGAAAGTATATAAATGAACGCTATATGGTGCGTATTGGTGAATAGCCTTTTTCATCCGTAAAATAGAGTCTCATCTAAAAAAGTTAGGACAGCCAATTTTAAATGGGATATAATAGCAATATATTTAATGAGGGGTGATATAATGGGGCTTTTTAGAGATATTGGTAAAGGAATAGGAACCGGTCTAGGAGTAGTTGTAGGCGGTCCAATTGCAATTGCAGGTGAACTTACAGGGGTTAAGATATTAGAAAATATCGGAGATGGAGTAATGAAAGCATCTTCTTGTGCAGGAGAAACTGCAGGAAGGCTTACAGAGGGAACTATTAACACTGTTAATGGTATCTGGAATGATGACCCAATTAAAAGAGATGAAGGTTTAAGTGATATTGGGTACGCAGTAGAAACTACCGCTAAAGGTGTTTACCATACAGCCAAAAATGCTCTTCAAAACGGTGGAGAAATCATTGGTGGGGCAATTGATGGAGATATAGATATGGTTAAAAAAGGAGCATCTGGATTAGTAACGACTGTTGCTGTCGGTGCTTTAGCTATAGGCGTTTTAGATTTTGTAGATGGGGTAGATGGAGCAGACGGAGCGGAGATGTCAACTGTTGACAGTGATGTAGCAGTGGATGTTGTAGACAATCAAAATCCTAGTATACATACAGTAGATCCGAACTATGTAGATGGATATTATCGAGCAGATGGAACATATGTGGAGGGTTATTGGCGAGACGGTGATGGAAATACAACTGTAGACCGTAGTGTAGAACAGGGTGGGGGCTACGAACGCTCTAATCCTGATGGGAATCCAACTAACAATCTAGGTTAAAGTACATTGGATTATTGTACGAACTTTAATATCATTTTAGCAATTACTATTAAACTCAAGAAAAATAACTTGCAATAATTTTTTATTTTAATTTTCACATGGAATTGGCAATATCATTGTTGTCAAAGATGAATTTATTTAATAAAAAAAAACGGCCCTTCCCAATATATAAGAGAAGGGCTTTAACTATTAATCTTCCCAAACCTCATCCATAAGTTGTTCTATTTCTTTCCGAAGTTTATTAGTATCCTCGGTTAATACTCTTATTTTATCACCTTTGAATTCTACAACATCACCAATGGGGGCGTTTTCAGGAAAGAAACATCTTTCAAAATCTCGTGTAACCCTGTTTATTTCAACTACAACCCAATCACCTTCAAAACGGTCAATAATACCTTTTTGTCCTTCACGTAACCAAAGCTGGGTTTTAGGTTGTAGGAAATTCGGTTTTCAAAGATTACTTAGATATGGGCAAGATGGGGGCTTTGGGGACTGGATTTGCCATTGGATATCATAGGGGAAGTTCACAATATAAGAAAATGAATACACCAGCTTTTAATAAAAAATAGGTAGGAAGGCAGCTCGAAAAGTTGGGGTCAAAGTAGGTCTAAAGGCCCTTGATGGTAGGCTTGATAGAAGATGCTGGGACATTTGGAACTGGTTTTTATAAAGGATATAAGAGAGAATATAATAATTATGGGAATAATACCCGAAAATGAAAAAGGTGAGATAAATGCTAAAAAACATAGGAATATTGAGTATGAACATTTGGGAAAACCTTTCTTCTATGTTGATGGAGCGACCTGTTCGTGTAATCTTACTTTGTATAGGTTTTTGGAATATATTTACTTGTATAAAGAATAGGTATTTTTTATCCGCTAGTCTTATGTTAATTATTTTTGTACTTCTTGGACTTATAACATTTACTAACTTGTATACAACGATATTATATGATGTTTCTACTATTCTGCAATTTGCTATTGTAGTAGCTCTCACAGGCATATTTTGTATAGCATATGAGTATGAATCAAACAAAAAAATGTAGTGATAATGAGATATTATTGATTTAATCAGTAAAAAGCCGGTTCAGTGGTGAGCCGGCTTATATATTTTCTCCAACAAGGGTCACGAGGTTTAGCCACGCAGTACTCCTTTACCTATGTAGGATAACAGACGATGAAGCTAGAAAGATGTATTATCACATGGCTCGATACTTTTATCCGAAAGAAGAATTAGCGGGTGCTTTAGTTTAACAAAGGGTTGAAAAGGGAGAAGCTACTACCTTCGAATATGATAGTAACGAGTAATTAATAAAAGCATATATTTAACTACTGGAACTTACACGCTTTGTTTGACAAACCCTTAGAAATATATCGGTGCCGAGTTTGGTGCCCATTTATAAAAATTTAATGATACTACAAAGCACTCTAAATCACAGAAACCTTATTCTATAGCACTTTGTGGGACTTAGTAATACTAGAAATTACATACTGGATAGAACTTCAAAACCGCTTGTGACCTGCGTGCCAGGTCAGGTGGGTTCGATTCTCAGGCGGTCCCGCCAATAAAACTACAGCAGCAAGGGTTTATGGAGATACTAAACCTTTGCATTGAGTATTACATAAATAGGGATTTCCAAAACGGTTTTCTGTCAGTTTCACGAAAGACTGTTTGAGATTGGTATACAAAACTGATTAGGACTTATCAAGAAAACCGTTCAAATCATAGCGCGCTTAATCCAAATTAAGGGGGCTTTTTGTATGCTAAGAAGAATGGTTACGGAAGTTTAAAAGCAGAATCCTGTATCAAAAGCTAAAAAAGATACTTACACCATGTGCGAAATGTTTGAAAGGTTCATGATGATAAAGAAGTCAGAAGGGTTAGCCCACCGAACTATTGATGAGTATCCCATTAATTATGAATATTTCCTTCGTTATACTGGTGGTGACCTAAAACCAGAGGAATTGACGATATAGCTCTTTTGTGGATGGATTAGTCATATGGCAGAAAAAATGGAACTGGCTCAAGCTACAATAAATATAAGAGTAAGATCAATGCGTTGCTTTGTTCTTTTTTGTTATGAGGAAAAGGGATGGATTTCAAAGCCTATCAATAAAGTTTTAGTTCCGTTAAGGGACCGATTGATAATGTTGAAGTTTAAACACCAGATGAGGTTAGACGGCTGCTAGCCGCAATTGATGAAAGCTTTTATACAGGGTTCCGTACAAAGGTAGTTGTGTTTGTTTTACTAGACACCAAAACTAGAGTTGCTAGTGTAGTTCCTCTGTGCGTGATAACCAGACTAGGTAATTTTGAACTAATATTTTAAATAGAACCAGCCTCTTAGTGAATATTGGCTAAAAAAAACTGAAAGCCCGTGGACTCTCAGTTTCCTTTATCAACCGTTCAAATTGAAATTTAGCTTATTTTCTACGTTTTACTTTAAAACCAAATTCGTCAAAACTTGCACTCTTAAAATGGTCTTTCATGATGATGATTAAGCCCAATTTTTAAGTTTCGAGGTTTTCCCGATTCCTGGGTTGAAACTGTTGGTTGGGTCACCTTTTTTGTAGTGTTCAACCAGTGATGGTGCGGCTTCATAGAGATGACCGACATTATGCTCCGCTGGATAAATTGCACCGCGCGCATCCAAAAGCTCCAGCATTTTTTCCTTCAAGGTATGCGCATCGACCCCTTTTTTCACAATGTAGTCCTGATGCAGCACGTGGCAAAGGAAATGTCCGTAGTAAAGCTTATGCTCAATCTGGCTCGAGATTTCTTCAGGCAGTTCTTCAAACCAGTCCATATCATTGCGCCGCAAGGCGATATCAAGCGCCAAAATATCATCGACTTCGTTTTGATGCACCTCCTGGAAGCGAATCGCAGCGCCCGCCGCCACAAACCGATGCAAGAACGCATCCGCTCCTTCTTTTGGCGTGCAAACAAAGAAATCACCCTCAGCTTCTTTAAAAAGTGCCATAAGATAAGCCTCCGCCTCAGCGCTACCTGCGCCTGACATTTTGAGCATCAGATGGTGCTCATACTTTTCGCGAAATTCTTCCATTCTTTTTGGCAAATGGTTCGGGAAAAGATAGCTGAGTTTTTGCAAGATACGGTCAGGAAGATAAGGCTTGAAGATTTTCATTTTGTCCAAAATCCGCTCAGCATTCGCTTTCAAGCCAAATAAGAAAGGCAAACGGTCAGTTCCAAGTTTATTGATGACAAGGAATGAATCTTTGCCGTATTTTTTGGCGATGTCGTAGATTTCACGGTGCATGTATTCGCCAGCGACAGGGAGATTTTCGAACTCCGACAGTGCTTTTCTCCGAATCAATTCTAGCACACGCGGGGTATTGGTTCCGATGTAGAAGACTTTTTCGTTTTGTTCTTTCGGGAAAGTATCGAGCCGCACTGCGAACACGGCAACTTTGCCAGCAGAACCTGAAGATTCATAGAGCTGATTGGGGTCGGCATTGTATCTAGCTGGGCTATCTGCATCAATGTCGCGCACGCGCGTTTGATAAGTATGATTGTGCCCGTGTTTTGGGGATTCTGGGACAGCATTCGGATTGAAATTTCCAGCATCAAGATTGGCAACAATTTGCTCAGGCGTATCGCCTAAGTCGATACCAAGGTGATTCACCAGCTGTAGCTCGCCATTTTCATCAATCTTGGCAAAAAGCGACAGCTCGGTATAAGCAGGGCCGCGTTTGACAAGCGAGCCGCCCGAGTTATTGCAAATCCCGCCGATGGCCGATGCACCGAGACAAGACGATCCAATCACAGAATGTGGCTCTCGCCCGAGAGGCTTCAACGCATTTTCAAGTGAATAGAGCGTTGTGCCCGGAAAGGCCAAAACTTGACTGCCTTGGTTGATCAACTGTAGGTGTTGAATCCGTGTGATTGACACAATGATGACCTCACGATCATAGCCGCCTGCAGGAATTGACCCTTCTGTCAAACTTGTGTTTGACGCTTGCATAATGATGATTTTGTCAAATTTGACTGCCGTTTTTAGGATTTGCCAGAGCTCTGTCAAATTTCCTGGCTTAACAACAGCTAGTGCATCCCCGCGTCCCGAGCGATAGCCTTTGCGATATCGTAAGGTTTTTGAGGGATTGGTAATGATATATTTGCGATCTAAAATCGCTTCAAGTGCTGTGATAAATGGATGTTCCATTCTACTGCCTCCTAAATATGAAAAGAATGGTTTGTAAAAGGACTCATGATTTTGTGAGCGATTACATATTCACGTGATTCACAAACTTTGTCAAACTTTTGCTACAATCCTATTACTCTACTAATATAATAAATCTAAATTAACAACATATCAATAGGAAAAACTCAGTTAACCTAATATTACGAACGGGTGCTTATGCGGCCGAGCTTAGATCGTATCATATAGTGTGGGATTCCAGTCGAGTAAGAACTAGCCATTTGTTTGGACGGCTAAAGGAAACTTTAGTCTTTAATACATAGAAGAAGGTAAGAAATATAAAACAGACTATGGCACACCGCAAGGAGTAATATCTCCGTATCGGCTAATGTATACCTTCATTATGTTCTCGACCTATGGTTTGAGAAAGGGTTAGGAAACAGTGCAAGGGCAAGCCTACATAGTGAGATATGCAGATAATTTTGTGTGTTGTTTTCAAAATAAAAGTGAAGCCGAGCAATTCTTCCATTTATTGAAGTTGAGATTAAAGAAATTCAATATAGAAATAGCTGAGGATAAAACCAAAATTATTCCCTTTGGACGGTTTGCTGAGCAAAATGCAAAACAAAAGGGGCGAAGTAAAACAGCAACATTTGATTTCCCAGGTTTTACACACTATTGTGGGAAAAGTAAACAAGGAAAGTTTCGAGTGAAATGGAAATCAAGCAGGAAGGAAGTCCAAGGTAAACTAAAAGAAACGAAAGAATGGCTGAAAAAGAATAGAAATCTATCCATATTCATATGAATATGGATAGATTTAAACGTTCACTGATCGGTTATTACAACTATTAGGACCAAGGGCACTTGGTTTTTCTTAATTCCTAATTGATTACATTGAGGGATTTTTGCAAAAAAAATAGGGGTTTCCCATTTTTAAATTACAGATCAGGTCACAGGCGGTTTGATTCCTACACAGGCCCTGCTAAAAGTGACTTTTTAACCGTTTTAATATTAATTATCCTACTGAAAATGCAGCTTGTTTTTTATATTCATTCGGTTTATATCCTCCCCCACAAATTTCACATACTATTGTCACTAAACTATCAAATGAGATACGAAAATTACAGTCTACTACCTTTAAAATAAGTATTGGATAAATTCTTCCAGAAAAATTGTGAATTCTTTCACAATGATGACTAAAAGGGAGGTTTCAAACTAATGTCTTACCAAAACTTGTTAAAAGAAGGTCAAATAGGTAACCTAACACTGAAAAACAGAATTGTTATGCCACCGATGGGAACGAATCTAGCTGGTTCTGAAGGTGAAGTTACGGATGAGCTAGTTGCGTATTATGAAGAAAGAGCTAAGGGTGGGACTGGATTAATTATTGTTGAATTCACCTGTATCGATTATGAATATGGGAAAGGATTTATTAGGCAATTAAGGCTGGATGATGATTGCTTTATCCCAGGCATACATCGTATAGCCGATGCAGTGCAGAAATATGGGGCGAAGGTTTTTGTCCAAATTCATCACGCCGGCAGACAGTCAAACTCAGCTTTAATTAATGGAAAACAAATCGTCGCACCTAGTAACGTAGCCAGTGCTGCAGTAGGTGAAGTACCTCGGGAATTAACCACAGCAGAAGTAAAAGAACTAGTAAATAAATTTGTTCAGACCGCGATAAGATGTAAGCAGGCAGGCATAGATGGCGTTGAAGTTCACGGTGCACATGGTTATTTAATTAACCAGTTCTTAAGCCCGGAAGCCAATCTACGGACTGATCAATACGGCGGAAGCTTTGAAAATCGAATGAGATTTATCGAAGAAATCATTGTTGGTATTAAAGAAAAGTGTGGTAAGGATTATCCTGTTACCGTTCGTCTCAGTGTCGATGAATTTATAAACGGAGGAATAGATTTAGAGTTAGGTAAGGATATTTCTCTGTACTTAGAAAAACTAGGAGTAGATGGACTCCATGTTAGTTGTGGAACCTATGACTCAATGGACAGAATAATTGAATCCCCGTTGTTTGAACAAGGCTGGAGAGTTTACCTAGCTGAGGAAATTAAAAAAGCAGTAAATATTCCAGTCATCACTGTTGGGTCCATTCGTGAACCACAATTTGTTGAAAACATTTTATCTGATGGAAGAGCAGACTTTGTGGCCATAGGTAGGGGATTAATCGCTGATCCTGAGTGGGTTAACAAAACAATGGAAGGACGCGAAGATGAAATTAGAAAATGTATTAGCTGTCTCCATTGTATCCATTCAGCTATGGGGAACTCACACATTCTGTGTTCCATCAATGCTAGAGCAGGCCGAGAACTAGAGTTTAAGGAACTACAGCACCTTTCTTCTGCTGAAAACCACCATGTTGTTGTCGTTGGTGGTGGCCCAGGTGGAATGGAAGCAGCACGAAATCTATCTTTAATAGGTTATAAAGTAACTCTTTTTGAAAAGGATAATAAACTTGGTGGTCAATTGCACCTTGTTACTGACCCAGTTTATAGAAAGAAAATGACATGGCATATTAATTACCTCAGCAATGAAATGAACCGGTTAAACATCGATGTCCGCATGAATACCGAGGCTACTGTTGAAGCAATCACAGCTTTCAATCCTTATGCTGTGTTATTGGCAACAGGAGGTGTCCCTAAGCTCCCACAGGTGGAGGGCAATGATTTAAACCATGTATATACTTATGAAGACGTTAAGTTACAGGATAAAGTGTTTGCTAATAGTAAAATTACAGTTGTCGGAAGTGGTATGATCTGTCATGGAACGACTCGTCGCCTTGCTGAAGCTGGTAATGATGTCACATTTGTAGAAATTCCTACAAAAGCAAGTAAAAGAATTGGACCTGACACAAGATTAAGACTTCTTGAGAAGCTTAAACAAGTAAATGTAAATATAGTTACGGATCACAAGGTGGAAAGAATACTACCGAACAGTATTATTGTGGAGGACTTAGTTTCTGGGAAACCTTCAGAAATAGAATCAGAATATATTATTGTTGCTATGGGTGTCGAGGCCTATAACCCGTTAGAGGAAACATTAAAGCACCAGATGGAAAATGTGTTTGTATTAGGAGATGCAGTAGGTTATGGATCTCTTGGTGAGGCTACCCGAGATGGCTTTGAAAAGGCATATTTCCTTGAATCCAATGTTACACAAAGCAGGGAAAAGGTAACTCAAACCGTTTGATTTAGAAAAAAACAAATTAAAATGATTATTAGATCACATCTTGCCAAGACCAAGTAAGGGGGGAACCTCACACTTGGTCTTTTTTTTTGAAAAAGCTTGTCTGATGCATTATGCAAAATATTCAGATATTTGTAACAATTCAATAACGAACGGCCAGAATAGTATGATATTATTTACACGATTGGGTATGAAGGAATTTCTCGTCTAAGTGAATAGTTTGTGAGACAGAGAGACGGTAATGATGAAACGTTTATTTTTGATAGTGACTCTGTTTGGAAGTAAAAGATAAATTAAAAAATTACTGCAATGAAAAATTGTGTGGCTTTACAATAAAAGAAAGAAGGAGTTTGAGTATGAATGTTTTTAGTCGGTATTTATTCAAGTCCATGACGGAGAAAAAAGGAAGAACTCTGCTTCTTTTAATTTCTATCGCCATTAGTGCTGCACTATTAGTTGCCTCTTTAGGTTCGATAAAGGCATTGCTTAGTACAATGTCGGCACAAGTGAAAGGAAATTTAGGCGAATTTAACATCCAAATAACACCAAGTAAGAAATTAGATGTCCCTTTATTAGACCCAAACAGCGTGAAAGATTCAGATATTAAGAAAAGCTTTAAGGAAATAGATTTTGGAGGCTACTTAAGTAGTCATCATGAAAAGGAGTTTAGAATAGCAGGAACAACCCTTTCTGATTTTAGCCATTTTGGTACAATGCGATTAATAAAAAAAGGGGATCTAGAGCCCTTTACAGATAGAAAGTTAATTATTTCCCAAAATGCTAGTAAAAAGCTAAATGTTAAGCTAGGGGATGAATTAACATTAACGATTTTAGGCAAGGAAGCTCGCTACAAAATCGTTGGAATTTCCACCAATAAAGGTTTGTTTTTTGGTGAAACGGAAAAGCAATACTCTTTTGTCACTCCACAGGAAAATATTTTTTCCATCTATGGAGTTAACAATAAATATAGTGTGATGTTAGCTTCTGTAAACAGTAAAAATCTAAGTGCCTGGATAAAAAATTTCAATGACGGACATAAGGAAAATAACATCGTTGCATCTCAAACCTATGATGAAAAATCGTTAGAACAACAATTAAATATGATTCGGATGCCTTTATTCTTCATGCTGGGCATCGTTCTGTTAATGACTACTTTTATCATATATAGTTCCTTTAAACTGATCATCATTGAAAGATTATCCGTAATAGGAGTATTTTTAAGCCAAGGGGCTACTAAAGGTGGAATAATCAAAATATTACTGAGAGAAAGTCTGGCTTATGGGGTAATAGGAGGAATAATTGGTGATTTAATCGGAGCGGGTCTTACGTTTCTGATATCCTATTTTGCGAATCCATTAAAAGAGTATGGCGTGGAAGCTACAACGGAATTATATATACCTTATTTCGTAATCGGTTTTCTATTTGCAGTGGTATTGTCCGTAGCATCTACATTAATTCCAATCTTATCAATAAGAAAGCTTCCGGTTAAGGATGTCATCTTAAATACTATAAGCACTTCAAATAAGATAACGATAAAAAGTTTTATAGTAGGAATGGTGTTTATTGTTATAACCATCATCCTTCATTTTTTAGGGCCAAAATTCAATTATGTCACTTCGTTGCCAGCAATATTTATTGGTTTTATCGGCATTATTGTGGTCATCCCTAAATTAGTAGACATCATATGTTATCCCCTTGTTCGAGCTCTAAGAAATGTCAGCGGATTATCGATGATTTCTTTTAACAATGTTAGGACATCTAGGGTGCTGATCAACAATATTAGACTCATTGTAGTTTCAGTTATTGCCATCGTGATGATCACTTCATTAAGTGTTTCGATAACGGAAGTCGTACAAGGTGCTTATGATGGAATGAACTTTGATGTGATGGTCAGTGGTAATTCCAATTTTTCAAAGAATATTGATGAAATCGTTAATGGATACAAAGATGCAGATACGATTCATGCAAATGGGATGATTATGGCGAACTTAGATGGAGATACAACGAAGAGTCTAAATTTGGCTTATTTGGATCCGGAAAAATATAAAACATTTGAAAATTATACCGTGTTCAAGGATAAGGTAAAACAGTTAGATGAGCTTAAAAGTCATGAGGATGGAATTATTATTTCAAAGCAAATGTCTTTAAGATATAGCATAAAACAAGGAGATACCATCACTCTTTCAACAGATGATAAGAAGGAAACCTTTAAGGTGTTATCTATCTTTAATGCCAAAATGATGGATAACGGCAACTATAATCTTATATCCACACAGGCTGCTTTAAAACATTTTGATGTTAAATATTCTAGTCAGTATTTTATTTCGACAAAGGTTCCAGCAAAACAAGCGAAAAAGACTCTCGAAAAGAAACTGAAAGGGTTAGGTGTCAGTATTATTACAAAAGCTGAAATGGCAAAAACCAATAAAGATAACAATAAGATAATGACCAATGTTCTGGGAATCTTCTCTTATATTACGATGGTAATCGGTGCCTTTGGAATTATTGGAAATGTTTCGATCAGCTTTATCCAAAGGAAAAAAGATATTGCGGTTATAAGCTCCGCTGGACTCAGTAGGGGTGGAAGAGGCTACATGATCTTACTGGAAAGTGTATTCCAAGCGTTAATCGGAACACTCATAGCCTTATTGGCTGCATTGGGAATAAACTTTTGCCTTGAAGATGTCTTCAAATTTTTAACAATCGATCTTGAGATAAGATATCCTTATGAATCAATCGGGACAATCGTTATTGCGGTGATGGCTTTGATGATCCTTACCTCTTTATCAACATTATTTAAGAGTAAGAAGCTTCAGATAGTACAAGAATTAAAGTATGAATAAAAGGGGGGATTTAAATTGGTGGCAGCAATAGAGGTAAATCATTTATATAAATCTTTTAAAATGGGAATAGAATCTGTGGAGGTCCTGAAAAATTTAAATTTTTCAATTGATAAGGGCGAGTTTTTATCCATAATGGGACCATCGGGATGTGGAAAATCAACCTTGCTCTATTTATTAGGAGGACTGGACAATCCTACTAGCGGTCATGTTCTGCTGGATGGAAAAGATTATGCAAACATGAAAGAAAAAGAGAAAAGTAAAATGCGAAGAACAGAGATGGGCTTTGTTTTTCAGTTTTATAATTTAGTCCCAAATCTAAATGTCGAGGATAATATCCTTCTTCCAATCCTATTAGACGGAAAAAAGCCTAAAGTTTACGAAAACGAACTTAAGAAAATCCTTGATGTTATCGGTATGAGTTCAAGACAAAAGCATACTCCAAGAGAGCTTTCAGGAGGGCAACAGCAAAAAGTGGCGATAGCGAGGGCCTTATTGTTCAATCCTGAAATCATATTTGCCGATGAGCCAATAGGTAATCTGGATTCTAAATCAGGAACAGAAATAATGAAATTATTTAAAACGATCAATAGCGAATATGGAAAAACCATCATTCAAGTCACCCATTCAAAGGAAGCAGCCTCTTATGGATCAAGGGTATTGAATTTAAAAGACGGCGAAATTGTCAAAGATGTGTTTACTGCATAGAGAATAAGGAAAACCATTTGTATTTAACAATCATCTGCTTAATTTAAAACAAGCGGAGTTGACGGCCTGAGACAGATTCATTTTTTTTTAAAATGCTGTGTTAGAGCTCAATGTTATTTTTGAATAATGCTGATTGGAGTGGAAAGCGAAGCGACTGGAGCGGAAATCAACATTCTAGTTTAACAGAGCCTAGAAAAAAATAAAAAAATATCAAAATTGACTGATGTATTATTTGCAAGGCTAATATACAATAGAATGTATGCGTTTACTGTAAAAAAATTTTGTGAGTTTAATAGAATACTTTTTTGGGGTGAAAAGAATGCAACAAACTATAGCAAATGACAAAAATACTGCAGCACCATATTCAAGAACAAATCCATTCCACGCGAAAGTTTTAAAAAATGTTAACTTAAATGGAGCTAGTTCTAGTAAAGAAACGATTCATATCGAGTTTTCATTAGAAGGATCAGGACTTTCCTATGTGCCAGGTGATGCCCTTGGCATTATTCCTAAAAATGATCCGGAACTCGTGGCTTCCCTAATTAAAGAATTGAATTGGAATCCCGAATTGGAAGTGACGATTAATAAGCAAGGCGAAACACTACCATTAAGGGAAGCGTTAACAACCTATTTTGAAATTACTTTGTTATCGAAAAAGCTATTGCAGCAGGCTGCAGAATTAACAGAAAATGAAGAGCTACATAAGCTTTTGTTAGTAGAAAACGCAAGCCAGTTAAAAGAATATTGCACTGGGCGAGATTTACTAGATATGATACAAGATTTTGGTCCATGGAAGGCTTCTGCTCAAGAAATTGTTTCTATGCTAAGAAAAATGACGCCACGCCTTTATTCGATTGCAAGCAGCATAAGTGCTCACCCGGGTGAAGTGCATCTAACAATTGGTGCAGTAAGATATTCATCGCACGGCCGTTTACGAAAAGGGGTTTGTTCTGTGTCAGTTGCAGAACGTATTCAACCAGGAGATTCCCTCCCAGTATTTGTTCAGCCAAATAAGCACTTTCATTTACCAGAATCAAGTGATTCAGACATCATAATGGTTGGTCCAGGGACAGGTATTGCTCCATTCCGTTCTTTTATTGAAGAACGGGCTGTAACGAAAGCAGCAGGAAAAACATGGTTGTTTTTTGGAGACCAGCATGCTGCGTCCGATTTCCTTTACCAAGAAGAAATAGAACAATATCAAAAAGATGGGGTCATCACTAAATTAGATACGGCATGGTCTCGCGATACTGACCAAAAAGTATATGTTCAGCATAAAATTCTTGAAAATAGCAAAGAATTATTTAGTTCCCTCGAAAATGGAGGATACTTCTATATTTGTGGAGATAAGGAACGTATGGCTAAAGATGTCCACAACACGCTTATCGAGGTGATTGCAAAAGAAGGTTCGATGTCTCAAGAAGAAGCTGAAGCTTATTTAAATGATTTGAAAAAGCAAGGACGTTACCAACGGGATGTTTATTAATCTATAACAGTATTGATTTTTTTGTTTGAGCTTTATCAAACAAGTGATGAGCCATTACTTTATTTTAAATACTATTCCTTGCAGTATTTGGAACAAGGTATGCTTTAATTCAAGGCTCTTTTCTAATAGGTTTTGTGGAAAGCAAACCGTTGATTATGAAGTTGATTGGAGTGGAAGGTGCGAGACTCCTGCGGGAGCAACGGGACAGGTGAGACCCCACAGGCGCTCAAGCGCCGAGGATGCTCACCGCCCGCCCCGCGGGAAGCGAGCATCCTGGAGCGGAGATCAACCACACTTCTCTTTTGGTAAATAGGAACAAAGTTTACGAAAACAGCCTTATTCAAAGACCCATTACTCTTCGGAGAAAGGGTCTTTTTTGGCTAATAGGAAAGTATAAATTTTTTAAACCAAAATTTATACTTTCCTATGTTGCATTAGCGCAACTACACCTCTGTCTTCACCCTAAGGGGCTCGCCAATCGGCGAGTTTTCTTTATGTGGAGTTATGGTAACAAATCTACATAGAAAGGGGTGGGGGTTATGATTTTTCATTTTTTAACTGCTCACGTTGTGACAACGGGGGTTATCCATTATTACTAATCGTCCTAGGGTCTATTTCTAAATTATCCAGTATTTTATAGTGCAAACAACTAATAAAAAGTTTCATTCTAAGTAATATAAGAAAGTAGACTTGTTTATATTGACCACTTTTAGGGACATTATGTTAATTGTTGAATCTGGTTCATCAGGTTCGTTGATACTTTTTAATAACATAAGGGTTTTGAAACAGACATCTTAGGAGGATCTTTATCATGGCAGTTCCAGAGAAAACAGTAAAAGATGCACAAACTGCTTCTGAAACAATAAATGACTTAGTTGCAAAAGGACAAAAAGCGTTAAAAGAATTTGAAAGCTTTAATCAAGAGCAAATAAATAAAATTGTTCATGCAATGGTTTTAGCTGGTTTAAGTGAACATATGCGGCTCGCAAAAATGGCGGTAGAGGAAACTGGCCGCGGTGTTTATGAAGACAAAATTATAAAAAATATTTTTGCAACAGAATACATTTGGAATTCCATCAAAGATAATAAAACAGTCGGCGTCATAAGTGAAGATAAACAAACAGGCATCATTGAAATAGCCGAGCCGGTCGGTGTAGTTGCAGGTGTAACGCCAACGACGAATCCTACATCAACCACTATGTTTAAATCCATTATTTCGATTAAAACCAGAAATCCGATTATCTTTGCCTTTCATCCCTCTGCACAAAAATGTAGTAGAGAAGCTGCAAGGATTCTTTTAGAAGCTGCAGTAAAAGCGGGTGCTCCAGAAAACTGTATACAATGGATTGAAGTTCCTTCATTAGAGGCTACAAAGAGCCTTATGAATCATGATGGAGTTGCTCTTGTTTTAGCAACAGGCGGTGCAGGCATGGTTAAATCCGCTTATAGCACAGGAAAACCAGCTTTAGGTGTTGGACCTGGTAATGTTCCTTGCTATATTGAAAAAACGGCTAAAATTAAGCGTACCGTTAATGATGTAATCATATCCAAAACATTTGACAATGGAATGATTTGTGCATCCGAGCAAACAATTGTGGTTGATGAAGAAATATACGATGAAGTGAAAAAGGAATTTATTGAGAATAATTGTTATTTCGCTACACCGGAAGAGAAGAAGAAATTAGAAGGTCTTGTCATCAATGAAAACACTTGTGCTGTAAATGCCGACATTGTTGGTAAATCCGCTTATGAAATTGCATCTTCTGCGGGTGTGAACGTACCAGAAGATACCAAGATCCTCATTGTGGAATATGAGCGAGTTGGAGAACCTTTAACAAGGGAAAAATTAAGTCCAGTATTAGCCGCAATTAAAGTGAAAGGAAAAGATGAAGGGTTCGACACCTGTCAAAAAATCCTGGAATTTGGCGGACTAGGACATTCTGCCGTCATTCATAGTAGTGATGATGAGATTCAAAAAGAATTTGGACTGCGGGTAAGGGCTTACCGTGTTATTCTGAATTCACCTTCTACGCATGGAGGAATCGGTGATTTATACAACGCATTCATCCCTTCACTGACATTAGGCTGTGGTTCATATGGGAAAAACTCGGTATCCGCAAACGTCACTTCTGTTCATTTATTAAATTTCAAAAAGTTGGGGAGAAGAAACAACAATATGCAATGGGTAAAACTTCCACCAAAAATTTATTTTGAACGATATTCCACTCAGTATTTAGAAAAAATGGATAATATAAACAAAGTTTTTATCGTAACGGATCCGGCGATGGTTAAACTTGGCTATGTAGATGTCATTAAATATCATTTAGAAAAACGAAGTGAAAGAGTAATAATTGAAATCTTCTCTGATGTTGAACCAGATCCATCAGATATAACTGTCATGAAAGGCGCCGAGCGCATGAGGGCATTTGAGCCGGATACCATTATTGCATTTGGCGGAGGCTCAGCAATGGACGCTGCAAAAGGTATGTGGTTGTTCTTTGAATATCCTGATACGACATTAGAGGGTCCAAAACTAAAATTCCTAGATATTCGAAAACGGGCATACAAATACCCTGAATTGGGTCGTAAAGCACAATTTGTAGCCATTCCGACCACTTCAGGGACTGGTTCGGAAGTAACTCCATTTACAGTAATTACGGATAAAGCCAACAATATTAAATATCCGTTAGCGGATTATGAGTTGACACCTGATGTAGCGATTATTGACCCTCAGTTTGTCACAACAGTTCCGAAAAGTATTACAGCAGATACCGGTATGGACGTTTTAACTCATGCCATTGAAGCATATGTAAGTGTTTTAGCTAACGATTATACCGACGGACTTGCTTTACAAGCGATTAAATTGGTATTTAATTATTTACCAAGAGCATACAGTAATGGCAATGATTTGGAGGCTCGTGAAAAAATGCATAATGCATCGGCGATTGCAGGAATGGCATTTGCAAATGCGTTCTTAGGAATTAATCATAGTTTAGCGCATAAAATCGGTGCCGAGTTCCATATTCCACATGGTCGTGCGAATGCTATATTATTGCCGCATGTCATCCGATTTAATTCTAAAAAGCCAACTAAATTTACAGCATTCCCTAGATATGAATACTTTATCGCCGACCAACGATATGCCGAAATAGCACGCATGTTAGGATTAAAAGCCTCAACCACTGAAGAAGGGGTCGAAAGCCTCGTTACAGCGGTTGTAAACTTAGCGAAAGAATTAAAGATTGAAATGAGCATTGCAGCACAAGGAGTTAGTGAAGAAGAGTTTAAAGAGAGGGTTTCATATTTGGCAGACAGGGCTTTCGAAGATCAATGTACAACGGCGAACCCCAAAATGCCACTTGTAAAAGAAATCGAGGAAGTATATTTGAATGCTTTTAAAGGCGTTTAAATAAAGGAGCAGTTGACAATCGAACGGAGCTTAAAGCGGCTCCGTTTTTCTTAAATCTCCATTAGAGGTGAGTGAAGATGGAACAATGGGAAGGATTCAAAAAAGGCCCATGGACAAAAAAGGTAAACGTTCGTGATTTCATTTTGAAGAATTACTCTCCATATGAAGGAAATGATACTTTCTTAGCACCAGCTACAGAAGCAACAAATAAATTATGGACCCAAGTGATGGAATTGACCAAACAGGAACAGGAAAAAGGCGGCATCCTTGATATGGACACCGAAATCGTTTCCACCATTACCTCACATGGTCCTGGGTATTTGGATAAAGAACTTGAAAAAGTAGTGGGAGTTCAAACAGATAAACCTTTTAAACGATCGATGCAGCCTTTTGGCGGAATTCGGATGGCTAAAGCTGCTTGTGAATCATATGGCTTTGAGTTAAGCCCTGAAGTTGAAAAAATCTTTACTGAGTATCGCAAAACACACAATCAAGGTGTATTTGATGCCTATACAAAAGAAATGCTGCTTGCACGTAAAGCAGGGATTATTACCGGATTACCCGATGCCTATGGCCGTGGACGAATCATTGGGGATTATCGACGTGTCGCTTTATATGGTGTGAATTTCTTAATAAAAGAAAAACAAAAGGACTTTAATAATACAAGTAATATAATGGCGGAAGATAACATCCGTTTACGTGAAGAACTTTCAGAGCAATATCGAGCACTTAATGAACTTAAACAACTTGGAACCAGTTACGGATTTGACCTATCACGACCTGCTCAAAATGCACAAGAAGCATTCCAATGGCTATATCTTGCCTATCTTGCAGCCATTAAAGAACAAAACGGTGCAGCGATGAGCCTTGGACGTGTATCTACTTTCCTTGACATTTATATCGAAAGAGATCTGCAAAATGGCGCTTTGACTGAATCTGAAGTACAGGAAATCGTTGACCACTTTATTATGAAGCTCCGAATGGTGAAATTCGCCCGTACACCTGATTATAATGAATTATTCAGCGGTGACCCTACTTGGGTAACTGAATCAATTGGAGGTATGGCTCAGGATGGACGTTCACTGGTTACGAAAAACTCTTTCCGTTTCCTTCATACACTTGATAATTTAGGTCCGGCACCAGAACCGAATTTAACCGTTTTATGGTCACCACGGCTTTCTGAAAACTTTAAACAGTATTGTGCCAAAATGTCGATTAATACCAGCTCCATTCAATATGAAAATGATAACATTATGCGCCCTGAGTACGGTGATGATTACGGTATTGCCTGCTGTGTATCTGCAATGGAAATTGGAAAGCAAATGCAATTCTTTGGTGCACGTACAAACCTGGCAAAAGCCCTGCTTTACTCCATAAACGGCGGTGTAGATGAAAAGTTGAAAATTCAAGTTGGACCTTCGTATCAGCCAATCACTTCAGAAGTATTAAATTATGAAGAAGTAATGCAGCGGTTTGATCAAATAATGGAGTGGCTTGCAGGACTATACATTAACACCTTAAATATCATCCACTATATGCATGATAAGTACAGCTATGAAAGAATTGAAATGGCTCTGCATGATACGAAAATTCTTCGCACCATGGCAACAGGTATTGCAGGCTTGAGTGTGGTAGCTGACTCCTTAAGTGCTATTAAATATGGTGAGGTTAAGGTTATTCGTGATGAAAATGGGTTAGCGGTAGACTTTGTAACTACCGGTGATTATCCTAAATACGGTAACAATGATGAACGTGTTGACAGCATAGCTGTTGAAGTCGTGGAGACGTTCATGCAAAAGCTGCGCAACCATGCAACTTATCGTAATTCAGTTCATACCTTATCCGTTTTAACTATCACATCTAATGTTGTTTATGGTAAGAAAACAGGCAACACACCTGATCAGCGTCGTGCTGGCGAACCATTTGCGCCTGGAGCAAATCCGATGCATGGCCGTGATATAAAAGGTACTTTAGCTTCCCTCGCATCGGTCGCTAAACTTCCATATAGCGAAGCAATGGATGGGATTTCAAACACCTTCTCAATCGTCCCAAAAGCATTAGGTAAAGAAGAAGGAGCACAAATCCGCAACCTAGTATCCATTTTAGATGGATATACAAATATAACTGGACACCACCTTAATGTAAATGTCTTGAACAGAGAGACATTAATGGATGCAATGGAACATCCAGAACAATATCCACAATTAACAATTCGGGTTTCCGGTTATGCAGTAAACTTTATTAAGTTAACAAAAGAACAGCAACTTGATGTCATAAATCGGACATTCCACGAATCATTGTAATGAAAACATTGGGGCTCCCCTTTTTAGTGTAGCTCCTGCTTAAAAATGAAAGGGGACATAAGCTTGCTTGGAAATATTCATTCCATTGAAACACTAGGGACAGTCGACGGACCAGGGATACGTTATGTTGTATTTACACAAGGTTGCCTTTTGCGCTGCCAGTTTTGCCATAATGCGGATACATGGGAGATTGGCGCGGGCAAACAGATGTCCGTTTCTGAAATCATGGATGATTTGATAAGCTATCTCCCTTTTATTCAAGCTTCTGGCGGAGGCATTACCGTAAGCGGCGGTGAACCTTTGTTGCAGCTTCCTTTTCTCATTGAATTGTTTAAAGAATGCAAAAAGAAAGGGATTCACACAACTATTGATTCTTCCGGAGGCTCCTTTCACCATTCAGAAGTTTATCTTGAGCAATTGGAGGAACTATTACAATATACAGATCTCGTCTTACTCGATTTAAAACATATCAACCGAGAAAAGCACATTAAATTAACTGGAATGACAAATGAACATATTAAAGAATTTGCAAGATTTTTATCTGACCGAAAAGTACCAATTTGGGTACGTCATGTCCTTGTTCCAACAATTACAGATGACGAGGAAGACCTCGAAAAGCTTGGTGAATTCATTGGGACATTGGAAAATGTCGAAAAGATTGAAATTCTACCTTATCATAAACTTGGTGTATACAAGTGGAAAGCCCTTGGGCTAAAGTATCCATTAGAACATATTCAGCCTCCTACAGAAAAACAAGTTGAATATGCCTATCAAAAGCTAACTGCACACTCCAAGAATATTTAGATTTAGCAGAATCGAATTAGGCAGAGACGGTAGAAAAAATTAATGAAGAAGACTCGCCGTTTTGCGGCGAGTTTTTGCTTTTAACAACGAATGTATTCTTCTTTGTATCTTTGTCTTAAATCATTTTCGTGTATTGGCATGAGATAATTGACTTTCGTTAGTACAAAACACACATAATGGCAGCTATAAATTTCTATCAATTTGTTTTCCTTGGATAATTTTTACTATTGACTTCTTGTATGGGAGTGATTACATTACTCTTGAAATAAACACAAAAAAAAAAGTAGGATAAAATTTTTTGCAGTATTGAAAAAAATAGGTAAGCTTTAAAGCTGCTGGTGAATATTGGTGACTATAACACAATATTGCCTAATAATTAAACATTCTCATGTTGATATGGTTGAGGTCAGGGGGGTATTTACCTTGTGGTAGTTTAAGCAAAGTTTTGTTTTTAATCCCATCAAGAGGTTCTATAAATCATAAAAGTTTGAAGTTCATTTTCATTATGACAAAAATAAATGAAATTATTGTAGAAAACTGTCGTAAGTTTGAATTTTTAAAAAACTAGGTGTGACAAATATCACGTGTTATACTTTTTATAGTAGTAAAATCGTATAGGATTAGGAAGAGGGGCTGATTTCTATGTTATTAGAAGATTTAATACAACGTTTTATGTCAGAGAAAAAACAGAATCCATTACATGTTACTGAGTTACATAATTATATTAAAAAAAGTTATATACTTGGAGAATTATGTATTGTTGAATATAAAAAGCTTTTCTTCGAACTAGACAAACGTTTTCCAGAATTATCTGCCTAATTAAACTCTGAATTGTAATCTTTGTATTTCACTTGTACTGAATTTAAAATACCAGTGGAACAAATCCTACAAGACCATTACATATTTAACCGCACAGTGATTTTTCACTCGTGCGGTTTTTTGGTTGTTTTTTTTTATAGATCTATTGAGACCTTGATGGAGATAGCACGTAGAGTCTAAATTTGGCTTACTTGGATCGGGAAAATATAAAACATTTGAATATTATACCTTGTTCAGGGTTAAGGTAAAACAGCTAAATGATCATGAGGATGGAATTATTATATCTAAGCAAATATCACTAACTAGAAAATTATTTAGAACCATTTGTATTAAACAATCAGCTCCTAAATTTTAAACAAGCGGAGTTGACGGCCTAAGACAGATTCATTTTTTCAAAGGGAAAAAATATCAAATTTGACTGATGTATTATTTGCAAGGCTAATATACAATAGTATGTATGCGTTTACTGTAAAAAATTGTGAGTTTAATAGAATACTTTTTTGAGGTGAAAAGATTGCAACAAACTATAGCGGATGACAAAAATACTGTAGCACCATATTCAAGAACAAATCCATTCCATGTGAAAGTTTTAAAAAATGTTAACTTAAATGGAGCTAGTTCTAGTAAAGAAACGATTCATATCGAGTTTTCATTAGAAGGATCAGGACTTTCCTATGTGCCAGGTGATGCCCTTGGCATTAATCCTAAAAATGATCTGGAACTCGTATCTTCTCTAATTAAAGAAATGAATTGGAATCCAGAATTGGAAGTGACGATTAATAAGCAAGGGGCGAAACACTTCCATTAAGCGAAGCGTTAACAGCCTATTTTGAAATTACTTTGTTATCGAAAAAGCTATTGCAGCAGGCTGCAGAATTAACAGAAAATGAAGAGCTACATAAGCTTTTGTTAGTAGAAAACGCAAGCCAGTTAAAAGAATATTGCTCTAGACGGGATTTACTAGATATGATACAAGATTTTGGTCCATGGAAGGCTTCTGCTCAAGAATTTGTTTCTGTGCTAAGAAGAATGACGCCACGCCTTTATTCGATTGCAAGCAGCGTAAGTGCTCACCCAGGTGAAGTGCATCTAACAATCGGTGCTGTAAGATATACAGCGCACGGCCGTTTACGAAAAGGGGTTTGTTCTGTGTCAGTTGCAGAACGTATTCAAGCAGGAGATACCCTCCCAGTATTTGTTCAGCCAAATAAGCACTTTCATTTACCAGAGTCAAGTGATTCAGACATCATAATGGTTGGTCCAGGGACAGGTATTGCTCCATTCCGTTCTTTTATTGAAGAACGGGCTGTAACGAAAGCAGCAGGAAGAACATGGTTGTTTTTTGGAGACCAGCATGCTGCATCCGATTTCCTTTACCAAGCAGAAATAGAACAATATCAAAAAGATGGGGTCATCACTAAATTAGATACGGCATGGTCTCGCGAAACTGACCAAAAAGTATATGTTCAGCATAAAATTCTTGAAAACAGCAAAGAATTATTTAATTGGCTCGATAATGGCGGATATTTCTAAATAGATGGATGAATTTCATACCGGAAAATAGTGAATTGAAACGATAATTTTGGTAATTATTATTTAAGTTAATATTTATGATAGAAACACGATCGCATTCCCATATAAATAACATTATTACCATTTTTTACATTTTTTTGATTGAATTAACATTTTAAGTATTGTATAATGAGAATTGTCAAAAAAAGACAAATAGTCTAAATATTAGACAAAAATTGGATTCAAGGAGGATTTTGGAATGTTAGAAGCTATGGGATTTTTTGGTGTTGGTAAGACGCTGGCAACACAAATTGTTAATGTTGTTGATGCTGTAGGGTATGCAGCGATTGCGGTATCTACAATTATGGCAATACTCTCAGCTGGTGGACTAGCTCCGACTGCTGCTGCAATTGATTTTGCTATTATTTACATTAAGAAGAAAATTGCAAACAATTTAAAAGCTCAAGCGATAGTTTGGTAATTATTTTGCTAGCTTAATAGGTAATAGAAGAGATTTTTTCTCTTCTATTACCTATGTTTTAAAATTTACGGTTTTTATAGTGTTCAACGGAGGCCATAACAATTATGAATTCTTATAGCTTTATATTAAAAACCATCGTTCTCGACCAAATGCGTCAAGACTTTGCAGGAATAACAGAGCAATTGAAAAATAAACTAGGAATAAAACTTCCTGCTTCATTAAGTTGGATATTTTCATTACTATCTCAGAATATGCTACTTTTATTATTCGCATTTTTTTTTGAAAGCATTACAAATATTACTGTAAGAAATTTTATTGTTTTTGGGGTATTACTATTTAATTTTTTGCTTCCAAGTACAACAGCGCGACAACATTTTTCTAGAGTAAGCAGCAATCCATTAAATGACTTGCTATGGCAATCGCTTTATAACCGAAATCAACTACTGAATTTCGCTTTGATTTCTGAGTTGCTAATGTTTTGGTTACATGAATTATCGCTTGAAATAATAGCTATATTTGTACTTTTCCAAATATCACCTAATCTTATGACTGGAATTTTATTGACATTAGTTTGGATATTGTTAGTCTCATTTATTTATATTTCAAAATTGAAAAATCTAGTATTAAATACCTGGGAAATGAAAGTTGAAAATACAATACAAAGTGAAGTAATTTATTTCATAAAATTAATTCTTTCCTCATGCTTAATATGGATATTAAGTAAAATATTGCTCCTTCCATTAATAGAAAAGCCTATTGCAAACAATATTTATCAACAAGGCTTGGTAAAATCACTACAGTATTTTTCAAATACTGTAAAGCATATTTTTGTTATCAGATTTGAATTTATCAAAAATATTTGGACTAAGTGGTCTCATTCTGAATGGTCCTATTACATAATCGGTATATTTATTCTGATATATATAGGTATATATGTTTATTATTTTATTTTTCAGTCACCTAAGATAAACTTTATTTCCAAAAGGAACCCATTTATTTTATTAACTTCTCAAAACGCATTCTTTAAATTTTATCAATGGTTAAGTAGACGGATTTACCATAATAATCCATGGATACATAGAGATTTAGTCGTGCTGGAAAGAACTATTATCACATGCAATATACCACAAAAAATGTTTCTGTTTATGCCACCGGCCATATCTCCAATAATAGGATTTTCAATTTTTCTTATTGGAAGTTTAAATTCCTATTCTAGTTTCATAATTGCATTTTGGTTTGTATCTTGGTTCGTTGTATCACAGACTATTGGGATATGGCTAATGAATTATCCAATACTTCATCCTTCAAGTGAGTTAAGACAAATAGAATTAACTAAATTGTCTCCCCATTTGAATATTCAACAATATATGAGCAGTAAAAGAAAGTTAATTTATATTTTGTTGTCACCTGTACAAATTGTAACTACCATTATGCTTATACTGGGAGCATTGGTAATAAATGGATCTATTATTGAATTTATTATAGGTATTGTTGGTGTTTGGTTGTTGTTTTTTGTGAATGTTCTCGTCAGTACTTATTGGTTGCAGTTATGCAGTCGTTTTGATTACGCAAATATATTTATGATTCGTATGGATACTTATGAATCAAAAACATTACAATATTTTTTTACTATTCCAAAAAGAGCGATTAGTGGAGTTCTATTTCTTTTGTTTTTTATTGCAGTCTTTATTAAAGACAGTTTGGGGTTATCACTATTATATGACTCCTTTCTATTTCTGATTGCTTTAGGAGTATTTAGTTGGTATTTTTTCGTAAATAAAAAATATAAAAAAAAGATGGTATATAAAGCATGAAAAATATTAAAACCGAAATGCATTATGAATCTATTTGGTCTAAATATTCTCGAAAACTAATTCTTATATTGTTAGTTTTCTTTTTTTCTTGTTTGTGGGGGGCCGTTTTTCAAAGTCATAAGGTGCCGTTACCACCTAATCCACCAGATAATCATTGGTTTTATTACTTTTCCCATAATATGAAACAATGTCTTATTATGGTCTTAGTAGGATTTTTAACCTATGGAATTGGAAGCTTAATAATTTTAATCACAAATGGAGTAATGATAGGAATAGTCATTGAAATGATTATTCAAAATAACATGACTCAGGCTATTTTTACAGCATTTCTTCCACATGGTATTTTTGAAATACCTGCGGTACTAATAGCATGTCTTTACCCATTTATGCTTTGGAGTTTTTTAATCACCGCTATTAAAAAAAGAAAAGTGTCTCCAAAAATTGTTAAATTGGAAATTATTTTGCCGCCTTTATTAATGATTATTTTGCTGTTTATTGCAGGAATTTTAGAAACTAAATTTGGACTTTCTTATTGAGGAGTGTTGTTGTGCTAGAAATAAAAGATTTACAGTTTAACTATGAAAAGGATCAGGATTTATTAAGAAACATTTCTTTTACAGCCAATCATGGAGACATCATTTGGCTAAAAGGATCTAATGGCTCAGGAAAAAGCACATTACTTCGCATTATCGCACAACTTATTGATACGGAAATTGAAATTTATCTTGATGGGAAATTGATTATTAATAGGGAGGAGTTATTGTCTAATGTAATTTACATACCTTCTGAACCATATCTATTTGATTATTTAACTGGAGAAGAAAATGCAAGGTTTATACAACAATTATTCAATATCTCTCATGAGGATTTTAATAGCTTTTTCTTTAAAATGATAGAAAAATTTAATATGAAAACCGCATTAAAACAACTTGTTCAAGAATACTCTTTAGGAATGCGACATAAATTATATTGGTCTGCTTTTTTTGCGCGTAAATCATCATCTATTATTTTATTAGATGAACCATTCTCGTCCCTTGATAGTGACGCTCAAAAAAACGCAATGAATATACTAATAAATAAGGCAAAAAAAGGTTCACTAATAATTTTCGTTTCTCACCTTCCAGAAATTTGCAAACAAATAGCTACAAGATGTTTTTTATTGGAGAATGGGAAGATAAAAGAAACTGAATTATGAGCTATCCAATAATAAGCTATAAAGGATGATCATACCATGGATAATATAAAAAAAACGGTAGGAGTAACATCAGGATTAATCATGCTTGTCTGTATATTACTCAGTATTAAGATACCTAATAATCAATATTTAGGAAGTTATTTATTTGATTCATTAAAGCTTTCAAATTTTAGATTTATCATTATTATTATATTTTTCATATGTTTTTTTGTAACTAGCCAAACCTTAAAAAATGTCGAATCAATTCTTATTAACTGGGGAAAATTAGCCCTTTCTCTTTTAATGGGAGTTGCTTTTATCTCTTATATATTTTTTTAAGTAGTTTTAAATAAAGGGCAATATAAAATGAGCTTGACCAAATGAATGTCAGAAATATATTTTAAACCGGTAATAAACTTTACCTAACTCACATCTTCATATTGTTTTACTGTCCTTCACGTCTGAATTGGATTAGTTGGAAAACCGTATGCGGGGAAGTCGTATGTTCGTGAGAGCATAGGAGGAGGTTGCCGTGGCGATTATCCCCAAAAGGACAAAAGTGAAACCCACAAACTACATTTAACAAGAAGTCCTGAATCTATTGATATTAAATAGTTTCAGGACTTCTTTGTTCTATATATTAACTATATTGACAAAAAAAATCAGTCTACAAGGTGGTCTTTCATTCGTTTTTCTAATGTCTTAACCGCATTGTTTTTCATATTTGTAGCAGAAACATGGGGACGGTTCGTGCGCCACGAAGGGCGCATCATATAGTGGGTGGGACTCCCACTGAGAAAGATTTAGCAAATCACTCATAGCGAGTCTTGGACAACACAGGGTAACCGGTGTTGTTAAGCGTAGACAGCAAGCTAGTAGGCCGAAAGCGAAAGTTGAAGGGATTGAGCCTCGGAATCCCAATCGGGAAGGTTGATACTTTGAACCGAGTAGAAAACAACACTACTTTAGTCGTTATGCGAGAATATAGTAGCTTCCCCGGGGTCAGTGACCATGGCATGCTAGACACAGTTATGATGCGTCAACGTGGGAGACCCTAAGTGCTCTTTACCCAGAGAAAGTAAGACTAACAAGCGATAACAAAGTGAGGAGGTCTAATGCCTTAGGGAGTCAGATTACTGCATAGTACTGTTGAAGCAGGGTAATGCCTGTGGAGGGAAGGCGGTAACTGAGCCTTGCTCTAAAAAGAATTTCTCCCTAAGTTTCTAAACCTTTGAAGACCCATGCTATCCCCAAAATGTATCACCTTCTTATAAGAATATATATCGTTCATTGTAGTTTATATCACTAATGAGGAGCCTGATTAGTATTCCACCAAATTTTTCTTGTAAAATTTTAGGGATTTATAATTTTTAAAAAATAGGCTGTGTTAAAGCTCAATGTTGATTTATTGCACAATGTGATTGGAGTGGAAGGCGCGAAGACTCCTGCGGGAGCAGTGGAACAGGTGAGACCCCACAGGCCGCTTAAGCGCCGAGGAGGCTCACCGCCCGCCCCTAAGGTGCGCGAGTGCCTGGAACGGAAATCAACATTCTAGTTTAACAGAGCCTAAAAATAAGAGACTAGTTCCCGAACTCTCAGGGATAAAAAAAACGCCAGTATATCAGAGGCCTCGCGCTTTTGTCCGTTTTTTTTATCACGGGAAAATCCTATTTTCTTTTCACCAAGTTTTCACCATTCTCTTATAAACTTCTAACTATCAACTAATGAAAGGAGGAAAAAGATATGAAAAAGAAAAAAGTTTTACTTTGGGGTGTAATCTTTGCTGCAGTGATTTTTGTGTTTAATTTAGTTCACGGTCTTTTTGATGGCCACCGAGAATTTGCAGGCGGGCAGCGAGGACTCGGCCATGGACAAGCTGGAATGGGACAAGCCGGAATGGACAAAGCAAGTGGTTTTGGTCAACATGGCGGGTTTGGCGGCCACCACCAGTTAATGAACGGTTCTTTTCATGGAGAAAGTTTCCCCTGGTTGGCACTTCTGATTGGACTAGTTGTTCTAGTTCTTTTAGTAAGATGGTTGAGAAAAAGAGCAAAAGCAACTTCTATGAACCAGTTTATTGACACAAGTATTGTCAGCACACAAACACCGATCATTTCACAAAATGCAAGCATCTTAGATCAATGGGAAAAAAATGTGACCAATAAAAAGGAGACTGAATAATATGGGGATTTTTAGAAGAATTAAAACGTTAACAATGGCTGAAATTAATGGATTATTGGATGGAATCGAAAACCCGATTGCGATGCTCAATGAATATTCCAGAGAAATGGAGCTAGAAATTGAAAAAGGGCAAAAAGCATTAGCCAGACAAATATTTGTTGAAAAGAAACATGAGACCCTTATTTCTGAAACGAAAGCATTAGTAGAAAAAAGAACACGCCAGGCAAAGCTTGCTCTTGAGCAGGGTGAAGAGGCAATGGCTAAATTGGCTATCCAAGAAAAACTTACTAATGAAAAGCAATTAGGCCTTTACCAAGAACAATATGAGTCTATTCAAAAGCAAACACAAATCCTTTTGGAAAAATTAGAGCAGTTAAAAGAAACGTTTTATCAATTGCAACAAAAGAAAATCCTTTTAGCTTCAAGGGCCAATGTGGCACAGTCGATTAAACAAATTCAGAAAGCAACGGTTTCCTTTCAAACGGACTCAATTGCTAGAGGTATTGCCCGAGCAGAAGATCACATCTTAATGATGGAGGCAGAGGTACAGGCCGGAAACCAATTTTCTGCTCCTTTAGTCCAGTTACCTATAGGGAACCAAAATTCGATCAGTGATGAAGAAGTAAATTCGGAACTTGAAAAGCTTAAGGGTGAAAAAGTAGGAATCTAATTGATAGCTGCAATTGAAAGGAAGCATCCCAGAAGTTTGGTGCTTCCTTTTATCCTATCGTATTAAAAGGGGTTTAATCATGAACATTAAGATGCTTATTCTTATCTATTTTGTTATCTCTTTGGTGGGAAGTCGACTTCCATTTGTTAGGGTGTATCTATCACATTGTCACACCCTGTTAAACAAAATGATCCGGGTATGCCTAGAAGGGCATAGGACCAACAAAATCAAGCTGTATAAAGATGGAACTGGGGTAACGACCAGCCCTCCTCATTCCTTTTTCAAGGATACCCTCCTTTCTTATCTAGGAAATACTGGTGCCTTACTAGCATCCATAGGTTTATATTATTTAGTGGCGAAAGGAAACTATCGTTTGGTGGTTTATCTATTTATTGGTACGCTACTCCTTTCTCTGTTATTATGGATTCGTAATATTTTTGGTGTGATTTGGGCCGTTTCATTCGTTTCGTTGCTAATCATCCCAATCTTTTTCAGCTATGAGATTGCTTTCGTGCATATTAGTATTTTTCTAACCTCCGTTGTTTTTTCACACTCCATTCTGAATGCCATCCAAGTCTTCACAAGGAGTGTTCTAAACGATGATACACTCGCAAAAAAATCTTTATTTTCAAAAGGAAAAAAGCTCTCCCTATTGGTCCTAGGGTTCATTCTACTAGGGCAATCACTTTATGGTGGCTTTTATATTTTTAATAATTTTTTAAGTTAGTCATCAACGAGACTAGAATTTTGAAGGAGCGCTTTCCCATGAATATTTTATTAGCAGAAGATGATGTACGTCTCGGGGAGTTAATTGTATATATGCTAAAAAAGAAGGGCAGTTACAATGTTGAATGGGTGATGGAGGGAGAAGATGCTTATTATTATGCGACTTCTGCCCACTATGATGTCATCATCATGGATTGGATGATGCCAAATGGGACTGGAGTGGAAATCTGCAGTCGATTAAGAAAACAAGGATACGCGGGAGCCATCCTTATGTTAACGGCTAAAGATGCTGTCCAGGATCGGATTGAAGGTTTGGATTCCGGTGCAGATGATTATCTTGTAAAACCATTTGAAATAGATGAGCTATTGGCCCGTTTACGTGCGGTAAGCCGCCGAAACTATGCCCCAATTATAGAAAAGGAAATCAAGGTACATGGTTTGATTCTAAATCGAATGAGCCACAGTGTACGTTGTGGAGAGGTGACCATCCAATTAAGTCCTAGGGAATTTCAGCTTTTGGATTTGTTTATCCAGAATAAGGGTCAAGTATTGCCAAGGGAAATTATTCTTGATCGTATTTGGGGAGGGGATTCAGAGGTTGCTTCCAAGACAATTGATGCAACCGTGAAATTAATCCGAAAAAAACTAGGATTTGTTGGAAAACAAGATTTGCTTCAAAGCGTTAGAGGGGTGGGGTACCGACTTGAACAATAAGCTAGGCTTATTCTTTCGAACCATTTCAAACTTGGGGGAGAAGGATGTTTTTAAAAATACCCAAGGCCGTTTGACCCGGTTGTATAGTGGGATTCTTATGTTATTTCTTATTCTTTTTATGGTCATTGTTTACTCCGTCCTTTATGTTGTCATTTTAAACAATCAGGAACGAGAACTTCGATCTTTAGCCGATCAAGAAGCAACATTTATGGAGAGCTATTTATTGAAAAATGCACGGAGTAGCCTCCAAGAAGTGCAGGATCAAGAGGTTGTTTTTGCCGGAGCCAATCAATTTTTTTACTATATTGTCAATTCGCAGGGACAAATTATTTTGGGCAACGAAGCGGATCCCCGGGTACATCAAGAATTATTTGGCCTGGTAAAGAAAAAACTCTCTGCAAATCAACAGATTATGAAACAAACCATTCAATTGGGGAGAAATCATAATCAAGGGGGAAAAGGGGAATTTCGTCCGCGTGAGGAACCGCACGATATCCGTCTTCTCATTGCTAGTGAGCCGATCTATGTTAAAAATCAATATATTGGACAGCTTTATATTGGGAAAGACATATCCTTTGTCTATCAGTTATTATATTGGCTGTTAATCATTTTAACCGCAATCGGTATTGTGTTTTTTGGGGTAGCTTTATATATTAGCTTTGTCATGTCAAAAAGAGCCATGGTTCCCATCAGTGCGGCATTTACAAGACAGCGTGAATTTGTCGGTGACGCCTCCCACGAGCTGCGAACACCATTAAGTGTTTTGTTATCCTCTATTGATGCGATGGAAATGACGATTGAGCCACAAAAGGAAGATTTTGTAGGGAAACTTTTTTCGAACATGAGACAAGAAGTAAAAAGAATGACGAACCTAGTGAGCGATCTATTAACACTAGCCCGTTCAGATTCAAATACAATTGAGCTAAAAACTGAAAGATTCGATTTTGGCCAACTAGGGGAAAAGACAGTTGAGTCTATACGCCCTTTGGCTGATTCAAAGGAGATCTCGCTTAACTTGAATGCCCCAGTTGTTTTACCTGTTATCGGAGACTCGCAAAGATTATCACAGCTATTATATATTCTTTTAGATAATGCGATTAAATACACTCCAAATGGAGGGAATGTTAAGTTGTATCTTTCACAGGAAGGAAATTTGTTGGTTATTAATGTACAGGATAATGGCCTCGGAATTGATGCCAAGGACCTTCCCTTTATATTTGAAAGATTCTATCGTGCTGATAAATCTCGAGCCCGCCAAATGGGTGGTCATGGATTAGGGCTTTCCATCGCGAAATGGATTGTTGAAACCCATAAAGGAACGATTAGAGTGAGCAGTAATATAGGAAAAGGCAGTACATTTACAGTTAACCTCGCTATTATGGATGAATCGACCAATGTTTAATAGTCAATAACAGGTGCTCAGATCCTCATGGATTTGGGCCTTTTTTTTTGACATTTGAAATCGAATAGAGGGGACAATAAGCAAATTATGATGAAACTTTCGTAAATGATTTTCACCAAATTTTCACCATCGGCTAGTAAAGTAACAGTTGTATCACAACACAATATTTTTCAAAATCAAAAAGAACAATGTTTGGAGGAAATAAATTGAAAAAGAATTATACAAAAATTGTACTGGATATACTGCTGGCCATTACTTTCGTGTTACTAATGAATCCAAGAGTGTTAAACGGTTTACCATTTCATGAAATTGCTGGTCTGATAATAGGAGTAGCGATTCTTATCCACATTGGCTTGAACTATCATTGGGTGATCAATACAACCAAAAAGATCTTTGATTCCAAACTTCATAGAAAAACACGATATAGTTATTTGCTAAACATACTGTTATTCATTTCGATGGCTGCAGTCATTATAACGGGTATTTTAATTTCGAAGGTCGTTACTCCAAGTCTTGCCATTCAAAATAGTCATTCGATTCGAGAAATCCATGGTTTCTCTGCGGATGCAACCCTTGCGCTAGTTGGTCTTCATGTAGGATTACATTGGCAATGGATACTGAGTATTTGTAAAAGGGCGTTTAAATCAAAGGAAGGAAAATTTAGAAAGGGTGTTTTGGCATCAGTCGTCCTATCAATCGCCATTTTGGCAGGCGGAATTCAATGGTTTTCTACAACAGCTCCTGCAAACACTGATCATTTCAAACAAGGACAAGTGCAACAAAGTGGGCAGTCTACGAATAATGGAAACACATGGAATACAACGAATACTACTCAAACACCACCTGATGAACGATTTCGTGAAGGGGAATTTCGTGGAAAAGAAGGGCACGGGGGTAAAAGCAACCCATTTCTTGTTGTTCTAAACTATTTTGCGATTTGGGCAGCAATCATCATTCCGACTTATTATCTAGAAAAGCGAATCTTAAGGAACAAACGAAAATCAAGAGATGGTCAACTTCAAAATTAAAAAACGTTTCAATCATATAAGTGATTGCAGGTCGTATACTAGATTTCAGCTTTTAACAAAGCCTAAATTAGGAAACATAGTATACTGACATCTCTGCAGAATTAACATCATTAGGAAACTTTCTTTGAATGGGCCCCTTCAATATAAGATGGGGTTTTTTAATTTGATATAACTGCCTCAAGGATATCAAAAAATAATAAAGGCTAGTTGTAAAATTAAATGCAACAGCTTAAAACGTGAAAAGCCACAGATAAACCGTGTATGATTAAGTCGACTAAAACAAGATCATAACGGGAGGTTTATCTAATGGCTTGCACTAATTCTAGCACAACCCTACGGACTTTCAAACACCTTACTAGTTTCGAACGTGGAATGATAGCTGCCCTACACTCACAAGGCAAGTCCATGCAGGAAATCGCAGTTGGCATAGGACACGATCGTACGACTGTCTGGCGTGAAATTAAACGTGGTACTACAACACAGATGCGTTCGGATCGATCCACTTATCAGGCCTACTTTCCGGAAACAGGGCAGACAAAGTACGATACAAACCGAATGGTTTGTGGGGCTAAGATTAAGCTTGATCATTCACTGGAATTCATCCAATTTGCTGAGTCGAAGATACTGGATGACAAATGGTCCCCTGATGCTGTTTGTGGATTTGCCCAAGCCGGCGGTCTTTTTCAGGGTGCTACTGTATCCACAAAGACTCTATATAACTATATTGAACGTGGATTCATCGCAGTGAGAAACATTGATCTTCCTATGAAACTACGGCTAAATACAAAGAAAAAGCGAATACGCGTAAACAAGCGAATCTTTGGTCGCAGTATTATTGAACGTCCTGCAGAAATCGAAGACCGTAAGGAATTTGGCCACTGGGAGATTGATACTGTCATCGGAAAAAAAAGCCTAGACGAAGCTCTCTTAACAATTACTGAGCGGAAGACCCGTAAAGAAATCATTATAAAGATTGCCTCTAAGGGAAGTGAGGCCGTAATTGCCTCGATTAATGAATTGCGAAATACCTATGGTTCTATGTTCTCTCGTGTATTCAAGACCATTACTTCTGACAATGGCTCTGAGTTTGCAGAACTCGTCCCTACCCTAATCAACGAAGACACAGATATCTTCTATACTCATCCTTATACTTCTTCCGAACGTGGCACGAATGAGCGCCACAACGGATTGATCCGTAGGTTTATTCCTAAAGGTAAAGCTATATCCTCCGTTGCGGATGAGACGATCTTGTACGTGGAGAATTGGTGTAACCGCCTACCTAGAAAGATTCTCGCCTATCGAACGCCTGAGGAATGTTTTCTAGAAGAGCTCGAAAATATTGCATAAGTCACGGTGAGTCTGAACTTTCATGTTTTGTTGCATTTAATATTGCAATTTACCAAAAAATAATAAATATTGTAAATTTAAATATAAAATGGAAATATTTTTAATTTTCTTTTATAATGGAGATTAGATTGGGTGTTGGTGAATTAAGGTCCATACTTGAACTACCCCTCCTTAACACCCTTACGGGTTGTTTGAAGAAGGGGATTCCTAAGAACACCAGTGTATCCACTAGTTATTGATTAGGCGATCCCCGCAGTCCCTGCGGATAGAAGTCTTAGGGCTTCGTTTTTAAGATTGATTCCCGCGTTAATATCTCGATTATGATGGGTATGACATTTAGGGCATTCCCATTCACGTAATCTGAGATTTTTAACGTCTTTGTTTTTGTAGCCACAACTAGAACAAAGCTGGCTACTAGCGAAGTTTTTTGAAACGGTTACCACTTGTCTGTTGTTCCATTTAGCTTTGTATTCGATCATCCATTTGAATTGTGACCAAGATACTTCGCTGATTGCTTTAGCAAGATGGTGGTTCTTTAACATGTTCGATACGGACAAATCCTCCATCCCAATAATGTCGTGGTTTTTGACAATCTTGGAAGATATCTTGTCCAAATAATCTTTTCTTGCATTCACAATTTTTTCATGAATACATGCGACTTTTCTTTTGGCCTTAAACCAGTTCGCACCACCTATCGTTCGTCTGCTCATAACTTTTTGCGCATGACCTAATTTTTCTTCTAATGAACGAAAAAACTTCGGATTAGGGTAAATCGTTCCATCCGAAAGAATAGCGAAATCTTTCAGTCCTACATCAATACCAATTGCTGAATTAGTTATAGGCAATTCTTTTACTTCTGATTCAGTAGCTAAAGAAACAAAATATTTACCAGAGGGGTTTCTTCTGATGGTGGCACTTATAATACGACCTTCGACTTCACGACTTTTTGCAAAACGGACGTACCCTAGTTTGGGGAGTTTGATGTGGTTGTCTATGACAGCTATATTTCCGTTTGTATATTTTGTTGTATACGATTGCACTGGATTCTTTTTTGACTTAAAGCGAGGTTGTTTATTTTGCTTTTTGTAGTAGCGACCATAGGAATCAGCTAAATTTTCAACTGATTTTTGCAAAGCAATACTATCGACTTCTTTCAAAAAAGAGTACTGTTTCTTCAGTTCAGGTAGCGATTTAACAGTTTCAAATTTGTTTAAGAATTTGCCTTTCCAGTTATTCGCTGGGAGCTGACCGTTTTGTCTCATTTCTTCGACGATATACCAGTAAGCATCTTTTTCTTTTTGTTTACCAAGAAAGAAATTGAAAACAAATCTTGAACAGCCAATGGTTTTGTTAATCTTTTCAATTTGTTTTTTATTTGGGTAGATGCGGAACTTGTAAGCCTTGTTTACTAGCATATATTTCACCTCGCCAAACAGGAACGTTTGTTCTTATTATAACACAAGGAAGCAAGTTTTGGCTATCGCCAACCGACATTCATCCCCTCCCTACTCATTGGGCTTCGCCCTTCACATTCCTTGAGGAAGGGGTATTCTGTCGGAAGGATGATAAAAGGAAGTGTTCGATTCAGTGAATAAAAAGAAAAAGAAAAAAACACATGTCCCGTTTCGTTTAAACATGTTGTTTTTTGTTGTGTTTTTGTTGTTTTCAACTTTGATCCTTCGCCTTGGTATTGTCCAAATTGTTTATGGGGATGATTTTAAGCGTGAAATAGAACGGACTGAAGATGTCACGGTAAATAATCCAGTTCCACGCGGAAAAATGTTTGATCGGAGTGGGAAAGTGATTGTTGATAATATTCCGTTGAACGCGATTACTTACACAAAGTATCAAGGAACGGAGCAGAAGGAAATGTTAAAAGTTGCCCAACGGTTAGCAAAACTAATCGAAAAGGACACTTCAAAGATTCAGGAACGTGATAAAAAGGATTACTGGATCATGATGCACCCTAATTTGGCTAAAAAGAAAATTAAACAAAAAGAATGGGACAAATACGAAGCGAAAAAGTTGAATGATAAGGACATTTACAGGCTCCAGCTAGAGCGGATCACTGAAAAAGAAATGAACGGACTGTCAGCGGATGACCTTGAAGTGTTGGCCATTTTTAGAGAGTTTAATAGCGGATACGCTCTAACACCGCAAATTGTGAAAAATGACGGCGTAACAGACAAGGAATTTGCTGTTGTCAGTGAGAATTTAGAAAATCTTCCAGGAGTAGATACCACTACCGATTGGAAGCGAAGATATGCTTTTACTAATACATTAAAATCGGTGCTTGGCAACATTACCACCTCTGATGAAGGACTCCCGTCAGAGCAATTGGATTATTATTTATCACGAGATTATAACCGCAATGACCGAGTTGGGAAAAGCTATCTTGAATTGCAGTACGAAGATGTTCTTTCAGGCCAAAAGGCAAAGGTGAAAAATAACACCGATAAGGCTGGAAACGTGATATCTACTGAAGTAATTTCTGAAGGGCAACGTGGGAAAGATCTTGTCTTATCGATTGATATGGACTTGCAGTTACAAGTAGAAAAAATCATTGAGGATCGGCTGTCGGAAGCAAAAAAAATGCCAGGTACTGCTTTGCTTGACCGCGCCTACGTCGTGTTGATGGATCCACATACTGGTGAGATTTTAACAATGGCAGGTAAGCGAATTGTCAAAAATGAAGTAACCGGAAAACAGGAAATGCAAGATGATGCACTTGGTAGCTTTACGACATCTTATAATGTTGGATCAGCTGTTAAAGGTGCAACAGTTTTAACAGGATATCAAACAGGTGCTATTTCACCAAGGTCTAAATGGTTGGATACTCCATTGAAAATTAAAGATACACCGGTTAAAAAATCATGGACCCCTGGTGGTATGGGGTTGATTGATGATCTGTATGCATTAAAACGATCTTCAAACGTATATATGTTTATGACAGCTATTGCCATCGGAAAAGGTCATTATGTTGAGGGCCGTCCTCTGCCTTTAGATATTAAGGCATTTGATACAATTCGTAATTCATTTGGTCAATTTGGACTTGGGGTTAGAACAGGGATTGATTTACCGAATGAAACCGCTGGCTTTAAAGGGCCTAATGAATCAGGAAAATTACTTGATATAGTGATTGGCCAGTATGATACTTATTCAGCGATGCAGCTTGCACAGTATGTATCCACAATTGCTAATAAAGGTTACCGAATTCAACCTCATATCGTTAAGGAAATTCGCGAACCCCTTTTGGATAGTGATTTGCTTGGTCCGATTACCAAAGAAATTACACCAAATATTTTAAATCGGCTTGATATGAAGGATGAGTGGATTGAACGTGTTCAGACGGGCTTCCGTCTAGTTATGTCGGATCCACAAGGAACAGGTACCGGGACTTTTGGTATCAAACCATACAGCCCAGCCGGAAAGACGGGAACTGCCGAAGCGTTTTACGATGGCCCAGAACGGAAAAAATTCGGAAAAGAACCTCCAGAGACGATGAATTTAAGTCTAGTTAGCTATGCACCGTCAGATAATCCTGAAATAGCAATGGCTGTGCTAGTTCCATGGGCGTACCAAGGAAGTACAGATAATCATGCAAACTTGAAAATAGGCAGCGATACAATGGATGCCTATTTCAATTTAAAACAAGCTCGCGAAGCACAGGCTCAAATTCAATAAAGCACCACGCCAAATACGGAAAATGACAATACTGCTCAAACTACTGAGCAAAGCAAAGGTTGACATAACCTTTGTATGTCCTCTTTTTTGTGGAAAGTCGGTAGGATAAACGGCCGATGTTATCCGATTTGTGCGAAAGAGGTCAAATTGAACAAGATGCGGATGTAATTACATTCCTCTGCCGTGATGACTATTACCATAAAGATTCCGATTCAATTAATGATGCAAAGTAGAAGGTTAATCATTTACGAAATAACAGTATTGGATAACTAAAAGACTACGTTTCAATGATTTTCCTTTTACGAAATAAAAAAGCTGTCTCAATGACAGCTTTTTTTTATTTCCAAATATTGTTTTCCAACATCTTCATTATGAATTTCTCCTTGAAAACTTAGTTTGATTATTTAATTAAAATTCGACTGCATGTTAATCAAAAACTCTAAAAAGATGAACAACAATCCTTGTATATACTCGCGATTTAATAGCTGACCAAAACCCGGTAAAACAACACTCTAGAGAACCTTATCATTGGTTTGATCATTTTAGTTTTTCCCATCCAATCCAACTCACTTCTCATCACTTGCTAACTTTTCCCTGTCCGTTGCTTGTGGTGGTTGTTCCAACCAACCGTTGTCAATCATAATATTTGCACCATCTTCCGCATATGCGGTGATTTCCGTCAAGAGTCGAGCGTAATGTGTTCCCAAATCACGTCTAGGACTTTGACCGATACTCATACCATAATGTCCTATGCCCGCCATGTTCAATGCTGCAACATGGCCCATCATTAGTTTGTCAGAGAAGGGAGCAATGGTTGAATCTATGGGTAATGTACTCCATGCACTGGCCGAAGGAAGATATTCTTTACTTAATATCGAACCAAACACTTCCACATGCTTATCGGCAATATTCCTGCCCCTTACCATATAATCACGAACTTGTTCGGACTTGGCGACCTGACTAAATCCGATTAACAAAGTTCGACCTAACTGATTTTGAATTAAATTATAGTAAATATTAGCAATTTCAATGGCGTTTAAGGGTCTACGCTGAGTAACAAACCAACCCGCTAAGTAGCTTTGCTTTTGAACGTATTCCACCACTTTGGGTTTTGGAATGAAAGGAGATCTTATGAATGTCCCTTTTTTTAACATGATTTCAGTTGCCTTATTGAGCAGAGTTGATGATTCATTCAAACACTCCGTATAGTATTCACACATGTCCAAACGGGCTGAATTGGAAAGATTAATTGTATATGCCGTTAAACCAATTTTCCCGATATTTTGAATGTAGAAAAGATAAAAATCATCGGTAAACAAACGTGGCGCTTCGCTATTTACATCATGTTCAACTGAAAAACCATCTGGAACGGGAAACTGTTCTTCGTTAAAAAACGATTTCAATTTTTGTGCATGTGCTTGAGATGTCTGCATGGCATATTCAAGTACGGAACGAACTTCTTGATCCTTAACATTGGATAAAAAGGTTCCAATTGTACAGATTGCCATCGTATCGTTCATATAGGATTGCCATATGTTAGCTATTTCAGATGCAGATAATTCAACTTTATGTTCTGTTTGTGGAGAATCCGGGTTTTCTGTTTGCATGATCCATTCCTCCGAATTGGTTATTTGTTAATTGATATTGATCCTCTGCTTGTGGTGGTTCTTCTATCATTATTTCAGCAATCTCTACTTAATTAGTTGCATTTGAAGGTTTCTCCTTTGGCATCTTTGTATGTATCTCACATAGCAAACATATATAGACAAGGATAGAACATAAACTATTGGTAATTTGTTGCTTTGATTGCTTCTATAATGTTTCATTGAAGCTAAACAAAATCACAATGTTAAAATGACTATTCACATTAATGAGGAACTCCAAAAAAATAAAAACTATTCCTTTCACCTATCTTTAATTTAATATCTGAGCAAAACCTGGAAGAGCTATACTCCACAGAATAGCATCTACTTATATGTCATAATTATATTGTCCTTATAATTAGTTATAATTTTAATATTTACTACAAGAAAAATAATATGAAATAAATTGCTTATTTCTTCTTCAATGAAGGAGTGCGTTAGTTGAAGAAAAATAAGCAATTTACATCGTTTAGCCATCTAAAGTTAAATATGGTAGAAATTAGGACTGCCATAGAAAACAAAAAGAGTAGAAGCATCCCTGAAAGATTAGGATTCGTTAATGAGGGAAGTATCAGGCAAGCAGAATGTTATATGACCATTTTGTTGACCACATCGTTTATGGAATGTTAGCAATTGAATGGAATAAAAATAGATAACCTCCTTAAAGCTACAGGTGCTTTTTATCAGTATATAAAATATTAACCTATTGATAAAATCGATTAATATTCATTTTATAAATAGATAAAATGAATTTATAAACAAAATACATTTACCTATAATGAAAGAGGCTAGGTATTTTGTTCTATTAGCACAATAACAACTGAGGTGGGTATCTTAAATGAAAAAGTGGATTTCTACGATAATTCTCGTTATGCTAGTATTTTCTTTATCAGCATGCGGTCAGCAAGATAATAAATCAAATGAAGGAAAAAAAGAAACAAAAACAGATGAAGTGTTTAAAATTGGAGCTATTCCAGATCAAAATGCCACAGATCTAGGAAAAGGAATGACGGCGGTTGCTAACTATTTAAGTGAAAAAACAGGCTTAAAGGTTGAATTTGTTCCGTCTGTTGATTATGCAGCATTAGTAGCTGGATTCCAACGCGGTGAAATTCATATGGCTTGGTTTGGCGGCTTAACAAGTGTACAGGCAAGAAATCTAGTACCGAATGCAGAATCAATTGTACAGCGCCCACGTGATGCAGAATTCCATTCAGTTTTTATTACACAAGCGGATTCAGGAATAGCCAAACTAGAAGACATAAAAGGCGTTTCCTTTACATTTGGAAGTGAAAGCTCTACTTCCGGACACTTAATGCCTCGATATTTTATGATGGAAGCTGGCCTTAACCCAGATAAGGACTTAGATGGCAAGCCAAATTACTCAGGTTCCCATGATGCTACTTATAAATTAGTTGAATCCGGTGCGTTTAAAGCAGGTGCTTTGAATGAAGCTGTATGGGAAGCTGCTGTAAACGAAGGAAAAGTAGACACCAATAAAGTAAAAGTTTTTTATACCACTCCAGCTTATTTCGATTATAACTGGACAATTAACAGTAATGTCGATGACGAATTTGGCAAAGGAACAGCGCAAAAAGTGAAGGATGCTCTTTTGACCATTAACACCGACCAAAAGGAAATTACCGATTTCTTCCAAACGGATAAATTTGTTGAAACGAAGAATGAGAATTACAAAAAAATCGAAAAGGTTGCTAAAGATTTAAAGATTATTAAGTAGAAGGATGTAGACATAGATGTCTTCTAAAACAGTAATTGAAGCAAAAAAATTAACAAAACAATTTGGGGGGAAGATAGCCTTATCTTCTCTTTCTTTTGTTATCAAGCAGGGAGAATTGGTGGCCTTAATCGGACCAAGTGGCGCCGGCAAGACTACCCTTCTTAATGCCGTTGCAGGATTAGAGCCATTGTCGAGCGGTAACCTCCTCATTGATGGTCAGCTCCTTTCTGCTTATAAGAAAGGAAATGTCTTTGCAAAAAAAGTAGGTGTCATCCGCCAACAATTTGATTTAATCGGACCGCTTGCCGTCATTCACAATGTATTAGCAGGAAAATTAAATGAATGGGGAACCCTAAAGTCGTTATTCTCATTGCTTGTTCCTCAAGAAAAATCAGTGGCTTTACAGGCATTAGACCGAGTTGGACTTCATGGTAGGGCTTATGAAATCACCTCTACATTATCTGGAGGGGAACAACAGCGTGTGGCGATGGCAAGGTTAATGGTGCAAAAGCCTGAAATCATTCTAGCAGATGAGCCGGTCGCATCACTTGACCCAGCTAGGGCCGATGATATTCTAAAAATGATGACAACACTTGTGATAGAGGAAAATCAGACACTATTCACAAGCCTGCATTCTGTTGAATACGCACGCAAATATTTTACGAGAATCATTTCCTTAAAAAATGGAGAAATTTTTTTCGATTTGCCAACAGAAAAAGTCACAGATGATTTATTAGCTGAACTTTATCAGCTAAAGAGCGGTGAATTTGTATGAAAGTGATTTCTACGATTCGACTGCATAACCGTTTTTTTCTAACGCTTCTGCTAGGGTCTATTTTTGTTTGGAGTCTTTTTTCAATCAGATGGAATGAAGCAGACCTGCTCCACTCTGGTGGTGGATCAACCCTCCTGCAAATATTTGAGGGACTGATTCATCCTGATTTATCTCCTGAGGTCTTGGCACTTGGATTGGAATCAGCTTGGACTACCCTTGCATACGCGGTAGCAGGGATGTCTCTAGCTATAATTTATGGCTTTATCGTAGGGATTTTGGCCTCTGGTGTATTAACCACCAATAAAATGTCACGGCTTATCAATAAAGTGCTTTTCAGAGGAATACTTGGATTCACTCGTTCCATTCACGAACTGATTTGGGCATGGCTGTTTGTAGCAGCAATTGGACTATCACCTTTTGCGGCAATTTTTGCGCTTGCGATTCCGTATGGAGGCATCCTCGGCCGGATTTTTGCTGATATGCTGACAGACGTACCGGAAGCACCGATAAAAGCATTAAAGTCAGCCGGAGCATCAAAATTGCAAACCCTGATTTATGGTTATTTGCCATTGGTTTGGGCGGATATCCTCAGTTACACGATGTATCGATTTGAATGTGCGATTCGTTCATCGTCAATCATGAGCTTTGTTGGTCTTGGTGGCCTCGGCTATCAAATCCAGCTTTCACTGCAAGATTTAAGGTATGACCGCGTTTGGGCATATGTCCTTTTCCTAATTGGTTTGGTAGTTTTGGTCGATTTTTGGAGTAGTATTGTGCGAAGACCTTTTACAAATCGGAAGCGAAGTCGTGGTTTCAGTTCATCCTGGACATCAGCTGGTTTTGCTATTCTGCTGATTTTAGGGTCTTGGGCATTTATTACTATTAGTGAAAATGCTAATTTCTACGAGTTAGTTTCAGATAAAAATATTGAAGCTGCAAAACGTTTTTTTAGCGGAATGATTGGTTTAAATAGCGATAATCCCGCTTTTCTTGATGTCAGCAGTTGGTCCTCAGCGTTAAAACTTACCTTGGAAACCTTGGAAATGAGTATTATGGCGATTGGATTTGCAACCATCGCTGCCTTTTTTACGGTTATTCCGGCAGCTAGAAACATAGCTAATGGAGGATTAACCGGTTCAAAAAAATGGTCAAATTGGCTGATGTATTACTTTGTTCGTGTTATGTATATCTTTTCTAGATCGGTTCCTGAACTGGTTTGGGCGATGATGATTATATTTATATTAAAACCGGGGCTATTGCCTGGAGCTATTGCACTTGCTCTCCACAACTTTGGGATTCTTGGAAAGCTTTGGGCAGAAGTTATTGAAGATATGGATCCTCGCCCGATTCGTAATTTGACAGCTGCCGGTGCTTCAAAAATGGAAGCCTTTTTTTACGGAATACTGCCAATTGTTATGCCTCGATTCCTAACCTATATTCTCTATCGCTGGGAAGTCATTATGAGAACCACCATTGTAGTTGGATTTGTCGGTGCTGGTGGTCTGGGTATGGACTTTAAACTGGCGATGAGCTATTTTGATTACACTCAAATCACCTTATTGTTAATCTGTTATATGTTTCTTGTTATTATTGCCGATTTTGCTTCAGAAAGTACCAGAAAAGCAGTGAAATAGCCAATGAATAGATATTTCCTAGAAGAATATACTAAGGAAAATTAGTTGAAGGGGCTGTTTTGCGTGTCATGACAAGTAAACAAAGTTTAACATCTGCTGAAATGGGAAAACTATGGGCAATGTATGTCGGAAATACCATGTCCAAATGTATTCTTAGTTATTATCTTAAATGTGTCGAAAATCAAGACATTAAGAATATTGTAAATAATGCTCTCAACCTAAGTGAATCTTTTATCCAAATAATTAAAGATATATTTTTACATGAAAACTTTCCTATACCAATTGGTTTTACAGAAGAAGATGTAAACTTAGATGCTCCTAGATTATTTTTTGATGAATTTTATCTTCATTATTTAAAGTACGCAGGAAAAGCAGGAATGGGCCTTTACTCAATTGCTATTCCTTTGGTAACGCGAAATGATGTTAGGGAATTTTTTACAGATTCTCTCCAATCTACCGTAAAACTGATAAATGAAGTAAATATTACATTAATGGATAAAGGATTTTTAATGAGTCCACCAACCATTCCTATACCTTTAAAAGCTGATTTTGTAAAAAAACAAAAATACTTAAATGGTTTCATTGGAAACATCAGACCGCTTCACGGCCTAGAAATTGCACATCTTTACGATAATTTAGAAAACGACGTAACGAGTAAAGCATTAATAATTGGTTTTGCTCAGGTATCAAAAGACAAAGAAATTAAACAATTTTTTACACGAGGGAAGGAAGTTAATCAAAAACACATAGAGTTATGTGCACAAAAACTCAAAAAAGAAGATCTTCCTTCGCCATCATTGATAGATCACTTAGTAAGCAATTCCACTGATGCTCCTTTCTCTGATAAATTAATGTTATTTCATAAAATTGATATGTTTTCGATGAAAATAAGAGCCTATGCTGAGGGTGTTTCTCTGAATGGTAGACGTGATATTGCTGCTATGTATGCACATTTAATGATGGAAGTAGGTTTATATGTGGAGGACGGAGCAAATATAATGATTGATCGGGGTTGGATGGAAAGACCACCCGAGGCCGCGGATCGTGATAACTTAGCTTCAAAATAAGGGGGCATCTTTGATCGTTCTTTTCCTACTTGCAAAACGATAATGAGAAATAAACGATTTTCAACAAACGGGCGCACTTCTTGAATAGAAGACGCCTGTTTTTGTATAGGCCAGATGTGGAATATGGATTGTTGTACTAGCGATTCAGGCTAGTCTAAGTATAATCCTTCACAATTTGCATTTTAATGTAAAGTAAAATATAAAATTCATAGGTAAAGCATCTTCCCATAGGAATGATCCTCATCTACTTCACTAAATTGAGGTAGGTTTTTGATAGGAGAAACTATAGATTCCTCTCTAACAAAATCCCCACTTGTTCTGACATGATATTAGGTGGATAAGGCATTCCATTCTTAATCCACCATTCCACTATTCCTACGTAAGACGTCACAATAAATTGAAGAATAACAACCTCATTTAATCCGTGATTTTTCCCTTCGGATGTATTCACTTCATCCTTGAACTCTTCGATGAGAAACTCAACGAACTGACTACGGAAATAAGGGGCTCCTTTACTGGCTAACATCGCCGAAAAGAACAAATAATTACTTTCCAAGTATTCAAACCAGGGCAGATTCGCATCTTTATAATCCAGTTCAGATGCCGATTCGCACATCTCCCTTAGTTCGTTAATATGTTCCTCAATGAGTTTATCCAGTAGATCAAATTTATCCACGTAATGAAGATAGATGGTTCCTCGGCTTACATTTGCCTTGTCGGAAATATCCTGTATCGTAATATCATCAAAATTTTTTTCAGTCATCAGTTCAATAACAGCTTTTTTTATCGCTTCTTGGCTTTTGGCAATTCTTCTATCTACTTTAGACATTGTGAGGTTCACCAAACTTTCTTAAAGATAATGAACAATTTTAATTGATTTGTTCACTAATGAACAATTTATGTTCATTTAACAATTGTAAGCATCCTGTTCCTGTTTATAATTATATACAGGTGTTCATTAATGTATCAATATTTATTTTTAATGGGTATCAAATTTATATTTAAGGAAAAGGCTCTATTAAAATAGAATGCTGATTTCCGTTCCAGGCACTCGCTTTCCGCGGGGCGGGCGGTGAGCCTCCTCGGCGCTTAAGCGCCTGTGGGGTCTCACCTGTCCCGCTGCTCCCGCAGGAGTCTTCGTGCCTTCCACTCCAATCAACATTGTGCAAAAAATCAACATTGAGCTTTAAACAGCCAAGGAGAAAGAAATAGTTATATTGAACCGGAGTCACCGATATGGGCGACATCAAAGGAAATAGGAAAAATGTATAAATCGGAGGACTAAAATTGGCGCAGAAATCTTTAGCAACAAATAAGTTATTTACAAATAGGGATTTATTCACATTATTTCTGCCACTTTTCATCGAGCAGTTTTTAGAATTTCTGGTTGGATTGGCAGATTCAATCATGGTAGCATCCGTGGGTGAATCTGCGGTGTCTGGAGTGTCTTTGGTGGACTTTGTCATGGCATTGCTCATTAGTCTGTTCGCAGCTCTAGCTACTGGTGGTGCAGTCATTGCAGGACAGTATATGGGCAGGAAGCAGATAGAAGAATCAAGAGAAGCGGCGAATCAACTGGTTTGGTTTATCGGTGTCGTTTCCATCATCATCATGGTCATTATTTATCTGATAAAACCGTTTATTTTAAATGGACTGTTTGGACAGATTACGGATGAAGTACGCAGGGAGGCAAATATTTACCTGATGATTACAGGAATATCCATTCCCTTCCTTGCACTATATAATGCCGGTGCTGCAATATTCCGTACTATGGGTAATTCAAAACTTCCCATGATGGTAATGCTGGCTATGAACATAGGCCACGCTGCCGGAAATGCAATACTTATTTACGGCTTCCACTTTGGAGTTGAGGGGGTTGCTATACCGACTTTGATATCACGTATTGCAGCAGCAGCTATTATTATCACATTGGCCCTTAACAAAAAACAATCATTATATATAAAGAAAAGTTTCAAACACAAATTTAACGGGTTGATGATTAAAAAAATCTTAGGTATTGGTGTTCCATATGGATTGGAAAATGGTTTGTTCTATTTGGGAAGAATTATTGTACTTAGTCTAGTTGCAACCTTTGGTACAGCAGCCATTGCAGCAAACGCGGTGTCCGGCACTATTGTTATGTTCGAAGTGCTGCCGGGTATGGCAATTGGTCTTGGTTTAACTGTAGTTATTTCAAGATGTATCGGTGCAGGAGATATTGAACAGGCTAAATATTTCACCAAAAAGGTTATGGGTATTGTGTATGTGGCACATGTATTAAGCTGTGCGTTGGTACTTGCTTTACTCCCAGTCATATTAAATGTCTATGGATTATCTCAGACCGCAACCTCATTGACCACGCAAATCGTTTGGTGGCATGCAGCATTTACAGTAATTATTTGGCCGCTTGGTTACACCTTACCTGTGACATTCCGAGCATCAGGGGATGCCAAATTCCCGATGATTGTTGGAATGTTGACGATGTTTTTCTGCCGTATTGCTTTGGCTTATCTGCTAGGTATCTATTTCAATATGGGAATGTTCGGCACATGGGTAGCTATGTTTATTGACTGGATTGTGAAGGCAATCATTTTCGTAAGCCGGTTTATAAGTGGAAAATGGACTAAGTTTCAGGCAATTTAACCGATAATCTGCTATTTTTTTCTCCAAGTGATAGAGTTAAAAAAAAAGGAAGAACTAAATTAAAATCAAACAAACAAACAATTAAAAGAATGGAGGATCATTACTTTGAAGTACAAAAAGTTAGGAAAAAAAGACATTGAAGTATCAGCAGTCGGATTAGGCTGCATGGGAATGAGCGCTGCTTACGGGCAGGCAGATGATAATGAAAGCATCGCTACTTTAGAGTATGCATTGGATCTTGGCATAAACTTTTGGGATACTGCTGATATTTATGGAAACGGAGCTAATGAAGAACTGATTTCCAAAGTCCTGGTTCCAAACCGCAATAAGATTTTTATTGCAACAAAATTTGGTTTCCGTTTAAGAAATGACAATGGTGATGCGTTTGTTGGAGGGGAAACTTACGTAGACGCTTCCCCTAAGTGGATGAAGCAGGCAGTTGAGAACAGTCTCAGACGTTTGAAAATAGACACTATTGACCTATATTTTGCACACCGTGTCGATCCGAATGTTCCTATAGAAGAAACAGTAGGTGCTATGTCTGAACTGGTGAAAGAAGGGAAAGTGCGTTACCTGGGATTAAGTGAGTGCTTACCAGAGGATCTAAAAAAGGCACACGCTGTTCATCCAATCACAGCGGTACAAAGCGAATATTCAGTGCTTACTCGCGATGTTGAAAAAGAGATTCTTCCATTAACAAAAGAACTAGGTATAACGTTTGTTCCGTTTGCTCCGTTAAGTCGAGGATTAATTACAAACAATCTTAATGTCAGTACACTTGAATCAACTGATTTCCGTAGAAACCTGCCACGCTATAATGGAGAATACTTTGATAATAATCAGAAATTAGCATCTGAATTTGCCGAATTTGCCGCAAATAAAAATTGTACACCATCACAGCTTGCCATAGCATGGGTAATGGCACAAAGTGATAACATCATTCCTATTCCTGGCACAAAACGCAGAAAATATCTGGAAGAAAATGCAGGTGCGTCGGATGTAACCCTGACTGCTAAGGAAATAGAAGAAATAGAAAATTTATTAAACAAATATCCAAATATCGGGCCTCGCTACAGTGCGCGTGAAAACAAATTTGTAAAAAAATAAATTTGATAATTTGTAAGAGAGAATCCGTTTTGATAGAACTTTTTTCAAAACGGATTCCTTTTATTTGCCCGGATATCGGGGATATGCACAATATTTTTAATCAAACTTTATGTAAAAGCTACTCTTGTAAGGTACTTTCTAGCCCTTTCGTAAATGCTGGGTATGCCTCTGTTATATCTATGCCCAGTCGATTAGATAGCACAAGTAACCACCAGATGCATTCAGGAATCTTTCGCTTTAGCTCTGCTTCCATATCTTTGCCATAATCCCATGTACCACTTGCTGCAAAAACCAATCGGTATAACTTGATTACATCCTGTCAGTTTATCTAATTTCATTTTCGGATTGTTCGATCGTATTTTTCAAACACTCTGGAATAATCCCTCAAATCCTTACCAGCTCCAATACCTCTGCAACACTTCCAAAGGAAAGGACATAATTAATGAGCCAATTTCCCTTAGGAAAACGTGTTTGAACAATAAAGTATCCATCTTCATTTTTGCTAACAAGAAACCAGCCTCCCTCATGAGTGAGGAAGATTTTTAGCTATCGAAAACTGCCTTTAACACCCCTTATCGTTGGGCTACAAACTTTACACTATTAAAAAGGGAGTCTTCTTTCGGAAAATAATAAAAAAATATTTTATTATTCTACTATCAGTGTTGACTATTGTAATGAGCGGAGGTAAACTAAAAACACAAGGTAACTTAGTAGACAAGTATACAACATGACAAATTTTAACGTTTCAATGTAAAAACAGCTAGCTATAAATTAACGAGGTGACTGAGATGAAGGATATTAGTGTTGAGGAGTTAAAGCAAAAAGCGATTGAGTTAAGAAAAGCAGCTCTTACAATGATTCACAAAGCACAATCTGGGCATCCGGGAGGTTCCCTTTCAGCAGCAGATATCGTAGCAGCCCTTTACTTTAGAGAAATGAATGTGGACCCGAATAATCCGAAATGGGAAGACCGTGATCGGTTTGTATTATCAAAAGGACATGTTTGTCCTATCCAATATTCAGCATTAGCATTACTTGGATTTGTCCCCTATGAAACAATATATACATTAAGAGAATTTGGCTCACCTTTTCAAGGCCATCCTGATATGAAAAAGTGTCCTGGGATTGATATTTCTACTGGGTCTTTAGGACAGGGACTTTCTTGTGCAGTAGGGATGGCACTTGGAGGAAAAAGAGACTCAAAAGATTATCGAGTTTTCGCGATTTTAGGAGACGGAGAGTGTCAAGAAGGACAAATATGGGAAGCTGCACAAAGTGCAGTTAAGTATCAATTAGATAATTTAGTCGTATTTGTTGATGATAATGGATTACAAATTGATGGTACAACCGATGAAATAATGCCAAACCAAGATTTAGAAAAGAAGTTTCATGCTTTCGGTTTTGAAACGAGAAGAATTGATGGGCACTCGATGGAAGAAATTGTTGAAACATTGGATTATGTTAGAGAAGCAAAAAATGGAAAACCGAAGTGTATTGTGTGTAATACAGTAAAAGGGAAAGGCGTATCATTTATGGAAAATGTCGTTGGTTGGCATGGAGTCGCTCCAAATGATGAACAATTTGAACTTGCAATAGCAGAAGTAGCGGGAGGTTTAAGATAATGAGTCTATTGGAAAAAGAAATTGTAAAGAAAAAAGCTACTAGAGAAGCCTTCGGTGATGAAATCGTAAAATTAGGAAAAAAGAACAAGAATATTTTTGTCGTAGATATCGATATCGGAAAGTCGTGTAAGACTACAGAATTCGCAAAGCAATTCCCTAATCAACATGTAAATGTTGGGATAGCTGAGCAAAATGGAGCTGGTTTGGCTGCGGGTCTTGCTACAACCGGTAAGATTCCATTTGTAAGCACTTACGCGGTATTCGGTTCCTTAAGAATGGCCGAGCAGATTAGACAAGAAATTTGTTATCCAAACCTAAATGTTAAAATTGCTTGTTCGCACGGTGGACTTACTCCAGCTAATGATGGTGCAAGTCATCAAAGTATCGAAGACATGGGAGTTTTAAGGACGATTCCAAATATGACAGTCATAATGGGTGCAGATTATCATTCTACTAGAAAACTAGTAGAACAAGCCGCTGAGTTTTATGGACCAGTCTATCTTCGTTTTACAAGAGATACTGTCCCGTTCATCTATGATGAAAATGAAGAATTTACGATTGGGAAAGCAAAGAAGCTTAGGAACGGAAATGATATAGCAATAATTGCAAATGGTGACACTGTCTATCTAGCTTTAGAAGCAGCTAAGCAATTGGAAAATGAAGGGGTTTCTGTAAAACTATTAGACATTCACACAATAAAACCTCTCGATCGTGAGGCTGTAGTTGAATGTCTAAATATTGGTAAAATTATTACAGTTGAAGATCATAATATATTAAATGGTCTCGGAAGTGCAGTATGTGAAGTAGTGGCTGAAGAAGGAAAGGGTATTGTTAGAAGAATAGGGGTTCAAGATCAGTTCGGACAATCTGCCCCATATGAAAAACTTTTAGAGCTTAATGGAATTACAATTGAAGATATTGTAAGAACAGCGAAGGAAATGCTATAGTACTTACCCAAATCATGCGTGATGAAATCTAGTGAAATAGGAGAGATAAATATGTTTGAGTTACAAGATAGAGTAGCGATCGTTACAGGCAGCGGTTCCCAAAAGGGGATTGGACGTACTATTGCATTAACACTTGCAAAGCAGGGAGCCGCAGTTATTATTGCTGATATTAATTTAGAGGGTGTTCAAGATACTGTAAATGCCATAACTGAAGCAGGCGGAAAGGCTTTAGGCGTTGAGTTAAATGTTACCAGCAAAGAATCATGTGATGCAATGGTTGAGAAAACCCTTGCAACGTTTGGTAGAATTGATATCCTTGTCAATAATGCCGGGATTTCACAAAAAGTTACGGTTCAAGATATGACACTTGAGGACATTACAAGAATATTTAGTGTGAATATGTTTGGTTTATTCTTATGTACTCAATCAGTATTAGAAACAATGAAAAAACAAAAGTTTGGAAGAATCATTAGTCTTTCCTCCGTTTCAGCAAAAAGAGGTGGCGGAGTATTTGGTGGCCCACACTATTCTGCCTCAAAGGCTGCTGTATTAGGATTTTCTAAAAACTTAGCTCGGGAAGTAGCACTAGATGGAATTACAGTTAATTGTGTAGCTCCAGGCCTTGTAAATACTGAGATTTGGAAGTCCTTACCAGAAGAGGATGCAAAAGCTGTGATTGCAGGCATCCCTATGGGAAGACCTGGTGAAACTACAGAGATTGCATCGACCATTGCCTTTTTAGCATCAGAGGAAGCATCCTATATTACCGGAGAAGAAATCGATATAAACGGTGGTTCACACATGGATTAATGATACGATTATTTAACAGGCATTCCAATTGGAATGCCTATTTGTAATATCTCTATATTAGATAGTCTCCCGCATAAGGTACTAAAAATAGCTAAGTTGGTTGCCCATTAAAAACGAAGAGTATATAATTAATATGGTCTTTAATACAAGGAAAATGAAACAAAACATATGGAGAGAAGTGGTTATGATAAATTTTAATCCGGTATCGAGTAAAAAACTATATCTTCAAATTTATAATCAAATTCTTTCTCAAATCCAATCAGGCTCATTTAACATAGGCGATAAACTCCCTACTGAAAGAGAGTTATGTGAACAATTTGGTGTAAGTCGTGCCCCCATCAGACAAGCCCTCAGTGCATTGGAATTAAATGGACTTATTTATTCCCGCCAAGGAGAAGGTGTTTTTGTTAAAAACACTCAGATAGCTTCTGAAAATTCTCAATCAGCTATTTTACTTGAATCAGTTTCCCCAGAGGATATTGTTGAAGCAAGAATGAATATAGAGCCTCTTATTTGTAAGTTTGCAGCTTTAAGGGCTACTGATGAGGACATTGCAGATCTGCGAACTACCATCAAGAAGATGGAGGAAGAAACAAAGGCGGGGCACTATGTGCCAGAAACCGATGAAGCATTACATAATGGGATCGCAAAGGCTTCTCATAATGATTTATTTATTAGTATTATGGCAGCAATCAGTACCACAATGAAACAGCACGAAATGTGGAAATTTTTACGAGATAGAACTGTAACTCGACCAGACTATAGAGATCGTAATTTTTCTGAGCATAAATTGCTAATTAAAGCGATTGAGGACCATGATGAAAAGGAAGCAGAGAGAATCATGACTTTTCATATGCAAAACCTATTTGACCGCTATTGGAAAGATTAGATCTAGATAATCGACACTTTAGAAGTTATTAGGGGAGCGTATTAAATCTTGGAGATTTTATAAATAAAAACTTATCACAACATTCCCCATCAAATGAAGGGGAATTTCTTTTTTTAAGTATGATGTAAAGCTATGTTACTAGCTTTGTATCATGCTTTTTTTTGATTTTGAAAATTAAAATTATCTTATTGACATTCAATAGGTGTGAAAGTATATTAAATACATAAGGTACCTTAGTAGACAAGTACTCAAGAAGACAACGTGATAATTCTGTTGTTGGAAAATTTTATCATTTTATAATGGGGGTAGATTATGAGAGCTGGTGTGATTACAAAACCTTTCTCTATGGAATTACAAGGGGTTAGCATTCCAGTAATAAAACTAGCACACGAAGTCAAGATCCAAGTGAAGGTAACCGGTATTTGCGGTTCAGAAATTCATGCATACCATGGCACTCATCCTTTTCGAATTCCACCGGTTATCTCTGGGCACGAACTTGCTGGGGTAGTAGTTGAAGTTGGGGATAAGGTTAAAAATGTTTCTTTGGGGGACCGTGTTACGGTTGAACCCCATTATGGTTGTGGGGTGTGCAAACCCTGTCAGGCCGGAAATTATAATATTTGCAAAGATAAAAAAGTATTAGGTACACAGGAATGGACAGGTTCATTTGGAGAATTTATTGTTGTTCCGGAAAACACAATTGTTAAATTACCAGACAATGTATCCTTTGAACAAGGTGCACTGATTGAGCCGCTGGCAGTTGGTGTACATGCAGTAAGAAAAGCTGAAGTAGGACTTGGTGATAGGGTAGCAATATTGGGGGCAGGTCCAATCGGCTTGGGACTTTTACTAGCTGCAATAAATTCAGGTGCAACAAAAGTATTTATTACCGATGCTGTTGATTATAATTTGAATGTTGCAGAAAAGCTTGGAGCGACCCATACAATCAATACTTTAAAAGAAGATGCAATTGAAAAAATACTGGAAGAAACCGACGGAGAAGGCGTTGATAAGGTATTTATTGCAGTAGGAATTCAATCAGTTTTGAATGATTCTTTTAAGATTGTAAGAAGGGGAGGAAAGGTTTCTGAAGTAGCTCTTTTTGGTAAGAAACCGGAGATAGAGATTTCATATATTCAAAATAAGGAAATTCAATTAATAGGTTCAAATATGTATGTTAGAAAGGATTTTGAGGTCGCAGCAGAGGCAATAGCAGCCAATATGTATGATACGTCATTATTCATTTCTAAGGTTATACCTGTTGAAGAAATCAAGAATGCTATGATAATAGTCGATGAAAAATTGGAAAATGTTATTAAAGTATTATTGAAATTTTAATATATAATATATTTTGAAAGCGTTTTAATGTAAGTGTTTACAAAAATTTACCTAGTTTAATTGTAGGCATTCCGATTACTAGGGATAATTGGTTGAATGTTTCAAAACGAATAATACAATAGAAATTTTCAAATTAACCAGATATTAAAGCTAGAAAATAGTTAGGTACGAAACCCTAAGGAGGCGTTATTTTGGATTTACTTCAATTAGAGCGGTCAACTACTAAAAAAGTTTCATTAAGATTACTTCCATTCCTATTTCTATGTTTTACAATATCAATACTAGATCGAGTGAATATCGGATTTGCGGCACTGCAAATGAATGAAGATTTAGGATTTTCTAATGCAGTTTTCGGTTTTGGAGCAGGAATCTTTTTCTTTGGTTATTTCCTGTTAGAGGTACCAGGCAGTGCAATTATGACGAAAATTGGAGCAAGAAAATGGATTAGTAGAATCATGGTAACATGGGCAATGATAGCGGTATTAATGGCCTTTGTTCAAACTCCTATCCAATTTTACTCTGCAAGATTTTTACTAGGGGTTGCTGAAGCAAGTTTTTATCCATGTATGGTTTACTATTTAAGTGGGTTTTATCAAACAAAGCACCATGCAAAAGCGATTGCCGGATTCATGGTGGCAATTCCAGGTGCTAATGCCCTAGGTGCTCCACTTTCAACTTTCTTGCTGGGTGTTCACTGGATGGGTATGGAAGGATGGCAATGGCTGTTTATTATGGAAGCGATTCCAGCCTTTATCTTAGGGTTTATATGTTACTTCTATCTAGATGATAAAATTGAAGATGTAAAGTGGTTGAACAACGATGAGAAAAAATGGCTAATTGACACAACAACAAAAGAGAAACTTGTGAAACAGAAAGTAAAACACTATTCTTTTTGGCAGGCTTTAAAGGATCGTGACGTCCTTATCTTATCATTGGGATATTTTTGCTGGATGATTGGTTATTACGGAATTGTTATGTTTTTACCAACCATTTCAAAAGGCTTATCAGAGACAACCTCTCTTTCCACTCAATCTATGGGCTGGGTGCTTGGGTTAATGTATGTTTGTGCCATGGTCACGATGATTCTAGTGGGGAACCATTCTGATAAGAAGAACGAGCGACGCTTTCATGTTGCGGCATGTTTAACAACAAGTGCAGTGGCAATGATCATTAGTAGCCTTGTTGCCAATACCAGTATTGTTTTATCATTCGTATTTTTGACAGTGGCATTATGTGGGGCATTTGGGGCATACTCACCATTCTGGTCTATTCCGCCTTCTTTCTTAACTGAAGCAGCTGCTGCAGGTGCAATCGCACTAATTAATAGTATTGGTAATCTGGGTGGATTCTTTGGACCATACATTGTGGGATATATTAAGGATACAACAGGATCTTTTAATACAAGTATGATTTTCTTAGGTGTAAGTATGATCATAAGTTCAAGTATCATTGTATTCCTGGTAAAACAATCAGGAAAGGCTTTACATAAAAATGACTCAAATAAATTAGAAAAAACTAGTTAAAAGGTAAGGCCTCTTTTTAATAAAAATCCGGCAGTTAGGTTTAAACAGCTGCCGGTTTTCTTTCTTTAAATAACAATCAATCAGAAATGCATAGGAGATGTTTGGCAATGAATAAACTAGGGGTCATAACAAGTGGTGGAGATGCCCCGGGAATGAATGCAACTATTAGAGCAATAGTAAAAGCAGCAAACTATCATAATATAGAAGTAATGGGAATAAAGTGTGGGTTTCAAGGCTTAATAGACGGGAAAATTCATAAATTAACTAGTGAAGATGTTGATCATATTGCAGATAAAGGTGGGACGATTTTAAAAACTTCTCGCTCGTTAGAATTTATGAAGGAATCAGGTAGAAATAAAGCATTAATAGCATTGAGGAATTACGGGATTTCATCTTTAGTTGTAATAGGTGGTGAAGGATCTTTTAAGGGAGCAGAAAAACTACATGAACTCGGTATTAAAGTCATTGGTATACCTGGAACGATAGATAATGATTTAGCTTACACGGATTATTCAATAGGATTTGATACAACTTTGAATACGGTGTTGGAGTGCATTGGTAAAATTAAAGATACAGATTTTTCACATGACAAAACAACGATTGTCGAAGTGATGGGAAGATATTGTGGGGATTTAGCCTTATATTCTGCCATAGCAGGCGGTGGGGAAATCATATCAACTCCAGAAAGAAAATTAGATTTTGACACGATATGTTCCAAATTAAATTCAAGAATTAAAAGTGGTAAGAAAGATAATCTCGTCATCATAACCGAAAGAATGTATGATTTGCCAACGTTACAAAAATATATTGAAGAAAAGGTAAATGTCAGTGTAAGGACGACAGTTTTAGGCTTTATTCAAAGAGGGGGAAACCCATCCGCATTTGATCGCGTATTAGCAAGCAAAATGGGTGTTAAGGCAGTGAACCTGTTGATTGAAGGATATTCTGGAAGAGCTGTTGGGAATAAAGAGAATAACATAATTAATATAGAGCTTAAAAATGTTAATGCAGAGATTGTTGACAACCGGGAAAACTATAGTTTACTAGACACTTTATTGTATTAAAAAAATGGCTTTGTTAAAGCAAAATGTTGATTTTTTACACAATGTTGATTGGAGTGGAAGGCGCGAAGACTCCTGCGGGAGCAACGGGACAGGTGAGACCCCGCAGGCGCTTCGCTTTAGCGCCGAGGATGCTCACCGCCCGCCCCGCGGAAAGCGAAGCGCCTGGAACGGAAATCAACATGCAAGTTTAACAGAGCCAAAAAAATCCGGATTGTTTATAACAAATCAGTTCCAGTTTTATTTTATAGAAATGGGGAAGAGTACATGGATGAGCAAACAACTATTAAACAAGGAACGATTGTTTGTCAAGTATGTGGGGAAATTATCGAAAGTGTGGATAGTTCCGAAGGAGTAAAAACTTGGTATGGAAAATGTTCGAAGGATTGTTCTAATAAAGAAGAATGAGGAATCGTGATATTGCTCTGAACCTTTTTTCATGATTCATGGATTATTGGATAGGGGCGAAAACTCGATTGCGATGCTCAATCAATACTCCAGAGAAATGGAGCTAGGAATTGAAAAAGGGAAGCACCTTTAAGTTAGGTGCTTCTTTTTCTATTAGTGATTATAAACAAATTAAGAGATAATTGATTTACATCACAAATTCATCACAAACTTTTGGTAATGATATAAAATACATACTATCTATGAGAGGAATGCACTGTGAAAAAACCATTAATATTAATTGCAGATGATGAAATAAGGCTGAGAAAGCTTGTTTCCGACTTCCTATTAAACTCGAGTTATGGAGTATTAACTGCTGCGGATGGAAAGCAGGCATATGACATTTTTATGGAGGATCGACATAAAATTGATCTTATTATTCTAGACGTCATGATGCCGCAAATGGATGGTTGGGAAGTTTTAAAAGAAATAAAAAAAATATCATCGGTTCCTGTTATCATGCTTACGGCAAAATCAGAAGAAACGGATCAACTTCAAGGGTTTAAACTTGGTGCAAACGATTATGTTACCAAACCCTTCTCCCCAAGTGTTCTAGTGGCAAGAGTTGAAAATCTTTTGAAACGCTCAGGGAAAATTGGTGGCGAACGACTTGGATTAGGAAATCTTTCAATCGATTTAATTGAACATGTAGTATATATTGACAACTGTCTAATTGAATTGACTCCAAAGGAATTCGATTTATTAGTCTATTTCATTCAAAATGAAGGCATCGCGTTATCAAGGGATAATGTATTGAATGCGGTCTGGAACCACGATTATTTTGGTGATCTGCGGACTGTGGATACTCATGTTAAACAGTTGCGCGCAAAACTCGGTATTCATGGTGGTTATATTCAGACAGTCAGAGGAATTGGATATAGAATGAGGTGCAAGGATGAGGATATCGATAAGAGTTAAATTATTTTTTATACTAACATCCATTATCCTTCTATTTGTTATTATAACGCAGTTTTTTGGTATCTTTTTCTTAGAGGATTTTTACATCTCTTCTAAAAAGACGACATTAAAGGAAAGTCTTGGGCAAGTGCAAAAAATATTATCTAAAAAAAATGATTATGAAGAACACCTTACAGCCCTTCAAAATAATAAAAACATTAATATCATCATTACCGACAAGGAATACAATGTCATTTTCATGACAGCTCTTTTAAATCGTAAGGATAAAAACCAGCTTCCCGATCCCAAATTACCAGATAAACGTGATAAACATATAAAAGATTTTAGAGAAAACTTTACTAATCTGCCAAAGATCGTCACCCGCACCGACCCACGGATGAACACGGAATTCTTGAGTTTATTTTCCAGAATAAAACTTCCAGATGGTGCCAACGGATATATTGAAATTAGTTCATCAATCGATGCCATGAAAGACAGCGTTAAAGCAGCAAGTGATTTTATCCTATATTTATCATTATTGGTCACCTTAATTGGGACGATCACGATTTTTTATGTATCAACGAAGATTTCAAAACCAATTGTCAAAATCGCCAGGTTAACCGCTGATATGGCAAAGTTGGACTTTTCACAAAGGATTGATTTCAACTCAAATGATGAGATAGGAGATCTTGGTAAAAATATTAATTTACTTTCAGTAAAGTTAGATAAAACACTTAATGAGCTTGCAACCGCTAATATACAGCTTAAAGAAGATATCAAGACGAAAGAAAGAATCGATCAATCAAGAAAGGAATTAATTGCCAATGTATCGCATGAACTAAAAACTCCTATTTCACTCATTGCAGGGTATGCGGAGGGGTTAAAGGTGAATGTGAATACCGAGGATAAGGATTTTTATTGTGATGTCATTATTGATGAAGCAGAGCAAATGAACAGACTCGTGCTAAGCCTTTTAGACCTATCTCAGGTTGAAGGTGGATACAAACAGATGAAGAAAGAAAATATCAATGCAAGTGGACTTGTAGAAAATACTCTTGAAAAATTCAAACTGATTTTTAAAGAAAAAGGAATTAAACTATCAGTGACCTATGAAGGAGACTGTACTGTATTTGCAGATCCAGATAGAATCGAACAAGTTTTAACGAATTACCTAACCAATGCTATGAATCATGTCGATAATAGGAAAAGAATAATAATTCGGGCAGAAGAGCAAGCAGAAAAAGTAGTTGTGAGTGTTTTCAATACTGGAAGACCTATTCCCACTGATGAGCTTAGTAAAATCTGGGATAGCTTCTACAAAATTGATAAAGCCCGTACCCGGGAATATGGTGGTTCGGGACTAGGACTTACAATTGTAAAAGCCATCATCGAGGCACATGGTGGAAAATATGGAACAACCAATCACGAAGATATGGTTGAGTTTTGGTTTACTTTAAATAAAGAATAGCCTTTGACAGCTCCTAAAATCCAGGGGCTGTTTTTTTCTATCTATCATACTTTTGCTATATATCTTTAATAGTTTATTAAAGGAATCTTCACATAGCCATCACAAACTATTTCTAAAATAAAGACAGAACAATGCGATACAGAAAGGGTTGACTCATTTTGAAAAAACAAGCAATAGCAATTATTTTATCCTGTTCTTTAGGGATGTCATTATTGGCGGGATGTTCCGCCCAAGAAACTGAAACAGCTGCCGTAAAAACGACCGAACAAAAAGTGATGAAAGGAAATTTAGAAATTGGACTTTCTGCTGATGGAAAAATAAGCCGTTCTCTTACCAATTTGAATTTTGAAGTGTCTGGTACTGTCAAGAAGATTAATGTTCAGGTAGGACAAACGGTAAAAGCTGGAGACATTCTGGCTGAACTTGACGATACAGATCTTCAACTTGCAGTCACTCAAGCAGAAAATGCATTAAGCAAGGCACAAGCAAACTATACTGATGCTGTTAATCAGCGGGAAATCAATGTTATGGACTCTAAAATTAAGGTTGATCAAGCAAAAACAAAATGGGATGCAAATTCTACTGATACTTCTCTTAAGGCAGCCTATGATCTTGAGTTGAAAAAATACCAGACCTTGGTCAACAGTAACTCGACCATACAGAACGCTAAATTAAGTATAGAAGAATCGAAAAACGATCTTCAGGAAGCAAAGAATAATTTGAACAAGATTTATCAAAAAGCTCCTATTGATGGAGAAATCCTAAAAACGAACTATAAAGTGGGAGAAGTGGTGACGGGAAGTCAATCCGGAAGTCAGGCCGGAACCAATAATGCATCTTCTACCTCAGGTACTGCCTTTATGACTATACAAGATCCTACTGTCATCTATGTGAAAGCAAGTGCTTCAGAGACTGATATTTCAGGGATTGAAAACGGTCAACAAATGAGAGTTGCTATAGACTCCGTATCTTTGGAAAATGTTCCGGGTGAAGTGGTTTCCGTCAGTGATATTCCAACAACCGACAGCTCAGGGGTTGTTACTTATGAAGTTACCGGCAAACTTACTGATCCAAATCCAATTATTAAAGATGGGATGACTTCCTTTATTACCTTCTTAAAGAAGGAAAAAACGAATGTTCTTCTCGTACCAAACAAAGCAATCTTTGTTGAAGATGGCAAGCAATATGTCAATGTTAAAAAATCTTCTGGAAAAACAGAAAAAAGAACGATTACCGGTGGATTAACGAATGGAATCCAAACCGAAGTTGTGGAAGGCCTTAAACAAGGAGAGACCGTTGTCATAGGTGGTGTTACAAAATGAAATTAGTTGAGCAGTTACGTTCCGTTATGCTCAGCGTATCTACTAATAAATTTAGGGTATTCCTGACATCGCTCGGAATCATTATAGGTACCTTTACCATTATCATGGTGGTCGGTATCGGAAAAGCCAGTGAAAAAGCCGTAGAAGACCAGTATAAGCGGCTTTCTGTTGAAAGCATTACAATATCAAAGGTCCGTGGACCTGGCAAGGGCATGGGCACTACCTCATCGAAATCTCTTACAAAACAAGATGCTCTTAAAATGTCTGAAGAGCTTACACATGTTAAGAGTGTTGGAATTAGCACGGGGACATCATCAGACATTGCAAACGGGTCAACATCTTCGACTGTAAATATCCAAGGAATCAATGAAGCTTATGCAGACATCACCAATTTGACTCCAATAAGCGGGGATTTATTTACAGATGAAGATGGGCTAATTAGAAACAAAGTGGTCGTACTTGGTTACAATTTAGCGGATCTTTTGTTTGATGGTGACATCAATGCTGCTGTAGGTACAAAGATCATGGTAAAAGGGTCACCTTATACGGTGACAGGTGTTTTGGAGCGTATTGGAGGATCAGGCGGGATTAGCAGTGGACCTAGCGGAATGTCAAGTTCTACTTCAGCTGACGATATGGCGTTTATCCCTTATGATGTTGCACTAAAGTATACAACCGGAACCGGTGGAACTAGAGGGGGAGGCGGCGGAATGGGTCAGGTCACCATTATCGCCCAGGCAAACGATATTAACAGCGTCCAGCCTGCCATCGAAGAAATCAAGCAGTATATTGGAGAAATAACGGGTGATTCTGAATCGTACACGATAGTTGATGCGGGAAGTACCCTGGCTTCTGCACAGGAGACTTCAAATACCATGTCTGCCTTGTTGATAGCGGTGGCCGCTATTGTCATGGTTGTAAGTGGAATTGGAATTATGAACGTGCTAATGGTGGCAGTTAAGGAACGAACTCGTGAGATTGGAATTCTTAAAAGTATTGGAGCAGCAAGGAAAGTCATCCTAATGGAATTCTTATTTGAGGCCATTTTTATCAGTCTTTGCGGCGGGTTGCTCGGGGTATTGCTCAGTGTATTCGCGCCATGGGTGCTGTCTTTTACTGATATAAATTATTTAGCTTCGTTTGAAGGAATTGTTCTTGGATTAGGATTTTCAGTGATTACCGGGATATTCTTTGGGTACTATCCTGCGGCAAAAGCATCAAAGTTAAAACCAATCGAAGCATTAAATTATGATTGATAGGAGTGGTAAACGTGAAACTTAAACGTTTTATTAATATATTAGCATCTATTTTAATTGTTTCCTCTATTGTGGGTTGTTCAAATTCAACCTCCTCAGAGGAAAAAACGACCACAGACCAAAGTACTGATAATAAAGCAAGTGCCAATAGCAATACAAAAGCTTTTGAGAAACCTGATTTGTACGGCGAAGTTTCTGAGGTTATTGGAAATGAAGTAATCTTGAAACTATTAAAAATGCCCGAAATGCCCGCCCAAAACGGACAAAAAGGCGGTACTAACGCTGGAAATGTTGATGATAAAGGCAGTAATGTCGCTCCAAATGGTGCTAATACTGACGGAAGCGGGGGCACAGGTACCGGTTTTGGAATGAGACAAAAAGAATACACTGGAGAAGAGAAAACGATGGTGATTCCGGTGGGTACTTCTCTTGTGAAAACGACCAGAAGTGAAACTGGGATGACTGAAAGTGAAATAAGCTTGAATGAATTGAAATCTGGCTACACTTTGTCAGTTTACTATAAGAAAGATGGCAAAACCATCGAGAAAATCAGTGTAAGAAAACCGAGAACAGGCGGTGGGCAAGGTGGAGATGCAGGAGAAGGTGGAAAATTCCGTGATTAAAATGACTGATGTCCACAAGTCATATGGCAAGGGCGAGAATAAGGTTGAAGTTTTAAAAGGAGTGTCATTAACGGTTGAAAAAGGCGAATTTGTTGCCATTCTTGGTCCCTCAGGTTCCGGAAAAACAACATTGATGAACTTAATTGGACTGATTGATACGATTGACGACGGAGATTTTTTTCTTGATGGGGTAAATATTAAAGAGCATTCAGAAAAAAGCTATGCCAAAGTCAGAAATGAAAAAGTTGGCTTCGTCTTTCAAAAATTTAACCTTATTTCTAAATATACCGCACTTTATAATGTAGCCCTTCCACTTCTCCTTCGAGGTGAAAGTTATAAAATGGCTAAGCAAAAAGCCACAGAAACATTAGAAAGAGTGGGAATTGGTGATCGGATTCATCACCGACCAAACCAGCTTTCGGGTGGTCAGCAACAGCGGGTTGCCATTGCTCGTGCATTGGTTGGCGAATGTCCTTTAATCTTGGCAGATGAGCCAACGGGTGCTCTTGACCAAAAGACAGGAAGGGAAGTTCTAGCTTTTATTCAAAAGCTTAACGATGAAGGAAAAACAATCATCATCATTACTCACGATGAAAGTATAGCTGCAAAAGCCAAAAGAACAATATACGTTGAAGACGGACTGATCAAACAGTATCCCGGAAAAACAGCTCAAGAATATACTTATTAAAAACGTACCTTTTTAAGGCAAGCTAGGAGACAGGCACTATCAAAAAAATGATGGTGCTTTTTGCTTTATTTCCATTTCTTTTAAAAAGGATATGTTAAAGCTCAATGTTGATTTTTTGCACAATGTTGATTGGAGCGGAAGGTGCGAAGACTCCTGCGGGAGCAGCGGGACAGGTGAGACCCCGCAGGCGCTTTAGCGCCGAGGAGGCTCACCGCCCGCCCCGCGGAAAGCGAAGCACCTGGAGCGGAAATCAACAGGCCCGTTAGCATAGACAATCTTATATTAAAAAACGGGATTGATTTGATGAATAAAGGTGTTAAGGAATAAATTGTATAGTGCATAAGTAGTAATCAAAATTTTGAAAAAGAACTCACCAGTTAGGAAAGTTCTCTGTTGGGGTTAAGTTTTTTTATTTCTTCAGCAATTTGATTGGCGACGGCTTCATGTCCCAATCCTTCTTCAAAAGTAATCGGTTTTCCAAAAATAACCCCCGCCGGTTTAAACCAACCACTCCTTGTACCATAAATATAGGTAGGTACAACGGGCGCTTTGCTTTTGGCAACGATAAAACCAATCCCTTTTTTTGCCTCCTGCATTTCTCCTTCTTTAGAACGAGATCCTTCGATAAAAATAGAAAATAAACCATTTTCTTTTAATATTCTTAATGTGTATTTTAGTGATTTAATGTCAGCTTGTCCTCTTTTTATTGGAAAACATCCTAATTCAGTAATAACCCAAGAGAAAAACTTGTTTTTTAAAAAAAGTTCCTCTTTTCCCATGATATACATTTTTCGTGGGGTGTATACGCCCACTAAGGGTGCATCAAAATTACTAGAATGATTCATTGCTAAAATAGCTGAACCTTCAGGTATATTTTCTATTCCTTTAATGTTAATTCTAAATCGTATGTTTAAGAGAATTCTAACAACCGTAATGGCAATTTTATAAAACAACCTAATCAAACCTTTCCTTATTTAAGCATGATAAAAGTATATTATGAGAATTCATATTAGTAAATATGTGTATTGCTTCATTTGTTCAAAATGAAATATTAATCAGCCTTGAAACAGCACATGGTAGGAATTTTTATAATAGAGCTAGGGACAAAAATAAATTTTTTCTAAAATGGTCTTGACGAAATGTATTAATACTGATAACATTTTAAATTATCTTACAATAATTAAATAATAAGAAAGCTATGATTGCTATGGATCAAACTATAGCAGGAGCAGCTTCTGGAGAGATCGCAATTATTTGCGACGCCGAAGGGTTCACAATCTCAGGCAAAAGGACAGAAGAGTACCGAATACTATTTGTTATTCTCTCGTAGAATAGTAACCGATATTATTTGTTATTCTTAACCTTGTTGAGATTGGAGATTTCCAATCTCTTTTTTTATTGTGTTTTTTACTTGGTTCATTTTTTCATCTGCAAGAAAAAGAATAATCGTTATATTTTTTACTATCAAATTAGATATGGGGGAATTAGGGTGGCACAGAAAGAGTTAAAGAGAGATCTGAAAAATCGGCACGTCCAATTAATCGCCATTGGCGGAACGATTGGAACAGGATTATTTTTAGGATCAGGGAAAGCAATCCAATTAGCTGGTCCATCTATCATCCTAGCCTATTTAATCGTTGGAATCGCCTGCTTTTTTGTCATGAGGGCTTTGGGAGAACTACTTTTATCAAATGCTGGTTATCATTCATTTACGGATTTTGCTGTGGATTATATTGGACCATGGGCAGGTTATGTAACTGGTTGGACATATTGGTTTTGTTGGATTATGACTGCTATGGCTGATATTATCGCCGTTGGTGTTTATGTACAATATTGGTTTGATATCCCTCAATGGGTACCGGCTTTAGCGGTTTTAGTTATTTTATTGGGGCTGAATTTGCTGACAGTAAAACTTTTTGGTGAGTTAGAGTTTTGGTTTGCCATCATTAAAGTGGTAACGATTCTTGCACTGATTGCAATTGGGGTTGTATTGCTAGTGATGGGTTTCAAAACAGATGCTGGAACGGTTTCTGTAAAGAATCTATGGGAATTTGGCGGTCTTTTTCCAAATGGAGTATCCGGCTTCTTACTATCGTTTCAAATGGTTGTTTTTGCTTTTGTCGGTGTTGAATTAGTCGGGATATCAGCGGCCGAAACGGCAAATCCCAAAAAAAATATTCCATCTGCAATTAATAAAATTCCGTTGAGGATCCTGTTTTTCTATGTGGGCGCACTCGTGATTCTTTTATGCATAAATCCGTGGACGCAATTGAATGCGGCTAATAGTCCTTTTGTAAAGACATTTAGTTTAGTGGGAATTCCAATTGCTGCCGGAATCATTAATTTTGTGGTCTTAACATCAGCAGCTTCTGCCTGTAATAGTGGTTTGTTTTCAACAAGCCGAATTTTATATAATTTAAGCCGTAATGAACAGGGGCCAGCAAAATTTGCTAAATTAAATAAAAACCATGTTCCTAGTAGCGCTTTGTTTACATCAACGCTTGTTCTTTCCGGTGGAGCTCTCTTGAGTAAGCTAGTTCCGGAACAAGCTTTTGGGATTGTGACGACTATTAGTGCGATTTGCTTTATATGGGTATGGAGTATTATTTTAATTTCTCATATCCGTTATACGAAATCTCGCCCAGATTTACGGGAAAAATCGATTTTTAAAGCACCGCTCACACCATTTATTAATTATGCTGTGCTCACATTTTTTGCTTTTCTGCTAATTGTTATGTTATTTGCCGAAGCAACCCGTACCGCCTTATTAATGACACCGCTATGGTTCGTACTATTATTTACCTTGTATTCTTTCAGAAAGAAAAAGGAAAAAGCGATAAGGTTAACTGCTTAAACGGTCTCATATTTAACCGCTGAGTAATGTTTTTAAAACCTCCTACTATTAAATTAAAGTAGGGGGTTTTTTTATGAATTCTCCAATGATAAAATTGCACTTTAATAGGAAGCAAAAATAACGGGAACTTCAGGTGATAAAATGATCCATACCTATTTGGGTGAGACAATCAGTTTTGATATAGTTTATAAAAAGCGGACAAGCATGGGGATTTATATAGATTTTTATGGAAATGTTGAAGTTCAGGTTCCTAAAGGAACAGCAGAAGAACAAGTGATTAAACTATTAGAGGGAAAATGGGAAATCATTCAGCAGAAAATAAAGGAAATGAAGGATAGAGCTACTGGGAGCACGGAGAAGTTCTATAATGAGGGTGAATCCTTTCTTTATTTAGGGAACACTGTTTCCATCCTAATTTCCCAGGATATAAACATCAAGAAAGACAAAGTTGTGTTGGAGGGTGATAAGCTGCACGTGTATGTGAAGGATCATGAAGATGAGAAAATAAAACAGGCTTTAAAACGTTTTTATTTTCAAAAGTGTAAAGCGCTAGTAGAGAAACGGATTCAATTCTATCAAAGCAATTTTAAATTAAAACCGCGCTCGATCCGTATTTCTGATAATAATAGTACTTGGGGTACCTGCGATTCGATGCGACAATTAACGTTCAATTGGAAGTTGGCAATGGCACCAATGGAGGTGATTGACTACGTAGTCGTTCATGAAATGTGTCATATGCTCCATATGAATCACGATCGATCCTTTTGGCGCCTTGTTGGTAAAATAATTCCCGATTATGAAGAGCGACAAAACTGGTTAACTTTATCAAGTTGGAAAATGATTGTTTAATGGATTTAGGTTATGATAAAGGCGAAGGATTATATAATAGAAGGAGTTTGGAGCGATTGAAAAATACAGAAGAAAAAAGAACATTACCTGAGAATTATGAAGAATTAAAAAAACAGGCAAATCGAACGGCTGATTGGCGAGAACGACTCCATGCAGTGGAAGAGTTAGGACAATGGAAGAATAAATACGTAATCGAGATCTTGATGCGATTAATGAAAAATGATGCTGTGTACAAGATTCAAGAAGCTGCTTACCAAAACTTGAAAAGATTAGGTGAAGATGTAGAGTTACCGCCACGGAAAAAAGGTGATTTGGTTAAAGATGTTTCTAAAGTTATCATAAGAATCAAAAAAAGTTTGCCAGAAGGTCATAGCTATAAAGAGTTTAAAGAGAAATTACAGAAGATGAGACTAGATGTGTATGATACATACGAAGGCGATATGGGAGCCGATTTTGATAAGTGGCTTAAAACCAAGTGGGAAACACTTTCTAAAAGGTAGGATTACATAATGCTTCATTATCACATAAAGCTTAAAACCCGATTTCATAACTGGAATCGGGTTTTTAGCATGCTAGGACGGATAATGATAGGGAATAGTAGAAACGAATAAACTAACTAAACTTGATCCCAATCAATTAACAATGAAAATCATTATCATATAATAGGGGTGGAAATGAATCTTTCTATTAAAAGTTTTTGTAGCATGATTTTATTTGAAAGTGAAGCGAGGGAAAGTATGCGAACTCTATTATTTCAAGGATATTTATGGGGTTATATTTTAAGTAAAGCAAACAAAACCTTTACTATCAACAAATTAAATAAAGTGGGTAAGTACAAAGAAAAATTAGAATTAATTAATAAGCTGATTTTACAATGCACAAAAAAATTGGTTAAAATTTCAGGTGCCGATGTAACAGTAACAGGAACAGATAATGTTCCTTTAGATGAACCCGTCTTATATGTTGGGAACCATCAAAGTAATATGGATATTCCCCTTTTATATTCAACTGCTCCTCAAACTATGGCGTTTGTCACAAAAAAGGAAATGGAAAAAATCCCTTTATTGGGTTATTGGATGAAAGAGCGAGGCTGCGTGTTTATCGACAGGGATAACGCTCGTAGCTCTTTAAAGGCAATTAACCAAGCCATAGAAAATTTAAAATTAGGTCATGCCATGGCGATTTTCCCTGAAGGAACAAGAAGCAAAGGTCCTCAAGTAGGAGATTTTAAATCGGGTAGTTTAAGGATAGCGATTAAATCAGGAGTTAAAGTTATTCCTGTTTCTATCAAGGATTCTTACAAATTGATCGAAAAAAATGGAAAAAATACACCTGCGAAAGTCTCTTTGCATTATTCTGAACCCATTGATTCAAAAAAATTTAAAGGGACAAACGAGCTAGCTGCAGAAGTTTTAGCACAAATAAAAAAACATTTGTAATATATCTCGGAAGTGAATTGTGTAAAAGAATTCTGGCTGTTGCCTGCTACTATTAAAATGTAGGAGGTTTTTTTCTCGTTTTAACAAAACGACATTATTATGGTGCATAAAGGTATAAATAGGTATAATAGTCATATGATATTTCAAAATAAGGAAGGAAATGAATAATATGGAATGGAATCAAGATGCAAAGGATTTATTGGAGGAACTAGTAAAACCAATCCCAGTTTTTGTACGTCCAATGGTTAAAAAGAAAATAGAGTCTATTATTTTGGATGGAGTCGAGGGAGAAAATGTATGCAAGGATGATGTGGTAAAAGGGTACATCATTGCATCACCCGGTGAAATGCAAGAACGGGCTATTAAGCTGCTAAAAGCAAAAGGAATTGATTTAGCGCCTTTTGATGATTTGCTAGGACAAGTAAAATAATAATTAAAGCAAAGGTCAACTTATGGAATAGCGTTGACCTTTGTTCATTCTTTTCGGGTTGATGGAGTAAATAGACTTCGGGGCTTTTGATCATTTTTCTTTGGTCTTAACGTGGGTAATTAACCCGTCATAATTGGTAATGTAAAACTCTATATTTGGCACTTCCTCTAATAAATGCTCCTGGACTAATAAAAAAGTATTTACACGACGTAAGTGGTCATACGGCAAAGTAGGGTATTCATTATGTTCTTTAACATATTGGTCAACCGCTTTTTGAACTTTATCCATAAGAGGGGGGATGTGTTTTTCGTGTTCTTCAAAAATATCATAGGTCTCTTTGGACAAATAAAACTTTTGCGTAGGGGTTCTTGGTAAGTATCGACGCAACTGACTAAAATCTATACTGTAATCATCGTTCACTAGTATAGTTCGATAGGTTCCCTGTGGAAGGTTGTCAGAAAATTTTCGAACCGCTTTGATAACATCTTCTTTGGTGATTTCATCTTTGAATTTATCATCGACTGCTTTTGTTTCTTTCTTTTTAGATTTAAAAAAAGGAAAAAAGAATGATTTCTCTTTATTAGTGGAAGCGTTCTCAAAAGTGTAAATTGTTCGTGCTATTAAAAGCAAACAGGCTTTGGTTTGTTCTTCGGTAAAGAAAAGTAAATCAAAGATGAAACGGATTACTGGGAATTCATCCTCTTCGTAGGGTTCTACCTCAACCATGTCATTTGAATAACTATTCAGACGCAGTTCTGCTTCAACAACTTTGGCGGTTTCAAGGGCCTCCTTGACTGTCACTTTCACTGTGGGAAAGTCTCCTTCATACCCATAAAAGGTAAAGCCTTCTGGCAGATGGTTGGTTAAAAAATATTCATAGGTTTGTTGAATTTCGGCTTCTTTCGATAACATCTGTAATTCCTCCATTTCTCTATCAAATTTATTATCACGTTATGTAGGAAAATAGGAAAAAAGGGATGATATACCATCCATTTCTATTTTACTCCCAATCTCTGAAGTTTCAATGTATTCTAAACATTCTTTTGGTTAATTCTTCCGAAAAATCAATAAATTAAGCAAGTGGACAAACCTTCAGCTTCAATGATGAACACCAGATCAAAGTGAAAAAGAGATCTTAAGATTCTGGTAGAGTATAATCAGCATAAGCAAGGTAAATGGTGGCGGCCTAATGATCGCAGAGTAAAAGCTGTCATATTGGTGGCTGTTTCTTTATATAGTTCAGGGAGGGGATCTTATGGTGAGTAAAGCTAGTATTGCTCCATGGCTTTCGGTGAGAAATGTAAAGGAGTCATTAGAATTTTATTTGGCAGCGTTCGGGGCGACTGAAGTTTATCGACTTGAAGACGATACTGGAAAGCCAGTTGTCGCTCATCTATCCATAAATGAGGCGGATTTTTGGATTCAAGAGGACCTAAACTGTAACTTTGAGTCAGCAAGTCGGGGATTTTTTCGGATGATTCTCACAGTTGAGAATCCAGATTGGGTATTCCAACAAGCCCTTTTAGCAGGAGCAGATAAAGTATCGGATGTAAGTGACGACCATGGCTGGAGAATTGGACATCTCATCGATCCCTTTGGCTACCACTGGGAAATTGGCAAGCCAATTAACTAATGTACCTGTGCTCTATGATGATGAAAATGAATAAAGTATTGCTCTAGCCATTGTTTAAAATAATGCTCCAAAGTAAACACTTGCAATATTAATGGGACAAGTAGAAAAGGAGAGATGAAAATGATAAAAAAATTAGGCCAAATTATGTTGTATGTAAATAACCAAGAAGAGATATTGAAATTTTGGACAGAGAAAGTAGGGTTTATCTTGGTTTCTGAAGAAGATAACGGCGAAGGTCTAAAATGGTTTGAAATTGCTCCAACTAAGGAAGCAGAAACTAGTTTCGTACTCCACAATAAAGAATTAATTGCTAAAATGCATCCTGAGTTAAATCTTAATACGCCTTCGCTAATGTTTTATTCGGAGGATGTCGATAAATTATATCAAGACTTTTTGGATAAAAATATTAAAGTCGGAGAAATGGTAAATATGCCTAATGGTAAGGTCTTTAACTTTGCTGATAATGAAGATAATTATTTTGCGGTCATGGAAAAGCTGTGAATATTTCCCGATACCAAAATCATAACTAACACTTCTTATAGATGGTCCATCCTAAGAAGAGAAGATGAAGGGTTTACACTTCGGTTTGTTCCGAAATGTAATCCTTCTTTATTGCTATCTTTGTCCTTGCCTAAATTTCGGTATTGACCGAAATGAGGACAACAGCAGTGTCATCACCGATATTTTTAACGTAATGTGAGACACTTGCACACCAGCTGAAAGTATCACCTTCTTCGAGAATAAACGAGTCTTCCCCTTGTTCAGCAAGGATTTTCCCCTTTAAAACAAGATGGCATTCCTCGCCTTCATGCGCTTTTTTCTCTCCTGTTGAAGCACCTGGGGGAATTTCAACCAATCTCATACTTAAACTCCCTCTCATTGCCAAATTTTCTACCTTTAAATCTGTGCCTTTTGCGATTGTATACTCTCTTTCATTTTTTCTAACAACGCTCATATGTTGATCTTTTTCTAAAAGTAAATAAGGCAAAGGAACTTTTAGGAAATTGGCGATCGTTTGCAGTGTACTGATGGATGGAGACGTGTTGTTGTTTTCGACGTTGCTTATAAATCCCTTCGATAGGCCCGTTTCCTCACACAGTTGAGCGATTGTTATTTTTTTTCTATTTCTAATTGTTCGAATTTTAGTACCGATATTCATATTTTGCCACCTCAAAAGTTTCTCAATAGTAAACTTAATTACATATTACCAAAATAATAATTGACTGGCTACACTATTATTTGTTATTATTTAAGAAACTATTATTCATATAAGGAAATAAATATAAGAATTATTAGATATGTTTTACACTCTGGTCTAATTTTAGATATCTATTTTTATTAAAATAAATCCTTGTGTAAAAAAATGAAAGGAAGAGAGTTAAATGGAAGCACCCATGATTTATGAACTTCGTCCACCAAAGAATATAATTCATGGCAAAAAGTATCCGGCCTTATTCGTCATGCATGGGATAGGAAGTAACGAACAAAACATGCTAACACTGGTTGGTGACTTAGATGATCACTTCTATATTTTCAGCATTAGAGGTCCACTAACCCACGGGCCAGGATTTTCATACTTTACCATTCAAGAATATGGTAAGCCAGATCGGGAAGTATTCGATCAGGGAATTATGAAATTAACAAACTTTATTGATTATGCAGCTAATCAGTATCCTCTGGATTTAAGCAGATTTTACTTACTTGGTTTTAGCCAGGGGGCGATTATTGCGATGACATTGGGGCTAAAACTTGGAAACAAGATTAAAGGTGTAGTGGCACTTAGCGGATATATTCCTCATTTTGTTAAGGAAGAATACGAAATCAATCCTGGCAAAGAATTATCATTATTTATTTCACATGGGCAATATGATCAGGTTCTACCATTTGAATGGGGTAAGGAAAATGTTAATTATTTTTCAAAGATAGGGGTACCAATTACTTTTAAAACTTATCCAGAAGGTCACACGGTATCCGAAAAAAATAATCAAGATTTTAAAGAATGGTTAAGGAAAGATTTATAATTGAAATCAAAAAAGGGGGAAACACAAATGATGCCATCTTTATTTATTGCTCATGGAGCGCCATTAATTGCCATAGAAAATAATGAGTACACAAAATTTTTAACTCAATTGGGGCAGACACTGCCTCGGCCAAAGGCTGTTGTATTGTTTTCGGCACATTGGGAATCTAATAGTCAAAAGGTAAGCAAAATCGATCAATATCAAACAATCCATGACTTTGGTGGATTTGATCCGGCTTTGTACCAAATTCAGTATCCTGTCCATGGTAATCAACAAATCACACAAGAAATAGAGGATCTATTCAATCAGAGTGGTGTGCCATTTGAAATCGAATCACAGCGTGGATTGGATCATGGAGCATGGATTGTCCTTCGTTTGCTGTATCCGGATGCTGATATTCCAGTTATCGCCATGTCAGTTAATCCTAACCTTACTCCAGCGGAGCAATATAAAATAGGTAAAACATTATCTGTTTTAAGAGCTAATGATGTATTAATCATAGGTAGTGGAGGGACAGTGCACAACCTAAGAGCAATCAGTTGGGCAAACGACGGACAAGTGGATCAATGGGCACTTGAATTTGATAACTGGTTAGCGGTTCATTTGAATAACTGGGATTTACCAGCTCTGTTTAAGTACGATTCACAGGCACCATCAGCCGAATTTGCTGTTCCGCCTTATGGGAAAGAGCATTTTGTTCCAATCTTTTACGCGATGGGTGCTGCAGATGACCATCAAAAAGCCAATTTACTTCATCGGAGTTTTCGATATGGAAACCTAAGCCAAAGTGTTTGGCAGTTTGGTGAAATTTAGAAGAGAATAAAAAATGAGGCCTCCTACCATGATGGTAGGAGGTTTGTTTGTGAATTCCCACATGATAAAATTAAAATTACGTATGTAACCTTTAGAAAAAAATCAGAGCACGAGTTCTATTTGTACAAAACTATATGTTTGAAGGGAGCTATATATATTATGGAAGGAAACAAAATTACATTTAATACGATTGATGAATACATAGTTCAATTTCCCCCTGAGGTTCAGGAAACACTTAAAACGTTAAGGAAAGTTATCAAAGAATTGGTCCCAGATGCAGTTGAAAAAATAAGTTATCAAATGCCAACTTTTGCTTTACACGGAAACCTCGTGCATTTTGCTGCCCATAAAAATCATATTGGATTTTATCCCGCTGCTAGTGGAATTGAGGCCTTTAAACATGAATTATCAGAATATAAAGGATCAAAAGGGGCAGTACAATTTCCAATAAATAAGCCCCTACCATATGAATTGATAAGCGAGATAGTCAAATTTAGAGCTGCTGAGAATATAAAGAAAGCTGAAGCCAAATTGAATAAGAAGAAATAATTTCAAGGAAATTCTGGTTGAATATAAAATTTAATCCCAAAAAAATAAAGTAGTTAGGGTGTTAGCTACCACACTTGGGCAAATGTCTTTTGTGGGCTTACACCCTTTCTACGATTTTGGAACAATCATTGAACTAAATGGTATGGGACGGCCAGCAAGTAGTTGTAACCACTGGTAGTTCTCTAAATGAATATTAATGGAACAATGTTATTAAAGTAAGTCTATTTAATGTAGGGAAAATAAATTTGGCATTCTACCATTATTTTTAACGAGTTATAGCCCTTACAGCTTTCCAGCCGGTATTTATAAATCTTTGCAACAGCGAGGGATATTAAGTTTAAGTGAGGCTTTATTATATGGATAAAAAAGTATTAATAATTTCTTCTGATAATACAGGTCATGGACATAAAAGCATCACAGAATCTTTGTGTGAAAAGATTGAAATGGACTGGTATTAAGGTACATGTGGTAGATGGCTTTTCACTTGGTGGGTACTGTCTGTTAAAAGAGAAGACAGGGTCATACCGATTTTAAAATAGGAAATTGGAAAGAGAGCCGCCCGTTCTAATTTTTAGAACAGGCGGCTCTTTTCTTATGACTCGTGGCGGCTATTCCAGTAGAAGCAATTTATATTAAATTACAGGAAATAGCTGGACTTTTGTCGAAGTTATTGTGATATTTTTCTATTTTAATAAAGAAGGTTATCGACTTGAATCCAAAATTGAATTACTTGTTTGTTATTCGGGGGTCAATTTTTACTGTGGCCTTTATTGTATATTTATTTAATATGTTTTTTTCTAGTCAAACTCTTGAAATGCTGTTAAATGTTATCTCCATACTGTTGTTTATGACAGCTATTATTGGGGTGGCAAGGTTTTATTTTATCATGGCGTTTGTTTTTCTGGGTGGCTCGATCACGCTTGCTATTGTTCGAGATGTTTCTTGGTTAGACATGATAAGCGGATTTTCTACAATGGTTAAACTTGTTTTGTTTATCGGAATGATTCCACTCATTTCAACACCGATTGAGAATTATATGAGCACGATTAAAAGAATGATAAGGAGCTTGAATCAAAGGGTTTCTTCCTTCCAAGTTTGTCATCTAACTACTTTCATTTTAGCGAATTTTATTAATATGGCTGCAATACCAATCTCTAAAACGATTTTTTTTCAAGACGGTACGGCAGAGGAGAGACATGTGAAATCGGAATTATCACTTCGAGCTTTCGGATTAGCCATGATGTGTTCGCCCATTGGAGCAGCCGTCGCCCTGGCGATCGATATTACAGGGACGAAATGGATCTCCCTGCTGTCTATCAATCTAATTATTATAGTTGTTGGTCTGTTTTTGTCATATCAGTTATCTAAGCGAAGCCGATTACAAATATCACAAAATATTCAAATTGAAAAAGTGATTATGCAAAAACATGATTACGTGTTATTAGGAGCTATATTTATCCCGTTTTTCCTGTACTTCATTTTTTTACTTTTGTCAGAGCGGTTTTTCTCGATAGGGATGATGGAAACGATTGTAATGAGCGTTCTCCCTTTTACGTTTTTATGGAGTTTAGTGATTAAAAAAGTGCCTGAATGGTGGGATACATGCCGATTACAAGTTTTCAAAAAAACTCCTAATTTTTTTGGACAGTTTTCGGTCATTATTAGTGCGGGTTTATTAGTCCATACATTTGAGCTAACAGGATTGAATAAATCATTAACACATATGTTACCGGGGATTGGAACAAGCTCATTCGTGTTTCTTTATATTCCAGTTGCAATTTTACTCGTCCTTATTTTATCTATCCTTGGAGTCCACCAATTTGTGGCGATGATTTTTACGAGTCAAATCATTCATCCGGGAGCACTTGGGATCAATCCGATTATATTTGCAAGTGCTTTGTTGGTGGGGTTTGCTTCAGGGATGCTCGCAAGTGCTTTTAGCGGAGCAACGATTACGATGAGCGGCCTTTTGCAAGGCACATCGTCTTACATGGTCGCCAGAAAAAACTATCCGTTTTCGGTTATTTTTATCGTGATTTCATCCGTTGTATTAATTTTACTAAACTTCATGTTAACTTGATTTTTTTAAAAATAAACCAGTTCATTAACCTTGAAGTAATTTTATACAGACCGAAGAGGGAACAGAGGTCCAAGCGGTCAATCCAAATGCAATAATGAAAAAACCTTCTCCAAAAATAAAATTCTGGGGAAGGTTTTTCTTGTTGTTTTCATTTCTTACGATAATCTTCAGGTTATTTTAGTGCCTTGCTGACTTTCAGCTTCTTTCCTTTGATGGTGGTATTCTCTAAAGCTTGAAGTACTTGTGAGCCCTTACCATTAAGAATATCGACATAAGACAAATTATCTTGGATGGTGATGATGCCGATATCATCTGCTGTGACTCCTGGAATTTTAGCAATCGTTCCCACAAAATCTACCGCTCGAATCTTTTTGTTTTTTCCACCGTTGAAATGGAGTTTCATGATATCTTTGTTTATTCGAGCTGTTTTATTATTTCTTACTACACGGCGGCCGCTTAGTTTTTCTTCGAATGCTCTTTTACCTGCAGCGACTTCCTCTGATCCAGGAGCTTCCGCTTTCTCTATCTCAAAGCCAATGTATCTTTCAATTCCTCTAACAAATTTCCCTTCATAAGGGGTCGCAAAAGTTATTGCTTTACCTTTATTTCCAGCACGCCCAGTACGTCCTGTTCGGTGCACATATCCCTCTTTTTCCATAGGGACGTCATAGTTAATAACAAGTGTCACATTATCAATATCAATTCCTCGTGCAGCTACATCAGTGGCCACTAAATAACGAAAATTCCCCATTTTGAAACCATCCATAACAGCAAACCGATCTTCCTGGTCTAATCCGCCATGGAGTCTCTCACAAGAATAATTGGCTGCTTCCAATGCGGTATACACTGAATCGACATGCTCTTTTGTTCGGCAAAAAATAAGACAGCTGTCCGGGTTTTCTACAACAGTTACATCTTTAAGAAGGGTGATTTTTTCTTCTTCTTTCACTTCGATTAAGCTATGCTCAATAGTATCCGTGGTAACCCCTGAAGCGGCAATCTCGATATGAATCGGATTTTCCATATATTCATGGCAGAGATTTTCAACATCAGTAGGTAATGTAGCAGAGAAGACCATCGTTACTCTGTTTGCAGGAAGCTCTTTGATGATCGCTTCAACTTCGTCGATAAACCCCATATTTAGCATTTCATCTGCTTCATCTATAATAAGATACTTTACTTGGTCTAAATGTAGGGTTTCTCTTTCGATGTGGTCCATAACCCTTCCTGGGGTTCCAACTACGACATGAGTTTTTTGTTTTAATTCTTCTTTTTGTTTAGAGAAGGGTTCTTTTCCATAAACGGCAATGGCTTTAATCCGTTTAAACCTTCCGATATTGGTGATATCTTCGCGAACTTGCGCGGCAAGCTCTCTAGTAGGAGTAAGAATTAATGCCTGTGGCTTTTTTTCGTCCCATTCAATCATCTCGCAAATCGGGATACCAAAGGATGCAGTCTTACCACTGCCTGTTTGTGATTTTACGACAAGATCCTGCTTTTGCATTGCTAATGGTAAGACCTCACACTGCACCTCTGTGGGTGTTTCATACTTTAACAATGTCAATGCTCTATTGATTTCATCACTTAAATTGTAATCTTCAAATCCATTTTTACTCATAAATTAACCTCGTTTTTTATTTTATTATTCGACAATATATAGGATTCCTTTTCTTCTCAAGAAATATCATATGCAAAATCAGAATATGGTTAATTATACCCGAAATACCAGACAAGACGACTTTTTTTTGAATTATACATGTAACGAAACAGTATGCTAGAATTAATTGAATATGTCTTTTAAATAAATACTGAAAAATGGAGACTAGTAAACATGGTGATTTTATTACAAAGTCACCTAAATATTACTTTATCTATTTTATTAATCCTCTTACTTGGACATGCTGATTTTAAGATGAATAGGAAAAAAATAACCACTCGCTTATTTTTTACTTGGTGGAAACGAGGTAAGGACCTTTACTTCACTCTCGATTCAAATACACGGCCTACTTTCTTAAAAAAAGTAGGTTCTTTTTGATTAATTTGAAAGAAAAGGAAGAAAAAATGACAACTACGAAAACGTATATAAACGAATGGCAGCAAGCACTGCAAAATGAAATCGTTCATTTGAAAAAGTATGGCGGAAACAGGTTTATCGTAATGAATGGTAGGCTATTATCTAGCGACGGTCCGTTTAGCTATTATTTTGATACAGCCATGCCACTAAGGATTCCAGTTGGCTCAACGATAAGACTGGAATGGGGAGGTTTGAAAAGTAGTGGACGAGTGCTTTCCGCCGAGGGAAAAGGGGTCATTCTGGCACTTGAGCAAACCTTTGGAGAACTCATCCCAGAGGCGTTTTTATTGCATGACCCATGGGAGCTGCTGGAACAGTTGATTGAGCGGTTTGATGGGATTAAAAAAAATAAACGGAAGCGATTAAGAGTAAATAAATTGATGAATCCTTCAATGGAAGCGAAGCATCCCGTTGAAAAAATTAAGAGCAATGTCCATGAACTAGTCCTGAGGTCAAAATACAACCCGGTCACCTTCGTTTGGGGACCACCTGGTACAGGTAAAACGTATACACTTGCACGAGTAGCCGCTAATAAATATTTTCAAAAGAAGCGGGTGTTGATTCTGTCGCATAGCAATCAGGCCGTTGATGTCTTGCTGGGCGAAATTTCAACTTTTGTTAAAAAGAAAGACCGATTTTGTGAGGGAGAGCTGCTTCGCTATGGAACCAATACAGGTGAAACTCTTGCTGCTCACAACGGAATTACCACAAACCAACTGATTGAAAAGCAGGACCCGAAACTAGCAGAAGACAAAGAAAAACTATTCGAAGAAAGACGTCATTTAAAACAAGATTTGTCCCTTTCTTTTAGTAAGCGAGATTCAAATGCTTTATTGGAACTTGAAACAAAGATAGCTAGAGTGCTGGAAAAAATCCGGCAACGAGAAATTCAGTTCTTAAAAGAAGCGTTAATCGTGGGTACGACTCTTGCAAAAGCAGCAAGTGATAGCGTAGTATACGAAAATGACTTTGACGTGGTTATTCTTGATGAAGCCAGTATGGCCTATGTTCCTCAGGCAGCTTTTGCAGCAACACTAGGAAAAAGAGTTATTATTTGCGGGGATTTCAAACAATTACCGCCCATCGCTTCAAGCAGGGATCCGCTTGTTGCAAAATGGCTGAAAGAGGATGTCTTCCATAGGGCAGGAGTAGTTGATTGGCTGAACGACTACAAGCTTCATCCACATCTCTTCTTATTAAAAGAACAGCGGAGAATGCATCCTGACATTTCAGCATTCACGAACCAGTATATTTACCACTCGCTGGTTGGTGATCACGAAAGTGTTCTTAAAAGTAGAAATAGGATTGTTGGGCAAAGTCCGTTCCCTGAACGGGCAGCCGTACTTTTGGATACGAGTTTTACCGGCTTACATTGTATTAGCGATCGAGTTTCGAATTCGCGGTTCAATTTATGGCAGTTGCTGTTATCATTTCAATTGGTTCATGAAGCGTACCTTGGTGGTGCTAAATCGATTGGGTATGTGACACCTTACCGTGCCCAGGCAAATTTGATGGAGTTGTTGTTGGAAGACTTATATGAACAGGAGCGACATGAAGCTGATATTATTGCCGCAACTGTACACAGGTTCCAAGGAAGCGAACGGGATGTCATGATTTTTGATACGGTGGATAGTGGACCACAGAATCGTCCAGGCATGTTGTTGACGGGTAAGGAAAGTGAGCGGTTGATTAACGTGGCGATTACACGAACAAAGGGCAAGTTTCTACACGTCAGCAATTGCGATTTTATTAAGCAACATGTTTACCGGGGTAAAACGCTAAGCCAGCTTGTCGATCATCAAGTAGGGCACAACCAGCGGATTACCACCAAAAAAATTGGATCATGGATTCAAAACCAGCACCGAAGCTTACAGTGGATTCATGCCCGCAAATTAGAGCAAGTTTTTCGGGATATAGAAACCGCCCGTTCAACGATTGTCATTTCCCTACCAGAGCAAACGGTTTTATCTGAAGAATGGAAGGCGAAGCTGATTAATAGAGATAAACTTGTGAAATTAACCATCATTTCGAAGCAGAAATGGGTGGGACTACAACTAAATGAATGGGTGGAGGATAGTGTTCCCTTTCCATTTATCATGATCGACAGCCGGATTTTCTGGCTGGGGCTGCCGCTGGAGGGGGCAAGGGGAGTTCAGCCACCATACGTTGCCGCTAGATTGGATTCCGGAAAAGTTTGCGAACACTTTTTAGGTCAGTTTATTAGCTTTCAAAATAAATAATGTTTGTTGGAGGAATTGTTCACCATTTTCTTCAATGATCTCATGATACCAAAGGCTGTTTTCGTAAACTTTGTTGCTATTTACCAAAAGAAAATTGTGGTTGATTTCCGCTTCAGGATGCTCGCTTTCCGCGGGGCGGGCGGTGAGCCTCCTCGTCGCTAAAGCTCCTCCGGGGTCTCACCTGTCCCGCTGCTCCCGCAGGAGTCTCGCACCTTCCGCTCCAATCAACTTCATTATCAACGGTGTTCTTTCAAAAAAGCCCCTTCTAGGCTCCGGTAATCTAAAAATTACTGGAGTTTTATTTTGGTTAAAATGAGGTGTTAGGTTCTATAGCCTTTTTAAATTAACTAACTGTCGCGTGTGCGTGGAAATTTAAAAAACTGAGCATATATTCCTAAATTCAAAAATCAATCCTCCTATTTTCTCATAATTCTTTATATTAATTTAATTCCGCTTAACTGCCAGTTTACATAGCTGGAGTAACATTGGTATAGAAATCAAACCATATGAATGAGGAGATGTCTTAATGAAACGAAATAGGTTTCTGGCTCTATCGCTCGCTACTGTTCTTCTAGGATCAACTTCCGGTTATGCGGCTTACACGAATTTAGTCGGCCCTAAAGAAGATGGAACGGCTATAACCCCACATGGATGGACGGTAACTCCTTCTGGTAAACAAGTAACCCTTGGCGATTTTCCAATGGGTGGTGCGTTAAGTCCTGATCACCGTTATCTTATTGTTTCCAATGATGGTCAAGGTGAGCAATCTCTTCAAGTAGTTGATGTAGAAAGCCAACAGGTTGTACAGACTATTCCTTACAAATCTCCAGAAGCACTTTATTTTGGGGTTGCTTTCAGTCAGGATGGAAAAACAGTTTATGCATCAGCTGGGGGAAACAACAAAATCCGCGTTTACGGGTTTGAAAATGGAAAGCTAGCTGAACAATCCCCAATTCCTCTTACAGATGCAAGTAAAACGAATTTTTATCCAGCTGGAGTTTCTGTATCAAAGGATGGTAAAGCCCTTTTTATTGCTAATAATTTAAATCACTCTGTTTCAAAAATAGACCTTGCTACCAAACAAATTTCAAAAACAGTAGCGGTTGGAAAAAATCCATACGCAGCCGTCTTGAGCAATGATGGAAAATCTCTTTATATCAGCAACTGGGGGGAAAGTAGCATCAGTGTCATGGATACGGAAACTTTTGCAATTAAAAGCACAATTTCTGTAGGCCTGCACCCAAACGCAATAATCGAAGATCCTGCAACCGGTACGGTCTATGTATCTAATTCCGACAGTGACTCGGTTTCCGTTGTAGATACAAAGCTCAATAGAGAAATTAAATCCATTTCATTAAGCCCATATGAAAATGCACCTGCTGGAAGTCAGCCAAATGCCCTTTCGTTAGGCTCTGATGGAAAAACGTTGTACGTTGCTAATGGAGGAAATAACGATGTGGCTGTTATCGACTTGCCGAAAGGGGAAGTAAAGGGATTAATTCCTACGGCTTGGTATCCAAGTGGTATCTATTTAAATGATGACAAACTGATGGTCCTTAATGGGAAGGGCCTTGGAGCTGGTTCAAACCGGGAAGGCCAGTACATCGGGAATATGATCAAAGGGACACTCTCCTTTATCGATGTTCCTGATGAAAAGCAATTGAAAGAATATACGAAAAAAGTAGATAAGAATAATGAAGTCTATAAACCAACTGGGTTCAGTGCAAGTGAAAAATTTCCAATTCCAAGGCTTGAAGGGGAAGAATCACCAATCAAGCATGTTATTTATGTTATCAAGGAAAATCGTACGTATGATCAGGTATTTGGAGATATGGAAAAAGGAAATGGCGATCCGAACTTGACGATCTTTGGTAAAGATATTACTCCGAATATTCATAAGCTGGCCGATCAATTCGTGTTATTGGATAACTTTTATGCGAACGCTGAAATTAGTGCGCAGGGGCATAACTGGTCAACAGCCGCTCAGGCTAACGACTATGTAGAGAAAAACTGGTTTGCAAACTACTCTGGTCGTAACCGTAGTTATGACTTCGAAGGAGGAAATGAAGCTGCCTATCCAAAAGCAGGATTCTTATGGTCAAATGCCATTCGCTCAGGAGTATCCTTCAGAAGCTATGGCGAATTCGTCAATTATGATAAAAATTCAGGAAAATATGTTGCAGCTGAAGCTGGCATGGGAAATAATTTTGACCCGGACTACCCTTCCTATAATCTCAAAATTTCTGACCTCACCCGCTTTGATAGGTGGGCAGAAGAATATAAGCAGTACGAAGCGAATGGAAATCTTCCACAGCTGCAAATCGTTCGCCTGTCTAATGATCATACGCTTGGAACAAAACCGGGAGAACTAACCCCTCAAGCTATGGTGGCACAAAACGATTATGCACTCGGAAAACTTGTTGATATGGTAAGTTCCTCTCCTTATTGGAAAGATACAGCTATTTTTGTTACGGAAGATGATGCCCAGAATGGATGGGATTCAGTTGATGCTCACCGGACAACATCGCTTGTTATCAGCCCTTACACACAAACGGGAAAGGTGGACAGCTCACAATATGATACAACGTCAATGCTTCGTACCATGGAAATGATCCTTGGAATGAAACCAATGACACAATTTGATGCTTCTGCTGTTCCGATGATCAATTCTTTCACTCATAAACCTAATTTGGCACCATTTAAGGTAGAAGAACCAACATACCCACTTGATCTTAAAAATGGTCAAAATGCACCGATGGCCCAAGAATCTGAAAAACTGGATTTCTCAGGTGTTGATCATGCTGACTCTGAAAAATTAAACAAGATACTCTGGAGAGCAACAAAAGGAAATAAACCTTTTCCAGGTGAAACAAAGAAATCCAACTAAATAATGAAAGGCTCTTTTCCAATAGATTATGGTTTTTTTAATAGGTTTTGTGAAAAAAAAACCGTTGATAAAGAAGTTGATTGGAGCGGAAGGTGCGAGACTCCTGCGGGAGCAGCGGGACAGGTGAGACCCCACAGGCGCCTAAGCGCCGAGGAGGCTCACCGCCCGCCCCGCGGAAAGCGAGCATCCTGGAGCGGAAATCAACCACACTTTTTCTTTTGGTAAAAAGCAACAGAGTTTACGAAAACAGCCTATGAAAAAGGAAATTCAATAGAAAGATGTCAAATCTGAAAAAATTGTTTATATGAAAAGTTTTTACAATATTTTTAGCTTATGGGCCTGGCCTGACACTTTGGGCCACCCTTTTTTTTTGCATACGAAATCAAATTAATTGTAAAGGAAGGTTCTCAAGTATGATTCGATTGATTGAAGGAACAATGAAACGTTCGGTTTTGATCCTGTCATTTGTTGTTCTCATTTTAGCCTGGGGTACCATGTCTGCATTTCAGATGCAGAGGGATTACCTTCCGCCTATTAACAATACTGCCCTCATGGTAACTATACAGGCGAATAATTATCAGGCTGATCAGGTTAAGAAACTCATTACGGCTAAAGTGGAGGAAGCTGTTGGAACTGTTGATAAGCTGAGCTATATTGAGGCAAACTCTTTTGATGGCGGTTTAATGTCGAGCCTTTACTTTCCTGGCAAAACTGATATGGAGAAGGCTGAGAATGAAGTTAAGGCAGCTGTTGAAAAAATTAAATGGCCTGACGGTGTGAAAACTCCACAGATCACTCGTATTAGTACCAACTCTTTTCCGGTCATGCGATTAAGTTTGACAAGCTCTTCTAAGAACCTTAATGAAAATCAGCTGCGTACATCCATTCAAGAAAAAGTAGTAAATGAAATTAAGGATGTTCCAGGGGTAAGGGAAGTACGTGTGACCGGGACAGGGAAAGATGGATACCTGTTGACTCTAAGTGCTGGTGCCCTCAAAAAATATGGTTTAACTGTGAAAGATATTCAAACTGCACTATCATCCATCCATCCGAATTGGCCTCAGGGAACAATCAATGAAAAAGGAGGACCTGAAGGACAAATATCAATGCCAATCCGTGTTACAGATTGGTCCATTAATAGTAATGATCTTAAAAACGTAAAAATTCCGATTAAGGGCACGAATACTGTAGATTTACAAGAAGTTGCGAAAATTGACAATAGTATCATTGACCTACAAACCATTTCCAGAACAGGAGGACAACCAAGTGTTCTTGTAGATATTTTAAAAACTCCTTCATCAAACATTACGGATGTGACTGAACGAATAAACGAAAGGATCAAAGAAATACCAGAAATCAATTCAGAGGCTGTCCAGCTTTCTGTGTTATTGGACCAGGGCAATGAAATAAATTCTGCTTTAAAAGGTTTAATAATAGAAGGATTAATGGGGATTGTGTTCTCGGTGATTTGTGTGTTTTTGTTTTTCAGGAATATTCGTTCAACAATGATCATTGCCATTTCCTTACCGATCTGTCTTCTTTCCGCAACAGCGATTCTAAAGGCAATGGATGTCAGTTTAAATATCTTGACCATTTCTGGATTAATTGTGGCGATGGGGCGGGTGGTCGATGATTCAATTGTGGTCATCGATAATATGTACAAAAAACAAATGAAAGAATTCAACGGCCATGTTTCAATGAGGCATTTGGCTGAGGGGGTAGTAGAAATGATTCCAGCGATTGTTGCCTCCACTGCAACCACCGTTTCTGTGTTTCTTCCTATTTCAATAATTGGAGGATTGATTAGCTCTGCTTTTTCCGGATTTGCCTGGTCCGTTGTGATCGCGCTTGGGACATCACTTGCTGTTTCTATTATCGTTGTACCAGCATTAGCTTTTTTACTTTGGAGGAAACAACCTGTTACAAAGTCGATTGAAGTTGAGACTAAAGCACAGGAAATACTTAAAAAGGTATTTTTGAAGAAAAAAATAATTGTTGCACTTACAGCGGCACTATTTGCTATTACGATTGTAAAAGCCCTGTTTTTACCGGTGAACTTTTTTCCAAATGGATATTCAAAAGGCGTAGCTATCCAGGTCGAACTTCCTGAGAAATCGCAGCTTTCTGATGTGGATGCTGAAGTGAAAAATATTGAAACCCTTTTAAAGGATAACCCAAAAGTGGAAAAATTCTCTTCAACTCTTGGTTCGGTATTTACACCCATGTTTGATGATGTCTTTGATGAAGGAGGTGGCTGGATGCAAAAACAAAATGTCGCCAATATTTCGGTTGGTATTAAGGATCAAACCGATACAGATTTATTCGTGAAGCAACTTAGAAAGAAACTCGCGACTTTATCAACAGCCGCAGTATATACGGTTATCAATCAAAATATTTCTGGGGACGATTCTCGATTAAAGGTAATTTTAACAGGGGGAGACCACCATGAACTTGAAAAAACTGCGATTATGGTAAGAAGTAAACTTCAGATGATTCCTAATTTAAGTGTGGAAGGATCGGCGAATGATGCCGATGCATCAATGAAACATTATCTTTCACTTAATCAGGAGAAAATTCAAAGCTTGGGTCTTAATGTCGATGAAGTACTCAATCGAATTAACAGCTATTTACCTCAAGACGTAAGAATGGATGTTTCCTCTGGTGACTCCATAACTCCAATTGATCTTCGTATGGATAAAGAGGAAAGCCTTGTATTGGCTGGGGATCCTGATCCTGAAAAAACCATTCTATCAAAAATCGGACATGAAATGTTTACCATCAAGGATGGTTCAAAAGTGTCGTTAGCAGAAATTACTTCATTAGAGACAAGTAACCAAACGGTAATAAGTGAGCGAGATGGTCGACCATTTGCTGCTATCACAGCTAATATAGTCACAAGAGATATCGGGAAGGTATCGAAACAAGTTAAAGATACAATGAAAACTTTGAATCTTCCTTCAGGTATCGAGTATTCAATCGGAGGGATCTCCCAGCAGGTAAAACAAATGGTGATGGAGATGATTCTTGCTTTAGCTTTGTCTCTTGCCCTTGTCCTTATGATCGTTAGTGCAGTATTTCGCGGTTGGCAGGCACCTGCTGCAGTATTGGTTTGCATCCCAATGGCGTTGATCGGGTCGGTATGGAGTATGACCATTTTTGGAATGGAATGGAATCTTGCAGCCTTGATCGGAATGTTAATGCTCACTGGAATAGTTGTCACCAACGGAATTGTGCTCGTCGATAAAATTGAACGGAATCTTGCTGATGGAATGGAAACAATACAGGCGATTGTACTTGGAACCGCGACAAGGGTCAGACCCGTGTTAATGACAGCAGGAACCACCATTTTAACCTTGCTACCGTTAGTGTTCTCAAATAGTGGGAACACGATTGTTTCAAAAACACTAGGTGTTGTCGTAGTAGGTGGTATGATCAGTTCCACGCTTATCTGCCTTCTGGTCATACCAATCTTGTATGAAAGGTTAAGTAGAAAAGCCACTCATACAAAGAACAATCATCAGCAACATGTATCTGCTTAGTAAGAAAAGATTAATAATAGATGTAGTGAGGATAGAGCCTTTCCAGTGGAAAGGCTCTTGAATTTGGTCTTTACGAGGGAAAATAGAAAGATAAAATCGGTACTTTTTTTAAATGAGGATAACGGGTTTTTGTTTAAAAAATATATGGAATGATTGGCACCACCATTGAAAGAAACAAGGCAGATGTGGTCATCGCGATATTTCCCATTGCCCCTTCTTCTTCTCCCCATAAGAGCGAACGATTTGCCCCGAGCATTTGCGCTGAGGTACCCATTGCTAAACCTTTTGCAGATTTGCTTTTTATACCCAATTGATTTAATAATTTTGGCCCGATGATCAGTGATATTAAAGCTGAAATAATTACAAAAAAGATAGTTGTCGACGTAATCCCTCCAAGGTCACTGGAAATGGTTAAAGCAATTGGTAGGGTTACCGACCTAGGAATCAGTGAAGCCAACAGCTGATGTTTCAAATGAAAAATTTGGGCCATTCCTAATACCGAGATCATTCCCAAGGACGTCCCACAAATCACGCCAGCAAGGATTTTTTTATAGTTTTTCTTTAAGAAAGACCATTGTTTATATAGCGGGACAGCTAACGAAACAACAGCAAGCTGTAATAGTTGATTAAAGATGTGGTTAACCTGCCGGTAGGTCGCTTCATGGATATGGAAAATAAACAACAAAAAAACAAGTAGAATAGATGCAGTGTATAAAGGATTTAGCCAGCCTTTTTTATATTTACGATAGAGTTTTAAACTTAAAAAGTAACAACTTATGGTGAGGGTGATACAGAATATAACATTTATGATTAAGAGGGTCATTTTACATTCCTCCTTATTATTTTTTCATACCATTCAACTGGGAGGGCTGTGCCTAGCAAACAGCATATACTACTCACAATAATAATTACTAAGACAGGCCATTGTAATATTTTAAGAAAACTTGAAGACAGAAAGAGACTGGCAATCGGTGGTATAAATAGTAAGGTTAGATGTTTTAACTGAAAGGAAGTAGCTTTCTCAATCCATGCTAATTTGATTATTCCTGTTTGGAGGAAAATAAACAGCAATATCATGCCAACAACACTACCAGGTAAAGGAATATGAAAGAGAATCACGGTACCATAGCCTAACAGGAGAAACCCCAAAATGATGAAAAACTGTAGAACCCTTAATATCATATGGCCTCCCCTCAATCCTAAATAAAGATGTATTAGGTTCAGCTTAGAGTACTTTGAACTCATTGTCATTAAACGTGTCAGAAATTCTTACATACTTTTGGAGTGGAATATTATTAACCTGAAAGAAAATCTTACAAATGTAGTCCCATTGTTTGTGAATATTCTGAGGACAAATTCGTGGAATAAGAAAAACCAAAGCGTGCCAGTAGACCTGGATCTTCCCAACTCCACTTCTTTCAAGTATAATAGAATTCAAATCTTAATATTCGATTCATCTTCGGGGTAGGGTGAAATTCCCAATCGGCGGTATTGAATTTTTTTTCTAAGCCCGCGAGCTCTTTTTTGAGCAGGATTTGGTGTGATTCCAAAGCCGACAGTATAGTCTGGATGGGAGAAGATGAAGGTTCTGCATTCGTTCAACAATGTTAAATAATTGAACGGTTATTAAGCGTGCCTTATTAACTCTCCCTCAAGTATAAAAACTTGAGGGTTTTCTGTTTTTAGGGGTAGCGTCTTACAGTGCTGGATCTTTCTTCTTGAAGTGGATAGATTACAAAAGGAGAGAGAAAAAATGAAAAAATTAAAAGTAAAAGCTATTGTATCAATTGGAATGCTGAGTAGTATTTCGTATATCATGATGCTGCTAAATTTCCCAATGCCGCCGTTTCCTAATTTTCTGTTGGTTGATTTTAGCGATATACCAGCTCTGATTGCAGCATTGATTTTTGGCCCATTGGCGGGTGTTTTAGTTGAATTTATAAAAAATTTCCTAAATTATTTTACGGTAGGAAGTGCAACGGGTGTACCAGTCGGGCAGATTGCTAACTTTATTGCAGGGATTCTGTTTATTCTACCAACTTATTATCTATATAAAAAATTAAAATCGCGTAAAGGCATGACATTTGCTTTGATTGTGGGATCACTCTCAATGGGGATTTTTATGAGTGTATTAAATTATTTTGTCTTTCTACCTGCCTATACATTCTTTTTAAACTCACCGGCCATGTCAACAACTGAAATGCGTCAACTTATTGTTACTGCAATTCTTCCTTTTAATATTATGAAAGGGTTGATTATGAGCACAATCATTTTCTTAATATTTATCCGTATGCAATCTTGGATTGACAAACAAATTGTAATGAAAAGTATGTGATCAACATAATCTAGCTAAAATTAAATAATAAGGTGAGACCATAGGTTCTCACCTCAGATTGTCGAAAAAGGTTATTTTCCCGGCAATTTTTCATTTTGTCAGAACATTAAATGCAGATTTTTAATATGAGATTGTCTATGCTAAGGGACCTGTTGATTTCCACTCCAGGTGCTTCGCTTTCCGCGGGGCGGGCGGTGAGCCTCCTCGTCGCTAATGCTCCTGCGGGGTCTCACCTGTCCCGCTGCTCCCGCAGGAGTCTTCGCACCTTCCGCTCCAATCAACAAGGGGCAAATCAACCTAAAGAATTGCAACACACCTTATCCAACCTGGATAAGTGTGTTGCAATTTTTTTTATTTTTTGGCAGGCTGCAGTAAGGAGAGCCTGTTAACTTACATTCTTCAATCCCCGTAACCGGCAGTAGCGAAGCCCATGCAGCTCTTTTTTAGTCTGCGAAGGTTCGCTCAATTTTTTCTTTTCTAAATTTATAAAGCATTTTTCCTGATTTAGATAAGCGATTTTAACCTTACCTTTTCCTTGTGTTGCTCCCAAATATGTCGTGTTACAACTTTTTCCTTTTCTTCCGTGTTTGAGTCTAACCTCTTCTATTGCCTTGTTTAAGTCATCAAAATATTCCCGAGTACCCACTTCCACTTCTTGTTTAGTAAACTTATGTTTATTTGCGTTTGCCTATAAGTGTGTAGAATCTGTGAATAAAACACGTCCGCCAACCATCTTATGATTTATCGCTGTAAGAACAATCTCATTAAAAAGCTCCTGAAAAATATTTGTATCCTTAAAACGGTGTTGACGATTCCAACTAATCGTAGAGTGATGCGGAACTGGGTCCTTGAATTTTAAACCCAAAAACCAGAGGTAGGCGACGTTTGTTCTTATTTCCCTTTCCAATTGACGTTCGAACGAATGCCATAAAGATAACCAAAGACATCATTTTAAAAAGAACAAGGGATCAGTAGGGCGTCCGTTATCATCGCTATAATAAGGACGGGCCTTATCAAGAAGAAACGAAAAATCGATATATTCGTTAATCAAGCGAAGAAGGTGATCGTCTGGAACTAATATATCGATAGACACAAATTCATATTCACTTTGGCAAGACTCTTTTGGCTTAAACATTGATTTCACCACTTATTTTTATTATATATTAGTTGAGTGGAAGGTCTGTTATTGGAACCGCTCTGTTGATTGGAGTGGAAGGCGCGAAGACTCCTGCGGGAGCAGCGGGACAGGTGAGATCCCGCAGGAGCGTTAGCGACGAGGAGGCTCACCGCCCGCCCCGCGGAAAGCGAAGCGTCTGGAACGGAAATCAACAGACCTATTGAACAGCCTATTTTATTAATAATTATTAATTGTTAATTATTAATAGCGAATTAACGCGGTTAATCACTAAAGTTATTAAACGAAATAATAGACTGTCGAGAGTTTCTCGACAGTCTGAGGTGAGACCATAGGTTCTCACCTTTTTTAGAAAATTTTAGACTTTAAGTGTTTTCAAATTGATAAGTTTCTTTTTTAAAAGGAAAACCTTAACTACTGTCCTCCATCAGACGGATGCATTCCGGACTGCTTAATCCTTAGAAAGATTTGTTCCTGGGATAATTGGTTTTCGTTGTATGTAATCTTTACCTCGCCATCCTCTATATCCACCAAAGCTCTTTCGATTCCATCCATTTTCATGAGGATAGTTTCTAAGGTTTGAACAGGTTGCTCACTTGTAGCTTCTTTAATAAAAATTGTCATTTCCTTCAATTCTAATCCTTCCTCCCAAACGTATTAAGCGCCTTTAAACAAGGCTGTTTTCAGCAACAAAGTTTACGAAAACAGCCTTAAACAAAGATACCCTTGGTCTATTTTTGCCCATTATTTGAAGAAGCATGTAAATTTTCAAATGAATATACTGCAGGTTCAAAGTGAATTATAACTATACCGTTGACTAATATCTAGGAGGTTTAGAAATGCCCGTTTTTGTTTATCAAACTTTTGAAATAAAACAGGATAAATTCGAGGAAGCATTAAAAAATTTACGCAAGCTAAAATCCTACCGAAATGAAACCTTTGAACATGAGGTTGAGATATTGACACCCATATCTGGTCATGACCATTCCTATGCTCTTCTTTCAACTTACGATGGATTAGCTGAAATGGAATTGCAGAATAGAAAAATGTTTGACGATGAAGAATACAAAAAAATAATTGGTGAATTTTTCCTTGAGAATATTGTACAGGGCAGTATGTACACTCAAATGTATCGATCCTTAACAGGAATGAAGAAAGAATCAGATTCAGAAGAGTAAATTCATTATTTAAACAGTAGTTATTAACAAGAATAAAATTTTAGGGGGATGAGGAGGGTTTGCTATGGATTTTTTTATTCCTAATAAAAAATCATGTCATAGCAAGGTAAATGAAAAAGGTAACTTAACATGGTGGCAATTGTCATTAATAGGTGTTGGCTGTACGATAGGCACTGGCTTTTTCCTTGGATCGACAATTGGAATTATCATTACAGGTCCCTCTATTGTTTTTTCCTTTATCTTAGCAGCGTTGGGAACCTATGTGGTATACAATTTATTAGCAAAAATGACGGCAGAGGACCCACAAGAAGGATCCTTCTGTTACTATGCAAAAAAAGCCTATGGACGGTGGGCAGGCTTTAGTTGTGGCTGGAATTATTGGGGTTCTAACATTCTTATTATGGGTAGCCAATTAACGGCCTTGTCCATCTTGTCGAGATTTTGGTTCCCAAATGTTCCGCTATGGGTTTTTGCAGCAGGGTATGCCATTCTAGCGATCATTGTTGTATTAACTGGAAGTAATGGTTTTGATAGAATAGAAAATTTACTAGCTATTATTAAAACGGCTGCAATTGTTATGTTTATTATTCTTGCAATAGCTGCTCTTATGGGGTGGATCCATGGGGACGCTAAACATCCTGGAATACCAAATTCGGCAAAGGACTTTTTTTCAGAGGGATTAAAAGGTTTTTGGGCCTCTTTAATCTATGCTTTTTACGCTTATGGAGGGATAGAAGTAATCGGACTTTTGGCCACAAGACTTAAAAAGAAAGAAGATGCTCCAAAGGCCGGATTGGTGATGTTGATTTTACTCGTTGTAACTTATGTTATATCCCTTGGACTTGCCGTAGCTATGGCTAAACATGGGGCGTTTAATGAAAAAGAAAGCCCATTTGTAACAGCACTTGATCAATACAATCTTCGCATGTTCCCTCATGTATTTAATGGGGCCATTATTATTGCTGGTTTTTCAACGATGACGGCTTCCTTATTTGGAGTAACCACTCTGTTGGTAACGTTAGCAGAAGATGGCGATGCTCCAGCCTTTTTTTCAAAAAGGATTAAAAGATGGAAGAAACTTCCGTTACCTTCCCTAGGTCTCGCAACGATCGGACTGCTTGCATCAATTGTCACAGCACTGCTCCTGCCGGGAAAAATTTATGAGTACATTACCACAGCAGCCGGTATATTAATATTGTTCAACTGGTTCTTCATTATTATTTCTGCATTTCGAATATTAAAAATAAAAATGTGGGGGAAGATTTTAGGCTTTATCGGACTAATATTAATTTTGGCAGCCATAAGTGGAACTTTGATAGAAAAAAATATTCGTTTTGGATTTTTTGTTAGCTTATTATTTGTAGTAATCATCGGTGTTGTTGCGTTGATCATGCAAAAAATGGTCTGGAAAAAGGAAAGTCATGCAAGGTAAATCCATGATTTATAAACCCTAAACATTGTAAATCCAAAAATCATTAACTACTTAATAAGGGGGGGAAGTTTTAATTCTACGTTAATAACCCTTTGTTCATCAAAGGATAAATTTAATAGTAATATAAAAACGTTGGTAGCTATTACTAACGTTTTTATGTCGTCTTAACGATTTTTCAAAAAATTACTAACAAGATTTTTTTAAAGTAATTGACAATCATTATCATTGGAATTAAAATAATAAATGCGTAGATGGTATTGAGATTCATTATCAATTACGAAGAGGGCTGTATACCAGGAGGATTTTTATGGGCAAAAAAATACTACTTAAAATATCTATCATTCTATTAATAATAGGGTTTGGCGTACATATTCCTGTTTTAGCAGATGGAAATTCTAGTGAGGATATCAAAAGGGCTGAAGAATCCGTTGACACAGCGATTGACTTCGCTTCAAAGGGTAACCTTCCAGAAGCACAGAAGGCCTATGATCAATTTAATAAAACATGGCGACAAATTGAAGAAGGAATTAAAAACGATTCAGCAACTGCATACCGAGATATTGAATCGAATATGGGGAAAGTTGTATATGCCTTTACCTTAAAGAAACCTGACCAGGTTTTACAGGCTTTGCAGGAATTAAAGGCAGTTAATGAAAAAGTTGCTATTGGTGGTTACCCAAAAGAAGCTGGGTTTAAGAAAGAAGATATTTCTTTAGATGACTTTATTCTCCTTTTGCAGCAAACCAAGGAGGATGTGAGTAACAAAAATCAAACGCAAGCTCTTGCCAGCATAAAGAAGGCCAGTGATAGCTGGTTGAGTGTGGAAGGGGTTGTGGTCGCACAATCTGCTTCTGTCTATAGTGATTCGGAAAGAGATTTAGTCACGATTCAAGCTATGCTTGCTACCGAACCAGCAAACTTTAAGCAAGCTAATAAAACTATTGATAACATGGTAAAATACCTGACCCCGTTAGCTAACAAATCTGAATATACCTATTGGGATGCAGCGATGATTCTCATTCGTGAAGGATTGGAAGCTTTGCTTGTCGTTATTGCACTTTTATCATTTGTTAAAAAATCTGGTGAATCGAAGGGAAAAGGTTGGGTTTGGACAGGGGTCCTGTCAGGTTTAATTGTAAGTGTAATTCTTGCTCTCATCGTAAAATTTGTGATTTCATCAGGTGCCTTCGGTAATAACAATGCTCTTATTGCAGGCTGGACAGGTGTATTTGCGGCCGTAATGTTATTGTATATGAGCTACTGGCTCCATAGCCAATCTAGTATCGCCGATTGGAATCGCTATATTCGCGAGAAAAGCCAGACCGCATTAACTACAGGAAAGCTTGTATCGTTAGGTGTTCTTGCCTTTCTAGCAGTATTTCGAGAAGGGACAGAAACAGTATTATTTTACATTGGAATGGCGAACCAAATTAAGCTTCAGTCTCTGTTAATTGGATTTCTAATTGGTACAGTAATACTAGGAATCTTAGCCTATTTAATGATTTTTGTAGGATTAAAATTACCACTTCGACCATTCTTTATGGTATCAAGTGTCATCGTCTTTTATCTCTGTATAAAATTTACAGGTATGGGGATACACAGCTTGCAATTAGCCGGTTTAATCCCAACGACTAATGTTCAAAGTATCCCAAGTATAGAATTTTTCGCATTATCTTCTTCATGGGAAAGCACCATTCCGCAACTCATTCTTGTTCTTGCTGCAGTTATGATCCTTTTATCAAAACGATATAAAAGTAAAAAACTGATAACAGCTAACAATAAAAAATAAATCCAGAAAGTGGGAATTAATAATGAAAAAGTTAACATCAATGATTTTAGCAATCGGTTTGGTAAGTGTTTTAGTATTAGCGGGTTGTAGTTCAACGGATAGCAAGGTTTCTGATGGGGTAAATAATATGTTAGACACAACCGGTCAGTTATCAAAAGCAATTGACAGTGGTGACCAAGCCAAAGTAAAAGAAGTTGGACCGAAATTAGAAGATCAATGGTCTTCATTTGAAGAAGATGTCAAAAAGGATAACAAAGATTTATATGAAAAAATTGAAAAATACCTAGATCCTACCATTGCCGGGTCTGAAGCATCTGAACTTGATAAAGATGCCTTAAATACATTGAACGATCAACTTACAGATGCCTTGAAAGAGTTAGCTAGTAAAACGAAATAAATATCAGACCTAAAAAAAGAGACTCTGATAGTCTCTTTTTTTGTTACTACAACTTCTGTTCTTCCTGCTTCTTCTTCTTTAACCTTTCTTCTAAAACATGGACCATATAAAGGAAATGATCCGCTTCTCGGACTACATGATCTGCCAATAATGGGTCAATTACATTCTTGATTTGGCAGCTTTTGATTAAATCTAACCCAGCTTGTTTGAAATTCCGAAGTTCATGGGTGGCGTTTTCACTATCTTTATTTAGCTTTCCTATGATTGGATATGTAGGACTTTTCTTGTATAACATTGATTCAACGTCCCTAGCCTGGTTGAGAAGAACCTCGAAATCATCGCCAAACTTCCTCGCTGCTATAACTAAATTTCGTTCTGATTGATCCAATAATGCTGAAATAAAGCGTGAATGTTCCATCATAATCCGCAGCCAAAAAACATTTTCCTTAATAATCGCATCTTGAATCGGATCCAATATTCCCTCATTGAATTTTTTCAACGTTCTCATAAAATACTCCGCTTCCCTGGCGATATGATCGACAAGTAGTGGAAAGTTAAACCCTGTTACTTTGCAATTGATGATCATGATGAGAAGATTACGTTTGAAATTCCTTAATCCTAAAACCAACTGAATCGAATCTTCATTTAACTTACGAATTGCTGTAACATTGTTAGGCGTTTGGTAGGCTCGTTTTTCCTGTTCCTCAAAATAATGATAAAAACGGTCGGTTTGCTGAATCAGATGCTTGTCATTTCGACTAAATCCTTCACCTAAAAAATAGGAATGTTCTTTCATAATTCTTAACCAAAATCTATTCTCGGTTAAAGACCGTTCAATGAAAAGCTGCTCCGTTAGTGATTCAGGTGGTGCTGCAAACGATTCAGGTGCAATAAGCATTTGTTTATTTGCATCCATTCCGGGAAATCCCTGATTAACCATTGACCGACCTCCTTCGTAAACCACTCCTCTTTATGTTTATTTTCAAATTTTCTAATTATGATTTTATAATGAATAAAAATTTTCAAACAAAAATTGCATCGATATTGAATAACCAGTTCTACCAGCTAATTATCATTTTGATCATTAATTTGTTCATTTTAAGTTCATAATAGAGTGCTATAATTTCAAATGAAAGCAGGGTCCAAGCTAAAGCATGAATCCAAATAAAACACGATTCGAGGGAAACGGTATGAAATTATTGGAACTTAAAAACATTAGAAAGTCATATAAACTTTACGATAAAGAAAAGGTAAAAGTCTTACACGATGTAAGCTTAAACTTTGATACGGGTGAATTTGTTTCTATTTTAGGTGAATCTGGCTGCGGGAAATCAACGTTAATGAATATCATTGGCGGAATGGATTCTGATTTTGAAGGCGATATCATCGTCCAAGGTAAAAGTTTAAAGGATATGAAGGAAAGAGAAATTGATGATTATCGAAAAAATAAAATTGGTTTCGTGTTCCAAAGCTTTAATTTAATACCGCACTTATCTGTTTTAGAGAATGTAACGATTGCTATGCAAATGACGGCTAAAAGTGAAAGGGAACGGAATAAACGAGCAGAGGAAATATTGACAGAAGTTGGCTTAGCAAATCAGATGAACAAAAAACCAAATCAGCTTTCAGGTGGTCAAAAACAACGAGTTGCGATTGCCCGTGCCTTAGCGAATGATCCAGAAATTATATTAGCAGATGAACCAACAGGGGCGTTAGATCAAGAAACAAGTGAACAAATCCTAACATTATTAGACAACATTGCCAAAAAGGGTATGTTAATCATTACCGTAACTCATTCGCAAAGAGTGGCTGACAAAGGAAGCAGAATCGTAAAAATTGAGGATGGGAAAATTAAAGACGATATTAATCTAAAAGAACGATATCAAGCTACCTCTGAAAAGAAACAAAATAAAGCAAAAACACTTAGTTTAGGTGCCTCTTTTAAACTAGCATTAAAAAATATGAGGTTGAAAGCAAGCCGAAATATCCTTGTTTCTTTAGGAGGATCTATCGGAATCTTAAGTGTCATCTTAATGCTATCCTTAGGGAGCGGGGTTACGAAATATATAAATGATGAAATAAATTCAAGTTTGAACCCGTTAATGATTGATATTACAAATAAAACGGCACAAGGGGATAATGGGAATCCCAGGGAACAGATGCAAGCAGAAGCTAAACCTTTAGAACAAAGAGATATGGATAAAATAAAAAAGATATCCCATGTAAAAAGTGTTGAGAAAGTTTCGCTGGTGAATAGAAAAAGCAGCGCAGTATATCAAGATAAAAGGACTGATATTCAGTTACTTCAAACGATAACCAAGTCCTTTGATACAGAACTTCTGGCAGCTGGGAAACTACCCGAAGAAAATGAAATCCTCCTAACAAAAGCAGAAGCAAAATCATTAACGAGCGATAAAACATATAAAACCTTAATTGGTAAAAAAGTAACCTTTTATGTCAATGAAATTGATGACCAAAACAAACCGATGATTCTTGAGAAAGAATTAACCGTGTCAGGAATAACTGATCAAAAAGATAATACACCAGGCATGATTATGGCCTATACTCCCTATTCAACCCTTGAAACTGCGTACACTGACAAAGGATTGTTGTTAAAACCAAGTCAAATAAATGCATATGCTGATAACCGAGACAATGTAAATGGAATAAAAGCTAAAGTAGAAAAGTTAGGTTATTCTAGCTCGAAAACGGCAAAAATTATGAAGCAAGTGACAACCTATTTAGATATGGCTACACTCTTATTAGCAGGTATTGCAGGAATATCTCTCATTGTGTCAGGAATCATGATCCTAGTTGTTCTCTATATTAGTGTTGTAGAGCGAACCAGAGAAATTGGAATTTTGCGTGCAATCGGAGCCAGAAAAAAGGATATCAAACGAATTTTCTTCTCTGAATCTGCCTTACTGGGATTATTTAGTGGATTTATAGCTGTTGTAAGTGCAATTGTCATCAGTTTATTGTTAAACAAGGTATTGTTAGACCAGTTTGGTGCAAAATTGATTAATCTTACTATTGGAAATATGTTCTTTGGGTTAGCAACAAGTACCATCATTAGTATTATTGCCGGATTATTACCTTCCACAAAGGCAGCAAAGCTTGATCCAATGGAATCCCTTAGATATGAGTAATAATCTTTAAATCCAATCCTACAACGATATAAGCTCTCCTGTAACAAGCTGAAACTCGCTTGTTACAGGAGATGATTCTGGAGGGGAAATTATGAATCTGCCAAATAAAATAACCATCTCAAGAATACTATTAATCCCTTTTTTCATGATGATCATGCTAGTTCCTTTCAAATGGGGAACCATGAATTTACTAGGTGCTGACCTTCCAGTTACTCATTTTGTCGGGGCGTTAATTTTTATTTTAGCCTCTACTACTGATTGGGTAGATGGATATATAGCCAGAAAATATAACCTTGTGACCAATATGGGGAAATTTCTTGACCCACTTGCAGACAAGCTTCTTGTTTCTGCTGCTTTAATCGTATTAGTTGAGCTGGGTTTTGCTCCATCTTGGATTGTCATCATTATTATCAGCAGAGAATTTGCTGTAACCGGAATCCGTCTTTTGCTTGCAGGAGAAGGAGAGGTTGTAGCCGCAAATATGCTTGGTAAAATTAAGACGTGGATGCAAATTATCGCTATTTCCTCACTGCTGCTACATAATATCATTTTTGCTCTGATTCCTTTTCGATTTGACCTACTTTCCTTATGGGTTGCCTTAATATTTACCATCTGGTCAGGTTGGGATTATTTTTCGAAAAATAGTTATGTATTTAAAAACTCGAAGTAGTCTGTGACACAGGAAGTGAACTTGTGGAATGTCTAAAGTAAAAATATTGGTGATCGAAGATGATCCTTATATTTGCGAACTCATACGCTTGTATGGGGAAAAGAATGGCTATCATTTGGATCTGGCTTACGATGGAGAAGCGGGCTTAGATAAATTTTACCAACAGAAACCAGATTTGGTTATTCTTGATGTTATGATGCCGAAAATGGATGGCTGGGAGGTTTGTAAATTCATCAGGATTGATTACAAAATACCGATTATCATGCTAACCGCTAGAGGAGACATTTATGACAGATTAAAAGGTTTCGAATTGGGTGTAGACGACTATGTGACTAAACCTTTCGAACCTGAAGAACTAATGGCAAGAATAAAAGCGGTTTTAAAAAGAACGAATCCGTTGCTGGAGGAATTGAAACTCGTTGAATACCCATTCCTAACGATTAATTTAGCCGAATATAAGGTGTATTTACACGGTGAAGAGATAGAGATGCCCCTAAAAGAAATATCTCTATTATATTATTTAGCCACTCGTCCCAACCAAGTTTTTACAAGACAACAATTGTTGGATGAAATTTGGGGCTTCGCATACGAAGGGGATCCCCGAACTGTCGATGTTCATGTCAAACGAATCCGTGAGAAACTACAGGATGAACCAACTTGGAATCTTAAGACCATAAGGGGGGTAGGCTATAAATTTGAAGTTCAAAAAGAGGTTTAAATCGACGACCATATTCGGAAAGTTGTTTTTTACATTTATTGCTATCATTTTGATTTCATTTTTGTTGTTTACAACGATTTCTTACTTTATGTTCAAAAAAGATATCACTGCCAGACATACGCAATATATTAATGAATATATCGGTGATGTCCAGGATGTAATGAATAAGGCAAATCAAGCGGGTTGGAGCGAAGAAATGAAAAAATCTACCTTTGACCTAATCGGGTCTGGTCAAGGGCAAAACATCACCTATTACTTCTATGGTGAAAATGGTCAATTTCTTTATAAAGCCGGAATAAAATTAAACGATTTTCAGGTCAATAAGGATATGGTAAAGAAAGTATTAAAGGGCCAGGAAATAAGAACAACTTTTAAGATGCAAAATCATAAAAGAGCTTCTTTAGTTGGAATACCGATTGAAAATTCTCATCGGGAAAAAGCGATGATTATCGTTGTACATAATGTGGATCAGGACCTTCGGAACGTAAGTTTACTGTTACTTATTGCCGTTATTGCAACCGTCCTTGTCATCGCGACTATGATTTTTATCATTTCTAAGAAAATAACAACGCCATTAAAGAATATGAGCAAAGTGGCTCGGTCCCTAGCTGAGGGGGATTTTGAACAGCGGGTTAAAGTGAAATCAAAGGATGAAATAGGGGAATTGGCTGAAACGTTTAATTTCATGGCCAGGGAACTAGCTGGAGTGGAGAAGATGAGACGCGATTTCGTCGCAAATGTGTCCCATGATTTGAGAACGCCTTTAACCTCCTTACATGGCTTTCTGACAGCATTATTAGATGGAACCATTCCTAAAAAGAAAGAACAGCATTACATCAAAATAATGAAAGAACAAACAGAACGTCAGATTAAGCTCGTTGCGGATCTCCTTGATCTCGCACGAATGGAATCGAAACAATTAGAGATTTATCCAAGTGATTTTAATTTGTCGGAAGAGGTCCGATTAATGATTGGAAGGATGGACCCTGAATTAACTAAAAGCAAGGTTGAAATCCAATTTATTACAGATGAAACAAGGGAGATACATGCGTTTGCCGATCGTGATCAAATTGATCGGGTGATTATTAATCTTATTCAAAATGCGATTCAATTCTCACCGGAAAATTCCACAATCGAGGTTATTTTAGTTTCCATCGCGGATGATTTTGCGCAACTTACCGTAAAGGACTTCGGGCCAGGAATCAAGAAAGAAAATCTAAAGTACATCTGGCAGCGATTTTATAAAGAAGATGAAGCACGAACAAAGCAGGTGGGAACAGGGATTGGCCTCTCAATTGTGAAAGAAATTTTAGAATTACACCACACCACTATTCAAGTAGATAGTGAAAAGGGAAAAGGAACTTCATTTTGGTTTACCCTGCCTATTAAAAAAATATAAATTAGTTCGTAGAAACCGCCAATTAATATTTATTGGGCGGTTTTTTTGAACTAATTCACCTTTCACCTTGTTCAGCAAAAAATTCAAAGAGTAAGCAATTGTTTGCTAATACTATTAGATTACGGAATGATGTAAAAATATTTAAAACTGGCTGGCAGATTTTATTGCATAATCTTTGAATCTCTTAACAGATGTGGACATATATCGATTTTTTATATAGCCCAGGTAAATTTCCCGTTTATAAAAAGGATTACTGATTGGGCGAACTGTAATTCTATCATCTTGAACAGTAAGGTTATTTGGAACAATGGCGATTCCTATATTGGCTGCAACTAAACCAACGATTGAAAGTTCATCTTCTACCGAGTAGGAAACGTTCGGAACCATATTTACCATTTCAAACAGGTGATTAATTTCTTGTTTCAACCCAACTTTTCCAGTGTATTGGATCAAAGAATAGGGCTCTGTATCTTTTAAATCAATCGTGTCATGACTAGCAAGAGGACAATCATTTGATAGTAGAACAACTAAATCTTGCTTGAATATAGGAATAAATTCTATCTCTGGATCGGTGGGTAAGAGAGAAATAAAAATCAAATCAAGTTTTTCTTCTTTTAAGGATCTGACCAAATTTAGAGTACACGCGTCTCGCGTCGAGCCTTCTTTCAAAGAAAATTTTATGTTTCTATTTTGTTCCTCTTTTAAAAAGCCATTGATTATAGTGGGAATAAACTTTGAGGTAAGTGTGTAAATAAATCCAAGGCTTACCTTATTGTCAGTCTCACTTGTCATTTCTTTCATCATTTTGATGCCTGATTCTAACTCTTCTATCGCATTTTCAATATATGGCAAAAGCCTTCTACCGTATTTTGTCAATTTAACATTGCGCCCTTGCCTTTCAAATAAATGAGTATCTAGTTCGCTTTCTAATGCAGAAATTGCATGACTTAAACTAGGTTGTGTCATACAGAGTTCTTCGGCAGCTTTTGTGTAATGCTCCATCTTGGCCATAGTTCTAAAATAATAGAGCTGGTAAAGGTTCACTTTATGCATCCTCTCTATTTAGCATTTGTTTAAAGATTTATTGAGATGTTCATACGATGTTCATACATAAAATAAATTATCGAAGGTGGCTTGGTAGATTTTAATCAAGAATTAAGTGTTTTCAAAAGGAATAAATTACGGAAGATCATTGGTAGTGTTTGACTAGGAGTGAATCTACAGGAATAAATTCTAAACGAAAAAGAGCCTCTCCTACATTTTTCAGGAATAGGAAATCAATCAAGAAAACACAAAAAAGGTTTTATTGTGACAAGTTTTAAGTATGAAATTGGAGTGGAGGTAGAGTTTCCTAAACCCATGTGACTGTTGATTAATATCACCTGAGAACTTAGTGTATAAAGCGCTGAATCAAGTAATCCGGCAAAAAACCCTGCTTTAAATAAGGTTAAAGTATTGTTGAAATCTGACTACAGAACATCGTGGAATAGTTGGTAGAGAAAGGATCAGCCACCCTACCTTTTCTAAATTACTCATAGGATTTAACTGTCTGTACGCTTTAAAACTGGTTAATACAAACTTACATATGCCATCTCGAAGTTATTGTATTCCCGAAAAATACCTCTGTCTAGATGTGATTCCATTAGTTCATTAATTATACAAAACTTTAGTGATTTCCCACACCTCTATCGTAAATCTATCACGCAAAAATCCACTGAAATATGACTCTTTATGGCTAATTTTGTGACAAAGGTGTGATGATTTATTTTTTAAAATATGCTGTGTTAAACGTGCCTGTTGATTTCCTCTCCATAAAATCTATTTAAAAACAACATTAAGCAATCTACAGACCTTTGTTATAGATTTAAGGCGGTCGACTAAGTCGGCAGCTTTTTTTATAGATAAATAGAGTGGTTTTTTTCAACACTTCGAATCCATACGCATTTTCTATAGATTATTACAAATACCTAGATAATAGGAATTGGATAAATATATAGACTTATCTTAATCTGAAAAAGGAGTTGAAGCTCATAAACATAAAACAAGGGAGGAGATAAAATCCATCAAGAGGTAAAAGATATATGTCTAAAAACCCCCAAGGTGATAGAGACAAAGATTTAAGCGTTGTAACCCATGAAGGCAAAATGGTTACCTCTGATGAAAACTGTAGACTACTATATTACTTTTTCACTACTTTTTTCCCCTGAACACATGTAAAAAGGAGGAATAATTATGACAGGATTAAAGGTTGGTAATAAACGATGGTTCATCGTTTTTCTTTTGGTATTGGCTTATACATTCATGTATCTTGGTAGATCCAGTATTTCCATTGCTGGTTCAACAATAATGAAAGACTATGGCTGGAGTGCCACCCAGTTTGGTTTAGTTTCGACAGCATTTTTCATTGGCTATGCAATAACAATGTTGCCGGCTGGTTTTTTAGCAGATAAATTTGGTGCAGGTAAGGTTATCGTTGTTGGAACATTGGTCTGGTCTTTATTTACATTACTTAGTCCTTTTGCAGGTTCAATCGGTCTTTTCGTCCTCATCCGTGCAATGGTAGGTGTAGGTCAAGGTGTTACGTTGCCTTCAGCTTCATCTATGGTATCGAAATGGGTACCAAAACAAGAATCAGGAAGAGCACAAGGTTTTACCCTCATCGGCGTTCCGCTTGGGGTTGCGATTACAATGCCACTTGGAGTTTACCTAATACAGCACTTTAACTGGCAAACGATCTTTTATATATTTTCTATTCTTGGTCCGGTTTGGTGCTTAGTTTGGTGGAAATTTGGTAAAGATAGACCGGAATTACATTCTAAAATTAGCAAGGAAGAAGTGGCCTACATTAAAGCGGGCCAGGGTACGAAGGAAGTTGCGGGTGTAGCATTAACCGCTAAAGAAGTCTATGGAAGTCCATCAGTATGGGGAGCAACACTAGGATATTTTTGTTATAACTACGTCTTTTACTTACTTCTAACCTGGTTACCAACCTATTTTGCTCAGGGACGTAATTTATCCTTGGCAGACGCCGGCTACGCTACCATGTTCCCATACCTTGTCGCAGTATTCACTTATCCGATTGGCGGTATGTTAGCTGACTGGGGAGCAAAAAAATTCGGGCAAAATATTGGTCGGAAACTGTTCCCTGTTATTGGTTTGATTTTTGGTGGAATTGCGTTGATGTTTGCAACTCAAACAAGCAGTCTAACTACAGCAATCCTTTTATTATCAGTATCAATGGGTGGTTTAACCCTTACTCAAGGGGGATTCTTCTCCATTCCAATCATTCTTGCTCCAAAGAATGCGGGTATGATCGTTGGTTTGTACGGTTTTATTGGAACATTTGCTGGAATAACTGCTCCTATCCTTACTGGTTTTGTTATTGACGTATCTGGTAAATATGAAACTGCTATGTATTTAGGCTCTGGTATGGCTATTCTAGGCGCAGTCATCTTGTTGACACTTGCCAAGATTAAACCTATTGAGCAAAAACAGTCCATTGGTATAAAAGCGAGTTAGCGAACCCGTTATTCAGAATCCCTGCTCTAAATGCTGTAGCAGAAGCTATAGATGGAGCGGGGATAAAGAGTAACTGATTTAGTAGAAATGGTTTTTTAAATGAAAATAAAGGGGAAATGTTTTATATGAAACCATTAGAAGGCGTAAAAGTTGTTGAATTAACAGGATTCTATGCTGCTCCAACTGTTCCAAGAGTTCTTGGTGACTGGGGTGCTGAAGTAATCAAGATTGAACCACCGGCAGGAGATCCTAGCAGGACACAAGGTGGAGTATTTAATATGCCTTATAATGACGAAGAAAACCCGGCGTTTGATATTGCCAATCTTAATAAAAAATTTATTACTCTTAATCTGAAAAAAGCCGAAGCAAAAGAAGCAGCTTATAAATTACTGGAATCAGCAGACGTTCTTGTTACAAGTTACAGAACAAAAGCACTTGAGAAATTGGGCTTTTCCTATGAGGAACTCAGCAAAAGATTTCCTAAACTTATTTTTGCACAAATTCTTGGTTTTGGGGAGCATGGACCTGAAAAAGACACTGCAGGATTCGATGCTACTGCTTATGTTTGTCGTGGAGGAATATTAACAGCAATGACTGAAAGAGGAGAATCCCCTTTGCTTGAACCAAATGCATACGGTGATTTCCAAGCAACAATGTGCCTTGTATCTGGAATAAGTGCTGCTCTTTTTGCAAGAGAAAAAACAGGCTTAGGAGATAAAGTGACGGTTAGTCTTCACCACACAGCTCTCTTTATGATGAACGTTGCGATTGCTTCTTCTCAATTTGGTAACGTATATCCAAAAAGTAGAAAAGAAGTATCTAATCCTTTTAATAATACATATGAATCTAAGGATGAAAGATGGTTCCTCTTCTGTGCTCCTGAATATAATAAGGTCTTTCCAAAAATTATGAAGCTAATCGGTAGAGAAGACTTAATAAATAATGATGATTATAACACAGTAGAAGAAGTAAATAGACGTGGTAAGAATCGTGAGATAATTGAAATCATTGAAAAAGAATTAGCTAAAAAGAACCTTGACGAATTAATGAAAATATTTAAAGAAAACGATATAGCCAATGAAAAAGGATATACCATGGAAGAAATTATAAATGACGAACAAGCATGGGCTAACGATTGTCTCAGAAAAATAGAATATCCTACAGGTGGTGAAGCAATATTGCCTACTTCTCCTGTAAGGTTTAGGAGTTTAGGTAATCCAGATATGGTTACTTCTAAACCATTGGGATACCATACGGAAGAAATCTTAAGTAAATATGGCTATTCTAAAGCAGCTATTGAACAAATGAGAAACTGATAAGGTTTTTCATTGAAAACACGATCCTGTGAATAAGTCCAAAAATATTAAATATGGAAAAAACGAAAGATCAGATAAATTAGAAGGTTACTATTAAAGGAGAGTAATTGCTGTGGCTGACGAAAAATTTGACGTTATCGTAATTGGTGCCGGCCTTGCCGGATCCGCGGCTGCTTACCGTCTTGCAAAAGCAGGGCTCGAAGTAATGGTAGTTGACAGGGGGAGCGAACCGGGTGCAAAAAATATGACCGGTGGACGTCTCTATATGCACGCTCTTGAAAAATTGATGCCGGGTGAATGGGCAGACGCTCCTCTCGAACGCGAGATAACTCGGGAAATGATGATGATGATGACCCCGGAAAACAGTATGTCAATCGACTCAATGTTTCCAGAGATGAATCAACAATCTTACACGGTGTTGAGAGGTCGGTTTGATGCTTGGCTGGCCTCAAAGGCTGAAGAACAAGGAGCAATGATCATTTCGGGTACAACTGTTGACGGCTTAATTATTAGGGATGGGAAAGTTTGCGGTATTAAAACTGGCGAAGAGGAACTTGAAGCTGATCTGGTCATCAGTGCAGAAGGTGTAAATGCGATCGTAGCAGAGCGAGCTGGTTTGATTAAACCAATTGCTTTGAAGGACGTTGCTGTAGGTTTAAAGTATGTATACAAGTTTTCTGAGGATACAATCAACGAACGCTTCAACTCAGAAAGTGGAAAAGGTGCAGCAATGCTGTGTGCAGGTGAGTGTACCAAAGGTATCAGCGGAGGTGGATTCCTGTACACAAATAAAGAAAGCATCTCAATTGGACTTGTTATCGATTCTAATGGCTGGAAAAATTCTAAATTGCCATTAGCAGATGTTGGAGAGACATTTATACAGCACCCAGCTATTTCACGGTATCTTGAAGGTGGAGAACTAGTCGAATATTCCGCACATCTTATCCCTGAAGGAGGTTATAACTCCCTCCCTCAATTATACTCAGATGGGTTTCTCCTTGCAGGGGATGCCGCAGGATTGGTTGTAAATAGAGGATTTACTGTCCGGGGTATGGATTATGCCATTTTATCTGGAATTGCAGCAGCCGAGACTGCTATCGAAGCGATTGATGCTAACGATTTTTCCAAGAACTTTCTGAAGGAATATGAAAATAAACTTGACCAAGTCGTATTAAAAGACCTAAAAACGTTTAGGAATTCCCATGACTATATTGGTCATTCGCAGCACCTGTTTACCACATACCCTGAGATTGCAACAGATCTAATGAAAAATATGTATTCCGTCGATGGGAATTCTTCAAAATCGATTATCGGGTTAGTCAAAGGGTCAATCAAAGGTAAGGTACCTATTTTTAGTGTATTGAAAGATGCTGTTAAAGGGGGTAAGTCACTATGAAATCACTTTCGATGGATGATCGTTTGGCAAAGAACCGCTTTGATAGTGATGATCATAATCCCCATATTATCGTTGATAGAGCTGCTTGCAAGACTTGTGATCACCGAGCTTGTACCACTTCCTGCCCAGCGGAAAGATATAAGTGGGATACCATAAACGATATTCTAAGTTTTGATCATGTAGGATGCTTGGAATGTGGGAACTGTCGTTTCGTTTGTGAGCGGTTGAATCAGGGAGTTGACGGATATTCATGGAATTATCCGGGACAAGGTACGGGAATAATTTATAGAATAGGTTAATCATAGAAAACGCGGTATTACTGTTCAGGCACCTTATCGTAAAACCTTAGATTGATAAAATAGGGAGGAAATTAATATGGGACATATATTAACAGAAGAGCAAATTGACTTAAGAGATTTAGTAAGAGAGTTTGCCTTAAAGGAATTAAAGCCATATGTGAAAGAGTTTGACGAATCAGGAGAATTCCCACTGGAAATACTCCAAAAAGCCTTTGAAATGGGTTTGCATGTTCTGGAAATTCCTGAAGAATACGGTGGTTCAGGCTTAGATTTTAAAACGACTGCCATTGTTTTTGAAGAATTAGCAAAAGTGGATGCAGGTTTCGCTATTTCCTTGGTGACTACATTCGTTGCCCTACGGTCTGTAATTTATGCAGGAAATGACGAACAGAAAAAGAAATTTGCTGATATTATTGTTCCTGGAGCATTTGGAGCATTCTCTTTATCTGAGCCTAATGCAGGAACGGATGCAGCTTCCCTAAGAGCAACTGCCGTTAAAGACGGAGATGAGTATGTTCTTAATGGCACGAAGTGTTTTGTCACAAACGGTGGTGTAGCTAGCGTATATGTAGTTTTCTGTGTAACAGATAAAACTAAGGGTGCGAAAGGAATTTCTGGATTTATCGTTGAAAGAGATCGTCCAGGTCTTTCCGTTGGTAGTCATGAAAATAAAATGGGACTTCGGTTATCGAATACGACAGACCTTATCCTTGAAGATGTTCGCGTACCAGCTAGTAATCTTCTAGGAGCAGAAGGCGATGGTTTCAAAATTGCCATGAATACATTAAACGTTTCAAGAGCGTTTGTAGGTACGTTAGCAGTAGGTATTTGCCAAGCTGCCATTGATGAATCCGTTAAATTTGCCAAAGAAAGAAAGCAATTCGGTAAACCAATTGGTGATTTCCAAGCAATACAATTGATGCTGGCTGATATGGAAATTCAAACAGAAGCAGCCCGTAATTTAGTGCAATGGTCGATGGGATTAATGGATAGTGGTGATCCAGTTGTAAGAGAAGGAGCTATTACGAAAACATTCTGCGGCGATACAGTTGTGAAGGTAACAACAGATGCTGTTCAAGTTTTTGGTGGATACGGTGTCAGCAAAGAATATCCTGTTGAAAAACTAATGAGAGATTCAAAGGTATTCCAAATTTTCGAAGGAACTAATCAAATTCAACGGGTTACGATTGCTAGACAAATGCTTAAGGATTAATTTACAAAACGAATCTACTATTTTTGCGAACGGAGGAATGAATTTATGGAACTATTAGTTTGTATGAAGCAAGTGCCGGATACGGAAGAAATAAAAGTAGATGTTGCAACGGGTAAAATTAAAGATGGTGCTCCAAATATTGTAAATCCCTATGATAAAAATGCTCTTGAAGCCGCTGTTCAATTAAAAGAAGTACATGGTGGAAGTATTACCGTCATTTCAATGGGATCAGATAAAGCTAAAACCGCTTTAAAAGAATGTATTTCGGTTGGTGCTGATAAAGCTGTATTAATCAGTGACGCAGCATTCGAGGGGTCGGATTCTTATTCAACAAGCTCCATCTTAGCTGCAGCAATTAACAAACTAGGTCAATTTGATTTAATTATTTGTGGGAACCAAGCTACGGACACCAATGCTGGACAGGTAGGGTCCCAAATTGCAGAACAGCTTGGCATTTCTGCACTAACCTTTGTAGCAAAGATTGAAGCAAAAGGCGATGCTATTGTTGTCAACCGTGAAGCTGACGAAGGATATGAAGTAGTAGAAGCTCAACTTCCTGCCCTATGTACAGTAGTAGATACGATTAATAACCCTAGATTAGCTACTATTAAAACAAAAATGGCAGCTAATAAAGCAAAAATAGAGGTATTAACCGCGGCTGATTTAGAAATTGATTTAACCAAAGTAGGTGTAGGATCCCCTACAAAAGTAAGCAAAACCTTCGCACCGCCAAAAAGAGAAGCAGGCCTAAAAATTCAAGAAGCAACCGGAACCGATTCAGCACACAAATTATTTGAAAATCTAGCAGCAGCTAAGCTCATTTAGGATGGAGGGGTAAAGATGACGATTCAAGATTATAAAAATACATGGGTGTTTATTGAAACTGCCAATGGAGAAGCAAAAAATGTTGGTTTAGAGCTGATCAATCAAGGGAAAGTAATTGCGGCTGCAACTAGTGAAAAAGTAGTGGCAATTGTCATTGGCCAAAATGTGGATGCTGCGGTTAAATCTGCAACTGCATGCGGTGCTGATGAAGTGATTGTCGTTGAAGGCGAAGAATATAAAGACTATAATGCGGACAGTTTCACAAATGTGATGGTGAAATTAGTAGAAAAGTATCAGCCTTCTGTTTTAATGATGGGAGTTACTATCAATGGGCGAGATCTATCATCAAGAGTAGCTGGTCGATTACAAGTGGGTTCTGCAGCAGATTGTACAGCTGTTGAAGTTGGCCAAGATGGAGCCATTGCTTGGACAAGACCTATTTATGATGGGAACCTTTTATCCACCGTATCTTTCACTGAAACAAGACCACAAATTGGGACGGTTCGCTCGGGTTCATATGAAAAGGGACAAGCGGATGATACGAGAATAGCTGAAGTGGTAAAAGAAGAAATCCAAACTCCTGCGGAACAAATCAGAACCAAAGTGATTGAGATTATTAAATCAGTTGCTGAAGGAATTAAATTAGAAGACGCTGAGGTGATAGTTGCAGGTGGCCGTGGCTTAGGGAAAGCTGAAAACGTTGCAATCATTCAAGAATTGGCAGACGTATTAGGTGGGGCAATTGGCGGAACAAGGGCTTGTATAGATGCTGAATGGATGGCACCTCAACTACAAATTGGGCAATCAGGTAAACGGGTTAAACCGAAGCTTTACATTGGTTGTGGAATTTCAGGAGCGACACAGCATTTAGTAGGCATGGATTCATCAGATGTAATTGTTGTAATTAATAAAGATCCGGATGCACCGATTTTTGAAATCGCTGATTACGGAGTGGTTGGCGATCTGTTTGAAGTCATTCCTGTACTTATTGAAGAAATTAAGAAGTTAAAGGCTAGCTAACTTAAATTTTATAAAGTATTACTAGGCTGAATATACAGTTCCAAAGACTTCCCAGATATCACACATAAAATATTAATCTATTATTATTATCTTAAAAGACTATTCCTTTTGTTTAATATTATAATTTTTAGTTTGATTGATTCTGTTTGTGATAAGGTCATTTGGGTAAATTGCAATCTTATATTGTATCTTGGAGCGGAAAATCCTTGGAAGCAAAGACAGGATGCTAGCTAAAGGCGATGTCGCTATTTGGGAAGTCCTGTCTTTGCTTATTCGATTGTCACGGTTCGGACAATTGAGAATAGATACCAAAGAATAGGATTTATCAAAAATATCTATGTTCAGGGAGGTCGAGAAAATGTCTTTAGGAATTAAAATGAATGAATGCCAAAAGCGTGAATACCGCCAAAAAGGCTATTGGGGTGACGCTACCTTGGTTGACTATTGGAACCATTCCGTGTTAAGTGCACCAGAAAAGGTTGCGGTAATTGATCTTCAAAGAACTAGCTACACTTATGCTGAACTTGATGAAGCTGCTGGAAGAGTTGCAGCTTTTTTAACAAAAGTTGGGGTAGAATCAGGTGACTTTGTATCTTTTCAAATTCCTAATTGGTCTGAATTTATGGTCATCTATGTGGCGTGCTTGAAAGTAGGTGCAGTTGTAAACCCTATTCTTCCAGGTTTACGTGAAGTGGAATTATCGTATATTCTAAATAAATGTGAATCCAAAGTATTGTTTATCCCTTCAACATATAGAAAGTTTGACTACCCTGCTATGCTTCGTGACTTGGCTCCAAAAATCGATAGTTTGAAGGAAGTAGTTGTAGTTGAAAAAACAGAGACGCTGAACAAATGGACTACTTTGAATAAGGTGTTGCGTGACTATTCTCCTTTGACAGGAAATAGTGTGCGTAGTGCTGATGATGTTGCAGCCGTTCTGTTTACCTCTGGGACAGAGGGCTTTTCCAAGGGTGTAATGTTAACCCATAATAACATAATTGCAAGTGAAAGGGCTCTCACTACAACATTCAATCTTTCCTATCTCGATACGATCTTAATGCCATCACCATTGGCACACGCCTCTGGTTTTCATCATGGTGTGACCATATCGTTTCTGATAGGGGCTAAATGTGTCCTCCAAGATATTTACAGCCCAGAAAATAGTCTTCTGCTTATTGAGCGTGAAAAATGTACGTGCGGGAATGCTAGCACACCATTAGTCTATGATATTCTGCGTGCTCTAGAAAAACGAAAATATGATATTTCATCATTGCGCTTCTTTTTGTGTGGAGGGTCCCCGGTACCTAGACATATGGTTAAACAATCGTTTGAAGCAGGTTTTAAAGTAATGGGTATTTATGGCTCAACCGAGAGCGTACCGCATACCGCGTGTTCCCCCGATGACTCACACGAAAGAATCATTAATACAGATGGGAAAGCATTACCTAATGTGTCAATAAAGGTCGTTGATGAATTGCACCGAGAGGTCCCTTCGGGGGTTCAGGGCGAGGAAGCATCACGTGGACCAAATGTGTTTGTGGGTTACCTTAAGGAACCAGAATTGACTGCACGCGTTCTAGATGATGAAGGTTGGTACTACAGTGGGGATCTTTGTACGATGGATGATGATGGGTATATTCGGATTAACGGAAGAAAGAAGGATATTATCATTCGTGGTGGGGAAAATATTAGCAGCTGTGAAATCGAGGATATATTACTCCATCATCCTAACGTCCGAGAGGTAGCGGTAGTGGGGATGCCTGACCAAAGGTTGGGTGAGAGAGCATGTGCTTATGTAGTACTAAATCATGCAGAAAAAGGGTTAACATTATCCGAAGTGAAAGTTTTCTTTGAGGAAATGAATGTGGCCAAATATAAATATCCCGAACGAATCGAAATTGTAGATTTTCTTCCAAGAAATGAGTCTTGCAAAATAAAAAAATATTTGTTGCGTGAGGATATTAAAAAAAAGATGAGATTAGTTCCCAAACTGAATGAAGTGCTATTAAATAATAGTGGCAGGTTTCATAAAATCAGTCTGAAACTATAATTCCTAAAATGAATATTACTAATGGATTGAAGTAAAGGAAGAAAACAATATATTTTTTTGAAGCTGATTACTTAAAAAGGGAAAAATGATATAAGAAATACCAAAAGAGAAACATAGAAATTAATAATTGGGACCAGTTTTTTATCCCAGTTATCGTCTTCTTGTGTGGAATTGGAAGAATATATAGAATCATCTTTAGTACTTTCTATATTAATATAAAAAGACATGGGAAGTTGTGCATTAAACACCTAAAAGCTATGAATTTTTTTGCAGGGAAATAATAACAGATTTTGTGAAAATAATCACAAAACGGACACATTTAGACTTTTGCAGCTCTTCTTTATAAATCTTGTATTTTTCTGTCTTAAGATTAAGAAAATTCAAATTTTAGAGGGGGAAAATCATGAAGCCCATAGTTGGCAATAAACGATGGGGAATCGTCTTGCTTCTGTCACTATGCTACACAGTCTTATATATGGATAGATCTAATATGTCAATGGCTGGCCCGTCATTAATGAAACACTATAACTGGAGCGCAACTGAGTTTGGTTTGGCTTCAACAGCATTTTTTATAGGGTATGCCATTACTCAGATCCCTGGTGGTCGATTAGCCGACCGATTTGGGGGCGGAAAAGTTGTTTTAACCGGAGCTTTGGTATGGTCGGTGTTTGTTTTTATTACTCCTTTTGGATCAACGATGACTTTGATGATAATCATCCGTGCGCTTATGGGTCTTGGTGAAGGGATTTCATTGCCAGCTATTCATTCCATATTAGCGAAATGGATACCAAAAGATAAAATTGGAAAAGCCACTGGATTCGTTCAAGTGGGAGTACCATTTGGAATTGCCATCACAATGCCTATTGCTACTTGGATTATTCAAAAATGGGGCTGGGAAATGGTATTCCATACTTTTGCCTTTCTTGGTCCTGTGTGGTGTTTGATTTGGTGGAAGTTTGGCAAGGATAAGCCTGAGCTGCATCCAAAGATAAGCAAGCAAGAATTAGATTATATCCAGGCAAATCAAGGTTCTGTTCTTGAAATAGGTGAAGAGAAACTTTTAACAAAAAAAGAGATTCTGTCAAATAGTTCTGTGTGGTTATGTGCAATTTCATATTTTTGTGCTAACTATCTCTTTTTCTTGTTTATGACATGGCTGCCTACTTACTTTGTAAATGGTCGTGGAATCAATCTCAATCATAGTGCAATATATTCCATGATGCCCTATCTTGTAGCTATCTTCACCTATCCAATTGGAGGTTTTTTAGCAGATAGTGCTGCGAAAAAGTTTGGACATAATATGGGGAGAAAACTGTTTCCAATCATTGGGTTACTTGTTGCGGGAGCCTTTTTGATACTTGGATCTAGGGCGACAAGTGTAGTGGCTGCTGTAACATTAATTTCAGCATCCAATGGTTTTTTAACCCTTACAATGGGTAGCTTTTTTTCAATGCCAATGGTTTTTTCCCAAAAAAATGCGGGGATGATTACCGGGGTATTTACAACTTTAGGTACATTTGCGGGAATACTTGCCCCACTCATCACAGGGCTAATTATCGATCTTTCCGGAAAATATGACTATGCTTTGTATGTCGGTGGGATTGTAGCTATGGTTGGAGCTATTCTACTATTAACGGTATGTAAGGTTAAACCGATTGAAAATAAACTTAGCAATCAGGGCAGTCATTCGACCCTATTTAAAGATCCAAATGAATTTGGAAGTACTGATATAATTTGAAATCGGTCTTAAAAGTGTGAGATTAGAAAATAAAAAACAAGGTAGACATAAAACTATCGCTACCTTGCTAAATACAATTGCATTTTTTCTTCTTAAGCTGACAAGTAGTGGCGCTATTTGTTGGCTTTTTAATTGTTATTGCCCTTGGTCTTTGGTGATATTTCAGGCTGCCCACTTGGAGAATCTTTATGTGATCTGTTTTTTTAGTTTAATTTTTGTCCGTACTCCTGCCCATCCAGCGATAATCAGACCACCAACTGTATCTGCAATCAAATCCGTCATCGTGTCTTTATTTCCACCACCTTGGAGCGTCATGTTCAATAATTCATCCGAGCTAAATTCATAAATCTCCCATAAGACGCCTCCTAGGGCGGCGAATGAAACAGTGAAGAGGAAGATAATCCATGGTGAAATTTCTTTACTGGCTTCTCTATGTACAAGGCGTTCATACAAAGCGATCCCTGCAAAAGCCAGAATGGCCCCACTGATTAAATGGAGGAAGGTGTCCCACCAGCCATTTCTATACCATCCTAAAATCGATCCCATGTATTGTGAACCAAATAAGAAAATTAAATATGAAAAGATTAGTGGGAGATTAAATTTGAGTTTGGTAAACAAGGCTAAAAGCAGAGGGATCGCACCGCAGCCAACACCCCCAACTGCAACAATAGCTTTAAATGATTCTCCATTTAAATAGTAATAAACAGCTACAGCCCCCATAAAAAATATATACAACAAACAAAGCACAATCACTAATTTTCGATTCCGATTCATATTAAGCACCACCGAATCTGTCTATTTTGCGTAAATGAAAAATACCACGATTAGAAGAACGACAACCATACCTTACTTATACCCCAATTAAAGGAAAAAAATTATAAGATTTCCTGCTTTATAGATATCTTTTCACAAAATAAGACGACCACTTGACACTGAAAAATGGACCATATTTGCTATATAAAAAAGGAATTCATTCGCACTTTCTATCAATAATGGATAAAGGTGGAGTATTACGAATTAGTATTGGGACAATGGAATTGTTATGATTTAATCGTACAGTTGGTACATAAGTTTTAACACAAATAAGGAGGAGAATATGAGTACTTTAACCCAAGTAAGCAAATTAACGCAAGAACAATTTGAAGCTTATAAGAAGCAGATTCGTACATTGGTCGAGGGCCGCTATGATGAGATGCAAAAAGACATCGAGGTTACCAATAAGTTCCCTCAAGAGTTCTATGATACAAACATTAAAAATGACCTTTATCGCTGTTCCCTTCCAGCACAATACGGCGGATGGGATCTTACTGAGTCGCAGATCTTAGAGATTCAGGAAGAATTTAGCCGCGGCCCTGGTGGAATGCGTATGCATTTACACTATGCAATGGATTTGAACTGGCGCCCATTGTTTGACTACGGTACTGAAGAGCTTAAAGCAGAGTTAATGCCTTTATTCCAAGATAAAACAATTTTCACCAACTGGGCTGTCACCGAGGAAAAAGGCGGCACTGGTATGGATATCCAAACAACGGCTGTAAAAGACGGAGATGATTACATCATTAACGGGGAGAAGTTCTTAATCTCTCATACTGACTGCAGCAATTATTCTTATATTACTTGTGTTACTGATCCTAATGGTGATAAAGACCACCGTCTTTCCACTTTCATGGTTTCTGCAGACACTCCAGGATACGAACTTACTCCTATGCCTCACATGATGGGAGCACGTGGTTCAGGTCATACCGGCTTAAAGTTTACTAATATGAGAGTTAACAAGAGATTTTTATTGGGCGAATTAGGCCAAGGTCTTGAAATTGCAATTCATTCTCTATCTGTTTCCCGTGTTCATATCGCAGCCAGCAATCTAGGTATGGCTCAACGGATGCTAGAGATTACGCTTAAGCGTGCGCATGATCGTGTTACTTTTGGCAAACCAATCATTGATCGTCAGGCTATCAGAATGAAGATTGCCGACATGTCTACTTATACTCATGCTCTTCGTACCATGGTTCGTGACTTTGCCAAGGATTACGAAAAGGATCCTGAGGGAGAATACATTGAAGAAAAGGCAGCTATGTGTAAATTGTTCAGTATCCATGTCACTAAATTAGTCAGTGATGAGATGCTGGAAATTTTCGGTGGAATTGGGTACTTCGAAGACTGCGAATATGGTCCTGTTGAACGCCTATACCGCGATGCTCGCGCAATGTGGTTAGAGGAAGGTACTCCTACTGTACAACGAATCACCATTTCTCGCCAAACTATCAAACACGGTGGCGTCTTAAAGTACGAAAACTAATCCGAAGAAATTCTTTGGACCGCAAGAGGGGTGTCGGCATTATGACCGATGCCCCCCTTTTTTTAAAAAAAGGGATCGTAGGGAAGTTCCCGAAAACCGATTGAAGGTATTCTGTGTAAAGGTCAAAGGTCACGTGGCACTCGGCTACTGAAGGATCTGAAAAAGCGAATGAAAAATGCCCCTCATCAGAGAAGGGTGCAACGAGCTATTCATGGCATAAGCAAAGGTTTCAGAATATACTGGGAGGGCTGAAAAATGGTAGAAAAGGAATTTGGGCCACTAAGAAGCAGGGCGGCCAGAAAACCCTGGCCGGAATGTCCTGATATCGTAATCTACCGCTGTAGTCATTGCGACAGACTGTACCAAGCTTTGAGCTACGATGTGCCAACTCAAAATCCTGCCTGTTGCGACGCGGCTATGGAAGAACTTAAGCCGCTACAACTGGGGGATGTCTCGCCCGAGATTAATGTGGATTACCAGATCGTTGGCGGCCACAACCAGAATGCAGTACAGGTATTCTGGGAAACGAAACAGCCGGAGGACAATCCAGAGTGGGTTTTACTTAAGACCTTCACCGGGAGTTATATCAAGTATGTCTCTTCAAAGAAGCGGCCGCCTATGGTATTCCCTTTGTCCGACGAGGACGCCTATGTGTATTGCGATGAAGACCCATGTTTACAGTGTGTCTTTCGTTGCAAGCGAGGTTTTATCATCTATGTATATTTCAAAACAATGGGGCTGTTGGAGGTTCCCTTGGAAAAGATGTCGGCCAATTATTAACCTATTTTTATCTAGAAGATGGATAAGATCTGCTTGGAAAAAATAAAGATAAAATTCATTGCATTTTGATTTTTTTCAAACAATCGGAAAACCCATTGCTTAAACGAGCCATGGGTTATTTATTTTAGGCTGTGTTAAAGCACAGTGTTGATTGGAGCGGAAATCACCATTCTAGTTAACAGAGCCATATTTTAAAATATGGAAGTAGTCCTTGTTAAACTCATAAGGTTGAGTATTTTGGTATAATTAAATGGTATCAATCAAAATATTCTATTGAAAGGTGTGGTCTAGTGACAGAATTGGCAATCGGAAAAATCCAACACCGCAAACTTACTCTTAGGAAAAAAATTATTCGAACAATCGCCATTACTATTGGTTCAATCCTTATGGCTACTGGACTAGAAATATTTTTAGTTCCAAACCATGTTATTGATGGAGGAATAACAGGTATCTCTATCATGCTTGCACACATAACTGGTTTGGAACTAGGAGTCTTTCTATTCGTGTTAAACCTACCGTTTGTTTATATTGGTTTCAAACAGATGGGAAAAACCTTCGCCATTTCTACAGTATATGGAATTATTATACTTTCCATTTTCACCTCACTATTTCATCCTATTCCTGCTTTTACTGATGATATTTTACTGGCGACCGTGTTTGGGGGCATCATTCTTGGAATAGGCGTTGGAATCGTCATCCGAAATGGAGGAGCTTTGGATGGTACGGAGATCCTATCTATCCTTATTAACAAACGGGTTCCATTCTCAGTTGGTGAAATTATCATGTTCATCAATCTGTTTATTTTAGGGGCAGCAGGGTTTGTATTTAGTTGGGATCGGGCCATGTATTCGCTACTAGCGTATATTATAGCTGCAAAAGCAATTGATACCGTCGTTGCTGGACTAGAAGAATCGAAATCTGTCTGGATTATTAGTGATGAGGCAGAGAAAATTGGCGAAGTGGTAAATGCACGTTTAGGCCGAGGTGTAACTTTTCTTCGGGGAGAAGGGGCCTTTACTGGAGACGATAAAAAGGTCATATTTGCTATCATTACAAGGCTGGAGGAATCCAAGCTTAAATCAATAGTAGCAGATATTGATCCTTCCGCATTTTTAGCGATAGCCGATATAACAGAAGTTCGAGGTGGGCGCTTTAAAAAGAGGGACATCCACTAATTCCAGAATAAAAAAGGATCTGCCAATAATAGGCAGATCTCTTAACATGTTTGTAGTTGAACATAATAAATACCACTGAAACTAGAACAAACCCGATACCTACTAGGATTAAAGAAGTGATTTAAAAGAATTTCTAATCACATCGCCACGACTAATGATACCAACCAAAACCCCGTTTCGTTCTACAGGAACCTTTTTGATCTGTTTCTTTCCTAAAACAGCAGCAATGATTTCAATTTCTTCATCCCAAGAAACTTTAATAACATTCCTTTTGGCAATTTCTAGAACATTTAAATCTAGCAATCTTTTTTCTCTTTCCTCAAATTCTTCATTATCCCCCTTTACTACAAACGCATAGTAGAAATTATCAACGAAATAATCCTTATGCTTACCGATATATCTCAGGATATCCCCATCACTTACAAAAGCAACGATTTCATTACGGTCGTTTACCACTGGAAGACCACTGATTTGGAATTCAATGAATTTTTCAATTACTGAACGTACAGTATCGTATTCTTTCACTTTTTTCACTTTGCTAACCATAAATTCCTGAGCTTGCATTATCATTCTCCTAACGGAAATTACTAACAGTTCTGAAAAAACTACCATTCTGCATATGATTGTATTATACAACTATTTTATGCAGGCTACACCTGCTTTTCTTGTGTAATAGGTGTAAAATAGAGTTAGGAAACCTACTCCATTTGATTTCTGCGATGATTATTTCCTAATCTTTTCGAAAGAGGATGGGGACATGAAAAAAACGAAGGTTTTGTCCTACAGTACGGGTGTTTTGTTGTCTTTGATTGGGTTCGGGGGAATTGCTGCTGGTTTGGGGTTGATGTTGCAGCCAGACGGTGGAGCTGTTGGATTACCACTTGATCTTCTGAAAAATTCACCATTTGAGGACTTTTTCATCCCAGGAATCTTTTTGTTTGTAGTTAATGGTATGGCAAGCCTAGCTGGTGCATTTTTAGCTTTTAAGGAGCACCGTTATACAGGGGTTGGAACTGCAGTGCTTGGAGTAGCCATGATTATTTGGATTGTGGCAGAGGTATACTGGATCGGCTGGGTAAGTTGGCTACAACCAACGTTTCTCGTAGTTGGGGTAATTGAATTGGGTCTTGGATATTTCTTGAATGCACAGTCTCCGGAAAATCATGGAATGTTTACGCATCATCATGGGACGCCGGCTCATTAAAAAGCAAGATAACAAGGATTTACGAATTTTATAACTCGATAGATTACAGTTAAAGTCTACCCATTTAGGTAGACTTTTTATGTTACTGATAGTTGGTTAAAAATGGATTGATTTCATTAAAAACGATTTTGTCCTTTAGGATATTTATGAATAACCACCACAGTCCCAATAGGAACTAAGGATGATAATTCCAGAACATCATGGTTTTGCATCCGAATGCAGCCGTGTGACACATTCTTTCCAATCGAAGAAGGTTTGTTAGTTCCATGAATTCCATAATGTGGTTTTGACAAACCCATCCAAAGTACTCCAAAAGGGCCCCCAGGATTAGGTTGCTTATTGATAATGGTATATTCTCCTGATGGAGATGGAGTTAGCATTTTCCCAATGGCTACAGGGTAGGTTTTTATTAGTCTGTTGCCATCAAATAGTTTTAATAGATGCCTTGATGTTGATACGTCTATCCATTTCACCATAAAATCAGCTCCATTTTTTACCGACATTATATGAAGTGACTTAGGTAATGTTGATTCGAATTTCTAATGCATACCTTCAAAAAAAAGCCCACATATTACTGGGGGGTTACAGTCTGTTTATTGGTTAACTTTCTGCATTTGTTTCTTAACGTCAATTAGGAAGGGAAATAAGAACAAACGTCGCCTACCGACGGTTTTAGATTTGAAATTCAAGGACCCTCGTGGAAAATGGGAATAAAAGAGTCGCAATGATGCCGAAAATCCAAGAGTCGGGGAAAACGGGAATCAAAGAGCTGCATGGGCTTCGCTATTGTAGGTTGCGGGGATTGAGGAATGCGAGCGAGCAGGTATTGCTTACTGCAGTTTGCCAAAATATGAAAAAGATTGCCACACACTTGTCTAGGCTAGAAAAAGTGTGTGGCAATACCTCAGGTTGATTTACTTTAGGTTGATTGGAGCGGAAGGTGCTCGACTCCTGCGGGAGCAGCGGGACAGGTGAGACCCCGCAGGCGTGTAACGCCGAGGAGGCTCAGCGCCCGCCCCGCGGAAAGCAGCACTTGGAGCGGAAATCAACCGGCCAATTAGCAGGATAAATAAAAAATTGCCAAGAAAAATACTCTTTCTCGGCAATCAGAGCCCACATGTAACTGTGGGCTTTAATTCGTTCATTATTTATAAAACACCTTGTCCACGTTGTATTTTGCATGGAGTTCATTGATGATAAAAGTTTCATAAATTTCACGTTCGGTTGGATCTTCAACAACACAAACCGCGATTCTTTGAACTTCATCACGATGTTCTTTGATAGGTGAAACAGTATCCTCAAAATGTTTTTTCACTCTTGGGCGTAATTTACGGGCTTTGCCTACAAACATCAGATCATCATTTGAGTTAAAAAACATGATGATCCCGCCTTTATCTCGGGGAATGCGGTGGTAATCGGTGAATCCATAAGAACTGCTAATGACAGCTTCAACAGGTTCACCTAATTGTCTCTTTTTTGTAACGACAATATCGGGATTTGGTATTTCAATTTTTATCATAATAAATCACGTCCTGTTTATTTTTAGTAAAGAATAACATACGTTTCCTTGAAACTCCATTATAGCATAAAAAATACATATCGATTTCTCATCGATTATTATATTAATATAGGTACAACATTTTTGTGGATAAGTGAAAAAATCTTATGTAAAATTTGAAAAATAAGGATATTTTTCATTGCCAACTACGTGGAAACATCGTAAAATTTTAACGTTGGACTTTTATAGGTGGTGATTTATTGGGAATTACCAAACATTTACTTTTTAATCTTTCTCTTTTGTTAGTTTTCTTATTCTTTTTTCAAATTTGGGCAGAGAGAAAAATTTTGATAAGAATACCAAAATATATTCTTTTTTCTTATATAATGGTTTCGATTTTATTATGTATGGTGTTTTCTTTTTGCGTAAGCCCAGAAGTTCGGATCGATTTACGACTAGTTCCTTTAGTAATCGGTGGATTATACTTCGGTCAAAGTTTTATTTTCGCAGGATTTTCCATTTTAGTGAGGGCGTTAATTGGAATAGATGATGGATTTTGGGTAATGGTTATTGTAAGTTTGGTACTCGCATCCCTTTTACATTTCATAAAACCAATTTTCTTGCTTCAGTCAAGAAACCGACGGATTTTTCTCTCTATAGGATTGAGCTTGGTGGCCTCAGTAGTCTTTATGAAAATAATTGGTTTTTTTGAACACCAAGTTTTCAATCTGGGGATCTGGTTGGCGTATTTCATTGTTTCAGCGGTTGGAACGGGAATTATTGCTTATGCACTTGAAACAATGAATTCAAATTTTAAAGTACGCGAACAACTATTGAAGTCAAAAAGAATGGAAGCTGTCAGTCAGATGGGAGCGGCTATATCTCATGAAATTCGAAATCCATTAACTTCTGCAAGGGGATTTTTGCAATTTATTAGTGAAGGAACAAATCTCGATAAAAGTCAATCGGCTTATATTGAGATTGCCATTAAAGAGTTGGACCAGGCTGAAGAGGTAATCTCCAACTACTTAACCTTTGCAAAACCAGCGATTGAAAGAGTAGAGGATCTCGATCCTCATTGGATATTAATCCAGATTGTGTCGGAACTAGCAGCCATGGTTGAAACCAATCAAATTAAGATTGAGAGAGATTTTAACTCAAATGAAATTATTCTTGGTGATAAGCAAATGCTTCGTCAATGCTTCTATAACCTAATCAAAAATTGTATCGAGTCAATGCCTGAGGGAGGTACTCTGAACCTCAAAACAGCTGATACAAAGCAAGGAACGTTGATTACCATTTCTGATACGGGATATGGAATGACAGAAGAACAGCTAAATCGTCTTGGTGAGCCCTATTACTTAATTAGTGAGGGCAGTGGGACAGGACTAAGTATGATGGTGGTACATAGCATTGTAAGAGCCATGAATGGATCAATAGAAATAAAGAGCAAATCAGATGAAGGGACCGCTTTTTTAATGTCCTTTCCAAAAAAGTGAAAGAACGAGGCCGACATGAACCTCGTTCTTTTGTATTTTTATCCACTTAAATTTGGAGGTATGATCCTAATTATATATCCAAAAGTGTTGAACATTGTTTTAGAAATAGTAAAAGGACTCATTTTTCAAACTTGGAGTTTTTGGTTTGCTTGAATAGCTGGTGTCCATAAACAGCAACTCCTGCCGCTACAATACTATTCATGATAGCTTCATAAGTAAATCCGAATGAAACACATCCAAATACAAGGGATACTACCGTTAATATCCAAATAATTGACCAGTTGGGAACGTGTGGTGTTTGCTTTAACGCAAAGCCAAGTACCCACAATACTGGAATAAGCATGAAATAATTTTCGTTTAAAAATTGAAGTAGATCCAAATTAACCACCTCCAATACTCATACACTAGTATTTTATGAAGCGAAACATGTCTTGATTGGACAAACATAAAGGTTATTTATAAAAAGGCTGTGTTAAGTCTCAATGTTGATTGGAGTGGAAGGCGCGAAGACTCCTGCGGGAGCAGCGGGACAGTTGAGACCCCGCAGGCCCTATAGCGCCGAGGAGGCTCACCGCCCGCCCCGCGGAAAGCGAAGCGCCTGGAACGGATTTGTCAACATTCTAACAGAGCTTATAAATTAACAAAAATTTTTTTCTTAAGACCATGTCCTTTTTTAACTTTCCCTTATATATAAAAGGTGAAAGGAGGTGAAGGAAAATGGCCCAAGGGATGCTGAAAGACACTCAAATGCGATTGGTATTTGAAACTGGCTTAAATGAAAAGGGGGAACCGGTGTATAAAGGAAAATCATTTAACAACGTGAAGAAAGATGCAACCATTGATCAAATTTATCAGGCAGCACTAGCAATTTCTGGCTTGTGTTCGTATCCACTAAATGCAGTGGAAAGAAATGATAGTTTAGATGTCATTGCCTAAATAAATCAACAGATTTAGAGGATAGGAGGTGAAGAGAATGGCGAAATCTTTGGAATTAACGTTTATAACAGATATTGGGAAATCAGCCCGAGTGTCAATTGAATCACCGAAAGAACCAATTGACACCGTTGTGGTGAAACAGGCAATGGAGCAAATTATTGCTTCTAATGCGTTCTTTACAACAAATGGTAATCTTGCAGCAGTTAGCGGGGCAAGATTGATTGACCGAAACGTAACTGAGTATGAATTATAGGATCTGTTTTGGGGACCGGTTTTCATTCGTGATACCGGTCCTATATTTCTATTAAAAATATTATAGGAAGGAGGAGACAGTGTGGATCAGTTCATACCTTTCATAAGTGATGTGGGGTTTCCGATAGTTGTCACACTCTATTTATTGCATAGAATTGAGGCAAAACTTGATACGGTTGTGTTGTCTATTCAGAGCCTTCCAGACCGCATGAAGGAGGGAACGTAACCGTTGATAATCTTGACTTTTTGGGTAAAAAATGCTAAATTTAATATAGCCGTTTTGCATCGTGTTAGATTTATGCAAAAGCTTGTTCTAATGTTTTGAATACGTTTGGATAAGTATTGATGGTAAAGCTATCAACTTTGTAAACTGGTGAATTTACACAAGGCTTCTGCGATGGAAGCTAATAGGAGGATTTTTTTACATGAAAAATGGTAAAGTAAAATGGTTCAACTCAGAAAAAGGTTTTGGATTCATCGAATCTGAAGATGGAAATGACGTTTTCGTACATTTCTCAGCTATCCAAACTGAAGGTTTTAAAACATTAGAAGAAGGTCAAGAAGTATCTTTCGAAGTAGTTGAAGGTGCTCGTGGACCTCAAGCAGCAAACGTTCAAAAAAAATAATCATTAAAACTAAATGATAACAGCTCAGCCATAGTGGTTGAGCTGTTTTTTGTTGACCCCATAAAAGGCTAGAAGTTTGCTATAATTGTTATCAGTGATAAAGAAGATTTATTAAGAGGTGAAGGGCATGAAGTTTATTCATACGGCTGATTGGCATATTGGCAAGCTTGTTCATGGTGTTTATATGACAAATGATCAACGGGAGGCACTTATTCAGTTCGCTGACCTTGTTGCAGAAGAAAAGCCGGATGCCATTGTAATCGCTGGAGATTTATATGATCGATCTGTTCCGCCTACTGAAGCGGTTGAATTATTAGATGAAGTACTTTATAAACTGAATGTGGAATTAAATACGCCGATTGTGGCTATATCTGGAAACCATGATAGTGCTGAACGCTTATCGTTTGGTAGCTCTTGGTATCGGAATAGCGATTTTTATTTGACGGGGAAGTTATCAACAGCCTTCCAACCTGTTCATATTAATGGAGTTAATTTTTATTTAGTCCCATATGCAGAACCAGGTATTGTTCGAGAATTATTAGATGATGATACAATCCATTCCCATCAAGAGGCGATGAGTGCCATCATTGACAAAATAGAAAAAACAATGAATCATCGGGAACCAAATGTGTTGGTAGGACATGCTTTTGTTTTAGGTGGACTAACTTCGGACTCAGAACGAACATTGTCTGTAGGAGGATCTGGGTGTGTTGGTGCCGATTTGTTTGCCCCATTCTCCTATACGGCTCTTGGCCATCTTCATAGTCCCGACGCACTCCGTCATGATACGGTAAAATACTCAGGATCACTGTTGAAATATTCTTTTTCGGAGGCAAAGCAACAAAAATCTATTTCGATTATTGAAATGAATGACAACGGTCAATTTGAACACCGGTATCATTCGTTAACACCTAGACTCGATATGCGCGAAATGGAAGGCCATTTAGAGGAATTGCTAGACCCAAGCTTCTACGAAAAGCAGAAATGCGATGATTATGTAAAAGTAACCCTATTGGATGACGGAGCATTAATTGATCCAATTAATAAGCTTCGCCAAGTGTACCCGAATGTGCTCCATCTTGAACGAAAAATATCAATTACTGACTTGAAAAAGAAGCTATCACTTTCAGTTGAAAAAGATGAGCAAAAATCAGAACTGGAGCTATTTGAGCAGTTCTACCAAGAAATGACTACTGCTGAATTTACCGCAGAAAAACGTGATGTTGTCGCCGCTGCAATTGAACAAGTGTACAAAGAAGAAGGTGCTTCAAAATGAGGCCGTTAAAGCTGATGATGCAGGCATTCGGACCGTATGCAGGCAAGGAAGATATTGATTTCACGACACTTGGAAATCGTACGATGTTCGTGATATCTGGAAAAACAGGATCTGGGAAGACAACGATTTTTGACGGAATTAGCTATGCCATATACGGCAAGGCGAGCGGTGAGGATCGAAATGGCCCGGAGCTTCGTAGTCAATTTGCAAGTGAAGAGGTCATGACAGAAGTAGCGCTTGAATTTACGCTTCGCAGTAAACGATATTATATTTGGCGGGCACCCCAGCAAAATAAGAAAAAAAAGAGTGGCGACGGTACAACGGTTATCAATGCAAAAGCTGAGCTTTATTTATTTGATGATGAAGGCAAAAAGCAGCTACTCGGGGCAAACGTCCGTGATGTAGATGAGCGGATAAGAGAAATTATGCTGATCGACAGTAATCAGTTCCGGCAAATCTTGATGATTCCACAAGGGGAATTTCGAAAGCTGCTAACATCGGACAGTAAAGACAAGGAACTCATTCTGCAACGTTTATTTCACACTGAAATGTATAAGCGTGTGGAGGAAAAGTTAAAGGAAGAAGCCACTGAATTAAAACGGACCGTTGAAAAACAAATAGAGGAACGGGACATGGCAATTCGCGGAATTCATGTGCTTTCCAATGAAGAACTTAAAAGCTATCTTGAAGCCGAAAGCGTAAATGATACTTTCATTCTACCTCTCCTTAAAGAAGAGATTCAGTCGATGGTCGAAAAACTAACAGAGCTAAAACAGGAAACAGCGAAACAGCAAGAAGAACGTGACATGCTTCAGCAAAGTATTTATGAGGCCGAATTGATCATAAAACAGCTAAAAACCAAGGATGAGCTCTTGAGCAAGAAAGTGGAGCTTGAAAATCAAAAGACCCTGTTTGACCAAAAGGAAGTTGAAGTAGCTCTTGGACAAAAAGCAGCCCTGCTTGCCAAACAAGAGGAAATTTGTCACCACTTAAAGAAAGAATGGGATCAAGCAAAGGCGACATCTGAAGCCATTCAATTCCGGGTTGACAAACTAATATATTCCCTTGAGGAGCACCGTAAACAGCATGAAGCTGAAAAAGCTCGTGAACCTGAACGACTCCAGGCAACAGTAGAAGTAAACCGGTTGCAAATGATGAAGGAAGATGTATACTCTTTTGCAAATATGGAATCACTTGTAAAAAAACTAGAAAAACAGTTAACAGATTCGAAGGAACAACTCGAAAAAACAGAACAGAACTTCAAAAACACAGAAGAATTCTTGAAGAAACTGCAGGAAGAGAAGCAAGATACCGAACATGGTCAGCTTATTTTTCTTGAAAATAAGCGTAAGATTGAGCTGTACGACGACGAGCTTGAACAACTAACGAAGTTCGAAAATATGCAAAAACGCTGGCAACAAGCCACGACAGCATTACAATCAAGTAAAGGTTATTATGAAAATAGTGTGTCGCGATTAAATGATAGTCGAGCACTTGTGGAACAACTTGAGCAAAAATGGCTACACGGCCAAGCTACCATTCTTGCCGGCAAGCTACATGATGGAGAAGCATGTCCGGTCTGTGGGTCAAGTCAACACCCTGCTCCGGCATTAGCGTTAAATGACTCTGTACCAAGTGATGAAGATATTAAAGCAGCAAAACTACAAGCAAGCTCACTTGAAGCAGAAAAAGGAAAGGCAGAATCCGCCTATTACGAAAGGCAGTCTGCTCAAAATTCGATCGGACAATCCATCAATGAATTGCTGCAAGCAATCCTAACTAAGCGTCAGGATTTTACAAACGAACAGCTTGAGCCTGTAAAAGGCAAGATTATAGCTAAGCGTGTTGAACTTCTTAATGAACAAACCAATCTTTCTGTAAAAATAAATAAACTTGATTCTTTGGGTAGTCAGATGGAAACTTACGAAAAAAGTAAGGTGAAGTTGGCAGAAAGTCGCCAACTTTTAATGGAGTCCATCCATGAATTAACCATCCAATTTACTGAAAGAAAAACAACTTTAACGCGAATGGTTGATCAAATTCCAGAGGAGCTTCGGACGGTTGAAGCTTATGAATTCCAAGTTAAACAAGCAATAAAAAACCAGAAAACACTTGAAATAGCATTAGAGAAAGCTCAAAAACAATACCAAGATACAAGAGAATCCTTTGCGACTGAAAAAGCTCGACTTGAAACCGTTCAGAAACAAGTCACTGAGACGGAACAAAAGCTTGATCTTGAGCGGGAGGCATTTAAGCAAAAATTAACCGAACAGGGCTTTGAAAAATATCGTCAATATGAAGAGGCTAAAAGAACAGAGAAACAGTTAAACGAGTTAATCGAAATGGTTCGTGCCTATCGTGAAGAGCTCCGGTCAGTCACAGACCGTTATCATGAATTAGCTGAATTACTCAAGGATGTTAAAGTGCCTGAATTACAAAATTTAAGACAAAATTTTGAGGATATGAATCGACGATTAGAAGCTCTCAATGATGAATTTACAAGCTTATTAATGAAAAAAAGATCGAACGAAGAAATCTTAATAAAGGTGGAACAGCTTAATCAAGGCTTAAAGGCGTTAGAAGAGCGATACAAATTGATTGGACATTTATATGAAATTGCCAAGGGGCAAAACACGTACCGCATTACATTTGAACGGTTTGTGCTGGCAGCCTTTTTAGATGAGATTTTAGCCCAAGCCAATGTTCGCTTAACAAAAATGACGAGTGGTCGATATCAGTTATCAAGGAAGACGGATCGTTCTAAAGGAGCTGGCCAAAGTGGTCTTGAGTTACTAGTGTTCGATCAATATACTGGGCAAGAGCGACATGTTAAAACTCTCTCGGGTGGCGAAAGCTTTAAAGCAGCTCTATCATTAGCATTAGGACTTGCTGAGGTTGTTCAGCATCATGCTGGTGGAGTGTCTTTAGAAACAATGTTTATAGATGAAGGTTTTGGAACCTTGGATCCTGAGTCATTAGACCAAGCAATAGAAGCGTTGATTGACATCCAAAGTAGTGGGAGGCTGGTGGGCATTATTTCCCACGTTCCTGAATTAAAGGAACGGATTGATGCTCGCTTAGAGGTTTTTGCCACTCAATCCGGAAGCCGGACAGAATTTCAATTAATGAACTAACTAGATCTTAAAGTAGGTGAAGGATTTGGAGAAAAGATATTTTACCATCGGGATGGCCGGTCACATCGATCATGGGAAAACTTCCTTGACGAAGGCTTTAACAAACGTAGATACTGACCGATTAAAAGAAGAAAAAGAACGGCAAATTTCAATTGAATTGGGATTTGCTCCACTTTTTGAGGATGATGAAATTCAAATTTCAGTAATCGATGTTCCAGGTCATGAACGATTTATTCGGCAAATGATTGCTGGGGTGGCAGGAATCGACCTTGTTGTGTTAGTGGTAGCCGCAGACGAAGGGGTCATGCCACAAACAAGGGAGCATCTAGATATCCTTGGTTTTTTAGGAATAAAGAATGGCATTGTGGCCATCACAAAAATTGATCGTGTTGATGAAGAGTTTATTGATCTAGTTAAGGACGATATATTTGAAGAATTAACAGGGACGGTGTTTGAGAATTCCCCCTATGTTCTTGTCGACAGCCTCTCTAAAAAGGGAACTGAAGAGCTGAAAAGCCTGATTATTGACACCCTAAAAGATCAGGAAATGCGGGATGCAAAGGGTGCATTTCGGTTGCCAATTGACCAAGTATTTACCGTAAAGGGTCAAGGGACAGTGGTTCGTGGAACGGTCTATGAGGGGACGGTTGAAGAAGGACAAGCACTTATGATAATGCCAAGTGGGATAGAGGTCCGTGCTCGTCAACTACAGGTTCATCACAAGCAGGCAAAAAAGGCCTTCGCAGGGCAACGGGCAGCCATAAACCTTTCAAACGTTTCCAAAGAGGATCTAGAACGTGGTGATGTGGTTGTTTCCTCTGAGCATTTTAATGTAACGAGAACTATCGACGTGGCCATTCGTGTAGTCGAAGATTTAGATTATATGGTAAAACAACGGATGCCGATTAAATGTCATATTGGTACGGCGGAAGTGATGGGCAGAATTGTTTTCTTTGACCGAAATGAGTTAACAGAAGAAAATAGTGAAATCCTGTGCCAACTTCGACTTGAAGAAGAAATTGTGACAAAAAGGGGAGACCGGTTCATTATCCGGCGTCCTAGCCCACAAGAAACGATTGGCGGAGGCTGGGTCATTGATCCAAGAGGAGAGAAATACCGCTTTGGTGTTCAAACAATGGAAGAACTTGAGAAGAAAAAAGTGGGAACACCTAAGGAGCGAATCATCGCTGCCTTAACAGAAGGAAAAAGCCTCATCCTTCCTGAGTTAATTAAAAGAACGGCTTTAATTGAAGAAACTTTATTAGCTGAACTAAAGAGTGACGCGTTCCTTCTATATAATGAGAAGGAATATACGTTAAAATCGTTAGTCTTGTTGATTGAAGATGATCTTTATGATCGATTGGGCGATTTTCATAAGGCGTATCCGATGAAGCAGGGGATCAATAAGGCTGAAATTTTGCAAACGATGCTAAAGTTTTACCCTAAGTCTTTATTGGATTATGTGATTGAACAAGGAGTTACGAATGGAACTTTCGGTCGAAGAGAACAATTTGTTTTCCAAAGCGAGTTTACTCCTCATGTGCCTCAAAACTGGCAAAAACGCACAGAAAATATGCTCCTTGTGATCAAAAAGGAAGGATTAAAGGTCCGTTATTTACAAGACTATTTTAAAGAGGCTGGTATTCCTGAACAGTTAACTGGTGACCTAAGACGATTCCTTATGGAACAAGGCCTAATTGTTCCACTTGATGATCAATATTATTGGCATGGTGATGTGTTTAGGGATTCGGTAGTTGCCATGCAAAGCAAGACGGGTCCTGAATTTGAAGTGGGCGATGCCAAGGAAGTATTGGATCTGTCTCGAAAATATATGATTCCGTTTTTAGAGCGCCTTGATGCAAAAGGGCTTACAAAACGAGTTGAAAATAAACGAGTTTGGCAATAGAGTTAACAAATTAAAAAAGTCGTCATTCTTGGAAAAACAAGAATGACGGCTTTTTTTTAGAAGAGTTGACCGAACAGGGGTGGAAAAAGTGTGGAGCGGTAACAGAAACAAGGAAGTAGTGACCAAAGAGAATGAAAAAAGTGTGGAGCGGTAACAGAAACAAGGAAGTAGTGACCAAAGAGGGTGGAAAAAGTGTGGAACGGTAACTGAGACAAGGAAGTAGTGACCGAAGAGGGTGGAAAAAGTGTGGAGCGGTAACTGAAACAACGAAGTAGTGACCAAAGAGGGTGGAAAAAGTGTGGAGCGGTAACTGAGACAAGGAAGTAGTGACCGAAGAGGGTGGAAAAAGTGTGGAACGGTAGCTGAAACAGAGCATTGGGATCCTGGCAAGAGAATGGGCGATATTTCCCTAAATTGATATTTAAATGATAGGTCATCTATTGGAAATAGTTTGTTCATATATAGATGGTACTTTATAAGAAAGAGGCGATAAACATCCTGTGGAAAGGAATGATTTGAAATGAAAAGCTTAAAAGTATGGATTTTAGAAAAAATAGAGGAAACTGTCGATGGAGAAAAAATGCATGTAATTCAAGTATTTCCAGAGGAAGCCATGGTTGTTCCTACTGGTGAGTGCAGGACTGGCTGGAAATATAAATGGGTATAGAGCTTCATATAAGGACGATGGGAGAGCGGTCCCATCAAAAAAAAGCTGACTCGATTTGGATATCGAGTCAGCTTTTTGATTAGATAATAACGTGTTTTTTTAAAAGTCATTATATCTAGCGCAAGTTGCCTTGCGTTTATTTAATTACTGAATTTGTTTTATTTGAACATTAGTTGGTAAAGGTTTGCGTTTTGAGAATTGCTTCATCATAAGTGAAGGTCCACCTAGATAGAATAAGTATCTCATTTCAATTACCTGTTTTAAGAATGCTGCAATTTTTCCTTTAACGACAACACTACCAACCTTACCAACAGCGTAATGGTCACTAATTGAAGCAACTGATCCTTTGTGGTGGTATTCGAACTCTTTTAACGCTTGTCCACGAAGAGTTGCAACAATGTTCTCTGCACAAACTGGAGCTTGTTGAAGAGCAACCTGTGCAGTTGGAGGAAGTGGTGACTTTTCATCCTTCATGAACATGGCATTATCACCAATACAGAATACGTTTTCTAAGCTTGGAATTCTTAAATATTTGTCAACAACCATTTTACTACGAACTGTTTTCAAACCAGCCTTATCGAAAAGCTCATGTCCGCGAACCCCACAAGACCAGATAAGTGTTTTTGTTGGAATCTCTTCGCCATTAGCGACCTTAACGTAATTTTCTGTGAGCTCAAGGATTTTTGTAGATGTCATAACTTCAACACCATTTTCGATAAGTAATCTTGATGTATAATCAACAGCTGATTTTTCAAATCCTGGTAATACAGTTGGCGCAGCTTCGATGTTTATGATTCTTATTTTATTAAAAGGTACGCTATAAGATTTTGCTAAATCAGGAAGTTTTTCAATCAATTCCCCAACCATCTCAGTACCAGTAAAGCCTGCACCCGCAACAACAAATGTTAAGCGGCTCTCATCCTGGTCTTCTTTATAAAGAGAAAATTGCTTTAGAATATGAGGGAATACAGCCTTAGAGGTTTGGAAGCTTCTAAGGTTAAAAGCATGTTCCTTTATTCCAGGAGTCCCGAATGTTTCAACTGCAAATCCCAGTGCAATAAGTAGATAGTCGTAGTTTACGGATTCTCCGCCTTCTAAAAGAATATTCTTCTGATCAAAGTCAAACGAAGCAACAGTAGCTTTCTTAAAAGTAACTTTACTTTGATCAATTAGTTCACGAATTTGCATCGTAATTTTATCGTCCGGCGCTGTCCCTGCACAAGTTTTGTGTAACTGTGTTGTAACATAATGATAATCATGTTTATTAATCAGTGTAACATCCGCTTCGCCGGGTTTAAGTAATTTTTCAAGATTCTTTGATGTCATGATTCCGCCGTAGCCTGCACCTAATATTACGATTTTTGGTTTTGCCATAATAATCTTCCCCTTTAAAAATGATATGTATCCGAATATGTGAATCGGTTCACAAGAGTATCGAAAAAATAAGGGCAAAATCAATATTACTCATGTGAATCCTTTCACAATAACTATAGATATAGCTTACGATATTCATAGTTTTTGTTCAAGGTATATTCCGGTAATATTTGTGACAATTTGTTAAATTAATAAATAACAATAAAAAACCAAAAAAGTTACCCAAAAGTTATCCAATATTACACAAAATAATATAATAAGTAAAAATTGGTGTAAGGCGTTTTCAAAATTAATAAACAACTACATAATATTTGAGCAGTGCTAAATCAAATAAAAAAACGCTTATTCGTTAGAATAAGCGTTAATTGATTAAGCGTTAACAGGAGTTGCTTCTTTTTTGCGCATTGCTTCTGGAATGTAGACGCAGAATGGTTCACTTTCCATGTAGTCACCAGTCATTCCGTAAGCTCTTGAACGTGATCCACCACAAACTTTATTGAATTCACATACTCCGCATTTTCCTTTGTAATTGTCAGGATTTCGTAAATCCCTAAGAACAGGAGATTCACGGTAAATCTCAGCCAATGGCTTTTCACGAACATTACCTACTACTATTGGAAGTAGACCGCTTGGCAATACTTCACCAATATGGGAAACGAAGATAAAACCAACACCATCGTTAACCCCTTTAGGCGCACGTTTTAATCCGTCAACCTTAGATGCCCCATCTTTTGTTAATGTATCTTCATAATTAATTTCGTGCTTGTCCACACCATCAACATGCTCTCGTGCTTTTTGTTGGAAAACTACGCGACGGTAATGTTGTGATGCAGTTGTTTTAATATCAAAAGGAGCTGTTTTGCTCAAATCATATAACCAGCGAAATACCTTTTCATGTTCAGCCGGTGTGATACAAGCATCTGCTTGGCCACGTCCAGTTGGTACAAGTAAGAAGATATACCACATTACGGCACCCAACTCGGCAACTAGTTTGGCCATTTCTTCAAGATGATCATAATTATAGCGAGAAATAACAGTATTTATTTGTAATGGCATACCCATTTCAACCAATTCACGAATTTTTTGAACGGTTAAATCGAATGAACCAGGAGTGCCACGGAAAAGGTCATGAATTTCTGGAGTTGGTCCGTCTAGGCTGAAACCCCAACGGGATAGGCCTACATCTTTTGCGCGCTGCATTTTTTCCTTAGTCACATTATCTGTGGCACTTGGAACCATGGATACACGCATGCCTTTTTTCACTGCATAGTCAGCAAGTTCGAATAGGTCTTCTCGCATCATACAATCTCCACCGGTAAAAACAAGCATTGGATTATTCATTTCATAGATTTGGTCGATAAGATTTATGCCTTCTTCATGATTTAATTCACGAGGATCAGGCGTAACCTGCGCATCTGCTCTGCAGTGTACACATTTCAATTGGCAGGCTCTTGTAACTTCCCAAATAACAATAAACGGATTTTCATTATAATCGATTGTACTAGCAGCACTATGTGGGTGGCCGCCTGGATGGCCCATACTATGTGGATGTCCCATTCCTTGTGGATGTCCGTTATTTTGCATATTTATCACCAAACCTTACTTGTTATTGTGTCAACCACTATTGTCATGCAGTTTAACATTTTTTCTTTTGCTTCTTTCATTATAGTGTGAGAAAAAGCATGTGACGGTGTTGTTTATTACAATATTGCTACAGAAATGAACCGATTTTGTGAACATAAATATCCGACTACTCCTTTATAAGCGAGAGAGCGAATTCTAGACGCTGGTAATACTGAATTGTAAAATAGAATTATTAGTTTTCTATAATTTAAACATTTTTTCGACAGGGAAAGAGGAGAGGGTTTGTGACTTATATTGAAAAAGGAACAAAGGAATATGGAAGGGCAAGTTTTGCATTATTTCTTGGCGGGTTTGTTACGTTTGCGATTCTTTACACCACTCAACCATTGATGCCGGTTTTTGCAAAGGAGTTTCATGTAACTGCACCAATCGCAAGTCTTACCTTATCATCCTCTACAGGTGTAATGGCGATTGCCATGTTATTATCTGCAACATTAGCTGATGCTATCGGTAAAAAAAGACTGATGGTTTTATCGATGTTTTCCACTTCCATTCTCGGACTAATAACTGCTTTTAGTCCCAACTTTTTGCTTCTGTTGTTATTACGAGCCATGCTTGGTTTGTTTATTGCAGGTATTCCTTCGATTGCAATGGCATATGTCGCAGAAGAATTTAACCCTTCTGGCATTGGAAAAATTATGGGGCTTTATATTAGCGGTACAAGTATTGGTGGGCTTGCAGGAAGAATGATCATTAGCACACTAACAGATATTTTTTCATGGAGACTGGCCCTAATCGTTGTGGGAGTGATGACATTTTTTTTAAGTATTGCTTTTTTGTTAACTCTTCCGTCATCCCGTCATTCCGTGAATAAGAAGCTAAATTGGAAACAGGCTTGGGATGCCTATAAAGGGCATTTCAGGAATAGACAATTAATGTATTTGGTTTTGTTATCCTTTTTATTAATGGGTAGTTTTGTCACCCTATTTAATTATATTGGTTTCTTACTTGTTGAAGCACCTTATCATTTAAGCCAGACTGTGGTTGGCTTCATCTTTATTGTGTATTTGTTCGGAACCTTCAGCTCGATTTATATGGGGAAAAAGGCTGATGAATTTGGTTCTTCGTTGATTTTGAAAGTCTCGCTTGGAATTATGTTGGGCGGAGCAATCTTTACCACCATACCTTTGTTAATCGGAAAAATCATTGGCATTTCGATTTTTTCATTTGGTTTCTTTGCAAGCCACTCTGTTGCCAGTACATGGGTAGGTGACTGTGCGGGGAAAAATAAAGCGCAGGCCTCCTCGTTATATCTCCTTTTATACTACCTTGGATCAAGTATTGTCGGGTCTGTCGGTGGTTATTTTTGGTTACATTTTGATTGGATTGGTTTAATTACATTTATTTCAATTTTATTGATGATTGGGATCTTACTGGTAGCTCTCGCCCAGAAGGAGGAACGAATCCCTGTGTATCAGGCTTTTTTGAAAAAATAGATCCGATTTCGTTTTTTTCTTTTCCTAAGAATATCCCCATAAGAGGTTTAAACCCTAGTGGATGTGGTTAAAGTTCTCATTAGGGATATTTTTCAAGGAGGGATTATCACTTGGATACTACATTTAATGAAATGGATTCGATTTTTCAACGAACGAAACAGGCCTTAGTAGAGTTTATGGGGATCATCACACCAATCATTAATGATGCGAAAGATGATCACGAGCGCCTTTATTGGCACCATATTTATGAAGAAGAAGAACATCGCTCAGATCGATTGGAACTCCTCTTACCAAAGCTCCAGCAACTCATCCACAATGAAATGAATATCTCAGATCATCAAGCTGATTTTATTCACCTCTTGCAGGATATAAGTTTGGAGAAATTTGGGTTACATAATTTTTTAGAGCATTTAGATTTGTCACTTTTTCAGTTTAAAGGAACGGAATTCGAACCAAAAATCCAATCATTAAGAGATTTTACCTATGATGACTATCAACAAATGAAAGTCATTTTGGAAAGATTAAATCAGGAATTTAAAGGTGGTATTCAATTAAATACCTCGATTCCAACCGATGAAAAAGAAGGGGCTGGATCGAATCTAAAAATTGAGGCTTATACGCACAATTTTTCATCGGGTCAGTCACAGCCAAAACAGACTGTAAGAAAAGCCTTAACGGTTGGCAGTTTAAAACTACAATAAAAGGATCGTGATTCATTTGGATAAAACGACACAATTTCCCGATTCTCCCTTATCAAGAGAGGAATGGACTGAGCTTGACCAAACTGTTTTTGAAAGTGTAAAAAAGCAGTTGGTTGGTAGGAGATTTATTGATATATATGGACCTCTTGGCGAAGGGGTTCAATCTGTTACAAATGATATTTATGATTCACCTGAACAAGGTGCAATCAGTTTTCACGGCGAGGATTCTCAGCTTTCTATTCCATCAAGAAGGGTTACCTTGACCATTCCGATGTTGTATAAGGATTTTATTTTATATTGGCGTGATATTCAGCAGGCAAAAACTTTAGGGAGCCCAATCGATTTTTCAGCTTCTGCCAATGCCGCACAGCAAAGTGCATTGCTTGAAGATGATCTAATTTTTAACGGTTCAAAGGAATTTCAGCTTCAAGGGATTATGAATGTAAAGGGAAAACTTTCGCACATTCGTAGCGATTGGATGGAATCTGGAAATGCCTTTAGTGATGTGGTTGAAGCGCGTAACAAATTATTGAGGATGGGACATACTGGACCATATGCACTGGTGTTGTCACCGGAGTTGTATGCGCTTGTTCATCGGGTTCATCAAGGAACGCATGTATTAGAAATCGAGCATGTTCGTGAATTGATGACAGCAGGTGTCTATCAGTCCCCAATGATAAAAAGTGGTACAGGGGTTGTTTTAGATGCGGGGAAACAGAATCTTGATCTTGCGATTGCCAGTGATTATGACACGGTGTTTTTAGATCTTGATAACTTGAATTACCATTATCGAGTATACGAAGCGATTGTCCCACGGATCAAGCGGCCTACAGCCATTTGTACGTTGGAGGATTTTGATGAATAATACTTGTAGAAACTTAAAAAACAGCAGGAATGAATTCATTCCTGCTGTGCTTCTTTAGGCAATTGTATATACTTTTTCTTCGGAATAAATCAAAGTAGTGTCCACTTCTTTTTTTGCTGCTGGAAGTCCAATATCATCAATAATCAATCTAGCTTCTTCGACGAAAATACAAGTTGAAGAACCACAGTTAATCTCACATAATCGTTTTAAAAATTTTAACTTTTCAGCTGTTTTTGTTGTTTTGTATGCTTGATTATTAAGCTCATATATTTTTTTATGCTTAGGCTCGTGAAGCAACCCAAGCTCAGTTATGTTTGCAATTAAGTGCTGCTGATCTTCTGTCACAAAACTGATTGAATAGATGGATGAGCCGATTAAATCAATATTGGTGATAACTGCGTGTTGATATTCTTCACCAGTGCGTAGACGAAGAGTATTAACTTCAATCACGCCACCAATTTTTCTTTCATTTGTGATTAATTTATGGATGTCTTTTAGGCCATTTATTTGATAAGTCATGTTGTAGACCTCCTAAGATGAGAATGAATCTATTTAATTGATAATGATTATCACTATTAGTATAGATTTATTTTACTAGGAAGCAAGGAATCGGTCAATGGATTTTTAAGTGTCAATTTTGTTAACAATGTTGTGTAAAAAGGGGGCTAGACAGTGAAAAAATTAACCGTAGGATCCATGAAAGGTAACACCATTAGGGATTTAATAACATTCCCTAGTCTAAAGAACAAACCGTCAATTAAGGATATGAATATTAAGCGGATTATGAAAATAGAACAAAATCAGTCTAGTTACCAGCTCGAAGTAAAAAAAGACCAAACGATTTTAGATGCAGCCCTGGAGCAAGGAGTCCCATTGGATTATAAATGTCAAAAAGGGACTTGTGGTCGGTGTAAGGTGAAAATTGTAAATGGATCAGCCTTGCTGCAACCGGCAAATCATCTCGAAAAGACAAAACTTCAGCACTTACTCCAACAAGAATTCCGCCTCGCTTGCCAAACAAAAGCAAAATAAAAAATGATTTAACGCGTTAAACTACTATTGAGTGCCTGACCCCCGGTGCGGTGCTGCTTTAAAGTGCCACGCCGAGGGTCAGGCATCCTTGTTTTCATCCCTATTTATACCAGCCTAATTCTAATGATATTTCCTCAGCTGCTTGCACAATTGAGATAGCAGTTTCTTCTAAAATGTGATTTTTTACATTCCGTCCAGAAATCAAGACACTAATCGCTGCCACAGTCTTTTCCTCCCAGGAGAAAATGGGTACCGCAATTTCGGTAAAACCCTCCTTAATCTCACCGACAGTGATAGAAAAACCATGTTTTTTTATCGTTTTTAACTCCGATTCTAATCCTTCCTTTGAAAGGTTATTATCATCCTTTAGTAGTGAGTTTATTAATTTTTCTTTTAACGATAAAGGAAGGTGGGCTAATAACACTTTATTGGCAGAACCGATATGAAGGGGATTTCTCATCAGTTCGGGTTCAATAATTTGGGCTGTTTTAGAAGCTACTGTATCAACGATGATTCCTTCCGTTCCTTCTAAAACCGATAGACAGACACAGTGGTTTGTTTTTTGGGCTAGTTTTTCCATGATTGGGAGCGAACAAGGATACGCTGCTAAACTATTTCTTAAAGCGTAGCCCATTTGAATGATGCTAAAACTTAACCGGAATTTCTTCGTTTCTTTACTTTTGTAAACTAATCTAGCTTCCGAAAGAGACGACAACAATCTATGAACCGTTTGAACAGGTATATTTAACTTTCGACTAATTTCGGTGGCACTCCATTCTTCCTTATCATTTTCTGGTTGGATTGCTTCAAGAAGTTCCATTGATTTATGAATTACACTGGACAAAGTCTTCACTTCCTTCACTTTTATCTATTTTAAAAATAAACCTTTTTACAGGACAGGTATTGTAAAAAACGAAACAAATGTTAATTTTTGGTACGAAATCCGCCTAATGTATGAAATTAACATAAAAATCTAACATACTTTTTGTAAAAATCCCGATAGTCAAGAAACAAAAGTTGCGAATGCCTATATTTTTTGTGACTATACTCTTATCTAAGGATTTTGGAGGGGGTATTTTAATAAATGGCCGTTAAACAAGGACAAATCAGTGCAGTAGTATCCGAAATTAAAGCTGAATCTCCAAAGGTAAAACGGTTCAGGCTCAAATCAAAAGATGGAACCGCATTGCCAAAGTTTAGTGGAGGTTCCCATATTACTACATCCATAAATCATAATCATCAGCTAATCGAACGCCACTACTCATTAACCAATGACCCTATGAAAACAGACTACTATGAAATCGCCATTAATCGGAGTGATCAGTCAAAAGGAGGTTCTGTTTTTTGGCATGATGAGGTGGAAATAGGGAAACAGCTTGAGATTAGTTATCCCAAAAATCATTTTCCCTTGAGTTTCCAGGCAAAACATCATATCTTTTTTGCGGCAGGAATAGGGATTACCCCTTTTTTAGCGATGGCTGCTGAGTTAAAAAGGAAGGGGAAAACATTTAAAATCCATTATGCTGCGCCTTCCCAAGCCACCTGTGCATATTTTGAGTTTCTTATTTCGAATTATCCTGATGAAACCAATTTTTATTTTTCTGATCAGCAGAACCGAATGAAGTCAGAAATTATGAAAGTACAGCCGATTGGGACTCATGTTTATTTTTGCGGACCAGAATCGATGGTACACCAGTATGTTGAGGACGCGAAGACTTTTGGTTACCATGATCAAAGTATTCATTTTGAGTTGTTTACTCCACCAGATTTCGGTCCGACTCAACGGTTTCAGGTAATATTAAATAAAAGCAATAAGGTGCTGAATGTTGGTGAAGATGAAAGCTTACTAGAGGTCCTTTTAAAGAATGGGATTCAAGCGCCCTACTCATGTAAAATAGGGGGCTGCGGAAGTTGTGGGTTGGATGTGCTTGAAGGCAAAGTGGAGCATAGGGATGTTTTTCTAACAGACCAAGAGAAAAAAGAAAATGATGTTATGTTAACTTGTGTTTCAAGAGGAAAAAATAATTGTATTGTCTTAGATATTTAAATGGGATTATTAACTAACAAATTCATATTCACTTTGGCTTAAACATTGATTTTACCACTTGTTTTTATTATTTATTGGTTGAGTGGAAGGCGCGAAGACTCCTGCGGGAGCAGCGGGACAGGTGAGACCCCGCAGGCGCTTAAGCGCCGAGGAGGCTCACCGCCCGCCCCGCGGAAAGCAAAGCGCCTGGAACGGAAATCAACAGACCTATTAAACACTATTTATTAATAATTATTAATAAAATCATAAAAAAATTAACCTGGTGAATCACTTGAATTTTTAGGCGAAATAATAGACTGTCGAGAGTTTAACGACAGCCTTAGCTGGCTCATGCCAGCTTTTTTCGTCTTTGGAGGGGGAAGGACGTCATAAAAAAAACCCTCTAAAGAAGAGGGTTTATTCTAACAATGAAATATAGTGTTTTGTGGTTGGACCCAATTCCGTTGAATCGGTCAGCATGTTTAGTGCATCAGTCACAGTAATCCGGCGATATGTCTCCATTACACCCCCATCAGAAACTAACGACTGTCTGTTTTTAGAAAATTGATTGTAAAGATCTGTTGAAATCCCTTTCGTTCTCTTTAAGGAATCAAGAACATAATTCTCTGTATTTGAACAGTTCCTTACACTTACATCTCCATGTTGGACTCTTCCGTTAGGAGAATAGGCAAGCGCACTAATAATCCGCTTGTTCGCACTGCTAACTGTTTCACGCAAAAACGTCGCCGTCGCAGCAGGAATGTCCTCGACGATTAAGCGAGTGATACCACGGTCATTTATCGCCTCTAGGATCTGTTCAGGATCATCCTCAACAATAACCTCCTTGTTTGGTGGCCAAATATCCATCCAGTAATGGTCCATATGCCAATTGTCTATGTGAAAAATAAAGAAATCGGGATAAATCCAGAGTTTGTCGGCTCCATACCCTAACTGTGACCGATGAAAATCATAGAAACTCGTGATTGCTGCCATAAGCAGGCCGCTTACGCCTGCGCTACCACCTGGTCGCCGAACTACAATTCCAATCCGATCCTGTTTATTGAAGCCAGGAAAAACATCTGCGATTGAAGCAGGATGTTCGTTTATTTTGATTGAGAAATCTGCCGAGCTAATTGATTTTGTCGTATGCATGGATTATCACTCCTTTCCCTTTATTATCCACATAAAATCGATCATTTTTATTGCATTGTCAGTGTTCCTTACATGAAACTTCATTTCATCTCAATGTCCGGGAAAACCGGATTTCATTTTATCTGTGGATGTGTGAATATAAGGTCATCCCAATAACATTTTCAATTTTAAGAAAAATCAAAACTTGGACACAGGGATAAAAAACACTAAAAACTATAGGGGTGAAGGAAAATGAGTGAAAAAACCGTAACCAAAACAGAAAAGTACAATTATTTGAGTCAAAAGCCTGGAGTGCAGTTAATCAAAGCAGGAACTTATGCAAAGAAAGAATTAAATGGTCTGCTTGGAATTCCGGCATTAAAAAGTCAAATTATTGACGTACCCATCTGTTCAAAAGATAACGCATTATCACTTGGATATTTCTCGATGCAGCCGTCAGAGGATTTTGAATTCACGTATACCTACTTAGAAGTTAAAGTCATTTTGAGTGGAAAGATTGTCGTCCGTGACGATCATGGAGTCAAGTATGTGGCAGAGGTGGGAGATGTTTTAATCTTTACTCCAGAAACAACGGTCATCTTTGATAAAGAAAGTGATGGAGAGGCAATTTATACTGGGCACCGACTGCCTGAACCTTCATTTATGTAATATTAGTCAACTTTCAAAGAGTGTAAAAGTGGGCAATCGAGATCATTCACAAATGGTGATTCTCGGTTGCCTTAACCGTTACTTTTATAAAAAAAGGAGTGAAGTGAATTGGCAATCGAAAATACAGTTTTAAATGAAGGAGTTATGGAAATTCCAAACTGGTGGAAGTGTCCAACTGGTTATGAGAGCTTGCATGAAAGGGCACACGCGCTCGGGAAAAAAGAATTGCTACCGCGGGCATCAATTTCTGATCAGAAAAGCATTTACCCGACTAATAGTTTAAAGGCAATCGCTGAGGCTGGTTTTGGTGCAGTAACAATTCCCGTTGAGGAAGGCGGTCTTGGGAAAGGATTTACAGGATTTGCGGTGTTAGCTGAAAGTTTTGCCCAATACTGTGCATCTTCTACTATGTGTTGGGTCATGCATACTGCTGCAGTCCAAACACTTTATTCCGCAGGTACGATTGAACAGAGACAACGATTTATCCCAGGTGTACTCAAAGGAGAAATTGGAGCATTAGCATTTAGTGAACCAGCAACTGGGGGGCATTTTTGGAATGTGGTTAGTTCTGCTCCAAGGAATGGTCAAGGGTATTTATTAAATGCTGATAAATCATTTGTCACCAGCGCTGGTGAAGCAAATTGGTATATCGTTTGCACAAGTTACCCTGATAGTGTCGAAGCGGATAAGCTTATGTTCCTAATTGTTGATAAGGATCAGGATGGGGTCGAATGTTTTCCTTATTCAGCCATGGGCTTGCGTGGTAATTCCAGCGGTCCAATGAAATTCAAAGATGTGTATGTTCCTCGCAATAATCTCCTTGGAAGTGAAGGTGGGATGCTCTATTTTAATGATAATGTTATAGATCCGTTGTTTTTATTAGGGACTTCAGCATGCTGGATAGGGATTGCGCAAGGAGCGCTGAACGCGGCCTTAGATGGGGCAAAGAAAAAAGTTCACGCAGATACTGGAAAGTCAGTTTCTGGTTATCAAGTTATCAGGCATGAACTGGCTAAAGCTCAAATCTTAATTGACAGTGCTAAAAGTATGCTTTATCGAACCTCTGAAGCAATGGATCAGAGCCTAGCTGATGGTCAAACATTATCTACTTGTTTATACCCGCTTTGGGAGTTGAAAACGTACGCTGCCGATATGGTTATCCAAGTAACCAATCAAGCGCTCCAAATTTCAGGTGGTAGAGGTTATTTAACTGGTCAAATTGAAAAATTTGTCCGTGATGGTCGTGCCGGAGCCTTAATGGGGCCAACTAATGAAATTTTACGTGAATGGATTGGTCTCACTTTAATTGAAGCACCGTGGTTTGAATAGTGGAGAAAAAATATTAAGCATTTATAACCTTCAAAAATGAACAAGGAAAGGAGAACAATATGGGTCGTTTTTTTAAAGGGAGAGGTCCTCAGTTTCTGCTATCTACCATCATCTTTTTATTAATTTTCCCAATATCAGCATTTGCTAAGGGAAATTCTGTGGAAATCGATACTGGAGATACCACCTGGATTTTGGCAGCAACAGCAATTGTATTGTTTATGCATGTGCCGGGATTGGCCCTATTTTATGGAGGATTAGTCAGTCAAAAAAACGTCGTGTCAACGATGATGCATAGCTTTGCCAGTCTTTTGATCGTGAGTGTTGTTTGGGTCCTGTGGGGATATACCCTAACCTATGGTACGGATATTGGTGGGTTTATTGGCGGGCTTGATTATCTTGGCTTTAAAGGGGTTGATGGGGAAGCAACCTTTGGGACATTAACGATCCCTCATTATATTTTTGCGATTTTCCAAACAACCTTTGCGGCGATTACTGTTGCGATTGTTTCTGGAGGAATCGCCGGTCGAATCTCCTTCCCGGCATGGGTGATGTTTTCAGTATTATGGCCGACCTTTGTATATGCTCCAATGGCACACTGGGTATGGGGTGGCGGCTGGCTATCAGGTATCGGTGAATTAGATTTTGCTGGAGGAACAGTTGTCCATATCCTCTCTGGAGTAAGTGCTTTGGTGGCTGCATTAATGATAGGTCCTAGGCATCGGAAGCATGAAAGTGCCCCGCATAATCTTGTTATGTTCCTCATTGGTGCAGGAACGCTTTGGTTTGGATGGTTAGCATTTAATGGAGGGAGTGCACTTGCTTCAGGTGGACTTGCATCTCTAGCTTTTGCTAATACACATGTTGCTGCCTGTGCTGCAGGAATTGGCTGGGTTACGATCGAGTGGATTCTCAGAAAACGGCCAACACTGGTGGGCGCTGCAACTGGGGCCATCGCAGGTTTGGTTGCGATTACTCCGGCAGCAGGTTATGTGACCATTCCATCTGCTTTAATCATGGGTTTTCTTGGTAGCTGGGTTTGCTATTTTGGTGTTAACTTCGTGAAAAATCGTTTTAAATATGATGATACACTGGATGCCTTTGGAATCCATGGAATAGGTGGAGTATGGGGAGCACTTGCTACTGGCATTTTTGCAACAAAAGAGGTGAATCCTGCAGGAAATAACGGCTTACTATATGGCAATCCAGAACAGTTGCTCCATCAAGTAATGGGAATCGGGGTAACCTTGGTGTTAGCGGTAGTTGGAACCTTTGTTATCTTAAAATTCATCAGTATATTTACTCCATTACGTGTCAGTAAGGAAGATGAATTGATGGGCTTAGATCTTAGTTTTCATGAGGAACCTGCTTATCATAATAGTAGTCAACACCCAGTTGGTTCACAGACTTCAAAACCAATTCAAAATCCAGGGATCATTTCTGATCAACCAATCGGTGGTTAGGTTGAATGACTTGAGGCAAGGCTCACCATCAAAGGAGGGAGTTAGGTGCATATTCACAGTGATCAATCCTTGCAGCTTCCGGCTTCAGTTATGACCATTGGAGCATTGGATGGAGTTCATTACGGGCACCAGAGTTTAATTAAAAGCGCAAAGAAGCGTGCCATAGATTTAGGAGTCCCTCTGGTGGTTTATACTTTTGACCCTCCACCAAGGGTTTTTTTCTCAAACGTTAGGTTGTTAACACCACTACCAGATAAGATTAAGAGACTAAGAATTCTTGGGGTAGATCATGTGGTTGTAGCACCTTTTGATATTGAATATGTTAATCGGAATGTCTGTTCGTTTCTTGAAGAATTGACAGACTTAAATCCTTTGGAAGTATGGGCTGGAACGGATTTTCATTTCGGGAAAAATAGGGCAGGTAATATTTTCACGTTACGAAATCATTTTGTTGTACGCGTGTTAGAGCCGGTTCGATGCAGTATGGGAGAAATCATTTCTTCAAGTAGAATACGGTCATTAATGAATCAAAACCTGTTTAATGAAGCTGAACAGCTATTAGGGTGGAAAATGATTTCTCAAGCTTTTGAACAAGTTAATTGATATTTTTTTCGTCTTAAGGATTCAAAACCAAAACCCTGAGAGGAGTAGAATTATGGCCAATGCAGAGGTGACCCCATCTAATAGATTAATAGACGATCGACCACTAATTTCTAGATTTCCATTTCCGTTTAAAGGAAATTCCTACCGGTATTCAAATAACTCTGTTGCTTTACAGTCTGGAAATATCCTAGATATTACTCCGGAATATTTTGAGGAAATCGAAAAAAAACGCCACATTTTAAATAATACTCACAACCGTTCTTATCAATCCTTCAATCACTCTTTAGAAGCACAATGGGAAATATTAGAGATGGTTTTGGATGAAATGTGTAAGATGTATCCCAACTATTTTAAGTTGGAAAAAAGAGAAAATATTTGGTTCTTTGAGAATTATCTTCTTAATGAAAAAGAAGAATTTATGTTTGGCGATGCTTCAACATTACCCTACGAACCATTAGATTTTATTGGCAGGCATGTGCAAGAGGATTTAGTCTATGTTGCACAAAGGGATAGCGATTTATATATGGATGCCGGTCAAATTTGTTTTCCTGCCAACTGGTCGATTGCCTTTGATCTAGGGATGACATTTACTGAATGGCACTCTCCGGTTCCCCATTTTTCCGATAGTGGAATGTCTGAAAAAGTAAAAGGATTTTTAATGAGAATGGAAGCGGGGAAACCTTGGACCCGCTTAAATTGGACCTTAACGGTTGAGCCTATTTTAAATACTTTCCCTGAAAATCATCATGATTGGGGGGTGAAAAAAGACAAGATAACGGTTGAAAATGTAGGGGAACTAGTCCATCTTAGAACCGAAGATCAGCGTTTGTTCCGTTTACCCCAAAGTAACGGAATCTTGTTTAGTATTCATACCTATTTAATCCCTATGAAGGAATTAAGAAAAAATGAAAAATGGCTTCAACAATGCCATCAAGTTTTAGTAGATCTTCCTGACTATATGGCAGAGTATAAAGGATTTAACTCCTATAAAGACAAGTTGATTGCTTATTTAGATAAGGAAATACAAGCATTGTAATAAGAGGGTGAGAAAATGTTGGAGTTGGAGGATCAAATTTTTGAGTTATCTTTATCAATAAAAAAATCAATAGATAATTCCATGAAAGGGAATAAGTTGCTTTTTTTTATTGATCATTCAACGGTTATTGAGAGTTTAGCACTGGTTGAATATTTAAAAATAAAGCAGTTTAGGCCGAGAATTTATTTGGAAAATGGTGCGGTCGAGGAAAAAGTCTTCGATTATTTTAAATCGAAACTTCAATCTGATGTGATCATCCTTCCCGATTTTACAGAAAAGGAGATCCAGCCGATCCTAAAGAAAGAAACGATGGGAACAAAATTGTTCTTATTTGGTTACTGGAAGATGGTTATTAAAATTAAAAAAATCGCACAAAAAATTGGTTTTTCAGAACCGGAAATAATCGTGTGTGGCATTGGTGAAAAAGAAGAAAGAGTGTTTTGTGTAAGGTGCTATCATCAAAATAAAAAAAACGATCAACCCGTCTTGACTTGTGAAAAATGCTCTACAACTTTAGATGTTTCAAACCATTATTCCAAGCGTCATGATGCCTATCTTGGCTATATTAAAGTTTAAAAAGGAAAAGAGGCAGAACCCCAACCTATTGGAGTCTGCCACTTTTTTGTTACCATGAAAAATTATGTTGTTGTGTTCCTAGTTTTTATTTATCTGTAAAAGTTCTTTATTTTTTATATATTGGTATATATTGGTTGCTAATTGAATGTTGAATAATTGTTGACTGTTGGTTAGGTCTAATAAGAGAATATCTTCAATCCTTTTTAAACGATAATTAAAGGTGTTCGTGTGGATATGCAGGATATCCGCCGTTTTCTTCACGTTTTGATTTTGATCAAAATAAACAAACAGGGTTGATAATAATTCACCTTTTCGAGATTGTTCATAATCAATAAGAGGTCCCAATACTTCATGGATAAAATCGATTAATTCTTCCTCGGAATTTTGCAGAATAAATCTTTGAATGCCAAGATCGGTATAACAGAGAACATTTTCTTCGAAATGATAGTCTTGGATAAACGTAATACATTTGTTCGCTTCTTTAAATGAATGGTGAACATAAAGTAATCCAGGCTTCACTCTACCAATTCCAACGTTTGCACCAATTTGATATTTTAAGTGAATCTCCTTTAGATATCTTTTGGCTTGCTCTTTTAACTGAGCAAAGATGATTGTCTGTGATAATTTTGGATCAAAAGAGAGGAGGAAAACAATTTGATTCTCATTGCGCACAGACATTCCTTGGGGATTTTTTTCGATAAAAATCCCATTTGAAATATGTTGTAAATTTCTCATCAAATGATCCCCGCTGAATTTTAGTTTGTCAGAATCACCCAAGTTAATAATGAGAGCAATATAGTTTCGATTTGGATCAAGATTGAGGTTCTTTGCCTTTTGAATCAGTGTTTCATCCATTTGACCGGAAAAGAGTTTAGTGACCAATTCCCCCCGTAATCTTTGCTGCGTATCAAATACTGCCTGTTCTTTCACCAATTCAAGGGAAATAACGGTACAAGCATGTTCAAGTGCGGCGATATCCACTTCAGCCATTACTTTGTTGGAGAGGATCATTAACATCCCGAGTGACTTAGGTTTTGAACCAAGTGATAACACAATTAATTGAAAGTTTTCTCCAGCTAATTCAATCTCAGTAACAGAGTGAGATTTTTCAAGTGTGAAAATAATTTGTTGGGCTTGTTGTTTTATAAAATCGACCATTTCATTTGATAGAGAAGGGCCATAGGCTGAAGCAATTATTTCACCTAAATCATCAAAAAGAAGCGTATGCTGACGGATTGTTTTATGTATATAAGTCATGATGGATTGAAGCCCTTCCCCATTCAAAACAAGATTTGCTAAATTTCTATGGATTTCAATTGATTGGGAAAGCTTAAGAACAGTTTGCTCTTTTTCGCGGTATAGGTTTGATTTTTCTAAAGCGATGGCTGCTTGGTGACAAATTGCCTCTAGTAGATTAATATCCTCTTGTTTAAAGGTTAAAGATTGTTGAAATGAGTCTAACGTGATGACACCGATACAGTGTCCCTTTGACATGATTGGTGAACACATCACTGAGGTAAAATGAAAGTTATGTGGAATGGATCTGTCTAATAAATCACGATTATGTATTTTTAAGGTTGATAATGACTTTTTTATTTCTTCTTCATTAGGGTAGATTACACATTTTCTTGCTGCAAAGGCCTTTCCTGTCATGGATTCTCCAGTTTGCAGTCGAATTTGTCTAAAAATCTGCGGATAAAAAATTCCTTGTGCTGATTGAGCAATCAAACAATTCTTTTCCATATTAAATAACCATAAAGACCCACCACCAGCTGCATCAACAACTGATATGGTTTCAATCATTATCGAATCAATGATTGTGTCGATATCAAATGATGAATTGATAACGTTTGAAACATGGATTAAAGACTGCATTTGTCGGCGAGTTAATGTTTCTTGACACTCTTGAATCTGTTTCATCGATAATCACCCCTAAACTTATGGTATAAAAGCCCTAGAAATAATAGCTTTTGGTGTGTTTTTGTGTAAAAGCAACAAATTTTTGGTGCTGTTATTCAGAAGAATGAACATAGCAATCTATTTTTCAATTGTTATAATTATAAGAAAGTTTAGAAAATATTGAAAGGAGTTGTCGAAGAGGGATTTAGCGGTGTTTTGACAAGTTTTTCGTAATTATGCTGTCAGCCATTTGTCTTTTTGTAGTAAAGCAGAAAGTTATGTCGAAAAAAGTCAGAATATTAAGAAAAAGAAGGGGTTGAAGATAAATGAATTTTGATTTAACGAAAGAACAAGAGATGATTCGAAAGTTAATCCGTGATTTTGCAGAAGCAGAAGTTGCTCCTGGTGCAGATGAAAGAGATCGTACGGGGGAATTTCCTAAGGAAATATTTGAAAAGCTAAGTGAACTTGGAATTATGGGTCTTCCTTTTTCGGAACAATACGGCGGTGGTGAGGCAGATACGACTAGCTTTGCAATCGTAGTTGAAGAATTGAGCCGTGTCTGTGGTTCAACGGGTATTACATATTCGGCTCATATCTCTCTTGGTGGCGCCCCACTAAATTTGTTTGGGACTCATGAACAAAAAGAGAAATATTTAACGCCGATTTGTACTGGAGAATCCTTTGGGGCATTTGGTTTAACTGAACCTAACGCTGGATCTGATGCTGGAGGAACTCAAACAACTGCCGTCCTTGATGGAGATGAGTGGGTTATTAATGGCTCTAAATGTTTTATTACCAATGCAAGCTATGCAAAACATCTCGCAGTCACAGCTATAACGGATCGCTCAAAAGGAACAAATGGAATTAGTGCCTTTATCGTTCCTACAGATGCACCTGGATTTACTGTCGTCAGTAATTATGAAAAATTAGGTCTTCATTCTTCCAATACAACCGAATTAATAATGGAAAATGTAAGGGTTCCCAAGGAAAATCTTCTTGGAAAAGAAGGCCATGGCTTTAAGCAATTTTTAGCTACCCTTGATGGTGGAAGAATCGGAATTGGCGCGATGGCTGTAGGACTGGCTCAAGGGGCTTACGAAAAAGCATTGCAGTATGCTCAAGAAAGAAAACAATTTGGTAAAAGCTTATCAACATTCCAAGCAATCCAATTTAAATTAGCTGACATGGCGATGAACATTGAATTAGCTCGTACTGCGGTTTACAAAGCGGCATGGTTAAAGGATCAAGGTAGAACATTTAAGAAGGAAGCAGCGATCGCTAAACTATTTGCATCAGAAATTTGTATGCGGGTATGTGACCAAGCCGTTCAAATTCATGGTGGCTACGGGTATATGAAGGAATACCAAGTGGAACGTTTCTTCCGTGACGCAAAACTATTAGAAATCGGTGAAGGAACATCAGAAGTACAAAGAATGGTAATTGCACGCGAAATAGGGTGCTAAAGCTAAAAGCGGAAGCGGCCGGTTAGCGACGTATGGACTGGAGCACACCGACTGAGATAAAGGAAACACGAAGAGCGAGAGCGATTCGATGTTGACGCAATCGTTGCGGAGGTGGGTGAAGTCCACTAGTCGCTGGGCGCTGGAGCTAGACAAAGCGAAAAGCGGAAGCGCCAGGTGCTTGAAAAGGATAGCTGTTAAAAAAATCTTAATAAGAGGTGGATTTCAAGTATGAGTGAGATCTTACATGTTACGGTTGGAAAATTGCTAGAACAAGTGGCCAATGAACGACCAGATAATGAAGCGGTTGTCTATCCAGATCGAAACCTTCGATATACGTATAAGCAGTTCGATGACCAGTGTAGAAAAGTTGCTAAAGGCTATATGAAACTTGGTCTTGATGCGGGCGACAAAATGGCGATTTGGGCCACTAATTACCCGGAATGGTTAACAACACAATTCGCAACCGGGAAAATGGGAGCTATCCTCGTTACCGTTAATACAAGCTATCAGTCAGCTGAACTTGAGTATCTATTAAAACAGTCAGATGCTACAACGATGGTGTTGATGGAAGAGTATCGCGGAACATCATACGTAGATACACTATATGAGATTGTTCCTGAGTTAAGAACATCCGTTCCAGGACAACTTAAATCTGAAAAACTACCATTCCTAAAGAATGTAATCGTGTTAGGAGAGAAACGCTACCCAGGGATGTTCCTTTGGTCGGATCTATTAGAAATGGCAGATTTGGTTAGTGATGAATTACTAAAGGCAAGAATGGAATCACTAGATCCAGATGATGTCATAAACATGCAGTATACATCAGGAACAACAGGATTTCCAAAAGGTGTCATGCTTACTCACAATAATTTAGTTAATAATGCCGTAAATGTCGCAGCCTGTATGAATCTGACCCACAAAGATCGTATGTGTATTCCAGTACCATTCTTCCACTGCTTTGGCTGTGTTCTCGGGACGCTCACTTGCGTTGCGGTAGGAGCTACGATGGTTCCTGTCAAAGAATTTAACGTCACAGACGTACTGAGCGCTGTACAAGATGAGAAATGTACAGCATTACACGGAGTCCCTACGATGTTTATTGCGGAATTAAACCATCCGGAATTCGAAAAATATGAGCTATCCTCATTGCGTACAGGAATCATGGCGGGTTCAACCTGTCCTGCTGAAGTCATGAAAGCCGTTACCGAAACGATGGGGGCAAGCGAAATTACGATCACATACGGTCAGACTGAATCCTCGCCTGGGATTACCATGACGAGAACGAATGATCCATTTGATTTACGAGTCAACAGTGTTGGTCGAGCGATGCCGAATGTCGAAGTAAAAATAGTCGACCCTACAACAAACAAAGAGGTTCCCTTTGGAGTTCCTGGTGAGCTTTGTACCCGTGGCTATCATGTCATGAAAGGCTATTACAAAAATCCTGCAGCTACTGCTGACGCCATTGACGAAGAAAACTGGTTGCATACTGGTGATATTGCGGTCATGGATGAAAATGGATACTGCCAGATTACCGGTCGTCTAAAAGATATGATTATCAGAGGCGGAGAAAATATTTATCCTCGTGAAATCGAAGAGTTTTTGTATACACACCCTAAAGTACTCGACGTCCAAGTTGTAGGAATTCCAGACGAGAAATATGGAGAAGAAGTAACGGCGTGGATTCGCTTAAAAGAGGATACAACAGCAACATCTGAAGAAATTCGTGATTATTGCAAAGGGAAAATTTCTCGATTTAAAATTCCAAGATATATCGAATTTTGTGAAGCCTTTCCAATGACCGCATCGGGGAAAATTCAAAAATTCAAACTTCGTGAAGATGCAATAAAATTTGTAAACGTACTTAAATAACTTTAGAAACGGGTGAATAGAATGTTTAAAAAGGTTTTGATCGCTAATCGTGGGGAAATTGCAGCACGAGTAATCCGGACATGTAAGGAGTTAGAAATATCTACGGTTGCCGTTTATTCAGATGCTGATGCAGAGGCGCCACACGTCAAATTGGCAGACGAGTCATATCTCCTTGGTGGATCTAGAGTAGCAGAGAGCTATTTAAATGTAGATAAAATCCTGGAAATCGCCCGTTTATCGAAAGCGGAGGCTATTCACCCTGGGTATGGCTTACTATCTGAAAATGCGGAATTTGCACGACGTTGTGAGAAAGAGGGACTAGTCTTTATTGGTCCTTCTCCTGAAGTTATATCGCAAATGGGAAGCAAAATTGAATCTCGGAAAGCAATGGAAGATGCTGGTGTTCCAGTCGTACCAGGGATCACCTTTCCATTAGCCGATGCTGAAGAAGCGGTTGAAGTGGCCAATCGAATTGGCTACCCAGTCATGCTTAAAGCCTCTGCAGGTGGGGGCGGGATTGGAATGCAGGTTGTCCGCGGTCCAGAAGAAATTCAAAAGGCCTTTGAGGGAAACCAAAAAAGAGCGACTGATTTCTTTGGTGATGGAGCAATGTATGTTGAGAAATTTGTTGAAAATCCAAGACATATCGAAATTCAAATTTTAGCAGATGATCAGGGAAATACAGTTTATTTATGGGAACGTGAATGTTCAATCCAACGCCGTCATCAAAAAGTGGTTGAGGAAGCGCCTTCATCATTTTTGACCGAAGCCACTCGGAACAAAATGGGAGAGGCGTCCGTTAAAGCGGCTAAAGCAATTGGCTATAAAAATGCAGGTACTGTAGAGTTTTTAGTTGATGAGGATCAGAATTTCTATTTTCTTGAAATGAACACAAGATTGCAAGTAGAACATCCAGTTACGGAAGAAATTACTGGATTGGATTTGGTAGAAGAGCAGCTTCGAATTGCAGCCGGACTTCCGTTGAAGTTTACACAGGATGAGGTTTTGCGTGAGGGGCATGCAATTGAGGTGCGTATTTATGCGGAGGATCCGAAGACATTCTTCCCTTCTCCTGGAAAAATCACGAAATTAGTTTTACCAGAAGGAACAAATGTACGTCATGAATTAGCTATTCACGACCAATCAGCTGTTACTCCATTCTATGACCCGATGATTGCCAAGCTTGTCGTGAAAGGAAAAGACCGCGCTGATGCGATTGAAGGTTTACAAAATGCACTCGCAGGGTACCAAGTTGAAGGAATCAAAACAAATATCCCGATGCTCCAAGAAGTAGTCGCGCACCCAGCGTTCCGTTCTGGCGATACGACAACTAATTTTGTGGCTCAGTATATACAAACAAAACAAAAAACCGCGACGAATCGCGCTAAATAGGAGGAAGAAATATGAGTGAAGTAGTAGCAAGTATGGCAGGAAATGTATGGAAGGTTCTAGTGAAAGCTGGGGATCAAATCGAAGAAGATCAAGATGTGGTCATCTTAGAATCAATGAAAATGGAAATTCCGATTGTAGCGGAATTTGATGGGACCGTTGTCGAGGTAAAAATAAATGAAGGTGATTTTGTTAATGAAGGGGACGTCATTATCGTAGTTGAGTAGATAAGAGCCCATATTTAATTAACGGTTGAGGGGAGAATAAGCGATGAACTGGCCGACAGATGTAACAATTAAGGAAGTAGGTCCCCGGGATGGATTGCAGAACGAAAAGGTTTTTATCTCGACGGAGGATAAAATTGCTTGGATTAACCAATTGTCAGCAAGCGGATTGAAAAATATTGAAATAACTTCCTTTGTTAACCCAAAATGGATTCCTGCTCTTTCTGATGCTGTTTTGGTATCAACAGGTATTACCCGTGTTCCGGGTGTAATCTACACCGCGCTTGTTCCCAATCAGCAAGGTCTGGAACGAGCGTTGAAAGCGAACATTGATGAAGTGGCTGTGTTTATGTCAGCCAGTGAAACGCATAATTTAAAAAATATAAATAAGTCAATAGAAGCTACTTTTCCGATTTTACGAGAATTGGTGCAGGATACCATTGTAGCTGGTAAATCTAGTCGCGGCTATGTTTCTACTGTATTTGGTTGTCCATATGAAGGTAGCGTTGATATTGAAAACGTCATTCGAGTATCAGAGACATTGTTTGAAATGGGGATTGACGAGCTTTCCCTCGGTGATACCATCGGTGTGGCTAATCCAAAGCAGGTACAAATGGTGTTGGAAGTCTTATTAAATAGATTTCCTGCCGAGAAATTAGCTATGCATTTTCACGATACAAGGGGAACAGCGTTAGCCAACATCCTAGTATCGTTAGACATGGGAATTACCACTTTTGATTCCTCTCTTGGTGGATTAGGTGGTTGCCCGTATGCACCAGGGGCATCTGGGAATGTGGCAACAGATGATTTTAACTATATGCTAAACGGGATGGGAATTCACACAGGCGTGGATCAGGGGAAATTGCTTCAGGCAGCCCGTTTCATTCAGGAAAAGATCGGTAAGCCATTACCAAGTCGCAGTCTTAGCTTTGCTTGTGCAAGTAAGGATGAACAATCAGTATAGGGGAAGGTGAAAACGTGGGTAAATCGGTGTTAGTTACAAGATTGGAAAATGGAATTGTTCTGATAACGCTAAATCGCCCGGAAGCAGCCAATGCATTATCGATCCATATGTTGGAAGAACTTCATGAAGCAATCCTGACCTGTAAATTTGACCGGACCATCCGCTGCCTGGTTATTACCGGAGCAGGGGAGAAAGCTTTTTGTGCAGGGGCTGATCTAAAAGAACGGGCCGGAATGGATCCGATTCAAGTACGGAAAACAGTTTCATTAATTCGTGGAAATATAAATGAATTAGAAGCATTGCCTCAGCCAGTAATTGCCGCAGTGAACGGAGTAGCATTTGGTGGAGGAACAGAATTAGCATTGGCGAGTGATATCCGTGTTGCTTCGGAAACTGCCAAACTAGGACTTACTGAAACCGCACTCGGAATCATTCCAGGTGCTGGGGGGACGCAACGCTTGCCTAGATTGGTAGGCAAGGGTCGAGCTAAAGAACTTATTTTTACCGCCCGCCGGATTGATGCGTGGGAAGCACGAGAAATTGGCTTAGTAGAATATGTAGTGCCAGCTGATCTCTTGCTTGAAAAAGCTTTAGAATTAGCAAATCAAATAGTTCGTAATGGTCCAATCGCGGTTGCTCAAGCAAAGTTTGCCATTGATAAAGGCTATGATGTTGATTTAAACACAGGTCTAGCTATTGAGCAAAATGCCTACGAAATTACGATTCCGACGAAGGATCGTATCGAGGGCTTACAAGCATTTAAGGAAAAGAGACCGCCGGTTTATGTTGGAGAATGAGAATAAGCGAAATAATCATATAGATGAAACTAGTTTAACAGAGGGAGGAAAAGCAATGACAGTTGAGGTAAAGACCATTCAGGAGACCCTTCAGGAAAGAGTGGAACAAATTAAAAAGGGTGGAGCCCCTAAATACCATGAAAAGAATCAAGAACAAGGCAAATTGTTTGTTCGTGATCGGTTAAAGTTATTGTTTGATCCTGGGTTTGGATTAGAGGATGCCCTTTTTGCAAACTGTGCAGCTGGCGATCTTCCGGCAGATGGTGTTGTCACTGGGATGGGTAAAATCAATGGTCAGGTTGTTTGTGTAATGGCAAATGATTCAACGATCAAAGCGGGTTCTTGGGGATCTCGCACGGTTGAGAAAATTATTCGAATTCAAGAAACGGCCGAGAAACTTCGAGTACCTCTTCTTTATTTAGTCGATTCAGCCGGAGCCCGGATTACAGATCAAGTGGAAATGTTCCCTGGTCGCCGTGGTGCAGGACGAATCTTTTATAATCAAGTTAAACTTTCGGGTAAAGTGCCGCAAATCTGTGTTTTGTTTGGTCCGTCAGCTGCTGGTGGAGCTTATATTCCTGCATTTTGTGACATCGTAATCATGGTCGATAAGAATGCTTCAATGTACCTTGGCTCGCCGCGTATGGCAGAAATGGTTATTGGTGAAAAAGTAACCCTCGAAGAAATGGGCGGAGCCCGGATGCATTGTTCTGTTTCAGGCTGTGGTGATATCCTTGCAAAAAATGAAGAAGAAGCAATTTCACTAGCACGAAATTATTTGTCGTATTTCCCAGCTAATTTTTCTGAGAAACCACCTGTTCGAGATGTTGTCGCACCTAAGCAGTTAACGAAAAAGTTAGCGGATATCATTCCGCCGAATCAGAATTCTCCATTTAATATGCATCACCTGATTGAAGGGTTTATTGACGAAGGCTCCTTCTTCGAGATCAAAAAACTGTTTGCAGGTGAACTTATTACTGGTTTAGCACGAATGAATGGAAAGCCTATCGGGATTATTGCGAATCAGCCTCGAGTCAAAGGTGGGGTGTTATTCCATGATTCTGCAGATAAAGCAGCTAAATTTATTAACCTTTGTGACGCCTTCAATATTCCATTATTATTCCTAGTTGATGTTCCAGGATATATGATTGGAACAAAGGTTGAGCGTGCAGGAATCATTCGTCATGGTGCCAAAATGATTTCAGCGATGGCTGAAGCGAGTGTTCCAAAAATCTCGGTTATAGTCCGAAAAGCATACGGTGCGGGACTATATGCCATGGCGGGCCCAGCATTTGAACCTGATTGTTGTCTAGCTTTGCCATCAGCTTCGATTGCTGTTATGGGACCTGAAGCAGCTGTAAATGCCGTATATGCCAATAAAATTGCCTCCTTACCTGAAAGCGAGCGTGCTGCATTTGTTGATGAAAAGCGCGAGGAGTACAAAGAGGATATTGACATTTATCGCCTAGCTTCTGAAATGATTATTGATGGAATTATCCCAGCAGATTCGTTACGTGAAGAGTTGGTGAATCGCTTTGAGGTTTATTCATCTAAATATGTGATGTTCTCTGAACGGAAGCATCCAGTTTATCCGGTCTAATCTTGTTTTTTTGAAGCTCATTCATTCTTCAAAAGGGGGTTTGTTCAATGAAAAAAGGTAAAATAGTAGATTCTTTTTCGGAAGCAATTCAAGATATTCAGGATGGGGCAACCATCATTGTCGGCGGATTTGGACTTTGTGGAATTCCTGAAAAAGCAATCCTAGCATTGCGAGATCAAGGTACGAAAGATTTAGAGATTGTTAGCAACAATTGTGGTGTGGATGATTGGGGACTTGGTTTACTCCTTGCGAATAAACAAATTAAGAAAATGATTTCTTCCTATGTTGGCGAAAACAAAATTTTTGAGCGTCAGTATTTAAGTGGAGAGCTTGAAGTAGAGCTAGTCCCTCAAGGTACATTAGCTGAGCGGATTCGTGCCGGTGGCGCTGGGATTCCTGGCTTCTACACCGCAACAGGGGTAGGAACTCCGATTGCCGATGGGAAAGAACATAAAGAGTTTAACGGTAGAACGTATCTGTTAGAAGAGGGAATCGTTGGAGATTTTGCCTTAGTAAAAGCTTGGAAGGCAGATCCGCTTGGTAATCTCGTTTTCCGCAAAACAGCTCGCAATTTTAACCCAATGGCGGCAACGGCTGGGAAAATTACCATTGCAGAAGTAGAAGAGATTGTAGGAATGGGCGAATTAGATCCGGATGAAATACATACACCTGGAATCTACGTTCAACGGGTCCTATTAGGCACCAATTATGAGAAGCGGATTGAAAGACTTACTGTAGCAAAAGCATAAGCGGTTTTATTTTTAGGCCGTGTTAAAGCTCAATGTTGATTTTTTGCACAATGTTGATTGGAGTGAAAGGCACGAAGACTCCAGCGGGAGCAGCGGGACAGGGGAGACCCCACAGGCGCTTAAGCGCCGAGGAGGCCCACCGCCCGCCCTGCGGAAAGCGAAGCGCCTGGAACGGAAATCGACAAAAATAGACGAGGAGTGAGGATATGAAGGATGATCGATTAACTATCGTCAAACGGGCAGTATTGGAAATTCAAGACGGAATGAACGTAAACCTTGGAATAGGAATCCCAACTCTCATTGCCAATGAGATTCCGAGTGAATATAATGTGCTACTTCAATCAGAAAATGGATTATTGGGGATTGGACCCTACCCTGTAGTAGGCCAAGAAGATCCTGATCTAATCAATGCTGGGAAAGAAACGGTTACAGCTGTACCAAGTGCTTCTTATTTCGATAGTGCCGAATCGTTTGCGATGATTCGTGGTGGCCATATTGACCTAGCTATTTTAGGAGGAATGGAAGTCTCTGAATCTGGAGATTTAGCCAACTGGATGATTCCAGGTAAGATGATCAAGGGAATGGGTGGTGCCATGGACTTAGTTAATGGTGCGAAACGTGTTGTTGTCATAATGGAACATGTAAATAAACATGGCGAATCGAAAGTGAAGAAAGAGTGTACCCTGCCACTTACTGGTAAACAAGTGGTCCACCGATTAATCACGGATTTGGCAGTATTTGATTTTACTCCTGAAGGCATGGTACTCGTGGAAACACAAGAGGGAGTAACTGTCGAGGAAGTTGTTGAAAAGACAGATGCTGCTTTTACAATCGGTCTAGAAACATCAGCAAAATAACGTAACGAGTTCGGTTTTCGACCAATTAGCAGTCCAATCCATATGAATTGGACTGCTTCTTATTGTTAATTTGTGAATAAGAATTCGCACCTGATTTAGCAGGATGATAGAAGTTGTTATTGTCATCTTTCAAATTCAAATGTTAAAACTTATCGATTACTATATTAAAATTACTTCGTGTAAATCACCTTGAGAGTCGAGTATAAAACCTGAGAGTCGAGCATAAAACCTGGGAGTCGAGCATAAAATCTGAGAGTCAAGCATAAAACCTGAGAGTCGAGCATAAAACCTCGAAAGTCGAGCATAACATCATAAAAGTCGAGCATAAAACCTCGAAAATCGACCTTAACACATCAAAAATCGGGAAATATCTAAAATTAAGGTGGCAGTTTTCAAAAAACGGGGTCAAATGTTGAAAAATTGCAATTTAGTACTTCAAAACTAAGCCTCGTTATAAATTTAGGGGTAAATGTTTACTAGATTAGTAAACTTAAAATTGAATAATTAACACAATTTTCAATTAACCATTGCACGAAGTCCATATTATGCTATAATAGGGACTGAATTTCATTATCAACCTAATTATTAAAATATCACTAGGGGATCCCTTGATAAGGGCTGAGAATAAAGTAGTTACTTTTAAACCCTCAAAACCTGAACAGGTTCGTACCTGCGTAGGGAAGTGGCGCATTGTAATTTTGTGCTGGTTTATTCGACGTGCAAATTTTCAAACCACTTTCCCATGTAGGAGAGTGGTTTTTATTTTGGGGAAAAACGGAAAAGTTTGTTAGTTATTTTCCAAATGTTGTGATTCCCCCCTATTTTTCAGTTAAAAAGGAGGTGTAAGTAAAAATGAAATTGATCGCCATAACAGATGATCAACATTCTGTGGTAGATCTGGCAAACAGCATTATTCAAATAAAGGACATGGTTGATTATGTACATATTCGCGAAAAAAGAAAAACCACCAGTGAAATTGTTGCACTACTTCAGCTTTTAAAAGCAGGAAATGTCAGCCATGAAAAAATTGTTATCAATGATCGGTTGGATATCGGGTTACTTCACGATATTCCAAATATTCATTTGCCCGGTAACGGCCTACCGGCTAAGACTGTAAAAGAGCGGTATCCACAGATTCGTGTGGGGCGTTCTGTCCATTCCTTGAAGGAAGCGAAGCAAGCGGAAAGGGATGGAGCGGATTACGTTCTGTATGGTCATTGCTTTGAAACTAATTGTAAGCAAGGGAAACCGCCAAATGGTCTCGAAGTGCTTTCGAAAATTGCCAACGAATTACAAATACCTGTGTACGCAATTGGCGGAATTAATCCTGATCGGGTCGATGTGGTAAGAAACACTGGTGCAGCTGGAATAGCTGTTATGTCAGGAATCTTTGCCTCTTGCGATCCTGTGGCAAGCGCCCGAAACCTTTTTGAAAAATGTAAGGAGGAAAGATAATGACTAATAAATATGATGTGGCGGTAATTGGTGGAGGTGTTATCGGTTCTTCAGTAGCCTATCACTTAGCGAAAGAAAACATGAAGGTTGCTCTATTTGAGGCCCAACAGATTGGATGTAAAGCATCTGGAGCAGCGGCGGGAATGCTCGGTGCCCATTCAGAATGTGATGATATGAAGATCTTTTATCCGTTTGCTCGGAGCAGTCAAAAGGCATACGCTCAGCTTCAAGAGGAAATTCAAACTCTCACTGGCATTGATTTCGAAATAAAGACCGGTGGTATTTTTAAGGTAGCCTATTCAGCTTCAGAAAAAGAGGAGCTCCGTTCAGCGCTTGCTCTCCCTACGGTTGAATGGTTTGAAGCGAACGAAGTCGAAAACAGTGTTCCTGGCGTAAATCAAAACATAATTGGCGCTGCCTATATTAAAGAAGATGTCAATGTATTGCCAACTTCTGTATCTCGCGGTTTAAGCAAAGGGGCCAAAATACTTGGTGCTTCAATCTATGAATATACTACTGTACTAGATATTCAAAAAAATGGAGAAAGCTACCTCATTAAAACAACCAGAGGATCGTTCGAAGCCAATTATGTTGTCGTGGCAAATGGTGTTTGGAGCAGTGAATTGTTTTATCGGTTTGGTTTGAACCATCAGCTTTTTCCAATCAAAGGAGAAATCCTGTCTGTATCAAGTGAATCGGTTTCGCTGAAACACACGATTTTTCATAATGGTAGTTATGTGATGCCTAGGAAAAATGGTGAACTCATAATTGGTGCAACGATGATCGCAAACGACTGGAATGAAAAACCGACACTTGGCGGGATGGAAAAACTAATCGACAAAGCCAAGTCGATGTTGCCTGCTGTGACCGATATGACAATCAACTCTTTTTGGGCAGGGCTTCGTCCGCAAACCTTTGATCAAAAGCCATTCATTGGTAAACATCCCGAACAAGATAGAATCTTATTTGCAACCGGTCATTCTCGGAACGGAATTCTACTCGCTCCGGCAACTGGGGAAATGATCCGCGATTTGATTCTTGAGAAACCGGTAAATAAAGACTGGCAAGAAGCATTCAAAATTGATCGAAAAAACCCAGTGCTAGTTTAAAGGAGAAATGAAATGACTAAGACCGTTCATTTAAATGGGAAAATGGTTCAACTGCCTGAAGAAGTTTGCTCTGTCCAAGATTTATTAGGATTTTATCATTTAGAAAATCGAATTGTTGTCGTGGAGATAAACAAAGAAATCACCGACAAGGAACAATACCAATCAACCCTATTATCAGATCGAGATGCAATCGAAATTATTCATTTTGTTGGAGGAGGATGACCTATGCTAAAAATAGGAAACCAAACGTTTAAATCAAGATTATTACTTGGAACAGGGAAATATCCATCATTTGAAATTCAAAAAAGTTCTGTTGAGGTATCGGAAGCAGAAATATTAACATTTGCCGTCAGAAGAATGAATATTTTTGAAGAATCCCAACCTAATTTTCTTGAACAGTTGGATTTAAAAAAATACAAATTACTTCCCAATACTGCAGGAGCAAAAACTGCAGAAGAAGCCGTTAGGATCGCAAGGCTGGCAAAGGCTTCCGGTTTATGTGACATGATTAAAGTCGAGGTGATTGGCTGCGACAAATCGCTCCTACCTGACCCGGTAGAAACTTTAAAAGCCTCAGAAATGCTGTTGGCAGAAGGATTTATTGTCCTACCTTATACGTCCGATGATGTCGTGTTAGCGAGACGACTTCAAGAACTTGGGGTACATGCGATTATGCCAGGTGCTTCACCAATCGGCTCAGGACGAGGCATCGTCAACCCGTTAAATCTTAAATTTATTATTGAACAAGCTACTGTCCCGGTTATTGTCGATGCTGGCATCGGCTCACCAAAAGATGCTGCCTTCGCAATGGAGCTTGGTGCGGATGGTGTTTTGCTTAATACCGCTGTTTCCGGAGCAAAAGATCCAGTAAAAATGGCGTTAGCGATGAAGTTGGGAATTGAGGCGGGCCGACTTGGTTTTGAGGCTGGTAGAATTACCGAAAAGGATTATGCTGTTGCCAGTAGCCCGCAAGCCGGGATGGTGACATCTTGAAGGACCGTTACAAAAAGCAGGAATTATTTTTAGGAAGTGCTGGGCAAGCTCGATTGCAGAATGCCCATGTCATCATAATGGGGGCGGGAGCACTTGGGTCAACAAGTGCGGAGATGCTTGCCAGAGCGGGTATTGGTCAAATCACCATCGTTGACAGAGATTATGTCGAAGCCAGCAATTTGCAAAGGCAGCAATTATATACAGAGGACGACGCAATAAATAAAATGCCGAAAGCAATTGCGGCAAAAAATCGTCTCAAGCAAATAAATAGTGAGATTACCATAAATGGTCTAGTCGGCGACATTAATGCTCAAAATATTGAAGAGTTAATGAAAAACAAGTCCATTATCGTGGATGCCACCGATAACTTTGAAACAAGAATGATCATGAATGATTGTGCAGTAAAACTAGGGATCCCGTTTATATTTGGCGCCTGCGTGGGCAGCTACGGACTTACATATCCGATTATCCCTGGTAAAACACCGTGTCTTCATTGCCTAATAAGTCATTTACCAGCACAAGGTATGACTTGTGATACATTAGGTGTCATAAGTCCGATTGTCCAACTAGTAGCGTCCTATCAGGTAACCCGAGTTTTGCAGTATTTAACAGGACATGAGTTGCGTCCTGTATTACAATCTTTTGATATATGGAAAGATGAAAGTGCCCAAATAAACGTTGGGAAATTAAAGAATCAACATTGCCCAACCTGTGGTAAGGATGCCATTTTTCCATATTTGTCATTTGAAAATCAAACCAAAACCGATGTTTTGTGTGGCAGAGATGCTATCCAACTTCGTCCGGGTACTGTTCAAATTCATTCACTTGAGGGATTAGCGCAAAACTTAACAGGGATTGTAAATAACCTGATTGTTAATCCTTATTTGCTCTCATGTACATTTGAAGACCACCGAATTGTCTTATTTAAAGATGGTAGGGCGATCATTCACGGAACAAATGAACCTTCCAGGGCAAGATCAATTTATAACAAAATGTTTGGCTAAATTGAGGGCGATTCTTCACCATGAAGGATCGCCTTTTAACCTTTTCAGTGCCCTTTATCATCTGAAAATATTGACGATGCGGTTATCTACGTTGAGTGAGCATTATCGTCAGCCAATCCAAGACTGTGGCGATGATAATTCCTGTTGAATAACGATACAGATCTACGATAAGAAATCCTTTGCCAAGTGCTCCGAGCAAGGTACCCCGAATCTGATTGATCCAGTCTTCCTGATACAATTGAATAAACTCAATGCCAAAACTAAATATAAAACTAAGCCAGATGGCAATGAACAGCCTATTACGGACGAGTAAGAAACGGAAACCGAAATAGACCATCATCGCCCACAGCACATCCCCTGCGTTCTCGGCTAAATATAACAAAAGGTGTTGGCTGTATTTTCTGGAGGCTAGGCCTAATAAAATGGTCATAAAAACGGCTATCAAATAAGCTATTCTCAAGTTACCGTAACGCGGATTGATTGGTTCATTTTTAGTAGTCAATAGAATCACTCTTTTGTATGGATTGATATTCATTGTATCTCATTAATAAATAAATTTGCATATGTAAAAGCTGTGTTGAAGCTCAATGTTGATTGGAGTGAAAGGCGCGAAGACTCCTGCGGGAGCAGCGGGACAGGTGAGACCCCACAGGCGCTTTAGCGCCCAGGAGGCTCACCGCCCGCCCCTAAGGTGCGCGAAGCGCCTGGAACGGAAATCAATATTCTAGTTTAACATTGCTTATGTAAAAATAATTGGATTCTAGTAAGAAAGAATGAACCTTGATTGTTTTTGGGATATACTGTTCATGTACATAGTAGATCATGATCCAAAGGAAACCAAGGAGGAATAATCAATGTTAAATAAAGAAATGAAAAAATATATATCAGAAATAATGGGTGAGCAGGAAGCATCACCGAAAACGATTGAATTATATAAGGAAGAAAAAGAATATATTGAAAAAAATCATTTAATCGAAGCTGAAGTAAACCTTATCGAGAAAAACTCCGCATCACGTTTTGCAGACGCCTATATTGAACGGGGTGACAAAGAACAAGAAGAAGTAATCGCTGAAGAAACAGCCCCTTTTCTAGAACAACCGATCGATTACTTTAAAAAACATAAAAATGAATTTATTTATGTGGAATCTAAGTGGTTTGATTTGATTGGAGTAGATGCAGTTGCCTTTGAAGCTGATGATGTATTCGGAACATACGATGTCATGTTAGGTTTAAAGCTGCAAAAGAAATTTGAACCTTCAATTAAGGAATTTCTTCAAAACTCTTTGCACAATGACGGCGCGAAGTTCGATTTAATGTTTGATCAAGGGGACGGTTTATGGAGTTTAAACTTTGCTTTAAACTTTGTAGAGGGATTTAATGAAGAAATGTCAATGAGAGAAGCTTACGGTTTGATTTATCAATTTCTATTTAAACTTGATGAAGCAGTAGAACAGAAATAGGAGATTATAACGGAATATTATTTCAGGATTATTTTGGATGTGTTACGATAGAGGGTGTTATAACCAACTATATTGATGTGCTTCGGAGGTCTATAAGTATAATGAAGAGTTTTGCTTTCATAGGTCCGTTATTAGCCGTAATACTACCATTTATTCTGTTCGAATCTTTTCATAATGGGATCTTAGCAGATCCTTTTTTCGAGATGCCGAGGGGACATTTTTATATTGTAAGTATAGTGTCTGTATTATCGACCATGATTTCAATAGCAGTAGGGATTGCTGGAAACAGAGTACGTAACATTAAAGTAAGTTTCTTAGCCTTATCCTTCTTTACTCTTGGGCTAATGTTTTCCGTCCATGGTTTATCAACGCCACATTTTATTATGGACATGAATCATATACCAGCTATTTCTGCACAATTAAGTTTGTTTCTAGCAACAATCTGGTTGTGGTTATCCTCACTGCCATCGGACAATAAATGGATTGAATTATTATCGCGCAAACAAAATTGGTTGCTTCCTAGTTGGGCGATAGCGTTATCTATCTTCGCTATTATAGGAATGATTTTTCCTACTGTTGCTGAGTGGATTCCGCTAAATGTGAAACCACTTAATGTAATTATTATGACACTAACTATTTTACTAAATGCAATAGCGATGTATCGTTATTACCGGTCTTATCGATATTCTCGGTTTCCTTTACAGATTGCGATTGTGTATTGTACTGGCTGGTTTATGGTATCACAATGGATAATGGTAAGAGGAGAATTGTGGAGATTAAGTTGGTGGATCTATCATTTTTTATTGCTTGCATCGATGGTGGTCATGCTTATAGGTCTTGTTAAGCAGTATGCCGTAAAAGGAACAATGATAGGCGCATTAAAGTCACTTTTCACTAATGATCCGTTTGAACGAATTACAAACAGTATAGTACCAAGTGTAAAAGCTCTTATAATGGCAACGGAAAAGAAAGATATATACACAGCAGGCCATACCTTGAGAGTGACAATGTATGCCTTGAAGCTTGCTGAAGGACTCCATTTAAAACCAGAACAATTGCGAGCATTAGTTCAAGGTGGACTTCTCCATGATGTTGGAAAGATAAATGTACCCGACACTATTCTAAATAAACCGGGAAAATTATTACCCGATGAGCGTGCTTTGATTGAAGAACATCCTGTCAAAGGGTATGAAATGTGTAGAGTCCTCGGGATTATGAAAGAAGAGTTAAGCATCATTCGCTCTCATCATGAAAAATGGGATGGGAGTGGTTACCCCGATCGACTTAAGGGAGAGGAAATTTCATTTTATGCTAGGATAGTAGCCGTTGCAGATGTTTACGATGCATTGACATCCGATCGCTCATATAGAAAGGCCTGGCCACATTCTAAGGCAATGGATTTTATAATAGATAACAAAGGGTCACACTTTGACCCTCAATGTGTTGATGCTTGGGTAAAAGTTTGTGAGCAAGATCCAAGGGTTTATCAAATTCCATCACAAACGATAAAGGATGAAACTACAGCTAAATGCCTTGCTACCTTATAACTTGGTTAATCTTCTTAATCTAGGTAAATTTTGAAAATGAAGTCTCTGACTTCAAGATTTTCTGGCAATCGAATAATGCCAAATGCCCTCAATTAAATCTTTGTAAATTTTTTCTTGGACCTCTAAATAGTCTAAATGTCCGATAACCTCAGACATAACAAGAGAAAATTGCTGATCATACATTTTTTTATATAATGTTTGGGCAAGTTCACTTGCAGTATGAATTCCAGATTGGATCAATTGAAGAAGTCGCAGTGACTTTCCTTCTATTCGGTCCAATCTTTTTTTGAATAACGGATTTGGATTTTCAATCAATACTCCATGACCTGCAAAAACAAGATCAGCATTAAGCGATAAGCACCGCTCTAACGAGTTTGAATGCTGGATGAGCGAGTGGATTCTTTTCCCATGTAAGTCGGGCTCAACTAAGGCATTACTTGAAATATGCTCAATCAATAAATCACCAGCAAATAACCAGTTATTTGCTGTATCATGAAATGCAAGTTGGTCAGATGCATGGCCTGGAGTTTGCATAACGTTAAAATTTAAAAATTTTTTATTAGTTAACTCAATAATATTCGTTTGAATAGCTTGATCCTTATTTTTTTGAATAGCTTTTCTTAAAAATGCCACTTGGGTTTCACCAGTCTCACCACAACCCATTTCTTTATATAACTGCGCAAAAAATTCAACCCGCATTTCCAAAAAAGCTTGATCTCTTTTTAATCGGGGAATGGAATGGGGGGAGGCGTATATTGGGATCTGATGATTTTCAACAATCTTATTTACTAACCCAATATGATCATTATGATGGTGGGTTAAGAGCACTTCAGTCATATCTTCCAAACGAAAACCGTTCCTGATAAGTGTGGATAGTAATGAATTCCAGCAGTCTTCATTATTCAAACCCGCATCGATCAGCGTAAGAGAATGGTCTTGTTTTAGTAAATAAAAATTAATACTTTTTAATCCTGACTGATTCGGCACAAAAATAGGGAAAACCTCGCAACCATTTCTCTTTAAATCTATCAACAGCATACACCCCGCAATTTCCATTGAAATGAAAAGGGGAGAGCTTTCTCCCCCTCCATCATTCTATTTAGCTAAAAGCTTGTCTAAATGTTTAATGATCGCGTTACGATCCCCTGAAATCTTTTCTTCGCGCACCTGGTCCTTCTCTAGTTTGTCCAATGCCTTCGTGTAAACTATTTGTTCCACCGATTGCGGGATAACGACGACCCCATCAGCATCCCCAACTATGATATCGCCCGGATATACGGCTTGTCCACCACATGCGATTGGAATATTAATTTCACCAACACCTGCTTTTCCACTGGCCGCAACAGCTGTTCCTTTTGAAAAAATAGGGAAGTCTAAGTCTTTAATCCCAACGATATCGCGGATAACACCGTCAACGACAATAGCGGCTACGCCAAGAGTTTGGGCCATTCCTACCACAAAATCGCCCGCAATCGCTCGATATTGATTTCCTTTGGCATCAACGACAATAATGTCACCTGGCTTTGATTCTCTAATCGCACGTAATACAGCTTTGTTATCACCGACCGGAATCTTAACAGTTAAAGCTCTTCCAGCAAATTTATATTCTTCCTTTAAAGGTTTAATAGAGGGATCCAAATTATATAATCCGTCCATCGCATCAGAAATACATGTTGTTGGAATATTTTGATATTTTAACACAAGTTCATCCATTTCGCATTCCCCTTTTTAAATAGTCTATTATCCATTATACAACTCTTACAATTAAATGGAAAAATAAGAAAATACTATAAGGTGTCATAAGAAATTGTAATCACTACCGACAAGTTAGCATAATTAATCCTATTTGGATTCCATTCAAACCCAGAGCATTACATTTACTTAGGATTTTGTCGAAACCTACGAAAAACACCCTCTCCTAATTGTAACTAAGGTTGTCATATCAGTAATGGAATATTACTTTGAAGCTATAGTCTCTTTGATCATCTTCAATCGAACTATCTCTAATTTTACTCTATTCTAATAGTTAATACTGTTAAATAGTTCATTATATAGAACGTTAAATTCTTTATATTGTACAGGAAATTAAGAAAACAAGAGATAATTCAAGTGAAAGGTGCTTAATTTAGTATTTTTGCCCTATTTTGGGATTTTTATTATTAGGAAAAATGACCTATACTCAAACAGGGAGGTTCTTTATAAAGAACTGGGCGATATATAATTTGCGATCTAACGATAAGATATGTTCACTTTAAAGAACTTAAAGGAGGGGTAGTTCAAATGGATTATACAAGGCGGAAGAAGCGGTCTCACAATAAGGTAATTCAAAGACATAAAAAGCCTTTTTACCTAATTTTGAATCTTTGGCTTTTATATTTAATTATCCTTTCCTCAAGTTTTATATCGAACGATACATTTTCTTATTTTAATGACTCTGAGCAAATAAATAATTCATTTTCAGCATCAAATAATTTTTGTAAAGATCCAGAATATGCAAAGAAATATAAAGATATATGCAAGTGCAAAGATAACTCTGGTTTAGGTAATGGAAGCGAACAATGTGATCAATATGATGATGATTTTGGTGATGAGGATAACCCAGGGCATCAAGAAACTTATTGTCCAGATGATCCAAACACTCCAGAAAGAGAAGTATGTGACGATCATCCTAACGTAAATGATAAATCGAATAATAACGCTTTAACCGAAGAGCAAAAAAAAAGTGAGGAACTTCTAAAAACAGGTAGCACACCGATAAATCAGTCCGAAGCAACCAATTAATCGGGAGGTAATGAAGTAACAAATAGCACCTGATCTCAAGATAATATTCCGACAAAAGATAGCAATTCTCTCTCCAATGAAGAAAATCTACCTTTGCTGATAAATAATTATAAGTCAATAAATAATGAGTATGAATAATGAGGTGAAATCTATGAAAAAAAGCATGAAAATTGTTAGCAACTTTATTACAATACTACTTTTTCTTTTATTAATTTTTATGGTTTATATAGTGATTTCTTCGAAAATTGCAGGTGGAGAACCACAGTTTCTTGGCTATCAATTAAAAACCGTATTATCTGGTTCAATGGAACCAACCTTTAAGACAGGCTCGATAATTGCAATAAAACCTGTTAGTGATCCTGCAAGCCTAAAAAAGAAAGATGTAATAACATTTATGGAATCAGATAATAAGTTAGTTACACACAGAATAGTTGAAGTTAATAAAGATGGTAATCAAACAATGTATAAAACAAAAGGGGATAATAACCAGGATCCAGATGCAAATGCCGTACTTTCACAAAATGTAGTTGGAAAATACACTGGATTTACTGTCCCTTACGCGGGCTACTTAATAGATTTTGCAAAATCAAAACAAGGAATTTCGCTATTACTTATATTGCCAGGGATAATATTGCTTGCATATTCAGGGGTTACAATTTTCAAAGCTGTAAAAGAACTTGATAAGGGTAGGGAGAAAGAACTAAAAGACGGTCATGAAACTATTTAACGGTTGTTTTCCTTATGTTGTCATAAGGATCCATCATAAATTTACATACCTCTTTAAAGAGGTGGAAAAGGGAGGAAAAGGGAATGAGTATTAAAAGAAAGTTAGGGTTAGGAGCAGCATCAGCTGCACTAGGTTTATCACTAATCGGTGGTGGTACATTCGCTTATTTTAGTGATGCAGCAACCCTTCATAATGGATTTGCAGCAGGCACATTAAATGTTGAATTACAGAAAGCATGGGATTTTCCACTTAACTTTGACTTAAGTAATATCCAACCTGGTGACAGTTTTGAAAGACAATTTGTATTAAAAAATTCCGGAAGCCTTGCTATTGAAGATGTATTCATGGGTGTAACGGCTAATGTAACAAATCCGTTAGGCACAGGTGGAACTTCTGATCAATTTTTGGATGCCCTAAATGTAAAATACTTTGTTGATGCAACACCACCTTATATTGACCCAGATGCACCAGATGCTGGTTATCTCCTTATTAACTCTCAGGATATTTCATTAAGAGAAGCGATTGCTGGAGATTTTGCAGGAAAAATCAAAGCTGACTATATTAAAAATGGAAAACTAAATTTAACACCTCTGGGAATAAATTCAAGTGAAACAAATAGATATCGTATCATCATAGAGTTTAAAGACTCTGGACAGCCGCAAAATAATTTACAAGGTATGGTAGCAAAAGTTGCCTTTAACTTCGATGCAAGGCAAGTAATGGCTCCAAAATATCATGATCAAAATGCACCTAACGGAAACCTTACAGGTAATGGGATAATTGGTGACCGTGCAACAACTGATTCAACTAGTAATGTTGCTAACCAACCAGCAGTAGTTGACGCGCCTGCTTGGCAGGATTAGAAAAATAAATTTACTAAATACAGAAAGATATTTTGTTTTAAAGGTAGGGTTATTATCCACCTCTTTTAAAAAAAGGGGAAATGGGGGGTAAATATGTTAAAAAAATCCTTTGTTATATTAATAATTGTCACCATTTATTCCTTGTATTCCCCCTTAAGTTTAATTAATGCCAATGGGACTAAAAAAGAAATTGATATTTCAACAAGTCCCGAGAAAGTTTTCTTTGATATAAAAAGTGGGAGACCAGGCGATACTTACATTAAAGAAATAGAAGTTAAAAATAATGGGGACCAGGATATTAAGTATCTATTTTCAAATAGCTTTTTAAATGGGTCTGAAAAATTTTATAATGAATTATTATTAAAAGTTGAAGATAAAAATGGTGTAATATTTGATGGGAAATTTAAGGATCTTCAAAAATTAGATTCAAGGGAATTGAAAAGGCATGCTTCAGAGATACTAAAATTTAATATCTATATACCTATTGAACTTGGAAATGAATTTCAAAATCTTAATAGTGAATTCCAGCTTAGGTTTTTTGTTGATGGGACAAATGGTGGAGTCTTATCAGTTGCCGGGTATAAACTTCCTAATAGCGCAACTGGTATTTATAATTTATTAATTGCCGGAGCATTCCTAGCCCTTGGTGGTGGTACATTTTTGTTAAGTAAAAAAATTTCAAGTGGAAAACGATTAGCTCGCCTTTCTTCGAAAAAAGCTGAATAAAAAAATTATTGAATTCGTATTATTAGGAACGAGTGTCCATAGATGATATAATATACCCATGATGTCTATTATATACTACCTCATGATATCCATTGAAAAGTTTTTGACCTCTTAGGATTTATTTCTTTTCGAACAACAATTTTGTATCGGTGAACAGTAAAAGGCAAATCTATTGAAAGATAGTGACGCAAAGTTACAGGTCTAAAATTAGAGGAGTTCTCTGATTATGACGGCTGGGCTGCCTGAAATAATTGGGCTGGAGGGAGAGGAATGGTAGGGGGAGTAATACTTAGTCATGAGGAATTAGATTTGGAATGGGTTGAGCTAATAATGAATGCTCTGGATATGGGGTTGTCAGAAGAGGAGATTAGGTCATTTTTGGATGAATCTACACAAAGTATACCTCATTAGATAGAAAACTAAAATGAAAAGGAAGATTCGAATTGATCATAATGGTTATTAATAACATAGATGATGTAAGACAAAAAAAATAAGCTGCTATTTTGGAATAACCAAAATTCAGCTTATTTTTTTGCTTTTTTTGATTCAAGTATTCGTGGTTGTTCATTATAGGTATTTCATTAAAGAAAATGATAGGGGAATTTTTGAATTTCAAAATCACACTTGACAGGTAGGATAAGTGAGGATAAGATGAAGATATTGTTAGGTAATATTTAACATAATAACTTGGAATTCCCACCTGATATATGTTTTGTCTGAAAAGTGGGGAATCCTTCAAGCTAATAGTGCATGCTGATTGGATAAACCGAAGGCGCATACTTAATAAAAGTATGCGCCTTTTTTATTACTCAAAAAAAAAGGGGGGATTCATCTTTCTTAATTAAATATGATGGATTCTTTAATGAGATAAATGATTATCGTAGATTTCAAAATTGAGAGGAGAATGATAAAATGGCAGATTTTGAACAAGAGAAAAAGAAATATATTTTGGATTCATTAAAGGATTTGCAATTTGGTTCTCTCGTGATTACCATTCATGACGGGCAAATTACACAAGTGGACAAAACCGAGAAAAATCGTTTTATTTCAAAAAGTAAATCAAAGACCAATAGGGCAGTACAAACTTATAATTAAGAGCTTTTAACTAAGAAATGATGATCGAGTTATTTGTATTTTTCGAAATGATTAGTTTATTTTAAATTCCAAGTTGACTTATGTGATAAATAAGGATAATATAGCAATTATTAGGAAATTATTTAACATTTCTTAGGATATCAGCAGTTGCTATCCGATAACGGAAGGACTGAAAGCTTTAGAGATGTTTAAAACTAAAATTTATAGCCGTTTATTACGGTTAATACAAATTAGACAACTTAATAAGATATTTGGCTTATCAGACAACTGAAGGCTGCTCTTCTTTTTTTTTATATTGATAAAAGATAGCAGTCTTTTTTTTATTCTTTTTTTAAATCAGTAAGTGTTGATAGGGGGAAGGCAAATTTGTCGTTTTTGGGTAAGTCTGGAGCAAACAAGAAGGAGGAGGGGAAGCAAGGATGAGTGTAGTCATTGAATCGTTGAATCGAACCTTTATAAAATCACAACAAGTTATTCAAGCTTTGCAGGATGTCAATTTACATATTAACAAAGGAGAATTCATTACGATTATTGGTCCAAGTGGGTGTGGGAAGAGTACCTTATTAAAGATTGTTGTAGGGCTCGATCTCAATTTTGAAGGTACAGTGAAAATTAGTAATGTCGACCTTAAAGGTCCAGGAATTAAGCAAGGGTTCATATTCCAAGAGCATCGTCTTTTCCCATGGTTGACTGTCGAAAAAAATATTGCAGCAGATCTATCTTTAAAAGATCCTGAAGTAAGGAAGAAGGTAGATGAATTAATTGAGATTGTCAGATTAACAGGGTTTGAGAAAGCATACCCAAGGGAATTATCGGGAGGAATGTCACAGAGAGTGGCAATAGCCAGAGCGCTACTTAGAGATCCGGAGGTCCTACTTCTGGATGAACCGTTTGGGGCACTTGATGCATTCACAAGGACTCACCTGCAAGATGTACTCCTTGATATTTGGAGGAAGAAAGGCACAACAATGATTCTAGTGACCCACGATCTTGATGAATCTATCTATCTTGGACAACGCGTGGTAATTATGAGCCCTAGACCAGGAAGAGTTAGCAAAACAATTACAATTGATTTACCATATCCTCGTAAAAAAGTAAATCGTACGTTTCAGGAGCTTAGACAACGCGTTTTAGAAGAATTTGAGAAATCGGATGACCTTCTTTTAGTAGAAGGTTCCGGAATTTAATCGGAAAGGGATAAAAATCATGAAAAAATTTAAAATTATTGGTTTAATATTTATTCTTAGTTTGAGTTTACTAGCAGGGTGTTCCTCCACAGAATCAAAGCAAGAAAGCGTAAAGGCAACCACAAAAAGTGAAAATGTCACTGTCAATATCGGGATTCAACAACTCATCGGACCACTTCTGTTAGCGAAAAACAAGGGATGGTTTGAGGAAGGCTTCGCCAAAGTTGGAGCTAAGGTAACCTGGGCAGAATTCCAAAGTGGTCCACCTCATTTTGAAGCAATGGCCTCTGACCGCTTGGATTTCGGTCAAGTTGGAAACTCACCAGTCATTTCAGCACAGGCAGCAGATATTGATTTTAAGGAAATTAACACGATCAGTAAGGGATTAAAGGGAAATGCCATTCTCGTACAAAAAAATAGTCCAATTAAAAATATAAAAGATCTTAAAGGTAAAAAAATTGCCGTAGCAAAGGGAAGCAGCGCTTTTAATTTACTGTATCGTGCCATCGATCAAGCTGGATTAAAACCAGATGATATTGAGATTATTCAACTTCAGCCTGATGAAGCGCAACCTGCGTTTGAAACAGGTTCAGTTGATGCTTGGGCCATTTGGGATCCTTTTGTCAGCTTACAGCAAATAAACCATGACGCCAGAGTTTTGGCAGACGGTGACACCTTAAAGGTCGTTTCACCAAGTTTCACCATTGTACGTGGGGAATTTGCAGATGAACACCCTGAGCTTGTGGTTGAGTTTTTAAAAATATATGAGAAAGCTCTAAAATACCAAAATGAGCATACCGATGAAGCAATTAAAATATATGCAAAAGAGAAAAAAATCGATCCAGAAGTGGTAAAGCAGGTGTTGAAAAATTCTGTAGCGATTAATGTACCAGTTGATGAGAAAATTGTGGAAGCACAACAGGACACCGCCGACTTCCAATACTCTTTAAAGGCCATCAACAAAAAAATAAATGTATCAAAGGTTGCAGATAACACGTTTATTAACAAAGCATTAAAAGAGTTAGAAAAAGAAAATAAATAATCGGAGGTGAATTTGATGAGTAAAACAAAGGAAGTTTCTCTTTCATCCAATCCAATATTTAAGTTTCGTGCTCCGTTATTTATTAAAAAACGTGGTAAGAGAGTTACGATACAAAAACAACTCATTGTCATGCTACGAGGGCTCATATTACCAGTAGCTGTGGTTGCCATTTGGCAATTAGTCGGTTCCTTCGGACTAGTTTCAAAAACGTTGTTACCGACTCCGTGGGCGATTTTGGGATCCTTTACAGATCTGATCGTCACTGGTGAGTTATGGGGCCACATGGAAATTAGTATATGGCGAGCTGCTATCGGATTTGTCATTGGTGCTGGGTTAGGCTTATTACTTGGTTTGTTTGTAGGATTCTCGAATAAGACGGAGCATTTTATGGATCCTTCTTTACAAATGCTCAGGACTGTTCCCCATCTTGCGGTCGCACCACTGTTTATCTTGTGGTTTGGTTTTGGAGAGACTTCAAAAATTTTACTGATTGCGAAGGGCGCATTTTTTCCAATCTATGTTAATACGTTTTTGGGAATAAGAGGTGTCGATTCGAAATTGTTTGACGTCGCAAGAGTCTTGGAATTCAGTCGCTTGAAACTGATTACCAAATTGATTATTCCTGCTGCACTTCCAAATATCCTTCTTGGTGTACGGTTGTCACTTGGAGTAGCTTGGCTTGGGTTGGTAGTCGCTGAATTAATGGGATCAAGCGAAGGGATTGGCTACATGATTATGGATGCACGACAATTTTCAAATACCGAAGTTGTATTTGTGGGCATCATTATTTTTGCATTAGTTGGGAAATTTACAGATTCAGTTGTCCGTCTCTTTGAGACTAGACTATTAAAGTGGCAAGATCACTTCTCTGGTGAAAATAAAACGAATTAATGAAGCAGTAATACATTCTTTTGCTCTAAAAGTAAGTAAACATCTTGGAAAACTAATATTTATTTTACAAAAAGGAAGGGGATTTACATGGGTAAATTTGTAATTGTTTCAGGCAGTCCAGCAGAATTCTCAAGATCAGCGGCAATCGCCAAATTTGTGGGTGAATTATTGGAAGAAAACAACGAGGTTGAGTTCATCCACGTAAAAGATTTACCACCAGAAGATTTGGTCTATGCAAAATGGGACAGTGAAGCAATCAAAAAATCAATTAGGCTGATTGAAAGTGCTGATGCTTTGGTGGTTATTAGTCCAGTCTATAAAGCAAGTTATACAGGGTTATTAAAAACATTTATTGACTTACTTCCAGAAAAGTCTCTTGTGAATAAAACAATATTACCGATTTTAAATGGGGGCACAGTTGCGCATCTATTATCACTTGAATATGCATTTAAACCTGTGTTCTCGGTATTAGGTGCGACAGATATTGTCAATGGTGTTTATTTGGTTGATTCACAGGTTCAGTATCGAGAAACAGAAATAACCTTTATTGAAAATGAAGCGGAACAGCGACTGAGAAACAATGTTAGTGAATTAATCAGCAGGGTAAATAATCAACCAACATTAGTGATAAAAGGGTAAGGGGGGATCAAATAATGGAGATTTTATGGTTTATTCCTTCAAGTGGTGATACTCGTTATTTAGGAACTACAAAGGGGGCACGACAAGCGGAATATAGTTATTTCCGCCAGATTGCACAAGCGACGGATCGTCTCGGCTATACAGGTGTGCTCATTCCGACCGGAAATTTTTGCGAGGATCCTTGGATTTTGGCAAGTGCCCTTGCTGCTGATACAGAAAGACTAAAGTTTTTAGTTGCGGTTCGTCCAGGACTTACACTTCCCTCTGTTGCGGCTCGAATGACTTCAACACTAGACCGGGTTTCAAATGGTCGAGTGATGATCAATGTGGTTGCTGGAGGAGACCCAGTTGAATTGGCTGGTGATGGAATTTTCCTTGATCATGATGGACGTTACGAAGCGACAGATGAGTTCTTAACAGTTTGGAAAGGGTTATTAAAAGGAGAAGATGTAGATTTTTCAGGGAAACATCTTAAAGTTGTAGGAGGGAACCTACTATTTCCACCGGTACAACAGCCCCATCCTCCAGTCTATTTCGGTGGATCATCACCGGCAGGTCACGCTGTGGCGGCAAAACATACCGATGTTTATATCACATGGGGAGAACCACCTGCAGAGGTTGAGAAAAAGATTAAGGAAGTTCGTAGCCTAGCAGAGAAAGAGGGAAGAACAGTTCGCTTCGGAATTCGTCTCCATGTCATAGTAAGAGAAACAGAAAAAGAAGCTTGGGAAGCAGCAGATAAACTAATTAAACATTTAGATTCCGACACAATAGAAGCTGCACAACGTGGTCGAGATCGGATGGATTCTGTTGGTCAAAAGCGAATGACCGATTTGCATGGATTCGAAAGAGAGGATCTTGAGATTAGTCCAAATTTATGGGCAGGGATTGGATTAGTTCGAGGCGGAGCGGGAACTGCACTAGTGGGTGATCCGATTCAGGTATCCGATAGAATCAAAGAATATGCTGATTTAGGGATTGATACGTTTGTTCTCTCGGGTTACCCCCATCTTGAGGAAGCCTATCGAACCGCAGAATTACTATTCCCACTTCTTCCAGTTAACGAAAGTAGCGCTGATTCCAAGAAAAATATAGTTGGGAGCGTATATGGAAAAAGCTACAGTGCATTCTCACTGTTATAGATATTTTAATGAAAAAAGGTGAGTTCTGAGGAACTCGCTTTTTTGTCTGGAAAAGGGAGTTAACAATAACCCTATAACAATTGTAGTAATGTTCCTAAATATTGTAAATTTCAACGAATGTTCACTGCCTTTCACCGGACAGTTGGGGTATAGTAAATTTAAGGAAAAACTTGTTTTTCTAAAAATAAAATATATGAAGGTGATCTTATGATTTATGACCTGGTTTTGTTGCATCCACCAACCGTGTATGATTTTCGGAAGGAAATGATCTTTACCGGTCCCATCAGCGACGTCGTCCCATCATCACCGGTATTTGAAATGTATCCGATCGGTTTAACTAGTATCGGAGATTATCTTGAACGATTTGGCTTAAAGGTGAAAATTATCAACATCGCCAACCGAATGTTATTAAATCCAAATTTCGATGTTGAAAAAAAATTAAGTAAAATCAAGACAAAAGCATTTGGAATTGATCTTCATTGGCTTCCACACGCACACGGAAGTGTTGAGCTGGCAAAGGTCGTCAAAAAACTACACCCAGATGTCCCAGTTATCTTCGGGGGATTATCTTCCACTTACTTCCACAAGGAACTAATCGAATATCCTGAGATTGATTTTGTTATGCGGGGTGATACCACAGAAAAACCATTGTTGATGCTGTTAAACCGCATAGAAAACAAACATAAAGACTTCTCAACTATCCCGAACTTAACTTGGAAAAAAGATGGACAATACCACTTTAATCCGATTACATATGTTCCAGATGATCTGGATGAGTTTGATTTCCCTGGGTATCGATATATCATTAAATCTGTCTTTAAGTATCGAAATCTATTAGACCCTCTACCATATAAAGGCTGGCTCCAATATCCGAACACTGCCCTGCTTACTTCAAAGGGGTGCACATTTAATTGTTTAATTTGCGGCGGATCCAGAACAGCCTACGACATAAATTGCAATCGGAAAAAACTTGTGATGAAATCACCAAAGAAAATGTTAGAAGACATCGCCTTTATTCAAAGATTTAGTCGTGCACCTATTTTTCTACTAAATGATATTAGACAGGGTGGCCCTGAATATGTTCAGGAATTTTTATCAGGTCTTAAAAAGTTAAATATTAAAAATGAAATTGTTTTTGAACTTTTTCAATTTGCTGATGAAGATTTCTTCAAACAGCTTCATGATGCAATTCCAAAATATAGCATAGAATTAACATTAGAATCATCAGATGAAGATTTAAGGCGATTAAATGGAAAGCTGCCATGTACGAACAAAAAAATAATCGAAACACTACAACACGCTTTAAGCCATGACTGTGCGAAAATCGATCTATTCTTTATGGTTGGTATCCCGGGTCAATCGTATAAAAGTGCAATTGAAAACATTAGTTTTTGTGAAGATATTCACAATATTTGCAATCAAGATACCCGCCTATCTTATTTTGTAGCACCATTATCGCCATTCCTTGATCCAGGAAGCCCTGCTTTTGAAAATCCGGATAAATACGGCTATACCAAGATTTATTCAAAATTAGAAGATTTTCGTCAGGCGATGGTACAACCATCGTGGAAATATATGCTTAGCTATGAAACTGATCAAATGAAGCGTGACGAGATTGTAAAAGCAACTTATGATTCAGCCTTATTGTTAAATCAATTTAAATTAAAATACGGATTAATTGACCAAGCAGCGTATGATGATATTGAGACTAAGATTACGAAATCATTAGAATTTATCGATAGAATCGATGGGATTTTGGAATTACCTCCACTTGAAAGAGAAGCAGGACTTGCTGAAATCAAAAGGGAAGTAATCGAGGTCAATCGACATAGTATCTGTGGGAAAAATGAATTAAAATGGGAAACGAAAAAGTTATACGCAAATTTTGGTTCGTTAACTATTATTGGATTAGAACTGCTTTTAAAAGAGATGGTAAAAGGGGTTAAATTACAGCTTGGAAAGGTTGACCGACATAAGGTGACCCTTTAATAATCCGCAATTTAATTAGAAAAGGCTGTCGCAATGACTTGCGGCAGCCTTATTTTATAAAATTCTACTGTGTTAAAGCTCAATGTTGATTTTTTTGCACAATGTTGATTGGAGTGGAAGGCGCGAAGACTCCTGCGGGAGGAGGCTCACCGCCCGCCTCACAGAAAGCGAGTGCCTGGAATGGAAATCAACATTCTAGCATTAACAGAGCCAAAAATTATATGGTAAGTTACTATTTACTGGATTCAGTAATCCCTTTTAATACTTTTGGTAGTATCTCAGAAAAATCACTGGCAAGCATCGATTCTTCAGAATGGTCAATAGTCCAATACTCAGCACATTTTCCATGAAGATAAACTGCATTGGCGATAGCAGCGCGTTCATTATCATGAGTACAAATCATTGCCAAAATCATTCCGGTCAACGTGTCACCGGTTCCTCCCTTTGAAAGTGCAGAATTACCGGTTGGATTAACAAGCCCCGACCCATCAGGAAAGGCAATAATCGTATTTTCCCCCTTTAATACGACGGTTACATGATTTTCTTGTGCATATTGGCAAGCAAGCTTAAACCGATTTGCTTGGATATAGGTAATGCTTTGACCAACCATTTTACTGAATTCTCCTAGGTGAGGGGTTAAGATGGTAGGTGCCTTTCTGGTTGGATAGGAACGTGCAGAAAGAGCAGAAGCATCGATAATGACAGGAAGGTTACTGACCAATATATTTTCCAGTGCTTTTTCTATCAGGGTTTGATCGCTTAATCCTGGGCCAATCGCAATCGCTTTAATTTTTTCAGGTAGGTATCCATTAGCTATTTTTTCAAGCCCCTTATGAATATAAGTTGCTTCCGGCAATCTTGTACAAATAATCGACGAAGCAAAAGTACTCGTAGCTATGATCAGCTTCCCAATTCCACAGCGCATGGCTCCAATCCCAGAAAGCATAGCACTTCCGGGCATTTCATCACTTCCGGCAATCAGTAGTCCGGTCCCAAAAGTCCCCTTATGGCCGTTTTTTGGTCGCCTTGGGAAAGTATTTATCACATCAGATATTGTACATATCTTCCAATGTCCATCTTGAGGTAACTCTAGTTGCAAGGATGCCATTTCTTCAGCAAGCTTATTATCTTTTCTTAGCTTACTTTTATTATTAACATTCATTTCGATCACCCCTTTTAAAAAAACAGTAATATCTAATTCAGCATAATTGAATGATTCTCATGCTTTATTTTATCTTATTTTTTTAATAATGGAAATTCTATTAAACTCCTTTTTCTACCGTGGGAAAGTTCATAAAACGGTGATAAATGTCAAAGATTATTCACAAAATATTACAGAGAATGGTGTTATAATGAGTCCGGTTAAAAATAATTTACTCCTTTAAAAGTTATATCCGCTTGAGTTTTCCTGGGGTAAATAAAAAAAGGGGATCTTAAATAATGTGGGTAATCACAGTTCATTCAAAGGAACAAACTAGAATGTTCGAATTTGACAACGAAAAGGAAGCAAGAGAGGCTTTCAAGGAAATCAAAGGTTGTAAAATTCTTTCAGAAGTTGTTTACTTTAATGATCCTTGTTTCCAACTAACAGCTGTCTAAGAAACTTATATATAGATGCAACACTTAAAACCTATAATGATAGAGGGTGGCACAAAATAGCCTTTTGTGTTGCCCTTTTTTTACATTCGAAATGATTGACTTTTTTGAAAAATAGTCTAAAAATCATTGTAAATCGTTAAATCATGGAAAGGAGAAACACATGGTTTTAAATCTAAAAAATATATCATTAAAGAGAAATGGTAACTGGATATTACGTGATATAAACTGGGAAGTTAAAAAAGGGGAAAATTGGGTATTGTTTGGGTTAAATGGTGCGGGGAAAACAGCCTTACTAAACGTGTTGAATGCCTATGAATATCCATCTAAGGGGAATATTATGGTTTTAGGGAAAAAGTTTGGCAAAGATCCTCTTGCTGAAAACCTACGCCAACACATCGGACTGGTTTCTTCAAGCCTTCAGGAAAAACTACATCCTGGTGATAATGCTTTTGAAATTGTGTTAAGTGGTGCGTTTGCTTCAATAGGCCTCTACCAAACGCCAACGGATGAAATGAGAAACAAGGCAATTTCATTATTAGAAGACCTGGGTTGCATCGATTATGCCAACCGAAATTATGAAACTCTATCTCAAGGTGAGCGACAAAGAGTTTTAATTGGTAGAGCATTAATGGCGGACCCCGCTTTGCTCATCTTAGATGAACCGACGAACGGTCTTGATTTTTTAGCCCGTGAAAGGCTATTAGAATCGATTGAGAAAATTTCAAAAGGACCAGGGTCACCAACGATGTTGTACGTTACCCACCACGTTGAGGAAATTTTACCAACTTTTCAAAAAACACTTTTACTTAAAAAAGGGGAGGTTTTTTCAGCAGGGTTAACATCTGATATGATTTCTGAATCAATTCTCTCAGACTTTTTTGGAATTGATGTTACCGTTATATGGAGAAACGGAAGACCATTATTAATGAAGAAATAAAAACATATGCCGACGCATATGTCTGGCTGTCGAGAAACTCTCGACAGTCTATTATTCCCCCTTTAATAACTTTAGTAATTAACCGCGCTAATTTGTTGTAATATCATTAATAATTATTAATAAATAGGATGTTCAATAGGTCTGTTGATTTCCGTTCCAGACGCTTCGCTTTCCGCGGGGCGGGCGGTGAGCCTCCTCGGCGCTAAAGCGCCTGCGGGGTCTCACCTGTCCCGCTGCTCCCGCAGGAGTCTTCGCGCCTTCCACTCATCAACAGAGAGGTTCCAATAAAGATCTTCCACTCAACCAATAAATAATAAAAATAAGTGATGAAATCAATGTTTAAGCCAAAAGAGCCTAGCCAAAGTGAATATGAATTTGTGTCTATTGATGACATTTCACGCCCTATACTGATCCCTTAATACTTTTAAGTTTGAATTCAAGGACCCTCGTGGGAAAATGGGGATCAAAGAGCTGCACTGATGACCAAAATTCAAGAGTCGCGAAAAAACGGGAATCAAAGAGCTGCATGGGCTTCGCGACTGCCGTTTACGGGGATTGAAGAATGTAAGTAACAGGCCTTACAGCAGCCTACCAAAACATAAGAAAATTGCAACACATTTAGCCAGGTCGGATAAGGTGTGTTGCAATTCTTTAGGTTGACCCCCTTGTTGATTGGAGCGAAGATCAATAGGTCCCTTAATATTGACAATCTCATATTAAATATCGGCATTTAATGTTCTGACAAAATGGAAAGTTGCCGAGATAGTACCTTTTTCGACAATCTGAAACATATGCGGACGCATATGTTTTTTTGATTACTTTAGGTGATTGTTTTCCTTTTGTTGCTTCAGTAAACGATTATGGAGGTTTGCGAGAAATAGGTAGGCTAATATAGATCCACCTAGTGTAAATGCCATATCCCACTGCGCATCCCAAATATCTCCCTGCGTCCCTAAAAAATTTTTTGCAGTTTTCCCCCCATGCGCTAGTTTTGAAAATATCCATTCATTAATTTCATAAAAAGCAGCAATAGCTAAGGACATACTGACCGTAATAACAAACAACCATTTCCCCTTAACTAAGGGGCTTTTCTTTAACAATATTTCCCTTAACAGAATGGTGATTAGACCTTTAAAAAAATGCCCAAAACGGTCGTAATGATTGCGGCGTAAATTAAAATGGTCTTTTATCCAATCGAAAAGCGGTACTTTTGAATAAGTGTAGTGCCCACCTACAAATACCAATATAGACAAAAGAGCGATGATGATATAGGAAAGGGTGGTGAGACGAAACTTATTATAGATAACAATGGCCATCATCAGTCCAATCAGAGCGGGGGACACCTCTAAAATCCAATCTGAGTATTGAACAGGTTTAATGAATGACCAAATAAAAACAGCTATTACGATGACCAATATTAATAAATGAATATAATTACTTTTCTTTTTTGCCATTTTCAAAATCACCCCTTTTATTGTGTCGTTGTGAAATTTTCCATTAAGACTGGTATAAATCTAAACTATGTCTACCACAAGATCATTCGTTATTTTTGCCTATTTGGTGATAATTATGAAATGTAAAAAATATGATGATAAAGGGTGTTATGAAGCAATAACGGCCCCACATATAGCGAGTGCCTGGAGATGAAATCAACAGGCAAGTTTAACTCAGAAATAAAAAAAGGGGGTAAATTATTGTGATTTCAAATCCGGCTGGCTTTTGGAGAAGATTGCTTGCGAACATTTTGGATGGAATTATTATTAGCTTCCCTATTTCATTAATTTGTAATTTTATTTTTAGAGAAACGAGTGCAAATGTAGTTAGCTCTATACTTGATTTGTTATATGCCTTATTAATACCAGTTATATGGTCAGGATTTACAGTTGGCAAAAGAATTGCGGGAATTAGGATCGCAAGAGTGAACGGAGAAAGTGTTGGAATAGTTACGATGCTACTTCGTTCATTAGTAGGGGCCATTGTATATACCGTTACCCTTGGAATAGGCATAATCGTAAGCGCCTTTATGGTAGGAATTCGACAGGACAAAAGGTCTATACATGATTTTATTGCTGGAACGTATGTAACTCGCGATTAAAAATTGGTGCCTGACCCCCGGTGCAGCAACGCAGTAAAGCACCGGGGGTCAGGCACCGTTTTGTATGGCAACGCAGTAAAGTGAGGCTCTTTTTGTTGTGAAGGGGTATGGATTGCGGTAGGATATGAGAGCATGTTTCGAATAGTTAAAAAATTATAAATAAATATTTTTTTAATTCACACTAAACCTATCGAAATTATATTGACAACCGATCTATTTGTGTTAAAATTTAAAATAATTAAATCTTATCCAGAGAGGCGGAGGGAATTGGCCCGAAGATGTCCGGCAACCTGCACATGTGCAAGGTGCTAAATCCAACAAAATGTAAACCATTTTGGAAGATAAGGTAAAAACATACTTACCTGAACAGTCTTTCCAAGATGGAGGGATTTTTTATTTTAAAGGAGGAGGGGCTCGTTTGGGGAAAAATCAACTTGAAGCCGTATTTTTGCAAATCACACAAACACTAGAAACAATGAAATATGGATCTATTACATTAGTGGTGCAAGACGGTAAAATCATTCAAATTGAAAAAAATGAAAAACTTAGAATTAATTGATGAAACGCAAGAAATGAAGAAATGAAACGATTGACTGCTGACTAGTAAACTAGAGGGAGTTTTATTTGTATTCCAAATGGGAATAAAACTGCCTTTAAATAAAGAATGGAGGCACAAATTTGACCGAGAAACTAACATTTAGCAATTTTGAAACTTTTACACAGATTAATATTTTAGAAGAGGATGAGACAAAGGGAGCTTTGAATGTATTGAAATGGGCTTATGACCATTATGAAGATGATGAACTAGTCTATGCCTGTAGCTTTGGAATTGAAGGAATCGTCCTCATCGACTTGATTGCAAAAGTGAATGAGTCAGCGAAAATCGTCTTTTTAGACACGGATCTTCATTTTGATGAGACTTACAACCTTATTAATGAAGTAAAGAAAAAATATCCTAATTTACGGATCGAATTGAAAAAGCCGAGTCTAACTCTTGAGGAACAAGCAGAACAATTCGGAGATGAATTGTGGGAACGAGAACCAAATAAATGTTGTGAAATAAGAAAGGTCATCCCACTTAATAGTGTTCTTTCTGGAACTACCGCTTGGTTGTCTGGATTAAGACGCGAACAATCGGAGACGAGAAAAAACACCAACTTTTTCAATCAAGACAATAAATTTAAATCTATTAAAATTTGTCCATTAATACATTGGACGTGGAAGGATATTTGGAGATACGCTCACAAAAATGGCTTACCATACAATGTACTTCACGACAATGGATATCCAAGCATTGGGTGCAAACCTTGTACAGCGCCTGCTTTCAATGCCGAGGATTTACGTTCAGGCAGATGGACTGGTACTGGTAAAATTGAGTGCGGACTTCATCTATAAAAGGTAAACCACTATGACTTTAACTTATTTGGCTGGAGCAGTGGCACTATTTTTTGCAATGAACATCGGAGCAAGTGGAGCAGCAGCTTCTGTAAGTGTTGCTTATGGGTCAGGAGCGATTTCTAATAGAAAAAAAGCTCTTTTGCTGTGCGGAATTGCCATTTTTGTTGGTGCTGTCCTGGGTGGAAGTGAAGTTACGAAAACGATTGGTTCTAATATTATCCCGCAATCGTTCTTAAATGCGAAGGTGGTTCTGATCATATTATCATCGGCGGCCATTTCTCTTTTTATTGCCAATTTGATTGGCATCCCTCTTTCCACAAGTGAGATTACCGTTGGATCTGTGGTGGGAGTGGGCGTTGCTTACAAGGCATTGTTTATCAATAATATTCTTGTTATTGTAAGTTTTTGGATTATCATCCCAGCTATCGCATTTGTCATCGCCATTATCTTAGGGAAAGGGATCCATAGACTCGAGAAACGTTATCCAGTGCTTTCGAAAGATAAGTATAAACCTATTCTCTCAATATTTGTGATTATTGTCGGGTTTTTAGAAGCCTTCTCGGCAGGGATGAACAATGTTGCCAATGCCGCTGGGCCAATGGTAGGAGCTGGATTAATTTCAATAAAAACAGGAATTGTTGTGGGTGGTTTTTTTATCGCCTTAGGTGCCATTACCCTTGGCGGTAGAGTGTTAGAGACAAACGGGAAAAAAATCACCAAATTTTCACTACTAGAAGGTGGAGCTGTATCAGGCACAGGTGCAACTTTAGTCATCTTAGCTTCAATCTTTGGCTTGCCTGTCCCATTAACCCAAGTAACTAGTACCGCGATTATTGGAATCAGTACAGTCCAACAAGGAGCGGGAGCATTAAAAAAGAATATAATCAGTAAAATCCTAAAGGTTTGGCTTGTTTCACCAATTCTATCACTTGTTATTTCGTATGGATTGATTAAATTGTTTGTTGAGAGTGATATGTACTCAGTTGTAGTCTTGTTCAGCGTTTGTACGGCAACACTTGGAATTATCAGTTTATTAAAAACCATTAGAGCTGATGCCCGGACGATTTACGAAGATGGTGGGGGAATATAACTTTAAAACCCATTAAAAATATAGGTTTAGTTCAAAAAAACTTATCAAAAAAGATCATATAGGAGGAAATATATAATGGCATTAAGTACACCACATGGCGGTTCCCTCATTAATCGTTGGAACCCAGAATACGATTTTGAGAGTATTAAGCAAGAAATAGTAATTGATAACATGGCATTAAGCGATCTTGAATTAATTGCAACCGGAGCATATAGCCCGATTGAAGGCTTTTTTAGCAAAGAAGACTATGAATCTGTTGTCAAAAATATGCGTCTTGCCAATGGAAGTGTATGGAGTATTCCGATTACGCTGCCAGTCTCAGTAGAACAAGCCCAGTCAGTAACGATTGGTGAAGAATACAGACTTGTATATAATGGAGAAACATATGGTGTCATTTCAGTTTCGGATATTTTCGAACCAAATAAAGAAGTGGAAGCAGAGTTAGTTTATCGCACGACTGATGTTGCTCATCCTGGTGTAAAAAAATTATTTGACCGTGGAAATATTTATATCGGTGGAAAAATCACACTTGTAAAACGATTAGAAAGAAAGCAATTCCAAAGCTATTATTTAGATCCGGTTGAAACCAGAGTTATTTTTGAAGAAAAGGGCTGGAAAACAGTAGTCGGTTTCCAAACGAGAAATCCGGTGCACCGTGCTCATGAATATATTCAAAAAACAGCTCTTGAAACAGTAGATGGCCTATTTTTAAATCCGCTTGTTGGTGAAACAAAATCAGATGATATTCCTGCTGATGTAAGAATGGAAAGCTATGAAATTCTATTGAAAAACTATTATCCAGAAGAACGCGTATATCTTGCTGTTTTTCCTGCAGCTATGCGTTATGCTGGTCCAAGAGAAGCTATATTTCATGCAATGGTCCGTAAAAATTATGGCTGTACCCATTTTATTGTGGGACGTGACCATGCAGGTGTTGGTGATTATTACGGAACTTATGATGCACAAACTATTTTTAACAATTTTACTGAAGATGAATTGGGAATCAGTCTCTTATTCTTTGAACATAGTTTCTATTGCTCAAAATGTGAAAATATGGCTTCGACAAAGACTTGCCCCCACGGAAAGGAATACCATGCTATTTTGTCTGGAACAAAGGTAAGAGAACTACTGCGTAACGGCGAAATTCCACCAAGCACATTCAGCCGCAAAGAGGTTGTGGAAGTATTAATTAAAGGATTACGTGAACACGCCTTAAAGGCATAGTCGTTAACACGAGGAGGATTATTATTTTGGGAAAGAGTTCAAATATTACTTGGCATGAGTTATCATTATCTAAGGAATCACGTCGTAAACAGAATGGACACCAAAGTTTTGTTCTTTGGTTTACTGGTCTATCAGGATCGGGTAAATCAACGGTTGCCAATGCATTGGCTCAAAAACTGTTTGAGCTTGACATCAGAAATTATGTTTTAGATGGAGACAATGTCCGTCATGGACTGAATAAAGATCTTGGTTTTTCTGACAGCGATAGAACGGAGAATATTCGTCGGATTGGTGAGGTCTCCAAATTATTTGTTGATAGTGGCCAAGTGGTGTTAACAGCATTTATTTCACCATTTTTGGCTGACCGACAGCTTGTTCGCAGTCTCCTGGAAGATGATGAATTTATTGAAATTTATGTAAAGTGCCCAATTGAAGAATGTGAAAATCGTGATCCAAAGGGCCTCTACGATAAAGCCAGAAAGGGACTTATCCCAGATTTTACTGGTATCCATTCACCGTATGAAGAACCACTACAACCAGAAATAGTGGTCGATACAAACGAATCTTCCGTAGCAGAATGCGTCGAGCAAATAGTAAACTATTTGTCTTCAAAAAACGCGATATAGAACGAGGGGGAAATGGTGTGGCATACGAAAAAATATGGGCGGATAATCCTGTCCTAAACAAAACAGAACTCAGAAAACTACAAAAAGATGCATTAAGGATATTTGATGACATCCCTTATTATGCACAAAATGGATTTAGCTCGATTCCAACTGAAGAATGGGACATGTTTAAATGGGCAGGCCTTTATTTACAAAAGCCAAAGGAAGACGGCTACTTCATGATGCGTGTTTGCGTCCCATCAGGTGTTCTTACAAATGAGCAAGCAATCGTATTGGCCAATATTGCAAAGGATTATGGCCGTGGTGTTTACGATTTTACAACACGTCAAGCCATTCAATTTCACTGGCTTACAATCGACCAAATTCCTGATATTTATTCCAGATTAGAAAGTGTTGGTCTTTCCACAGCTGGAGCTTGTGGTGATATTACCAGAAATATAGTCGGGAATTCATTGGCTGGAATTGATCCTAATGAACTTTTTGATACTAGACCGATTGTAAAAGAAGTATATGATTTCTTCCAATTTAATGAAGATTTTTCTAACCTACCAAGAAAATTCAAAATATCGATTAGTTCGAATGTTAATAATGCATCAAATTCTGAAATCAACTGTTTATCCTTTGTTCCTGCCTATAAAGAAATAAATGGTGAACGGGTGGCAGGATTCAATGTGAAGGTAGGCGGAGGTTTGTCAGCAGTTCCATATTTGGCTGAAACCTTGGACATTTTTGTTACAACTGATAAGACGTTAGAAGTAGCCATTGCGATTACAACTCTTTATCGCGATCATGGCTATCGGGAGAAACGACATCGTGCACGCTTGAAATTCCTCATTGCAGATTGGGGAGTTGAAAAGTTTAAAGAAAAACTAATCGAGCTAACTGGCCCGCTGCCTGAAAAGGGTGAAGATGCTCAAAAAGACTGGAACGCTGGTTATTTCTATGGTGTTCACCAACAGAAACAAGCTGGCTTAAACTACATCGGTGCTAATATCCCTGTTGGTCGTTTAACACCAGAGGATGTTATCGAATTTGCACGCATCTCCAAAAAGTATGGAGACGGAGAAATCCGTAATTGTAACTCACAAAATATCGTCATCCCGAATATACCCGATGAAAATGTCGATGCTATATTAAAGGAAGCAATTTTTACTAAATTTCCGATTGCACCAAATAAAATTGTTGGTTATGCAGTTTCATGTACGGGTAGTGAATACTGTAACCTTGCATTAGTCGAAACAAAAAATAGAATGAAAACAATCGCTGAGCAATTAGATGAAGAAATCAGTCTTGATGTACCTGTTCGGATACATATGGTTGGTTGTCCAAACTCTTGTGGTCAGCGTAATATCGCAGATCTTGGGCTTCACGGTGTAAAATCGAGAAACCAAGACAAAAAATTAGTCGAGGCGTTCGAAATATACGTTGGTGGGACCTTAAACAAAGAAGCAAAATTCAATGAAAAGTTAAAAGGAAAAGTTGAAGCAGACCATCTTAAACAAGTGGTAAAAGAATTGTTACAAAGCTTCCAAGATACTAAGCTTCCTGGTGAATTATACGCTGATTATGTTAATCGTGTTGGCAAAGATTTCATTCAAGAAAAACTAGACAGTATTCTAAGCAGTGTAACCGTGTAATAAGAAATGCTAGACAAAATGAGATTGCCGCCCAACTCAATTACTGGGTTGGGCTGGCAATCTCATTTTAGTTTCTAAAGAAGGTGGCTGTAACCATGAATTTATACAGGTTTGAAGTGACAATTGGTAGCGAGGTAGCACACGTTATCGTTGCGGCGGAAAATGACGAAGCGGCATTTCGTCAAGTTGATATCGAGATTGAAACACATTTCTTAAAGCTCCCGGTTGTGAATGACGTGGTTTTATACGAAAGAAAAATCATCAGAAAAGGTGCGGGTTTTGTCATATCACGAAACGAAACCATTATTTAAAAATGAATTATTAAGTGAGGCTTTTTAAATGGAGGCAGTTCTTTATATTTGCCATGGCAGCCGAGTAAAACAGGCGCAAGAACAGGCAGTATCTTTTATTCAGTCATGTATGGAAGAAATAAATGCTCCCATTCAGGAGTACTGTTTTCTAGAATTAGCGACTCCATCCATTGAGACAGCGTTCAGAAAGTGTATAAACCGAGGTGCAACAAAAATTATCGCTGTTCCGGTGTTATTGCTTACAGCCGGTCATGCAAAGGAAGATATTCCTTCTGAACTTTCAAGAATCAACAGCATCTTTCCTACGATAACGGTGGAGTACAGCCAACCAATCGGGGTTCATCCAGATATTATCGAAATCCTAATTGAGCGAATCAAAGAAACGAAGCATGAACTGACTGCTGAGGAGTCCATGATATTGCTCGTAGGTCGAGGGAGTGGTGATCCACAAGTAAAGGTGGATTTAAGTCGAATTGCTGAGATGTTAAGCGAAAGGTCAGGCACAAAAAAAGTGGATGTTTGTTTTTTAGCAGCTTCAAATCCTAGCTTTGAGGAAGGATTTGAGAAGGCGAAGGAAAGTGGATTTAAACAAGTTTTTATTATTCCTTATTTACTGTTTACGGGTATATTAATGAGGAAAATTGAAAAGATGATTCAAACTGAACCGAAACTAGATCAAGAAATGATATTGTGTAGCTATCTGGGTTACCATCCACTCCTAAAAAAAATCCTCAAAGATAGAGTCAAGGAACATATATGAAATAAAGCACAGTCCCGTTAATGATATGAGATCTGTGCTTTATTTATGCCACTTAAAACATATACTAGAATCATTCTTATTATTTTTCTATGACGTTTTTATTGATATAATAAAATAGTATAGCTAAAATAAAGAATTCAGTAAGTCCCCCAAGCACAAACGACCAACTTTGAGTAAGATGTCCGATAATAAATAACGGCAAGATGGCAGTCCCAAGTTTAATAATTTTTCCCAAGAAAATCCCTCACATTGTTTACATTTCAATCATGCAAACCTTTTTTAGATATACTTAAATAGTATATCAATCTTTTTAGAAAGTATCTGTATTTATTTATGACTATTCTAGAAAAGATTTCCCCATAAAACTTACATATCTAGTTTAATAAATTTTAATAAATGAGAGGCCATTTTATGACGCAATCAGAAAAATATCAGCAAATGCTCATTCAAATCATTGAGGACGATTTACCGGGTCTAATTTTATTAAAAAAGGCTCTTGAGGAAAAGGGTTGGATGGTCATTGCCGATACAGACCCCGAAAAGGCAACAGACCATTATTTTGAACTGAATCCAGACTGTTTAATCCTTAATGCAAAACTCCCTACAAAAAATGGCTTTCAAATACTTGAAGAAATCCAGGAGCATAATGGGAGGCTTTTTATTCCTAAGATTATTTTGAGTTCTCGAAATGACAAAGAAACAAGGCTGGATGCTTTCAAAACGGGTGCTGATGATTTTATCGAAAAACCATATGATATAGAAGAGCTTTTGATACGAATCGAGAACCATCTGCACCGCAAGCAAATATATGATCAATCAGTTTTAATTGATACACTAACCCAGGTGTATAACCGAAAATATTTACATATCGATCTTGAGAAAAGTATAAAAGAGTGGAAACGGACCAACGATTCATTAACAATTGCCATAATAGACTTTGATAATTTTGCGTTTTTAAATAAACGATATGGTCATTTATCTGGTGATTCCATCCTTTCAGAATTTGCACAGTTTATAAAGCAAAGCATACGCAGTGGAGATACTGTCTATCGAATTAGAGGAGATCAGTTTCTTATCCAATTTCCACGTGCTGGTGACCTTGAGGTAAAGGAAGTGATAAATCGCTTGTTAAGCGATTTTTCATATAAAAGCTTTGAAAAAGATGGACAATATTTCTCTGTAACATTCTCAGCTGGGGTTTTTGAACTTTATGATGATGATATTCCTGCTAAAACCGCTATTCAAATGGCGGATAAAGCCCTAACTAAAGCAAAGGAAGCAGGGAAGGCAAGGGTAGAAATAATTAAAGAAACTTCGGTTACTTTTGTTAAGAAAAGGCTGGTTATTTCAATAATTGATCATGATATGATCATGCGAACGATGTTAATGAAGATTTTTCAATCACTAGTTCTTGATAGTAGCGAATTAAGTATTGAAGCGTTTGAGGATGGGAATAAATTTTTTCAATCCAATCGTCTTGAGGAACAAGGAAAGCATTTTCTAGTTTTTGAAGGAGTTATGCCAGTCATGAATGGAATAGAAATCCTTCAGAAAATAAAAAAGAACTCTAATAGACCGCAAATGAGAATTCTAATGCTGGCGGGAAAAAAAGACGAAAATGAAATTGCTCGTGCATTAAAGTTTGGTGCAGATGACTATATGACAAAACCTTTCAGTATCACTGAATTAAAAGCAAGAATTGAGCGACTGATTCAAAGGATGATGTAAATGGTCCATAAAGAAATTTATTTATTAATGAAAGCGAGCTTGATTATTTTAGTCCTTTTATTTATTCTGCTGTTTTATTTAGTTATTAGGAAGGCGATTGAAAATAATCGTAGAAACGGGATTGAAGTATTAAAAGAAGAGATGAATCAATGGTTATATCAATATTTGGTTGAAGGGAATCTAGTAAGAGCGCTAAAGCCAGATACTTTTGTTAAAAAAGTTGCCTTAGAAGAATTACTGGTCCGATACACGGAAATCTTGGAAGGGGACGTGGAAAAAAGCCGCATTTCCATCTTAGCAGACCAGCATTTAATGGAGTATTATCAACGAAACCTTAAAAGTCTGATTTGGAGTCAGCGAATGAATGCTTTATTCCATATTGAAGGATTTGAGTTAAAAAGTTTAATCAATGAAGTTATTGAAAGGTTGGAAAATGCACGATCGTCCCAAGAGGAAGTGCTATTATCCCTGAGAATTTTGGCTTCATTTGGTTATCAAAATATTTTCCAATTATTACAATTAAAATGGGACAAGCTAACAGAATTTGACTACCGGTCCATTCTATATCGACTTAACATTGATTTCTTAGGACAGTTTATTAGTGGTTTCCGACAATGCCCTGAACAGTTGAAATACGCCATCCTTGAAGTAATAAGTACAAAAAAAGAACCAAGATATTCACTTTTTTTGGAAACCACTTTTACTAAAGGTGAGGGGGAAATCCGGATAAGAGCTCTAAAGGCGATTGCCTCGATGGGATTTGTGCTAAATATAGACCCATATTTGACTTTATCGAATTCGAACGTTTGGCAAGAACGGATGATGGCGGCAAAGTTATTTGGAAATTCACAAGAAAATGAGACCATTCCGTATTTAACTAGGATGCTTTCGGATCGTAATTGGTGGGTTAGATTTCAAGCTGGACAAGCGATTATGATGTTCCCTAATGGGCATGAAATCTTACATGAAATTCATGATGTATCAGAGGATTCTTTTGCAAGGGATATGGCGAGGGAATGGATGAATAAAGGAGCAATATAAGTGATGGGAACACTCTTTTTGCATGGTTTTGCTGTGTACTTTGCCTTTTTTATTGTCATCTATATGGCGATAGTAATCTGTTTTTATTCAATTATCTTTTTTATCTCGATGCTGCAATTACGGAAAGAATATAAACTGAATCGTAACCAACCATTTCAGGAATATATGAACGATTTAAATGTGAAGCCATTGTCAATCCTAGTACCTGCTTTTAACGAAGAACCAGGTATTGTTCATAGTATTCGCTCCTTACTAAGTATCAATTATCCAAGGTATGAAATCATCGTCATCAATGATGGTTCCACTGATAAAACATTACAAAAAGTAATCGAGCATTATGAAATGATTGAAATAGAAAGAGTGGTTCGAAAACAAATTGATACCGCACCAATTAAGAAGATATATCAGTCAACCATTCTTCCCGAGTTGTATCTCATTGACAAAGAAAATGGTGGAAAGGCAGATGCACTAAATATCGGCTTGAATTTTTCACACTATCCTTACTTTTGCTCACTAGATGGAGATTCCATTCTTGAAAGAGATGCCTTCCTTAAGGTCATGAAACCGATTATGGATTCAAATGGGGAAGTTATCGCTTCAGGTGGAAGTATCAGGATTGCCAATGGGTGTGATATCCAGAGTGGTCACATGGTCAGAATCGGATTACCAAATAATCCACTTGTGATGATGCAAATCATTGAATACCTAAGAGCGTTTTTAATGGGGCGAATTGGGTTAAGTAAGTATAATCTTCTGTTAATTATTTCTGGTGCTTTTGGTGTCTTTTCGAAAAGCTGGGTCATTCAAGCTGGGGGATATAATCCCAACACTGTTGGGGAAGATATGGAGTTAATTGTTCGTGTTCACCGTTTATTAAAGGAAAGGGGAGAGAAGAAAAGAATTGTCTATATCCCCGATCCTGTTTGTTGGACAGAAGTTCCTGAAACGATGAAGTATTTACGACGCCAACGCCGGCGCTGGCACAGGGGCTTGCTTGAAAGTTTATGGACTCATCGAAAGCTAACCTTCAATCCAAAATATGGCTCGATAGGACTTATTTCTTTCTCGTATTTTTGGATTATTGAGTTTTTTGGCCCAGTAGTTGAATTATCAGGTTATATATACATAATCGTTAGCTTATTTACCGGAGGGGTCTATGTTGAATTTGCTATCTTGATTTTCTTATTATCCTGCTTGTATGGTTCATTATTTTCGATGACAGCCGTCCTGTTGGAGGAATGGAGCTTACGAAAATATCCTAAAATATCCCAAATTATTATCTTGTTTCTGTATTCCTTAACGGAAACGATCTGGTACCGGCCCTTAACAGTTTTATGGAGAGTGGAAGGGATTTGGCAGATGTTAACGGGTGACCGAAGCTGGGGAGAAATGAAACGAAAAGGTGTATCTCAATGAAAAAAATACTTACAAAAGGTCAAACCATTCTCTATATATATTTATTGGTATTTCTATTAATAATAACCAGCCCATTTTGGATCTGGTTTTTAAAGGAGTCTAAATCGTTAGATGTACTAATTGTAGATAAAACCGTTCCGAATAAATCTTATCGCGAGCATGAAGGGTTCGTATGGCTTCTTAATAATGAAAAATTAACTCAAAAAAATAATCAGCCTTATTCAGCCTCTAAAGACTATGTTGGATTTAAATTTGATAAAAATAAAACATTTAAAAAAGAAGGGTTGCCTAAAGACTTAAACCCGTATAAGCTGATCTATTTAACCGATCAATACGGTGTATATAAAGAAGAGTTTCATAAGAAAAATCAAAGTGGTAAACGTTCAGAACAAATCTATGGTGGACTAACCAATCAAGAAGTCGATCAGTTGGATAAAACGCTCCTAAAAGGAGGGAAAACTTTAATTGCTGAGTTTAATACTTTTGCAAGTCCCACGTCCGAAGAGGTGAAAGAAAAGGTATCTAACTTACTAAATATTACTTGGAGTGGTTGGATTGGAAGATACTTTTCAGATCTAGATCTAGGCGGTGCGGAAGTCCCGGTCTGGGTAAAAGAGAATTACGAAAAGGATAATGGGAAATGGGATTTTTCAGGCAAGGGAATCGTTCTCGTTGATCGAAATGACTTCATTGTTGTGTTAGATAGCAAAGACCTCAAGAATAGTGGAGCCGTTTTCAATTTAACGAAAAAAGGGAATAAGCTATATGAAGTGGATAGAAATATCCCTTATCAATACTGGTTTGACATTATAGAGGCAAGAAATTCTGACGAGGTATTGGCCAATTACAATCTACCGGTTAAAGCATCTGGTCAGGAAAAATTAGATCGTTATGGCTTACCTAATCAATTTCCGGCAATCGTTTATCATCAGAACAGAAAATATTCTTCCTATTATTTTGCTGGCGATTATGCTGATGAACCTGAGGTACCAGCTATTTATCAATCAGAATTCATTTCTTTTTGGAAAAAAAATATCACGACACTACCTTCGTTTTACTGGAAGGCATATGTACCTGTTATGAAACAAATATTGAAAACTGGACTTCAACCTCAAATAGAACAGAAGGAAATTGTGGAAACCAAGAAAGAGAACGGTGTTACCACAAATGGTAAAACTACTAAAAAATATATTCAAGTTCTAAAAGATGGAAAATGGGAAGACTTATTAATAAAAGGGGTCAATATTGGAATTGCAAAGCCGGGTTATTTTCCAGGCGAAACGGCCATTTCAAAAACGGAGTACTTAAGATGGTTTCAGGCGATAGGTGAGATGAATGCTAATACAATTCGAATTTATACGCTCCATCCGCCTGAATTTTATCAAGCCTTTTATGAATATAATAAAACCGCAAAGAAACCACTTTATCTTCTTCATGGAGCGTGGGTGAATGAGGAAAAGCTAGTATCATCGCAAGATGCTTTTTCATCTGAAACAACAGAAGACTTTCAAAAGGAAATCAAAAAAATTATCGATGTTATTCACGGAAATGCTACAATTCCTGAAGAAAAAGGACATGCATCAGGGACGTATTCCTATGATATTTCACCTTATGTACTAGGAATAATTGCCGGAATTGAGTGGGATCCAGAGGCCGTATTGCATACGGATGAAAAAAATCAGGATAAAGCGTCGTATGCAGGAACCTATTTTAAAACAAATGATGCCACACCGTTTGAATCATGGCTAGCTAGGATGCTGGACTTTACTACGACATACGAAACAGATAAGTATAAATGGCAGCATTCGCTAAGTTTTACAAACTGGGTGACAACTGATTTACTTGATCATCCTGCTGAACCTCTTGAAAGCGAGGATTTAGTTTCAGTAAATCCAAATCATATTGAGAAAACTGATCGTTTTCTAGCAGGATTATTTGCATCATATCATGTCTATCCATACTATCCTGATGCACTAAATTCGGATCAGAAATATATGAATTACATAGATTATCAAGGGAAAAAGAATAATTATGCAGGTTATTTGCATGAGCTGATTCAGGCACATCATTTGCCAGTACTAGTTGCCGAGTTTGGGGTACCAGCGTCACGTGGATTAACCCATAAAAACGTCCATGGTATGGATCAAGGCTTCCATTCTGAAAAAGAGCAGGGGCAGATTAACAAACATTTGTATGAATCGATTGTGTCAGAGGGATACGCAGGTGGACTTGTCTTCTCCTGGCAGGACGAGTGGTTTAAACGGACCTGGAATACAATGGAATACGACGATGCAAATCGACGTCCGTACTGGTCTAACCTACAAACGAATGAGCAGCATTTCGGTTTACTCAGCTTTGACCCTGGAAAGCTCGGGAAATCGATTATCATGGATGGAAATACGGGGGATTGGGAACAAAACGGAGTGAAACCTATTTATACAAGTGAAAAAAAGGGGTTGATTTCCAATGTATTTGTCCATTCAGATGAAGGGTATCTGTATGTCCGGCTAGATTACAGTCGTAATATCGATTGGAATATGAATACGTCCTACCTCTTACTGGATACAATAGCAGATCAAGGTCAGCAGAATATCCAGATGAAGAATAAACAAACGGTACAGACGAACAATGGGGTCGATTTTATCGTGAGTTTAGCGGGAGAAAAAGATTCAAACATCATGATTGACAGTAATTACGACACTTTTTATTATCAATACGGACATCTTCTCCATATGATTCCAGAGGAATCAAATGCTAATCAAAAGAACAATGGAGTTTTTAACCCCATTCGATTAGCCTTAAATAAAAAGTTAGATGTACCTGATAAAGGAATCCACATCAAATTTCAAGATTATGTAACCGGAAAATTATTATTTGGTAACGGAAATCCTCTTTCAAGCAAATATAAATCCTTAATAGATGTCAGTATGAGTAAGGACAAAAAGGTATTAGAACTAAGAATTCCTTGGCAGCTTCTTAATGTGAAGGATCCAAGCCAAAGATTGATTATGAGCGATTTTTGGAGAAATGGTATTGAGGGAGAGCAAAAAACGGATGGAGTAAAAATTGCCGTACTTGCAACCGAGAAAGATCAAACGATTGCATCATTTCCAGAGGTTGTAAATGGTCAAATGAATGGAGCGGACTCCTACCTATTTCAATGGAAGGAGTGGGAGCAGCCAAATTACCATGAAAGACTGAAGGCTTCTTATTATATAATGAAGGAAGCATATAAATCCTCAAAAAAATAGGTCAAAAAAGCATGGAGATCGTGAGGTCCATGCTTTTTTTTACTGTCTATAAGATTTCATTCGTAACATTTTTTCTGGACATTGAGTTCGTTATTTTAAGAATAAACGCTATTTTGAGAATATGTCCGGACATTGAGTTCGTTATTTGCTAAAAAATCAAGCAAATGAGGAACTTTAAGCAAGATAGAGGAACACATGTCCGATAAAAAGAGAAATCACCATTTTTGATTCAAATAACGGAATGTATGTCCGCTCAATGCCTCACTAGCCTCACTTTTAGAATCCATTCCTTTTTTATATAAGAGAATGAGCAATAATCATTGGAATCTCAGGAGCATATATCCAGACTAAAGGATTGTCTTGTTGAAAATAATGAAGAGGTAGGGATTGAAAAATATTTTCATGTAAGCGGAGGTTCTGAAATGATTAAGAAAATTGTTCTGTCAGTATTCGTGATGTTTATGTCTATGCCTATTTTTTCACAAGCTGCAATTCAAATGTTTAAAGAGCCACCATTTGAATTTTATAAAGTATCTTCTGGAGATTCGTTTTGGTTCATCGCACAGCGATATGGTTTAGACTACAAACAATTAATGGCATTAAATCCAGGTGTTGATCCCATGAATATGCATGTAGGTGAAGTCATTCGCTTAAAATCCTCTGCAGCTAGTCCAAGTGGGTTTGAAGATCAAGTTGCACAATTAGTGAACTCAGAAAGAGCCAAAAACGGCTTAAAACCGCTAACTCATCGTGCTGATTTGAAGAGTGTTGCTGAGAAAAAAGCACAAGATATGATTAACTCAAATTATTTTTCCCATACCAGTCCAAATTATGGGTCCCCATTTGATATGATGAAAACATTTGGAATATCGTATTCAAGTGCAGGGGAAAACATTGCTAAAGGTCAGACGACTCCGCAAGAGGTGATGAATTCCTGGATGAATTCATCTGGACACCGCGCTAATATATTGAACAGTAGCTACAATTGTATCGGAGTAGGATTTTATCACGGTGCCTGGGTACAAATGTTTATCCAGTCTAGATAAGAACAAAAGCGGAAGCGCCCGGTTAGCGACGTATGGACTGGAGCACACCGACTGAGATAAAGGAAACACGAAGAGCGAGAGCGATTCGATGTTGACTTATCGTAGGGAGGTGGGTGAAGTTCACTAGGCGCTGGGCGCTGGAGCTGGACGAGTACAACCTAGTTAAAGTTATCCACAGTGCTGAAATCTATAATTTCAGGCGCCCGCTTATCGGTGACAATCACGAGACATAAAAAGTGCAGAGAATAATCTGCACTTTTTCTTTATTTCGTTATTTACCTCGTCATTTCCGATTGAACATAATGATAAAGAAGCTTAGCTGTATTTTCGATTGATGTTTTATGTGTGCGTTCAAAGGCGTGGGAGGAGTCAATCCCTGGCCCAATTAAGCCATGTACAATATCATGACCGGAACGAATGGCTGCTGATGCATCCGAGCCATAATAAGGATAAATATCCAGTTTATAATCAATTCCATTTTCCTGAGCTATTTGGATCAACCTTTTCCGTAATTCTAAATGGTAGGGACCACTTGCATCTTTAACACAAATGGACACCGTATATTCATCCGTAGCCTGCCCATCCCCAATAGCACCCATATCGACAGCTAAATACTCAACCGTTTCTGGGCTGATGTTAGAGTTACCTCCATAGCCAATCTCCTCATTATTAGAAATGAGAATATGTGTAGTATATGGAAGGGAGACACTTTGTTCATTAATTTGTTTGATTAATTGTAAAAGGATGGCTACGCTTGCTTTATCATCTAAATGGCGTGATTTTATAAAACCGCTTGGTGTAATCTCAACTCTAGGTTCAAAGGAAATAAAATCGCCCACTTCAATCCCAAGTTTAGTGACATCCTCTGAATTTTTGACAACCTCATCAATACGTATTTCCATATTATCTTGGTTTCGCTCTAGCTTATCGGAGTCTTTATAGACATGAACTGATGTTTGATGTAAAAGAATAGTCCCAGTGTATACCTTCCCCGTAGAAGAATGTATTTTACAGTATTCTCCCTCTATAGAATTAAATTTAAATCCACCGATTAAATCCAATTTCAAACGTCCACTATCCTTAACCTCTTTTACCATTGCTCCGAGTGTATCAACATGAGCAGTGAGCATTCGATGTCGGCTATCGTCCTGACCAGGGAGAGTAACGATTAAGCCACCTTTTTTGTTTCGATATCCTGAAATCCCCTGTTTTTGTAAATATTCTTCAACATATGTAATCACTTCATTTGTATTTCCAGAAGGACTTGGAATCGAAACTAAATCTTTAAGGATAACAATTGTTTCATCTGTATTTGGATAAATAGACATAGTGTTGCTCCCCTCATAAAAACTTTCTTTTAAGTTAATGTTTACCGTAAATCCCATTTTTACACGAGCAAAATTTCGGAAAAATTTTCGGATTAAGTCAATTTCTCACTAAACAGAGCATAAGTTAAGTTGGATGAAAAATTACTGCATCCCATATTTTACTAGTTTTAAAAAAGGAAAGAAAGGGAAAATGGGGAAAAATGAGTCGATCTGAAAGAAACCAAACCCAAGTGAATCCATTTTTAAAAATTAAGATTGTGTTCCTAATAATGTTATTTGTTGGCTTAATGGTTATAACGAACATTTACCTTAATGGTATTATTAGAATTGAAACACCTGAAGTAGATTTAGGTCGAAAGGTTGTTGTTCACCTTGAAGATGGCAAGGAAGTCCAAACATATGAGAACTTACTTGTTAAAAAGAAAGGAAAGCTGTATTACCAGGGAGAGTTTAATACAATTGACGTAACAGGAGGAATCGTTGTATTTCAAGATTGGGATTAAATGAACCGTGAAATAGATGGCTGCGCCCCAGCAAAGTGCTGCGGTTTTTTTTGCCCTTTTGATCTAGTTCTATTGAAGTGTTTTTCAATAATGGTTCTAAATTTACTTGATGTTTGGACAAATCGTGTTAAAATCATTTAAGTAAGACATATCACCTACTTTAATATATCTTTTTTTTAAAAGACGGATGGAATTGAAACCTTTGTTCTTTTTTTTCGTCTACTAATAGATGGATAATTTTACGGTAAACTAAGGAATACATTCACCAATATTTAATAAATAAAGTTTCTATCCAAATAAATTTGTGATATAGTATTCTACATTCATTCAACAAACTAGCCATTATAGAGGTGTAATTACATGAAAAAATTATTAGGATCACCCAAAAAAATTCTTAGCGGAAGTCTATCAGTTTTCTTCCTAGCGGTTATCCTTTTTTGGTTAAAAACTTATGCAGCATACCAAATTGAATTTGATTTAGGAATAGAAAATAAACTACAGAAGTTCCTTTTATTCATTAATCCAATCAGTTCATCCTTGTTGTTTTTAGGAATTGCACTGCTTTTTAGAAAACGTGGACAAAACGTCATGTTGGTTTTCATGAACTTTATCCTTACATTTTTACTATATGCAAACGTTGTTTATTACCGGTTTTTCAATGATTTTATTACAGTTCCTGTTCTGTTACAGACAAAAACCAATAGCGGACAGCTTGGTGACAGTGTACTTTCCTTAATGTCACCTTGGGATGTTTTTTATTTTACCGATACGATTCTACTAATCTTGTTTCTAGTCTTTAAAGTGGTTAAACCCTTAAAAGGAAATAATCGAAGACCGGCTGCATTTGTTATTGCCGCAGCGGTTATTGTATTTTTATTTAATTTAGGTTTAGCTGAAAAGGATCGTCCACAACTATTATCACGATCTTTTGACAGAAATTATTTAGTGAAATATCTTGGTACGTATAACTTCACCATTTATGACATGATTCAGAATGCCAAGTCATCTAGCCAAAGAGCAATGGCAGACAGTAGTGATATTGTAGACGTGGAAAACTATATTAAAGCAAATTACACAGCTCCAAATCCGGAATATTTCGGAAAAGCAAAAGGGATGAATGTAATTTATGTTTCCATGGAATCACTTCAAAACTTTATTATTGATTATAAAATTGACGGTCAAGAAGTAACTCCATTCCTAAATTCAATAGCACACAATGGAGAAGCATTTTATTTTAAAAATGTATTCCATCAAACTGGTCAAGGGAAAACCTCTGACGCAGAGTTTATGATGGAAAATTCCTTGTTCCCAATGTCACAAGGTGCTGTTTTTGTAAATAAAGCACAAAATACTTATCAAGCAATGCCAGGAATTCTTAAAGGTCAAAACTATACTTCGGCTGTATTCCATGGTAATTACAAAACGTTTTGGAATCGCAATGAAATTTATAAAGCGTTCGGGTATGATAAATTCTACGATGCAGAATATTACGATATGAGTGAGGAAAATACAAAGAACTATGGGATGAAAGATGTTCCATTCTTTGAACAATCCATGCCGTTATTGACAGGTTTAAAACAACCTTTTTATACGAAGTTTATCACGTTATCTAACCACTTCCCATTCAAGATGGATGAAGGAGATACTGATTTTCCTGCCGGAGAATTTGGTGATGATAGCGTTGTGAACAATTATTTCCAATCTGCCCATTATATGGACCATGCTTTGGAGATGTTCTTTAACGACTTAAAGACCTCTGGATTATACGATCATACTGTAGTGGTACTATACGGTGACCATTATGGAATTTCGGAAAATCATAATGAAGCAATGGCAAATGTTGTCGGTAAGGAAATTAATGATTTTGAAAACGCCCAATTACAGAGGATTCCATTATTTATCCATGTCCCAGGAGTTAAGGGGAATATTGTTGACTCATACGGTGGACAAGTGGACGTGTCACCAACAGTTCTTCATTTATTAGGAACAGACACGAAAGATTACATGCAAATTGGTTCTGATCTATTATCACCTCAACATCAGCAAACTGTGGCGTTCCGAAATGGTGATTTTGTTTCACCCGAAATAACACATTTAGGGGAAAAGACTTACAGTAATGCCACTGGGGAATTAGTTGATGGAAAGCAGTATAAAGACCAGAGTGATCAAGCAAATATGAAGTTGAAAATTTCTGATGAAATTGTCTATAAAGATTTATTGCGATTCTATACACCGCAAGGATTTAAAAAAATTGATCCAAAAGATTATTCATATGTAAAAAAAACAGACACTAAATAAAAAAACAAAAAATCCATGGTCGCGTGTTGCGACAATGGATTTTTTTGTCTTGAAGCCAAGGTTGGTTTGTCAATCTGGTGAATGTGCTAAAAAGAGATTGATGGGACGAGGGGATAGAAGTATTATTGCTTAGAGTAACTAAATAATTTTTGTTTTTTATCGAAGGAAGATGAAATTTAGATGAGTATCCCCACCATCAATCAATTAAATGAAAAATATAGCATAAGGAACGGAATTGCTCAAACCATTGTCCTTAATGGAAGCAATAACTATTTTATTTTATTTGCGATTAGTGTTTTAGGTGCATCAAACTACCAAGTTGGATTGATTAACTCGCTTCCGCAGTTTATTGGTATGTTTGGAATGCTAGTTGGTTCAGTAATAATGAATAAGTTACCAGAGAAAAGGAAATTCACTGCTTACTCCTTTTTATTTACACGCTTGTTTTTGCTAGGGATGTTTTTTGTTGTGTTTATCCCTCGGGAATATTCGGGTTGGGTTTTTGTACTTTTGGTGGGATTCATGAATTTACCTGGATCATTTGCTAATCTAAGTTGGCAAGCATTCATTGGGGATTTAGTACCCGAAAAACGAAGAAGCGGATTTTTTAGTCAACGAAACATGATGTTAACACTTGTTGGAATGGTTGTTACTTTTATCATTGGAATTGGGTTGCAATTTTTTTCAAAAACTAACCCCATTCCCTATCAATTTTTATTCTTACTTACCTTTATAGCGGGAATTTTCGAAGTATATTATTTACTGAAACATGTTGAATCAAAAAAATCAAATCTTGCTATGAAAAAAAGCGTAAAGGTAGGCATGGTTGCCTTTAAAGATAAGCGCTTTGTTTATTTTTTAATTTGTGGTTTATGCTTCAATTTTACGTGGCAAATGGCTTGGGCTTTATTTAGCATATTTCAAATAAAATATGCGCATGCAACTGGATTTTGGATTAGTGTCATTACGGTTGCTAACCAGATTGGGCAAATTGTTAGCTATAAGTGGTGGGGAAGAATGGCTGATAAATACGGGAACGCTAAAATGATGATTCCTGTGTCACTTGGAATGGCAGCAGCGCCTGTCTTGACTATTCTGTCTAAAAACATGGTGTATTTGACAATTATCAACGGTCTTTCTGGTTTGTTTGTTTCTGGGACAGTTCTGTTACTATTTAATTTATTATTAGAGGTAACGAATAAAGATAATCGGGATAGCTTTATCTCGCAATATAATATTCTTTTGGCGATTGTTGGCTTTATAGCACCGCAATTTGGGGTGTTATTACTCGAACAAGCTTCAATGAGTTTTGCGATGATTACTTCCACCCTATTGAGGATTTCAAGTGGAGGGCTGTTTATCTTCCTATCGATTTATTTAACAAAAAAGCCAAAAAATTTTCATAAGATCACCATTAAATCGTCATAGACAAAAGGAATTCCTAAAAGATATTGAATCCTTCTCTCAATTATATATACTAATAATTATGAAGATGTTAAAGTAAATAAAAATGAAGGAGCTTACTATGGGCCATTGCAATCTTGATCATACACATGAAGATGTTTTGAAAAAATACGAATCGCAAACCAGTTTTCTTCCTGAAGAAACAAAACCGTTATTTAACGCTTTTTTTCAAAAACAACATGGGCAAGAGATATTAAATGAGGTTTTCCATCTCTTAAAGAAGTATGATTTAGTTTCTGAGGAAGAACAAGAAACTCGAAATCAAAGGATTTTATTAGTTTTAAGGAATGTTTAAGGACTTTGAAGAAAAATGCTATAAAAAGAGGCTGATTTCATTCGGAATCAGCCTCTTAAAGTTGGTGCTGTATATGGAAATTAAGTATATTTTAAACTTCTTTATTTTTTTTATAATTCCATTTTCCGTCTTCTAAAAACTTTTTAAATATATCAACTTCAGCTGGTTTACTGCAAATATATCCTTGGAACTCATCACAGCCCATCTTGGCAACTAATGCTAGTTGTACTGACGTCTCAATTCCTTCTGCAACAACCTTCTTTTTCAGAGTTTGAGCTAACCTAACAATGGCATTGGCCACTTCATAGCTTTCTCCATCATTTGGAATATTTTTTAGGATGCTCCGGTCAATTTTAATCACGTCAAATTTGTATTTTGTTAGATAATTCAGCGCCGAGTAACCTGTTCCGAAATCATCAAGAGCGATTGTGAATCCCATACTACTTAACTTTTCTAATGCTTTAAGTGCCTGATCTTCTTTATTCAATAAAACTGTCTCGGTAATTTCTAGCTCTAACCATTCTGGTTCAAGACCAGATTCTTTTAGAATATTTTTCACATTTTTCACGAAATTAGGATGTAATAATTGAATCGCTGAGATATTTACGGATACTTTAATTGGTTGTAAACCTTGTCTTTGCCAATCTTTTGCTTGGGTGCAAACACTCGTTAAAATCCATTCTCCTAATGGTATGATAAAGTAAGTTTCCTCAGCATATGGAATAAATTCAAGTGGAGATACAAGTCCAAAAATAGGATGGTTCCAACGAATTAATGCCTCACACCCTACCAACTTGTGAGTATTTGGATTCACTCTTGGTTGGTATACGATGAAGAATTGCTCTTCATCGAGAGCTTTTTTTAAATCATTTTTAAGAAGGAATGCTTTATATCCATTCTGATCCATCGAGGGGCTATAAAGCTGATAATGATTTTTCCCTTCTTTTTTTGCCTGATACATGGCAACGTCAGCATGTTTTAGTAGGGTTTTCATATCTTTTCCACCCAATGGGTATATGCTTATCCCAATACTAGCAGACACATTTAATTCAAAGTCCTCGACATTAAAGGGGCGATTAAAGATACGAACAAGAGAACTGGCGAATTTATGAAGATACTTAAAATCAAACATATTAGGGATGATGATTGAAAATTCATCTCCACCTAGTCGCCCAATAATGGCTTTTTTTTCAAATCTACTAGAGATCCTTTGGGCTACCTTTATTAATAAACCATCGCCAATTTCATGGCCAAGTGTATCGTTTATGGTTTTGAATCCATCTAAGTCCAGGAATAAAAGAGCAACACGGCGATTAGATGATTCAGCATTTTGTAAAGTATCTTTCAGGAGGTCTTCAAAATGTCTTCTATTCGGTAAACCGGTTAAAAAGTCAAAATAGGCTATTTGATTGACTACTTCTGAGGATTCCTTTTGTTTTGTAACGTCTCTAATATTAAACACAATTCCCTTAATATAAGGATCATCAAGGTAATTAGTTAAAGCAACGTCACACCAACGCATTGTTCCATTCTTATGTCTAATTCTAAGTTGGCGATTGATTGGAGCATCTGTTATTTTTGCAAATCTCTTGAGAAAGGACTTTTCTCTAACAATTTCTTTTTCATCCAAATACATTAAAATATTTGAACCCAATGTATCAGTGGTTTTATACCCTAAAACTCGCTCAATAGCAGGATTTTGATAAGTAATCACGCCTAAATGGTCGATAATCCCTACCGCATCATAGGAGTATTTAGTTAGTGCACTTAATTGTTTGTCTTTTAGGGCAAGTTGGAATTCCAACTCTTTCTTTTCGGTAATGTCCTCTCTAAGTGCTACAAATTGATGAGGAGTACCAGACTCGCCTAATAACGGAATAATCCTCATTCGAACCCAAACATGGTCCCCATCCTTTTTTCTGTTCTTTACATCGCCTCGCCAGATTTTCCCAGAAAGTATAGTGTCCCACATTTCTTTAAAAAATTCGCTTGAGTGGTAACCAGCGTTAAATATTTTAGTATGAACACCGATTAGTTCATCAGGCTGGTAATGAATTAACTCGTAACAACTGCTATTTACATACAAGATGTAGCCATCAATATTTGTAATGACAATATTTATCGATTGATCGACTGCATAGCGAATTTTTTCATTTAGTTGGCTCAGTGCCAGGCTATTTTGTGGGAAAATGTTACAAAAATCATCTAACTTGTCAGTACTTAAGTGTCTGTTGGAATCGTTTTCATTAGTGTTGAAATGACTTTGCTGCTTTGATTCAATTAGATAGAATGATTCATCCTGGTTCATATAGTACCCCACAAAAATAATTTTTAATAATAATAAGTGTACAATATGGATTATTGATAAAATGTGAACATTTACCTTTAGTTTGAATAAAATGTGAACATTTACATCAGTGCAGGGGAGTTAGGAGATGAAGGTTTTTCCTCTTCTTTATGCTTAAATAACTGACATAATATTTTTATTTTGCTATAATAAGGATGTTTTATAATTGTCATAAACAAGAATGTAGGGGCACCGGTGTTGCCGGTTGAGATATTATCCACGAGATAATGACCCTTAGAACCTGATCTGGTTAACACCAGCGGAGGGAACATATTTAACAAAGCAATGTTTGTTAGTATGCGCCCTGGTTTTCACTAGGGCGTTTTTTTGTTTTGGAAAATAGTTCGTTCGCTGTACTGTTTGTTATCAGTACGAATACATAAGGAGGAAGTAAGGATGAAGAAATGGCTAGTTTTATTATTCGCAGCCTTGTTGATTACTGGCTGTAGTACGAGTAAAAAGGTTGACAATGCTCAACAGAAAAAACAAGACAAGCAGGATGCACTTAAAAAAGTGACAGTGGTATTGGATTGGACGCCAAATACAAACCATACAGGCTTATACGTGGCAAAGGAAAAAGGTTATTTTAAAGAGCAAGGTCTCGATGTAAAGATCATTATGCCAGGAGAAGCCGGTGCTGATCAGCTCGTAGCATCTGGTAAATCCCAATTCGGTGTTGGCTATCAAGAAGGGGTCACACAAGCTCGAATTCAGGGAGTTCCACTTGTTTCAATTGCGGCGGTCATTCAGCATAATACATCTGGTTTTGCATCACCAGCTGAAAAGAATATTAAGTCTCCGAAGGATTTTACCGGTAAGACTTACGGAGGATGGGGTTCTCCAGTTGAAAAATCGATAATTGAGTCTTTGATGAAAAAAGAAAATGCTGATGTAGGAAAAGTGAAAATTGTTAATATCGGAGACACTGATTTCTTTACCGCTATTAAAAAGGACGTTGATTTCTCCTGGATTTATTATGGCTGGGATGGAGTAGAAGCAGAGCTACGCGGTGAAAAAATTAACATGGTTTATTTAACAGACTACTCAGATAAACTCGATTATTACACACCTGTTTTGACGACAAACGAAAAAATGATATCAAAAAACCCTGAGACAGTAAGAGCATTTGTAAAAGCTTCTGCAAAAGGGTATGAATATGCCATTAAAAATCCGAGTGATGCAGCGGATATTTTAATAAAAGCAGCTCCAGATTTAGATCCAAAGCTTGTGAAAAAAAGTCAGGAGTGGTTAGCACCTAAATATCAAGATGATGCCACCCGTTGGGGTGAACAAAAACTTGAGGTATGGGAGAACTATGCTTCCTGGATGTTTGAAAATGGACTATTAGAAAAAGAATTAGATGCAAAAAAAGCATTTACGAATGAATTTTTACCTAAATAGGAGGGTTTATTGTGGCAAATGCACTTGTTAGTATCCAAATCTTACCGAAGCCAGCGGATGGTGGAGATGTAATTCCTTATGTTGATGAGGCGATACGCATCATTCAAGAATCGGGAGTTAAGTTTGAAGTCCATCCGTTAGAGACAACGATGGAAGGTGAGCTAACGCATTTATTTTCCATCATTGAAAAAATGAACGAGCGGATGATGGAAATAGACTGTAAAAATGTTATTTCACAAATAAAGGTTCTTTACCAACCATCAGGTATTACGATGGATACATTGACGGAAAAATACCGATGAAATATTTTCTTAGAAAAGGATGGAGACCGATTGCGGTTCTCCTTCTTTTGTTCGTTCTATGGGAATTGATCGTTGCTAAAGCCAAAATTCCAGTCTGGTTGCTTCCTGCCCCTTCAAAGATTTTGTCAGAGACGATATCTGGCTGGACGATGTTTTATCCTGATTTATTGTCAACGATTCAAATTTCTATCGAGGGATTTATGGTGGGAGCGGTCGTTGGGTTGGTGGTAGCGATATTATTGCACTTAGTTCCTTGGATTCGGGACTCGGTTTATCCGCTCCTTATATTATCGCAGAATGTTCCAATTATCGTTCTCGCACCGTTACTCGTGATTTGGTTTGGGTTTGGGCTATTGCCGAAAATAATCGTCATAACCCTTGTTTGCTTCTTTCCTATTACTGTGGCGACTTTAGATGGTTTAAAACAAGTACCTAAAGGATATAAACATTACATGTTAATGGCAGGTGCCAATAAATCACAATTATTTTGGAAGCTTGAGTGGCCATATGCACTTCCTACAATATTTTCAGGTTTAAAAATTTCAGCCACCTACAGTGTGATGGGGGCAGTTATTTCTGAATGGCTTGGAGCTGAAAAGGGGATAGGGGTCTATATGACATTGGCGTCTTCTTCGTTTAGAACAGATAAAGTTTTTGTGGCAATTCTGGCGATTATGCTGCTTAGTCTGTTGTTTTTTTCCTTTATTGTTGTTGCAGAAAAATATTTTATTCGCTGGCATGGGAAGGGAGGGAACTCAGAATGAGTCATTTAAAAGTCGATAGGATTTCCAAATCCTTCGGGAAATTAGAAGTGCTATCAAACCTTTCTTTTTCGATTGAAAGGGAAGAGTTTGTTTCTATTATTGGTCCATCAGGAAGTGGAAAAAGTACGATTTTTAACCTAATTGGTGGAATAATGGCTCCTGAAAAAGGGGGAATCCTGCTTGAAGATGACAATATTATTGGCAAACGAGGCTCGATTAGTTATATGCCACAAACACCTTCCCTGTTGCCATGGCGAACAGTTTTGCAAAATGTGATGCTTGGAGCGGAACTGAAAGGAAAAAAGGACAGAGATAAAGCGATAGAAATGCTAAAAAAAGCGGGTCTAGGGGATTATTTACAGGCACGTCCTGAAGAATTATCTGGAGGGATGAAGCAGCGGGTTGCCTTTATCCGGGCCCTTCTCAGTCCCCAATCTCTTATTTGTCTAGATGAACCATTTTCCGCACTGGATGAATTGACTAGGCTAGAAATGCAAAAATGGCTCCTATCCATTTGGGGAGAATACCGACGAACTGTGTTGTTTGTTACTCATTCGATTGAAGAAGCATTGTTTTTATCAGATCGAATTATTGTATTGTCCCCAAAACCAGCAAGCGTGACTGCAGAATTCCGCGTTCCATTCAAACGTCCTCGAGATGAAAGCCTCTTGCTAGACGATGAGTTCTTCCGATGGAAGCGATCAATATATTATTCTTTTAAAAAATAGGGAAGTGCACGGATGGAGAAGATATTGGATTCGCACATTCACTTAGATCAGTATGAGGATGAAGAGATTTTGTCCATCGCCAAGATGGAGTATTCTATTGAGGCGCTGATTTCAGTTTCAATGAATTTGGAATCATGTAAAAGAAATCTAGACCTTTCGGAAAGATTTTCTATGGTCAAACCGGCATTTGGTTTTCACCCTGAGCAACCACTTCCAACGGATCGCGAGCTTGAGGAACTTATATCTTGGATGGAAACAAACAAAGACAAAATGGTTGCAGTTGGAGAAGTAGGCTTGCCGTTCTTCATGCGGGCAGAGAACAAAGTGTCAAAAAGTGACTACGGGAGATATGTTGAGTTACTCGAACTATTTGTGAAGCTCGCAAAAAAATGGAGTAAACCAATTGCCCTCCATGCAATCTATTCAGATGCACCAATTGTTTGTAATCTACTTGAAAAACACTCAATAACTAATGCACATTTTCATTGGTTTAAAGGGGATCAAAAGACGACCGAGAGAATGATAGCAAACGGGTACCTTGTTTCGGTTACTCCAGAGGTTGCGCTAGATGATGTAGATAATGTAAATTTGGTTAGTGCCTACCCAATCGGTAAAATCATGGTCGAAACTGATGGACCGTGGCCCTTTGAGGGACAATTTTCTGGAAAGAGGACCCACCCGACCATGATGAAGGAATCTCTTAAAAAAATTGCCGAAATAAAGAATATGGATTTTCGGAGTGTTATGGAATTAATCCGGAACAATACTAAAGAATTTTATCGATGATAGAGGCAATTATTTAACAAGCTGATAAAGGTTGGCGTTTTTTTACTTATAATATCATTCTTCCCACTCGTTTTAATCCGAGTGGGATTTTTATTTTTTTGGATTAACATTGAGAATGGTTTGTTGTCTAGTTGGTGATATTTTGAGAGGTAGCAATTCCTAACTCTATTAAAAAAAGTTGGTGAGATTTTCTATCAAGCTAGATGACACATATTCTGACATTCATTATACTTCAACAAAAGAGTAACTATTTTGGGAATTTAGTAGAAAAGGAGGTAAAGATTTACATATAGGAGAATATAAAAAACATTTTTTATAGGGGGACCAAAATGATTTCTAAAAAGAAGCTTTTTTCATTATTTATGATATGTACTTTAGTACTTGGAATTATCAGCGGATGTTCACAATCAGATAAAACCTCAAAAACGGATGAAGGTGGTTCGAAAAAAGGGACAACGGTTATAAAAATTGCTACTCAGTCCCCATTATCCGGCGGAAGCGCAACATTGGGAGAAGCAATTAAGCTTGGTGCACAGTTAGCATTAGATGAACAAAAAGTTAAATTTAAAGAATTAGGCTTTGATTTACAATTGGTTCCATATGATGACCAGGGCGATCCTAAAAAGGGTGTGGCAAATGCGCAATTGATTGGTGCTGACCAAGCAGTTCTTGGAGTAATTGGACACTTAAATTCTGGAGTTTCCATCCCTTCATCGGAAACGTATGAAAAATATGCTATTCCAATGATTTCACCTGCTAGCACTGCAACTGATGTTACGGACCGTGGGTTAAAAGCCGTAAACCGTATCGTTGCAAGAGATGATTTTCAAGGTCCAGCCGGGGCTGAGTACGCTGTAAAAACTTTGAAAGCCAAGAAGATTTTTATCATCCAAGACAAAACGGCTTATGGTTCAGGTTTATCAGATGCATTTAAAGTAGGTGCAGAGAAATTAGGTGCTGATATCGTTGGTTTTGAAGGAATTACTGTGGGTGAGAAAGATTTTAACGGTGTTCTAAATCTAGTGAGTTCAAAAAAACCAGATTTAATCTACTATGGTGGACTTTATGCAGAAGGGGGACTGCTAGTTAAACAAGCGCGTGATAAAGGTATAGATGTACCGTTTATGGGAGGCGATGGTCTTGATTCCTCAACTTTTGTTGAAATAGCCGGCGATGCCGTGAAAAATTCTTACATCACCTCTGTTGCTGGTGATGTTACAAAAACCGAAGCAGGGAAGAAATTCTCAGAAGACTATAAGAAAAAGTTTAATAAAAACGTAGAGTCCTATTCCGCTTATGCCTACGATAGTATGGGCGTCATGTTAACTGCTTTAGAAGATGCTATTAAAGAATCTGATGGAAAGGCGCCTCCTCGTAAGCAAGTAAGAGACTCAGTGCGTGCAATTAAAGACTATAAAGGTTTAGTAACTAAAGTAGGCTTTGATAAAAAAGGAGATAACAAGTTTGCAAAGATATTTATTTACAAATTTGATGAAGCTGCTTATCCGGCTATATTAGACGGAGAAATCAGCAAATAGTAGTTTACTTAAAAAGGGTATGGATTTTGGCACGTACCCTTTTTTCCTTTTATTTGACTATGGACCACCACTAGAGCAAAAATCAACAGGCAAGTTTAGCTCTGCTTTTAATTTTAAACAGAAAGTCAGGTGATGATTTTGTTTACTGACATCATTCATACTCTACCACAGGTGATGATCGATGGTCTGACCTTAGGAGCAGTCTATGCAGTAATTGCTCTAGGCTACACCATGGTTTACGGAATACTAGAATTGATAAATTTTGCCCATGGTGAAATTTTTATGACAGGAGCTTTCATTGGAACAGCTGTATTGTTGGGTCTGACAAGTTTTGAGTGGATATCTGTCATTCCGGCTATTATTTCTCTTATCTTTGTTTTACTTTTGACTAGCATATTAACTGGCTTTATTGGTATGGGGATTGAAAGAGTGGCTTATAGACCGCTGCGCAATGCTCCAAAACTTATTGCCTTAATTACGGCAATTGGAATTTCGTTTCTTTTGCAAGATATCGTTCGATTTATTACAGAATTATATAAAGGGAATTATATTGTCTCAACTCCCAGTTTATTTAATAATCAAATCCATCTGAAGGTCTCGTCTATCCTTTCCCAATTTCAGAATGTTTCATTTAAAAGCTCGTTTCTTGTTGTATTAATTGTTGCATTCATCATGATGATTGGCTTAGACTTTTTTGTTAACCGAACAAAATGGGGAATGGCAATGCGGGCCGTTGCCCAAGATCGTGAAACGGCTGCGTTGATGTCAATAAATGTTAATAAGGTAATTTCCGTTACCTTTTTCATTGGTTCAGCCTTAGGTGGAGCAACGGGTGTGTTGTTTGCGATTCAGTATGGAACAATTGATCCTTATATTGGCTTTATTTTAGGAATAAAAGCATTTACTGCGGCAGTGCTTGGTGGAATAGGAAATATTCGTGGAGCAATGGCAGGTGGAATGATCCTAGGACTAGTTGAAATGTTTGCAGCGGCAAACCTATCAGGCTTAACGGGCGGTATTTTCGGTGCTGAATACAAAGACGTATTCGCCTTCATTATTTTGATTGTGGTCCTAATCTTTAAACCAGAAGGATTATTTGGAAAAGCTATCGCAGAGAAAGTGTAGGTGGGAATGATGAGGAAAATATGGAGTTTTTTTCAAGCGAATAGATTAGCTCAAGTTGTCTTGTTCGTCCTCTATGTTGTGGTTACGACCTTGAGTTTGTACTTAGCCCAGAAATCGGTCGTAGCGTTTCTGTTACTGTTATCTTCACTACTTTTCTTATATTTTCTGAACCTTTCTAATATGTTGAAATGGATCATAGGCTTCTTTATTTTAGCTGTACTTTTGCCATTTGCCGCGAGTCATGGACCAGCATATCAATCCTATATGGAAGTAGCAACATTAGTGGGTATTTATGTTTCAATGGCACTTGGACTTAACATTGTCGTTGGTCTTGCGGGGCTACTAGACTTAGGATTTGTCGCCTTTTTTGCAGTTGGTGCTTATACATATGGAATATTTACAACGGCTCAAGCTGCTAACTTTATGCCATTTGGACACTATCCACTGTCAGGTGAAACCTTTTGGATATTTATCCTGATAGGCTGTTTTGTGGCAGCATTATTCGGAATATTATTAGGGATCCCTGTGCTTCGTGTAAAGGGAGACTATCTAGCTATAGTCACGTTAGGATTCGGAGAAATAATCCGTATTGTTTTTAATAATTTGGATCGACCCATCAATATTACAAATGGGGCAATGGGTCTTTCTTCCATCACCCCACCAACTATTTTTGGAATCAGTCTTATTTTTCCAAGTCAATTTTATTATGTAGTTCTTGGGTTATTCTTAATTGTTGTCTATACGGTTAGAAGGCTCGAACACTCAAAAATTGGCCGTGCTTGGAAAGCGGTCAGAGAAAATGAAATTGCTGCACAATCAATGGGAATCCCGCTTGTGAAAACAAAGCTAACTGCATTTGCAATTGGAGCATCATTTTCAGGAATGATGGGCGTAGTATTTGCTGCCAAACAAACTTTTGTGGACCCGACAAGTTTTACGTTGTTAGAATCAATTACCATTCTTGTTATGGTCCTCCTTGGAGGGATGGGAAGTGTTCCAGGAGTGATTTTGGGAGCTTCTGTCATCACAATTTTAAATTTACAGGTATTAACTGAAATAACCAACTGGCTTAATCAATTAAGCTTAAATGGTGTCGTCTCTGTTCCCGACGCTTTGTCACCAGCTAAAATGCAAAGATTCATTTTTGGAGCACTTCTTATTTTATTTGCCTTATATCGTCCACAAGGATTGTTGCCTGCTAAAAATATGAAATTTGATCCTACAAAACTACAGCCAATCCAAAAGCAAACCGCAGAATCTGACCCTTTTTCGTTGAATGAAGAAAAAGCAAAAGCAAAAGCATAGGAGATGAAGCTGATGAATGTGTTAGAGGTAACGAAATTATCCAAGAGATTCGGTGGATTAGTGGCAAATTCAGAAATCAATATGAGTGTAAAAAAAAAATCCATTACAGCTGTTATTGGTCCTAACGGAGCCGGAAAAACCACATTCTTCAATATGATTACTGGCGTTTATAAACCAACTTCAGGAAATATTTTATTGAATGGAAAATCGCTGGTGGGTTTAAAGCCGCATGCAGTAGCTAGACAGGGAATTTCTAGGACATTCCAAAATATTCGCTTGTTCAATAAACTTTCCGTTATTGAAAATGTTTTGGTGGGTATGCATTACCACCTAAAAGGAAATTGGTTAGGGATCCTTTTCCAGCTCCCGAATACAAGGAATGAGGAAGAGAATGCAAGACGAGATGCGTACAACCTTTTAGAGTATGTTGGACTTGCAGATATGTTAAATGAAGAAGCAGGGAATCTATCATATGGTGCACAGCGTCGGTTAGAAATAGCCAGAGCTTTAGCCACTAAGCCTAACATCCTATTATTGGATGAACCTGCTGCAGGCATGAATCCAAGGGAAACAAAAGAACTGACTGGATTAATTCACGATATTCGAACAGAATTGGATATTACGATCATCCTGATTGAACACGATATGAAATTAGTAATGGGAATATCTGATCATATTATCGTATTGGATCATGGTGAGAAAATTGCTGAAGGAAATCCTGGGGAAGTTCGAAAAAATTCGAGAGTGATCGAAGCATATTTAGGAAAAGGAGCTGTATCATTTGCCTAAGGAGGGAGCCAATTTGCCATTACTTGATATAAAGAATGTTGAAGCCAGCTATGGAGCTATTCAAGCACTAAAAGGGATTAATCTGTATGTGGAAAAGGGGGAAATTGTTACTTTGATCGGAAGTAATGGCGCAGGAAAATCAACAACTCTCAAAGCCATTAGCGGCCTGATACCTATCAATAATGGCTCAGTTAACTATCAGGGAAAGGATATTACCAGTGTTCCTTCTCATCAAACAACTCTCATAGGTATAGCTCATGTCCCGGAAGGAAGGCGTATTTTTCCCAGGTTAACTGTAAAAGAAAACCTCTTAATCGGCGCATTTGCAGTTAAAGAGAAAAAAATGATTTGGAATAGGATGGAAAGAGTATTTCAATATTTTCCTAAGCTTAAAGAAAGACTGGAACAAATGGGAGGTACGATGAGTGGTGGTGAACAGCAAATGCTGGCAATAGGGAGAGCATTAATGATGAAACCAGAGGTGTTAATGCTTGATGAGCCTTCAATGGGCCTTGCCCCAGTAATCGTTGAACAAATTTTTGAAATCATCCAAGAGTTGAATAAACAGGGAATGACAATCCTACTTGTCGAGCAAAATGCTTATCAGGCTCTGCAAATTGCAAACCGAGGTTATTGTTTACAGACAGGGGAGATTGTACTTGAAGGAAAAGGAAAGGACTTAATTACAAACGAACAAGTCCTTGAAGCCTATTTAGCTTAAGAACTGATCATTAATTTTGATTGATACGTTTTAATATAACTAGTTTAATAGGTACAACAAATAAAAGGGCATTAGGTCAATTTCGCTGACCTAAACGCCCTCACATTATTATAAAACTAAAATAGTTCTTCCAATTGCTTCACCTTTTAGGATTGATGATAATACTTGTGGTAGCTCGTCAAAGGTTACTTCTTTTTTGATGGTATCTAATAGTCCGTCTGGTTTCATATCGGTAGCCATTCTTTCCCATATGATTTTTCTAGTTTCCATCGGACAATAAACCGAATCGATTCCTAGTAAATTAATGCCACGGAGAATAAAAGGGAACACTGTAGTTGGTAAATCCGTTCCCCCAGTTAAGCCACTTACAGCTACTGCTCCTCCATAATTGAGTTTACTCAGTATCGCTGCTAAGGTTTTCCCACCAACAGGATCTACTGCAGCAGCCCATTTTTGCTGATCCAATGGCTTTATTTTTTCTCCAATTATTTCTTCTCTTGAGAGAATTTCCTGTGCCCCAAGTTGTTTCAAAAAGCTATGCTCTGATTCTTTCCCAGTACTAGCACACACTTGGTAGCCGCGCTTAGCAAGAATAGCCACAGCAATACTCCCAACTCCACCAGTCGCTCCTGTAACAAGCACTTTACCTTTATCAGGAGTCAATCCGCTTTCTTCTAAACGGTGGACGGATAACGCAGCAGTGAACCCAGCTGTTCCGTAAACCATGGCTTCTTTTAGTGAGAGACCCTTCGGTAAGGGGACGATCCAATCACCAGGAATTTTGGCGTATTCACTATAACCACCATAATGGGAGACGCCAATCTCATAGCTGGTGGCAATAATTTCATCGCCTTCTTTAAAACGGGCATCACTAGAACTTACCACAATTCCAGCTAAATCAATTCCAGGGATAAACGGATACGATCTGACAATTTTTCCGTTAGGGTTACTAGCAAGCCCATCCTTGTAATTTACACTAGAATATAAAACTTTTATAACAACATCCCCATCGGGAAGGTTATCCAGTGATATCATTTTAGTAACTGCTGAAAATTCATCATTATTTTTATCTACCATAAACGCTTTAAATAACTTCTTCTCCATATCATTGTTGCTCCTTTCAAACATAAAACGGATAATAAACTTCGTTACTATAATATATCATAGCAAAAATAATCGGAGGTATGAAGGAATAAGATTGTTTTATTGTTTATCTCTAAGTTAGTCCTCTCCGTTGTTTTCCGTGTATTCATTGAAGAATGGAATGTTGACATAATAATACATCCAACCCATTAATACCCCGCCACCAATTAAATTTCCAATCGTTACAGGGATTAGATTATGTATGACCCCACTAACTGATATGGTACCAGGATGGTTTAATACTAATGCAATCGCAAAGGTACACATGTTGGCGATACTGTGTTCATAACCGGAGATAAAAAAGCAAAATACGAACAAAATCATTGAAAACATTTTTGGTCCATCACCTTTAAGTGCCATTGGAACAAAAAATGCAAGACAGACAAGCCAGTTACAAAGAATGGCCCGGAAAAATAGTTGCATTCCTGGTGCTTCCATTTTTTTCTCCACCACACTGAGCAAAAATCCATTAACATGTGCATCATTGAAAAGTCCGGTTGTATAAATAATAAAAGCAAAAAGAGCGGCACCCAATATGTTGCCAACATAACTTGTCATCCATATCTTAATTACTTCACCCCAGCTGATTTTTTTTCGGAGGGCGGCAAATGTGAAGTAAAAGGTGTTACCCGTAAATAAATCGCCACCCCCGTAAGCGATTAGGATGATTGCAGCTCCAAAGGTTAAAGCGGCCATAGGGTAGGTTAAAGGAGAATGTTCCAAATAAAAAAAGTTTCCAGTCTTAAAGGCGACAATTACTCCGAATCCGATAAACATACTAGCTAGCATTGATCTCGCAATAAAACGAAGGCGGCTTTGGCGGTATATTTTTTGCTTTTTTAGAGCTAAATGCTCCACTTCAAGAAGCGGTTTTACTTCCATCTAAAATCCCCCCGTCTTTGTTTTTGGCTCTTTTCTAAAAGATTGTTGTTTTTTAATTAGGTTTTTGGAAAGAAAACCGTTGATAAAGAAGTTGATTGGAGCGGAAGGTGCGAGACTCCTGCGGGAGCAGCGGGACAGGTGAGACCCCACAGGAGCTTTAGCGACGAGGAGGCTCACCGCCCGCCCCGCGGAAAGCGAGCATCCTGGAGTGGAAATCAACCACACTTCTCTTTTGGAAAATACCAACATAGTTTAAGAAAACAGCCTTGTTTTTTGTTTCTCTCACGATTACTAATGTTTGCCAATATCATAAATGATATTCATAGACTAACTTCAAGGGAAAATCAAATATAACTATTTTCTTAAATAATGAACACAAAAAAAAGGACTGGCATTGCCAAGTCCTTCATCGTGATTATAATTTAAACGAGCTTTTTAATGAAACAATTTGATTAAATACAGCTTTTTCCTTAGTAGTGTGTTTTGGATCGACATTAAAATAGCCATGACGGAAAAACTGAAATTTATCTTGAGCTTTTACATCCTTTAGATTAGGTTCAATGAAGCCTTGGATGATTTCCAATGATTGTTCATTTACATAATCAAGAAATGTTTTTTCCTCGTTGTTAGGGTCTTCTTTGGAATCATCCGTATCTAAAATCAGGGGTTGGTATAGACGGAATTCGGCAGGTACGGCATGTTTGGCATCAACCCAATGGAGGGTCCCTTTTACCTTTCGACCCGTAAAGCCTGACCCACTCTTAGTTTCAATATCGTACGTACAACGTAATTCAACCACATTGCCAACTTCGTCTTTAATAACTTCTTCGCATTTAATAAAATAAGCATGTTTTAGTCGAACTTCATTGCCAGGGAACAGTCGGAAATACTTTTTGGGTGGATCTTCCATAAAGTCATCTTGTTCAATATACAACTCTCTAGAAAATGGAATTTGGCGTTCTCCCATTTCAGGAACTTCTGGATTGATTTCGGCATCCAACCACTCGACCTGATCCTCAGGGTAATTTGTAATTACAACTTTTAATGGTCGTAAAATTCCCATTGTTCTTGGAGCCTTTAGTTTTAAGTCCTCCCGAACAAAGTGATCGAGCATGGCGGAATCGACGGTTCCAGAACCTTTGGACACTCCAGTTTCCCGGACGAATTCTCGAATGGATTCAGGAGTAAACCCTTTTCTTCGTAATCCAGAAATTGTAGGCATACGTGGATCGTCCCAACCTTCGACAAAACCTTCATCAACAAGCTGTTTCAGCTTCCGTTTACTCATTACGGTATTGGTAATGTTTAAACGGCCAAATTCCGTTTGCTCAGGCTTGTTTTCCGTCTCACACTGTTCGATTACCCAATTGTATAGCGGACGATGGTCCTCAAACTCCGTTGTGCAAAGGGAGTGTGTTACACCTTCGATGGCATCCTCAAGTGGGTGGGCAAAATCGTACATCGGATAGATACACCATTTTTCGCCAGTGTTATGATGGCTAGCATGAGAAACACGGTACAGAACTGGGTCCCTTAAGTTTAAATTTGGGGAAGACATGTCAATTTTCGCGCGCAAAACCTTAGTCCCATTTTCAAATTCGCCTTTTCGCATCCGTTCAAATAAATCAAGGTTATCCTTAACACTTCGGGTACGATATGGGCTTTCCTTGCCTGGTTCAGTTAGTGTTCCACGATACGTACGAATTTCTTCTGCTGTTAAATCATCGACATATGCTTTTCCTTTTTTAATTAAAAGGACGGCACGATTGTACATTTCATCAAAATAGTCAGAAGCAAAAAATAACTCGTCCCAGTCATAGCCAAGCCATTTAACATCTTCTTTAATGGAATCGACATACTCCTGATCTTCTTTTAATGGATTTGTGTCGTCAAAACGCAAATTCGTTTTTCCGTTAAATTCATCCGCCAGACCAAAGTTAATTACAATGGACTTAGCGTGACCAATATGAAGGTACCCGTTTGGCTCAGGAGGAAAACGTGTGATGACATGGTCTCTTTTCCCTGATTCTAAATCTTCTTTAATAATACTTTTAATAAAGTTTGAAGAGTTTTGTTCCAACCTTTATCAACCTTTCTTTATGTACAATAATTTCTTATTATAACTTATTTTATCGTAGATTAACGGGTAGTAAAACCCCACAGATGCAAGTTTCACTTAATATGTATTTTCAGTATTTTTCCACTGTCCCTAATAGTAATCGGAAAATCGAATAAATACAAGTAATGTGGGAGGGATTTTCGGTAGAAAAAGCTTAATAAATATTGAGATTATATAGACCGATTGTTATAATTTTGTTGAGGTGAATTGGATGGTAGAAAAAGAGAGCTCGCGAGATAAATTATTAAGTACAGCATCACGGCTATTCCAACTTCAAGGATATCACGGCACAGGACTAAATCAAATAACTAAGGAAAGTGGAGCTCCGAAGGGTTCTTTGTACCATTATTTTCCGAATGGAAAAGAAGAGTTAGCGATTGAAGCAGTTAAATTAACAAGTGCATTTGTTTCCAAAAATATAAAAGAATCCTTGAAACAGATAGAAGATCCAGTTATTGCCATTCAAAATTTTATTGAAACAATGGCGCTTCGATTTGAAAATGAGCGGTCTATGGTCGGGGTCCCAATTGCAGCAGTTGCCCTTGAAACCTCACATAGCTCTGAACTGCTCAGAAAGGCCTGTCAAGAAGCCTATGAAAGCTTTCAAAACGAGTTTACTCAAAAGCTAATAAATAGTGGTTTCGATCAACAAAAAGCGAGTGAGTTAGGGATTGTGATTAATTCCCTAATCGAAGGGGCGTTCCTTTTGAGCTTTACCCGAGGAGACAGTAAGCCGTTACTGTTAATTGCTAAACAAATTCCAGTGCTTCTAAGCTAGAAGTACTGGAAATATTTTCGAGGAGTATTATATAGACTGGTCTACAAAAAGTAATTTAATTGAATATCAAAAAGGGAGTAATTTACATGACTAATATTTTGGTTACAGGGTTTACGGGGAATGTTGGGCAAGAAGTGGCTAAAGTTCTACGTATAAAAAATGCTCCATTTAAATGCGCTGTACGGAATGTTGAAAAGTCAAAGGTGAAATTTGGTGTAGATTATGACTATGTCCGGTTTGATCTTAGTAATCCGGATACGTTTGAGCAAGCCCTAGAAAATATCGATAAGATATTTTTAATGTATCCCCCTGAGGTTAGGGGGCCTGAGGATTTACATCCTTTTTTCGCGAAAGTGAAAGAGAAAGGGATAAAACACATAGTCTACTTGTCAGTAAAAGATGTACAATTCCTGTCGTTTATTCCTCATCATAAAAATGAAAAGGCAATCAAAGCGGCTAAACTACCTTATACCTTTTTGCGTGCAGGTTATTTCATGCAAAATCTTAATATGTTCCTTCTAAATGAACTTAAAGAAAATGGAAGAATTTTTGTTCCGGCTGGAAAAGGGAAGACAAGTTTTATAGATGTTCGAGATATCGCAGAAGTCGCTGTCCTTGCACTTTTAGGAGGGACACAGCATGTAAATAAGAGTTATTGTTTAACTGGAAGGGAAGCAATTGATTTTGATGAGGTGGCCAAACGAATGTCTGCAATACTTGGTAAAAAGATTACTTATACCAATCCGACTGCAAGAGATTTTCAACAATATATGCTCCAAAAGGGTGTTGATCCTGGTTTTATAAAAGTGGTAACAAACCTTCACTTTATAACCAAAATTGGTTTGGCAAAAGGGATGACTAATGATTATGTGGAATTGATGAAGAAAAATCCAACTGCAATTGATACATATATACAGGATTATCGTGAATATTGGGTATAAAAAAACGTATTATACTCAGTGAAAATCAACCAAAAAATGATTTTCTATGCTATTAGCCGTTGAATAAATTTTGAAACTAGTGTTGATTGGAATGAACAACATCAGATTTTTAGATGTGATGAAAAATAACATAAAAAACAGTAGCCTTAAGATGAATTTTTCTTCATTCTCAGGCTTTTTTCTTTGATTCATGACATCAAACAACCCTAAGTTAGCGTGAAATTGTTGGCGGTTTCACGGAGTTTTATAAATATATTTTAGTTTTTGTTATTGATTTAATCAGAATATTCATTATAATTGAGGTATCGTAGATGTTAGAAAATATAACATCGTAAGTCAATTTAGCTAATATTTTAATAAATATGGGTGAATGGATTATCGAAGGGAGAGCAAATCATGAAATTGACCTCACGGGAAATGGAGAAGTTGATGATTGTAGTAGCAGCAGATCTTGCCCGCCGCCGTCAGCATAGAGGACTGAAGTTAAACTATCCGGAGGCGATTGCTATTATTACATACGAAGTATTAGAAGGGGCAAGAGACGGGAAAACAGTAGCTCAGTTAATGCAATATGGGGCTACTATTCTAAAGATTGCTGATGTGATGGAAGGGATCCCCGAAATGATTCCAGATATTCAAGTAGAAGCAACTTTTCCAGATGGTACCAAGCTTGTGACCGTTCATGATCCAATACGAGAATAAGGGGGGAGATAATGATTCCTGGTGAGTACTTGCTGAAGACCGAACCGATTACCTGCAACGAGAATAAGCAATCAATCACGATAAGGGTTTTAAACCGTGGTGACCGACCAATTCAAATTGGTTCCCATTTTCATTTTTTTGAAGTCAACAAATTACTTGAATTTGTTCGAAAACAAACCTTTGGCCTGCATTTGAATATTCCGGCTGGAACAGCTGTAAGATTTGAACCTGGTGATGCAAAAGAGATAGAACTTGTTCCGTTTTCAGGTGAACGAAAAGTCTACGGTCTCAATAATCAAACAAACGGGTCAGTAGAACGGGAGGGAACCAAATGAGTTTTCAAATGTCTAGGAAACAATATGCTGATATGTTTGGTCCGACCACTGGAGATGCAGTTCGCCTCGCCGATACTGACCTTTTTCTCGAAATTGAAAAAGATTATACGATTTATGGGGATGAGGTAAAGTTTGGTGGTGGCAAAGTCATTCGTGATGGAATGGGGCAACATCCGTTAGCTACAGATGACAAAACGGTAGATCTTGTCTTAACAAATGCAATGATTGTGGATTATACAGGTATTTATAAAGCAGATATTGGAATCAAAGAGGGGCTCATTTCTGCAATTGGTAAGTCGGGAAATCCTTTATTAATGGATGGTGTCAATATTGTAATTGGTGCGGGCACAGAAGTGATTGCTGCGGAAGGGATGATTGTGACAGCAGGTGGTATTGATGCGCACATTCATTTTATTTGCCCACAACAAATTGAAACGGCGATTTCTTCCGGAATTACTACTATGCTCGGAGGTGGAACGGGCCCTGCGACAGGAACAAACGCAACGACTTGTACTCCTGGGGTTTGGAACATTCATCGGATGCTGCAAGCAGCTGAGGGGTTCCCTATGAATTTGGGCTTTTTAGGAAAAGGGAATGCCTCAGCTGAAGAACCTCTAATCGAACAAATTGAAGCGGGGGCAATCGGCCTAAAGTTACACGAGGACTGGGGGACCACCGCGGCCGCTATTGATACGAGTTTAAAAGTTGCTGATCAATATGATGTCCAGGTGGCCATTCATACGGATACATTAAATGAAGGAGGATTCGTTGAGGATACTCTCGCTGCAATAAATGGACGGGTTATTCATACTTATCATACAGAAGGAGCAGGAGGGGGTCACGCTCCAGATATTATAAGAGCAGCTAGCTTCTCAAACATCCTTCCATCCTCAACAAATCCAACACGTCCCTATACGGTGAATACATTAGAAGAACATTTAGACATGTTAATGGTTTGTCATCATTTAGACCCAAGTGTCCCTGAGGATATTGCCTTTGCTGATTCAAGGATTCGTAAAGAAACCATTGCGGCTGAAGATATTTTGCATGATTTAGGTGTATTTAGCATGATTTCCTCTGATTCGCAAGCAATGGGTCGGGTTGGAGAAGTAATCACACGGACCTGGCAAACTGCCGATAAAATGAAGAAACAACGCGGGAAATTAGCTGAGGACCACGGAGCTGTCGGCGATAATTTTAGAATTAAAAGGTATATTTCAAAATATACAATTAATCCAGCTATTGTTCATGGCATTTCGGAGTTTGTTGGCTCAATTGAAATAGGGAAACTGGCAGATTTGGTGATTTGGGAACCGGCCTTTTTTGGTGTAAAACCAGAGTTGATTTTGAAAGGAGGAATGATTGCTTATAGTGTAATGGGTGATCCTAACGCGAGTATTCCTACCCCTCAACCCGCCATTTATCGACCCATGTTTGCTTCTTTTGGTGGTGCAAAAAATAAGACTTCGATTACGTTTGTTTCAAAGACGGCTTACGAAAAAGACATTGGTTCGAAGCTAAGCCTACAAAAAATAGTTAAACCGGTATCCGGAACCCGTCAAATAACGAAGAAGAATATGAAATTTAACGGTGAAACGCCAGAAATTGAAGTGGATCCACACACCTATGAAGTAAAGGTTGATGGTCAATTAATCACATGCGAGCCTGCTGAGGTCCTGCCAATGGCCCAACGATATTTCTTATTCTGAGGTGAGAAAGATGATTATTGAAAAAATAATCGGTAATGTAGCGACGATTGAAGAAAACATTCCCCATATTGAACGTGTATTCATGGAAAGTGATGCTTTACTAAAGCGAGTCCAACGGGTAACAACAGACCATGGGAATGAACTAGGTATTCGATTAAAAGAGAATAAAAGTCTTGAAGATGGTGACGTCTTGTATATGGATGAAAACAATATGATCATCGTAACTGTCACACCCGATGATTTATTAACCATTATGCCAACTTCGATTCAGCAAATGGGTGAAATTGCTCACCAACTGGGGAACCGACACCTGCCTGCTCAATTCGAGGGAAAACTAATGCTTGTCCAATATGATTATTTAGTTGAAGAATTGTTACAGAAGCTTGAAGTTCCCTACAGACGTGAAAAACGTAAAGTAAAACAAGCATTCCGACATATCGGTCATCGCCATGATTAGCTCACTTTTTCCTTTGCTTCAACTTTGTGATTCAAATTTCCCTTCAGGGGCTTTTTCCCACTCATTTGGGTTGGAAACATACATCCAAGATCAACAGATTTTAGATAAAGAGAGCTTCTTAAAAGCGATCGGTACCTATATTTCACATCAGCTTGTATATTGTGATGGATTAGCTTGTAGATTTATTTTCGAAGCGTTGGAAAATCAGCATATCTCTGAAATCATTAAATATGATCAGTTGCTATTTGTTTCCAGCTTGGCAAATGAAACAAGAACCGGTAATCGAAGAATTGGTGTAAGATTGGCAAAGCTCTGTGCCCAACTGTACCCGTCTGAACATCTTACAAACTATCTAAATCAAATAAATAGAAAAGAAGCTTACGGTCATTCGTCGCTAGTTTTTGCGATGGTCAGTTTCCATTTACAAGTGGAAAAGGATACAGCATTAGGAGCTTATTTATTCTCTTGTGTCTCTTCATTAATTCAAAATGCAGTTCGGGGAATCCCGCTCGGACAAACAGACGGCCAAAAGTTATTGGTGGAGGTTCAGTTGCTTATTAAAGGGGCTGTAGCGGCAATCAATCTATTGAATCCAGAAGATTTTGGCGCGGCTAGTCCAGGGTTAGAAATTGCTCAAATGCGACATGAACGACTTGATGTTCGATTATTTATGTCTTAAAAGGAGGGGAACAAAATGGAACCAGTGATTATTGGAGTTGGAGGGCCTGTTGGGGCAGGAAAAACCATGCTTGTAGAAAAATTGACGAGAACGATGTTTAAAGATTATAGCATGGCCGTCGTCACGAATGACATTTATACAAAAGAAGATGCTTTGTTTTTAATAAAAAATGGGGTGCTTCCAGAGGATCGAGTCATCGGCGTTGAAACGGGAGGCTGTCCACATACAGCAATAAGAGAGGATGCCTCAATGAATTTTGCCGCAATAGAAGAATTAACTGAACTACATCCCGATCTTGATTTGATTTTCGTTGAGAGTGGTGGTGACAACTTGGCGGCTACATTTAGTCCAGAGCTTGTTGATTTTTCCATCTATATTATTGATGTTGCTCAGGGAGAAAAGATTCCTAGGAAAGGCGGACAGGGAATGATAAAATCAGACCTGTTTATCATTAACAAAATTGATTTAGCACCCTATGTCGGGGCAAGTCTGCAAGTCATGGAGCAGGATACAATTGCAGCGAGAGGAAATAAACCCTATATTTTCACAAATCTAAAAGACGGAACGGGGTTAGAAAAGGTCGTGGATTGGATCAAGAGCCAAGCCTTTTTTATTGGTCTGAAATCATGAGTTTTACTGGTGCAATAGATTTGAATGTTGCCAAAAAACAACTAAAAACAATTGTTTCTGATTGCTATTATGAAGGTGCACTAAAAATCACCCGGCCTGTTTACAATGAAAAAAATTATCCAACTATCTATTTGATTCACGTGGGTGGTGGATATGTAGATGGAGATACATATTTACTAAATATTAGTCTAGAAGATAATGCGGAATTAGCGGTTACGACACAGTCCTCTACAAAGGTTTACAGAACACCCAATCATCCTGTTCGTCAAATCACTAATATTATCCTGAAGAAAGGGAGCATGTTGGAATTTTTCCCTGACCCTTTAATTGCTTATGAAGATTCTAGATTTGTTCAGGAGACAACAGTTCGAATGGAGACCGGGGCTACCCTATTTTTTTGCGATATCATCACACCAGGATGGTCTGCTGAGGGTGGATTGTTTCAATACGATTGGATTAGATCAAAGTTAACCGTTTTTCAAAATGGGAATATGGTCCTTTTTGATTATTTGTTCCTTGAACATGATGATGATCCTGTCAGACTTTTGAAGATGGAGGGTTATTCACACATTGGATCACTTTTCATCATTCATCAGAATGTAAACAAAGAATTTGTTGATCACCTATCTTCATTACTTTCGGAGTACGACATGGACACGAGAATTGGGTTCTCACTTTTACCAGAAGAAGGTGTTGCTTTGCGTATTCTCGCGTTAAGTACGGGGGTCATTGAAAAAATCATTCATCACGTTCATACTTTTTCCCGCAAGGAATTATTAGATAAGGGTCCGCTGGAGTGGCGAAAATATTGAATTCAGGAACGAGCTGATAAGTGAGCTCGTTTTGTTTTTTTTGGCTCTGTTAAACTAGAATGTTGATTTCCGCTCCAGGTGCTTCGCGCACCTTAGGGGCTCACCTGTCCCGCTGCTCCCGCAGGAGTCTTCGCGCCTTCCACTCCAATCAACATTGTGAAAAAAATCAACATTGAGCTTTAACACAGCCTTTTTTTTAAATACTTTACATTATATGTACCATATTGAAAACATGGGGTAATTCTTGTATTATAAAAATGAATGAATATTCATAAAATTACAAATAAATAGATGGAGGCGGTTATATGGGTATTCCTGAAAGTTGGTGGAGTCAGCTAGCCCTCCCAGCGATTTCGGCACCAATGTTCTTAGTATCTGGGCTGGAACTCGTAAAAGGAAGCTGTTTAAACGGGGTAATCGGGTCATTTCCGGCCCCAAATGCCCGGCCAATTGAAGTATTGGACCAATGGATGGGCGGGCTAAATGAAGATCTGGCAGTAGCGAGAAAAAATGAACCAAACCGCAAAATAGCGCCGTGGGCGATGAATATGGTCGTTCATAGCACATACAGCCGCCTTGATGAAGAACTGGAACTTGTCCAGAAACATCGACCTCAATTAGTGATCACTTCATTAGGAAACCCGAAACAAGTGGTTGAGATTGTCCATGAATATGGTGGTGTAGTCTTTTCAGATGTGAGCAATGTAAAGTTCGCCAAAAAGGCAATAGAAGCGGGAGTTGATGGGTTAATTTTAGTAGCCAGTGGAGCAGGTGGACACGCTGGTGCTATTAACAGCTTGGCATTTGTTGATATGGTTCGAGAATTTTGGGATGGTGTAATTGTTCTCGCGGGAGGTATATCTTCGGGGCAAGGAATATTGGCTGCTCAAGCTGCTGGTGCCGATCTAGCCTATATAGGGACTCGCTTCATTGTTGCGACCGAAAGCATGGCAAACGATGAATATCGACGGATGCTCGTTGACGCTTCTCAAGACGACATTATTTTCACCGATGCCTTTTCTGGTGTACATGCCAATATGCTAAAACCAAGTATTGTGAAGGCCGGCATGGATCCTGAACAATTAGTAAAGAAAGATAAAGTAGATTTTAATGATATGCAGAAAGAAACAAATGCAAAAGCATGGCGTGATATTTGGTCAGCGGGGCACGGAGTGGGGGTTATTACTAAAATCGAGCCAGTTGCCGCGATAATTGAACAACTTGAATCCGAATACAAAGAGGCAATTCAAAGAGTGAACCAGCAGGTCCAAAAGCTACGGGGAAACGGATAACAAAAGATAAGTGCTTAAATGAGCATTGAAGGTGAGGCAGGACCAATATGGGTTTTGTCTCACTTTTTTTTTTGATGGAATATATATGAACTTACGATTTTGAAACCTATAGGTCGTTTTGACTAGTATATTTATTTAAAAAAGAGTAATCTGTAAAGAACTAGGTAAGCATTTTAGAAGAAACTCAGGTGAAAAATTAATGAACCTATATTCAGATGTGTGTATTGTTGGAGCTGGTCCTGGTGGGGCTTTATTAGGATATCTCTTAGCTAAAAACAATATCTCTACCGTTGTTCTAGAAAGAAATTCGAGAATTGACAAGGAATTTCGAGGTGAACACATCAACGAAGTCGGTGAACACCTTTTAAAAAAGCATAACTTATACAATAAGATCCAGGAATATGGGATTCTCCCGATGGAACGGATCGAATATTGGGATCAGGGTAAACCATTCAAAACTATTTATGCAAGCTCTAAAGAAGATCATTTAGGCATTCACATACCACAAAACCACTTGCTAAGTGTTTTAACAAATGAGGCGAAGCAATTTTCCCATTATAGGTTATTAATGAATACTGCAGTTAATGATTTAATAGAGGATGCAAACGGTAAGTATATTGGGGTAAAAGCTAATAGGGATGGAGATAATGTTAATGTGTATGCTTCGATCATTATTGCTAGCGATGGGCGATTTTCAACAGTAAAAAAGTTAGCTCATATTCCCTACCAGACAAGGAAACATGGTTATGACCTGCTTTGGGCAAAAATTCCTGCTCCGGTTGGGTGGAAGGCAACGATCCGCTTTGCTATGGTGGACGGGGAGCAGCTTGCATTGTTCACGCAGGCCGGAGGATTTGTCCAAATCGGTTGGAACATTAAAGAGGGGTCCTATCCCGAAATTCGCAAGCAATCTTTTGAACCATATATTCAAAAATTAGTTGAGGCTTTCCCACAGTTGGAGGGTCCAGTCCGTCAGCAAATTAACTCGTGGAATGATTTCGTATTTTTATCTGTCTTCAGCAGTTCCTGTGAGCAATGGACGAAGTATGGATTGGTGGTTATCGGGGACGCAGCTCACACGATGACTCCAACGGGTGCTTTTGGGATCAATTGTTCCTTGAAGGATGCTGATATGCTAGCGGAAATTCTGATTAACATGGATGATATAAAGAGTGCAACATCTCAGGATTTCCAGACTTTTGAAGAAAGTCGGAAGCAAGAAATGACCCTGATACAAGAAGAGCAGATTAAACAGGAACAAACTTATAAAGAAAATTTCCTGATATGAGATTAGCTCCAAAAGGTTTATTTTAGCAGGCAGTGGTATGATAGCAATATGGACAAGTATTGTAAACAAAGAGGTGGATATTTTGATTGATACACGTGTAGTCTCAATTTTAAAAGAAAATATTACCGTAATTAAAAATAATGGAAAATCAATTTACCTTGTTGGTCCGATTCAATTACCTGTAAATTTGAATGGCGAAACAACTACTTTTAAATGGTATTGTTGGTTAAAATGTGAGGATATGGCAGGTCATTTTTGTAATGATGGCTCATATGATACTGAGAAAATTATTGAAACCTTATCATCGTCAAATCTAGCTGAAATGCAACAATCGAGTGTATTGGTGTATGGTGATTTTGAAAATGAAGAGGATGCGCTAATCAGGATGCATAGTATTTGCCACACTGGTGATATATTTGGCAGTAAACGGTGTGATTGTGGATTCCAATTAAAGCAGGCAATGAAAATGATTTCTGATCATGGAACAGGAGCTCTTTTTTATTTAGCAAATCACGAGGGCAGGGGAATTGGCTTGTTTAGTAAAGCAATGGCCTATATTCTTCAGGAGAAAGGGCTTGATACCGTAGAAGCCAATCTCCAGCTTGGATTTGTAGACGATTCTCGTAATTATGAGGATGCGATTAGGGTACTAAAGACACTCAGGACCAAGCCGGTAACGTTGATCACCAATAATCCTCGGAAACTTGATGCCTTGAAAAATTCGGGGGCAAATGTGGTAGAACGAGTATCATTATGGGGAGATGTTTCTAAGTATAATCAGAAATATCTCGAAACAAAAATTAAGCGTTCAGGCCATTTCCGTAAACAAGATGATCAATGATAAAAGGGAAAATCTGATCAACAACACCACGCTACCGATACTTATATAGAGAAGATTTGGAGGAGAGGTTTTGAACAACAAGGAAATTAAGCTCGTTGCTTTAGATATGGACGGGACTTTGCTGAATGATCGAGATGAAGTCTCGCTAGCAAACCGAGAAACTATTAGAGAAGCGCAAAGCAAAGGGATACATATCGTTTGTTGCACGGGAAGATCTTTAATTACTTCCCGTGATTACGTTAAGAATCTAGAACTATCTTCCTACCATATTACAGTAAATGGTAGTGAGGTCTGGGATGAAAAAGGTGTTCTGATTCACAGAAAAATCGTTCCGACCGACCATATTCAGTGGATGTTCGATTTAGCAAAGGAACATCAAACCAAATTTTGGGCAACCGCCACAGACCGTGTTTGGCGCAGGGAAATGCCTGAAGAAATAGAAAATCACACTTGGTTAAAATTCGGCTTTGAGATTCCTGAAGATGATGTTCGAAATACTATTCTAGGGAATCTTCGCGAGCGTGGTCAGTATTTTGAAATTAGTAATTCTAGTCCAATCAATATTGAGGTCAACTCGAGTGGTGTCAATAAAGCCAGAGGGATTGAAGTGGTTTGTGGGCGACTTGGTCTATCAATGGATCAGGTTATGGCTGTGGGTGACAGCTTAAATGACATGTCCATGATTCAGGCTGCTGGAATAGGGGTAGCGATGGGTAACGCCCAAGAGGAAGTAAAACGTGCAGCAAATTGGGTGACAGCTACGAATAATGAAGATGGTGTCGCCCACGCCATTCACAAATGGGTGCTAAGCTAATCAAGTTTTTATTACCAAAAGGGTCGTGAACTTAGATTAATCTAGGTTCACGACCCTTTTGGTTTATTTTTTCTTTTTAACAATTTTCACAAATTTATATCCTGGTTTCATTTTGATTTTTTCTGTACCGCCTTTTGTTTTTATCTGAAAAAGGGTGAATTTTTTCGGTTGATGATCGAGAACATCAATCTTAACGATTCCCTGTTTGGCGAATCGTTTCTCGATTTTTTTGAGTTGCTTTTCGCGCTTTTCACCATATAACAAGTCGTAAGTAATGAGTAATAAATAAATAAACGGAACTCCAATAATGAATGTATAAAGGATAGAATAGATCATAGGTGTAAGTTGAACATCCTTTCAAAGTGATACTCTCTATTATATCTTTTTCTTGTAAAAATAAAAACATGTTCCGTTTAGAATCAAAAAGGCGGTCACCATAGGTGAACCGCCTTTGAACTACATTCCAAATGACATAACCCAAACTGTTCCAAAAACAGTAACAGCAGCAATGAAAAATGCGTACACAATGTTAATTAGTTGTGCCTTCCCGTCTTCACCCTCATTCATATGCATGAACATATACAACTGCATAGCGGCTTGAATCACCGCTAGAGTACCAATCACCCAAATAATAGTTTTTAATGGTAAGGAGGTCTTTAGAGCAACAAAGACAGCACCAAATGTCAAAACCAGAGACATAAGAAAGCCCATCACATGACTAATCGGAAATCCTGTTGTTTTTGTATGTTGCGACATTTTACCCCACCATCCTTGCTAAATAAACAAATGTGAAAATGAATATCCAAACAACATCAAGAAAATGCCAATATAAGCCAATAATAAAGATCTTTCTTGCAGTTACTGGAGTGATCCCGCGTCGTAGAAGCTGGATAATAATCAAAATAGCCCAACCAATTCCTAAGCTTACGTGTGCTCCGTGCGTTCCTAGTAAGACGAAAAAGCTAGATAGGAAGGCGCTGGTTTGCATGGTTGCACCTTCATGAACATAATTAGCAAACTCTGAAACTTCCATAAAGATAAACCCTGCACCAAGCAGCAATGTGATAAGCAGCCAAGTCAATAAGCCCTTCAGGTTGTGACGGCGCATTTCATAGATTGCAAGACCGCAAGTGAAACTACTCGTTAACAATAATATCGTTTCAATTAAGACATCCTTTAGTACAAAGATTTCCTGTGGAGTAGGTCCTCCTGCAGTTCGACCAGCAAGGACCGCATATACAGAAAAGAGGGTAGCGAAAAGGACGATTTCTGCCCCTAAGAAAATCCAAAATCCGAAAATATTTAATCTGCTTTGTTCTAATTGATATTCTAATGGTAACGTTGTATCGAGTTTAGCTGACATGATTATTCACCTCTTTATCAACCTTTTTCCAATTTCGTTCCGTCTTGATTATTTCGTCTACCCGAACATGAAACCCATCATTATAATCAAAAGAACGATAAATGAGTCCAGCGATGATGCCTATTGCTGCAATGGCTGCAGCGATGTTCCATTCAAATACAAGAAAGAATCCAGCAATACCAAACACCACACACATAAAAAATGGTAGACCAGAATTACTAGGCATATGGATTTCTTGATACTCTTTTTCATTTACAAATAGATCTTGTTTATTTTTTTTCATATACCAGAAGGCATCAAGTGAGTTTACTTCTGGTTGGATTGCAAAATTATAGTGCTGAACCGGTGACGCTGTTGCCCATTCTAAGGTTCGTCCGTTCCAAGGATCAGATGAAATATTACGATCCGCATATCGAGCACTCCAATAGATGTTATAGCATAAAGCCGCAAATCCGGCTGCTAAGATTAATGCACCAATGAAGGAAACCAAGAATAAAGGTGCATATCCAGATTCAACTGAAAAAGTGTAGGAACGTCGTACCGCTCCGTTTAGACCTAAGAAGAACATGGGTAAGAAGGTAATGTTAAAACCGATAACAAATAACCAGAAATGCCATTTGCCGATTTTTTCGTTTAGCATAAATCCAAACATCTTTGGCCACCAATAGTAAAGTCCAGCGAATACTGCAAATACAACGCCAGGTATCAACACATAATGGAAGTGTGCTACTAGGAAAAGAGTATTATGGTATTGATAATCTGCTGCCCCCATGGCAAGCATGACACCAGTAATACCGCCAATCATAAAGCAAGGGACAAAGGCTAGTGCCCAAAGCATCGCAGTTGTAAATTGAATTCTCCCCTTCCGCATCGTAAACAACCAGTTAAATATTTTCACTCCGGTTGGAACAGCGATAAGCATCGTGGTAATAGAGAAAACTGAGTTAACGCCAGGTCCAGCACCCATTGTAAAAAAGTGGTGCACCCAAACCAACATACTTAGAATGGCGATCCCGACAATGGAGAAGACCATTGATTTATATCCATACAAGGTCTTTCGGGAGAAGGTTGAAATGACCTCCGAAAATATACCAAAAGCAGGAAGAACCACAATATATACTTCAGGATGTCCCCATAACCAGAAAAGGTTGGCCCAAAGCATATCCATTCCACCACCAGAAAGTGTGAAGAAGTGTGCCCCAAAAATACGGTCAAATGTCATTAATGCAAGTGCTACTGTGAAAATCGGGAAAGAGGCTACAATGATGACAGAAGTGATGAAAGACGTCCATGTGAACATAGGCATTTTCATCAAGGTCATCCCTTTAGTCCTCATCTTTAAGATAGTTACGATAAAATTGATCCCCGTCATCAAGGTTCCGATTCCGGCAATTTGGAGCGCAACCGCATAATAGTTATTTCCAATGCCTGGACTAAACTCTTTTCCAGCTAAAGGAAAGTAGGAGGTCCAGCCTGCATCTGGTGATCCACCTATGACAAAGGAAATATTAAATAGCATAGCACCACAGAAAAATAACCAGAAGCTTAAGGCATTTAACTGAGGGAAAGCAACATCACGTGCCCCAATTTGTAAAGGAATGATCATGTTCATTAAACCCATTAGCATCGGCATTGCCATAAAAATAATCATAATGACACCGTGGGTGGTAAAAATTTCATTATAATGCTGTGCATCTAAAAACTGCATTTCAGGTCTAGAGGTTTGAACTTTCATTAACAAACCGTCAATTCCACCCCGGAAAAACATTAATACACCAGCAAGAATGTACATAATCCCTATTTTTTTATGATCAACGGTGGTAAGCCACTCTGTCCATAACCAACGCCATTTTTTAAAGTAGGTTATTCCTGCGACAACCCCAACCATAGATAATAGAATGGCTATTTGAGATCCAATAATTAAAGGTTCACCATCCAGCATAAAGAATTCTTTCCAATTAATGTTCATCCTGTTCACCTCCGCTGTCTTGATTCATACCGCTCATATTGCTCATTTCGTTTTTGTTTGCGCTATCTTTTTCTTTGAAAATCTTCCCTTGGTACCCGTGAACTTTATAAAGCTCCGGATTTGTAAAGGTTTTTGAATCCATATCGGCATGATTCACCCATGTTAAATGCGTATTTGAGTAGGTTAAGCGCCCTAAATGGGTTGGTTTCAATAATTCACTATATTTAGTTTCAGATAGTTTAGGAGCCGTTTTCTTCACATCTTTCACCCATTTATCAAAATCTTTTTGGGTTTGTGACAATACTTCAAATTCCATATCTGCATAACCTTTTCCGTTAAAGTTCGTGTTGCGACCTAAATAAGATCCAGGGTGATCTGCCACAACATATAATTGTGTCTCCATTTTATTCATTGTGTATTTTTGTCCAGCTAAAGCAGGTACCCAGAAGGATTGCATCGTACCTGCAGATGTTAATTTAAATAGGACAGGCCGATCTTCTGGAATATTGACATAATTAATCGTCTCAATGCCCTGTTCAGGATAGCTAAAAATCCACTTCCAGTCTGCGGAAGTAACATGGATCGTGATTGGTTCCTTATTTTCATAGCCTTTAGGTACTTTTTCTAGGTCATAAATCGTTTTTACCGTTGGGATTGTTAATGCAACGACAATTAAGATTGGAATCGTGATCCAAATGATTTCTAGCACTGTACTGCCGTGTTCCTCAGGTGCTTCATAATCCTCGTTGGCAGGAGTAGCGCGATATTTCCAAACTATGTAGGCAAATAATCCGAAAACAACCACTACGATAATTACCATGAAAACAAGTGACCAGTTAATTAAATCTAAAATGCTCCGAGCAACTGGACCCTGCGGGTCAAATACAACCATATTGGTTTCGCATCCGCTTAATAATAATAGCGGGACGACGGTAAGTATTGAAAACAACCAGGTTTTTTTCAATTTCATACTTTCTGCTCCTTTCAGTTGTTAAATGATGTTTTATTATTAAAGTCAAAGTTTATGTTTATAATAATTATCATCGAATAATTATTATTTCTACTACAAACAAGATGATAACATAAAAAACCAGTAACATTTGATCAAACTTTGACTATTTTGTGACGAAAATAAGAATGATGATTTATCCAATTGTGGTTTTTTTTGTAAATATGTTTATTAAAGATATGGCTCTGTTAAACAATTCTGTTGATTTCCGCTGCAGGCACTCGCTTTCAGCGGGGCGGGCGGTGAGCCTCCTCGGCGCTAAGCGCCTGTGGGGTCTCACCTGTCCCGCTGCTCCCGCTGGAGTCTCGCGCCCTCCGCTCCAATCAACAGAATGCTCACAAATCAACATTGTTCTTTAACAAAGCCAAAGATATAATAAATTTTATTGGTGTGTTGTTAGGAGGGATTAGATGGAGAAGATTACTAGTGACGTTTTTGATTTCTTTGATATAAATTGGGGGCATGTTCAAAATTATTTTATTTCTTTAATATTGACGGGTGTGATCACTTACTTTGTTTTACGTATGATACGGATGTCTATTCATCAGTTTTTTAAAAGGACTGATCTAATAGAAGAGAAGAAAGAAAATACGATCGAAAGTGTTGTAAGGAATACATCTAACTATGTTTTATTTACTTTAGTTTTAATTGCCGCGATTAAACCATTCGTTATTAATTTAAAAGAGTTTATCATGGCAGGGGGAATTATTGCGGCCATTGTTGGTTTTGGGGCACAAAAGTTAATAAATGACCTTCTAAGTGGGATTTTTATTATTTTTGAAAGGACGGTCCAAAAAGGGGATTTTGTCCACATTAATGGGGAAATAGAAGGGGGAACCGTCGAAGAGCTAGGCTTCAGGGTGATAAAAATTAGGTTAATAAATGGAAAGCTGGTCACAATATCAAACGGAGAAATTCGAAAGCTAGTCAATGGCTCTGTTGAAATGCGACGCGTTTTCGAAAGTGTGATTGTTTCTTTTAATGAAAACCCTGAAAAGGTTAAAGTGGTGCTACAGGAAGTATGTGAAGAATTAAATGAACGGCATAAGCCATATTTGTTAGTGGATAAAATGGTGGGGGAATTCAAAGAAGAATACCGAGTATATGGATTACATTCTTTAGATGTAAGTCCTTTAGGATACAAATTTTCCATTACCGCTACCGTCAAGGACACAGATTACATAACAGCAGCACAGGAAGCGAAGCAATTGCTTGCTCAAACTCTGTATGATCATAAAATTGTTTTGCCTGCTCAGCAAGTTGTCCTACAACGTGAACCCCAATCTTCAGCAATAAAGTGAAAACAGCTGCCATAACAAGGGCAGCTGTTTTTTGAAGGATTATGATGCTTTTTCGATTTTTACATAAGCTTTCTGAGGTTTAAACTCGCCTTCCCATTTGGAAATAACAGCAGCGGCAAGTGAGTTTCCAACAACGTTTACAGCGGTTCTCGCCATATCAAGCACTCGGTCAATTCCGGCAATAAAGGCTAGTCCTTCAACCGGGATTCCAACCGTTCCGAGTGTGGCAAGTAAAACAACAAATGATACTCCAGGTACACCGGCGATGCCCTTTGAGGTAACCATTAATACTAGCATTAAGGTAATTTGTGAACTGATTGGCATATGAATACCATACATTTGGGCAATAAACAAGGCTGCTATTGCTTGATACAAAGTCGATCCATCAAGGTTAAAGGAATATCCAGTGGGAATGACAAATGAGGTAATCGATTTAGGGCACCCGAAGGCTTCCATTTTTTCAATCAATTTTGGTAACACCGTTTCCGAACTTGCTGTACTATAAGCGAGAATCAATTCGTCTTTCAACAATTTTATCATGTTTAAGAAAGGGATACCGTGTAATTTTGCAATGCCCCCAAGTACAACAAAAATAAAGAAAAACATGGTAGCATATACAACTATTATAAGTTTTCCAAGTGGGACAAGTGAACTTATACCAAATTTAGAAACCGTAACTCCAATAAGTGCGAACACTCCAAATGGAGCAAACTTCATTATTTGGTTTGTGACAAAAAACATCGCATCGGCAGTTCCACGGAAGAAAGCTAAAACTGGTTTTCCTTTTTCTCCAATTGCCGCAATACCTAAACCGAATAATACTGAAAAGAAAATAATAGCAAGCATGTCACCGTTCATTAAGGATTGAAAGATATTTGTTGGAACAATATTTACAAATGTATCGATAAATTTATGATCTGCAACAGCTGAGGATGTTTCCATGTATTTCGATATGTCTCCTTTTGTTAAAGAGCTCATATCAATACCTTTGCCAGGCTTAAATATATTCGCAGCAGTTAACCCAACAAAAATTGCAATCGTTGTAACGATTTCAAAATAAAGAAGCGTTTTTCCTCCCAGTTTTCCAAGCTTTTTCATGTCACCTGTACCTGCAACACCTACAATAATACTGGCAACAACAATAGGGATTACGATCATTTTAATGAGACGAAGGAAAATATCGCCTATTGGTTGTAAGAAGGTTTCAATTTGTGGGTTACCAAAAAAGATCGCCCCAACTCCAATACCTAAAAGTAAACCAATTAAAATTTGAATGGCTAATCCATACTTTTTCATATTATCACTTCCTTTTTAATGTTATATAAGAATATATCGTAACAGAAATTTCTTGATTTTCAAATGCAGGATTTGGAAAAGTTATCTCATTGAAAATTCAGAAAATACAAGCTTTTTTTCAGTTTTTGAAGGAGTGGATGCATTTTTGATATGATTTATCCATATTATCGTAATATAGTTTTAAAAATATTTAAATAGTAAAGTTTATTCCATTTTTTTTGATGTGAATTTCCAAAAATTAAAATTGTGACTATTTTATGCAAATTTAAAAAATGAATAATAGTCAGCAGAAATAGCTCTTTTTATATGTATCATTCACTGATTCTGTAAAATTTTACACTGAGTAATTACATCCTTATGGTAGAAAATAAAACAAGGAAAAAGTATATTTTTCTATCTTTACATTCAGAAAATTTTTAATTAAGATATGAAATAGATTTCGTTTAATCGACAAATTTCGCCATAAAACGACAAAAAATTCAACTTTGCTATCAGGAGGTAGACGATGGATCTGTTTAGGAAAAAATCAATATCGCAGCTTCTAGAACAATCAGAAGGAAAGGGTTCAACGCTAAAGAAAGATCTTGGCCCTTTTGATCTCACTATGCTAGGTATTGGGGCAATAATTGGAACGGGAGTTTTCGTTCTTACTGGAGTTGTAGCGGCCGAACATGCTGGGCCAGCACTTATTTTATCATTTGTTCTTTCAGCAATGGCATGTGTCTTTGCAGCGTTATGTTATTCTGAATTTGCTTCTACAGTTCCTGTTTCGGGAAGTGCTTATACCTATAGTTACGCTACGTTTGGCGAGTTATTAGCATGGATATTGGGATGGGATTTGATTTTAGAATATGGGGTAGCCTCATCGGCAGTAGCTGCCGGTTGGTCAGGGTATTTTCAGGGTCTATTGACCGGAGTTGGTATCCACCTTCCTACTGCAGTTACAAGTGCATTTAATGCAGAAAAGGGGACTTACGTTGACTTACCGGCTATTATCGTTGTTCTACTGATCACTTTCCTATTAACAAAAGGAATCAAAAAATCAGCTAAATTTAATACTATAATGGTGCTTATCAAGTTGGCTGTTATTGCCCTATTTATTGGTGTTGGGTCATTTTATGTTCAGCCAGAAAATTGGACTCCATTTATGCCATTTGGGTTTTCAGGTGTAGCAACCGGCGCAGCCACGGTGTTTTTTGCATACATTGGATTTGACGCTGTATCAACAGCTGCTGAAGAGGTTCGTAATCCCCAGCGGAGTATGCCAATCGGAATTATTGCCTCTTTAGCGATTTGTACAATTTTATATATCGTCGTTGCCCTGGTTCTAACTGGTATGGTTCCATACACTATGCTTGGTGTTAACAATCCAGTTGCATTTGCATTACAGTATATTCACCAAGATTGGGTTGCTGGATTCATCTCATTAGGTGCGATTATAGGAATTACAACTGTTTTATTAGTAATGGTTTATGGACAAACGAGATTATTCTATGCAATGAGCCGAGATGGATTGCTACCAAGCATTTTTTCACGTGTGAATAAAAGAACACAGACTCCGGTTTCAAATAGTTGGATTACCGCAGGAATGATTTGCTTTTTCGCTGGCTTCGTACCATTAAATAAATTAGCTGAATTAACTAACATAGGAACACTTTTCGCTTTCATTGTCGTATCTCTTGGGGTTTTGGTACTAAGGAAAACACAACCCAACTTAAAGCGAGCATTTAAAGTTCCTTATGTACCCTATGTACCTATTCTGTCAGTGCTGTTCTGTCTCTATTTAGTATTACAGCTTCCTGTAACAACATGGATTGGTTTTGTTGTCTGGTTATTAATCGGATTAGGGGTGTACTTCACTTATGGACGGCAGAGAAGTAAGCTAAATGTCAATCAAAAAAGTGAACGAAAAGTTGGTTAATCGAGATGCCTAACTCATTTAGAGTAGGCTTCTTTTTATATGTCGAATGAGCTTTTTTTTTCTACCTTTTCTTTTGGTATAGAGCTTATCCAATAGAAATATGAATATAAAGGGGCCACGATAATATTAGGAAGGAGAGGGTAAAAATCATTAATTGGAAGGTTCGCTTTAGTAATTTGAGTTGGGTTTTTGCACTTTTATCACAAATCATGCTGATGGTTCAGATGGTGTTATCAGGATTACATTCAATGGGGGTAACTGAATTTCAATTGACAGATGATTTTAGAAGTAATGTCCTTTCCTTTGCCAATACAATTTTTGTGATTTTTTCCTTTTTTGGCATCATTCAGGATCCCACAACAAAAGGGTACCGTGATAGTGTTCATGCTTTGACCTATGAAAAGCCAAAATAATAATTAAATAGGTCAACGGCTGATGATCTGTAGTCATCGGTCTTTTTTAACTATTGCGAATTGAGTGTATTTTAGAAATGTATCCAAATTTCGAAACTTTTGAGAAATATTTGTGAGAGCTTTTTTAAATATTTTTGTTGAATAGCAAAAAATGTTTTTACAAATATTTGGGATTGAATTTATAATTTAAGACAGGGTTAAATTTTGTCCCACTAAATAATACTCACACAATATGCTCCGAGTCAGACTACAGAAAGAAATACCCCTTCCAGGTATCATCACTTCAGTAAAATCCTGCAAAGTCAGTCAAAACATAACTTCCCTTTTAAATAATTTCAACATGGGTAGTTAAATTAAAGTATTTAAAACTTCTAACATTACATTAAACTCCAAGGATCACTTTCTTCAATAATAAAATCTATAACTTACCTATGTGTATTCGGATTCTTTTTTAAATGATGGGGAATGAATGCGCTTAAATAAAGCCGGTTATCGAAAAGGAGGTGAGGTTCATGTGAGTAAATACAGAAAAGGAACCCTTGGACTTTAAGTTTGGATGACCGAAGTCCAAGGGTTATTAAGCTGGGGTGTACCAACTTATTGTTTAGTATACCCCTTTTTAAAAATGAATGGAATGTTTGGTTTAAGGAAAGGGGAAAAAACGATGATATTTGAAAAGTATGTTATAAATCCCAAAACCGTATTGATAACAGCAGAGTTTGATCAAAAGGGACATTTGTTTTCAAGAGTAATCGAAGGTAAAAAAACATTCATTGTGACAATGCATCCAAAAGCCCTAGTCGATTATAGCCTACGTTATTATTGTTCAAGTCTAAAAGGTGCTTTAGAAGGGTCTCGATCGATTTTAGGTAACATCAGTATGCAGCCTATTATGATTAATACTCAACTAGATATATGTTGGTTCCCGTGTTTTTCACCAGAACGAAATGATTGTGTGTGGTTTTCGCTGACACATATTGTCAATACTGAAAAGCTAAGCTTAAAGCAAACAATCGTAAACTTAAATTTTGGTCATAATATCATGCTTGATATGAAAAGGGAAAGATTTGAAAATAAGCGACAAAGAGCTTCACAGTTAAGGTATATTAGTTCACAAAGAACGAAACGGCCAGCAATATTTTACCTAGAGCCTAAAAAAGGGATACAACTAATAAAAGAACAAGGAAATACAAATTTTATTGTTACATTTTATAAAAAGGAGTAACTAGAAGGCAGTTATTTCAAATTCATTTTATGAAAATCCTGATAAATGAACAAAACACACTATAGGAGCTTGTAAAATTTGGGGAAGATTCAAGAGTATTTTTTTAACTTAGGCTCTTCCCCGTTTATTTCATTGCCAATATATAGTAGAATTGTTATATTAGTCAAAAAATTCTTATATTTCTAATTTCAACTTTATAATCAAAACACAAAACTAAACTTTGATAAATAAAATCTTGATACTAGAATCATAGAAAGCTCTTTTTTTGCTAATTTCGTTTTTTATTTATGATTGGGGTGGAAGATGGATGGAGAAGGTGACATCATTAGAAGAGATTGCTAACCAGTATTTTCATGATGGTATGACCGTGATGATTGGAGGCTTTCTAGGAACAGGAACTCCAGAATTACTGGTAAATAAAATAATTGAAAAAGGAGTAAAGGACTTAACCCTTATTGCAAGTGATACTGCAATGCCAGAAAGCGGGGTAGGCCCACTTATTGTTAATAGGCTGATTAAAAAGGCAATTGTTACTCATATTGGTACTAATCCGGTTGCGAGTAAACAGTTAATGGACAAGGAGATCAGTATAGAATTTCTTCCGCAAGGCACTCTGCTTGAAAAAATCCGGGCAGGTGGTTCAGGTCTAGGTGGAGTACTTTCTCCAACAGGAATCGGAACAGTAGTGGAAGAGGGGAAACAAAAAATAAAAGTTGGTGACAAGGAATACCTCCTGGAACTGCCGTTAAGAGCAGATGTTGCCTTAATCAAAGCATACCGAGGGGATCGGTTCGGAAATTTAGTATATCGAAATACCGCAAGAAACTTTAATCCCGTAATGTCATTAGCTGCAGACATTGTCATTGCCGAGGTAGAAGAGTTGGTCGAAGTAGGCGAACTAGATCCTAATCAAGTTATAACACCTGGCATTCTCGTCAATAAGATCATTGTTCATGGAGGTCAAGGTAATGTCTGAATTAACCAAAAGAGAGATAATCGCTAAGCGAGTTGCCAAGGAGCTTCATGATGGAGAGGTTGTTAATCTTGGGATTGGAATTCCTACTTTAGTCAGCCAGTATTTGCCTGAAAATATCAATGTTTTACTTCAATCTGAGAATGGATTTATTGGAATTTGCCCTTTAAACGGTATCAAAGTGCCAGATCTTGTAGACGCTAGTGCCAGACCAGTTGGGATCATTCCTGGTGGATCAGTTTTTGATAGCGTTATGTCACTTGCATTAATACGTGGTGGACACGTTGATGTAACGGTATTGGGTGGCTTACAAGTGGATCAAGAAGGGAACCTTGCAAATTGGATGGTTCCTGGTGGGAAGACTGCGGGGATGGGTGGAGCTATGGATTTAGTAACTGGATCAAAAAAGGTGATCATAGCTATGGAGCATACCGCAAAGGATGGGTCTTCTAAGATTGTAAAAAGATGTACATTGCCCTTAACAGGGAGTCATGTCGTTTCAACAATCGTTACTGAGTTAGCTGTATTTAGTGTTACAGATCAGGGCCTTTTATTAGAGGAACTTCAAGATGGGGTTGATTTAAAAACTGTTTTGGTTAATACAGATGCAGAATTTATTGTTTCAAAATCACTCACGCACTGTGTATGAAAATTTTGTTTGGTTAAATTAGGAAAAACGCCCCAAATTACGAAGATTAACAACCTCAGTCTTGATATAATAAACTTAAAGAAAGTGCACCTTGAGAAGATAACATGTGGGAAGATCTAGAAAATTATTCTAGAAAATTTCATAACAGTGTGAGGTGGGGTTGAGAGTGAGTAATAGTAAGGCATTAAATTCGGGTTTTCTATTGTATCTAATTATTTTATTAGTTGCAGTCTATATCGCAATTATATACATAATTATGGACCCAACATCATTACCGTACATGGAAGCAAAAATAAATATGGACGGACTTATATTTGATATTTGGAAATATTTTTTTTATGCACACATAACTTTTGGATTAGTTTCCCTTGCACTTGGGCCATTTTTGTTAATTAACCGCAACGAGAAGACAGAAAAATTGCATCGGAATTTTGGCATTTTTTATGCTGCTACAATTTTTATTAATACTTTAATTGTCCCATACTTAGCCATTTTTGCCACAGGTGGGCTTCCAACTGGAATCGCTTTCCTTACTCTCGCTGTTGCGTGGTTTGCAACAACTTGGGTTGGAGTTTGGAGGATGATTCAAAAGGAATATCAATTGCACCAAGAATGGATGCTCAGGAGTTATGTCTTAACAATGGTTTTCGTAACATTTCGGATATTGGTAACCATCATTTCGATGTCATTTCAGGTTTCAAATGATGTAGCATTTCCAGTAAGTATTTCGCTGGCAATCGTAGTGAATCTAGTGATAGTAGAAATCTTAATTCGCAAAAGCCGCAGGAAATTAAATAATGTAAAAAATGTCATATCTTAAAAAACAGTCTGGTAACACAAGAAAAAACCCGGTCGATGGACCGGGTTTTTTATGTTACGGGGGTGTGCTTTAGCCTGTCTTTATATTAATTGATAAATATTAATAAATTATTAACAAATGATTAACGTTTGATAAATTATTTTTTTAGAAAAATAATAATTTCATATCTCTTAAAATATGATTATATATAGATTCTTTTTTGTATATGTAGTTTCATATTTAATTCCTACAGTAACAAATTTACAAGAGTTTCAACCGATTTCCAGATAATGTTTTCTCTTATAAAGATTCAGGCTGATTTTTGTGAGAGGAGACAAGATGTTTTCAATCTTTTGTCAGCTTATTCAGTTTTTTTTATAAAACTCAGTTGACTTATATGATAAATATGGTTAATATAAAAACAATCTTTCTTTTAATACCAAGTTAATAGGTAGGTTAAGTGATATATTGCTAAATTAATAATATTTGCCGATCAGAAAAACTGAAGGCTGTTATCTTTATGAAAAAAGATAGCAGTCTTCATTTTTTTTATAAAAAAGGCTGTGTTAAAGCTGAATGTTGATTTTTTGCACAAAGTTGATTGGAGTGGAAGGCGCGAAGACTCCTGCGGGAGCAGTGGGACAAGTGAGACCCCGCAGGAGCGTTAGCGACGAGGAGGTTCACCGCCCGCCCCGCAGAAAGCGAAGCGCCTGAAGCGGAAATCAACATTCTTTAACAGAGCCATAATTAAAGGGGAGAAAAAAATGAAAAATGGAAAAAATTTTTTATGGAAGCTGATTTTAATCTTAGCCGTGGCAATAGTGGCACTTGCTGGTTGCAGCTCATCACAAGAAACTAGCAAAAAAGTAGAGCCAAAATCTAGTGAAAAAGCAGAAAAAAAGGCGAGCGAAAAGCCAACCAAGAAAGATCCAGTTGAGATTTTAAATGTTTCTTATGATCCAACAAGGGAGTTGTACCAAGAATTCAACGCGGAATTTGCGAAGAATTGGGAAGAAAAAACAGGTCAGCCAGTAACGATCCAACAATCTCATGGAGGTTCTGGGAAACAGGCTAGAGCAGTAATTGATGGTTTAGAAGCTGATGTGGTCACATTAGCGTTAGCCAATGACATTGATGAAATAGCTGGTTTTAATGGCTTGATATCTAAGGATTGGCAAAAACGTTTGGATAATGATTCTACACCTTATACATCCACCATTGTGTTTTTAGTGAGAAAAGGAAATCCAAAAAACATTAAAGATTGGAATGACTTAGCCAAAGAAGGAGTATCTGTCATCACGCCAAATCCAAAAACATCCGGTGGTGCAAGATGGAATTACCTAGCAGCATGGGCTTATGCAGATAAAAAATACAACGGTGATGAGAAGAAAGTGAAGGACTTCGTCAGTAAAATATACAAAAATGTTGAAGTACTAGATTCTGGAGCACGCGGTTCAACAACCACCTTCGTTGAAAGAGGGATTGGGGATGTACTGATTGCTTGGGAAAATGAAGCCTATTTAACTCAAAACGAATTAGGCAAGGACAAATTCGAGATTGTGAATCCTTCGTTAAGTATTTTAGCTGAACCACCGGTTGCAGTAGTCGATAAAGTAGTAGATAAAAAAGGAACTCGTAAAGTGGCTGAAGCCTATTTAAAATATCTTTATACCGACAAAGGCCAAGAAATTGCAGCAAAAAACTACTATCGTCCACGGAACAAGGAAGTTCTAAAAAAATATCAAGACCAGTTTCCTAAAATCAACCTAGTCAATATTAAAGATTCATTTGGCGGCTGGAAAAAAGCACAGGAGAAACATTTCCAAGATGGTGGAACGTTTGATCAGATTTACCAACCCCAATAGAAAATGGTGATTCGAGGCTGAGTAAATTCATTAGGGCAGGACCTGCTATATAAGACATGATCGTCAGTCTTATATAGTGGGAATCATGTCCTTAATGATCAGCTTACGAACAAGCCTTTAGAGGTGAAAAGAATGAAAAAACAATCCAAACTGAAGTCGTATAGTATTTTACCGGGATTTGGACTATCACTCGGATTTACGATGCTCTATAGTAGCATTCTAGTTATTCTGCCATTATCGATGATCTTTTTTAATACATTTACGTTACCATGGTCGAAAATATGGAGCACCATTTCTGATCCGAGAGTAGTAGCTTCATATAAATTAAGCTTTGGAGCGTCATTAGCCGCAGCCCTCATTAACGTTGTATTTGGAGTGTTAATCGCCTGGGTGCTTGTTCGTTATTCTTTTCCTGGAAAAAAAATCGTCGACGGCTTAGTCGATTTGCCGTTTGCGTTGCCTACTGCTGTTGCAGGGATCGCCTTAACCACACTTTATACGCCTAACGGTTGGATCGGTCAGTTTTTAGGTTTTAAGGTTGCTTATACTTCTTTAGGTGTTGCGGTTGCGCTCACTTTTATTGGGTTACCGTTTGTGGTTCGAATGGTTCAACCTGTTTTGCAGAACCTGGAGAAAGAAGTGGAAGAGGCATCATCTAGTTTGGGCGCCAACCGGTTTCAAACCTTTACAAAGTTAATTGTTCCGGAGTTATTGCCGGCTGCCTTAACTGGATTTGCCCTGGCATTTGCACGGGCGATAGGAGAATACGGTTCCGTCGTGTTTATTTCAGGAAATATGCCGATGAAAACAGAAATTACACCATTGTTAATAATGACAAAACTGGAGCAATATGATTATGCAGGAGCAACAGCTATCGCAGCTGTGATGCTAATTTTTTCATTTGTCCTATTATTAACAATCAATTTATTTCAATGGTGGATTAATAAGCGTTATGCAAACTATTAAGGAGGTGTAGGGAATGGCCGGACATATTCCCCTTCAACATTCGACTGCACCAAAGCTCAGCTCTAAGGTGACAACCGAACCAAGGATCGTTCGCTGGTTCTTGATTACGATAGCAATTGGTTTTCTAGGAATATTTTTGTTTTTACCATTGATTGCAATTTTTGTGAAAGCATTTGAAAAGGGATTTGAAGTATATATAGCTTCTATCACTCAGCCTGATGCCTTATCTGCCATCCGTTTAACCTTGTTGGTGGTTCTTATTGCTGTACCAGTTAATACGATTTTTGGAATTGCAGCAGCCTGGGCAATTACAAAGTTTCAATTTAAAGGTAAAAGCATGTTAATAACTATAATTGATCTTCCTTTTGCCGTTTCACCAGTTATTGCTGGTCTGGTCTTTATTTTATTATTCAGTTCTCATGGATTATTTGGCTCATGGCTTTTTGATCATAATATTAAAATTGTGTTTGCCTTGCCAGGAATTGTGCTAGCAACCATTTTTGTGACTTTACCATTTGTGGCCAGGGAGCTTATTCCGCTCATGCAAACATTAGGGTCTGCAGAAGAGGAAGCATCTATTACATTAGGTGCCAGTGGTTGGAAAACATTTTTCCATGTCACCCTACCCAATATGAAATGGGGTTTGTTATATGGAATGATTCTCTGTAACGCCCGTGCAGTTGGGGAGTTTGGGGCAGTATCTGTCGTTTCAGGACATATTCGTGGGATGACCAATACAATGCCGTTACACATTGAAATTTTATATAACGAATATCAATTTTCAGCAGCTTTTGCTGTTGCTTCGTTAATGTCAATTTTGGCGATTATTACGCTAGTGATTAAAAGTTATATTGAGTGGAAGGCGAAGCTACAATTGAAGGGGTAATTTTTATGGGAAGTAGGGGTATTGCCAATGAGCATACAAATCAAACATATTTCAAAATCCTTTGGGTCATATAAAGCATTAGATGAAATCAATTTAAAAATTGAAACAGGTGAGTTAGTCGCCCTTTTAGGTCCGTCAGGTTCAGGGAAAACATCATTACTACGGATTATTGCTGGATTAGAGATGGCAGATCAAGGGAGTATCTTTTTTGACAATGAAGATATTACCACAATTAATACAAAAGAAAGAAATGTGGGGTTTGTTTTTCAGCATTATGCCTTATTTAGGCACATGAATGTATTTGAAAATATCGCCTACGGTTTGAAGGTTCGCCCTAGGAAGGAACGGCCAACAAAAAATGAAATAAAGGAAAAGGTGGAAGAGCTTCTTCAGTTGGTTAAATTGGAAGCCTTTGCTGATCGTTTTCCATCCCAGCTTTCCGGGGGTCAACGACAACGGGTCGCCCTTGCCAGAGCATTGGCGGTAAAACCCAAAGTGCTATTATTAGACGAGCCATTTGGGGCATTAGATGCCAAGGTAAGAAAAGATCTCCGCAGATGGTTACGGAAACTTCATGATGATTATCAAATCACGAGTATTTTTGTCACCCATGATCAAGAGGAAGCATTAGATGTTGCTGACAGGATTGTTGTCATGAATGAAGGAAAGATTGAACAAGTTGGAACCCCTGAAGAAGTGTATGATCATCCAAACAATCCGTTTGTTTACGATTTTCTTGGGAACGTGAACATCTTTCCAGGGCGTTTGCATCAAGGGACATTAAGTGATGGTTACTTTGAAATTGATACCCCGGAGTTCTCAGAAACTGTGAACACACACGCACTTGGGTTTGTTAGACCTCACGATATTCATATTGAGCGTGAAGATTCCTCAAAAGAAGCAGTCGAAGCCACGATTGTCCATCTTCATGTAGTCGGGCCTGTTGTTCGGATTGAGCTTAAAAGAACGGATGCAGATGAGTTCCTCGAAGCGGAAATTTCGAAGGATCGTTATCGAACGTTAAACTTAAAAACAAAGGATAAAGTATATATTAAACCGAAACAATTAAAGGTCTTTATCCCCCAAGATTACTCCATTTAAATGATGGAGTAATCTTATTTTATAGGATACTTTAGATTTCACCATTGTGGATAATTTTTTCTAAGTTAGACTCGCCCAGCTTCATTTGCACCCAGTTTATTTTTAGTCAAGCTCTTCCGAATCAATGTAATTACAAACAATAATCCAGGGACCCCCGTTTGTAAAGGTAAATGTAAATAAAGAGGAACCCATTTTAGTCCGACTTCAATATGTTCGGTAAAACTGCTTGCCATTTTAATTGAGTAAACTAAAATAAATATGCTCAATAACAATATACAAAAAATTCTATGTTTATTTTTAGATATATGGAAAATGTCTACTATTCCAGCAAGACCAGCATAGAAAAAAACCATAATTTTAATAAACACACCAAAAATTAAGGTTGCGACCACTATCACATCTACCCTTTGTATGAAATTTGCTATATTTACTTTTGTAATCGTCTCCAGTAAGGGAAATTGGGATTCGGAAACACCTAGTACGCCTAATATAGATATCTCGATAGCGATGGTCAGACTTAAGATCATTCCAGTGGAGAAAATGGCATAAATTCCCGCTTTTTTTCCAAGGTGCGGCTTATTCAAATAGGGAAGGAACATGGTAAAGACAATCATTTCACCAAATGGAAATGTATACGTTTGTTTGTATACAGTTGATAAGATCGGCTTCCAGCCATTTTCTAAAATTGGAGATAAATTTTCTAATTTTACCAACCCTGAAATTAGAGTAAAAAAATACGTTAGGAAACCTAGGGTCACCATTAAAATAAAGACCATTTCAGCCGTTTTTCCGATAACTTCAATCCCACTATAAACTCCATAGGCAACTAAGGCTATCATGAGACCATTGACAACATATAGAGGTGTTAGGTCTAAAGTTGAGGTGATTAACAAGTCTCCAAAATCACGTAACACCCTTGATGAAATATAGAGGAAATATAATATATAGATATATGATAGGGGGAGCCCAATTGCTTTACCAAGGATTTTAGGTAAGTAACTTGTTAAGGAGAGACCTTGGAATTGATAAAACAGGTACACATATATTAGGAACAAAGGTATTCCGTTCAACATACCAATTAGAACGGCTAACCATGCGTCCTGTTTAGCTTGCATCCCGATCCCAACCACAATCGCGCTCCCTAATTCAAACAAAAACATTAAACAAAACAATTGTTTGGCACTAATTTTTTCAGTACCGATGGAAATCGACCTACTTCCTAAAGGGGTTTAGATTTCATTTTGACTAACTTTGACTTTATTGTATCCACAACAAGTAACAGAAGAGGTAAAATTAATCCATAAATTATGGTAATGGGAGTCCATGCTTTTGAAAGGAAAAAATAAAAGTAAACAATATTAGGAAAAAAGCTGATCGACATAGTAATCACCAGTATACCTAATGGAAAGGTTAATATTTTATCATTTTTCAACTGAATCGGTTGGGCAATACTCAAAACCAACGAATAGAAGCAAATAGAGATTTTTATGAATAGGGAGATAAACATCATTGCACCAGAAAGGATTTCAATCCTCTGGATAAAATTACCAATGTCTATTTTTTCAGCTAAAACAAAGGTTGGATAATTTAACCGTGATGTTAAATCTGATCCAAGAACTAAAATGGATAGGAGAGTAATTAGCAATAAAATAAACCCACCTACTAAAACTCCAATAAGCATTGTTTTTTCAACCCTTTTTGGGGCTACAACCGAGGGTGCAATCATTAGAAAAACGACAAGATCTAAAAAGGGAACACCCAATGTTCGAAAGGTTCCTCTTAGGACCGGGTTCATCCCATTCTCAAGAAAAGGAGAAATATTTTCAACTTCAATTTGAGGCATTAAAAATAATACTAATAATACAAAGAATATTAGAACATAAGGTAAGAGCATTTCAGAAGTTCGAGCGATCGTTTCAATTCCTAAACGTACCCCCATAATGACTGTTAGCAGAAATAAAATCTCAATGGCCTGTATAGGTGTTTCAGTCAAAATATGAGTGGTCAACAGGTCCCCAATTATTCGAAGCAAACCTGCAGTAAGGATTAAGTAGTACAAAAAAAAGAGGAAAGAAACAGTTTTTCCAATCCATTTGCCCAATATTTTTTCACTGTATTCTGCCAAAGTCAAGTTAGGATACCGAAGCGCTAACATCCCATATAGTTTTCCGAATAGTAATCCACATCCCATTCCGATAATGCTAGAAAGCCATGCATCCTGTTTTGCTGCTCCTACTAATAAAGGGGGAGCAATCAAGGAAGAGGTACCAATAGTAAACAGGATGATTAAAATTAAAAATTGGTTATTGGATATTTTTTCCTTTGTTGGCATTCTTGATCCCCCTCTTTTTTACAATAGGCTCTGATAAACTAGAATGTTGATTTCCGCTCCAGGCGCTTCGCGGACCTTGGGGCGGGCGGTGAGCCTCCTCGGCGCAAAGACTCCTGCGGGGTCTCACCTGTCCCGCTGCTCCCGCAGGAGTCTTCGCGCCTTCCACTCCAATCAACATTGTGTAAAAAATCAACATTGAGCTTTAACACAGCCTTACATTAAAAGTCTATCAACCAAATTTCCAATGGGCACAAAAATCATCATGAGCCAGTCGATTGGATTGGGTAATTCAACCCCTAAAGCTAATAGAATACTTAAAATGGCCCCCATTAAGAGGAATAAACTAAATACAGAGATTTCTTTTAGTAATTTTTCTTTAACAAGTTTGGGTAATTCCATTAAGGCGATCAAAATACATGCGATGATGACACCCACAGCAGCGACCACAGATTTATTCCCCTTTTACTTCTTTAATGTAGGATTGATTTGTGACACCAGTCCGTCTTATTTTAAAATCTGAATGGATTGTAATAGGCATGTCTACAAAATGCTGACTCCAATCCTTTTCTAATAATTTCCAAGCTTGAGGGTTGGCGCGATGAATAACATCACCAAAACCATAAATATCTACTCCTAATTCTTTTGCCTTTTTTACCGATTTGGTGAGAATGGCTGTATTCACCTTGTTAACAGATTTCTCCAATTGTTTTATTGTTTCAGGTTTTGTTAAATCAACATCACAGTACACTTCACCAACATTACATTCTCCTGATATTTGGATATCGATCTTTGGTTCCCCGTTCACTACTTTTCCTGTTACTTTGGACTTTGAACGGACAGTTTCTACAACTAACTCTCCTTTTTTCGGACACGGTATATCACCGACAGTATTTTTTACATTATCTGTTATATAGTTATAACCCTTACTTTCTACTTCGTTCAACCAGCCAATCATTTGATCCTTTTTGAAAACAGCAATATTTTTATATTGTAAACGAGCAAAAGGTTGGATTCTTTCCACGTTTTCCTTTGATTCACCTTTAGCTTTATTCCCTTTAATAGAGATTCCGGTTAGGACAGCTTGTTTTCCTGGACTGGTAAGATCAGCTAATAATTCATCCAACTGAACAGCAACGGTTGGTGCCCATGATTTTTCGGATGCTTCAAGGGAGGAATGCATTTTATTGGCTGGGATTTTTTCGATAGTAGTCAGATTTTCAAGAACATCTTTACCTTTTGTATCCTTAGCTATTACAATATAAAAATCTTTGCGAAATTCGGGGTCCCTAGCAAATATCTCTAACGATTCACTTATGCCTTCCTTGGCAATGTCCTCACTGATAACGAGCATTTGAAGATGAGAAAAATACAACTTTCGCGGCGCTTCAGTCGTCATTCTTCTGATCGTTTCAAATATATTATCACCTGCATCTGTATAAGTTGTAACTGGAGTTCTACCTCCACCTCCTTTTTTTGAAGCAACCTCACCTGGATCAACCACTTGCGCAGATAATTGGTATTTATCTCCTGATTTGTCGATTGCCAACGCCACAACTAGAGCTAATTCGTTTAATTCTCGCCGGTTCCAACATCCAGATGTCATGAACAGGCAAGGAATAAAAATAAAGAAAAATAATAATACCTTTTTCATTGAGTTCATCCTTTTTCAATGAAGTTATTTTCTTGGTGCTGGTTTAGTTGGAGGTGCATTGTTTTCGCGCTTCACGTTATTTTGATTAATTAACCTCGGGCGTGAAAATAAGGCCCATTGAGGGAACCGAAAAATGGTATCCTTTTGATCTTCCAATATAAAAGGTCCAAAAGGAGCCATGAATGGAATACCAAACGACCGTAGACTATTCAAATGAAGCAATAGAGCCAATAATGCAATTGTAATTCCATACAGACCAAAGGTAGCGGCAAACATCATCATGCCGAATCGGAGGATCCTTACTGCAATGGCCATATTATAAGCAGGAAACACAAAATTAGCGATGGCCGTAATGGATACTACAATAACCATGGAGGCAGAAACAATACCCGCCTCAACGGCTGCTTGACCAAGGACCAGTGCTCCTACAATCGAAACGGCCTGTCCCACAGCCCGGGGCATTCGAATCCCAGCTTCACGCAGAATTTCAAATGTTATTTCCATCATGACTGCCTCTACGAAAGCAGGAAAAGGAACTCCCTCTCGTTGCGCCGCTAAACTAATTAACAGTGGTGTCGGTAGCATTTCCTGATGGTACGTTGTAACAGCTATATAAAACGAAGGACCAACCAAGGCAATTAAAAAACAAATAATCCTCAGCATTCTAAGCAGAGTGGCTACATCTGCACGCTGATAATAATCTTCTGCGACTTGAAAGCTTTGGATAAACAGGGCAGGAACTAAAAGGACAAAAGGGGTGCCATCCACAATAATGGCAACCCGACCTTCTAAGAGGTTACCAGCCACCACATCCGGTCGTTCCGTATTAGATATGGTTGGAAAAGGGGAAAAGGTATCGTCTTGGATTAATTCTTCAATATACCCGCTTTCCAAAATCCCGTCTATATCAATTCTATCTAAGCGTTGGTGAACTTCCTCCACAACTGAATCGGTTACGATTCCTTTAATGTACATAACGGCAATATTGGTTTTTGTTATCCGACCAATCTGTTTTTGTTCACATAAAAGATTGGAATCTTTGATTTTTCGACGGATTAAAGCGGTGTTAGTTCGGATATTTTCAGAAAAGCTTTCCCGCGGTCCACGCACAACCGTTTGTGATGCTGTTTCTGATACACCACGATCTTCCCATCCGCCAGTTGAAGCCGATATCGCTCCACTGTAACCATCCAATAAAATGACAGTGTTTCCAGACAATACAGAAGTGTATAGGTCTGTAAAATTATTGACTTCCCTAATGTCACCGATGGTTAAGAGACTATTTTTTACCCAATCGAAAAGGGAGTGATGATGGAGTAATTCATTCTTTAGGTTAGGATGACTGGCATCATTCATCAGGGATTCCAAAATAAAATTTTGAATGGCGGTTGTATCCGCTAAACCATCTGTATAAATGATGACAGCCTTGATGCTTTTTTCTGTCCGTACTTTAAACTCCCTAACAATGACATCAGTGCTTTTTACAAAGGTTTCTTTTATCTTTTGAAGATCCTCATCAAAGAATCCTGTAAGCTGCTCACCATTATCAACCTGGGTTTCTTGCTGATAACTTTGATTAGATTGTTTTTGTATATTAAGTTTCTTCAACCTTCGGAATGTTCTCATCATCAATTTCCTTTCATCACCATGTATATTTAGAAATTCCCCATTACCTTTCATTTCATGCTAAAAATCCCTCGATTGTGAAAAGGTTTCCATCTTATTCTTTTTCTAAAATCGTTCAATTCCCTAAAATCTGTGTTATATTAATATTTAAAAAAATTCACATAATAATTCTATTAAGGAGGAAGAGACCGTGACAACAGAATTGAAATTAAATGACAGCAATCTTGCCTTACGTCGAGATGTAAAATATCTTGGTAATATACTTGGCGAAATCTTAGTTTTTCATGGTGGGACAGACCTCTTAAATAAAGTTGAAGTAATTAGAATGATGTGTAAAAATCTCCGTGATCACTTCGAAACAGAAACATACGCTGCCCTAAAAAAAGAAATTTCAGAGCTTCACACTCCAATGCGCAAACAAGTAATTCGGGCTTTTTCTGTTTATTTTCACCTCATTAATGCTGCTGAACAAAATCACCGAATTCGGCGGAGAAGGGAATATCTCCTCCAAGAAGAAAATAGTATTCAACCAGGCTCAATTGAAAGCGCCATTCTTACTTTTAAAGAAAACGATGTTTCCCCAGATGCGATTCAAAAGGTGCTAGATTCTTTATCACTTGAGTTAATCATTACGGCTCATCCAACGGAAGCAACGAAACGTTCGATTCTTGAAATTCAAAAGCGGATCGCTGATCTATTAATCAATCTTGATACGCCATTCCTTACCAAAAAGGAACAGAAAAAGCTTCAAGAAAGCTTATTTAATGAAGTGACGGTGTTATGGCAAACAGATGAATTGCGGCACCACAAGCCAACAGTATTAGATGAAGTGAGAAACGGCTTGTATTACTTTGATCAAACCCTTTTTGATGTCCTACCAGATATTCATCAGGAGGTTGAGGATAGTCTGAAGGAGAATTATCAAAATTATAGCTGGGATATTCCAAATTTTCTTCGCTTTGGTTCATGGATTGGTGGGGACCGCGACGGTAATCCGAATGTAACTCCAGAAGTAACTTGGGAAACTTTACATAAACAACGTAGGCTTGTCTTGAAAAAATATAAAAAAGTACTCGTAGAACTTATGAAACGGTTTAGTCATTCTGCGGTAAGAGTAAATATTAGTGAAGACCTCCTACGTTCTGTGCAAACAGAAGAAGACAAGTATTTAACTGATGATAAAAAGTGGCCAATTGAAGCCGAGTTGTATCGCCGTAAATTTGCCATCATCATTGAACGTCTTAAACAAGTAGGGAACTCAGAGAACGGCTATCAGACTGATACGGAATTATTAGAAGATTTATTCATGATTCGCGACAGCATATATCAGCATTACCCAAGTGGCCATGAATTAAAGCTTCTTCAAAAGTTAATCAGACAAGTTCAATTATTCGGCTTCCATTTGGCTACCCTCGATATAAGAAATCACAGCGGCGAACATGAAGTGGCGATAGCGGAAATCCTAAAGAAGGTTGGGATTACTGAAGCCTATCAACAACTTAATGAACAAGAGAAAGTGGATACATTACAAAACATTTTAATGGACCCAAGACCACTGTTACTCATTGATGAGGATTATTCAAAAGAAACTCAAGAAATTATCAACGTCTTCAAAATGATTAAAGATGCTCATCGGGAATTTGGAAAACGTTCTATCTCTGTTTATTTGATCAGCATGACTCAATCTGTAAGTGATTGTCTTGAGGTTTTGGTTTTAGCAAAAGAAGCAGGGATTAATCGCCTCCATGCTGACGGAACATCCGAAAGTAATTTAAATGTAGCCCCACTACTTGAAACGATTGATGATTTAATTGCAGGACCAAAAATCATGGAAACATTGTTTCAAATGCCAGTCTACCGAGAGCACCTCCACAAAATGGGGGATCAGCAGGAAATCATGCTTGGATATTCTGATGGAAGTAAAGACGGCGGTACCTTAACGGCGAACTGGAAGCTGTATAAAGCACAATTAGAGATCCATGAAACGGCGAAAAAGTATAAAATAGGGTTGAAATTTTTCCATGGCCGCGGTGGTTCATTAGGTCGTGGGGGTGGTCCACTTAGCAGAAGTATTTTTTCTCAGCCAGGTGAAACCCTTGGGGATGGCGTGAAAATAACCGAGCAAGGGGAAGTATTGTCTTCTCGTTATCTGGTTGAAGAAATTGCTTACCGCAGTTTAGAACAGGCAACATCCACCTTGTTGCTAGCGTCGGCTCATATTTCAAAAGAATCGGAGCAAGGGCATTCGCGCGATGAACGCTGGGTTGGAGCGATTGAAGATATATCAGACTTTTCGTTACGAAAATATCAGTCGCTTGTGTTTGAGGACCCGGATTTCTTGACTTATTTTACACAAGCCACTCCTTTAAACGAGCTAAAGGATCTAAACATTGGTTCGCGTCCAATGAGTCGCAAAAATGGTGGTAAATTTGAAGATTTGCGGGCGATTCCTTGGGTATTTGCTTGGACTCAAAGCCGCCAGTTATTTCCTGCTTGGTATGCAGCAGGTACAGGGTTAGAAAGTTTTGTTGCTAAAGATAGCTCAAATCTTCAGTTGCTGCAGCAAATGTATGAAGGATGGCCGTTTTTTCGCTCGACGATTGATAATTTGCAAATGGCTCTCATGAAGGCAGACATTCCCACCGCTAAAGAATATACTTCACTTGTTGAAGATAAAACGATTGTAGAACGCATTTTCAATAATATTGTAGAAGAATATAACAAGACAAAAGCCATACTCCTTAGAATAACAGGTGATAAAGAGCTACTCGATCATACACCGAACATTCAAGAATCCGTGTACCGCAGAAATCCGTATGTGGACCCGTTAAACTTTTTGCAGGTGGAATTGATCAAAGAGCTTAGGAAAGCTGACGAGATCGATGAGGGGCTGTTAACGGAAGTTTTGCTAACCATAAGTGGGATTGCAGCGGGGTTACGGAATACTGGTTGATGTCCAAAATCCCTTTGTATTTTGAAACTTGAATTTTAAAATATTGATGCTAAAGAGATAATGCTTGAAAGATGTGAAAATTGTGTTATTGTAATAACTAATTAAATATTTCCACACTGGGGGTGCCGGGTAATGGCCGGCTGAGATAAAGATCCAAAAGTCTTTGACCCTTTTACTTGATCTGGTTAATACCAGCGTAGGGAAGTGTATCCAATTATGAATACATGCGCAGATTCCTATTGCTGGAGTCTGCTTTTTTTGACTCCAAAAATAGTGCTTTTTTCTACCTCCCAGTGTGACAATATGGGGAGGTTTTTTTTTGAGAAAGACACAAAAATTAACAATGACAGCGATGATGATTGCAATTGGAACACTAACTAGCAATGTGTTTTTTATCCCGATTGGCTTTACCAAAGTGTTTCCAATCCAACATTTTATGAATGTTTTGTCCGCGGTTTTACTAGGCCCATATTACGCTGTAGCTCAAGCACTATGCGTTTCTATTTTAAGAAACTTAATGGGAACAGGGTCTATTTTTGCTTTTCCGGGAAGTATGATAGGGGCATTTTTGGCAGCGTTTTTATTTAAAAAGACAAACAAGATAGTGATGGCTTTTGTTGGTGAAGTGATCGGTACAGGTATCATTGGGGCAATGGTCTGCTATCCGGTTGCGACCCTTTTACTCGGAAAAGAGGCCAGTCTGTTTGGCTTTATCCCCGCGTTTATTTTTAGCTCAATCGCTGGGGCTTTGATCGGGTATACCCTTTTGAAAATTTTCTTGAGAAATCCGGCAACAGCGAAAGTTATTAATGCTGCAAACACTGAGTTGAAAAACTAGAAATTTATTTTAATAAGGCTGTGTTAAAGCTTAATGTTGATTTTTTGCGAAATGTTGATTGGAGTGGAAGGCGTGAGACTCCTGCGGGAGTAGCGGGACAGGTAAGACCCCGCAGGCGCTTTAGCGCCGAGGAGGCTCACCGCCCGCCCCTAAGGTTCGCGAAGCGCCTGGAACGGAAATCAACATTCTAGATTAACAGAGCCTTTAATAAAAGGAGATGTAAAGGTGAATGATCTTCAAACAATCATTGAACAGGTCGAAGAGCGGAGCGATGAGTTAATTGGTTTATTGGAGAAATTAATTTCCTTTAAAACACCAGCACCTCCAGCCAGAAATACAAAGGATGCCCAAATGTTTGTGGCTGACTATTTAAAGGAATTAGGATTTGAAATTGATATGTGGGATCTTTATCCTAATGATCCCAATGTTGTTGGATTGCTTACAGGGACGGATTCAGCCCATTACAAAAGCTTGATAATAAATGGACATATCGATGTGGCAGAAGTCAGTGAGGATGAAAAATGGGAAGGGGATCCTTTTACCGCGATAGTAAAAGACGATGTTGTTATAGGTCGTGGTGCAGCAGACATGAAGGGAGGACTTGCTGGGGCTTTATTTGCGATTAAATTGCTTCGTGAATTCGGAGTTGAGTTGCCTGGGAATTTACTATTTCAGTCGGTTATCGGTGAAGAAGTTGGAGAAGCAGGAACTCTGCAGTGTTGTAAACGTGGTTATACAGCTGATTTTGCCGTAGTCGTCGATACCAGTGACTTACATATTCAAGGGCAAGGTGGAGTCATTACCGGTTGGATTACGATTAAAAGCAATCAAACCCATCATGATGCTACAAGAAGAAACATGATTCATTCCGGCGGTGGATTATTTGCAGCGAGCGCCATTGAAAAAATGGTGAAAGTAATCCAAGGACTTCAGGATTTGGAACGCCATTGGGCAATAACGAAAAGTTATCCGGGTTACTTACCTGGAACCAATACGATTAATCCTGCTGTTATTGAGGGTGGAAGACATGCGGCCTTTATTGCGGACGAATGCCGACTGTGGATTACCGTCCATTATTATCCGAATGAAGGCTTTGAACAGGTTGCCAAGGAGATTGAGGACCACATCATCAATGTCGCGAAGGGGGATCCATGGTTAAGAGAAAACTTGCCAGTGTTTGAGTGGGGTGGAACGTCTATGATTGTGGACCGTGGTGAAATTTTCCCATCACTTGAAGTTGATCCAACCCATCCAGGAGTTCAGATCCTTTCTCAATCACATCGACATGTTACTGACAGAAGCCCAATTATCGATGTTTCACCGACAGTTACTGATGGAGGGTGGCTTGGAAATACAGGAATTCCATCCGCCATTTACGGACCAGGTGATCTGCATAATGCCCATTCTATTAATGAACAGGTTACTATAGATCAATTACTAGAATTTACGAAAGTCATGGTCAAGTTTATATATCAATGGTGCCATACAGAAGGAGTGACATCAGGTGCTATTTAGTGAGAGGATTTACGAAAAAACACAGCCAATATGGAGGAAAAATCATGCTCATCCCTTCGTGCAAGGAATGGGAGCCGGATCGCTTGATCCAAAGAAATTTCGATTTTATATGATACAAGACTATCTATACTTAATCGATTATGCAAAATTATTTGCCTTAGGAGCTGTAAAGGCAACGGACATCGAAACAATGGGGAAATTTGCTAGATTACTAGATTCAACCCTAAACGAAGAAATGTCTTTACACAGAAAATATGCTGAAAAATTTCAAATCAGTCAGGAAGAACTTGAACGAGCAAAGCCTTCCCCAATCACTTTAGCCTATACACATTATATGCTTCACATCGCGCAAAACGGGACTCTTGCTGAGCTTGTTTCTGCTTTGCTACCGTGTATGTGGAGTTATTGGGAGATCGGGAAAGAATTAAGTTTGATGCCAGGCGCGACCGACCACGATTTATATGGGGAATGGATTAAAATGTACGGTTCAGAAGAATTTGGAGAGCTTGCCCAGTGGTGTATTGATTTGTTCAATGAGCTGACCTTAGGAAAGCATGAAGCTGAACTACAGAAATTAGAAGAAATATTTCTTAACACCACTCGTTATGAATATATGTTTTGGGATATGGCTTTAAATGAAGAAATGTGGCCGACAGATGAGTAAAGTAACGGTTGAGTTCGAAAATGTTTCATTTTTTTATAAAAACAAGGGGGCGGCAGCTTCTATTTTGAAGGAATTTAACCTTCAAGTGTTTGAACGGGAATTTGTTAGTATTATTGGACCAAGTGGCTCTGGGAAAAGTACTCTGTTTCGATTAATTACCGGTCTTGAACAACCAAGTAATGGTGAAATATTGATTAATGGAACAGCCCATGAATCGCGACTAGGTCATGTTGGGTACATGCCACAGCAGGACTTACTTATGCCATGGAGAACAATTATCGAGAATGCCGCTTTGCCACTTGAGTTAAAAGGTATGAAAAAAGAAGTGGCCCATCAGAAAGTGCTCGAGCTTTTGGAAGAATTCGGGTTAAGGGGAGTCGAGCACCAATACCCTAGTGATTTATCAGGAGGAATGAAACAGAGAGTTTCCTTCTTACGAACGATTTTAAGTGGGTCCAATGTCTTACTGTTAGACGAACCGTTCAGCGCTCTTGATGCAATCACTCGACTATCGATGCAGGAATGGTTGCTCATGCAATGGGAGAAACGGAAAAAAACGGTTTTGTTTGTCACTCATGATGTCGACGAAGCCTTATTTTTGTCAGACCGAATCTTTGTTTTTACTAATAATCCTGTTACCAAGCTACAAGAGGTGAAGGTTCCGTTAAGGCGGCCAAGGGTAATGAGGGACCTTAATAACCCAGAAGTGATGATTCTAAAAGAACATTTAATTGATCAGCTTCGAATGAAGGTGGAACGATGAAGAAGTGGAAGGATTATTTTCCATCATCCATGCTGGTGCTGTGTTTATTAACCATTTGGGAGGTCGGTGCGCGTTGGGTTAATATGCCATTTATCATACCGGCACCGACGGGTATTACACTTAAGCTGTGGGAGTTGAAAGAGACCTTATTCTTAAAGCATCTTCCTGCCACTTTTTTGATTATTTTAATCGGACTTGCCATCTCGATCATATTGGGTGTGGGGCTGGCGGTTTGGATGCATTCTAGCAAAATAGCAGAAAGAGCACTTTATCCAATCATTATCGTGTCCCAAACGATCCCGACTATCGCCCTTGCACCGATTTTCGTCTTGTGGTTTGGATATTCGATTTGGAGCAAGGTAGTCGTGACAATTTTAATTACCTTTTTCCCGATTACGGTGAATACGTTTGATGGTTTGCGTTCAAGCAGTAGAGATTTAAAAGAATTAATGCTGACGATGGGAGCGAAGAAAAAGGATCTCTTTCTAAAATTAGATGTTCCGTCTGCCCTACCATTCTTTTATTCAGGTTTGAAAGTAGCCTTTCCATTAAGTGTCATTGGAGCAGCAATTGGGGAATGGCTAGGGGCGCAAGCAGGTTTAGGTTATTTTAGCAGAAGGATGATGACACAGTTTGATGGAGCGGGAGTGTTTGCTCCAATCGTCCTTCTCTCAGGTCTTGGAATTGTTTTATTTTTACTAGTAAGTGTATTTGAAAAAAGAGCATTTAAATGGAGGAAATCACAATGAAAAAATGGATCGCATCAAGCGTTTGCTTAATGTTGGTACTTATGATGGCAGCTTGTGGAGCAACAAAACAAAATGGAGCGGAAGAAAAAGGAAATAATAAGGAAAAGAAGTTGGCTGATGTTAATGTGATGTTAGATTGGTATCCTAATGCCGTACATAGTTTTTTATATGTTGCACAAGAAAAGGGTTATTTTAAAGAGGAAGGGGTCAATGTTCATATCAAGTATCCAGCCAATCCCACTGATCCTCTTAATCTAGCTGCAGCTGGTAAAATTGACGTTGGGTTTTATTATCAACCTGATGTGATCATGGCTCGTGCCAATGAAAATGTGCCAGTTAAATCGATTGGAGCTATCGTCCGTTCTCCGCTTAATCATGTTGTCTTTTTAGATGAGCAGCCAATTAAATCACCAAAGGACTTGGAAGGAAAAACGGTTGGATATCCAGGGATTCCGTTAAATGAGGCGCTATTGAAGACAATGGTTGAAAAAGATGGCGGGGATTCAAGTAAAGTGAAACTAGTTGATGTCGGCTTTGATTTAGTGTCTTCAGTTGCTAGCAAAAAATCAGATGCAGTAATCGGTGCCTATATTAATCATGAAGTGCCGGTTTTAAAAGACAAAGGGTATAATGTTCGTTATTTTAACCCAACTGATTACGGTGTTCCGAACTATTATGAATTAGTGGCGGTTACAGGTGATCAGACTTGGAAAAAAGATCAGGATTCCATTAAAGCTTTCTGGCGTGCTGCAACAAAAGGGTATGAATTTATGAAGAATAACCCTGATGAAGCTCTGCAGATCTTGCTTAAAAATCAGGATGAAGCAAATTATCCGCTTGACGAAAAGGTAGAGAAAGAAAGTATCAAGGTCTTATTACCAAAAATGGAGTCGGAGGCAGGTTTTGGCAGTCAAACGGAAAAGTCATGGCAGGAAACCGCTAATTGGCTTAAAAAATCTGGTCTTATCAAGAAATCACCTGCAGTTGATGATATGTTTGTAAACATCAATAATTAATACTAGAAAAAAACAAAAGCAGTTTCCTTGATAATAATAGGAGACTGCTTTTTGTTCTATTATTTTATTTCATATATTCAAATGGTAAGTATAGAAAGTTTATTTTCTGCATATTCATCCACTAGGGAACACAACTAGGGGGAAGTTATACGATGGATGATCGAATGTTCAGAACGGCAATGGGGAAATTTGCAACAGGAGTGACGGTTATTACGACAGAAGTGGATGGAGCTGTGTTTGGCATGACCGTAAATGCGTTCATGTCTGTCTCGCTTAATCCAAGGTTGGTTGCTATTTCAATTGGTGAGAGAGCTCATATGCTTGAAAAAATTAAAATGAGCAAGAAGTACGCAGTGAATATTTTGTTTGAAGATCAGAAAGAATTATCGATGATCTTTGCTGGACAAATGAGAGATAAAAGAGAGGTAACCTTTAATACTTTAAACGGTTTTCCTGTGTTACCAGGGGCTTTGGCACAAATAACTTGTGAAGTTGTGAATGAGCATATCGAAGGTGATCACACTCTTTTTATTGGCAAGGTGATAGACATTCATCTTGAAGAACATGAACCACTGCTTTTCTTTAATGGGCAATATCGATGAATGTTAGGGAGGATTACTGGTAGTAAGGTATCGAGACTTTTGCGATGATTAAGCAATAGTCTCTTTTTTTTTGGAGGGAAGAGAAGCAACGGGGTGACCAAAAAAAGAAAAAGAGAGCTTCTTCGGTCACTCCAAAGAATTGGAGTGACCAAAAAGGGAAAAAGAGAGCTTCTTCGGTCACTCCAGAGGATTGGAGTGACCAAAAAGAAAAAAAGAGAGCTTCTTCGGTCACTCCAGAGAATTGGAGTGACCAAAAAGGGGAAAAGAGAGCTACTTCGGTCACTCCAGAGGATTGGAGTGACCAAAAAGAAAAAAAGAGAGCTACTTCGGTCACTCCAGAGAATTGGAGTGACCAAAAAAGAAAAAAGAGAGCTACTTCGGTCACTCCAGAGAATTGGAGTGACCAAAAAGGAAAAAAGAGAGCTCCCCCGGTCACTCCAGAGAGTTGGCGGAGTGATTGAAATAGGAGGAAAAATGAAATCGAAAACTCGTATTACTCTTCGTTTTTATTCTTTTCTGAATGGGTGGGGTGTGCACCAGGATACTGTCTTGGCAGGTCTTGGTGCAAGTTTCGGTTTTCGTAAGTGAAGTTGCTGTAAAATTGCTGACCTTCTTGCCACGGTGTATTTTTGTTTTCAACAGGTTCATCTTGGCCTACTGGTGATCCATAAGGTCCTTCTGGGAATTCTTCAGCAGTTAAAAAGTTCTTTTGCTTTTCGACATTTGAAAAATTGCTATATTCCTCTTTTTTAGCCACATTAACACCTCCGATTACTGCTTCTTGGATTTAATTGTTAGGAAGGAAGAAATTTTTTTGTTAATATAGGCTTATCTTTCCTTTAGTGTTTGATGATTATGTAAGCGGAATAATTCCATCAGAATATATATTAAAAATTTTTTGAAAGATGTGATTAACAGTGTGTTTAATTCTATTTGCCTATCGAGTCCATCCAAAATACAAACTAATCATTGCTGCTAATCGTGATGAGTTTTATGAAAGACCTACCGCTCCCGCTCATTTTTGGGAGGATCATCCGCAGATTCTCGCGGGCCGTGACTTAAAACAAATGGGAACGTGGATGGGCGTAACAAAAGAGGGAAGCTTTGCCGCGTTAACCAATTACCGTGACCCGAAAGAATTAACAGATGGGAAACGATCGCGCGGAGAGTTAGTCGGTGATTTTTTAAAAAACTCATTGCATCCTAAGACATATATGGAAAAAGTGGCCAATCATCGAGATTTGTATCCAGGCTACAACCTTTTAGCAGGGGATGCTAAAGACCTATATTACTATTCAAATATAGGAAATGAATTGAAGCGGATTGATTCAGGCATCTACGGAGTCAGCAATCATCTTCTAAACACTGAATGGCCCAAGGTAAAAAGAGGTAAGGAAGGTTTGGAAAAAATTGTAAAGGGGAACAGAAACGATCTAGAAGAGCAGCTTTTCACAATACTTCAAAACGCAAATCCTGCTCCTGACGATGCACTCCCAAAAACAGGTGTTTCTTTAGAATGGGAAAGAGTTCTTTCCCCGATGTTTATAAAAAGTGACGGCTACGGAACGAGAAGTTCAACGGTTTTATTAATGACCGATGAAGAAATACACTTTACGGAAAGGGTATATACCCTGGATGGAATGAGTGAAAATATTTTTCATATCAATTTTTGAACATGAAAAAACAACCGCTAATCTTGAGCGGTTGTTTATGTTAGAAAAGTAATTATTTTAAGAAAGCTGGAGTGCTTCATCATACTCTGCTGTTAAATTATCGATGATAGTTTGTACAGGGAGAATGTCATGGATTTCGGTTACTCTAGCACCTGCGAAAACTAGTCCGTTTTCCACGTCCCCTTCCATTGATGTAATCAATGAATCACGAGTGCAGAAACGGTAGGAACAGCTTTTTAGACAATCAGTGCATTTTTTAACTCTCACCTTTTTATTGTCGCTAATCGCATCAGTAAACTGATTGATTAAGGCACGCCCTTGGTAACCGACTGTTGTTTTAACTAGAACGATATCCTCTTCACAAGCATCAACGTATCGTTGCTTGAAAGACATCGGTGCATCACATTCAACAGAAGCAACAAAACGTGTACCCATTTGCACACCGGAAGCACCCATATCAAGAGCTTTCTTAATATCCGCGCCTGTCAAAATACCGCCTGCAGCAATAACCGGAATCGAAACGGCCTCTACTACTTCAGGAAGAATGTCAAACATTGGACGGTCAGTACCAAGGTGTCCGCCAGCTTCAAAGCCTTCAACCACAACGGCAGCAGCCCCAAGTCGTTCAGAAATTCTTGCAAGTTTTCCTGAAGAAACAATGGAAAGGACCGGAACCCCAGCTTCTCTTCCCCAAGCATACATATCTCGTGAAATTCCCGCACCGGAAATGATAAAATCAACTTTTTCTTCTATGGCAGCTTTCATTTTTTCAGCAAAATCATTCATAGCAAATAGGACGTTAACACCAATATACCCAGCGTCCTTAACAAGAGCCTTTGCACGTCTAATATGGTCGCGCATTTCATCAACTGAAATTCCAGTACCAGAAATGATGCCAATTCCACCTGCATTTGCTACTGCAGAAGCTAGTCCACTCAATGAAATTCCAATCCCCATTCCGCCTTGAATGATAGGAACTTTCGGCATCATATGTCCGATTTTTAGTTGTGGAAAATTCAACTTAATACCCCTTTTCAAAAAATAATGATAATACTCTTTTGAATGTTAACACGATATTCAAAAAATGTATGTGACTTTTCTGTGACTTTTATTACCAGGTCATAAAATCTGGTAATATAAAGTATTATACCATAAAAATTATCTTAACTCTTTTTATCGATAAATAAATTTCCATCACTTTGAATCTCTGCATAAAAAACATCTTGTATTCTTACTCCAGCCTGATTCAATTGTTTTTCCAACCAGCTGCTTGTTAAATTTAGGTTTGTTAAATTTTCACCAACCACTTTGCCTTCCAGAATGATTTCTGTAGGGATATATAGTGGTGTAATCGTAGTTACATTTAAATCTTTATTGGTTACATTCTGTTTCTCCATTTTCTTCAAAACAGACAATTGTCCATTTGGCTCTAATACGGCATAGTCTACATCTTGAGTGGAGAAAATGTTTTCTTCACGTAGCAGCATTCGAAGATCTTCCATGGTTAATCGGATATCAGCCATTGCCCGTTCAAGGATTTCTCCATTTTTAATAACAACGGTAGGTTGTCCATTCAATAGGATCCGAGCTTTGGGTGACTTTAATGTAAGGTAACTTACTAAGAGGATTAGGGATGTCCAAGTGAATAAACTAATCAAACCGTCAAAAAAATCAATGCTCGCATCTATCGTGATTGTAGCAGCAACTGCACCAATCGTGATTCCTGTAATATAGTTGAAAAATGTCAATTCACTCACTTGTTTTTTTCCCATCAGCCGGGTTAAAAATAATAACACCACAAAAGAAGCAAATACTCTTACGATTACTTCGATCGGCTCCATGCCTTATTGCCTCCAATCTGTTTGATTAGCAGCCAAATAATAAGCCAATGTTATTATGCCAAATCTTTGGAATAATTATCTTGTTTTTGATGAAAGAAAAGGTAAGCAAATTAGTAAAATTCACTAAAGTTTGCTTACCTTTGTTTTATATGGAATGATCATAGCTTGTCCGGCGACTTATTTGAAAACGCTTCCGTGTTTCTTCTATTTAAATTGCTCTAACTGGTAGAAGAAATCTTTAACAAACTCAAAAAATACTTTTTCGGAAGGGGCAAGCTCACGCCTTTTTGGGACGATCAAACCAACAGTGCGCCTTACTTGCGGGATATCAATTGGTATTTTTACAGTAAAACGAGGTGTAGTTTCATAAAATGTACTTTCTGGTAGCAAGGTCACGCCCATCCCAGCTGAGACAAGACCTTTAATTGCATCCAAGTCTTCACCGACTGAAGAAACTTTAGGGGTAAAGCCAGCATGTTTGCAAGCATCAATGACAATTCGGTGTAAAATCATTCCTTCTGGAAATAACACAAATTCATCACTGCGTAAATCACTGAGACGCAAGCTCTTGTGTCCAGCAAGCGGATGGTTCGCTGGTAGGAGCGCTGAAATATTTTCGGTAAATAAAATATGTCCTTCTATGTCTGCGTCATTCGTTGGGACAGGTCCAAGAAAGGCTAAGTCAATCAGCCTGTTTTTGACGGCATCGATTAAAAATTTATAGGAACCTTGTCGTAATTGAAAGGCGACATTAGCGTATCGATCTTTAAAAGCAGAAATGACAGTTGGTAATAGGTGACTTGCTAGACTCGTAGGGAAACCGATTCTGATTGTACCTCGTTCTGGGTCGAGGTATTCATCGATTTGTTGTTTAGCAAAATCAATCGCTTTGAGTGCGGTTTCTGAATGCTCCAAAAATAATTTCCCAACTGGAGTAAGTTTTACATTTCGTCCAGCCTTTTCAAATAATTGTACGCCTAACTCATCTTCGAGGTTGGCGATTTGTCTACTAATCGCAGATTGAGCCACATGTAGATGTTGAGCCGCATCTGATACATGTTCACGCTTTGCAACTTCATGAAAATAACGCAATTGTCTTAGTTCCATCCCGGAGCACCCTTTTCATTCATCTCAAAAAGAGATTATTTCTATCTAAATTATATATTGTTTATATTAATTTTTAAAGTTAGTATAGTTTTATGAATTTTTAAACGGATAAAGAAAATGAAACGGGGGAGAAAAAATGGCTTTTAATCAAATACCAACAGCTCAAGGTCTCTACCGTCCAGAATTTGAACATGATGCCTGCGGAATCGGTTTATATGCTAATTTAAAGGGAAAACCAACGCATGAAATTGTCCAAAAAGGACTTCAGATGCTTTGTCAGCTTGACCATCGTGGCGGACAAGGTAGTGATCCGCTAACAGGTGACGGCGCTGGTATCATGGTTCAAATTCCAGATGCTTTTTTCAAAAAAGAGTGTCAAGAGATGAATTTGCCTGAAAAAGGACGCTATGGTGTAGGAATGATCTTTTTTTCGAATGATGATCAGTCACGGGACGAGATTGAAGCTCGTTTAAATACACTTATAGCTAATGAAGGGCAAACTCTTCTGGGATGGAGAACTGTGCCTGTAAATGTCGGAAAACTTGGAATAGTTGCAAAAGAAAGTCAACCTCATGTTCGTCAAGTGTTTATCGGGGCAAATGAAAACTTACAAGATGAACTAGCTTTTGAACGGAAATTATATGTGATTCGTAAACAAGCAGAACGATTTGCGCAAGAAAGGGAGCAACGCTTCTATTTTGCCAGTCTTTCATCAAATACGATTGTTTATAAAGGATTACTAACACCGAACCAAGTGGATGAGTTTTATGTTGATTTGCAGGATGATTCTTTTGTTTCGGCATTTGCTTTAGTGCATTCCCGCTTTAGCACGAACACTTTCCCGAGTTGGGAACGTGCACATCCAAACCGTTACTTAATTCACAATGGTGAAATCAACACGTTACGCGGAAACATTAACTGGATGAAGGCTCGTGAGCAACAGTTTGTATCAGATGCATTTGGAGATGATTTACAAAAGGTACTTCCAGTTCTTGATACAGATGGTAGTGACTCGTCTATTTTAGACAATGCATTTGAGTTTTTTGTATTAGCAGGACGCACGCCAGCCCATACAGCGATGATGTTGATTCCTGAGCCATGGACAGAAAACCCGCACATTTCGCTTGAGAAAAAGGCTTTTTATGAATATCATAGCTCATTAATGGAGCCGTGGGATGGACCAACAGCCATTTCATTTACGAACGGAAAACAAATTGGGGCAATCCTTGACCGCAACGGTCTTCGTCCTGCCCGTTATTATGTAACAAAAGATGATTACATTATTTTTTCTTCAGAAGTCGGCGTCATTGATGTCGATCCTGAAAATGTTTTATACAAAGACCGATTAAGCCCAGGGAAAATGTTGTTAATTGATTTGGAAGAAGGCCGAATTATTTCTGATGAGGAAATTAAGTCGGAAATGGCCAGTGCACAGCCCTATCAACAATGGCTTGATAATAAACTTTTAAAATTAAACGATTTGACTGTAGAAGATGATACAGAAATAATGTCTGATTTGCGTTTGCGTAAAAAGGTGTTTGGTTATACGCACGAAGATATTCAAAAATATTTAATCCCTGTTGTAGCCGAAGGGAAGGATCCACTTGGATCAATGGGAAATGATACACCACTTGCAGTGTTGTCAGACAGACCACAATCTTTGTTTAACTATTTTAAGCAATCTTTTGCTCAAGTAACGAATCCTCCAATTGATTCACTTCGTGAGCATATCGTTACCTCAACAATGACACTACTTGGTGCTGAAGGTAATTTACTTAACCCGAGTGAAGATAATGCACATCGGATTCAGCTTGATACTTTTGTTTTATCCAATCAAGAACTTTCACAATTAAAGACAGGTCTTAACCCGGATTTCACTAGCCGGACATTAGACATTTTGTTTACAAATGATCTTGAAAGTAAACTTGCGTTGCTTTGTCAACAAGCCGATCAAGCAATTGCCGACGGAGTCAGCCTGCTTATCCTATCTGACCGCCAGATGAACGAAACAGAAGTTGTCATTCCAGTTCTTCTTGCAGCAAGTGCGATTCATCAACATCTTGTTCACCAGGGTAGTCGTACAAATGTCAGCATCATTGTGGAAACAGGAGAGACAAGAGAAGTGCACCATTTCGCTGCACTACTTGGTTTTGGTGTTGATGCCATTAACCCATATCTTGCTTTTGAAGTTTATAAAAAAGCCGTGTTGGATGGTGTTTTAAAAGGAAGCTATCAGCAAGCGGTAAGCAAATATATTCAAGCTGTAACAGAAGGCGTTGTAAAAGTCATGTCCAAAATGGGGATTTCTACGGTACAAAGCTATCGTGGTGCCCAAATTTTTGAAGCTGTTGGAATTGGTGCAACATTGATTGATTGTTATTTTAGTGGAACAGCATCCCAGCTTGGTGGCATAGGTTTAGATGTCGTGGCAAAAGAAGCTGTCGATCGTCACAAAGCGGCATTTGCAGACTCCATTGATGAAACGTTAGATTCAGGAAGTGATTTCCAATGGAGAAAAAATGGCGAACACCATGCTTTCAATCCGAAAACAATTCACACCTTACAAATGTCAACACGTAAAAATGATTACGAATTATACAAACAATACTCTGAAGCCGCAAATGAAGAACGTATAGGCTTTTTGCGAAATTTGTTTTCTTTTGATGAAAATCGTCAAGCAATCTCGATTGATGAAGTGGAATCTGTCGAATCAATCGTCCGCCGTTTTAAAACGGGTGCAATGTCCTTTGGTTCTTTGAGCCAAGAGGCCCACGAAGCATTGGCGATTGCCATGAATCGTTTAGGTGCAAAAAGTAATAGCGGTGAGGGTGGAGAAAATCCTGCACGTTACCTTCGTGATGAGAATGGCGATTTCCGTCGCAGTGCGATTAAACAGATTGCTTCTGGCCGTTTTGGGGTAAAAAGTCATTATCTTGTTAATGCAGATGAACTCCAAATTAAAATGGCTCAAGGAGCAAAACCAGGTGAGGGCGGTCAGTTACCAGGTAATAAGGTGTATCCGTGGGTTGCCGATGTACGGGGTTCAACACCAGGTGTAGGATTGATTTCACCTCCTCCACATCATGATATTTACTCGATTGAAGATTTGGCTCAGCTTATTCACGATATGAAAAATGCCAATCGTGATGCAAGAATCAGCGTTAAACTTGTTTCAAAAGCAGGGGTTGGAACGATCGCAGCTGGCGTAGCGAAGGGTTCGGCTGATGTAATTGTAATTAGTGGGTATGACGGTGGAACTGGTGCCTCACCAAAAACGAGTATTAAGCATACAGGGCTTCCATGGGAGCTAGGGTTAGCAGAGGCCCACCAAACATTGATGTTAAATGGCTTACGTAGTCGTGTCGTACTTGAAACAGACGGGAAGCTCATGACTGGACGAGACGTGGTTATGGCAGCATTACTTGGTGCTGAAGAATTTGGATTTGCCACTGCACCTTTAGTTGTCCTTGGCTGTGTGATGATGCGTGCTTGCCATTTGGATACATGTCCAGTTGGGGTAGCCACGCAAAACCCAGAGTTACGTCGGAAGTTTGACGGAGATCCGGACTATATTGTGAACTACTTTATGTTTGTTGCCCAAGAAGTTCGTGAAATGATGGCCGAATTAGGCTTCCGAAATGTCGAAGAAATGGTTGGTCGCACAGATGTTCTTCAAGTAAGCGAACGTGCCCAAAATCATTGGAAAACAAAGTTTTTAGATTTAACGGCATTGCTTCATCAGCCTGAAGGTAAGCGTACGTTTAGCACTCCGCAAAATCACAAGATTGAGCAGTCGCTAGATATCCAAAAGCTGTTGCCTGCAGTACAACCGGCATTGGAAAATAAGACCAAAGTAGATGAAAGCTTTGTCATTAAAAATATAAATCGTGTAGTTGGGACAATTGTGGGAAGTGAAGTTTCGAAAAAATATGGTGAAGAAGGACTTCCGGAAGATACCATTACCCTTCGTTTTACGGGATCTGCTGGTCAAAGTTTTGGTGCATTTATTCCAAAGGGAATGACTATGACCTTAACTGGGGATGCCAACGATTATGTGGGTAAGGGTCTATCAGGTGGAAAGATCATAGTATCTGTTCCAACAGAGGAGGCAATTGGGTCAGCTGAAAACGTGATTGTCGGGAATGTGGCTTTATATGGAGCATCCGGTGGGGAGGCTTATATAAACGGTCGGGCAGGTGAACGGTTCTGTGTACGGAACAGCGGTGCCATTGCAGTTGTTGAAGGTATTGGTGATCATGGCTGTGAATACATGACGGGCGGAAGAGTGGTTGTTTTAGGTGATATTGGCAAAAACTTTGCAGCGGGAATGTCCGGTGGAATTGCTTACTTGCTTTGTAATGAACATGAAGAAGAGGCTAAAGCACTGTGCAATCAAGAAATGATTGAGTTTGAAACTCTTTCTAAACAAGATGAGGTTGCTGAAGTGAAGGAAATGGTTCGGAAGCATCAACAATATACTGGTAGCCCGAATGCTGCCTACGTACTGAACCACTGGGATGATTTTGTACAAAAATTCGTAAAAGTGATTCCAAAAGACTTCAAACGGATGATGGACCAAATCGAGAAGAAAAAAGAAGAAGGTTTATCGGATGACCAGGCAGTTATGAGCGCATTTGAAGCAAACGTAAAGGGACAAAAAGAATCCTCTTCAATAAATCTAAAGCAAGAGGCTATCGCTAAATAAGGAAGGAGTGAGGAATATGGGAAAAGCAACTGGTTTCATGGAATATGTTCGTGAAGAGGCAAAGGAACGGAATCCTCATTTACGGTTAAATGACTGGAAAGAATATTCTACTCCTTTCACTGATGAAACATTAACTAGACAAGGTGCCCGCTGTATGGATTGCGGGACTCCTTTCTGTCACATGGGAATGGAGCTAAATGGTTTTACATCTGGTTGTCCAATTAACAATTTAATTCCGGAGTGGAATGATCTCGTGTTTCGTGGCAGATGGCAGGAAGCGTTGGACCGGCTATTAAAGACCAATAATTTTCCTGAATTTACAGGTCGAGTTTGTCCTGCTCCTTGTGAAGGCTCTTGTACGGTAACCCTTTCCAATGATCCAGCCGTGGCAATCAAAAACATTGAACGGGCGATTATCGATAAAGGGTTTGAAGAGGGCTGGATTCAACCGAGAATTCCTACTGTGCGTACGGGTAAAAAGGTAGCTATAATTGGGTCAGGACCGGCAGGTTTAGCAGCTGCAGACCAATTAAACCAAGCTGGACATAGCGTAACCGTGTATGAACGTGATGATCGTCCAGGCGGATTACTCATGTATGGAATTCCAAATATGAAACTTGAAAAAGATGTCGTTACTCGCCGGGTGAATTTACTGACAGAAGAAGGAGTTTCCTTCGTAACGAATACCGAAGTTGGCAAAGACATTTCAGCATCTGATCTTACTGCTCAGTACGATTCTGTCATCATTGCAATTGGCGCCCAAAAACAGCGGGACCTTATCTTGGAAGGCCGCGAAGCAGAAGGTATTCATTTTGCAATGGATTATTTGACGAAATCCACAAAGAGTTTATTAGATTCTAATTTTGCAGATGGTCAGTTTATCGATGCTGAAGGTAAAGACGTCATTGTAATCGGGGGCGGTGATACAGGAGCGGACTGCATGGCTACTGCACTTCGTCAAAAATGTAATAGTGTTGTGCAGTTTGGAAAGCATCCAAAACTTCCGGGCTCTCGTGATGCCGACAATATGTGGCCAGAACAACCGCAGGTATTTACGATTGACTACGCACATAAGGAAGCAGAGGCGAAGTTTGGTGGGGATCCACGCCAATATTGCATTCTGACGAAAAAAATCGTTGCCGATGAACAAGGACATGTGAAAGAATTACACACTATTTCAATGGAAAAAACAGTTGGAGAGAACGGTGAAGCTGTTTTCACAGAAATTCCAGGAACGGAAAAGGTGTGGCCGGCACAGTTGGTGTTAATAGCGATTGGTTTTGAAGGCCCAGAGCCGGGTGTTATTTCACAGTTTGAAGTGGAAACAGAAAATCGCAAGGTTAAAGCAGAATACGGCAAATACACAACGAATATCGAAGGTGTATTTGCCGCAGGGGATGTAAGAAGAGGGCAAAGTTTAATTGTTTGGGCAATCAACGAAGGTCGTGAAGTGGCTCGCGAAGTGGACCGTTATTTGATGGGAAGCTCGAATTTGCCTTAACATAGGGGTATATATAATGAATGAAGGGCCTCAAAATTGGGGCCCTTCAATTGTTTTTCTAACTGTGTTAAAGCTTAATGTTGATTTTTTGCACAATGTTGATTGGAGTGGAAGGCGCGAAGACTCCTGCGGGAGCAGCGGGACAGGTGAGACCCCGCAGGCGCTTAAGCGCCGAGGAGGCTCACCGCCCGCCCCGCGGAAAGCGAAGCGCCTGGAACGGAAATCAACATTCTCTTTTAACAGAGCCTTTTGATAAAAATATAGTTATATCACCCTTGAACCCCAAAGAAAAGTACGGTATGACCATGATTCATAAACAGAATAAATTTGGACATCTTTATTTGCATTCAGATTGCTGATATAATATCCATTCCCCATGTAGATTCCCACATGTGTGACTCTGCCACTTGAACCAAAGAACATCAAATCGCCCTTTCTAAGTTCCTTGAATGTAACTGGTTTGCCAACTTTAGATTGTTGGACACTTGTTCGAGGCAGTGTGATTCCATATCGTTTATAAATTGCTTGCGTCCATGAGCTACAATCAGAAACCCATGGTGCTTTTGCAGGATCAGCACCTAACACATATTGCGTTTTTCCCTGTGTACTTACCGCATAGTCAATAATTAATTCTGCCTTGTTGTACCATGTGTTAATGTGTTGACCTGGAATCAGATTGTTTGGAGCTTTAATTTGCGGGTTCAATTGAATGATCCGACTTAATGTGATTCCATACTTTTTGGCAATTCCGTACATGGTATCACCAGGCTTAACCGTATAAGCAAAAGAACTTAATGGCATGGTGAAGCAAAACACAACGGTTAGCAGCAAAATGAATTTTTTCATTTTTCCCCTCATTATCCTCAAGATTAAATGTATTTCAACATTCATTGATATTTTTATCAAAAAAGGATCATTAATAAGAGGGAATATTTTACTTTCCTTTGAACTGAATAGACTATTTTTCCATAATGCCACATAAACATAGTTCAGGACTTGCTGTTCAAGTTCTTTGGGTACATAAAAGCGTTAGGAGAAAGTGATTTAACTGATGAAAAAAAAGAGTATCCTTTTACTATTTTGTGAGGGAGATGGGAATTTGAAGAAAAAATCCTGGTTGCTAGTTGGATTTTCAATCATGTTAATATTGCTATTAGCTTCTTGTGATGGGAAAGATGACCCATCCTCAAGGCCAAACAATTTTCAAGAACCTGCAAAAGAAACAGCTGGGGGAAATTATGCTCTAGGGGAAATAAAAGAGATTACAGTCAATGCCGCTAACTATAAATTTGCTCCCAATGAAATCCATGTTAATCAAGGGGATACAGTCGAACTCAGCTTAGAAAATTCGGCAGGTGGGCATGGAATGGAAATAGCAGAATTTGGTGTAAGACTAACCAGTGATGGAACTGCTGAATTCGTTGCTGACAAAAAGGGAACCTTTACCTTTTCTTGTTTGGTGCCTTGTGGAGTTGGACATAAAAAGATGACAGGGAAAATAATAGTTGAGTAATCATTTTCCGAAAGTCGAGCATATCGTCTCGAAAGTCGAGCTTTTATTCAAATAAAGGGTTATATGTTGAATATCTAATAAAAAAGAAACATTTTAGCGTTTTTCTGTACCGATGATGATTGTGTTTATTACTTTTTTATTTCAGGTGCAATTTCTAATACGAATTCAGTCACTAATTGCAATTTTGCACTTCAAAACAGTACCCAGTAGGCGGTTCCCCGCCTTTTTTTTCAAAAAGAAATTAAATGACTTCACCTTCGGCGACATTTTTTGTGACAATAGATCCTGCGCGAATGACCGCGCCTTTGCCAATTTTGATACTTTCCATAATGACAGCATTTGGTCCGATCACAACATCATCCTCAATGATCACAGGTGAAGCACTAGGGGAGGAGATGACTCCTTTTATCACAACACCAGCACCAATATGACATCTTTTTCCGATTGTAGCACCGCCGCCAATCACAGCATTCATATCGACCAATGTTCTCTCTCCAATATGGGCACCTATATTTATACAGGCTCCCATCATGATAACGGCATCGTCCTCAATCGTGACTCCTGCGCGAATAAATGCCCCTGGCTCAATTCGTGCGTTTAAATTTTTCGTGTCTAGTAAATCAATTATCGAATTCCTGCGGTCGTTCTCAATATAATAATCCTTTATCAGATTGGGATGATGTTCAATCGCTGGTTTAATGTCATCCCAATTACCAATAACAATACCGCCATCACCCAAAAGGATGATTTTACTTTCTTCTCCAAAATCAATATCAGCAAGTTCACCTTGAATATAAGCCTTGACCAAAGTCTTTTTTTTAGCAGTTTTCAATAAATCATGAATACTGTTATTGTCCATAATAGCCTCCAATTGTATTACTCTATTTTATATCGGTTATTTCCGCGACAATTTCATATGAGTGAAGTCGGGCCTGGTGATCGAAAATTTGTGAGTTGATGATCATCTCATCTGCACCCGTTTTATTTAAAAAAGACTGCAGCTTTTCTTTTATTGTTTCAGGACTTCCAATAATGGAGGAAGACAGTCTTTCTAAAAGTAAACCTTTTTCATAGTCACTGGAAAATTCCTCAATATTTTCGACAGGTGGTAGCAATTTACTAGGGGTATTGCGAATTAAATTTAAGAATTGCAGCTTCATCGAGCTTGCAAGGAAGTGTGCTTGTTTATCCGTATCAGCAGCGACAATATTCAGACCGACCATAGCATATGGTTCATCTAATACTTCAGAAGGTCGGAACTGACTGCGGTATAATTCTAAAGCTGGGATTGTATATTCAGGTGAAAAGTGACTGGCAAAAGCAAATGGCAGACCAAGTTGCCCTGCTAGTCCAGCACTATAACCGCTGGAACCCAACAACCAAATTGGAATATTTAATCCCTCACCAGGGATTGCACGCACGCGCTTTTTATCTGAAGTAATGGCAGGATTAAGATAGTTGCGCAGTTCACCTAGTTGCTGAGAAAAATCATCATTTCTAAGATCTCGCCTTAAAGCATGCGCAGTTAGTCCATCGGTTCCAGGCGCACGTCCAAGTCCAAGGTCGATTCGGCCTGGATATAGAGATTCTAGAGTTCCAAATTGCTCAGCAATTACAAGTGCAGCATGGTTTGGCAACATAATACCGCCGGAGCCAACACGGATAGTTGAAGTGCCACTTGCAACGTGAGCGATTACAACAGAGGTGGCCGAACTAGCAATGCCAGGCATATTATGGTGTTCGGCAAGCCAATATCTATTATAACCCCACTTTTCAGTATGGCGGGCTAAATCAAGTGTATTTTGCAAGCTTTGTGCGGCGGTGCCACCGTCGATTATCGGAGCAAGATCGAGTACTGAAAATTGAATCTCACTAAGTCGTCTAATATTCTTTGACATAGTCTCATCCTCTTTCTTGATTGGGTTTTACGCCCAAGTGTTGTGCTAGCTGTCCTTATATTTTCATTGTAATCAAAAATGGGACAAAAAGAAAAGACAGCGACTCACTGCCTTTTTTTAAAAATAAATATCTTTGAATCATATATGAGCCAAGTTAACAAGGGCCGGAATAAAGGAACCCGCCCATAACAGGGTAATCCAAGCGGCAAAAATCATGGCAAGCGTTGAAAAAGTCGCTTCCTGCTCCCCGTATTCCATAGCTTTTGTCGTTCCGACTCCATGGGCACTCATTCCAAGCGCCAACCCTTTAGCAATAGGAGATTTAATCGCTAACCATTTTAGCTCAAGTGGACCGAATACCCCGCCGACAATTCCGGTGATGATTACAAAAATGGTTGTTAATGTTGGCAATCCACCAATTTCTTTGGAAACTTCAATCGCTATGGGTGTCGTAATTGATCTTGGCAGGACGCTAACCAAGAAATCTGGATTAAGATGGAACAATAACGATAATCCAAAGGATGAAAATATGGCGACAAGGCTACCTATAGTAATACTGATGACGATAATCCCTAAATTCTTTTTAAGCAAATGGAAATGTTTATAGATTGGGATGGCAAAGGCAACCGTCGCTGGACCAAGCATGTGAGTCAGCCATTTAGATTCACTAATATAATGATTCGCAGGTAAATGAATAATGCTAATCGCTCCGATGATTATAATCGGACAAATTAATAAGGGGTGAAGAAGAGGGAAAGCCCATTTTTTATACCCAGCCTGTGTAAGGCGGTAGATGAAAAAAGTTAGTATGGTAGCAACAATAATTTTTACCATTTTACATCACTTCTTTTTCTAATTTTATCTGACATGTCTGCAGTATAAGCGGTTACTCCAATCACAATGAATGTGCTTAAACCAATTAGTAAGACGGTCTTAACGCCTTGCCAGCTAACGATTTCATCATAATTTACAATTCCGACTGCAGACGGTATAAAGAAGAGAATTAGCTCAGCTAATAGCCAGTTTCCACCTTTTTCAACCCACTCAAGCTTCACGATTTTAAGAGATAATGCTATTAAAAGCAGTATAAGACCGACCATTGAAGCTGGAATTGGAATGGTGATGAGGTTTTTGATTAGAGCTCCTAAAAATAAAAAAATATGGATAAATAAAATTTGAATGATAATAGTAATAATCTTCAAGTTTAATTCCTTCCTCACTACGGAAGAAGCTACTGAAGCTCCTTATGCCGTGTTCAAATTGGCTAATGGATAAATATTACTATAATAGTTGGTATTCGTATAATACATATATTTTATGTTGATTATAACCTTAGGTTATGTTCAGAACAGGAACTCATCATTAAACAATGAATTCAATAAATCCTTTCCCTGCATTTGAAATATATTTTCCCTTTTTGGTGATAACAGCGAGGTTCCAAGGGGTAGGTGGAATTAAATTAAGGATTTTCACCTGTTCATTCTGAATTCGATTACAAATTGAATCAGGTAAAATCGTAATCCCTAAATTGGCAGCAACCATTTCAGACATGAAATCCCATTGGGAGCTTTTAAAGAGAACCTTTGGCTCAAATCCTATCTTAATAAACTTTTTCCACATGATATCGTGGAGGGCAAAATCCTCATGGTAAAAGATAAAATCTTCCTCTTCTAACTCGTTCAAATGTACTGTTTCCGAATTAGCAAGGCGATGCTGCTGATGGACTAATAATTTCATTTCATCTTGGACGATTGGGTATATATTAAACACAGTTTCATCAACTGGAAGAACGGCAACACCTAACTCAAATGCTCCTTCATCCACACTTTTTACCACCTTTGCTGCTCCGTATTCCTTAATTACAATTTCGATATTAGGATATTTATGATGAAATTCCGCGATGATTTTTGGAAAATATAAGCTTCCAATGATGGGGGGAATCCCAATATGGATCGACCCCTTGCTAAGGTTGGTCATATCGTTTAATGTCGTTTCCATTTCGTCAAATTGGGAGATGATTTTTTTTGCATACTCCATCACAATCATCCCAGTATCTGTAACGGAACTTGTTTTGTTCGTGCGTACAATTAGGGTCATCCCAAGTTCTTCTTCAAGCCCCTTGATCATTTTACTTAAAGCTGGTTGAGAAATATGGAGCACGTCTGCGGCTTTTGTGATGCTTTTTTGTTTGGCAACCTCTAAGAAATATTTTAATTGACGGATGTCCATGCTTATCACCTCTGGTTTATTATAACAAAATTAGGAAAGAGAATTTAGGAGCGGTCCTGCAAATTTTGGGCAAGTAAAGGCTATCTTTTTTCCGTTTTTTCCATGGATTGCAATTGACCCGAGCGAGGCAATCGAGTAAGATAATAACATAGCTACGTTGTTCGTAACGATAATAAAGTTTTAACCTTTATACTTATATAGGGAGTTTTACATTGAAGCCTATATGACAAGCCTTCGTCTATACGACAGGGAGGACATGCAAAATAGGTTTTTGCGAACACCCACTTTGAGGAGTGGTGGTTTAAAACTTTCTTAATAAAGTTACGGCAATTGTGGCTTGTTTTATTTTTATAACAAATATAAACCAGATTCCAATCGGAACCTGGTTTTTTTCTTGGCTTTGTTAAACAAGAATGTTGATTTCCGTTCCAGGCACTCGCGCACCTTAGGGGCGGGCGGTGAGCCTCCTCGGCGCTTAAGCGGAGGCCACTGAAAAAGTCCAAGTTTTTAATTTAGGCAGTTGAAAGTTTGATTAAACCAAACTTTCAACTGCCTTTTTGCCTTATAATAACGATATTAAATGTATGTAGGTGGTATCCCGATGATTTCCAATCAAGAAACACTTAATCTTAGCCCATTCATGGCAATCTACGAAATAGTTGTGCCAAAAAGTAATATGCTTCGCCAAATCAATGAACTAGTGGACTTTTCATTTATTCTCGAAGAATTAAAAACGAAATATTGTCTTGATAACGGTCGAAATGCCATTTCACCGATTCGCATGTTCAAATATTTATTACTAAAATCGATATTTGATCTATCTGATGTGGATGTAGTAGAACGTTCAATATATGATATGTCGTTTAAATATTTCCTGGATATGGCACCAGAAGATTCCGTGATTGATCCTAGTTCCTTAACGAAATTTCGTAAACTCCGTCTTCAAGATGAGGATTTATTAGATTTGCTCATTGGCAAAACAGTTGAGATTGCTCTGGAAAAAGAAATCATAAAAAGTAAAACCATTATCGTGGATTCCACACATACGAAAGCGCGTTATAACCAAAAATCTCCGAAGGAATTTTTACAAGAGAAAGCGAAAAATGTTCGAAAAGCCGTGTATCGAATTGATGAATCCATGAAAGAAAAATTCCCTGCGAAAACAATTTCTGATGAAGTAACCGATGAATTAGATTATTGTCGTCGAATCATTACTGTTGTCGAAAAAGAACCACAAATCGCTAAAATACCTTCGGTCAAAGAAAAATTAAATGTTCTAAAAGAGATCGTAGAAGATTATACAGAACAACTTAGCTATTCAAATGATCCAGACGCACGGGTCGGACACAAAGCAGCGGATTCTTCTTTTTTTGGGTTCAAAACACATTACGCGATGGCTAATGAACGGATTATTACAGCGGCAGTTATGACAACAGGTGAAAAAAGTGATGGAAAATATCTGCGGGAATTAACCAAAAAAAGCCAAGCAACCGGAATGAAAATTGACAAAATCATTGGAGATACAGCCTACTCTGAGAAAGATAATATTCGCTTCGCGATAGAAAATGAAATAGCACTTGTTTCCAAATTACATCCGCATATTACACATGGCAGACGCACAAAAGAAGAAGAGTTTGAATTTAATAAAGATGCAGGATTGTATGTATGTAAAGCAGGGCATATGGCTAATCGAAGGAAATATGAAGGACGAAAGGGACAAGATAAAAACCCTAGAATCAAATACTTTTTTGATATTGAAAAATGTAAAGTATGTCCTTTTCATGAGGGATGTTATAAAGAAGGAGCGAAAAGTAAATCTTATTCTGTGACAATCAAATCAACAGAACATGCCGATCAGGAGGCATTTCAAAACACAGAAGAATTTAAAGAGCTAGCGAAATCTCGCTATAAAATTGAAGCGAAAAATAGTGAGTTGAAACATAGACACGGGTATGATATTGCATCATCTGCGGGTCTATTAGGCATGAAGATTCAGGGAGCTACAGCGATATTCGCTGTCAACCTTAAACGAATACTAAAACTCCTCAATGAAAAAGAATAAAAAAAGGCAAGGAAAAGGGCAATTTTTCGTCCAAAAACAGACGATAAATTGCCTTTTTTGTACCAAAATTTATTTACAGACGTAAAAATCGTATGTTTTTCAGTGGCCTCGCTTAAGCGCCTGTGGGGTCTCACCTGTCCCGCTGCTCCCGCAGGAGTCTTCGTGCCTTCCACTCTAATCAACATTGTGCAAAAAATCAACACAGCCTTTTTTTTAATCCAGCTGACTCTTCACATTTCTCTTTAATCTAGTGAACGCAATAAAATCACGTAGTTCCTCGGTTGATAACGTAATCTCATCTAGTGAAAGCACAATCTCCCTTGCCCCCAGTAATTCTATAAGTTCCAAATTTGTATTTTTATAATCTAATCGATTTAAAATATAATCAACTGACGTTTCAAATAAATCAGCTATTTGTGATAATGCTTTTAATGAAGGCTCGCGGTATCCGGATTCATAGCCAGCATATGTGCTTTTGGCTATTCCGAGGCGGTCAGCCGTTTCCTGTAACGACCAATTCTTGTTTTTTCGAAGCTCAGCTAAACGTTGTAACACAATCTATCACGACCCCTATATTTGTCTTTGTTGATTATACCATGTTGTAAATATTCACAAAAGAAAAATATACGCAAATTGAATACAGTTATTGATTATTTTGTATTTTTAGACGTATAATTAGCTATATTCATTCGCATATTGCGTACAAAAGCAATCTCCTCAAGGAGGAAATTTATGAAAAAGCTGTTATTAATAGCAACTGGTGGAACCATTGCATCAATTGAAGGGGAAGAGGGACTTGTTCCTGGTTTGTCAGCATTAGAATTACTTCAATATTTTCAGCACACAGATCAAAACGTGGATGTGACTTGTCAAATTCTTATGAATCGGGACAGTACCAATATGCAGCCAGAGCATTGGGTTGAAATGGCGGAAATGGTCTCGGAAAATTATCAACAATACGACGGTTTTATCATTACCCACGGTACGGATACCTTGGCATATACCTCAGCGGCACTTTCATATATGCTTCAAGGCTTACATAAACCAGTGGTTATAACGGGGTCGCAGATTCCAATAAGCTTTAAACAAACAGATGCGAAAAAAAATCTAGCAGATTCTGTTCGTTTTGCTTGTGAAGATAACGGTGGCGTCTTTGTTGTATTTGACGGACGCGTTATTATTGGAACGAGAGCAGTGAAAATGAGGACAAAAAGTTACGATGCTTTTGAAAGTATCAACCATCCTTATGTCGCAAATATCTCAGGAAATAAAGTCAATTACTTTTGGAAACCAGCATCATCTCTACAGGAATTTAAGGTCGATACTAGTTTATGCTCAGACGTATTCCTTTTGAAACTACATCCTGGAACAAAACCAGAAATCTTTGATTTTATTAAATCTCAATATAAGGGTGTTATTATAGAAAGCTTTGGAAACGGTGGTGTTCCTTTTGAAGGACGTAACCTATTGCCAAAATTAAAAGAACTTTCAGAGCATGGTTTCCCGGTACTCATCTCAACACAGTGTTTGGAAGAGGGGCAGGACCTTTATCTGTACGAAGTTGGAAGAAAAGTTGCACAATATGATGTAATTGTTTCGGGGGACATGAACTCAGAAGCAGTTGTAGCTAAACTAATGTGGGCACTTGGAAAAACAACCATCCTTAAGGAAGTCAAACATCTAATCGAGACTCCAGCTGCCTGGGATTTATCAACAAACTGGGGCAAAGAGGACTGACCGAAAGAAACTCGTTAATTCGGGTTTCTTTTTATTTTGGATAAAAAAGAATGATTCGTGGGTTTTTGGAATAAATATTTCATATTTAATATGTAAATATTGTATTTGGTCAGAGCATGGTGAGGTGAAGGGATGGAGATTGTTCTAATTAGATTAAAAGAACTATCTGAAGTGAATAAATTCTATTCTTATATAGCATCTGACTTGAGAAAAAAAGGAATAGACCAGTGGGTTCGTTATTATCCGAATCACTTTATTGTAAAGGAAGATCTAAAAAGGGAAACCTTATTTGGCATCAAAAAAACCAACAAATTAGTTGGTGCTATCGTCCTTGATACAAACCAAAGCAAAAAATATATAGAAATCCAATGGGAGGACTTTGGAGGTAGTCCGATAGTAATCCATCGTCTAGCGGTTGATCCACTCCATCAAGGAAAGGGTTATGGAAAAAAATTACTCCAATTTGCAGAGGAATACGCATGGGATAGAGGCCATACAAGTATCCGTTTTGATGTATATTCAGAAAATCATAGGGCGATTGCGATGTCTGAAAAATTTGGGTATCAGGAAAAAGGGGAAATTCGCTATCTATTTCGAAAAGCGTCATATAAGTGCTTTGAAAAACTATTTTAGCAGAAATCTTTAGAGTTCCATATAACGACATGAATTGACAGCATCTAGTGACTTTGGTGCTGTTTTTGCCTGTCTGGTAGACGCTTAAGTTGTACTATAATTGGGATAGTAATAGAATGATAATTGGGAGAATGATGCAAGAGGGGACTGTGTGAAGATGAACAATGAACTATTAATTCAGGCAAAAGAATTTATCACAAAATGCTATAGTGAGCTAGGAAAATCAGGAGAAGAAATAAAGCTTCGAATTGATGAGGTGGAGCAACAAATTCAAGATGAGAGTCACTATGATCACACATATGAAGAACTTCAACACGGATCGAGGATGGCTTGGCGAAATAGCAACAGATGTATTGGTAGGTTGTTTTGGGAAAGTTTACATATCATTGATCAACGGCATCTAAATACTGAAGAGGAAATTAGCGATGCTTTATTGCAACATATTGATTACGCGACAAATGGTGGAAAAATAAGACCTACGATTACAATTTTTAAACCGAAAATGAAAGATGAAGTTCAAGTGAGACTTTGGAATCATCAAATCATCAGGTATGCAGGTTATGAGACAGAAAATGGTGTGGTAGGAGATCCGCACTCCTTTGACTTTACGAAAATGTGCCAAGAGTTAGGTTGGAAAGGTCAAGGAACCGATTTTGATGTACTACCAATGGTTATTCAAGTAAAAGAAAATAGACCAAAAATGTTTACAATTCCGCATGAGAAAGTGCTAGAAGTTCCCCTGCGTCATCCGGAATATGAATGGTTCAAAGATTTAAATTTAAAGTGGTATGGAGTTCCGATGGTTGCCCAATTGCGCTTGGAGATTGGGGGAATCCATTATACAGCTGCTCCTTTTAATGGGTGGTATATGGAAACAGAGATTGGTGCAAGGAATTTTGCAGATAAGGATCGTTACGATCTACTTCCAAAAGTTGCCTCAATGATGGGACTGGACATTGAGAGCAACACTTCGCTTTGGCAGGATCGAGCAATTCTTGAACTGAACCAAGCGATATTATATTCATACAAAGAAGATGGAGTAAGTATTGTTGACCATCATACTGCAGCACAACAGTTTAAAATGTTTGAAGAGAAAGAGGTATCCTGTGGAAGAAAGGTGACAGGTAACTGGGTTTGGCTAGTTCCACCGGTTTCCCCTGCTACCACTCATATATTTCATAAACCATATAAGAACGAAATGCTAAAGCCAAACTTTTTCTACCAACCAAATTTATTTATATCGTAAAAACTAATTCTTACCAAAGTGGCCATGTTCAAACCTACTAATGTAGGCTGGAACATGGCCTTTTTGATTTAAGTAGAAAATTTAGGGATAGGGCTGTTAATTTAGGGATGAAAAAGAAAAATACGAAAAAGGGTATTGACTTATTTCGCCAAAAAGATATAATTTTATTGAAATATCCAAAAATTCTAAATTAATAGAATTGCAAAAATAAAAGCGGTTTCATAATGTAAATAAACATTATTTATTTTGAAACAACTAATCGTAAACGCTTTCTTTTGCCAAAAAGGGAAGGAGGATTGAAGTAATAGAATTGGATATTTTATTAGATTAATTGTTTAACCTAAACCATCCGTGTCATGCCATTTGACCAAAAGGGAATGGCAAGTCTAGTAAAATACATAATATTTCATTATTTTACAGCATTTGGCGCCGTTCTAATTCTCTAGTATTTTATCTAAGTATGTTAATAATTAGGAGGAAAAATATGGAAAACAATACGAACGTTAAAATTCAGGTAGCAGATCCATCCGCATTAGGTATGTTTGGTCTTGCCATGGTAACTCTTGTCGCTTCAACTCAAAAATTAGGCTTAACAGAAGGTGTTTCATTTATTTTACCGTGGGCGATATTTCTTGGAGGTTTCGCACAATTATTTGCTTGTGTTCAAGATGCCAAAAATAACAATGTTTTTGGACAAACTGCATTTGGAGCATACGGATTATTTTGGATTGGTGTAGGTACTTCTTGGTTAATTCAGTTAGGTGTCTTCGGTAAAACACTAGCTTCTACAGTGGATCCAAAGCAATTGGGCGTTGCTTTTATTGGATACTTAGTCTTCAGCCTCTTCATGACAGTTGGTGCCTTAGAAACTCATAAAGTTCTATTCTCGATTTTTGTTTTAATAGACGTATTATTCGTAGGGTTAATTTTAACTACATTTGAAATCGCACCAGAAACTTCCCACATGGTTGCTGCGGTTGCTGAAATGGCTATCTCTATCCTTGGTTTATATGGAGCAGGTGCTTCTGTATTAAATGCCCACTTAGGCCGCGTTGTAGTACCAGTAGGAAAACCATTTGGAATCTTAAAGTCACAAGTTCAAATGAAATTGGTCAAAAACGCATAATATTTGGAAATAAACCGATTGGTGGACGGAAACGTTTCTCAATCGGTTTTTCTTATTTTTCAAAGAGTTAATAGGGGAAATGTATTAATGGGCTCTTTCACACAAATAGTGAAAGGGACTTTTTAGGGAAAATATGTTTACAAGTTCTAGATAGTAGTTTATAGTAAATTTTGAACAATTTCCAAAATTAAGACTAGGGGTGTCCATTAAGTTGGGCTGAGAGAGAAACGCGACTAAGTTTCTTAACCCTCAGGACCTGATCTGGTTCATACCAGCGTGGGGAAGTTAGCATAACTTAAATTTGTCATGGCAAAATGTCATTTCTGAATTTATACTAACATCGCCGGGTCTTAACAAGACGCCGGCTTTTTCATGCTGAAAATGAATTAGATTTTGTCCTTTTTATTAAAAAAAAGGGGAGAATGCCATGATGGAGAACAAATCAGTAAGTGAGATGAACGTATCAATCCTGTCTAGTTTTTCAGGAAGTAAAAAAGTGTATGTCGAGGGAACTAGACCAGACATTCAAGTTCCAATGCGAGAAATATCGCAAAGTCCTACAACGGGAACAATTGGTGAAGAGGAAAATCTGCCAGTTCGAGTCTATGACACAAGTGGACCTTACACAGACTCCGACTATTTAGCAGACATCAGGAAGGGACTGAGTCCGCTTCGTCGCAATTGGGTTCTTGAACGTGGTGATGTTGAAGAGTATGTTGGTCGTGATATAAAACCAGAGGATAATGGCTATAAAAAAGAAGAATCTCTCGCAAATACTGAAATCTTTCCGGGGTTAAAAAGAAAACCTTTACGGGCAAAAACAGGATGTAACGTCACGCAATTACATTATGCACGGCGTGGAATTGTAACACCCGAAATGGAATATATCGCGATAAGGGAAAATATAGACCCTGAATTTGTCCGCGATGAAGTTGCTCAAGGGCGCGCGATTATCCCAGCAAATATAAATCATCCTGAAAGTGAGCCGATGATTATTGGTCGGAATTTCCATGTGAAAATAAATGCAAATATCGGAAACTCTGCTGTCACTTCTTCGATTGAAGAAGAGGTGGAAAAAATGAGATGGGCCACACGTTGGGGAGCAGATACGATGATGGATCTCTCCACTGGAAAAAACATTCATACCACTCGAGAATGGATTATTCGAAATTCTCCAGTACCAGTAGGAACGGTGCCAATTTATCAGGCACTTGAAAAAGTTAATGGCATCGCTGAGGATTTAACTTGGGAAGTGTATCGGGATACGTTAATTGAGCAAGCGGAACAAGGCGTGGACTATTTTACGATCCATGCGGGGGTTCTTTTACGATACATTCCTTTAACAGTAAAACGTGTAACCGGGATAGTATCCCGAGGTGGCTCAATCATGGCTCAATGGTGCCTTGCCCACCATAAGGAGAACTTCCTATATACACACTTCGAAGATATTTGTGAAATCATGAAAGCGTATGATGTGGGGTTCTCGTTAGGTGACGGTTTACGTCCGGGTTCTATTGCCGATGCCAATGATGAAGCACAATTTGCTGAATTAGAAACATTAGGTGAACTGACAAAGCTTGCATGGAAACATGACGTTCAAGTGATGATTGAAGGACCTGGACACGTACCAATGCATTTAATCAAAGAGAATGTCGATAAACAAATGGAAATTTGTGGCGAGGCTCCATTTTATACACTTGGTCCACTAACAACTGATATTGCCCCCGGCTACGATCATATTACGTCTGCAATTGGTGCGGCGATGATTGGTTGGTTTGGCACAGCGATGCTTTGTTATGTGACACCTAAAGAACATTTGGGTTTGCCAAATAAAGAGGATGTAAGAGTTGGAGTAATTACCTATAAAATCGCTGCACATGCTGCTGATTTAGCAAAAGGGCATCCGGGTGCAAGATTGAGAGATGACGCACTTTCGAAGGCTAGATTTGAGTTTCGTTGGCGCGATCAATTTAATCTATCGCTTGACCCGGAAAGAGCGATGGAGTACCATGATGAAACTCTTCCAGCAGAAGGTGCTAAAACGGCCCATTTCTGTTCGATGTGTGGTCCGAAGTTCTGCAGTATGAGGATTTCACATGACATACGAGGAATAGCGATGGAAAAAGGATTCGACTATGAAAATGTAATTGATGAAGGTTTGAAAGAAAAGGCAGATGAGTTTAGAGCAACTGGCGGGGAAATCTATCAGAAATGACCAAGGAAATCAAAAAATCTATTGAAAGTAAATTGATTATTCCTGAAAAATGGTCTCTTTGATTTTCACTGTTCATGAATGAAGAGTTGTTCTTTTGCAATTTATTCACAAAATTAGGTAGATTCACCAAATTATTCTTGTATAATAAGGAAATTAGGAAATCAGAGTTTGATTTTGCTAAATCTATGATACAAAAAGAATTGGTGATATAAGCATGAAAATAATGAAGTTTCATAAAAACATTAAAATCCGAATGGTGGAATCATTTTTTAGTTCAACAATCGGCGGCATGGTTTTTCCTTTTATGGCAATTTATTTATCCCATCACTTTGGTACTATGACTACAGGACTTTTATTAGTTCTAAATGTTTTCATAGGTATCATCATTAATTTTTTTGGAGGATATTTTTCCGATCAGTTTGGTCGCAAGAAGATCATCGTTATCGCGGAAACATTACGTTTTGTTGCATTTTTCACGATGATGGTGTGTAATTCTCCTTGGTTTTCTTCTCCATTAATTTCATTTTTTATGATGACGGTCAACAGCATATGCTGGGGACTGGCAGGACCTGCTAACCAAGCAATGCTGATAGACGTTAGTAAGCCGGAAGAAAGAAAGATCATGTACACGGCTATGTACTGGACAAATAACTTGTCAATTGCATTAGGCGGCGTCGTTGGTGGTTTCTTATTCAAACAGTTTTTATTTGAACTTCTTATTGCCTTAGCGCTTGCTTCCTTGTTAACTTGGATATTAATTACATTCTTTATTGAAGAAAGTTATGTACCTAAGCTAACTGAAGAAAAATCAATGGGACTACATCTTAAATTATTGTTTTCAAGTTACAAAGAAGTATTTCAGGATAAGTTGTTCGTCCTCTATGTACTAGCTGGTTTGCTTGTTCTGTCAATGGAATTTCAACTTACAAATTATATCAGCATTCGCTTAGCTAATGAAATGAAAGAACAGCATATACTAGGATGGACTTTTGGCGGAATTGAAATGACAGGATTCCTCCGTACTGAAAATACTATTCTAGTAGTAGTAACAGCATTGTATGCAACCAAGCTTGTGGAAAAGTTCAAAGATCGACATACCCTTATCATTAGCTGTCTAGTTTTTGTTTTGGGATACGCTATCATTTCATATTCAAATAATGTATGGATATTGTGCTTAGCGATGTTAGCGTCAACAGTTGCTGAAGTCCTCCGTGTTCCAGTGCAACAAAATTACATGGCATCCATGCCACCTGAACATTCCAGAAGTTCCTATATGGCGGTAGCAGGTTTAACATTTAACTTGTCTATGCTGATATGTTCCATCACGGTTACGCTCAGTTCTTTTTTATCGAAGATGGAAACTTCTATTTTTATTTCAATTATCGGTGTGATGGGGATTTATCTGTTCTACCAAATTGCTCCACAATTAGATAGGAGAGTGGTAGATCAGGTACAAAAACAAACACAGGTAAAAGCTCAATAAGTTGCAGAGTATGAGAACGTATATGTTTGTCTCTATGGTTTAGCATTGGGTGAATGAGCCCAAAATTAAGAACCTTGGCCAGCACCAGGTTCTTAATTTTTTATATGAATCTAAAACGGAACTATACTGTTAAACACCTTCACCGAGCTGGACTAGTAAATCAGATTTCTGTTCCAAAGCTAATATCAATCTGAACAATCTCCGAACGGCTGCCAATCCGAAGCGGCGGACCCCAGAAACCATACCCAGAAGATACAATGGTGTGAAGTTGATTTTTTTTCATGTATCCCCAGTCTAATTCAAACATTTTTCTAGTGATCAAATGGTTGGGAGCCATCTGCCCTCGATGAGTATGACCAGACAAAATCAAGTCAGCGCCATGCATTTTTGCATGTTTAATTTCCCCTGGTTGGTGGTCCATCACAATGATCGGTGAAGATAGATCAATTTTACCCAATAATTCCTCCATTGAAAAACGATTTGAATCCGTTTTGTCTTTTCGGCCGACAAGGTAAAAAGAGTCGTCCACTTTGACTGATTCATCCAGCAATATTGTCACGCCAATTCGTTCCATTTCTTTCAGGAACTCGGGAATGGCTCCACCGTAATATTCATGATTGCCAAGCACACCATATACGCCAAGTGGTGCGGACAATTCCCCCATGACATCACCCATTTTTTTACGCATAAACGGTCCCAGTTCATCCTCAATAATGTCACCAGGTAACAGGATGATATCCGAATTTAAATCTTTTACCTCTTTCACCAACCGGCGCAGGTGCGATAAACCGGAGAGATTTCCAAAGTGCATATCAGAGGCCATCGCAATTCGAAGCCCTGAGCGCCCATTAGCTTGTTTCGGGATGACAATCGAATAGTTTCGAACCACTGGATTGTAAGCATTAAATGTTCCATACCCAAACAAAACGAAGAAAGCCACAAGGATAAATGCACCTATCCAAACAATGATTGCTGTTTCAGGAAGTCCATAGGTACTCAGAATCCAAAAAGAAACATCCGCAAGCGGAAAAAGGATAATAGAGTATTGTATAACAGCGATCCAATAGGATCCGATGATCTTAAAAAAGTGCCATTTCTTCGTGTAGCGGTCAATCAAATATGAATAAGATACGACAACGAATAGTACTCCATATATCCATTTATCTTGAAGACCAAAAGCTGAATGAAGCCAAATCCACCCGTTCCAGCCAATATAAAAGGTAATAGCTGTATAAATAAGAAGAAAGATCAAAAATTGAAGACTGAACCATTTTTTCATTCATAAACTCCTACCTTCGCGACATTAATATTATAATCCAATTATTTTTATGTATGATCACATTAATTCACATTGCCCAAAATATCAATCAAGATGTTTTTTTAAGCTTTCACATGCTAGCATGTACATTAAGAAGAAGCCGCTAGCATATTAAAAAAAGGGAAAAGTACAAATTGATTTTCTATTGAAGGAGATGAGAACTTGAGAGATAAAATTATCGAAAACATCAAAAATATAGAGAAGCAATTCGATGTTAAGGTTTGTTTTGCCGTCGAATCAGGTAGCAGGGCGTGGGGTTTTCCTTCTAAGGACAGTGATTACGATGTCCGGTTCATTTATGTCCATAAAAAGGAATGGTATTTGTCTATTGACGAAAAGCGGGATGTGATCGAACTTCCAATTAATGATCTCCTCGATATCAATGGTTGGGACTTACGTAAGGCACTTCGTCTATATAGAAAATCAAATCCACCACTAACGGAATGGCTTCAGTCTGGAATCGTTTATTACCAAGCCTTTTCATTAGTTGGAAAAATGAAGTCAATTCAAGGAAAAGTATTTTCACCCCAATCTGCCATCTATCATTATCTCAACATGGCAAAAGGGAACTATCGGGATTATCTGCAAGGAGGAAAAGTGAAAATTAAGAAATATTTTTATGTTCTTCGCCCGATTTTGGCCTGCAATTGGATTGAAAAACACAACACGTTTCCACCGATTGAATTTCAAGTGTTGCTTGAAGATATTTTGGAACCTGGCCAATTAAAACAGGAAGTCCTTACTTTATTGGAAAGAAAAATGAGTGGGGATGAGTTGAACTTAGAGCCAAAGATCACCGTCATTAATGATTATGTAGAGCACGAAATCGCACGGATTCAAGATTTCGCGAAAACCCTTGTTGTCACAAAAGAGGATATCACCCCGCAGTTAAATGTTTTATTCAGAGAAATAATTGAAGAAGTCTGGGAGTGACAAATTTAGTTAAACAATACATATTTAAGATGTCGTATAAATTATCAAGATGATAATAGCTCATCTGCTCAACTGGCAGAATGGGCATTTTTTTTGGAAAAGGGGCGGAGCAGGGCTTAATAATACTTTTTGAATTTGATATGAAAATAAATAAATTTGCTTAATAATCTTGCTCTAGTTACACTGCCATATTGTGTCAATTATTGTGTAAAACTTACCTTCTTTCACAATCGGTGTAGGTATGAAACCTTAGACCGAAAATATATATTATTATTCCATATTTTCTGCATTTTTTTTAAAACGATTTCACAGACTATGAATTAGTAATAGTTTTTTCTTTTTCCATCTTTTTAAAAAGGCAGGAGGTTAAAGTAAATGAGAATATCAGAATTGTTATCGAAAGACACCATCATACTTGATCTCAAATCTACTAGCAAGAATGACGTCATTAACGAGTTGGCTGAAAAATTATTTAAGTCTGGAAATGTAAGCAATCTTGATAAATTTAAAAATGCCATCTTAGAAAGAGAAAGCGAGAGTACAACCGGAATAGGGGACGGGATCGCCATCCCCCATGCCAAAACAAGTGCAGTGAAAAGACCTGGAATTGCTTTTGGACGTTCCAATAAGGGTGTGGATTATGATTCATTAGACAAAAAGCCTGTAAGTCTTGTTTTTATGATTGCGGCAAGTGAAGGGGCTAATCGAGACCATTTAGAGGCCCTGTCTCGTCTGTCTGTCATGTTGATGGATGATACCTTCCAAAGCGCTTTAAGAAAAGCCGTTACAATTGAAGAAATAGTAAAGGCAGTCGATTTATGGGAGAAGGCAAGACTCGAAGAAAATGATGCAAAAGAAAATATGAATCAAACACAATTAACAGCAACTGGTAAAAGCCTCAAACTTTTGGCGATTACTTCATGTCCAAATGGGATAGCCCATACATATATGGCAGCAGAGAATTTACAAAAAGCGGCCAAAAAAATGAACATTGGAATGAAGGTGGAAACGCAAGGATCCATTGGAGTAGAAAATGAACTAACTGCTGCTGAAATTAGGGAAGCAGATGGCATCATCATCTCTGCTGATAAAGCGGTAGATAAATCACGATTTGCCGGGAAGAAATTATTAGTAACGGGTGTTCAGGATGGAATTCGAAAACCTGAAGATTTAATTGAGCAGTTTATTGATGGAAAAGTAAACGTATATCAAGCTGGTATGAAGTCTGTTGGTCAACATAAACAGGAAATGAAAAGTAAACAAAATCCAGTCTACCGGCACCTCATGAATGGCGTATCCTATATGATTCCATTTGTAGTGGTAGGGGGGCTATTAATTGCCCTCGCGTTAGCTATTGGCGGGAAACCAACTCCAACAGGTTTACAGATACCAAAAGGGTCGACCTGGAACCAAGTTCTTTCTGTCGGTGCAGCCTCATTTTCGTTCATGGTACCGATTTTGGCAGGGTTTATCTCGATTAGTATCGCCGATCGCCCCGGTTTAGCACCTGGAATGATTGGTGGATATATTGCTGCGAACGGTAGTTTTTATAATAGTGAGGCAGGAGCTGGATTTTTAGGGGGAATCGTAGCTGGTTTCCTTGCTGGGTACGTTGCTAAATGGATTAGGACCTGGAAGGTTCCAAAATTATTGGCTCCGATTATGCCGATTTTAATTATTCCTTTATTAGCATCATTGATTGTAGCCTCTGTATTTATTTTTATTTTAGGAGCGCCAATCGCTGCTGTATTTTCAGACCTAACAACTTGGCTAGCGGGAATGCAAGGAACAAGTAGTGTTGTGCTTGCCCTAATTTTGGGGGCAATGATTGCTTTTGATATGGGTGGTCCAGTAAATAAAGTTGCTTTCTTGTTTGGTGCAGCGATGATTGCTGAAGGAAATACCAATATCATGGGACCAATCGCTGTTGCTATTTGTGTACCACCAATTGGGATGGGGCTTGCGACAATATTAAATAAAAAGAAATATGAAGAAGAAGAACAAGATGCTGGGAAAGCAGCACTAGCAATGGGGCTTGTTGGTATTACAGAAGGCGCGATACCGTTTGCTGCAAAAGATCCTCTTCGTGTTATTCCAAGCATTATGGTTGGATCAATGGTCGGTGCTGTAATTGCGATGGTTAGCGGGGTGACAGATAATGTTCCACATGGTGGACCGGTCGTTGCTGTGTTTAGGGCAGTAGGAAATGTGCCGATGTTCTTCATAGCTATCATCATTGGTGTAATTGTAACGGCATTACTGGTGAACATGCTAAAAAAACCAATAAATGATTAGGTCTAAAATGAATGGTCTTCAGACCAAAACAAATAAGAGCAGCATAAGTAGATGCTGCTCTTTGGATAAAATGTAATTATTTTTCTAGCTGAATATCAGTAGCGGGAATAGTAATAATTTTTCCACCAATTTGAACATGAATTGTATCGTTAAAAATGGCTTTTACAAGTCCTTTTAATGAAACTGGTGAATTAACAGTGATATTTTTGTTATCTGGTTTTTTAGCCAAATTTTTCAACACCCTTCCAAAGTTTATAAGATATGAGATTTGGAAAAATTAGTTGCAAAGAATCTAAATTAATTGTATTAATTTTAGTAGCGATTTGCAAAGAAAAAGATTTACAATATATGATATTTTTTTTGGGGGGGAATTATGATTCTAGGGGGCAACGGCCACGCTTGAATCAATGGGTTTTTAACAGGTGCAATCCTTGATTTGAAATAATGCCGTCCTAACATATTATTTTGATGGATTGGTAATAAATTCAACTTGTTATTGTATTGAAGTGATGGTATATTAATTAAGCGATGAGCTAATTTGCATAAGCCAACGGATTTACCTTCGGGTTAAACGTACGAATGTGGTCGTGCGGTCCATTGCCGCAAACGCATCAAAGACGCCTGTTTCTAACAGGCGTCTTTTTGTACGTTCAGAAGAGGCAGTGATTTAAATCCACTGCCTTTTTTTACTATTATTTGATTAGAGACTCATTTCGGCACAGGTGTTGGTGTAGGTTCTCCTACTGATTCGTATTTTTTCACAATTAATTTGTTAATATCTTTTAGACTTTTCCCATCTTGATACATTTCGACCGAATCCTGGGCGATATCTACACATGTGTCACATGACACTCCATGTTGATCCCATTCAGTTACTTGATTGTCTTTGCTTATTCCACTAACAAAACAATCAAGGTTACTCTTATGCCCGTCTCCGGTACAACCACAATAGCAAGGGACGGATGCCAATACTTTTGGATACTCGGCTGCCATTATATAGGTTTGTTTAATAATGTCAGAAGATGAAGTAACATAATCAGGCAACTTTGCATGTTTTGAATCTAAAGTTAGTTCTTTTTTAGGACTACATCCTGCTAAAATGATTACTAGTAACAAACTAAATACTATAAAGCTAGTATATTTCATAGAAGAACACCTCTTTTAATCTTTAATTACATAATTACCTTAACAATAGTACTATACATCAAATTCAATTAATTATTAAGTTTTTTTGATTGGTCAACAAATCTTTTGAATTAGATCAATTGTGTTGTTTTTGGGAGAATTAACTAGTGAGCTAACTTTATATGCCTCCATAAGACTATTGTCAAAAGGTTTTAATAAGGTATTGAGATAGTCGGTATCAGTAATCTTGGTATTTAGCCAAATTTTTTCATCTTCAGGTCTTAAAATGGCCGGCATTCGATCATGGATGTCTTTAACGAGTTCATTTGCAGTTGTGGTAATCACGGAACAGGAAAAAATTGCTTTTCCTTCAGGGGTTTTCCATTGTTCCCATAATCCAGCCATTGCAAACAAGCTATCCGACTTGAGTTTAATCCGCATCGGAGTTTTCGTTTTTTGATCGATTCGTTTCCACTCATAAAAACTATCGGCAATGATTAAACAGCGTTTTTTCTTATATGCGTTTCGGTAGCTTGCTTTTTCAGTAAGGGTCTCCGCTCGAGCATTTATCATTTTATAGCCAATTGACGGTTCCTTCGCCCACGGTGGGATCAAACCCCATTTTAAATAACCCATTTTGTTAATTGTTCCATTATTGATAATCGCTATTACAGATTGAGAAGGGGCAACATTATAGTTAGGAAGATAAGTATCTTCTTGGAGAAAGGCTTCTATATCAAATCGCTCGATAATCTCAGCTACGTTTGCTGTTAGTGTGAATCTACCACACATTTCGTTCACCCCAGTCTGCTTTTATATTTATTGTAGCAAATGCTCGTAGTGATATTCAAAAATCCTGCTAGAACGGCAAAAATAAATAAGTGAATCAACATTCTAGTTTAACAGAGCCATGATTTTAAAAAATTAATTATGTCTTTTATGTTAATTTATTCACAAAAAATTCATTGACTTCGACTTAATTCGACAATATAATTCACAAGTGGAATTATTTTGATAATTTTTTATTTACTAACTTGGAGGGCATAATGAGCAGTTTATTTAGAAAGAAGTCTTTAAGCACCATGATTGCACAGAGTAAAAAGGTTGAACTTAACCGAACTTTAAGTTTATTCGATCTTATCTTTCTTGGGGTAGGCTGTGTAATTGGAACAGGAATTTTTGTTGTCACTGGAGTAGTCGCTGCCCAAAGTGCAGGACCGGCTATTATTATTTCATTTATTATTGCAGGAATTGCATGTGCACTTGCCGCGCTTTGCTATGCAGAATTTTCTTCCGCAGTTCCAGTTTCAGGTAGTGTATATACTTACACGTATGCAACAATGGGGGAAATTTTTGCTTTTTTAATTGGATGGGACTTGATGCTGGAATATGTTTTAGCTATTTCAGCAGTAGCAACCGGATGGTCTGCTTATTTCCGTTCATTAATTGAGGGGTTTGGTGTTCACTTTCCAGCTTTACTTTCTTCAGCGCCAGGCACTGGAACTGGTGGAATGGTTGATTTACCAGCAATCATTATTATTTTATTAGTAACAGCACTTGTGAGTATTGGGGTAAAAGAGAGTACACGTTTTAACAATGTGATGGTTTTCATCAAGCTTGCCGTAATATTAACCTTCATATTCGCTGGAATTAGCTACGTAAAACCTGGAAATTGGACCCCATTTGCTCCTTTTGGATTTAAAGGGATTGTAACGAGTGCGGCTACGGTTTTCTTTGCTTATATAGGATTTGACGTTATTGCGACAGCTTCAGAAGAAGTGAAACGACCAAAACGTGATATGCCGATAGGAATTATTACTTCATTAGTCATTTGTACTGTTTTATATATCGTAGTAGCCCTTGTGTTAACAGGGATGGTTCCATACTCACAATTAAATGTGGGCGATCCAGTCGCACTTGCTCTTAAATTAGTTGGCCAAAACCAATTAGCTGGAATTATTTCGGTTGGAGCTGTTGCTGGAATTACCACTGTCTTGCTGGCATTAATATACGCTCAGGTTCGCTTATCGTTTGCGATGAGTCGGGACGGTTTGCTTCCAAAGGGACTTGCAAAGGTACACAAGAAGTATAAGACGCCCTTCTCTAATACATGGTTAACAGGCTTTGTTGCTGCAGGAATTGCCGGATTTGTTGATTTAACCACATTAGCACACCTTGTAAATATGGGAACTCTTGCCGCATTTACATTAATATCGATTGCGATTATTGTTCTTAGGAGAAAACACCCTGAAATTATCGCAACATTCCGAGTACCATTTGTGCCAGTCTTGCCAGCTATTAGCGCGTTATTTTGCATTTATTTATCGATCAGCTTGCCTGCTATTACGTGGATTTCCTTTGCCATCTGGCTTTCGGTTGGCACGATCGTGTATTTCCTTTATGCAAGAAAGAATAGCTTGCTTAACAATGAAGATCCAAAAGAAATTGACAACCGGATGGCGAAGTGAGTAAAAAAATGAATTGGTTTTAGGTGTTTTTTTCACCAAAATTTAGAACACTTAACTTAATTTAGTTTTAGCCCTTGCATTATCCATTTTTATCTGTTATATTTAAGTAGAATTATTTTTGTTAGTCGGTAAGGATTGTTAAGTGCTAAACTTTCTGTCTTGAAGATCTGAGCAAGGATAGTAACACAATGTGTGCAAAGCACACGAGGAGGAAACACAAATGGAACAAGGTAAAGTGAAATGGTTTAACGCAGAAAAAGGATTCGGATTCATCGAACGCGAAGCAGGAGACGACGTATTCGTACACTTCTCAGCTATCCAAAGCGAAGGTTTCAAATCTTTAGACGAAGGTCAAGCAGTTACTTTTGAAGTAGAACAAGGTCAACGTGGACCCCAAGCTACTAACGTTCGCAAAGCATAATATTGCCAACATATAAAAAAGACTCTCTTGTAGAGTCTTTTTTTTTTGCTTTTTTTAAAGATAAGACGCCCACGGTTGTGAAATAAAAATAAACATAAAAAAACCCTGCTCGCAGATGAGCAGGGCATTTGGATCACGTAAAGTAAATGGTATTTCCAGTATAACATAGATTCCTTGTAAACCCTAATCTTTTTTTAAAAAATGTGCAAATAAGCTCTATTGTTGGCTTTTTTGAGAATATTACAAACTGCAGGTTTTGTAGATGGACTAACCCAAGTAAACATAAAAAATAAGGTGCGCGAGCATCCTGGAGCGGAAATTAACTAATCTTCCTTTTAATAAATAACAGCAAAGGTTACGAAAACAGCCAAAATTATTTAATTAACTCGTTCCTATCTTCCATTTTAGGAGGTTCTTCGAGCCAACCATTTTTCGCCATGATTTTACCACCATCAGTTGCATAGGTTAATATGTCTTTTGCGGATTTCACCATTATTAATGGGAGATCACTCCGTAAACTAAAAGCTGTTCCAAAGGCAGTATTTCCTAAACCAAAGCTACAAAATATACTGGTACAGTACATCATTAGCTTATCTGAAAAAGGAGCAACCTTTGAGTCTGTTGCTTTTCCCCCCCATGTAGCAGGTGGCTGAATATCACTCTGAAGGAATACTTCTGAATAGTCCGTTACAATTTTTTTTGCTAATTCTTTTCCTTTTAAGAAATATTTTTTTACTTCAGGTTCATTAGCAACTTGTGCAAACCCCGTTATCATTTGCATCCCAAAAATATTTGCTCCAATTACATTGTAAATATGTGCAACCTCAACTGTATTCAATGCTCGCTTATCAGAAAACAGGTTGAACCCACTCATATAATTGGTATCAGTTGCAAACACCACGGTCTTCGGCATAGTTACAGCAGGAGGACGAGGTAAAACATCTTTTTCTTGCAAATAGTCGACACATTCTTCGTAACCGCTTTGAGTAAATACAGTTAATTCCTTATAAAGGATAATAATATCTTTTCGATAGGACATGTTTAAGTGGAGACTATGTAATCCCATGCTTATTATATTGGGCAAACGAAGAAACATAATATCAAACATGTTGTCATAAAGCTTGGGCACGACAGGATTGACATCCTCTTCTGTGAATCCGACAGGAATTACAGCACCTTCATTTTTGAAGATGTTTTTTATATCTTCAAGATAGTGAATAATTTTCTGATGAGAATTTTGCATAATTTCCTTAGCGCGGTTGTCATCTGCTTGTTCGATAAAATATTCAAGAATTCTTTGTTTCATTGTACTAAGCTGATAGGTCATCCACAATGTTCCTAATTCACTCGAGCTTAGCGCCTTTTTTTGACTCATTATATTAGCCTCCACTTTAAGAATACTCTCGAATAAATGGTCACCATTCTAATCTGATTTAAATTTAATATTTACCCCAGTAGAAAAAATATGCACCAGACTAATGCTTGTAGCCAGCATTTACTACTAAATATCTACATGAAAAGTAGAGTGATTTTAAAAAAAACCAAAGATTTTTGCACTAGAAAAAAGTCTGAAAATTTAGGAAACTTAGCTTAGCAGATAAATTGAGAAAAAGGAGGAGTGATTTGAAATTTGTAAACAAGTTGTTTTCTCAAATTTAAACCAAATTAATAAATAGGAGGATTTAACTATGGCGATTATAAGAGTTGGTAGAGTTGAACTTCGTGTAATGGATTTGGAAAAATCAGCGGAATACTACCGGAATGTAATTGGTTTAGAGGAAACCGGAAGAGATGATAACAGTGTTTATCTAAAGGCTTGGGACGAATTTGATCATCATAGTATCATTCTTACAAAAGCAGATTCAGCCGGAATGGAACATCTAGCCTTTAAGGTAACGGGGCCGACAGATTTAGATTACTATGAAATGAAAATCGAACAATATGGGATTCCGGTTACTAGAATTGCAGCTGGCACTCGCTTAGCTGAAGGCGAAGCCATCCGCTTTACGGTTCCGACCGGACACCATATAGAATTGTATGCTGACATTGAAAGATTGGGTACAGCTGTTGGGACATTAAATCCGCACCCTTGGCCAGATAATCTTCGTGGGATCGCCCCACATCGCTTAGACCACACCTTATTAGTTGGTGAAGATATAGAGGGTGTTACAAAGTTCTTTACGGAGGTCTTAGGATTTAAACAAACAGAAAGAGTCATCACGGTTGATGGAAAAGTCATGATTGGCAGTTTCTTAGCAACAACCAATAAAGCACATGATATTGCCTTTATCAAAGGTCCAGACAATAAATTTCATCATGTCGGTTTTTTTGTAGATAATTGGTACGATGTTTTGAAGGCAGCTGATATTCTATCGAAAAATGAGGTCCCTATGGATGTCACACCAACTCGCCATGGAATCACTAGAGGACAAACCGTTTACTTCTTTGATCCTTCTGGGAATCGTAATGAAGCTTTTGCAAGCGGTTACATCTCCTATTCTGATTTTGAAACGATCACTTGGACAGAGGATAAAATTGGTCAAGGTGTATTTTACCATCGAAGAGAGTTAAGCGAATCGTTTATGAACGTTCTAACTTAATAAAATAATCGGATTAGCAAAGTGAATTTTCAACTTGATTATTTTGGATGGTGTCCCGCACCATCCAAAAAAACAAACCCAAAAAGGAGGGTCAATATGGAAACGGTAGCTACAGATAAATTTTGTGAAGAGATAGCAAATCAATTATTAGAGGCTGAAGTTTCATTGAAACCGATCTCGCCACTTACCGAAACCTATCCAACTATTTCTGTTCAACAAGCCTATCAAATTCAACTGTTGCAAATTCAGCAAAAAGTTGACCAGGGAGCTAGAATTATTGGCAAAAAGATCGGGTTAACTAGTAAAGCAATGCAAGAAATGGTCGGAGTAAATGAGCCGGATTATGGACATTTGTTAGATACGATGTCCCATGTTGATGGAGAAATCATTGATATAGATCAATTTATTGAACCGAAGATCGAGGTTGAAATTGCCTTTATTTTATCAAAGAATTTAAAAGGTCCAGGTGTATCGATAACTAATGTCATTGATGCAACAGACTATATTGTTCCCGCGTTTGAAGTGATTGATAGTCGAATTAAAGATTGGAAAATTAAATTTGAAGATACAGTTGCGGATAATGGTTCGTCTGCAAAGTTTGTTTTAGGTGGGATTCCTACCAAAATAGATCAAGTAGATTTACGTCATATCGGGATGGTAGTCGACGTTAATGGTGCACAAATCGCGACTGGAGCAGGGGCGGCGGTCCTGGGAAATCCGCTCAAAGCTGTTGCGTGGTTAGCCAATAAACTTGGCGAGTATGATATTTCTTTAAAGGCAGGGGAAGTCATCTTGTCTGGTGCGATAACAGCTGCTGTACCAATTCGATCAGGTGATATTTTTAACGCCCATTTTGCCCATATTGGATCTGTTTCAGTTGGTTTTAAAGGAGGAGATAGTCAATGAAAAAAATAAAAGTTGGCATTTTAGGATCAGGAAATATTGGAACTGATTTGATGTATAAAGTTGAAAGAAGCCCATATTTAGAAATGGGAGTCATGATTGGCATTGATCCAGATTCAGAAGGTTTAAAACGAGCAAAAGCTAGAGGCTACAAGGTGATTGATAAAGGAATCGAAGGATTTATGGAACAGCCAGAACTAGCTGATATTATTTTTGATGCGACGACAGCCTATTCTCATATCAAGCATAATGAGCTGCTTCGTTCAGTTAATAAAAAAATAATTGATTTGACACCAGCAGCAATTGGGCCACTTGTTTCGCCACCAGTAAACCTTAAGGAGCATGCAGATGCGCAGAATGTAAACATGATTACTTGTGGTGGACAAGCGACGATCCCGATTGTTCATGCCATTAGTCAAGTAACACCTGTTAGTTATGCTGAAATTGTCGCAACCGTATCGAGCAAAAGCGTTGGGCCGGGCACAAGAATCAACATTGATGAATTTACTCAGACCACGGCTAAAGGAATTGAAACAGTTGGCGGTGCAAAAAAGGGAAAAGCAATCATCATCTTAAATCCCGCAGAACCACCCGTTATAATGAGAGATACTGTCCATGCGTTAGTAGAGAAAATGGATCAAGAAGCGATCATGAATTCAATCGATTCAATGGTTGAAAAGGTTAAAGAATATATTCCGGGTTATCGCCTTCGTGGCAAACCATTTATAGAAGGAAATCGGATTACAGTATTTTTGGAGGTTGAGGGGGCAGGGGACTTCTTCCCACCATATGCTGGGAATTTGGATATCATGACGGCGGCAGGCGTTAAAATTGCTGAGGAATTCGCCAAACAAACCTACCAATCTAAAAAAATAACAAATTAATTGAGGAGGTTAAACCATTGGTAAATCATACAAAAATAAAAATAGTTGACGTAACTTTAAGAGACGGCAGTCATGCTGTTAAACACTCGTTTACAGAAGAGCAAGTTCGGAATGTTGCGAGAGAGTTAGACCAGGCAGGGGTTGAATATATCGAGGTTACTCATGGTGACGGCTTAGGTGGATCTTCGCTACAGTATGGATTTTCAGCAGTTGATGAGATGAAATTAATTGAAGCCGCTGTGGATGAGTGCAAGCAAGCCAAGGTGTCAGTTTTGCAACTACCAGGGATTGGTACGGTTAAAGAGCTGAAGCAAGCGGCAGAGTTAGGTGCGAAGATGGTCCGTGTTGCGACTCACGTTACGGAAGCAGATGTCGCCCAGCAACATATGACCTTTGCAAAAGAATTGGGGTTAGAAACTGTCGGTTTCCTAATGATGTCGCATATGGTTTCCCCTCAAAAAATAGTTGAACAGGCTAAATTATTTGAAAAATATGGTGCTGACACTGTCTATGTGGTGGACTCCGCTGGGGCTCTTTTACCACAGGAAGTGAAAGAAAGAGTGAGTGCACTGCGTCAATCGATTTCTTGTAACATCGGTTTTCATGGCCATAATAATCTTTCATTAGCAGTAGCAAATACTTTAGCTGCGATTGAAGCAGGAGCAACTTATGTCGATGGAAGTTTGCGATGCCTAGGGGCAGGAAGTGGGAATACACAGACCGAGGTATTGGCGGCCGTATTAGATCGTTTAGGCTACCTGACGAATATTGATTTGTACAAAATCATGGATGCAGCTAATGATACAGTTGCTCCGCTGATGCCACGTTCCCAAGAGATTGGAAGATCTAGTCTAGTAATGGGGTACTCCGGTGTCTATTCAAGCTTTTTGTTACATACGAAAGATGCAGCTGAAAAATTTAAAGTAGACGAACGTGATATTTTAATAGAGTTAGGGAGAAGAAAGGCCGTTGGCGGTCAAGAGGATTTAATTCTTGATGTTGCCGCGGAATTGGCTAAAAATAAGACAAAATGTAGCGTAAATTGCAGCGGGAACTGTGCAACAACAAAATAAACGGGGGTGAAAGGATTGTCAATTTTATCAATTAAAGAAATCGTCGACGAACTATTTAAAGCTGAATTAAATGGGCAAGAGGTAGATAAATTTGTTGATCGCTACCCGGAACTAAACAATCATGAGATTGCTTATCAAATCCAAGATGAATTAATTATTCGTAAACAAAAGCATTCAAATAGTCGAATTATCGGACGAAAACTAGGGCTAACAAGCATCGCAAAACAACAAATGATGGGTGTCCATGAACCTGTGTACGGAATGTTGTTAGATGACATGCTTGTTGATGAACAAGAGGAGATCTCCCTTTCTTCATTGATACATCCAAAAATCGAACCGGAAATCGCCTTTATTATTGGAGAAGAGTTAACAGGTCCTGGGGTATCAGCACCTGAGGTTTTAAAAGCAACCTCTTATGTGATGCCAGCCCTAGAAGTAATCGATAGTCGCTATCGCAATTTTTCATTTACATTGCTTGATGTGATTGCTGACAATGCCTCCTCATCCAAGTTTGTGCTTGGAAATCGGACTCGGAATATAAAAGGTCTGGACCTTGGCCTAACCGGAATGGTGTTTGAAAAGAATGGCTCGATTGTATCCACGAGTACGGGAGCTGCTGTCATGGGACATCCGGCCCGAGCAGTTGCTTGGATGGTAAATAAATTAGGAGAAAAAGGAATTTCTATTCAACCGGGCGATGTTATTTTAAGCGGAGCCATTTGTGAATCGATAACAGTTGAACCTGGAGATTACATTCGTGCTAGTTTTGATGGACTAGGTTCAGTATCAGCAAAATTTAAAGCATAGAGAGGGGAAAAGAGAATGCCGCTAATTCAAATTAATATCATAGAGGGACGCTCTGCCGAGAAAAAAGAAAGACTAATCAAGGATATATCCCAGCTTGTAGCCGTTACCCTTGAAAGTCCAATTGAAACCGTCCGTGTCTTAATTAATGAAATGCCTGCTGCCCACTGGGGAATCGCTGGTGAGTCCGTTAAGAAAAGAAGAGATCAAGCAAACCTGAATCGATAATAAGGAGGAACGTCCATGTCAATTAAAACAGCAGTTAGAACCGTAAAGTTATTTATTGATGGTGAATATGTTGAGTCCTCTCATTTACAAACCTTCGAGGTGAAGAATCCAGCCACTCAGGAAATCATCGCCATCGTTCATGAGGCGAGTAAAGAGGATGTTAATCGAGCCTGTTTGGCTGCAAGACGAGCCTTTGAAGAAGGTCCATGGCGGACGATGTCACTAAAGAAACGCTGTGACAAGATCAGACGGATGGCTGAGATTATCATGGAACGACGCGAAGAGTTTGCTAGATTAGAAGCACTAGATGTTGGGAAACCTTTTCATGCTGCTTATGACGTGGAAATTCCACGTTCTGCTAACAATTTAAAGTTTTTCGCTGATTTTATCGAACAGCATGAAGCGGAAGCCTATCCAGTTGATGAACAGTATCTTAATTACACAAGATATGAGCCAGTTGGTGTGGCAGGATTGATCACACCTTGGAATTTGCCGTTTATGTTAACTACCTGGAAATTGGGCCCTGCTCTGGCAACCGGAAATACTGTTGTGATTAAACCGGCGGAATTAACACCACTAACGGTCTCTTTAATCGGCGAAATTGCCAATGAAGCGGGTATTCCAAAAGGTGTTATTAATGTCGTGCAAGGTTTTGGTCCAAACTCAGCAGGAGAATTTATTACTCAACACCCAGAGGTGGACATGATAACTTTCACTGGCGAAACCACAACAGGAAAAGCAATTATGAAGGAAGCAGCTAACTCATTAAAACGGGTTGCATTTGAATTAGGTGGGAAAGCCGCCAATATCGTGTTTGAGGATGCTGATTTAGATAAAGCAATTCCAACGTCGATACAAGCAGCGTTTCTAAATGCCGGCCAGGTTTGTCTGGCAGGTTCGCGGATACTTGTGCAACGCAGTATTATGGAAGAATTTATTAGCCGCTTCAAAGCTGCTGCAGAAGAATTAGTCGTGGGTGATCCTCAGGATCTTTCGACTAAAATGGGGCCGTTAGTTGGGGAAGAACATTATCAAAAAGTAATAAGTTATTTAGAAATTGCCAAACAAGAAAATGCCCAACTCATAACAGGTGGAAAACGACCTGAATTAGCTGAATATTTGAAAAACGGGTATTATCTTGAGCCGACTATTTACGTTCAAGAGGATCCAAAAACAAGACTTTGCCAAGAAGAGATCTTTGGTCCAATCGTCACCATTGTTCCATTTGATACAGAAGAAGAAGCACTGCAGATTGCTAATGATACGCAGTATGGTCTGAACGGAGTGATTTGGACAGAAAACTTAAAAAGAGCACACCGTGTCGCCCATTCAGTTCGGGCCGGAACAATTTGGGTGAATTGCTGGTTTGTCCGTGATTTGCGCGCTCCATTTGGTGGCTTTAAGAAAAGCGGGATTGGTCGTGAAGGCGGAAAGCATAGCTTAGAATTCTTTACCGAAGCCAAAAATATCTGTATAGCTTTGACTTAGGCTGTGTTAAAGCTCAATGTTGATTTTACTCACTTTGTTGATTGGAGCGGAATGCGCGAGACTCCTGCGGGAGAAGCTGGTCTTGGGAGACCCCGCAGGCGCGTAGCGCTGAGGAGGCTCCCGGACCGCCCGCGGAAAGCGAGCGCATGCAGCGGAAATCAACAGGCAAGTTTAACGCAGCTTTGACTTAATAAATTTTTAATGGATTGAGGGGACAAACGATGACTCAGCCACAAAAGCAAATTCAAAAAATTCGAAAACAACCATGGGATTGGAAAACAAAAAATGAATATGAAGTGGTAACGGTGAGACAGCAGCCTTACCTTCATGGACAATACCGCAATAAATATGACGAACGTGATTATGATATCTATGATCCTCGTTATACTAGATTGAAATGTTCGGACTGGGAATCATTTAGAGATCCGAAGAAATATTGGTATTCATCTTATGTTCGAGACCGCAAGAAGCTTTCCGAAGAGGTAGAAAATGCCTTTCAAATGGTCATGAATTTGGAATTGATTGAAGCTCTGCCAGAAAAGTGGGTCAATGCCGTTCGAGACATTTATACCCCACTTCGACATCTAGAATATGGCGAAAATGTCCAAATGCAATATGTGATTCGTTATGCATTAGGTACACCAATTGAACAATGCGCGACCTTTCAAGCTTACGATAAAGTAGGCAGAGCCCAATGGATTTCGACTTGGGCAATGAATATGCAGGAACATCATGGTGAATTTTTGCAGCATGGGAAAGAAGTCCTATTAAACGAACCATCCTACCAGTTATTACGCCGTTATGTTGAAGAAATATTAATCACGGATGATTGGGCTGAAGTGTTGGTTGCCCAAAACCTAACCCTCGATCTCCTTTTAGGAAACTTAATGTATGTTCATTTTACTGAAAAAGCAAAGCAAAACGGTGATATTCACCTAGCAGGTCTTAATCTCCAAATAGACAAACAAAATAAATGGCATGCTGATTGGGCCTTTACGCTATTCAATTTACTAGCCAATGATCCAGCAGAGAGTCGCTGGGATTATTTAAAATCACTTGGATATGAAGATTGGCCTGGTGACTATCGCTGGGGTCGGACGTTGAGTGATCCACGCGAAACGCCGGAAGAAACCATGACCAATCTTGAAATTATTCAAGAATGGGTCGATAAGTGGTACCCCAAAGCATATGAGGCGGTCCTATCACTTCAGCCTTTATTTGATAAACATGACATTGCTTTCAATATTGCTGATGTAGTAGACCAAATCGAATTAGAGGTTGTCAAAAAGCGGTATCAGAAACTAGGGCTCACTTTTAATAGGGCGACAGTGACCAAGGATAAGTAGCAAAGGAGGACAAAGCAATGGTTAATAAGGAAAAGGTGGCTTTTGTTGGGCTAGATTTAGACAGTTCCGGTGGTGATGTGGTAGACGCTATTATTGAAGCGGCGCTGCAAGATAATGAAGGTGTAGAAGTTGAGGACTACATGACCTATAAAAAAGTAAAAGCACCTTCTAAACTTATTATTCGTAAAGATTCGGTTGAAGAACATCTAGGCCGGGAGTGGTCTTTAGACGAAATCCATTTGTACATGGCATCATGCTTTGGTTTTATTGAAGACCAAGATGGTGAACAGCTCGTACTATATTGGTCCAAAAATTAAGTTTCCGAAAGAGGGGGCTAGGCGATGAGCATTATATTAAACACAAAATTAAATACAAAACAAAAGTTTGAATCCCAAACAAGAGATTTAATGTGGGATCCGAAAGATTTTGATATGAATAAAATTTACCCATTAATTGAAAAAGAAGGGATCATTCTTAAAGATCCAAAAAAATGGGAGGATCCGTTTCGCATTACCTATAATCAATACGTCAAAATTCAATCGGAAAAGGATTCAATCTATCATGCTGTCGCAAATGCTTTTGAAGCCAATCATGGACATGCCAAAATAGTAGATTCTCGTTGGTATGAAGGGGTAAAAGCTTTTGCCACAGCTGTTCAGCCAGCGGAGTATCAGGCACATCGGTTAATGGCCTATATCGGTCGCAACATTCCAATCGAATCAATCCGCTTTGCAACGTTTGCCCAAGCAATCGATGAATTAAGACATGCTCAAATCGAGATTAAACATTACGCCCATATGAGTCAATATTATGATGGACTTCATGCCTATGCAAAAACAAACGAAAACCATTGGTTTAATACAGTGCCTAAGTCATTTTTCGATGATGCTTTAACCTCAGGTCCTTTTGAAGCATTGATGGCGATTTCGTTTTCATTCGAATATTGTTTTACGAATATATTATTCCTACCGTTTGGTTCTTCAGCGGCAGCAGTGGGTGACGATCATTTTGCAGCGGTAGGAAAAACGGTGCAGTCAGATGAAGCAAGACATATGGCATTAGGAATGACGGCATTAAAAATGCTCTTAGAAGAAGATGATCGCAATGTCCCAATTGTACAAAAGTGGCTAGATAAGTGGTATTGGAGAGCGTACCGGATGTTTTCCGTTGTTGCAGTACTAGTAGACTATTATCCTCGAATACGGCCGATTTCTTGGAAAAAGGCGTTTGAAATTTACATCGAAGAACAAGTGTTTAATGGTCTTTTCCGTGAACTAAAAAAATATGGAATTCGCTTGCCGCTGCATGCTGAAGATTCGATTAAGGAAAAAGAACACTATTCTCACGTGACAATGCGTATTTTGGATCATTATAAGCATGCCAATATGTTTAGAGGATTTAAATTACAGCCTGATGATTACGAGTGGCTGTCAAATGAATATCCTTCGTTTGAGCGCAATTATGCATCCTACTTTCGAAGACAAGGAGATCAAACGCTTGCCGTGACGAGCCCTGGGATTCCCTCGGTTTGTCGAGTCTGTCAGATTCCGCTTGAATTTGTTGATCCCGATCAGCCAACAAAATCGTGGACGCAGTTTAGCGAGCATAACGGAAGTATCCAAATGACGTGTTCACCAGGTTGTAAGCACATTTTTGAAATGGAGCCAGAAAAATATTTACAAATGTGGTGGCCAGCTGAAGCTTATGTTGGTGGCGAGTTTGGTGAAAATATGCCGCTTGATTTATTTAACTATCTTGGCTTCAGTCCAGAAGAAGCCGGTGAGCATTATTCCTCAAGGGATCGTAAACGCTGGCTTGAATATCAACAAGCACTGCATATGGACAAGCGATTTAATTAAAAGAGGGTCTGGTGATAACATGCTTTACTTACATGATGAAAACCATTTACTTGTAGGGGTCGTCCCCAAAGATTTAACAGGTGGAGATGAAGTCTTAACGTACATCTCCATTCGGGCAAATTACAATATGACTGGCAAAGCATTATTAGATTTAGCCTTGGAAACATGGAATATTCTCGGTGACGAGGAAGAGTATCACCTTGTGGCGATGCGACCGAGTGGAGACGTGGTTGTTGCTTTAGACCAAACTATAAAGGAATCCGGGATTCAAAATGGAGCACCACTTCAAATTGTAGCGAACTAGGTAGGTGAATAATATCGAATAGAAAGGAAGGTTGCTATGAATGACACGAAAGTAGATTTGTATGAGGTTACTTTAGAGCCCAGTGGTAAGCAAATTCAAGTTAAAGAAGGCCAGACATTACTTGATGGAATTATTCGCAACGGATTACAAGTTTCATATGGATGTCGTCATGGAAACTGTGCGTTATGCAAAGCAAAGGTTCTAGACGGTGAATATGAAATCATGGACCGTGTGACAGATTATTCACTTCTTTCTTTTGAACGGGATGAAGGCTACGTTCTATTATGCAGTACAGTTCCGGAAAGTGATCTCATCGTCGAAATCGAAGAAGAGGAAAGTGAAGGCCTTGAATTTCACCCAGTCGTCGATTTTGAAGCAACCGTCGTAAATAATGAAAGACTGACAAAGGATATTCATTTGATTCAAGTCGAAATGAGACAACAGAATGGGATTCGATATTCCTCTGGGCAATTTTTTGAGTTTGACATTCCTGAAATTGAGCAAACGCGAGCCTATTCAATGGCCAATCGGTATGTAGAGAAGCAACCTCTTGATTTTCATGTAAAAAGAATTGAAAATGGAGCGGGTTCAAATTACATGTGTGACTTACAACCAGGTGCCACCGTAACGGGCTCTGGTCCCTACGGAAAAATGCAATTGATTGATCGCGAAAAAGATTTAATTTTCATAGCAGGTGGCTCCGGGATGGCCCCTATTAAAGCCTTGGTTGAGGAATTATTCAATGGCCTATATCAACACCAAGCATGGTTCTTTTACGGGGCAAGAACAAAAGATGATTTATTTTTGACAGAGCAATGGAATCAACTTGAAAGGGATTACCCTAACTTCCACTTTGTCCCTGCACTATCAGATCAGCCAAATGATGAAGAATGGTTAGGTGAAACAGGATATATTGCCAATGTGGTAGAGAAATATTTGTCTGACGTAAGTCAAATGGATGCCTATCTATGTGGCCCACCAATCTTAATCGAAACAGTTACCAACACGCTTTATAAAGGTGGACTTAGGCGCTCTAATATATTTTCGGATGAGTTTTAATTCGGTATATAATCCCCCACAAAAGTTAAAAGTTTTGTGGGGGATTTAAATCTATTTGGAGGCGAGGAAAATAGATGTTTAAAATATCCGTTGGTGAAAATGGTGAACAATTGTTTCTATGTGCAATGGATGAGGATCTACTATCAGCAGCTCGGAAAAACGCCCAAAAAATCATGCGAGGCTGCTGCAGTGGTGGCTGTGGTGTTTGTAAAATAAAGATAGTAGAAGGACAGTTCCGTAGAGATACGAGCTCAATGGCTGTTTTACCAGCACATGAACGCGAGCAGAATTATACGCTTGCTTGCAAAACATTCGCTTTAAGTGACTTAAGGATCACTTTCCTTAAATAAATGGGGAGAGTTTACAAGCTTGTTGTGTTATAAATTCAGAATATTATAAATTTTATATCTATTTAACTGATTTAGCATACTAAATAAGATATAATTGATTATAAATGTGCAATTATATCTATCGATCGGGGGGGAGTTTGTAAAATTGTTAGTTAAAAAAACAAACATCATTCAATCTAATAATGGGAAACTTATGTTAAATAATCAAAGAATCGTGGTGACTCCGTCCTCTGGAATTGGTACGCTACGTAAAAATTTAATAGAGACAATTGGCTATGAAAGAACGAAAACATTTCTGATTCGTTATGGGTGGAATTTAGGAGTAAGTGATGCTACGGTACTGATGCAAGAAATGGAAGGAGCTTCACTCAATGAGATTATTATGGAAGGCCCAAAACAACATATGTTAATGGGACATGCCATAATAGAAGGTATCATCATAAAATTAGATTCTAAAAATAATCATTTTCATATGGAAGGCACTTGGTTGAACTCTTATGAGGCACAAGAACATATTCGCCTTTTTGGAATTAGTAATGAATCAGTTTGTCATATATTAGTAGGATACGCGAGTGGATACACATCAAAGGTGTTAGGGACAACGGTTATTTTTAAGGAAAAAACGTGTGAAGGTAAAGGGGCAGAATTTTGTCTTTGGGTGGGGAAAACATTAGAAGATTGGAATGGAGAAATAGATCAGGAATTAGGATTTTTTAAAGAGAATAATCTAATTAATGAACTCGAAAATGCGTATGAGCAGATTGTTGTCGAACGTGATAATCTTAATCAAACATTTGTTTTTCATAAGAACCTAATGGAGCAAATCATGCTAGGTAAAGACCTCCAGTCCATAGCCGAGATGGTCCACGAATTCCTTGGGGTGCCTATATTGATTGCAAATCAAAACAAACGTACTCTTGCTTCAATTGGATTAACAGCAAAAGATATTGAAAATTACTATGGTGAATTAACAAAATGGTTCAAGAATAACAATAAAGAGGATGTTGAAAAAAAGCTCCGAAACAAGCGCGATTTAGATAAACCTCATATTCTTACTAAGCTTATATCAGTTGCTGAGGATCAACACTATCTCGTGTCACCAATCATTGTTCGTCAAAAGCTGGTTGGCTACTGCACGTTAATCTTAAAATGTAAGGAAATAAAAGACATCAACCGCATGATTTTAGAAAGAACGGCTTCCGCTAGTTCAATTTACTTATTAAGTCAGCAGATAGCCATCGAAACAGAGCAGCGTTCTCGTGGATATTTTTTAGAACAAATTATTAGTAAACAATTAACGAAGGAAGAAATATTAAAATGGGGTAATTATGTTGGAATTGATTTAGAAGATTCTTTTTATGTGGCTGTGTTAAATAAAATCAGCAAAAATAAAAGGATGATAAAAAAAGATCAACTAGAATTTAACGAACAATTAATTGGGAACCTATCAACGTATTTTACTAAGAAGAAAGCACGTTTTCTTATCGGTCAAAGGTTGGATAATATTGTGATTTTGATCCAAGAGAAATTTATAAAAGAGCAAGGAACAGAAGTCCCTGTATTTTTCGAGGAAATCCTTGAATACTGTCAAACAATGTATCGAGCAAAGAACTTCAAAATAGGGATTAGCTTGTGCTCTAATTCAATAGAAACAACCGATCAGCAATATGAGGAAGCATTGGCAGCTTTTCAAATGGCAAGTCTACAAAGGCGAATCATTTCTTATGATGGACTAGGAGCAGTAGGGATATTAATTCAGGCTGGTAATGAAAGCGTTATCAAGAGATTTACCGAAAATCAGCTTGGAAAATTAATAAACTATGATAAGAAAAAGGGGACTGAATTTATTAGAACCCTTTATGTCTACCTTTCCCATGGTGGAAACCTAGAAATAACAGCTTCCACTATGGCTTTATCAATAAGTGGCTTACGATACCGCTTGCAAAAAATTGAAAACCTGCTTAACGTTGATATTCGAAATCCCCATATTAATTATCAACTTTACCTGGCAATCCAATTATTAATTGTTAACGGAGAGTTAAATCTCGATCTATGACGAAAACTACATACAAGATAAAAAGGTGAAAAGCAGCTAAATTCTTTAGCTGTTTTTTAATGTCCTTTTATAAGATAAAATGGAAATGAGAGGTTGAACCGATTAAAATTGAAAGTGAAATGCTTGTGCAACTAAAGAAATAAAGCAGAAAAAGGGGAAAGGTCCGTGCTGATCTCGCAGGTTAAACCAGATATAAAATCAATCGTGCATTTCTTTGATAACCAACATAATTTTTTTACGGAGTTGGAGGTATACTTCACCCAAAATAACCAGAAATTACGGGCAATTTTATTGTTCCCGTTTCATAATAAAGGTCGTTTCTTATTAGAAAAAGTACAAATTTATCATCATGATCAATGGGCCCCAAAAAAGGGGGATCCTTATCATTTTGGGATGGCTCTTGCTGACCACTACTCGGTAGAATTGGTAGGGGGAAAAATAAGTGCAAGTGAACGGAATGCCAAAAATCAGTTAGAAAGACGATTTCGTTCACTCGTCACACAGCTTGCATCAAAGCTAAAAGAGGAACTACCACCTTTTTATAAAACTGAATGTGGGATTAGTCCAGATTTCTTAAGCATCACCACCAAGTTTGAAGTGAACGAAGAGATCATTGCAGGGAGAATTGAAACCAATTTTTATTATCCACATACTGTAGATGATAAAAAATATTTTGAAGAACTGTTAGAAAAGAATGTCTCAGCAAATCTAGAAAATTTAGAGAAGTTTCATCTAGTCCTGTCGGAAAAGATTAAGGAGCAAAAGGTATATATCACCACAATACCTATATTAAATCCTATTTCCGAGGAGACCTATCCAAATGATGTTATGGATGTTTCTATCCACTCAGAGGGGCACTGCCTAATCTGTGATTTGCCCGCCGTTAGTAGTATAAATTCTACTGTAAAAATAAACCTGAAGGAACTTGAACGTCATATTGAGGACCTTCTTATTATGGTAGTTGGGGATCAATTTATTTGCAAGAACTGCAATAGTTTAGTCAAAAAAGATAAGACAATCATAAAGGATGTTCAAACCGGTCAGCTTTTGGCAGAGAGGTATATTGATGAGCTGAGCGTTCTTGGTTATATGAATAATCAAGAACAAATGCAAAGGGTATTAAATGTTGTGGTGGATTACCATGTTTACTTCCGTGAGTTTGAGGAACAATTTTGGAGTGCCTTTTCATTTGTTGCGACGGTGAAATGGGAAACCTTTTCCAATGAGTTAACAAGGAAAGAGCTAGAAATTGCTTTGCAAGACTTTGTCCCTGAAATTCCAAGTGGCGTTACAAAAGAAAAGCTGATGGCGGTGCTTAAAAAGCTCAATCTTACAGTAGAAGAAAAACAAGCCTTTTGGCGTAAAGCAAATCAAGTAGTCGTTACACATTACTTATATGTAACTGTATTCGGCTGGGATATGAAACAAGAGTTTGCTATATTAGGCAAAAACCGAGCAGAGTTTATTTTTCAATACCTACCTTTCCCAACAGAATTAGCACCATATGTCCAAGGTTTTGCTGCTTACTTTTCCAAAAATGGATCACAAGAGGTTCTGAAGCTGCATAAAACGTTGGACCATCAGCACCAGCAGATCCGCCAGCTTCAACAGGAAAATGGTCGACTAACTCAAAAACTAGGCCAAGCCTATTCTCGAAATAGTGAATTAGAGCAAGCGTCCGTTAATCTTTCAAGTGAAGTTCGAAATAAAGGTGATATATTAAAAATCCAACAGTTAAAAGGGCTGATTGAGGAACTTAAAACAGAGCTTTCACTTGTAACAGTCCCATTAGAGGAAGAAGAACAAACCGAGGAGATGCTCTTAACTGAAGAGCGTATTAAACAAGAACCTATTACGATTGAAGGCTTTTTTCAAGAAAAGAAAATTCTGATTCTAGGTGGTAACAGAGGTAAACAGATTAAAGAGGAGAATGGATATACTATTCTTACTCATGATGGGAGAATTCTTGACCCAGCTTTTTATGAGTTATTGAAGACAGCTGACATCATCATTGTTCTTACTCACCTTATTTCTCATCGAGCCATGTGGGAAGCAAAGGAATTTGCCATTTTAGAAGAGAAACCGATTTACTACTCAGCCTTTACGAATATCCCGACAATTCTTAGTGAAGTGGCTAATCTCCCTAGTTGAACTAGGCCAAATTAGAGGTTTATTCTTTTGACTTTTTCTTAACCATCTAATATACTTGCTTAAAGTAAAAAAAGTTTCCCATGTGAAACTTTTTAACAATTAATTCAAAGGGGGTTGGAATTTTGCCTGATTCGAATGAATCGACTCAATCTGCTTCGGACTTTTTAGGAAATCATTCAAAAGGGATAAAAAAACTCCTCCCTTTTTTAGGTCCAGCCTTTATCGCCGCTGTTGCCTATGTTGACCCTGGAAATTACGCAACCAATATAACAGCAGGTTCTAAATATGGCTATACTTTATTATGGGTAATCGTTGTTTCAAACTTAATGGCAGGTCTAATCCAGTCATTGTCTGCTAAATTAGGGATTGCCACAGGTAAAAATCTCCCTGAACTTTGCAGACAACAATTTTCAAAAAAGTTTTCCTTCTTATTGTGGTTGCAAGCTGAAGTAGTTATTATAGCAACGGATCTAGCAGAATTTATTGGAGCCGCCCTAGGAATCTATTTACTTTTTGGTATTCCTCTTATTACATCAGCCATTATCGCAGCAATCGTTTCATTTGCTATTTTAGAATTTCAACGTAGGGGTTATCGGAGGTTCGAGGCAATTATTATCGGAATGTTATTTGTTGTAGTGATTGCGTTTGGTGCTCAAGTTTTTTATGCAAAACCTGATTCTTCAGCGCTTCTTTTAGGTTTAATCACACCGAAATTTGAAGGGGTAGATAGTATTTTGTTATCTGCAGGGATGCTTGGCGCAACTGTCATGCCACATGCTATTTATCTTCATTCTGCTTTAACTCAAGTAAGAATTGTTGGGAAAAATGATGTTGAACGAAAACAGATTTTCCAATTTGAACAAATCGATATTATTATTGCCATGTTCATTGCAGGTGGAATAAATGCAGCCATGTTAATCGTTTCTGCTGCCCTGTTTCATAAAAATGGCCTACTCGTTGAGGATTTAGATGTTGCTTTTCACCAATTTGGTACCATGCTTGGACCTAACATAGCGATTCTTTTTGGGATTGGATTATTGTTTGCGGGACTATCTAGCTCTTCAGTAGGTACGATGACAGGTGAAATAGTGATGCAGGGATTTATTAAGAGACATATACCTGTTTATTTGCGAAGGGTTATTACGATGCTTCCTCCCTTAGTAATTATTTTAACAGGGATTAACCCATCTAAAGCACTTGTCATGAGCCAGGTCGTCCTCTCGTTTGGGATCGCCTTTGCATTAGTGCCCCTCATCATGTTTACAGGAAATAAAAAAATCATGGGTAATCTTGTTAACCATCGATTCACGTCGATCTTTGCATGGCTAACCGCTTTCCTCATTATCGGGCTAAATTTGTTTCTGCTTTTCAATGTGTTTTAGCTAAGTAGAATGTTTTGCTAATAGAGTGATATAGTATTAGATGGTCTTGGATCAAATTCGTCATGTACTTGATGCGAAGGAACGATCCTTCGCCACCGGTTCTAATATTTAATGAGGAAAATAAAAGCTGCTTTTTTAGGTAGCTTTTTATTTTGGAAAATGATAATTTATGACTATCTAACAAATAATAGATTGGTACTGTGCAATAAACACATCAAGTCGTTGGCTAATCTTGATTGTTTTTTCACTTTGAAGTCCTTCTTTGATGCCAATTTGGATCATTTCTTTTCTAAGTGATTCAATTGTCCGCATAATTTCGCAACTGTCAACTTTAATTGGCATTAATATCATTAATTGTCTCCTTTTTACAGTGTATATTTTACAATTTAACATGAGTTTGGTAGGAAAATCAGTGATATTTCCCACTACGAGTGAAATATTTTTTAAAAATAAAGAGTTTTTTTTAGCAGCTACATTGAAGAAAAATGCCAATTTAAACGATAAAATAAACTCGGAACAATTCCCTAAGGTTGCGTGTATGAACGATTTTGGTTAGGATTATATTTTAAGCTTTGAAAAGAGGGTAGAGAATGAATAAAAAATCCATTTATGGTCTGACATTTGATCAATTGGAAGCTTGGCTTCTAGAATATGGGCATAGAAAGTTTCGAGCCTCACAAGTTTGGGATTGGCTCTATCGAAAGCGGGTAACGGATTTCTCTGAAATGATTGATGTCAATTCAGATTGTATTCAATTATTAGCGGATCATTTTGTTATCCAAACTTTAAATGAGCATATTAAACAAGAATCAGCAGATGGTACGATTAAGTTTTTATTCAAGTTACAGGATGGGAATTTGATTGAAACAGTGTTGATGAGACATAAATATGGTCTATCGGTTTGTGTCACAACCCAAGTAGGCTGTAATATAGGTTGTAGTTTTTGCGCGAGCGGATTATTAGTGAAAAATCGCGATTTATCCAGTGGGGAAATAGTGGAACAAATTATGAAGGTTCAACTTCACCTCGATCATTTGGAAAAAGGTGAAAAGGTAAGTCATATTGTGGTGATGGGCATTGGTGAGCCCTTTGATAATTTTGAAAACCTAGTCAACTTCTTGAAAATTATTATTGACCAAAAAGGACTTGAAATAGCTGCCAGACATATCACGGTATCAACTAGCGGACTAGCCGAAAAAATTTATGATTTCACCGATACCAAATTGCCAGTGAACCTAGCGATCTCATTACATGCGCCAAATAACGAACTTCGATCACGGATTATGAAAATAAATCGTGCCTATCCATTAGAGGAATTAATGAAGGCTGTAGATTATTATTTAGAAAATACGAACCGAAGAATTACGTTTGAATATATCCTGCTAAAAGATGTGAATGATCATCGCGAAGAAGCACAGCAACTTGCTAACTTAATCGAAAATAAAAAATCATATGTTAATTTAATTCCATATAATCCTGTTGGAGAACACAGTCAGTATCAAAGAAGTGATGAGGAATCAGTGCTGGCATTTTATGATACGTTGAAAAAGAATGGAGTAAATTGTGTGATACGGCAAGAACATGGGACTGATATTGATGCAGCCTGTGGGCAGTTGAGGAGCAAACACAATAAATAGTCATAAAAAAAAAGGTACTCACCTCAGAGTACCTTTTTCTATGCCTACTTTGTTGTGAAAAGCCCCGAACCAGATTCTGGAACGGTAAGGCCCAGACGCTGCAGATGCTTTCGAATCCCGCTTCGTTCCCATGTTTGAAGAAAAGATCCCTCCAAAACATTCTTTGGATAGAAAATCCCGATATTAGTAAGCTCCTCAAATGTAAGGCCTTGACGAACATACTTCTCAATCGTTTCATCCCGTTTATCAATAATGGCCAGAAATCGGTCCATCGCTTGTTGAAATTCTTGTTTGGTGAAGGTCCCTTTTTGGTGTCCGGTAATGAATGTATCTGCATCAATAGTAAGCAAGCGTTTTCCAGATTCAATAAAATCCTCAATATTGCCATCGGTACCATTGTACCAGGGTCCAAACGATGTCATGTCATAATCAGCGACATAAGCAACACCCAATTCAGGGAAGTAGGGGCACGAAAATCCTTTTGTATGTCCCGGTGTGTGTAAAAATATAATCTTTACGCCACCAAATGAATATTCCATTTCATACTGATAAGAACCGGAAATTTCACTAAGGTTTTGCACCCATTCTTTTGGAATGGATTTTCGAAACATTTCAATCCCGTTGGTACCCCATTCCTGATACACGCCATAAGCCTCGGCGACACCTTCAATGGTTTTAATATTTTCAAATTCAATTGGATTGATCCATTTTGGTGTATTGGCAAATAAATGGTTGTGAGTGGTATGGTCGGGATGATAGTGGGTATTGAGGACCAATTCAATTCCGTATTGCCGTTGGATGTCTAACAGTGCTTTAGGATCAGCCCCTGAATCGATCAACACCTTCTCAGGACAATCAATAAACAGACTTCGTGAATAGGGGACTTTACTATTGTTTGGACCTTCCACAATCATAATCGGGCCAATTCGATTCATGTTTTCACCTCAGATTAGATAAATTTTCTTAGAGTAGTTTATTGGGGATATAAGATAGTGAGCATTCTTGAATAATGAATGACTGTTCATTCAATTATTGTATCACAATTGAGTTACACACGACACAAACCTAACTCGGATGGATTCCATTTAGTAAAAAAGTCTGGTAAATTCCATAGAAATATAGTTGGAGTCCAGAACGTATTTATTTTTAACCAGGGGGTTAGCCAACCTAGAATAACTAGAGCATTGCCGTATCCTATAACGGGGTGGAGAAAATAAGATTTGCAATTGCCTGTATCCTGGTATCGTGGATTTGGTTTTTTAGTCTTGCTGTAGTTGGGAGGCATGCGGGGAAATTAACGAATTCACGAAGATTTGTGGCTAGCTTAAATAAAATTTCTGCCATTATCATGTGGGGGACAGCTATTTATTTCATCTGTTCGTTTTTATTTGAATATATTTATTCAGATACCTAAACAAAGATAACCTTGCTAAACGCAAGGTTTCTCCTCTGGTAAGTCCGTTTTTTACTGAGGAAAATCAAATTTCAACCATTCAGTTTGTGGACCGAAATCGAGTTAGTGCCGTTATGATTAACTTTTACCAGAAAAGTTAACGCGAAAAGCATACATATTGCTGCGGTGTAAAACAATATTCCAAAACCAAATAAATCAATTAAAAGTCCTAATGTTGGCGGTGAGATGATGGCTGCTAATGAAGAAACCAAATAATATAAGCCTGTTCGTGTTCCAAAACTGTGTTCACTCCCTGTTGAAACAATAAACGGGTAGGCATTGATATTTATACACGCCCAAAACATTCCGCCAACCAATAAAATCATTCGTAAGAAAAAGACCGATTTAACCCAATTTAATAGGAGGAAAACGAAAAATAATCCTAAAATACCAATTAAGATTATTTTTTTCATACCGTATTTTGCGCCTAGCACCCCGCTTGGTATGGCCGATAGGACAAAGCTTAAAGAAAAAAAGGCTAATGAAAATGCTGAAGCACTTTTTGTTAAACCAAGGCCATTTACTCCATATAAAGTAAATAATGCCTCCATCCCTTGGATTGCAATAAACCAGAAAAAGAGAGCGGCTAACAAATATATGGTTGTTGAATTTAATTCCTGTTTATAGTTGATTTCTGGTTCAGTTGAAACAGAATATGAAATAGCATCCCTGTTTTCTTTTATATTGATAAAAATTACCCATAAAGCCACTAAAAAAATGACCGAAACCGCCAAAAAAGGAAGGGATTCATCAATATTATAAAGGTAAGCACCTACACTAAACGCTAAAATCGCACCGCAACCTCCCATGAAATTAATCACTCCGTTTGCTTTTGTCCGTCCAACTACAGGAGTAATATCGGGCATTAGGGCAATGGTGGGTGAACGGAAAACGGCCATAGATAAGTTCATACATACCATAAAGATGATTAAAGTAACTAAACTATTGTGGAAAGGAATAAGAGCAAAAAATAAGGCAGCAATCGGGATTCCAACAAGCAAATAAGGCATGCGGCGACCATATCGTGTATTAGTACGATCGCTTCGCTCCCCGATATAGGGTTGTAAAAATAAGGCGATATAATTATCAATCGTCATCAGAAATCCGATTAATGCCGTACTTGAAAGGTAATCGTTAAGGAAAAAAGGAACAAATCCATTATATAGTGACCATCCTAAACTAATGCTAAAAAATCCAAACCCCAGCAGCCATGTTTTTTTCATAGCAGTCTCCTTTAGAGGTCAATTCAATCCAATCACAACCAGTATGGTAAAGGAAAGTTTTAAATTTAGAATAATAATACAAATGTTTTGAGCAGTGCGTAAAGCGGTAGCTTTATTCATCATATTCCTAGATACATCCTCCTCAGAAGTATTTTTTTAGGTGGAATGGAAAATAATAATGATTTTTCATCAAATCTAAATTCTGAACATGATAAAATTAAGTTAATCGATTACTAATGTAGGAGGAATAACATGAAGAAACTGATCGAAACTAGCGAGTATGCCCCGTATTATTCAAAATATATAAACGATGTTCCTCAAGGGGATATTATTGATATCTTAGCTCAACAAAATGAAGAGACCATATGTCTTCTTCAAGACATTTCTGAAAATCAAGCTCATTTCCGATATGCACCTGAAAAATGGACTTTAAAAGAAGTAATCGGTCATATGGCGGATACTGAGCAAATAATGGGCTATCGACTTCTTTCAATCGCTCGTGGGGAAATCATTTCCTTACCTGGTTTTAATGAAAATGAATATGTTCGTAACGCTTCATTTAACAATCAGACTGTGAAGGCTCTTATTCAAAATTTGTCAATTATCCGCCAATCCACAGTACATTTGCTAAAGAGCCTTACCAGTGAAGCATGGGTGCGGAAAGGCATAGCAAATAATTCAGAAGTAACCGTTCGTGCACTAGCCTATATTATTGCCGGTCACGAATTACATCACCGCAAAATAATAACTGGAAGGTACATTAATTCAGTGGAGTTTCCAAGTAGTTAAATAGCATCAAATTATACACATGTTACTAGTGAAATTAGCTGTAATATTGTTTCTGGAAAAAAATAAAAATCCCCACCTTTGGTGAGGATTTTTATGGTTAACGATGTTCTAGCAAAAAATTACGTCCGTATGGTCCGTGGTCAATCACAGCTGGATTTTCAATTTGTACTGTTGAATGTTTGATTCCATACTTTTCTTTTAATAGTTTGTTAATAGCCGTAATCGCACACAAATGTTGACTTTGTTCGCGAATAAATACATGTGCAGTTAAAGAGTAGTGGTCTGTTGTAACAGCCCATAAATGCATTTCGTGAACATCTTCAACGCCTTCTACCGTGCTAATATCTTGTCGAATCGAATCAAGGTCAAATTTTTCTGGCACTGATTCCATCAAAATATAGTAAGATTCTCGGATAATTTTCGCACCACCAATTAAAATAACGGCTCCAATGATCATACTGATTAAAGGATCAAGGATTGAAAGACCTGTAAAATGAATTAAAACAGCGGAAATGATAACACCGACTGAGTTAAGTAAGTCCCCAATAAAGTGCCAGAGTGCACTTTTGATATTCAGATTTTCCTCAGCCTTCGTACTGCGAACTAAAACGATAGTAAGAACAATGTTTACAACCAAGCCAATCGAGGCAACGGTTAACATTAATTGAAGGTCAATTTCTGTTGGGTTTACGATACGTTTTATCCCCTCAACAAAAATTCCAATAGCGATGACCGCCAATGCAAGGCCGTTAATAAACGATGCCAATATTTCAAACCGAAGGAATCCGAAAGTATATTTCTTATTGGGCTTCCAGGTTGCCATATAAATAGCTGTCATACTCAACCCTAAAGACAATACATCGGACATCATATGAGCTGAATCGGATAATAGAGCCAGGGAATGCGATAACAAACCACCAACGACCTCAACAAGAGTAAAAAACAGCGTCAGAATGAGTGTGATCCACAGAGTTTTCTTCGATGTATTCTGGGATTTTACGTGATTTAGATGGTGGTAATCATAATTCTTCAAAATATTCCCTCCGTATTTGGAATTATTATAATATTGATAATACTCCAGAACTGGATCAACGTCAAATTTTAATTGAGAATATTATAGTTTAATTGAGAATGATAATCAGGACTGCACTCGAATAAATATAGAATTACAAAACATTAACTAGTTAACAATGATAACTATTATTAAGTGATTATAATTTTACGAAAATTTAAAGTGGTTCAGCACCCGCAAAGTTCGAAGCGTGTTCCACCTACTTGGTTCACCAGGTTTCTCCATTTCAAAAAAAACCTGACCTGGATGCTTTCCTTGAAGGGGCCATGTCCCATCATTTCGTTTTTTGCTTTGGATAATCAAAAGGGCATCATTCATCCTTGGGTCATAAGGAGTTTGTGAAGCACGAAAATAATCAAGTGCTCTTAATATGTCAAATCTCCATCTGGAAGGATGCGATAGTAGAAGCATTTTTTTATCAATTATTTCTCCAGTCTTGTCTGATTTAAATAATCTGTGTTTTAGGATAAACTCTCTTGATTGGTTTTCGGCAACTTGCAATTCGGGCAATCTGTATTTATAGCCATGAAGTGAATACTCTACTATACCCTCTAAGACAGAAAGTGTAGAATGTAATGAACTATGGACCGCCCCTTTTCTGTTTGATTGACAGTTAAACCCACCATCACTCATATGTTGGGATAGAATAAAGTCAACAATGGATTTTAACTCATGTTCAGGAACCCCAAAATAAGAAGCGTAATTCATCACCATTCCATTGATGCAAACATCACTTTTCCTTAGTGTTCCAATTGGATATATACCACCGTCATTTCCCTTTCTTTGATCAAATATCAGGCGCAGGCTTTCCTTAATTTCTTTATTTTCTGGAGAAATACCCAGATTTTTCAATTCTAACAGTGTGTAATGTGAACATGTCCATTTTGGTTGGTAAAAACCACGACCCCAGTAACCGTCCATTTTCCTGAATGTTAAATATATAACTCCCCATCCTTCTTGTTCGATCCTGTCCCTTAGTGATTTAAGGGTTACTCTATCGGATTTCAAGATATCTCGGTGAGTCTGATATTGTATGGATACATCCCCGTTTAAAAGCCAGTTTATAACTCGGGACTCTTGTTCCATTATGTAAACTCCTATCATTTTTATCTTTGTCTTTTATTTTACTTGAAAATTATTTTTTATGTTAATAAAATCCTACTCACTTTGTTTTTTCTGTCCAAAATCAACACTTCTCTTATTTATATTTGAAGGAAATTAATACTAAAATAGCGAAGATTGATAATAATAAACTATTGTAAAGTAATTTTAAAAAACTTTGTACAGATGTCGAATGTCGTGAGTATTTGTACAAAACAAAAAAGGGGGTGAACAATTTGTTTAGAAGATATACACCAAAAATAGAAGGTATAAACGCCGTGTCAGAGCTGAAAAAAATATATGTCGGTGGAGTAGAGCAATGGCTTTTAATTAGAGGAGAAAATAAACATAATCCATTATTGTTAATGGTACACGGAGGTCCCGGTGCTGCACAGATTGGCTTTAATCGAGACTACCAACAAGAACTAGAAAAACATTTTATTGTTGTGAACTGGGATCAAAGGGGTGCAGGTTTATCGTATTCCAAAAAGATTCCAATTGAGACGATGAATATAGAACAATTTTTATATGATGTAATTGAAGTAACGGTCTATATAAAAAAATCTTTTCAAAAAGAAAGGATTTTCTTATTAGGGCATTCTTGGGGAAGTATGTTAGGGATATTAGCAATAAACCAACATCCTGAGCATTTTATTCACTATTTTGGTGTTTCTCAGGTAGTGAGTATGAGTAAGGCAGAGCAATTATCCTATGAATTAACATTGGAAAGAGCAAGAGAATTAAACAATCAAAAAGCAATAAAAGAACTAAAGGAAATTGGGAAACCACCATGGAACACTTTTAAACATGATCGGTTACATCAGAAATACCTTGAATTATTTGGGGGTGGAATCTCACGTAATGGAAAATTAGTATATGAATTTTTAATAAAACTATTTAAAGGCCAAGAATATAATATATTTGATATTGTAAATCATTTAAGGGGACAATTTTTTAGCATGAAAGCCATGAATGAGGAGTTGAGAACATTTGAGTTGGAAAATGTGATTCAAAAGGTCGAAATTCCTGTTTCATTCTTAATGGGTAAATATGACTTAACCATTCCACATTCACCAACAAAAGAATTTTTTGACCAACTTCAAGCACCAAGTAAAGAATGGCTTTCCTTCGAGAAATCGGCCCATTCACCTAATTATGAAGAAGTGGACAAATTTACTGAGATTGTCTTAGATAGAAAGAGTCAATATGAATAACCAAAATGCTTAATTAAACAGCAAAATTGGAGAATCTGAAGGGTACCGATAATATTGTCTAATCGCAAGGGAAATCCCTTTCGCAATATTGGTGGCCATCGTATAAATAAGATTCAGGTTCGTACATAGGAGAGAGCATTCTACAGTTGGGTCATGTTCCAAAACGACACCCATGACGCTGCAATCTCCAATAGGAGAAAGTCTATTACCAAGACCAATACCGGGTAATAAAGAACCTTCTCTAACAAAAATCTTATTTAATAATCCTTCTGTACCGAGTACACTATCAATCGCAACTACAAAACTGTTGTTTGGTATGGTGATTTGCGAAAACGCTGGGATAATGGTTGTAGCATCTAAAGGATCATGAAGATTTCCGAGAACGGTTAGATGACTTGGATATAAATCGAACAGTAGAGTACCGACAAAAGGTCCAAGGCTGTCACCATTAATCTTATTTGAACCAATCCCCACGACATAAATATGCTGTGTACCTTCTGGAATGAGAGAATATAGGGTATCACGAATGAATAGCGGTGCAAGTCTATGATTATAAGGAATGATTCTTTCAACCATTGTTAGATTACCGTCCACTAAATCAACATGCATGTTAAACCCACCTCACCGATCTATCCATCAATACATTTCCATATATAAAAGAGATCAATTTTGAGAACAATATTAGATAATTCAATATTCTCCATTTGTTCCAATTAATCCTTCCATACAAAAGGGTTCCCAGCATATTGTTTTTATCATAAGTATTTACTTATGATGGATATAACAAAGACTGATTTGACTTATCGGAATAGTATATCTAAGATAATATTAATCAATGTTTTCGCTGATAAAATGATGAACAATAAATGTTTAAACCAGTCAATATAAATAGAAAAATGACGTGAGGTGGAAATCGTTGCAACTTCAAGTAATGAACAGTCCTTTTAATAAGGAACAGGCAGAACTACTTAACCGTCTTCTGTCAACACTAACAGAATCACAAAAAATTTGGCTGAGCGGTTATCTGGCAGCTTCTCAATATGCCTCTACTCAGGTAACACCAGTAGCATCGGTGGCAGAAGTTAATACTAATAAAATAGAACTGGCAATTTCTAAAGAAGTCACCGTTCTGTATGGTTCACAGTCTGGTAATGCACATAAGCTTGCGGAGACTGCCGGAAAAGCTTTAGCGGGGCGAGGTTTTCAAGTAACCCTCTCATCCATGAGTGATTTTAAGGTTAACCATTTGAAGAAAGTCCAAAACCTGCTTATTATCGTGAGTACACATGGAGAAGGTGATCCCCCAGACAACGCTCTGTCGTTCTATGAGTTTCTTCTTGGCAGACGGGCACCTAAGCTTAATCATCTGAGCTATTCTGTTTTAGCGCTTGGCGACAGCTCATATGAGTTTTTCTGCCATACAGGGAAAGAATTTGATACTCGATTAGATGAACTCGGAGGGAATAGGCTTTATCCTCGAGTTGATTGTGACCTTGACTATGATAAACCAGCAGCAGAATGGATCGATGGAGTACTTGGTAGCTTAAGTGAGGCATCGATCGATTGTAGTGCACCTGCATTGGTATCAACAGAACTCCAACAGGCTGATTCGCTGTATTCTAGAACAAATCCATATAAAGCCGAAGTGCTTGAAAATATAAATTTGAACGGGCGCGGATCTAATAAAGAAACACGTCATCTTGAAATTTCCCTTGAAGGGTCTGGACTTACCTTTGAACCAGGAGATAGTCTTGGTGTGTTCCCTGAAAACGATCCAGAGCTTGTTAATATGCTTCTTCAGTTTATGAAATGGAATGCGGAAGAAATGGTGACGGTCAATAAACAGGGAGATGTTCTTCCGCTTAAGGAAGCTCTTATTTCTTCCTTTGAAATCACCGTTTTAACCAAGCCACTTTTAGAGAAGGCGGCTGAACTGACAACGAATGAGGATTTATGGGAACTCATATTACCGGAGCATGTAGAAAAATTAAAATCATATATTAAAGGTCGCGATTTGCTTGATATGGTTCGTGACTTTGGACCTTGGAATGGATCGTCACAAGAGTTTATTGCGATTTTGCGAAAAATACCATCCCGCCTTTATTCGATTGCAAGTAGTATCTCAGCAAATCCAGATGAAGTACATTTGACAATTGGGACGGTCCGCTATGAAACACACGGCCGTGAACGAAAAGGAGTCTGCTCCATTTTAACAGCAGAACGTCTCCATCCAGGGGATACACTGCCAATTTATATTCAACATAATCAAAACTTTAAGCTTCCAAAGAACTCAGATACACCGATTATCATGGTTGGACCTGGAACTGGCGTTGCTCCATTCCGCTCTTTCATACAGGAGCGCGAAGAATTAGGTGCAAAAGGGAAATCATGGTTGTTCTTCGGCGACCAGCATTTCGTTACGGATTTCCTTTACCAGACCGAATGGCAAAAGTGGGTAAGAGACGGTGTGCTTACGAAAATGGATGTTGCGTTTTCACGTGACACAGATGAAAAAGTTTATGTGCAGCATCGTTTGCTTGAACACAGCAAGGAATTGTTCAAATGGCTTCAAGAAGGGGCCGTCGTTTACATTTGTGGTGACAAGAAACACATGGCTCATGACGTTCACAATACGTTACTTACGATTATAGAAAAAGAAGGCAATATGAGTCGAGAGAAAGCAGAAGCCTATCTTGCCGACTTACAGCAGCAAAAACGGTATCAACGGGATGTATATTGATCAGCCAGTTTTGCTAAATGGTTTCTGCTATAACTAACGGTTGACCATTGTCTGTTTTTGTCGAATTATCGATATCTCGGTGTTTTTTATTGATATATACTAGTTTTTTCTTGATAAATGTAAATTTTTTTCGATAAGAGCTCCATTTTCATCGATAAAAGTGAATTTTTCTAGATAAATGATTCTAAGCCCGGAAAACAAGTGGAAATAGCTATCCATATTTTGGATTGAGAGGAGTTTTTCGCCATGGTGAACACAAAATTAACAGCACCAGACGGCCCACCAAGTGATGTTGAGGGAATAAAAGAAAGAAGTAACTTTTTGCGCGGGACTCTTAAGGAAGTGATGCTGGATCGCCTTAGTGCTGGCATCCCCGAAGACGACAATCGCCTGATGAAACATCACGGTAGCTACCTGCAGGATAATCGCGACCTCCGCAATGAGCGGCAAAAGCAAAAACTAGAACCAGCTTACCAATTCATGTTGCGCGTTCGTCTCCCCGGTGGTGTTGCTACACCCAATCAGTGGCTTGCCATGGATGACCTTGCCCAAAGAAACGGGAATGGTACTTTAAAATTGACAACTAGGATGACGTTTCAAATGCATGGTATTTTAAAATGGAATATGAAAAATACCATTCAGGAAATTCATGCATCCCTTATGGACACAATCGCCGCCTGTGGAGATGTGAATCGAAACGTAATGTGCAACCCGAACCCCTATCAATCTGAAATTCATTCTGAAGTTTATGGTTGGGCGAAAAAATTAAGCGATGATTTACTGCCACGGACAAGGGCCTATCATGAAATTTGGCTAGATGAAGAAAAAGTGGCAGGTACACCAGAAATCGAAGATGTAGAACCAATGTACGGACCGCTTTATTTACCAAGGAAGTTTAAAATTGGTATCACCGTTCCCCCATCGAATGATATAGATGTTTTTTCCCAGGATCTGGGCTTAATTGCGATTGTAGAGAATGGGAAATTAATCGGTTTTAACGTGGCAATTGGCGGCGGTATGGGGATGACGCATGGCGATAAGGCGACCTACCCACAGCTAGCAAAAGTAATCGGCTTTTGCACGCCAGAGAAAATTTATGATGTGGCGGAAAAAGTAATAACGATTCAGCGCGATTACGGGAACCGTTCCGTCCGAAAAAACGCACGTTTTAAGTACACGGTTGATCGACTTGGACTGGAAACGGTCAAAACGGAACTAGAAAACAGACTTGGCTGGAGACTTGATGAAGCTAGGACTTTTCATTTTGACCATAACGGTGACCGATACGGGTGGGTGAAAGGTGTCCAAGGCAAATGGCATTTAACGCTGTTTATCCAAGGGGGCCGTATCGCAGATTTTGATGGTTACAAGCTGATGACCGGCTTGCGAGAAATCGCTAAAATCCATACTGGAGATTTCCGGTTGACGGGAAATCAGAACCTGATTATCGCTAATGTATCAAGTCAGAAAAAGAAAAAAATTAACGAATTAATCGAAAAATACGGTTTAACAGATGGAATGCAATATACAGCACTCCGTCGCAATTCATTGGCATGTGTTGCCCTTCCAACATGCGGATTGGCAATGGCCGAAGCAGAGCGTTATTTGCCTGAACTCCTCGAGAAGATTGAGGCAATTGTCGATGCAAATGGGCTGAGGGATGACGAAATTACCATTCGCATGACGGGCTGTCCAAACGGTTGTGCACGTCCAGCCCTCGGAGAAATCGGTTTTATCGGCAAAGCTCCTGGTAAATACAACATGTACTTAGGGGCGGCTTTTGACGGTAGTCGCTTAAGCAAAATGTATCGAGAGAACATCGGGGAAGAGGCTATTTTAAGTGAATTAAATGTGCTTTTTTCTCGCTTCGCCAAGGAACGGCAGGAAGGCGAACACTTTGGTGATTTTGTCATACGGGCGGGGATTATTGAAGCTACCACCGATGGTACGAATTTTCATCATTAATAAAAATGTTGGAGACAGGATTAAATTACTCCTGTCTTTTTTTTTTTGCCCAGGGACAATAATAATAAAATTTCCTTTTGTTTGATTCAATAATAAATCAAAATAGAAGAATTAATCCGAAAACGAATCGGAAATACCACAATTTGATTCAGAAATGAATTGTTTTTTTAATTAGGCCATTTTTAATCGTGATTATACGCTAAAAAATTTTGGCATGAAACTTGCAACTTCATTTATTAATACAAAAATTATCAGGAAAGGTTGTGTTTTACGATGTTAAAAGAAGTTAAGGTGGGCAAAGAATTAATGGAGTTGGATAAAAAACACTTTTTACATCCGACATCTTCAATTTCGCAACAACAAGAGAACGGCCCTAGGTTTATTTTTACAGAAGGAAAAGGAATTTACCTTACTGATATTTCCGGAAAAAAAGTCATTGATGGGATGTCCTCGCTTTGGAATGTAAATATTGGTCACGGAAGAGAGGAGATTGCACAAGTTGCTCAAGAGCAAATGACGAAGCTCGCGTTTACCTCATGTTTTGCTACTTTCAGCAATGAACCTGCTATTCGTTTAGCAGCTAAGCTTGCCTCGATAGCTCCTGGTGATTTGAATGCCGTTTTCTTTACTTCAGGTGGGTCGGAATCAAATGATACAGCATTTAAACTTGCTCGCCATTATTGGATATTAAAAGGACAGCCTAATCGTCAAAAAATTATCTCTCGTTCCAAGTCCTATCATGGGGTAGCTATGGGAGCTACAAGTGCAACGGGCTTAAAACCCTTCCGTGATTTTACAAATTCCATTTCACCAGACTTTTATTACGTAGAGGGTTCCTCGGTCGAAGCATTACGTGAAGAAATTGAAAAAGAAGGTCCCGAAACGATTGCTGCTTTTATTAGCGAACCCGTTCAAGGAGCAGGTGGCGTGAATATTGCTCCAAAAGGCTATTTTGAGGAAGTAAGAAAAATATGTAATGAATACGGTATTTTAATGATTGCCGATGAAGTCATTACAGGGTTTGGGAGAACTGGGAAATTTTTCGGAATGGAACATTATGGGGTTAGCCCTGATATGATGTGTTTCGCAAAAGGTGTAACTAGTGGATATGCCCAATTAGGAGGGGTAATCCTTTCTGACAAGATTCACAAAGATTTTATTGAACACTCTAGGGATACACTTTTACATGGTTACACATATAGTGGCCATGCGACGGCATGTAGTGTTGCCTTAAAAAATATTGAAATCATTGAACGTGAAAATTTAGTTGAGAATTCCAGACTTATGGGCGAAGAAATGTTAAAGGGTTTTAAATTTCTACAGGACAAACACCAGATTGTTGGAGAGGTAAGAGCTTTAGGTCTGATTGGTGGCATTGAAATTGTCAAAAATAACAAGACTGGAGAAAGGTTTGAAAATCAAATTTCACCGAAACTTGTTGCTGAAGCAGCGAAACGTGGGTTGATTGTTCGATCTGTAACCTTTGATCAAGATACACTTGTATTTGCCCCGCCACTTAATATTAACAAAGATGAAATTAATTTAATGATAGATATATTAGATGAGACAATTTCAGCAGTCGAGCAAGAAGTTTTATCAGCCTTTTAATAGATTAATATGAACCTTTTTATTTAGGCTGTGTTAAAGCTCAATGTTGATTGGAGTGGAAGGCGCGAAGACTCCTGCGGGAGCAGCGGGACAGGTGAGACCCCACAGGCGCTTAAGCGCCGAGGAGGCTCACCGCCCGCCCCGCGGAAAGCGAAGCGCCTGGAGCGGAAATCAACATTCTAGTTTAAGATAGCCTTTATTTAAAAATCAAAATAATGATAAGGGAGTGGATTTTATGATTATTGGGATACCCAAGGAAATTAAAAACAATGAAAATCGTGTCGGAATCACACCAGCTGGGGTAACTGATTTTGTGAAAAATGGTCATGAAATCTGGATTGAATCAGGAGCAGGTTTAGGCAGTGGTTTTACTGATCAAGATTTTACAAAAGCAGGTGCGACGATTGTTCATTCTGCTCAAGAAGCATGGTCGCAAAACATGGTCATGAAAGTGAAAGAGCCGCTTCCTTCAGAATATCAATATTTTCGTGAAGGCTTGATTCTATTTACCTATCTGCATCTTGCTCCGGAACCTGAGTTAACAGAGGCACTTGTTAAGAATAAAGTAATAGCAATCGCTTATGAAACTATTCAACTCCAAAATGGCTCCCTTCCATTATTAACACCAATGAGTGAGGTAGCAGGAAGAATGTCCGTTCAAATAGGGGCACAATATTTAGAAAAACATAAAGGTGGAAAAGGGGTCTTACTTGGAGGCGTACCAGGGGTGTCCCCAGCAGAAGTTGCCATAGTAGGTGGCGGTATAGTTGGAACCAATGCGGCAAAAATGGCAATTGGCTTAGGAGCAAATGTTACGGTTCTAGATACAAATGTTGACAGACTTCGCCAACTAGATGATATGTTCCAAGGAAGACTGACCACTCAGATCTCTAATTCTTATAATATTGCAGCATCCGTTAAAAAAGCAGATTTATTAATTGGCGCTGTTCTGATCCCTGGAGCCCGTGCCCCTAGAATTGTTACAGAAGAAATGATTAAAACCATGCAACCAGGTTCAGTTGTCGTTGATGTTGCAATCGACCAAGGGGGTTCAATCGAGACAATTGATCACATTACCACTCATAGTCAACCCACTTATGAAAAATATGGTGTGCTTCATTATGCGGTAGCAAATATTCCAGGTGCAGTCGCCCGAACATCAACTATCGCATTGACTAATGTTACTGTACCATATGGCGTTCAAATTGCTAACAAAGGCTATCAACAAGCTGCGTTAGAAAATAAGACGATCGCCTCGGGTATTAATGTAATCAAAGGGAAAATAACCTATGAAGCTGTGGCTAAAGCTCATGGCTACTCATACATCCCAATCGAGGAACTTTTAACAAATGAAATTGTTAATGTTTAAAAAAATAGCAAATGTCTAAATTTGTATCTTGGCATGAGTTTGGGTACTCCACATGACTCATGCCTTATATTCCACTCAACTTCTCAGAATAATGTTTATCTCCGATATCTAATCGCCAAAACCAACGACATTATATGAAAGCGCATACACTATGGTGTATCAAGGCTTCAACAAAAAATGTTTTTTCACAAGTCCAATAAAATATTGATATATTCAGAAAATTCATGATATTCTTTAAAGAGAACTTCCTTTCGAAACATTTTGGCGAAAAACACTTAAATTGGAGGAATTTAAATGAAAAAAATAGTTTCATTTATTATGATTGTTACGCTCATTTCATCTCTTCTCGCAGGTTGTGGAAGCAGTAGTAAAACCAATTCTAGCAGTGCAACTGCAGAAAAAAAGGACACTTTGGAAACAGCTAAAGAAAAAGGTGTTTTAGTTGTTGGTGCATCCAATGACGCTCCATTCGCTTTTATTGATAAGGATACCAAGGAATTCACTGGGATTGATGCTGATATTATTAAGGAAGTAGCAAAACGATTAGGAATTCCAAAAGTTGAGATGAGAGAGGTTAAGTTTGAGAATTTATTACTCGAATTAAATAATCATAACATTGACCTTGTTACGGATGGAATGTACAGAAAACCGGAAAGAGAGAAAATCGTTCAGTTCACTGATATTTGGTACAAGCAAGGGGAGGCACTGATTGTCCCAAAAGATTCATCTATTAAGGGAATTAATGATTTAAAAGATAAAGTAGTTGGAGGACAAAAAGGGGTAACATTTTTAGAATTGGCCCAAGATCTAGAAAAGCAAGGTAAAATTGGAAGGGTTGATATTTTTGGATCATCCGCGGATTTACTACTGGCTACTAATACTGGAAAGATCGATGCGACTATGACTGATGGTGTCGTAGCAGCCTATAGCATTACAAAGGATCCATCATTGAATTTAAAAATTGTCACTCCATATAAAGCACAAGCAACAGGTAAAATCGCTTCTGCAGCTCGTAAGGAAGACAAGACACTGGTTGAAGCTATTAACAAGGAATTAGCAGAATTGAAGAAGGAAGGCTTTATTTTAAAAGTATTGAAAAAATATGGCTTAAATGAAGATTACTATGTTCCGACAAATGAATAAATTAGTCTAAACCAACAGTCTAAAAACAAAAGAGTACTAACTTGAATGATTTTATCGAAAATATTGAAAAGAGGTGTTTCAATTGAACATTATCAATGCTTTAGATTTTTATACGGCATTTTCAGATCTTTTACCCATCCTCTTAGAGGGGATGTGGATTGCTTTAAAAGCAACTGTAAGCGGTTTTGCGTTAGCGATAGTTATTGGTGTTTTAATAGCACTTGGACGGATTTCAAAATCAAAGTTATTAAATGGTGTATTGGTTATTGTATTAGAGATTGTTCGAGGGACCCCATTGCTTGTTCAATTAGTCTATATGTATTATGTTGTCCCACTACTCCTAACATTACTATTTCAAATATGGAACCCTGGTTTTCAATTTACGATTAGTCCATTTCTCGCTGGTATGTTAGGACTAGGAATGAATTACGGCTGTTATTTATCTGAAGTTATTCGATCTTCTATTTTGAATGTAGATAGAGGGCAGAACGAAGCAGCATTAGCTTTAGGCTACACAAAACGTCAATCGATGTGGTCGATTATTATGCCACAAGCCACCAGATCATCTGTTCCTGTTTTGGGTAATTATCTTGTGATGATGATAAAAGATACATCATTGTTAGCGTTTATTACCGTAAATGAGTTGTTATTACGGACACAATCCTATGCTTCGCAAACGTTTTTAACCATTGAGTCTTATTCACTTTTGGCTTTGGCTTACTTAATAATAAGTTTACCATTGGCTCAAATAATTCGTTTATTGGAACGGAGGTTAGTAAAACATGCATGAGGTGATGGTCGATGTTACCGGTTTACACAAATCGTTTGGAGCTAATGACATATTAAAAGGAATCGACTTTAAAGTTTATAAAGGGGAAAAAATCGTTATTATAGGACCATCTGGTTCAGGGAAGTCGACTTTATTGAGATGTCTGAACTTTCTGGAAATACCTACTGCAGGCTCTGTCAAAGTAGAAGGAGAATTCTTCGTAGAGCCTAAGAAAAAGTATAATGAGAAACATGTGGCAAAACTTCGGACAGAAATCGGAATGGTCTTTCAAAGATTTAACCTGTTCCCAACGATGACGGCATTACAGAATGTTATGGCAGCTCAAATAAAAATAAGGAAAAAATCGACAGAAGAAGCTAGAAAAACGGCAGAAAGGTATTTAAGAAAAGTTGGTTTAATTGATAGAATGAATCATTATCCAAGCCAACTATCAGGAGGGCAACAGCAGCGTGTCGCTATTGCTAGGGCGCTGGCGATGGAACCAAAAGTATTACTTTTTGATGAGGCAACCTCTGCACTTGATCCAGAATTAGTTGGGGAAGTATTAAATGTCATGAAAGAACTTGCAAATGAAGGCATGACCATGGTCATTGTGACCCATGAAATGAGATTCGCTGAAGATGTTGGTGACCGTGTCATTTTTATGGATAACGGAGTGATTGTTGAGGAAGGGCATCCAAAGCAGTTGTTTCACTTTCCTAAGCATGAGCGAACAAGAGCATTCATTAATAAGGTAGAGCATCCTGAAGCATTGGCAGGAAACTATTTAAATGAGAAATATTCAACTGGAATAGAAAAAAGAAAAGACATAGGGAGGATCCCGACTTACTTAAAAGAAGAAACTTCCAATCTGTAAAAATACTTATCTATCAGAAAAATTTATTATGGATAGGAGAAATGAAATGACAACTAAATTAGATTCTTTAAACGATGAATTGAACAATGCTGTAGAGGGGTCAGTGTTTCCGGTAATTAATCCAGCGAATGGTGAAGTCATTGCTTATGTACCAAAAGGTGGAGCAGCTGAAGCAAAGCGTGCAGTGGAAGACGCATATGAGGCATTATCAACTTGGTCGAGAAAAACTGCAAATGAGCGGGCCGAACGATTACTCCAATGGTACAAATTAATTGATGAGGAAAAAGAAGTCATCGGAAAAATTATGACTCGTGAACAAGGGAAGCCATTAAAAGAAGCGATTGGCGAAGTCGTTTATGGAAATAGCTTTATCTCCTGGTATGCAGAAGAGGGAAAAAGGATTTATGGTGAAACCATTCCCGCCTCACATGAGCATAAACGGATAGTTGTATTAAAGCAGCCAGTCGGCGTGGTGGCAGCCATAACCCCTTGGAATTTTCCGGCTGCGATGATAACGAGGAAAGTAGCGCCTGCCTTGGCTGCAGGGTGTACCGTAGTGGTAAAACCTGCAGAATTAACCCCGCTTACTGCATTGAAATTAGCAGAGTTGGCGGAAAAAGCAGGCATTCCAAAAGGGGTATTTAATGTTATTACCGGTGACGCCAAGGCGATAGGTGAAGCATGGCTTCAGGATGATCGAGTTCGAAAAATAACTTTTACTGGATCAACAGAAGTTGGAAAAACCTTAATGCGTGGTGCTGCTGATACCGTGAAAAAAATATCACTTGAACTGGGTGGCCATGCCCCTTTGGTTGTGTTCGAAGATGCCGATATTGACAAAGCGGTTAAGGAAGCGATCGCTTCTAAATTTAGAAATGCTGGTCAAACCTGTGTATGTGCCAACAGGATTTATGTTCAAGAATCGATTGTGGCTACTTTTTCCGAAAAATATATTGATGCAGTAAAAGAGCTGAAAATTGGAGATGGATTAGAGGCTGGGACAACTATTGGACCGCTTATTGATGAGAGAGCCATTAAGAAAATGGAAAACCATATTTCAGATTGCCTCAACAAGGGTGGAAAGGTTATAACGGGGGGGAACAAGCTTTCCTTGAATGGAGGCTATTTCTTTGAACCAACTGTATTAATGAATGCGACCGATGACATGCAATGTATGAATGAAGAAACATTTGGTCCACTGGCACCCATCGCTACTTTTAAGACCACAGAAGAAGTGATCAAAAGAGCCAATCACACTCCATTTGGATTGGCAGCCTATGTGTTTACCCAAAATTTAAGCAAAGCGATTCAAGTTAGCGAAGGGTTGGAATATGGAATTATCGGATTAAATGACGGTGTTCCGTCCGTCGCCCAAGCACCGTTCGGTGGCTTTAAGCAAAGCGGGTTAGGCCGCGAAGGAGGTCACCACGGAATCGAGGAATTCCTGGAAACAAAATTCATTTCAATTTCGCTTAGTTAAATGAAAATAGTAGCAGGACAAAACGCCAAGGTTCCTTGGCGTTTTAATATCTCTTTCGTTTAGAAGAACCGGGGATTCCGATTTCCTCCCGATATTTAGCAACCGTCCGGCGGGAAATGAGGATGCCATTTTGCTCTAACATGAGAACCAATTTTTGATCTGACCATGGTTTAAGTTTATTTTCTTTATCAATCAATTCCTTAATCGTTTCCTTAACGCTTGCCGAAGAATCGGTTTCAAGGCAATTTGATCGGCTGATCCCGGTTGTAAACAAACTTTTAAGCTTAAAAAGACCATGTGGAGTTTGAATATATTTATTACTGGTGGCACGGCTGATTGTCGATTCATGGTAACCGAGCTGTTCAGAAATGTCCTTCAATGTCATGGGCTTTAATCCACTCATCCCTTTCTCTAGAAAATCCTTCTGACTGTCAACAATTGCCTTTGTTACCCTATAAAGAGTTTGTTTTCTTTGCGCCATTCCATTCATTAAAATCATTGCTTCCTGATACTTTTCTTTTAAAAAATCCTCGGCACTTTTCATATCCTCTTGATTTAAATGATGAAAATGGGTAATAGAAAGATCTGGCACCATACGATCATTTACGATGGTAACATATTCATTTTTTATCTTCCTCACAATGACGTCAGGGATTATATAATGTGTCATTTCATGATGAAACTCAATACATGGACGAGGGTTAAGCGTTTTAATATAATCCGCCGCTTCTTGAACTTCCGTTACAGAGACATTGAAAACTTTGGCGATTTTCTGAAAATGTTTTGCTGCTAAATCTTCTAAGTGATGACTAATCATTTCAAAAGCAAGTGGATGTGGGTGGGATTGAGAACGTATCTGAATAAGCAGGCAGTCGGCTAAATTTCTGGCTCCAACACCAATGGGATCAAGCGATTGTAACATTTTAATGACTTTCTCTATCTCTTCAAGCTGTACGGAAAATATCCGAGCAGTTATAGCTGGTTCTATTTCCAAAAAACCATGCTGATTTAAATTTCCAATGAGAAATTTCATTATGTTAATCTGTATTGGAGTAATGTTTGGAATGGTCATGACTTGTTCCACTAAATGATTTTCAAGTGTAATTTTTGAATCCGTGCAATGTTGGATTGGATTAAAATCGCTATCTCTCGTTTGATAACCATATGAAGTTTTACTGTCATGACGCTTACCAAAATCATCTCTCGAATGATCGCGTACCACTAAGACAGGGTTTTCGACTGTTTGTTGATGTAAGAAATCAACAAGTTCAAGTGACGAAAATTGTAAAATATTAATGGATTGGCGTAGTTCTGGGGTTAAAGTCAGTTTTAAGGTTTGTTTTTGAAGTAAGTCCATTCCTAATGCCATTATTTCACCTATTCTCTACAATGTTTTTATTTTAATTATTAGAATATTTTTTCAATGACTTAATATTATCCTTATTTTAAAAATGTTCAAGGAACATGTTAGATTATCTGACAATAAATTACGCAAAAAAACCTGCTAATTTTAGCAGGTACTTTAAAAGGATCAGGAAAATGCTAGAGCATATCTTTATATTTTTTGAGCTTGCGAATAACGGAAGGTTGGCTAATGCCAAGTAGTTTAGCCATTTCGTAGGTTGTTTTACATTGTTTACTGGCTCTCGAAAACATATATTTCTCCACTTTTTCTAAAACAGTTTTAAGGTCTTGGTCTTCATCATTAATAGTTTGTTCAATGACCAAGGTCGCTTCTTTATCTTCAGTTTGGCTTTGGCCTAGAATAGAAGAAGGGAGTGAACTCGGAAGAATATTCGTTTCCTCGCTGATCAAAATCAATCTTTCAATTAAATTCTCCAATTCACGCACATTCCCAGGCCACCCGTATTGAATCAAGATATCATATGTAGACGAATGTAGTCTTTTTCTTGTTTTATATTTCTGGTTAATTAATTCTATATAATGATTGATTAAGAAGGTTATATCTTCTTTACGATCACGTAAAGGTGGGATGAAAAGTGGAATAACATTTAATCGGTAATACAAATCCAGTCGAAAACTACCCTTTTGGACCATTTCCTCTAAATTTTGATTGGTCGCTGTCACTAATCGGAAATCAACATGTCGCTCCTTAGTACCACCAATTCTCATAAACTTTTTTTCCTGTAATACTTTTAATAATTTAACCTGAATGGCTAATGGGAGTTCGCCAATTTCATCTAAGAATAAAGTTCCGTTATCAGCTTCTTCAATCAGTCCTGTTTTTCCTTGCTTTTGGGCACCTGTAAATGAGCCAGCTTCATAGCCAAACATTTCTGCTTCAAACAAACTTTCTGGGATTGTGCTGCAGTTTACTTCGATAAAGGGCTCTTTTTTGCGATCACTTTGATTGTGAAGTTCGCGTGCAAACATACTTTTCCCTACCCCTGATTCCCCTAATATCAACACTGTGGCATCTGTTTTGGCGACTCGTTGAATCGTTTTTACGATTTGATGCATTTCTTTATTTCGATAAAGAATTCCTTCCTTTCCACGAAGCTCTTCAACCTCTGCTTGGTACCCTTTCAGTTTCCTTTCTAATTGTTCATATTGATTTTGTAGATTGCTAATCTCGGTTTGATCTTGGGAATAGCTGATCACAAGGATTAGCTTTCCGTCATCGTTGAAGATCGGATAACCACTCGTCATGATGATTTTTCCAGTCGTAGTATTCTGCATGATCTTTAATTCCTTGTGTTCCTTTAAGACCATCGCTGTAATGGAAGGCGAAAGAACTCCCTCATCTTGGAGCTGATATACCGTTTTTCCTTTATATTGATCAGGAGTAATTCCATATAGAGACCAATGATTTGGATTGGAATGTAAAATATAGCCTTTGTCATCGGCAATGGTTATATTGTTATTCGATGTTTCAATGATCGTATCTAAAATCTTATTAGCAATGGAAATATTCATTGATTTTCTCCTTTCGTTTTTATTTTGAATATTAAAATAAGTTAAAAACGCAATTGTTGATTTAAATATAAATCATTTTTGTCTAAATAATCAATAAATGAATCGTGATTTGAAGGTTTTGATTTAAAAATGAATCAATTTCGTCATTTAGCTATTAAAAAGTCTGGTTTTTTCACTATAAATTTTTGGCATGAATGTTGCTACTATGTTTAGTAAAACAAAATATTTAAATCGAGAGGTTGTGTTTTATATGTTAAAAGAAGTTCCAGTGGTACAAGAATTAAATGAACTGGATAAAAAGCACTTTATTCATCCAACGTCTTCCATTTCCCAACAACAAGAGAATGGTCCTAGCTTTATTTTTACTGAAGGAAAAGGAATTTATTTAACTGATATTACCGGAAAAAAAGTCATTGATGGAATGTCATCGCTTTGGAATGTGAATATTGGACATGGCAGGGAGGAATTGGCAAAAGTTGCCCAAGAACAAATGTCGAAGCTGGCATTTTCCTCTTGTTTTTCAACCTTTAGCAATGAGCCAGCCATCCGCTTAGCGACAAAGCTTGCTTCGATAGCTCCTGGTGATTTAAATTCAGTGTTCTTCACCTCAGGTGGATCGGAATCAAATGATACAGTGATTAAACTTGCTCGCCATTATTGGATTTTAAAGGGTCAATCAAACCGTCAAAAAATTATCTCTCGTTCAAAGTCCTATCATGGGGTTGCCATGGGAGCAACAAGTGCAACTGGGTTAAAACCATTCCGCGATTTCACAAATTCTATTGCACCAGATTTTTATCATGTTGAAGGTTCTTCAATTGAAGCTTTGCTTGAAGTTATTGAACAAGAGGGTCCTGAAACGATTGCCGCATTTATTACCGAACCCATTCAAGGAGCTGGTGGTGTGAATATTGCTCCGAGTGGTTATTTTCAAGAAGTTAGAAAGATTTGTGATCAATACTGTATTTTAATGATTACCGATGAAGTGATTACAGGGTTTGGGAGAACGGGCAAGCTGTTTGGAATCGAACATTATGGGGTTACACCAGACATGATGTGTTTTGCTAAAGGGGTTACGAGTGGTTATTCACAATTAGGTGGTGTGATTATTTCCGAGAAAGTCTACAAAGATTTTATTAATCTCTCTAACGGGACTTTATTACACGGTTATACGTACAGTGGTCATCCAACTGCTTGTAGTGTGGCCTTAAAAAACATTGAAATCATTGAACGCGAAAATTTAGTTGAAAACTCAAGACTTATGGGTGAAGAAATGCTGAAGGGCTTTAAATATCTACAAGAAAAGCACGAGATCGTCGGTGATGTTAGAGCACTTGGTTTGATCGGCGGCATGCAAATTGTCAAAGATAAGAAAACGGGGGAAGGGTTTGAAATTCCAATTTCGCCCAAACTTGTCGCTGAAGCAGCAAAACGAGGCTTGATTATTAGACCTGTTACGTTTGATCAAGATACTCTCGTATTTGCACCACCGTTAATCATTAATAAAGAAGAAATGGAAACGATGATGGACATATTAGATGAATCATTAACCGCTGTAGAACAAGAAATTTTATAATATTTTTTTAAAATATGGCTGTGTTAAAGCTCATTGTTGATTTTTTTGCACAATTTGATTGGAGCGGAAGGTGCTCGACTCCTGCGGGAGCAGCGGGACAGGTGAGACCCCGCAGGCGCTTAGCGCCGAGGAGGCTCACCGCCCGCCCCGCGGAAAGCGAGCACATGGAGCGGAAATCAACATTCTAATTTAACACAGCCTAAAATATAAACCTTTTATTCTATAAAAATAAGAAATGGGAGTGGATCATATGATTATTGGCGTACCGAAAGAAATAAAAAATAATGAAAATCGTGTAGGAATAACACCAGCTGGGGTAACTGATTTTGTGAAAAATGGTCATGAAATCTGGATTGAAAAAGGAGCTGGTTTAGGTAGTGGTTTTACTGATCTAGATTTTACAGAAGCTGGAGCAACGATTGTCTCATCAGCCACAGAAGTTTGGTCACAAGAAATGGTCATGAAAGTGAAAGAGCCACTACCTTCAGAATATCAATACTTTCGTGAAGGGTTGATTCTATTTACCTACCTGCATCTTGCTCCAGAAGCAGAATTAACAAAAGCACTTATTGAAAATAAAGTGACGGCCATTGCTTATGAAACCATTCAACTCCAAAATGGCGCCCTCCCATTGTTAACACCAATGAGTGAAGTAGCCGGAAGAATGTCGGTCCAAATCGGGGCACAATATTTAGAAAAACATAAAGGCGGAAAAGGTGTCTTACTTGGTGGTGTTCCAGGAGTAGCTCCGGCAGAAGTAACGGTTGTTGGAGGCGGTATTGTCGGAACGAATGCCGTTAAAATGGCCCTTGGTTTAGGGGCAAATGTCACGGTGTTGGATACAAATATTGACCGACTTCGCCAATTGGATGATATGTTTCAAGGAAGATTAACAACACAAATCTCTAATTCTTATAATATTGCTGCAGCAGTGAAAAAAGCTGATTTATTAATTGGTGCTGTGCTGATTCCTGGAGCTCGGGCACCTAGAATTGTTACAGAAGAGATGATTAAAACCATGCAAACGGGTTCTGTTGTAGTCGATGTTGCAATCGACCAAGGAGGATCAATCGAGACGATTGATCATATTACCACACACAGTCAACCAACTTATGAAAAACACGGTGTAATTCATTATGCGGTTGCCAATATTCCAGGCGCAGTGGCACGAACATCTACTATTGCCCTGACAAATGTTACGGTCCCATATGGTGTTCAAATTGCTAACAAAGGCTACAAACAAGCTGCATTAGAAAATAAAGCTATAGCGTCTGGAATCAATGTAATCGATGGAAAAGTAACTTTTGAAGGTGTGGCTGTAGCGCATGGCTATCTCTACACCCCTATTGAGAAGCTATTAACCACTGGTATGGCTACTGTATAAAAGTACCAGATTGGTTTACGGCATGAGTTGGGTGCTCCACTAAACTCATGCCGCTTTATTTATCCTAACTGCGAGGTCTGATGGTTAGTAGCTTGTAGGCAATTTTGACAAGGAGAGGAAACCTATGATCAAGAAGGCAAAAAAAGATGAATAAACCCAGATTATGGACAAAGGACTTTTTAATAGATTCACTGGCAAACTTTTTTATTTACTTAACCTATTATTTATTAATGTTGATCATAACCGTCTACGCAATCGACCATTTTCAAGCCTCACCAAGTGGGGCGGGGCTAGCATCAGGTATTTTCATCATAGGTGCTATGGTGGGCCGGCTGTTTGCCGGTAGATCAAGCGAACGAGTGGGGCTAAAAAAGATGCTGTATTTTGGTCTATTCTTGTTCTTTTGTACAACCCTTTTATATTTTATCGCTAACAGTTTAAGCTTCCTTTTTGTTGTTCGTTTTTTAAATGGGGCAGGGTTTGGCGTTGCTTCTACCGCAACAGGAACGATTATTTCGTCAATTATTCCTGATGAGCGACGAGGAGAGGGTACAGGTTATTATGCATTGAGTACAACACTAGCTTCCGCAATTGGTCCTTTTTTAGGCATTTTCCTCACACGGTATGGAAACTTTAGCTTAATTTTCGTAATGTGCACGATTGTTTTAATCGGTTGTTGCCTGGCTTCATTCTTTTTAAAAGTTCCAAAAATAGAAGGAGGAAAAGAGCAATTAGCCAAAATGAAAGGGTTTAAGCTAAATGATGTTTTTGAATTAAAAGCTTTACCTATTTCTATTATTAGTGCATTGATGGGCTTTAGCTTTTCGGCTATTTTGAGCTTCCTTACATCCTATACGAGAGAAATTAATCTAGTTTATGAGGGTAGTTTTTTCTTTATCGTTTATGCATTTTTCATTATAGTTTCAAGACCATTCACTGGAGTTTGGTTTGATAAAAAAGGGAAAAGTTTTGTTATGTATCCAGCGTTCCTCTCATTTGCAATCGGACTAATGATTCTTAGTCAGGCTCATCAAGGATTCTTCTTCTTATTATCTGCGGCTTTCATCGGTCTCGGGTTTGGAACTTTCATGTCCAGTGCCCAAGCGATTTCAGTTCAAGTATCACCACGTCACCGGATCGGATTGGCTACCTCAACCTTCTTTGTTTTCCTAGATGGAGGAATTGGAATTGGGCCCTTTTTATTAGGGTATTTCATTCCAGTAACTGGTTTTAGAGGAGTGTATGTTATTGCAGCTATGGTAGTTATCGCCTGTATCCTATTATATTTTTTATTATATGGAAGAAAAACAGGGCAAAAACAGCAGCAATCGGTTCTGACATTTGACCAGTAAATAAAATGTATGTTAGATAACCTAACACAACGTTAGTATATTCAGAAAATTAATGCTAACCTCTAATTAGAACAAATTAAAGAATGGAAGAGGGAAAGGCTGAATAGGGGGGATCATTAAAAAATGATGAATAAGGAGAAAATCTACCAGGTTACGATCCTATTCAATTCACATTCGTAAAAACAGGACGAACAGTTTTCGTAAACAATACACACTATTATTGGAGGTAAGGATATGAAAAAGATAGTTTCATTGATTATGATCGTAACATTGGTTTCTTCTATTTTGGCAGGTTGCGGAAGCAGTAGTAAAACGAATTCTAATAGTGCAGCAGCAGAAAAAAAAGATACTCTGGAGGCCGCTAAAGAAAAAGGTGTACTCATTGTAGGTTCATCAAATGACGCTCCATTTGCCTATATAGACAAGGATACAAAGAAATATAGTGGTATTGATGCCGAAATTTTAACAGAAGTGGCTAAGCGGATTGGTATACCAAAGGTGGAATTGAAAGAAGTTAAGTTTGAAAATCTATTACTGGAATTAAACAATAAGAACATTGACCTTGTTTCCGATGGGATGTACATAAAACCGGAAAGAGAGAAAATCGTTCAATTCACAGATATTTGGTACAAGCAAGGGGAAGCACTGGTCGTTCCAAAAACTTCACCTATTAAGGGAATTGATGATTTAAAGGGAAAAGTAATTGGAGCTCAAAAAGGAGTAACTTTTCTAGAATTAGCTCAAAAGTTACAAGCTGAGGGGAAGATTGGTAGGGTTGATATTTTTGGCTCATCGGCGGAATTGCTATTAGCAACTAACACAGGGAAGATCGACGGGACGATTACAGATGGTGTCGTGGCAGCCTATAGTATTTCTAAGGATCCATCATTAAATTTAAAAATCGTTTCACCATATAAGGCTCAAGCATCTGGTAATATTGCTGCGGCGGCTCGCAAGGAAGATAAGACATTAGTGGAAGCTATTAATAAAGAAATAGAAGAATTAAAGAAGAATGGTTTTATTTTGAAAGTATTGAAAAAATATGGCTTAAATGAGGATTACTTTGTTCCAGCAAAATAAGTCAAATCTTAATAGTTTTTCACGATGGCATGAAAAATAAAGCTTTAAAAAAGCTAAATTTTGAAAAGAGGTGGTTCTAAATGAACATTATCGAGAATTTAGATTTCCATACTGCATCGTCAGATCTTTTACCCATCCTTGTTGAAGGCATGTGGATTGCCTTAAAAGCAACCATAAGCGGCTTTGCTTTGGCGATTATAGTAGGAGTTTTTATAGCTCTTGGGCGGATTTCAAAATCAAAACTTCTAAATGGAGTATTGGTTACTATGTTGGAGATCGTTCGAGGAACCCCGTTACTTGTTCAATTAGTTTATATGTACTATGTCGTCCCACTACTCATTTCCTTACTGGTTAATGTTTGGATCCCTGATTATCAATTTACAATTAGTCCATTTATGGCAGGAATGCTAGGGCTCGGGATTAACTATGGCTGCTACTTATCAGAGGTGATTCGTTCTTCAATACTTGCTGTGGATAAGGGCCAAAATGAAGCGGCATTAGCATTGGGGTATACGAAACGTCAATCGATGTGGTCAATTATTATGCCACAGGCGACAAGATCGTCGATTCCAGTTTTGGGAAATTACCTAGTAATGATGATTAAAGATACGTCGTTGTTAGCTTTTATCACCGTAAATGAGTTGTTATTACGAACACAATCTTATGCTTCACAAACATTTTTAACCATTGAGTCATATACACTCTTAGCAGTTGCGTACTTAATAATCAGTCTACCTTTGGCGCAAATTATTCGTTTATTGGAACGGAGGTTATTAAAACATGCATGAGATCATGATCAAAGTTACAGATTTGCATAAATCATTTGGGAAAAATGAAATTTTAAAAGGAATTGACTTCAAAGTTTTTAAAGGGGAAAAAATCGTCATCATTGGGCCATCTGGATCAGGGAAATCGACTATGCTTAGATGTCTGAATTTTCTTGAAATACCAACCTCTGGTACTGTGAAAGTAGAAGGTGAATTCTTCGTTGAGCCTAAGAAAAAGTATAATGAGAAACATGTGGCAAAACTTAGGACAGAAATCGGAATGGTGTTTCAAAGATTTAATCTGTTCCCAACGATGACGGCCTTAGAGAATGTTATGGCTGCTCAAATAAAAATACGAAAAAAGTCAAAAGAAGATGCAAGGAAAACGGCTGAGCGCTATTTAAGAAAAGTTGGCTTAGGAGACAGAATGAATCACTATCCAAGTCAACTTTCAGGAGGGCAACAGCAGCGGGTTGCTATCGCTAGAGCACTAGCAATGGAACCTAAAGTTATGCTTTTTGATGAGGCAACCTCAGCACTTGACCCTGAATTGGTTGGAGAAGTATTAAATGTAATGAAAGAGCTTGCCGATGAAGGAATGACAATGGTGATCGTGACCCATGAAATGAGATTTGCTGAAGATGTAGGTGATCGCGTCATTTTCATGGATAAAGGAGTCATTGTTGAGGAAGGCCATCCAAAGCAGTTGTTTAATTTTCCAAGGCATGAACGAACAAGAGCTTTTATTAATAAAGTTGAGCATCCAGAAGCAATCGGGGGAAATTATTCAAATGACGAATACCCAAATGAACTTCGGAAATTAAAAGACATAGGAAGAATGCCTACTTATTTAAAAGAAGAAACTTCCAATCTATAAAAATACTTATCATTATGGAAATTTTTAAAGGATAGGGGAACTGAAATGACAACCAAAATAGATCCTAAAAAAAGAGACTTATTCGCAGCAGATGATGTTACAGTCATTCCCGTAATCAATCCGGCGAATGGAGAAGTTATTGCTACTGTACCAAGCGGTGGAGCAGTAGAAGCAAAGAACGCGGTAGATGCCGCATATGAGGCATTATCGACTTGGTCGAGAAAAACTGCAAATGAGCGGGCCGAACGATTACTGCAATGGTACAAATTAATTGATGAGGAAAAAGAAGTCATCGGAAAAATTATTACTCGTGAACAAGGGAAGCCATTACAAGAAGCAATTGGCGAGGTCACTTATGGAAATAGCTTTATCTCCTGGTATGCAGAAGAGGGAAAAAGGATTTATGGAGAAACCATTCCCGCCTCACATGAAAATAAAAGGATTGTTGTCTTAAAACAACCGGTTGGCGTGGTGGCGGCGATTACCCCTTGGAATTTCCCAGCTGGCATGATAACAAGGAAAGTGGCGCCAGCCTTGGCAGCAGGATGTACAGTAGTCGTAAAACCTTCTGAGTTAACCCCACTAACGGCATTGAAATTGGCAGACTTGGCGGAAAAAGCAGGTATTCCAAAAGGGGTATTTAATGTCATTACAGGGGACGCCAAGGCGATAGGTGAAGCCTGGCTTCAAGATGATCGAGTTCGAAAAATAACTTTTACTGGATCGACAGAAGTTGGAAAAACCTTAATGCGCGGTGCTGCCGATACCGTGAAAAAAGTATCACTTGAACTGGGTGGCCATGCCCCCTTGATTGTGTTCGAAGATGCCGATATTGACAAAGCGGTTAAGGAAGCGATCGCTTCTAAATTTAGAAATGCTGGTCAAACCTGTGTATGTGCCAACAGGATTTATGTTCAAGAATCGATTATAGAGGTTTTTTCAATAAAATATATTGCTACAGTAAAAGAGTTGAAAATTGGAGATGGACTGGAAGCCGGGACCAATATTGGACCTCTTATCGATGAGAGAGCGATAAAAAAAATGGAAGCCCATATATCAGATGCCATCCAAAAGGGTGGAAAGGTTGAAACGGGAGGGAATAAGCTATCCTTAAATGGGGGCTATTTCTTTGAACCAACTGTCTTAATTAATGCGACTGATGATATGCAATGTATGAATGAAGAAACATTTGGTCCACTTGCACCAATCGCTACTTTTAAGACCACAGAAGAAGTGATCAAAAGAGCCAATCACACTCCATTTGGATTAGCAGCCTATGTTTTCACTCAAAATTTAGGCAAAGCGATTCAAGTTAGCGAAAAGCTGGAATATGGAATTGTCGGTCTAAACGACGGCGTTCCATCAGTGGCCCAGGCTCCATTCGGTGGCTTTAAGCAGAGTGGTTTAGGCCGAGAAGGAGGACATCACGGAATCGAGGAATTCCTGGAAACGAAATTTATTTCTATTGCGCTTAGTTAAATTTTGACGTGTAACAGTATGAATAGGACGATTTAGTTAAACCTGAAGTCGTTGTAAGTATGTGGGGTTACTTTTCTGATTTGAGACAATACGAATGACATGTAATCCATACATCTAAAGCACAAAAGGAAGGTCCTTGAGAAAGGACCTTCCTTTAAAATTATTCTGTATATTTAATAAATAGTGATCGACCATATTCTTTCTTACCAAAGTTTTCGATTACATCTTGTGTCTTAGGATCAATCATAAATTTAACAAATTTTTCAGCATCTTTACTGTTAACTTTATCATGCTTTTCAGGGTTTACCTGCATTACGTGATAAATGTTCATTAAATCTTTACCGCCTTCAACGACAATTTGAAGGTCACCTAAGTTCTTTTCTTGAGCTAACCATGTAGCACGGTCTGTAAGAACGTACCCTTTTTTCTCAGCTGCAACTTGAAGGGTTTGTCCCATACCTTGACCAGTTGATAAATACCATTCACCTTCTGGCTTAATGTTTAGAGCAGTCCAAATCCCTTTTTCCTTTTTATCTGTACCAGAATCGTCACCACGGGAAACAAAGATTGATTTTGTCCCGGCTAATTTTTTGAATGAAGCATTAATATCTTCTCCGCTTACTCCTGCAGGATTTTCTTTTGGTCCAACTAGAACAAAGTCATTATACATAACTCGTTTATAGTTAATGGCATCACCGGCATCAACAACAGCTTTTTCAGCTGCAGGTGCATGAACCAAAAGGGCATCAGCTTCTCCTTTTGTTCCCATTTCTAATGCTTGTCCAGTACCTACTGCAATAACCTTTACTTTAACATTATTTTGCTTTTCAAACATAGGCATTATTACATCTAGCAGTCCGCTGTCTTGTGTACTTGTAGTAGTGGCAAGAATCATGCTAGTCGGTTCTGCTTTAGGCTCCTGTTTTTTCTCCTTTGTAGCAGAATTTGTGTTTGAATTTCCGCATGCTGCTAAAACCAGTAGCATTAAAGTAAAAAGGACAGCTAGAAAACGATTTTTCTTCATGTAAGTTCCTCCAAATTGATTTTTTGATTAATACTTTAAAACCAGTATTTACTATTAAATAGTGTAAATAATGTTATTAATAATTACTATGTATTTTATCACAATTAGTTTAGTTTTGTTTAATATCGTTAAGTTTTGTTTAATTTCATTTGGTTTTAATTAGTTTTAAAGTCAATTGGATCAATGACAATTATTGTCTCAAAAATTAATAATCCACCGCGTTAATTTGTTATAAATTAACGCGGTGGATTATTAACATAATTATATCAATGTCATGTATTTCGAATTATTATTAATCACTCATTTTCTTTACAAGTGAGTCACGGTCACTCGATAATGGAGGCTGCTCTAACCAACCATTTTTTATCATCAGTTTCCCACCGTCTTCTGCAAATTGTAGAAGTTCTAGATTAAGTCGAAAGTAATGAGCACCTATATCTCTCCTTCCATTGACACTCAAAGCAGTTCCATAATATCCAATGGATAATTGTGTAGATAACTGAATTTGGTACATCAAAAATTTATCTGAAAAGGGCGAAGTAGTAGAGTTAGTAATCAGCGCTTGTAAAGAAATGGGGGAATTTAATTTCTCTTCATGAAATACCGATTCAAATATTTTCAGTTGTTTATTGGTAATGTCTAGACCTCTCTTAATATGTTGACGAACCTCTTTTGATTGAGCTACTTGGATAAATCCCACCTTTAAAGCAGCATGTAAATGCATTTTAGCCATGTTGAAGGTAATGTCTCCAATTTCCATAACATTCAGTGGTCGACGTTTTCCAAACCATCCAGTTAAAAAACTTTGGTTTTTAACAAAATCGATAGAATCGGGTGGTGAAACAATAGGAGGTCGTGTGTATAGTCCTTTCGTAAGCATTACATCAATGGTTTGATCGAAAAGCATCATCGTTTCGGTCATACAGGCTATGTAATACTTCCGTAAGTCAGATCGAATAGAATTACTTACTGAAAAAGAGTATCCAGTCAACCCTTGCAATGTCATGATATAAAGATAATGTAGGTAGAAAGGGTCCTGAAAAAGACGAGGTGCGTTAATGTTTACATCTTCTTTTTCTGTAAACCCATGAGGGATCGGGTAATTTTCTTTTAACATGAATTCAGTTACTTTTTGAACATGCTCTCTTGATAATCCCAAGGCATTTTGGTAGATTGATTTGATTTCGTGATCTTCGATATGCTCAAGTGCATATCGAAAAAAACAAATGGACATTGAATCAAAAATGTATTGAGTCCAAAGGCTCGAAATTTCTGGAGCTGTTAATTGAATTGATTTATTCGTTTCCAAGGCTCACCCTCCAATATTTTTGGAAACATAAGTGTAAATCTACTCAAAATAGCCATCCCCCTATTTAAACTGTAATAGCTACTGATTGCCAGGGGGATATCACATCAAATTTCAATAATGATTGGCAGGATCATTGGCTTTCGCTTCGTTTGGGAGTATAAATATTGTCCTACTGATTTTTTAATACTTTGTTTGATTACATTCCACTGCCGAACATTCTCTGCTTGTAAGTCATTAACGGATTTTTTTACAAGACGGTTAATCTCTTTGATAAGATCCTCGGAATCTTTTACGTACACGAACCCACGAGAAATGGTATCTGGACCTTGAATAATTTTGCGGTCTGTTTTACTAATTGTTAAAACAATCACGAGCATTCCATCCTCAGAAAGTTGTTTACGGTCTCGTAATACAATCTCTCCAACATCGCCAACACCCATCCCATCTACATATGTAACCCCTGAAGGTACTTGCCGAGTTTGTCGGGCAACTGAGTTTTCAACATCAACGACATCACCATTTTTAATATTAAAAGTGTTCCCTTTTTCTATTCCAACCGATTCAGCTAACAAGCGGTGGTGATGCAACATTCGATATTCACCATGGATTGGAATAAAATAGGTGGGTTTCATTAAGGTAAGCATGAGTTTTAAATCTTCCTGGTAACCATGTCCTGAAACATGCATTCCCGTTGAACTTCCAGATCCATATACAACCTTGGCGCCAAGTTGAAACAAGTTGTCGATGATACGTGAAACGTCCTTTTCATTGCCTGGGATTGGCGAAGCGGCAAAAATAACTGTGTCTCCAGGATAGATAGCAGCATCCCGATAGTTTCCGCTAGCTAGGCGGGCAAGGGCTGCATTTGGTTCTCCTTGACTTCCCGTACATAGAATCGTAACCTTTTCAGGCGCCAGCTTATCGACTTCATTTGCCTCAATTAGCATCCCTTCTGGAACATTTAAATACCCATGTTCAATCGCAACTGAGACAACATTGACCATACTTCGACCAAGTAAAGCAAGCTTTCGATTAGTTTTAATTGAAGCTTCAACGACTTGCTGTAGGCGATTTACATTTGAAGCAAAGGTGGAGATGAAGATTTTTCCATCAGCTTTCATAAAAGCTTCATCCATATGGCCACCAATAATTTGCTCCGAAGGGGTTAAACCAGACCGTTCTGCATTTGTACTTTCCGAAATTAATACTAAGACACCTTGATTGCCGATTTCAGCCATTTTATGAATATCAGAATGTTGGCTATTTACAGGTGTTAAATCGAATTTGAAGTCCCCGGTATGGACAACATTTCCTTCAGGTGTATGGAAGACGACGCCAAGACAATCAGGAATACTATGACTAACTCTGAAAAAGGAAACATTGATCTCACCCAACTCAAGATTTGAATCCGAGTTAATCTGGACTAATTGCGTATCCCGTCGGAGCTTATGCTCGTCTAATTTTAATTCAATCAAACCTAGTGTAAAACGGGTTGCATAAATGGGGACGTTTAATTTTTTTAAGAAAAAAGGAACACCACCGATATGATCTTCGTGTCCATGGGTCACAATTAATGCACGGATTTTGTCCTGATTTTCTTCTAAATAGGTAATATCAGGGATAATTAAATCGATTCCTAATAAACTCTCATCTGGAAACTTACCACCACAGTCGACAATAATAATATCGTTAGCATATTGGATAACATACATGTTTTTTCCGATTTCATTGATGCCACCTAAGGCGAAAATGGATAATTTATTTTCAGTGGTTGCCAAATGTATTCCTCCCAATTGAAATTAGATATATTTAGTATTTCCTTTTTATCTAAGTTCATGACATAAAAAAATAAGTGCCCAAACTAGGCACTCAAAAGTAATGCTGATTATTTATATCTAATCATTTATATCTCAAACTCAAATTGTTACGCCGCAATCTGCGTTACGCCAATATGAGTTTAAGTAGCATGTTTATAAAAGGCTCTTTTCTAAAAGATTGTTGTTTTTTTAATAGGTTTTGTGGAAAGGAAACCTATTAGAAGAAAGTTGATTGGAGCGGAAGGTGCGAGACTCCTGCGGGAGCAGCGGGACAGGTGAGACCCCACAGGCGCTTAAGCGCCGAGGAGGCTCACCGCCCGCCCCGCGGAAAGCGAGCATCCTGGAGCGGAAATCAATCACTCTTTTCTTTTAGTAAATAGCAACAAAGATTACGAAAACAGCCTTATAAAAACATCAAGAATGAATAGCTGTTGTTTTTGTTAAAGTATAGAGGAAATGTGCAACACCGTCTTCGTGATTAGGAAGGGTAACTTCATGACAGGCGTCTTTAATCTCCTGATGGGCATTCCCCATTGCGGCACTTCTTCCGGCAATTCTTAGCATAGATAAATCGTTAAAGCTGTCGCCAACTGCTGCAGTATCCGCTAAGTTAATATTTAGCTTTTTTGCAAGAATTTCTAGGGCAATTCCTTTTGAAGCATTCTTGTGTTCCAATTCAAAATTATGTTTAGCAGACTTAACCATGGTTAAATCGTCCCTATACTCAAAATTTGCCCAGCCTTTTTTCAGCTTTTCCTCATCAAACGAAAAGGCAAGGATATTGTAAAAATCAATATCTTTATCAAAAAGATCTTTGTAGGACTTGATATAGGAAAAGCCTGTTTGACTGAATTGCTTTTCTGCAGCATATTTCAGTCGATCTTTATTTATATCGGGGTATGCACTTGTTATTCGATCCATTTCGATTGCTAAAAGCTCTCTTCCATTATGCGGAGTCCATATGAAATCATTGCTACAAACTTCATAATAAAAGTTTTCTTTTTCGAGCCAACTCAAAATATTTAATGCACCCTGTCTATTGATTGGTTCTGAGTGGAACAATTCTCCATTTGGTTGGTGAATTGTGGCTCCATTAGCTCCAATAACCCAAGTTTTAATACCGCAATTTTTAAATATGGATTGAACATCAAAATGAGTGCGTCCTGTCGCAATAACAATTTCAATTTGGTTGGATTGGGCAAATTTAATAGCTTCCAAATTTTGTATGCTTACTTGGTTTTCTTCATTAAGTAAAGTTCCATCTAAATCAATCGCAATCAATTTCACCAAGTTAATCCACTCCTATGTCTTTTTGATCAGCAGTTAAGAGCTCAACATTGTTTTTATTCAACAAATCCCTAAACGCTTTTGGGGGAGTTTTATCCGTTATTAAAAGATCTATATCATTTAGATTGGCAAACCTGAAAAAATCAGTGATACCTAATTTTGTATGATCGGCTAAAACGATAACCTGCTTAGCTTGCTTAATCATTTTTCGTTTTACCATTCCATCCTCCTCATGAGGACTGGTTAAACCATGTTCAGAAATGCCAACTACACCAATAAAAGCTTTATCTACATGAAATTCTGCTAATTTTTCTGATACAGATGAACCGTATAGAAACCGATGTTCTTTATGAAGAGTCCCACCTAGGAGTTGAATATTCACATCTGAGTTGTTAGATAATACTTCTGCCTGGTTAATTGAATTGGTGATAATGGTACAATCTATATTTTCAATCTGTTCAGCGCAGGATTGAACGGTAGTTGAGGCATCCAATATTACTCTATCACCTGGAAAAATAAACGAAGCTGCTAGTTTTCCAATCGTCTTTTTTTCGTCAGAAACCGTTTTAAGTCGGTTCGAGTAGTCTTTTATTTCTTGATGAACAGAGGGAAGAATCGCCCCTCCACGTGTCCGTAATATTGATTTTTCTTCTTCTAGTTTGACCAAATCTCTTCTTGCTGTGTCTCTTGAAACATTAAGCAAGGAACAGATTTGTTCGACTGAAATTCTATTATTCTTTTTAAGAAAATCCAAAATGGACAATAATCTTTCCTCTTGATACAACTTAACACACCAACTTTCAATTTAAGTATTTATAAGTAATTATACACTATCTTTAAGTGAATTCAATGATAAATAAGTATTTTTAAGTAAAAAAATAAATGAGGAGAGGCTAAGGGGAATATCCGTGATGTTCGTATAGAATAATAATATAATTATAGTGAGGTGGGGATTAAGATGAGTATAAAAAAATCGGTAATTGAAATAATGCGTAAGCGTCAGTCGATTAGAACATATGATACCCAAGAAATAACCGAATCTCATTATAAGTTAATAAATGATTACATAAATACAGAAGAAAACTTTATCGGACCGTTTGGAGGAAAAGGGAGAGTTGAGTTGATTCAAGTAACCAACAATGTAACAGACAAGGGAATAAAGTTGGGGACCTATGGAATGATTAAAAATCCACAGGGATATTTTGTAGGAATTGCCGAAAATAATCAAAACTCGATATTAGAGTTTGGCTACACTTTTCAAAAACTCATATTATTTTTGACAGAGTTAGAAATTGGAACTTGCTGGATGGGAGGAACATTCAACCGAAATTCCTTTGAAAAGGAACTTCAGCTAGAGGAAGGGGAGTTCATTCCTTGCATAACACCCATAGGCTATCCAAATGATAAAAAACGGGTTTTGGATAAAGCACTCCGCTTCGTCGTAAAAGCAGACAATAAAAAGGCTTGGGAAAAGCTTTTTTATGATGCGAACTTTAAGGTTACTTTAGTAAAAGAGAAAGCAGGTAATTTTGAAATACCGATTGAAATGGTTAGACTTGGACCATCTGCTTCAAATAAACAGCCTTGGCGACTCGTGGTGTCTCCTGATCGGCAGGTTTGTCATTTTTATATAGAGCATACGCCAAATTATAGCGCAAAATTGGGATATGACATGCAAATACTAGATATGGGGATTGCCATGTGTCAGTTTGATTTAGCTTGTCAGGAAATAAATGTCGAGGGTCAATGGATAAAAGAGGATCCCAAAATTGGTCTCCCAAATGAACAGATGGAGTATATCGTTAGTTGGAAGATAATATGATTCTCCCTTTAGATGAAATGAATTTGATTATGAATATATATCAGAATGTGTGAAGATACTATCTTTGAATTAATTTCAAAGGAGGTATTAGGTATGCCAGGAAAAGCGAAACAACAGATTGACCAATGTATGTCAACAGTTCAAGGTACGGTGAGCACCTTACAACAAGCACTAGGTTCTGCAGAAAAACCAGATAATAAAAACAAGATACAACAAGCTATAAATTCACTAAATACCGCACAACAACAATTATCTGGGTATCAAGATTAGTCATTATTAAATAATTTTTTAATGAAAAGGCTGTGTTAAAGCACAATGTTTTTTTTGGCACAATGTTGATTGGAGTGGAAGGCGCGAGACTCCTGCGGGAGCAGTGGGACAGGTGAGACCCCGCAGGCGCTTTAGCGCCGAGGAGGCTCACCGCCCACCCCTAAGGTGCGCGAAGCGCCTGGAACGGAAATCAACATTCTAGTTTAACAGAGCCAATGGAAAAAAAAAGTTCCCTTCGGTTAAGGGAACTTTTTACTATAGTTGCTACAATTAGTTGGTAATCCCAGGTAGTACAGGTTTCGTAAAAATTGGTGGATTACCTCCTAATGATTTTAAGAAGGCTAACAAATCTTCTTTTTCTTGCTTTGTTAAATCTAAGGGAGACATAAAATTTTTCAAGTAAAAGCTCTTGTTTGGGTGTTCGCCGCCGCCGCGATTATAGTAATTAATGACCTCTTTTAGTGTGGCAATGCTTCCATCACGCATGTATGGTGCGGTGTGGGTTATCCCATATAAACCAGCTGTGCGAAATTTCCCCATATCTCCAATTTTTTTCGTTAAAGCAAACCTTCCCTCATCTTCACTATTTAGTCCAGTATTATAAAAGTTGTTGTCAGAGAGATTTGGGCCATTATGACATTTTGAGCAATAAGCCTTCCCAGAGAATAAACTTAAACCTCGAAGTTCCTGTTGGTTTAATGCTGTTGTGTCCCCTTGTAAAAATTGATCATAAGGTGTATCTTTTACAACGATTTGTCGTTCAAAAGCAGCTAAGGCTTTAGCAAGATTTTTTTCGGTTATTCCGTCATTAAAAGCGGCCAAAAAAAGGTCTTCGTAACCTGTTATGCCCTTTAATTCCTGAATAAGCTCATCTAATTTTTGATTCATTTCATTTGGATTCTGGATGGGACCTAGTGCCTGTTCCTCTAATGAAGACGCCCGCCCGTCCCAAAAGTTTGAGGTGTAGTAGCCTGAGTTGATGATGGTTGGACTATTTCTAGCTCCATCACTACCATCATACATTTTTAAAGTTGGACGACCATCCCCATAACCTAAACTTGAATCATGACATGTAGCGCAGCTTCGCTCATTGTTTCCGGAAAGGCGAGGATCAAAGAACAAGGTTTGCCCTAGCTTGACCACTTCAGGCGTCATTGGGTTATCCACTGGAACTGGGATATCGCCTAATGGTACAAGGGGGCTATCATTTTGAAGAGTTTCAAGCAACTTATTAGGATCAATTTTCGCTTGTTTACTTACTTCCTCCTTATTTGAACAACCAACCAAACCAACACAAAAAAATAGTAAAAGAATACTAAGTGAAATTTTTCTCATAAAAGAAATACCTCCTCTCAAATTATTTGTATGTAAGTATTTGTATACCCTCATTTTAATTTTAATTTTCGGAAAAAGCGGACAGCATTGTGGCAAAATTTCAAAAAGTGGCAATACTATCCTAATGGTGAACAAATTCCTTTTTGGTTAAAGATGGGATGAAAGATTTTACAGTTTTCTTATGAAACGATATACTTGAATAATAGACGACTTTTGTTGTTCATTATTTGGATTACATAAAATGGGAATAATGAGTGGATTTAGATGAATAGTGGATCTAAATTCATTCAAAATCATATCAAGGAGGAATGAAACATGGCAGATTTAAAAGGAACAAAAACAGCAGACAATTTAAGAGCGGGCTTTGCAGGGGAGTCACAAGCAAATCGACGCTATCTTTACTTTGCGGACAAAGCTGATACAGAAGGTGCAGAAGAAGTAGCAAGCTTATTCCGTAGCATTGCAAATGGTGAGACAAAACATGCTTTTGGCCACTTTGATAATTTACGTAGCAACGGTGAAGGTGATCCTGCTACAGGTCTTCCTGTGGGAAATGTTAAAGAAATGCTTGCTTCAGCGATTGCTGGAGAAACATACGAGTATTCCGAAATGTACCCAGGTTTTGCAGCAACTGCTCGTAAAGAAGGATTTGACCAAATCGGTGAGTGGATGGAAGTTATGGCAAAAGCAGAACGAGTTCATGCACAACGTTTCCAAAAGTTGCTTGATTCTTTAGAAGACTAATTTTTATTGCCGTCCCTGATTATTTGGGACGGTTGTTTTAATAAATGAAAAGAGGTGGGCTATGTATGACTAATACCATAACTAGACAAGATTTGATCCCATTAAGTACATACCGACGAGGAAGAGAAGAATACCTTCAAAAAATGATTACATATAAAAATAATAGACGGATCCAGTTGTCGGAACATATTTCCCTATTATTTGAAAATCGAAACACGGTGTTATTTCAAATTCAAGAATTGGTAAATTGTGAAGATCTAGAGGACCCTCAAGAAATTGATGAATACATAGACATTTATTCAGATATGATTCCTAATGAGAGTGAATTGTCAGCTACTCTTTTCATAGAGTTAGACGACCAAAGTAAACTTTCAGACTTATTAGTTTCCCTAAAAGGTATTGAACATCATTTAATGATGATGGTTGAAAACGAAGAGGTTCCAGCTGTTTTTGAAGAAGTGCATGATGACCGTGAATTTACCACAAGTGTTCATTATTTAAAATTCCCAATGACACAGAATGCCAAAAATCTTTTTAGTAACGGACCTACTGATGTAGCTTTAATCCTCAATCACCCAAATTTAACTGTGAAAATTGCTTTGACCCCTCAAAGTATAAAGAGTTTACAAAAGGATTTAGCCTAACTAGAAAAAATCACTTTCCAAAAGGAAGTGATTTTTTTTTGCGAAAAGGCTGTGTTAAAGCTCATTGTTGATTATTGCACAATGTAGATTGGAGTGGAAGGCACGAAGACTCCTGCGGGAGCAGCGGGACAGGTGAGACCCCGGAGACGCTTTAGCGCCTAGGAGGCTCACCGCCCGCCCCGCGGAAAGCGAGTGCCTGGAACGGAAATCAACATTATAGTTTAACAGAGCCTTACGATAAGGATAATTCCGGTCGTTTTATTTTCAAACAGGATTAGACGTCTGGAGAGAGATTATTAACTTTTTTTAAAAACACACTTGACTAGTAGGTTTAATGTAGTTTATTGTGTAAATAGTAATAAATTACTTAATATCCAATATTGCCCACTGGTTTACCGGAGGCCCATGTCAATCCTTTACGATTAGGATTCTGATATGAGCCTCTTTTTTTATTTCCAAATTAATAAGGGGGAAAAATAATGAGTTTACAATTTGCCTATTGGGCACCAAATGTTAGTGGAGGTCTAGTGATATCAAACATCCCACAAAAAACAGGCTGGTCATTTGAAGACAATAAACGGTATGCATTAATTGCTGAAGAAATCGGGTTTGATTATGTACTCTTGCAAACAAGGTTTTTTGCAAGCTATGGGGCTGAAAATCAGTTAGAAGCATCTGCACTTGCATCCGCACTTGCTGCTTCAACAAAAAAAATCAACATCATTACCGCTGTACTTCCAGGTCTATGGCACCCAGGGGTGATGGCAAAAATCATCTCGACGATAGATCAAATCAGTAATGGACGTGCTGCGATTAATATTGTTAGTGGTTGGTTTAAAGGTGAATTTAATGGTTATGGTGAACCATGGCTCGATCACGATGAACGATATCGCCGTTCAGAGGAATTTATCGAAGTCCTTCGTGAGTTATGGACAAAAGAAAATACTAATTATCGGGGCGATTTTTATCGGATAAACAACGCACCTTTAAAACCAAAACCAATTAAACAGCCAAAAATCTTTCAAGGTGGAAATTCTAAGGCAGCTAAAGAAATGGCAGGACGTAGTACAGATGTGTATTTTATGAACGGAGGTTCGCTTGAAAAAATAAAACAACAAATAGATGAAGTGAGAGCATTAAGAAATGAAAATGGCAGAGGCGACATCCAATTTGGAGTAAATGGCTTTGTTATTGTTCGTGATACAGAAGCAGAAGCAAAAGAAGTTCTACGAGAAATTGTGGAAAATGCCAATATAGAAGCAGTTGAAGGATTTAAAGAATCAGTCAAAACCGCAGGTGCAGCCTCACCAGAAGGGCAAGGAATGTGGGCAGAATCCTCCTTCGAAGATCATATCCAATATAATGACGGTTTTAAAACAGGCTTAATTGGAACAGCGGAACAAGTAGCGGACCAAATCATTGAACTTAAAAAGATAGGAGTCAACATCATTCTTACAGGTTTTCTCCACTATGAGCAAGACTTGCGAGCATTTGGTGAGAAGGTATTGCCACTTGTCAGAGAAAAAGAGGCTAAATTGAAGGAGCTCTTGCACAATTAGTTGAGTCCGAATGTATGGTTTTGAAAATATAATCTTCGGCTAGATTACAATAGGCCTCTGCATTGAATAAGAGCGACTAAAAAGATTCTGATCATGATGTTAAAACAAAAGGAGTTTGTCAAAATGGCGAAGCAAAAACAATTAAATCCAGAAATTAATAATAATAAGAACGATTCTTCTCCCCAACTAACGTTTACTGCACCGGTAAAAGTAGGTTCTAAAGAATTTGAACACTTGATTACAGCAATTGCACGGAATGCCCAGGAGCGAAGGAATGCTGGCAGCGAGGCACGTCCCTATTTTTCAATTGATTTAATCAGACAATCAAAACTGGGCGCTCTACGTTTACCGATTGAACTAGGTGGCGGAGGAGCTAGCATTCGGGACCTTTTCTATGCCGTCACACGTTTAGCTGAAGCGGACCCAGATGTTGCTCATAGTCTTCGTTTCCATTATTACCAAGTTGAGGAATTCCTCCTTAGTCCGAATAATGAACTACGTAATACGTGGCTGAAAAGAGTGGCGGACGGAACGATTATTGGAAATGCGTATACTGAAATATCAAATAATAATGTTGGGAGTTCCGTCTATGAAACTACTTTATCCCCTGATGGAGATGGCTACCGTTTAAATGGAACGAAGTATTTTAGCACCGGTACTTTGTATGCTGATTGGGTTTTTGTTACGGCGTCAACTCCTGAGGGTTTAAATGTTTCTGCATTAATCCCAACTGACCGAGAAGGAGTCATCATTGAGGATGATTGGGATGGAATTGGCCAAAGATTGACGGGTAGTGGAACCACGGTCCTTAAGAATGCATTCGTCCATAAAAATGAAGTGACTGTCACCAATGAAGAGCAAACACCGTTTAATTCATTTTTACAGCTAATTCTCCATGCAGTTATAGCTGGAATATTGCGAAATGTCGTTACCGATGCTTCTTCTTTGGTGAAAAGAAGAACTCGTACTTTTAGTTTTGCAGCGGCCGAGAAACCAAACGAAGACCCACAATTACTGCAAATAATTGGACAGCTTTCGAGTAGTGCTTTTGCTGCCGAAGCGATTGTCCTTGCTGCTGCAGATGCACTAGATATTGCAGTGAATTCAGCAGTAGAGGGTGTTATTGATTATTCTTTGAGTCATGATGCTTCGCTTCAAGCGGCTAAGGCTAAGGTAATAGTAGACAATCTTGCATTACAGTCCTCTACGCAACTTTTTGATGTTGGTGGTGCATCGGCAACAAGACAGTCAGCGAACCTTGATCGCCACTGGCGTAATATTCGTACGATTGCTTCCCACAATCCAGTCGTATACAAAGCACGTGCCATAGGTAACTATGTTGTGAATGATTCTGAGCTTCCAATTGGAGAAATTTATTTTTAAAAACTAATTAATATTAATGTGGAAATTTATTAGTAATAAAATTGGAGGAATTAATCATGAGTAATGTAGAAACGAAAAAAAATATCTATTCAAGAGCCTATGTCGAGGAAATTAGAGAAAGAGTTCGACCGATTATTCAAAATATCATCGAACCAAATGCTGTAATTATTGATAAAGAAGGAAGATTTCCCCGTGAAAATTTATTAGCGCTTGCTAAAGAAGGATGGAATTCGGTAACATTTTCTGAAAAATGGGGCGGACTGGATTTAGGCTATTTAGGTCTTGCAATTGTTGCGGAAGAAATCGGGAAGGTGGATGCTTCGACTGCTTTAGTATATGCCATGCACGTTGGTGCTGCCCAAGTAATTGCCTTATATGGAAATGAGGATCAAAAAAACCGCTGGTTATTGCCAGTTCGTGAGGGATCTGTAGGAACTTTTTCTATTAGCGAAAAAGCCACAAGAGGCCATGTATGGTTTAACCTAAGCCAAGCAGAACGCGATGGAAAGGATTATATTATTAATGCCGAAAAGTCGTTTACAACTAGTGGTGGCCAGGCTGATTTTTACATTTTACAAACGAGAACTCCAGAGACTGATGACTATAGTGATATTAGCTATTTCATCGTTGACGGTCATGACAAGGGTATTACTTCTGAACCATGGAAAGCATTGGGAGTAAGAGGAAACCATAGTGGACCGATTACTTATCGTAACGTTAAAGTAAGTCATCGCGATCTAGTGGGGTATGAAGGATTAGGAAAAGAAATTATGGATGATGGTGTGAATCCAATTTATTTACTTGGTCTTGCATCTGCATGGCTTGGGGTGGCGCAAGGTGCTCTTAAGGCAGCGGTAGATCATGTTACGAAGACAGTGAATGAAGGCTTCAATAAAAGTCTGGCTGATCATCAAGTGATTCGTCAAAAATTAGCAGAGGTAAAAATACAAATTACTGGATTAAAAGCGTGGCAATTAGATTTAGCGAGACATTATGATGAGTTGCTTGCCGAGGGGAAACCATTAAGTTTATTAGCGGCGGAAGTCATAGAATTAAAAGTTCAAACATCGGAATTAGCAGATTTTTCAGCTCGAATTGCGATGGATGTAGCAGGTGGTTATGGATATAAAGAAGGTATATTTGAACGGCTATACCGAGATGCCCGAGCAGGAATTCCAATGGCACCATCAAATAATATAGCACGTGATCAAGTTGGAAAGATTTTAGTGGGATTACCATTGGAGCTTTGGGAAGAGGGGAAATGAAATTATTTTGTTAGCTTATAAAATATCGCAATTGATGGTATGATCGACCTTAGTCTTCTTACATGTAAACCAAATTAGAACCAAAAAAGCGCCAGGGCTTATCCAAATGTTGGATGAGGTCTGGGCTTTTTTGGGGGGTGGGCAAACTGGACCAAATTACACTCCAAATACTTGCACTTATCCCCACAACTTTTCCCACCTTTTCGCATCGTTATCGCATGAATCGTAAAAATACATTAAGTCTTTTCTAACCAATTACTTCTAATGAAATTTAGATTTGTAGGTTAATGTACGCATTATCAAAAATTAAATGTATTGTTCTCCTGCGAGATTTATTCACTAAAAAAAGCAAGCACAATACTGTGCTCACCTTTTTCTACAACAATGCGAATTTAATGATACTTATGGTATATTCGATACTTAAGTTAAAGCAGGCATTCTTAAGAGACATTTCAACTTAGATATCATGGTACTAATTAAGATTGTCACTCTAAACCACATAATAATTAATCGTGGAAATAAGCTAAAAAGAATATTCATCAGATATCCCTCCGCATTGAAGTTTAGTGTTAAAAGATAACACTAAAGATAGTGTTAATCTGAGAAACAAATTTATTCATTGAATATTCATCGCAAATATTTAATTATAAAAGCTAGAAAGCACCGGAACCACCGCCACCAGTTTAGGAATCATCTGTCTTTTGGTGGTAATATGAGGTGAAATAGGAAAGGTTTAACACTCGCCATAACAACTATTTTCAAAAGGAAAGTGCCCTAAAAGTGCAAACGCTTGGCCTCATTTAACTATAAAATACTAAATGATATACTAGTTGCAAAGGAATTAATACGGGTGGGACACACAATTTTTAGAAGGAGTGGTGACGGTGGATTCGAAGATACAATCCTATTTTTGAAAACTTAATTTCACTTGTTAGGGAACGACAATTGGAAGCCTCAAATCAGATTCTTGCAGCTACTAAAGAAAAGGTAGACTGCCTTATGAAGTATGGGGTCAATTGAAAGCGAAATTAACAGATTCGAATAATCACGAAAGATCAAGCACTGCTCAATTTCTTTGTACATTGGCCAAAAGTGATCCTGAGAAAAGAATGTTAACTGATTTTCTAGATATTTGGAAAAAGGCGTAAATTTAGGATGGAATTATTAAATAGTTACTTTAATATAAATCATTCAGATTGTCAGGACTAAGGAGAGGGGACTAAACTATATGTCTATAAATGAAAAAAGGCTAGAATTAATCAAAACGATCCTAGAAGATGACTCTATTGCAGCTGAAGAAGATGAAATTCTACATATACTTTTACAAGAACGTATTTCAAAAAATTCCATGTTAGAGCATGACGAAGGGCTAACCTTTGGTGAAAAAGCGGCAGATAATCTTGCGAAATTTGCAGGTAGCTGGGCTTTCATCATTATATTTTTCTTTATTTTATCAGGTTGGATTACCTTAAATGCAGTAATCCTCACAAAACCTTATGATATTTACCCCTTCATTTTACTCAACCTAATTTTGTCATGCCTGGCTGCTATTCAGGCTCCTGTAATTATGATGAGCCAAAATAGACAAGAGCAAAAGGATAGACTAAGAGCAAAAAACGATTTTAAAGTTAACTTAAAAGCGGAAATCATCATAGAAGATATTCATCAAAAGCTGAGTACCATTATTGAAAATCAGCAAAACATGGCAGAACGATTAAATATAATGGAAAATAAGCAGATAAAGTAATACTGATTGGTCTCTACCTTGGGATTGAGATTGTCACAGGGCTAATCGATTAAATATAAAAGGTGTCGTGTGGCTCATGTATTTTCAGGGTTGACCGCAAGTAATCGTTAAGATACTTCGAAATGGAATGGTTAACAATGTTAAGGCTTAATCATTTTAAAAAGTTTTAACATTTTCAATTTTAATATCATGGACGTTCTGCCCGACCTCTATAGCTTTTTTTAAACTGCTATCAAACTTAACGTTGCGGATTCTAACAGAATCCGCCCGGTTGGAGCCTCCAAATACTTTTACTCCAGGTCCGGTTTTTTGAAAATTTTTTAAGGTAACATGGTTTAAAATAACGTTTCGGGCCCGATATTGAATTGCAACAACAGGATTTTTCTTTAAATCGTAATCAGGATCACCGATTAAGGTGAAATGATTTATGACTACATTTTTATAAGCTGAAACCACTAAACCTCGCGGCGATGAATCTTTATATAAGTCAGTAAAAACAGGGGCAACGGAGACAATGTTTGTCGCTAGAATATTGTATGCCGATTTCGATTCCGGATCGGTGTTTTTGTGATGGCCAATATGGCGAAAATTATAAGAGCGGTTATCGTTGACAGAAATATGCCCGACAATTTGCACATTTGAGGCTGCCGAAGAATTTTGATGGGCCTTAATTTCGACACCACCAAAGCACCTTGCTGTAGAATTTTCTACAAGTAATACATTTTGTGAACCGTCATCAATTTCAAATCCATTCGAATTAGAAAAACCTTTCTGATGGGCACGCCCACTAGGGTCGCACATATGAGATCGTGAAATAAAAATATGATCGCTATGGTGTGTGGTAATTCCGTCATCACCAAAGCCGAAACCATTTAACCCATCGAGCCATACATATTTGCTCCCGCCGCGAGCACGGTATCCATCCCCGGCATAATTATACATGGTCGAGGAAATATCAAAACAATGGAGACCAGGATTGATGGCTTCCACATCTCTAACCCAACCATACGTTACATTGGCAAATGTTAAACAGCTTGAATGATTGCCGCCCGAACTGGTTTTCTCCACATTTCCAAGTCTCTCCACATTCCAGTCGAGACTTAAAGATCCGACAAAAATATAGTGATTGCCCTTCCAGTGGTTAGCGTTGGTGACAAGTCGGGTATCTTTTGTTGCTTCATCATGCAGCTTTATCTTGGTCACTCCTTTTCCAACCCCAATAAGCCATGTCCATGATGGTAGCTTAATTCCTTTTGTGATAAAAACTCCTTCTGGAACGACAACTTTTACTCGCCCTCTTCCTATCGCTCTTTTAAATGCAAGAGTACAGTCCGTTTTTCCATCCCCAATAGCACCGAAATCCAGTAAATAAACTTCACTGTTTATGTTTTTTTTCAGCAAACTGAACTCTTGATCAAGCTTTTCTTTCCAATCCGGAATGACGTTTCCGTTTGCATCAACTGAGATCATCGTTCGCTCTTGATAGTTTGCGGGCTTGGAAAAAACTCGCCAGAGAAGTTCTGCCATTTTTTTTGTGGAAGAAGGCGCTTGAGTGTGGGTGTTGGCGTATGTAGGGAAAGGAGGAATCTTATTCTCCTGACAAAGGTGGAAAAGCTGCTCGGTCTCTTCTAGTGCTTCACTAATTTGGAGTTGGCTTCCGGTTATTTTCTCCAATAGTTGACTGTTTGTTTTCGGATTTTGATTTTTTTCTAAATGGAACATCCTGCTCACTCCAATTATATTTGGTAAGGGCTAGTGTTTGTTTTATTTTAACATGTAGGGTTATTGGATGAAAATAAGATTGAAAAGAGGTAAAAGAGCACCAGTGGTAATATAACTTGGATTGGAGTGAGCTAAGATGAAGGAAGAGGGTGTGGTTACCCGTGCAGAACTGGAGTGACCAAACAGAGGAAAAAGCCATGCGAACGGTCACTAGACCAGAGTAGTAGCGACTAATGAGAGGGTAAAACGATGCGAACGGTCACTAGACCAGGGTAGTAGCGACCAATGAGAGGGTAAAACCATGCAAACGGTCACTAAACCCGGGTAGTAGTGACCGAAGAGAGTAAAGAAGCATGCGAACGGTCACTAGATCAAGGTATTAGAGTAGTGACCAATTGAGAGAAAAGAGAGTCGGACCGGTCACGAAACCAGGAGCCCCCCCAGAGAAAACAAAACTTACAAATAATAAGTATTAGTTCCCTTCCCCATTGCCCGATAGTTTTGTTTTAAAATTCTCCTAATCACCTTCTTGGACTCGACAACCGCACACCATTCATGAATAGCTTTGGAGGTAACTTTTTTATCCCTTTTGGCAAGAAGACTCCACCTGATTTGTGTTACGGGCGAAGCCCAACAATTCAGGTGTAGATGAATTGCCGTCAGCCGATAGGCTGAACTCTTTTTAGTTCAAAAAATTTTTGCCTTTCTTGAGAGCAAATGTTCGCATATTTATTTACCTAATGCTACGATTAATCGCAGATGGGAATAAGTTAAAAATCGATGATTCTAATCGTCCGGTTTGTTTACTTAATCCTTAATAAACTCTCCTAAGAATGGTGGTGAACACAATGGCTAGAAAGAAAGCAATTAAAGTGTTGCGCAAACAAAAGAAAACCGAACATATTCAACGGTTTACACAGAAACAAAATATTGGAAGTGGTGTCCTAACGTCTAAAGAATTCCGTTTGCTTCAACGTATGTCGCATAGTTCGAAAGCGTTGCGCAATGTTGGATTGTATACCATTAAACAAAGCTACTTAAACACCAATAAGATAGCGACTGTAAAAGAAATAGACACTGCCATTCAAGCGGATATGAACTATTGGGGCGTTCAATCTAACTCTGCTCAAGCTATTCGTAGAACGTTGTATGCGGAAGCGAAGAGCTTTTTCAAAGCATTAGAAAAGTGGAAGAAAAATCCCGAAAAATTCACGGGGCGTCCAAAGTTTCCGAAGTATTCTCGTGCTACTGAAAAACGTGTTATTGAAATCTACCAAGTTCCGAAAGTAGATAAGGAAGGCTATTGGTCAATTCCTATGAACGTCGAATTCAGAAAACGTTACGGTTCCATCAAAATTCGTATGCCGAAGAATTTGTTACACAAAAAAATCTCCTACATTGAAATCGTACCCAAGCAAAAAGGTCGGTTCTTTGAGGTGCATTATACGTATGAAATGCACGTTTCTCAAATGAAAAAACAACCAACGACAACGAATAATGCTTTGAGTTGCGATTTAGGTGTAGACCGATTATTGAGCTGTGCAACCAATAAGGGGGATACGTTTTTAATCGATGGAAAAAAATTAAAATCTATCAACCAATACTTTAATAAAATGATAAGTAATTTACAACAGAAAAACATCGAAAACGGTCTTTCCAAACGTGTTGTCACGAACCAATTGGCAGAACTCTGGAACAAACGTGAAAGCCAAATTAACGGATATTTCTCACAAGCCGTCGGCTTGCTGTTCCAAAAAATAAAAGAAGGTAAGATTGATACTGTTATAGTCGGCTATAACGCTGGTTGGAAACAAGAATGTGAGATGGGAAAAAAGAATAATCAAGCTTTTGTTCAAATCCCCTTCCATAAGCTGATTTCTGCCTTTGAGAATAAGTGTGTAAAAGAAGGTATTCGATTTTTAAAACAAGAAGAAAGCTATACATCAAAAGCAAGTTTCCTAGACAAAGATTTCATTCCTGTTTGGTCGAAAGACAATAAAACAACTTATCGCTTTAGTGGCAAACGGATAACTCGTGGTTTGTACCGAAGTAAAAATGGAAGATGTATTCAAGCCGACATCAACGGTGCCCTAAACATCTTGCGTAAATCAGAAGTAGTAGAATTGGACGATAATATGATACTCATAAATCCAATCTTATTGGAAGTACAAAAACGTAAAGTTGTTGCTTAGTGCATAACTTAGTGGGTGCGTCAACCATCCATGCGTACTCGACTTGTCGGGGCTTGTAGTACACGCCGGAACAATCTGAGTGGTGGCTTCTTCCGTAAGGAAGAACTGTTCTTTTCGAAAGGGTGGTGCAAGTGGGAAAACGATAGTTCGTCGCTAGTACCAACCAAAAACTTACTTGGGGTGTCACCGTAGGGTGGCATGAATTCTAGAGCGTCAAACTGTCTAGTAATAGACGAAAAGACCTAGAGTTTTAACTCAAACCCCCACTGAAATGCTTGACCTCAGTGGGGGTAGTTGACCAGGGAAAAGAAGCTTAAATTCCGCTATACTCCGCAAAACGGCTGATTCTACCCGTTCAGAGCATCCACATTTCTCACATATTAATTTCCTTTCACCGCTAGCAACCATAAATGAGTTACAAGACGATGAGATAATCCCTTTTTTTAGCTGATTATAGTCATATTTTGGCAAACGGGAATGAGGAGATACTTTTAGGTGCAAAGAGACCAGGTGATCCGCTAGTTTCTTATGCCTTTCATTAAGTGCAGATGGGGTCGTATTTAATTTGTTCAATAGGCGAGTTAGCTGTGTTGGGAAAATAATCGGTTGGTTTGAGGGGGCTTGATATAAGGTGAACGCCGGATTGATAAAGACAACCTGAGCCTCAATTGGGAAATTGTATCCTAGTTTTTGGAGTAATTGACGGAGCAAGGATTCAGTACGTTTTAATGGTCTAGTGGATTTTTAATTTCGGTGCCTAACATCGTGTAAAACCTGTCAGATTTATAATAAAAATCTACTTCATAATTTTTTACTTCAAAAAGGTAAATGGTTTCTTGTGAAATGATTAATGAATCTATTTGGAACAGAGAGTTGTTCACCTCAAACAACAAGTCATTTAAAATAATCATCTCACTTTGGAGATTTCCTAGTAATAAGTCAAACATAGCTTCCCCTTCAAATCCTTTTTTAAGGGTCAAAAATTGCTGTATATCCTTGGATGATAATTTCATTCGAGTGTTTAAATATCCTAGAATTAATAATTCAATTGGCACTGTGCGAGGCTTAAAAAGCATATTCCACATCCTTCCTTTTTATTAACTCTATATTTATTTTATAGAAAAGAAAGGACATGGATGAACTCAATCAATGAATATTGTGTTAAAATTCTGACAGTGTTTCCTTTCCATCACTTTTTCCGTCCATGACCTTTTAATCGTTCTAACATTTGTTCTTTATAGAAGGAAGAGGCTGGGGAATTAAGTGTTCTCCGCTTTTTCATTAAAGCCTCGAATCTAATTTCTTTTTCATTCTTTTGTCTTTTAAGAAGCTGTCTCTCATCATTATTTTCACAGTCATTAATCAGGTCATTAATGGTCATTAACTCTGCCCTTAATGCATCGTAATCGTCGATAACATTTGCGTTTTTCATCACTTTGTAGGCCATTCGAAGTTCTTCTGGAATATTTGATAAGTCTTCGAGCTTCAGTGGTTTTCCTTGACCCGGTAGGTTAGCAAAATCACCATCTTTTATCGCTTTGCGAATTTTATCTTCAGCAATAATTGAAAAAAAGTCCATAGTAAACCACTCCTTGCGTATTAGTATAGCGTTTTTCTTCACTTTTTACCTTTCACTATATTTTATTAGGAGCGCTAAACAGTTGTTTGGGTTTGCTTGTGTAACAAACTATTAAATTGTTTAAATGGACTTGAATAAGGATTAGTAGGATAATAATGTTAAAATCCGGGAAAGGAGCCCCATGATGTTTTATTTTGAAAAAATAACAACTGAAACATTATCAAATGTGTTAGAAATAATAAACTCCAATCCTGATTATAATCAGTTAGAAAATGGTCATCAATGTAGAACAGAAGACGAAATAAAAGAGGAATTTCTAAATATACAGTCTGATAGCTTTTTAATAAAAAATGATGGCGTTTATATCGCAGTCATTGATTTTCTTCATAAAAATCCTAAGGATGGATTTCCTTGGATTGGGTTACTAATGATTCATGGGAAATTCCGTTCAAAAGGGTACGGGACACGGATTTATCATACTTTTGAAGAAAAATTAAAAGCCCTAAAATATGATGCTGTAAGGCTAGGTGTGCTTCAAGACAACCTGTCAGCAAAAGAATTTTGGGCTCGGCAAGGATTTGAATATGTCTTAACCAAACCTTGGAAAAGCAACAAAGTGGACGTTTTGGAAAAACAGATAAATGGGTAATTAACCCTTTATGCGTACATCAAATATTCATGGGCAAGTCAGTAAGCGGGACCTCAAAACACGGGTGCTCTGGTCGTCTGATTCTGAAAAGTAATACTACATTTAAAACAAGAAAACGACTTGCATATATAAGCTAATGCTTATATACTTATAATAGGGTTTTAAAATACATATTTTTTCATTTAGGAGGTTAGATTTATGAACATAACCAAAAAGAAACGATTATCTTTTCTTGATCGTTACCTCACGCTATGGATATTTTTGGCGATGGCAGTGGGAATAGGAATTGGATGTGTTTCTCCAGGCTTAGTGAAGGGAATCAATCGTCTCCAGGTAGGAACGACTTCAATACCATTGGCGATTGGTTTGATTTTAATGATGTATCCGCCGTTAGCAAAGGTAAAATATGAGGAAATGGGTCGCGTATTTAAAAATATGAAGGTGTTAGGACTATCTCTTGTCCAAAACTGGATTGTTGGCCCCATATTGATGTTTGTGCTAGCCATTGTCTTTTTACCGGATAAACCAGAATATATGATAGGACTCATCATGATCGGACTGGCCAGGTGTATTGCCATGGTTATTGTCTGGAATGACCTTGCCAAAGGGGACGCTGAGTACGCAGCTGGATTGGTTGCGTTTAACTCCGTGTTCCAATTACTGTTCTTCTCTCTTTATGCCTATGTGTTCGTCACCGTTATCCCGCAATGGATTGGATTAGAAGGGGCAATCGTCAAAATCACAATGGGAGAAGTGGCAAAGTCAGTTTTTATCTATCTCGGAATTCCTTTCATCAGTGGGATGTTAACTCGATTGATCTTGGTAAAATCAAAAGGGAGAGAATGGTATCAAAAGGTATTTATTCCTAAAATCAGTCCAATCACCCTTATTGCCTTATTATTCACGATCATCGTTATGTTCTCGCTAAAAGGTGAGACAATCGTGACTTTACCTTTAGATGTTGTAAGAATTGCCATTCCATTATTGATTTATTTTGTGGTGATGTTCTTTATATCTTTCTTTATGGGGAAGAAGATTGGTGCAAACTATCCAGTGACAACGACGCTCGCTTTTACCGCGGGAAGCAATAATTTTGAGTTGGCGATTGCGGTTGCCGTTGGTGTATTTGGGATCCACTCGGGTGTGGCCTTTGCAGCGGTAATTGGTCCATTAGTAGAAGTCCCCGTAATGGTTGGCTTAGTAAACGTCGCTCTTTGGATGCAAAAGAAATACTTTAGTACTGCTGTAGAATAATATGGGGGTGTTCCATCTTGGATGTTAAAATGACACCTGATATGCAAAATGTCGCGCAAATCCTTAAATTACTTGGTGATAAAACCCGTCTCACGATGGTTAAGTTACTAGAAACGAATGACTGTTGCGTATGCGAATTTGTAGGGATTTTTAATATGAGTCAACCAGCGGTCAGTCAGCATTTACGTAAATTAAGGGATGCTGGTTTGGTAAGGGAAAGCCGAAGGGGCCAATGGATTTTCTATTCAATGAATAAAGAAAATGAATATTATCCGTTTGTCAAAAGTTTATTAGACCATTTACCAAAACAAGACGAATTATTAATCCAATTAGAATCAGATGGTTTGCGCATTTCGTGCGAATAGACCAAGTTAAATCAAAGGAGTAGAAATATGGCTAAAAAAACAATCTATTTTTTGTGTACTGGAAATTCATGTCGAAGCCAAATGGCTGATGGCTGGGCAAAAAAATATTTAGTTGATGAGTGGGAAGTCCGTAGTGCAGGGATTGAAGCACATGGGGTAAATCCTAATGCTGTTAAAGCAATGAAGGAAGTCGGGATTGATATTTCTAATCATACATCGGATATGATCGACCCTGAAATCTTAAATAATGCTGATTTAGTTGTGACTCTTTGCGGAGACGCTGCAGATAAGTGTCCGATGACCCCACCACAGGTGAAGCGTGAACATTGGGGCTTTGATGACCCTGCAAAAGCAAAGGGAACCGACGACGAAAAATGGGCGTTCTTCCAACGGGTACGTGATGAAATCGGAGAACGGATAAAATGCTTCTCGGAAACTGGAGAGTAATGTATTAGCCAAGAGAAATTCTTGGCTATCCTTTCGATTCGTATATAAGAGAATGCTTATTAATGGAGGTCTTAATATGACAAAAGTCGAAATTTTTGATCCGGCGATGTGTTGTTCAACAGGAGTATGTGGTCCTAGTGTGGATCCAGAGTTAGCAAGGGTGGCAGCTGCTATATATTCATTAGGGAAAAAGGGTTTTGATATTAAACGGTACCAATTAACAAATGACCCTGATAAATTTGCAGAAAACAAGGAAATAAATCGTGTTTTTATTGAAAAAGGACCTAATGCTTTACCGGTGGTTTTGGTTAATGATCAAGTTGTAAAAGAAGGAAGTTATCCATCTAACGAAGAATTTGCTGAATGGTTTGAAGTGAGTTTGGAAGAGTTAACTGAAAAACCAAAAGCTCGACTTTCTATCAATTTAAAACAATTGTAATAAATTTGGAAGAAGGAAAAAGCATGTATCCAGCATTCAGACCAAATCATATGCACACTCAATTTTTATTTTTAACAGGAAAAGGTGGGGTAGGGAAAACCTCAACAGCTTGTGCGCTAGCTGTGGCATTAGCGGATAGCGGGAAAAAAGTATTATTGATAAGTACTGACCCTGCCTCCAATTTAGAAGATGTGTTTGGAATCGAATTAACCAGCGCACCAAAAGCCGTTCCAGCGGTTGAAAATTTATTTGCTAGTAACATTGACCCTGAAGCTGCTGCAAAAGCTTATCGTGAAAGTGTTGTCGGTCCGTATCGAGAGAAATTTCCTGAAGCAGTAGTGACTACAATGGAAGAACAGCTATCAGGGGCATGTACAGTAGAAATTGCAGCCTTTGACGAATTTACCAATTTTCTTACAAATATTGAAATCGTAAATCTATATGACCACATTATTTTTGATACAGCCCCAACAGGCCATACATTACGGCTTTTGCAGCTTCCCACTGCTTGGGATGGATTTTTAGAAGAAAGTACACTCGGTGCATCGTGTTTGGGCCCTTTATCGGGACTGGCAGATAAAAAAGATTTATATTCAAAGGCCGTATCGGCTCTTTCTGACCCAACTAAAACGACATTAATGTTGGTAACGCGACCTGATGTCTCATCTCTCTTTGAAGCAGACCGAGCTTCAAAAGAGCTAAAAGAAATTGGAATCAAAAACAAAATGCTGATCATAAACGGTCTTCTTCAGAACCACGTTGAACAAGATGAAGTGTCATCAGCATTTTATCATCGGCAAAGACAGGCATTAAAGCAGATATCAAAAAATTTAACGGAGAGCACTATTTACTCGCTACCATACCTTGCCTATTCATTAACAGGAGTAGAAAATCTTCGCAATCTTTTTAAACCAAACGAATTTCCAAAAAAAGAAAATCACATGGGGAGTAAATTCGTTCAACTTCCTGGATTAAAAGCTGTGGTTGATGACTCTTCAGCAAGTCATACAAAGCTAATCTTCACGATGGGCAAAGGCGGTGTTGGAAAAACAACGGTTGCAGCAGCCATTGCCGTGGGTCTAGTTGAAAAAGGGCATCGGGTCCATTTGACCACAACCGATCCTGCGGCTCACCTAGAATATCAATTTCAAAGTGAGCATCTGAATCAAAATTTAACGATTAGTAGCATTAATCCGAAAGTAGAAGTTGAAAAATATAAAGCAACCGTATTATCCAATGCGAGTAAGGACTTGGATGAAGCAGGTCTTGCATACTTGCAAGAAGATTTAGAGTCACCGTGTACAGAAGAAATTGCCGTTTTTCAAGCCTTTGCGGAAGTAGTAGCCAGATCAATTAATGAAATTGTCGTTATAGATACGGCACCGACAGGACACACCTTACTATTATTAGATGCTTCTCAGTCATATAGCAAAGAGATTGAAAGGTCAACTGGAGACGTGCCAGAAAGTGCAAAAATGCTACTGCCACAAATTCGGAATCCAAAAGAAACAGCCGTTGTTATTGTCACACTTGCGGAAGCGACCCCTGTTTTAGAGTCATCCAGATTACAAGATGATTTAAGAAGAGCTAATATTAGTCCAAAATGGTGGGTGATCAATCAGAGTTTATCTACCACAACGACAAACGATCCTATTTTAAAAGGAAAAGCTATTTCGGAAACTAAATGGATCAATGAAGTAAAGGAAAACCTAGCTGAGGAATGTGCGCTTATTCCTTGGTTGCATGAAGAAAAAATTGGTTATGACAAGCTAAAGGATTACTTATTTTAAGGCTTAAATGGATGCAAAAAAATAAAGGAGGAGCAATAGATGAAAATTACAGATGAAGCTAAACAACTGTTAGAAAGCTTTTTAAAAGAAAAAGGGGCTGACGGAATTCGTCTTTATACGGTTGGAGGCTGCTGTGGGCCACAATTTGCCATATCTCTAGATCCACCACAGGAATCGGATAGAATGGAAACGATTAATGGAATTAAAGTAGCATTTGATGCACAAATCACGACAACTGAGGAATTAACTCTAGACAAAGAAGAAAATCAAGAAGGCACAGGATTGGTTTTATTAGGTGCTAGTAGCTGTTGCTAAAAGGAAATGGCTCAGTCGCTAGGACTGAGCCATTTTTGAACATATTGGGATATTATCTCCTTTGGTTTATTCCTTTATAGCCTCTATTAGAAAAGAAGCGACGAAATCTTCAATATTTTTATCAGGGGACCATGTTTTTATGATCTCTCTGCTGTTATCTTTTTGTGCCATTTGAATATCCTTGAATCCCGCGTTACACAGCATATTTTTAATGTCTTCAACATATTCAGCACCACCAACACAGCCTGTAATCAATCTCAGATCCTGTTTTATGTTTTGCGGGATGGGTGCTGTTGCGACAACATCAGATATTGATAACCTGCCACCCGGCTTAAGAACTCTGAAGGCTTCTTTAAATACTTGGGCTTTATCTAGAGAAAGGTTAATGACACAATTGGATATGATCACATTCACTGACGCATCAGCAACGGGTATATGTTCGATTTCTCCCAATCTGAATTCAACATTGGAATATCCACTTTTCTCCGCATTTTTTCTTGCCAACTTAATCATATCGGGGGTCATATCAACCCCAATTACATACCCAGTTTCACCTACCTGCCTCCTTGCAAGGAAACAATCAAATCCGCCTCCACTTCCAAGATCGAGAACGACTTCTCCTTCTTTAATAGCTGCGATGGCGATAGGATTTCCACATCCTAATCCCATATTGGATTCAAGCGGTATATTTAATAGATCATCTGCTTTATAACCTAATTTAATTGAGGTCTCACTAATATCAAAGGGAGTCTCTTCACAACTACAACCACTACTGCAACAGCCTTGGTCTGATCCTTTCAATGCAACCTCTGCATAGTTTTTTCGAATAAATTCTCTAATTTCTTCTTTGTCTTTCATAAAATAACCCTCCATCTACTTTTGGTGATTATTTGTGATTTACAAGTATTTTATTAAGAATATCCCGGTTTATTTTGGTGGGCAACAATAACTTTCTGATTTTCTCATTGCCTCATCTAAAAGCTGCATCGATCGAATAACAGTTTCTCGCTCGAAATCACTAAAGGGAGATAAAATGTCGTTAAGATACTTATTCATTTCTTGATTTATATTTTGCTCGGTCTGGGTTCCTTTAGGCGTGAGTGATAGAAGGTTTACGCGATTATCATTAGGATGAGGTGTCTTTTTGACCAAATCCCTTTCAACAAGGGTCTTGACTTGACGGCTAAAGGTTGTGATATCTAAACCCAAAGCTCCAGCAATATCCTGCATTGACGGCTTGTTCTGTCTAGAGATCTCGTATAATATGTGGCCTTGAATGAGACTAATATCATCCCCACAGCAGTCTTCACAGCAACGTTCATTCAGGAAGCCAAATCTTCTAACAATCATTTGGAGCAAACTTCTTAAGTTGTTATTTTCCAATTTAATCACCTCACAATTATTTATATAATAATTATTTGCAAATTGCAAGTTTTTAAATTTTCAAAATGCAAATAGTTTGATAAAATAAATTTAGGGAATTAAATTTAAGGAGAGATTACAGTGAAATCGAATCTAAAAACAAGGTTAGCCACAAAAGAGGACTTGGAATCCATTCTTGAAATTTATAACCAAGGAATTGAGGATAGGATTGCTACATTAGAAGAAACTCCAAAAGACTTAGATTATATGCAAAATTGGTTCGAGAAAGATCATAATCAGCGTTTTGCAGTTTTGGTTGCTGAGCAATCTGGGAAAATTGTGGGTTGGACATCTTTAAACCGATATTCCAATCGATGTGCCTACGATGGCGTGGCGGATTTGTCTATTTATATTAAAAGGAAAAATCGGGGAACGGGAATTGGTTCGTTATTATTGAGAGATATTGAGCTCCTTGCAATGGAGAATAAATTTAATAAAATTGTCCTATTTACCCTCCCATTTAACGAATTAGGGCAGGGGCTTTATAGAAAAAATGGTTATCGAGAAGTGGGGTTATTGAAGAATCAGGGGAAGTTAGATGGTCGTTTTGTCGATGTGATGGTCATGGAAAAGGTTTTTTAAAATTTTTGACTTCCTAGTTGAACAGTCTAATTGGCTGCTCATAACAAAGCGAGTTGACTTGAAAAAGTGGTAGGGTGCTAATATATTAGAAGGAACCTCTATCGTTAGAAGTTCCTTTTGTGTATTTCTTATCTTTTTATTGGTCGTTCCAAAGTTAATATTTCATCTTCAAGTGAAGCAAATTGCTGATCAATAACATTTTTTGCATCTAAAACTGCAGCATTATAGAAATGTGGAGCAAGGGACTTCTTCACGAAATCTAATACCGTTTCAGCCGCAAATTCAGATATTTCTTCATCTCTTTCTTGTGAAAAGAAATACTGAATGTCAGATATCATTAATTGTTGTTGCTCTTTAGTAAGTTTTATGAACAAATTAGACCACTCCTAAAAAATTTCATTACTGTAACTATACAATGGTATTTTGAAATAGAACAGGCATTATTTTTTTCGAGAAATTGGAATTGAATTAGTACTACTAGTGTGATGGAAAATGGTAAAATAAAAAAATCTAGAGGAAAGAGGGCAGCAGGAAATGGATAAAGTAGAGGTAATAGCTCGCAGAATACTAGGCTGGAAAATGAATAGCTGGGATAAATGGTTTGATTATGAAAAAGGTATTTTCATCCGTAATTTTCAACCTGAGCAAAAACTTGACCATGCAATGCTTATCGTTGAAAAATTAGAAAAGCTAGGATTTACATATACAAAAAAAGGGGCTTACGAGGTGTGCTTTAATGACGAAGGCGCCACTGGTGAAACCTTACCACAAGCAATCGTGAATGCAGCCTATTCAATCGCTGACAATAGTTCAATCGCTGATGAATGGCTGTAGTGACCGAAAATAGACAAAAATACCTGAACGGTCACTAAACTTGAAGTAGTGACCGAAGATGGGAAAAAAATACCTGAACGGTCACTAAACTAGTGAAGTAGTGACCGAAGAGAGGGAAAAAGAACTCAGTCGGTCACTAAACCAGTTAAGTAGTGACCAAAGATGGGAAAAAAATACCCGAGCGGTCACTAAACCGGTGAAGTAGTGACCGAAGATGGGAAAAGAATACCCGAGCGGTCACTAAACCGGTGAAGTAGTGACCAAAGAGAGGGGAAAAGGACTCAGACGGTCACTAAACCAGTTAAGTAGTTACCAAAGAGAGAAAAAAAGGACCCAGGCGGTCACTAAAAATAGGGCAGTAGCGACCGAAAGACAATGTGACAGCTCCCTTAGTCATTAAAGTGCGGGTAATATCAGATAGGTAGGACAAAGTGACAGGTTGACTATTCCATGTTGTTTACTTATTTTGACTTTTTAGTGCCTTTAGTGCTTTTTTTTCTAGTCCATTTTCTCCCGCAAATTCTACATCTGCTTTTGGTAGAGCATTTTTATTATTCTTAAATTGATTATTCTTATTTTTAGCCATTTTCTCACCACCATTGCAGGCTGATATAGTTATTCCTTAAATGATGCCAACACAATATAAGGATTACGGTGCGGAAATTTTTTATGTTTTTTTCGATTGGCACCCACTATTTTAGTTTGCTTTCTTTTTTGGAGGCTATGCTATTTGATTTTCTTCTTGAACGAAATATTTATTAGAAATCATGCAAACGGTCTATCAAGGTTATTATATGATGGATTATAAATCGATTGGAAAAACAAGGTTGTCTCTAATCAAATCATTAGCTATTCAACAATTTCGATTTTGCAACACATGCATCAACTGCTTTAATGACTGACGACCGGAACCCATTTTCTTCAAGGCTTGCAATCGCCTCAATTGTCGCTCCACCTGGTGAGCAAACCTGATCTTTTAGCTCTCCTGGATGAATACCAGTTTCCAATACCATTTTTGCGGCGCCCAATATTGCCTGAGATGCAAAAATATAAGCCTGTTTCCTTGGCATTCCTTGTTTGACTGCTCCATCAGCAAGAGCTTCAATGAACATATAGGCATAGGCAGGAGAAGCGCCGCTGACCCCACTAACGACATCCATAAGGTTTTCTTCTATAAATTCAACTTCACCGAAGCATTCGAAAATCGCTTTTAGTTCCTGTTTTTCATCAGCTGAAATTAAATCATTGACACACAGTGCTGACATTGCCTCACCCACAAGAGCCGGGGTATTAGGCATAGATCTAGCTATTTTGATTTTGCGCCCAAATCGCTGTTCATTTTGAGCGATGGTCTGCCCAGCAGCAATCATAATAATGATGGTTTGTTCGTGAATGCTTTCTCTTATTTGTTCAATAACTGATTCATACATATCGGGAGTAACTGAAAGGAAAATGATGTTACAGTTCTGAGCCACCTCACGATTGTCCTCTTTAATTTGAATGCCATAAGCCTGTTTCATTTCCTCAAGATTAGATAAAGAACGGTTTGAAGCATAAATATTGTCTGGACTTGTATGTCCCGATTTCACAATCCCGCCGATCATTGCTTTGGCCATGCTTCCGCAACCAATAAAACCAATTTTTCTGTTCATAAAACAATTCCTTTCTAAGATGTTTTTCATAAATGAACTGATTATAACATGCGAATCAATGCAGCCCTAATAAGAGAACTAACTTTGGAGACGGCTTTTTATATTTTTTTAAAAATTAAAATATTCGGTTGATTAAATTAGGAATAAATAATATGATATAAAAAAACAAAACACATAAAAATACTCGGTATTAAAAACGTTAAAATTAGGTATTCAAAAAACTCAACAGTCATACATTCTTTAATAGTAGAGCTAATACCCATTTTTTCACTAACAATAGTCGGGTTAAAAACATTATTTATTGAGCTGATTGGTCGACCAAAAGCTCCTGAACGCTAAGCGTACAGGAGCTTTTGGTTTTTATATTAGAGAAAAGGAGATGGGGATTTGAACATAGATAATATTGAGGCATTTATGTATGTAGTGCATTTTAACAATATTCATAAGGCCGCAGACGCTTTGTTTTTGTCACAACCAACTGTTACGGCGAGAATAAAGACGCTTGAGCGTGAACTTGATTCTGAATTATTTGTGCGACAGGGAAGAGGACTTATTTTAAATGAAAAAGGGAAAGAGTTTTTTCCATATGCAGAACAGATTATCCGAACCCTTCAACTGGGAAAAAAGCAATTGAAAAAAGCACCAATAAATGAAGAAATAACGATAGGTGCAAATATGATTACTTCACAATATTTTATTCCATTTGCCTTACCTTTATGGAAAAAAGCACATCCTGATTTGCGATTTAAATTTATTGCTGCACCAAACGATATGCTCGTTGACAAACTGCTTCAAAAGCAAGTGGACCTGGCATTTTTAAAGGATGTGGAACATAACCGTCTCCAAAAACACGAGGTACTTGATAACTCGGTTCGATTAGTTGTCTATCCTGGACATTCATTTCAATTTCAGACAGATATCACAGCACAGCAATTAGCAGTGGAGCCAATGGTATTTTTTGAATGTGGTGCATTTGACTGGAATAGGGTTCGCAAAATTTTTGAAGTGAGTCATATAGAGCCACGCATTGAGTTTCAGGTAGATCATCTTGAAGTGGCTAAGGCGCTAATACTAAGCAGAAGCGGTATCGGATTTTTACCACATTTATGCGTAAAAAAAGAGATAGAACAGGGCAAATTGATTGAAATAGATGTGTCACACTTAATCAAGCTCAAACAATCTATCTATCTAATACATGGAAATAATGGCTCGGAACTACCTTTGCTTTGGGAGGATATTCTACATTCAGTTCAGGAATTTGAAAAAAATCATCAACTATCACTTCTACATACTGATTGATTAAACTTTCCTATGAATACAATAAATCTTTCTATCAGCGAAAGGATTGTCATAGAAGGGTTTTAGGTGATAGGATAAGTCTCAACCAAATCCCAATAAAACATATTATTCATACCTGCAAAATTGGAATAAAAAAGGAGGAATTAAGATGAGTTACAAGCTTGGTATTTTAGATCAAAGCCCCATTTTTCCTGAGACTTCTGCATATTCTGCGTTACAACAAACCATTAATCTAGCAAAAAATGCAGAAGATTGGGGGTACTCACGATTTTGGGTATCAGAACATCATCACGCTGAACAGTTGGCTGGGGCATCACCTGAAGTATTGGTATCCTACCTGCTAGCACAAACAAAATCGATTCGAGTTGGATCAGGCGGAGTCTTGCTTCAGCATTATAGCCCATATAAAGTGGCCGAAAATTTCCATGTGTTATCCAATCTGGCGCCTGGAAGGGTTGATTTGGGTATTGGAAAAGCTCCAGGCGGACTTCCATTGTCAACAAGAGCACTTCAGTATGGAACAGTAAATGATGGAAAAGATTTCGAGGAACGGTTCTCATTGCTGCAAAAATTAATTGAAAATTCCGTAGATGACTCTCACCCGCTTGCTGGTATTCAAGCAACACCTCTACCATCTGAAAAACCAGAAACGATCTTACTGGGTGCAAGTTCTGCAAGTGCGAAGTTAGCTGCTGATTATAAAACACCGTTTGTATTCGGTATCTTTTTTAATAACGATCTGAACGAGTTGGAAGAAGCGGCGCAGGTGTATCATAGTCGCTTTCCTGAAGGCCGTTTTATCTTAGGCGTTGCCGGATTTGCTGCCCCTACACAGCACGAAGCAGAACTACTTTCAAGTGATTATAACAAAATTGTGAAGGTACACTTGCAAAGTGGTCGGACATTGAAGGTTCAAACACGTGAACAAGCAGAATTGTTTGGCAATCAATCTGGAGAGAAGTACGAAATTGAAGAGCAGGATTCCAAAATTATTGCGGGAACTCCTTCCTATGTTAATGGCGTTTTAGATGATCTCCACAAAAAATATGGTGTAGATGAGTTTATTTTGCATACTCCAATTCTAAAAGAAGAAGAGCGATTACGGTCCTTTAAATTGTTGAGTCCAATTAAAGTGACCATTTAAGGAAAACCGAGCCTACGATTCTTTCAATCTATTAATGAATCCTTATTGCTGATGAAATATCAAAGGGGGAAATATCAATGGCCAAGCAAAGAAAGTTGAAATTTGGCGCACTTATTCATGGAGTCGGGGGGAATATAGCAGGCTGGAGGCACCCTGAGGTTCAAACTGATGCAAGTGTTAGTCTTGACTTTTATAAGGAACAGGCTCTGAAGGCTGAAGAAGGGAAGTTCGATTTAGTATTCATTGCCGATGGCTTATATATAAATGAAAAGTCGATTCCTCATTTTTTAAATCGTTTTGAGCCACTGACCATTTTATCTGCCCTTGCCGCTGTCACTTCACACATCGGGCTTATTGGGACAGTTTCTACTTCGTATAGTGAGCCATTTACAATAGCTCGGCAATTCGCTTCGCTGGATCAAATTAGCGGTGGTCGTGCAGGGTGGAATGTTGTCACGACACCTCTTGAAAGTACTGCATTAAACTTTAACAAAACAATTGAAGAACATCCGAATCATCCTAAACGATATCGAATCGCTTCCGAATATTTACAGGTTGTAAAAGGGCTATGGGATTCCTGGGAAGATGATGCATTTGTTAGAGATAAAGAATCGGGCGTATTTTTTGATCCAACAAAATTGCATCCATTAAACCATAAAGGAGAGTTTTTCTCTGTTCAGGGACCACTTAATATTGGTCGGTCCAAACAAGGTCATCCTATTATTTTCCAAGCTGGTTCTTCCGAAGCAGGAATAAATTTGGCTGCTAAAGAAGCGGATGCTATTTTCACAGGACAGCCTACCTTGGAAGAAGCTCAAAAATTTTATCAAGATGTGAAAAGTAGGGCTAAAGCATTAGGGAGAAATCCAGATGATCTAGTGATATTACCAGGTTTTTCACCAATTATTGGGGCAACAGAGGAAGAGGCCGAACTAAAATATCAAGAAATTGCTAACCTTGTATCGATAGATAAGGCCCTTGACTATTTAGGACGCTACTTCGATCATCATGATTTCTCCCAATATGAATTAGATGCACCGTTCCCTGAACTCGGTGAGGTAGGAAAAAACAGTTTCAAAAGCACCACGGATCGAATTAAGGTGGAAGCAAAGAAAGAAGGGCTAACACTTCGACAATTTGCATTAAGAGAAGCGACACCACGGACGCCTTTCATTGGAACTCCAGAGAAAGTGGCAGACCAGATTCAGCAATGGTTCGAAGAGAAGGGAGCTGATGGATTTAACCTAGCAGCAGGGGTACCAAATGCTTTGAATGATTTCGTCGACCATGTTGTACCTATTCTTCAGAAACGAGGGATTTATCGGACCGAATATGAAGCAGACACATTACGTGGTAACCTAGGGCTTCCAATCCCGAAAAATCGTTATGCGGTAGAACCGATTCAACAATAATGCTAGGATAGATTTTTGAATTGGGTTCTTAATAGTGAAATATAAAAGCTAATTGGTTCAGTTTTATAAAAAGAAAAATCATTTTATTCATTTGAGGAGGAAAAGTAGATGAGCAAAAGTTTATCAGTTGTTGTCTGGTCAAAACAAGGATGCCACTATTGTGGAGTAGTAAAAAATTTTTTAGAGGATAAAGGCATTTCTTATCAAACGGTGGACGTAACAAACCATGATGATTATCGAGATATTTTGGATGTGAAATATGGGGTTCGTCACGTACCTGTCGTGGAAATTGGGCAGGGTGAAGTATATCAAGGTGTAACAGAGGTTGGAATTGAACATCTGGAAAAAGCGCTTGCCGAAGTTCAAAATCAAAAAAGCACGATTTAATCCCGACTATATAAATATTAATAGTTTGATATTAACTTGAGATTTTTTATCATGACAATTTTCCAACCTATTTTCCGTACTAAAGGATGCCGAATCGTATCGTAGGAATTTAGGTTATGGGTGTGGGAAATTGTCATTACTTTTTTGGTTAGAATTATTTTAGTAGCTCTAGATTTGGAGGCAGAAGATTAATGAAATTTGTTTTATTTACTCTCATGAGTAATCTACCTAACGGGGTTACAGGAGAATCATTGACTGAACAACAACTTTTTCAAAAGGTCCTTGACCAGGCCGTTTTCGCTGAAAAATGGGGTTTTGACGGCTATGGTGTGGGAGAAAGACACGGAGAACCTTTTCTGTCATCTTCTCCTGCAGTGTTACTTGGGGCCATTGCCACAAAAACATCAAAAATTCGGTTGTTGACTACAGTTACAGTGCTTAGCATTCTTGATCCAGTGCGTGTTGCAGAGGACTATGCTACGCTGGATCATCTTTCAAGCGGAAGATTAGAGATGATAATCGGTAAAGGAAACGACCCACGGCACTACTCACTTTTTGGTATTACAGAGGAAGAACAGTGGGAATCCCTTGCGGAGCGATACAATCTACTTAAACGCCTATGGAGTGAAAAGAATGTGAATTGGACAGGGAAATATCGAACACCATTAGAAAATGTTACTACCCAGCCGAGACCGTTTCAACAACAGATTCCGATATGGCATGGAAGTGCATCAAGTAAGCTTTCTACGGAGCTGGCTGCAAAAAATGGAGAACCGATTTTCTCATCTAATACCTTCCATCCAATGTTGAAGTATAAAGAATTAATTGAACATTACCGTGAGCGTTTGGCTTTTTACGGTTATGATCCTGAAAAAGCAGTTGTTGGATCAGGGGCGAGAGGCTTGTATTTAGCTAATACATCAGAGGAAGCTATCAAAGGATACCGTCCTTACTATGATGCTTATAATCACACAGAACCAGCGAAGTATAATCAGTCCCCATTTAATGATCTGGAAGACAATATTAAGAATGGTCCGGCTTTAGTGGGAACACCTGATCAAGTGATTGAGAAGCTATTAAAATATCACAAGGCATATGGGCATCAAGTTCAAAGTATTAGTGTAGAGGGACTAGGTGAAGCAGAACAACTTGAACAGCTCGATAGATTTGCTACTGAAGTAATACCGGTCCTTCGTCGAGAAATTCCAAGTACAATCTGGGAAAACAAACAGTCAACATTTGCTTAAAAGACTAAAGACTGAGTCATTGATTTATGGACCTTTTTTACAATCAATAAAATATTTCTATCAATTTTAAAAAAATTCCTATCAGGAAAAGTATTGTCATCGTCTTGGATTAAGTGATAGGATAATTTTCAATTAAATCAATAAAGTTGATTACTCTTATCTGCGAAGTAAGAAAAGAAGGAAGGGGAGAAAATAGAATGTCCAAACAGGGAGTCAATCAATTGTCCAATCAAATAGTCGTGTCGGAACTTCTGGAAGAAGATAAAGAAATAGCTCGTCGTGTATTAATTGACAGCTATCAACAGTATGAACATGACTATTCAGATCCTCAAGTTTGGCAGGAATATTTAGAAAATATTACTGTTTCAATCGATAATCCACAGGTTGAAAAAATATTGGTCGCGAAGAGCGGCCAGGATGTTCTTGGCACATTGCAGCTATTTCTGTCATCGGAACAGGCATATGCGAAACCAGAGCTTGAAATCTTCTCACCAATTGTCCGATTGTTAGGCGTTCATCCTAAAGCAAGAGGGCTTGGAGTTGCACAAGAGTTATTAAAAGCTAGTATTAACTACGCAAAGGAACAAGAAGCGAATAGTTTGTATTTGCATTCGAGTGATAAAATGCACAAAGCTATTAAACTGTATGAATGGCTCGGTTTTAAACGGGATCGAACAAAGGAATTTCAAAATCATGATATTTTAGTAAAATGCTTTCGATTCGATTTATAGAAGGAAGTGACTAAAGACTGTATGAATCAAACGAAATTAGAATCGCGCCTTATTACGATTAGGCGCCATTTACACCAGTATCCGGAAGTTTCAAAAGAAGAATTTGAAACAACAAAGTCGATTCAGAAATGGCTACAAGAGGAAGGGATTGATATTCGGAGCACCAGCTTGCCAACGGGTGTTTTTGCCGACATCGAAGGGGAAAAGCCAGGGCCGACAGTGGCCATTCGAGCAGATATTGATGCACTGCCGATTGAAGAACAAACAGGGCTACCTTATGCTTCAAAAATCAAAGGCATCATGCACGCATGCGGTCATGATTTTCATACAGCTGCAGCGCTTGGGGCGGCTTATCTTTTGAAAGAGTCTCAAGCTGAATTGAGTGGTACTGTGCGTTTAATTTTTCAACCAGCAGAGGAATCGGGTGGCGGTGCCGAAAAAGTGATAAAAGATGGCCAACTTCAAGAAGTCGAAGCGATCATCGGGCTGCATAATAAGCCCGATTTACCAGTTGGGACAATTGGATTGAAGGAAGGCCCCTTAATGGCGGCGGCAGACCGCTTTGTCATCAAATTACGTGGCAAAGGGAGTCATGGTGCGCTTCCTCAAACTGGAAAGGACCCGATTATTGCTGCAACACAACTGATTACAGCCTTGCAGACCATCGTTAGCCGAACAATTTCACCCTTGCAAAGTGCTGTTGTAAGTGTAACGAAAATAGTAGGTGGAAATACATGGAATGTCATTCCAGAAGACGTCATATTGGAGGGCACGGTTCGAACGTTTGACCCCTCCTTGCGGGAAGAGGTCAAACAAAAGATGAACCATTTAGTGAAACATATAGCCCTTGCCTTTTCCCAAGAATCAACTTTTACATGGTATCCTGGTCCACCTCCACTCTTGAATGATGCAAACATAACAGAAATTGCCCGTCAATCTGCAGAACGGCATTCATTAAAGGTAGTTGATCCCGAACCATCGATGGCGGGTGAAGATTTCGCAAGTTATTTGCAATATATTCCTGGCTCATTTGCTTTTTTTGGCACAAGCGGGAGTCAAGACTGGCATCATCCAGCGTTCACGATTGATGAAACAGCTATTATAAAAGCAGCCTATTTTTTATATGAGAGTGCCAAGAGTTTATTAATGAGGAATAGCGGTAGTTTGCTAGTTAAATAGAGATTTGCAAATGCATTTCATCGATCTCTTCTTGGGGCTAAAAAGAAGAGAAGGTTTTTTATCATTAAATCATAGTAAACGTATTTGAATTATCAATTTTATACCGAATAGGAGATTGGGAAAAGTGAAAAAATTGAAATGGTTGTCCCTTACATTTGTATTGTTGTTATCTGTGGTATTAGGTGCTTGCGGAAAAGAAGAGCAAGCGTCTTCGAAAGGGGCAGAGAATAAAAATAAACAGGTTACCTTGAAAATTAGTGCATCTTCTACACCACATGCTGAAATATTAGAGCATATTGCTCCTGATTTGGAAAAACAAGGCGTGAAGTTAGATATCGTCATCACTCAAGATGGAATTCAAACGAATCAATCAACAGCTGACAAAGAATTAGATGCAAACTTTTTTCAACATACACCCTATTTAGAGCAAGTAAATAAGGATAGTGGTTTAGATTTGGTAAAGGTAGTTGGAGTTCATATCGAGCCATTCGGAGTGTATTCGAAAAAAATTAACTCTATTAAAGAATTATCAAATGGTGCGAAAGTTGCATTACCTAAGGATCCAGTAAACTTTTCCCGTGGATTATTATTGTTTGCAGATAATGGTCTTATCAAGTTAGACCGTTCAAAAAAGGGGAATTACACATTAGAGGACATTACCGAAAATGATAAAAAAATAGAGTTTATTCCAGTAGATGGCCCAGTATTAGTACGTTCATTAGATGATGTGGAAGCCTCGGCGATTAATACAAACTATGCGTTAGAAGGCGGTTTTAAACCATTGAAAGATGCGATAATTATTGAAGGAAGTAATTCACCGTATGTCAATATTCTAGTGTCTCGGCCAGATAATAAGGATGATGAAGCCATTCAAAAGCTTGCAAAAGCGTTAACATCTGAAAAAGTAAAACAATTTATTGAGGAAAAATATGAAGGTGCTGTTGTGCCAGCATTTTAACCATTATGAAAGTTAGGAGGGGTTGCTTTGATTGAATTCCGTCATGTTTCAAAAGTGTTTGATAATGGAGAGAAAAAGATTGAGGCGTTAATAGATATTGATTTAACGGTTGAAAAAGGAGATATTTTTGGCGTCATTGGTTTTAGTGGTGCTGGAAAAAGCACACTCATCCGAACGGTAAATTTACTAGAATCTCCAACTTCAGGAGAGGTGGTCATCGAAGGAAGAAATTTAGCAGACTTATCGGAAAAAGAATTAAGAGAAGCTAAGAAAAATATCGGAATGATTTTTCAGCATTTTAATTTACTGAATTCTAAAACGGTTTTTGATAATGTGGCGATGCCACTCTTATTAAGTAAAAAAAAGAAAAAAGAGATCGAAGACCGAGTTTATGAGATTCTTCGCTTTGTTGGGTTAGAGGACAAAGCGAAGAATTACCCTGATCAGCTATCGGGGGGACAAAAACAACGAGTAGGAATTGCTCGGGCGCTGGCGACAAACCCTTCGATTTTATTATGTGATGAAGCGACATCGGCATTAGATCCTCAAACAACAAAATCGATTCTTGACCTGTTAAAAAGGATTAATGAAGAATATAAAATTACGATTCTTATCATCACCCATGAGATGGAAGTGATTAAGGAAATATGTAATCGTGTTGCAGTCATGGAAGATGGTCGTGTGATTGAAGCAGGAAGTGTGTTTGACATTTTTGCTTCTCCACGAACGCTAACGACCCGCAATTTCGTCCGATCTGTTGTTCGCGATGAAGTTCCAGCTAGCGTGTATCGACTGTTAAAAGAAAATAAGGATGACAGTCGAATTGTCAAAATTGATTTTCTTGGATCAAGCTCAGGTCAACCTGTTGTTTCAAAAACGGCCAAGAATTTCAATGTCGATATTAATGTTTTGTTCGGAAACATTACCGAACTCCAGGGCATTCCGTTTGGCAATTTAATTGTTGAATTTATTGGTAATGAGGACGAAATGGAAAGAGCGATTCAATTTATTGAAAAACAAAACGTCAAGGTAACGGAGGTGACTGAAGTTGGAAGTAAGTACAGAACTTATTCTAAACGCCTTGTGGGAAACGCTCTACATGGTTAGTACTTCTCTCTTTTTTGGGGGGCTCCTTGGTGTTTTTTTAGGAATTTTACTAGTGGTTACAAGGAAGGGACATGTGTTGGAGAATAAATGGATTTTTTCAATTGTTAACCCAATCGTTAATATCTTTCGATCAATCCCTTTTATTATTTTACTAGTAGCCATCATTCCCTTTACAAGGATAATTGTAGGTACCTCGATTGGTACGTCGGCAGCAATTGTGCCGCTTGTGCTTCATGTAGGACCATATATCTCCAGACTTGTCGAAAATTCATTGCTAGAAGTAGATGAAGGGATTATTGAAGCAGCTAAGGCAATGGGAGCAACACCATTACAGATTATTTTTAAATTTTTAATTCCTGAGGCCTTCGCATCATTAATTCTAAGTATAACAACTGCAACAATCGGTTTAATTGGTGCAACAGCTATGGCAGGAGCAATTGGTGGTGGAGGATTAGGAGATGTAGCGATTACCTATGGTTATCAGCGCTTTAGCACCATCACGATTTTTGCCACAGTGATTATTCTCGTTGTTATCGTACAAGGGGTTCAAAGTTTGGGGAATATTTTGGAGAGAAAAATCAGAAGAGTTTGAAAGTTATAAAGAAAGGTGATTTAAACAAAATGAAGAAAACAATTTTATTAATTTTTCTTGTCCTTGGAATAATTTTAACAGGATGCTCAAGCAAGTCTACAAGCGATGCAGTAAATAAAGAATCTGAGCAGGAGAAAGTGAAGGTTGGGGTTAGAGGCTCAGAGCTTCGAACATGGGAATATTTAAAGGAGAAAGCAAAAGATGAAGGGATCGAGATAGAAATTGTTAATTTTTCATCTGCTGTTGATCCAGATCAAGCTTTAGTAGCCGGTGATATTGATATTAACGCTTTTCAACATGTTGCTTACTTAGACTTATTTAATAAAAATAACAAGACAAATATTGTACCAATTGGGACGACAATTATTGCGCCGCTTGGCTTGTATTCAAAAAAATATAATTCTCTAGATGATATACCAAATGGTGCCCAAATTGCTGTACCTAATGACCCGTCGAATTGGGGACGCGCACTCGTATTGTTGCAAGAAGCGGGATTGTTAAAGGTTGTAGATGGGTTCGATGGAAATGGTGGGGTGGATAAAATTAAAGACAATCCAAAGAAAATTGAAATTGTTCCAGTTGATGCGGCGACAACACCTCGTGTCATGGAAGATACTGCGGGTTCTATCATTAATAATGGTGTAGCAGTCGAGGCTGGGCTGTCCCTTAAAGATGCAATCATTCATGAAAGTAAAACAGCAAAGCCTTACATTAATGTCATTGCAGCAAAAAAAGAAGACAAAAATAATCCAACGTTTAAAAAAATCGTCAAACTATATCAATCTGAAGATACTGCAAAATTTATTGAAAAAACCTATAACGGAAACTATATTCCAACCTTTATTACTCTAGATGAGTTAAGCACATACAAGGAAACATACTCTAAAAAATAAGGAGAGAGGAAAATGAGCCAAAAAAGACAGATTAAGCTTGCGGCTTATTTAATTGGGACAGGGATGCATGTAGCTTCGTGGCGTCATCCGAATGCTAATCCAAATGCAAGTATTGATGTAAAGGCTTTTCAAAAATTGGCGCAAATTGCTGAAAAAGGGAAATTTGATGTGGCGTTTGTGGCCGATAGTTTGGCAATTAATCATGAGTCACATCCGCAAATTTTGAATCGCTTTGACCCAACGGTGTTAATTACAGCAATCGCCGCCGTTACGGAAAAAATTGGTGTTGGTGCAACAGCGTCGACTACTTACAGCGAACCATATGTCCTTGCTCGTCAATTTGCTTCTGTTGATCATATTAGTAATGGTCGGGCAGCTTGGAATCTTGTTACTACATCAGATGCAACGGGTGAAACGGCATTGAATTTTACTCGAAATGCGCATTGGGAACATGACCAGCGTTATGAGCGCGCGGAAGAGTTTGTAGATGTTGTACAAGGATTATGGGATTCATGGGAAGATGATGCCTTCTTGTATAACAAAGAAACAGGTGGATTTTATGATAAAGATAAACTCCATGAGATTCATTATAATGGGAAGTATTTTTCCGTAAAGGGTCCATTAAATATTGCACGCTCAAAGCAAGGACAGCCCGTTATTGTTCAAGCAGGCGCATCTGAACCAGGACAACGGCTCGCATCTCGGGTTGCTGAAGTGGTGTTCGTTCATTGGGATAATATCGAAGAAGCGAAAAGTTATTATAAAAAGTTAAAATCACAATTGAAGGATTTTGGAAGAGGCGAAGATGAGCTCCACATTCTTCATGGTATTTCACCAATCGTTGGGGAAACGGAAGAAATTGCCTTACAGAAATACCAAACTCTCCAAAATCTGATTGATCCATATGAGAGCTTAAAATTTGTATCGGGTTATATGGGAAACGTTGATTTCTCTAAATATGATTTAGATACTCCAGCAAGAGAAGTTGAATTTCCGGTAGTGAATAGCATTCAAAGTCATTTTAATGAAATGAAGAAAATTATCGATGAAGAAGACTTAAAAGTCGGTGATTTATATAATCGTTTCTTTGGGCCAGGGAGACGTGACGCATTTGTTGGGACACCAACGCAAGTAGCGGATGAAATAGAGAAATGGTTTGTCGAAAGAGCTGCTGACGGCTTTATGCTTCAGTTCCCTCTGTATCCTAATGATCTAGAGGATTTTGTCAAGCTAGTCGTGCCGATTTTACAGGAGCGAGGATTATTCCGGTTGGATTATGAAGGTGACACACTTCGTGATCATCTTGGGTTAAAGAAGCCTGAAAATCGCTTTACCCGTGATAAATTAACGACTCATGGTAAATAAAGGTAGGGTTGATGGGAATATCAAAAAAATGTGATTCGCAGGAACGTTGTTAAAATGATTGAATTAGCGATGAAAATTGTCGGTGGTCGTATAGTTTTAAATTATTAAGCATTCCTTTGTAATGAGGAATGCTTTTTTATCTTTTTAAAAATGAAAGGGATATTTATATAACGATAATAATATAATAAAAGACAATAATGATTTATTGATAAACGATAAAATATATATTATAATCAATTTGACAATAAATAAGTGAGGTGCTTTTTATGAAACGAGGGTCAACACTATTTTTAAGGATGGCTGTTTTTCTTATTGGAACTCCTGTGCTTGCTTTGGGTATATATGGGCTATTTTGGTTAGCTAAGAATCCAGCAAATCCAGATTATGCCCATATACTGTACCCCATTGTAATCGGTATGTGTTTATCAGTGTTTCCGTTTTTTGTTGCATTGTATCAGGCTTTTAAACTTTTAGGCTATATTGACAATAATCAAGCATTCTCTGAATTGTCTGTAAAGGCTCTAAAGAATATCAAATTCTGTGCCATGACAATCAGTGGTTTGTATGTGGTAATTGAGCCATTTGTTTTTCTCGTAGCAGATCTAGATGATGCACCAGGTCTAGTCATAGTCGGAATGGTCCCTATCTTTGCTTCAATGGTAATCGCAGTATTCGCTGCGGTCCTTCAGAGACTTTTAAAAGAAGCGATTGATATAAAATCGGAAAATGACTTAATAGTCTGAGGTGATAACAATGGCAATTATAATTAATATTGATGTGATGCTGGCTAAAAGGAAAATGAGCGTAACAGAACTCTCGGAGAGGGTTGGAATAACAATGGCTAACCTTTCTATATTGAAAAATGGAAAGGCAAAAGCAATAAGGTTTTCAACTTTAGAGGCAATTTGTAAGGCTTTAGAATGTCAACCCGGAGATATTTTAGAATACCGAAGTGATGAAGATACCCAAGATTAAACAGCGGAATATAAAACAATGAAAGGAAAAGAAAGATTTCTTTTTCCGATTTTTCATAAAAGGGGAATTACTCATGATTTGTAACTTCATCAAAAATTTAATAAACCACCGAATAGTTGAGGAAATTTGGTAAAGACTAACAGTCGATGAATAAAGTAAAACAAGGTGGAGAGTAATGAATTATCAAGATGGATTAAAACAAATTGATAAAGCTACAAAATTAATTAGTGACGCAAATCATTTAACTTTTGAAGCAGTTATGAACGCTTTTTTATTTACTTGGCAATGGTGGTTAGCATTAGCAATGATTGTTGTTCCTTGGGCTATTTGGGGGGTATTCCGCAACCGTGAAAGCTCAGCTCGAATATTATCCGCGGGTTTATTGGTAATGGTATTATCAGAAATCCTTGATACATTCGGCGTTAGTTTTGGCAAATGGGCATACCCCGTGAAAGTTGTACCTCTAGCAACCTTAAACTTTTCGTATCGACTTTCAGTTTTACCTGTGTTTCTAATGCTGTTATTGCAATTTAAACCAACAAATAATTCATTTGTAAAAGCAGTTTTTTTCGGTGGATTAGGTGCATATGTGAGAATGCCATTATTGGCAATGATAGATTTATACAAGAAAATTGATTGGGCTTTTACTTATTCTTTTTTAATTTTAACCCTATTCTATTTAACTGCACACTGGTTTATTCAGTTGAATACATTTGAAAAAATCAATTAGTTTCAAAACAAGGGCGAACGCTAATTATGGTGGTCGCCTTTTTTAATGATTGAATAACGACTTAGCTGCTACTGATGGAATTTAGATGCAAAATCAGTCGTTATATTTTATAATGATTGAGAAAATCTATGGTATATAAAGGAGGCAAACAAATGGCAATTCATTTTCTTTTGCCTAATTCTTCAGCCACTCATGCAAAGCCTGTTATTGGAACGGCGATACTTTGCATGGGGTCTAACCTACACTAAATCGCCATTTCTTATACTTGGCTTTGCACCTTATTTTATTAAAAATTAATAAGGGGCTGGCTAAAATGAAATATGTGAAAGCGAGTGCAGTTTTACCAAAAAAACTGATATTGGAAATTCAAAAATATGTCCAAGGAGAGACCATCTATATCCCAAATTCCGAATCCACCCGAAAAAAATGGGGAACCTTGTCCGGCGGTAGGAGATAAATAGACAACCGGAATTCCTCCATAAAAAGGGCGTATTCACAGGGAAGGACTATTACTGACTTGGCAGATGAATACTTTTTCTCCATTGAAACTATTAAAAAAATTGTGTATTCAAAGCACTGATTCCTCAGTGCTTTTTGTGTGTAGATTGATTAGAATTATTTTCTACCTATAATAATTGGATCATACCGTTTAAAGTAATAGGGTATGGATAGGAGGAATAAAAGAGGAGCCATTTATCATCCTTCCGACAGAATATCCCTCCCTAAAGGAATGTGAAGGGCGAAGCCCAATGAGTAGGGTATGGATGAATGTCGGTTGGCGATAGCCAAAACTTTCTTCCTTGTGTTATAATAAGAACAAATGTTCCTGTGTGTCGAGGTGGAATATATGCTAGTAAACAAGGCTTACAAGTTCCGCATCTACCCAAATAAAAAACAAATTGAACAGATAAACAAAACCATTGGCTGTTCAAGATTTGTTTTCAATTTCTTTCTTGGTAAACAAAAAGAAAAAAATGCTTACTGGTATATCGTCGAAGAAATGAGACAAAACGGTCAACTCACAGCGAATAACTGGAAAGGCAAATTCTTAAACAAATTTGAAACAGTGAAATCGCTTCCTGAACTGAAGAAACAGTACTCATTTTTGAAAGAAGTCGATAGTATTGCTTTGCAAAAATCAGTAGAAAATTTAGCTGATTCCTATGATCGCTACTACAAAAAGCAAAATAAACAACCACGCTTTAAGTCAAAAAAGAATCCAGTGCAATCTTATACAACAAAGTATACAAACGGAAATATAGCTATCATAGACAACCGCATCAAACTCCCCAAACTAGGGTACGTCCGTTTTGCAAAAAGTCGTGAAGTCGAAGGTCGTATTATAAGTGCCACGATCGGAAGAAACCTCTCTGGTAAATATTTTGTTTCTGTAGCTACTGAATCGGAAGTTATGGCATTACTTAAAACCAATTCAGCAATTGGTATTGATGTAGGACTGAAAGATTTCGCTATTCTTTCGGATGGAACGATTTACCCTAATCCGAAGTTTTTTCGTTCATTAGAAGAAAAATTAGTCCATGCGCAAAGAGTTATGAGCAGACGAAAGATAGGTGGCGCGAACTGGTATAAAGCCAAAAGAAAAGTCGCATGTATTCATGAAAAAATTGTAAATGCAAGAAAAGATTATTTGGACAAGATTTCTTCCAAGATTGTCAAAAACCACGACATTATTGGGATGGAAGACTTGTCCGTATCGAACATGTTAAAGAACCACCATCTTGCTAAAGCAATCAGCGAAGTATCTTGGTCACAATTCAAATGTATGATCGAATATAAAGCTAAATGGAGCAGCAGACAAGTGGTAACCGTTTCAAAAAACTTCGCTAGTAGTCAGCTTTGTTCTGGTTGTGGCTACAAAAACAAAGACGTTAAAAATCTCGGATTACGTGAATGGGAATGCCCTAAATGTCATACCTATCATAATCGAGATATTAACGCAGGAATCAATCTTAAAAACGAAGCCCTAAGACTTCTAACCGCAGGGACTGCGGGGATCGCCTAATCAATAACTGGTGGATACACTGGTGTTCTTAGGAATCCCCTTCTTCAAACAACCCGTAAGGGTGTTAAGGAGGGGTAGTTCAATAGATCTGACCAGTTCCAATTCATTAAAAAACAAACGCAAATTCTCATAAATGGACATTCTAGCGTAAATGACAGGAATGTTCTCAACGCTCTAAAATCATTGGCAAGTGATAAAGTGTCCAATCTATTTTTCGATATTAACGCTGAACAAAAAAGGTTAGTGGAACCCATCATCGAGGTGGTGGACAGCGTGAAGGCGGAAGAATATTTGGTCAAATTAAAGCCTTATGTTATCCCTTTTAAACAAGTAACAGAGCAGACAGTGAAAAAACTTTTTCCGAAAGCCAAGAAGTTGAGGTTACCATCTTTAGATGAAATAGATCCCAAAGAATTGACGTATCTCGGCTGGAACGATAAGGGTACCAATAAAAAGTATATTATTGCACTTTGCCAAAATCATTTCATTGGGCTACATGGAACTTTTACCCTTGCAAGCAAAAAGGGATTTTGTACTCTTTGCAACAGTCATGGGGAAGTGGGCCTATTTATGTCAGAAACAAAAGGCGTTGCCCAGGGAACTTTCATTCGAAGAGGAAACTATATTTGCCAAGATAGCCAGAAATGCAATGAAAACTTGATATCGTTGGAGAAGCTAGAGAATTTTATTGAGGTTTTAAAGGCTAAAAGCAATCTGTAACTCTAGCAGTGTACAATGATTTATGTTCACTCTGATTTTAAAGCGATTTTATTGAATATAATATACTAATTAGTATGTTCAGATGATTAAGTGTAATATGACAATAAATGAGATGATTCAAATTTGTGTAAATTTAATTCTTACTTGACAGATGAGAATTATATAGTTTAAAATTAATTAAAATATTTAGAATTATTTTCCGTGCTGACTAGATCTCTAGAGGCTCTCTATTCAAGATGAATGCATCTTGAATAGAGAGCCTTTTATTATTTAGGCTGTGTTAAAGCATGGTAAACAGAGCCGTTATTTAAAAAGGAAGTTGGGATCAATTCAGAATCCGTTTTTTGGAAATCAATAATGATAAATCTAAAAATAGGAGTGATTCAGGTGGGCGATATTCTTCGGAAAGCAGTAGAAGATAGACGTAAAAAATTAATAGAGAAATTAATTGCTTTTAATGTGTATAAGAAAGAAGATAAGCATCTTTTTGAGTTATCTTTAACAGAACTTGAAAATGAATATAGAGGATTTCAATTATATAGTCATCCTCATGGTGATTTTGGATCAATCCAATTTTATTAGCAATAAATCAAAATAGTGGTCCTTGGCATAGTTACATAAAAAAACCATTTAATTGATGTTTTTCATTATAATAAAGATTTTTCTTAACCATGAAGAATAGAGACGGGTCCAAAAAACCTGTCCTTACAATAGAAATATCGTATTTTAATGGGGCAAAGGGACAAACACAAAGGAGATCGATATCATGAAGACCCAAAATGAAAATTTGGTAGGGATAATAAGAAAAACAAATAAACAGTTCGAAACAAGTAAATATCTTAATTTGCCAGATCTACAGTTTTTTAATTGGTGCAATCGAAAATATGGGGTCAATAGAGGTGTTTATAATACGATTGATCAATGGTTTTATGAGTATGGGATTGTCGAAATTCAATACCGTAGAATTCAGATTTTGGCATTCTTAGAATTTAATAAAGATGAACGGCTAGTGGAAGATCAACATAAATTTATCCGATTTGGTCATGGAGGCCTTACAAAAAGGCTGAATGAATTTATTAATGAAAGTGAACAAAGCAGAAATGTAATAAAACTGGAGATAAGATAAAAAAATATAATCCTTTCATTTTTTTTAAGTATAAATACAACTATTTAGGTAGGAATAGTTTGTGATTAAATATCAGAACATTCTTAAAGGGGGGATTGGTGTGAAGTCAATGTTAATTATTGGCGGAGATCATCTCGGTAAAATTACCCAAAGGCTAGAAGGAGAAGGGTTTAACGAAGTGACCCATTTAAATTGCCGAAAAAAAAGATGATACGAAAAGGAAAAGGAATACCAGGGAAATTTGATTTAATTTTAGTGTTAACAGATTTTATCAGCCACAGCGATTCAGGAGCTATTAAACGAAAGGCGCAGGATCAAGGGATTCCCATCTGTTTTTCCAAAAGGTCATGGTGTTCTATCTATCAGGAAATTAGCGGTAAGTTAAATAGATGATAACGAAAAACAATCAAACTAAAAATGACTAACAAAATGTATGTTAAATTGTTAGTCATTTTTTATTGTTTTATCAAGTTTTTCACATAGTAAATCCTCTAATTTGAAATAGAAAATGCACAGCGATTTGCTAGTGAACAATTACTGGTGTACACCTACATTTTGCACAATGGTGATTGGAGTGGAAGGCGCGAAGACTCCTGCGGGAGCAGCGGGACAGGCGAGACCCCGCAGGCGCTTTAGCGCCGAGGAGGCTCACCGCCCGACCCGCGGAAAGCGAAGCGTCTGGAACGGAAATCACCATCCTAGTTTTTACAGAGACTTTTTATAAAAAAGCATTATTGGAAGAATGTAAATAAACACAAACTTTATTGCGGCCCGTTCTTTTTGCTTGATACAATGCTTTATCAGCATCGTCGATTAATAGTGCAGGATCCTTTGTCGTTTCATCAAAACAAGCCAAACCAATAGAAATAGTAATATTAATTTTTTTACATGAGCTCAGTATGAATAAGTGGCTTTCAACATTCCTTCTTATCAACTCGCCAATTTCTACCGCTCGTTTCATCGGACAGTCTAAAAGAATGACAGAAAATTCTTCACCACCGTTCCTACTGACAATGTCAAAGGACCTTGCGGAATTTTTTAAAATGTCACCTAGTTCTTTTAATACAAGGTCTCCTTCTTTATGTCCATAAGTATCATTTACTTTTTTAAAAAAATTTTCTATAGTTATTTAGTCCTGTAAGTCCATCTGTTAAGGACTCAGATTTAAATCGATTAAATAGCTCTTGGCTACTTCGCAAGTATTCCAAAATGTAAAAAGCGATAAACCCACCTAAATAAGAAATAACCAAGAAAACAGGTATTAATAATATTAGTATAGTAACATCTTTTATTACGTATGAATAAAAAACAGAATAAATGAGGTTTGAAATTGTTAGTATAACTAATACTTTTATTTTTTTTGATAATTCCTTTTTTGAAAAGTAAAGAGAAACAATTAAATTGAAACGATGAGGATAGCAGCTAGATACGAAGAAGAATTTATTCCAATTAAAAAACGACCAAAAATCACCAATACCATTGAAACCAATGCTGGCACAGCACCACCATATAATGAAAGCAATATGATTGGGATATGTCTAAGATCAATGATGGTATTACCTAAATGAATACTATATAACATGAGAATGTTGCTTAATATTCCTCCAAGGGCACCTAATAGTAATCTTTAGGTAGTGGAGATGTCTTTTCTAGTGGAGAAGAATTCGTTAATTGGGTGTAAAGGAAAAGTAATGAAGTCATTATACCTAAATTTGAAAGAAGTTCTTTAAATATCATATACATCACCAATATAAAAATATCATATTATCTGATAATTTACAAATAATTTTTGACAAAGTTCGACATTGCTTTTCCAGAAAAGAGAGTGACCGAAGAGAGAAAAAACGCAACGATTAACAGAAAAGGGAAGTTGTGGCCACCTGAAGTAGAAATTAGTATAAGAAAGTGCGGATTCATTAAATGTTATGTTACGATAAAATAAGAGATGTTATTAATCAAGGACGGGGGTTTACCATATGTACAGCTTTAAAAACGATTACAGTGAAGGCGCACATCCAAGAATCCTAAATGCTTTAATTGAATCTAACTTTGTGCAGGAGGAGGGCTATGGAGAAGATCGTTATTCCCAAAAAGCGATTGCACTGTTAAAGGAAAGAATGGACTGCACAGACGTCGATATTCATTTTTTAACAGGAGGAACACAAACCAATTTAACCGCTATTTCAGCTTTTCTAAGACCACATGAAGCCGCTATCGCAGCTAGTACAGGGCATATTCTCGGACATGAGACAGGTGCAATCGAAGCGACAGGACATAAAATCATTTCAATAGATACTGAAGATGGCAAACTTAGCCCTTCGCACTTGGAAGCTGCACTCGATGCTCATCCAGATGAACACATGGTTAAGCCTAAGTTAGTTTACATATCTAATTCCACCGAAATAGGTTCTATTTATAAAAAGAAAGAACTGGAGCAGTTAAGTCGTTTCTGCCGTGAGCATAATCTTGTATTATTTATGGATGGTGCAAGACTCGGGTCAGCTCTTTGCTCTGCAGAAAATGACCTCGAGTTGATCGATCTGCCTGCACTTGTAGATGCTTTTTATATTGGCGGAACTAAGAATGGTGCACTAATCGGTGAGGCTTTAGTCATTTGCCGTGATTACCTTAAAAAGGATTTTCGCTACCATATAAAGCAAAAAGGTGGGCTCCTTGCAAAAGGAAGACTATTGGGAGTACAGTTTCTTGAACTTTTTCGGGATAATTTGTTCTTTGATTCTGCCACCCATGCGAATAATATGGCTGACTTGCTGAGGGATGAAATAAGCAAAGCCAATATTAAGTTCCTGAACCATTCTCCATCGAACCAAATATTTCCGATTCTACCCAATTCACTTATAACCGAGCTCCAAAATAAGTATTCATTTCATATTTGGGAAAAGGTCGATTCGGATCATTCTGCCATTCGGCTAGTAACTTCTTGGGCTACAAAAGAGGGTGAGGTACTCGCATTTATAGAGGACATAAAGGCATTAAAAAAGTAGTGTCTAATCAAATATTAGGAATCGAAGGATTTTTAATAATATTGAATTTTGGAAAACTATATTAATATTCTGTATAATTGAGCGGAGGCATAATAGTAGGATACTATGATAATAGTACGAAATCCTTAAATTGTATCACAGTATTATTTAGAACGATTTTTGAGGGGATGAATATGTCCAAGAAATTAGTTTATATTAAATTGATGCATACAATCATCTGGGTTTTTTACGTATTAATCATTTCCTACATAGTATTTGCAGGTCTTTATAACCAAATAAATTTATATACGTGGCTTGCAATTGGCTCAGTCATTTTTGAAGGAATAATTTTGATCATTTTTAAAGGGAAATGCCCATTAACGATTTTGGGGTATAAATACACAGAAAATCAAGAGGTTGGATTTGATATCTATTTGCCAAGATGGTTAGCAAAAAACAACAAATTGATATTTGGTACGATATACGTGACTGGGTTACTCCTAGTAATTTATAGATTGTTAAATTAAGGGAAGTCCTTTGGGCTTCCCTTAATAATCTTTATACTATCAGGAGTCTAACACATCGAAAATAATCACTTTGACTTTAATAACTTTAAACTAGACTTGCTTTTTTGTGAAAAAGGCAAAAATAATAGATTATTATCTATTTTTATAGGAAAATAGGATTACTACTATAAAAAAGCTTTAGTGCAAAAGCTCTGATTTTGACAAAATTTAGTAGACTTGTGATTGTCATCATCTGAAGAAAAGAACAAAAAGAATAGCTCCTCCGATTATTGGTAGCTATTTTGATGAGAGGGGTTTCTAACTTAATATGCTTTTAAGTATCACGATGCTGTTTTTAGGGTTACTGTTAGGATTTATTGGAGCCGGGGGCTCTGGGTTTATCATTGCAATTTTAGTGACCGTTTTTCACATTCCAATCCATGAGGCGCTTGGCACTGCTGTACCAGTTATGTTTATTAACGTAATAACTGGAAGCATGAGTCATTTTCGCGAAGGGAATATATATGTAAAGCAAGGGCTTTTGGTTGGGTTATTCGGGGGAATTGGCGCTTATTTTGGCATGCGTTTAACAACACTTATTAATCCAAATGTGTTAATGCTATTTACCGTTTTCGCACTGGCGTCATCTGGAGTTCTCATTTGGTTAAAAACAAGGATGAAACTCCAAAAGGAAGAAGTGAAGAAGGAGCCTGTCTTTTTAAGTTACGTTGGGATAGGTCTTGGAAATGGATTGATTTCGGGCACTTTTGGAATTGGCGCTGCACCATTTATTCAGTTATCCTTGTTAAAATGGCTTCATTTTCCAATGAGGATTGCAGCAGGAACCACCATGCTGGTCCTATTGCCGGTTGCATTTTTTGCGTCCATTGGGTCCATTCAAAATGGATACTTTGATCTTATGCTGTTTTTTCAAGTAGCGATTAGCACAATGTTTGGGACGTACGTTGGAGCAAAATTAACGAGTAAACTCCCTCAAGTATTCTTGCGCTATGGAATTGTCGTAACACCAATCGTAAGCGCGACTTTACTGTTAATGAATTTTTTATGAGGAAAGCAGTATTATTTTCATTACCGATATACAAACTAGATAATCGAAAGATAAGTTGCTATTATATTAGTTGAAAATGCCTATCATGAGTGAATGTAAACTTTTGCTCATCGTTAGCTTATTGGTTTTGAATTACATTTTAGGATGAGGGAATATAATGTCAACAAAAACGAGAGAGTCAAAAAAAATAGCTAGGTATTCATTAATTATCATGGGGATAGGTTTTATTGCAACCATCCCATTTCAAGGTTCATTTTGGGTAAATTTATTACAGGGTGGGTTTGAGGCAGGGCTAGTAGGTGGACTTGCTGATTGGTTTGCGGTTACCGCACTTTTTCGCCATCCATTAGGATTACCAATCCCTCATACTTCTCTACTAGCAAATAACCGAAAAAGAATGACAAATGGGCTTGTTTCGACCATAAAAAATGATTGGCTTTCTAAGGAAAGTATTCAGGGGAAAGTAAAACAAGTTCATTTTTCAGATAAGCTAGTGACAAGGATAGAACAAGAGATACATACTGAACCGTTTAGAAACGGTCTGATAAAGATGATAAAAGAAATAATTTGTAATATCGATGTTGAAAAAATTTCTCCATTTGTAAAAAAACAAATTACTTCTGCTCTTTCAAAAATTGATATGAGTAAATTTCTCCAACTACTAAGTACACAATTACTTAAAGAACAATTTGATCAAAGGGTTTTGGATCATATTTTGAAAAAAGCTGAGACCTGGCTTAAACAAGAACAAACAAGTCAACGCTTAGGTACAGTTTCCATGAATTTACTCAACAAAATTGAATTAGATGGGATCCTTCAATTTGCCCTTAATTCCATTAAAAATATACTCAGTGAGGAAAAACTTGGAAATATAGTGAAAAAACTATTATTAAGCGGCATCCATAGTTTGCAGGATAGTAATGATCAGAACAGAGCAGCTTTAATCTTATATATTCGAAAAGAAATACAAGGCATTAATGAAAACTCGGAGCTATTAGAGGGTATTGAAAAATGGAAAAATCAACTTCTGGAGAACTGGGAGCCTGATGAAACCATTACAAACATGCTGATACACATTCAAAAGAATGTATTAGAACTAATTGAAACTCAAAGTTTTATGGATATCTATCTAATTCCCTTAATTAATCATACCTTAGGCAAAATAAAAGAAAGAAATACTAATATTGATAACTGGATTCAAAACCAAATCGTTAACCTTATTGAAAATAACCATTCACAGATAGGCAATCTCGTTCAGGAGAATTTAGATAAGCTGGACGATGAAACCTTGATTGATATGATGGAAAATAACATTGGTAAAGATTTGCAGTGGATCCGTGTGAACGGAGCAGTTTGTGGTTTTATTATTGGAATTATCCTAACAGGAATCCAAGTAGTAGCTAGCCTCATGCAATTTTCTTTGTAGGTCAATAAAAATGAAGCCATTCTCACAGGAAGAGAATGGCTTCTTTGCTTTCGATTTTGAAGTGCAAAATTACAATTAGTGACTGAAATCGAATTAGAATTTGCAGCTGAATAAAAAAACTAATTAACACAATAGACGATACTGAAAAAAATCTGAACTTTTGCTTCATTTTTATTACATTATTCAACATTTGACCCCGTTATTTGAATAAAAGTCATCTTAATGTGGATGTATTCTCGAATATGGGGAAATTCACTCATCTTTTGCGGTGTTCTAATCGACTTTTCGAGATATATGCTCGACTTTTCGAGATATATGCTCAACTTTTCAGGATATATGCTCGACTTTTCGATATATATGCTCAACTTTTCAGGATGTATGCTCGACTTTCAGGATATATGCTCGACTTTCAGAATGTATGCTCGACTTTCAGAATATATGCTATCTTTATTAACATAAATATCCATTAATCAGGTGCAAATTCCTATGCTATATACCCTTAGACCCCGTCAAGTCAAAAAAAGTAGTAGTCCAATTTATATAAATTGGGCTACTACTTGGTTTATTATTTACAGTTTTGTACTCGAAAACCTGACACGTGACAGGCTCGAAGTTATTTTTTATTAACTTGGCGTCCGCTTTTTTTCTGACTTTGTGAACTAGTGTTTCCAATTTGAAAATCATTACCTAATTCAACATCGTTTCTTTTATCCTGTTTCTCAATTTGCTCTCTGGTTTGATCCTTATTTTGTCTGCCTTGATTGGACATTCTTTCCCATCTCACTTTCAAATATTATCGTTTTTATTATGCTCAAGTATTTAGAAAAAAATTATAGGGTGATCAAATAATATGTTGTTTTTAAAACATAAAAATGAACAAAAAGTGTCTGAATAGTGATTTATTTAATAGGAATTACCCTCTGTCAGAATTATATTTAAAGTAATAATATCCGAAAAGGCAAACTAGTCGAAAGATTCTCGCGTAAAGCTCCGGGTCTAAGTCGTAAAATAACCATCCAGATGAATGTCCCAAAGAAAGGACAAAAAAGATGAATACTACTAACTTGAAAAGAAAACTATTTATCTTGATCTATTTTGTCACCTTTAGCATATTTCTTTATTATTGGAAGGGGCATCCTATCGTATCTTTGATAGGAACATGTGTATTTTCGAGTATAGCCTACGCGATTAGCACAACTTGGCTGATATCCTCTTTCAGGAAAATTACCGGCAAACAAAGGTATATTTGGTTATGGTTAGGATTATGTGGATTTTGTCTTTTAGTTGCACAACTTTACTGGACAATTTACCAAATCACATTTCAAACGATTCCATATGGGAATTTGGGTGATTTGATTAGATTAATAGGGTATGTCATGAACTTAATTGCCCTTTTTTATGTCATGAAGGTGATGAAAGATACCATTCCAATGATTGCATTCTTATTTCATGTCGTTATTTTAATGATTGTTGGCTTTAGCATCTGTTGGTCTTTTATTATTCACCCGATTTTAAATTATCCGCGAGAACTTTCTGTTTTATCATCCTCAATCTCGACAGGGTATATCCTATTAGACGCCAGTTTATTTTTTGCTATCATTTGTTTATTGTATAGTTCCTTCAATCCCGCAGTTAGAAAAGTATTCTATATGATTTCCTTACCGCTATTAATCCAAATAATGGCGGATGCCTTCTATAATTATCAATCCTATTATGAAAAATATACGAATGGAAACTACGTTAATCTATTATGGCCAATGGCGCAATTGTTAATGGGATTATCAGCACTTTTATCACGGGAATTCCAATGGATACAAAGGGAGTCTCGTATGAAAATAGGTTCACCGGAGAATAAAGGGTTTTACATCACCTATATCAGTTCTGGTCTATTTCTCATTGTTTCCCTGGTCTATCATCAAGGAAAGTTAGATGTGCTCCAAATTGGAATTTATTTGATTATGTTACTTTTGCTATTCAAACAAGTTTTCAGCACGATTGAGAATAGGAGAATGATTGAAAAATTATACAGGCTGGCAGGCTCAGAATCAACTAATCAAACAGGCACAGGTTCTACTAAAAGAGGAAATTACATACAAGGTTTATTTTTAAAAATTGAGGAATTAGTTCATTTTGACGCACTAACAAAGCTGGCGAATAATAGCTTATTTCATAAACGAGTTCAACTAGAAATAGACTTAATGCAGCATAGGGAAGGGAAGTTCTCAATTCTGTTTATCGATATGGATCGTTTCAAAAATATTAATGATCGCTTGGGGCATCATGGAGGTAATTTGTTATTACAACAAATTGCCGATCGATTTTGTTCGACTCTGGGCGGGAAAGCGATGATTTCAAGGATGTCTGGAGATGAATTTACCATCCTCTTACCAGATACTAATCAACAAAAATCGATTTTGGTTGCTGAAAAAATCATTCATGAATTCTCAAAGCCCTTTTTCATAAAAGGAAATGAAGTATATTCAACCGCAAGCATAGGTATTAGCATCTATCCTGATCATGGCAATGATGTTGATGTATTGATGAAGAATGCCGACACCGCCATGTATTTAGCAAAAGAGGAGGGGAAAAATCAATTTAAGATCTTTAGCGTAACGCTACAACAAAAACAGACAAGAAGAATAGAGTTAGAATCACAATTAAGAAGGGCGATTCAACAAGAACAATTTTTGCTGTATTATCAGCCATTGGTGGAATTGGGTTCTGGTGGTGTCGTTGGAACGGAAGCTCTTATTCGCTGGAATCATCCTGAATTAGGAATGATATCGCCGCTTGAATTCATTCCTTTAGCTGAAGATACAGGATTAATTGAGCCTATTGGTACCTGGGTGATGAAAACAGCTTGTCAACAAATGAAAGAATGGCAGGAAGCTGGTTTAACGAATATCTTTATTTCTGTTAATGTATCAGCAAAACAATTTAAGGATCCGCTGTTTACCAGTAAGGTGGTGGGAATCCTCAGTGAAACGGGGTTAGACCCTCATTTGTTAAAAATTGAACTAACGGAAAGTGTGCTTCAAGATATTGAAATCATGATCCCAATTTTAATGAGGCTGAAGGATTTGGGAGTGAAAATAGCGATTGATGATTTTGGAACTGGGTATTCATCTCTAGCTTACTTAAAGCATTTGCCAATTGATTGTTTAAAGATAGATAAGGCATTTATTGATGAATTGATCGATAACCCAGAGGGTCCTTTAGTTAAAACGATCATGAGCATGGGAAAAAACCTACAATATGAGGTCATAGCTGAAGGAATTGAAACGAAGGAACAAGTAAAATTTTTAAAAGAAATAGACTGTGTTTTAGGGCAAGGGTATTATTACAGCCGACCTTTGTCAGCTACCGAGTTTGAATCCTATGTCAACGAGTCATATTTAACTGCGGCGGTGTCCTAATTGGCTAGGGAACGAGAAAAATTTTAAAAGTAAAAATAATAAAGGTTGAAGTTTAGTGAAGAATCAGATAAAATAAAACAAATGAAAAGTCTATGTGTAACTGGCGAAACGCGGATAACCGTGAGGGAGCACATAGTGACGTAGCCGTTCGCCTGGGCAGAGGTAAGGGATTTAATATCCTTTACCTCTTTCTGCTTATTAAGGGGGGAAGGAAGTAAAAGTTGATATATCCAATAAAAAATATTAGAATATTAAAAATAACAAACGATTTGAAATTAAGTAAAAACAAAAAGGGGATAACAATAAAATGAGCGCAATAACTATAGACAAGGTAAAAACAATCAAAACATTAAACAGTATTGCTGAGAATGGGTTAAATGTTTTCAATAAAGATACCTATACGATTGATAATAATAGTGAAAATCCTGATGCGATTGTTGTTCGCAGCTATAACATGCATGAAATGGAGTTTGGAAGTAATCTAAAAGCAATCGCACGTGCTGGTGCCGGTGTCAATAATATTCCTGTTGAAAGATGTACGGAAGAAGGAATTGTTGTTTTTAATACGCCTGGTGCAAATGCTAATGCTGTAAAGGAAATGATTCTTACTGTATTAATTGCTTCATCACGTAACCTTTTTGATGGTGTAGCATGGACAAAGACATTAGTGGGCGAAGGTGCAGAGGTTCCTAAGCTTGTAGAAGCAGGAAAGAAACAATTTGTAGGAAAAGAAATTAAGGGGAAAACTCTTGGTATAATAGGTTTAGGAGCGATTGGTGCTCTTGTTGCAAATGATGCCCTTGATTTAGATATGGATGTAATTGGTTTTGATCCGTTCATCTCTGTAGATACTGCCTGGAATTTAGCACGCAATGTACAACGTGCGATGACGATTGAACAATTGTTTGCAAACTCCGATTATATCACAGTACATGTTCCGCTAACTGATGACACAAAGGGAATGTTTAATCAAGAAACATTCAGCATCATGAAGCCAGACGTTCATATTTTAAATTTTTCACGAGGCGAGCTAGTGAATGAAGCAGATATGGAAGCTGCACTCGAAAGTGGAAAAGTTGGTAAGTATATTACAGACTTCCCGAATGAAAATGTATTGAAAATGAAAAATACCATCCCAGTTCCACATCTTGGTGCCTCTACTGCTGAATCAGAAGAAAACTGTGCCATTATGGCTGCTCGTCAAGTGCAGGAGTTTCTAAATACAGGAAATATCAAAAACTCAGTGAATTTTCCAAACGCTAACCTTCCTTATACAGGACAACTACGAGTGGCAGCTTTCCACAAAAACGTTCCAAACATGGTGGGTCAGATCACATCTGTTATTTCAAGCTATAATTTGAACATTGCTGACATGATTAACAGAAGCCGCGGTGGATATGCTTACACAATGGTTCACATTGAAGATAAAGCAAACGGTGATATCATCCCTGGTTTAGAGGAAAAAATCAGCCAAATAACAGGCGTTGTTACAGCTCGTATTATTTAAACAAAGCAGGAATAAATATCTTAGACATATATATTTAAAAAGGAGTCCAATCCAACGATTGGGCTCCTTTTGTCACTGTCGGAACTTGCCGAGCAATTAGTGAACTTTAGTGTTAAGTAATTTAATGCCCATGGCAATAAAAACAATTCCTGTTAATCTATTCAACACATTTCCAACTTTCGCATTGCTTCTTAATTTATTTGTCGCCATTGAGGAAAAGAAGGCTGTAATTAAACACCAAGTGCCCCCTGTTAAAGTGAAAGTCAATCCTAGTAAAATAAAAGGAATCGGACTTGAAACCCCAGGGCTAGTATGAATAAATTGGGGCAGGAAAGCTATGAAAAACAAGGCAACTTTTGGATTAGTCACATTCGTTAGCATACCTTGCAGGAATATTTTTTTATTACTCTGCTTCGGTAAGTCTTTTTGCTCATTTATTGTCTTTTTGGTTATTAACATTTTAAAACCTAAATAAGCTAAATAAATAGCCCCAATAATTTTGATTAAATTAAACAAGAATGCTGATTGCATTAAAATAACGGATAATCCAAAGGCGGCAAGTAAAGTATGGACAACTACTCCTGCTGAAATGCCTAATGCAGAATAGATCCCAGCTGCTCTACCTTGAGAAATACTTCTACTGACTATATACATGGTATCCGTACCAGGAGTTAAATTGAGCAGAATGGCCGTTACTAAAAAAACTTCAAAATTAATAATTCCGTACAAACTTAACACCCCTCAATTATCTAAATGTTTACTTATTTTACAATACATTTTCTCTTTTTCCTATTAATTATTTAATGAATCACTAAGAATCAGTACATTTCTGTTAGATAATAGTACATAGGAATATACCAAAGCAGTGGCATACTATTTTTATTTTAAAATAATAAATTTGCCGAATTTGTCATAATTAAATACTGAAAAAATAATTAATATTTTAATTAAAATTCATTTTAAATAATAAGATTTTTATCAAATAAGGTAATAATCATATTACCAATAGGTTCACAAGAGTAATTATATTCCAAAAACTAATACTATTAAATTCTTAGTTTGATGTGATATATTATAAAAAAGTATTTTAATTATCAGTGTTATACCAATATTCTAAAAAACGGAGTGATTTTATTGAAAAAATTTGGTTTATTCAGTATGTTATTGATTCTTGCTCTTTTTATCTCTGCATGTGGAACTGATAAAACACCAGATAAAAAAGCCGAAAAAGAAAAGGTTTATAAGGTGGGCGTAGATGTAACTTATCCACCATTCGAATTTAAAGAAGGAAACGAGTATAAGGGAATCGATATTGAATTAATCAATGCTATTGCGAAAAATCAAGGCTTCAAAATCGAACTTTCTCCGATGGATTTTGGTGGAATTATCCCAGCCATGCAAGCTAATCAGCTTGATGTAGCGATTGCTGGTATGAGTATTACAGATGATAGAAAAAAGGTAGTAGATTTCTCAACACCGTATTTTGATGCAGGATTAACTGTTGTTGTAAAAAATGATAATTCAAGTATTAAATCTGTTTCTGACCTTAATGGAAAAAAAGTTGCAGTTAAAAAAGGGACAACAGGTGCTAAATACGCAACAGATAATGCTTCAAAATTAGGGATTACCGTCGTCCAATTTAACGATAGTCCTGCCATGTTCCAAGAAGTATCTAATGGAAATGCAGATGCACTTATTGAAGATTATCCTGTTATCTCCTATGCAATTGCCCAACAAGAGCTTGGATTAAAAATCGTGGGTGATCGTCTAAATGGAGACCAATACGGAATTGCAGTTTTAAAAGGGAAAAACCAAGATTTACTGAAAAAAATTAATAAAGGTTTTGCAGAACTTAAAAAAGATGGAACGTATGATGAGATTTTAAAAACTTACCTTGGTGAATAATATAAGAATAAATACAGACAAAGGCGCGCATCGTGCGCGCCTTCTTTTTGGAAGGGAATGAAGCGAGTGGATATAATTGTTGCAGCATTGCCAATATTATTAGAAGGGCTTCAAGTGACACTTTATATCTTTGTGATTGCTATAATACTAGGTTTTGTAATTGGTTTAATGGTTGCCTTGTTGCGACTTGCCCCACTAAAGATCTTGAATTGGATCGCAAAAGTCTATGTAGATGCAATTCGAGGAACACCTTTTATTGTGCAATTATTTTTTATTTATTTCGGTCTAAATTCGTTAAATTTGATTTCACTTGATAATACGACAGCTGGAATCGTTACAGTTGCAATCAATGCAGGTGCATATTTTTCCGAAATCATAAGAGCGGGTATTCAATCTATTGATAAAGGCCAGACTGAAGCTGCAAGATCAATCGGATTTACAAGTGGACAAACAATGCGTTTTATCATACTTCCACAGGCATTTAGAAGAATGCTTCCTACCATTACGAATCAATCCATTATTAGCTTGAAAGATACTTCACTTCTATCCGTCATTGGCATAGCAGATTTAACACAGCAAGGACAGATTCAAGCTTCCGCCACATTTGAAGCTTTTAAGATTTGGCTGGCCGTTGGTGTTATTTACTTTATTGTCATTTATCTGTTGACCATGCTTGCTAGTTTCGTTGAAAGGAGGTTTCAGCTTAGATGAGCATCATAACAGTAAAAAACCTGAGAAAATCATTTGGAAATCTAGAAGTTTTAAAAGATATAAATGCAGAAGTTCAAGAAAAAGAAGTTATTTGTGTCATAGGACCCTCAGGTTCAGGAAAGAGTACTTTTCTTCGCTGCTTAAATCGCCTGGAGGATATTACGGGTGGTGAGGTAATTATCGATGGAAATGATATTACGGACCCAAAAGTTAATATAAATAAAGTGAGACAAGAAGTTGGGATGGTTTTTCAACAATTTAATTTATTCCCTCATAAAACGGTATTAGAAAACATCACATTGGGGCTTATTAAAATTCGCTCAACCCATAAAGAGCAAGCTGAAAAAGTTGCCTTTGAATTACTTGATAAAGTAGGGCTAAGGGAAAAAGCAGATAGTTATCCTGGAGAACTATCTGGAGGTCAACAACAACGGGTGGCCATAGCCAGAGCTCTCGCCATGAATCCGAAAATTATGCTGTTTGACGAGCCGACTTCTGCACTTGACCCTGAAATGGTCGGAGATGTTTTAGAGGTTATGAAACAGCTTGCAAAAGAGGGGATGACAATGGTTGTCGTTACCCATGAAATGGGCTTTGCAAGAGAAGTTGGAGACCGAGTGATTTTCATGGATGGTGGCTATATCGTTGAAGAAAATGAGCCAAATGAGTTATTCGGTAACCCTCAACATGAACGAACCAAGTTATTCTTAAGTAAGGTGCTTTAAATGATGCTTATGATCGTTTAGGTAGACTTATAGATTGATCAGTTTATTCAAAAGGCTGTTTTAAAGCGCAATGTTGATTTTTGCACAATGTTGATTGGAGTGGAAGGCACGAAGACTCCTGCGGGAGCAGCGGAACAGGTGAGACCCCGCAGGCGCTTTAGCGCCGAGGAGGCTCACCGCCCGCCCCGCGGAAAGCGAGTGCCTGTAACGGAAATCAACATTCTAATTTAACAGAGCCATTCAAAAAAAATCTAAGAAAGCCTAATTCCGGTTGGATAAGGCTTTCTTTTTGGTGAAAATAGGGAAATGAAAGTTTACATAAAAATTTAAGAAACATGCTAAGATACAAGATTGTCCTGTTATACTTAAGTAAACTAGAAAAGGAATATGAAAGGGGATAAAAAAATGAGTACACCAAATATAGACAAAGTGAAAACAATTAAAACGTTAAATAATATTGCAGAAAGCGGGTTAAATGTATTTAATAAGGATCTTTTTACGATTAACAATGATAGTGAAAATCCTGATGCCATTATGGTTCGCAGTTTTAATATGCATACAATGGAATTTGGCAATAATCTAAAAGCTATCGCACGTGCAGGTGCGGGTGTAAATAATATCCCTGTCGAAAAATGTACAGAGGAAGGAATTGTTGTTTTTAATACCCCTGGGGCAAATGCTAACGCCGTAAAAGAATTGGTCCTTACCTTATTAATGGCTTCATCCCGTAACCTTTTTGATGGTGTAGCTTGGACAAAGACGTTAGTAGGTGAAGGGGTAGATGTACCAAAGCTAGTAGAAGCAGGAAAAAAACAATTCGTTGGAAAAGAAATTAAAGGAAAAACTCTCGGAGTGATAGGTTTAGGGGCAATCGGTGCCCTTGTAGCAAATGATGCGCTCGATTTAGACATGGATGTAATCGGATTTGACCCATTCATCTCTGTCGATACAGCTTGGAACTTGTCTCGTAATGTCCAACGTGCTATGACGATTGAACAATTGTTTGCAAACTCTGATTATATTACTGTACACGTTCCGCTAACTGATGATACTAAAGGAATGTTTAACCAAGAAACATTCAGTATCATGAAGCAGGGCGTTCATATTTTGAATTTTTCACGTGGTGAGTTAGTGAATGAAACGGATATGGAAGCTGCCCTCGAAAGTGGAAAAGTTGGTAAGTACATTACAGACTTTCCAAATGAAAATATATTGAAAATGAAAAATACCGTACCAATCCCACATCTTGGTGCCTCAACCCAAGAATCAGAGGAAAACTGTGCGATTATGGCGGCTTGGCAAGTGAAGGAATTCCTAAATACAGGAAATATCAAAAACTCAGTGAATTTTCCAAACGCTTCCATACCTTATACAGGGCAGCGACGTGTGGCAGTATTCCATCAAAATGTTCCAAACATGGTGGGGCAGATCACATCGGCTATATCAAGCTATAATCTAAACATCGCTGACATGATTAACAGAAGCAGAGGAGGATACGCTTATACGATGGTTGACATTGACAACCAAATAAACAGCGATATCATCTCTGGTTTAGTCGAAAAAATCAATAGAATCGATGGCATCGTTACAACACGAATTATTTAAACTTCCCCGCAGGCGCTTTAGCGCCGAGGAGGCTCACCGCCCGCCCCGCGGAAAGCGAAGCGCCTGGAACGGAAATCAACATTCTAGTTTAACAGAGCCAAACTTATAAAAAATATCACACAAAAAAGCATGAATGATGTTTATTCATGCTTTTTTTACATTTATTTAAGAATTGAAAACTAAAACCTCTCTTAGTCATTCCTAAAAGAAAATCATTTCTGTCCCTCAACTTAAGTTTTAATTGCTTAATTGCCTCATTAATTGCTCGTATTCTTCCCGTTCAATTTTACGAATTTCTTCACTAAATGCTAGTCTTCAATTTTATAATCACAAGAAAATAGGTATTCGCATATTCTTTATAGAAAAAGAGGAGGAATATTTTATCCATCTCTAGAAAGGAAACTTAATATGAATCAGAGGGCCAATAGTTCAATATACATCATTTCCGGTCCATATGGAGTTGGTAAAACTACAGTTACAAAGGCACTTGCCCAGGACATGGAACAAGTTGCATTAATAGAAGGTGACCAAATCAAATTAATGTTCGGAGAAAAAGAGCAACCACCGTGGGAAGAACAATTGTCAATAATTTGGAAAAACATTCTTTCCTTAACGCAGAATTTCATTGAAAACAATATTAATGTAATAATCGATTATGTTGTTGAAAGTGAATTGGAGTGGTTTTACAAAAACATTGTGGAATTGAATGTGAAAATTCATTATGTAGTATTACGGGCAGATGAAGATATACTTATCAGTCGGTTAAATAAAAGAGGAGATGGTTATTTAATAGAAGGCTCTATATATTTATTAGACAAACTCGAAAAATTTTCTCCAAACAAAAACTATCTCTATGACATAACGAACAAACAACCGTTGGAAATTATTAATGATTTAAAAAGTCGTTTTGACCAATTTTGTCTCTAACGATTTTTTGAACAATGTTGATTGGAGTGGAAGGCACGAAGACTCCTGCGGGAGCAGCGGGACAGGTGAGAACCCACAGCCGCTTAAGCGCCGAGGAGGCTCACCGCCTGCCCCTAAGGTGCGCGAGTGACTGGAACGGAAATCAACATTCTATTTTAACTGAGCCAAAGTAATAATAGCGAAGCTTATAAATTTTTTTTCTTAAATGTGATTTTGAAGTGCTGATTAAGCCTACACAATTTTAAAAGAAGGGAATATGTTATTAAATGGAAAAGTTGAAAGGCTCTATGGCCGTACTTGTAAAACATAAAGACTATACTATGAGAAATTTGGCTGATAGCAGAATATTACAAGTTCCTACACAGATGCTGATGTCAAAAAAGGAGAGAAGCTGTGAAGATCTTAATTTTAGCGGGTGGGTTTGGCACAAGAATAAGTGAAGAAACTCATTTAAAACCGAAACCTATGATAGAGATAGGTGATAAGCCAATCTTATGGCATATTATGAAACTTTACTCTAGCTATGGTTTTAACGACTTTATTATCTGTTTAGGGTATAAGAGTCATATTATCAAAGAGTACTTCTCTAATTATTTCCCGAATAATTCCGATTTAACCTTTGATTTCAAAAAAGGGAATGAATGTATTATCCACCATCATTCCGTTGAACCATGGAAGGTTACCTTAGTTGATACAGGTTTAAACACAATGACGGGTGGTCGGATCAAAAGAGTGCAGGAATATGTTGGGGATGAGCCGTTTATGTTGACATATGGTGACGGTGTTAGTGATGTAAATATTAAAGAATTAGTAGAATTTCATCGCTCTCATGGAAAGCTGGCTACATTAACAACCACACAGCCTGAAGGTAGGTTTGGAGTTTTGTCCTTGTCCTCTGATCAAAAAGTAGAAAAGTTTCAAGAGAAAATACAAGGGGATAGCGGTTGGATAAATGCTGGCTTTTTTGTTTTGGAGCCAGAAGTTTTTACTTATCTGAACAACGGCGAACAAACGATATTTGAAAAAGAACCATTAGAAAATCTTGCTAAGGCTGGTCAATTAATGGCATTTAAACATAATGGTTTTTGGCATCCAATGGATACTTTACGGGATAAGAGATATTTACAAGAAATGTGGGAGTCCAATAAAGCCCCCTGGAAAATATGGGATAAAAATAATTAAAAGATAAGTTCTTATTGGATGCAAATGGATCTGATGTAATTATTTTTGTAAATAGAATGAATGTGGGGGTGGATAAAATGGAAATATTAAAAAACAATACAATTTATCATTCGGATCTTCAATATGTATATAACAATCTTGAACAGTATGAAATAAAAAAACTTAAGGATTCATCGATACTAATAACGGGCTGCGCCGGATTCTTAGGCTATTATTTTATGTCATTTTTATCTGAGCATGCAGTACGGCTTGGTATAAAGAGGATTATTGGTATTGATAATTTTAAACTCGGTAAACCTAAATGGATTACGGACTTAAGCAATTTAAACCCAAAGGTTGAACTTTACACTTTTGATATAACTCAATTTTCATTATTTGATACTGAGAAAATTAATGATGTTGATTTTATTATCCATATGGCTTCAATTGCCTCGCCAACCTTTTATAGAAAATATCCGCTTGAAACCGTTGATGCTAATGTATTAGGGTTAAGAGCTTTGTTAGATTTTTATAAGGATAAAAACATTAAGGGGTTTTTGTTTTTCTCTAGCAGTGAGGTTTATGGTGATCCATTTCCGGATTTCATTCCGACTTCGGAGGAGTATAGAGGAAATGTGGCTATGATTGGACCACGTGCCTGCTATGATGAAGCAAAACGATTCGGTGAGACCCTATGTTATTTATATGCCGAGAAATTTGGAGTACCAATTTCTATTGTTAGACCATTTAACAATTATGGGCCAGGAATGAGACTAAATGATAAGAGGGTACCATCTGATTTTGCAAAAGCAATTATTGAGAATAAAAAACTAATTATGCATTCTGATGGAAAACCAACTCGAACATTTTGTTATGTGACAGATGCTATCACTGGTTATATAAAGGCTCTACTATATGAACCATTTGACTACTTTAATATAGGAATAGACCAACCTGAAATCTCAATTAGCGAATTAGCTAAAATTTATAAAGATACGGGTTCAGCAATTTTTGATTTTAATCAAACTATTGAATTTAGAGAATCGGAAGAAAAAAGCTATTTAACAGATAATCCAATGAGAAGATGCCCGGATATTTCAAAGGCTAGAAAACTTTTAAATTATTCCCCTTCTATTTCAATCGTTGAAGGTGTGCAACGCTTTCTAACCTTTTTGAAGGAAGAGGGTGAAATTCATTGATTACCGTGATTGGTCTTGGATTTGTGGGATTGACAACAGCTTTAGGATTTAGCGAAAAAGGTTATCATGTTTACGGTTGTGATATTGATCAAAAAAAGAAAGAGCAGTTAAGTAAGGGGATGATTCCCTTTTATGAACCCTTTCTAAATGAAAAATTAAATAAGCACCTAAACAAAGGTTTTACGATTACGGATGATTTACAGGAAGCTGTAAACAACAGTGAAGTTATCTTTCTTTGTGTAGGAACTCCGAGCAAAACGGATGGTAGTGCAGATTTAGGTTATATCTTAAATGCCATTAAAAGTGTGGTTGGCTATATAAAAAAGCCTGAATTTAAAGTGTTAGTACTTAAATCGACTATTCCACCATCTACAACAAGTGAAAGGATTAAAACATATATTGAAAGTTTAGGTTTTAAGGTTGGCGTTGATATTGGATTAGCAAATAATCCCGAATTTTTAAGAGAAGGATATGCTTGGGAAGATTTTATGAATCCAGATCGGGTTGTTATCGGTCAGGAAGAAGAAAAAAGCGGGCAAGTAGTCGAAACCATTTATCAAGCCTTTAATGCCCCGATATATAGGGTTACTTTGAATACTGCTGAATTTATTAAATATTTATCTAACACGATGCTGGCAACTCTTATCAGTTTTGCAAATGAACAGTCACTAATCGCAAAGTCCATCGGAAATATTGATATAAAAAAAGCATTTCAAGTTTTGCATCTCGATAGAAGATGGATTGGCGCTCCAGCAAATATGACTTCTTATGTTTTCCCTGGTTGTGGTTTTGGCGGCTACTGCCTGCCTAAAGATACGATGGCTTTAGTTAGTCAGTCCTTAAAGAACTCCTACACTCCAGAACTATTAAAAAGTGCCCTAAAAGTAAATGAAACCATTAAAGAATTTGTTGTCAGTGATGTAGCTAAAAAAGTAGACGTAAATGAGAATATAGGAATCTTGGGGTTAGCATTTAAGCCAAATTCAAATGACATTAGGGATACACCGTCAAAAGCAATCATTCAAGGATTGCTGCAAAAAGGATACAAAAACATCATTGCGTATGATCCAATGGCAAACGAAGAGTTTAAAGAGGTGTATGGTCTTCCTATTGAATATTCTCCTACCTTGAAAGCACTTCTGTCGAGAGTAAATCATGTTGTTATTTTAACATCCTGGGATGAATTTATTAAAAATAAAGAATCGATAAAGAAAAAGAATGTTTTCGATTATCGTTATATTTACAATTAGTTAACGAGTTTGAGATACGCTAAGCTGCCGCAGCTAAAGATTGATTTGAGAGGAGTTTGAACAGGTGAAACATTATTACTGCTCAACGTTTAGCAAGGAATACGCCTATAAAGGTTTATTGTTATACAACTCAATCGAACAGCATGATAAAGATTTTCAATTTTTTATGATTTGCCTTCATGATGAAGCAAAGAAATTATTTGAGAAAATGAACCTAGCTCATGCAACGATAATAAGTATGGAAAACATCGAAAATGAAGATAGCGAATTACTTTCGGTAAAAAGCTCTCGGAACGTTAAGGAATATATTTGGACATCTAAAGCGTCAGTATGTCTATATCTATTTAAAAATTTTGTAAAAATAGATCATATTATATGGCTAGACGGGGACACATACTTTTTCTCAGATCCAGAATCTATATTCACTGAATGGGGAAAGTTCTCTGTTATGCTGACATCTGAAAAATGGCTTGATGAACATAGTATATTAGGTGAAACGAACGGCATCTACAATACGGGTTTTATGGGTTTTAAAAGAGATGAACATTCGATGGAATGCCTCCACTGGTTTAGACAGAAGTTGATAGAATGGTGTTTTGATAGGTGGGAAAAAGGCCTTTGGAGCGACCAAGTATATGCAAATGATTGGCCTGACAGGTTTCAAAATGTTGGCATATTAGAAAATATAGGAGTAAATCTTACTCCGTATATAATAAATTACAGATTAAAAGAAGGTACAGTTAAGAAGACGGACAATGATATCTTTATTAATAATGAAAAATTAGTGTTTTTCCATTTTTATGGTTTTAAATATTATGATGGTAATGTCTTTGATATTTGTAATTATGTAATGAATTGTAGAGATGTCGTCATTAAGGATATTTACCTTCCCTATTTACATGCCTCAAAAGAAATAACGGATAAAATCAAAACAGTTGACAGCAACTTTACCCCAGAACGAAACATTAAGGATTCCCATATAAGAAATTATTTTAACTTTAAAGTAAATTTGTCCGCTGAAAACGAAAAAGTTAACCTTTGTACAATAATAAACAAAGACTGCTTAGAGCAAGGCTTAGCGCTTTATAACTCCCTAATGAAACACACTCCGAATTTTCAACTTTGGATTTGCTGTACAGATGAGATGGCCTATTCCTTGATAAAAAAAATGAATTTAGATCATGCCATTCTTATTAATTTGAAAAATCTTGAGGGCAAAGAGTTATTAAGCATCAAAGACACTCGAAATCCGGATGAATACTTGCGAACATTAAAACCATCATTTATTTCATATATATTTAAAAACAATTTTCATGTAGATTCTATGGTTTATACCGATGTTGATATGACCTTTTCCCCAGATTTTAATAACTTAATTGATGAACTGAAACAAGATACCTCTCTCTTAATTTTCAAGCGATCTGTTTCCACTGAAGAAGAAAAAAAGTACGGTGTGTATGACGCTGGACTTATTGGATTTAACAGGGATGACACCTCACTAGAATGTCTGTACAAATGGAAGAAAGATTGTATTAATTGGTGTTTTAATAAAGTAGAAGAAGATCGTTGGTTAGATCAAAGGTATTTAGAACAATGGCCACAACTGTTTTCAGGTGTAAAAGTCATGGAGAGCCCCGGTAGAACTGCTAATCCTAAAAAATAACAATACACCATAAACGTAGCATTACAAACTAAAGAAGTTTGCCATCCAACTTTTCATTTAAAGAACAGGTTAACAGTAGCCTAACAATTTTTCTAGTAGGGTTACAGTCCTTTATCTGTAACTTGTAAGCGTCTATACAATGTTTTCCGAGAAGTGCATGGATAATTAGAAAAAATGGTTTAACATATGGAGGAGATTATGGCGGAGGTTAATTATTTTAATAATCAAAAGGTTCTAATTACCGGAGCAAATGGTTTCATCGGTTCTCACGTGACCCGAAAAATGGTAGAAGAACAAGCGCAAGTGTCAGTTTTTGTAAGGGAATCGTCCGACTTATGGAGAATTGAAGAATTAAAAAAGGATATTGATATCCATCGGATTGATTTGAGAGATTCCGTATCAGTTGACAATTGCATAAAGCAGATTAAGCCAGATTATATTTTTCATGTTGGTGCGTATGGTGTAGATTCTAGACAAAAGGATTATTTCACTGCAGTTAACACAAATGTTATTGGGACAATGAATATGTTAAATCCGCTAAAAGATTTAGGGTGCAAGAAATTTATTAATGTAGGAACTTGTATGGAGTACGGCGATAAAAAGGAAATTATCGGGGAGAACTCACATTTAGAGCCCGACAGTATATACGGAAGTACAAAAGCTTCGGCTGCAATCATTGCCCACCAAATTGCTTCAGAGAATAACATAGATATTGTAACCCTAAGACCATTTGGTGTATTTGGTGAGAAAGAGGGAAGCCATAAATTCTTTCCCTATATTATTTTATCTATTTTAGAAGACAAAGAAGTTAATTTAACCCCTTGTGAACAATACCGGGATTATTGTTATATAGAAAATATTGTTGATGGATTTGTTTTAGCTGCTCAAAACGAAACAATTAAAAACGAAATATTCAATATCGGCAGTGGTAGTATATATAAGCTAAAGTACTATGTTGACATGATTTACAAGGAAATGGGTCTAAATAAAAAGCCAAATTATGGTGCACTATCATATAGGGAAAATGAGGTATGGAGCCAACAGCCTGATACCACAAAAATTAAGAACCTTTTAAATTGGGAACCTAAGATAAGCCACCTTAATGGTATAGAAAGAACCATTGATTGGTATACGAGAAATAAAGATCAATTTATAGGAACAGGGAGATAAGTAAACCTGTAATTGGTGAGAAGGAGCTGTTATTATGCAGAAAGGGTTTGAATTGATTTCTGTTCAACCTTTTGAGGATAAGCGTGGAAGTCTAAAAAAAATCTTAATGAAAAGCCAACTTAAGGAAAATGATCAAATCGAAGAGGCATACTTGCTATATTCTGAACAAGGAAGTGTCAGGGGGAACCACTATCATAAAAAAACTTTAGAGTATTTTGTGATTGTTAGTGGGAAAGCAAAAGTTGCAATGAGGAATTTGGATACAGGAACATTTGAAGAAATCTATATTTCATCAAGTGATAATTTTATTTTAAAAGTCCTGCCAAATGTAGTGCATGCTTTTAAAAACGAAGAGGAACTACCATTAATCATGCTTGCTATTTCGACCAAGGAATATAATAAATTCGATACCGATACATTCAAAATGGAAATCTTACAATAAATTGATAGCATCTAAACGACTAAATGTGCGGTAGACCTGTATTTAATTTTATTTAAATTATAGGCTGTGATTAAACTAGAATGTTGATTTCCGTTCCAGGCGCTTCGCTTTCCGCGGGGCGGGCGGTGAGCCTCCTCGGCGCTAAAGCGCCTGTGGGGTCTCACCTGTCCCGCTTCTCCCGCAGGAGTCTTCGCGCCTTCCACTCCAATCAACATGGTGCAAAAAATCAACACTGTGCTTTAACACAGGCAAAATATAATTAAATTAAGTATTTTCTACAATCATCAGTTTAGTTGTCATATTGAGTTTGTCTGGACTTTTGTTGATTTTGTGGGTAATATAAATTTAATCAAAGTAGAAGGGATGATGGGTGGCCGATGATTAACTAATCTTATTTCAAACATTTGAAAATCATTTTTCAAATTCAAGAAAAGGATTAGTCTGCCCATTTTCCATATGTAATTTAAAGCTATTCATTCGATAGCTTATTTTCATTATGAAAAAAGCAACTAATCCTTCCAAATTTATTTGGGAGGATTTTTTTCTCCCTGAAAAAAGAAGGGGCGATTCGATGACAGAAATCGTAAAATTACATCATATTAGTTTAGAAATGATCGATCGTATTATTTTTAAAGATATGAACGCAACTATTAGTCGTGGAGAAGTGATTGGTCTAATTGGCCGCAATGGAAGCGGTAAGTCCACGCTCTTAAAAATCCTACTTGGACAGTTAAACCTACTTGAGGGACAGGTTGAATGGAAAAATCACCATACCGATGTATTTTTAGTGGATCAAGAGAAACAAACATATTTATCTGAGCAGGTTACACAAGAAGAAGCAGCCCTAATGGCAAAATGGAATATTCCTGATGTTCCCTACGAATGGTTAAGTGGAGGAGAAAAGCTCAAAATTCGACTTGCAAAAGGTTTTGCCTTAGCCCCATCTCTACTCTTATTAGATGAACCGACAAACCATCTAGATATAGAAAGTACACAATTGTTAGTTGATCAAATAAAACATTATCCTGGTACAATTATTGTTGTATCACATGACAGATATTTTTTGGACCTAGTAGCGACCAAAATTTGGTCTATTGAAAATAAGAAATTGATTGAGCAAAAGGGAAACTATACACTTTATATAAAGATTCGGGAACAAAGAAGATTAACTCAGGCAAGAGAGTTTGAAAAACAACAAAGAAAAATTGAACTGGTTGAAAATCAAATAAACGAACTGACATCGTGGTCGCAAAAGGCGCATGCACAATCGACGAAGCAAGAAGCTTTTAAAGAATTTTACCGTGTAAAAGCGAAACGAATGGATGCTCAAGTAAAATCGAAGCGGAAACGTCTTGAGAAGGAACTGGAGAAGACGAAGGCTGAACGAGTTGAGGAAGATCATCCTGTTAATTTTTCGTTAGATACAAATACGAAGGTTGGCAAAAGATTTCTAGAGGTAAAAAATTTAAAAAAGCTGTTTGGAGAACGAATCTTATTTGAAAAGACGAATTTTACCATTCAGCATGGGGAAAAAGTCGCGCTTATTGGTCCGAATGGTAGTGGGAAAACGACATTTTTAAATATTGTAATGGGAAATGAGGAGGTTTGTGGGGGAGACATTTGGGTTTCACCATCTGCGAATATTGGTTATTTAACGCAGCAAGTATTTGACTTACCTCTAGAACAAACGCCTGAACAATTATTTACACGTGAAACCTTTAAAGAGCGGGGCAAGGTACAGAATTTAATGAAGCATTTAGGATTTACTGCCAGCCAATGGTCTGAACCAATTGAACAGATGAGTATGGGCGAGCGTGTGAAGTGTAAGCTTATGCTATATATATTGGAAGATAAAGATGTCCTTATTTTAGATGAACCGACCAACCATTTAGATTTGCCTTCGAGAGAGCAATTGGAAATAACGTTAGCTGACTATAGCGGTACGTTGGTCGTTGTTTCCCACGATCAATATTTCCTAAGTAAAACGACTTCAGTTCAGTTGATTTTTGAAAATCAGCGGATTCAAAAGAGATTAATTCAAGAAAGTGAAAAAGTAGATTCATTAGCCGAACAACGCTTAACGCTAGAAACAGAGCGACAAGAAGTATTAGGGAAATTGAGCTTTATATCACCAAAAAGCCCTGAGTATAAAGAACTCGATCAAAGATTTAATGAACTTACAAAAAAGATCAAGGAATTAGAAAAGCTATAATTTATCTTCTCTGGACCTTTTTTTCTGGAGGGTGGTTGTGGAAGGACTTCCCAAATAAGTAGTCCTTGACAAATCATATTATTATGGCAAGTCGGTCACTTCTAAAGCAACCCGGATTCCGGATTCAATCGCACCCTGCATCCAAGCATGGGTAAGAGTAGTGTGTTCACCAGCAAAGTGCACTCTTCCTTCAGGAATAAAAATATAAGGATACAGTTCAGTTTCCTGACCGGGTTCAAAAGCGGTGAAAGCACCAGCAGAATATGGATTATCTACCCAACTATAAGATGTTCCGGTTACAAACTCGGAATAGACTTGGTCACCATAAATTTCAGCTAAGTTATTTAAAGCATATTGAACGCGTTCTTCGTTTGACAGACCATTCCATGTCATTGCCTCATCTGCCCATGTGTAACTTGCCAAAACCAAAGCAGGTCCTTTTGTACCAATCCCTTGACTTGGGTAATAGGTGAATCGAATGGGCAGGTCAGTTATGGATTTACCACCAAACTGATCATATCTTTCCCAAAATCTGCTTTTAAACTCGATCCCGATTTTGGTTGCAGCCATGTAGTTCAGTTCTCGAATTGCTCTTCGTTTATAGTAGGAAAAAGACTGGTATGGTTCAATTTTCACAAATCTTAACACTGAAAAGGGTATGGTTATGATGGCAAGATCTCCAGTTATAGTGGATTGCTCGAGGGTGTCCTGATGGGTAGAATGGATGGTGACGCTGTTGTTATGTTGCACAATTTTTGTCATCCTTTGATTGAACATTATTATTTCATTTAATTGAGGGAGAAAGGCCCTTGGCAGCAGATCCATACCTCCAGTTATCTCATAGAAACGATTTGATCTAAAATATATCTCTTCTCGCAGAGCTTCAATAAAAGAAATTCCCATATATGCTTCTAAATCAAGAAGAGCACCGATCATATCAACTGCGCCATCTGAAAAAGTCGTGCCATATTGATAATGGTAAGATTTTAAAAAAGAACCAAGAGAGTAGTTTTTAAATTCTTTTTCTACGTGGAACCAATTTCTCGTCGGGTTTTGGTTTACAAAGTCCATAATTGGCTGAATAGCTAATTTCCACAGCTCCTCTGCGCTTTTACCGCGTTCATTCGGGGCAACCGGAAAGTTTAGAACACTTGGATAACGTTCAAAAGTGCTGAGCTGTGTTTTGATTCCATTGAAATAAAGAATATCCAATGGGGATCTGTTTATAAATAGGTTGATGGATAGACCAAATTTTTTAATATACTCTAATGTTAAAAAATGACTATCAGGAATCCGCATAGGACCTACGTTAAAATAAAGCCCATTGCTAAAGGGGGATCGGATGGTGTAGACACGTCCTCCCACCCTATTGTTCGCTTCGATAATTACGACTTTATGCCCGGCCTCCTTTAATAGAGAAGCAGCAACCAGTCCTGCTAAGCCTGCCCCGACAACAATAATATGTTTGGGGACTTGCGACTTTTTTAGCCCATTTTTAATAATGTCAATCATAAGTGGAGTCAGTAATTGATTATTTATGTGATTAGGCATCTTCTCACCCCAAGTGAATTTGATTTAATACATTGTATTCACTTGCAAAGATGCATATGTGTTTGATTCCTTCGGCTATCTCCTCTTTGAAATGTAATGACCGGGAAACGCGTATTCCTCTATCTACGTATAGTGAGGATGTCAGCTGGATCAACCAGATTTTGAATTATGCCTTTTCGAGTTTGCTTCTTTTATAGAAGAAACTACAAATTGCGGGTACTCCTAAGGAGACCCGCTTTATCATGCAGCCAAACCTTTTTTTGAATCAAATCGTTTCTTCACTCTGTTTTCTTAATTTTTTTCGACCCAGGGCTAACACAAGTCCAGCAGCGGCAATTGTTAGTAAAGAACCACATCCAAGTCCGCAAGATCCACAAGTACCCGTACATAATGTGCTTGCTGATCCAGTTAAAGAAGTACCAACTGTTAAACCGGCAGCACCTACTCCAGTTGAGATTGTCGTGATTTTTTTCTTTGTATTTGATATTGTTTTTTTCATCATGTTAAGCTCCTTTTTCTGAAGGACGTTTTTCTAAAGGGACGATATTGCTGTCCCAACCTCGCTCACCAGTGCCATACAAAATAGCATTTGTAGGACAAGCTGCCGTACATTGACGACAAGTAATGCAACTATGGATATTGTATTTAATAGTATCGTCTTCTTTTTTAAGAGCACTCATTGGACATGCTTTTACACAGGACTGGCACGAAACACATTTTCCATGATCAAATTTTAATTTATAAGTAAAACCAAATTTTGCTCCTAAACTATGAAGGAGACTTTGAGTTGCCCCGACTGGACACATGAAATTACAATATCCCCGTCCTCCTTTTGTAAAAACCCCGAACACTATAAACCAAAGGAAGGCAGTAATAATCGTTGTTGATCCCAATACCCCGATGTCTCCCCAAAACCCACCATCTAGCAGACGTTGAAAGAAACCATAACCGCAATAAGCGCATGCAATCGAACCTGCCATTAAAGGTGCAATAATAAATCCAGCCAAAAAGCCATAGCGGATTGGAGTAGGGTTTACTATTTTCGACCAGTCAAGTTTCCATTTATCAGGCCACAGACGGCTTAAATATTCTGTAAAAGCTCCTACAGCACATAGTCTTCCGCAGAAAAACGGTCCGATAAGAAACGCAGACACTAAAAGCAGTAATAAACTTATTCCTTTGATGGTTAGCAGATCCATCCCTTTCCCACTCAATAAATCTGTTATGGGCATTCGCAAACATGTATCATGAATACTTCCGTCTGTCCCGTTTCCTAATAACCAGTTCAACCCTCTATTAAATAAGGCAAAAGGTGCATAAAATAAGATAAGTCCGAATAAATACCAAGCACCACGACGAAATATAAAATTACGTGAACGCTTTTGAACTTTACTTAATTTCTTGCTTTTAAAAGTAAACCATTTCATCTTGCATTTCCTCCTTAGTGACATTTCTCTTTATCGCTTCCATTGTTTTTTTCGTTACCCTCAGGTTTTTCGCTTCCATTTGGTTTCCCGTTTCCACCGGGTTTTCCGCCCCAACTTCCGTTACCAATACTGGGCTTTATGTTAAGTTTTTTATAAGGATCACCGTATTTTGAGTTCACAATATGGACTGGAATACTACTTAACAAAGATTTGTCCTTTTGGTTAATAAATTGAATTTCACCGGAAAAACCTACGAGTTTATTTCTGTATTCTTTTGGAACCTCAACTGCAAGCTCCATTTTAAATAGTTTTCCAGGCTTAAGAGCATTGGTTAAAGCAAAGGTTTTTTCGTCATAGTCCACCTCCGGCATGACTAGCTCAACTTTTCCTGGAAAACCTCTTAAAGAAACTTGAACAAGCAATTCTTCATTACTTCTATTCGTAACCCCCATTGGCCCGTGACCTGTATAGATTTGCACAAGCCCAGGCTGAACGAGCTTTTTTGGCAAACTTTGTTGATCCAAGTCAAGCACGATGGGAGGATTACTTTTTTTAGGAATCTCCGCTTGGAACTGAGCTCTTTCCGCGGATACAGTATTTTTATAGATTCCTGCTCCCAATACAATTGCAATTGTTGAAATAAAAAGAATAATTGCTACAATTGAATTTCTAATTTTCCTTTTCATTTGTCTATCCCCCATTTGTTAAGTCTTTGATTGATTTTTAGTCTAGACTAACATTGTGAGAAACCTATGAAAGATAGTTAAAGTTTTTGTGAAATAATGGAAAAATGGCGAAAAACCAATATTTATTCACTTTTCAATATCGTTTTTGGAAATACTAAAAGACATATTCAAAAATAGCTAGGAGGAATACTATGCCAAGAAAGGTTGCTCCAATTATCGAAGTGACGGATAATGAAACTGATGATTTATTACCCAGTATCGAAAAAGATAAAAATCAAATTGATAACCTTAATCGCATGTTAGCGGCTGTATTGAATTACTTATCAGATGAAGAGATAGAGGAGATTGATATCGAATTTCTTCTTACTAATACAGAAGGTCTTCGTGAATGGTGGGATCAATATCGAGAAAGCAACAGAAAACAGATTGAGGAAGAAATAAAACGATCTCTGGGTGAACTGTCTTTGAAACAATTAGAATCGATACGTGGACAGTTAAAAAATAAACAGGAGTGAAAACTTACTCACTTTAACTAGAGGAGATATCGACATGAACGAAAAGAACTCAGAGTATTGGATAAAAAACCTTGGCTTAATTCCGCATCCAGAAGGCGGCTATTATAAAAGTACATATGATTCAAATTCTATTTTTTCGGATAGTGATATGGTTGATATAGGAAAAAAACGTAAGTTATATACAAGCATATATTTTCTGCTAAGGTCAGAAGATATATCTCATTTTCATAGACTGAAATCGGATGAGTTATGGTATTACCACGGCGGTAGTTCTTTAACGGTTCATGTGATTGATGAGCGTGGTGAATATAGCGAACTAAAATTAGGATTAAACATAGAACAGGGGGAAGAACCCCAAGTATTGGTTCCTAAAAATTCAATTTTTGGTTCATCAGTAATGGAGGAGGGGACCTTTTCTCTTGTTGGTTGTATGGTATCACCAGGATTCGATTTTGAAGACTTTGAGTTGTTTGATCAGGAAGAGTTGCTGAAAGAGTATCCTCAACATGAAAAAATCATTCGAAAAATAGCGCTTCAATCGAAATGATCGTGATTTCGACTATAAATGAAGGGGAAAAAACTTAAATACTACTACTGTTTTTAGTTTATATTCAGTTTCCAACATTAACAATTTAGTAGTAGGCTATAGAAAGAATGTCCATTATAGTGAAAAATCATGGTCATTTTCATGTCAAAAGTAACTAAGGTGGTAATGGATGTATATTAGAAAACTGGTTGTTCCTGTCCTTTTCCTATTGCTTACGATTATTACCGGTACCCTTGGATTTATGTGGACTGAAAAATTAAGTTTATTTGATTCTATATGGCTATCGGCTGTTTCTATTCTTACAATTGGGTACGGTGATATTGCACCTGTGACTCTGTACGGTAAAATTTTCACGCTTATTATCATACCAGTAGCGATTGGATTAGTTACCTATATACTAGCGCAGTTTGCTAGTTCAATAATTGATGGCAATTTAGCAAGAGAGGTGAAAAAAAGAATGATGGATAAGAAAATTAATAAATTAAAAAATCATATTATTATTTGCGGGTATGGTAGAGTAGGGCGACAAGTTGTCTCACAGCTACAGAATGAAAATAAATCATTTGTCATAATAGAAAAAAATGTTGATGTAATAGATTCATTTCCGGACTATTGCCTTTATATTTTTGGAGATGCAAAAGAAGAACAAACATTGTTTGATGCAGGGATCGATAAAGCTAGTTCTATCATTCTAACTTTACCTGATGATGCAGACAATTTATTTATTACTTTAACCGCAAAAGGGATTAATTCAAGTATTCAAACAATTTCAAGAGCAGAAAACAATCACTCTGAAAAAATTCTTTATCAAGCAGGGGTAGATACAGTGATTAATACGTCCAATATTGGTGGGAAACGGATGGCGATGTCTGTTCTTAAACCACATAGTGTTGAATATGTGGACACTCTCTTACATAACAATGATGAAGCATATAGTTTAGAAGAAATCAAAATTTCATCCAGTTCGCCATTGGTAAATTCCTCATTAAAAGAATCCAAAATAAGAGAAATATTTGGGGTTAGTATCGTAGCTATTAAACGGAATAATCATGTTATAAGTAACCCTAAAGCAGATGAGCAAATACAAGCTCATGACCTGATCATCGTGTTTGGTGCTGAGGACCAAATGAAAATATTTGAAAAAGTGGCACTTTAAAAAGGGCCAGATTGATATAAAAAAAGTGCGTAATAATTTAGTAGCTTATAATTTAATAATTGGCACATGGATTTTAAGAATGGCTTACATTGATGATTTTACCTTGGGAGGAATGTTTTGTGGAACATGAATTAAAAGAGGTTATCAAGAAATGCGATCATGCAATAAAACAGGAGGATTTTGATTCCTTGATGAATTACTATACCGATGATGCAATATTAGTTGTAAAGCCAGGAATGATTGCAAGAGGCAAAGAGGAAATCAAAAAAGCATTTATTGCTATTGCAAAATATTTCAATAACAGTCTGGCACCAACACAAGGTGAAATGATTATATTAGAAGCTGGGGAAACTGCTCTTGTCATTTCCCAAACGTTACTTGATGCAAATAAACAGGAGTCGGCCTATTCCATGGATAGAAGAGCGACATATGTGTTTAAGAAAAATTCACAAGGTGAATGGCTTTGTGAAATTGACAACTCCTATGGTACAGACTTAATTAATAAATAGACGTGCTAGAACTCCTAATGCATCCTTATTAAGGAACTAGCAGTAAAAGAACGCACATGATCATTTGATATGCGTTCTTTTACTTTCTCTTTTTCTTTTTTGAATTATCAACAATGAGATTATGTTTCTTCACTTCTTCTAAGATCACTTGCACATGAACAATTTTCTCATCGATATGGTTAACACTTGAAACCTTTCCTTTACGACCTTTAATTTTTAATTCCTCATTTAATGCTGGTACATTTCTAAGGAATTGGCTTAATAACAGATTCTTATTTTCTAAAAAATAGACAACAAACATTTTGGTCTCACCTATTTCATATAGGATGTGTTACGTAAATTTACTATCGTGTATCCTCCATATAAAATATAAAAATAACCTTGGATTTAGACCAATATCCCAATAAAAAAATAATGGACGTTATTAATATAGAAGTTGTGTTGGATAAGAAAGGGAATAGCTTCTTTTTTTTGTAAATACCAACTGACATTGCTAATTAATTGAAAATTTAGTTTTAAACTCATTGACATATAAAGGCAACAAATTTATAGTTTAATTGTTAACTATATTTGTTAAAGAGTTTACATTAATAAAATGTGAGTTTGAAACCTCAAAAGGATGTGCTCTTGAATAACGGTTGAAAGACATATATGGTAGTCGTGGGGAGAAATTACAGATTGAGGGGATAGGGTTTATTAATGGGGTTTGATGGGTGGTTAAATGAACGGTTAAATAAGACAAAGGAATCTGGGTTATATCGGACATTACGAACAATGAATACCGCACCTAGTCCTAAAATGTTAATTGATGGCCAAAAACAACTGGTTTTTTCATCAAATAATTATCTGGGTCTGGCTAATGATAAAAACTTGATTTATGCAGCAGAAACGATACTCCATGAGTTTGGAGTTGGAAGCAGTGGATGCGGAATATCGACTGGTTATACAAAATGGCATCAAAAGCTTGAAGAAAAAATAGCGGATTTTACACAAACGGAAAGTGCAATTGTCTTTTCTAGTTGCTCTTTGGCTCGGGTTGGGGTGATATCTTCAGTACCTGAAAAAGGAGATGTCATTTTAATTGACGAATTAAACCATGCCAGTATTATCGACGGCTGTCGATTATCAGAGGCTGATACAGTTGTTTATAACCATATTGATATGGCAGATCTTGAGGATAAGTTAGTAGAAACAGAAGCTTATCAGCGCCGTTTTATTGTTACAGAAGGCGTGTTTAATATCGATGGTACTATTACACCTCTTGATAAAATGATGTCACTAGCAAAACAATATCAATCTTACGTTATTGTGGATGATGCCCATGCATTCGGTGTTTTGGGCGAGAATGGTAGAGGAACAAGCGAATTATTCAATGTTAAACCAGATATTGTGATCGGAACTCTTAGTAAAGCCGTTGGTGCAGAGGGCGGATTTGTTTGTGGATCACAGGTCTTAACTGATTTTTTGAGAAATCATGCTAGAACCTTTATCTTTCAAACAACTATTCCACCAGCCATTTGTGCTGCTTCATATGTAGCGTTGGAGATAATTGCGCATAGTAAAGAAAAACGTCATCAGTTGCTTAAAAAGGCTCATTATATAAAAACTAGTTTGGGAGAAATGGGCTTTTTTGTGAAAGGGGACGAAACACCAATTATTCCTGTTATCGTTGGAGAACCTCATAATACTGATCTATTTACAAAAAGGCTACAGGAAGAGGGAGTATTTGCATCTTCTATTCGACCACCGCTTGTCTCAGGAGGAGAAAGTTGTATTCGATTAACAGTCACTGCTGACCACAGTTTAGATGAAATAGAGTATTTGTTAAGGACATTTCATTTAGTCGGAAAAGAACTGAACATAATTTAACTCAAAGTGGCGGTTCCCTTGTTCCTTTTGGAAGCTAGCAAGAAGGAATCGCCTCTTCGTTTTTTTATCTATCCTTTTTTAAATCATTCGTTTGCTTTCTGCCAGGAAAAAATAATAAATCCTGATCAGCAACCGCTTCTTTAGCAGTGATTTGATCGGGTTCAACACAATAAATAATAGTTTTACTTCCGAGTGAAGATCGATAAGAATCTACGTATTTTTGCGAAAGCTTTCTCTCAAAATAACCAGGAACAAACTTTTCTAGCATTGCTTGCAAAGCATCTGTAGATTCATCGAGGTCATCTAATTTTTTGACATAACCAAATACCATTACACTGGTATAAGCGGTTCCGATATTTGCTGGAGCAGGATTAGCTATGGTTCCCCTGTCTTCAGAAACAGTGAAGCAAATTCGTTTACCGTTTCGCATGGCATCGGCTTTACGACCTTGTTCACTACCATGGAAATAAATTTTTTGATCCTTCCACACAAAATTTAAAGGAACGACGTAGGTGCCTTCATCGTCGTTTAACCCCAAATATCCGACCTTTTCGCTAGATAGCAAGTCATTAATTCTACCCTCATCTTTTACTTCTTTTAAAATTCTTCGCATTGCTCTATGGCTCACTAATCGTTCCTCCCATCAATGAAATATATTTATTGAACTGCAGTTGGCAATCTGAGTCTTTGCTATTTCCATAATAATGGAAATTAATTAAAACGAAAATATGCCATTATACATATTCTCTAAAATTCAGTTTTGTCCTTTAAAATAAACATTTCGGTTTGCTTGATTCTTTTTATCTGGAATCAGAAAGAAAGGAGTTTTTTTATAAAGATTGTTTTAATTTTTCATGCCAAGCAAAATAAGATCACTAAGCCCAAAGGGTATTAGTGGTCTTATTTTTTTGATGAATTATAATAAATAGTAGTATACTACAAAAATATTTAAAAAATATTGACTCCTTAGAAGGATGTCCATATAATGATAGAAGAAGTCACACGGTTATGTTAGGAGAGTTGACATGAGGATAATCGATGAAGTGAATGAAGTAAATATTTTTCAGATGAATTCGGAAGACATAATTGAAGCTTTAAACAGCATCAAAAGCGATAAAGAAGCAGAAATTAGAATGATTAAGGGGAAAATTGATAAATACGAGAAAAAAAGGAGATCGGAAGACGCCATGTACCAGTCTTTATCTCCAATAAAAAAATTATTTACTAGTCGCGCCCCAAGTCACCATCAAGCTGTCGAATATATGGTCTATGTTCGAGAAAGATTTAATAGTATTGAAAAAATCAAACAAAATATTGCGGTTTTGGATAAACTAATTTCTTTAGTCCATTCAGAGCCCAGCAAAGAAGAAATATTTCTCTCTGGGCTTTTGATTGAGGAAATCAAAGCTTGGAAAGAAGCGGAGGTTCGCCAAAAGTGAGTATAGAGACTTTGCAATCCGGAATGGATACAATTTGGGTCGTATTAACAGCTGCTATGATTTTATTAATGGAGGGTGGATTTGCCCTTTTGGAGGCCGGATTTGTTCGCGCGAAAAATAGCGTGAATATAATCATGAAGGTGTTTGCTGACATTACCATTGGAACACTTTGCTATTTTATATTAGGCTTTGGTCTTATGTATGGTTCTGATCGACTAGGATTATTCGGTGCAAGTGGTTTCTTTTTGAATGGAGATCTATCTCATATAGACCTCACCATTTCATTAGACACCTACTGGCTTTTCCAGTGTGCCTTTGTTATTGCCGTTATTTCCATCGTTTCTGGGGCAGTAGCGGAAAGAATTAATTTTCGTGCGTATCTTCTTTTTGCCGTGTTAATGACCTCAGTTATTTATCCAATTGCTGGACATTGGGTATGGGGTGGTGGTTGGTTAAGTGATTTAGGTATGGAGGATTTTGCAGGATCAGCAGTCATTCATGCGTTGGGTGGATTTGCTGCATTAGCCGCTGCTATACTTATCGGTCCAAGGAAAGGAAAATTTTCTTCCTTGGGAACGAGTTCAATTGCTTTACCAAGTAATCTGCCTTTGGCATCCGTGGGCGCATTTTTATTATGGTTTGGTTGGTTCGGTTTTAATGCTGGAAGTACACTAGCCGCAACGGATGTTAGGATTGGACATATTGCGATCGTAACGATGCTTTCAGCAGCATCAGGTGGAGCTGCTACCATGTTTTTCACTTTATTTCGTTACGGTCGTTCGGATGCCCCATCTGTTATAAATGGCTCTCTGGCTGGGCTTGTTGCCATTACAGCTGGTTGCGCATTTGTAAGTGATATCGCTTCTATATTAATAGGGGCTATCGCAGGTATACTTATGATGGCTGCAACAAACTGGTTAGAGGCAAGGAGAATTGATGATCCCGTTGGGGCATTCCCAGTTCACGCAGTTTCCGGAGTTTGGGGCACAATCGCTGTAGGACTTTTCGCAACGGAGGGCGGCCTGTTTACTGAAGGTAGCTGGCATTTATTAATGGTACAAGTAATTGGCTTAATCGCATTATGTGCATGGGGTTTTTCCATGACTTGGATTAGTTTTAAAATCATTAACATTTGGGTGCCAATCCGTTCTACTGAGGACCAAGAGGAAGTTGGATTGGATATTAGTTACCATGGAATCATGGCTACTCATTCCTCAACGGAATTTATTGACATAAAAGGACCATTGTTAAATATTGAAGATCATCATGATGATGATCATACTTAAAGGCAAACCTGATTGGGTTTGCTTTTTTTTTATAGACACTTTTCTTAAAGGAAAGGCTCTGTTTGTTAAACTAGAATGTTGATTTCCACTCCAATCAACATTGTGCAAAAAATCGACATTGAGCTTTGATACAGCCAAAGAAAAAGTCGAGCATAACTCCGCGAAATCGAGCACAACTCCGCAAAGTCGAGCATAACCCGGTAACGGCGAGCATAACATATCTAAGGTCGAGCATATCACCCCGAAAGTCGAGCATAAAACCCCGAAAGTCGAGCATATATCCAAAAATCAGATGACCTAAATTAAAAATAGGGGTCTTATCTTGAATAATTTAATAAAAAGGCTCTATTCAAAAGGCTGTTTTCTAAAAGATTGTTGTTTTTGCACGAGTTTTGCAATCATTACCATTGAAAATAGAACCGATCAAAGCTATTTCTTTCTCTTGGCGTTTTTCTGTACTTGTATTAATCAGTTTTTATTCAGGTGCAATTTCTTTTACGATCGCAATTATTGATGAAGTTTATATATTTCACGAGCCAAAGTTTCCAAAATATAAACAACAGGCACTTGTGTGGTAATATTGGTTTCTTCAATAAATTCCTCCGTTACATAGTATGGAATATTTAAATCAGAGATTTTTGCAATCGTCGATAGTTTATTGCTAGTGATACTAATGATTTTACTTCCTTCTTGTTTAAGTTGATGAAGGTGAGAGACGGTAAAATTATTTTCTCCAGAGACAGACAAGGCAATTGTTACACTGTTATGGCGGAGTTTTGAATGAATCGGAAAGTGTGGGTCTTTAATATATAATGAAAATTTCCCTAAACTTGAAAAATATCGAGCACCATATTCCGCTAGAATACCGGAGCTACCAATCCCGATAAAAATAACATGGTCTGCGCTATGAACTAGGCAGGCGGCTTCCTTAATTTTTTCTTCTAAATTCCCTTTTAACGTCCGCTCAAAAAACTCTACAATCGAATGGTGAGAATTTCTAATTACTGTTCTTTTGTTTTTTTCTAAATACATTTTAAGTTTTACTTTAAACTCGGAGAATCCCTCGCAATTTAGTTTCCTACAAAAACGTAAAATCGTCGCGGAGGATACATGGGTTTCATCTGCTAGTTCACGAATACGCATATAAGCAACTTTTTCGAGATTTTGAGAAATATAGTTGTATATTGAAGTTTCTAACTCATTGAAAGAAGCAATTGCGTCGTTTGAAAACATGAATGGTGATTTCTCCTTCTTTAAAAAATAGGCAGTGTTTATGCTCATTGTTGATTTTTTGCACAAAGTTGATTGGAGCGGAAATCAACTTTCTAAATAAACACAGCCAAAAAATAATTCTTCATAATATGATTTTAGCATAACAAATCAGAAAGTTACACAGTGTTACATTGATGAAACAAATGACTTCTATTGTGATTAAAAACAAGATGGTCGACAATGATTTACTATCGTACTATCCTCCGTTATGATTCCTTTATGGTCATTTCCTTATCAAGAAAAGAATTCAAATGAACCCACAAGTAAATTCTAAAGACAACTACCAAAAAGATCAGGAGGTAATCTTATGAAAAAATATCAATTCCCTGAAGGCTTTTTATGGGGAGGAGCTACGGCTGCGAACCAATTAGAAGGTGCATATCAAGAAGGCGGTAAAGGCTTAACTGTTCCAGATGTTTTACCAGGTGGTAAAATCCGTCATAGTCTTATTTCAGATCCAAACTTTAAATTGGAATTAAATAGAGAGAAATTTAGTTACCCCAATCAAGAAGGAATCGATTTTTATCATCGCTATAAGGAAGACATTGCCCTGTTTGCGGAAATGGGTTTTAAAGTATACCGAATGTCAATCGCCTGGTCACGTGTTTTTCCTAATGGGGATGAACTCGAGCCAAATGAAGAAGGACTAGCTTTTTATGACCGAGTGTTTGACGAATTGCACAAATACGGAATTCAACCAGTGGTGACGATTTCTCACTATGAAATGCCATTGCATCTTGTAAAGGAATATGGTGGTTGGAGAAATCGTAAGCTTATAACGTTTTTTGAACGATATGCGAAGGTTGTGTTTAATCGTTATAAAAATAAAGTAACCAATTGGATGACCTTTAATGAAATCAACAGTGGACTGATTATGCCGATATATGGACTAGGATTCAAGATTCAAAAGGAAGAGGACAACTATCAAGCAACCTTCCAAGCCTACCACCACCAATTTATTGCAAGTGCACTTGCAGTGAAAGCTGGACATGAAATTATTCCTGGCTCAAAAATTGGGGCAATGATTTTATATGTGCCAACTTACTCTTATGATTGCAACCCAGATAATGTCATGTTTGCATTAGAGGAAGAACGATTAATGAACTATTTTTGTGGAGATGTACAGGCACGAGGCGAATATCCAGCATTTATTCATCGTTATTTTAAAGAACATCAGATTCAACTTGAGATTTCCGAAGGCGACCTTGATATTATGAAAGAAGGTACGGTCGATTATATTGGTTTCAGCTACTATATGTCCCGAACTGAGAAAAAAATAAAAACAAATGAAGTAGCAAGTGAGGGGAATATTGTGGGTGGCGTGAAAAATCCATTCCTTTCAGCAAGTGATTGGGGTTGGGAAATTGATCCTGTCGGACTTCGCATTTCACTAAATCAATTATACGACCGCTATCAAAAACCATTATTTGTTGTTGAAAATGGACTAGGTGCCTACGATAAAGTGGAAGAAGATGGTTCCATCCATGATGATTATCGAATTGATTATTTACGAGAGCACATAAAAGCAATGGGAGAGGCAATAGAAGATGGTGTTGACTTAATGGGTTATACATCATGGGGCTGCATTGACTTAGTAAGTAATTCCACGGGTGAAATGTCGAAGCGTTATGGATTCATTTATGTAGACAAACAGGATGACGAGACTGGAACGCTTGATCGTAAAAAGAAACAATCGTTCTATTGGTACAAGGATGTCATCGCTACAAATGGGGAGAAGCTATAATCCGTTCAAAAGAGGAAGAATCAAGCCAATCATTCGTAAAGGCAAACCATTTAATGGGTTTGCTTTTTTCTTTTGGCTGTGTTAGACGTGCATGTTGATTTCCGCCCAGGCGTCCTTTCAGCGGGCACCATAGCTAATCGAGCAATGAAATTGCCATTAATCGAAAACGCTGTCATAAAATCCATATTTTGTCCACAAATCTAAGTGAGAAATTTCTAATCCTGGTGGTATACTAACTTACGTTAAGTGCATATGTGAATTGTTTCACAGATGAGAATTAAACATCATACCTATTAAGATTTCATCATTTAATCTTAAAATAAATTTACCATGATAGAGGTGGCATAATGGAAACAAACAGTAGAAAAAATGGGTATTTTATGATGGCGGTTTTGTGGCTAGCCTATGTGACATTTGCAATGAACTGGGTTGCAGGCTCCTCTTTGACACCACAAATAACACAAACATTTTTTGGTGGCCCGGTAAATCCAGTTATTTCTCAACTGGTAAACTATTCAATTACGACAGCTCGTGTTTTTGCCAATATTTTAGCAGCGTTGGTCCTAATGAAATTGGGTCCAAAAAAAGCTGCGGGTACAGCGATTGGGCTTTTAACAATGGGGCTTGTCGCCATTTACCTTCCTAATTATTGGGCATACACAGCTGCACGGATGGTAATGGCCGTGGGGGGATCGATGGTTATTGTCTATATGAACCCTATAGTTGCTCATTATATCACAAACTCAAAAGAAAAGTTGCGCATTAATGCTGCTAATACGGTGTCCTATAATGTTGGAGCATTTATCGTTGCCGTTATGTTTACGCTATTTTCTAAGCACATGGTTGAAAACTGGCGGTTAACTTTAACATTTTTTGCCTCATTAACAATCTTGTTTTTTGTGGCTTGGCTATGGAAAGCAGAAAACTTTGAAACCAAAGTAAGCAATAGTGGACAAGCTGAGGCGTATGGATATAAAGATGCTCTTAAGGATCCATTTCTATGGCGTTATGGCTTGGCATTCGCATCTTTCTTAACTTTATATGTATTATCGCTTGTGAGTTTTAAAGCAATTTTTGACCAATATACGTTATTAAATGGTTCTGTCACCAACCTACTTATTTCTGGTTTCGGAATTTTGGGAACCTTTTTCGGGATTCGAATTGGGAATAAAGGAGTTAAAAGAAAGCCCATCCTTGTGCTTTCAGGTATTGTTATGGTTGGAGCCTTTGCACTGGCGTTGGTCTTTGCCAATACTATCCCGCTTCTTTCATATACTTTAATTTCTATTTCGGGATTCGCCATGTTTATTCAGTATCCTATCTTTTTGAATCTCCCTCATGAGTTAAAAGGGATGACTCCACAAAGATTGACGATTATGTTCGGTTTATTCTGGGCCTTAGCGTATGCGGGTCAAACCATTGCTACCATTGTTTGGAGCTATATTTTAGGATCTTCGGGATATGGAAAAGCAATGATTTTCTTTATTGCCGTATCAAGTTTGTACATCTTCTTAGTGGCTACTTTCCCAGAAACCAGCCAAAAGGAAAAAGACAGGAAAGCAGGAATAGGAAAAGTAGCATAATTTTGACCATATTGACTCCAAGGTAAACTAGGTAGACTGCACAGGTGAATTGAATGCTTTGGCTAATAAAAATTAGGAACTAGTCAATATAAGTGGTTCACTTTTGGAGTACAAACAATAAAAAATCACTTGAAAAGACATATGAAATCGTAAATGATTTCGTATGTCTTTTTTTGTTGATATATGGAGCCAAAAAGCCTAAACGCCAAAAACTGGGAAATTTCAGAGCAAACTGGATGCTTCTAAATGTAAATGACCATTCAACAAACAGCTTTATTTAACTTGTCAGGAGGAGAATTTCGCTGCTAGAACAGCCTTTAACAACAGCTCGTGGGGATAAAAAGAGTTACATCTATGCTAATTTCAAGCCTAAATATGCTCAGTATATGGTAACTATTTTGAGAACATATTATAACTTCTGCCGACCAATGAAAATGGGTAGCAAAAAGTTAACACCCGCACAACGATTAGGTATCACTGATAAAGAATTTGATTTAAACGATATTATTTACTTTAAGGACTTTAAATAAAAAGGATATTCCATAACAATAATAATATAATAAAAAACAACATTAATTTATTGAAAAACGATAAATAATGTGCTAAAATCATGTTGTCATTAAATAAGTGAGGTGTTTTAAATGAATGGTAAACGAGGTTCAACCACTTTCTTAAAGGTAATTATTTTTCTGATTGGAATTGCGATGCTTGCTTTATGTATCTATTGGTTGCCTGAGATAGCCATTAAGGATGCAAAGGTACATCCAGACACGGCTTACTTCCTAATCCCCTTTTTAGTATGTGCATACGGATTCTGTATTGCGTTTTCTGTTGCGTTGTATCAAGCATATAAACTATTAACCTACATCGAAAAGAACAATGCTTTCTCTGAATTATCCCTTCAATCTTTGAAGGTTATAAAAAAATGTGCTTTTACAGTCATTTTCCTCATTCTGTTAGGAATAGTAAGCTTAATGGTGCTTGCTAAAATCACAGGAGAAGACGCAGCAGGTCCTATATCACTAAGTCTAATGGGTATTTTAGTGACAAGTACCGTTGCAACTTTTGTAAGTGTTCTTCAAAAACCAATTAAAAATTTCCTAGAAAAAATGAAATAAAAATGTGAGGTGTTTATTTTGAGAGAAGTCACAACATTGTTTTTAAAAATAGCTGTTTTTATTATAGGACTACCGGTTCTTGCTTTATGTATATTTTTAGTGCCCCATATGGCGAATTTCGCAGCAAAATTGTATCCAAATATTGCCCCAATGAAATATCTCGTTTTCATCGTGATGTATGGAGCGGCTGTGCCTTTTTACTTTGCTCTCTATCAGGCTTTGAACCTTTTACGGTACATTGACGAGAACACAGCGTTCTCGGAATTATCTGTAAAGGCGTTAAAGAACATAAAATGCTGTGCGATTACAATCAGTGGTTTGTATGTATTAGGTTTGCCACTCTTTCGTTTTATAGCGAAGAAAGTTGACCCTCCTATTGGATTAATGGGACTCATCATCATTTTTGCTTCGTTGGTTATCGCCGTTTTTGCTGCCATCCTCCAACGGCTTCTACAAGAAGCGATTAACATAAAATCAGAAAATGATTTGACTGTCTGAGGTGTATATGGCAATTATTATTAATATTGATGTGATGTTAGCAAAACGAAAAATGAGCGTAACGGAGCTTTCTGAGAGGGTTGGAATTACTATGGCGAATCTTTCCATTCTGAAAAATGAGAAAGCAAAAGCGGTTCGTTTTTCAACATTAGAAGCGATATGTAAGACTTTGGATTGTCAGCCGGGTGATATTTTAGAGTACAAAAGCGATGAGGACACTCAATAAAAACAGACAACAAATTTATTTAACTAACGGGAGTCGATAGAGAATTTAAGGGATAGCCATTAAGCTATCCCTTCTATGCGTTTATCATCCTTCCGACAGAATACCCCTCCCTCAAGGAATGTGAAGGGCGAAGCCCAATGAGTAGGGAGGGGGGATGAATGTCGGTTGGCGATAGCCAAAACTTTCTTCCTTGTGTTATAATAGGAACAAATGTTCCTGTATGGCGAGGTGAAATATATGCTAGTAAACAAGGCTTACAAGTTCCGCATCTACCCAAATAAAAAACAAATTGAACAGATTAACAAAACCATTGGCTGTTCAAGATTTGTTTTCAATTTCTTTCTTGGTAAACAAAAAGAAAAAGATGCTTACTGGTATATCGTCGAAGAAATGAGACAAAACGGTCAGCTCATAGCGAATAACTGGAAAGGCAAATTCTTAAACAAATTTGAAACTGTTAAATCGCTACCTGAACTGAAGAAACAGTACTCTTTTTTGAAAGAAGTCGATAGTATTGCTTTACAAAAATCAGTAGAAAATTTAGCTGATTCCTATGATCGCTACTACAAAAAGCAAAATAAACAACCTCGCTTTAAGTCAAAGAAGAATCCAGTGCAATCGTATACAACAAAATATACAAACGGAAATATAGCTGTCATAGACAACCACATCAAACTCCCCAAACTAGGGTACGTCCGTTTTGCAAAAAGTCGTGAAGTCGAAGGTCGTATTATAAGTGCCACGATCAGAAGAAACCCCTCTGGTAAATATTATGTTTCTTTAGCCACTGAATCGGAAGTAAAAGTATTGCCTAAAACCAATTCAGCAATTGGTATTGATGTAGGACTGAAAGATTTCGCTATTCTTTCGGATGGAACTATTTACCCTAATCCGAAGTTTTTTCGTTCATTAGAAAAAAAATTAGTTCATGCTCAAAAAGTTATGAGCAGAAGAACGATAGGTGGTGCGAACTGGTATAAAGCCAAAAGAAAAGTCGCATGCATTCATGAAAAAATTGTAAATGCAAGAAAAGATTATTTGGACAAAATTTCTTCCAAGATTGTCAAAAACCACGACATTATTGGGATGGAAGACTTGTCCGTATCGAACATGTTAAAGAACCACCATCTTGCTAAAGCAATCAGCGAAGTATCTTGGTCACAATTCAAATGTATGATCGAATACAAAGCTAAATGGAGCAGCAGACAAGTGGTAACCGTTTCAAAAAACTTCGCTAGTAGTCAGCTTTGTTCTAGTTGTGGCTACAAAAACAAAGACGTTAAAAATCTCGGATTACGTGAATGGGAATGCCCTAAATGTCATACCTATCATAATCGAGATATTAACGCAGGAATCAATCTTAAAAATGAAGCCCTAAGACTTCTAACCGCAGGGACTGCGGGGATCGCCTAATCAATAACTGGTGGATACACTAGTGTTCTTAGGAATCCACTTCTTCAAACAACCCGTAAGGGTGTTAAGGAGGGGTAGTTCAATGATGTTATTTACTCAGAGAATTCCATTGATATTAGTGAAAAAAAATATGATGTGATTAGCAATGTTTGCACCTTAAAAGGTAACCCGTCATGGAAGCCATCCAGCTATTTGGAAAATAGTCAGGGCAATCTCCACAACAATCAGAATCACGATAATCCAATCTACAAATAGTCCCCTAATTGAATGACTAATAGTGGAAAAACCATCCATAATGTTATACAAAATTTCCGTTTTGCTTTTTAAAATCGTATACCGATCATTTAGCTCAAAAAATTCAAGCATTTTATCATGGAATTCGCTGGCATCGTTGCTTGTCCAAGTGATATCAGGCTTATCAAGAATCATAATATAAGCGAGTGTATTATACTGATGCCGGGCAATTTTCGCCGTTGTTCTAGCTAATTCTTTGTTTCCAATCCTCATTTTACCTTTCTCAAGCCTGTCAATCATCGTTTCAAGCTTGTCTAAAATACCACCAAAGTGCTCCTCTGTCTTCTCGAGCGCCACCGATTTGGCGAGCACAGTGGAAATGATTTCAGGGTAAAAATCTTCAAATTCTGGTACAATCACATATTCATCAGTTAACTCAATTATTTGTTTATCACTGATATGAAGACTGTAATCGTCCGAATATCTGTTAGTATTTTTAATATCAATTTCGGGCTCGAATCCTCGGATATAGTTAAAAAAACCAGAAATTGTATCGTTGTCCGTGAGATTAATAAAGACAATGCTTCCGAACGAAAAAACAAGCACCATTTGTAGCTCGTCCACATTCTGTTTAAGAATAGATTGAAGAATAGGCCCCTTTAGGATCAAGGGCTGTTCCCAGGTGAACTTTTTTGGTATTCCGCAATAAATTGCAATCTTGTTCAAATCAATTTCATTCGTGAGCGCAAACGCCTTAAAAGAAATAGCTTCCAATATAATCACTCTTTCCGATGACAACTTTTATATATCTATTTTACCATTTCTTGTGAGTTCCTAGTACGGTTCCTCTGGTTCACTTATGCTAAGTGTATTATATTGTTAACCAAGTTGACATCCAATAGTGGTTTTTGTATAGTAAGTGACGAAGATTATGATTGGAGTGGTTTCTTTGATTTCAAACTCTGAATTACAAAATTTAGATCTGATAGACCTATTAAGTGAGCGTCACAGTTTGGTCCGAAAAATCTCAGAGAAAGCATGGAACGATCAAAGCGATATATATATTTCTAATTCTGAATGGTATATCATGGCAAGAATATATAAAAGACAGCCGAGCATTTCGTATGTTACAAAAAATGTAGAAATTTCTCGTCAGGCAATACATAAGTTTATCCAAAAGCTTTCTGAGAAAGGCTTAGTCGAAATCAAAAATGCAGAAAACAACAAGAAAGAAAAATGTATTCAGTTAACAGCTTTAGGAGAAGAATGCTACAAAAAAAATGAGGCCCTAAAAGCGCAGCTTGAGAAAAAAATTGCAAAAAAAATAGGTGTAGAGGAAGTAAATATCCTCAAAGATCTGCTAAAGTTAGATTGGGAAAAATTAGATTAATCACTATTATTGAAAACCCCTGTTTTGTTAATCAAGTTAACGAAGCGGGGGTTTTTCTATACAAAAAAGTAGTCAACTTGGTCGAATTGATTTCATAGACAATTCATTTTTAAGTAAAGGTACCTTTCTAAAAAGATTGTTGTTTTTTAAATTGTTTTTGTGAAATGAAAACCGTTGATAAAGAAGTTGATTGTAGCGGAAGGTGCGAGACTCCTGCGGGAGCAGCGGGACAGGTGAGACCCCACAGGCGCTATAGCGCCCAGTCTCCAAAGACAATCATCACTGGAGAGATTGCTGACTCAACGGGGTCAGATTTAATAATGTGCGGTGCTACGGGGCTGAATGCTGTTGAACGTTTCTTGACTGGTTCCGTATCTGAAGCCATTGTTCGGTCAGCTAAATGTGATGTTTTAGTGATCCGTAGACCTGTTTTACATTCTATTAAACTTTAGTATTCTTATCGAAGAAACTTTGAATCTTCCTGCTATCAAAATTGAAAAAATATCAAGTATTACTATTTTTCATTCTGAACAGTATAATCAGGGATGGGAGTTGAGTCGAATGAATAAAAAAGACATCGCTAATATTCGGAAGCAATTTAAGTTAGATAATGATCATATTATGAAAATTAGAGAAATCTTTAATGTTTATGTTAAGAAAGAATCTGGTGAGATTTACCATCATATTTGTCAACCATTTCAAATGTTAGAACAAGAGTCACAAGAATTATTTTTGACAAATTTTAAAAAGGTATTAACAGGTGAGCTTGATACCAAACTGTTCGAGCTGAGATTTCAACGGGATATTAATGAAAGCGCACAAACCATTCTTTACGAAGGGCTACATCTCGATACAACCGAGGCTTGGATTGAAAATATGCTTCAAATTGTTGAGAAGATGTATGCTCATACTGTTTATGAATTCGATACAATGGTTACGTTTATTCGTGGAGAACTTCGAAAACCGACGAGCAAACGAAACTCCGAATCTGAAGAAGGCGGGGATGATGCAGTTTATTCCAATGAGTTTATCCTTTGCAGTCAAAACAAAACGGACCAACCGAAAAAGGCCTTGCTGTTTGATTATATCGAGAAAGAATTCAAACCTAATAACGCCTTTGATCCAATCATTAACTTAGCCCAGCCTTTGTCAGGCTTTTTGTTCCCTGCTATTACCGACAATGCTGCAGATGTAAACCATATTCTTTATTGTGCTGGAAAAGTCAATGAACCGGATGAAACATTTGTCTTTGACGTTCTTAATTGTGAAGGCATAATAACCGCGATGGAAAATAAAGGCTGCTTCGAACAAATCCTAATCAATGTGATGGGAGACGAAGTGGATACTAAAGTCATTTCCAATGTTTATGAGGAAATCGATAAGATGGTACAAGACAATAAAGAACAAGAAGAAAGCGAACCTCCTAAGTTAGATTATAAAGACGTTGAACGCATCTTAACGGTAAGCGGGGTCGAAAATGTTGACACCGCCAAAGTGGAACATGCCTTTAAAGCGGTCGTAGATGATGAAAAACATGAATTTAAAGCAAGTAGTCTAATTCCAAAAAAGATTAAAATCAATACGAGCGTAGCAGATGTATCGATCAACCCGAAGGAACTAAACAAAGTAAAATATATTATGTATCAGGGAAAACGATGTCTATTGCTTGAAATCGATGAGGACGTGGTTTTGGAAGGATTCCGACTAGAAACCGAAACACTATAAAGGCTAAAATATTTTACAAATACTAAAAACTCCTAATGCAGAAGAAAGATCCTGTTAAGCTTTCTTCTACAGTAGGAGTTTTTCACATGGAAAATCATTACCGTTCCCTCAACTTAACTTTCAATTGATTCAATTGCTTCAATAGTTGTTCATATTCCTCAATTTCAATCTTACAAGTTTGGATCTCTTCGCCAACCTTTTGGATGATCGTCTGTTTTGCTTCCTGTGCCTTCATTTGTAGGTAAATATTAACCACACGCTCATCCTCTTTTGACCTTTCTTTTCGCAGCCAGCCGTTTGCTTCCATCCGGGCGATCATCGGTGTCAACGTTCCTGTACCTAAATTCAGCGTTTTTCCGAGTTGCTTAGCCGATACTCCATCCTTCTCCCAAAGCGCTAGTAAGACAAGGTATTGAGGATAGGTTAAACCGAACGGGCGGAGGACATTCGTATATAATTTAGTGAACTCACTCGATGTTTCATAAATCGCAAAACATAGTTGGTTTTTTAACAACATAAAGTTTTCCATAACTTCTCCTTTCCTAAAATAAACCTTGCAGAGCGTTAACCATTATCATTCGCAAGCTAACCCCTGATCTTCATAAATCCTTACGAAAACAATTTTAATAAATCTTCCTCAATCTTACTTGGTACAGTGGTGGGCGCATAGCGTTCTACAACACGACCTTCACTATCAACTAGAAATTTCGTGAAATTCCATTTAATATTTTTTGAAAGAAGGCCTTTTTTCTGCTCTTTTAAAAAGGTGAATAAAGGATCTGCGTTTTCACCATTCACATCAATTTTTGCAAAGATCGGGAAGGTTACCCCATAGTTCAATTGGCAAAACTCAGTTGTTTCTTCAATATTCTCAAATTCTTGATTGTTAAATTGATCGCATGGAAAACCTAGAATCTCGAAACCACGTTCTTTGTACGTATTATATAATTCCTGAAGTCCTTTAAATTGGGGGGTTAAACCACATTTACTTGCTGTATTGACAATAAGTAATGGCTTGCCTTCGTATTCTTTAAGTGATTTCTGGTCACCATTTGTCATTTTCACAGTAAAATCATAGATTGTTGTCATTGTTGGTATCCTCCTAAAAAATGTAATGTAAATAAATCTCGTACGATTTAATCTTACACGATTTATATGGATGTTACAAGTTTTTCTTAAGAGGAGGCCAATGAAAACCAGGCTAATCAGAACTCAGACAAGTATAAATGAAAAGAAAAGAGTAGGATAACGAAGAAAAACTAATACACATTCTTCAAAGTTTGTGTTAAAAAGATAATTAAAAGGCAGCAAAACGTAAACCAAGGTGGGGTTCGTAGTGCATTGTGTTGATATAAGAAGACCAAGTGAAGACAATGAGAAGTTGAATCAATTTTTTAGGATTGTAATTTCAGACACGTACGCTAAAGAAGGTATAGCGGAACGAACCGATGATATTGAAAATGAAATTGAAACAAAGAAAAAATACTTGCAAAGTGATCTCGATAGCAATGGGGAGAATCGGTATTTTTTGATAGCTTTAGATGATGATAAAATAATCGGTTCAATCGAATATGGCCCTGTTAGTGATCTGATTATTCGTTGCACAGATGGAGCGTTTGAGGGCCTTAACGAGGTAGGAACCGTATTTGTTCTTCCCGAATATCAAGGACAAGGGGTAGGGAATTTACTTTTGAATGAGATGTATCTTACCCTAAAGAATAGGGGTATAGAAGAATTTTGTTTAGATAGTGGATATACAAATGCACAGAAAATCTGGAAGAAGAAATTTGGAGAACCAGATTATTTGTTAAAGAGTTATTGGGGCGAAGGCTATAATCATATGATTTGGAAAATAAGGATTAATGGTTAAAAAATGTGCTCTTTCCGTAAATCGTCCAAACATCATACCTTTTCCATTGCCTTTGGACAACTCTATCTTTTTAACTAACAATATTTAATGAGGAAGTCTAAATGTTTGCTAAAGTTGAAAATCTGTTTCTATACTAGATAAGTAAAAAGAAATTTTTACGCTTAGACATTCCTATATAACAGAGAAATTTTATACTTATGTCTAAAATTCTAATGTATCAGGAAGGTGAACTGCAATGAACAATGTGTTAATTGCAAAGGAACGGACAGATTTAAGGAAGTCAGCATTACATCACTTAAGAGAGAAGGGGAATATCCCGGCAGTCGTTTATGGACGGCATGAAGAAAGTAAGTCAATTGCAGTAAATAATTTGGATTTCTTAAAGGTCATTAAGGACGTAGGAAGAAATGGAATTATTTCATTAGATGTTAACGGAAATAAGGAGAATGTCATCCTGGCAGATTATCAATTGAATCCAATAAATCGAGCAGTGATTCATGCGGATTTTTTACATATCAATTTGTCAACTGAGGTACATGCGCAAGTGCATGTGATGTTGACGGGTTCTTCGGAAAGTGTTGAAAATGGAGGAGTTCTCCAGCAAGCTCTGCATGAATTAAATATAATTGCTAAGCCAAAAGAAATCCCTGAGTCAATTGAGGTTGATATCACTAATATTAAGATCAACCATGCTATTAAAATAGGTGAAATTAGAAAAAACTATAGCAATATTACGATTAACCATAGTGACGATGATGTCATTGTAACGGTAATAGCTTCAAGAGTAGAAAATGCTTCAAGTGAACAGCTGGATGAAGAAAAAGAAGTACAAGCTACTGTTTAATTTAGGACTGATAGATTAGGTTTTTTATAAAATATCAATTTGAAAATAAATGATCAAGAGCCAATTTCTTTATGGATTGGCTCTTTTTTCATCTATTTGTTATTTTTTTGGCTCTGTTAAAATAGAATGTTGATTTCCGTTCCAGGCGCTTCGCTTTCCGCGGGGCGGGCGGTGAGCCTCCTCGTCGCTAACGCTCCTGCGGGGTCTCACCTGTCCCGCTGCTCCCGCAGGAGTCTTCGCGCCTTCCACTCCAATCACCATTGTGCGAAAAATCAACGTTGAGCTTTAACAGAGGCATTTTTTTAAGGAATTTTAAGGATCCGTCCGTCTATCGAAGCAGAAAATGGTTGCTTCAACTGCTTCAGGTAATTTTCAAACACATCGAGGTCAACCGGACCATCTACTTGGTGTGTCCCTTCAAGTAAAACGGAGAAATTGTCACCGCCGTTAGCCAGGTAGCTGTTTATTGTAACAGTATATTTTGCTTCAGAGTAAATAGGGGTCCCATCAGCACGGAAGATATCAATGACTTTATCTCCATCTCCTTTTGTTCCGTCCCACGTGTATTTTAAACCGGAAATTTGCAACATACGCACTATTCCCTGCTGCTGCCATTGCTGATTCAAGAGGCAGCGGATTTGATAGCCGGTAAACGTCTTTTTGACAAGGTTGTTTTTAAAGGGTTGAATGGTGAAAAGCTCTCCCCAAGTGACTTCTCCAGCTTGAAGGTCAGCTCGAATTCCACTAGGGTTCATAAATGCGAAGTCAGAGTTCATGGCTGTTCGTTGCGAATCGGCAATCAGATTGCCCAAAGCGGATTCACCGCTTTCGTTTCGAGGGATTGTAATGTCGGTTGCAGCCGTTCCCACTACATTATTGACGACGGGGGCAACTTTAGCTTCATAGTTTTTTATCATTTCTTTGATTTCCGGATCTGGATTGATAGCGTCCTGATAGACGGTCACAATTTCAGCTTTTTTGGCCACGATATCTTTAGTTTCAGGATCAATCTCCAAGTCGACGTCGGAGAAAGCAGTTCCATAAGAATAAGCTTGAACAAGCAGCTTTCCGTCCACTACCGCATTTAGATACTGGTGGGTATGTCCGGCAAACATCACATCTACTTCATCGTCTACCATTTTGGCCATATCAACGATCTCTCCAGTAGCGGTTGCTTCTGGGGTGGACTGACTGCCGCCATTGTGGGCGAGTACAATGATAGCCTTTACTCCTTGCTTTTTGAGTTCTGCCACCGCTCTATTAATTGCTTTCACTTCATCTGTGAACTTTACTCCAGCTAATTGATTCGGAGACTCTATTTTGGGTGTATCGCTCAATACAACACCGATAATTCCTATGGGTATGCCATTAAACTTTTTAATTTCAAAGGGAGGGAGAATCAGTTTTCCTGTCTTTTCGTCAATTACGTTGGCACAGACATAAGGGAATTGTGCACCTTCAAAGTGCCTAGCCTCCGGGTTGGTCCCACCGTTGATCAACCGCATCATTTCTTTCACACCCTGATCAAATTCGTGATTCCCTAACGTTCCTAAATTAAAGCCCATTTTGTTCAACACTTCAATCGTCGGTTCATCTTGCAGAAGAGAAGATACGGGTGCGCTTCCGCCAACCATGTCACCTACATGAACTAAAAGTGTGTTTTTGTTTTCCGCTTTCCTTTGCTTCAAATAGGCAGCGAGATATTCCACTCTGCCTGACTCCCTTCCGTTAAATTTGCGAGTTATGTTCAATTGCCCATGGAAATCGTTAAGTCCGAGTATTTGCACTTGAATGAAACGGTTCTTAGTATTCTTGGTGTTTTTGGGTACGCCTGGCGTTTCCGAATTCCCGGAGTCCATAACAAAGCCCGCCGATATTGTGGTCGTAAGAACAAAAGCAGTAACTGCTTTTTTCAATGCGTTCCTATTCAAAGTTTCACCCACTCTTTCTTTTCCCTCCCAATCCGCTATCAGGTTTCTCCTAAAGCATAAGGAAGGATTGTAAAAAACAATTAACTTTTATGTGAATTTTTAGTTAATTTAAAAATGAGAAGAGTTCAATTTCAGATAAAAACACGCGTCACTAAACTTAAAGGTGTACGTTTAGAATTTATATGAATAAGCCACTTTCTATCAGTGCTATTTAGTTAATTTAAACTTTTTGTGAAGTTATAGTAAAATATTGTAAAAATGTATAAATATGGTTGTTATTCCGTGTCGTGTATATTATATTCTATTGGAAATATACATTATTTTTTTAAAAGCCAAAATAACTAAACGTAAAAGGATGGTGTTGTTTAGTTTATAATTTTTGTGTTGAAAGAAGAGTCACTTTTTCTTGTTTTTCCATTGTAACTATTCTCTAAAAGGGTTTCTTTACCAATGGCCTATGTTTTATTAGTCAGTCTTTTTTTCAAAGGAGCAAATTATTAAACGAAATGTTCTGGATTATTCTTCAATTCAAAAGACAGTTTATAAAAAATTTAACGAGGGACCAGGTGAGGTAATTGAATAAAAATAAAAGAATACGTAGCATTGAAGACTTACGTGAAGTGATTACTCCAGAATCTCGAGTACTGACTCTTTTTAGTGGGGGATTAGACAGTTCTTATCTTTTATATCTTCTTTCGCAACAAAAATGCACTAATATTACTGCTCTATCAGTTGATCTAGGAGACGACCTTGATTATGAAGAAATAAAACATCTTGCAACTAAGTTAGGTGCAGAGTCAATTATAGTGGATAGAAAAAAAGAGTTTGTTCAAGATTTTATTGTTCCAGCTATTGCCTCAAAATCAATATATTTTGGTGTACACCCTATTAGTTCTTCACTTACCCGCCCACTTATTGCAAAAGAGGCGGTGAATTTAGCAGCTCATTTAAATTGTGATGTAATTCTTCATACAGCAAATCAATCACAGAATAGTTTAAGACGCTTAAATGGTGCAATTGAACAATTAGACTTTAATGGATATTATGGCACCCCGTATGAATTTAGTGCTCTTTCCAGAAAGGAAAAAGCGCAAAATCTCAATAAATTCGGTATTGAATCATTTAGTAAAAGAAGCTACAGTGGGGACTCAAATCTATGGTGCAGAGAATTTGAGTCAGGTCTTTTGGATGATCCAGAGGATTTTAGAACACCTGAAACACTATATAGATGGAGTTCATCAAAATCAACTAAGGAACCAAGTCAAATATCTATTACTTTTGAAGGTGGAATTCCAACCTGTGTAAATGAGACTAAGCTGCCTTTATTGCAAATGATAGAATACCTCAATAAAGAAGTAGGTGCTTACGGATTGGGGCGTTTTACGGGACTAGAGCATCTTGCAGGTGGTGAAAAAGTTCTTGAAGTTCGAGAAATGCCTGCAGCACATATTCTTCTTGATGCATATCGCCATTTAGAAACTGCATGTATAGGCGCTGAGACAATTCGTGAGAAATTAAGTGTTGAACAAATTTGGGTAAGAGAAGCTATTGAAGGAAGATGGTATGAAACATTAAAGGAAGCAGCCGAAATGTTTATATTGAATGTATCTAAGAAGGTTACTGGTACTATAACTTATCGTTTAGACTGGCATACTTTAGAAATTATATCCTACTGTGCAAATAAACCAATTTATATTCGGGATCGAGACAATTGGGAAAAAGAAGAGGCAAATCGACTACGAATCAAAATTCCTTCATTAGTTTAATATATTAATAAAAAAATATTAAAAAGATAGGTGGAATATTAATGAGTATAGCGCTAAAAAATCTTCTAATTAGTACTGATAAAAATCATCTGAAGAATGAGGCCTCTAAACAGATTAAAACTGATGGTGCTGTTTTTATTGATGGAGTGAAACTAAAGGAACAAGAATTCTTTTCTAAGGACAGTTGGAATGAGTTTTCTAGCAGTTGGAATACATTGACACTCGATAATTACATGGGTGATAATGGAAACTATAGATATAGACGCTTTAGTGAATTTTTCTATACATCAGAAAATGGTGACCTTTCCATTCTTCCTCATAAGCCTTATAGCCAGCCAACATATATTAACTCGCTTAATGGTGGGATTGAAAGACAATTTGATCCACTTGAGGGATATGTTGTGGAGAATGAATTTTTTACTGGATTTTTGAAATGGTGTGCAGAAGTCTTTAATCAAACTGAAAATAAAAGACAAAATTGGAACATCAAAATACATCCATATCGGATTCTTGCTCAAGAAGGTGTTGCTGGCTTACCAACACCCGAAGGAATTCATCGTGATGGTGTTTCTTACATTATAATAATGATGGTTCGACGTAATAATATAGTGGGTGGCCAATCTACAATTTATAATAACGAGAAAAAAGAAATAGGTAGGGTTACGCTCAATCAACCTTTAGATGTTATATTGGCAAATGATGAGGAAACAATGCACGGTACAACGGCAATTCAAGTGGATTCATCTGGACAAGAAGCTTATAGAGATGTATTAGTTGTAGCATTCACTAAAGAATAGTATAAAAAATTAAAGGTAAAGAAAGCCATATACTAGGTATAGTATATGAGCTTTTCTTTATTTTTGGCTCTGTTAAACTAGAATGTTGATTTCCGTTCCAGGCACTCGCTTTCCGCGGTGCGGGCGGTGAGCCTCCTCGGCGCTTAAGCGCCTGTGGGGTCTCACCTGTCCCGCTGCTCCCGCAGGAGTCTTCGTGCCTTCCACTCCAATCAACATTGTGCAAAAAAACAACAATGAGCTTTAACACAGCCTTATTTTTAATAGTATTAATCAAACCTTGAGTTAAATCATGAAGAGAGAGGTGCACGAAATTTTGGATCTATTATTGGAAAGAAAAAATAAGAAAAAAGAAATAATAGCCGACCTTTCTTTGCTGTTGGTTGCAATTGTTTGGGGATCAAGTTATGCAGTTACAAAAATTGTATTAGAGGACTATGATGTTTTTTCCTTCTTATTTATAAGGTTCTTATTAACCGTTGTTGTCATGTTGCTTTTCACTTGGAAGAATTTACGTAATGCGTCTAAAAACACTTGGATTACAGGAATTATTATTGGCTTATTTTTAGTGGGTATTTTTGTTTCCGAAACCTATGGTGTTAATTATACTACAGCTGCTAATGCAGGGTTTATTATCAGTTTAACCGTGGTCTTTACCCCTTTGATAGATTCTGTTGTTTCTAGAAATAGATTAAATAAAGGCATCCTTGTAGCTGTTTTTCTATCTATGGTAGGCACAGGAATGATTACTTTAAAACATGGATATCAATTTAATATTGGGGATATGCTTGTATTACTTGCAGCCATTTTAAGAGCTGTTCAAATGACAGTTACTAGTAAATTAACACTAGATAAAAAAGAGATGGATTCAGGTGCATTAACCACAATCCAATTAGGTGTTGCTACTATTTGTTTGGGTATTATGGCAGTATCATTCAATGGCATTCATTCAATTACTTTACCTAATTCCATTTTATTTTGGTCTTTAACTGCTTATTTAGCTATATTTAGCACTCTTTTTGCATTTTATATTCAGTTAACAATGATCCGTAAGACATCTCCAACAAGAGTCGGGTTATTAATGGGGACAGAGCCATTATTTGCTGCTTTATTTGCTATTTTAATAGGTAACGAACATCTTTCAGCAATTGGTTGGATGGGAGGTCTAATTATTATTATTGCAACTTATTATGGCCGGTACGTAGATGCAAAACAATTAAAGAATGGTAATAAAGCTGCGTGAGTGTTATAAATGCTTTAATTAAGATAGAACAATAATGATCGAATACAGTTTAAGAAATTCTAGACACTCGTAATATATGGTGTCTTATCGTAAAGGTCCGTACTTAAACTAACGTAAGTAAGAAATTCCAGCAAGAGGGCTGTCTAAAGTTGATTAATGAATAAAAGAGTTAGTTAAAAACACAACTGTTAAGGAGAATAATACAAACAAATTAGGTTATCCGATTGTTCACCTTATTTAAATAGAACAGATACCGAGCAAATGAAATCGAACTTTCGTTATGATGTATAACGGCATGCTTAATTTTATAATCGGAAAACCTTTGTTGTAACATCAAAAAATTCGTCAACTGTTTAAAAGATAGGCTTGTGACTATATTTGTCAGGTAGGCTGATTGATTACTCCCCGGCTTTCTCCTTTTATTCAGAGCTTGTATCATTTGTTCAGCGTTCCTTATTCCTAACCCATGTCCAAAATATTTACCATCTCCGAGAACTACGGCATTTTCTCCTTTCCACCAAGGGGTTTTGGGATTAAAGTCTGGATTATTGAAATAGGCAACATCTCCTGGTATTAAATGATCAGAATAAAAAGAATGTATTCCGAAATCAGGATCAAAATGCCAACTGTATAAATAGAGGTTTTGGAATAATTGATTAAATAAATGTTCATCAATACTATTTAGAATAGCATCGTAATAAATAATCACTTTTGCTGTGGCACATTCAAACGCATATAGTGAACTGTTCTTATAAATGTCCCGAATAGCATCAGATGGTTTTACATCATACCTCAGCCAGAATCCTCCGGTATTTGTCAAATGCCAAAATCGGGGATTACAACGGGATTTGGCAAAGCTTGCAAACCGCGCATGCCCTCGGCTCATGGATCTTGCACTTTCTATGATTTTTTTTCGTAACTTGAGTTCGAACAATAATTCATCCATGGATTGATAAGAATACACGGCGGGAGCTTCATGCATTTTTAGAATGATTACACTTTCAATATAACCAGGTGGCCACATACCGCTTTGTTGAAAAGGGATCCCCGATAGTTGTATCATACTAACCCTCATTCCAAGCTTAAGAATCATTTGTATTATTTACCTAGCGTATTCGAGCATCATTTAAATGTGTATTTTTAAAAAAAATCTGTCTTTTTTAAACCGGATATGGTCAAGGGAAAATTCAGATTGAAATATCTATTAATCCCTGCACATTTTTTGTATAGAATTAGGAAAATAAATATGTTTTTCTCTGTTCTACAATACCAGCGAAAATAAGCTTTTTGTTCATTCAAGAATAGGGCGCGAAAGTTAAAAATGAGGACTGCTGGAATCCCTGTTTTTTTTCAATTGTACTTACGGATTTTATAAAGAGCAGCTTTTCCGCGACATAATCTCACCTATATACTTTATCCGGTTCTTTTTTTTTTGGTCATAGCAGCAGTGGTTATTTTTTGATAATGAAGAAAAGAAAAAAATGAGGCAACACGAAAGATGGATGAAAATAGCTGAAGAGACTGCTTCTTCTTAAATAATAGGGCTTTTCAAGAGCGATGGTTAATTGAAAACGTTAAAATAATGGATATGTTAGCATCTTATGAGGATTTCCAAAATAAAATTGTCGTTTATTATTAATACCCCCATTCAGATCGTTCAAGGTCTGCATGGGGGTATTTTTAGGTTGTGAAAAGAAAAATTCGAGAAGTACTAGAACTCTTATTAAATATAAGAACAAAGAACGATTTACATTATTCCATATAAGCAGTTTTTGAGTGAATTTTTTTGTACATGGTCAATATCGATCGAACATAAAATGAAGCAAAGGGGGAGATGAGTTGCAACGTAGACAATACATAGATGGACTTGACGGTCTTCGAACCTTAGCGGTGACGGTGGTGATGATTTATCACCTTCATTACTCATGGGCACCTGGGGGATTGCTTGGAGTGGGGATGTTTTTTGTACTATCGGGTTATTTGATTACAGGAATATTACTGCGGCAATGGAACGAGTTGCATCGGTTGGATTTTAAAGATTTTTGGATTCGAAGAGCCAAGCGCCTCTTGCCTGCACTGTTTACTATGCTTATTGCTGTCATTGTATTGTCTTACTTCCTTCATCCAAATCAGCTTCCTGTTATTCGGCAGGATAGTTTGGCTGCAGTCCTTTATGTTAGTAATTGGTGGTATATTTTTCACGAGGTTTCATATTTTCAGAGCTTTGGTCTAAATTCACCGTTTGAACATCTTTGGTCCTTAGCTGTAGAAGAACAATTTTATTTGTTGTTTCCTTTGCTCCTGTGGTTTGGCCTACGATGGATATCGAATTCCAAATGGCTTCTAGCGGTTTCTTTAGGAATAGCTGTCGGATCAGCTTCCTTGATGGCAGGGCTTTACCAACCAGGCGCGGATCCAAGTCGTGTATATTTTGGAACGGATACAAGGGCTTTTGCATTGTTAATTGGATGTGCTTTGGCCATATTGTTTCCAAGTCAAACACTCAAAGCGCCTCTTTCTAAAAAGAAAAGATGGCTATTGGATGCACTTGGTACCGTTTGTCTTCTTATTTTGTTGGGTTTTATCTTCGGAATGAATGAATACAACTCATTTTTGTTTCAGGGTGGACTTTTTCTAATCTCGATCATAACCGCAATTTTAATAGGCGTCATTACTCAACCAACGAGTATGTTAGGGAAACTGTTTTCATGGAAACCGCTGCAGTGGTTAGGGGAACGATCTTACGGAATTTATCTCTGGCATTTTCCCGTTATCATACTGAGTAGCCCTGTCAGTAATATTGCTGGAATTCAATGGTCACGATTCTCTTTCCAAGTCCTTATGACAATCGGGTTGGCTGCTGTATCCTATCGCTGGATTGAAAATCCGATTCGTTATGGTCCAATTTCCCGTCCGGTGATGGTGAAAAGTACGATAGCGATCCTGGTCGGAATTCTTTTTTTGGCTTTGCCTAATCCAAATGTTGGAATCGATTTGAAAGCTCCCCCTACAGAAGCGACTAAGAGTATCAAACCTCCAGAAGCGCCATCACTATCAGCTATGGCACGTGCTCAACCAACACCGGAACCTCCATTAGAGCAAATTACTGAAGAAACCAAAGTCACTGCCATTGGTGATTCCGTCATGATTAATTTAGAACCCTATTTAAGACAGTTGATCCCGGGGATTTTCATAGACGGAAGAGTCGGAAGACAATTGATTCAAACGGTTCCAGAAATATCCAATTTGAAGTTGAATGGGAACCTTGGGAATGTGATTATTATTCAGCTTGGGACCAATGGCCCGTTTACTTTGGATCAATTGCAAGCCCTGTATCAATCTCTTGGAAATCCAAAACAGGTCATATTTGTCAATACACGGGTACCTAGACCGTGGGAGTCAGAGGTTAATGACATCCTCGCCAATTTTGTACTAAGCACACCACAAACGACCCTGGTGGACTGGTATACAACAAGTGCAAACCAGCCCGGTTATTTTGTTCCAGATGGTGTCCACCTGACATCCGAAGGAGCTACGGTGCTGGCAGGTATGATTAATGAGGCCATTAAAAAATAAAAATGATGGGATCGTTGACAACTAGCAAAAACGGTTGTAATTAGTCCTGCTAATTGGTGCAGTAAATGGTCTAATACTTAAAATACAAGGCGAATTCCTTTGCGAATTCGTCTTTATATGTCCCTGTATAACACCATTTTGCTAGCGCTTTACCAAACAAATTGAAAAGCTGAATTATCAGTTTGATTTTAATTCATACTTGACAGATATGAATTATATGTTTTAAAATAGGGATAACAAAACAAACAATGAATATATAAGTCGTTCTAGATAAAGGAGCTTAAACGGAAAGAGCTCGTAAATCGATAAAATAATAAACATTCAATGATTAAAGGAGTGTTTCACATGAATAATAAGAAAGAAAAAAGACGCCAAAAACTAATAAATAAACTTATTTTTTTTAATGTATATAAAGAAGATGATAAGCAGCTTTATGAGCTATCGGTTTTAAAACTTGATTCTGACTATAAGAAATTCAAATCACAATATCATCCACATGGTGAGTTTGGATCAATTCAATTTATATAATATTCCCCCACTCATCTTACCGTTTAAGTTGGGGGTTCGGACCCAATTACTGAACGCTTAACACAAGTGGAGTTGCCACGAACAACTCCTCTATTCCCTTTCCAACGCATTAGGAACTACTTTTCGGATGTTATTAATGAAAAGGAAACAGGTGGTCGAAAGTTGACTCAGAGGATTTTTATAAAGTGGAGATTAATCGTAAATTAGCGAAAATTAAATATTAAATGTTTGCATCTGCACAGAGAATTGTGTGGGTGCTTTTTTGATAGGTATAATAATGTATGAATGATAAAGGTGCTTACGCAAATTATGAAAATGGAAGGGGAGATTTAATGATCTGGGATGACGATAATGAAGTAAATATAAGGATTTTAAAAATAATTGGGGATTTGGAAAATGAAGGTGATATCTTAGAATCATGGAGGGCACATATCCAGCAAGTAGTCATATTTCCTTTTGTAGCTGTATTAGTTCAAGTTCAAGAATATGATTCGATTTTTCAACAAGGAGATCGATTAAAAGTACATGCAATAGATGATATTGATGACAAGTATGGAATTATTGCAAACACAAGATTAGGTAGGAAGAAAATACTTTTTCCATTATGTGAATTAGAAGCTGTTGAATTAAATGATGAGGGCAAAAAGGCTATATATGATTATGCAGTTTGGTTTGCAAACAGGTAGAAAATAAATAGATCATGAAACTAGAAACAGGGTGAATACAAATGATTGATTATATGAAATTTGATGTGATGCACTTTGATGAAGTCATTGCAGGTGTCGACTTGAAGCCAGAATCCATTAAATAATGGCATGTAATGATATCAAAAGAGTGTAGCCAATCTTCCTACTTTGGAAAATTGGCTTTTCTTCTGTAATTAGTGAATAAATGATATTTTCAGAGAGTGAATCATCCTACTAACATCCTCAGCATCTTGGTTTTTTGGTTTTGATTAATTACTATTTATTTTCCAATCAAGGAATTTCCTTTGATTCACAATCCCCCATACTCTATTATTTTGCTAAAATAAAAGATATTGAGAAAATAATGGGGTATTAACATGATGAATCTGGAAGAACAATCCTTTATTGAAAAATATATTCTAAAAAGTGGTGAACGACTTAACCCAATCCCAACTAGTCTTGCAAATAACTATTTAACGGATATACAAATTGTAAAAAAGACAGAGAGGACGTTCAGGATCGTTGGCCTCCTTACCCTTTCGAAATATCGTAACAAATCGGGACATGCAGAAGACGAATTGCTAAAAGCTAACTTAACTCCGACAAAGAAAATCCATTGGAATGATCATGATCCAAACACAATCAGATGGTTTGAGCAAGGCTGGATCATGAAGGAAATCCGCTTCAAAAAGGATGGGAGAACACCGGACTCACAGCATTATCGAATGGGATATCGTTTATACCAATATCTGCAAGATTTACAACGGGCAAAAGAAAATGAATGGGAACTAGAACTAAATCGAATCAAAAGTAAATTCATTCAAATAAATCAAAAACCATCCTTTCCCATTTCAGAGCAACGGGAAAATGGAATAAAAACATGCATATCAGTTATAAATGAACTATTTAACCAAGATGCCCCTAAGTTACAAAATTCACATCTTTTTCCTATCCATTGGCCAATGATAAAGAATATAAAATTTCTTCATTTTAACGTGGCATTTCTTCAAATCTGTCTTCAGAAATTGGAATTTGATTGGAAGGAAATCGGTGCCAACTATTTTAAAGAAATCGGTGGATCAAAAGAGTTTGATAAAAATAAAGACGATTTTATTGAAATCTTAGAAGAACAATCACAATGTCCGGCAGCTTTACTTGGATTGACTAGCCTTGGTAAGATTACTCCGCTTTATTTTTCCGGGCAATTAACAGGCAACTTTTCTTCCTATTCTTATGGACCAGTCCATGCGTTGACGGACTTATCCATTTCCCAGGAGCAATACTCCACGAGCGCAACAACCTTGTGGCTTGTCGAAAATCGAGCGATCTTAACAAGAATCGCCTCACAAAAGCAGTTTCTACACAATACCCATTCATTAATGCTTTGTATTGATGGGCATCTTCGGTCATCACATAAGCAATGCATCATTCAGCTACTAAAAAATAGTACAATCCAGCAAGCCATTATTTGGACTGATTATGACCCTGATGGCCTACAGATTTCAAAAGAAATATACGAAACAATATTTGAAACGAAAACCAAGTTACAACCTAAGTGGATCACTGCCGAGCAGGAGGTTCTTGTAACCTGGCAAGATTACCAACTATATATGCAAGCTTTTCTAAAAATAAAGAAGATGGAGCAAGAGGAAGTATTAGGGGGTGCTGACGTTTGGGAAAAATGGGTCCGTCATTAATTTCAATTTTTCAGGCAACCGAATCGGCTCCTGAATTACTTCAATCGATGAAGGATATCGCCACTTTATCAGGTGTTTTAAGTGAACTAGGCTCGCAAAGTTCATTTCAATCTCCGATAGAGATTCTTCGGTTTTTAAAAATCATCCAGTTAATAAACGAGGCTGCCCTGGGTTTAGACGATCCGATTGATAACGCTGAGACCGTCTATTATCGCTATCGAAACCGTTACCGAGATCCAGAACCACCTTCGAAAAAAAGGGTGGAACAAGTCATTAATGTGCTGGTGAAATATAACTGGATCTCCAAACAATCGAGGCAGATTAAAATGCGTGATACAGGTAAACGAATGATGGATGCGTTAATTCGTTTAGCCAATGATGCAATGGCTTATTACATGAACGATGATATTGGACGTTCCCTCTTTCAAGCGAGACGAGATGCTGATTTAAGTGAAGCATACGATGATCGTGGAATCTCCGGTGGGAATAAGATTGCCAGCATGATTCGAAATGTCGAGGATGCTATTCAGTTAATGAAAGAACGCGAATTGGAAATGCTCGCAGATCGAAACGCTCTCCCACAGCTCGAATTGATTCATCAGCTGATGCAAGAATTAGAGGAAAAAATACAGGAACGCTTCCGACAATTCCAAACATTGGAGGAGAGCCTTGTTCTCTCCAATTTAATGCAAAAAGGCACAGCTTCACTTGCTGAAGGAACAAACTTAAGTTTAGGCATGATTAATAAATATTTAAAGTTTACGCATATGCAAAAAACCCCCTTATCTTCGACTATTCAACCGGAAAAGGTTCGTGAATTTATTGTGAAAATGTTTGATCCACCCCTTGATTCGGATATTCCGAATGTGTATCAACTGTTTAGCTTTATGGAACAAGGACAATATGAAGACGAAGCAAGAGATGGTTTATGGATGCCGGTAAAATTTGCTGCCCCAATCTCTCCAATCGCGATTGATGAAGCGGTAAATTTCTTAGAAACGTATGAACCAGTGGTTATGCCGTTCGATGATCCCGAAGAGGAAGTGGAGTATGAATCTGAGCATATTTTGGAGCAAGAGCTGAACGAAATTATGGGGGAATCACAATGGCTAATGACCAAATCCATGATTGAGACCGCGGCGATTGAAGCTTTTTTAGAAGAACATGAAGCTGCACCGATGGAACAAGTCGTGATCGAAGCCACTTCCACAAAATGGAGTGATGCTGTAAATGCGGTGACGGCCATTGCCGCTTTAGTTGGTAATAAAAAAATAACCATATCTAATCCGACAGAAAAGATAGATATCCCTAAATATGAACGAAGTTGGGAGTGGATGAATTCAGATGACGGAAAAAACATTATCCGAAAACGCAATGCACGAAGAGAACAAAGTGAGTAATCCAAACGATCTGCAGGCTGAGGAAAACTTTAATCCACTTAATGTGATGCAATCCTTAAAGGGGATGCTAACTGAGTCGGAGGAATTTGCATTTATGAATATTTTGTTCTCCTCCTCGGCATCGATTCGCTCAGGGAATTTTGGGCTTTCCCGCAAAGAAGTGGAGAAGCTTTTGCAAATTCAGGGCGATGATCAAAGATTCTTTTCTTTTATGACAAGGGTAAATCAAGCCGTTAGTCGCTATATGAAGGTCATTTATGATGATCGCCGTGACCAAGTCATCGTGATGATGAGGGTTCCAGCTCGTGCTGCACGAAGTACGTTATCGAAAGAAAGTCTTTCGATTCTTTTATATATGTTTTATCAGCAAGAGGTATTACAGCATGAATTTACGTTATTTGATCAAATACTTGAGGCATTTGGCCATGAAACAACGAAGGCCAACCAAAGAATTTTAATCAATATTGATCCACTTAGAAAAATTGGAGCCATTGAAGACTATGAGACAAACTCTCAAGAAAAAGCATATCAGTTAACGGCAATTGGAGTTCATATGTTTTCTGATTCTTTCCTAAGAAGAACGACAGAATTTAGTCAATCCAATCAATTAAATAAAGAGGAAGTGCTGAAGTTTTTTAAACGGTATAACTTATATCAGAAAGGAGAAGCGGAATGATTCCTTTGAGACTCACTTTCTCCGGAATTCGGGATTATCCTCCTACCCTTTTAGATTTGTCAGGTGCCGATGAGCATGTGATGATTACCGGACCCAATGGAGCTGGCAAATCCACGATTACCTTTTGCATGGGAGCTGTTTTGTATTCATCCAAAGTTGATGTGGAAGGGTTAAAATCTCGGAATCTGCCACTTGACCAAACCTGGAAGGCTAAGATCTCCTTGCTGTTTCAAAATGAAGGAATAATGAGAATTGATGCGCCGTCGTTTATTGAGTTTACTTTGAAAATCACTCAAGATCCGGGACAGCCGATGAAAAAAGAGTTCATCATCGCTACAGGTGATTTGATCGATGAGTGGGAAGATACAGTTAGGTATACATCAGGAGATAGGGTTTTTAGTTTTTCGACCTATAAAAAAGACCTCCAATATAAATACAAGGTGGACCCTGACCTTTATTATCTAATTTGGTACCAGCAAGAGGTAAACCAATTTGCCGTCATGTATCCCGAGGAGCGTTTTCGGATTTTTAGTGAAATGCATGGGATTGATAAAGTCCAGCGTGATTGGGAAGAAAGTATGGAAAAAGTAAAAGATACAGAAGAGTCACTACGGAGTGCAGAGTCGAATGTAAAAATAATGAAGCAAGAGCTATCGATGAAAAAAACGTCGTTAGATCGATTTTTAGATAATCAAAATCGTCTTAATGACGGCGGCAAGCTCTATATTCAAGCATTATTACAATTAGAAGAGCACTATAAAAAAGAAAAAGATAGATTAGGTGAATTAACCTCGCAACTAATTGACGATATGGAAGAGGCAAAAGATGATTTAACACTAAAAATTGCTTTAAAAGAGAGGAACCTGGAGGAATTAGAAGAATACAAAATACAACAGCACCAATTGAATCATGAAATTGACTCCAACACGATTAAACGTGATGAACTGAGTTTCAAAATAATGGAACTTCAAGCACGAATTGAAGAACTTGACCAAGAATTAGATGCGATTACAAAAAGAAAAAATCAAATTTCGAGAACGGAAGAAGAAGTGAAAGCGGCTTTAGTGAAGTTAGCAGGAGAAGAAGAGATAGCCAATGCAGAGTTGGAGAAGAATCAGCAGCTGTTGAAGGTTCGAGAAAATGACCGTCAGGAAAAAATAGAGCAAATCGCTCGGTTAGATTTACAAGTCGAAAATGATGAACAAGGCCACAGCCTCCATTCAGAACGGTTACGACAATATCAAAGCAGCCATGCGGTCCAATCAACAATCGATGCTCTAAATGCGAAGGTGTCAGCAAATAGAGAAAACCTCTTCGTCAAAAATCGAAAAGAAAATGAATTGGCTGAGGAATTAGTGCTGTTGGAGGAAAATCGGGATTTATCACTACGCCAATTGGAATCAATGAAGTTTTTCCGAGCTCAACAAATGAAGGCTTATGCACTTCGTGAATTATTGGAACTGGATGAAGAGGCATCGATTAAAGCGGAACAGCTCTTTAATGCGATAAAATATACGATATTTTTCGATGGTAAGTTTGTTTTACCACCAAATGATTTATATCATGTTCCGCTAAGGTCGATTGTTCCAGAACGCATGATGACCAGTTTGCCAAATCTCCATTTAAAAGTGAAAAAGGGCCTTGGAGAAAATGAATTAGTTCATGGTATGAAAGCACTGTGGTGGGTTGAACAGTTTTTCATTGAAGGCACCGTTTCCATTAAAAATGGTATTTTAATGGATCCAATGGGGCTTCGAGGTCCTCAGGAAAAAAATCGTTATATTTTAAGTTTCAAAGCTTTAATGGCAAGAAAACTTGAAGTTAAAAATGTACTGGTTGCGCTTCGTCAAGATCTATCCCAAATAGAGCAGGATATTGAAATGGATACGAGGCAAATTCAAGAACTAAATAGTATCATTCACCAGGTGAAGGAATCGGAAGCGTTCATGACAATTGAGCATGAGCGTATGTTGAGGAAAAAGAATTTAGCTGAAGAAAAAGTAGAAAAAGGGAAAATAGAGGATGAAATTCAACACTTGGAAGCGGAAGAGAAAAAGCTCGTCCGGCTCCAATTGAAACAGGAACAAGATCGGGGAATTTTAGAAGAAGAAGAAGCCATATATGCTGAGCTTGGGAAAATGAAAGATAAGTATGAGGAACGGAACCGGTTACAGGAGCAATTATTAGAAGTGAAGGAACAATTAAAGCTACAAAAAACTAAAGTTGAAAAACTAGAAACTGATTTTGACGAGATAAAACAAACTATAAATAAACTTGATAGAAATCTTGATCATTTAGATGATGCGATTGCAGCGGTTAATCGAAAAATATTAATGATAGACAAGCAAAAGGGATCAAGTATAGAAGAACAAGATGGAGCAAAACAGGAGTTAGTTCAAATCATTAAGGATTTGGAAGAGATGAAACAAATGATTCCAACTCTCTACAATGAAGTATCTATGAATTTCTCAATTGAACAACTACCTTCTGTAACAAACATAAAGCAGGCCTGCGAAAACGGGAAAGTGAGATTTGATCATGCTCGGAACGAAACCGGCATCGACCCAGCTGCTCCGGAAAATTACGAAACGGTAAAACAAGAGTACGAGCGATTGGATAATGATTACAAGCGGACGAAAATTTTACTTGATCAAGATAAGGAACGAATGGAAGGCTTAAAGGACCAACTAGAAACAACGATCAATATGCGTGTCCTTGAGCTACAGCAACGATTTAAATCTTACATGGGACAATTTCAATTCGAAGGCGATATAAGCTGGGAGTCCTATGAGGATAGAAAAAAGCGTACTCAGTTTAAATTGTTCATTAAAGCCCGAAAAGAAGGTCACCGGGGAAAAATGGAGGATGTAAGCACAAAAGCTCGAGGTGGACGAGTCGGTAAAGGAGTTTCCGGTGGTGAGGAGTCACTGAGTTCCTTGCTGTTTGCGCTCGCCCTATTGCAAAACCTGCAAAGCACTCCAGGATTTATTGTTTTGGATGAATTCGATAGTGCTTTAGATGAGAATCGCAAAGTAAAAGTATTTGAATTATATGCCCACGAATTGAGAAGGAAACTAATCATTCTTACGCCAAAATCACATGAAGAAACTTATCTGAATAAATTCTCGAGAGCCTTTGTCGTCCAACACGACCCAACCGTTCCGAAAAGTAGGGTAGTAGGGATTATCAAAACAGTATAGGTAAGCGTAAGACACCGACCATTATGGGGGGTGTCTTGTTTTGTGTAATTCATGGGGATTCTTAGGGGGAATCCAGGAATTCATGGGGACTTGATCATAGGGTAGCACTCGGAAGTTTTGTTCAAATTTCGAAGCTTTAGTAAAGCACTTTTAAGCTAAAGGAAGTGTAATTAATGCAATCATGGCAAAATACTTTCGTGAGTGATCCGAAAATTCGGATTGGTGTATCGTTTCTTGTTAATGCTAAGTAATAGTAGAAAACAAATATAGAACATTTGTTCCTTATGTGTTATTATAAAAGAAGAAATCAGCCCCCCAGATGCAAAATTCCCCAATTCATTAATTCCTCAAAAGGATGTGTTACAATGGCACTTGTACAAGAAATGCATATCCGTGAAACTCCCAACACGTATATCCACCATGATCAATTATTTAAACAGCTAATTCAGACCTTTTTCGAAGAGTTCTTAGAAGCTTTTTTTCCAGAGGTCCACAAATCAATCGATTTTTCAGCGCTGAAGCCTTTGTCTGAAGAAATGTTTACCGATTTACTTGAAGGCGAGAGTCGAAGAGCTGACATTATCATTGAAACAAAGCTAAAAAAACAGGAAACAATTATTATCATCCATGTTGAGCCACAAAGCTATGGACAACCAAATTTTCATGAAAGAATGTATCATTATTTCAGTCTCCTCTATAATAGATATAGGAAACCAGTTTTACCTATCGCTATCTTTTCGTATGATCAAAAACGGAATGAACAGAACCAATTTACAGTTTCATTTCCTTTTTTTCATGTATTGATTTTTCAGTTTTTAATGCTGGAACTTAAGAAAATGAATTGGCGTTCGTATATTCAAACGAGTAATCCTGTGGCTGCAGCGCTTCTTAGTAAGATGGGATATACTGAAAAGGAAAGAGTCCAAGTCAAAAAGGAATTTTTGCGGATGTTAGTAAAAATGGAACTAAACCCAGCAAAAGCAGAACTCATTAACGGCTTCTTTGAAACATATTTATCCTTAAATAAACATGAGGAGGAAAAGCTGATGGAAGAAATTAAACAATTGGATCAACACGAATCAGATCAAATTTTTAAACTACCGAATTCATGGCGTGAAAAGGGATTAAAAGAGGGATTACAAGAAGGATTAAAAGAAGGCAAAATGCAAGAAAAAAGACAGGTAGCCCTTGAAATGTTAAAAGAGGGATTAAATATAGAACTAATCGCTAAAATTACAAAGCTTGATCAAAAGGAAATTGAAGAATTAAAGAGAAATCTATAACGAAAAGAGCATCATCCAAAAATGGGTGGTGCTTTTCAATATTGCCAAGGTCTTCATTAAGCTGTTTGAATAAACCAGGAAAATTTAGCAATAATGAAGCCTCACCATTTCATTAAAAACGGAACTAAACCCAGCAAAGCAGAACTCATTAACGGTTTCTTTGAAACATACTTAACCATGAAGAAGGGGATCGGTTCTCCTGTTTAAAATGAACCGTGAGGACCGTCCCTATATACAATAATTGGTGCTATAATTGCTGTGAAAATTACCGAGAGTATTGTTTTTCTCATACGTATGCTCCTAAGTTGATTCCTTTAAATCACATTTCTAAACGAATTTGTTAAACAACCTAGATACATAGGAGCACGACTACCAAGCTCGGAGATATTAGCAAAAAATAGGATAGAGTCGATAAACTTTGAAAAGGCTAAGACAATCGTAGAATTGGGGCCTGGAACAGGGGTTTTTTCTTAAATATGGAAGATGCTGATTATAAATTGTTCTGTGCCAACGTAGGTACTTTGTTATCTTGGTTAGTATCAAAATGGTGGTGCACTTTTTCATTGAGAACTTAATGACTTCCAGGTAGGTCTGTATTTTTCAATGGCTCTTTTTTAATGGCAATAAGTAATTTAATTGTTTGGTCTAATGTTTCGTGTTTTACTTTTGTTGCATCAAACTTAAGCAATCTAAAGGTTGACTGAACACAAAATCCAATGACTAACGCAGAAATAATCGTTCCAATCCCAACCATTCCTCCGAGTCTCCATCCGGCAAAGACCGCCAAAAGCTCAATTGTTCCACGACAGACACCAACGGGTAAGCCCGTTTTTCTAGTGAGTGCCACCATCAAACTGTCCCTTGGACCAGCTCCGAATCCTGAGCCAATGTAAAAATACGATGCTATAGCAATAATGAACAATCCAATGATGACCATGAGCACTCCAAGCAAGAAATTGCTAGCGACGGGAATTATATCAAAAGCAATCAGCATGTCTAGAAACAATCCAATAAGCACCATATTTAACAGGGTGCCGAGTCCGAGTTTTTCACCTAACACTACTGTTATAATTCCAATTACAATTCCAGCAATGATTGAAACGGTGCCGATGCTCATTCCAATCGTTTTGGACAATCCAACGTGCAAAACATCCCACGGGGCATATCCTATATTCGCATTCATGGTAACCACGATTCCAAGTGAATATAAAAACAGTCCAAATAGTAAACGCACTATACGAGTATAAAATGGTTTCATACAAAATCTACTTTCTATATATGAATTTAAATTGTAGCTATTATTCTAATATTTAGCGCTTAAACAAATATATCATAGTAGGGCATGGAGCGGACATACATTCCGTTATTTGAATAAAAATGGTAATTTCGCATTTTATCATAGATGTGTTCCACTATTTAGCTAAGGGGCTTCTCATTTACTAGATTTTTTAGCAAAAATTGAATTCAGTGCCCTTAAAAAAATGTTCCGAATAAAATCTTTAGAAAGCACAAAAAAAGCATAGACACAACACTAATCCATGGGCTTTTTGCACGAATAAAATAACTATAAAAAAACTTTTCTAAAAAGCATTGACAATCGAAATGGATATATGGTAAATTTATCTCGAGTTAAAGATAACTTAATTCAAAATATATCTCAGAACTATATTAATCTAATAAACAATATCTCTACTGGTTTACCTGGGACTTTTTTGAAATGACTGGGTAAACAATTTTTCGAGTAAATACCTCGAATTCGAGATAAAAACAAAACATATTGGAGGAATTTTAAAATGGCAAAATGGGCAGTAGATCAATCACACTCAAGCATTGGATTTGAAGTAAAACACATGATGGTATCTAAAGTAAAAGGGACTTTTGAAACGTATACAGCAGAAGTAGAAGCGGCAGAGTTAACAGATCTTACTACAGCTTCAATAGTATTCAAGTTTGACGTTGCTAGCATCAACACACGTAGCGAAGATCGTGATAACCACTTAAAATCAGGAGATTTCTTTGATGTAGAAAATTACTCAACGATTGATTTTAAATCAACTAACATTACAAAAGATGGAGATGATTACAAAGTAACTGGTGACTTAACGATTAAAGACGTAACGAAATCAGTAACTTTTGATGTTGAGTTTGGTGGTAAAGGTACAAACCCATGGGGTGTAGAAGTTTACGGATTTGAAGCAGAAGCTAAAATTAACCGTGAAGAATTTGGTCTAACTTGGAACGCAGCACTTGAAACAGGTGGCGTACTTGTAGGGAAAGACATCAAAATTAAAGTGGAATTAGAAGTTAACCCTGTAGCATAATTTTCAAATATCAAGGATATAAACTATAACATTATTTAAAACCGATTCGTTCTTAATTATCAGAACAGGGAGGGAGTCATTTTAAATACTACTAAATGTCAACACTCTTCAGCAATTAAGGAACAAGGGGAACGGTTTGTATAGGGGACAATCGTAAGATTTGCGCGCAAAAAGGCTAACTAGCATATCACGTTGCTAATTGGCCTTTTTTTCTATCTGTTGGAAAAGCTCGATTCGTAAATTTTTGATTGCCAGTGAAGAATGCAGTCGCGGAGATTGGCATTGCGATATAATTCATTATTGCTTTCAAGAAATATGGTGAAGGTTATAGTATGTCCCTGAATTTACCCTTTAAGAATTAGAGGAAGAAATGTTAATAAGAGTTTAGGTAACACGTTTAGGATCATTAATAATAAGAAACTAAGATAAAAGAAATAGTTATTGAGGAAAGTTTTACAGTTGTTGTCCCTTTCTTACCACCGGCAATTTTAACCGTTTAGTAACTATCGAGAAGGTGTCTAAAGTGTTTTTGATATGCTTTATTTTAAACTGTTATATTACTTACAGACAAATGAGGACCACCATAAAATCAAGTATAATTGACAAGATAATTGAATTATCGGTATGATAAAAATACTATTATATTAAATCTCATACATAATGTCGTTTGAAAGGATAATCAATATGGCTGAACGGTATATTCAATCGGTTGAAAGAGCAGCCGATGTCCTTGAATTATTTTTATACAACTATCGAGAACTAAGCGTGAAAGAAATAAGTGAAAAGCTAGAACTTTCGAAAAGTACGGTGCACGGTATTATCAAAACGCTAGAATACAGAGGCTACTTGAAACAAAATCCTGATAATTTGAAATATAAATTAGGCATAAAACTGTTTGAACTTGGAACTGTCGTGAGTAATCAGTTTAATATTGTAGAGATTGCTCGGCCAATTATTAAAAAACTAGTCGAAGATTTAAAAGAAACCGTCCACTTAGTTCTTTATGATCGTGGGGAAGTAATTTACGTTGAGAAAATGGATGGTCCACATGCATTAAGAATTTATTCTCAGATTGGGAAAAAAGCTCCGATTCATTGTACAGGAGTTGGGAAAGCCATTCTTGCTTTTCAGGAGGAAGAAGATGTTGAATGGCTTTTATCCAATAATGATTTAAAAAAATTTACGCAGTATACAATGACAGATAAAGTGGAAATCAAAGAACATATTCAATCTGTTCGTCAACAAGGATACTCGATTGATGATGAAGAAATTGAAATAGGCCTTAAATGTATAGCTGCTCCCATTTTTAATCGTCATGGTAAAGCGGTAGCTGCTATAAGTTGTGCTTCACCAAAATTCAGATTAAATGAGGAAAGATTGAATGAAGTGATCCAATCTATTAAACAAGCAGCTATAAAAATTTCGGAAAGCATTGGGTATAAGCTTGAATAAACATTCACATTAAAAGCATGGGGTTTTCTATTTAGAAAGCCCCCATGCTTTTTTTTATTTAGATATATATTTTCAAATAAATTGCATACTACGCTAACCAAGCACAAAATAGCTGAATTTCCAAGTGCTGAAGAGCCCCCCCTTGTTACCAAGTACTCCATTTAAATTTTTCCGAAGTTTCATAAAGTACAATACTGAGTCAAAAAATCTCTAGTTTAATTTGAAGAAGTAAAGATTTTCTAATGAAAAATTAAGTAGTGGAAATATTAAAAATATTTGACAAATTGAGGTGCGGATAATAATATAAACCTTAGACACAATATTTACGAACGCCGTTCGATAATAACGAATAATAATTTTTTCTAAATTTTCCAGTTTGAAAAGGAGGAGAATGAATTTGTCAAAAGTGAAAGTTGCTATTATAGGTTCAGGAAATATTGGAACAGATCTTATGATTAAGTTGAAGCGCTCTGAGATTTTAGAGCTTACAGCAGTGATTGGAATTGATCCAGAATCAGAAGGACTAAAACATGCAAAAGAGTCAGGTTATTTAGCAATTGATACAGGTTTGCAGGGCTTTCTTGAAAATCATTTGGAATTAGCAGATATCTTTTTTGATGCTACTTCAGCGAAATCGCATGTTCGGCATGCAAAAATGCTGAAAAAAGCGGGAAAGAAGGTTATTGATATGACACCTGCGGCGAGAGGACCTTTTGTTGTTCCAGCTGTAAATATGGGGAAAAATATTGAAACGGAAAATATCAACCTCATTACGTGTGGTGGTCAGGCTACTATTCCAATGGTACATGCTATTAATCGTGTTAGCCCTGTTGAATATGCTGAAATAGTGGCAACGATTTCGAGCCGTAGTGCAGGTCCGGGTACTCGAGCGAATATTGATGAGTTTATTGTGACAACGACGCAAGGAATTGAACAGGTAGGTGGAGCTAAAAAAGGGAAAGCTATTATTATCTTAAATCCCGCAGAGCCACCGATTATGATGCGTGACACAGTTTATGCACTTGTAGAGGATGGGAAAATGGACGAAGCAACAATTACGGAATCTATTAGAGAAATGGAAAAAACGGTACAATCGTATGTGCCTGGATATCGCCTTCGAACAATCCCAATTTTCGAAGGCAATAAAGTGACTATTTCTTTGGAAGTTGAAGGTGCCGGTGATTATCTGCCGAAGTATTCAGGTAATCTCGACATTATGACTGCTGCTGGTATTAAAATAGCGGAAGAGTTTGCGAAAAATCAATTAGCGAAATTAACAGTTTAATAGAAGGGAGTTATAAGAATGACAAATACCCAAGATATTATTATCACTGAAGTGGCATTGCGTGATGGAAGCCATGCTATTGCACATCAATATACCGTTGATCACGTTCTAAAAGTAGCAAAAGCATTAAATGATGCAGGAGTACCTTATATAGAAGTCTCTCACGGAGATGGATTATCAGGTTCCTCCTTACAATTTGGGCTTTCCCGAACAAATGAAATGGAACTAATTGAAGCAGCGGCTTCAGTATCAGATCATTCAAAAGTTGCTGTCCTTCTATTACCGGGGATTGGAACAATTAAAGATTTAAAAGAAGCTGCACAACATGGAGCTAAAATGGCAAGAATTGCTACGCATGTAACGGAAGCAGATGTTGCATCACAACACATCGCAGCAGCTAAAGAACTTGGCATGGAAACGGTCGGATTTTTGATGATGTCCCATATGGTTGAGGTTGATAAATTAGTTGGACAAGCAAAATTAATGGAAAGCTATGGCGCAGATACTGTATATGTTGTGGATTCGGCTGGTGCTTTACTACCTAATCAGGTTAGTGAACGAATTCGGACACTGAAACAACACATTGGAATCAATATAGGATTCCATGGTCATAATAACCTATCCCTGGCAATGGCAAATTCGCTTGTGGCAATTGAAGAGGGAGCTACTCGAATCGATGGAAGTGTTCGCTGCTTAGGTGCAGGTGCGGGAAATACGCAAACAGAAGTCCTTGTATCTGTACTTGATCGTATGGGTATTCAAACAGGAATTGATGTTTATAAAATGATGGACTTGGCTGAAGAAATTGTTGCACCAATTTTGCAAACACCACAGGAGATTACTAGAGACAGTCTTGTTCTTGGTTATGCGGGTGTATATTCAAGCTTTGCCCTTCATGCCAAACGGGCCGCAACCAAATTTGGCATTGATTCTCGTGAAATTTTACTAGAATTAGGTCGGCGTAAGGTTATAGGAGGTCAAGAGGATATGATTATAGATGTAGCCGCAGAAATTGCGAAGCGAAAGGTTCTAACAAAATAAGAGAAGAGCTGTGGGCGTGTGAAGCGTTGTAAATGTGAGGGTTAGTGTCAGGTGGCAAGCGAACAAGTCGGACATAATATTGATTTGAGCCGTTATCTTACTATCCGAAGGCAAAATCCAGCTGATGGACAGCGTGTACGACATAACATTTTGCGTCTGAGCAATCCATAGGGTATTAAGGAAAGACCGAATTAAATGACGGGAAGGGCTTGGTCAAAGTCTAGCAGATTAGAGGGGGACATTGGAATGGATTCTCAAAAGTATTTGTCGTCCAACACACCCCCACTATTCCAAAAAGTAAAGTAGTAGGGATTATTAAAACAGTCTTAGGAAAGCAGACATTCACCAGAAAGAGCCGGATCCTACCGATAGGTATCCGGCTTTTTTTAACCTGAAATCAACATTAGCCGCGTTGGGTGGATATCTTCTCCTTGCCTCTTAATTCTTCATTAAGTTTTCAAATCGAATATTTTCAGCCTTCAAATAAAAAATCTTTCGATATTTAAATATGTCAATTCTTAATAATGTAAATCTAAATTGATTAATCAATAATTGCTAATGGTAAAAAATTCTCGAAAAGGCTAAGATGTTGTTCCATTTTCTCAGCGGCAAGATCGGGTTTTTTCTGTTCAATGGCTTCATAAATTTCATATAATTGCGTGATTAATTTCTCTCTTAGTTCAGTTGGACAATCAGCGTGTGTTAAATACTTGCGTAAGGATAGAGTGATTCCTTCAATGGTTATAATGACCATCCGATTATGGGTTGCTTTAGCAATCGCCTGGTGAAATTTATAATCCAGTTCATAAAAAAGTTTGCTGGAAGCCGCGGCATCCATACTTGGCAGGGATTCTTTTAACATTTCTAAATCATCCTCTGTCCGTCTTAAGGCTGCAAGAGAACAGGACTTAAGTTCGACTGTATCTCTAACTTCTAGGACTTCATCGATTGTCATACCTTCAAGACTTAGGGAAAGGGTAATATAATCACTGATATCGTTAATAAGAGCATTAAGATCAATTTCAGCAACGAAATGACCTCCTTTAGCTCCTGATTTTGTAACAATTAATTTGGATGCAGCTAATATTTTAATAGCATCACGAATTGTTGGTCTACTGACTTGAAATTGATCTGCTAACTCTTGTTCTGCCGGCAACTTGTCTCCGGGACTTAAATCTTTGCTAATAATCGCGGCTCTTATATGGTCTGCAATTTGTTCAGATAAGGATAATAGTTTTTTATTTTTAAATTTCATCATTCATCTCATCTCACACTCATTATATTATTTGAAATATTTATTGAGGAACTTATTACATGAATCTGGTGTTTCTAAAAAATTGTGAATACTTAAGATATCTATCAATTCAATCATTAGGGAAAATTGATTGTAAAAATTGATAATATAATTAAATGTAAAAATAATATACATTTGAAGTATATATAAGAATTATATAATTCATAAAGATTATAATCAATCGATTTGCCTTCATTTTTTTGGTAAAAAGTCAAATGGCGAACAAAAAAATCCTGTTCGTGCGCCATTTTCCAGGACTCCACTATAAATTGCAGGTACGTAATGAAGGGAATAAAAATCGGTAAGTCTTTAACAATAAAATGATTATTATATTTAAATGTAAAAATAATTAACAAACAAAGATATTTACAAAGTTAAAGGAATAAAATATCATTAAATTATGAATATTCAAAATATTCAGAAGGAGGTTTAAGTATTGATTATTTCTATCGAAAAATCAGAAAGGGAACAACGTTTAAGTCGAGTAAGATCAATTATAAAAGAAAAAAGCTATAAAGGGTTGTTATTTGTAGCTGATTCCTATCTTGGCAAAAAAGGTTCGTTGCGTTATTTGTTTGATAACCATTTAATTCACCGGTATGGCTATGGGCTAGTGTTAGAGGAAGCACAGTATCAAATCCTTCCTTCCGGCTTGCACTGGTGTACGGACCGGAGGGTTCCGGATACGTTTTTCCCAAAAGACCATGAAATACTCGAAGTTGTCAGAATATTCAAACGAAACAATATAACGGATGGAGTTGTCGGGGTAATCGGTTTAAATAATACGATGAAATTAGAAGATTATACCTATCTAAAACAAGAGCTTCCAGGGATTCATTGGGTAGATGCCAGTGTTCCTTTTGAAGAGGTTCGCTCCATTAAAAGTAAAATGGAAATTGAAGGTGTGAAAGAAGCTAATCGGATTATTGAAGCAGGTTTTGACAGCATCATTAAACATATTCGTACTGGAATGACAGAAGAAGAAGCAGTTTCCATCGCTTATTCAACCGTTCATGCTCTAGGAGCCAAGGACACGCTTTTCCTGACCTTGTGTAGTGAAGAACCTGGTGCAGTCGAGCCAATCTTTTTAAATCCCCGTACACGCGTGATTAAAGAGAATGATTATTTAATCGTTTCGCTTGAAATAACTGGACCGAGTGGACACTGGGTTGAGCACTCCCGAATGTTTTGTTTTGGACAGCGTGACGAAGAAATGGAAAGACTGGCACGCTTAGTTGCGAAAGGAATTGACTATGCGGAAAAAACGATGAAGCCGGGTGTAAAGGTGACAGATATTCAGAAGGAACTGGAAAAAATGGCTGCCGAAGCTGGAACTGTATGCGGACACCTGACCGGACATGGAATTGGAATGGATGTCATCGAACGGCCTTTTGTTGCACAGAAGACGGGAACTTTCTTTATTGGTGTAGAGGTTCCTGGAGAAGAAGATGAACAGCTCTTGTATTTAAAAGAAGGAATGGTCATCAGCTTCCATCCTCAAATCATGAATCCTGACATGAAAAAATCAGCTTATATGTCTGATGTATTTGTTATCACAGAAAATGGTGCAGAACGATTATCTACTCGCAATCATGAAGTAATTTTTATAAAGGGAAGGTGACATGAATGAAATACCGCATTGGCATAGACGTAGGAGGAACATTTACTGATTTTTTAATGACTGACCAGTTAGGTAACTCAACCGTTTACAAAACATTGTCCACTCCAAAGGATCCCACCATCGGATTTTTTAATGGACTCACTGAAATGGCTCAGGATCATAACATGGAACTCCAACAGTTTATTCAACAGATCGAACTGATCGTCCACGGGACAACGGTCGGCACAAATGCGGCTCTTACCTATTCGGGAGTAAAAACGGCGCTGTTAACAACAAAGGGCTTCCGGGATGTTCTGGAGATGCGTCAAGGGTTACGGCCTGATGCCTATAACAACCAGTATATTTCTCCAAAACCTTTTGTACCCCGCCATTTACGAATCGGGATTCGAGAGAGAATAGATTATACCGGACGGGAAGTGACCCCTTTATCAGAGCAGGATATTCATGATTCGATCGATTATATCCGCGAGCAAGGCGTAGAAGCGGTGGCGATTAGCTTTATGCATTCTTATTCAAATGCTGAGCATGAAAAAAAAGCTGGCGAAATTTTGAGAGAAAGATTGCCTGATCATTATGTGACGATTTCTAGTGAACTTGTTCCACGTTCCCGGTTATACGATAGAAGTAGTACAACGGTTTTAAATTCATATATCGGCCCTATCATTAAAAACTATTTAACGAATTTGACTCGGAAATTAGAAGATCTCCATTTTAGTGGTACGTTGTTAATCATGCAATCAAATGGAGGAGTAGCAACCCCTCAAGCTACGATTGCGAAAGCTGCCAACACGCTTTTATCAGGTCCAGCGTCAGCGCCTGTTGCCGGCAGCTGGTATTTAAAACCTCACGGGATAGGGGATGCCTTAACGATGGACATGGGCGGCACCAGTTTTGACGTGGCCCTTGTAAAAGATGGTTACCCGTTAATCCGAACTGAAGGCGAAATTGCTGATTGGCCGATCAGCCTGCCGACTGTCGATATTCATACGATCGGCTCCGGTGGCGGTTCGATCGCCTGGGTTGATGAAGGAGGCTTGCTTCATGTCGGTCCGAAGAGTGCAGGTGCACATCCGGGACCTGCCTGCTATGGGTTTGGGGCGGAATTACCGACAGTTACAGATGCCAATCTGGTTCTCGGTTATTTAAATCCGGGTTATTTTCTTGGCGGGAAAATGAAACTGGATTTAGAGGCAGCAAGAAGGGCCATTAAAACACAGGTAGCTGATAAATTGGGCATTTCGGTGGAAGAAGCAGCACAAGGCATCATTGATATGGTTAATGTCAATATGGCCAATGGAATCCGTGAAATTACCACAAAAAGAGGTTATGACCCGCGGGAGTTTCCCCTTGTTTGTGCCGGAGGAGCTGGACCTCTGCATGCTGCGGCCATCGCTGAAGAGCTTGAAAGCACACTTGTTTTTATTCCGAAAGAATCTTCGATTTTCTGTGCTGCCGGCATGCTGATGTCCGATTTACGCCATGACTTTGTCAAAGTATTACGAACATCAACGAAAACAACCACACTGGCAGAAGTGTTGAATACATTCCATCAACTGGAAGAGCAGGGCACCCAGGAGCTGAGGGGAGATGGCGTTAATGAAGAAGACATGCAATTCCATTACAGTCTAGACATGATGTATAAAGGTCAATACTTCCAGGTAAATGTCCCATTCACTGCGGAAGAAACGAGTACATTGACGATTGCCACGATTGAAGATAAGTTTCACAAGTGGCATGATCAATTATTTGGCTACAGCACACCTGAAATGGAAATTGAAATTATGAACTTCAATCTTTCTGCTCTAGGAATTACGCAAAAGCCTAATATAAAACACGCGGAATTTCATGGAAAATCCTCTGAACACGCCTTTAAAGGAAGCCGGCCAATGTCACATGGGGAGAGCGGTAAATTAGTGGAAACGCCTGTCTATGACGGAGATGCCCTTGTTCACGGCAATGTGGTTATCGGCCCGGCAATCATTGAGCAAAAAGTGACCACTATTATTGTTTCTGATTTCTTTAATGTTATCGTCGATAAAAATGATAATTATATTATGCATAGTAAAGAAGTTTCTAAGGAATCTATTCAGCACTTTATTGAGGAGAAAAGAGGTGTCATATATGAGTGAGAATACTAAAGCTAGCAATAATCCAATTTTGGCTTCCGTTATTCAACGCCGCTTAAACGCAGTTACACATGATATGGCAAAGGTGCTTCAACAAACATCACGTTCTCCTGTTTTCAATGAAGCCGGTGATTTTGTGACTGGATTATTTGATCATAAAACAAGAATGATGGAACAGAGTGCGAATATTCCAATTATTGGTTTTGGAGCCCAGCCGGCTCTGCCGTATATTATGGAGTCGTTTAAAGATAACCTCTATCCGGGTGATGTGATTGTTCATAATGATGTCTATGAGGGCGGTAATCAAACTCATGATGTTGGTGTTTATAAGCCGGTTTTTTATAAAGATGAATTAGTTGGCTGGACAGTTAGTAAAGGTCATTTGTCCGACCTTGGTGGCGCCACTCCGGGTGGCTATAATCCCCAGCATACCGAAGTTTGGCAGGAAGCGATCCGTATTCCAGGCCTGAAAATTATGAAGAAGGGCAAGATCATACCGGATGTATGGAAGATGCTGTTCGCGAATACACGGGTCAAAATTGTTGAGGAAGACGTCAAAGCGATGATTGGGGCCTGCAATATTGGTGAACGCGGGGTGTTAAATATCATTGAAAAATATGGTCTAGAAACATTCCGCAGCCATTTGGACTATATAATAGAAGCAACTGAAAAGCAGACGAAGGAAATCGTCCGTAAATGGAAACCGGGAACGTATTATGGTGAAAGCTATATGGTGTCAGACGGTGTGGATCCATTAAAGAAATATAAGGTTGTTGTAAAAATCACCATTAACGATGGCAAAGTGAAAATGGATTTTACCGGCACAGATAAACAAGCGCCAGGCTTTACCAATATGCCTCCGGCTGGGGCAAAAGCAGCGTGCGCGATTGCTTATTTAATGCTGATTAATCCAGGCACGGAGATTGCCTCGAATGAAGGACTGTTTTCTTCATTAGAATGTTATTTTCCAAAAGGTAGCATTCTAAATCCTAACTTCCCGGCGGCAACGATTGTTGGAAACCAAATTGCTGATGTTTTACTTGAAGCGATCATGAATGCCTTCAAGGAGGCCGTTCCGGATCAAGTGACAGCCGGTTGGTGTAAAGCATGTCCGCCGGTATTCTCAGGAACTGATCCTCGTAAAAATGAACCATACTTTGACTTTGGCTTCATGGCAAAAGGCGGGCAGGGGGCTCTGGCCGGGTATGACGGCTTTAATGGCATTGGCTTTGCCGGCGCAGCCGGCTGCATGCGCTCTCAGGATCCGGAGATGTTAGAAATTAAAGATCCTTTCTTTATGGAGGCTTATGAATATTTGCCGGATTCTGAAGGTGCGGGGCAATACCGCGGCGGGTACGGTACGTATGTCAAAATGCGAATTGATGGGGAAAACAATTCTGTAGGTACGCTCGGTGATGGCATGGAGTATGAAGGGGCCCAAGTACCTAATGGTTTGTTTGGCGGAAAAGCAGGGACAAGTAATGACTATATCTTGCATTTCCCGGACGGTAGTACACAGAAGGTTGGCTCTAAAGATATGGTTTTCCAGGTACCAAAAGGAACATGGCTGGAAATGTACTGCGGCGGAGGTGGCGGTTATGGCTCTCCAGTTTTCCGTGATCCGCAAAAAGTTCAGGAAGAAGTCATGGCTGGATTACTGTCGATCGATAAAGCAAAGAAAGAATACGGGGTCGAAATTGATGCTGCGACAGGTTACGTGAATTTTGAGGGTACTGAAAAATTAAGAAAGCAAATGTTGGCATAGGGAAGTTCATCTTTATCAAATCTTTACCCTGTCTGTACCGAAGAGAGGGTGCGCTATCCGGTTCTTATGGATGGGAGACTCCTTTCCAGGATAGATGGGGATATAAAAAGGTTGGAGGAGAAATGTATGTCGAAAAATTTAGAAAACATGATGGAGGACTATTCCCTAGAGGCAGTTCCGGCAGAGATGAGAAGACCCTGGAGAGAATTGGCAGCAGTTGGAGCCGGGATCGGTTCCAGTCTTGCTGTATTACTTACTGGGGGTATGATCACCTATATGGCTGGATTTTGGATGGGGATGTTGGCGGCCTTTATTGCTTTTTTGGTCAGTACTTTTTTTACCATATCATTAGGCATCATTTCCTTTCGGGATGGTTATTCCAGTAATATCATTTCTCGGGCCTACGCTTTTGGCACAAGGGGTTCCGCATTTGGGTCATTAATTTGGGCGTTTATGATTATCGGTTTCCTTGGTATGGAAAGTGTTTTAATAGGAAATTCTCTGCTGTTTTACTTTGATATTGAACCCACTTTTTTTGTTAAATTTATCTTCTATTTGATCATAACTGGCATTTGGATTGTCCTCTCATTATTTGGAAATAAATTAGTTTCTCGTGTTGCTCAGATCATGATTCCTCTACTTTTTCTAATGCTGCTATTTATGGTGTATCTCCTTATGAATAAAGGATCATTATTAGAAGCTGTAACCCACGGTATCTTAATTCCTAACATGACGGCTGGTCAAGGGTTTGCGATTGCCTTGAATGCGACAATTGTTCTGGCAGGTCTTTTAGCGATTGTGGTTGCGGATTTTACCAGATTCTCCAAATCATCCAAAGATGTAGTAAAAGTCAGTGTAGTTTCTAACTTTTCTTTATATGGTGTAACCATGGTGTTTGGAGCCATAATCACATATTTTGGCTATCAAATTACAATGGATTATTTTTTAGATCAAGGAATGAAACCAGGTGCAGCCGGAATGGCAGCTATTACCAATCCGGGGATTATGCTTGTACTTGGCGGTGGTGTTTGGGGGCTTTTGACGATTATTTTTTCCCAGTCCAAGGTACAGGTTGGGAATTCCTATGAAGGGGCACTTGCTCTAGTTAACCTGTTCGACACCGGTTTTAATTGGCGTCCTGGCAGGGCGGTGATGGTGGTGTTGGCGAATATTACCTCCCTGCTATTTATCTTTGGAAACATTCTTCATTATATTGAAACCTTTTTAACATTTGGCAGTGTGCTGTTATGTGTCTGGGTAACGATTGTGTTAACGGACTACTACGTCATTAGGGGCAAAATGAAAATCGGAAAGCAGGGCATTGAGGATCTTGCCAATATACCAGCAGTTAATTGGAAGGGGCTCTTGACGCTTGTTGTTAGTACAATCATTGGCATGTTCTTTTATCAATTAAATTGGTTTGGGGTTCCATTTATGATCGCAACGCCAATTGCATTTGTACTTTATACCGGACTTAGTTTACTGAAGGTTCAGTCTGCAGTGCCAGAGGAAAGTCAGGTGGATATTTAGAAAATTAGGATGATATCTAAATTAGTACAATGTTATTTAGTCGTTTAATCAACATTGCTTTATTATCATACATCACTTTTTTAAAAATTTAGAATGGGAGAGATGAAGAATGTGTATTAATTTCGAATTAACTGCTGAGCAAAAGAAATGGAAGCAAATTTGTAAGGAGTTAGCAAAAGATTTTGCTGAACGAGCAGCAGAGCATGATCGGGAGCGGACTTCTCCCTCTGAAAACTATAAAAAATTATATGATGCAGGTTTGTTTGGACTGACGATCCCCAAAAAATATGGTGGTCTTGGTTCCGGCTTTTTAGGCTATACGATTGCGATTGAAGAGTTAGCGCAAGGATGTGCGGCCACGGCCATGTCATGGAACATGCATGCTTCAGGTACGGCAGCGATCATGGAGAACCCGGAAATTCCGGAGGAAAAGAAACAATATGTCGCAGATTTGGTGATCAAGGAAGGGAAACTGCTTTGTCAATCAGTATCTGAGCCGACTTCTTCCAGTTTAATTGGCCAATCTTATACCCCTTCATTAATGGCTAAAAAAGTTCAGGGCGGCTATCTATTAAATGGTAAAAAAGCATTTGCATCCATGTTTGAAGCGAGTGATTATGTATACCTTTTTGCTCATCCGGAAGCAGATCCAAATCCGCAAAGCAGCATCGGTTTCTTTGTTCCGACGGATTCAGAAGGAATTAAGGTGCATGATGTGTGGGATACGCTGGGCATGCGCGCTACCCGTAGTAATACGGTTGAATACAACAATGTTTTTATACCGGAAAGTCAAGTGTTGCATAAAACCGAGGCCTTTTTAGAATCGTTTATTTTAAAAAACGCGGCGTGGGCGTTTGGAACGTTTGCTTCAATGTACTACGGAATTGGGCGGGGAATCGCGAATTGGGTGAAAGAAACTTTGACTACCCGCAAACCAAAAGGATACGCACAGCCGATGGGCTATCATCCTTCTATGCGTCTACGTGCTGGTGAAATTTTTTCCGAAATGGAAGCAGCTCGGTTAATGGTTTATTATGCTGCTTGGACTCATGATACGAAAGGACCGGGGCCTGAAACGTATGCAGCTTGTTTAAGAGCAAAGTATATTATGATGCAGGCGGTCAGCAAAACAGTCCGATCAGCGTCTATCGCTTGCGGCGCACATGGGTTAATCAAAGGGTTACCGTTTGAGAGAATGGTTCGCGATGCTTTTACAGCTCCTATAATGCCGCCGAATGAAGATGCTGTTTTAGATCAAATCGGTGTCATTGATTTGGGACTGGATCCAGCTGAATTAGCACCATTTTTAAAGGAGGAGGAGGCTGATGAAACTGCAGCGGTTAACTAATAAAGTTGCGATCATTACAGGAGCAGGAAGCGGCATAGGCCGGGCAACAGCCAAACGCTTTGCCGAAGAAGGGGCAAAGTTAGTCTTAAACGATATTAACCCGGCGGCTCTAGAAGGATTATTGACTGAAATTGAGCAGCCTGAAAATTGTGCCCTGGTCAGCGGAGATGTCGCGTTGGTAAGCACGGCGGCTTTATTGAGAGAAACTGCCTTAATGAGGTTTGGTCGAATTGATATATTAGTAAATAATGCGGGCATTCATTGGATTCAGGATATCACCGAGACCACTTCGGAGGATTTTGATCATGTGATATCGACAAATTTGAAAAGCATGTTTTTGAATTGTAAAAATGTCATACCGGAGATGATAAGTCAGCAGGGTGGGGTGATTGTGAATTTGAGCTCGGTTTCCGGATATGTGGGACAAGAAATGTTAGGCAAAAGTACGTTTCTGTATAACATGACGAAGGCGGCGATCCTTCAGTTGACTCGTTCGCTGGCGACACGCTATGCGAAAGACGGCATCCGTGTCACTTGTGTGGCACCGGGGGTTACAAAGACAAATCAAATAACCACGGAGCATACGCCTGATTTAGACGGGTTTTGGCAGGCGGTGGAGGGAGTGCAGCCACTTGGCAGATACGCAGACCCTATCGAGATAGCAAATTGTATTTTGTTTTTAGCATCTGATGAAGCTTCGTATGTAACAGGAACTTCCTTAGTGGCTGATGGCGGTTATTTAGCGCTCTAGAAAAGACGCTTTTCCAAGAAATGGAGGATGTTGAGGGTGAAAAAATATAAATGGGATGAACTCATCCAACCGGATCGGATACATCAAAAGTTGTATACTGATCCGGAAATATTTGCAGAGGAAATGACCAATATCTTCGGCATGACGTGGGTTTATTTAGCTCATGAAAGTGAAATTCCGAATGTCAATGACTATAAAACCGGCTATTTAGGGAATCGTCCGATCATTGTGGTGAGAGAAGACAGTGACAAGTTCCGGGCTTTGTTTAACCGCTGTACGCACCGTGGCGCAACAGTCTGCCGTACTCATCGCGGTTCAGCGAAGCTATTCACCTGTCCATATCACGGCTGGAATTTCAAGAACAGCGGTGAGCTAGCTGGTGTACCTTGGCCGAAAGCGTATGGAGAGGATTTTGATAAAAAGGAATGGGGGTTGAAGCAGGTAAGGGTTGAAAGTTATCGCGGCTTTATTTTCGGTACCCTAAATCTGCATGCTCCAAGCTTAATTGATTATTTAGGTCCTGCTCGTGACTATATGGACCAGTGGCTTGACCGCTATGATGGAAAAAGACTGGTAGTAGGGAATCCGCACCGCATGGTTTATAAAGGTAACTGGAAATTAACGTACGATAACGCGGCTGACGGTTATCATGTCATGTTCTCGCACCGTTCCCTGCTCGAGATGGGCGGAAGGCTGGGAGAAAATAAGGATATGACGTATTTTGCCGAAAATCCGGATTACAGTGAGATGAATGTTCAATATCTTGGTAACGGTCATACTCTTATTGATCAGCGTCCAAATTATAAAAATCCGGGCGATTATTGGAAACAACAGCGTCCGCAGCCGGGCAGGGAGGTCTATGAAGCGGCTATCAGGGAGCGCTATCAGGAAGAGGCGGATTCATTACTAGATCAAGCAATCGGAGCGCAAATGAATCTTAATATTTTCCCGAATCTCCTGTTTATCGGAAATCAAATTCAGGTGATTCAGCCGTATGCCGTCGATAAAACAGAGTTAACCTGGTACTCAACAACTGTTGAAGGTTTACCGGAAGAAATCAATCTGTTAAGAATGCGGACGCAAGAAGATTTCCCAGCTTTTGGAGAGCCGGACGACATGACAAATTTTGAAGAGTGTCATCTGGGCTTGACGATTCCGGAAATAGAGTGGATTCATACCGGTAGGGGACAAGGAGTGCCGGGGCGGCAAAAGGTAGATGAACGTGGTGTGATTTCAGGACCGGTTACAGACGAGTTGCATATCCGCAATTATTATCAGGAGTGGAAAAGGCTGATGAGTGGAGGTGTAGGGATTCAAGCTGCCAGAAAAGGAATGAAGGGGGTGTCGTCATGAGGAATAATGATAGTTCAAAAGTTTCCTACTATATAAATAAAGATTACTATACAAAATTAATAGACAGCATAAAAGACTGGGAAAATGAAGCGGGCTATGCCTCAAAGGAAACGCATCTTGAGATTGAGCGGTTCCTGTATCGTGAGGCTCGTCTCCTTGATGAAGGGAGGATGGAAGAGTGGCTGGACTTGTTTAGTTCCGAGTGCCTTTATTGGGTCCCAATTACACCCGGCGGCGGGAATCCACTGCAGGAGGTTTCTTTAGCATTTGATGACCGTAGGCGTCTAGAGGACCGTATTTACCGGCTGCGAACTGGCTATGCCTGGTCGCAAACTCCTCCTTCGCGGACAATTCGTATGATTAGTAATGTAGAAGTTTGGCAGGATGGCGGGGATGGTCACCTCAGAGTGAGGGCGAATTTTATGCTGAACGAGTTACGGAACAGCAATCAGAAAGGATATTCCGGCTGGTGCGGCTACCGTTTGAAAAAGGAAAACGGCTTATGGAAGATTGAAGTGAAACAGGTCAATTTACTCGATTCCGATCAAGGACATGAGAATCTGACTTTTACGCTTTAAAATAACTGAAAATTAAAAATATTATATAAAAGGAGATGGATATATGAATAAAACCCTGCATGTAAGTCACGATGGATTTATCTCTCGTCATCAATTATGGAGCAGTGAACAAATTGCCGCCGTTGAAAAAATTCAAACATCGATTCAGGAAAAAAATCTGCGTTTGATTCGGGTAGCATGGTCTGACCAACACGGCATCTCTAGGGCGAAAACCTTGACCATCCCTGCTTTTCAGGGAGCACTAAAGGAGGGCATTGACTTTAATACAGGTCCGCTCTTTTTTGACACGGCCAACGCGATTGTCTTTAATCCATTTGTGAAAGGCGGCGGCTTTGATTTAGAAGAAATGACTGGCTGTCCGAACTATGCGCTAGTACCGGACCCATTAACATTCCGCGTGCTGCCGTGGGCACCGCAAACGGGCTGGATCTTATGTGATGCCTATTTAAAAACGGGTGCTCCGCTGCCGTTTGACAGCCGTCAGGTATGCCGTAAAGCATTAAAAGAATTGGATGAAAAAGGCTACGATTTAATGTCAGGTCTAGAAGTCGAGTTTTCCTTAACTAAAATTGTGGATAATGAGATTAATCCAGAGTTATTAGGAGCACCGGGGAGTCCGGGCGAACCGCCGAAGGTCAGACCAGTGGCAAGAGGTTACCAGTATCAACTGGAAGCCCATAACGATGAAATTGATGAAATCCTCCAGGTGATTGTGGCCAACTTGGAAGATCTAGGGCTTCCGTTACGGACCATTGAAGATGAATGGGGGCCAAGTCAAATTGAAGTGACATTTGCGCCGATGCGCGGGATCGCTGCAGCTGATGCGATGCTTCTGTTTAGGACAGCTGTTAAACAAATTAGCCGCAGACACGGGTATATTGCGACCTTTATGTGCCGACCTTCCATTCCTGGTTTTTTCTCGAGCGGTTGGCACTTGCACCAATCTCTTGTGGATGCTGAAACAGGCGAGAATCTGTTTATCCCTGAAGTGGAGACCGAATCACTATCTGTTCTTGGCAAACAATATATTGCCGGAATTCTCAAACATGCTCGGGCATCTACTGTGTTTACAACGCCAACCATAAATGGTTATAAGCGGTTTAAACCAAATTCATTAGCCCCGGATCGTGCTGGATGGGGTGTAGACAATCGCGGCACAATGATTCGCGTCCTAGGAGGCTACGGAGATAAAAACACACATTTTGAAAATAGAGCGGGAGAACCGGCGGCGAACCCATATCTGTATATTGCTTCGCAGATTTTCGCTGGACTGGACGGCATTGAAAATCGCTTGGATCCGGGAGAAGCGAGTGATGAAGCTTATTTGGACGAACGTGAGTCGATTCCAAGAAGTCTGCAAGAAGCAGTAGACTCATTAAGTGAAAGTAATCTTTTTCAAAATAAAATGGGTCAGTTGTTTGTGGATTACATGATTAAGATGAAAGAAAATGAGATTTCCCGTTATATGACTTATGTGGAACAAGAGAAGGTGCAGGATTATCAAAATGTTGTGACTGATTGGGAGCATCGGGAATATTTTGAAATTTTCTAATTCCTTTTCCTACGATAAAAATAAAGGTGGGAATAAGATATATGCACACTCAGCCGATTGCAGACGTTGAATTTATCAAACAAATTCAACGTCTCCAAAAAAACATACAGGTTTACGAAGAGTTGGCAGAGAAGATCCGTAGCGCTGCTGTAATGGACAGAAGTATTTATTCAGGTGAGCAAGATTCAGATTGGCTCTCCATAAATCGTGAGGATTATGTTCAAATTATGGAAGTTCTTTCAAAACTTGATTTGTGGAAACCATGGAATCAAACCATTCAACCTCGGATTACGAAATAATTGTAATTTCCATTTGTGGGGATATACCTATCCCCCTTATAAACATTCATAAAGAACGAAATATACAATTTAATAAATTATTATAGGAGGAATAAAACTTTGTTAAAAAAGGATCATTTTTTACTTGGCTCGTTCTGCAGCAATTGTTCAAATGGGATGTCGATTACAAAAATACCTGAGAGATGGGTAAACTCATGGGACAACAATCTTAAGTTAGGAAAAATGCTCGATGAAGCTGGGATTGATTTCATGCTTCCGGTTGCTCGCTGGATTGGGACTCCTGGTGAAGAAATTGATTTTCATGGTTCAGTTCTTGAAACAATCACTTGGGCAACAGGGCTTTTAGCATTCACAAAAAATATAAATGTAATCTCAACCATCCATACCGCAGTTAACCATCCAGTAGTATTGGCTAAACAATTAGCTACCATGACCCAAATCGGGAATGGCCGTGTAGGGCTGAATATCGTTGCCGGCTGGCATAGACCGGAATACGAAGCATTAGGACTAGAATTACCTGATGACCATGAAACGAGATATGCTTATGCTCAAGAGTGGTTTGATGTGGTTAAGATGCTTTGGCAGGAAGAAGACTATTTCGATTGGGAAGGAAAGTATTTCAATCTTAAACGGGTGAAAAGTGATCCGCGCCCCACTGCTGATATACCAATCATAAACGCTGCCGGGTCAAAAGAGGGCCGTGATTTTGCGACCGGAAATGCGAATTTCTTATTTACCCCGGCAATTGATTTAGAGCGTTCTAGGGAAGAAATCGTTGCATTGAAGAATCAAGCTGCAGATAAAGGACGTTCAGTGGATGTTCTTACTTTTTCACATGTCATTTGCCGCCCGACTGAGGAGGAGGCGCTTCAATATTGGGAGTATGCAGCCAAAACAAATGCTGATTGGACAGCCGTTGATAATGTGGTAAATATGCAATTTGCCAATGCTCAGTCTTTTCCACACGATTTATTAAACTTAATTCGTGATCGTTTTGCTTTGGGACACGGAGGATTCCCGTTAGTGGGAACACCAGAACAAGTAGCGGATGGAATTACAGCAATGGCAGAAGCCGGATTTAAAGGAACTACCTTATCATTTGTTGATTATAACGCTGAATTCCCCTATTTTCGTGATCATGTATTACCGATTCTTGAAAAACGAGGATTACGTAAAAATAGTAATCGTTCTAATATTAACGTTTTGTAAGGGTTTCAATTGATAAAAAAATATAAAAAAAAGGGAGAGTTCTAAAATGGCAAGAATTTTACGAATTGGAAGAGTGGAGTTAAAAGTCCTCGACCTTGAAAAGTCAGTAGATTACTATACTAAAATTATTGGATTAGAAGAAACTGGACGGATGGGTGAAAGCGTTTACCTAAAAGCTTGGGATGAATTTGATCATCATAGTTTGATTCTAACGAAATCAACTTCACCCGGATTAGCCCATTTAGCTTTTAAAGTCGAAAGCCTACAAGACCTAGCTTATTATGAAAAGCAAGTGGAACGATTTGGATGTACTACAACAAGGATTTCAAACGGGACAAGAATAGGTGAAGGGGAAGCTGTTCATTTTATCTTACCTACTGGACATCACTGTGAACTTTATCATGAAATTGAACTTCTTGGAACAAAAGTTGGTACATTAAATCCTCATCCATGGCCGATAGGGACCAATGGAGTTGCTCCACATCGTCTTGACCACTGTCTATTGACTGGGGATGACTTAAAAACAGTAACCCGATTCTTTATTGAAGCACTTAACTTCAGACAAAGTGAAAAAATTACAACAGTGGATGGAGAAGAATTATTAGGAAGCTTTTTGTTTACTGGTAACAAAGCTCACGATTTAGCTTTTGTTAAAGGTCCTGATGCAAAGTTGCATCACGCTGCATTTTACGTTGATTCTCTCCATGATGTATTTAAAGCGGCTGACCTTTTATCAATGTATGAAGTACCTTTTGATGTAACACCAACTCGTCACGGTATTACTAGAGGACAAACCATTTACTTTTTTGATCCATCTGGTAATCGTAATGAAGCATTTGCAAATGGATATATCACATATGCCGATATGCCTACAATTACTTGGACAGAAGATAAGATAGGACAGGGGATTTTCTATCACCGCAGAGAACTATCTGAATCTTTTATGAAAGCGTTAACCTAATTTGAGTTTTTTGACTTTAATAAAGGGATGATAACTATGTTTAAAGTGAAATTAAAGGCAAGAAACCAACAATTTGAATATATTTGTGGTCCAAATCAAACACCTTTGAGAGCTGCACGAAACGAGTTTATCCCGATTCCAACAGGGTGTCAGCGTGGAGGGTGTGGAATGTGTAAGGTAAAAGTATTAGATGGAGAGTATATGCAAGAATTAGTTCGCTCACAAGAAGCTCTTTCTGATAAAGAACTAGAAAATGGTTTTGCCTTAGCATGTTGGATGAAAGCTAAAAGTAATCTTGAACTCATTACAGCAGAGGATTATGAGAATCTATTAAAAAAAACTAGTTTGGAAAAAGCGAAATAAAGTGCTCTAAAAAAACCTTGTTGTAAATTAGAAGGTAATAGTCAGAAGCGCAACAAAATAAACATTAACTTATGTTGTAATTAATTAGGAGGGTTCACTATGGATCGAAGAGAGTTTCGTAATACATTGGGAACATTTGCAACAGGAGTAACAATCATTACAATAAAAGGGGATAATGATCAAAAAATTGGACTTACGGCAAATGCATTTTCATCATTGTCATTAGATCCGCCTTTAATATTAGTTTGTATCGATAAAAAAAGTGATAGTGTGTCCGCTTTCCAAAAAGGTCGTCCATTTGTTGTAAACATATTATCAGAAGAACAAGAAAATGATTGCTGGATTTTTGCAAAAAAAGGTACTGATAAATTTGCGAATTCACAATTTAAAGTTTCTTCTGATAGAGTACCAATTCTAGAAGAAAATCTATCAACGATTGTCTGTGATGTTCATGAGGTTCTTGAAGGTGGTGATCACTACATTGTGACGGGGCACGTAAAAGATATTTCTATAAATGAAGAGAAAAAACCACTTATTTTTTATAAAGGGAGTATTAATAATCTTACAACCCCAACAACTTCCAGTAAATACTAAATATTAATCATGAGGAAGAAGAGATGTAGGTGCTTTGTAATGAAAAACTAGGTTTTCCAGTTTTGTGGGAATTTTGTTTAATTAATATCATCCAAACATATGGAGAATTCTCAGATGGCAAGAATTTTACGAATTGGCAAAGCTGTTTTAATTGTTATTTTTTCTTAGCAATTTTCCAAGTTATCAGGAAAAAAATGAAGATAGTAAGAGGGAATATCTTTTTAATATGGTGAAAATTTGCTTATAGGTGTGTTTTTATGAAAGATTTGGAAGAATAAAAGCTCCAAGATGATGAAATTTTTTAGTTGATTGCAACTTTTTTGGAATAACTTAATCCAATGTTTCTTTTTCGGGCTAAGTTATTCCAATTTAGATTCGCAAAAAACGGTAAACTAAGCAATATTTTTTTGTTTCTGGATTCTTATATAAAAAACCTTCGCTTGCGAGAGATGCTTCTACTTGAGAACGGGTCCCTCAATTACAAGATGGCGATTTATCTCTGAATAAAAAATTCGCTGTTACATAGGGACTTTATGGTATGGCACTTTTTGAATAAGGAAAGGTGATAATCCATTGAGTCAAAATATCAGTATGATGAAAGAATCGCTATCCGTATGCCTTCCCGATAAATCTTTCTTTGACATATGCCATGAACGATATGGTGTGAACAAAGGGGTCTACAATGTCATTGATGATTGGTTCTTTCTCCAAGGCTATCAAGATATTGAATCAAGAAGATATACAATCCTTAAATTTTTGGCCTTTTTACAGCATTATAATATTAAAAAGTTTGGAAAAGGCGGCTTAAAAACCAACTTGGAATCATTTATTACAATTTACAAGGATAGTGGGGTAGTTTAATTTGAATTCTTCAGCTTAGAAAGGTTCTCTAACAACCATCTCTTCCTTTGTTAAATTAAGTAATTTGCTCAACATATACAATGGTCCTTGGGAGCCGATAACGGTTTATACTAATCAAATTGGGTGAGCATTAACAAAACTGCAGTAATAGGCACTTTAGTTATGTTTGAGATTACCCTTTTTTTCTTACTGTGATACGAATGGTACTAAATGTATAGACTCTCTCGGTATTTCTGTAATAAAAAAAACGCTGAATACCAAAAAAATCACTTGGAATAACGCGTGATTTGGATAGTCGGGAGTGTGTTTTTTAGTATTTTCAAAAAAGGTCATGCAATAAATTGGGCGGGGCAAGGGATTCGTCATCCCGCTGACTCGGCGAATGCAGAGAGTCTATCAACAATAAAGGAGAAACGATATGTATAAAGTAGCTTTAAAGGTAAGAAACCAACAATTTGAGTATAATTGTACCCCAGACCAACCACCTTTAAGAGCTGCTCGAAACGAGTTTATACCATTTCCGACAGTATGCCAGCGCAGCGGCTGTGGGATGTGCAAGATTAAAGTTTTAGAAGGGGAATGTGAGCAAGAATTAGTTCGCTCTCATGACGCATTGTCTGATGAGGAACTAGATAATGGCTTTGCTCTAGTATGTTGTATGATTGTTAAAAGTAATCTTGTTATTATTTCGGCAGAAGATTACGAAAATCAGCAAAAAAAAGCTAGCCTGAAAGAGGCTGATTAAGATGCTATATCAAAAATACGCTTTAACCCAGTCCTTAGCATTGAAAATTCTTGAGGCAGTTACAAATAAAGCAAAAGAGTTTGGAATTAAAATAAATGCTGCCATTGTAGATGAAGGTGCCAATTTAAAAGCCTTCATTCGTATGGATGAAGCCGCATTACTAAGCTCAGATATTGCTCAAAATAAAGCTTATACTGCTGCTGCATTTGGAAAACCGACACATGAATGGTATCCAATGATAAAAGATGAACCTGCATTGTTAACAGGGATTGTTCATACAGATAAGCTTGTTGTTTTTGGTGGAGGTATTCCGTTAATATACAATAGCATTATTGTTGGAGGCATTGGTGTTTCCGGCGGTAGTGCCATAGAAGATGTACAATGTGCTGAAGCAGGCGCTAAAGTATTTGAACAGTATGCTTACCTTAATCTATAAAAGTATGTATAATTAACTAAATATTCGTAATATTCAAAGGGGGAGTATAACAATGCAAGTCCAAACTAAAGCAGTAGTTGAACCTATCGTAAAAGCATTTAATTGTTTACATTATATAGACGGTAAATTTGTTGAATCCGTAGATCGAAAAACATTTAATAACGTGAACCCTGTGACGGAAGTAGTTTATGGTACAGTTGCAGAAGGAAGCACACCAGATATAGATTTAGCTGTTAAAGCTGCTAAACGTGCTTTCGAAGGAGGACCATGGAGAAAAATGAGTGTACAAGAGCGTTCAAAAATTCTCCGCAAAGTTGGTGATATTCTTGAAGCAAGACAAGAAGAAATTGCACAATTAGAATCCTTGGATACCGGTAAGCATCTTAAATTCTCACGTCATGTTGATGCTCCTCGTGCAGCAGCAAACTTCCAATTTTTTGCTGACTTCATGCTGTCCGTAGGAACAGAATCATACCAGGATGAAGTTCATAATGCGTTTAACTACGGATATCGCCGCCCAATCGGAGTAGTCGGATTAATCCAACCATGGAATCTTCCATTATTCTTATTAACTTGGAAATTAGCTCCAGCTTTAGCTGCTGGGTGTACAGTGGTTATTAAGCCATCTGAATTAACTCCAATGACAGCAACAAAATTAATGGAAATTCTTAAAGAAGCTGGTGTTCCAGATGGAGTTGTAAACTTGGTTCACGGTTTTGGACCTGGTGCTGGAAGTGCTATCAACAAACATCCTGACATTTCAGGTATCGGGTTTATCGGTCAAGTATCAACAGGTACTAAGATCATGGAAGAAGCTGCTCCTACGTTGAAAAAGCTTTCTTTTGAATTAGGGGGTAAAAACCCTAACATTATCTTTGCGGATGTAGATATTGATGAAGTAGTTGCAACAACTATTCGATCAAGTTTTACAAACCAAGGGGAAGTTTGTGTATGCGGTTCAAGAATTTACGTTGAGCGACCAATTTATGAAGAATTCGTAGAAAAATTTGCAGCAAAAACTAGAGAATTAAAAGTTGGTAACCCATTTGATATGGCCAACGATCAAGGCGCTTTAGTTGCCAAAGTACACTACGATAAAGTAATGAGCTACCTAAAAATTGCTGAAGAAGAAGGCGGAACTTTCGTTACAGGAGGTAAACGTCCTGAAGGATTGGATAAAGGATATTTCATAGAACCTACTATTATTACTGGTTTAGATGAAAGCTCTCGCTGTGTTCGTGAAGAAATCTTTGGGCCAGTTGTTACAGTGATTCCATTCGACACAGAAGTAGAAGTAATTGCGGCAGCAAACGACACTCGCGTGGGCTTAAGTAACACAATCTGGACTAACGATATTCGTCGTGCACATCGTGTAGCTCAAAAAATTGAATCAGGTTTATCTTACATCAACTGCTGGTTCGTACGTGATTTAAGAACTCCATTTGGAGGTACGAAAGATAGTGGGCTAGGTCGTGTTGGCGGGGCTCACAGCTGGGAATTCTACACAGAATTAACGAATATTTGCGTTAAATTATAATTCTCTTTTCTAAAACCGTCTATGTTGCACGGTTTAGGTAGGATAGGCAGTGCAACAGCAATGATCAATATACATATACAATAGAAAGGATGTATTCAATGACAAATAAAATTGAAAAATTTGCAGCTCAATTAATAGAAGCTGAACGAACCCGCGTTGGAATTGATCCGTTAACTACGATAGATCCAGAAATTACAATTGATGAGGCATATTTTATTCAACTGCAAAATATTAAAAAGAAGTTAGCCGGAGGACAAAAAATAGTCGGTAAAAAAATCGGCTTAACTTCTGTAGTAGTACAAAAAATGTTAGGTGTGGATGAACCAGATTACGGACATCTTTTAGATAGCATGGTAGTTGAAAATGGCGGAACAATTGCCATTAAAACAATGCTTCAACCAAAAATTGAAGGCGAAATTGCTTTTATTTTGAAAAAAGATTTAAAAGGTCCAAATGTGACTGTCCTTGATGTTTTACAAGCAACAGATTATGTGGTTCCCGCTTTAGAAATTGTCGACAGCAGGGTTCAGGATTGGAAAATCAAATTACAAGACACTGTTGCAGATAATGCTTCTTCAGGATTAGTCGTATTAGGTGGCAAGCCGACAAAAATTGAAGATATTGATCTTGAATTAATTGGCATGGTATTAATGCAAAATGGTGAGGTTGCCAATACTGGTGTGGGGGCCGCTGCTCTTGGAAATCCGGCTTCTTGTGTTGCATGGTTGGCAAACCGATTGGCTGATTATGATATTACCCTTAAAGCGGGGGAAGTAATTCTCTCCGGTGCACTTTCCGGCATGGTGGTTGCAAAACCCGGTGACAACTTTACTGCGAGATTTGCCCATCTTGGACAAGTAAGCGTTAACTTTAAATAATTTGGCTTGAATAGATCATGAATTTGTATCTGAGGAGGAAAAGAAATGGCTAGTGAAATCATTAAACACATTGCAGATTATCTTGAAGCAGCAGAATTAGAAAAACGTGAAGTTGTAAAAATCACAAAGACAATTAAACCTGATTTAACTGTGGCGGAAGCATATCAAGCACAAGAACTGCTTGTTCAAAAGAAATTAGATCGAGGTCACAAAATCGTTGGTCCTAAAATGGGCTTAACAAGTAAAGCAAAATGGGATCAAATGGGTGTTTCTGAGCCTATTTATGGATATGTATTTGATTATATGCTTGTTGATAATGGCGGAGTTGTTCCTTTTCAAATTCATCCAAAAGTAGAAGCTGAAATTGCTTTCCTTATTGGTGAAGATATTGAAGGACCTGGAATTACTGGTGCCCAAGTATTAGCAAAAACAGAATATGTTTTGCCGGCACTTGAGATCATTGACAGCCGGTATGAAAACTTTAACTTTACACTTACAGATGTAATTGCTGATAATGCATCTACTTCAAGGGTTGTTTTCGGAAATACACTTAGAAAACCAAGTGATTTTGATTTGGAATTAGTAGGTGTTACACTTTCTATTAATGGCCAAATAAAAGAACTTGGAGCCGGTGCAGCCGTTTTGGGGCATCCAGCCAATGCAATAGCTGTGTTAGCCAATATGCTTGCCAGAAAAGGCGACAAAATTAAAAAAGGTGAAATCATCATGTCTGGCGCCTTAACAAGTGCTGTCCTTTTAAAAGTAGGGGATTTTGTTTCAGGGAAGTTTGAAGGACTTGGAGAAGTTACTTTCACTGTTGGTGAATAAATAATAATAGTTAAAATATGTTAAGAGTAAAATTTATTAATGATTGAGAGGGATAGATTATGCCGATTATTCAAATAAACATTATGGAAGGCAGACCGCCTGAAAAAATAAAAGCATTAATTGAAAATATTACAGATACAGTTGTTGAAACATTAGATGCTCCTAAACAAAGCGTCAGGGTTTTGGTCACTGAAATGCCAAAAACTCATTGGGGAATTGCCGGAGTACCAGTTTCCGAAAGAAAATAAAAATAAGTAGAAATTAACTTGTTTGAAGATATTCATTTAGTAGATGTTTTTCTTATTCATCGGTGATTTACAATAAGGCGGAAAGTTTTGTAGCGATTTTATTCTTGAATTTCTCAAACAATTCCAAAGACCTGCTTTTAGCTTTTATGAAGTTCCAATAAACGGGGCGCTTGTTCGGGCAGTTGTTATATAGATAAAAAAATGTTAGTAGTTTTTGTGAAAATTTAACAATAGGGAACTTCATCTAGATTTGGCGGACATGAGTGGATGTAGACTAGAAGACGGACACGTAGAATTGGTCATTTGTTATAATGACAATTATATATAAAAGAGGACGTGTCTTTAGTGGGGAAACATTTTGATAACGAATATAAAATGCAAATAGCTCAACTAGTAGTGGATGAGGGCAAAAAGGCTACTCAGCTGGCAAGGGATCTAGATATTCCTATTGGAACAATTAGAAACTGGATACAAGTTTATAAGAGTAAAAAGAATGAAGGTTTTGTAGGTAGTGGAAACTTATCGCCTGATGTGAAGGCAGTTAAAGATCTTGAAAAGCAAATTAAGGATCTTCAGGAGGAAAACGCAATCTTAAAAAAGGCTATGCACATTTTCACGAAAAGCCCGATGTAATTTATGAGTTTATTAAGAATCACCAGCACGAGTTTCGTGTAGTGAAGATGTGCAGTGTTTTTGGTGTTTCTAAAAGTGGGTATTATGATTGGCTCAAACGAGACGAAAGCGAGCAGAGGATGGCCCGTAAAAGACTTACTGAGGAAATCAAAAATATATACTATAAATCTAAGAAGCGATACGGAAGCATTAAAATTACACGAGAACTACGTAAGACAGGATTTTCTGTATCAGAACGCCACGTTCAGAGGATCATGACAGAGGAAGGAATGAAATCCATAACAGCTCAGAAGTTCAAAGCTACGACCAATTCAGACCATGATAAGCATATTTATCCAAACCTTCTTGAACAAAACTTTAAGACATCTGGACCAGGAGTGGCGTGGGTATCTGATATCACCTACATTTGGACACGCCAAGGATGGTTATATTTGGCCAGCGTTATGGATCTTTATTCACGAAAAATCATCGGGTTTTCTATGAGCAGTCGTATGACCAAGGAACTGGTAATACAAGCGCTGGAACGAGCTGTGAGGCACCAGCCTCCTAAAAAAGGTCTGATCCACCATTCGGATCGGGGTAGCCAGTATGCATCTAAAGAGTATACAAAGATATTAAAAGACGCTGAAATACCAATAAGCATGAGTGGAAAAGGCAACTGTTATGACAATGCTTGCATTGAGTCATTCCACAGCGTAATTAAAAAAGAGCTCATATTTCACAAGGACTACAAAACGCGTAAGGAAGCAAAGAGCAGTATATTCGATTACATCCTGAGTTTTTATAATTCATGGCGAATCCACTCCACTTTGGATTATTCCACGCCAAATGAATTTGAAAAAGCCTATTATTTAAAAAACGAAGCTGCTTGATTCTAATAATTCCCCTCTCTGCTTTGTGACAAATCTGAAAGATTGTCACAAGGTGGAGAGGCCACCAAGCGGTAGCGCGGTAGAGGTTCCAAAAAGAAAAAAGCTAATATTTATGTCCGTTTTCTTGACGGAGGTCCATGAGTGATCTTATTTTTGATTTAATTACCTTTTTTCTACTTTAAACGGACATGGAGTATCTTATTCAACTCAAAACAAATGAATAATGCTCATTTATCAACAAATAAGGGATTCAATGTCCACTGAGTCTATCAAAATACGACTTTTTATAAAAATAGCGGAACGTATGTCCGTATATTACTCAAATTAAGAAAAGGGGAACGATTGTCGTACGCATCCCTTTTCTACTAAATTCTTATTCAATCATTACTTAACACTAGAACTAATAAGTATTTCATTTAACTTTAAGTTTACTGGATTAGCGATTGTATCGCCAACAGGGCATTTACTTTCTACAAAGGCGATAAATTCTTCAACCTTTTCTCGTGGCGCATCGGTTTCAATATGAATGTTATAGCGAATATCACTAAAACCTGGGCGGACATCAGATTTATTCAAAAAGCCGTCCGTATCGAGATCACCTTCAAGTTCAATCCTGAAATCATCCAGTTGAATATTAAACTTTCTAGAATACACTCGTGCCACAATAGCTTGGCAAGCTCCTAAGGCACAAAGAGCCAGTTCAACAGGATTCATTCCTGTATCTGTTCCTCCGAGTGTTTTTGGTTCATCAATGGTAACCTCGAAATTTCTGGACTTAACCTTAACTTGGACTCCTGCTTGTAAATGAGCATTTGCTTTAAATGTCTCTTTTGGCATGTTTTAAAACCAACCTTTCTGATATGAATAATTTGATTATGTTTTTTTATTATAACCTGTTAGTGTGAAAAATCAAGTAAAAATTCCTAATTTTCAAACAAATGAGAGAGGGCTAGAATTCAATGGTACAATCCTTGTTCTAATTTTATAAGAGTAAGTATGATAGCTTAAGAAGGATATCAGTACCTAAACGGCGAATATTGGCATGTGTTTGATGGTAATAACTGAAATTTAATAAACCATGCTTATCCCACGTTTAAATGGACAGGTAGATTTTCAATAAAGAGTGTGAGGAATTGACGAAGATGATACATATTTTATTTGGTGCAGCTTCTTCCGAAGGTTTTAAAGTTGCTTTAAAGGAAATGGGGCTCGATAAGAAGGAAAAAGTCATCTCGTTTTGGGATATCTTCTCGTTTGGACCCATATGGCAGCTACATAAAGAGAACGGACTAGAAATGAGATTTGAATGGATGAAGAATTGCATAAGCGACGGATCTGAATTCTTTGATTATCAACAAAGGTATAAAAAGACACTAAATAGTATAAATGCTATTCCCGAAGGAACCCATATCACGATTTGGACATCTGATAACGCACATGAACAGACAGGCTTGCGATATGTTATGTTTCTTTTGAAGGAAAAAAATATTGATATTACCCTAATGAACACAACAAAGGTGTTTGAAGAACTGTTTCCAGTGAAAAACGTCAAGTATATACTATTAAATACAGGTGAAATTTCGCCAGAAAAGCTCCAAATCATATTTGAAAAGGGACAAGGACTGTTCCTTTCAGACCATGATCAAGAACAATTACAGAATGACTGGCAATCCCTTTCAGAAAATCAAGAGGTTTTAAGACTTTGGAGAAACGGAAGGATCCAGAGCGTTTCTGAAGATTACTATGATGAATTAATGAAAAAAAGGGCAAAAAAGCTTCAAGCTAAACAAGATCCAAAAGCTTTTATGAAATCAGCAAGATTAATAGGGGATATGCTGGGGCATGTTGACCAATATATAGGGGATGCTTTTCTCGAATATCGACTTAAAAAGCTGATAGAAAACGGAATATTTGAGTCAGAAGGAAGTCTCTATTCAATGCGATATTATAGTGTAAAATTGCTTTAAGCTATTGGATAATAATCTCCAGTCGTGATTTTTGTACTTAGGCGACTGGAGTGCAACACTACTAAGCTAGTAAATGGTGTATGTAAAAAGGCCGTTAGATTAAATGAGGCTATGTGAGATATCAAAAGAGAGCAACAGGTAGCAACGAGAGTGGAAAAAGCTTTGTAGTCAGACAAGTATGAACACAACAGAAGAGGTCACACTACACCATCGGTTACTTGTAGGTAAGAATACGTTTGGTTGGGAGTAAACGAAAAAACAGGATGAACCGTGGTGGGTCTCCTGTTTTTTTTATTTCAATCAATACATCTTTGTGATCAATCAAACAAGGCGTGCTTAAGAAAGATAATAGGATTTGCTATTTTTTCTAAATGTAACAGGGAATATGTAGTGAAGATATCTTAGGTTAAATAATTCTGTGATAATTGTAAAGTTGCCTCAAAATCAATTCTCCTGACTTTTGGCGGTTTCCTTCTTGCAGAAATAATTCGTTAAGAACAGGCTTAAGAAGTGGATAATCTTTGGAGATTTCATTAGCTGTAGATTCAAAAGTATGAGGATATTTTTCATTGCTTACAAGGGCTTGTAATTCTTGAAAAAGTTTCTCTGTCTGGGTTGAAAACTCATCTTGGTTCATTTGTTTCCACAAATCCGGAGTTTTGTACTGAAATGAATTGGTAAAGTATGTCGTACAAATATCTAAGATTTTTCTTCTTAAATTATCTGGGGTTATATACTCCATTAAATTCACCTCCTTTTTTACATATTACCAAAGAAAGCTCAAAAATATTTACCTTGATTCTTGTGAATTGTTACAATATTTAATATTTTGCCATATCTTCCAAGAGCCTTGTGAACACTATCTACCTATCTATTTTCTAGAACAGTAACAAAAAGAGTGAATGGCTTGCGATTTTTCGCACCGATTGCACGCTTTCTGAACAGGTAATCGCATGAATCTATGGCATGGCTAGGATATTGAGGTCTACTTAAGACGACCAAGTCCCTATTACGCCTGCAAAAAGAGTTCCAAAGGACGTCTTGAGTATTAATAATACGAGAAAACTATTGTTATATTATGGTTATTATGTAAAAATTAATAATGATTTCTAGTATTTTACTTATAAATATGTTATTAAAGTTATTTATTCCGGTGGTTTTTAAAAAAAGAATAATAGATAAAGGGGAGGAAATTTTGAGTAAAAAGATATTTATTATTGCACTACTATTTACAGTTTTGTTTGGAACGATAACTTATGCCCATTCTGGAAGAACCGATTCAAGTGGTGGTCATAATTGTAGTGAACAATCTCAATCTAAGGGTTTGTGTACAGGCTACCACAATCATAATGGAGGAGGTTCCACTAGTAGTAGTACTCCGATCATTAGTACCGATAAAGATTGTACAGATTTTGGAACTTACGATGAAATGGTTCAATATTGGAATTCAAAGGGATATTCTGCAACTAATGATCCCGAAAACCTAGATGGATGGGGAAACGGACAAGTAGATGATGGGATACCATGTGAAGCGCCCAGTGGATATGACAAAACAAAGATAAATAACAGCTCTGAACAAATTCAATACAACCAAGAACAACAAGATATTACAAATGGTGATAAACAAGGATATGCGCAGGGTGTAAATGATGGATATCAAGAAGCTACAAATAACAGCGCTGCTATCAATGGTTCTAACTCATTCAAGCAAGGGTATGCTAGTGGCTACAATAAAGGGTACGAGGAAGGCAATACTAGAATTGAAGCTGAAAAATTAAAGGCTACTGATGAGGGTTACGCTTTAGGCCAAAAGCAAGAAGATATTGTTGTGCGTGAGAACTATGCTTCTCACCCAAGTTTAAAAAAATCTTTTGAAGATGGTTTTAATAGGGCTGTAACTGAACGAATTGAGGCAAAGAAAAAAGAATATATAAATTTAGGCTATAACGATGGAAAGAAAGATATCCACTCTCCCCCCATGGATGGCGAAAAAGGTATTGCTGCATCTTATCAAAAGGGATATAACAAAGGAAAGAACGAGTTAAAAGATGAGTATCTTAAACTAGGCTATCATTCTGCCTTTACAATGATCAAATATAAAGACCCCAACTTAAACAACGAAAAGTTCGAGAAATGGTATAGGGAAGGCTTTGACTCGAATAAAGAAGTAGTAAAAATTAAAGAGGCTGGCCGTTCTTTAGGTAAACAAGGCGAAAAATTATTTATTCCATCAAAATATAAAAAAGGTGAAGCCATTTTCACCGCTTATTATAAATTAGGTCTTAAAGATTACGAAGAACAGCAAAGCACCAACCAAAAGGCTGCCACTGGTGGCGCTGGAGCTGTTGCGATTGTTTGGTTAGGTAGAAGATTATATATAGCAAAAAAAATGATCAGTTAAGGGAGTAGTTTAATGGGCTTTTATCGAACAGTTTGTCATAAGGTCGAGGACTTTTTTGTAAAGATGTTATCAAAAAAGCAAGATGTAGAGGGTCTAAAAATAAAAGTTAACCACTATCGAAGTGAAAAGGAAAAACTTCTTCAACAAAGAAAAATGGAAAAAGGAAAGAGACTAGCTGATTAGAATAGGATAAGAAAAAATATATTCTATCAAGAACAAAAAATGGTATCGAACTACTCGTTAAATGACACGTTTATTAATCCGTGTCATTTTTTTTTTACCATTTATTAATATCATTCTTGCTGGAGTCTTACTATCTGGTGAATAAAAACATTTTTTTTCATTAATATTGGGTTCAAAAATCTATTTGAATCGGAATCAAGTACTGGCAACTTTTCATTGAGTGATTAAGAAAATCTCAAACACATTCACCGCCTAAGCTGCTTCTATTCTTCTTTTGATTATCGAGATTGTTTCGCGATGAATCTAATATATTTTCAAATTCAGCAACAATTAGATCTTGAATTAATTTTTTTACATTAACTGAGTTTTCGGGTGAAGCATAAAATCTTATAATCTTCAAAACAATTTCCCCTTGTAGTAGGATTCTTTATTTTTAAAAATGGAAATAACAATAACTCAATACTGATCTTTTATAGATAGTTGTTAAATTATTGGTAAAATTGCTTCCAAATTTGTAAAATCAAAAATTTCAAACGGATTATATTCTCAAGATTTTAAAAAATCCACGTTTGGCAAGAAAAATTAAAAAATTTTTTATTAGATTTTTTCTTTCTAATAAATAGAATCAAATTGCTGAAGGTATCTAGGTGAAAGTTTTCGGTAACAAAATGGTTCCATTGAGTATAGTGTAGGGATTATATTCTCAAAAATATTGAAAAACCATGTTTGGTAAGAAAAAATTTTAAAAATTTTTATTAGATTTTAACTTTCTAATAAATAGAATCAAATTGCTGAAGGTATCTAGATGAAAGTTTTTGGTAATAAAATGGTTCCATTGAGCGTTTGAAAAGAAAAATTTAAAAATATTTTTGTTAGATTCCTTCTCTTTAATAAAGGGAACCAAAATGTCGAAGGTATCAATTCGAAAGTTTGCAGCAACAAAATGTTGGTTTCATTGAGTATTGCGAAGAGATTATATTCTCAAAATTTTAGAGAAAACACATTTGGTAAGTTGAATTATACATATTTCTTAGACATTGAATTCCTTCGTAAGATAAATAGAAAAAATTATGAATAAATTTTAACTATTAAGAAAAAAATGGTTACAAGTGGTAAAATGGGAAAAAGGAGGGGGTTAGATGGGCCTAATTTCAGGTATTCGCTTTATTAGATATTCAGTAAAAAAGAGCAAATTTATAGGGAGATTAGGAGATACCTCATCTATATCAACTATTGAAGATCCTTATAGAACAAAGTAATAAATCAAAGAATACTAATAATGCTAAGTATGAGTTTTGCTTAAACGATCAATTTTTATCCTCAATAATTAAAAAGCACACTGCAACAAAAGATGACATAGAAGAAATTTATAATGAAGTTAAAAGCAATAAATACATACTATAATTTGCCATTTTGAAAAGGAGGGAGATTTAATTGAAAGAAGGAAGATTATTCTTTATTAACACGCCTGACCCAGATCGCCCTATTGAATTAAAATATCGAGTTGAATTTAACGATATTCAAAAATGGTTTGGGAAAGAAGAGGATGCTTTAATTTTTTTGTTTGATAATGGTGTGAGGAAATACCAATCCTTTACCAAAGAGTTAGGGGAATATAAAAGTTTGAAAAACATACAAACCTTTGAATTATGGAAACTAGAAAATAGAGTTGGAAAAGTTATATATGACTATCAAATGTATATAGATAAAAACGATGAAGTAAAAAAGAGAAAAGCTTATATTTGGAGATTTGTTGGTTATGGTAGGAGTTGCTTTGCAGAAACAAAAGAAGAATTAAAAGAAAAAGTATTATCATTTATTCTTTACTATAAAGATGATCCAGAGGAATGCGGTCATAATATTTACCCATACTACACCAGATATTACCGATAAAGGAGTATGGTCATTATGAAAAACTTTATTGCATTTGATTTTGAAACTGCTAACTGTAGTCGTCACAGTATTTGTTCCGTTGGTATGGTCTTTGTTGAGAATGGTAAAATTGAGTATTCCTTATATCAATTAATTAATCCAGAAGAAGAATTTGATTTTTTTAATATAGCTATTCATAAAATTACTCCTAACGACGTGAAAAATGCCCCAACATTTGATGTTTTTTATAATTACATCAAAGAAAAAATAGAAAATAAATTAATGGTTGCTCATTATCTACCCTTTGATGGATATGCCTTACGGGATAATTTAGCCAGATATCAAATTCAGCCCTCTAGCAATCAATTACTTTGTACATATCAGTTATCAAAACGACTACTTTTGGGGCAATCTAGTTATTCATTGGATTCTTTATGTGACTATTTCAGAATTGACTTGACTAACCATCATCACGCTCTGGGTGATGCAAGGGCGTGTGCGGAACTAATGTTAAAATTAGTTGATCAGTTTGACTTAGTTGATTTTGAAACTCTTTTTGAGAAGACAAGGATAAGGCCAGGAGTTATTTCTCCAGATAATTATCGTTCTTCCCTTGTTTATAATAAAAGTAAAAGTCACGGTAGGTCGTTAGACTTAAGGGAAATCGAAGTCAATGAATATGCAAATCAAGAAAATCCTTTTTACGGTAAAAACATTGTATTTACCGGGAAGCTCAACCTTTTTTCTCGAAAAGAAGCTGCTCAGTTGGTAGCCAATAAAGGTGGAATGCCACAAAACGGGATTACTAATGAAACTGATTATATTATTCTTGGAGATTTTCAAAATGTAATGATTAAAAATAATAAATCCACAAAGTTAAAAAAGGCCGAAGAGATGATCAGCCAAGGAAAAGAACTTGAAATTATTAGTGAAGAAGATTTTATAAAAATGTTATGAGATTTCTTTAAAGCAACATTTTCCTGCTGAATTATTTCTAGATTCGTGCTTAGTTTTACAGTAGCGAATAGGTTTCAAATGAGGGGGATTATTACCATATTTGAGGGAATATTAATGGGCAAATATGATTTGAAAACCAAAATTAATATATTTAGTTGAGTTAGCTTGATGATCCTAATTTTCATAGGAGTATTTAAACAGCCATACGGATATTATGAGTTCTTAAGAATTTTTGTGTTTTTAAATTCAATATTTTTAACAAAAGAGGCTTTTAAAAACGTAAAAAGGAATGGATTTGAGTATTTATATCTTAGTTTACTTATTTTATTTAACCCAATTATTCCAATTTATTCAACTAAAGTTGTTTGGGTATTACTAGATATAATTTCGGTGCTATTGTTAATTATTACATTAGTTTTCGATAGACCTGAAAATTATAAAAAACAGTGAAGAACTTTATTAAGGTGATGGAGCAATTGAAAAGTTTATTTTTTATATGTTTGATTTTTATTTTGTTGATCCCTACACCTACAGAAGTTTTTGGACACAGTGGTAGAACTGATAGTTACGGTGGACATAACAAAACATCAAATGGCACTTATCATTGTCATTCTGGTCCTTGTCTTGATGATGCTTGGGAAGAAGCCTATGATACATTTTTTCCAATTGGTCAGAAAGACGGAAAAAAAAGAAATAATCGGGTATCAATCATAAGTGAGGATTTAACCAATAAATTAGATCCGGATATTGCAGAATATATGGTTCTATATGCAATAAAGGCCTATAAAATAGGCTATGAAGATACATGTATTTTAACATTTTGGGAAAGATACAGATGGTATATTGGCGGTGGTGCAGGAATTACAATTATAGGGGCATTTGCACTTATAAAAAGCAAGAAAGGTCATAATTCTTTGTAATAAAAATTAAAAACCTCTATTTTTTTAAATAAATACAAAGAAGAAATCCCGTTTTGTGTTACTTTTTTAAGATATTAATAATTTTTTATTACTTTTAACATAATGAACAATAAACTTCTAAAAAATATCAAATATAGATTCAAGGAGTCCTCTATAATGGAGCTATTCGTTAATTATTATGATGTTCTTGGAATAAGACAATCAGCTACCAGTGAAGAGATAAAAAAAGCTTATAGAAAAAGAGCAAAAGAAACACATCCGGATAAGAAAAATGGAAACGATGATTTATTTAAATTAGTAAAAGAATCGTATGAAGTTCTATTTGATGAAGAATCAAGGAGAAAATATAATTTACTTCTTGAAGAGTACATAAAAACTCACTGTGTGATGAAGGCTGATTCCGCTGATCAAAAATTTAATATTCATACCCGGCAATCAAACGACAGAAACCAACAGTCAAAAGGAAATCTAATTAGAAATTTAGTGATAGTTTTATCCTCTATTGCAGCTCTATGTATCATTACCTTTGGAATATATAGATATCAATCTAATGTTAAAGAAAGTGAAGAGCTTAAAAAACAAATTTCTGCAATTCAAAAAAGTGATAAACAAACTTCAAAAAAGAATACTTCTGAAACCTCAATAGAGGACACTATACACGACAATTCACAAGCCCCAGTTCAAGACACTACTAATGATACAGTTTCAAACACAACGAAATACAAAGAAAATGCGGATCCTGCTTTTATTGCTTTTTATGAGGATACCAGAGTAGATTATGAGGAATTAATTAATGAGTTTAATAATGCCGAAAAAATTGACTTTAAAGAAACTCAAAATTTAATTGATGCAGCTGAAAAACTGCGAGTTATTGTAAGTAAAGACATTCTTAATGGTCAATTTGAGTTTGCCAGACAAGCGATGCTAGATTACTTGGATAATTTGATTTCAGGATTAAATACAAATATACCTCAATATGAAATTATTCAATATGTACAAGATATTGAATTGAATTACCGAGATATTTTATCCGTTACTATTAAACAATAAAGAAATGTATTCTCAAATATTTAACCGTTGCTTATCTTTCCAAAATTAGCCGATAAATCATTAAATATATTACCTCAGAATTACCAATTTAATTTCAAGGAGATTTGGAAAATGAAAAAATTTGATTTAAATATCGAAAAGGTATAGAGCACTGGACAGTACCGCACGCTTTGAGAGAAATAATTGCAAATGCTTTAGATGAATCAAATCTCACTGGAAGCAAGGAACCAATTATTTCTAAAGATAAGGACGGGAAATGGCATATAAAGGATTTTGGAAGAGGATTAAAGTACGAACATTTAACTCAAAATGAAAATGCTGAAAAGTTGAAGAACCCAAATAAAGTGATAGGAAAATTTGGTGTGGGTTTAAAAGACGCTCTTACTACATTCGATAGAAGAAAAATTGGACTTTTGATTAAATCCAAATTTAGTGATATTACCATTCAAAAGTTGCCTAAAGACGAATTTAATGATGTAGTAACGTTACACGCTGTTGTAAATGAACCATCTGAACCAAATATGGTAGGAACAGAATTTATACTTACTGGATTGCTAGATGAAGATATTGAAAAAGCAAAAGACTTCTTTTATTGTATTCAGGTGAGAAACTACTAGAGGAAACAAGGTGAAATATTCTATCTTATAATTTGGTCATAATTTCAATAAATCCATTTGGTATAATAAACATATATCAGATTGGAGGGAGTAAATTGCCAATTCACAACAAACTCGTCCGTGATCGTATCCCTGAAATAATAAAAAATGATGGAAAGAAGTTTTCTACACGAATATTAAATAATGACGAATACACAAAAGAATTGAAGAAAAAAAGCTTTGAAGAGCTTGAAGAATATATGAATACGGAAAATACTGAGGACGCAATTGAAGAACTAGCTGATGTATTGGAAATCATCCATGCTCTGGCTGAATATCATGGTGTTTCAATAGAAAGGGTAGAGGAAGCTCGTAAAAAGAAGGCCGAGAAGCGGGGCGGTTTTAAGGAAAAAATCTTCTTGATTGAGGTTGAAGATGAGTAATGTTCGGTTAATTACCAATAATCTAGGGAAAGAGTTATTGGAACAAATTGAATCCTCAGCTTCTATTTGTATTTTAGCAGCTTTTGTAATGAAATCTGGGGTTGAATATATAAGAGATTCCCTGAAGATTGCTGCAGAAAGAGGGGCAGATATCAAGATTTGTACAGGTGATTATTTGTATGTTACTCAGCCGAAAGCGTTGGAGAATTTGCTATCAATTGATGATAGGATTCAAATTCGGTTATGGCATAGTAATGGTGTTTCCTTCCACCCTAAGGCCTATCTTTTTCAAACAAAGAATCATGATTGCTTATTTATCGGTTCTTCTAATTTATCAAAATCTGCTCTTGGTAATGGAGTTGAATGGAATCTTTCTGTTAGTAATGAAAAAGAGGTTTTTGAAGAAGCACTGGAACAGTTCTGTAATACTTTTTATTCAAAAAAGACGATCCCATTGAACAAAGAAACCTTAAAAGAGTATGAGGTCGGATATGAGGATTACCATGTTAAGAATCCAAATTTGGCTCAACAGTGGTCTAAGATGGAAGAACTAGATTTAATGCTTCCGGCTGAAACTGATGTAATAGAACAGCCTGAGATTATCCATGATAAAAATGCACCATATGGCAAGATTTCACCTCGTTTTGCCCAAATAGAAGCACTTGATGAATTACAAAAAACATTGGAAGAAGAATATAATAAGGCTTTAGTTGTCATGGCAACAGGTCTAGGTAAAACCTATCTTGCAGCTTTTTTTGCCCGGAATTTTGAACGAATTTTATTCATTGCCCATCGTGAGGAAATCTTGAATCAAGCAAGAGATTCTTTTCAAAAGGTAATGCCCGATAGAAGTTACGGGATTTACAATGGTAGGGTAAAAGAAGGCGATGCGGATGCGGATGCTATCTTTGCGTCTATCTATACATTAAGTATGAAGACACACTTGCTCCAGTTCCAGCCTGATGAGTTTGATCTAGTAATAGTCGATGAATTTCATCATGCTGCTGCAGACTCTTATCAGAGAGTTTTAGATTATTTCATGCCAAAATTTTTATTTGGAATTACCGCGACTCCTGATCGAAATGACAATAAGGACGTATATGCGATTTGCGATGGTAACGTAGCGTTTCGAATAGACTTTCTAGATGCAATCCAGCAAAAATGGTTAGCTCCTTTTACGTATTATGGAATCTATGATGATACGGATTACTCGCAAATTAGATGGCTAGGTAATCATTATGATGAGGAACAATTATTGCAGGCACAGCTCCGAGAGGAATTGGCTAATAAGATCCTTTATGAATGGAAAGATAAGAAACAGACAAGGACAATCGGATTTTGTTCATCGATAAGACAAGCAAACTATCTGTCTAACTTTTTTAATCAAAAGGGCTATAAGACTGTCAGTTTGCATTCCCAACAGGTTGGTTTGAGCAGAAAGAATGAGATAAAGAAGCTGTCAGATGGGGACATAGATGCTATCTTTACAGTTGACTTGTTTAACGAGGGAGTCGATATTCCTACAGTCGATACCTTGTTGTTTGTCCGGCCTACGGAATCACTTACAGTGTTTACGCAACAGATTGGACGTGGACTTCGGTTACATCAAGAAAAAGAGACTTGTGTGATTATTGATTTAATAGGTAACTATCGAAATGCCGATATTAAGTTAAGTTTGTTTGACACTACCCCATCTGAAGTAGGCTCTAAAAAAATCAACCCAACTGTTCCAGATTTTTGCCAAGTGAATTTAGATGTGCATGTTATTGACTTGTTAAAAGAAATGATTACAAAGAAACATCCTCGTCGTGATAAACTGCTAAATGCGTACTCTTCACTAAAATATGAACAAGGTGACAGGCCAACATATTTAGATCTACACTTAAAAGGTGCAGCAGATTCAGTTCAATACCGCCAAGAGTTTAAGTCATATGTTGGTTTCTTAGAATGGGCAAATGAATTAAGTGAAAGAGAAAAAGAAGTTTTTCTTCGGTATAAACCGTGGCTTGAGGAAACTGAAAAAACTGGAATGGCTAAAAGTTATAAAATGGTTGTCTTGTTAGCAATGTTGAAGCGTGGTCCAGCAAACTGGTTCAAGTCGATTACCCCAACAGAGGTAGCGCCTTTTTTTCATCAATATCTTACAGAAAAGGAATACAGGAAACGGATCGATTTTTCCGACAGGTCTTCGAAACAGCTCTGGGAGTACGATGAAAAAGGAGTTAGCAAACTGATTGCTACAATGCCAATGACAAAATGGAGTGGCAGCTCAAAAGGGCTCATTTCGTTTGAAAACGAAATATTTAATCTTAAATTTGATGTTGTTCCTGAGAACCAACAGATATTGTTTGATTGGACAAAAGAAGTATGTGAATACCGCCTGCATTATCATTTTGAACGGAAGGCGAAAAAACCCCAGACCCATTAATTGGTTTGGGGTTTGTCATTATTTTTAATAACCACTATACCCACGGATGGTATAATTTAGCTGTGGTAATAGTTGGAGTTAGTGAATAGGGCAGGAAGAAGTTTCTAGTTTTTTTCTAAGGTATTGCTGATTTCACTTATTGAATAAATTTTAAAGGTTGGTGCACAAAAAATGTCTTGTCCCTTTTGCAGCAAAGGTTTAAATATAGTTAAAGAAAATGATCTTGCTTATGCCATATTTGATAAATATCCTGTTAACAAAGGACACATATTAATCATTACGAAAAGGCATGTAAGTAGTTATTTTGAAACGAATTGTGAAGAGAAAGTTGCTATTCATGAATTACTAGATGAGTGTAAAGACTCGTTAAGTGAAACCTTTTCTCCTGATGGCTTTAATATTGGGATTAATTGTGGAGAAGCTGCTGGACAAACCATATTCCATGTCCATCTGCATCTTATTCCACGGTATTCAGGAGATATTGACGAACCAAGAGGCGGAGTACGAGGTGTTATTCCTGAAAAAAGGATGTATTAATTTCTAGAGTTAGTGAATCAGGCAAGGGATTTTAATTGCCCGTTAAGTTGAGGTATTTTTACACATTAAATTTGCGGAATGGTTTTGAAAACTGTCCTACAAACTGGTTTTTTTGTAGATTCGAAGCTGTAAATTTAGCGACCTTTTCTGATTGCGTGATTTTAATATTTAAGGAAGTGAAATTGTGAAAAAGCTAAATATTTTAAATGGAGAAGCATTAAAGGAGTTCTTTAGAAAAAATTATATTGCTAACGGGGAAGGGATTATTTCTTTTAATGATTGTCTTGTTGATGGAGAGGTACATAGGAAAATCTTTAGCGAAGAATTTTTTACTATTAGGGAAAACTTTATAACCAGAAATTACGATGTTTCTCCTGAAGTATATAAAGAAAAGTCAATCAGCGAAATTTGGCCGCTTCTTCACAGAAATTATGAGGAAGTAGCTTTATGGTTTGATTTTGATATGTTCTGTCAAATTAATTTACTAACAATATTAGCATATTTAGATTCAATAAAATTTTACGGATCAGTCACAGTAAACATTATAAAACAGGTTTTTTTTAAGTGCAGTAGTATAACTGAAATAATAAAAGATAAAATAGAAATTCATTCGCTAGATCATTTTTATGATTTGTATGTTGAAACCTTAATAAAAAAAGATTTTGAAAAGATACAAGGTGACGTATACCTAGATATCTTTAAACAATTGCCTTATTTAAGAGAAGGAATAAAGTTGTATTTGAATTATAAAAACCCAAATAATGATATAAGAAATTATATAAATAAAATAAAAGGTAAAGGCAGACAAGAAATACTGATTGATTTAATCAATAATCTTAATCATTTTGGATTGGGTGATGTTCAATACAATAAAATATTAGATGAAATGGGAATAAAAACCTGAACCTGAAGGCATTGAAATACCGAGTTCCTTAAGCAAGCACCTTCCATTTTACATACAGGAATAAACACTCTATGAAGATTAAACAATTACTAAATTAGTGAGACAAGAAAATCCAGGGCATGAATGAAGAGTTTTTTATAAATAAGAAATAAAAGTGCCAGGAACCATTTCGTTAAGGGTTCTGGCACCTCCACCTAGTGGTTCTTACCTATTTTCTTTGTAGAACTCCTTTTTTTACCAAGTTAACAAGTGTCCCTTTGTTTTTATATTTCTGATAGGCAATCAAACGATTCAAATCTTTAATGGTTAATTTTGATGGCTCAATCGCCAATACGAATTCACCTTTTAGCTTTTCAATCATTGAAATAGCATATTCGATCTGTTTTGTTGATAATGTGTAATCATCCTGGTCAGTAGTCGTACTTTGTATGGTTGTGGCGTGCTCTTTAATCTTTGCATCTACTATTGCCTCTACTTCAGAAGGGCTAATAGGTTGAATTTCTGGTTTGTTTGAATGTTGATTTGGTTTAAATAGCTTATCAAGGATTCCTTTAAACAATTTGTCCACTCCGCTTCCATAGAGTTCAAACATTTCTATGTAAAATATATTCTTCTTTTATTTTATCAAAATAATTGCTAGAAGAACTAATCCTTTAGGAGAAATTTTGTTAATTTTGGCAGAAGTATGCTAATTTAATAGAATTATTTACTATAAATATGGTTAATTTCTGTAAAAAACCTGGTCTTTACCACTTTTGTAGTATAATGTAGGAAAATGCAACTTTTGGAGCGGTTAAAATGGCGATTACGATTCCTGAAACGATTAGATCATCTGCCACTGCTGGGGAGAGGTTGTTATTCCGAACTTTAAAAACATTTCTGCCCGATGATTATATAGTTTACTATGAACCAGAAATTAAAGGGAGAAGGCCCGATTTTGTGATTATCGGTCCGGATCTTGGAATTATGGTATTAGAAGTGAAGGATTATACGAAAAATACTCTTCTCCAAGTTAACCACGAAGAGTGGCATATCGTAGCGACTACTGGTGAGCAAGCTGTTGTAAAAAGCCCATTGAAGCAGGCAAGGGACAACATGTTTCATGTAGTAGATGTGTTGAAAAAGGATAAAAGTCTTGTTCAGTTAGAAGGGAAATATAAGTTTCAATTGAAATTCCCTTATGGATATGGGGTCGTTTTTACCAGAATGAGTTCCCAGGATTTTATAAAAAATGATCTATATTCAGTGATTGAACCCAATCTATGTTTAACAAGAGATGAGATTGATACTGAAAAAGATGAGTTTTCCGAAGAAGTCCTAATGGAAAAGATCTTAAATATGTTTGTCGTTCCATATCGTAAAAAAGAACCTCTTTCTGTAGAAGACATTAATGCAATTCGTTATCATTTATTCCCAGAAGTTCGAATTAGTGCTGAGTATAGTCGAGTAGAAGGGAGCCTTTCTACCTTACGATAAATTGTACTCCATCCCCTCACAGAACCGTGCTTGCACTATTAATGCACACGGCTCCTCCTAGTCATCATTCACAGAATGTAGCTAATCTCTTTTCTTAAATCATATATATTCACTTTAATTCTTGGTGAAGGTAGTGGATATTTATCAAGAAATAGTCTGAATTTATCCCATGTAAAGGATTTCCTTTGACTTCTTCTATTGAGCCATTTAAATAGTAAGTTCTCGATTTTGTCTTTGAAGTTGCAAACATTTTTGGTATTATCAGTGATGCAATAATAGTTGTAATAACCTATAAGCGATCGTCGAAATCTATCCATGATCATATGAATATCTCTATTTCTATTCTTCTTCAGCCATTCTTTAGACTCTTTTAATTTACCTTGGACTTTCTTGCTACTCGATTTCCGTTTCACCCGAAATTTCCCTTGTTTACTTTTCCCACAATAGTGTGTAAAGCCTAGGAAATCAAAGGTTGCTGGTTTACTATTTCCCTTTTGCTTTTCATATTTCTCGGCAAACCGCCCGAAGGGAATAATTTTGGTTTTATCCTCGGAAATTTCCAAGTTAAATTTCTTTAATCTACATTTCAATGATTGGAAGAATTCCTGAGCTTCGCTCTGATATTGAAAACAGCACACAAAATCATCTGCATACCTTACTATATATGCCTGTCCCTTGCATTGTTTCTTAACCTTTTTCTCAAACCATAAGTCAAGGACATAATGGAGATACACATTGGCTAATACCGGAGATATAACTCCACCTTGCGGTGTGCCATTGTCTGTTTTGTATTTCTTACCTTCCTCCATGTATCCACCTTTAAGAAACCTACCAATTATTCTTAGTAGATTAGGGTCAGCAATTCGCAGTTTTAAGAACTCCACCATCCATTTGTGGTCAACGTTGTCAAAGAATCCCTTAATATCGACATCTACTACATAATTTACTGATCTCTTTTCAATATAAAAGTTCAGTATTTTCAAAGCATCATGACAACCACGATTAGGTCGAAACCCAAAGGAACAATCTAGAAAATCATTTTCATAGATGGTATTTAGTATCTTTGTAATGCCTTTTTGAACAATCTTGTCTTCATGTTCCGGTATTCCTAATGGTCTTTTCTTGTTTGAATTGAGCTTCGGAATATACATTCTCCTTACAGGAACAGGACGATAGCTTTTGCTTTTAAGCCGACTTACTAACTCCTCTATGTTTTCTTCTAAATTTTCACCGTATTGCTCTTTAGTTGTACCGTTAATCCCGGTTGCTTTCCTATTGGGTAGTTCATGATGACATTGAGCTAGTGCTTGCTTATTTAGTAAATGTGCAAGTGATGTGAATTTCATTTTAGGATTAGACTTTGTTAATTCTGCTATCCTTAGTAGTTTTGTTTCCATTTAGTATACCTACCTCTGTGTGTAGTAAATGTGTCTCTAGTAAGGGCGATAACTAGGTAGCAGCCTTTCCTCCATCGGCATTACCCAATTTCATTGGTACTACGCTGCTATCCGACTCCCTACAACGGCATTTGGTTTCCTTGCTTTTTATCGCTTGTAAACCATACTCTTCTAAGAAAAAGAAAAGACCGGTAGGGTCTCCTGAGTTGCCGTATCATATCAATGTATAACGTGCCAAGGTCTATGACTCCAGAGAGGTTTTATCTTTCTTGCCTTTAACGAAAGATAAAATGTAGCTTTCTGCAGCGCTTAAAGCATCAGCCCTCTCAAATTACAAACATTATGGAGCTCAATCCCTTCAACCATTTGGCTTTCGGCCCGCCACCTAACTGTCTACGCTTAAAAACTAAAGTTACCTTTAGTCCTCCAAGACTCGCTACGAGTGAATGGCTAGTTCTTACTCGACGGGAATCCCACCCGTTATATGATACGACCTAGCTCAGCCGCACAAGCACCTGTCCCTTATCAAGATCAGCTTTTATTGTCCCTACACGATATTAAGACAATGGACCTTCACCAGGAGAAGTTGGCAAAGCAAATCGGTGATAAGAACCGCTTGATTCGAGGCGTTGCAGGGAGTGGGAAAACGATTATTCTTGCCAGTAGGGCGAAGATGTTGTCAAAGCAGAATCCTGATTGGAAAATCCTCATCCTTTGTTATAATATTTCATTGGCGAATTCGATCCAGCAAATGATTCATCATATGTTAAACGAACCTGAGGACCTTTTTGATTTTGATCCCTCTATTAAGGATGTTCAAAATCAAAACATTATTGTGCGGAATTTTCATTCTTGGCTTAAGAATGATTTAAAAATAAGAGAGTATCAACTACCAGAAATTATTGAAAAAATCGAGAAGAAGGAGACTATTCTTCCAACTTATGATGCCGTCATGATTGATGAGGGGCAGGATTTTGAAGCAGATTGGCTCCGGCTTGTCAGCTTACTAATAAATGCTGATACACAGTCACTGTTATTGGTTGAAGACAGAGCTCAGACTATTTACAATCGAAAGCGTTCCTATGTTCAGGATACGGGTTTTAGTTTTCAAGGCAGGTCAAAGGTGTTGACAATAAATTATCGGAACACTTCACAAATTGTAAAATTTGCTTGGGATTTCTTTCGTGAACATTCAGTATTTAAAAATAAAGTCGTCAATCGTGATCTTGATGGTGAAATAATTGCCCCACAAAGTACAAAGAGAAAAGGTCCAGAACCAGGCATCGTAAAAGCTGCCAGCTTTTCTGATGAAATGAGAATGGTATCAAGACAAATAAAGAAATTACATGAAGAGAAAAAAGTTCCATTAGAAGAAATGCTCATCCTATATCGGGTTAAAAAGACATACAAATCTCCAATCGTCGATATCATCAAGCGCACGTTAAATGAGTCAGCAATACCATTCTACTGGATTACCGAAAATGACGTTTCGAAACGATCTTTTGATAAAGAAGACGGAAAGGTCAAAATCAGTACGATAGATAGTAGCAAAGGGTTAGATTTTCAGGCTGTGTTTATCGTCAATGTGGATTCAATGCCGTTTCCATTGGAAGAGGATAAGGAGAGGGAAGTTTCCTTGCTCTATATTGGAATGACAAGAGCTAAAGAATACCTTTGCTTGTCCTACTCGGGTGAATCGGAATATACGATTTATTTGGATCGAATGTTGGAAGAGAGAACTCAAGAGAAAAGAAGAATTGAGCAGGTAAAATAAACTATTTTAAGAGAGTCTATAAAAATTTTATAGTCTCTTTTTTGAGTGTGGGGAAGGTTCTTCTGCTTCAATAGGAAGCAGTAGAACCTTCCCCGTGCTCTTTAAATCAATGAAAATTCTGATTTATTGCGTATTTAAGGGAAGGATTTTCTTTCGAACAAACCCCAGACAAATGTAGGGCTGGGGTTTGTTTAATGCTTCTTATTAATATGGTCGGCCGAGAAAATATTATTTTGTTCTATTTCCTCCTCAATACCCCCGTTTTTACAAGATTAACCAAATGAGTGTGCGTATTCGTTTTGTTTGGCTGTTATTCAATCAACTTGAAGAAACGATCATCATTCAGGAGCCCCCATTTGAGTCAGAGGATGTTCCTTCAACTATTTTTGGTTGACCACCTTCGATTTGGAGAGTGGAAAGCATTAAGGATGTTAATTTGCAAGATATGGTTTTTCTTTTTTAGAAAATGAGTCGGAGTGTCTTTTATCTGAAACTCCGACATTGTCTTTGCTAAGTTATAGTGGTTTGATGATATCTTGAGAATTTTCTAGTTTCATTTGTTCGAGTTCGATTCTCATTTTTTGTGTTTCAAGAACATAGTTTTCGTGTTTAAGTTTTTCAAGTTCAATCTGAAATTCAATCATTTTGAGCTTGTACTTGGATTGTTTTTGAAAATGCGATGTTAGTATTGCCGCCAATGGAATGGAGAAAACCATAATGACTGCGATTGTACCTGTCAAAAAAATCCCTCCTCTAATCTAATAGATAAAAATTCAACAATATTCTCTTATGTTATATATTTCACTAGTTTAATAATAGCAAATAAATATTTCAGTGTAGACAGAATAAAATGATAAATTGATTACTGTTTCATATTTGAGAGGATGAAGAAGGTTTCTTATAGTCAAATCGAATCGAAATTCATTTAATTGCAAGCAAATTAAGACAAAATTAAAAGGTTTGAGCCCGGTGCAATACCGAACCCAAACCCTAAAAGTTGCTAATAAAATAACCTGTCTAACTATCAGGGGTCAGTTCAAGTGACGAGTTTTTTGTTTTTTATATAGCAATTATTATTCCAATTAGGAATGTCTATCTAACATTTAACAAAGGACTATTATTCTAGAGGGTGTGGTTTGGGCAGGGATGCTTTTTGTGGAAGGCCCGTAAATAACAATTAGATCTCGATTTGCAGGTGTACTTGAAAAGGACTGCCCATTTGTTAATACTATTCGAGTATATGGTGATATATTTAATTGTAATTGTCCATCGCTACTCACCAATTGACTATTAAAATAATCTACTTTTACAGTCTGATTTGGGCTGTCTTTTACCATGACAAGTGCTTGATATTGAGGCGGGTAAATAAGAAGTGCAGGTGCATCCCCGTCATAATATCCAGTCACGCGATCTCCTACTGTCACCATTACATGGTCTACAAAGTAGGTGGTGGGTGAAACCACGAAGTTGACAATGACTCCCAATTCGTTTTCTACAGTAATGAATTTATTACAGCCTTCTTTTTTACCATTTTTACCAGTGAAAAAATCACTAATCATAGTGACTGTCCCGTGAAACGAATAAAAATTTGTCATACAATACCTCCATTGCTTGGAGCAGATAGTATATTAAACTATAAAGCGAGCTTTTTGTTTCGACATTAGTCGAGGCTAATGTACTTTGTTCCAAGTATCGCTGTGGCCAAGCTTGTGGATTTAAATTGAGTGCCATTCCATGTTAAAAGGTTTTCGATATGACCTAATGTATCCGAATTTGAAATACCAATTATTCGTTGAAAAACAAGTAAATCATAACTCTTGCTTTTTTGATTCGTAATAATTGGGTATAATGCACCAATGGAAAGTACCTCACCTTGAACGGGTTGTTTTAATTTGCCATTTTCATAGTAAAGCTGTGAAAGGTAATCATAGCCTTTATAGCTAATGTCAAGGGTGAAAAGGAGGTCTAGTGGTGGACTTCCTACACTTACTTTATAAAGATCTTCAAAATTGGCTTTGAATGTATAGCTTTTATTATATTTTTCAAAATCAAATAATAGGCGTGGAATGTTATTTTTGATGGAGTAAATATAGAATATACCGTACCCTCCGCTTCCACCCGATTCAATACTAACAAAAACATCCAATAGGTTATCTTTAGAAAAATCCCCAAGAAAGAGCTTCGCATTGTATCCTGCATTCTTTTGAAGAGGAATGGTTGAAATTTGATTAGAACGCCCATCTTGAATGACTAGGATAATATGATCTGCGAAGATGTCGGTCTCAACGTTTTTCCTTCCATATAAATAGACGTGATCCACTATCCCGTCACCTGTAACGTCACCTTGCTTCATGTCAAGCAACGCTCCGTTTACAAAATAGGTATAGTTACCACCAACTTGTTCTTGAAATTGCCTGTACAAATAACCCCCTCCAAAAACATGAGTAATTACTTTGTGTACCATATGCAGGTAAATACCTATATGACACCAATAATGGCTAATAAAATGTACTGTATCGTAATGCAAGGTGAAAAAACGTGAACTGATGCAAAAAACCTATGAAAGAGAAAACAATTTTGTAAGGTATACAGGGGGGAGACTTAAGAAGAAACTTTATAATAGGTAAGTGCCCATTTGTTATTGAACAAGCTGATAGGTCAATGACTAAAGAATATGATGATGTGAGGTTAAAAAGTAAAGGAGTGTATTTTATGTATCCTATTCCTCCGTATTTTAGCAATCCATATAATCAAGAAGCTTATTTATATTCGAATCCATTTCAAGATGAGATTAATAACTATGCAGCCCATGATGTAAGACAATTTGGTGGCCCACCTTCATTTCCACCACCTGGCCAAGGACCAGCTTTTGGTCCACCTTCATTTCCACCACCTGGCCAAGGACCAGCTTTTGGTCCACCTTCATTTCCACCACCTGGCCAAGGACCAGCGGCTGGACCGCCTCCATTTGCACCACCTGGTCAAGGTCCAGCGGCAGGTCCACCAACAGCACCACCGCCTTCATTTGTTCCACAACAACAAGTAGAAGCATTTGCAGTTGACCCAGGCGGTATTGCAAGATGTTTATTCAGATACACGTATGTATGGCTGAGAGGTTTTCAACAATTTTGGTTTTATCCAACATTTGTTGGTCGAAACGCTGTCTCAGGGTATCGTTGGACTGGATTTAGATGGGTTTATTTCGGTATTAGCTTACGACAAATTCAATCGTTTACTTGCTATTAATAAGAGAAGAGCTGGAAGGAATCTCATGAGTGTGGGCATGAGTGTGGGGACGGTTCTACTGCTTCAATTGTGATGTAGTAGAACCGTCCCCGTGCTCTTTGAATATGCGATCTATTTGGATCGAATCTCGACTAAGAGAATTCAGAAGATGGGGATTGTGAAGGTTAATTAAACTTAGAACAACACCCTTTTGAGGATTAACATTCAATTTCTAGGAAACATTACTTCACAAAATAACTAGTAAAAAAAATTGCGGTACTTCTTTCATATTTTTGAAAGAAGTACCGCAATTTTTTTACAATGCTGCAACAATTGTGTGTGGCAGCTTAACTTTTAAAAATGAGTTAGTAGTATTTAGTTATCTTATTGTGCAATCACCAACTCTTATATTTGAAACTTTTTTGGGAATTGTTTCACAATTCCAGCCGTTATTGTGTCAGCCATTTGTAAAGCTTCCACCTCAATTTTATCAAACACAGCAATACTTGATTGAAAATCTTTTTGTAGTATTAATACTGCTTCCTGAGTAGTAAGTGCCAGATGCTCGAAAAACATTTTTTGAAATTCATCTCTTGAAATAAAAGGATTTATTCTACTTAGGAATTTGGCAATTTCTGCGCCATTTTCGTACCATCTTCTCTCTGCCGCAGCTACAGCTTTTTGATCGCCTGCTTTTGCAGCTTTGACAAGTTCCACAGCAATTACCAGGTGCTCCCTAATAAGGTTGCTGAACTTTTCAGCTATTTTATTTCCATAGAAAGGCTTAAGTAAATTCCCCATATCTGTAGCGTTCCTAAGAAGACGTGCGGTGACAAAGTCTACATCAGGTAAATTAAAAGCCAGGCTAATGATTGTCAATCTTGTCCAGTATACGTGTTGTTCCCAAACTAAACGCATGGAACTTTTTAAACTTACTTCCTGTTTACTAATACAAGAAGACTTGAACCAAGGATTCATGGTTTCACCCCCTACCATCTAATTTCATATTCAGTATATTCCGATTCTAAAAATCGGCTTGTTCTTTAGCTATTGGCTAATCGTTGATTTCAAACAAATCCAAAAAGAATCGGTTGATTTTACTGTAAAATGCCACTCTACTATAACTACAGATACAAGAAATAAACCTACGCTTAACTAATACTGAAAAGACTATAATAGAAATGTATCAATTTCATTTTGTTTCTTCTAAAGGGGAGAGAAATCATAAAATGAATCAAGGAAATCCGATATTTGGACTAATTCAAACCATTCTTATTTTGGCTTTGGCTTTCATATTTGTTTACAAGTATGCTGATATTCGCACAAAAAAATCTCATTTTGTATGTCCTCGCTGTGGATGTTGTTTTAAATTATCGAAATTAAGTTTTGCATTAGCTTTCAAGACAGGTGTCATTAACGAACGTATTGTTACATGTCCAGTTTGTGGATACAAAGGCAGAATGCCTATTGTAAATGATTAAATATTACCCGGGGACGGTTCTACTGCTTCAATAGGAAGCAGTAGAACCGTCCCCGTGCTCTCCCCGTGCTCTCCCCGTGCTCTCCCCGTGCTCTTAAAATAAAGTCGTCAATCGTGATCTTGATGGTGAAATTATTGCTCCACAAAGTACAAAGAGAAAAGGTGCGGAACCAGGCATCGTAAAATCAGCCAGTTTTTCAGATGAAATGAGAATTGTATCAAGACAAATAAAGAAATTACATGAAGAGAAAAAAGTTCCTTTAGAAGAAATGCTGATCCTTTATCGGGTAAAAAAGACATACAAATCTCCAATCGTTGATATCATCAAGCGTACATTAACTGAGTCAGCAATACTATTCTACTGGATCACCGAAAATGACGTTTCGAAACGATCTTTTGAAAAAGAAGACGGAAAGGTCAAAATCAGTACGATAGATAGCAGCAATGGATTAGATTTTCAGGCTGTGTTTATCGTCAATGTGGATTCGATGCCGTTTCCATTGGAAGAGGATAAGGAGCGAGAAGTCTCCTTGTTTTATATTGGCATGACAAGAGCAAAAGAATATCTTTGCTTGTCCTACTCTGGGGAATCGGAATACACTCAATATTTGGATCGAATCTCGACTATGAGAAGCCAGAAGTTTGGCATTGTGAAGGTAAATTAAACTTGAAACTACACACTTTTGAGGATTAAAATGAATTTCTGATTTGCTTGCAAATGACTTTTTGGAATTCGGAAGTTCTCTAAAGTCAAATGATAAAAAACAAAGCTTGTTGCTGTTATCGATACTACTCCTAATAATTCTTTACAACTCATCGTAACTGATTTCAAAAAAAAATTACCAGCATCAGAAAAAATGCTGTTATGACAGTCTTTTTCTATATTCAAGCAAAAAATGACACGGATATTCCATGCCATTTGCAGTTTTTGTCTCTCTGTTATTCCCAATAACGCTGAAACTGAGGAGGGTAATGTGTGTGCGGGTATTGCGGAATATATTGGGGCTGCTGATTTTGTGGATTTACATATTGATGAGTTGTCTGTTCATTTAGGCTGTGACAGTCCTGGTATGGACCTATATATGTTGAAGGTTTAACTGGTGCGATTACTTGCTTCCAGTGATTTTCATCAAGACAATAGGTATGCGCCATAATATTTGCAGGAGTAAATTTTAAGATATCAGAACCTAAAATTACTTCTGGAGTCGGGGCATCAAATATTGCCAAAAGATGCGTGTTATCAACAATAGCAACTTCATAATGCCACCACCCTTGTGGAACATTTGCCACTTGCCCAGGTGTAATCGTGTAATTGTGTATCTGTTTTGTATATGGGTTTAGCATTGATACTGTAGCAGAACCAGAGATACAATAGACTAACTGTGCAGCATTTTGGTGATAGTGCGGTTCCACGACATTATTTGTACTTAGGAAAATGTCTAGCAGTGACACATTTTCCAGTGTATTCAACTGTTTGATACCTAATACATTAATAAAGTTTTTGTTATCTTTTATGAATAGGGGGCTCTTATTTACGTCAAAAAAGTATTGAGTTGATGGTGATGTATAATCCATATTTGAGACCATTAATTTTCTTCACCTCAATTTTTAGGAATATAACTAAACTTATAGGCATGTTATGCACATATAACAAGAAAGGTGTGAGTAGGTATTAAATAATTTAATGTAGCGCTGCGTCTATTTCCATATAACCAATCAGATCGGAGCCCGTCTGTGGCTGAGGGTTTAAATTTCTAAAAATCTTAAACGTACGAAATACCCTTTTTATATCTTTTAGGACACTAAAATGTGTCCCTTGTTTATTGTGATTATTAATGAGACTTTTTCACTGATCTCGAGAACCGTCCCCGTCCTCTTACGTCCTCTTCAAAGCTGAGTGAAGCTCCTTGAGTGGTAAAATAAAAAAGAAGGAGGCTCCCGGACTGCACCTCTGAAAGCGAGTGCTTGTAGCGGAAATCATCAGTTCAATTTAACAGAAACAGCCAAAAATAACCACACGAAAAATAATGCAATGCACTAGATTTTTCACCTATATTGTTGAATAATTAAGTCTGCCTACATTTATAAGGCAGGCTTTTCCTGATAGATGTAAAATAAAATGTGCACTAAACGATCTCACACCATATATCGATGCATAATTTGAGAGGATTTTACGATGAATACTTCATTAGAAATGCTGATTCATTTATTTGAACGGGCTGCTTTGCTGTTGATTTGTTTGTTTTTTATGATTAGGATTCCAAGATTTAAGGAATCCCTTCAAAAAGATCGCCATTCTCATACGGAGCGGCTTGTTATTACACTGATGTTTTGTTTATTTGCTATTTTTGGAACCTATTCTGGGATCAATGTTGAAGGGTCATTGGTGAATATTAGGATTATCGCCGTTGTTTCGGGTGGTATTTTGTTTGGACCTTGGGTAGGAATCATTTCAGGCGTTGTCTCCGGCATCCATCGCTATTTGATTGATATTGGAGGAATCACCTCCATCCCTTGCTTAATCACAAGTATAATTGCGGGTATTGTTTCGGGTTATATTAATCGTAAAGTAAAGAGGTCGTTACGTTGGATATATGGGATCATTGCTGGGATGTTTTGTGAAGTATTGACCATGCTGTTGATTCTTACCATGTCAGAACCATTTTCACTTGGTTTGGATATCGTTTCACGGATTGCGTTTCCCATGATAGCAGGACAGGTTACCATTGGTCTGATTGTCTTACTGGTCAATAGTGTTGAAGGGGAAAAGGAAGCGATTGCGGCTAGACAGGCCAAATTAGCTTTGGATATCGCGAATAAGACTCTGCCTTATTTTCGCTCGATCAATTCTGAGTCATTAAGGAAGATTTGCAGTATTATAAAAAATGATATTAAGGCCGATGCTGTGGCAATTACGGATATTCATAATGTCCTCGCCTATGTTGGCTTTGGGGAAGAACGATATGAGCTTGGTCAGGAAATCATTAGTGATTTGACAAAAGAGGTGATTCGTACCGGGAAGTTCGTCATTCGAAATCAAATTGCGGATCACCATACACCCCAAATTCACTCTTTGCTGATTGTTCCTTTTGAGGAACATGGTGAGTTGACAGGCACACTCAAAATCTATTATCGCAAAGCAAATAAAATGACTTATTCGCTTCAGACGATGGCCATCGGACTATCACAGATTATTTCTACCCTTATGGAGGTTTCCCGTATTGAACAGGTAAAGGAAGCAGCGAATAGGGCAGAGTTGAAGGCGCTGCAAACAAAGATCAATCCGCACTTTTTGTTTAATGCCCTCAATGCGATTGCGGCAACGACCCGGAGGAATCCAAACAAGGCTCGCGAGTTGATTATCAATTTATCTGGTTATATGCGATACAATTTAGAGGTAAGTGACCAGTTGATTGACATACATAAAGAATTGGAGCAAGTCCGCGATTATGTAGAAATTGAGAAGGCCCGTTTTGGCAACCGTCTGACGGTAGAATATGATCTTGATGATGTGCATGTAAATATACCTAGCCTTCTCATTCAACCTATAGTGGAGAATGCTATTGTCCATGGCATCTTAAAGAATAAAGGTCCCGGTGTTGTTACCATTTCAGTCAAGAATTTGCGTGAAAAAGTAAGAATCAGTGTCAAGGATACAGGTGCAGGAATCAGCGAAGATGTCATCTACCATTTGCAGCATGATAGTGTACCAGCTAACAAAATCGGCTTGTATAACGTTCATCAGCGAGTGAAGCTGATCTATGGAAATGGTTTAGTGATTCACCGACTATCTCCAGGAACAGAAGTTTTCTTTGATATTGTAAAGGAGAATATATGAAAGCGATCATTGTTGAAGATGAAATTCCAGCTCGAGAAGAGTTGGAGTATTTAATCGAAGCCTACAGCGAAATTGAAGTGACTCATTTCTTTGAAGATGGTTTGGATGTGTTAAAATTTTTGCAAGAGCAAGAAACAGATGTAATCTTTTTGGATATTAATATACCATCCCTTAATGGAATGCTGCTGGCTAGTACCATTAGCAAATTTACCAAAAGACCGTATATTGTCTTTACCACTGCCTATAAAGAACATGCGGCTCAAGCATTTGAGCTTGAGGCCTTTGATTATGTCCTGAAGCCATATGATGAAAAGCGGTTGGCAGCGATGTTAAGCAGGCTTGAATCCGCCTATAAACGAGATCAGACTGAAGCGACAATCCAAGAAAGAAGCCAACATCCTCGGGGACAGGAAGTAGAGGTCCATGCAAAGGCTTCAAACCGAATCAATTTAAAAAAGAACGAAAAAATTATCGTGACCGATGTAAATGACATTTATTATGCGGAAGCAAGTGAAAAGGTTACATTGGTTTATACACAGCATGAGGTGTATACGATGCACATGAGTATATCGGAATTTCATGTTCTTTTACCGGAGGACATGTTCTATCGCTGTCATCGCTCTTTCACGGTTAACTTAACGAAAATCCGTGAAATTGTACCATGGTTTAATCAAACCTACATACTGCGTCTTAAAAATTTAAACGCCGAAATCCCTGTGAGCAGAAGTAAAGTAAAAGAGTTTCGACAAATTATGCAACTGTAATCTCCATTCATTCCGAATAATAAGCATCTCATTCTCATAACGATTTCCTCCTTTTTTTTGGTGGTATGATGATCACGTAAACAGGATAATTCATTATTTCTAATTATAAAATGATCATTATTATTGTTGAAGAAAAGGGGAGAACATCATGAAATCAAGCATGGATCGTCGATGGTTAATCGTAATAGGAACGATTATTGTACAAATGGGGTTAGGTACTATCTATACTTGGAGTCTTTTCAACCAGCCTTTAGTAGACCACTTTGGCTGGCAGTTAAATTCAGTTGCGTTGACTTTTTCAATTACCAGCTTAGCCTTGGCTTTATCAACGTTGTTAGCTGGAAACCTCCAAGATAAATGGGGAATTCGCCGCCTCCTTACTTGTGCCGGCATTGTACTTGGAGCCGGATTAATGATTAGTTCCCAAGTATCATCCTTGTGGATGCTTTATATTTTGGTCGGTGCTATTGTTGGTGCAGCAGATGGTACTGCCTATATCACTTCATTATCTAATTTAATTAAATGGTTCCCGGAAAGAAAAGGACTGATTTCTGGTATTTCTGTTGGAGCTTACGGTACGGGTAGTTTGATATTCAAGTTCATTAATGGGGCATTCATCCAATCAGTTGGAGTCACCCAAGCGTTCTTTTATTGGGGATTAATCGTCATGATTATGATCGTTGGTGGTTCATTTCTAGTTCGGGAAGCAAAAATAGGTTATGAGAACAATATTCAAAATGGTAGACTTCAAAAAGATTATACGGTTAAAGAAATGCTGAAAACGAAGGAAGCGTATCTCTTGTTTATCATTTTCTTTACAACGTGTTTGAGCGGATTATTCCTAATCGGTATTGTTAAGGACATCGGTGTTAAAATGGCAGGTCTGGATATTGCGACGGCAAGTAATGCGGTGGCATTAGTGGCGATTTTTAATACAAGCGGTCGTATTATTCTTGGGGCATTATCGGATAAAGTCGGCCGATTAAGAGTGGTAGCAGGTGCCTTACTTGTTACTACTGCAGCCGTTACAGTATTAAGTTTTGTTCAACTGAACTATGGGCTTTTCTTTGGAAGTGTGGCCGCGATTGCGTTTTGTTTTGGGGGTAATATTACGGTATTTCCAGCCATCGTAGCCGATTTCTTTGGTTTGAAAAATCAAAGTAAAAACTACGGAATCATTTATCAAGGCTTCGGTATTGGTGCCATCTCAGGTTCGTTTATCGCTGCCTCTTTAGGCGGATTTATCCCAACCTTTAAGCTTATTGCTGTATTAAGTATTGTTTCTGTCATCATCGCCATGATGTTAAAGGCACCGAGCAATGGGAAACCAAAAACGAAGGATAAAAGGAATGCCGGTAACATTCCTAGCTTTACACCAGATACACGAGCAAGTTAATAGAGTAGCCCTCCAATTGAAATAGTGGAAACAAAAAAAGGCAGATTCACTTTGCCTTTTTTTGTTTGCCTCAAGCAATTAATAAGGTCAAAATCAAGTATTGCCGTTCTTAGAAAGCCGCTTTAATCTTTGACTATATGTTTCCATAGATATGGCGTATAAGGATTAGATTAGTTTAGTACGATTAAAAGTGATTACGGCCATCGAAATGTACCAGTAATGACATAATATTTACCGATGAATGACAGGGAATTTACAACCGAATGACAGCTTTTTTTACCAGATTGAATATTCCGTTTAAATCAAACAACCGTCTCGAAAAAAATAAATACTTATCAAGGACTAATTGAACATGTATCTCGGATGAAAATCAACCTCCTACAATGAGATAACAATGATTATTCAGTGATCTTCAGCAAACGGGCCATATAATTGAACAACACCTTTAAAGAATACTGGGGATTTTTGTTAAAATAAAGATGAGATTATCAAGTATTGCACTTAAACTATCGATGCAGTTTAGTTAGATAAACTTTCATGCATATTCAACATCAAAAACCATCCTTTTAATATTAAAAGCGGATGGTTTTTTAAGATATTTTATATAAAGTTTTTCTAACAATAAATCCGATTATTATTCCAGGAAAAACAAATAACATTGGGAGCCAAACAGGACCTAATAACGCTCCAAATATCGTTAAGCTTGAGGAAAAAATCAGTCCAATAGTTACAAAAAACGCTGCGAACACATACGGAAGAAAAGAAGTGGGATCTTTCTCTCCGCATGCATCTTTCACCGCATCCCACATAGAAAAAAAATATAAGCAAGGATAAAACATCAGCCACTGATAATCGGCATGTTCTATTGCATTTCTAATTCCAATCCTTCCATGAAAACTTAGAAAGATGACTTGATTAAAATTGGCTTGTACATTAATTAGGAATTCAAGAATCAATAGAATGGTACCTTTAAAATATTTTCCGTTTAAAAACTGCCCAAACCCAGGTAGTGCGATACTCCACATAAGTTTTTCAAGTACACTCTTATTCATATATTCATACCTAGTAACATTGTTTTGTTATTTTTCTTTTGCAATTTCTTTTCTATTAGGAGCAAGTGGTGGTTGTTCTAACCACTTATTTTGGATCATAATAGTAAACCACTTTTTTGTGACCATTAGAGTTTTTAGGATGATGCTTTCATAAGCCATTACGAGGTCTGTTCGCATGGCTGATGCTAAACCAGTCCCATGATATATTTGTGAAGCTTGATACAAGAATCCAATGTGATACAACATTAGCTTGTCGGAAAAAGGAGAGTCCGTTGAAGTTGTCACTTCTGTTTCCCACGACCTAGGTACGGGTAAATTGTCGGTGTGCATTATTTTTGAGAAGGCTTGTATTTGTTCATCAGCCGTTTTCTCGGAATCCTCTAAAAACTTTCTTACTTCTTTTGTTTGAGTAACTTGGCTGAATGCGATAGAAAGTGTTTTAGCCATAATACTTTTTTTAAGGTTGAAAGATATACTGATGATTTCTGTTGCAGCTAAACGTCTCCCTTTTCCGAGGAACCCGTCTTTGAAATCTTGGCTAGTAATAAGTTCAGGGTTTTTAGCAGGATAAAATAAAGGGTCTCGCTGAAAGTTCCCCTTCTCAAGCAATAAGTCAATTGTTTGATGGTACATCCTTTTTGCATCATTATCACATGAATCGTAAAAAAGCCGTAAGTCCTTTCTTACAGAAACACCTAATGAAGTTGAGTGTCCTAGCAAACCATGTAAAGTCATGACATGTAAATAATTTAAGCAAAATATGTCAGTGAACAATCTTGTTGCCCCTTTATTGAGGTCAGATTCAGTAAATCCAATTGGTACTGGAAACCCTTCCTTCTCAATAAACGAAACAAGTTGTTTCTTTTGTTGTTCGAACGTTTTGATAGCATCCTCAAAAATGGTTTTTATTGACTCGTCCTCAATAATAGAGAACATATACCTATTTACAACATCTGTCATTGTTCCATTTACATACTGGCCCCACAGTGTTCCTATTTCGGAAGAAGTGAGTTTTAAGTTATTCTTATCCACATGATCACCTCAAGAATATTCTTTTCATTTTCAGAAGGGGATATTCATTATTTCCATTAATATTACAAAAAAAGGCAAGCATAATAATATGCTCACCTCTTTCTTACAACATTGCGAAATAGACAATACTTTTAGAATCCTCAATACTTAAGTTAAAGATGGCATTCTTAACAAACCCTTTTATCTAAAGGTCATATTACTAATTCGGAATGCTACCTTAATACTCAAAATAATTAAGGCTGAGAATAAACTTAATAGAGTCATCAAAGTATATCCCTCCACATTGAAGTTTAGTGTTAAATGATAACACTAAGGTTATTGTCAATCTGAGTAAAAAATTTATTCTGTAGAATGCACTTGATGATTATGTAATAGAAGAGAAACTATTGTTCAACTAAAAGGGGCGATAGTTGAAGAAGAATTAAGTGTTTTAGGAGCGAGGTCATATTTTAGTTCTTCCATTAAAGGGCGCTACTCTTCAATTAGAAGAGTCTTTTTTTCTGGATTTGATTACCAGAAAAGTTATGTAAAAACAATTGGTTAGGTGTACAGAAAATATATAGAGCTTTATTGAATGAATAAACTTGAAGAATGGATATTGTTAAGGAGTGACGGAAATGCCTGTTATCACGGTCAAATTGGCTAAAGGAAGAACCACAAAAACAACAGTTTGTTGAATCTATTACCAAAGAAGCTGTTAAAACTTTAAAGGTAAATGAAAAATGGGTTACTGTAATTTTTGATGAATATGATAGAGATAACTGGGCTTCAAACGGACAACTACATTCACTTAAATTTGGTGAGGGGTTCGGGAAAAAAGGAACAGAAAATTAATTTTTATTTAAGAAACGGGCGCGAAAATGCAACAACTTGGACTGTTAATTTTAGCAGTCCATTTTTCTGGCCTTTAATCGATTAAAGGGCAGGTTTGTTCAATAAGAAGTGACAACAGGAATGTATATTTACTGTAAAATAAAATTAGACCTATTAATATCCCAAAAAATAAAGTTATACAAATAACCGAGGATAAATGCACATTAGTAAAATATTGTAAAGTAAGAAAATCTATATAATACACAGATAAATAGGAATTTGGTGATTTGGATGTTTGATACAAGTTTGATGGAACTATATAGAATTATTTTAAAAATACTGATGTGGGTATTGATTGCTGGCTTTGGGTGTAATTTCGTGATGCAGACGATAAGCTATTCCTTTTATAAAAGTGCAAAAAAAATGAAAGAGATATACTTCACTCCTGAGTATATTCAGTTTAGCGAAAAACTGTCGGGTTATGGTTATAATCTTATAAGTGAATCTGATAATATTATTCTATTTTATGGCGGTTCAAATTATATTGCTTTTAATTCTGTCGGATGCTTTGGTGGAAATTTTGATTGTCCATTTATATCTGCTGATTTCTATGGAAGTCAGAATAGTAAAGGCAAAATGAATTTAAAATCTATGAAGAATACAGCAATAGATTTATATGATTGGACAAAGATTAATTATCCTGATAAAAATATAGTTGTTATGGGACATAGTTACGGAACAGGAATAGCTGCTTATCTTGCAAGTGTAAGAGATTGCGAAAGCCTTGTTCTTATGGCTGCATATCGTGATTTGTCGGATTTATATAACAAGATTATTCCGATTTTCTGGGGACCTACCAAAGTATTTATTTCAAATGATATTAGACTGATTGATTATGCTCAAAATGCAATTTGCAATACCTACATAATCGGCTCAAATTCAGATAAAACACTAAATGCAAGCCTACAACATAAAGTAAAAGATTGTTTTGCAAATGCACAGATAAAGATATTCGATGGTATAAACCACGAAAACTATCTGAGGAATGAGCAAGTGATAGAATTTATAAACGAGATACTTCAGTAATTTACAAATTCCTATTTGTCGATGAGATTATGAGTATAATCTGTATTTGTAGTTTTTCTATATCGAATATTGTGAAAGGTTTTACATAAAGTAACAGGGGCTTATCTTCAATAAGATCTTCCGCAATCGGGCGCAATCCTTGTATAAGGCATTGTGTCTTTTTTAGTTATCATAGTGAACTTAATAAAAAATTTATTTGTTATGTAAGGCTTAATTGACTCTTATTGCGAAGGAGTGACAGAGAGAAGATATGAATAAAGCAAAAGGATCCCAAAGGGACCCTATAGATTAGGAAATCCTTATAGACAGTGGCAAAAAGGAAGTGTAATCACTGATTATTAACTATTTCTTGTCGTTATCTTTTCTTCGTAACCCTAAAAGACCTGCCAAACCAAGTAAACCAATCCAACCCCAATCGGTATCGTCATCATCACCACCGATATTATCGTTATCAGCAGCTAAATGAGTTACTTTGCCATTAGTGTGATTGAAGAAGTCTGAGATGGAATTTTGAGCATATCCAGTGGACATCCCGAAAAGCATTACAGTAACCAATATGGCACAAGATGAATATAGAAGTTTTTTTAACACAGTTTTTCCTCCTTTCATAATTAATAATGCTAGTGTTTGTATTACATAAATAATTATTCAGGAGGAGCTTGAGTACAAGGAGAGAAACAAACTTAATGAACAGTACGATGAAAATATTCATTAGCTTATTCCAGAAAAGGGCGCTTTCCTGTAATAAGGATCAGCGCTTTTTTCATTTTAGGGCCATTTAATAGAGCAACACCTTTAAAGAAAATAGATACCTATGATATTAAAGTTTAGAAGGGATTGTGAAAGTGTGTACTTAAAGTAACGGGCAGGTTAATAGAATTAATATGGTATAATTTGTATATATGGATTTCGAAAAGGAGGAAGACAGTCTTGATTTCTCTAATGAACCATCAAATTATTTTTGTACCAGTTCTAATGATATTATTTCTCTTGGCTCTTGCTCTTAATAAAAAGATATGGCTGTGTTTATCCGCAATCGGGCGCTTTCCTATAATAAGGAAAGTGCTTTTATCCATTTTAGGGCCATTTAATTGAATAACACTTTAAAGAAAATTGGATAATGTATGGTAGAGCTTAGAAGAGATTGTGAAGTTTTGTACTTAAAGTAACGTGGCAGTTTAGTTGAACAAGGAATGATAAGGTCTGCAAACGGTAGGAAAGATATTTTGTATTTGAGGGTTTATATTTTTTTATTGCAAAGAATAAGAACAGGAGGTGATAAATATGAATAATGAAGAAAACAATGGCATTCACTTTAGGTATAAGGACGACCCTATTGTGAAGCCACCAGAGGGCCCACCCCCCCCACCATTTGTGGATCCACCAAAGGGCCCACCCCCCCCACCATTTGAGAAGCCACCAGAGGGTCCACCACCCTCTCCATTTCCGAAAGGCGGAAATTAATTTGGTGATGGAAGTGGATTGGGTGTTCCCGACAGAGAATTTGGTGGAGTTATTGTGTTCTAGTAGGGGATGATATCCCTGCTAAACCATCAGGAAGTACCGAGCTAGATTTGTTCCAATAAAAATAATGTTTTTTAGACTTTTAGGTAGGGTTGTAGCTGATAAGGCTCAGCCCTACTATTTTTCTCATATATCCAGGAAACGGTTCATAATTTATTAAAATGTGTGAGCAACGATAAATATAGGTTTCTGAGGCAACCCTTTTTATTCTTGAACAAATAGCAAGATTGTGAAGTTTTGTACTTAAATTAACGGGCGCATTTCTGCAGCAAGAAATGCGCTATTCTTAATGATTGGGCCAGATTGTTTAGCAACGATAAGTAAGAGAAATGGATATTGTGAAGAAATGTACTTAAGCTAAAGAAGCAGATTAGTTTAGGAACAATCCCGTTTTTACCATAAGAAATTTAATATTGCTTATTTCTATTTATAATAAGATTTTTAATAAAAATTTATAAATTGCCCATAATAGTAAGTGAATTCTTATTATGGGGGTATGTATGGATAAATATGAAAAAATTAAGCAAGCAAAGACTTTATTACATGAACTCGTGGTAGAGGATTGGAAAACGAGTGGTGATGGACATACTTAAACTGTTTGGTTCATCCTTTCTGTACAAATAAGAGAATGGAAAGTTAGCATATAGGAATGTTATAAAAGAATTTTTAGGGAGGGGCTTTTTAAAATCATGGAAATAAAAAAATTAACGCCAGCAGAAATCTCTAATCTTTGGACTTCCTATGTAGCAAATACGATGGGAGTATGGGTTTCTCGTCACTTTATAGCAACAACACAAGATCAAGAATTGTTAAAAATGCTTAAGTTTACCGAAGAAATTGCGATTAAGGAGTCAGAACAATCGAAATTATTCTTAATAGAAGCTGGACAACCCCTTCCACAACCATTTGATGAAAATGATGTAAAAATAAATGCTCGCCCTCTTTTTACAGATCACTATGTCATCCTTCTGAAATATGGATTGGTCCAAGCAGCTAATACAGTGAATTCTCTATCGTTAAATACTTCATCCCGTGGTGATATCCTTTCTTTTTACAAAATGTGCCTTGAAAACTCATCTGAACTACTAAGACAATGTATGAATCTTATGCAAAACAAGGGGTTACAACACCCTGAAATTCACATTCCCACCCCAGACCTGGTAGAAAAAGTGGATTCACAAAATTTTTTGTCAGGTTTGTTTACTGATACAAGACCGCTAAATGCACTCGAAATAGGTCAAATAGTTCATAATTTTCATGCGACTGAGATCCATAAGGAGTTTATCAGTGGGGCTGCACAGGTTACTAATTCTAAAGAGCTGAAAGAGCATTATCAACGCGGGGTTGATATTTCTGATAAACAACTTGAAATATTTCAATCAATTCTTACAAAAAATGGCTTGCCCAAACTGCCAACATGGGAAACTGAAATCCTTGATACAACTGCTTCACCTTTTTCTGAACGGGTTATGCTTTATAAACACGCTGCATTAACATCACAGGCCTCTGCACGATATGGAGCTACATTGTCGAGCACAACAAGAAAGGATATTGGAGCACACTTTATGCGCTTAATGGGGGAAACTCTTAAGTATGGTGAAGATACTGCTAATCTCCTGATTAAATACAAATTTTTGGATCAATTACCGATGGCGAAAGGGCAGTAACTAGATCCTATTTAGTTAAGTTTTTTATCTAACACTATTCCAAAGATATTTTAGGATGAATAATGAATAGAAACATTTTCTTCATCATAGGAAAATGACATCAAAATAGAGTATGCGAAAGTGAAAAACAAATAACTGACATTAATGATGATTTAATATGGCAATTGAGAATGGGTGGTAAGAAAAACCCCTTACAAGTGCCGACCGAGAAAGGTAGTACACCCACATCATCAAATCTATTACATTAAGAAGGATAATTTACATATGAAAAAAGAAAAGCCTAAAAATCATGAGGCTTTACTTTGGAGCATTGCATTACCAGGGTTTGGCCAGTTTTTAAATGGAAGCGTAATAAAGGGCATAGCATTTATTATTTTAGAGTTTCTAGTAAACGTTCAAAGTAATTTCAATTTAGCAATCATGTATTCATTTACAGGCGAAATAAACAAAGCCATTGAAATAACTGATTTTCAATGGCTTATGTTTTATCCCTGTTTATATATGTTTGCGATGTGGGATGCTTATCGAGAGGCAAACGGAAAAATAAATTCTTTTTCTTACATTCCCTTTGTTGTTGGTGCTTTTTTTTTAACAATCGGTTTAATGTATTCGTCAAAACTAAAAATATTTGGGGTGATTTATGGACCGGTTTTTTTACCTATGCTTTTTTTTATTCCAGGAATAATTATGGGTATTATTATTTATAAGTCCATTTTAAAAACATAATGCAATAATTCGTTCCAAATGGATACTTTGGTACTGGGTTAGGAAATTGATCTTCCGCAAACGGGCGCGAAAATCGAGCAACTATGGACTGTTTTTAAGCAGTTCATTTTTTTCTTTGTCTTTAATCAGTCATAGGGCAGATTAGTGGAACACTACTTACCAGATTATGTTAAAATTGTCTTATTGTTTTATCTTGGAGGCGAAAATATGAAGCGAATGTCATTTGAACCACCAACAGACCACTATGATGAACAGATAGAGGCAATAGATGAACAAATATGTAATTTAATTAAACAATGGAAGGATCTTTCAAATAATAATCCTGGTTTTCCCACTAAACAACTTATTACAAATTGGGCAAAAGAGTATAATTTTTATGAGGATTTTCTAAACAGTGTTTTTGCGGATTTCTTAAACGAAGAGATATATAGACCTATTGTAGAGCCAAAAGGATTTCTTAAAAATATACCGTTATTAAAGTCGTTTGAAAAAGATAATAAATTTTATTCAGTAACATTTGTACGTCAGTTTGAAAACGCAAGTGTAGTTCATTTGAATATTGACAGAATCTCTTCTGATGAAATGTTTGAATGGCATCAGCGAGAACATACCTATTTTGAACTCTCAATAGTAGGAGAAGGAACTCATTATGACTGTCGAAACGAAGGAGGGGGAGGCTCCAGAGGACATGAATCTTTTACATTCATCGTATCGCCATCTTTACCCGACGATATTTCTAAATATAAACTAGTCTTTAAAGAATATAAAGTACCATTCCAAAAACCAACGGGTTATGAATTTGTTATATAAGTGGGCAATTAATTTATATAATTAACCACTCATATCCTTGTTCAAGAATCGGGCGCACTTCTTTAATAAGGGTGCGTCTTTTTTGAATCAGACCAGTTTATGGAGTAACGAAAAAAAGCCCAATTTCTAAATCTTAATGTTGAAATTGGGCTTTTCAATATTGGAATTGATGAGCCTTTCGCCTGTTTTTCTGTAGGAGGGTAAACACGCGAAACAGGACCTTTGATAGGTCTTGGGTGCTTTTTTGTATCGAATGAAACAGTAATAAAAAATAATCTTTGATGATATAAATGGCTTTATATTCGCTGAGTTCTTGTTTTTTCTTGGTAAGTAATAGCTGCCTCATTTGAAACATGGTGGAAGAACAAAGTAGGATGGCAATTAGTTGACCATAGAGATGACATTCTAATCGTTCTTTTTTAATCTCTTTACAATGATCGATTTCAAAGAAGGATTTCCATGTTTTAAAAAGTAATTCGATTTGCCATCGTAATAAGTAAAGATCGTGAACGTGTTCCGTTGGAACATCTTCGGGTGGTGCATTGGTTATGTATACATTCATCGCACTCAATCGTTTACTCCGTTCCTTCATAACAATTCCTTTCTTTTTCTCCTTTAACGCTTGATTTCCCCTCCGTTTTCTCGTTTGTTAATCCGTCAGTCTGTGGATAATGACTCTAGCTGGCAATTTTTGATACTGCCCGATGTAAGCGTCAGATATTTCATAGGTTTGCCCCGGTTTTAATTGATTCATAATTTCGATCATTTTGTTTACCTGGTCCTGAGTGAACGTGCATAAATTGGCCACTAAGAAGATCATATTCTAATTGAATCTTTACGCCAGCTGTATGGCTACTCCCTCCAGATCCTTGATAAGCTGGGGCAAACACATCTGGAAGTTGAAAAGTAGTAGAATCCATGATTCGTATACGCTGAAACCGAGTGGCATAACAATGAGGAAGAATATTAGAGGAATATAGCTTTTGAGTAAACAAGGAAGTGAATACATGTCGTAGAAGCTTGACAGCAGATGGATTAAATCGTTGGTTGAGTCCTTCAGGACTAATCAAGACACCCGTTGAAGATTCTAAACAACTACATAATTGTGCTAATGAAGTATGAGCTACTTTTTGGCTCAACCATACGCATAAAGCAACCAAATCTTGTACTCGGTACTTACTTTTTCGTTGTACAAATCCTATCTCCTTAGCTAGTTGTTCTAGAGCTTGTGGTGACCTATATCGATGTAATTCCTGTGAAAAAAAGTAAAGCTCCTCAGAGATGGAAAGATTCATAAAAAAACACCATCCTTTCGTATAGTTCTACAAAAAGAATAGCGTTTTCCTTGTTTAGGGGATATGATTTTTCCTCAGCTGATGGCTTAAGCTAAAATGTGACCGCCTTCTACATGAAGAACGGTTCCAGTCACGAAACTATTTTGAAGCAAGTATAGCACACTTTGTGCAACATCTTCAGCTCTTCCTATTCGTTTCACAGGAAGTATGTTTTCAACCGTAGCATAGAAATGATTACGAGTTTCTTCTGGCATTTTACTGCGGGAAGGTGTATCAATTATACCGGGTGAAACGGTGTTCACTCGGGTCGGAGCAAGTTCTAATGCCAAGGTCTTTCCTAGATTCGAAACGGCCGCATTGACTGCACCTAGAATTGACGAACCAACCATCGATTTATAGGCTACAACCCCAGAGAATAATATGATTGAGCCGTTTGGTAAAATTTTCGGAGCACCGTATTTTGCTGCATAATATTGTCCCCAAAATTTGTTTTCAAACAGTTGTCGGGCTTGGGCTGTATCCGTTTGGAGGAATGACCCGCCGGATGTTTCTGCCGCGCTCACCACAAGATGATCGAACTGGCCGATTTTTTCAAAGAAAGACTGAACTTGCTGTTCTTGTGTTGTATCTAGCGTAAAAGCCGTAGCCCTATCTCCTAGCTGCTCTTTTGCATTCCGTAATTTATCTTCGGAACGGCTGGCAATGATTACTTCTGCCCCTTGGGCTATAACCTGTTTAGCTGATTCCAAACCAATCCCAGAGCTTCCACCGATAATTACAACTTTTTTATCTTTTAACATGTTTTTACCTCCACATGATTTTACTTAATAGATTAAAAATTCAATACCTCTTTCAGATGTATATCAAGTTCGGATACAAATTTTTCAACCTTCGGATTTTTGATTACATCATAGCTAGTAAAACTCTTTAAAGGTTTCATTCCGAGGAATTTCTGTATACGATGTAAATGGCTTAATGCCTCTTCTAGGCTGCTCCCTTCAAAAAATTGACTTGGATCGTTAAATGCTTTTTCAGGAGCATTCCAGGTAGTCGAAAACATATATTTCTTTTCGGTCAATAAACCGCCTCTTCCATACTGATCAGCACCCTTAAAAAATAAACCATAAGCATAAACTTCATCCATATACGTCTTCAGTAAGCCTGGAACACTAAACCAATAGATAGGTGTTTGATAAATAACAATATCAGCCCATAAAAATTTTTGTTGTTCTTCTTCGATTTTATATCCATTTTGAATAATTGTTGTTTTTATATTGTTCTTTTCACTTAACAAACTGACCATTTTGTCCATCAATGTTTGGTTCAAATTCCCCTCTGCTGAACTATATTTCTGATGACCGTTAATAATAAGTATATTTTTCATCTTTTTTCTAGCTCCTTTAATTCTGTAGTCTCTTTAAAAACTCTTAGGTGTTCAATTTTCAGATACTACTCCCAGCTGTTGCATTAATGTAAGATTATCCTCTAAGTGCCAATCCTCAACGACTTTTTCATACCTGATATGCAAAATATCAATGGCAAAGAAATGAACAGGCTTTCCGGTTGGCGTTTTTCCCATAAACTCACCTTTGTATGTCCCGTTGAATGAGAGACGAGCTGTTACCTTGTCAGCGGATACCACTAAATCCTCAATAGCACACTGTAAATCAGGAACATCTTTACGAAAGTTGCGAGAAGCGAAGGCCAGTTCCTCCGGATTAATGTGAATACCACCAAAATAGCAGCTAAGAGTGCCAGCATTCCAACGAGGGAAGGCATCAGCTTCCAATCCGACAGCTTACCGCCAATCGTATTGCCGATCGTCATTCCTATGCCGAATATAAGTAGTATCGGGGTGACTGTACCTGAGTCAAATCCCGTGATATCCGTCAATATGGGAGCGATATAGGTAAATGCCGTGAATACACCGCCGAACCCTAGCACCGTCATGAGTAAAGCGAGCAATACCTGTTTGTTGCGAAGGGCGCGAATTTCTTGACGATAATTCGAGATAACCTCTCCTTGGATATGTGGAACGAGCCAAGCAATCCCGATGAGAGATACGATGCCCAGAACCGTTACAATCCAAATGTAGCGCGCCATCCCCACATTTGCCCAATAAAGGTTCCAAATGGGACACCAAAGATATTAGCCAACGTGAGACCAGCAAACATCATTGCAATGGCGCTTGCTTGTTTTTCACGAGGAACGAGACGGGTTGCCACGATAGAGCCGACACCAAAGAACGTGCCGTGCGCAAAGGAAGAAAGGACGCGGGCGGTCATCAGAACTTGATAATTGGGAGCTACAGCTGCCATTAGATTTCCTGCAACGAAGATCAGCATCAAACTGAACAGCAGCAACTAACGTGACAAACGTCAGGTAAATGCGGTGATAATTGGACCGCCGATTGCGACGCCTAGCGCGTAGCCGGTAACCAATAACCCTGCTGCGCTTAAGGTAATATTCAAATCGTTTGCTACATCCGGAAGAATACCCATGATGATGAACTCTGTGGTACCGATAGCAAAAGCACTGATTAAGAGAGCAATGAGCGCTAACGGCAGTTTGTTTCGTTGATTTCTCGCACTAATTTTGATCACCTCCTCAATATAGGGATGGAGTAATAGGTTCATCGATATTATATATGTAGTAAATTCAATTATGGAAGTAGTGATATTTAATTCATAAAGTTTCCGAAAATATACTATTGTGATATGATGAGGTAAATTAGTCAAAAAATTTTAGGAAGGATGTTTCAGATGAGTGTTATTGAGCCGGTCGTGCTGACCAAAGGAGTGCCAGGTGAGCCTTGCCCCATTGCTAAAACGCTTGACGTGATTGGGACTAAATGGACCTTTTTAATTATTCGTGATCTGCTTATTGAAGGAACGATGCGATTCAGCGACCTATTGAAATCAATGAATGGAATTAGCCCGAAAACACTTTCACTCCGTCTTAAGGAACTAGAAGATCATGGGATATTGAAAAGAAAGGTATTTCCAGAGGTCCCCCCTCGTGTGGAATATACGTTAACGGAAAAAGGAAAACGATTGGAAAGTATTTTCATTGAATTAAAGAGATTTGGATTAAATTTATAAAAGATCAAATATGGATCATTCTTTAAATTTGGGTGAGTTAATTATGATCCATATCAGAAATTCTTTGATTTATGGAGGACAATCGAATCAGCTATGGATAGTTAATTCCAGCAGACGAATTTAATGACTCGGCTTGGTGTGAAAGTTCAAGTTGAAATCGAGGGTATCCATTTAATCCTTGGGGGAATATGAGTAGGAAAAAAATAAACAGGCCACTTAGTGGCATTTTATTACCATCAAGTGACCTGTTTTAACATAATGCTGGCTGAATTCCCTACCCATCAAGCAGATAATTTGAAGTAATCCCAAAATGAAAATTTATATCTCTACAGTAATTTATGAGAATTCAGCTCATTTTTTACGTTTTGGGGAACAAGAAATTTCTTACCTTGATGGTCATGGGGTTAAGACCATATTTTAGTTATTCCATAAAAGGGCGCTTTCCTTTAATAAGGATTTCGTTCTTTTGTATTATAGGGCCATTTAATGGAGTAAGACTCTCAAACGAAAAACACCGACCTGCTATAGTCGGTGTTTTGTTTACAACGCCAAGGGGGATCGAACCCCTAACCTCATCGCTGCCTGCAATGCGCTCTCCCGCTTTGGAAAGTTTCACTGTCCTGAACCATCTACAGGATTCGAACGTCCTTTGCTAAGGTTCTTTTTTCAGTAAGAAAGTAAAGTAAGGCTAAAAGCGGCATAACAACTCCAATTAGAGATGTGAAACTCCAACCTCCATGGGCATAAGACCAACCGCCCAAAGAAGAGCCAATTGCTCCGCCAATGAAGAATATAGACATGAAAAGCCCGTTCAATCGGCCTCTTGCTTCACTCCCCAATGAATAAATCGCCCGCTGTCCAAGCACAAGATTTCCTGATACGGCCGCATCCAGCATAATAGCGGCAAGAATGAGCAATGTGAGAGCGGTTGTTGAATTGCCTTGAAAAAGATATGCCAGCAAAAAAGACAAGGTGGCAATAATCATTGCCAGTCCGGTCAAAAATCCGGTCCAGCCTTTATCCGCAAGTCTTCCAGCTATAGGTGCTGCTATCGCGCCTCCCACACCTGCCAATGCAAACAATGCGATGCCTTGCTGGGACATTCCGAAATCATCCGCCAATCGTAAAGGAACCACAGTCCAAAACAGGCTAAAGGCTCCAAATAAACAAGCTTGATAAATGCCCCGGCGGCGCAATATAGGCGTTTGTTTTAAGAGGGAGCCTAAAGAGACAATTAATTTACCGTAGTTTATCGTTGGTGAAGGTCTACGCTCAGGGAGAATACGTGACAACAGAACCGTCAATAGAGCGATAGCAATCGCCGACAAAGCAAATACTGTTTGCCATCCCCAAATGCTGGTTATAAAGCTTGCCACTGGCCTGGCAAACATAATTCCGAGTAAGAGTCCACTCATCACGTTTCCGACTACGCGGCCGCGCTGCCCTTCAGACGCTAAATGTGCTGCATAGGGAACCAGTATTTGGGCTACCACAGATCCCAGTCCAATAAACAGGGATGCAGTCAGGAAAAATAGCGCATTGGGGGCGAGTGTTGCCGCAAGCAATGCACATACCACAACAATAAGTGATACTGCCACGAGGCGCCGATTTTCAATAATGTCACTAAGCGGTACGATAAACAGCAACCCTGCAACATAACCGATTTGTGTTAAGGTGACAATTAATCCTGCTGCTGCGGAAGAAAGACCTATAGAGACACTGATTGGTCCTACCAGGGTTTGCGCATAATAAAGATTGGCAACGATAAGACCGCATGCGGACGCTAACAGAAACATAATCCAGCTTGAAATGCGTTTACCCTCGATAACTTGATTAATTTGCATAGTAATCCTCCCCATTTTCATTTTTTGTGTGTGAGGCAGGGCTAACAATATTCAGTACTGCCATCGCAAATTAAATAATGTACGTATAGTTTAGAAATTGATATTTAAATAATATACTGAACGTTCGGTTTTGTAAATGGCTATTTTTTCTTTTTGTTGAATATTTAGTATAATGGACGTATAGTTTTTATTGTAAAGGGGAGGATTCGTGTGAATGCCAAAAGAGGACGTCCACGTAATGTTGAAACGCAAAAGTCTATCCTTTCTGCTTCATATGATTTGTTGTTGGAAAATGGCTTTGGAACGGTCACTGTTGAGAAAATTGCTGAGCGGGCCAGGGTTAGTAAAGCCACCATTTATAAATGGTGGCCCAACAAAGCAGCCGTTGTTATGGATGGCTTTTTATCTGCTGCTGCGGCAAGACTGCCGGTGCCCGACACGGGTTCAGTATTTAATGATATACTCATCCATGCCACTAGTTTAGCTCAGTTTTTGACTAGTCGGGAGGGTAAAATCATTAAGGAGCTGATTGGTGAAGGGCAATTTGATTCAGGGCTGGCGAAGGCATACCGGACCAGATACTTCCATCCTCGCCGGCTTGAAGCTAGACATCTTATGGAACGGGGGGTTCAGCGTGGGGAATTGAGGGGAAATCTCGATCTCGATTTAAGCATTGACCTCATTTACGGGCCAATTTTCTATAGATTGCTTGTGATAGGTGAAAATTTGGATGATGTCTATGTTGAAAATTTAGTGAAATATTCATTTACAGGAATTAATTCGGATTGAATAGATACCCTAATCGAGGAGCTTTGCTTTAATGATGAGGCGAATTCAAGAGATCGCTAAGGTAGATTTCGATGCCGTGTTCCCGCCGCCCGAAATGCTTGGATACTCATTTTCATGTTGTTGTTCATCTTTTTGCTTATGCCATAATAGATGAAAGTGGTTTTGGTAAAGGAATTGAAACTGATTCTGAACAAGTGGCACTTGGATGGATACCATTAGAATTATTATTAAATATGACTTTTATCGAAAAGCTATGATACCTCATTTAATAAATTACGGTATTCGTAACGAAATGACCCAAGCATACGTTGGGGATATGGATTAATTAAAATATGAAAGTTATTCAACTATCGGGCGCAATCATTGAATAAATGATTGCGTTACTTTATTTATAGGGTCATATAATTGAACAACACCTTTAAAGAAAATTGGATCTATATGTTAAATTTCGGAAGAGAATGTGAACTTTTGTACTTAAAGTAACGGATCAGTTTAGTGAAATAGGTAAAGTTTTATTTTTACAATTTTTTCTTCACGTTTTATAATAAAAGTATTTTCAAATGGGGTGGGTGGAATGTCTTTCCGTATTGTTCGAAGTAATTAGTTTTCGGGCTGGAAAAAAACACGTACCAGCTATAAAGGGAGGAGTCTGCCCTTTTTCGGAAACTAAAACTTGGAACAGTGTAGGTTAGTCATTCTAATTGGGTAGCCAAGTCACTGCGATGTATCTTGGCTTTTTTACATTTGAAAGGTAGGTTCATATAAATGAATGAATTAGAATTTTATGATAAGGTTGGAAAAATAAACGGCTGGGACTTTAGTAAATTAAGTGTAACAACTGAAGGTGTTAAGTGGGAATTTTACGAAGAAGTAACGAAAAGATGCAAAAGTTCGGATATTCTCTTGGACGTTGGCACAGGCGGAGGAGAAAATGTATTAAGAATCGCTTCTTCATTGCTTTTCCTGGTTGGAGTTGATTTATCAAGTGGAATGATGGAAACGGCTCAATCCAATCTTAAAAAATCAGAAGTGCCAAACGTGCGATTTTCCCAAATGTCTTCTGATAATTTACAATTCCCCACTGGTTTTTTTGATGTCATCTCAAGCTGTCACGCACCGTTTATTTCAAACGAAATAGCCAAGGTATTAAAAAACGGCGGGATTTTTTTAACACAGCAAGTAAGTGAAGCTGACAAATTAAATTTAAAGACAGCTTTTGAGCGGGGACAAAATTTTGGAGAAGTCGATGGGGCGTTAAAAGAAAGATATATAAAAGAACTGAAAGCAGCTGGTTTTACTGAAGTTCAATCTTTTGATTACGATGCTATTGATTACTATCAAAGACCAGAGGACCTGATATTCTTACTTAAACATACACCAATCATTCCTGATTTTGGTCAGGGAGGGAACGATTTGGTTATTCTGAGCGATTTCATCGAAAACAATCGAACCGAAAAAGGAATCAGTACAAATTCCAAAAGGTTCCTGATTATAGCCAACAAATAAATACAACAGACAACTTGCTTTTGGATAAGTTGAATAAAAAGGTTCGTCTTTTGATAACGGGTTCCGTTTCTTATCGCAAAACCTGAAAATGCATCCGAAAATGTAACCCAATTTGTACCGTGTTTTGTATCTGTTTTTATTATAAAAGAAATGGCTCAGTATAGTGAAACTGAGCCACTTCTTTTATTGCTTTCTATTAGTTTGTTAAACTAACGCCCCCTTTTACTCGAATAAGGGGCTTATAGTCCTCCGTACATCAAACCTATAACATATATTATAAATCCACCTACAAGTATTCCTAATATTGTAATTGAAGTTGTCTTGGGTTTCCCTTTTTCACTCAATAAGGCAGTCAGCAAAGCTAGAATTGCACCAGTAATTAAGACGTTGGTTCCTACAAACCCACTAACCTTTCCTCTCATAAGGAAAAGTAATATAAAAGTAACCCCTATAATTCCGATAGATACCCAACCTAGGTACTTTCTCAATTTAACCTCTCCCAAAGATATTATATTTCATAATCCTGCCAGTTAGCTTAATTACATTTTTTCACAAACCTTATTTCATTTTAACATAAATATCCAATTATATTTAGACTTAACATTCAGTCTAATCATTTTTAATAAGACGATTTGTATATCAAAATGTAGGTTAATTTGTAGGGGTACAACAACCAGTGTACCCTTACAATTTGGTATGCATTTTCCTATACAAATTTTAGTGTAATCTCCGCACAAATCGCTTCACATCATAAAAAAATGAGTGACAAATTCATAAACAATTAGGCACTCATTTTACTTTACATTTTTAATGTTTGAGATAGGTAACGGAACCCGTTAGTCTTTTGACGACCTTTTTTTAGTGCGAGTAAACAGAACTTCAGAATGTTTACTCCGTACACTAGATTGTGAAAGAATGTACTTAAAGTAACGGGGTGCGTGTGCGGCCGAGCCTAGGTCGTATCATATAGCGGGTGGGATTCCCGTCGAGTAAGAACTAGCCATTCGCTCGTAGCGAGTCTTGGAGGGCTAAAGGTAACTTTAGTCTTTAAGCGTAGACAGTTAGGTAGCGGGCCGAAAGCCAAATGGTTGAAGGGATTGAGCTCCATAATGTTAGTAAACCGAGAGGGCTGATGCGTTACGCACAGCAGAAAGCTACATTTTATCTTTCGTTAAAGGCAAGAAGGGTAAAACCTCTCTGGAGTCAGAGACCTTGGCACGTTATACATTGATATGATACGGCAACTCGGGAGACCCTACCGGTCTTTTCTTTTTTTAGAAGAGTATGGTTTACAAGCGATAATAAGCAAGGATACCAAATGCCGTGTAGGGAGTCGGATAGCAGCGTAGTACCAATGAAGTTGGGTAATGCCGATGGAGGAAAGGCTAGCTACCAGTTATCACCCATACTAGGGACACATTTACTACACACAGAGGTAGGTATAATAAATGGAAACAAAACTACTAAGGATAGCAGAATTAGCAAAATCTGATCCTAAAATGAAATTTACATCTCTTGCACATCTATTAAATAAGAAACATTAGTTCAATGTCATCTTGAACTACCCAATAAGAAGGCAGCTGGGATTAATGGTACAACCAAAGAGCAATACGGTGAGAGTTTAGAAGAAAACATAGAGGAATTAGTAAGTAGGCTCAAAAGCAAAAGTTATCGTCCTGTTCCAGTAAGGAGAATGTATATTCCAAAACTCAATTCAAACAAGAAAAGACCATTGGGAATACCAGAGCATGAAGATAAAATTGTTCAAAAAGGCACTACAAAGATACTAAATACCATCTATGAAAATGATTTTCTAGATTGTTCCTTTGGATTCCGCCCAAATCGCAACTGCCATGATGCGTTGAAAATACTGAACTATTATATTGAAAAAAGGGCAGTAAATTATGTAGTAGATGTAGATATCAAAGGTTTCTTCGACAACGTTGACCACACATGGATGATGGAGTTCTTAAAACTGCGAATCGCTGACCCTAACCTACTAAGGATAATTGGTAGGTTTCTTAAAGGTGGATACATGGAGGAAGGTAAGAAATATAAAACAGGCAGTGGCACACCGCAAGGTGGAGTAATATCTCCGATATTAGCCAATGTATACCTCCATTATGTCCTCGACTTATGGTTTGAGAAAAGGGTAAGGAAACAGTGCAAAGGACAAGCATACATAGTGAGATATGCAGATGATTTTGTTTGTTGTTTTCAATATAAGAGTGAAGCCCAGCAATTCTTCCATTCATTGAAGTTGAGATTAAAGAAATTCAATCTAGAAATAGCTGAGGATAAAACCAAAATTATACCTTTCGGGCGGTTTGCGGAGCAGAATGCAAATCAACAGGGAAGAAGTAAACCAGCAACTTTTGATTTCCTTGGGTTTACACACTATTGCGGTAAAAGTAAACAAGGGAAATTTCGAGTAAAACGGAAAACAAGCAGGAAGAAAGTCCAAGGTAAACTAAAAGAAACGAAAGAATGGCTGAAGAGTAATAGGAGTAAAGATATTCATATGATTATGGATAGATTTAAACGCTCACTAATAGGATATTACAACTATTATTGCATCACTGATAATACCCAAATTGTTTACAACTTTAAAGACAAAATCGAAAAGTTATTGTTCAAATGGCTCAATAGAAGAAGTCAAAGGAAATCCTTTACATGGGATAAATTCAGTCTATTTCTTAAAAAGTATCCACTTCCATTACCAAGAATTAAAGTGAATATATATAATTTAAGAAAAGAGATTAGCTACATTCTGTAAATGATAACTAGGAGGAGCCGTGTGCATTAATAGTGCAAGCACGGTTCTGTGAGAGGGGTGGAGTACGATTTACCGCAAGGTAGAAAGGCTCCCTTCTACTCGACTAGTTAAAGAGGAACGAAAGTGATTTTAGGGCAGAAGCCATATTTTAGTTATTCCATTATAGGGCGCAAATCTGAAACAAGAGATGCGCATATTTTTGTTAGGGTTAAGATTGGAAACAACTCCTTGATATTAAGGTAAAAGTTTAGAAGAAATTGTGAAATTCTACACTTAAAGTAACGATCAGAATAGTGAAAGAAGGAAATTATTAAAAAAATAACTTTAAAAACCAATTGTGATTCAGAATATTTACCAGGAATATTAATTCGATAATGAAGGAGGACAAATATGAGCAAATTTGGATTGTATAATAAGTTTAAAATAAAAGAAGGCGAACGTGACACATAAGTAGATATTCTGTTGGAGGTGGCAGAATGGATGGGGAATTTGGATGAATGAGAGATATATCATGTAAATATATCTGATGATGAATCAAATTCTGTTTTTGTTTATGAAGTGTGGAGCAATGAAAATGCTCATCAATTATCATTATCACTTGAATCTACTCAAACATTAATCATGCGTGCAAAGCAATTATTTTAGGAATAGAAAGAATCAGTACCTTAACACTAAGAGGAGGAAAGTGTGTTTCAACTGATTCTTATTAAACAATGTGCGTTGCTTAAGTTCCAGCGCCCATTTGGCGGCTTTTTATTTTCCCACGCCCATTCCTACTATATTTTTCGGTTTCACTTTTTACTTGAATCGGAATTTAATTTTAAAAAAAGCCAATAATAAAAACAAAATGAAATAAGGAGGGTTCGAATGGGATTTGCGATTTTTTTCTTTCTTGCTTGGCTTATTATTGGAACATTTTTTATGATACGTAAGGAATTGAGCATTGTGGAAAATACTTTGATTTTCTTAATTTCACTTATTGTCATTATAAATGTTTCTTGGATTAGCACAGAAGAGATGAAGATGATTAATCTAACAAAAAGTAGTATCAATTACACGGCATATATATTTAACAGAAGTATAATATTGCCGCTATTGTTGTTAGTGCAATTAAATATTCTTTTGAAAAGTAAAACTTTTACCAAGAAAGTTTTAATCATCTTTACAAGTTTAATGGTTATGCTAGGTTTGAGTGTTCTCTCCACCTACTTTAATCTCACTAACTACATAAAATGGAATTTGTTCTACGATGGAATATATTATTTAATTCTTCAACTAATCGCTTATTATTCCTATAGATTATTTAAAAAAGTAAATAAAAATGTGGTGGAATATTCATGATACCCTGGGAACATTTCGATAAAAATGAAATTTATATCATAGTGATGTTAGTAATAGCTTATTCTGCATTATTTCTTCTGCCAAAAAAGCTTCCACCTAATATTACACTTTTATTTCTAGTATGGGGATTTGCCAGCTCAACTTTATTTGATTTTACAATTGGTGGAGGTTTACTTGATTTTTATAAAGTAAATGATTCAAATCGGTATGAATTATCAGATGTCCTATCCTATTTTTTATTTGCTACGTTTGGTTATTTTTTTGTTTATTTTTTTGAAAGGTTTAACATTAACAAAAAAAGCTTTGTTTTTTATGTTATTGGGTGGATGATAGTCGGACTTTTTATGGAAAAGGTATCTACATGGATGGGAGTAACACAATACCAAAATGGGTACAAGCTCCCCTATTCTGTAGCGGTATTCTTAGTGGTTCAAACCACAACGGGTCTTTACTATGAATGGATAAAGAAGAGGGAGAAGGTCCGAATCCAACCTACCTAATGAAAAACTCCTCAACAAAGGGAGCCTTGATTTTTATCTCTAAGATTGTAAAAAATCACACTTAAACAACCGGGTGCTTATCTTCAATAAGATCTTCCATAATCGGGCGCGTTTCAACAATAAGTGGGATACGCATTTTTCTTATTGAAGTAAAAGGGAAGTTTAGCTGAAGAACAAACTCTCGATAGAATAACAGTCTAAATATAAAAGGAGGTTAATATGGAGCAATTAAAAATTGGTTCTTGGACTATTGAAGTAGATGTTGCAAATACAAAAGCATTTTATGATAGGCAACCACCAATAACACAAAATTGGAACTCTGTTTTTGAACAAAATTACGTTTTAGCGTGTGATACATTTCCACAAGAAGTAAAGGATTTATTTCATTCTCTTGGCGTAGATCCACATAAACAAGGTGAAGTTAATGAATACAAAGAGAACGAAGATGGTTCTCATATTTACGGTGGTTTCTATTTTATTGTAGGAAAAATAATAAGCGGACCTGATTTTTGGATAAATACAGAAGATGATTCAATGCCAAATTTCGAAACCGTAAGCGGTATTCAAATAGCCTTTACTGATGAACTTGCAATGACCCCAGATGAAGAAGATTTGCAACCACCTGTGATTCAATTAGAATTCCAGTTAAATATACCTTGGTTATTAAACTAAAGGGCGCATATCAGGAATAAGATTACGTCCTTTATTGGCTCATCGGGCCATTTAGTTGAAAAAGGAATATTAATTTTATTGGGTTACGGAAAAAACAAAATATAATAAAAAACTCGCCAAAAACTGAACGAGTTTTAAATACCTATTTTTATTACTGGTTGAAATAATAATGCGCTCAACATAAAACGATTATACGATAGGGTGTGGTTTGAGCAGGGATACCTCTTGCGGTAGGTCCATAGAAAACAATCAAATCTCGGTTCGCTGGATATCTTGAAAAGAGTTGACCATTTGTTAATAATATTTGGGTATAGGGAGATAAATTTAATTGTAATTGTCCATCGCTACTCACCAATTGGTTATTAAAATAATCAACTTTTACATTCTGATTTGGGTTATCTTTTACCATGACAAGCGCTTGATATTGTGGAGGGTAAATAAGAATAGCAGGTAAATCTCCATCATAATATCCTGTCACGCGATCTCCTACTATGACCATTTCATGGTCAACGAAGTAAGTTGAGGGTGAAACCACGAAATTTACTATTGAACCTAATTCATTTTCTATTGTAAATAATTTATAACAACCTTCTCTTTCACCATTTTGCCCTGTAAAAAAATCACTAATCACCGTGACAGTTCCATGGAATGAATAAAAATTTGTCATACAATACCTCCAAAATTAAAAGATAGGGGCAATCTTTTATTTTGAGACAGCTCGAGATATGGCTTTTTTAGGATTTTAGTATAATGTAGGGATTGGAGGGCAGGCAACAGCATCTATAAATCTTGGATCAATTCCATAGAATTGCCAGAAAGCACCATTCCATCTATATCCAGATACTTCGCCAGATTCTACGCGAGTTGGGTAAAACCAGAATTGGTCCCCATTTCTAAGCCATACATAAGTGTTTTGATATACACAGTCAATGATATACGATACAGAAGGTTTTGGTGGTACGAAAGGCGGGGGAGGGAATTGTGGTGCCATTGTTCCCTCGGGCTGGTAAAACCCCATGTGTTTTCACTCCTTTAAGTTAGTTCCTAAACACTATATGTTAAAAAGAAGTAAAAGGATTCTTCAACTGGACTGTCCAAAATTATACATTGTGAAGTAATACACTTAATCACCGGGGGCTTTAGTAAAATTACTGAGAAGTCATTTTTTCATCCCTTTCCCACTTTCAATATTCAGCAATCGGGCGCTAATCTTTAACAAGGAACAGCGCTTATTTACATTTTAGGGCCAAATTACGGAATAAAACCGTTTATATAGAAAATGGTATCGTGGTTTTGTGAAAACTTTCACTCAAACTAACAATACAGGTTATTGAAATAAAGGAAAAAAGTTAATGGGAATAGAATAGGTCAAGAGAATGAATATGAGGTGCTAATTTTTAATGCCGATATCTGAATTGTGTGAAGCCTGTAAAATAAATGAAATTAATGTGGTAGAAACGCCTGATGACCCAAATCAGCCTTATAAATTATGTTATCAATGCCACGAAAGGCTATTAAAACGTTCATTAAGACCTATCGAATGGTACAACCTCGCTGTTGTACACTCCCCTAATAAATTTTTATTACACGATGATTTTTATGAAGAAGACGGAGAGGCTTGCCAACCAGAAGAGGATGTAGTTGTAACTAAAAAAGACAAAGCACCAACATTACGAAACGTTCGAAATGATATGGAGTCTTTATTGGATTTTTCAATAACCAGATGGTTTCTTGAGGCTGATGTAATAAATGCCCTTAAAAAGCACGATAACCAAAAGACTTTGAGTTTAGTAAAATCTAGGTTTTATAGAACCGAAAATTACGAAGTAAAATCAAGAATGTTGGAAATCGTAGCTGATGTTTTAGGTACTTCTGCTTCGGGATGGGTAAGGGAACTTTGGGAGAATTATGATGAGGAATTTCTTTACCCAATTTCTTGGGCAACAGCCAGTAGTTTGCCAGCCGAAGAGGGATTAAATAATATATTCGAGAAATTGAAATTGGTAAGTGAAAAAGAATTACCAGTAGCCGCATTTACCTGCCTATACCGTTTCCGTTCAAGCAATATACTTGATTGGATTGAGTCAACTTGCACAATTTTTAACGATAATTGGGGTAGGCTGGTAGCCGTATGCTTCCCAACCTGGGAAAGAATGAAATCTTGGCTAAACAAAGGAAGACCTTTAAGTTTAATTGCACTGGATACAATGGCGAACTGTGTTAAAGGTCATGGTGACATTTATGTTGAGCAATTTTCTCCTAAGATACTTGAAGCGGACAAAGGTGATGTTGATAAAGTATTAAATGACTATTATCAAAAAGATGATGTTCCTCGTGTCAAAATGAAAATTTCTAGAATAATGGAGAACAAAAAAGAAATATTTGAATAAGATCGTTAAACGATGTAATTTGTGAAGAACTGTACTTAAAGTAACGGTCAGGTTACTTCAATAACCGTATTCAGCTATCGGGCGCTAGAATTGAACAAATATAGACTGTTTCAGCAGTCCCTTTTTCTTCTCTGATAAGTTAAATGGCAAGTTAATGTATGAAGGCAGACGGAACATCAAGCGTTGAGATATAATTGTGATAATGCGTATTTGCAATATCACAATTATAAAATGAAAGTCCCAAAACGAATGCTTTCGGACTTTCAGACTTTTCCTTCAAGTATTTGGTTCCGTACTTTGACTGCTATCAGTAATTTATAACCTCTTAACTTAGGAATCATGTTTTCGAGCAGCGCAACCGCCTCTTCCTTTTTCCCATCAAATACGTCTTGATCGACTTCCAACATGTTTAAAAGGAACGTGTCATTAATCTTTTCTTTATATTGTTTGAATGAATCGGAGTCCTCTTCCTGAATCGCGATATCCGACAAAGCGTACCACTTTGTCTTATGTCCACTCATTTTCGCAAGGAGATCTTTTGCTTTTCCGTATTCTTTCCGTTCCATTAAGAGCATCAGTTCGGAGCCTTGTTTCGCTTTTTTCGAGCGAATCTTCCCAATCCCATGTTCCGCCGCCGATAGATCCCCATTAAGAAAATGGTATAGGAATTGCAAATGCGGCGCTTTTGCTTTTTTTAGGTACGCCATCATCTTTTCGGGATCTTTTCCAAACACAAGCGGGTTTCGGATTAAAAAGAAAATAATCATGACTGCCAATACGCAGTACATGAACCAAATCGGAACCTGGAGATATCCCATTACTAAAGCAAAAACAAAAACAAGCAACAATAACCAAATCATAGCATCCTCCGTCAATGGGTTTTAAAACTATTTTACCACACTGTTTTTAGGACCTCTGTTGATGTGCTTACAAAGTAAGGGCTGCGTTCCTAAACAAATAACTTCCTGTATAAATTGTGAAGAAATACACTTAAACAAACGGGTGCAAATCTGAAAAAAGAGATGCGCATATTTTTGTTAGGGGCCAGATTGGGAACAACTCCTTGATATCAAGGTAAAAGTTTAGAAGAAATTTGAAATTCTACACTTAAAGTAACAGGGGGCAGTTTAGTTGAAGAAGGAATAATTGATAAAATGTGATGAGATTTAAATACTTGAGGGGGAAGTATTGATGAGAGATAAAGAGTTGCTTGATGTATTTGGCGAAATACTGATGAAGAAAGTCCGTGACGAAGCTATTGAACATTGGGAAAAGACTACGCAGGGCGAGTTGAAAAGCCCTGAAAGCCAAAGATTACATAAACTAATATCTTCAAGTGGCCAAAGTGAATTGTTTAATGATTTAGTTCCTAAAATTGTTGATACTACCTTACATCACTTATTATGGACATTTGAACAAAATGAGTTGATTGATATAAATGTTGCAAACGGAGATAGCGAACACATAAGTATAAAAGAAATTAGTGACGGTTTAGCAGGAGAACTCTATACGGAAGATGGGTGGATTTCCCTTTTCAGTGATAAGAACAAATCATAATCCTTCTTCAAGTAACGGGTAGCATATATATTTGAAATAGAATCTAAGGTATTCAATTAAACGACGCATATATGAAGTAACTAAAGCCTAATTTCTCACTTACAACGAGAAATCAGGCTTTTTATATTTTAATTTTCAAACAGTTTATATCCTCATTTTCCTGACGCTACCTCTACAATACAAATAGTGAATTACAGGAGTCTTTTATTGGTAAGAAGTTGGCAAAGCGTGGCAAATTACTTATCGAACTGGTGCAAAAGAGGCAGAAGTGGTAAATTCTAATGGCAGTAATCATTCTAGGTTTCCACTCAAAAGTGAACGGTCATTTTTACCGTGAAATCACTCTTTTAAAAAGCTCCCTAAATTGCTCCCTATCTTCTGATGTAAATGGTTTTGGCCCCTTTGTACGCTTTCCGCTTTTTCGAGCCATTGCACTAAAATAACGTGTTTGTAATAATTGGTCAATGTTTTCATTTGTATAGCTAAACCCTTTATGGTGAAGAACCGTACATCCTTTTGGTAAACCTAGCGAAGCAAGACCATAATCTTGCGTAACTATGATATCTCCTTTTTCTACTAACTTCATAATCCGATAATCCGCAGCATCTGCTCCAGAATCAACATAAATGATTTCCACCCCTGATGGTAGTTCCGCATTAGAAAAATGAGAAAAGCTAGTAACAAGGATAACCGGAATCTCCGCATTCGTACCTTCAGAGATAATAATATCTTTTACCGGACAAGCATCTGCATCAACATAAATTTTCATTTCTATCTCTCCCGTAAATAAGTTCGATTTGATTGTGATAATAATAGCAGATTATACTTTTGTCAAACGGAGCAGAGTTTTATTTTTAATAAATATATGATAAACAAAAATGAACCATTATTTGCAAAAGAAAAAGCGATACCATGTGCTTCAAGCATCGCCAACGTTAGTTAAGTAACTTTATTTTATATTGGTGTTAAACACCGCGAATGTCGGGCGTTCAGCCTTTTGGCAACTTGCTCATATCCATATACAAAACGTTCCACCGATGGCCATCTGGATCGGCAAAACCGCAGCCGTACATCCAACCGCCCCGTTCTCCCGGCTTGCTGAATAAAGAGCCTCCTGCATTTACGGCTTTCAAGGCGAACTCATCAACTTCATCCATGGAGTTGGCCCCAAGAGAGAATAACACTTCAGTACCTTGCCACGAATTCGCAGCAGCATTCCCCATAAAACCGAGGAAAGTTGATTCCGGGAAGATCATCAAAACAACCTTATTGTCACCGATGATCAGGCTGAATGAGCCATCTTGGCTCGCATATTGCTCATTTAACCGAAAACCAAGTTGCGTATAAAACTCCTTCGCCCGTTCCGGTTCGCGTACTGGCAGGTTCAACCATAAATCTCTCGACATACTTAACAACCTCCTGATCATGAGATGAAATGCGCACTTGCATCTCTATAAATTCAACGCCTATTATAATCTTTCCTCTTATTAAGAAATAAAATCAATAATCAACTAACTTGCCCTTATGTACAGTTTGAAAGTGCAGGTTGGTTAAAGAGGAGCTACTCACAAACCAACGTAATAAATTTGTTTCCACCAATACACAAAGGGAAATAAGGTCCTAATGGTCATAAATTCAATATGTCACATAAAAACTGTAAAATTTAAAGACTAAGTATTCTTATTTTATAAATACTGACATCATTGTAGGCTTTTTTTCATACATTATTTTTGGGGTGAAAAAATGCCGAGAGTAAATTACCGAAGTTCAGACATTGACTTAATGGCAAGGATGATGAGAGCAGAAGCCGAAGGTGAAGGAAAACAAGGAATGTTATATGTTGGAAATGTAATTGTTAATCGACTTAAAGCAAATTGTTTAGATTTTAAAAATTTAAGAACGGTTCGACAAGTCATTTTTCAAGTGCAAGGAGGAAATTATTCTTTTGAAGCTGTTCAAAAAGGTAATGTATTTTATCAAAGAGCGAGAAGTGCTGAAAAAAGAATAGCAAAACAGAATTTGGATTATTGGAGGCAACACCCAGGAAAATATGCCCTTTGGTATTTTAATCCATATGCTCCATGCCCTCCTTCATGGTACGGTCAACCTGCATCTGGTCAATTTAAAAATCATTGTTATTATGAACCAAAAGCTGGAACATGTGATAGTGTTTATAGCGGAGGTTAAGCAAACTCTTTTTTCAAGAGGTCAGTCAGCAAATGGGTAAATTTAATGTGGTCGATCAGCAAATTCCATGATAATCCCGACGCTAAAGCAATCTATAGTAGAATTTGTTTTGAAGACATTGGATTGTGGATGATGTATACATATAGATATAACATTAAATATTACAGAGGTTGTCATTCAGGCAGCTTCTGTTTTTTTATTTGCTCATACGACGGATTTTATACTTATTCGTATCCATCTTCATATGAACTACATATTAATTTATTATAATGAATTGCTCGAATGCTCTTCCGTAATATTAAAATTTAAGGAGAGATATTACGGAATAGCCTCACTATTAATAATATGCCTGTTGATGACGTTTTTTGCATGACGGGCAAATGAGGGGGCAAATATTAATCACGAATACATAATAGGGTTTATCGAGTGAGATTTGTAGTTAGAAAGGTAAAATGTTATTAATTTGTGGGAGGAAATAAGATGAACATGACACATTATATGAGCTTATTAGCCGATAATCAGCCCTGGAATCTACTGATTTTCATGGCAATTCCGGTTATCTGTGCTGAAACAATCGCTGTAACGGAATTAGCAATTTTATTTACTAGAAACCTAAATGGAAAATTAAGATTGGTAAACAAAATCACTTCTATATTTGTTGGCATTTATTTTACTGGTATTTTTATATATTTATTTATTAACGCTGTTATTCCTATTACATCAAAAGGAGAATGGCATGGTTGGATTGATGTAGTGGCGGTTGGATTTTACTTATCAGGAATAATTCCATTATTAGGGATGGCTCTTTTGGATTTAAATATTATTTATAGAAGCAAATCAGTAGAAGAAAGATTAAAGGTTCATGTATTTTTTGTTGGCTTGTTTTTAGTACTCGCACACGTTGCTATGATTACTGGAATGGTGGATCCGTCAATTATATCAAATATGACGGAAATGAAAGGGATGTAAGATTATCTAAAAACACTGATAAATGGCCAAAAGGCGTTTTATCAGTGTTTTTTTTTTCGACTTTTATACGGTTTCAGAATGCAGATAATAAAGTAATTAAGACAGATTAATTGTGGGTTGCTGTTTTTCGATTTCGCCCTGTACATAAGTACATTCCCATAAAAAAGTGCATACGATAATTTGTATAAATCTGTGAAGGGATTGAATAAAATGTACTATACCACTTGGGTGTATCCATACCCATATCAACCTAATGTTTATTGTGCTGATGTCAAAATGTATAATAATTATATAAGACAGCCTGAATACTGGAATATTTATGATGACGCAAGAAATAAGGTAAAAGATTATGGGCGGAAACCATTTGTGGTCAACATTAATGAGGCTGCGAAGCATAACAATACCTACCGTACAGCTTTGTGGACAGGAGATCATTTGCAAGTTACATTGATGAGTATTAATGTTGGTGAAGACATCGGTTTAGAAATTCATCCTAACGTTGACCAATTCTTACGGATTGAACAAGGTCAAGGGGTTGTACAAATGGGCAGGAGAAAAGATCATTTAAACTTTGTTCACATAGCTTATGATGATTTTGCCATTATGATACCTGCTGGCACCTGGCATAATGTAACCAATACAGGTAATACGCCATTAAAACTATATTCTATATATGCTCCTCCACAACATCCATCTGGTACGGTTCACTTAACTAAAGCACAGGCTATAGCCGCGGAATAATCGAATTCTAATTAATACCTTCTTTTACGAACAGGGGCTTTACTTCAAAGAGAAGTAGGGCCTTATTGCTTTTAGTATGTTTATATAAACACCAATGGAATGTTTGGGCATAACATATCATATAAATTTATAATAAAATTTTCACTTGAAAGGGGAGTTTTTATGGATTTCTGTATTTCTTGTGGGATGGAATTAGCGATTATGGAGAGAAACCGGGTTGAATGTTGGGAATGCAGGGATGCAACAACGGAGTCATATTCAGAAGATGAATAACCAATGATTGTGTTAAATTGGTTTTTGTAACAGAACTGAAATAGTTGCATCCTTCCTTGTAACGGTGTTATTTTGAAAAATAACAATTGAATTTTATGTAAACGTAGTCTGTTCATTGGCATATTATGTGGGCCAAAGAACAGGCTTTTTTTAATCTAATGTTCGAAGCTTACGAAAAAGAAACTGGATTGCACTTTTTGTTATTGTAAAAATAGCAAAAAAATTAACTAACTTAAAGGAACTCTGAAGAAGAGACAAACATACAAGCAAAGCCAACCAATCTTTCATATGGTGTAGGAAAAAAGGAGTTTTGTATGGCTTCAATTCCAAACTTTCCACAACGTTTACTAAGAGAACATGCTTCATGGCATTCGAATATGGGGATGGGGGAACGTTCAGGGGATGGATTAGAATTCCTTGAATTTCATCGTGATTTTTTAAAAAGATCCTTGAAGTGGTATGAAGCACAAGGACAGAATCCTAGATTAGTAGAGCCTTGGTCTTCCATTCCTTTGGAAATAAAAAGGCATCCGAGATGGAGCAGAAGGCTTCAAGATGCTGAAAATCGAATAACCAGAAACCTGGCTTCCTTTAAATCGGCTGATGAGCTAGGACGGTACCTCTTAACTTCATCCCTTCATGATGCTATACATGTGTTCGGATCAGAAGTCCTTAATGACACCGATTTTGGTCGAATCTCTTTGGCGCCCAGAAGCACGCTTTTCTATAACTGGCACGGGCTTATCGATAATTGGTGGAAACAAATAGAAGGGTGAATGGATAATCAGAATATTAGTTTATCAACAGACTTATTTGAATAAAAATTAGATTGAACCTAAGTATACAATTTAAAGTGGAAAGGACCAGATACTATCCGAATACGGAAGGCACCTGGTCCTTTTTGGGCCATGCCTCCATTGAAATATTATTAGTAGAAACTAGGTTTTTGGAAATAATATTGACAGAAATGTGAAATGTTGTTAATATGACTAAACAGATAGGAATTAATAAGTTTAAAGAATATAAATACGCTGACTGGATTACCAGAGGCCATAAATCCAAATCATTTCAATGATTTGGATTTATGGCTTTTTTATTTTTTAAGCATGATTACTCAACAAGAAGGAGGGAGAAGATGTGAGCGTAGGCAATCAAGCATTTTGAAAAGTGCTGATGCTTAAAAACAAATCTATTTTGAACGAAAAAGCTTGGTATTTTCATTAGAGCAATCATTGCAGGATTTCTACTATTATTAGTGGGTTGTTCAGGAAATGAACAACAAACCGATTCAAAACGCATTGAATATTGTTCAGTTGATGTAGAACAAACCGATCCGGAGCTCGGGGAATTATTGGTGACGATTGATCGTAACAAAAAAGAGCTAAAGGTGAATGAACCAGTAGAAGTCACAGTTGATTTGAAGTTTGACAATCTTGACATTAGCAATGACACAATAGTAGATTTTGAGATTGTAAAAAATGGAGTACAGGTAGATAAAGGGAATTCTGAGTATGTAGGAGATGGCAAGTACATAATCAAGACAATGTTCTCTTCACCCGGGCAACAACAATTGGTAGCTCATGTGTATTATGAGTGGTTCCACGAGATGCCTACGCTCTCTTTTGATGTTAAGTAAAAGGTCAAACCACCAATATCTGTCGAAAAAAAAGAAAAGTAATAAAAAAGGGGATTTTGGAATGAATAAGGGGAAATTTTCAAAAATAGGGCTTGCTATGATGCTAATGGTTGCTTTGTTGCTGACAGCTTGCTCGTCTGATCAAGCAAGTAAAGAGGAAACAAAAAAAGAAGAAAAAGGTTCAAAAGAAAAAATTGTTTATTTTAATTATCCAGATAATCCAGTATTCGATTTAGTTTATTTAGCAGATGAATTAGGTTATTTTGAAAAAACAAATACACGACCAAAATACGTTGGGAAGATCGCTTCACCACAAATCATCCCTCTAGTTGGTACAGGGGATATTGATTTTGGTACAAGAATGGTTCCCCTTGTTATTTCTGCGATTGCTAGTGGTGCAGATATGGAGGTTGTTGCAGCAGGTGGAGAAACATTAAAAAAGGCACCACATATGAAATATTTTGTTCGAAAAGATTCAGGAATTAAGGAAGCGAAGGATTTAGAAGGTAAAACGATTGGAATCAACAGTTTTGGAGCGTGCTCAGAATTTGTTACGAAGAAATGGTTAAAGAAGCAGGGCGTCAATGTGGATTCGATTAAATGGGTCGTTGTTCCAGATGATCAAAATGAACAAGCAGTGGTTAGTGGTGGCGTTGATTTAGCCATTATTCACCCGCCACACTCAGGAGGAGCAGAAAAAAATCCTGAGCTTAAGCGTTTATGGACTGATTATGACTTAGATCATGGTTTAGGCGGTATGTCTCCATATACAGTTAATGGTAAATTCGCGAAAGAACATCCAGAAGCAGTAAAAGATTTTGTAGCAGCCATTTCTAAAGCAGGTAACTGGGTAAATGAAAATCCAGAAGAAGCTCGTAAACTGATTGGGAAAAGGCTGGGTATGGATGTTAATAAAGTTGAAAGCTATGCTTTCGTAAAAGACCAAGTGATTACTGAAGCTCCAGTACAATACTATATTGATATTTTAGAAAAAGAAGGAAAAATTAAAAAAGGCTCAGTGAAAGCAAAAGATGTGTACACAAATGAATACAATCCAAAAGTAAAACAAGAAACGGCAAGTAAATAAGAAAAGCGCAAGCGCCTAGATTCGTTCCAATAACAAATGGAATGAATCTGGGGTTTGGATTGGACCACTTCACTTGAGAAAAATTTTATTGATGAACAGGAGGGAAATCATTTGGCAAAAATTAGTGCAGTCAACGTGAAAAAAGAGTTCAAAGTCCGTAATGACTCTGGGAAAAAAAGTAGTTTGGTTGTTTTAGATGATTTTAATCTTGAAATAAAAGAAGGTGAATTCATCTCTATTCTTGGACCAAGTGGTTGTGGTAAATCAACTTTTCTAAGTATTTTGGCTGGTTTGGCTTCTAAATCTAGTGGGAATTTAACAGTTGATGGGCAAGAAGTAAATGGCATTAATCAAAAGCATAGTGTCGTATTTCAGGGCTATGCCTTGTTCCCGTGGAGAACGGTGTTGGAAAATGTAGAGACAGGGTTAGAAATAAGGGGAATAAAAAAGAAAGAACGAAAAGAAATTGCTTTAGAATATATCAATCTTGTAGGACTTCAAGCATTTGCGAATCGTTACCCACATGAATTATCAGGGGGAATGAAGCAAAGGGTAGCGATTGCACGTTCACTCGCTTATAATCCGGATGTCTTATTGATGGATGAACCGTTTGGAGCACTAGATGCGCAAACACGTGAAGTGCTCCAAACGGAATTATTGAGAATTTGGGAATCTAGTAATAAGACGATTATTTTTATTACTCACAGTATAGATGAAGCGGTTTATTTATCGGATCGAGTGGCGGTTATGACGGCCAGGCCAGGTAAAGTGAAGGAAATTATTGATATTCCATTAGCAAGACCTCGATCATTTGACATTCGCAACTCTAGAGAATTTGTAAAATTCCGTCAACAAGCCTGGGATGTTTTAAAGGATGAGGTGCAACATGCTCAGGAGCAAGATATTCCCCAATCAGAGACTGTTAACAAACTAGTGAAAGGGAAGGTATTGAATGAAAAAGTGGTCTAACATCTTTTATCAAGTTTGGTATAGAAGTGCAGCGATTCTATTATTTCTTGTTGTTTGGGAAATACTCCCTCGATCTGGTATGGTAAGCCGTTCATTTTTGAGTCCGCCAACGGCTGTCATTGTAGCCATTAAAGATTTAATCGTATCTGCAGAACTCTGGGGGCATCTGATTGCCAGTTTACAGCGTTCATTATCAGGTTTGGTTCTTGCTATTATTGCCGGAGTTGCACTGGGTCTAGTGGTGGGGTGGTTTAAGAAATTTGAAGCATTTATTGATCCTTTATTGCAATTATTTCGCCAAATATCGGCGTTTGCCCTTTTTCCGGTGTTCATTTTGTTTTTAGGAATAGGTGAAGCATCGAAGACAGGGATTATTTTTTGGGCAGCTTTTTTCCCGATTCTAATCAATACCGTGAGTGGTGTGAAGCATGTTGATAAGCTACTAATTGATTCAGCAAAGTCGATGGGAGCGGGACAAGGATTTATTTTTAGAAAAGTCATTATCCCAGCAGCTGCACCAAGTATTTTCACAGGGATCCGACTTGGAGGAGCTTATTGCATTACTGCTTTAGTTGCAGCAGAAATGATTGGTGCTTCGTCCGGCCTGGGATTTTACATTCTAAATTCACAAGAAATATTCCAAATTCCCCATATGTACGCCGGAATCATCTTACTGGCTTTCTTAGGGTTAGGCTTAAATTATTTATTAGCCTTAATTGAGTCTAGATTTACTCGATGGAAAAAAGGATTGTACACGGAATAAGGATTCATTTTAAAAAAATTGAAAAGAGGAATGATGATGAAATTTGGTTATTGGTCACCAATCTTTGGAGGGTGGTTACGAAATGTTGAGGATGAGAACATGCCTGCAACATTTGAATATGTAAAAGAAGTGGCTCAAGCTGCGGAAAAGTTGGGCTATGATATGACGCTAGTCCCTGAACTGTATTTAAATGATATTAAAGGTCCAGAAGCGGATGTGTTAGATGCCTGGTCAACAGCTGCTGCATTAGCAGCGGTAACGGAAAAAATTGAAATCCTTACAGCAATCCGACCTGGATTTCATAACCCGGCAGTAATTGCCAAGGCAGCGGCTAACATTGACCATATCAGTAATGGCCGTTTTAATTTAAACCTTGTGTCAGCGTGGTGGGAAGAGGAAGCTCGTCAATATGCCGGGCAGTTCACGGCTCACGATGATCGTTATGATCGAGTAGAAGAATATATTGATGTGTTAAAAGGTCTATGGACTGAAGATACATTTTCATATGATGGACAATATTATCATATAGAAAATGCACAGCTTTATCCAAAGCCTGTTCAACGACCTCATCCGATTCTTTATGCGGGTGGTGAAAGTACACGCGGGAAAGAGGCCATTGTTGATAAATGTGATGCCTATGTCATGCATGGCGGTACGGTTGAAGAAATCGCTAAAAAAATAGCCGAAATGCAAGCGTTAAAAGCTGAAGCAGGTAAAGAGCCCTTTAGTAGATTCGGTATGGCTGCCTATGTCATTTGCCGAGATACAGAGGAAGAGGCACAAGCTGAACTGGCGCGCATTACCGATGTGAAAGCGACAAGTGGTTATGCAGGCTATGATGATTTTAAAAATAAATCCCAACTTGAAATTGATTTAGCTCTACAGGATTATTCGGTATCCAATCGTGGTCTTCGTCCAAATCTCGTTGGAACACCGGAACAAATTGCTGATAAAATTTTAGAATATGAAAATGCTGGACTCGATTTATTTATTTTACAATTTTCTCCGCATTTAGAGGAAATGGAACGTTTTGCGACTCAAGTGAAACCGTTAGTTGAAGCTAAAAGTAAAAAGGTATATGCGTAGAGCATAACCATGCAAGCAGAGGAGAATGGATAATGAGCAAGATTTATATCATACATGAGAATAATGAGTGGACCGTGCATTTAACGAAAAGATTATCAGAATTAGATTTACCCTTTGAAGAATGGCATTTAAATGAAGGTTTGGTTGATTTGTCTGAACAACCTCCTGAAGGGATTTTTTACAGTCGAATGAGCGCGTCTTCCCATACTCGCGGTCACCGTTTTGCACCGGAATTGGCGGATAATGTCTTTGCCTGGTTAGAGCAACATGAACGGGTGGTATTTAATGGTAGTACTGCGTTAAGTTTGGAGCTTAGTAAGGTGAAGCAATATACGGCACTTACAAAAGCAGGGATTAAAACGCCAAAAACCATCGCTGCTGTTGGGAAGGAACAAATTATTAAAGCAGCTGAGGAATTAGGTGCTGAATCTTTTATTACTAAACATAATCGTGCTGGTAAAGGATTAGGGGTGCAATTATTCCATTCAGTTGAAGCGTTAAAACAGTATGTAAACGGACCAACCTTTGATGAGCCCGTTGACGGAATTACATTAATTCAGGAATATATAAAATCTCCTGAACAATCTATTACCCGATGCGAGTTTATTGGTGGGAAGTTTTTCTATGCTGTTCAAGTTGATACATCGGGAGGATTTGAGCTATGCCCGGCGGATGCCTGCAATATTGGTGACCTTTTTTGTCCAGTTGGTGAGCAAGTCGAGGAAAAACCTAAGTTTCAAATCATTGAAGGATTGAATAAGCCCATCATTGCGCAATATGAAGCATTCTTAAAAGCCAATCATATAGCGGTTGCCGGAATAGAGTTTATTAAAAACAGCGCTGGTGACATTTACACGTACGATATTAATACGAACACCAATTACAATAGTGATGCTGAAAAAGCAGCTGGAAAATTTGGAATGTTAGAATTGGCGAAGTTTTTAGGAGCTGAATTTGCCAAACAACAAGCTGTAGCTGTAAAATAACGGACTTTAGAAAATAGGCTGAGGCGAAATTTTTAAACGATTTTTTTAAAAAATAGGCTGTGTTAAAGCACAATGTTGTTTTTTTGCTCTATGTTGATTGGAGTGGAAGGCGCGAAGACTCCTGCGGGAGCAGTGGGACAGGTGAGACCCCGCAGGCGCTTTAGCGCCGAGGAGGCTCACCGCCCACCCCGCGGAAAGCGAAGCGCCTGGAACGGAAATCAACATTCTAGCATTCCTGTAGAACGTTATTTTTCGAGTTTGAAAAAAATAGGGCTCCTCAGTAAGATATGAGTAAGACACCACTCAAACTCAACCTTAAGGAGGAACCCTACTTTGAAGTTTAAAATGCAAAACAAACAAAATCAACTAATAGAAAGAATTTCCGTTAAACATCTTGTTGTTGGGATAGATATTGCTCAACAATTACATGTAGCCCGAGCTGTTAATTTCCGCGGAATTGTAGTTGGTGATCCACTTACATTTACTAATAATGAAGAAGGATTTTCTAGTTTATTAAAATGGATTAATAATCTTCAAAGAATAAACAATTTAGATGAATCTATTGTTGGGATGGAACCTACTGGACACTATTGGATTAATCTTTCAAAATGGCTTTTTAAGCATAATATTGAAGTGGTAACGGTAAATCCCTATTTAGTAAAAAGAAATAAAGAAAATCGTGATAATACTCAATCTAAAAGTGATAAAAAAGATGCTTTGGTTATAGCTGATATGGTGAAAAACGGTTACTACTCTGAGGTTAGGCCTACATCTGAGTCATTTGAAAAACTTAGGGTTCTTATGTCTAATCGTGATGTAGTTGTTAAGCGTCTCGTAAGTTCTACTAACCAATTAAATCGGTGGGTAGATATTGTATTTCCCGAACTCCGACAGGTGTTTAAAGATATTACCGCTAAAGGGGCAATTGCAACCCTTCGTCTATTCCCATCCCCTGTAGAATTAGGAACTATGGAGCCCGAGGAAGTAATAATGGGTTGGAAATCAATCATGAAGAGACAACCTGGTTTAAAAAAGGCACTATTACTCATTCAGGTAGCTGGAAAATCAGTTGGAACAAAGCAAGCACTTGATGCTTATAAATTTCATTTGGAACAATTATTAGAGGAATATGATTTAGCTTTAAAACAACTCGAAAGAGTGGAGGAACAAGTTACTGATGCTCTATTAAAGATCCCTTTCGCTTATAAATTACTTGCCATTAAAGGCATTAGTGTAATTTCATTGGCAGGTATTTTAGGTGAGGCAGGAGATTTAAGTGGTTTTTCTCATGGGAATTCTTTGCTTCGCCATGCTGGATTACACTTAGCTGAAGCAAGTTCAGGGAAGTGGAAAGGTCAAATTGTCATCTCTAAGCGAGGAAGGTCTAGACTACGACGTTTCCTATATTTAGCTACAATGAGTCTTGTAGTGAATAATCCGGAATTTAAAGCAATACACTCCTATAATGTAAAAGTAAAAAAGATGAAGAAAATGAAGTCAATCATGAAATTGATTGGGAAACTTGCGAGGATTTTTGTGGGCATCGCTCGCCGAAATGAGTTCTACTGTCCTGAAAAAGTTAACCACATTATTGTGTTGGCAGCATAGTTACGATAGAACCTTGAACTAAATCTGATTTCTTAAATGTGACACCAAAAATAAATTAGATAACAGAATTGTATAAACCGAATGCTGGCTTATTCGCAGGATAATAAATATGTACGGAGTACCAGATTTGTTAAACAAAAGGGCATAGACCCATTAATCTAGCTTGACTGGCCTCCACCCCTTGGGTAGGCATGACGAAGGAATGAAAGGGCAATTGACCCGTTGAGACATGGGAGGGAAAGCCTCCAGGGGCGGCGTGGAGCATGTACATCACATGGTAAAAATTGGGGTTATTATTTATCCCTTTATTTCACTATGCCTCCACGAGCCAATAATGATCTGAATTCATTCCACTTAACTGTTAATTCAAAATATGGGACTATGAAATCCTGCGAATTAGCGAGCATTCGGGAGAAAATCGCATTAAACTGAGGGAGTTTAACAGAGCCTAAAAAAAGAAGGGTTAACATTATGACGAATGAAAGAAATCAATCATTCCATTTTGATACGATTGCATTACATGAAGGGCAAACCGTTGATCCGATTACACGTTCAAGAGCTGTGCCCATTTATCAAACAACGTCCTATTTGTTTGATAGTACCGAACATGCTGCGGAACTTTTCAAAATGAATGGTGAGGGCTATATATATTCTAGAAATGCTAATCCAACGATTGATGTGTTTGAGAAAAGACTAGCAGGGTTAGAAGGTGGAGTTGGGGCTTTTGCTGTTTCGTCTGGACAGGCAGCGATTGCTCTAGCCTTGCTGACAATTGCAAAGTCTGGAGATGAAATTGTTGCCACCAACGCTTTATATGGAGGGACTTTTGCGTTATTTGCTAAAACCTTCCCGAGATTTGGCGTGAACGTTCGTTTTGTGGATGGGAATGATTTGAGTGCGGTTGAAGCAGCCATTAATGAAAAAACAAAAGCGGTTTATACAGAGACAATCGGAAATCCAAGTTTGCAAATTGCCGATATTGAAGCTTTAAGTCAAATCGCGCATCAACATGAGGTTCCGTTAGTCATTGATAATACGTTTACAACACCATACTTAATCCAGCCGATTGCTTTTGGTGCCGATATTGTCATTCACTCGACTACTAAATTTATTGGTGGTCACGGTACGTCGATTGGCGGGGCAATTGTTGATGCAGGGACGTTTAACTGGGAAAACGGTAAATTTCCTGAGTTTACGGAAGTGAATCCAAATTTAAATCATCGTTCATTTGTGGAAGTGGCGCAGGAGAAAGCTTTTATTGCGAAAGTACGTTTTGAACTGGGGCATGATTTAGGTGCTTCTTTATCCCCGTTTAATGGTTGGTTATTCATTCAAGGCTTAGAGTCATTATCCTTTCGAGTGAAACAGCATGTTAGTAATGCACAAAAGGTAGCAGAATATCTTGCCCATCATGAACAAGTTTCATGGGTGAATTATCCGACACTAGAAGGTAATCCCCAAAATGATATTGCCAAGAAATATTTACCGAAAGGTGCGGGTTCCATCTTTAGTTTTGGAATTAAGGGTGGCTTGGAGCCAGCAAAACGGTTCATAAATTCTGTTCAATTGCTATCCCATGTCGCGAATATAGGGGACTCTAAGACATTGGTGATTCATCCAGCTAGTACATCGCATTCGAGGTTATCACCAGAAGAGCAGGTCAGAACCGGCGTGACTCCGGAACTCGTTCGCATTTCTGTTGGCTTGGAAGACATAGACGATATTATAGTAGATATTGATCAAGCTTTGAAATTAGCAAGTCTGACTGTTCAAACTGTAAAATGAGGGAATTCATGGGGATGGTTCTTCTGCTTCCAAAGGAAGGATGAAGACCGTCCCCATGCTCTTTTAACTAATTTTGGACAAAAAGGAAAGGACCTTATGATTAAATTCATCCTTTTTTTCGATATTCGAAAGATGTCCGCATTCCTTGAAGATATGTAATTCGGAATGAGGTATAAACGAATAGGTTTGCAGAGCAGAAAAAACAGGTGTAACCCTATCTTTGTTGCTGCCCAAAACTAAAACGGGAATTTTAATAAAAGGGAGAAACGGGAGATAATTCCTAGCCAAAGAAGAGAGAGAAGATTGAATATAAGCCATTTTATTGATTGAAAAGGTGGATTCGGCAGTTCTCAATAACTCTGCATCCCCATTGTTATAGATACATTGTGATGCGAAAAATTTTATTAATTCTCCCTTTGATTTTTCGAGGATGTTTTTGAAGCCGAAAAATAAAATGAAATTTCTAAAAATGAAAGGTGTGTAAGAAATCGTATTACATAGAATTAATGATTTAACCACTGAAGGTTTCCTCAAATACAATTCTTGGGCAATGATCCCTCCTAATGATAAACCACACACATTTACCTTTTCTAGCTTAAGCCTGTTTAAAAGTGCAAGGATATCGGAAACATATGTAGTAACATTCATCCCAGTTGAAATGGTTGAATCGCCATGCCCCCTTAATTCAGGAATGATTAAATGATGGTTGTTAGCCAAAATATTTTGACTGTTCCAAAGCTGAAGATTATTGCCTAAGCCGTGAATTAAAAGAAGCGGCTCTCCGGACCCTTTTTCAAAAAAATTTATGATGGAATTTCCTCCTAAACACAAAAGTCATTAAACCTTAGTTTGTTCAGGAAAATTCAGATTTAAACAGGGGTCAAATTTAATTTATTTTAACATTAAAATAATTTTTTAATATTTTCAGTGAAGCCTAGAGGCGGTTATAGTAAAATAAAGTTGAATAGGTAATTGATAGAGAACATCTTTACTAGGGGGAAAAAGGTGAATAATCAACTCAAAAATGGTCTTAAAATTTTTACATTAAATTCCAATCCAGAACTTGCAGCAGAGATGGCACAGCTTTTGGGATGTGAATTGGGAAACTGCTCCGTTAAACAATTTAGTGATGGGGAAATTCAAATTAACATTGAAGAAAGTGTCCGCGGATGTGATGTATATCTAGTTCAGTCCACTTCACAGCCAGTCAATACACATATTATGGAACTTCTCATTATGGTTGATGCAATGAAAAGGGCTTCAGCCAAAGAGATTAACGTTGTGATACCTTACTTCGGGTACTCGCGACAAGATCGTCAAGCCGGTCCACGTGAACCAATCTCAGCGAAATTAGTAGCAAACCTTTTAGAAAAAGCAGGAGCAACAAGGATTATTACAATGGACTTCCATTCTCCACAAATGCAGGGATTTTTCGATATACCTGTAGATGAATTAAGAGGTGCTCCTATCCTATCTCATTATTTTGAAAAAAAAGGACTGGAAGATGTCGTTGTAGTTGCACCACATAAAGGTGGGGTTACGAGAGCACGAAAAATGGCCAGCCAGTTAAATACTCCGATTGCTTTAATCGATGAACGAGCACCTGAGCAAAATTTCACCGAAAACGTGAATGTTATTGGAAATGTAAAAGGGAAAACTGCCATTTTATTTGATGATCTAATTAATACTGCAGAAACCATTACAACAGCCGCTCACGCTTTAGAAAAAGAAGGGGCAATAGCTATCTATGCTTGCTGCACACACGCTGTTTTCTTAGAGTCCGCAATCAGAAAGATTGAGGCATCCCCGATTAAAGAATTAGTAGTGACAAACACCATTAAAGTGCCTGAAGGGAAAATGATAGATAAAATGACGATCCTATCAGTTGCCCCATTGTTGGTAGAGGCCATTAACCGTATTCATAATGAAAAATCAGTCAGTCCTTTATTTGAGTTTAGTTTTGTTTGTAAACAATAAAGTGAGTGCTAGCGAGCGCAGGAACGGATCTTATGCTTCCAAAGGATGCATAGAACCGTCCCTGCGCTCTTTTTTTTGGAAAAAAGTTATATTGACCAAAAATGGTGGGAATATAAGGAGAGCCGGAGAAAATCAGGAGAAGGAAGGGCGGAAAATGGAAAAGCAAACTATTTTATTTAATCTTGACGATACACTAGCCTATTGTAATAGATATTTTAACCAAGTTATAGGAATGTTTGTAGATCAAATGACCACATGGTTTGACTCTTTAACAAGAGAAGAAATTAGACAGAAACAACTTGAAATAGATTTAGAAGCCATTTCAGCGCACGGTTTAAGATCAGATCGTTTTCCTGAGTCCTTTGTTAATTCGTATTATTACTTTTGTGACTTAACAGGAAAAGAAAAGAAGAAATCTAATATCGAATTTTTAAGAGAATTGGGTTTTAAGGTATTTAAAATTCCTGTAGAACCTCTTCCTTTTATGAATGAAACACTGAAACGCCTAAAAGATGAAGGGCACGAATTGTATTTGCACACAGGTGGAGATGAGGCTAATCAACGGAGGAAAATAGCTCAGTTAGAACTCACTACCTATTTTGATCACCGTATCTTTATTTCAGAACATAAAGATACCACCGCATTATCGGATATATTGAAAACAATTGATGCCGATCCGGAAATCACTTGGATGATTGGAAACTCATTAAGAACGGATATCGTGCCAGCACTGGAAAAGGAACTCAATGCGATATATATTCCTGCTGAAATAGAATGGCAATACAACGAAGTGGAAGTAAAGGTGGAGCCTAAAGGGGCATATTTTACATTGAATACACTTAGTGAAGTACCCGATGCAATTGGTCATCACATTTTAAAAGAAGGTAGATTTAAAAATAACTACGATCAGGTTTATGATACTGATTATCGAAAAGAAAAGGAAGACAATCTATTTACATAAAAAGCAGTTCCTTTTCTCAGTCCTATCCAAAACCTAAGTTTAAATTGATTATTTTGTATGTTTCTTGTCTTCTAAACAAAACATATGAAGGTTGGAAAGGAGTGATAAAATGCCAGAAAACAATAAGTCATATGATTTTGTGGGAGAACCTTTAATATCAACTGGAGCTACAGAAGCTGAGTTTAAACACGATACAAAGGAGTCCAAACTCGCAGGCAAGCCTAAAATTGGCGAGAAGATTATTGGAGATGACGGGATAGAAGGACGAATTAGATAGTCCTCATACTAGGCCAGTCATTCATTTATTTACTATTGTTCAGGAGATGAGAAGAATGAAGACTAAGGATAATTTTCTAGAGGGCGCTAAAGTTACAAAAGATAATCAAATATATGGAACACCGGAAAGTAGAAGTAAGAATGGAACGGGCGATTCGCCTAATGATAATGTTGGTAAGAATAAATCTGGACGTAACCGATAGACTAACAGTTAAGAATATTTTGGCAGTGTATTTCCTTTACGTGTCACAGTGATTCTTGAAAAATCTTGAATAAAGGATGTTCCATATTTCTTGAAGTGTATTAACTGTATATATGTTTAAATTTAATTGGCGGGGGGCTTTACTAATATTTGAGTAAAGCTCTTTTTAATTTTAATCTGGTGAACAAACAGGGTGGGTCAAATTTAAGGACAGTAACTCCATATGAGAACGAAAATAGGGATAAAGAATAATGTTTTGTAACAGTTTTGTAAATTTTGGATGAATTGTAAAAATATATCTTATAATTAGAAGAAAAAACGAAAAAACAACGAGAGGATGTGAGAGGAAATTTATGATGAGATCGATTATGAAGGAGTATACACCTGGAGAGAGGTTAAGAATGAGAAGTATCCCAATGTGGATATCCCTTATCTTCGACACTCCTAACATTTTTAATGTTCCAATCCTTTATAGCTTATTTAACTTTGTGAGAAAACTAGATAACAAAATTAGTATGCAAGGGACAGTGACTTCCCGAATAGATTCCTAATAAGAGGAATAAAGGAGCAGAAAAAACTTCTGGGATCTTTTAACAAATGGAAGGTTCCCCGAACATTTTTTTGGTTTTATGTTGGGAGACGGAATCCTATCAAGAGGAGATGATAAACAATGGCTTTTATCTTATTTGTTTTTCTTTTCACATTTGGCTGCGGTTGGATGGATGCTCGTATTTCTAAAAATGAGACAAAGGGAGTGGAATAATGTTTGCAGGTCATTTCGGATTGGCTGCAGTCGTAAAGGCGAAAGAACCTAAAGTCCCTCTATGGGCATTGATGATCAGCACACAATTACTTGATATCCTTTTTGTCCCTTTGTTTGTGGCTGGAGTGGAATCAATAGAACCAATAGGAAATGGAGAAGGAAAGGAAATCCTTATTCATGCAAATTACACCCACTCTTTAGTGGGAGCCTTATTAATTGTAATGATTGCGGGGTGGCTGGCATGGAAAAGGTGGGGGAAGAGGAGTGGGATTATAATCGCCACTACTGTATTTAGTCATTGGATTCTGGATTTAATCGTACACAGGCCGGATATGCCCATTTTACCAGGGGATTTTGGAAATCTTCCTTTATTAGGATTTGGTCTTTGGAAATGGCCAGTTGCTAGTTTAATAGTGGAGGCAGTTATTATTGGTTTAGGTACTATTCTATATTTTCGTTCAGCCCTTTTAAGAAGCAAAAAAACCTCATCAAGTAATAAGAAAGGTCTAAGAATAGCGATTTTGGCTGGGTCAGTGATGGGAGTGCTACTGATATTATCATTAATTACTGATAATTTAAAATGAAAAATAAGAAAAGTAAGTTTTGACTAGATAGAATGCAGTTGATGGCTGGTCAGCGGCATTTTAATAAATACGCGAAAACTTTTGTACTGCTCCATTATTCATTTGGGATGAGGTGGTTTTACTAATTATGGGATGTTAGCCTTTGGCTATTGCAAGTCAAAGAGAAATCTACTCATCTATTTAAAAGACAAATTGAAAATTGAAGAAAAACAGCAAAATAAGAGATTTAATTAGCATTATTTAAATGATAGCGTTTTTTACGGTGATAAAAGCCAAATTATGTTGTTTTTGAGCTATTTTGGACTTTAACATTTATTACCCTAGGGAGTAATATCATCCTCATAGTAAATAATTTTTATACAGTCTAATCCCGAAAGGGAATGGAGGAACCATTTTTTGGGGGTTATTTCTACAGATTTGTAGAAGGGATGTGAAACTCTTTCGCCATCCTATCCGTCGCTAACTTCGTCGACTAAAGCGAAGGAGGTCAGAAGAACACCTTATGTAAGGTGCTTTTTTTGTGCTCTTTTTAACAATAATAACTATACCTTAACTGTAGCAGTTTCAATATCAGCAGGGGAACTGGCAATTACTTCAGCTTACCCTTCAACTGTGCTGTATATTGCTTTTTTCAATTTTGTTGATTAACCTTAGGTCTTCCCCCCTCTCAGTTGAGAGCATGACAGGAATCTTTAAATCACGCTTATCCGTGATAAAAGGAAGGATAAGGCTTAGCGATGAGGTAAGGTAGGTAAAGATAAAGAAATTCCCGATATTGGATTGGATTCGGAACTAAAAATAGTAAGTGAGAAGATATTTTACGTTTATATCCCTTTTAATAGTTGAATACTAAACAAAAGACTTAATCTATTTATGGTTAAGCTTCTATTAATGGGAGGAAAAAACAGATGAGACTTTATATTGATTCAGCAGATGTAAAACAAATTGCCTACCTAAATGATTATTATCCTATTGCTGGTGTTACAACTAATCCGTCTATTATTGCCAAAGAAAATCGTCCTTACTTAGGGCTACTAAAAGAAATTAGAGAAGTAATTGGCGGGGGAAAGGAATTATTTGTCCAAGTTGTGGGTGATACCACAGAAGAAATGGTTGATGAGGCCAAATTTATTAACCACCAGTTATTAGGCAAGGTAGTTGTTAAGATTCCAGTAACCAAAGAAGGCATTAAAGCCATAAAATTACTTGCAAAAGACAATATTCCCACACTGGGAACAACGATATATACTTCATTTCAAGCACTGATCGCGTCACTGGCAGGTGCAAAATATGTATCACCATATGTGAACCGAATAGATAATTTAACTGAAAACGGTGTTAAGGTGGTTACGGAAATCGCAGAATTATTTTCGGCCTATCAGTTACCAACTGAAATATTAGCCGCCAGTTTTAAAAATGTTCAACAAGTACATGATGTATGTCTTTCTGGAGCACATACAGTAACGGTTGGACCAGATTTAATCGAGAAATTTATCGCATTCCCATCTACTCTTGATGATGTTTTAGTCTTTAAAGAGCAATGGCAAAAAGTATACGGAACGGATAAGACCAGCCTAATTAATTCTTAATATATTTTTTATTGCCAGCGAGCACCTAAGTTTACTGTTCGGGGAATCCGGACAACGATTGAAGGCTATCTCCGGGCATTCCTTAGCATGCTGATAGGGAGGGCAGTTACATTTGCGATTTAGTACAGTTCACAAACATTAATTCATACTGTCCCTTTGTTTGTGGCTGGAGTGGAAACGATAGAACCAATAGGAAATGGAGAAGGAAAGGTAATACTCATTCATGCTAATTACACCCACTCTTTAGTATTAGCGTTGCTTATTGTAATGATTGCGGGGTGGCTGGCGTGGAGAACGTGGGGGAAGATGAGAGGGATTGTAATCGCCGCGACTGTATTGAGTCATTGGATTCTGGATTTAATCCTACACCGGCCGGAAATGCCCATTTTCCAGGGGATTTTGGAAATCTTCCTTTATTAGGATTTGGTCTTTGGAAATGGCCCATTGCTAGTTTAATTCTGGAGGCAGTTATTATTGGTTTAGGTGCTATTCTATATTTTCGTTCACCCCTTTCAAGAAGCAAAAAAACCTCATCAATTAATAAGAAAGGTCTAAGAATAGCCATTTTGGCGGGGTCTGTGATGGGAGTATTACTGATATTATCATTAATTACTGATAATTTAAAATGAAAAATAAGTATATTAAGTTTTGACATGATAGAATGCAGTTGATGGCTGGTAAGCTGCATTTTAATAAATACACGAAAACTTTTGTACTGCTCCATTATTCATTTGGGGATGAGATGGTTTTACTAATTATAGGATGTTAGCCTTTTATTAACTCTGTTCATTTCAAGTCAAAGAGAAATCTTCTGATTTATTTTTAAAACAAATTAAAAATTTAAGAAAAACAGCAAAATAATGAGATTTAATTAGCATTATTTAAATGAAAGCGTTTTTTACCGTGATTATAGCCAAATTAAGTTGTTTTTGAGCTATTTTGGACTTTTACATTTATTACCCTTGGGAGTAATATCATCCTCATAGCAAATAATCTTATACAGTCTAATCCCGAAAGGGAACGGAGGAACCATTTTTTTGGGGTTAATTCTACAAATTTGTAGAAGGGATGTGAAACTCTTTCGCCATCCTACCCGTCAGCTAACTTCGTCGGCTAAAGCGAAGGAGGTCAAAAGACCACCTGATGAAAGGTGCTTTTTTTGTGCTCTTTTTACAAGAAAAGCCTTCTCATGATTTTGAGGTCTTTTTTTGTTTGCAAAAAATAAAAGGGAGAAAAAGGAAGCTAAAAAATGAACTCTTTGAATATAAAAAAGCCTATGATAAGTGATACATTTTGAAATGTTGGTTTCATTACTGCAGTAATAAAGATTTTAATGATTATTCTAACTTAAGAATACAGATTTTCATGTTTTTTTAATTTCTGGAAATACTGATTATGTAAGGAATAGGGGGGATTAAAAATTGAACCAATCTCTTAGGGCTTTAAAGGAAAAAGTTTTTTTAAAAAATAACGCTGTTCAAACTTATTTTGGGATAGTGAATAAGCAACTGGATATATTTACAATGCGTTATAGGATGTTTGGTGCTGTCTGGAATATACAAAATGGTTTCAGATATATAAACGGTTACTGGTTTAGTGATAATAAGAACGATTTAATTAACTATATTAATTGTGGTCAATGGAAAAACCTTGTAAATCAAGTAGATCAAATTGCTGATGTTTATCAAGTCATTCGAGAGGAACAGGAAAAAGGACTTTGGGAAAAACGAATTAAATTACCTAATAATACAAATTATCAAGAAAATTGGAAAGGGAAAAAAGCAGGGTGGTATATCATAAAATCATGCAAACACTTTCCTTGTTCAATGACATGTATTCAAAAAACAAATAATTCCCTTTGGATTGAGCATATTGGTATTAGTGAATCGGAAAATGATATAAAAAAGTTCATTAATCTTATCAATTTAGAACATAATGTTCATCTCATTTCAGATGAATACTCTACTTAATTCATTGGGGTTTTTTTTATTTATAAAAAAAGAACCTATATTCAGGGGGAAGAATTAATGACATTTAAAAGGATATTATTTGGGCGACCATTAAAATCAGAAGAAGCAGAAGCAGAAAAAATGCCGATTTGGAAGGCATTACCTATTTTATCTTCAGATGCTCTTTCTTCAGTAGCATATGGTACAGAAATGATTCTACTTGAACTTGCAACTGTTGGTGCATTTGCGTTCTCTTTTTCATTACCTATTGCTATTGCAATCATTTTATTAATTACAATTCTTATTATCAGTTATAGACAAGTTATCGATGCGTATCCTCAAGGCGGAGGAGCCTATATGGTCGCAAAAGAAAATTTGGGAATGATTTGGGGGCGTTTAGCAGGTGTTTCATTACTCATTGACTATACATTAACAGTAGCAGTTTCTATATCAGCAGGGGTACTGGCAATTACCTCAGCTTACCCTTCTGCTTTGCCGTATGTAGTCCCTATTGGTCTTGTTTTTATTTGGTTTATGGTTTGGATGAATCTTAGAGGAACATCTGAATCTGGTAATGTTTTTGCTTTACCTACCTATTTGTTTATTATTTGCATGTTAATCTTAGTAGGGAAAGGTTTTTTCGACTGGCTAACGGGAACAGGTCAGGCAACTTCCCATCCTTCTATTCCTACAGAATTACCAGCAAGTTTAACTTGGTTCATTTTGCTAAAAGCATTTTCTTCGGGGTGTTCAGCGGTTACAGGAGTTGAAGCAATCTCTAATGCTGTACCGTACTTTCGGAATCCTTCCCAAAAGAATGCGAAACTAACAATGCTAACATTAGGGGTATTGTTGGCTGTAATATTTGGTGGAGTAACTATGCTTTCACAAGTCTATAATATTCAACCAGACCCGACAGGAGCAAAATCGGTATTATCTTTGGTTGCAGAAGATGCGTTTGGGCGTGGTGCGTTTTATTATATTATTCAGCTTGCAACTATGTCGATATTGGTATTAGCGGCAAATACCAGCTTTAATGGATTTCCGATTTTAGCATCGATAATGGCTCAGGATAAAAATATGCCACGAATGTTTAGTAATCGAGGAGAACGTTTAGCTTTTAACTATGGAATAGTCACACTGGGAATATTAGCAAGTGTTTTATTAATTGTATTTCGTGGCAGAACTGAAGCTTTAATACCACTTTATGCTATTGGTGTTTTCTTATCTTTTACTCTGGCACAAATTGGTCTTGTCTTGAAATGGTGTAAAGATAAATCACAAGGATGGCAAAGAAAAGCAATTATCAATGGAATAGGTGGAGTTGTAACTTTCTTTGTTGTAATCATTTTTAGTATCACTAAATTTGAAGAAGGTGCTTGGATTGTAATCATCATAACACCTTTATTATTATGGTTAATCACAAAAATTAGCAAACACTATGATAATGTAGCTGATCAATTAAGATTTGACTTAAGCGAGCCTGTTCCAAATGTGGAAACGGTTGTAATTGTACCAGTGGCTGGTATCCATAAGGTGGTTGTATCCACCATTTCGTATGCAAAATCTCTTACCCCGGATGTTGTAGCTTTTTATGTTGCTTTTTCACCTGAGGATGCGAAAAAAATGGAGGCCAAATGGGAAATATGGAATCCAGGTGTTAGATTAGTGGTTGTGGTATCACGGTACCGTACATTGATAAAGCCATTAATTGATTTTATTAAACGAGCAGAGAACCGTTACGGTAACCAAAAGAGAATAACTGTCCTATTACCTGAATTTATTACCCATAAGTGGTGGCATCGCCTTTTACACAATCAATCAGCATTTCGTATTCGCACTTTACTTTTGAAGAGAAAAGACGTTGTGGTTTCGACAGTTCCATTTCATTTAAAAGATTAATCTTCAACCTAATATATAAAAAGTCCAATGATTTCATTGGGCTTTTTATATATTTTTTTATTGTTAATAGGAGTTAAAAGGGTCGATATAGGCGAAAATAAGCATATAAATGTATTAAGGAGTGATGAAAAATGGAAAATGTTTGTAATGTTTGTGGGTATAATGAAGAAGATATTGAAAAAGATAAAGAAAAAACAGTTTTACTAATTTGTGATAATTGTTTAAGAAGTGAAAATCTCCCCGATTTTTTAGACAAAATCTTCCTTAATTAAAAAAACTTTTTGATTACGCTTAGATAAAGAAAAACAATAAATAAGTGTTTTTCTATAATAGAAGTAAACAAATAAATGCAAAATACCCATTCTAATACCCAAATAACTTTCTTCCAAGGGGGGGACATAGCTACAATCGATCTCCCTCGTAAATAGACGACTGAATAAATTTCATTTTTATTTCACAATAATTTCTGGCTTGTTCGTTTATAATTAATATTGGAAATATTTATTATATGTTTATTTGTGAAATATTGAACAAACTTTCGAGGAGGACGGGCTATGAATTATCGTCATTTATTTGAAAAAGGAAGAATTGGGAGTTTAACCTTGAAGAACAGAATTGTCATGCCTCCAATGGGAACCAATCTGGCTGGTCCTAGATTCATCATGGCGGAAGACAAGCAAGTTCGCTACTGAATGGTGGGAACCAAATCGTAGCCCCGAGTCCAGTTACTTGTGCAATGATTGGAGAAGAACCAAGAGAACTACTGACTGCAGAAGTGAAGGAATTAGTGAATAAATTTGTAAGGGCTGCTGTTAGATGTAAGTCCGCTGGTGTCGACGGTGTAGAAGTGCACGCTGCTCACGGTTATTTAATTAACCAGTTCCTAAGCCCGTATACAAACTTACGAACAGATGAATATGGTGGAAGCTTTGAAAATAGAATCAGATTTTTAGAGGAAATTATCATTGGCATTAGGGAAAAATGTGGTGAGGATTACCCGGTTACGGTCCGATTAAGTGCAGATGAGTTTGTTGATGGAGGAATTGACTTAGAATTAAGTAAGAACATTTCTCGATATTTAGAAAAACTTGGTGTAGACGGACTTCATATTAGTGCCGGAAACTATGATTCTATGGATAAAGTCATAGAGTCTTCAATATATGAACAAGGCTGGAGAGTTTACCTTGCAGAGGAAATTAAAAAAGAAGTTAACATCCCTGTGATTACTGTTGGGGTAATTAGGGAACCTGAGTTTGCTGAATCCGTTTTAGCAGAGGGGAAAGCCGACTTTGTTGCCATTGGGCGTGGGCAAATTGCAGATCCTGAATGGGCTAAGAAAACATTAGAGGGCCGAGAAAAAGAAATAAGGAAATGTATTTCCTGCCTAAATTGTGTCAAAATGGCATTAGGTAATGGCCATATTGAGTGCTCAGTCAACATAAGTGCAGGCCGAGAACTAGAGTTTAAGGAAATCAAACCGATTGATGAAAAACGCAATGTGGCAGTCGTTGGTGGTGGCCCAGGTGGAATGGAAGCGGCTAGAATTCTTACATTAAAAGGGTATGATGTTACGATTTTTGAAAAAGATGATAAACTCGGTGGACAATTGAACCTAGTGAAACAACCAATCGCTAAGGAGAAAATGGATTGGATTATTCAATATCATAGCAATGAAATGGACCGATTAAATATTGATGTTCGCCTAAATACAGAGGCTTCCATTGAGGCTATCAAGGCAATCAATCCTTATGCTGTTTTCTTAGCGACAGGTGCAAAACCAATTTTGCCGGATTTAGAGGGTATTAACCTTGAGAATGTATGTGATTATGAAGATGTTTTATTGGATCGAAAGGATTTTTCAGACAAAAAAATCGTTGTAGTGGGTAGTGGAATGGTTTGTTACAGTGTAACTAGCCAGCTTGCCAAACAGAGAAATGAAGTGACTTTGATTGAAGTACCTACCGAGACTGGTAGCAAAGTAACACCACCTACAAGAGAGCTGTTATTGAATCGACTAAAAAAGGCCAATATTGATATTATCACAGATCAAAGAGTAGCAAAAATTCTTCCGAATTCAATCATTGTTGAGGATGGAAAATCAGGGAATCAGAGGGTAATTGATGTAGATCATGTTGTGTTCTCCATGGGAACACAGGCCTACAATCCTTTAGAAGAGTCCTATCAAAACCATTTTGACAATGTATTTGTTTTAGGTGATGCCGAAAATCCTGGTTCCATTACAAATGCCATAAAAGAGGGATTTGAAAAAGCATTTGTCATTGAATCACTCGTTACAAATAAACATGTATAAGGGATGGGCTTTACTTCTTTTGGAGTAAAGCCCTTTTTAATTTAACTCTGGTAAACTATTATTATATGATAGTAGAATAATTTTTAAGTAATCACAAATATATTTGCAGTATTAACAAAAAGAAAGGCTGATTAGATGCACTTTGATTTAGATCCATCGTTATTAATCATTTTGATTGTTTTTGGCTTTTTAGCGGCATTTATTGATTCTGTTGTTGGTGGTGGTGGGCTCATTACCTTACCAGCGTTGCTTTTTACGGGTCTGACGCCAGCATCAGCTGTTGCTACGAATAAATTAGCTGGGTCAGTCGGCTCCTTTACCAGTACGATTATGTTTTATCGTTCAGGTAAGCTCAATTTATCGTCCGTTTATAAGCTATTTCCACTCGTCTTTATTGGCTCGATGATGGGTGCTTGGACCGTCCATTTGATGAATCCTGAAGTGCTAAAGCCATTGATGCTTGTTATGCTTGCAATTGTGGCCATTTATACCATATTCAAGAAAGATTGGGGCAGTATTTCAACCTATAAAAAATTAGCAAACCGCCATCTTATTATTTTTATCATGCTTATCTTTGTTATAGGGTTCTATGATGGATTTATCGGTCCCGGCACAGGGTCATTCTTAATTTTTACTTTTTTAATGATTGGCTTTGATTTTTTAGAGGCTGCCGGGAATGCGAAGTTTTTAAACTTTGGTAGTAATATTGCAGCATTGTTGATGTTCATGTTCTTAGGACAAATCAATTATGCCTATGGTATACCGATGGGTCTTGCGCAGATTGCGGGAGCGATTTGTGGCTCGAAATTTGCGATTAAACGCGGAAGTGGCTATGTCCGCGCACTGTTTATATTAGTCACCATTTTATTGTTAGCAAAAAATGTTTATAATTATTTTTACTAATGAAGGAGAATGGTGTAACAGAAGAAATTCACAACCTATTCAAACATAGATGCACCATTATTAGGTAATTCGCACTATAAAATGATGATCAATAACAAACAACCGCAAGCCCTTCATTATGTAAGGCTTGCGGTTGTTTTTTTACATGTAAGCAAAATCAACAATGAACTTTAATACAGCCCTTATTATCATATTTCCGGGAATTTTCTGTTAGATATATACATTAGGTTGGTTTAATAAGTTATTTTCCAAAATTCGTAAAAATTAAAATATACACTTAACATAAATGGTAGTACTATTATATTGACAATATAATTTGTGGTTTCTTTAACATTTTTTATATTAAATTATGAAACGTTAGGAATCATTTATACTCTTACGATTAGAGAGAGGACTTACATACTCAAATTCTATAAAAATTAATAAATTGTTACTCTTTTTAACCTTACATATAAAGTCTGGGAAGATTAAGAAAATCGCTATGAGCATAAAAATGTATGTTATTAAGATTCTAAAAAGTTTATACACGGGGGAACTTTAAAATGGATGCAAAAAAAGAGTTTGAGGATGTAGAGCAAACCATATCTAAATTGGTTCCAAGTCAAGTATTTGAACAATTACATACAAAAGAAGAGGGGTTAACGACAAAAGAAGCAAAAAATAGGTTAGAACAGTACGGTAAAAACACTATTAAAGAGAAACAAGGAAAACCTCTCTATTTACAATTTCTAGCCAACTTTACTAGTATGATGGCTATTCTTCTATGGATAAGTGGCGCTATTGCCTTTTTTGCTCAGATGCCGGAACTGGGTATAGCCGTGTGGTGTGTCAATATTATTAATGGGATATTTAGTTTTATTCAAGAATTTCGTGCTGGTAAAGCAACAGAGGCATTAAAAGGAATGCTCTCCTCCTACGCCCGTGTCATTCGGGATGGACAGGAAGTACAAATTCTAACGGATGATCTTGTTCCAGGAGATGTGATGTTGGTTGAAGAAGGCGACAAAATATCTGCCGATGCGCGACTAGTTAGAGCAAGCGAATTACAAATTAATCAATCTGCCTTAACAGGTGAATCGAATCCCGTAAGAAAATTTTCCGATGCGATTCTTCGAGATGATTTAACAAGCTTTGAAACCTCCAATTTAATTTTTACAGGGAGTACCGTCTCCACTGGTTCTGGACAAGCTGTTGTTATAAAGACCGGTATGGATACTGAATTTGGAAAAATCGCTAAATTAACTCAAAATGTTACACATGAATTAAGTCCTCTACAAAAAGAACTAAATCGGTTGACGAAACAAATTTCAATTATTGCCCTAGCATTCGGTGTGGCCTTCTTTTTAATGGCAATATTCTTTGTAAAAAACCCAATTGCGGAATCGTTTATTTTTGCACTAGGGATAATTGTTGCTTTTATTCCAGAAGGCTTATATCCAACTGTTACACTTTCATTAGCAAAGGGCGTACAACGGATGGTAAAGAAAAATGCCCTGGTTAAACATCTTTCTTCGGTTGAGACTTTGGGTTGTACTACTGTTATTTGTACAGATAAAACCGGAACTTTAACCCAAAACGAAATGACCGTCAACCATATATGGTTGCCAGACAGAGAATTAGAAGTCACAGGTACTGGATATGCTCCAGAAGGAAAAATATTGGATAATGGTCAAGCCATTTCAGTAGAATCAAGCTCAGCGTTAAAATTAATCGTAACAGCTGCAAGTCTTTGCATTAATGCTAGAGTTGTAGCACCCAGTGAAGAAAATTCACGTTTTACTGTTCTGGGTGACCCGACAGAGGCATGTTTGGGAGTGGCTGCCGAAAAAGCAGGGATTCATATTGAATATTTACAAAAAGAACTGCCACGAATTCGTGAATTGCATTTTGATTCAAGAAGGAAAAGAATGACAACCATTCATCAATTAAGTCAACCAATAAATGAAAAGAATCGCGTCGCCTATACAAAGGGATCTCCAAAAGAATTGATCGATTTGTGTGATACAGTATTTATCAATGGAACCGTCTCACCATTAGCAGATGACATCAAATTAAGTGCAATGGCAGCTAATGATGAGTATGCTCGCTCAGGGTTGCGCGTTTTAGCTTTAGCTGTCCGTTACATTGGTAAAGATGACAAGGATATCCCCGCTAATTTAAGCTCTTATACTCCGGAGAATATCGAACAAAAGATGACATTTATTGGATTAGTAGTTATGGCTGATCCACCTCGTCCTGAAGTAACTGATGCTGTAGCAGAAGCCCACAAAGCAGGGATTCGTATTGTCATGATTACTGGTGATTATGGATTAACCGCCGAAAGTATTGCAAAAAGAATCGGCATTGTTGAAGGCGATCATCCACGTGTGATATCTGGTATGGAATTGGAAAAAATGTCTGATGATGAGTTAAAAACTGCCTTAAATGGGGAAATCATTTTTGCCCGTGTGGCTCCAGAGCAAAAGTATCGAGTGGTGGATAATTTGCAACAAATGGGAGAAATTGTTGCTGTTACCGGTGATGGTGTCAATGATGCGCCAGCTTTAAAGAAAGCAGACATTGGTGTCGCGATGGGGATATCTGGTACGGATGTTGCAAAAGAAGCAGCCGATATGATATTAACTGATGATAATTTTGCGTCTATTGTGAATGCGGTTGAACAAGGCCGTGCGGTATATAACAATATTCGGAAATTTTTACTATATATATTAAATAGCAATATGGCTGAAGCTGTTCCATCTGTGTTTTTCTTGTTTTCAAAAGGGATTATACCTTTGCCATTAACAATTATGCAAATTTTATTCATAGACTTAGGTACAGATTTAGTTCCCGGATTAGGATTAGGCTCCGAGGAACCGGAGAAAGGGACTATGAGCAAACCTCCGAGAAACTTGCATGAGTCTTTATTGAATAAAAAGATTATTTTAAAAGCCTTCTGTTGGTATGGTGTCCTTGCATCTATTGCCTCGATGTTTTCCTATTTCTTCGTCAACTATATCAATGGATATTCAGCACATGGATGGGCTCCAGTAGGTAGCAACATTTATAATGTAGCTACTACGATGACCCTATCAGCGATTGTTTTCAGTCAAATTGCTGCCGTAATGAATTGTCGTACTGAAAATCAATCTATTTTTAAAAAAGGACTTTGGAAAAATCGAACCATTAACATTGGAATTAGTTTACAAGTACTTTTTCTCGTATTGATTATGTATGTTCCTGCATTACAAGTAGCATTTGGTACAGCACCAATAGGAATGAAAAGTTGGCTCTTCCTATTCTGTATTCCACCGATTGTCTTAGCTTTTGAAGAAATACGAAAAGCTTTTTCCAGAAGGTTAGCTCAAACACAAGTGAAACCATAAAAAAGTGGAAAAGAGTGAAAAAACATGAAAGATATTATTGTTGGATGTAGCCATATGGGGTCTGGTTTAGCTATGAAACTGCAAGAAAAGGGACATGAAGTAACGATAATAGATCGGCAAGAAGATTCTTTTAAGAAAGTACCTAGTGGTTTTTCGGGTCAAACCATTGTCGGATTTGGAATTGATAAGGAAGTCTTAGAAGCTGCTAATATTAATAGGGCTGATGCAGTCGTTACCTGTACAGATAGCGATGAAACAAATGCACTATTAGCCCGTATTGCAAAAAATGAATATGGTGTCCCTCGTGTCATTGCCCGTATATACGATCCGAGGAAAGCAGATATTTATCAAAGTTTTGGGATTCAAACCATATCACCTATCATGTGGGGAATTCAAAGGGTAACCGAATTATTAAGCTATAACCAATTAGATAATGTTTGGGTACCGGAAAATGGGAATGTCGAAATGATAAGAATTGAAACACCACCTTTGCTAATTGGTCATGCTGTACGGGAGTTAGGAAGTGTCGGGGAAATAAAAGTAGTCACAATTGCCCGTGAAAATAATGCTTTTATCCCGGTATCTGGAACCATTTTAGAAGCACATGATGTCCTTTATATTGTAGTCGCCACATCTGCCATCAGTAAGTTAAAGGCAATGTTAGGTTTAGAATAGGGGGAGAATACCATGCATGTCATTATAATCGGTGGAGGTCAAGCAGGATCTCATATCGGACACTTATTGTTAGAAAATGATATCAACATTAAAATTATTGAAAACCGAGAATTACTTTTTGAAAAATTAAAAAAGGATTTTTCTGAAGATATCGCTATTTTGGGCAGTGGTACTGACCCAACCACTTTGGAACTGGCAGGAATTGAATCTGCCGATGTATTAGTAGCTGTGACTGGCAGTGATGAAGTAAATCTAGTAGCTGCTACAATCGGTAAGTTCGAATTTGCTATCCCTCGGGTGGTAGCACGGGTAAACAATCCCCGTAATGCATGGCTATATGATAGTAATATGGGGGTTGATGTGGCTATCAATCAATCAGAATTAATCGCACAAATGGTAGTTGAAGAGATGGATATGGAGAATATATCAACTTTAATGAAATTAAATCGTGGCAGCTTGTCGATTGCTAAGGTTACCGTTAATTCCAAATCAAACGCGGTTTCAAAGGCAATAAAAGAACTTAATATTCCTTCTAATTGTGTCTTAATCGCCATTTTACGTAAGGAGGATGAGGTCATCATTCCTCGGGGAGATACCGTTATTGAACCAAATGATTATATTCTTCTTTTAGCAGATGAAAGTACGGAAAAAGTGATCAATGATATATTTTCAGTGGGATAATCTAAAATAGCCTATGTAGTTTATTAGGACTTTTCGAAAAAGTAATGTAAAAAGAGGTTGAGCAAAAATCTGACTTTTGCTCAGCCTCCATTTTTCTATTTTTAGTTAAATAAACACAAAAATCGGTTAAAAAAACGTTTTAGGAATAAAAAAAGCTTAAAAAATTTTCATTTTTATTAGATTATTCATCATAAAAACACGTTACTTGTATAAAGGTTATCTTTATTTTAGATATATGCTCGACTTTCGAAATATATGCTCGACTGCTAGGATATATGCTCGACTTTCAGGATATATGCTAGTCAGTCTTGCAACCTTTACTTTCTTAACGAAAAAGAGCAACGGCTATTTTTCAGTCGTTGCTCTAATAAGTGGCTGAGCTTGAAAAGTATTGCTGACTTTCTCACTTAGGCCATATTAGCATATTGTTATATTATGTCTGGTTGTTCTTCCTTTTCCATTGCTCTAATTGATTCTGCAACTTTTACCATCATCGAACATTCAATTCTCTTACGGAAGATGTCACAACTAAAGTCGTAAGTCCCGTTGAGGGAGCCGGTTGCATGGAGCGCGTTGGCAGGGCAGCCCCCACTGCAGTAGAGCTTTGCCCAGCAATCCTGGCATTCTGGTTTCGAGTAGCAGTTGTTCTCTTTAAATTGACATTGTGTCTCTGGTTTGGTGATTCCATCCCAAATGTTTCCCATGCTGTATTCTTGATCCCCGACAAACTGATGGCATGGGAAGAGCTCGCCCCATGGTGTGACAGCAAGATATTCGGTTCCTGAGCCGCAACCGTTTAGTCTTTTTTGAATGCAAGGGCCTTCAGAAAGGTCAAGCATGTAATGGTAGAAGGTAAAGCCATTGCCGTTTTCCTCGCGTTTGATCATTTCGTTTGCGAGTATCTCATACTGATTATAAATCTCAGGGAGGTCTTTCTCAGTGAGCGCATATGGTTCCCGAGGGTCACAGATAACCGGCTCCATCGAGAGTTTATCGAAACCAAGGTCAGCAATGTGAAAAATGTCATTAGTGAAGTCAACATTGTTATGGGTATAGGTTCCACGTACATAATATTCTTTGTCCCCACGCTTTTCGACGAATTCCTGGAACTTTGGAACGATATGGTCGTAGCTCCCCTTACCATTAACCGTTTTGCGAAGGCGGTCATGGACCTCTTTTCTACCATCAAGACTTAATACGACATTGTACATTTCCTTATTTAAGAATTCGGTGACCTCATCGTTAAGGAGCATGCCATTTGTTGTGAAGGTGAAGCGGAAAGTCTTTTTGTACTCTGTTTCTTTGCTTCTTGCGTATGCGACAATTTGCTTGACAACGTTCCAGGCCATAAGTGGTTCTCCACCGAAGAAGTCGATATCGAGGTTTCGGTGATGGCCGGAGTTTTCCAATAGGTAATCGATTGCTCTTTTTCCAACTTCGAAGGTCATGATGGCTCTGTCGCCATTGTATTTTCCTTGGCTGGCAAAGCAGTATTCACATGATAAGTTACAGGTATGGGCAACATTAAAGCAGAGTGCTTTTAGATGAGTCTGGCGCTTTTTTAAATCAATTGATAGATTTTTAAACTCATCTTCAGTAAAGAGCTGCCCATCATTTTTAAGCTCCTCAACTGCTGCGATGGTTTCTCGAATTTCCTTCTCGGAAATGCTGGAATCATTTTGGTATTTTTCCATCATCACTGTCACGATTTTTTCCACAGGAGTATTCTCGTAATACGCGATGATTTCATAGGCGAGGTCATCGACAACATGCACGCCTCCACTGTATGTGTCGAGCACGATGTTGTAACCGTTTAATTTATATTGATGTATCATAATTAATAATCAAGCTCCTTCTCAACAAAAAATTGCCGCCCATCTGATCACAGTTGGGCGGTGAATTTCTTGTTTCTTAGTGATTCAATGTGTTTTCACATTTCTGATTTGCTACTCCGCAAGAAGTTTTGCAGGCTGACTGGCAAGATGTCTGGCATGCGCCACATCCACCGTGTTTTACGGTATCAACTAATTTGCGAGTGCTAAGTGTTACGATTCTCTTCATTATGTACTACTCCTTTGAAAATATGTTTTTAAAGAAATAAGAGTCAAATCTCTCAATCTTTAAATATTATGTCAGAATAAGTTTAGCAATACCTCGGGTTCCCGTCAATCATTGCTGGTATTGTAAAAATCCTTTGAACTTTTTCAGCTATTTAGCCAAATAATGTAGTTGGACGAATTGTCCAAATTGCTTTTGTTCCTTTAGCACTAATTTTAATTCTGGGTTATTTTGTTTGAATAGTGGGATGCCTGAGCCAAGTACGATGGGGGACAGGGTTAGAATTATTTCGTCGACTAATTTCTCTTTTATGAATGTGTCTAATAAATCCCCACCACCAACAAGCCAAATGTTTGAACCAGCTTGCATTTTTAAGTTTTTGGTGAAATCAATTACATGATTATTTACAAACTCGACGTGTGGAGCCTGTCTTTTTTCAGAACGAGAAAAAACAAAACAGGTTTTATCGGAATGCGGAAATTTATTTACTAATGTCATTAAGTGGTCATATGTGGCATTTCCCATAATCATTGTGTCAATGGTTTGATAAAATTCCGTAAAGCCGTTGTCTCCTTTGCCTTCAATTACGTCGAGCCAGTCAAGACTCCCGTTTTCTCTAGCAATGTAACCGTCTAAGCTTGCTGCAATAAATAGGACTACTTTTCTTTTTGTATCCATGTCGGACACTCCTTTACGATAATTATATTATGTAAACACTTAAACCATCTATAGCGAAAGTTTAGAACGAACGTTCTGCAAAAATTGCAGTTAGATAAATCTTATTGATATAATAATAGTATGACCCAAGTTTTTCTAAATCAACAGGTGATTAAAAATATTAATAATAAAAGGTGATTAATAAAATGGCAAATTCATTAAATGTTTGTTCCTGGGCACAATCAGATCCAGTTATGAAAGATTATCACGATAAAGAATGGTGCGTACCGAATCATGATGACACATATTTGTTTGAAATGTTGAATCTTGAAGGTGCACAAGCAGGGCTATCTTGGCTTACCATCTTAAAAAAAAGAGAAGGCTATCGTAAAGCCTTTCACCAGTTTGATATAAGCACATGTGCAGTATTGACGGATGCGGAACTGGAGCAAATTGCTATAACAGGTGAAGTAGTACGTCATCGCTTAAAAATAAATGCAGTACGGTCTAACGCAATTGCAACCCAGAAAGTACAGGAAGAGTTTGGAAGTCTTGCAACTTATGTATGGCATTTCACTGACCACGAGCGGAAAATAAATCATTGGGACTCTGTGGGGCAAATGCCCACGCGCAATGATTTATCAGAGATAATCAGTAAAGACATGAAAAAACGTGGGTTTAAATTTGTTGGACCTGTGATTATTTATTCCTATTTACAAGCAGTTGGGATAGTTGATGATCATGTGATAACGTGTCCTTTTCATTCTGAAGCGAGGGACGGTTCTTAAAGAGCGGATTCGGAAGTTTTGCTCAAATGCAAAAGCACTTCATAACATAATGAACTATTAATCTAAGGGGAAATTTATTGGGCAATTCTCGCGAAATTTTCGAATGAAGAAAGCACAGATCTCTTCCTACAGATAGAAAAAAGGCACAGCTAGCAATTTATCACTAGTCGTGCCTTTTTTCGCGCAAAACCTCCGATTGAACCCTTTAAGAACCGTCCCTGAACTCCTACACACTTCTCCGTTTGAGATATTCAAAGATTGGTATACCTAAAAGGGTTACGCCAACTCCGAAGATGGCCATTGTTGCACCGCTGATTAGTGTACTTGCTACAACATATAAGGCACCACCTATCCCGATGATTGGTGTAATAGGATATAAAGGAACACGGTACTTACTATTTTCCATTAAATCAGGTCTTTTCGTTCTCATAACGAAGATACCAGCCATACCAATAATTAAGAACAACCAAGTTACAAAAACGGATAAATTGGTTAAGGTATCGTAAGTTCCTGAGAAGATATATAGTATGGCTAGTATTGTGATAAACACGATAGAATTAATAGGTGTATTGCTACGTTTATCTACTTTGCCAAAGAAATTCTTGAAAGGAATCATATTTTCTTCAGCCATTGCATAAGGAATCCGGCCAGAAGACATTAGGAAACCGGATAAACAACCGATGATTGAAACTAGAATTCCAGCTGCAATTATTTTTTCCCCGATAGAACCGAATAATACAACTGCCGTATCGGAAGCGATTTTTTCAGAATTCATGATTCCTTCCATGCTCATAGTATTATAGATTCCGATGTTCACGCCGATATAGGCGATCGTGATAATCATGATTCCAAAGAAAATTGCTTTAGGATAATCTTTTCGAGGATTCTTTAACTCCCCTGAAAGATTGGAAACAGCAATCCAGCCTTCGTAGCCAAATAATACTCCAAGTAAAGCAGCGCTAAATCCAGAACCCATATTAATATTTGCGCTTGCTTCAGGCAGGAAAGGAGAGAAGGTATGCTGTTCTCCCATGATAATTCCTGCAATAATAATGGCGATGATTGGAAGTAATTTTCCGATTGTAAAGACTGAAGAGAATTTTGTAGCAAATTTGGTCGAAAGAATATTAATAAACATTATAAAGATCATGTAGAAAGCGGCCAATAATTTTTGCTGCATGGCAGTCATCGAAATAAAACTGGTAGTTTGGGTAGCCAAGATTACAGCTAATGCAGCTGATAACCCTGGATAATAAACTAAGACTTGAACCCATCCGAACAAGAACGCCCAACGGTCTCCGAATAATTCCTTCAAGTAAGCATACAATCCGCCTGTTTTCGGAATTGCTGATCCTATTTCAGCCATAGTAAGAGCTCCAGCTAAGGTTAAAACTCCACCAATCACCCAAACCAAAAGTGACATTCCGGGACCTGGCAATGCGTTCATTACCGCTGTTGGTTTATAAAAGATACCACTACCAATTACAATCCCTACAACTAATAAGGTAGCCTCAATCAGTCCAATAGATTTTTTTAATGTATTGTTATTTGATGTTTGATTAGTAGTCATCAAAATCAATCCTTATCATTAAATTTTTATTTCAATATTGTTTTCCTTGAGTGTGCTCACCACGAATTCACGATCTTTTCTCGTTTCTGACATTAAATATTCAATATCTGCCTCGGAAGCTGAAGTAGCGTTAACATGCTGCGCAGCTTTTCTGATATATGATTTTTTCATTTTATCTAAATCAGCATGACGTACTTTGATTCTAGACGGATGGTCAGGTAAAATAATGCTTTTCCCAGGGATATCTTCTTCAGAATCACCAAATTTAACTTCAATCCCATTTTGTTGAGCGAAGCTTAACTGGGGTTGAGGGGATTTTCCCGCGCCGGTGTATTCTGTTTCCTGGACCACGATAATTTTGTCTTTATCCAGTGTTTGTGCTAAAGCAAATGCAGCAGTTAAAGAAGTATTACCAGCTGGACCTCTTTCCATGCCTTCTAGTTGAGCTAAGGTTTCAGTTATATAAAATACTTCGCCTTGTTTTATTAACAGATAATCATCCATATACTTCAAAGGTCTTGCCGCACTTCTTGGTACATCTGAATGGTCTGGATCGGTAGCATAAGGCATACCAAAACCAGTATGACCAGTGGTAAAGGATTTTTTGTTAAAATCACGGTCAGATGCCATTGATAAACCGGCTAAATCTACGCTAGCACCATAGATTAGCGTATTTTCTGCCCCAGCCTTTCTCACACCCCGAGCCGTTCCGGTAAGATTACCGCCGCCTGCATTCGTAGCAATAATCACGTCAGGCTCTCGTCCAATCATTTCACGACATTGTTGAATAATTTCATAACCTAAAGTTTCAACACCAGCAATCCCATAATTGGAATATAAAGAAGCATTAAAATATCCCGTATCCTCCAAAATCCGTAAATAGGTGTAAAATAGTTCAGGTCCTACGGTTAATTGAACAACTTCAGCTCCATAAGATTCACATTTTCTTTGTTTTTCTAAAATTTCAGGCTGACCGATTTTTCTTGAGTCATAGCATTCTTGGACAATAATACAGGGCAGATTATGCATAGCTGCTTGAGAAGCAACGGCTGCTCCGTAATTTCCGCTTGTTGCAGCTGCAATCCCTTTATAGCCATGCTTTTTTGCAATATAAGTAGAAACAGAAGCTCTTCTGTCCTTAAAACTTCCGGAAGGGTTGCACTGTTCATCTTTTACAAAAATTCTTGCACCCTTACCTTCTGGCGAAATTTCCCTTGCTAATTCTGTTAGATTTTTTAATTCAATTAACGGAGTATTACCAACGCCAGTAGCTCTTTGAATTTCAATAATTTCTTCCAAACTGAAGCCGACATCATCCATTAACCCATCATAATCAAAAGCAATGCCACCAGATTCATATTTCTTGTAATCCATACCCAATGCTTGCTTCATAATGTCATTATCACGCGCCATTACCGCTTTATAACTGTTATCACGTTCCATCTTTTATTCTCCTTTCACAATTTTTCTGACTTGGATTCCCACTTGAAGAAGTTCAGGTACATAAGTTTCACCGAAGCCAAAGTTAAAGGCAGGATTTACTGCTACTAAAGTGCCTTCCTCAATCCGTCCCGTAATGGTTTTAATTGCAACTTGATCATTCATTTTGGCGTCTTTTTGTAAAAAGCCCTTAACCCAAAGCTCTAACGGAACTTGTTTCGTATCATCAGGTAATTTCCCGGTCCTTTCTTCTGGTTTTAATTCAATTTTGTAAATTTGCACATAGCTACCAGACTTGATCATTTCCTCCATTGATAATTCCTCCCTTTTTATTTATTCATTTATGTAAGATGCAAGAATCATGCCAACTTTAAAAAATGAAGCAAAAATGACTAGATTCCGAGGTGGAATTGAGGAATACCAAGGTTGGTAGCAAAGGGGAAGGGGCGACCCATTAAAAGGAAAATGTATAAAAAATAAAAAAATGAAATAAATTTCCTTCATTGAAAGAAATTTATTTCATTTTTACATCCATATTTTTTTGTCTTCATTCAAAAGTTTAATATTTAATACCAAATTCTTTAATTTTATTAAAAAGCTGACGTTTAGTGATATCCAAATGTTCGGCAGTTTTGAATAAATCAGAGTTGTAGGTTTCTAATACTAAAGTGATGTAATTTTTCTCTACTTCCTTCCGTAATTCCTTCAACGATTGACTTCCAGGCGATTTATCAATAGCAATGGCTGATTCAACCTCACTCATAAAGGTTTCCGGCAAGTCTTCACCTCTTAAAAGACCGTTATCGGATAAAATCACAAGTCGCTCAACTATATTTCTCAATTCTCTAATGTTACCAGGAAATTTATAATTTTTCAGAAATTGTTTAATAGAATCTTCTACGCCATTAATTGATTTTTGATACTTTTGTTGAAATTTATTAACAAAATAATCAAAGAAGGGAAGAATATCTTCATTACGAAAACGAAGTGGGGGAATTTCCACACTAATGGCATTAATTCTATAAAACAGGTCTTTACGGAAATCTCCTGTTTGGATTCCGGTGGCTAAATTTTTGTTTGTTGCAGTAATTAAACGAATGTCGACTGGAATTTCACCATTGCTTCCGACACGCTCAATCGTCCTTCCTTCTAATACTCTTAATAATTTAACTTGAATATCATTATTAATTTCCCCGATTTCATCTAGAAAAAGAGTACCTTTGTTGGCTTCTTCAAAGCGACCAATCCTTCTTTCACCAGCCCCGGTATATGCCCCTTTTTCATGGCCAAATAACTCTGATTCTAAGAGACTACTTGAAAGGGCTGCACAGTTAACTGGCACAAATGGATTTGTTTTTCGCTGACTGTAATCATGGATGTATTTGGCATAGACTTCTTTTCCTACACCCGATTCTCCTGTCAATAGGATGGATATATCTGTGCCTGATACTTTGTTTAAGATGGAAAGAACATTTTGCACTCCCGTGTTTCTTGTTGTTAATAGCGGCTGGTTAAAATCCATTTCGTTTATTTTAGGGACACTTTTAATAGTAGCCAATTTTGTAATCTCATCAACCAGTTCTTGAGGATCTGCTCCTTTTATAAAGTAACTGAAAGCTCCGTTCTTAATAGCCTCTACTGCATTGTTGATAGAACCGTAGCCCGTTACCATGATAAAATCTACGGGTATATTTAATGATTTAATTTTCTTTAATAATTCCATCCCGGTCATTTTATCCATAATTAAATCAGACAATACCAAATCAAAGTGTTTCTTCATTAATAATTCTAATGCTTCTTTTCCTGAAAATGCCGTTTCAATCTTATAGCCTTTTGAATGAAGTATTAAGGAAAGAACTTCTAAATATTCTTCCTCATCATCAACAATTAAGATTTTAAAGTTAGAGTATTTCATAAATAGATCCTTCCTTAATTATATTTTTATTTCAAAAGTGGTTCCTAGATTAGGTGTGGACTTAACAGTAATTCTCCCGCCAAGCTTTTGAACTTCATTATATGTGATATACAGACCCAAGCCAGTCCCTTGATTAGGCGGTTTGGTTGTAAAAAAAGGATTAAAGATTGAATCAATCACTTCTTCAGAAATCCCTATTCCTGTATCATGAACTTGAATACTCAAAAAGTATTCAGTCTGATTACAAGAGATAGTCAATTTCCCTCCTTGTTCCATGGCATCGATTGCATTAATAATCAAATTCATTAATATATGTTTGAGACTCTCTTTCTTGGTAACAATTGATAAATCACTTGGACAATCAATAAGGCACTCAATATTGTTTTTTTTCATCTTTTCTTCTTCTAAGTCCAGTAGTTCTTTAAGAAATCCCTTTAATGGGATTTTTTCGTCAACATCATTGGAAATTCGGGAGAAATTCAGTAAGTTATCAATGATTTTTTTTGCACGATCAACTGATTTTTCAATTGAAGAAATTGCTTTCTGATACTGACTATCGTTGAAATTTACTCCATTTTGATCTTTTATTAAATAAACATAGGAACGAATAATTCCTAAGGGATTGCGGATTTCATGAGCAACCCCTGCAGCTAATTCACCAATAGCTGCCATTTTATTTACCTGAAGCAATTGTTGTTCATTTAATCTTTGAAAAGTAGAGTCTTTCATGGAAATAATCACATTTTTCTTTTCCTCAAGACTGTATTTCATCGGGTAACAGGCAACATGGTAGATACGTTCAAGATACTCTAAATCCATTTCCGCCGAATTTCCTGTTTCTAAAACATCATCAAAAATTCCTTTTGTCGGTTTAAAAAAGCTAAACTCGTTCAATTCATAAAGAGTTTTACCCATTAATTGTTTTATGGGCAAATTGATAAATTTTAACAATAGATTATTTGCCCGAATTATTTTATATTTTTCGTCAACAATTAGCATCATTTCGGGAATACTTTCAAAAACATATTCCAAATCCATTTTACTCTGGTATAATTCCTCGCTCCGTTTGATGACGTCATGTTTTAAGCTTCTAATAATCGTATTTAAAGCACTTATGACTAAAAAAAATAAGGTGACAGAGACGGTCAGTATAAAGGAAGGGCGATGAAGTCCTTTTTTTGAACTGACGGGAGTGGTAATACCAGTCCATTTTTCTTGAATCTTTTTAACCGCATTTCCCTTTTCAACCTGCAAGATTCCTTTGTTTACAATATGAATCAATTCGGTGTTTTTTTTACTCGTTGCTAAAACAACATTTTCTTCATATAAGGCAAAGTCAGCCAGCAGCAGACTGTTGGAGTGTTGGAATAAGTCTAAATAATAAGCTAAGACTGGCTCATCTCCAACTAAAACATCAGCTTTACCGTTATAAACTGCTTCAATGCCTTCAGAAACGTTATGTACATAAACAAATTTTACATCCACTTGATTTTCTCTCAGGTAGTCCTCTGCATAATCTCCTTTAGAAAGTGTAACTCTTTTACCGTTCAAGTCACTTAATTGTTTGATTGGTTTTCCTGAATTTGGGTAGAGTAATGAGCCTTTTAGTTTATAAATTGGAATGGAAAAGATAAATTTCTCTGACCGCTCTTTACTGATAAAAAGGTCTGCTAGATCCGTTTCATTATTCTCTAGTTTTTGTAACGCCTCTGACCAAACATATGGGACGAATTTAATTTCTTCTCCCAACTGCAATGATAATGAGTTTAAGTAATCGATCACAACACCTTTAAATTGATACGTATCACTGTCAACAAAACGAAGGGGAGGTGAGCTCTCATCAGCCCCATATATAATAGGGCTATTTTCTTTGATCCATTCTTTTTCTTCATCGGTAAAGTCTTGGGAGTAATATAAATATTGAAACAAATTAATATTATAATCCTTTAGCAAAATAGAGTTTGCATATAACATTAGAAAAGTAATGGCAATAACAATATAAACAAGAAATTGTTTTTTCATCTTTTCGCCTGCCCTCGATGAGAATAATTCCGTTTGGATCCTATTTTATTGATAAACCTTTCACACATCATCATTATCTCTATTAATTATTTAATCAACAAGAGTTATTAAACTATTTTGCTTTTTGGACATATATGGGGGGTTCGAGATCAGTGAAAAAGTCTCATTAATAATCACAATAAATAAGGGACACCATTCAGTGTTCTAAAAAATATTAAAAGGGTTCAAAGCCCAGATATTACTGGATTTAACCACAAAAAAACCCCCGAAAATGGTATAAAAGGTACGACCAAATACCAACCATTAAGGGGGGGGCTGTATGCTTCGACTTGAGCCAAAGCAAACAAGTTTTCACTCCATATTATAGGATAAAATTCCAAAAAACCATATACTAAAGAAGATTTTAACAGAAGTGGATTTCAGCTTTATTAATGAATTACTGGAAAAACAGTTACGTAAACATTTTGGATGTCTGCAAAAGAACCAGAAATGATGTGCAAGCTACTTTTCCTACCAAATTCCGGACGCAACGTCTTGGAGAATCCTCACTCGATGATATCATCACAGAAATTGTAAGACAATGTGTAGAGAAATGGATCCTTGATGGGCAGAGTGTAAGTGTGGACGCAACCCATATAGAAGCAAACACAAAAAAGGAAACCCCCGAACGATTAATGAAACATTTAGCAAGAAAGATTATTAAAGCATTCGAAGAAGAAGCAGAGTAACCGGTAGAAAATGTACCTGAGGTACCAGACTATCAGGAAATTCCAGACCATCATGAAGCGAAAGCAGTTATGAAAAACTATTTAGAGTCCGTCTTGGATTAAGTAGAAAAGCAGGCCTCCGATAAAGAGCAAAAAACGGATGAAATCATTCAAAATGCAAGAGAAATACTTGAAGACCCTAAGCTCATCAATCAAAAAAGTATATGCTCTTTGAATGATGAAGGCCCAAGAGTCGGATGATATAGAAGAAATAAACGCGAGTGCTTACATACCGGTTAGTTCAGTTGTATTTCAGGCTTGATGAAAGTGAATATACCTACAACAAAGATTCCGATGAATGGCAGTGCAGTCAAGGGAATACAACCGTAAAGAAGAAGCGTTATCTAGTTTTTCACCGGTCTCGAACCGTCCCCTAGTGTCACGTCCTAATTTTGCGAATAAATATTAAGACAACAAATCTTTAATCCGAATTGTAATTCAAAATGATCAGAAAAAAACTTCAGGCCCTTTTAAATTTTAAGGGGCCTGAAGCCTTTTTACATTTGAAGATCATTTTCCGTTGTTTGGACCATTCTTTGTTTTCTTGATTTTTTGAAATACAACAATTCATAGATACAAGGAATGACGATTAAGGTCAAGAGTGTGGCGAGAGCAAGTCCTCCAATTACGACAATAGCTAAACTTTGTGAGACAAGGCTTCCTGTCTGTGTTTCTTTAAACAAGAGGGGAAGCATAGCGCAAATTGTTGCGACTGCCGTCATCAAGATTGGTCTCATTCTTGTAGCCGTTGCTTCAACGAGTGCTTCACGGATACTCATGTTTTCTTCGTTTCGTCTAACACGATCGAGCAGAACAATCGCATTTGTGACTACAATTCCAATTAGCATTAAAGCACCAAGAAGCGCAGTTATATCGACAGAAATCCTGCTGATAAGGATCCCTAAAATGGCCCCAATGGCAGCAAGTGGGAGGGAGCACAAAATGGCGATCGGCGCTTTTATTGATTTAAATGTGATGACCATTATTAAAAATACAATTCCAATTGATACAAGCATCGTTAGGAAAAGATCAGTAAAGTCATCAGTTTGCTGAGTACTGGCTCCACCTACTAGGACGTCAACATCTTTCGGAAGGTCCAAACCTTTATTATCTTTTTTATCACCGAAGATTTCCAAGTTAATCTTAGTTGAAATTTCTGACAGCTTAGCAGGATCTACTGTTGCTGTAACTTGCAGATACGTTTGGCCATCTTTATGGAATTGATTGGTTGAGCTCTCATTCTTTTGAATTGATGCTACTTCAGATAATGGCACCATACCACTTTCGGTCATAATCGGAATATTTTTCAAATCCTCAGGTGTTTCCGTATTAAGTAGTGGTTCTAAAACGACTTTTGTTTGTTTTTCATTAAGATTAATGGTTCCAAGCGGTGTTGTATTTAACATGACACCAAGCTGTTGAGCAATTTGCTCTGTATTTCCTTTAGTGGGATCAACGGTTAGAGAATAGACGGTTTTCTTTTCATCTTGATTAGTTGCTACCTTCTTAACACCATCAATATCTTTTACCTTTTCTTTAATGTTTTTCGCCACTTTTTCAAGATTACCAGTATTTTCTCCTATGACATCAATTGTCACATTTGTACCTGAACCGCCCATCATAAATGAAGCAGTGGCTACTTTTAATACTGCATCGGAATACAAATTCTTTTTCTTTTCTATTTCTTTCATTATTTTATCCGTGTCATTTTTATCTTTTAATAAAATACTGAAGGTTGCCTCAGTTGGAGAACTGATTTGGCCAAACTGAGCAAAATCAGCTGAAGAGCCTGCTTGGGAAAAAACATATTTTACTTCGTCCATTTGACGGACTGATTTTTCAAGTTCGATTGTTTTTTCCTTTACCGTTTCGATTGGTGTTTCATTTGGATAACTTAACGTGGCTACCACATAGTCAGCAGAAGAATTGTCAACTGCACCTTTTGGTATGACAAAATAAGCACCGATGGATCCGATAAAAAGCAATAAAGAAATAGAGAATACCAACCATTTATGGTTAAGAGACCAAGTGACTAGCTTTGGAAAACGCTCCGCAGGCTTATGGTCAGGAAGCTTAGTGTTTTTCAATAATCCCGAACTCATTAAAGGAACAACAGTTAATGCGACGAGGAGGGAAGCCAGCAAGGAATAAGTAACGGTAAGGGCAAATGGTAACAGGAATTCTTGAAGTCCTCCATTTAATAAGCTCATTGGTAAGAAAACGGCAACAGTTGATATGGTAGAGGCCGTTATCGCTGTACCCACTTGTTTCGTTGCATCAATGACCATTTTGGCAGAGAATTTTTCTGTTTGCATTCTGCGGTATATATTTTCAATGACGACGATACTGTCATCGACCAGACGCCCGACTGCTACAGCGACACCACCGAGTGTTAAAATATTTAAGGTCACTCCAGACAAGGATAACAGGAATAAGGTAATGCAAAGTGACAATGGAATGGAAACAATTGTTATAAAAGTTGTTCGGATGTTACGTAAAAAGATCATAATTACAATCGTTGCAAATAATGCACCAAGAAGGACCTCTTTCATCATCGTTTGTACTGAGGTCTTAACCATATCAGCAGAGGCAACGTAAATGGTTGATTCCTGATTATCATACTTTTTGTTAATATCCTTAGTGACTTTTTCGATTTCTTTACTAATCGTCACTGCATTTGAATGACTGTCCTTCGTAATGCTAATGCTCAAGGCTTCGTTTCCGTTAAAACGATTAATAAAATTGGACTGTTTTGCCCCTTCAATTGATGATATGTCCTCTAGAGTTACATTTGGTGCAACTGGTAAGCTTTTTAGTTTGTCAATGCTTGATAAGTCACCAATTACCTTAATATTACTTGTTTTTCCATCTATAATCTTTTCTCCGATGGCCACGGTGGTGTTTTGTCCTTGAAGAACGCCCATAACAGATTGAAGGGATACCTGTTTTTCTGCTAATTTGGCGTTATCGATTTTAACAGAAATGACTGTATCTGCAATTCCGTAAGTATCGACTCTGGCTACACCTTTAATGTCTTTGTATAGGGGTTCAATTTTGTTTTTTACAAACTCCATATTATTAGTTGTCAGCCCGTTTTCAAAAGTTACAGCGATATTTGATATTGGAATCATCGAGGTATTTAGTTGAGAAACAATTGGCTTTGATATGTATGATGGAAATGCCACATTGGATAATGCCTCTTGGACATCTTGTTTTGCTTGCTTCATATCAGAACCTGATTCAAAGAATAGGTCTACTTTTGAAAAGCCATCTCCAGTTGAGGAATAGAGTGATTTCTTACCTTTGACTCCAGTAACCGCTCTTTCTATTGGTGTCGTCACATCGGTTTCCATTGATTTGGAGTCTGTACCTTGACCCATCGTAATAATCGTTACTTGCGGATTATCGGCTGAAGGTAAGAACTCCATTGGTAATCGGAAGTAACTGACTACACCAATGACTAATATTAATATAGTCATTAATGATACTGCGGCTTTGTTTTTAAAAGCCCATTTGGTGAAAATTGACATTTAACATTCCCTCCCTGAAAACGAATAAGATCGTGAAAAAGCATATCATAAATAAAAGGGTAGCCATTAGTAAATTTTGGAAATTTAACAAAATTTACATCTCTGAAATATAGTGCCTGGTCCTTATCACCTCCGAACGAGCCGCTTTCACCTTAAAAGGCTAAAGAATAATAATTTTGTTTATTGAACTTTTTTCACGAACACCACTTTTATTTGTTGTCCTTCCTAAATATTACATATTTTTCTAGTTTTGTAGAGACCTAATTTCTTCTACGACTTAAGTCTTACTTAGAATTTGTTCTAATCCACTAAAAAATTTGGAGCGTTATAACCTGCAACTAGTGCGTCTCGTGCTGCTACTAAATCAAATCTAATGAAATCGAGCTTGCCACGGAGTGGATCATTATCACCACTTAGCAATATAGCTTGGTCAATGTAGGTTATGGCATGGTTAGTACTATCTAGTACTTTTGCTGCTCTATCGTTGGTTAGTTTTATAAGTATTTGGTTATCTTGGATTGGGGGAACTAAAGGGGTACTAGGATAGCTAGGGTCGATTGGATATTCAATATCGAAAAGTAAAGCTTTAATGTCAAGGTAAGCCTCCGTGAGACTATCAATTGTATCTTGGAAGTATATTTCTTTAATTGGATTGGGTGGTAAAGGGAATGAGGACAATTTTTGGAAAAGGCCTAAGGCACTCTTGGAAAATCGTATTGCTTGTACCGTGTGAGCCAAGACTACTCTTACATTTGATATTAAGTAAGAAGACATTTGTTCACTCCTTGATGAAGAATTTCTTATAGTATATGTAATCAAAACAAGTTCGTAAGGGGCACTTAGGTAGTTTTCTTAAAGAAGGTTCATTAAAAAATGGAACCTGAAAATTAAAAGAGATAGCAGCATGGCTATCCCTCTTCACTAAATTCTTTGACGTTTAATTTCTCTTTTTCTACAATATCCTTTACAACATCCTCAATGGTTACATTCCCCAAAGACTTTTCTAGTGCTAGTTGAGCAATTGAAAGGAGTGGAACAATTGTATCTTGAATGTTCCGGCCCACAGGACAAGCTGGATTTGGTTTATCATGGACGCTAAACAACTCTTGCTCGTGGACAACATCAACCGCTTTATATACGTCAAGTAATGTAATTTCAGATAAATCTTTCGCTAGTTGTGCTCCTGCAATGCCAGGACGGACGTTTACTAACCCTGCATTTTTAAGCATCCCCATTATTTTCCTAATAACCGCTGGATTTGTGTTTACACTTCCAGCTATATACTCTGATGAGTTTACTCCGCCTTTATTGATCTCAATCAGAGATAGTATATGAATACCTACGGCAAACCGGCTACTGATGGACATTTTAAATCACCTTCCTTATTCCTGCCGAAAATTTCCTTCATGTAATGACCCTGTAATTAATTTGATTACCAGTTACGAGTTTATTATACCTTAAAAATACCGAATGAAATAAAAAAATATTTCGAGTAATGTGTTGACAAACACGTTACATGTAATTATTATTATTACAGGTAATAAAATAGATTACAACTAAAATCATAACAATTAATTTGGAGGAATAGAAAAATGAAAATTGCCATCATTGGTGCAAGCGGAAAAGCAGGTAGCCTTATTCTTAAAGAAGCTGTTGGAAGAGGACATGAAGTTACAGCCATTGTTAGAGATGCAAACAAAATTCAAGGTCAAAACGTTGCAGTCTTGGAAAAAGACATTTTTGCTTTAAAAGCAGAAGATATCAATACTTTTGATGCGGTCGTAAATGCATTTAATGCTGCCCCAGGACAAGAGCATCAGCACATTGAAGCTGGCAAGGTCTTAATTGAAGCACTTAAAGGTGCTCCCCAGACAAAATTGGTTGTTGTAGGAGGAGCTGGAAGCCTTTTTGTAGATGAAGAAAAAACACTTCGCGTATTAGAAACCCCAGACTTTCCTGAAGCCTATTTTCCAACTGCGTCAAACATGGGCAAAAATCTTGAAGAGCTTCAAAGCACAAGTGGAATTTTATGGACATACATCAGCCCTGCAGGTTTTTTCAATCCAGGCGGGCTGCGGACTGGTTCTTACAAAAAAGGAAAAGACCAACTGATCCTAAATGCAAAAGGCGAAAGCTATATCAGCTATGCCGATTATGCGATTGCTGTTCTTGATGAGATTGAAACCCCACAGCATGTAAACGAACGTTTTTCGGTTGTTGCCGAAGCGGAATAGAGAATTCATAAGCAAGCGACAGTTCTTGCGCTTCCAAAAGGAACCGTCCCTATACTTCTAAAGGTGATTAGTAAGCTAATGTTATGGGAATTATATATAAGTAATTTTTAAAAAACGGAGGTAATGTCATGAAACATCTTATAGTATTTTCACATCCACACGCTGGGAGCTTTAATCATGCCATTCTAGAAACAACTGTGAATGCATTAAAGAGCAAAGGCCATCAAGTTACAGTACGAGATTTATACGAAATAAATTTTCAACCTGTTCTTAAGGCAGAGGACACTGCTGCAATGAGAGACGGACAAGTGCCTGAGGACATTAAGAAGGAACAAGAATATATTGCTGAAGCTGATGTAATTACCTTTATTTATCCTATTTGGTGGACTGGTCTTCCTGCTATTATTAAAGGATATGTTGATCGTGTTTTTTCATACGGATTTGCTTATGCTTCTGGTGAAGAAGGCATTATTAAACTCCTAAAAGGTAAAAAAGGTCTTATTATCAATACACACGGGACGCCCAAAGAAATTTATGATCAGATCGGTATGACTGCAGGACTAAAGGTTACGTCTGATACTGGAATCTTTAATTTTACGGGAATTGAACCGGTAGAACATTTGTTGTTTGGTAGTGTTCCATACGTAGATGATGCAGCTCGTAAGGATATGTTAAAGACTGTAGAAAATACGATTCATTCACATTTTGCCTAATTATTAGAAAAATAATAAATAAATTGTGCTTACCTCAATTTCTTCAATGTTGACCTTACCGTAGGTATAAAAGTGCATAAAAACAGAGCGATTCGGTGTGAATTGCTCTGTTTTTTTATACAATGGTAAAGGTTCACTATTCTTTCCTACTTAAAATCAAGCCAATTCAAAAACGAAACTCCCTATAAAATGTCCAGTTTAAAGTACTTGGTCACAACGGTATTTAATTTTCAAAAATGATAGATTTTGTGAAAATACAAATGCTTTATCACCATTGTTGTATAATAAAGTATATTTTAAATAATTGGAGCGATTAGTGAAGGTAGGAAATTTTAATTTGACCATAAAGGCTGTAGAACAAGAGAACAAGTATTTTTAATGCTGACAACAAAGGGAGAGTAAACATGATAAATTTAGTTCCATTTATGCTCGAAAAAGTAGGAATCATTGTAATTGTTGCTTATTTACTTTCCCAAATGAAATCATTTCAACAAGTTGTTCAAAGAGAGCACAAAACAAATGAGAAAATTTTCCTCATTTTACTTTTTGGTCTTTTCGGGTTGATTAGTAATTATACCGGAATAGAAGTCTCTGATCATACCATTAGCCAAGCCGAGTGGCATAATGAAATTGATTCCGGGAGTGCATTAGCAAACACAAGAGTAATGGGGGTCGTCATTGGAGGGTTACTTGGGGGGCCAATGGTTGGGATCGGTGCCGGGCTAATTGCAGGTATCCACCGTTATACTCTCGGAGGATTTACCGCTTTTTCTTGTGCCATTTCAACCATCATTGCCGGAATAATTGCTGGTTACTTAGGGAGGAAAAGAAAACAACAGGGGAAAAGAATTACGTCTACATATGCTGTTACGGTAGGAATCGTTTTGGAAGCCATTCAGATGCTGATCATTCTCGTGACAGCTAAACCGTTTGAACAAGCATGGAGTTTAGTTCAGTTGATTGGGTTTCCAATGATTGCTGTCAATGGGCTTGGAACATTGATATTCATGTTTATTATTCAATCAATCATGCGTGATGAAGAACGCACTCGTGCAAATTCAACCAACCTAGCTTTTAGAATTGCTGACCAAACGCTACCGTACTTCCGCCAAGGGTTAAACATTTATTCATGTAATGCCATTTCAAAAATAATGTTGAGGCTGACAGATGCAGATGCTGTTGCTGTAACGGATGATCATCAGGTTCTCGCACATGTTGGCGCAGGAAGCGATCACCATATACCTAAGGGTAAACCCGTGACTGGATTGACCATAAGTGCACTTGAAAGCGGAAAAATATCGGTGGCTACAACGAAGGAAGAGATATTCTGTATGCACAGTCATTGTCCATTACAGGGGGCGATTGTTCTGCCACTAAAGGTAAAGGACAAAATTGTTGGTACATTGAAAATGTACTACACTCAGCAAGGTAAGCTTAATAAGGTTCAGCGCGAATTAGCAGAGGGTCTGGCAAATCTATTTTCTGCACAATTAGAGCTTGCCGAGGCAGAACGGCAGACCAAGCTATTAAAGGAAGCAGAAATCATGGCTTTGCAAGCACAGATTCATCCCCACTTTTTATTTAATAGTATTAACACTATATCAGCACTGTGCCGGACAGATTCTGATAAGGCTCGTAAACTACTAATCGAGCTGAGTTCTTTTATTCGTGGCAATCTTCAAGGAGCTAGACAGATGCTGATCCCTTTGGAGAAAGAATTAGAAAATGTTAAAGCTTATTTATCCTTGGAACAAACTCGATTTCCAAACAAATTCATTATTGATTTTTTAATTGAACCAGGTCTTGAAAAGGTCCTAATCCCACCCTTTACCCTTCAGCCTTTAGTTGAAAATTCAATTCATTATGGTTTCCCTGGAAGTAAATCAAAAGGGAAAATTACCATTCGGATTTTTTTGAAAGACGATCAAATATCCATCATTATTGCAGATAATGGTAAGGGAATTCCTGAAGACAAAATTGAAGTGCTTGGTAAACAAGTTGTGACTTCCCAAAAAGGAAATGGCATGGCTGTATTTAATATAAATGAGCGGCTTAAAGGAATTTACAATGGTCATGCAAGTTTTACGATTAAAAGTGAAGTGAATCTTGGAACAAGCATGACCATTTCCATTCCATTCGACAATAAAGGAGGGGTGATAAAAAATGCTGAGAGCCTATATTGTGGATGATGAACCTTTAGCAAGAGATGAATTAAAATATTTACTCATTAGAAGTAAACAGGTAGAAATTATTGGAGAGAGTGATTGTATCGAAGAAGCTGTGTTAGGTATTTCAGAGCATCAACCTGATCTTGTTTTTTTGGATATAGAACTAGGTGATGACAGTGGTTTGAGTTTAGCAAAGCAAATAGAATCCCTTAACCCCGCTCCAGCGATCGTATTTGCAACAGCCTATGATGAATATGCCCTCCAGGCTTTTCAATTAAATGCTGTCGATTATATTCAAAAACCTTTTGACGAAGATCGTATTCAAAAAACTTTAACAAAAATTAGGAAAATCCAACACATTGGCAATCAGGATGTTCCCATCCGATCCTCTATGAAAACGGAGTATAATGGGAAAATGGCGATCCTTGTTGATGAAAGAATAATTTTATTATCCCATCCTGACATTGTTTATTTAGAATCGTGTGAGGGTAAGTGTACGATTAAAACAATGGATCATGAGTTTAAAGTGAACGAAACACTCGTCGTATTGGAGAAAAAGTTAACAATGGATCAATTCCTTCGAGTACACCGGAGTTTCGTTGTGAATATGGATCATATCGCAGAAATTGAACCTTGGTTCAACTCTACATATAACCTTCACATGAAGGATGGATCCAAAGTACCAGTTAGCAGAACTTATGTGAAAGAATTAAAGCAGTATATAGGGTTATAGATAGATAATTCAATTTTTATTTTATTTTAATATCATATTAGACTTCTGCTTTTGATAGATGTTCTTTATTCGTCGATGGTGTATTTCAGCTGATGAATCATGCAACTCACCACTCCATTTTTGCATTTTATCATGAAAAATGAAAAAAAACGTTTTCATTTTGTATGATAAACTTGTTCAAACTGAAATGGTAGAGGAGGAATGAATTAATGCATGCAGCTACAATCGTAATAGGTGCCATATGTGTTCTCTTAATTGGTTACCGTTTGTATGGTACGTTCATGGCGGCAAAAGTATTGAAGCTTAATGAAACAAAGCTGACTCCAGCTCATAAACTGGAAGATGGGCAAAACTATGTACCTACGAATAAATGGGTTACGTTTGGTCATCATTTTGCAGCCATTGCTGCAGCGGGTCCATTAGTTGGTCCCATTTTGGCGGCACAGTTCGGTTATTTGCCAGGCTTAATTTGGCTCTTGATTGGTGCTGTACTCGGTGGCGCTGTCCACGATATGGTTGTTTTGTTTGCTTCGATGCGTAGAGATGGAAAATCTTTATCAGAAGTTGCAAAAGAAGAACTTGGTCCTGTTGCTGGATTCTGTACAGGCTTAGCAATGTTATTTATTATCACAATCACAATGGCAGGTCTTTCATTGGTTGTATTGGGCGCACTTGAAAGAAACCCATGGGGAACTTTCGCAGTTGGTATCACAATCCCAATCGCAATGGGGGTTGGTTTGTACCACAAAAAGACCGGCAACTTAAAATTGGCAACAATTGTTGGTTTCGCTCTTATTATGTTAGCTATTTTTCTTGGTCCAAATATCGAAGGAACATGGCTTGGTGACGTATTAACACTAGAAAAAAGCACTTTAGCACTTATTCTTCCAATTTACGCTTTTTTCGCAGCTGCCTTACCAGTTTGGTTATTATTAGCACCTCGTGATTACTTAAGTACTTTTATGAAAATTGGCGTATTTATAGCCCTGATTATTGGGGTATTTTATGTAAATCCGGAAATTCAGTTTCCAAAGGTATTTTCACAATTCGTTAATGGCGGGGGTCCGATCGTTGCTGGTCCGCTTTGGCCGTTTATCTCGATTACGATTGCTTGTGGAGCCATTTCAGGTTTCCATGCCTTTGTAGGTTCTGGTACAACACCGAAGATGATCAATCGGTGGCATGACATTAAAGGGGTAGCATTTGGATCGATGCTTGTGGAGTGCTTAGTTGGGGTCATGGCCTTAATAGCCGCCGTATCCTTGCAGCCTGCAGATTATTTTGCGATAAACTCTACTCCGGAGAAATTTGCCACTCTGGGTATGCATACTGTCCATCTTGATGATCTTAGCAAAGAGATAGGAATAGACCTTGAAGGAAGAACAGGTGGCGCTGTTACACTAGCTGTTGGAATGACATACATCTTCACTGAAATTCCATTCTTTGAAAAACTTGCAGCATTTTTCTTCCAATTTGTAATTCTATTTGAGGCTGTCTTTATTTTAACAGCCATAGATTCGGGAACACGGGTTTCACGATATCTGATCCAAGATTTCCTTGGAGACTTTATTAAACCTTTAAAACGGACGGACTCTCTGCCTGCTAATATTATTGCCAGTGCCATTGCCTGCTTTATCTGGGGATATCTGTTATACTCCGGTGATATTAGTTCCGTTTGGGCGTTGTTCGGTGTATCTAATCAATTAATGGCTTCTATCGGATTAATTATCGGTGCAACCGTTATTCTCAAAATTGCCGATAAGCGCTGGTACATGTTAACATGTCTTGTCCCACTATCTTACCTATATGTTACAGTAAACGTTGCAGGATACTGGATGATTAAGAATGTTTACTTAAACTCAGCAAACCCAGGTTATAACGTCATTAACGGTATTGTTTCCATCATCATGCTGACGCTCGGCGTAGTAATTATGGTTGCATCTATTACTAAATGGATTCAGCTATTGAAGATTCCGCAAGACGTTCTAGTAAAAAAATCAGAATCTGAAGTCGCGTAAGTAAAAACAGCACTCATTCAAAAGAATGGGTGCTGTTTTGCTTTTATGATTTCTTTACTTGGAATGATTTCATCCACGGTATCCATATGTGCAGATAGCAAGATCCTTGGTCCCCTTGGCCCTTCTCCACACTTTCTTCAATCAAGACCTTGTCACTGTCACCAGACGAATATGTCGAATAATTTTGGTGAAACGTCAGGGATTTTTCCCATTTTTATCTATGATCAGTAACTTTACAAGGAGGATTTTTGCTAAAATAAAAGGGTCAGTTTTTTTTCACAATTAGATAAGCAGCGAAAGGAGCTTCATAATGGAAGGGACTAATAATTTATATCAACCCTCGTTAAAAGAAGGATGGGAACAAACGAAATCCTATGACATCAATAATTTCTTTTTTGTTGCATTTTTTGGCGGTGTAATTCCCTTGCTAGTGTTGGGGACCATGAATGCAACATGGCTTAAGGTTTCGAAAAAAATCATTTATTTATTAGTATTGCTTGGAATATTATTAGTAACGATTAAATTTACCTTCGTTTATTTTGCAACTAATGGTACTGTTCAAATCGATAACCGAACCATTCGATATGGGTATAAAATTGGCTGCGTACTGCTATATTTGCTTTATCGGAAGGTTCTTAAAAAGCCTTTTCAGCAACACATGGTGACTGTCGAGCAAACGCTACCTATCCTAAAACCCACTATTCTTTGGATTATCGTTGGGGCTGGGGTTGAATTGATACTATTATCATTGGTGATATAGAGAAGGGCGGGGCGCTAATGATAGAAGAGTCTATTTTTAGGGACAAAGAAATTACGACCATAGATCATCTTTTTTCTATTGAGAGATATGGAGATGCGAAAAAACATATTGAAAATTTATTTAGTCTGAATCCAAATGACTCGACTGCTTTTTATTATATGGCAATATTTTATTATTCTCAGGAAGATATGTCTGAAGCAAGAGCATTTTGTGAACAAGCATTAATGAATGGGTATGACGAAGAGACGTGTTATCATTTTATAGGGACAACCTATGATTATGAAAAAAAATACAGTGAAGCGGAAGAAGCTTATTTAAAGGCTCTTGAGGTGAATCCTGAAAGCGGCGAGATCCACTCTTCCTATGGATACATGATGTTAAAAGCTGGTTTCGAAGAAAAAGCGTTGGCTCTTTTAGAAGCTGCATTACGGATGGATCCATCGAGTGAGAGGGTTAACCAATACGTTCTACAATATTATTTTGCAAAATCAGCCAAACAAGAACAGATACATTATATTCAAAAGGTAATGGAAAGTGGCTCGACTGAAATGCAAAAGCTCTTAAACTTGGCCATGTTTCATGAATTAAAAGAGGAAGATAAAGCAGCAAGGGAGTATTATCGGCAAGCTTTTCTCCTCGACCCAACAAACGAGTACTTACTCTATATTCTTGATAAGTATGATAAAAAAACACACCCTCTCTTTTTTCCTGAAAGAATAATGAAAAAGCTCGGAGGACCTGCTGTCATTTGGGTAGGTTTTATCGTCATCACACTGGTACTAAACTTCCTTAAGCTTTATATTCCGTTAGTTATTTTTGCCGGGATTTATCTTGTTTTTTGTGTTTATACTTGGCTGGCTCCGTTATTTTACAATCTTCTTGTGAAGGGAAGAAATTAAGTGGATAAGACGGCAATTTTTTTAGCAATGATAGAAAAAGATGAAGCTAACTATGAAGCATGGTATCTATTAGCCGAAGAATATATTCTCAACGACCAGCTTTCCGATGCCCTGTTTGCTTTTTCTAAAGCTTTGAAAAAGCAAGATGATAAGATGAAAAATTTAGTTTTAGAATCTCTAAAAAAAGTGGTTTCCACTGAGGTGATTCAATTAGATGGAAGAAGCAATGCATTTGCACAAGGGCCCGAAAAAATGGTTGAAACAGCTGATAGCTATGGAAAAGACCCTGAAAATATGGTTAAAACAGAAGATATAAAAACAGAAGCGGAAGAGGTTAGAAAAACGAGCCTCAAAGTAATTGATGGTAAAAAGAAGAGCAATGTTGTCAATTTAGAGGATAGGTTACCTGAAAGAATCACATTTGCAGATGTGGGCGGTCTTGATAATTTGAAGCAAACGATCGAGATGAAAATTATCAAACCTTTTGTTGAACCGGGTCTCTTTTCAAAGTTTCGTAAAAAAACGGGAGGCGGGATTTTACTTTATGGTCCCCCTGGATGTGGCAAAACTTTTATTGCACAAGCGACAGCAGGAGAGTGTAATGCTAACTTTTATTCTGCCCACATTTCGGAAATATTGGACCCTTATATCGGTGTGAGTGAAAGAAATTTGCATAATATTTTCACCACTGCTAGGGCCAACAGGCCTTCTGTCTTGTTTTTTGATGAAATTGACACATTAGGCTATAGTCGTTCAAAATCTCGTTCGGAAGTAATGCGTCCATTAGTGGATTCGATGCTAACTGAACTACAAAGTATTAACACGAATACCGAAAAACTGTTAGTCATAGGCGCAACAAATATGCCATGGGATGTAGATCCTGCGTTTAAACGACCAGGCAGATTTGATAAGTTAGTGTTTGTTCCACCGCCTGATAAAGCAGCTCGAAAAATTATTATGGAATTAAAGCTATACGGAAAACCAATTGCAACCGGATTTGATCTCGAATTATTAGCAGATAGAACGGAGTATTACTCTGGGGCAGACTTGGAAAATGTCATTGAAGTCGCCACTGAAAATGTTCTTTATGAAATTATGAAAACCAATAAAGAACGCCTTATTACTATGGAAGACATTCTAACTGCTATCGATTCAACCAAGCCCTCCACTCTCGAATGGATGACGACCATAAAAAATTATATTAAATATGCAAACCAAGGCGGCCTTTATGATGAAGCATCCCGGTACATAAAAGAGTTTCTCTAAAAATTTCCAACGGGGTGCAAACTTCGGGGTCCGTGCCGACCCGAAAAAAGCAAAATTCCTCTATTAGTTTTCAAATATGAAATAATCGATATATACACCGATGTCATAAACTTCTTAACTCATTGTTGTGTAACCAAAACATAGAGTTTAATAGTAGTAATTTTTTTGCTAAACAAGAGTCTAATATATACTTCCAACACATAAGAAGCTTATATTTAGAGTTAATATCGATACCCTTTATATCATTGTGCTAAAATAAATCAAGCTAGACCGTTAATTAGAATGTATTTTAAAGATGACGTTAAAGATAAAAAGTATTTACAGTATGCTCATGATTTAAGCAGGAATTATATAAAAGAAGAAGTAAAACCAAACCCATCTAAAGTAGAACTTAAAGCAAAACCATCCAAAGTAGAACTTAAAGCAATTAAAGAAAAGAATAAGTGGTGTATTGTTAAGGATAATAAAGATGTTGTCGCAGAGAATAATAGGCCTTTAATAACATTATCGGAAGCTTTAAAACAGACGGATACCCACATAAAACAAGTTAAACTATGTCATACATTAATAACTTTTTAAATAAAAATAATAGAAAAACATAAATTAATAATCAACCTTTAGCATCTAAAAACGAGGTGGAAGTATGAAAAATTGGTCTTATATCCTGTATGTTTTTATACTAGGAATAATCTCTTTTATTACTCATGAAGTAGTCACTTTTGTGATGCTAGGAGTAATTTTAGTAAGCCTAAACAATATACATTCAACTTTAAAGGATATTTTGGCAGTCAACAAACAGAACAATAATTGATGATTTAAAGCTGTCATTTTGGACAGCTTCTTTTTTATGTGTTCGTTTTCTCATATAACCACTTTGCTCATTATTATTAAATCAATCTATGAAAAAGCCCCCTTGAAACAGACAAAGCTACCTTTGGAATGAGCGAACAAGATATTCAGTTTAACTTACTATCCGTAGTCGATGAGGGTAATTATGGAAAATGTGTTTGATTATGAAGATATTCATTTAATTCCTGCAAAAAGTGTAGTTAAAAGTCGGTCTGAGTGTGATACAACTGTTGAATTAGGTGGGCATACATTTAAGTTGCCTGTGGTACCTGCAAATATGCAAACTATTATAGCGATTTATTTAGCAGAAAATGATTACTTTTATATCATGCATCGTTTTGAACCTGAGAAGCGATTATCCTTTATTAAGGATATGAAATCAGTTGGATTAATCTCCTCGATTAGTGTTGGAGTTAAGGATGAGGAGTATGGATTTATTCAAACATTATCAGATCAACAGCTGGTACCGGAATATATTACGATGGATATCGCACATGGCCATTCCGATGCGGTGATTAAGATGATTCAGCATATTAAGAAATACTTACCAAACAGTTTTGTTATTGCGGGGAACGTTGGAACTCCTGAAGCAGTCAGGGAGTTGGAGTATGCAGGTGCGGATGCCACTAAAGTAGGGATTGGACCAGGGAAGGTATGTATCACTAAAGATAAAAACAGGATTTGGAACGGGAGGTTGGCAACTAGCTGCTTTACGTTGGTGTGAAAAGGCTGCGAGTAAGCCGATTATTGCAGACGGAGGGATCCGAACACATGGTGATATAGCAAAATCAATCAGATTTGGGCCAACGATGTTGATGATTGGGTCGTTATTTGCTGGTCATGAAGAATCACCTGGAGAAACAAACGAGAAGGATGGTAGGCTCTATAAGGAATACTTTGGTTCAGCTTCAGAATTTCAAAAAGGGGAAAAGAAAAATGTTGAAGGTAAGAAAATTTTGGTGGAGCACAAAGGTTTCTTAAAAGATACTTTGAAGGAAATGAAGCTAAGATCTACAATCCTCTATAATATACGGGAGGAAGAAAGTGAGAAGCTATACGCCATATAGATTATGTCGAGGTTAAGAATTCAATCTTTAAAGGTGATAAGATTTTTTAACGGTTTGTAAAATTTTTTTGTTCTATTTGTGGTTATTCACAGTTGTGCAAGATTTATTATATCTACTTAACTGTGATTTCGAGTGATTGAATAAAAAAATGGAAGTTCCAAAGGAGCTTCCATTTCTGCCTTTTCTATTGTTTGCCTTCAGTGAAAATTTGAAATGTGATGCCGAACTTGTCTGTAACGATTGCGTATGCTGGACTGAAAAACGTTTCCTGTATCGGCATTTTTACTTCACCTTCTTGCTGGAGGGCTTCATAAATTTGTTTTGATTTTTCAATGTCGTCTGATGTAATACAAATGGTCACCTGATTACCAGATTGGCTTTGTTGACCTGGAAAATTATCAGAGAACATTAGGTCTGTCTCACCAATTCTAATCATTGCGTGAGACACAAGTTCCTTTGCTTCATCTGGTAAAGGCGCATTAGGGTTTCCTGGCATTTCACCAAATTCTTGGGTGAAAATAACTTTAGCATCTAAGGCAGTTTCATAAAATTGGATTGCTTGCTTTGCATTTCCGTTCATCATTAAATAGGGATTTAATCGCATGGTCATGTGCTTAGCTCCTTCGTTAAAATGATTTATTTACTGTGCTTGGATTTTTTGTGAGTACTCTATGACTCACTACTCCCTTTAATTCGGGATATAATACTATTTTACCTTCTAGTCTTATCCATTAAGTATCGTTTATATAATTGATATCTAGAAAGACTGGTATTATGTACTTCTCTGCGCCGTGTGGTAGACAATTTGGGGCTAATTTGATGCTTGGTTACTCCAAAGCACATGGAGTATGTGAAGGAGCGCAAATTTAGCCGAAACGGTAAATCCAGCGCACCAAGGTAAGACTTTGTTTGTATCTCATTTAGGTTATTCAAACTTTCCTTATTTCAGGATTTGATACATCCTTTTAATCGTTTCAACGTGTAAGGCCTCATGGTAAATACTAAACAAGAGAATTTCACCTGTTGTATTAAAGGTAAAACCTGCTTTAGTTTTAAATGGATTTAACAGGGGTTCATTTAAGCGCCCAGACAAAATGTCCTTTATTCTTGTTCTTTGTTCAGTCATAGCGGTTAAAATCTCTGAAATAGTTGGTGGTGTGTCCATCCAATCAGTTGGTTTTGTTCCACCTCCAAAAAAGGCCACAAAATCTTTTGGTATTTTAGGTTCTTCCCCCAATCGTTCTATGACTAACTTTTCTTGAACGAATACGATGTGGCCGAAGTTCCAACGGATGTTATTGTTAAAGCCATTTGGGACCTCATTTGCTATATCTTCTGGAATTTTCTGAAATAATAGTTCTGTCATTCCACGAACCGTTTCCATATGATTAAAAATCAACTTTTCCATAAATCAAGCTCCTTATTAAATGATGTTAGATTTTGCCTTCTTCTCCATGAAAAATATCTCAGAAAATCCTGCAAATTGCAATGACAGCCGAAAAAATAAGTCTTTGTCACCACAGCTTTTCAGGAATTAATAAAACAAAAGGCTCAGTAACAAGGGTTTGATATCTGTTTTCAAAACATCCGGGTATTCTATTTAGGTTAAAGAGGTCTTAAAGACTATTTGTCGAATTATTTATCGTGAAAAGGATGTATTAATAGTGAATCTACCAAACGAGGTGGTGCAGGAATGGAAAAAGCTTTTATTTTTGATATGGATGGAGTCATCATTAATAGCGAACCAATTCATGATATGGTCGACATAGAGGTTGCAACAGAATTTAAGATTCATTTAGATCATTACCGCCTGCAAAGGTATGTTGGCATGAGAGCAAGAGACGTTTGGGAGTCCATCATTAATGAGGATCAGCTACCTTTAAAGGTTGAACAGCTTTTATTAATTGCTGATAAAAGGAAAGTGAATTTTATAGAAGCGAGTTATATCCAGCCTATAAAAGGTATTACGGGACTGCTACAGCAATTAAAAGAATCAAATTACAGAATTGCCCTTGCTTCATCTTCATCTATTGAAATGATTGAAGCGATCTTAAATAAGTTAGGTATTGATTCATATTTTGAATTCAAAGTAAGTGGAGATGAGGTTAATATTGGAAAACCAGCACCGGATATATACCTTGAAACCGCTCGGAGATTGAACGTCCTCCCTAACAACTGTACCGTGCTTGAGGATTCAGAACACGGCATAGAGGCAGGAAATGCGGCAGGGATGAAGACAATAGGCTTCGCTAATCCGGGATCAGGAAACCAAGATCTTACTAAGGCCAACTATATTGTAAATTCAATAGAAGATGTTTTTGGCCTAATATAATGTTCACATAAGGTGTACACGGTTTAAAATATATTTCCAATTTGGGAGGAAACAATGCTGAAAATACGTAACGTAGAAATGAAAGATTTACCTGAGCTTGTCGTTATAGAGAATCTTTGCTTCACAAAAGAAGAGGCAGCGTCAAAAGAAGCGTTTACTAGTCGGATTCAAATCATTCCAGATAGTTTTTTTGTAGCTGAAAAGGATGGTGTGATTGTGGGTTTAGTCAATGGTCCCGTCATTGAAACGCCCTTCATTACAGACGACTTATTTGATAATATAAAGGCAAATCCAGCATCTGGCGGTCATCAAAGTATTTTAGGACTAGCGGTGTCCCCAAATATTCAAAAAAAAGGTGTGGCATCATCATTACTTGCACATCTGGAAAAAGAGGCAAGAGCGAACATACGAGAAACGGTTACACTTACCTGCAAAGAGAATCTAATTCGCTTTTATGAGAAATATGGATACATAAACAGTGGTCTTTCCAGCTCGGGGCATGGTGGTGTCACTTGGCACAACATGATGAAAAAATTAATTTAGGATAAAATAAACTTTTTTTGAGGTAAAACAATGGAAAAATTAATCAATATAACCTTTGACGATATTAATCAGCCGGGGCGAGTTGTTTATGAAAATGATCTTTATATTCAAGTTCAAGACCCTGAGATGTTACAGATGTATGATTATAATTTCATTCAGTTTAAAAGATTGCCATCTTTGGTTGAATTTAAGGAAGCTGCAGCTTATTTAAGAGCCTATCATTTTATTAATGGACAAAACCACGTAAAGTTTTATTTTTCATCAAATGAAAAGTTGACATCGGAACTAAAGGAATATTTTATTAATATGTATTACTGTTTTAGCTATTTAGAATTGTATGCAATCCAACCAGATCAATTTCCACCAGTGGACGATGATTTTGAAATCGAAATTCAACCAGTTTCAAATGAAAATTTCCAGTCCTTCATAAAATTCCATTATGAGAAAGATCTTGAAAATGGTTCTGAATTTGCAGCACAAAAACGAGGAATGAACGTCCGGAATTTTCAGAACGAAAAAGTAATGCAGCTAATTGCCTTCTTTAATGGTATTCCTGCGGGTACTTTGGATGTCTATATTCGGGAAAACACAGCAGAGATTGATAGCTTATTTGTTCGACCATCATTTCAAAAAAAGGGAATTGGGAGTATGCTACAAAAGTTTGTTATGAATCAGTTTTTTGACAAGACCGTGATTTTAGTTGCCGATGGGGAAGATACACCTCGAGAAATGTATAGAAAACAACATTATCAGTATCTAGGATTTAAATATGTAGTAATGAAAATATTTTAACGTTATCGGCCATTTAAGACGATTTTCTATACCAATTTAGTGCATTCTTAAACAGTACCTTACTGGCTTGTTCCTCCGAAAGTGTGTTGAAAATTAGGTCTATATCGGAAAATTGAAAAGGTCTTTTCGCTCTTGTTGAGGGGAGATCTGTACCAAACATAAGTGCGTCGGGGTTTACAGAATGTATCTTTCGAATGGCTTCACTGGGATCAAAATCAATTCTACCAAAACCAGTCGCTTTAACTCTAATTCCTTTTTCAACTAAAGATAAAAGCATGGGAAAGCCGCTTTTCGATAAACCAAGATGGTCGATTGAAACAGCGGGGAGCTTTGTAATGATTGGAGAAATCTCCGCTAGTGCGTTAGAATGAATGTACAGTTCCGTATGCCAGTTTACTAATTCATAAACCCGTCTCGAAAAATAATCAATATGGGAGATATCCTCTGAACCTCCTCGATTCACATTGAAACGGAGTGCTCTCACGCCGAGATTATTAAGCCTAAATAATTCATCATCTGGTGTATTGTAAGGTAATTGGGTTACCCCAACAAAAAGATCTCCCAAAGTTTGTAAGGCATTCTCTAAATACAATTGGTCAAAGCCCTGAAATGAACCTGAAATGATGGCTCCTCCGATAATTTCTAAAGAATTTACGCTGTGTAAATAATCTTGACAATTAAAATAATCTGGTTCAAATCCTTGATTAGGAATCAATGGGAATTTCTGGTCGATAATATGGAAGTGGGAGTCAAATATTTTCATTTTTTTACCTCCAAGCCAATGAAGAGTCCCATAATTTGTTTCATCTAATTCACCTTCAAAGGACTAAATGATTATTTTCTTTCCTGGTATATCCTCATAAAGAGAATGTTGGGAAAAATAAAGGTTATTCTCGGAAACCGCCGAATAAATAAGATTGGAATCCTGTATTTTTTTGAAAAGAGTAATTCAGGTAGATTTTATAAAAAGGCTGTTTTCGTAAAGTTTGTTGCTATTTTTGAAAAGAGAAGTATGGTTGATTTCCGCTCCAGGATGCTCGCTTTCCGCGGGGCGGGCGGTGAGCCTCCTCGGCGCTTAAGCGCCTGTGGGGTCTCACCTGTCCCGCTGCTCCCACAGGAGTCTCGCACCTTCCGCTCCAATCAACTTCTTTATCAACGGTTTACTTTCCACAAAACCTATTTTAAAAACAACATTCTTTTAGAAAAAAGCCTATAAATAACACTATTTATTTTTGTTTAGAAAGGAAGGGTTGTTTGGAAATGTATGATAATAAGGAATCATCTGTAATAGAAGGAAAACCCACAGGAAGTATATTCGCGAACAGAATTGTCCTAGCAATTATGACTTCAAATTTCTTACTGCAGCTAGGTATTTGGGTAAGAAATTTTGCCATTTTATTATACGTTACAGAAATAACTGATAATGATCCGGTTTATGTTTCATTAATTTCTGTTGCTGAGTTCGCACCTATATTTCTCTTTTCATTTATTGGTGGTACTTTTGCAGACAGGTGGAAGCCCAAACTTACAATGGTAACATGCGATATATTATCCGCAGTATCTGTCTTTGTTGTGTTAATTACTCTCGTTTATGGATCTTGGCAGACGATCTTTTTTGCTACTCTTGTTTCAGCAATTTTATCCCAATTCTCAATGCCTTCAGCGATGAGACTGTTAAAGCAGCATGTACCTGGAGAGCAATTACAATCTGTTATGGCCATGTTCCAATCCTTGATGGCCATTTTTATGGTTATCGGTCCCGTCATTGGTGGATTTGTTTACCAAAAGTTTGGTATCTATACTTCTATTGGTGTCATGGGCACTATGTTCCTGCTATCTGGTTTCGTGTTGATGTTACTTCCACGTGATTTTGAAAAGGAAAAATTGGAAGAGGAAAGCAACTTTAAAAAAGAACTTGTTGATGGTTTTCGTTATGTTTTTTCGAACAAAGTACTTAAAGCAATGGGGGCTATTTTTGCTGTCTGCGGCTTAGCTATTGGGCTAATTTCACCGCTCATGATTTTTGTAACGATTGAAAACCTTGGGAAGACGAAAGATTTTCTGCAATGGCTGCTGATGGCTAATGGTGCCGGAATGCTAGTTGGGGGCGGTGTGGTTATGGCCTTTTCAAAAAAGATATCTCCACAAAAGCTTCTGGGTATTGGTATTTTTGCAAGTATGGTTGCCACGATTGGCATTGGATGGTCTACCAGCGTGGTCATAACGATATTATTTCAAATTTTTAATGGTTTATTTTTTCCATGCATCCATATTGGGATTAACACCTTGATCTTAAAAAATACAGATGTGCTATTTGTAGGTCGTGTCAATGGTGTCCTAAATCCTTTATTTATGGGAATGATGGTGATAGGAATGTCAGCTTCGGGGATTCTTAAAGTTCCGCTGACGTTGTTTGGTGTTTATTCCGTATCAGGTGTTTTGTTACTAATTGGAGTGTTCCTGACGGTACCACTTTTTAAAATAGAAGATGATTCCTTACTTCAGCCAGTGGTGGATGAAAAAGATTAGTTCTGATTCATATGAAAAGAATTGGTTGAAAGGGGAGGAAAAAATGAAAATCGTTATCGCTGGTGGTTCGGGGTTTATTGGTCAGAAATTGGTAGATTTCCTCCTCAGTGAAGGGCATGAGATCGTTATTTTAACAAGGCGGCCAAAGAAAGATACTAGGGGAGTGACTTACGTAAAGTGGCTGGAGGAAGGTGCCAATCCTGAAAATGAAATTGGCAGTGCGGATGTTTTTATTAATTTAGCAGGGGTTTCGATCAATGATGGACGTTGGACGAAGAAACACCAGAAGCAAATATACGAAAGTCGGATGACGGCGACTGATGAGTTATTAAGAATAATTGCGGCACTATCTGAAAAGCCATCTGTCCTTATTAATGCAAGTGCAATCGGCATTTACCCTGCATCGGTTGAGGATGTGTACACCGAAGATTCAAAAGAAATGGCCAATGACTTTCTCGCTCGAACTGTCCATGATTGGGAAAAGAAAGCATCGATTGCAGAAAGTGTGGGTGTTCGTGTTGCCTTATTGAGATTTGGTGTAGTACTCGGTAATGAGGGTGGAGCGCTTCCACTCATGACAATGCCTTATAAATTGTTTGTCGGAGGTACAATTGGTTCTGGTAAACAATGGGTGTCTTGGGTGCATGTGGTTGATGTTGTGAGAGCCATCGCTTTTGCTGTCGAAAATGATAGACTAAAAGGTCCTGTCAATGTGACATCGCCTTCCCCAAAAAGGATGGAGGATTTTGGCAAGGTGATTGGCTTATGTTTAAAAAGTCCCCATTGGTTGCCGGTTCCTTCAATTTTAATGAAATTGGCCCTTGGAAAAAAAAGCGCACTTGTCCTCGAAGGGCAATATGTTGTACCAGAAGTTTTAATGAAAAACGGTTTTAGTTTTCTGTTTCCTAACCTTGAATCCGCATTAGGGGATCTGCTTACCAAAACCAAATGAAAAGGAAATCATATTATATTAACGGGTTCCGTTTCCAATATCAAACACATAAAAAATGTAACTAAAAATGACTAACAAAATGTATGTTGATTTGTTAGTCATTTTTTTTGTTGTTTTATGCATAAGTGCTTTAATTTGAAATAGAAAATGCACATCGATTCGCTAAGGTACAATCACTGGTTTACCCCTACATTTTTTGTTGTCATTATAATAACATTTGAGGAACATTCTATTCATGTTTGCGGACTGTGTCCGGAAAATCTAAAAAATGGGTAATTTTATCAAAATAAGGTCTTCTATGTCCGTTTGGGTTTAAACGTAACATTTTGCGATAGATAACGGAACCCGTTTGTATTATGGCTACTAAAGGACCAAAAAATATTGAATTTGATTGGATGTTATCGGTGTAATGGCATGGATACGGTACCCGATACTTAGTAGCTGTGCTATAGTTTCTGCACAATTTTGTCTGGGGGGTTCAAAAGGTGCATGGTAGCTTTTATAAAGATTATTAAATTGGTTATTGACCGAACAATGAACTAAGATAACATGTCTTCCGGACCACGCTTGCCCTATTATTGGTTGATTTTGAATGATCCTTATAGTTTTCATATAAACACCGTTCCTAATTAATTGATAAGATAATATATGCTAAAACCCAAAAATTGTAATTGTGAATAAATAGAATTATTTTAAATAAAAAGAGAGTGTTAGTAATAAGGGGAGATGCAGATTTAGGTACAGAAGTCAGTTGTTTTCTCGAATATACCAAGAAACGATAAATATATTATGCAAATTATTATGTTTACAATAAAAATAAATATTTATCACTTTATTCCAATAATAGTGACATTTCATATATTTATATAATTTTTATCGTGCTATTCTATATTCATAAATCAAAAAGGAGTGATGATTTTGCTGGTTTGTGAGTGAAATTGAAACCGTTTTCATCAACAGCAAGAAGATATACTCAGAAAGTTTTTGGGGAATTACTTCGTCAAAATATGGGGGGTACCATCATGGCTGTAAAAGAAAAAACGTTAAAAGAAACTCAATCAGTAGAAGAAACTATTAATCGCCTTGTCGAAAATGGACTAAAAGCATTAAAGGAATTTAGACAACTGGATCAAGCGCAAGTTGATGTAATTGTGGAAAAAATGGCAGTTGCGGGATTAGATCAGCATATGCCTCTTGCAAAACTCGCAGTTGAAGAAACAGGTCGAGGCGTATACGAAGACAAGATTATCAAAAATATTTTTGCAACTGAATACATATATAACGGTATTAAAGATAACAAAACAGTTGGATATATCAACGAAGATAAACATGCAGGTACCTATACAATAGCTGAACCTATCGGGGTCATTGCAGGAGTTACTCCAATCACGAATCCTACATCGACCACAATGTTCAAATCAATTATTACTGCGAAAACGCGAAATCCTATTATTTTTGCTTTCCATCCATCTGCTCAAAGATGTAGCAGTGAGGCAGCAAGAGTAGTACGTGATGCCGCTATCGCTGCAGGCGCTCCCGAACATTGCATTCAATGGATCGAAGCTCCATCTTTAGAAGCAACCAAACTATTAATGAACCATCCAAAAATTTCACTTATTTTAGCAACTGGTGGCTCTGGTATGGTTAAATCAGCGTATAGCTCTGGTAAACCAGCACTTGGTGTTGGACCAGGTAACGTACCGTGTTATATTGAAAAATCTGCTAACATCAGACGAGCAGTAAATGATTTAATTTTATCAAAAACATTTGATAATGGAATGATTTGTGCATCTGAGCAAGCGGTAATCATTGATAAAGAGATCTATGCGGATGTAAAAAAAGAAATGATTGCTAACGATTGTTACTTTTTAACTGAAGAAGAAAAGAAAATGGTAGAAAAGCTTGTTATTAATGAAAACACATGTGCTGTAAATGCCGAAATAGTTGGAAGACCTGCACCTGAAATTGCCCGTCTAGCTGGGGTGATTGTTCCTGAATCAGTAAAGATATTAGTTGCTGAATTAAAGGGAGTTGGAGCAAATTATCCGCTATCACGTGAAAAGTTAAGCCCAGTTCTAGCTTGTTATAAAGTGAACAGTTTAGAGGAAGGGTTGACAAGAGCGGAAGAAATGCTAGCATTTGGTGGTTTAGGACATTCAGCTGTTCTTCATAGCAATGATGATGAAGTAATAAAACAGTTTGGATATAGAATGCAAGCAGGCCGTATTATTCTGAATGCTCCATCATCGCAAGGAGCAATCGGGGATATTTATAATGCATACATTCCATCGCTAACTCTTGGTTGTGGATCCTATGGTGGAAACTCTGTTTCTACAAACGTTGGAACCGTTCATTTGGTTAATACAAAAATGATGGCAAAGAGAAATACGAATATGCAATGGTTTAAAATTCCACCAAAATTGTTTTTCTATAAACACAGCACACAGTATTTGGCGAAAATGGAAGGTATCTCAAGGGCTATAATTGTAACGGATCCAGGTATGGTGAAATTAGGGTATGTCGATACAATTCTTCATTACCTGAAACAACGTACTAACCAGGTAGCTGTAGAAATTTTCTCTGAAGTAGAGCCGGATCCATCGCTCGACACTGTTGTAAAAGGTGTAGAAAAGATGATAAACTTCCAGCCAGATGTTATTATCGCACTTGGCGGCGGCTCTGCAATGGATGCTGCGAAAGGAATGCACTTATTCTATGAGCATCCAGAGGTCGATTTCTTTGGTATTAAACAGAAGTTCCTGGATATTCGAAAAAGAGTTGTAAAGTTTCCGAAATCTGGTACAAAAACAAAATTTGTTGCGATCCCTACTACATCTGGAACTGGGTCAGAGGTAACATCTTTCTCTGTTATCACTGACAAAAAAGTAGGCATGAAGTATCCGCTGGCTGATTACGAGTTAACACCAGATGTAGCGATCATTGACCCGCAATTTGTTATGACAGTACCGAAGGCAATCACTGCTGATACAGGGATGGATGTACTCACCCATGCGATTGAAGCTTATGTTTCAGTGTTCGCAAATGACTACACTGACGGATTAGCAATGAAAGCAATCCAACTAGTGTTCGAATATCTTCCAAAAGCATACCATAATGGAAGTGATGAATTAGCTCGTGAAAAAATGCATAATGCATCTACAATCGCAGGAATGGCGTTTACGAATGCATTCTTGGGTATCAATCACAGCTTAGCACACAAGCTTGGCTCTGAATTCCATATTCCACATGGACGTGCTAATACGATCGTGTTGCCACATGTAATTCGCTATAATGCTTCGAAACCAACAAAATTTGTTGGATTCCCACATTATGAAAGATTTATCGCTCATGAAAGATATGCTGAAATTGCTAGAATGCTTGGCTTACCAGCTAGCACAACTCAAGAAGGCGTTGAAAGCCTAGTCCAAGCCATTATTAAAATGACAAAGGAATTTGGAATGCCGACTACTCTTGAAGCAGCCGGAGTTGACAAAAAAGAGTTTGACCAGAAAGTAGACTGGTTAGCAGAACGTGCATTTGAGGACCAATGTACTACTGCAAATCCTAGATATCCACTTGTAACTGAACTAGCTGGTATCTACCGTAAAGCGTTTTAACAAAATCCAGTATGAAACCTTGCCAGATATCGGCAAGGTTTTTTCTAAGTCTTAATTTTTAAACAAAAATCAGATACAAGATTATTTTATCCACAGTCTTTCCTATAAGACTGTGGTTTTTGTTATTGGGCACCCATAAAAAAGAATTTTAATAGATTTCTTTGAATTTTTTGGGTGTAGACGAAGCTTCTACATCGGAGTATAGTAATCTGCATGAGTTAAGGTAAAACAGGAGGAACTATATGTTTGGATTAGCGTTGCCTAAATCATTCTTGCAGATGAATACTATATTTATTTCGATTTTAATAGAAGCCTTACCATTTGTTACATTGGGAGTGTTAATTTCTGGAGTTATCCAGATTTTTCTAACGGAAGAAATGATTGCTAAAATTATCCCGAAAAATAGGATACTGGCAGTACTTTTTGCTAGTTTTTTAGGTTTTTTCTTTCCTTCATGTGAATGTGGAATAGTTCCCATTGTCCGGAGACTTGTATCGAAAGGTGTACCAATTTCAGCCGGAATTTCTTTTATGTTAACAGCACCTATTATTAATCCGGTTGTTTTATTTGCAACTTATGTTGCGTTCGGAAGCAGCTGGAGAATGGCGCTTTACAGAGCAGGTGGAGCAATTATTGTCTCCGTAATAGTTGGCATTTTTCTGGCCTATTTTTATAAAGGGAATCCTTTAAAAGAGCTAGACAATGAAAAGCATGACCATCATAGTCATTCACATGAACCTATAAGATATTCATTTTTTAAGAAAATTTGGATGACATTAGAACATGCTGTTGATGAGTTTTTCTCAATGGGGAAATATTTAGTTGTCGGTTCTTTAATAGCTTCGGCGGTGCAAACATATGTTAAAACTTCAACACTAGTTTCTATTGGTCACGGACCAGTTTCTTCATCTTTGGTAATGATGGCGTTGGCATTTATTCTTTCTTTGTGCTCAGAGGCAGACGCATTTATCGCTTCCTCATTTAGAACCACTTTTGCAACAGGATCATTATTAGCCTTTTTGGTATTTGGTCCAATGGTTGATATGAAGAATTTGATGATGATGCTGGCTACATTTAAAAAGCGTCTTGTTCTCATGACTGTTTCTGTTGTGATAGTAGTTGTTTTTGTTTACTCATTGTTCTTCTAAGGAGCGGTTATTATGTTTAGAGGTCTAACATTAATTGGTTTTATATATTTACTCTTTAGTTTGCATCTTACAGGTGATATTAGTAAATATATTAATATGCAATATTCATACCTTTCAGTGATGGCTGGCTATGCTTTATTAATACTAGCGATTGTCCATTTAGTGATGATGATCAAGGACGATCCCAAAAAATCTGATTGCGATCATCACGATCACCATCACTCAAAAGAGGGCAAATGGTATAAAAAACTTGTGGTTTATCCTATCTTTTTCTTTCCGATTATTTCTGGTTTGTTTTTACCTATTGCGACTCTTGATTCGAACATTGTTAAGGCAAAAGGTTTTCATTTCCCTATTTATGATGAAGGAAAAGGTGATCCTTTTATGCAACAACAGTTTTTGCGGCCAGATACGAGTGTTTATTATGGCAAAGAAGCTTACGATAGTCTTATAAATAATGAAAAGAAAAAATATGTCAATCTAAACACGATCGAATTAAATGATAAAAACTATTTAAAAGGGATGGAGACAATTTATAACTTTCCTGGAGATTTTTTAGGGAAAGAAGTAGAATTTAAGGGCTTTGCTTTTAACGATCCAGAAACAAAAAACAAAAGTCAGATTTTTGTTTTCCGATTTGGCGTCATCCATTGTATTGCTGATTCAGGCGTTTTTGGAATGCTTGTCCAATTGCCTGATGGGATAAAATTAAAAAATGACCAGTGGATTATTGTTAAAGGAAAAATATCTTCGATTTATTATCAGCCATTTAAAACCAATATCCCGTACCTTCAAGTAGAAGATATGAAAAACACCTCCGCACCAAAGGAACAATATGTGTATAGAGGGTATTGATATGAGAAATAAAAGAGATTCATAATATTTTTAAAGGGAAAATCATGGTTGGAGGGACCGTGAGTTTTTCCCTTTTAAATCCAACTATACAACAACCTATGGATTAATGTTAATCGGGTACATTCTTTTTGTCGTACTTTGATTGCAGTAGAATAACCTTTTAACTGTTAATCTAGCATGTTAATTTCTAAAAAGAATTGACTTTATAGGATACTCATATTATTATTTAATTCGTAATAATTCCGATTTGTACCTTTAAAAAAGTAGCAATGTTTCTAAATTAGTTTTTTTTATTTCGTAAATCGGAATCGTTCCAATTTATGAAAGGAAGGTGAAAGAAGTGAAAAAATTCATAGTTACAACCATTATATTTTTAGTGATACTAAGCGGTTGCACGAATGTAAGTCAGACGAAAGGTGAGATTAGCAAAGAAGGATCAAAGAAACTACAAATCGTTACGTCCTTTTATCCAATCTATTATTTTACAAAACAAGTTGCCGGTAAAAATGCAAATGTTGACCTTGTTATACCAAATGGAGTGGAACCCCATGAATGGGAACCATCTGTCAAAGATATGGCAAAAATTCAGGATGCTGACGTATTCGTATACAACAGTAGATATTTTGAAACATGGGTAAGTAAAGTGCTAAAAAGTATGGATTCATCAAAATTAGAAGTATTAGAAGCTTCAAAGGGTATCCAACTTTTAGATGGACATATAGAAGGTGATCAGCATAAGGGGAATGGTACGAGTAAAGATCCTCATGTATGGCTATCACCGGTTTTAGCGCAACAAGAGGTCGACAATATTGCTAAGACATTGGAGAAGAGTGATCCTAAAAATAAAGTACAATACGCTAAAAATGCAGCCACTTTTAAAGCAAAGCTTGTAGATCTCGATAAGTTATACAAAGAAACAATTGAAAAAGCAGATCAAAAAGAGTTTGTTACCCAACATGCGGCATTTCAATATTTATCAAAACAATATGGATTAACACAGATCCCTATTGCAGGGCTTTCACCTGAAGTAGAACCAACCCTCGGTAAATTAGAGGAATTAGCTAAATTAACAGAAGAAAAAAATATTCATGTAATTTACTTTGAAGGACTAACATCCTCAAAAGTAGCACAAACTTTAGCAAATGAAATAGGTGCTGAAACCGAAGTGTTAAATCCACTAGAAGGATTAACCAAAGATGAAAAGGAACATGGTTTAGATTATATTGGCGTTATGGAAAAAAATTTAGAGGCATTAAAAAGATCAATATATAAATAAGGTTAAACATTGATTGCATGATTTTCCATTCTTTGTGGGGGAGCCCTTATATTTGGGAAGGTGTACGCACCTTCCCATTTGTTTATTTAGAGTTTTTAAGAGCGCTGTATCGTAGAAGTAGAGAAACCTTTGATCATCCTTTGTAAATTCCGATGTGATTCTCTTAATTTAATTGTCTCTTCGATGATTCTTTGGAATCCTTCCAAATCTTTATCAGATGCATTTAATAAGGAATTAGGAATCCCTTCGACGATTTGTTGTAGGGTTAAATCCATCGCCACGGCAAAAACCACCTTTCAACTTATTCATTTATCATTTATTTCGTCTTCTTTATTATTTGAGGATGAAGGGCGTTTTTCCTGCAAACAACTTAATAAACTTCTCTACATTTCTCTCCATTTTGCATGAGTGATAGAGAAATTTTTTCTGAAACATACAAATTACGACGGGGAATTATTAGTTTATTCTAAAATTTGTAGAAAATTAATAGCATTTAAACTAGAAATAACCTATGCTAGAACATGAGTCTTTCAAGAAGTAAACCATTATAACAAAATGAGACATATTTTTAATCCTTTTGTAACATGACTGGAACATTATTTTGGTATAACTAGATACATAGGGGAAGAGGTGTATGCAGATTAAAAAGCGTATGATTCTCATAATGTCCACATTGATGTTGTGTAGTTCAGGTTCGGCTGCGGTTTATGCCCAAACAACTAACACAGAAGCTTTACAAAATATCCAGCAGGATCTTGAGCAAAAGACTAAAGAAAAAGATTCTATTAATCAGGATATCGAAAAAATTAAACAAGAAGTGGACTCTTTAAATACATATATTACAGAGAATAAAGAGGCCATGGCAAACACGCAGAAAAAAATTGATTTATTAAATCAACTCATTGAAGAGAAAAAAGAGGAAATTGTAACGCTTGAGGATAAAATTTTCACCCGTAAAGAAGTCATGAAGAAAAGGCTTGTAGCTCTTCAGCATGATAGTAATGTTAATTTAGCTATTAAAGTTTTATTGGATTCTAAAAGCTTCGGAGACTTCATCGAACGTGCAAGCGCTGTCAGCACTCTTTTTAATGCAGACAAGGATATTTTAACAGCACAGCAAGACGATCTAAGGCTGATTGAAGAAAATAAAAAAGAAATTGATAAGCAACAACAAAGTTTAGAAGAGGAACAAAAGCTTGTTGCAAAACAACAGGCAGACCTTAATCAAAACTTACAAAAAAGGCAAGAGAGTTTAACTATACTACAAGATAAATATAGTCAAATTTCACAACAAATGGAGGTCGACCAGCAGCAAAAAACGGGCATCGAAGCCGAGTTAAAAGCTGCTCAAGACAAGATTCGCATTGAACAAGAAGAGGCAAATAAAAGGGCAGCATCTGCTACGGTGGCCAATTCGTCAACCACATCAGATCAAGTGGGTACCGGCCAAGAAATGTACGTCACTGCCACTGCATACAGTCCAGAAGAATCTGGAGCGATTACGGTATTGGGATACAATATTCGTGAGAATCCTAATATGAAATTGATTGCGGTTGACCCATCCGTTATCCCATTAGGAAAAAGGGTATGGGTTGAAGGATATGGCGAGGCTATTGCAGGAGATAAAGGGTCTGCAATTGTTGGACATAAAATCGATGTATTAATGCCAACAAAGGCACAGGCTTTATCCTGGGGCAGAAAGACCGTCAAAATTGTTATTTTAGACTAGTCTATTATAGGAAAATCATAGAAAAAGGCAGCTGCTACTCAATGCATACTTATTTGTGCATTGAGTAGCAGCTGCCTTTTTGATGTTTGTCTAAAACTATGTTCAGAAAAAATAATAGGATTCGTGAGACCATATTAAATCTTACTAATTTCATTTTCTTTAACTAATAACACTTTTCTTGGGTTATTTTCACTCTTGATTTCATATTGTCCATTTTTATAATCGTAAAAAATACGATAAACATTTCCTGAGAAAAGAACTTTATCTTTAATAGCCATATTTAGCACTCCTTCATTCATATTGTTAATTTCACTTTAAACCATTTTTATGAATCATGTTATTCTTTTGTTAGGTTATCTGACAATGAATTTATATTAGTTTCTGATAAAATTATTATGTAAACTATAATTTTCCCTTATTTTTAATCTGTATTTGGTCCAATCTAGCAAGTGTAGAGGGTACTGGAATGAGCAAATCATGTAAGGGAAGGAGGATGATGTTCTTTACTTTCAAGGGCAATGGACAGGATGGGTCATGACCTTGCCCGAATGTCATTCTAATTGGGTATTCTTATCCACTGCTAAACCACCAGTTATTGTTACATAATCGAAATGCAGCTGAAATATAAACGTTATTAATGTTTTATAAGAAAACTTTTTCCATCTGTATTGGCTTAAGAGCATTCGAATGATTAATATAGATAAAGGCATCATACCGCTGCGATATAACGGAAGGAACATAGTTACCGTATTGTTCGTGTTTTGGATTGTAAACAACCCCAATTGCTCTATGACCGATCACATGATTGAATATATGTTTATTTTCATCATTAAATATTAAGAATTTGTCATGAGGTCCTGAGTTGTACAACAAATCCTTCCAACTTCCTGTTTGGGCTGGGGGAGTAATCATTTGTTTAAAGTCAACACCCCACTGATCTGCAGCAATGACAGTTCCGCGATGTGTTCCAAATCCTATGATAAAAAGTTGGTCTTGCCCTTGCTGTTCTCCTAATATTTGACCTACGTTAACCATTCCTTCATCGGCCATGTCTGTTGCCCTCGCATCCCCAACGTGAGTATTGTGTTCCCAGATAATTCCTTTTGCCTTATTTTCATAAAACTGATCAATTTTATTGATTACTTCTACCATGTGACGATCACGAATATTCCATGATTCAGTATCATTTAGAACAATTGTTCTGTAATAATGTTCTGCATTTGCTGTAATAAGTGCATTTACTTAAAGGTTAAAACTATTTTCTTCTGCATTTTTCCCTTTTCCCTTATTTAAGCAAATTTCTGTTAATAGTTTGACTACCTCATCATGACACCCTTCGGATTGAACTACCCCTCCTTAACACCCTTCCGGGTTGTTTGAAGAAGGGGATTCCTAAGAACACCAGTGTATCCACCAGTTATTGATTAGGCGATCCCCGCAGTCCCTGCGGTTAGAAGTCTTAGGGATTCGTTTTTAAGATTGATTCCTGCGTTAATATCCCGATTATGATGGGTATGACATTTAGGGCATTCCCATTCACGTAATCCGAGATTTTTAACGTCTTTGTTTTTGTAGCCACAACCAGAACAAAGCTGGCTACTAGCAAAGTTTTTTGAAACGGTTACTACTTGTCTGCCATACCATTTCGCTTTGTATTCGATCATACTTTTAATTGTGACCAAGATACTTCGCTGATTGCTTTAGCAAGATGGTGGTTCTTTAACATGTTCGATACGGACAAGTCTTCCATCCCAATAATGTCGTGGTTTTTGACAATCTTGGAAGAAATCTTGTCCAGATAATCTTTTCTTGCATTCACAATTTTTTCATGAATACATGCGACTTTTCTTTTGGCTTTATACCAGTTCGCACCACCTATCGTTCGTCTGCTCATAACTTTTTGCGCATGAACTAATTTTTCTTCTAATGAACGAAAAAACTTCGGATTAGGGTAAATCGTTCCATCCGAAAGAATAGCGAAATCTTTCAGTCCTACATCAATACCAATTGCTAAATTAGTTTTAGGCAATACTTTTACTTCCGATTCAGTAGCTAAAGAAACATAATATTTACCAGAGGGGTTTCTTCTGATCGTGGCACTTATAATACGACCTTCGACTTCACGACTTTTTGCAAAATTTACGTACCCTAGTTTGGGGAGCTTGATGTGGTTGTCTATGACAGCTATATTTCCGTTTGTATATTTTGTTGTATAAGATTGCACTGGATTCTTTTTTGACTTGAAGCGAGGTTGTTTATTTTGCTTTTTGTAGTAGCGATCATAGGAATCAGCTAAATTTTCTACTGATTTTTGCAAAGCAATACTATCGACTTCTTTCAAAAATGAGTACTGTTTCTTCAGTTCAGGTAGCGATTTAACAGTTTCAAATTTGTTTAAGAATTTGCCTTTCCAGTTATTCACTGTGAGCTGACCGTTTTGTCTCATTTCTTCGACGATATACCAGTAAGCATCTTTTTCTTTTTGTTTACCTAGAAAGAAATTGAAAACAAATCTTGAACATCCAATGGTTTTGTTAATCTGTTCAATTTGTTTTTATTTGGGTAGATGCGGAACTTGTAAGCCTTGTATACTAGCATATATTTCACCTCGCCTCACAAGAACGTTTGTTCTTATTTTAACACAAGGAAGAAAGTTTTGGCTATCGCCAACCGACATTCATCCCCTCCCTACTCATTGGGCTTCGCCCTTCACATTCCTTGAGGAAGGGGTATTCTGTCGGAAGGATGATAAAAGGCCGCAGACACGCCATATTTTTCGGGTTGTCGATTAAATGGTTCAAAACAAGCAAATGCTTGTTTCGCTGTTTCAACATTTAGGGAATGTATTTTTTCGAGGTACTTGATGATTTCATCCATTGATTCCCATAAACTATAAACATCTATCCCATAAAAACCAACTTGCTTGTTTTGAGACTGAAGTTGATTATACTCCTTTAACCACTCAATAAAATCAATCATTTCTTCATTGGCCCACATCCAAGTTGGCCAACGGTTAAAGGATTTTAGTACTTCGCGGGCATTTGAATGTACCTTATCAAATCCTTTTATATAGTGATTTACAATTTGACAGGCTGGCCAATCACCTTCGACTGCTAAAAACGTACATTCTTTTTCGGTGATCAGCCTTTTTGAAAGTTCTGTACGAATTTTATATAATTCAGATGTCCCATGTGAGGACTCACCAAGTAAAACAGATTTTTTATTATTAATTTCCTGAAGCAAGGGATCCAAATCATTTGTTTCATTGAAAGCGATCGCATATTCTTTAATCCCTTTGATTACTTTATCATTCATTTTATATCTCCTATTGTTTATATTCTGCGTTATATGAGTTTTGACCTGAATGAACAGATAAAAGCGTATCCGCATAACCAACAAGACGATTGACAATTTCATCTGAAACCGCATATACAAGTCGATATAACTTGCCTTCATGCAATGCTGGATCATCAAAAATGATCGTAGTATTAATAAAGAAATTTTTTGTATCGTAAAGGTTGTAATGGACAATTGTTTTTCCAGCTGCACCACCTGTTACCGGATCTTTGAAACTCGGCAAAAATACATACCATTCTTCAGCAGTAGGTGACCGGAAATTTTTAGTAAATTTAATCCCATTGATTTCATGTTCAATTTGTTTTTTAAGACCCTCACTGATTACATCAAATAAGTTGTTTTCCTTCACTGTGTCTACTCCCAAAAATTTACTCAGCAGGGTTGCACTGGACTGCAATTTGGTATGCATCAAGAACCATTTCTCTTTTTTGTTGATCTTTTATCTTTGTTAGGACTTGTCCATCCTCGTCATCTTCTACTGCCATAACAAATAGATCATTTTTATTATTAACTGATCTTAAAAATGCATAGTTCTTATTTTCCATATTAAATAAAGCTTCAACGGCAAATTGTTTTTCGATGCCATCTTCATCCTCAACAGTAATATAATCTCGCTGATCGAAACTATTCATCACAAGCCACCTCATTAGCTTTTTTGTTATTGTCCCCTTAACAAGCAAGTTTAATTGATGAAAACATTTGTGATAAATGAATAAACCGGGAATATTGATAGGATGAACTATATAGGGTGTTTATTAGGATAGAAAAAGTGCTAGGATCAATTGCATATATTTCCTTGATTATTCCGATTTTTTCAAATTTGAATATATTGAGGCACATAAAATAAGCAGCCGAAACGGCTGCTTATTGGGGTAGGTATAATGGATTAGGCTATAGGTAGAGATTATTTATCCCATCATGAAGCTCGGAAAGGGATTTGAAACGCTGATTTTCTATTTCTACCTCTAATCAAGGAAAAAGTATAAGCTTCACATAACCACGTAAATACCTCTTTATTCAAATCTGCTTCGTTTTGAATGATTACGTGATGTGTCCAGCGACCTGGATAGGGCTCAACTGAATCAACAATGCGTTTATTTTCAATAAAGCGCCCAACACCGAAAGTAAGGACAATGCTGTTCTCTGGCCGCTTTTTTGACGATGGCTGAGGCAACCATACCCACGCGAATTTTGTTTTGGTTCCAAATGATATTTGTGATTTCCTAATCTCGATGGAAGCAGGTCCAATTGAATTAATCATTTTTTCCACAGCCAAGAACAATGAAATTTGCTCTTCATGATTGGAAAAGAAGGAGTACAATTTTACCCTTAAATCACCATTTGTCATTTAAATCACCCATCCTCGTTAAAATTAAATAGCAGTGGTTTAATGATGTTTAATTTCTGCGTACTTCTAAAAATCTGCGTTTTTTATTACTTGTTGTCAACCATTCTCTCTTTAATCTCTCTTTCAATTTTATCATTTATTTGGTTTCTTTTAATAACAGGCAATTTGACAAAAAATCTACAATAAAAATGTCATGTGAAATGGTGAGCATAGCCCTTCAAAAAGAGACCGCAAAACGGACTATAATTTAAGAAGGGAAGGCTCTTTGTTTTGCTTCAGTTAAATGTTTCTCCATGTTATGGATCGCTAGAAGTGTATCCTGTTGTTCGATACCCTGATAAATTAAATAATGATCATTCCAATTATGATCCAATAAATCAATAGAGTATCGATGCATTAAACTTTTTATCGCAGGACTATAACTTTGGAAAAGAAAGAGTAAGAGAGAATTATGAGATGCTTTTGCTATCGCACAATGAAAGAGAAAATCTGTTTCTTCACGTTTTTCCTTATCTTCAGTGTTCATTTCTTCAAGTACTTGCTTCATTTCTTGAAGATCTTCTAATGTACGATTTTGCGCGGCTAATTGTACTGCTCCTATTTCAATAATGTTTCGAAAGTCCATTAATTCTTTGAGATCATCCATTTGTACTAAGGCAATATTCATCATTGGTGCAATTTCTTTTAAGTCGACTTTTCTAACAAATATTCCTTCACCTTGCCGAACCTCGATTAATCCTTTGGTTTTTAGAATATGGGTAGCTTCTCTAATTGTTCCAACACTGACATTTAGTCTTTCTGCCCACTCTTTAATAGTTGGAAGCCTATCTCCGGGCAGGTATTCATTTTGATTTATTAGAGACTCAATATAATCGGAAACAGTATCACTTGCTTTTTTAATTTTTATTTCCACTAGCAACAACCTCTTTCAGTTTGTGTAAATTCATGTATGTATGTATATCTTATAGTAGTGGAAAAAGTTCAAAATCTCCACCTTGGTGCACAAAAATAAAGCAGTTTTTTATTTCCTTTTCTTAATTACGACAAAGATAGCATGTTTGTTGGATTTCATTTCATTATATTTTAATCTATAATTCATTAATTAAGACAGATTTCCCAAAGGAATTTTCTTTTCAAAATGCTCTGTTAAAGTAGAATGTTGATTTCCGCTCCAGGATGCTCGCTTTCCGCGGGGCGGGCGGTGAGCCTCCTCGGCGCTAAAGCACCTGTGGGGTCTCACCTGTCCCGCTGCTCCCGCAGGAGTCTCGCACCTTCCGCTCCAATCAACATTGTGCATAAAATCAACATTGAGCTTTAACACAGCCTTTCAAAAAGATATGGTGCCAGTACCATAAAAATTATTGTATTGAAATTTATTGAGATGATTAGGTTACAATGATAAGTATCAATAATTTTTATCTAAAAAGGAGTGACACTAATGTCTGTTGATGTTTATCTGAATTTTAATGGGAATTGTCGTGAAGCAGCTGAATATTACGCAGAGGTTTTTGGAACAGAAAAACCGCAAATTATGACTTTTGGAGAAGCACCGCCTAATCCAGAATATCCACTTCCGGAGGAAGCAAAAAATTTAGTTATGCACACACGTCTTACTATTAGCGGAAGCAATGTTATGTTTTCAGATGTTTTTCCAGGTATGCCTTTTGTTGCTGGGAATAACATAAGTCTTACAGTAGTTAGTAAAAATATGGATGAGATTAAATCTTCATTTAATAAAATGAAAGTTGATAGCAATGTTGGCATGGAATTGCAAGAAACATTTTGGAGCAAATGTTACGGCCAATTAACAGATAAGTTTGGAATCAACTGGCAATTCAGCTATGATAATGGGGAAGTGGCAATGTAATTCTCAGAACCCTAACAGTGATAAGGATATAGAACTTGGATCTCAAGTTCTATATCCTTTTTGTGTTGCTAAAACAAATTATTATCCAAACAAGGTTCCCTCTGTTTAAGAATATAACAGGTTCCGTCCTCTGCAAAATATAAAAATTCCCCATGGCTAACATTAAAATAGACGTGTTTTTTGTCATAAATTAGTTTTGTAACTTTTGAAAATTTTTCCAATAATTCGAGTGAAGGATTAATCATGATTTCTTCGCTGTTATTTGATATAACAAATCCCTTTGGATTACCTTTCCTTTCTGGTTTTAATTCAGTATCCCATTTTCCATTAAGAAGAACAGTCTTAGCGGTAATATACGTTTTTCTGTTTTGAACAGCCCAGGTCTCCCGGCAATTACATCGATGTATTTTGGACTTCATCAAATAATACCTACTTTCATTAATAAAAATGAAAATCCCAAAATAAGTATGATAGTCATTGTATTCATAACATCAGACACTTATTAATTGATTTGTATTCAGGTGACAGAAAAGAAATTATATCACCTAAAAACAAGAAAATTGGAGAAGAGAGAGCTTATTTAGATTTTTTTGAAAATTTAATTGAAAATAATTCTCATTTGCTGTTATTATATAAATGATAATAGTTATCACTAATAATTTTCAGGGGGATTAATAAAAATGGAATGGTATAAAGTATCGGGAATTATTTTATTATCTAGTAGTTTGCTATTGGGCTGTGCCAATACTGACAAAAGCTCATCAAATGAAAAAGTGAAAGTAGTAAAAAGCCACTCAACCGAATCTTTTAAAGGTGTAACGGATGAGTATAAAGTGTACGCGATTGGAGAAATCGAAGAATTTGTTAAGGCAACAGACGAATTCACAACAGCCGTTATTAATGGGGAAAATGAAAAAGCAAAATCTCTTTATGCACTCGCCAGGATGCATTATGAGAGGGCAGAACCGATAGCAGAAGTGTTTGGAGATCTTGATCCAAAAATTGATGCTCGTGAAGGGGATGTTCCTGAGCAAGAATGGGGGGGATACCACAGGATAGAAAAAGGACTATGGATTGATAACACAACAATAGGGTATGAACAGTATGCGACTCAATTAATGAAAGATGTAAATCTGTTACGAGCGAAGGTTGATACGGTTGAAGTAACTCCAGAGCTATTAATCTCAGGAGCAGTTGACTTATTAAATGAAGTTTCGACATCAAAAGTAACGGGTGAAGAGGATCGGTATTCTCATACGGATCTATACGATTTTGTTGCAAATGTTCAAGGTGCTGAAAAAATTTATCAACTATTAAAACCTGCTTTAACCAAAAAAGATGCGGAGCTTTCTAAGGAGATTCAGACACGATTTGACAATGTTTATCTCCTATTAAATCTACATAAAAATGGGGACGGATATAAACTTTATACAGAATTAACAGGGTCTCAAGTAAAAGAATTAAGCCAGGCAATTGATGCTCTTGCAGAACCATTATCTCAAATAGGAATTTTAACGGAGGAGTTATAATTGAATCCAAAAACCCCAGATCAACCTGTTGTTATTGAGAAAAAGTTTTCACGGAGAGATATGCTAAAAACTGCTGGAGTCGGTGGTGTGGGGGCTCTTCTTGGGGCATCTGGTCTTGAAGGATTGCTTGCCATTTCAGAAAATAATACGAAAAACCATGAGATTCAACAAATAGTTACTTTTTATGGAAAAAATCAATCTGGAATTACGACCAAGACACAAAATCATGTGTACTTTATTGCATTAGATGTAACCACTTCTAAAAAAGAGGATTTAGTTAACCTTTTTAAGGATTGGACGACGGCGGCTAAAAGAATGTCAAATGGAAAAGCTGTTGATCCACTTTCAAGCAATGAGTTTCTCCCACCAAAGGATACAGGGGAGGCTGCTGGTTTATCACCATCAAATCTTACAATTACATTTGGAGTAGGACCAAATCTATTTTCAAATGGAAATCAAGATCGCTTTGGACTGAAGCATAAACAACCGAAAGAGTTAGTAGATCTCCCAAAATTTCCACTTGATGCATTAGAAGATGAATGGTCGGGGGGAGACCTTTGTATTCAAGCTTGTGCAGATGATTTACAAGTAGTCTTTCATGCCGTTAGAAACTTGCTCAGGATTGCAAGAGGGACGGCGAAGCTGAGGTGGGCTCAAACAGGGTTCCAACGCAGCAAACAGGCTGATTTTAAAAATACAACGCCAAGGAATTTATTTGGTTTTAAAGACGGAACGGTAAATCCCGTTGTGACCAATAAGAAGGAAATGAATCAACATGTGTGGGTTCAGCCAGGTGATGGTCCGGATTGGCTGGTTAATGGAACATATTTAGTGGTTCGTAGAATTCAAATGTTTATTGAAGTATGGGATCGATCTACATTAAAAGAACAAGAAAATACATTCGGTCGCTATCGAAGTAATGGGGCTCCGCTTGGACAAAAAAATGAATTTGAACAACTAGATTTAGATAAAAAGAACGAGTTGGGTCAGTATCACATTCCAGAAAATTCACACACACGTCTATCGCATGGAGACGGTTCACAAAAAATCCTTCGAAGGGCCTATTCATACTCTGATGGAATGGATAAGAAAACTGGAAGCTTTGACGCTGGCTTGTTATTTCTCAGTTTCCAGCGTTCACCTAGTAAGCAATTTATTCCAATCCAACATCGTTTAGCCAAAATGGATAAATTAAATGAATATACAACACATCGGGGGAGCGCTATCTTCGCATGTTTACCAGGTACGGAACAGGGTGGATATATAGGAGAAACACTATTTAAATAGTGTTTCTCCATTTTATAAAGGGGAGAAATCAATGTTGTACTTTACTAATAAATGGAAGCTACTTATGGTATTTACAGGCTTTATTATCTTTTTTGTATCTGCGAATCCCGTGGTAGGTGAAGAAAACCATGATGAGCTTTTTGTATTAATTGGAGATAGCTTAATGAAAGCAAAAGATGGTGATTCAGTCCATGTTTCAAAAAATATCGATTTGTTTACAAAAGAATGGCAATCTATTAAGAATAGAGATAGTAAACTCGCAAAAAAGGTCGACCAGAAATTAAAAGCAGTTCAAGACCTATTAACTGAACAAAAGGTCGATAATCAAGCATTATCTGAGGCACTTTCTTCATTATCAAGTGCAGTTGTTCAATATGAAAAGGAACAAAATCCTTCGGATAAGGGAAAAGGCAAAGAAAAAGTAACACAGCTGGTTCCACTAATATATCACATGAAAGAAGCGATAAACGAAAAGGATCAAACCGTTGTAATGGCTCAATATCAAGATATATTGACTCAATGGAACATGTCTGAAAAAGCTGTTCATGATGAAAGCATTGTAACATACGGAAATATTGAAAAGGATATGGCTTTGATTCGGATTGCTATTACACAAGATCCTCCTAACCCCCAAAAAGCTCTAAGCAGTTTAGATGATTTAAGTCGCGAGTTGGAAAATTTTATGAGTGGAAAGGTCTCTAAAGAAGTAGTGGGCGACTACTCTTTAGCAGACATGGCGACAATTTTAAGTAAAGCGGAAAAAGCGATTTCGAAGGATCAATACAAAAAAGCTAGTACCCATTTAGAACTAGCTCTGACCATTTGGCCAACCGTGGAAGGAGATGTTAAGACAAGAGACAGTAAACTGTATAGTGATTTTGAAACGGAGATCCCAACTGCAATTAGTATCTTAAACTCTAAAGTTGTAAATGCTGAAAAAGCCCAGGGTATTGTACAGAAAATGAATTTTAGGTTTGCACCATTAATGAGCAAAACAGATTATACATTATGGGATGCATCACTCATCCTTCTAAGGGAAGGATTAGAAGGACTATTAGTTGTTGCGACATTAATTGCCTTTTTAAAGAAAATGGGCCAGTCTAATAAACAAAAGTGGATTTGGATAGGTGTCGTCGCGGGTATTTTAGCAAGTGGTTTGCTTGCTATTGTCATTAACTTCTTGTTTTCACAAATAACTGCTGCATCAAGTCGTGAATATATTGAGGGATTTACAGGTGTTATCGCTGTAATGATGATGTTAACAGTAGGGGCGTGGCTTCATAATAAATCCAATATTGGAAATTGGAATAAATATATCGACAAACAAATGAAAATGGCACTTGCAAAGGGCAGTCTTTTCTCTTTTTCAATGGTTAGTTTTTTGTCAGTGTTTCGTGAAGGTGCAGAAACAATCATCTTTTATACAGGAATAACTCCATATATTAGTTTGCAGGACCTCGTTTTGGGAGTGGTACTGGCAATATTTATTCTCATTTTAGTAGGCTTCGCCATTATTTATTTCAGTGCAAAAATACCCATTGGTTTATTTTTTAAAGTAGCGACGATTTTGGTTTACTGTTTGGCATTTAAAATACTCGGGATTAGCATCCATGCTCTGCAAATATCGAAGGTCCTACCAACGACTACAATGGATGTTTTCCCGTTTCTTGATTTCCTTGGAATATACCCGACATGGGAAACGAGCATTGTTCAATTGATATTAGTTGGTATTATTATTGCTATGACTTATCTAATAAGGAAAAAAGATCGGAAAATGATGGCTACGTGAAGTTAGAACTTCGAAAATAGACATGGGTTCTTTCCATATATTGCTGGCCTTCATATATAATAAACAGAGAGGAAAATGGGGATATTAATCTTTTTTGAAGAGGTGGAAATCAGATGGATTTTAACATTATTGAAAGAGAATCTTTTCAAGTTGTGGGGATAAAACGAGAATTTTTATGCGGGGCAGGTGATGCAGGAATTCCAGGTGTTCCAGAATATTGGCTTGAATCCAGTAAAAATGGAACATTTGATCAATTGTTTCCTTTACATAATGGTGAAATCCCAGGTTTATTGGGTGTTACGGACAATTTTAATCCTGTTAAAAATGTAGTCGACTATTGGATTGCAGTAGAACACAATGGGGATGTGCCATCTGGGTTGGCAAGCATTGTATTCCCAGCATCCAAATGGGTCGTATTTGAAGTTCGTGGCCCCATACCATCTGCTATGATAAATGCATGGCAACAAATATATTCAGGCTGGTTCAAGGTAAATGGATTTGAACCTGCTGCAAAAATAGCACCAATTGAAGCATATTTCGATCCTGATCTCGATAGTCCTAATTCACTCAATCAAATTTGGGTCGCAATTAAATAATTGAAAACATATTTCAGAAATTCCGTTGTGCTCCTTTTATCCATAGGAAAAATAACCTCTAGATCTTAATGATCTTGAGGTTATTTTTTTTTGGACTCTTTCTTATGTCATAAGTTATTTTTTCATTTAGGGAGTGAATGGAAAATAAGACAATCGTACAAGCAAAGTTTTGTAACCGTCATATATTGAAAATGTAACCATTAGGGGGGATAAAGTGAGTTGAAATACTGTTAATTGTGGTGATTCTTCAAATAATCATCGTTTTGACTCAAATTGACTGGCGTTTTGATTGATCTTGTTTTTATCACAGGAATTTATGTCATAGAAGGGCATAATCAAAGGTTATTGGAAGTTGCTCTCCTTAGGTAGTGACCATAATGCCCATTTGTAATAAGAACATGCGCTATTCAATTATCAAAAACATAGGCTAGAAGGTAAACAGAAAGAGTTTTTATGAAAAAATTAATTAATAAGGAGATTGGTTATGCAAATAGTTACTGATAAGGATATTCAAAATGCAGTAGATGAAATACAAAAGGCTGGAATGGGAGAGTTTTTAATCCAGGAGCCAAAATCAATGAGTGCTGGACCTCTAAGTTCTAGACGTTCAAGCCGCCGTTCAAGCCGCCGTTCAAGCCGCCGCTCAAGCCGCCGTTCAAGCCATCGTTCAAGCCGCCGTTCAAGCCATCGTTCAAGCCGCCGTTCAAGCCGCCGTTCAGGCCGTCGTTCAGGCCGTCGTTCAAGCCGCCGTTCAAGCCGCCGTTCAGGCCGTCGTTCAGGCCGTCGTTCAAGCCGCCGTTCAAGCCGCCGTTCAGGCCGTCGTTCGAGCCGCCGTTCAGGCCGTCGTTCGAGCCGTCGTTCAAGCCGCCGTTCAAGCCGCCGTTCGAGCCGTCGTTCAAGTCGTCGTTCGAGCCGTCGCTCAGGTCGTCGTTCAAGCCGCTGTTCGAGCCGTCGTTCAAACCGCCGTTCGAGCCGTCGTTCAAGCCGCCGTTCGAGCCGTCGTTCAAGTCGTCGTTCAAGCCGTCGTTCAGGCCGTCGTTCGAGCCGTCGTTCAGGCCGTCGTTCAAGCCGCCGTTCAGGCCGTCGTTCGAGCCGTCGTTCAAGCCGCAGATAAGGCAGTATTTGTTCTCTATTTATGCAAAATAAATAAAAATGAAAATAAGAAGGTATACTGTATCACATTTGGGTACAGCATACCTTTTTGTTTTTTATACCATTCCTTTTGGGATGAAGTCGGGCCTCAAATGGGTGAAAAATCCACAACTCAACTAGTATAAACTGGTAGAATATATTTGAACTCCCCTGCTTCAGGTGAGGAATTAGGGATTATTTACATATATTGAGGTTTTCATAAAATTTCATTTTTATAATAATGAGGAGTGAGTAACACGGATTATGTATTTAGAAATCGAACTGAAAAACGTCAGTAAAACATTCATTAATGACAATGAAACGTTCTCTGTTTTAAAAGGAATAAGTGCCGATGTAAAAAAAGGGGAGATTGTCACGATTGTTGGTCCATCTGGATCAGGGAAAAGCACCATTTTATCTTTGTGTAATTTATTGCAAACTGCCGATGAAGGAGATATATGTATTCAGGGTAAGGAAGTTCGCAGGTGGAATATTCAAGATCTAAGGTGTCAAGTTGGGATAGCCTTTCAGGATGCCCCAATGTTAAAAGGGACCGCGTTAGATAATTTGAGCCTACCAGCCCAATTGCAAGGAAGAGTTTTAGAGAATCCTAACCAATACATGGAGTATGTGGGTCTCTCGGTGGACCTTTTAACTCGTGAAGCTAAAGACCTTTCTGGGGGACAGAGGCAAAGATTATCACTTGCCAGAACCCTTGTTAATGAGCCATCTATTTTGCTTTTAGATGAAATCACCTCTTCACTTGATTCCTCAGCATCATATGAGGTGGAAGAACTCATCATGCGAATCAACAGGGAACGCCATACGACCATCCTCTGGGTGACCCATGATTTATTACAAGCAGAACGAGTTGGGGATCAAACATGGCTCGTTGTCGATGGGAAAATAATAGAAGCCGCCGCAACGAAGCAATTTTTCACTAACCCCAAAAATGAACAAACGAAACAATTTTTAGAAATGAAGAGGGAATATAAATGAGTTTATTTGCCATTTTATTAAGTTTTGGTTTTGTTGTGATTTCCCTATTTCTAACACTAAGCTTCAAACTAGGACTCGGCCGTGATTTAATCATAACGAGTATCCGAGCTACTTTACAATTATTCATCGTCGGATATATTTTAAAAATGGTTTTTGGTTTCGACCATCCACTCGTTGTGATATTAATGCTGTTGGTTATGATTGTTGTTGCAGCCAAAAGTGCAGCAAAACGCGGAAAAGGCTTGCCACATATTTTTTGGATTATTTTCTTCACCATTTCAATTGTTGAGATTATTACCCAAGGATTTTTATTAGGATTGCGAATTGTACCTGCAACTCCACCTTACATCATCTCCATTAGCGGTATGATAATCGGAAACTCAATGGTGATCGCTAACCTCTTCTTAAATCGAATAAAAGGGGAGTTAGAGATGAGAAAAGAGGAAGTACTACTCGTATTATCATTGGGTGGGAGTATCAAACAATCCATTTATCCCATCTTAAAGCAATCCATTCGATCAAGCCTAATCCCGACAATTGAAGGCCAAAAAACTATCGGTCTGGTCCAACTTCCCGGCATGATGACCGGGCAAATCATCGCTGGAGCAGATCCTGTACAGGCAGTTCGATTTCAACTCCTGATTGTATTTATGATTCTGTCAGCTGCTTCGCTAACAGCTATTATCCTGGGCTTCCTTATTTATCCTGGATTATTTAATAAGCATCACCAACTAGATATTCAGTCATGGAAATAAGCTAAGAGGATAAACCTTTTCTTTTGGAGGAGCATCTTATATTATTTAAAAATAACAAATTAGCTTACCGACCCTTGATTACATAAATGAATTACTATGACTCTTACACATAGAAGGAAGATGTTTTTTTGAAAACAGGAAAATGGACAGCATTATTTTGGATTGCTGTTTCTGAATTATTTGCTTTAAGTTTGTGGTTTAGCGCTTCCGTTATTTTACCTGAGTTAAAGGGTATATGGAGTCTAACTGCTTTTACCGAAGCGTGGGTATCTGCTGCAGTTCCAATTGGTTTTGTTGTGGGCGCACTAGTTAGTTCCTATTTTGGAATAGCTGACCAACATAATCCACGCAAGATTTTTGCCATTTCTGCTACTATAGGTGCGGTAGTAAATGGAGTCCTCATCATGGCTGACAATGCTATTTTAGGTATTTTTCTGCGGATTCTAACTGGGATAACACTTGCAGGGGTGTATCCAACAGCTGTTAAAATTTTAACACAATGGTTTCCCCAAAAAAGGGGCTTACCTGTTGGTATATTAATAGCAGCACTAACTTTAGGTTCTTCATTGCCTCATTTTGTCATCCTATTTTTTTCTGCTGTTAATTGGAAGATGGTCATTTTGATTACTTCTATTTTGGCCCTTATTTCTGCATGGATTGTGGATCGGATTTTAGAGGATGCTCCTGATGTATCAGTATCGTCCTTTTCTTTTAAACTATTAAAAAAAGTGATGGTCAATAAACCTGTAATGCTAGCCAACTATGGATATTTTGGACATATGTGGGAGCTTTATGCAATGTGGACATGGCTACCGGCTTTTTTAACTGCCAGTCTCAAAATTTCTTTACCAGATGCGGAACAATCGTTGATTGCCCTTATTTCGTTTATTTCAATTGGTATAGCTGGGGGAATTGGTTGCGTATTAGGTGGATTGGTTGCGGACAAATTGGGAAGGTCTAATTTAACGCTAATTTCAATGTTTATCAGTGGTTTATGCGCTGTTTTGATTGGGTTCACATATGGTCATTCATTCTGGTTAACCCTTGTATTCGCTGTGTTCTGGGGGATGTCTGTCATTTCGGACTCGGCCCAATTTTCAGTAGCCGTTTCGGAGTTCTCTGAAAAGGAATACCTTGGAACAGCTCTCACTTTTCAAATGTGTGTCGGTTTTTTGATTACGATCATTTCGATTAACATAATACCAATTGTCCAAAAAAGTATAGGTTGGGAATGGGTATTTACCTTATTGAGTATTGGCCCGATTCTTGGGATTATTGCTATGTTTAAATACAAACATTTTGAAACAAGGCGTGAAATAACAAAAAAATGAGGAATTATCGATGAAAAAAAGAATACATATTTTACTGTTGATACTCGCATTATTTCTCCTATTATTATTTGGAATCTATAAATTAATGAATTCACGAACACACCAAATATTTGGAGGAATTACTAATCACGTTAACACTAATGAAAAGGTTGTTGCATTAACCTTCGATGATGGTCCAACAAAAAACGTAGATAAGATATTGCCTGTGTTAGATAAATATAACGCGAAGGCAACCTTTTTTCTTATAGGTAATGAGTTAAAACAAAATCCCAAGCTAGGTCGAAAAATTGTAGAATCAGGACATCAAATTGGAAATCATACTTATAATCATGAGCGAATGATATTTAAAAGTCCCATATATATTAAGCGGGAAATTGAAAAAACAAATAAAGAAATTCTTAAAACAGGTTATCAGGGAGAAATAGATTTTCGTCCACCTAATGGTAAGAAACTAGTTGCTCTACCTTTATATTTAAAGAGTCATCATTTAGATACGATTACCTGGAATCTTGAGCCAGATACCTTCTATTCTTCTGTATCTAAAAAAGTGAATTATGTAAGAAAAAATGTGAAACCAGGTTCGATTATTTTACTACATCCCATGTACGATCAAACTGGTGATGAGCTAAAAGCCATTGAAGGAATTTTAAAATCCTTAACAGAGGATGGATACACATTTGTTACGGTGAATGAACTTCAGAAATATTCTGAGGACTAAAATAAAAGCTTTAACAAAACACGATGAAAAGTTTTTTCATCGTGTTTTTTCACTGTTTAGCGGTATTTGGGACAGAAAAACCACAAATAATGACCTTTGGAGAAACTCCACCAAACCCAGATATCAACTTCCTGAGGAAGCGAAAGATTAAGTCATGCACACGCGGCTTAATATTAGTGAAAGCAATGTGATGTTTTTTCAGGCTCTCCGTTTGTTGCTGGGAACAATATTAGCCTTGCAGTAGTCAGTAAGAATTTGGATTAAATCAATTTCTTGTATAAACAAATATTTTATTTTATCTGAAAAAATGATGTCAGATTATCTTACAAACTAGTTGTTTAGGATTCTTTTTCATATTACACTATGAATAAATTAGGGTTAATTCAATAAAAATAAAGGCTCCCCAATATGTTTAGGTGGGAGCAACTAGCTGTCTAGGGTTCCGTTATTGACTGGTCCGAAAAAGGAGTGGTATTTTACCCAGTTAATAAGTCTGGTCCGAGAGAGAGCGTATAGAAATGGATCAAGAAACCTTTTCTATATACACGGAAGGATAAAAGCCTGGGAGATACTACTCTCCTAGTCTTTTATCCTTTTTTTGTTAAAGCAACAATTACTAAAAATTATATGATTGAGGTGGATTTGATGAAGAAGAAACATACGTTATTGGCTATTCTTTTAGTCGGAGTATTACTCCTGACAGCATGTGGTAAATCAACTGACAAGGTATCAAATAGTGAGGACAAAAAAACAGAAACAATCAAAATTGGGTTTAGTGCTTTACCTAGTTGGTATTTATGGCATCTTGTTGAGGAAAAGGGATTTTTTAAAAAACATGATGTAGATGTGGAATTAGTTTGGTTTCCAGTTTATGCGGATTCTCTGTCGGCATTAAATGCGGGGCAAATCGATGGAAACAGCCAAGCACTTCTTGATACAATCTCTCCTTTAGATAAAGGAATCAATTTGAAAACTGTTTTTATCACCGATAATTCTGAAGGTGGAGATGGATTAGTTGCCGAGGATCAAATTAAGTCCATAAAGGATTTAAAAGGGAAGAGAATCGGAACGGAAATAGGTACGATTGAACATTTCTTTATGCTAACTGCCCTTGAAGACGCAGGTCTACAGGAATCTGACGTTGAGTTTACAAATATGGCTGTCCCCGATGCTGGAAATGCTTTAATTGCTGGAAAATTAGATGCAGCGGGATTATGGGAACCTTTTTTAAGCAAATCCGTTCAGAAGGGCAATACCCATAAATTGGTCACATCTGCGGAATACCCTGGCTTAATATCTGACGTTTTTGCGGTTAGTGAAGGAGCCTCAAAGGAGAAAAAGGATGAGCTCCAAAAAGTAGTTGCGGCTTGGTTCGATGCCGTTGATTATTTAGCAAATAACCATGATGAAGCGGTCAAAATTATAGCCAAAAAAGCAGGGATTTCAGAGGAAGAATTAGAGGTAGGACTGCAAGGATTTAGGGTGTTTACACCTGATGAAAATCTAGCTGCTTTTAAAACGGGAAATAGCTACGACTCTTTTTACTACACTGCCGAGAAAAATGCGGAATTTTTAAAGAGACTCGAATATATCAAAGACGTTCCTGACTTTAAGGATTTTGTCGACACATCCTATATTGAAAATGAAATTAAACAAAATAAATAGAAAAGGGTGAAATGAATGGTGCAGATAAAAAGAAATAAAACGATGCGAGTATTAATATCTATTCGTGAAGAAATACCTAAAAAATGGTATTTTATTGGTGTAACCATTGCCTTTTTGTTACTCCTGATTACCTGGAATGTCCTTAGTTTTTTAAAGCTAGTAGACGAAGTATTTCTTCCAACTCCAATTGATGTGTTGTTTTCTTTATTCCAATCACTTGCAAGTTTGGATTTTTGGAATCAAATTGGTATCAGTGTCTACCGAGTGTTTATGGGCTTTTTACTGGCATGTGCCATCGGAATTCCACTTGGAATATTGGCTGGGACCTTTAAATTCGCTGAATCATTTATATTACCGATCTCTGAATTTATTAGATACATGCCGGCAGCAGCCTTTATTCCCTTGATTATGGTTTGGGCTGGGATCGGAGAAACGGCCAAGATTTTAGTCATTTTCATTGGTTGCTTTTTCCAACTTGTTCTGATGGTAACCGATGACACTTATCGAATCAGTAAGGACCTCCTATCTGCCTCTTACACTCTTGGAGCTAATCGTCGCCAGGTCATCAATCGCGTGATCATACCGGCCATGCTACCCAAATTGATGACTACAATGCGCATGATTATGGGATGGGCTTGGACATATTTAGTCGTTTCAGAATTAGTTGCTGCTAATAGTGGTCTTGGGTACACAATTATGAAGGCCCAACGCTTTTTAGATACTGAGTCGATATTTGTTGGGATTATTGTGATTGGACTGCTTGGGTTAATTATTGATAGAGGCTTTGCTGTTGCCAACAAAAAAATATTTCCTTGGGTGGAAGGAGGAAACTAAATGTTGAACGTTCTAAAATCTCAATTTGAAATCGAACAATCCCAAATTGAAATAGAGATAAATGGGTTATCGAAGGTGTATAAATCCAAAAATGGGATCTTTCAAGCCTTAGACGACGTATCACTTTATGTGAAAAATGAAGAATTTGTCTCCATTCTTGGACCCTCCGGATGCGGAAAATCTACGATCTTACGGATCTTGGCTGGTTTAGAAGATGCTACATCTGGAAGTGTAAAAGTAGCAGGGGAAGCGGTGCTTGGCCCCAGTGTCAAACGGGGAATGGTCTTCCAATCCTATACCCTATTTCCGTGGCTGACAGTCCGCGAAAACATTGAATTCGGGCTTAAACTTAAGAAATTAAAGGCCAAGGAGTGCAAGGAAATATCCGATAAATATTTAGTATTAGTTGGTCTGGAACGGTTTGCCAATTCATATGGAAAAGAGTTATCAGGTGGTATGAAGCAACGGGTCGCAATCGCTCGGTCACTTGCGAATAGTCCTGAAGTATTGTTAATGGATGAACCGTTTGGAGCCCTCGATGCGCAAACCAAGCAATCGATGCAGCAGCTACTTCTAGATATTTGGAAAAAAGAAAAAACAACGATTGTATTTATCACTCATGATATTGATGAATCAATTTTCCTATCGCAACGGATCTATGTCATGGAGGCAAGGCCTGGAAAAATAAAAGAGGAAATTAATGCGGACCTTCATTTGTTTAAGAATGGAGAACTTGTAGATGTAAACCAATTTATGAAAGTTAAAAAGCATATTATTTCATTATTAAAGCATTGATGGTTAGTAAAACAATATTGTGTGAAGGAGCATCACAAATGGAGTATCAGGCGATTGTTATGGACCTATGGAAGGATGAAAGTATTCCAGCATCTGGTGAAGCATTATTTAAATATCATGAGGAATTCCATAAAAAATCTTTTAAACAAAAATAACTAGAAAGCTGCTGACCAGGAAAACTATATACTTTGAAACGGCATTAGTCCAAAAAACCGGACTGCAGCAGATAGAATTCCACAATCATTGTGGAATTTTTTATTTTTTTTGAAAATTCAATTAAAAAATTCATTTTATCGATACACTGACAAATATCATCTTACTCTCAAAAAAAGCTAACCCTATTCAATCGTACACAAAAATAGGGTGCCCCAGCTTAATAATTGGGTGCACTCTATTTTCATAGATTATCTATCTCTTTTATTTCTTTATAGGTATCGCCAGCCACCTAAACTAGAAATATCTTCAGCCGATTCTGCAGCTGCTGCCTCACAGACAAACCCGGGAACTTTTGTGCCATCCTCCAATTCGATTTTTCCAATTCCTAGAGGGGAAGGAATGAGTGTTGCAAAGGGTCCGAACTCAGAAAGTGGCATTTCCCATAGTTCCAGTTCAATCGAAGAGCCAGTGGCATTCGTCCGTATTAACCCAGGCTTAGCTGGTTGGGAAGGTAATTTCACTAGATTGTATATAGGAGCGGTTTTGGCTTCTCGAATAAACACCGCACCGTACTCGATCATTTGCTTTTCAAGTGGATATCCACGCATATGAAGTCCGCATACTGCGACCAGAGTGGTTGCCATGTTAACAGGAGGAGGGCAACCATGTAAAAATGATTCTGCTAGACCCGAAATTAAATGCTCATTCTCATTTCCTGAGAACAAGCTAATCCCGAATGGGAGATTTTCGGCTGCATCCTCTGCTGGGATAGCTACTGCACTGAGATCAAGAAGGTTACAATGGTTCGTATATAATCCCATATCACTGTTTGTTTGAATCGGGTTTTCCCGGACTTTTGTACGGGTCCATGTACCACCAGATGTTGGCATAACAAGAACCGCATTTTTCAGCTGTTGATGAGCTTTTTGTTTAAAAGCTTGTAACGTATGCATTGCTTTAAAGATTGAAACTGCATCATATTCAGGTTTTGCTCCTGATCGTAATACCGCTTCTGTCACAGGAAAAGCAGTTTGTTCGTTTGCCTCAATGAACGAGCCTAAATCGGCCCAGCGTTCCGCAACCCATGGTCCATCATAGAGGACGGCCGCCGCTTCAGATAAATAGCGTCCATCTATATACTCAATTGGGATATTGAGTTCTTTAATGCGTTCTACTGCTGCTTCCCAGGCAAGTTTATATTGAGAAGAGAATGGACCGAAAAATTCAGGTGGATCTTGTAATAAACAGATTTTTTCCGGAAGAGTATTTGTTCGACGTGGTATCGACCTTGACCATGGATCTGTTTCTTCAAACCCGCGTGCAACTTGGTCCACTAGGAGCGCATCCGTGAGCTCATTTGCAAAAACAGTCACACAATCTAAACTAGCACAGGCAGGAACAACACCTTTAACCGGCCATGCACCGAGACTTGGCTTATAACCGACGAGACGATTTAGCGCAGCTGGAACACGTCCGGAACCTGCTGTATCAGTGCCGAGCGCAAACGCTGTTAATCCTCGTGCAACGGAAACGGCAGAGCCAGAACTTGAGCCACCGCTAATCAAATCGGGATTAAGGGCGTTCTTCGTTTCGCCATACGGGCTTCGCATTCCAACAAGTCCTGTTGCGAACTGATCGAGATTTGTTTTACCAACGGGTATCGCACCTGCCTCAATAAGACGATGAACGACGGTAGCGTGTTCGTCCGGATTGTAGGCAAATTCAGCACATCCCGCTGTGGTTGGTACCCCGGCTAGATCAATATTATCTTTAATGGCAAAGGGGATGCCCCAGAGCGGTTTCTCCTCTGGATCCATCTTTTTCAACTGATTCAAATAAGGTTGAATGTGCTCGATTGAGGGGGGGGTAATCCAAATATTAAAATCTTTGTCCTCTTCAGCACGAGCAACGATTTCTTGTATAAGTGCTTCTGGTGTCAGTACCTTTTCTTTATATTTTACCTGAATCTCATTAATAGATAACTTTAGTGGTAAGTTCGTTGTTTTCATGCGATGCACCTCGCTTTTTCTTTTTTAATCGAAACAATCAACTGCCCGGCATGGACTTCATCACCCGGGGATACATAGACCATCTCAATAAATCCATCGCATGGAGCGGCCTGCGGAAACTCCATTTTCATGCTTTCTTCAATAATTAATGTTTCGCCCTTCTTCACTTCGTCACCAGCTGAAACGAGTACTTTCCAAACACTCCCCGGCATTGTACAACGAACTGCTTCGACCCCTTCTGGTAACACTTCTTCTATTGTTTCTGTCACTTCATGCTCCGAAACATATTCTGCGAGGCCCAGTTCGCGCCAGCTTTCACGTTCAGCATGAAAGGCAGCTTGCTGCGTTTTTCGAAAGTCATCTGCGCTATCCTTAATGGAATCCAAAAAGGCTAAATAGTCACCAAGTTTAAAGGTCGTTTCGGTAATATCAATTTCAAATCGGCCGCGCAGAAAATCTTCTCGCATCTTGAGCAATTCATCCGCAGAGACCGGATAAAATTGTATTTGGTCAAAGAAACGGAGTAGCCAAGGTTTACCATCTTGAAAGCTTTCGGTTTCTCGGAGACGGTTCCAAACTTGAACGGTTCGACCAACAAATTGATAACCTCCAGGACCTTCCATGCCATACACGCACATATAGGCACCCCCAATACCGACAGCATTTTCTGGTGTCCAAGTTCGGGCTGGATTATATTTTGTTGTCACTAAACGGTGGCGCGGATCAATTGGGGTCGCCACAGGTGCACCGAGATATACATCGCCGAGACCAAGGACAAGGTAGTTTGCGTCAAAAACAATTCTTTTTACATCATCAAGATCTTTTAGACCATTAACACGACGGATAAATTCAAGATTGCTTGGGCACCAAGGTGCGTCAGGTCGCACATTTTGTTGATAACGGTCAATGGCAAGTTGAGTTGCCGGGTCATCCCAAGATAGCGGGAGACGAACGATTCTCGATGGAACTTCAATTTCTTCTAGCGCTGGGAGGCTCCGATCGATTGCTTCAATGATCGTGCATAGGGATGAAATCGACATTTTTGCTGAATCTATATGAACTTGTAAGGACCGAATGCCTGGTGTTAAATCAAGAATCGGAATATCAGAATGGTCTTTAATGGCTTCCATTAATGCATGCACTTGAAAACGAAGCAAGAGATCGAGCTCCATTTCACCATATTCAATCAACACATGTTCGTCACCCGCAGCTCGAATCGTTATTGGGAAGCGACTGTCTGAACGTTGAACAAGGATTGGATAGTTGGGTGCTAGTTGTACTGATTCTGCTGGTAAGGAAGGGAGGGCAGGTATTTCTTGACCATTAGTTCCGATTGCCTCCAAAAATTGCTCCTGTACCTGACGCATTTTATTTGCTTCTTCAAGGGTTAGAAGCTGGAAACGAATTCGGTCACCGGCATGGAGCTGGCCGATCTTCCAGAATTCAGCTGAAGCAGTCGTGACCGGGCAAACGAAACCGCCAAGACTCGGGCCATCCGGACCAAGTAAAATCGGCATATCACCAGTTAAATCAAGTGTACCGATTGCATAAGCATTATCATGAATATTGGATGGATGCAATCCAGCTTCACCGCCATCTTCACGAGTCCAAAGTGGGGCAGGACCAATTAAGCGGACACCAGTTCGCGAGCTGTTAAAATGCACTTCCCAGCTTGTTTCGACCAGTTGCATTAAATAGTCTGGCAATAAAAATTCTGCTGTACAATGCGGTCCAAGTATTACACCGATTGTCCATTCCTTCATTAATATAGGACGCTTATTGACCGGGAGTACCAGTGAAGAAAGTTTCTTCGCATCACGTTTTGTTAAAGTTGTTGAATTGCTTGGATTTACTTGTAAAACATCTCCTGTTCGAAGTGCTCGGCCGCCGTGGCCACCAAATCCGCCTAATGTAAAGGTAGAAGCACTGCCGAGATGAAGCGGCATATCCAATCCTCCAGCTACAAGGAAATAAGTGCGCATCCCTTGGGCAGCTTCTCCGAATGTTAACATTTGACCACGTTTTGCGGTGATCACTTTGTACAGTGGTACATCCGTTTTGTCAAGTTGGGCATTCATATCGGCACCCGTCAGGCAAAATACTGTATCTCCACGAAAAAGATATGAGCCACCGCGAAGGGTTAATTCAAGACCAGCAGCGCTAGTCTTATTGCCAAGAAGTTTGTTACCAATGCGGAAGGAGAAGGGATCCATCGGACCACAAGGAGGCACGCCCACATCCCAATGTCCGACGCGTCCTGGATAGTCTTGGACGGTTGTCTGGATGCCGCCATCAAGCACTTCAATCGCCCGTTCATTTGGCGAAAATCCTTTTAGCATCTGCGTGTGCACATTTCCGGACCGACAGTCATCCTCATGCAAAAGAGCTTGTAAATATTGTAGATTCGTTGTAATACCATACAAACGAGTATTTTCGAGTGCTGCTGTTAATTGATCAAGCGCGGCCTCACGGCTGTCTGCATGAACAATAATTTTGGCTAGCATCGGATCATAATGAGAGGTAACTGTAAGTCCATCGCGAACCCAAGTTTCAATTCTTGCTTTTTCGGAAAAATAAACCTGATCCAGCTGTCCACCGCTTGGGCGGAAATCATTAAGGCAGTCTTCCGCATAAATTCGTGCTTGAATGCTGTGACCTTTTGGAGTGGAAAAAAGGCTATCAAGGGAGCGAAGTTTTCCGGCTGCTTCCCGAACCATCCACTCGACTAGATCGATGTTTAATACTTCTTCCGTCACACCATGCTCCACTTGAAGACGAGTGTTAACTTCTAAAAAGTAAAAACGTTCAGCCACCGGATCATATAAAAATTCAACTGTACCAGCACTGCGATACCCAACCTCCAGCGCCAATCGTTTCGCAGCAGTCTGCATCTCTTCACGGACTGAAGGGGATAAGCAAGGAGCCGGACTTTCTTCGACCACTTTTTGATTACGACGTTGAATCGAACAATCGCGCTCACCAAGCGCCGCCACTTCACCATATTCGTTCCCAAAAATCTGAACTTCCACGTGCCGTGCTTTTTTAATGTATTTTTCTAAAAAGACGCCACCGTTGTTAAAGTTGGTTTCTGCAAGCCGGCAGACGGAGTCGAATGCCTCACGAAGAGATAATTCATCCGCACAGACGCGCATACCGATCCCACCACCTCCAGCTGTACTTTTTAGCATGACTGGATACCCAATCCGTTCCGCTTCCGATAAGGCAATGCTTAAATCAGTAATGAGAGGAGAGCCAGGTAACAGCGGGACACCTGCTTTTACGGCAATCTCACGCGCAGAGTGTTTTAATCCGAATAATTCCATCTGTTCCGGTGTTGGACCAATAAAGGTGATGCCGTGGTCACTGCAGGCACGGGCAAAGGCCGCATTTTCGCTTAGAAATCCATAACCAGGATGGATGGCATCTGCTCCGGTATCAAGAGCAGTCCTTAAAATAAGGTCTGCATTTAAATAGCTATCTTTTGCTGCACCTTCACCAATCAAAATCGCTTCGTCGGCAAGGTCAACGTGGAGGCTGTCTTGGTCGGCTTTTGTATAAACAGCGACTGATTTGATGCCGATCCGCTGTAATGTTCTTTCAATTCGCACGGCGATGGCACCGCGGTTGGCGATTAATATTTTTCTAAACATGATGACCACTCCTTTGTTTGTTAGTTATTCCAGATTAATAGCTGTATTGGCGTAGGGTTATACGCATTACAAGGGTTGTTTAGTTGTGGACAATTACTGATTAACACGATGGTCCAATTTACAGCCTGCATTTCTACATAATAGCCAGGTGCTGACACGCCGTCTTCAAATGTCAGACCGCCGTCTGGAGTTACCGGGACGTTCATGAAAAAATTGACATTTGGAGCGAGATCTCGTTTTGTGAAGCGGCTGTCGTACTTGGATAATTGCAGCATAAATGTATCGCGACAGTTATGCATTGGTAGCGTATCGTGTGAATATCGCACTGTGTTACTTTGCGCGGAGCAAGCACCGCCAATTGTATCGTGGCGTCCGCAAGTATCAGCGACAATTTTGACTAGTTCTTTTCCAGATTCAGATACCAGGACGGAGCCGGTTGACAAATAAACGTTTCCTTGGCGTTGAATTGTGTTTACGGCACTGTAATGGTTGGAAGGCTGATTGGCGTCATAAAACAGAGTATCGGCTGCCTGATTTCCTCCTAAATCAACAATTCGGAGCACCTGACCAGGTTCAAGTGTGTATGTCCAGCCGTCACCGGCGAGTACGGTTTGATTATAAATTGCATTTTCAATTTTTCGTTCGCTAACAACATGATTTAGAACAGCCATTATCGAGTTCCTCCTTTAGTGAGCATTTCGTTTTCCCATGTATTTTCAAAAGCACGGCGATTTTCCGAACGATGATTCAAACAAATATCATCTTCCTGGATAGGTTCTGCATCGGTAATCGATAGTTTAATAGGCACTGATGGATAAGTACTGCTTGGATCCAGCGGGTTTGGTGTATTGGATATAAGGATTAGGACATCCATCTCGGTTCTTAGTGTGATCGTATCGCCCTTTTTGGCGTTCCCGAAGACAAAATGCATGTCACCCTCAGAATCGCAATACACTTTCGAAAATAAATTAACGACAGGCCCAAGGTCGCGAGAGGTTAATCCGTTTCGGAAAAGTTCAACAGCGAAATTTTCTTCACCGCTACGGTACCAATCATTGCGCTGCTCTTGGTAGGTACTCTTGCCGTACCTTTCATCAATAAGCCTACGTGTTGCGTAGCCTGAGATCGTATCGTGCCAGCCAAGTGTGTCTTCAATCAAGCTGACAAGTACTCTGCCGTTATCACTCATGAGAACATTTCCTGTTGTTAGATGGGCAGTATACTGGGCTTTCAGTGTATCTGGCATGTTATAGCGCTCTGCCGTATCGTTTGCGTTATATAAAAGTAGGGAAACATTAGCACCATCTTCCAATGCGGTAAAGGTTAATTTTTTACCTCTTTTGATGCGGCTTGACCATTTTCCACCAGCAGGTATAGTTTTGGATAGAGTAGTAGAAGCTGAAATTGTGTTCATAAGATTTTCCTCCTTTTAATTGAAAAAAGGATAAAAGCACGAGAGATGGAAATCTCCCAGGCTTTTATCCTTCCGTGTATACAGTTGTTGCTGTACGCTCCCTCTCGGACCAGTCATTAAAGATTACTCTTTAATCGGAACCCTAGACAGCTTTTTGTTTCCAACGAGATGTGGAAACCTTTATTTACTTGGTGGGTGTATTGTTCTAAGTATAAATGTCAAAATAGATTGAAAACAACTAGTTTGTAAGATTATCTTACACGTTTTTTATTGGATTGTTTTAATGGCTGATAGCGCAAGTTTTTTTGTTCTTCCTTTAGACCATTTAGTTTTGGCAATAATGTATATAAAGCCGGCTGCGACCCAGATGATCCCGATTGTCAGCGTATGCTTGTCAAGCAAGGTAAGCAACCAGCCGATAAATCCAGCACCGATGAGAGGGAAGATCAAATATAAGAACGTTTCTATCGGTGAGCGTTTTTTTAATTTGACATAGTAATGTGCAATTACCGAAAGATTAACAAACGTAAAAGCAGTTAGTGCGCCGAAGCTGACAAACATAACGGCTGTATCCAAATTAATAAACACGGCTGACATTGAAATGACAGCAATGAATAAAATGTTGGCAACAGGTGTTTTGTATTTCGGATGAAGCGATGTAAACAGTTTTTTCGAAATAATTCCTTCTCGCCCAAGTGCATATAGGAAGCGGCTGACACTTGTCACGGAAGAAACGCCTTGTGTAAAGGTTGCGAACATCAGTACCGTGATAAAGATCGAGCTAAGTAAGTTGTCACCAACGAGTTGCACGAGGCTGTAAGCTGCATTATCTGGATTCGTAAAAGTGAAATTAGGATAGGCAATTTGTGTTAAATATGAAATCGCAATATACATAGTAGCAGCTATCAAAACAATCAGAAAAATTGCTTTAGGAATCGTCCTTTTAGCATCAATTGTCTCTTCCGACATCGTTGTCACTGCATCAAAGCCGAGAAAACAAAAACATATTAGTGCTGCTCCAGAAAATACCGCGCCAAGTGAAACGTTATCTCCGAAGAAAGGAGTCAAAGAAAATAATGAATTTGCACTCGTGTCACCAGTCAAAATATCTATTGCAATCAGTATACAAAAAACAAGGATAAAACCTATTTGAAACAATACAGACACACCGCTTACTTGGGCAACTGACTTTATGCCAACGATATTGACGATTGCGAGAACGATATTCATAATAATTATCCATACAAATATTGGAACTGCAGGAAATTCCGTATTCATGAAAATCCCAAATGTTAGAATGGCAATAATAGGGGAGAAGAGATAATCCAAAAGAAGCGCCCATCCAACCAGAAAGCCTGCTTTCGGGTGGATTGCTTTTTTCGTATATGTATAAGCAGACCCTGAAATCGGATAAGCCTTTACCATGTGGCTGTAACTATAGGCTGTAAAGAAGATGGCGATAAAAGCAATGGCATAAGCGGCTGCCATCATTCCGCTTGCTGCTTGATGTGCTACACCATAAACCGTAAAAAAGATCATCGGTGTCATCCATGCAAGCCCCATAAAGACCACCTGATGTAGTTTTAGTGATTTGACTAAGGTGGGTTGTTTGTCCATAATTTTCACCCTTTTCAAATATTATGATCAGATAGAAAAAAGCCCGGAAGAATTTTATCAAAAAATTCTCCCGGGCTTTTTTCCCTCCGTGTATACAGCAGTTGCTGTACGCTCTCTCTTGGACCAGTCTTTAAAGTGTATAATACTTTAAACGGAACCCTAGAAAGCATTTATCGTTCTCTATTTTTAATAAAAGAACCCTTTATGCTGTTGTTAGGTTAAGTATAAAGAGGATAAAAAATCATTTCAACAAACCTGTTAGATTTTCTGACAAAGAAAATAACGCTACCTGTTTAAGGGAGATGCAGAATTGCAAGGTAAGACATTGGAAAACCCCAATAATACATGGAATATGTTGGTCTTTCAGTGAAACTTTTATCTCTTGAGGCTAAAGAGCATTTGGGGGGCAGAAACAGAGATTTTCACTGGCAAGAACACTAGTTAATGAGCCATCTGTTTTGTTACTAGATGGGGTCACAACTTCCCTAGATTCACTAGATTCACACGAGGCTACAAATGAGCTTATTTGCGATTCTATTAAGTTTTGCGTTTGTCATTCTTCCATTTTTGTTATCACAGGGATTCTAGCTAGGACACGGGCGCGATTTGATCATGACCAGTATTTGTGCGACCATACAACTATTTATTGTTGGGTATATTTTGAAGATGGTTTTTGGTTTGGATAACCGAGTTATAGTGATGTTAATGCTAATGATTATGGTTATTGTTGAAGCTAAAAGTGCATCGAAACAAGGCAAAGGTTTGCCAACATGTTTTTTAGAAAATTTTCTTAACCATTACGTTTAATGATTTCATTACCCAATGATTTTTATTAGAATTACAGATTGTACCGGCAACCCCACCATACATCATCTCGATTAGCGGGATGATCATCGGAAACACGATGGTGATTGCAAACCTCTTCTTAAATTGTTTAAAAGGGGAGTTAGAAATGAGAAAAGAGGAAGTATTGCTAGTATTGTCATGAAACAGTCTATTGCCCCCATCTTAAAACAATCGATTCGTCAAGCCTCATTCCAGCGATTGAAGGTCAAAGAACCATCGGCCTTGTCCGACTACCAAGCATGATGACTGGCACAAAACATCACCGAGGCTGATCCAGTCCAAGCAGTCCGGTTTCACCTGTTAATTGAATTTATGATCTTATCTGCAGCCTTGCTAACTGACATTATCCTAGGCGTTCTCATCTATCCGAGTTCATTTACTAGAAATCAATAATTGGATATTCAATCATGGAAATAAGGAGAGGGTAATCCAGTTTTGGGGATTATTGCTATGTGGTATGTGGTATGTGATTTGATACACCAATACATCCTTATCAAAATTAATAAAAATTGGGAACTTCTTTTGAAGTTCCCTAAATAAGTTAGTGCATTTAGCGGACTTAAGTGACTTTATTTTTGATTTATTCGCCTTTTTTCTACTTTAGCGGACATGGTATATCTTATTTACATGAAAACAAATGAATAATGCTCACTTATCAACAAATAAGGAATCCTGTCCGGTTAGCCTAACAAAACAACACTTTTTGTAAAAATAACGGAACGGATGTCGGAATATATAATAAATTGCCTCGGTACTTCTGGTTAAACAAGCCGGACCCGGTAGATGAAGAAAACCAATACTAATCATATAAACATAATCTTCCTAAAACTGCATTTATGGTTGTTTTTTTAACCACTTTTTCCTATTCGGGTACCTTAAAAGAGAACGGCATATTATTTTAGTGAGCCTGTTAGCATTATTTTCCCTACCAATATTTAGCGATTATCAATTGAAGCTTACCCGGCGCGCTTTCGCTTTTCGTTTTGTCTAGCTGCAGCGGCTAACCCCTCGAGACGCTTCGCTCCATTTGTTAAAGTCAAAGAGCGACTTCATAGATGGACCTTCAGCGCTTGTCGGGGTTGACCAAGCCGCCGCCGCTTTCCGTGTTTATTCCAAACCCTCTATGACGATTTTCTTTGCTGGTAAGAAATCTTCTCCTGTTTCCAAGTAATTTATCTTCACTTTGTCGCCTTCTTGTAAGTAGATGGCGTTCGGACTATTTTCAGAGGAAATCGTATAGCTTTGGTGGTTATCTAGTAAGAAGTTGACGTTAGTATACTCGCCAGATTTTTCTTTATAAACACGCACCACCGTACCAGTTGTTTTTTTCTCATCAGCTTTGGAGCTTCCTTTTACAGAACTTCCTCCTCTTTGGAGTGCAGTTTTATATTGTTTTAAAGCCTCATTTGGTGTATTGGCATACACGGAAATTTCCGGATTGGCTGCCGATACAATGAAGTAATTTTGCAAAAAGCCATTTGAATCAAGGACAGGTGACAGCCAACTAGCTTCCCCATAAAAATTATAGAGAACCGGCATTTTTCCATACCATTTTTTTTCGATAAATTTCTTTTCGATAATTTGCAATGCTCCCTGTGAATCCATATAGGATTCCTGCTGGTTGCCGGTATAGTACGTCGCTTTTCCGGTTCTTGAATCCGTTAGAGAGTATCCCAACATAGAATCGACGCCTTCTTTTGGACTCGTGAAATCGGTAAAATAAAACATTTCTCCGTTTTCATCAAAAATCGGGCTAACATTGGCCTCTGTTCCTTGGTCGGAAGGGAGTTTTACATCGGATTTTCCAAATTTGCTATTCCAAAATCCATGAACATAATTACCGAAGTAGCTATTTTGCAAACTTACCACTTCAGGTGAAACGGCACCGTCAATAAATTTTGGAATATCGGCTAGGTTATAAGACTTTGCTTTACCATTCTTTGGATCCACCATAACAATGCCTTTCACACTGAATCCGTTGCGGGCAGAAACAAACTTTCCGAATGAGCGGATGTAAAATGGTTTTCCAGCTTCATCAATCTCTAGTTGAACATCTCCATAAAAGATATGGTTTGGATATTTTAAGCGCATAAAACGTTCAATATTTTTGTTAAAAAAGGAAGAAGGGGTGTAGACCATTTCTTCTTTCAGAAATTTGGGATTAGCTGAGGAATCGGTTGCACTAATCGTAAAGTAACCTGGAGTCTTTTCTCCATTCCACCATTTAAAAAATCCCGAAAATTCCACCGGGGCTATATACACATATTTGCCATCAATCTTTTGAATTTGCAGATTTCCGAGTTCATAATAGCTAGTGTTTGGGACTTGGCCGAATGCTTTTCTCATTTTGTTACGTGCAAATTGAGGTGGTACACTAGCAGGTGTTTCTTTTTCATCAAAAGTTTGGATTTCCACCTTTTCATTCATTTTTGCAACATCGTATTTATCATCTGCATTAAAGAGAAACGCAGTGAGAAAATAAATTCCCATCAATAGACTTCCTGCGAATAAAAGAGCCTTGATTTTCCGTTCTATGCCAGTGGAAGCGGCTGCTCCCAGGGCAGTAATGATGATGAGAGCAGGCCATAACGAGGTTAAGTTCCTGTCAAGATTGCTTGTATAATAGAAGCTAAAGACAGCAATGATTAAAAGAATGGCGGTAAAAATTGAGAATCCCTGTTTTGCCTTTCCAGCATTTTTATTAATTTTTAAAGGGATAAGTAAAAATGCTAATGCTAAACCTACTATCAGTGAAAATAGAAAGATGTTGCCCATGAAATCGCTCCTTTTAGAATTTAGATAGTCTATTTACGGTTTTCTTTTGGAAAAGTTTCACCTATTTTTTTCGTGAAAGTATTCTTTATCACTGCATATAGGCGTTTACTTTCATAAAATTGCGATAGGAGGTGTTAGAAAATGAAGGTGAATTATCCAATAAAAGGTTCTGTTGATATAAAAGAAATAAAAGCAGAACTTAAGCCATTTGGTGGACGATGTGCCAAATTCGTCGAAGATAAACTAGAGTATCAAGTTCAAGAAGAAAATAAAGAGGCAGCTTATTCGCACCTGAAGGAAAAAGGTTATATCGAGTAAAGGGTAAAGAGACCTGAAACAAATTTAAAACGGTTTCCGTCCTACTCCAAACAAAGTAATACAAAAAGACCATCAAATTGCACACTAATTTGATGGTCTTTTTGATTAACTAAAGGTTCAATTATCATACCTAATCCCTTTAGTGATCTTCTGCAAACTGATAAATGAGTTTGTTTACTTCCACTGCCGATTTTGTAGGTAGCTGGTGTTTCCCTTTTTTTATAAAAATCAACTCATTATTCGGCAGGTTTTCATTGATCAAGTGGGCATAGTGATGGAATCCTGTATCTTTTTCTCCATAAATCGATAAAACTGGATGTTTAATTCTTTTTAATTGAGCTGTACAATTATAGATCAAGCTGTATCTGTAATATTGTTCAATGTTTTTTATGTTGCCTTTTTTTGCATCGAGATATAAATCTTTAAACATTTTCCTGTTATTTGAATTACCTAAGCAAATAGAAATTGCAAGAGTATCCAGTGCTTTCGTTTTAGCTAACATAGCTGCTAATGAAATCCTATTTTTTAATGACCAATCATTCACTTCAGACATGGCTCCTAATAGGACGCCCCCACTAGCACGTCCTGGATAGGTTAACAGAAAATCAAGGACAATGGAACCTCCAGTCGAATAGCCGCAAAGTAGGGCTTTGTCGATGTTAAGATGGTCCAAAATTTGTTTAATATCATGTGAAATTAAAGGATAGGTAAATGGTTTTTCTGAAAAAGCACTATTCCCATGACCTCGGATATCAAAAACAATCGTCTTAAAATTTTTTGAAAGACCTTCGATCTGGTATTTGAAGTTAACACTTGTAAGTAGGGGTGGATGAATAAATATAATGGGAATCCCATTACCTTGAACTTGATAATAAAGATCCACTCCATTGATTTTTAGAGTTGGCAAAACATAATCCCTCCGAAAAAATAATAAACATCACAGAAGTTAGTAGTTTATGATAATTTTGTGATTTAATACCCAAATAGAAAATGAAAATGGTTAAATGGAAAGAGATTGGAGTTGAACGAAATGAGTCGTTCGTTTGCAAAATGGTACGATTTTTTTATGGGTCCGCTTGAACGGAAAAAATTTAAGGGGATACGTCAGGAGTTATTGAAAAAGGCAAGAGGACGGGTACTGGAAATCGGATCTGGAACAGGGTTGAATTTTCCTTTATATGATTCGGTTGATAGTGTGACAGCCATAGAACCTAATCAACATATGATCAATCAATCTATTCCTAAAAAGGAGTTGGCTGTTGTACCAGTGGAGATTATTAAGGCGGATGCTGAAAACCTCCCATTTGAAGATGGGACCTTTGATTCAGTTGTCGCTACACTTGTGTTTTGTACGATTCCAGATGTCGAAAAAGCGTTGAAAGAAATGAAAAGGGTGTGCAAACAAGGGGGAGATTTCCTTCTTTTTGAGCATGTCAAAATGGACAACAGCTTTTTAGCTAGGTTACAGAATTGGCTAACTCCTGTTTGGAAAAAAGTTTGTGATGGCTGTTGTTTAAATCGTGATACGGTCGAACTAATAAACAGGCAGGGATTTCATTTTGTAAAAGTACAAAAATTTTATAAGGGACTTTTTGTAATAGTTGAGATGAGGAAATAGCTGGCGGTTATCAAAAAAATCTATAAAACAAACCCCAGACCATTTAATTGGTATCTGGGATTATATTTGGAGTTATTTGTAATTAATGCGAACTCAAATTTAGAAATTCTTTGTTTACAGGTCTATAACAAATCCGATTGCGCCCTGCCATTTTTGCATCATATAAGGCTGAATCAGCATTTGCGATCAAGTATTCAGGACTTGTTTGAGAGTTTGGAATGAGTGATGCTAAGCCTACACTGATCGTCACGTAGGGAAAAACATCAGATAGTGCATGAGGAAGTAGCAATCCTTCTACAGTGGTTCTTACTTGTTCTGCAATTTGATTTGCTTTTTTTATGGTAGTTCCAGGAAGAATAATAGCAAACTCTTCTCCTCCATATCTTGCCGGAAAACATTTGGTCATTTCCATCATCTGATTCAATATTTCAGCGATGCTTTTCAGACAAGCGTCACCAACAAGATGCCCATATGTATCATTAAATTTCTTGAAATAATCAATATCGAACATAATTAACGATAGCGGTGTAGCATAACTCTTTGCTTTTTCCCACTCTTGAAGAAGATGTTTATCAAAATAGCGACGGTTGGCGATTCCTGTTAGTCCATCTATATTAGAAAGATATTCAAGCTTTTGATTTACTTCTAATAATTTTTTTTCTGCAATTTTCCGGTCTGTTATATCGATAACCATTCCAATCACATACGATAAATCCCCATCTTGGTTTGGAAATAAAGATGAGGTCACGTGGCCCCAGACCGTTATCCCATCCTTGCGAATATAACGTTTTTCTAATTGGTAGGAATCAATCTCCCTGTTAATTAATTGGGTTAAAAGTTCAAAATTCACTTTTGAATCCTCTGGATTACTAAACTCACTAAAGGTCATATGTTTAAGTTCTTCTTCGCTATAGCCAAGAAATTCCTGTAACTTTGGATTGACAACAATCGGTTTGCCTGTCCCGTCAATTAGAGAAATGCCTATTCCGGCTTTTTCAAAAATGGTTTGGAATCGTTCATTACTTGTTTTTAGTTCCTTTGTTGTCATTTTGTAGTAATCAAAGCATCGACCTAACCACCAAAACAATGGAAGGGAGAGTATGGAAAAGCTGATTTCGAAAACGAAGCATCCACGCTCATGATGTTGATAAAATTGATGAAGAATCCAAATGAATGAATTTGCTATCACGAGTAATATCCCAATTATTCTACCTTTAAATACCATGGTTCACCATTCCGAATAATTATTTAAAAATAATGAAATCTCTATTTTTTACCATTCTAACATTTAAGTGGGTACTTTTCCCAGTAAACTTACAAACATTGTTTGAACGAATTGTTATAAAAGGTAAATGTTGTAAAAGACATGGGGGATTATTATTATAAAAATGAATATAAACGAAAATAATGGATTGTTTCAACAGTAAGTCGATAAAATTATTTTAGATTGCCAATGGAAAGGATTGTTTTTTTTGAATGAAAAAACAGCACTCATAGCAGGTTCAAGTGGTTTAGTCGGAAATGAACTGCTTCATTTACTATTAGAAGGAAAAGAATATGACAAGGTTTATGCAGTTGTCCGAAAACCACTTTTCCTGAATCACCCTAAATTAACAGAAGTGGTAATCGATTTTGACCAACTCGAAAATTATCAAGATTATTTTGCTGTTGACGACGTATTTAGTTGTTTAGGCACGACTATTAAGAAGGCAAAAACCAAAGAAGCAATGTATAGAGTGGATGTTGAATATCCTTTGGATATTGCTGAACTGGCCTACAAGAAGGGTGCAAAACAATTTTTACTTGTCAGTTCGATGAATGCGAATCCTAATTCGTCTCTCTTTTACCCAAAAATAAAAGGGGAACTAGAACAAGAAGTTGCTAAGCTACCGTTTGAAACCGTTTCATTGCTACGACCGTCGCTTTTGATGGGAGTTAGACAGGAATTCAGGTTTGGTGAGAAGATAGCAGGAATCATCCTAAGTGGGATTTCGTTTCTATTTGTTGGTCCTCTTAGAAAAAGTAAAGCAATAAGAGGCGAAACTGTGGCTCTAGCGATGTATCGGATTGCCCAACAAGGAAATAAGGGAATTACAATCTATTTATCTGATCAATTAGAATCAATAGGGAATTAAAATAATATTTGCCTAAAAGAGAAACCCCTGCAGGGATGACTGAAGGGGTTTTCTGAAGGGCTATTATTGCTTTTTCACAATTTTTGAAGGGTTGTTTATTTTATAGGGAACGGAAACTTCTAAAAGGAAAGCTTCGTCTTCGACATCTTTTCCTTTTGGTAGGTTTTTCTTGACGATTTTTCCATCAAATTCAAGAATATCACCTTGTGAGAGTTCAAATTTCTTTAAGGTTTTGCTATGGGCACACCAAGCAAGACCTACCTCAACGGGCTCATCGGTCTCGATCCGTACGTTTTCCAGGACAACCACTTCGTCGTTGTCTTCATTAAAATGGTTCCAGCTTAAGGCAAATTGTTTAACGCTGCCTGTAAAATGGACCTTTTCTTCAGGCAACACGAGTTTGGCAGCTTTCTCTTTTTTCTCTTTAATTGGTTTTACTACTTTCAACTTAGGAGGGGACACTTGTTCAACCACTGTAGTCTCAGTCTTTAAGTCTGAATCTGATCCGGAATTCAAATCTTCCTGAATGGTTTCAGTAATATTGTTTTTGGGCGAACTAGAATCATCCTGGACTCTAATTTCCTTTCCAAAGTTAGAAGATTGCATTTCCTTTAGAAGAGCAGGGTGAATACAGGATAAATTCCCATCCTGAAATTCGATGACCAGTGTATTATATTCTGCGGTTACACCAAAAGATTCATAGCCCTTTATAGTGACAAGGCGTTGGTGAGTTCTGTTTTTGTACCAGAACTCTTTCTTTACGTCTTTAGTACCGCTTAGGCCCCATTCTCTTACTTTTTCAGCATAATGAGCGTCATCCAGAAAGTGTTGGTATTCATCTTTAGGAGGTATGTAATTTGTAAGATTAGAATCTTCAATATGAGGCAATAGGATCGCCATGGCGCCACTTCCTTTCATTTTTATTTTACATCCTGAATTGAGAGAAAAAAAGTAGTGAAGATACATCTAAACAAAAAAACACCGGTAATCTACCAGTGCTTTCGACCATTATGAAGTTCTTTCTTCTTGATCATTAATGTATATCAGAGAGCTCTTTTTAATCCAGTATTGAAAGCTATCTAATGGAAAGACTCCTCTGCAGTTGGAATTGTGCATTTGTACTACGACACTTCCTGGTGTTACTTCAACAATTTTTAAGGTGTCGGAGTTGCTAAGGTTAGGAATAAAACTGCTTTTTATTTCAAATTCCATGTTGTTATATAAATTCATTCAATACAATCCCCCTGATTTTTATTACACGTTAATTGCTTTATCATTTATTTTCCCCATTATTTAATTATTTATCCATTTCCTGGAGGATTTTAATCGTAATAAGAGTGGAAAATTCCAAAACATAAATCTTTTATCAAAGGCTCTGTAAAACTAGAATGTTGATTTCCGTTCCAGGCGCTTCGCTTTCCGCGGGGCGGGCGGTGAGCCTCCTCGGCGCTAAAGCGCCTGCGGGGTCTCACCTGTCCCGCTGCTCCCGCAGGAGTCTTCGTGCCTTCCACTCCAATCAACATTGTTCAGAAAATCAACATTGAGCTTTAACACAGTCAAAAATTACATCTTTGGATTTCTGTGATGACATTTAACTGATTTTAGCATAACCAACTGGATTTGTATTGGATTCTTTTAAAATTGCTAAGAAGATCAAACAAAAAAGGTAGTTTTTATTGATCATAACTAGTTTGTAATCGAAGCTAAATTTGACTAGGAAAAATAAATTGTGCCTAATCCTATAATGATCAGGCACATTACCTTAAGAAAAAATTATTGTAATTCATGATCAAACATTTGCTTTTGACGAGTGATAATATTTATTGCTTGATCTGAAATATTGCTTAATTCTTGATACAAATTTTTGGAAGATTGATTATCTCCTTCTTGGACTTCTAGGAATATTTGCTCAGCAAGTTCCCGTCTTCGATGTCCAATTTCTCTTAGTTCATCACCTAATTGTTCCAATTGATTGCGATCCATGAAAAAACCTCCTAAGCAGGGCTGCTTTAATAATAGTTTCTTTGGATATTTTATGTTTATTATTGGCGACCTTCATTAGAATATTCTTTTTAAAAAAGGTAGAAAAATCTATCTCAACAGTTTCTTCAGAATAGCCTCTTCAATCAACTTCCACTTTAACACTTTTTTCAGAAATAGATTCTTTTTAACATCTTTCCCAATGGGATACCTTAGGTCAGGAGTTTTCTGAAGTGTAGCGATTTCTGCAACCAAGTTAGCTACATCTTGCGGATCACCATGTTCAGTCATTCCAGTTCCAATTTCTTTTAAGATGGCTCCCATATAGGAATAGTAGGGGGAATCAGAGTTCAGATTGGTTGAATCAATACTTGACCAAATGTTGGTTTTATATGAACCAGGCTCGATTAGGACAACATCTATACCGAATGGTTTTAGTTCGAGTCTTAAACTCTCGCTGTAACCCTCAAGTGCATGCTTGGAGGAGACATAAGGAGATAATCCTGGAAAACCTATTTTACCGCTAATACTACTCATATTGATTATTCTTCCTTGTCCTTGAGCTCTCATGAACGGCAGGATTGCATTTGTAATGGCAATGACTCCGAAAAAATTGGTTTCGAATTGCTTACGATAGTCCTCAACGGTCAACTCCTCACTGAAGCCTCCTAACGCAAATCCCGCATTGTTTACGAGAACATCGATTGTATGAAAATGTGAAAGGTATGTAGTTAGATGATTTATTGATTCTGTAGAAGTGACGTCTAGTGGGTAGGTATGGATGTTTTCGAGTACATTTTGCTTTTTTGCTGAACTTAAAAGCGGGCCAGCATTACTAGTGTTTCTCATGGTTGCAATCACTTGGAAGCCGTGCTTTGCTAGTTCGATGGCACATAATAAACCAAATCCACTGGAAGTACCGGTGATGATTGCCGTTTTTGAACTCATAAATTGTCTCCTTTATTCTCTCTATATTCTATATTGTAATGGTTATATGAGATTGTACCTATATAAATTTTTATTAAAGGCTGTGTAAAAATAGAATGTTGATTTCCGCTCCAGGCGCTCGCTTTCCGCGGGCTGTCCGGGAGCCTCCTCGGCGCTATGCGCCTCCGGGGTCTCCCGCGACACGCTTCTCCCGCAGGAGTCTCGCGCCTTCCGCTCCAATCAACATTGTGCAAAAAATCAACAATGAGCATTAACACAGCCTTAAAAAATGATCAATATTTTCGAAAACAGAAGAAAAGGGAAGGGGAGAAGATTTTCATTAAAAATGTGGTCAAACAAAAACGGTCCAAGATTAGCTCTAGGACCGTTTGATTGTTTTTTTAAATATTTTATTTAGATTTATTTTGCAAATCCTTCTTCGTTATTTCACTTCTAATATGAATGTCTTTGTTAAATTCCGTATCTTGATTTTTGTTGTTAGGGTATTTATTTTTACTTTCGCGGTTATCATTTTTATTGGTCATGGTTAAAATCCTCCTTTTCTGTTTGAATTCATTATTCTGAAGTAGAAAGAGACCCCAAAATAACTGGGGTCCCATATTCCGAAATCAACATCATTGACCTTGTTGATTTCTTAATGATTGCTCTCCGTAGGCGATGAGACGTTTTGTCATCTCGCCCCCGACGGAACCGTTTGCTCGTGCGGTCGTATCAGCACCAAGTTGAACTCCAAACTCATTGGAAATCTCTTCTTTCATTTGATCAAGAGCATTACCTGCGCCTGGTACCAAAAGTTTGTTTCTACCCATGATACATCACTCCCGACGATTTATTGAGCAATAATATATGCTCTAAGTTAATTTAACCGAATTGTAATGGGACGATACGTAATATCACTTGAGTAAAAAAATCAATAAAAAGGTAAAGTTTGTTTTTTTGAAAATTTATAATTGTAAATCTTGTAAGTTTATGGTACTTTTTCTTTATATGTAAACCAAAAACAAAATCAAGTTTACAAAAAGAGGGGTAAATTTATGGAAGTAACTACAAAAAAAGATTGGAAAAAACTAGCTGAAAATATCCTTGGGGGATATCAAATTACCAAAGAAGAAGCTCTTGCGATTGTGCAGGCTCCTGATGAAGAGGTGTTGGAAATTATAAATGCAGCCTTCCTTATCCGCCACCATTATTATGGAAAAAAAGTGAAGCTAAATATGATTATTAATACAAAGTCAGGCTTATGTCCTGAAGACTGCGGTTATTGCTCTCAATCGATTGTATCGGAGGCACCAATCGATAAATACGCATGGTTGACTAAAGAAAAAATCATCGAAGGGGCCCAGGAATCTATGCGTCGTAAAGCAGGTACATATTGTATTGTTGCTTCTGGACGAAGACCTTCAGATAAAGAAATTGATCACGTCATTGAAGCAGTAAAAGAAATTAAGGCGACGACAGATCTTAAAATTTGTTGCTGTTTAGGCTTTTTAAACGAGGAACATGCAGGGAAGTTAGCGGAGGCGGGAGTCAATCGCTATAACCATAACTTAAATACAAGCAAAGAAAATTACGAAAATATTTGTTCAACTCATTCATATGAAGACCGGGTTGACACAGTAGAAAATGCCAAGGATTCCGGGATGTCACCTTGTTCAGGTGCGATTTTCGGGATGGGCGAATCCGATCAAGAAGCTGTTCAAATCGCGATGTCATTGCACCAATTGGGAGCAGATTCAATCCCATGTAATTTTCTAAATTCGATAGATGGTACGCCTTTAGAAGAAAAATCCGAATTAAATCCACGCAAATGTTTAAAGTTATTAGCGATGATGAGATTTGTAAATCCATCCAAAGAAATTCGAATGGCTGGTGGGCGTGAGGTTAATCTTCGTTCATTACAAGTGTTGGGCCTTTATGCAGCAAATTCAATTTTCGTTGGAGATTATTTGACTACCGCTGGTCAAGAACCAACCTCTGATTGGAGCATGATTGAAGATCTTGGATTTGAGATCGAGGAATGTGCACTTTAAATGAAAAGTAGAGGAGAAGTTTTTGTTATTCCCTTCTGCTTACTTATAAAAAAGGCTTTGTTAAATGAAATTGTTGATATATTTAAAGCTTTGCCAATGGTGGGTACTCAGTTTTTAAAAAAAGAGAGTATATAATTTTGAACTTAGATAACTGTCTAGCACATGCACCCAGCGCCTAGTGTACTTCACTCTCCTCCCTACGATAAGTCAACATCGGGTCGCTTCGCTTTCCGTGTTTTCTTTATCTCAGTCAGAGAGATCCAGTCCATACGTCGCTAAACGGTTGCATGTGCTTTTCTTATCATAAAGCTTTTTCCACTTCTACAAGCATCGTTTGTATGTTTTTTATGAAATATGGATATTGAGAACAAGAATCACTTTTATGGGGGAGATTTGGTAATGGATTATATAAAAAAATAGTCCCAGCAATTTTCTAGGACTACGAGGATCTTACTATTATTAAAATTTTTAATCATTGGTTGGAGGATTTATTCTTTGGGTAAAGGGCTTTGACCATCTGAACTGAAAAATCCCTTCATCACTGGATTATGATTCACAATGTCATCGAGGGTATATTGATCTAGGACTTGAAGAAATTGTTCAAGCGCTGTATTAAGGATATGCTTTAAAGAGCAGACCGGTGTCATGATACATTTATTATTATGATGTTCAAAACATTCTACTATATAAAAATCTTCTTCAGTTTTTCTTATAATTTCACCAATGTTAATTTCTGAAGGTAATTTTGCAAGGCGAACGCCGCCATTTCTCCCTCTAATCGTTTCAATATAGCCCATTTTCCCCATATTATAAATTATTTTCATAAGATGATTTTTCGAAATATCGTAAATTTCGGCTATTTCCTTAATATTGGAAAGTTCATTGTTTTTCTTAGCCGCTAAATAAATTAAAACTCGGAGCGAGTAATCAGTATAAGTTGTTAAATGCATTTCGTTTCCCTCACAATCTTTAACTGACTTAAGTTTAGCATAAAATAGAGGATTTCAAAAAAAGAAGTATTCTAAATATTGCTTTTTCTTAAAAACCATTCTATCATAAAGAAGTATTTAAAATACTACTTATCAAACAAAGGGGATTTTTAAAAATGCTTTCTCAAAAAACGATTGAAACAATTAAATCAACTGTTCCTGTTTTAGAAGTGAAGGGAACTGAAATTACAACAGTGTTTTATAAAAATATGTTTGAAAAACACCCAGAGCTATTAAATATTTTTAACCATGCAAATCAAAAAAGGGGCCGCCAGCAAACTGCACTGGCAAATACGGTTTTGGCAGCAGCTACATACATCGATAAACTTGAGACCATTATCCCGGTTGTGAAGCAAATTGCTCACAAACACCGGAGCTTGGTGATTAAACCTGAGCATTATCCAATCGTGGGTGAGAATTTACTTGGAGCGATCAGGGAGGTTCTTGGAGATGCCGCTACAGACGAAATTATCAATGCATGGGCAGAAGCTTATGGTGTGATCGCTCAGGTTTTTATTGATATTGAAAAAGAAATGTACGAAGAGGCTGCTTCAAAAGCTTGCGGATGGAGTGAATTTAAAGAATTCAAAGTAATTGAAAAAGTGAAGGAAAGTGATGTCATCACTTCTTTCTATTTAATTCCTGCAGACAATTCTGGCGTTCCTGATTTTGAGCCAGGCCAATATATCACAATCAGACTTAATATTCCTGGAGAAAAATATTTAGTAAATCGCCAATATAGTTTATCTGCTGCTCCTGGCAAAGAATATTTCCGTATTTCGGTGAAAAGAGAGGCAGAAGAGAACACTCCTAAGGGGAAGGTCTCAAACTATCTTCACGATCAGATTAATCAAGGGGACATTGTCGAGGTAACAGCACCAGCGGGGGATTTCACATTAAATCGAGAAGAATCACCAGTCGTATTTTTAAGTGGCGGAGTAGGGATTACACCATTTATGAGCATGGTGAACAGCTTGGCAGAGAATCAGCCAAACCGCCAAATTACATTTATCAATGCTTCAAGAAATGGAAACCATCAAGCATTTAAAGAGGAATTAGAAGCTTTAATGGAAAGATTATCAAACTTTCAATTATCTTATGTGTTTGAAAACCCTTCAGAGGTTGATAAAAAGGAACTTCACTTCAGTAAAGAGGGCTATATTGATGCTGAATGGTTAAAAGAGAATGCTGAAACAGCAAGTGCAGACTATTACGTATGCGGGCCGGTACCATTCTTACGTGCTGTCGTCTTAACCTTGAAAAAAATAGGGGTTGCTGACAGCCAAATTCATTATGAATTCTTCGGACCAGCGATGAATCTAGAAGCGGAATCACAACTAGTTTAATAGAGAAAGAGCGGGATGCAAAGGCTGTCCCGCTCTTTTAGGCTTATTTCATAGATTTTTCATACCCCAACCTTTTACGAAAAAAATTATTGAACAGGACAATGGGAAAAGCGCTAAATAGTTCCTATCCAGAGCTTGTGCTGCACCACACACAGCAAGAATAATCCCTATAATATATAAATATATTTTCTTCCAATTTATTTTCATTACTTTTTCTCCCAACACATGACTTCCAAAAAAAAAGCGGGTAAGGAAATCATGGGAATTTAGATTTCCCATATAATTAAAGATCTATTTTTTCAAAAATTCGGACCGAAAAGAAGTAAGAGATAAGTACGAAAACAGAAGTAATGCTTGAAATTGAAACCATCGGATGTTCATAGATAGCTGGAGTAATATGAGAGTTTTGTGAAAAAAGCTTTCCCATTCCATTTGTCACCAGAAAAAACGTTCCAATCCCTATTATACTGGCAACTCGATATCCAAATTTAAAATGAATAGGATAAAATGTTGTCGCCAAAAGATAAGTAAAACATAATGATAAGACGATGATTCGCCAATCAAATGTCTGGCTACTATATAAATGAAACATTACTTTTAACACAAAAAATAAAACAACATATGAAAGAAATGAAATGAGCCACCATGCACTGATCATGACATATTTAGCATTTATAACAGCCCGTCTCGTTAACGGTAAACTGAGCAAAAGCCGGTTTTGCGATTTTTCACTTTCATTTGTATTGAAATTGGAATACATCACCATAAAATAGGCAATAAAAGCGATACTCAAACTATATATTAAAATCGTAATAAGACTGTAGCCAGAAATGTTTTTTCCAATCGTCAGGAAATACGGCAATAAAAAAATTGGGGCAAAGTAAGCAACTTTTTTTTGCGTAAAAATATCTTTAATCATTAAATGGAGCATGGTTTGAATTCTCCTTTTCTTTTAGATTTGGGTACAAAAATTTAATTCTATACCTCGTTTTTGCGTGATTTTACTAAGGAATACATGATATCTTCCAATGTCGGTCTTACATAACATAATTCAAGATTAGAATCTAAATTCCCCAGTTCGTTCTTTTTCATAAATGCCTCAAAGCCAAGTGATGTTTCTTTTATCAATAGTGGCTGAAACACAGTGACTGCCTCCTTTTGGTCCTTAGGTCCTTTAATCAGTACATATTCATCCAACAGATTTTCCATTTCTTCGCTCAACAGAATTTTCCCATTAAGGATAAATGTAATATAATCAGCTACTTGCTCGAGATCGGTTGTAATATGCGTAGAGAAGAAAATGGCTTTATTTTCATCCTGAATAACGTCCCGTAAAATATCCAACAGCTCTTTTCTGAAAATCGGATCAAGTCCGCTAGTTGGTTCATCCATTATAATCAGTTCTGCATGATGGGAAAGGGCTACAGCTAAGGCGAATTTCATTTTTGTTCCTTTTGATAAAGATTTAACAGGCTTCGTAAGCGGCACTTCGAAATCATGGATATATTTGTAGAATAAATCGTTATCCCACTGGTCGTAGAATGAAGAGATAACCCGCTTGTTTTTCTCGACCGTTAAATCCTCAAAAAAAACATCTTGATCGTACACGAAACCTATCCGTTGCTTTAACGCTTTCATATCGCTGTGATAATTAGTCCCAAACAATTTAATCTCACCACTGTTGATATGAACAAGGTCCATAATACACCGGATAATCGTACTTTTACCCGATCCATTCGGGCCAATGAAACCCATGATGAAACCTCTTTTTAGCGAAAAACTTACATCCTTTAAGGCAAAATCCTTAAATACTTTATTTAAATCTTTCACTTCTAAAATCGTATCCATTTTCAGTCCTCCTCGTAAAATTGCTCGATTAATTGGATCAATTGGTGAGTGGTAATATCGTACTTTTTGCTCTCATGCACAATTTGTTTTAATTGATTTCGAATGGAATCCAATTGTTTTTGTCTTAAAATCTGCTTTTTTCCTATAGAAACAAATGAACCTTTTCCGAGGACAGTATCAATATACCCTTCATTTTCCAATTCCTCATATGCCCTTTTTGTTGTAATGACACTAATTTTTAATTCTTTGGCAAGGTTCCGAATGGAAGGCAGCTGCTCACCTTCAGATAGTTGCCCAATTAATACATGTTTGATGATTTGTTCTTTAATTTGCTGATAGATCGGCTTTTCGGATGTGTTCAAAATGATGATATCCATTTACTACCCCTTATTGTCCATACTGTATATACTCATTATATACAGTATGAATCAGAATGTCCAAATTTTACAAAGGCCGATCTTTTTTAACAAGTTAGAAAGTAAAAGTCGCTAATCGGGTGCTTGTACTTTATTTTTAAGAAAATACTAAATGTTTAGAAAAATAAACAGGAATTTTACGTTCTTGCGGTTAATTAACAAATATAACAAAAACTTTAATAGGGGAAGAATATGCATATTAGCAAATTTGTTACACCAGAGATTATTTTTGGTAAAAATTCCATCAAACAGGCTGGCGATGCTTGTCTCCGACTAGGGGCAAAAAAGGTTTTAATTGTAAGCGATTACGGAGTTGCGAATGCAGGGTGGCTGGAAATAGTGATCGCCATTTGTAAAGAATCAAAATTGTCATTTGCAACTTTTATAGAAGTTACGGAAAACCCAAAAGATAAGGATGTTAACGCAGGTTGTCGTACTTACCTTGCAAATGAATGTGATGCCATTATCGGTTTAGGTGGCGGCAGTGCCTTGGATGCGGCCAAGGCGATCGCCATCCTTGCGGTGAATGGCGGGAAAATAAGTGATTACGAAGGCGTAGATAAAATTGAAAAGCCACTTCCACCGATGATTATGATAATGACGACAGCTGGATCGGGATCGGAAGTATCTCAATTTTCGGTCATCGTTGATTCGGAGCGACAGAAGAAAATGATCATCGTTTCAAAAACATTGGTTCCGGATATCGCCATTGTTGATCCTTATACACTTGTTACAAAAGGTAGCAGTTTAACAGCAGCGACAGGGATGGATGTGTTAACCCATGCGGTTGAAGCCTATGTAAGCTCAGCTGCTACTCCCCTTACAGATGTTCAGGCAAGAAATGCTCTTACACTTGTCTCAAAATATTTACGTCCGTCCGTTGCATCCAAGACAAATGAAGAAGCGAAAGAAGCTATGGCGATGGCAAGCTTGCAAGCCGGCCTTGCTTTTTCCAATGCAATTCTTGGAGCAGTGCATGCCATTTCCCATGCCATCGGTGGAATCCTTCCAATGTCACATGGGGAAATCAATTCCGTTTTGCTCCCACATGTTATGGATTTTAATTTTATTGCTGCCCCAGATCGTTTTGCAGAAATTGCCGAATTTTTAGGGATTGATACAAGGGGCTTAACTCAGCGGGATGCGGGGAAAGAAGCGATTGAATTTGTTAGAGAGCTATCGGCAGATATAGGTGCACCACAACGGTTAAGTGAAGTGGGAATGACCGTAGATATGATTGATTGGGCCAGTCAGCTCGCACTTGATGATGCCTGTATGATTACCAATCCCCGCGATGTGACCCTTGAGGATGTAAAAAAACTTTTAATAAATGCATTGTAGGGGCGTTGATAATGTTAGAGAGTAAACATGAAATGATCGCGCTGCTAACCGGTGTGAAGTCATCGAAAAAAAGTTATTATACTGAGCTAAAAACAACAGTAGAGCAACTGAGAAAGAAAAACATGCAGCTTGAAATTATTAATGATGTTATGAAAAGTATGAAAGTGGATATGTCTCTTAATGAGATATTAAAAAATCTAATCGATAAATTAAGAGAGCTAACGCACTGTGACCGACTAAGCCTATTATTATTGCGGAATGAAGATTTGATTATCACGAATGTTTATCCAGAAAACAGTGCGCGAATTAAAATTGATTCCGTTATTCCGACCGAGTATTCACTTTATTGGTCGGCGTTAAAAAATAAACAAACGATTTTCAAGAAAATAAATGATCCACATGAAGTCTTTTATGAAAAAGAGTATTTGTGTGCAGTTGGCATTCAAAGTGTTTTAGTCTTGCCTATTTTTTTAAAAAATAAAGGGATTGGAGTGCTAAGCATCGGGAGACAGGATTCTTCAGAGTGGAGTCGGGATGATCGATCATTCCTTGAACAACTGAGTGATCATCTAGCAGTAATCATCGAAAATACACAATTATACCATGAGGTAGTACAAGGGAAACAACAGTGGGAAGATACGTTTAAGGCCGTCGATGATATGATCATTGTTTTTGATAAAAATTTACAAGTACTTCAGTATAACGATACGGTTAAAACATTTTTCAATATGAATGAACAAGCTCAGGTCTATCCCGTTTTGGGGGAACCGTGCCGATTATTAATTAAAGAAACGTTCCAAAGCCAAAGACCAGGTTTCAGAGATATGATTTTTCATGAGCAGACAATTTGCGAAACGTCCACATACCCTGTTCAGAATAATCAAAACCAAGTATATGGTGTGATTCTTTATATTAAGGATGTAACGGAAAAACGCAAAATGGAAGCGCAACTACTTCATTCCGGAAAACTGGCTGCAATAGGAGAGATGGCGGCTGGTATCGCCCATGAACTAAACAGCCCATTAACAGCAATTCTTGGAAATTCCCAGCTTTTATTAAGGAGTAGATCTGTTAGGGATCCTTCCTATTTACTCCTTAATGATATTAAAAACTGTGGGGATCGCTGCAAAGGGATTATAAAAAGTTTGCTTACCTTTTCTCGGCAGGATGAATACCTCTTTGAACCATTTTCAATAAACGAGGCAATCAACCAGGTTTTGAACTTATTAAAATATCAACTTGAAAAGAACGAGATTATTATAAATCTGGAATTTCAGGAGGACTTGCCTTTAATTGAGGGAAGTCAGCAGCAAATTGAACAAATTATTGTGAATTTAATCCTAAATGCCAGGGATGCCCTAGAAATTTCAGACCAGTCAAACAAAAAAATCGAAATTCGTACGTACTTTCATGAAAATAAAGTTTATCTAACCGTTCAGGATAATGGAATTGGAATTGAAGAAAGTAGATTATCAGAAATCTTTCATCCATTTCATACGACAAAAGAAAAGGATAAGGGAACAGGTTTGGGGTTATCTGTAAGCTTTGGAATAGCAAAGGTTCATGGAGGTACGATCGAGGTATGTAGCAAGCCGAATAACGGCAGCACCTTCACGCTTAAAATTCCTCTATAATCTTTTAAGAATTTGGAGGTTTAATCATGACAAATCTATTGATTATTGAAGATGAAAAAGAAGTGGGAAACTTCCTGTCCCATCTTTTTTCTTCAAAAGGCTATCATATTAAAGTGGTCAACAGCGGCAAAGAATTTTTCAGCATCGATTTTACGAAACAGATTTTTCAAGCAGCGATGATCGATTTAAAGCTTCCTGACGCGGAAGGGTTATCCTTGCTTCAAGTTTTAAAAAAACAGCAACCGGGATGTAAAGCGGTCATCATGACTGGATATAGTACAATTTCTACTGCTGTAGAGGCCATGAAATTAGGAGCGATTGATTATATTGAGAAGCCGTTTGACGATATTGATTTGTTGGAAAAACAAATTGATAACCTTCTTATTACGACAGCCAATTCAGCACAGCAGCACATTCATGAATTGGCGAATGAAACTGGCCTAATCATCGGACAAAATGAGGATATGGATCTGTTAATTCAAACAGCCTATAAAGTCGCCCGAAAAAATGTAAATGTGTTAATTGAGGGAGAGACTGGCACTGGAAAGGAAGTACTGGCACGATTTATTCATGAGGCCAGTCAGCGCAGCAATGAGTCCTTTATCGGTGTGAATTGCGGGGCCATTTCGGAATCACTGCTAGAAAGTGAGCTTTTCGGTCATGAAAAAGGAGCTTTTACGGGGGCAACACAAATGCGGAAAGGATTATTTGAAATAGCCAGTAAAGGGACATTATTTCTTGATGAAATTGCCGAGGCATCTTCATCGATTCAAGTAAAATTACTACGCGTCCTTGAAACAAGGGAGTTTATGAGAGTTGGGAGCGAAAGTATTTTCCATACTAACACGCGTTTAGTAGCCGCATCCAATGAAAACCTTTTTGAGGCTGTCCAGAATAAGAAATTCAGAGAAGATTTATTTTATCGGCTAAATGTGGTCCATTTGAAAATTCCATCTTTAAGAGAACGAAAAGGGGATCTCCCGTTATTGATACACCATCTATTAAACCGGCATACCACCACAACGATTAAGTTTTCGGATGATGTGATAAGAGCGCTTCAAAATTACAATTGGCCTGGAAACATTCGCGAGCTTTCTAATTTCGTGACAAGAGTCGTAACACTTTCCGATTCAGTTGATGGAATCATCACAACAGCAGACCTTCCATTACTGAATATTGGCTCGTTAGCGAATTCAGTGGTGAAAAGTCCGAAACAAATTACAACAATAAAAATGCAAGAGCGTGATTTTGAAGGATATTTACAGCATTGGGTAGACCATACTTTGTCAGCTTTCGAAGAAAAAAAGGAAATTAATTTAGATGAAGTTCTCTTGCAAATTAAGGAGCTTGAACTTCAAGTCGGCAAAGCTTTTATTCAAAAAACATTAAAAGAAACATTTGGTAATCGAAAGGAAGCAGCAAAAAGACTGCAGATCACGATGAGAAAGCTCCGTTACCTCTTAAACGAAAAGAAAGAATGCAGTTTTTAAGAATTTTAGACGGAGTACAGTCCAAAATCGGCCAGCCTCAGCAAAAAACCTTAGAATAATAAATACCCTTTTCCCGGGACACAATTATAAAGGTTGTTAATTGAGATCCATATGCTGAACTTTTCCATAAAACAAGGGTACGGAATTGTAGGTGATTCCGTACCCTTGTTGATGTTTTATGTTCCTAAAAAAATCAAAGTGAAAAAATCTTTATTCCAAAGTTAATACAACCCGTCCGTTAATGTATCCTTTTTCCATACGATCAAAGACTTCATTAATATTATTTAGTGGCTGGACTTCGATATTTGTACGAACTTTTCCTTGAGCGGCAAACTCAATCGCTTCCTGTAAATCTTTTCTAGTACCAACAATAGAACCTTTCACTGTGATACCATTTAGAACTGTATCAAAAATTGGAATTGGCAAATCAGCATTTGGAAGGCCAACTACAACTAGTGTACCGCCTCTTTTTACTGAGCCGTATGCTTGTTCAAATGCCTTTTTCGTAACAGCAACACTAACTGCTGCTTGAACTCCGCCTACTTGTGCTTTGATTTCCTCAATTGGGTTCACTCTTAACCCGTTGACCGATATATCGGCCCCTAGTTGTTTGGCTAATTCTAGCTTATCATCTTGAATATCAACAGCGATAACGTTGAAACCCATTGCTTTTGCATATTGAAGAGCCACATGTCCTAAGCCGCCGATTCCATATATAGCCACCCAATCCCCAGGCTTGGCCTCCGATACCTTTAATGCCTTGTAGGTAGTGACACCCGCACAGAAAATTGGTGAAACTTCATGAAAATCAAGACCATCTGGAATTTTCACTACATAGTTAGCTGGTGCTTTACAATATTCTGCATAGCCTCCATCGACGGAATATCCAGCATTTATTTGATCTGGGCACAACGTTTCACGGCCAGTTAGACAATATTCACACTCACCACAGGCTGAATAAAGCCATGGAACACCGACACGGTCTCCAACTTTAATAGAGCTTACACCTTCAGCTATTGCTTCAACGATCCCAACTCCCTCATGACCAGGGATGAGAGGAAGCTTTGGTTTCACTGGCCAATCCCCATGTGCAGCGTGGAGGTCAGTATGGCAGACTCCGCATGCTTTGATTTTTACAAGAATTTCCCCATATGCTAACTCAGGTACGGGGACATCCTTAATTTCCAACTGTTGGTGAAATTCATTTATTACTGCCGCCTTCATCAATCTTGTTTCCTGACTTACCACAACAGAACTACCTAGATTTTCACGATTAATCATGCTAACAACCCCTTTTTTTTATTCACTGATTAATAATGCAAAAACCATGCCAAGATATAAAGCGTTTACATTAAGGGGTTATCCCGTAATTTATTAAGCTATTTGCCGAAAAATCGGCGAGATTTAGCCGTTGAAGCGGAAGTATATTGACGAAATTTTGTTTTTGGGGGATATTTGGCTTTTTTACTTCATGTTAGGATTGAAATTTCGAGTGAAAGCCAAATACAAAAAAATCTTCTTTACTAAGTGCTGAATTGACATGTATTATGATATAATGAATTGGTTTCAAATTATGTTACGATATTAATGTCATAAATATATAAAGAGGTTCTAGCTACCCTCTCAAAAAAACTAAGGAAAACAGGACTGCTTTCTTAGTGGTTCTGTTTTTTTTGTTTTTGAAAAGGTACGGGGCGGCGCAAAAGTTTGTCTGTATGAAGGAGCAATGAAAATGAAAAATGATAAGGCTGTTGTTGTTTTTAGTGGAGGCCAAGATAGTACGACGTGTTTATTTTGGGCAATGAAACAATTTAAAGAAATAGAAGCCGTTACATTCGATTATAATCAAAGACACAAAAGTGAAATTGACTGTGCTAAAAATATTACAAATGAGTTAGGTATTAAACATCATATATTAGATATGGCACTTTTAAATCAACTAGCACCAAATGCTTTGACAAGGGATGACATTGAGGTGAAGGAAGGGGAAGATGGCGAGTTGCCATCAACCTTCGTTCCAGGCCGCAATTTATTATTCATGTCGTTTGCTGGCGTACTAGCAAGACAGATTGGTGCTAAGCACATCATAACGGGTGTATGTGAAACAGACTTTAGTGGTTATCCTGATTGTCGAGATGTATTTATTAAATCGCTAAATGTGACATTGAATTTATCTATGGATTATCAATTTGTTATTCATACTCCTTTAATGTGGTTAAATAAAGCCGAAACGTGGCAAATGGCCGATGAACTTGGCGCTTTTGACTTTGTTCGGGAAAAAACATTAACCTGCTATAACGGAATTATAGCGGATGGATGCGGGGAATGTCCTGCCTGTAAACTACGCCAAAGAGGCCTTGAGGATTACTTGAAGGATCGGAAGGAGCGATAATACATGTACGGTTTTCGGATAGTCGATAAGCTCCAAAAAATAGATGAAGATATCCGTCACGATCAATTAAAATACCACTCTAAACGTGTTATGATCAGCAAAGAATTTACGTTTGATGCTGCTCATCATTTGCATGCCTATGACGGGAAATGTATGAATCTTCACGGCCACACTTATAGAGTTGTCTTCGGGATTAGCGGTTACCCAGATGTTCGTGGCTTAATGATGGACTTTGGGGATTTAAAGGATATTTGGAAAAGTGACATTGAAATTTATCTCGACCACCGCTATTTAAATGAAACCTTACCGCTAATGAATACTACTGCAGAAAATATGGTGGTTTGGATTTATGAAAAGATGAAAGAAGCTCTTAGTAAGGAAGATAGACAGAAGCTGTATATTGGGGCAAGAGTTGAGTTTGTTCGTCTCTTTGAAACTCCTACAAGCTATGCTGAAGCAAGACGGGAGTGGATGGAAGTTGAGTAAGCTACCAATAATGGAAATATTCGGACCAACCATTCAGGGTGAAGGGATGGTTATTGGGCAAAAAACGATGTTTGTCCGAACCGCCGGATGTGATTATTCTTGTTCGTGGTGTGATTCCTCTTTTACATGGGATGGAACTGGAAAAGAAATGATTAAACAAATGGAAGCAGAAGAAATTTGGACTGAACTAAAGTCTCTCGGGGGCGATGGTTTTTCTTTTGTAACGATTTCCGGTGGGAACCCTGCGTTGTTAAAAAATTTAAGCGAATTGATTTCTCTTTTAAGAGAAAAAAATATAGCCATTGGGTTAGAAACTCAGGGAAGTAAATGGCAGGACTGGTTTTATGAGATCGATGAACTAACGATTTCCCCAAAACCACCAAGTTCAAGCATGGTCACCGATTTAGATGTCCTTGATTCAATAATTAAAAAACTTAAAACTGCGGATTCTTCTCATCATTTTAGCTTGAAAGTTGTTATTTTTGATGATCGAGACTACGAGTATGCTAAGAAGATCCATCTTCGCTATCCGAAAGTTCCCTTTTTCTTTCAGGTTGGAAATAACGATATCACAACGGATGACAATCATCAGCTTGTCAATCAGCTTTTAGAAAAGTATGAATGGCTGATAAACAAAGTAATGTTGGATGATGAACTAAGAAGTGTAAAGGTCCTCCCACAATTGCATACGTTTATTTGGGGGAACAAACGCGGTGTTTAAAAAACACGGTGATGGGTTGAGCAGATCAACTCAATCTTAAAAATAAATATTAACAATTTTTTATTCGTAGGGGGAAGCATTATGTCAAACATCAATCGTGCCCAAATTGAAGAAGGGATACGTTTAATACTTGAAGCAGTTGGAGAGGACCCGAACAGGGAAGGCCTCCTAGATACACCAAAACGAGTAGCTAAAATGTATGAAGAAGTTTTTGCTGGATTAACCATTGACCCAAAGGAATACTTTGATACTATTTTTAGTGAAAACCACGAAGAACTGGTATTAGTAAAAGATATTCCATTCTACTCCATGTGCGAACATCATTTGGTTCCTTTTTATGGAGTAGCTCATGTTGCCTATATCCCAAGAAATGGGAGGGTTGCTGGACTAAGTAAGCTGGCCCGTGCTGTTGAAGCGGTGTCACGTCGCCCACAATTGCAGGAAAGAATTACATCCACAGTTGCCGATACGTTAATGGAAACACTTGAGCCACACGGTGTAATGGTTGTGGTAGAAGCAGAACATATGTGTATGACTATGCGTGGCGTGAACAAACCAGGTGCCAAAACAGTCACTTCTGCAGTTCGTGGAATATTCGTTGATGACGCAACCAAACGATCAGAAGTATTAGCGTATATTCATAAATAATCTTTTTTACCAATAAACATTGAGCCACCTCTTATTTAGGACAAATACGAGGTGGCTTTTATTTTTTAATTTTAAAACAGTCGTACCCGCTTTTCTAAATTTCGCTTGAAGATTGTTGTGTTTGAAGCTCGGATTGTACTTGGCTAATACAAGTTTGGGCTTGGGCAATTTCGGTTGCTGCCTGCTTTAATGCCTCTGAGGCAAGAGTTGTATTAGCTGCAGATTGTTCAATTGCTTGAGTGATCGAATCCTTTGCGAGAGAGGAAGCAGCTTCTGCTTGTTTTAATTTATTAACATCGATTTGATTTCCCATGGTATTTCCTCCTTGTGGTGTGTGTACAAAATATAGAGTGCTCTGTGAAATTGGTTTTATCCTATCAACTTTTGTTAATCATTTCATTGAATAAAAATTAGGAATGCATTCTCTAAAGCCTGTTAGGTTAAATTAACTAAAACAGCCATTCGGGGGGATTATTATGAGGAGAGTATCTCTTTTTTTGATTTCAATTATTGTTTTTTGTTTAGTAATTCCTATGAATTTTGGAAAAGCACAGGATCGAAAAGCCTCGATTATTATCGATGATTTTGGTGGTGGTGTTGGCGGTGTTAAGGATTTTTTAGAGGGCGGTATCCAGATTACGGCTGCTGTAATGCCATTTACGGAAAAATCAAAAGAGCATGCTAAATGGGCACACAAAAATGGAATAGAAGTAATGGTTCATTTGCCGATGCAACCCAAAAAGGGAAAAAGATCGTGGCTTGGGCCTAAACCTATTACAATAGATCTAACAAAAGCTCAGGTGAAACAAAGGGTGAATGAGGCGATTGAAAGTGTACCTTATGCAAGAGGTTTGAACAATCATATGGGTTCTTTAGCAATTGAGGATGAAGAAATTGTGAGAGCCATTGTTGAAGTAGCGAAAGAACACAGACTGTACATAGTAGACAGTGGTACGAGTCCGAAAACAAAGTTTCCGGAAATTGCAAAGGAATTAGGTGTACCTGTTTTAAAAAGTGATGTATTCCTAGATGATATTTCTTCCTCTTCCTATGTAGCAAAACAAATGAACAGACTAGCAAAAATTTCTGAGAAGAGTGGAAGAGGAATTGCTATCGGCCATGTCGGTATTACTGGGAAGATTTGTTCAAATGGCGTTTTTAAATCGATGGATAATTTTAACAACAAAAATATCAAAATTGTTCCGGTTTCCGAATTAATGTGGGATGATATGAAGGGTGAATATTTCCGAATTCAATAACAAGGACAATATTCTACTAAGTACTATTTCTATTTATTAGGGTAGTGCTATTTTCTTTTGACGGATAGGGACTTGATAAAATAGAATAAGAATTATATTTTTACAATAAACATTTAAGGTGTGTGGAAAAGTGAAATGTGTGTCGCTTGATTTAGATGGGACGTTACTAAATTCAAATAGTGAAATTACCTCCGAAAGTAAAGAAACAATCATCAAACTCCAGGAAAAAGGAATAGAAGTCATCATCAATACAGGACGAGCATTTAGTGATGTCATTAAAGTTCCTCAAATTAAAGAATTGAATTGTCCAATTGTTTGTGTCAATGGGTCGATTTTGGTCTCCAAAACGGGTGAATTTTTATTTGAAGCGACGCTTGAACGTTCGATCTACACCCCGATTTTCTCGATATTGAAAGAATTAGAAGTAGGCATTCTTATTTATACGAACCAAGGGGGATATCCGTCAACTTTACCTCCTTTGCACCATAAAGGTAAGGAAGAACTCGAAAAACTATTCAATAACTATGATTATGAAGCGCTTTTCAAAATAGATAATCTTAAAATCTATAAGCTTATCGCTTTGGTAGATCATAGTGAGTTGGAAAAAGTAGAGGGAGTAAAACAAGCGTTGGCTCATTTTGAAGATATCTCCATGGCCTCATCATTTCCAAATAACGTTGAAATTACTTCAAAGGAAGCTCATAAAGGTAGAGCACTGTTAAGATATGGGACAATAAACGGGCTTAATTTTGAGGAAATATACGCATTTGGCGATGGTGGTAATGATTTGTCGCAATTTGAGGTTGCAACAAAATCCGTGGCTATGGCTAATGCCCCACAAGAAATAAAGGATCAAGCCACGATTGTGACAAAAAGTAATGATGAAGATGGCGTCTCACATGCCATCAAAAATATATTAAAACTGTTATAAAAAAAGGAAAAGCTGTGTTGATTCACGAATGAATCTCTCAGCTTTTCCTTTTTTTCACCAGCGTACTTTTTTTCATTTTGTATGGAAAAGGGGCGGAGCGCCGCAAAAGCGAATCAGTATCTCCTATTTGAGTGAAAAATATACGCTTTTCGCATGGAATAGGTGAAGTCTATCTCTGCTCACACCGCCTTTATTAGGTTGGCGTGGTGCTTTGAATGTATTTTACCGGTAAATGGTGGAGTGAAACGCCATTTTAGTTTGTATAGAAATTCTCCGTATAATAGGGCTGCGATTCAGTATTAAATGCCACGCCAACTCCTAAAAATTCAAATTCAGATCTTAAAATATTATCCCTATGTCCCTGAGAGTTCATTAGCCCTTCATGGGCAAAAACACTGCTAAATTGACCATAAGCGAGATTTTCTCCCGCTACTGAAAATACGACATGATCTTGGTGCATTCGGTCAAACGGTGATTGTCCCTGAAGATTATTATGATCAAAATAATGGTGTTCTGCCATGTCAATACTATGTTTCTTGGCTGTTTCCTTCACATGATCGTTCCAGGTAAGAATTTGCAGTCCGTGGTTGACCCGTGCTGCATTGGTTAAATCAAATAATTGGTACTCAAAGCCCTTAATTAACTGTGGAGTTTCCTCTGCGTAAAAATCTTGCTTATTTTTCTCAAGCTTTTCACTGATCATTTGGATTGAGGTTACTGTATTATTTTCATGTTTATCATAAAAAATTGTGACATAACTTCCATCAATTAAAAAGAGATCGTTGTCCTGATCGCCCTTAAATTGGTAATAAATATTTCCTTTTTCAATTTTTGTAAGAGGATTACCAAGTTGTTGCCTAACAAATTCCTTCGCACTTCCTCGTTTTATTCCTTTAGTGGAAGCAATTAAATCTTGGTTCGTATACAATCCAACCACTTTATTGTTCTGGTCATATGCCACCATGAAAAAATGTTGGTAGTTTTCATGATAAGCGTACCATTTTATCCCATATTCATTGTAGGACGACCGCTTTTCAGTTCCAACAGTGCTTTCAACCTTTTCTTTTAAGTCACCCAGTTCAATATTATTGACAGAGAACTGTTGCTGAGTCGGAGTTGTTAGATTAGGTTTCTTGATCTGCTTCGGGGCAGCTTTTATTTCTTTTGGTTGTTTTTCAATTGTTTGATCCAGTCCAACTAATAATTGATGAATCTCCTCGTAAAAGGAATCGATGGCAGCTGAATACTCAGCATTGCCTTTTAGACCATCTATTTCTGCCTTGATATTATTTATTACTAGTGCGTAATCGGAATGAGCTAAATGGTCATTTAATAATGGCCATGATATATAGGCAAAAAACGAAAATATTAATAAAAGAAAAAAACGCTTCAATAATAAACCTCCATTCTGCTAAAAATTCTATCCAAAACCAGTTAAATGTATAAGTTATTAGCTCAATGAATTTAGATATATAAAAAATAAACAATAAAGTAAATTTCACTGTATCCAATATTATAAACTTGAATTCGTGATTCTCAAATATAATATTTGGTATAACACCCGAAATGATTAAACGTGCTGTCGGACAGTAGTGCATATTAAGTTTCAAAAAATACAAAAAATGTAGGCGATTGGGCATTTCTTGGGGAACTACACTAACTGAGTTAGTTCGGGAATACCCGTTTGAACGGAGAATAGACATGAAAGTAATTCCTTTAGAAGGAGGGATAGGGAGGCATCATGTTGAAATCCATACTAATCAATTGGCCTATGAATTAGCGAAAAAAATGCACTGTACTTGCTCTTATCTCTATGCTCCAGCAATCGTGGAAATCGAGGAATTAAAAGAGCGCTTAATGTCTATGGAAGATATTAAAGCTGTCTTAGAAGAAAGTAAAAGTGTGGATACAGCTTTTATTGGGATTGGAAATCCCCATCAAGCATCTACGCTTAAAAAAATTGGCTATTTGCAAGAAGAGGATTTAAATCATCTCCGTGAAGTTAGGGCAGTAGGCGATATTGGATTCCGATTCTTCGATAGGACTGGTTCTGTTAAAGGATATTCAAGAAATTAGGAAAATTAAAAATGAAGTTGAAAGTCAAAGTAAAAATTTTGATTAAATTCTGTGGAAATTTGTGATGTCTAATATGGAAGAAGGTTTTTTAAGACCGGACCAAATTGGTCCGGTCAAGAATAAATTCTTATCTATTGAACATTCCACGAACGGTGTTGTTAAAATCTCTTAATACTCCATTGCGGTTATTTCCACTACGAATGTCATTCGAATAAGTATTCATTCTATTGTAGAAGTCATTGTTGACAGAAACATATACTTTATTAATATTTTTATCGGTTGCTCTAACTTGATTAGCGATTCTTTTTTCAAGGGCTGTATCAACTTTGCTATAGGTGGTTCCATTTGTTCCGTTAATAGTGGTATTGTTACGATTGGTGTCTAAAACACCAGCACGATTAACATCATCTCGGTTCATCGTGGTTGTTCCACCTGTATTATTGTATCCTAAATTATTTGTTCCAGTACTTGTTCCGGTAGGGGGGACAATGCTAGTATTAGTATTTGTACCTGATATGTTGGTTCTATTAGGTCCGACACCAGTGGTACCAGTACCTGTTGTGCCCCAACCATTCCCAATCCCAGTCCCGGGTCGAGTCCCCGAACCTGAAATGCCAGTCCCAGTTGTTCCATTTATTCCAGTACGATTCCCAGTGCCAGTTATACCAGCGCCAGTCCCAGGGACATTAGTGTTGTTGTTAATACCATTATTAGCGAGTCTCACCGCAACATAAGCGTTATTATTGGAAATAATAACATGTGCACGATCGACCTCATTCAATCTTTCAACATTTCTGGATGCCCGAGTAGAAACGTTCAATCCTGTATTTATACGATTTACATTATTGACGTTATTTACATTATTGACCCGAACCTTCCTCGTTTGTAAACCTGTATCGTTACGATTATCGGCTGCATTATTTGCACCGCATGCCGACAACCCTGAAATTACAACAGTTAAAGCTAAAACAGTCCATCCTTTTTTCATCCTTTTCACCCCATAAGTTTATTAGTTGATGCAAGCATTAGCATTCCAAATTTCTTCATGACTAATACAGGGCAGAAACATCCAATACTTTTAGTGAATAAGAAAAGAAATAAGATAAAGTGTTAACAAAAATTAATGTTGTTATACGATTTGTTAGCTATAAAAAGTCACCTCCTTTATTAGAAGCACCAAACATTGCAACTATCTAAGGAAGAAATAGATGAACTTTTTCGTTTGCACCAACTTGTATTATCAAAGCTAACTTTAAAAGGGGAAAATCAAGGATGAATTCAAAAGATTAATTTTATTAAACATTGTCTTGCTTATTATATTGGTGGGTGGGGGTTTTGCCGGTTATTCTTACTACAACCGCACGATCAATTACTTATCAACTGATAATGCTCAAATATGGGACAGCAAGTTTCGATTGTAGCTCCTGCCAGTGGAAAGTTATCTGATTGGACTGGAACCGTGGGGAGCTCTTTCGGGAAAGATGATCAAATTGGCGCAATTATGTCTGCTGGTTCTGGTGCAGGTGGTTCACAGGAAATTAGTGTAACTGTTCCAAACAATGGCACAGTTGTTCAATCAGGTTCGGTAAAAGACTCTTTTGTCGCAGCTGGTACACCGTTAGCACAAATGTTCGATCTAAGCAATTTATGGGTGACAGCAAATATAGAAGAAACAGATTTAAATGGTATCGAAATTGGTCAAAATGTAGATATTTATGTATTTATGTCGATGCTTATCCTAACAATACTTTAAAAGGAAAGGTGGAAAATATTGGTTTAACTACTGCCGGAACTTTTTCTTTGTTGCCAAGCAATAATAGCACAGGTAATTATTTAAAGGTAACACAAGTAATTCCAATAAGAATTTCGATCGAAAGTTATAAAGGATTGGAACTAGTACCTGGCATGAACGTTACAGTTTGGATTCATAAGTAGGTGATCATATGTCCTTATATATAACGGGTTATGTCATCTTTGGTATTTTGGTGTTGGCTCGTTTTAACGTACTAGGTCAAGGGATTGCCTATTTAGCCCACCTTCCTCAAGCTGTGGGAAGTAGACTTGGAACTACTTTGATTTATGGTCAAGTCATAAAGCAGTCGACTATTGAAGGAATAAATGATTCCTTTATTTTTTCAACAGTGATTGCCGTAGTCGCGTTGGTTTTAGCCTTCTTTATTAAAAGATCGAGGCCAAAGGTCAAATTGCATGCGCAACCTGAACTTTCTCCAAAAAGCGAATCATAATGAAAAAGTGCTGTTTCCAAATTTAAGTGGGAACAGTTTTTTTTTATAAAAATGGCTGTGTTAAAGCTCATTGTTGATTTTTGGCACAATGTGATTGGAGCGGAAGGTGCTCGACTCCTGCGGGAGCAGCGGGACAGGTGAGACCCCGCAGGCGTTAGCGCCGAGGAGGCTCACCGCCCGCCCCGCGGAAAGCGAGCACATGGAGTGGAAATAAACATTCTAATTTAACACAGCCCTAAAAATGGAAAATCAAACCGTTTAATTTAGTCTATTAGAAATACGAATTATTATAGTGGGAAAACTTTTTAATATTCGTGTTTAAGTGGATTTTCATTCTTGAAACATTCCAAAATGTAAGTTATTATGTTCAAATAACAGACATTTAGGAGGGCTATTTATGGTTGGAGCACCCTATGGTAATTATTCAAAAAAAATCATGCTACTTGGTTCAGGTGAATTAGGAAAAGAGGTCATCATCGAGGCTCAACGCTTGGGGGTTGAGACAATTGCAGTGGACCGTTATGAAAAGGCTCCGGCAATGCAGGTAGCACATCGTTCCTATTGCATCGACATGTTGGATGGAAGTGAGCTTCGCCGTGTAATCGAACAAGAGAAACCGGATTTAGTTGTACCAGAAATTGAAGCGATTGCAACAGAAACCTTGATTGAATTAGAAAAAGAAGGATATCGGGTTGTCCCCACTGCGACGGCTGCTAATTTAACAATGGATCGGGAAGGAATCAGACGCTTAGCAAGTGAAAAACTTGGTTTGCCAACTGCAAAATATGAATTTGCTAACTCTCTTGATGAATTAAAAGCGGCTGTTCAAACAATTGGTACCCCATGTGTCATAAAGCCCGTTATGAGTTCGTCTGGAAAAGGACAAACGGTTTGCAGAACATTTGCTGATGTCGAAAATTCCTGGAAAGAAGCAATGGAAGGCGGAAGAGGAAAGAAAACACGAGTGATTGTTGAGGAGTTTATCCATTTTGACTCTGAAATAACTTTATTAACCGTCAGATCTGTTTCCGGAACTAGCTATTGTGCGCCAATTGGACATATTCAAAAGGATGGCGATTATGTCGAATCTTGGCAACCACATCAAATGACTGAAAAACAAATCACTGATGCACAAGAAGTGGCGAAAAAGATTACCGACGCCCTTGGAGGATACGGTCTTTTTGGTGTGGAATTATTCCTAACACCTGATGGCGTCTATTTCAGTGAAGTTTCGCCGCGCCCACATGATACAGGCATGGTTACCTTAGTAACACAAGATCTTTCAGAATTTGCCCTTCATGTTCGGGCGATTTTAGGATTTCCCATTCCACAAATACAGCTTATCACACCTGGTGCTAGCCGTACCGTAAAAGCGAATGAAGAAAGCAAATCGTACCAAATCACAGGTATCGAGGAAAGCTTTACTGTCCCAAATACACAAGTTAGGGTATTTGGAAAACCAGAAACAAAAGTAGGCCGTCGGATGGCTGTTGCTTTGAACGCTGCTGAATCTGTAGAAGAAGCTCGTAAACGTGCTGAAGAAGCCGTTTCAAAAATAAAAATCATATATAATTAAGCCTTCCGAAAGGCTCTTTTCTAAAAGATTGTTGTTTTTTTTTAGGTTTTTGGAAATAAAACCATGGATAAAGAAGTTGATTGGAGCTGCGAGACTCCTGCGGGAGCAGCGGGACAGGTGAGACCCCACAGGCGCTTAAGCGCCGAGGAGGCTCACCGCCCGCCCCGCGGAAAGCGAGCATCCTGGAGCGGAAATCAACCTCACCTCTCTTTTGGAAAATAGCAACAAAGTTGACGAAAACAGCCTTCCGAGAAAAGGATAATAATAGAAAATTTCAGAAATAACTTTTATTTTTCTATTTGTTTCTATCTCCACTATAATGAGGAAAGTGATTCATTAGGAGTGAAGTTATGTATAGGATTCTCATCATTATTATTGGATCAATCATTATTGGAGCAGCGTACAACCTTTTTTTAGTCCCACATCATATTTTAAGTGCTGGTATTAGTGGGATAGCGATTTTATTAGGGATTGTTACTCCAATGAATACGGGGATCCTGAATTTTTTATTAAATCTACCATTATTAATTATTGGAATGTACAAATTAGGCAAGAAGTTTATTGGCTATACGATTTTATCAGTGGTCTTCCTATCAGCTAGTTTATATTTTATTCCAGTAACCGCGCTCACATCAGAACCGATTCTTTCCTCTTTATTTGGAGGAGTTATAGCAGGAATCGGGATTGGCCTTGTGTTTCGGGCATCGGCATGTACAGGCGGGTTTGATATTATTGCTATGTTACTAGCCAAAAAGGCAGATTTTCCGATTGGTGGCTTTTTATCTGCCATAAATGGTGTAGTGGTGATTATCTCAGGTTTTGTTTTTAATTGGGATGCTGCATTGAATACTATGCTCGGCATTTACGCGTCAGGTAAAGTAATTGATGCGATTCATACAAAACATATTAAGCTAACCTTGATGATTGTGACCAATAAAGGTGAAGAAATGAAGGAAAAGCTCCTGACCAATTTATACCGCGGAATTACAATGATGGAGGGCGAGGGAGCTTATACAGGCGAGAAACGGAAAATCTTAATGACGGTGATTACACGTTATCAGTTGTCAGAAGTGAAGTCATTCATTAATGAAATCGATCCACATGCTTTTGTCAATATTACGGAAACGACAGAGGTATTGGGATCATTTCATCGCAACTAAGCTAGCAATCTCATCCTTAATCATAAGGGCAGGGGAACGGGTCATACCGGAACCATGCCCTTTTGGTTTTGGTAACTATAATAAATTTGAAATTAATCTAAAATTGAATCGGCTGCATAGAGGCATCTATTGCTTTGAAAATATAATGTTGACTAATTAAATAGTCCAGCAAAGCAGGTATCTGTGCTACCGTTTCTTCCTGGTCATGTAATAAAATAACGATTGGTGCCATCTGATTTCGTTGTTTTTCGACTTGTTCCTTCACAGCATCTACAAAACGGTGATCACGGTAATACCAGTCCTTACTGTCAACATTCCAATCCCACATTAAATAACCGTGGTCAATTACCGCCTTTTTATACTCATCAGTCATATCGGGAGCACTACCAAACGGGGTCCTAATAAAATGAGTGTCGATACCTGTTATCGCTAAAAGCGAGTTCCTAGTTTGGTCCATTTCAGAAATAACCGTTTGGGAGGATTGATAAAATTGGCTTCTGTTGTGGGTTACTCCATGCAAACCAACACTATGACCGGATTGAATCATCCGGATTACAGCATCTGGATATCTTTTAATGTTCCCATCCAGCATAAAGAAGGTCGCTTTAACTTGATATTGATTCAAAATTGAAAGAAGGTCATTGGACGAATTCTTTGGACCGTCATCGAAGGTTAAGTAAACCACCTTATTTTGTTGGGTAATGACTGGATTTGTTTCGAATGTTATATTATTAAGCGGAGGAATTACCGCGTTCGTATTTTTTATGTCGATTAAGCTTGGGTCAAGAATTTTCCTATTTTCTGAGAATGTCTGAATATGTTCCTTGTTTAATAAGGTAATAGCCATTTTCTTGTTAGGGACTCTATGTACGTTGTAGGGGTTTTTATTATCTGTAGGTTTTTGTAATTCCCCATTAGTGGTCAAGGAATCATTCGTTAAATAAATCAACACAAAATACACAATACTGATCAAAAATAGAACAGATAGTTGCTTATTTTTTTCACATTCCATGCGTCATCCCTCTTTGGTGAAAATTTTGAAACTGTCACAATAAGATTGAGTGATTTCCTGAAGGTTACCATTCTATTGGCTTTATTTTACATTAATTTCTATTAAATTGGTAAATTTTTTAAAAAATACATAAAAAAATCAGCGCAACAAGAGGTTGTGCTGATTCTTAGAAACCAAATATACTGCTGATAAGATTTTTCCTTTTTGTCATTTTTCGTGGATGATCTAAAACAAGTGGGAGGTCATTAGGAAGAGTCTGTTTAAGATTCTGAAGTTCTATTGTTAATTCTTGTACTTGAGTGGTTAGGGTGGTGACTAAATTTTGAAGATCCTCAATTTCACGACGATGATGCAAAAGTTGGTAAGAGATAACGGAGTCTGCTTTCTCATCAAGAATTCTTTCTAGATCCACTATTTTAGTCCTGAGTTTTTCAAGGTTTGGATCCTTTCCAGGTTGTAAAATTATACCTGATCTGATGTTTTTTTCAGAAGCTGCCGCAACCTCATTAGGTTGAAGACTATTGTTGATGTTTTCTTGATTAATTTTTAAATATTCGATAACCTCATTGCTAAATTGATAGTGGCCACGTTCATTTCGGTCCATTGGCAAATCCAACTGTTTCACCCACCGTTTAATGGTACTTGGTGAAACCCCCAACAATTTCGCAACTTCACTTGTATTCAATTTTGGTCCTCCTTTATTTCAATTTGGTGTGCTCTTACCAAAATTTCCACCATTTTCTGTTTTCCTGGTGTTCTTTTCCTACGGCGGTGTTTCTAAAGGTAGTGACTAGGTTTTGGAAAGTTGCCTCGCGACTTCGGATTTCTTTGGTAAAATGTTTACGTTCTTCTTGAAGTGTTTCAATATATAGCTCGCGGTCTTTGTTTAGTGAATCAACTAAATGACTAATTTCATATTTAGTATCATCAGTAGCTTGCACAAAGCTAATAGATATCGTTTCTAATGTTTTTGATGCATGTTCCGAAGCTTGCATAAAGCCATTAGAAATTGTTTCTAACGTTTTCGAGGTATTTTCAGAAACTTTCGCAATACGTGTTGTAAGAGATTCGACCGTTTTAGAAGTGTGGTCAGAGGCGTGGAGAAGGTTCTTAGAAAGAGATTCTAATGTTTCAGATGTATTCTCGGAGGATTCTGTCATGATGTTTGATAGCTCTTGGATTTCTGATTTTGAATTTTCGCCTAGTTTATAGATGGATCGAGAGAGACTTTTTACTGTTTGCACAGAACCTTTTGATATTTCCTTTTTCACTTCCTCCAATACTTCCTTACGAATTCCAGTGCGAATTTCTGTTTTGACCTCGTCAAGTAAATTTTCCTTATAGACATCCATTATTCGGAAAAAGTCTTCTAAATTAGGTGATTCCTTTGTTTCTGCAACTTGTGGTGGGGAAGATACGGTAATGATAGACGTTTCGACTTCTTCAATTTTTATTTTTTCTTCGACTGGAACAGTTAAATCAGTTCCAGACTGTATTTTGAAAATCTCAGCAATTTTTCCAAGACTTGTATTGGTGTCGCGGAGCAACTTTATTTCTTTTAGTAAGGTAATCTCATTTTCAGAAAAAAACCTAGCACCCTGTTTCGTTCGTGGAATGTTTATAAATTCACTTAAATCCTTTTCCCATCGTTTGATCGTCCCCGTAGGAACGTTAATAAGCTTTGAAGCTTCTTGAATCGTATATGTTTTCAAATATGGACTTTTCATATTTATACCAACCCTTTCTATTTGATTAATAGTTTATCAACTAGATTTTTCGAGATCGGATTCTCTTTATTGTTACTATTCATCATACCCTACCTGTTTTTCCTGCCTCATGACAAAAGCTATCAAAACAAGACGGGATTCAGCAGAACTTCTAATAAAATAACACTTGCCATAAAAAAGATGTCGTGTAGGAACGCAAAATGGTTTCAGGAAGCTAAAAGACACAGAACTGGGATTTACCTCATAAAATAATGGTGATGTAAGAAGGGGAGGGGAAACGATTGAGTATGGATGGTTATTCATATATGAATGCAATAGATTATCGGCAAACGCAAAAGTTGGTTAATGATGTTGCGAAAGCAATCAATGGAGAATACTCGGCGATATTATGCTATGAAAGAATTGCCCACATGGCTCGTAATGAAAAAACCAGAAATCAAATTTTAGAAATTCGCAAAGATGAAATTCGTCATTATCATGAATTTATTGGTATCTATACGAGACTAACGGGGCAGAAACCAGATGTTCACCATACAGAAGGATGTCCTTCAACCTATCGGGAGGCCTTGGAGTTTGCCCTTAACGACGAGCAAGAAACGGTGGATTTTTATATGGACATTGCCAGAGGAACAAAGGAGCACAACATAAAAGAAGTGTTCCGAAATGCAGCAGCAGATGAACAAAATCACGCGGTCTGGTTCTTATATTTTTTGACCATGAATAAATAAAGGTTCTTTGTCATTTCCTTGTGAAAAAAACACATAGAAACACCTTTTGGTGCCCCAATGTGGCCCGCCCCGCGGAAAGCGAAGCGCCTGGAACGGAAATCAACATTCTCTTTTAACAGAGTCTTAATGTAAAGAATGCCGAGGCGATTCTAAATCCTGCTCTTAAGCCGTTTGTGAAATACCCATCTTAACATGGGTGGAATGGCAAAATAGATAAATAAGAGCCGGAACATTTGAAATCCAGAAACAAATGAGAGGTTCGCCTTTACTTCATGAGCAATGATCCCCATTTGATCCATTCCCCCTGGTGCTAAACTTAAAAAGCCAGTAGTCATAGAAATATCATATATATGCAGAAGGACATTGCTTAAAACAAGACCACTGCTGACCAGAACTAACCCACTCATTAACGCAAGCCAAAGCAAACGTCCTTTTTGTTTTAATTTTTCAGGCTTCATCATTAATCCAATATAAACACTAATCATTATCTGTGATATATCAATGAGTGAAGCGGGCAGTGCCTGCCCATGAAATCCGGTTAGATTTAGTCCGATCGTAGCTATAATTGGACCGAGTAAAAATGGAGTTGGTGACTTTATTTTTTTTCCAATCAACGCAAACAGGATTGAAACCAAGCTATATATATAAATTTCTGGAAAGAAATGATCCAAGTTCACTGTCCCGTGCTGTACAATGGCGGCAGAAGAACCAAAGGTGTCCCCTCCAAATAAAGGACTATATACTAATAAAGGAATAAAGAAAATAATTACTAATAATCGGATCACTTGTAGAAAAGTTACGGTTGTTACATCAATGCCATCCGTTTCCTCAGCAAAAATAACCATCTGTGATAATCCCCCAGGAACACTACCAGTCAAAATGGTGGGGTAGTCTATCCCTGACAAGCGGGAAACGAAATAGGCCATTAAAGCACAAACCAATAACATCAAAAAAGTGAATATAAACATCATGGGCAACTGATAAACAATTTGCACTAGGGCATTTTTTGTAAAAGATAGACCGATGGAATACCCAAAGATGAGAAGACCTGTATCTCGAATATAAACTGGCCAGTAAAGTGGGATTTTTACCAGTTTTGGGATCATAAAAACGGCGGTCATTGGTCCCAGCAGCCATGGGACAGGCATATGGATAACAGAAAAAATAGTTCCCCCAATTAATGCGATCAATAATGTAAAACTGAACTGGATGTATTTTGATTCATGTTGGATCATCATTTTTTTCATTTTTAAGCTCCTGTTTTTATGAATATCATCACTGTAACATAAAAAATGTAAGCCTGAATTTGATCACTGTCAAATTTTTAAATATAGCTTGAAGTAGATGATAAAAAATGTTTAACAGCCCCTGTTTATTTGAAAATGAGGTTGTCCTGATTTTTGTCACCTTTGTGAACTAATACACAATCATATATTCAAAAGTGACGAACTTCACAATTATTTTTTCTATTCGAGATTACAATGTGGTCATAAGGTAAACGCACCGAAAAAGAATCCTTGATATGTAGAAATGTATATAACGGTTTTATAAATTAAGCATCGGGGGAACACATCATGAATAAGAAAAAACTAGTAATGATTGGCAATGGAATGGCGGGTGTACGGACAATTGAAGAGATCCTAAAGCTGGCTCCAGACTATTTTGAAATGACGGTTTTTGGAAATGAACCGCACCCTAACTATAATCGAATTCAGTTATCAACTGTCCTACAAGGTGATACAAGCTTTCCAGAAATCATTCTAAATTCTTGGGAATGGTATGAAAATAATCATATACAATTGTTTACGGGAGAAGCAATTACCAGCATTGATACCGGGAAAAAACAGGTTATTTCAGATAAAGGTAGAGTAACAGAATACGATGAATTAATTATTGCCACAGGATCAAGTTCATTTATTTTGCCAGTCCCAGGTGCTGATAAAGAAGGCGTTACGGGTTTTCGTGATATTCAAGATTGTGAAACAATGATCAAAGTATCTAAACAATATAAAAAAGCGGTTGTTATTGGGGGAGGCCTACTGGGGTTAGAGGCAGCTCGTGGCTTATTAAATCTTGGCATGAAAGTAGATGTGGTCCATTTAATGCCAGATTTGATGGAAAGACAGCTTGATCCAACTGCATCTTCCATGCTGAAAAGAGAACTTGAATCGCAAGGAATGAATTTTTTACTTGAAAAACAAACGACAGAAATTTTTGGAGAAGAACGAGTGGAAGGGCTTCGTTTTAGTGATGGCACTGAAATACAAGCAGATCTTGTTGTAATGGCAGTAGGAATAAAACCGAATACTGTTGTTGCAAAGGTAAGTGGAATTTCAGTAAACCGAGGAATTGTCGTGGACGACTATATGGTGACCAGTGATCCTTCTATATATGCAGTTGGAGAATGTGCGGAGCACCGTGGAACGGTATACGGTTTAGTGGCGCCTTTATACGAACAAGGTAAAGTTTTAGCAGCTCATATTCGTGGCATTGAAACAAAACCGTATGAGGGATCGGTTACTGGAACCCAATTGAAAGTGTCTAATGTCGATCTTTATTCTGCTGGTGAAATATTAGACTCCCCACACACAAAAGCGATTAAAATTCATAATGAATATGATGGAGTGTATAAAAAGGTTCTGATTAAAGACAATCAAATTGTCGGTATCGTTTTGTATGGAGATACAAAGGACAGTACCCGCTTGTATAAAATGCTGAGTACTCAAGAAGATATTAGTGGGATGACAAGTATTTCGTTGTTGCACACAGGTTGTGGTGGCGGACCCGAAGTGAGCGATGCTGCTTCGATGACCGCTGATGACTTGGTTTGCGGCTGTAATGGTGTTACAAAAGGGACGATTGTCGATGCGATTACATCATTGGGCTTAACCACGGTTGAGGAAGTTGGAAGCTGTACCAATGCAGGCCGTTCCTGCGGTCGCTGTAAATCACTCATTTCTGATCTATTAGTTCATACACTTGGTGATGAGTATGATGCAACTGCTAAGAAAACTGGTATCTGTTCATGTACAAGCTTAAGCCGAGATGAAGTAGTAGCAGAAATAAAAGAAAAAGGCTTAACGAATATTAAGGAAGTCATGTACGTTCTTGGCTGGAAACAAGAAGAGGGCTGTTCAAAATGCCGTCCAGCATTAAACTATTACCTCGGGATGATTTATCAAGATCAATATAAAGATGATCGTGATTCTCGACTAGTGAATGAAAAAATGCATGCCAATATTCAAAAAGATGGTACTTATACCGTTGTGCCAAGAATGTATGGTGGAGTAACATCTGCACAGGATTTGAAAAAAATTGGTGAAGTTGTTGAAAAATATGAAGTACCACTAGTGAAATTAACAGGTGGACAGCGAATTGGGCTATTCGGTGTTAAAAAAGAAGATCTTCCTGCAATGTGGGAAGAACTAGGGATGCCGTCTGGATACGCCTATGGAAAAACACTTCGTACTGTAAAAACCTGCGTGGGTGCGCAGTTCTGCCGCTATGGTACTCAGGATTCAATGAGCCTAGGAATTGAGCTAGAAAAGAAATTTGAGCGACTTGATACACCGCATAAAGTTAAAATGGGCGTGTCTGCTTGCCCAAGAAATTGTGCCGAAGCTGGTATTAAAGACATTGGTTTTGTAGGTGTAGATGGCGGCTGGGAAATTTATATTGGCGGAAACGGTGGAACAGATCTTCGTGCAGCGGACCTATTAGGCAAAGTGAAAACCCAAACAGACGTGATGGCAATGACGGGAGCGTATCTTCAGTATTACCGTGAAACTGCCAACTACTTAGAGCGGACGGCACCTTGGCTAGAACGAGTTGGTCTGGATCATGTAAAAGAAGTATTGGCGAATGAAGAAACTAGAAAAGCATTGAATGAGCGAATGGATAAAACGTTAACAAAATATATTGAACCGTGGCAAGAGGTAATTGAAAGCAAAGAAATTCAAGCCAAATATTATCAAATGCGAAATGTTCCAGTGATAAACTAAGGGAGGTTGATGAAAATGGAAAAAATAAATGTAGCAGTATACTCGGAGCTTCCTGAAAGAGCTGGGCAAATCGTAAACATTAATGGTGAAGAAATTGTCTTATTCCGGTTAACAAGCGGTGCAGTTAAAGCAGTAGAGAATCGCAGTCCTCATCCTAAGGGTGGAACCCTTTCTGATGGGCTTGTTAGTGGTGAATATGTGTATTGCCCTGTTTATGATTGGAAAATTTCCTTAATAAATGGACAGGTTCAACTTCCAGATAAAGGTCATGTAAAAACCTATCTTGTTGAGGTTGAAGGGGATTTTGTTGTCATCAATCTAAATGAAGCGAAAAACAATTAGGTGTGATAATATAGATATAATTTTGAAGTATGGGGGACATCAATTGCTGTTCCCCTTCTTTTATACATATTGTTGAATGGGAAGGGTGTACACACAATGAGGATTGGAAAAGTGTTTTTAGTAGGGGCTGGCCCTGGTGATATTGGATTAATGACCCTAAAAGGGCTGGAAGCGATTAAGCATGCCGAGGTTATTTTATACGATCGACTTGCAAATCCAAAACTACTTGAGTTTACTCCAGCTCATTGTGAGTTCATTTACTGCGGGAAATTACCAGACCGACACACTCTTCGTCAGGAAAAAATAAATGAATTACTTGTTTCAAAAGCTTTGGAAGGAAAGACAGTTGTGCGATTAAAGGGCGGTGACCCGGGCGTATTTGGTCGGGTTGGTGAGGAAGCAGATGCACTTTCCAAGAACGGTATTATTTTTGAAATTATTCCGGGTATTTCTTCTGGAATGGCTGCTCCACTTTATGCAGGTATTCCGGTAACTCATCGGGAATTCGGCGAAACTTTTGCCGTCGTAACAGCACACGATAAATCAAAAGAAGGAAAACCAAGTTTAGATTGGCAGGGGTTGGCCAGCGGAATCGACACGATTGCTTTCTATATGGGAATCGCCAATCTCTCCTATATTTGCAAAAACCTAATCCAATTTGGTAAACCAGCAACGACTCCAGTTATTCTCATTCAATGGGGGACGTTTGGTCGCCAAAAAACGCTGGAAGGGACCTTGGAGACGATTGCAGAGAAGGCAGATGAGGTGAAATTCACCAATCCAGCCATCACCCTTGTTGGCAACATCATTTCGCTTCGAGATAAAATGAATTGGTTTGAAAAAAAACCTTTGTTTGGCCGCCAAATCCTTTTGGCACGGACAGGAGTTACTCAAAGTGAAATGGCCAAGGAATTAGCAGATCAGGGAGCAGACGTTTATGAATTTCCAAAATGGAAAAAAACCACCGTCCCCCTAAATATAAAGGTATTAACGAACCTCAATCAATATGAGCAGATTCTGTTTACCTCCCCAGAGAGTGTAACGGACTTTTTTGAAGTATTGGTTGAACAAGGAATTGATATTAGGAGTATAAGTGGGGCACTATACGGCGTGTCAATAAAATCGGTAAAAACGCTTAATAAATATGGTTTCTTGGCACAATTAGAAAGTGATCTAAAAAGAATTGAAAAGCTGCTTGTTGTCGGGGATAATCGTTATATAAGCAAATACGAAAATAGTGATATTTATATAACAAGCAAGCTGGAGATTGATGAAAAATTTTCCCAAGTGTTGAAGCTGATGTTCGCTGAGGCTAGCCTGGATACAATCATTTTTCCTAGTAGTCTTTCCGTGGAAAAACTCCTTCAGGAGATGGAGAAAACTCAGATCCTACCGAGATCAATTTTTGAGACAGCTGAAATTATTTGTATGGGGGAAAAAACCTCACAAATGGCTGAAGCATATGGTTTAACGGAATACAAAATGCCCCAACAACCATCAAAGCTTTCTTTAATGGAATGTTTAATGAAAAATAGTCAGGATAGAAGCTGTTTGTGACATCTATGCGAAAATGGAAAATGATAGAACAGTATAAGAAACGGATGTGGTTATATGGTTGCACACTATCCTATAAGTCTGAATTTAGCAGGCAAGAATGTGATCGTCATCGGTGGCGGCAAAATTGCTGAACGCAAAATAAGGTCATTATTGGAAAAAGGGGCCCATATTGTGGTGATTAGTCCTGACTTGACAGCAGGTTTGAAAAAAATGGCTGAGGACAAAATAGTTTTTTGGAAAAACAAGCAATTTTCTCCAAGTGATGTAGAATCAGCTTTTCTTATTATTGCTGCGACTAACGATAAGCAAATCAATCTCGCTGTTAAAAGATCTGCAGGAGAACACCAGCTTGTTTCTTTAGTAGATGATCCGGGAAACTCAGATTTTCAATTCCCATCAGTTTTGAGGAGAGGGAAACTATCAATTGCCATTTCTACAGAAGGTGCAAGTCCAATTTTAGCAAAAGAAATCCGCAAACAATTGGAGCAGCAATTTGATGATCAATATGTTGACTATCTAGAATTTCTTTCAGAATCTCGAAAAACGATTTTGGAGACGGTTCAAGATCCTACTAAAAAGAAAGAGCTTCTTAAAGCAATTGTCAGTCCAAGTTATTTGGGAAGCACCAATCGTCAAAAGGAATTTCAATTCCTTTTAATTCAAGTACAAGGTGAAGATTAGCATCCTTGCAACTACACATATATTAATTTGGTGAAGAATAGCACAAGATTTCCGAAAAATGTTAAAATTAATATAGTTTCATGGGGGGCATTTTCCTAACCTCTCTTTTACAACGCTTTCATTCATTGTGACGACCAAAGATTTTCTTACATAAATAGAAAAGATATTGGGGGAAGACTAGGATGAGCGAAGAAATTAAAAACGTACTGCGTGAAGTCTTAAAGGAAGAATTTGCTGAATTTCGAAGAACCACAATGGAGCTTCAAAACGATCTTGCTGAGTTAAGGGTTGAGGCCTCGGACCGTATGGAAAAGCTGGAGCATATCTTAGGTAATCTCGATCAGCGAATTGGAACCATGGAAAAAAAAGATGAAAAAATGGCTGATTGTTTGGAAAAAATCGAACATGATTATGAACGAAAGGACAAGAAAATTAGTAGTATCATTGTTCAGTATCAGCATTTAGAATCATTTATTGGAACCGAAATAAAACGATTAACAGCCATTCACGATAAGCAAAAAACTATTGATCTACTTGCGGCACGGTCGATTCAGCATGAAGCTGATATTAATGAACTAAACCGAGTCGTAAAAAATCATTAATTTAATCATATTAAAGGGTAGATATAGCTGGTGAAGCTAAGTCTATCCTTTTTTAACTTTGGAGAACAAAGTTAAGTCCGTGTCAAAAAAACATTTGTGCTTTCCTGGAAGAAAAGCCTTGATTCTTTTTTCATAAAGGGTGATAATAATAACTAAATTTGGCACTTAGAAATTTGAGAGCAGGGGTTGTTAGAATGAAGGTTGTAAAATTCGGAGGTTCATCACTAGCATCAGGTGAACAAGTTGAAAAAGTTTTTCAGATTGTCTTAAATGATTCAGAGCGTAAAATAGTTGTCGTTTCAGCTCCTGGTAAACGGTTTGCTGATGATATAAAGGTTACAGATTTATTAATTGCTTGTGCCGAACGTTATTTGGAATGTGGAGATGCACAAGAATTAGTTGATAGCATTATAGAAAGATATTCTACCATTGCCAATGAACTAGGACTTTCTACCGATATCATTAAAAAAATCAAAGGGGACCTATTAGAATTGCTAAATGGTGACAAGAGTTCACCTGAGCGGTATCTTGATGCGGTTAAGGCAAGTGGGGAAGACAATAACGCAAAATTAGTCGCTGCTTATTTCCAACATCGAGGTGTGGAAGCCTCATATGTTAATCCGAAAGAAGCAGGGCTCCTTGTAAGTAATGAACCCGGAAATGCTCAAGTTCTTCCAGAATCCTATGACCGGTTATATTCTCTTCGTGAGCGGTCAGGAATCGTTATTTTTCCAGGGTTCTTTGGATATAACGAATTTGGTGAAGTATTAACTTTTTCACGAAGCGGATCAGATATTACCGGATCCATTCTTGCCAATGCTATTAAAGCTGATTTATATGAGAATTTTACCGATGTTGATGCCGTTTATTCGGTGAATCCAAGTATTGTCCAAAACCCGAAGGAAATCCGGGAGTTAACCTATCGTGAAATGCGCGAGCTTTCCTATGCTGGCTTCTCTGTTTTCCATGATGAGGCTCTCATCCCTGCGTTTCGGGCAGGAATTCCCGTTAATGTGAAAAATACAAATAATCCGTCTGCACCAGGAACTAGAATTGTAAATGCGAGGAGTCTCACTAGTGGTCCAGTTGTTGGAATTGCTAGTGATGGTGGCTTCTGCAGTATTTATGTCAGCAAATATTTAATGAACCGTGAAATTGGTTTCGGACGAAAGTTGCTGCAAATTTTAGAGGACTTTGGTTTCTCCTATGAGCACATACCATCAGGAATTGATGATATTTCAATTATTTTAAGTCAAGGACAAATGAGTCCTGAAAATGAAACAGCTATTGTCAATCGAATTAAGAATGAGTTACATGCAGATGAGGTATCAGTTGTACATGATTTGGCGCTAATTATGGTCGTTGGTGAAGGAATGCGCCATAACGTAGGAACAACCTCACGCGCTGCAAAGGCGTTGGCGAACGCTCACGTAAATATTGAAATGATTAACCAAGGTTCTTCTGAAGTCAGTATGATGTTTGGCGTTAAGGAAGAATTGGAGAAAAGAGCAGTCCAAGCGTTGTATCATGAGTTCTTTGCAAGTGTGTTAGTGTAATTTAGAGGAATGAATAATATTAAAGCCCTGTTCATCAAGCTGGTAAGAGGATGAATAGGGCTTATTTATCATGACTAAAGGAATCAAGACAACTCAAGGCTTAACTAATCCCAATACATAGGTATCCAGTGATTCACCATTTTGATAAATATAATCTCGCAAAATCCCTTCTTCCTCAAATCCCAGCTTCTTCAGAAGATGAATAGAGGCTTCATTCTCTGATAAAACAATCGCACCAATCCGGTTAAGTTTCAAATTTTCAAACCCGTAAGAAACTATTTTCATAACAGCTTCTGTTGCATATCCTCGATTCCAAAAATAAGAATGAATTTCATACCCAATTTCTGCACGTCGATGAATGGGTGACCACAAATTAAATCCGATTGTTCCAATAAGCCCTTTTTGGTCTTTCCGTTCAATTCCCCATCGCATGCCTCGACGGTCTTGATAGCTTTTGGAAAAGGTCCCAATTAGGTTACCTGACTCCTGTAATGTAGTAAAGGTTTTAACTCCATAATATTGCGTGACCTCTTTCAGCGAAAAAATTCGAAAAATATCAACCGTATCCTTCATTGTAATTTCCCTTAGAATTAGTCTATCCGTTGTAAGTGTTGGTATCATGGCACACCTCCGCAGCTTTCTTGTTTAAGAGTTCGATATAATCAACCCTAAAACCTTTTTTGTTAGATATTGTGAACGAATGTTGAAAAAAGAAAACTAGATAAATCATCTGAACATTCTTGACTTTTTGGATGAAAATCTGCATAATAAATTAAAATCAAAGAACGTTGAAGAAGGATTAGTATGCATCTACTTTATGTGACAGAGAGCGGTGTCTATAAGCTGGAAGGCCCGCCACGTTAAAGCTGCAGAACCTGCCTTCTGAGTCCTATGTCAAACATAGGCGCAATCTTGCGTTATCAGTCAAAGTGGGATGTTGTATACATCCAATCAAGGTGGTACCACGGAAGTTAAAGTGCTTTTCGTCCTTATTTTATAGGATGAATAGGGCTTTTTTTATTTACAAAAAGCATTCTTTTTAAAATATCAATAGGTTCTCGTTCAGTGCTTCGCGACTGGAGCTAATCAAACTAGGATTTTGTCTAACATGGAGGAACAGGTATGGAAAAAAAGCGGGTTGTAGTCAAAATTGGGAGTAGTTCTTTAACAAATTCAAAAGGTGAAATTGATTATGAAAAATTCATTGATCATATTCAGGCAATTGCCGCAATGCGTGAAGCGGGCCATGAAATTGTTTTAGTTTCATCTGGTGCAGTGGCAGCTGGTTTTGCACGACTTGGCTATCCTTCCAGACCAGTAACTTTAAAAGGGAAACAGGCTGCTGCTGCTGTTGGCCAAAGCTTGCTCATCCAGTCCTATATGGAACAGTTAGGCAAATATAATATTATCCCTGCTCAAATTTTAATAACTCGGAATGACTTTTCTAAAAAGGATCGCTACCGAAATGCTTATTCGACGATTACAGAGTTATTAGAAAGAGGAATTCTGCCAATAATCAATGAAAATGATACAGTTTCGGTTGAAGAGTTGACCTTTGGTGATAATGACATGCTTTCGGCATTGGTAAGTGGGTTAGTTCATGCCGAGCAAGTGATTATTCTAACCGACATAAATGGACTCTACAATGCCAACCCTCGAAAAAATCCTGATGCTAAAAGATTTAATTATCTCGAGGAAGTGACGGACGACATGCTTTCTGTCGCTGATAGTACAGGTTCAAATGTTGGAACTGGGGGGATGCTTTCAAAGCTAATTGCAGCTAAAACTGCTCTTTCCTTAGGTGTTCGCATTTTTATCGGGAATGGGAAAGGGAGAAACAAATTACTGGAAATTTTGGAGGGGGAAGGTGACGGAACCTATATTGGTGCTCGTGACCTGACTGCTGTTACAAATAACAAGCAATGGATTGCACTTCATTCCGAGGTATCTGGCCAAATTTTTGTGGATAAAGGTGCAGAGGATGCTCTGCTGTTACAGGGTGGGAGCCTATTGCCTGCCGGGATATACGATGTTAACGGTTCATTTGAAAAAGGTGAAGTAGTAGAAGTGTTTGGTACGACTGGGCTGCTGGGTAAGGGGGAGGTTCTATACTCTTCTGAACAATTAATGAAGATTATGGGAAAAAGAACAGACGAATTGACTAGTGTGGTAAAGATGGCTGTTATTCACAGAGATAAATGGGTTCAAGCATAAAAGGGAGGGAATAATATGACTGAGATTCAAAGAAAAGGAAAAGCTGCCAAAGCAGCAAGTTTTGCGTTAATTGGAGTTACCACAGAGCAAAAGAATGATGCATTAGAAAAAATCGCCCAGCAATTATTAGTTGATAAGGATTATCTAATCTCCGAAAATGGAAAAGACTTGGAGCAAGGGGAAAAGGCTGGTTTTAATGAATCTGTCCTTGACCGTATTCTATTGAACGAAAAGCGCATTTCTGATATGGCAGAGGCTATTCGACTATTAATCAAGTTAAATGACCCAATTGGAGAAACACTAGAATCAATCGAAAAAGAAAACGGGTTACTGATTAAGAAACGGCGAGTTCCAATCGGGGTTATTGGGATGATTTATGAAGCAAGACCAAATGTCACAATTGATGCAGCGACCTTGTCTTTAAAAACAGGAAATGCCGTAATTCTTCGAGGAAGTTCATCGGCTCGTTATTCCAATCAAGCCCTTGTTAATTCAATTCATCGAGCATTGGAAAGGACTGATCTCCCAATCGATGCAGTCCAGTTGATTGAAGATACAAGTAGGGAAACTGCTAAGGAATTGTTCCATTTAAATGAGTATTTAGATGTCTTGATTCCAAGAGGTGGAAAAAACCTAATTGATACCGTCGTTCGAGAATCATCTGTTCCAGTATTAGAAACAGGAGCTGGAAATTGTCATATTTTTATAGACGAAACTGCTGATCCGGAAATGGCTGAACAAATTGCCATTAATGGAAAAACACAGCGTCCATCAGTCTGCAATGCAATTGAAACAATATTGATCCAGGAAAACTGGTTTCAAAAACATGGTGAAAAGCTGCTGAAAACACTGCAAAATCATTCGGTAGAAATTTTTGGAGATGAAGAAGTTTGCCAGACCATTTCCTCAGCCAAACTTGCGACAGAAGAGGATTGGTGTACAGAATATTTAGCTCTTAAAATAAGTGTAAAGGTCGTCAAAGATGTTGAGGAAGCGATTAATCATATTAATCGATACGGAACGAGCCATTCAGAAGCAATTATCACTGAAAACGAGGCACATGCAGCATTGTTTTTAACAAAGGTAGATGCTGCTGCAGTTTATCATAATGCTTCGACTCGTTTTACAGATGGCTTTGAATTTGGGTACGGAGCCGAAATCGGAATTAGTACACAAAAACTTCATGCTCGAGGGCCAATGGGGTTGCCAGCCTTAACCTCAAGTAAGTATTATATTTATGGTAATGGACAAATTCGTAAATAAAAAGACAAAAAAGCCAGTCTTTCTAATTAAAGAAAGGCTGGTTTTTTTTCTAAATGCTGATATTTTTCTTTCATTTCCTTGATGCCTTCTTTACAAACACCATATTGAAGCCAGGAACAACCTTTACAAAGGTAGTCTAAATCATCAGGTTCAACTTTTGTGGCCACAAGTGATATAAGCTCCGATTTTTGATAATTTTTCCCTTCCATTAAGTTAAGATGATTAATAACCTTTTTGTCCATTGATAATACATGTTTTTGTGAACCCTCATTAGCCTCACATATTCGTTCGCCTTGATGGGGACATGCTATACAAGCGTTGTCAAAGCCTGCCAGAACCTTGACCGAAAAATCAAGCTCATCATTTCTGATATCGTTTACGATTTCTGTCATATTAGTGACGAATTCATCGCTATATCCCATTCCTCGAAAGCCCTGAACACAAAGTAGATGATGCCCTCGTAAAAACAAACTCCGCCACCTCCATTATTCATATTTTTTATTTTTATGTAAACCTATATATATTTTAGGTTAACACAATTACGTGGAATAGAAAACAGAATTATCGAGGATTTTGATAACAAAATTGGAAAGAATAAAAAGGAATTTATCCTTCAAGAATGCAAATTTGTTTTTCACCATTAATGAACTGATACCTTTAAATGCTGAAGGAGAGATCTTTTTATGAAAAAGAGAGACAAACATCATCATGTATTAAAACTCCTATTTACTTCGTTTTCTATAGGTTTAGTTTTGGGAACCACCTTTTCCTCCAACATATTAGCAAAAGAAGTAGAAACCGATAAGGAAAGCAATTACACTAAAAAAGATCTCGAATCTGCCACTCCATTATTGAAGCTTCGAATTATGGAAACAACTGATGTTCATGCTAATCTGATGAGCTATGATTATTATCAAAATGCTCCCTATCTAAAAGTTGGTTTAGCAAAGACGGCTACCCTAGTGAAGAATGCTCGAAATGAAGTAAAAAACAGTGTTCTTGTTGATAATGGTGACTTAATTCAAGGAACACCACTCGGAATGTATAAAGCAAAGATTAATCCTTTAAAACCTGGGGAAGTCCATCCAATATTTAAAGCGATGAATATAATGAAATATGATGTGGCGACATTAGGGAATCACGAGTTTAACTATGGTTTAGAATATCTCGAGGAAGCTTATAATGATGCAAATTTTCCTTATATAAATGCCAATGTCTATTTAGATGACCATGATAAAAACCAAAATAATGACAAGAATAAGTTCCAGCCCTATAAGATTATCAAGAAAAAAGTTATAGATGAGAAAGGCAAGAAACACATTTTGAAGATGGGCTATATCGGCTTTGTCCCACCACAAACAAATGATTGGGATAAAGCCAATCTTCAAGGAAAAGTTATCGTGAAAGATATAGTAACAACGGCAAAAAAATTCATCCCAGAGATCCAAAAAAAGGGTGCCGATCTAATCGTTGCCTTGGCACACACCGGCTTTAGTGGTAATAAAGATGATACTGAGAATGTTGTTTATGCTTTAAGTGAAGTTACTGGAATTGATGCTATCACCTTCGCCCATACTCATAAGTTGTTTCCAGAAAAATCAGGAAAAACTCTTGGCGAAATGTTTCTGGGCCCGGATAAAACTCCCTGGCCTGGAGTCAATTATGAAATAGGAACGATTAACGGAGTTCCAGTGGTTCAAGGTGGTTTTGGTGGGGGATCATTAGGAATCATTGACCTAGACCTAAACAAAGTGAAAGGAAAATGGAGGGTAGTTGGATCAAAGTCATTTACTCGCCAAATTTGGAAAGATGTTACAGATCCAACTACTGGAATCATGAAGGCAGAAAGTGTCGTAACACCCGATAAAGCGATTGTAAATGCAGTAATTGGGGAGCACAATGAGGTGATAAATTATGTGGATACTTCCATTGGCAGAACAACTAAAGATATCCATAGCTATTTTGCATTGGTTCAGGATGACCCTTCTATTCAAATTGTGACAAATGCTCAAAAATGGCAGATCAAAAAATATATTGATAAAGAAAAACCAGAACTTAAAAATATGCCTATATTATCTGTTTGTGCTCCATTTAAAGCTGGTCGAAATGGCGTAGAGGATTATACCGAAATTAAAAAAGGGGATTTAACCATCCGCAGTGCTGCCAACTTATATTTATATGATAATACCTTAAAAGCAATTAAGGTGAAGGGTAAGGTTGTAAAGGAATGGCTAGAAATGTCGGCCGGAAAATTTAATCAGATTGACCCTTTAAAAACCGAACCTCAATTTTTACATAATCCAAAATTCCCTTCCTTTAATTTTGATGTAATCGATGGTGTTCAGTACCAAATTGATGTAACCAAACCTGCTAAATATGATTCTAACGGGAATGTAATTAATTCCAATTCAAGTCGGATAAGTAAGTTTATCTACAATGGTAAGCCAGTTGATTTGAACCAAGAGTTTATTATCGTAACAAACAATTATCGTGCCGGAGGAGGCGGTAATTTTCCCGGGGTAAAGGGGAGTGAACTAGTGGTTGATTCGGCTGATGAAAACTGGCAAGTGCTCATGAACTATATCAAGGAAGTAAACGAAATAACTCCAACCACAGATAACAATTGGTCGATTGCACCCATTAATAAAACCGTAAACGTGATATTTATTTCTTCGCCCCGCGGGTCATTGTACATAAATCCAAGCAGTAAAATCGCTTATTCCAATCAAACTGATGATCAAGGCTTTGGAATATACAAACTAGATCTTAACCAAAAATGAAAAAAGTGATGTCGCAGTGATGGATAGGGTCATCACTGCCTGTTTAATGTTATAGATGTCTATACCACAATAAACGTAAATATTAACATCTCACAAACGAGAAAATTTTAACACTAAGATAACAGCTTATAATCAACGTTTTTTCTCCATCTGGTATAGACAACTATATTAATCTAGTAATATCATAAAATTAACGAAAAGAAGGAGACTAAAGTCATGGATAAAGTAAATATGATTTTGCTCAGAAACATCAAAATTTATGCAGAAAATGCGACTTATAATTCAGGATATATAAAGATCAAAAACGGAAAAATAATTGAGATAGGCGAAAATAGTAAGTTAACAGAAGAAGAAAATTATAAGGAAATTCCACTTCCGGGAAATTATTCTGTCATTCCTGGAATGATCGATATTCACATACATGGTGCAGATGGGGCAGACTCGATGGATGGAACATGTGGTGCACTTGATACCATTTCAGCTGCCCTTACAAAGGAAGGGACCACTAGTTTTCTGGCAACAACAATGACACAAGATAAGTCTTTAATCGAAGAAGCAATCCAAAATGCCGGGGACTACATTACACATTTCCAAAAAGAAGGACATGCAGAAGTTTTGGGAATTCATCTTGAAGGTCCTTTTATAAATAAAGACATGGCTGGAGCTCAACCCATACATCACATCATAGAACCGGATGTTTCATTATTTAAACGATGGCAGGATCATTCCCAGCAAACAATTAAACTAGTTACCATGGCTCCAGAGGCAAAGGGCGGCATGGAATTGATTCGTTATTTAAATGAAAATGGTGTAGTCGTATCCATTGGTCACTCGAATGCAAACTATGAGGAAATAGATCAGGCAATAGAAGCCGGTGCAAAACAAGTCACTCATTTATTTAATCAAATGAGGGGGTTGCATCACCGTGAACCTGGTATAGTGGGAGCTACATTTCTACGAGATGAACTAAGAGCTGAAATAATCGTTGATGGAATCCATATTCGGCCAGAAATAGTGAAGCTTGCTTTCCAACAGGTCACAGACCAACGTCTCATTTTAATAACCGACGCAATGCGTGCAAAAAGTATGAAAAACGGGGTTTATGATCTTGGTGGCCAAGAAGTGACAGTAGCAGATGGAAAGGCTACCTTAAAGCGTGGAACTTTAGCAGGAAGTGTCTTAAAAATGGGGAATGCCTTCAAAAATATTCTGGCATTTACAGGTTGTACAATAGAGAGCGCAATCAAAATGGTCTCTGAAAATCCAGCTAAGGAATTGGGTTTATTTGAAAGATTGGGTAGCATTTCAACTGGTAAGGACGCAGACATGGTAATTTTGGACGGAAATTTGGATGTATTTATGACGATTTGTAAAGGGAAAATTGCTTTTAAAAAAGGAGAGATCAACATATGAAAATTATCGGATTTTAGATTATCAGCTTCTTGTTTCAGGTGATACAAAAAGTGAAGCATTAGTCAGCTGATTAATGAGGCATAAGTGAAACTTTTCCCGCATCTGCCTTAAAAATGTATCGTGTGTTACTATTATTGCAAATGGAATGAACTATCAAAGATTAGGGTAGTTATTTGAGAGGAGAACAGTTCATGATCGATAAAAATTCCCCGGTTCCAATATATTTTCAAATAGAAGAAATAATTAAAAGCACAGTTGAAACGGGGAAACTAAAATACGGGGATATTATTCCATCAGAACGTGAATATGCGGAGGAATTTAAAGTCAGTCGAATGACAGTTAGACAGGCAATTTCCAATCTAGTAAATAAGGGTCTTCTAAGCCGTATTAGAGGAAAAGGAACCTTTGTTGCAGAACGGAAAATAGAACAAGCCTTACAAGGTTTAACGAGTTTTACCGAGGATATGAAGGCAAGAGGCATGGAGCCGAGTAGCAAGTTAATTAGTTTTTCTATTATCCCGTCAGACCAACAGATTTCTAGCTTATTGGGGATTGGAGAGCATGGAGCGGTTTATGAGATTAAGCGAATTCGCTTTGCTGATGAAATGCCAATGGCGATTGAATCGACCTATGTTTCTGCAAACCTTGTTAAGGGATTAACCGAAGAGATTGCAGAGAAATCATTGTATCAATTCATTGAAAAAACAGCAAAGTTAAGAATAGCAAGTGCCTCGCAAGTGATTGAATCATCCATTGCTGACAAAAAAGAAGCAAAATATTTGATGATTAAAACAGGGTCACCTGTCTTGCTTATTCAACGTCATACCTTTCTAGAGGATGGAACTCCGTTTGAAGTTGTTAAGTCCACTTATCGAGGTGACCGTTATAAATTAATGATGAATATGAAAAGATAAACAATCCATTTTTGTTTGGGGAATTTCTTGTTTAATCAATATTTTGATGAACGATGGCGATTTCGTCCTGAAGATATTGTAATCGTTGCATAGACTGCAGGGTTAATCTCGTTCCTATAGATAGATGTAGACCGTTTTTCAAGAAAAGGGTACTTATGTAATTGTGATCACTTTCCATCATTAATAGTCGAATGGATGCCAAAAGCACCTTTGGACTATTTTTTTTTAGTTCTTCCTAAGGTGAATATATATATACATGTTCAGTTACGAAAGAACAGTAATGAACGTATAGACGGTGGAAATATTTGACATAAAATTGTAAAAAATACAATGAAAATTCAAAAGGAAATAGAAATCATTCATGGAAATTAATCTATATCAAATATTCTTAACCTAGATTTACTCGATGGAGCTAAAACACCTCAGAGGACCTTGGCCTTAAAATCTATTTTAAAAAAATGGAAGGGAGAGAATGGAATGTCAGTACCAGTTATTTACAGAGTGGAAAACCAAATTGGACATATCATCATGAACCGCCCTAATAAACTAAATGCTCTTTCCGAAGGTCTCGTCGCAGGGGTGATTGATGCTTTAAGAGTTGCAGAGGACGATCCTGAGGTAAAGGTGATCATTCTTTCTGGAGAAGGTAGTTCATTTTGTGCAGGTGGAGATATTGAATTAATGAAGGAACTAGAAGGTGCCAGCGAAATATCTAAATATATTGAAATGATTTCATCACTAACAAAAACGATTGTCGATCTTGATAAATATGTAGTGACAGCTGTTCGTGGTTATGCTGCAGGAGCTGGTTTCAGTATCGCCCTTGCTTCAGATTTTGTTGTTGCAGAAAGATCTTCAAAATTTTCTTTAAGCTTTGCTAAGTTAGGGTTAATACCTGATTTAGGACTTACAAAACATTTAGTAGATCATGTTCCTTTGGCCATTGCAAAAGAGTGGATTTCATCTGGAAAAATCATAACTGCTGAAGAAGCGTTTTCAAACGGGATGATTAATCGAATTGCAGATCATAACGTTCTTCAGGAAGCTGTTGATTTTTCAAAATTCATAATTAATGGAGCACCACTTTGCAATAAATATGTTAAACACTTATTAAACCGAGCTGGTTCAAGTAATTTTGATGTAGCACTTATGAATGAAAATATGGTCCAAACTGTATTGCTCCAAACTAAAGATTACCAAGAAGGGGTACGAGCTCTTTTAGAAAAACGTCCACCAATGTTTATAGGGAATTAATCGATAAAATGAAAAACCAAGGAGGCGTTAATCGGTTCCTTGGTTAAGTTAAAAAATATTTATTTAAGCAAGCCTAACGATTTTAATCCATTATAAATCCCAGAGTCATTAACAGTTGAAGTAGTATGTTTCGCATAGGAAAATAAATCAGGATGTCCATTTCCCATCGCAAAACCTTCCCCGACGAAAGAAATCATTTCTTTATCGTTAAGACCATCCCCAAACGCAATAGAATGCTCTCGTGGAATGTTCAAATGCTCCAACATGGATTGAACCGCGACCCCTTTATTGACATTTTCCATAATAACATCAAAGCAGTGGTGCATTCCTGCCACGTTGACTGGTGATAAAAAGATTCCATCAAACTTAGGATAATAGATCCGTTCGCTTTGTTCATTCGTAATCACAGTCATGGCTAATATATCATTCATGATATTTGTGGTGAATAATTTGTTCTTTCTAAGATCAAATTCATTTAAAAAATCTTTAACCCGTGGAGACTCCAAATTGGTAGGGAGGTTATTAGTCCTTGTGTAAAAAATCAAATCATGATTTTTATTTTCGGCAACACTTAAGTATTCCGTTACGATCTCATGTTTCATATATTCCTTGAAAACTTCCTGTCCTTTATAAATGGCGAACGCACCATTGTAGGCGATAAAAGAGTCGATTTTCAGTTCTTTGGCTGTGTCCAATATTTCGTGAAGAGGTCTGCCAGTCGCCAAAACGACTTCGATTCCTTTCTTTTTCATTTCGTTAATTGCAGTGATTGTTGATTCTTCAATAGTATGGTCTGGTCGCAATATTGTGCCGTCCATATCTAAGAATAATATTTCATAATCTTTCATAGCTGAAACTCCTAACATTTTGTATTAATCCCAAATAAATGTAATGTAAATCATTAATATGGTTATAGAATAGCATAGTCAAACTGGTAATCGTAGTATTTTTGATCACCAACTGTGAAGGAGCTGATAACTAAAAAAGGGCTTACCGGTTTATATCGGTAGCCATTCAATAGGATCCCTAGTATTCAAGAATATAAAAATGAAAACTTATTATATTTCACCATAAAAGATCAAATAATCTTAGATTAATTAGATTAGTATCGATTTGATACTCCTTGTCGTCTCTTCCATATTGCCAGCCCCAAACATTGGATTGACAGGGAGGTTTTGATGGCCTAAACCTTGGGGCGTTTCTAGCCCTTGAGACCCCAGTTTCAGGTCTTGCGCTCCATAAAACGACTTGGTTTCCAAGATCACTATTTTTTGAAATTGCCTCACAGTATCCTTGTTGGAAAATTTTTTTTATCGGATCAAAGTAGATTCCCGCTTTATAGTCATTAGTATACATCGTATTGATATACCCGTTGATCCATGCTGCATCAACAGCAAAATTTCTTTCAATATATGCAAATAGGATTTTTCCCTTAGGAAACCCGAGTCTCTTTGCGTGGTAAATCATATTCTTTGCAACAGTTCTTCCCTGACGTTCCCCCGTTGCATGTGTAAAGTTGCTATATATTGGCATGATTTTCGTTCCGCTATTTCTAAGTAAAGAAATTTCGTCTCTCGTTAATCCGTTCGCAGCATTTGGAACTGTAACTAAATATCTTCCCCAAAATAATGGCTTGCCAAATTGATTTAAAACACATTCATATAATTCTTTGTCCACTGTTGCCGCCGAGTCAACTCCCCAGATGTGGTTCAATCCATTCCTTCTCCTTTCGGGAAAAAGCTGTAATCATACAATATATGTGTTTGGGTTGGATTCATTCTTATAAATGAAAGAAACCCGCCATTGGGGTTAACCGGCGGGTTTCTTTCATAATTGGCTGTGTTAAAGCTCGTTGATTTTTGGCACAATGTTGATTGGAGAGGAAGGTCCTCGACTCCTGCGGGAGCAGCGGGACAGGTGAGACCCCGCAGGCGCTTAGCGCCGAGGAGGCTCACCGCCCGCCCCGCGGAAAGCGAGCACCTGGAGCGGAAATCAACATTCTAATATAACACAGCCTAATAATTAGAAATGGAAAGAATCACTGGATAATTTCGTATCCTTTGTTAATCAGTTCTTTAAAGATGTGTTCAACATGGGTATGATTTTTGGTTTCCAAGGATAATTGTAGAACTGCGTAACCTGGATAAATTTTTTCACCCATGTGCTCGAGTGAGAGGTTCAATACATTTGCCTCTAATAATGTAATGATACCAAGAAGTTTTTCGAGTTCACCTGGCTTGTCTTTAAGTGAGAGACCGAAATGAACAAACCTTCCTGCTTCAACCATTCCACGTTCAATAATGCGTGAAATAAAACTAACATCAACATTTCCACCGCTTATTACTGCAACTGCTTTTTTTCCTTCAATAGGAATTTTTTGATACAGAAGAGAAGCTAGTGAGCTAGCTCCTGACCCTTCAACGAGAAGTTTATTTCGTTCAAGAATCATTAGCATTGTTCTTGCTATTTCCATTTCGTCAACACAGAATATCTCATCAACGTATTTTTGAACGATTTGGAAGGTAAGCTCACCGGGTTTTTTTACGGCAATCCCATCGGCCATGGTAGGCATTGAATTAATGGATACTACTTTATTCTCATGTAATGATTGTTTCATGCTAGGACAGGCAAGTGCCTCAACGCCATAGATTTTTACTGATGGCTTCATTTCTTTAATAGCTAGGGCAAGTCCTGCTATCAATCCACCACCACCAACTGGGCAGACCACAACTTCTACTTCAGGTAGTTGATCGAGTATTTCAAGGCCAACCGTTCCTTGTCCCGCAATAACGAGGTGATCATCAAAGGGATGGACAAAAGCTGCTCCAGTTTTATCTTTTAATTCAAGGGCATAGTCTAATGCCTCATCAAAAACCGAGCCGTATAATTCAACCTCTGCACCATAATGTCTCGTCGCTTGAATTTTACTTAGTGGTGCACCTTTGGGCATAACAATCGTACATGGAATATTTAATAAATGGCTTGAAAATGCTACTCCTTGTGCATGGTTTCCAGCGGAGGCGGCAATCACGCCTTTACTTATTTCTTCTTTTTTAAGGGAACTCATTTTATTAAAGGACCCTCTAACTTTAAAGGATCCTGTTTTTTGGAGATTTTCTAGTTTTAAATAGATTTCATTTTTGGCAATAGAACTAAAAGTTTTGGAATAATCAAGAGGGGTTTTATGAATCATTCCTTGCATTTTTTCTTGAGCACTGTATATATCATTCAGTAAAATCATTAATCATATGCCTCCTCCCCCTTATTCTTTAACGAGGCATGGCTGATTATTCTTTAAAGGTTTCGAAAATGTGGGGGAGTGAAACGATGTGGTTTTTTAGTGATTTTCATTTTTAATGAGACCACTGTCTTTTAACTTGTTCAAACGCGACTTGTTTAATTACATCTTCTTTTTCCTCTTTATCTGTTAAAACATTTGTTAAATAATTCTTACCAAGATAATTAATTGTCACCGTTACCTTAATCATAATAAATTGCTCCCTTCATCATTTTTTATTAAAGATAGATTTGAAAGATTTTTTGAATAGAAGAAGACCTTCTAAGCAGTTTGGATTGCGGAAAGATTACCGCAGTAGTTGAGGAATACAACTAAGGCTAAAACAGGTACTAAAGGGTTACTTTAGATTGGCTAAAGTAAGAGAAGATGTCTTTTAAGGAAATAGAAATCGTGGAACTTAAAAGATATTGTTACTATTATATGATCCTGATAAAGGGAATATCAAGAACATATGCTCGACAAATTTTTCCTGTTTTATCAGTTAACCAACCTATTTTTGTCGTTTGTCATATGTTTTCATTCTATTTTGTCGGATATAGTGGGAAATATTCAATAATATTTGCGCATAATGAAAAAAACACCGGAAAAAATATCCGGTGTTCATGATTAAGAACGGTGGTTAGCGTCACCCTTTTTACCAATTTCTATTCGTGCATTTCCCATAAATACGATGGTAATGGCTGAAAGAACAACTGGAATTAATGCTAGCATAAAAATGGATGTTATCGAGTCTGACATAGCATTGACTATTTTGTCTAAAATAAATCCAGGAATTTCTGCACGTTGGTCGGCTTGGAATATTTGTTGTGGGTCATTCATATTAAACATGCCAGATCCACCTTGACCACCGGCTCCTTGCAAGCCTTTAAAAGCCTCCTTAAGCTTATCAGTAAAGACGTTGTGTTGGATTGTTCCAAATATCGTAACTCCCAAAGTCATACCCAATGACCGTAAAAAGGAGTTCGTTGAGTTTGCAGAACCACGATAGCGTGGATCTAAATTATGAATTGAGGCAGTGGGTAAAAGTGAAAATGAAAATCCCATCCCAAAACCTACCATAATCATATAAAGAGTTAAAAGCCAGCGGGCTGTATCAGGTGTTAAAGTTCCAAGTAAATACATTCCAGCAAAATAGGCAACAACTGAAATAGACATTAATTTCCTGAAAGTGGTTTTAGTCTGGAAAATCCCTCCAATGGCGCTACCGGCAACAGATCCTAACATCATCGGTGTAAGAATTAATCCAGCGTTTGATGCTGTACCACCGTAAACAGCTTGTACAAAAATAGGGATAAACACAGCAAGAATAACGAAGGTAGCCCCGTATAAAAATGCGAGAATTTGTGAGGTGGCAAACAATCTACTTTTAAACATCCAAAATGAAATAATCGGCTCTTGTGCTTTTGTTTCTGCGATAATAAAAACGATAAAGAAAAGAGCGAAGCTGCTTAATAATCCAATAATTTGAATGGACGTCCAATCGTACTCCTTGCCACCCAATTCAAGGGCAAACATTAGGCTTACGATGGCAATGACCAATGTAATTGCTCCAACCCAGTCAATTCTTTGCTTTTTATGCTGAGGGGATTCTATATAATTGCGAAGAATCAAGAATAATGAAGCGATCCCGATAGGAACGTTTATGTAAAAAACCCAATGCCAGCTAATATATTCAGTAATATAAGCTCCTAAAAGTGGACCTAAGACACTTGCAACTCCAAATGTAGCCCCGAGAAGACCAGTCATTTTTCCTCGTCTTTCTGGAGGGAACACATCAAAAACAATTGTAAAAGCAATTGGAAGCAGTGCACCACCACCAATTCCTTGAATCGCACGAAAAACACTTAGTTGAACCATACTCTGTGCGATTCCACATAATGCGGAGCCTAAAAGGAAGACAATTAATCCGAAAACATAAAACCGTTTCCTTCCATACATATCTGATAGCTTTCCAAAAATCGGCATTCCTGCCATTACTGCGACCATATAGGCTGAAGTAACCCAGACAAATTTGTCGAACCCACCCAGGTCTGCCACAATTGTCCCCATTGCTGTAGCAACAATCGTATTATCCATCGCTGACATTAGGATTCCAAGTAATAATCCGGCCACAACAAGTTTTAAATTTGATTCCTCATTTACCATGTGATTTCTCCTTCAATAAGATAATAAATAAATCATTTCAAAAAAATAATGCTCCAAAACCAATCTAAAGTGTATTGGCTAGCTATTTCTTTGTCAACTTTTTTAATGGTCTTATAAGATAATGAAGGAGTGGTTTTGAAGTTTATCAATTGAAGGTAGAGGAATTGACTGGTCATTTTATAGTTTCTTTGAAAGAAATTTTTTTGATTTTTTCAGTTTTTGTTTCAAATACAATTGTAATATAAACACCGAATTCTTTATTGTCCTCAATTAACCAAAGTTTAAATTTCTCAATGGTTTCATCGGGTTTTGTAATTCTTCCTATATGCAAGTAATCAACAATTTCGGCTTTAGGATACCTAGTTTTTGTTTCCTTCATTGCAAGTCGTCCCCATTTTGCATAGGGAGGAATCGGTTTTTGCTCAATACTGATGGTAGTGCCGTTTGCAACTTGAGATGGGTAAGCAAATAGGAATATAGCCAAACAGATATAGACAATTTTTGAAAGATAACATAACTTCATTATAATGCACCTCATTCCGTTAATATTCATTTCTTATTATTGGCGGATAGTACTGAAATATGCCACTTCTAACAAAGTATGACCGTTCTTCTTTTCCAATTTGGCAAAATTCACATAGAATAAGTTTCTCAAAAGAGGGCGAATATAAGTTTGGAATTTCCTTAATTCTAAATTGGCTTACTAAAGGGGATTAATATGACTTATCATCAACTTGGAGCACATGAGGTATTAGAGTTACATGAGGTTTTATGTCATTCTATTAACGTTTTGAACCTGTTCCATTTATATGAACCGCATATTCGTGATCAAGAACTGAAAAGGATCATAAAGCATCAAACACAATTTATGACTAACGAATATAATCAACTAGTAAATATAACGAACGTACATTCTGAAATCGTTGAACATAATGAACAAAAAGATTCAACGTTGGATTTTGAGCCCAGATATGGGCTGGATCAGCCAATACAATCTTATCCAAAACCTTTTCTTCGCCAGTTAACGGATTCTGATATTGCATCAGGTATGTTGAACTTGCATAAGACATTGGCGGAAAAGAAATTAACATCCTCACTAGAATGTGCAGATTTAAGCTTAAGAGAGGGGCTCTTACAAGGTGTGAAAAATTGTGCCGATCAGGCCTATGAAATTTTTCAATATATGAATGTTAGAGGATATTACCAAGTTCCAAAGTTAGCAAATCAGGACGATGTCTTAAATCAATATCAAGAAGCGCCAGACCCTAATCTTTTTCATAATGGATTACAGTCATAATTAAAAAACTGGAGGTGAAAATAATGCAAACGATGCAACAACATATTTCAATGCATATTAACCAATGCCGCCAAATGGCTTAGCAACTTATTCAACAAACACAGCAGGGTAATCAAATGTACAATCATATGCTGCAACAGGAGCAACGAAATGCACAAATGCTTGAACAGTTGGTACAAAGGGAGAGGCAGACAGCTCAATTTATTCAGCAAAACTTGCAAAGTCATGAAAAATCGATTCAAAAGTGTCAAGAATTGATAGAGGTTTGCAATCAAATGGAGCGGGAATTCGTGGGCCAAACAGCTTCTGAAACAACAATACCGCAATCATTAACGAATCAATCGTTTAAAATACCAGCGTATCAACCACAGTTTGGACAGTTCCTTCAGTAAGATCTATGTTAAAAAGAGGGTACTGCAACCTAGGTACCCTCTTTTTAAACGTTATGGCAAACATTTTTATCATCCTTCCGACAGAATACCCCTCCCTCAAGGAATGTGAAGGGTGAAGCCCAATGAGTAGGGAGGGGATGAATGTCGGTTGGCGATAGCCAAAACTTTCTTCCTTGTGTTATAATAGGAACAAATGTTCCTGTTCGGCGAGGTGAAATATATGCTAGTAAACAAGGCTTACAAGTTCCGCATCTACCCAAATAAAAAACAAATTGAACAGATAAACAAAACCATTGGCTGTTCAAGATTTGTTTTCAATTTCTTTCTTGGTAAACAAAAAGAAAAAGATGCTTACTGGTATATCGTCGAAGAAATGAGACAAAACGGTCAACTCACAGCGAATAACTGGAAAGGCAAATTCTTAAACAAATTTGAAACAGTGAAATCGCTTCCTGAACTGAAGAAACAGTACTCGTTTTTGAAAGAAGTCGATAGTATTGCTTTGCAAAAATCAGTAGAAAATTTAGCTGATTCCTATGGTCGCTACTACAAAAAGCAAAATAAACAACCACGCTTTAAGTCAAAAAAGAATCCAGTGCAATCTTATACAACAAAGTATACAAACGGAAATATAGCTATCATAGACAACCACATCAAACTCCCCAAACTAGGGTACGTCCGTTTTGCAAAAAGTCGTGAAGTCAAAGGTCGTATTATAAGTGCCACAATCAGAAGAAACCCCTCTGGTAAATATTTTGTTTCTTTAGCTACTGAATCGGAAGTTATTGCATTACTTAAAACCAATTCAGCAATTGGTATTGATGTAGGACTGAAAGATTTCGCTATTCTTTCGGATGGAACGATTTACCCTAATCCGAAGTTTTTTCGTTCATTAGAAGAAAAATTAGTCCATGCGCAAAGAGTTATGAGCAGACGAAAGATAGGGGGTGCGAACTGGTATAAAGCCAAAAGAAAAGTCGCATGTATTCATGAAAAAATTGTGAATTCAAGAAAAGATTATTTGGACAAGATTTCTTCCAAGATTGTCAAAAACCACGACATTATTGGGATGGAAGACTTGTCCGTATCGAACATGTTAAAGAACCACCATCTTGCTAAAGCAATCAGCGAAGTATCTTGGTCACAATTCAAATATATGATCGAATACAAAGCTAAATGGAACAACAGACAAGTGGTAACCGTTTCAAAAAACTTCGCTAGTAGTCAGCTTTGTTCTGGTTGTGGCTACAAAAACAAAGACGTTAAAAATCTCGGATTACGTGAATGGGAATGCCCTAAATGTCATACCTATCATAATCGAGATATTAACGCAGGAATCAATCTTAAAAACGAAGCCCTAAGACTTCTAACCGCAGGGACTGCGGGGATCGCCTAATCAATAACTGGTGGATACACTGGTGTTCTTAGGAATCCCCTTCTTCAAACAACCCGTAAGGGTGTTATGGAGGGGTAGTTCAATAGCTAATATTGTATCTAAAAATAAGTTAGTAATATTTGTTATTGGGTATACTAATAAATAGTCTGAAAGGAGTGGGGATATGAACTTATTAAATGGACAAATAATTTCAGGTAATTTTGACCAAGATATTAATAAATTTTCAGTCATGAAAATTAAGCAATTTTCCACTCAAACCGTTTTAAATGAGAAACAAACTAGTAGTTTGTATTATTATTTGAAAAGCCATTCAGATGAAGAGGATGGTCAGATTGTCACTTTATATGATCAAATGCCCATTAAACTATCGCAAAACGAGGTTAGCGGATTAATTGAAGACCTTGAAAGGATTCGTAAAATGTACATCTAATTAATAGAACGTAATAATACAAATATTTTTTAACGAGTAGCCCTAATAAATAGGGCTATTTTTTATTGACATTAATTTTTTTTGGTTAGAAAATAGGGTGGATGCTATTAGCTTTATATTTTTACTGATCCCACTGGAGGGAGAACGAATGTTAAACACAAAAAGACCACTAATTAATGCTGAGAAAATTTATAAAATATTAATGGGAATTGTTATAAAGTCTTATGAAAACGTAAAAGGGGAAGAAATCCTTTTATGTTTAGATTGTCTGGATGTAGATATCTATTTGGCCACTAACAATCACGAAGAATTTATTGAGGCGATAAAGGAAAATTTTGAGTTGGATCAAGATTATGAAATCGTTGATTATGATGGATACAGAGAACTAATGGAAGAACTCAATGAGAATTTTATTCTTTTCCATAGTACATCAGGACTTTTTGATTATTTTCCACCAGGGGAATACGAAGTGGAAGGGGAAATAAGGGAGCAGGAAAATGACTATTTAGCCCCAAAAGGTGTTTTTTACGCGCCATTTGAAGATGCTGTGAATAAATAATATTAATAAAGGCTTGGAAAGTACTGACTTTCCCAGCTTTTATTTCTTGGGAAAGCGCATAATCAGACATTATTCTATTTGTCAATGTTGAAATATGTCTAATTTTGAAGCGATGCGAAAAATGATTAATTTTTACTATTAATCCCTCTCTATAGTTTCGCCTTTCTTCTACTATAAATGGAATGATCCGAGAGGAAATTTGGCTTGATTATTCTAAAAGGCTGTCTTCGTAACCTTTGTTGCTATTTTTCAAAAGAGAAGTGTGGTTTATTTTCAAAGGTATGCCATTCAAAACTCGTTTAAAAACACCTATCTTTTAGAAACCATCCTTCTAAAAAGAAGAGGCATGGAAATGTTAATGTGGTCAATCGTAGAAATTGACATTCAAGTAATAGGGTGATATATTATTTAAGAACTCTTGGAAAATATGAAAATCTTTTAGTATGAAGGAATCATATTTAAGAGATTAGGTATTTCTATTTCGTTGAGGTTGACATTTTAGTTGTTAATCGTTATACTATTACAGTGTCATTGTGATAATGTCTACTATTTATTGCAGACGAACTTATGCTTGGTAATAATTACTAACTTCGCAGAAGTTGACATCTATGAGATGAAATGTTATGATAATAAAGTTCACTTCTGAACAATAAATTGTTCTTTGAAAACTAAACAAACAAACGTCAACAATATTATTTTTTAATAGTGTGAATGACTTCGGTCATGACACTAGCCAACGTAACTTTTATGAGTCAATCAACTTTCTTGGAGAGTTTGATCCTGGCTCAGGACGAACGCTGGCGGCGTGCCTAATACATGCAAGTCGAGCGGATTGATGGGAGCTTGCTCCCTGATATCAGCGGCGGACGGGTGAGTAACACGTGGGCAACCTGCCTGTAAGACTGGGATAACACCGGGAAACCGGTGCTAATACCGGATAATCCTTTTCCTCTCATGAGGAAAAGCTGAAAGTCGGTTTCGGCTGACACTTACAGATGGGCCCGCGGCGCATTAGCTAGTTGGTGAGGTAACGGCTCACCAAGGCGACGATGCGTAGCCGACCTGAGAGGGTGATCGGCCACACTGGGACTGAGACACGGCCCAGACTCCTACGGGAGGCAGCAGTAGGGAATCTTCCACAATGGACGAAAGTCTGATGGAGCAACGCCGCGTGAGCGATGAAGGCCTTCGGGTCGTAAAGCTCTGTTGTTAGGGAAGAACAAGTATCGGAGTAACTGCCGGTACCTTGACGGTACCTAACCAGAAAGCCACGGCTAACTACGTGCCAGCAGCCGCGGTAATACGTAGGTGGCAAGCGTTGTCCGGAATTATTGGGCGTAAAGCGCGCGCAGGCGGTTCCTTAAGTCTGATGTGAAAGCCCCCGGCTCAACCGGGGAGGGTCATTGGAAACTGGGGAACTTGAGTGCAGAAGAGAAGAGCGGAATTCCACGTGTAGCGGTGAAATGCGTAGAGATGTGGAGGAACACCAGTGGCGAAGGCGGCTCTTTGGTCTGTAACTGACGCTGAGGCGCGAAAGCGTGGGGAGCAAACAGGATTAGATACCCTGGTAGTCCACGCCGTAAACGATGAGTGCTAAGTGTTAGAGGGTTTCCGCCCTTTAGTGCTGCAGCTAACGCATTAAGCACTCCGCCTGGGGAGTACGGCCGCAAGGCTGAAACTCAAAGGAATTGACGGGGCCCGCACAAGCGGTGGAGCATGTGGTTTAATTCGAAGCAACGCGAAGAACCTTACCAGGTCTTGACATCCTCTGACACTCCTAGAGATAGGACGTTCCCCTTCGGGGGACAGAGTGACAGGTGGTGCATGGTTGTCGTCAGCTCGTGTCGTGAGATGTTGGGTTAAGTCCCGCAACGAGCGCAACCCTTGATCTTAGTTGCCAGCATTCAGTTGGGCACTCTAAGGTGACTGCCGGTGACAAACCGGAGGAAGGTGGGGATGACGTCAAATCATCATGCCCCTTATGACCTGGGCTACACACGTGCTACAATGGGTGGTACAAAGGGTTGCAAAACCGCGAGGTCGAGCCAATCCCATAAAACCACTCTCAGTTCGGATTGTAGGCTGCAACTCGCCTACATGAAGCTGGAATCGCTAGTAATCGCGGATCAGCATGCCGCGGTGAATACGTTCCCGGGCCTTGTACACACCGCCCGTCACACCACGAGAGTTTGTAACACCCGAAGTCGGTGGGGTAACCGTAAGGAGCCAGCCGCCTAAGGTGGGACAGATGATTGGGGTGAAGTCGTAACAAGGTAGCCGTATCGGAAGGTGCGGCTGGATCACCTCCTTTCTAAGGATATTGTCGTAAAGACAATCGGAACACAACACTTATAGTGATGTGATGTTGATGGTTTGTTTGTTTAGTTTTGAGAGAGCAATCTCTTAAAGCTTTTTTGTTCCTTGAAAACTAGATAATCGTAAGAAGAAGAATGTAAGACCGAGAAACACCACATTTAAACTTTCTTTCTTATTATAAGAAGAAAACCGAGACAAATCAGCAGCGAGAAGGTCGAGGAAGCAAGTGAACGAAGACCGGAGCGTACCTAGTCTGTACGTGAGGATCTGAGGGAATGAAGCTGACGAAGAGATTCGAAGCTGATCATTTGTCGCAAGGTTAAGTTAGAAAGGGCGCACGGTGGATGCCTTGGCACTAGGAGCCGATGAAGGACGGTACTAACACCGATATGCTTCGGGGAGCTGTAAGTAAGCTTTGATCCGGAGATTTCCGAATGGGGAAACCCACTGCTCGTAATGGAGTAGTATCTTTACCTGAATACATAGGGTATTGAAGGCAGACCCGGGGAACTGAAACATCTAAGTACCCGGAGGAAGAGAAAGCAAATGCGATTCCCTGAGTAGCGGCGAGCGAAACGGGAAATAGCCCAAACCAAGAGGCTTGCCTCTTGGGGTTGTAGGACACTCAACATGGAGTTACAAAGGAACGGGGTAAATGAAGAGGTCTGGAAAGGCCCGTCAAAGAAGGTAAAAACCCTGTAGTTGAAACTTCGTTCCCTCCTGAGTGGATCCTGAGTACGGCCGGACACGAGAAATCCGGTCGGAAGCAGGGAGGACCATCTCCCAAGGCTAAATACTACCTAGTGACCGATAGTGAACCAGTACCGTGAGGGAAAGGTGAAAAGCACCCCGGAAGGGGAGTGAAATAGATCCTGAAACCGTGTGCCTACAAGTAGTCAAAGCCCGTTAATGGGTGATGGCGTGCCTTTTGTAGAATGAACCGGCGAGTTACGATTACATGCAAGGTTAAGTTGATAAGACGGAGCCGCAGCGAAAGCGAGTCTGAATAGGGCGAATGAGTATGTGGTTGTAGACCCGAAACCAGGTGATCTACCCATGTCCAGGGTGAAGGTAGGGTAACACCTACTGGAGGCCCGAACCCACGCACGTTGAAAAGTGCGGGGATGAGGTGTGGGTAGCGGAGAAATTCCAATCGAACTTGGAGATAGCTGGTTCTCTCCGAAATAGCTTTAGGGCTAGCCTCACGTTGTAAGAGTCTTGGAGGTAGAGCACTGTTTGGACTAGGGGCCCTCATCGGGTTACCGAATTCAGACAAACTCCGAATGCCAAAGACTTATCCGTGGGAGTCAGACTGCGAGTGATAAGATCCGTAGTCAAAAGGGAAACAGCCCAGACCACCAGCTAAGGTCCCAAAGTATACGTTAAGTGGAAAAGGATGTGGAGTTGCTTAGACAACCAGGATGTTGGCTCAGAAGCAGCCACCATTTAAAGAGTGCGTAATAGCTCACTGGTCGAGTGACTCTGCGCCGAAAATGTACCGGGGCTAAACGTATCACCGAAGCTGTGGATTGACATCTTAGATGTCAGTGGTAGGAGAGCGTTCTAAGGGCGTTGAAGCTAGACCGTAAGGACTGGTGGAGCGCTTAGAAGTGAGAATGCCGGTATGAGTAGCGAAAGATGGGTGAGAATCCCATCCACCGAATGCCTAAGGTTTCCTGAGGAAGGCTCGTCCGCTCAGGGTTAGTCGGGACCTAAGCCGAGGCCGAAAGGCGTAGGCGATGGACAACAGGTTGATATTCCTGTACCACCTCTTTATCGTTTGAGCAATGGGGGGACGCAGAAGGATAGGGTAAGCGCGCTGTTGGATATGCGCGTCTAAGCAGTTAGGCTTGTAGCGAGGAAAATCCCGTTACCGTGAAGGCTAAGCTGTGATAGCGAGGGAAATATAGTACCGAAGTTCCTGATTTCACACTGCCTAGAAAAGCCTCTAGCGAGATAAAAGGTGCCCGTACCGCAAACCGACACAGGTAGGCGAGGAGAGAATCCTAAGGTGAGCGAGAGAACTCTCGTTAAGGAACTCGGCAAAATGACCCCGTAACTTCGGGAGAAGGGGTGCTCTTTAGGGTGAATAGCCTTGAAGAGCCGCAGTGAATAGGCCCAGGCGACTGTTTAGCAAAAACACAGGTCTCTGCAAAGCCGCAAGGCGAAGTATAGGGGCTGACGCCTGCCCGGTGCTGGAAGGTTAAGGGGAGAGGTTAGCCGCAAGGCGAAGCTTTGAACCGAAGCCCCAGTAAACGGCGGCCGTAACTATAACGGTCCTAAGGTAGCGAAATTCCTTGTCGGGTAAGTTCCGACCCGCACGAAAGGCGTAACGATCTGGGCACTGTCTCAACGAGAGACTCGGTGAAATTATAGTACCTGTGAAGATGCAGGTTACCCGCGACAGGACGGAAAGACCCCGTGGAGCTTTACTGTAGCCTGATATTGAATTTTGGTACAGCTTGTACAGGATAGGTAGGAGCCGTAGAAGCCGGAGCGCTAGCTTCGGTGGAGGCATTGGTGGGATACTACCCTGGCTGTATTGAAATTCTAACCCATACCCCTGATCGGGGTAGGAGACAGTGTCAGGTGGGCAGTTTGACTGGGGCGGTCGCCTCCTAAAGAGTAACGGAGGCGCCCAAAGGTTCCCTCAGAATGGTTGGAAATCATTCGTAGAGTGTAAAGGCACAAGGGAGCTTGACTGCGAGACCTACAAGTCGAGCAGGGACGAAAGTCGGGCTTAGTGATCCGGTGGTTCCGCATGGAAGGGCCATCGCTCAACGGATAAAAGCTACCCCGGGGATAACAGGCTTATCTCCCCCAAGAGTCCACATCGACGGGGAGGTTTGGCACCTCGATGTCGGCTCATCGCATCCTGGGGCTGTAGTCGGTCCCAAGGGTTGGGCTGTTCGCCCATTAAAGCGGTACGCGAGCTGGGTTCAGAACGTCGTGAGACAGTTCGGTCCCTATCCGTCGTGGGCGCAGGAAATTTGAGAGGAGCTGTCCTTAGTACGAGAGGACCGGGATGGACGCACCGCTGGTGTACCAGTTGTCTTGCCAAAGGCATAGCTGGGTAGCTATGTGCGGAAGGGATAAGTGCTGAAAGCATCTAAGCATGAAGCCCCCCTCAAGATGAGATTTCCCATAGCGCAAGCTAGTAAGATCCCTGAAAGATGATCAGGTTGATAGGTCAGAGGTGGAAGCGCGGTGACGTGTGGAGCTGACTGATACTAATCGATCGAGGACTTAACCAAAAACGGTGTTATTGGTTTTACAACTTCTTCTGCATTATCTAGTTTTGAGGGAATGAAAATTCCCAATTAAATAGTCTGGTGGCGATAGCGAGAAGGTCACACCCGTTCCCATACCGAACACGGAAGTTAAGCTTCTCAGCGCCGATGGTAGTTGGGGGTTCTCCCCCTGTGAGAGTAGGACGTTGCCGGGCACATGAAGAACAACTCATTGGGGTTGTTCTTTTTTTTGTATAAAAATGTCCGAAGGGACAATAAAGGACCTGTCAGCGCTTCAGGGTGAATCAGAGATGGCAGTGGATTACTCGCCTTGTTAGCACTTGTAGTAAAGATATCGAGATTGGGACGAGGTTTGTTGCCACGTGGAAAAGTGTTCATGCGGACACCGATGCCGCTATTAATGAATAAAGGAATGTTTTTGATAGGTTAACGGACACTAGAGTCTTTATTCGTTAGTAAGCAGGCATGATCCAGTGGTTTTTATGAAAATAAGGTATCCTGTGTCCTGTAAATCTAAAAAATGGGTAATTTTATAAAAATAAGGTCCTCTGTGTCCGTTTGGGTTTAAATGGTCGAAGGATAAGAGGATTAGCTAAGAAGCATCAATCTTAGTCCATATTGGACTGGATTATTACTTCAGCAATTTGCGGTGCAATTTTTATGCATTTTACTTTACATTTTAGTGTGTAAATTATATTTTGCGATAGATAACGGAACCCGTTTCAAATGAGGTATTCTTTTTTGTATAAAAAATATTCGAAATGAATCTTCTTCTTACGAAAAAAATAACTTCTTTATCGCTTCACAACCAAAATAGGATCCAAAGCTAATCAATGATAAACCAGATATAATTGAAATTATCTTTAGCAGAAAAGGTGATAGATACATTCGAAAGGTGCTAGCCATTAACGCCATTGTAATATCCCAAATTAATAACCCACAAAAAATCGCAGAGCTATACAATATTAATTGGTCATTACTAAAGCTTGTTGCCGTTTTTGCTAATACTGACCCATATATTCCTAACCAGAAAAGGATCGTTAAAGGGTTAGAAATTGACATGAAAAATCCAGATAAAAATGATCTATACAACGGTTCGTGATTTCGTAAGCTGTTTTCTGAAGTTTTTCCAGCTCCAATGAGGCTCTCAATACCTGTGTATATTAGTACAAAGCAACCGAACGACCAAAGAAAGGTTTGGATAATTGGTTTTTCTAAAAATTGTACAAAACCTAGATAAACAATAATCATATAAAAGCTATCTGCAATCATAGCTCCTAATCCTACAAACCAGGAATGGAAAAAGCCATTTTTAATTCCCCTCTCAATTTGTGCAGCATTAATAGGTCCAATTGGTGCAGCTAAAGATAATCCTAAAAAAACATAACTTAGAAAAATAGACAAATTTAAATTCCTCCTTCATAAAACATTGCTCGTACATATTATTCAAAAGGAGAGGCGTGTACTCCTAATTTGTTTATTTATAAAAATATTCGCAGAAATTTACTTTATTGAAACAACCTGATAAAATAGAATAAAATGAACAATATAAAGAGGAGGCTGACCCCTGGAAAACGGTAGAGCGATTCTAAACGAGTTTCGTGAGTGGTTGATTAAAAAGGGAAAGTCAAACAATACGGTTAAAACGTATATTGGTGTTCTTGAATCCTTTAATGATTGGTTAAAGAGGTCTGAACCGTCTTTAAAAGAATTGAAGTCAAATCATATTCAAGCCTATATTGATTATTTAGAAGAGAAACAATTGAGTGTGGGGACGATTGAAAAAGCGTTTGCCGTAATCAGTGTGTTTACTAAATTTCTTGAAAAGCCCCAGTTAATGGTGAATGTCCACAGAAAAGTCGTATCGAAAACCGAGGAAATTCCAGAGTCATTAAATCCTTACGAAAAAATAAACCTTCTTAGACAAATAGAATTGGACGGAAACCTTAGGAATAGCGTTATTGTATATACGTTATTACAAACCGGAATTCGTGTTTCAGAACTTTGCTACTTAAATTGTTCAGATGTCGATTTGTCGGATGAAAAAGGAAACTTAACCGTACGAAAAGAGAATGGTGAAATTGATCGAATCATCCCTATTTCAAGGGACCTTAGACAGCAGTTTAAAAGCTATTTTACTGCTGAAAAAGGGAAGACCGAAAATGATCCATTGTTTTTATCAAGTTTAAAAAGTAGGATGACCACCCGTTCCGTTCAATACATGTTACAAAAGTACCATGTTCATCCACATAAATTACGGCATACCTTTTGCCAAGAGTTAATTAACCACGGAGTAGATATTAGAACTGTTGCAAAATTAGCTGGACATCGTGATATCAATGTCACTAGGCGATATACAAAAAATTTTGAAGCAGATTTAGAAACAGCAATAAACCAAACTTTTGCTTGAAAAATATTACAATTTAATTATCTTTATTTGCTGCCTATTTCTTTTAGGCAGTATTTTTGTCGTGTAAATATTGACAGTACCAAACCATAAATAGAGCTTTCATCGATTTTCTACACTAAAAAACATCAATGAAAGGAATATATTTTCCTATTTTTGCAAACGTTAAAAACAATCATTTGGATCCAACATTATTTAAATCTACTCTTGAGGTGTAACAGATGAAGGATAATCAAATGAATAAGGAAAAGTTCTTAATTTGCTTGGCATTTTTAATAATCATAGTTTATTTGTCGCCTCTGTTTATTTTAGGGGAGAATGCGCATATCCGTGTACATGATAATTTAGATTCTAACATTGCGTGGTATAAAGTACTGGCGAAAAGTGGAATGTTATTTGGTGGGTTTGAAGCAACCATACCGCAAATTATCAACGGACTTCCCCGAAATGCATTTGGGTCAGAATTCAGTGGAATTGTCTGGTTATATGTATTATTTCCAACAACAGTTGCTTATGGATTAAGTCAAGCCATCACTCGCATAATTGCGTTCCTTGGGATGTACATTCTGCTAAAAGATCACTTTTTAGTATTAAACAGGTATATGAATATTCGGGTTGGAGTGGCTTTGGCATTTGCCATAACACCGTTTTGGCCATCGGGAATGCTAAGTACGTTAGGGATGCCACTTGCACTTTGGGTATTTTTGAATATTAGAAAGGGAATTCAGTCTTGGAAGAATAGTATTATTCTTACTTTATTGCCTTTTTACTCAAGTATTGTTCTTGGTTTTTTCTTTTTTTTAAGTGCAATGGGAGTCCTATGGGTTCGAGATGTAGTAAAAACTAAAAGGTGGAACATCCGTTTTATTTTAGCAGTTATGTATATGACATTGATCTATTTGTTAGTCGAGTATCGTTTGGTATACTCGTTTCTTTTTACTAAAGAACCTAACAGTCGTGATGAGTACTTTCATGCCCAATTACCATTTTGGCGTGCGTTCAAGCTAACTTTTAAAAATTATATTCTTGGCCACACTCATGTGATGACTGTTCATACCTTAGTTATTCTACCTGTTCTATTCTTTGCGTTTTATATGGTTTTGAAAAATAGAAGATGGAAGGAAGAAAGAGTATTTATTTGGTTGTTTTTTTTGAATTTTGCGCTATCGGTTTGGTATGCTTTTTGGTTTTATAAAGGATGGCAGCCAATGACTGAACGATTTCATTTTATGAATACATTTAATTTTGCAAGATTCCACTTTCTAAGGCCACTTGTGATTTATGTAAGCTTTGGACTTGGTTTAAAAATACTATGGGAACAATGTAAATCTTGGAAGACTGCAGTAAATTTTTTAATAATATGCCAAGTAATATTGTTGTCTTGTTATAATGATGAACTCATTTATCAAAAAAAACCGACAATTAAAGAATTCTATGCAGAAAATCAATTTCAAGAGATTAAAGATTATATTCACCGACCAATAGACGAGTACCGGGTTGCCAGCATTGGCCTTCATCCGGCAATTGCACAGTATAATGGCTTTTATACACTTGATAGCTATAATAATTTTTATCCACTCAAGTATAAGCATGAGTTTCGAAAAATTATTGAAAAAGAGTTAGATAAAAATCACTTGATAAAACGATATTTTGATAAATGGGGTGGAAGATGTTACTTTTTTACAGATGAACTAGGGAAATCCTATATGTTAAAAAAACATTCCAAGAAACAGTTAAAACATATTAATTTGAATTTAGTGCCTTTTAAAAAAATGGGAGGTCAATATTTGTTTTCTGGAATTCCTATTAAAAATGCAAAAGAAAATGGTCTTGCATTTGAAAAAGTTTTTGTTTCTAAAACATCTGCATGGAAAATATATTTGTATAAAGTGTTGTAATCGTCTGGAGGAAATAAACATGATGGAACCTACACTTACAATTGTCATCCCCTGTTATAACGAAGAGGAAACTCTTCCAGAGACGATTTCTCAATTAGATCGATACATGGATGAGTTAATTCAGGATAATATCATTTCCACGAATAGTAAACTTTTGTTTGTTGATGATGGTAGTAAAGACCAAACCTGGATGATGATTTATAAAGAGGGTTTGAAAAACGAACGGGTTAAGGGATTAAAGCTATCCCGAAATGTCGGGCATCAGAATGCTTTATTAGCAGGGCTTCTAACTGCAAAGGAAAGATCTGATTGTGTTATTTCCATCGATGCGGACCTGCAGGATGACATTCATGTCATTCGAGATTTCTTGGACAAATTTCAGGATGGTAATGAGATTGTTTACGGGGTCCGCCAAAATCGTAAGACCGACACCTATTTCAAACGAAGTACGGCGCAGGGATTTTACCGTTTAATGGGAAAAATGGGGGTTAATCTAGTTTATAATCACGCTGACTATCGACTAATGAGTAAACGAGTACTTGAGGAACTGGCCCGATTTGAGGAGGTCAATTTATTTTTACGGGGAATTGTGCCTCTGATTGGTTTCCGTTCAACTTGTGTTTATTATGACCGGAAAGAACGCCTTGCAGGAGAATCAAAATATCCAATAAAAAAAATGGTTGCTTTCGCATTTGATGGAGTTACTTCATTTTCGGTCACTCCGATTAGGCTAGTTCTTGTTTCGGGTTTTATTTCTTTCTTTGTCAGTCTGCTGTTTGGTCTTTATTTCTTTGCTTTGAAATTTTTTGGGACAACCGTAACAGGTTGGACTTCACTGATTACTTCAATTTGGTTAATAGGGGGATTACAGTTAATAGCGATTGGTTTAATCGGGGAGTATGTTGGTAAATTATATAAAGAATCGAAACGTCGTCCAAAATACATTGTCGATATTAACACGTTCCAACTTCCTGGTGTTTCTTTTCAATTCTCAACTAATCAGCGGCTTACAGGTGAAGCATATAGTCTAGATTTTACTCGTTATCCTGAATCAAATGGATAAATATAAATAAAATTGATTCTAAATGTGTTTCAAGTGCTTCTAACTCCGTATAAAATTAAAGCAACGCCGCCAAAAATCCAGAATATTTTTATGAGGGAAATTTTTTCTGCAAGCCCAAATAAGCCAATAGTTGTTGTGAGAATAAGGATTATAGGTCCAACAAGTGCTAAGCTGCTGTTTAATACTAGAGCTTTTTCAATATTATTAGACTTTAGGATAAGTAAGGCAACGATAATTTCGATACTGCCCGATACCATTCTTAATAAAGTCATCCCGACGATTGCTTTTTCAAAAATTGATAACATGATTTTCCCCCTCAGTTAACAAAGATACACTTTAGTATATGCTGATCAAATTTGAGTTAGGACAGGTTCATCGATAATTGGGTACCGCCAATATAAAAAAAGGATGTGTAATAGATGCCTAGAGGAAAAGAATTAGAACAGTTGCCAATGGCGAATATTGCTCCAGGTGCAGGGAAAGACGCTAGTCCAACAAATAGGGAGATATTAACGAGTGGGTATAGTAATGAAGGACCGTTTCCTAGTAAGGTGGGAGATCAAAAGAAGAAAAAGTTGTAGTGCGGGTGCTCCTCCTTTTTCACCAAGGGAAATAAGCTTGATAAGTTGTATAATAATATAAGAAACGATAACATTTGTCATATAGACCACATAGATAGAAGTATAATAGGGAAAAAGCATATTTCAATGCGGAGGAGAATAAATGGATGTAAATCAAATTTTGTTAAAGCTGCAAAATCGTGAGTCATCAATATTAGATAGCTCAAAGTTTTTGAAATTTGCCGTTCTTTTACCTCTAATTGAAAAGGACGATGGTCTTCATATTCTTTTTGAGGTTAGAGCCTACAATATGCGTCGGCAACCAGGGGAAATTTGTTTCCCAGGAGGAAAGGTAGACCCTGAGGATCAAAACGAGCAATACACTGCGATAAGAGAAACATCAGAGGAATTAGGGATACGACTAAATAGTATATCTAGTATATTTCCTTTAGATTACATGGTAACCGCATTTGGCAATATTATTTATCCTTTTCTAGGGGTGATTGATACCCCTGATGATATCGTACCGAATGAATCAGAAGTTGCAGAGATTTTTACCGTGCCATTAGAATATTTTCGAGAAGTAAAACCGGAAATTTTCAAGGTACATTTAGCGGCAAACCCTGAACCTAATTTCCCCTATGAGTTGATTATTGGTGGAGAAAATTATAAATGGCAAACTCGCCATGTGGACGAGTATTTTTACAAGTATCAGGATAAGGTTATTTGGGGCCTGACCGCGAGAATATTAAGTCACTTTCTCGAAGTACTAGAATAGCTTTATTGTGAGAGTCAATTTACACCAAATAACTAGGGACTATTCAAAAGTCGCAATACGCGACCTTTGAATAGTCCCTGGTTTGTTTTGTTTTTAATTAAATCAAAAAATCAATAGTGAATTCATGTGTTCAAAGAACTTTTATTATAAAAAAGAAGACTAACGAGAGCCCTCGTTAGTCTTTGTACGTAAAATTAGTAGCCAAATCTTGTTCCAACAATAATCAACAGGATAAAAAGCACGACAATTAACGCAAATCCAGCTCCACTTCCATAACTCATATCTTCACCCCCTTAGGACAATCTAAGGTATTATATGCTTGTCATTGAAAGTGTTGTGGGGGATTGACGAACTGTTTAAGCCTTTTTTACACTAAAACTCAGTTTTGTAAATTGAAATTTTAAATATTTTTATTTTCCCTATAAATAGTGTTGGAATAATCGAAAAATTATATTATAATATAAAAAAGGACAAGGAGTTGATTTCTTATGGATCATAAAATGCAAAAATTCATGAAAAACTACTACTCACAAACTCCCGAGCAGCAAGGTAACGAATTGAATGTTTCTGAGGCACTAATTGCCGAAATGGTGCTCGAAAAGTCCCTAGATGATTTTAGAAGAGAACAAATTAAAAAAGCTATCGATTTATCACTAGAGCAAAGAAATAAAGCAGAATTTCTCAGATTGGTTAAAGAATTAGAGAAAATTTCATAAAAAAGAGAAAATAAACCTAGTTTGCACTCTAGGTTTATTTTTTTAGGAATTCAATCGGTTAAGAAGATTCAGAACTATTGCTTTTTACGGCTATATGCGATATATTGCATATAATCATAAATTCAGAAAGGAGGATTAAGATGCCAGTCCCTCATAATTTTTCCTCGCCGGTTCGAATGTCTGCGAAAGAAAGAGCACTATCCCAGATACAAAGATGGATCATTGAAGGAACACTTGAACCTGGCGAGAAATTAATCGATGCAGAGCTGGCAGAGTCTTTAGGTGTCAGCAGAACTCCAATTAGGGAAGCATTGCAACTGTTGGAAGTGCAAGGATTGGTTTCGATGCATCCTGGCAAAGAAACTCGGGTTATGATTATTGAAAAAAAAGATATTTTAAAAATGTATCCGACGCTTGCAGCACTCTATGCTCTAGCTGCAGAGTACTCAGCACAGGTCATTTTACCAGAACAGATTGAAACTCTGAAACAACAAAATATGCTGTTTGCCAAAGCCATCGAATCGGGCCAGCCGTATCAAGCCATGGAAATTGATGAACAGTTCCATAATCTGATTGTAGAGGTATCGGATAATCCCTACATTGCCTCGTTTAGTGAATCATTGCAGATTCACATTAGAAGATTTAAGTATGTTTTTTTAAAGCAGCCCATCGCAGAGACATTAACTTCAGTTGAAGAGCATGCAGGTATCATATCCGCCTTAGAGCAACATGATGCAGAAACTGCATCAGTGAGGATGAAACAAAATGTAATCAGACCGATGCATGAATTGTATTCTTTCATTAAACTTTAGGCTGTGAAAGCTCAATGTTGATTTTTTGCACAATGTTGATTGGAGTGGAAGGCGCGAAGACTCCTGCGGGAGCAGCGGGACAGGTGAGACCCCGTAGGCGCTTAAGCGCCGAGGAGGCTCACCGCCCGCCCCGTGGAAAGCGAAGCGCCTGGAACGGAAATCAACATTCTAGTTTAATAGAGCCAAACTTTAAAAAAAGAAAGATTAAGTGGTTCACAAATGTTCTGACTAATCTAAACCTTTTTAAAAATCTATAAATATAGTAAAAATAATGGTACAATAATAAATACTTAAATTTCACTAAAAAAAGTAAGAGTGTGGAGGGAATTAAATTGGCAGAAATGCGTAGTAATATGATAAAACAAGGTTATGACCGAGCACCACATCGGAGTTTGCTTCGTGCAGCAGGAGTAAAAGAAGAAGATTTCAACAAACCATTTATCTGTGTTGTTAACTCATATATTGATATTGTTCCAGGACATGTACATTTACAAGAGTTTGGAAAAATTGTTAAACAAGCAATCCGTGATGCTGGCGGTGTGCCATTTGAAATGAATACAATCGGCGTGGATGATGGAATCGCCATGGGACATATCGGAATGCGCTATTCACTTCCGAGCCGTGAAATCATTGCTGATTCAGTTGAAACAGTTGTTTCTGCACATTGGTTTGACGGAATGGTTTGTATTCCAAACTGTGACAAAATTACTCCAGGGATGATGATGGCAGCCCTTCGCGTCAATATTCCAACAATCTTTGTCAGCGGTGGCCCGATGAAGGCTGGTAGAGATTCAAAAGGTAATGCTCTTGACCTGACATCTGTTTTTGAAGGAGTAGGAGCTTATCAGGCTGGTAATATTGATGAAGCAAGATTACAAGAAATTGAAGAAGTAGCATGTCCTACCTGTGGATCTTGTTCAGGAATGTTTACAGCAAACTCAATGAACTGTTTGGCAGAGGGACTTGGTCTTGCACTCCCTGGTAATGGAACCATTTTAGCTGTAGCTGAAGAACGGAAAGAATTTGTTAAAAAATCTGCTACTCAATTGATGGAACTCATCAAACAGGATATTAAGCCTCGTGATATCGTAACGATTGATGCGATTGATAATGCATTTGCACTAGACATGGCGATGGGTGGTTCTACAAACACGGTTCTGCATACTTTAGCTTTAGCCCATGAAGCTGAAATTGACTATTCATTAGAACGTATCAACGAAATTGCAAGTCGCGTGCCGCATCTAGCAAAGATTGCACCAGCATCGGAATATCATATTGAAGATGTACATAATGCAGGCGGCGTTAGTGCAATTATCAATGAATTGCTTAAAAAACCAGGTGCTTTTAATGGAGATTGCCTAACTGTTTCAGGTAAAACAATCCGCGAAAATGTTGCTGGTTCCGATATTTTAGATAAGGATGTCATTCGGCCACTAGATAATCCACATTCTGAACGCGGAGGACTTGCAGTATTGTTTGGGAACTTAGCACCAGATGGCTCAATTATTAAAGTAGGAGCAGTAGATGCTTCTGTAGGTGGTTACCATCGGGGTCCTGCAATTTGTTTTGATTCACAAGAAGAATCACTTTCCGGAATTATCACAGGTAAAGTTAAAGAAGGAGATGTTGTGGTTATCCGCTATGAAGGTCCTAAAGGTGGACCAGGTATGCCGGAAATGCTTGCACCAACTTCGCAAATCGTTGGTAGAGGACTTGGAGCCAAGGTTGGTTTGATTACAGATGGTCGTTTCTCTGGTGCATCTAGAGGTATTTCCATCGGTCATATTTCTCCAGAAGCAGCAGAGGGAGGACCTATTGCATTTGTCGAAGATGGTGACATTATTGAACTAGATTTGAATAATCGAACAATTAAATTGGAAATTTCAGATGAAGAATTTGCAAGACGGAAAGCTAATTGGAAAGGCTTTGAGTCTAAAGTTAAAAAGGGTTATCTTGCTCGTTACTCTAAGCTTGTTACTTCTGCCAGCACTGGTGGAGTTATGAAAATTTAAAGTTTTAAGTCAGATTGGCTGAGAAAAGACCGGTTGTACTGGTTTTATTCTCAGCCATATTTTTTTTAAAAAAATTGCTAGTTTGTACTCTTTTATAAAGGGGATAAAAGGATATAATGATTCTATTATGAAAGATACATGTGGTAGTTTCACCAATATCTGTATCTAATCCAGAAGGTGGGAAATTGATTGAAAAAAATATCGGTGTCATTTGTTGCGGTCACTTCCTTTTTGGCTTGTTTGATTTGTATCGGAGGTTTGGGATTGACCCTTTATGATTATTTCGATACTTCAAGCAAACCTTTAGCAAAGACAACAGTTAAGCCTGAAACAAAGAATGTTGAAAAGCGGGTCCAAATCGTGGCATTGGGTGATTCGTTAACGAGAGGGACAGGTGATTCTGAGGGTAAGGGCTATGTCGGGAATTTAGTTGCTGATCTTGAGAAAAAAACCACCCAGAAGCTTTCAATTAACAATATGGGGATAAAAGGATTAACATCAGTTCAATTAGCTAGTCAAGTGAAGGAAGTCGAGGTTCAAAGGGAAGTTAAAAACGCAGATATCATTTTGATTACGATTGGTGGAAATGACCTCTTCCGCGGAGGACAAGGGCTTACCAATTTAAGTGATCAAGCTTTGCAACCAGTTGAGGCACAATATGAACAAAACTTAAATTCAATCCTCTCGCAGATACGGTCCGTCAACTCGACTGCAAATATTTTTATGATTGGCTTGTACAACCCTTTTATTAAGTTAGAAAATGCAGAACAAACATCAAAAGTTGTCCGTGCTTGGAATTTTAAAAGTGCTGAAATCAGTGCCTTATATCCAAAAACAGTATTCGTTCCAACCTTTGATTTATTTCAATTAAATGTGAATCAGTACTTATACACCGATCAATTTCATCCTAATACAGAGGGCTATCGCCTGATTGCTGAACGGGTTGCCTCATTAATCACATTGTAAAAGAGGGAGTATATGAGCGAAATTACTATGTCTGTCGAAGGGCTTCGTAAGGTCATCGGCAAAAAGGAAATTATTAAAGGAATCAATTTTGAGTTAAAAAAAGGGGAAGTTTTTGGGTTTTTAGGACCTAATGGAGCTGGGAAAACAACAACGATTCGGATGCTAGTCGGGTTAATTCGGCCGACCTCTGGATCCATACATATTTGTGGTTATAATGTGGCAACACAATTTACAAAAGCCATGCAGTATATGGGCTGCATCGTCGAAAATCCTGAATTGTATCCGTATTTAACAGGATGGGAAAATTTAAATCATTTTGCGGGAATGCTCAATAAGATTGAAGACGATCGAATCAAGTATGTAACCGAGCTGGTAGGTCTGCAGGAAAGAATCCACGACAAAGTGAAAACTTACTCCTTGGGAATGAGACAAAGGTTAGGGATTGCTCAAGCCCTTCTCGGTAAGCCAAAAGTATTAATATTAGATGAACCTACAAATGGTCTTGATCCATCCGGCATTCGCGATATGCGAAAATTTATTCGTTATTTGGCCGAAGAGGAGGGACTTAGTGTATTAGTATCAAGTCACTTATTAGGAGAAATCCAACTTTTGTGTGATCGGGTTGCGATTATTTCTAAGGGACAAATTATTCATACCGAAATGGTTCACGACCTCTTATCACATAAAGAGCGGTTAATTTGGAGATTCTCTCCGTTCAATGAAGGTTTTCGGATTTTAAATGATTTAACAGATGCAAAAATTGAAGGAGAGAAAGTCATTACTCCATATGTTGAAAAAAGTGTGGGAGACTGGAATTGTAGATTGGTGGAAGCAAATGTTACAGTCTTGGAAATGAATCGGAAGCTTCCTTCACTGGAAGATTTTTTTTTAGAAATGACTGGAGGGGATTCTATTGAATAACCTCGTCCAAAATGAACTTTTAAAGCTTGTTCGAAAAAAGAAAATGATCGTCGTTCTGTTAATCATGGCTGTGCTTATTTCGATGTTTACATATGCTCAATATCGAGAGAAAGAAAGGGTACAGGAAAAGCTAGGTACGCGAGATTGGCGCACTACGTTGCAACAGGATATTGTTGATAAGCAAAACAGAATCAGTAGCACCGGGATATCTGAGGAATGGAAAAAACAACTACAGATTACCATCTCTCAGCAGCAATTTTACCTTGACCATGATATTAATCCAGCCGAGCCAGGGGCACCAACATTTGTAAGAGAGTTCTTGATGCATACGATACAGCTCCTGCTTCCACTATTGGTTATGATTATTGCAGCGGACATTGTTTCATCTGAGCATAGTGCTGGGACTGTGAAGCTACTACTAACGAGGCCCGTGAAAAGATGGCGAATTTTAATGAGTAAATATATCACTTTAATTCTGTCTGTTTCTTTTTTGGTCTTGGCCTTCGCGGTCCTTTCATATTTCATTTCGGGAATCGTGTTTGGATATAAAGGGTGGTCAGCCCCAGTTTTAACAGGATTTGTCGTTGAAAAAGGAGAACTAAGTACAGCAGCAGTTCATCTCATTCCACAATGGAGATTTTTGCTAATGGTATTTGGTTTAGCCTGGTTTGTATCCCTTGTTGTTGGAACATTATCTTTCATGTTGTCTACATTAATCAAGAGTACCGCAGCAGGGATGGGCGTAATGCTTGCTTGTTTAATATCAGGAGCCATTTTAACTAGTATGGTTTCTTCTTGGGAGTCTGCGAAATATTTATTTATGGTGAATTTGACTCCAACAGATTATTTAACTGGATCAGCTCCTCCGATTGAAGGAATGACACTTGGTTTTTCATTAATGGTCCTTTTAATATGGGGTGTAGCTGGGATATTTGTTTCATTTTTCACTTTTACTAGGAAAGATATATATTAGGCTGATGTGAGAATAACAAAACACCTTGCGAATTTCGCAGGGTGTTTTGTATTTTAATCAAATTATGAATTTTTCCAACGCTCTAATTTATGTATATTTCTTGTGAAAAAACCTGACATAAATTTCGGTAACCCGAATTCAGCAATTTTATCTTGAACACGTTGTTTCATTTCATCTACTGTGAGATTAGGAAGGACAAATTCTCCATTCTCAAAGCAGTGACTACAATACATATCACTTTTTTGTCCATTCTTTTCTGTTCCTCCACCTTTTTCATCCTTTGAAAGTGGCATCCCACAGCTCTGGCAATTTTTATTTTTACTCATGCAATCGCCTCCAGTTAATCTTCATTCACATTATAGTCTTTTTCAATTTTAGGTTCAATTCGATCCTAGCAACAACAAAGGAATATATGCTGATATTCACTTAACTTTGAATAATTTCGACTAAATGTGTAAATCATAAAATGACAAGAAAAATTCGAACATTTAAAGTCCTTTGATCTTGAATAATCCACCCATCCCATTTGAGAGAGGGGTGGAAAAGATTCAAACCTCATTAATCACTGCGAAAAATAAAGAAAAGGCTGATAAATTTTTATCAGCCTATTTCAATGGGGTTTTATTAAAGTTCAAACAGATATGGTTGTTTCCTCTACTAATTTGACACCACTTCAACCTTTTTTGCCTTTACAATGTAGATTCGGTAAAGAACAAAGGCAAATAATGAAATAATCGCCCCTGAAATATAAGGAATTCCGATGGCAATGGTGTACAGCCATCCCCCAAGTGGAGGCCCTACAATTCTACCAAAGGAATCAAAGGAAGACAGAAGTCCAGTTGCACTGCCATGTCCTGCTGTTGTAGTTTTCGTAAGGAGCGAAGAAATACTTGGACGAATAACACCATTCCCAATTCCAAAAATCGTTAAATAGATGGCAGCAGTCGTAAAATTATGAACGAGTAAAATCAGCGCGAACCCGATGGCTGAAATGATAATTCCAGCTTGAATAACAGGACCTTCTCCGTATTTTTTAGTTAATTTCCCCATTAACCCACCTTGAACAAAAGCTCCAGCAAGTCCCATGATCATAAAGACGTAACCCATTTCTGTGGCATCCATTCCTGCTTTTTTTGCAGCAAAATAGGCGAATGTTGCTTCCAACCCTGAAAGGGACAAGGATATAAACAATTGTAAAATGAAAAGGATGGACATTGCCCCACTCAAGGAATGCCATAAGGATATTTTCTTTTCAACATGCTCACGTCGGTGCTCGGCTGATAAAGATTCTTTTAATAGGAAGACAACAAGTAATAACGTCACTACTGAGGAGATCGCCGCGATATAAAAAGGGAGGCTTAAACTGATTTTGGAAAAAACTCCTCCAATCGCTGGCCCAAACACAAATCCAAGCCCGATAGCTGCCCCTATTGCCCCCATGCCTTTCCCACGATCTTCAGGTGTTGTAATGTCGGCAACATAGGCCATCGTAGTAGGCATTGTAGCTGATGATAAAAATCCACCAATAATCCGTGCTGCAAACAACCACCACAAATTAGTTGAAACAGCCATCATTAAGAAAGAAATTGCCAGACCAGCAATACCAATCAACATAACTGGTTTTCGACCCATACGGTCAGAAATTCTGCCCCACATCGGTGCGAATAGGAGTTGTAATAAGGAGTAAACAGCCATTAATAGACCAAGTTCAGTTGGAGACGCCCCAAATTCTTCAGCATAAAAGGGAAGAACAGGAATCATAATTCCGAAGCCAACATAGACAAGAAACATAATGAGGAACAAGATGAGTAATGACTTATTTTTTTTCAATATATTTCACTTCCTACCTTTTAATTAATATTTTTTATTCACCGTTTGATTTCATTTTTAAAATTTGCAGGGACTTTTGTAAAAATTGTACTTCTGCTTCCAACATGATTTTTTTATGCTCAACTGCTAAATTGACTCCAATCCCATTCCCATGACTTGGGGTTTGGATGAGACCTTCCAGAATCTTTTTGCTTCCGTTCAGCCTTTTTTGTAGGGCAGGTATCGCTTTTTTGATTGGGAGATGGTCGAGAAACATAAGACCAATATCTCCCTCAAAAAAAACATTCTCAGGTGAGGATAAATTTTCAATAAGCAATTGATAAAAGCATTCTATTCCTTTTTCATTGATCGAATAAACTTTGCGTGGGGGACGGTTCCCTTCTTGCTCATGTTGTACATCAATATAGCCCTGCTTGCTAAGTTTATCCAGTGTAGCGTAGGCTGTTGGTTTTTTCATATTCGTCATCGTACTTAAATTTCTCTCGATAAATTCATTGATTTGATAGCCATGTTGATCCTGTGCCATGAGCAAACCAAGTAAAATAAGTGACCGATTGTCCATATAAACAGTTCCTTTCCGGTGTTTGAGTTAAATTTATCACATTTATAGTCATTTTGTGAATAGTCTTGCTTGACTATTCAATAATAAAAATTTAATAATCAATTCGAAGGGTTTGAGTTATTATGATAGAATTATCCACATTGAGGATGGAACGGCAAAAGAATCTTAAGGTTGGTTCTTTAAAAATTAAAGTGTAAATTATTATTCTTTTATGATAAATTAGAAAAATATATGAAAGGGTGATAGACTTGTCGCAATTAACAGATGTTACGATTATTAAAAAAGCAAATATTTATTTTGATGGAAAAGTCACTAGCAGAACGGTTTTGTTTCCAGACGGAACTAAAAAGACCTTGGGTATTATGCTTCCAGGTGAGTATGAATTTACGACTTCCCAGAGGGAAGAAATGGAGATCCTTGCTGGAAAATTAGAATATAAATTGACTGGTGAATATTGGGAAAAAATAGAAGAAACCGGAACTTTTTATGTACCAGCTAACGACAGTTTTTTACTAAAGGTTCATACAGTTGCTGATTATTGTTGTTCTTATCATGAAGAGTCATAATAAGTTGGAATTATTAAGCGTTTAAATAGAATGGGAGTCTCCTAATATCGGAGACTCCTTTTTAGATTTCATCCTAAAGCACACTTAAAAATCAATTTGTACCATTCCATATAAAGTATTAAGAACAGATTCGGCCTCTTGTTGTTTCCCTTGAGGAATTGGAATAAAGAATTCTGCAATGGTTTCTGATTCGCCAGCTGAGAATTCGATTTTAAATTGAATACAAGGCGGATTACCCGTTTTAATCCGTAACTGTTTAAATTTAGAAAATTGATTCCAACTGTAAAAAATGACGTTTCCAAGTAATATTCCGTCTGAACAAATATAGACCTCCTTACAATCTGATAATTTCTTTTTATACCAGAATAGGGCACTGCCTATTCCTTGAAATTCGGCAATGTTAATAGTATCGTCGTACGTCCAATGAACAAGAAAGGACTTTTCACCGCTTAATATCTTGCTTCTTACCTTTTGTGTTTTTTTCTTTGTATACCATACGATTGAATAAACAATTAATCCCATTAATAGGATAAAGCCAATAATAAAAGGGAGATAAAAACTCATCTTTATCACCACCCTTAAATAGATAGTCTTACCTATATTATTTTTAACTAGGGATGTTCATGCCAAAATTAATCAAACTATTCATTAATTGTCTTTTAAACCTAAAACTAAAGCTGTTTTCTTTTTACCTCAATTAAGTTTCAAATAATTCGAAAAACATATTGACGAGATTTTTAATCTGTTATATATTATTAATAATAAAAATAAATTGTTATATAACAGGGAGGTGAAAAAATGGAGATGTATCGAGAAGCATATGAATCTTATAAAGAGGCTTGTGAAAATTTTGGGATGGAGTCAATCAACTTTAATCATTTCGTAAAACATTTAACAACAGAACAATTGCATGAATACAGTAAGAATTCCAATTAAACTATAGGACGTGATTACTACGGAACCTCATGTGAAAATCAAACAATAACCCTGCCAGGTATAATGATACCAGGCAGGGTTATTGTGTGTTTATGGAAAAGATCTTACTTTATGGATAAAATAGGAATGGACAAAAAATAATGAAAAGGAAAGATGGGGTCTTATGCCAATCTATCAGAAACCGAATCGATTTATCAATGAAATCTCATTATCATATAGCTGGGGAATGCTATGACCATTAGATGGGATGAAATAACAGATGATTATTTAATTAATTTAGATATGGTCTTAAAATTATATGATCAAGCCTTTCCGATTGAAGTGAGAGAACCACATGATATTTTTTTAAAAAGTTTACAATATTCGAGAAATAGGAAGCCAAATAATTTCCGATTCTTGATAGGTTTTAATGGGGAGCAACTTGTTTCTTTTGCAACAGGCCACTATTTAGCTGATGTAAATTCTGGGTTTATTGTCTATATAGCAACAAATCCGAAGGTACAAAGGCATAGAGGGGTAGGCTCTAAAACCTTACTTAAAATGGAAGAGTTATTACACAAGGATGCTATTTCTGCAGGAAATGCTTCGTTAAAAGCAGTAATCTTAGAAACAGAATCACAGGAAATGGTACATACCGAAACAGAAAGAAAAGATTGTATTAAAAGAAATCGATTTTTTGAAAGAAATGATTATAAAAGATATGAAAATATCGAGTACCTACAACCACCATTACATGGCGTTGGTAATAATATCCCACTCAATCTTTATATTAAAGGTTTACAAAAAAATAAAATAACTAAAGAAGAAATCATGGGATTTATTCGTGCTATTTATAAAGAGAAATATTACTTAGTAAATGGAATCGATAAACAGGTTCTTAACAATTGTTTTGAAAAGATGGGAATGGGAAACGAAGTCTTTTTAGTATAGGCTGTGTTAAAGCTCAAAGTTAATTTTTTGAACAATGTTGATCTTCGTTACAGGCACGAAGACTCCTGCGGGAGCAGCGGGACAGGTGAAACCCCACAGGCGCTTAAGCGCCGAGGAGGCTCACCGCCCGCCCCTAAGGTGTGCGAGTGCCTGGAACGGAAATCAACATTCTAGTTTAACAGGGCCATATTATAAAGGATTGTTAAAACCTGTCAAATCTTTGTAATAAATGCAACTGTTACTGTTGCAGAAGGGGTAAAAGAGTGGGAATCGATAAAATAAGCTACGATTGGCTCTTTCTACACATATTTCACTTGCAAGTATTGAACAGTATTATTTTAAGAATATTTTAAAGGATAATATTAATTTGATTTGGTAATTTTAATATTAATCAAATATAAATCCTTTGGGAAGGTTGTTTTTTTATGGAGAAAAAAATGTTAAACGGACTTTTTGCTTTGTGTATGGTTTCCTTGCCATTTTTATTTAAAGGGTCAAAAATGAGAGAAAATCTAGTTATTTTCTTCTCAAAAGGAGTTTTGGCAACACTTATAGATGCTTATGTTGTTGGTTCCAAAAGAGTCGAATATCCAGCCCGACCTTTTCCTAAAATTTTCAAAACCAACATTATTTTTGATATGCTGTTTTTTCCAATTCTAAGTGTCATCTGGGTTAAACAATCCTATAATGATAATTTGGGGAAAATTCTTTTGAAAAGTTTGACATGGAGTATCCCCATGAGCCTCGGTCAATGGTATTTTGAAAAAAACTCCAAATTATTCAAATGGAAAAAATGGTCGCCATTCCATACGTTTGGAAGTGTAAGTTTTACTTTATTTACGATAAGAGGATTTGTTTCATTGTTAAGAAGGCTAGATAAATTCAAGAATGCATAGGTTAAGCAAAATATATAAAGAATAATAAAGGTTGATTATATGAAGAAAACGGATAAGTTAGAAGCAATTCTTTGGAGCATGGCATTTCCAGGTTTTGGACAATTATTAAATGGAAACCTGATAAAAGGAATAATTTTTATTCTTTTAGAATTCACCATTAATGTAATGAGTTCATTTAACAAAGCTATCATGTTGAGTTTTCTCGGGAAGATAACGGAAGCTGCTAGAGTGGTTGATTACCAGTGGCTAATGTTTTACCCTTGTGTTTATTTGTATGCAATGTACGATGCTTATAAATTTTCAGACGGAGAAATTCCTCATTTATCGTTTCTCCCATTTGCTTTTGGAGCCTATTTTGTCACAATAGGTCTTATGTACTCACCAAATATATTTCTCGGTATAACATTTGGTCCCATTTGGTTTCCAATGTTGTCTCTAATTCCTGGTTTAGCAAATGGATTTATTATTCGTTATCTTTTGATAAAAATTACTTCGAGATCCAATTATAGTGAGTGACCTTCCAAAGATGACAAAAACCCTAACAAGGGTATTCATTAGTAAATTGTTTTATTCAATTTGCCAAATTTTACAAAGACCATTAATCACCGAAGTTTATCGTACATTTGAAAGTCTTACATAAAAAGATCGTTCCGAATCGCCTCCAGAACGGCACTTTACTCAATAAGCCGCTTCTACAATTTCGAAATCCTCATGTTTCGGAGTTGATTGTCGATATTTTTTATATCACAAATCTCTTAGAGTAAGTAAATTATTCGTATATATATAATTCAGCCTATTTATACATTCTCTCCTTAGCATGGATGTATTTTTTGCTATTTCACCTTAATAATTGATCCCTCCTCTGCAGTCGGTTTTTGGTATACTTTGTAAGTTTGTTCTAAAAAACTTTCAGGTAAACGCCACAACGCTCTGTTCCGTTTTTTACAAGTTTCTAAATCAGTATCAACATGGAAAATTTCCAAAGTAAGTCAGAATTCCTTAGCAACACGGATCCATCTTTTACGCCGATCCCTAGTTCTGTTTGTGGAATCAACAACCACTTTATGTCCACTTTTTAACAATGAACGTACCATGAGTTCAGCGGTCTCCCACACGACTGGTTCAGCCTCAGCTTTAAAAGTTTGGCCATGTAAAGCTAGCCTGATGTCGTCAATAGATACGCGAGCCCACCCTTGCTTTTGAAGATTTTTACCGTATGTTGATTTTCCGCTTAGTGGTATCCCACACATAATACCCAGTTTCACTCTACATCTCTCCTAAATAGATTCGCACCTACACTCTACATGACGCCGAACAATAAAATTGCAATAAGCATCAAGTGCATCTACTTTAATAAATGCGAGTGAACGTGGTTTTGAAAGGGACAAATTAACTGTGTTGTATAAAAATAAAGACAACATTTTTTTGTAGTTTAAAGAGAAAAATGAATGCTCATGGAGTTCGGCTATGTTTTATAAAGAAATGCAAAAGTATTAGATTGTTTAGATCTTATTCTTAATTTGTAAAGTGATTGAAGCGAAAGACTTTCCCTAAATAGGCTCAATTGGACAAAAAACTAGACATATAATATGTAATGAAATTCAAATCGAGAATAAAAATTAGCAAAATAATCATTTAGGTGATATGAATTGAGGTGGAAAAATGGAATTTATAAGGCCTGAGGATGTTTTAGAAGATTGTGCATCTACGTTTTGTGCACAAACAACAGATTTAGCACCTTTATTTTTTGCAGAAGCATACGACAATGTAGAAAAGAAAATAAAAGAGGTTCGTCTAGAAAGTCTTCGAGGGAAATGGGTTATCTTATTTTTTTATGCAAGTGATTTCACTTTTGTTTGACCAACAGAGTTGGCAGCGGTCGCTGCTATTTATGATCAACTGAAATTTCTAAATTCCGAATTACTTGCTATAAGTACAGACAGTGTATATTCCCATAAGGTTTTTACCGAGGTTTCTCCTTCTGCGTCAAAGGTGGCGTTTCCACTTTTAAGTGATCGAAACCATAAAATTAGTAAGGCCTACAGAGTACTAAATGAGAAAACGGGCGCTACATTTAGAGCAACCATCATTATAGATCCAGAAGGGATAATCGTTACCAAATTCGTAAACCCTTTAGAAGTTGGTCGAAATGTTTACGAAATTTTAAGGGTAATTCAAGGGATACAATATAGTAGAAGGACTGGAGAAGGGGTACCTGCTAATTGGGTCCAAGGGCAACCAGGAATTATTAGGGATCCAAAATACATTGGGAGAATTTAAGTGCTACGTATAGTTTCAAAATGCTTCAATAAAAACATAAATGTTTGAGTTGTTTAAAAGTGTCGATACATTAATTTGAAAAAAAAGAAGACATCCTTCATATTTTGAAGGAGGCCTTCTTTTAAAATGGCAAATTTCCTAAACAACAAAAAAACGCGAATCACATCCCGTTTGCCATTATATATGTAATTATATCTTGTAAAAAAAAACCCTACATGCTACAATAATAAACGGTCAAAAATACATTTTTGTTTATCTTTATAAAATAACCCTATAATAACATTATCATAAACAAACATCAATGTCAACAAAATACTAAAAATAAATTCTAGGAGTGATTGGATGAGTAACCATCAACAAATAGAGTGGCAAAAAGAACAAATTCGAGTTTCAGATGTGATTTATGAAATAGAGAAAAAGATGGTGAAACTGAAAGAAAAGGGAGGTGCTGTTGGTCAAGATGTTCAAGAGCTTCGTGAAACATTTTGGAATGATGTTACCGTAAACATGGATGAACCTGACGATATTATCGAAACCCATACCAGCATAAGACAGCATGCTGAATTACTTTCAGAACGTGAACGAAGTCGTTCGCAAATTCAGCGACAAATAAAAACTTTGACGAGATTAAAGAATTCGCCTTATTTCGGACGGATTGATTTTTTAGAGGAAGGGGAAAAACAACAGGATACAATTTATATTGGGATCGGCTCATTTATGGATCGGGACGATCAAAACTTTCTTATTTATGATTGGCGCGCACCGATCTCAAGCCTTTATTATGATTTTCCACCTGGACCAGCTCAATATCGTACTCCGTCTGGGAATATTAGTGGAGAAATGGAATTAAAACGGCAATTTATCATCAAAAATGGAGAAATAAACGGAATGTTTGACAGTGGAATAACGATCCGGGATGAGATGCTTCAGGCTGTTCTTGGGAGCAATGCCGATACACAAATGAAGAGTATTGTTGCCACCATTCAAAAAGAACAAAATGAAATCATTCGAAATGAACGGAGTCAGATTGTGGTTGTCCAAGGAGTGGCTGGTAGTGGTAAAACGTCTGCTGCCCTACAGCGTGTAGCCTACTTGCTTTATCGCTATCGGGAATCGTTATCGCCTGAAAATATCATTTTGTTTTCACCAAATCCTTTATTTAACAGTTATGTTTCGACCGTTTTACCTGAACTAGGCGAAGAGAATATGAAGCAAAGTACATTTCAGGAATATCTTGAGCAGCGGTTAAGTAAAGAGTTTCAACTCGAGGACCCATTTGATCAAATGGAATATTTATTAACAGCTGAACATAGTGATGCTGACTATCAGATCCGGCTAAGAAGTATACACTATAAGAGTAGCATGGAGTTCAAAATCATGGTCGATTGTTATGTGGAAAAACTAATGCACGATGGATTAGTTTTTCGGCCATTAGTTTTCAGGAAAAAAGTCCTCATTAGTAAGGAACAAATATACGAGTATTTTTACAACCTTGATCGAGATTATTCTATTCCTAACCGGGTTCAACTTGTAAAAGAATGGCTAGTTAAAGAACTAAAGAAAAGAGTGAAGCTTGAACAAAAGAAAAAATGGGTCGAGGATGAAATTCAGTTTTTAGACAAGGATGATTTTATCGAAGTATTTCAGCAACTTCAGGAAAAAGGTCGATTTAGTGATAATACCTTTGATGATTTTGATCGTGAACAAGAACTATTGGCGGAAATGTTGGTCAAACAGAAGTTTAAACCAATTTTTAATCGAGTGAAAAAATTTCAGTTTATTAATATGAAAGCCACCTATCAAAAGGTATTTGAACAAAACATAGAAGTTACTCCCGATCACTGGCGTCAAATAGGCGAACTTACCATAAAAAGTCTTCAAAATAAGACAATCCTGTATGAAGATGCTACACCGTTTGTTTATTTACAGGATTTAATCTTGGGAAAAAGAACGAATGGTTCGATTCGTCATATCTTTATGGATGAAGCACAGGATTATTCGCCCTTTCAGTTAGCATTTATTAAACATCTGTTTCCGAATAGTAAAATGACGCTGCTAGGAGATATCAACCAGGCGATCTATTCGCATTCAGCTGAATCTACCACGCTACTTTCAAACAGTATTGACCAAACAAGTTCAACAGAAACGTACGTTTTAACCCGGACCTATCGTTCGACAAAACCGATCGTTGAGTTGACTAGCGCGTTCATTAAGGACGGAGATAAAATAGAACCGTTTAATCGCGAGGGGAATAAGCCGACTGTTGTGGTAGTTCAAAACAAAGAAGAGCTTCGCCAAAATGTCATTGAACAAATCAAAAGGTATAAAGAAGCGGGGCACCAAACCATTGCTGTGATTTGTAAAACAGCGCTGGAAAGCAGAGCGGCTTACGAAGCACTCAAGATGACTGAGACAGTTCGCTTAATTGAAAAGGGGACGATAACTTTTGAAACAGGCGTGGTAGTGATCCCGGCTTATCTAGCCAAAGGGATTGAGTTTGACGCTGTTATTATTTATGATTGTTCCCAGTATACCGAGGAAAGCGAACGGAAACTTTTCTATACAGCATGCACAAGGGCGATGCACGAGCTTCACCTAACATCAGTGGGACAACTTTGCCCATTAATGACTAACGTTTCGCCACAAAAATATAAGCTTGTCTGTAATTAACTACAAGGCTGTGTTAAAGCTCAATGTTGATTTTTGCACAATGTTGATTGGAGTGGAAGGCACGAAGACTCCTGCGGGAGCAGCGGGACAGGTGAGACCCCACAGGCGCTTTAGCGCCGAGGAGGCTCACCGCCCGCCCCTAAGGTGCGCGAGTGCCTGGAACGGAAATCAGCATTCTAATTTAACACAGCCGAATACAAAGAAAAAAGGCTGCTCGATTAAAAAAATCGGCAGTCTTTATTTTTTTGCTACGGCAATAATTGCTGGAGACGTGATGCTATATTCATTCTCCTTAAAATCCCCGTAAAGAGTAATTTCAGAAAAACCAGCCTCCTGTAAAACAGTAACCAGCTGGAAGGATTGAAGTGGATAAAGCTCGACAGAATGATCAAATTGTTGTATTTCTCCATCTTTTTCAACAGTTAAAGCCCCATTAAAGCGGATTTTTTCATCTAAAAATTCATATGTGCGACGGAAACTGATGCCTTCAGGCTTTTTGATCAATGGTAACTCTTGAATTTGTAGGTTTAATATACGATCATAGTTGACCGTTTGTACAATGAAAGTTCCATCGTTTTCCAAGAGCTTATATATATCCTTAATCATATTTCTGATCTCGTCAATAGAGTTTAAATGAACAATCGAATTACCAATACACACGATGACATCATAAGAGGAAGTGGAGAGAAGCTGAATTTTCTCCATTTCTAATCTGATAGATTGAAGTGGAACATTTTCATTCAGAGCTTTTTCAGCCATAGTATTGACCATTTCTTCTTCACTATCTGTTGCGGTCACATCATAGCCATTACTAGCTAGTAAAATCGCTTGATTCCCAGTTCCAGCCGCAATATCGAGAATCCTTGCTGCAGGCTTGGAATACTTTTCAATAAAGCTAATTTGGGTAGGATTTGCTGGAAAAAGAATATCGTAATATAGATTTAAATTTTGATAGAAGCTCATTTTGTAAACCTCCCTAATACACTATTCGATCTAAGTGTGGCTTTTATATCTATATTTTATACTTTTTATTATATTTTAAGCCCTTTCATTAAGCAGTGAGGAAAATCATTCAAATATCATATCCAAGTTTATTGTATGACCTAAATAAATCTTTTATTAATGAAGCATATTATTATTGTATTGATAGTGAAAAAGTAAAAAAATATACACAGCTTATACTGGGCATTCAGTGATAAAATAACGTTAATTCACATTTAGATAGGAGAGACTTCAATGGAGGAATTATTAAAACAATTAATTAATACCGTTAATGATATAAAAGAAAATGTTTTAAGTATAAATGAATCTATTCAAAACTTAGAACGCCGCGTAGAACGTTATGGAAAAATGGATAGTATTGAGCACCGAGTAGAGGTCAACCAAATTGACTTGAGTGACATTAAGGATATAGTTGAAAAAATGGAAAACTTCCAACGGGATGAAGTTCTTCCGATGGCAAAAGCTATTAAAGATATCCGGTACGCAGAAGAATTAACACTTATTCATAAACGGTTAGACGCCCAGCTTACAAAAATAGCGAAAAATGAAGAAGCTATTCTCATGATAACCGATCATGAGAGTTAATAAAAAAATCACACGACTTAACGTGTGATTTTTTTGTTGTTTAGTTATCCAGTTTTACTTGAGTGCGGGTTTTGAACGATAACTGCTTCTTCAGAGTTACGGCAATATCCTCTAAAAGAAGCTCCATTCCAACCAATGTAAGTGAGAAGAAGTTAGCATAGTGTTTTTTAACTTCCCATTTTAGCTCGTTTTCTCCACAAATACTGTATTCATTTACTTCTTGAATTTCTTTTTTTATTTTAGCAAGCGCAAGTGTTTTTTCTGCTTCTGGTAAAGTGATAATCTGATCAATTTTCTCGATATAATGAATAGAGGCGAGAATTTTCCCTTTAACATCTTCATAAGTTTCCAAGTCAATCAGCTTGTACTTTAGCTTAAACTCATTAAGAAGCTGAGCAGATTCATAAGTAGAGTTAACAATGTCATCTCTTGTCATTTTGGTCGTTTCATAGCTTAACATATATTTCCAAGAAGGGGCTTTAATGGCCTCACGGTGATCTTCAAGTGTGTTACAGAATTTTTTGTAACCGTAAAGGTCAGGGTTTTCAAATGCCGGGCTAGCAGGATCTAAGAAAGGTGCTAACGGAGCAATAAAATAAGATAAGCGGCGATCTTGATTGCATGCTTGGTGGATTTCTTCACAGAAGTCCACGTTTTTCAAAGCACTTGCATAATCTTGGTCTGGAATTCCCACCATGAAAAATAGGTCGATTTTTGCACAGCCATGGTTTAAGGCATAATTTAAAGTGTCAATAACTTTTTGATTAGTGCATCGGAACTTCCCGTTGAACCGTCTAATTCCCTCATCATGTGTCTCCAAAGTAAGTTCCATGCTATATTTTGGAACAGCATCTTCAATTTTTTTGAAAAATTCCTCATCAGCATATTGAAACAATTCGAACACTAGCTCATTCTTTAAGTTGATTTTCTTTAATCGACCTAAGAAGTCATCGACAAATTCCTTCCCACCTTGACGAATATCATGGAGGATAAAAATTGGTGCACGACTGAATCTTTGAATAAATAGGATATCCTCAACCAATTTTTCTGGTGATCTTAATGCAAGACCAGGACGATTACAGTTTTGCTCATAAGACATTTTAGAGCCACCACAAATGAGACAGCCTTGTGTACAACCACGTGCTGTTAAGATAGCTGTATTAGGGTATTGCAACCAACCGTTATACGGAAGGGGATCCTTATAGTTAAAGTATTTAAATACAGATTTTATTGAATAGCGGTATCCTGGAACATCAAATTCATCCAAACTGTCTGGAACGTATGATAAGGGGTTACTAATCACTTCTTTATTGTTTTTCCAAGTTAAATTTGGGATATCTGAAAAATTCTTTTTACCATACTTAATCTCTTCGATTAACATGAGCATTAATTTTTCAGTTGAATCGCCGCGCATTACAAAATCGATAAATGGATATTCCAATAATTCTTGGTGATAGTAAGTGGCTGACAACCCACCAAAAATCATGGGTACATCCGGATGAATTTTTTTCACTATTTTAGCTAACTCAATACTACCATGAGCGTGTGGTAGCCAATGGAGATCTATTCCAAATGCTGTAGCATTAATACTTTTTATTTTTTTCTCAACATCGAACGATGGATTCATTAACATTCGGTTGGCGATGTTAACAATTTTCACTCGCAATCCATGTCTTTCTAAATAGTCAGCAATACTGGTCAATCCAATTGGATACATTTCGAAAACGGGAGAAGATGGTACCACATCACTGATTGGACCAGCTAATAAAGAATTTTCTCGAAAATCATAAACACTTGGAGCATGCAGGAGGACTAGGTCGTATTTCAATTTATCGTCACCTCATGTGAAATTTCAATTGTACTATTGATAATTATATATATATTAGTGAACTTACTCACATCTACTACGTTTTCATACTAGCTAATAATTTCATTTAAATCTATAAATCTGAAATTGTTTCATCAAACGTTCGAAAAGGTATTTCAAAATATTGTCGAAATCAGAAAAACACTGTGACAATAGGCAAAAAACCTATTTGAAGGCGGAAAATGGTCGTTCTATTGGCAGATAATATTGAATATTATTTTAAAAAGGTGTAAAATTACACTATACATAAAATCCGAACTAAGCAATTAGGAATTATTGTATATAGGGGGGGAGAAACAGTGGAAAACGACTCAAAAGATGATCGAAAAAAGATATTTATATCAGAGTTGAATTTATTAGCCAAAGAAGACTACATCACCAGTAACCAATTCAATGTGATTGCTAAAGCTCACCACCAATATTATTATGATCTAGGATTAGAGAGGAACGAACAGAAGGAACCAATCAAGCAGGTAATCAAAGATAAAAAGCCTGTGGTTGTAACAACACCCAAGCCAAAAATTGAAAAAAAGAAACTTACTGCAGATCAAATGCGAGAAAGAAACATAACCTGGTTATTGAATTTAGGCGTTATTTTGTTGTTAATTGGCGGTTTATTTGTCGCTACTAGTAATTGGGAATCGATGTCAAACCTGATGAAAAGTAGTTCAGTTGGGCTGGTTTCTTTATTATTTTTCGGCATCGCCTATTTGTCGAGGAAAGTTTTAAAGATTGAAAAAACAGAACTTGCTTTTGTCGTCCTAGGAAGTTTGTTTCTACCAATCTTTCTTTTATCACTTGGTTGGTTCAAGCTTTTAGGGGAATATTTATCATATACAGGGGAAGGTCGATATATTTTTGGATTTATTAGTGGGTTGCTTGTGGTTCCAGTCTATATCACTTTTGCAAAACGACTAGCTTCCCGCTTATTTGTTTGGTTCTCGTACTTAGCAATAACCGTAACCGTTGCCTTTTTACTCTCAGCTTTTCATTTAGATAAGGATTGGTTTTATTTTGGTATCATGCTCTACAATGTGATCGCTGTGATGTTGTTTCACCGTTTTAAACAAAACGAAGCATTAGCCCTATTCACGAAAGAACTAGTTGCTTTTGCTCAAATACAATTGGTCATTTCTTCCCTACTAACGATGATTTTCTATGATAATCATGTCTTGAACGGCATCAATATTTTAACATCCGCAGCCGTTTATTTAGCGATGGTCTATGTAAGCGGAAAGAAGGAATATCATTTCATTTTTACTGCAATGGTGGTGTACGGTGCTTACCAGCTGATTGAGCATTCTGTTCTGGAGCTATTTGGCCCGGTTCTATACGTTCTAATAGGAATTGGGTTTTTAATCCTTCCTAAGTTTTTAGATGACCGATTTCATTGGAAAAAAATCTTTCAGCTGACAAGTGCCATTGTTTCAGGTTTAGTTTTTTTAGCTATCAGCTTTGATAGCGTTGTCATGAACATGAACAATCCATCCTGGGCACTTTTATTGGCTTATCTACTTTTAGCAGGGCAATTTATTTATTTGGCTATCGAAACAAAATCCCAGTTATTTACCTATTTAAGTCCCGTTTTTTTCATGGCATCCTATTATGAACTGGTCTTAATATTAGACCAATATTTGTATTTTGATAACTTAATTTTTCCAACATTCCTGGTTGGGTTTATCCAATTCATTACCTGCGGTTTTTACATAAAATTTTCACAAATATCGGTTATTAAAAAAAGTTCCAGAGATGTTGGTTTGGCAACAATGTTTTTAGCGCTCTTGCTCGAGCTATTAACCTTCAACTGGCTTGAACTTGGGTTTGTCCTATGCTTGTTAGGTTTTATTCTTTACTTAAGCCACCGTGTTGAGGAACGACCTTTCTACAAAATTTCAGTACCGTGGTTGTTACCTATTTCTCTAGCACTTGCCTTTACTGCTTTTGGAGAGGAAGGAAGATCAACTTGGGCCTTTTTTCATGGACAACTTGGTTTATCAATGAATACCATCCTTGGAAGCTTGATTTCGTTTTTAGCGTATCTTGGCTGGGGGAAAACGAATGAAAAGGCCTTAGCTAAAAATTCATTTTATATGGGCCAGGTATTTTATACATTAGCCTGTTTTTTGGCGTTAGTAACCAATGTTAATGAATTGTGGATGCGCCCCCTCGTATTATGCGGAGGAGTTGGCGTTTATATTGCCTTTTATCGATTTGAAAAGTACAAATGGCTTCCATATCTGATTAGCTCACTATCATTAATCACGTATTTCACTATTGTGCAATCCGTTTATTTAAAGCTAAATGTTCCGAATGAAATTCAATCCCTTGAGTACACCTTTGGTGGAGCAATTTTACTCGTTACTTCCTATCTTTTGAAAAATAAAGAAGTATCGATTGCCAATGGTTTTGCGTGGGTAGGCCAGCTGTTTTTGCCGGGTGCTTTACTCATCACTTATTTCCAGTATGGTGAAACTTCAATTTGGAGTTTTCTAATAGCAACGATGCTGTATTCTGCAAGCACGTATTTCGTCCATACTGAATGGATAACCAAAACTTTTTTGTACAGTACATTTTCAACGATGTTTATGGTAGTCGTCACAACCATGTTAAACCTTGAAACTGGTTTGGATCTTGAGTATTCATTTTTAATCACAAGTTTGATCATTAGTGGTTTTTGGATGTTAGCAAAACAAAGCTTTAAAGTTCGCACGATATATTACCTTGTTCCATTTTCAGTAGTTGGAATCGTCGCCTTTATTGTGAGCTATCCTTATGGTCTAACGCTATTTTTAGTAACGCTTGTCTATTCAATAGGGTTGATTGTGATTCTGACGGTGGTAAATTGGAAGATATCCAGAATCATTCCACTTTTTCTCCTCTTTGCTGCTACACAGCAATTTTTACAGTTAAATGGCATAGTTGAAGAGTGGAAGTTGGTCCTCGTTAGTTTAATGGGAGCCGCTTCGCTAGGTTTAGGAAGTGTTTTACACCGTGAGCTGTTTGTGGTAAATGAAAAAGAGGACATTACTCAACTTGATGTATTTACGATTAGTGCGTTCCTTTATTTCGGATCAGGCTATTTCATTCAATCAGCCTATGTATGGACGAATTTCGTTCCTGGGTTACTGATTTCGATTAGTTTGTGGCTCCAAAAATCAAGAGTACCTAAAAACTGGTCGATGTGGGTAAAGCTCTTTGCCGGTGTGTACTTATTAGAACCATACTATTCTACCATTTCAGCTATAGAAATTCCTTCACTTTTCGAGCGTGAGTTGTTCGTGTTACCATGGGTGGCAGTCGTTATTTATTTTCGCCGCTGCTTAGCTGGGAAACATCGTAGACTGATAAATGAGATTCAGTGGGCCGTCCTCATCATAGTCTCACTCCTATTGATTCAGGATGGTTTGGAAAGCTCCACCATATATGATGCCTTAATTTTAGGGACACTCTCATTGATTTCAATCCTAGGAGGGATGTTTTTACGGGTGAAATCATACTTTGTTGTGGGAGTAGGCGTGTTGTTATTAAACGTATTTTTGCAAACCCGACCATATTGGGGCAACCTCCCATGGTGGGGCTACCTATTAATCTCAGGGTCTATCCTTATTTCTGTAGCAAGCTACAATGAATGGCATAAACAAAAAACGGCAAAAGGGGAAACAACTGTCCTCACCAAAATCAAACAAAAACTACTAGTTTGGATAAATAAATGGGATTAACCGAGAAAAGTCTCCGAGTTGTTTTCGGAGACTTTTTTCATAGGTAAAAGCAGGAAGAAAATAATCGATATTCAAAAAATAAGGAGCGAATCCCAGTTAATGAGATTCCCTCCTTATTTAATTGTGTTTCTTGTGAGTTTTCAAATCGCATTTTATTTTACGGCTTCTTGAGCCCATTCCTCAACGTTCCATACCTTTGTTACCCAACCTTCGTAAAAGTCAGGTTCGTGGCATACCAAGACAATCGTACCTTTATATTCCTGCATAGCACGCTGTAATTCAGCTTTTGCGGCAATATCCAAGTGATTTGTCGGCTCATCAAATAAAAGCCAGTTACTCTCATTCATTTGTAGCTTACAAATTCGCACCTTGGCTTGCTCGCCACCACTAAGCTGATTCAATGGTCTAGAAATATGCTCGTTCTTTAATCCGCATCGTGCAAGTGCCGAACGGACCTGGTTTTGATCCATGATAGGGAAGGCATTCCAAAGATCATCAATCGGCGTAATTCCTTGTGCTTTTACTTCCTGTTCAAAGTAAGAAGGGAAGAGGAAATCACCACGTTCAATTTTACCGTTTAAAGGTTCAATTTTTCCAAGCATTGTTTTTAATAAAGTCGATTTTCCAACCCCGTTGCAGCCAATTATTGCAATCTTGTCGCCACGCTCAATCGTCATCGACATTTTCGGTAGAAGCGGGTGGTCATAGCCGATTTCAATATCTTTTCCTTCGAACACATAACGGCTACTGCTTCGTGACTCTTTAAAACTAAACGTTGGTTTCACGGCTGTTTCAGGACGGTCAATTCGTTCGATCCGATCAAGCTGCTTTTGTCTACTTTTAGCACGACCGGTTGTGGAATAACGCGCTTTGTTTTTTGCTATGAAATCTTCTTGTTTTTTGATGAATTCCTTTTGTTTTTCATAGGCATTGATGTGCTGATTTTTATTAATTTCTGCTAATTCCAGGAATTTCTCGTAGCTTGCCGTATATCTTGTTAACTTTGAAAATTCTAAGTGGAAGATGACATTGGATACAGGGTTCATAAATTCAGTATCATGTGATATTAAGATAAAGGCATATGGGTATTCTTTTAGATAGTTGGTCAGCCACCGAATATGCTCGACATCCAGGTAGTTTGTTGGTTCATCTAATAAAAGGACTTGAGGTTGCTCTAATAAAAGCTTCGCCAGTAACACTTTAGTCCTTTGTCCACCACTAAGTGCAGAAACATCACGGTCCAAGCCAATCGCATCAAGACCTAAACCACGTGCTGCCTCTTCAATTTTCATATCAAGATTATAAAATCCGCCTGCATCAAGTCGATCTTGAATTTTACCCATTTCATCGAGTAAAACTCCCAACTCTTCAGGAGTGGCAGTGGCCATTTTAGAGGTTACTTCGTTTAATAGTGCCTCTTGTTCAAATAGAGGAAGGAAAGCATCTCTTAAAATATCACGCATGGTTTTTCCTGGTGTTAGAACAGTATGCTGATCCAGGTATCCGTATTTTACACTCGGAGTCCACTCAACCCGACCGTCATCATGAATTAATTGATTAGTAATAATGTTCATTAAAGTGGACTTCCCGACTCCATTTGCTCCTACTAATCCAACATGATCTGCGTCTAATAGACGGAATGAAACATCCTTAAACAGGGTGCGATCGCCAAATGTATGACTTAACTTTTCAACTGATAATAAACTCATGTTAATTGTATTCCTCGCTTTTCATCATTCATATATATTTTGATACATTTACATATTCATTTTAAATCGTCATTTTTCATCATACTAAATTCCCTCAACGAAAACTAGCAGTTTACAAACAATCCTATAATTACCTAAGGTTTTATCACTTTAAAGCACCGGGGGTCAGGCACCAATTTCTGCTTTACAGCGTTAAAGTGAATCAACTGAATATTATTATTTTTTTGTCCTCTATATATGAACACTTGAATAGAATATGATAAAATTATAATTGAAGAGCCCTTATTATATAACGGTTTATCGTTATATAAATTGTACGTCACAAGTAGACAAATGTTTTCCTGGAAGGTAATGCTTAAATCTAAAGCAGGAGGATGGAATATGTCAAGTAAAGGCTTACATCATTTTTTAGCTGAGAATTTACAGGATCTTAAAAACAGGGGTCTTTATAATGTGATTGACCCAATAGAGAGTCCAAATGGTCCAATCATTACGATACAAGGCAGAAACTTAATCAACCTGTCATCTAACAACTACTTAGGTCTTGCAACCGATCAACGGCTAAAGTATGCAGCAATTGCTGCTATTCGTCAATTTGGGGTTGGATCAGGAGCAGTTAGAACAATAAACGGAACGCTGAAACTGCATGTGGAACTTGAGGATAAGCTGGCGGCATTCAAACATACTGAAGCGGCAATTGCCTACCAATCTGGCTTCAATTGTAACATGGCAGCGATTTCGGCTGTGATGGATCAACACGATGCTATTCTTTCCGATGAGTTAAACCATGCATCGATCATCGATGGCTGCCGTATATCGAGAGCAAGAATTATTCCTTTCAAACATTCAGACATGGAGGATTTACGCGTAAAGGCCCAAGAAGCATCTGAATCAGGTCAATATAATAAACTAATGGTGATTACTGATGGTGTTTTCTCAATGGATGGAGATGTCGCTAAGCTCCCTGAAATCGTAAAAATTGCTGAGGAATATGATCTCATAACCTATGTGGATGATGCTCATGGTTCAGGTGTGTTAGGCAAAGGTGCTGGGACAGTAAAACATTTTGGATTATCCGATAAGATTGATTTCCAAATTGGCACACTCTCCAAAGCAATCGGGGTGGTAGGGGGTTATGTAGCTGGCAAACAAGCTTTAATCGATTGGTTAAAAGTCCGTAGTCGTCCATTTCTATTTTCCACGTCCTTAACACCAGGTGATGTTGCGGCATCCATAAAGGCAATCGAAATCCTTACTGAAAGCTCTGAGCTAAACGAACGTCTGTGGGAGAACGGGAACTATTTGAAGAAGGGTTTGAAAAACCTTGGTTTTAACATAGGGAATAGTGAAACACCGATTACGCCATGCATACTTGGCGATGAGGTCAAAACCCAGCAGTTTAGTAAACGATTAATCGCAGAGGGTGTCTATGCCAAAGCGATTGTTTTTCCAACGGTCGCAAAAGGAACAGGCCGAGTTCGAAATATGCCAACCGCTGCTCATACAAAAGAGATGCTCGATCAAGCGATTTCCATTTATGAAAAAGTGGGGAAAGAATTGGGGCTTATTTAAGACTGATCCATCAAATCAGGAAGACAAAACATGGAAACATGTTTTGAGGAGAAATTTGGAGGAACCACCATGAAGAAAATTTTAATAACCGGTGCATTAGGTCAAATTGGATCTGAATTAACAGGTAAACTCCGTGGCATTTATGGAACAGACAATGTGATTGCAACAGATATTAGGAAAATAGACAACGAGATGACTCAAGCTGGGCCGTTTGAAATTCTTGATGTAACAGATGGAAAATTAATGGCGCAAATCGCCACTAAACATCATGTGGACACGATTATTCATATGGCAGCACTGTTATCGGCCAAAGCCGAAGCCAACCCTTTATTTGCCTGGAATTTAAATATGGGCGGCGTTTTAAATTGCCTCGAGACCGCAAAAGAATGCCATTGTCAATTTTTTACACCTAGTTCGATTGGGGCATTTGGACCCACGACTCCTAAGCAAAACACTCCGCAAGAAACGATTATGCGACCAACCACGATGTATGGGGTAAGTAAGGTGGCTGGAGAGCTACTAGCTGATTATTATCATCTCCGGTTTGGGGTGGACACAAGGGGTTTACGCTTTCCAGGTTTGGTTTCCTATGCTACACCCCCAGGGGGAGGAACAACAGATTATGCAGTGGAAATTTATTATGAAGCAATAAAAAATGGCAAATATACTTCCTATATCAATAAGGGAACCTATATGGACATGATGTATATGCCAGATGCATTAAATGCGATTATCAATTTAATGGAAGCAGATCCATCAAAACTAAAGCATCGAAATTCATATAACGTGACCGCGATGAGCTTTGATCCAGAAGGAATTGCCGCTGAGATCCGCCACCATTTACCTAGGTTCGAACTGTCCTATCAAGTTGATCCGGTTCTTCAACGTATTGCTGATAGCTGGCCAAATTCAATTGATTCCTCGCTTGCAAGGGAAGAATGGGGATTTAAAACAACCTACGATTTGGTAAGTATGACGGGAGACATGCTGGAAAAGCTGGGATATAAAAAAAAAGCTAATGAAACATTTCATTGCTACATCTCTAAATAAATAAAGAGACTGACTCCAATTTTGGATGAGTCAGCCTCTTTGTCAAGTTATAAGGGATAAATTTGGGTCCTAGTTATTGTGGTTTATTTATTCTTCCCACATTAACTTCTTAATTTTCTTTTTCCTTTTCTTTCTTTGATTTTCTGCCAATAATAAAGAAAATGCATCCAGCAACTAATGTAGTTAACAGGTAATTCCACCATGGAATCGCTGGCTCATTAACGACTTCTTTTGTGAGTTGATTGTATTCTTTAATCGTCTTCGTTTCTTTTATGGCGAAATTTTTTGTTGCGATTACTTTCTTGTCCCCAAAAGTAGCAGTTAATTTAGCTTTATAAGTACCAGGTTTTAGCTTACCGCTAACCCAATCAACAGGATATTTAACCCTAGTGTTAGGAGCCATTTTTAAGGACGAGAACGAGCCTTTTAAAACTTTCTTGCCATCTTCGGCCGTAACAACGTATTTCCCACTTAAATCTTTAATCACAGCCGGGGCAGAATTCTTCATTTCAATTAATAATTTTGGCATCCCGTCCACCATATCTATTTTAATCTTACCAAAAGAAAACTTTGGGGGGACCATTTCAGGAAACTGCATTTTTATTCCTAAAACATAGGCAATTTGGTTTTTAATTTGCAAGGTTGAAGTTCCTTTATTAATCTCTTTTTCATCAAATGTTGCATCTTCTGCAATAACATGAATTCCTCCAAGTACCAACCCTTCATTTACATCTGGGAGGTTTATCTCTAAAGGAACTTGCCTAGAAGCATTTGGCGGGACAACAATTTCACTTTCAGGTGTCATATATTTTTTTAATGGTACCTTTAAATTAATAAAATTTGATTTTTTAGTATTAACATCATAAAGAATTTGTCCATATTGCGATGTAATAGCATTTAAGGGTGTGACTATAAATGCTAATGGTTCATTCTTATTGTTTTTTATCTGTACATAAATCGTTTGCTTCTGTTTCGCTACCACATCGAAATCAAAGTAGCCCGAAGCACCTTGTTTTTGTATTTCTGGGGCTACAGGTGAAACCGTAAAAGGAATATTATCTTGTGCCCTTACATAAAATGAGGGAGATGAATAAAAAAATAAAACGAATATTAATAAAGGTAAATTTTTAATTAGTGGATGCATATCGTCACCTACAGTTATCTCTCAAATACTATAATGCAATATCATTGTATAGGGTCCACGTAATTGTGGAAGTAAAGGTTGAAGAATGACTTCCTTCACTTATCATTTTTGTTCCTGGGTTCAGATTAAGAGTAAAAGCGTCAATTGGAAATTTGAATTCTATTCCGGCAACCTCAATTAATATTCCTGTTGACGCACGTTGAAGTATAACCACAGGTTCCTCATTATCAATGATCCATGAATCGCCGTTACCGACTATTAGTCCATTATATTGCACACCTAATAATCCTAAAGAAATATCTAAAATCCCAATGTATTCATATGGTTTAGGTTTCTTTAATGATAAAGAGTGAAGGGGTAGGGTTAAACCAATTCCTCCAGATTGCACAAATTGCGTTGCTTGTACAGTCATCCTCCAATCTTCAGGGATTAAAAGATCAATATTATATAATTTAATGCTGCCAGTCCCACCAGAAGTTTCTTGTGGTGTACCGTTTAAACTAACTGTAGGAAAGGATACATTTCCTGGAACCGATTTTAGCATAATTCCTTCCACACTTTTCGGATAAGCTAAAATGAAAAGTAGAGTGAGTGAAATTGCCAATTTTAAAAAATTATTGTTCATATCTTTTTCCCCTAAAAAAATATAAAAACTGGCACTATTATTTTTAATATTATGGAGTTGCTACTAGCACCCACGTAATTGTTGATGTATAGGTTCCGATTTTTACATTTCCTGGAACATCGAGCCTGATGGATTGAGAAGGCCAATCTATATTCCATAATCCAAGTCCTGCATTATTATCTGCCCTAAAAATTGGGACTGGTACACCACCTACATTATCAATACTCGTATCTTTACTTATAGAAGCAACTGGACTATTAGAAGCTGGGGCATAACCGGGTGTAAAAGAGTCTGGAGCATTGATTTTTAGAGAACCATATGGAAAAGTCTCGTTGTTAGTATTTGTTAATTGATTAGCACTTACTTGGACAATCCATCCAGTACCAGTTCCTCTTGCATCAGTGACAGATAGTTGAGTAAGATTTCCATATTGAGTAGACCCAATTCCATTGAGATTAATGGTACCAAAGTCAACCGCGTTAGGAATTTTTGAAAAATAGAGACCACCATTTTCGGCTGTTCCTCCTGCTTGTATTGTAACCGTAGCTTGACTGTTTTTTGATTCCTCTGCTGCGCCTACATCCCCAGCCCACCCAATACTAATTGCCAACAAAACAACCAAAGACACCATCAACGACCATTTGCGGGAATTAAAGCGCTTACGTTTCATACTTCGTACCCACCTTTGATTAGTGAATTTTCTAAAATTACACTTTCAATTTATCACAATAATTAGAAAAAAACCTCTCTGTAACAAAATGTACAAAATATATTCCATATTTTATAAATTTATTTAATTAATGTGGACAAAGGTATAAAGATGTAGGCTATTAATTATTTTTTTGAATCATCATTTCTTCAGGCTTCAAAGTATTGTTCCACTTTTCATAACCCTTTCATGGTTTGGTAATAAAATATTCATATTTAATCGCTAAGATAAGGGAGGATAGAAAACATTAAGGAGATGAACCATGTTAGAAATATTTAAAAATCGTAAAGGTATCATTCTAATAACCGCAATATTGATCGTCACCGCCGCCATTCTCGTTGGCTTTAGCTATTTCAAAAAGGATGATACCGCCGCCAAAGTAAATGGTGAAGCTATCAGCAAAACCGAGCTTAATAGCTTGCTAAATGATCAGTATGGGGCACAAGTGCTAGATTCCCTCATATCTGAAAAATTAGTTTTACAAGAGGCCAAGAAAAAGAAAATCACTGTGAGTGAAAGTGAACTTAAGAAAGAGCTAAAAACACTACAAGACTCCTATGGTGGAGAAACTGCTTTTAAGTCAGCTATGAAATCAAGCGGGTTGTCCACGGAAAGAGTGAATAAAGATCTCAAAACATACGTCCTGACCAGAAAAATATTAGAACCTCGCATCAAAATTACCGATGCGGAAATGAAAACTTATTTCGATGAAAACAAAGCAACCTTTGCCCAAGATGAGCAAGTAAAAGCTAGTCATATTTTAGTAGCAGATGAAAAAACAGCTAATGAAGTAAAGGACAAGCTGGCCAAGGGAGAAGATTTTGCCAAGTTAGCAAAAGAGTACTCTACCGATACAGGTACCAAGGATAATGGGGGAGACCTCGGGTTCTTCAAAAAAGGGGATATGGTTCCGGAATTTGAAACGGCCGCTTTCTCTTTAGGCGTGAATGAAATTAGCGAACCAATTAAAACAGATTATGGTTACCATATTATTAAAGTGGTTGACAAGAAAGCTTCCACAGATGCTAAATATGAAGACCACAAAGCAGAAGTTAAAGAAGCCATCATGAGTGAAAAAATCCAAACTGAATATACCACATGGTTAGCAGAAGAGAAAAAGGATGCCAAAATAAAAAAATATTAACCTTGGGTAACCAAGTAAATAAAGACGATGAGCTTAAATTTGCCCATCGTCTTTTCATATTAAAGAGGCGGATAATCTCATTCAAAAATGTGCCACTATGAACAAATTATTAACAAACTATTTCAGCGCGATTAATTATTTGGTATAAATTGAAAAAACGGTTGAACATTGAAGGATTTCGTTTTACCTTTGACTAAAGAAACCTATTAACAAGGTTGTTTTGGTCAAATAAATTGGCTAGACTTTATCAATAAAGAAAGTTATTTATTCAGGATATGTACGTATTGAAGATAGGAAGGTGTTTTTATGAACATTCTGATGATAGAGGATAATGAAAGTGTTTGTTCAATGGTTGAGATGTTCTTTTTAAAGGAAGGCATTAATGGGGAGTTTGTTAATGACGGACTAGAAGGATATCAACGGTTTCAAAGTGGTGAATGGGATTTATTAATTATCGACTGGATGCTACCTAATATGGATGGCGTGACAATTTGCAGAAAAATACGTGAGGAAAATAAAACGATCCCGATTATTATGCTAACAGCTAAAGATACAGAGTCTGATCAAGTTCTAGGGCTTGAAATGGGTGCGGATGACTATGTTACAAAGCCTTTCAGCCCATTAGCTTTAATGGCTAGGATTAAAGCTGTTTCAAGACGTTCAACTATTGCTGGGAAAGAAGAAGAGGCAAATAGAACTCATTTTATCGAAACACAATTGTTTAAAATAAGTAAAGATACTCGTGAAGTATTATTGAAGGGTAAGCCCATTACCAACCTCACTCCAAAGGAATTTGATTTACTTTATTATTTTATCGAACATCCCCGTCAGGTTTTTTCAAGAGAGCAATTATTAGAACGGGTTTGGGGCTATCAATATTATGGAGATGAACGGACTGTAGATGTTCATATTAAGCGGTTGCGAAACAAGATTGGGACGCCCAATCAGCCATTTTTACAAACGGTTTGGGGAGTAGGCTATAAATTTGATGAATCGGTGGTAGAAGATGAGGCTTAAGTTTATTTACCAGCTTTTTATTAGTCATATTAGCATTTTGCTAGTCGCCTTCTTAATTTCGAGTGTCGTATTTACAAATTACCTTGAAAAATTTGTATATCAAAATAAAGCACAAGAGCTTACAAACTATGGTGAGAACATTTTGGATCAATTTGAAAAAATCCAGGTTGGACGAGAGAATATCCTCGGTCAATATAGTTCAGTCCTTAAGGCTAGAAATATAAATTTTATTATCTTTGATGAACACAGCAACGTTGTTTATCCTGTTATTGGTAATATTCCAAGGATACAATTATCACAAAATGAATGGAAGAAGATTACCGAAGGGGAAACCGTAGTTGTAAAGCAAGATATTAAACGCTTTGATCAGGATGTTTCTCTTGTTGCCGTACCATATTTTGAAAACGGTAGACTACTCGGGGGGATTTTATTATTTTCCCCGATTAGTGGTTCACGTGAAATGATTAGTGAAATTAATAGATATTTACTTTTTACAGTGTTGATTGCTTTATCGGTAACTCTCTTATTAAGCTGGGTTCTTTCAAAATTTCATGTTCGCAGAATCCAAAGAATTCGTGACGCAACCTCAATGGTTTCAGCAGGGAATTATGATGTGCAATTGCCATCGTCAACCTTTGATGAAATTGGCGAGTTAGGGAATGATTTTAATGACATGGTTAAGAAATTAAAAAATTCAATGGAAGAGATAGATAGTTTGGAAAATAGACGAAGACAATTTATGGCCGATGTTTCTCATGAAATGCGGACCCCTTTGACCACGATTAGCGGGGTAATCGAAGGGATGAGAAGCAAAATGATTTCTGAAGAAGATAAGGAAAAAGGGATCAATTTGGTCAGTAAAGAATCGAAGCGGATGATTAGGCTTGTTAATGAGAATTTGGATTATGAAAAGATCAGATCCAATCAAATTAAGCTGTTAAAAGAGGATATCCTGGTCACAGACCTCCTAGAAATTATTAAGGAAACACTATTCATTCAAGCCGAAGATAAAAATGACCAAATGATTATTGAAGTAGATCCAGACGTAACCTTATATGCTGATTATGACCGCATTATTCAAATTCTTATCAATATTTCTAAAAATAGCATTCAATTTACATCTGATGGAACGATTTGGTTGCGAGGCAAAGTAGGCAATAAAGAAACCATTATTGAAATTGAGGACACAGGTGTTGGAATTCCCGCTGATGAAATCGAATCGATTTGGCGCCGTTTTTATAAAGCTGATTTATCTCGAACAAATAATCCTTATGGAGAATTCGGTTTAGGGTTATCGATTGTTAAACAATTAGTCCAACTTCATCAAGGTGAGATTACGGTTACTAGTGAACATGGCAAGGGGACAAAATTTATCATTCGAATTCCAGCCAAACAGACAAATGAATAGGACCTAAAACTGGTACCCATTTCGGGTGCCAGTTTTTATTTTTTCTACTATAAAAATGGCAGCAGCAAATAATTAAAAAGTAATGATTATTTACATAACTATTCATTATCTTTTACATGTTTGTTAATAGATTGGTCATATTTTCTGGATATGATGAGGGCAGATGAAAGAAAGTGTTGGTTTCCAAAGAAATTTGTCATTTGGGAGCACGAAATGGAGGGGAAAACGATGGAAGATAATCAACGTCCAGAACCACAAATAGCAGTACAAAAACATTCAATTGGGAAACAATTTTTTTCGACTGTAACAGGTGGAATCATTGGTTCTCTTTTAACTTTGGCAGTGGTGGGTCCCTATTCAGATACCATCCTAGATCAATTACATTTAGGGAATCAATCCAAACAAACGGTAACCCAATCAGAAACGACAAAACAGACCACTAGCAACAACAAAACAAGTACTGTTGAGGCAAAGGAAACAACGTATCAGCCATCAGACATTGCCGATATGGTAGAACAAGCTTCAAAATCGATTGTAGGCGTGGTCAACATGCAACAATCCAACCGTGGATTTTCAAACCAATCGCAAACAGTAGAAAGCGGAACTGGATCAGGCGTAATTTTTAAAAAGGATGGGAATTCCGCCTATATCGTAACAAACAATCATGTCATTGAAAACGCTAGTCAAGTAGAAATTACCTTGTCTGGAGGAGAAAAGACAACTGCAAAAATTGTCGGGGCAGATGCGCTTACAGATCTTGCTGTCCTCCAAATTGATGCCAAGTATGCAAGTTCTGTACTTGAGTTTGGAGATTCATCCACTCTTCGATCTGGTGATCAAGTAGTGGCGATCGGTAATCCGCTTGGTCTTGATTTTTCTGGGACAGTCACACAAGGAATTATCAGCAGCACTGAGCGTTCAATGCCTGTTACAACCTCTAGTGGTGAATGGGAATTAAACGTTATTCAAACCGATGCAGCAATCAACCCTGGTAATAGTGGAGGAGCGCTTATTAACACTCAGGGACTGTTAATTGGAATCAACAGTTTAAAAATTTCCGAAAGCGGCGTTGAAGGATTGGGATTTGCCATTCCAAGTAACGATGTGATTCCAATCGTGAATGAGTTGATACAAAAAGGGAAAATAGACCGGCCCTATTTAGGAGTTAGTCTCGAGGACTTGGAGCAAATTCCAGCTCAATATTTGCAAGATCTACCACAAAACGTCACAAAAGGTACGATGGTTACTAACCTAGATGATAATTCTGCTGCGAGTAAAGCTGGACTTAAGGTTCAGGATGTCATCATTTCATTTAATGGGTCAAAAATTGAAAACTCTAGTGATCTTAGAAAAAATCTTTATACCAATGTAAAAATTGGCGACAAAGTGAATTTAGAAATTTACAGAAATGGAAAATTACAAAAAATCACTGTTACGCTTTCAAAATAAATGAGGTCTAAATAGAAAGGAGGTGAAATCAATGAGAAAAAGGATTTTTTGGTTCTTAGGTATTGCTGTTACAGCGGTCATCCTGTTCCAATTTGCAAAAATGGCTGTTTTTCACTTTAATTGCTCTTCTGTTGCACAAGTATCACAACAAGGAAAATACTTTAGCGCACAAGGTTTACATAACGGTGGATTTGAGCAATTTAATGGTCCTTCTCAAAACATGATGATGGGTGGTCATGAAAGATTTGCAAATGGAAATGGAGGCCATGAAAACTGGTTTTTCCCGATGCTAATTGATCTAGGCCTGATTGGTTTTGGTTGGGTTTTATGGAAACTTGGAAATAAAAATAAACTGCAGAAGTCATTTGGTGCAGCACTACTATTTATAGGGGTTTGGGCCCTTTTACCAAACTGGCTTGTTCTTATTGCACTGATTGCAGGTGGGTATTACTGGTATAAATCAAGAAAAAAAAGTGAGACTCCAAATACATTTACTGGAGGAATTGATCAAGAATTTGCTGTAGCACCTAGTAAAAATTTTGATTTTCTGGATGAGTGGGAACGAACCATTAAAGAGGAGGATAATTAAGATGGGTATTTTTAAACGGTTAAAAGGGATTGCCCTTGCAGATATCAACTCTACTATCGATAAATTGGAAGACCCAATTAGTATGCTAAAGCAATATCTAAGAGATTTAGAAGTTGAAATTAAGAAGGCTGAAAAATCACTATCCAACCAACTTTTTATAGAAAAGAAATATGAATACATCATCGGAGAAGTAGAGGAAGTCATCATCAAGCGGACTCGGCAGGCACAATTAGCGGTTGATCAGCATGAAGATGAAATCGCAAAGCTGGCATTACAAGATAAAATATCCCAAGAGAAAAAATTAAGCAATGTTCAAATGGCGTATGATTCGACGAAAAAGCAAACCACTATTTTATATGGCCAAATAAAAAAATTAAAAGAAACATATGAAGAGTTACAGCAAAAAAAATTAGCTCTCATTTCCAGAGCGAATGCCGCACAGGCAACAAACCAAGTGAATCAAACATTGGTTTCATTCTCACCAGAAAATGCTGTTAAGGGATTTGCACGAATGGAAGACCAAATTCTGAACCTTGAGGCTAAGGCAAGTGCAACGCAATCATTTTATGAAATGAAACGACCACAGGAATCATTCTATTTGGACAAAGCCCTTCAAGATGAAGTCCAACTAGAATTAGACAAGCTAAAGAAAGTAAAAAACGAAACATTATAAAAAAAATAAATGGCTCGTCCTTTAAGGACGGGCCACTTATTTGTGTGGAAGGATCACCTTGCTTAATCCCGTGTTACATAAATTAATTTATCTTTTTGCTCGGTTACTCTTCCAATAATTTCAGCGATAGCGTGACCTCGCTGATGGAGTGCATCTATATATTGATTTGCTTCGGTTTCATCCAAAGCAACCAACAATCCCCCAGATGTAATCGCGTCGCATAGGATGATTTCTTCTTCAGGTAAAATCGAGTCATAATCAACGTCGTTTTCAAGCCATTTATGATTTGATTTAGATCCGCCAGGAACCACTCCGGCCTTGGCCAATTCAAACGTGCCTGGAAGAACTGGAATTTTAGCTAGTGAGATTTCAAAGCTGACATTACTTCCCCGTGCCATTTCACTTCCATGCCCAAGTAGGCCGAAACCTGTAACGTCTGTAACAGCATATGGATGAAAAGCAGTGAGCACTTCAGCGGCTGTTTTATTAAGAGATGCCATCGTTTCTGTAACCAGTTCTTCCTGTTCTGGTGTAACTGCGTTTCGTTTTATTCCGGTAGTGAGGATTCCCACACCAATCGGTTTTGTGATGACAAGCACATTACCTGGCTTTGCGCCAACGTTTTTCCATATTTTATCTGGATGGACAATGCCCGTTACGGATAAGCCAAATTTTGGTTCCTGATCATCAATTGAATGACCACCAACCGTGTAGGCACCTGCTTCTTTTACTTTATCAGCAGCACCACGTAATATGTCCGAAAGAATTTCCGGTCCCAATTTTTTTACAGGGTATCCAACTATGTTCAGAACGGTCTTAGGTTCACCACCCATAGCATAGACATCGCTCAAAGCATTTGCGGCAGCAATTTGCCCAAATTTATATGGATCATCTACAATCGGGGTAAAATAGTCTAGCGTTTGGATTAATGCGATGGAGTCAGTTAATTGAAAAACTCCGGCATCATCTGATGTTTCGTGCCCAACAAGCAATTCTGGAATGGGCTCTTGTTTTGGTAATAGGCGCAATACTTGCGCTAAGTCCTCAGGACCAATTTTACAGCCTCAGCCAGCTTTTGATGATAATGATGTTAGGCGTACTTTTTCTTGTTCGTTCACCGTTTACCACCTCCATAGTTATTATACCTTTAATTAAGAAATCTCGCATCCAATACAAACAGAAGATTTGTTGAAAAGTATTTGCTTATAATACAATATCAATACCCTATCAAAAGAGAAAAGTCGTGGAGCAGCATCAAACATTGTTTAAGGAGGAATTTAGTGCGATGAAAAAGTACCATTTAGTCGTTGAGTTTTGCATGATGTGAAATTATGCACCAAAAGCTGCGAGTCTCGCGGAAGATTTATTTACTCATTTCCGATCTAATATTGAAAAATTGGAGCTTATTCCGTCGTCTGGTGGCGTTTTTGAGGTCACAATCAATGGCGAAAAAATATATTCAAAAAAAGAAACGGGATTGTTTCCAAGTTCGGAAGCCATAATAGAGAAAATGGAAGGATAGTTTAAGTAAGAGGCTGACTCATTAACTGTGTCAGTCTCTTACTATTTTTTTATGAAGTAGGTAGGAAAGAACCCAGCTATCCACATGAAAAATAATGATATAATAATTGGAGAAGTTTCACCTAATTTGGAGGGGTATTTTTGAAACATTTACTACGATCATTGCCTCCCGTTCATGAGCTTCAAAAGGAAGCTAGATTTTCCAAAATAATTGTCGAGAACGGGCTTGAAACAATTTATTTAACGAATGTTTTAAAACAAATTCTTGAAACAATCAGAGAAGAAATCATTGCTGGGACATGGAAAGGATTTGAACCAGGAGACAATCGCTTTCTTGATGAATTTTTTACTCTTGTTGATCAATCAGTTAAAAAAAATATAGGTTATACATTAAAGCGGGTCATCAACGCTACTGGGACCATTTTACATACAAACCTTGGTCGGGCACGACTCAGTGACCGTGCAACAGCGCATGTTCTGGAGACGGCACAAAACTACTCCAACTTAGAATACAAACTTGAAGAAGGAGCAAGAGGCTCGCGCCATAGTCATGTTGAATCATTGGTAAAGGAAATAACAGGAGCGGAAGCTGCCATGGTGGTTAACAATAATGCAGCCGCAGTCTACCTAGTATTACGTGCTCTTGCATTTGAAAAAGAAGTGATTGTTTCCCGCGGTCAGCTTGTTGAAATTGGAGGCTCTTTTCGAATTTCATCTATTATGGAAGAAAGCGGTGCGTCGCTAGTAGAAGTTGGAACCACAAATAAAACCCATTTATACGATTATGAAAACGCCATAAATTCCGATACAGCTATGATCCTAAAGGTTCACACCAGTAATTTTAAGACAATCGGATTTACAAAATCTGTCGACACGCAAGAATTAGTGGATTTGGCTAAAGTACATGAACAGGTTATTTTCTACGAAGACCTTGGTAGCGGCGTTCTTTATGATTTTCAAAAGCATGACATAGGTGAAGAACCAGTTGTCGGTGAGGTTCTTAGAATGGGAGCCGATCTAGTTTCCTTCAGTGGGGACAAGTTACTTGGAGGTCCTCAAGCAGGAGTGATTGCAGGAAAAAAATCCTTAATTGATAAATTAAAAAAGCATCAGCTTGCCCGTGTCCTTCGTGTAGATAAAATGACATTGGCTGCTTTGGAAGGGACGTTAATTGATTACCTAAAGGGTGGAACAGAATTAAAAAACATCCCAACCATTCGGGATCTCCTTTATACGGCTGAAGAAATGAAAGAACGAGCAAAACAGTTTGCTTTACAGGTTCCTGAGGATTACAAGGTAAGGATTTCGGAGGGGACCAGTCAAGTAGGTGGGGGAACGATGCCAGATGTCTTCCTACCAACCTTTGTGGTTGGTTTAAGCCATTCCGTTTTATCTGCTGAGCATCTTGCAAGAAAGCTAAGGGTTGAAAATGGCCCACCAATCATAGTCCGAATTCAAAATGAAGAAATTCAATTGGATTTGCGAACGGTTACGAAATCAGAGGAAGAGTTAATTATTGAAGCCTTACGGGGTGTATAAAAGCAATTGGAGGTTGCTGAATGAATTTTCAGCAACCTTTATTTTGTATTTCACAAATGGTGGTATAGAGAATGTTTTCCCATAAAAAAATTACATATCGTGATGGGAATTATGTTTTTGTCTCGTATGGTTTCGATTCTTTACTTTATGTGATCCACTTAGAGGTTCTGGTTGTCCACTATTTCCACCTTTAGGTGCATTTCTACGCATGTCCTTACCATCGTTTTTGTTCATATAACATCCCTCCTAATGTTAGGTTGCATTTTTATAAAATTATTATACTGAATAATATTTATTAAACTGCACAATTTAACGGTACCATTGTATTAGGAGTGAAAAAATATGCCTTATCATAAGAACAAACAACAAGCGTTTCAAGCAGCACAACAGGGTATTGAAGATGCAACTGAATTATATAGTGAAATTGTCCGAGATAGCGCAAGCTATGGCCATCAATTAAAACATTTAAAAGATGAAGTTAATATAGCTTACCAACAAATTGAAAATGCTCTAGAGGTGGCCTCAGAACACCAACGGTCCCAACTGGAACGGTTTAGAAATGACCTGGAAACAATCATTCATGACGTCAATCTGCCAGAATGAACAATAGCAAATAAAGAAAAAGCGGCCTTCATCAAGGGGCCGCTTTCGTTTTTATTGATTTTTCTTTCGTTTTTTATTATTTTGTTTTTGGGTTTCTGTTAAGGGTTCATTGGAAAATTCCTCATTATATCCTGTACCAATTCCTTGCGATTTTGCAGCATTCGCGCCTGGAATGACATGGTTCGATTTTCGTTTTGGCAAAATATTCACCTCCCGTTTTATTCTGCTCCTAGATATATGTAACCATTCTAGACGCTAGATATTTTATTGAAATATTTTCATTTGAAAAGAAAGTCTGTAAAGAAAAATATAAAATATTTTCACAGCAAGGATTGTAATCTTTTCATGATAAAAATCATTTTTATAATAAGATATACTTATCAAAAGCAATAACTTTCTTGTTATTTACTTATAACCTCTGTTGTATTAAAATTAGAATTGCAAGAAAAGTGAGGATGGGCGAAAATTCAAACTTTTCGACAATTTACCTTGTTTTAGGATATGATGAGTACGAATAGGGGGAATACATATGTCTAAAAATGAAGTATTAGCAAAAAATGATGTTTTTCAAGCACGTGCATCGTTTGATTTGAACGGAAAGAAGTATAATTTTTATCGTTTAGGTGCTTTAGAAGATGCGGGTCTTGGGAAAATTTCTCGATTACCATATTCTATTAAAGTATTACTTGAATCTGTACTTCGTCAATATGACGGACGGGTTATCACTAAAGAACACGTAGAAAACCTTGCAAAATGGGGTACAAGCGAAGTGAAGGAAGTAGATGTTCCATTCAAACCTTCCCGCGTTATCCTTCAAGATTTTACAGGAGTACCAGCAGTAGTTGACCTTGCTTCACTTCGTAAAGCAATGGCTGATATGGGTGGAGACCCAGACAAAATCAATCCTGAAAAAACAGTTGATCTTGTTATTGACCACTCAGTACAAGTTGACTTTTATGGTTCAGAAAGTGCTTTAGAAGAAAACATGGAATTAGAATTTGAACGTAATGCAGAGCGTTACCAATTCCTTAGCTGGGCTCAAAAATCATTTAACAACTATCGTGCCGTTCCACCTGCAACTGGAATCGTTCATCAAGTAAACCTTGAGTATCTTGCTGATGTTGTTCATGTTGCTCAAACAGAAGATGGCGGCTTTGAAGCATTTCCTGATACATTAGTTGGTACTGACTCACATACAACGATGATCAACGGTATCGGTGTTCTTGGTTGGGGTGTTGGTGGTATTGAAGCAGAAGCTGGAATGCTTGGACAACCTTCATACTTCCCAGTGCCGGAAGTTATTGGAGTTAAACTTGTTGGAGAACTTCCAAACGGTGCAACTGCAACTGACCTTGCATTAAAAGTAACACAAGTACTTCGTGGTGCTGGTGTTGTAAATAAATTCGTTGAGTTCTTCGGACCTGGCGTTTCATCTTTACCATTAGCAGACCGTGCAACAGTTGCTAACATGGCACCAGAATACGGTGCAACTTGTGGTTTCTTCCCAATTGACGGCGAATCTTTAGAATATTTACGTTTAACAGGACGTAATGAGGAATCAATTAAAGTTGTAGAACAATATTGCAAAGCAAACGGCTTATTCTTAAATCCAACTGATGAGCCAGTTTATACAAAAGTAGTTGAAATTGATCTTTCAATCATTGAACCAAATCTTTCTGGTCCTAAGCGTCCACAAGATTTAATTCCGCTTTCTGAAATGAAAGAAACCTTTGTAAATGCTGTAAGTTCACCGCAAGGTAACCAAGGGTTTGGTTTGACTGCTGCTGAACTTGACCGTGAGATTACTGTTAAGTTTGACAATGGTGATGAAACAGTTATGAAAACAGGTGCAATTGCGATTGCTGCAATTACAAGCTGTACAAACACATCTAACCCATATGTTCTTGTTGGCGCTGGTTTAGTTGCGAAAAAAGCAGTTGAACTTGGGTTGCAAGTTCCTAAATTTGTAAAAACTTCTTTAGCTCCTGGATCTAAGGTTGTAACAGGATACCTTCGTGATTCCGGTTTACTTCCATACCTTGAAAAATTAGGGTTTAATACAGTTGGTTACGGTTGTACAACTTGTATCGGTAACTCTGGTCCATTAAAAGAAGAAATCGAAAAAGCAGTTGCAGACAGTGATTTACTTGTTACATCTGTTCTTTCTGGTAACCGTAACTTTGAAGGACGTATTCATGCACTTGTAAAAGGCAATTACCTAGCATCTCCACCATTAGTAGTGGCGTACGCTTTAGCTGGTAACGTGAATGTAGATCTTCAAAAAGATGTAATCGGTAAAGATAAAGATGGTAACGATGTATTCTTTAAAGATATTTGGCCAACTACTGCAGAAATTAATGAGATAGTAAAACAAAACGTAACACCTGAATTATTCCGTAAAGAATATGACAATGTGTTTGCTGACAATGCACGTTGGAACCAAATCCAAACAAGTAACGAGCCTTTATACACTTGGGATGAGGAGTCAACTTATATTGCAAACCCACCTTTCTTTGAAGGATTAAAACCAGATCCAGAAGAAGTTAAACCTTTAACGGGTTTACGAGTTGTTGGTAAGTTTGGTGACTCAGTTACAACTGACCACATTTCTCCAGCCGGATCAATTGGTAAAAATACTCCAGCTGGTAAATACCTAACAGAAAAAGGTGTTGCTCCTCGCGACTTCAACTCTTACGGTTCACGCCGTGGTAACCATGAAGTCATGATGAGAGGGACATTTGCTAATATCCGTATTCGTAACCAAATTGCTCCAGGAACAGAAGGTGGAGTAACAACTTACTGGCCTACTGGTGAAGTAACTTCTATCTTTGATGCTTGTATGCAATATAAACAAGATGGTACAGGTCTTGCTATTTTAGCTGGTAAGGACTATGGAATGGGATCTTCTCGTGACTGGGCAGCTAAAGGAACAAACCTATTAGGTATCAAAACAGTTATTGCTGAAAGCTTTGAGCGTATTCACCGTTCAAACCTAGTGTTAATGGGTGTTCTTCCGCTTCAATTCAAACAAGGCGAAAGTGCTGAAACACTTGGCTTAACAGGTAAAGAAGCAATCGACGTACTAGTTGATGAAACGGTTAAACCTCGTGATTTTGTAAAAGTTACAGCTACTGACGAAGCTGGAAACAAGAAAGAATTTGAAGTTCTTGTTCGTTTTGATTCTGAAGTTGAAATTGACTACTATCGTCATGGTGGTATTTTACAAATGGTTTTACGCGAAAAGATTAAAGGATAATTTAATCCCTTTAGCGACACCTGATCATTTTGATCAGGTGTCTTTTCGTTTTTTTGTTTATTTCAGAAATGTCTATTTCCTGTGTTTTTATTTATGATAAATAGGCAAGTATATGATGAATCAATATGGCTTACGACAATATTGTTGCTGTTTGCTGATTTGTAACATATTTAACTTAGTTAAAACTTTATTTTTCTACATTAATTAGGTTAAAATACTTTTGATGATAGAAATTAAGAAAGAATTAAAGGAGGTGCAGCATGGTAAAAAAAGTAATTGCTGCAGTAGCATTAGTGGCCTTGTTTGCAGTCGCCATGGTGCATGCAATGGATAAAAGTGATCAAAAAACGACTACGAGCCAAAAATCTGGGCTTGAAGAAGGAATGAAGGCTCCTGATTTTGAATTAAAAAATTTAGCAGGTGAATCGGTAAAATTATCTGACTTAAAAGGAAAAAAAGTTATGGTGAACTTTTGGGCAACTTGGTGCCCTCCATGTAAGGCAGAAATGCCGGAAATGGAGAAATTTTATCAAGCTTCAAAAGATAAAGTTGAAATCCTAGCGATAAACATGGACCCCAAAAATGATGTTGCCGGATTTGCCAAAGAACATGGGATAACCTTTCCAATCCTTTTAGATGAAAAGGATGAAATTAATAAAAATTACCAAATTGTTTCGATTCCGACCACCTATTTTGTCGATGAAAAGGGCATCATTACACATAAATTTATAGGATCAATGAAATTAGAAGATATCGAAAAATATACTAAATAACACATCAAAAACTGTCCCAAAAGAATGATGGGACAGTTTTTTTAATTCTTGGCTCTGTTAAACTAGATTGTTGATTTCCGTTCCGGGCGCTTCGCTTTCCGCGGGGCGGGAGTTGAGCCTCCTCGGCTCTTTAGCGCCTGCAGGGTCTCAACTGTCCCGCTGCTCCCGCAGGAGTCTTCGCGCCTTCCACTCCAATCAACATTGTGCAAAAAATCAACGTTGAGCTTTAACAGAGCCTAATTCTTAACACAAAAAACTAAATATTAGGTTTTTATGATTATTACTATTAAAAAATTTAAATAAATTTTCAAAAAGTTGTAATAATTGTAACCGATTTCGGAAAGAATAACTGTTAGAATAACAATAAGGAAGGTGAATATGATGAGAAAACCACGGAAACGTTCCTTTGCAGAGCTTGTTTCAGAAAATAAACGTCAATTATTAAGTGATCACGCTGCAATGGAAAAAATCGAAGCACGTATTGAAGAAAAACGATTAGAAAAAGCTGAATAAACTTGGATTTTTTAACATATTTGTTTCCCTCAAAAATGGGTAATCTAACATTGAGGAGGGATATAAATGGGTAATCAAAAGAAAAGAAGTCAGCAATTTGTTCCTTGTTTCCCTCAAAAATGGGTAATCTAACATTGAGGAGGGATATAAATGGGTAATCAAAAGAAAAGAAGTCAGCAATTTGTTCCAGAACACTTAGGTACGCAACCCCGAGGATTTGGTGGTAATAAAGGGAAGCAAATGCAGGATCGCTCTGGACAACATCCCCAAGTCATCCAAACAAAAGGGGAGTAAATATATGTTTGAATTATAGCCCGCCTCTTGGTGGGTTTTATTTTGTTTACAAGTAAGAAAGTATAAATTTTTGAAATTTAGGTAGCTCCAGCGTCTAGGGGCTCGGGGTCATTAGCCAATCCGTAAGAAGGTTAAAAAACAACCTTCTCGTCGTCTCGTCTTATGCCTGTCGCCCCTGGGCAAGACGCTTACGCTTTTCGATTTTCTCCAAGTTTGGCTAATAATTTTCTCGTTTCGTTACAAACTATAGTCGTAACGAGTTAATTAAGAGGAGGATGAAAAATGGCAAACCAAAGACCAAAACCAGATGATCGCAGTGATAATGTTGAAAAGCTCCAAGAAATGATCGTTAATACGATTGAAAATATGGATGAGGCCGAAGAAACGCTAGAATTTGCGAGTCCTGAAGCTAAAGCGCAAGTTGAAGCTAAAAATGAAAGACGACGGGCAAGCATTGATGCAATGAGGGCAGAAGTAAAAGATGAAGCGCGGGCACAACGGAACCAATAATTTTACAAACAGACCTGTCCTGTGGATGGGTCTTATTTATTAGGTAGAGGCAATATCTTTGTGAGCATGGTTTCTTTGTATTTTTAAATAATATGTTAAGATTGATTCTATCAAATGTAAAAGGGGAATCAACCATGCTCGTATCAAATAAAGAAGTTGAGGTGCGCTATGCCGAGACAGACCAAATGGGGGTTGTTTATCATGCCAACTACCTCGTTTGGATGGAACTGGGGCGTACCAAACTAATTAAAGACTTGGGTTTTAATTATGCCGAAATGGAAAAAGACGGAGTTATTTCACCAGTCATTGACATCTCTGTTTCTTATAAAAAACCCCTTCGATATGGGGAATCAGCTACTATCAACACATGGATAGAAAAATATGACGGGTTTCGGGTTACATATGGTTATGAAATTTATACAGGAGAAGGCGAGCTTGCTGTAACAGGTCAATCCCAGCATGTTTGCGTTAAAAAGGAATCCTTTCGTCCAATCTCTATCAAACGTTCTTACCCTGAGTGGCATGAAGCGTACGCAAAAGCAAAGAAGGACCCTGCTCTAGCATAATGAAGGGGTGAAAACATGGCATTTGGAATCAGGAAATATGAGCTTCACGAGTGGAAACGGAAAGTTACTGAAGGGCAGATAGCGTTTATTACCCATTACTGGGTTGATGACCGCTTTCCAAATTGTAAAACGGTGACAAAAGTAGGCTGCAGCGATGTGAATAAATTAATCGCATGGGGAAGTCAATATGACCTTAAACCAGAATGGATCGATGGACGGAATAAATCCTACCCTCATTTTGATTTACTTGGTGAAAAGCAGGTTGATATATTAAGCAAAGAAGGATTAACCCACCTTATTTGGTAGCGAATAGACACGAAAGTTGTTATAAAAAGAAAAAAAGCAGGCGTTAATTGCGCCTGCTTATCTATTATTTTGAAATACGAAATTCAGGTTCTAAGTATTTCGCATTAAAATCTATATAAAGGTCATTTTCATCAAAATACCATAGGTCTCTATCTTCGATAAAATAGGTAACCCCATTCATTTCTAGTTTTACACCGACATCCTCCGGTTGTTCATTGGAAAGACCAAGAGAAAATCCTTGTTGAACTGTGCTAAATCCTCCATAACGGGCGAAAAAACGAACAAAATCTCCGTTTTTTAGGACCAACTCATCCTTGTACCAGTCTGCTGCTTCATTGCTAATATGGATTTTCATTCTGAAAAACTCCCTCCTTCGGTATGTCTTTATTATAAAAAAGGATGATAGGACTGTCGATGACTTAAATAGTATTTCCAGCGTGATAAATATTAAATTCGTTTTTCCGTAAAACTTTTGCCACTAATCGTTAAGAAATAGGGGATTGCACTTTATCAATATTAAGCGATTAAAATAAGGGACCACGCTTATTGGAGCCATTGTGTCATTTGGGTCATGATTTCATCGTATTTACTGGTTGCATCAATTAAACCGTAAGCACCAGCGTCTTTGAGAGGAACGACCCGATAGTTTTGTAACTTTTGATTCGATACATAGGTTGGGGTAAATGTTGGGTTTTCTAAGCTGATCTTAACTCCTGATTTTCCTACACTTTTTTTGATAGTAATGGTTGCTAGCCCACCGATATCTTTATAATCATGCATCTGCCCCGATAAAAAGTTGCCAAGTGAATAAAAAACAAACGACTTGTGACCATTCTTGTCAGTCAGCCACTCCATTGGTTGAAGAATATGGGGATGGGACCCAAAGATGATATCCACACCTTCATTTACTAGGTATTGAGCAAGTTCCTTTTGTTGAAGGGATGGAATCCGTTGGTACTCAGTGCCCCAATGGATACTCATGATCACGACATCAGCTGTTTTTTTTGCACGCTGAATTTCAGTCTTCATTTTTTCTTTATCTATGATATTGACTAAGTAATCTTTCCCACTTGGAATAGGAATCCCATTTGTACCATATGTATAGGACAGAAACGCTAGTTTAATTCCATTTACATTTTTAACTCTTAATGTTTGTTGGTCTTGACTATTTATAAATGCCCCAACATAAGGGAGCCCTACCCGATTAAAGTAATCGATTTCAGCTAATATTCCTTTTTCACCCTTATCTAGACTATGATTATTGGCAGTAGAAACGATATCAACACCAGCGTCAATAAAGGCATCTCCAACCTGCTGGGGGCTGTTAAAGGTCGGATAACTGGATAATCCCATTTCGACCCCGCCAAGAATAGTTTCTTGATTGGCAGTTAGTAGGTCCGGCTTTTGCATAAGTCCCTTTATGTTGGCTAACATTGGTTTAAAGTCATATGTACTTTCGGTCTTAGCATCCTCGTACACCCAATCATGAATGAGAATATCGCCGATTGCTCCGATTGTAGCTGTTTCATTCATGTGTTTTTCGATGGTATTCACTGTGCGAAAAGGTTGGTACCCCACCTTAACTTGTTTATCTTTATCTGTTAATATTTGTTTGTTTATTTGTAGAAAGTAATACCCGGCAAATATAATGAGTCCAATAAATAGGATTACACCTATCTTTACTCTTCTGTTTTTCATGAAATTCTCCTCAGATTAAAGAATTAAATTTGAGCAAATTAATAAACAATCAATCCTAAACTAACTATAATACATTTAATAGCGGAATGGAGTGCATGATTAAAAGTAATTCTTTATAGATATAAATATATGTTAGGAGAGAATATAAATGCTCAACGTAACCAGCAGGGCACATTGCCTAATTGATAAAGCACTGGAAAAAGAAAGAAGATCCCCAGACGAAAAGCTTTATGTAAGATTAAGCATAGGAATAGGTTGAGGTAGCCCACAGCTAAAGCTGTCTCTGGAGGAGCAGCCTATAACCGATGATGAAATAATTGTATATAAAAATATCCAATATATTATCCAAAAAAGAGATCTTGTATATTTTGAACAAACCAAATTAGATTATGTCAAAGATGTGTATGGGAACGGAAAGTTTAAGCTGTTTAAAGGATAATCTTTCCAAGATATTTAAAAAAATAGGGTTGAATCCACAAAATATGTCGTTTGGTTATCAACCTACCACGACTTATTAGAGTGAATTCAACCCTTATGCGTTTTTTTAGAATGATCATGATCCAAAATCTAATCAATGGCTTCAAAAAATTCAATCAGTTCATCAAAGTTTTTAATCACCTTTTTAGGGATGCCATCACAAGACAGGTCTGGTGAATAATCAAACAGTTCTAATAAAAATTCATCAGTTGGATTGTCAATACCAGTTGCAGTCGTAGAAAAGACGAAGTCATCCTGAACTATTTTAGAACTTTTCATAAATAACATCCTCCTCAGTTGTTTATCTTTATTTTATCGTCTGATTGGAAGGAATGGATGTTATTTTTTGACAAATTCATGAATCCTTATTTGTTTCCATAGATTTAGCTCTTTCTTGGTTTAACTTAGAAATTGTTTTCATATATTGGTAATTCAATTTGAAAGGAAGTACCATGATTGGGTGTACTTGAAACAAAAATATTTCCACCATGGTCCTCAATTATTTTTTTGCACACTGTTAATCCAATTCCAGTCCCAGTTTCTTTTGTAGAAAAAAACGGCTTAAACAATTGATCAATGGTTTCTTTTTTCATCCCGATTCCATTATCCACGATTAAAATAACGGCATTCCCATTTATATTTTTTGTTTGAATTCGTATGTTGCCCTTTAAGTTGTTTTGACTCTCATCGATTGCTTCAATCGCATTTTTGATAATATTTACTAGGACCTGCTTGATTTGTTTAATATCTATATATAACTTTTCATTTTCACACTCATAAACCGTTTCAATTTCTAGATTGCGAAAAATAGCTTCACTTTCAAACAAAATCATAATATCGCTTATCAGTTTATTTACGTAAATCAGTTTTTTCTTATTTTGTTGTGGTTTAGCAGCATTTAAAAATTCATAAATGATGTCATTTGCACGTTCAATTTCATCCAATGCGATGACTGCATACTCTTCTTTCCCAATTTCAGCCAAATAAGGCTGAATTAATTGAATAAATCCCTTTACCGTTGTTAGGGGATTACGGATTTCATGAGCAATTCCTGCAGCAAGCTGTCCTATAGTCGCAAGCTGGTCTGAAAGAATGGCCGCTTCCTTTATTTGAAACACGGTTTGGTCAAAGTTTTGTTTGTTCGTCAATAACTCACCATTAATACTGGATATTTTGTTTTCAACATGATCTAACATGTTTTGAATTTCTGATTGATCTGACCCATTCGGAACACAGAATAAATGGATAGAGCCATCACTTGAAATCAGTTTATAGGTATGAAACACTTCAAATTGTTCAGTTCTACCAGTCATTTTCAGTTCCAAGCAAGTGGTTTCGCTTTTTGAGTTAAGAAACTCCCTTAGTTCATCGGCCTGGGATGTGGAAATTAATTCGCTTAAAGAAGCAGGGGATGAAAATATTCGTTTTGCTGATTTGGAGGAGAACAAAATTTGTAAATCAGCATTAATGATAAAGTAAGGAAAAGGCATTCGTTCTAAAAGGGAATTATCCATTTGCATTACCAACCATCCTTATTTATTACTGGTATATAAGCCAGTTAGATTTATGTTTCTATTAATCTATATACTCAAAACAGATAAGAATATGTCGATTTTTGAAAATCCCTTTCCGTTAACTGCGACTTAAATCACACCGACATGGTTTCATCATACCAAAATAAACCATTTATAGACAAGAATCCACAGAAAATTTTCATTTTTTTTACAACAAAATAAAAAAAGAACCTGTATTTAAGGTTCTTTTTAAAGCCATTTAATTTTAGGTTCGGTTTTATTCATAATCCGTTTGATGTTAGCTCGATGTCGATAAAAGACAAAGGCTGATAGGACCGCTACAACCATGATAAGGGCATTGTCACCAACAATAAAAGCGTAAGTAAGTGATCCAACCGCCGCAAGCATTGAAGCTAGAGAAACATATTTTGTAACATATAGACTTAACATAAAGATAAGAAATAATATAAGAAACATCAACGGAGTGTATCCTAATAATATTCCTGCAGAAGTGGCAACCGCCTTTCCTCCTCTAAAACCTGCGAAAAGGGGATACATATGACCAATTACTGCCACAACCCCAGCTATTAAAGGATGTAAATCATTACCGAACCATTTTGCTAAAAATACAGCAAGTGTACCCTTTAATATGTCTGCTAACGTTACAGCGATTCCTGCTTTTTTTCCCAGTGTCCTAAATGTATTTGTTCCGCCTAAATTTCCACTACCATGCTCACGAATGTCAATTCCGTAAAAAACCTTCCCGACAATTAGTCCTGAAGGTATGGATCCAAGTAAATATGCGATAACTATAATTAAAATATTAATTGCCATGAAAACTTCTCCTTCAAACTTAAGTCATTTTACCATTGTACCATTATTTTTATAAAACTCCATGATGAATCCATCGCTTTTTAATAATCCTTTAGTCTTGCTTTTTTTAATTATTTTCGTCTGATAAAATAAAATATAATCTAAATCGCCTATTTGGACAATTTACGTGAGGAAAACTGTTCATGCGAATTATACTCGATTCTTGGTTTGATTAGAATCATTGATTTTGTGGAAGGAGGAAATGTTCTGGCTAGAATTGAATATCATAAACAAAAACCCATACCGACAGCAAGACTAGTGTGGGGAATCATTTTGGGGTTATTTTTAGTAATATCTAGCATTCTGCTATTCTTATATCCATTTGCGTCATCGAAAAAAGTGGCCTATTTTAAAGGTGATAACCCAATTTTATTTTTAGGAAAGCAAGAAGGAAATGCTCTGATTGAGGGGGAGACGATTTACGTCCCATTTAACTTCTTGAAATCGATGGATGACAGTATTTTGTTTGATGAAAAATCACATTCCATTATTATTACGACAAAAGACAAAGTGATCCAAATGCCATCAGAATCACTGACTTATTTTATCAATCAAAAGCCTGTAAATTTAGAAATCCCCCCCATAAAAAGGAAGGGTAGAGAATATTATATTTCGCTCGATACGATTTTGCCTTTTTATCCGATCCGTTCGACCATTCTTGAGGGAAGTCACGCGATCCTAATTCAAAAAGATGGGGAAAAACGTTCACGTGGTATCGTGATAGGGAAAGAGGTTAACGAAGAAAAGTTACGTTTACGAGTAAACTTAAATTTGCAATCTCCCTATTCAGCTCAGACCACCAAAAATGAACCAATCTTCATTGAAGGTGAGAAAGGAGATTACTATTTTGTGAGAAAAGAAGACGGTTCTGCAGGTTATCTTAATAAAAAATTAGTGAAACCTCAAGGGGATCCGGAAAAAGTTACTGTCAAACAAAATGTTGCAAATGCAAATCCCCCAGTGATAAATGGTCCTATTCAGCTTACTTGGGAAGCGGTGTACACAAAAAATCCAAACACAACCACAATTCCAGATATGCCTGGAGTGAACATTGTCTCTCCAACATGGTTTAAACTGGGGAGTGCAGACGGAACGGTTCACAATCTTGCATCACTTGATTATGTTAAATGGGCAAAAGGGCGTGGTTATCAGGTCTGGGGCCTTTTTTCGAATGATTTTAACCCTGATCTTACCCATGAAGCGTTAAGCGATTTTGAAACAAGACAAACCATCATTCGCCAATTGATTCATTTTAGTCAGATGTATCAACTGGATGGTTACAATATTGATTTTGAGAATGTTCGGAACGAGGATGGACCACTTGTAACTCAGTTTATTCGTGAAGCAACACCACATTTTCACGAGGCTGGAATAAATGTATCAATGGATATTACTTTTATTTCAACAAGCGGGAATTGGTCTGCTTTTTATGAAAGAGGAAAACTATCTGAAATCGTCGATTATATGGTCGTGATGGCTTACGATGAGCATTGGGGTAGTTCTCCCGTAGCAGGTAGTGTTGCGAGCCTTCCTTGGGTGGAACAGAACCTTCAAAGCTTATTAAAAGAAGTTCCCAATCAAAAACTCATACTTGGTGTTCCACTGTACACGAGGTTGTGGAAGGAAGAAACGGGGGAGGATAGGAAAACCAAAGTATCCTCAAAATCAAAGTCCATGTCTGCTATCAGTGAGTGGATTATTGAACATCAGCTTACACCTGTTTATGATGAGGCTAGTGGCCAAAACTATGCGGAATTTTATTCTGAAGAAGATAAGGCAACCTATAAGGTTTGGCTTGAAGATGAAGTGTCTTTAAAAAAACGTGCGGAATTAACTAGTAAATATAATCTTGCGGGTATCGCAAGCTGGTCCCGCTACTTCGCAGCTCCAGCAGCCTGGACGGCCCTTCAAATATTAGATGATCTTGAAGCTTCAAAATAATAACCATTTAGCTTAATAAAAATTGAGAATTGGTACAACAAATATTAATATATCAGCACATTACCCCTTTTTCAAAGCAAATTAGTAGGAATATATCTGATAAAAGCGGTAGAATAATAATTAAAATGTTAAAGGGGTGGCTTAACATGTCAATCGAAAATCCAAGCCGAGAAGAAATAGGGTCTATTTTAAAAAAAGCGAAGCGAATTGCAGTTGTGGGAATAAGTGACAAACCGGACCGAACTTCTTACATGGTCTCAAAAGCAATGAAAGATGCTGGATATGAAATTATTCCAGTTAATCCTCAATTTACTGAAGTCCTTGGTGTAAAGGCAGTTTCCAAGTTGAGTGATATTGAAGGACATATTGATATCGTCAATATTTTCCGTCGTTCAGAATTTTTACCTGAAATTGCAAAGGATTTTGACGAAATTGATGCTGATGTGTTTTGGGCACAGCTTGGGGTAGAGAATGAAGAAGCATATGACTTTTTAAAGAAAAAGGGATACACTGTTATTATGGACCGTTGCATTAAGGTTGAACATGCCTTAACAAAATAGAGAAATTTCGTAGCATGGGACATCCTCATGCTACTTTGTTTTTTTTGCCCCGCTTTTGAATAAATCACCATAATAGATATTCATTTCCCAACTATGTAATTTCTACAAATTCGTGAGCAAATCAAGGAACGGTTTGCCAAAATGAAATAAATAGATACAATAAAGCATAGACGTCTATAAAAAATATGGTAAGATATGATAATCCAAACGTTCGTTCTGAAAGAATAGATATTTACAGAACCGAAAAGGAATATGCCATTCATTAGACGAATAATTAAACAAAGTTTGACAACATAGAAATAGATTTGATTTGTTGTGTTGTATGGATGAAAGGGGTATGTTCGTGGCAAGAAACCAGCAAGTATTTGATTACAATGATGACGCCATTCAGGTGCTCGAAGGCCTAGAGGCTGTTAGAAAACGGCCTGGTATGTATATAGGTAGCACCGATGCCCGCGGTCTACACCATTTAGTTTATGAAATAGTTGATAACTCGGTAGATGAAGCTTTATCAGGCTTTGGAAATCATATTATTGTTAAAATTCATAAAGATAATTCAATAAGTGTTCAAGATAAAGGGCGAGGAATGCCTACAGGTATGCATAAACTCGGAAAACCTACTCCAGAAGTGATATTAACCATTCTCCACGCAGGTGGGAAATTTGGTCAAGGCGGGTACAAAACAAGCGGAGGCTTACACGGTGTTGGTGCTTCTGTTGTAAATGCTTTGTCAGAATGGCTCGTTGTCACGATAAAACGTGATTCCTTTGTATATGAGCAGCGCTTTGAAAATGGTGGGAAGCCTGTAACGACTTTAGAGAAAATTGGCAAGACCAATCAGACAGGGACAACGATTCATTTTAAACCGGATCCTACCATCTTTTCAGCAACTACTTATAATTATGAAACGTTGTGTGAACGTTTACGTGAATCGGCCTTTTTACTTAAAGGCTTGAAAATTGAAATGATTGACGATCGAAATGATGTTCAGGATGTTTTTCATTACGAAAATGGCATTGAAGCCTTTGTTGAATATTTAAACGAGGAAAAGGATGTTCTTCAACCAGTTGTAAACATTGAAGGTGAACAAATCGGAATTGAGGTGGATTTCTCCTTCCAATTTAATGACGGTTATTCAGAAAATGTCCTATCCTTTGTCAATAATGTCCGTACAAAAGACGGTGGAACCCATGAAGCAGGTTGCAGGTCAGCAATGACACGGGTCTTCAACGACTATGCCCGTAAGGTAAGTTTAATAAAAGAAAAAGATAAAAACCTTGAAGGAGCCGATATTCGCGAGGGGTTAGCGGCAGTAATTTCAGTGCGGATTCCTGAGGATCTTCTACAGTTTGAAGGACAAACAAAAGGAAAGCTTGGCACTAGTGAAGCTCGTTCCGCAGTCGATTCCGTCGTATCTGAACATCTTTCTTATTTTTTAGAAGAAAACCCTGATATTAGTTCCTTACTCATAAAAAAATCGATAAAAGCCTACCAAGCAAGAGAAGCAGCCCGTAAGGCACGCGAAGATGCAAGAAGCGGGAAAAAGCGGAAACGTTCAGATGCTGTTCTGTCAGGGAAATTAACCCCAGCTCAGTCCCGAAATCCCCAACGAAATGAGCTTTATTTAGTGGAGGGAGATTCTGCCGGTGGTTCAGCTAAACAAGGTCGTGACCGCCGTTTCCAAGCAGTACTTCCGTTAAGAGGAAAAGTAATTAACACTGAAAAAGCAAAGCTTTCCGATATATTTAAGAATGAAGAAATAAACACGATCATCCATGCGATTGGCGGTGGTGTAGGATCGGACTTTAGTGTCGAAGATATCAATTATGATAAAGTTGTTATTATGACTGATGCAGACACTGATGGGGCTCATATTCAAGTTTTGCTATTAACTTTCTTTTACAGATATATGAAGCCCTTGATTGAATCTGGAAAGGTCTTTATTGCTCTTCCACCTTTGTATAAGGTTAGTAAAGGAACTGGAAAAAAAGAAGTAATTGAGTACTCTTGGAGCGATGATGATCTTCAAGCTGCCATTAAAAAAGTTGGAAAAGGATATATCCTTCAACGTTATAAAGGGCTAGGCGAAATGAATGCTGATCAGTTATGGGATACAACCATGAATCCCGACACTCGAACATTAATCCGCGTCCGTATCGATGATATCGCTCGAGCTGAACGTCGTGTTACCACGCTGATGGGTGATAAGGTAGAGCCTCGGCGAAAGTGGATTGAAGCCAATGTTGAGTTTGGGTTACAAGAAGATGGAAATATCCTTGAAAATGAGAATATTAGTGTTGCAGGGGAGGATACTGAGGCATGAGTTTAGTAGAAAAATTCCGCGATCTTCCTCTTGAAGATGTTATGGGTGACCGATTTGGTCGCTATAGTAAATATATTATCCAAGAACGAGCTTTGCCTGATGCGCGTGATGGGTTAAAACCTGTGCAAAGAAGGATTTTATATGCCATGCATGTAGAAGGTAATACACACGAAAAGGGATTTCGTAAATCAGCAAAAACGGTTGGAAACGTAATCGGTAACTATCATCCTCATGGTGATTCTTCTGTTTACGAGGCAATGGTCCGAATGAGTCAGGATTGGAAAGTGCGAAATTATCTGGTTGAAATGCACGGGAATAACGGAAGTATGGATGGGGACCCTCCTGCTGCGATGCGTTATACAGAAGCAAGGCTATCTGCCATTTCTGCTGAGTTATTAAGGGATATTGAAAAAGAAACAGTTGATTTTATTCCAAACTTTGATGACACCTCAAATGAACCAACCGTACTCCCAGCAATGTTTCCAAACCTTCTGGTTAATGGTTCTACTGGGATATCGGCAGGTTACGCAACTGAAATTCCACCGCACCACCTTGGTGAAGTGATTGATGCTGTTATTATGAAAATGAACAAACCTGATGTTTCTGTTGAAGAATTAATGACCGTTATGAAAGGTCCTGATTTCCCTACAGGTGGGATTATCCAAGGCGTTGACGGAATTAAAAAAGCATATGAAACAGGTAAAGGTAAAATCATTATTCGTGGAAAAGCAGAAATTGAGGATGTTCGTGGTGGAAAACAACAAATCGTGATTACCGAAATCCCATTTGAAGTGAATAAAGCTAATTTAGTAAAAAAAATGGATGAATTCCGACTTGACCGAAAACTTGAGGGAATATCTGAAGTACGCGATGAAACTGATCGCACTGGTTTAAGAATTGTAATCGAATTGAAAAAAGATGTGGATGCTGAAGGTGTCCTAAATTATTTATATAAAAATAGTGATCTGCAGGTCACTTATAATTTTAATATGGTCGCAATCTTTAACAAGCGACCAGTACTAATGGGTATTAAGCAACTACTATCTGCCTATATTGACCATCAGAAGGAAGTTATTACGAGAAGATCTAATTATGAGTTAAGAAAAGCAAATGAACGTCAACATATTGTTGAAGGATTAATGAAGGCACTGTCAATTCTAGATGAAGTCATAACAACCATTAGGGCTTCTAAAGACAAAAGAGACGCCAAGGATAATTTAATTGCTAGATTTCAATTTTCCGAAGCTCAAGCAGAAGCGATTGTATCCTTACAGTTATATCGTTTAACTAATACGGATATTACTGCTTTGCAAAAGGAAGCGGAAGAACTTGCAAAAAAGATAGATGAATTGACTTCTATTTTAAACAGTGAGCAAAACCTTTTGAATGTGATTAAAAAAGATTTAAAAGAAGTGAAAAAGAAATTCGCCGATGAAAGGCGATCAGTGGTCCAAGCGGAAATTGAAGAAATCAAAATAAACCTTGAAGTTTTGATTGCCAATGAGGACGTCATAGTAACTGTAACAAGACAAGGTTATGTGAAACGGACAAGCCAACGTTCTTACGCAGCATCAAATGGGCAGGACCTAGCAATGAAGGATTCAGATCGCTTACTTGCTAGGTTAGATGTGAACACAACTGATGTTCTTTTACTTTTTACAAATAAGGGAAATTATTTATTTTGTCCTGTCCATGAATTGCCGGATATCCGTTGGAAAGACCTCGGACAGCATATTGCTAATATTATTCCGATAGATCGTGATGAATCTATTATAAAAGCGATTCCGATTGAGGACTTCAATACTAATCAATATTTATTGTTCGTAACAAAAAATGGCATGGTCAAAAAAACAGAGTTAATTCAATATAAAGCACAACGATACTCAAAACCGCTTACTGCAATTAATTTAAAAGATCATGACCAGGTGATTGATGTTTATATAACTGATGGGAAAAATGATTTATTTTTAATGACTCATTATGGTTATGCACTATGGTTTAGTGAAGAAGAAGTCAGCATTGTCGGAGCTCGAGCCGCTGGTGTAAAAGGAATAAACTTAAAGGACAACGATTTTGTGATAAGTGGCAAAATTTTGTCAACAACAGAAAAAAGAGCCATTGTCATTGCAACCCAACGAGGTGCTGTGAAAAAAATGAAGCTTTCTGAATTTGAGCGTGCTACGCGGGCAAAACGTGGTCTTGTCCAATTGCGAGAACTTAAATCGAACCCTCACCGAGTTATTGGTTTTGTCCTTGTTCAAGATAAGGACGACATTTATATTCAATCCGAAAAGGGAACGATTGAAAGCATAAATGCTGCAAGTATCCGCAATAATGACCGTTATTCTAATGGTTCATTTTTATTGGATGAAAGCGAAAGTGGCAAAACAGTAGAAATTTGGGTGATTGAAAATCCAGAGGAATAGAATAAAATAATAATAAATTATTAATGGACTGATTCCCATAAAAAGGGGAATCGTCCTTTTTTTTATTAATGACAGTAAATTGTCTCCTTTATTACATCATTTTCATTGTATTGGTCATACTAGTATGGAATAAATACTCAGGAGATGGCTTGATGAAAAAAAAACTAGTTATTATCTGTGTTGCATTCTTATTAATAACATTGGCAGCGATTACGGTTGAAGCAAAACCGAATAAATCAAAGATGTTGGTAAAGAAAGCAGATATTACCGGGGATGGTGTAAAGGATGAGGTAACACTAAAGGAATACTCCATCCGAAAACATGGAAATAATAGTAAAAAAACAATTATATCTCTAAAGCTTTCTAACGGAAAAACCCAGGAGATAAATCTTAGGAATGGTCAAAATCCTAAATTGGTTTTGGTTGATTTTAATAATGATGGTGTAAAAGAGATATTTGTTCGATTTGCAAAAGGGGGAACAATGGAACATCAGCTATTTTCATTTAAGGATTCTATATTTAAAGAGTGGAGTGTACCTGAGTTACCAACCATTCAAGGGCAATTTTCGAATGGGTACAAAGCTAAAATAACCATTCAAGAAACAAAAATGTATTATATGTTAAAGCTAAATTCAAGGAAAGAAAATTATGATTCATTAGGAATTTATCGAAATGGAAAAGTAAATGAACCAACTGAACTAGTGATCCGCCCGTATGGCGGGTTTAATCAAACTCAAGTCCATGAGAATGAAATGGGGTTAAAAGGGGTACAAATCATCAGTGGGATTGGAAAGACAGACACCATTGCTTTTGTAGAATCCTACTATTCCTGGGTAAATGGAAATTGGACACTTCAGAAGGCAAAGGTTTTAGAGGTGAACCATCATTAACTATTCATGGACAATGATAGTGAATTTTCAAATCTTGGTTATAGGGTCTTATCATTACGATATTAAATTGAGCCTATTCTCGAATTTACGGGTGGGCTTTTTTATTATTTTTATCAATTTCTTTTATACTGAAGCATATGACCGATTCCATTTACTGTAATTTAAAATATATATATATAAGGCTAGTACAATTTTTTATTGTAAAAGAGTTGTGTGTCCGAGGGATGCTGTTAGCTGCCTTTTGTAGCTGATGTTTGATCTCAAGGCCAATTAGTAGCCTCAGTATCCTTTTATTTTTTCTCGAAATTGAACCTTCTTAGAATGGACTCAATTACTGAGGAAGATCTGCTGTCTTTGGCTAAACCGTTGATGAAAAATGAATATGGAAATTACCTTGTGAAAATAGCCAATAGTTCCTATCTTACTAAAACTCAGTGAATAGATAGGTCCATGATCATTTTTCTGTTAGTTAGATGGCGGATGATTACCTCGCAATTTAGTTGAAAGTGATAAGGGATCAAGTTTTAGAAATAACAAAAAGTGACTCATGTAGTTGAGCCACTTTTTGTTATTAGGATTCAACTCTTTGTATATATTCTTGCCATTGTGCTTACTATATAGGTAGCAAACGAGATAGTGGAGGAGCAGCACAAAATCGGCTTCAGTCCAAAATTTATCAATTACCTAAAGAAATAGCAAGAGCTGTTAAAATAATGCAAAGTACTATTTATGACCATATGAAACGGACTACAACAAAGGTATGGAATAACCAGAGTTTGAAATAAAATGATGAAATTAAATGTGATGGCTAAACAATTAATGAAAACAATTACATAATATGATTATGTAAACAAAGAGCCTAATTAATAAACATATTAATTGAATCATTATAAAAAGGTCTGGATTGCCATTTACCATTAAAAACTAATTTAATGTAAAAAGATAAAAAAATAACAAGGATTTCATAAAATTTTCGATACTTAAGTCTGACAGCCGTAAATAAACATAATCTTAAGAAGTCCAAAATTTTAATTTTCGTCTCACTATCTTAAGTATACTCAGGTAATGAGATGGTTTTTAATTATTTAATCCAACTTCCTATAATAGATATTATGTAAACTTGAAATAAACCTTAACAATACGGTACGGCTATTGTTTAATGTCGCTGCTCCATTGTGCATCTAAAAACTTCAAAAAAAAATACTACAAAACCCCTGACTTTAATCAGTGGTTTTGTAGTTCTGTTCCTTCAATTAATAAATTTCCGAACTACCTAAGACAATTTAAGCTGTAATGTTTTAAATGTATATTATTTCTTCCCAATATACTGTTTAAGAAAATCAGCAAACTTTGAATAAGCACTAATCTTATTCTTAAGTTTTACCAACGAATGACCCTCATCTTCAACACGAATATACGTAACTGGATGATTTCGTTTCTTTAGTTTATTTACAATTTGCTCAGATTCCTCAATCGGGACTCTCGGGTCGTTTTTTCCGTGAAGAACCATAATTGGAGATGTGATTTTATCGGCATGATTCAAAGGATCTATTTGATCAAAAAAATCTCCTTCTTTTTCAATGGTTCCATATTCAGCCTCTCTTAGCTTTTTCCGCCAAGGAACTGTCGTTTTTAGGAACGTTCTAAAACTAGAAATTCCAACGATATCGATCGCTGCAGCCCACAAATTTGGATAGTGGCTTATCGCAGCAAGAACCATAAATCCACCGTAACTACCTCCCATGACTGCTATCTTTGCAGCATCTACTTTTCCATTTTCTTTTAGCCATTCCACTAAAAAAATAAGATCTTTTACAGCGTCCATACGTTTCTTAGCATCATCAAGATGTGTGTACGTTTTTCCATAACCTGCACTACCGCGAACATTTGGAGCTACCACCGCATAACCAACACTTAGAAAATACTGCACCAATGGGTTGTAAACCGCACGACTTTGACTTTCCGGGCCCCCATGAATATATATTACAACAGGAATTTCGCCAGTCGCATCTTTAGGCCTGTAGTAAAAGGCGGGTATTTTAAGATTGTCAAACGATTGGTAAGATATTAATTCAGGTTCAATTAGTTTTTTCTCCAGTATTGGGGTGCGAGAGACGTATGTAAGTCGTTCTGCGAGGATAGTCGTAAGATCCAGCTCCCATAAATCAGATGGATGTGCTGGCCCGTTAAATACATAAACTAACTTTTGATCATCTGGTGAAAATTTGAGATTGGTGATTACACCCATTGGTGTTTCCCATGCATAAAGTGTGCTTAGATTCAAGTCTAATAGGTAGCCTTTGGATATCCCCCCTTCGTTAATTGTGTAAGCTAATTTGTTTTTTCTCTTATTCATTGCTAGCCCCTCATAATCCCACTCACCTCGCTCCAACCATGTGAAATGTTTAGTAGCTAAATGAATGAATGCGAGTCCAAAGAATTCCCGGTCTTTATTGGTTAATAAATAAATATGGTCTCCATCATTATTAAAATGAACATCTTTAAAACTTGCTTCACCAATATGTTCTGTTATCCAGTTTACATCACCAGTTAAAAGAGACAATGCACCTAATACATGATCAAGGAGAGATTTTGTTTGTTTAATTAACAAAGAATTTCCATCAGGAAACCACTTCACTACTGAAAAGGTCCCATCTTGGGTAAAAACGAGTCGAATTTCTAGTGTTTCGATATTTTGAATGTATATGTCAAAAAAGGCTTGATTTCGGCGATTGCTAGACCAAGCAATCCATTTTCCATTAGGAGAGCTTCCACCGTACAAATGAACATGTTCTGGGGAGTTGGTTAGGGCGATCAGTTCACCATTCTCCTTTAATAGACACAATTGCACCCTTTCATCTCCAGCAGCATCCATTCCAATAATCAGATCCGATGTGCCATCAATATATTTAATAAAGGTAATATCTTCTTTTGTAAAAGAGGCTTGTGCAGGCCAACCATCCCTTCGATCAAGCTCCCAAACCTGTACTGTCCCCGTAAAATCAGATAGAAAGCTTATCTTTTTTCCATTTGGGTTGTATACAGGATTTTTCGCTGTACGAACATATAAATAAGGGTCTACACTAATTTCAGCCATTACCTTATCACCACCCAATTAGACTTCGAAAATTTATATAATCATTTTTATATCAAACACGGTTGATTATCCCTTTCAATTATATTTTTATAGATCTAGTTTCATGCTCCTATATTTAGGCCAAAGAAAAATCAGAGGGGATCCTCCCTCTGATAGAAGTTAAACTACATTTTCACAACCGGTTGACCTTCTTTTTTCGCTCTGAAAACCGAATTAACTAATTTTCCTGCTGATTCTACTAGCGATTGCTTTCTTTTCCCGTCCATTATAATTAATCGCTATAATACCAATTGCAACCAAAGCAATCGCAGCTAAAATATATAAATTCAATCTTTCACCAGGAATAAACATCGCCGATAAAAACGCACCAAATACAGGTGTTAAAAAATTATATATGCTCATTTCACCAGCTTTATTATATTTCAAAATTGAAAACCACATCGCAAATGCCACCGAAGAAATCACTGCTGCATATATTAGTAATCCTAAACTAAATGGAGTGAAAGTTAAGGAATGAGGACCCAACTGGGGCAATCCAATGATAAGTAACAAGATAGACCCTATTGTTAACTGCCACCCTGTGAGTGTAATGGGATCAATATCAGTTGCTAACTCTTTTGCCATAATCGTTGTAATCGCACTGGTAAGCGCAGAAAGAATCATATACCCTTCCCCGGTCCACTGAAATTGAAACTGGAATTCCTGTCCCCAATTGGCAACAATAATCCCCGTAATTCCAGCCAAAATTCCAATGGCTTTCTTCCCATTCATTTTGTCGTCCTTGTAGTAAAAATGTGCCAAAAACACAGCCAGAAATGTTCCGGTTGAGGTCAAAATAGATCCTTGCATCCCAGATACTTTCGCCAGTCCATTATAAAAGAAAAAATACTGTATAGCGGTCTGAATAATACCGAACACAACCAATACAAGGATTTGTGAGCGTCTTACAACCAATTTATTACGATTTGTAAATAATAAAAAAACTAAAATGATTATCCCAGCTATAAGAAAACGCATTCCAGCAAACACAATTTTTGCCATCGTGTCATCTGGGGCCATATGCAATTCTTGATAGCTTATTTTTAGTACAGGGAAAGCACTGCCCCACAATAATGAACAAAAAATAGCTATAATGATGACAGCCCATTTATTTTGATAAATACTCTTCAATTTGATCCATCTCCTATGCAAACTGAGTTTGCTTATAAAAACACAATAAATATTTATTATATCACTATTTCTTGTTTCTTCTTTTTTTTTGAAACAATGAAATAGTAAAAAAATGAATAAATATTTTGCACAGGAGAAAACTGTTAATCCCTTATATGTATTAACTTAAACAGTTTTTCAAGCCCTTCAAGGAGCCTCGGTGACGGACGGCAGTATAATTCTTCTTCAAGGATTAGGATTTGATCATCATTCGGAAAGTTCAACCTTTCAAAACCTGGTCGTTTAGTAATAGCACTTTTTTTAATTTTATCCTTTCGCACGCCAACCCAAGCTAGACAGATAAAATCCGGTTTGCGATTCAATACATCCTCCCAATCCGTCTGAACACTCGCTAAATCAACATCATCAAATACATTTAAAGCGCCAGCTGCTTCAGAGATTTCTGTTAACCAGTTGATTTTTCCTGGGGTGAAAATGGGTTTTGGCCACCACTCCCAATATAATGACGGCCTCAAATTAACCTTTGCCCCGTTCTTTTTAACTTCATCCAGCCGAGTGCGAAACTTTCGAGCAGCATCGAACCCTCGCTCATCCTCTCCAAGTGCTTCAGCAGTAATAATTAAGTCTCGTTCTATATCGGATAGAGATTGAGGGTTCAATACGATATGTGGGATTCCCCTTTTCACTAAAGCTTCGACGTTCTTTTCCATTCCTGGAACACTTAACGAGGCCACGACAAGATCTGGTTTTAATTTTTCAACAAGATCCATGTTGATTGATAAATCAGGTCCCAATTTAGGCAAGTTAGCAATGGAGGTAGGCCAATCTGAGTAATCATCCACCCCCACTAACAGATGTGTTAAACCTAAGTATTCGATGATTTCCGTATTACTCGGACATAGTGAAATGACTTTCATAATCTAATTTTCTCACCTTTCTACCACGTAATTTTGAGACTGCAGCGCTTCGGTTATTTGTTTAAGGTAATTTGATGCAGAGATCTCTTCAATACCTAGCTCTTTCGCTATCATTTGAATTGGGTCTTTACTGGCGTACAAATAATAAGCTAAGGCCCTCCGAATCGAAATGAGAGTGAGGGCTTGAGCTCCCTCCTGTAAGTAATCCTTTGAAATGGTGCGTAAATGATGAAGGATGGACATGACTTGGACTGGACCACCTGTTTCCTCCCCATGCTGCTTTGTGACAAAAACATACTCACTCCCATTAAGCATCGTTTCATCAAAATACGATTTGAAATAGGTCGCCTCTTCCTCTTCAAGGTAAATTGTGCGGTTTTTCAGTTTGATTTCAACCTTATTTTCAGCAATCAAAACATCATCTTTTTTGAAACGGAAGTCCGCTGTTTTTAATCCCTTTGTGGCTAAAAGAAAGATGGCTTTTCGCAATGGTGAATAGCTTTGGTTATGAAATGTTTTGTTAAGGATTTCCAATATTTGTTGATAGGGAACTTCAATCTTTAAATCGTCTGTATTCTTGAACCTTTTCAGCTTAACAGCTGGATCAACTGGTACTTTGTCGATTTCCCAGAGGAAATTAAATAATGTCTTTAAAATGGCCAATTCTTTATTTATAGTAGAAATACTCTTTTCCTTGTCTAGTTGTTCTTCTAAATAATTTTTTATATCAGTAGGAGAAATTTGGAAAGGCTCCTTATTAGCTAGATAGGTATTCTTTATAAAGAGAAAAAACTGTTCACACACTCTTTGATAACTTTTAACGGTTTCCGAACTATAACCCCTGTTCTCAATGTGTTTGATAAATCCATAAGGCATCCTCTCCACGTCCCTCCTGTTCTAGATATAGTTAGTATTCGATTGTACGTTCGGTTTATCCTTCGAATTATTTAAAATTAAAGAATTTTCTTACTTTTACAATATAGTTGTTTTCTTTTTGTCCTGTTTTAAACTTTTCTTAGCTGCTTGTAGTTATTATTTTTAAAAGTTTAGGGTACATTTGTACCCTAAACTAACTGTTTACATTAATATTTAGTAGTTAAGAAATTTTAGCCATACTAGCAAACTTTTCAATTATTTAGCTTAAAAAGGGCTAATATTTAGTCTTTCCCACAAAAAAACACGCTGCTTTAATCAGCGTGTCCCTTCTATATTGATTTCACTTTGTAACTTTAGCAGACTCATACATTCTATTGAACCGAGCTTCCACTTTTGAAAAAATCGAATCAGCCGGAAACTGTCCATTTTGATCACGATTATTTCCTGCACTTTCACCCGATAAAATTTCAATGCCCTCAGCAATATGACCTACTGCCCAAATATGGAACTGCCCCCTCTTTATCGCATCTACTACTTCATTTTCAAGCATTAAGTTTTTTACATTTTGTTTAGGAATAATAACCCCTTGTTTTCCAGTCAGCACTCGTTCCTTGCAAATATGATAAAATCCTTCGATTTTTTCATTTACTCCACCGATGGGCTGAATTTCTCCCCACTGATTCACCGATCCTGTAACAGCAATACTTTGGTTGATTGGAACTTCCGCGAGTGATGATAGGAGCACATATAGCTCTGTACTAGAGGCGCTATCTCCATCAATATGCGAGTACGTTTGCTCAAATGTAATACTAGCTGATAAAGGAATGGGGCGATTTTTGGCAAATTCACCAGAAAGGAAACCGTTCAAAATCATCATCCCTTTATTATGAATTTGACCACTTAACGATGTTTCTCTTTCGATATTCATAATTCCGCTTTTTCCAACATAAGTTTGCGCCGTAATCTTGGTTGGAATACCGAAAATAGAATCACGAGCCCCCATCACTGCTAAACCATTGATTTGTCCGACACGAAACCCATCTGTATCGACCATAATGTTTCGATTGTTCCTCTACCAATCGCGAACTATAATCAATAATTTTTCCGACAGCTCTAGAATGAAAAGGAAGTAGACCTTCCTGGTTAGCGTAATTTTTGACAAAACGAGCCATTTTTAGGCTGTTTTCTTCATCCTTTTCCATAACCATATCAAATTCCACTTTGACCTTAAACAGCTTATGAAAATCCTCATCGATACTCGAAAGTAAATCATATAAATAATAGGAACCAATAATAATAACTTTAATATTTAATGGGATTGGTTCAGGCTTGATTCCTGTGGTAGGAAAAACCCCTCTTTCCTCATATAAATTCTCGATTTGAACATTTCCAGTCTGTAGGGCTCTTTTTAATAGGGTCCAGACATTAGGCTGCTGGAGTAATTCAGTTGCTTGTAGGATTAAATACCCACCGTTTGCTAAATGCAAAACACCTGGCTTAATATAAGAAAAATCAGTAACCCAGCTTCCTAGTTCCCCTTTGTATTCAACTTTTCCGAATAGATTATGGTAAGTAGGGTTTGTCTCGTAAATGACGGGTGCACCATTTTGGTTTTTGTGATTCACAAATAAATTAACAGTGTAACGATTCAGTTGCTGTTCTTTCGAGGCTATGAGTGTGTTCATAACATTATTTTGTGGCTCACCATTAGTTAAAAAGAATGAAAAGTGAACGACTACATCATGAAAATAGGCGTCTAAATAAGAAAGGACTTTAACATGTTCTTTGTAGATCTCTCGAATTGGCTGAAAAAGACTCAAAATGGCGTCAGATGTTGTCTCACGCATAAATTGATCTAAGCTCTTCCTTATTTGCTCATCTATTTTTCTCATCTGATACAGTGTTTCTCGAATTTTTTCTTCTACCTTTTTTTCTTTCCCTGATAGTATTTCTTTTTCAGAATCGGATAGTTTTCCATATTCCTTCCTTTCAACAGGTCTTCCGTTACGCAAAAGATAGGTATTAACCCCTTCAGGTGTATGTTCTATTTTAAAACTAAGTTCTAAGGCAAAAGCTTCTGCCTGTTTCCAAAGATCCTCCATTTTTTCACGAAATCCCTCTAAAATTGCTTGCTTCTTTTTTTCGTATCCTTCTCCTGAAAAAGTGGAGCGGAGTTCTCGTCCAATTTCTATTAACAAGGTTTCAATTTTACGTTGAAATAGAGGACCATTTCCTGCCGGTAAGGAAATCACCATTGGTCTATCGGGATTTTCAAAATTATGTACATAACACCAGTCTTCAGGTACTGATCGCTTTTTGGCCATTTCTGCCACACTATTTCGTGTATAAGTCATTCTTCCTGTCCCTGCAGGACCTACGACAAACAAATTATAACCGGATTGTTCAACTGATAGACCAAACTCCATCGCTTGCTCTGCCCGGTGCTGTCCAATCATTTCAGTTGGTATTAATTCAATATCGTCTGTAGTTTCAAAGTTGAAATAACTAGCATCAAACTCTGGTCTAAGTTTTGATACTGGGACTCGATGGATAGAAAGCACATTTTCGTATTCTTCGGTGTTCATAAGAATTCCCCATTCCTTATTTAAGTTAATTTGTCGAGATTAAGATATTTTTTATCTATTTTGGCGGAAATCATTGAGAAAATCGAATATCAATTAATTTCAAATAGGTAATATTGTTTTATCTATTCTTTATAAATTCGCTATCTATTGTGGACTCCCCTTCTCCATTTCTAATTGTTCTAAACATTCGATTAGTTAGCTGGGGAGCTTTAATCTTTTCTCATCACATCTTCTAGACTAAATCCCTGTTTTTTTGGTGGATAAGCAATATATTAACTTAAGTTTAATAAGCTAATTTGAAGCGTTTATGCTTAAACGACTAGATAATACAAAGGAAAATAGGTGAAAAACGTGCCTGCTATTGATGGTTCAACCTTCTTAAAAAGAATTGGTAATTTAAAAGCAGAAATTTGGATGGATGGTAAAAAAATTTCTAAAAATATATGTGAACACCATGCCTTTAAAGGAATCCTAACCAGTAAAGCAAAGCTCTATGATCTACAGTTGGAAAAGAACAAAGACTTTATGACCTATCTGTCTCCTTTAACAGGAAAAAGAGTGGGGAGTTCTTTTTTACCGCCAAAAACAAAAGAAGATTTAGAAAAGAGGAGATTAACGACACAAGAATGGGCAAAAACGTCAGGAGGCATGATGGGGCGTTCTCCAGATTATATGAACACAGGTTTGATGGCGTTAGGAAGTGCTTGGGATGTTTTTGAGGACAAACAAAATCGTGGCAAAAATATCAGGAAATTATATGAAAACGCCAGGGAAAATGACCTTACTTTCTCCCACACATTTGTAAGTCCTCAAGTAAACCGTTCTTTGGTTTATTTTGAGACCAACGAAACTCCTATTTCTGCACAAGTTATTAAACAAAATAGTGAAGGTATCATTATAAAAGGCGCACGACTGCTAGCTACTCAAGGCGGCATTACGGATGAACTATTGGTTTTACCAGTTGGTGGGAAATATATTGAGGATCCATTTATTTATGCATTCTCCATTCCAAGTAATACACCAAACCTAAAGTTTATCTGCCGTGAATCCTTTGCATACCGCACCTCTGAATTTGACCATCCATTAGGTTCGAGATTTGAGGAAATGGATACAATTGTGGTATTTGATAATGTACTCGTGCCTTGGGAAAGGGTATTCCTTTACAAGGATTATTCAATTGTAAGAAATTTTAACGATGAAACGAAATTTAACTTATTTTTACTACATCAAACCGTGTCTAGACAGATAATAAAATGCGAGTTTTTACTTGGTGTAGCACAATTACTTGTTGATTCAATTGATATCGGGGGATATCAGCACGTTCAAGAAAAAATAGGTGAAATCATTACGGGACTTGAAACCGAAAAGGCGTTGTTATTGAGTTCCGAAATTGGGGCAAAAGTAGATAAGCGAGGAATCATGATACCCGATGCCAATCCCTTATACGCAGCAATAGTCACGTTTCCTAGGTTATACCCGAGATTAACTGAGATTTTGCAGTTGCTTGGAGCAAGTGGATTGGTTTCAATTCCCACAGAACAGGATTTTGAATCTGAAATTAAAACAGATTTACATCAATACTTACAGAGCGCATCCAGTGATGCAAAAGAAAGAACTAGACTGTTTAGGCTCGCATGGGATATAAGCATAAGTGCCTTTGGCGGCAGGCAGACCCTTTATGAAAGATTCTTTTTTGGTGACCCAATCAGATTAAGTTCTGGGTTGTATAATACCTATTCGAAGGATCAATCCATTGCTTTGGCAAAGTCAATTTTGAATCTGAATGAATCATAAAATATATATTTTCAAAGTCCTCTTATTTCAGAGGGCTTTTCACGTTCCTTTATTTAAATTCTTTATTGTCTAATACAGTTACTGGTATTTTTGTTGATTTACCAATATTTTTTGTGTGATCCACTAACCGTATAATGTCCTTAAAGCAAATTTTCGCTCCTGAAACTAATAATGGAACACCAATGGAATCAATTTTTAGTCCTCTTGAAAAAAAGCCTCCAAGTGACATAGGTATGGGAACAGTAGGTGAAGTGTTTGAAAAAACTATTTTTTCTTCACCTTTATACTTTTCTTGTAATAACAAACTTAAACTTTGTAAAGAAGGAACGACATATTTTGATGATTTCCGGCCCAGGGTATGTACTGAATTTCCATCCTCATCAATCCCATGAAAAATAAGCTTACCAAAATCAGAAGAAGTTAAAGTATTGAAGTATTGAATATTTCCTCCTTTGTTAATGGATGGTCAGCCGAGATTTGGTTAAGATGATATGCTGCTGCCATTGAAGTTGAATGGGTTCCACCATAATCATTATAGATATATATCATAGAATCATCCTTATAAGTTATTCTGATATATTTACTATAACCAAATTATGGAGGTCCCATCCAAAAAGTCTTCCGTAGGGACCGGGGTTTAGGACTAAATTTTTTCTATTTCTTCTAGGTATAATTCATGCAATCTGGGGTCATTTTTACGGTTAATAATCAAGCCCTTTATCGGCTTTTGGAGAACTGGGGGTAGGTAGAATAATGGATCTAAATTAGACTCGATGGCTTGATGGGGAACGCTTATTTCAGGCATTTTTTCCTTTATTTTTCCACGGCTTGCCAAGTGGAATCCCCATACCCCAAAGGACGGTACCACGGTAAAATAAGCTTTAGTTTGAAATCCAGCAGCGTTTAATGTCATGGAAATACTCCAGAACACCCTAGGAGTGTCCTGTGGAGAATTAGCTTGGCAGACGATGACCCCACCCTCCGCCAAATGCCGACCTGCTTCATGGAATAATTCTTTTGTATATAATGAGCTTGTTGTTGGATCAACTGGATCGGGAAAATCAATAATAATTACCCCATATGCTTCCATTACGCCCTTTAAGTAGTCTATTGCATCAGTAATATGCACTTTCACCCTGCCATCCTTCAATGAGTTTGTGTTTGCGCCAACAAGTGCACAATCATTTTTTGCAAGTTCAATGACGAATGGATCAATATCGACAAGGTCTGTATGTTTTACATCAGGGTATTTTAAAACCTCCCGAAGTCCAAGACCGTCCCCACCTCCTAAAATTAACACACGGTCCCGGGATTTCGCTAGTTCCATTGCCGGTAAAACCAAGGCTTCATGGTAATGCTTTTCATCAAGAGATGAAAACTGTAATTCTTCATTCAGGTACAGACGGAGATCCTTTGCTTCTGCTAGCAAAATGTCCTGGAACGGACTAGATCCCTCGAACAAGATTTTATGTCCTCCTCTTTTGATTTCTTTTAAAACCTTCATGTCCCACTCATTTCCTCGACTACCACTTACCGTTAGTCCCTGTTTTCCCACATTAGCACGAAAATTTTCACATTTAGATAGTACTTGCCCTTCAATCCCCCTTGTGATTTCATACATGCAGACCCTTCTTGCTCCCATTTTGCCAAGAACCCTCTTTAAGGCCGGCCAGGCATCGTTCGTAGAGCAAGTATATAAATCCAAGGCAACATACCCGTATTCCGGCCAGGTGTGGATCGAAAAATGGGAAGTGGAAATGGCAATGATTCCTGTTACCCCCTGTGGTGAAAAAGAATGAAAGTAAGCTAGTAAGACCTCCATTTTTAGCTCATTTAATGCCTTTAGCATTAACCTTTTTAACCCATCAGCATCATTAATGGTTTCTGGAATGCAATCATAGGCATCCACAACTAGATGCTGTCCCTGTATATCCATTCGATCACTTCCTTATCAAACTCTTTATAGGATACAAATTTAGCTATACAAGTGTGTTTGTCCACACCTCTCTTCCATTAATTCATATAAAAATAGTAAACAACCTTTAGAGAGGTGTATAAGTGAAAAATTACATCAAAATAGTTTCGAGTAGAACTATACGTGTATGTGTGATGGCTTTCCCAGGAGCTCAAGTAGGAAGAAATCTGACAGACCCGATTAGAGTTAAAAGGGATTTTGCTATTGCTAATAAAATGTGGCAGCAAAAAGTTAATAGTATAAATATAGGAGTAAGATTCGAGGTTATCGATTTTATTATTCCTGACAAAGATTTACAAGGTCTAAATTCAAATGCAGAAAATATTGTTTTATCCAATCAAAAACTAGAACAAAACGCAAAAATCCTAATGCGGCTAGGAAGAAAGTTTTGCCCCACAGCTAATTTGTTCATCGTTTATATGAAGGGTAATACGATTGGCACAGTTCGGCGAGATGGCACTAAAATTCTCGCAATCTCGTATATAGACCACCCACTCATCATAATGTCTAATGGCGCGAAGGAAAACGAGTTTATATTAGCTCACGAGTTAGGACATTTTTTGTTTAATAACAACCGTTTTGGAAATACTTCAGATCCCAATCCAATTAAGGGAGATCCAGCACATAATGCAACAAAAACAAATTTAATGCATCCTACTGGTATTTATTGGCCAGCACCACCAAGAAGTCCTATCCTTACACTGGACCAGATAATTAAAGCTTTGGAGATTCGATTCTTTTACCATTGAAATCTATTAAACACTCAAATCCTTTGTAGCCCCTCGGTTTCCACCTATTTACACCACATGAATTTATTAATCCATCCCCTCAATTTTTAGTGTGAACATTAATATAGGTTTTTATTACCACCTCCCACTCCCCTTCTTTTCTGATACAATTTTTAAGTTGATTAATTTCAGGGAGGAATTCAACTTATGAAGAAACATAATCTCCTTCTTGCACTAGTATTGCTTATTACCTTCTTAGGAGGTTTTCTTGCAGGGGTATTATTCTCTACAAACAACGCTAAGGAAGAACCCTTGAAAACGAAGCAGGCCCCCCTATCAGCAAAAAAGCTTGAACCAAAAGCAAAACCAAAGTTATATCCTGAAAACCCAAAAGTTCTTATCGGTTATGTTCAGGATTTTCGTGATCCAAATGTTGTTGATTACACTAAACTGACTCACGTTATCTTTTCGTTTGCCCATCCGACAGAGGACGGTGGCATTTTGCTTAATGGAGATACTGCTCTCAATAATTTGCGGACGATCGTTTCAAAAGCCCATCAACACGACACAAAAGTTATGCTTGCCGTGGGTGGTTGGTACCACATCCAGGGTGGGGAATCGTATAAGTATTTTAAGCAAGCGATTACCAATCCTACTTCACGTACAAAGCTTATAAACGAACTCGCTAGTATAGCAGAGCGCGAAAAACTAGATGGCATTGATATCGATTTTGAGCATCCGCGATCACAGGATGATGCTCAAAACCTAGCTATTTTTACAAAAGAGTTAAGTGATAAGCTTCACGCTAAAAATAAGGAACTGTCCATTGCGGTTAATTCTAAAATTCATAGCGTTGCTGGAACGGAAATTACCTCAGTGGTTTATGACCCATTGATGTTCCAGCATGTCGACCATATCAATATCATGGCTTATGATGGCCAGTGGGATGGTGAATACGATGCAGCCAATTTGTCTCCGTATCCATTTACTGAGAATGTTGTAAACTATTGGACAAACCTGTTTAAGACACAGAACCTACCGCTAGAAAAGCTTGTGTTAGGTGTTCCCTGTTATGCACAGCCTGAAGATCCAGCCATCAAACAGATTTCTTATGGGACGATTATCAAAAGTGATCCAGTAAATGCCGGACTGGATACCGTCAACATCAACGGTACGACCTACCATTATAACGGTGGTGCCACGATTCAAAGAAAAACCAAACTAGCGCTTGATCACGGCTTCGGTGGCATGATGCTTTGGGAACTCGGTCAAGATTCACATGGAGTGAACAGTATAACGGGTACTATTTTTGCCGAACTGAAAGCAACAAGAACAGATCAATCAAATTTATAAAAAATAAAGCATGCGGATAGCTACCCGCATGCTTTATTAATATGGTTTAATTTTTGGTTGCTGTATTTTTATTTTTTTCGACATTCTATCACCATTGTTATTATTTTCAAGATTAAATCGATAGAATATCTTTGATCTCTTGCTCAGTTAGTGTAGAAAGTGTTTCTTGCCCTGGCTGGACAACTTCGTCAATCAGGTTTTTCTTTCTCTGCTGGAGTTCATACATCTTGTCTTCTATCGTCCCTTGGCTAACAAGGCGTATCACTTGGACGATTTTCTTTTGCCCAATACGGTGGGCACGGTCGGCTGCCTGCTGCTCAACTGCAGGATTCCACCATAAATCATAAAGGACCACAGTATCCGCTCCAGTCAAATTAAGACCAGTCCCACCTGCCTTAAGTGAGATCAGGAACATCTCCTTCTCCCCATCATTAAACCTGTTACACAACTCTACCCGCTCGGACCCAGGGGTATTACCATCTAAGTAGAAGTATGGTATTCCCTGATAGGCTAGCTCTTTTCCGATTATTTTTAGCATTTGCGTAAATTGTGAGAATATCAGTAGTCTTTTACCTTCATTACGGCATTCCTCGATAATTTCTAGCAATTGTTCAAATTTGGCTGAACTCCCTGCATACCCCTCAATAAATAAAGCGGGGTGAAGGCATAGTTGCCGAAGTCGCGTTAAACCCGCTAAGATTTTAATGCGATTTTTCTTAAGACCGCCTTCGTTCAAATGCTTCAGGGTTTCCTGGCGCAATTTTGCCAAATAAGCAGCATATAATTTTTTTTGTTCAGGCAGCAGTTCTGAGGCTTGCTGCGACTCTATTTTTTCGGGCAACTCTTTAAGAACGTCTGATTTTACCCGCCTTAATATAAAAGGTCGTACTCGGTTAGCAACTGTTTCACGGGATAAATCATGGAATTTGGCTCTATTTTGAAATAACTCTGGAAAAACCACATCGAAAATGGACCATAGTTCTTCTAACGAGTTTTCGATTGGTGTACCCGTAAGTGCAAAACGGTGCTTGGCCTGTATCTTTTTTACTGCCCTTGCAGTTTGCGTCGTATAGTTTTTGAAGGCTTGTGCCTCATCCAAAATTAGCGTATGAAATGACAGTTCTTGAAATATTTTAATATCCTGACGTAAAAGTGGGTAAGAAGTGATCAGCACATCGATAGCGCTAAGATCCTTTACAATACGACTCCGCTCGGTTTTACTGCCTTCAGCCATCGCCACCCGTACCTCAGGAGCGAATTTCTTTAGTTCATTAAACCAGTTATATACAAGGGAGGCTGGAGCAACAATGATGGCTGGCAGTTCTCGAGTTCTGATCTCAGGCAACACTGATACAATAAAGGCGATACTTTGAATCGTTTTTCCTAATCCCATTTCATCTGCCAAAATACCACCAAACCGATAGTGAGCAAGGGTCTTCAGCCATTGAAATCCATACTCTTGGTAATCCCGAAGGGTGTGCACTAGGCTATCTGGGACAGGAAATTCTCGAATATCAGGATTACGAAGATTTTCTAAGAGACGACGAAATGATTTTCCTAGGCTAATGCCATTTACCTTCTCATAAGAATCCATTAAATTAAGACCAGACATTACTGGCAGACGGAGTTCGTTATCAATCAAATCTTCTTTTTGGTTAATTAATTCGTTTAGGAGTCGATTTGTTTTTTTAAATTCCTTACTTTCAAGTGATAACAAAGAACCGTTCGGTAAACGATAATATTTTCGTTTCTCCTCCACTGACTTGATTAATTGTCTGAGCTCTGATTCTGGAATCCCGTCCAGCTCGAATTTGAATACAAGCCAATCAGTTCGTTCTTCGAGATCCACTTTTATCTTGATAGGGGTATTTCCTGTGTAAAGTCTGGCCTTTACTGCCGTGGTGGCATAAACCTCAACAAGTTTCTTTAGCTGTGGAACACCGTGGTATAAGAATTGGTATTCTTCCTCTTCATTTTGCATGAAATATCCGCCATCAGTTTTTGTGAAAGAACTTTGATCCATCCACTCCAAAATTTGTTGTTCTTTATCCCCTTCTCGCAAAAGAAGAAAATCCGAGCTTCGATTTTGTCTAGCTCTTTCTAATGGATTAATAATAATATCGTCATATTGAAACTCTAGACCAGCAAGGAGTCGACCATTCAGGCGGTCTAAATATAGTTTCGCTTTTAGAGTTTTTTTGACAATTCGGTCGGAAACGGCTTTAGAAATGACAATTACTCCTAATTTCATTAAACCAGGTATGACCTTTTCCATATAAGCTTCCATTTGTTGTGCTGGAATCGTAACAACATCTTTACGATAGGTTTCAAGTATTTGCATTAGTTCTGAAAGAAGTTTGCACTGATCCCCTGACAGCTTAATGATTTTACCGTCAAACAGGACACAGCTGTAGGATTCAAATACCGTAATCCAATCGAGACCCTGAATTTTTAATTGATATCCTTCCGACTGTGCCTGATCAAACTCAAATTTAAGCGGAAGCGCTTCTTCAGATATCTGGATTCCCAAATAGACAGTCCGCTCCTGTTCTATTTTTACCAGCGGAGCCTGAACAAGCAATGGAAGAAGAGTTTCCCATAAGAAAGGTGGGATGATCAGTATTCTCTTATCAAGAGAGCGTTCAACCTTTTCATTAAAAACATTATCTGCACCAAGGTAAATCGTTTCTTGTCGGTAGATTTGAATTAATTGCTGAAGTATCGCTTCGTTTTCATGTTGAAATCGATGAAGCTCAGGTGTGTAGGTAAAATGTTTTGAGAAAGGATAGGGTTCCCCTCGGTCAACGTGTTCGAGAAATTCTCTAATGTTTTTAACGAGATACATCCGTTTAAGCCCAACCTGAAGCTCAAGTCCAAAAATGTATTTTCTGTTTTCGGATGGAATCGGTCGGCATATTAAGCTCATGTTTATTATTTCTTTATTTTCAAAGTATGTCTGCACACCAATTTTGTGGAATGAGTTGCTTGTAAATAGATCTAAAACCCCTTTAGTCAACCTATTTTCCTCAAGAAAACCCTCATTAATTGAGGTTGAACTTAAAGCTGGTTTCTGATCACGAGGCTTAGGATGTTCTACCGGTAGATAATGAATTTTCCACATGACAGCGGCGATGTGGTTGCAGAATCTATGATTCAAAGTAAAAGGAGGACAGGTACATTCTGCATGAACCTTTTCATTTCGATCCACCTCAAAGGTTACCTGAAAGTCTAAATTTCCTTCAACCACTGCTTCATAGAAATTATTTTTCTGGTCATAATTAAAGAAAGTAACTTTTCCGTTTCGATAGTAAACTTCGCCTTCTTCGTAGGCCTTTTGCCCACAGAATAGTTTAATCATTGATTGTGTTAATTGAGGGCTCAAACCTTGTTCCTCCTATTGATAACTTCACTGTTAAAATGTTATCGTAATCTGACTCGCTGTCAAGGAGGGAAATACAATTTCCATGTTTTTAGTCGTTTTCAATTTGGGAAACTTCTCAAGCTAGCCCTCTAATGTTGGCGTTGTTTAAAGTCAACCAGCCTAATAGCGTTTATAATTACGATCAGCACACTTGCTTCATGAATCAGCATTCCTGTTGCCAAAAAAACTTTTCCTAACAATACTCCCGCCAAGAGCAAGACTACAGTTCCAACAGCGAAGAACATATTTTGCTTCATATTCATTACGGTTGCTTTAGCCAATTTATAGGTATATGGGATCTTACTTAATTTGTCGCCCATTAATACGACATCGGCTATGTCCATGGCTGCATCTGTACCGGCGGCCCCCATCGCCAATCCAACATCCGCTAGTGCTATTGCTGGTGCATCATTGATGCCGTCACCAACCATTGCAACACGGGCTCCTGTTGATATTAACTGTTTAATATGATTTACTTTTTCTTCTGGAAGCAATTCTGCAAAAACATGATCAATCCCTAACTGTGAGGCTACTTTCTCGGCAGTATGCTGATTATCACCGGTAAGCATAATGGTTTGTTTTATACCCAACGCTTTTAGTTGGTTAATCGTATCAGCTGCTTCTTCCCGAATTTGGTCTGCAATCGAAATAATACCAATAACTATGTTATCTACTCCAATAAAAATCGACGTGTTCCCATTTTTCTCTTGCTGAATTACGTAGTTCTCAATTTCTTCTTGGATTGGAATGCCATGGTTAATTATTAGCTTACGATTACCAATGATGATCGTTTTGTCTTACAACGACGCAATTAATCCATACCCTTTTTTTATGGTAAAATTTTTGGGTTCGTTAGTTAGCACAATACCACGATCTTTAGCTTCTTTGACGATTGTTCTCCCTAAATGGTGTTCAGATATGATTTCAACTTCTGCAGCGATTTTTAAAAGGTCATTTTCTTCCGTATCAAAAGCTTTGATGTTTATTACTTTAGGTTTCCCTTTTGTCAGTGTCCCAGTTTTATCAAAAACGAAGACATCAATCCTTGCATAATTCTCCATCACCTCACCACCTTTGATCAGGATGCCGTTCTTTGCTCCAGTTCCAATCCCGGCGACAAGTGATACCGGGGCAGAAATGACAAGGGCTCCAGGACAAGCGATAACGAGGAATGTAAGGGTAAGTTCAATGTTTTTTGTTAAAATTAAAACGATGACCGACAGCAAGAGAATTCCTGGAGTATACAAACTAGCAAATCGTTCTAAAAATTTCTGTGTTTTAGCTTTCGTTTCCTGTGCTTCTTCAACTAATTCAATAATCTTAGCAAAAGCAGTATGATCACCGACCCTTTCTGCTTCCACTTCAATATAGCCAGTATCAATGATCGTTCCGCTAAAGACTTGATCAAACTTTTGTTTATTTACTGGTACAGATTCCCCTGTAATGGTTGCTTCGTTAATATAGGCATTACCAGAGACAATTTTTCCGTCAATGGCGATTTTCTCACCTGACTGTATGAATAGGTGATCACCTATTATGATTTCATCAACGGGCATCACCACTCGTCCACCATTTTTTATAACTGTTGCTTCTCGTGGTGTCATATCCATTAATGATTTTAAGGAGGTACGTGTTTTTTCTAACGTTCGTATTTCTAAGTAAGCCCCAAATAAAAACAAGAACGTTACAGCTGCTGATTCAACATATTCTCCTATGATCATGGCACCAATAACAGCGATGGTAACAAGAAGCTCGATACTAAATGCCTTCATGCGGACTGATTGTAGGGCCTTGATAACAATTGAATACCCCGCAACTAATGTTGCGATAATTAAAGGGGCCTTTTCCCAACCTGACAAACTTAGCAAATGAAAGCTAAAAGCTAAAGATAGTAACAGTCCTGAAACAATAATCCTATGGATTTGCTTAATTTTACCCATTTATTAATGAACCACCCTCTGCATAGAAAGTACTTCATAACCTAGTTTCTCGATTGTTCGTTGCAAATCTTCTGGATTGATTTGTGTAGAATCAAAAGTAACTTTAACTTTACTGGAGTTAAATAGCACATTTGCTTCATCTACTCCTATCATTTTTTTTAGTGTTCCCTCGATTTTTTTAATACATGATGGACATGAAAGAGACTCTAACTGGAATTTAACTTTGTTCATCTTGATCACTCCTATTTTTTAGTCTGACACTATCATAAGCTGATTCTCAAACCGTTTCTTTGACTCAGGTCAAATATGAAATTATGGATATAAAATTATCAACAAACCCCATTTTTAATTATCTATGAATAGAAAAAACAGCCTTTAGGGCTGCCTTCAAGTTGTTCTAATATTATTTTAAAAAATAATTTTACTCTAAATGATTATTAGTTCATTAATCCTTCAGCAAACTTTTTACCAAACTCTCTGCACTGATCAATTTCCACATCCAGTGGTGTATCTTCTATTTTTAGCCCAGGGAGAATATTCACTGCTCCCAATTCCTGAAATCGTTCCTTCAAAATATCAACAGCTCTGCAAAAATCAGTATATGTGGAATCGCCTGAGCCAAAGGTAGCTGTTTTTTTACCAGAAAGATCCAATTTACACATTTCCTCATAAAAATCAATAAATTCATCTGGTAAATCTCCATCGTTCCAGGTATAACTACCTAGGATAATTCCATCGTAATTTAGAAGCTCCTCAGGACTAGTCAGAAATGAATCCTTAACAACGACATGTATATTGGATTCGTAGAGACCCTGACTGATTTTCATTGCCATTTCTTCGGTGTTTCCCGTCATACTTGTATATACTATAATACAATTCATGTTCTATTCCCCCTACTAATTTAGGACTCTGCTGATTTTCGTAAAGCATCTAAGTTGCGAATTTTTATATTTCTTTGTCCAGTCTGCTCAATCCATCCCCGATCCTGAAAGGAAGAGAGACGTCGGCTAATCGTTTCTTGCGTTGTTCCAAGGTAAGATGCTAAATCTTTTTTACTCATGGGAAGGGTTAAAATTTCAAGACCGTCAAATTTTTCAGCCATTTCGACTAAATAAGAGGCTGTCCTTTTCTCGACATCCTGCAAACTTAGCCTTCCAACAAGGTTTTCTGTTTTTTCTAAGCGTGAACTTAATTGTCCTAATAGTTTCAAAGAAATGGATGGATAATTCAGCAGAATGTCAGTCATACTTTTCCGATGAATCGAGCAAACGTCTGAGTTAATCATCGTTTCGGCATAACTGTCAGATTCATGTTGCGAAAATAGCGATAGTTCTCCTAAAAAATCTCCAGGTTCTAAAATTCTGATGAGCTGCTCCTTACCTGAATCAGAAAGTCGATACATTTTCACTCGCCCAGTATGGATAATATATAAATGTTCAGTGGGCTCACCTGCCTGAATGAGGAGCTCACCCTTTTGGTATTGTTGATGTTTACTCGTTCTTGCTATTTCCTCCATCTCTTGTTGGCTCAGGTCCTGAAACATCGGAACGATGGAAATACATAGTTTTTTGATATTCGTTTCATTATGCAAATGATGACAGCCTTCCATTATCCACACTCCTGACTTTACTTACGAGATTGTGCATCATCTTCATTGCTTCTTCGTTATCTTACTAACAAAAGAAATTAAAAACCTTGACGTCAATCAATTTTCAAGAGAATTAACCGCTTACGGACTAGAAAAATAGTTGATTAATATAAAAAGAGCCAATCGGAACTTCCTCCGATTAGCTCTTAGTGATATGTTTTTAAAATAACTTCCAATCAATCAGTTGCTGTTAAACTTTTTTCATTACCGTCGCTTCTCCATCCACTACAATTTCCCCGTGTTGATTTTTTACCAGAGTTTGAAGGCGGATAATTTTTTTTCGATCGATTTTTTCCAGAACCTTCACTTCAGCTTTGACAGTGTCGCCAATTTTGACAGGTCCTAAAAATTTTAAATTTTGGGTTAAGTATATTGAGTTAACTCCTGGGAGCTTCATTCCAATAACGGTTGAAATAAATCCCGCCGTCAATAGACCATGTGAAATCCGTTCTTTGAAAATTGAGTTCTTTGCAAATTCGTTGTCAACATGCAATGGGTTAAAATCACCCGTAATCCCTGCAAATTGATAAATATCAGACTCGGAAATCGTTTTAGAAAAAGATGCATGATCCCCAACGTTAATATCCATGTAGGAAAGTTCTTGCATGTTTGCCCCCTTCTCTATCCCTATTCCTATTTTGTTACTAAAGGATTGTATAATTCGAAAGTTTTCATGACACCATTCTGGGATTGCTTTAGCTGATCCACATAAACCTCTAATGCTTTCAAAATTTCAGTACGATTTTTTTGTTGTTGATCAAACGCGCTTTTTAGCGTTTCTTCTAAATGAGAATGAGATTTCGAAAGCATATCTGTAAATGCTTTGCTAGGGCTAAAGTCAGAGATATCTGATTTAAAGCCAATTTCTTCTAATTTATCTGTCCACTCAAGTATGTTTTGTCCACCAAATTCGCTTTGTGCTTTATTTAAGGTACTTTGTAAATTCCCAAGCCAATCTGATGTCAATTTTTTTGTGTCTTCTTCTAATCGTGAAAGTTGTTCGCCAGTTGATTTGATCCAATCCTTTTGTGTTTCAATTACCTGTAACGACTGCTCTTCAACCCCATTTTGAAGAGAGTGAAACGTTTTAAAGCTATTAAACCATCCATCCCAAAATACATCCATTACATTCACAACCTTAACATCATTTTTTTTTGTAGCCATCAATAACCCTCCTAAATATGAATCTGGATCCCAAAGGCAAAACTGCCCCGTAATATAATGCTTATTCAATTACCAAAAAAAATAGTTCAAGCTTGTTCAACTTGTATATGTAATTTACACCTATTTGTTATACCTGTCAAATATTACTTTTGTTTCAAAAATAGACAAATAAAGGGTTTTTTTAGCTAATATTCAAAGAAATTTGTCGTTATTTAGTGATATTACGCATAATTTCACGGTTTTTATATTCCCTATAGGTGAATAAAATAGATTATTCTAATACATGAGAGAATTTTTTGAAGATTTGAAAATTACAGAAGAAATCCACTAATCGCTGAGCGATTGAGCTGGACAATTATCAAAACTCAAAAATTTTTTATTTTATTAAAAAGGAGTTGGGACTTTGTGACACAAAAAACGAAATTGGATCCATTTTCTGTCTGGAAGAGTATTTATGAAAAAACAGAGGAAAAGTGGAATGGTGTTATTCATGAAACAATGCAGAAAGAAGCATTTTCAGAATGGATGGGCCAAGTTCAAAACGGATACTTGGAATATCAAGGCGCTGTTCAAAATACAACTGAAGCCTATTTAAAACAAGTTAATATGCCTACACGGGATGAAATATCAAATGTAGCTTCTCTTATTATTAACTTAGAGGAAAAAGTTGAAAACCTTGATCAAAAAATCGAGGATGAATTGTTAGTCAATAATTCACAATCAGAAATCAATAAATTAAAAGCTAGTATCGCTAAACTGGATAAAAAAATTGATACCCTGTTAAAGGCAGTTCAATTGAATGAAGAAGTCACTCCAGTTGCTGCATCCGTAGCACCCGCTACACCAGTAGAAAAAAAATAAAAATAATTAATTTATAAAATCAAAGGAGCTAATAAAATGACTACTATTGAAAAGAATCTTGTTAACCAAATCGAGGATACATACAATTTAAAGGATAAAGTTGTAATTGTAACTGGTAGCTCAAAAGGAATTGGGGCAACAATCGCTAAAGAACTTGCTAAAAAAGGCGCGAATGTTGTCGTTAATTACAATGCAAGCTCTGCATCAGCTGAAAGTATTGTAGACGAAATTACTGAATTTGGCGGCAAGGCTATTGCTTGCAAAGCTAACGTTAGTAATTTGGAAGAGGCACAATTATTAGTTGAAAAAACAATCAGTGAATTTGGTCGAATCGACATTCTTGTAAATAACGCTGGTATTACAAGAGACCGTACTTTCCGCAAACTTAGCCAAGCTGAATGGAACGAGGTTATCAACGTTAACCTTAATAGTGTTTACCACACAACTTCTGCTGTAATCAATGTAATGTTAGAACAAAAATTTGGCCGTATTATCAATATCAGTTCTGTTATTGGACAATCTGGCGGATTTGGTCAAACAAATTATTCTGCTGCAAAAGCTGGAATGATCGGTTTCACAAAATCACTTGCATTGGAAACTGCAAGAAGCGGTATCACTGTAAATGCAATCTGCCCAGGTTTTATTGCAACTGAAATGACTGCTGAAATTCCTGCAAATGTAATGGAAGGAATCGTTGGTAAGATACCGATGAAACGTTTAGGCAAAACATCTGAAATTGCTGAAGCCGTTATCTTCCTTGCAAACAGCGAGTACATCACTGGTCAATGCATAAATGTAAATGGCGGATTATATATGTAATATCGTTTGGGTGATAGGCAATTAAGCCATAAGATCACCAGTATGACACAAGAAAACCCAGTCTAAGGAGCTGATTAATAACCACCCTTGCCTGGGTGATTATTTGTGAAAAAAGTTAACTAACGAGGAGGATTTCGATGGTTTTATCAGCAACAAAAGAAGTAGAATCATGGATTAATTTACTGCCTGAGGATATTCAAAGAAATTATAATCGTTTCAAAAAGGTTTCAGATGTACTTACAAGAAACCCAGAGCCTAAGGTTGGTCAAACTCCTAAGGAAGTCATTTGGACTAAAAACAAGGCAAAACTTTATCGCTATCAAGCAACAAAGGAAAAAACGAATAAAGTTCCGCTATTAATTATTTACGCATTAATAAATAAACCATATATATTAGATTTAACACCTGGAAATAGCTTTATCGAATACATGACAAACCAAGGTCATGATGTTTACCTTTTAGATTGGGGAACTCCAGGTTACGAAGATCGTAATTTGAAGTTTGATGATTATGTTTTAGAATACATTCCACGTGCTGTTAAAAAAGTATTAAAAACGTCAGGTGCTGAAGAAATCAGCTTACTAGGGTATTGCATGGGTGGCACACTTACTTCTATTTTCGCTGCTCTTCACCCTGAATTACCTATTCGTAACTTAATCTTTTTAACTAGTCCGTTTGACTTTTCTGATACAGGTCTATTTACGAACTGGCTTGACGAGCGTTATTTTAATTTAGATAAAGTGGTTGATACATTAGGGATTATACCTCCTGAAATGATTGACCTTGGAAATAAATTATTAAAGCCACTTGTCAATTATATTGGTCCTTACGTAAGTCTGGCTGATCGAGTTGAAAATGAAGCATTTGTTCAAAGCTGGCAACTAATGCAAAAATGGGTTGCGGATGGTATTCCGTTCCCAGGTGAAGCATTTAGACAGTGGATTGGCGAGTTTTATCAACAAAACAAGCTTATCAACGATGATCTTTATATTCGTGGACGCCAAGTTCTATTAAGTAATATCACGGCTAATGTTTTAAATATTGCGGCCGAACGTGATCATATTGCTGCTCCAGATCAAGTGGAACCTTTACTTGAGAAAATTTCAAGCAAAGACAAAACATTCACAGTTATGCCTACTGGACATGTATCTGTCATTGTCGGTGGAAGTGCCATTAAACGGACCTACCCGACTATTGATAGTTGGTTAACAGAGCATTCAAAGTAAGTTACTAATATGATTATTCCGTCGGATATCAGAGTATAACGATGGGTTTATCAGAATAGAAAAAAAGAGCGTCCCAAAATTTACTTGGTTCGCTCTTTTTTTGATTTGATGTCCGACGTCTACAAACTAACTGCTGTTTCAAAACTTATCTGCCTACCGTTCTTTCAAAATCAGGCGACTCATCCTTTACTGACCAGCCTGTTTTTAATCCTAGAATAAACCAGCCTAGCGCCAAAACTCCTATGGCAAATATAGTGTCACCCACAACACGAAGCCAATGAAAGGTTTGCACTGTATCTTGTTGTAAGAATTCGGCAGATCTTGCATACCACATGCCATACTCTACACTCGCCCAGGTTTGCATTAGTCCGATTGGAATTAAGCTTAGTAGAACCATTAATGCAAGGCCGATATTAATGGCCCAAAATGCAAAACTTAGCAGCTTTGTCTTCCATTTCCTTTGTCCAGTTAACCCCTTTAAACAAAAGAGCATCAATCCAATGCCAAGCATTCCATAAACACCAAAAAGTGCTGTGTGCCCATGGACAGCTGTTGTATTCAGCCCCTGCATATAATAAAGCGCAATTGGGGGATTAATGAAGAAACCGAACAATCCTGCACCTACTAAATTCCAAAACGCTACTGCTACGAAGCAATATATCGGCCATTTATAAGCAGTTACCCATGGTTTTGTTCTGCTTAAAGTGAGATTTTCATAGGCTTCAAATCCGATAATCACCAGTGGGACAACTTCTAATGCACTAAACACTGCTCCAAACGCAATGACACCCAATGGTGTACCGCTGAAATATAAATGGTGGAAGGTTCCAATTATTCCTCCAAACAAGAATATACTGGTTGAGAATAACACGGAGGCTGAAGCGGTAGCTGTTCGTAGCAATCCCATTCTTGTAAATAAGAAGGCAATCACCACTGTCGCAAATACTTCGAAAAATCCTTCTACCCATAAATGAACAACCCACCAGCGCCAGTATTCAGCCATGGCCAAATGAGTATGTTGTCCCCACATTAATCCTGGAACATAAAATAACGGGATTGCTGTCGCTGCGATTAAAAACATCGCCAACAAGTGTCGATCTTCACGTGATTTTTTAAAGGCTGGTAATAAGGCTCTGCCCATTAAAAACAGCCAAATGAACAGACCCACCGTTAAGAATATTTGCCAAAAACGACCTAAATCAACATATTCATAGCCTTGATGCCCAAACCAAAAATTTGTTTGATTATCAAACTTTTGGAATACACCAAACCATTGGCCAGCCATTGATCCTACCACAATGATTAACAAGGCAACAAATAAAATATTGACTAAACCACGCTGAAATTTTGGCTCATGACCAGAAACAGCTGGTGCCATAAACAACCCTGTGGCAAGCCAAGCAGTGGCAATCCATAAAATCCCTAGTTGAGTGTGCCAAGTTCGCGCCACGGAATACGGTAGCCATTTTTGTAGTGGGATACCATAAAAACCTGACCCTTCTACAGCATAGTGGGCAGTAACTGCGCCAAGACCTACTTGGACGACTACCAAAGCGGCTACAACCCAAAAATATTTTAAAGTTGCCTTCATTGATGGAGTAGGTGATAGTGCAAGGAGCGGATCCTTTTCTGGGTACACTTCCTCAATATGCTGTTCCTTGTGGCGTTGGGCAGCATAATACCAAGTAAGTGCGCCAACTCCAGCAAGTAGCATTACAAAACTAACTACTGACCAAATAACCAATTCTCCTGTTGGGCGATTATCAATCAAATCTTCATTCGGCCAGTTATTTGTATAGGTGATATTGCTATCTGGACGGTTAGTTGCGGTTGACCAAGTACTCCAGAAGAAAAATGTGGTCATATCGTCCATCCTGGCCTGATTTTTCACCGTATTTTTAGGAATCGCATAATGATTACGTATATCTGCCAAGTCCGGATCATTCATAAATAATCCCGAATAATAGCTATTTAAATACCGATAAGCATCCTCTCGATCTTTTGAAATCGTTAATACATGTGTTTTTTTATCGTAGGTATTTGTCCGAATTTCTTTTTTCAAACGAGCACGTAATTGAGCCTTCTGTTCTTCATTTAAGTCCACGTATTTTTTTCCGAAATCCGCTTTTCCCCATTTATTTAAGATAAAGATTGACTCTCGATGAAGCCAGTCAGCATTCCAATCTGGTGCTACATATGCACCATGTCCCCAAATACTTCCGACTTCTTGACCTCCAATAGACTGCCAAACGTTTTGTCCATCTTGAATATCTTTACCTGTAAACAATTCCCTCCCATCATCCGTTACGACTCGATCTGGAATCGGGGGCATTACTTGATAAATTCGTCCACCAAAGTATCCTAAAATTGCAAAAGAAATAATAATGACTAAGCTTAAGCTAATCCATAATTTCCGATAATTCATTTAATCCCTCCTAAAGGTTTTCGCAAAGATTGGCAAAAGGATGCCCATAAATGCCATTCCTTTCTTAATTTCCCCATTTTTGGTATTAGTATTCCATAATAACCCAACAAAAAAGAGCATCGGGGTTGCCCGATGCCTCACTCATTTTATCTGAATTTTGAACTAAATTTATTTCCCTAACGCTTTAGTCATGCTGTTTCTGAGGTAGATGTCTTCCGGGGTGACCACTTCCATGGGTTCTTTTATTCTTTTCTTGTTTTTTCTTATTTTCATTCAGTTTCTCTACAAATTCACGAGTATTTTCCATTGATAATCCTCCTTAGGTTTAATCCTCGTAGTTACTGTAACCAACTGGAAGGAAAAACATTCGCAACTAAAAGTTAAACTTCTCTTCTCATCGCCCTTAGCACATCAACTTTAGTAGCCCGTTGTGCCGGTCTTAGCCCAGAAAGGATTGTCACTAAATAACAAATAATGAAACAAATCAAAGGTAATGACCATGGAATATAGCTGAACAATAAATCTTTAGGTAGCTTTTCATCAAATACCTGTTGAATTATTAATGGAAGACCAAAATTCACAGCATAACTAATTGCATATGAAACTACGGTCCCAATCAGTGCCCCAATCAGCCCAATATAACTACTTTCCAATAGAAAAATGTTTTTAATCGTCCTTGGATTTGCGCCAATAGCCTTCATGATCCCAATATCTGGAGCTCGCTCAGTAACGGCCATAGTCATGGTATTATAAATACCAATGGAGGCAATCAAAATGGCGATTGTTCCAATGAAAATAAGGCCAGCTTTTACGATTGTAAAAACCATATTGATCTCTTTTAATTCATTTAGAACCGAATAGGTGGCGTATTTCTTTTCTTCAAGCCTATCAGAAATCCTTTTTACGGCTTCCACATTTTTAGCATATATCTTGACCTGATCGTATTGGTTAACCATATTTTCTGGCACCTTCATATCTGGATTGTTTGGGTCCTTCATCATCCCTCTTGGTGTACCGGTATATGTTTCTATTTCCTTTAGGGTTTCCTCTGAAATAAAGACGTTTCTATCATAACTCCATTGCTTGGATGGTTTCTTACCAATTCCAACAACAGTGACCTGTATACTTTTCTTTTCCGTTTTTCCATTTTCAAACTTACTAACAACCAAAGCAACCCTTTTACCGATTAGGTCCTCTTTATAAAGATATTTGGCCTTAACCTTCCCTTTTTTATCATATAGATCATTTGGATCAGCATCCTTTGAAGCAAGTTCCTTTATAAAATCATAACCTACTATCACTTCATCCTTCTTTTCAGGAAGTCGACCAGAAGAAAGCTCAAAGCCTGATTTCATCTCAGAGGGCATATGGGTGACAATGGTCTCGGCACTAGTTTGATAATTGTCAATTTCATAATTCGCTTGCTGCTGAAGTTGAATCCGACGGGTTACCGCCTTCACATTTCCCAGCTTTTCAAAATATTTAACGTCCTTATTCGTTAATTGCTGAAAGTTTCCTTTATCCACTTCTTTTCCATGTACTTCAATCTCTGTTACGATTCTTTGTTCCGTTATATCTTTGACAATTGATTTTTGCAGGCCAAATCCAACTGATGCAAGCACAATCAGGAACGCACATCCCATTGCCGTGGCTAAGATCGTCATAAAAACTCGTGTCTTACTCTTTTTCATGTTTTGCCGGACAAACCGGAACTGATCTTTTAACTTCATGATGCAATCATCTCCTCTAAAATCCGACCATCCTTTAGTTCAATCATTCGGTGCCCAATTTTTGCCACTTTATCATCGTGAGTAATAATGAGGAAGGTAATACCAAGGTCGCGATTCAAGTCAATGATAAATTGCAGCAAATCGTCTTCCGTTTCACTATCAAGACTTCCGGTAGGTTCATCGGCAAGTATAACTGGGGGATTCACAATTAATGCCCTAGCAATACTGACCCGTTGCTGTTGTCCTCCGGAAAGCTCGCCCGGATAATGGTCCTGATAATCAAGGAGTCCCACCTTGGCCAGCATTTCTTCCGTTAACTTACGACGTGCCACTTCGCTAACCCCTTTTAAGATTAATGGCAGTTCGATATTTTGGAAGGCAGTCATGCTTGGGATTAGCTGAAAGCTTTGAAAAATGAAGCCGAGATTTTCGATACGAAAGTCTGCGAACTTTGCTTCATTTAATTCAGTAACCAGAACTCCATTTATCCAAATTTCCCCTTGCATAGGGTGAATAAATCCACTAATGAGATTTAGTAGTGTTGATTTTCCAGAACCGCTTCTGCCGACAATGCTCACTATTTCCCCTTTATTAACTTTAAACGAAACATCTTTTAGCACAGGGATAACCGTTTGACGACCCTTTTTCCCAATTTCAAAATCATGGCTTATTTTTTGCACCGTGATCATAACCGTTCCTCCTCTAGAAAATATTATCTTTTTTGATAAATATTTACATGTTAATGATGCAAAAAAGGGCGCGGTTCATAAAGCGAACCGCTCTATTATGTAAGCCCTCAAAAAATCCAATCCGTAACCTTACTAATTTACTTAAAATAGTTTTTTATAAAATCTGGAGTATGCTCCTCATTTAAATAGTACACTTCCTGATAGTTGCCATCATTAAAGTAGAAAATGGCGATGTATTTATTTTTATATCTCGACCCTACTTGATTAAGACTTTGCGCTATTTGCCTTTTATCTGTAATTTTCAATAAATGTTTTCGTTTTTCAATTTCTTTTATGTTTTCATCCATATCCACTAAATCGTTTGCTTTCATTTCTGCCACCAGGACATGGTCTATATCTTCTGATGTTACTAAGGAGCGATCGAGTAATTGTTTGTCCTCAAGCCATTTTGCAAATTTATGATAGGAAGGCTTGAAGTTGAGATAGACAGAGCGTCCTTTTCCAATGAAGATTTGAATACTTGAGCCGCGGTCTTGATAATAAATCTCATCCTCGTAAGATTCATTCAATATGTCAGCTTTTAACGCTTGGACTGCTTCTATAACTTCGTTAGGATTGGAAATGACAACATTTTTCCCATAAGGAAAATTCGCTGTTATCGTGATTTTATTAGCTTTGTTTTCATCCACTTGGAAAATCTCTTTGGTAGTCCGTTTATACTCGTTTGACTCATAAATGGATTTGTAGTAATCTTCATAAATTTCTCGATTGACCCTGTATTGACGAACGATTTGATCCCCATTTTTCAAGTTATACATAAAAAAAGCAGTTTCATATTGACCATCAATCAGCTCTTGATTCATTTTTTTATCCGCGAGGATCTGATGGTGTAACTTGCGGACTGCCTCAATGTTTTCTATCCCTTTCATTTTAGAGGGAACAAAATATGGCGCATATGTCTCACTATTGTCAATGAAAATGTTTGGATTGTCCGATAAAAAGACACTCTTGATCTCGCTTTGATCAGGAATCTTTTGTTCATAAATACCGAGAGATTGCATCACAACAATCAGTAATCCAATAACAGCAGAATATATAGCTAACCCTTTTAAACTACTAAAAACCCGCCATGTTTTCTGGAGAACCATTTCGGCCACAAAGTAACCAATGATGGCACCTACCACATAGCCAAAGATTATCCAGCCCAAATTGGTATTTTGAATTTCGCTGAAATACACCCCTCCAAACAGCATCGTGCAGAAAGTAACTCCATATTTAAATATTGAGCGCAGCTTTGAATAAGCAATCGCCTCAGAGGCTGCTTCCAGTTTTCTTTTTTTATAGAAAAATAATGCTAGAACAAACAGGATAATCACTAATACAGCATAGAATAACCCATAACCCCATTGTAAAGGGCGACCATCAAGAACAGCTGCATAGGTGATCGGTGACATTTTTTCAAAGTCTTTGTTTAAATAATAGTCACCTGGAAAGCCATATAGAAAAATTCTTAAATTAAAAAAGATTAATAATGTTATTCCCATCGGAAATAGTAGAAAGATATATGTTAAGACACCTTGGACTGCTGAAATCCCTGTCATCATTGCCACAAACACTCCTGCGGAAAAAAGAACCAGATTCAGTAGAATAGTAACCCCCACCCAGTACAAAACGTCCCTCATTCCAAAGTAAAGATCCAAATCAAGAGAAGCATGAGTGATCATGACAAGAATGGCAATCAAGAGGACGGGAATGACAAGGAGCCCTACACCCGTTATCACATAATGATAAAACAACATCTCTCTTCGAATTGGCAAACTGTGCATCAAATCTACAGACTGTTTTACATGTAAAAATCGAAAAAGGAAAACAGCCAACAGGACTGGAATGATAATGAGTAGGACGATCTGAATAACGAAATCAGATTGAAACAGACTGTCTAACGGCGCTTTGACAAATTCATCTTTTGAATAGGTCATCATCATTCTGATTGGCAATGCAAACAACAAGCCAATGAAATACACGATAGAGACCCAGCCAACGCTTCTTAAGATTTGCAGGAGGATTTCTTTATTAAACAATGACATTTTCAATGGCATAGCCGATATCCCCCATTTCGTAAATAAAGATTTCTTCAAGTGTAAGGGGGAGTAAGTCAAAAATTACCGGATTGGTCTTTTGGATTTTTTCAAATATGACCTCTTCCTGCCCCCTGACAATACAAAGCTGAACGCTACCTCTGGTCTCGGTATGGAGTACGTTAAGATCTTTAAGAACATTCTTTGGAAGCCCCTCTTTATAGGCGACTTGCACTTTGTGGATGTCTGATTTCAATTCATCAAGCTCTTTTTGCAGTAATAGGACACCCTTATGAAGGATCCCAATATGGTCACATATATCTTCAATTTCACGTAGATTATGAGATGAAATCAATATCGTCATCTCTCTATCTGCAACATCCTGAATCATTAAGTTCTTCACTTTTTTTCTAATAACGGGATCAAGCCCATCCATTGGTTCATCAAGGATGAGAATATCAGGCTTGGAAGAAAGGGCAAGAATGAATGCGGTCTGTCTTTGCCAGCCCTTTGAAAATGATTGTATTTTTTTGTTTATATTAAGATCGAAGGATTGCACGAGTTTTTTGAATCGCTCTTCGCACCAGTTCGGATAGAGATTTTTATATAAATTAGCCATTTCCCGTGTAGTATATTGTGCGAGAAAAAAGGGCTGATCCGAGATATAAAAGATTTTCTGTTTCAGACTGATATTTTCGTAAACTGGTTGGCCATCTATCATCACCTCGCCTTTTTCCTGGCGATAAATTCCAGCAAGCAGTTTGATCAACGTCGTTTTTCCTGCTCCATTTGAACCAATTAATCCATAAATGGACCCTGTATGGATGGAAAGGTTGACATTTTCCACTGCTAATTGACGATCAAATAATTTACTGACGTTTTTCATTTCAATCATTATTGTCGCCTCCCCCTTTCAATGAGTCTAGTTCTTGGATTAATTCAACTAATTCTAATGCAGAAACACCAAGGTAAAGTGCTTCTAAGATCAACTTTTCTAACTCCCTTTTTACTGCTGTTATTTTTTCCGAATCCCTTGTCTGATTGGTCGGATTCACAAAGCTCCCCTTGCCCTTTACTGAATAAATAAAGCCTTGGATCTCCAATTCCCGATATGCCTTCTGGATCGTGTTCGGATTAATTGTCAGCTGCTGAGCCAATGTCCGAACAGAAGGCAGCTGTTCATCAGTCTTGAGAACCTCGTTGATGATCAGTTCCTTTAATTTATCAACAAGCTGTTCATAGATGGGTTTGCGGCTCCTCATGTCAAGCTCAAACATAATGACCCCCGTTCTGTAGTACAGGTGCTAGGCTCCATCCTTTTTTTAAGCAAAAATAATGCCCTCTCATCTGTACTAAGTGTACTATCATTCTTAATACAGTTTGATTATATTTCATCTCTTTCCAAAAAGAAAGCCCCTTTTTACAATTTTTTCAAACACAATAAAATGCAAGGAATCAATCCTTGCATTTTCATTTACCCTTCTAGCTTTTTATCAATAGACTCTTTTAGCTCCTATATAATATTTTGACCAGTAAGTGTTATCTAACGAAACAACCTGGATCCCTTTGGAACTGGTGGCGGAAACGAATTGATTGTTGCCGGCATAAAATCCTACATGTGAAACCACTCCAGGGGTATTTACACCAAAGAATACGAGATCACCAGGTTGTAATCTGCTTCGATCAATTGCCGCTCCTTTCGTATATAAATTACCAGAAGTTGTACGCACCATATCGACACCGTGTTCTTTAAACATGTAATATACAAATCCAGAGCAGTCAAAACCACTCGGTGTTTCTCCACCCCAAACATATGGCACTCCTATGTAGTGATTGGTGTCTTGAACCAACCCTTTTTTTACAATGGCATGTTCAATGGCTGTAACGGTGACAGTGTCTTCAGCACCGGTTGTGGGCAATCCGTAATTACTTTGAAAGGTTTTAAGGGCTTGAATTGCTGCGCTCTCATAACTACCGGTCGTTGCTGGAACCACGAAATAGCCAAGCGTTTGTAACTGTTTTTGAACAGGCGTTAATGTTACAACCATATTCGTTGATTGAGGTACGTTTAATCCACCATTTGGGATGATAAGGACCTGTCCTATCAAAATCATATCGGTTGACAATTGATTTATGTGTTTGAGAGCATCGACAGTTGTATTATATTGCTTGGCAATCGCCGAAAGACTATCTCCTGCTTTAACTGTATAAGATACCGTTTGACCTTCTGATGAAGGTGTTATTGTGGTTGCTGTTGGGATTGTTAAAGTCTGTCCAACGAACAATCGATCCGAAGTTAAATTGTTTCCACTTTGGATGGCATCTACTGTTACTCCGAATTTTTTAGAAATTCCCCAGAGGCTATCCCCTGAGACTACTTGATAAGAGGCGATAGTTGTAGAAGTCTGAGGTACTGTAGAGGGCCCGGTTGGTGTTACCAAATTGCTGCTACCACCGGGAACCGATAAGACCTGTCCCACACTAAGCACATCAGAAGTTAATTGATTTGTACTTTTAAGACTATCTACGGTAATGCTATATCTTTTTGCAATGCCATATAAGCTGTCTCCGGCAACAACCCTATAAGTTGTTGATGGAGTTACACTTGGTACTGTTGTTTTTGTGATGTATAATACTTGTCCAATACTGAGCATATCTGATGACAGGTTATTTACAGCCTTTAATTGGTCCACAGACATTCCATATTGTTTAGCTATTCCAAATAAAGTATCTCCTGCTTTTACAATATAAGAAGCACCTTGGTCTGCATTAATTGTACTTGCCTCGGCCGAAGTCGAATTAAAATGATTCCCAGTAAGGCTTATCGTCGATATAATTACCGTACCGATCATGATTTGAACTGTTTTTACTATAATTTTTTTTGGTATCTTTTCATTCATGTATTTTTGAACATCATTTTCCAAGTTTTCGGACTGTTTCTCTTGAATAGTGTTGAATTCATTAGCAAACTCAGTTTCATTTTGATCTAAATATAAAATAACCATATAACCGTCTTGTTTTGGGACGATTTGATGTTTTATTATATTCATTGCTATATCACCTCTATGTTTTAACATTCTCTAGTTTAAAGATAATATGAAATTTTAATTTTAAAAAAAGAACTCCGCAAATAACGAAGTCCTTGAGTATTTAAATAAAAACCGTTATGGGGTGACGGTTCCATCTGTCGGTGTGGTTTGTGGATTTAACCAAGTAGAGATATCATTCCAAATTTGTGGATTATCTTGACCTAAGCTCCAGTTTCCAAGTCCCTTAACACCATATTTATGCACCAAATCAATTTTAGCCTTTATGGCATCTGAATTCTCGAACCAAACGGTATAAGTACCTGCTGTTAAAGTCTTTCCACCAACTGTCATGACTGGGTCACCTTTATTTATTGTAAACATGGCTTTTGCAGATTTTGTGGCTTCATCAAATGTAACTGTGCCGTTGTATAAATCTAAAGCCTTCTGGATTTGAAAGTTTGAAATTCCATCGCCCCCATAAGATGTGCCATCCATCCAATAGCGGCCATAATGGCCAACTCCAACGACGATTTGATCTTCTGCCACTCCGTTATTTAGCGCATATTGAATCGACTTCTCAACAAAGTTAATGCTTGCAATTGGTCCTGGGTCACTTCCTGGATAGCTTTCATCGTAGGCCATGATCATTAAATAATCAGCATACTTGGCTAAGCTGGTATAATCGTAAGACCCTTGCCACCCTTTCGTATATCCATACGGGTTAGCAGCAACGGCTACAGATACTTCTTTATTTTCTGGAAGCTTTTCATTTAAAAGTCGGATGAAATCCGTATAATCGTCCCTGTAGGCTTCAGTTACATTTTCAATATCGACGTTTACTCCATCTAAATTATATAAACGAACCATGTCAGCAATTTGCGTGGAGAGTTGTTCTCTATTTTTTAGTGCCATTTCTCCCATTGCTCTGTCCCAATGATTGCTTAAAAATGGAACCACTCTTATCCCTGAACTTTGCATGGATACAATAAATTGACGATCAAACTGTGAGGTTAATTTTAGTGTACCGTTGCTGTTAAGATCAAAATAGCTAGGTGAGACAACATTAATCGTTTTCTCCGTTTGTCTCACACTAACGAGATAGGTTTGTGAGCCCCCAAAATATAAATAGCCCATATTAAAAAACTGTTGTTCTGTGATGTTAGGGGAACTAATTCCCGCTACACTTGGAAGATTTAGTACTTGCCCGACACTTATGATTGTATTACTTAATTGATTCAATTCCGTTATTTTATCAATTGACACATTAAATCTGTTGGCGATTGCCCACAAAGTATCCCCACTTCCAACCACATAACTCGTTATTCCAACCACAGCTGTCCTACTAATGTTTCCGAATGGATCCATTTGATTGATCGTTACAAACGGTCGATTACCGGCGAAGGAAGTAATGTTTAAATCCAGTTCGAATCGTCCTGCTTCATTCGAATTAATCGTTTGTTTTATCTCCTGTGGCCCTGTTTGTCCCATTACGGACACATTAACCACCGATAATGGCTCCGCTTGCCCTGTAATTTTATAGTTGAAACCTGTCGCTTTTTTTTCAACTTTACTCGTATACACCACAGGTTCGATAACCACCGTATCCTTCTGAATGGGACTTGAAATTTCTTCACTAACATTTCCAGCTTGATCTATTTGAGTGATACGGACTGTTAAAGGTCCATCTTTCAAACTGCTGAGATCAATTTGTTTGTCATAAAGTCCATTTAAGACAAGAGCCTCTTCCGATATTTTGTTCATTCCATCAGAAATCTCAAAATGGACAATGGCACCCTCTTCGGCACTATTACCTCTAATGTGAAACTCACTTGCATTTTGCTTACTTACTTTACCATTTGAATCAAGAATTACAGATGAAACAGGATTGACTATTGTATCCTTCAAAATCCGTTTTTCAAATGTGGTACTTTGGTTACCATATTGATCTTGTGACAAGGCTGTAATCATTAATTCTCCATCTTGGATTGAATTAGCATTAAGCGTGACTGAAAAATCCCCGTTATTATCAGAGTGAGTACTAAGATTAATCGTATTGGTTTTACTTATAATTTTTAAATCGACTAGGCTATTTGGTTCCGTTTGTCCAGAAACTGTGTAGGTACCTACATTTGATTTTGAAATGGTAGGGAGATTATCAAATATAATTCTTGTCGGTCCTTTCGTGTCCTTTATGATAACGGAAGAATTAATCGGGCTTTTGTTACCAGCGCCATCTTGTGCAACCACAGATATCGTAATTTTCCCATCTTGAAGTGTAGACAAATCCAAATTGGTTGAAAATATCCCACTTGTGTCTGCATTAATTTCTTTGGAGATAGTCTGTTTTGACTCATCAAGCACCGTTACGACAATGATTCCATTTGTCTCAGTCGTTCCCGATAATTTATAATCTATAACATTTTGCTCAGTCACCACTTTTTCAACTTGGACATTTGGGATTGAAGGTGGTGTTGTATCTTTTACAATAACTGCTTCAACAGTTCCCGGAAAAACTAGATGCTGACCGACATTTATTACATCTGTTGAAAGGTTATTCAGTTCCTTAATTCTAAGCACTGTCGTATTATATTTTCTTGCAATTCCTGTTAACGTGTCGCTTGGTACAACTACGTAATCAATCACTGTTCCTGTAGGAACAGGTGTTGGTGTTGGTGTTGGTATTGGCACTGGAACTGGTGTGGGTGACGGTACTGAGATTGGCTGATGTGCCGGTATTTTTAGGATCTGACCGATGTTAATGGTATTTGTTAATAATTTGTTTTCAGTTTGAATGGCTGATACAGATGTGTTAAACCGTTTAGCAATTCCATATAACGAGTCCCCAGATACAACCTTATAAATGGTAGAAACCGTTTGAGGAGTTGATGGTGCAATTATTGGTGGTGCTGTTATCGGTGGTGTCACGGTTGTTGGTGGTGCTGTTGGAACGTTCGGTGCCACAGTGGCACTCGTGGGTGGGTTTAATACTGGAATGGTTAAATGCTGTCCAATAAAAATTGTATTAGATGTTAAGTTATTCTTTATTTTGATGCTTTCGGTGGTTGAATAGTATTTATTAGCGATTCTGAATAACGAATCTCCAGGTACAACCGTATATGATACAAACGGTAATTGCAGGGTTTTGCCGATAAATATAGTGTTTCCTGATAATTTATTTAATTGTTTGATTTGGTCCACACTAATTCCATTGGCTGCAGCAATACCATAAAGAGAATCACCACTTTTAACGATATAGTTCACATATGGAACTGTTGAATTGATACTAGGTACCTGATTTATTTCTGCTTTTGTAACAATCTCACCAACGGGGAACGATCCTAATAACATTGCTCCCATCATAACTGTAACAGTGCTCACTTTAACATGTGGGAATTTATAAATTAACAGATTTTTAATATCTTGACGAATCGATAATTTGATTTCTTGATCTCTTCCAAGTTCTCTAGAAAACTCAACATTAGGATGACTAACAAAAATAACCAGAGAATAACTGCTACCTTCTTGCAAAAGTTTATATTTTACAATTTCCATGGTCAAACACCTCACTTTTTATCTATTAGTATTTTTCGATATGTTTAGTAAAATCATGTATACACAAAAAATACTCTAAAAAAAGGGAGAAAAATTCACAAAAAAGGCGCACAGTATTTCAAATGAAATACTGTGCGCCTTTTAGGATGATTTAATTTTTAGATGGATCTTTTCCAAAAATCAAAGATTTAATTGAAAGGACGGGAAAACATCATTTTCTAACTCGGAATGAGAATGATTTTGTTGATTGTAGAAAATTCAGTTGCTTTATACGTCTTTCCAAACCTCATCATAAATATCGCTATCCCAATATTCTATTTTAATTTCACTAAAATCTGCCATTTCTTTGCTGAAATTAGGGTCTAATTTTTCTTTTAAGTTCTCTGCATAGTCTAAAATATCGGCTACTTCACTTTCAGGGATATCTTTTATCACTCTTAATAATCTTTCTTTTGCCGTAATCATGGCAACCACTCCTGTATATTTTTGACTTTATAGACATTATACCACTTAATATTTCCAATATAACGATGTTAACAAAACCTTCAAATTTTACTGACATCGTCTACTGAAAAGGAAAGTAATTTACAAAAACAGGAGTATAATCAGCATATTTCCCACTATATACAAGGTGGATTAATTGACAATCATAAATTCATATGGTAAAAGGAATTATCGGAATATTAAAAATTAACGCGGAGGGCTATATGGAAAAAGTTTATGACTTAGCAAAATACAAACAAAGAAAAAGGAAGTTACGACTCAAAAAAATATTCTTAGAAGGAAGATTCACAATCTCCTTTTTACTCCTTTTTTCAATTGATATCGCAATTTGGTGGCTTATCTCTTTAAAAGCTGCAATAATCTACACGCTGCTCATTTTGTTAATTCCTTTTATCATTAAGGGCGAGCAAACAAATAAACAAAACCATTCATCCACTTTTCGTAAGCCACAAAAAAAGTCTTTCATCAAAAATAAAAAAACCCGAATTTTTAAATAAAATTCGGGTTTTTACCATTAGTATTTTTTAAAGATTAATGTGGCATTGTGACCACCAAATCCTAAAGAATTGGATAATACAAACTCAACATTACTTTGTCTTGCATTATTTGGAACATAGTCCAAATCAAGTTCTTCATCAGGTGTTTCGATATTAATTGTCGGAGGAATAATACCCTCTTTAATAGTTAATAGAGCAAATACTGCCTCAATCGCTCCAGCTGCCCCCAACAAATGTCCAGTCATTGATTTCGTTGAACTAACAGGAACCTTATAGGCATAATCCCCAAATACCTCTTTGATCGCCTTAGTTTCGTACAAATCATTATAATAAGTGCTTGTACCATGTGCATTAATATAATCAACTTGCTCAGGAGTAATCCCTGCATCATTTAATGCCAACTTCATTGCACGCTGACCACCTTCACCATTTGGTGCAGGTGTCGTAATATGATAAGCGTCACCGGTAGCTCCATAACCCACTATTTCTCCGTGAATTTTTGCACCTCGAGCTAAGGCATGTTCTAGCTCTTCTAAAATTAAGATTCCTGAGCCTTCGGCGATTACAAATCCATCACGATTTTTATCAAATGGGCGACTTGCTTTTGTCGGATCGGTATTAGTCGAAAGTGCCGTCATGTTAGAAAATCCAGCAATCGTCATTTGGGTGATCGCAGCTTCGGTTCCTCCTGCAATCATCATATCCAATTCACCATTCTGAATCACACGGAAAGCATCACCGATTGAATTTGCACCTGATGCACAGGCCGTTACAGAGCAATTATTGATTCCTTTCGCTCCTAATTCAATCGAGACACGACCTGCGGCCATATCGGGAATCAACATTGGAATGATAAATGGGCTTACCCTTTTTGGACCTTTGTCCATAAAGCGCTTATGTTGTTCTTCGAACTCATCTAATCCGCCAATTCCAGAACCAATCCATACGCCTACACGTTCTGGATCCACATTTTCGCCAATATGGACTCCAGCGTCCATTATTGCCATCTTACTAGCTGCAACAGCAAATTGAGTATAACGACCCATTCGTCTCGCTTCTTTACCATCCATAAATTCTTCAGGCATGAAGTTTTTTACTTCACCAGCTACTTTTACATTAAATCTTTCCGTATCAAACTTTGTGATAGGTGCTACACCCGACACACCGTTTTTAATATTGTTCCATGTTGAATATGCATCATTTCCTACTGGAGTAACGGCTCCAATCCCTGTAACAACTACTCGTTTTTTCATCGTTCTCTCCTTAAATGCAATTTATTTACCCCATTTTAAGCATACTGAACCCCAAGTTAAACCTCCACCAAAACCGACCATGACAATAATATCCCCATCATGAATTAAACCGTTTTGAATTTCTGAAAACAAAGCTAATGGAATGGAGGCAGCTGAGGTATTACCATGTTTTCTAACGGTGGTAGAAACCTTTTCTTGATCAAGACCAAGTCTTTCTCTTGCCGCATCGATTATTCGGATATTTGCTTGATGTGGAATGAGAAAATCTATATCCTCTTTCCGCAGTCCAGCTCTTTCAACAACCCTTAAACTAGATTCAGGCAATTGACGAACAGCGAATTTGTACACCTCTCTACCGTTCATGGCAATCTTGCCTGTCTCTGCGTCAATATATAAATGGTTTCCGCCGCTACCGTCTGCACCAAGTTCAAAGGATAAAATCCCTCGGTCCCCAGAGACTTCACTTAGAACAACAGCGCCTGCACCATCACCAAATAAAACACATGTAGCCCGGTCTGACCAGTCCAGCGTTTTAGTGAATTTTTCACTACCAATCACCAATATATTGTTATAAGTATTACTCTCAATAAATGGTTTGGCAGTTGCCATTGCATATATAAACCCTGAACAAGCAGCACTTACATCCATAGCTGGGATATTTTTAACTCCTAAGGCCTCTTGTACCATGCAAGCAACCGAAGGAAAAGGATGATCAGGAGTAGAAGTTGCAACTAATATCATATCTATGTCAGAAGCATCTAAACCAGCGTCTACAATCGCATTTTTAGCAGCTTTTATTGCCATATGTAATGTATCTATATCATCCCCGGCAATTCTGCGTTCTTCAATCCCTGTTCTGGTACGGATCCATTCATCGTTAGTATCTATTCTACTTTCTAAATCAATATTTGTAACAATTTGCTCAGGTAGATATGTCCCAACACCGATAATTCCAACTCTTTTCATTCCATCACCCTAACATCCTTGATTATTATGACATTTACAAATTATGACTAGGTCATAATATCTCCTATAAAATCATTATAAACGGAAAACGGTTAAAAGTGAAGGAAGGAAAAATTATATTTAGGTGAAAGTTAAAAGAATGAATGAAAAGAGGAAGGAGAAAGGAGAATTACAAAAGTAATCTCCCCGTTTAATAGGTAAGTGTTATCCATTTAGTTAACACGATTATGATACATAAAATTCATCATAACATGGGCAGACAGTCGACTCGTCATATCACGAAAATCCTTTGATGGATCAATCTCAACGATGTCCATCGCTTTTACTTTCTCATGCCCGCTTGCCTCAGTAATACTAGCAAGAAGCTCCCGAGACGTCAGTCCACCCGGCCCAATTGCGGGACAGCCTGGTGCAAATGCTTGGTCGACTACATCCATATCAACAGAAAGGTAGATAAAATCAACCTGTTGGGACAACCTGCTAATTTCCTTTTTTACTATTGGAACAATCCCTGCTTTTTCCACGTCGTTTATCGTGTAGACAGAAACACCTGCTTTCAACACATAATCATGATATTTTTTTGCATTTGAAAAATCACGTATCCCAATTTGGACAAGGTCTTCCCCTTTAACAAAACCACCTTCAATCAAACTCCTAAAAGGAGTACCATTTGTTCTGCCTCCATCTGTTAAATTACGAACATCATGGTGGGCATCCCACTGAATCACCCCGACCCTACCAAATGACTCTTGAAAAGCGCGGATAGAAGGAAAACTGACTCCATGGTCGCCACCCAACATGATAAAACGCTCACACGAATTGGTCTTGAGCATTTCCGATACACTCACATATAGCCTTTGTAACGTTTCTTCAATATCTGTTGGATGCGTTAAACAATCGCCGAAATCAAGAATTTTCATATCATTAAAATCATGATTGTTCTCTCCTGAAAAAGTGGAGTAACTACTTAAGCAGGCTCTGATTTTTTTGGGGGCCTCTGCTGCCTGAGACAGGGAAATCGAAGACTTGGAAGATGGAAGACCAATCAAACCAATCTCTCCCTTAAGCCCTTCCGAAAAAGATGTAATACACTCATTTACCTTTGTCAGATGCCGGTCTTTAAAAACGGCTGCTTGCCCTGGCTGAAGATAACTAAATTTCGCCATAACATTTTCTCTCCCATATTTTGATTCCTTCATAGTAAACGCTCTTAGTATGATTCACACCAAAGTGATAAGGAATATACAAATAATTCGGAATATCCCATACGACAAAAGTTGCTGGTTTTCCGATTTCCAGAATGCCCGCTTCTCCCCCTTTACCTACCGCAAAAGCTGCATTCGCTGTCACCGCATTCCAGATTTCCTCAGCAGTCATTCTTAGTTTTAAAGCTGCAAGTGACATGATCAATTGAAGATTTTCGGTTACACAACTACCTGGGTTGAAATCCGTCGCCAGTGCCACTGCCACTCCTTCATCAATCATTTTCCGAGCCCGTGCGTAATGTTCTTTGCCGAGGTAAAATGTTGTTCCTGGTAGCAACACAGCGACAGTGTCACACTCACTCAATCGCTTGATTCCTTCATTTGATGCGGCAACTAAATGATCGGCACTGATTGCACCGAGTGCCACTGCTAATTCTGTTCCACCGAGTGGGTCAATTTCATCAGCGTGAATTTTTAAACCAAAACCTGCTTCACTCGCTTTTTGTAAAAATACCCCTGCTTGCTCGGTGGTAAACACACCTGTTTCACAAAATATATCGGCAAAATCCGCGAGTTGATCCTTCTTTATTTCGGCTAATAAATCGATCATTTCCTGTAAAAATGCATCCTTTTTCCCTTTATAGGATGGTGGAATCGCGTGTGGTCCCAGAAATGTCGAGATGATGGAAACTGGAAACAGCTGCTGCAGACGCTTCGTAACCCGAAGTTGCTTCAGTTCCGTTTCTTTATCCAACCCGTAACCGCTTTTGGCTTCAATCGTTGTCACACCAAAGGAAATCATTCTTTCCAAATATCGTGATGTTTTTTGGACTAATTCTTCTTCAGTTGCTTTTTTCGTTGCTTCCACCGTGGCTAGAATTCCACCGCCATTCGCTAAAATTTCTAGATAGGGCATCCCTGCTTGCTTTAAAGCAAGTTCTTGTTCTCGAGACCCCCCAAAAACAAGATGAGTATGGGGATCAACCAGTCCAGGAGAAACTACCCTTTTCCGGGCATTTGCCCGTTCTTTTGCTGTAAGGGCTTGTGCTTCTTGATCTGATCCAATCCAGGCAACTTTCCCATTCATAACAGCAAAAGCAGCATTCTCTCTTACCGGCAATTGACTCATCTCAGTTCCTTTTAACGGTTTCAACGAACAGGTAGGTAGAATCAGCTGTCCGATATTATCAACGATTAAATCGTATTCCATGGTTTCAGATCCTTTCAAGGATGATAGGTGCTTACTACTGACTCCAATTTTCAAGGAAGCATGGGAATATCGATTCCTTTTTCTTTTGCGACTTCAATCGCTTTTTCATATCCGGCATCAGCATGCCGGACAATGCCCATGCCTGGGTCCGTTGTTAACACCCTTTTCAAACGTTCCTCGGCGAGATCGGTACCATCAGCAACTATAACCATTCCGGCGTGAAGGGAATAACCCATACCAACTCCACCACCATGATGGAAAGAAATCCACGATCCACCTGCGGCAACATTTATGAGTGCATTCAAAATGGCCCAGTCTCCTACCGCATCACTACCGTCCTTCATCGACTCTGTCTCCCGATTTGGTGAAGCTACAGACCCACAATCCAAATGATCTCGACCAATAACAATCGGAGCTTTTAACTCTCCTTTTCTTACAAGATCATTAATGGCCAGGCCCATTTTCTCTCGTTCACCATATCCGAGCCAGCAAATCCGGGACGGAAGTCCTTGGAATTCAACCTTTTTCTGAGCCATATCAATCCATCTAATGAGTGGCTTATTATCTGGGAATAGTTCTTTAATGAGGGCATCTGTCCGATAAATGTCCTCAGGATCCCCTGATAATGCAGCCCATCGAAACGGACCCTTTCCTTCGCAAAATAAAGGTCGGATATAAGCTGGAACAAATCCTGGGAAGTCAAACGCATGTTGTTCACCCGCGTCTTTCGCCACTTGACGAATATTATTTCCGTAATCAAAAGTGATGGCGCCTTTTTGCTGGAAGGCAAGCATCGCCCGAACATGATTCGCCATTGAATGTTTTGCTAAAGTCATATACTCATAAGGTTCATTGACTCGTAGAGAGCTGGCTTCTTCCAATGTCATCCCCTCTGGGATATAGCCATTTAGTGGATCATGCGCTGATGTTTGGTCTGTTACAATATCTATTTGTACATTTCTCCTAAGTAACTCGTGATGGATTTCTGCGGCGTTCCCAACAAGTCCAATTGACAGTGCAAGTCCTTGTTGCTTTGCCGCAAGAGCCCATTCGATGGCTTCATCAATTGATTCGGTCATTTTATCGCAATAGTGAGTATCAAGCCGTTTCTTAATCCGCTTTGGATCAATTTCAACCGCAAGGCAAACACCATCATTCATGGTTACGGACAATGGTTGGGCTCCACCCATTCCACCGAGGCCAGCCGTTAGCGTAATCGTCCCTTTAAGCGAACCGCCAAAGTGCTGACGAGCTACCTCAGCAAACGTTTCATATGTCCCTTGCAAAATTCCCTGGGTACCAATATATATCCAGCTTCCTGCTGTCATTTGCCCGTACATCATTAATCCTTTTTTATCGAGCTCGTGAAAATGTTCCCAAGTCGCCCATTTTGGAACAAGAACAGAATTCGATATTAAAACCCTAGGTGCCGCTTTATGAGTTTTAAAAACGGCGACTGGTTTCCCTGATTGAACGAGCATTGTTTCATCATTTTCAAGACGTCTTAACGTTGTTACAATCGCATCAAATGCCTCCCAATTTCGAGCAGCCTTTCCAATTCCTCCGTAAACTACCAATTTCTCTGGCTTTTCTGCCACTTCAGGATCTAAATTGTTATAAAGCATCCGAAGTGCTGCTTCTTGCTCCCATCCTTTACACTCTAACTCCAAACCTTTTTTTGCCCGGACCGTTCGATTCGGAATAGTCGTCATTGTATTTCCCCATTTCATTCTTTTTTAGGTTAAGGCTCTGTTAAACTGGAATGTTGATTTCCGTTTCAGGCACTCGCTTTCCGCGGGGCGGGCGGTGAGCCTCCTCGGCGCTTTAGCGCCTGTGGGGTCTCACCTGTCCCGCTGCTCCCGCAGGAGTCTCGCGCCTTCCACTCCAATCAACATTGTTCAAAAAATCAACATTGAGCTTTAACACAGCCTAGGTTAAAGATATTTTTTTCTTACTAAATTCAGTATCTTTTTAAAGAGCTATATCAATGATAGGATATGGTTTACATTCATCGACCTGGAATCCATCCCTTATATTTGTCCATGTCCTGTCATTTTTTTTTAGCCAATCTGTTACTCTTTCAATATCCTCCGAAAATACACGATCCCCCGTAATCGATGGCACTAGTTTTCTTGCTTCTTCATAAAATTCTCGCGTTTGTGGTGCCATTTTATCCACACCACGATATTGAACTGCCTGAAGAGCACAAATACATTCTATTGCTAGAACCCGCCGAACATTCTGAATGATGCTAAATGCGTGTCTTGCGGCGATTGTCCCCATACTGACGTGATCCTCCTGATTTGCAGAGGAAGGGATAGAATCGACACTAGCTGGGTGAGCTAATGTTTTGTTTTCTGAAACAAGCGAGGCAGCCACATATTGCATGATCATTGCCCCTGATTGTAAGCCGGGTTGGACACTTAAAAACGGAGGCAAATCATTTAGTTGCGGATTTACAAGTCTTTCAATCCTCCGCTCTGAAATACTAGCTAACTCAGCCACGGCTATTTTCATAAAATCCATGGCGATTGCAATCGGTTGGCCATGGAAATTCCCTCCCGATATCACGGTCTCGCCGTCATCAAAAATCAAAGGATTGTCGGTTGCTGCATTCATTTCGATTTCAAGTTTTTCTTTTACATAATCCAATGCTTGCCAAGAGGCGCCGTGGACTTGTGGAATACATCTTAATGAATAGGCATCTTGGACACGTTTTTCCCCTTGTCTGGTAATGAGTTTACTTCCTGATAATAGTTGTCTCATACGCTGTGCCACTGCCATTTGCTCTGGATACCCCCGAGCTTCATGGATAGCCGGATGAAAGGCATCAATTATGCCCTCTAATCCTTCCATTGTCAGGGCTGCTATCCATTCGGACTGATAGGCCAATTCATTTGCTTCAATCCAATTAATGGCCCCCATTGCAGTCATGGCCTGTGTGCCGTTGATCAAAGCTAGCCCTTCTTTTGCCTGCAAGACGACTGGCTCCAGCCCCTCCTGTTTATACGCCTCTTTGGTTGAGCAAACCCTTCCCCCATAAAAGACTTTTCCTTCTCCTACCAAGACGAGGGCGAGGTGAGAAAGCGGGGCTAAATCACCTGATGCGCCCAATGAACCTTGCTGAGGAATCACAGGATGTATTCTGGAGTTTAATAATTCGGCGAGTCTATCTGCAATGACGGGGCGTATTCCAGAGAAGCCCTTTATTAAAGCATTCAAACGAAGCAATAGCATGGTTCGTGATACCTCTTCTGGAAATGGATCACCAACCCCACAAGCATGGGAGCGGATTAAATTTAATTGCAGATCATTTACATCCTGTTCATCAATCATCACATCACTGAACTTACCAAACCCAGTATTGATCCCGTATATCGTCCGTTTTTCTGAAACAATTTTTTCCACAGCTGCTCGGCTTTCCGCAACCTTATGCATACTCTCTGCACTAATCGTGACGATTTCACCATCAAAACAAACTCTGCTTATTTCTTGTAAAGTTAAAGAGTTCCCTGTTAGCTCAACCATTTATTTTTAGCCTCCTATTTCAATAATTAAAAAAACAAAAAGGAGACGACAATGGCATAGTGATACCATCATCGCCTCCTACTGACTAGTGGACTATAGGCAATGTAAACTTTTTATTCGATTAATTTTTAAAATTTGCATGTAAATTTAAATTGAAGCAAACGTGTAGCATGTGATTCATATATGGTTAATTCCTAAACCAACCGTTTCATGCTCCCAACCTTTTACGGGAGCACCAATGGTCCCATAAAAAGCAACGGCTATCCATTCCCCTTCACCTTTATCAGGAAACGGAGTCCCACGAACAACTGCAAATCGAAGTCCTACGGTCCTTCCCATTTCGCCAATAGCAGACTGACCTCTAGTTACACCCTTAATGGCTTCTAATATGGCGTGATATAAAGCATGAGTTTCCCGGTAAAACTGATCTTGAATGAGCTTGGTTCGCTTAGCAGCCGTTTCCACTGCTGAAATGACCTTCTGCATATTCATCGAACCGACTTTTCCCTGACAATATGTGACATCCTTAAGTGAAGGTTGAAAATTTTCTAATTCTTCCTCTGTCAGGGCAGCCAGAAGTACGGCTAATTTTCCTATTGCTATTTTTTGACTCATACACAACCTCATATTTCGAATTTTAACTATTAACTAATAACTTACTATAAGTTTATGCATCAGAACCTTAAATGTCAATTTATTTTCCATATTTTAGTATAGTAATATAGTAGAGGAGTGCCATGATAAAGTATTTAAAAACGAAGAGTCTTATTTCAATATTGTTTTTAGAACTTTTTCAATATTGAACTTCTGTAGTTATTGGGAGCGATTTAGACTCAGATGTATTTCATTGAAATATATTGCGATTATTCTTTTCATTCTTATAAAATTGCATTATCCTGAATATATAGAAAATTCATAATTTAAGTGAGGGATTGGATGAATACAATTTTTATTGCCGGACATGCAAAATTACCATCAGGGATGGCTGCGAGAAGTGTTTTTGAAACATTGACAATCACTGCTGAAATTGATAAAAAATATGGGGTAATCGTCGATGCTTCATGTACATTAGCAACTGAGCATGGGAAGGATTTTATTCGCAGAATTTTAAAAGGCCACAGCCTTTTGGATGGAATTGATTTGCCGCTTGAAACATTAAAAAACGGATATTTTGGGAAAGCAAATAACGCCCTGGTTGCTGCATTAAAAGATTTATATAAACAATACGAAGCAAAATAATGGGAAGATATTAAATGGAAATGGGAGGCATCTATAAAATGAATGCCCCCATTAAATGTAGGATTTTATGCCGAATGATTTTTGGAAGCGCCTTCTTTTTGATCCGTAATATCGATTGATATATTTTCAAATGGATCAAACATTTTTTCTCGGATAAATAACGCTGGAATAATTCCAGAAATCGCGTAAGCAATGCCCAACATCGCTAAGCCTAGTCCAATTGAATGTGATTCTGCAATAATGCCGATGCTTATCGGTGCAATCGCTGCTCCGAATCGTCCGATATTATACGCCCCACCAACAGCTGTACCCCGAATATGGGTGGGAAAACTTTCACTCATGTAAGTAGAATTTATCCCATATTGTGCCCCATAAATAAATCCTAAAATGGTTAGAAGCATAATAATATTTGTTGGTGTGTGATAAAAATAAATGAATGGCAAGGCACCTGCAGTTAAAAAAGCACTTATGACATAAACATTGCGCCGCCCAAATCGATCTGCTAACCATCCTGCCATAGCCTTCCCAAGGATCGCAGCTGTATAGGTTCCAACAAGATACCCTGTCATTTTAGTAAAAGTAAAACCTAATTCGGTTACAATATAGGTAGGGAGCCAGGTTCCTACACCGTAATAGCCAAATTGTAAAAAAGTTGCGGTAAGAATCCAGAACAAGAAAGTCCCCCTTGTTTTTGGATCTTTGAAAATTGTAACCCATTCATTTTTCTTGTTCTCATTGGACTTTTTCGTTTCATCCTTCCAGCCTTTAGGTTCTGGAATTTTGTAAGCAATGAAAATTGCCAATATGACTGGCAAAATAGAGATAAAGAAGAGAGGTCGCCAACCATGCTGTGGGATGATTGCACCAGCCAATAAGACTGCTGCTAAATATCCGACTGAATAAGACGATTGTAAAGCACCAAGGATCGTTGTCCGTTTTTTCGTAGGGACATATTCGGCCATAAGCATTGTACAAATAGAATATTCTGCCCCAATCCCAATGGCAGAAATAAAACGAATGATGAGGAATTGTTCGTAAGATTGGACAAATCCAAGAAAAGCTGTTCCTACAGAGAAAAGTACCATCATCCAGGCTGCCATTCGTACTCGTCCGAATCTGTCAGATAACCAACCACCAATGATTCCTCCGATGGCCATACCAACTAGGGACCATGTGCTGATTAGCCCGGCCGCTGCTTTAGTAAGGTGAAATTCTTCCATTAAACTTGGAATCGTTACAGATAGCATTTGAATATCCATTCCATCTACTAATAGCCCTAAAAAACAGGCGACGAATACAATAATCCATGTTCTGTTTGATTGATTCTCCCCCAATATTGATCCCCCTTATATTAACTGCATTAAATTTTCTTTATACACCTCATTTGTTTATACTTAGTAGTAAAGTTTGATCCATTCATTATTAGCCAAACTCTCTAATTTTTTGATAATGTTCTATTTTCATGAGGAACAAAATATTAATACTATTAGAGGTGGGACGGATTAGGTTACTAGTCCGCCCCTAATAACTCAGTTTTTTACTGCTTCTTTATCGCATTCAAAGGGCCAAGCAGGTAAGGGTTGATTTAGTAGTTTGTCCGCTCGGTAACCAAGCACATATTCGGCTTGCATAACGGTGTGGATTTCACGTGTTCCTTCATAAATAACTGGCGCTTTTGAATTGCGTAAGTAGCGTTCAACTGGATATTCATTTGAATATCCATAAGCTCCATGAATTTGAACAGCATCATCGGCTGCTTGATTAGCAAAATCACAGGCCATCCATTTCGCCAAAGAAGTTTCACGAGTATTTCGTTTACCTTTATTTTTCATTTCGCCTGCCTTATAAACTAACAAGCTACTCATTTGCAATCCCGCTTCCATCTTAGCGACCATTTGTTGGACAAGCTGATGTTTGCCGATTTCCTTTCCAAACGTTTGTCGTTCATGACAATACTTCACACTTGCCTCTAAACTTGCCATGATCAATCCCACGGCTCCAGCAGCTACAGTGAATCGGCCGTTATCTAGAGCAGACATTGCGATTTTAAATCCTTCCCCTTCTTTACCAAGCAGATTTTCTTTTGGAATTCGTACTTGGTCAAAGAACAACTCTCCAGTATTACCTGCGCGAATTCCCAACTTCCCTTTGATTGCATGCGATGAAAAGCCTGGCATTGTACGCTCAACAATAAAGGCAGAAATCCCATTATGACGTTTATCTTTATCGGTATAAGCAAACACAATGAAATTGTCAGCATAGTCACATAACGAAATCCATGTTTTGGAACCATTTAAGATATAATCATCGCCATCTTTCACCGCTGTCGTAGCAAGAGATGCCACGTCAGAACCCGCACCAGGCTCTGTTAATCCAAATGCCCCAATTTTTTCACCCTTTGCTTGAGGTACAAGATATTTTTGCTTTTGTGTCTCAGTCCCGAATTGTAATAATGTTAAGCTGTTCAGTCCGATATGCACCGAGACAGCTGTGCGGAAAGCTGTATCCCCTCTTTCTAACTCCTCGCAAACAATAGCTAAGGAATTATAATCCATTCCGCTTCCGCCGTATGCTTCAGGAATACAAACACCCATAAGATTTAATTCAGCTAAGCGCTTTAAAATATTTTGATTAAATTGTTGATTTTCATCCCATTCACCGATATTTGGCATAATCTCTTTATCAACAAAGCTTCTGACCATTTTTCTTAACATCACTTGTTCTTCAGTAAATTCGAAATTCATATAAAAACCCCCTATATTATATTGTTATTTTTGAATTGATTAATTTCTGTTTGTAAAAATCCTGCTTGTTGCATTATTTCAATCGTATGCTCTCCGGCAACTGGTGGATGTCGTTCCATTCTCACTTTAGTGCGAGAAAGTTTGAGGGGTGACCCAACTAAATTCACCACGCCAGCCTCAGGATGATTCATTTCGACTACCATTTGTCGGGCTTTAATTTGTGGATGGTTGAAAACACGATCCATCGTATTGATCGGTCCGCATGGAATATTGTAAGCTGAGAATAAACTGGTCCAATATTCCATAGATTGGGATTGAAGCCGCTCGTTTAAAATGCTAGTAAGTTCCAGTCGATTTTGGACCCGAGCCGAATTCGTTCGGAATTTTTCGTGCTGTGCAATCGCTTTCATTTCTAGCAACTCGCACAAGGTTGTAAATTGGCGATCGTTTCCAACCGCGATAATCATTTCACCATCCGCAGTCTGGAAAGTAGCATAAGGGACAATATTCGGATGTTCATTTCCTAGCTTTTGTGGAACTTTCCCAGATATTAAATAGTTGCTTGCAACATTTGCTAGAGACCCAACTGCCGCATCCAGCAAAGACATGTCGATTTTTTGGCCTAAACCCGATTTCACTCGTTCAAGGAGAGCGGCCTGGATGGAAATCGCAGCATATAATCCCGTTAAAATGTCCACCATTGCCACACCAATTTTTAACGGCCCGCTTTCCTCGGTTCCAGTTATACTCATGAGCCCGCTCATCCCTTGTACGATGAAATCGTAACCAGGCAATTGAGAATACGGTCCTGTTTCCCCAAAGCCGGTAATCGAGCAAAATACTAGTCCTGAATTCAATTCTTGTAAACTCTCATAGTCTAGTAGCCACTTTTCCATCGAACCCGTTTTAAAATTGTGGATCAGAACATCAGCATCTTTGGCTAGAGTTCGAATAATGTCCCGGCCTTCTTCGGTTTTTAAATTTACGGTAATACTCCTTTTATTACGATTTGCACATAAGTAATAGGCACTGACACCATTCTTGAATGGAGGACCCCATCCTCTAGTTTCATCACTTCCTCCTGGTGCTTCAACTTTCATCACATCTGCTCCGAGGTCGGCTAGCATCATTGTGCAGTAAGGTCCTGCAAGCACTCTAGTTAAATCTAAAACTTTAATTCCAGCTAAAGCACCTCCCACCATATCCACTCCTTTTGTGAAATCATTTTTTTCAAAATACAAAAAGCCAGTCCTATCACAATAAATGTGGTAAGGACTGGCTACATGATTCATAAGCTTCATCCGGTAAAGGATGGTCGATGAATCTTAACAGTCAATGATTTTTGATGCTACTTCTGAGTCTTCCCTTCCTTCTGCTGGCTGGCAGATAGGGTGAAGAACTTAATCTTAATTATATATAATTTTCTGAATATTACAAGTATTTTTCAGAAAATAGTCTGATTTACCTATCTTACCAGCGTAATATAATCGATATTTACTGGTTCAATCCCATTACGTCGAACCAGTTGGTTTATTTGTCCGCGATGATACTGACCATGAAGTGCTATGTGAGTTAGTATATCACCGACTGAAGTAACAAACTCTTTCCCTTTGCTATTTTTATAGGAAATTATTAGATCTAGGTCAGAATTTGTTAATTCTTTTAAAAGTAACGAATAGCTTTCTTCGTTTTGCTTGGCAATTTTTGCACATGCTGCAACATCTATATCTGACCAAATCGAGATTTGAGAGCTATCCTCCCCCTTTAATCTAGTAAACCATACCTGTTCAGCAAGGAGGATATGACTAAACAATCGGATTGCCTTCTCATTTTCAAATTCTATAGATTGCAAGAGTTCCAAAATCCGCTGATTAGCCCACTCCAAATGATTATACATATTTAAAATTGTTCTCAAAGAATACACCTCCATATTTATGATTAACCTTGACTAAACAATATAATGAAAACATTCCCAATATATGATCCCGAATTAATCCTTAGAAAACGGGATAAAATTTTACATTCTCGACAAAATAAGGATGTTAGTAAAAATCATTTGAATCTTTCCTCACGAAAGGATGAACAGAAAATTGCCATTCATTTTTGCATCCTGGATACCTAATTTATTTACAATTGCAAATCTATTAAGCGGCGTTTTCTCCATTACCTGTATGATGAATGGGTATATGCGCGAGTCTGTTTTTTTAATTTTTCTCGCTGCTATTTTTGACTTATTTGATGGGAGGATTGCAAGAAAGTTAAAAGTGAATAGTGAACTAGGAGTGGAACTAGACTCTTTAGCAGATGTTGTAAGCTTTGGAGTAGCGCCAGCCATACTCTTTCATACATTATCACCACACTCTTTATTAACATCGATCGCATTTCTTCTTTACCCAACAATGGGTGCTCTTAGACTGGCAAGATTCAGCGCAAAACCAACTATTGGCTATTTTCTAGGCATACCTATTCCTCTAGCAGGACTTACTATTGCAACGATGGGTTTATTTTTCTATACCAACCAGTATATAACCATTTTACTTTCTATTTTAATGGTTAGCCCAATCCGTGTTAAGAAATTCTAAAAGAGGATAAATGACCTATATGGTATAATTAAAGTAGAAATTCAACTTCTCCAACCTCACCATTACTCCTATAAAACTCTCATGGTGTCTAAATATTCATATTGATTTCTGCTCCCTAGCCATTGCTAAATTTAAGGGGGAATTTTGTATGTCAGAAATCTGGCTTGCTATTCTAATTCTATTGTTTTTAGTCTTTCTTGTGATTGGGTTAATCTCGTATTTTAAAAAATCCGGCAAGAAGTTGGTTTATTTTGCACTAGCTGTTTTTAACCTGATTGGAGCTTTATTAATGGTGGCCATTATTCACTGGGATTTGAGTGATATTGGAAAAGTAGAAAAGACATCATCACCCCACACTGAGATAAACAAAAAAGAGCCAGAAACTCAAACAGATGACGAAAAAAATATCGAAAAAGAAAAGCCGGCTGTGGAGGTACCTCCAGCAGAAGAACCTAGTGTGGAACCAGTTCCAACACAAACACCTCCACCACTGGAACCCTCAGAACCCCAAACTCCTCCATCTGACCCTAATCCCCCTTCCCCAACTGAACCTTCTAAAATAATTGTTCCTGAAAATGGAACAATCAACTATACAGTTGTAAAGGGCGATACTCTATGGAAAATTGCTACACGAGCTGGTGTGACCGTTACAAAATTAAAACAATGGAACAACCTTTCTTCTGATGTCATCTATGTAGGTCAAGAATTAAAGATATATGGGAAAAATATTGAGCCACAGCCTCCGACAAATCCCTCCACACCCGAAACACCACAAAATACCGCTACTTCCGTTCTTTTTTCACATGGCATCCTTTCACAAAAGGAAATTGCCTTAACGTTTGACGCAGGTAGCGATATTGCAGGTATTGGAATTTTAGATGTCTTAAAAAAGTATAATATCAAAGCCACTTTCTTTCTAACTGGTAAATGGGCAGAGAAGTTTCCAAGCTATGCTAAAAGGATTGTTGTAGAAGGACACGAGATCGGAAATCATAGCTATTCTCATCCCGATCCAGTAAAAATCAGCACTAGCACTCTTATTCAAGAAATTACCAATGCGGAACATGCCATCATAACAGCTACCGGAAAATCACCACGTCCTTATTTCCGCTTTCCTTATGGCTCATACAATACCACTGCTTTAAAAGCAGTCGGAGAAGCTGGATATCCACTTAGCATCCAATGGTCTCTCGATACGATAGACTGGCAGCAGCCTTCATCTGCAGTCATCATCTCTCGAATTGAAACCGGTGCAAGCAACGGCGATATAATTCTCATGCATATTGGTGGAATCAATACACCAGAAGCAGTCGACAATATCATTCCAATTTTATCTGCAAAAGGGTACAAGCTTGTTACCCTAAGTGAGCTATTAAAGTAGCAATCTATTTTGAGCAATAAACAAACACCCCAAAAGTTAGGTTTTAACTCTAACTTTTGGGGTGCAGTACACTAAAAGTGTTTTTTTCGGTGATAATACGAATTAACCGTTTCTATTTAAACCAACCCTTCTCCTTTGATTGGGTAATAGCTTCAATGCGGTTTTTAACCTCAAGCTTATCCAAAATCGTGGAAATATAGTTTCGGACCGTCCCGGCTTTAAGACTAAGCTCATCGGCTATCTCCTTCGTATTTTTCCCATCCGCTACAAGCTCCAAAACTTCCTTTTCCCGTTCTGTGAGCGGATTTCCTTCACTATAGACATCATCCATTAATTCAGGTGCGTAGATTCGTTTACCTGCCATGATGCTACGAATCGAGCTAGCGAGCTCTTCACTTGGACTATCCTTTAAAAGATACCCACTTACCCCGGCTTTAAACGCCCGTTGGAAATAACCTGACCTTGCAAATGTCGTCAGAATAATCACCTTACAGCCGAGCCCCTTTAGCTCTTCAGCAGCCTCAAGCCCACTCTTTCCAGGCATTTCGATATCCATTATACAGACATCTGGCTGATGTTTTTTTACAAAAGAGATCGCTTCTTCGCCGTTTGAAGCTTTTCCAACCACTTCCATATCTTCTTCTAAATTCAACAGTGAACCTAAGGCTCCCAAAAGCAATTGCTGATCTTCGGCAATGACGATTTTGATCATCGATGATCCTCCTTATCTGACGGCTTTACATCATTAGGAACTTTTATTGTTAGTGACGTTCCTTCTTTTGTACTCAATTCAAGGCTTCCATTTACAAACTCCAAACGTTCCTTCATCCCCATCAGTCCATGGCCTTTTCCGGACGACTCAGTAGTCTCTATGAATTTTCCGTTATCGTAAACGATGATCGTGATTTCATTCCATGTTTGTTGAATGGAAATATTACAGATCGATGCACCACTATGTTTTACGACATTATTTACTGCCTCTTTCAAGCACATACTCAAGATATTTTCAGTTAACAAGGAAACATTGGTAAGTGGCTTACACTTTTCGCATACAAACTCGATTTGAGCAGCTTCAAGAATTTGTTTGACCCTGTCTATTTCTTCTTTTAATCGCAGGCCACGCATTGATGAAACGATTTTCCGTACTTCATTTAATGCTGTCCTTGCGGTTTGTTGGACATCCTTTAGCTCATTCCGAGCTTGTTCGGGATCTTTATTTATCAACTTTCTTGCTAAATCGCTTTTCAGACCGATCAAAGAGAGCTTTTGTCCAAGAGTATCATGAAGATCACGTGCAATCCTTTGGCGTTCCTCCATAATCACCAACTCCGAAATTCGTTTATTAGCGTCTTCAAGCTGTTCTTCAAGCTGTCCTCGTTCATTTCGATTATGAATATTAAAAGGAAGCAATATGACGCTAATCCAAGTGATAATAATGAATGGCAATTGCTTAATGAATAATTCTTCTTGGATGACGATATTATAATTTATTAAAACGGTCGTGGTGACTAAATGAACAATATACAAGGTAATAAAGGCCATACGGTTCTTAATATTGCCAATAAAATAGGCAAGAAAAAAAGCGAAATAAATATAGCTAAATAAGCTAGTTGCAGCAACAGAAATACCAATCAGTATCAATGTCCAAATGTAAACGGACCACCCTTTTGAAATAAAGGCAAAACGGTAGACGACATAAAACAAAATGGTAAGTAAAATTCCTATTATTATGTTGATTGTCGAGGTAGATTGAAATATAAAATAAAATGGTAAAATACCAAGGATAGTCCATATATATGGAGAAATCCCAGGGCTTTTTTGAAAAAAAGCATACCTCTTAATCATGATTAGAACCTCATTTATTAGTATTAGATACTTTTGCCATTGCTTTCTTATTACAAGGCTCTGTTAAACTAGAATGTTGATTTCCGTTCCAGGCACTCGCGCACCTTAGGGGCGGGCGGTGAGCCTCCTCGGCGCTAAAGCGCCTGTGGGGTCTTACCTGTCCCGCTGCTCCCGCAGGAGTCTTCGTGCCTTCCACTCCAATCAACATTGTGCAAAAAATCAACATTGAGCTTTAACACAACCTATTACAAAAATAGCAAAAGCTACGAATTCTTGCAATGTTTACACTTTTCATTAGATGATGAACGCCCTTACTTACGATAGCAATTTTAGTTAAACTGCTATCGTAAGTAAGGGCGTAATTTACATATCGAAATTAATTCGAAACACTGCTCTTCATTTTAGCGATTGATTTGATCTCCTTAAATTGAACGAACTTATTTGTGTTTTCGTCCCACAGTCCGAATTTAAGCGATTGAATACTAGTCGCTAAAGTGATGGTTGGTACGTTTTGCAATGGTGGTGTATTGTTGTGAACCGCTTCAAGCTTATAGTTTGGCACCTTTGGACTTAAATGATGGACGTGATGGTAACCAATATTTCCTGTTATCCATTGCAAAATCTTAGGAAGTTTATAAAAAGAACTCCCTTCTACTGCTGCTTTCACATAATCCCATTGTTCGTCCTCTACATAATAAGAATCCTCAAAGGTATGTTGGATGAAGAAGAGCCAAATGCCAGCTGCACCAGAGACCATAAAGATAGGAACTTGAATCAACAGGAAAGCTTGCCATCCAATTGTTAAACAAAGGATTGTGACTAAGATCGCAATCGAAATATTTGTTAAATAAGTATTAAGGCGTTCTTTCCTTCGCGCGCCTTTTCTGTTAAAACGATTTTTAAAAAGGAATACATAAATTGGTCCAATACCAAACATTACGAGTGGATTCCGATAAAATCGGTAAGAAAATCGTAACCAAAATGGAGAAGATACATATTCTTCCACGGTAAGAACCCAAATATCACCTGTACCACGCTTATCTAAATTACTGCTCGTTGCATGATGGACGGAATGATCATGCTGCCATTGGTAATAAGGGAAAAAGGTTAAAATTCCAGTAATGGTACCGAGTATTTTATTTGCCTTACGACTTTTAAAAAAAGAATGGTGGCAGCAGTCATGGAAAATAATAAAAATACGCACCAAAAATCCAGCAGAAATCATCGCTAGTACCAATGTTAAGATATAGGAAACAGATAGACTTTGATATGCTAAGTACCAAAAAAGAAAAAATGGGACCATCGTGTTAACGATTTGCAAAACACTATCCTTTGTATTTGATTTTTCATATGGAGCAACTTGTTTACGTAAATTGATTTGTTTTTGATGTGTCATATTTGGTTATTTCCTTTCCTCTTATGCTATTTCTAATTATAAATAATGAAAAAGGTAATTTGCAGTCATACGTGTCATGGACAAAAAGTGACAAATGTCATACTACCGAACGAAAGGGGTTTCCTCAGTCTATTTTGACCACTAGAGAACAGAAAAAAACCGATTTTTACTTCAAAAGAAATAAAAATCGGTTTATGTAATTGACTATCAAAATCTATATGTTTGAGCGTATTTCGTGTACTTACTGATTTTTTTAAGTGAGGCATTATAGCCAATTCCAGGTGTTGTCGGGACATTAATCGTGCCATAATCAACAGTAACTTCTGGTTCAATAATATCTTCTGACCAATATAATGATGATGCTGCAGTGTCTCCCGGTAAAGTGAAATTTTTCAGGGAAGTAATCGCGATATTATGAGCACGGCCAATCCCAGATTCTAGCATGCCACCACACCACAATGGAATTCCCTGTTCAAGGCACAAATCGTGAATTTTACGTGAAGGTGTCAAGCCACCAACCCGACCAATCTTGATGTTAATAATTTTACAACTGCCAAGCTTTAACGCTTTGCGGGCATCATCAAGTGAATGAATGCTTTCATCAAGGCAAATCGGCGTTTTCAATCTAGCTTGTAGCTCTGCATGGTCAATTATATCGTTATAAGCAAGTGGCTGTTCAATCATCATCAGATTATAGTCATCAAGTGCAATTAAGCTATCGATGTCTTGAAGAGAATAGGCTGAATTTGCATCTGCCATCAACGGAATTTCCGGATAAACTTTCCGGACCTTATTAATTAATTCTACATCCCAGCCCGGTCTGATTTTCAACTTAATCCGCTTATAACCTTCCGTTAGACGTGATTCAATGATTGTTAAAGTCTCATCAATCGAATCTTTTATACCAATACTAACTCCAACGTCGATGGATTTTTTTGTTCCACCAAGCATACTTGACAATGAAGCATTTTGCTCTTTTGCATAAATATCCCATACAGCCCCCTCTAAAGCAGCTTTAGCCATATAATTTCCACGAATATGGCTAAATAATTTTTCAGAAAGTTCATCAGGGTGCCTAATTTCATTTTTTAATAGGATTGGTATCAAATAATCTTCGAGGATATGCCAGTTTGTTTTTAACGTTTCTTCATTATAAAGTGGGTCAAGCATGGCAACGGACTCCGCCCAACCGGAAACGCCATCTGAACTAATTGCTTCGACCAAAATAAAATCACGATCGTATTCAGTTCCAAAGCTAGTTGTAAAAGGCGTAAGCAAATCCAGTTTAAGGTGCCGTAAAATTACTTGTTTAATTTTCATAATTGGAGTTCCTCCTAATATAATCAGAGAACACTTGATTACTTTTTCGTAAGGATATAATAATTAACCGGACTTTCGGTGATTGGATTCTTTTTAAAACCAGAGACCTGCCAACCTTCCCGAAACAGCTCTATAAAGATTTCTCTCGTTTTCATCCTCCATAGGATTGCTGTTTCGATGTTAATTTTTTTGATTTCTCTAAAATTCTTTGGAATCGCGACGGAAACTATTTGATCAGTTTGTCTAGGCAAAGAATGAGTAGGCATAGGAATTGGTAGACCGTTATGATCTATTTCAAATTGAATGAGTGAATTCTTTAAATAAGACTCTCCTTCAACTTCCTGTTCTGGGGTCCCTGAAGTTGAATCTAGCTGAATTTGCCATTCAACTAGAAAACGATCCGAAGGAATCCCACCGTTAAGAAGGTCATCCATCTCCCCATAGCAGTTTGGGATATAAGTGGAGCTTACAGCAGCTAGTTTACCGATGTTCAAATATCCGTTTACGCTTTCTAACGGATCGTATGTCCAAGTTATCAGCTCGTAACCAAGTTTGCGAGCTTCCTCACGTTGGGCAATTTTTAATTTCTCTCCAATCCCTTTGCTGCGAAAATGCGGATCAGTTGCTAGAACATGAGAACAAAGGTAAACATTCCTTCCATTAAAGCCCGGAAAACTATATTGAAAGGCAATCAGTTGCTCATCTACATAAGCACCTAAAACCAACCCACCATTTTTCACAGACGTTATGGTTTGGTGGGTTGGAATCGAATCTTGAGGACCCCAAATTTTCGATTCTAGCGCTCTGACTTCCTCAAGCTCTGCAACAGAATGCAGGGAGCGAATTTCAAGATTATCTAATGTTGTCATCGTAACCCTCCTCCCCACTATTCCTTACTAAAATCTGCCTCATTAAGGTCAACCATTTTTGTTTTCTTAACTATTTTATAACCCATGAAGGCCAAGAAAAATAATGGGAGACCAATATAAGAAACTAAAATACCATACCAGTCAATTTTCGGTCCAAAGAAAGCACCATAATTTTGCCCCAAAATAGCAACAAGACATAATACTGTTGCGAGAATTGGACCAAACGGAAACCATTTTGAAACATAAGGTAAATCCTTGAAATCTCTTCCTTGGGCGACGTACGCTTTGCGGAATCGGTAATGCGTAATCGAAATCCCTAGCCAAGAAAGAAATCCTGCTAAACCTGAAGCATTTAATAACCATGAATAGACCGTTCCATCTCCGAAAAGAGAAGTTAGGAAACACGCCATCCCAATAATAGTAGATAAGTATAAAGCATTTGTGGGAATACCACCCCTATTTACCTTTTTTAAGAATGCAGGAGCTTTCCCTTCTTTCGCCAAAACCCAAAGAACACGAGTAGCTGCGTACATAGCCGAGTTGCCTGCAGATAAAACCGAAGTAAGAATAACTGCATTCATTAAAGCCGCTGCGAATGCTAGACCCGCGTGTTTAAACACAAGTGTGAATGGACTAACAGCAACATTCTCTAAATCTGAACTTAATAATTGTGGATCTTTATAACTTACCAGACAGCCAATGACAAAAATTGCTAAAACATAGAACAATAGAATTCTCCAGAAAATTTGTTTGATTGCTTTTGGCATATCTCTTCCTGGATTCTCACTTTCACCAGCCGCAATCCCGACCAGTTCAGTTCCTTGAAAAGCAAATCCTACGATCATAAAAACACTAATAATTGATAGAAAACCACCTTTAAATGGGGCCTCTCCTTTAGTGAAATTTTCAAATCCACCAGTATGTCCATTCATAATCCCAAATATCATCAATAAACCAATAACGATAAAAATAATAATAGTGGCAACCTTTATGATTGAAAACCAAAATTCTGATTCTCCATATCCCTTAACCGATAGTATATTTAAACCAAATATGAGTGCGAGAAATATGGCGCTCCAAATAATTCCGGGTACGTTAGGAAGCCAGTATTTCATAATGAGCGAAGATGCTGATAATTCTAGCGCAACAATAATTGCATTGTTATACCAATAATTCCAGCCAATCGCAAACCCTAAGGCAGGATCAACAAATCTTGAAGTATAGGTACTAAATGAACCAGTAATCGGAATGAAAGCAGCCATTTCACCTAAGCTAGTCATCAAGAAATAAACCATGATTCCGGCAATCAGATAAGCAGCAAGTGCACCGCCAGGCCCAGCAGCGGCAACAGTTGCCCCACTAGCTAAAAATAAACCCGTTCCAATCGTTCCACCAATGGCAATCATCGAAAGATGTCTTGTCTTAAGTTTTCTCGATAGATGTTCTCCATCAGGACTACCCTGTTTATCTATTTGTAAATCGTCGTATTCTTCTTGTCTTGCGAGTTGAGAATTTGGCATATTACACCTCTAAGTTTTGATTGTTATTTTTTCAAAGCTAGTGAATGGATAGTTATGTGCTGGAATTCATGAAAATTCACAGCCAAGTTTTTATTATACATAGTTTTCGTTAATTTTTATAGTAAAATAATATATAATTATTTCACAAAAATAATTTGTATTTATAAAAAAATGAATATTTCAAATGCGATTCTTTGTATAAAAATATGGTAAATTAAATGTTGGTAGGAGTTTGTTTACGCTTTTAAAAGGGGGGATATTCTATGAACAAGGAGCTTTCAGTTGCTATTGTTTATGATTCTATTTTCGGAAATACAAAAGCGATTGCAGAACGAATTTCACAGGAACTTAGAAAAAATTGTGAAGTGATCATCGGCTCAATCCATAATGAAATAGATCCAGCTCAAATTATTGATAAGGATCTTCTTATTATAGGTAGTCCCACTCATGGGCATAGGCCTACTCATGAAATGGCTATATTTTTAAATAAACTTAGAAAATCAGAATTCCCATTAATACATATCGCTATTTTTGATACTAGATATTTCATGCCAATATGGTTATCTGGTTCTGCAGCAAAACGGATGACAAAAAGACTAAATAAATTAGGTTTTCATTCAATTTGTAAACCTGAAAGCTTTTTTGTTAGTAAATGGGAAGGACCTCTTGGACCAACAGAACTTGATCATGCAGAGAAATGGGCGATAAAAATTAGGGAGTTGCTCCAGCAAATTTAACGGTTACCTATTCTACATATAATGAGACTTAAAACGAAAACAGTTTTGAGTCTTTTTTGTTTTAAATGTACATTATCTCCCTCATTTCCGAATAGTCTGTATATTTTTACAAATCGGAATTGTAATGTGTTAAAATATGGATGGGAGATGGTAGACTTGAATAAAATAATCCTCATTATTTTACTATTAATAGATATCTTTTATTTTGGTTACTATGTTCTACATATTGAAAGTACGATGCTATTAAACGGTTTCTGGACTTTTATTTTTATTGTTGGAATCATCTGGTCTTCCATATTTTGGTTTAGACTTAAAAACAAATCTGGTTACACTCAATATTTATCTATTGCGGTACTTGTGACAAGTGTTAGTTCGTTAGGCGCATTTGGTTTCAGACACCTATTAAGTAATCTTTTTTTGTGAAATTAAATTAGCCTATTGAAAGGGGGCATTTTATGATAAATGCCCCAGACTTATCAATTGTTTTAGTGGAATAAAATGTCCATCAAAAGAAAATATAATAGAGAAAAGTATCAATAATTATCGAATTGAGGAATCAATCATGGAGATATTTTCATTAAGTGGGGCAAGTGGGACGGGGAAAAGCACAAGTGCTTTATCATTTGCACATAAACAAAAAATACCAGCTATCATCGATGATGGGTTGCTCATTTTTAATGGACAAAAAATTGCTGGGACTTCTGCAAAGTTTGAAAAATATTCGCTGTCTGCAGTAAAAAGAGCTACCTTTTTTGATGAGGATCATGTCAGGGAAGTACAAATGGCCATTAATAATTATTATGTTGATAGAATATTAATAATTGGAACATCTGACCGAATGACCAAGTTAATTGCTAGCCGTCTACAATTAGGTGAAATTAAACATTTTTATCATGTAGAAGATGTTCGTTCATCTAGTGAGATTAAAATAGCCCAGTTTGTTAGAAAAACGGAAGGCAAACATATTATTCCCATTCCATATCAACAGGTTGATCAAAGCTTTTTTAAAAAATTGATTCATAGAGGAGTGGAAATTTTTTCACCCAAAAAGGAAATAATCGGGGAAAACACAGTTGTTCATCCTGATTTTCACCGAGGAGCAATAAAAATACATAAGAAGGCCTTCAACGATATTGTAAAGATTATATGTATGAGTTTCACAGATATTGATGAATGCAAGTCTGTTGAATTACAATTAAATGGGCTACCTATACTAAAGGCTACTATCACAATCAAGCACCCTCTTCCGTCCAACTTAATAGAAATCGTTGAAAAACTTCAAAGTGATATACGTTTCCACTTTATCAATAAACTTAATATTGAATTGTACTCCGTCAATCTAAATGTTCAGATGGTCACAAAAAATAGAAAGCTCGATTAAAAAATGAGCTTTCTATTTTTATAGAAAATCTTATTTTATTTTGTTCGACGGGTAAATTGTGGAGCCCTTTTTTCAACAAATGCTGCTACTCCTTCAGGAAAATCCTGCTGATCTACAAATGGAGTCGATCCATTCCAAAGAACTGGAGTGCTATTTATACACTCATTAACTGATTGTTTAACTGCAAGTAATGACGCCGGAGACATGGATGCTACCAATTTCCCCATTTTCAAAGCATATCGGCCTAACTCTGCTTCTTCAACCAAATAATTTAGCATTCCTACCGAGTATGCTTCTTCGGCTTTAAGTATGCGACCCAAATAAACTAGTTCTTTCGTAACACTTGGTCCCACTAAATCTACAAGACGCTTAGCAAATTTATTATTCAAGGTGATGCCTAATTTTCCGACGGGTATTCCCAATCTTGATTTTTCTGAACCAATCCGCAAATCACAAGCAAGTGCAAGTTCAAGTCCCGCCCCCATCGCTGGACCATTTATTACACCAATAGTTGGTAGTGGTAAATTTTCAATTGTTGAGATGGCCTTTTCCATTAGAACAAATGCATTTTCTGCCTCTTCGAGTGACATTTCATGGAATTCCTGTAAATCTGAACCTGCTGTGAATTGTTCCCCTGCTCCTCTTAATAACAACACTCGATTTTTAGGGTTCTCCAAAACCATCTCACCAATTTCAGCAAGTTGGTCCCACATATTTGCAGTTAGTGCATTCCGCTTTTGAGGACGATGTATCGTTATTATAGCTAACCCACCTGTTTCTTGAAGGGTGATTTTTGCTTGTTCCTCTTCCATCCTTTTAATACCAACTCTCATTCTTTCCCTCTCCCTTAAAAAATTGTTATAAAATGGTTTCTTTCTGGTCTTTTAACAAAAAGTTTTGTTGTTACAAAGAAGTATTTTGACCAAATTATTGGAATGGTACTTCCTTCATTTTGAAAATAATAGATAGAATTTTCTGTTTATGTGTAAATTATAACACACTGTACTATAACAATTAATAAAATTAAAACTTTTCTAGAAAAATTAAATTTTGTACAACTAAAAAAACAAAAGGCCCAGATCACAGTGATGCAATCGGGCCAATTTCTTAAAATCTAATTATTAGCTGAATTTCGCAAGAAAAAAAACGCCTGAATCATAAAATAACTGATCTCTGCAGGTAACAGCTCTTTTATCGGTTTCAATTTGTCAGTCCCCGCTTCGGCAATGGCAGCTTCTATTAATGGTCGACAATCGCTTGGAAGCTCTTTTTCCCAATTGATAAATTGCCCTTCCTCAGCACTTCTTAATAAGTGGCTTTGTATGGTGATAACAGACAAATTTCGTTCCTTAGAAATTTGCGAAATGGTTGCTCCTGAGGAATACAAATCATAACTTACTAAATGTGAAGGTCTTCCATCAGGATCTTTTGGTTCTCTTTTTTTCGTTTTTCCTTTTTCAACTTCACTATCAGTCTTGTCTTCTGTTATTCTGTGAGGATTACTTTCGCAAAATATCCGGATTGCTTGAATGAATTCGAGTCCATACTTTTCTAATTTATGTGCACCGACACCTTTAACATTTAAAAACTCTTCATTGGATTTCGGAAGTCTTAGGCACATATCCTGTAAGCTGGTATCGGAAAAAATCACAAATGGCGGTACTTTTTCATGATCCGCAATACTTTTCCGCAACAGTCGCAACTCTTCGAATAATGGATCCGCCTTAGAAATCGTTTTAGCTTGGATTTCCTCTTTTCGAGAAACGGATTGATTTCCTATAAGCACTTCTCTTCCTTTTGAAGTCACATAAATAGTTGGATACTGCCCGTTTTCAATGCCAATGATATCTTCAGTTATTAAATAATCAATAAAATCGGTGACATCCTTTGCACTTTTTGTTTGTAGCATTCCATATGTGGATAGCTTGTCAAAATTGAATTGTGTTATGGTTTTACTTTTTGAACCTGTCAGGACTTTGGCAACAGCAGCTTTTCCAAATCGTTGCCCCATTCTCACAATACACGAAAGAACGATTTGAGCTTCCTTTGAAACATCAACCGCCTCTCTTGTGTCCGTGCAATTACTGCAACGACCGCAACTCCCAGCTGATGCCTCATTAAAATACTCCACAATCCAAGATTGAAGACAATTTTCAGTATGGCAATATCCAACCATTTGATTAAGTTTTTCTAACTCCAATGGGATTCTATTCCGTTCCAAGGTCTGATCAATTAAAAAACGGTGAATTTGCGTGTCACCTGGCCCATACAACAAAATACAAGTACTATCGAGACCATCTCGCCCTGCTCTACCTGCCTCTTGGTAATAACTCTCCATATTTCTCGGCATTTGGTAATGTATGACATATCGGACGTTGGACTTGTCAATTCCCATCCCAAACGCTGAAGTAGCGACCATCAAAGGCTTTTCATCCAGCAAAAAAGCATTTTGTTGTTCTAGCCGCTCTTTATCACTAAGACCTGCATGGTAGCGTGCCACTTTTACTTTCGCTTTTACTAATTCTTGATATAGCTGGTCGACTGTTTTCCGTGTTGCTGCATAAATAATTCCTGATTCCTTATCATTCTTTTTCACATAATCAAGTAAATATCGGTCGCGATCCTGACCCTTAACCACTGAAAAAGAAAGATTGTTGCGCTCGAAACTGGTCACAACTTCATGTTCAATATTTAATGACTGACTGATATCCTGACGAACTTGTGCTGTTGCAGTAGCCGTTAGTGCCAGTATAATCGGCTTTGTTTGGATGTGATTAAGAATGCTAGAAATGTACATATAACTTGGGCGAAAATCATGTCCCCACTGTGAAATACAATGTGCCTCATCGACAGCGATTAGTGGGATTTCTAATTCCCCTAACTCTTGTAAAAATAAACCAGACTCCAGTCGTTCTGGAGAGATATACAGTAACTTATACACTCCTTGCCTTGCTTGCATCATTCGTTCTTGGATTTCATTTGTTGTTAGGCTGCTATTAATATAGGTAGCCGCAATCCCCAGTTGTTGAAGAGTATCGACTTGATCCTTCATTAAAGAAATGAGTGGGGAGATAACGATGGTTGTCCCTGAAAAAACAAGTGCAGGGATTTGAAAACAGAGGGATTTTCCTCCTCCAGTTGGCATGACACATAAGCTGTTTTGGCCTGAGAATACGTGTTCAAGGGTCATTTTTTGACCAGGACGGAATTCATCGTAACCAAAGTGGGTTTTTAATATTTGTTGGGCTGTTTGTAACAAGTATGGTTCCTCCTCTTATACTAGGAGACTAGTGGTTTTATTTCTTTCATTATACCGTGATTTCCTTTGGAATGTGTTTGTTTTTAAGATATGGTTGTGTTAAAGCTAAAGGTTGATTTTTAAACAATGTTGATTGGAGTGGAAGGCGCGAGACTCCTGCGGGAACAGCGGGACAGGTGAGACCCCGCAGGCGCTTTAGCGCCGAGGAGGCTTACCGCCCGCCCCTAAGGTGCGCGAAGCGCCTGGAACGGAAATCAACATTCGAGTTTAACAGAGCCTAAGATATAAAAGGAATCAAAGCATATAATGCCAAGATTCCCTTCATTTAAATTCCATCATTATTGGATGTAAGCTTATTTGAGACTATAAAGGACTTATTGCTTTTTTTTCATATAAAAGGCAAGACCAAAGGCAATCAAAGGAACTAAAACAGACAATCTTAACCAACCTGGTTGGGTTGAAATGATAATGGATGGAATCAATACCGTACAACCACATATCAAGAAAGCTTTCCAGGATTTTTTCCAAAAACCCCAAGTCAATAATATACCAGACGCTATAATTAATCCCCATAAGATAAAACCAACCAAGTAGAGACCCCAATCCCCAAAGCTAAAGCCTAACAGAAAGAATTCCATTTGTACCCCCTCCTTAGTCTTTTATCTTAATGTCGATTTTTTATGAATACTTCATTTGCTTAACCAAGATGTCTTCTTATCTTAATTATACTATTTTATTAGCTTTGTGACGCTGCTGCACAGGCACTTTCCAAATAAAATAATATAAAAATAGCGCATCTCTCCGAAAAATTTTCTGAGTAATGCGCATGGTTATTTGTCTAATCATATATACCAATTAAGGTTAATAGCTATTATTCTCCAAATTTTTCTTGTTTTCATACCAATTGGTTAATTGAGTGAGTATCGCAAATACGAAGAAGAAATTCATCGCCCAAATGTTTAGGAAAGGTGCCAATCCTCCATATTCAATGGTTTCATAACCTTTTAGTTTCATTACAATCATCGATTCGATAAAAATAAGAATAAATCCTATAACACTCGCTACTACGATTCTAATCATTTGCCTTCTCCCCCAAAATGTTTGTTTCCCTTAGCTTCGATGGCCTGTTAATTTCTTATGATTCATTTACTTTTTCTATATAATTTTAAAATAAGATCACCAGAATCAACAATGACTTACCACACAGTAATTGGGTTTTGAAAGTGCGAAATAACTAGACGAAAAATAAGCAACTGCCATAGCATTTTTTACAAGCAAAAAGCAGGATCTGAGTCACTCCTGCTTTTGGGTATTTATCTTTATCTAATCTTTTTTCAAAAAAGTACTTGGCATTACCACAGCAATGACTTCTCCACGAGCACAAAGAACATCTTTAGCAAAAACCTCTGTCGTCACTTTAAACTTCTTGGGATGAATCTCTTCCACCGTTCCCACAGCTTTTAGGTCAACGCCATGTGGGGTAGGTTTTACAAAGTCTACACGCAAGGAAGCGGTTACAAAACGTGGCGGTTCTGCCCCTTCACCAACTTCATGACCATTCTTCCTATGTAGAGCTAACCCTGCTGAGCCTGTCCCATGGCAGTCTATCAATGACGCAACGATCCCACCATAAACAAAACCAGGTAAGGCTGTATGTTCTGGTTCCGGGGTGTAAATCGTCACAGTTTTCTCCCCTTGCCAACCTGTTCGAAATTGATGTCCCTTTTCATTTAATCGTCCACATCCATAACACCATGCAAAATCATCAGGGTACTCATCTTGAATTGCCTTAACTATTGTCTCTTCCATCTATCTCCCTCCTTTTTCAGAATATTATAACACATTTAGCACAAGATGGTACTTCGTCAAAAAAAAATATGGACACAATCTTATTAATCAAACCTCTTTTTAATGATTGGCTGTGTTAAATCTCAATGTTGATTTTTTCACAATGTTGATTGGAGTGGAAGGCACGAAGACTCCTGCGGGAGCAGCGGGACAGGTGAGACCCCACAGGCGCTTAACCGAGGAGGCTCACCGCCCGCCCCGCGGAAAGCGAGTGCCTGGAACGGAAATCAACATTTTAGTTTAACCTTGCCTAATTATTATATAATTCACTTTTCCTTTACTAGGGGAAAGGTATTTTATTTTATCAAAATAGCTTTATTTTTTTAAAAAAACTTTCTTTTTCTGAACCAACATTCTCAAATCCATAATGTATAAAGGTTTTTAAACATAATCAACTTCATTAACAAAAATTGTTTTTGACAAGTTAATACCGCCGAAAGTAATATAGTAGAATAATAAGGAGGTAGTATCATGTCAAACCAAAATAGACAGAAGATTGTGGATAGTGTTCCGCAAAAAGGGTTCTTAGGACAACCTATGGGCTTATTCACACTTTTCTTCACTGAATTCTGGGAGCGTTTCTCATACTATGGAATGAAAGCCATCCTCGTGTACTATATGTATTACAAAGTCACCAAAGGTGGATTGGGGATAGATGAAACCCTTGCACTTTCGATCGTGTCAATTTACGGCTCGCTAGTTTATATGTCTGGAATTATCGGCGGATGGTTAGCAGATAGAATATTCGGAACATCAAAAGCCGTATTTTACGGTGGAATCTCAATCATGTTCGGGCATATCTTTTTAGCTATACCTGGAAGTGTTTCAATGTTCTTTATTTCGATGGTCTTAATTATTATTGGTACTGGTTTACTTAAACCAAACGTATCTAGTATTGTTGGTGAAATTTATAGTATCGAAGACCGCCGCCGTGATGCTGGTTTTAGTATTTTCTATATGGCGATTAACTTGGGAGGTTTCTTATCTCCACTGGTTGTCGGAACCGTGGGAATGAATTACAATTTCCACCTTGGATTCGGTATAGCAGCAGTCGGTATGTTCTTAGGCTTAGTCGTCTTTATTCTAACAAAGAAAAAAAACCTAGGTCTTGCGGGCAAAACAATTGCCAATCCGCTATCCCCATCTGAAAAGAAAAAAGTCTATACTTACATTGGATTGGGTCTGTTAATTTTTGCGATTTTGATAGCTATTGCAATTCAAACCGGAATTCTAACCTTCGACTTTTTTGTTACGGTAGTTGGGATTCTTGGATTCTTGATTCCAACTATCTACTTTGTGGTGATGTACCGCAGTCCTAAAACGACGGCTGTAGAGCGGTCTAGAATCATTGCCTATATCCCGCTTTTTCTTGCATCTGTTATGTTCTGGGCAATTCAAGAGCAAGGTTCAACGATTCTAGCAAGTTACGCTGATAAACGCACCCAATTGGACTTCGCTGGTATGCATATATCACCAGCTTGGTTCCAATCGCTAAACCCTCTATTTATTATTACGTTAGCACCAGTTTTTGCCTGGTTATGGGTTAAGTTAGACAAGAAACAACCAACCATACCGCAAAAATTCTCATTAGGTTTATTGTTCTCTGGTTTATCATTCATTATCATTCTATTACCTGCTTACCTTGGTGGATCTAATTCTTTAGTAAACCCAATGTGGCTTGTACTTAGTTATTTAGTCTGTGTACTTGGTGAATTATGTTTATCACCTGTTGGACTATCTGCCACAACAAAATTAGCTCCTGCAGCATTCTCTGCACAAACGATGAGCTTATGGTTCTTATCTAACGCAGCCGCTCAGGCTCTAAATGCCCAGATGGTTAAATTTTATTCACCTGCAACTGAAATGACCTACTTCGGTGTTATAGGTGGGGCATCTATCGTTTTGGGTGTAATCCTATTCTTGTTCGCTCCAAAGATTCAGGGCCTTATGAAGGGTGTAAGATAATAAAATAACCTGTTGGTGTCTGACTCCGGCTATCTTCATTTATATTAATGAAGTAGTCGGGCAGGCGCCTCTTTTTTTGTATATTTCTAGAATGAACTTCCTTGAATCGTCCATTTTAGTGAATATTTTCCTGCTCCAAATCTATGCCGATAAACAAATTTCCTTACATCTTCATCTTTTAAATTCCCATCATACATTAAAAACAATAATGATTGATAAACCCGATAATGCTCGATGACAAAAATAGCAAATTGCTTGCGTTCCCCGTTCATTCTTTCTAAAAAATCCCTTTGGCCTGAAATTTGATTAAGGGTATCTATAATGTATGCCTTAGTGTCTTCCCACTTTTCCTTCCGATTTTCTAAAATATCTCGTGCAAAGACAGGTAATTTTTCAATAATCAAATCTATATAACCTTCTGACCACATAATCATTCTTTCTTTTTCTGAGAGTTCAAAAACCATATTCATTAGGAGGAGCTCGTCCACCTCTCCACTAACTGCATATTTCCCAACCCGATTCAAGCTAATCACCTCATATTTGCTTATGGATAGAAATCACAAAGGGAAAATATTAATTAGAATGACATCCCTATACTTATTCTTTATAAAAGTAAGAAAATTTATGATGTAAATATTGGCTCCTCAACAACATTATTTAACAATGACTAAATAAAAAAAAGTGCCTGATACACCATTGGAAAGTTGGGTAACGGGCACTTTTCTTACTCATCTATTTGCAGTTTGATGGCACTCTTAATGTTCCTAAGATTAGAGAGACAATTTGAGACAGAGCCTATTCTTTAAATAGCCCAATCCGTTTTATTTCCTCAAGGTGTATTTCGGATAACTGTTCTAGGATTTCAATTCCGAGTTGCGTCACTTCAATTAAAATACTACGACCATCATCAGGATTCTGTCTTCGAAGTACGAGTCCCAATGCCTCACAGCGGTCAATTAGGCCGACACACGCATGATGAGTAATTTGCAATCGTTCCGCTAACTCCCGAGCAGTGACGAAATCTCTGCCAGGGAAACCTTTAATGGCTAACATTAATTGATGCTGTTGTGAAGTAAGGCCAAGTTTTCTCGCAGCTGAATCACTAAATTTTTGAAACTTTCGGAGCTGATATCTAAATTCAGCAAGGTATTCATACACTTCCTTTGATAATAATGAATCCAAAAAATTTCCCCTTTTCTCATATTGATAATTATATCTTACCACGATATAATAAAAACAGAAGGATATATCGCATTGAGATATATTTTGATTTTTTTAAGAAAATATAAGCTTTGCTGAATTAATGACAAAAAAGGGTGGTGATTCAACATGGAACTATGGGATTATCTATCTCCAAACTCCTTAACTGGTGAAATTATTTTTGCACTAGGATTTTTGTTAACTATTTTCTTTAATATAAAACTTTATCATTTCAGCAAATGATTAGACGTATTTTTATCATTATTTTTTCAAAATAAAGAAATACACATGGTATCCAAAGTCCCACCTAGTGATGGGACTTTGGGTTTTTAAATTAAATAATCAGATTTATCAAGTGAGAAAAATATTCTAGCTTTCCCTACTAAAATTAAAAAATCAAAAGAGTTCACGAATTTTCCCTTCAATTGGTGTCCTCGGCTTCGCTTCCGGTACCTCTTCTGGATATCCAACGGCTAATACACCGATCACGTCATAATCATCAGGCACATTTAGAAGGGTGCGATTCTTTGGTGTGATTCCGATTGATGACCAAAATGTCCCCACACCTTCTGCCCAGGCAGCAAGCATAAAATTTTGAATGAAGCAAGAAGTTGCAGACCTATTTTCCTCCCTTTCTACCTCATTTTTCCCACGCTGTGAGATGATTGCAAATACAGTTGGCGCATTGCCAAAGTTTGTTTTATGATGAAGGTTTGCTCGCGTTTCGCTTCCAATAAAAACAATTTCCCAGGGCTCAGTCATCCTGTGATTTGGTGCCATACTTGCAGCGCTTAACCATGAAAGGATCACGGCACGATTAATGCCGTCTGACTTAAACTTTTTTATTGTCCGACGAGTCTTAATAATGTCCATAATATTCATCCTGTTTTCTTCCCCTCTGTTCATTTTAATTAGCCCATATATCTTTTTTTATCAACGAATCTATGTTCAATTATTGCACCTCATTATCGGTTATGCAAAATTCAACAGAAAGTTGATTTCTTTTCTAGGTCCGAACAAATCATTATATACTTTATGTCAAAAAAGGAGTTTAATGTTTGCCTATGTTAAGAAAGTGATAAATAAAAAAGACGATACCCCTAGATGAAGTATCGTGCCTAAAATTCTTTTTATAATTGGCTGTTTTAAAGCTCAAGGTTGATTTTTGAACAATGTTGATTGGAGTGGAAGGCGCGAGACTCCTGCGGGAGCAGCGGGACAGGTGAGACCCCGCAGGCGCTTTAGCGCCGAGGAGGCTTACCGCCCGCCCCGCGGAAAGCGAAGCGCCTGGAACGGAAATCAACATTCTAGTTTAACAGAGACTTATAATTTCGTAAGGATGATTCCAACCAAAGCGGACGACACTCCAACAAGCTGATAGAATCGTAATTTCTCTTTAAAAAGAAGACATCCTACAAATACTACGACTAGACAATTTAAACTTACTATTGGAAAAACAATACTTGCAATACCCTTCTGTAACGCAAAGAAATAACAACTGTAGCCTGTAACACTAATTGCACCGACCAAAGTGCCAAGTTTAACTACAGGAGCAGAGATTTTTTCTTTCCCGTTTATAATTAGCGTGAGCAGATAGGCACCGCCGCCTCCATACATAGCGATTAATATATTGATCGAACTAATATGTAGAAAGGTGGTTAATTTCATTAATACACCTAAAATACCAAAGGAAAGAACGGCTAACAAAATCCGAAACATCCACGCCGAGTAATCTGTATCTACCTTTAATTGTTTTGGGGTGTATTGGATGGCCACCACTGACGATAGAATAATTAATATTCCAATCCATTGCACACTTGATATGTGTTCATGGAAAATCAGTCCAGCACTTAATACTGGAAAAATAGCATTAGACGCAATAATCGGGGCTGTTAAACTAGCAGGTCCTTTTTCATAAGCTTTAGATAATTGAATATTTCCATTTGCGTTCAATACCCCAATTAGTGCTCCAAGAAAAATCGTTGTAAGATTCATATGAAGTGATCCAGATCCTATGCCATAAGCAAGTGTCATAATGAATGCCGATAAATAAAAGAAAAATTGGAGATTTACTTTTGAATAGCCTTTCCCGGTACTCCACTTAAAAATAGTGTTGTTAATTCCAAAACAAATGGTTGTCAAAATCGCCCCAAAAAACCACATTTTTTACCTTCACTCTTTCTTTTCCGTTGATTAAATACAATACACTCATATACAATACTTTTCTAGTATAATCAACAAAACGAACAATTGCGAGATTATTAAATAGAAAAACATAATAATCAATTGACAAATATTAATTTATATTTTTCAAAAAAATAATTCGGCATTAAAAAAGCTGGCTTTATCCATTTAGGAAGCCAGCTTTTCTTATTTCTCAGATTAACCTTCAAAGTTAGACACTCTTTTTTATGACTCCTTGATATTGTGTGGAGGTCCTCACTTCCACAGTCAATGTCCCATTTCCAAAAATTGTTTTTAATAAAAACGGTGCACCTGCTGTGTTCTGAAATCTAAAGTCTACTCCCCCATACGAAACCGTTGCATCTCTTCCACTCGGAACATACCCTACATTTACCGAATGATGATGTTTTTCTATATAATTTACACCTAGCTGATCGACGGCATTATATAGTGTAGATGAGGTTTGACAAATACCTCCACCAATTCCCATTATTAATTTTCCATCTACCGCTTCTTGGGCCGGCTGATATCCGTGTGCTTCGTCACTTGGCCCAACTGTGGTATTAAAAGAGAAATAATCATTCGTACCAACAATGACATTATTAATTGCCTGTGCTGACAATTCGATATTTTTATTTCTTCCCGCGACACTTGGATTAAATTTGGTCGTATAGGAAGCAACCACCACTTCACCTAAATGAGAAACATCCTCTGTCCTATACCCACTTTCGGTTACTGTTAAAGGTAATTCAACATTGCCACCCTTTTGAGAAGCCTCAATCACCATCTGAGTTAGCAAGACTTCCTCAAGAATCACTCTTGGCGTTCCTTTAATAATCTGACCATTTGCGTCAATCCGATCTGGGGTATTCCTAACATCATAACCAGGTGTAGTATCTGTTCCCTTAGCTAACTCCTTTGATATTTTTTCGATCTCCCTTTTATAATTATCATCATCTGTCCCAAAGCCCATTTCTTTCGGTACAAAAGTTTTGATATTACTTTTTGTATTCGGATCAACAACATTCACTACAATTTGCTTTGGTTCCTCATTTTTTGTCTTATTTTCCCCGGTTTGTTTCTCTTGATCGATTTGTTTTTCCAGATTAGCTACTTTTTTCTCCAATATTTTTTCTTTGGCAGTTTTTTCCGCACATCCAGTTAACGCTACTAAACTAGCTAATAAAATAATTGCCATAATCCATTTAAGCTTATTCATTTTTCCCCCAACCGGCTTCCCTTTTATTTTTACTGACACCCTTGTCCGATAAAAATAACAAAACATCATTCATAGGGAATCATTTCCATTTCCCATTTTATTCTGTTCTTAAATAAGGTATTCCTTCAAAAAATGAAAAACTTTTTAAATAATTTGAATTTTCTTAAAAAAATAAATTAAATGATTGTATATCGCTGCCATTCCTTTGGAAGAAGCGATTGATACTGATTTTGTAAAAATCTATCATCAACAAGAACAATTGTTCCACGATCAGCTTCCGATCGGATCAACCTTCCTCCAGCTTGTAACACCTTGTTCATCCCTGGATAAACATAAGCGTATTCATATCCATTTTTGCCTTTGAGAGAAAAATGATCCTTGATCAAATTTCTTTCAAAACAAAGCTGAGGCAACCCCACCCCGATAACAACCACACCATTTAATCGATCTCCAACTAAATCTATTCCTTCCGAAAAAACACCCCCAAGGACAGCGAAGGCAATTAATGTCTCTTTCGGATTAGGCTTAAAGGATTCTAAAAAATCTTCCCTTTCTTCTTCTTTCATTCTAGCTTCTTGAATAAGTGTATTTGTTTCTCCGTCAACATGTTTGAACTGCTCATAAACATCCATTAAATATTGATAAGAAGGGAAAAAGGTCAAATAATTCCCTGGTCTGTTTTTTATCAATGATTGTAACATGTTAACTATTGGGGTCTTTGTTCGATCTCGATCACGGTAGCGTGTGGACAATGGATTAATAAAGACGTCTACTTGTTGGGCTGAGAATGGTGAGGGAATGGACAGCAAAAAATCTTCCTCTTCACCTCCCAAAATATCTTGGTAATACGGGAGTGGCGCTAGTGTAGCAGAAAAGAAAACCTTTGAACGAAAACCTTTTCCCATTTGGTTAAGAAGTTTGGATGGGTCAATACAAAATAGTTTTAGTGTTAAGTCATTTTTATTTTTTTCAGCATAAACTGTATAATGTTCGTCCACTATCTCAATAATTTTCAAGAATTTTTGAACCATAAAATATACATCTAAAAGTGCTTTGATTGGATTATTTCCTATTAAAAGAACTTGTTCAGCAGTGTTGACAAAATGAGTGAGATGTTCGATAAACTCTACATTCAATTTATCTATGACAAACTCATGGTGATTGTCATTCTCTTTTTTTAAAGAAATGAACAATGAATTTATTTTACTAACTACGTGATAAAATTCTTTATTCACACCCTTGAATTCTTTTTTTAGTTGTAGGAAGATTTCTTTGTTTAACGGCGCTGAGAACATTTCCCGACCCCGATCAACAAGATTATGGGCCTCATCAACTAGTAAAGCTGTAGACTTCTTTTGATCCTCAAACAATCGTTTTAATGACACACGCGGGTCGAATATATAATTGTAATCACAAATGACCGTATCCACGGTATAAGCAAGGTCAATTGAAAATTCAAAGGGACAAACTGTGTGCTTACGGGCATAAATCTCAATTACTTCTCTTGTCAAACTCGCTTCTTTAGATAAAATATTCACGATTGCTTCATTGATTCGGTCATAATAGCCATTTGCAAACTCACAATAATCCTTCTGGCAGTTCGTTTCATCTTTAAAGCAAACCTTGTCCTTAGCGGTAATTGTTAAGGAATTCATACGAAGACCGCAGGAACGCATTCGATTCATTGCTTCTTCAGCTGCTTTTCTGGTTATCGTTTTAGCGGTGAGATAGAAAATCCGATTTAGGTGGCCTTCTCCCACTGCTTTAACTGAAGGAAATAACGTCGATATGGTCTTTCCAATCCCGGTGGGGGCTTTAACAAATAGACTTTTTTCGTCTAAAATAGACTTATATACAACTCCCGCTAATTTCCGCTGTCCGATGCGATACGAATCATACGGGAAAACCATCTCTTTAATTGATTCATTTCGTTTGAGTCTATGCTCCTGCAGCAACGACGCATACGGTGCATAGGTTTTTATTACGTCAATAATGAATGTTTCTAACTCAGAAAAAAAATAGTGCCTAATCATGGATCGTTTTGTTTCTGTCTCAACGTGAACATAAGTTAATTGAACAGATATTTCCTTCAATCCATGCTCGAATGCATACATATACGCATACAACTTCGCTTGAGCCCAATGCACCAGATAACCATCCAATTCTAGTTGTTCTAGTGGTTGAGAGAAGGACTTTATTTCATCAACTATTACCGATTCATTCCTAAATAACAGTCCATCACATCTTCCTTCAATTATAAAGGTTAAGGCTTCATAAGGAATTTGTGCACGGAGGTAGACTTCTTTTAAATCTCCCACTCCATATGTTTTTTGGATCTTTTGGTGAATTCTCGTTCCTTCTGTAAGGGACGATTGTGAGCGAAAACGTGTATCAATGCTTCCACTTCTGAACACATGTTCAACAAGGGTTCTGACAGATATTTGAATATTTACTGACACAAAATCACCTGCTTGCTAATTCATCATTTATAAGAATATTTGTTCGCGTTTTAAGTATAACAGATATATTTAAGGATATTTATTTAACCGATTTGACATTTTAAAAAAAAGGAGTATATTAATATTCTTGTGTTACATTTTTTTAGCTTGTTAATATATTGTTCATATATTTCTGTTATGATAGGTTATAGATTATCCTGGTGCTCTTTCAATTATCGATGATTTAATACAAAACAACGAAGGTGGGTGCAAAAATGAATAGCTTATTTCAAAAGGGTCAAAGTGTTTGCAATAAATATATGGGCTTTTTCTTTTTGGCTGTATTCTTCCTTTGGATGAAAACATATATTGTTCAATTAACACAGTTTGACCTAGGAATTGAAAATTCTATCCAAAAGTTTCTTTTATTAATTAATCCTTTAGGATCTGCTATATTATTTTTAGGCTTGGCTACCTTTTTTAAAGGAAGAAAAAAGTATGTTGGGTTGATTGTTATAGATTTTCTTTTATCATTACTTTTATATGCCAATGTGTTATATTACCGATTCTTTAATGATTTTATTACTTTACCAACTTTAACTCAGACCCAAAATTTTGGAGATGTAAGTGGTAGTGTTGGTTCTTTATTAAAACCATATGACATTTTTTTCTTTTTGGATATTATTGTTCTAATCGCACTAGTATCATTTCGTTTTGTAAAAGTTGAAGTTAAAGACATGAACCGCCAAAGGGTTGCTGCTTTATTTTTATTTGCTCTAGGTATATCAAGTGCAAATTTGGGTTTAGCAGAGGCGGACCGTCCCCAACTATTAACAAGAGGATTTGATAGAAATTATATTGTTAAATATTTAGGTATGTACAATTACACGATTTATGACGCTGTTCAAAGTACAAAGGCATCGGCACAAAGGGTTTTGGCAGATAGTAATGACATAACTGAAGTCATTAACTACACTCAATCTAACTATGCTGAGCCTAATCCAGCTTACTTCGGTACTGGAAAAGGAATGAATGTAATATATTTACATCTAGAATCAATGCAAAACTTCCTTATTAATTACAAATTAAATGGTGAAGAAGTAACACCATTTTTAAATTCACTAACGAGTGAAAAAAATACGTTTTATTTTGATAATTTTTTTCATCAAACAGCACAAGGTAAAACGTCTGATGCCGAATTTATGTTAGAAAATTCTCTATTTGGATTACCACAAGGTTCAGCTTATACAACAAAAGGTTTAAATACGTTCCAAGCAGCCCCTGCTATATTAGGGCAGCAAGGTTATACATCTGCTGTGTTCCACGGAAATTCAGGAAGCTTTTGGAACCGAGATGAAATATACAAATCGTTTGGATTTAATAAGTTTTTTGATTCAAATTACTATAAAATGGGTACTGATGATCAAGCAGAGTATGGTCTAATGGATAAGCCGTTCTTTGAGCAATCCATTCCACTCTTGGAATCATTACCACAACCATTTTACACAAAGTTTATTACCGTTTCGAATCATTTTCCGTACCCAATTAATGAAAAAGATGCGACAATAGCACCTGCATCTACTGGTGACGCTTCTGTTGATTCGTACTTCCAAACAGCGCGTTATGCAGATGAGGCTTTAAAACAATTCTTTGTTTACTTGAAGAGTTCTGGTTTATATGATCATTCCATTATTATAATGTACGGCGACCATTATGGAATTTCAGAAAATCATAATGATGCAATGGCACAAATTCTTGGAAAAGAGATAACACCTTTTGAAAATGCCGGTTTACAACGTGTACCATTATTCATTCGTGTACCAGGTGTCCAGGGTGGAGTGAATCACACTTATGGTGGTCAAACAGATCTCCTTCCAACACTTCTTCATTTACTTGGAACAGATACAAAAGATTATATCCAGTTTGGTTCAGATCTATTATCTGAGCAGCACAATGATTTAGTACCTTTCCGAAATGGAGACTATGTGAGTTCTACTATCACGTCTATTAACGACAAATTCTATGATTCAAAAACAGGAATGGAACTAGCAAAGGCCAAAACCGAAGAGGCAAATAAATTGAAAGAAAGTGTAGAGCATAAATTAGCTCTTTCTGATGAAGTAGTCAACGGTGATTTATTACGTTTCTACACCCCTGAAAACTTTGTTCCAGTTGACAGAACAAAATATAATTATCAAGTTACTCAAGGAATAAATTCCAATCAGTAAGTAATATAAATTGAAGGCTGTCTGAGTTAATTTGCTCAGACAGCCTTCTTTGTTAACATTATTGATTTTTATAATTTTGCGAACTCTTCCACTAACTCATTAAATCGTTTTAGGGAATTGGCAATTGGTATTGGCGAAGTCAAATCCACACCTGTCTTTTTTAATAATTCAAGTGGATAATCTGAACTGCCACTTTTTAAGAATTCCAAATATGATTCGAGTGTTTTTTTATCTCCTTCAAGGATTTTGGTAGCCAAATGAATGGCTGAAGCAAATCCAGTTGCATATTTATATACATAAAAAGGTCGATAAAAATGTGGAATTCTTGACCAGCCATATTTTACTTCATCATCGAACACCATTTCATCCCCATTGTATTCCCTAAACAGTGTTTCATAGGTTTGGTTGAATACTTCCACATTTAGTGGTATCCCCTGTTCAGCCATTTCATGGGTTTTCATCTCAAATTCTGCAAACATCACCTGAGTAAAATAGGTGCCTTTAAATTGATCAATAAAATGGTTTAGAAGGTGCTTACGGACTTCCTGGTTTTTTTCATTGTTTAACAAATAATTAATCATTAATACTTCATTGACCGTTGATGCCACTTCGGCTACAAAGATACTATACCCTGCTGTGATTTGAGGTTGATGCTGTGAGCTTAGTCTACTGTGAACACCATGACCACACTCATGGACTAGCGTAAATAAACTGTCCAAGTCGTCCTGGTGATTCAAAAGAATGTATGGATGCACGCCGTATATACCTAGATTGTATGCCCCTGAGCGCTTCCCAGGAGTTTCTCGAACGTCAATATATCTATTTGCTTTAAACTCTTTTAAAATATTAATGTAATCCACACCGAGTGGAGCTAATCCCTTGAGCATGGTATCAAACGCTTCCTCATAAGAAATTACCATTTTAACCCCTTGCACGAGTGGGACACTCATGTCATATTGGTGGAGTTCATCTATTTGCAATTTTTCTTTACGAATTTTGGAGTACAGGTGAAGTGATGTTATATTGTCTTTTGTAGAGGCAATTAGATTCTCATAAACCTCTTTAGGGACTTTATCACCGAACAGTGCTTTCTCTAAAGCTGAAGGATATTGACGAATCCTTGCTAAGGTAACATTATTTTTTATTGCTGCTGAAAGAGTTGAAGCAATTGTATTTTTTGATTCTAAATAGGGTTTATAGTAAGCCTTGTACGCTTCTCGACGTATTCTGCGGTCTTCATCTTCTATTAACTTTGAATACATTCCCCTTGTAAGCTCAACCTTTTCACCGTTTTCATTAGTAACTTCCCCGAACTTAATGTCTGCATTGTTGATCATTCCATAAGTATTACTTGGTGCGGAGAGTGCTTCACCTAACTGAGATAAGATTCCCTCCTGGTCTTTATTTAGAACGTGTTTCTTATAACGAAAAGAATCAATTAAGTCCTCTTCAAAATACTTTAGTCCCTCTTCAGCTGTAATGTATCCTTTTAGGTTTTCTTCATCCAAGCTCAATAAATATGGCATAAAAAAGGAGTTAGACGCGCTGACCTTGACACTTAAACCTTTTGTCCTGTCCAACAAGGATTGAGAAGCGGTATTCCTGGTGTCCTGATCCACCATCAGCATGCTATAAGCATAAACATGATTAAATTTATAAGACAACTCTTCCCTTTGTTTAAGATATTGATACAAACTTTTACCATCTTTAATAGCACCATCATATTCCTTCAGCTTTGCCGCCATCTTTTCAATTTGTGCAAGATCCTCTTCCCACTTACTCACATCAGAATAGATATCTTCCAAGTTCCATTTTTCAATGACTGGCACTTCTTCTCTGGATTGGTAATTTTTCATAAGATTCCCCTTTATATTTATTTAAGCTATCGAGAAAAAGACTTCCCTTTTTGCTTTAATATTACTTTATGTCCATTATAGTATAATTAATATTTTAACTGATAGGCTGTGTTAATGCTCATTGTTGATTTTTTGCACAATGTTGATTGGAGCGGAAATCAACATTTTAATTTAACACAGTCAACTGATAAAATAACAAAATCAGAAACGTTCATTTTAATGGAATGTTTATCAGCATAAAATTTACCCATTTAAAATGGGCGTGTTAAACAACGACATAAATATTATGCTAATATATAAATGCAGCGAAAAGTATATATATCCAAGCGGAATAATGAAAGAATAAGGAGGATAATATTTATGAAATATCAAAAAATCGCCAACACTGATTTAAATGTTTCTAACCTAGTCATGGGTAATATGCGTTTGACCCAACTTTCAATTCCAGAGGCTGAAAAACTAATCAGGACGGCAATGGATGAAGGAATTAACTTTTTTGATCACGCAGATATTTATGATTCTGGGCAATGTGAAGCCTTATTTGCTAAGGCAATTCAAATGAACACAACTATCCGAGAAAAAATGATTATCCAAAGTAAATGTGGCATCCGCTCTAAAGAAAACTATTTGGATTTTTCTAAAGAACATATTCTCGAGTCAGTTAACGGTATTCTGAAACGTCTAAAAACTGAATATCTTGACATTCTCCTACTACATCGCCCTGACCCGTTAATGGAACCTGCTGAAGTAGCCGAAGCGTTTGAAACACTTCATAATAGTGGAAAAGTAAAGTATTTTGGAGTTTCAAACTTTAATCCCTTACAAATTGAACTGCTGCAAAAATATATTCCACAAAAACTTGTGATAAATCAAATACAATTTAGTATTGTACATACACCTGTTATCGATTCAGGGATTGCTTTAAATATGAATATTGACCAAGCTATCAATCGCGACAGTAGCATCTTGGAATATTGCCGTCTCCATGATATCACTCTACAAGCGTGGTCACCGTTCCAAAGAGGGTTTTTTGAAGGTCCATTTCTCGGTGACTTAGTGCATTTTCCAGAACTGAACACGTTGCTCGACACACTTGCTGCAAAATATGGTGTAACGAATACTGCTATCGCAACTGCTTGGATTACACGTCATCCAGCCAACATTCAGGTTGTACTTGGAACGACCAATCCACAAAGGCTGAAAGATGCCTGTAAAGCATCAGAGATCACCCTAACAAGAGAAGAATGGTACTTAATTTATAAAGCAGCAGGGAATATTGTCCCTTAATAAAAAAAACGGCACTTTGTTAGGGTTCCTTTTCTAGTCAGAACAAAATGATAAAATCAAAGCGTTAATACCTCACCGAAAGAAGGAGCACCATTAAACGGTGTTCCTTCTTTCGGTTTCCTCATCTAAACCCTATTATCTATCGTCCAAATCATTGGCTGCATCTGGCATGGTTTTCCATACAAATCCTCTAGTTCCTTCCATAGCTTGTAGGTTTCCAGAACAAGGACTACCGTGCAATATAAAAATTTCCCTGTTAGATTATCTAACAGGGAAACATCCCTATATCTCATTTAGTGATAAAATCCCAAATAATGAAACATTCAAAATATTATGGTATTTATTTTGTTTCTCATGTTAACGAAGTAATGACAAAGGGGTAAGTGAATGAAAAATGCTCAGAATAGACTAGAAAACTATTTTCCTAACCAGCCAGAAATTCAAGACAAAACCAAATTCTATAAGGAGCAAAAACCTATTCTCTCTTGGTATAGTAAAGATATCGCTTTGTTTTACCAATTCAAAACAGATACAAGTATTCCTACGTTCCTTTCACTAATTCCAGATGGCTGCTTTGATATTTTATTTTGTTGTCATCCGAATTTTCCATCTGCATTTCTTTGGACCAGTCCACTCCATCGCAGAAAACAGCCTGAATTTAAAAAAGACTGCGAATATTTTGGTGTTCGATTTTTTCCCGAACAAAGTATTTTAAAGGTAAATTACCCTATGGAGGAACTTCTAGATAAGCAAATTCCGCTTTTTGATGTGATGAGTGGAAATAAATCCATAATTGAAAGAATTGCTTCGGGCGAATCTTTCTGTGAAAGAATCGAACAGTTTGAACAATTTTTAATTAGCACCCGCTTTAAAATGGGGAAAGATCAAAATATGGTCGAATTTGCCATACATCAAATTTATGCTTCACGGGGTCAATTGAATATTTGTGATTTATCCACTTCTATTGGATATTCTCAGCAATATATTCGCAGAAAGTTTGAAGAATATATTGGGTTTTCTCCAAAACAATTTTGCCAAGTTGTTAAATTTCAGAATTCCTTAGATATGGTTTTAGTAAAGGATAAATCTGAACTATACGATGTCATTTATGAAAATGGATATTATGATCAAGCGCACTTTATTAAGGAATTCAAGAAATTTATTCAACTTACACCTAAAGAATACAAGAAAATATTAAGCCATAGTCTTTAAAAGAGAAGTGTGGTTGATTTCCGCTCCAGGTGCTCGCTTTCCGCGGGGCGGGCGGTGAGCCTCCTCGGCGTGTTACGCCTGCGGGGTCTCACCTGTCCCGCTGCTCCCGCATGAGTCGAGCACCTTCCGCTCCAATCAACTTCTTTTTAAACTGTTTTCTTTCAAAAAAACCTATTAAAAAACAACAATCTTTTAGAAAGGCTGTTTTCACAAAGATTGTTGTTTTTTGAACAAATTTAATTTTTTTACCTAGGAATCCTCGGATTTTGGGCATAAATGCGGTTCTTTCGTTCCCGTTTTTCCAGTCGCCCCGAATTTTGGGCATCAATACGGCTCTTTCGTTCCCGTTTTTCCAGTCGCCTCGAATTTTGGGCATCAATACGGCTCTTTCGTTCCCATTTTTCCAGTCGCCTCGAATTTTGGGCATCAACACGGTTCTTTCGTTCCCATTTTTCCAGTCGCCTCGAAATTTTGGGCATCAATGTCCCAAATAGCGGCTAAGTGGGAACACATAAGTTCAGAAAGCAACAAAATTTACGAAAAGAGCTTTTAGAAAAGAGCCTTTTAATTATATGTAAAACACTAATACCCAATCGGTCCATAAAAGTTAGACTATTCCAAAAGCATATTTAGTCTTAGTTGAATAAAGTTCGTTTGCTTCCAAAATGGCCGATAGAAAATTAGGATGATCAATCATGTTAGGTGGTATTTGCGTCTCTAAACACAAACCTAAATGTTGGACAGATTGAACCCCTCTTATTTTGAATTTATTATTAAGTGCATTTCCAGAATAGAAAACCACACATGGCTGATCTGTTTCAATGACAAGTTTCCGCCCACTTTCATGATCAACTAGTGAAATTTCTTGGTCGTTATTCGTGTTTAATAGAAAAGGATGATCAAACCCATTACCCACTATTTTTGTTTGGGGATGTCCAGAATTGACTCCTTGTAATACCTGCTGACCATTTCTAAAATCGAACACAGTATTTTCAACAGGAAGAAATGTTCCGGTTGGCAAAAGTTGATCATCAAGCTCTAAATAACTATCACTTTTTAATGTTACTTCATGTGTTAATATGTTTCTTTTAAGATCTCCACTTAAATTAAAATACGAATGATTCGTTAAGTTAACAATTGTTTTTTTATCAGAAATAGCTTGATAAGAAATGATGATTTCATTGTCATTTTTTATTGTATATCTCACTTTAACCTTTAACGTGCCTGGGAACCCTTCTTCACCATCAAGGCTTGTATAGGTAAAGGTTATGTTCACTACATCCTTTTTTTCTTCAATTGATGAATTCCAAATAACTTGATTAAAGCCATGAGGTCCCCCATGAAGATTATTTCCATTATCGTTTTCTGCTAATTTAAATGTTTCCCCGTTTAAGGTAAACACCGCATTTTTAATTCTTCCACTAATCCGACCAATGACAGAACCAAAATATGCTGAAAAATTTAGGTACTCTTCAATTGTATCAAAACCTAAAACGACGTTTTCCTTTATACCGTTTTTATCAGGAACCACAATCTTTGTAATCGTGCAACCATAGTCAATACAAGTGAATTCCATTCCATTGTCGGTTCTCACTTGATACGACTTAACAACTTGACAATCCACTTCACCAAAGACATCTTTAGTAACTTTCATATCTTCTCCTTTTGCATTTTAAATATTTTTTTATACGTAAGAAAATTATATTTTGAGAAAATCCTTCAAGCCTACCTTAAGCTCTTTAGTATGAGTATATACCTGCTTATTCAAATGAAAAAGAGGATACTGTAAAGGTACACTTCCTTTATTAATAATCAAATTTTATCAATCACTGCTGGATAAGAATGACAGCCTAGTTTAAAATAAGCTTTATGGAAAAAAAGAATGGGATGGTGTTTTGATTCGATGAAACTTTTTACAGATATTGACCTAGATGGTCTAGGTTGTGGAGTAATCGCGAAGATTGCCTTTGGAGAAAAAGCTTATGTTTCGTATTGTTCATACCGGAATTTAAACCAACGGGTAGAACATTTTATTGATAACCCGGATTTTAACGATAAAGAAACATATATTACCGACCTTGCAGTTAATGAAGATGTAGAAAAAAAGCTAGAAAAACGATTTAATGAAGGACATCATATACAGATGATTGACCATCATGTCACCGCCATGCATTTTAACGAATACAAATGGGGGATGGTCATTCCTGAATATGACACAGGCAAAAAAACTTGCGCGACTTCTTTATTTTATGATTACTTGATTGAAAATAATAAAATCCAAGGAAGCAAAGCATTGGAGGAATTTGTTGATCTTGTTCGCCAATTTGATACTTGGGAATGGGATGCAAATGATAATGTCACCGCAAAACGACTAAATGATTTATTTTATATTTTGGACAAACGACAGTTTGAAGAAGAAATCTTAAAAAGGTTACAAGAGAATCCCGAATCTTTTTCATTAACTGAAACGGAAAACCTCCTTCTTGACGTGGAAGATCAGAAAATTAAACGATATATTTTTTCTAAAAACAGACAAATTGTCCAAACTACAACCGATGATTATTGCATAGGAATCGTCCATGCTGAGCAATATTTATCAGAACTCGGAAATGAGTTACATAAGTTAAACCCGCATCTGGATATGATTGTTATGCTGAACACTGGAGGCAAAAAAGTGGGCTTCAGGACAATCCACGATCATGTGGATGTTTCCGAATTTGCGTCGCGATTTGGTGGTGGCGGACATCCAAAAGCATCTGGATGTGAATTATCACAAACACTGTTTGAAAAATTTGTTGTCAATGTATTTCAGCTATCTCCAATAAAACCAGACCCTGATAGGAATGAACTAAATGTTAAAGGTGCCTCATATGGTACTTGTTATGAAAACAGTCGGGGAGAAATTTCATATATTCTGCCTTTATCTAACGAGAACTACGAAGTGATTCAAAATAATAAAAAATTAGAACAAACTTTTGATTCATATGAGAGTGCAGAAAATTATATTAAACGTCAGTCCAACTCATGGCTTCGTTTTGATAATGATTCACTTCTCCAACTTTCCACATCACTTTCAATACCAGTGGAAAAGGTAAAAAAGAACTACGGAAAAATCATTAAAGATGTTATTGAAGCTATTTAAAAAATAGACTATGTTAGTGCTCATTGTTGATTTGTTACACAATACTGATTGAAACGGAAGTCGTGCGCTCTGAGAAGGCTCCCGGACCGCCCTTAGGTGCACGAGCGCCTGGGGAGCGGAGGTTAACATTCTAATTTAACACAGCCTGATAATTAAACAAAAAAGTGCCAATTACCATCTAAATTGTGAATGGAAATTGGCACTTTGGCTATTCATTTTTTCTTACTTCTCCGCTAACTCAGCTAAAATAGGAAAAAGCTCCTCTAAATGTTTAATTTCATATGTTGGGATCACTTCATTTCGATCCTTATTATGGCGGTTAATCCATACCGTTTTGATTCCGGCCCGATTAGCGCCAAGAACATCCGTCATTAAATTATCTCCGACCATGATGACCTCTTCTTTTTTCAATGACATTAGTGATAATGCATGTTCAAAAATAGAAGGATCAGGCTTGCCTCTTCCAAAATCACCAGATATGACAATTTGATCAAAATAAGGAACAAGTTCTGGTGTAATCTCTAGTTTCGTTTTTTGTAAATCTGGTGATCCATTTGTCAAAAGTAGAAGCTGGTAATTCCCTTTCAATTTATCTAACGTATTAAAAGTCTCTTCATACACAAACGGTACCTTCCGGCGTTCTTGTGGGAAGCGTTCTGCTAATTCATATCCAAAGTCAGGGTCATCCACCCCCATAGACTTTAGACCAGTTGTCCAAGCATCTTTTCGATACATTGGTGCAATTTCTTTCATTTTCTTAAAATCATCTTGATCATCCAAAAAATTACCCCATAATCCTTCAAACGGATTAATCCCAATCATTTGAGTAAAAGGATAGGTTTCATATGAAGAATATAAAGTTCTTGCAGCTTCCCTTACCGCTTCTTCAAATTGTTCGGGATTAAATCCATAGCGCTCTTCAGCTATTTTACAAGTTGCTTCAAAGGCATCCTTTATACTTTTTTGATCCCAAAGAAGTGTATCATCTAAATCAAAAAATACAGCTTTAATCATTTTGTTCCCCACTTTTATCTATTTATTTATCTTTTTTAAAATTGAAAAAACTAATGCGATATTAGATATTTTAACATTTGATATAAAAGGAGAAAAGAAATAAATTACATTGTTTATAAAAAGAAGGTTTTTTAAATAAAACCATTAGTTAACATAATACTATTATGATAAACTAATGGTTCGATTACCTTATCATTAAACGTTAGTTAGTCATCACCACTCAACTTGGTCTCTTCCCACCAAATTTTTTCTGTGTTAGAGAAAGATGGATTTGATATACTATATTGGTATAGAAAATTCAAGGGGTTGGTTACTGATGAAAAATTTAGCAAATACTAAAGCGGTTTTAGCAGGAAAAATTTATATGATTGAAATTCAGGATGGTAAACTAGATTCCTTTCGGGTTCTCACTGAAACACCGACTCATTATATATTTTCTGTTTCAAGCGATGAATCCGTTGAGGTATTTGAAATGGCAAAAAAGGATATTGTCGGCATTTATGAAGTAAAAGATTGGGTAAATGCCCACCCAGAGTAACTGAAACTAATTGTGTTCAGTCTCTCTGGGTTTATCAATTCGAATCTATCTGTTAATCAAATAACGATAGCTCCAAGTGATTGGGCAAAGTGTTGCAACGCCCAATCATGTCCAGCTGCATTAAAACTCGCTACAGCGTCTTGGTGTATAACCATTTTGAAGCCTTTATTATAAGCATCGACAGCTGTATGTAATATACAAATATCCGTACAAACTCCAACTAAATGAATCTCGTTAATCCCGCGTTCTCTTAATTTCAGTTCTAAATCCGTTCCAACAAATGCTGAATAACGCGTTTTATCGATCCAATAAACATTTTCATCCAACCGATGATTTTGAAAAATTGTGTTTAAAGCCCCATATAATTGTCGTCCCTTGGTACCTATGATGTTGTGGGGCGGGAACAATTTTGTTTCAGGGTGATAAATATCCTTTTTATGATGAACATCAATTGCGAAAACGACAAAATCATTATTTTTAATAAACTCATTTGTTATTTTCGTAATCGCCTTTTCTATTTGCTGGCCAGGTTTTCCGCATGTCAAAGATCCATTATCTGCAACAAAATCAACTGTGTAATCAATATTTATCAATGCTTTCGTCATAAAACATCCCACCTCCTTAAGTAAATATATTAGATGCTTTTTCTAACCTTATCAACTGATATTATCCTTATAAGACTGGTTATTATTCCAATTATTTAGTGGGTCTTTTGTCCCTTTTTACTGAATTAACCAAATAAGTATTGAAAGATGTAAGCGTTTGCATTTATAATGATTATAGGCGGGATGACACACGTGGTCATCAAGGTATTCAGCGTAGGTGGGGCTGGTACTATATATTTTTTCAAGGAGCGTGGGCAGTTCAGGCTCTTTTTTTTTACTTATTTTGACCAACTTATAGAAAACAAGCCCCATCTCGGATAGGGCCTTGTTCAATTTATAGCCAGAAATTAAGTTGGGATCTAATTGCTTGAATTCCTTTTTGATGCGTAAAAACGATCTCTGACGCGTTTTAGTCTTGCTCGATAAGTAAGAATATCCACACGTGCTTTTTCTGCCTCAGGAGCAATTGGCCGAAGTTTTTCCAAATCCCAATAATCAACAATTACATCCAATACTTGATCGAAATATTCCATCGGTCCATAATTGGCTTCTTTTGCGATAATCGACATACGGTCCTCAAAATCGGGCATAACTGTACCTGGCATTTGGAAGTTCTTAATAACATATCCAAGATAGTAACAATAATTTGGTTCTAGTTCCAAATGATATTTGATGATATCACGGTAAAAAGCGTAATGGAGAGTTTCATCTTTTGCCAATCTTCTAAGGAGAGTTGCCAACTCTTTATCATGTTCTCCAGCTACTTTTGCTACATTATTATAAAATACCATCGTTGCCAATTCTTGTAGAGACGTATAGACCATTGTTTCAAATGGTGTGTGGAAACCCGGTTGCCAGCCCCCTTCTACTGTTTGTTTGTGCAACTGACGAAGGCGTTTAGGATCGGCGTTTCTGGTAATTAACAAATAGGTTTCCAAAAGATTCGAATGTTGGTCCTCTTCTGCTGTCCATGTGTGAACAAAATCTTTAATGACAGAAAGTGATCCTTTAAAGGTCTGGTCAAGGTGGGATGTAAACCATGGTAGATTAACTTCTGTCAAAAGAGCGGTCTCGACAGCAGTAACTATCCCTTGTGGAAGTGTAACCTGATTTGGATCCCATGGTACCCTTCGAAAATCCTGAGCTTTGTCCCAGGGCAAGAAATCATGATAGCCCCAATCTATTTTTTCTGCTCTTTTCTTGTGTTCCTCATATAGTTCCGTTAATTTTGGTTCAAGTCTAAAATCTAAATGATTAGTTAACAATGTTTACCTCCTGAGATTTTACTATTAATAATGTATTAATATTATTTAGATAAATTCATTTTACTTTAAAAATCGATGGTTGTCTCTTTCTAGAGTGTTTCATTATATATTCTTACTTCAAATTGTTGCATTTTTAAGCCATTTTTAAACATTATTTACTTTTTATAAAGCTTCAATCGTCCATTATATAACGAAATAGGAAAAGACCCCATCCAATATTCAGATGGAGCACAGCACACTTTTTTATACAGTTTTATCAAACCTATGTTAAGAAAGTAATCTTGCAATCCAAAATGCAACAGCGGCAGCCAATCCACCCACTATCGTTGTTTGTATGGCATTTTTCCACGGAGCGGTTCCAGTAAATCTCCCTTTTATATATCCAAAAATCATCAGAGCTATTAATGTTAAAATAACGGATAGTTTTAAGGCTGAAGTTGGATTAGAAATGATTATGTATGGGAATAAAGGTACGATACCACCTACAATATAGGAAATAGCTATAGTTAATGCACTCTTTCTTGCCCTACCATTTTCCGGTTTTTCTAAACCAAGTTCAAATCTCATCATAAAGTCCACCCATTGTTCTGGGTTTTTTTTCATAGTCTCGGTAATAGATTGTATTTGCTTCTCTTCTAGACCATAGCCACGAAACACTTCAGCTACTTCTTCCTCTTCTTTTTCAGGGACCTCAATTATTTCTCTTTGTTCCCTTTCCCATTCTGTTTGGTAATGCTCAGCATCCGTCTTACCCGCCAAGTATCCACCAAGACCCATTGCAATCGACCCTGCCGCAATTTCTGCTCCCCCAGCTGTCAAAACTAAAGCTGTGGAATCAACTGCGCCTGACAAGCCCGCAGCTAACGCAAACGGAACCGTCAATCCATCAGACATTCCTATTACAATATCATGGACGAGGTCTGAATTCATGAAATGCTTTTCCTCGTGTTCATGCTTATTCATTATTTTCCCTCCTGTATATTTATTCCGGCTCTCCAACCAATCAATTAACTGAATTCTAACTAATAATCATGATACCATTTTTTAAACAATCCAAGTGAAAACAAATAAGGGGCTATCCCAAAATAGGATGGCCCCTGCACAAGTTAACCCAAAGATTATTTAAACTGGTTAGGAAACTGCTTTACAATTCCATCAGTTAACATATCTCCCATATGGATCAGATGAGTTTCATTATGGTCGGCTGTGATTATATCCTCTTTCCATTCCTTTTTTAGTCTGTGTTCAACCTCGTAGTCAATTTCAAATGGGTATAAAACATATCAGTAAGCATTTGTTTTGAGCAATGTGGATTAGCGCTCGTTAAAAAAGCAACTATTTCATCAGCATTTCGAAGCCATAGCTTATTATATTGATCAACAGCAGCTTGACTCCCTTTTTTTGCAGCATCGATTATTTTTCCTGCAAGTAAGATATGTTCTTTTAAAAGGGAAGTTAACTTATTGCCAGCTTTTTCCTCATAATAAGGTTTAATGATATTTCCAATATCCACCTGATTTTGTAAAAGCCTTTCTAATACATTATTTTGGTCTTCAAGTCCAGCCAAATTGCTAACGATATAACTTCTTGTCCACCACGCATGTTCAATCCAAAGCTCTTGCATTCCATATTTTAATTTAATTACTTTCTCATTTAAGCATGCTGCCTTCGCAGGTGTTCTACCCTCTGCTTCTGCAATAAACGGAGTGTTCATTAAAGCAAACATAAAAATTAACATGATTGAAATGACCTGTTTTCTCATTGTTGTTTACAACTTTACATATTGTTTTCCAGGTTTAGTATGGGTATTATGTTAATGGGATCCTTTATTTATTGAATAATTAGTTAAATATCTTGATTGTTGTGAAGTTTTATTTCTTCACGGCCTTCATCTCTCCATCTATAATTGAATCTAGTGTTAATATAACAAATATCACTAAGCAATTTAATTGGACATTGAAGTTAGGACAGCAATCAACAAAATATTATCAAAAATCATGATTGTAAAGGAACATAGACATGAAAACAACAGTAACACAAGAACCACTATTATCTTTTGAATTCGCTTCCGAAACTGGAGAAATCAAGCCATATACTTTTAGAAATCCCATTAAGGTCATAACGACTGATACCATCGAAGATATACTATTATGCTTCCAACATATACAAGAAGCAATTGACGCTGGTTATTATGCTGCGGGATATTTATCATATGAATGTGCCCCTGCCTTTGATCCTGCATTTAAAGTTAAAAAAGGACATTCATTCCCGTTATTATGGTTCGGCATCTTTTCGAAGCCAGAACTTCAATCAGTCAGCAGCTCGGGACATTTTAATGTTACGGAATGGAAACCTTCGATAAAAAAGGATGAATACCATTCTTCGATATTAGCTATTAAGCAATTAATTGAAAGTGGCGATACATACCAGACAAACTATACGATTAGCCTAAACTCTCAATTCGAAGGTGATGACCTGGCTTTTTTTGAAAAACTAAAAAGAGCTCAAACCTCAAGTTATTGTGCCTATCTAAATACGGGAGTACATAGCATATTGTCTGCATCGCCTGAACTTTTTTTTCACTTAGAAAATCACACAATCACAACTAGGCCGATGAAAGGCACAACAAAACGAGGAAATTCATTTTCAAAGGATCAGGCTAACTCCAGTTGGCTCTTTCATTCGGAAAAGAATCGTGCAGAAAATATCATGATTGTCGACTTGTTACGGAATGATTTAAACATGATTGCTAAACCTGGAACTGTTCAAGTACCAAAGCTGTTTGAAATAGAACAGTACCCTACCGTACATCAAATGACCTCCACTATAACAGCAAAGGTTTCAGAAAATATCCTACTCGTTGATATTTTCAAAGCTCTTTTTCCATGTGGCTCGATTACCGGTGCACCAAAGGTCAGCACGATGAAAATTATTGCTGATTTAGAAACCACATCTCGTGACGTTTATTGTGGTGCCATTGGTTTTATTACACCAAATAAGAAAGCTATTTTTAATGTTCCAATCAGAACAGTTGTGATTGATCAACAGACTGGAAAAGCAACTTATGGCGTTGGTGGTGGGATTACTTGGGATTCTACAACTGAGGATGAATATGATGAAATCATTACCAAAGCAAGTTTACTTGAGGAGGATCGGCCAGAGTTTCAATTACTCGAGAGCATTTTGTTAGATAATGGCCATTACTTCTTGTTAGAAGAGCACCTTAACCGGCTTAAAAACTCTGCATTATACTTTGGATTTTCATTTCAATTAGCTAATGTTGTTAACACATTGAACTATTTTGCTAGTCAAAATAACAAGGGACTGTTAAAAGTTCGTTTTCTTTTATCTAAAAATGGGGAAATCACAACAGAGACGCAGTTAATAACTCAACCTACCGGGGTACCTATTAAAGTAATGGTCGCTGAGGAACCGGTAAAAAAGAACAATCCTTTCCTATACCACAAAACAACAAATAGAAAAATCTACTCAGGATTTCAAATGAAAAAGCCCGCTGATGTTTTCGATGTTCTCCTCTGGAACGAAGATGAAGAACTCACCGAATTTACAAATGGAAACATCGTCTTGGAAATAGATGGTATCCACTGGACACCCCCTGTTAATAGCGGCTTGTTAGCGGGCACATTTCGTGAACTGTTAATAAAAAATGGAGAAATCCTTGAAAAAACATTAACAGTCAATGATTTAAAAAATTGCAACAAAGTTTGGTTTATCAATAGTGTGCGGAAGTGGCTAGAAGTTGATTTAATATCGTTATTTCGAAAGGCTTAGGTCTAAGTTAATTCCACTAATTGCCCTTCAATATATTCATTTATCAGAACATCTAGCTTTATGGAAAGCGAAATATAGTTTGAATTTCCTGGTCCAGTTTGAAGGTATAATTCACGTAAATTTTCTTTAAGACTTCTTATTTCTACTAAAAGGCTCATGTTTTCAGTTTGAATAGTTTCTCTTCCTAACATCATATTATGACCCACCTTTTAACTATGATTTTTGAAAAGCTAGATTACTTGTGCTAATGTCCTCAAAATAATTTGGAGTAGATATCAAGTAATTCACTATATTTCTGATGGTAGCATAGACATTTGTTTATGTGAACGCCAAATTAAATAGTAAAAATATTATAAAAAGTTCTAAATGATATTACGATACTAACAGTTGATACCATTATCTACTCTGACCTTTTGATAATAAAAACATTTGATTTTAACACAAATATTAACGGTCGGAATTAAGTTATGTTAAAATAACTTCTTGTTTGAAGTAAAAATATTTTAAAATTACAAAAAACTTTAGCGCTCTAATCCATCAACACCTTAAAATTAATTTAAAGCGCCAGTCACCTTCCAAATTTTTTGGATGGTGACTGGCGCTTTATAATAATTAAATCTTCGTCATATCAAATAGGAGAGTAATCAAAAATCGATTACTTTCCTTTCCATATTTCATATAAAAAAACTTGTTAAAGCATACTGGTAACTACAAAGGCAGCAAACAGAACAGTTAAAAATTATATAAAACTTTTATTTAAATTATTCTTACTAATTCCTTGTTTATCGCGAATTCTTGTTAATCGTTTTGTTTTTTCTTTTTCGTAAAAATAATGAACGATAAAATACGAACAAACCCCAAGAATAATTCCAATTACGGTCATGCCAATCAAAAGATGGATTCCTCCATGAAGGACATTGATTAAGCCTTTAAAATCACCATGGATCATATTTTGAAATGAAAATGGAGTCCTGTGCCCGATTTTTATTTTCATGGGATAAATAATTTTCCCAAGTTTTCGAGCAAAAGGTAAAAGGATTACTGGAAGAAAAGATATTTTCCCAATGACATTTCCAATAATAGCAGCGGGAAAAGAGCCTTTTGCAAAGCGGACGATTGGTACAAACAATATATAAATTAGCGAAGCTGATGATATTACTAACATTTCTAACCCAAAACCAATTGCAAACCCCATTGATACTTTTTTTGCTCCTCCAGGTGAACGAAAAAGCTTAATAAAATTCAACTTAAAAGCCCGTCCAATCCGTTGAAAAAAATTATATTTTTTTTGTTTTAGACTCATTATTTTACCCCCATATAGACACAAATCTGAAGATGTTTCTTTTTAAAAATAACAATTCGTTTATAATTTCAAAGCTTAAACATGCTGAATGATTTTTCATAATATTCAACTTTTAGCGTGCGTTTTTTTTATCATAATAAATATGTTTACCTATAATATAACAGGTGATGTCGACAAAACACAAAAAGAATTTTCAATAATAAGTAACATTGTGACAATTGAAACCGAATTTATAGATAAATTGTCACTAAAATGCCTCTTCCATTATGAGAGAGGAAAATTCTAGAATAGGAGGTAAATTCAAACTGGGGAAAATGAACGAGAACACCATCCAAAGTAGAGTTTTGCATTGGATGGCACTTTGTTTAGGCTACTCTATATTGACATAACGCTACCCATTAAAGCTTAATAACCATTCTTTACATCAACCAAATTTCGAAGAGGTAGGTCTTTTTCGATGTTTTCCAGTGTTTCAATGAAACAGGCAACTCCCTCGTCAGGTGTAGTAACCGCAGAAATATGAGGAGTTATATGTACTTTTGGGTGATTCCACAAAGGGTTTTCCTCAGGAAGTGGCTCTTGTGTAAATACATCAAGAACAGCAAAGCGGATGTAATCTTGATTTAAGGCCTCAAGTAATGCTTGTTCATCCAATGATGCACCTCTGCCAACATTGATAAATCCCACATTTGATAAATGTCGGAAAATTTCTTCATTAATTAAATTAGATGTTTGTTCCGTTAACGGCAAAGTATTAATAATAAAATTCATATCACCAAGTCGTGAAAAATGTGAATTAACTTGGAAGACCTCCTGAAAATATTCTTTTCTTTTTCCACTTAAAGAAACGCCATAAACTTCCATACCTAATCCGGAAAAAATTTTGGCAGTCGTTTGACCAATCTCCCCTGTTCCAAAGATTAACACCTTTTGTTCATTCAATAACCTGGGAGTAATTGGGGACCATTTTTTTTGAAGCTTTAATTCATGAAATTCGTCGTGAAATTGTAAATCTTTTAGCAGATAGCTTAAACAAAACTCAGCAATCCTTTGTCCAAAAGAACAAATTGTCCTGGTTAATACAACATCGTTGTTCCAAGCTTTCCTATATAATAAACGATCAACACCCGCACCTAGGGAATGAACCCATTTCACCTGATCATAATTAATATCTGATTTCAAGTTAAAACAAACCAATGCATCTGCCCATACTAAATCTTCCTCTGTCATCTTTTCTTCAGGTAGATAGCGGAAATTCTTATTTATATCCTCTTTTTCAATTAAAGTTTGGAGTTCATTAAAGATTGGACTGACCATTAATATATTGTTTATATTCATTTTTCCACCCTCTAAATATGATTAATATTCCCTTTCAAGCTGTTCATTTCCAAGTTTTTCGCTCAAAAAGGTGGATGTTAGTATAAGTACCCCGCCAACAATTTGAATACCATTCATATTCTCTCGTAAAAAAATGGCAGCGATAATGACTGCTGAAATGGGGTCAATATAACTTAAAACTGCAATCGTTTGACCTTTTAACTCCTTAATAGCCCCAAAATATAAGAAATACGCCATACCTGTATGAATGATACCGAGAATCAGGATTAGCATCATCGTTTTAGGATCGAGACCTGATAAGTCCATATGTCCCTTTATATACACATATGGAAACAGTACAAAAGAAGCCATCATTAACTGAATTAGAGTCGTTTCATATCCAGAAAGATTTCTAATGAATTTATTCATTAAAATGACACTTGCATATAGTCCTGCAGCTAATAAGCCATACAGGATACCAACTCTATGATTGTATGAACCATTCGAAACGCTCCCGCCATTGTTAACAACTAAAAATAAACCTATCATTGCTACAATAATACTTCCAACTTTCACCTGTGTCAGTTTTTCTTTAAGTACGAGCGGGGCAAAGACAACGACAAAGATTGGTGCAAAGTAATAGCTTACTGTTGCATTGGCAATCGTAGTGTATCCGTATGCCTCAAATAGAAAAATCCAATTAAATCCAATCGCTGCACCAGATAGGATTAATAGAACAATATTTTCTTTTACTGCCTTAAAAGAAATCTTCTTCTTAACAAAAAAACTTGCACAAAATAAGAATATACTTCCAATAACACCTCTTAAAAGGGCAATTTCACTTGAAGATAGATTAATATTCTTAACGAATACACCAATGCTTCCAAAAATTAGCATAGCTGTAATTAATTTAGCTTGTCCTCTCACCTCTGTTCCTCCTTGGAGATAATCATTGATGTTATTTTTAAATTATAATATTTTATCATACTCTTTCGCCGTAATTACATCATTATATAGCCCTTTTTATTAAGTTTTACTTCCGGAACTAAGCTTTTTTTACTAGTGATAATTTGGTAAAGATTGAAAAACCAAAGAGAGGAGAAATAACGGGATAAACACAAACTTTGTTATTATAGTTATCGGTGCAGATAAAAACCTAAGATATTGAAAATCCATTGCATGACACACCTCGTGACAGCCTACAGCTAAAGAGTAAATGGTTTTACAGCCATATACATTCTTTCCTAACTGAATGACTTGTGCTATTGGATCATATAAATCTTCACCAGTAATATCCAATCTTCTAATTTTAACCCCCTCAACATGCTTCATTTCTAAAAACTCTTAGTGCGATATCATCGCCAGAGATTGTGGAGGTTCCTGTATTTTTTATTACTTTAGCAATGGCTATTGCAGCTAACCTATTCAAAAGTAAGAAACTACAGTAAATATTAAAATAAAATATGGTGTCATTCTCCTTCCTTCCCTAAATTTCCAGTAATGGGCGTAGGTGACATTTTATAAATAATATTGTTAGGATCTTACAAAAGAAGTTAGGAATGACTGTTTACCTAATATTGAGTGGGAAAATTAATCCACCTCTTAGTGGATCAAAGAAGAAATTATTTAATCATCAGCTAGTGATGATTAAATAATTTCTTGAATGGTACAAATTTAGAACAATCATTTGACCCACCCACTTATCCAGTGATGAAGGGGTCAAGTCATATTCACGAATAATTTCTTGTCTAGACTTGCCGTTCAAATAAAGCTGAACCATCTGATTCTTGAATTCTTCTGTGAACTTTCTTCGCTCTCTTTTGGCCATAATAGATTCTCCTAAGTAATAGTATCTGTAGTCTACTTGACCTTAATATTTCTGTCCAGTTAACTATAACCTATCCAAAGAGTCAACGGATGTTAGGAAGCTACCAACTATATGTATATACTCCTCAGCTTCTTCGATATATGGCATATGAGCACTTTTCTCAAAAATATAAAATTCAGAATGTGGCGTTAAACTACTATAAAATTTTGTTGTCTCTGGAGTAGCTTCATCAAAACGTCCACATGTAAAAAGTGTGGGACATGTTATTTCTCCTAATCTACCTGTACAATCAAATTCTTTTAAATTACCCTTCACAGTGAATTCAGATGGACCCCACATAATATTGTAAACTTGAGGGTTTTTGTAATGTGTCCCTCGTTTTAAGAATTCAGGATAGGGATTTAACCTACAAACAAAATTTTTATTAAATACATCTGTTGCAGCTTTATATTCTGCAGAATTGGTTGTTCCAGTTTCTTCACATCTTTTAATTATATCTTGGATATTTTTTGGAAGCTTTTTGAGGTTTCTTTTCTGATCATGTCCCCATAATGGTGCACTAAGACATGGACTAGAAAAAATTACGCTCTTTATGCCACTCGGTTTTGTTAAACAATAAGCAGCTGCTAGCGTAGTCCCCCAAGAATGACCAAGAATATGTACTTCACTTAGGTTTAATTCTTTTCTAACCTGTGCTAGTTCCTCAACAAACCTTTCTATTTTCCATAAAGACCTATCGGTTGGTCTATCCGATCTACCACATCCCAACTGATCATAAAGAATAACTGGCCGGTTCTCTCCGAGAGCTTTAAGGCCTTGTAGTGAATAAGATGAAGAACCGGGCCCACCGTGCAAAATAATCACTGGCGTACCACCCGCAGTTTTATTAAATACTTGGTACCAAACCTTTCCATTCTTTACTTGGACATAGCCTTCATCATTCATAAAATCCCCCCTAGCATTTAATGCTATTATGAAATTTATTTTAGAATAAGTAAATATGGGTAAACTTTTTTAAAAAATATTTTTGTTAAAGGATGTTCATACTATGATGTAGGAGGCGAATTTCTTGAAAACAGTTGATTTTAAAGTGGCAAATTTAAAGAGCTCTCAGATGGAAAAATTGAAACAATTTGAAAATGAATTAGGATGTACTCTAATCGCTTATGAACACAAAGGACTTTCAGAAAGTAAAAGTTACAATACATCAGAAACACCCTAGATTTTAAAATCTAGGGTGTTAAAAACACTGACTTGTAAGTAAGTAGTTAAATTTAGAAGAGAAGATGTGGTTTTTAAATGGGTGCTATAGAACGAAATGGGTATAGATTTGAACCAGAATATAGTGTAATTAGGCAAAATGGAGCGATTCACGTTTATATCAAAGGAGAATTTGTTGAAGAAGTGAAGTTTTCTTTTTCTGGAAAATATCCGGAGCTTGATCAAATTGAGCAACTCATTGATGAATATTGCGAACAACATGAAATTTAATTTTATATTTGGTTAAAAAATAAAATACCATGCTACCATCGGGCCCGAAGCTTAACTTCCATGTTTGTCTTTGGGTAGCCAAACTTATTAAATGTTTCTTTTATCGTCCTAATCCTCTTACCATTCGTCTGCTAATCCCAAACGGACACAGAAGACTTTATTTTCATGAAATTACCCATTTTTTAGATTTACAGGACACAGGATACCTTATTTTCATAAAAACCACTGGATCATGCCTGCTTACTAACGAATAAAGACTCTAGTGTCCGTTAAGCTATCAAAAACATTCCTTTATGCATTAATAGCGGCATTGGTGTCCGCATGTACACATTCCCATGTGGCAATGAACCTCGTGTCCCCATCTCGATACCTTCTGCTCCATCCTCCTAAAGCGATGACAGGTCCTTTATTGTTCCTTCGGACATTTTTATATATACAAAAAAGAACAACCCAATGAGTTGTTCTTCATGTGCCCGGCAACGTCCTACTCTCACAGGGGGAGATCCCCCAACTACCATCGGCGCTGAGAAGCTTAACTTCCGTGTTCGGTATGGGAACGGGTGTGACCTTCTCGCTATCGCCACCAGACTATTTAATTAGGAATTTTCATTCCCTCAAAACTAGATAATGCAGAAGAAGTTGTAAAACCAATAACACCGTTTTTGGTTAAGTCCTCGATCGATTAGTATCAGTCAGCTCCACACGTCACCGCGCTTCCACCTCTGACCTATCAACCTGATCATCTTTCAGGGATCTTACTAGCTTGCGCTATGGGAAATCTCATCTTGAGGGGGGCTTCATGCTTAGATGCTTTCAGCACTTATCCCTTCCGCACATAGCTACCCAGCTATGCCTTTGGCAAGACAACTGGTACACCAGCGGTGCGTCCATCCCGGTCCTCTCGTACTAAGGACAGCTCCTCTCAAATTTCCTGCGCCCACGACGGATAGGGACCGAACTGTCTCACGACGTTCTGAACCCAGCTCGCGTACCGCTTTAATGGGCGAACAGCCCAACCCTTGGGACCGACTACAGCCCCAGGATGCGATGAGCCGACATCGAGGTGCCAAACCTCCCCGTCGATGTGGACTCTTGGGGGAGATAAGCCTGTTATCCCCGGGGTAGCTTTTATCCGTTGAGCGATGGCCCTTCCATGCGGAACCACCGGATCACTAAGCCCGACTTTCGTCCCTGCTCGACTTGTAGGTCTCGCAGTCAAGCTCCCTTGTGCCTTTACACTCTACGAATGATTTCCAACCATTCTGAGGGAACCTTTGGGCGCCTCCGTTACTCTTTAGGAGGCGACCGCCCCAGTCAAACTGCCCACCTGACACTGTCTCCTACCCCGATCAGGGGTATGGGTTAGAATTTCAATACAGCCAGGGTAGTATCCCACCAATGCCTCCACCGAAGCTAGCGCTCCGGCTTCTACGGCTCCTACCTATCCTGTACAAGCTGTACCAAAATTCAATATCAGGCTACAGTAAAGCTCCACGGGGTCTTTCCGTCCTGTCGCGGGTAACCTGCATCTTCACAGGTACTATAATTTCACCGAGTCTCTCGTTGAGACAGTGCCCAGATCGTTACGCCTTTCGTGCGGGTCGGAACTTACCCGACAAGGAATTTCGCTACCTTAGGACCGTTATAGTTACGGCCGCCGTTTACTGGGGCTTCGGTTCAAAGCTTCGCCTTGCGGCTAACCTCTCCCCTTAACCTTCCAGCACCGGGCAGGCGTCAGCCCCTATACTTCGCCTTGCGGCTTTGCAGAGACCTGTGTTTTTGCTAAACAGTCGCCTGGGCCTATTCACTGCGGCTCTTCAAGGCTATTCACCCTAAAGAGCACCCCTTCTCCCGAAGTTACGGGGTCATTTTGCCGAGTTCCTTAACGAGAGTTCTCTCGCTCACCTTAGGATTCTCTCCTCGCCTACCTGTGTCGGTTTGCGGTACGGGCACCTTTTATCTCGCTAGAGGCTTTTCTAGGCAGTGTGAAATCAGGAACTTCGGTACTATATTTCCCTCGCTATCACAGCTTAGCCTTCACGGTAACGGGATTTTCCTCGCTACCAGCCTAACTGCTTAGACGCGCATATCCAACAGCGCGCTTACCCTATCCTTCTGCGTCCCCCCATTGCTCAAACGATAAAGAGGTGGTACAGGAATATCAACCTGTTGTCCATCGCCTACGCCTTTCGGCCTCGGCTTAGGTCCCGACTAACCCTGAGCGGACGAGCCTTCCTCAGGAAACCTTAGGCATTCGGTGGATGGGATTCTCACCCATCTTTCGCTACTCATACCGGCATTCTCACTTCTAAGCGCTCCACCAGTCCTTACGGTCTAGCTTCAACGCCCTTAGAACGCTCTCCTACCACTGACATCTAAGATGTCAATCCACAGCTTCGGTGATACGTTTAGCCCCGGTACATTTTCGGCGCAGAGTCACTCGACCAGTGAGCTATTACGCACTCTTTAAATGGTGGCTGCTTCTGAGCCAACATCCTGGTTGTCTAAGCAACTCCACATCCTTTTCCACTTAACGTATACTTTGGGACCTTAGCTGGTGGTCTGGGCTGTTTCCCTTTTGACTACGGATCTTATCACTCGCAGTCTGACTCCCACGGATAAGTCTTTGGCATTCGGAGTTTGTCTGAATTCGGTAACCCGATGAGGGCCCCTAGTCCAAACAGTGCTCTACCTCCAAGACTCTTACAACGTGAGGCTAGCCCTAAAGCTATTTCGGAGAGAACCAGCTATCTCCAAGTTCGATTGGAATTTCTCCGCTACCCACACCTCATCCCCGCACTTTTCAACGTGCGTGGGTTCGGGCCTCCAGTAGGTGTTACCCTACCTTCACCCTGGACATGGGTAGATCACCTGGTTTCGGGTCTACAACCACATACTCATTCGCCCTATTCAGACTCGCTTTCGCTGCGGCTCCGTCTTATCAACTTAACCTTGCATGTAATCGTAACTCGCCGGTTCATTCTACAAAAGGCACGCCATCACCCATTAACGGGCTTTGACTACTTGTAGGCACACGGTTTCAGGATCTATTTCACTCCCCTTCCGGGGTGCTTTTCACCTTTCCCTCACGGTACTGGTTCACTATCGGTCACTAGGTAGTATTTAGCCTTGGGAGATGGTCCTCCCTGCTTCCGACCGGATTTCTCGTGTCCGGCCGTACTCAGGATCCACTCAGGAGGGAACGAAGTTTCAACTACAGGGTTTTTACCTTCTTTGACGGGCCTTTCCAGACCTCTTCATTTACCCCGTTCCTTTGTAACTCCATGTTGAGTGTCCTACAACCCCAAGAGGCAAGCCTCTTGGTTTGGGCTATTTCCCGTTTCGCTCGCCGCTACTCAGGGAATCGCATTTGCTTTCTCTTCCTCCGGGTACTTAGATGTTTCAGTTCCCCGGGTCTGCCTTCAATACCCTATGTATTCAGGTAAAGATACTACTCCATTACGAGCAGTGGGTTTCCCCATTCGGAAATCTCCGGATCAAAGCTTACTTACAGCTCCCCGAAGCATATCGGTGTTAGTACCGTCCTTCATCGGCTCCTAGTGCCAAGGCATCCACCGTGCGCCCTTTCTAACTTAACCTAAAGGTTAATCTCTTATTATATAAGAGAGAAAAAAACTAATGTGGTGTTTCTCGGTCTTACAATTCTTCTTCTTACGATTATCTAGTTTTCAAGGAACAAAAAAGCTTTAAGAGATTGCTCTCTCAAAACTAAACAAACAAACCATCAACATCACATCACTATAAGTGTTGTGTTCCGATTGTCTTTACGACAATATCCTTAGAAAGGAGGTGATCCAGCCGCACCTTCCGATACGGCTACCTTGTTACGACTTCACCCCAATCATCTGTCCCACCTTAGGCGGCTGGCTCCTTACGGTTACCCCACCGACTTCGGGTGTTACAAACTCTCGTGGTGTGACGGGCGGTGTGTACAAGGCCCGGGAACGTATTCACCGCGGCATGCTGATCCGCGATTACTAGCGATTCCAGCTTCATGTAGGCGAGTTGCAGCCTACAATCCGAACTGAGAGTGGTTTTATGGGATTGGCTCGACCTCGCGGTTTTGCAACCCTTTGTACCACCCATTGTAGCACGTGTGTAGCCCAGGTCATAAGGGGCATGATGATTTGACGTCATCCCCACCTTCCTCCGGTTTGTCACCGGCAGTCACCTTAGAGTGCCCAACTGAATGCTGGCAACTAAGATCAAGGGTTGCGCTCGTTGCGGGACTTAACCCAACATCTCACGACACGAGCTGACGACAACCATGCACCACCTGTCACTCTGTCCCCCGAAGGGGAACGTCCTATCTCTAGGAGTGTCAGAGGATGTCAAGACCTGGTAAGGTTCTTCGCGTTGCTTCGAATTAAACCACATGCTCCACCGCTTGTGCGGGCCCCCGTCAATTCCTTTGAGTTTCAGCCTTGCGGCCGTACTCCCCAGGCGGAGTGCTTAATGCGTTAGCTGCAGCACTAAAGGGCGGAAACCCTCTAACACTTAGCACTCATCGTTTACGGCGTGGACTACCAGGGTATCTAATCCTGTTTGCTCCCCACGCTTTCGCGCCTCAGCGTCAGTTACAGACCAAAGAGCCGCCTTCGCCACTGGTGTTCCTCCACATCTCTACGCATTTCACCGCTACACGTGGAATTCCGCTCTTCTCTTCTGCACTCAAGTTCCCCAGTTTCCAATGACCCTCCCCAGTTGAGCCGGGGGCTTTCACATCAGACTTAAGGAACCGCCTGCGCGCGCTTTACGCCCAATAATTCCGGACAACGCTTGCCACCTACGTATTACCGCGGCTGCTGGCACGTAGTTAGCCGTGGCTTTCTGGTTAGGTACCGTCAAGGTACCGGCAGTTACTCCGATACTTGTTCTTCCCTAACAACAGAGCTTTACGACCCGAAGGCCTTCATCGCTCACGCGGCGTTGCTCCATCAGACTTTCGTCCATTGTGGAAGATTCCCTACTGCTGCCTCCCGTAGGAGTCTGGGCCGTGTCTCAGTCCCAGTGTGGCCGATCACCCTCTCAGGTCGGCTACGCATCGTCGCCTTGGTGAGCCGTTACCTCACCAACTAGCTAATGCGCCGCGGGCCCATCTGTAAGTGTCAGCCGAAACCGACTTTCAGTTTTTCCTCATGAGAGGAAAAGGATTATCCGGTATTAGCACCGGTTTCCCGGTGTTATCCCAGTCTTACAGGCAGGTTGCCCACGTGTTACTCACCCGTCCGCCGCTGATATCAGGGAGCAAGCTCCCATCAATCCGCTCGACTTGCATGTATTAGGCACGCCGCCAGCGTTCGTCCTGAGCCAGGATCAAACTCTCCAAGAAAGTTGATTGACTCATAAAAGTTACGTTGGCTAGTGTTATGACCGAAGTCATTCACACTATAAAAAATTTTATTGTTGACGTTTGTTTGTTTAGTTTTCAAAGAACAACTTGTTTATCGTCGTTTAGAAGCGACAAATAATATAATATCACATATCTACTGTGTTATCAATAAAAACTTTAAAAAATATTACGTAAATAATAATTTTGTTGATACACTTTGTAACGCGACTTATATATATTAACATCATCCTTGTATTAACGCAAGGGGAAATTTCAGAATGCATTCCGTGAAACTCGTCTCTAATTACTATTTCATTTCAATTATATTCTGTAATCCAACTTTGAGATACTCTCCTTTTTTTATAGATATATGACCTGATTCATATGGATTATTGTTAATGGTAAGATAAACTCTATCTGAATGATAATATTGACCAAATGTATTAGCAACGCTTTGAAGAATCATTGTTTCATAAGGTGCTCCAGCTTGCATTTCCTTTATAAAATCTTGATTCAAATCAATATACACATGTTGGTCATTATTCAAATATAGGCTGTTGATCTGTGTATTTGGAGAAAATACTTTTCCAAGTTGATTATTAACTTCTTCTTTATAAGCTTCAGCTAGAACTTTTCTTGTTATTTCATTAGTTCTGAAACTAACCTCTTTATTTTTATAATAAATTTTCCCATCATTAATATTGGGATAATAAAAATTAATATTTTGCTTCTCTGGGACATTTTCCTCAATTTCACTTAGAGTGGAAGATATTTGAGTATCTCCAGAAATATATATTGATTTAATTAAGCCCTTATTTTTAGCATAATAATCAAGGTTTTTTCCATCTGTACTTACAGTCGTAACTTCAATTGCTTTAAAAGTCCCTGTTGGAGTCATAATATCAGCTGAGGTATTGGTTATGGTTCTAACTCTTGAATCCTTTAAAGTCCATGTTGTCCCATTCTTTAATGGTTCCATCAAAAGGGTTTCTTCACCATAACCAGTTGCTTCTAAAAGGTTTTCTCTGTAGTATACTTCACCTCTAGAATAAATCTTGTTGAGTTTTCCATCTTTTAATTCAATTACACTAGCAATCACTGTACCACCATTATTGATTCTTTGTTGAACTTTTTCTCCGGAAATATAGTCATTGTATACATTATAAGAAGCAAATTCGTTCCCTGTTCCTTCATATATGTAACGAGTATTTTCCTTGATAGGGTAATATTCCTGTATGTTTAACTGTGTTTTTTGTTTTTTATTTTCGTCATTGGTATGATTGGTACTATTTTTTTTATAATTGTTCTTATCAACAATGCTGTTGTTCTCTTTTTCTTTACTGATGTTGACATTATTTATTTCACAACTACTGAGGATACCAGTCAAAGAAATTACAGCTAAAAGTGCGATTACTTTTTTCATTTTCAGCGCCCCTTTTATTTTTTTCGGTACGTGTTATCGAGATACTATCTTCTAATTTTACGAATCCTTGACCAAATATAGTACAAATCCATCTTAACTTGGGAAAAATATTAAACTGACTACTTCCCAGAATTTGCCTTTACCTTAGAGGGAATATTAAGCGTTAATTATTAAGAAGACAAGCATAGGTGCGTTGTATTAAAAAAAGTAATTAAAGAGGTCATCTGATTTAAAACGACGCAGTTATTTTACTGCGTCATTTTAAATCATTTCATATTATCCTAAAACATACCTGTCTAATTACGGTAAGATCTCCCGTGAACTATTTGGTTTACTAAAATAGTTACCTTGGATAAAATCGCAAGAAAGGTTCATGAGAAAATTATATTGGTATTCAGTTTCAAAACCCTCTCTGCAACTACCTTTAAATTTAAGCTATGTGCCAAGGACACAACTGCTGCGGCAATAGTTGCATTAGCTTCATCACTTTCTATATTCATGATAAAGGATTTATCAATCTTTAGAGTATCAATAGGGAATAGCTTCAAATAACTCAACGAAGAAAAACCGGTTCCAAAATCATCAATAGAAATCTTAATCCCTAATTCCTTTAGATTTTTTAAAACGATAACAGCTTCTTCAGGTTGTTTCATTATCATACCTTCAGTCAGTTCCAGTTCCAGTGACCACGGTGGTAATCCGGTCTCTTCTAGTACAGAAACGATAAAATCCTCAAGGTTATGTTTTTGAAATTGCTTTGGAGATAAATTAACACATTAACACTTACTGATAAATGTTCTAAACCCTTGTTGTGCCATTCTTTACATTGTCTACACGCTTCACGGATTACCCACTCACCAATTGGGATGATAAGGCCAGTTTCTTCAGCAATGTGGATAAATGAATCAGGATATAGTATTTTGTTTTCCTTATTTCTCCATCCGATTAATGCTTCTATCCCATTTGGTTGCCCAGTCTTTAAACTAATTTTAGGTTGATAATGGAGTATAAATTCATTTCTGGTAAGGGCCTCTCATAAAAGAATTTCTAAGTCCATTCGTTCAATTGCTTGTGTTTTCATATTTGGATTGTATAAGTTATAACAACTTCTCCCTTGGTCTTTGGAACCATACATTGCTAGATCAGCATTTTTAATTAAAGTATTAAGATCTTCCCCATCCTTTGGGTAAAGACTGACACCAATACTCGCGGAGATATTAATTTTTTGATCAAAAATAATAAAAGGTTCATACATCTCTCGCATTATTTTTTCACATAACATTGATATATCATCTTTACTTGATAAATGTGGGACAAGAAAAATAAACTCATCTCCACCAAAACGGCCGAGGACAGAGTCTATATTCTCTGTTGCTGTTCCAAGTCGCTTTGACACTTCAATTAATAAAAGATCCCCAGCATCATGTCCCAAGCTATCATTGATTATTTTAAAATAATCTAAATCAAGTAGGAAGACACCAAGTATTGGTTTGTTTGTATCATTGTTTGATATAAAGTCTTGAAGGTAGGACTGGATGAACCACCGATTTGGGAGTTCGGTTAATGCATCATGATAGGCCATATGCTTAATTTGTGCTTCAGCTCTTTTTTTATCACTAATATCTCTACATAAAGCTAAAAACATCTTTTTTTCACCAATAGTTATTAAACGAATGTTTATATCTACTGGAATTAATGTGTTGTTCTTGCCTGTCATTATATCCTCAAAATTAGATGATAAATTTTCATTAGAAACATTATGTAATAACTTAATTTTTTCAGGTATTCTGGAAAAAACCAATTCTGTACTCATACTTAGGAATTCTTCCTTCGAATAGTTCAAAACCTCACATGCAGTAGGGTTTATATCTTTGAACCTACCATCCATTCCGATGAGAAAAATACTGTCCGACGCCTGCTCGATTACGCTTCTGAATTTTTCTTCACTTTCTCGTAACAACGCCTCGGTTCTAACACGATCAGAAATGTCTAATCCAAATCCTAATAAAAAATCTTCTTTGGATTCATTTATATGAATAATGGTTTTCCCAGAAAACATATGATGTTTTTCACCTTTAAATCCAGCAAGTACTTCCTTAGTAATTAGTTTCCGTTGGTGCCAAACCTCAAGATCAAGTGCTCTATTGATTTCGGCAATGGGTCTTGGAAAGAAATCAAATACCGTTTTTCCAATTAAATCTTTTAGAGCAATACCATTTGATTGGCATGCTTCTCTATTAGCGAAAATGGTGTGCCCTTCAGGATCTTCAAGAAATATATTAATAGGTAATGCATCTAGAACGCTTAAATATAATGATTCATTTACGCGAATTTTCTTTGAAAGCTCCTGTTTTTCTCTTTCAAGTTCAGTATTTTGTGAGCGCAGCTCTTCTAACTCTTTTAAAAGTTTTTTATTATTGTCGTTCACAAATACCCTCCTTATTATAGAAACTTTTATTAAAGTATTAAAATTCATGATATTAATTCTACAAGTCATCCTAAAAAATTTTTTATCTATAAAATGAATATACAGTAATTATATAGTAGTAAAAATACTTTAAGATTTTGAATTCCGAAATATTAATGAAAACGGGTAAATTTGAAAGTATTGATACAAAAAACACCACCCAAAATATGGATGGTGCAATCTAACTGTTAACATTCTTAGCGCTTTCCAGTATTTTCAGCCATTTCATTACTTGATCAATTTCATTTTTTGTTGTATTCCTACCTAAACTAAATCTTATTGCACCAATTCCAATATGCTCAGGTACTTTCATTTCTTTTAATACAGGGGATAATTCAATACTTCCGGCATGACAAGCTGACCCTGTTGAGGCAGCAAGATTTGGAATGGCATTCAGGATGTCCTGACCTACTTTATTCACAAAGCTAACATTTAACGTATTTGGCAATCGTTCCTCTATGTGCCCATTTAAGACTACATTTACACCAAATTCCTTTTTTAATTCCAACCATAAATCATTCGTTAAATCTTTTAGTTGATTATGACTTAAATACTCTCGGGAAATTTCGCATGCTTTTCCTAAACCAACAGCTAATAAAGTATTTTCTGTTCCTGCCCGAAGCCCGTATTCATGACTAGCACCATGAATTAATGGCTCAAGTTCGATTCCGGTCCGAATATAAAGTGCTCCTATTCCTTTTGGAGCATATAGTTTATGGCCAGCTATCGTAAGCAAATCCACACCCAAATCATTTACATTGATAGGAACCTTTCCAACTGACTGTGAAGCATCTGAATGAAAAGCGATTCCATATCTTTTTGCTATTTCCCCAATTTCCATAATTGGTTGAAGCGTTCCTACTTCATTATTTGAGTGCATAATGGTAATAAGGATGGTTTCTTTTGTAATCGCCTTTTCTATTTCTTCTGGTGATACTCTCCCATACTGGTCCACTCCAACATACGTAACCTTTGCACCTACTTGTTCTAGGAATTTACATGGGTTTAATATCGAAGGGTGTTCAATTTTTGATGTTATGATGTGATTCCCTTTTTTTGAGTTTTTAAAATAAAACCCTTTTAACGCTTGGTTATTAGCTTCACTTCCGCCACTCGTAAAAATAATTTCTCTAGAAGAACATGAGATTAATTCTGCAACCTGAACTCTGGCTTTATGTAACAATTCTTTAACTGGTTTTCCTGCCCAATGTAAGGCTGAGGGATTTCCAAAATAATCATTTAATAATGGTTTCATTACATCTACTACTTCGTGTGCCAATGGTGTACTACCATTATAATCAAGATAAATTTTCTGCATCAATTACCCGCTCCATTTCTGAAATCTATTGACTCCCTTAACAATACTTTATTTAAATAAATGCTTCAAATCTTCTATTATTGCCTTCATGTATAATAAATAAACAGTAACTATGAATCAATTATAGGAGACTAAAAAAAACTCCTTATTGCATTTGAATGCAACAAGGAGCCAGTACCCTTGCTATGAAACAAGTTTAATTAGGTTGTACAAGTACCTAATCATTACAAAAAGTGCACATCTCCGTTAAATTCAGGTTTACTGGCGTTAGGCAAATACCACAGCTTTTTTAGGTTAATCCCCTTTTCCGCAAACATCGAAATCAACTCTTCCATGAATACACCTCTACCATAACTTGGATCGCACGATGGACTTCCTTGGATTCCTAACAAACCCGAAATTTCATAATCATTTTTACAATACTCATCAACTTGATGAAGGGCAGGCTGCAAAATCTCCCTACAATGTAACCGATATTCAGGGGTATTGTATTCCTCATAGGTCATAGGTGGACGGTTTATTCCAAGAAAAGTAAACTCTGGGCAAGGCAGTTGAATGATTCCAAATCCCTCTTCCGTTGCCCAATTTGCTGCCGTTTTCACTGCTCCTTCGGCTCGTGCTTCATTCTCAATTACTGTATTTTGATTTAAGATACAATGAGCCATTAACAGAATTCTTTTACTCCGCTTCATTTCTCTTCTCCCTCTTTAAAATATTGGATAAAATAGGAAGTCGGACAATCATGAACATGACTAGCAAACAAGATGCAATTTAAGCAATTAAATCCCAGCCATTCTGGAGATGAACGTTGATACGAATATCCCTTCACCTGATACTCTTAACCATAATACAACAAAATCCATGCCAATCCCATTCAATCCTCCATGTATCACAACGGAAATGGGGGGGCTAAATGAGTTATTGTAATACCTTATATATCGCCTTCTTTACTGTTGTCACAATGAATTCCAGATCTCCATCGGTTGAGGATAGTGGTGGCGACAAGGCAAGAATATTATTATAGCCCGCTACAGTTGCCCCGTTTTTTCCTATAATCAAACCATTTGATTTACATTCAGAGATAATTAGGTCTATTTTTGAAGTGGCTATCGGTTCCTTCGTTCCTTTATCTTCTACCAGTTCAATTCCTAGCAGAAAACCAAAACTGCGGATATCACCCACCATAGGATGCTCTACTAGTTCGTTTAGTTCTTGTCTTAACCGCTCACCTAAAATTCGAGAACGCTCAACCAATTCCTCTTTTTCGTAGATTTCTAGATTTTTAAGGGCTACAGCACAAGCAGCAGGGTTTCCACCAAATGTGTTCACATGTCGGAAATAACCAAACTCATCAGAACACTTGAATTTTTCGTATAAATCACGGCGAACTGCTGTTGCAGAAAGTGGGAGGTAACCGCTAGTTAGCCCCTTCGCCAAGCTGACAATATCGGGTTTGAGGTTAAAATGCATATGGCCAAATTTCTTGCCAGTCCGACCAAATCCACAAATCACTTCATCCATAATGAGGAGAACTCCATATTTTTGGCAGATTTCTTGTGTCTTTTCCATATAAATTGGATGAGGGACAAGAATCCCGCCACCAGTGATGGCTGGTTCCATAATAATTGCGGCGATCGTTTCCTTCCCTTCCCAAATAATCGTTTTTTCAATTTCTAATGCACATTGAAGGTTAAATTGTTCAACGGTTTGTCCTTCGGAACGGCGATAATTGTCTGGAGGGCTTACATGAATAAATCCTGAAGCAAGCGGTTCATAATTATATTTTCGAATGGCCTGCCCGGTTGCAGCTAATGCTCCCATTGAATTACCATGATAAGCTCGATAGCGTGAAATAAATTTATAACGGTTCGGTTCACCATTTTGCTGATGATATTGACGAGCAATTTTAAAGGCAGTTTCATTCGCCTCTGAACCACTGTTTGAAAAGAAAACGACATAATCTCCTTCTAACCATTCATTTAATTTTTCTGCTAGTTGGATAGCAGGGAGATGGCTTTGTGAGAGTGGAAAATAGGGCATTGTTTTTAATTGATTATAGGCGGCTTGAGCAAGTTCTTCTCTTCCATACCCAACATTTACACACCATAAACCAGACATGGCATCTAAATACTTTTTCCCATTAATATCAGTAATCCACGAACCCTTCCCTGCTACCGCAACCGTTGGAGTTGCCTTTTCTCTATATGGAGTCATATGGTGCCATAAATATTGACGATCTTTCTCCATCATTTCATCTGTTTTATTTTTGAACATCGACATTTTTCCCCATCCTTCCTCTATCGGACTATCGATAACGGGCTGTCAGCACTTTTTTTCTAGTATAAAACTCAAATCCATCTGTACCATTCGCATGTAAATCTCCATAGAAGGAATCTTTGTAACCAGAAAATGGGAAGAAAGCCATTGGTGCAGGTACACCAACATTTACACCGAGCATGCCAGCATCGATTGTTTCACGGAACTGACGAACTGCAGCTGCACTATCTGTGTATAGGCAAGCACCATTTGCAAAGGGAGAAACATTGGCTACGTCAATCGCCTCGGTTAAATCTTTTACTCGTACAATAGAAAGAACGGGGGCAAAAATTTCATCCTGCCAGATTTTCATATCCTTTGTTACCTGGTCAAAAATGGTGGGTCCAATAAAAAAACCTGCACTGTTAACCACTTCGTCTTTCCGTCCATCCCGAACCAATTTGGCACCTTGAGATATACCTGACTTAATGTAGTCGATTGTCCGAACTTTGTTACCCTCTCGTATCAGTGGACCAAGGAAAACCGAATCTTCCAGTCCATTTCCAATCTTAAGTTCATCTGCAAGGTCAACTAATCTCCTAATCAATAAGTCTGCTACACTATCCTCAACTGCAACAACTGAGGCAGCCATACAGCGTTCGCCTGCTGAACCAAAGGCTGCATTGGTAATTTCTCTTGCTGCCAGCTCCAGGTTTGCATCCTTTAACACAATGGAATGATTTTTAGCACCGGAAAGCGCCTGAACCCGCTTCAGATTTCCCGTCCCAGTTTTGTAAACATATTCAGCAACAGGCTGTGAACCCACAAATGAGATTGCTTTGATGTCTTTATGCTCAAGCAGTCCGTTCACGACATCGTGTGCACCATTCACGATGTTTAATACACCTTTTGGTAGTCCTGCTTCTGTCATTAATTCAACAAGCCGTGATGCCAGAATAGGTGTTCGTTCGGATGGCTTTAACACAAATGTGTTTCCACAAGCAATGGCAATCGGGAACATCCAGCATGGAACCATCATTGGAAAGTTAAATGGCGTGATACCGCCAACAACGCCAAGAGGATAGCGATACATACCCGATTCAATGCCTGTCGCAATGTCCGGCAGCTGTTTCCCCATCATTAATGTTGGTGCTCCAGCTGCAAATTCAACACATTCAATTCCTCGTTGTACCTCCCCCTTTGCTTCTGAAAGACTTTTCCCATTTTCAATTGTTACTAATTTGGAAAGTTCATTCTCATTGTCAACAAGCAACTGCTGATACTTAAACAAAATTCGAGCTCGTTTTGGAACAGGTGTTTGTGACCATGTTTTAAAGGATTCTTTAGCAACTTGTACAGCTTGATCCACGTCTTCTTTTGTAGAAAGCGGAATTTCAGCGATCACTGCCCCTGTTGCTGGATTCACGACTATTTCTATTTTTTTGGAAGTAGAATCAACCCATTCTCCTCCAATGTAATTTTTCAATCTCTTGATCTTCTGGATTGATGTTGACATTAACTAGTCTCCTTTTTTACTATTTATTTGTTGCTGAATTAACTTGGCAGAGAAATACTTCCGAGCATTGGCATTTGAAATTTGAAGGGTTTCGATGATATTTCCTTGATTATCGCTCCTGTTCTTTGAAAAAATGACTATAGAACCGTTTAAATTCTCAGTGATTTGGGTAATTTTGAAACCTGATTGCATAAGAGAGTCAATTTGGTTTCGTTCTTTTAAAAACTGTTGATATTCCGACATTCTATCTCCTCCCTATAATGTTTCAAAAATAGCTTCTGATAGGGTAAAAAGGGAATCAATACTTTTTATTGGTCATTTTGATGAGTTACTCCATATTTAGCACGTTTTAAATACTGTCCTGCTCCAGCATGACCAACAAACTGTTTATTATGGATGACAAACTCACCGCGAGACAATACGGAAACCGGCTCACCTGTTACTTTCATCCCTTCAAATGCATTATAATCAACAGCCATATGGTGTGTTTCAGCTGAAATCACCCGCTCCACTGTAGGATCGAAAATGACAATGTCAGCATCTGTACCAATAGCAATCGTTCCTTTTTTCGGATATAATCCAAATAATTTTGCGGCTCTTGTTGAAGTAATTTCAACAAACTGATTGAGTGAGATCCTGCCTTTATTTACCCCTTCCGAAAAGAAAACACTGATGCGATCCTCAATAATTGGTCCCCCGTTCGGTATTTTTGAAAAATCATCTCTGCCTAGTTCTTTTTGTCCGACAAAATCAAAAGAGCATTGGTCCGATCCTAACGTTTGCAGTTGTCCCGTTTTTAATGCATTCCATAACACATCTTGATTCCACTTTTCCCGTAAAGGAGGAGACCAGACGTATTTGGCTCCTTCAAAATCAGGTTTCTCTAAATAGGATTGATCCAGAACTAAATACTGTGGACATGTTTCTCCCCAAATATCAATGCCCTTATTTCTGGCTTCGGCTATTTTTCTGGCTGCTTCTTCACAAGAAACATGGACTACATACAGTTGCGAGTTTGCCAGTTTGGTTAAAGTTGCAGCTCTTCCAGTCGCTTCCCCTTCAGCTTCTGGTGGTCTTGTTAATGCATGATATATCGGGGCTGTATTCCCTTCCTTTAATGCCTTTTTCACTAAGTAATCGATCACATCACCATTTTCTGCATGTACCATAACAAGTGCACCAAGTTCTTTTGCTGCAATCAATGTTCCGAAAAGTGTTTCATCATCTGCTTGGAACTGATTTTTATAGGCCATAAATATTTTAAAAGAGGTAATCCCTTCTTCTTCAATCATTTTTGGAAGTTCATTAAGTTTCTCCTCATTCATTTCGACAATTTGAAGGTGGAAACCGTAATCAATGACGGCCTTTTCTTTTGATTTTGCATGCCATGTATCGACTGCACTTTTAAGTGTTTTCCCTTTATTTGTTAAACAAAAATCAATCACAGTTGTCGTTCCACCAAAGGCTGCTGCAATTGTGCCTGTTTCAAAATCATCCTTTGTAACGGTGCCACCAAATGGCATATCCAAATGGGTATGTGGATCAATTCCACCAGGGAACAAATAACAGCCCTTCGCATCTATTACTTCAGCTCCGACAGTAGGCAGATGATCTCCAATTTGGGTAATGATTCCATTTTCAATACGCACATCAGCGCGATACGTATCGGTTGCAGTAACAATTAATCCATTTTTAATGATTTTTTTCACGAGATCCCCTCCAGTTAAGTTTGAAAATTCAGTTATTGTTTTTCAAGCGGGTTTTTCCACCTGATACCGACCCAATTGCTACTTGGCGCTCATTCCAGGTCATCGATGGAAGTTCACTCGGGACCTCAATCATGTCAATTGCCCCATCGACAGGACAGACGATGGAACATAAATTACAGCCAACACAATCCTCTTCTCTTACTTTTAGGAAACCTTCACCGTTTTCACTCTTCAACATTTCAATACATTGATGAGACGTGTCTTCACAGGCAATAAAACATTTATTGCAGTTGATACAAACATCAGTGTTTATTTTTGCAACAATATTGTAATTAAGATCCAGGTCACCCCAATCAGAATATTTCGGAACAGATTTCCCAACTATATCTATTACAGAGGCGATTCCCTTTTCATCCAAGTAATTATTTAATCCCTCAATCATATCCTCGACGATTCTAAATCCATGGTGCATCGCAGCAGTACAAACTTGGACTCCTGTTGCACCCATCAATAGATACTCGACTGCGTTTTGCCAGTTTGCGATTCCACCAATCCCAGAGATTGGAATCGTAATTCTTGGGTTTCTAGCACACTCCCCAACCATATGTAGAGCAATCGGTTTGACAGCTGGGCCACAATAACCGCCATGCGCTCCTTTTCCTCCAACATGTGGAATCGTATTCCAAGTATCAAGATCTACCCCTGCTAAACTATTAATCGTATTGATCATACTTAAGCAATCCGCTCCACCCCTTTCAGCCGCCTCAGCCGTTGCCGTAATATCAGTAATATTGGGTGTGAGTTTGACAATTACAGGAGTTTTCGCTACTTCTTTTACCCAGTACGTTTGTTTTTCAACCAGTGCTGGTACTTGGCCAGAAGCCGAGCCCATTCCCCGTTCTGCCATTCCATGTGGGCAGCCAAAATTGAGTTCAAGGCCATCAACGCCTACAGCTTCGACCTTTTTTACAATCTCATGCCAACTATCTTGCTTCGGCTCAACCATTAACGAAACAATGACGGCATGATCAGGGAAACGTTTTTTTGTTTCGTAAATTTCCTTTAAGTTGACTTCCAGGGGTCGATCGGTAATTAATTCAATATTGTTGAAACCCACTACCCTTTGCCCATTAAAGCTGACAGCAGCAAAGCGTGATGAAGTATTGATAATCGGTTCTCCCAATGTCTTCCAGACCACACCTCCCCAACCTGCCTCAAAAGCTCGTTGTACTTGATATCCTGAATTTGTCGGAGGAGCTGAAGCCAACCAAAATGGATTCGGTGATTGAATTCCGGCTACATTAATCCGTAAATCTGCCATGATCCTAGCCCCCTTAAATTACTGTTTCTGTCTTTATTCCTTCAGACCTAAGCTGTTTCCTCAGCAGTTTGATTCAAAAATTGATGAATGGCATAGGCAGTTTCTTTCCCTTGTTGTGCGGCAGAAACAACCATTGCTTCTCCTTGTTTTCCTTTCCCAAAAATAACATCCCCACATGCAAACACTTTCTGGTTTGATGTCTGATAAGAGTTAGTTTTAATTTTTACAACGCCACTATCGTGTTTTAGGTTAAACTTCTCAATCAAATCAACATATCTAGATTGACCGTTTGCTTTTATTACCACATCAACATCAAGTGTAAAATCCGAGCCTTTGACATGTACAGGTCGGCGTCGGCCATCTTCTCCTGGTTCTGCCAGTTCCATTTTGATGCATTCGATTCCTTTTACTATTCCTTGTTCATCGCCTACAATCTTGAGTGGTGAAGTCAGCCATCTGAATTCAACCCCATCTTGTTTGGCAAATTCATATTCAAATTCATAAGCAGTCATTTCCTCAGCAGTTCTCCTGTAAAGGATTTTGACATTGTCAGCACCAAGACGAATCGAACTAGTTGCTGCATCGATGGCTGTGTTCCCTGCTCCAATGACTGCTACCTTTTTCCCTTGGAGTTGACCTGTAATTGGTTTAGTTTTTGTGTCCCTTACAAATTCAATTGCGTCATATACACCGGCTAAATCCTCGCCACTAATGCCCAATTTTGGCACCTTCGCCATGCCAATTGCCAGAATAACGGAGTCATAGTTTTTCAGGATTTCTTCTACAGAAATATCTTTTCCCACTATGGTATTGGTTCGGATTTCAACATTCAGGTTTTTTATTTGCTTCACTTCCCAATAGGAAATATGGACTGGAAGTCGAAATGAAACAATGCCATATCTGTTTAATCCACCAGCCATCTTTTCTGCTTCAAAAATCGTGACTTGATAGCCCAGAAGCGCCAGTTCCCTCGCGGCAGATAAACCAGCGGGTCCTCCCCCAACGATGGCAACTGATTTTCCATTTTTCTGTCCTGGTTCGAACAAAACTTGCTCATTTTGGATGGTCCAGTCTGTCGAATACCGTTGTAGACTGCCAATCATAATCGGCTTTGTAGCATGATTCAGGACACAAGCGCCCTCACATAATTCTTCAGTCGGGCAGACACGTGCACAGCTTGCACCAATCGGATTTGCAGAAAAAATGGTCTTAGCAGAACCTTTTAAATTACCTGAGGCAATCTTTTTTATAAATGTTGGAATATCTATGCCTGTTGGACATGCTTTAATACAAGGGGCATCGTAGCAATACAGACAACGATTAGATTCTTCAAGAGCATCACGCTTCGTTAATCCTGGATTTATTTCTTGAAAATTCAGACTCAAATTTTCGGATGATATTCTTGAATGATTTGTAATACCCAAAAGCGATAACCTCCTTATATTCATTTCCAACATCTGACCTACTAGTTTATGTTTTTTCGCTGAAAAATTAGTTTTATCGGCAAAAAAACATGATTTATCGGTAAATTTTTAAATATATCGGTAAAATTTTGATTTTATCGGCAAACTGACAAATATTAGGACTCCGCTCTCCCTGAAATTGATTAAAATGCCACATAAATTAGATTAGCAGCACTGTTTCCAGCAAAACGTTTACACCCTTTGCACAATCTTCCCAGGTTGTTAGTTCCTCCTCACAATGACTCTTTCCATTGATACTTGGAACGAAAATCATCGCTGTTGGCACAAAGCTTGCTATGAATTGTGAGTCATGCCCTGCTCCGCTTACCATCCTTTTATAGGAATATCCTAATGACTGTGTTGATTTTTCTAACAAATTGCAAATTTGTTGATCAAACCATACCGTGGAGCGATCCCATAATTTCACCGCGTTAATATCACATCCCTCATTAGCTGGGAAGAGTATTAAGCCTTGGATAATCTCCTCAACTTGTTTAATAACCGTTGGATCTTTATGTCTTGCTTCCAAAGTAAAGACTACTTTATTGGGAATGACTGTGTGTACGTTAGGAAAAACATTCATTCTACCTATTGTGAAAACTAAATCTTTTTCAAGAGGACCAAGCATTTTCCGGGCTTCGCTGATTAAATTATTTGCAGCAAAAAGTGCATCTTTTCTCATCTCCATTGGCGTTGTACCGGCGTGGTCTGATTCCCCAGTGACTTCAAATTCATAACAAACCATTCCCAGCACACATTCCACAACACCTATTGACTTAGACTCCCTCTCAAGTATCGGCCCTTGTTCAATGTGCAATTCTAAAAAGGCTGTTGCTTTTTTTAAACGAGACTCTTCTAAGCCAACATAACCAATTGATTGCAAGGCTGTTTCAAATGTAATACCATTCACATCAGTTTTTTTTAACATGGTCGATTTATCGAACTTACCTGACAACACTCCAGATGCCATCATTGATGGTTCAAACCTGGCTCCCTCCTCATTGGTGATATTGGCGATCATCAGGGGAATTCGAGGTTTAATATTATTTTCTACAAAAAAACGTGCTACTTCTAAACCGGCCACGACTCCTAATACTCCATCAAATCGTCCGCCTTTTTTGACTGTGTCTAAATGAGAACCGATGACGACTGGCGGCTCATTTTCTACCCCAGCCAAAGTAGCGTATATATTCCCCATATCATCGATTTCAATTGCCATCCCTAATTCATCACAGCATGTGCAAAAATAATCTCTTGCAAGGCGATCTTCCCCAGATAACGCTAAGCGAGTTACGCCATTGTTTGCTGTCCGTCCGAAGTTGGCAAATTGTTCGATTGTAGTTTTTAAGCGTTCGCTACTGATAAATAATTTTTGTTGTTCCATCATCTTTGACTCCCCCTTTTTAATCAACCCCAACACACTCAAAGGGGACATTTCCAAATTGACAATATGCTGATTAATAATGTCTATGCTTGTAATAGTAAAATAAACAGTTTTTCTTTCAACAATGTGCACTGTTTGTTGATTCTGTTTTTTTTCAAACAAAAAAAACAGAGAAGATATTCTCTGCTTCTTTACCGTAATGAATTAGCTATGTCCGATGAAGCCCTGACAGTTACCAGTCTTTTTATTTTTATAAGGGGATGAATCTTTTCCCCCTTTTTTGGGCTTTATGGTTTGCTCCAGTATTCATAAATAACTTCTTTAAAAAATTCTTCTAGATCACTTTTTTTCTGCCTTTTTAACCATTCAGCTTGATCGATTGGCAAATTTAATTTTATTGTGACCTTTTCATTAGGCATTTCATATTTTCTTATATCTGCTAAAGTGATACCTTCATCTATTATTGGGAAAACAGGGTCATCCTCTTTTACCATTAAAAAATCTTGATACTCGTCAATATCATTCAGATCACAGTACAAATTTAGTTGCGGTAATTCCCTTGAAAAACCTTGGGGATGCATGATGGTATTTATCAATCTCCCATTCGATAGTTCAATTTCTAAAATTAAATTCTCTTCATCTCGGAATTTTTTTAAAACAATTTCACTTACAATCATCGACAATTCTAATGTATATCCAGAACTTGACTCAAAGATATATATCGCACTATTAAAAATATGAATAATTTCACCATCAATTTTCACTGATTTGACTTCAACCATTTGATACTCTTCCTTTCACAAATTATTTATTATAAAAGGTTTGCTCTCCTAATGAAACTATCATACTTAAATAATCTCTTATTCGCAAAATTATAAAACCCATTCTAATTTATAACTTTTTTCAAATATCACATTCTAATTTTCAGAATTTATTGACAATTTAACAAAACCTTATTACACTTTATTTATAAACCTATTAGGATTTATTTTAAAGGAGGGGTTATTGTTGATGACTTTAAATGGAAAAGTAGCAGTTATTTCGGGTGCAGGAAGTGGTTTAGGAAAGGAAACGGCAATAGCCTTTGCGAAAGCAGGAACAAACCTAGTCATTTGCGGTCGTCATTTTGGCAAATTGGAAGTGGTTGAAGACCTAATCACCAGCCAGTACAATGTGGAGGTTTTATCCGTCCGCGCTGATGTTTCAGTAGAATCGGATGTTGAAATGCTCATTGATAAAGCCTATGAAAAGTTTAAAAGAATTGATATTTTAATCAATAACGCAGCCGTTTTTAATCATTTTGACGTTATCGATTGCCCACTAGATTCTTGGGAATATCTTATTCATAATAATGCAACAAGTGTATTTTTAATGATGAGAAAATGTTTACCATTGATGAGGAAACAACAGTCTGGTCATATAATAAATCTTACTTCCGGATTAGTAAAAGAAGGTGCTGCCGGCTTCGGTGCCTATACAGCAAGCAAAGCTGCTGTTGAAGCACTTTCTTTTTCCGTTGAGGATGAAGAACATAAAAATGGAATACAAGTACACGTCTTTAATCCTGGTGTAATGAAGACAGGGTTGATGCACATCGGTGATGATCCAGCAAATGTAGCCCCCTATATACTTGAATTAGCTAAGAGAAAGTCAACTCATGAAAAAAAGGTTATCCAATTGGAAGATTTATCGCACTCTGTCAAAGCTCGGAAGTAAATAGTAGCTTTTATATAAAAAACCCACTAATCGTCATAATGATGAGTGGGTTTTTTATATGGCCTTCCCCTTGAAATTAAGATCTTTCTACTGAAATAATGTGCTGTAAAAAAAATATTTAAAAAAATCAAAAAAATGCTAGTCGTTTTCTTTTCCGTGTTATATAATAAAAAAATACTAACACACTGTTATATAACACTATAAATTAATATAATGATAAGATATCTTTTGATTCTTGAAAATGAAAAAAAATCTAGGAAAAAGGGGTAATGGAATATGAACAAAACAGACTCAATTGCACGTAGAATACTAGGGTGGAAATTAAACAGATGGGATAGATGGTACGATTACGAAAAGGGTGTTTTCATTCATGATTCTGAATTTCAACCCGAACAAAATCTTGACCACGCCATGATAATCGTTGAAAAATTAGAGGAAATCGGGTTTTCATATACAACAAATGGAGTTTCAGAGGTTAGTTTTAATGACGTACGCGCAAAGGGCGAAACGTTACAACAAGCAATCATCAATGCAGCCTACTCAATCATTGAAAAAATCTCAATAACTGAGAGCGGTCGAATTTGGCGTCAAATTTGCTAAAACGAAAGACCATTGTAAAAAGACCCACTTTGATTAAAAAAATCGGTATTTTACTTAATAAACTATAAAAAAGGAAGCTGATCCCCTACTTTGATAGTAGATAATCAGCTTCTTTTTCTTTGTTGATTTTTTTCTCAATAAAAAGTATTGATAAAGGTAAAGAACGTGTCAAATTAGGTGCGTTTTTTTATCTATTTATTTTAGTAGATAAAGTACCGAGAAGAAGTGGCAAATGGTTCCACCTAGGACGAATAAGTGCCAAACTGCGTGATGATGTTTAAATAATCTCCACATATAGAAAACCGCTCCCACCGTATAGAGAAGTCCACCAATTACCAATAGAAGAAAACCAGTTGGATGAATGTTTGAGGATAAATCATTCCAAGCGAAAACGATCAACCAACCCATAAAAACATAAAGAAAAGTAGATGCGAAAAGGTATTTTTTTACGAAAAAAGATTTAAATAGGGTTCCCCCTATTGCAAGACCCCACACGATTCCAAACAAAGTCCACCCTACCCATCCCTTCACCGCAATGAACAGAAATGGTGTATATGTACCAGCAATTAAGAAATAAATCGCGGAATGATCCATAATTTCAAAAAAATCTTTGGCACGTCCAGGCCGAAACGCGTGAACTAGTGTTGAAGAGGTATATAAAAGAACCATTGTTACCCCAAATAATGTGAAGCTGACAATATGCCAGGCGTTACCATAAAGAGAGGAGAAAACGATTAAAATAACCAGTCCTGCCACACTTAATAACGCACCGATTCCGTGGGTAATTGAATTTGATATTTCTTCTTCTTTTGAATAAATATGTGTGTTCGCCAAAATTCTTCCTTCCTTTCACTAAAAACATAAACCATTCATTATTTAGATTATGAATTTGCTCTGTTAAAATAAAATGTTGATTTCCGTTCCAGGCGCTTTGCGCACCTTAGGGGCGGGCGGTGAGCCTCCTCGGCGCTAAAGCGCCTGCGGGGTCTCACCTGTCCCGCTACTCCCGCAGGAGTCTTCGCTGTATCCGCTCCAATCAACATTGTGCAAAAAATCAACATGACCTTTAACACAGCCTATGTATTAAATAAGATTTGTATTTATCTCATTATATATAGAGAGGAAACTAATTCCATCCCTAATTGTACCTACATTAACGGTTTCAAACAAGTTACACGAAAAAGGCTTGGACGATCTGCGAAAAAAAGTGAATCGCCAAAATACTGTAACCTAAGTCACAGATATTTTTATGGGATAGGATATTATTATGAAAGGAAAGAATTTAAAGTGAAAAATTAAGGGAGCTTCTAATATGACAAGATATGCACAACAGAGAAATTTTTTAAAGTCTAACTTTAGTGAAATTAAGAAGATAAAAACAGATAAAATAAAAGGAATCCCTAAACCAACACAGGTTAAGCCTTATGACCAGCTTTCTTTCTGATGAATTTAAAAGTCTTCAGGAGTTGTCCTACCTACTATGGGCTACGCAGGGTATTACTACAACCAATAAAGCTGGACTTACCCTTCGTACTGTCCCGTGCAGTGGTGCAACACATACCTTTGAAACCTATTTATTCATTACCAGAGTTAAAGGAATACAACAGGGGATCTACCGATATCTTCCAGTAGAGCACAAACTCTTATTTATGTTTGAATTAGAGGAAATAGATAATAAGATAGATGAAATTACTCTCGAACAACCTTTTGTACCCAATTTCGCGAAAAAAGCTGCAGTGGTATTTGCATGGAGTACGACTCCATATCGCTCAGAGTGGAAGTATGATATCTCAGCTCTTGAACTACCCCTCCTTAACACCCTTACGGGTTGTTTTGAAGAAGGGGATTCCTAAGAACACCAGTGTATCCACCAGTTATTGATTAGGCGATCCCCGCAGTCCCTGCGGTTAGAAGTCTTAGGGCTTCGTTTTTTAGATTGATTCCTGCGTTAATATCTCGATTATGATAGGTATGACATTTAGGGCATTCCCATTCACGTAATCCGAGATTTTTAACGTCTTTGTTTTTGTAGCCACAACTAGAACAAAGTTGGCTACTAGCGAAGTTTTTTGAAACGGTTACCACTTGTCTACTGTACCATTTCGCTTTGTATTCGATCATACATTTGAATTGTGACCAAGATACTTCGCTGATTGCTTTAGCAAAATGGTGGTTCTTTAACATGTTGGATACGGACAAGTCTTCCATCCCAATAATGTCGTGGTTTTTGACAATCTTGGAAGAAATCTTGTCCAAATAATCTTTTCTTGCATTCACAATTTTTTCATGAATACATGCGACTTTTCTTTTGGCTTTATACCAGTTCGCACCACCTATCGTTCGTCTGCTCATAACTTTTTGCGCATGAACTAATTTTTCTTCTAATGAACGAAAAAACTTCGGATTAGGGTAAATCGTTCCATCCGAAAGAATAGCGAAATCTTTCAGTCCTACATCAATACCAATTGCTGAATTAGTTTTAGGCAATTCTTTTACTTCTGATTCAGTAGCTAAAGAAACAAAATATTTTCCAGAGGGGTTTCTTCTGATGGTGGCACTTATAATACGGCCTTCGACTTCACGACTTTTTGCAAAACGGACGTACCCTAGTTTGGGGAGTTTGATGTGGTTGTCTATGACAGCTATATTTCCGTTTGTATATTTTGTTGTATAAGATTGCACTGGATTCTTTTTTGACTTAAAGCGAGGTTGTTTATTTTGCTTTTTGTAGTAGCGATCATAGGAATCAGCTAAATTTTCTACTGATTTTTGCAAAGCAATACTATCGACTTCTTTCAAAAATGAGTACTCTTTCTTCAGTTCAGGAAGCGATTTAACAGTTTCAAATTTGTTTAGGAATTTGCCTTTCCAGTTATTTGCTGGGAGCTGACCATTTTGCCTCATTTCTTCGACGATATACCAGTAAGCATCTTTTTCTTTTTGTTTACCAAGAAAGAAATTGAATACAAATCTTGAACAGCCAATGGTTTTGTTAATCTGTTCAATTTGTTTTTTATTTGGGTAGATGCGGAACTTGTAAGCCTTGTTTACTAGCATATATTTCACCTCGCCTCACAAGAACATTCGTTCTTATTATAACACAAGGAAGAAAGTTTTGGCTATCGCCAACCTACATTCATCCCCTCCCTACACATTGGGCTTCGCCCTTCACATTCCTTGAGGAAGGGGTATTCTGTCGGAAGGATGATAAAAAATCCTAATTGATATTGGCCATGTATGTCAGAATCTTTATTTAGCTAGTGAATCTATTGGAGCAGGGGCTTGTGCTATTGGTATTTATGATCAAAAGCTAATTGACGGGATTTTAAAATTAGATGGGGACGAGGAATTTGTGCTTTACCTAGCTGCCGTTGGAAAGAAACGAAAATAATCCTATAAGAATCACCGGCTAGACCGTTTGTATTTGGCAAAGAAACTTATAAAAAACGAAGAGAATCAATATTATTGATTTCTCTCCGTTTTTTTCTTTAGCCCCCATATAGTGAAACAACCTCTAAAACAAGTTTTATTGGATGCAACGGGACCCTGGTGATTCTTAGCTATTAACTAACTCTTGCTTCTCAAATGCTAAAATAGCAGCTTCTGCCACTTGGGTATCATTTGCTACGGAGCTGCCACTTACACCCACTGCACCGACAACCTTCCCATCCTCAACTAACGGGATTCCACCACCAAAAACAACTATTTTTCCATTATTGGTTGTATTTAATCCATATAATTCGCTATTTGGAATTGTAGCACTTGCTAGATTAGAAGTTGGCATTTTTAATGCAACAGATGTCCAAGCCTTATTTTGAGCTATTTCAATACTTGCTATCCAAGCGTCATCCATACGGTGAACAGCAATTAAATTCCCTCCTTCATCAACAATGGTAATCACCATCGCTACACCAAGATCCTTTGCTTTTCTTTCTGATGCCTCAATTAGTTTCTTCGCCAGTTTTAAGGTTAATTTTGTCATTTGAATCCTCCTCGTATTATTCTAAAAATTAAGAGTTTTACTCTCTCAACCACAATATCTACAATAATAGTAATTTTATGTAAATACCATAAACCTGTTAAATAACCTGACATAGTTTTTAACACCTAGCCGCAAAAAAATATAATAGATTTTAAAAAAGACATTTTTATAGCAATAACAAAAAATGAAAGAGGCACCACCCAATTTTAGGATGACACCTCTCTACAGGATCTTTTTATTTAATAAGTTCACTATTCCACTCCTGGATTTAGATGATCTTGACTACTGCTTGGGGTGTGGTCGAGCGAAAGTTCCTTTTTCGGAAAATGGATGCTGAAGGTGGTTAAATCATCATTAGATACACACTTCATAAAACCATCATAGCGCTCAACAATCTTCCTGCAAACATACAAACCAATCCCAGTTCCTAATTCCTTTGTTGTGAAAAAAGGTTCAAATATCGAGTCAATGTATTCACTTCCAATACCTGGCCCGTTATTTGACACTTTAATTACCTGTTCGCCTGATTCAGTTGTGGCGATTACTTTCAAATTCCTTGGACGTTCTTTTTGTTTTAGTGCGTCAATTGAATTGATAAAAAGGTTTAATAATACTTGTTTTAACTCATTTTTATTGGCTTTAATGGAGAAATCAGAAGGTATATCAATCTCAACAATTATGCTTTCATCGACGATACTTGCATAAGTTAATTGTTGAATTTCATTAACTAGATTCATGACAAAAATTTCCTCACTAAGTTCCTCATTAAACTCAGCTTTCGAAGTATGGAGAAATTGCGTTATCCGGAAATTAAGCTGATTCAATTCATAATCAATGATATCTAAATATTTTAAATTAGGGTTCTCTCTTTTAAGGAGCTTATTAAACCCAATTACTGCAGTTAAGGGGTTTCTGAATTCATGAACAAAACTAGATGATATTTGTCCCAATAATGCCAATTTATCTTTGTGATTTTCGCTAATAAAGAGGGTTTTTTCATCGATCATTTCATTTTTCAGATTTGTATATCTAGTAACTGCATGATAGCTAAACGTATCAAAATGTTTGTTGATGACATCGATGTACATTTGCATATAATTTATTGGAATATTTGCCTTAAAAATATTTTTAACAAAAATATTTCTCCCTAAATTAATATTGTAAAGAAAATCCCCAATATTAATGTTTGCATTAAGCCGTTCATTTGCAACCTTATAAGCCAATTCTTTCAGTACATCTTCGGACATAGATCCTTTTATGGTATTCATGACCAGAGAGTACATTTGAGATCCATTTTCTTTTATTCTTCCTTTGAAAGGATCAATTTCTTCGATCAATATGGATTCGTTCCATTCATTTAAAAACAAGGGTTGTTGCTCTTCTAGAAAGTCGACCAATACTTCTTTATAACATACTTTTTTCAATGTGGATTCCAATTTATTGTCCCACCTCTTCCTTTGGAAACTTTCGATTTCATATAATTTAAACATTCGACAAAATCCAACGGTTTCCTCCAATATTTTTGACATAAAAATCGACATAGCCAGACTTTGCCTAATAAAAAGAACCTATTTTCTTATAGAAATAGGTTCAGCAAACTAATGGAAGTTCGTTTTTTATAACCCCTTCCACCAGGTAGAGGTTGGATAATCCGTTGAGTCAAGATGGAGGATTTCCCCAATTTTAGGTGTTGAAATGGTAACATTATACTTTTTAGCCGCTTCAGTTACTCGTTCAATTGGATCAGTCCAATCATGGAACGATAAAGTGAAAGCACCCCAATGGATTGGTATCATCATCTTCCCGTCTAGGTCAAGGTGTGCTTGGACCGTTTCTTCTGGAACCATGTGGATAGAAGCCCAACGCTTATCGTATTGACCGCATTCCATTAAAGTTAGATCAAAAGGACCGAATTTTTCGCCAATCTCTTTAAAATGGGGGCCATACCCACTATCTCCACAAAAAAAGATGTTGGTTTGTTCCCCTTTTATAACCCATGAGGACCATAAAGTTGCGTTCCGGTCTGTTAAGCTACGTCCCGAGAAATGACGCGATGGTGTACAAACCAATTGCAAATCCCCATCCATTGCATGATCCCACCAATCGAGTTCCTTAATAATTGCAGGATTTACCCCCCATCTTACTAAATGGCTTCCAACACCAAGTGGCACAATAAATTGATTAACCCTCCCTTTTAGCCTTTTAATTGAGCTGTGATCCAGATGATCATAATGATCATGAGAGATTAAAACAATATCAATTGGTGGAAGATCCTCGATGTCTATCGGTAATTTCTTGTTAAAGCGACCCATTCCAACGAGCGGTATGGGTGAGGGTGATTTACCGAACATCGGATCGATTAACAATGATTTTCCTTCCAATTCTATATAAAAGGTAGAATGGCCAAACCAAATAAACTTTGGTTTGGAGCTATACTTTAATCTAAGCGGTTTGTTCACGATTTCAATTGGCAACTTCTTTTGAGGTCGTCTGTTGGGATTACCCTTAATAAATTCCTTCAATGTGGAAAATATCCATTCATTCTCCCTGCTTACTCCCATTGTTGTAGGAATCAAATTAACAAATTTTCTTTTCTCAGAGAAGTTAGCAGATTGTTCGAATTTTGCCCTCATCTCCTTTGTAGCTCTTCCACCAAAGGGAGGGTAATAGGTTAAAAATAGATATCCTAAAATGCCGATACCTCCAAAAATAATAGCAATCAATTTTATTCCTCTTTCCCAAAAATTAATGGTCCCTGTTCACAATATAATTCATTAAATGCTTCAAAAAAGTGGTTTTACGTGGTAATTCTCGCAAAGCTTCAATTGCAAGACAGTAATGATCCCACATTGCTTTTCTGGCACCCTCAGAACCTAGGATAGATACAAAAGTAGAATTGTTGTTTTCAGCATCTTTGCCTATGGGTTTTCCAAGTATGGCCAAATCTCCCTCAACGTCTAACAAATCATCTTTAATCTGAAAGGCAATACCTGCATGTTGAGAAAATTTTTTTAAAGCGTCTATTTCCTCCATCTTTGCATGAGCAAGGATGGCCGGCATGATAAGGGAAGCTTCGAATGCTAACCCAGTTTTATAAAAACACATCATATTCAATTGGTCCAGTGTCAATTGTTTCCCTTTGGAATCCAAGTCCAACGCCTGTCCCTTACACATATCCTCTGCTATTTGTGTGGAATATTGAATCAAATTAAGTAAGGTCTTTGAATCAAATTCTTCAAGTGACGTTTGTTCCCCAATCGCCTTCTGGGTCAGATAGAGACCAGTTAATTCCGCTATGGCAGTGGTGGACGACATATGGATGGTTGGCCGACCCCTGCGAGTGGATGCATTATCCTGGGATGGCAGATCATCGAAGATTAATGACGCAGTATGCATATACTCCAAGGATCGGAGAAGTGGCAAAATCGCTGAACTTTTTAACCCATACCCCTTAACGCCCATGACCCAAGCGATAATTGGCCTTAGCCGTTTTCCATCACCATCAAGACTGTAATTTGCAGCGTCAACGATTGGCTCATTCAAAGAAACGGTTTCAATTTTAGGGATTTTTAAGATACTGTTAATTTGATTTCGTACGGTTTCGATTGTATCTAAAAATTCTTCCTGCTCCTTCCTTTCATTTTTTAGCATGGTTATCATATGATCACGAAGAAGTTTGTCAAAGAAATCCACATCGTCCGCTTTCCGAACCATTTTTTGGATTAGAGTGTTGAATTTTGGATTCCCAGAAGAAAATAACAACATAACTTCGTTGTATTTTTTCGTTCCCATTCTTTCTTTGAATCGCTTCAAACCGTTTATTGCACGATCTAGAATCACTTCACATGTCTTGGGGTCTGTGTGATATACGTTATGGATTAAATTGGAGATGACTGTCCAGTATAATTCAAAAGGGTTAATAAGATCCGAGCGTTTATCATGATATTTCAAATAATAAGTATAAGGGGTAACGGCACTATCCTTCATGTCATCAAACATATCTGCAAAATCATCCGCCAGCTGGTTGTATATTCCATAAAAGAATGTTCTGTTGTCAAATCCTTCGTCAAGAGGAGCACTGATTACTGAACGGGCAATCAATCGTGAAAAAGAAGATTTTAAGATGATTGGGATATAAAGCTCCTCATTGGTGTAATTTGGATTGGATAAATCCTTTTCGCGGTCCACTTCCTGGGAATTAAAAAACACATACGATTGCTCAAAAAATTTTTTTATTGTCCCTGGTCGTTGTTTGGCCTTAATATACTCAAAAGCATCTCGGAGTTCCGAATGAATAAAACGGATTAAAACCGCGTTATTTCCAGCCCACTCTCCCAATTCCGGAACAGTTCCAGTGATAAGGGTGGTCCGTATCAAATCAGAATATTGTTTTTTCTCTTCAGCGGATAAGACTTTTGCATCCAAAAGGTCGTCAATAAAGGGATATGTAAGACCATAGGAATAACCTAACCTAATCGCTTCATCAAGTTTCTGAGCTCGTACATCAGCTGTTACACCATCATCCATCTCTATAACTTCATGCATCAGGACCCCAGCAGTAATTTTAATCAGTTTTCTCTGGGCTTGTTCAGCATCCAACCCCCTTGGAATATTGGAGGATATTGTTTTTAGTTTGTTAACTAGCCAAATCATGGTCGATTCAATGCCTTCCGACTGGGCTTTCCGGTACAACCCAGCCATGTTAAACATCTCAGTTTGGTCAACTTGTTCCGTTTCGTTGGAATGAATCAATTGATTTTTCAAACTGTCAACCACGCGTCGAATACTGGTTTGTGTCTCTTTTGAGTCTAGTGCTTTGCCAAGGTCCCTCATGAAAATATATGAAATACTTCGATCCAGGTAATGATCAAGTTTGCCTGTACGATCCAACCATTGGATATAATTGTGATAATCCTCGGGACTAGGTTTTCCCTTTCCACCCGAAAATAGGGAAAATAACGAATGATGACGGATATGGTTGTGTTTCCAGGATTGAATATCTTTTGTTAGTGTAGAAACATAGGTCTTTTGTGAGACCAGCACATTTAGTGATTTAAAATAATGGGAAGCCCTCTGCTCTACAAGCCGATAACACTCATCAGCATTCTTTATTAACTCCTCACTCATACCATACACTACCTCTACTTAATGTCCTCTGATAAATGTTATTCAAGCTTTAAAAAACCAAATATAATAACCTCTTTTAAATTCCATTCAAAAAATTATTTATGTAGGATATTAGTTTTTATTTTCTATATGTATGTAGGCTATCCTCACTAAAGCACTAAAATTCCACATTCTACATTGTTCCGCTAAGTTAGGTTCAATACATGGTCCCTATTTCTTTTTTTGCCGGAACAAATCAAGTGATTTGTATTCCTGTGAAAGGATCTCAACCATTTGTTGATACCGCTTGTCTCTCGTTGGTTGTTGTTTTGCAGAAAATATGTGCCGTGCCCAGTCTTTTTGATACCCTGGTGTTAATCCTTGAAAAAACTTGAGTTCACTCGGATGGTCGCCTAATAAAGCTTCCACATCCTTCACATTATCCTGATAATCCTCAACGCACCGGCTCGCAGCTGAAGTTTTCTGTGCTTTCTTTTTCTCGCGTTTTAAGCCCACAACGGTAAATACATCATCCATGCTTACCATACGAGAAAACTTAAGATCGCTGTTCCCTACATAGCCATCTTCTCCCACATTCATTGCGGGAAATATTTCGTCTCGGTGAACAAATGTTTCATAACGAGTGTTTCCTTTTTTGGGGTAAGCGAAAAATAAATAGCCTTTCTCAAGTAATAGCTGGTCATTATCTAGGATAAATTTAGTTTGAGTAACCATTTCATCAATCGTTTTTATAAAAACGAAAATTGCATCATGGTCTTTCAATAATGTTGACTTTTGATCAATAAAGACGTCATAGTCACTTGGTTGATTGATTATGGCCATATTATTGTATTTATTAAGTTTTAATTTTTCAATTATTGACATGACAGACCCCTTAAAAATTTTTTATCAATTGGAAAAATATGAATTTTTCTCAAATATTATTTGGATAGATTTCTTTTAAAAATCTTACCGATTGTTCAATTAAAGCTTTTAAAACTTCAACATCAATATCAGCTACTTTATTAATGTACACACATCCTTTTCCAGTTGTATGCTTTCCAAAGTCCATTAACAACTCCATCCGTTTTTTGTCACCTGTAGCAAAATACAAACTGATTTTTGCTTTGCGAGGTGAAAAGCCCACTAATGGTGCATCACCTTCATGACCTGATTCATATTTATAATGATATTTACCAAACCCAATAATACTTGGTCCCCACATCTTAGCTTTATTCCCTGTTGTTTCAGTAAATATATCTAATAATTTATAAGCATCTTCACGTTTTTTAGGGTTTTCAACATTTTCAATAAACTCAATTACATTGTTGTCGGTTTCTTTTGTTTTTAATTCGTAAATAATTAAGCCCCCCTTTTGCTATGCTCTTTAATATTTAACAGAAATTCATCTAAATACAATAAAACTTCTATATTAAGCGCTTTTTTCCTTCTTTCACCGCCTTATTTTAACAAAAGGCTGGTGTTTGGCACCATCCAATGGTCTGAATGGAGACGACACCAACCTTTTGATATTTTAATTATTTGATAGATTTCTATTTGCCCGTTATACCTGTTATATCAATAAACGGCGTTGCTCCGCCTGTTACGCTCGGTAATTTCCCATCCCATTTTTGTAATGCCTTCTCTTGTACCTCAATTTGTTTCAATTGAATCAACTCTGGGGTTACCTCTTCCTTTTTTAATCTTAAGGCTTCGGCTTCGGCTTGTGCTTGGGCTATTTGCTGCTCGGCTTCAATTTTTATCCGCTCTAAATCCCTAGTTGCTTTTAAAGCATTTTGTTCAGCTGTTTGCTTTTGTTCTATTGCATTGTTGAATTCCTCACTGAAAGCAAATTCTTTTATATTTATTTCTTCGAGTTTCATAAAATATTTTGTTAATTTTGCTTCTAACATGTCTTTCACTTTTGCTGATACTTCAGGTCGTTTCGATATCATTTCTTCGGCGGTGTACTGTGCAGTTACTGCTTTTAATGCTTCTGCGATAGCTGGATCTATAATCCTTAATTTATAATCTAAACCAATCTCTTGATATAGTTTATTAACGGCAGATGGATCCACAGAAAAGTTTACAGCAACGGTTGCTGTTACCGTTTGAAGATCTTTTGATGCAGCGGTTTGGGAACTTTCTTCTTTTTGAACTCGAACTTCGATAGGTTGTACTGTTTGTATAAATGGAATCTTAAAGTGAAAGCCTTCATCTAAAATAGTTGGTTTTACTGCTCCCAATTGTAAAAGAACACCTCTATGACCGGATGCTACAGTAGTGACTGAAAAAGAAATTAGAATTAATACTAATACTCCAATAACACCTGCTGTAATTAGTTTATTCTTATTCATAAAATCCTCCTTTTATGTACTCATATATACTACTTCTAACTTTGTTTAACTATTCCTTTAGAGATTATGACAAATCCAGCAAACTTTGCCGATTTCTATTAAAATTCCATTCCAACCAATGGTGATTCCACAAATCAGTCATACAATAATCACTAAGTATGGATATTAAATGTTCGTCATTTTCTATCAAGCTTATCCAGCAAACTTCCATTTTAGATAATAGATTTTCTCGAATTTCCACAATAACGATAGATATTAGACCGTTTTCAAAGGAAAATGACGATGAAAAGGGAGCCACTATTTAGAGGAAACATTACCTTTCATCTGGAATTACTAAACTAACAGGGAAAGAACCCTGAATCTTTTCGGAAAGGTAGTGATAGTGTGAAACTATTTAATCTACATCCAAAGGTTCCTGCTCAAGCCAACAGTTCGAATGGAAGTGAAATTCAGGAGCCCGTCCGAAAGGTTCCCCACAGGGTTAAGGTCATGACGATGTTTAAAATGACCGTAAAAGTGAAGAGTGACTCCATAAAACTGGTTTTACAAGCGGGCATATTTTCCAAACAGGGAAGTCGCGTGTCCAGCTTGATTAGAATTCAAATCGAGGAAATAAAAAGAAAAGTTAGGATCTGTTCCCCCGAAGCCTTACGGTTTATAGGTCCAGGTGATAAATAGTAAAATTTAAATAGAGAGAGGAGGGAAAACCGAATTTCAATTCCAAAAAAACTAAATAGTGAGCGAAAAACTTAAATAAGAAATTATCTTTCCCCATAGCATGCAGCCGCCTTCTGCAGACGTAAAGCGCTTCTCGATATCGAGGAGCGCTTTATGTGATTGGAATGAAAACAATTAAGTTTCTCCGCTGGAGTGAACGTTTATTCTCTTTTTTTCTCTGTTTGGTCACTCCAGTAATTGAGTAAAGTCCACATTACTTCAATTCGCCTCATCCATTATCTTTTGGGTATACTGCAACTAAACATCGTTTGGAAGTTCATGTATCCGTACATCAGTGCAGCCGTTCTTCCCTTCTCTGAATGAAAGTTCACTTTTGGGCGCAAACAATTTACAAATTCCCGATCACATTGACACCGCCGTGAGCGTTCTTTTCTTAAACATTTATCGTGACTTTTGCAACAAGCATCAACATCATTTATCGGAGCACCAGGTCCGCTACAGCCTGGACCACACCATCTATAGCCTGGAAATAAACATAATCCTTGATTTCTTTCATGTGAAGACATCTTTCAAACACCTCCTTCCCATCATTTATATATATGAAATATGATTGGGAGGAGTATGTTTGGATACCTATTTGATTTGGTTCTTTCGCTAGTACCGTTATATGCCCCGGATGGATTTTGGTTTCAAGACTATTAATTTAAAATCCCCTCTTATCCCCTAGAAAAATTTTTCCAATAATGCTTTACATTGTTTAAAAATAGCAGTAGTATTTCTATGTACCTAATAATTCTAGGTAGGTGATGATATGTTTAATCGGGAATTAGTTAAAGGGAGTACATCGCTCATTCTGCTCCAATTATTAAATGAGCGTGATATGTATGGCTATGAATTGGTGAAGGAATTAGAGCAGCGCAGTGACAATGGCTTAAGTGTGAAAGAAGGAACTCTATATCCGGCCCTTCACAAGCTTGAAAAGCAGGAGTATATTGAATTCTATTGGCAGGAACAAGAAAAAGGACCTGCTCGAAAGTATTATCGAATTACCAATGCAGGGAAATCAATGTTAAATGAAAAAACCAAAGAATGGCAGGAATTTGTTAAAGTGATGAACAAGGTGATAGGGAGATCTAATCATGGACCAGCCGAAGAATAAATTTTTAGCTGAACTAGCAATAGGACTCGGAAATCATCAAGACAAAGACAGTATTCTGCTTGAGTATGAAACACATATTGATGAAATCATTTTGGAAGCCTATGATTGCAAAAGTGAGGCGGAGGTAATAGAGCGTATTACCTCACGGCTCGGATCCCCTGAGGAAATTGCTTTGGCTTGGGAGGATGAACTCTCCGTTACTCCAAGTAATATGAAATGGCTTTTTATCAGCATCAATATCCTCTTCTTCGGGGGAGGCAGCACATTAACCTTGGTACATAATCTTTATAAGTGGAAGTGGTTATCAATCATCTGGGATAACTTAACCACGATTCCGATTGTTATTTCGTTTGTATATATGATCTTTTGGGCGTTATTAGGCTATGAAATTGGCAAGGGATTTGGTTATGGGGGCAGAAAGCTGCTGAATAAAACGTTTTTTGTGGCATTAATCCCTAACTTAACATTGATGTTTCTAACAGTTTTAGAGATTGTCCCACATTCATGGTTTGCCCCGTTATTAACAAAAACTTTTATTATCGCTTGTATCATTTTTACCATCACCTTATATCCAGTCAGCTGGATTGGCTATCTATGGGGGAAAAAAGCTTCGATATAAGCACTTTTTTTGCTTATATACCTAGCAATGCTTTGTATATAGAAATTCTACTTTGGAGTGATAAGAAGATGGAAATGAAACTAAACAAATCTGATTGGATTTTTTTAATATTGTGTCTTGTGCTTGGAATAACGGCCGAGGAAGCTTTTTTCAGAGATCAGATTGGCATTTCTTACTTGGTGTTTATCTTCATCTTTTATGCTGTGTTCTTTTGGCGCTTTCGCGGTTTTTCATTTTCACATCAACGTTTTGGCTATCTCATCCTTATATGTATTTGGTTATTGGCTAGCAGCTTTTTCATTCATACCAATCAGTTTTTTTATGGTTTGAATTTATTAGTCATTCCAGGCCTCGTGATTTTCCATCTCGTTTTGGTGACAAGTCAAAAAAGATTGTCGTGGAACAAGCCTGTGTTTCTTCGTTATCTGTTCTCAAGATTGATTGAATCTGTGAAATATAATGCCGTTTTAGCATCAGTACTCGGGAAAATTTTTAAACAGGGCTTGAATGAGGATAAATATATAATCTGGAAAAAAATATTGATTGGCTTGTTCATCTCCATTCCAGTTTTTTTGGTGGTGCTCCCTCTTCTTATGTCAGCGGATACCCAATTTGAAAGAATGATGGGTGATATTCCACAGCTATTCCAGATAATTGATGTGGAAAGTTTCATAAGAGTCATTGTGGTTCTGATTTATACCCTTGCTTTCTTTGGACTAATGCAGGTTTTGTTAAAAAAACAAATAAAAGCCATCATGAATAAAGACAACAGTACTTCCTTTAAAATGGATGCGATTATTAGTATAACAGTACTCGTTTTAATGAATGCCGTTTATTTGCTTTTTACGATAGTCCAATTCAAATACTTTTTTAGCGGGTCATTACAAGGTGACCTTACCTATGCCGAGTATGCAAGAAAAGGCTTTTTCGAATTGCTATTTGTCACGCTAATCAATCTGTCAATTACGGTTTTGGTGCTTAATTTTGTGGATAGAAATGTTCGCCGGACAAAACGATTAACTCAAATCCTACTGACAGTGCTAGTGCTGTCAAGCGCCGTCATGTTAAGCTCAGCATTTATGCGCTTAAGTATGTATGAAGACGCCTATGGTTTCACTTTTATCAGGGTTATGGCGCACTCCTTTATGATTTTTCTAGTTGTCATTTATGTGTACACTTTGTTTAAAATTTGGATTGAAAAGCTGTCTCTATTTCACTTCTATTTCATTAGTGCATTACTATATTACGCTGCCATGAATATGCTTGATGTTGAAAAAATGGTCGTCACAAATAACATTGACCGTTACGAGCAAACTGGAAAAATTGATCCATATTATTTTAACAACCTATCCTATTCTGGAGATATTGGATTAGTTGAGCTTTATGAAAAAGACAAGGAAATACCTGGATTAAAAGATTTAATAAAGGAAAGAAAAATGGCTCTTGACGCCGATCGTTCTAGCTGGCGGTCTTATAATTTGAAGAGGGAATTGGCGAAGGAGAAACTTAGAGGGTTAGAGTTAGAATAGTTTGGGTGGAGCGTGCAGAGAAATTTGCACGCTTTGTTTTTGTAATGGAACTTTCCTGAAAAAAACCATATGAATCGCATTTGTTTCGCCGTTACCCCAAGGCTTCTTCCAAATCTTCCATATGTCCCCCCATTCTTATCAGGAATTATCAAAAAAAATCCTCCGTCATTCCTAAATTCGGAAAAAACGGAGGATTATGAACTACTATAAATATACATTTCAGACATGAAATAACTCTCTTTCTCTTAAAATTTCTTTTGCCGCCTCTTCCCACCACCGTTTAGAATCCTCAATCGGAACTTCCATGAGATTTAACCGCTCCATAATGGGTTTTACCATGTTTAACCTTTCTTGCTCTTCCTCCATTCCCCAACAGATTTCTACCAATTCATCAAAATTAGCGAATGACATTTCGCCACCTTCTTTCATATGATTTGAGGGATAGTATTAATCTTTTTCTTTGTCTCCCTCTTGTTAATATTATACCAAATAATGACAATTATATATTTTTGGTTTGTGTCAATATTCTGAATTTTATCACTATTTTTTTTAGTCTGTTGCATACGAAAAATAAAGGCACAACGAGCAGTAAAGTCTCCCTAAGTTGTGCCTTTCTGTCGCGCAAAACTTCTGATTGTCCCCTTTAAGTACCCCCTTTTCCTTCAAATTGGATATAAAATAACTTCTGTGTTAAACCTATTTACATCTTGCATAAAATGAAGATCTTAAAGGAGGAAATATGAAGGTAACGGATGTACTTGTACAATGCTTAGAAAATGAAGGAGTTGAATTTGTATTTGGAATCGTCGGCAAGGAAACACTCGATCTTGCTGATTCGTTATCAAAATCAAAACAAATTCAGTTTGTGAATGTTAGGCACGAGCAAGGTGCTGCATTTATGGCAGATGTATATGGAAGATTGTCAAAAAAAGTAGGAGTTTGTTTATCGACGCTTGGTCCAGGAGCTACCAATCTTATGACAGGTATCGCCAGTGCACACCTCGATCATTCACCCGTGGTGGCTTTAATCGGCCAAGCTGGTATGGAACGGCAACATAAAGAATCACATCAATATTTAGATATCGTTAAAATATTCGAGCCCGTAACAAAATGGAGCACACAAATCAAGGAATCACAAACGGTTCCTACTATTATTCGAAAGGCTTTCCGAGCGGCAAAAATGGGAAAATCCGGTGCGGTGGCCATCTCATTGCCAGAGAACTTTTCAGCACAAATGATTCCAAATAAGCCCTTGCCCATTACACCATTGCCCGAAAGTGTCCCTGTTTCAGGAGCAATAAAGGCTGCAAATAACCTTTTACAAAAACATCTGAAACCATTTTTGATAATTGGACATGGGGTACTTGAACAAAATGCCTTCCCTGAACTTCAGACCTTTATCAACACCCTTCAATCCCCTGTTACACACAGCTTTATGACAAAAGGAGTGCTAGCTAAAGAACACCCACTTAATTATTTTACATTTGGATTTAACGAAAACGATTTAGTTTTACAGGGTATCAAAGAAGCGGATCTATTAATTGTCATAGGTCTCGACTTTGTAGAAAAACTACCAAAGGCTTGGAATGAAAGGAAACTTTCAGTTTTACATATCGATACTTTACCAGCAGAAATAAATGAATATTATCCTGTAGAGGTTGAATTAGTCGGAAATATAAAAAAGACACTCCAATTGCTTCTTGAATCTGAAATTCATCCCAAATCATGGGTCCCTACAGGGAATCTTCAGGAACAAATAAAGACAGCATATCAAATTAATAGGAACCCGGACAAACCCAGCTTGCTTCCCTTAACAATTGAGAATGTTCTACATATTATTGAAAAATATTCTTCAGAGAATACGATTGTGATTTCAGATGTTGGTGCCCATAAAGTTTCAATCGCACGAACGTATCAGCCCAAAGTGCCAAACAAGTTAATCATCTCTAATGGACTCGCTTCAATGGGTATTGCATTGCCAGGTTCCATCGGAGCAAAGCTTGCTTGCCCAAATGACCCTGTAATTTGTATTACTGGTGACGGAGGTGCCCTAATGAATTTTGCTGAAATAGAGACAGCCAAACGCCTTGGTCTCGCATTGATTATTATTGTTTTAAATGATTCGATGTTAAAACTTGAAGTGCAACAAATGAACAAGATGTTTGGAACAAATTACGGAGTAACCTTCCAGAACCCAGATTTTGTTCAATTAGCTGCTAGCTTCGGAATTAAAGGAGTCCGCATTAGTGACCTCAGAGATTTTGAAAACGTTCTTAAAGAAAAACTTCAGACTTTAGAAGAAATTGTCTTAATTGAAATTGCTTTATAAAAATGGCCACTTCTCCCTTTTAACCTAGAAAATGGACTACTGTCATTTGAAAATGTAAATAGTAAGGCTTATTCTAGGGGGCTATGATGAAGCGACCAAAACAAATAGAGAGAATTTCAATGGATTAGGCAAGTGTACATTACCAGCTTTGGATCTTTAAACCACCTGGTATAAAAATTGGTGTTGCTCCAAACACAAGTGTGATTTGGAAAGCTACAACTTTATAATCGTTTTTATTTTTCTTAAAAAAAGGAAGCCGATATCAACCCATATCCAGCTGTACATTAATGCAAATAAAAAAATACCACTTGTTGTGAGTAATGAAAAGGAAGCAGAAACGGCTGGACCAAGGACTGGAAATTGCAAAACATATAATAGGAAAATAATTCCCAAGGTCAAAAGAGTGCTACTAGCAACAATTAGGCTCAATCTCTTCTTGAAAAAGTAAAAAGCAGCACCGATACCCAGTCCTAACAAACCAGTCGTAAACGGGAACACAATAATTTCACTAGGCTGAAGGATTAGAAGCAATAGATTGGAAAGTAAAAAGGATATTGCTCCAAGCGGAAGAGAAAGCATGGAGCACAAAAGAATCGGTCCAGTCGCAAATGGGCTTATAAAGTATCCTACCCCTGGTAAAAAACCGCCTGCTGCTTGGAGAACAGCTGCAATACTCGATAAAAAAGCACCTAAAACAAGCCGCTTCGTTTTTGTTTGTTTGCGGAACGCTAATTGGGCTAAACGAATATCCTCAAAATTAGATTTAAAAAAATACATCAGTTCACCTCGACTTAAGCGTTTCAAGTTAGATACAGTCCATTATATTAATCATTAATTGGTGGCGGAACCGATGACTTAGGTTTAATTCAAAATAGACTATTGAATTTAACATAGTGATTTTGTTGCCTGCCCTATTCCCTTTTTGGGTAGAGTTTAGACTTACACAGTGGGAAAGAGATATAAATGGGAATCCCAATACAAAAAAGCAGAAGTCACCTTGAAGGGTTGATCTTCTGCTTTCCATTATATTAAAATCATTGACCACTATTAGGTCGATCTAAAAATTATTATATTTTTCATATTTATAATGTTGGATCAAAAATATAGGTTATTATTTTTTCTTTTTAATGACACATTCATGGCAAATACCGTACCATGTTTTAACACTATCTACATTTTCTACTGCTCCAATTTCTTTTCCACATACCTGACAAACAATAGTCCCTTGTTTTACGACTGCAATACTTGACATGATAAATCCCCCTCATTAATTTAATAAATGTAAAGACCTCGTAAATAATATAACGCTTTCAAAAGTGTAACACATTAAATGATTTTCTCACAAGAACATAACACATTTACTATTAGAGTATAACACATTTTATTCTTTTTTCAATTTATTATTGTAAAATTATTTTTTGTTATTTTTGTTAATTTTCCCCAACATTTCCCACTCTATTAAAAATTCCTGACTAAAAAGCATGGTTGACATCGACTTCTTTTATATTTAATGTAATTTATGGTGTTTTCCTTAATCTATTAAAAAAAAACCTTTTAGGAGAATACCAAGTTTTTAGTTAATTTCTACCAAACATAGATTGGCGAGGCTATAAAGTGAAAGAATATGTAATCATTCAAAATAATAAAAGAATAAATTTGAAATTTGATTTTCTAAAAAAAGACATGGTGTTTACCATCTCCCTTATACTTGCAATCGCAAGCTGTTTCCTTCATACTCCCAAGCTTGAATATATTAACCCTAAGGTTATGGTCAGTTTATTTAATCTAATGATTGCTATCAAGGCCTTTGAGGAGCTTAAACTCTTAGACAAATTTGCCATTACAATATTAAATAAATGCAATAATAGCAGAACAGTATCCGCTATTCTCATTTCTCTTTGTTTTGTTTGCTCGATGTTCGTAACGAACGATGTTGCCTTACTTACTTTTGTACCTTTAACTTTAATTATTAGTAAAAAGACAAACATGAAAATGATGGAGACCATTATTCTCCAAACAGTTGCTGCAAATATCGGCAGCAGCCTAACTCCAATGGGAAATCCACAAAATTTGTTTATCTATTCTTATTATGGAATTAAGCCTATGGCATTTTTTGCAACCATCCTTTTAATAGCTGTACTTGGAATCGGATTGATGTATTTTTCCATTAAAAGACTTCCAAAAAGTGAACTTAAAGTAGAGCTTCCTACTATTTCAATAGTGAATCGAAAGGAAGCATTGATTTGGGGCATAGTATTGGCGGTCATTATAGCTTCCATTTTAGGATTAATAAGTTATCAAATTGGGTTAATGATTACGCTAATAACAGTTGTGCTATTGAATCGGAATTTACTACTTAAAATTGATTATCTGCTGCTAATTACCTTTTTAAGTTTTTTTATTTTCATTGGGAATATATCGAATACAAATGCAGTACACGCATTTGCAAGTGCAAACCTAAAAGACAGCACTTCCGTATTTTTTAGTTCGATTTTTTTAAGTCAATTGATCAGCAATGTCCCTGCTTCAATCCTTCTTTCTCACTTTACAACAGACTGGAAACCGTTATTATTAGGAGTGAATTTAGGGGGACTTGGAACAATTGTTGCATCATTAGCCAGTGTGATCTCCTATAAACTATTCATTCAAGCAAACCCACAAGATAGTAAAATGTATTTAATTAAGTTCAGTATTTATAACTTTACGTTTTTAGTTTTTCTTACTTTAGTTCATTACGTTATTTTTAGAATCTAGCAATTTTTAAACATCAAAATCCAAAAAACACTCGCCAATAAATAATTGAAGAGTGTTTTTTGGATTTTACCTAATTTCTTTTTTTAAAACCTTGTCTGTTGATTTCCGCTCCAGGTACTACTTTCCGCGGGACAGGAGTCTCGCACCTTCCGCTCCAAACACAGCCTTTCTTTAAATAAAGCTGTGTTCATTATCACGTTCCGCAGAAGGTTCGATAAGGTTTATCTGATGGCTCAGGTGGTTTGCAGTAATCAATCTTTTCAGGGCTGTAAGCGTATGGGTCGGATAGAACATCAAGAAGTTCCTCCATTACACTGGAGTCTCCCTGTTTCACTCCAGCTTCAAGTGCCGCTTCTACCTGATGGTTCCGAGGAATTACGGAAGGATTACTGTTCTTCATCAACTGAGAAGAAAAATCTTTCGAGTCCTCCTGCCTTGTTAGTCTCGTCTGCCACCTCTCATACCACTGTTTAAATTCTTCGGTGCCTGACAAGACCGAATCCTCAGTCTTATCATAAGTTAATGATAGGAAGGTGTTGGTATAGTCTGCGCGATACTTTTGCATCATACTGAGGAGGTCTTCGATAAGGGCTTCATCTTGTGGCTCTACGTTAAATAATCCTAATTTTGCTCTTATACCCCCGAACCAGTTCGATTGAAATAACTCGTTAAAATTTGACATCGCGTCCTGAGCAAGTTCGATTGCCCGATCCTGATTCTCATGCAGCAGTGGCAAAATGGTCTCAGCAAAACGTGCTAGATTCCACCCAGCAATATACGGCTGATTACCATAAGCATAGCGACCTTCTCTGTCAATAGAACTGAACACCGTTGCAGGTTCATAGGTATCCATGAAGGCGCAAGGACCATAATCGATAGTTTCCCCACTAATGGTCATGTTGTCGGTGTTCATCACCCCGTGAATAAAACCAACCAATTGCCATTTTGCAATCAACTCTGCCTGACGTTTGATCACTCCCTGAAGCAGCGAAAGATACCGACTCTCATCAGCTTCAACATATGGAAAATGCCGTTGCAATGCATAATCAGCCAGGGCTTGGAGTTCCTCAATCGTGCCCCATTTTGCAACAAATTGGAAGGTTCCAACGCGCAGATGACTGGTAGCAACGCGGGTCAGAATTGCACCAGGAAGTGCGGTTTCGCGGATTACGGACTCACCTGTAGTCACTACGGCTAAACTACGGGTAGTAGGAATACCCAGCGCATACATGGCTTCGCTGATGATGTATTCTCGTAGCATCGGTCCAAGTGACGCTCGACCATCACCCCCACGAGAATATGGCGTTCTACCAGAACCCTTAAGCTGAATATCAAACCTATCACCTTTCGGAGTGATTTGTTCGCCAATAAGCAATGCCCGGCCGTCCCCTAACTTGGTAAAATGACCGAATTGATGCCCAGCATAAGCTTGTGCAATAGGAGAAGCTCCTTCGGGAATCTGGTTACCAGCAAACGTTGCTATGCCTTCTTTCCTTTGCAGCACTTCTCCGTTCAATCCAAGGGATGTTGCTAACGAAGAATTCAGTATGATCAACTCCGGTGAATGTACAGGAGTTGGGGTGTGGTTACTAAATAATAACTTTGGAAGACGAGCATAACTGTTGTCAAAGTTCCATCCAGATTCATTTCTCTTTGTCATCGTATCCCCCTTCTATCTTTTGCCTTTTTTTATCTCAGTTTTTCTTTTAATAAAATCTGCACAAGACAGCCATTTTAGTTTTTACTTATGTCGTATTAATATTCATTTGATCAAATAGAGTATTTGCTCCGCCATATCACGGTGATCAGTGGGTTCAATCACTGGAAATGTTGTTTTTTAATAATAACATAGTTCCACAAACTGGTTAAGATTCATTGTTTTACCATACAAAATAGATTAAAATATGATTATAGATTGTTAGAATTATTACCATTAGGGAGTTGATTTTAATGTGGATGAATATTATTCTTTTAATCCTTTTTATAATGGTTGTTATTTTTATACTGTCCATTCGAATTGTTCAACAGTACCAGCAAGCTGTTGTACTTCGGATGCCTTTGATTTTGACAAGTAATAAGGATAGATAAAGTGAGAACCATCTACTTAATCTATCCTTTTATATTTAGCAACAGGTTCCGTTTCTTTATGATAGATTTTTGTACTGATTGTCCCGCTTTTCTACGAAAAACATAGAAATGGCCCCTAAGCCAACATGGGTTCCTACAGAAACTCCCATTTGCATAATATAGATATCCCCCGAAAAATCCGTTTCTATTTCAATTTTTTCTTTTAGAGTTTCAGCAATTTTTATATCAGATGTATATCCAATTATTACAAATTCCGTAATTTCTTTATCATTTCGTTTAATAAACTCATGAACATAATGCTTAAGTACTCTTTTACAACCTCTTTCCTTTGCAACTATTGCTCCTTTTCCGTTCCTCATAGACATTATTGGCTTAAGATTTAAAATCTTACCTATAAATGCACTTGCATTTGTGAGTCTACCACTCTTTATTAAATGATTTAAATCGTCAACAGATAAAAAATGTTTTACATTTGTTTTACAATTCTCGATAAATTCGACAATTTCTTCAAAGGAAACTCCTTGTTCCCGCATCATTGCACTTTTCATTACTAACCAACCACTTCCGTGGCTCATACATTTTGAGTCAACTACATGTATTTTTACTGTTGAATCTGGGTTGCCCTCATAGAAATAATCTTTTGCTATTACAGCAGATTGATATGCCCCACTCGTTCCACTTGACATACATATACATAATACTTCCTTGAATCCGTCCTTAACGGCCTTAATCATTATTTCTAAGTATTCTGTTGGACTTGGTGTACCTGTGGTGGGAAACTCAGATAACCCCTCCATCATTTCATAGAAGTCATTTGGTTCAATATCTACCCTATCTTTATAGATTTTCCCATCTATATTTATTGTTAATGGAGCTAAGCTTATATCGAATAATTTAAGTACAGTATTTGATAAATCACATGTCGAATCAGCCAAAATTTTTATCATTAATACCCTCCCAAAAGTTATACTACCATCTTAACCCAATCTCCATTTATCTTTATACTTATTTTTCTTGTACTACTTCATTCTTTCTCCGTTTTTACGTCTTAAAACTTTTGCATTCCTGCCCTGGTGAGCAAAATCAACATTTAGCTTTAACATAGCCAATTATTTAGAATCTCAAGGTTGCTTTTAATCTTTTGGTAAAAATAAATAACTCCAGGGCGTTTTTTATATCAGTTATTGCTAAATCAGCACTATGGAGCGCCTTCGTTGAACAGCCTTCCTGCCCTATTATACATATACCTATTAGTGATTCCTTAAGCATCCACTCATCGTTCCCTCCATTTCCGATAGAAACTGTTCCTTTAGAGCCAAGATTTTTTACTAGTGCTAGCTTTTCGTTTCTTTCATCATGTGTCTCCATTGGAATAATTTTCACCGGAAGATCCTTCAGTTCATTTGCAACACTGCCAAATGTGTCAGCAGTTATGACATATATTTCAACGGATTGGACAACCCTTTTAATTAATTCGACAACACCCTTAATTAAAAATCCATCTTTTGCTATGGTTCCGTTAAAATCTAAAATTAAATTTTTTATGTCAATATCACCAAACCCAGGTATAACAATACTAATCATAACAATATACTTCCTTTCCCTCGTTCATCATAATTCATTTTTAATTTTGCTAGAGTTTTGGAACAAACTAAAAAAAGGTAAAGCCCTCAAATATATGAAGGCTTTTACCTTTAATTTGCTTACAAGAACTTTTTTGTGCCCTAATCACTAGAGCAACTTTTGTGCGCTAACTATTTCGATGCTGTAGCCACAGAGACTTCAGGTGATGTTACACTATCATAGAAATCAACGAATTTGTCACGATCGTCGCTATTACGATATGCCATGGCAACACGGGGATGTTCATTCAGTACTCCTGAGATCATATAAGGAATGATATAACCCCACTCCCACTTTTGTCGCATTTCTAGCATATGCTTTTCAATTACACCAAGAACCGGTTTAAGTTCATAGCTTGTTTTTGGAATGTAGCTAACGAGAAGCTCGGTGTGACAGTTCCCAGCCGCACGCCCCATACCATAAACAGACGAATCAAGGTAAGTAACCCCATTTTTCAACGCCGTTAAAGTGTTGGCAAATGCTAACTGCATATTATTGTGTGTATGAACTCCAAGCTGTTTGTTAGGAATCATCGCATGGAACTTTTTCACAAGGTGCTCAATATCACCAGGATCTAAGCTTCCAAAGGAGTCAACTATATAAACAACATCAACAGGACTTTCTTTTACCATTTCAAATGCTTCAATTAGCTGATGCTCAGGTACACTAGATAAAGCCATAATGTTAAGCGTAGTCTCATAACCTAAATCATGGAACATTTGGACAAGCTCCAAGCCTTTATCCACTTCGCGAACATAGCACGCTACTCGAATCATATCTAAAACACTTTGCTCACGTGGAAGGATGTCATTAGGATCAACACGTCCAATATCAACTAGAGCAGAAAGCTTCGTGAACTTCTTCTCAGGGATAATTTCTTTCAGGACGTTATCGTCAAGAAATCTCCACGGATTGGGTTCTGTAGCTTTTAGAAGCTTGGCTGAATTTTTGTAGCCAATTTCCATGTATTCAACACCGGCTTCGCTTAAGCCATTATACAAATCCTGAACAAATTCAACACTGAAATTCCAATTGTTAACCAAACCTCCATCACGGATAGTACAGTCTAATATTTTGCAACGATTTTCCATATTCGTCATTTCCCCCTTTTATACCACTTTTATCAATATAATATTTACAACTATTTTTCAGGTATGTAATTAAAAGCTTATTGTGTTTATACCACTGTTCGTTCAAATATGTCAATCTGTTTTCCGAAAAATTAGAATTATATCTATTTAATAATTATACTTCTAATGAAAAAATGGGTAAGTCCCCTCCTGTCATTAGTTTACCACTACTTATGTATTGCTTTGTACAATATGGAAATATTAAGTTTATATTTTTATAAACATAATAAGACAAAGCGGAGGATTTTTTATGCCATTGAAAAAACAGGATAAGTTTCTTAATTATTTAATGACCATGTCTTTAAATTTACACGAAAGTGCAAATTATTTTGCAGACTATAAATTAAAAAATGTAAGTGATCTTAAAATATTCTTTGAAAATATAAAGGAATATGAATTAAAGGGAGATTCTTTGGTGAGTGAAGTTACTAGAGATTTGCATAATGTCTTCATCACTTCCATTGAACGTGAAGATATTTTATCTCTTACGATGAGTATGGATGATGTTTTAGACGGGTTTGAGCATACCGCAGCTCTGTTTGAAATGTATTCAATTGTAAATGCAGATGAATATATGCTTAGGTTTGTAGGTGCAATCCGCAATTGTACTGCTGAAATTGGGGAAGCAGTACAATTATTAGCATCAAAGAAATTGCTTTCCATACGAGACCATGTAATGAAAATTAAAGAATTAGAATCAAAGTGTGATGGCATTTTACGGGAAGCTATTACTCATTTGTTTTCCAAAGAAAAAGACCCTATTCGTATTATTCAATATAAAGGAATTTATGAGGAGCTTGAAAATATCGCAGATTACTGCCAGACAGTGGCAAATACATTAGATACAATTATTATGAAGAATGCTTAACCATTAATTAGCATTTCGAAATTAGTGAACAATAGTCCTTCCCCATCCTAATGCGATTTCTGTGTTTCTTAGGAACTTGCAAAAAGGAGTCATACCCAATCCTTCAATCCCTGCTTCTTCCAATGTTTTATGTTAACATAACCATATAATAAGGTATAGAAAATGGAAAAAGCCAAATGAAAGGAAGATGAATTTAATAATGGAAAAAATCATGTTTATTGAAACAGGGATGGGAATTGATGTCCACGGTCAAAATGTAACAACTGCAGCCATTCGAGCCATAAAAAATGCCATTCACTACAATTCGATGCCGGGTATTCGTTCTGTATTACCTGGAAACAGTTTAGATAATATGAAAGTTAATGTAAAACTAGCTGTACCTTGTGATAAAGAGAAACTTGATTTTGATGCCGTAAAAGAAGCTTTGCCATATGGCCAAGTAACAGTGGAAGTTATGGATGGAGGAATGTTGACAACAAGTGGGATTGTCCTCGAGGAAAAAGGCGATAAAAATGATTTGATGTACATAGTTATTGCATCGGTCGAAGTTGGCTATTAATCGTTAGTGATATGATTCCAAGTTTTCCTATTCTACCCTAAATCCCCAAAAAAGCTCAAACCCTATAGTCTTCAGGGTTTGAGCTTTTCTAATGATTACCTGTACTATAAATCCCGATTTTTAACAAGGTTTAATACCCCTATTACAGCTTCCTTCACTGCCTGCTCTTTTGTTTCACCAAAACCATTATGACAATACCATTCAGCGTTTTCTGCAATAGCGACTGCGTGCCAGTGACTTCCATTTCGGAATGTATCTATTAAAACACCACAGGTAGGATCATCATAATGATATCGCTCTGTTTGCCGCAATAAATTAAAAGCAATCTTCATTAATATTCTCTCCTTTAGCGGAAAGCATTTATATAGAAGATATTTTGCTACAAAATTACCCAATATATTCAACTAAGTTGGAATCCCAGTTTTCATTAATAATTATTTTCTTTTAAGAACCCTGTTCACGCACGCAATGTCAAAATCAGCATAACCCTGCGATAAACCCCATTTGACCGTATGTTGATAGTCTGAGTGCTCTGGATTAGCTAGTATTTCAAGAAATTCTTCATACCCACCCTCTCCACCAACATCTTCTGGTGGAGTATTCCCTTCTCCCTCAAGACAAATAGGATAAGGTTGATCATAATCGTCAATCGTTTTTTCCACTTCAATTACGTGCTGCCAATTATCCCCAAAATCATAATTGTATTTCAATTTTTTGTATGTTGGTAAATAGTCTGATAGCCGGATGCCTTTTTCAAGGATCATTTCAACATCATTAGGATATTCAAATGCCTCATCGCTGCAAACAATATTTAAAATAGGTCTATACCCAGCTTCAAGATAGGTGGGATGATTGGTGGATAAGTCAATTCCAGAAATTGTACTCTCATAAATATAGAATTCATGGAGATGATAATCCCTCCATCCAAAAGCTTTTTGAATAATTTCATGCAGCTCCTCAAATGATCTATTTAAAGGAACAATGATTCTCCGCCAAACCTGATTCTCCTCAAGTTTTAGATTGACTTTCAATTGTACTGCCTTTGTACTAAAAATCTTTTCCCCAGCGAAATTCTCAAGATCCTTATACATCTCTTCATTTGGAAGAATATAGCTATTCTTCCCATCCCCAACCAATATACTGCTAATCCGTACTCCCATCTCTGAATTAATAATTGAATGACTATCCAACAGCTCTTCAAAATAATAAACATTTTCACAGGCCTTATTCATTCTTGCCACAGATGTACGATTCTTTGTTTTCGCAAAAATGAGCTTCTTGGATTGAAAAAGATACTTCTCAATTACTCCATCTTTTATTCCTTCTTCACGGAATGTTTCACGGATTCCTCCAACGACGATTTCATTAATTTTATTAAAATCCTTCGCTTTTAACCCATACAAAACGACGGTATACCGATTTTGATCATTAACAAGGACAACAGTTTTTCTCCGATTTAAAGTAATTAAATTTGCATGCCATGAAAATAATGCCTCACCCTCTACTTCTGACTCAGGGTTAAGCTTAAGCTGCTCTAACAATTTTTTTGTACATTGAATTAGCATGTAGAATAAACTCCTTAAAAAAGTATAAAGTTACCTTTCTTCCATTCCTTATTCATATTTATTGTGTTATTTAAGAATAGGAAATGCAAGGATTAAGATGATTAATGCACATAATGTATAAAGGAAACAAAGGCATTTTCCAACAAATAAAACGATACTACCTATGAATTAATTCGCAAGTTAAAATTTACGACAATATTTTTTGTTTTTTTTATTGCTATTTGGATTATATGCTGATACTATAAAGAAGCATAAATTGGAAGGCTATTGTTCAACATATTTTGAGTCTTTCCATGCAGATAATTTTGACCACTTTCTTTTGGAAGTCAAGGCCATACGGACAGCCGGGTCAAATGCCGATTGGCAACTTTAGTTGCCTTATTGATTGAGTTAAAAGCTCAAATTTTATAAGTTGGTTACTTTACAACCAGTGCATATGCACACAACTTGTGAAACGGTCAATAAGAGTGGTAAAAGTAATTATTTGCTATATAGACTCTGATCAAATTATGATATATGTTGAATATTAAAGAGCTTTCTGCCATTATGTCTTTGCGCTGTTATGGTAGACGTATGCACATGACCTTAAGTCGTGTATATACTTCCTTTTTTAATATTGATGATTATATCTAAAGCAAGTGTTGTGCGCGACTATGCGTTTTACACTTGCTTTTTTTGTGTAAAAAAATAGTTTTTGAGGCGTTATGACAGTAATCTTTTTCCTACAGACATCATTAGTAGTTGATGAACCACTAGTCAGATTATTGCGGAATTCCTCTTTGCTTGGCAAAATCTATTTATAAGGAGATAAGAAAATGGGAAAAGCACTTATTATTGGTTGTGGTGGAGTCGCATCAGTTTCCATCCATAAATGTGTTCAAAATAGTGAAGTATTTGAAGAGATTTGTATCGCAAGTCGTACAAAATCCAAATGTGATGCCTTAAAAGCCAAACTAGATGGTGGTAAAACAAAAATTACAACTGCACAAGTTGATGCAAATAATGTGGATGAGTTAATTGCTCTAATTGAAGAGGTTAAACCAGATATCGTGATGAACTTAGCTTTACCATATCAAGATTTAACGATCATGGATGCTTGTCTAGCAACAAAAACAAACTATATGGATACAGCAAACTATGAGCCGGAAGATACGGCAAAATTTGAATACAAATGGCAGTGGGACTACCGCGAGCGTTTTGAAAAGGCTGGGATTACAGCCCTTTTAGGTAGCGGCTTTGACCCAGGTGTAACAAGTGTATTTTCAGCCCATGCTCTTAAACATCATTTTGATGAAATCGAATATATCGATATTCTTGACTGTAATGCTGGGGATCATGGCTACCCTTTTGCAACGAATTTCAATCCTGAAATCAATATCCGTGAGGTTTCTGCCAAAGGAAGCTATTGGGAAAATGGTGAATGGATCGAGACTGAACCAATGGAAATTAAGCGTGTTTACAACTTCCCAGAAATTGGCGAGAAAGATATGTATTTGTTGCACCACGAAGAAATTGAATCTCTTGCTCTAAACATTCCTGGAATTAAGCGGATTCGTTTCTTCATGACATTTGGCCAAAGTTACCTTACTCACCTAAAATGTCTTGAAAATGTGGGAATGACTTCTATTGTGCCAATTGAATATGAAGGTAAACAAATCATTCCACTTCAGTTTTTGAAAGCTGTATTACCAGATCCTTCTTCCCTTGGTCCAAGAACTAAGGGAAAAACAAACATAGGTTGTATTTTCCAAGGTAAAAAGGACGGAAAAGATAAAACGTATTATGTATACAATGTTTGTGACCATGAAGAATGCTATAAAGAAGTAGGCTCACAGGCAGTAGCTTATACAACAGGCGTTCCTGCTATGATTGGTGCAATGATGTTGATGAATGGAACATGGAATAAACCGGGCGTATTTAATATTGAAGAATTTGATCCAGATCCATTTATGGATGCATTAAACAAATGGGGACTTCCATGGAAAGAAAGCTTTAATCCAGAACTAGTGGATTCAGAGCCGACAAATGTTAAAGAACCGGAGCATATTGTTTAAGATGCGGTTTAATGAGTTACCAACGCCCTGTTATGTAGTGGATGAAAGTCTTCTAGAAAAAAATCTCAAAATCCTGAACGGAGTCATGGAACGGACAGGATGTAAGATTGTTTTAGCACAAAAAGCATTTTCAATGTATTCAATGTACCCTCTTATTGGGAAGTATTTAAGTGGGACGACTGCAAGTGGCTTATACGAGGCACGTCTTGGCTACGAGGAAATGGGCAAAGAAAATCATGTCTTTGCCCCTGCCTATCGTGAGGATGAAATCGACGAAATTATATCCATTTGTGATCATATAATCTTTAATTCCTTCTCACAGCTGGATAAATTTAAAGATAAAGCACTTCAAGCCGGCAAAAAAGTTGGCTTGCGCATCAATCCTGAATGCTCGACCCAAATTGGGCATGACATCTATAATCCTTGTGCACCAGGCTCCCGTTTCGGTGTAACAATAGAGAATTTTCGTCCCGATTTGCTAGACGGTGTTTCAGGACTACACTTTCACACCCTTTGTCAGCAAAACTCTGACGATTTAGACACAACTCTTCAGGCTGTCGAAGAAAAGTTCGGAGCATACCTATCCAAAATGGAATGGATCAACTTTGGCGGCGGTCATCATATTACAAGAGAAGATTATGATATCCCAAGATTAGAAGCTTGTATTAAAAGAATGCAAGACAAATATGATTTAGAAGTATATATTGAGCCAGGAGAAGCGGTTGCACTCAATGCAGGTTATCTGATTACGACTGTTCTTGATACGCTGCAAAACCATATGGATATTGCGATTCTTGACACTTCTGCATCTTGTCATATGCCTGATGTGTTAGAAATGCCTTATCGCCCTCCCCTTCTTGGATCAGGCGAGGTTGGAGAGAAGCCATTTATGTATCGACTTGGTGGTCAAACCTGTCTTGCAGGCGATGTCATCGGAGATTATACTTTTGATCAACCGTTAAAGAGTGGAGATCGATTAGTTTTTGGTGATATGGCGATCTACACGATGGTCAAAAACACTACGTTTAACGGAATGCCATTACCAGCCATCGCCATTCAAGATAAAGATGGAGATTGTAGGGTCGTACGCGAATTTGGCTATCAAGATTTTAAGATGAGATTATCCTAAAAATGTAGAAATAGAAATTCTGTAATGGGAAGCATGCAATCAAAACGAGGCTAGCAGCCCATACATATTAAAACCAGATTCTGAAATAAGAATCTGGTTTTTTGTTTCATTTAATCTGAAAAGTACTTTAGATGTTTTAAATTAATCAGTTTACAAAAATAAAATTGGCTGATTTCGAGGAATAATTTAGGTCATTTATTTTTTTGGCTCTGTTATACTAGAATGTTGATTTCCGTTCCAGGCGCTTCGCTTTCCGCGGGGCGGGCGGTGAGCCTCCTCGTCGCTAAAGCTCCTGCGGGGTCTCACCTGTCCCGCTACTCCCGCAGGAGTCTCGCGCCTTCCACTCCAATCAACATTGTGCAAAAAATCGATATTGAGCATTAACAAAGCCATTTTTTTAAATCGTAAAGTTACTTGGTGCTAGAATCGTTTACTTACACTTTGTTAAGATATAAATTAATTGTTTTGAGCTCGGGATGAAATAGGATCCTCCATCATTTCGGTGGATAAAAGTTTCAATTTTATTCTTCACAAAATAGGAGGATGAGGTATCTCCTTTTTGAAAATATGGGGTATCATCACACAAAAACATTGCATCTTTTTTGTTGTTAACTATACTGGCAATTTCTTCTGTGGTGTAGATAGTACCTTTTTGTAAATCAGTCAATTCTTTCTCCATATATCCCATAGCTTTTTCCTCCCTTTTTGGTCTAAAAATTCGACCTAAAGAGGAATTTTTCCTGCATATTTACAATATAAAAATAAATAAAGGTGGATAGATTCAATACGGCTCCTATCTTGATCTGATTGCCACTGTAGATGCTACCTATATAACTTATCCTTAATCCTTACTATCGGAAACAAGTTATTTTTCATTTAATTTGGTAGAATAATTTTAGGGAGGGATTATATGGACCGTCCAATAAAAAGTAAAAAATACTGCGATTTATTACAAGCATGGGGAACTACTCAAGAAGGTGACATGTTTCAGCTATAGAGAAAATCTTAGTAAATTACTATTAACAAAATAGTAATTTAGGTTTTTCAATTAGAGGGAGATGACCTTTATGTATTTGAATATTCTTCTTATCATTCTATTTTTTATTGTTGTTATTTTTATTATTTCCATTCGAATTGTTCAACAGTATCAGCAAGCTGTTGTACTTCGATTAGGACGTTATAATCGTTCACTTGAGCCAGGCTTTCATTTGGTAATACCTTTTATTGAAAGTGTCGGTAAAATTGATATGCGTATTCGAGTTGAAAATGTTGAAAATCAAGATATTATCACAAAGGACAGTGTTCCAGTAACCTTGAATGCAGTTGTCTACTACCAAGTCGTTAACGCTCAAAAAGCCCTTCTTGATGTTGAGGACTATCGAAAAGCCACAGGGACATTAGCTCAGACCATTCTTCGTTCCAACTTGGGTGCTCACACCATGCAGGAAATGCTGACCAAACAAAAAAAATTGGATGATTTACTTCGGAAAGAGTTGGATCAAGTTACAGAACCATGGGGAATAAAGGTCACCGGGGTAGAAATCCGGTCGATGGACCTTCCTGAAGGACTGCGACGTGCAATGGCAAAAGAGGCTGAGGCAGAACGCGAGAGGGTTGCTAAGGTAATTGCCGCACAAGGAGAATTCGAAGCAGCCGAAAAGCTGTCCGAGGCAGCAGAAGTAATTAGCAAACAGCCCGCCGCTATGCAATTACGTATGCTCCAAACCATGACAGAAATCGCTGCAGAAAAAAATAGCACGATCCTATTTCCCTATGAAGCAACCTCAGGACTAGCAAGTCTATTTTCAAAAAAAGCATAGTTTTATGATTAGTAGTAAAGAACATTGACCAATTTAGGGCAAAAAAAAAGGATAGATAAAGTGAGTATCTACAAATTTATCTATCCTTTTTATCTAGCTTAGACCGGTGTTTGGGTGATACGTGGCACTTTCTTCACTACATTGTTAACTTATCATTGAATCGAACTATATTTTCAGTATTGCTAAATCTAAATCAAATTCAATATTTTCTCCACTCGACTAATATGCTCAAGGAAATCATTAAAATCTTCATAAACATATTCCTGAGAATGTGCTGTATTATTTCGCAATTCTTCGATTGATTTGAAGAACTGTGCGACATCACTCTTAGATTCAAAGCCTAGCTTTTCCAAAAGTTGTGGTGTTTTTTTGATGATGGTTCCTTTATCTGAAAGCTGTAAACATTCAATGACTCCCAATCCCTCGTTTTTCAGCTTTCTTGTTTCATAAACCTGAAATACTTTCGTCATTCTTCCTTCACTTAAACAGCTTTTCCATTCTCCATCGGGATAGACCTTCTTAAGCAATTGGACTAATTCCATTTCCAACAAAGAGATTAAGCCAAACACCAACATGCGAATGGGTTGCTTTTGTAAATCAGCAACCGTAATTAATTTGCATACTTGATTCTTTTCTAAAATAAAAATAGGGTGTTTTTCTTTTAAAATTTGTAACAATTCTATTAGAGAAGTAGATTCTGAAACGAGATCTTCCATTGAAAAATAATGAACATAATTCGATATTGATAGATCTTCCAATTCATGTTTAATAATATAACCAATCATTTTCCCACTGGATTCAACGCCAAAATAATCAAAATCCAATTCTTCCATTTTGGCTTTTATTTTTTCAGTATCATCATCAATGGAACAAGAAATTATGTCTTCCGCAATTAAAGTTACAGAAAGATTGTCGGAGTATATTTTTCGAAGTGTATTCAGACTTTTATTCAAATTGTCATTCGGCATTTAAGAAATCAGCCTTTCCAATTTATGTTTCCTATATTTGATATATCAACCATTTTACCATTTTTTCATAGTTCTATGTCATATCGATTATTCTCGTACTAAGACAAGTAAAGATAATAGTGTCCATAAAAAAAGGAACTTAACTTTCAAGTTCCTTTACAATTATCAGTTTCTAGGTCGCCGATTATGATCCCGTTCGATTTCTTCCTTCCAGCTCCGGTCAATTTTCTTTCCGCTTCTAAGGTTCATGACAACCTCGTTTACAGCTTGAAAGTTTAATTCTGTTCCAATGTTGTCTGCATGGTAGTCAACGGCAAAGCCCTCGTCAATTCCAAATTGTGCAGCAGTTGAAATGGCATCAATATTTGCACCAAGGAATATGAACTCCCAGCCGTATTTTTCTTTTTGATGCTTAACCATTGCTTTGATTTTATCCGCCTTATATTCACTGCTGGCATTTTCCATTCCATCCGTTGTAATGACGAATAGAACCTTATCTGCCCGTTCAGGCTCACTCGTTCTCTTTTGCACATTAATGATTTTTTGGATGGTTAAACCGATTGCATCAAGTAAGGCAGTTGTGCCGCCCACTTCATAATCTTCTTCGGTAATAGGAGCTATGCCTCTTACATTGATTCGGTCGTGCAATAAATCATAATCATGATTGAATAATACTGTGGTGACAAAAGCTTCTCCTTCAGCCTTTTGCTGCTTTTTAAGCATAGAATTGTATCCACCAATCGTGTCTGCTTCAAGCCCGGCCATTGACCCACTTTTATCCAAAATAAACACTAACTCCGTTAAATTCTTCTTCATCCTTATCATCCTCCGTTCTTTGATAAATTTAGGATAACAAAGAGACGATAAGAAATGGTCGCTTTAAAAGCGACATATTATGCTCTAATAAAGGGTGTCCAAATGCCAAAAATAGGCTTAAGATTTTCTTCGAGACTTCTTTACGTAAATTTTTACCTCACCCGCCAATTTGGAACATAGGCTTGCTTTCCCTCTCGATAACAAACTCTTCTGTAAAATGGTGTTCAAGAGGTTTGTTCTTAAGTGCTTGTAAAATCACAGCTTCCAATTCCCTATCGGATTTTCCGTCCCTTATGATCTCTTTCAGATTTGTACCGATATCATACTGTAAGCAAGTCTTTAACTTCCCGTCCGCTAATAGCCTCACTCTATTGCAGCTGTCGCAGAATTTGTGGCTCATGGAACTAATAAATCCAATTTTACCTTGAAAGCCTGAAATACTATAATAGCGGCAAGGCCCATTCCCCAAAACCTGATCAAAAGGCACAAGGGTTCCATAAGCCTGCTCCAATTCTCGCATGGTATCTGTTTCACTCTTAAAGGGAAAATTCCTTCCCAACCCGATTGGCATCATTTCAATAAAACGGACATGGACAGGATTGTTCTTCGCAAGTCCGGCGACTTCTACTAGATTTTGCTCGGGTATTCCCATGGGCACACAGTTGATTTTGAGTTTAATATTCGGGTACTCAAGTGCCTTTTGAATTCCTTCGAAAACTTTATGCAATGAGTTTCTTCCAGTAATTTTTTCATAAAGATCTAGATTTAATGTATCTAAACTAATATTGATGCCATCGATTTTTGCCTCAGACAGCGCATCGATAAATTCGGACAAATGGGTTCCATTAGTAGTCAACGTTACCTTTTCAATACCCTGAACTTTCTTAAGCTTTACAATAAGATCTATTACATTAGAGCGTACCAGTGGTTCCCCACCGGTAATTTTAATGCGTCTTACACCAAGACGAGCGCTGCATTCTGCTATTCGTAGAATTTCCTCGTAAGAAAGAATATCCTTATGTGCAAGAGACTTAACACTACCCTCCGGCATACAGTATTTACAACGAAGATCACATCTGTCTGTCACTGAAATACGTAAATAATCTATTTTTCTGTTATAAGCATCGTTCATAATTTTATGCCGCCATCTATTTCTTTATTTCCATGAACTGGACAGTCGTCTGCTTTTTTTACTAGAATTTCATCCCAAGTACCTCTTAGTCCGTCATAACTTAGCATACGTCCGTAAAGAGGCTCACCGATTCCTAAAAGAAGTTTTATACACTCGTTTGCCTGCATGCAGCCAATGACTCCCGCTGTAACCCCCAAAACAGGGATTGGCGTTTTTGGGATCACATTGTCAAAACCTAGACAAGATAGGCAAGGAAATTCTCTTCCAATATCCATTACATATCCAGAAAACCCGTAAACACCGCCTTCTACAAGCGGAATGTTTAGTTTAATACAGGCACGGGCAACAGTCATTCTTGTAGCTATATTATCAACACAATCGACCACCACATCTGAACCGGCGATATATTCTTCTACGTTTTCCGTTTCCAGTCTGATATTGAATAGAACTAAATTAACGTTCGGATTTAGCTGCGATAATTTTTCTTTTGCTGATAGAGTTTTTAGCTTTCCTACGTCTTCCGTGTTATGTAAAAACTGTCGGTTTAGATTGGATTCCGAAGCAACATCATCATCAAAGATTCGGATTGTCCCGACCCCAGCACTGGTAAGATAGGTAAGCACAGGCGAACCAAGCCCTCCCGTACCAATAACCGTAACCGTACTTTGCTCCAGTTTTTTCTGCCCTTCATGCCCGATTTGTGGGATTATCAATTGTCTTTCATATCTCACATCAGCTACCTCCCAACATAATCCAAAACTAGTAAAATTTTAATTTTGTTTTTCTTTTACTTGATTTTTAAGCCAAAAGCATAGTTCATCCAATCCCCAGTCTTTAGTACAGCATGTTTCAAAAATGATTGCCTTATCATTAAGGGATCTCACACTTTTATAAAATTCAACCTTGTCGAAGTTGGTATACTCGACCAAATCAATCTTGTTTAGAATGACGACTCCCGACTTTTCAAATGCCAAAGGACATTTAAGGGGTTTATAAGTCCCTTCGGTTGTACTCATTACGGTTATTTTGATATCTTCGCCAATATCAAATTCTGCGGGGCATACCAAATTGCCAACATTCTCAACAATTAACAGTTCAATCTCGTTAAGATTGAGGTTATCCATTGCATTCCTAATCATGTTAGCATCCAGATGGCAAGCTCCTCCGGTGTTAATCTGAACAACAGGCACCCCCTTTGCTTCAATTCTTCGGGCATCCAAACTTGTATAAGGATCACCTTCAATGACAGCTATTTTAATATCCGCTTTTAACTTGGATATAATTTTCTCAAGGAACGTTGTTTTACCTGAACCGGGTGAACTCATCAGGTTTAGTAAATAGATTTTCTTTTCATCAAGCTTCTTTCTATTTAGGGAATTAATCTCATCGTTTGCTTTTAAAATATTGGTTACAACTTTTATCTCACTCATTGCTTATTCTCCTCATTTGTAATAATAAAAGTGTATTCCCCAATCTATGTAGACTGTACGTTCATTTCCAAGCTTGATATGATTTGCAAAATGATTAAATAAACGGAGCTTTTTTGTATCCTCAAGCTTTAATTTAGGCTCGGTTAAACTAGAATGTTGATTTCCGTTCCAGGCGCTTCGCGCACCTTAGGGGCGGGCGGTGAGCCTCCTCGGCGCTAAAGCGCCTGCGGGGTCTCACCTGTCCCGCTGCTCCCGCAGGAGTCTTCGCGCCTTCCACTCCAATCAACATTGTGCAAAAAATCAACATTGAGCTTTAACACAGCTTTAATTTAGAATCATAGAACGATTCTTATATGCGATGCTGCAAGCACCTTCCTGCGTAACCATACAGGGGCCTGCTGGATTTGTAGGAGTGCATTCTTTACCGAAATTAGGGCAGGCTTGAGGTTTCAAACCTTTCAGTACCTCTCCGCACAAGCAAGTCTGGCTTTTTACCCCTTCCATTTCAGGTAGCTGTATATCAAATTTAGCCTCGGCATCAAACCTACGGTATTCGCTCTTTAATACCAGGCGGGACTGAGGCAAAATGCCTACCCCTCTCCAACTTGCATCCTTTAGGGTAAAGGTGTCATTTATCAAGTTTTGTGCCAGTATATTCCCTTTTTCTTTTACTACCCGTTCATATTGATTTATTACTGAATTCTCGTCCTTACCAAAATGATACATTGCCTGCAGAATAGCCTGTAAAACGTCAACAGGTTCAAAACCGGTTATAACACAAGGTATCCCGTATTTTTTTACAAGGACATCAAAAGGAGTTGTTCCAATAACCATTGCTACGTGTCCGGGAGAAAGCAATATATCCATTTTTGAATTCAAAATTACTTCTTCCATTGCTGGAGGAGTGATCCGATGTGAAGAAATAATGGAGAAGTTTTCTATATTTCCAGCCTCCTGTATTACTGAAGCCGTACCAGGGGCAGTGGTCTCAAAACCTACCGCGAAATGCACCACCTCTGAATTTGTAGTTTTTGCTATATTAAGAGCCTGTGAGATATCGCAGACCATTCTGACGTCTATACCCTCATACCTTAATTGTTCTAGAGAGCCCCATCTTGTCGGTACCCTTAAAAGATCGCCATAGGTTGTAAGAATAATATTTTTTCTTTTTGCTAGATTCAACCCCAAGCCAATTTCTTCTTCAGGCGTAACACAAACCGGACAGCCGGGACCGCTTATTAATTGTATATTGGGAGGTAAAAGATCGCGCAGGGCGTATTGTACAATGGTATGTTCATGGGTACCGCAAAAATTCATGATCTTTAATTCCCGCTCATGAAGCCTTTTATTTTCTTTTTCAATACCGTCAAGTAGCTGTCTAGCATACGCGTCTGTAGCAACTACATCTCGATAAATCTTTTGAGGATCTTTGACTATTTCGGTTGCAAAGCCTGCATGAACAACAACAGTATCACCTATTTTGACCTTGGGAAGCAGTGCAGCGGAAACTTCCTTCAACGCTCCCCTGAAACTAACTAGTGCATTTTTTCCTATGAGTTCTGTAACTTTACCAAAAGCTGCAACACACATCGTTATCACCTTTTCTGAATATGTAATTAATTTTACTCAACATCCAGGCTTTCGATATATAATTCTTTCCCGGAAATAACCTTGATACTTTTTTTTCCGCAAACATCACATTCGGAAAATGGAATTTTAGTTTCGTATTCATTACCACATATTCGGCACCGCACAGTAACCGGAACCCGCTCAATAACGAGTTTTGCTCCTTCTACAGGTGTTGCCTGAACATATATCTCAAAGCAGGATTTCATGGTCATATCTTCAACCCCGGTCAATTCACCAACGATAAGTTTGACTTGTTTCACCTTTTTTAGACCAAACTCTTTGATCTTTTCATTTATTACCTCATAAATACTTCTTACCATAGCTAGTTCATGCAACTTGCTGCACCTCCTTCTATAAAAAATCCATATTTTTTATCTCTCGGTACAGGAAATGCACGGGTCGATACTGCCTATCACGACAGGAACATCCGCAATCTTGCAGCCTTGCATCATGACATTAAGGGCTTCCCAGTTCTGGTACGTAGGGACTCTCCATTTGATCCGTTCGGGAATATCCGTGCCGTTTGAACGTGCGTAATAGATTAATTCCCCCCTGGGAGCTTCCGATTTTGCAATAGCCTCGCCGACTGGAATATCAGGCATATAATCCAAGCGGGTTGGCCCGTCAGGAAGGTTCTTTAAACACTGCTCAATGATATTTATTGATTCAACAGCTTCTCCCAGCCTAACCATTTGTCTTGAAAATACATCACCGTTTTTCTTTGTCACTACATTTACCTTATGTTTGTCATAAGCTGCATAAGGGGTATCCACCCTAACATCATTTGCAACACCTGAACCCCTCGCTACAGGTCCTGTTACACCATAAACAATGGCTTTATCTTCGGGAAGGATACCGACTCCCTCAGTACGGCGACGAATGGATGCATTAGACTTGCAAATCCCAGTTATTTCTTCTAGTGGTTTTTTTAAATTATCCAGAGTTTTAAGGATATACTGTACCTGTTCGTCAGAAATATCATATCTCACCCCGCCAATAGTATTGACGGATAAATTCATCCTATTGCCGAAAATTGATTCCTTTAAATCCTGCATGGTCTCTCTAAGTTCCATAGCGTGCATAAAAAGTGAGTCGAAACCGATAATATGCGGAATCAGGCCAACGTTGAACAGATGTGATGAAATTCGTTTGATTTCATCAGCAATCGTCCTTAAATATTCGGCTCTCTCTGGTATGTCAATCCCTGCAATTTTTTCAATTGCCATACAATAGGTAAACGGGTGGTTATTGGAACACAACGAACAAACTCTTTCAGTGAGAGTAAGGTTCTGGTAAAAATTCCTTTGCATCGCAAGGAATTCAATCCCTCGATGGACATGTCCAGCATTTATGTCAAGTCCGACAACCGTCTCTCCCTCCACCCGAAGTTTAAAATATATAGGTTCTTCCAGTACGACATGTACCGGTCCGATAGGAAGAGTATAACTACTCACTGATATTCGCATCCTTTCTGTCAGAATTCATGATTTTTTCCCACAAAGTACTGGTGCTTGAGCCATTCATTGCTTCAGACAGCGGTATCATAGTGTGATCTGTCATATGAACGTTTTCATCAAGAAATAGCCTTTTGGGATTAGGATGGCCCTGCAGTTTGATGTTGTAAAGCTCCTGCATTTCCCTCTCATGCCAATCTGCGCTTTTCAGGACAGGGGTTATCGATTGTACCGATCTTTGATCGTCAGGCAACGTAATGCAGACAGTACAATTTATTCCCTTAAAAAAGAAATGATAATTGATGACCAAACTGACCGATTTTTCAATACTGGACGCGTCTCCTTTTACATCACCAGCAAAAGCAGCTGGTGTATTTAATGGGGAAATCGTCATCATTCTCCCTTTAAAATCGGCTACTACCTCCGCAACCGCATAGATATCCTCAGAGTGGACAAGACTACACCAGCCGCATACAACACCTTTTTTATCAATATCCCATTTCAGGTCGAATTTTTCACCTAGTTTCTGGGTCATTTTATGATTAAAATCGTTCATTACTTCTTCTTTCATTTAAATACACCACCTTCCCATAAAACTTTTCTCCGGCATTTCTCACACATTTTGGTCATTCCCTTCACATCGCCATCTTTGCCATATACCTTTTCTACTAATATCGGCGAAAGCGCTATGAAAGGTTCACCGCAGTGTGTACACTGTTGTTTTCTGATTAAGGTTCTTTCGGAATAGTTGTATTTTTCCTCTTGCAAATGCGCTGTATGGTAATCATTTGTTAAATGAATGGCATCTGCTGGGCAGTAATGCTCGCACAAACCGCAAAATGTGCAGGTGTTGTGCCATACAATAAAATTTACTCCTTTTTTATCATCGGATTCCTGTATTTTTATGGCACCGCCTGCGCAGACATATTCACACATATGGCATGCCACACAGGCCTCCGGATCATGCTTTATTTTACCCCTTAGTTTTTCCGGTGCAGGTGAATCTTCAAAGGGGTAATTAATTGTGGACGGACCTTGTATGATATTCCTAAGAATAACTTTCAAAAATGAACTCATTTATATTCCCCCTAGAACCTGGTCTTCCATATTTCAACTGCCATTGCAACCCCGTCAATAATTGCCTGAGGCCGGGGGGGACATCCCGGAACGTTCACATCCACCGGTATATACGTATCTAGTGGGGCTTCAATGGCATAGCTATCCCTAAAAACCCCACCCGATATAGGACAAATACCCACTGCTACAACAACCTTAGGATGTGGTATTTCATTATATACACGTAATACTTTCTCCTTTACAACCGCAGTAACCGGCCCTGATATCAACACAATGTCAGCGTGTTTCGGGCTTCCGCAATATTTGCATCCGAGGCGCTCAATATCGTACCTAGGAATCAAGGCAGTTGTTGCCATTTCCACATCACATCCGTTACATGAGCCGGCATTGATTCTGTATATCCAAGGAGACTTTTTTACGAGTTTTTGAAGTAAATTTGCCATAAATATTATTCTCCTTAAAAAGGTTATATTCTAATAGAAAGTAACGTTAAAACTAGACTGATTAACGCCAAACCGGTTGGAAACAGTAGATAGAATTTAAATGCCTGATCCAAACGCATTCTCGCTCTTGTAGCCCGAACTAGTGTAATAGTAAAAAAGCATAGAAGACTACATTTTAAAATGAACCATAAAAGATTTACTAGCCAAAAATCACTAATGCCTGAGGGAAAAAACAGTGCAACAGTCAAAGCACCCATCACAAGTATCTTCAAACCACCAGTTAGCTTAAACATTGCAAGACCCATGCCTGAATACTCTAGAATGGTTCCCTCAGTAATTTCTGTTTCCGCTTCCGGTATGTCAAAGGGTACTACTCCGATTGTACCGGGAATGCAACACAAAAATGCGAGTAAGGCAGGCAGCATAGGTAAATCAAAAAGCAATGCTCCATTGTTGAGCTGGAAATTCACGATCTTGCTCAGCGAAAAAACGGCAGTTTCTCCACCAGCCATGCCGACCCTCATTCCTACCGTCAGGAGAACAATCACTAATGGTATTTCATATGCCAGCATCATGGTCATTTCTCTAGAAAGTCCCACAGAACTGTACGGCGACCCGGAAGCGGAAGCCCCGATCATCATGGCCAGCGCCGGCAAAGCCAGCAAATATAACAATACCAGCAGGTCTCCCGATTGATAAAGCCCGGAATAGACCCCTGTGACAGGAATGATAGCAATCGCTGTAAGCATTCCTGCAAAGCCCACCAGAGGAGCAAACCTGAAAGCGGTAAAGTTAGCAGTCCGCGGTACTAATATTTCTTTTTGCGATAGTTTAATTATGTCTAGGTACTGTTGGTATACCGGGGGGCCCACACGTCTCTGCAGGCGTGCATATACTTTTCGGTCAACACCGGTAAGTAACAAACTTAAGGCAATAGCAAAAAGGCCACCAGGAAAAATCAAAACATTAAAAAGCAGTTTTATAATATCCACTATTCCTCTTCCTCCTCGCCATTACCAAACACAGGTATGATGATTCTGTGTAATCTCTTCACCAGTTTTGCTGGAGTTTCATACATGTTTTCTGAAGCTACATTTATTTTTTCTGCATCAAGGTCTGTTACGCCACAGGTATAGGCGTCGGTATAACGTACCTTCTTGTTTCCGGAAAGGAGGAGTACCAAGCCTACAACTAACGCCAGAAGGATTGTAATTGTGATGGTACCAACCTGCCAACTTCCAATAGGCGTATCAACACTGAATAATGTATAGGTTGGCTGGGCAAAACCTGCCAAAGATAACACTTTCGATATGACAGTAAGAGGTAATCCTGGCATTATACCGAAAATAATACTAACTGCAGATAATACTCCCATCGGAACCAGCATGGTCCATGATGCTTCTTTGACATTTTCTGAATTTTTTGATGGAATACCAAAGAAAGCAGAATGCATAAATTTCACAAAATATGCCATTGTCAAGACGCTTCCAACCAGTGAAAGGATCGCAAGGAATACATAACCCTTTTCCATAGCTGCTTCATAAATGATCCATTTTGACGTAAAACCGCTGAAAGGAGGTATCCCAGCCAAAGATAAGGCACCAATCATGAAAAATGCTAAAGTAACAGGCATTTTTCTGCCGAGGCCGGTAACATCGTCCAGATTTCTAACATGTGCCTGTACCATAATTGCTCCTGCAGCAAGGAAAAGGAGATCCTTGAAAAACATATGGTTAACAAAATGCAGCATGGCACCTGTTAGTCCAAGCGTTGAACCAAGGCTTAAGCCAAGGATTATATAACCAATTTGGCTGACGGTACTATAAATCAGCAACCTTTTAATTCCTTTTTGTACTAGTCCCATCGCACCAGCACCTACAATTGACAGACCGGCTATCCATGACACTGTGTACATTAGAGTAGAATTATTGAAGACCATTCCAAGACGCCCTACCACAACGGCGCCTCCCATGATAAAGAACAACTTAATAAGGCTATATGGGGCGCTTTTTAATAATACTGAAGAAATATATCCACTCACAGGCGTCGGCGCAGTTGAAGGGTGCATCTGATAATCAATCCGGAAAGGTAGCACTGCAGCTTTCATAAGAAAACCAACAGTGATCAGAGTCAATCCCAATCCTGACGTCCCAAGGTCTATTTCTTTCAAGCGCTCCACCAGGATACTCATGTCAAAGACACCTGTTTTCACTGTTAAAATGAGTATTCCTAAAAAGGCAATGCTGGCGCCTATATAATTAAATATGAAATATTTGAAGCCTTCTTTTAACGCACCCTTCGTCTCCTCATGAATGATGGAGAAATATAGGGTCCAGCTACTCATAATCTCCCAGTAAATAAAGAAGGAGAAGAATTCATTACTAGTAGCAACACCAATCAGACCGCCAATCATCATTAAGAAAAACATGTAATAGCGGTTTTGGGAATGTCCGTGCCCCATATATCCCAATGAGAACAGTATATTGAGCAAGCCTATGAAAGCAATCAGCAGGGCAAAGCTTAAAGAGTATATATCAAATTTTGCATGTGAAACGGCAATTACTACAAGGGTTACGGACATCACTGCCACAGATATCCAGCCTGCGATTTTCGGGGAACGTTTACCCAAAAAGAAGGCCAGCAGACCGCCAAGCATCGGGATTATGATGATCACAGGCCAGCTCACCTGAATCTCAGGGATGGAAGTTATCGCTAATCCCCCTTTAGCTGCAACTGAATTTGCAGCAGATATAACTAGCTTCAATGCAAATTGTGGGAACAACCCGTTAAAGATAACCACCCCGGTGAGCAAACCAATCGGGATCAGCATTGTCAAAGGTCCTTCTTTTACGGCATGTCCTTCATATTTTTCAAAGAAGATGGTTTTGATCAGCCTGATGTAATAAATCGCCGCGATAATGCTTCCAAGCAGGATCAGAGCTGCGATATACCAGTAGCCTGAGCTCACTGCAGCATACAGCATAAGAAACTTGCTGATGAAACCGTTGAATGGAGGTAAACCCATAATGGCAAGGATTCCAATTGACAGGCATCCCGCGGTAAAAGGCATTACCTTTCCAACTCCCTTAAATGCTGTAATATCCCTGCTTTTCAGTTTGTGTACCAATAGACCTACGGCAAGAAACAGCATGCCTTTCATTACTGCATGGTTCAATACGTGATAAAGGCCAGCAACCATGCTCAGATATGTCCCCAATCCAAGTGTGGTGACTATTTCGCCAAGCTGCCCCATAGTCGAATAGGCAAGCAGTCGTTTAATATCTTTCTGGCGTAAAGCCATTATCTCTCCATAGAGTGACGTTATGATTCCTAAAATGGATATTGATAAACCTATATATGAAAACTTTCCAGTGGATCCTAATTGAGTCAATAGGCCCACTCCGAAAACTGCAAACAAAACCCTCACTAGCCCATATAAACCTATTTTTGTAAGGATTCCAGAAAGGATGGATGATACAGGTGACGGAGCCGCAGGATGGGCTTCGGGCAACCAACTGTGCATTGGCACAAGACCCGTTTTTACACCCGTTCCAATAACAAACATAACGATTATGGCAATTAACATACTAGGTGCAATCAAAGGTAGCTTGTCCGACACCGCTCCCATGTCGATTGTTCCGGCACTGTGCTGAAGCAATAATATACCAAACTGCATAAAATAGGCACCGGTCGTACACATCATAAAGTACTTGAAACCAGCATTTAAAGCCTTCTGTGTCGGCACATGAACGATAAGCAGATATGACGCCCATGTCATCAGTTCCCAGAACACATAGAAATTGCCAAACTTTGTGCTTGTTGCTACACCGATCAAACTACCCAAAGTTAGCAGCATAAAGAAAAAGTAACGGTTGTTGCGCTTTTCATTCTTAAAATATCCGATTGAATAGATAATAGCCAAAGACATAATAACTGAAATAATTAGCGCAAAGAATTTGGACAGGCCGTCGATCTTCCCATCCATCCAAACCATTCCGACTGTCGCCGCACCAATGCATACTGCGAGTGTTCCACTGAGCTTCGGCAAAAAATGGCCAGCTATGAACACGATAAAAGCCCCAATATATGGTACTAATACGAGAATCGGCCATAGTGAATCAAAAACAGGTAATTCAAGCTCGGTTGTTCCAAACAGTAAATTGGCCAAATTTCCGCTAAATGCTATTAATGGTTCAGGGAAGAGTGAAGTCAGCGCAGTTAGAGTTCCCAGAACAATTACAACCCCGTAACTGATCTTTTTAAACATTACAGATGTATGATCCGGTCTATCGGGGCTTTGTTCCCCCTCCTCAGCTTCGGCAAAACAGATTTGATGTAGTATCTTGATAAAATACCAGGCTTCAATAATGCTACCCATGATAGCGAGCGAAGCGGAAACATAATGACTATTTTCTATGCATGAGTAAACGATTAAAAATTTGCTTATGGATCCCTTAAACGGGGAAAGACCCATAACTGAAAAGATACCAAATGCAAACATCGTAGCAATGAATGGTGAAGTTCTACCCATTCCTTTTAATTTCGCAATGTTTTGCGTCCCACCGTGTTTTATGATTACAAAAGCCGCAAGGAATACCAAACCTCTCATAAGAATTTGATATTCTAGATGCAGAAGCCCCCCTGTCTGTCCGACAAAAGTTCCGTTGCCGATTCCAAGAAGAATATATCCTACTTCGGCTAGTGATGAATATATCAGTAATGCCATTAATTTTTTAGTTTTCATAACAGCAATTACTTCAAAAAGCAGCAAAATTAATACACCTACTAAAGGCAATGCATTCAATACATTTACCCCCTCTCATAACTATTTAAACAATGAAAAGGTTGATAACAATCAACCTCCTGCAACAACAGGAAATATACAAATTACATCGTCCTGTTTTAATTTTGTATGAATCCCATTACAATGGTCTATATGCCGTCCATTAACTAGAATAATGATTTCTGCACTAAGTTTGTTATCTTCAAAAACTTTATTTTCAAGTTTTTTGCCGTACTTGCTGCAAAGTTTCTTTAATAACTCCTCGACCGTTTCGCACTGATCCATATTTGTTTCTTTCGTATGGGTGTAATCCCTTATATACGCAAAAAATTTAATAATCATATAACGATCACCTGAGATGGAATTTACCGGCAGGATTATACGTTTCTGTATAAAACCTGCCGGCATTATTTTATTTCAATATCCTTAATATTTATCAATCCGAGTTCGGCATAGCTGTAAAGCGTTTTGGCACCAGAAAAGGTTTGTATCTCGTTTCGAACGGTTTTTCAAATTATTTTAGCGAAAGCTCTTCCTTTTTCGTTTCGGATGGTACGCCTTCCTTATCCCATCCCCTTAATGAATAGTATTCGGGAAGCATTGTATCCAGCTCGACAACCTTGCCTTTTGCAGGACCCTCGGAAATTGGTTCATTCAAAAGTCTTGGAGGCAGGGTATCATCCTTCACTGTAATTCCACACTCCATATTGATAATCTTCTCAAGGTTCCATATTCTTTCACCGATTTGAAGAACTTCTTCATCCGTATAGTTTATGCCTGTACAGGTCCTTACCATTTCAGCAATCTCAGGCAGGCCAATTGCAAATGTGGTAAATAGGCACATTCCTACAGAATCCACAACTGCCGTGAGATCCTGGAATATTTTTAGCATGGCAGCCTTTCCTTCGGTCACTAGCGGATCCATTTTTACAGGCAAACCAAGTATTTCGGGTGATGTCATATAACCGCGGACATGGCAGCCTCCACGATTAGAGGTAGCATATTCAAGACCCATTCCCTGCAGGGCACGTCCGTCGTAAGCAGGCATTTCCAACTTTTTGACAGACATCGAAAGTTCAGAATGACCGAATTCGGCCGCCATTCTATAGGAGCCTAACGCCAGCTTGTCTCCGAAGCCTTCTCTGTAACCAGTCATTCTTGTAAGTTCCACAATTGATTTGTCATTGCCAAATTGTAAATCCATTCCAGTATCTTTGAATGTAGCGTAACCCTTCTCATACAATTCCATGGCACAAGCAATGGTTGAACCCATTGTAATCGGATCCATGCCAAGCTCATTGCATAGGAAGTTTGATTCACATACCGCTTCGAGGTTATTTATACCGCAGTCCGCTCCAAACGACCAGCCTGCTTCATATTCAGGCCCTTCACCAAAGTTTGTGTATTGTGATCTCTCTATTTTCGTGACCCTACCGCAACCTATCGAACAGTCAAAGCAGCCTCTGTTTCTTACGAGATACTTCTCTGCGAGGGTTTCGCCACTGATATCCTCTGCTTTATCAAAAACAGATTCCTGCCAGTTCCTTGTTGGAAGTCCGCCAGACTCGTTTAGAATATTTACGAGTACCTGTGTTCCATATGCTGGAAGTCCGCCACCGGTTACAGGATTTGCTTTTATCTTGCTCAATGAATCCATGCAAGCATCTATAAATTCTTTTTTCTTCGCAACCGTTATTGACTTGGTACCTCTTACAACGATTGCCTTTAGGTTTTTGGAACCCATAACGGCCCCAAGTCCTGAACGTCCAGCAGCTCGGTTTTTATCATTCATAATGGTAGCGAACAATACAAGCTTTTCACCGGCCGGCCCTATACAGGCAATTTTTGCTTCCTCATCCGTTTCTTTCATCAGTTCATCTGTCGTTGCAGGCACTTCCTTGCCCCAAAGATGGCTGGCATCTCTAAGTTCAATATGATCATCATTAACATAAAGGTATAATGGCTTTGTAGCTTTACCTTCAAAAATGATTCCATCGTAACCTGCAAATTTCAGTTCTGGTCCAAAATGTCCGCCAGAACTGCATGCTCCGATTGTATCTGACAAAGGCGATTTTGATACTACCTCAAACCTTCCCGCGCAAGTAGCCACCGTGCCTGTTAACGGACCGGTTAAGAATATCATCTTGTTTTCAGGACTGAGAGCATCCACCTTTGGGTCAACTTCGTTTATGTAGATCTTTGTTCCAAGGCCCCTTCCGCCCAGATAAAGCTTTGCATCCTGCATATTAAGGGGTTCGGTTTTAATTGTTTCATTGGCTAAATTAACACGGATGATTTTTCCTATCCAACCGTTCATTGATCCTTCACCTCCGCAAACAAATCCTTAAATTTTTCAGCAATCATCCTTTTTTTGTTCATGTTAGCCGTGGATCCATCTACAAACCGTATTGCCCCAGAAGGACAGACTTTCGCACAATTGGGATCACCACCACACAGGTCGCACTTCACAATTTGCCTTTCGGCCGAACTGAAGGAAATATTCCCCAGAGGACAAGCACTAATGCATAATTTACATACAATACATTTTTTCGAATCTGATACAACTGCGCCGTTTTCATCTCTCGAAAACGCATTTACTGGACATACATTCATACACGCAGCATCTTCGCACTGCATACACATGACAGGGACTGAAATGGCAACTTCCTCATAAGATAGTACATTTACTGCCGATTCCCTCGGGTTGAATTCACCTATTTTGATAAAAGAGCAAATCAACTCACAGCTTCTGCAGCCAATACATTTTTCAGGAGAAATCGTTAATATTTTACTCATGATTATCCTGGTTACCGCTCTCGCGATGCCAGTTACACCTCCTCCAAATACGTAATAATGATTACGCTTTCACTATATTATTAATATTTTTTATAAACTAACAATTATCTTTAAAAAGTAACGCTATTTTTTTTGTCACCAATTGTCCATATCTAAAAATTGACCCACATAGTACTATATCTATGTATACGTTATCAGTTGAAATAAGGAGGTGTTTAATAGATGCTGACTAATTTTAATAGAGGTATAGAATTAGTTCACGGTTTGGAAACTGATTACACTAAATTATTATTTTATGATCTTTCTCCAATGAGTTGTGATTACAAATCATATGAGAACACAAGGCTTTGTACGATAATAGAAGGCTGCAAACATGTTTCCGTAAATAATGATATTAATTTTACGTACCAACCGGGCCAGTTTATTTTGCTGCCACCCCATTCGAATGTCCATATGGATATTGATATCCCTACAAAGGCTTTGGTTTTTGAGCTCAACGACAACCTATTAAAAAAGGTGACAGAGAAAATTAGTATTGATATAGATACAGATTATGATTTTCTTAAAGAAGAAAGATTTTTCCGAGGTAACATAAATAACGAGCTCGGGAAATGTTTGAATAAACTTACCAATGTTTCTGCAAAGCCTGATAAAAATAAAGAATTCCTGATTGATCTTTACGCTCAGGAATTGGCTTATCATCTGGTTCAGATAAAGGGTATACAGCAGGTAATTAATTTTGAACACGATAATCCTATATACAAATCAATCAAGTACATACAAGATCATATCAGGGGACCGATAAGCATTAAGCAATTGGCATTCGATTTAAATATGTCCGAGGCGAATTTCTGTAATTCTTTCAAAAAGATAATTGGAATTACCACAAAGGAATATATAACTAACCTTAAGATGACTCAAGCGAAGGATTTACTGAAAATTCAGAATGTTACGGAAGTAGCCTATGAACTGGGCTATGAGAATATTTCCCATTTCATTGCAATTTTTAAAAACAAGTATGGCATCACACCTAAGCATTATAAAAGTATTGGAAAAGTTCCGGTTGTTTATAAATACTAAGGCAGATTCATTTATTTTCCTCAAGAAATACTTGGCTTTAGCCAATCCTCAAGTAATTAAATACATCCCCTCTTTTTTTTTGCCCTTGTAAAAATCTATTGATAGTTTATTTGTAAGAATTAATAAACTTTATACGTAAACGTAAAAAAACTCCCCAGCTTGTATGGGAAGTATTTTATGATTTAGCTCTGTTAAACAAGTCTGTTGATTTCCGCTGCAGGCACTCCCTTTCCGCGGGGCGGGCGGTGAGCCTCCTCGGCGCTAAGCGCCTGTGGGGTCTCACCTGTCCCGCTGCTCCCGCAGGAGTCTCGCGCCTTCCGCTCCAATCAACAGAAGGCTCAAAAATCAACATTGTTCTTAACACAGCCTATGATTTAAGTAATCTATTAATATTCCCCACAATGGAAGCAGCAAAAACGCTTTAAAGCAACACTTTAAGCACCCAACAAAGGTTGTTCAAACTCGAATAAAGCTCCATTTATTTCATGGATATTGTAGTTACCTTCTTTGATAAAATAATCAACAATGACATCGAATACACTGCTTTGTGATAATGTATAACCTGCAGTAGCAAGTAAATCAATCGTTTCATCCAAATTTAACTTTAGCGCAACGGCAAACGCGATGGCTGTTTTCTTCTTTGGAGTATAATTGGCCCCATTACGGATTTTTGAGAACAACCGCCGATCAATATTGGCCTGATGATAGGTCTCTACGTCTGTCATTCCTTTTTCATCTATTAAACGAAGCAGCCGCTCAGAAAAGGATTCATCAAGTTGATTCACCAAATCTGCCAGACTTCTATATTTGGGAAAATGCTCTTCTTTTTCGTAAAAATTCTGCTCATTCATCTCCGCATCTTGCAATGGTTCCATTACAGACCGTTCTTCATTTCGATTACGATTAAAATTAATTTCTGCTTCCTCTACATAATGCTCATCAATATATTGCTGGATGGATGCGAATAGCTTTTTACTTAAACCGAAGGATTTTTTGTCAAAAACGACGAGATATACCAACATGTCATGATTTAATAAAAATGAACCGATAGTGGAAACCGCTATTTGTAAAGCCTGCTCCTTTGGAAAGCCATATATTCCAGTCGAAATCAACGGAAACGCAATGGACTCACATTGATGTTTTTTGGCTAATATCAAGGAATTCTCGTAGGATGCCTTTAAATTTTCAGCTTCTTGACTTGAACCTCCTTGCCAAATGGGCCCTGGCGTATGAATGATATAGTTTGCCGGTAACCTGAAGGCGTCTGTCATTACCGCTTGTCCGACCGGGCAGCTACCGATTTCATCACATGCCGCTTGTAGCTCATTGGCACCTGCTCCACTAAAAATAGCACCACATACACCGCCACCCATTTTCAAAGCTGTATTCGCAGCATTTACAATCGCGTCAACTTTCATCTTTGTAATATCATTACGAACGATTTCCAACGGCATATCATAACTCCCCTTTTTCATTTAACTCATTCTTATCTACAAATAGGCTTCATGTCTTTGGTCGCGGCATTTTTCACATCTTTTTGGGTATACAAAACCTTTTTGTTTATAAAATTGTTGTTCCCCAATTGTAAAAATAAACCGTTTTCCGCATTCCCAGCACTTTAGGACTATATCTTGAGGGGCCGATCCCTTCAAAGCTTCATTTAGAAGCTCCTGTCTATCTTGAACCAATTGAAGATCAACTGGTTCGTTTGATTCCAATGCATGAATGATCGTTCGAATTTCGGCTTTTACCCTTTTATATTCAATTTTTTCCCAAGCTTCTAAATACGGTATGTACTTTCGATCCTTGGTTTCTTTAATCTTTTCAAGAAACAAGAGAATCATTTTGCGATTGCGATCTTTCAAGTAGCTCATTTCGGGACTAGGTCTTCCCTGTTCCAACCATTGAACCCATTCTCTTAAAAATTCATCTGCCCGCTGATTAGCTTCAATCTCCCAGCCACGTTCCGTGAAAACAATCATCGGTAGCTTCCCGGAGAACTCAATATCCAAAAAATCATAGTCAATCATCCAGTCGATCTTTTTCAAAATCTCTTCCAGTTTTTCTGAATGAAACCAACCATAGACCGGGCACTGATTCAATTCTAGCTGCAAAACTTTTTTCTCTCTTGAGCCCTTTAAAATTTTTGCAAGCAGCGTTCTTCCTCCTTGAGCAATAATTTCATCCGCAGCTCTCAAAATAGTTTTAATATCTTCTTCAAATAAGTGGTTTGTATCCGATTTCATTTTTTAAGATAACTCCTCCCAATATTTTTATAAGAACCGCTAATCCATTTGCTGCTGTAACAGCATCAGCCTCGGGAATTCTAATTGGAAATGAGAATTCATTACTCGATTGTATTTTTTTATTTTACCATAAATTGTGATAAATCGATGACGTGAAATTCAAGATTTGGGCTCCAAAAAAGGGTGACCAGGGACCATCCGATTTTCTGAATGGCACCTGTCACCCTCTTTTGTTGTAAAATCACTTAACTGCCCCGACTGGTCTATGTATTTTATCTCGTATCCCCAGTATGAAGTACCTTTATGGTAAACCCGGGGAATCATTTACTATTTATCTTCTCTTAAAATATATTCATTTCCATCTTGATCATAAAATGTGAACATCGTACCAAATGGCATTCTTAACATTTCTTCTACTTTTACTCCATTTTGCTTCATTTTCTCATAAGCTGATTCAATATCGGTTGTGCTGAAAAGAATGGATGGATGGGCCACCATAGCTGGTTTATGTTGCTCCATAGCTGCCTTAGAGTAAAGAACTAAAGTGGCAAATTCTTCTTCACTTGGTCCGACCTCTATCCAAGACATGTTTGGTCCCATCTGCTGTTCAAACTTTAACACAAACCCAATTTTATTTAACCAAAAATCTTTTGCTTGTTCTTGGTCTTGTACATATACTGTAATTTTCCCAATTTTATTAATCATCATATCTCTCCTTTTAATAATATTAGTATAATTTTTACCAGCATAACATTAACCTATTTTAGGTGCAATAAGAGATGCCTAACCCTCTTGAATTGAACATGGAACACGGGGGCGATTCTTTGATTCTTCGCGCCTTCCACTTCAATCAACACTGTGCAAAAAATCAACAATGAGCTTTAACATAGCCTTTTATTAAAATTAATAATAGGCTATTTCACTTTGACTATTAACATTAATAATGTAGGCTCCTGGAGCAATACGCTGCATAAATTGGACCATTACTTCCCTTGGTACGGATACACAGCCCGCAGTAGGTCTTCCATTACCAACATGTAAAAAGAATGCGGAGCCTCCTCCTACCCCATTGTTATAATTAATGACTATGGCATATTGATATTGTACAGGATAGTCTGCTAAATGTTCGTCAGAGGAACTTGATGTTTCCCTTTCCTGCCAAGTATTATAATTGGAGTCATTAACATTGGAGATCCAATAGCTATTGCGAGTAATTTGTTTAAAAGGAAGTTTGGTTCCCGGATTACTTGTACCAAAGGCAAAACCCAGACTATAGCTCCCTTTCGGCGTTTTAGAAGACCCCTCCTTAGCTTGTCCCACACCAAGGCTTCCGACATATCCATTCGTATTGATTACTTCATTCCAAATGGCATCATTTTTTTCAAATAAACTAATTTTGGCGCTGCTTCCGTTGGCTACAACCGTCACAATTTGATTAGTCTTGCTTGCTGTTTTACTACCTGCAACGAAACTGGCTAAATCGGTTGGACTTTGCACATTTGAAGTTGCCACTTGTGATTGTGGAGAACTCGTTTTTGCTTGGTTTTGTGTGTTTAATGCATTTTGTTGCTCTTGTTTAAGTTTTTCTTGTTTTTCTTTAGATGTTAGTGAGCTATCAACTTTCGCAATTAAACTAGCAAAACTTTCTTTCACTTTTTTATTTTTAATAGAATCAATCGAACTTTTCGCATCGTTAAACATGTCTCGTGTAATATCGTCCTTAACTGTGCTGGTTTCTAAGTCAGTAAATAAGGCCGATAGCTTCTCTTTTGCGGTTTTGATTGTATTAAACTGTGTGCTAATTTCCTCAAGAACACTATTGAATGTGTTATATATTTTGGGGTTAATTGGTTTAACTTTATCAACATTTTTTGATAAAGCCGCGATTTTTTCTTCATCTGCACCCTCGATTAGAACGCCATCGATTAATAAGCTTGCTAAATCTGTTTGTACCTTTAATAGAAACGCAACATTATTTATTTCTTTTACCAATGTCTTTTTTAAAGAGACATCCTTCACTTGCCCAACTTTATTTAAAGCCTTTTTTATTTTTTCATCTGAAATATCAGTAGCTAAAGCTTCTTTTTTATCATTCGCATATAAATTCCCAACCATTTCTTTAGCTGATTTTATTAATTGATCATTATATTCTTCCGTTTTTTTCTGCTCTGCAGCCTTTACTTTTTGGATGTGATGAACATATGAAAATCCCATTCCTATTAAAATAAAAATAATAATCATACTAAACATGATAGTTTTCCTTTTTCCCATAAATTCCTCCACAATATGATAATTAACCATAGATAAAACTTGCTACTTTTTAACGACTAAGATGTATAACAAGTCACTCAGAAAAATTTTTTGTTCAATTGTAAATCCGGCATTTATCATTTCCTGTTCCATAATGGATGAAGGAACTCTGACATGCATGGGTGGACCTTCAGTTGGACCTTCAGTTTTTTCATATTCTAGAACTAAAAAATATCCACCTTCTTTAAGCACTCGATAAACTTGTTGTAACGTATTAGATAACGGTTTTACTTCATGTAAAACTAAGGAGGCTAGTGCAATATCGATTGAATCATCTGATAATGGAATATCATCGATACTTCCTTTAACCAGTTGAATATTTGTAATGTTTTCAGCATGTGCCTTAGCATCTATCGCCTTTAACATATGAGAATCTACATCTAGTGCATACACTATGCCATCAACCATTTGAGCTGCCGGGATTGTTAAATATCCTGTTCCTGCACCCAAATCTAAAACATGATTCGATCGCTTCATTGGGAGATGTTGCAATAGTTTTTCTGGCGGTAGGGCTGCTTTTCTTTCAGGGTTATCTAAAAACTTTATTTTGTTGGCCAAACGGTCTATTTTATTTGAATTACATTGATGCTTTTCCATGTTCACCCTCCTGTTGACAACGATGTTTTTCTTTTTTTGCGATCTCGAATAGCTTCTTCTCTTCCAGATATTTTCCCATTAGGTTTTCTGCTTCCAGCATAACTTGATTAATCAAACATCTGTTTTCTTGAAATTCACATTTAAAAAAGGCACCATTTCCTTCAATTGCATTTATGACATCTAAGAATGATATATCATCCATTTTCTTACTTAGGACATATCCTCCTTTTACACCTGAAGAAGACTCAATTAGACCAGCCTTCACTAACTGTGTCAAAATCTTCGAAAGATATGTAGTGGATACTTTAAAGTGATCCGCCAGTTTTTGTACACTTAGCTTTTCATTTTGGGCATGCTCAATCATATAAACAATCGTATGCAAAGCATAATTCGTTGCTTTTGAGTATTTCAAAACGTTGCCTCCATTTCGCTATATTACAGATATTATATATCTACAATATAGCGGTTACTATTAATGTTGTCAATTGCGGAAACACAGTGGAAACATGGCGACTGATCCCTCGTTCCCATTCCCTAAAAAAAGACACCTGATGATTGTTATCATCAGATGTCTTTGAAGATTATCGTTAACTAATCCAGTTACTTTTCTAATTCATTTCAATTGGCAAGGGTGATTCTATTGGAAGAAAAATTGTCACAGTGGTTCCTTTGCCTTCTTCACTTTTTATGTCCATTTTACCATGATGATTTTCGATGATCTGTAGGCTTGTCATCAACCCGAGACCAGTACCCTTTTCTTTTGTTGAATAGAATGGCTCGCCTATTTTCGTTAGTCGCTCTTTGGAAATCCCACAACCATTATCTTGAATCTTTATGCAAGCACAACCTTCTTCAATGTTCAAACTTATAGTAACAGTTCCATGCCCTTCTATCGACTCCATGGCATTTCGTAATACATTAAGTAGGACTTGTTTTAACGAGTTTTCGTCGCCCAAGATTTTTGGTATCTTATCCATCTGAACGATAAGCTCTTTATTTTCCAATAATGCTTCGGTTTGGATAAGATTCAATACATGCATTAAGAGATGATCAATTTCTATATCAATCATTTTACGCTTAGCGGGCTTTGCCAAAGATAAAAACTCGGTTATTATACTTTCAATTCGCTTGATTTCGCTTAGGATGATTTCGATAAAATATGGATTATACTCTCTATTATCAGATAGTAATGATATAAATCCTTTAATTGGAGTAAGAGGATTACGAATCTCATGAGCCACTGCGGCAGCCATTCGCCCAACAATGGCAAGCCTTTCTGATTTGTTTAACAACTCATATGTATCCATTCTTTGTTGGATGTCTCTAGATACTGAAATGATTTCCGTTAATTCACCCGTTTCCTTATCAAGGACTCCTTTTATATTAGATTCAACCCATATATATGAATTGTCTGCTTTTTTAACACGATAAGAAAATAGCGTTGTATTCTTATTCCCCATTATTAACTGTTGATGATGTTCCGTCACCCTTTGTATATCCTCTGGGTGGATAAAGTTATATGGAGAGGTCGAACCTATTAAAGAAGACGTTTCATATCCTAATATTGTTTTAAAGGATGGAGATATATAATGGTAAACACCCTTTACATCATGCAGCATAATCATATCTGAAGAATGCTCAGCTAATAATCTATATTTTTTTTCACTATTTTTTAATGATTGGTCCATCAGATATTTTTCGGTTGTATCAATTACCTGAGCAAACATATATTGTTCATCTGTAATTGGGTCAGTAATAAGGGAAACGTTTAATGTACCATGTATAATTGCACCTGACCTATGGAAATAACGTTTCTCAAGTTGGTAATGTATTCTTTCCCCCCGAATTAACTCATTCATTAATTGAACATTAATTTTATAATCTTCAGGATGGGAAATATCCTCAATGGTCATTGAGGCCCATTCTTCCTTTGTATACCCCACAAAACTATAGAAAGCCTTATTCCCCATTGAAGTTTTTAAATCTAAGGTTATTAGGACTTGTGGAACATGTGATTGCTCAAATACCTCTCTAAATAACTCTGAACGTATCATAAAAGCCTCCTAATAATGCGAATCGCCCTTTTCACTCTCTTTGTTACGATAATTCACTGCACTATACAAAAAAGCTTGTAAGACTCCCAATATTAGCTATTAATCTCTTATTTTCTATTGTACATCGTATTCCATTTTATTGAAAATTAATGTTGGCTTACGACGTTTACCTGTGGAAAATAGAAACGGCATTCTTTTGACGGAATGCCGTAAATTCTGGATAATTGCCTAATTTCTCTTTAACACCCCATACAATCATTTTTCCTAGGAACCTCGGATTTTGGGCATCAATGCGGTTCTTTCGTTCCCATTTTTCCTGTTGTTTCCGATTTTGGGCATCAATGCGGTTCTTTCGTTCCCATTTTTCCTGTTGTTTCCGATTTTGGGCATCAATGCGGCTCTTTCGTTCCCATTTTTCCTGCTATTTCCGGTTTTTGGCATCAATACGGCTCTTTCGTTCCCATTTTTCTAATCGCTTCGAATTTTGGGCATCAATGTCTGAACTAGCGGCTAAGTGGGAACACGTAAGTTCAGAAAGAAACAAAATTTACGAAAAGAGCCTAAAACAAAGAACGCCTTCTAGCTTACGAATTCAAAACTCTTTTATCCTTCAATTCATATTTTGGCAAATCTACCACATTCACAGCATGAAAGTTGCTATCGACATAGACAACATGCTTTGGCTTGAATTGTTTAGGAGAAGTAAGTCCTGCAGAAGCAGATAGGGCAAACAATTCTTCTCGCAAAGTCGTAACATAATTTGTCACACGATAGCGCTTTTCTCCTACAACTAATGCTTTTTGAAGTTTTGGATTGGTTGTAGCGACCCCAACAGGACAGTTGCCCGTTGCACATACACCAGCACTTATACAGCCAGCAGATATCATTAACCCTCTTGCCAAGACAACGACATCAGCTCCCATCGCTAAGGCAATGGCGATTCTGTCAGGAGAGAACAGCTTACCGCTTGCAAATACTTTTAGTTGATCGCGGATCTGGTAACCAATTAACAGTTCTTGGGCAATCATCAACGCAGGCTTAATGGGTAAACCTACGGAATCAGCCATTGATTGATAAGTGGCTCCCGTGCCACCTTCACCACCATCAATGGCAATATAATCAGGATATCGTTTATGATAGGCCATATATTGCACAAACTCTTCAAACGTCTCTTGGCCCCCAACCACCATCTTAATTCCCACCGGTTTGCCCGTTACCTCACGAATTTTTTCGATAAAATCAAACATGGTATCAAAATCATGAAACTCATCAAAGCGGTTAGGAGAGTTAATCGTTTTCCATGGCTCAACACCGCGAATTTCTGCAATCTGAGGCGTTACTTTAGAACCCTCTAAGTGGCCACCACGTATTTTTGCACCTTGACCTAATTTTATTTCAAAGGCTTTAATTTGAGGAATTTGTGCTTTCTTCTGAAGTTCTTCCCAAGAAAAGGAGCCATCTGCATTGCGAAAACCAAACTTTGCAGGGCCAATCTGGGCGATGATATCGACTCCACTTTTTAAATGATAGGGAGATATTCCACCTTCCCCTGTATTCATAAAGGCTTTAGCATCCTTCAATCCTAATCCAAGCGCCTCAATCGCATTTTCTCCCAATGCCCCATAAGACATCCCTGACATGCCAATTGGACTTTTCAATACAAAAGGAAATCTACAAGTCTGTTCCCCAATGACGATTGTATCGTCATCCTTGTACAACCAAGGGTTCATCTCTGTTTCTATCAATTTTTCATTCTTTGGAAAAAACAATTCCTGATATTCCATCAGCTTGTTATGATTCATAGTTGGTGCATCTATGTACTTCTTCGTGTAAATCATTTCTTTATTATCCGCATCCAAATCGGTTAGCTGTTTCGCAAAGAATGCATTTCGAAGATAAAATTGATTGGGTTGATCAAAATCCCGTTTACTACCAAAGGAAATGATGTTTTTCCCATACTTTGCTAATTTAACAATTTGTTGAAAATCAAGCCGAGAAAACGGTTTACCTTCATGATCTTCATCTAGAATATACTGTTTAATTTCAGGAGCAATTTGTTCCATAAAATAGCGAATTCTACTTAGAACAGGATAATTTCTTCTGATCGCATGTTGCTGCTGACTTTTGTCAATTCGGTTGGTTTTTCGATACAAAATAATAAAATAGCCAATAATACCAATCACAAATACTAAAACACAAGCAAGAACAATGATAACAATTGAACTTAATATTTTCATTTGAATATCGCCTCTTCTCACCTATTATTTTACCATAGCTTGTGCTTTCACTCTGATTTTGTTATTTCAATTTGATAAGTTAACCTGTTAATCTACTTGATAATTTTGATTGTTAAACAATAAAAAAAGATGTCACACTGCATCCATTTCGGGATGTAACCTTGACACCTCTACAATTAAAACTTATACGAAATGATTTTATATTATTACCATTTTTTTAGCTTGCCGATTTATTTATGAATTTGTCTAATCTGATTGGCTAAATAGCTTGGACTGAAAGGTGTACCTTCCTCTAACCACCATGATATTATACCAAAGGTTGAGGATGCAATGATCTGATTGGGTACCTTGTGCAACCGCCCATTCTCTTTTCTATGTTCATCCCAAAATTCGGTGATTTCTAACAAAAGATTAAACACTCTATTGCGGAAATCCTTATTCTCCAGCATCACTTTGTAGAGCCCAGCCTTCCGATAAAAATGGTCCAGAAATAGGTCAAGACGGTTCTGGGGTCTTGGAGATTCTATCTTAAGCTGATTTTCCTCGGACAAGGTTTTCATTGTCTTATTTAACTCATCAAGATTTTCCTTAATCATTTGTTCCATCAAATCATCAATATCTTGATAATGCAAATAAAAAGTTGCCCGATTTAATTCGGCGCGATTGGCAATTTCCTGTACCGTTAATTTACTCTTATCACTGTTTTCTTGAATTAATGAAATAAGTGCTTCTACAAACATTCGTTTCGTCCGTTTAATTCGCGGATCCACCTTTTCCTTATTAGACACTTTATCACCCCTTCGTCTATTATCTTCTTCTTAATCAACATCTAATTAAAAACCGTCAATTAGTTTACACTTTATACAATATTGTGGATGGCTATTATTATATCTCCTATGTTAGTATTTATTGACACAATATCAACTTATAGACACTCTGTCAATTATGGTCATAAAGTGAAAGGAATGTGAAATAGACTATGGATCAACCTGAACAACAAATAAAAAAGGGAGTCCTTCTCTTTGTTCTCCTCTTAGGCTCATTTTTATCGGTATTAAATCAAACGATATTAAATGTTGTTTTACCAGACTTAATGAAGGAATTTACGGTAGAAGCAACAACAGTCCAATGGTTGTCAACTGGCTTCATGCTCGTAAACGGAATTTTAGTCCCAGTGACAGCCTTTTTGATGAAGCGTTTTAGCACACGGCAGCTTTTCATCAGTTCAATGTTATTGCTTTTAATTGGTACCTTCATTAATGCCATTGCCCCGAGTTTTCCTATTCTATTGACAGGCCGTTTGATACAAGCTGCAGGAGCCGGAATTATCATGCCTTTACTAATGATGGTTGTTCTTATGGTATTTCCTACAGAAGGCCGCGGAACAGCAATGGGAATGATTGGCCTTGTTATGATATTCGCACCTGCGATTGGCCCAACCTTAGCAGGGCTCGTGATCGAATTTTATTCTTGGCGCTGGATTTTTATTGGCATGTTTCCACTAGTTGCAATCGTCATTGCTTTATCGCTTAAATACCTTGTAAATGTATCTGAAACATCTAAGGCAAAGCTCGATATCACCAGCATCCTTCTTTCTACCTTAGGATTCGGCGGGCTACTTTATGGCTTTAGCAGTGCAGGTAATCACGGTTGGGGAAGCGCATTCGTGCTGTCTTATTTAAGCGGCGGTCTAGTTTTACTCGTACTGTTTATTTGGCGTCAGCTTCATTCATCTGACCCATTGCTAAATCTTGTCGTATTCAAAGAAAAAATGTTCACCGTGACAGCCATCATGAATACTTTATTGACGATGATCATGTATGCAGATATGATTCTGCTGCCCATTTACTTACAGGCAAGCCGTGGATTTTCCGTTCTTGACACTGGCTTATTATTGTTGCCAGGTGCTTTATTAAATGCGGTCATGTCCCCAGTTTCAGGCCGGTTGTTTGATAAATTCGGGGCAAAGCCGCTTGCTCTAATTGGTTTAATCTTAACCATTGCGGCCATCTGGGGCGTGACCGATTTGACCGAAACCACCTCTTATAGCTATTTGATGATCCGAACCATCGTCTTGCGCATGGGTCTTTCTCTATTAACAATGCCAATCACGACAGCAGGACTGAATGCTCTTCCTAGACAACTCAATGCCCATGGTTCAGCTGTTACGAACACCGTTCGTCAGGTTGCCGGAGCGATTGGTACAGCTTTAGTCGTCACTATTATGACAACAAGCAGTACCAACTATGCTACAAAGTTAATACAATCGGGCGACGTCATGTCCAAGGCCCAGCTAATGAAGGAGTCATCCATCCATGGCGCAAGTGAAGCTTATATGTTTATTGCCATTTTAGGAATCCTAACCTTCATTGTGACGCTCTTTATGCCGAGTAAAAAAGTGTTAACTCAGCTGAACAATAAAAAAGCTAAAAAAATAAGCTATAGCAGTACAAAAGAGGATCATTAAAAAACTATTAAAAAATCCAGCTTTGAAGAATACTCAAGGCTGGGTTTTTTAATATTTAATACTTTTTGGAATGAATTCGATTATTTTGCATTTTCATCAGGTAACATCAATCCAATCAATGAAATATCCTACGATTTTTAAATCTTTGAAAAATTTATTCGCTAGTAAAAAAGTGATATTACTAATTTCTTAAGCTTAGAGAATTCGTTTATCATTAATCCTTCTTGATTTATGTTGTAATAATTTGTCAGTATGTTCGTCTCATGATCTGTCCTATCTACTAATATTATATAAAGACGATACTAGTTAAAAAATAAATTTTAAGGAAGTGCTGAAATATGAGGAAGTCTACCATTATTACCTTGTTCATTATTTTTGGACTGGTTCTTTTAGCAATAATAAGCTCCTTATTTGTATTCACCCCAACTAAATAGGAGAATATGGCAATAGCAAGGGATTACCAAAAAAAAGCTTGTTTTCTGCCACTTATGTTTATTTTACTCCGCCAAAAACAGCAAGTTCCATCCACTTAAAGTAACAATCAGAATGCTGGAAGCCAATTTCTCTAAGCCAATTAACCTGAATATCAACCCTTTCGAGTATATTATCTTCTTTATCGGGTCGGTTGTAATATTCAGTAGCTACTGCTGCCCTGTCTCTTTTATTATGAAAAGCAAGATGATCGATAAAGAGCTCATCATGTAATTTTTCGATTGCAGGAGTAGCCGAAGCTGTATGCTCAATATTGATAAAAATCCCGCCATCTACTAAAACATCATGTATCTCCCGATAAAGTGCCTTTTTCTTTTCGTGTGTAAGATGGTGAATCGCAAAACCAGAAACAATGCAATCTATCGAATTAGGTTCAACATATTTTAATATAGAATGACTAAAATCGCCCTGTATGATCTCACAACGATTACTGTAATCACTCATATACTCACGTGCCACTTGTATCATGGGTTCGGAATGATCTATTAACAAAGCAGAAGCCTCTGGATAAGCTTTAAGCAAAATTTCGGCTAAAAACCCGTTTCCACACCCCAAATCCATTACTCTTTTTGGGTTAGGAGTAAAATGATTGATTAGCTGAAGCGTCATTTTAACTTGCTCTACTCCGAAAGGAATTCCTCCCCGAACTTGTTCCAAATAATGTTGTGTAACATCTTGTCTTTGCCAGTTTGTTGTTGTCATTTTTCTCCCCCTTAATAAATGAAAAAAATAAAAAAGCCTATCATCTCCTATAAGAGACGAAGGCTTAACCTGCGTGGTACCACTCTTTTTGATTTGTTTACAATGACAAACAAATCCACTTTACAACCGATTACGGAAGTCAACCGTTAAGACCTAATGAATGATCAGCCTTACCACTTATGGGCGAGTTGGGGATTTTATCGACTGTCTTTCACCAACCGACAGCTCTCTAAACAATAAATGATTCCTTAATACTCCCAATCAAGGTGTTTGCCTAATTTTGAATTTTCTCTATTTTATTATTTGTTACTACATCAGTCAACCTGCTTTTTCCATTTATTAAGTCGTAAAAGTTTGTTGTTAGGGCGTGTTAGGCTCGAGTTTATTTAATGACAAGCAAAGGTTCTTTAATGTGTAAAGTCTAGCCGAAACGATAAATAAATCATTGTAGTTATTTTTTACGTACTCATCAATAATATTGATCCCTTGTTTAAATCTATCAACTAATAAATAAGTGTACTTTTCATCCCATTCAAACTTATTAATTCTCAGAAGTTCATCTGCTATTATTTGAAACTTAAACTCCTCAATCCAAAGTTTTATTTGATAAAATTTATCTGTATTTAAACCAATACTGTTGCTATTTTTATGACTTTTACCAACATATTTTATAAAATCATGAATATTTTTAGCCAACATTTTTGCTTTTTCCATCTCGAAGTTCATTTCATCATCTCCTTAATGTTAAAATCTACACATCACTAAGAAGATTGTATGTTTTAACACGTTATAATGACACCAACCATTGCATAACTTCAAAACCTTTAAAAAACTACATCATTTTCAATTTTTCCCCTATAGGTAAATCCTAGCCAATAAATACCCTGGGACCATTACGTAAAACATAACCATATTTAAGAGGGGAACGGTTCATAAGGTTTTCGATCGCCTCTTAGATATTTACCAAACCTAAAAAGTTTTGTTTTTTTTCCCGTCCTCCTGCTCGCCATAGGTATAATCAAAAATAACACGAGTGCAACAACAAAAGAGGAACAGTGACGCCGTATAACAATTATCGATATCAATGGAACTAAAAATAGATGATCCCTAATAGGAATCATCTTCAAGCTACTTAACACTTATTTTCATTTTATAAAAGCCAAAACTATGCACTCATACCCATAATAGCTCCAGTAAAAAATGGAATAATCCAAATCACCCAAACAAGTATACTTAGTTTATGAAAATGTAGCTTAGCATCTCTTTTGTTTGCAATGATCACAATTGATGCCCAAACAACATGAAATAACATTAAAAAAATCGCAAGTACTCCGGTAATTCCATGTAAATTGAATACAAAGCCACTTTCATTGATACTCATCAACGTTGTTCCGATGGTATCAAACAAAAGCCCTAACCAAAAAATTAATAAGTGCCATTTTTTCAGGGTGCCCTGCTTTTTTTCACTCCAAACGCCAATCGTGTAAAATACAAAAGCCAAATTTATCGTAATGATTGCATAAGGAAGCACAGTGTATTTCTCCTCTCATTCTGTATATGCTTTCGATCTGTATGTATATTATTTTCGGTGATTAATTGTAAATCCAAATTAAATTTATCTTAAATTTTTCTTAATTTATTTATGGTACAGAAACGGTCAGATGGAAAAACCATATCCATAATGTCAATAACGATCACATGTTTATTCCATATCTAAAAACCGATGTTCCTCGAATCTTGATCCAACCACAAAGGTCCTACCTTAAAAATCAAAGAATAGATTTCAAAAAACAGTTGTTTTTTTATGCCAAACGGACAACATGTCCGTTTATAACCTAGCTTAGCTAAGACCAATCTTTCGGAGCAATTTAATAAACATTTTTTTATGTAAATTCACGTTTTACGATTGGAAACGCAACCCTTCTTTTTTCCTCTATTTTTTAAACAAAATTAATTTCTAAGAGTCTTACTTCCATCTCATCTTCAGGAATCGGCATTATTGCCAGAATTTCCCCTTAATCACAAACAATGGTGATGGGACTAAATTAGATTTCTTAGTTGTTATAGTAGAAAAGTTTTAGCCGAAGGATTATGCTTAAAAAGTATATCTAATATCTCGCTATAAAAATACGAAAAAACCAAGAATTAGGATATAAGCTCACGATAATATAAAGGAGTGAATGGATATATCTAGTAAAATAGTTGTTATTACAGGCGCGAATAGTGGACTTGGACTTGAAACGGCCAAATATTTTGTAAGCACGGGAAATCTAGTGGTCATGGCCGTGAGAGATGTAAATAAAGGAGAAATTTCAAAGAAAGAGTTACTAGGGTTATTTCCTGACGGGAAAATAGATGTTCTTTATCTAGATTTAGCAAAATTAAAAAGCGTTTATCAGTTTGCAGAAGCATTTTCCCAAAAATACAATTCAATAGATTTATTGATTAATAATGCTGGAGTTATGATTCCACCATTTTCACGAACGGAGGAAGGATTTGAACTTCAATTCGGCTGCAATCATTTAGGACATTTTGCCTTAACAGGTTTATTGCTCCCTTTATTAGAAAAAGGAGAGCACCCTCGTGTCGTTACCCTAAGTTCCATCGCCCATCGAAATGGAGTGATTGATTTTAATAATTTGGATGGTTCAAAAGGCTATAAAGCAATGAAGTTTTATAGCCAAAGTAAGTTAGCAAACCTTTTATTTGCCAAAGAGCTAGATGAACGTTTAAAGCGGAATGGCTATAAAACAATAAGCTTAGCTGCACATCCAGGGATATCGGCTACCAATCTTTTTAGAATTGGAAAAGAAAAAGCACCTTGGTATATTAAGCCAATAATTAAACTGATTGCGCAACCGGCTGAAAAAGGAGCATTACCTACTATAATGGCAGCAACAGACCCAAAATTAGTAGGTAGCGAATATATAGGCCCGGATGGTGCTGGAAATCGTAAAGGGAACCCGACAATCGAAACACCTCTCCCAAAAGTCTATAACAAAGAAACAATGCAGAAGTTATGGGATGTTTCGGAGCAATCCACCTCAGTTAAATTTAATCTTTAATAGAAAAAATGGAGTTGCAGCTATACACTAAAGAGCCTAATCTTTTAAAGGATTAGGCTCTATTATCACACCCAAATTTAGACCCTTAGCGAACCAAGGAACCCTCTGGTAGCATAGTAGGATTCTGCTCCATTGTGGTACACAAAGACAGTGTCGTAGCGACGATCACAAAAGATGGCCCCACCGAGTTTTAGCATCTTACATACTTGCGTTTAAATCCAAGCTTTCCTCTATCAAGTTCTCTCTGAATATTTTCGGAAACACGGACGATAGTGCTTTTTTTATTGTCCCGTTTGATTTCAACTGGGCCTACTGCCTTAGCGGTTTCGACCGCCTTATCATGGAGTGGCAAATATGAAATCGCAACCGTGTAGATAAAATTGGTCATAGCGGATTTCGTCCGGTCTGGAGATTCGTGAATCGTTTCTTTAACCTGGTCAAGCATATTGGCTAACTTACTTTCGGAAAATTCAACGTCAGGGCGATTACCCAAAAGCCAGCAGTAGCAACTCCAGCCTGCAGACATTCTAAGTTCTTCACCGCTTGCAATCCATTTATCAGCAACAGCTTGTGCAATATCGGTTTCTGCCAAAGTCACTGACACGACAAAATCGGACAGCATATAAAAATATGCTCCATCGATCCAACGCTCAAAATCCGCTTCAGTCATTGCCTTTGGGTCGGCAATGATTCCGGCAAAGTACATGGCATCGTAGTTACCGGTAGCGTAAAGCTGCTCAGCTAAGGGTTGATTTTTCTTTATTTTCTTAGCAATCGGCTTCATTTTCCCTGTAGCCACACCAAAAATTGGCTCATGTGCGCCATTGCTTATATATATCTTTTTATTTCGTTCACTGCCGAGTGCTTCTAGTTCCTGCATAACTGTTTCGAAATCCATCTTTTTACACATCCTTCGCATTTATACCCTTTTCATCGTAACATCAAGTTAATTTGCTTAATCGAGCGAATAACTATGGGATTAGAAACTCATGTTTGTCTAATAACCGTTATTAGCAGCCAAAAGTTCATGATTTCACCCTAAAACATACCATTCTGGTTAGGAGAATTTTCAGGTATGGATTGACCTATATCCCACAATTCTACAATTCGGTCATCCTTGAAGAGGAAAATATGGACCACAGCCACTCCAAAATCCCCGGGATTCTGTTTCACATGGGAGTGAACAGCAACAACCTCTCCCTCTTCAATAGCATGCTGGACAACAAGAATCTTGTCAGGGTTCTTAGCTGCATTCTCTTCCATCGCTAGCATGAGCGAATCTGCATCGCCAGGAAAAAATGGATTGTGGTGACGAAAGTTAGGACCTACATGATTCTGATAGGCTTTTCGAACTTCCCCCGCTGCTACAAGTTCTAGAAACGATATTGCTTGATCTTTAAGAGTATAAGATGATGTATATTTCTGTTCCGAATCCATCTCAATCATCCTTCCATTTGAGTAGCTAATATAATTAAAATAAAGGAATCTTTAAAAATACTTTGGGTTCCCTCAGCATACTTGGTACTCCTTAGGATACCTTAACCACAATAGGTTTAATTTATATTTATTTTATTTATTTCTTTTACAATGGCTGTTGCTGGTTTTGACTCCTCATTCATTTCACCATTGATTAAGGCGGAAATTTTATCACCTTTTTTATATTCCCCTGAGGACAATCCTCTTAAATATATAAGTCTTACATTATAACCCTCGATTAATTCACTTATTGGTGTATCTTTTATTAGCTGATAAAAGAAAGCCGTCATATCCTGGGCCACTAATATTTCATTTTCCTTTATATCCAGAACATACCCCTGAATTTCTTCTGAATTCGTACCCTTACTATTCTCTGAAGACTTGATGATAAACTGGGCTATGTCCATCATCTTCTTCCCTTCTTCGCTGTCATTACATGCATCCCAGTTATATTCTCGACTCGCTCCATTTATTCTAACTTTTAAATTGTATTTCATCTTATCTTTTTCTTTGCAGCGATTCTCTAATGACTGCTCATCTAAATAATTAGCTAATACTAGTCTTTTATATATTTCCTGTTTAATAGAAGAAGATAAATCAAAATCACTTATACCTCTTGTTTCGTCTTTGCTTAAAACCTTTGTTAATTTTTTATCTATTGTATTGATTTCATTTTCTAAGTCTTTTCCATACTTTAACTGGATTTCAAACAAATCTTGCTGTTTCATGTCATATCCAACAAATAAGATTTCATCCACACCTAACTCATTCCCCTGACATTCAGAGGCGACATAAGAGACATTTGTCGGATTAACCTCTTTATACAATTTTTTGCAAGAATAGGTTGTGATGCTTCCGCTACCAAACTGATCCGCGGTTGTATCATGTTTAACCGTTATTGTTTTTCCGTCGTAAGTTAAATCCTTAATGATCGGGTCGCCTTCAATTGTATAGTGAACCACTCTTAACTTTGAGTTTATCTTTTTGGTAAAATCCTCAAAAAATTGATCCATCCTTTCAAGTCCTTCAATGCTTCCGTGTTTATTTATGACTTCACCATTTTCGGCAACTGTATTTTCCGCATTTTCATTTCCATTTCCCCTAGAAACGGGCTCATTTTTTTCGTTTTGACAACCTATAAGTAAAGAGTAAATCACAATCATCATTAAACTTTGTTTTAGGATTTTCATACATTAACCTCTTTCAGATGTTATGTTAGAAAATATTTATTTCTAGTCTCTGTTTTTATATTGATCACTTATTAATTCAACAAACTAGTTCTTTGTCCTTCTTTGCAAATAGAGTAACTTTGCCTTTTGGAAAATAAGAATAATGTTGCGTATCCAACTACATTGCCTTCTTGCGTCAATAAAAACGCCACCAAAAATGGCAGCATGGTCTTCGGGTAAAGTTGAAAGGTGCCATTTTCGGACGAATAGGTTAATTTCATAAATTGCGACTCCAACCTCTAGCTAAAATACTTTTTTTAAAAAAATTACAGAAAAAACACCATTCATTTGAATGGTGCTTCACAAATAAGACACTCTATTTCCCACAACACTTTTTGTATTTTTTCCCACTGCCGCATGGACAGGGATCATTCCGGCCAATTTTTGGTTCGCTCTTAATTGGAGGAGTATAGAAATAGCCTTTTTGTTGGCTTTCATTTCTAAAATGCATTTCTGTTTCCATTGCTGCTTGTCGCCAAAGCTCCAAGTCAGGGTGGGGCAAACCTAATATAGAATAGTAACCATATACCGTTTGCTCGATTTCTATCATGCTCGAGAAATACTCTTTATTCATATGGCCGCTAATTTCAGGGATCGCCGCTTCTGAGAGTTGATGACACAACGCTTCAAAAAGCAAATCTTGATCTTCTAGTTCTCCAGCTTCATGATAGGCATCCCGTAAAACTTGAACAGCAAGTTCCGATTTAGTATTTTCCACAATAGATGAAGCAAAAATAATGGAATCCTCTTTCATTAAATATGGTTCAACTGCTTTCACCACTTCATCTGTTTGAAATCCAATCAAAGCTGCAGAGACTTCTTCCAAAAGGATATCATCATCCCGATCTAATAAGCTCGCAAGTACTGGGATATACTTGTCTATTTTTAATAAACCAATCATATAAACCGTCAAGGTACCATTAAATGAAAACCATTCTTCTTTGAGCTCCTCTTGAAGAATAATATCGATTTCGTCCTCTGTAATCCAGCCATTTTGAACAATACAGGCTGCCAATCTTTTGGCTTTTATGTATATTTCGTGCTGGTAAGAATCTGCTCGTTCTAGAGATTCTAATGACTTTCCATATTCTGTGTATACTTCGTCTTCTGTACCGTTTACGGTAAGCTCATATATTGGCCACATATCCTTATTAATATAAGCTGCCAACGTCTCCCTATGTTTAAGAGCCAGTTCAGGGTCAATTCCATCAAATAAACTTAGCGCTAAATGTATATTAGTCTTATCCATCTGTGGGATATTTTCACTGATTACAGTAACGGCCTCTTCACTAAGCGGTTGGTTACTAATGTAAATAAGAATGGACGGTTGCTTTTCTTCGTTTAGAAAAGCTTCTTTCAAAAGCTGAACTGTCCATTCCTCCGGTAGGAACGGATAATCGTGGATGGCATGGAGCACTGTTTCTTGAATTAAAAAGTCCTTGCTAGTAAGATGTGGTTTGATTTTCTCTAAAAATGACATGTTGAGCGTCCTTCCTTCGATTATTGATGCTTATTTATTAACTTAATGATTAACCAAAATGTTTCCCGTTCAAATAATAAGCCGTTTCAGGAAATACAGTAAAGGCCACTTCCACCTCTGGAATGTCCAACGAATGTATATGTTTTGTGATGATGTTGGCAAATTGATCTTGAATTTCTTGTCCACGATCAAACCATTTCACTTCGATAAATGGGAATGAGGATACTTCAATTTCATTAAAAATAAAAATAGACTGTGGTACTTCCAAACTGAAATTTATCAACTTCACATTCGCAAAGTTTGGCCAGCTCAACGACTAAACCAGAACTAATTGATTTTACTTGATTAACCGATATCCCTTTGAAAATTAACTGAGGCATTATTTGCTCCTCCTGGTTTCTATTGGTTTTACTTAAATTCGTGCCATAAACTATCATATGTTTTTATTGGCCTGTAGAACAAGTCAAGTTTGCACTTATCCCCGCAGAGTACCAACTGTTCGAGATTTTCCTTAGCTGTCCTCTGCTCCACTCAATATCCCCAACCACTTTAAGTTTTCCTTCTGTTTGGATCAATGACAAAAGATAGGAATCTCAATATAACATCTTTCATTACAGGGGAATCACGCCCAAACAAAAGGTGACTGCACTATCCTATTTTTTGGATTGTTCCAGTCGAATTTCAGAATTCCTTGTCCATTGTCCACTCCCTTGCTAGAGGAGTTAGAACAATTATTTACCATTCAATTACTTTCCAACTAATTCTGTAAAAATAAGTTCCAGCTTTCCATCCTGATTTGTAACTTCAACCACTTCATCCCCAAAAAGATAAGGTGTGTCATAGCGATCTTGCTTTTTAATCTTAGTGTAATTGTTATTTGCGGTCAGGACAGGAAAAACCACGTTCGTTTTCTTTAATAGATTCTGAGAAACCTCTATTTCCACCATCAAGATTACCTGTTTTTCCGAGATGGCAAAAAATAGTTTACCAATTTCCTTATTATTTTCATCAATAATTTTTACTTGTTGAAGGATAGAAATTAGACAGGTAACGAAGTCATTGATTTTCTCATTCGTTAATTCTATCAGATGAAAATCTGCCATAATTTTATTAAAACCATTTCTAATTTCCTTAAAAGGAAAAACATCATGGATCCGTAAAGCTGCTTTTGTTTGACCAATGCTGGTAAACTTCCTTCTGGTCTCGAATATGTAATCAGTAATTAAACCCTGATATTGCTCTCGCTTTGTAGCCATTTCCCCCAGCTCATGGATGGAAGGTATATCTTTGTAGTACTTTTTGATTAAAACCAAAAATGACAAAACATCCTTTTCATCAAAGGTGCTGTTATTAAATTTTCTACCGTAATAACTGATTAGTGATTTTTCTTTCATATCCATTAGAGTTGGCTCCTAGAAGAATTATTTAAATCATCTATTTTTGTTAAAATTATTTCAATTTGGGTTACACTTGGATGGTGCCTGGCACTTTTTTAGTTGCTGACTTGGAATAGAAAAATGAATGAATTGCACTGAAACAACTGCACATACTATAGTCAGGGACTTGTAGCTCAATGCTTAGAGCAACTAGCAGTTACAACGTAAACTGTTATGTATTTTGTGGGTTGGAATCCCATCAAGTCCCATTATAAAAAGATAAGGAGCAGTGGCCTCGAGTAATGAGGTCACTGCTTCTTATCTGTTCTGATATTGCCCCTGCCAAGGAATTTCATTTTATCACATTTCCGAGCTAACTTCCCCTATTAGTTTAACTTAATCGTTCATTCGTTAATTGGATAAATTCCACTGCATCGCTTTCCATTAATTTTATCCCAGCCTCCCAAAAACCCGGTTTCGTGAGGTCCACTCCTAAATGTTTCATGGCTAAATCTTCTACCTTCATCGAACCCGTGTCACGCAGTAAAGCAATATATTTCCTTTCGAATCCTTCTGGATTTTTAAGGGATTCAGCATAGATTCCTAAGCTGAATAAAAAGCCAAATGTATATGGGAAATTGTAAAATGGTACGTCATCGATAAAGAAGTGTAATTTGCTGCACCAGAAATGAGGATGGTAACTGGACAAGCTATCACAATACGCTTCTTTCTGGGCATTAACCATTAACTCGTTCAATCTTTGCTCCGACACAATCCCTTTTGAACGTTCTTCATATAACTTATCTTCAAAGAGGAAACGGGCATGTATATTTAAAAACATAGCAACTGCATTGCCCATTTTGGCATTTAATAGCGTGATTTTTTCTTCTTTCGTTTTTGCTTTGGCTACGGTTGCATTACCGATAATGGTCTCTGCAAAGGTACTCGCCGTTTCGGCAACATTCATCGCATATCTGCGGTTTAATGTAGGTAAATCCCTCATTACATGACTATGAAAAGCATGACCTAATTCATGAGCTAAGGTACTGGCATCAGACGGAGAACCAGTAAATGTCATAAAAATTCGTGATTCCTCAAATTCAGGAAGTCCGGTACAATAACCGCCTGGTCGCTTATTTGGACGATCCTCCGCCTCCACCCAGCGATTCTCTAAGGCATGTTTGGCAAAGGCTGATATTTCAGCTCCAAAAGTGGCAAAGTTTTCAATGATAAAATCACAGGCTTCATCATAGGTAAAACTCGGTGGCTCCATTTCTCCAAACGCAACAGGAGCGTCGACATCCTGCCAGCCTAATTTTTCCATTCCCAGAATTTTTGCCTTTTGATTTAAAAAATCAATGAAAGGTTGTTTACGGTTAGCGACCGCTGTCCACATCGCATCGAGCGTTTCTTTAGACATACGGTTATACTCTAATGGCTCCTCAAGGTAGTGTTCCCGGCTGTGAGCTTTTTGCAGCGTAAGCCGGTAGCCATCTAAATGATTCAACGTATCAGCAAAAATAGGTGCAAATTTGGTCCAGGCTGCTTCCCAATTCTCAAAAAGCTGTTTTCTGACCTCAGGGTCGGGATCTGCATACATCCGGTTCATCGCCTGACCAACAGAATAGTCCGTTGTATTTCCCTCTTTATCTGAAAATGGGATCGTCATAATCGATACCGTGGTACCATATAATCGACTCCAGGCCGTTAGACCATCTTTATTTAACTCTGTAAGGATTTTCTCTTCTTCCTCCGATAACAGTCGTTTCCCTTTATCACGTATTTCATTTAAGGAAAAGGAAATTCCTTGTAATTCGTGATCTTGTAATAGCTTTTGCCAGTCTTCATCAGCAACTGCAACCAGTTTTTTGGTAAATGTAGTAGAGAGTTTTTCCACCTCACCTGACAAGTCCATAACTTGACCCATTACAACATTCGCATGTTCATCATTCATGTAGGCATCATGATACATATGTACAAAGGTTCCCGCTTGACCTAAACCTTTTCCAACCGTTTCTTGTTTCGCTAAAATAGCCTTTAATGGTTCCGCAGACTTGGATGCTTCAAAGTTCCACTCCTGAATTAAGGTTTGATATTCTTGGATTTCCTGCTGAATAGTTTGTAATTTTGTTTGTAATTCCGGTGATTTCGTACCTCCGGGGAAAATGGCATCTAAATCCCAAGTATCTTGATATTTCATTTAGTGGTGGGCTCCTTTCATCTTCAGATAATTATTTAATTTTTTGGCTACTTTAAAACAGGAAATTTGCTTCTTTTTTTATTGTAGCATGTACTTCCCTTAATGCCCTATTTCTTGATTATTGTTAAAAGAGTAATAGAAGAATATGGAGGCGATCCCCTTTTTGATTGGCAATAGCAACCTATCCGCCAACAATGGTACCACCATTGACATGGATGGTTTGTCCACTTACGTAACTCGAATCATCCGAGGCCAAATAAACATAAGCAGGTGCCAGCTCATACGGTTGTCCTGCTCTTCCCATTGGTGTGTCCGAGCCAAAAGTGGCAACTTGATCTGCTGTAAAAGTGGATGGTATCAATGGTGTCCAAATCGGTCCCGGTGCTACAGCATTTACCCGGATTCCCTGGGCAGCAAGCGACAATGCCAGTGAACGAGTAAAGGAAACGATGGCCCCCTTTGTTGCCGAATAGTCAATTAGCTGTTCATGGCCATGGTAGGCTGTAATCGAGGCTGTATTAATGATGGAAGCTCCTTTTTTTAAATGTGGTAATGCTATTTTGGACATGTAGAAATATGAAAAAATATTAGTTCTGAACGTTTTCTCCAATTGTGCAGAAGTGATATTTAACAGGCTGTTCTGTGGATGCTGCTCAGCCGCATTATTAACAAGAATATCCAGACTACCGAACTCTTGCAGTATTTTGTCAATGGTACTTTTACAAAAATCTTCATTGCCAATATCACCGGGATACAGCAGGCATTTGCGCCCTTCCGCTTCAATAAGCTGTTTCGTTTCACCGGCATCATCATGTTCTTCCAAATAGACAACGGCAACATCTGCCCCTTCTTTTGCAAAAAGAAGCGCAACAGCCTTCCCAATTCCGCTGTCTCCTCCTGTAATAATCGCCTTTTTACCAGATAGTTTTCCGCCAGCCTTGTATGTAGGAATTAATGATGTTGGACGGGGATTCATTTCCGTTTCAACTCCAGGCTGCTTGTTTTGATGCTGAGGGGGAAAAGTTGACTTCTTTTGATTTTGATTCATACAAATACCTCCAAGTGATCATTTCACTTGTTAGTTTTTGGAATAAAGCTTTAAATTATTAGGAGGAATCAAATCCGAGTAATATTTGCAGGTTTATAAAATGGATTCGCAAACAACCTCCAAAAAAGTTAATGAAAGTAAAAAAATCCAACGATCGAAAACGAAGACGAAAATTATTCTTCGATTGATTCGTTTTTGGCATTTAGAGTAAAAAAGGGTTATTGAATGCAATTAATACAAATCTGGAATCTTCAAATAAATCTTTATAATTATTTCTGATTACAATTTACTCAGCACAATCACACCAATACTCTAAATTTCCAACTTTATCATAGTAGACCTAAGCCGTTTGATCGATTACAGCCATAAGAATGTACCACTTCTGCCATGTTTTGTACGCACAGTTGCCACTGAATTTACCACTTGCTGTCAACGTATTTACCAATAGAAAAACTTTAGAGATATTGAATTAGAAAAGCCTAATCCTCCAATTTTACCGAGGAATTAGGCTTATCTCTCAATCGCATCGGATTGTTGACTATCATCTTCTATTGCATAGTATGGTTGTACTGCGCAGCAAATTACTATGTTGGTTTTTTACATTCTTATTCAACATAAGGGTCCGTTTAAGTCGCTTCTCCACAAACCATTATGCACATATATAATACACCTGTTTTTCTAGTTACTTGTTGTATTAAAAATGGACACCATGGATGACCAAAAGGTCCAAAAAACTAAAATTTCTATTGTATCTTTTCATTATTAAACATCTTGTTTATTACCTTAAATAATTTTGATATATCTTCAAATTCTAAGATACGAGAATCATCCAATTCTAATTTTGCCTTTTTAAAACCACTAGGAAGTTTTAAAGGACTCAAGTTACCCTTTACCTTTAAAATATTCGGAATATCTTCTTGTCTAATTTTGATTGTAATCCCCATATCTTCCTGAACGGTTAGGATTGCACCTATCCTTTCTGGATTAAAACCCTCTGGCCATTTTGTATTTTTATTATAAAACGCTCCTTTGAAATTCGCTTCGTTAATTCTTAAGCAACTCATGTTAGCGTTAGACAAATTTGCTCCACTAAAATCTGCCTTCCAGATGTCTGCTTCTGTTAAATCAGCCCCTGACAGGTCCGAAGAAATTAAATCAGCACCATTTAATTTTGCATTCCTCAGATTGGCACCTTTTAAATTAACCCTTTCTAATATCGCAACCATTAGATAAGCTCCCGTTAAATCGCAACCATATAGATTTGCTGAGGATAAATCAGCTCCTCGTAAGTTTGTATATCTAAAACTTGTGCCCCTTAAATCATATTCATTTAACATAACCCTGTGCAAATCTAAGCCATCCAATATAGCTGCTCTCAAGGATTCTACTTCAATTTCTAAGGGTTCATTTGCGATTCTTTGAATAAACATAAAAACCCCCTCCTTCTCAAATAAAATCGCGATCCCACTCAGTCGTATCCACATTTACTTCCGACCACTCACGTATATATTGCTCTTTCTTTACATTATTGCATGGCCTTTCGTTTAAATCATCCTCCCACCCAACGATTCTAGCCGCAACATATCGGTGGTGCCCCTTAATAATTACTCCATCATCAACTTTTATATCTGGTGGAGGGAACTTTCCATCTAATATCATTTGTACATATCTTTTAATCATAGGTAACGATACAGCTTTTTGATGGGCTTTATAATTACAGCCTTCCATTACCTTATTCCATGTAGCTTCATCAATTAGCTTATCAACTAAAGTTAGAATTTCATCTGCCTCATCTATCGTAAAAGCATTTAATGCACTTGAAATGATTTTCCAATCTGAAGTTAATCTGATTGGAAGTGTTGATATAGAATTACAATTCGGAACCAAATATGGTTGAACAAGTATTTCTTGCAACATTTAAAACCCCACTCAAAAGATTTTTATCTACAGATATTAAGGGATATGCCACTAACCTTTTAAGATACCTTAATATCATTATCCAAGTAAATATTTAACATTTATTATTAACTCAACTTTCGCACCTAGAAAAATGTGCTAAGCTTAAATGTCTGTAAAGCTCGGAGTTGTTGAAATAAAGTACTTGCCCTTAAATATAGGCATGAAAAAGCACCTCTTCGTTTGGTATAGTTGATTTGTCGAGAATCACAATACCATACAGAAGAGGTGCCTCCTATATGATATCGAATAATGGTCAAAATAAGCAACTACCAAATGAACTAACATCCACATTTAAAGAATTACAAGTACTAAAGCATCTAAGAAAAGCTGGTATTACAAAGTCTCTGGGCTTTTCTTGTGGTTATCTTTTTCAATTAATTTTTTGTTTGATCTTTGAAAATAAGAATTGGTATCGGACGCTTGAAAGTAGAAAATCTGCCGATTTTCCTGCTAAGGACTCCGTCTATCGTTTCTTGAATCAGTCCACCTTTGCGTGGCGTAGATTTTTACTGTTTCTTAGCGTTCACACAATTGGAAAAGTAACGAAACTCTCGAATCATGAAAGACCGAAGGTCCTAGTATTAGATGATTCTTCTTATGATCGAAATCGTAGTAAATCCGTCGAATTACTAGCTCGTTGTTTTGATCATGCCTCTCAAAAAATGCGCTTTTATAAAGGCTTCCGTATGCTTACCCTTGGTTGGTCAGATGGTGCAACGTTCATTCCTGTGGACTTTTCTTTATTGAGCTCTAAAACAAGCCAAATTAACGGAATATCAAGTAAAATCGACAAGAGAAGCACCGGCTACAAACGCCGTCTTGAAGCCTTACAAACTGCTCCAGAACAAATTCCTTATATGATTCAACGTGCATTGAACGCTGGGATTGATGCTTCATATGTGTTGATGGATACTTGGTTTACCCATCAACCACTTATTAAGAACATCAAAGAGCAGGGGCTTGATGTAATTGGCATGGTTAAGAATTTAAAACAACGTTACCTTGTAGATGATAAGCGTGTCAGCTTAAAGGAACTCTATCGTTTGGCAGCACCTATTCAAGGAAAAAAGGGATTCTTCGCTCCATTCATACTACCCAAGCCAATGGAGTTGTAGTTAAAATGGTATTCGTTCAAAACCGTAATAAAAAGAGCGAATGGTTAGCGATTCTGAGTACAGACTGTACGCTAAGTGACCAAGAAATCATCAGAATTTATGGAATGAGATGGGACATTGAAGTGTTTTTCAAAACAACGAAATCCCTATTAAAACTCCAAAAGGAGTTTCAAGGTCGTTCCTATGATTCCTTAATTAGTCATACAACGATAGTTTTTGCACGATATATTGTTCTGGCCTGGCAAAACAGATGTAGTACGGACCAAAGAACATTAGGCGGTATGTTTTATGAACTTTGTGATGAAATCAGTGACCTCGATTGGGCAATTGCGCTTCAGCAATTAATCGAGCTTCTTGAAGATACCCTTAAAGAGAGTAACAAAAAAATTCAAAAGTTAATTAAAAGTCAACTACAACAATGGATCGCGGGCTTACCTAACTATATCAAGGCATACCTGCCTATTTCAGTCTGCGAAAGTTGAGTTATTAATAATAACATATATTTTATTTCCTTCATGTGAACTCGCAAATATTCTTTGATTTATTCTGTTAACTTTCTTTCCGAGTATGAACTAATGAATTTATCGTATTATAAAGTATCCTTTTTGAAGTAAGTTGGGCTTAGCTTATGTACATTCTTTCACAAAGTTACCTAAAAATTAAAACTTTTTGCTGCGCAGTAATGGTCAAATACGAAATTAAGCGAGGCACTCTACGATGTATTTCTGTAGAGTGCCTCGCTATTTTATGTTCTTTTTCATTCTATTCCATCAAGATTCATTTCCCATTTTTACTTGTATAAAAACCTATGTGCTTCATCGTCACTGGCAATCCATTCCTTGTCATAATGACTATCAGCCCAAGAAGTTTTTCCTACAGTACGTATATGAAGAACTCCACCTGAGATTGTGTATATTCTTTCTTCTCTGGAATTTCTTTCCTCAGAATAGGTCTTCCTAGTAAAACCTTCGTTTTGCTCTAAGATTCTTTGCCTCGTAGAACTTGTTAATCGTACCATATTTCCCTCCTTGTAGTGTATAGGTAATGTTTATGTATCCAATCATTAATACCAATTTTTCGTTTACCCTAAGTCTGTTTCCTAAAACCTTGGAAACAGACTCATATTATCATTATCTACCTAGTTTATTATCAATCTCGGTTGTATCTACATTCTCGCCAAATAAATCTTTTAGTTTATTTTTGGCTTGCATTTTAATTTCATCATCCACATATAGAGCTACTTGAACTAAAGCGAATATTACAACACTTAAGTCATCAGCATACCCTACACCAACTGCTAAGTCGGGTATAATATCTAGAGGTAAAATAAAGTAACCTAAAGCCCCAACAATGGTTGCTTTAACTTTTAATGGTACATCTGGCTTTTGAAGTGTGTAATAAAGTAATAGAACGGCGTAGACTACAGAAGTTCCAGCTCTTTTAGAAAACTTTTGAACCTTAGTCCAAAATTTTTCCTCTGAGAAATGCTCTTCGTGTTGGTTTATATCTTCAGCATTCAGTTTTTCTGCTTCATCTTTTAATTCAATAACTAGTTCTTCTTCAATTTCAATTTCATCGACTTCATCAATATTAGATGAGGATAATTCGTCTAGAGCTGTTTTCTTCTTAAATAGATTTTTTAACATGAAATCACTCCAAGGATTAGTAAATTACAAATACATTTTACACTATAATTTTCCATTTATCATCATTTAATATAAAAAACTAGTATTTCAAATAACTATGTTGAAATTGTTTACATTTTGCTTTTTCCTCTTCTAACCTTATAGATTATATACTTCTCCGATCAAATACTCTTGGTCTTAAAAACAAAAATGAGTAGATTTATTCCTACTCATTTCCCACTTATCCTTATTAACTTTTTTGTTTCAGTATGTTTTGGAATTCAATATATTGTTTAAGTATGAGGCGATAATGAGAGTCTTCTGGATACTCCCTATCAACAGATGCTATCAAAGAAGGAGTAAGCTCTGTTTCTCCATTATATAAACCTTTGTTAAGGATCCCGTTTCACCGTCTAATATAATCTTTTACAGATTTATCTCCCAAATGATAATTCTTTCTTAGAAAATCCCCAAATTCCATACCATATCCCTACTCTCACTATTATATTCTAATATATCTATTCCCTACCATCTGCTTCTTTTCCTTTTCAAAGGGAGCAGAAAAATCATTAATGAAGAACTTTACTGCGCAGTATAGTCTACTACGTAATAAAAAAGTTACTCTTAATCAGTCCAGTTTACGTAAGGCCGGTCTTATTAAAATTCAAACAAATTTTTTTCATTTTTGATACTCCAAACTATGACTTTATAACTCTTATGTCCAGTTAGGATTGCGGTGGTAAACGGCCTGTCATTACCCGGTACTCATGGGGATCGCTCCATTCTTGCACTTCTTACGATATTCCGACCATTTCTTTCTGTTCGACTTGTCAATTACTTTAAAATCTCATACTGTGTTCTTAAAATTTTCTTTACTAGTTCAAACTTTTCTTTAGAATCAATTACTTCAAACGGAATATACACTTCATGTTTTTTTAATACAAAGTTTCGTAGTTCTTGGATATCAAAACGTAAGAGTTGTTGAATTTCCTTTTGTATCATTTTTCCTTTAGTAGATTCTTGATTACCAGGGTCAACATGAAGGATTAAACAGTTGTAACGTTTATCTCCAAATAACGTGGCAAACTTTGATCTCTTGCCACCAAATCGAAAAGGTTTATAGCCTAACGTTAGACTTTTTGGAGCGAGGGTAAATTCCATTGGACCTAAGCCATTTATAAATTTATGTAATTCACTAAATACTTGTAATTCGTTCACTTTCTTCTCTCCTTCGATTTTTGCGTTTCTATTCTTTTCGACCAAAGCAGTATTTTTGCATTCATTCATAGTAAAAAATAATCAAGTTCCTCCTGATAACCGATAGCTTTCATAAATTTATTAACATATTGGTGTTGAATGGTTTGAGATTGGCCTAATTTAATCTGGGATAAGTGAAGCTGCGCTGACTTAAAAGCATGTTTGACAGTTGTGTTTAACTGAAGCTTTTGGTCAACTCTCGCTGAAGCATTCATGTTTGTTCGCGCAATATCAAATAAATAAACTCCCATGGCTTGTAATAGTTTATTATTTTTTCTGGCTACTAAATTCCTAATTTCAGCACGAATGTCCTCTAATGATGTCTCCATTAATTGAATGTGTAAACCACTACTAATGTTATAGTTAGTTTCCAACTCATCGATAAGTAATTTATGTGAAATGGCATTATCTATTCGACAAATCAGTACATGGATGTCTTCATCAAACATCACTATAGAATCCATTGTTATGAGCCCAGGTGGCCGATAGTAAACTAACAAATGGCCTAGTTCATGTGCTTCGGCTTCTAGGCGTTCTTCATTCGATAAGGATTCAAGAATGAAAATCTGCCAAACGATTCCCTCATTTGTAACTTGAGCGGGGCTCTGTGAAAACAAACCATAAGCTTCTGCTTTTTCCAATGGTATAAGATGAACATTATAGTTGCATAAAGACTGCACATCTAATCTTAATCTTTCTAATGAATTTAGCATTAAAGTTATCCCCCTTTTTTGTTGTTCGCTTATATCTGAAAAAATGTGAACAATGAGGTAAAAACTTTGATGATTAGAAACTCATAAGAATAAAATGTTAAATTTATCAAAATCTGTAATTCTATACCGTTTTCAAAAGATTCATTTATAAACAGAAATTTTCATATAATGCCCCCAAATTTTTGGAAATTAAATACAATAATTCAGAGATTAATTATTTCATATATTTAACTTCCATCACAAATTACAAAATCCTACCAATTCATTGATAAAAAAACGACATTCTTATGACGAATGCCGTTGAAAAAATATGAAAGGCTAATGCATCACCAGTAAAAACCCCACTGCAAGGGTTCGAAGATGATGAGAGAATATCTGAATGTTTTTCAACTATCGTTTTAAATTCTTCATCTGGTTTGTTTAAGTTTATGTGTTATAACAATGCTCACGGTAATCATACCATAGGTAAAACGAAAACAGCCTGGGTCCACCGTCCAGACTGCCTAAACTAATTCTCTTTTACCTTCTGGTCGATTCTTTCAAGTTCAGCAGAAGGGTTCCTCCACCAGTTTCGACTCCAAATTCGTTCAATCACCCATCCTCTGTTTTCGAGGAACTTCTGGCGATAGACGTCTCTTTCTTTGGCATTTGCGGAGCTATGGTACATGGCGCCGTCACACTCGATGCCTAGGATATACCTTGAGGTTTCCTCTGGATGAACGATGGCTAAATCAATTCGGTAGCCGGACATGCCCACTTGTGTCGTGACCTCGTAATCAAGATTCCTTAATCCTCTGTAGACCTGCTCTTCAAACGGGGAGTCAAAATGCAATTCTTTTGTCTGAACTTGGGTATTGACATTTTCATTGATTTCTTGAATCACAGCACTGATTTGCTCCCTCTGAGTATGGGCGACTGCCTTGACGTATTTTAAGTATGATTTTAATAATTTTGGTCCTAATTGCGAGGTGCTCGCAACGTTCAGTTCATCGGGCTCGATGCTTGTGATGACGATGATTTCCTCTTTCGCTCTTGTGATCGCGACATTCAAGCGATTTTCGCCGCCTTTTTGATTGAGCATTCCAAAGCGGTTAAAAATCCGACCTTCTTCATTTGGTGCATATCCAATCGAGAAAAGGATAATATCTCTTTCGTCCCCTTGGACATTCTCGATATTCTTTACAAACACTCGTTCATCGAGATCCCTTGACATCATTTGATTATAAACGGCGCCGAATTCTTCCGATTATTCCCCGGTTAATGTGAATTACAAGGGTAGGAAATACTGTGCTTATTTTCAACATTAGCACAAAACGCAGGCTCGGTTCCGGCATTTCAAGATGAAACGTACAAAAGAATTAGAAGAATTAAAAATGAAATAAGGAAAAGTGAATTAAGCACCCACGCGGTGCTTTTTTATTTCCCCAAAACAAACTGTAACGCTACAGGGTAAAAAATCGAAAATTGATAAATTAGCTTAATTTTTTTATTTTGATGTGTAAATGAAGTACAACTGCCACATATTAGTGAAGAGGCAAGAAGAATATCTACTAATGTCAAAAATATTGAGGAAAAGGAGATGATGTGATGAGTTTTAAAGACGAATTTATTCCGAAAGTCCACGAGGTTTTTAAGAAAGAATTAACTATCAGTAGGACGTTAGACGAAACGTTTATAATGATTAGAAATTACTTTCTTGATTTAGAATATAGTTTGAGGGATGTATTGGAAGTTGCTGAAAAAAATTTCGAAATAGAAACCGAAGATTACTTTTGCAAGGTTCGACTGTTTAATTATAGATTGGAAGTAAAATTCACAAATAAAAAAATTGAAATAGAAAATATTCGTTCTGGATATGGGCATGAATTTTATTTCAACGAAAACACATACAGTTTTATGGGGCCAGATGATAAAGTTTTTGATGAAAGTGTATTAGATTCATTTTTAAGGGAAACATTTGAATCTTCAATAAGTGATTTACTTAGATAAAAAATATTTGCAGGACAAGGCACTCTGTTTATTGAGTGCTTTTTCTTTTGTCCCAAAAAACTGTAACGTTACAACCAAAGTAGTGAAACGCATTATAAATATATAAAAGATATTCCCCTTTGGAATCCAAGTACCCCCTATACAATACATAATTTTCCCCTAGCCAACCAGCTGGTAATTCTTCAATCGATATCAACTTTACTTTTGAACTTCGGAACTGTTTAACCACTTCTGCATCCAATCTATAGACCCCAAAAATGAGGAATTGCTTTCGGTTGGGTTTGATGCCTATACGCTTATAAAGACTGGTGATCTTGAAATGGGATGACGATATACATAATGAGTTTTTAGAAGCCCTTGAAAAGAAAGGACTTCATTATAAAACGGATATTGAATTTGATTGGGATGAGGATGATTTGGAAGACCTATTTCCTGTGTTATGGGAAAGGTTTGGGGAAGAACCGCTAGGGTAAAAGGAAACAACTTGGTGTGAGTGATTGGGGGTTAATACCCCCCTCCTACCTATGAGTTCCGTGTTACTCATTGGATTGGTTCATGAGTTTGATTCCATTCCCCATTTTCAAACCGTTTACTAAAACCCGATTTTAAGGATTAATCGTATATTACATTTTTTCCTTCTTCACTTAACTTTTTTAAAGATGCAAGCATATGATTTATTTCTTCGTCGGAATGTCTTTCCCATGAACTTAATTCGGCTACTATTTTCAAAGGAGATTTAGACCTATAAGAACGTGTTGGGTTTCCAGGAAATCTTTTGTCAGTTAAGTTCGGATCATTTTCAAAATCACCCATTGGCTCTACAATATAAATTCTTTCTTTTGCTGTAGATCTTGCTAATTCTGCACCCCATTTAGCAGCATTCAATGTTGCAGTAAAATATATATAGTTAGATTTTTTTTCTTGGTAATTTGATAAGTATTGTGGTTCTAATAAATCCCCAATTTTAAGTTCAGCTTTAGTACCATGAAGAAAAGGACCATTATCTAAGACATCTTTTTTGTCATTCATACGATACACCTCTCATGTTTTTAGAAATATACAACAGTCTAGTATGTTAATTTTTAGACAGAGTAGTCTATAAATGGAGCAAAAGCAGGAATGTCCGCTAACCTAAAACTTCACATCAACATTTTTAAAGATCCATTACCATTTCCTCTATATTCCTCCTCAACGTAAACTGCACATACCCAAGGATACAAATCCATAGTGTAATAAAATCATTTGTGAATAGACCTCCACAGCAAAATTCATTTAATATTCTGCAATGAACTACAATAACTTAAAACTTGACAAGAAAATTTATTTATGCTATAATTTACAACTTTAATATTTGTATGTATAATAAGGTTCTCCTGGCCAGGGGAATCTTATTTTTGTTATAAGGGAGGATTAAAGTATGAAGAAAAGTGAATCGAGTTTAACTTCCTTAATATCAGCCTTTGGTAGAGCATACCACAGTAAATATGACATACCCAAAATTTTTAATGATTTTATTGCAAATGATTTAATTACCGAAAATGAGTTTTCTGATATCAGTAAGAACATGATTCAAGGTATACCGTTTTTTAACAAAGAGATTTCTCAAAGGTTTAAAGACGATCCAGATGAAATTTTAAAATGGATTACACAGGTCCAACTTTCACCTACTCCCCTAGCACGGGCTGCCTATTGCGAAAAAGTATTACTTAATGAAGTTATGCTAGGCGTGAAACAGTACGTCATTCTTGGAGCCGGATTAGATACATTTTGTTTCCGCCATCCAGAATTATCCGACAGGTTAGAAATATTTGAAGTGGATCATCCTGCAACACAAGCATTTAAAAAGACTAGATTGAAAGATACAAACTATCAAATTCCCGACCATCTTCATTTTGTTTCAATGGATTTCACTGAAGAATTTTCTATCCAAAATCTCGTTGAGGAAGGTTTTATGCCTAACAAAAAAACTTTCTTTAGTTTTTTAGGTGTTTCTTATTATTTAACAAAAGAAGAAAATGCTATCTTGATTAATAAATTATTTTCCAAAGTTCCAGAAGGAAGTTCTATTGTTTTTGATTATGCAGACGAAAAACTATTTGAAGAGAAAGGCATATCTAATCGGGTTCAAAATATGGTTCAAATGGCCGCTGCTAGCGGTGAGCCAATGAAGTCTTGTTTTACTTATCATGAACTTGAGAAAATGTTGGAAAATGCAGGTTTACTCATTTACGAACATTTGTCACCACTTACCATTAACAATCAATTCTTTCAAAATAGAACAGATTACTTATCTGCATTCGAAACGATTCATTATATTCACGCTGTTAAAAAATAAAAAAAAGGTGACAGGCATCATCCAGAAAATTGGATGATGCCTGTACCTTGAGACTATTAAAATTGTTGTCCATACGATTATTAATCACTTAAAGCATCAAGTTCCAATCGATTCCGAAAATTCCCCATCTGTCCTTTCAGGTGGTTGGATTGTACCGGCCCTAAACCAAAAATAGAACCAGATCATGTAACTTCCGCTTCTTCCTTGGAAATCTCGTAAATTCAATTTCTATCAATAAGATCTCACCCGTTTTCACCTATATAAATACTTCTAGACTTTATAGCGTCTACTACTCTTACCAGTAAAACTTCTAGTTCACTCTTGGTTTGAAACGTATAAGTATATCCAAAATTCGACTTAAATTTGCCTTCCTCTTCTTTTTTAGGGAAACGTCTTAAAGCCGTACTTTTAACCTGTTTGTTTGGCACCTCCACTAACATTTTCGTTTGCTCAACCAGTGAAGGATGAATAGCTACTGTTGGAGTTGCTCTATCTAATAGATAGACAAATTCTTTATACTCCTCATGTTCAAATTCAGCAGCTTTTTTTGTTAGATTTCTCATTTTAAAATTTATTTTTTCAAATGATGATTGAAATCTTTCTAAAGGCACACTTCGCTCAGTGGACCTAACTGAATTAAGATCTTTGGGAACTTTGGATCCTTTCTTCTCTTTAACGACTGAATGTTGTTGTTTTTCTTGCTTTAACTGCTCCAGTTGTCCTTCTATTTCAGCAAGTCTTTGTTGAGTCTGTTTGATATAATCATCCATCCATTGTTTCAAATTATTATGATCTTGATTATTTCGAGAAGGTAACTGGTATGTGGGAGCAGTAAATGTATAACTAACATAGACTTCGGCATACCATACACTAAGTTCAAAAAGTGCCCGGTGTGCTTGTTTTGCAACTTCTTGATCAATCTCTGTAACTTGATGAGACGCAATGTTTCCGTTTTTTCTTATGTATTCTAATTTTTTATAAATTTCATCATGAATTACGTCGTTTTTAAACAATCTATTTATCTTTTCCACCTGTTTCAATGGATACACTTCACTCATATTTTCTTGCTCAAAAATCATTGATACTAGCGTTTCACCAAACAAGCGCGCTTGAGTCATAGCTGCTTGTGGTTGCTCCCATAAAAGTGCCTCAATCCGTAATGCTAACTCTTCTAATGTACTAGAAAACTCTCCAAGAAAATTAAATATACTAGATTTCATTCTCTTACCACTTCCTTTTTTCCTAAAACTACCTATTAGTTTATCACTTTTTTCTTATATGAGAATAGGCACCCCTAAATGCAATTGGTGGTTAAGTGATAAATAAGCCTTTTTCTCTTTCTATCAAATAAGGACTGAGGGATTGTCCCACCCAGCATAAAAAAAGCACTTAACCAAAAGGACAGTGCTAAGAACTAACTTTGTAAACTAGGGGATCTTGTGTTTCCCTAATTATTACCACCAATGGTTTGGCCTTTGGAAACACGGGGACTATATTATTTTAAGGGATTCTACATAAGGGGAAGGTTCGAGACCAGTAAAACTAAACTAGCTCACCCATCACTAAACCACGCAAAACAGTTACCTAGGGTTCCTTAACAACCAAGACCTTTTGAAAAAACGGATAGAACAAATACCCAATACACACACCTAAGACGTTTAGGATTAGATCATCAATATCTAAACTTCCTCTTTTTGTAAAGTATTGTAACCATTCAATCGTGCTGATGGTACACATGGAGATTAAAAGCAATTGTTTCATACCAGGCGTCTTCTTTGTATATCGATAATACAACCCAAATGGTATGAATAAACCAATATTTGCACCTAAATTATAAAGTGCAATTAAATAATCAACATTTCCAGTCAGATAAAAAAAGATGGTATCGAAAGGAATAAGATTAATGGTTCTGTGACTTTGGCCATTGGGTCTGAAAAATAGCAAAATAAGCAATCCTATGGAATAAAAAATTGTTAAACCATGGAAGATATTTTTCGACAATCTAATTTTTTCATTTTTCGCCCAAAATACACCAAATAAAACGAGAAAATAAACACAAAACCAAACAACTCCTACGACAATCGGATGTAGGTATTTTGTTAATTCAATCCATACCGGTAAAAGAATGATAAATACAATTTGAGAATATAGTAAACTATGTTTTATGTTTTTATTCATGTTTCTCCTATGTTCCGTTTTAAAAATTTTATCCATGACGGTTAATCCCAGAGTGTTTTCATAGATTTGTTTTACAAGAGGATGAAAATAAAAGAGGTGCCACAGCGACTATTGAAGAGTTTCTTTTGTACATTGTGGCACCGTTTGTTAAAAGACTTACTTATCTATCCCATTATCCCTTGAATGCTTTCTGTAATTCGGCAAGATCAAATTTCTTCATTTTTAGAAATGCTTTCGTTATGCGCGCAAGTTGCTCAGGAGTGCCCTTACTCATCATCTCGTCCATCTCACTTGGCACAATCTGCCAGGATACGCCATACTGATCTTTCAGCCAGCCGCATTGCTCGGCTTCAGGAACGGCAGATAGCTTTTCCCAAACGTTATCAATCTCATCTTGTGTGTCGCAGTAAACCATAAATGAAATGGCCTCGTTAAAATTAAATTGATGCTCATGCGCGCTATCCATCGCGGTAAACCACTGATTTTCTAAGGTGAAATCTGAAAACATGATGGTTCCTTCTTTGTCAGGCTCCATTCCTTTGGGGTAGCGGGCGATAAGACCCTGCTTTGAGTTCTTAAATATCGATAAATAAAGATTCATCGCCTCTTCCGCTTTACCGCATTGATCACCGACAAACAAAAGCGATGGCACGATTGCAGGTCGCTCTTCACCTTCTGGATTGGTAAGGATTAACTGCCACGACAAACCAAACTTATCTTGAATCCAGCCAAACCTCTCACTGAACGGATACTGATCAAGCGGCATTAACGCTGTACCACCTTCGGACAATTTGTTCCAAACCTCATCTATTTTTTCTCTCGCGTCTTTTTCTCTTGATGGGTCAAAATTAACAGTGAAAGACACCGACGGATTGATTTTGAACAATGGCCCTGCGCTGATTGCCTTGAACTTCTGCCCCCATAGCTCAAAAGAGACTATTTCGGAATCGCCTGATGGTGTGTCGTGGATGGTGGTTACATCCGTAATTTTTGAGTCTGGAAAAATGGAAGCGTAAAACTCGGCTGCTTCTATTGCCTCCTTGTCATACCACAAATGAGGAACGATTTTTTGGTTTGTTTTTGACATAGTTATTGCCTCCTTATGTTCAATCGTTTTCATTAAACAACAATGGGACCAAAATTGGTTACCTGGTCTCCAACATAAAACCTTTCAACCTCAGGGAGATCTTTCCCCCGCCAAAATTTTTCATATTCAAAACTACCTTTTCCTAAAAATTATTAAAAAACACCCATAAACATTGGATTTAACAACATTTATGAGTGAATCAAATTTTCTAAAACGAACCTGTTTTTTTAAAAGATCCTGCGGGAATCTACTTTATTTCTTACAGACACTTAATGTATCCATACCCTAATTTAATAACACACTATGTCAAGTTCATAATCTTTAGAGTGGTCAGTTTCTCCTGTGGAACATGTAAAGCACATATCAGTCCCTGTAACACCAGAACCAATTGCCCAAATGTTTTCCCCACATTGGATACAGCCTACACCATTCTTTTTCCTTTCAGCAGCAGCTAGAATGCTTTCTTTTATATCCTTTTTATTAAAGTCCTTGCTATCCTTTGCCATTTTCTTTATAAATTCATCGATTGAAATAGGTACCATAATTCACCTCAATTTGTTATTAGAGATTCTCCTGTTACTAGTTTAAATTGTCTTTCAAAACTTTAGAATTCCTATATTTTTATTGAGCTTTACTCTATATATCGCCATCGAATGCCAACTATACTAAAAAATAAAGATCCAGCCAGACAATATGACCAGTTTCTCTCGTTACGCTCTATTTTCCTTTAATTTTATGCAAAAGATCTTGCGGAACGAGAAAGCCATTCACCATAACTAAGGTTTTCATAGGGTTACTTTGATTATTTGTCTCGGTTGAAAAGTCGCTATCAAAATATGTAAGTTTAAACATGTCTTTAATTTGTTTTGACCTTTGTGTTGTCGTACTTTGTTTTGTTCCAAAGAAATCACAAATGTCATGAACTGACACATAAGGTTGACTATCTTGATCAAACAAAAAATTTATCGTACCCAATGCATGAATAACCGCCGCTGCCCAGATTTCAATTTTTCCCGTCATAAAAGGAACGTCTCTTTTTCTAGCCATTTTGCTTATCAATTTTTCGATTAAACTATCATATTCTTCGTTTAAATGATTTTTGCTAAAAGCTGTAGCCAATTGAATTAATTGTGCTTTCTTTTCTGCAATCTGTTCTTTGTTGTTAGTCATGATATCATTCCTTTATATATTTTAGGTAAACAATCGGTGCCCCCAAATGGACAGACCACATTATGTAAATTAGAATACCCAACTGAATATGATTTTGGTGGCCAAATAATATTTCTCGGATACATCAAACGAAATCCTTAGGTGTCAGTGATTTTATTAGCTCAGACGTGGACATTCCAATCCTTTCTTATATTGCTTTTGGCTTTCGTTTATCATTATTTCGAGTTCTGGATTTGCATCAACGTCAGATTTTATTGAATGTTCATCTTCTTGAAGAACAGGAGTACACCTTCCTTTCCTTGGAATAGTGAACTGAACAACGGAGTTATCCCGATCCATGCTCTGAATGTATTTCATGAGTTCTTCAGAAAAATGAACTTTTCTCAAGTAAAAACACCACCTATCAATTAATAAAAAGTATTCCTTGGAAAAACACTACAGATTCCGGATTTCTTCACCCGATAATCCTGTCATTTCAGCAATTTCCGAAATAGAAAAGCCTTTCTTTAACAAGTTCCCAGCAATGTTTTTTCTTCCTTCTTTTATCCCTTCTTTTATTCCCTCTTTAAATCCCTCTTCTTTTCCCTTCCGATGATATCCTTGGAGATTGCTTAATTGGTCACGTAGTTCCTTTAACCGGGCTTCATATTCGGCTCGGTTTTTCTTGTCCGCGCTTAAGTTTTCCCATTCAATCAGCGCTTCCCTTACTTCTTCGATATTCATCGCCCATTCCTCCAATTCTGCCAATATTTCGCTATGTAACAATTTCCGTTTGGCATCTGCTGCCGATAGCATCATAAGCCATGGCAATTCTTGATCGTTTTGTTCCTTTAAATTTCGTCTATATTTTTTCCATTGTACCATGAAACTGCTTAAGTCAATCAAATGGAATTCGAGCAAGTCTGACCATAGAAATCCCTCTTCATCCTCCGTAATATGGAATTTTGTGTGAAAACGGTCTGTCTCGGATGGGAATAACGGATAGTTGACAATTGTGATGAAAATGGTTGGAGGAAGTAGAGTATAGGAGTCGCCGGAGTTTAATGAAGAGGAAAACATGCGCGACCAGTAATATAGTGTTCGATCCGGCATATCCTGCTGATCTTTAATTTGCACTTCGACATTGATCCTTTCACCGATTGCCGTATAAACTGTTACATCAAAGCGAACGGTTTTGCCATCCAGACGGTCTTTAATTTTTTCTGTATTCTCAAAAGTTAATTCTTTAATTCGATCCGTACCTTTTCTTCCTAAAATGTCGTTCAGAAATGCGATCGTAATATGCTTTCGATTTTGTTGACCAAATAATTGCTTAAACATAAAATCCATTTTTAAATCAATGTATTCTGTTGTCATTTGAGGACATCCTTTCGGGGAGTTTTTGCGGAAAGAAATGAAAATCAGGATTAACGGATAGATGCTTTTATCCTTTCATAATTTAGCCATCGAATAATCATGCCATCTTTACTGGCACTTAACTAATATTTCTTTTGCTATTTCCTTCATCTCTTTGAATCGTTCATTTAAAGATTTTAGAATTGTGCCGTCGGCAGTAAAATGCCTCACAATGGCCTGCAATTCACATCTGTTGAATTTGCCCTGGTCATGAATTTTATATCCCCTGCCGTTAAGTTTAAACCTTATCATAAAACTGTCAGCTTTCCTGCTTTCTCTCGGATAAACTTGAACAAAATTTAAAACTGCCTCATTGCATGTACAATCTGGATTCATACAATATGAGTTAGCGACCAAAAATAACTTTCCACTGTAATCTAATTCGAAATAATCGGTGTCTTGATTGGGGAAAACCTCTGAATAACAAACACTGATGCCTCTAGCAATCTTACTCAGAACTGTATTCATAATACATCTCCTTTATTAATCTCTTGATATAACAGGCAATGTTCCCATATATCCAAGTTATTAAATTTTAGTATTTTAGCAAGAAGTTATTATAAGACGGCATGATAGTGGGTTTTAAATGATGAATTAATGGGGAAGATCGCAGATTTAACAGAAAGGAATCTAAATTCCAAAAATATTTATTACCGTTTTGACATTTTTCTACCTCCCTTCCGAGAAAATTATATCACACTACATTTTCACAGTAATTTCCTCTATTCTAAATATTTTCTACAATCATATGAACAGTATATTTCTACTCTGCTATTATGAAAAAATTATGGCAGGAAATTGCTACTATTTGTGGAATATGAAGAATCATCTCCATCCCTTTTTGTGTTGAGCCTATCGGAAACGGAAACGTTTGTCGTGAGCGGACACAGAATTCCTTATTTCCTCCACAATCCTCTATTTATTTTTTCCAAGGACATAAAATCCGTTATTTGCTTTAAAAGGAGTAAAATTTGGTGTTTTTTTCATGAATAAAGGATTCAATGTCCATTTCCCTTTGATTTATCTTTAATATTAGACAGATAAAGGAACCTATGTCCGAAAAAGCCCCATGCCACACCCCTTTCAAATACAGATTAACCATACCTACCAATATATCAATCAACTTACCTCCCACCCATTCATAATTTAATTATTCATATATCATTTGTACCAGTATTTTATTCGTATTCAATTTAGCATCTAATAATCGGAAAGGATGGAATTGTAATGGTAGAAAGATTCGAGCAAAAATACGAAGAATGGCTTAAAGAAAAAATTTCCGAAGAGAAAAATCATAAGAGACGCGAAATTCTAGAAAAGGGGTTAGGGCACGGGACAGTTGAATTCCTTCGGAAGATATGGTTTCCTGCGGTAGGCAATTTTGATTATTTATATCCTGAGTGGGAGGTCCGAGATTTCAACAACGGTTATCGTTACTTAGATCTTGCCTATAGGCCCGATGATTGTATGGGCTGTATTGAAATTCAAGGGTATGGACCTCACGCAAGAGATCTTGATGTTAGACGGTTTAAGGATTTATGCTGGCGTCATTCCTTATTAGCCCTTGAGGGATGGACCATTTTACCCATTGCATATTTATCTATCGTAGATGAACCAAAGCAATGTCAACAACTTGTACTTGCTTTCATTGGAAAATTCATCGCTATAGATACTCCTTCACAATTATCTTGTGTTGAGGCAGAGATAATACGTTTTGGACGCAGGATACTCCGACCATTTACTCCTCTCGAAATTGCTACTCACTTACGGATTAGTGACCGCCATGCGAGACGTATTTTACATAGGCTAGTAACCTCAGAACTGCTTTGGGTAGCAAGCGGTAATGAGCGGATTAGGACATACAAAATAAGATAAGGGTATTTTTGAGGACACTGGTTCCGCTATTTTAATCATAATATAGGATTTTAGTAGTTATGCGGACATAGGATTCGTTATTCGCCCATAAAAATGCAAAACGACATCTTTTTAGCCAAAATAAAGGATCCAATGTCCGCATAGTTCATAAAAATAGTATTTTTAATATAAATAAGGGATTCAATGTCCGCACAAAAGCGCCTTGATATATTTATATCAAAGCGACTTTATGTATAAATGGAACTTACGTGTCCCCTTCCTATATTTAATTCATGTATTTTCTAGGCGTACCGTGTCCTACCTGCTACCCTCTACGTTGTCAACTTCAAAGCCTTAATTACAGACTGACTTTCGAGATCCCATAGCTCAATTTGTCCATTTTCAAAGAGTGCAACGGAACTAGAGCCATCTTTTGGTATAGTGGTGCTTCCTGGATTAAGTAGGATGACTCCGTCTTGTTCCTTCAGCACCTTGACGTGTGTATGTCCTGATACAACAACCTGGCAACCGAGTTCTTTAGCTTTTTGAATTCGATCTTCTTCCGTTTCTTCATATCCATGGACAAGATAAAACCGGTAGTTATCAAAGGTGACCACTCTTGATTTAGTTGAAAGGTCTTTTTCCAAAACCATCTCATCAACATCTGCATCACAATTTCCTCGCACATAGATAATATCCGTGCGATTCTTTAATAACTCCACTAATTTTTTCGGATTATAGGTTGCAGGAATATCATTTCTTGGACCATGATAAAGCACATCCCCTATATGGCAAATTTGATGACAATCTTTTAGCAATTCAAGAGCCAGGACTGAATTTTCAAATCCTCCGTGTGTATCACTCATAAACCCTAATTTCATTTGTTGATTCCTCGCAATCGGTGGTTAGGTACCCCAATTTTTCTACAATCATAAATGTTTTTTGATATTGATTCAATAGTGGTTCACAGGTTTATATTTTTTCTAATCGGTCTGGTCATGGGATTCTTTTGTCTTTTGAGGATTACTAACAGGGAAGATTTTGCTGAAGGAATGAAGAATGAAACGGATAGAGGCTTTTAAATTCGCTATCGAAGAAGCATGAACTGTGTCATTTACGTTCTACATTTCTTTCAGAGGCGATTATCCCTTCTATTTGCAGCATGACGGAAAGTACGTGTAGAAAAGCTTCGTGCATAGTAGAGTTTTTCAGATGCTTATAATAGTGGTAGTGAAGGCAACTGGACATTGCTTCCCTAGCTTCATAATCGAAATGATAAAAATCAACGATTGGAAAATATAAGTCGCCACCTAAAGGGAGTAGCGTCCCAACTGCAAGTTCCCCATTTTTAGGTGAAATAGCATTCGGGTCACATACGATGATAGAAAGTGGTTTTTCAGTCAAAATATCGACTGCAGCAAACAAACGATCATTAAATTGATGACCAATGAAATAAAATTTAGGGGCTGCCTTATCACATTCCCTGAGCCAAGAGGTTATTAAAGGCCTGTTTCTGAAACGAGAGAAATTTTCAAAAATATAATCCTCTATGCAACTGTTTCGATTATTCCCTCCAGAATAACATAATACTTTCCACCAAAACAAATTGTCGAGCAAACTCTGCCTTTTATCTACCTTTAAACTATGTTCTTCTAAAAATTCTTGTAGAATTGAAAGGTTTTCATCGTCATAATACTGATTTATTGCATACATCATGAAATCCCGAAACACTACGTTTACCATTTCTTCGGATAATTTTTCAGAAACAGGATAATCCTTTCGGAACTTTTTTGCCTTCATGTCTGTTTGAACCATTGAGAACAGATTTTCAGTTGCTTTTTGTTTTTTCATCCTATCATTCCTTTTCAAAATTAGTGAGAAACTGTATTAAAAGTCATGAAGACATAGATGTGCCATTTAAGATGTGAATTTTGAATTGGGGGTGGACCATAAACAAGGAAAATTCAAGAAGAGTACGTTTGAAAATGAGGTAACGAGTTTAAATAGCTGATTAGTGAGGTAAATCAGAAGTTTTTTGAAACAGGGGTTCCAACATTGATTTTATTATAACAAATCTATTTTTATCAAATGGTTGTATTCACAAAATTGTAAGGATTCTATTTTTTAATTAAAATAAGGAGCAGTATAACCCTCTCCACTGCTCCTCTCTGCTTTAGAATAAAATACTTGTACAAAGCTGGTTGCCCACTTCACGTTCAAGCCTGTACGGTTCAAACACTGCAACTTTTTGAACAGTGGATACGATTCATAACTTTTGGTTCTTCCTTTTAACTTCCTCGACATCAGTGTTACTGTACATCTCTGTCCCGTGCCCTCCTGTGGTTCTGGCAAGTAATTCTTTCGCTTCATTATAAGAAAGTCCGGATTGTGCATTTAATCTTTTTACTTCATCAATGTTTGTTCCTACAATGGTTTGATTTTGATTTATTTTATCGCTCATAAGCCACCCCTAATTTCGTTTCATACTATTCTCTCCAAAATCGGGCTTTATAATTAATTTCCTTCTTTTGTACGAAACCTCCCGGACTACGATAGCGGTCTTTAAGGACACTGTGGAACTAGAATAAAAAGTGGACACCCCTTTAACGGAAATCATTTGTGGCAATAATGATATTTACCAGGAGGGGTTTCCATGGGTGACCAACGTCAGAGTTATAGTGAACAATTTAAAAAAGAAACAGTTAAGTTTGCACAAGAACAACAACAAAAAAAGACTATGAGAGATATTGCGGATGAGTTAAAAGTTCCGCTTAGCTGCCTACATGACTGGATGACAAAATATCGTCAATTTGAATATGAACCTTTGGCGGTTGAAGAACGAATAAAAAAGCTAGAACAAGAATTGAAAGAAAAAGAACGTGAATTAAAGGAAAAAGACAAAAAGTTAGCTGTCACAGAAGAAGAATTGGCCATTGTAAAAAAGGCGGTGCACATCTTCAGCAGACCAAGAACATGAGGTTTCAATTCATTGAAGACCATCGCTCGGAGTTCTCGGTGGTGAAGATGTGTAAAGTGTTAGAGGTATCCACGAGCGGTTATTTCAAATGGAGAAATCATAAACCGAGTCAACAAGGAGTACAAAGGGAACGGATTAAAGAACGTATTGTACACTATTATAATGATTCCGACAGTGTATATGGTAGTCCGAAAATTACTAAGTTATTACTAAAAGAAGGATATAATATCACGGAAAGAACAGTTAGTATTTACATGAAGGAACTAGGTTTACGATCTTGTGTTTCCAAGAAATTTAAAGTTTGTACAACAAATTCGAATCATGAATACCCTGTAGCACCTAATAGATTAAATCAAGAATTCACTACAACAGCACCAAACAAGGTATGGGTAGTAGATATCACTTATATTCCTTGTCGGGAAGGACGCTTATATTTAGCTACTGTACTTGACCTGTACACTCGAGAAATAGTAGGTTGGCGCCTTTATGGACATCTGGAAACTCAATTAGTTCTTGATGCTTTAGAAGACGCTTATAAGTTAAGAAATCCAGAAAAAGGTTTGCTTCACCACTCAGACCGTGGGTCTCAGTATGCATCTAAGGATTACCGGGAAAGACTTGAGGAATATAAAATGGAGGCGAGCATGAGTCGTACAGGAAACTGTTATGATAATGCTTGTGCAGAATCCTTCTTTAGTCTGGTTAAAAAAGAATTATTAAGAGGTAGAAAATTTCAAACTAAAGATCAAGCTTACACCGAGATTTATCGTTACATTGAATTTTTCTATAACCGTAAAAGAATTCATAGTTCAATTGGATATGTATCACCAGTGCAGTATTCACAACAATACTGCAGGGGAAGGCTTAATAAAGGGTAGAACACCAATCAAAAGCAGTAAGCTGCCTTTTCTTCACTTAGCGACTAGCCAGATGATTCCGTGAAAGGGTCAAGCGGTTTTGGCTTGATGCTTTCACGGAATCATCTATCATTTGAAAAGTGAAGAAGAGGCTACTGCAACACTATATTAATTAAGTTTCGTTATTTAGGTGTCCACTTTCTTGACAGAGCTCCACTGGTTCCGTTATTTTGATCATTATTGAGAATTTAGTCATTTATCGGACATAGGATTCGCTATTCGCAAATGTTAGGATAAAACGGCATGATATTAGTCAAAATAAAGTACCTGGTGTCCACTAGGATAATAAAATTAGTCATTATCATATCAATAAGGGATTTAATGTCCGCCAGCTTAACTTTTGTTTTTCTTTTTCAAAAAAAAACAAAAGGCTGCCGACAAAGTCGACAGCCTCTATGCGAACAACGCCCGCTTTATACTTATTAAAACTTAGAATGATAGTTTTCGATTTCCCAAGAAGAAATTGCAGTGCGGTAACTATCCCATTCTGCTTTTTTCGCAGCTACATACTCAGTGTACACATGCTCTCCAAGCGTTTTAGAACCAATTTCGCCTGCTTCTAATTCTTTAACAGCTTCTTCTAAGCTTCCAGGAAGGTTTTCAATTCCTTTGAACGCTCTTTCTTCCTCAGTCATGTGGAAGATGTCTTCATTCACTGGAGTTGGTGCTTCTAGTTCCTTCTCGATTCCATCTAAACCTGCTGCAGCAATGACTGCAAAAGTTAAGTAAGGGTTAGATGATGGATCTGGACAGCGTAATTCTACACGTGTCGCAAGTCCTCTTTTTGCTGGAATACGGATAAGTGCTGAACGGTTAGAAGCAGACCAAGCTAGATAAACTGGAGCTTCATAGCCAGGAACTAAACGCTTGTAAGAGTTTACTAGTGGATTTGTTACTGCCACGAAGCTCTTAACATTTTCTAAAACACCTGCAATAAATTGGTAGGCTTGTTTTGATAACTGTAACTCATCGGAAGAATCGAAAAATGCATTTTCGTTTCCTTTAAAGAAGGACATATTTACGTGCATACCAGATCCATTGATTCCAAATACTGGCTTTGGCATAAATGTAGCATGGTAACCGAATTTCTTCGCAACTGTTTTAACTACCCATTTGTAAGTAGTTGAAAGGTCCGCTGCAGTTAGAGCATCAGAATATTTGAAGTTGATTTCGTGTTGGCCTTCTGCTACCTCGTGGTGAGAAGCTTCAATTGTAAAGCCCATTGCTTTCAAGGCACGGTAAATTTCTAAGCGAACACGTTCACCAAGATCGTGTGGTGATGGCTCAAAATAGCCAGCTTTATCGCCTAATTCTTGTGTTGCATAACCATTATCATCATTTTTGAAAAGGAAGAATTCTAGCTCAGGTCCGACAGAAATTGTGAAGCCTTTATCAGCAGCACGCTCAACTGTTTTCTTTAAAACGTTTCTTGTATCTCCCTCAAATAGTGTTCCATCCGGATTTGTTGCAGAACATAGGAAACGTGCTTCAGAATACCCCTCTTCTACTGTCCAAGGAAGAACAGCAAAAGTAGATAAATCAGGCTGCAGGTAAAGGTCGGATTTATTAATAGGTGAAAAACCTTTAATAGAAGATCCGTCAAACATCATTTTACCTTCTACTACATCTTCAAATTGTTCAGCTGTTACTGTGACATGCTTTAAAATCCCTTCAATATCAACAAATTGCAAGTGTAGTAGTTCAACATTTTTTTGCTTAATTGTTTCTTTAATCTTTTCTAAAGTTGCTGCCGTATTTGAAATAGTTGCTTCAGTCATGTTATATTACCTCACATATCCGCGTAGTATTTTCTTACATCTGTTTTTGATTATATAAAAATCTACACGATTTGACAACTATTTTTTTATATATTTTTTCGAATATTTATGCAATACTTTGATTGCCTGTTTTTAAGTAAATTCAAGCCTTCTACAACAATAAATATAATAAATATACGAAACAATACAAAGTTTATACTCTATCTCCAATCCAGAGCACTTTTTTTAAAAATAACGCCCCTTCTTAATGAAGGTGAGGGTAAAAAAATAGAGCGCTCACATGAATGTGAGCGCTTTGATTTACAAATCATTTTCTCGGTTCAGCCTTCATCCGGTTAACCAGAGGATTGGAATAAACAACTTATTCCAAGTGCTTTAATTCTTCCCCGGCAAAGTGAATCATCGCCCCAACTACTGGCATATGAATCCAGGCTTCATAGATTGGGTGGTCAGTAGCTTTAGATAATGCCTCAGCATAAATTCGGAGCTGAGGTAGGTAACTGGCAGCGTGTGAAAGCCAGTTGGCTTCTTTTCCTGGGAATGACTTATGGTCAATAATCACCCATCCATTTGGAGTTAGCAGCAGTAAATCAATCCAGCCTGAAGCCTTTTGCAGGCCTTTACTCAAATGAATTGGCCATTCACTATGTCGCGCAAGAAGCTCAGGATACTGTTGGGTTATAAATTCCTGCAATCGATTAGAGGCGTCAAGCATGGCATCAGCCGATAATGCACTAATATCGTATCGTTTCTGAATAGCTTGAGCCATTGCCAAGCGCTCTTCTTTTGCCCTTTTGTTGTTATCGGCAGCTAAGAAGCCGTGGATCATTTCACCGAGTAAGGCCATGTCTGGATTACCCGATAACAGCAGACGGTTTCCGATTCGATGAATTTTTGAAACATCAGTCTCCATTTCAACTGCAGCTGGAAGACCACTTTCCCTTTCATCCGCAATCTGATCATTCTTTTGTCCGCTAGGGCTAAAACGTGCCGGTACGAATGGTGGAACTTCGATTGTTTTCCCGACATAAACAAGTTCAGGAGATTCAGCTTGATTGCTTGCCTGCTCTTGTTCCTCCTCAATCGATAACACCCGCACCCTACAAGGAAATGACTGGCCTTTGACATAGATTTTTCCGTTTTTGTTATCAAGAGGAGTATCTTCCTGGTTTTCATCAGCAACCCCAAGAGTTGTAATAACTGGATTGCCAACCTCATCAGTCAATTCTTCTATCCAGCCCACTTTTGAAAAATCACGTGCCGTGAATACAAGATAGTCCCTTGCCCGAGTCATGCCGACGTACATCAATCTTTGATTTTCATCGATTAGCTGTTGTTCTCTTTGTTGAAGCTCAGGTGCCTCCAATACATAGGCATCCAGGCGTACATTACTAGATTGTGCCCCATAAGGCCAAGGCCAATAATAGAGACAACGTCCGTTAAGCGGGTCTTCTACATTAAATCCTTCCGTACTGACCGCCGTTACGCGATCAAATACCGGCAACTTTTTCCGCTTGGACGATCTTTCTAACGAGTTTAAAATAACGAAAGGCCATTCTAATCCTTTTGCCTTGTGATAGGTTAGAACTCGAACCGCATTATCATCGGAGGATTCGGCGACAAGATTTAATTCCTTGTCCCCTTCTACTTCTCCAAGAAACAAGAGAAATCCACTTGTCGTTGCTGCCGTTCCATTCGTACCAGCGTTATCCTCGTAGATGGTCACTAGCTTACGAAGCGCATCCAAGTTTGCAAAACGCTGATCTCCTTGTCCCCATCTTAGGGCAACCTCATCTACTTTAGCCGAAACAATTGCTAAATCTAATACTTCAGCCGGGCTCATTTGGACAATTTTTGCGCGGACCTTGTCCAAATCATGGATCATCCGCTCGGTGTTTAACATTTTTGAGCGTTTTTCCGGATCTAACCAATCGGTTAACCAACGTCCTTCTCCCCAGTCCTCGGAAGAAAAGTGGATTAATTCAGCAAGAGCCAATGTATCTTTCTGATCGACCAAATAGCGCATTGCGGCCACAGCAAATACAACTTCTGGTGTCGCGAGTAACCCACTTTCACCAACAGTGGCAGATATTCCTAGATTAGATAGTGCCTCAGCAACCCTCACACACTCATCGTTCGAGCGGCATAAAATCGCAATGTCTCCCGCTCTTAATGAACGTGGTTCGCGAGAAATTTTATCGACTAAAACATACTTTTCTTTTTGGGATAATACTTTTTGCACTCCTAATGCAATATGGGCTGCATCTGTAGTCTGATTTTTTGAATTCAAGTACGACCAAGCTTCCACCGCAACCGCTTGCTCGGGCTTGTCCTTCCGCTGTGGATTAAGGGAAATTCTGCCCTCTGACATCCCTCTTGCTTCAAAAACCGGAACGAAAATGGAGTTAACGAAATCGACAAGTGATTCGCGTGAACGCCAAGAAGCGTCCAATATTTCTACTTCCAAATCCGGGATACTCGTCATTGCGGTTTGCATCAACTCAGGATCTGTTCCTCTGAATCCATAAATGGCCTGTTTCACGTCTCCTACCCAGGTTGCTCGTTGAGCCAGTTCCCGAAGCTGCATGTTTAAAGCAATCTGTAATGGGCTTGAATCCTGAAACTCATCCACAAAAACGTCGGAAATTCTATCCCGTAGCGCCTCCACATTGTCTGGGTTCTTAAGTAGACCGAGGGCTAAAGACTCCTGATCGGTAAAGTCAATTAAGCCTCGTTTGCTTTTTTCAAGGGCATAGGTTTCCATTGCCTCTGCTGCACAATAGAATAACGCAAACATTGCCTCTTTCAAATCTTGATGGAGCCTTGGGTGACTGTCATGAATCGAAGCCGCCGCATGAATCGGAGAAACGTCATCTTCACTTTTTTTACCCGGCTTTAGCTTAGTCAGTTTAGCCCACTGCTGCCATGTAATGAAGCCGTTGCGCTCCCATTCCTTTAGCGCTTCATCGATCGCTTCAACCACCTTTTCAGTGGCTTTTGTCTTATCACCACCAGGAAGCACGGATTTCGCTGCGACTAACGCTGACTTTAATGATTTTTCGAGCTGTTCGGGATTGGAAAGTGGTGCTGGCAGCCAAGCAGTCATGATTTCCCAAGAGTAATCGGCACAGGCTTGGACATCTTCCGGCTTGATACCATTCTCACGAGCTAGCTTGATAATCTGTAGGACGGTTTTGCGCCAGTCATTGTCTCCGGGCTCATCTATGCCGAGCCGGGAGAATACTTGACGATGGTCAAAGTAAAATTTATCATTCACTTCTGCCGCGACCGTATGAAATAGACTGGAAGCCTCTGATTCTGCTAATACCTTTTGAACGGGTGACAGCCCGAGTTCGAGGGCGAATTCTCTTAATAGTCGACCAAAAACGCTATTCATCGTTCCAACATATCCATCTAGAATTCGAGCTGCCGATGTGGCATCGCCTGCTTTAAGAAGCTCGAGACGGACGCGCTCGATCAGTTCATCTGCAGCCTTTGTTGTAAAAGTGGTTGCCACAATATTTTCCGGAGGCACACCGTTCTGGATTGATTTTAAAATCTCACCTGACAGTCGGGAGGTTTTGCCCGCACCCGCTCCTGCACTTAACATCTTCAACATGCCGCTCATTGGGCCACCCTCCTAACACCGCAAAGATTTTGATACTCGCAAAAAGCACATGGTGGATCAATTACTGCTGTAAAGGATTGAACACTAAGTTCCTCACCATTCTCAGCTTTATCGCTGGTTTGTGTTGCTGGTACACCCGATGCAATAACGGTACCCTTGGAAAGCTGTGTCCAAATTTCCTCCACCGCATTTCGCACGACTTGATGAGAATCAATTAACGACGGACCAAGGACATGGTAATCAGCCGGAAAATCGTCATGCGGTAAGCTGAAGAAATCACCGCTGCGTAGCATAAAATATGCAACAGGCAGTTCTTCATCTTCATGGTCCGCTAACAGCCAATGATATAGTGATAATTGAATCGATAAATTTTCCAACCGTTTTTTATAGTTGATTGGTCTTCTGGACCATTTCGCATCGAAAAAGATCTTTTTACCCGTTTGCGTTTCTCCGACCAGGTCTAAGCGACCTTTGAACTCCACTCCATCGCTCCAATTTTTCTGCAATTCCAGCTCGGTATGCTGAATCTGAATTCCTTCACGATTTAATATTTTGAAAAATTGTTGCAGTGATTTTTGCAATTTGGACCGAGTTTGGTTTCTTAGGATGCCGTTTTGCGGTTCTAATAAAGGTGCAGCCAGCATTGGCGTTAATTCGTCAAACAAATCCACAGCGCGAATTTTGACTTCATCTTCGTTCCAATTCGGCTTTTCCGTAATCAATTTCTCTAAGATGATATGTCCTAAATTTCCAAGCATAATCGACTCGTTTGGTAGGCTCAGGATATTTCCCGGCTTTACTCTTGCTGCATACTTAAATGTCCATTTAAGTGGACAGCCGATTAAGCCCTCGAAGCTTGTTGCCGATTCTTCTTGTCGAGGGAGAATAACGTTCACCGGGACGTTCCAGGTTCTGATTGGCTCCGGTAAATGGCGCATGTTCAATGCTTCGCGTTCGAATTCAGTGCCAAACAAAGCAAAGCTAGGCTGTTTGCGAAGTTCAGCTGCGTCGATTGTTATTTTATTCTCTGTGCTATAGTCTTTGGCGACAGCGTGACGAATTTCATCCCATAACGGGTGAATCGGTATTTCCTTTCCCTTCACCTTTGAGGGAGCAAACAAAATTAGTCTTTTATTGGCTAAACGAGCTGCCCGTTGCCAGGAAGCAGCTTCCCTTCTTCGGCGGACGTCTTCATCGAGCAGATTGACTCCTTGCTCCTTAAGCCATTCGCGTTCTTTCGAGGTCCAGGTTCTGATGCTTGGTCCAGCCATGTTTTTATGAAATCCCCACCAAAGGATGGTATCAGCACTGCCCCAAATTTGACCGGGATGATTGACTACCTGCCACTGTGCTGCCTCTTGATAGTAATTGAATAATTTTGCCCCTTCTCCTAAAACCGAATCGAGAATGCGGGCCACCTGCAGATGTGAAACTGTGCTTACACCAAGTGTTTTGATTCCTTCTATTACTTCATCGGCAACCTGTGAGGCTTGAACATACATCAAATCATTGGTCATATGATATTTATTTGCAGCCCATAGACTGACTTTATGGCAAATATAGGCTATTTTTTCAAAAGGAATTCCTTCATTTGGGTCATAATAATCATGTCGAACCCATAAATCGAGCTTCGCATCTATGTTTTTGCGGCGCTTTTTCAGTTCCTGTTCTTCAATCCCTTCTTCGGTCCATGATTCCTCATAGGCCCGAATCCCGTCCTCAATTGCTCGCAGCCACTCAGGTCCGCCAATTCCCGGGCTGGAGGCTAAGGCATTGGCTAATTTAAAGCGGATTAGTCCAGGGACAGGGGAGGTTGGGATCGTCAATAATTCCAACATTCGGTCCGCCCTCAATGGCTGCCAATACGTATCGATGGTTAGCGGCAAAACTTGAAGGACGGCACGCCACTTCGAAGCGGCATCTACTCCTAAGGCTGGAACACCTCGACGGTGAAGCAGTCCATCAAGGAGCAGCGCCCCCTCCCCTTTAATTAACACCGTATTTTCGTTGCCATTTTTCTGTAGCCAGCTGATTAAGAAATCCGCTGCATCCAATTCCTGTTCGGAACGAATCAGAAGTAGGCTTCCATCCCCAATGGCTTCAGCCGATGAACGTTCTCCTCTAATAACGGCTTGGAGTTGAGCTAAATCCGATGTTGAGTCCTGCTCTTTTTCTAAGTGGGGAATCCCCTTTACAACTTCTACACCTTGCTCTTTTAAACTATTGATTAATTGGATAGACCATGGGTCCCAAAGTTTTTCATCTTCATCGACAATCGTGATTTTCGCTATTTGTACTTGTGCTTGCTCCTGTAGGACTGCTAACAATTCTCGAACACGATCCGGGAATCCGGCGGTTTTGTTTTGATTGGCTAGCTCCAATTGGGCAAGCGTATCAATCCATTTTCCCCCACCATCATGAACATTCGGGTCCCAGCCGGATAGGATTAACTCATCACGGCGACTCAGCAATTCCCTAGCTGTATTCCAAGAATCGGTTTCGAAGGATTTAGAGAATGGCATATCGCCTGTATCAAAACTTCGAATTAATTCCTGCCATTCTGCGATTCTTAAGTTTTCGGATGCTTGAGGTGATGTGAGACCTAACTGTGTTTCCAGTATCCCAATTAAGCCGTTAAGCCCGGTTACCACCGTACCTTCTGCCGCTTGCTTATTTCCAAGTGCATCTGGATAGGTTGCAGAATCGAGCCAGTTGCCAAGTATAATATTCAAAATCGTGTCCTCCTTTTTAATAGGATTGATTCCTATTTTTAATAGAGTGATGAAGCATTTTATAACTTATGAATAGACTAAATCCGGGGACTAGGCTTTCCCTCCTCCTTCTAATTTTGGGGACCAATTCCATGTTCATATACTCGCTAGAATTACCGACATTTTTGAATCACCTTTTTGATTGAATTAACTAAAATTTTACCATTTTAATAGGTTATTAAGTATCCATTTTATTACAAAATCTTGTCTCAAGCACAAAAATAGTCACACGAAGCCCTTGTTACCAAAATGGTTTATTTTTTACAGTTCGAACTTAGAATTAAGGTAGTCTTATACTTACTCCGTCTTCATCATCACTTACACCCATAGTAGTGATAACAACTCCTGCAATTTGGTAGTCATCGACTACCTTCCTTCAATGCAAACAAAAAAAGCACAAGAATCCTTGTGCTTCCTAAATAAGCAATCCCCTCTTTTTGGCTTCAAACAACAGTTCTTCTCTAAATTGCGGGTGTGCGAGGCTAATTAAGGACTGAGTTCTTTGTGATAGGCTTTTTCCTTTGAGTTGAGTGATCCCATACTCCGTTACTACATAATCCACATCGTTTTTTGATGTAGAAACCACTGATCCAGGGGCTAGAACTGATTTAATTCTTGAAATTGTTCCATTCTTTGTCGTGGAATGCATGCAAATAAACCCTTTGCCATTTTTAGCAAATTGGACGCCGGTTCCAAAGTCTACCTGACCACCTGTTGAGCTATAATACCTTCCAGCAACTGTTTCAGAAGCGCATTGACCATAGAAATCAATTTCTGTTGTCGCATTAATTGCAATCATGTTGTCTTCTTTAGCGATATTACGAGGGTCGTTAACATAATCAACCGACAGCATTTCAATATGCTCGTTATGGTCGATAAAATCATAAAGCTCCTTTGATCCAAATGCAAAGGTTGTTACAATTTTTCCAATATGAGTTTTTTTCTTTGTACCGGTAATAACACCTGCTTTGAATAGTTCACTAATTCCATCTGTTAACATTTCTGTATGAATACCAAGGTCTTTATGATCCTTCAGGAGACTAACAACAGCATTTGGAATACCGCCGATTCCTACTTGTAGGGTGGCGCCATTATCAATCCGTTCAGCTATGTGTTCAGCTATTTTAATATCTACATCCGTTATTACTGAAGGTTTTAATTCAACTAATGGGGTGTTATGACGAACATATCCTAAAATTTGAGATATATGGATTTTGTTTTGACCATGCGTTCGTGGTGTATGTTCATTTACCTGTAAGATAAAAGGGATTTTCCCGATAAAGTAAGCAGAATAATCCGCGACCGTCCCAAGTGAAAAATACCCATCTTCATCCATTGGTGTAGCTTGACAGACAACAATGGGGTTCTTTGTTGTTTTTTCTAATAGTTTAGGCATTTGATGAAAATGATTTGGGATTAAGTCACAGGTTCCATTCAGGTAGGCTTTTCGAGCAAAAGTATTCAAAAAATACGAAGTATAATGGATATGAGGATATAGCCCCTTCATATAGTTTCTATCTTTTAATTCAAGCATTTGGTGAATTCGTAAGGAGGAAAACAGTTGTGGATTCTCATCAATCGCAGACAGAATGAGATCAGGCTCTCCATTTCCTAGTGGAATAATAATATCGGAATCATTTGGAATTAATGATAAGATTTCTTGAATTTCTTTTTCTTTGTGATGGTTCATATACGTACTCCTTTGTTGCTTTTTCTTTTTAGTTCAACTTACTAACAATTTCTTTTTTTATATTATCATCTGTTAAATAAAGAAGGTAGACCAATTATTCTTATTAGTATTTCGACTTTTTTACTCAACATAATACTTTTTAAACGTTTAAGCAAAAAAAGTGGTTAACACTCCCTTTTTTATACATTTAATTTGTATATATACAAATCTGGTCCTTGTGCCATAGGATACTTTTTAGATATAATGTTTTGGTCTTAATACTTCGTATATAAAATACAAAAAAGTTTGAAGGTGTTATTTTTTTATGATTTTACTAGAAATAGTACTCCCTGCCTTTCTCATCTTTCTTTCCGGATTTTTGGTGCAAAAGAAATTCCAAGTAAGTATACGTTCGATTTCCGTTATATCCCTTTACATCATGTTACCAGCTCTAACCTTTCATACCTTTTTCACGATTAAATTAAATGTGCAGATTTTGTATGCTGCAGCAGTTTCTATACTGCTGATGATTGCTCTCATGGCCATTACTAGAGTCGTAAGCCGAATGCTTCGTTATGATGCTGTGGGTGAAAGCTCGATGATGTTAGTCACGGTGTTTATGAATTCCGGTAATTATGGTGCGCCGATTGTTTTGTTTGCGTTCGGTCGTCCTGGCTTTGAATTCGCAGTTTTAATCATGGTTTTTCATCTTATTCTAATGAGTATTTTTGGCGTTTATCTCGCATCTCGAGGCAAACAAAGCGCGAGTACGTCATTCAAAAATATTCTCAAAATGCCAAGTGTGTACGCGATGGTGCTTGGATTACTATTTCAAGCCCTTCATTTCCAGATGCCGGACAGTTTCCTTCAGGCTTTCGATTTGGTAGGACAAGCTTCTGTTCCAACTGTGATGATTCTTTTAGGGATGCAGTTAGCGGAGTTAACTCTTAAAGATTTTGATTGGAAAGCGATTTGGTTAGGTACGTTTATCCGGCTGATCTTATCTCCACTTCTTACGTGGGCCATATGTCTTCTTTTCCCATTGCAGCCGCTTTTACAAACAGTACTAATTCTAACGGCAGCAATGCCTTCTGCAGTCACTGTCTTGATGTATGCAATTGAATTTGATGCTAAACCACAATTTGTCTCGAGTACTACCTTTGTATCAACAGTTGCAAGTTTTTTTAGTATAGCTATTGTTGTATTTTTCTTGAGATAAAGTAAGTGAAGATATTACCAAGAACATTGGTACATTAAGTAGTAGATTTTTTTATCTTATCGACTATTAGTGGAATGAACTTATTTGAATAGCTTTTTGATTAATTTAAAAATATCAAAGGTTGTTCGATTGTACACTTTGTTATACATATACTTTTTAGGACTTCTTAACCAACCATACCCCCTGGGCATTTTCAAACCTGCGCGATGGACAATTTGTCTTTTGATGCTTGTTCTAGCAGCCATTCTTTTTTTAAAACTTGGTTTTCTCATACCAAATTTCATAACAGCATCCCCTTACATTGGTATTCTATTTCTCCTATGATTCTACTTGGTTGGACAGGAAACGATGAATTGATTATTTTTAAAACTTCTATTAATCTAGTTTAAATACCTTTATTTTTGTTAAAGCTCAATGTTGATTGGAGTGGAAGGCACGAGACTCCTGCGGGAACAGCGGGACAGGTGAGACCCCACAGGCGCTTAAGCGCCGAGGAGGCTCACCGCCCGCCCCGCGGAAAGCGAGTGCCTGGAGCGGAAATCAACCACACACTTCTCTTTTAGTAAATAGCAACAATATTTACTAAAACAGACTAGATTTAAGAAAGGTCCTGAATTTCCATGATTTAAATGAATCTTTCTCCCGTTTCATTCGTCTTAGTTAGTGAGAATCTAAGTTTAGTAGGAAAGGATAAAGCCATCTTGAAAAGAAAAAGGTTTAGAAGTAGTACTTTCATCACGATCCTCCTTGTCCTAATTGCTATTTTCATGTACCATCAATTTTTAACAAAACCAGTAGTTAATCAAACGGTTAATAAACAAAATGTTAAGATGCCAGATCGCCTCAACCCAGTGGTTGAAGAACGTTCAAATCATCTCATAGAAAAAGCAGCCGCTAAAGGGATTTCAATTGTAATCACTGATGGGTTCCGAAGTGTATCTGAACAGAATCTTCTATATGAACAAGGTCGTACTACTGAGGGGAACATCGTTACCAATGCAAAAGGCGGAGAATCCTACCATAATTTTGGACTTGCAGTAGATTTTGCCATCAAGCTGCCATCCGGAGAGGTTATTTGGGATAGGCAATATGATGGTAATGGAAATAGCGTTGCAGACTGGACAGAGGTGGTAGCCATTGCCAAGAAGCTAGGCTTTGATTGGGGTGGTGACTGGAAAAGTTTCAAAGATTATCCCCATTTGCAAATGGATTTCGGGCTAGCAATTGCTGATTTGCAAAGAGGAGCGAGACCTCCGGGGCAACCGCTAACAGCGAATAGTGCAAGCGAATAGAGCAAGCGAATAGAGAAATAAATCTATTAATGTACTAAAATAGCGCCAGCATCACTCACGACTTGGATGATGCTGGCGCTATTTTTTCTAAAGTAACTTACACCTTATTTTGTTTTCTTTTCATCCCACAGGAATTTGGTGTTACATAATCAAAACCAAACTGGGAGTATAGTCTATCCGCGGGTTTATTCGCAATCAATAATACATATGCATATTCATCTGTATTTTTATTTAAATAAGAATCGATTTCTCTCATAATCACTTTCCCAAGGCCGTTCCGTTGATAATCTGGATCTACCATGATATCAGAGACAACATAAGTTATTCCTTCGTCACCGATTATTCTTCCAAAACCGATTAACTTATCATGATCCCACAAAGAAACAATAAACAGAGAATGTTCCAAGGCAATCTCTATTTTTGATAAATTTTTCGTTCCCATTCCAGTTCTCAGTCTTAATGATTGATATAATATCGCGGATGGAGAACTGTATCGTATTTCCATGTTTATTAAAACCTCCGAATATATAAAAATTATGCGTTTATTCTTCATTTAGTTCTTAATGTATTTTTTTAACAACCCAAGCAAAAGGATTTAATGGTCTTCTTTTCTAATTGGATGGTTCCTCCGATAAAGGATTTTTCAATTCCGGCTTTCCCTTTTCTATTAACACTTTGTTTTCTGCCTAAGAAAATCGAGAGTATTAATATGAATAACCCAGTACCTATAAGAAGCCACTCGACTTTTATCATATCGGCTAGTGGTCCGAAAATGAGCATCCCAATCGGCATCATCGAAGTTGAAATCATCCCAAATACACCAAAAATTCTACCTAAATAATTTTCTTCTACCTTCTCTTGTATTAAAACCATTGTTGGCGTATTAAAAATTGGCATCGCTACTCCGAAAACAGCCATAAAAACTAAATATATCCAAAAGATAGGGACAATACCTAGTGCAAACGTACAAACTCCCATTAAAAGACTTGCGAACGTCATGGTGTGAACTTTGTTTTGAAAGCCTCCCCAAGAAGCTATTATTCCTCCACCTACCATCATACCAACAGAAAAAGCAATTTCGATGGTTGTTAACCGCCAAATATCGTCGCCAAAGCAGCGTGTAACCTGTAGAGGTGTTAAAAATGCAGCAGGTGCCATCAAAACGAAAAATATGGCGAAGAATAGAAAGAACTTTTTCAGAAAGTCGTGGTTTTTAATATAGGTCATACCTTGTAAAAAGTCATTGAAATAGCTAGTTGTTTGTTGCTCGGATGCCTTCTTATGTACAGGAATTTTTAAAAATGCAAGTAGTGTTATGATTGCAATTGCTGCGGTAATCACATCGATAAAGAAAATCATTTCAATGGAAGCGATCGTCAACAGTGCGGCACTAACAATCGGAGCCACAAACATAATGACTGCTTGTAGAGTTCCGTTTGTTCCATTTACTTTAGTCAACTCTTCCTTTGGTACTATTTGAGGCAAAATTGCCCCGACTGCTGGAGTTTGAATGCCTGCCCCGATTGCCCGAATTGCAGCTATGACAAAAAGTAACCCAGTCGCATCATAGCCCATTAAAAATACAATTGCTAGAATCAGAGTTGCAATCGCAATAAGAGCATCAGATAGCATAATCAGGATTTTTCGGTTGTAGCGATCCGCCCATACCCCCGCAATTGGCGATAATATAAAGGAAGGGATGAAGCCACAAATGATAAATAACGTCATCATTATTCCAGACTTGGTCGTTAGAGTTACATGCCACATAATCGCATATTGAACTAATGCCGAGCCAAAAAGTGATATGGTCTGACTGCTTAAAAAGAGAATAATATGTTTCTTCCAATTTCCAGTTACTTGGTCTGCTATTTTGTTCATCTTATTCACCACCTCCTTTGTTCATATTTTGGTAATAAAAATGATTTCAGACTGGACATTACAGAAAATTGTTCAACCTGGTTCAAGGCTATAACATTAATATAGCTTCTGACACACTTTAGAAGCAAGGAACCATCCCCTTGCTTCCCGATTTTAAATTTTGGTTCTGTTAAACATGCCTTATGATTTCCGCTCCAGGCGCTCCCTTTCCGCGGGCGGTTGGGAGCCTACTCGGCGCTTGAGCGGAAGCCACTGAAAAAGTGATGTTTTTTTAAAGTACCGAAGATTTTTATCGCTATATAGACAATAAAAGAAGATAATGACCTATATATTGTGGGTTGTTAGCCTCTTTTTCTCTTTAGACGGACTTTTTCAGTGCCCTCGCTCTGCGCCTGCGGGGTTCTCCCTTAACCCGCTTTTCCCGCAGGAGTCTCGCACCTGCAGCGAAGATCAACATAGTTGCAAAATCAACAATTAGCTTTATCTTAGCCTAAATTTCTAAAGATTTGATGTTCCAAATATCTTTTGCATATTCCTGGATGGTCCGATCACTTGAAAAGAATCCTGATTTGGAGATATTGATAAGACTCTTCTTTAGCCATACCTTTTTATTTCGATATTCATCACCAATGATCTCATGAATATTGGCATACGGCTCAAAATCACGTAGGACAAAATACGGGTCATTATGATCAAGTAAAGATTCGTAAATGGCCGTAAACTCTCCTTCGCAATTCGGAAAAAATCCATTAACCAATTGATCTACTACTTGACGAATCCGTGGATCATGATAATAGTATTCGTGTGAAGAATAGCCACCATTTCGTTCAAAATTAGCAACTTCACTAGCACTTAACCCGAACAAGAAAATATTCTCATTTCCGATAAGCTCAGTAATCTCTACATTTGCACCATCTAGTGTCCCCACCGTCAAGGCCCCATTCATCATAAACTTCATATTCCCGGTTCCAGAAGCCTCTTTACTAGCAGTAGAAATCTGTTCACTTACATCTGCAGCAGGGAAAATATCCTCAGCTAATGATACTCGATAATTTTCAAGGAAGACCACTTTTAGTTTTTCGTTTACATCTGGATCTTTATTGACCTTTTCGGCAACCGCATTGATCAACTTTATCACCTTTTTGGCAAAATAATAGCCGGGAGAGGCCTTTGCACCAAAAATAAATGTTCTTGGAAACAAATGATAATTGGAATCTTCTTTATGTCGGTTATACAAATAGATTATATGTAGCACATTAAGCAACTGACGTTTATAGGCATGCAGCCGTTTAACCTGGACATCAAAAATAGAAGCTGTGTCTACTTTGATTCCGCTTTTTTCATGAATAATCCTCGCAAGTCTTTGTTTGTTTGCTAACTTGATAGCATCCATTTTTCTCAAAAAGGCAGAATCATGCTTGAATTTGAGAAGCTCCTCTAATTTTTCTGGCTCCGCTATCCATTCGGATCCTATAGATTCAGTAATAAGGCTAGAAAGGTTTGGATTTGCCTTCAATAACCAGCGCCGATGGGTTATCCCATTTGTTTTATTATTAAATCTATCAGGAAACTCTTGATAAAAAGCGGTCATTTCCCGTTTTTTTAAAATCTCCGTATGAAGCTTGGCCACTCCGTTAATGCTATGGCTGCCTACGATTGCAAGTGGAGCCATTTTCACTTCTCCATCAGCAATGATCGCCATGCTTGCAATCTTATCCCAATCCCCAGGGTATTTCTCCCACAGTTGCTTACAGAAACGCTCATTAATTTCCTCAACGATCATAAAAATTCTTGGCAAAAGCGGCTGAAAAATTCGGATTGGCCAGCGCTCCAATGCTTCGGATAAAGTGGTATGGTTTGTATAGGAAAGGGTATTGACAGTAATATGCCAAGCTTCTTTCCATCCTAATCCCTCTTCATCCATCAAGATTCTCATCAGCTCTGGTACAGCAAGGGATGGGTGGGTATCGTTTATATGAATACTAACATGTTGATGAAAATCAAGCAGATTTCTCTTCTGTTTTTTAAAGGTGCGAATAATCGATTGTAGACTGGCGGACACAAGTAAATATTGCTGCTTTAGGCGGAGGATTTTCCCTTCATCATGTGTATCATCAGGATATAGAAGATCAGAAATAGATTCTGATTGCTCCTTATAAATATCAACATTTGCAGCACCACGAGACGATTCCGCGCTCCAAAGCCTTAAGGTATTCACATTGTTTGTATGGTATCCCATGACTGGTAGATCATATGGAATAGCCGTGACTTGTTCTGCATCTAAATGGCGAAATACAAGTCTTCCATTTTCCTGATGACATTCTACTGTTCCCCAAAATGGGATATGCAACCATTCATCGGCTTTTCTAACTTCCCACACATTTCCAGTCATGAGCCATTGTTCAGGCAACTCCACCTGATACCCATTGACAATTTTTTGCTCAAATAATCCATTCTTATAGCGAAGACCACAACCATGCCCAGGAAGATTTAACGATGAAAGGGAATCAAGAAAACAAGCAGCCAGCCGTCCTAGTCCTCCATTTCCTAGTCCGGCATCTGCTTCAATCTCCTCAAGCTCCTCAATGTTTATCCCCAATTCTTTCAGGCCTTGATTGACCACATCTTCAATTCCAAGGTTCATGATATTGGAACTCAGTAGTCTTCCCAATAAAAATTCAATCGATAAATAATATACTTGTTTTTGCCCAGAATTCCGGTATTGCTCATTCGTTTTTATCCAGTTCGTACTCACATATTCCGTAATCATAAGCCCAAGTGTTTGGAATTGATCAAGTTTTGTACTCTCGGCAAGGCTCGTCCTATAGGTCATTTCGAGCTTTTGTAGAAATTCTGTTTTAAACTCCTGTACACTCGTGAACATTCCTATCACTCCTTGAGACTAGGTCTTTGTATAGAAGATGATAAATATGTGCAGACCTGGTCCAGCTAAAATCCATCTGCAATACACTCTCAACTAGGCTATTCCATTCCTGTTTGTTATGGAAATAACTTAAAGCTCTTTCAATTGTAAAAAGCATGTCATGAGCATTGAAATTGGTAAAGGTGAACCCGTTTCCTTCTCCAATTTTTCCAGAATAAGATTTAACTGTATCATTTAACCCACCAGTCTCCCGAACAATCGGAATAGCACCATAACGAAGGGCAATGATTTGACTAAGACCACAAGGCTCAAACTTTGAAGGCATTAAAAATAAGTCAGCTCCTGCATATATCCGATGCGCAAGCTCTTCATCAAAGCCAATATAAACTCGGCACTGTTCATGGTATTTAGTAGACATTTGGTTGAAGAAGTATTCAAATTCCCGATCACCTGTCCCTAATACGATAAACTGAGCCCCCGTTGCCATGATTTCGTCGAATACTTCCCGGACTAGCTCAAGCCCTTTTTGGTTAGTTAGTCTCGTAACCATACCTATAAGTGGTATCTCAATATCCTGTTGAAGGCCAAACTGTCTTTGAATAGATAGTTTATTTAATAGACGTGCTTCATGATCTTTTGGACCAAACTGTGCGGTTAAAGCTGGGTCTGTCTTGGGATCATATAAAATATGATCAATTCCATTCAAAATACCAACAAGATCAGTTCCTCGGCTCCGCAATACTCCATCAAGTTTTTCACCGAAATAGGCCGTTTGAATTTCTTCCATATAAGTTGGGCTCACAGTTGTAATCTTGTCTGCTGAAATCAAGGCCGCTTTCATAAAAGAAACATTCCCGTTAAATTCAAGCTGTTCTACATTGAAATAGCGGTCTTCTAGCCCAAAGAAATCCCCAAGGATTTCTTTTGAGAAAACACCTTGAAATTGGAGATTATGAATGGTAAACACCGTACGGATCTTTTCATAGCCATTATGGTCTCGATATTTTTCTTTTAATAAAAAAGGGATCATTCCTGTATGCCAGTCATGACAATGAATAATATCAGGATAAAAACCAATTTGCTTTATACTATCCAGAACAGCAAGATTAAAATAAGAGAATTTTTCTCCTTCATCAAAATCTCCATACATTTGACTACGTTTAAAATAGTACTCATTATCGACAAAATAGTAAACAACACCATCAAGTTCAAGTTCTTCAATGCCACAGTACTGCTGTCTCCAGCCAACTGGAACAATAAATTCGGCTATTTTTTTCATTTGTTTTTTATATTCATCAGGGATTAATTGGAATTTAGGAAGTATAACTCTAACATCAATCCCAAGTTTTTTCAGTTCCTTCGGAAGTGCCCCCGCTACATCCGCAAGTCCCCCCGATTTAATAAATGGTACACATTCCGAAACTGTAAATAAGATCTTCATGCTTTTCTCCACGCTCCCTGTACTAATCCCTTTTCCAAGATAATCGGAGCATCTTTCGTTCCAGATATCCTTACCCCTGATTCAACTCTTACATCTTTATCGAGAATAGCATAATCTAATATACAATTTTCCCCAATTTGTGATTTCTGCATGATGATACTATTTTTCACAACTGCCCCTTTAGCAATTTTAACCCCTCTGGCAATAATGCTATTTTCTACGGTTCCTTTTATTTCTGCACCATTTGCAACCATTGAATTGTAAACAACCGCTGTTTTTTCATAACGTGTTGGCGGTTCATCCTTTACCTTGGTCAAAATGGGGCGTTCCTTTAGAAACAACTTCTTCCAGATTTCTGGATTGAGCAATTCCATACTTGCTAAAAAATAGCTGTTAACTGAATTAATCGTAATTGCATATTCATCATAATTAAAATAACAAATCTTGTAAGGACAATTGATATCAGTTACAACATCTCTAATCCCCAAATAGCCGGTTTTATTACGTGATTCAATCAGTTCCTGTAAGAGCTCTTTTTTAACAACAAATACTTCAAGCGATTTACCATTTTGTTGCACTTCGGAAATATCACAGCCATTATCGATATGCCATTCAAGAAGCTTTTCAAAATCCATATTAAAAATGATATTGGCATTGGAAATCACCGCATATTCCTGCTTACTTCTTTTAAAAAAATCTATATTTGCTGCTAAAAGATCAAATGGAGCTGTATCTCTATCTGTTGAATCAAATCTTGGTGAGGGGAAGAAAAATAACCCGTCATGTTTACGATTAAGATTCCAGTTCTTACCTGAACTCAGATGATCCATTAAAGATCTATTTTCACATTTAGAAAATATCGCCACGCTGTATATGCCTGAATTCACCATGTTCGAAAGCACAAAGTCAATTATACGATACCTCCCACCAAACGGAAGAGAAGCGACTGAACGATGGAATGTCAATTCTTCAAGATCTTCAAAAAGGGTCGCATTTATGACGCCTAGTAACCGTTTATTCAAAACTAAAGCCCCCCCTGAAACCCGTTTTTAGTAGATATCATTTCGGCTAATGTTTCTTCAGAAACAAGGCAAATTTCACCCTCGTTACATGGCCGGATGACTACGCCATCTGGCACAACAAGTCCGGATGATATAATTGCTTTTTCAATAATACAATCATGACCGATTACCGAATTAGGCATGATCACTGTTTCGTTTACAACGGCTCCTTTTTTTACTGTTACACCCTGAAAAACGACTGTTCTCGTAATCGTCCCCTCTATGATACAACCTTCATTAACAAGGGAATCAGTAAGTGTAGCATCTTTACTGATAAAATGTGGCGGCTGATTCGGATTTACAGAATAGATCCTCCAACTATTATCAAACAAATTAAGCTCACAGTTTTCATCTAACAAATCCATATTGGCTTCCCAAAGACTTTGGATTGTTCCTACATCCTTCCAATATCCTTTAAAAGGGTAAGCGTATAAATTTCTTCCGTTATTAAGCATTAACGGAAGAATATCCTTCCCAAAATCATGGCTAGATTCTGAATTTTCATTATCCAACAGTAAGTACTTTTCAAGCTCTTTCCAGTTGAATATGTATATTCCCATCGATGCTAGATTGCTTTTTGGCGACTCAGGCTTCTCTTCAAATTCAACTACTCTCAAATCCGCTTCCGTATTCAAAATGCCAAATCGATTCGCTTCTTGCCAAGGAACTTCAATAACGGAAATGGTCACATCAGCACCTTTTTCAATATGATGATCAAGCATCAGCTCATAATTCATTTTGTAGATGTGATCCCCCGATAATATCAACACATATTCCGGGTTATATTGATGAACATAGTTTAGGTTATGATAAATGGCACTGGCGGTACCTGTATACCATTTCACTTCCTTTGAAGCTGTGTAAGGCGGAAGGACCGTTACCCCATCATCCTTCCGATCAAGATCCCATTCACTTCCAATACCAATATATGAATTAAGAACAAGGGGCTGGTATTGTGTCAATACACCAACAGTATAAATTCCCGAGTTCGTACAATTACTCAATGGAAAATCGATAATACGATATTTACCTCCGAATGGTACAGCAGGTTTTGCAAGATCTTTTGTTAGTGTATTAAGTCTACTTCCCTGTCCCCCTGCGAGTAACATTGCTACCACTTTTTTCTTGTGCATCGATTACCTTCCCCTTTCTTTTTTGAACTGGACGCAAAATTGAAATCCCAAATGGTGATATGTTCATTTCAATTGAATGAGGCATTCCATGAAACCTGGTTTCGTCTGCATTTATCACTTTTCTATTTAATACGCCTGAACCACCAAACTCAGTAGCATCACTATTTAAAATCTCCCTGTAAGATGCCGATTTAGGAACACCGATTCGATAACCAGAATATGTTTCAGGAGTAAAATTGCAAACAATAATTACATAATCCTCAGGTTTTATTCCCTTTCGTATAAATGAGAAAATAGATTGGTGAGAATTGTTCGCATCAATCCACTCAAATCCCTCGTAAACATGGTCCAATTCATAAAGAGGCTTAGAGCGTTTGTAAACCTTTAGGAGTTCTTTAACAAACAGATTCAGTTTTCCGTGCATTTCGTAATCAAGCAAGTGCCAATCTAGCTGTTCCTTATCCTTCCATTCGGCAAACTGACCAAGTTCTGTTCCCATAAACGTTAGTTTCTTGCCGGGGTGTGCCGTCATAAACCCGAGAAGTAGTCTTAATTGAGCAAACTTTTGCCAATAATCACCCGGCATTTTATCAAGAAGGGATTTTTTTCCATGAACTACTTCGTCATGTGAAAAGGGGAGGATATATGCTTCAGAGAAAGCGTATAGCAATGAAAAAGTAACCTTATTATGATGATATTTCCGTTCATCCGGATTCGTTTCCATATATTTTAAAATGTCGTTCATCCAGCCCATATTCCACTTATAATTGAATCCTAAACCACCGTCTTCTGGCGACGATGTTACTTTCGGCCAATCGGTAGAATCCTCAGCAATCATCAATACATCAGGATAATTGGCAGCAACTGCCGTATTCAATTTCTTTAAAAACTCTACACCATAAGGATTTACCTCTTGATTTGAATTTGGCCAATAAATAATATTGGAGACAGCATCTACCCTAAATCCATCAATATGGTACTTATCAAGCCAAAACAGTGCATTAGAAATAAGAAAGCTTTGAACTTCTGTTTTTCCTAAATCAAAATTAGCCGTGCCCCAGACAATATTTTCTCGATCCTTTGTATTTTGATATTCAAAAACATGACTTCCATCAAAACAATATAAACCAAACGAGTCTTTGCAAAAATGCCCTGGAACCCAATCAAGAATGACACCAATTCCGTTCTGATGGCATTGATCAACAAAATACATAAGGTCATGTGGTTCACCATAACGGCTTGTTGCCGAAAAATATCCAGTCCCTTGGTAGCCCCAGGAAATATCAAGTGGATGCTCTGTCAAGGGCAAAATTTCAATATGAGTATAACCATGTGAAAGAATATAAGGAATTAGTTCTTTTGCCAATTGCCTGTAGGTAAGCAATGTCCCATCTGGAGCTAGTTGCCATGATCCAAGATGGATTTCATAAATTGAGGTTGGTTGTGATAATGTTTGTTTCTTTACTCTTTTTCGAAGCCATGAATGATCATTCCATTCATACCCTTCAAGAGGATAAACAATCGAGGCAGAATTTGGCCGTACTTCAGAATAAAATGCAAAAGGATCAGCCTTTAAAATTTTTCCACCAGTTGGTGTGACAAGTTCATATTTGTATAGAGCATCTGTTAAATCCTCTTCAACAAACAATGACCAGACACCCTCATCATTGATCTTCTTAAATTCATATCCTTCTCCTATCCAACTATTGAAATCGCCTACTATTCTCACATTCTTTGCCTCGGGTGCCCAAACACAAAACCGAGTATAAGTCTCTGAATCTTTTTTTACGATATGAGCCCCAAATAATTCATGGCTCAGGTATAAAGAACCTTCATGGAATAGGTGCAACTGATAATCTGTTGGATTAAATACCATCCTTTTCACCTGCCTTATCTGGTACTATTTCTAGTTACTATTAAAAGATATATTAACATTAAAATCATTCTAACTTTTTCGATTTCTCTCGACAATTGCCGACAAGTTTTACATAATAGCGTTTACAACCTTATTTGCTAAGCTTTTTAAAAATTTTGACAAAAAACAAAAACTTTTAATTTATAGATGGAGGATTTAATATGAGGTGACTTTAAATGGGTTCACTGGACTTATAGTTACTGCAGAATGGAGCCTAAGTTCACACTTTGGATGCAAAAAAACCAATCCTATCATTTTTTCAAAAAAAAAGCACACAACCTATAAGTTGATAGGTATATGAGCTTTTTTTCTATAAACTTACTTTTTCTCCAATGGATAATGGTTCTTTTGTTTCAAACAGCAAATTCTAAAGAAAAAGATTCAGCTTTTCGATCCGTTTTACCGCTTCCTTGAGTCGCTCCTCATCCACTAATAAGCCAACACGGATGTAGCCCTCTCCATATTCGCCAAAGCCAATTCCTGGTGCAACTGCCACATCAGCCTTTTCCAGTAAATAGTCGGCAAATTCATTGCTTGTAAAACCACTAGGTACTGGCAGCCAAGCGAAAAATGATCCGGCCGGACTTTTCACCCGCCAACCTATTTCACGACATGCCTTTATAAACGTATTTCGTCGTGATTCATACCGTGACACGAGATCTTTGACACAGTTTTGATCACTTGATAAAGCGGTAACAGCCGCTTTTTGTACAGCCGGAAAAAGACTGCAGTAAAGATGATCTTGAATGAGATTTAGTGCTTCGATAATTTCAGGGTTTCCAATTGCAAAACCCACACGCCACCCCGCCATGTTGTATGTTTTTGACAATGTATACATTTCAACACCGACTTCTTTTGCACCTTCAACTTCAAGGAAACTGACCGGTTTTTTTCCATCAAAACCAATTGCACCGTAGGCAAAATCATGAAGGATGATTATATTATTTCGTTTGGCAAATGCTACCGTTTCCTCAAAGAAAGCACGGTCTGCCGTTGCTCCAGTCGGGTTATTTGGATAGTTCAAATACATTAACTTTGCCTGCTGTAATTGATCAGCTGGTATCTCTGAGAAAATGGGTAAAAAGTTGTTTTCAGCTTTAAGTGGAAACGTCTGATATTGGACTTTTGCTAACACTGCACCTGACAAATAATCTGGATAGCCTGGGTCGGGAAGAAGCATTAATTCCCCTTCATTTAACAAACACATCGGGAGTTCGACTAACCCCGTTTTTGTTCCAAAAAGTATTGCTACTTCAGTCAATGGGTCAACTACTACACCATATTGTTTTTGATAAAATTCAGTTGCAGCCTCTTTAAGTTCAGAGATCCCGCGAAACGGTGAATATTTATGGGTATTTGGGTCTTCTGCGGCGATTTGCAATGCTTTAATAATATGATTTGGTGTTGGCTGATCAGGATTTCCTTGACCCAAATTAATAATATCGCGCCCTTCACCAATGGCTTTTTGCACCTTCTTAACTAGTGATGCAAAAAATTGAACAGGCAATTTTTTTAAGAGATCTGAATATTCCATGTTATCCACCTTTTAAGAAAAGTTATACCGATAATAGAACAAATTCTATAATCTTTAAATAAAAATGTCTAGTAGTGAATAAATCTAGAAAGTTCTATGCATCCCACATAAAAATATTTTTAGCCGACTATTTTTATTGGTTTTATTATATTGAAAGCGTTTTTCTATTTAAAAATAATATTCTTACGATTGACAAAATTAAAATAACTTAGTACTATCTTAAACATACAATTAAATTTCAATTCAAATTACTTATCCAGAGCGACCGAGGGACTAGGCCCTATGACGTCCGGCAACCCCCTTTTTTGGGAAAGGTGCCAATTCCTGCAGAATGACTTTCATTCTGAGAGATAAGTCGAAATTATTATTTTTCGATGTCTCTTTCAGATGAAAGGGGCATTTTTTGTTTAAAAAGGACCTTGCGATAGCTCTTCCCCCTTTGCTTTGGATACAAAAGAGGTTTTCATATGATACAAATTCAGAATCTTTCAAAGGTTTATCAAACAAAAAGAGGTACTGTAAACGGCGTAGATGACGTGTCGATGTCCATTCAAAAAGGTGAAATTTACGGAATTGTCGGTTATTCCGGTGCGGGAAAAAGCTCTCTACTCCGGTGTATTAATTTGCTGGAGAGGCCGACTTCTGGACAGGTTCATGTTGATGGTACTGATCTTACTTCTTTAAAGGGTGAGGACTTACGGTTAGCAAGATTAAAAATTGGGATGATTTTTCAACATTTTTACTTGATTAGCCAAAAAACTGTCTTTGAAAATGTCGCATTTGCCTTAAAAGCTGCCAAACTTCCGTCAAGTAACATAAAAGTACGGGTTGAAGAACTCCTCGATATGGTTGGTCTTGCTGATAAAAGAGATGTCTATCCTTCCCAGCTAAGCGGTGGCCAAAAACAAAGGGTTGCAATTGCTCGTGCGCTAGCAAACAATCCTAAGGTGTTGTTATGTGATGAAGCCACTTCAGCTCTGGATCCAACCACAACGATGTCGATATTAAATTTACTAAAAAAGATCAATCAGGAACTGAACATTACAATCGTATTAATTACCCATGAAATGAAGGTTGTTAAGGAAATTTGCAATCGAATGGCAATCATGCAAAACGGGAAGATCATTGAAGAAGGCAATGTATATGAGGTATTTGCTACCCCAAAAACAGACCTCACTCAAGAGTTTATCAAAAGTGTCGTTTCGTATGAGATACCAATTAATATTTTAAATAAATGCCAAGGACCAATTATCAAAGTAATTTTCAAGGGCCAGGTTGCTGGTGAGAGTATCATTTCTGATACACTTCAGTTGTTTAAGGTAAAAGGCAACTTCCTGCACGGATCGATTGAATATATTCAGGAATTACCACTTGGTATTTTTATCATGGAAATAGATGGAAAACAACCAGAAATTAACAATGCCATAAAATATATCGAAAATCGGTTCGCACAAGTGGAGGTGTTACGGGATGGGCTTTGATTTTCAGCATTTCGTTGAACTTATTCCAGAAATTAATACTGCATTTATTCAAACTATTTATATGATTTCCATTTCGCTGGTCATCGCAATAATCATAGGATTACCTGTCGGGATTCTTTTATATGTCACAGATAAAGGGTTATTTTTAGAAAATCGTTCTCTTCAAAATGTTTTGGGTTTTACTGTCAATTTAATTCGATCCATTCCATTTATTATTTTATTGGTAGCATTAATTCCTTTAACTAATTTGCTCGTTGGCTCCACAATTGGACCAGCTGCGGCAAGTGTCTCACTTTCGGCTGCTGCGATTCCCTTTTTCGCAAGAGTTGTTGAGTCTGCATTACGGGAGATTGATAAAGGAGTGATTGAAGCAGCGATTGCTGCCGGTGCAACGCCATGGATGATTATTAAGGATGTGCTGTTACTTGAAGCTAGATCCGGAATTATTTCTGGCATCACCTTAACCCTCATTAGTTTAATCGGGTTCTCGGCTATGGCCGGCACCGTTGGTGGGGGCGGAATTGGCGATTTAGCCATCCGGTTTGGATATTATCGTTATGATAATACGATCATGATTTCAACTGTTTTGATATTAGTTATTTTAGTTCAGGTTGTCCAACTACTTGGTGATTCCATTGCCAAAGTTGTAGATAAAAGAAAATAAAGAAAGAAGGAAAATCGGCATGAAAAAATGGCTAACAGCAATTATTTTTGTATTAGTAGTAGGTGCTCTTGCAGCTTGTGGAAGTACAGACAAAAAGGAAAACAGCAGTGACAAGGCAAGCAAAACAGAAGAAGCAAAAGAGATTAAAATTGGTGCGACAGCCGGTCCATATAGCGACATGTTAAAAAAAGCGATTAAACCAGGATTAGAAGAAAAAGGATATAAAGTTGAAATTGTTGAATTTAGCGACTACATCCAACCCAACAAAGCATTAAATAATGATGATATTCAAGCTAACCTTTTTCAACACACGATTTATCTTGAAAACTTTGCAAAAGAAAACAAAATGGACTTAACAGGATTGATTTCTGTCCCTACCGCTCCAATGGGAATATACTCTAACACTTATAAATCTTTAGATGATGTGAAAAACGGATCTACTATAACGATACCAAATGACCCAACAAATTCGGCTCGTGCCTTTAACACTCTCGAAGCTGAAGGCCTAATTAAATTAACTGAAAATGTAAACCCACTTACAGTGTCTGAAAAAGACATTAAAGAAAATAAGAAGGACCTTAAATTCCAACCGATTGAAGCGGGGCAACTCCCTCGTTCTGTGGAAAGTGCAGACTTAGCAGCCGTTCCTGGTAACTTCGCATTGGCTGCAAAAATGGATTTACTTAGTGCCCTTGCGCTTGAAAATATGATGGACCAGTATCGCAATGTTGTCGCAGTAAAAACTTCTAACAAGGATTCTCAGCTTGCAAAAGACATTAAAGAAGTTGTTAAATCAGCAGATTTTGAAAAAATCATTGATAAAGACTTTAAAGGGTTCGGAAAGCCTGAATGGATGAAGTAATCAGAAACAATAGAAAAGAGTGATAGACATGGATATCTTTTCCGTTCATGGCGCTCCAAGCGAATATATCTTGCAGGAAGGTATTTTGAATCAGTTGGAATCGAAGCTGTTGGAACGTGGCTTTCAAAAGGCATTGTTTGTTCACGGTAAAAAGTCCTGGGCGGCTACCCTCCCCTTTTTACCAGCCTTCAGCAAAATTGATTTTGCGGAACTCACTTATAATGGTGAATGTTCAATTAGCGAAATTGAAAAAATTACCGACCACATCCATTATCATTCATATGATGTGATCATTGGGGTTGGCGGTGGCAAAGTACTTGATCTCGTTAAAGCAGTATGCCATTTAGCTCATGTCCCCTCTGTATTGATTCCGACATTGGCATCCAATTGTTCTCCATGGACCCCAATCAGTGTTATCTATGATGAAACAGGTGTATTTATTCGTTATGACATTTATCCAGTCAGTGCAAGTCTTGTTTTAATCGAGCCTAAAATTTTGCTTCATGCACCGCTAAACATGCTGATTGCCGGAATTGGCGATACACTTGCAAAATGGTACGAGGCCGATGCCCAAATGTCCATACTAAAAAATAAACCCGTTCCCTTACAAATAGCTTATTACTCTGCAAAACAGTGTAAAGATCAGCTTTTGCAACATTCTGAAGGAGCGATCCATGCTGCAAAAACGGAGAAATTAAACGCAGAATTTGTAAAAGTCGTTGAAACCATTATAATCCTCGCCGGGATGGTAGGTGGGTTCGGAGATCACTATGGAAGAATAGCCGGTGCCCACTCTATTCATAACGGGCTAACTAGTTTGGCTCAAACCCACCTTGCGCTTCATGGTGAAAAAGTCGCATATGGCATTCTTGTACAACTTGTATTGGAAGATAAGTGGAGCGAAATTGAGCAATTGATTCCCTTTTACAACAAGCTTGGGCTGCCAATATCGCTTACCGATTTGGGAATAACTGAGATTAATGAAGATCTGATTACATTAATTGCTGAAAAATCTACCCGGCCTGAAGAATCAATTCATGTAATGCCGATTGGCCCCATCACTTCAGCAAGGGTTGGTATCGCAATTGATGAAATGGAAAAATTCGTTATCGAAAGATAAAACCCCTATAAGGAAGACACCAGTTGTGTCATTGTTAGTTTGTTTAATGTCTTAATGGATGTTATCGCAGATCAATTCATATAAAAAAAGTGCCCAGCTCCTACCAAATCATTGGAAGGAACTGGGCACTTGAGTTTGTAGCTCATTTTATCATCCTTCCGACAGAATTCCCCTTCCTCAAGGAATGTGAAGGCGAAGCCCAATGAGTAGGGAGGGGATGAATGTCGGTTGGCGATAGCCAAAACCTTCCTCCTTGTGTTATAATAAGAACAAATGTTCCTGTGAGGCAGGCGAAATATATGCTAGTAAACAAGGCTTACAAGCTCCGCATCTACCCAAATAAAAAACAAATTGAACAGATTAACAAAACCATTGGCTGTTCAAGATTTGTTTTCAATTTCTTTCTTGGCAAACAAAAAGAAAAAGATGCTTACTGGTATATCGTCGAAGAAATGAGACAAAACGGTCAGCTCACAGCGAATAACTGGAAAGGCAAATTCTTAAACAAATTTGAAACAGTGAAATCGCTTCCTGAACTGAAGAAACATTACTCATTTTTGAAAGAAGTCGATAGTATTGCTTTGCAAAAATCAGTAGAAAATTTAGCTGATTCCTATGATCGCTACTACAAAAAGCAAAATAAACAACCTCGATTTAAGTCAAAAAAGAATCCAGTGCAATCTTATACAACAAAGTATACAAACGGAAATATCGCTATCATAGACAACCACATCAAACTTCCCAAACTAGGGTACGTCCGTTTTGCAAAAAGTCGTGAAGTCGAAGGTCGTATTATAAGTGCCACGATCAGAAGAAACCCCTCTGGTAAATATTATGTTTCTTTAGCCACTGAATCGGAAGTAAAAGAATTGCCTAAAACTAATTCAGCAATTGGTATTGATGTAGGACTGAAAGATTTCGCTATTCTTTCGGATGGAACGATTTACCCTAATCCGAAGTTTTTTCGTTCATTAGAAGAAAAATTAGTCCATGCGCAAAGAGTTACAAGCAGACGAAAGATAGGTGGTACGAACTGGTATAAAGCCAAAAGAAAAGTTGCATGTATTCATGAAAAAATTGTAAATGCAAGAAAAGATTATTTGGACAAGATTTCTTCCAAGATTGTCAAAAACCACGACATTATTGGGATGGAAGACTTGTCCGTATCGAACATGTTAAAAAATCACCATATTGCTAAAGCAATCAGCGAAGTATCTTGGTCACAATTCAAAAGTATGATCGAATACAAAGCGAAATGGTACGGTAGACAAGTAGTAACCGTTTCAAAAAACTTTGCAAGTAGCCAGCTTTGTTCTGGTTGTGGCTACAAAAACAAAGACGTTAAAAATCTCGGATTACGTGAATGGGAATGCCCTCAATGTCATACCCATCATAATCGAGATATTAACGCAGGAATCAATCTTAAAAACGAAGCCCTAAGACTTCTAACCGCAGGGACTGCGGGGATCGCCTAATCAATAACTAGTGGATACACTAGTGTTCTTAGGAATCCCCTTCTTCAAACAACCCGTAAGGGTGTTAAGGAGGGGTAGTTCAACTTAAGTGAGTCTCAAAGCCGTTTCTACTGATGTACGTTTTGTTTTGCAAGGTTAGTTTGCTAGTTCTATTAAGCGGTTACGGCTGAAATACTTTTTGCAGCTGCTGCTACTTTTGCTAAACCTTCAGCAATAATGGTCTCTGCTTGATCTGGCATTGCATTATGACCTTCAATAATGACTTCTTGAACAATTTCCATTCCGAAAATTCCAGCCAATACGTTTTTAACATAGTTAGCAGCCATTTCCATTGGTGCTGCTTCTGGTGTTGAGTAAACGCCACCACGTGCACTAAGGATAACGGCCTTTTTGTCAGTCATTAGGCTTACTAATTGGCCATTTTCATCATATTTGAAGGCGAAACCAGCTTGGAATACATAATCAATGAATGTTTGCAATTTTGCTGGGATCGTTAAATTCCATAATGGGAAGGCGAATACAACCACATCTGCTGCTGTTAATGCATCCATCGCTTTTTGTTTTGCAGCTAGAATACGCTTTTCTATATCTGTCATTTCCTCGCCTGATTCTACTTTACCGAAAGCGTTGAATAAATCCTGACCGAAGTAAGGCATGTCCTCAGCAAACACATCATAGGTTGATACGTTAACACCTTCAATGTTCTCCATAAAAGTTTCATACATTTTACTTGAAACAGATTCTGAAGCTGGGCGGTTATTTGCTTTAACTACTAAAATATTCATTATTAATTTTCCCCTCTTAATATCCTTAATATAATTATCTCGAATTAACAATATATTAACGTAGGACAAATGTCAACCAAAACGATTCAGAATAAATGACCAGCATTAATTGGCATGATTGAATGATTGATTACTGCTATTTATTTTCACGTAGAAAACAAATATAATAATTAAACTATGTCCTCTTTGTGAAATCCATCTAAATTTAGGATTGGGAAGTAGTAAACAAATCACCCGATATAGTAAGTATTTGATAATATATTTGTATAGTAAAAATCATTATTATATCCATGAAAATTTTGTTTAACAAAAAGTAGGAATGAATATGCTAATTGATTGAAGGAAATTCCGCTAGGTTAGGAGGTTGACATATGTTCAGAATAAAATTTTTCACACCAAGATTAAATAGTGAAACCTTTCTCTTTTTTCTCCTTTTAGCACTAGCCTTTATTTCATCAGCATTTAAAGTAACTTTTGTTTATGGTATTACTTTTACTTTTACGAGTATTGTTATTTTTTTGATATTTCGATTATACGGTCTTCCTTTAGCTATTTTGGTCACTACCCTAACTTTTTTGTTTATCCCAAATGGGCCGATATACGTAGCCTATAACGTTATTTTATTAATCGAAATCATTTTCGTCGGCGCTTATTTTCATATAAAAAAAAGAGCGAAAATGTTTTTTGTGGATTTGTTTTTCTGGTTAACCTTTGGAATAACGGCAATATTCTTTCTGAATAAGTCTTCGTTAGCTGGAGATACACTTTATTTTCAAATTTGTAAGGATATCCTAAATGGATTATATAATGTCTTGATTGCAGACATGCTCTTAGCTTATTTCCCTTTTTATAAGTTGCTCAAATCAATTCCATTAAATAAAAACAATGTCTCCATTCATCAGTTTTTATCTCATATAACCATTATTTCAATCATGATCCCCTTTTTCTTAATCATTCTGACTAAGACGTGGACCGAACATGAGTTTATTACTCACAATTCCATGAAACAGGCTGAAAAAAGGTTTACTCAAATTAAATCAGAGATTTTACATTTAAATAAGAAGGATCTACAAAATCCTCCTCTAGGCAAACTAGATGAGCTTATTGAGCATAATAAATCCACTGAATATAGCATAATTATTATGAATGATCAAAATAAAGTGATCGCCTCCAGTTCAAATACCATTCAGGTAACGGATGATTACAATTGGAATCAGATTTATGAGTATAAAAAGGTTTCTAATCATTTCTATGAGGCTCTACCTACAGATCAAAATGGTGTACTCCCCATTACTAAATGGCGATCAGGAAAATTAGTGTACATAAAAAATGTAGATGCTTTACCGATGAAAGTAATCATTCAGTTTCCAATTGCTCAATACCAAGACCAAATATTTAATGAATTTATGATTCATCTCGAGTTGTCAGTCTTATTTGCTTTCTTTACCATAATTTTATTATCGGTTATTAATCGGATGTTTTTGAATAATTTAAGGCAATTAACCATCGCCACAACAGGTTTACCCAAGAAGTTAATCAATCAAGAAACGATTGATTGGCCGCAAAGTAATATCTCAGAGTTACGTTTACTTTCACAAAACCTAAAGGAAATGGCCCAAAAGATAAAAGAATTATTTCAAGAAAGCATTGAGATGAACAGGATTCTTACAAGTCAAACAAAGAAATTAACGGAATCTGAGGATAAACTGCATCAATTAGCCTATTATGATGTTTTAACTTCTCTACCGAATCGCCTTCATTTCCAGACGTATTTAGGGAACCTAATTAAAAATAATACTACTAAATTTATTGCGATTATTTTTATTGATTTAAATGAATTTAAGCAAGTAAATGACATATTAGGTCACGACGCAGGTGACACACTCCTTCAATTAACAGCAAAAAAGCTTAGTCTCATACGCAATGATAGAAGGGAAATTTTTCGACTTGGTGGAGATGAGTTTGTTATTGTCCATGAGGTTGATGAACGAGAAGAAATCTCTCACACGTTAGAGCACATTCGCACGGGGTTTTTATCCCCCTTTAACATCAATGGAAAGGTATTATCTATAGCAGGAAGTGTAGGGATTAGCTTATATCCGGAAGATGGAAAAGATTTAGATTCTCTTGTGAAATGTGCAGACATTGCGATGTACGCTTCCAAAGTAAAAGGTGGAAATATTCCTCAATTCTTTAATGAATCGCTTAGGGGCAAGTTTGAAAAACGGTTATTAATTGAAACTTCATTGCGGACAGTTGCGATTCAGGATTGCTTCCAACTGTTTTTTCAACCAAAGATGCAAAATGATAAGGTAACGGGTTTAGAAGCTTTGTTGCGTTGGTTTGATCCTAGCTTAGGGGAAGTGCCTCCGGCCACCTTCATTCCAATTGCAGAGGAAATTGGTCTTATAACAACAATAGACGAGTGGGCCCTTTGTGAAGCATGTAAACAAAACAAAAAATGGCAAGATGCACATTTACAGAAGCTACCTATTTCTGTAAATATATCAGCGAAAACCTTTCATCATGACCATTTAATTTCCATGGTAATAAAAGCATTAAATGAATCAGGCATGGATCCTAAGGATTTAATCCTTGAAATCACAGAGAGTGTTTTTGTAAAAGATATTAAGCACGTTGCGGAAGTCATCGACCAGATAAAAAATTTAGGTGTCCTTATTTCTATCGATGATTTTGGAAAGGGGTACTCTTCCTTCCTTCATTCGCTCCAATTACCTATTGATGAGATAAAAATTGATAGTCAGTTTATTAATGGTATAGATCGTAATGAAAAAAAGGCACTTTTAGTCAAATCCATTTTTGATATTGCACATGGACTGGGTTTAAATATTGTCGCTGAAGGAATTGAAACAAAATACGAAAGAGATGTATTAATCCAAATGGGATGTGATGAGCTCCAAGGAAATTTGTTTAGTCCTCCCATTAGTAGTATGGAAATGGAAAAATTCTTTGGTTGAACACTTAATGCCAAACTATATTACACTTTAACCTGTTCTTTTAGAACACAACAAAAAAGAGGCTGTCTCAAGGGGGTCAACAATTTGGCCCTTGAGCGACCTCTTCTTTTTTTAGGCTCTGTTAAACATGTCTGTTGATTTCCGCTGCAGGCACTCCCTTTCCGCGGGGCGGGCGGTGAGCCTCCTCGGCGCTAAGCGCCTGTGGGGTCTCACCTGTCCCGCTGCTCCCGCAGTAGTCTCGCGCCTTCCGCTCCAATCAACTTCTTTATCATCGGTTTACTTTTTATAAAACCTGTTAAAAAACAACAATCTTTTAGAAAAGAGCCTTTTTTGAAACAATCGAATGATTGCCCCATTTCACTTTACTATTTAATTAAGCGTATTTTATGCCGGCAGCCTTCACGTTGTTTATATCAGCTGAACTACAGGGCGTTACTGCATATGTCATTTCACATTTTGGACAGTTCATAATAACCGTTTTTAATACAAAGGTTTCCCCACACTCACACGTAATTTCATGTTCTACTGTTGGTACAAAATTTTCTTTTTCCTTGCTTTTCACATGATCAACAATTGCTTTTCCATCCGTAAAGTTTCCACAACCACAACTCATTTGTAACCCTCCATGTATGTCTCTTTGGTATCTTCTTTATTGATAATATAAAAATATCATAGAGACAATTAAACCCATATATCAAAAGTCACACTCTCGATATTTACTGTATGGAATTTGAGTTGGGTGTTTTCACTTTCAAATGTAGGAAAAGTGGAAAAAGAACCCTCACCTTATTTCTGGTACTTACCTAATTTTGCAGATAGTGAGCCTACTTGCCTTTCAGGTCTTTTGGATTTTAAATCGGATGCCCAGGAAACTCTTGATTGATAATGCTGTGTATACTCTTTTTTGACTAAATTCTGCAGACGATCTCTATTTTTCTCTAACGATTCTTCAAGTGATAGCAGGCGTCGAGACGGGAAGGATAATCCTGAGAGAATAGTGGTAATAGTAGGATCTGATTCAGAAATATAGGTCCCTTCAAATAATTGCAAAGGTTCTCCTATTCTTTCAAAGACCGATGGGACATTAATAAGTTTCGAAATATTCTCTGGTCCTTCATAAATGAGACCCGCTCGGATGACCCCTTGTGATTCAACTGGACAGAAAATAGAATTAGCCCAAGATAGTTGAATTTTAGAAGATACATCTGAGGTTGTTTTAGCGTCAGTAATAGGCGTCGAAGAGATAATGGTTACTCCCCTTGTCCCTAGGATATTCATTAGATCTGTCTCATCAAAGTTTCCAAATAAAGAACTCTTTTGCGTTACTCTTAGGACATGGTTAATTGCTTCCATCACTTGACGATTTGTAGAAAGGTAGATCTGTTGTTTGCTTGATTGTGGATTTATTTTGCGCATTTGGTCATTATCTACTAGGAACACAGAAGATATCGCTTCTATTTTCGAAAGCTCTTCGATACACTCTGCAGTATTGATTCGGTTCCCAGCCAAAACGTTTCGTTCTGGTACAATTGCAATGGCCCCTATCTTAATGCCTGGAAACTGATCCGTTAATAAATCAATTAACGGAGGGCTCATCCCCGAACCTGTACCACCATCAGTTGAGAATGCCACCAATAATAAATTTATATTTTTAAAGGATTTGTTTACAAAATCAACTATCTCTTTATAATGATCAGAAATAGCTGTTAATCCTAATGAGCGATCTTGGCCAGCACCGCTATAACCGGGGACAAAATACCTCTTTACTACCTTTGTATTCACTATGCCATCACGTTGATTTGTATTGATAAGGGCGGTTTGAAAGCCCAACACTGATGCTATTTCAGCTATGTTACCACCTGCTTGACCTACCCCTAAGATTCCGATTGATTTCACCAGATTCCCTCCCTATCTTGCTTAAATAATACTCGGGTTTAAGTATTAGAATGGTAAACATACGTATTCAAATCATTTTTATTCATGAAAAAGCCAGATTATTACTATGAAAAACGTTTGAAGTTTCCCCTTACTGGATGGAGGCTCCAAAATACCCTATTTCTGAAAGCTTTGATAAAATAATAAGGACATTAATCCCCACAAATAAATTAAAAGGGGTGTACGAGGTTGGATATCAAACATTTACAGTATTTTATTGAAGTATCAAAGTTCAATAGTTTCTCCCTTGCTGCGGACCACCTGTTTATCACTCAGCCAACAATTAGTAAAATGATTAAAAACCTTGAGACGGAGACAGGAGTGGTTCTGTTCGACCGATCCCGAAAGGAATTAGTCCTAACCGATGCAGGAAGGACCATTTTGGAGCAAGCTAAATTAATAGACAAAGCCTTTAAGAATTTAAAAACGGAAATTGATAACCTTACAGGGCTAAAAAAAGGCCACATTCGGATTGGATTGCCGCCAATATTTAATGCCCACGATTTCCTTAGAATTGTTGGAATGTTTCACGAACAATATCCTGGGATCACTTTTCAATTTGAAGAATCTGGTTCGAAGAAAATAGAAGAAGATGTAGGGAATAATCTACTTGACGCAGGTGTCATCGTTCTTCCTACAAAAAAGGAGACTTTTGAGCATTTTGCTTTTATGGAAGAAGATCTAAAGCTTATTCTTCACCTCTCACACCCTCTTGCCGAAAAAGAGGTAGTTAATTTAGTTGATTTAAAAAATGAATCTTTAATATTGTTTAATAAAGATTTTGTTCTTAACGACCGCATTATTCATTCCTGTAATTCTGTTGGCTTTAATCCGCATATTATTTCAGAAAGTGCACGTCTCTCCTTTATAGAAGAAATGGTTGCAAATAAATTCGGTGTTTCTCTTTTACCAGAAAGTGTTTGCAACAATCTAGGTGAAAATGTGGTGTCAGTCAAGGTGAAAAATCCATCCATCAGTTGGAGCCTAGCTATTATCTGGGGGAAAAATCACTATTTGTCTTATGTAACAAAAGAATGGCTCCAGTTCACGATAGAACAGCTAAAAATTGGTCATTAAGACACTAAATGATTATTTTAATTATCTGGTATTTTCTATTACTTCTTTTATTTGTTCAATATGGCGTTGTTCATGCAAATATAGTAATTCAATCCATTGATCTAAGGGAAGATCCCCAAAGATGGGGTGTTTTGCAGATTTTCCTGCTAATTTGGACTCGTCTTTCACAGTACTAAGTACATCCAAAAATTCATTTCTCGAGTCATTTAACAAATGAATGACTTGCTGAAGCTCCATTGTCTCTGAATTTGGTTTAACTATTTCAGGTGCTACTATCTTTTTTGTTCTATCCTTTATATGGTTAATGTTTTTACGTTCCGTTTTATTACTATCATTTCTTTTTAGTCCAAGTTCAATTACTTTTGCAAATATTTTTTCTGTTAAAACTAAGTGATGACAGACTTGGGCTACACTCCACCTATTACTCCCATACCTTTTATTAAATTCATCATTATTTAATAATTTAATTTCATGAATCAGTCTATTTCTCGTTTCGACCAGTTTGTCATTATATAATTCACTCATGAAATACCTCCCTCAAATAGAATAATCCGTAAAAATCACACTATTTTGTATTAATATAAGTTATGTCTTAGGAAGATGGAAAATTCTTAGCAGAACTTTGCAAATAATCCATAAGGGGAAGCTTTGATTTTTTGCAACCAATTCTTCAACGACAATTGTCATTCAATCCATTCATTCTACATAAAAAAGGTAAAGTGAATTTTCCAAATATTCTATATTCAAATAATGTGAGTAAGTGTTTTCCATTTTTTAGCTTAATTCTTCCCTCCCATAATTTGTGAATTTCCTATCATTACTCAATAATAATATCTAATGAAATTATAGGGATTGGGAACTAATTTGGGCTAAGCCGGAACTCTTTTTCTATGAAAATTCCACAATTTGTCTATGAATAAAGTCCTGTTCGAATGAAATATTCAGATGGTTACGGTTACATAGATAAAAGCTATGCAATCGATAAAATATAACCATTTTACATGATCAACAATGCGAGGTACACTTATTTTCAGACAAATTTATTATTTCAAAAATATAAAATTTTGCGAAAATAAATATTTGGGTGATAATAACTAGACAACTGAGCTAAGTTTATTTTCACAAAAACTTAGAAAATAAGGGAGGAAAATTTGTGGTTACTTTTTGTAGTATCAATGAGTTAGAGGCCGCCAATGACGCCCTTAAGGATTTAAAAAAGGACAATGAAAGCCTTTATCAAAAACTTTTGGAAGTGGTTTATCTTACACGGGCACTAAATTTTAAATTTCACTACATGGGTGCTTTAATTATGGATGAGGATGCAGACCAATATACTCCAAATTCGGTGCATGAATCTGTGCTTCGTTTGTATAAGAAAGAGTTGCGATCATTAAAACGCAGCAGTGATTTCCCAGCGTTAAAACAAATTTTTTCTAAGTTCAAGCATACAGGTTACACTAATATTAGCTGTTTAATACTAGGTTTGAACCCGATAAAATTAGTAGGGGCTTCCTACTCAAAGTAAACTATGTTCATGAGCATAGACAAAAGAAACTCCTTTGGTTTAATTTTTTAACCAAAGGAGTTTCTTTTTTTAAAAATTACTATTGAAAAATCCGGTCTATTTGTTGAATTTCTTCTTTTGATAAATGAACAGCTAAAGTTTTAAGATTATGTAGGACTTGTTCGGCTTTTTTTGCTCCTGGTATGACGACATCAATGGATTCGCGTGTTAAATACCATGCTAGGACAACGTGGGCCACTTCTGCATCCCTTGCTTTAGCTATATCTCTAATTTGGTCTACTTTTCGAATCGTTTGTTCATAGATTTCTTTTTGAAAGAATTTCCCACGCTTTTCAGCCAAATTGGTGTTTAAGTCATATTTACCTGTTAATAATCCGGAGGCTAACGGAAAATATGGCACAAATGAAATACCTTTTTCAATTACATAAGGGAACAATTCCTTCTCAGCATCTCTGTTTAATAAGTTATACTCGCCCTGATAAACATCGACGTAGCCATCTTTATTCGCTTCTATTAACTGATCAATGGAAAAATTAGATACACCGATTGCACGAATCTTCCCTTCATCTTTTAATTGCTTTAATGCCCCCACCGCTTCATCCTTTGGCGTATCTTGATCAGGAAAATGGATGTAGAATAAATCAATATAGTCCGTTTGCAGCCGTTTCAAACCCTCTTCCACTGATTGTTTTAAGAAAGCTGGCGAATTATCAATTAAAACATCATTCCCAACCATTTTATGAGCAGCTTTAGTGGCGATGACAATATCTGAACGATTCCCTGTTTCTTTTACAACTTCACCAATGATTTCTTCTGAACGCTTTGGACCATAGATGAACGCTGTATCTAAAAAATTAACCCCGTGAGCCAACCCTGTCCTAACTAAATCACGTCCTGCTTTTTCATCAAGGTTTGGAAATAAGTTGTGACCTCCAACAGCATTGGTTCCTAAACCAATCGGATTGACCATTAAATCGGTTTTACCTAAACGCATTAGTTTTTCCATTTTAGTATTCATCTCCCATTAAAAAAATCCTTGCACATATTTTAACAATTGTATCCTCCTATGCCCATTTTTGTATATCAATACACAGCTCACGAAAAGCATCTGCTTCGTGATTCATTCCCATTTCTCGGTAGATTTTAGATAACCATTGTAGTGGTTTTGTATTGGTTGGTTTTAATTCCATTTCCCAGCTAAAACATTCAATCGCTTTTTCGAACTGTCCAAATTCCACATACAGTTCTCCCAGCGTTTGCATTTGGTCAAGATCTTCATTAAGTCTTTTCATGGTGTCGATTTTTTCAAATATTTTAAGGCACTGATGGTTTTTCATAAACGGATTAAGCCATTCCTTAATGTAATCTAACTCATGTGTTTTCAGTAATGAAATGACGTATTTATTAAGAAGAATTTCAGCCTTTTCTGGGAAAAAGTCTATATACGATTTCAATAAGTCCTTTAGCACCTCTGGTTGAAACGATTGTCCTTCTGAATCTACACAATCTAAGATATCTCCAAGTGCTTGGACCTGAGAGCTATTTAGTTGAAAGTGATAGGAATTCATCATGTTCAGTACTTTTTCAATTTTAAAGTTTTTTACATATTTCTCAAATAATTCTTTTTGTAAAGGAAGGAATGATGGTAAGTCGTTGGATAATTTTTCTAGGATTTGCACCGTTTCATTTTCGCTTAGATGCTTCTCCAGTTGGTCTAGTAGGAGTTGATAATAATCAATTGAAGGGGTTTGCGATAATTTGTAAATCAATAAAGAACTCAAATCGATCCAGCGGGATTCTTTTTCCATAAGTGCTACAAGTTGTTGAAAACATTCTTCGTTATCTTTCTGGGCATACAGTGTTTTTTCAGCAAAAATGAGATCTTTTGCAAACAGTTTTTCAGATTTTTGATTGTATAAATCTGCATATTTATTGAACATTGAGTCATTAGCAAGCTGTTTGACCAAACTATGTTTTGGGGCAAAATCCATTAAAATGCGGATAATTCGATATCCTAAAAACATCTGTCCATTCCGACGATATTCAAAAAACACAGAATTAATCTGCTCAAACAATTGCTTTTTTGGAAAAAACGATTCAAAGAAGGTAAGAATAAAGGATTTTTCTTGCGGAGTGTACAGCCTATCAAGTTTTTTTATTAGTGGCTGGAAACTGATTATTTTTAACGGGGCGTTAGATGAAAGTAATCCATTTATAAACGGATGGGGAGCATTAAAAACCATACCTTTTTTAAAAGAGTCCTCGATATATGATTTACGACGGAGTCTTATTGCTTTTACCGCAGTAAGGAACTGATATTTATAAAAAATTAGATAATAAACCTCATTGTTTTCTGTAAATGCTTCGATTATTTCACCCTGTAAATAGAATGAAATTTTCTCTGCTTTTAATAAAATTGGCTTTTGATGATCATACAGTAAGAATTGGTCTTCATTCATACCGTATACCCCCTCTCATTTCTACAACTATAACATAATATACCAAAAATCTTGTTATAAATAAATGACTAATGATTTGTTGATAATTTCTGTAGATTGAGTTGTGCATCTTTTCAAAGGAGCGAAAATCGCTCCTTTTCTAAAAGATTGCTCTGTATAACTGTTTTAAGTACGATCTTCTCATAATGAAAAAGTAGACAAGATGAAAAATTAAAAAACTAACTAGGACAAATTCAAAGTTTTGAGTAAGGGATATATTCCCGACCGCTCGCCCAACTAATTGCTGCAACGCCACAAAGGCAACACTGCTATGAATGACAGCAACAATAAATGGAAGAAAGAACAGAACGCCCATTTCACGTGTTACGACCCGATTTAATTCCTTCTTACTTAAACCAAGCTTTGATAACATTCGGTATTTCTCCTGATCCTTTTCTAAATCAGTAAATAATCGAAAATAGAGAAAACTTGATGCGAAAACGAAGAATACAATCCCAACCAGGACAGTCAAAATTGAAAAAATTCCGTTAAACTGCTTTAAATATTGCCACTGTATAGGTAAAAAAGAAACAAAATAATCTGGATGTTCCGCTTTAGAGTCTATATTAGCACTTAGTTTTTCAGCTAGATCATGAGTTCCTTTCCAATCTTTAATGAGAAACCCATAACGATGATGTTCTGTTAAGTCTTGGTTATTTTTATCATTAGAAACCTTAAGCATCTCAGTATACAAAGAATCAGCAATAACGAAACAAGGCATATAATTGGCAAAGTACCTGTTCGAGATGACCTTTCGAATTTGTACTTTATTTAGCCCTTGTTTCAGTTGTACTGCCTCCCCCTTTTTTGGTCCTCCAGCAGAACTTAATCCCTGGATGACAATTGCTTCATTTTCATTTTCTAACAACGATGGTTTGTAACCCAGCTTCTTTGCATAGTTGTTGTACTCTGACAATTTCATCACGTTCTGGTTAAGTACTTGGTAAGAGGTAGAAATGAGCGTATATGGAATCTTTTCCTTTTCAAGCTCTTTCTTAATTTCTATAAGGTGCTTTTGTTCAAGATCATTTTTTACGGTTGAATCGTATTTTATTGCATAGGTAAGGTCTAGTTGATGCAACAATACCTCCCCAACCGCTGATGAAGTGCCAATCGCTGTAAACGCAACGGCCGAAATAACCGCGACTAAAAAGAATGTAATGGCATTGTCCTTTATTCGATACACAAGTTCCGAGATGGAAAGGATATTTGTTTTCTTGAAAAACAGACGATCTCTTTGTTTCATTGCTTTTAAAAAATAAACACTTAATTGGGTAAATAAAAAGTAAGTCCCTAAGACAACTAAGCCCACCACAACAGCCATATAACTAAACATTTCGGTAGAAGACATTTTGTTCAAAGCCAAAGCAAAGTAAAATACTACAAGGTATCCAGCCATAATGAGGATTACCGCAAACACCGCTAACCAAATCGATGCCCGCGGTGCCGGTTTTGGCTTTTCTTCTGACTTAATCAAATCCACGAGTTTCGATACCCTCACCGTTTTAGAGGTAAAGAACGATATCAATACAAACAAAAGCATAAAACTGATTCCTGTTGTGGTGATCGCCTTGGCTGGGAAGTAAAATGGTAATCCTTTTTCTAAGGTTAGTACCGATGCGCTAATTAGTAAAATCAATTTTGAAAAAATCAAGCCAACTCCGATGCCTACAACTGTCGCTAGCGCTCCAATGATAATATTTTCATAAAATACAAGGCGAGTGAATTGCCTTGGAGACAAGCCAAGGATCATAAGGATCCCAAATTCCTTCTTTCTTTTTTTCAAAAATGAACTGACAGAATATAAGATAAAGAAGATCGAAAAAATGTAGATAATGTACTGTGAAACTTGGAATCCACCTTTACCCAACGTGTTCATCGTTGCGTTAACCTCAGTAATATTCCCCTCTAATGCTGGGTGATAAGCGATCAATCCGAAGGTGAAAAAAATAATTACCGCGAAGGTACTGCTAAGGAAATGCCCTATGTAGACACGTTTGTTTCTTGCAACATTGTTAAATGCGAACTGTCGAAAAGTCATGGGTATCCCCTCCCAGCAGCGATAGGACATTGATGATTTTTTGATAAAACACTTGTCGGTTATCCCCGTTATAAATCTCGTTATAGAGTTCCCCGTCCTTAATAAAGATGACACGGCTACAGTAGCTTGCAGCCATAGGATCATGGGTAACAAGCATCATCGTTGTTTCCTCTTTGTTAAGCTTTTTTAACAGTTCCATTACATCCCGTGCAGACTTTGAATCTAAATTCCCAGTCGGTTCATCGGCTAGTAATAGCTGCGGACGGTGGATCGTTGCCCGAGCAATCGCAGTCCGCTGCGCTTGCCCTCCGGATATTTCATATGTTCGTTTATTAAGGATCTCAGTGATTCCTAACTTGATAGCAATGTCATCAAGCTTTCGGTTCATTTCGGCCAGGTTTGTGCCATCCAAAGTTAATGGTAATAGGATGTTTTCTTTAACGGTAAGCGTTGGTAATAGATTAAATGACTGAAATACAAATCCTAATTGCTGTCTCCGAAATGCTGCGAGTTGTTCTGGCTTTAATGTATGTGGGTTCTCTCCATTAATTAGAACTTGTCCCGATGTTGGTGTATCAATTGTTGAAATGACATTTAGCAACGTCGTTTTTCCGCTTCCTGATGGCCCCATGATCCCGACAAATTCACCTTTTTTTATTGTGAGATTGATTCCACCTAATGCTGTATATGAAACCTTGCCATTGTAAATTTTCGTTAGTTTTTGAACCTTAAGAATCTCCATTGTTCTCTTCCCCTTTAATGTTTACCATTTCTACGCCCAGTCTACCCAAATTCAAGGTAATCACCTATCGATTAACCTTTCAGTTTTCTTACATCGTTGTAAGATATTTCTTTTTAAGCGTCTTTTGATTGATTTTTTGCTGGGAGAAAGATTTGTTCCCCTTTTTCATAAAAATAAAGCAATTGATGCGTAAAATGAAATCTTGTAGTCAACCAACTTACAGTTAAAGCAGCCAAAATTCCAAGCAGGGCTCCAGTAAGGACGTCAAACGGATAATGAACACCAACACCAATCCGAGAAATGGCAGTACAAAGCGCAAGTACCAACCAAAGGGTACCTGTTTTTTTTCGTACCAGCCATATCGAAAAACACATCGAAAATAACAAAATCGTATGGTCACTTGGAAATGAGTTGTCTATGCTCTTTTCGATTAATTGATTGACATTTGCTAGTTCTGCAAAAGGCTGTTTGTTTGAATATAAGCCCCCTGCGAGCTTCCCAACTACTTCAGCAAGAAGGAATGAAAAAGATGCATTTAAATCATTAAGCGATTTTCTTTACCACGAGTAAACCAGTAGTAAAAAATTACGATAGATAAAATATACACCGTGTACTCAGCAAAAAATTCAAAAATAGGATTAAACAATGGATGTTGTTTTCCTAAATCATTAATGGTACGAAACCAAGATATATTCACTTCTGACAATTTCATTTGTTCATTCTCCTCATTATTTTTCTAATAAGGTGACTATATCGCGACTTTGGAAAAGCTCCTATCGATTTTTCTTTCATGAAGGTGACAGCATCGAAAGGTTTGGAGAAAGTGGCTGATGTTTGAGGTGAATTTCCAATATAAGTCAATTTACCGATATATTTGTTTTTTTAATTTTTTGCCGATATATTTGATTTTTTGCTGATATATTTGGTTTTTTGCCGATATATTTGATTTCTTACTGATATATTGTTTTTCACTAAGAATTTCTACCAACACAAAAATACATGTGGAGATGTCACATGCATTTTGCCTAGCTTTATCTTGTTTTTTGTAGTGAATTCAATGAACATCATTCATTCGGGCGAAAATAATCCGAACGGTCGTCCCCTTTCCTACCTCAGACTCGATCGTAATTTCATGATTTAGTTTTTCCAGTACTTCTTTCACTAAAAATAAACCCATTCCTGTTGATTCCTTAAAAATTCGGCCATTTTCCCCGGTGAAAAATGGTTGAAATACGCGGGGTAAATCGGTATCTGGAATTCCTACACCCCGATCCTTTATTTCAAGATAAACTGCATTATTTTTCGCAAAAGAAGTAATGGTTATCTTCTGTCGAGTTCCCGCAGAATATTTAATTGCATTGGTTAATAATTGATCCAGCACAAATCGGAGCCATTTGGCATCCGTTCTAATTTTTAAAGTACGGTCTACTTTCAATTCTGGATACACATAGTTTCGGATAAAAAATTGTTTGTTTTCAGTTATTACCTTATCAATGACATCGAACAGAGTCATCTCTTCCACATAAAAGTCTTCAGTAAATGTATCTAATCGGGAGGTATACAGGGCCATTTCTAAACCTTTTCGCAACCTGAGCGTTTCTTCTGCAATGCTTTCAAAACGTGGATCATCTTCACCTTGGATAATTAACTCGATCACAGATAGTGGCGTCTTCATTTGATGAACCCATTGATTCATAAAGATAATCCGATCTTGTTGCTTCACCTCCCATTTCGCCAATTGGTCTTGATATTGACGGTACTGGTTAACGATAAAATTATCCATTGCTTCTGCAAGCGGGGTATGGCCGGTTATGGTAATCGATTCCTCTAAATTTTTAGGAGGTTTTGTTAGCTTGTCATAGAAAGAGGACTGGCTTACAAAACGATAAACAAGATAGGCAATAAGTACACAAGCCCCTAGGAAAACAGCGTAACCAATAATCATGATATTTTTAAAACCGCTAAACCAGAAAACTAAGATAACCAGCGCGATTTGGAGCAGTGAGAAGGTGATCAGTGGGAAGTGTTGACGGAAAAATAACCTCATACAGCTCCCTTTTTCCATGTTTGGCTTAAGCGATAACCTGCGCCCCGAACAGTTTCAATCGCATCTTCAATTCCAAGTTCAGCTAATTTTTTTCTCAGCCTTGTCATATTCACACTGACAGTATTGTCATCGACATAAACCTGGTCGTCCCATAATTTTTCTAATATTTTATTACGGCTCATTATCCTTGGGTAACTATTCAAAAACATCTCCAAAAGATCCGCTTCTTTTTTTGTTAAAATGGAGGTTCTTCCCTCTAAGGTTATTTCCAATCGTTCAGGATATAGAATAAGTCCTTCCAGCTCAACTGTACGCTCAGCAAATTTTGGTGCGTACTCCCCATATACACGGCGTAAATGACTGCGAATCTTTGCCATCACCACTTCATAATGAAAAGGTTTTGATATGTAATCATCCCCACCATTTTCTAATGCCATAACTTGGTCCATATCCCCGCTTCGGGCTGAGATGAAAATAATCGGGCAGGTTGACACGGTTCGAATTTGTCGGCACCAGTAATAACCGTCAAAAGTAGGCAGATTAATATCTAATAAAACCAGATGCGGTTGAAATTGCTGAAATTGATTAAGCACTTGGTCAAATTCATTTACAATTTTACCTTGATAACCGTACCTTTCAAGATACGTATGAATTAGTTCAGCAATCTTGGCATCATCTTCGACTATCAAGATCTTTTTCACTAAAAACCCCTCCAACAATCATACAGTCTTCTTTTTTATATGGCTCTGTCAATCTAGAATGTTGATTTCCAGTCGCTTCGTTTTCCGCGGGGCGGGCGGTGAGCCTCCTCGTCGCTAAAGCTCCTGCGGGGTCTCACCTGTCCCGCTGCTCCCGCAGGAGTCTCGCGCCTTCCACTGCAATCAACATTGTGCAAAAAATCAACATTGAGCTTTAACACAGCCTTTTATATAAACGATCTTATCAAAGAAAAACAATCTGAACAAAGAAAAATTTAGCACCTTTTGAATTGGACAAGATCCTAATAAATATAAGCGGAGAAATTCTAAAAATATAGCAAATAAATACCAAATACCTTCATTTATAAGGGTTGCCCTCATTGGTAAAACATGGCGTTCGGTTTCAGCTCATAATACATTTTGAAAAAGGATATCTTATTTTTAGGAGGTGCATATATGAAGGACAGAACGATATTGAACTTAATGACTATAGCTGGGGTTGGCGGCAGCATATTTTTTTTATTACGAAGAAAAGGGGATTTAAAGGACTGGTTTCTAATTTATTTGTTAAAAACTTTAGTTTCTACAATAATTGATGGACCAGTAATAAGGACAAAATATTTGCAATATCCACATCGCTACTTCCCTAAATTATTTGATTCCAACATTGTGTTTTTATATATATTGTTCCCTTTATCATGTGTTATATATAATCAATTAACTGATAAGATGAGGCCATTAAAAACATTTTTGAGTGTTTTCCTTTTTAGCGGTCCGTTGACACTTTTTGAAAATTGGCTTGAAAAAAATACGGATTTAGTCAAATATCATAAGGGCTGGAATAGCTATATTACATTTGGTGTTTATTCGTTTACTTTTTTGCTTGTTAAAGGATGCATTGAGGGAATTCGTTTTTTAGATACAAAAATTCACAATCCTTCAATTGCTTCAGAATAAAAAGAACTTGCAATAATGCTTCTTCGAAGGATGCGGCATAATCTCTTACCTCATAATCATCGTGCAAACAATATCTAAAATACAAGAAGAACATAGAGAGACAACCTCTATAAATGTGAGTGATTGTCTCTTTTTTAGGCTTAATTTCATTTTGGTAGAGATGTTACTTTATATTAAAATTCCTCTGCTTCTTTCCCAAATCAGTTTCTTAATTTTAGTTGCTGATCCTCAATCACAAAGGTACAATCTGCAACACGATTAATAAACCTACGGTCATGCGAAACGAGGATAACGGTACCCTCATAAGCTTTTAAAAAGCGTTCTAATGCTTCAATACATAAAACATCCAAAAAATTAGTTGGTTCATCTAAAAGTAGTACATTGTATCTTCCCAAAAACAATTGACACAACACTAAACGAATCGCTTCACCACCACTTAAATTACAAACATTCTTTTTCAAATCATTTCCTGTAAAGTTCATTTCATAAAGGACTTCATGTATTTTGCTTTCAGGGTGGTCACTTCTCTCCTTCATAAATGTCATTACAGTTTCATTTTTATTAAATTGGTATCCCAATTGTTCATATGATCCTAATACAACCTTGGGAGAAATAATCATCCCCTCTCCTTTGTTTATAATATGGCGAAGGAGGGTTGTTTTCCCTGAGCCATTATTTCCCGTGATAGCGATGGTCCTACCTAATGGGAATTGGAAACTCGCTTCGTTGAGAAGGGTTTTGTCCCCTACCTTTAACGTTATTCGATCAGCCATTATTGGGAATTTATTGTGGAGCTGCAAGGCTATTGGTTGATGAAAATGAAGTGTTTTTTGCTCCTCTGGCGCCTTCACTTCAACGAGTTGTTCAACGCGTTGTTCAATCGCTTTTGCTGCACGTTGAACCGCTTTTTGGCTTGTATCCTTTGATTTGGTCATAAACATCTTATTTGCTTTTGCTTTCGTTTCCTTTTTATTGATATGGCCATTCGCCTGGGTTATTTTGTCAGCCTTTTTCATTTTCTCCTCTGCAGCTTTCATAAGTCGGCTTTTTTCTTTAACATACTTTTCATGCTGTTCTTGTTGTTGCTTTTGCTGAAGCTCTTTTTGGGCAACGTAATCTGAATAGTTCCCTGGATATTCCGTTACAGTTCCGTTCTCTATTTCCCAAATTTTCGTGACTAGTTTATCTAATACATAACGATCATGACTTACAAGGACAAGTGCACCAGGATAATAAGACAATTTCTCAATCAAGAATTGGATACCAGCTTCGTCCAAATGAGTGGTCGGCTCGTCAATTAATAAACCTTCATGATAGGTGGAGAATAATTCAGCTAGTTTCATCCGTGTTTGTTCCCCTCCACTGAAGTTTTCAATTTCTGTTTGAGGGATAGCAAGCTTTCCTAACAACTCATAATCCACATCTTTTTCAACAGGTGTCTTTAATTGATCAAAATAGGCAAAATCCACAAAACGGTTTACATGACCCTTATCCGGTAAAATTTGACCATTCATTAGCTTTAATAGCGTACTTTTTCCAACCCCGTTTTTGCCAACAAACCCAATTCGATCAAACTGATATACTGACAGCCGCTGGATATATAAAATTAATTTATCTAAAAATGACAGTTCAATATTTTCTAACTCGATATATACCTTTTCCATTCTTCTCAACCTCCAGTTAGTCATGGTCTTTTTCTCACGAAAAAAACCACAGGCTATCTGCCTGTGATTTGAGAGTAACGGGAATAAAATCCTTGGTGTTATACCAATAAGTCCTCACTAAATAACTCCTTTCACGGAGAAAAGGACATAAATAAAGAAAAATTGAATGATCTGCCTTTCTACATTTATATATTTTAAATGCGAAATGAAGATGATTAAAAAAGGACAGACTAATCCCGTGTACTCTGTATACACAAACAGAGCCTTTGAACGTATTAAATTACGAGTTCAAAGTTTGGAATCGAAGTCTCATAAAATGGGTCATTTTTTAATAATCCTCCCAAATTTAATGCTTACAACATAATTATAGATTTTCTTTTAGAAGTAGTCAAAGAGAAACTGAACTTCTTTTCATCCACTCTGCCAGACTACAATTCAAGTGTATCACTCTTCTGTTTTATTATAATATTTCTACTATTACCCTTGAAACAGTAACGGAATTCTGTTATTATTACTTTCAATTAAATATTTTCTTACTTCAATACCTTTTGAAGTGAGGATAGAGGCGCAAAGACCAATAGTACACAATCTTAGGATGATGAGATCCAGTGACGATTGTAGAAAGGGGAATTTGCCGAAGTGAAAAGAACCTCATTGTTCTTAAAACTGGGTCTGCTATTGAATAAATGCAGAACTGTCATATAGGAAACTATATGGAGGGCTATCTCACGCATGGGAACGATATTTTTATTTATGTTTCTAATGCAGCAGCGAACCCTCGTTGCTGTTTTTTTGCGTTGATTTTTGAATAGTCTTGTCCCTCTATAATTTTAAAAAAATTATGTAAAGGATGAGGAAAAATGAATTTTGGGCAGGTATTAACCGCAATGGTTACACCGTTTGATCAAAATGATGAGATTGATTTTAATGCGACAAGAATCCTAGTTAATCATTTAATTGCTAATGGTACTGATGGAATAGTTGTTGCAGGTACAACTGGGGAATCTCCTACTTTAACTACAGAAGAGAAAGTAGCATTATTTAAATTTGTTGTCGATGTTGTCGGTGGCAGAGTTCCCGTTATCGCAGGAACAGGCTCCAATAATACGAGAGCTTCAATAAACTTAACAAGACAGGCTGGGGAAACTGGTGTAGATGGGATTATGCTCGTAACTCCTTACTATAACAAGCCTTCTCAAGAAGGAATGTTTCAACATTTTAAAACAATTGCCGAATCAACTTCGTTACCCGTTGTGCTTTATAATATCCCTGGACGAAGTGTGGTTAACCTGTCAGTTGAAACCGTTGTTCGTCTTTCTAAGATTAATAATATTGTCGCTATTAAAGAAGCAAGTGGCAGCTTAGATGTGATGGCAGACATCATTAACAAGACCTCTAGTGATTTTACCGTCTATAGTGGTGATGATGGTTTAGCGTTACCGCTATTAGCGATTGGCGGTACGGGAGTCATTTCTGTTGCATCTCATATTATTGGGAATGAAATGCAAGAAATGATGAATAGCTTTAAGTTGGGTCATGTCGAGGAAGCGGCAATAGCTCATCGCAGACTTCTCCCAATTATGAAAGCACTATTTGCAGCACCAAACCCTACTCCGGTTAAAGCAGCGTTAAATATGAAAGGGATCCATGTTGGTGGTGTTCGATTACCATTGGTTCCTTTGAGCGATGAAGAAACACGTGCATTGCAAAGTGTGCTTGAACTTAGTAAGGTAGAAGTATTTAATTAATCAGTTTTCATAGCTGGATTTATTTTATTGAGTTAATTTACTAAATGATCAGCAATTCTATTCAAACTAAAAAAAATGTAAAAAAGCTTGGATCAATCTCCAAGCTTTTTGACATTTTCCACTTTATTTCCAAGCATCCGTTAGCTTCCAGTGATACAAAGAAAGCGAATAATTAACAGCTATACTAATGCTCGGATTCTCCCCAGTTGATACCACCCTAAACTATAGTTGCTATCCAGTTGTATGGACTATATCTACATCAACAATATCAATCCCTAGTTCATGTGAGCTAGTTGCGACAACACTTTTGGGAAGTGCCAATTCCATCATTGTTTTTTCTACATACTCCCGCTCATATGTGAACTATTAACATTCTGGTTAGTTATCAGTGGATTTATTCAGCAATCGGAGAACTCGCATGAAAAGGATTCTTTCAATATCATATTTGCTATTACATCAACATTACGTTTCATTTCGTTGGAACGTAATGTATTGTTTTGCCACAAAGCCCAGATAATAGGAAGTCGCCATTTACCTACAATTAAGTTCAAAACATACTTTAATGGGCAATTATTCATATTTTTGTTTCCAGTTTCTTCACTATTATCGAAACACTCCTTTAATCAGTTTTTACTGACTTAGTATTAAATTACTGCAGACTTGTTTTAATTTAATTATGTATTAAAATTATATCGTGGTTAACCGGGTATTAGTAACATTAGCAAGGCTTTAAGTACTAACACAAGTAGGATTCCTAGTAGGTGTTGGAAATTTGTGAATAGAATGATTAATAATAGGAGGGAAAAAATGAATTTTAAATATGAAATTATACCTGATGGAAAAATTGAATACTGTAGAGATTTATGCAATGAACTCATGGCCTTTCAAAAATCGAAATCATACATAAAACCGGAATTGTTTGACAACATGAATTTTGACACACGGATGATTCCTTCAATAAAAAGTGCAATATACAATTATACTGTAGTAGTTAAAGATGATGATAAAATAGTAGGTTATGTATATTCAAATATCTCTCCCAAAGAAACATATTCAAATGAATTTGCCACTTTTTTTGAGCTTTCTTCTGTTAGTAGAAATAATGTAGGGTGTTTATCCCAATTTTATATTAAAAAAGAGTTCAGACAATATGGGATTGGATCAATACTTTTCAACATGTCAATGAAGTGGTTGAAGCAATTTGATGATGTCGAAGATTATTTTATCTTTGTTTCAAATGGCAATAATAACGCCTTGGAATTCTATAGACGTAAAGGATTTTCTGTTAGTCATGATATATTGGATGGTTTTATAACCGTTTTACGAAACAATAAACAGTTTGAATTAGAAGAGACTGCATAGATTATATCTTTTTATGTCATTAATAGTCTCCTGTGTGCCGCAACTTTTTCATTACACTGATTGAGATAACCCTTTGAAACCACGGTGGCGCAATTATATTCAAAAGCATAATTTGTTAATCTTTTATAAAAAAAGGAAAAGGCAACGCCCAGAGGGTTAACGGGTTCTACGGGTTCTCTTGGTGGGAAGTTTTGTAATAAAAACACAAACTTTCGCATTCATTTTAGAATGTATTTGACAATCAAAAAAGCAGAAAATATAGCAAAAAGAGCATCGTTTTCGATGCTCTTTTAGTATGCAAAATATCATTTAAACTGAACTATTCTCCTGCATATTCAATTTTAATCCAATTCACACTCTTATCCATTTCGTTTGTCTCAGAAGATTTCTTATAATTTACTCTTAATTTCTTGTCATTAATCCATTTGACTTTGAATTTCTTGTCTGAAACAAATGTATTTCCAGATTTGTTTGGCAGTTTCTCATCTGCATCAATGAGTGTTAATTGATATGATATTCCTGTCGTGGCACCACAATTTCGTTGGAAGATATAAGCCACCTTTTTACCATTCGGAGATATAACTTTTTGAACAATATCGTTTCCACACATATCCCCAAATAGTTTATCTAATGTATAATTTCCCACTATAAAAAGAATGATTAGGATTATTACCGTTATCAAAAGAGGTTTTATTCTTTTTAGCCATTTGTTTTTCATTGTTTTTATATCGCCCCTTGGTACCTATCTCAAATATATTATATCTTTTAATATCGAATACCTCTTCTGTTATTCCAATCGTTGTGCGGGATTCAGTCTTTTTGGTATTTGGTCGTACATATTATACCATTTATAGGTTTTTTTATTGGGAAAAGCCTATAAAATCAAGATTTAAAACACTTTTTTGATATATTTTTTGAGCAAACGGTATCCCTTACTAATGTGATTTTATAAGACTTTTTCACTAATCCCGAACCGTCCCCTTTCTTTGAAAGAGTGATAACCATATAGGTTTTACCGATGGCAACATTTTATTAACAAAAGGTTCACTTAATTAAAGCATTTCAATGAATTAAACTGTTTATGGAGATTATTAAAATTACAAACTTATTAATGCTATCCAAGTTGATATTACAGCATTTTATCATGGGAATTTTTATTTCGATGGAAAAGGTGGAGTTTGATGAGAATTTTATTTTTAACAACGTCTCATAATAGTTTGAGCAGAAGAGCTTATGATGAATTAGTTCAAATCGGCCACGAAGTTCTTGTTAATTTAGCTTTGGGGGAAAATCAAATGATTATGGCAGTAGAAAAACATCAGCCAGATTTAATCGTTGCCCCAATGTTAAAAAAAGAAATTCCTGAAGTAGTTTGGCGGAATAATGCTTGTATCATTATTCATCCTGGAATTAAAGGAGATCGCGGTCCCTCTTCCTTAGATTGGGCCATATTAAATGGTGTTGAAGAATGGGGAGTTACCTTGCTTCAGGCTAACGAAGAAATGGATGCAGGAGATATTTGGGCAGCCTGTAATTTTAAGATGAGAGATAAAAGTAAAAGCCAATTATACAGACATGAAGTGACGGAAGCAGCGATTAAAGCGTTGCTACTGACGGTAGAACGTTTTGAAAAAGGTGATTTTGTCCCTGAGCCGCTCGATTACAGCCGTAAAGATGTAAAAGGCATAATGCATACTCCTATGAAGCAGTTCCATAGAGCGATTGATTGGTCTGAAAGTACAGAGCTAGTCGCTCGGAAAATCCGTAGTGGAGACAGTCAACCAGGAGTGTTAGATGTGATTGATGGAAAAGAGTATTATTTATATGGAGTTCATGAAGAAGACAGATTAAAAGGAAAACCAGGTGAAATTATCGCTTGGCGCAATGGAGCGATTTGCCGGGCAACCGGAGATGGTGCAGTTTGGATTACTCATTTAAAAAGAAAAGGGCCTTGGAATTTCAAATTGCCCGCCACGATGGAGTTAATTGAAATATTAAATGAGATTCCTGAATCACCACTTGCTTTTAATAAAAGATATGATGGCCAAACATATCGGGAAATTTGGTATAAAGAAAAGAATAAAATAGGATATTTGCATTTTCATTTCTATAATGGCGCCATGAGTACCGAACAGTGCAACAGGCTTAGGCAAACATACCTATATGCACTTAAAAGAGATACTAAAGTGATCGTGCTTATGGGAGGTTCGGATTTTTGGTCAAATGGCATCCACCTAAATACAATTGAAGCTTCTGAGATTCCTGCTGATGAATCGTGGAATAATATAAATGCCATAAATGATTTAATTCGCGAGATTATCACTACGAGCACTCATCTAGTTATTTCAGCCATCCAGGGGAATGCCGGTGCAGGCGGAGTCATTCTTGCTCTTGCCGCAGATTTTGTCTATGCCCGCAAAGGAGTAATGTTCCATCCTCACTATAAAGGAATGGGTTTATACGGTTCAGAATATTGGACGTACTTATTGCCAAAAAGAGTTGGTAACAAAAATGCCTTTGAGCTAACAGAAAAGTGTATTTCTTTAGGAACCAACACTGCAAAACAGATCGGATTAATTGATGATGTTTTTGAAAAATGTGCACCGGAATTTTGCCAAACTATAGCTACTTTAGCTGAAAATCTAGCAAAATGTAACGATTTTCAACAACTTTTGAAAAATAAAAATCAGAAACGAATCAATGACGAGCGTATTAAACCATTACAACAATATCGATCTGAAGAATTGGCTAAAATGTGGGATAATTTTTATTCTCCCAAATCCTTCTATCATGAAGCACGCAGACAATTCGTTTATAAAATATGCCCTGAATGCAGTGAAGTGAAAGTAAATAATTTTCCAAATGATTTCTGTTATATTACAAACAATTAAATGGTTCTTTCAAGTTCTATTTATGTCGCCAATCATCACCAAAATCGTATATTGATATGCTTTCATAAAATGACCAGCACTCATTTAAAATAATTATTTAATCATTCCTCATTACAACTTTTGTTTTTCAGAAAGGATATTTTTTAAAGCATTGACATATACTTCAAAATCATTTTGCCAGAATTGAACCATTAATTGGTGTTCATCTAAAAAAGCAATGATGGTTTTGAGTGCGATTGTTGCTGCCAAATCTACCGGAAATCGATATACCCCTGTAGATATCGAAGGAAATGAAATGCTGTTTAGATTTTTATTTGCTGCCAACTGAGGAGAGTTTTGATAGCATTTACTTGTGGTTCTACCTCGTTTGCCATATTTCCTCTCCAGATTGGATCAACTGTATGAATCACATATTTAGAAGGAAGTTTATATCCGTTGGTACTAACAGCGTTACCAGTTGATAGATATTTTCCGTACTACAAAAAAATGTTTATCGCTTTCGATTTTTGTATAAGCTATACAAGATTATTGGTGGAGGTGATTTAATGTCAGAATTAGAACCTTTGAATTATGAAACGGGGACCCCTATTCGCGATTATGATATTATCGATATTACAAAAACAACAAATGGGTATGAAGCACTGCTTGATATTAACTTAGACAGTGGCTATTCATTAACAAGAACAACATTAGAAATTACGAATGAGGATTTAGCAGGCTATGAAACAAATAAAATTGAGGAAGGAATTAAATTTGCTTTAGGGTTTTTCGACAATTAACAAAATATTAAGAAATCAAAAAGGGATGAAATCATTGTGATTTCACCCCTTTTTATTGCATTAATAAGCTTTATTCATTAGGCTCTGTTAAACTTGCCTGTTGATTTCCGCTCCAGGCACTCCTTTTCCGAGCAGGACTATATCGCGAGTCTTTTGCACTTATGTAATAATTCAGAACCAGCTGCCTTGTTTATGACGCCATCAACCCCGCCACCACCTAAAAGTGAACAATTTGCATCGTTAACAATTGCATCCGTATTTTGTTTAGTTATATCACCCAAAAAAGCTCCAATATATTGCTGTTGATTTCTACCTTCATCAACTCACCTCCTGATTGATCTGGTTGAAAAACATTGCACATACCTAACATATTTCCGTCTGGGTCCCTAAAATAAGCTGGATTGTCTCTCTAAAATATGGTCAATTTGTTCTTGACGGTGTTTACTTGACCAATTAATAATTCCAGTTCCGATTACTTTCCCAGCTTTAGATTCACATATATTTTTCATTTGCCTGATTGCCCGATTTCCCCCCATCCATGGAAAAGGAAAGAATTCAGTCACAAAACACTCCACTTTCTTACCTTGTAATGTCTCAAGCTGGGATAGATAGGCCGCTAATATGGGGGAAAGAGAGAAACCTCGAACTGGAGCTCCGAAAATAATTGCATCATATCCACTAACATCTGGTATCGTTAGAAGGTTTATTTTCTGAATATCCTGTTGTCTATCATTGGCAGCGATAACTTTATCAATTGATACCGAATGTCCTGATGAGATGAGTCCCACTTTCAGTTTCTGGGCAACCGAAAAAGTGTTACCTGTTTCAGAATGGATGATTATTCCTATTTTCATCATTTTTCACCTTTCTTATTTGAATCTTATGATCAAGGCGATTTTACATTTTTTAGAATAAATTGCATTTTAACAATGATGAATAGTGTTGAATACCAATGGTGGATTGAATAAAGTTGAAGGAGTGATAAATAAGCTTTCGCTTTGCGGAAGATCTCGTTCTCATATGGTGAAGTCAAGATGTTGATATTTTTTAATACTCTATTGTCCTCCCTTCAGCTATAGTATAAATCAAAAGGGGCCCTGCGCCCCTAATATATTTGTTTAATTATTTTAATAAAAGAAACTTTTTAGTTTTTGCAAAATACATCCTTGTTAAATCTTCTTAACAAACTCAGATTTTAATTTCATCGCACCAAAACCATCAATTTTGCAATCAATGTCATGATCTCCATCAACCAAGCGGATATTTTTAACTTTTGTCCCTACTTTAAGGACTGATGAACTTCCTTTTACTTTTAAGTCTTTGATTACTGAAACAGAATCACCATCGTTTAATACATTTCCATTTGAATCTTTGACTATTTTTTTATCTTCACTGTTTGCATCTGATTCTAAAGACCACTCATGAGCACATTCTGGACAGACAAAAAGGCTTCCATCCTCGTAAGTGTATTCTGAATTACAATTTGGGCAATTTGGCAAATTTGACATTATTTCATTTCCTCCATTTGTTTGAGTAATTCTAATATAAAGGCTCTTTTCTAAAAGATTGTTGTTTTTTTAATAGGTTCTTGGAAAGAAAACCGTTGATAAAGAAGTTGATTGGAGCGGAAGGTGCGAGACTCCTGCGGGAGCAGCGGGACAGGTGAGACCCCACAGGCGCTTAAGCGCCGAGGAGGCTCACCGCCCGCCCCGCGGAAAGCGAGCATCCTGGAGCGGAAATCAACCACACTTCTCTTTTAGTAAAAAGCAACAAAGTTTACGAAAACAGCCAATATAAAAGAATCAGCTTTTCCTTTTTACAACTTTGTAACAATAGAAATTTAAGAATTGATACTTATAAAATAACATATAAATAGGTCCTTTTATAAATTCTCATAATTCGCATAATTTGTCAAAATAAACAATATTATCAATATGCACTCTACTGCCTTTCCTGCAACAATGGAACACATTCCTCCTTTTACCGATCTTTCAATATCAAATATAAAAAAAATGAACCAAATCGTTAATCAATTTGGTCCATTTTTTTTAGGTTATATTCATTTTTATCACAAAGCGAGTGTTTAATTAAAAGCCTTTGTCATTATGGCGATTGTTTCTACTAACGATAGTGAATATGGATCTAGTTCAAAAAGTGCTCCCATCGTTGCCCGAGCATTTTCGGCAAGCATTGGTATTTCTTCTTTCTTTATTCCAAAGTCAGACATTTTTAAATTGCGTACACCACATGCTTCTTGAAGTTCAATTAATGCATTTACAAAGGACATAGCACGTTCATCCTCTGGGAGAGAATCTACGTTAACACCCATCGCTCTTGCCATATTAACAAATTTTTCAGGAGACTTTGTGGCAAAGAATGTGAAATATGCTTCTGAAAGCATGATGAGCCCAGCACCATGTGGAAGTTCCGGATGATGTGCACTAAGAGCATGCTCCATTGAATGTTCGGAAGTACAGCTTGATGTTGATTCCACAAATCCAGAAAGGGTATTGGCAAGCGCCACTTGTGTTCGGGCATTAAGATTATTTCCATCCTTCACACATGTTGGAAGATACTTGGCGACTAACTCTATACTTTTCAATGCAAAGGCATCACTGATAGGTGTAGCAATATTAGCTATGTATCCCTCTAGTGCATGGAAAAGTGCATCAAATCCTTGATATGCTGTCAGTTTTTCAGGAACTGTCAGCATTAACTCAGGGTCGACGACCGATAATACTGGGAAGGTGTATTGATTGCCAAACCCTATCTTTTCATTTGTTTCTTCCTTTGTAATAACTGTCCATGGATCGGCTTCGGTACCCGTTCCGGCAGTAGTGGTAATGGCAACGATCGGAAGTGGAGAATTTTGTACAGGTAAAGCCTTCCCTGTTCCACCACTAATGTAATCCCAATAATCACCAGGGTTTTTAGCCATTACAGCAATACTTTTTGCTGAGTCGATACTACTTCCCCCTCCCAATCCGATTACGAAATCACACTTTTCTTCTTTTGCACATTGGGCACCCTCCATTACATGTTTCTTTACAGGATTCGGAAGAATTTTATCAAAAATAAAGTATTCAATTTCCTTACTTTCAAGAATGCTTGTTAGCCGATCTATATATCCATTTTCTTTTACTGATTTTCCAGCCGAAATAACAATTAACGCTTTTTTGCCTGGCAATGTTTCATGAGCCAGCTCGTTCAATTTTCCGGGACCAAATAATAGTTTAGTTGGAATAAAATAATTAAAATTCATCATACATCCACTCCAATTATTAGTCTATTTTTTTCTAGTATCCTTTTTAAGTATAATATTGTTATTAATTTAAACAAGACTGAAGTTTAATAATTTTCCAGATAATCACATTTTTTCACACCTAATTCCACCTTTGATTATAGGTAGGATTAAACGTTTGATAATACCATCAATTAAATGTATAATTATAGGTATAAACGAACCTATAAAACTTATTGAATCTTAGGAGGAAATTTTATGGTATTGAAAAAAAAGTTGTCCGTAAAGAAATTCGCAAAGTTGGTGGGGCATCATAGCGAGGGGAATATCCGAGTTTTTCGTGAAAGATTAAGATTAAAAGGCATTATAAAAAACAATGAACCGCTGACTGAAGATTTGGTGCCTGTTTGGAAGGAAATCTTCACTGCCCATGAACAACAAGGCGTTTCCTGGACAGAAGCGATGGATCACGTTATTGACCACTCCGAATACAGTGTTGATCAATCCAAACCACAACCATCTGAAGAAGTCATTACATCAAAAAATGATGAAAAAATGGATGAGATCATAACTCTTTTAAATGAAATTCTTGTGGAATTGAGAAAAGAAAAAGTTTTCAATAATCAATAATCCAATTTCATAAAAAACAAGCGTAAACAAATTACTTACGCTTGTTTTTTTTAAATATACCTTGCACTATGATTCCACACAATCCACTTACATCCTCTGATGGACTTTATTCTTCATCTTCTGAAACAACATTCAACATCTCATATAACAATTTTTGACTATCGATCATGGGTTGGTCCTGTAATCTTTTTACGTAATCATATTCACCAATCGAATTTTGTAATCGTGCCTTCACATTATCTGATAGAAGAAGTGACAGGGTCGTTTTGATCCTTTTCTTTAATAGTCCTTCAAAAACTGGAAATAATATTTCTACTCTTTTATCCAAGTTCCGGGTCATCATATCTGCAGAAGATAAGAATATTTTTTCTTCGCCATTTTGATGAAAATAATAAATTCGACTATGTTCCAAAAATCGTCCAACAATACTTCTTACTGTTATATTTTCGCTTACTCCTTTTATTCCTGGACGTAGGCAACATGTCCCCCGGACAATTAAATCAACTTCAACTCCAGCATTCGATGCTTCGTAGAATTTCATAATCAATTTCTTATCCGTTAAAGAATTCATTTTCGCGACGATTTTCCCGTTACCATATCTTTTATGGTAGTCTATTTCATCACTAAATAACTGGATAAAATCTTTTCGAATATCAAATGGAGCAACTGAAAGATGGTGAAAATTCGGCTTCTCCGTGTATCCACTTAAATAATTAAAAAAGTTCGTCGCATCAATACCGAATTTTCGTTTCGAAGTAATTAACCCCATATCAGTATATGTTTTTGCCGTTGCATCATTATAATTACCTGTTCCAAGGTGTACAAAGCGTTGGATGTTATTGTTTTTTCGTCTAACAACAAGAGTTATTTTACTGTGTGTTTTTAATGAGGACATTCCGTAGATAACATGGCATCCTGCTTTTTCTAATTCTTTTGCCCATTGTACATTATTTTCTTCATCAAATCGTGCTTTTAATTCAACCAATACGGTCACTTGTTTACCGTGTTCGGCGGCTTTTTCTAATGCTTTTATAACAGGTGAATTACCACTCACTCGGTATAGTGTTTGCTTGATTGCTAACACATCAGGATCCACTGCAGCTTCCGTAACAAAATCAATTACAGGTTCAAAAGATTCATAAGGATGATGCAATAGGATGTCTCGTTTGGATACTACATCAAAAATATTCTCAAGCGAACTTAAATCTTGAGGAGGCTTTGGAATCATCACATCATATACTAAATGTTCTTTTTCTTTAGCGAAAGTTTTATAAAAACTAAATAAAAAGGTTAAATCCAGAAATCCATTCATTATATAGGTATCTTTTTTATGTACCTCAAGTTCATCTTGAAGATATCGTAAGATTTTTTCATCACAAGTGTCCGATTTGATTTCTAGCCTTACAGCTGCTCCCCATTTTCGCTTTTTTAGCTCATCTTCTATCTCCTTTAATAAATCTCTAGCGCCTTCCTCATGAATCGTCATATCTGCATTCCGTGTAATCCGGAACTGAGTTAGGGTCTTTACATGGTGCCCTTTAAACAATTTTTCGATTTGGTAGCTAATGATATCTTCAAGCATGACAATCATGTGCTTTTCCTGATCTGTGGGTAATAGTATGAATCTATCTAATACTGCAGGAACCTGAACAATTGCTAATTTTTCCTTACAATCCGCAAATTCTTCTTTATCTTCAATTAATATAGCAAGATTTAAACTTTTATTTAATAGCATTGGAAAAGGCCGATATGCATCAATCGCCATCGGTGTTAAAACTGGAAATATATGTATATCAAAATAATTTTCAAGATATTCTCTTAATTCCCCTGATAATTGGTCAATCCTATCAACAAACTCAATCTTTTCACCCTTTAGTTCTGGAATTAATTCAGAAAAGGTTTCATATTGTAATTCTACCAATTTATGATTCTTCATGGATATGGTCGCAAGCTGAGTTTTGGGAGTTAAGCCCGCTTTATTATCTGGTTTGTTAAACCCTGCCTGAACCTGGTCTTTAAGCCCAGCGACTCGAACCATGAAAAATTCGTCCAAATTCGAACTAAAAATGGCAAGAAATTTAAGTCGCTCTAACAAAGGATTGTTTGGATCAATGGCTTCCTCCAAAACACGTTCGTTGAATGCCAGCCAACTTAATTCTCTATTGTTGTAATATATATGATTATCGAGTTGAAGTTTTTTTGCCATATTTGTAACCACTGAAATACACATCCTCATTACTAAGAAAATTCACATAATTATAATATTAACACAAGAGTCTGAATGGATATTAATTCCATGTTAAAACTTTGTTAATTTATTGTAAATATTCAGTGTTTTTTTGAAAACTAATAAGAATGTTCATTTTTAATAATTTTTCTAACTGTTTTTTTTGCTTTTCAACCTGGTATTCTTCTGGTTTCCAGTCTTTATTACAGGATGCTTTCAACGTAAGACAATCATTATCGAAATTTAATTCCACACTTTCTACAATGTTTCTCTTTGTACTATTTAGATTAAAAGCTAATTTTAGGATTGCTCCAAGTAAGCGTATTTTTTTTTGTTCAATTTTGGAAAACCAATTCTGATAGGGCTCAATATATTGCCGAAACAGTGATTTATTTTTATATGAGGCAATAAGGGCAAGTTTGATTCGTTCCTTTTGATTCATTCCATCAATTCTGCGGTTGACGAGCAAATAAAAAGTGTGTTCGCTACTTGATTCATAATAAACGTATTCACCAAAATTATAGATGGAGGCAGCCTTTTTAAGAAAGAAATAGTCTGTTTCGGAGAAATCTGTTAAATTAAGGTCTCGCAATTGGATAAAAATAGAATCTGCAATTTTTGACAACTGATTTGCATGCTCTAAACTCAACCTATAATCTTGAGATAGTTCATACAGACTTTGTTCGATTACATTTGGAAACGTTTTATATCCATTTGGTTTCGTTAATTCTTTATAAAAAACCCCATCACGTAAACCTTTGCCACTTAAAATAAAAATAGGCGCCTCTGTAACTTTGACGATTGATTCGAATACATCAACTGCAGGAAGGATGATATCTACACGATCATTGGATAATCCCTCTACTTTTTGTAATTGTGCATAGGATAAATTTGATAGGTACTGGTTAACATCTTCTATTTCTTTTAATACCATTTCATATTGATGAATGTCTGCTAACGGATATTTTCGCAATGCCTGATGGATTTGCGCTAGGTTTCGAGCACTCCCCCCCATCGCAATGATTGGAACCTGTTTACTTCTCAACCATGTAAGAGATTCGAAATTTTTTTGAACAAAATCCTTTATCTGATCCAACTCATCTTCTGTAGGGGTATTTCCAGAGATAAATCGATTTTTTAATGACAATGCTCCGAACGGAAAACTATGATAGTTTTCAATTTCACGATTTTTAAAATAAGTTACTTCTGTACTTCCTCCACCTATATCAATTGTGATTGCTTCTTCAATCGAGAAAGAATGGATTACAGCAAAATATCCGTAATAGGCTTCCTCATATTCTGATAGAATTCTGACTGTGAAACCAGTTTGTTTGGCCACTTCCTTCAGGATTTGTTCTTGATTACCTGCTTGCCGTATAGTTGCTGTAGCTACACACATAACTTCCTTTACATTGTGGTAGCTTGTAACCTCTTTGAAACAAAGTAATGTATTAATTAATAAGGAGATACCATTAAAAGTAAGGATCCCTTCCTGTGTTAAATGTTGATGTAATCGTGCTACAATCTTAACGTTTTCTATTTCTTTTAACTGCCCGCTATTATCACGTTTAAATATAACAAGCCTGACTGAATTTGATCCAATATCAATGATTCCGAATTCATCATACAACGCCAATCATCTACCTTTTCTATTGAAGTTTTCTTTAATGCGCACAAATGTCAATATTTATTTTATGATATTGAATTGATAGAATCTATAGCATTTACATAATATTTACAATCGCATGTTGTTTTTAGGGTAAAAGTACTATGAATATAGTGTTTATTAGAAGTGTCAATCACTCTGAGTTTTAAGATCATTCCTTTCTTCCAACCCAGTTGGAGCAGTTGCATTCATTATTTCTCTTTCCAATTCATTACTGTATCGGGCTATTTCAATATTGGACCAATTAAAAGTATTAGCCATAAAAGCAATCACTTGGTTTTTGTTTTTCAAAACTAAATCGATATCAAATAATAAATCGCCTGTTCTGCGGAAAAAGAAATCAACAGGTGTAGCAATCATTTCATTCTCAATCGCATAAACTAGCTTGCAAAATGTTAAGATTGGCAATTTGAAGCGGTTTGCATCCTCACGTCTCTCTTTAGCTATTTTGAAAAGCGCCGGAACATTGGAACCATAAATTGAGGCTAAATGCTGAGCTTCTTTTTTCGTTAAACCTAATTGCATCCCAACTGTTTCTTGGGTTACTAAGAATTGGGGGAATCTAAGCGAACCGCTAACATCACCACCAGAAATCGGCAAATTTCTTGTTTCACAACTTCTAAAAGATTGCTTGTTATTTGCTAATTTTTTAGCCACCAAGTTTGTAACGGTTTCTGCCATTTTCCGATATCCAGTTAATTTACCGCCCGCTATTGTAATTAATCCTGAATCTGAAACCCAAATTTCATCCTTGCGGGAAATCTCAGACGGATCCTTTCCTTCTTCATAAATCAGAGGTCTTAAGCCAGCCCAGCTTGATTCTACGTCTTCTTCTGTTACATTGACATCAGGAAACATATAATGGATCGCATTTAGAATATAGGTCCGATCACTTTCTGTCATCCCAGGATGTGTCACATCCCCATTGTAAAATGTGTCAGTGGTACCTACATACGTTTTACCATCTCTCGGGATCGCAAACACCATTCTTCCATCTGCTGTATCAAAATAGACTGCCTGCTTCAATGGGAACCTTGATTGATCAATTACAACGTGGACTCCTTTTGACAGTTTCAATTGTTTCCCAATTTTCGAATGATCTTTTTCACGGATAAAATCTACCCATGGCCCTGTTGAATTCACAACTTCTTTTGCCCTAATGGTAAAGTGCTCTCCATTTAATTCATTACGAATAATAGCACCTGCCACTTTTCCGTTATCGTAATACAATGCATCAGCCTTCGCATAATTCAGTCCTATGGCACCTTTTTCAATTGCTGCTTTAAGGACTTCAATTGTTAATCTGGCATCATCAGTACGGTACTCAACATATACGCCACCACCTTTTAATCCTTCCTTTTTTAATAACGGTTCACGTTTTAATGTTTCAGCTGCATCAAGCATTGTTCTTCGTTCATTCTTTTTAACTCCAGCCAAAAAGTCGTAAACCATTAAACCAATTGATGTAGTAAATTTCCCAAATGTACCCCCTTTGTGTATAGGAAGTAGCATCCACTCTGGAGTGGTTACGTGAGGTCCATTTTCGTTTACAACCGCTCTTTCTTTTCCAACATCAGCCACCATTTTGACTTCAAATTGTTTCAAATACCGTAAACCGCCATGGACGAGCTTAGTTGAGCGACTTGAAGTTCCAGCAGAAAAATCTTGCATATCGACGATTGCAACCTTCATCCCTCTTGCAGCAGCATCTAGGGCAATTCCTGCCCCAGTTATTCCGCCCCCCAATATCAAAAGGTCAAAGCTTTCATTTGTTAGTTTTTCAATATGTCCTTGTCTATCAAGATTTGAAAATTTCATTTTGTCTCCTCCTTATATAAAAAGAGACCAAAAACACAATACCGCCTTGCGATAATGGATTTTTGGTCTCTCCGAGGTCTCTTACCGAGTTATTAACTTGATTTGATCATAACACTTCTTTTCTAAAAAAAACAATAAGCTTTTAATATGTCGTTATATTTTTTATTTGGGCTCTGTTAATCTAGAATGTTGATTTCCGTTCCAGGCGCTTCGCGCACCTTAGGGGCGGGCGGTGAGCCTCCTCGGCGCTTAAGCGCCTGCGGGGTCTCACCTGTCCCGCTGCTCCCGCAGGAGTCTCGCACCTTCCACTCCAATCAACATTGTGAAAAAAATCAACATTGAGCTTTAACACAGCCTTTATTTAAACACCATTGCTGCTTGAACTGCTTTTTTCCAGCCTGTATAAAGTTGATCCCTCTGTGTTGCTTCCATTGCTGGTTCGAAGGAATGTTCAATGGCCCATTGCTTAGCAATTTCTTCCTTACTTTTCCAAAACCCTACTGCCAAGCCTGCTAAATATGCTGCTCCAAGTGCAGTCGTTTCATTTATAGATGGTCTTTCGACTGGTACATTTAATATGCCGCATTGGAATTCCATTAAGAAATCATTTTTAACAGCCCCACCATCAACACGTAAGGTTCTTAGCTCAATCCCAGAGTCTGCTTCCATCGCAGATAATACATCTTTAGTTTGATACGCAAGTGATTCTAGAGTTGCCCGGATAAAATGCTCCTTTGTGGTACCACGTGTTAAACCGAACACTGCTCCGCGGACATCACTATCCCAATACGGTGTGCCAAGTCCAACAAAAGCAGGAACGACATAAACCCCATCTGATGACTGTACTCTTTTTGCGTATTCCTCACTGGCTTTGGCATCTTTTAACATTCTTAATCCATCTCGGAGCCATTGAATGGCAGAACCTGCCACAAAAATACTGCCTTCTAGTGCATATTCTACTTTCCCGTTTAGTCCCCAAGCAATAGTCGTTAATAATCCATGTTCAGAGTGAACGGATTTTTCACCCGTATTCATTAACATAAAGCATCCCGTACCGTAAGTGTTTTTAGCCATACCTTGGTCGAAGCATGCTTGCCCGAATAAAGCAGCTTGCTGGTCACCAGCCGCTCCAGCGATTGGTACTTCTCTACCAAAGAAATGATAATCAACTGTGTGGGCATAGATTTCTGAAGAAGGACGTACTTCTGGTAGCATTGAGGCTGGAACCGTAAGAATCTCAAGGAGCTCCTCGTCCCATTTCAACTCGTGAATGTTGTACATCAATGTTCTTGAAGCATTTGAATAATCTGTAACATGGGCTTTCCCACCAGATAACTTCCAAATAATCCATGTATCAATCGTCCCAAACAATAACTTTCCTTCTTTTGCCTGTTGACGGACCCCTTCAACATTGTCTAGAATCCACTTTACTTTTGTTCCCGAAAAATAGGCATCAATTAATAAACCTGTTTTATCTCTAAACAAATCATTGTAACCTTTACCTTTTAGCTCATCACAAATTTCGCTAGTTTGTCTAGATTGCCAAACAATTGCATTATATACGGGAATACCCGTTTCTTTATCCCAAACAACCGTTGTCTCTCTTTGGTTGGTAATTCCGATTCCTTCTACTTGCTCAGGTTTGGTATTTGATTCAGATAAACATGTTGCAATGACTGCTAAAATAGATCCCCAGATTTCGTTTGCATTATGTTCGACCCAACCTGGCTTTGGAAAATATTGAGTAAATTCTTTCTGTGAAATATGAACAATTTCACCCTTTTTATTGAATAAAATTGCCCTTGAGCTAGTTGTCCCCTGATCTAATGATAAGATATATTTTTCCATCATTAATCCCCCAATTAATTTTTTATAAGTATATTCTGTGAGTAATTTATGCAGCCACCCTTATTTTCCTTACATCCTTTTTCTTATTGCCAGTAATAGCCGCAACCACTTATTAGAACCACCTTAACTCGGTTAATCCCTCTGTGAATTTATTTGCTCATATGAACATTATCCCAAAAACTAGAGTAAAAGTACCTATGATTTCACTTAAAAGGTTAAAAATGTATGAAGTATTGCAGAACCTGTTGCGAACATACAAAGTTTTACTGCCATTAATTATTATTATTTTACAAAAATATTTTTTATACAAATGATTGCATAAATACACAATAACGATTAAAATGAATTATGTTGATAAAAACAATAATAGTTTAATTGGATGTTCATCAAAGAAAACATAAATTTAGGAGGATTAATAAAATGAAACAAAAATTTAAGATTATGGTTGTTCTATTATTTTCGTTAACATTGATACTCTCAGCATGTGGTTCAAATAAAAATAATGCTGATGAAAAAGGAAACAGTTCACAGGAAACAAAGAAAATTCTTCGTGTTGTTACGGCGGCAGAATATGCTCCATTTGAATATATGGACAAGGGTGAAGTCGTAGGTTTTGATGTGGATTTAGTAAATGCTGTAGCAAAAGAAGCTGGCTATCAGGTTAAGGTAGATAATGTTGGTTGGGACCCTATCTTTGTAGAGATTAAAGGAAAAAGAGCGGACTTAGCAGCTTCAGCTATTACCATCAATGAAGATAGAAAACAAAGTTATGATTTCACTTCCCCTTACTTTTTGTCGACAAATATGATTATGGTCCAGGAAGGCAGTAACATCAAAACGGCGGCAGACCTAAAGGATAAAAAAGTTGCAGTTCAAAATGGCACCACCGGTCAAGACGCAGTTGAAGGAATGTTTGGTAAGAAAAACGAAAACATTAAGAAGTTTGAGAACATCCCATTAGCCATTATGGAATTGAAAAATGGTGGTGTTGATGCTGTAGTGGCTGATAATACTGTTGTTGAGGAATATGTTAAAAACAATCCGAAGGACAAGCTCGTCGTAATTGAAGATGAGAGTGCATTTGAAGCAGAATATTACGGATATTTATTACCAAAAGGCAGCAAACTAAAAACTGATTTGGATACAGCTCTTACAACCATACTGGAAAATGGCACTTACACAAAAATCTACAAGCAGTGGTTTGGCGTTGAGCCTAATTTAGAAAAATTAAAAGCCCAACAATAATAAGTGTTAGAAAATAGATTCGTAGTTTGGGGGTCCCAAAAATGGGACCCCCAATTTATTTCTCTATAGATTTTGCTCATGCTTAGCCTAAAAATTCATCTTTGATTGTCCACCATCTACATTAATACTTGCTCCAACAATCCAAGAAGCTTTATCCGATGCCAAAAAAATAGCAACATTTGCTATTTCCTCTGGCGTACCGAAACGCCCCGCTGGAATATCATGCATAACAAACTTATTTATCTTATCGGGATCCTCTTTGAGGCGTTTGATCCAATTTCCTGTTTCATGAAGAATGCTCCCAGGTGCAATGCTGTTAACCCGAATCCCATTTGAGATAACCTCGTCTGCCAAACCTTTAGTAAAGCTTATAAGAGCAGATTTTGCATTATTGTATGTGGTTTTGCCTCCGCTTTCTCTTCCATAGACCGACGTAATATTAATGATTGAACCACTCCGGCGTAGTTTCATATCATCAACAGCAAGTTTACTTAAATGAACAGCCGAAAAAAAATTCAGCTCCATTGCTTCATAATATAAGTCCATTGCTGTTTCTGTCGCACTACCTCCATTACTACCACCTGCATTATTGATTAGGATATCGATTGAACCATTCTGTTCGATATAAGATTGAATCAGATTTATTCGTTCAGCAGCTTTCAAAATATCAACTTGGAAAAGGGAAACATCCCCACCTAACTCTTCTTTTGCTTTTTCTAAAAAAACTAAATCGCGTGCAGCAATTGATACGTTCGCTCCCTCTGAAATAAAGGCTTTCGCAATTGCTTTTCCGATTCCTTTTGAACCACCTGTAATTAGTACGTTTTTTCCTTTTAATTGAAGGTCCATTCATATCACTCCGATTATGTATAAATAATATCTCAAACTAATATATCAGGGTTTACTTGTAGCTCTGTTAATTTTATATGTGGTTGATTTTCCGCTCCAGGATGCTCGCTTTCCGCGGGGCGGGCGGTGAGCCTCCTCGTCGCTAAAGCTCCTGCGGGGTCTCACCTGTCCCGCTGCTCCCGCAGGAGTCTCGCACCTTCCGCTCCAATAAACTTCTTTACCTATAAAAAAAATAGCAATCTTTCATAAAAAACCTAATTTTATTATACACTTTTCAGGAAAGTACTTTACATCATCTGACAAGAGTTTATTTGGGCAAACGGGTTAACACTTCACGAATCGGAATCGCTAATCCCTCGGGATTTTCCCTTTTCGTTAGTTTTGGTACGGTTGTGGCAAACACCACTCCCACCACTTTTCCTTCTTTATTTATGACAGGACTACCGCTATTTCCCCGAAATATGGGAGCTGTCAACGCAAGGATAGGAGCTTCTATTTTTTCTACTACCTCATATCCAATCATTTCACCTTGATTGGCAATTTGATAATACCCCAAAGGATTTCCGATAACATAAACAGAATCCCCTTCTGTTAACCTGGAATCCCTTCCTAACGGTAAAACGGGGAGGTTTTTCCCTTTTATATCTAAGAACGCTAAATCTACTTCAGGATAGCCATGAACGAGAGTCGCTTTAAACACTTGTCCATCGGGAAAATAAACCAAAATTGGTTTCATCTTTTCAATCACATGATAATTCGTGATAATGTATCCATCCGCAACTATATTAAAACCAGTTCCTTTTGAATCGCTTCCCTCAACGGAAACGACAGCTTTTTTATATTGTTGAATATCCTTTTGTTTAGATAATTGGTAGGAGGTTTTTACAAAATGAAAGGCAGGTAGATTGAAAATACTTGAAAATGAAGAAAAGCTACTGATCAAGAACATAAAGGCTATTATCATTGCCACGGACCGAATCATAATGGAGCGGCGCTTCTTTTTTTGCTCACTGTGAGGGTCCACTTCCTCAACTAAAAAATCTTCAAAGGCTGGTTCAGTAAACTCACTTTTTTCATCGTTTTTTTTGTCCATTATATTCCCTCGTTCAGCGTCGTTTATCCTTCACGTTAAAAATTTATTTATCTGGATTACTCTTATAGAAGATCAATGATAATAAATGAATTTGATTTGAAATAATTACTATTTTAATAAGGATTTCATAATGTCTCTCACCCACTGGTGTTGATCCTTCCAACAATTCCAAACATCATCCATCCAATTTCGGAGCATAACATCACGTTTTTCTCCAGGTTCTTCCTTTAAAACATCGTAAACTGTTATGGAATAGTGCTTATTCGGAGGTTGCAATCCCTGCCAGTTATATTTTTGTTTTGATAGTAACATATGTATATGTTGTACTTGCTTTCCTGTATACCCGTGTTCAATCGCATAATATAATCCAATTAATGAGTATGCGGTTGTTATGTTTTTCATCCCACTACCAGAATGCTGTGCACTGTATGTATCAATAGCATGCTGGTGATTGAAATAAATGTCCTGTTTATTCAGCGTGTATGTGCTAAGTTCACTATATTTTTGATAGCATTCACCTGTAGCGTTGTATCGATTAGGTAATACAATTTGTTGATCAGGGAGGGTTAAACCACAACCTGGGCATTTAATCATTTTGGTACCCATTATTACCACCTTTTTCATTAGTCTACATAGCTTCAACTATTATTGATATAATTTTACACATTATTCCTAATTAAATGGGTGAAAAATGTGAAAAAAATTTAAAAAAAAACCGTTCAAAAAAGAGACGCTTTGCGTATTGCGAAGTGTCTCTAATGCTATGATTTCTTATTAAATTCCCTATTCGTAGGAGTGCCAGCACCGCCCATATATAATTGATGCCAACACTCATATTTTTTTATCGAACTTTACTTAAATGTTACTTTTACTGAATAGCCAAGGTTGCTAAAAAATTCTTTAAGGATTTTATCTGCACTTTTTTCGGCTGTTTGTAGTAGGCCTATGTCCGTTGCTTCTTTTTTGATTTTCTTTTGTGCTTCGGAGGCGAAGTCAAAACCTTCATCCCACTCAACATTCCCGCGAAACAAGCCCTCGTCTGAAAAAGTTTGTACCTTATCCATCTGAATTGAGGGACCCTGAATGAGCTTTGCATGTGGTAGGACGATTTCAAGTTCTTTAGTTTTATTGTTAATTTTAATATCCTTTGAAGTAATCCCTTTTAAATCAACCCCAGCAAGCACTGTGGCAGGAATAATCAATAATGCCTCCCGTTTTGTTCCAGGGATATCCATTGAAATGTTTTTCCCGAATACCTTATTATCTTCCTGCTCAATTACGACCTTAATATGGGCTTCTGCCGTTGCTAGTGTCGATAATTCCTGAACCTGTTCAACAAATGTTGAGCTTTCTTTTTTTACTAGATTTCCCGAATACAACCATAAGGCTCCAGATATGGCCAACACGATAATAATGGTAAAAATTAATATTTTTAATCCCCATACTTTAAAGATGAGTCTGGCTATAGTACCAGATTTATGAGATACTTTTTCTCTATGTCCAATTGCAGCGGTAGCAGCACTTTCGTTTTGTCCTTCTTTTAACTCGGTCAAAATGCTTTCCAATTGTGCCAACGCAACTTCTTTTTTCCCCACCTAGTTCACTCTCTCTCACTTAATACTAGATTCATATACGATAAACATCTATTATTTTATCACAAATTCACGACATAATCCGACAATCTATATCCACGGTACATCTCCGAATTTAGATGGGACATTCATTTCTTTCCAACCATCTTTCAAACGACAAAAAACCATCCCTTTCCATAAGGATGATTTTGTTTTTAGCATCTTGTTGTAACCTATTTATAAATTTATAAGCCCCCACAAGAAGGGTTATTATTATGTTTTGTTTGATCTTCATCGGTTTCTGATGTAACTGATTCCAAACCGTACCCGGTTGAACTAATTTCCAACCTTTCTTCATTTTGTTTTCTTTTCAAATGCCAACCAGTATTGTGCAATTTACCTTTTTCCATAGGAGCACCACCTCACCATTTTTTATGGATGACCTGTCTACTAAAGGAATAACCTCCCCTTAATAGATTACCGTAACTATTTTTTATAAAAGCGATTCTGCCCCGTCAATAAAAATCTCGCTTCCAGTAATGTGATTAGAGTGAGCGGATGCCAAAAATAAAACTAGATCTGCCACTTGTTCTGGTTTTCCCGGTGCATGTTCTAATGGCTGACTTCCTTCAGGGTATTGGATCGGAATCTTCACCTTTTCCAATTTGTTTTTTTCAGGCCAAGTATTATCATTGATATTTGTTTTAATTGCACCTGGGCAAATCATATTAACTCTTATTTGATATTTAGCCAGTTCCAAGGCTGCCATTTTCCCAAACCCCATCTGGGCAATTTTTGATGTGCTATAGGCTGACATACCGATATTATTATAAATGCGGTTACCATTAATCGAGCTTGTGATGATAATGCTCCCACCGTTTGTCTTCATATGTGGAATGGCATATTTAATACTTAGAAAAGTACTTTTCAAATTATTTGAAATGGTCAGATCCCAATCATCAGGGCTTAGATCTTCAATTGGAGCAACAACTCCATTGATTCCTGCATTAGCAAAGACAATATCGAGCTGACCCCACTTTGCAAAGGTACTTTCAAAACACTCCTTCATAAGTTCCGGAGAAGAAGCATCTGCTTCAAGTACGATAGCCTGGCCACCTATTTCTACAATTTCCTGATTGACTTGTTGGATGTTTTCTTTGTGCAAATCAACTAACGCAATCTTTGCCCCGTTCTGTGCTAACTTCAATGCGGTGGCCCTACCGATCCCAGAGCCCGCCCCTGTAATCAAGGCAACCTGATTTTGAAGAAGTTTCGCCAAGATGAAAAACCTCCTATACCATAAAATCTTTTTTGCCGGATAAAAATAAATTTCATTGCCTTATTGCTTTTACTTATTTAAATCTGTAATGCAGGCTTGTACAAGTGTTACAACCTGACTCATTGCTGCGCCGCCTCCAAATGCGGCAGATACACCAATTGCTTCAAAAATCTCTTCCTCAGTTGCTCCTTGATCAAGACATCCTTTTGTATGATAGATAATACAATATTCATTTTGTGAAAATACGCTAATCCCTAATGCAATAAGCTGTTTTTCTTTTTGTGATAACTCCCCTTCTTTAAAACATGCCTCTGTAAAAGCATTAAAATGCTGAGCTAAATCTGGCATCTTTTGAGTAAAAGTACCTAAACCTAGCTTATAATCATGTAATATTGCTTCAGTCTCATTTTGTGGTTCAAAAGATTCCATAACATCACTACTCCAATCACTAAATATCATTGTTAGTATGGATTAATATGGTTTAGGTATTCAAAAATTGGACAAAACCAACCATCTTAAAAAAAAAAGTACCAGGAACATCCAATCAACTGGAAATATCCTGGCACTGATTCCTTTTATTTTTTATCGTTCCCAAGTAACCTTCTTTCAGCATCAACAGCTATTCCATCTCTTCTGTTGATAAACGTCGCACGCCAACTTTCGGACAACTCATCAATATCTAGCATTTTGTTTAATCCTTCGATATTACCTTTTTCGTGGTGCATAATCAGATTCGCATAAGAAACGGTTATTCCTTTAGGGTGGCGGTGCATAAGGGTCAGTCCCAACTCTTTGGAAACAGTCCCTTCTTTGAGAACTCTACAATAAAATCCAGTGTATCCCGTTTGTTGAATTTTAATAGGAAGGTCTTCTACACCGTATTTCAGAGATAACTTATAACAAGGTTGCCTTGGCTGACTAATTTGAACAATAGCCTCACCAAATTTGAATATATCTCCAATACAAATATCATCTTCTAGTAAACCCACTGTTGTAAGATTCTCACCGAAAGCTCCATATGATAATGGCCGTTTCAACTCTTTTTCCCAATGAACATAATGCTCATAGGGATAAACACAAATAGCCTTATCTTTACCACCATGATGAACTAAATCCGCTTGTTCATCCCCCGAAAAATTTAGTGTTGAAAGAAATAGCGGCTTTTCTACCGGCTTCTTATTAATCCCTGAAGAAATCCCCCTAGTTTTAAACTCTAAAGAAACTGGTTTTCCAATGTTAATAGATTTTATCACCGCAGAGCTCATTCTATCACCTCTTAAAAGTTAGTTTAACATTTACTAATTCTATTATAAAAAACGGTAACCAACTTTGGGAAACTTAATTTTAATTTCCTGGGTAAGCGCAGAAATAGACATCTTCATACATAAAAATATGGCAAACGACTTATCTATGTCGAACCCCAATAATACTTAATATTTACCTTAATCTACTGTTTTTGATGACTCCCGCAAAATAAATATCGACAAAATAAAGCAATCTTCGAGCAAGATTTAAATACATGTCACCCTAAAATGGCGAAAATATGTCATAATAAGAGTAAGGAATAAAAATTGGTTACGTATTAGAAAGGGTGTTCTCCATGGGGAATGAAATTGAAACGATTTATTATTTAGAAAATCCAGAGAAAGATCTTAAAACACTTGCGACAGGCTCCCAGTTAAAATACGACGATATCATTAAAGATGTTTTCGGCGTTGCATCTATAAAAGACCTACCAATGATGATCCAATATAACAAAAGCTTTCAGGATAGCATTTGTAGTAGTAAAGGGGTCAGTGAAAACGAAATCACATTGGAAATGGTGCTCCGTATAGCTTCTGAAATGGAATTGCTCCAATTACGAAAAAAATATGTTGACCAAATTGACAATGGTGAGAATTTGGAACTACAAGAATCCCCATTCCCCTTCGATCCTATTATTAGATTACGTGAAGGAATTTTCAAATGGGATCAAAAAAACCTTTCGTACGATATGGTAAAAATATCCTAGATTTTATTATCTGTGTCCAAGAAGTATACTTTCGGACACTTTCTTTTTGTCTTTATTCATAATCATAATTGGTTTAACTGTAACGCCACTCTTTTTAGTCCCCAACTGTAATGTTCACTCTTAACCTACGGCGATTGGATTTAACTTCAAACAGTCTAATTTCCTTTACGTTAATAAGTATCCGGCACGACATCAAAACTTTTCCCATACTTATAAATAAGATGAAATATCTATCCAATATTGGAATGGGAAAGTTGTGGTGCTACTAAGATGGAAAAGAACCATGTTGTTGACTATTCTTTTCAAAATCTGCAGGAAAATGGTATGTCCTTTGAGCAGGTCTTTATGCGAATTAAGGAGTTTATGAAATTGTATCCAAGTGGAAATTTCCGGTTGATGATCGGAACTGATTCCCAAGTTCATAAAACAAAAACTGTTTTTATTACCGGTATTGTGATTCAAAATCAAGGAAAAGGCGTGTGGGCGTGTATTAGAAAGGTGACCATTCCAAGGAAAATGACCCATTTACACGAACGCATTTCGTTTGAATTATCATTAACAGAGGAAATTGTTTCATTGTTTGATGAAAATGGAAAGGAACAGTTAATTCATATTATTTTGCCGTATCTTTACCAAGGAGCTACCTTTACGATGGAAGGTCATATCGATATTGGGGCAGGGAAACGAAATAAGACCAGTGCTTTTGTGAAAGAGATGGTCACTAGAATGGAATCCATGGGTATTGAACCGAAGATTAAACCCAATGCATTCGTGGCCTCGAGCTATGCGAATCGATATACAAGGTAAAAACAGCCCTACGTTAATTACATGTAGGGCTGTTAATGATTAATTTAGATTGTCAGCTAATTCTGATCACACTAAGTTCATTCGCCAACAATTTTAGCATCTTTTGTCATTTCTTTTGTTACAGTGATCCCCTCTTGCGCTGCTGCCTTCTTGTTGATGTAAAGCTCCAGATTTTTTGGAAAACCGACCGGAATTTCACTCGGTTTTTTCCCTTTTAGAATTTGAACCGCCATCTCTCCAGTGGTGTATCCGAGATCATGGTATTCAAAACCGTATGAAGCAAATGTACCGCGTTTTACTGAATCCCCTTCCCCAACAAAGGTTGGGATTTTATGTTCATTGGATACTTTGATAATCGCCTCAAGGGCTGAAACAACAGTATTGTCTTTCGGAACATATAAAACGTCAACACGGTCAACCAACGATTCCGCTGCTTGTTTCACTTCAGAACTGGTGGCAATGGAGGTTAATACTGGCTCTAAGCCGTTATCTTTTAACGCCTTTTTCGCGTTTTCCACATTCAGAACAGCATTTGATTCACCTGAATTATAAACAATTCCAACTTTTTTTGCATTCGGGAAAAAAGTTTTAATAGACTTAATTGTATTTTTGATTGCATCTGGATGAGTATCCGATGTACCCGTAACATTACCACCTGGGTGGTCTAAGCTTTGGACCAAATCTGCTTTAACTGGGTCAGTTATGGCAGTAAACAGGACTGGAATATCCTTAGTTGATGTTGCCACAGCCTGTGCACTTGATGTAGTAATTGCAAATATTAAATCATTTTTGTCAGCTACTAGATTTTGGGCAATCGTCATATTATTATTTATATCGCCCTGTGAATTCTGGTAATCTATCTTTAAGTTTTTACCCTCCACATACCCCGCATCCTTCAATGCAGAAACAAACCCTTCTCTCGCTGCATCTAAGGCAGGATGCTCAACAAGCTGGATGATACCAATTTTCACGATTTTCTTTTCTTCCTGCTTACTACTACTTTTCTTGCTCCCCGTTCCACATGCCGTGAGCATTAACAACATTCCACATACAATAGCTATGACTATTTTTTTCATTTGTTTTTCCTCCTTGGCTAATTATTAGATTAGTATTTTTTATGTATTGCTAATATAGATAATCATTATTCTTGGTTATCTAAACTGAACTGTCCCCCTCTTTACTTTCCTTATATAATATTAGCGGTTTGACGCGTTAAAGCGAATTAGTGATTCCCCATATCTTAGCGAATTCTGAAGAGCTTGTCAATTCATTTATTTGAAAATTATGTTTTGGTAAATTGCAATATTAAATGCAACAAAACATGAAAGTTCAGACTCACCGTGACTTATGCAATATTTTCGAGCTCTTCTAGAAAACATTCCTCAGGCGTTCGATAGGCGAGAATCTTTCTAGGTAGGCGGTTACACCAATTCTCCACGTACAAGATCGTCTCATCCGCAACGGAGGATATAGCTTTACCTTTAGGAATAAACCTACGGATCAATCCGTTGTGGCGCTCATTCGTGCCACGTTCGGAAGAAGTATAAGGATAAGTATAGAAGATATCTGTGTCTTCGTTGATTAGGGTAGGGACGAGTTCTGCAAACTCAGAGCCATTGTCAGAAGTAATGGTCTTGAATACACGAGAGAACATAGAACCATAGGTATTTCGCAATTCATTAATCGAGGCAATTACGGCCTCACTTCCCTTAGAGGCAATCTTTATAATGATTTCTTTACGGGTCTTCCGCTCAGTAATTGTTAAGAGAGCTTCGTCTAGGCTTTTTTTTCCGATGACAGTATCAATCTCCCAGTGGCCAAATTCCTTACGGTCTTCGATTTCTGCAGGACGTTCAATAATACTGCGACCAAAGATTCGCTTGTTTACGCGTATTCGCTTTTTCTTTGTATTTAGCCGTAGTTTCATAGGAAGATCAATGTTTCTCACTGCGATGAATCCACGTTCAATATAGTTATATAGAGTCTTTGTGGATACAGTAGCACCCTGAAAAAGACCGCCGGCTTGGGCAAATCCACAAACAGCATCAGGGGACCATTTGTCATCCAGTATCTTCGACTCAACAAATTGAATGAATTCCAGTGAATGATCAAGCTTAATCTTAGCCCCACAAACCATTCGGTTTGTATCGTACTTTGTCTGCCCTGTTTCCGGAAAGTAGGCCTGATAAGTGGATCGATCCGAACGCATCTGTGTTGTAGTACCACGTTTAATTTCACGCCAGACAGTCGTACGATCGTGTCCTATGCCAACTGCGATTTCCTGCATGGACTTGCCTTGTGAGTGTAGGGCAGCTATCATTCCACGTTCGAAACTAGTAAGGTGTTTGAAAGTCCGTAGGGTTGTGCTAGAATTAGTGCAAGCCATTAGATAAACCTCCCGTTATGATCTTGTTTTAGTCGACTTAATCATACACGGTTTATCTGTGGCTTTTCACGTTTTAAGCTGTTGCATTTAATTTTACAACTAGCCAAAATTATGTTTTTATTTTCTAGATAAAACTAGCCATGCACTTGGATAAGGTGCATGGCTAGTTTTTTATAATAATCACTCCATTGATCATACACGGAGGTTATTCTAATGATTAGAATCTGAAAGGATTAGCATTTTCTCAAAAAGTCGATTTGAAATTAACTCATACCCAGCAGCGTTTGGATGCAGGGAATCACTAAAGTACCTTTTTTTAGGTTTACCTTCAAACAAATCAATTGTCGGAACAAACATATTCGGTTCATAATATGAAGAAACCTTAGTTATGTCCTTGTTCCATTTATTGATCTCTGCAAGGATCTGTTTGTGGTTTTTATATTGGGTATAAGGATTGTAAAGCCCCATCACAATAATTGGTGCAGATCCATTTTCATTTCTTATTTTTTCAAGAATCTGTTGCAGATTTCTGGAGAAATCACTTCTTCCATCCTTCATCTTTTTGAGATTAATCGGATTGAATTGATATTTGGCACTCCTTCTAAAATCATTTGTTCCAATATATACAATGATATAATTTGATTCTTGAATTTCTTTTTTAATTTTTTCACTCTTAAGCTGTTCTATCAGATTTTCTGCAGTATAACCTGGTATACCATAATTATTTATGTGTACAGTGGTTCCCTTTAACCTCTCAAACTGCTCATTAAACCTTCCAATATAACCTTTATTCAATGGATCTCCGGTTCCATAAGTAATTGAATCACCCAGTGCAACCACAGCTAATACGTTCCTCTGAACGGAAGAACCAGAAAGAACTACTATCATTAAAACCATAACCATGTAGGTCAATATAGTATAATTTCTCATCAACAACTCCCACTAACGCCTATATAAACTTCACTTATAAATCTCTCATCTTTTCTGGACTAGTTATTAACCTCTTTCAAATTATTTGTGAAGTTCATTACATAGTTCTTTAATGCCGACATTTTAAGTTCAATAAATGGTTGGGCGATTGCTTTAATTACATTACTTGAAAGGATCGTAATAATTAGTAATGAAAGGAAAATAAGCACGAAAACTTGCCCTGGTTCATTTAATAATTCTTCTAATCCGCTATTTCTAAAATATTTAATAAAAAAGCCATGTAAAAGGTAAACATATAAAGATCTCGTTCCCCATTTTGTGAAAAAGAAATTTTTTCTTGGAACAAATGCAAAAAATCCAAGCGTTGTGAGTAAAGTTAACATATAAACTCCTAAGCGAACGATTCCGCCATTAATACCAGAAACATGAAAATCAATATAAGGCTTTGATCCAAAAAACCATTTATAATTAAATTCAGGTAGTATATAAAATGCTAATAATATCGAAAGTAGAATGATTAACGATATGAGTTTGATTTTAATATCTCGTATTTTCAGAAAGTGTTCTCTTTTCAAATAAAAACCCAGTAAATACAATGGGAAAAATACAAGTGTTCTTGATAGGCTTAAATAATCGTTTATTCCATTAAAATAACCGACTACTACCCCCAAACAAACTGATAGCAAAAGTCCATATCTGGCTTTCCATTTCGTAAATAGAAAAAGCATAATATTCCAGCAAAATAAACTCACCAAAAACCATAATGACCATTCTGGGACCAAGGGATCAATTTTGATTTCATCTTTTTCATGAATAAAATAATAATAGAATGAATAAATTCCTTGAAAGATTAAATAAGGCCCAATCAGCTTTTTTGTTATTTTTAATAAATAACCCTTTTGTCTAAATCCTTTGGCAAAGTACCCGGAAATTAATATAAATGCTGGCATATGAAATAGATAAATCGTGGTATACAAAGCAAAAATGAATTTGTTTTCCTGAATGTATGATTGAAGTAGGTGACCGAACACCATTAGAAAAATTAATAAAACCTTCGCGTTGTCATAGTAGGCTTCCCTAGTTTTCATGGAACCTTCCTGAACCTCCAAAATTCAAATTTTCACAACTATATTGTCTTGTTCTTTAAGGAACAATAGGTAGTTGGTTTGGTAAAACTATTATATTATTTACCTTTTTTTATTTTTTTTCAAGTTAAAATAACTACATATTAACAAAACAGCCTCGCACTAATGATTAGTGCGAGGCTGTTATTTTTATACTAGGCCATTAATTTGCAAATATCATTTGTAAATTCAACTGGATCGTTGATTGGTAACCCTTCGATTAACAATGCTTGATTGTACAAAAGCTTAGTATAAAGATCTAATTTAGTCTTATCGCTTGCAAACGCATCTTTTAAGGAAAGGAATACCTCATGATTTTTATTAATTTCCAATACCTTGTCTGCTTTGACGTTTTGGTTATCAGGCATTGCACTTAGGACTTTTTCCATTTCGATTGTGATTTCACCGTCTGTTGATAAACAAACAGGATGAGACTTTAATCGTTTGGAAATTCTTACATCCTTTACCTTTTCTGCTAAAATGGCTTTCATATAGTCAAAAAGTTCTTTGTTTTCCTTCTCTTCCGACTCGGAGTTTGTTTGATTTTCATCTACTTCAATCCCGAGGTCACCACTTGATATTGATTTGAATTCTTTGTCTTTATAATTGATTAGCATTCTGATGGCAAACTCATCAATTTCATCGGTAAAGTATAATATTTCATAACCCTTTTCCGAAACAAATTCAGTCTGTGGCAACTTTTCAATTCTTTCATTCGATTCCCCAGAAGCATAATAAATATATTTTTGATCTTCAGGCATTCTTGTAACATATTCATCCAAACTAACAAGTTTCTTTTCTTTAGAGGAGTAGAACATCAAAAGGTCCTGCAATAATTCCTTTTCGGCACCAAAATCACTATATACACCATATTTTAATTGTCTGCCAAAGGAATGGTAAAATTCCTCATACTTTTCTCTTTCATTTTTCATTAAACCTTGCAATTCACTCTTAATTTTTTTGTTGATGTTTTTTGCGATTAACTTCAATTGACGATCATGTTGTAGCATCTCTCTAGAAATGTTTAATGATAAATCCTCCGAATCGACCATTCCTTTGACAAAGCTAAAATAGTCTGGAAGTAAGTCTGCACATTTGTTCATGATCAATACGCCATTTGAATATAGCTCTAAGCCCTTTTCAAATTCCTTTGAATAGTAATCAAATGGAATTTTTTCAGGGATATACAATATGGCATTATATCTTATTGTTCCATCCACACTGATATGTAAATGTTTGATAGGTTTGTCAAAACCGTATCGTTTTTCGATATAAAATTTATCGTAATCGTCTGCTGTTAGCTCATTTTTATTCTTTTTCCAAATAGGAACCATACTATTGATAATTTGTTCTTCGGAATAATCTTCAAATTCATTTTCGCTACCTTCTTTAGGCCTTTTTCCAGTTACATCCATCTTGATTGGATAGCGAATAAAGTCAGAGTATTTTTTGATGATCGATTTTAAGTGATACTCTTCAAGATACTCTTCATAGTTATCATCTTCTGTGTTCTCTTTTATTTTAAGGATAATCTCAGTTCCTACTGACTCTTTCTCATATGGCTCAATTGTATATCCTTCTGCACCAGTTGACTCCCACTTATATCCTTGATCGCTGCCTACTGCTTTACTGATTACTGTAACATCGTCTGCCACCATAAAAGCTGCATAAAATCCTACGCCGAACTGACCAATGATATCATATCCATCTTTTAATTCATTTTCTTTTTTAAAGGCTAATGAACCACTTTTGGCGATAATTCCAAGGTTATTTTCCAGCTCTTCCTCGGTCATTCCAATTCCAGTATCAATGATTTTCAAAGTCCGATTTTCTTTGTCGGCAACTACTTTTATGTAATAACTGTCTTTGCTAAAACTTAGCGTATCGTCCGTTAATGCTTTGTAGTAAATTTTATCAATCGCATCACTAGCGTTAGAGATGAGCTCCCTCAGAAATACTTCACGATGAGTATAAATTGAATTAATCATCATTTCTAGTAACCGTTTAGATTCTGCTTGAAACTGTTTTTTTGCCATTATTATTTCTCCTTTCATTTTTAGAACTACGTGAACACCCATTCAATTAGTATAAAGGAAAATAGATGATTTTAAAAACTAGACATCTTACAATTAGCACTCTATCCTATCGAGTGCTAATCCGATATACATTTAATATCACACTCTCTATTTTCATGTCAATATGTTGTTATTAAAAAAGGCTATTTCCGTAAATTTTGTTTGCCATTTTTCAAAGAGAAGTGTTGTTGATTTCCGCTCCGGGATGCTCGCTTTCCGCGGAGCGGGCGGTGAGCATCCTCGGCGCTTTCCACAAAAACAATAGAGCCTAAAATAAAAAGGAGATTAGTTATCATCATAGGATGATCTCCAATCTCCTTTTATTGACACTTTGTTAGTGATTAGTTTTCTGCTAATTTCCGAGAATTCTCTTGACCGGTAGTTCTTTCTACCGAATCTTCTTCCGCTCTTTTTGCCCGTTTGATGAACAATGCAAGAACTAGTGCCAGGAGTGCAATAAATACTGTTACAAAGAAAGCATCATTAATTCCTTCTAGCATGGCTTTCATGGTAATTTGTTCTTTTATTTGAGCGAGCATTTCAGGTGTTGGCGCCACTCCAGCAGCTGCTGCCTTCTCAGTCGCCTTCTTCATCATACCTGCTGCAATTTCAGTAGCATGTGTTTTTGCACGATTTGACATGATTGTGATTAATAATGCAGTACCAATAGCTCCAGATACTTGTGACATTGTATTATTCATCGCAGTACCGTGTGGATAGAAGCGAGCTGGTAACTGGTTTAAGCCATTTGTGGTTACTGGCATATTTACCATGGACATACCAAACATACGAACAGAATATAAAATAATTAAATTTGTATAGGTAGTGTCAAGTGTTAATTTACTGAAATAATAGCTAGTTACAGCCGTAATAGTTAAGCCAACAATGGCTAACATACGTCCACCAAACTTATCAAATAATTTACCGGTAATCGGCATCATAATCGCCATTAAAATCGCACCCGGTAACATCATTAAGCCAGCATCTAGTGGAGAAATACCGCGAACAGTTTGAACATATATTGGTGTTAATAACATCCCCGAAAACATCGCCATGGTAACAACCATGGAAATAACGGATGATAAAGCAAACATTGGGTATTTATAGATCCTGAAGTTAAGCATTGGTTTTTCCTGCTTTAATTGACGTAAAATAAACCAAACTAGTGAAATGAAACCAATAGAAAGCGTCAAGTATACTTCAGGACTATCCCAGCCTTTTTTACCTGCAGAACTAAATCCATACAACAAGCCGCCAAAACCTAAGCTGGATAAAAGGACCGAAAAGAAATCAAGTCGCAGGTCAATTTTATCTTTTTTGTCTTTTAGTAAGAAAAAGCCAATTAAGAAAATGATTATGGCAAAAGGCGTTACAAAGTGAAATAGCATTCTCCAGTCATAATGTTCAATAATCCAACCAGATAAAGTCGGTCCAATTGCTGGTGCAAACATTAAAACTAACCCAAATACCCCCATTGCAGCTCCCCTTTTCTCAACCGGGAAGCTGGTCAACATGACATTCATTAATAACGGCATCAAGATAGCTGATGCTGAAGCTTGAAGCATCCGACCCGCTAATAGAATCGGAAATATGTGTGCAATTCCAGCAACAAGGCTCCCTAGTGTAAATAAAGCCATTGCTGCTAAGAACAGATTCCGAACAGAAAATTTTTGAATTAAGAATGCAGTAGTTGGAATCAGTATCCCATTTACTAACATAAAGCCTGTAGTCAGCCACTGTACTGTAGATGCTTCAATGTTTAAGTCCTTCATTATCGATGGTAAGGCGATATTTAATAACGTATTGTTTAAAAAAGCAATAAAAGCTCCGAATATCAAGACCGCAATCACTCCGTATGGTGGGCGATCAGTCTTTTTTATGGAATGGTTCATTGTTTTCCCCCTAGACATTTAGTTCATTGTTTTATACTATCGGTTCAGATAGAAATATATCATATAACATCAGTTCAATTTTTGCAATCAAAATATATCCTGATATTTACTAGGATTTGTTTATTAATCAAAAATCATGTACTATGATTTTTGTACACACAGTCTATTATGATTATAGGTGATGATATGAAAGACAGGAAACAGCATGTCATAAAAATGGCCCATCAGTTATTTATCGAAAAAGGATTTCAAGCCACATCCATTCAGGATATTTTAGACTATAGTAGGATATCTAAAGGAACCTTTTATAATTATTTTTCATCAAAGAATGAATTATTAATTGCCCTTTTTAAAACGATATACAAGAAACTGGAACTGGATCGTAACGAATTACTGATTGGCCAAGATTCTGCTAACATTGACATTTTCATTACACAAATTGAATTACAAATGAAAACGAATAGAGCAAATAAATTGTTTTCACTCTTTGAAGAAGTAAACTTCTCAAATGATGTGGAACTAAAACAATTCATAAAATTAGGTAACTTAAGCATGTTACGTTGGGTATACAATCGGTTTACTGACATCTTCGACGATAGTACGAAACCATATTTGTTGGATTGTGCCATTATGTTTATGGGGCTCTTACAGTACAACCTTAAATATTATGCATTGGGTCATGAATCAAATGCCAGCATCCACCAGGTAGTCCGTTATAGTGTTGACCGTGTTGTCAAGATGGTTGACGAAGTAACAAAATCTAGAGTTCAATTAATTGAACCTGAGGTATTAGAGAGTTGGTTTCCTGACTGTAAAAAAAACGATCAAGAATTTCAGCAAAAGCTTCATCAGGCTGTATTTTCATTAAAAAAGGCTTTAAGTACTTGTGAAGACCCAACAAAGTACACTGAGTTGCTAGACTTTGTTCAGGATGAACTATTGCACTCAAAGGACCCTCGAGTATTTTTGATTGAAAGTGCTCTTTTATCTTTGAAAACAAGTAACGAAATTTTTAGTTTTGAAGAACTCCAAAAGCTTGATCAACTGATTTCAGAACATTTTAATCAACAAGTGGAAAAATCCTAGAGGCACCTTTGTCTCCTAAATTTGAATAATAAAGACAGCCACCTGTAGTGACATTGGTGCTATTTTCACCCGAGCACCAGGATAGTGATGATAAATAATTGTTATTTATCATTCTAGATAGCAAGAAAATAAAAGCTAATCCACGGATTGAAATTATCCCCTGGATTTGTTATAATAAAGTGGTTTTAACATTAACGAGGGGGAACATTATTTTTATGTCAGTCGAAGTAGGCAGCAAGGTCCAAGGTAAAGTAACAGGCATCACCAATTTTGGAGCATTCGTAGAATTACCAGGAGGCGCAACAGGTCTTGTGCATATCAGTGAGGTTGCGGATAGCTATGTAAAAGATGTTAATGACCATCTCAAAGTAGGCGACCAGATTGAAGTAAAAGTGATTAGTGAAAAAGAGGGAAAAATAGCCTTGTCTATTAAGAAGGCTATAGATAGACCCGAAGGACAAAGCACTTCTTATTCGCAACGCCCAGCAAGACAGGGAAGACCAGATAGTCGTTCAAAAGACTTCCGTGGTTCAAAAAGCAATTTCAAACCAAAAGAAAATTTCGAAGATAAAATGGCCAAGTTTTTAAAGGCTAGCGAAGAGAATTTATCTACCCTCAAACGTAGCACTGAAACAAAACGAGGCGGTAGAGGCGGAAGACGCGGGTAACCTGCCGCGTTTTTTCAAAATTTCATCATAGAGATTAAGGCAAGCCTGCATTAACAAGGCTTGCCTTCTATTTTGGAGATTAATTCAACTTAGCAAGACAAAAGCTTCTTACTGGGTGTTAACATAATATTATTATTGTCATCCTTTTATTTTTGTATCCCGTAAAAATTCCTGCTAGCACTTCTTTTTCCATCCTATAATCTACCTTCTTAGACAGCCGCTCGCTCCAATTCACTTCTTTATCAACAGTTTGCAAATAATCAACACCGAGCTTTAACTCGGCCTTTTTATAAGTTTTTTTCAACTTCTTTTGCCTCAGCAATAATTTGGTTCATTAACTCTTCAACAGACAGATTTTTAGCCAAACTTGCACTTTGGCCTGCCCATAATGACATATATTCTGGGTTGTTTTGCATTGAAGCAGCCTTTCTAATCGTGCTTGTTAATGTATTTTGAATCGGAAAATCTGGCAGTGTCACTTCATGTTCCTGGAGATGGGAATAGAATTTGTTTTTTATCCCCCTAGCCCATTTTCCAGAATACACTCGAGTTAAAACTGTTTGATCTCCCTTAGATTTAAGAATGGCTTGTTTGTGGGCATTGTGAGCGCCACTTTCCAAACAGGTTAAGAATGCCGTTCCCATCTGTACTCCCGATGCTCCTAAACAAATCGATGCCCTTAATCCTTTACCATCCATAATTCCTCCTGCAGCCAATATTGGAATATTCACCTCTGCCACTACTTGTGGAATGAGTGATATTAATCCAATTGAACTATCTTGAGGGTTGCCTACAAATGTTCCGCGGTGTCCACCCGCCTCACTTCCTTGAACGACAATGATATCCATTCCGACATCTTCTATAATTTTGGCTTCTCTAGCTGTTGTTGCTGTTCCTATTAAAGTGATTTGATGTTTTTTTAACTCTTTTATAACTTCCTTAGAAGGAACCCCAAAAGTAAAGGAACATACTGGGACTCCTTCTTCTATTACAACTCTTAGTTGTTCATGAAAAGTCTCCCATTCATTTTTAACAATGGGAAGTTTATAGGAAATGTTTTTTAAATTTAGCTGTTCTTTAATGGGTTGTAACAATTGGTTTGCTTTTAAAATAGCACTCTCTGAAACATTAAATTCGCTGGGAATAAATAGGTTTATCCCAAAATTTTTCTTGGTTAATTGCTTAACTTCCCTTATTTGATCACGAATTTGGCTGGAACTCATATATCCAGCACCAATCATTCCTAGACCACCTGCATTTGATACGGATGATACTAGACTTGAAGTCGTGATCCCTCCAGCCATAGGTGCCTGAATAATTGGATGTTCAATTTGCAGGAGTTTTGTCATTTTACTTTGCATCATAAATCGCCTCCACGGATTTGTACATTCCTACACTTTCATCTTTACATAGGGAAAATCCTTTTTTAAAATGCCTTTTTTAATTTACATTGTTGATTTTAAAACTTTTTCTGCCAATACCCACTCTTTTGGCAACGATGGTGTCTCTTTGTTTATCTTTTGGCTCACCGAACTTATTGACAATCAACTTCCACCGATAAACTGTAATAAAGCCGTAACAACTGCATGGGTTGAGTGTGACTATATCACAGAGATCGAACGTGTTAAAAAACGATAATAATGTTAAGAGAAAGCATATCCTTCTTCCTTTTTCGATTATCAGCTTTGACGTTGACAAGGATCTATATTTGATTCGGAGGGAATTTAAATGGTAGCCGTAAGTGAAAAGCTAGAACAGAAATTGATGGATATTTTTGGGAACAGAGTTAGAACAGATCGGGTTGAACGGAAAATGTATTCCTATGACGTGGGTGCATTACCAGGTTTGGTAAAGCCTTTTCTTCCAGTTGGGATTCCCGGTGGAGTTGTTCGTCCTGAAAATGACGAGCAAATCGTGCAGCTTGTTAGACTGGCAGACGAGGAAAATGTGAAGCTAGTTCCACGTGGAATGTCTACATCCGGGTTTGGAGGTGTACTTCCAGAGGAAGGAGCGATCGTAATCGATATTTCTGGCATGAATCGAGTCATTGCGATTGATAAGGAGAACCTACAGGTTACCGTAGAGGCCGGTATTATTTGGGAACAATTGCAAAGACAATTAAAAAAAGAGGGCCTCGACTTGATTTTATATCCTTCTTCCCTTCCTTCTTCCACTGTTGGTGGCTTATTAGCACAGGGTGGTACTGGTTTCGGCGGGTATGAATTTGGGGTTTTTAAAGAAAATGTTCTTGAAGCGAATGTGATTTTACCTGACGGGGATATAAAGACCTTTACCGGCTCGGAACTACAGCTTTATATTGCCGATATGGAAGGAATTACCGGTATCATTACCAAGATTACGATGAAAGTAAGAGAGTTGGAACCTGAAGTTCATCGATTAATTTCTTTTAGAGACAACCAAGCCATCGGGAATGCTTTATCTGCTATTTATAAAGCGGAATTACCGATTTGGTCGATTACTTTTTTAAACCCTGAATCAATGAGATTAAAAAAGAAGCTTCCCCACCGGCATGGCCATCCTTATGAGGAAAAGAACCGGAAGGCAGATCCCGAATTACCCGAAACATTTGTTCTTGTCATTGCTTATCCTGCATCTAGACACGAAGCAATTAATAAAGGTTTAAGTGAAATCACCAATGAGCATGGAGGCACCGAACTTTCTCAGGAGGCAGCCGAACATGAATGGTCTGATCGCTTTAAACCGATGCGGTTTAAAAGAATTGGTCCTTCGATCATTCCAACTGAAGTAGTAGTACCACTAAAAAATTTGGCAGCAGTGCTAACTGATATTGATACTAAAATCAAACATTCCTTTGTCCTGGAAGGAATGGCTGCTAAAAGGGAAAAGGTTATTTTGCTAGGTTTTATCCCCCATGATGAACGGACCTTTGCGTTTAACATGGCATTTGCTTTGTCCCTTTCGGTGATTGAAATAGCTAAAAAGCATGGTGGTTCTGCCTATGCAACTGGACTTTACTTCCGACGTGAAGCCAAGAATGTTTTTGGTCATGATCGATATGAAAAAGTGAAATCCTATAAAGCTGAGATTGATCCGAAAGGTTTATTTAACCCCAATAAGGTATTAGGGGGCGGCCTAATTGATACTATCATGGGGACAGCGTCCACTTTTGAACCCCTTATCCGACCTATTGCAAACGCAGCAACTGCACCATTAGGAGATGCAGTTAGGGAGGGCAAGAAAAAAGGAATACCAGGCGATATTGCCTATTACGCCACTGCGTGCTCTCGCTGTGGATATTGTGTATCTACATGCGAACAATTTGCAGGAAGAGGTTGGGAATCCCAATCACCAAGAGGAAAATACCATTATATTCGCGAGGTCATTGCAGGCAGGGAAAAATTCAATCCTGATACAGTTCAAAACTTTTTGCTCTGTACAACCTGTGAAGTCTGTAACACTCGCTGTCAATTGGACATTCCAATCGAGCATAACTGGATGGAGCTGAGGGGAAATCTTATTGATGAGGAAAAACGAATGACCTTCCCTCCTTTCGAAATGATGGCTGCATCACTCCGTGGAGAACGTAATATTTGGGCGGGTAAGAAAGAAAAACGGGCAAACTGGGTCCCTGACGAAATAAAGGCAAAAATAAAAGAGAAAGCCGATGTTTTATATTTTGCCGGCTGTACCGCCTCTTTTGTGAACACTGATGTTGCTGAAGCCACTGTAAGATTATTGGATCAGGCCGGAGTTGATTTTTCCTATATGGGCAGTGATGAAGCTTGCTGCGGGATTCCGATGAAGGTGGCGGGAAAATGGGATGTGTTCGAAGAGATTTTTGAACACAATGTTGCAGAAGCTAAAAAGCGCGGGGCAAAAACGATCGTCACTTCATGTCCGGCCTGTGGTTTAGTTTGGAAAGAGTTATATGCCGAATTAGCTGCTAAAAAAGGTATCGAATATGATTTCGAAGTGAAGCATTATTCTGAGATTGCTGCAGAAGCAATCAAAGATGGAAAACTTAAATTTGACCATGAAGTAAATGAGAGAGTCACCTTCCACGATTCTTGCCATGCTGGTAGAGCGCAAGGAATCTATGAGCCACCAAGAGATCTATTAAAAGCAATTCCAGGAGTCGATTTTGTCGAGATGGAGCATAATCGTGAGGAAGGGCTATGCTGTGGATCGGTCCTTACCTTAATTGGTGAAATGCCCGTCGCACCAAAACTGGGAGGAATAAGGTTGCAAGAGGCTGTCGATGCGAAAGCAAAAACGGTAGTGGCTTTATGCCCTTGCTGCCAAGTTCAGCTTCGGGATTCAAACAGCAAGAATAAGCTAGACTTACAGATAACCGACTTAGCCCGTTTTGTCATGGAAGGGCTCGGCTATCATATCGAAGATAAAACCGATTACTCATTGGAAATGTGGAGTTACTTTGAAAAATTTATCGTTTTAATGAATCCGGAAGTCCTTGCTGATGTTATGGCTTCATTATTGAAACCTATGATGGAAAACATGCCAGCAGGTATGGTGCCAATGATGAAAGCCATGAAGCACACGCCGGGCGGATTGAATATGATGGCTAAAATGATGCCAACCTTAATGCCGAAGCTAGTTCCAGAAATTATGCCAAAGGTGATGCCTGAAATGTTAGCGGAGGTATCACGGAGAGTAGGGCCACTTCCAGATGACATGGAGCAACTGATGCCAGATTTACTTCCTAAGACACTAGATGCATTAATGCCCAACATGCTCCCTCTTATCATTCCGCATATTACACCTAGAATGATTGAGTATATTAAAACAGAGTTATAGTTTAATTGATTTTGACGTTTAAAAAAGATGATGGTCTAGTTAAATTGACCGTCATCTTTTATTGTGCCAACATTTTTAGTTTTTCAAGATCGTTCACAAAGATGGCTCCTCGAGATGTGGAGATTATTTGGTCACTTTCTATATGCTTTAACATTCTACTTACCACTTCACGAGCAGACCCAATATTTTTCGCTATCGTTTCATGTGTAATACATAATGTTTGGCTATCCTCAAGAACTGTTTGTTCTAAGATAAAACTGGCCACCCGCTTAGATAAGCTACCAAAAACGACCTGTTCCATCACCCACATAGCTGATGAGAATCGTGAAGCCATGTGCTCCAACATGTATTCTTTAACATTTATATTATAGTGACTTATTTCTTCAAAAACAATTGATGGAATTAAATAAATGGAGCTGTCTTTTTCAACATCAAGATAGATTTTGAAATTCAAATTATTAAATAAGCACGATGCCGAAAGAATGCAAATATCTTTTGCATTAAGCCTAAAAAGTGAAATTTCTTTTCCGTCAGCAGACATAATAAAGGCTCTAATCCTTCCAGTCTCCACCACAACCAGTCCGTTACAATGATCATTCTGCTCTGAAAGCTGTCCTCCCTTGGACAACACTTGCCGAGTCATTGCCCGCTTTAATTGATCTTGTTCATCAAAATTTAATTGTTCATAAAAAGGAATACACTCTTTAATAAAATTAACCTCTTCTACACCTAACATTTGCTCACGACCCTATTAGAAGTCCAAAAAGATAACACATTTATAGGTAGAATCTTAAAATCCTCTATTACGGAAATTATACCATATTCAATTAACAAATATCCCGATCCGACTCGTTATAGCAAAAAGGCTGACCTTAAAAGTCATTAAAAAATAACTTTTAGAGTCAGTCTCTTTTTCACCCGGCTTTACTTGTTTTTAGATTCAGTTTTCCCTGTACCTTCAGCTAGCTGATCAAAAGACTTGACCTTGCCATGTGGGTTTTGTGATTGTTTTCTTGCTTTCCATTGTTCTGCTTCTGTTCGATTAGATTCAGTCATCTTTTTAATGCCCCTTTTCTAAAGTTAGTCAAAAATAGATTAACCTTACAGACAATTTTCATGCACTATTAGTAAACATTTTGAAAAACCATTGCTTAGGTTCTATTGTCAAGTTTCTTTCGGTGTTGTAATTTTTATATAAAAGAAAAACAAAAAAACATGTTAAAATCTATTTCGATAGCTAATTTGCATTATGATTGGAGAAATATAATTTGGAGACTTTTACCGAGCGAGTGATTTACATTATTCAGCAAATTCCATCAGGAAAAGTAATGACTTACGGGCAAATAGCGAGTTTGGCAGGAAGCCCAAGAGGTGCACGCCAAGTGGTTCGAATTCTCCATTCAATGAGTGAAAAATATCACCTTCCCTGGCATCGAGTCATAAATGCTAAAGGTGAGATTGGACTAAAAGCGGAAGAGTCATTTTTTATCCAAAGGACGTCATTAGAAAGTGAGGGCATCAAGTTCTATGATGAAAACTCCATTAACTTAAATGACTACCAATTTCATCCGATTATTACTGAATATAGATAAGGTACTACTGATTACGGCCAATAGAATTTACCACTTCTACCATTTTTTGCACCAGTATTTGACCAGTAATTTGTCACACTTTGCCAGATTTTTACCAATAAAAGACCCTCTAATTCACTATTTTGTATGGTAGCGGTAGCGCCAGGAAAATGAGGATATAAACTGTATGAAAATTAAAATATAAAAAGCCTAATTTCTCGGTGTTGTAAGTGAGAAATTAGGCTTTAGTTACATCATATAAGTGCACGATAGCTGAATAGTGGTAAATGCAATAGATCTGCAAAAATGCTTTTTGATTTTTTTACTAAGGCGCCCCTTTAAGCATATTTCTTCACAAATGGCTGTTATTTGGTTATGAATACTAGAAAAGAGGCTATCCAACATTCTCCCTTTTAATGATACTCTCTGTCGAATCCCTTTTTTTTATTTTATATCCTATATAAAGAATCAAAAACCATATAGGTGCTACAACTAATGCGATTCGCATGTCCTTAATAAATGCCATTAAGACAATGACAAGTGCTAAAAATGTCAAAGCTAAATAGGTTGAAACTGGGTATAACGGCATTTTAAATGCTAATTTTTTTATTTCATTTTTTGTTTTGGATTGTCTAAACTTTAATTGTGTAATCAGGATAATCGTCCAGCTAGTAATAACCGCAACCGTTGCAACAGAAGAAATATACAGAAACACTTTTTCAGGAATAATATAATTCAAAACTACTGCGACTGATAAAAACATTGAAGAGATTAGGATTCCTCGTCTCGGACTTCCATTCTTGCTAAGCTCTCCGAAATATTTCGGACCGTTATTTTGCAGTGATAAATTGTATAACATTCTTCCTGAAGCGAATACCCCACTATTAAAGGCAGATAAGGCTGCTGTTATGAGAACGAAGTTAATTATATTTGCCGCACCAGGAATTCCAACTTTATCAAAAATTAACACAAATGGACTTCCAATCATGCCTACCTCATTCCAAGGATATATAATCATCATGACTCCTAATGCACCAATATAAAAAATTAATATTCTCCAGATTACATTGTTGATGGCTGTTGGAATTGATTGTTGAGGATTTTTTGCTTCCCCTGCCGTAACTCCAACTAATTCTACCCCGCCAAATGAAAACATTACGAGGACCATTGACATAATAATACCTTTGATTCCATTTGGCATAAATCCTCCATGAGTCCAAAGATTGTCAAAACCGATTGGCTGACCTCCGTTCCCAATTCCGAGGAAAATGATTCCTAAACCAAGGAGAATCATTCCGATTATAGTTACAACTTTAATCAGTGCAAACCAGAATTCAAACTCTCCAAATGCTTTTACATTTGCAAGGTTTATCATTGTAATTACGATAAGTGCAGCCAATGCTGTCAGCCATTGTGGAATTTCCGGAAACCAGTAATTCACATAAACACCAACCACCGTTATTTCTGCCATTCCAACGACAACCCACATAAACCAATAGGTCCAGCCTGATAAATAACCTGCAAACGCCCCTAAATATCGATGTGCATAAGAACTAAATGAACCTGAAACCGGTTCATCCACAGCCATTTCCCCAAGTGCTCTCATAATTGTAAAAATAACTAAGCCTCCGATTAAATAGGAGAACAAAATGGATGGACCAGCCATTTGAATGGTTGCACTTGAACCATAAAACAATCCAACTCCAATTGCACCTCCAAGTGCAATTAACTGGATATGCCTATTGTCTAAACCACGTTGAAGTCTCTTATTTTGATTATCTTTACTCAATCAAAATTCCTCCCTTAAATAATATAAAAAGATAAAAAAAAAACGCCCTTTTGGATTAACCAAAAGGACGATTTAAACACGTGTTACCACCTTTATTTCATAAGCAACTCATATTGCTTACCTTTGTAAGTACAGTCATCTGACGATACTTTAGCACATGATTACGGGTGCTAAGCCGGTGTATCCTACTAAGGAATCCTTTTCAGTACACAGCTCCAAGATGAATTCACAATCATTCAACATGCACCTCTCATCAACCGGTAACTTTCTGTCTGTTTACATGATTGTTACTACTTCTTATCATAGCCTTTGTTCATATACTCTGAAATGCTTTAAACAAACCTTCATTATGCAAATATAATATTAATTGTTTATTATTCTATCGATTAATTAAATTTTGTCAATAAAAAAAAGTTAGCATAGGATTCAAATTTTCTTTTAAAGGAGTTGCTCCACAATCAGGCTCATCTCTTGTTTAAGAAATGCCCCCGATTGCTAATTAGTGGAAATAGCGATATTGCTGCAAAAATGCCCCCGAATTTTTTACTAGTCGAGTAGAAGGGAGCCTTTCTACCTTGCGGTAAATTGGACTCCACCCCCCTCACAGAACCGTGCTTGCGCTATTTACGCACACGGCTCCTCCTAGTTATCATTTACAGAATATAGCTAATCTCTTTCCTTAAATCGTATATATTCACTTTTATTCTTGGTGATGGAAGTGGATATTTATTAAGAAATAGACTGAATTTATCCCATGTAAAGGATTTCCTTTGGCTTCTTCTATTGAGCCATTTAAACAATAGCTTTTCGATTTTGTCTTTGAAGTTGTTAACATTTTGAGTATTATCAGTGATGCAGTAATAGTTGTAATAACCTATTAGTGAGCGTTTAAATCTATCCATAATCATATGAATATCTTTACTTCTATTACTCTTCAGCCATTCTTTCGTTTCTTTTAGTTTACCTTGTACTTTCTTTCTGCTTGTTTTCCGTTTTACTCTAAATCTCCCTTGTTTACTTTTCCCACAATAGTGTGTAAACCCAAGAAAATCAAAAGTTGCTGGTTTATTTCTCCCCTGTTGATTTGCATTTTGCTCCGCAAACCGCCCGAAGGGAATAATTTTGGTTTTATCCTCAGCTATTTCTAAATTAAATTTCTTTAATCTCAGCTTTAAAGAATGGAAGAATTGCTGGGCTTCACTTTTATATTGAAAACAACAAACAAAATCATCTGCATATCTCACTATGTATGCTTGTCCCTTGCACTGTTTCCTAACCCTTTTCTCAAACCACAGGTCGAGGACATAGTGGAGGTATACATTGGCTAATATCGGAGATATTACTCCACCTTATGCAAAGTTACGCGTTATGCAAAGTAGGTGCTGTAAATGCAGAGTTTAATGAGTTTATGCTTCATTTACTTTGCATAATAATCTTGATAAACATTCAGCAAAACACTCAAAAAGGCAGAAAAATTAGTTCAATTTGTCAAGATTTAGCTATTTTCCGACCAATTTTCTTCAAATATTGATCTGTAAACCGAAAGAATTATGCAAAGTAATTCAAAAAAAAACGTTGAAATAATAAGCTTTCTACTTTTTACTTTGCATAATAACTTTCTTTGCATAAGGTGGATTATGCTAAGCTTTGCATAATCCACCTTGCGGTGTGCCATTGTCTGTCTTGTATTTCTTACCTTCCTCCATGTATCCACCTTTAAGAAACCTACCAACTATTCTTAGTAGGTTAGGGTCAGCGATTCGCTGTTTTAAGAACTCCATCATCCATATGTGGTCAACGTTGTCGAAGAATCCTTTAATATCTACATCTACTACATAATTTACTGACCTATTTTCAATATAGTGGTTCAGTATTTTCAAAGCATCGTGGCAGTTAAGATTTGGGCGGAATCCAAAGGAACAGTCTAGAAAGTCATTTTCATAAATGGTATTTAGTATCTTTGTAATGCCTTTTTGAACAATCTTATCTTCATGTTCCGGTATTCCCAATGGTCTTTTCTTGTTTGAATTGAGCTTTGGAATATACATTCTCCTTACTGGAACAGGACGATAGCTTTTGCTTTTAAGCCTACTTACTAAATCCTCTATGTTTTCTTCTAAACTTTCACCGTATTGCTCTTTAGTTGTACCGTTAATCCCAGTTGCCCTCTTATTGGGAAGTTCAAGATGACATTGAACTAATGCTTCTTCATTTAATAGATGTGCAAGAGATGTAAATTTCATTTTAGGATCAGATTTTGCTAATTCTGCTATCCTTAGTAGTTTTGTTTCCATTTATTATACCTACCTCTGCGTGTAGTAAATGTGTCCCTAGTAAGGGTGATAACTGGTAGCTAGCCTTTCCTCCATCGGCATTACCCAACTTCATTGGTACTACGCTGCTATCCGACTCCCTACATCGGCATTTGGTTTCCTTGCTTATTATCGCTTGTAGACCATACTCTTCTAAAAAAAAAGAAAAGACCGGTAGGGTCTCCCGAGTTGCCGTATCATATCAATGTATGACGTGCCAAGGTCTCTGACTCCAGAGAGGCTTTACCCTTCTTGCCTTTAACGAAAGATAAAATGTAGCTTTCTGCTGTGCTTAACGCATCAGCCCTCTCGGTTTACTAACATTATGGAGCTCAATCCCTTCAACCATTTGGCTTTCGGCCCGCCACCTAACTGTCTACGCTTAAAGACTAAAGTTACCTTTAGCCCTCCAAGACTCGCTACGAGCGAATGGCTAGTTCTTACTCGACGGGAATCCCACCCGCTATATGATACGACCTAGGCTCGGCCGCACAAGCACCCTATAGTAAAAGTACATTTCTTCACGATGCTACCACGTTGTTCATTGTTCAATAGAGAAACTCATAACAAAGGGGTTAATCCTTTCTGGATTAATCTACCTGTAGCTTAATATCAATTTTAAACAAAAAAGTCTCTTTTTTTAAACTCTATTCAATTCCGTAAAAAATTTCTTCCTTCTTCTCCGTTATACCGTTCCGAATAACAACATAATATCTGGGATTTTCTTTCATAGATAAAGAATGTATCACATATGGGTGGGAAACCTCCCCGCTATTTGCCTTGTGGCTCGTTACTTCAATAATCAGTTTTTCACCTTCGAGCCGAGCCGCAGCATACTGATAATCTCCCTGCGATACTTTAGAAAAAATTTGAAACACCTGGCGGTCTCCGTGGGCATGTACCCCTTGAATATAGACACCATTTTCGACCTTTTCAATTGGGGTCGGATTTAGGGCTCCTATAAAAAAACCTACGTTATTATCATCCAACGGGAAATTTGAAGATGAGGCCATATCAAGTGTCCCATCTTTCTTAATTGCAGGATATGTTTTCATGAATAATTGTTCTATATCTTTTGTTGATTGGTCAAGTAGACTGTAAACGGTTTGTTTATCCTTTGTATTCATGATAGTACCGTGACCATTGCCCACCCAAAGGAAATACGACTCTTTCCCCACTGTTACCTTATACATGGGATCTATTATATTCGCGATTCCTGGTTCTTTCACGGCAGTTTTAGCAGCTTCTTTAAAGATTCTGATATCCTTAGAGTACGTAAAAGCAACCGTACTTTCGTTCTCCAATTGGTTTAATCGTTGAACTTCTACCATTTCCGTTTCCTTTTTTACTTCCTTTTGTTCAATATCACTACTAATGGAACAGCCGGCTACCCAAATTAACAGTAAAAAACACAAGCAGATGTAGTGTCCTTTCCTTATCATATTCAAACCTCCATCCCTATTTCTAGTTAATTATACCAACTCATCCAAAATGAGGGACATGGAGATATGGACAAAAAAGGATAGTGCTTCAAAAATGCCCCCTAAATTCTTTACAAAAGCTCCCGTACTTCAATAAACCAATCCCTATTATTCGTTTTGAATCGTACGAAATCCAATGATTTTTTCAATTTTGGTTGCTTTCAGTATTAGGAAACCTATAATACTACCACTAGTATTTAATATAATATCATCAACATCGAATGCTCTGTTAGGAAGTAATAGTTGAATAAGTTCAATTAACGTTGAACTTAATGCACCTACTAAAAAAACACTCAACATATTGTTTACTCGCTTAAATTTCAAACCAAGAATGAAACCAAACGGCATAAATAAAATAATATTTCCTAATATATTTTTTAATGGAACAAAATAATAAAAGTGTTTTAATAACTCATTGATACTCGAAAATGGTATAAAATTATTACGTGATTGGTATTCAGGACCCGTAGCTATCTCAAGTGGGAAAAGTGTTTGCCCTATTATTCCCATCACACTTATGAAATAGAATGAATTTACAATTTCTCGTTTAAAATCGAATTTCTTAATAATTAAAATTACGTTAACTGCCTTAAAAATTAGCCAAACACTAGTGATAACAATTGCTGGGAGAAAAAAGTCAATTCTCAACAAACACACATCCTTTTTACAGAAAAATACATAATAACTATAATTATACTATTTCCTAGTGTTTTGTCCCCTGTAAATTAATATACAAGATGTTTTTATTATGACTAATCTTGATATAAAACCTGTCCGGTTAGCACAATAAGAAAAAGCTGCCGGTAATGACAGCTTTGATCTTTAACTCTTTCATTTGTGGAAAATGGAAATTATTAAAGAAGAAAAAAATTGTTTTTTAGCTTTTGTGCTATCGCCCCGTTACTTTAGTGAATTAATTGGATGTCTTAGAATCGGTTAATTGAATTTCTTTTTTTCAATTATGTATTGGAATCCATATAAGAAAAAGCCTTGTAAAAGAAATAAAGAAAAAATTGAAAGTTATTTATTCTACTTAAACGAACGACTTTCAATTTTTCAAGTATTGTAATATAAATAGTAGCGAAGAAAGCATCGATAATTGCATTAAGTATAAGGAACTTTTTAAAATTTCCATAAGTTTTCTTTAATATCCATATTGAAGCTAAAAAAAATGGTCCAATATTAAAAGGAAATTCCCCTGAAATATATGAATTTGGCTTATTATAAAAAATCCACCATTTTCGCTTTTTTCCAAATGCTACGTTAATTGCTTCAAAAATAACAATAAGTATAGACGCAGGAAGGAATCTTTTTAAACTACCATTTCCAATAAAAGGAAGAAGTTGGAACGAGAGTAAAATCATTGCAATATTATATATCCACTGATTTTTCAAGGTCATATTTATTTGATCCTCCTTTTTTCTTAAGAGTTTCCCTTTTTAATATTTTTATTCCTTTCGTGAATTTTTGGATTTTTCCCCATACCAACAATCCTTATTCCATTAAATGGCCCTAAAATGGAAAATGAGCGCTTATCCTTGTATGTACCAAGATAGCGCCCGAATGCTGAAAATCAAAATATAATAGAATCAAATATTCCACTAATTTTTCTTATTGTAACGCACTTAGTTAGTTGAAGAATTATAGTTCTTAAAAGTTAAGAAATCTTTTTCCCAAGAATAACCAAATCTCTCTTAATCCCATCTAATTTAGCGACTTCTGGTAAATGAGCCCACTTCCCAAAACCGAAACTTGAAAATAGTCTGATACTCGGCTCATTATGTGCAAAGATGAATCCAAGTAAGGTATCAATTTCAAACTTAGGACATTCCTCTATAACTTTACTTAGAGCCTTTTTCCCAAGTCCTTTACCTCTAAAATCTTCATGAAAATAAATACTTATTTCGGCAGTTGCATCATAGGCTGGTCTTCCGTAGAAAGATTGGAGACTTACCCAACCACAAATTTTTTCTTCGTATTCTACAACCCACAAAGGTCTTTTGGATGGGTTATGTTCTTTAAACCAATCTAATCTGTCATTTATAGTTACAGGTTCAGTATCAGCAGTTACCATTCTGCCTGGAACAGTCAAATTATAAATATCCACTATAATTGGTAAATCTTCAATACTTGCATCTCTATATGTAATTTTGTCTGACATAAAAAGGCTCCTTTATAACATTTTGGTTAAAGCGCTACTTAAATGTTATATTTTTCAACATATTATTACAATATAAATTATTTAAGTACATCTTAGTATCCCGTTCCAAAATATTATTAGTTACATTACCAAGCAACTTCAACAATCCTGCTCACTTTAGTTTAAGTGCAGTCATTCACAATTTGCTTATAAATTTACATAATATTAAAGTCTCACTAAAGGTATCGCTCTATTAAATGGCCCTAAAATGGAAATAGACGCTAATCCTTATTAAAGGAAAGCGCCCTATAATTGAATAACTAAAATATAGCATTAGTCCTAAAATCACTTAATGCTTCTTCAAGCAACGAACCCATTAGTGAAATAAAGTTTGTACTTTTTTATTCGCCAAAATCATCATAAGGATTAGCGTACAAATCTACATCAAATTCAGCTTCAATACTTGAAGCAAATTTTATAATGTCTTTATCCAAATATAAAGCAGGGGTATTTCCCTTTTCTATATTAATTACAATAAAGAATTTACACTCCAAGGAATAAGCCTCTTTTATTTCGTTAACTATTGATGACTTATTTTGTAGCCTATCTATAATTTGTTTTAGTTGGTCATTTACATCAAGTGAAACTTGGTAGCCTGTTCCTAAATCCCAACTTGTTTCTTTTCTAATAACAGTTGAACGGTTTGGAATTAAATCGCCTTTTTTATAAGTGTCGGTAGGTGTTACTTCTAACTTTTCCGTTACATCATCTAATGGAAAGTCATCTCCAAACAAGCTGAAATAAACCTTTACTTGAGTCTTATCCAAGTGTAATTTCGCCTCCCATTAAGTCTCATTTTAACAATTATAATATCTTTCCTTCTTTAACTAAACTGCCATTTAACCGATTAAAGACCAAGAAAAATGGACTGTTGAAACAGTCCATCGTTGTGCAATTCTTGCGCCCGTTTGTGGAAGATTTTTGTTTAAATCTTATGCAAGATTCGCACCAAATTAGTAATACTTTACAAAGCTCTATATTCAATGCTTTGATTTCTAAAATACCTGTATTGAAGATAAATAATTAGAAAATAAATTTATAAATGCGTGGTATGATAGGTCCCTAATACATGAACCTCATGACCAAAAGCCTCAAGAATAGTTATTGCCTTACTAATTTTGTTCTCATGTAATCCACCTTCTGCTTCAATAAAAAAGTGGTAAGTTCCTAATTTTTTCTTAGTAGGGCGAGATTCAATCCATGTTAAATTTATTGAAAGAGCTGTAAATACATTCAAAATTGAGGATAGGACTCCTGAATGTTCTTTATTCGGAGAGACTAATAGCATTGTTTTATTATTTTTGTTATTCCATTGTTTTGAGTTCTCATAATCCTTACTAACTACAACAAATCTAGTATGATTTTCAAGATTATCTTGAATGTTGCCTTTAGCTATATGTAAATTAAATAATTTTGCTGCAGATTCAGAAGAAATTGCTGCAACTTCTCTTCTTCCATATTCTTTTACAGCTAGGGCTGCTGCTGAAGAACTATCAAACTGTTTACTTTTAACCTTGGCTTTTCGAATGAATTCCTTACATTGAGCAAGAACGGGATAAATTGACCATACTTCACGTATTTCATGCAATTGTATTCCTTCTTCTACAACAAGAAGATTCATGGAAACTGGGAAGATAATTTCAGCTTCTATATATAACTGATTTCTCAACAAACCATCTGCCGTAATATTTATTGTGCCCTCAATAGTATTTTCAATTGGAACAATTCCCGTTTCAGCCTTATTCTCCCCAACTGCTTCAAGAACTTCTATTATAGAATCACACATATACCATTCAACATTATCATTTGTGAAGTATTTATATGCTGCTTCTTCCGAAAAACTCCCCTGAGGTCCTAAATAAGCTACTCTCACTTTAAAAACACTCACCTTCACTTTTTTTACTAAGTATATACAAACAACTCAAATTTTTGTATATTTTTGTTAAACAAACCTGTCATTTAAATGATTAAAGACCAAGAAAAATGGACTGCTAAGATAGTCCGCTTTTTCAATTCTTGCGCCCTTTAATGGAATAACTAAAAATATGAGCTTAGTCCTAAAATTACTTATTCTTCTTGAAATAGCGCCCCCTTTTACTTGAACAAATTATATTTTAAAAAGTCCTCCAACCTACTCATTACTTTTTTCATAATTAATATTGATGCTAAAGTATCAAGTGGCTCATTATCCAATTGGTGGTTAGTGTTAGGTACTATTTCGATTTTAATTGTTGGTTTACGTTCAATAAGTGCTTCGATTCTTTCACTTCTATAATGTGAGTCCTTGTCACCTATAACGATAAGTGCTGAATGATTACAGTTCATCAAAGATTCATAAATTGAATCAAAATCTAATAATGGTGTAAGTAAAATCATTTTGGAATTGATAAATAGCTCATCCTTCATAAAATCTTTAATAATAGGAAATGTACCAAGGGATTTCCCTAAAAAAATAAGTTCCTTATATTGATTTTGTTTAAGAATCTCAGTAACTACTGGATTTACATCCTTAATTAAGATCTCTCCAATATCTTCTAAAGGAAACTTAAATATATCCTGGTCGTAAGTATAGTGGATATGGACAACATCATATTTATTTTGAAGCATCGTCATTGTAGAGTAATATAATAAGGGTTTTTCATATGTATAACCTGCTCCAGAAAACATAAAGCAAACAACTGAACTTCCATTTGTGATATGTGTAAATTCAATATTCTTATTATTTTTAAAGATTGTTTCTTTACTAACCTGCAAAATACTATTCCTCCTAAATCCCTTATCTCCATTTTATAAAAAATTCAATGAAAACTATCATGCTACCTTAGCACATTTCGCCCTATTTCATTATATCTTCTTTTTCTATAACTAAATTTTAATATTTCTAGAATCAGGTGATTACTTCTTCGACTCCTGAATTATTAGCTCAATAACCTTACTCAATTAAATTGCTCAATTGAAAATAAGCGCTATCCTTGTTCAAGGTTAGCGCCCGATTGTTGAATAAACCACTCTTCCCATTTATGATACATTTCACCTTAACGTATATAAATGAGGTTTTTCTACTATCCTTTTATTTGGATTTATTGATTAAGCCAATATGTTTATTACTTACTGTTCTCCCTCTTCATGGGAGGCAGCTAGCGAGTAATCTGACTCCTTTTTCAATTTCTTCAATTGATAATCCACCAAATCCTAACATGATATAGGAATTACCTTCGGTGTTTGGATTAAGCCAAAACCTTGACGGGGAATAAACTTTGACACCCTTCTGTAGACCATTTTCGATCAGCTCGAAGGCTGTTACGCCTTTTAGTTTCAATAAGATATGTAAGCCTGACTTTTCTCCAACAATTTTTACTTGAGTGCCCATATATTGTTCAATACTCCTTAGCAAAGCCTGATGTTTTCTTTGATACATCTTGCGCATTCTTCGAATATGCCTTTCGAATTCCCCTGTTTGCATGAACAGGGCCATAGCCCTCTGAATAATAGGAGAGACAGATTGGTTATAAGCTGCGAACTTTCGTGAATATTGAACCATTAGAGAAGGTGGAAATACAATATAACTTAACCGAGCTGAAGGTAGAAATGATTTAGAAAATGTACCTAAATAGATAACCCTTTCATGTTCATCCAGGGATTTTAGCGAAGGAATCGGATGTCCCCGGTATCGAAACTCGCCGTCATAATCATCCTCAATAATGTATCCTCCAGTTTGATAAGCCCATTTTAGTAATCGCATTCTTTTCGAAATGGAAAGAACCATACCAAATGGAAATTGGTGAGAAGGCGTTAAGTATACGGCTTTTGCCCTGCTCGTTTGAATATGCTCTACTGACAATCCATCCTTCTCAAGAGGCACGGGATCAATATAGCATCCCTGGTCTTCTAAGACCGATCGAACTCCACTGTAACCCGGTTCTTCCATAGCCACGGTTTTTTCCCGGAGTGCTAAAAGATGGCAGATCAACGCCATGGAGGCCTGAGTTCCGGCCGTTATAAGAATCTGTTCTGGTACAGAGCGTACACCTCTGGATTGCAGTAAATAGTTTGATATCTCCCGCCTCAATTCAAATTCACCCTGATTCTCACTATACTGAAATAACCAGTTGTTCTCTTGATCAACTGCGTCTGACAGACATTTCTTCCATTGCTTCAAGGGAAATTTGTCAAGATCGACATTTCCATATTCAAAATCCACAAGGACTTCGCTTGAAGGCTTACATTCCAACATAATAGGATGTTCCACCTCAAGTGGATGTAGTAAAGGTTTCTCAATTTCAGCTACCCATATTCCACTTTTAGGGACACTTTCGAGGTATCCCTCTGATTGTAGCTGCTGATATGCTGCCTCAACCGTATTCCGGCTGACCTTTAAATGAGTCGTAAGCTGGCGAATTGATGGCATCTTCATTCCTGGCAAGAGCCTACCTTCTTCAATTTCCTTCTTAATCCAATGATACAACTGGCTGTATAAAGATTCTGGCAACTTCTTGTTTAAAAACGGGGTAAGTTCCACTGTTAACCCTCCATCTGTCCCTATTAAACTTTTTAATTCTGTCACTTTTATCATGTACAAAATTCCTCTAGAATGATTTTATCATTTATAAAGAAAGATGGGATGAAAAATGCATAAGATCCGCCAAGAAAAAAGGCTATGTACAGATGATAAGCGTATTGATCAGTTTTTAAGCCACGCACGAACAGGTTACCTTGGATTAACTGATGAGGAGATTCCTTATGTTGTTCCTTTAAATTTTATCTGGATGAATGAAGCTTTGTATTTTCATGGAGCTGCGCAGGGGAGAAAAATAGATTTGATTCATGCCAATCCCAACTGTTGTTTCACATTATGTGAAGAATATGGAACCATGGTAAGTCCTATACCCGCCAAGACAGATACTGCGTACATGAGTGTGATGCTGTTTGGAGTACTAGAAACGGTAACTGATTTAAAAGAAGCTACCACGGCAATGCAAGCCATGCTAGATAAGTACGTACCCGGCTATTACGATAAAAGCCTTTCACAATCCCATGTTGAGAAATATCGGTCCTCTCTAGGGAGTCATACAGTTGTTTTTAGACTTACCCCCAGCGTACGAACTGCAAAAGAAAATCAATTGGATCCGCAATTGGCTTTCTACCCAGGCAAGAACGTTAAGATGGATATCTAAATTTTTTTAAAATTTAGTCGTGATTTTTCAAAAAGAAAATGCCTTAAAAATGATAGTAGACGTGAAGCTTACTGACATTTACTTGTCATTGTCACTGGCGATTCATCGGGACAAATACAACTCATAATGTTTATAATAACAACTAAATATATTCAACTCTCTGGAAGTAATGCTAAAAGATGCATTGTAAAATAAACTAATTTATGTAATTTGAAGGGTATGATACCATGCTAATGCCAGTTACGCTTCGTGGTCACTTAGTCTGCTTAGAACCCTTGACGATTGACCACGTTAATGATCTCTGTGTTGCTGCCTTAGAAGATAGGTCAACTTATACATATACTTATGTTCCAAATGGACAAGAAGATACTATACGTTACATTGAAATTGCTCTAGCCGACTTTTCGAAAGGTCGTGCGTTGCCATTTGTGGTTCGTCACCTCGACACGGGCGGTATTGTCGGAACAACACGATTTCTTGATCTAGAAGTTTTTTCATGGCCTCCGGGCGTTGCAAGTGGGCTTTCACCCACAGATTTGACTCCACCAACCGTGGCAGAAATCGGTAGCACTTGGTATGCAGCTTCGTTCCAACGTACTGGTGTTAATACAGAGTGCAAGCTTCTGATGCTTGCCCATGCATTTGATTCGTGGAATACAATCAGAGTCACACTGAAAACTGACGCTCGTAACATACGTTCACGTTCTGCTATACAAAGGCTTGGTGCTACTTTTGAAGGCATTCGCAGGGCACACCTCCCTGCAAGTGATGGTAGCATTAGGGATACAGCTTATTTTTCAATCATTGCAGAAGAATGGCCTGCGGTGCGTACAAATCTCCAAGATCGGCTTCAAAAAGGCTTAAAAAATATCACTGAGTAAAGCTAACGAGAATCAGAGTGTAATTAACATAAGCCGGAGCCTCTTGGCGAGCAGGAATCCGGCTTTTTTATTATAAAAGTGGCTTAACGTGCGAAATCCGCATTTTGTTGGCGGTCCCCCTTGAAGAAGTCAAATAAAAAAAGTCAGTTCCCTTTGAAAACGTACAGGGAATTTGACTTTTTTAGTTTGAAGTTGCGCTTTGTGCATAAAACCCACGTTTCTTAATGCTATTTTTGATATCGTGTAATTTGCCCGTTTTTACATGTATCTCGGCTGAATCCCAAATAGACCTCGTTCCGAGGTCATGTATCTGTTGAAAAAGCTGATTCTTTTTTGGCTTCTTGTACCTTTTGGGTACTAAGCACAAAACTTACGATTGCTGCAACGCTACAAACATATGGAAGTAAAGAATATCCCCAATTAGATATGACAAAACCTCCAATTATTGAACCAATGGTAATACCAATATACAGAGCCGTATTATTCCATGCCATAACAATTCCTCGTTCTTTTGGATATTCCACAGCTAATCGTGCTTGGTATGATGTAAATCCTGCATACCCAACTAAAGCCCAAATAAAAAGAAAGAAATAAACCCAATCACCAGATGAGAAGAATATCCCTAAACAAATGAGTATTAGAATTAAGAAAATTAGCGTAGCCTTCGAAATTTTCATTTCTCCGAATTTATCTGTTAATTGCCCACTTGTAAGGCTCCCAAAAACAGCACCGACACCATAAAAAGTAACAGCTAATGCGATTTCTGATGATGAGAATTTATTTTTGGAGTAAAGAGCTGCACCTAAATAAACATAAAGGGTATACATTGAAATCGCCCAAATGGTAGTAACACTTACAGAACAAAGTATTCTTAGCAGATTTCCTTCTAATAGGTTTCTTGTTAAATCATTATTAGGAATAGATTCCCATGTTTTAAAATTCACTACCGCCAATATGGCTCCTATGATTGCCATTACAACAAATACTGAGCGCCATCCAAGAAAATGCTCTAATAACGTACCGAATGGCGCTCCTGCCCAAAGAGCCGTCAAGTGTCCTGAGACAACAATCGAAAGCCATGTTCCTCTTCGATTGGGTGGGGCAATATCTCCAATGATTGCGTATATCAAAGGAGTGATTGAAGCAACGGATAAACCAGCTAAAATACGGCTAACAATCATCCATAAAAATGAAGGAGAAAATGCAGTTAGCGTATTAGAAATAGCGAACAGCAATAAGCCAAATGTAATCAATGTTCTCCGTCCTTTTTTATCTGAAAGCCAACCGAAGAAAGGAGCCGAAAAAGCATATGTAACTGCAAAAACAGTTACCATCCATCCAGTGGTCGATGCACTAACTTTATATGCTTCCGAAATAAACGGTAATAATGGGGATACCACAAATAAATCAGTACCCATTAGAAACAAAGTTATCCAACCAACGCTTAAACTTATCCTCCCTTTCAACTTCATATAATCCCCCATATAAAAAATATTTTTACATGTATATTCTCTAGGGGGCATAAAAAGGACTTTATGTAAGTTTTAAAGGTTTTTTATTATTTTGTTACTGCCGTTAATTGAATAACTGAGAGCTTCGATTCACTTTCTAATAATTCCTTCTCTTATTCAACAATCTGGCCCGTTTGCTGGAGATCAATGAATAATCATTGTCATCTCATTGTAGGAGGTTATTTTTCATCCGAGATACATGTTTAATTAGGCCGAGATAAGTATTCATTTTTTTCGAGACAGTGGTTTAATCTAAAGTCTGTGTTAAAGCTCAATGTTGATTTTTTACACAATGTTGATTGGAGTGGAAGGCATGAAGACCCCTGCAGCCCCACAGGCGCTTTAGCGCCGAAGAGGCACACCGCCCGCCCGCGGAAAGCGAGTGCCTGGTACGGAAATCAACATTACTGGTACATTTCGGTAGCCGTAATCATGTACTACTCCATGATCCATCCTCAAGAATTCTGAACCTGCAAAAAAAAAAAAAACAACCTTCCTTATTGAATGAATACATGTGAATTTTGATCACCACAATGCATATACATCAATAAAAGGAGGGATATTTCATGGCGTATTTATGGGTGGAAACAATAGGATTCGTTATTTGTCTTGGAATTGTTGGTGGAGTATTTTTTTCGGGCATTAAATCAGCTGTAAATCCTCAGGATTCAACCAGGATTGATATGCATGACTCCCCAAAAAGGCATGAATAAAAAATAAGTGCAACCAGGGACTTCCGAATTTCGGATAGTCTCTTTTTACTTGGAATCATTGCCGCATCTTAAACTGATTATATTTCATGAAGCCAACTTATTGAGCGAAAAGGTGGCTTAAAAGTTACTACTTTTAATAGAAAAGTCAATTGTGTTATATGCAATATAAAAAGTTGCCAAGGAATACATGGCTTCATCGATGCCAAAAACGAAAACAGAACTCCCAAAAATGAAGAAATTAAAAAACATCACGTATTGTCCAATTGAAAAAAAAGAGCGTTTACTCAACAAAATAGCCATAACCTCTGTCCCATCTAAAGAACCTCCAAACCGAATAATGATCCCTACTCCTAATCCTAAAATGATGCCGCCAAGAAAAATAACTAAAATAGGTTTATTTGTTAAGACAGGATAGGGTTCTAAGATATAAGTTCCGATAGCTAGGACAAAAATTGCATAAAGACTTAGTAAGAGAAACCTTTTCCCTAGGTAATAATATCCGATAATTAAAAAAGGAGTGTTTAATAATATAATAAGGATACCGATTTTAATACTGAAAATTTGTGAGATTAGTATACATATACCTATTATTCCACCATCAATAACATAATTTTTTATCAAAAATAACTGTAATGAAATAGCTACCAGTGTTGCTCCAAAGGCAATAAAAACACACCTCATATAAAAAGACATTTCCTGTGTTCTATACTGATCAATATAAAAATATACCCTATTCTTATACATTTAAGGTCTCCTTATGTATTAATTACACTCACCTGTGTTTCTCTAGTTATTTATATTCTTTCGGAAAATAGATATTCTTATTGGCCAAGATTTCTCTTCAATGGAGCAAATCCTTATACCTCTATTACTATCCCGTTTCTTAAACTTTTCACAAAAAAAGAAAAAGCGACCGGTTTTATCCAAATCGCTTCTTTGTTTTGTGTTTTAGGAGCTATTATAGCCCTGGTTTGGGAATAAAACCACCAAACGAGCTTAATCCTACACTAACGATAAATATAATCAAAACAAGGGTGATTGCTTTATTTTTGCTTAATCCTGCGGCGATATGTAAACCTAACCCCAACACAATATAGTACCAAATTTTAAAAATATCAAAGTTCGTGGCAATTGTATGTAGCACCTGATTATCAGTAAACAAGGGAGCCAAGCTTGTATAAGTAGCTTCGTATCCGCCTAAAACAAGTGCGATTAAAGCGTTAACCAACAAACCAATTGTAGAGATAATATTAGCATAAATAACAATTACTAATACCTTTTTATAGGCTGTATCATTTCCCATTATGATCATACAAACTTTATAGAAGGCAGCTACGATGAAAAACATAATCGTTCCTCCAACCAATGCTCCTCCAGCACCCATTGCAACTGTCAATCCAACTGGAATTTTAAAATCCGTAGGCATTAGCTCTGAATTTGTTAATATAGGATTATTTAAACTAATAAACGAAACGAGTGCCCCTGTAACAGCCATCAACAACATCATAATAATTAACGGCACTCCAATTGGAGCCTTTTCTTTCATTCTCTCAAATTGTTGGGATGGTGATGTGATGACCCCGAAAATTGAGGGCTTCTTTCCTTGTACTTCTTCATAAGATAAATTGGTTTCCAAACTATCCACTCTCCTTTTTATTCGTAACGTAAAGCATCTATTGGGTCAAGCTTGGCCGCTTTGTTTGCTGGCATCAGCCCAAAAATTATTCCAAGAACCATTGAGAATAGAACTCCCCCAAGCACAACCTTACCTGATACTAATGGAGGCCACTTCGCAAAGTGCGATACGATAAAAGCTCCACCGACACCTAATCCAATACCAATAATCCCGCCTAACATAGTAAGCATCATCGCTTCAATCAGAAATTGCAGAAGTATCTTCCCTCTTGTTGCACCTAATGCTTTTCGGATCCCGATCTCTCTTGTTCGTTCTGTAACAGAAACAAGCATGATGTTCATGACACCGATTCCACCGACGAGAAGCGAAATACTTGCGATCCCTCCGATGATCATGGTCATGATATTTGTTACCTTTGAGATACTTTTCTTGATTTCTTCAAGATTGAAAACCTCGTACTTACCGGCTAAATCAGAAGGCCTTGCGTCGTTGAGGAGGTTTGTTGCCTTCTGTCCTGCTATCTCAAGCTTACTAACTTCCCTTGCTTGCAATGTCACAGATTGAATTTCTTCTGTTCCAAATAAAACAGGCCATATCGTAAGTGGCATAAGCAATTCAGGCATTCCTAATCCGAAAATATTATCGGCCACCTTGTAAACACCAATCACTTCAAATGGTTGTCCATGGATTTCGAGAATTTGACCTACTGCTTTTTTTTCTTGAAAAAAATCTTTTGCTGCCTGCTGGTTTATCATAATCACATTGCTGGACTGGGAAAAATCAATTTCACTTATCTTCCTGCCTGCTGTCATTTTTAAAGAATTCACGGCAAAATAATCATTGGTTATCCCATAGATTTGTGCACCAATATTCTTTTCATTCACATAAAGAGGCTCCATGGCACTGTTGGTCGCAATGACATGGGCAACCTCGGGAATCCTTTTAAGTTGCAATAAATTTTCCTGTGTAAAAGTAGGAACCTGCTCAAACGGCATCGCGAAGGGATCTTCGTTATCAGGAGTAAAGTTGATTTGGATTGTATTATTTCCTGCACCGGCAAACTGGGATTTTAACGAAGCTTCACCACCCTGGCCAATCGCTACAACTGTAATAATTGATCCCACACCGATAATGATTCCGAGCATGGTAAGTGTGGAACGGAGCTTATGAGCAAGGATAGACGAAAGGGCAATTTTAATACTGTCCAATAAACTCACGCAAAAACACCCTTTCTATCCTGAGTAATTTGGCCGTCTCTCAGTAAAATCCGGCGATTTGTAAAAGCGGCCACCTCGTCCTCATGCGTAACCATGATGATTGTTGTCCCTTCTTTATTCAGTTGGGTGAAAATATTCATTACCTGTTCACCAGATTTTGAATCAAGAGCACCTGTTGGTTCATCAGCTAAAATAAATGTCGGGTTATTCGCGATTGAACGTGCTATGGCAACTCTTTGTTTTTGCCCCCCGGAAAGCTGGTTTGGTAAATGGTGGACACGATCTGCTAAGCCAACTTTAGCTAGTGCTTCAAATGCCCGTTCCCGTCGATCTTTTTTACGAATCCCGCCGTATACAAGCGGTAATTCCACATTGTCTAACGCTGTTAACCGAGGCAAAAGGTGGAAGTGTTGAAACACAAAACCTATGTATTGATTTCGAATGAGGGCAAGCTTAGTTTCTTCGGCTTGAAGGATATTTACATCATTCAAGATGTACTCTCCACTTGTCGGGCGGTCTAGGCACCCGATTATGTTCATCAACGTTGATTTCCCTGACCCAGACGGTCCCATGATTGATACGAATTCACCACTTTCGATTTCAATGTTAATATCATGGAGTACAGGCACTTCAAGTGCTCCCTGTTTGTATGTCTTACTGATTTGCTTTAAACTAATCATTTCTCCTTCACTTCCATCCCATCGTGCACATTTGCGGAAGGATGATTAACAACCTTATCTCCTGCTTTCAATCCTTCTAATACTTCAGTCCACTCACCATCACCCATTCCCATCGTTACTGCTTGTTTGCTAAGTTTCTTGCCTTTCACTACATAGATAAATGAGGAATCCCCTTTTTCTACAATACTGCTGCGCGGTACCGCTAGCATTTTCTTGGATTCTAACTCAACTTGAATGGAGACATGATAACCTGGTGATAATTCCTCTTGAGAATCTAATGTCGCTTTGAACGGATAGAATGAGATATTTTGTGATGTCTGCCCAGTTGCACCTGCTGTCATTTGACCCATTTCGTCTGATGTAGGGTACTGACTTACACTAGTGATCTTTCCTTTCCATGTTTTGTTAACAATGGCTTTGGAGGAAATTGTGATAGGTTGATTCGGCAGGATTTGGGCCTTTTGCAATTCTGATAATGTCCCTTGTACCTGGAACGGATCCTGAGAAGCAATTTGAACAATCGGTTTACCTGCTGCTCCTTGTGTTTGGGAAGTACTTTGTGCAGCATCTTTTTCAACCTTTTGCACAATTCCAGCAATGCTACTAACAACGATTAATTCATTTTGCTTTAGCTGCAATTCCTCGGATTGCAGTTTGTTTTTCTCCATCTCCAATTCCGATGTTTTTTGTTGTAATTGCAAATCCTGCAATTGTGATTCTAGCGGGTCGGTTATTTCATTACCTGCTCCGTCATTTTTTGCCTTTTGGATTTGCTTTTTTACGGTTTCAATATTACTTTTACCTTGGTCATTACGTAAGGTGGTCATTTTTTTATCAATATCCAACTGCTTGGTTTGAATAGAAAGCTCAGGATTTTCATATAAAAAAAGCTTCTGTCCTTTCACAATTTGTTGTCCTTCTTGAACAAAAATTTCCTTAACCTTCCCTTTTGTTGCGTCTGGATAAAATGTTTCTTGATTTGCAGGCACGACACTGCCTGAAACTAACTTTGTGTTTCTTATTTCTCTCTCTTTGGCGAATGCAAACTTCAAATCTTCTTTACTAGTTTTATTTTTACTTTGCATGACCATAATGTTAATACCAGCAATGATTACTATTAAAGTGACCACTCCTATTACAATCCATTTCTTCTTCGGTTTTCGCATTTGTTCTACCTGCATAGCATTTTCTCCCTTTTGGAAAATATTAACTTGTTATATATACATTATAAATTTTAATATTTTTCAAAAAAAGGGTTAAATTTACAGTTATAATAGCGTATAATATTTTAGTGACAAATTATTGGTTAATATTACATTTTATAACATTATACTTGTTGGAAATTGATGAAGGATATGGTTAATAGGGGGAGATATTTGATAGATAAAGAGAAGAATAAATTATTGGAGAAAAAAACCCCCTCTACTAAAAAGAGGGGGTTTCTGGTAATTTAGGAATCACTTAATATAATAAACCATTGCTATTTCATCGCAGCTTGGCATTTTAGGACAATTGATGCAATCTTTCCATACTTTTTGCGGCATACTATCCTTAACTGTAATTTCAAAACCACATTTTTGAAAAAAATCAACTTGGTAGGTAAGCGATATGAGCCGATCGATTTCAATTCTTTTCGTTTCTTCGACTATCTGTTCAACCAAAAGCTTACCTATTCCCTTTTTTCCCATATCAGGGTCAACCACCAATGACCTAATTTCTGCCAATTGGTGATCAAAAATCGTTAAACTTGCGCAGCCAACTACTTTTTTGTCGATCTCTGCTACAAACATCGATTGAATATTTTGATAGAGCGATTCTTTCGTCCGCGAAAGTACGACCCTCTGTTGTGCGTATACATTAATTAAATCATAAATTACTTCGATATCCGAAATCTTTGCCTTTCTAATTTCAACCATCGTTCTCACCTTTTTGTTTATCATTTATTTTATAACATTATCCTTTAATTCTGATATTAATATTTAATCATAAAAATGAATAATTATAAATAGTTTTTTCAACTAATAGAAAAAAAGGCCAATGACAAAGAGGTTTAACGCGTTAATGCAAAAAATGGTGCCTGACCCCCAGTGCTTTGCTTTAAAGCACTGGGGTCAGGCACCACTATTTTTAGTTATTTACTGGAAGTGTGCTGTAATATTCTTCAAGTGTGCTACCTTTGCTCATGATTTCAGTAGCTATTGTTTTTCCTACATAACGAATGTGCCATGGTTCATATTTATATCCAGTAATAGCATCTTTGCCTTTTGGATATCGAATGATAAATCCATAATTAGCCACATGCGCTTGAAGCCAGTTAGCTTCGGTCGTATTAGCGAAGCAATCTTCGGCTGCACATTTACCATTACCTCCAGTAACATCAATAGAAAGACCTGTTTCATGCTCGCTTGTTCCAGGAAGTGCGCTATATGTTCTAGCCCTTTCATAACCATCTATTTTTACATAGTAATTAAATAAATTAACCTGTGTACTGTGTGATCTATAACCTGATACACCTAATAGGTTCACGCCTTGTTGCTTTGCCCCTGCAAAAAGGTTTGCTAATGCTTCGGCTGCTTCACTTCTCATTTTTCTCTTTTCAGTCGTCGCTGAAGATACAAAAGGGACCGTTGTACTAACTAAATCCTTGGGTATATATGAATCAGGTAGCTTGTTTTGTTTATTGACAAGCACAGGAATACTCTCTGGTTGGGCAATTACATGAATCGCACCATTTTTCTGAGATGACGTATTTACTTGATCTGCAATCTTAATATTCTCTTGTGCTGTTGCCTCCTGCTTACCTGCATTTTGTTCACTACTCTCATTTGTTGTAGAGGGGATCGTTTCCTTTATAGCTTCTGTTGTTTTGCTCTCTTGCTTCGAATCACCATTCTCTTTAGAAGTGATTTGATTTTTTTTGATTTGATCACTTTCAGCAAAATGGTTTTTACCACTACATCCTGCAAATAGAAGTGATAACAAGAGAAAACTTAAACCAAGTGAGTATATTTTATTCATACAAAACTTCCTTTTTGTGGTATTTTAAGTTAAATGGAGTTTTTCCCTTAAGCCTTCTAACCCACTACATTAATTTTTATAACCCAATCCATTAAATATAATAACTTGGACGGAAAAAAGCTACAAGATGTCGCTTAAATTATTATTATTTTGGCGATTTTGGGAAAGTTTTTTGGAAAGTTGGTGAAATAATGGGTAGTATCATTCTATTTGATGGTGTATGTAATTTTTGCAACCAAAGTGTCCAATTTATCATTCAAAATGATCCTGCTGAACATTATAAATTCGCTTCACTTCAGGGTGATATAGGCAAAAGATTATTAAATCAGTACCATGTGGATAAGGACATAAATAGCATCGTATTAATTGAGAATGAAAAGTCCTATCTGAAATCAAGTGCTGCTTTGAGAATAAGCATGAAGTTGAATTGGCCATGGAAGTTGTTTGGTATCTTTCTATTGATTCCACGTTTTATTAGGGATTTCTTTTATGATATTGTCGCAAAAAATCGCTATAAATGGTTTGGTAGGCAAGAGAACTGTATGCTGCCTTCCCCAAACTTAAAAGAGAGGTTTTTAGACAAAGAGGAAAATGGTAGTAAATCGAAGGCAAAAAAATGAGGCCACACTTTTAGAATTTCTAAAAAGGTGCCCTCATCTATTTATCCTACGACTGTTTTCAATCAGTAAATCCAACAGTCATTTTATCTGGATCAGAACCGATCCGATCATCTTTGTTCAAACTATCAATTCTTTCAATATCTTCTGCAGTTAATTCGAAATCAAAGACATTAGCATTTTCTATAATGCGATGTTCTTTAATGGATTTAGGAATTGTCACTACTTTATTTTGTAAATCCCAACGCAAAACGACTTGAGCAGCAGTTTTTTGATATTTTGCAGCGATTTCATTTATTGTCGGGTCACTTAATAGTTCACCTCGTTTTAGTGGCGACCATGCTTCCAACTGGATTCCCTCTTGTTGGCAAAAAGAAAGGAGGTCTTTCTGTGATAAGTGTGGGTGGAACTCAACCTGATTAACCATCGGTTTGATTTGGGCATCGCTGATAAGATCTTTTAAGTGATGAATTTGAAAGTTACTTACACCAATTGCCCGGACGCGCCCATCCTTATATAACTTTTCAAGTGCTCTCCATGTTTCTTTGTATTTATTTTTCCCAGGCCAATGAATTAGGTATAAATCCAAATAATCCAAACCAAGTTTCGTTAAGCTTGTCTCAAATGCTTGTAGGGTAGACTCATAACCTTGATCAGCATTCCACACTTTCGAAGTAATAAATAATTCCTCGCGCGGTACTCCTGACTCTCTTATGGCTTGACCGACACCTTCTTCATTTTGGTAAATAGCTGCAGTATCAATACTTATGTAACCATTCTTAATTGCGGCTTTCACAGATTCGATTACTTCTGAACCGTCCTGAACCTTAAATACACCCAATCCAAACCATGGCATTATAACACCGTTATGTAATGTTGTTGTGTCTTGTAAACTATTTGGCATGCTTTCCCTCCTAAACTCATTCTCAACCCATCACCAAGTTTATCACTTGGTATTATCTGATTTTATAACTTTTGGTAGTATAAAACAACAAAGATCCTTTATTTTTTTCAGTTTTGAACTCAAATTAATACTAAATTTTCCACCACGGTTAATCTTCCTTCTCTGCCATTTCTTTAACTTTTATTAGAACTTTGTCCCAAATTTCTGCACTTGCATCACGGTACTTTTCTCCTTCTGACATGACAGAAAAATCACCTTGCAAAACATGTAGTTCTGTCTTTCCATTCACCATAGAAAGTCTGAGGGTTATGCCATCTTCTTCAGTTACTAATGGTCTTTCTTCACTTCTAACATCAAATACGGTAAAACGTAATAGTTTGTTTGGCTCAGAAGCGGTCACATTTCCTTCAACAACGGTTGTTCCATCCTTTCCTTTCCATAACACTGGACTTCCAAGTGTCCAATCTGATTCAATGTGGAACTGTGGCCCACCACTTGAGAATTCTTGAGCCCACTGACCTGTGTATTCAGGCTTAGTTATAGTATCCCAAACCACTGTAATTGGAGCATTAATTTCAATTGTTTTGTCTACAAATAGCTTGTTCATTTGCCGAACCTCCCAGAAACACTATTTATACTCAATATCCGAGTTTTGCCTATTTCTAACCTTTTAATGACTCTTTTTATTTAGGCTCTGTTAAACTAGAATGTTGATTTCCGCTCCAGGCGCTTCGCTTTCCGCGGGGCGGGCGTTGAGCCTCCTCGGCGCTTAAGCGCCTGTGGGGTCTCAACTGTCCCGCTGCTCCCGCAGGAGTCTTCGCGCCTTCCACTCCAATCAACATTGTGCCAAAAACCAACATTGAGCTTTAACACAGCCTTTATTTAAAAAAACTACTATTATAAATTCTATATAACTTTACGAATTACCTACCTGACACCCCGCAGAACTTGTCTAAATATCAAATCATTGCCTTTTTGACCTCAATGTTACTTTAGAACAAAATTCCCAAATAATTATTTTTTTCATGGTATGAAATTCCTCCTGTTTGGGATGATAGAATATAGATTGTTGGGTCTTACCAACTATGGAAAAGGAAGGGGAATTTAAATGGATAAAGTTGAAGTAGGAGAAGTCTTTAGTATTAGTGATCATGAGGGACAGGAGCAGGAAGTTGAAGTCCTTGGTGTAATAGAAATAGAAGAAACGGAGTATGTTGCAGTCGGATTTGTCGAAGACATTCAAAGTGACGACGATGAGGATATTGATATTTTCTTTTTGAAAGTGGATGCTGAGGGTGAACTAGCGGCGATCGAAAGTGACGAAGAGTTTGAAAAAGTGTCAGTGGCATTTGATGAAATTTTAGATGCCGAAGGAAACATTGAGTAGGGGGTAACTCCCCTGCTTTTTTCCATCCCCAGTAATATCAATCCTCCATTTTTTTCATTAAAATACTAATAATTTTTCAAAGAGGATCAACATGGAGACTATTACAACAACATTTATCAGAACCTTAATCGGATTTTTTGTATTATTGCTTTTAACTAGGATCCTTGGAAAAAAACAATTAAGTAATATTACATTTTTCACATACATAACTGGAATCGCACTAGGCAATATTGCTGGCGATATGGTAGTACACAGAGATATAAAACTCATTGACGGAGTCACCGGACTAACGTTTTGGGCAATTTTAACCTTAACAATCGAATTAATTAGTCTCAAATCCTCCAAAGCGCGTGTGCTTTTAGATGGTGAGCCGACCATTATCATTAAAAACGGAAAAATTCTTGAAAAAGCAATGGCTTCCAATAAATTAAATATGGACGATATTAGCATGCTGCTGAGAACAAAGGATGTCTTTTCAGTAACTGAGGTTGATTATGCGATTCTTGAACCAAACGGACAGTTTAGCGTCCTAAAAAAGGCAGAACAAGAATCCGTGACCAAAAAAGATGCAAAAATTCCGGTCGTGCCACGGAAATACTTACCCTCTGAGCTTGTAGTTGACGGAAGAGTTGTTTTAAAAAATCTTAAAGAACTTAATTTGCAAGAGGATTGGCTTGTTCTTCAATTAAGAAATCAAGGAATTAAGAATATGAAAGAAGTCTTTTTTGCCGAATTACAAGCTGACGGAAGCGTCTACGTTGATAAGAGATTTGATTTTTAATAACCATTAGGACGTTTAAAAAAGACAAAAACACCTCTGTTTTTTCAGAGGTGCCGCATTTATTTATTTTCCCCATACTTTAACCAGTGATTAGGGAGGCATAAAGTCGGTGGTAATATAGTATTACTATCACCCTTGGCCGAATTAATTTGTGCTTGAGTGAGAAAGATACTTCCTGTGAGATTAGCTCCACTTAAATCTGCGTCTCTTAAGTCTGCACCGATAAGATCAGTTACTCTCATATCGGAGTCTCTCAGGTCAGCTGCAATAAGTAATGCGCCTCTTAAGTTGGCACCTCTAAGGTCCACTCCTCTCAGCTTTGCCCCGATAAGGTTACTACCTCTACCTATTTTATTCTGTTTTTTATTTTTAACTTTCGCACGCACTAATTCACTTGTTTTTAAAAGCAAATCATTAACAATCACTCTTTGAGATGGTACATTAATGTCTATGATCAATTTTGGACTTAGTTGAGTAAGATTTTCTGTCTCTTCTATTGCAACCAACAGTTCTTTATAAATAGATTGAGCCTCAGCTAACCTAAGTGCTTCATGTAAATAACATAGCATTTCGTGAAATTGTTGCATAATGGGAAATACATCAAACATTTCCTTAGCCAAGGCTGGATGATCACGCCAATCATTTCCATTGTAGGTGACTTGGGAAACTTTTTGACCTGCACCAAAACATTCATATACTTCACATCCCCGAAGCCCTTTTTGTCTAAGGTTATCATGAATACGACAGCTATAATCTGCTTGCAAGTTTTGACAAGGAGTACCACCATCTTTATCGTAAGCGAAATCAGCAGATTTTGCATAGGGCAAGGCAACACAGCACAAACCAAAACAATTTTTACAGTCTGCCCTTAAGCTATTAAGAATATTGTCATCTTTCTTTAATTGATTAGACAATATTTACACTTCCTTTAATGAGAAAATACTATTTAGTTTTTTTGATTTAGAGTAATTATAACTCTACAATAATATAGTTTTAAAAACAATAGAGCAAAACCTTTACGATTTCGCCCTCACTTCTCATTTCCCCCCAAGTCTCAGGCCTCCAAATTCAGATCTATTTTTTTCAACGTATCCCTGATCGAATTTTGAATCACATATGTATTTGGCTCTAAATCATAAGCCGTTGTCCCCTTGTTAACAATAATGAGCGGAACCCCAGGTTGTCTATCTCGAGGAAAAGTTGAAAAAGGAGTAACTTTTAAACTAGATCCAAGCACGAGCAGACAATCCGCGCGATGTATCATATCAGTAATCGTCTTAAACCCATCATAGGTAAACCACTGACCTGAGTCGCCAAACAAAACAACATCTGGTTTAATATAATGATGTTCTTCGGTTTGGGTTTCACAATGATTGCAAACATAAAAATGATCACTTTCCTTCATCCTTTTGACCATTTCCTCTGCTAAATAGGTCTTCCCACAATTCATACATGAACACGTTTTCATTGTCCCATGAAATTCAATCACATTTTTACTGCCAGCTTTTTGATGTAATCCATCAATATTTTGGGTAATCAGATGAGTAATTTTAGATTTTTCTTCCCATTTCGCCAATAACTCGTGACCGATATTTGGCACAGCCCTTGGATGATGTAAGTTCTCCATCGCAAACTGATAAAACTTCTTTGGATGGTCATAAAAATAATCGATTGAGAGAAGTTCTTCAGGTGTTTCCTGATAAATCCCCGTTCGGGATCGGAAATCAGGTATTCCTGATTCTGTACTGATCCCAGCACCTGTTAACACCACTATATTAGTTGAATTTTGGATGATGGAAGTACATTCTTCAATAACTTTTTCTTTCATTAAAAACAACTCCTATCAAAGTCCTTTTGCTCCTTATAGCATCTCATACAATAAAATGTTTTCAAGCATAAAATTCTGCCACGTATATAGTTGTCCTTTCAATCAACAAAGGCTGCCTATGCGGCAGCCAGAATCAATGATATTAAAGATTTTCATCGTTATTTAATAGGTCCTCGGTTGGAATGGTTTCTGAAAAATTTGCTTCGTCTTTTTGTTCTGAACTTCGGTTAGAATCCTCTTTTTTCGGACTTAACTCTTCGGAGAACTCCGTTAATCCTGCCATGTTTGGGATAGAGATATTTTTACTGCCTTGCTGGATATTTTTCATCAAACTTTGTAATGGATTTGTCCGGTTCTTGCTTTGACTTTGGCTTCGGCCGACACTATAAGCCGCCGCACTCACACCAAGACCAATAAGAGAGGCCCACAAGGTTCCTTTATTCGTCTTTTTTTTCCCAAACATATTTATTTTTTTGCTTTGATTCATTAAAGTAGTCATCCATTTTTTATTGTTCAAAATTAAGCACACCCTTCATTAGAGTTCAGAAGTGAATTTCCTTCCATGTCCTAATTTTCACATTCTGCGCTTAAATTATACTGGAATATAGTGTTTCCCTTGCAAATTAACTTACGATCCTTATTGGAATAAAAATTTATTTTCATGCAAATAGTATGAACGAACACTCATTTCTTATGGTCTGCATCCTATTTATGGAATTAGGGCAAAAATGGCCGTTTGACTATTAATTCTTCTTGCTCCTCTGTTACAAGTTTTGAACCTGCGTTAGCTTCGAGAACAATACCAAGTGCTTGCAGCCAATCGCCCGTTACCGTTATTTTCTGTCCTTCCAAGTCTAGAAATTCATTGCTTGTGAGGACCTGCTTAGTAACCCCAATCCCTTCCATAAATTGCCCAATGGTTTGAATCCACACCCCTGTTAAAACTTGTCGTTCATTAAAATCTGAACTCAATTCTTCACTTAGTGTCATAATTTTTGACAAATTGATTACTTCAATGACTTGACCAATTACTTTTATCCAGACCCCTATAGCCACATTTTTTTCTAATTCAAGAATTAACTGTTTGTTATTTTCAGTATTTTTATCATTCTGTCGTTTATTTTGGTCCCTCATCATCACTCACTCCAATCCACTCACTCTATATTCGTATGCAGTGTATTGGAAAATGCCTATTGGACCTTGTTTGTTTATGTAGTTTAGATCGATTATTTACGGGTAATTTGCATAAACATTTCTGGTGCATCTAACGGCTCAAAACCGTATTTTGCGTATAAAGAATGAGCATCTTTAGTCGCCAATAACAATCTCCGAATATCTTTAAGCTCTGGGTGGTTTGTGATCACTTCTATTAACCATTTGGAAAGTCCTAATCCTCGATAACTTGGCAGGACAAATACATCACAGAGATAACCATATGTTGCTAAATCAGAAATGACTCTTGCAAATCCCACTTGGTGGTTGACCACATTTGAATCCTCTTTAAAAATCCCAAAACAAAGCGCAGAATTTTTTATTGATTTTTCAACAGTCTCCTTTGTTCTCTCTTTCGCCCAATAAGACTCCTTGCTTAAAAAATTAAATATCATGTCGTAGTCTAATAATTCTTTTTTTGTAGAAATGATAAAGCCATTTACTTTCCAAAATGTCATTGGAACTGCTCCTTTCGAAAAAGTCATGAATATGGCTTTGGTTTAGTCTCATTTTCAATGCCAAATAAATGGCACCTACGCGGGGTCTCACCTGTCCCACTACTCCCGCAGAAGTTTTCGCGCCTTCCACTCCAATCAACATTGTGCAAAAAATCAACATTAAGCTTTAACACAGCCTTATGCAAAAAAAAAAAAGCCTTTCAGCTTATTTTTTTAAAAGATTAACGTATCTATTTTCAGCCTTGAGAGGCTATTTCTACATTTAACAAATCTGTAGCTTGAATTTCGGATATCCCTTTGACTAAACCTAATTCGCTAATAAAGATTCTCCGTGCATTATCAAGCATTTGTCTTTCGCTAGTATTTAATGCCTTTTCTTTGTTTATCCGCATTAAATCGCGAACAACTTCGGCACCTTCTTGGATTTCGCCTGTTTTCATTTTCTCCATGTTGGACTTGTATCTTTCCTTCCAAGTGAGGGAACGATCAGACTCTCCATGATGAAAAACATTTAAAACATTATCAAGTACCGGCTTCTCAACAACCATCCGTATGCGTGAATTTTCTATTTTAGCCTGTGGAATCATCACTTGCATATTATTGATTGGCATTTTAATCACAAAATACTGCCGTTTTTCTCCAAGGACTTCCTTTTCTTCAATGGCCTCTATGACACCTGCTCCATGCATTGGATATACAATGTTATCACCGATTTTAAACAGTTCATCCACCTCCATATTAGCTACTTTATAAGATTAACACATAAATCATTTTTAATCAAATTTATTATAATATCACTAAGTAAATATTCATGTCAATATATTTATATTGGAACTCCTAATTTATTTTATTAAAAGTTACAGACCGATAAAAAATCCACAAAAAGTGTTGTCCACCTTGTTAATTTCCTTTTCAAAAAATTATTAAAGGAATTTATTTTTGATTAACCGAACTTTTCAGCCAATATAAAGTCTTTTTACATAGTGGAAATTATATTAAAGATTGGTGGTTTAAAATGTTATCGGTTAGAAACTGGAAGAGTAACGAGAACCTCGCTATTCTGATTTCAGTATTAATGATTGTAATCAATCTTTTGCCTCTGTTTTTGTTAGGCGAAAATGCCCATATTCGGGTGCATGATAATCTGGATTCAAACATTGCCTGGTATAGGGTTTTAATTAACAGTGGTGAATTGTTCGGCTCGCTTCACTCCACCATTCCTCAGATCATAAATGGACTGCCTAGGAGTGCATTTGGGACAGAGCTCAGTGGGATAGTTTGGCTACATTCCTTATTTTCACCGATGACGGCCTATGCACTTAGTCAATCAATAACTAGATTCGTGGCTTTCTTAGGCATGTATTTATTACTAAAAAAACATTTTGTAATAGATCAAGAGAAATATTTGATTCGAGTTGGCGTCGCTCTTGCTTTTGCCCTAACTCCATTTTGGCCTTCAGGGATGTTGAGTACACTTGGGCATCCATTGGCACTCTGGGCATTTTTAAATATAAGGAAGCGGGATTTTTCGTGGAGGGAATGGTTAGTACTAACACTTCTTCCTCTATACTCTAGCTTTGTGCTTGGCTTTTTCTTTTTTCTTGTAGCCATGGGCCTGCTTTGGCTAAGAGATTTAATCGTGAAAAAAAAATGGAACATCATTTTTTTAACCAGTATTGCCTATATGACATCCTTATATTTAGCAGTAGAGTATCGCCTTGTTGCTTCTCTTGTTTTTGGGGAAGGACCAACCAGTCGAGACGAATTTTTGTCATCAAAACTAAGCTTCTGGCATACAATCAGACTTGTCTTTAAGAATTTCACCTTAGGTCATACCCATGTCATGACCTTACACACCATGATTATTCTGCCTTTAGTATTCCTAGTTCTGTATCTTTTGATCAAGAACAAACAATGGAAAACTGAAAAAAGGTTTATGCTTCTATTACTAATAAATTTCGTGTTGTCCGTTTGGTATGCATTTTGGTTTTACAAGGGCTGGGAGCCTTTAAAGGAAAAATTCCATCTATTAAACACCTTTAATTTTGCTCGCTTTCATTTTTTACGACCCCTGGTCATATATGTTGGCTTCGCTCTTGCTTTGTCCATCCTTTGGGACATGAAAAAACATTGGAAACGAATGATCATCATTTCAATGATTCTTCAAGTATTGTTTTTAACTGGATTTAATGAGGAAATCCGCTATCGAATCGTAGATTATCCATCCTTTAAAGAGTTTTATGCGGAAAAGCAGTTTCAAGAAATAAACAAATATATAGGCAAGCCACAACAATCGTATCGAGTGGCTAGCATCGGGCTTCACCCAGCAATCGCTCAATATAATGGATTTTATACGCTTGATACGTACAATAACTATTATCCACTAAAGTACAAGTACCAATTTAGAAAAATCATCGCCAACGAATTAGATAAAAATAACAAGCTAAAAGACTATTATGATCACTGGGGCAATCGGGTTTATATTTTTGTGGATGAACTCGGAAAAAAATATGATTTTAGAAAAAATTCAACTAAGAAAATTAGGCACTTGGACTTAAATACAGAAGCCTTCAAAAAATTAGGGGGTCGCTATATTTTTTCCTCTGTTCCAATAATAAATGCGAAAGCCAATCACCTTCAATTTCTCAGGTCTTTCGACAACCGTGAATCAGCCTGGAAGATATACTTATACGAAGTAAGATAAACATTTTGAGGAGTGAGTAAAATGCAACAACAACCTATCTTATCAATTGTTGTTCCCTGTTATAACGAGGAGGAAGTCTTTAGCGAAACTGCAAGCCAGTTAACCGAATGTCTTTCTTCATTAATAAAAGAAAAATTGGTCTCAACTGAAAGCTACCTACTTTTTGTTGATGATGGTAGCCGCGACAAAACCTGGGAACTCATCCAATTGGAGAGCACAAGAAATCCATATGTTTCAGGCTTAAAATTGGCTCGTAATTTTGGACATCAAAAAGCGTTAATAGCAGGACTTGAATCTGCCAAGGAAAATGCTGACTGCGTCGTTTCGATTGATGCAGACCTTCAAGATGACATTTCGGTTATTCGCGAATTTGTGGTCCAATTCTGGCAGGGTTTCGAGATTGTCTATGGAGTACGGCAAAGTCGGGATAATGATACAGTCTTTAAACGAGCAACCGCACAGTCCTTTTACCGTTTCATGCAAAAGATCGGAATTAATTTAGTCTATAATCATGCCGATTTCCGGTTAATGAGCAAAAGAGCCCTTGAAGAGCTTTCCAGATTTAGTGAAACAAATATGTTTTTACGAGGAATTGTTCCACTACTTGGTTTTAATACCACCCAGGTTTTATATGACCGCAAGGAACGTTTTGCGGGTGAATCAAAATACCCTTTGAAAAAAATGCTATCTTTTGCCTTTGACGGGATTACCTCCTTTAGTGTGAGCCCGATTCGGTTTATTACCTTAATTGGGTTCCTGGCCTTTTTTATTAGTGGGGCTGCTGGTAGTTATGCACTCATTGAAAAACTCATGGGACATACCGAATCAGGCTGGACGTCAATCATGACCTCATTGTGGCTTATCGGAGGATTACTCTTAATGAGTGTTGGACTTATTGGAGAATATATTGGTAAAATATATGAAGAAGTCAAACGTCGTCCACGTTATACAGTTGAAACCGAAGTCATGGTCCGTAATCAAAAGCATCAAGTATTTACTTCTCAATTTAAACCCAAAAAAGGAGTGAATTAATTGCTCCATCCTTTTTTTCGATTTTTAATCGTTGGCCTGGTCAATACTATGGTTGGGCTTTCTAGCATGTACATCCTTCTTCATGCTGCCGGGCTGAGTTACTGGCTTTCTACCTTTATTGGTAATTCCATTGGGGCGGTAGTCAGTTATTTTCTTAACAAAACTTTTACCTTTAAGAGCAACGCTCCTGTCGGTAAGAGCGCTCTCCGGTTTATGATCGTCATCTTAGTTTGCTATTTTATATCGTATTATTTAGGTAAACAATTTACAAACTGGGCATTGGATCAAGTTTCCTTTATTTCTAGTTCGTTTAAAACCGATATTGCGGTATTGTTTGGTACAGGCCTTTACACAATTTCCAATTATTTTGGTCAAAAAGTCTTTGTATTTTCTAAATAAATCAATCCTAAAAAAGGAGCCACGGGGGTATTAAATTCCTAGTGGCTCCTTAAATTAGAACTGATTGTATTAATTTACTGGAGCAGTTCTCTCCGTTTTCCTTGATAGTACTAAATAAATAAACCCCGCACTTACTAATGCCAACGCCCCGTTAAAATAAAACGATGATGCAGCACCAAAATGGTCCCAGATAAATCCGGTTAATACAGAAGCTGGCAGTAAACCTATACCCGTAATCATTGCGTACAATCCCATCAAAGTCCCTTTTAGATGACTTGGTGCACAATCAGCAACTAACGCTTTTTCCACCCCTTTGGTCATTCCTGTATATATTCCATACAAAGCAAACAATAACCAGATCCATCTTGCAGAGTGAATCATGGCAAAGGCTAAATAGATGAAGCCATATAATATATAACCCCCAACAAGCAAGTTTTTTCGTCCTATTTTATCTGATAAAAATCCGATAGGGTATGAAAGAATAGACGTGGACAGGTGGTAGACTAAATATAAAAGAAGAATCTTATCCGTAGTTATCCCAATATCTGATGCACGAAGAATTAGGAACTGGTTAGAGGAATTGGCAATCGTAAACAAAAGGATGACGAGTAACAGCTGCTTGAGCTGTTTATCTAAACCTCGCAGGTTTAATCGGAATGATTTTGTATGACTTAAAGTGATTCCTTTAGGATCTTTGATAAAAAACAATAAGAGAAATCCAATCAAGACAGGAATAATAGAATATAGAAAGACGGTTGAATATTGCTTACCTCCGATGAAAATTAAACCAAAAGCAACAGCCACCCCAATTGCAGACCCAAGCATATCCATCGTTTGTTGAATTCCAAAAGATCGACCATGGTTCTCCTTCCCCCCTGCTTCAATAATTAACGCATCACGAGGAGCAGTCCGAATCCCTTTACCTACCCTGTCAGCTATTCGCCAAAGAGAAACCCCAACCCATGACTGGGAGAAAATGAGTAAAAGTCTTCCAACTGCCGAAAAACCGTACCCATATATAGCAAGCCTTTTTCTATTTTTCATGCGATCGGAAAAATAGCCAGTTACAAACTTTAATATACTGGTAATACTCTCGGCAACCCCTTCGATCACTCCAATAATCAATGGTGTGGTTCCCACCGAAACTAGAAACAGTGGGACAAGCGGATAAACCATGTAGGTTCCTAAATCAGTAAAAAAACTAACCATCGCCACAATTTTTAGGTTTCTCATATTCTCCCCCTCGTGCTTTTTTTGAATGCTTTTTAACCTTGAGCTACTTATTGTTATTGAGTTGTTTTCTATTTTTTAAATTTGAGATAAAGTCATAGGTGCGCTTTACAGAAAAACCGAGAGACAGCCAAATGATCATTAGACTCACTAGCCCTCCTAATAAGGGGAAATTCATGAACGAAACTAGGACAAATGCAGCTGTTAGTAACAAAAGCCACTCAGGCTTTTCAGACATACTTGCCATTCTGTCTACTAAAAATTTGCTGATGGTCGCCATCCCCATGAAAAAAGAGATGAGGACTCCTAACAGTAAAATAACCACAATCGGAATGCCAATAATCGTTATCGATAACAATGTAATGAATGCACAGATTCCCAGAAAGGCAACTGCACCTGTAAGAACCAACTTTCCAGGCTGAACTTTCAAATACCCGGTTGCACTCTTTATCCTCTTCTTAAAAATTACCCCAGATAATACTGTAATGGTTATGAGCAGAATACTCCCAGCAACCTTTAGGAGCCAGCTTCCCAAAAATAGCGACCATCCAAGAAATAGACTATTTTTCGTCTCATTGTTTAGATTTAAGGACAACACTTGTTCAGTTACCCGAGCACCTTTTTGTTGTTCTACATCCCCTCCAATGACAACAACCGGTCCTTTGATATGTGCTTTGTTATTAATCTTCAAATTTCCATTCACAACGATTACTGCAATCGTCACTGAACCTTTAATCACAACATCGTTCCCAACGACGATTACGCTTTCAACACTTTGTTGCTCTGGTATCGTAGTCTGCTTCTTGGCTAATATATGGTTTTCCTTCGCCATAGCAGGGGGAGCAACAATAAAAAAGATTAAAATAATCGTAAAAACACAATATAATCGCGCTACTTTCAAAACTCTCAACTCCTTACCCTGTTGTATTTGTTTCAAGCAAATAGCGGATTGACCAACCTGAAATGGCAATAATTATTAGGGAAGTAATGATGAATACCCCAAATATAGATGGGATCGAAGAGCTAATTGCAACTAATGCATGGACTACACTGAGAGCCATTTTTACAAAAGCAGTAGCTAGCTTCATACCGATAAATAGGAAATGTCCCATTTTAAGGAAAACAACCCCAAATATGAATGCAATTGCAAAAGTACTTCCCAAAAGAAGCGGTCGAAACACGTTGCGTTTCTTCCAGGAAAGATCAGCTATTTCCTTCATGACAGACTGTTCAAACTGTTCATCAGGTGCCTCTACAAAATGAAATAGTGCCATGATTTCCTTTTTCATGAACATTAGATGATCCAATTCATGTTTACACTCCTCACAAAGTGCAACATGATGATCGATTATTGAAGTTTCTTCCGAATCAAGTTCGTCGTCAACATAAGCAGATAATAATGATTTAACATGGTCATGCATTTCAGTCCCCCCTTACCAGTTCTTTTTTTAATAATTCCCTTGCTGCACTTAATCGAGATTTTACCGTTCCAAGGGGAATATGAAGGATTTCAGCCATTTCATTATAGGAGTACCCTTCTACCTCCCTTAATACCAGAACAGTCCGATATTCTACTGAAAGCTCTTGCATAGCTTCCTGTAACGTCATCCTCATTTGGGATTGATTATGAGAAGAATACGTACTTAATAATAGGTCTTTTTCACCATTCCCAAACGGTACGGTTTTTTCCTTTTTCTTTATCCTGTCATAACATAAATTTGAGACGATCCGGGTTAGCCAAGAAACAAACCCATATTCATTATTTAATTTTGAAATCGAGAAGTAAGCTTTTACAAAGGCTTCTTGTGAAATATCTTCTGCTTCCATGCGATCATTTACCATCGCAAAAGCATGGCGAAACACTTGCCTTTTGTAGCGGGTGACCAGTGATGAGAAGGCTTCTTCGTTTCCACGTTTTGCTTCTATAATTAATTGATACAGTAATTCATCCACACTTTATGAGCCCTCCCGTACCAACGAAACAACAAATTGAAAAGGTATCTAGGTCAATCTGTATAAAAAGACCTCAATTTTTTGCTAATTGTTCGTTCGTTATAAAATTTTTGTGAATTTTTCTCTGATCTTAATTATTTAAAAATAATTACTTTCTCTTTTTTTTAAAGGTAATTATCAAATACACAAAGACGAGGACACCTAAAATGCAGTAAATGATATTCGAATAAATACCCATATAATATAGAACCTTGTCCCATGACTTCCCTAACAAAGCACCAGCAGTAACAAGGATTAAATTCCAAATTAAGGTCCCAACCGTGGTAAAAAACAAAAAGAGTAGAAATTTCATATTCGACATCCCTGCTGGAATGGAGATTATACTTCTTACCAATGGAATCATCCGGCAAAAAAGAACGGTCCAGTAGCCACGTCTATCAAACCAATCATCTGCTTTGAGAATATCTTTCTGCTTGATTCTAAGATACTTTCCCCATTTATCAATGATTTTCAACAATCTCTCAACATCAATAAGCAATCCGACCCCATACAAAATGACCGCTCCTAAAACAGAACCACCTGTTGCAGCAAAAATGACTCCTAAGATGTTCATATCTGAATAAGTGGTCATAAATCCTCCGAACGTTAGAATTAACTCCGAAGGAATCGGCGGAAAGACATTTTCTAAGAACATTAATAAAAATATACCCAAATATCCAAATTGTTCCATGAAATGGGTAATCCAGCTTTCCATGGTACGCCTCCAAAATTATTATTACTTACCTTGTGTTATTACCTAAATATTCCAGAACTATATAACCTAATTATATCAAACTATTGAAATTCAATTTAGAAATTTGCATTATCCAATCGTTTAAAATATAATCATGGTCGATACTTTTTATTGTAAAAAGATATGGAAATCACTTAAATGTGGGACAATAGTTTATAATTGATATACCACAATACATAGGAGGATGAATTATGACTGATTCCAATCAGCAAGATCAAACCGAAACACCAAAAAAGAAAATGAGCCTACAAGAAGCAATTAAACAACAGCTTGAAAATAAGAAAAATCAAACATCAAATAACAAATCTTTCTCGAATGGATCCACCGCAACCAAAAAATTGAAAAGCCAACAAACAAAAAAGGCAAATAACCAGGCTAGAAGAACGGGTGTATAATGAACGGACAAAATAGAAAAGACATTACTCCTGGGACTGCCGTTGAAATTGTCTTAAAATCAGATCAAAAAACCGGCAAACTAACGAGTGGTGTAGTGAAAGATATTCTAACCAACTCTAGTACACACCCCCATGGAATAAAAGTAAGACTAACGGATGGACAAGTTGGACGAGTCCAGATAATACGCGGGAAATAAGATTGTCCCAAATATTACTATAGGCCGGGTTAAAGATCAATGTTGATTTTTTGCACCATGTTGATTGGAGTGGAAGGCGCGAAGACTCCTGCGGGAGCAGCGGGAAAGGTGAGACCCCGCAGGCGCTTAAGCGCCGAGGAGGCTCACCGCCCGCCCCGCGGAAAGCGAAGCGCCTGGAGCGGAAATCAACATTCTAGTTTAACAGCCCCTTGATATAAAAAAGCATTCAAGGAATTCACCTCGAATGCTTTTTTGTGTATTAATTAATTAATGCCTGCAATGGAGCCGGTATTCGACCGCCTCGACGGATAAATTTTTCTGAGCTGAATGGATTGACACCCATTACTGGTGCACGGCCTAGTAACCCACCGAATTCTACTAAATCCCCTTCTATTTTACCCGGGACAGGGATAACCCGAACTGCGGTTGTCTTTTTGTTAATCATCCCAATTGCTGCTTCATCGGCAATGATCGCTGATAAGGTAGATGGAGTTACATCTCCTGTAATGGCTATCATATCGAGACCGACCGAGCAGACGCATGTCATCGCTTCTAATTTGGAAAGTGTTAATGATTTATCGAGAATACCACGAATCATTCCGTTATCTTCACTAACGGGGATGAACGCGCCACTTAGGCCACCGACGTATGAACTAGCCATAGCCCCACCCTTTTTCACGGCGTCATTCATAAGGGCGAGTGCGGCAATTGTTCCATGTGTACCCACACGCTCGAGACCGATTTCTTCAAGAATTTCAGCAACACTGTCGTTTATCGCATTAGTTGGTGCAAGCGACAAATCCATAATTCCAAATGGAACACCAAGTCGCTCCGCTACCACTCGACCAATTAATTCACCAGCACGAGTAATTTTAAAAGCTGTTTTCTTGATGACTTCTGATACTTCGCCAAGGTCCGCCTCAGGATGACGTTTAAGTGCATTCAAGACAACGCCTGGACCGCTTACGCCAACATTAAGAACAACTTCCCCTTCACCTGATCCGTGAAAAGCACCAGCCATAAATGGGTTGTCCTCCACAGGATTACAAAACACCACAAGCTTTGCGCAGGCTAGACCATTTTGGTCTTTTGTACGTTCGGCCGCTTCTTTAATAATCACACCAAGTTTACTAACTGCATCCATATTAATACCTGTTCTTGTTGTAGCAACTGAAACAGACGCACATACTCGCTCGGTTACACTTAATGCCTCTGGTAATGCATCGAGCAAGGTTTGGTCCCCTTTTGCAATTCCTTTATGTACGAGAGCAGAATATCCTCCGATAAAATCAATTCCTAGTATTACGGCTGCTCGATCTAGCGTTTTTGCTAATATGATTGCTTGGTCTTTAGTTGCATTACCAAGAATTTCGGCAATGGGAGTGATCGAAATGCGTTTATTGATGATTGGAATCCCGAACTCTTTTTCAACTTCTTCGGCTACTTCTTTTAACCGACTAGCATAGTTCACTATTTTATCGTAGACTCGGTCATTCATTTTTTCAAAATCAGAGTCAGCACAATCATGAAGATTAATCCCCATTGTTACGGTCCGAATGTCCAAGTTTTCCATTTGGACCATGCGGATCGTTTCCATCATTTCTTGAATAGCAATATTCATTTGTTAATCCCCCTTTAAATCCGGTGCATGGCTTGGAAAATTTCTTCAAGCTGTATATTTATTTTAAGGCTAAGTTCCTCACTAACTTCATCAAAATGTTTTTGTAAAACATCTAAATTTTCAGTTCCAGATACATCTACAATCATCATCATTGTAAAAAAGTCCTGTAGTATCGTCTGGCTAATATCAAGAATGTTGATGCTATTCTCTGACAGGATGTTGGTCACCTTGGCGATAATGCCCACTTGATCTTTTCCAACTACACTTACAACTGCACGTCTTTTGTTCATGATTTTCACCTCATTAGTATTTTTAAAAAAATAGCTCTGTTAAACTAGGCTGTTGATTTCCGCTCCAGTCACTTCGCTTTCCGCGGGGCGGGCGGTGAGCCTCCTCGGCGCTTAAGCGCCTGTGGGGTCTCACCTGTCCCGCTGCTCCCGCAGGAGTCTTCGTGCCTTCCACTACAATCAACTTTGTGCAAAAAATCAACATTGAGCTTTAACACAATAAAAAAAAGATTGGATTTCTCCAATCTTGGTAGGTAGTAGAATAACATACAAAAATATGTATTAGTTACTCTTCTGTCCTTTTGCCTGAGATTGTGAATCCTTCGGCGCCACGCAATTGGCGGTCTCTCCAGAAGCTGCTCCTGTAATAGTGTTACCCATAACATTCATCGCTTTCGATATATTTAAATAATAAAGTGATACTATCAATTATTTATGGACACGTCAATAGAGGATTTAGAATTTATTACAAAATTTAATATTTATCTATTATTAGGTCCTTGAGACTTAAAATCATTCCGCTTTTTTGAAGGGCGAGAAATCTGAGACTTTACCTCATTTCGGCCTCTTGATGGACTGGAACCAGCAGACTTGACCTCGTTCCGACTCCTCTGTGGACGGGAATCAGCAGACTTGACCTCGTTCCGGCTCCTCTGTGGACGGGAATCAGCAGACTTGACTTCGTTCCGGCTTCTCTGTGGACGGGAATCAGCAGACTTGGCTTCGTTCCGGCTCCTCTGTGGACGGGCACCTTCATTTCGATTTCTTGCTGGACGCGCGCCTTCGGACCTAACTTCATTTCGGTCTCTTGGTTGGCGTGGAACCTCGGACTTTTTACCTTTAACTTCTGTTCTGCTTCGTGAATCTTTTAACAAATTACCTCTTCGATCTCTTGTGATGTTAGGATCCTCAAACTTATTACTACGCTTATCTCCTTGTCTTCGGGGACCTTCAGTACGTCCTGATCTTCCCTTTCGATTGCCCCGTCTCTCCATTTGGCTTGAGGAAGAGCGATTCGGACGATCCACAGTTTCATCATCTGTCTTTTCCATATTACCAAGATTTTGTTTTTCAATTGATAAATTGAGTTCTTTTTCGATCAAATCAAGAAGCGGGCGATCCTTAGAAGCATATAATGTGATTGCCATGCCGGTCATACCTGCTCTACCTGTTCTACCAATTCGGTGAATATAGCTTTCTGAATCAAGAGGAATATCATAGTTGTATACATGGGTAACCCCTTCAACATCAAGCCCTCTAGCAGCAACATCTGTAGCAATCAGCAATTGCACCTCAGCATCTCTAAATCGTTTCATAACCTGTTCTCTTTTAGCTTGTGACAGATCTCCATGTAACTCATCGCATTTATACCCATGTGATCTAAGTGCTTCATAAAGCTTGCTTACTCTTCGTTTCGTTCGGCAAAAAATAACAGCTAAGAATGGTCGATGTGCTTCAATTAGTCCGATCAGCGTTGCTTGTTTGGCTCTGTCCACAGTATGAATCGCCAATTGATTAACCGTTTGAGCGGGTCCCTGTGTTTTTTCTACTTGGATATATTTTGGTTCCCGCATATGTTTGCGAGCAAGGGTCCTAATTTCAGGAGGCATTGTCGCAGAGAATAACATGGTTTGTCGACTTGCTGGTGTTTGATCAATGATTTCCTCTACTTCGTTCAAAAAGCCAATTTGTAGCATTTGATCTGCTTCATCAAGGACAAGAGAGGAGATTTCCGATAAGTTAACAGTTCCTCTTCTTATGTGATCTAATAATCGTCCCGGTGTGCTGACAACAATTTGAACATTTTTCTTCAATTTTTTTAACTGTTTATCAACATCTTGCCCCCCATAAACAGCCAACACATCTATTCCTGGTAAATCATTGATTAGTTTTTTAAACTCACCGGTAATTTGCAAGGCTAATTCTCTTGTTGGAGTTACGATGAGTGCCTGAACATGTGATGCTTCAGGATCTAAGTGCTCGAGGATTGGCAAAATAAACGCAAATGTTTTACCTGTCCCAGTTTGTGCTTGAGCAATAATATCGTTTCCTTTCATGACATAAGGAATAGCTTGTTCTTGTATTGGAGTCGGTGTGACAACACCAGATTCCTGTAATTTTTCCACTAACATTTCTGATATACCCATTGATAAAAAATCAGGCAAACATAATCCCTACTTTCTTCTTTTACGTATCACCATACTGATAAGAACTTATCGTATTAATATTGAGTGTTTATCAACGAAATAGCAAATATTCTTTTGATGCTAAGAAATATTTATTCTTGTCCACCTCTTCTTTTTCAAAAAAACAGTGGGGGAGTCTCGTATAGAGTACTAGTCACCCCTAATAGTATCAACAAACAGCGTATGATTATTTAAAGCTTCTTGCACCACAAAAATGGACGACAGCTAAACGCTGTCGCCCATTCCATCCATAAAATTATTTTGCGACCGGAAGTGGTTTTTTTAACCACTCAGTATAAAACGTATCGATATCTGGTTCAAAATCCTTCAAGATTGGATACCAAGGTGTAACTGCTTCCACCTCAAGCTGAGCGGCACATTCCGGACAATAGTACTCTCGAATTACTTGCCACTCTGGATCTGGAGCCAGCATTTTCGGATAAAGGTCCGAAAGTTTTTCTTGAGTATCGCGAACATTGATAAGAGAATGAAGCTTCCAATTGTCGCTTGCCTGACAGAACTCATGGCCACAGTCACATTTTACGATTCGGTCCCCGTTCGCCTTCTGAACAATATATAAATGAAGTCCAGCCGGGAGCAAAATTGGGTCCTTCCACGCAACTCTTTCTTGGAGTATGCTGACATATTTTTCAAAGCGGTCAGCATCTTTAAAGCTTGAGAGCATTTCTTTTAGCTTATAGAAATCGATCGTCCCATCTATTAATTCTTCAATCGTTTTGCGATCATATTGTGTCATGTTTTCACCCCACCCCATTTAGTATAATTATTGATTATGGTTAATTTTTGCTCCAAATATAGGTACACCTAACTCAGCTTCCGTCATTTTCCATTCTTTTGGTAAATCCCAGAATTCTTTAAACTCCGCAGCAAAGGTTTCGCTTAAGGCAAAACTGCTTGCATACATATGTCGTACTTGGACTGCTGCTTCTTTGTTAATAATCGTTTGGCGCTCTTGTTTCATCCACTCAGAAACTGGAACACCACGTTTCAACCGTGCTCTTTTAATTTGATTACGGCGTTCCTCAGTCGCTTTTTCATCAACGATAAAATTACCCTTTTGTGACTCGTTGATCACCGCTCCATATACCTTCTCAGCAAAACGCGGAAGAAGATGGCCGTCATTCAAATCTTCTTCGATGCTTTTTGGGCTACGCTCAAGTGGATCCCCGAATCCTGGACCCCCACGAAGGTAGTTCAAATACAGATCATAGTTTTCAAATATCGTTTCGGTTGTAATCGATTGTTTATCACGAATAATCTCTGTAGCATCAACTAATTGCTCATATTCCGGATTATCAGGATCAGTGTCTCCACCAGTCGGGATTGGTAGTTTCTTGTCAATACGATCCTTCAAATTTGTTCCATGTGCTTCAAAGCGATAGCCTGATGCGGCTGGATAACCACCCATTAGTCCACAGTCACTCGACATGTAGCCGTTGCCCATAAAGAACATCGTCCAATCCTTCGCACCGTAAACCATTCGTAATGTTTCGTATCCACTTCCACCACGATATTTTCCGTAACCAGCCGTGTTTGGTTTAATGCTACGTCCTAGATATAAGAGGGGCTCCGCCAGCTCCCAAATTTCCATATCACCCATATCACCTTCTGGGTTCCAGATCGCAGCTGCATGGCTAATACCGTCTCGAACCGCACTTGCTCCAATTCCTTCAGCTGCTGATTCAAAACTATTCACGGCGTGATTTTCGCCGAACTGGTTCACACCGCCCCCTTGGAGCCAGTTAGAGGTGTTGGCATTACCTGCGTTTACCTCCTCGAGATAACCACGTGCGAAATAGTTTCGGCTAAGTGCCCGCCATAACGGGCTCCATGCCGAGACCAGGAAATGCCATGCATAGCTATGTGCTGTCCTAATATCGTCTGGGTTCAGCCAAGAGCCATATGGGAGATCAAAATGGCTCGCGTAGAGTGCCCCGTCATTTACCCGGTCATTTGGGATTAAGGTTTGGGACATCATTACCCAGATTCCACTCGTAATCGCAACAGGTGTAGCGTTATAGCTATGCCACCCCCATCTGTTAACCCCTTCAAAATTTATTTGGAACTTACCATCCTTATGGACGGTCATCTCGGTCGGTGCATGCATGATTGTGTTCACTCTAGCGTAGGGTGGAACATCCAAATCTTTGTAAGGAACGTCAACAAAGGAAACTTGGCGGTATTTTCCAGGAATCAACATGCTTTTTACCTGATTAACAAAACCGCGGCGTCCGTCCTCAATGACTTCTCTAATAAAATGTTTATAAGTATCGATTCCTTCCTCTTTGACAATATTTAGCACAAGGTCTCGAATCATGTGACACCCTGCAATACGTGTCCGTTCATCTAATAACCAATACTTAGTAGTCCGAACAGAGCGTTGGCTTTCAATGACCCAATCCTTTAATAACGTATCGCTTTTCCCAATCTTACGACAGGCCACTTGGTAGCCGTCGTCATAACGAGAAACTGGGCCCACTGTCATACTACCTGGCGCTGTTGCTCCCACATCGATTACATGGGTTACCCCACCGACCCATCCAATAACCTCTTCATTGTGAAAAATTGGAACGATGGTATGGACATCACAAGGATGAACATTGCCAATTTGACAGTCATTGTTACAGAAAATATCTCCGTCCTCAATTCCCGGGTTTGATTCATAATCATTTTTTATCATGTATTTTATCGCTGAACCCATCGTCCCAACGTGAATGATAATTCCAGTGGAAGTTACAACGGAATCAGCTTCTGGTGTATAAAGAGTGAAGCATAATTCTCCTTCCTGCTCAACAATTGGAGATGCTGCAACCTTTTTTGCTGTTTCCCGTGCATGTACGACCCCGCCCCGCAATTTTGAGAAGATTTTTTCGTAGCGAATCGGATCGGTTTCTTTTAATGGTAATGTTCTTAACCCGGCATAATGTCCAGTTTCTCGACTAACTTCATCGACTTCAGTGCGCATTTGCTGAAGTGTTTTCCCATCCCAGCCTATATTTTTCTGGCTTTGTAGACCCTTTTCAGTTCGATTCATACAAAAACCCCCCTTTATCCTTAAAATTCTTTTAAATGGAAAATTCTATGTTCATCAAGATAAGCTTCAAAACCTGGTGGAATGACAAAGGTAGTCGCAGGAGATTCGAGAATTGAAAATGCCCCAATCTTGTTACCAGGATTTAGTTTTTCCATCTCCCAAATATTTGCCTTAATCCATTCGCCTTTCCAATAAACGTTTCGCTTTCCAAGGAATGCATCTCCTGCCGGTTTTTCTCCTAGCAGTGGTTCTTCAGGAATTCGCGGTTTTGCGACATCCACAATACCCCGAATGATGGCACCGGTAATACTGTACCCCAGCTCTGGTGATTTTGCGGCTTTCGCATAAATTCTCGTGTAAGTATCCTCAAAAGCTTCTACAAGATTTTCCCAATCAAGAACACTTTTAAAGGATTTAATTGGCGCTTCTATTTCTAGGTCATTCAATTGACCCTGGTATTGCATGCGGAAATAAAGTCTAAAATCAACATCTTTTCTATCAAACTTATTTTTTTCAAATTCTGCTGCTACTTTTTCCATCAACTCATCCCATGCACCTTGCAATTCTTTGCCGGCCATTAGCTTAATGTCATCTCCTGCAATTTGGTCCACATTGATATCGAGAGTCTTATCGTAGCGATATTCAAAGTCTGCTGCACCACAACCAAACGCAGAAAATCCAGCTGCCCAAGCGGGGACTAACACTTCTTCAAAACCAAGACCCTTTGTATAGCCTGCAGTGTGAAGCGGACCTCCTCCACCGTAAGAAAAACAAACATATTGTGAAGGGGAATAACCTTTCCCTAAAATCATTGACTCTAAGTAGTTACGTAATTGGCTCTCTAGCAAGTCGATTACACCATAGGCCGCATCTTCAATACTTAACCCAAGTGGGTCGGCGATTTGTTTTTTTACTGCTTCATAGGCACGTACTGGGTCAAGTTTTACCTCCCCACCGAGGAAATTATCGGGGTTGATCAAACCGAGAACAACATGACAGTCCGAGACCGTAACAGTTTCTACGCCACCTTCAGGGTAGCAGACACCCACTTTTGATCCGGCACTATCAGGCCCAAGCGTTAAAGACTTAAAGTTCGGATCGATTCTAACGTAACTCCCAGCCCCTGCACCAACTGTATCCATGGCAACAAGTGGTAATGATAATACTAATCTAGCCATGTCAGGACTCGTATTTATACTTAAATCACCCTGGGTAATAAGTGCCATATCAAAACTAGTACCCCCGATATCTGAACAAGCTATATTTGGAATACCAAGAGCTTCGCCAAGATATTTTGCTCCAACCACACCGCCAATCGGCCCTGAAACCAGCGTTCGAGCCAACTCATTTGCCTGGGTGCTAATTGTTCCTCCGTGGCTTGCCATGACTCTTAGGTCAAAGGTCGTACCATGTTCCCTTAGCATATCGTCGATTTTATTCAGCGTCTCGCGGGACGGGTCAGCGGCATAGGCTTCGATAATCGTTGTATTTGTCCGATGAGTCTCTTTTCTTACTGGGTAATAATCAACCGATGCAAAAGTAGGAATATCCTTCCCTGCCTTTTTCAACGTAGCAATGGCAATATCTCTAATTTTTCGTTCGTGTGCAGGATATTTATAAGAATGAAGCAGGCTGATAACGATTGCCTCAACATTCTGTTCCAATAATTCTTGAACTGCTCCTTCTACTTCATGCTCATAAAGCGGAATGACAACGTTTCCAAAAATATCGACCCTTTCAGTAATACCTTTTGTTAATTCCCTCGGAACCAGCGGCGGATCATAGCGATGTGTGTTTAAGTGTAAACGGTCTGAATAGGAATAGCCGAGGTATGCTTGGATTGCGCGACCCATACGGTGGAAGTCTTCCATCCCTTTATTGACAATTAATCCAACCTTACGTCCCTTTCTTGAGACAAGACGATTTAGCATAGCCGTACCGGAGTAAACACCAGCCAGTAACTTTGGAAATTCAGCTTCTACTGTTGTCTCCCAGTATGTAAGTGCATCCCGAGCTGAGTTAAGAAGGCCAATTGATTCGTCTTCAGGTGTTGATTGCGCTTTTCCAACAACGAAATCACCATTATCATCAATAATGAAGGTATCTGTCATCGTCCCTCCAGCATCGATGGCAAGTATTTGTGCTTTCCTAGTTGTCATTGTGTCCATACTTTTCTCCCCTTTCTTTCATCAGAAACTTTTAAACATTTACACAAATTTATAATGCAATTTCTGTGCCAAGTCTTGAACCTTTAAAAACGTTAAGTTTAAAAGGAATTCTAAAAGATTAAACAAAGACATGGAGCGAATCGCAACAACTGTAGCGCGACAATTGAATCATGAAACACTCTAAAAGAGTAATAAAAGGATAATCGTCCGATTTCCCTTTTAACCGATGATGATATAATATTCTTAATATTCTAATAATTATTAAGGGGGCAGTGATGGGAAACAATTTTATATCTATCTTCTCAACCCGAAATTTACCTGATAGAACTAGGGAATTAGCAACTTTATGGGAGAATTTTGTTTCAAAAGCGTGGGGGGAGGTCAGCCCTAATAAAATAAGAAAAAATGTTTTAGAATCATGGAAGCGTTGTCAGGAAATCAACGTTAATCCTAGTCAACTCCAAACAAATACATTTTTAACAGATATGGGGTTGAAACAGGTATTAGAAAAATCAGAACTCTACAAAATTTCGAAGCCAATTATTGATGATTTTTATCAAAAGATGTTTGGAACTGGATATCTCATCACCCTAACAAACCGTAACGGTTATATTATTTATTTAAAAGGTGAAAAACAGGAGTGGCGGGAAGCCGAGAAAATGAATTTTATACCGGGTATGGACTGGAGCGAAAAGAGCGCCGGGACAAACGCAATTGGAACAAGTCTTGCTACTAGGACTCCCATTCAAATATTCTCTGCAGAACATTTTTGTCTAGGCTGTCACCCATGGACATGTTCATCCGCACCAATCACTCACCCCTTTACAAAAGAAATGATTGGAGCGGTAGATTTTACGGGATTTTGGGGCAACGCCCAGCCTCATACATTAGGATTAGCGGTATCTCTCGCCCAAATAATAGAAAAACAATTCGCTGAGATTTATATGAAGGTTAATTACTATTTAACCGAATCTTTTTTCCAATCTGTAAATAAATGGAAAAAAGATCATGTTCTTGTTCTTAACCATACCTTTTTCACTGTAAAAAGTAGTGAATTATTAGCTAGGTATTTCAAACTTACACCTGGTACAGATTTGCGATTAAATCTAAGTTTCCATTCTTTAATAAATGAACTAAATCAGGCCCTGCCTGGAAAAGATGAAGTTTATCCAGCCATTGAAATCAATATTGGTGATTTCCAAGTTCACTCAATCGAAAAACTCCATTATATGGAAAACCTTGTTGGATATCGGGTGATATTTATTGATAAAAACAAAAAAGCACTCCGCTCTACATCTCGTCTTAGATTAAAGGATGGATCGTGGGAGGATGTAATTGGAGTTTCAGAGGGATTCTTAGATACATTGTACAAATGCCAAAAAGCCGCTATGTCAAACGTACCGATATTGCTTTTGGGGGAAAGTGGTACTGGAAAAGAGAAAATCGCTCAGTCTATACATAAATCAAGTCACAGATGCGATCAACCTTTTTTAGCAATCAACTGCGGAGCCATCCAAAAGGAACTGATTGGAAGCGAATTATTTGGTTATGATAGAGGAGCTTTCACAGGTGCTTCAAAGGAAGGGAAAAAGGGGAAATTTGAAGAAGCACATGGAGGAACCTTATTTTTAGATGAAATTGGGGAGATGCCACTTGAATTACAAGTACACCTTCTAAGAGTCCTGCAAGAAAAAGAAATTACAAGAATTGGCTCCTCCAAACCGATTTCAGTGAACGTAAGAATCATTGCAGCTACGAATAAGAATTTATACGACCTTTGTAACAAAGGGCTTTTTCGCCAGGATTTATTTTTCAGGCTTAATGTGGTAAGTGTCAATATTCCTCCTCTTCGTGAACGAAAAGATGACCTTACTTTGATAGTCGAATATTTTTTAAAGCAATTAACCAATAAATACGAGAAAGAGCAGCTTTCACTATCAGAAGATATCTTTAAATATTTTTTAGAGTATCCCTGGCCTGGTAACATTAGAGAGTTACAAAATGTGTTGGAACATGCCGTCATTTTCAGCGATTCTTCCCTCATTACCTTTGAAGACTTACCTGCATACTTAATTGAGTATGGGATAAGTAACTCAAGTACAAATCAGAAGCCAAAACTATCGTTAATCCATGATGAAGAGCAGAAAGTGCTCATACGCCTTTTGGAGGAAACTAACTGGAACTTATCAGCTGTTGCAAAAAGATTGAATATTGCCAGATCTACTCTTTATAGAAGGCTGAAAAAATATCAGTTAGTCCAAAATAGAAGTTTAGAAAAGGGAAGTGTTTATTAAGAGCACGCTTGTAATAGTTCGACTTCATTTCGTTACAAATATTTAATATCCTGTTCATTTGTTCTTAAAACTCTTTCATTATAATTATCATTGTTAAATAAAAGTTGTTCGAGCTTACCTACTCTGGTTTTGAATTTTCCATTGAGTTGATTTTAAGGCTATGACCAAGTTCGAACAACGTCCAAAAAACTTTCCCTTACTATAAAGTGCCAGTGGGCACTCTTTTTGTTTGCGCATATTAAATAAAGCAGAGGGGAAATCCTCTGCTTACGAAAATATATTTTTTATGCTGGTAATTAGTTCTTTAAAGAAGGTTGCAACCTTTTGTAAAAACCCCTTATCTCCAATTGCTTGTTCGATTCTATTGGTGATATCCTTAGAAAGATTATCCAGCTGAGATTGGACATTATCAAAATTAATATTAAGGCCTCGCATTTTCTCAAACAAATCAATAAGAAGCTGGCGGTCCTGATCACTCAATTGGATTCCTAACTCTTTTAATTTATCATCAATAATTTTGGCAATATCTTCTTTTGAAGCTGGATTTTGATCGGCAATTTCCTTCTTAATTTCAGTGAGGAGCTCACTAACTTTATCCTTATCTAGGCCTTCTTTTTTCGCTAAATCCGTTGCTAAATTTAGCTCTTGATTAGCGACTTCAGTTCGATCTTTATTTAGTCCCGCTCCTTCACCTGCATCGTAGGCTTTATAAATTCCAACTAACGCAGAATGGCCGCTCACTTTTATTGGAGATGCCACTTCAACCACAGCATCATTAATCCCTGCAGTCAAAAGAGCATTTGCATACATCTCATCTGTAACTTCAGTAATATTTTCCGGCGTAACCTGCTTAATAACAAGTCCTTCCCCCGAATCTTTTCTCGTGATTTTGGCTGAAGAATACATATTAGAATTTCGATCACCTTTGATATATGTATAAATGTCTTCACCCGTAACTGTGATTTCTTTAACCTTACTAGGATCAGTAACACCAAGCAATGATCTGACTTCGTCCTTTTGGCTAGGAGATAACGCTGCTCCATATACCACAATTGGCAGTCCGTATTTTTCATTAATGCTTTCTTCACTACTACTATTATCTGATGCAAGGGCTTTGCTTCCTATGCTAAGAGTCAACGTTAACACTGCTGCCAAAGCTACCCACTTGATTATTTTCTTCATGATCATCAAAAATCTCCTTTTCTTTTGGTTGTACTTTTCGATAATAGCATATTTTTTCTCCAAATGCTTATTTATTCCAAACTTAAAACCAAGGAATAAGAACGGACTTTTTCTATTCCATTTTTCGTATGTTCTACATAAAAGAGTTAAATTTTAACAACATCTAATAAATCATTCATTCTACAGTTAGTAAATTATTTTGTTTTCTTGATATAGTATTTCCTACTCAATCATTGAGAATGATAAATTTAAGCATAAAAAAAAACAGACTCTGAAATGAGTCTGTTTTTGAGCGATTACTCTTTAATTAAGCTTTACGAACGTTAGCAGCTTGAGGTCCACGAGCGCCTTTTTCTACATCAAAAGTTACAGCTTGACCTTCTTCAAGTGTTTTAAAGCCTTCGCCTTGGATAGCTGAGAAATGTACGAATACGTCTTCTCCACCATCGCGTTCGATGAAACCGAAACCTTTTTCTGCGTTAAACCATTTAACTTTTCCGTTTTCCATGTTTGTTGCCTCCTAGTGTGTAAACACACATTGTATTACTATTCTTGCTCTTAATGATATCTAGGCGAAAAGCAGTATATTATCTTTCCCTTACATACCGAACAAAAATAATTCTAATTAAGAATATCAGATTTAGAAGAAATAGGCAAGTAAACAGTGGTACTACAAGAGCTTAAAACTATAGAGGAAACAAGTCAAATAGCCAGTCCCATTAAGTTACACATTAACATGACCACATTTATGATATAATTAATTAAGGATAGAAAAGGGAGTGTCAAATTGAAACACTTAAATAACCTATACAACGCAGGTGAAACGGTAAATGTTAAAGCTACTGGAGAAACCGTTACTATTTTAAAATGGAAATATGTTAAGAATATGAAGAGATTTTCTTATATATTAACGGAATATCCAGGTACATTTTATTTTGAAGAAGAGCTAACTCGGAACCAATTATCCGAATAAAATGAGAGGAGATTCTTTATACATACTAAATTCGTACATTAACGAATGAAAAGGCGCAGTACAGGATTAGCGCCTTTTATTTTTAGAGTCCAAATAAAACCGGGTCCCTTTGATTTAAGGTGCCCGGTTTTATTTTCATTAACCTATTCTAAATAGTCATAATCTCTTGGTACACCTATTGTTATACCCATACCCGGATATCCACCATATCCTGGGTAGCCTCCATGTCCTGGATAACCATGTCCTGGGTAACCACCCATACCGCCGTATATTCCTGGAAAGTGATGTGGGTGATGATGATGATGATGCCCATAATGTCCATAGTGGTGTCCATATCCTCCTGGATAGCCTCCATGTCCTGGATAACCCATCGGGCTGCCAAAACCTCCGTGTCCTGGATAACCTCCCATGCCACCGTACCCGCCGTGTCCTGGATAACCTCCCATGCCACCGTACCCGCCGTGTCCTGGATAACCTCCCATACCTGCATATCCTCCGAACATTTGTCTATTGTCTTCCATAATATCGCTCCTTTGTTTAGGTTACAGTCTATAGTATGTAGGAGCACTTAAAGAGCATAGACATGCGCCCAATGTTCAGAATTAAATAGCAGACATTTGTCCAAGTTCATTGGATGTTTTTCCCATAAAAAATTTCATCCATTTCTAAGTTGAGTTTTTCGGTAATTTCCTCAACCTCTTTTGAACTAAGCTTTTCCTTTGTGTATCCAAATAGATAATTGTTTAGATCAAATTCCCGAAGTTTACATTTGGTATGAAAAATATTTTCTTGATAAACATTTACATCAATCATATGATATATATTTTTTATTTCATCAGGGATGTAGTTTTGAATTGAACTAATCTCATGATCAATAAATAATTTGTGTCCACTTATATCTCTCGTAAAACCCCGAACACGATAATCAATTGTCATAATATCAGTATCAAATGAGTGAATCAGATAATTTAATGCTTTAAGAGGAGATATTTCTCCACAGGTTGATACATCAATATCCGCCCGAAAAGTGCTGATTCCCTCATCAGGATGGGACTCTGGATACGTATGTACAGTAATATGGCTCTTATCGAGCGCCAAAACAACTGCATCAGGTAGCGGTCCTGGTGACTCTGCAAAGGATCCATTTGGGACTTCAATTACGGGGCCCTCAGAGACCAGAAATGTTACACTCGATCCTTGAGGAACATAGTCTTGCTTGGCAATATTTAATACATGGGCGCCTATAATGTCAGATACATTGGACAATATATTAGTCAATCGATCAGCATTGTATTGGTCATCAATATAATGAAAATATGCCTCGCGCTCACTTTTTGTGGTTGTATAACAAATATCATACATATTAAAACTCAATGTTTTGGTAAGATTATTAAAGCCATATAATTCGACCCTCTGCTCTGGTGATAGTGTCATGGTCAACTTCCCCTTAAGCTTTATTTACCAATTTTTTCATAAAATTGGTCTACATGCTCTTAGTGTTACCAACCAACAATGAATTCATTTCAGAAAAAAGAGCAATTATTATTTTTTAAGCAAAGAAATTAAAATCTCCCCGACCTAAAGATTGAATATAATAACAACATAAACATTAAGGTTGCTACAATGAATCCAATCTCAATCGTTGGAATTTTTAATAGTAACAAGGATGAATGTCCCCCTAAAGAAGAACCGATGATTAGACCACAGATGATAATACTGAACGAGAGCAAACCAATACTAAATGAAATCCGGTTACTGATCTGATTCAATTTAGCCAGTATTAAATCTATTTCTGGAAAGGATATTTCCTGCCTCACTTTACCATTTTTAAATAGCAGTGTAAGTTCTTTTAGTCCTTTGGGTAAATCTTTTACAAATTCTCCAAGGTCGACTATTTGATGCCACAAATTACCAACAACTTTTTTCGGGTCATATCGTTCCATTAATAATCTACGCCCAAATGGCTCTGCAACCTTTAAAATGCTGATTTCAGGATCTAATTTTACAACAATTCCCTCCATTGTTAGGAGTGTCTTACCTAAAAGTGTAAGATCAGGCGGAATCCTAATGTTATGCCGGTATGCAACTAAAAACAGATCATTTACTACCTGACCAAGACTAACTTTACTTAAAGGGACATCATAATATGTCTCGTTCAGTTTCTCAACGTCTCCCCTTAACATGGATATGTTGATATCGCTTGGGACAATACCCATTCGAGTAATGGCTTTAATTACATCATCTGTATTTTGACGCATGAGAGCGATGACTAATGAGGCAATGTGATGTTTCATATCTGGAGTGAGTCTTCCCACCATTCCAAAATCAAGAAAAATAATTACATCATTAGGTAAGGCTAATATATTGCCGGGATGCGGGTCTCCATGAAAATATCCTTCGATTAAGACTTGATGAAGGATGGAATCAACAATCCTTTTGGCTAAAATTTTATTGTCATTACCCATTTGATGGAGCATTTCGGTTTCATACAACTTTGTGCCTTCGACGAATTCCATGGTTAATATTTTTTTGGTTGAGTATTCCCAAAAAACTTTTGGAATCACGACTTTCGGATCATCGATAAATTGTTTGGCTATTCTTTCAGAGTTTCTACCTTCAATTGAATAATCGACTTCCTCCCGGAGAGACTTCGAGAATTCGTCCACAATATCACGAATTTGGTAACGTGCTGCCCAAGCCAAGCGCTGTTCTGCCAAAATAGCCAAATCCTGCAAAATTTCTAAGTCTGTATCAATGATACTCCTCATATTTGGACGTTGGACTTTTACAGCTACTTTTTCCCCTGTTTTTAATATTGCATAATGAACTTGTCCAATTGAGGCTGCTGCAATGGGGATTTCACAAAACTCATTAAAAACTTGTCCAATTGGTTGGCCAAGTTCTTTTTCAATCGTCTCCTGCACTACTTCAAATGGAAATTGTTGTGCATTGTCTTGTAAATTTTCGAGTTCTTTAACAATTTCAGAAGGGATAAGATCGTATCGGGTACTTGCAACCTGACCCATTTTTACAAAGGTTGGCCCCAGTTCCTCTAAAAACATTTTGATTCTCTCGCCTGTTGATGTATTTTGCGTTTCTGTTTCAGGATTTACTTCCACAAATAATCGTTTTGGCATCGATAGGAGTTCAATAAGTCCCATTTCTTTTATAACGAATCCGAAACCATAGCGGATAAAAGCGTTGACAATTTCTCGGTACCGTTGGATATGTCGGAATCTTTTTCTAATCAAATTGATCACCCCATGGTAAACTGACTTCTACACTTTTTTATTTTAGAATAAGAAAAATCCACATTACTGGATTAACGTGGAATAACGATAAGTTTATTTTCTATCGAAATTCTGATTGATTTTCTCATTTCTATTATAAATTAACGGGTAATAAAAAGAAATTTTAAAATAGATAGAATCCATGGGGAGTAAAAGGTTGCATATGTTAGCGGGATGCGACGAGATAGTTGAAATTAGGGATTATTCACTTGCTTAAAACATATACATAATTAATGTAAATTATCAAAATAAGAGGTGATGGTTTGATGAAGGTAGGAAAAGATGATTTCGTAACAGGATTTGTTCCACATCATACCCATGGTTCAGTTGATTACACATCAGTTAATGCTGGGCATGTTCATCAATGTTTAGATGTTACTTCTCCCCCCATTCAAACCCAGGATGGAAGTCATATCCACCATACAGAAGGTTATGTAGTTTTTGAAAACGGCCATACCCACCATTATAAAGCAAATTCTGGCCCGGCTATTCCTGTTGGGAATGGAATGCACGTCCATTATTATGACTTTAATACAACCGAAAATGACGGTCATCATCACCGTGTAAAAGGTGTGGACCAACCTGCACCAGGAAATAAATGATTGATTGTTGATTAATTCATCGCATCAACATTTCTCCAGTTTTTTGAATGTTGCCATTTCAAGAAACCGGTTAACTTCCATGATACTTTGTTATAATGGAAACCATATAGCATCATCACAATTGATTCACTTTTACATGGAGGATATATTTTATATGGCTGATAAGAAAAAGTATTATGTTGTTTGGGCGGGTCGAAACACAGGAGTCTTTCGATCATGGGCTGATTGCGAGAAGCAAACAAAGGGTTTTCAAGGTGCAAGCTTTAAATCCTTTCCCTCTTTAGAGGAAGCAAATCAAGCTTATTCTAACGGGAAACCAAATTATTCATTTTCTAAAGTGAAAAATGCAACTAAAAAATCAGGATCTTCGGAAGTAACTGTTTTCAATCCCAATAGTATTTCTGTGGATGCGGCATGCAGTGGAAATCCTGGAATGATGGAATACCAAGGGGTAAGCACCAAAACGGGTGAAGTGCTATTCCATTTTGGCCCTACACTTGGTACAAATAATATTGGAGAATTTTTAGCCATTGTTCACGCCCTTGCAATGCTTAAAAAACAAGGACTTGATACGGATATTTATTCAGATTCTGTTACTGCCCTTTCATGGGTAAGAAATAAAAAAGCCAATACCAGCTTAGTCCGAAATAAAGAAACGGAGACTGTTTGGAATTTGATTGAAAGAGCAGAAGCATGGTTAAAAGAAAACCGCTACCCCAATAAAATATTGAAGTGGGATACAAATAAGCTAGGGGAAATCAAAGCAGACTTCGGAAGAAAATAAGACAACAAAAGGGAAAGGGACGGCTCCCTTTCCTTTTTATTTACCACAAGATCACTTAGGTTTCGCTGCCTCCAAGGCCTTTCTCACATCTATTAATCCCCCACCAAATTCGATATCATTACCTTTATCACCTAAATCAAACGCTGTTTTCTTGATGATATTCATCACTTCTTTATTGGTAAGCTTTGGGTTTTCCGAACGAATGAGTCCTGCAAGGCCCGCCACATGTGGAGAAGCCATGGATGTGCCTGACAATGCTGCGTACTGTCGATTAAAATAGGTACTTGGAATTTCCACCCCAGGTGCAGTGACATCAACATAGTCCCCGTAATTGGAGAATGTGGCTCTATTTCCATTGTAGTCAACTGCCGAAACGGCAAGGACTTCAGGGTAAGAAGCTGGAAAGCTTGGCTGTGAGGAATTATCATTTCCTGAGGCAGAAATTAGAACCACATCCTTCTTGTATGCATACTCGACTGCCTGTTTCATAACAGCAGATCCCTGGTAATTTCCCAGACTAAGATTAATAACATCCGCTCCATGATTAACTGCCCAGATAATTCCCTTCGCGATATCAAAACTTGTTCCGTAGCCTTTTGCTTCCATTGCTTTCACTGGCATGATTTTGTTAAACCAAGTAATTCCTGCAACCCCTTCTTGGTTATTTGTTTCAGAAGCAATAATGCCAGCTACATGAGTTCCATGCCCATTATCATCATCAGGATAATTATTGTTTTCAATCACATTGAAACCTTCAGTTAATCGATTCTTTAGATCAGGATGGTTCAAATCAACACCTGTATCAACAATTGCGATGACGACATCCTCTTTCCCCCGAGATAAATCCCAGCCACTTTCAGCTCTAATGCTCGGTAAATTCCATTGATATTGCTCCCTATAAAGCAAGTCGTTCGGACCAATTTGGTTTTGCAAATAAAGATAGTTGGGTTCGGCAAACTCCACATTTGATAGGTTTTTAAAATAATCCGTAAGCTCTGAGGTCGTGAGCTTCTCTGACCTAAACACAATAGTGGAATCTAAATTTTTCACTACTCCCCCATGTATATCCTTCGACATTTTATCCAACTCAGTTGCGTTTGGATGTTGTTTGAATTTGACAATCACTTCACTTTTGTTAAAGTGACTTTCATTGTTCTCTGGATGCTGAATAATATGGACAGAAGGGTCTTTTCGTAAATGTCCTTTAATGGTTTCACCCATTTCAAGACTATTTACCCGAAGGAGATGCGGCATATTCTCAACGTTTTGAATCTTGGTCATATCATATAGAAATCTGGGATCGGTTTTATTTTCAGTTTGTTGGATTGTGGTTCTTTCTGTTCTCTCTGGACTCCTCATTCTAGATATTGAAATAACAGAGATAAGGATTACAGAAGAGACAATGATAACAACTATTGGTTTTGTAATTTTCCTCATCATAACACTCCTATAATTATGGGATTGTTATTAGCATCTATATCTTTGAAAAAAATTAGCAAAGGTAATATTTAGAAGTAGAGGAAACAACCGTTTAATCCGATTCACATAGTTGGAAATACACTCACAAATAACATACAATAAGGGATATGAACTAAAACGACCAAGGAGATGAAAAATTTGACTATTCGGCACAAAAACAGGGCGTTGAAAAATTCCGCCAGCCTACATATGAAATTGATCCGGTATACCTGAACCGTTGGTCACCAAGATCTTTCTTAGAAAAAGATGTTCCAAACGATGTCCTCTTAAGCATTTTTGAGGCAGCACGCTGGGCTCCATCTGCATATAACCTTCAACCGTGGAGATTTATCATTTCTCGCGATCAAGAAAGTCGCGAAAATTTCTATCCATTCATTGGTGAGTTTAACCGGAAATGGTGTGAAAAGGCTCCTGTTCTTGCTGTTATTATTTCAAAAACCACCTCTGAGAATGGTCCAATTCCCTCACATTCTTTTGACACTGGAGCTGCATGGGGCTATCTTTCCTTAGAAGCGACGAAAAAAGGGCTCATTACCCACCCAATGACAGGATTTGATTTTGAAAAAGCAAGGGAAGTCTTAAATATACCAGAGGATTATGCAACTAATGCACTGATTGCGATTGGATACCAAGGAAAAGCAGAAGAATTACCAGAACCATTGCGTGAAAGAGAGCTACCTTCTAGTCGAAATCCATTAGATGAATCTTTATTTGAAGGGAACTTTGGCTCACCATTAAAATAATAATAAAAGGGCTTGGAGATTAATATCCCTAAGCCCTTTATTATCCTCCATACAATTCTTAACGGGTCCACAATAATTGACTAGATTCTCTTTTTAACATCTTCTCTTATTGATTCAATAATATTATCTGTTAAATTTGCTGGAAATGATGTACCATTCTCAAAAACCCAAATATTAACAATTTCAAGATCTGCTTTCTTAAATGTAATGCTATACTCTTTGTTTTTATGTGTAAAATCCGCTGTTACTGATTCCTCGCCAGCAAATTCGTCATCGATAATCATGTTTTTTATTTCAAAAGGCTTCATTTTAATGTCTCCTTTTTTCCATCTTTATCGGGATTATCCATTATCATTCCCTTTCCTTCTCCACGTATTACATTCGGAAGAACTTCCTAGTTTTAGTTTTGGGATCTGTTCTTTTATAAATTTAGTATATAAATTAGATATATTGAAGTTCCCCACATAATTAGAGCAGACAGCTTATTTAAAATGGTTATGAAGCTTACTGAATTATTTAGCCTTCCAACTTGCCTTCCAGCTAAGGCCAAAGAGAAAAACCATACCCAAGAAGTTACAATACAAGCTAAAGTAAAAGCAAGTTTTCTTGGGCCAGAATATGTTAATGAATTTGTTCCAATTACGCCGATTGTATCCATAATAGCATGCGGATTTAATAAGGAGACTGACAATGCAAAAACAATTTGTTTTTTTGAAGAAAGCGTTTTTTCTTCAGCTGAAGATAGATTAGGTTTACTTCTCCAAGTCACATAGCCCATATACACTAAAAATATAACACCAACTATTAATAAAACCACCTTAATCCAGTAAATACCTAAAATAATAAATGTTACTCCAAAAACAGCCAAAGATATCAGGATCGTGTCACAAATGGACGCCGTAATAATTACTGGTAAAGTCCTATTAAACTTTAGTTGAGTTGCACCTTGATTAAAAACAAAAACATTCTGTACTCCTAAAGGGAGTATTAACCCAAACGCTAAGATCAAACCATGAAGAATTGCTTCAAACATTTTTACTCCTCCTGCTTGTTTAATAATGACATTGTAAATGAAGAATTAAGATAGGTCTCCAACCATTTGGTTGGATATAGACCCAACCATTCGGTTATAATTTATTAAAATATGCGGAGGTCTTGGTTATGTCAAAAGAATGGGTGATAAACAAATTATCGTTGATCCCACTACATCAACAAATTTACGAGTACATTAAAAGAAAAATAATGAACGGTGAATGGTCTATCGGTACTAGAATTCCTTCACAACGGGAACTTGCGAAGAAATTTCAAGTTAATCGAAGTACAATTGTATATGCCTTAGGAGAGCTAGCCGCGGATGGATTAATCGAATCAAATGCTGGAAAAGGTACTGTTGTGATAAATAATACATGGAGTCTTCTTGCTTCTACTCCACCACCTGATTGGAATAGTTATGTAAAGTCTGGTTCTTATCAACCAAATATACAAATGATTCAAGAGATAAATAAAGCAGAAACAAACCCAGATATTACCCGTCTCGGTACGGGAGAGCTCTCTCCAGAATTGTTACCAGTTGAAAAAATGAAACAAATGTTCCAGACTCATTCTTCAAAAATGCTTTCTTTAGGATATTCAGAACCAAAAGGGGACATCTACTTAAGAGAAATAATAAGTGATTATTTAAAAACCAAAGGGATTATCGCCTCTCCATCTGCAATATTGATTGTTTCAGGAGGGCTTCAAGCCTTACAGTTAATCTCTTTAGGCTTATTGCAGCGTAGTTCAACCGTTTTTCTTGAATCACCTTCCTATCTAAATTCGGTGCACGTTTTTCAATCAGCAGGAATGAACTTATTTGGAATTCCTTTGAATAATGAAGGGATTCTAATAGACCAGATTGGAAAATTAAAAAGGCAGCATAATGGAGCTTTACTATATACCATACCTTCTTTTCATAATCCAACAGGTATATTAATGTCTTCAAATAGGCGAATGGAGTTACTGAATGTTTGTAAAAGCGAAAGATTACCGATCATTGAGGATGATGTTTATGGGGATTTATGGTTTGAAAGTGCACCCCCCAATCCTATAAAAGCATTAGACGATCAAGGGCTTGTTTTATATATTGGTAGTATGTCTAAAACTCTTGGTCCTGGTTTAAGAATTGGTTGGATTGTTGGGCCTGAACCTGTAGTTGAACGTTTAGCAGATATTAAAATGCAAACTGACTATGGTTCAAGTTCATTATCTCAATATGCAGTTGCTGAATGGATTTCAAGTGGTTTATATGATGAGCATATAAAAAAGATAAGAACAGAATTAAAATTTCGCAGAGACTTTACTATTGATGTATTAAATAATCATTTAAGAGACCTTTCAAGCTGGAGTATACCAGCAGGTGGCTTTTATATTTGGATTTCTATCAATAAACAGATTTCAATTCGTAATTTATTTGAAAAAGCCCTTAAAGAAGGGATTCTGCTTAATCCTGGGAATATATATGATCGAAATGACCAACAACATTTACGCCTATCTTATTCATATGCACCACTTCCTCAATTAAAAAGGGCCTTAATAAGGCTTTCAGAACTAATTCAAGAACTTATTACTTACTAACTAGGTTTATCCCTTTTTCTACCAGCGGGTAAACCCTAGCGAACCTAACTTTTAGTTCTTCATGTTTCTTTTGAAAAAATTTCTCTCACCGATTGGGTATGTGGACAATCATGCTCTTTTATAATCAATATTATGAAATGAGGACGGTGATTAATATGGAATACACGATCAATATTACTCATTTTATGGTGAACTCTCTTGCAAATAATGCCAATATTAATATTGGACCCACCTATCAAAATAGTCATACGGCTAATTCTAAAACAATAGGTACTAATTTAAATTTTGGTGATAACGGCTCGAAATTATCCGAAATTTTTAATAGCGGTAATAACCCCGAGCATCATCAAGGCTAGTGTATTATTTGCATAGAAGCTGACCTAAAAGGTCGTTAATAACGACTTTTTAGGTCAGCTTTTTCTTTGCTCTTTTTTATGTGTATGACTAGCAAAATATGGCTATTTGCAAAAAATCGTGAACCTCAAAATTATCGTCTCCTCTTCTATTCACATATTCGCTAAGATGGTGACGATTTCATCTTCAATACCCTTACCTTTAGACTCATCGAGTAAATTGTTTATTAGGATTGAAAAAATCAAAGTTTCTCCACTTTTTGTGTCTATATAACCAGACAAGGAACTAACCGTTGATAAAGTTCCAGTTTTTGCTCTAACTTTTCCTTGTAGAAAAGGATCTTTCATACGTTTCCGCAATGTTCCCCCATCCATTTTATGACTGTCTCCAGAAACAGGTAACGACTCTCTAAAAGTTTGGAACCAGGGTTGGAATTGGACAGAATATAACAGGTTTGAAATTTCATTGGCTGGAATTAGATTGGCATGAGAAATTCCAGAACCATCCCTAATCACTAATGTGTTCGGGTTTACTGAAAATTTTTCCAGCTCAGACTGGAGTACTTCCAGACCTTTTTCCCAGCTGCCCTCTCCTTTAACAACCCTTCCCATTTCCTTGACCAGTATTTCCGAATGGCCGTTGTTACTTAATTTCAGAAACGGAGTCAAAAGCTCCGATAAGGGCATGGATTTATGCGAAACCAAAAGATGAGCCTTTTTGGGAGTTTGTTTGGAAATAACCGTTCCCATAAGTTTGATTCCTTGTTCATCTAGAGATTGTTTAAATAAGTCCATTGCATAGCCTGTTGGCTCCCAAACCGCAATCCATGTTCTATACTTTTTTGCTCCGATTGGAATTGTTCCTTTGACTGTAATCGTATTAGTTCCATGTTTCCTCTCAGTCGTGATTTCTTTCATTCCCTCAGGTGAAACCGTTACAGTTTGATTGATGACATGAATATAACCTGTTCTCGGGGTAACCTTAATTTGTGCGGATTGACCAATTTCCTTTCCGGCCACGACCTCCACGATAACGGTTCCGGCATCATAGTCCTTATTTGGGGAGGCAGTCAATGCGGAAATTTGTGCCCCGTAGTAGGTTTGTTCATCACTCCATGGTAAATCAAGCGAGTACCTGACATCGTCGTACCAAGTATCATCACCAATTAGGTCTCCAGTAATCACCTTAATCCCTTTTTGGTGGATTTTCCTAGCCATAGAGTCAAAATCTCCATTCAATAACGTCGGATCACCGTTCCCTTTTAAATAAAGATTACCTTTAAGGGTATTTCCATTCCTCAATCCGTCAGTTAGTACTTCAGTTTTAAAACGGAAATTCTCTCCTAATTTGGATAGAGCTGTTACTGCTGTTAACAGTTTCATATTAGAAGCAGGTTTTAAACGGATATCACCGTTATGTTGATATAATAATTTCCCGTTTGTAGAGGACCGGATGCTGATACCTAGCAGAGCGCCTTTTAGGTTAGGATCCCGTTCTAAAAACCCATTTAATCTTTGGGCTAATATTGTTTTTTCATTAAGCTCTTGTGCTGAAACATTATGATTATAAGGCCATGATCCTAAAACAAGGATCAATATGAAAAAGGTATTGATATACCATCTTACTCGAAAGCGAGCGCTCATAGTTTACCTTCCGTCCTTTATATTTTTGTTAAGTTTATAAAATATAAGTTTGCCCTTTTTAACCAAAATATTCGAAGCCCTACTCTAGATAAACAAAAGTTGGTATGAAACGTTATTCAAAACACAAACTATAGGAAACAAACGAAAGGATGAAAATCGTTTTGGATACAATTGAACCTCAAAATATGCGGGCTAGGGACGAAGTATTTGTTCTGTACCATAATCCTCACACACCCTCCGTCGTCAATATAAAACCGGCAGAGATTGTTCAACACCCAAAGGATCCAGACAAATTGGCCTTGTTTTTAAATGAGTCATTCCATTTAATTGAAGAAGATGATGCTCTTTATTCAACAGAAGCTGCTGCAGAAAAGGCTTTTGCTGAATTTTACAGTGAATTATATTAAGACAGAAAAAGGGGACGTTCCATTAACGTCCCCTTTGGCAATTCGATATTTGAACTCTGAAAAACCATTTTAAAAATATGCGTCGTAAACTTTGTTGCTATTTACTTATGAGAGTAAGTGCTGATTTACGCTCCAGGTGCTCGCTTTCCGCGGGGCGGGCGGTGAGCCTCCTCGGCTTTACGCCTGCGGGGTCTCACCTGTCCCGCTGCTCCCGCAGGAGTCGAGCACCTTCCGCTCCAATCAGTCATTTTCAACGATATGCATTCAAAACTAGTTCAAAAAACAACAATCTTTTAGAAAACAGCATAAAATAACTACTTCAAATCTATTTCTAGCAGAACAGGACAATGATCGCTCCCCATAATATCAGAATGAACTTGAGTATCGATGATTGATTCTCTCAGTCTTTCTGAGACCAGAAAATAGTCTATTCGCCACCCAATATTTCGCTCACGTACCTTATTCATGTAGGACCACCATGTATACACATTTTCCTTCTCAGGATTTAGATGTCTAAAAGTATCAACAAAACCATTATTCAAAAGCTCGGTCATTTTCCCGCGTTCTTCGGGAGTAAAACCTGAATTTTTCATATTGGATTTTGGGTTTTTTAAGTCAATTTCGTGATGGGCAACATTCATATCACCGCAGAGGATTACCGGTTTCTTTGTATCAAGTTCTTGAAGAAATTCACGCAAGTAGTCCTCCCATGCTACTCGATAGTTCAGTCTGGCGAGGTCTCTTTGAGAGTTTGGTGTGTAAATATTAACGAGATAAAACTCCTCAAATTCCAAGGTAATTGCCCGGCCTTCGGAATCATGTTCAGTTGTTCCAATCCCGTATTGGACAGAAAGTGGCTTTTTCTTTGAAAAAATTGCTGTACCGGAATAACCTTTTTTAACTGCATAATTCCAATATTGCGAGTGATCTTTTAGCTCTAACGATATTTGTCCCTCTTGCAATTTGGTTTCTTGGATGCAAAATACATCCGCATCAATTTGATAAAAATAATCTAAAAATCCTTTTCCCACACATGCTCTAATCCCATTAACATTCCAGGAAACTAGTTTCATTAGTAAACTTCTCCTTGCTGTCTATAAAAATATTATCCTCATATTTTAACCTTTTCACAGGAATTTGTCTCAATTTAGATTCATTTCAAAGACCAAACTTTTGAATTCGTTTATAAAACGTACTTCTGGGAACTCCGAGTAACTTTGCGGCAAGCGTGACATTGCCCTTGGTTTTTTGTATTGCCTCGACCATCATATCTTTTATGATGGTCTCCCTTGTATTCAAATTCTCGATTGATTTTTCTTCTATCCAATATGATGAAGGTAAGACAGCTGGTCCATTTAACCTCTTTTCTTCTTCCATCGCCTGGAACACCTCTAAAAGATCTAATTCTTTTCCTTGGGAATAAATATATAAACGTTCTAAAAGGTTAAATAATTCTCTTATATTACCCGGCCAGTTATAGTTATAAAGCTTCAAGAAAAACGCTTGGGTTGTATGGGCCTTCCATTGCTTCTGTTTACAGAAATGATGGGCTAAAAATGGAATATCCTCTTTCCTATCTCTTAATGGAGGTACATTGATGGGGTAGACATACAATCGGTAAAATAGATCTTCACGAAACCCACCTTGACAAATGAGCTGGCGCAAATCCTTATGAGTTGCAGCCATGATTCGAATATCCAATGGTATTTCCTTTGTGGATCCAAGCGGCGTAACCTTTCGTTCTTGTATAACCCTTAGTAAAGCCACCTGCATTGCTGGAGTAAGTTCACTGACCTCATCTAGCAAAATCGTTCCATTATGCGCTTGTTCAAATTTCCCTTGATACCCGCTGCGCCTCGCCCCGGTAAAAGCTCCTTCTAAATAACCAAAAAACTCACTTTCCATAATGTCTTTAGGGATTGCACCACAGTTAACTGCAATGAATGGTCCTTCTTTTCTTGGACTGCTTTCATGAATAGATCTTGCAATAACTTCTTTGCCTGTTCCCGTTTCCCCAAAAATTAACACAGTCGCATCTGTAGGTGCCACACGCTGAAGGTCTAATATGGTTTTTTGAAAGGCTGAACTCGTTCCTTGCTCTCCTAAAAAGTGAAATTCAGTTTGTCTGACAAAACGTTCCAAAGTTTTTAATGAAAGTGATTGTTCCAATTTGGATCCATCTCCCTTTCCTAAAACCTAATACACCATTTACAAAAACCGTTAATTCGGTTATTTTAACGGATTTCCGAAAGAAGTCTCCCATCCTCAAGGAATGTGAAGGACATAGCCCAGTGAGTAGGCGGGAGATGAATTTCGGTCGGCGTAAGCCAAAATAATTGAAAAACGCAAACATATGTTCTATACTGTGATGTATAGGAAGTGAATTGATATGACTAAGCAAAACAAAGCTTTCAAATTCCGTTTGCTACCAAACAAAAAGCAAGAAGAATTATTAGCTAAAACTTTTGGTTGTGTCCGTTTTGTCTACAACAAAATGTTAACAGAACGCAAAGAGACTTATGAAAAGTTCAAGGATGACAAAGAAAAACAAAAAGAACAAAAGTTTCCGACTCCTGCTAAATACAAAGATGAATTTCCATTCCTAAAAGAAGTAGATTCATTAGCTTTGGCAAACGCACAGATCAACTTGCAAAATGCTTATAAGAACTTCTTTGAAGGCAATGCTGAATATCCGAAGTTCAAAAATCGTAAGTCAAAACAGTCTTACACAACGAATCGAGTAAACGGAAATATTGGATTGCATGAGGGTCATATCAAATTACCTAAACTGAAATTAGTGAAAATCAAACAGCACAGAGAAATTCCTGACAATTACAAATTGAAATCATGTACCATTTCCAAAACAAAATCAGGGAAATACTACGTGTCTGTACTAACAGAATACGAAAAAGAAATAAAACCAAAAGCAATAGAATATGTTGTTGGGTTAGATTTTGCTATGTCTGAATTATTTGTTAGTAGTGAGAATGAGAAAGCCAATTATCCTCGTTATTATCGTGTAATGTCAGGGAAGTTAGCAAAAGCACAACGTATTTTGTCTAAACGAAAAAAAGGTTCTGCTCGTTGGAATAAGCAACGTATAGCAGTAGCTAAACTACATGAAAAAGTAGCGAACCAGCGTATGAATTTTCTTCACCATAAATCAAAAGAATTAGCATCTAATTTTGATGCCGTAGTGATAGAGGACTTGAACATGAAAGGTATGTCGAAGGCTCTTCACTTTGGAAAAAGCGTCCATGATAATGGATGGGGCATGTTCACTACTTTTTTAGAATACAAACTAAAAGAGCAAGGAAAGCAATTAGTAAAAATTGATAGGTGGTTTCCTTCCACTAAAAAATGCTCATGTTGTGGATCAGAAAAGCCTATGACACTATCTGAACGCATCTATCGATGTTTTTGTGGATATGTGGCAGATCGTGACTACAATTCAGCAATCAATATCAAAAATGAAGGAATACGCTTATTAGCATTATCATAGAAACAAAAACTCTTGGAACAAGAGGGTTAGCTCGGTCATTTTTCGTTAGCTAGTAAAAGTAACGATAAGTCGAGAAGCTCGCACTTCAATTAGACCGTAAGGTCAATAAGTGGAGAGTAGTTCACGATATCTATTTTATGTATGATTTAAATTCCTAATTATCTATATTTTAAATCAATTTGCCCTAGGTTTCAATTAAAGCAAAAAAAAGTGAAACCAAAACTAGAGACTTTATAATAAAGTCTCTAGTTTTGGATATAGTGTTGATTCATTCGGTTAACTCATCTTCAACTTAATATATGGAGCGGATGACCGGTTACTTGTAAGAGAGCCTCATGGACAGCTTCGGATACACTTGGATGGGCAGTTGTGGTAAGTTCAAAAAAGTCGGCTGTTAATTCGGCGTCAAGCATTACTGTGCCTTGACTAATTAACTCTGTTGCATACGGTCCAACTATTGACATACCTACGATCTCATGAAATTCATTTTCAATTATTACTTTAACTTTTCCATTAGTTTCATTTAGAATCTGCGCTTTGCTGTTAGCGCTGAATGGAAACTCACCAATACGAATATCCCCATATTCCTTCCTTGCTTGCGCTTCTGAAAAACCAACACTTGCAATTTCAGGACAGGTATAGACACAACGAGGGATTGCTCGATAATTCACCTTCACATCATGTCCACAGGCGTGCATTGCCGCAACAGTTCCTTCATGAAAGGCTACATGGGCAAGCTGAATGCTCCCAATCACATCCCCGCACGCATATATATGAGGAATATTCGTTTGCATATGTTCATTTACGATAATCCCTTTATCAGAAAAATCTATACCAATATCCTCCAAGGACAATCCCCTTAAACGTGGCTTTCTTCCAATCGACACTAGTACATTCTCTGGATAAAGAATATTTTCATTTCCCTTAAAATCAATAGTGGCTTTCATTTCCTTTTCATCTAATGATACTTTTGAAGCCGTATAAATTTTGACGCCATCCTTCTCCAATCCCTTCTGGAGGACTGCAACAATATCAGAATCCTCCCCAGGTAGAAGTTGATCCGCCATTTCCACAATTGTTACCTTTGTCCCAAGCCTGCTATAAATGCTGGCAAATTCACAGCCAATTACACCACCACCGACAATTAACAACGAAATTGGGATAGCAGGCAGGTTCATTACATGTGAACTGTTAAGAAGCCATTTCCCATCAGAGAAGTGGGAAGGTAAGTCCATTGGGCTTGACCCAGTTGCAATAATGAACTGATCAGCAATTATTAACTCTAATTCCCCTCCCTTAACAACCCTAAGTAAATTTGGAGTTATGAAGGAAGCTTTTCCAACATGCAATTGGATTTTATTCTGTTTGATTAAAAAATTGACCCCTTCCACCAGAGTTCTTATGATGTTATTTTTATAATCCTGAGCTTTTTCCCAATTAATTTGGACCGAATTTGCTACCACTTCAATTCCAAAATGAGCAGCATTTTGAATTGATTTAAATGTCTCAGCCGTTTTTAATAATGCTTTTGTTGGAATGCACCCTTCATTCAAACATGTGCCTCCCAATTCCTTTTCTTCTATTAATATAACGTTTTTTCCATTTTGAGCAGCTTTTATTGCTGCTACATAGCCTGCAGGCCCTCCTCCAATCACAGCAATTGTTTCCATTCCCTCATCTCCAATCTATAAAAGAAGTGATAATGGTTTTTCTAAATATTCTTTCACAGAATGAAGGAAGGCAGCTGCAGGGGCTCCATCTAAAACCCGATGATCAAATGTAAGGCTAAGCGGTAAAAGACTACGTCGTTTGAGTTCCTCCCCCATATAAACAGGTTCATCCTGGACGGAACCGATACCAAGAATACCTGTTTCAGGCGTATTTAATATTGGAGTAAAGTAATTGACTCCAGATGTTCCAAGATTCGTGATTGAAAACGTTGAACCTTTCATTTCATCGCCTGTTAATTCACCTTTTCGAGCTCGTTGAGATAAGGATTTAATTGAATTTGACAACTTCCTGATTGAATAATTCTCTGCATTTCGTATTACCGGTACAACTAAACCTTTTTCCAGTGCAACAGCAATACCAAGATGTACCTGATCATGAACATGAATCTCATCGTTAATAAGGGCACAGTTCATTTGTTTATGTTGCATTAAGGCTAAAACTACTGCCCTGGCAATAAAATCAGTGATGGTTAATTTTTCAGTAAACAAATCCTGTGCTGATGGTGACAATTGCTGTTGGAGTGCTTTTAGTTCCGTTACGTCTGCCTTTGAAAAAAGTGTTAATTGAGCAGTATTTTGTAGGCTTTGATTTAGTCTTGTTGCAATCACCTTTCTCATTCCTGAAACAGGTTGAATTTGGTCCCCCTCTACTAACTCCGGAAAAGGTGATACAGGTAAGCGTGGTTCCGGTACAGACATTTTTTCTGGCAATTGAACACTATGTTTATTTTCCCGATTTATCGCACTTTCTACATCTTCTTTAGTAATTCTTCCTTGTGGACCAGTACCAACTAGATTGCTAATGTTTATCCCAGCAGCTTGGGCTATTTTTCGGGCCACGGGTGAAATTTTTACAGATGAATTCCTGTTCATGTTAACCATACTCACGGGAAGTGCTTCATTGGCTACTTCAGGTGGAGTATTTTCGGTCTTCAATTCTTGAGAGTTTACAATATCTAGAACCTGTTCATTGTGCTTCCCAATCAAGCAAATTACTGTTCCTGGTGGCACCTCTTGATTTTCTTCTACAGCTATTTTCAGCAGCTCTCCATCATTTGGTGCTTCCAGGTCCATTTCAATTTTTTCGGAATTAATACTTGCTATTACCTCTCCTTTTTTTATAGAATCACCCGTATGCTTATGCCATGCTGAAACAACGCCTTCTTTCATAGCCATTCCTAATTTAGGCATAACGACTTCAGTAGCCATTGTTGTACCTTCTTTCTATTAATAATCGTTATGATAGGACCGGTTCTCCGATAATTTCATATACCGCTCTCACAATTTGCTCTGCACTAGGTAAATATAAATCTTCCAAAACAGGTGAAAAAGGGACAGGTGTATGCGGAGCTGTTACTCTTTTAATTGGTGCATCTAAGAAATCAAAGCCTTTATCCGCAACCATTGCCGCAATATCTGTTGCAACATTACAACGAGGGTTTGCCTCATCCACAATAATCAGTCTGTTTGTTTTCTCAACCGAAGCCAAAATAGTCTCTTCATCAAGAGGCGAAATACTGCGCGGGTCTACGATTTCAGCTTCAATCCCTTGTTTAGAAAGTCGTTCGGCTGCCTCCATAGCAGTATGGACCTGCTTTCCAATCGCAACAATCGTTAAATCCGCCCCAGTGCGCTTGATTTCAGCTTTCCCTAGCGGTATTGTGTAATATCCTTCCGGAACTTCCCCTGTCATGTTATACAAGGTCTTATCCTCAAAAAAGATGACCGGATCGTTATCCTCAATCGAAGCAAGCAGTAAACCCTTTACATCATAAGGAGTAGAAGGAACAACAACCTTCAATCCTGGAATGCTCGCAAACATGGCATATAGACTTTGAGAGTGCTGAGCTGCAGCGCGATTACCAGCTCCATGCATCGTCCTAATTGTAACTGGAACTTTTGCTTTCCCTCCGAACATATAGCGGAATTTTGCACCTTGGTTCATGATTTGATCTAAACAGACGCCGACAAAGTCGTTAAACATCAGCTCGGGGACTGGACGTAAACCGGTTGTCGCAGCAGCCATAGCAGCTCCAATTAGCCCGGATTCAGTAATAGGTGTATCAAGGACACGATTTCTTCCAAATTCCTGGACAAGGCCTTTTGTAACACCCATTACCCCGCCCCATGCTTCACTATCCTTTAGGTGGGCGAGTGTCGCTCCGCCTGCCACATCTTCTCCCATTAAAATTACGTTTTCATCTCTTTGCATCGCAAGTTTTAACGCTTCATTTACTGCATCGGAAAAGCTTAATTTTCTTTCCATATCAATTTCCTCCTTGAATTAATATGAGACGTAAACGTCGGTTAACAACTCACTTGCGTCAGGATAAGGGCTTTCTTCAGCAAATCTGATAGCTTTTTCTACCTCATCTCTAACAAGCGCTTCTAATGACATTAATTCCTCTTCTGCCATTAGCTGATTATCTAGGATATATTTTCTGAAATTCAATATTGCATCTCTTTCTTGAAGATTCTCTCTCTTTTCTTGTTCAGTTTTATATTTCTGAGCATCTCCTTCAAAATGACCATAGTTTCGGTAGGTGACACATTCAATTAATGTTGGTCCTTCACCACGTCTTGCTCTTTCGATCGCTTCTTTAGCAGCTTCGTAAACGGCAACAACATCTTTTCCGTCGACTCTTATACCTGGAATATTATATGCAATGGCACGATCCGCGATGGTTTTACAGCTAGAAGCATAGGTAAATGGCGTTGCTTCAGCATAACCGTTATTTTCGGCAACAAAAATAACCGGAAGTTTCCAAATGGCGGCTAAATTGACCCCTTCATGAAAAGTTCCTTGATTGTTTGCACCATCGCCAAAAAAGCAAACACTCACATCTCCTGTATTTTTATACTTCGAAGTTAGGGCAGCTCCGCAAGCAAGTGGAAAACCTCCCCCAACAATCCCGTTTGCTCCCAGCATCCCTTTGTGTAAATCGGCAATATGCATGGAGCCACCTTTACCTTTACAAAGACCAGTAATTTTCCCATAAATTTCAGCCATCATCCCATTTAAATCACAGCCTTTGGCAATACAGTGACCGTGTCCGCGGTGCGTGCTGGTAATTTTATCGGAATCATGTAGGTGGGCACAAAGTCCGACGGCTACTGCTTCTTCACCAGCATATAAGTGAACAAAGCCGGGAAGCTTTCCTTGTGCAAAAATTTCATGAACCCTGTCCTCAAAAGTACGAATTTCTAGCATTTTCCGGTACATCCATTCCGCTTTTCCCATTGTGATATTGGTTTTCATTTCTAATGCTGTTTTCACCATTAAATCCCCCTAACGAATGAATTTTGATGAAAGAAAAAACCGTTCGAATCCTTCTACTTTACTACATGCATAAATCGTACCAAGTTGAAAAGATTGATATATACTACTTTTCTGCTAATAAAAAAAATAAAGGTGGACATTTGTCTCGGATTGTCCACCTTTGTCCATTAATTCTCAATTTTTCAATGGCTCTGTTAAACTAGAATGTTGATTTCCGTTCCAGGCGCTTCGCTTTCCGCGGGGCGGGCGGTGAGCCTCCTCGGCGCTAAAGCGCCTGCGGGGTCTCACCTGTCCCGCTGCTCCCGCAGGAGTCTTCGCGCCTTCCACTCCAATCAACATTGTGCAAAAAATCAATATTGAGCTTTAACACAGCCTTTTTAATAATAAAATGAGGAGCTACACCTCTTTAGCTAAAGGGTAGCTCCTCATTTGTTTGATGTTTATTTTTGTGTTTGTAGCTCTTTTTCAACAGTTTTTAAATCTTTTCGAATGGTTGCTTGTGCTGCTGCTAGACGTGCAAGTGGCACACGATATGGCGAACAACTAACGTAATCCAAACCAGCATTGTAGCAGAATTCAATTGAACTCTTTTCGCCACCATGTTCTCCACAAATACCAGTTTTTAATTGAGGTTTCGTTTGACGGCCTAATCTCACACCAGTCTCAACAAGTTTTCCAACCCCATCTTGGTCAAGTACCGCAAATGGGTTTTCTGGAAGGACCTTTTGCTCAGTATATGCTTGTAAAAACTTACCTTCAGCATCATCCCGGCTATATCCAAAAGTAGTTTGAGTTAAATCGTTTGTACCAAATGAGAAGAAATCAGCTTCCTCAGCAATTTTATCAGCAGTAAGAGCAGCTCTAGGAATTTCAATCATGGTTCCAATTGGGTAATTAAAAGCCATTCCTGTTTCTTCTTGAACTTGACGAGCAGCATCGATGACAAGCTGACGCATTTCCTTCAGTTCATTTACATGACCAACAAGTGGGATCATGATTTCAGGCTGTACTTTAAGGCCCTTTTTAACCACCTTTGCCACTGCATAATAAATGGCTTTTGCTTGCATTTCATAAATTTCAGGGTGAATCATTCCCAAGCGGCATCCACGAAGTCCCAGCATTGGATTAAATTCGTCCAATTGACGGACTTTCTTAAGAATTAGTTCTTTTTCTTTCAATTCTTTAGATTCTGGGTCAGTAATTTGCAGCTTAGTTACATCCACAATGAGTTCTTCCTTATCAGGTAGGAACTCATGTAAAGGAGGATCCAATAATCGAATCGTAACAGGTAAGCCTTGCATTGCCTCAAAGATCCCTTCAAAGTCACCTTGTTGCATTGGTAGAAGCAGATCTAAAGCTTCCTTCCGGTCATCATAGTTTGAAGCCATAATCATTTTTTGAACGATTGGAATTCGTTTAGGGTCCATAAACATATGCTCTGTCCGGCATAAACCTACACCACCAGCACCAAAGTCAAACGCTTTTTTAGCATCCTCGGGATTATCTGCATTTGCCCGTACTCCAAGTCTTCTTTCTTCATCTGCCCATTTTAATAACAGTTGAAACTCATCAGAAAGTTGAGGATCAATCATCGGTATTTCACCGAGCATGATTTCTCCATTACCACCGTCAATCGTAATGATGTCACCGTGATTAACAACCGTGTCTCCAACCATGAATTGCTTTTCGCGCAGATCTATTTTTAATGCTTCACATCCGCAAATACAAGCTTTTCCCATACCGCGAGCCACAACTGCAGCGTGGCTAGTCATTCCACCTCGGCTTGTTACAACAGCTTGAGCAGCGACGATTCCATGGATATCATCAGGAGTTGTTTCAGGACGGACTAGGATTACTTTCTTTCCTTCATTTCCTAAAACTTCCGCTTCATCTGCATCAAACACCACTCGACCCGTTGCTGCACCAGGTGATGCAGGTAAGCCTTTAGCCAATAGCTTTCGTTCAAAGGTATCATCGATACGACGGTGAAGCAATTGGTTTAATTGATCTGGATCGACACGGAGTAGAGCTGTCTTTTTATCAATAATTCCTTCCTCTTCCATTTCAACAGCAATTCGAATAGCTGCTTGGGCTGTTCTTTTTCCTGTTCGAGTTTGGAGGATATATAGCTTACCACGTTCAACAGTAAATTCAATATCTTGCATATCTTTATAATGCTGTTCGAGATGCTGACATGTTTCTGAAAACTGCTTGAAAACTTCTGGCATCTCCCCTTGTAGAGTATGGATAGGTTGTGGCGTCCGAATCCCTGCTACTACATCTTCTCCTTGAGCGTTAATTAAATATTCTCCGTATAGAACGCTCTCACCAGTAGATGGGTTGCGCGTAAAGGCAACTCCGGTTCCAGAATCATTTCCCATATTACCAAACACCATGCTTTGGATATTTACTGCTGTTCCAAGGTGTCCTGGGATTTTATTCAAGCGGCGATAAACGATTGCCCGCTGATTATTCCATGAATCGAAAACTGAATTAATTGATAGAAACAATTGCTGTTTTGGATCTTCAGGAAATTCTACTTTCGTCCGTTTTTTGACTATGCTTTTATAACCAGCAATGACTTCTTTCCAGTCCTCTGCAGTTAATTCAGGATCTGAGGAATACCCTTTTTCTTCCCTAAACTCTTCTAATAATTGTTCAAAGAAGTAGACGTCCACTTCAAGTACGACATCTGAAAACATTTGGATAAACCGGCGATATGAATCATAAGCAAACCGAGGGTTATTGGTTAATTTCGCTATTCCCTCTACGGTCTCATCATTCATTCCAAGATTCAAAATTGTATCCATCATCCCTGGCATTGAAAATACAGCCCCGGATCGTACTGAAACAAGAAGCGGATTGGTAGGATCTCCAAGACGTTTCCCTGTTTTTTCTTCAAGATTTGCAAGTCCAGCTAATATTTGGTCTTTCACTATAGTTGAAATTTCTTTTCCGGCGTCGTAATAGTCATTACAAGCCTCAGTTGATATAGTAAATCCGAAAGGAACAGGCAGACCAATTTTAGTCATTTCTGCAAGGTTAGCCCCTTTTCCCCCTAATAAATCCTTCATACCACTATGTCCTTCATTAAACAGATAAACGAATTTTTTCATTTTACGAACTCCTCTCTCTTTTTAGCACGTCTAAAATGTAATCAGCTGTTTCTTCTACTGCCTTATTGGAGACATTGATGACTGGACATCCAATCCGTTTCATTATCTTTTCTGCGTAATCTAATTCTTCAAGTATTCGCTCGAAGCTTGCATAGTTCGCCTCGGAGGTTAAACCAAGGTTTTTTAAGCGTTCCTTTCGGATAATATTCAATTTATCTGGGGTAATGATAAGTCCCACACATTTGTTCCTAGGAATTTTATATAATTCCTCAGGTGGTGGAACCTCTGGTACCAAAGGAACATTGGCCACTTTGTATCGTTTATGCGCTAGATACATAGAAAGTGGTGTTTTTGACGTTCTTGATACGCCTACCAGAACAATGTCTGCAAAAAGAATCCCACGCGGGTCGCGGCCATCATCATATTTCACCGCAAACTCTATCGCTTCAATTTTTCGGAAGTAATCATCATCCAACTGCCTCATTAATTTTGGTTGATGTTTTGGCCCTTTACTAAACTTATGCGTAAAGGCATCAATTAGCGGATTAAGCAGATCAACCGCAGTAATATCTTCCTCTCGTGCCCGTTTATCTAAATATTCCTTTAATGCTGGAATAACGATCGTATAAGCAATAATAGAATTACTTTGGGCAGCCATAATCAATACATCTTCAATATCTTCAAAATCTTCGACATTCGCATTACGTCTGATTTCCACATAGCCACCATTAAATTGAGTGGCAACCGCTTTCACAACAAGTTCTGCAGTTTCTCCGACCGAATCGGAAATAATGTAGACAATTTCTTTATGCTCCAAATTCTGGTCTCCCTTCTCATGTTGAAATTCAAATGTTATTTATTTCAAGAAATGCTCGTGAAATGGTCGTTTTGGTGATCCTTCCAATCACTTTGTATGTATGGGTTTTATCATCAATTTCTTGAACAACAGGTAGTGAGTCAACATGATACTCAATCATTTTCTTAGCAGCTTCAAGAAGAGTCTCCTCTGGCCTAATCGTGATAATGTTTGGCATCCTTGTCATAATTACACTTACTGGTAACTCCTGAAGATTACGATTACCAATTGATGCTCTCAGTAGGTCCTTCCTTGAAATGACCCCAGCAAGATGTCCTCTCGGATTGATTGCATAAAGCGTTCCAACATCCTTTAAAAAAATCTGGACAATTGCATCATAAACTGACGTAGATTTTTTAATGACAATTGGATGGGCCTTATATTGATTCACAAAATGGGTTGCAAACCAATCTGAGTGATGTTCTAGTTCAGGGCCCTTATAATAATAGCCAACCCTTGGTCTCGCTTCTAGATTTCCAACCATCGTTAAAATAGTCAGATCCGGCCTAAGAGTTGCTCTCGTTAACGAAAGCTTTTCTGCAATTTGATTTCCAGGAATAGGTCCATCTTCCTTCACAATTTGAAGTATTTCTTGTTGCCGTTTAGTAAGCTTAATAGAGTCCACCACCCTCTTACCCTATATAAATGTGAGGCATATATAAGGTAAACATCTAAATGTGTTATACCTATTAATATATAGTATATAACATTTGTTTTCAATGGAGAAAAGTGAATGTAAACTTTTTATGACAAAATAAAGAACTATTTAAAAATAGTTTCTTTGTAAAAAATTTCCATATATATATTTTTATTTATTATATAAAATGCTGTTTTCGTAAATTTGTTGCCATTTACTAAAAGAGAAGTGTGGTTGATTTCCAAAAACCTATTAATAAAACAACAATCTTTTAGAAAAGTGCCTATAAAAAAGAACTCCTGATAATCGAAGTTCTTTAAATAGATATTATTTATTTTAATGTTATCCTTGATCGCCAATCACACTCCATAAGGCATCTTCAATTTCCTTATAGCTTGTGCATCGACAAATATTAGATTCCAACCATTCCTTAACCACATCAGGGGTTGGGTGAGGATGCTCCGTTAATAAAGCATGGCAATTCATGATAAACCCTGACGTGCAGTAACCACACTGAAAGGCAAATTTGTCAACAAATGCTTTTTGGATTGGAGCATTTTGCAATCCTTCAATCGTAATAATACTTTTTCCCAATGTTTCAACCGCCAACATTATGCATGACTTATAGGGTGTTTGATCCACGATCACCGTACAAGCACCACAATCGCCATTCAAGCAACCAGGCTTTGAACCTGTTAGTCCGAAATTATTTCGCAATACAAATAATAGGATGTCGGTTGGTCTTATCATGGTCTCCCGAATTTCACCATTGATATTGAATTTCGCATCCTGTTTTTTATTTTCCGAATAAAGCAATTATTCCCCCTCCATAGTCATAAGGATGTCATTCAATATATTTTTCAGGACAAATAATCGGTACTCTTTAGAACCTTCTACATCATTGAGGATAGGTGATGGGAATTTTTCTAGTGCATTTTTGACTCTAGTAGAATACGGCAGCCCTCGATTATTTAATTCTGTTTCAACCTCCTGTGTACGAAATGGAAAAGGACATACTCCACTAAAGGCAAATCTAAGTTCATCTCCCTTTTTCAAACAGGCAACTGTTACAAGTGGATATCCTGTTTCCCACTGTTGACGCTTCTTTATACAGATAAAAGGCAAGTGCAAATATTGAGTTTCTGTTAAGATTTGAACAAGAAACTCCCCTTCCTGTAATTGAAGGGATTGGTCAAATACTGAATGAATCGAAACCGATTTTAAACCATTAGGACCTGCAATTATCACTAGACTGTCTGCTAATAGGAAGGGTAAAATTGCTTCACGATAATAAATTCGCCCACAAATATTCCCCCCAATTGTGATCTTATTTCTGGCTGTTCGGTCAGCAATTTCACTCGAAGCACATGAAAGTAGGGGGAAAAAGTTTTTTTCCTCCACTTCAGTTAAGGGGATTGCTGCTCCTGTAATTAAGAAATCGTCCTGTATTTCAAAAATATCACATTCTGAAATTCCCTTAATGTCAATTAAGCCACCCGTTTGAACTAAATTTAACCTACCGAGAGTGATAATTTCGGTTCCTCCCGAATAATAAATAGGCTGTTTGTTTTTTATCGAATTATATAACTGGAGTGCCTCGTGCATGGTCGTTGGTTTATAATAATCGATTCTACCAGTAATCAACCACCCCGCCTCCTTCCTTTACCCGCCAAAGTAATTCCGGAATGAGAGGTAAATGGTGAAACGACGTTTCTAAAGCAGTTGATAAGCTATTACCAAGTGCCGCAGGCATCCCGATTAATCCATGTTCGCCAACCCCTCGAGCGCCATATGGGGCATCAATTTGTGGCGTTTCAACAAAATCGGCAACATACTCTGGGTGTTCGCCAAAACGGATCGGACGATAGGTTCTTAATTGAGGATTTAATACTCGCCCTTCTCTGTCAAAAATAAAAGTCTCCCTCCCCGCATAGGATAGCCCCATGCTCATCCCACCAATTACTTGACCAACTGCTCCTTTATAATTAAGAACCTTCCCAATATCGACCACCGAAATCGCTTTAAGAATTTTATAAGTATAATCCCTTTTGTCTAATTCAATTTCGACTCCGTTAGCGCATACAGTCCATTCAGGCCCAGGTCTTCCAGTCCCAGTTTCTTTATCAAGATTAACCATTTGGGTTAATATATAATTTCCCCGCCCAATTATTTGCCCCCCAATCGAATTCCCATTGGGATAGGTGTAACCGTATACGATATCGACAAAATCAAGGCTGATTTTTGGATCATCCCTTGCAAATACTTTGCTATCAGCGACCTCTAAATCCTCAATTGGCACACGTAAAACAGTAGAGGAAATCTTTTTCAGTTGAACGATCACGTCCTCTGCAGCTTCCAACACCGCTCTTCCTGCCATAAACGTACCGCGGCTAGCTACTGTTTTCCAGTGCTCAGGAGTGTTTCGGGTGTCTACTTCCATTTGAACATGAACTTTATTTACATCCATATTCAGCCTTTCAGCTAAGATTTGCGCCAAAACCGTTTTTGTTCCAGTTCCGATTTCCACAACCCCCGACATCAAATTGAGGCTCCCATCCTTATTGAAGGTTATTATCGCACCAGATCCTGCGTTAGGGTCAATCGTTGAAGTTTTCCATATGCAACTAATCCCCTTTGCTCTTACTTTGTTATTGCCGAGATCAAAAACTTGACCTTCATCCCAATGAAATAATTCTTTTAATCTACTAATGCATTTTGGTAAATTTCCTACAGTACTTGAATTCAAGATAAATTGAGTTGGAGTTGTATCACCTGGTTTAATAGCGTTTTTGCTGCGGAGTTCCAGAGGATCCATCCTAAGTTTTTTGGCCAATATATCCATCGATCGCTCAAAACAAAACAATACTTCGGAATGACTAAATCCCCTAAATGGGCCTGGGTATGGATGGTTCGTATAGACGCATAAGGAGTCGCACCAAATATGGTCAACCCGGTATGGACCGATACAATCAACAGCTCCAGCCCGACTTAAGTCAATCGCTTTATCAGAGTAGGCTCCTGAATCAAATAAATAAACAATCTCCGCTACTTTTAACATCCCATCCCTCGAACATCCTAGCTTAATCGTGGCATCAAGCCCAACATGACAAGGAGACGTCAGCATATCATCCTCCCTAATATTCGCCAACTTCACTAATCTTCCGTTAACAGCTTTTGAGGCAAGATAGGCAAGGATTTCTAACTGAACGGGAGCTTTCCCTCCATATCCCCCTCCAACCAAAGGGGTATGTACAATGACTTTCCCAGTCTTCAGGTTAAAATAATCAGCAATCAATCGCTTTATCATGAAGGGGGCTTGAGAAGAGGAAGTAATTTCCACGTCTCCGTTACTATGAATTTCGGCAAAAGAACACCTTGTTTCCATTGCAACGTGGTCTGAAGGTCGAATAGAGAATTTTTCTTCGATTGTCACTTCACTATCATTCCACCCTATATGGATGTCACCTTTACGGATTTTGGTCCGATGGGCAATATTGGTGCCCGGTTCTGGGTAGATTCCTTCACTTTTTTCGTATTGACCTAGGTGTTCGTGGACAAGAGGAGCATCACTTTGTAACGCTTGAGTTGGAGAGTTCACAACTGGCAAAGGCTCATATTTCACTTTAATTGCATCGATTCCTTGTTTGGCACTTACTAGATTATCAGCAACAACAACTGCAACTACTTCTCCATGGTATCTCACTCGATCTACGGCAATCGGCGGCCGATCACGAATATCCTCACCAGTAAGCGGTAGGTTTTCGCCAGTAATAATTGCCCGAACACCAATTATGTTTAGAGCATCCTTTAAATCAATATCAATAATTTTGGCATGAGCATAAGGACTAGTAACCAACCTAGCATGCAGCATATCTATCGTTTCAAAGTCATTCGTATATTTTGCTTTACCGGTTACCTTTTCATAGGCTTCCTTTCGAATAATACTTTTTCCAATTACATGCACAGGTTTCATCCTTCCTATTCTGCAGAAATCGTGAGTAATAAGGACGAAAACTATATTTTCTCCCTGTTATTAACTTATGAGTAATGAACCAAAACATGTTTGAAAGGTGAAATATCATGGGGATATTTGGTTAAAATGACCATAGGAGGGATTAAAGATGGGGTTTCCTGTTATCCATACTAATTTTTGGGATGCTGTGATTGCTGTTCCAGTTATTATCATCGTTACTCAGATTATAAAAATACTAGCGAAAGTACCAAAAATCTATGTCCCCACAATTTCCGTGGTGATTGGGCTAATCATTTCTATTTTCATTAGCCATCGTGGACATTTTACTACTGGAATATTTATGGGGTTCTTTTACGGATATGCTGCAATTGGAAGCTATTCATCCTTGAAAACTTCCATCATATATTTTAGGCAAGAAAAGGATTAAACTAAATGATAAAAGCAACTTTCTCACTAAAGAATCAATAAATGAAAAAAATGACGAGCAAACTGTAACGGTTTGAACTCGCCATTTTTTTAATTCACCACTTATACTATTATTTTTAATCGGGTTTAATTAACTTATCACCAATATGGGTACCCATAACCATATCCATAGCCATACGGATAACCATATCCATATCCACCATAAGCTAGCGGACTAAGCAAAGAACCTGCCACTAATCCACCAAGGAACGGTGCTCCGAAGCCAAAGCCGAAGGGTCCACCGAAACCAAAGCCAAAAGGTCGACCGAAGCCAAAACCAAATGGTCGGCCAAATCCAAACGGTCTCCCGAAGCCAAACGGTCTTCCGAAGCCAAATCCGCCAAAATGACCAAATGGGCGCCCAAAAATTCTCTCATCACCTTGTTCTATTGGAGATGCAAATGGTAATTCATTATTCACAAGAATCCCTCCTCTTTTATACAACACACTAAAGAATATGCATTTGACTATAAAATTCTTGGGTAAATAGCCTGTTTCAGGGAAATTTTGTGGTATATTTGCCAACACAACCGTTGTGTTCTTTTTATTTAAGTTAAAGGACTTGTTAGTATATAATAAAAGAACTTATGAAAAATATTGGAGTGTGACGGAAATGAGTGTACATAAAGCGATATCGAAACACGTGAATGGACAAAATCAAATACTTAACGATTTTGTACTATTAGAACAACAACGTGAGGCTTATATTGATGAGGCATGCACATTATGTAAACAGGGACAGCCTTTTTCAACAGAAAAAATTAATGAAGTGACAAAGAAAATGAATAAATTATCCAATAAAATCGAAAACTTGCCTGAACGCCTTTATGTTTCCGTTCCAATGGTGCAGGAATTTGTCAGCAAGCTTAGCCAAAAATAGGCATTAAAAACCGAGCTGCTATGGGGTTGCTCGGTTATTTTTCACTTCGATTCATCCCTACTTTTTGTAAGCAGGTGGAAAGATAATAGGACCACCATGTAAATGAAATACCCCCAAAAGGTATAAAAATGTTTCCAGTGAATGGAATGAACAAATAACCCCATTTCTTCCGCTAACTTTTCTAAAATGGACCCAAACAGACTTAATATCAAAATAAACCCCGCTCTCCCCCAAACAGTCAATCTTTTTGCCATAAATAGAAAAAATAAAATAAAGATCGGTAAACCGAGCAAAGTTAATAAAACATTCACTGTGAAAATTTCAGGCATTGGCCTCGCTGGAAAAGAATAGAATTGCTTCCCTACAAAATAAAGGTCCAAATACGTACCAATCAAAGTTCCTAATATGATGGTCGGAAAAACCTCTGCAAATTTCTTATTCCAATATTGAAAGTGCCTTTTTCGCCATGTTCGCCAGTTCAAGATTTTCAATTGCTTTACAATATTCATTTTCAATCTCCCCGTCAACGTTTTCATCCTGATCTTTTTTTTTGAAATAATCAATTACCTGCCAATCATGAAACCAATCACCCGCTTCAGCTGCGGGATGGGCTACGTCCTTCCAAGTAAATAGTAGTTCAGGGCTAAAGAACCTTGCTGCACCCGGTTTAATTCGGCAAGAATATAGCCGTAATTGATACCCCTTACTTGGTACGCCTTCCTTCACATGATGAAAGAGATGTGGCCAATAGTCTTGTCGGGATCCTGTATGTGGCTGCGAATTCGCCCATTTTTGGCAGTGATGTAGCTGAAACTTATTTTGAAAAAGTAACGAATAGAGGCGTTTCCCCAATTTTATCCGTTCATTCACACTATCAAAATGTCTAAGCACTTGACCGACTAAACGAACCTTACCTCCCTTCCTATATGGAAAAAGGATATGCGTGAAGGAGAAAAGGTCTTGAAGCTTAAATTCGAGTGTATCAAATACCTCTTTTTTATAAACAGGGTGCTGGACCACCCTTTTCTCTAAATAACTTTGTTCGTTAATAATCAAAGCCACCGTTAAAATAAAGCGATCCTGATGAAGGAAAAAATGATTCCAAATTGTTTCCATAAAAGTTGATACTTGAAAATGGGTTAAAAGGTAAAACAACGATTTTTTTCTCGCCAGACTCTCTTCATAAAGCAAAAATTGCGGATAAGCATCTTGAAAAATTAACCAATTCCCTCTTTCTAAAAAGGCAAAATACGATTTCTTCTCGTTCTTCGTCAATAACCCAGAAAGCAGATCTCCTCGCAAATCCGTCATGTTCCAGCCGCCATTTCTTGATACCATATGACCCAAAAATGCCCAATGTATTTCGGGATGGGCTTGATAAAAATCTAGGTATGCCTTCGTTCTTGTCACATTATTTTTATTCAGGAGGCTTGTTTGGATGTTAATACGTTGGATTAGCTTCTGTTCTTCGCTCGAAAGGTTTAGTGCTTGAAATGGCATATTATGAGGTTGTTTACTTTTTCTTTTTAATTCCTCCTTTATCTCCAGAAGGTTGGTGGGAAGCTGTGGGTTATTTTGATTTTTTTTCAGAAAAAAAATCTTACATACCTCCCTTTATGTAATGCGCTACTTTTCCTCAGAATATCTTTGGTTAAAAGCCAAAAAGCTGGGAGTGATAGGGCAATTGAAGAAATTAAATGTAGAAAAAGAGATTCAAAGGTTAATTGACATTTTCCGAAAAGATCAATCGTTCGATGGATCTTGGGCTTACCCATTTGAAACAGGGGTCGCAACAGACTCCTATATGATTATCTTATTAAGAACATTGGAGATAGATGACGAGGAATTAATCCAGGAACTTGCTGAAAGACTATTAAGTAAACAAGAGAAAAATGGAGCCTGGAAGCTTTTTCATGATGAAGGAGACGGAAATATCACTTCAACTACAGAAGCGTATTATAGCCTCCTATATTCAGGTTATTATCAAGAAACTGATGATAGGATCCAGGCAGCCAAGCGATTTATTTTAGCAAGGGGTGGGTTAGACAATATCCATCAGCTAGCAAAGATTATGCTTGCCTTAACCGGGCAATATAAATGGCCCACTTTTTTTCCACTTCCTGTAGAACTCATGCTACTCCCAGTTACTTTTCCATTAAATTTCTTTAGCTTTTCTGTATATGGGAGAGCCAATCTCAGTCCAATTATGATTTTGGCTAATAAAAAGTTTAAGATTCGGACAGAAAAGAGCCCTGATCTTTCTGATCTATTACTCGGGAGAATGGATGATAATTTTGGTTGGAATCGTTCACAGGAGTGGCGGTCGTTACATTCCGCCATTTATCAGGGGGTGAAAAGCTTGATTGGATTACCCGAGCGTCTTCATAAACAAGCCATTCTAAGTGCAAAACAATATATGCTCGACCGAATTGAGCCTGATGGGACTTTTTATAGTTATTTTAGTTCAACCTTTCTGATGATTTTTGCCTTACTAGCTCTCGGCCATAGAAAAGATGATCCAATCATTGTGAAAGCCGTAGATGGATTAAAAGCAATGAAAACGAAAATAAACGGACATACTCACATACAATATACGACCGCTAACGTTTGGAATACGTCTTTAATTAGCTACGCTTTACAGGAAACCGGTCTATCTCCTTCCGATTCGATGGTGGAAAAAGCAAACGATTATTTGCTGTCCCGTCAACAAAATAAATATGGTGATTGGAGGATTCATGCTCCAAATGGTTTGCCAGGTGGATGGGGTTTTTCTGATGTGAATACGATCAACCCTGATGTAGATGATACGACCGCCACATTAAGAGCGATAGCCAGAAAAGTTAAAGTGGATGCCCGCTATAGAATAGCTTGGGGTAAGGGAATTCAATGGCTGGTACCGATGCAAAACGATGATGGTGGATGGTCAGCATTTGAACGGAATATTAATCAAAATTGGCTTAAATGGTTGCCAATCAAAAAAGTAGAATTTTTCTTATCAGACCCTTCAACTGCAGATTTAACAGGGAGAACACTGGAGTTCTTTGGTTCCTATACGAAGCTAACCAAAAATAGTCCAATGATTAATAAGGGATTAGAATCGTTATTGCAACAACAGGAGGAAAATGGTTCGTGGTATGGGCGCTGGGGCATTTGTTACCTTTATGGTACGTGGGCAGCTGTTACCGGCCTGAAGGCAATTGGAGTCTCATCAAAACATCATTCGATAAAAAAGGCAATGAAATGGCTTGAAAGTGTCCAAAATTCTGATGGAGGCTGGGGCGAATCTTGTAAAAGTGATAATAATGGGAATTTTGTTCCTCTTGGCACAAGTACTCTCACTGATACTGCCTGGGCATTGGATGCCTTGATTGCCGCCTCATCTCAACCTACCACAAACATCCAAGCAGGTATCCAATATCTACTTCAAAATATTGAAAAGGATGATTGGACGACTTCCTATCCCGCAGGGCAAGGAATGGCAGGTGGTTTTTATATTCACTATCACAGCTACCGCTATATTTTTCCTCTGATTACGCTAGCTCACTATCAAAAAAGGTTCAAAATAGAACAATAATGGACCTCCGTCAAGAAAACGGACATAAATATTAGCTTTTTTCTTTTTGGAACCTCTACCGCGCTACCGCTTGGTGGCCTCTCCACCTTGTGACAATCTTTCAGATTTGTCACAAAGCAGAGAGGGGAATTATTAGAATCAAGCAGCTTCGTTTTTTAAATAATAGGCTTTTTCAAATTCATTTGGCGTGGAATAATCCAAAGTGGAGTGGATTCGCCATGAATTATAAAAACTCAGGATGTAATCGAATATACTGCTCTTTGCTTCCTTACGCGTTTTGTAGTCCTTGTGAAATATGAGCTCTTTTTTAATTACGCTGTGGAATGACTCAATGCAAGCATTGTCATAACAGTTGCCTTTTCCACTCATGCTTATTGGTATTTCAGCGTCTTTTAATATCTTTGTATACTCTTTAGATGCATACTGGCTACCCCGATCCGAATGGTGGATCAGACCTTTTTTAGGAGGCTGGTGCCTCACAGCTCGTTCCAGCGCTTGTATTACCAGTTCCTTGGTCATACGACTGCTCATAGAAAACCCGATGATTTTTCGTGAATAAAGATCCATAACGCTGGCCAAATATAACCATCCTTGGCGTGTCCAAATGTAGGTGATATCAGATACCCACGCCACTCCTGGTCCAGATGTCTTAAAGTTTTGTTCAAGAAGGTTTGGATAAATATGCTTATCATGGTCTGAATTGGTCGTAGCTTTGAACTTCTGAGCTGTTATGGATTTCATTCCTTCCTCTGTCATGATCCTCTGAACGTGGCGTTCTGATACAGAAAATCCTGTCTTACGTAGTTCTCGTGTAATTTTAATGCTTCCGTATCGCTTCTTAGATTTATAGTATATATTTTTGATTTCCTCAGTAAGTCTTTTACGGGCCATCCTCTGCTCGCTTTCGTCTCGTTTGAGCCAATCATAATACCCACTTTTAGAAACACCAAAAACACTGCACATCTTCACTACACGAAACTCGTGCTGGTGATTCTTAATAAACTCATAAATTACATCGGGCTTTTCGTGAAAATGTGCATAGCCTTTTTTAAGATTGCGTTTTCCTCCTGAAGATCCTTAATTTGCTTTTCAAGATCTTTAACTGCCTTCACATCAGGCGATAAGTTTCCACTACCTACAAAACCTTCATTCTTTTTACTCTTATAAACTTGTATCCAGTTTCTAATTGTTCCAATAGGAATATCTAGATCCCTTGCCAGCTGAGTAGCCTTTTTGCCCTCATCCACTACTAGTTGAGCTATTTGCATTTTATATTCGTTATCAAAATGTTTCCCCACTAAAGACACGTCCTCTTTTATATATAATTGTCATTATAACAAATGACCAATTCTACGTGTCCGTCTTCTAGTCTACATCCAATAATTTTACAAAAAAGAACCAATATCCATTAAAACATGGATATTGGCCTTTTTCGGAGAATTTATCCAACAATCGGAGCGCTCACATCATTATATCCATTCTCATTAATATTTTTCAAAATCAGGACTATACTTACAATTGTGATCAAATTAAACAAGGGGAAAATTGACATTTCTACAACGCTCATATGAATACCCGCAATTGCCTGACCAATGATCATTGCTGTTAAGGCACTTAAAAGCGTGATCATTTTTACTATAAGAATAGTAGACAAGAGATAGCCAAATGGATTTCTTTTTATCAACAACACACTTGCAATAACTGAGGTGGGTAATAATATTCCCAGGTCAAGTGCCTGAACCACTAAAGTGGTGTAATGTTGTAATCCTAAATTCGGTTTTCCTTGAAATATTGGAGGCACAATCCTGGCCAGCCACATTAATCCCACAACAGCTCCTAAAAACAACAAAACACCCGCAATAAATTTAACCGGAAGCTTTTGAGTAAAAGCAGCACTTAATGCTTTAAGATTAAATGACATCATCGTTAAAATAAACGCAAAAAAACTAAGTGACATCAGGGCTACAAACAATAAAAAGAAAGAATTATACATGGCATAAAAAGTGTAATCAACATAGGTATACAAGAAATACCCCAAAGTTCCCGCAAGTAACAGCCTTCCTTTTAATGAATCTTTCCTAAATAAATACAGCGATACGAGTAGTAATGGTACTCCAAGCACTAAGGTAATAACATCCTGGGCCCTTGCTTGTACAGCCATATCGACACTATCATTCTTGTATAATCCTTTACCATAAATCGATACAGTGAGTCCTTGTAGTGAAGTAAATTCATGTTCACCTGGGCCCTGACTAGAAAAAGCTCCGTACGAAGACGCAATAATTGATAATGCAACAATACAAAGCACCAGGATACTAATGGTTTTTTTTGATTTCATATTCGCTTACCACCTTTTAGTATTAGACTCCCATAACACAATCTTTAAGAAGCATGATTAAACCTGTCGGCAAACTCCTTAATAGCAGTAATATCTAAATTAGATTGGTCAGAGGATACACCAGCAACCTTTTTAATAATTTGCTTTTCAAAGAAGTTCATATTTGAAAAAATGAACTCCCCTCCAAATATGCCATCTGAAACTGCTTGAGTGCGTAAATCCTGTGGGAAGGCAGTTTCAAACTGGGTTTTTGCTTCAGCACCCTCGCGGAAACAACAAAGAAAGAACCCGGTTTTTTTGGTTAATAAAGTATCGTGATTCATGGTAATAAATTTTTTCAACTTTCGCTGTATCATTCCCGCATGGATTGAACCGCCAATGATCACCGCATCGTAAGGTGTTAAATCTGGGTTTTTATGCTTGCTTAAATCAACCAATTCGACCTTACCAACGAGGCTCTCACCTAATAACTGCGCAGCTTTTGCTGTAGTTCCATGCGACGAGCAATAGACTATAAGATTAGTCACATTAAACCCTTCTTTCTATTTTTCTCATGAACAGACAAAATCCAAACCATGTTCATTAATGCACATTTCCTATATCTTAATAATAGATTATTTTGGTAAATTTCCCATCATAAATAACGAAAGTTTATTGAATTATGAAACAAAGATTGGGTCTTAATTATTCTCCAAATTGAAAACGGCGAACACTAAGTGTTCACCGTCGATTACCTGAATTATTTGACTTTAGCCTCTTCCTCATAATAGTGAGACAATGCAATAACCATTGCACCCATCCGTTCTATCTCAGGAGCAACTAACCTCTCGATTCCTTCCTCTCTAATCGCCTCTGCGGTAATTTTCCCAACCGCAACAGCAACCGTGTTGGTATTAAAGGCGTTTACAATTTCATTTATGTATCCATTATCTCTTGCATAATCAAACAGTGATTTCACTTGAATAGCCGTTGTAAAACAAACAGCATCTACCTCGTTATGTAGGAGCTCTTGGCATAATTGTTCGACTGTTTCCACTTGAGGGGGAGTATGTTGATAGGGTAATATTTGTTGCACTACCGCACCCTTCTTTTCTAGAAAACGGATTAAAGCTGGAGCCGCTTCTCCATGAAGCTGTACCATGACTCTTTTTCCTGTAAAATCAATCTTCTCTAGAGCTCGAACAAGCCCTCTATTGGTACCATCGTCATCAACAGCAACAGGCGTAATTCCTAATCGCTTGATAACGGCTAATGTTTTATAGCCCCGCGAAGCAATTTTTGCTTCATTAATAATTTTCAAAAATCTATCTTGAATACCCATTTTAGCAGCAAGGTCGATCAGGGTATCGGTTCCAATACCTGTTGTTAAAATAACCCAATCTGCTCCATCGTGAACAAACTTTCGCAGATCTGGTTCTACCTCTTTTTCTGCCAAAAATACGGTTCCCTGTAAAGGTCGAACGACAGCAGATCCCCCTTGTTTCTCAATTAATGCTGTAATTTCATCCGTTTTCCTTGTGCCAGCAATGACAATTCTTTTCCCAGTTAAACCTTTTCCCATAATACACATTCCCCATTTCTATATGATTTCTTTCATTCAGATTACCAAACATTGTGAATAAAAACTAATCTTTAGCGATAGGAGATCTCACCAAAAATAGCTTATTATCAAAATAAGCTGTCCATTTAAGGTACTCGGTTAATTAAACCCTCTTCTACTAACAACCACGTTGCATTCTTTTTCCAGTGGTTTAATAATCGCAGACATATCATTCTCTGACAACCCCTGTTCCATTGCCCCAGCAAATGATTGTTCAGCAATACGTCCTAAAAACTGTTTCAGACCAGCTTGTTCAAATAGGTTATTGGCTAGTGCGACATCTTTATGCAAATATTTCATTGCTCCTCCAGGTTCAAACTCCCGGTCAAGGACAAACTGATTCATATGCCGTCTTAATATTCGACTATCACCATAGCTTACTTTTAGTAGCCGGTAAAGCTGTTCGGAATCAAGACCTAAGGCAGTCCCTGCTACCATAGCTTCTGAAGCGGCGATAGAATGCACAGCGACAAGGTACTGATTGATCAATTTTGCTGTGCTCCCAGACCCACTCGGCCCTAAATATTCGATTTTTTCCCCAAGAACCTCGAGAATTGGAACGATTTTCAAAAATGCTGACATTCCACCGCCTACCATGATTGTTAGCGTTCCTTGATCAACACCTTCAGGTCCACCGCTAACTGGGGCATCCAAATAACCGATCCCTTTTTCCAATGCTTTTGAAAAAATTGCTCGACTCGTTTCAGTTCCTACCGTAGTAAAGTCTAGGCAAATAGTATGTGGTTTTGCATTTTCTAGCACACCATCGGATCCTAAATAGACATCGGATACATCTTTTGGCATTGGTAGGCACGTACAAATTACATCTGATTTACGTGCTAAAGAGGCAATATCCTCTTTTCTGAGGGCACCTAGTCCTGACAGGGCCTTGGCCTTTTCTGGGGATCGATTATAGACCATCACCTGGTATCCTGCTTGTAGCAATTTCCGCACCATTCTGCTCCCCATTACTCCTGTTCCAATAAACCCAATTCTCATTTCACCAGCCCCCCTGTACTAGGTTGTTGTTGCCTGGGAACATCGACAGCTGAATATGTCTAATCATATTAAGATACACTGCAAATCTACTCATAAATTTCTCCACTCTTCCTTTTTCTCTATAGGCTCTGTTGATCTAGAATGTTGATTTCCGTTCAAGGCGCTTCGCTTTCCGCGGGGCGGTGAGCCTCCTCGTCGCTAAGCTCCTGCGGGGTCTCACCTGTCCCGCTGCTCCCGCAGGAGTCTCGCGCCTTCCACTCCAATCAACATTGTGCAAAAAATCAAAATTGAGCTTAAAAACAGCATCTCTATAAAAAAACGAAGCCAATGTGCTAGGTTTTTACCCAGGGCACATTGGCGCATTTCCCACTACTTTATTGCGTTATTATTGGACCTTTTGCGCTTGAAATTTTGCCTTAGCTTCAATACGACGTCGGTGTAAAATGGGTTCAGTATAACCACTTGGTTGACTATAACCTAAGAATATTAGATCTGATGCCGCTTGGAACGCCACAGAATCTTCAAAGTTAGGAGCCATTGGACGATAAGCAGCATCACCAGCATTTTGTTGATCAACCACCTTTGCCATACGCTGTAAAGTCTCAACAACTTGTTCCTTCGTACAAATACCATGGTGTAACCAGTTCGCGATATGCTGACTTGAAATACGGAGTGTAGCCCTGTCTTCCATTAATCCAATATTATTAATATCAAGAACTTTTGAGCATCCAACCCCTTGCTCCACCCAACGAACGACATAACCTAGGATCCCTTGTGCATTATTATCTAACTCTTGTTGGATCTCTTCTGAAGTCCAGTGTGGATTTTGCTCCACAGGAACCTGAAGAATTCCATCAACAAGGTCTGTTGATTCTTTCTTTAATTTGTTTTGAACTTCTAATGCATCTATTAGGTGATAGTGAGTGGCATGTAAGGTTGCTGCGGTTGGTGATGGCACCCACGCTGTATTGGCACCCGCTTTTAAATGACCAATTTTTTGTTCAAGCATGCCGGCCATTAAATCAGGCATTGCCCACATTCCTTTACCAATTTGGGCACGACCTTGCAGTCCACAATCAAGACCAGCAAAAACATTTGATTTTTCATAAGAATTCAACCAAACGGAGGTTTTCATATCACCTTTACGAATCATTGGACCTGCTTCCATTGATGTATGCATTTCATCACCAGTTCGGTCTAAGAATCCAGTATTGATGAATGCTACCCTTTCTTTTACCTCTCGAATACATGCTTTCAAGTTTAATGATGTGCGGCGTTCCTCATCCATTACACCGATTTTTATCGTATTTCGCTTAAGATCTATCAAATCTTCAATCCGTCCGAAAAGTTTATTCGCAAATGCCGCTTCTTCTGAACCGTGCATTTTGGGTTTAACAATATAGATTGAACCTTTTACTGAGTTTTTATATTTGCTATTCCCTAATATTTCGTGCTTAGAAATTAAACTTGTGAACACTCCATCCAAAATCCCTTCTGGAACTTCATGGCCATTTTTATCTAAAATGGCATTGCTTGTCATTAAATGACCCACGTTTCTGATAAACATAAGTGAGCGTCCTGATAGTGAAATCGTTCCGCCATTAACCGTTTTATATACGCGGTCAGGATTGAGTGTCCGAACCATTTCTCCTTTTCCTTTTGCAAAAGTCGCTGCAATGTCGCCTTTTATTAATCCCAACCAACTTCTGTATACTTCTACCTTATCTTCAGCATCAACTGCGGCAACAGAATCCTCACAATCCATAATTGTCGTGATTGCGGCTTCTAGAAGGATATCCTTCACACCTGCAGAATCAGCTTTTCCAATCGGATGGTTTCGATCAATTTGAATTTCCAAATGGATTCTATTATTTTTCAAAAGGAGTGCAACAGGCTCTTCTGCCTGGCCTTGATAGCCTATTAATTTAGATGGATCCTTTAATCCAACTGTCTCACCATTACTCAGTTTAACCAATAAATCCTTGTTAATAATGGAATACTTTACAGCGTCACTATGTGATGCATTTGCAAGTGGCACCGCTTGGTCAAGGAATCCCTTTCCATATGTAATAACTTTGGCACCACGGAGTGGATTATATCCCTTCCTTCGTTCTGTTCCATTTTCCTCACTAATGGCATCGGTTCCGTAAAGAGCATCATATAGACTTCCCCAACGTGCATTTGCTGCATTGATTGCGTAACGAGGATTATTAATTGGTACGACTAACTGTGGTCCGCCTTGTAAAGCAATCTCATCATCCACATTGTCCGTTGAAATTTTGAATTCTTCAGGTTTTGGCTCAAGATAACCAATTTCCTGTAAAAATTCTTTATTTTTGTCAAAGTCGTATTCACCTTTATTTTCCAAATGCCATGAATTAATCTTTTTTTGAAAATCATCACGTCGTGCTAACAATGCTTTATTTTCTGGAGATAGTTCATCAATCAATTTTTCAAGGTTTGTCCAGAATGCATCCTTTGAAAGACCACTTCCAGGAAGCACCTCAGAATTCACAAAATCATAAAGTACGGAAGCAATTTTTAGATTACCGTTCTCAACATATTCATTCATTATTTTTTCCTACCTTTCAATGTTTAAAAATATCTTCATGTTGACTAGGTTGGCTTCGAGAAATCTAGACAACCTAAACCATTGTATTCTCCGTAAAAAGGATTTATGTGTTACTCCTAAAATCCCCTATTTTTCTATGTCTCTATCTAACTTTTTACTATTTCTCCAACATTGACCTGATTCCTGCCTGTTATAAAACAATTTTTTATTTTATTCAACATTGTAACAGAGAGATATACAGAAAGGAAGTTATTTCCTGAAAATTACAATAACTTTTTTTCTTGATTTTTCAATTCTCTTTTCAATACAAAACTAATATGGCGTTTCACGCCACCAAGCTGTCGAGAAACTCTCGACACTGTTCTATAGGTCTGTTGATTTCCGTTCCAGGCGCTCGCTTTCCGCGGGGCGGGCGGTGAGCCTCCTCGGCGCTTTGCGCCTGTGGGGTCTCACCTGTCCCGCTGCTCCGGCAGGAGTCTTCGCGCCTTCCACTCCAATCAACATTGTGTCAAAAATCAACATTGAGCTTTAATACAGCCAAACAAAAAAACCATACCTTTTTGTTAAAAAGTATGGTCAATCGTTTAATACCTATTGTAATCATCATAATCTCTGCGATAGCGCACGGTATGGCAAGAATCACAGATGGGATAAGGGAAATCAAAAGGAAGAGTTTTTCCACACCGCTTACATTTGCTTTTATAGTTTTTTACTTCATGCTTTAAATGTTCATGGACATCATTACTAATCTCTTCTCTAAGCCTTTCCCAATAAAGCGCTTCTGTCCGTCTATCCAAGCGATATAAAAACAGGAGATGAAGTCCAATTGCTTTGTACGACAGCTCAAGTTCCTCTAGAGTTCTCTTTTTGATGACCGGTTCTGGAAGTGGATTTCCTTCAATCAGGGCTTGGACAGTCTTAAGCCATTGGTGCTTTAATCCTAATTCCTTTGATGAAAAGGGCAAATGTAAAAATCCATAAAGATCCATCATAGAGAGCCTTGCTTCAATTTCCGTATGACATATTAGCTCATATAACTCACGTTCTTCAGCCAGTGAAGCCTTTTTTGTTCCTTTCGGGCTGTTGAACTTATCCCAAAGGTCGAAAAAAGTTCCAAGATCATGATAATATTTTTGAAATCGTTCAAATACACCATTTGTCGGGGCAATGGCAAAAATAAGGACCGTTTCATCCTCTTGGTGTAAAAGGTTTTTCATTTTAATAATATCCGAGGTAAACGCCACTTTTCCAATATTATACAACCCTTTACGCCCTGCCCGACCAGCAATTTGTTTCACTTCCTGGGAAGTCAAGCGTCTCCTTCTTGTTCCGTCAAACTTTTCATTTTCCAAAAAGACAATCCGCCGGATTGGTAAATTTAAACCCATCCCAATCGCATCAGTAGAAACAATCCTGGTTGTTTCTCCATCAATAAAACGCTGAATTTGCTTTTTCCTTGTTTCAGGTGGCATGCTTCCGTATATCATGCTAACGGAAATCCCTTTAGTTTGCAGTTTCGAAGCCGTTTCAAGGACCTTTCTTCTTGAAAAACAAACAAGAGCATCTCCCTTTTTTGAATGGACCAAATTAAATTCCTTCTGTTCGACCTCAAGTGGAATTTCCCGGCTATACTCGTAAATTTCAATTTCCGATTCACCCAATAATTGCAAGAGCATTTCTTTAATATTACGACTTCCGATAATATGGACTTCTTTGGCATTTGCTTTTGAAATCGCTTTGTACCAAGAAAATCCACGATCTTTGTCGGCGATCATTTGAGCCTCATCAATAACAATCACCTCAAAATGATCTTTTTCGTGAAACATTTCGACCGTGCAAGAAAAATGGGTGGCATCCAATACCAATTTTTCCTCTTCGCCTGTTTTTAATGAACAGGGAACACCTTCAGCGTTTAGTTTGTCAAAAACCTCTAACGCTAACAGTCGCAGTGGTGCAAGGTATAGCCCACTCTTTGCTTCCTTCATTCTTGACAATGCCTGATGGGTTTTCCCGGTGTTGGTTTCACCAATATGCAAAACAAACCGAATATTTTGCCCTACACTCGTTCGGTATTCTTGTCCGAATACATCTTCGATGACCCGCGCTTCTTCCTGCTTTTTCCGTCTAATTTCAGCTAGTTCATCGGCCTTTCGTTTGTCCCGTTGTTTCTGATCCTGTTCAAATATTTTGCGATGCACCTCTTCATCAAAGGGGATCTTTTCAAGATTCAATAAATCAGAAACATATTCCTCTTGAATATAGACCGTATAATCCTCCGCAAGTTCAATTAGGGAATCAGAAATAATTTCCATTAATATTGATTCTGTTAATTTTTTGTTAAGGGTGTCCTCAAACAACTTAACCATTTCGGATGGACGTTCCATAATAAATCCTGGTGCTATTTCAAAAAGATATTCTGTAATAAGATTTTCATAAATTGAATAATAGGTCTCATATTCATAATAGCTTCGACCCCATTGTAGCGATTCCTCTATCGCTCCGGTTAGTTCCCCAAAAAATTCCGATACGAGTGGATAATCATCAACATAAAAATGTTCGGAAGTAACGGTGAGAGTTTCATGTTGATAGTTTTTGGAGACATCATATTTAGGATTTTGCTCAATATCTTTTAGTAAATGTTTTGAAGCGTAATGGCGAATATATAGATATAAATGGAGATATTCATTTTCTAAAATATCTTGGGTTACCTCTTCAATTTCCATTTCAACATTTCGCCTTTTTTCAGCTAGCAGCGCATCTTCCCTTTTTTTAGCAAAATATATTCTAGCCTTGTTATATTGCTCCTGCCATTTTATCTCCTGATGAAGAAAGATTCCATCAACCCAATCGAACACATTAAATGGCTGGTAGTTTCTAATTTCAGTTCGAAATAATTGATTAATAAGCTTTCGATCTACCCCTTCTACTTCAAAACCTCTTTCACTTAAATAAGCCTTTTTTTCTTTTTTATTAATGGCATTAGAGGCTTTATTTATCCAAACATTTGCCCAAATTTGTTCTAGAAAATGGGTACGATCGAGTTTAAATTGTTGATAGGAAGGCTGTGTTTCCTTTGTTTCTAAATAATGATTGATATCTTCAAAAACCTTTTTTTTCGTGTGATCCACCGCTTGTGGATATATAGATATTAATGAATGCATATATTAGGACTCCTTTTTTGAATATTAATCCTTCAGTTTTACATTTAAAAAAATGGCTCTGTTAAACTAGAATGTTGATTTCCGTTCCAGGCACTCGCGCACCTTAGGGGCGGGCGGTGAGCCTCCTCGGCGCTAAAGCGCCTGTGGGGTCTCACCTGCCCCGCTGCTCCCGCAGGAGTCTTCGCGCCTTCCACTCCAATCAACATTGTGCAAAAAATCAACCTTGAGCTTTTAACACAGCCTAAAAAATAATAATTTTCTAAAAAGTTATATTAAGATAGTATCCATGTTATAATCCGTCTTGAGACAAGAAATACATTTGTGCATAGGAGACGGACATGAAAAATGAAATCCATCTAAAGAAAAACATTGGTTTTGCTGTTGCTACCTCATTAGTTGTTGGAACTGTAATCGGTTCTGGAATCTTTATGAAACCAGGAATCGTAATTTCAGCTACAGGAAACTCTACCATAGCGCTATGGGCTTGGATTATAGGTGGAATAATCACGCTTGCCAGCGGATTAACGATTGCGGAAGTCAGTGTTAAAATCCCGAAAACAGGCGGACTTTATGCCTATATTGAAGAAGTTTATGGAAAACTATGGGGTTTTTTATGTGGTTGGGTGCAAACCCTCATTTACGGACCAGCCATTATGGGCGCACTCAGCTTATATTTTGGTTCATTGGTAGCCGGTCTATTTGGTTTTTCAGATGGTAGTCATATATATATTGGTATTATATCAATTATCTTCCTTGGTTTCATGAATTTATTAGGAACACAGTATGGGGGTCTTATCCAAAACATTTCAACGATTGGAAAACTGATCCCGATAGCGCTTATTGCTATATTTGGAATTTCCCAAGGAGATGTTCATATCCTTAATATGGGAAGTGGCGATAGTCACTCCTTCAGTATGGGTGCTGCAGTTTTAGCAACCCTTTGGGCGTATGATGGGTGGATGAATGTTGGTTATATGGCAGGAGAAATGAAGAACCCAAGTAAAACGCTACCAAGAGCCATTATTTCAGGGATTCTTATTGTCATTGTCGCCTATTTAACTGTAAACATTGCCATGCTTCACGTATTACCCGCAAGCAAAATTGTCGAGTTGGGGCCGAATGCCGCTAGCACTGCCGCTGCACTCCTTTTTGGTAAAATGGGTGGAAACCTCATCACGATTGGAATATTAATTTCCATTTTCGGTTGTCTAAATGGAAAAATATTATCTTTCCCAAGAATCCCGTTTGCGATGGCGGAAAATGGATTACTACCTGGATCGAAAATATTTTCAATGATCCATCCTAAATTTCAAACACCTGTAATGGCAACAATTCTTCAGATCGTTATCGCCATTTTAATGATGACACTAGGAAATCCTGATCGGCTTTCAGACATAGCCATATTTACAGTGTTTTCATTTTATAGTTTAGCCTTTATTGCTGTATTTTTACTCCGTAAAAGAGGAATTGGAAACAAAGGTCTTTATCGAGTCCCGTTATTCCCATTAACACCAATCATTGCCGTTCTAGGAGCCATTTATATCATTGTAAGTACTCTTATCAACACTCCTTTTGATGCACTCCTATCCATCTGTACAGGTTTGATCGGACTTCCAGTTTATGCAAAATTAAACTCGATTAAACAAAACAATGATTTTTCTAAAGCAAGCTAACCTAATAAAAAAAAAATAAAGCCTCCACTACTCAAATGAGTGATGGGGGCTTTGTTATCGGTTAGGCCAGATCTAACATCCGTTGCAGTGCAAGCTTTGCATCTTTGGCAATTTCAGCGTCAACCTTAATGACATGGTGATTTTCACCTTTATCAATCTGATCCAGACACCAAACCAAATGTGGTAAATCAATTCTATTCATAGTCAAACAGGGGCACATATGCGGATTTAAGGAAACAATATGTTTATCTGGATATTGGTGGATGATTCGTTTGACCAAATTCATTTCCGTACCAATTGCCCATGATGAACCTGCTTTGGACTCTTTAATCCGGTCAATAATATAATTGGTGGAACCTGCGTAATCTGATAAAGCGACCACTTCGCGTCTACATTCAGGATGAACAATAATATTCATTTCCGGATATTGTTCTCTAGTTTGCAAAATATTTTCCACCGTGAAATTTTCATGAACGGAGCAATGCCCTTTCCAAAGAATCACTTTGATTTTATCGATTTCTACTCTTGTTTCTAGTCTATGAAGGATTGGGTCCCACACAGCCATTTCTTCTAGCTTGATGCCGAGATTAAACGCCGTATTTCGACCAAGGTGTTGATCTGGCAAGAATAATAGTCTTTTATTTCTCTCCAATGCCCATTTCACCATTTTTTCTGCATTAGACGAGGTTACAGTTGCCCCGTGATGACGCCCCACAAAAGCTTTAATCGCTGCAGTTGAATTAACGTAGGTCAAGGGAATGATCGTTTCACCCAATAAGTCTATTAATTCCTGCCATGCTCTTTCTGTTTGAAAAATATCGGCCATATCAGCCATCGAGCAACCAGCACGCATGTCTGGTAAATATACTGTTTGATTCTCTGCGGTAAGAATATCTGCAGTTTCTGCCATAAAATGAACACCGCAAAAAACAATTGCTTCGGCATCTTTGTTTTCCGCAGAATATTGAGCAAGCTTCAAGGAATCTCCGGTAGCATCAGCGAACTGAAACACTTCATCCTTTTGATAGTGATGCCCTGGAATAAATAACTTTTTTCCTAGCCTAGCCTTTACCTCTCTTACTCTTTCCTCCAATTCTTCCCGATTCATAAACCTAAAATAATCAGGAATAGAAGTAGTTTTTACGAGAGTATCTAATAAATTCATCGAATTCCCCCCCTATGAATGTATCATCAAGATGTGATTGATACTTTAACACTAATATCAATTGCCTTAGCTGAGTGAGTCAAAAAACCAAGTGAAATATAATCAACACCTGTACTGCCGTATGAAGCTACGTTTTCCAGCGTGATTCCGCCAGAAGCTTCTGTAATAATTGAATCAGGAACTAAATCAATCCAAGCTTTAATTTCTTCAGGAGTTCGATTGTCGAACATGATAACGTCGGTACCCGAGGCAATAGCTTCTTTTACTTGTTCCAACGTTTCAGTTTCAACTTCTATTTTCACCATATGCCCGATTTGTTCCCGAACTTTTACGACAGCTTTTGTAATTGAACCGGCAAAGGAAATATGGTTGTCTTTAATCATGACTCCGTCATACAACCCATAACGGTGATTATAGCCGCCGCCAATTCGGACCGCATATTTTTCTAACATTCGTAAACCTGGTGTTGTTTTTCTCGTATCACAAATACGTGTTTTCGTACCGTTTAATTTTGAAACCGCATTATGGGTTAAAGTGGCTACACCACTCATTCTTTGAACTAAATTAAGGATTACCCTTTCACCCGATAACAAATCCGATATGTTTCCTGTTACCCTAGCAAGGATTTGGCCTTTTTCAATTTTATTGCCATCATGAACATAAAGCTCAACCCTATTTTGATTACTCAGTAATCCGAATCCTACAGTGATAATTTCTTCACCACAAAAAATTCCGTCTTCTTTTGCAATAAAGGAAATTTCACCATACTCTTCTTTTCCGAAAATGAGTTCAGTCGAGATATCCCGTTCACCCATATCCTCAAGAAAATACTGCTCTAGCATAGCTCGTAACTTTAGTTTGTTCATCTTCTTCAAATCTCCCTTTTCCATATTGATAGATCAATTGTTTATTTTGCCAATGATCATCATTCTCTAGAGGAAAATCAGATCTAAAGTGGCCGCCACGACTCTCCGTTCTTTCTAATGCCGCAGTTGTAATAAGTAAAGAGGTCAGGCATTCAAGCGTGCTTTGAATCTCTGAAGCTGATAGATTATCAAATGCTCCAAAATCTTGTTCAAGTTGTACGAAGCCTTCAAGCCAATCCTTTTGCCATTGTAATCCTTCTCTATTTCGGACAATCCCAACCTGTTCCATCATCGTCCTTCTTAATTCGTTCTTGTCTGGGAAGGATAGTGGCATAAAGATTGGCCTTTTTGATTTTAATGGAAATTGGATGTCCTCATTACTAGCCGTACTTAAATTAATGTGCTCTGCCAATCTCTTTCCAAAATACATTCCTTCCAGGAGTGAATTACTGGCTAAACGATTTGCTCCGTGAAGACCTGTACAGGCTACCTCTCCGATCGCATACAAACCAGTAATATTGGTTTGACAATTCATGTCAACCTTTACGCCACCCATGAGAAAATGACTTCCGGGGACAACAGGAATCATTCCTGCCTTCAAATTAATATTATTTTGAATACATAAGGCTGTTATACTTGGAAACTTTTTCGCGAAATGTTCAATCATTGTTATATCAAGAAATATCTCTTCTCCATTTTGGAGATATTCAAAAATGGTTTGTGAAACAATATGGCGGGGAGCTAAATCCTTTAATGGATGGATATCGTCCATGATTGCTTTCCCATTCTTTGTTTTAAGAATTGCCCCTTGTCCTCGAACAGCTTCTGAAATTAGTCCGCATATCTGACCATTTTTAACTAGCATGGTGGGATGGAACTGGATAAATTCTATATCCGTGATTTCCGCTCCAGCAAGATATGCCATAGCGATCCCATCACCAGTTACATTCGGACTATTGGACGTTAGACTATATAAATAACCACAACCACCTGTAGCAATAACAGTGTGGTCTGAGAAATAATATTGGATATTTCCAACGGAATCTTTTCCTTTTACACCGATACATTGCTGTTTTTCATTAATTATTAATTCATATACAAAAATATCTTCAATAACAGAGATATTATTTTTTAAAGTATCGACAAGGAAATCAATGACATGTTTCCCTGTTGCATCCCCACCTGAATGAACGATACGATTCCTACTGTGGGCGCCTTCCATTCCTAGCAACATTTGCCCTAAACGATCTTCATCAAAAGAAAATCCTTTTTGCCGTAGGTCCGTTATTAATTGGGGTGCTTCTTTTGTTATTTTGAAAACAACCTCTTCATTGTTGTGATACCGACCCGCATCCATTGTATCTTTGCTATGATAATAAAAGTGATCGTTTTTGCCAACAGAGGCAGCAATTCCTCCCTGTGCTAAAGATGAGTTACTGTCTTTAATATTAGACTTTGTGAGTATCATCACATTCTTATTTGAATTTATGTGGTGCGCCATTTGCAACGCCGCAATTCCACTTCCGATAATAATCACGTCAGCTTTTTTCAAGATTGTTCCCTCCTGAGACTAAACATGTGTCTTGACACATATCTTTACACAGTTTTACACTTATGACAAGTATTTTTTGAAATTTACAGTTAACTGGAGAGGAAAAATGAAATATTTCGATTACGCCGCAACCTGTCCCTTAGACCAAGACGCTGCTTCTGTATATGTTAAAATCGCGACTGAACATTATGGTAATTCCCAAAGCCTCCATGATATTGGTGATGAAGCCAGTCAATTATTAGAAAACTGCCGTATTGAGTTCTCACAAATGCTAAATGCTGAAAAAGAAGGGATTTTCTTTACAAGTGGAGGGTCAGAAGGGAACTTTCTAGCAATTGAATCGTTACTTTCAGGGAATAAGAAAGATGGTAATCATATTATCACGACAATTGCTGAGCATTCTTCCATTCAAAGTGTAATCGATCGTTTAAAGCTTAACGGATTTCGGATCACTTATTTACCTTTTAATGATGAGGGCTTAATAGAAGTCTCTGAATTTGCTCAGGCAATCTGTGAGGATACAATCATGGCTGTCATTCAGCATGGGAATTCAGAAATAGGGACAGTCCAACCCATTGTTGAAATCGGCAAACTTTGCCAAAAACATGGCATCCTTCTCCATTCTGACTGTGTTCAAACATTTGGTAAGTGGAATCTAAAACAGATTACTCCATATATTGATAGCCTTTCTTTATCAGGTCACAAGTTTTATGGTCCAAAGGGTACGGGCGCAGTTTACATTCGTCCTCAATTGACATGGGTACCTGTTTTTCCAAACACTACCCATGAAAAAGGATTCCGGCCTGGAACTATTAATGTGGCTGGAATTGCTGCAATGACGATTGCTGCAAAAAAAGCGAATTCAACTCTTGATCAAGACATGGTTCACTATTTGAACCTACGGAAGATCTTGATTGATTCTCTAGGACCAGTTTCAGATCGGATTATCATACACGGATCCATTGGTGACCAACATCAGTTACCAAGCATAATTGGAATGAGCATCATAGGGGTTGAAGGTCAATGGATGCTGTTGGAGTGCAATCGTAATGGGTTTGCTATTTCAACTGGTAGCGCCTGCCATAGTGGAATGAAATCTCCCTCACAATCGATGATTGCGTTAGGACTTTCGGGAAAAAAAGCAAAAGAGTATTTTCGAATCTCTTTAGGTCGAGATGTAATTGAGGACGATATTAGAAACCTTGCTAATTTATTTGTTAAAACCGTTTATTCAATTAGTGAGAATTAATTCATACTATGTTCAACAATAAAAACTACAAAATTTGTCCCCAACCTACTTTATTTTTGTTGGGGGTTTTTCTTTTTATGTCTAAAATCAAGATATTTTCCATTTTAAACGAAATATATGGTGAAAAATGATGAAAGATTTTATAATATTCTGAATTTACAAAAATATTAGCAGAAGCTATAATAAAGACTGTATTTGGTAGACAACCAATACAAATCGATCATAGGGGAGGATTTTTATGGCAGTTAATGAAAAGGCTTTCAATAAAGGTTTTGATGATAATGGCGCAGAACTTGATTATTCGAAGATTGTCAAAACAGCTTCATTTCAAAAACTACTTCGCGTAAAAAGAGGCTTTATTGTACCCATGTCAATATTTTTCTTAGTGTTTTATTTTACACTGCCCGTTCTGACCGCTTACTCTGACATCCTGAATCAGAAAGCTTTTGGTGACATTACTTGGGCATGGGTGTTTGGATCAGCTCAGTTCATTATGACTTGGTCCCTATGTGGCATTTATTCTGGAAAAGCTAGAAAATTTGATCAAATGGTCGAGGGAATTATCGAAGAATCTCAGAACTAGTGAACTAAGGGGGAAAAGTTTTGAATAAACTCGCATTCATACTATTTTTGATCATTGTTGGTCTAACGCTTGTTATTACCTACTTTGCTTCGAAAAGGACGAAAACAACCAGCGACTTCTATACTGCAGACAGCAGCTTAACAGGATGGCAAAACGGAATGGCAATTGCAGGTGATTACATGTCCGCTGCATCATTCCTAGGTATTGCCGGAATGATTGCCCTAACCGGTTTCGATGGATTCTTTTATAGCATTGGCTTTCTAGTTGCCTACTTAGTTGTTCTTTATGTGGTAGCGGAGCCCCTCCGAAATCTAGGAAAATATACATTAGCAGACATGATAGCGGCACGTTTCAATGATAAAAAAATCCGAGGTGTCGCAGCCCTAAATACAATGACCATTTCTATTTTTTACATGATTGCACAGCTTGTAGGAGCAGGTGGTCTGATCAAGCTTTTACTAGGTATTGATTATGTATACGCTGTCCTCATCGTTGGAACATTAATGACAGTTTACGTTGTGTTTGGTGGAATGACTGCAACAAGCTGGGTACAAATCGTTAAAGCGGTTTTATTAATGGTTGGAACGTTTATTATCTCAATGATCGTATTTTCAAAATTTGATTTTAATGTAATGAAAATGTTTACTGCCATGAAATCAGCCACACCTTTAGCCGGAACTTTCCTAAATCCAGGAAACAAATTTACCAACCCGTTAGATACGATCTCACTTAATTTAGCCCTTGTCTTAGGTACAGCAGGATTACCGCACATCTTAATTCGCTTCTTTACTGTAAAAGATTCCATTACAGCTCGTAAATCTGTTGTATACGCTACCTGGATAATCGGAATCTTCTATGTTATGACGATTTTCCTTGGTTTTGGGGCAGCTGCCTTTGTAGGCTATGACAATATTGTAGCAGCTAACGCAGCAGGCAATATGGCTGCGCCACTTTTAGCAAAAGCACTAGGTGGAGACTTCCTGTTTGCTTTTATATCTGCAGTAGCTTTTGCTACTATTCTAGCAGTAGTTGCTGGTCTCGTTCTTACAGCAGCCTCCGCCTTTGCGCACGATTTTTATAGTCACATTGTCCGCCGCGGACAAGCCACTGAAAAAGAACAAATTGTCGCAGCACGTTGGGCTTCGATAGGTGTTGCAGTATTATCGATCATCCTAGCGCTGTTTGCACAAAAAATGAATGTTGCTTTCCTAGTAGCCCTAGCTTTTGCTGTAGCAGCAAGTGCTAACCTACCAATTATTTTGTTCACAATTTTTTGGAAACGATTCAATACAACAGGTGCAATCACGGGGATGCTAGTTGGATTAATTACCTCTTTAGTTCTTGTTGCAATCAGTCCAAACGTTTGGTCTCCTGAGGCTGGTGTAGCAATCTTTGTAGGTAAACCGCTGATAAGTTTAACCAATCCAGGAATCATTTCCATTCCAGTCGGATTTATTGCCGCCATTGTTGGTACCCTTCTATCATCTAAGAAAGCTGATGTTAAGAAGTTTGATGAAATTCTGGTGAAAGCTAATACTGGAATTCATAATACGCTGAATTCCTAACTTTTAGGCTGTGTTATAGCTCAATATTGATTTTTGCACAATGTTGATTGGAGTGGTAGGCACGAAGACTCCTGCGGGAGCAGCGGGACAGGTGAGACCCCGCAGGCGCTTCAGCGCCGAGGAGGCTCACCTCCCGCCCCTAAGGTGCGCGAGTGCCTGAAACGGAAATCAACATTCTAGTTTAACAGAGCCAATATTTAAGATATCCACCTACCCCAATTAATATATTTTCCCCCTCTTGAAATCCAAGAGGGGGATTTTTTTGTTTTGTCCTGCTCCCAACACCTTTTTAAAATTTGGGCAAGCCATTAATTAGCGATTTTTCCTGATTATTATCTTTTTTATGGGTAAATATCTTTAGTGGATAGTAGTGGATTTTTCTTGATTTAATGGAAACGTTTAGTACAACTTCCCGTAGGTACACGTATAGATACAGTATAACTAAATACTAATGACAGATGAAGGAGTGAGGTCTTTAAAACATTTTCCCCCAAACTAGAAAGGAGGTGTTGGATTTTTCACAATTCACTCCTTTTTTCACGATCCTCTCATTTCTATTAACAATGACTCTCATTTTTTGGCGACCTAGAGGAATCAATGAGGCAATTCCTGCCACCATTGGGGCAATTTTTGTATTAATAAGTGGCAGTGTATCAATCGCAGATCTAGGTGAGATAAGTTCAAAAGTAAGTGGTGCAGCGATTACAATCATCTCAACTATGGTAATGGCTATTGCATTAGAAAGCTTTGGATTTTTTCATTGGGTGGCAGCCAAGCTTTTGATTGCAACAAAAAACTCTGGAATCAGACTGTTTTGGTTGACTAACCTACTGTGCTTTATGATGACCCTTTTCTTAAATAATGATGGAAGTATTTTAATTACCACACCAATTTTAATATTACTTTTAAAATATATCGGCTTAAAACATCACCAAAAATTACCATATCTTATAAGTGGAGCGATTATAGCAACGGCATCAAGTGCACCCATAGGGGTAAGTAACATTGTGAACCTGATTGCATTAAAGATAATAGGTATGGATTTGTACCTGCACACTATAATGATGTTTGTCCCTGCAACAACTGGACTTTTGTTCCTATCAGGTCTACTTTTTGTGACATTTTATAAAGACCTTCCCAAAACGCTTCCCCTATTGCCCAAACGAATCAGCCTATTTGGATTACAAAATTTTCATCCACTACAATCCGACCCTGATGTGGCATTTGAAAAAAAACAAACCAGACTAATGATTTGGGTTTTAATTTTCATTTTCATTGTACGAATCAGCTTATTTGTCGCATCCTATATCGGAGTCTCCGTTTCTTTAGTAGCTGCCCTTTGCTCAATTGGGTTATTAGGCTGGCGATGGTACATCCTAAAGATTAATCCTTTGGACATGATAAAAAAAACTCCTTGGCATATTTTCATTTTTGCCTTTAACATGTATGTGATTATTTTTGGATTGCACAATATCGGTCTAACCCACCTATTAATTGAGTATATAAAACCTATTGTGTCAAACAGCTTGCTTCATGCTAGTTTGATAATGGGAACCCTTACAGCGATTCTTTCTAATACCTTTAATAATCACCCAGCCCTAATGATTAGTACCTTTGCACTTACGGAAATGGGCCTTGATCCCATTACAATGAAAACCATCTATTTAGCAAATATAATCGGAAGTGATATTGGGTCCCTCCTATTTCCGATTGGTACGTTAGCCTCCCTTATTTGGATGCATATTCTAAAACAACACAATGTGAAAATTACATGGAAACAATATGTTAAGGTTACAATCCTTACAATCCCTCCATCAATGGTTTTCACCTTGATTTGCTTATATTATTGGATTAAGCTGGTTTTTTATTAAAAAATACCAATGAGGTAACCTCATTGGTATTTTTTTGGATATTCAAGGGATATGAACCGTTTTTAAATGCGTTAGCTTCCAATAGATTTTTTGACCTCCTGCTGTGATAAGTTCAACAATATTATTGTGAATACTTTTCACTAACCCTACTTTATTTGGGTTATCACCTAAATCAAAAACAAGGAGTTTACCCTCATATTTTTTTAATTGTTCATCAAATGAGCGAGACAACGGAATACTTGAAGGAACAACAGGTAAAACTGCATTACTCAGTGTATAAGGTGTTAATTGACTTGAATAGGGAATTAGCCATTTAAGATGCTGCATGGAAATAAATAAGGTTTTATAAACTGGTGAGTAAAAGACAATATAATCATTTAAAACACTGGTTATATATCCATGAATAGAGCGATTTCCGGTAACAAAAACCTCCAGGAATTGCCCTTTGGCATTATTGAGTATTTTTCGGTAAGAGATGGTTTCCTTCTCATTTTGAAATGGCATTTTTCCAGTTGGTTGCACTGTTCCTTCTTCATTTATTTTGATGGTTCTTTCTTTAATATTATGGAGGTGCATGAGTGGAATGTATAAATATTCCTGTCCATCAAAAAGGACTAAAATATCAAGACCAATGTCAAGAAGTATTCCTGTAAAAAATGTTCTTCCTGATATTTCAATCTCGACTTCCATATTCAAATAGCTTTTGATCCCAGTCATTTCATCCCCCCTCCTTTTTAAAATTCTAGATAAAATGGTGCATCAGTATTAATCACTAATGCACCATTCATTTATTGCTATAAGTGGTATGTTTATGCGGCTTTTTAATAGAATTTATTTACTACCCTTCCAAACATAATCGATTGTTTTCACAACTTTCTCCCGTTGATATTCTTTACTTTCAGATCTTCTAGAAGTTTTTCTGGATTCTTTTTCTTTGTTTTTGTCCTTGTTCTTGTTTTCATTTCTTTCATTTTTCGCATTATTGGAATTTTGTGTCGACTGATCGTTACTTTGATTCTCTTCACTGTTTTCATTCTGATTGTTTTGACTTAATGACCCTTTTGGACCAGAGCTAATGCTTCTAATATGGTATGGGTGGATTCGTAGTACTTCCTCGTTGCTTACAAGTGTATAGTGACCACCTGCATTTTCAACTAATACACCTTCCATTGCTTCAGGGCCCCCACGATTTATTGACACCCACTTATGCGCCATATGGCTAAATACACCATGAAAATCTTCTGCCTCAAGAAACTCTGGATAGGTAATGATTTGTTGATTATTATTTTGATTATTATTTTGATTATTATTGTTATTGTTATTATTATCGTCGTTAGTTTGGTACTTGCTCACACTTTTTACGTGATCAATATTAAAATAAACAATCCCATCATCTTCCGTGTATAGGATAACAAAACCGTTTGCTACACCAAGTAAGGTTCCATATTTTGTTTCTGGTCCACCTTGGTTAATTTGAATCGTTTCTTTTAATAAGTGATTTAATAGCTGAGAAAAATTGGCTGCCTCAAAGAATTCGACTGTATCTTCATTGGTTTCGGTTACTTGAGTGGAATTAGTCTTTGAATCCTCGCTTATGCTTTTTACATGACGTGCTTGATAATAAACCACCGTATTTTGATTGTTGTTTTGTTGATCGTTATTTTGATTGTTGTTCTGTTGCCCATTTTTCTGGTTGTTATTGTTATTGTTGTTATTGTTGTTGTTATTATTGTTGTTGTTGTTTTGTGCATAAAGTGCTACGTAGTCAGATTTAACATCCAGTAATTTCCCAGTTTTTGATTCTGGTCCTCCTCGGTAAATTGTTACAACTTTACCTTTTAGGGACTCGAGAAACGAGTGATATGATTCGGATAGATCATTACCATCCACATTTTCACTTATCATTATTATCCTCCTTGTCATTTATCCATATTGGTTATTTATAATGCATATATACGTATCTCGTGTGTATAATGACCTAATTAACTTGCCTAATTATGAAAATAAATCTGTTGCCTATCATTCCTTTAGTCTAGTTTATATAATTTGCTTTTAATATATTTTGACCTCCCTTCAATGAAACGGGAAATGAATTCTGGTTCTTTATCAAACTTTTCAATCTTTTCTCTTTCATATGGATCCTGCAAGACAAATGGACGGATATTCTGATGCATTGTCTGTATTATGGGTTCCATATAGTCTATGTTGAATTGTTGGTTTAAGATTTGTTCTAATAAAGTCTTGTATCTCTTCCGAAATGAATCTACATCTAGAATACGAGCAGTTAGTGTATTAAAGCCTTCAATTCTTACATATTTTTCGTCCATAAATTTCCCATTAACATCTCTTCCCCACGTCGCATCATAATCCCATGGGATGATTTCGAACTGTCCAGTTTCTCCATTGCGATATAGTGCATAATTGTGAACAAATCCATCATAGTTTTGCGTGAACACGACTCCAGCAAGCCAACGAAGATATTTATCTACATTTATATATTTTTCAATTTCTATTTCAAAATCAGCCCTCAATATCGTATTCACTTTGATGATCATCTCTTGCAAATAATAATCATCAATCTCTGTTCCACATTTTTTTTGATACCCTAATTCTAGCGACTTTTTTACTTCTTTATCGAGGTCACTCATTAATGAAAAATTGGCATCTCCATCCACTGCGTAAAAAATTGCCCCAGCTGGAAGCTTCCTGTTAGCTAAAAAAAATTCATCAACAGATTCTAATTCGAGATATACTCCTACGTTTTTTCCGTTTATTTTTAAAAAAACATGTCTTGATTGTGGAGACAAGAGCCCGATATCCGAAAAAAAGTCTAACGATAATTTATTTCTTATCAAGGACGGATCTTTATATTCGGCGTTTAAATGGACCTCTTTAGCATTTCGAACCGTTGCAGGTTTAAAAAAAGTGACATGGTAAGATTTTTTATCAAAGTCGCGGATATGGGATCCACGATAAGCGATATCAATATCATATTTACTTTTTTTAACCGTTAATTTCGCCGGGACAGGATCATCACACCAAATATCCCTTCTCAGCTCAATAATGTCTAAAGGATGAATAAATAGCTGATATAACGGAATGTTTGAGTTGGTATACTTATCCAAATTCATAACCCTTTCCTTTTTAATCTATTCCTATGAAAAATAAAGACAAATGACACATAGGGCACTCATCTATTTTTTTAAAACTAAACTTTTGTCTCAGACATTTTATGTGTGGTTGCGTACTTTATATTAGGGAAAAGAACTAGCTGGGTATTTAAGGATATTATTTTCATAATATTGTAGTTTCTTTTTCCATGATATTAGAAAAAGGAGGTTTCTTAATGGGACTATTTTCAGGTGATGATATTCAGCGTGCAGCTGATAATGCAAATGGGATGGGATTATGGGATTTCATGTTCCAAGATCCAAGAGGTCGTAATAAACATGCAAACTCCAGAACAAATAGAAAAAGTCAAAATGTGAGCGTATCACGCCCTAGCAGACAAAGCACATCACGTCCTGTCCGTCAGAAAAGCAGCCGTGGTGAACGGAGAACAACGGATCGGATGCGTTTGCGTTTTCAGATTAAGGGGACGATGAATACTCGCATGACTCGTCGACAAACAAGAGCGACAAGACAAAATCAGGGAAATCGAAATCAAACGAAGGCCACCATGCGAACAACTCGGAGCACTCGTCAAACTATGGGTACCATGAGAACTCGAGGTACTCGTCGGCAAACCATGGGAACCATGCAAAATCAAGCGAACCGCCATCAAACTAGGAGTACCTCCAGAAATAGGAGTTCGTCTCGACTAATTAGTAATACTTCAAATAATTGGAGTTCGCGTCGCTCTACTCGTCGCTCTACCCGTCGTACTACTCGTCGGTCTACTCGCCGCACTACTCGCCGCTCTACCCGTCGCTCTACTCGCCGATCTACTCGTCGGTCTACTCACCGATCTACTCGTCGCTCTACTCGTCGCTCTTCTCGCCGCTCTTCTCGTCGCTCTTCTCGTCGCTCTTCTCGCCGCACTACCCGTCGCTCTTCTCGTCGCTCTACTCGTCGATCTACTCGCCGCTCTTCTCGTCGGTCTACTCGTCGCTCTTCTCGTCGCTCTACTCGTCGGTCTTCTCGCCGCTCTACCCGTCGCTCTACCCGTCGCTCTTCTCGTCGCTCTACTCGTCGCTCTACCCGTCGCTCTACTCGTCGCTCTACTCGCCGCTCTACTCGTCGGTCTACTCGCCGCTCTACTCGCCGCTCTACTCGTCGCTCTACTCGCCGGTCTACTCGTCGCTCTACTCGCCGGTCTACTCGTCGCACTACTCGTCGGTCTACTCGTCGGTCTTCTCGCCGCTCTACTCGTCGGTCTTCTCGCCGCTCTACTCGTCGCTCTACCCGTCGGTCTACTCGCCGCTCTACTCGTCGATCTACCCGTCGCTCTACTTCCCGGTCTACCCGTCGCTCTTCTCGCTACTATACTCGCCGATCATCCACTAGGCGGTCAGTGGACTGTAGGACGCGTAGTATCCGACGCACTACTTGCGGTTCATGTCAGACAATAAATCGAACAAGTCGCCGATCTTCACGGCGTAGCAGTTCTCGACGCAGCAGTTCGCGGCGTAGCAGTTCTCGGCGTAGCAGTTCTCGGCGTAGCAGTTCGAGACGTAGAAGTTCTCGGCGCAGCAGTTCGAGATGCAGCAGTTCGCGGCGTAGCAGTTCTCGGCGCAGCAGTTCACGGCGCAGCAGTTCACGGCGCAGCAGTTCACGGCGCAGCAGTTCGAGACGTAGAAGAAATCGAAACAGGTCTCGAAGCAGATCTCGCAGTAATAAATCCAAAACTACCGACTACAAATTCCACAAAAGATACTGGAACGGTACCAATATGTGGGCATTTAAAATGACTAACGCAGAATAACTAAGAAGCTTGTAGAGAAAAGAGGGACTTTTCTCCACAAGCTCTTTTGTTGTATTATTTATTTTCAGAAAAATATTAGAAAGTATTGTATACATTTTCACAAGTTTCGGCTTTGGGCTCATAAAAACAATGTAGTTTGTACCTTGCAACAAAAGGTTGACTGTACCATTGAGCAGGACAAGAACCACCTGGTCTAAAATACCACAAGCTAAATTTTGCTGGCCAGAATCTTTCCCCATTAATAACTCTTCGTGCAAGCCGTTTTTCCTTTTCTCGAGGTCGTTGATAAAAATATCCATGTATCGTTGCTTCAAAAGCATGTGGCTGGTAAACCATTTGTGGAATCGTACGGAGTCCTTTGAAGTCTGAACAATTTGCTCTTATCCGATTAATTCCAACATTTCCAACAAGCAACATCCCTAAAACGCCTTCCCCTTCTCCTTCTGCTCTAAGCAATCGAGCCATTAGATTAATATCTGATTGATTAGCCTTTACCACCGCCATTGGATCACCTCCATGATATTCCCCCAATATCCTATTCTTTCTTGGGTAAGGATGATATTCAAAAAACAATCCCAAGCCCCAATTCCCAATCCAATTGTGAGAAGAATAATAACTAAATAGTATTCCAACATAATAAAGGCGATGTGAGCAAAGCTGAACTTCACAAAATCATAGTGAAAACGTTTTTTAGCCACTTTTCCATAAAAAAAGAGAGAGCAAAATCTGCTCCCCCTACTTTCCAACTTTTTTATTCAGCATCAAATACTTCTACTTTCTCCATCACATCGCCGTTTTTCATTGCTTTCGCAGCCTCAAGTCCTGATGTAACCTTACCAAAAACAGTATGGACTCCATTTAAATGTGGCTGTGGTTCATGAACAATAAAGAATTGGCTTCCACCAGTGTCTTTACCTGCATGAGCCATTGAAAGGCTACCAGCTTCATGCTTATGTGGATTTCCAACTGTTTCACACTTGATTGTGTATCCTGGTCCACCGGCACCTGTTCCACTAGGGTCTCCACCTTGACTTACAAAACCTGGAATTACTCGATGGAATGTAACACCATTGTAAAATCCATCGTTTGCCAATTTTTCAAAATTAGCAACTGTTCCCGGTGCTTCGTTAGGAAATAAATCAAACTCAATTTTTTCTCCATTTTGCATCAATATGTATCCTTTTTTAGCCATTAATAACATCTCCTTTTGTAAAATCACGTTTATCTTATCATTTTTTTGTTTTTAAGAAAAGGATAGCACGCTACTTCTTCATTATTTTTGGCAATTCAGCATAGATGTTTATGATATCCTCAATTTTCATTCTAACTAACCCACTAGACGATGGCGCTACAAAATCCAATGTCCCCTCAACAACCGATTCTGTTTGTAATCCCCAAGGAATCGCTTTTTTACTGTTATACTCTTGGTACACGCCTTTTCCAACAAAGCACACAATTTCCGGCTTAAAATAACTAATTTTTTGTTTTAGATCCTCTCTTCCTGTTTTGTATTCCTCTCTAGTAATTTCTTGTGCTGTTTTCGTTGGCCTATTAACAATATTTGTGAATCCAAATCCATAATCTAACAACTGGCCATCCTCAGATGAGGAGAATTTTCTAGGTGTAATTCCAGCTTTGTATAATATAGTCCAAAACCGATTATTTGGATTAGCATAATGATGTCCTAATTCACTTGAACGAATACTTGGGTTAAAGCCGACAAATAAGATAGTTAAGCCCTCTTTTAGGTAATCAGGAATTGGTTTCAACATGCAAATTCTCCTTTCTTTTTTACTTTAGCCATTTTAATCTTTGTTTATCAAGTATTTGATTAGCTACGTCCTTTACTATCAGTCCCTTTTTAGTTAAATTACCAGAATACACTGCTCTCTTTTTTGTCTCTATGGTCACTCCAGACTAGTGGAGTGACCGTTCGTCCGCTTTTTTATTCTGTTTGGTCACTCCAGATTGGTGGAGTGACCATTTTCTCTCTTTTTTGTTCTCTTTGGTCACTCCAAACTCCTGGAGTGACCGTTCGCCCTCTTTTTCCCTCTCTTTGGTCACTCCAGACTAGTGGAGTGACCATTTAGGAGGATTATTTAAGATAATCCCTGAGAAATTATTCAATAATCTAACAAAACACTATAAAAATGGTCTATAATATTGTCTAGTTTGTGCTAATCTTCAAACTATTAAGGAGTTACGATAACTATGTTAAAACCAATAACACCCATGTATGACCCATGGGAAGCATATTTAGATATGAAGGAATACGGAAAACTAACCCTAACTAATGTTGAATTCACGACAACTAATCTTTGTAACATGCGCTGTGAACATTGTGCCGTTGGCTACACATTACAGACGAAAGACCCACAAGCGCTACCCATTGATGTTATTCTTAAAAGTTTAGAGGAAATCCCCACTCTTCGCGCCTTAAGCATTACCGGTGGCGAACCGATGCTCTCACTTTCATCGGTGAAAAATTACGTTTTACCCTTGCTAAAATACGCACATGAACGCGGAATTCGAACTCAAATCAATTCAAATTTAACAGTGGACTTGCAGCGATATGAGCTTATCGCCCCCTATTTGGATGTATTACATATTTCACACAACTGGGGAACGGAAGAAGATTTTGCTAACGCTGGCTTTGCAAGAATGGAATCAAAACCTAGTTATTCGCAACGGTTGAAATCCTTTGAACGAATGATAGAAAATAGTCGTGCTCTCGTAAAATCCGGTGTTATGGTTTCCGCAGAAACAATGCTTAACAAAAGAACGTTCCCCTATTTGGAAAAAATTCATCGGCAAATTGTTGACGAAATGCTGTGCCAGCGTCATGAAATACATCCGATGTACCCAAGTGATTTCGCTAGCAATCTAGCATTCCTGTCTATTAATGAAATCAGGCAGGGTATTCACCATTTGCTTGACATTCGTAATCAGGATGTTTGGATGCTTTTCGGAACATTACCATTTTATCCTTGTAATACAAATGAAGAGGATCTATCGTTATTAAAGCGACTTTATGAAAGTCCAAACGTGACTGTTCGAAATGATCCTGATGGACGATCCCGCTTAAATATAAATATTTTTAGCGGCGATATTATCGTGACTGATTTCGGAGACATTCCTCCGTTAGGTAACATCAAAGAAACCGGGTTACAACACGCTTATGAAAATTGGTTAACCACCTCAATGGCTAAACAACTTACTTGTCATTGCCCTTGTGTGGAATGCTTAGGACCTAATATTTTAGTAAAGGATCGCTATTATCCTGAGGTGGATTTTACAAAAAATAATGCCAAAATTTCCAAATAAAAAGGCTCTTTTCTAAAAGATAGTTGTTTTTTAATTGTTTTTTGGAATGAAAACCGTTGATAAAGAAGTTGATTGGAGCGGAAGGTGCGAGACTCCTGCGGGAGCAGCGGGATAGGTGAGCCTCCTGGAGCGGAAATCAACCACACTTCTCTTTGGTAAATAGCAACAAAGTTTACGAAAACAGCCTAAAAAAAAAGAGCAGTGACACTGAAAGTTGTCGTTCTGCTCTTTTGATTTTTCACACAAAAAATCTATGCTTTTTGAAAAAGCTTTCCAGATGCCAACCAGTCCTCGGTATCGTTAATAACCTTTAATGCACTCTTTGAAATAGACATATTCTTGTTTGAATCGATCCACTTTGTTAACGCCTTTATCGTGCTAAAGAAATCCTTTCGGAAAGAGTTACTCACTACTTCAATTTCTAATAGATCTTCCACAATCATCTTTGTCCAAAAAGATTCGTCACATTCGTTCCAGCTTTCAAGCGATTGGCTCTCAAACTGCTCCTTGATGAGGTACACACTACTTCGATACTTCCTTACCGTTCCCTCACCTTTCCCAAACGTTTTCTCTTTAAAAAAGGCGACAAGATCCTTCGCATAAAAATTATCGATACTACTTGGAGTAAAACCTAAATCTTCATAAAAAGGAATATCCTCCTTATCTATTACGTTTTGCGAATAAGGATTCCCAATCTGTTCAACAGAAGTGTGTCTTTCGGCACCTCCTTTGACAAAAGCAGATAAGGGAAGTTTAAGCAGTTTTCGTACTGTATTAAAATCCGCTGTTACTTCTACCTTTTTAAACTGCTGTTTTACCTGTTGATAAAGGTTGTATTCATTTTGTTTCAACCATGTATCCGCCCAGACGACTTGATTACTTTCCACTAATTGACGGATAGATTTATGATTATATTTAGGAATTGTAATGTCTATTTCAGATAGTAAATCTGCCTGTGCATACAAAGCAAAATAAGGCGGAACCTCTTTACTCATTTGAGCAAATGAGTTTTTTATTATTGCATTAAATGGGAGCGTAATAGTCTTTATTTTTTCGGAAACGAACTGGACAATAAGAGAAACATTTTTCAAAATAGACTTTAATTCTTCAGTTTTCTGTTGGTCAAAACTAGTAAAAATAAGTTTATCTTTTTCAATAGAAATGACGCCGAACACTTCTGCTAATAGCACTTCTCCCTCTAATTCATTGTCCCGATATTGCTTCCAATTTCCCACCCACGAAATTATTTTTTTGCCAGCCTCGTCCTTATCAAGGATAAATCCCCTTTCTACCAGAAGAAAGCTTTCTAAAAGAGATTCATTCAAAACTTCATATTCTAGAATGTATTCTGGAATCTCTCGATTTTTACTTTCTTCTTTTACTAGGCCAATCTGCTCCGTTAAAAAAGAACTTAATATTTCAGGGTAAAAATCAAATAAAATCTGCTCGTTACTTAGCTTTTCTGTTTCGACTAGGTTTTGAACTCGATTCACTGCCTGATATAAATTGGTTGGTCCCTTAAAAATCCTAACCCCATTAAAATAATATTTGTCCCCGAACTCCTCAAGTAAGCCGATGGTAGAGTACCATGGTAAAAATTCAGGGATGTTTTCACTCGTATCATTAACAGTGAATTTGTCCTTTGTTAGAACATCTTCAAACACTACATAGTCGTCCCCTTTTTGGACTGCTTCGACCAATTTTAGACTGAGACCGGTCCAACGCTTGGCCATTGTCTTTTCATCAGGTGATAATCTAGCTTCTTGGCTTTGAAAAAACCATTCAATTCCGCGAAGTCCACTTTCATAACGATGGCAAAAAAATAACCAAAATTGAAAAAAACCATCTTCAAAATCCGGTGGAACCGTATGCTCAGACCTCTGAGAAAATTCTGCTTGTAGCTGTGCATACCTGTTAAAAGATAGTTTGGATTCTATAAAACTTCTAATTTTTAATACAAGCTCATGTTTTTGTTGAAAGAACCGTTCTTCCTTGACTTCATTTATTTGAACAACATTTTTTTGTTTCAAGCAGCATTTTTTATACTTTTTACCACTACCGCAGGGACATGCATCATTTCTGTTGATACTCACCAATAATCAAACCTTTCTTGTTTGAGTAATGTTAATCATATTAAGTTCTCTAAAAATTTTCCAGATTTTAATGGTAGATTAATTGTGATACTATTTAATATGAGTTTTTCAAGTTGGGGAGAGTGAAAATGTAGGTGTTTTTGTCCTTAGTAATTCTCATAGTATTTATAATAACAACATTGGTAATTTCAATCAAATCAAAGTGGGTTTTCATTCCTTTTGGAACAATCATTCTTGTTGTCGGAATCACCGCTGGCTGCTCGGTGCCAGAGGAGACGGTTCAAAAGGAAAAACAAAAGCCTGTGGAACAAGCCTTACCACAAAAATTGCCAGATAATAATCAAGCAACAAAAAATGAGACAACCCAAGTGGAAACTCCTGTACAAGGTCAGACAGCAAAGGTTATTTCCGTTACCGATGGGGACACCATAAAGGTTCAACTAGCAAATGGGCTAACTGAAAAGGTTCGATTGATTTTAGTCGACACACCCGAGACAAAACACCCCAGATTAGGTGTTCAACCATTTGGGAAAGAAGCTTCAAACTTTACCTCAAAGGAACTTACTGGGAAAGATGTCACCCTAGAGCTAGATGTCGGACAACGGGATCAATATGGCAGACTTCTCGCCTATGTTTGGTTCGGGAATACTTTATTTAATGAACGCCTCCTTGAAGAAGGATTAGCAAGGGTAGCCGTTTTCCCTCCGAATACGAAATATGTTGATCGGTTCCGTGAGGTTCAAAAAAAGGCACAAGCCTCTGGTATTGGAATATGGAGCATTGAAAACTATGCCCAGGAGGATGGATATCATTCTGAAGGAACAGTAGAGACGCCACCAGCTTCTAATTCTAATTCTAATTCTAATTCTAATTCTGGTGGATCATACACAAACGATCCGAGCGATGATCAAGAAACAAATCTAAGCTGTGCAGGAAAGATTAAAGGAAACGCAAACAGCAAAATCTATCATGTTCCTGGAGGAAGCTACTACGAAAGCACACAGGATAATATCGTTTGGTTTTGCACAGAGGCTGAGGCTCAAGCGGCAGGCTATCGCAAATCTAAGCGATAAGACCACAAGAAAGGACCAATTCCCAAGCGGATTGCTCCTTTCTTGTCATGATATAAGTTAATTATTTCGTTTAAGAAGATCAAATAAGCTAAGTGCAACTATTTTCGTTGCATTTACTAAATCAGCAATGTTTACATGTTCATCCGCTCTATGTCCATTTGCTTCTAATAAAGTCCTCGGCCCAGCCCCAAATAATAGCACTGGAATACCCGCTTCATAAAAATGCCTTGCATCGGTATATAAAGGTGAACCATGAATCAACAGTTCCCCTTCCATGATTTGCTGCCAGTTCCTCTTAAAGGATTGAACAAAAGATGAGTCTTCGGAAATTGGGCCAAAGCTTTTGGCCAATAAAATTCTTTTGATTTCAATTTCTATCCCGTCTACCTTGGCAGCAGCCTTAGTAATAATCGAAATTATTTCTTTTTCTACTTCCTCGGGATTCTCCTCTGGAATGAGACGCCGATCTAAGCGAATCTTGCATTCATCTGGAACGACATTAGTATTAATTCCACCCGAGATCTTTCCCACCACAAGTGTGGGCGAAGTGATCCCGGGAACGTTTGACTTTTTAGAAGCAAGAGTTTTTCGGTATTGATAAAGAACAGCCAGTACTCCTGTCATCGATTCCAAAGCATCATGACCATGTTGGGGCTCAGCTGCATGTGCTTGTTTTCCTTTGATCGTCACTTCCATATGTAAACAGCCATTGTGGGCATTTACAATAGAATAAGAAAAGCCGGGGCAAACGGCATAATCTGGTTTGATCAAATCCTTTTCAAGTAGCCATTTTGGTCCCATTTCTCCACCTGTTTCTTCATCAAACGTAAAAGCAAGTGATACTTTCCCTTCCAAACTGGTAGCCACTTCTCTTAATGCTAAGACAGCAAATATAAAAGTAACGATGTCAGATTTTGAAACTGCAGCCCCTCTGCCATAAAGCTTACCATCAATTATTTCTCCACCATAAGGACCTTTTGTCCAACCTGCCCCTGGCGGCACTACATCACCATGGGAATTTAACGTTATTTCTGGACCTTGTTCGACATCAAACACTTCATAAGCAACCACATTTGAAACCCTGGTCATCCCAATCTTTGCTGATTCTTCAGGGGATATTTCATGCATGGACACTTGCTTAAAATCGTAAGCTTGAAGGCGTTGGTGTACATGCTCTGCAATCACCCCACAATCACCCGGCGGATTATCAGATGGGATCGCCACCAGTTCTTGTAAAAAGCGAACCAAGTCAACTCTCCTGCTTTCAATGAATCGGAGAAGTTTCTGCTTTTCAAATTCATCTGTCATCCTTTCACATCCTTACCATATGTTGTTAAGTTTATCGAATATTAGCTATCTGCTTTACAGTGTCTAGCAATACCTTCGCGCTGACTCTAATGTCATCACCTGAAACATATTCTTCCGGGCAATGACTTAGACCTTTTTCACAACGCACAAAGATCATCCCAATATTTGTTATGGGAGCTATCGCCATGGCATCATGCCCAGCTCCGCTGATCATCCGCTTTGGGCTGACCCCGTTTTCCAACAGGGTTTCTTCAATTATATTAATAAAGATATCAGAGCAAGCGACTGGTGAAACTTCCATTATATTTTCGAATTGGCATGACAACCTTCTTCTTTTACAAATCTCATTTATAATTTCAAAAAGGCCATGAATGAATTCGGTTTTATTCGTTTGATTGGTTCCTCTAATATCAAGTGTCCCAGTTACGGTTTCTGGGATGACATTACTAGCCCCAGGTTTCACCACCAGTTTTCCAACTGTCGCCACAATCGGATCATACAATTTTGCCATTTCTTCAATTTTCATTAGAACCTCGGCAGTTCCCGAAAGGGCATCACAACGATTTTGCATCGGTACCGTTCCTGCGTGTCCAGCTAACCCTTTTATGGTAAAAGAATACCTAGATACACCTGCAATCCCAATAACCACACCACAAGGTTGATTGACCTGTTCAAGCACTGGACCCTGCTCAATATGCAATTCGAGATACCCAAACAATGATTCTTCATTTCGCTTAGCCAAGGGAAAACTTTCTGGTATTAAATATTGGTTTCGCATCGCTCCTGCAAGTGAGATACCGTTATCATCTTTCCTTTCTAAATCCTCCCGAGGAAATGTACCAGCCATCGCTCGACTCCCAAGAAATGTGGTATGGAATCTTGCTCCTTCTTCATCACAAAAACTGATGACTTCAATCGGGTGCTCTGGAATTTCATCATTCTCGTTTAATAGTCCAATGACCTCGATTGCAGTAATTACACCCAAGGTCCCATCATATTTTCCACCATTTAAAACAGAATCAATATGAGAACCTATCAGCAAAACGGAGGCATCTTTCTTCCTTCCTTCAAATCTACCAATCAAATTATTCATGGCATCCTTCCGAACCACCATTCCTGCAGCTTGCATCCAACCTGTCACCAATTGATCCGCTTGTTCACTTTGCTCGGTAAAAGACAAGCGAGTTACACCTAAAGATGTTTCGGAGCATTTTGCCAATTGCTCAATCCTTGATATGATCCTTTGAACGTTAATCTCTTTCACACAATATCCCCCCTTTTTAAAGTGGATGGTTTTGCTCACAATGAAATACACATCGACCATTTACTAAGGTAGCAATTATTTTCCCGCGGAATTTCTTACCAATATAGGGACTATGGGGATGTTTGTAGAACAAATCGTCTTTTTTTAAAATAAAGGCTTGCTTGAGGTCAATAATGGTTATATCAGCGTCGCTACCAACATTCAAGCTTCCCTTTGTTGGATAAAGATTAAATCTTTTGGCTGGGGCGCTTGAGGTCAGCCTAACAATTGTTTCCAGCGGTATCTGTCTTTTCCAATATCCTTCTTCTAATAATATATTTAACATGGATTGTGCACCGGAGATCCCTCCCCAAGCTTCAAAGATGTTTCCACCTTTCATTTCAATTGGAGATGGAGAGTGATCAGAACCGATCATATCGATTTCACCCCTTTGAAGTGATTTCCAAAGTAGTTCAACCTCTTGTTTATCACGTAATGGTGGGGCACATTTAGCAATTGCTCCAAGCTCATCCAGATGATCAACCGTTAAAGATAAATAGTGGGGACATGTTTCTACGGAAATATCGACCCCATCCAATTTGGCCTGTTGAATTTTTCCAACCACACGACTGCTGCTTGCATGAACAATATGAAGCTTACAACCCGTCATTTTTGCAAGGGTGATTACCTTTTGGACTGCCTCTATTTCTGAGGCAACCGGTCTAGACTCTGAATAATCCTTGCCAGTATATCGTCCCTCTTCGATTATTTTTTGTGTTAAAGGCAAGTTGATATGATCACTTTCTGCATGAACAGCTAAAATCATATTTAAATTGGAGATTTTTTCCATACCTTTGTACAAAGTTAACTCATCCGACGAGTGAAAATCGTCGATTCCACTTCCTGACATAAACGCTTTAAAACCTATCACTCCACAGTCTTTTAACTCCTCCATTTGATCTAAATTTTCTGGAACCAAACCACCCCAAATCTGGAAGTTAACCAATGATAACTGATTGGCCAATTGTTTTTTTTTCATATAGTTTTCACGATTTATAGTGGGCGGGGAACTATTTAAGGGCATATCAAAATAGGTTGTAACCCCACCTGCCGCTAAACTCCTACTTCCAGAACTAATCCCCTCCCACTCTGCCCGACCAGGCTCATTTAAATGGACATGGGTATCAATTAATCCCGGAAGGATGTGCAAGTCCATTGCATCATATTGTTGCTTACCCTTTGTTTCAGGGATACCCGTAGATACTTCCACGATTTTACCCTGAAGAATAGCAAGATCTGCTTTAACGATCCCACTTTCAGATACGATAGATCCATTTTTGATGACCAAGTCATATTCATTCACATCATTCACCCTCTTCCTAACGTGAAAATTTTCCGTCGCCGAGGAATTGGGTCATTGAAATGAGTTAACTACCCCGATAGGTTTGATATCCCCATGGTGAAATAAGCAACGGAATATGATAGTGCTGCGACTCACCACTTAAAGCAATCCGAACTGGAACTTCATTAAAAAATATGGGGTCAGCAAGACTAGTCCCGCTAGTTTGATAATACTCTCCAATAAAAAAAATCATTTCATATTCTCCAGTAACAATCTCATTTAGAAGCCCACTTTCGATCCGGCCTTGTTTATTAGTTAGCGCGCTTCCTAACCATTGTCTCCCTTCTTTCACCTCGGGGATTTGCCATAATTCCACCTTTAAATGTGCTGCTGGAATACCTTTGGTCAAATCTAGAACATGAGTAGTTAAACCATGGCTCATCGTTTACTTTCCTTTTGGACAGAAGACAATTTTTCTTTTTCCAAGTCCTGCTTGGTTACTGTAAAGCCTTGAAAACCATAGGGTGGCCGTGGTTCTGTGTAAACCTTACCTTTCGAATGAGGAATTTCATCAACAACGGTTTCCCAAGTACGATTTTGGGATTCAAATAGCACTTCCGACAGCTGGGGGAAACGATCCAGGATTCGTATACCAATCTGGTAAATTAATTGTTGAATGGATTTGGTGTCAAGATCATGAAAAACAGCAGTTGCTATGTCAGTCACTTGTTCTGCTAACACATACTTTTCAGGATTTTCGCCAAATATGTCATGATCCTGCTGATACTTCCAGCTAATATTTAAATGAACAAACAAGGGCCGATTGTCATCTTCAGGAAGGGAGGTGTATTCATCACGAACAAACCCCACAAAAGAATTCCCACTAATTTTGATTAATTGAAGTTCCCTAACACCACTTATATGGGAAATCCTCTTGATTGTATCGCCACTGCGGATTATTTCGACTGTAGAAAAAGATTTTTCATTTCGTGATTTTTTGAAAACTAATTCACTTTTTTGTAGCTGATGTTTTGTAATACAATTTGTTGAAAGAAACGGGATTTCCTCACCTGTTATTTTGACAGTCTCCATTTGTGGATAGGTTTGGAGAAATTGTTGGGCAACCTCATTTAAAAAACCATCAATAGTCGAACCACAATATGAAGCAAGCTGTCTTTGAATAAAGTTTTTCATGGAATCGGTCGCAACCACTAATCCATTGTCGCCCTCAGAAAAAGAGGACAGGAATTGTTTACCACCAATTGCAACCGTGATATTAACGCCAAAGATCACATTTTCTCTCCCTCTGACCGTTGATTCTGGTATCGATTTAACATCTTTTAGTGGTGATGCATATGTCCTGTAGGTAAACACATCACCTTTACCATAAAACATTACCCGATCTGAAGCTGGACTTTCCATACCCGTTCCTCCCCCTTCATTCATCAATAAATCTCTCAATCTAAAAAGAGTAATTTTATTAATTTCGGTTAAGGCAGTTTCGAACTCAATCTGATAAGGGTTGTTTACTCGATTAATCATGGATGAATAAATCGAGGTTTTATTGTGACCACGAACTGCTAGAATAAACGGGAATCCAAATTTTTTTAAATATCTTTGATTAATTTTTACAAAACGATCAAATTCCGTAACTGTTAGTTGGTGAAGGCCAACCTGATTTTGTTCAGTTTGAGAAATCGGATTGATTTTAATACGAGTGCCTAAATCTGGATGAGCGCGAATTAAATCTAATTGCTGCTGTTTTGGAGCTTGTTTTACTATTTCCGTCATTATTTTATGAAGGGATTCGATTGAGCTAAACGGTATATATTCCCATGCTTTCTCTGATACCCACGGGGTGTTTTCAAAAACCCAACCTATTTTAGTAACAAATTCAGTTTCACTCATTTGATTCAATTCTGTGACGGTGATCATCAGACCCCTCCAACGCTAACAACTCTTTCAATCGCCCTAATAATCCCTCCATACCCCGTACATCTGCATAGATTACCGGAAAGAGCCGATTCGATTTCTTCACGGGTTGGTTTGCTATTTTGATCCAGTAAAGCTTTTATCGCCATAATCATACCTGGGGTACAATATCCGCATTGCAGGGCGCCTTCCTGAATAAAAGCTTCTTGAATGGGATGTAAATCCTTTGTCGCTATGCTTTCAATCGTTTCAATTTCTGCTTGATTGGCTTGGTAAGCCATTATTAAACAGGAGTTTACTAACTTACCATTCATTAAGACAGCGCAAACTCCACAGCGCCCGATTCCACATGACAATTTCGTACCTGTTAAATTCAATTCATTTCTAATCATATCCACTAAACGATAGGTAGGTGGAACATCGAGGTTTCTTTTTTGACCGTTAATAGTAAAGGAAAAGGGCATCATTGGTATTGGTTTACACTTGAGTTTATTGGGAAAAAGTTTTTCAACCGACATGGATTCCCCACTCCTTTCACTTTTTTTCCTATCAAGAAAAAATGGCATTAAGATTCTGCTGTTGAAAAACCATTAGTATTTCTTCGGCTGATATTGGTAACTTGTTAGCTTGAAAGGTCGTGGCGTTTTGGATTGCTGCTGTTATAGCTGGGGCCACGGATACTGTTCCGATTTCCCCAACTCCTCTTGGCCCAAAATGATCTCCTTCAAGTAAAGTTTCGATAGCTTCAACAGATGTTATGGGTGGTACATCACAAATGGTCGGAATGAGATAGGTATCTAGATTTTCAGTTACATATTTACTTTTCTCCATTACTGCGTCCTCCATTAACGTAAAACCAATTGCCATTACCCCGCCGCCTTCTATTTGCCCCAAATATCCCATCGGGTTAACAATCGGTCCAGCAGCCACAGCATGATCGATTTTGGTCACTTTAACTTTGCCAGTTAGTTTATCCACCTCGACTTCAACTGCCACAGCACCAAAGGTATATAAATAATGGCCACCCACAGTGGCATCAGGGGTCGTCGGAAATTGATAAAAGCTGGTAATCGAAGGCAGTTTTTCTACTTGGTTTGCAATCTCTTGAAAAGTGATGATTGGGGCATTATTATCGTCTGTGTCCCAGACACCATTTGGTCCCATTCGTAATCGCTCAAGCGGAATTCCCGTTAAACTCGAAGCTTCGATAAGTAATTGCTGACACCAGGGGTCTTTCATCCTTTTTATCCCCTGCCAAAGCATGTTTGTTGCTCGTGAAGCCGTAGACGATCCAGATATTGGCACTAGGTCGGTATCTCCAATAATAATTTCTAAGTCCGCTTTTCCACACTTTAATTGTTCTATCATAATGATTTCAATTGATGCTAGGAGACCTTGACCCATTTCTTCAAAGCCAAAGGCAATTTCGATTTTCCCCTCTCTTGTTAAGGAGAGTCGGGCACCTGAAGGGTCTGGGCGACCAAAGCCTAGACCACCACCATGCATAGCGATGGCCATTCCCGTTCCTCGAAGAGTTTGCTTCTCTTCAGCTTCACCAAAACCTGTTTGGAGAATGGGTGAACTGGCAATTTTTTTTAGAACCTCTAAAGCCCCGTTAGTTGGTACAATGCGTTGCCCGATTGGCCCAATCCTCTGAATATCGCAAATATTTTTTTCGCGAATTTCTACTGGTGACATCCTTAATTTTTCTGCAAGGCGATTGATTTGAGATTCTAAGGCAAAGGTAACTTGATTACCACCGAACCCTCTAAACTCGCCTGAAACTCCATTATTTGTATAAACAGAAACCCCTTCTACATCAACATGAGGAATGTAATATGGGCCGGTTGCGTGCTCAACTGCAAAATCTAATACTGCAGGGCCTAAGGTGGCATAGGCACCAGTATCAGCCCATATCCTAACTTGATGTACTAAAATCGTTCCGTCTTGATTTGCTCCGGTTTTCATTGTTATTTTCATTGGGTGCCTTTTTAGACCTGCCTTTACAGATTCCAATCGAGTTTGGTGGATTTTTACTGGTCGCCCACATTTGATTGCAAGCAGTGATGCATACGGTTGAATATTTAACTCATCCTTTCCACCAAAGGAGCCCCCAATCGGACTGGATATGATCCGAATCATACTTTCAGGAAGATCAAGGATCCGCGCCAATTGCATCCGATCCTTAAATCCATGCTGCGTTGCCGCATAAACAGAAATGCCTCCTGTTCGATTTGGAACAACTATTCCACCTTCGGTTTCCATATAAACATGCATTTGCCTTGGTGTAACATAAGTTTCTTCAACGATGACATAACATTCCGAAAGGATCTGATCCACAGCCTCTCTATTTCTATAAGAGGAGCGATGAAGAATATTCCCATTTGGATGCAGTTTGATACTATCACTAAGAATGGCCTTTTCTGGATCGTTAACAATGGGCAAAATTTCATATTCAACCTGAATTAACTTTAGAGCATGTGCCGCAATGTCCTCAGTTTCTGCAGCAACCGCTGCGACTGCATCACCCACAAAACGGACCCGATCTTCACACAATACCGGTTGGTCTGGGAATACCAAACCAAATCGATTCATCCCTGGAACATCCTCATGCGTGATCACCGCTACCACACCTGCCAACTCTTTTGCTTTTTCTATGTTAATTGAAAGGATGTTGGCATGTGGATAAGGACTCCTTAGAACCTTCCCATACAGCATGTCTGGAAAAGATAAATCAGTTAAATATTTCAATTCTCCTGTCACTTTTTTGAGACTATCCGGCCGAATATTCCACCTTTCTCCCGACGCTTCCTTAGTTAATCTCATCGCCACTCTCCCTATCTCACCCTTAGGCTATACATTCTTTCAAAAATGATATGAATAGGTTCGTTGCCACTGTTCTCCGATATTTAGCAGTGGCAAAGGTGTCATTATATGATTCAATCTCTTCAAAAATAGTGCTGTACACACTTTTCAATAAATCAGGAGTGGCAATCGTTCCTTCTAACAGTAACTCATTTTCAACAAGACGTTTCGGCCTATGCTGTCCTCCACCAATTGCTAGTCGAACATCTTTTAAACGATTGTCATTCCCGACACTGCAACCAGCTGAAACCGTTACTAACGCTGCGGTGAAAGTCTCCCTTCGTCCCACTTTCCGGAAATATTTCTTCATATCTACTTCCACTTTATTAGTGGGAATAAGGATGGAGCAGATGATTGAAGTGGATCTCTGGTTTAGCCATTCCTCCAGGGCAACGGTGAAACTACGGTTATTTTCATAAATAATCAATTTAGTATCAAGCGCAAGTAAGGCAGGGATGCTATCACCAATTCCGCTTGCTATATTCCCTCCGATAGTTCCCCGATTACGGACCGCAGGTGCAGCAATATTCTTGCAAGCAGCTGAGAGAATACCAGCGTTTTTTATGATTAACGGATCTTGGAGCCCTTCAGTCAAGGTTGTAAGAGCACCTATTTTGATATACTTTTCGCCATCCAATATGATTGGAACTATGGTGCGCATTTCTGCGATTGATTCTAAGCTAATAATATTTACAGGAGGAGCTAACCCCATTTCCCAATTTGCCTGGAGGAGAGTTCCTCCAGAGACAAAACAGGTGTTTTCTGTTTGGCCAAGTTTCCAAGCATCCTCAAGTTGAACGGGTACCTCCACTCTTGAAAACAGCTTATCAATTTGGCATGAACCCATCATGATGCACGACCTGTTTTTATGATTTCTGCGACAATACTAATGGCTATCTCATTTGGACCCTCCGCCCCGATAGGTAAACCTACCGGAAAATGGATCCAAGCGGGTGTCTGGTAATCTTTTAACAATCGCCGGCTTCGCTCCTTTGAACCTAATAAACCTAAATATTGAAGTTCTCCTTTTAACAATATCTTCAGGAGTTCTTCATCTTTTTGAAAGTTGTGAGTCATAAGAATCACATAATCATATTTTGAAGGATTAATTTTCAAAATAAGTTCAGATGGAGTTCCCACCCTAGTGTTGTGTGCATTTGGGAAGTATTGAGCATTACAGTAGGCAGGTCGCCAATCTGCGACTGTTACATTAAATCCAGTTTTATAAGCGAGGTCTACAAGGGGAATGGCGTCTAGACCTGCACCAAAAACAATTAATCGAGGTCTTGGGGAGATATGTTGCACGTAAAGAAAACCATTATCTGCACTTGAATAGTGAAGTCCTTGGTCAGCTAGTGTTGATGAGGTAGGAATTGATCCTTGCCAACTTCCAAATGAATGTCCTCTGTTAGTAAGGAAAATGTAATCAGTAACTTCATGATCATTTGTCATTTTTTTTATCATGACAACGTCATTTCCTTGATTCAGTTCCCTTTTTAATGTACGAATATTTTCACGTAATTGATTATTAACTGGTTCAAGTAGGACTTTAATGACTCCCTTACATCCCGTCCCTTGTCCCCAAATCAAATCGCCCTCCTCCTGCGTATTATAAGTAGTCAAGTAAGCCTTATTTTCCCGTAAAATAGAGTCAAACCGCTCAGCCAAATCGACTTCAACACATCCACCACTAATCATTCCAGTTTGCGATCCATTTTCAACCATAACCATCCATGCACCAACTTTTCTGTACGCAGAACCTTCTACTTGTACAAGAGTGGCCAATACATTATTCTTTGTAGATAAACTTATTTTATCGATTACAGAATAGATATCAGACAATGAATAGGCCCCCTTTTCGTTTCGTATAGGAAACTTGTCATACTGATTGATTAGAAATCAGCTACTCGCTTTAAAAGTCTTTTAATAGACTGATCTGACTCATGTAAAACACTGTTCTTATCAATAGTTTTCATGAATCGATTTTCCATCACGATTTTTCCATTAATAATCGTGGTTTCAACATCCGCTCTCGTTGCCGAATAGACGATGCGAGATATGGGATTCACTCCAAAGGATGGATAACAATGAAAATCATTTAAGTTCATAATCACGATATCAGCCTTTTTCCCTTCTTCTAAACTACCAATTTCTCCTTCAAGGCCCATTGCTTCAGCACCACCGATTGTTGCCATCCGAAAAACAGTTTCGGCATTCATGACTGTTGGTCCATGGATGTTTTTTTGGATAATTGAAGCTAGTCTCATTTCATTAAACATATCCAAATTGTTATTACAAGGAGCACCATCTGCACCAAGACTAAGCGGAATTTCACGTTTTAGTAAATCAGGAACTTCCGCTATTCCTGATGCTAATTTCAAATTAGATGCTGGACAATGACTTACTTTGATACCCCGATCTTTAATAATCTTTTTTTCCTCTTCGTTTAGCCATACACAATGAGCAAGGATGAGCTTAGGACTCGCCAAGCCGAGATGATCAAGATAAACAATATTTCTCATACCTCTTTCTTGTTCCACCATTGCTATTTCATCAAGATTTTCCGAAGCATGTGTATGCACTTTTACATTGTAATAATCCGAAAGATCTCTTACTTGGGTTAGTAATGTTTCTGTGCATGAAACAACGAAACGGGGACAAAAAGCATATTGAATTCTTCCATTATCAAAATTGTGCCACTTCTCTAGGAGATCTACACTTTGCTGGATGGAGTCATTCGTCGTTTCTAACAATTGATGGGGAACTCCCTGCCCATTATCCATCATGACTTTTCCAGAAATAACCCGAATCCCACTTTTGGCCATCGCCTGAAAGGCGGCATCCGTATGATGAACGGTCTCCATATCAATAATCGAGGTCGTACCACTTTGGATTAATTCACCAATACCGAGAAGGGCGGAGTAATATACCGACTCCTGGTCATGAGACGCTTCGAGGGGCCAGATTTTCTCCTTTAACCAATCCAATAGTTCTAAGTCGTCTGCTTGACCACGAAACAAAGACTGGCAGAGGTGGATATGGGTTTGAACGAAACCGGGAATGACTGTTTTTCCTGATCCATCAATCATTTTGTCTACCTCTGTGGCTTGTATGTTCTTCCCTATTTTTACAATCCGATCATTCGCAATTAACAAGTCACCGTGAATCACTTCGTTTTCCCGATTCATCGTAATGATTTCGGCATTCTTTATTAGGATTTTCACTCGCTAATCTCCTCCTCATATGAACTCTAACCAAGCTCTCATTTGAAAAAGAGACGGTAAATCTCGAAAACACGTAAAATATCCTTTCTATAAACATATGAGCAAATCCTAAAAGTATTATGATTATCTTACCGAACAAAGGAAATATATGTAAGGAAGTTGGTAGGAAACCTCACAATATTTCGAAATAATCAAAAGAAAAATCAGATAGATTACCTATCTGATTTTCAAGTTTATTCTCTAATAATTGGATTCGACTTTAATATGACTGAAAGAACCTACATCAAATAATCCTAAATCGGTAAGTTTAAGCCTTGGAATGACCGGTAACGATAGAAAAGAAAGGGTCAAGAAGGGGTTAAAGAGCTGGGACGCTTCTAATGATTTCAAGGCATTATTAATTTGAGTTAATTGGTGAAAAACAGTTAGGTAATCATGTTCAGAAATAATTCCGGCAATGGCTAACGGCAGTGATGCTAAAACCTTGTCGCCTTCAACTACAGTTAACCCTCCGCCTATTTCCTTTAAACATTCAACCGCAGTTAGAATTTCTTCATCCGAAGTACCAGCAACTATAATGTTATGAGAATCATGGGCAATCGTAGTAGCTATGGCTCCTTTTTTTAGATTTAGACCTTTTACGATTCCAAGTCCAATATTTCCAGTATTACGATGCCTCTCGATTACGGCCATTTTTAATTGATCCTTTATAATCGATGGGACGAAATTTCCATTAACAATATCTACTTCTTCAATCACATGTTTCGTTATTAAACTATTTGGTATTATTTCAATGATATTAGCTTTTGTACAGCCCCCAAAATGGATTTGTAACGACTGAGGATTGATTGATTTGGTTTTTACACTATGCCGTAATGAAGATATTGTGTTAGACCTAGACTCACTTAAATAATCACCTTGTTCGGCAATTAATTTTCCAGCACAAAATACTTGGTTTATTTTTATCGTTTCTAAATCATCCAGTATAAGGAAGTCGGCATCATAACCAGGCGCAATTGCACCTTTTTTAGATAATCCATAGCATTCGGCAGCGTTTAATGAGGCCATTTGAATAGCGGTTATGGGGTCGATTCCATGTTTAATTGCCAGCCTAATACTATAATCAATACTTCCCTCACTAATTAAATCATCGATATGTTTGTCATCGGTACCAAAAAGACAACGTCTAGAATTTTTGTCTGTCACAACATTAATTAGGTTAGGTAAATCCTTGGCTACTGATCCTTGTCTAATAATGAGATACATTCCTCTTTTTAATCTTTCTTGGGCTTCTTGTATGGAAACAGCTTCATGATCCGTTTTGATCCCTACAGCTGTATAAACATTTAGATCGTCCCCTTGTAAGCCTGCAGCGTGACCATCTATTTTTTCTCCGTTCATTCGTGCATCAATTAATTTTTCAATCATACTATCATCACCCTGGAAAACGGATGGATAATCCATAACTTCCCCAAGGCCTAAAACTCTTGGATGTTGATAAAATGGGGCTAAATCCTGTGCAAGTAATATAGAGCCAGAATTTTCAAATGGAGTTGCAGGCACACAAGAAGGAAGCATGATAAAAACATTTAAAGGAATTTGTTCAGAGGAATCTAACATGAATTTTATTCCCTCAGCTCCTGCTACATTCGCTATTTCATGTGGGTCAGCAATAATTGTAGTCACTCCATGAGGTACTACAACCTTTGCAAATTCAGGTGGGGTCACCATCGAAGACTCAATGTGGACATGTCCATCAATAAAAGAAGGACTCACAAACTTGTTACTAGCATCAATTTCTTTTATTCCCTCGTAATCACCAATTCCAACGAAACATCCGTCTACAATGGCTACATCCACATTCATTATCTCCTGTGTGAACACATCGATGACCCGACCATTTTTAATCACCAAATCTGCCTTTTCGCGTTTTGCAGCAACGTCAATTATTCTTTTATACGTAATTTTACTCAATGCCACATACATCGCCTCCTTCTATATGCCGAGATACTAACATGGAAGTCCATTTTATCCTGAATTAGTTTGATAATAATAAACAGTCATCTTTCAAATATGATTGTTTATTACCTTATTATATTTCTTTTAAAAAATCAATTATCATTTTGGCAATCCTAATAATTAAGAGTGCCTTTTTAATAGCTGCTTACTTAACAAATACATCCATAGATCATTAAAAAAAAGAAAACATGAAAAAAGCGCCAACAGTTGTTGGCGCTTTACTTGATAAGACTATTAGTCTTTTTTATTCAGCATCTCATACACTTGTTCAACATCTTTATCGCCTCGACCGGAAATATTAACGATAATAACTTGATCTTTAGACAAGGTTGGAGCAAATTTGAGCGCATAGGCCACCGCATGGGAGCTTTCTAATGCTGGAATAATCCCCTCAAGCTTTGATAATACTAGGAAACCATTTAACGCTTCCTGGCTAGTTACCGAAACATATTCTGCTCGTTCAATTGTTTTTAGGTAGCTATGCTCTGGGCCAGCACCCGGATAATCTAGACCCGCTGCAATGGAATATGTAGGCATCGGATTTCCATCTTCGTCCTGAAGTACTAAACATTTGAACCCGTGCAATTCACCTGGAGTTCCTTCTGTTAACGTCGCTGCTTCTGACGGTTCGACACCGATTAAACGTACTTCTTTATCAGGGATATAATCGGCAAATGAACCAATCGCATTACTTCCGCCACCTACACAAGCAAGAACTGCATCAGGAAGCTTTCCTTCTTTTTCTAGGATTTGTTTTTTGCTCTCTTTACTAATAACAGATTGAAAGTGCTTCACCATCTGAGGAAACGGATGTGGACCAACAGCAGAACCTAATAAATAAAAAGTACTTTCATAGTTTTGGACTAAGTCGGCAAAAGCTTCATCAACTGCATCCTTTAACCTAGCTTGTCCTTTTGTTACAGCAACAACCTTTGCGCCTAACAATTCCATCCTGAATACATTCAAGGCCTGACGTTTCGTATCCTCTGCCCCCATATAAATGGTGCATTCCATTCCAAACATCGCGCAAGCGGTTGCAGTGGCTACACCATGTTGTCCTGCACCAGTCTCAGCAATGACTCGTTTTGCCCCCATTCTTTTTGCTAAAAGAATTTGTCCCAAAACGTTATTAAGTTTATGTGAACCTGTATGATTGAGATCTTCACGTTTTAAGTAAATTTTAGCTCCGCCTAATTCATTCGTTAATCGTTCGGCAAAATAAAGAGGGGTTTCTCTGCCAGCATACTCTTTCAAATAATAAGAAAGCTCTTTGTTAAAATCTGGATCATCTTTATATTTCAAAAATTCCTGTTCTAAAACATTTAATACATTTTGAAGTTCACTTGGTACAAAGCTTCCGCCAAACTCTCCAAAATAACCTTTCTTTTCTTGACTTACTTGGCTCATCTAAACTCATCTCCTAATTAAAAATACCCGATAAAATTATACCACTACTATTCCTGATTGTTCAACTTATTTTCAGACTATTCTATTATTATAAATTTCATCAATTTTACTATCTAATTTCTCCAGACTTTTTAAAGCTCGGTTTGGATCAATCTGTCTGTAATGATGAAGTCCTCCTGGTTCTTCATCCATTTCATCGGCAAGTTTTATTATTGATTGCATCGGAGTCCTGACAACCTCGCCCCCCGGAAGGAAAGAATCAGTATGGAAGAGGATCGCTAAAGCAATTTCTTTAGCTTTCAAAGGATTTTCTCCACAGCGTATAAGCAATTTATGTGCACGTTCTGCACCCTTAATGGCATGAATATCATTTTGTCTATAGAGTTGGTAATCCCATTTTCCATCCTTGTACCAGGTATAATGGCCAATATCATGAAGGAACCCCGCTTTTGCTGCGACATCAACATCCTCATTTTGCTTTTTTGCCAATTCAAATGCGTGATAAGAAACAGCAATTGCGTGGACCAAGCCTGATCGTGTAATATATTTCTGTGCTATATGGTGTTGATAAATATCCGCTATTTTAACATCCCTCATGATTTTCACTTCCTTATTTTTAGTTAGCCATTTTCCCTCAATAGAAGAGTCTCGCCATAAGAATAAATTTTTATTATTTTATCAAATTTAAAAAATATTTCAACTAATTTATATTATTTTAAAATAAGCTTAACTTTTCATATGTTATATTAAGTTAATAACTGATTTTACTAAAAGGCTGTTTTCGTAAATTATGTTGCTATTTTTCAAAAGAGAAGGGTGGATGATTTCCGCTCCAGGATGCTCGCTTTCCGCGGGGCGTGCGGTGAGCCTCCTCGGCGCTATGCGCCTGTGGGGTCTCACCTATCCCGCTGCTCCCGCAGGAGTCTCGCACCTTCCACTCCAATCAACATTAAGTTTTTACACAGCTCTGTTATAAAAAAGTTAATAACTGATCGTAATAAAATAATTCCATTTCCATATTTATATGATTTTAACTATTTTTCGCTATCAAATTTTATTAAATAAAATAAAAAAAAAACAAAGCCCCCGGAATTAATCCAAAGGGCTTTGTCTTTATTAACATCTTAGGGGACCCAACCATAAACATCAGCCAATTCTTCATCCTTACCATTTTAAATAGAGAGCTTCTATTTAAGAAATGTAGGATTTGTTTACCAGATTAGCCAATGCGTGTTTGTTCCGCTGGAAATTAATTAACCAGTTTTTTTATTACTGGAATTTTGGTTCCTAACAAACACACTTTTTTCGATTTACTTCAAAACTCACTTTTCCTTCTGCTTTTTTAGGTGTCAACAAAATACCTTTCCATCCATGGTTTAGCTGGGAGAATTACATTTTTCCAACTGAATAGATCATTGAAAAACTTTCTCTTCCACAACTAGCAGAACCTTTTTATCTACTGACTTAAAGTTCGTACCTATCTGAATCTATTCCTTTACTTATTCCAACAACTGACTCACCGATATAGTTGTGGAATTCATATCTCTATCCACCTTTTTCCTCCTTTTTTTGCACCATTGAATTTTTTCAGAATTCTTGATTGCAATCTCAAAAGGAATCGAGTGTTTCTGGTAAAAAACTTCCTTTCTACGTATACAAAATTAATCATAGGTAGAATTTCCGTTTTTATCCAGTAGATTTCAATATGAATATTCAGTTCTTTAGATTCTTTCTAGATGTTCCCTTTCCTCATGTAGACTAAATTGTACTTTGTGGATAAACTTGATAACCACAAATCCTGCAGTTTTCCCACTTGACCATTTTTTTCAGATACCTTGTTCTAAAAAAACTACTAACAAGGAATTAAATACTCGTTCACTTACGGAACGAACACTTAATGGTTGAGCCTCCTAAGATGTAAATTAGAAACATAATGTTTCTATATTCATAATATATCATAAATTCAAAATTTTTCACGCCGAATCTGTGACGAAATTGTGAATGTTCACTTTTTAATACCCGTGATTCCTTTAATGTTTTCCTCAAAAAAATAAGACACAAGAAAGTTCCTGTGCCCTGTGGTTTCCCTAACTATTAAATCCACCAACAACAATTGTTATGCTCCAGCATTCCAAATGGTTCATATCATAAAACTTCAAAATAGACACCCTTAGCTCATTGATATCTGGCGGGATTTTTACATCTTGTTGAATTAAATAGTTTAGCAACTGATTTTCTGAATACTCTTCTAGATCTTGGGTAAGTAGATAATAGGTAATAAAAGTATACCCATCCTCTTCCCATGCTTGAGCCACCATTGGACGTCCATCTTTTAAATAACAAGTATTTTCCCAAATTGTACTGGAGTTATCAGATTCAACAGCACCATTTATTTTTGGAACATTGTATATTTGGCTTCTCTGCATTTTCCTAACCTCCTTTTCCTAACTTTATATTTAAACTTCGAAAATTTCGAAAATCTCCATTTTAACTATTATTGAATATTCATACTTTCATTGTATTATAATTTTACTTTTAGGAAAAATACCAATATTGAATTTTTTGGGAATTTTTTAGCGTCATTTGAAGCTTTCAACAGTAATCAAAAAAAAGAGACGGTACAATTTTGTACACGTCCCTTTTCAGTCTATTGAAAATTAATTTTCTTTTACTTCAACAACCCAATTAAATGGATCTTCGATGATGCCATTTTGAATTCCTGTCAATGTACTGTACAATCTTGTTGAAATTTCGCCTGTTTCACCATTGTTAATGATAAGTTTTTCTCCATGCCACAAAAATTCGCCAACAGGAGAAATAACCGCTGCTGTCCCCGTTCCGAAGGCTTCTTCTAATTGTCCTTTTTTGTAAGCTTCATAAACTTCATCCATTGAAATTCTTCGTTCACTTACCGGTACATTCCAATGAGTTAATAGCTGAAGGATAGAGTTTCTAGTAATCCCCTCTAAGATACTACCATTTAGAGCAGGAGTTACCACCTCACCGTTAATCTTAAAAAAGATGTTCATGCTTCCAACTTCTTCAATGTATTTCTTTTCTCGGCCGTCAAGCCATAAAACCTGAGAATAACCTTTTTCTTCAGCTATTTCCTGAGCTCTTAAACTAGATGCATAATTACCACCTGTCTTGGCCGTTCCAGTTCCGCCTACAACTGTTCTAACAAACTCTTGTTCTACTGCAATATTTACTGGTGCTAAACCTTCTTTATAATAAGAACCAACTGGCGACATGATAATCATGAATTTATAATGACTGGAAGGATGTACTCCTAAATAAGGTTGTGTTGAAATGATAAATGGCCGAATATAGAGTGAAGTACCTTCAGCCGTTGGAATCCAATCGCGCTCTAGCCATACCAATTTTTTTAATGCTTCCAAAGCTAGTCCTTCATCAATGTTAGGAATGCATAATCGATCATTGGATAAATTTAATCTCTGGAAGTTTTTCTCTGGTCTGAATAACAAAATTTTCTGATCTTTTGTTCGGTAAGCTTTTAATCCTTCAAAAACGGTTTGCCCATAATGAAAGACAACTGAAGAAGGATCTAAAGAAATTGGCTGATACGGAATAATTTGTGGATCATGCCATCCTTTTCCTTCGGTGTAATCCATCATAAACATATGATCAGTAAATACTTTCCCAAACCCCAAGTTATTTGGATTTGGTTTTTCCTTTAACTTAGAACTTAATTGAATAACAATTTCATTATGCCCAGACATTATGTTTGTCGTCTCCTTATAAAAAAGTTTTGTTAAAACTTCCATAATTAAAATCTATAAAAGTTATTTTACATCTAAATAGTCGAATGGAACAACATTTTATCGAAAAAAATTGAAAATTTCCTAAAATGTATAAAACGGTAAGATTCAAATTATTTGTTGGAAAAATTTTTACAAAAAATTTCCAACCTTCTAAAAACAAAAATGTTAGCTTACGTCATAATTATCAATAAAATTGTATAAAATATTAATGCCCCTTCTGAAACATTTCGCTTGTTGCGGGACACTTAACCATTGTTCGGATCAGAAGGGGTAGGCGCCTGATATTTCAGGCGTCTTTCGTATTTAATTCTTCTCTTTTATATCCTTTACGAAATCCTCGCTAAATTTATCTAACAATATGGCTGTATCAATTAGATGATTATTAAAGATTTGTCGAACTATATTTAAAAGATCGATGATCATTGGATCCCTTAATGAATAAAGGACCCGATTCCCATCTTTAGTGCCATTGACGATATTTTTACTACGCAAAATACTTAGTTGTTGTGAAACGGATGATCCCTCTGCCCCAGTGATCGTTAATAATTCATTAACATTTTTATCACCTTCAGCTAGAATTTCAAGAATTCTTATCCTTAGTGGATGTGCAAGAGCCTTGAAGAAATCTGCTTTGAATTGCTGTAATTGTAAATTCATTTTCTCCTCCAATAAAAAAACCATTTCCTACATTATACTTGAAGTCTCACTTTTCCTACCATCTCTTGGGGGTGCGATAAATGTGAACATTCTTGGAAGGCAAAATGTCTACAACCGACACACTTTTGATTATTCAAAGTGGTAATGGCATAGTTAATTGCTTCTCCTGTGTGCTCAAAGAAATGCTCTTTTCCGATTTGATTATCGAGACCAGTCTTGATGAAAACTCCCATAGGCTGTGATTGGAGTCCAGAAATAAGAATCGTTCCTCCTTGTTTTTTAAAGTGATGCACGATACTAGTTAGCGTTGCCTCTCCGGTGGTATCCATATAAGGAACCTTCCCCATGCGAAGAATTAAAACTAATGGTCGATGATTAATGGTTGACATAATCGACTGTTCAAACATTTGTGCTGCACCAAAGAACAGTGGTCCTTCAATGGTAAACATACTTACTTGTGGACAATCATGACCATCGCTTACTACATTTGGACTCACTTTTTTCGTTTCTAATGTCAAGTCAGGTAGTACTTTTGCAACAGTCATTAATCCACTCATTCGCTTAACAAAAAGAATGGCCGCTAAAACCAAACCAACTTCGACTGCAATTGTTAAATTCATAAAAACAGTTAATAAAAATGTAATGACTAAAATTAATGAATCACTCGACCTTGTCTGCAAAACATGCGCAAATGATTTCTGCTCACTCATATTCCAAGCCACCACCATCAAAATTGGCGCCATGCTTGCCAACGGAATGAGCGAGGCATACGGAGCGAAGACTACAAGTATAAAAAGAACGACTAACCCATGAATGATGCCTGACATGGACGAAACCGCACCATTTTTAATATTAGTAGCTGTTCTGGCTATTGCACCAGTTGCTGGAATTCCACCAAAAAGTGGTGTTATCATATTTGCTATCCCTTGACCGATTAACTCGCGGTTACTATTATGTTTTGTTCCTGACATTCCATCGGCTACAACAGCTGAAAGCAGTGATTCTATTCCTCCTAGGATCGCAATGACAAACGCAGGTTGAATCATTTTAGTAATATTCTCCAGCGTGAATTCAGGAAAATGAAAGCTAGGAAGATTACTAGGGATTTGACCATATGCTGAGCCTATTGTTGCTACTTTATCAGGAAAAAGAAAAGCTGCGATAATCGTTGAAAATAAAAGTCCAATTAAAGGTCCAGGAACCTTTGGAAACCATTTAGGTGTTATTAGAATTGTGATTAAGCAAATCGCTGCTGTCAGTATACTATATAGATTAATAGTATTGATATGAGTAAAAATTTCGCCTATATTGGCGATAAATTCTTCATGCTTCTTTATTCCGGTCAAGCCTAAAAAGCTGGCAATCTGTCCTGTAAAGATAATAACAGCAATTCCAGATGTAAAACCAATTGTAACAGGACGGGGGATGTATTTAATTAAGGAGCCTAACTTGAATACTCCCATTAAAAACAACATAATCCCTGCCATAAATCCAGCAATTAATAAATTGTTGTAGCCATAGGTCATGACCACTCCTAATAACACTGGTATGAACGCCCCAGTTGGTCCTGCTATTTGAAATTTTGATCCTCCAAAAAGCGAAATCAGAATTCCGGCAATGATCGTCGTATAAATTCCATATTCTGGTTTTACACCAGATGCAATTGCAAACGCCATTCCAAGTGGGATGGCAATAACACCGACGATCAATCCTGATAGAAAATCCTTTCTTAAGCTGTCGATAGAATAATGATTAAATCTGCCCAAAATTGATTTCACAAATATACCTTCCTCACAATATTTATATATTTGAATTTTTGAATATACGAAATATAATACTCCCTGTTTATTCTTTTGTCTAGAATAAAAAAGGAGACAATTTCAATGTAAAATCGACAAAACTTTCCGATTTTTAGGCAGGGTCAAGCTTGCTTTAATCAAAAAAATCTCATGTAAGTTTATTGGGATTTCTCGTTCCCATTAATAAAATACTGTATAAATTCTATATCTTCCTGCGTTAAATCCCGTCCAAAGACATTTTTTACATCATCGATAATCAACTGAAGATTATTTCCATGGATTTTCATACTATCGACAATCGCTCGACATTCCCGATTTTCTTGTAGAAACATATTATGGGAGATTGGTACCGAGTGCGAATGCAAATACCATGACGCCCCATAATTTTCAAGACGTTTTAACAGGGGCAAAACCTTAGCCTCTGTGTATTGTCGTTTATTTGAATAAATATCACAGGAGGTACAATCACCTAAAAACATAAACTTTTCTTCTTCCACATAAATAACTGTTGAATCCTCGGCATGGTCACCTCCGACATGGTCAATTCGGCAGGTAATGCCACCTAAATTGAGGATTAACTGTTTTGTAAATTGTATCGTTGGATTAACAATTTGAATTTGATCCCGGCGTTCTCCATACTCCTTTTTTATCATGTCCGAACAAAAAACGGTTTCCATTCCTGCATCAACCCGTTCACTCAATGAAACATCGTCCCAACTATACTGCTGTAAGCGAAGGATATTTTCCGCTGTTTTCTGATGGGCAACTATCGGCAATTTTAAGTATGATAATCCAAAAATATGATCCCAATGCCAATGGGTTATTACTACAAAGGAAGGTTTGTTGATTCCGTGTCTAGATAATTCTTGTAAAAATAAACCAACATGCTCTGGAGAATTCCCGCCATCGATCATTAAAACATATTGATTTCCAATTACTGCGCCCAATATGGGACGATCAGTTTCATGGGAGGCTGCTAAGCAGTAGATTCGCTCAGAAAACTTGATTAATTTTTGCTTTATCATGGATTTTTACTCCTCATTCCTGTGTTTTTATAGAAGTATCTTCCTGAAATGATATATTTATTAATTTACTATTTACCGTTAAGTTAAATGGGACCTCAGTGAATACTTGTGAGCTATTTTGCTAGGTCGGTACACAGATTCTTCATATAATAAATTCCTCCTCATCGCCTTATTCTACCATTACCCTATTTCCTACCAAGTCCTATAATCTTTCAAATGGTATTTTGCTTTTGTAATTAGGCTATACATTGTGTTATAAAGTTATAAAGGAACAAATATTCATGCACCCTTGAAAGATACATAATAATCATTAGTAGATGGAGAAGTTGTTTTTTAAACAACAACTTTTTTTAAATTGAAATGGACAGGTCAAGAGGAGATTATGATGCTAATAGTTATTTGGATTTTGGGGATATTTTTTGTACTGAATTTATTATTATCTGGTACTGTCGTTTTTTTAGAGCGGAGAAACATTAGCGCCACATGGGCGTGGCTATTGGTCCTTATATTCATCCCTGTGTTAGGTTTTGTACTATATATGGTTTTTGGCCAAAATTTAAGTAGACGGAGAATCTTTAATTGGGATAAACAGGAGCATACCTATTTACAAAGAGCCATTTTTTCCCAAATGAAGTTAATTGAAGAAAATCGATCACAATTTAACAACCCTCTTATTCATAAATATAAAGCCTTAATTTACCTAAATTTAAACAACGATGAGGCACTTTTTACACAAAATAACTCTCTTTCAATCTATACTGATGGACATGAAAAATTTGAAGCCTTACTAAATGATATCAAACATGCAAAAGCGCACATACATTTACTCTATTACATTATCCGTGATGATGATTTAGGAAGAAAAATAGCTGATGCATTAGCTGAAAAAGCACAGGAAGGTGTCGAAGTCCGAATTCTCTTCGATGACAGCGGCTCAAAAAACTTATCGAAAAGGTTTAAAAAACAAATCGAACAAGCCGGTGGATCTATTGTTGCTTTTTTTCCAGGTAAAATCCCGTTAATTAATTTAAGGATTAATTATCGAAATCATCGTAAATTAGCAATCATAGATAGTAAAATTGGCTACATCGGAGGATTCAATATCGGCAATGAGTATTTAGGTTTGAATCCCAAATTTGGCTACTGGCGGGATACCCATTTACGGATTCAAGGAGAAGCTGTTAATAATCTTCAGTCTCGGTTTATGCTTGATTGGAACCAAGCTTCCAAGGTAAAAATTTCATTTAAAGATTATTACTATCCTACGCAAGTAAAATATGGTGAGGTTGGTATTCAGGTTGTTTCTAGTGGTCCGGATTCAGAGTGGGAACAGATAAAGCACAGTTACATAAAAATGATTCTTTCTGCCAAAAAATATGTATATATCCAAACCCCCTATCTAATCCCTGATGACAGCTTATTGGATGCCTTAAAAATCGCTTCCCTTTCAGGGGTTGATGTACAAATTATGATACCTAATAAGCCTGACCATCCTTTTGTTTACTGGGCTACCTATTCTAATGCTGGGCAACTGTTAAAAGCAGGTGTTAAAATTTTCACCTATGAAAATGGATTCCTCCATGCGAAAATGATTGTTATTGATGATCAAATTGCTTCGGTTGGTACTGCCAATATTGATGTACGTAGTTTTCGTTTGAATTTTGAGGTGAATGCTTTTTTATATCATGCTGAAACCGTTAAGAAATTAGCACTAATTTTCAATGAAGATAAGCAGCTTTCATTAGAATTATCACTAAATAAATATCAAAGTAGGTCCATTGTAATACGGATAAAAGAGTCCATCTCACGTTTATTATCACCAATTCTTTAATTCGTTTTAACTTTCAACATAGATAAGGCTGTTTAACATGACGTTGAGCAGCTTCTCCTCATATTGATAGTTCATTTTAAAAAATTAACTAGGGTCAACTTCATCCCAGGAAAATCTTGTAACGCTTGTATATTCACCCTCTTTTATTTCATCCTCAGTCGCTTTTTGTTCAAGCTCTTCATTATCGTTCATTCCCGGTGCTAAGGTAGGTTCGTTATTTTTCTTCTTCATTTCACTACCCCCTTCAACGAAATTTTTATGAGTAATCGAAATCTGTTAATTTATCCATATGACTAGCAACCATTGCAATAATTGTACTTGCCTCTTCCTTACTAAAAATGAAATTGGACTCATCCTTGATTAATTCTTCATCCTCGGTCCAAATCCGGTTAATTCTCCGCAATACTCCATCCCCTGTTTCTGTTATTATGCCAAATTGATATGTAACTTCAACCTCATCTTCTTGAACAAATGCTGTAACCTCTGGGGTCTCCCACTCGACATCAATTTCTTCAAAAATGTCGGAGTAATCATCAGTGTCCTCTTCTAATTCATATTCATCACCAATTTGATCGTCATGATATATATCCTCATCCTCTTCATCATCGTCATTAATATAGTCATGGAGGCTCTCATGTACAGCATCAATAATATCCTCAATGTCATATAAGACGGTTCTCGATGTGAGACCTAAATCCGGATCAAACGATTCAAAGAAAAAATCCTCATGTGCAGGATCGTACGAGATCGTCGAAAAATAGATTCTTTCCTCTTCTTCTGTTTCCACAAAAAATTCAATCCTTGGAAATTTTGCTCCTCTTTCCACACTCATATGTCCAACTTGATCATACTTTGCGCAAATTGATTCGAGATGTTCTTGAAGTTCACCTGTAACTCGATCAAACCATTCTAAAGACATGTTCATCATCTCCCCTTTGTGACGTTAAGGTTAGTTTTTACCTTTTTTAAAATTATATGTCTGATAAGAAGATAAAAAAAAGCCGCTTTATCCTTTTGATAGGTAAGCAGCTTGTTAATACCATGAATTTTTAACTATGTATAGATTTAATGATGATGATGGCTATCTTTAGAAGGATTTGTGATAATAAATTCCTCTTTTGGAACTTGGAAGTATTGAATCCACACTCCATCTAAATATTCCTCACGTTTGTCTAGCAATATATCGATACCTTTATCCGTCTTTACAATCTCATCATGTTCAGTTGGCTCATCAAACTTTATGTCATAATGAGCATGGTCTCCATGCATATGAGTGACATAAACTCGAAGCATCTTTCCCTCTGCCGCCTCACCTTCAAGCATTTCTTTTAATACCTTTGCTGCGATGCGATTAATTTTACACTTCATTTCAAAATCACCTTTTTGTTTTTCTTTTTATCATAGCTTGTTTTTACTATAAAATCAAAAACTATGTTAGCAAAACATTTACCGGAAGCAACTCAAAAATTCACCGTTTTAGAAATAGGTTTCTTTCTCTTCACAGAAATATAACTATGCATGACCATCCCAATCACAACAAAGAGCATACCAAAGCTTGATAAAACAGACGGAGCAGGACTTGATAAAACAGTGATTTCTCCAATTACAGCAAACAGGACCTCTAAAGATTGAGTGGCCTCAACAGCCGCAAGCTTCTGCATACTCCCTTTCACCATATCTGTAGCGGCAAAAAATAACACAGTCGCAATTACTCCAGAAAAAATGGCTACCCCTCCTGATTGGATTACCTGCCCTTTACTTGGTAAGCCGACAGTAAATAAACCATAAATTGAAAGAATGAACCAGAAAGGTAAACTGGCCATGGTCATTCCTAAAACACGTTGGTACACATCAATATTCCCCGGACAAAGAGCCATCATCTTTCTATTTCCCAAAGGATAAGCAAACGAAGCAATTACGAGGGGAACGACACACAAAATAGCATCTTTGGATGACAGCCTTGTTGCATTTTCAAACTGCATCACTACGACACCTACAACAATGATTAATGACATAGCTAATCCCTTTAATGGAATTTCCCCTCTAACTTTAACGGGACCCTTTGGTGTTTCTATGGTTACATAAAATAATGGGACAAGTAACGAACCTGAAATGATGGTTATTTGCCATGTACTTGCAATTAACCAGCCTGGACCATAAGCTGAAGCAAAACACAAGGGTCCATAAAATAGACCAAACCCCACAGAACTCCAAACTATCCATGACATCAAGTTTTTTTTCATTTGTAAAAATAATAAAGTTAAATTGCCCCTAAATAATACAATCAGAAACAAAAATGGGACCATAAGAAAATATCGAAGGGAAGCACTCCAAATCCAACTTCCTCCTTCTAACTCCATTGATCGGTTAAGGACAAATGTAAACGCAAAAAAGAAAGCAGCACAAACCCCAAGAATAATCGGACGCAATTATTTTACCCCCAACAATTTAATTATCTAAAAAATATTACATTTTATTATCATACTTTACAATACAATTCGTTTAAGTTCTTTGTATTGGCTAACAAATTAAGATTTTTCTCATACGATAAAACTGTACAATTCCAAAATAAAATTCTCTGAACGGAGGTGAAGATTTGAGTTTATTTCTAAACAAGCACGTCGAACCAAAGGTGCATTTATCCACTTCCAAATTAGTGGAAACGAATCAAGTGGAATACCGCCTTCAATTTTTAGCTGAAGTGTTAAAATACCAGGACTCCATTAATCAAAAACTAACAGAGTCAATTGAGTCGATAAGCAGCTTATTTCAATCTAATATTTCAGACCGAGAAGAACAAAATATTAAAATAGAGTCAACAATTGAAAATCAACAGATAGTCCAAAAACAAATACAAAATCATTTACAAAAAATTGAAGCAGGAATTTACGAAAAACTGGAACAAATTACCGGTGACCAGATGGAATTTGCCCAAATGGTTAATAAAGAAGACTTGTTTCATCAAGCCATTCTTGCTCAATTGGGCACACAAGAACAATCAACATTAAATTTATTAAGGAAGATGAACGAGTTTGAAATAGTCTCTCGGGAATTAAGTAACCTAGTAAAAAATCAGCTGAATAATCAAAATGAAATCACTTCTAAATTAGACGTCCAAGATGTTTATCATCAAACTGTGATGGAACGCCTTGAACAACAAGAAGCTGTCTCCCATAAGGTAAATCGTCAATTAGACAGTCTAAAAGCTGTTATTTTTGAACGAATTGGACACTTAGCTGAGAAGATAGAACTCCAATCAAAACACACCGTTAAAAGTATCACAGGATTATTTTTTAAAACGCAATCAAGTAAAAATTCTAATGAACAAGAAAACGATCTCATAAAAAAGTAATTTTTAATAAAAACTTCCCCTTTATTTGTGCTGGCCTGTTATAACAGGTCAGCCTTATTTGTTTTTTTATAATGTTTAATAATTTCGGCATTATGAACAATAATAAATAGAAATCACGTTTTTATTGACACCAATATGGTATTAGATTATTCTAAAATAGTTATTCAATTAAAACCTATAAAATTACTGGGGGATTAAGACATGAAGAAATCATTATTACTTTTCCTTAGCCTTTTTTTGGTGCTTGCACTAGCAGCATGCAACACACAAAAGAAAGATGAGGGTGCAAATGAAAGCAAAAGTCTTTATGATCAAATTAAATCAAAAGGCGAAGTTACCATTGGGACAGAAGGGACATATGCTCCATTTACATTCCATGATAAAAACGATAAATTAACTGGATTTGACGTTGAAATAGCAGAAGAAGTATTTAAACGCCTAGACATCAAACCTAAGTTTATAGAAACAAAATGGGACGGGATGATTGCCGGTCTTGATGCAAAACGTTACGATTTGGTTGCAAATGAAGTGGCTATTCGCCCTGATCGCTTAGAAAAGTATGATATGTCTGATCCATACATTGCTTCAAAAGCTGTGTTAATTGTTAGAAAAGACAACACTGACATTAAATCCTTTGATGATTTAAAAGGAAAAAAAGTTGGACAATCATTAGACAGTAATTATCGTAAAATTGCCGAAGAACACGGCGCAACTAATACTGTTGTTGACGGATTTAATCAAGCAATTGATCTTTTAACATCTGGCCGTATTGATGGAACGATTAATGACAGTCTTTCCTACTTAGATTTAGTAAAACAACGTCCCGAGTTAGAAATTAAAAAAGTGTATGAAGAGGCCGATGTTACGAAAAATGGTTTCTTATTCCGCAAAGATAATAAAGAACTTGTAGATGCTGTAAACAAAGCACTTTCCGATATGAAAGAAGATGGATCGTATCTAAAGATTTCAAAAAAATGGTTTGGTGAGGATGTTTCCAAGTAAAGGATTGATTTAATATGTTTGCAGATGAACGGTCACAACGAATAATAGGAATCCTTAGTGATTCCTTTTTTCCTATTTTAGAGGCAGGGTTGACATATACCATTCCATTAACTTTAATTTCGTTTGTGTTAGGTTTGATACTTGCTTTTTTAACTGCCATAGCACGATTATCTAGCTTTAAGCCCATTGTGGCTTTAGCAAAATTTTATGTATGGATTTTCCGAGGTACTCCCTTATTAGTGCAAATCTTTATTCTTTTTTATGGATTGCCAAGTGTTGGGATTACTTTAAATCCATTTCCGGCAGCGGTCATTGGATTTACGCTTAATGTAGGGGCGTACAGTTCAGAAATTATCCGGGCTGCCATCCAGTCTATTCCGAAAGGACAATGGGAAGCAGCCTATTCAGTCGGGATGTCAAAATCACAAGCGATGCGGAGAATTATTTTACCACAATCCTTCCGTGTATCCATTCCACCGTTAGGGAATTCGTTTATAAGTCTTGTAAAAGATACGTCGCTAGCTGCGACGATTACCGTTACAGAGATGTTTCAAAAAGGACAACAAGTTGCTTCCGTTACATATGAACCTCTCTGGTTATATATTGAAGTTGCCTTCATTTATTTGATTTTCAGCACGGTTTTATCTTTTATTCAAGAAAAACTTGAACTAAGGTTTGAGCGAGGGATTGCCAAATGATAGGTGGTGGAAAAAAATGATTACGGTTGATAATTTGCATAAGAGTTTTCATGATATAGAAGTTTTGCGGGGCATAAATCTTTCCATTAATAAAGGAACAACGGCCGTCATCATCGGACCTTCTGGATCAGGAAAAACGACCCTGTTACGGTGCTTAAACTTGCTGGAAATTCCCAATGAGGGGAAAATTACACTTGGTGAAAAATCAATCCACCTTACAAGTAATAGTAAACTCCCCTCTTCTGTTATTACTTCTTTTCGACAACAAACGGGTATGGTATTTCAAAACTATAACTTATTTCCACATTTAACAGCGTTGGAAAATGTGATGGAGGGCCAATTGACCGTTTTAAAAAGAGATAAAGCTAAGACAAGGGCAAAATCCCTCTCCCTCCTAGAAAAGGTAGGCTTAAAGGATCGTGCTGACATGTATCCTCACCAACTATCTGGAGGCCAACAACAACGGGTTGGGATTGCTCGTGCCATGGCAATGGATCCTGAGGTACTATTATTTGATGAGCCTACCTCGGCTCTGGATCCTGAGCTTGTGGGAGAAGTTTTAAAAGTAATGAAGGACTTGGCTGAAGAAGGCATGACCATGGTAGTTGTTACTCATGAAATGCAATTTGCTCGTGATGTAGCTGATCAAGTAATATTCATGGATAATGGAAGTGTTATTGAAAAAGGAACTCCAGACGAAATCTTTGGTAATACCCAGAATACACGGATGGCTCAGTTTCTTAATAAAGTTGTGGCAAGGTAAAGGCATGGGGCTCCATGCCTTTAGGCTGTCGAGAAACTCTCGACAGTCTATTATTTTACCCAAAAGATTTAGTAATTCACCGCGTTATTTCGTTATTAATAAATAGGCTGTTCAATAGGTCTGTTGATTTCCGTTCCAGGCGCTTCGCTTTCCGCGGGGCGAGCGGTGAGCCTCCTCGGCGCTATAGCGCCTGCGGAGGCTCACCTGTCCCACTGCTCCCACAGGAGTCTTTCACCTTCCACTCCAATCAACAAGGGCCAAATCAACCTAAAGAATTGCAACACACCTTATCCAATATGGATAAATGTTTGCACTTTTTTTATGTTTTGGCAGGCTGCAGTAAGGAGAGCCTGTTCACTTCCATTCTTCAATCCTCGTACATCTCATATTAAAAATCGGTATTTAATGTTCTAACAAAATGGAAATTTGCCGAAAAATAACCTTTTTCGACACCTCTAAGGCATGGAGCTCCATGCCTTTTTTTGATTAAGAAATGACTTGTTGGGAAAAGTAACAATATCAGTTGGAGGTTATTAAGGTTAGGATCCCTTAAGAAAAATGACATAAACGATTGGACGTGAAGAAAAATTGACAATAGCCTCAAATGTAGGTCAATGCCTGGCAACAGTAAAAGGAATTGAAGCCCAATTATCCTCGCTTGCAATTAATTCCCAAGATCGGGAGGCACAGCGAACCTTCCATGAAGCAATGCTTACAATAGGTGAAATTAAGCATGATCTCATGGAAAGAAAAAATACCCTTGAATTTGAAGAACCACAATATAAAAAACCATAAAAAAGCAGAACCTGGCATCTCCGCCAGGTTCTGCTTAGCATGATTGACTGTTATAACTTTTTAATGGCAACAGCACAAGCCTTATACTCTGCTGTTCCAGAAATCGGATCGAATTCATTTATCGTTAAGACATTGGTCGGCACATCACTCCAGTGGAAACTCATAAACACAAGACCTGGAACAACCTGTTCAGTAACTTTTGCTTTTACAGTTAATTGTCCACGACGTGATTTAACCTCAACCACTTCACCATCTTCAATTCCTAAGCTTTCCGCATCACTCGGATGAATATCAACAGTTTCTTCCGTTTGTTTAATTTTCACACCCTCAGCATAGTATCTTGTTTGTGAGTGTGTATTATATGACTCATAACGACGACCAGTAGTTAAGGTAAATGGATACTCTTTATCTGGTAGCTCAACCGGTTCGGTATAATCAACTGGAACAAATGATGATTTCTTTATTTGTTCTGGATTTGGATTGGATTCATGAAAATGCTCATATAAAAGATAAGTTCCAGGATGACTTTCGTCTGGACATGGGAAGTGCAGACTATAAACCTGTTCAAGCCGGGCATATGAAATTCCTCCATACATTTCCCATGCTAACTCTCTCACTTCATCCCAAATCTCTTCGCTTGATTGATAAGACATCTCATATCCCATAAGTTGAGATAATTCACATAGGATTTCCCAGTCTTCTTTAACATTCGGATGAGCATCAACAGCTTTACGTACTCGTTGAATCCGGCGATCAGTATTCGTGTATGTTCCTTCTACTTCGCCCCAAGATTTTGCAGGAAAAACAACATCAGCCAATAGGGCAGTTTCTGTTAGAAAAATATCTTGGACAACCAATAAATCTAGGTTTTCCAACAATTTTTTTGTATGGTTCATATGAACATCTGCCATCAACGGGTTCTCACCAATAACGTACAATGCCTTCACTGCACCACTTTCAATTCGATCGAACGTTCTTGTTTGTGTATCTCCAGCCATTGGATTAATGTTAACACCCCAATGAGCTTCAAAACGAGCTCTGTACTCATCATCTGCAAGGCTAACCGCTCCGGTAAGCTGATTTGGTAAACAACCCATATCGCCAGCGCCTTGAACGTTATTTTGACCTCGAAGTGGCATGATGCCGCTTCCTATTTTACCGATTTGGCCTGTAATCAATGCAAGATTAGCAATATCAAAGACATTGTTTACACCGCAATGATGTTCAGTAATACCAAGTGTGTAGGCAATCATTGAGCTCTCAGCTGTAGCATACTCTCTAGCTGTTTCAATAATATCTTCAGGTGACAACCCCGTGATGGAAGCGGCAAATTCTGGTGTATATTGTTCAACCTTTTTGCACAATTCATCAAAATCGGCCGTTCTTTGTTGAATAAACTTAGCATCATACAGGCCTTCTTTAATAATCACACGGATCATGGCATTGATAAGAGCAATATCAGCACCAATATTTATTTGTAAATGGCGATGTGATACTTTTACCATATCAATTTTACGCGGATCAATTACAATGATTTTCGTTCCTGCTTTAGCTGCCTTTTTCATTCGATTGGCAATAATCGGATGGGCTTCTGTAGTATTTGAACCCATCAAAAGTAAAACTTTTGCTTCGTTTATATCTTCTAATCTACTTGTTGGAAATCCATTTCCAAAAACAGTCGCCAGACCGGCGACACTTGAAGCGTGTCAGGTTCGGTTACATCCATCAATATTATTGCTTCCAATTACTGTGCGCATAAACTTTTGGGTAACGTAATTCGATTCATTGGTTGATCTTGCACAGGCAAATAGAGATATTGCTTCAGGTCCAAATTGAGTTTTTAGTGAATTTAATCGAGATGATACAAATCCCAATGCTTCCTCCCAAGTTGCTTCCACAAGCTCTCCAGCTTTGCGGATTAAAGGAGTTTTTAGTCTTTTTGGAGCTTGAACATACTTATAGGCAAACGCACCTTTCACACATGTTTGACCATTGTTTACCGGTGCATCTTTATCTCCTCTTATTCTCTTAATCTGATTGTCTTCCACTTCTACAATCAAGCCGCAGCCTGTTCCGCAATAGCCGCATACCGTTTTAACGCTTTCAATTCCCAAGGAATTCGCCTCCCATTGCATTAAATAAATAATAAAACATCATACTACTATAATAAACGAGAATTTGGTGGAAATGTACAAAAAGTTTTTAGTACAATTTAATAAAAAAACGTGAGTAGAGATTTCTCACGTTTTTCAGGCTGGTCGAGCAGGCAATACGATGTTAAACGTAGTTCCTTTATTCACTTCACTTTCTATATAAACACTTCCATTATGACTTTCAATAATTTTAAAACTTACCATTAACCCTAACCCATTACCATTTTCTTTGGTAGTATAAAAAGGCTCGCCTATTTTCATTAATTTTTCTTCTGGAATTCCAACACCAGTATCCTGAAAGGAAATTTCCACATTGTTCTCATGAATGTTAGTAAAAACACGAAGTTCTCCACCGTTAGGCATTGCCTCAATCCCGTTTTTTACCAAATTTAGGAACACTTGTTTTAGACGATCTTTATCACATTCCACCTGAATAATTTCATCACACGAAAAAAAATCCAAACGAACATGCTTCTTTCTAGCTTCAAATTCTAATAAGGAAAGAACATCTCTGATTATTGGAACAATATTTTTTTCTTCGAGAACCGCGGCCTTTGGTTTGGCTAAGACCATAAATTCCTCGACGATTGTATTTACTCGTTCGATTTCATCTAAAATAATATCTAGAAATTCCAATCTTTCAGGGTTTTTCTCATCTAGTTGCAGGAATTCAGCGTACCCTTTAATAGAAGTAAGTGGGTTTCGAATCTCATGAGCAACTCCAGCAGCAAGCTGTCCAACCGCAGCTAATTTATCTTGACGATTCAAAGTTTCCTCCGTTTTTTTCCGCTCAGTAATATCATTACGAATCGCCAAATATTGATAAGGTTGTCCATTTTCATTTAAAAATGGAACAATGGTCGTGTCTACCCAATAAAAAGTGCCATCTTTTGCTTTATTCCTTATTTCGCCTTTCCAAACCTTACCTTGCCTGATTGTTTGCCACAAGTCTTTAAAGAAAGCTGGAGTATGGTAACTTGAATTTAACATTCGGTGGTCCATACCAATTAATTCATGACGGTCATATTTTGAAATTCGACAAAATTCATCATTTACTTTACTGATTCTTCCCTTTTCATCTGTGAATGCAATAATTGACGATTGATCCAATGCAAACATAATATCATTCGTCTCTTTTAATGAATTTCTCAAGTTTGTTTCAGCCATCTTACGTGCTGTGATATCATTTCGGATGGAAACATATTGGTAGGGAATTCCCTTCTTGTTTAAGAAAGGGACAATGGTTGTATTCACCCAATACAGAGTTCCGTCCTTTGCCTTATTTTGGATTTCTCCCTTCCACACTTTACCTTTGCTAATAGTTGCCCACAAATCGGCAAAAAATTCTTTAGGGTGTAATCCGGAATTTAAAATTCTATGGTCTGCACCAACAAGTTCGGATTGTGAGTATTTGGAAATCTCCACAAATTTTTCATTCGCAAAGGTGATTTTTCCCTTTGGATCGGTTATTGCAACAATTGATGACTCATCTAAAGCTGTGGTAATATCCCTCAAATTCGTATCGCTCGTCACAAGGCGCTTACTGATTAACGTACTAGAGCTTATTAAGCCTCCCAAAATAATAATCGATACAAATAAAATCAAATATTCGATGAAAAGTTCCGAAGGTGGTTGATGAAATAAATTGGGATTATTTATCTCTAAGGAGGAGGCTCGAATTAATAAAAAGTGTCCCTCCACGATGGTTGACGCAATGATTAATGCACCAATTGGTTTTAACCAAACATGGTGAGTCTGACGAAAACTCTTCGTATAAAATAACATCCAAAAAGAAAACAAAAATCCCCCATACACTAAAAGGATGGAAAGAGCAATGATGGTTACATTATAGTGAATATTCAAGCCAATAGAATACATACCAATAACATGATTTGAAAAAACCGCCATTGTCATGAAGAAACTACTCAGAACAATATTTGAGGTGTTTAAAGATTTAATTGTGGAAGTATAAAAGGCCATTCCTGTAAAAGAAATCCCGAGAATCATCGATAGTAATACAATAGGGAAATTAAAGATTAATGAATTATTCATATTTCCAGATAACATTCCAAAAAAATTCATTACCCATATCCCAATTCCCATTGCGAAGGTTCCACATAAAAATAATAGTCTTTTGTTCTGTTCAGAGGAATTCAGTAACGAAAAAAGATCCAATGCAGCATATGAAGACATCATTGTTAATATAATAGCTACCATCATTATAATTGGACTTGAGGAGTCAACCATATATCGCATCTCTCCCATTGTTTTGCCATATAATTATTTACTATGATTGTAATGTAAATTCACTTTAAAGGGAAGAGAAATTTGACGATTTTTCAACAATTTTCTACAAACCCAATGTTTTCTTAATATATGGAAGTTTATGTAATTTAACTTTTCTCTTTTTAATCTAATGTTAAATTTTATAATTTTTTGATTTTTTAGAAAATAAGGCTATACAAATCTCTCTGACCGTAATATACTGTTTTATAACAGATAAACGAAATTCAAAACTGTACTACAGAAAAGGGAGGAATTAATATGTTAAATCAAAACACAACAGAGTTTTCCCGGCATTTACCTCATAAGGTTTGTCCTGAGTGCGGTGAATACATGAATGAGCAAGAACAGTCCTACCTACAAGAGTGTGATCGTTGTTTATCTAAAAAGGAGGAGATTTAAATGTTAATTCAGAGTCCAGTTGAGTTTTTCCGCCAATTACCTCATAAAGTTTGTCCTGAGTGCGGTGAGCAAATGAGTGAACAGGCAGAGTCCTACTTACAAGAGTGTGACCGTTGTTTATCTAAAAAGGAGGAGATCTAATGTTAATTCAAAACCAAGTTGAAATTTCAAATCATTTACCATATAAGGTTTGCCCTGAGTGCGGTGAACATATGAATGAGCAGGCCGTTTCCTATTTACAAGAGTGTGATCGTTGTTTATCTAAAAAAGAAGATTAATTAAAACGGTGGCCTAATCGCCGTTTTTTTTTTGTCAAAAATACATGTATTAGCAGGATTGCAAGATAATAAAAGGAACTAAAATAATCAACGGGAGGTGTTTTGTTTTGACGAGGACTACAGACAAAAGAACGCCAGAAAAGCAACCGGAACTGTCGATTCAAACGGACAATGCTGCTCAAAATTCTAAGGTAATTGCTGGGGATTCAGTCAATAAACACAAAGATTTAGAAGTTGCCAATGCACTAATAGGTGCAGGCGAGATTGGGCAACAAAACGAAAATTTATAAGAGTAAGCTGGTTAAATAAGGAGGCAGCGATAGCCTCCTTTTCCCCCAATTATCTACCCAATAACTTTCCTTCTTGGTAATTTTTTTTCTCTAATTTTATTAAAAATACATTCAATAAAACACCCACAAAAGCCATCACACTGAAAAATAGATAGACTGTGTAAATGTCATATGAGTCATAAATCATACCACCAAAAAAAGTACTAAACCAATTACCTAACCCATTTCCAATAGCTGAATAGATGGTAATGGCAGTTGCGGTAATATGGGACGGGGTAATATCACGAATATATTGTAAACCCACTGGAATAAATAAACCCACTGATGCACCTTGAAGGAATGCAGATATATAAACGACCGAGAGACTTGGTTCTGAAAAATAAAACAGCCATCTCATTAATGAGATAATACCAGCTATTGTGGCTAAAGGTAGGAGCCCAAGCTTGTGTATCCATCCTCCTGCTGCCCGCATAAAGGGGATTTCTGAAAGAACAGCTATTAGAAAAGCAAGACCAATTCCTGTATAAGATCCACCACTGTGTTCAACAAACAATCCGAAATAAACATTGTTAGCTAAATTGGGGCCAAAAATTAGAAAGGTAATGACCAAAAAGAGAATGAATTTTTTATATGTAAAAATCTCTTTCATACCAGAAAGCAGCCTTTTGTTTCCTGTCGTCCTCTCTTTTGGGAGTTGACTTGATAAAAATGACGATACCGTTAGCGCTATGAAGAAAGCATAAAAAATAACCGTTTCATTTATTTCAGACAAACGTCCCATAATAAAGACGGCTAACCCAAAACCAAGCGAACCAAAAAGTCGAATATTCCCATAGTTGATTCTTACTTTGCTTGCATATTTTATTGAAATGCTATCAGACACAGGAATAATAGCACTTTGAAACAATGCAACCAAAATGGCGATTAGTACAAACCAATAATAGGAATGAAACCACAAATATCCTAATGACAGTATCCCTGCCATTAATGTTGTGACGGTTAAAACCTTAACTGGCGAGTTGGTCTTGTCGGAGATCATTCCCCAAATTGGCTGAAAAAATATCATCATAATTGGGCTAACAGACATAATTGTTCCAATTTGGATGCCTTTTAAATGTTCTACTTCACTCATGTAAACACTTAATAATGGGGATAAACTCCCAACACCAAAAAATGTCATGAGGTAAAATCCTTTCAAGGTAAATATGTTTCGTTTTACTTCATTATTCATCATTTGTATCCTCCTGCAGTAAAAAACACTTGAAATCTTGTTTATTTTAACATTTTTATTAGACTACCGGGAAATGGCGATTTCTATCCAAAAGAAAAAGCATACCTTCAAGATCGAAATCCTAGGTATGCTTCCAATAAACTATTAAATCATGATAATCATGAAGACTATAACAAATATGGTAATACCAACGGTAAAAATGTTGAAATCAACACTGCTGCAAGGCCCATCGCTACCCCTGCCACAGCACCTTGAATCTCCCCTTCTTTTACCGCTTCTGCAGTTCCAATTCCATGAGCTATCGAACCTAATGATAATCCTCTTGCAAAGGGATGATGAATATTAAATAACGTCATGATCCACGGACCAAACATGGCGCCGCACATGCCGGTAATCATCACAATGCCGGCAACAAGAATGGTGTCTCCACCAACAATTTTTGATATTTCAGAAGCAACTGGAATTGTTACGGATTTTATACTTATAGACGTTAACATCCATTTAGCCAAGTGAAACATTTTACCTAAATATAGTGCCGATAAAATTGTACCTACTGTACCCACGATTAAACCCACTAGCGCAGGGACAAGATAGGAAACCAATAACGCACGGTTTCTGTATAGTGGTACAGCTAATGCAACTGTTGCAGGTCCTAGAAGATAAGTCATGATATCTTTTGCAAAAACATATTCTTTGTAATGAATATGACTTAATAGTAAAACAACAATGATAATAGTTGTGCTAAAAAATACAGGTGTCGTAAATGGTGATGGATATCGTTTTGAAACCTTTCTCGCAAGAATGTATACGGCAATAGTTAGTAAAATACTATAAATGGTGACGATGGTATTCACTCTGAATCGCTTCCTTTCTCATCAAGAGAGCTTGAGAAAGAGACCCCGATATGATAATTCCTAAAACTGTACTTATCATTAATACGATAATAATGGCGATGCCACTCTTCATAAAAACGGCCTCAAGTGTCATCAAACCAACTGAAATAGGTATAAAGAAAAATGACAGATGATTTATTAATATTGAAGATGCATGTTCAATCCAGTTTATACGGACAAGCTTCGTACATAACAAAAAAAACAGCACCAACATTCCCATTACATTTCCAGGTATCGGAATATGTGTGAATTGGACAATCAAAAATCCAACTTTATTCATGATCATCAACATGCAAAGCTGTAACAAGATGATGAAATACTTTCCAATAAGCAAAACTATTCCCCTTTCCTTTTATCTAAACTAAATTCCCAATTCTCCATCGTTTTTTGTCAGTTTTTACTATTATTATATATGATATTACTATTTTTTCAATCAATTCTGAATTTTTAGCCATTAATAATTTGTAAATTTTCTTATTTTGAAAATAATCTTTCTTTTTAGTCGTTTTTCAAAAGTGTTCACACAATGTCCATATGATTCTGTTACTTTTTTCCTTATCTTTATTATGGGGAGGGATAAACGTGAAGAAAATTTATATTATTACTACAATTCTAACAATTGTTGGGATTAGTTCTGGAATACTATTTTTTGTAATTAGAGATGCCGTCGCAAAAATACCAGATGACATCTCACTCGTTACCTCAGATGGAAATCCGTACATATTTGGTGATGCAGATAAAAAAATTAAACTCGTGGAATTTATTTATACAAACTGTCCAGATATATGTCCGACCACCACACAAAAAATGGTCTTATTAAAAAAGGATTTGGAGAATGCAGGAGTTTTCGGTAAAAAGGTTCAATTTATTACTATTACCATCGATCCTTATAACGATTCTCCTGAAGTTTTGACTAAGTATATGGACAATTTTGAAATAAAAAATGATGGAAACTGGATCTTTCTAACCGGGGATCGAGATCATATTAAGCAAGATTTAAAAGAAATAAAAGAACTTGCTGACCCTTTCAAGTTTCAATTTAAGGATCCAGGCAATGGTTTTTACATTCATACATCCCTTACCTTTTTAATTGACGAAAACAATCAATTTATTAAAAAATTCCCAATGGGCGAAGATTTTAATAAAAAAGACGTATTCAATAAAATAATGGATGAAATTTAAGAACATATCCTAGTAGAAATTATGGGCGTGAAATTCAAAAAAGAAGCAGTGAAAATAAATTCACTGCTTCTTTTTTTTAGGATTTAATGATTATAGTTGCAGAGTGTTTGGGCTGTACTAACGTAAAGAGAAACTGAGATCTAGGCTTTGTAAAGCTTACGTTAATCCCCGATTCCTTCAATTTGTTGACGAAGTCAACTATATGCTTTTTAGCCATCTTAAAAACCCCTTTATTCAACCCGATTCACTATTATTGTACACCAAAACTAAGAGAAAAAAATAAAAATTCTAAAAAATTAACTTAATTTTTCGCCTATCCAAAATTTCTGCCTTTTTACCTTTTTTTAAGAAAATATATAGCACTTTGAAAATGTCTGCCCCCCTTCAGCAATTAACAGATCCATCCATTGTATTAAAGGATTCGCCCTGACCCTTTTTTAATGGTATAATTTTAAAGATTATGTTTTTTGGAGGATAATAAAAATGATTACAGTTAGCAATGTAAGTTTACGATACGGTGACCGGAAGTTATTCGAGGATGTTAATATAAAATTTGCTCCTGGAAATTGCTACGGTTTAATCGGTGCAAATGGTGCAGGGAAATCAACGTTTATTAAGATATTAGCAGGTGAACTTGAAGCACAATCTGGGACAGTTTCCTTAGGCCCTGGAGAACGACTTGCAGTTTTGAAACAAAACCATTTTGAATATGAGGACTTTGAAGTTCTCAAAGTGGTTATTATGGGACATACACGTCTGTATGAAATCATGCAAGAAAAAGATGCTATATATATGAAGGCTGATTTTACTGATGAAGATGGTATGCGTGCTGCTGAGCTTGAAGGTGAGTTCGCTGAATTGAACGGTTGGGAAGCAGAATCTGAAGCGGCTATTTTACTTAAAGGATTAGGAATATCAGAAGATGTTCACTCAAAAAAAATGGCCGAATTAACCGGTGGTGAAAAGGTAAAGGTTCTGCTCGCTCAAGCACTATTTGGTAAACCAGATGTGTTACTGTTAGACGAACCTACCAACCATTTAGATATTAAAGCAATCCAATGGTTAGAAGAATTTTTAATTAACTTTGAAAATACCGTCATTGTTGTTTCCCATGACCGTCATTTCTTAAATAAGGTTTGTACTCATATAGCTGATTTGGACTTTGGAAAGATTCAAATTTACGTAGGTAACTATGATTTCTGGTATGAATCTAGCCAATTAGCCCTAAAGATGACTCAAGATACAAACAAAAAGAAAGAAGAAAAAATAAAAGAACTTCAAGCCTTTATTGCCCGTTTCAGTGCTAATGCATCGAAATCAAAGCAAGCAACATCTCGGAAAAAATTATTAGATAAGATTTCGCTAGATGATATTAGACCCTCATCTCGAAAATATCCGTATGTTGGTTTTACACCGGATCGTGAAATTGGAAATGATCTGTTAAGTGTAGAAGGATTAACTAAGGAAATCGATGGGATTACCGTTCTCAATAACATTAGTTTTACTATGAATAAAGAAGATAAAATTGCCATTGTTGGTAAGGATGAATTAGCTAGAACAGCTTTATTTAAAATATTAATGGGTGAGATGGAAGCTGACGGTGGGACGTTTAAATGGGGCATAACCACATCTCAAGCTTATTTCCCAAAGGATAATGCTGAATTTTTCGAAGGAAATGACCTTACCCTTGTTGATTGGCTCCGTCAATTCTCGCCAAAAGACGATAGTGAAAGCTTCCTTAGAGGTTTCTTAGGCCGGATGCTTTTCTCTGGTGAAGATGTTTTAAAGAAGGCTAGTGTCCTTTCAGGTGGCGAGAAGGTTCGCTGTATGCTTTCAAAAATGATGTTAAGTGGATCGAATGTGTTGCTGCTTGATGAACCAACTAACCACTTAGATTTAGAATCGATTACTGCCTTAAATAACGGTTTAATTAATTTTAAAGGTTCATTAATTTTCTCTTCTCATGACCATCAGTTTATCCAAACAATTGCTAACCGTATTGTTGAGATTACACCAAACGGAATTGTTGATAAACAAATGTCTTATGACGAGTATTTAGAGGATAATCAGCTTCAAAAACAAATAGCTGAAATGTATAAACAAAATTAGTAATATTAAAAAAAGAAGATGACTTAAAATCATCTTCCTCAGACTGTCGAGAAACTCTCGACAGTCTATTATTTTATCTGAAAACTTTAATAATTCACCGCGTTAATTTGTTATAAAACTATTAATAATTATTAAGAAATAGGCTGAACAAAAGGTATGTTGATTTCCGTTCCAGGCGCTTCGCTTTCCGCGGGGCGGACAGGTGAGCCTCCTCGGCGCTAAAGCGCCTGCGGGGTCTCACCTGTCCCGCTGCTCCCGCAGGAGTCTTCGCACCTTCCACTCCAATCAACTGGGCGGTTCCAATCCAGACCTTCCTCTCAACCAATAAATAATAAAAATAAGTGGTGAAATCAATATTTAAACCAAGGAATTATGATTATGTCCATTAGAATTTACCACTTCTGCCATCTTTTGCACCAGTCTTTGACAAGTAATTTGCAACGCTTTGCCAACTTCTTACCAATAAAAGACTTCTCTAATTTACTATTTTGTAAGGTAGGTGTAGTATCAGGAAAATGATATTTGACGTATACAGCTTCACCTCTTTTGACATTGAACCTTTAATTCACGGTTCATTGATAGAGAAGCTCCCTGAACTGGAACTGGCCATTGACGGAATGATTTCACCCGAACAGGCTGAAAAATTAAAGGTGTTTAAATAGCACTGCGAAGATCTTGCCGTCCGTAAAGCGAAGCTTGAAAACTAATTGCCGGGCAGTTGGATTCCGCGCCAGCCGCTTACATCGCATTGGCCATATTCATTATCACCCACAGCAACCACCGTGCCGTCAGATTTAAGGCCGAGAGTATGAGTGCAACCCGCCGCTATCGCCACAATACCACGCCAGCCGCTTACATCGCATTGGCCATGCTTATTTAAACCCACAGCCGCCACCGTGCCGTCAGATTTAAGGCCGATGGTATGATTACTACCCGCCGCTATCGCCACAATACCGTGCCAGCCGCTTACATCGCATTGGTCATGCTTATTCCAACCCTCAGCCGCCACCGTACCGTCAGATTTAAGACCGACGGTATGAAGGTAACCCGCCGCTGCCGCCACTATATCGCGCCAGCCGCTTACATTGCATTGGCCATACCGATTATTACCCACAATTGTCACCGTGCCGTCAGATTTAATTCCGACGGTATGCCAGTCACCCGCCGCAACCGCCACCATATCACGCCAGCCGCTTACATTGCATTGGCCTTCATTATTTCGACCCACAGCCACCACCGTGCCATCCGATTTAAGACCGACGGTACGACGCCAACCCGCCGCAACCGCTACAATATCGCGCCAGTCGTTTACATCGCATTGGTCATGCTTATTCCAACCCTCAGCCGCCACAGTACCGTCAGATTTAAGACCGATTGTATGAGCATTACCCGTGTTCGTCGCCATATGAACATTACCAACCGCGACCGCCACAATATCGAGCCAACCGCTTACATTACATTGGCCATATTTATTATCACCCACAGCCTTCACCGTTCCGTCAGATTTAAGAACAACGGAATGACGACGCCCCGCCGCTATGGTATCTTTAGGCCACCGTTTCACCTTTAACGCCTCTTCTTTCGGTGAAATGTAATCCATGTTTTACCTCCCTCTATTAATTAAGGTTTTTCTTAGAATTTCGCAGTTTTCCCCCATTTTCTCCAATGATATTCAAGGCAAATGGTCAATTCCCATCCGTTATGGCCAATATAGGTTAAATTCGGAATCTATATGCGCATCCTTGTTAGCCTAATGAGATATCCTATTATCTGGGTGGCGCATTATATGATCGCAACTCCCTATGATATATTGTTTGATCATTTATCCCCCTCCTTGAAATCCCTTTATGTACACAAATTGCTCAACGAAATGCCCGATGAACCAATAAAGGGCGCAATCTTATTCCTGATATGCGCACGATTGCGGAAGATTACTTATATTACTAAAAGCTATAAGCAGACTCATGCTTATTGAACTTTAGCCACCCGATGTTGTTAAGTAACTTTATCCCACTTCTAAAAAACTACTTCAAAATCTTTAACGTATACTGCATTTCCTGTTATCTCTATATCATAATTATCTTTATTTTTCGAGACCCGTACCATAACCCGACCATCTTTATCAGTTTCTTGACCTTGCTCTACTAAAAGATTTAGAGATTTTTCAAAATGGTTGTTTATGTATTTAGCATAAAATGCTCCCATTACCCCTGAAGCAGTTCCAGTTACAGCGTCCTCTGTGGTACCAGAATAGGGTGAAGAGAAGTGCCGAGCGTGCATTTGAGCATTTGAATCGTAGGTTTCCAAACAAAAAGGATGAATAGATGCTTTTGGCATTTCTTTTAATATAGTGGGGAATAATTTATTATTAGGTTTCATTTTATTAAAGGTAACGAGTTTCTTTATTGGGATCAATAATGTCCAAGTACCTGTACTACCATATAGAATTGGTAAATAATCATCAATATCCTCTTTTACTAACCCGATTGAGTTAGCTAAATCTTCCTTTGACCCGTTAAATTCCACAAAATGTGGTGAAGCCTGTTTCATTGTTATATGTATTTCATCACTTGATGTTGTATTAATTTTTATTGGCAAGTTCCCTGCTCTTGTTTCAATTGTTAATTTATCTTTCTGCTTTATTAATCCCTTTGTTTTTAAGGCGTAAATGGTAGCCATGGTTCCATGACCACATAGGTTCATTTCATGGCCAGGCGTAAAAAAACGTATTCTAAGGTCAGCCACATCCGACTTAACTAGAAAAGCTGTCTCATTAAAACCTACTTTGAAAGCTATTTCTTGCATTTCCTGATCTGTTAGATCATCTCCGTTTAAAACAACCCCGGCAGGATTTCCTTTATTGGGTTCTTTACTAAATGCATCATAATGATAAACCTTCATTGATTTCATTCTTCATTTCCCCCATCAACCTTTTTTAATTATCATCTTCATTTTACCATCATTAACGGCATACTTGTGAAAGCCACTCATTAAATGAAATAGGTGGATAACCTTATTAATGGGTAGCGCCCGTTTGTTTAATAATACTGATATTATGATTTTGTTGTTGTTCCTTGATGGAAAAACATTTGCCATCTTCCATCTATAAATTTCCAAATGGAACTACGTAAAGTATTCTGCATTCTGGTTTCATCTTTTACACGAAATGTCGCCAAAACGGTATCTTCTGATAAAGGGTATATTTCAAAATCAGTAAGAGTCATTTCCCTTACACTAAGTCCCCCTTTACCAACAGAATCCTTTTTATACCAAACATTCCCCGAACTCCCAAATTCAAAAAAATCGTCTGCAAGTAACTTGTCTAGTTCTGCTGGCGTTGTACGAGTTTCAGGTTCTAATAACTTTTGCTCTAGTTCACGCAAATGCTTTTTTAACACAGATTGGTTTTCCATTTTATCCCTCTATATATTCATTATTGTACTAAATTTTTTCTTGTTCAACTTCCCTTTAACTGAAAAAAGGCCACGAAAATGGACTGCTGAAGTAGCCCACCGTTGTTCAATTCTTGCGCCCGATTGCGGAAAATCGTTTTTAACGGAAAGTCCTTATAACTTAAACAAAAAAGAGATCCTTCATGATTGAAGAATCTATATCCGTTGGCTTAGCAAAATATTTTTATAAAAGTTTAGACATATAGTATTCATCAACAAATTCACCATCAATATAAAGTGATTCTCTTTTTGTTCCTTCAATATCAAATCCCATTTTTTTATATAAACGCAGTCCAGCTTCATTACGAATTACAACGGATAATTCTAATCTATATACATTGTGTTTCCATGCCCAATCTTCTAAGTGTTTAAATAGTTTAGTCCCTACCCCAAGCCCTCTAAACTCACTTAAAATACCAATAACAAGATATTCGGAATGTCTGTTTCTTTTTGCATTGCCGCCCATAGCAATTAGATATCCTATTAGTACATCATTTTCTTCGGCTACAAAAATAGTTGAATTACTTTCTTTTTTCATAACTTCTATTCTTTTTAATTGTTGTTCAAGACTAATGTTTCTTTCACCTGGTTCAAAAAGCATATATTGGGACTTATTTTCAACTTTTATAATTAAATTTACCATTCTTTCAGCATCATCAGGTTTTATCTCCCTAATCACATTGCCCCCCCAATATATCCAATATTACAATATCCTATTGAACAACCCTTCCTTTCAACTAAAGTGCCTGATTCTTCACCTCTATAATATCACTTGCCTTTTTTAACAACCTTCCTACATAAGCATTAAGCTTTTGTTGTACAAGCCCATTTTCTATTAAGTCTCCATTTATAGGTTTCATATCATAATCCCTAGAAGAAAACAGGACTGACTCTGGGGAAAAATTAAGCCCCGCAAAAGTATATAATGCTTCGTGAGTTGACATATCCGCACCTGATGTAATGTTTCCTATAAATATAAAATTTAATTTCCTCAGATATTCTTTTTCATAGTCAAATTCCTTGCTAATAAGTGCTTGTGATCTTTCCGAAAGCATAAAGTACGTTGAAGGAAGATGTCCGCAGTATGTTGGAAGAGAGAATAGAAGTAAATCCGCTTCAAAGCATTTTGTTAATAATCTTGGGATGTCATCTTGAATTGGACAGACTAAACCTTTACAACACTCTATATTACAATTCCCGCAAGGATTAATATTTAAATCATGGATATTAATTGTTTCTATCTCATAGGAATTACCTTTAAATTTCTTCATACAGTAATCTAGCATCCTAAATGAATTTCCATCATTCCTTGCACTAAATACTAAACCGAGTATTTTCATTCATCCTCCAAAACATATGAAATTTGTCATTAATTTAATCTTACTTGACCTTATGACTAAAAGGATTTACAATTTCTTGGACTTTCTGCCCTATAGTCCCAATATTAATTACAATAAGAAAGAGTACTAGACAAGGTAAAATTGACAATGTAAAGTTCCGCAGTTATTCCATACCCCAAGCCTTCATACACCCGGACAGCGGGCAGATTATCTGCCAATACACCCAGATAGACATCTGGTGAAAGTTTTTTACCGAGGTGTGTCAATTCACTTGTTAAGTGCTTAGCTAATCCTCTTCCTCTGTAATCTAACCTGGTCACGATGTTCCCAAGTTCTACAAGCTTAGAGTCATAAAAATGGTAGCCGCCCACAGCTATGAAATCTTTCCCTTCCTTAATTCCAAGAAAAGGACAATTCTCTAACTCACTCTTAGTAAAAAACCTCATTTCACCTCTATGTAAAAAATCAATCACCTCGGAATATTCATTTTCACTAATTTTTTCTACAATGTGTGATTCAAGGAGTTTCGATTCATCCTGATGCTTCATTGTTAAAAATCGTTGAGGGCTTCCTGTGATAAGTCCAAAGGATTGAAAAAGTTCAAGATCCTGTTTACTGAGTATCGTGCCACAAACAACATTTTCATCGAGTTTGAGAGTTTCTCTTGTGAACGCAACGAGATCTGGAAAAAAGATGTTACTTTCTTCAAGTCGGAAAAAGGAAAACGCAGGGAAGGAAAGTTCGCTAAAATAAGCTAATATGGCAGTAAGACTTTCTTCAGCGAATTGGCAAATAAATAGAGCTCTTTCCCTTCGTTGAACTAAATAACTATAAAAAAGCAACTTCTGATCTGGACTAATGCGGGGCAATAGTTCGAGGATTGTATCGTGAGTAAGTAATCGATGTGAGATCATTTTGGTCACCTCTTAATCAATATATTTCCATTTTAAAGGAATTGATAGGTTTAACTTATCAATATTTCAAACGATTTGTTAAACTTCTTATTCAACTATCTGCCCAAAAAAGGAAAAAGTGCTTAATCCTTGCTACAGGAAAGCGCCCTTTAATTGAATAACTTAGATTCTAGTTCAACTAACGCCCCTGTTACTTTAAGTGTAGAATTTCACAATTTCTTCTAGACTTTTACCTTGATATCAAGGAGTTGTTCCCAATCTGTCCCCTAACAAAAATATGCGCATCTCTTGCTTCAGATTTGCACCCGATAGTTGAATAAGGAAGTCTTACTTATGCTTTTTTACTAAAACGATAAATCCAGCCGTCTTCCGTATATAGTTCACCTGCTAAACCGTCGTAACCTCCTTTTGAAATTTTAATTTCATATTTATTAATATTTGTGAAGTAATTGTAAATTTTTACCTTTTTATGAATAACAAAATTATTAATTGACCAAAATTAGTACTGCGAGTTTACGACCAAATACTTACAAGGACGGTTAATAAATAATGAAAATAGCTTTAATAAATATGCCATTTGGTTCTTTATATAAACCATCTATTGGCATCTCCCTTTTACAAGCATCATTACAAAAAAATGGCTTTGTCTGTGACACCTACTATCTGAATTTGTTGTTTGGTTCCATGGTAACAACAGATATATATAACTATTTTGTTGAACAAAAAGTTGCACCTGAAGAGGCTTTTTCTGGGGACTGGATTTTTTCTCAGTCTTTATATGGAAAGGACAATTTTACTGATTATAAAAAATATATCGGTCAGTTCAATTTCTTTAGATCGGACACCAAGCGTCAAGAGTTTTATGAACGTTTGTTGACTATACGTGATTACGTAGAACCATTCATGGAGCGAGCGCTTGTAGAGCATCAATGGGAGCAATATGACATTATTGGATTTACCTCTGTATTCGAGCAAAATGTCGCTTCATTAAGTATGGCTAAAAGATTGAAAGAGAACTGGTCAAATAAATTTATTATTTTCGGTGGAGCTAATTGTGAGGGGGAAATGGGAAAAGCACTCTTGGAGTCTTTTCCTTTCCTCGATGCTGTTTGCTCTGGTGAAGGTGACCTATCATTTAAGCACTTTGTTGAGCAGATGGAAGAGTATAAAGATCCTCGTCTATGCCGTTCAGAGGGGATTATACTGCAATCAAAATACACGGATGAACCCCTGATAACTCGTTCGGAAAATTCTCCTCCAGTTCATGATATGGATAGATTACCTTATCCAAATTATGACGATTACTTTACACAGTTTGAAAAATATGGATTTTATGGAACGGAACCATCTCCACGACTTCTGTTTGAATCATCAAGAGGTTGCTGGTGGGGGGCCAAGTCACACTGTCGTTTTTGCGGATTAAACGGAGAAAATTTGAATTATCGGAGTAAATCAGCTGATCGGGCTATAGAAGAACTTCTTTTTTTGCGAGATCGTTATCAAAAGTATACAAACCAAGTCTCTGCAGTCGATAACATCATAGACATGAAATATTTTCGTGATTTTCTACCCAAACTTCGAGATATGCAATTGGACTTAGACATGTTCTATGAGACTAAGGCCAATTTGAGGAAGGATCAAGTTCAGTTATTTCGAGATGCAGGTTTTCATCATATTCAACCCGGTATTGAGAGCTTGGTTACTTCCGTTCTCAAGTTAATGGGTAAAGGTATCAGCATGATGCAAAACGTTCAACTACTTAAATGGGCTAAAGAATTTGGAGTGTATCCATATTGGAATTTCTTATATGGTTTCCCTAGTGAAAATAAGGAGGAATATCAAAAAGTGGTTGATGTCATTCAAGCGCTCACTCACTTGGATCCACCAGGAAATTGTTCTCCAATTCGTTTAGATCGATTTAGTCCATACTTTAATAATGCATCGGAGTTTGGAATTGTTAATATCAGGCCAATGTTTGCCTATCATCTTGTTTATCAGGAACAATCTCGAGAAACGCTTATGAAACTCGCTTACCACTTTGAATTTGATTATGCATCTTCACAAAATCCTGCTTCCTATACACAGGCGTTGATTCAAGAGATTGATGCTTGGCAAAAACAAAATAACCAAAGCGAGTTTTTCTCTGTTGATCTCGGTGAGCATCTTGTTTTGGTAGATTTTAGACCAATTCGTATTGAAAACCATATGTTTGTGCTAACGGGGTTAGAAAAAGATCTTTTCCAACTTTGTGATAACATACATTCGTATAAAACTATTTTAGAGCATTTGGAAAGAAATCAAGTTCCCCATACAAAGAAAGAAGTAAAAGATATACTGAATCAATTTGTTAAACAGAAGTTGATGTTGACCGAATCGGAAACATATTTGAGTGTGGCCATTCCTCTAGGTAACTATACCCCTAAAAAACAGGGGTTAGAGCGATTAATGGAAATTTCAGATGATTTAGATAGTAAAGATCTCGTAGGTTAGTAAAGGAGGTGAAAAAAATGGAGGAAAAAGAATTTAAATTGACTCCAAAAGCTTTCGCAATTACACCAGGCGGAGAAGTAGTAATTGATAATAAGCAATTAGTGGAAGCATTAAAGAATGCAGCAGATTCCACCATCCCCGATGTAGCTAGAGGTGAGGTTACTGTTTCTGTTACAGTTAAAATTTAACTCAGAACTATATGTACTATGAAGAGTATGGATTATTTTGCTATTATGGGTAGACCTGAATTTTGGCAAAAACAATGCATTAAAAGTCGATTTTTCCTAAGCTAAGGAGGAATCGGCTTGTTTTTGTTTATTGTGCTAAAGGGGTGAGATGTTGTATATCAATGATTTCACCATTTATTACAACAAAGAACTCATTCCTTCTTAACATAAAAATCCGATCTCCAAAGTTAAGGAATCGACTTTTCTTATTTATTCATCTTTAACTAAAGCACCCTTTAATGGAATAAGGAAATATGTGTTTAGTCTTAAAATCGATTAGCTTGTTGAACTATTACCCCTTTAGTGTAAGTACAATCCTTCACAAACTGGTTTCTTACTTTGAAGAAACGCCTTTGTGGCATAAAACAATATTTAATCGAACGTTTGACATTGATTTTGACTCCCCTTATCCGAAATGTGTTTCTTAATCTTTTCATTTGTCACTTGTAACCCTTCTAGGTTAGAATCCCTTACAGAAAAAGTAAGTCTATCAAAATCTCCATCGTGGTGTCCTGAATAGTTTAAAGCACTGGCAAAAATGAGATGTCTCCTGGTGTCCCCATCAATGGGTTCAATTTTGATTTTTGGACACATAAAAAAATCAGAATAAGAAGGACCCAAGGTATATAAATAACGTGTAAACAATGCTTCTTCAAGCAATTCCTCTTTAGTAGGTCCGTTCAATTCTTTTCTCCACCCTACTATGAGCCAATCAAATAGTGATTGGGACTTTATTTGCACTTTATGGCTATTTTTCGAAATGATTAATTCCCCATCTTTAGCTGCACAGGTTTTACGTTTGTTTTCAAATACACACTTATAAGCAGGTTCAATGGTAATCACTTCATCATTTGCCGTTTTTAATGTCAATTTATTGGACGGTTTCTGTAAAGATACCTCAGAAGTTCCATTTACTCGACTAGAGTTATTAAGCCAATACACAACTTTTCTGAGCACACGTTCTTGATAACCATCGTTAATACTGAATACTCGATGGAATCCAGAATCATTTTCTAATTTAATGTTTTGAACCTCATAATGCTTTAAGGAGTGCGTCATTAATTGTTCCAAAAAAGGAACCCGTTGATTAGTATTATTCTTTGCTAAAGCCATTTGACTGTCTGAATTAATTAAAAATCCTATGAGAAGTAGAGTGCCAATATTAAATTTCTTCATATCGTGATTTTCCTACCTCTGCTAAATTCAAAAAAGTCACTTCTTACACTACCTACTATAACATCGTAATAATTGCTTGTTCCCAAAGTCTCCAAATTGGCAGCCTCCTTGCTTTTCATAAGCTCTATTTTTAGTCTTGGGAATTATTTTACGATTATTCATCTTTAACTAATCTGACCATTACTAACTGAAAATCATTAACTCTTCACTTATTACGATTTTCTTCAAATATGTTATTCAATTAAATGGCCCGATTGTGGAAGATCACTGAATAATCATTGTCATCTCATTGTAGGAGGTTATTTTTCATCCGAGATACATGTTCAATTAGGCCGATATAAGTATTCATTTCTTTCGAGATGGTGGTTTAATCTAAACGAAATATTCAATCTGGTGAAAAGCCTGTCATTCATCGGTAAATATTATGTCATAATGGTACATTTCGGTGAACGTAATTAAAGAACAAACGTCGCCTACCGCTAGTTTTTAGGTTTGAAATTCAAGTACCAGTTCCATATCACTCTACGATAAGTTGGAATCGTCAACACTGTTTTAAGGATACAATTATTTTTCAGGAGCTTTTTGATTAGATTGTTCTACTAGTGATAAATCATAAGATGGTTCGGATGTGATTTATTTACAGATTCTACACACTTAAAGGCAACCGCAAATAAACACAAGAATACTAAACAAGAAGTTGAAGTGAATACTTGGGAATATTTTGATGACTTAAACAAGGCAATAGAAGCGGAAAGAATCAAACACGAAAAAAAGCCATTAAAAGGAAAGGAAAAAGTGAAACAGTCTAAGGAAATTCAAGTAAGTAAATGCTTTATAAATTTCGAAAAGAAAAATAGAGCGAAGCATCGCAGAATCAAAAGAGCCGCAAGGGCTTCGCTACTGCAGGTTACGGGGATTGAAGAATATAAGTGATGCAATTCTTATGGTTGATTTACCCCTAGTTGATTGGAGCGGAAGGTGCGAAGACTCCTGCGGGAGCAGCGGGACAGGTGAGACCCCGCTTTAGCGACGAGGAGGCTCACCGCCCGCCCCGCGGAAAGCAGAGCACCTGGAGCGGAGATCAACAAGTCCGTTAGCATAGACAATCTTTATCATCGGTATTTAATATTCTGACAGTATGAAAAATTGCCGAGAAAATAACCTTTCTCGACAATCTAAGGAAGATGATTTTAAATCATCATCCTTTCTGTTAAATTGATCAAACTCTATTGTGATTAGGTCCGTTTCTGTTTTCTTCGTGAGGAGTCTGCTTTCCTTCCGCCCGTTTCTTGATTAGTTGTACCTTGCCCCTCAACTTGTGAAGAACTAAGTCCTACAGTAGAAGGATCTTGCTTGCGTTTTGACATTCAAACTTCTCCCCTTAACACATTTTGATTTTTGAACTACAAAATTATTTTATCCAAAAGAGATACGAATATAATAGACAAAGATTGGAAAACTTACATGTGGGAGGAGGTGTTTTATTTGACTAAAATTGGAGTAGAACAATCCCTAACAAGTATTCAACAGGCCCTTCGTGAAAAAGGATTTGATGTCGTTGAATTAAAGCAGGAAACTGATGCACAAGGTTGCTCATGCTGTGTTGTTACAGGATTAGATTCTAATGTTATGGGCATCGAGACAATCACAACAAATGGTCCTGTAATCGAAGCAAATGGCCTTTCAACCGATGAAGTTTGCAAACAAGTTGAACAAAGAATGCACTAATTACGTAAAGACTAAAGTTAAACTTTAGTCTTTTTCCTTTCTCCCCTTCTCCACAAAATATACATGCTCTGCTTAATTGAAGACTGTTCGATTAGTTTATTATTAGGTATAATTCGATTAAGTCTTATATTTTTCCTATATAGCCTTTCGAAAGGATTTATCATCATGAAATATTCTCGCTATTTTATCATTTTCATTACCATCATTTTGCTCTCTGCTTGCACCCAAAACGGAGAACAAAAAGAACAAAAAAAGAATGTTACCTTAACCATATCGGCTGCTGCAAGTCTTCAAAATGTACTGATAGACATCCAAAAAGAGTTTAAAAAAGAATATCCATCAGTTTCAATCGTTTATAACTTTGGCGGCTCTGGTACTTTGCAACAACAAATATTGAAAGGGGCACCAATAGATCTTTACATTTTTGCTGATGAAAAAAAAGCAAAACAGTTAATGGAAAAAGGGCTAGTCGAAAAAGATACCGCAAAAAATCTACTGGGAAACCAGCTTGTATTAATTCAATCTAATTCTTCAAAAACACCTATTTCAAATATCGAGGACTTAATACATAATGATATAAAAAAAATCGCGATTGGAACACCTGAAACTGTTCCTGCTGGTGAATACACGAAACAAGCACTTGAACAAATGAGGTTATGGTCTCAATTAGAAAATAAAATGGTCCCGACTAAAGATGTTAGGCAAGTATTAACGTATGTTGAAACTGGAAATGTGGATGCAGGGTTTGTCTATTTGACTGATGCAATCGACTCCAAAAAGATTAAGATCGTCACTGAGGTTCCTGAAGAAAGTCATAATTTAATTATTTATCCAACCGGAATCATTAATACATCAAAACATAAACATGAAGCTTCCCTTTTCTCAAGCTTTCTGGAAAGTGAAAAAGCAAAAAAAATCTATAATAAACATCGATTTATTGTATTGGACTGATGAGCTTGAACGAACAATTTTGGACCCCTGTAAAACTTTCTTTAGAAATTGCTTCAGTTGCAGTTATTATCGTTTTTATTTTAGGCATTACACTCGCGATGTGGATGACACGTTTTCGGGTACGTGGCAAAGTAATAATAGAAACAATTTTACTTCTCCCACTTGTTTTACCCCCTACTGTTGTAGGTTTTTTGTTAATTGTGATTTTTGGAAACCAAAGTCCAGTCGGCATTTTATTTCAAAAAATTTTCCACCAATCGATTATGTTTACGTGGTGGGCTGCTTTAATCTCTGCAACCATAGTTGCCTTTCCTCTAATGTATCAATCAGCTAAAACGGGATTTCAAATAGTCGATTTAGATATTGAGGATGCTGCAAGAATTGATGGTGCCAATGATTGGAAAGTTTTTTTATATATTACAATCCCCTTATCTCTAAAATCCATCATCTCTGGCTTTATACTCGCCTTTGCCAGAGCACTTGGTGAGTTCGGAGCAACATTTATGTTCGCTGGAAACCTTCCTGGTAAAACTCAAACCATACCAATTGCGGTTTATATAGCCCTAGACTCAGGAAATATGGATTTAGCTTGGATATTAGTCATTTCAATTATTTTCATTTCCTTTGTTATGTTAATACTAACGACCCTAATAAAATAAGAGAAGTGGGATCCCACTTCTCTTATTTTTTATTCTTTTTTATCAAGCTGTACGCAAGCCCTGAAACAGCTAAAAATAACGTTCCATAAAGGGCATTCATTTTATTAAGTGGTTCTTTCGTTTCATGGATCTTTGAAACAGGTTGTTCATGTATTTCTTTTTCAACTGGAGTTAATTGAACGGTTTGGACGGTCTCAAGGTCCTTTGTTTGTATCTGTAATAGTCCCTTATTCGAAACCACGTAGTTTACTCCGTTGATTGGTTCACTAATAAACATTGGGTCTGTAAGTTTAAATTTTTTATTTTTCACAGTAAATGTTTTACTTTTAGGTAAATAGGAAGTTTTGAAGTTTTGAAAACCATAATCGAGTAATTGGATTGTCTCATTATATATTGTTTTTTTATTATCTGCTTTTAAAACAATAGCTGTTAATTTCATTTGGCCATTATCTGCAGTTGTAGCTAAGGTTTGCTTCGATTCATCAACATACCCTGTTTTACCACCAGTAATTCCTGGATAAGGAATTTCTCCCTTTAACATTTGATGATGTGTAATCAAGGTTGTATCCCACGAAAGCCCGTCCCACTGTAATTCTTTCGTTCCAAAAATTTCTTTAAAGACATTATTTTTCATGGCATAATTGGTGATTTTCGCTAAATCTTCCGCGGTTGTGTAATGGTTTTCATCAAACAAACCATTAGGGTTAGTAAAATGAGTATTGGTAACTCCAATTTTTTCTTTCAAATATTTATTAAGACTATTCGAAAATTGCTCATCACTGCCATTCAAATGTTCTGCAATCGCAACTGCAGCATCGTTACCCGAATTAATCAGCATCCCCTGGAGTAAATGGTGTAAGGTTACAACCTCCCCTTCCTCCAAGTAAACTTTTGTTCCATCCGTATTAACAACATTTTTGCTGATGGTAACTTTATCTTGTAAATCTCCATTCTCTATTGCGTATATAGCCGTGGCAATCTTTGTTAAACTAGCAGGGTACATTTTTTCATCGGCATTTTTACCATATAATACCGCACCTGTCTGAGCATCCATTACAACTGCTGCTTCACTTTTTATCATTAATTGATCTTGATGATGGGCAAATGTCTTTAATTGTACAATAAACAGACTAGTTATAAAGAAAATGACAATAAATATTTTCCGCACAAGGAACACACCTTACTATATTAAAATCACAATTATTTTAGCAAAAAGAGTTGTCTGTTTCCCCTTTTTTTAAGAAATGTTATAAAAATGAAACACTCGCTCCAATTATTGACAAAGAAATGCCGCACTTCAGAACTATATCAAAAAAGAAATACAATCTCAAAAATGTCAATTTGCCTACCTTTTACGAAAAAAACAGACAAGTTCCCTTAGTGGTTGTGCATATATTGATATTGGGACAACTATTTGGGGGTGAATGAATGCATTTTTTAATACTGAAGAAAAAAACTTTAGCTATTATATTTATCATTTGTTGCTCAATCTTTGTAACTTCCTTTTGGCTTTTTACTAATTCAAAAGCAATTACCACTATTAACCAAACCCAAGAAAAGGTTCGAGACATACACCTTGTAACAGGAGAATTCAAGGGGAAAACCATAGGTGGAGTAGACATCGAGGCATACCGCTGGGATCCTGGGACAATTTTAGTTCATAAAGGAGAAAAGATCAGATTAAATATTTTAGGAATTAACGGCAGGGAGCATCCATTTCTAATAGAAGGAACAAGCATAAAAGGTACAGTAAAACAAAACGAGGAAACCATTATCCCACTGCAATTTCAAAAAAAGGGGGTTTACCGTCTAATTTGTCTGACACATCCTGATAAGATGCACAATGGTCCAATGATTGCCTATATAATGGTCGACTGAACAGGAGCAATAGTCCCCTGTTCTTTTTTTGCAAATTTGAAGCAAGCAATGTGATAAAAGCAGAAGTAATTCCCAGTATCATTTATCGCTAAAAGATGGAAAATGATTAATAAGGTACTCAAAATGAAAACGCTAGCAGAAATGTTATCCTTTTTTATAACAGTTTAAATAAACACGCTTTCAATTATAGTACAGTTTTCATTTTTCCCCTTCCACATCTTGCTAATTATCCTATTCACAAATTTGTCAAAAGTATAAAAACCTTGTTTCTATATGGTTTCAGCCCTATTTTCTTCTTACTTATAAAATAAAGGTGACTTTTCTCACTTCTAATCTGTTACAATGGTTGTAAGATGAAAACGTCAAAACTGTTGCATAAAAAATAAATAACATTTAAGAGGTGGAGCAAGATGGAACAGTGGAAAAATTTCACAAATGGAACTTGGAATAAAGAGGTTAACGTTCGCGACTTTATCCTAAAAAACTTTAAACCTTATGAAGGCGATGACTCTTTCCTAGTAGGTCCTACTCAAGCTACAACAGCACTTTGGGATCAAGTAATGGACTTAACTGCAAAAGAACGTGAAAATGGCGGAGTTTTAGATATGGACACAGAGATTGTCTCAACAATCACTTCTCATGGTCCTGGCTATTTAAATAAAGAGCTTGAAAAAGTTGTCGGCGTACAAACTGATGCACCATTCAAACGCTCAATGCAACCATTTGGCGGTATTCGTATGGCAGCACAAGCTTGCGAATCATATGGATACGAATTAAACAAAAATGTAGAAAAGCTATTTACAGATTACCGCAAAACTCATAATGCAGGCGTTTTTGATGCATACACAGATGAAATGAAGCTTGCTCGTAAATCAGCTATTATTACTGGACTTCCAGATGCCTACGGACGTGGACGTATTATTGGTGACTACCGTCGTATTTCATTATACGGAGTAGATTTCCTAATAGAGGAAAAGAAAAAGGATTTAGCTGGGACAACTCCTGTAATGAGCGAAGATAACATTCGTCTTCGTGAAGAAATAGCCGAACAAATTAGATCGTTAAAAGAATTAAAGCAATTAGCTAAAGGTTACGGTTTTGATATTTCTCAACCAGCTCAAAATGCTATTGAAGCCTTCCAATGGTTATACTTTGGTTATTTATCTGCTGTTAAGGAACAAAATGGTGCTGCAATGAGTCTTGGACGCGTTTCAACTTTCTTAGATATTTATATCGAAAGAGATATTGCCAATGGTGTCCTAACAGAACAAGAAGCACAAGAAATTGTCGATCATTTTATTATGAAGCTTCGTCTTGTGAAATTTGCAAGAACACCTGATTACAATGATCTTTTCAGTGGAGATCCTACTTGGGTAACAGAATCAATCGGTGGTATGGCATTTGACGGTCGTCCATTAGTAACAAAGAATTCATTCCGTTTCCTTCATACACTAGACAACTTAGGACCAGCACCAGAACCAAACTTAACAGTTCTATGGTCAGTAAAACTACCAGAAAACTTTAAAAAGTTCTGCGCTAAAGTGTCCATTAAAACTAGCTCCATTCAGTATGAAAATGACGATATCATGACTCCTGAATATGGCGACGACTATGGAATTGCTTGCTGTGTATCAGCAATGGAAATTGGTAAGCAAATGCAATTCTTCGGAGCTCGTGCTAATTTAGCTAAAACCCTCCTTTATTCAATTAATGGTGGAATAGATGAAAAATTAAAGATCCAAGTGGGTCCTAAATATCGTCCAATTACTTCAGATGTTCTTGATTATAACGAAGTAATGGAAAACTTTGACCAAATGATGGAATGGCTAGCTGGATTATATATCAACACTTTAAACATTATTCATTATATGCATGACAAATACAGCTATGAACGCATTGAAATGGCTCTTCATGATACTAAAATCCTTCGCACCATGGCAACTGGAATTGCTGGATTAAGTGTTGTAGCCGACTCTCTTAGTGCAATAAAGTATGCAAAAGTAAAAGTAATTCGTGATGAAAATGGTTTAGCGGTTGATTTTGAAACAGAAGGCGATTTCCCTAAATACGGAAATAACGATGACCGTGTTGATAGCATCGCTGTTGATGTTGTTAAAGCCTTTATGAAAAAATTACGCAAACACCCTACTTACCGTGATTCACTTCATACAATGTCAATCTTAACGATTACATCAAACGTAGTTTATGGTAAGAAAACTGGTAATACACCAGATGGTAGACGTACTGGCGAACCATTTGCTCCTGGTGCTAACCCGATGCATGGCCGTGATACAAAAGGTACGCTTGCTTCATTATCATCTGTTGCTAAGCTTCCTTACAGCTATGCAATGGACGGTATTTCTAACACATTCTCTATCGTACCAAAAGCTTTAGGAAAAGATGAGGAAAGCCGTGTTGGTAACCTTGTTTCAATCCTTGATGGATATGGTTTAAAAACTGGCCACCATTTAAACGTTAATGTATTCAATCGTGAAACATTATTAGATGCAATGGATCATCCAGAACTATATCCACAATTAACTATCCGCGTTTCTGGATATGAAGTAAACTTTATTAAATTATCAAAAGAACAGCAATTAGACGTTATCAATCGTACATTCCACGAATCAATGTAATGGAATAAATGCATGCAAAGAAAAAACCATCCTCTCCCTCAAGATGAGGATGGTTTTTTTTTACAACGGAAGGGGTTAATCATGATGAACGGAAACATTCACTCAATCGAAACTTTTGGAACTGTCGATGGACCTGGCATAAGGTATGTTATTTTTACACAAGGCTGCTTACTTCGTTGCCAGTTTTGCCATAATGCTGATACATGGGAAATTGGCTCAGGAAAACAAATGTCTGTTTCCGACATCATGAACGAATTAAGCACCTATATGCCGTTTATTGAAGCATCAGGTGGAGGAATTACTGTTAGTGGCGGAGAGCCTTTGTTGCAGCTTCCTTTTTTGACTGAACTTTTTAAGGAGTGTAAAAAGAAGGGAATTCATACAACCATTGATTCATCCGGTGGGTGCTATTCAACGACACCTATGTTCCAGGAACAGCTTAAAGAATTATTGCAATACACCGATTTAATATTACTTGACTTAAAGCATATTAATCGCAAAAAACACATTAAGCTTACTGGTTTGCCGAACGACCATATTTTAGCTTTTGCCACTTACTTATCAGAACATAATATTCCAGTCTGGATCCGTCATGTTTTAGTTCCTGGTGTGACTGATGATTTTGAGGACTTACAACAAATGGGTGAATTTATTGGAACATTAAAGAATGTCCAAAAGGTTGAAATTCTCCCCTACCATATGTTAGGCGTATACAAATGGGAAGCACTAGGGATGGAATATCCTCTCAAAGGAATCGTACCCCCTAGTGAAGAGAAAGTTGAAGAGGCATATAAGCTAATAACAAAAGAATGGGTAAAAATGGCCTAAGTGAAGGTGCTTTTCCATGTGGAGAAGCACCTTTTTTTTGGTCAAAAACCAAGCTGGAATCATCTATTCCATTCATATTTACGAAAACCAGTTATCCAATTACTCTAAGTTTGAAATAAATTCTCTTATTTTCCATTGCTCTCTTTGAAAACTTTCTATATACTCATATCATTAGTGTTTAAGAAGGTGAAAATATTGCTCGAATATATTTTGGATTTCACCAATATATATGCTCTTTACTCGTTATATGCTGGACTTCTAATTGGTCTTACATTAAAACTGCTTTTAGTGTGGACGCTCAAGAATACAAATATTGATTTAATTACAAATAAAATTGAATTTTCATTGACGATAAATGATTTACAGATTCAAAAAAAGAGTCGAACCATACCCAACCAGTTGCTTGTATGGATTATTAAGTTTGTCCGTAATAAAACTGGTACGAATGATGAAACTGATACAAATTTGGTTTTCCTTCACATTTAGAATAAATTTACTTCAGGAGGAATAATCATGAAATTAAACAAATCAGTTATCATCATGATGATGATCGGACTATTAACCCTTATCTTATCTGGATGTTCTGCATCTAGTGCTCAAAATAACAGTAGTTATTTTCATAAACTACTCGTAGGCCCATTTTCAACAGCGATTCACGGTTTGGCTACCCTTTTTAACGGCAGCTTTGGCTTAGCGATTATTTTTATTACCATAATTATTCGCTTAGTATTGATGCCCTTAATGTTAAAACAGTACAAAGGTCAACAAGAGATGAAAGAAAAAATGGAAGGCTTAAAGCCTGAACTAAACGAAATTCAAACTAAAATAAAAAATACAAAAGATAAAAATGAACAACAAAAACTCCAACAAGAAATGTTTGGATTATACAAAAAGCACGGGGTTAACCCAATGGCGATGGGCTGTTTACCAATGATCATTCAGATGCCAATATTAATGGGATTATATTATGCAATCAGAAGTTCCAGTGAGATTGCTACTCACTCATTCCTTTGGTTTAATCTTGGCCATTCAGATCTTGCGATTACCCTCGCAGCTGGAGTTATTTATTATTTCCAATTTAAGGTTTCGCAATCTAACATGACAACTGAGCAACAAAAACAAATGAAAATGATGGGACTTATGTCACCGCTCATGATTGTTATGGTTTCATTTAACGCCCCTGCTGCCCTTCCATTATATTGGACAGTGGGAGGGACATTTTTAATCCTGCAAACATTGCTAGCTAAAAAAATGTACCAAACTCATACCAAAAGTACACCACAATTAGAAAAATAAATATTCTCATGCGCCTGCCTTCATTGGACAGGCGTTTCCTATTAAAAAAGGGCTGTTAGCATTTATTTGCTAACAGCCTCTTATTTTACCTAAAAACTTTAGTGATTAACCGCGTTAATTTGTTAAATACACTGCTCAATAGGTCTGTTGATTTCCGTTCCAGGCGGTGAGCCTCCTCGGCGCTAAAGCACCTGGAGCGGAGATCAACAAATCCCGTAGGATAGACAATCTGAGACTGTTAGCATTTCTTCAACTAACTGTCTCTTTGTATTATTGGTTTTGAAAATATTCCTTATAAAATCCGCCAACTTTTCCTGAATTATCGATAATGAAATAAAACTCTTCTGTTTCATTCTTCACTTCGTATGTTTTTCCAGGGGTTAACGCTTGATTTACCACATATTTTTTTGCATTTGTATGGATACAGGTTACCTTCTTGATTGATTCACGATCATGCCATATTTGATGGATCAATGTTTGCAACTCCTTAAGTAAATTATTTTCTTTTCAATTATAAAAACTTAAAGCCCAAACAGCAACATAAAATAATATTATTAAGTCGATTGTTATTTGTCAAAAATTTTACACAATTCAAAAAAATTTAGGGTTTTCAAAATCTATAAAAACCTTTACAATAAATAAATATTAAAGATTTCCTTAAAACCGAGGAGGAATGCAAATGAAAATTATGAGTAATGAGCAGTTAGTCGTCTCGTATCGTGATGCATTGAAGTCGGAAACAGATAAGGATTGGATAAAGCTTTTGAAAGATGAAATTCAAAGACGTGGTTTAAGGCCGTTTAAAAGTAGATAATATTCCTAACCACCGCTTCCACTACAGCGGTGGTTATTTTTTCAAAAAAAATAAACCGAACAAACGTCGGTTTAAGGAAAATCCATGAAAGAAAAGTCTTTTATTGATTGTGGATGTTTCCTTTTCTCCGCAAGAGACGATTCGATTATTTCCTTCATCTCCATCGGTAGTTCCGATTCTCCACACCATAAACACTGCTGAAACCTAGCACCAGTTAGAAAAACATCTATTCCATCTTCACTTGGAAACGCGACATTAACCTCATAATTTGAAAAACGATGTGAACTGTGCTTGAGTTCATGCATTACTTTACTTCCCTTCATAAATTAAATAATTTTCTTTATATTCATTATATACCAAATTTTCTGTCTTAATGCACACGAAATACTAGGAAAAATTGACGAAGTTAGGACATCTTTTGAACTATTCTTTTCCTCCAAATATTTCAGACCTAATGAGAAAGAGAATCTACTTCTTTATTTATACTTTTTGATTTTGAAAGCTTCCTGCCATGCATATAATAATAAATTAGAATACCCACTATTACTAAACCAGAACCCGCTTGGTAAATCACTTGGAATCCCACCTTGTTAATAGCGAATCCCACCACAAAAGAACCTATCCCTATTCCTAAATCGAAAATCGAAAGGAATGTTGCTGTTGCTAGCCCTCTTCGTTTAGGTGGCGAATATTGAATGGCAATGGTTTGGAAACTCGGAAAAGCAGTACCCCACCCGAGTCCAATTAATGCTGCTGATAAGATAAATATAATGGCAGAACTTGTAATACCTAATACATACATTCCGATTCCAAAACAAATTAGGGAGGGATATATAATCCAATTTTCACCATATAAATCAAACCATTTCCCTGTAAAAGGTCTTGATAATAACAGTACAACCGCGTATACAACAAAGAAAAAGCTTGAAACATTTGAAAGTCCTATTTCATTGGCGTATACAGATACAAAAGAAAGAACGGATGAATAGACCAATGCAAAAATGGCTCCTATTATAGAGATGGGCACTGCTGATGACTCAAAAAGGTCCTTTAATTGTATTGAAGCTTTATTTAAGCTATTTTTTTGCATTGGCAAGTTAATGATTAGACCAAATACTAATGAAAACAATGTACTAACTATACAAATTAAAAACATTACCTTGGTGCTCCAGTGATTCATTACTGTAAGACCTATAAAGGGGCCTAAGACCATTGCAATAGTGGAAGAAAGGACAAAGTACCCCATCCCTTCCCCTCTTCTTGAATCCGGAATGATATCCGCGACAATAGCTCCTGCAGCTGTGGTAGTCATTCCAAAACCTATTCCATGGATTAACCTTAGCAGCAATAAACCATTCATTGTGTCGGGAACGAAATAAAATACCGAGGAAACTCCAAATATCGTTAACGCGCAAATTAATATAACCTTTTTGCCAAATTTCCCTAACCAATATCCAGTAAATGGGCGAATAATGATTGCTGAAAATAAGAAAATGGTTGTTAGTAATCCAGCCTTGACATTATTACTATGCAAATCATTAATTGCATAAATTGGTAAAGACACTAGCAGAATATAAAAGGTAAGAAATACAAAGAAATTTCCACCCGCGATTAATAAAAAATCCTTTGTCCATAAAGCTGTTTTATTCATTATTAAACCCCTTTGTTTTCCTAAAGTTGGAATAACCACTTTGATACTAGAGTGGCTAGTTCCTTTCTTGCTGATTCTGGGTATGACTGTAGTAAATCTTCATTCATTTGAATAACAGCCTTTTCCCATTCTGGATAACTAGCAATTGCTCGATCCGATAACTTAATATACTTTTTCCGCTTATCTGTGCCATACTCCTGAATAACATAACCCTGGTTTGCTAGCCTCTTGATGGTTCTTGTCATCGGAGGTGCTTCGACCGATAAATAGTCGCTAATTTCCTTTTGAGTTAATGTCCCTTTTCGCATTAATACAAATATGACCGACCACTGCGCGCTATATAATCCATATGGCTGTAAAACCTCATTTAACTTCTTCGTTAATTTTCTAGAAAGTTGATTGATTAAATGAAATAATTCACTATTGCCTGACATAGCTATTCTCTCCTTTTAGTTACCTAGGTAACTACCATTACAAAAAAATAACTATTCCTGGTTCGAAATAGTTACTTAGGTAAGTATAAGGTCATCCTATAAAAATGTCAAAAACTTTTGTATTAAGTTGGATAGCAAAAGCTTTTTCAATGATTATAATCCTAAATCGGATACGCTGTGATGCAAACATCCCTACCATAGTTCTCAATGGAATGGATTTCAACATTCAATGCCTCATTCATACTTTCGGAATCAACCCCAGCGAAAGGTGTTAAGGAATTCCGGCCACCTAATAATTTTGGAGCAATATAAACTAAAAATTTATTAATCAAACCAGCTCTTAAAAATGCACCATTAAGCTCACTTCCACCCTCGAGCAGAATATCCGTTACCCCTCTTTCGAAAAGCCTCTGTAAAACAAGATGTAAATCTAGCCCAGTATCGTCCTTATTGGTGAAAATAAACTGGACACCTTTTTCTTTTAATAAAGCCAATTTATTTTGGTCCGCTTCCTCTCGGGTAACAATCCATGTCTGTGCTTCTGATGTATCTGTTAAATTTGCATCTACTGGCATTCTTAAATTTGAATCAAGGATAATCCTAATTGGGTTCTTCCCACCTTCGGGTAGTCGGGTTGTAAGTTGCGGATTATCAGCAAGGACTGTTCCAATTCCTACCATAATCGCATCCGTCTCATCACGAAGCTGATGCACACTCTCGCGGGCTTCACTCCCTGTAACCCACTTAGAATGACCATTATAGGCGGCAAGTTTACCGTCCAAGGTCATGGCCACTTTGGAAATGATAAAAGGGGTGCTCGTCATCATATTATGAATGAATCTTTCGTTGAGGAGTCGAGCTTCTTGCTCCATTATCCCCACCTCTATCTCAATCCCTGCCTCTTTAAGGATTTTGATTCCTCTTCCAGCGACTAAAGGATTTGGATCCTTCATTGCAATCACAACTCTGCGGACCCCAGAATTTTTTACCAATTCAGCACAAGGTGGCGTTTTCCCATAGTATGAACATGGCTCCAAAGTTACATACAGAGTGGCATCTTTAGCGTGTTCACCTGCCATCCGAAATGCATGTACTTCTGCATGAGGTTCACCTGCTTTCCGATGAAGCCCTGAGCCAACTACCATACCATCTTTTACGATTATTGCTCCAACTAATGGGTTAGGATTGGTCTTTCCCTTTGCAGTAGCAGCTAATTCTAAAGCAAGATTCATAAAATATTGATCTGTTTTCATTCGGTAAGCTCCTCAAATCGTTATTCGTTTTGGTTCTGGTATGTGACCAGATTTCTGAATCTTTGTTTCTAGATACTTTCGGTTATACTCACTCATACCTCCCCATAGTGGGAGATGTGAACTGACAGATAAACCTTTTTCTTTTAAGGCTAATAGTTTTTTAGGGTTGTTGGTAATCAGAATGACAGGTTTTGAGCGCAATTCCTGTAAAACAACTATAGGTTCATCGTATGAGCGAAGATCATCATCAAAGCCTAATGCAAGGTTTGCCTCAACAGTATCATATCCCTCTTGTTGTAACAGGTAAGCTAGTGACTTCGAGAACAGCCCAATGCCTCGGCCTTCATGGTGAGCTAAATAAAACAACGCTCCATGGCCATTCTCCACAATCATACTTAATGATTGATGCAATTGATACCCACAATCACACCGTTTACTTCCAAAAATGTCTCCAGTGTGACAAATGCTGTGGAACCGGACTAAAGACCTATCGTTGTTTTTAAAATCACCATACATTAAAATGGAGGACTGTTGCAGGTCAGCCAGTTGAGCTTTGGAAATGGATTCAAGAATAGCACTCTTATCCTTATGTGCCATTTCCCCTTTTAAGGATAACCAAGTATACCAATTAAATGTAACTACTTCATTACCCACCTGAACAGGTAAATCAACCGGGCCAACTAAACAAAGAGCCGATTGACTATTTATGTTAATAATCGTCATTTTTTCTTTTAAAATATTTTTTATATCAATTGAAAGCATATTGTCATCACCACTTCTTTTCGTTCTTATTACTTACATTATGTAACTTAGTATAAAATGGTAAACAATACGCGTCAAGTAATAAACCTTATTAATAAGATGGAATTACTTTGCCTTAAAATATAAACAATAACGATTATTAATGAATGTCCCTTTTAACAAAACGACCACCTTTTACTTCCGAAATATTTGCAACAGCTAAAAAAGCTGCTGGATCGATTTCTTCGACAATTGACTTTAGTTTTGCTTCTTCCAAACGCGTAATCACACAAAATATCACATTCTTGTTATCACCGGTATAGGCTCCCTCACCTTTTAAGTAAGTCACCCCTCTTCCTAAACGTGCAAGGATTGCATCACCCACAACTTGATGGTATTCACTAATGATCCAAACAGATTTAGACTCATCTAGTCCAGCGATTACAATATCAATCGTTTTAAAAGCAATAAAATACGCAATGGATGAGTACATTGCACGCTCCCATCCAAAAACAAATCCTCCATATGTAAAAATAAATAGATTAAAAAACATAATCATTTCACCAACTGAAAAAGGTAGCTTTTTAGTTAATAATATCGCCATGATTTCCGTTCCATCTAAAGAGCCACCATAGCGAATGACCATGCCTACACCAATCCCTAAAACAATTCCACCAAATACTGTTGCCAGTAATAAATCCTCGGTTAACACCGGAAAACTATGTAAATAGCCTGTTGTAATCGATAAAACAGTTATTCCAAGCAAGGTGGACAGTGCAAAAGTCTTTCCGATTTGCTTGTATCCAATAAAGAAAAATGGAATATTTAGCGCAAAAATAATAGAGCCTAATCTCCATCCAGTAAAATGTGAAAGGATAATTGAAACTCCAACAATGCCCCCATCTAAAATCATATTCGGTACTAAAAATTCCTCAAGACCTATGCCCATTAGCGTTGACCCTAGGACGATAAAACTTACTCTTTTTAAAAGTTTCACCAACGGGAGGCCTTTATGTGGATTTTGATATTGACCAAGATTTGTATTAACCATTAATCAAGTCTCCCCTTTTACTTATCATACCTTTTTTTCCCCTTGCATGTCCCCCACCCTGCTTAATGAAGGTTGAGAGATAATTTATTTTGGCTGTGTTAAAGCACAATGTTGTTTTTTTGCACAATGTTGATTGGAGTGGAAGGCGCGAGACTCCTGCGGGAGCAGTGGGACAGGTGAGACCCCGCAGGCGCTTTAGAGCCGAGGAGGCTCACCGCCCACCCCGCGTAAAGCGAAGCGCCTGGAACGGAAATCAACATTCTAGTTTAACAGAGCCTTTATTTTTTAAAAAACCTAATCCGTTCAATAGATTTTTCTTCTATCGAAATAATTATTTTCTTAATAAATCGAATATTTAATAAAAGTAATTGACTTTTCAATAGGTTTTATAGTAAAGTTTAGAAAAAATTAAATAATTAATTTCTTATCCAGAGAGGTCGAGGGTATGGCCCGATGACACCTCAGCAACCATCAATGTTTTTACCATTGAAAAGGTGCTAACTCCAGCAAGTTTTATAAAACTTGAAAGATAAGAAGAACGGCTGATTTTTCATTAAACACTAAAGTCTTCTTCTTACAAGAGGGCTTTTTTTTATTTTTTCTACGAAGGAGTGGCGGCCATGTACAAAATTGATACAGTACTAGCGCAAATTGGTAATCGGAGTGAACAAACAACGGGAACAGTGAATCCCCCGGTCTATTTTTCAACAGCATACCGACATGAAGGAATTGGACAATCAACAGGTTTTGACTATATCCGTACTGGAAATCCAACTCGTCAAATCCTCGAGCAAGCAATAGCAAACTTAGAAAATGGCGACCATGGCTATGCTTGTAGTTCAGGAATGGCCGCCATCCTAACCATCCTTTCCATTTTTCAGGCAGGAGACGAATGGATTGTTTCCAAAGACTTATATGGCGGGACCTATCGCCTATTAGAGCAGGGTTTTAAAAAATGGGGATTAACATGTCATTATGTTAATACCAAAGACCCTGAAGATATATCCAAACACATTTCTCCCAAGACAAAAGCGATTTTTCTTGAAACCCCAACAAATCCTTTAATGGAACAAACAGACATTAGTGCCGTTGCAGCACTTGCGAAAGAATATGGGATATTATTGATCGTTGATAACACGTTCTTTACACCACTTCTTCAAAAGCCGCTTAATTTAGGAGCTGATATTGTCATCCATAGTGCTACGAAATATCTTGGAGGGCATAATGATGTCCTCGCAGGTTTGATTGTGGCAAGAGGGAAAGAACTATGTGAATCCCTCTCTCTATTTCATAATGCTACTGGCGCTGTGTTGAGTCCATTTGACTCATGGCTATTAATGAGGGGCATGAAAACACTATCCCTTCGGATGGACCGACATGAAAAAAATGCAAAAGAAATCGTCCAATTCTTAACAGCACATGAGGATATCGTGGATGTCTTGTACCCTGGAAAAGGAGGAATGGTCTCCTTCCGAATTAAAGATGAATCATGGGTAAATCCATTTTTACAGAACATGAGGCTAATATCCTTTGCAGAAAGCCTAGGTGGAGTTGAGAGTTTCATTACATATCCAGCAACTCAAACACATGCTGACATTCCTGAACACATTAGGTTAGAAACGGGTGTCTGTAATAGGTTATTACGTTTTTCAGTTGGTTTAGAGGACTCAGAAGATATTATTGAAGACTTAAGCTATGCATTAAAGAATGCAAAAACGGAGGTAGAAGTTTAATGGAAGAGAACACTTATTCATTTGAAACACGATTACTTCACAATAGCCATAAAATTGATCCAACAACAGGTGCGGTGAGTGTCCCAATCCAACACGCCTCTACGTTTCATCAGTTTGATGTTGATCAGTTTGGAAAATATGATTACAGCCGCAGTCTAAATCCAACAAGGGAAGCGTTAGAGGAAGTGATTGCAGAATTAGAAGGAGGTACTCGGGGATTCGCCTTTTCATCTGGCATGGCAGCTATTTCGACTGCCTTCCTCCTTTTATCACAAGATGATCATGTCGTTATCACAGAAGATGTTTATGGTGGAACATTCCGTATGGTAACCGAAGTCTTAACCCGTTTTGGTATTGAGCATACCTTCGTGGATATGACGAACCTTGAGAAAGTAAAACAGGCGATCCAACCAAATACAAAACTTTTTTATGTGGAGACGCCTTCCAATCCATTGTTAAAAGTGACTGATATCAAAGCCATTAGTGAGTTAGCAAAACAAAATGGAGCCCTAACTTTTGTTGACAACACATTTCTTACTCCTGCATTACAACGTCCGCTAGATCTTGGGGCCGATATCGTCCTACATAGCGCCACTAAATTCCTTTCAGGGCACAGTGATGTTGTTGCTGGGTTAGCTGTTGTTAAAGATGAGGAACTTGCTAAAAGGCTTGGTTACTTACAGAATGCCTTTGGGGCAATATTAGGAGTTCAAGATGCATGGCTTGTCCTTAGAGGATTAAAGACCCTTCATGTCCGCTTAGAACACTCTGTTAAATCTGCCGCAAAAATTGCTGCATTTTTACAAACACATCCTTTAGTTGAGAAGGTGTACTATCCCGGGCTAATCGACCACCCACAATATGATATTCAACAAAAGCAAGCACTTAGTGCTGGAGCTGTGTTCTCATTCGAGTTAAAAAATGAAGAAATATTACGTTCCTTTATCTCAAAAGTAAAGATACCAGTTTTCGCTGTAAGTTTAGGGGCTGTCGAATCGATTCTATCCTACCCTGCAAAAATGTCTCATGCTTCTATGCCTGAAAGTGAGAGATTACAAAGAGGCATTAGTAATACCTTGCTACGACTATCAGTTGGACTGGAAAATCCAGATGACTTAATAGCTGATTTCAAATCTGCCTTATATGATTATGCTCATAATCTTGTTGAGGTGAAGAAATGAGTTTCCTTACCAAGCTAGAAAATCAGATCCTTATTGGTGACGGTGCGATGGGAACCCTGTTATATTCGTATGGGAAAGATATTTGTTTAGAAGAGTTGAATCTTTCTCGCCCGGAGCAGATTACTTCAATCCATCAGGCCTATATTGATGCAGGCGCCGATATAATCCAAACGAATACTTATGCCGCAAATTATTTAAAACTCGCTCGATACGGACTTGAAGAATTAGTAAAAGAAATCAACACCGCAGCCATTCGAGTTGCTAAGCAAGCAACTGGCGGTAAATCTTATATCCTTGGTACAATAGGCGGTAATCGTGGAATTAAGCCTCACAGCGTTCATATCGAGGAAATAAAAAGAAGCTTTCGTGAGCAACTGTTTTGTTTGCTAGTAGAAGGTGTTGATGGCATTTTACTAGAGACATATTATGATAGAGAAGAAATAGAAACTGTATTAAATATAGCAAGACGTGAGACCGAGCTTCCAATCATTGCTCAGCTTTCAATGCAAGAGGTAGGTTTCATGCAGGATCATACACCTATTTCAGAAGCATTAGGCCGACTCGAAGACCTTGGTGCAGATGTCATAGGTCTAAATTGTCGTCTTGGACCTCATCATATGCTTAAGGCCTTAGAAGAGGTACCACTCCCTAAACATTCCTATTTATCTGCTTATCCAAATGCAAGTTTGCCGACCTATACCGATGGAGTATTTCATTATGAGGGTGATGCCGAATACTTCAGGAAATCGGCGATGTTGTTTAGGGATCAAGGAGTCAGGTTGTTAGGAGGTTGTTGTGGAACAACACCAGAACATATCCGGGCTTTTTCTGAAGAGCTACGGAACGTTGCTCCAATTACCCAAAAAACGAATAAACCGAAACAACAGCCTATCGCCATCAAACCAGTAACATCCAAAAGAGATGCTCCACCTTTGCAGGACATTGTAAAAGAGCGACCTTCCATTCTTGTCGAGTTAGACTCGCCAAGAAAACTAGACACAACCCGTTTTTTTGCTGGAGCAAAGGCATTAAAGGAAGTTGGAATTGACGCCATTACCCTAGCAGACAACTCTCTGGCTTCGCCAAGGATTTCCAACTCAGCCATTGGACATTTAGTAAAAACACAAATAGGACTAAGGCCATTAATCCATATTACATGTCGTGACCGAAATATTATCGGACTGCAATCCCATTTAATGGGTCTTCACACCCTTGGGTTAAATGATGTATTGGCTATTACTGGAGATCCCGCCAGAGTTGGTGATTTTCCTGGCGCGTCATCAGTATATGATGTTTCATCATTTGAATTAATTTCAATGATTAAACAATTAAACGAAGGTTTATCAAGTTCTGGGAAAGATCTCGGCCAAAAAACATCCTTTTCTGTTGCCTCAGCATTTAATCCTAATGTAAGGTCATTAGAAAAGGCCGTTTTACGAATGGAAAAGAAAATTGCTCACGGTGCTGACTATTTTATTACCCAGCCGGTTTTTTCAGAAGAAAAACTCTTGGAGGTTTATGAAGCTACTAGGCATATCAAAGTACCAATCTATATCGGCTTAATGCCGTTAACAAGCTATAAAAATACAGAATTTTTACATCATGAAGTACCTGGTATTAAGATATCCGACTCCATCCGCGAACAGATGGCAAAGTATAAGGATGATCCAAACCAAGCAACTCGGGAGGGTTTAGCGATCACTAAGGCTTTAGTAGATACAGCAATAGAGCTTTTTAATGGGATATATTTTATTACTCCATTTCTACGCTATGAACTTACTGTGGAGTTAGCAGATTACACCAACAAGAGAATTGCACAATTAACAAGGGGGAAATCAAATGTCCAGAGCATCATTCAATAATGAATTAAAGAAACGAATTCTTATTATGGACGGCGCAATGGGAACCATGCTTCAACAAGCAAATCTGACCGCAGAGGATTTTGGTGGTGATCAATACGATGGCTGTAATGAAAATTTGAATCTTACAGTTCCTAACGTAATCGAAGAGATCCATTTAGAATATTTACAAGCTGGCGCTGACATTATTGAAACCAATAGCTTTGGTGCCACTGGTATTGTTTTAGAAGAATACCAGCTATCACATCTAGCCTATGAAATAAACAAAGCGGCTGGACTTATCGCACGACGAGCGGCTGACAAGGTCTCAACTCCTGAAAAGCCACGTTTTGTTGCTGGCTCAATGGGACCAACTACAAAAACTTTAAGTGTAACTGGTGGTACCACTTTTTCCGTACTTGCTGAAAGTTATGAAGAACAAGCTATTGGCTTAATTGACGGAAAAGTTGATTTATTATTACTAGAAACAAGCCAAGATTTATTAAATGTAAAAGCAGGCTTCTTTGGGATCCAACGCGCCTTCGAAAAAACAGGAAAAAAATTACCCTTAATCATTTCTGGTACAATCGAACCCATGGGCACAACTCTTGCAGGTCAATCAATTGAAGCTTTCTACATTTCGGTTCAACATATGAACCCTGTTGCTGTTGGGCTAAATTGTGCGACCGGCCCTGAATTTATGCAGGACCATATTCGTTCATTGGCAAATATTGCCTCAACCTCAGTTATCTGCTATCCAAATGCGGGGTTGCCTGATGAGGAAGGTCACTATCACGAAACGCCTGATAGTTTAGCTAAAAAGCTGGCCGGTTTTGCCTCTGAAGGATGGTTAAATATAGTCGGAGGTTGTTGCGGAACAACTCCAGCCCATATTAAAGCCCTTTCCGATACTATGATAGATTATAAACCGCGACTGATTCCAGAGAATTCAGTTCATATGGTCTCAGGAATTGAAGCTTTTATATATGATGATCCAACCTTACGTCCAATTATGGTAGGCGAACGGACGAACGTGATTGGTTCTCGAAAATTCAAACGTTTGATTGGTGAAGGAAAATTTGAAGAAGCTGCTGAGATTGCTCGAGCACAGGTAAAAGGCGGCGCACATGTTATTGATCTCTGCCTTGCCGATCCAGATCGAGATGAAGTTGAGGACATGGAGAACTTTATTAAAGAAGTGGTTAAAAAAATAAAAGTCCCACTTGTTATAGACTCAACAGATGATGCTGTCATTGAGAAATCACTGACCTATTCTCAGGGAAAAGCAATCATAAACTCGATTAACCTTGAAGATGGCGAAGAACGTTTTCAAGCGATTGCTCCTTTAATCCATCGTTACGGAGCAGCAGTTGTAGTAGGAACAATCGATGAAGTCGGCATGGGTGTAACCGCCGATAGAAAACTTGAGATTGCAAAACGTTCCTATGATTTACTCGTAAACAAGTATAAAATTCAGCCCCAGGATATTATTTTTGATCCACTTGTTTTTCCGGTCGGGACTGGAGATGAACAATATATAGGTTCAGCTAAAGCAACAGTTGAAGGTATTAGATTGATTAAGGAAGCCTTACCAAAAACTCAAACCATTTTGGGAATCAGCAATGTTTCTTTTGGCTTACCTAATGTTGGTCGAGAAATTTTGAATTCCGTTTTCCTTTACCACTGTACTCAAGCTGGACTGGACTACGCCATTGTCAATACGGAAAAGCTTGAGCGGTTTGCGTCTATTTCCAAAGAAGAAATCGAGCTTGCTGAGAAGCTCTTATTTGATACCACCGATGAAACATTGGCAACCTTTACCGAATTATACCGTGGTAAAAAGAAGGAAAGTAAGCAAACTGTTCCCACAATGTCGCTGTCAGAACGTCTTAGCTACTATATTGTTGAAGGAACAAAAGAAGGCTTGATTCCTGATATCGAGGAAGCCCTAACTATCTATCCTGCTCCTCTTGATATCATTAACGGACCGCTAATGGATGGAATGAAAGAGGTTGGGCGCCTTTTTAACGGTAATCAATTAATTGTTGCAGAGGTTTTACAAAGCGCCGAAGTGATGAAAGCAGCTGTTTCCTTCCTTGAGCCTTATATGGAAAAAGATAATACAACTAGTTCAAAAGGAAAAATCATTCTCGCAACTGTAAAAGGTGATGTTCACGACATTGGTAAGAATCTCGTGGATATTATTTTAAGTAACAATGGCTATGAAGTGATCGACCTTGGAATAAAGGTCTCACCAGCTGACCTTGTTACAGCAATCAAAAGAGAAGTTCCGGATATGGTTGGTTTATCAGGACTATTAGTCAAATCCGCACAACAAATGGTGCTAACGGCTCACGACATGAAACAATCAGGAATTGATATTCCAATCTTAGTTGGTGGAGCTGCACTATCTCGGAAATTCACAGATACAAAGATCTCCAAGGAGTATGACGGGCTTGTATTATATGCTAAAGATGCTATGAATGGTTTAGACTTGGCCAATCAACTTCAAACTCCTGAAGAATTTGAGAAACTTGTTCTCGAAAAAGATGCGAAACTAAGCGTACTAAATCAACAACCGGCTATTGTAAATACAAGTAATGTCGCGACTGCTGTAAGAGTGGCTTCAACTGTAAAAACAGATGTACCTGTTTTTATTCCTAAAGATACAAATCGACATATTGTTAAAACTTATACCCTTGCTCATATTGAACCGTATATTAACAAGCAGATGCTTATTGGTCATCATCTAGGGGTAAAGGGAAATATTGAAAAGCTGTTAGCAGCAGGTGACGAAAAGGCTGTAAAGCTAAATGAAATGGTAAATCAATTGATAGAGGAAGCAAAAAAGAATGACTGGATCAAACCAGCAGCCGTTTACCAATTCTTCCCGGCTCAGGCAGAAGAAAATAAAATTGCTATTATCGATCCAAATCAACAACAAAAAGTTGTGGAAGAGTTTGATTTCCCGCGTCAAAACAACTCACCATTTCTTTGTCTTGCTGATTATGTTAAGACAGCAGATAGTGGAATGACAGATTATGTTGGCTTTTTCACTGTTACTGCTGGTCCAGGTATTCGTGAAGTAGCTGATACTCTAAAAGAACAAGGAAGATTTTTGGAATGCCACGCACTTCAGGCATTGGCTTTAGAGACGGCAGAAGGTTTAGCAGAACTCATTCACCGCCAGATGCGGGATCGTTGGGGCTTCCCTGATCCAGTTGATTTTACAATGAAAGATCGTTTTTCTGCTCGCTATCAAGGACAACGTTTCTCGTTTGGATATCCTGCTTGTCCCGAACTCGAGGACCAGAAAAAGTTATTCTCCCTGTTACATCCAGAAGATATTGGAGTCCATTTAACAGAGGGTTGTATGATGGAACCAGAAGCTTCTGTTTCAGCAATGGTTTTCGCACATCCAGAAGCAAGATATTTTACAGTATTAAAGAATGATTAGCTTTTAGAAAAATAAAAACAGCCTATTCTCGGCTGTTTTTATTTTTTTCCTTTTTCATAGCATCCTCTGTATATGGTTCGTGTTCAACAGCGGGCAAATCTCCAAATGTTGTCATGATTCCTTCTTCATCTAAAGCATCTTCATAATGCTCATGCTGCTCATTAGGGTAAACTTTGATGTTATTCCCATACATATCATTGCCAACAAAATTTTCAAAATCCTCAACATAGCCAATGTTTTCATCCGCTTCATTGTAACTATTTTCATAACGATCATTTGGATAAGCAAAGTCAGAAGGAGTCTCAGATGTACCAAACTCCGCCACTTCCTGCCAGGCATCCTCTGCATCATAGGCAACTGACTCATCTTTCTCATCAAAATCAAATTTACCAAATGGAGGCATTAGTACCCCTTCTTCAACTGGACGTTTGTGAGAAACAAACTGGTCTGGACTATGCTCGATACAATAGGTTGTTGTTGGGAGAACTTCAAGACGTTCATAGGGAATTTCCGCCCCGCAAACTTCACAGATCCCATATGTTCCATGTTCAATTGCCGCCAACGCCTTGTCAATATTCCCCAAATGAATTTCCTCATGCTCATTTAGGGCGATATCTTTTTCACGTTCGTATAATTCGGTTCCTTCATCACCAGGATGGTTGTCATAGCTTGATAACTCACCCACTGACTCATGTGCATGACCTCTTTCAAGCCCAAAATGATCGTTTTGCTCAAACCTAACAAGAAGGTCTTTCTTCTCATTATTTAATTGGTCTCGAAAATTGGATAGTTGTTCTGAAGTAAGCATTATTCGCACCCCTTTCCATCACGTTAAAGTTAGTTTTCCAAAGACACACCCTTTCATGCTAACTAATCATTCTTCTCGATTGAATTGTTCGTTATTTGTATAAAAAATCGGTGTTAACAAGATGCTAAGAAAAAGTTTCGATATTCCAATTAAGGGGTGAAACAAATGGTTAATGAAAACTTTGAGGAATTTTCCAAGGAACAAAAAAAGCACCAATCAAGTTATCTTGGAGGAAGTAAAAGGGCAGGTTTTAATAAATCTGATTATAACAGTCAAGAAAACACGGATAAATCAGTTGGAGCAACAGGTAGAAATCGGACATTAAAATCCTAATATCTATTTAAAAGTTGAATAAATTTTATGCTTTAATCAAAAAGTAAGGAAGCATCTTAAAAAATCCAAAAGGGTGAAAAAAGTTGCAAAAACTAAACATTGGGAGTGTACTTATGGGAATTTTAAGTGGAAATCCACAAAATGAACCTCTTCATTACGGTGAGGTTTTTGGAGCATGGGGTTATTTATTAGCTGCAAAAGGGATGGTAGCCGGATACCAGACATTTTCAAACCATACTGGTGATGGTGACCTTAAAAGATTAATAAGCGAAGCTATCCAGGGGCTAAAACAAGAGATTGAACAAACAGAGGAATTACTAAAGGTAAATGGTGTTGGACTGCCACCTTCTCCACCTGAACGTCCACAGGCTGATTTAGAAAGTATTCCGGTTGGAGCAAGGTTTAATGATCCAGAAATTAGCGCTTCTATATCAAAAGATATTGCCCAAGGATTGATTGCTTGCAGTCAAATAATTGGACAATCCATTCGTGAGGATGTTGCCTTGATGTTTGGTCAATTTCTCACCGCCAAACTACTGCTCGGTGCAAAATTCTTACGATTAAATAAGGACAAAGGCTGGCTTATTCCTCCTCCACTTCATCTTCATTCAGCCGAAAAAGAATAATAAAAACCAGGCATTTGCCTGGCTTTTTTTTATTTATGGATGCAGTTTGGAAAATGACTGATCAATTATCGTAGCAATTTCATTTATCACTTCTGCTTGATTATCAGTATTAATGTGAATGAATTCTTCACCATATTCAAACAACTTATGAGTATAGCGAGGATCATAATAATATTCCAGCAGGAGTTTAATAAATTGTTTATAATTTCGATTCTCTAATTCTTCGATAATCGCAGCCCTTATTGTCAGGTCTTTTATTCTTTTTTGAATCACCGACATTTTTTCTTTAACCTGATCGTAAAACCACTGTTCCAAATAGTATGGTTCTACATATTCACGATAAATTCGTTCAACGCGGGATGCTATGGAAGCATGAATGTAAATTTGTAACCCACCTATTTTTTTATCTAGTAGTTCTTGTGGTTGAGTTACTTTCCCTATTCTTTTACTTTCGGCTTCAACAATCAAAAAGGACGATTCTTTTAACTCCATTAACCTTGAAAATAGCAAAGCATCAAAGGTTTTTTGATTATTCCCACCACCAGAGTTTCCCATTGCTCCAAAAATCGATCCCTTATGTGCAGCTATGCCCTCTAAATCTAAAACAGGATAACCTTGCTCTTGTAATTTTATTAAAATATCAGTTTTCCCGACACCAGTCATACCATGTAGAACAACTGCTTTATTTGGAATAATCGAAGGGATTTGCTCAAGAATATATTGACGATATGCTCTAAACCCACCTTCGATCCGGTATACAGGAATACCCGAGAATTCAAGGAACGTTGCGACCGCTCTGCTTCGCATTCCACCTCTCCAACAGAAAAGAACGGGTACTAATCCGTTCTTGGTCAGTTCTTTTATCTGAGATAATAAAGTTGGGATATAAGGAGAAACCAGTTCCATTGCACGCCATTTAGCATGGTCTTGTCCAACTTGCTTATAAATTGTCCCAATTTCTTTGCGAACTATATTATTAAATAAAGGAACGTTAATCGCACCAGGAATGGTCCCTTCCTCATATTCCTCTGGAGAGCGAACGTCTACAGGTACTGCGTTTTGTTTTTCAAAAAATTCTTCTATCGATATATCAATCAAGGTATTTACCCCCACATTTATGAAAACTCAATATTCCTATTGTATCCCAATATCTTTAAATTTTATAGTGGAAAGATTTCAATCCATAAAAAAGGGGGGGAACAACATACGTTTCATCTACCCAAAGGTGTAGATATAATATTTTTGATTGCTACTTCAAACAGATCGAATGGTCTCCTCAGCGAGTAACCTGATGGTCATGTCATCCATTGGAGGATTGTGAAGTCCTGCTCTGACATCTCGATAATATCGCTGTAGCGGATTTTGTTGCGACAAGCTTTTGGCACCAACTATTCGCATCGCAAGGTCCACTACTGAGATGGCTGAATTGGTAACAGCATGCTTAACAGCACCCAATAGTGGCAGCATATTCTGTCTATCTTGCTCACTAGCTTGATCCCATTGTTTTGCCACAGAATAGAGAAAATACTTAGACTGCATAAGAATCAACTCCATCTCACCAATTTTTTGTTGAACATTGGGTAGGTCACTAATGGTTCCACTAATGCTAGATGGAGAATATTCCTTCGCAAATTTTACCGAATAAGAGCGAGCAGCGTAGGCAATACCCAAATAACACGCTGGGATATGAAGAAGCCAGCCGTTCGCTTGTCTTTTTCCTGACTGCAATCGCTCAACTAGATATTCCTTTTCTATTTCTACATGATCTAAAACCAAATCATGACTGCCTGTTCCACGCATGGCAATGCTATCCCATGTTTCTTCAATGTTTACCCCTGAGACATCTCTTTGGATGAGAAAATTACCAACTTCACCATCTTCCATCGTTGCGCTTACAATAAAAAAGTCCAGAATTGGTGCCATTGTAGTAAATATTTTCCGTCCATTAATAAGCCATTTCCCATTTTTTTCTTTAGCAGTCGTAAATGGTTTACCACCTCTAGTGGGGCTACCCGTTTGCGGCTCTGTCGCAGCACCATTTATCAGCGCTCCCTGTCTAACTTTTCCACAAATCCATGAATACATTTCCGAGGTCCAAAGTCTCTTTTCTGCTAAATTTTTTATGATTCCCATATGCCACCCTATTGAAAGGGCTGTAGCTCCATCACCTTCAGCAATCTTTTCTTGTAACCTAACCATCTCGTAAAGTGAAATTCCCTTTCCACCGAGTTCTTGAGGAACAGTTAACATAGTGTAGCCACTTCGCTTCAGGTCATCTATATTCTCAAAAGGAAACAGACCTTCCGCATCCATTTTTCCTCCTCGTGTTCTAAACGTATCCTTCATTAGATTGATTAGTTTAACTCTATCCTCGATAGAATCCAATTTTAGAAAATCCATCATAACATCCCCCTCTAACAAACTGAAAAAAATAACATCTTCTTCCATTATTCCTCATTCTCTATATGCAAACAATGATAGAGGCTTAATATTTCTATTTTTTAGAAAAAGGCTCTGTTAAACTCCCTCAGTTTAATGCGATTTTCTCCCGAATGCTCGCTAATTCGCAGGATTTCATAGTCCCATATTTTGAATTAACAGTTAAGTGGAATGAATTCAGATCATTATTGGCTCGTGGAGGCATAGTGAAATAAAGGGATAAATAATAACCCCAATTTTTACCATGTGATGTACATGCTCCACGCCGCCCCTGGAGGCTTTCCCTCCCATGTCTCAACGGGTCAATTGCCCTTTCATTCCTTCGTCATGCCTACCCAAGGGGTGGAGGCCAGTCAAGCTAGATTAATGGGTCTATGCCCTTTTGTTTAACAAATCTGGTACTCCGTACATATTTATTATCCTGCGAATAAGCCAGCATTCGGTTTATACAATTCTGTTATCTAATTTATTTTTGGTGTCACATTTAAGAAATCAGATTTAGTTCAAGGTTCTATCGTAACTATGCTGCCAACACAATAATGTGGTTAACTTTTTCAGGACAGTAGAACTCATTTCGGCGAGCGATGCCCACAAAAATCCTCGCAAGTTTCCCAATCAATTTCATGATTGACTTCATTTTCTTCATCTTTTTTACTTTTACATTATAGGAGTGAATTGCTTTAAATTCCGGATTATTCGCTACAAGACTCATTGTAGCTAAATATAGGAAACGTCGTAGTCTAGACCTTCCTCGCTTAGAGATGACAATTTGACCTTTCCACTTCCCTGAACTTGCTTCAGCTAAGTGTAATCCAGCATGGCGAAGCAAAGAATTCCCATGAGAAAAACCACTTAAATCTCCTGCCTCACCTAAAATACCTGCCAATGAAATTACACTAATGCCTTTAATGGCAAGTAATTTATAAGCGAAAGGGATCTTTAATAGAGCATCAGTAACTTGTTCCTCCACTCTTTCGAGTTGTTTTAAAGCTAAATCATATTCCTCTAATAATTGTTCCAAATGAAATTTATAAGCATCAAGTGCTTGCTTTGTTCCAACTGATTTTCCAGCTACCTGAATGAGTAATAGTGCCTTTTTTAAACCAGGTTGTCTCTTCATGATTGATTTCCAACCCATTATTACTTCCTCGGGCTCCATAGTTCCTAATTCTACAGGGGATGGGAATAGACGAAGGGTTGCAATTGCCCCTTTAGCGGTAATATCTTTAAACACCTGTCGGAGTTCGGGAAATACAATATCTACCCACCGATTTAATTGGTTAGTAGAACTTACGAGACGCTTAACAACTACATCACGATTAGACATAAGAACCCTAAGTTTTTCAAATGACTCAGATGTAGGCCTAACCTCAGAGTAGTAACCGTTTTTCACCATATCAGCTATAACCAAAGCATCTTTTTTATCACTTTTAGATTGAGTATTATCACGATTTTCTTTATTTCTTTTTACTAAATAGGGATTTACCGTTACCACTTCAATATTATGCTTAAAAAGCCATTTTGAAAGATTAATCCAATAGTGTCCAGTAGGTTCCATCCCAACAATAGATTCATCTAAATTGTTTATTCTTTGAAGATTATTAATCCATTTTAATAAACTAGAAAATCCTTCTTCATTATTAGTAAATGTAAGTGGATCACCAACTACAATTCCGCGGAAATTAACAGCTCGGGCTACATGTAATTGTTGAGCAATATCTATCCCAACAACAAGATGTTTAACGGAAATTCTTTCTATTAGTTGATTTTGTTTGTTTTGCATTTTAAACTTCAAAGTAGGGTTCCTCCTTAAGGTTGAGTTTGAGTGGTGTCTTACTCATATCTTACTGAGGAGCCCTATTTTTTTCAAACTCGAAAAATAACGTTCTACAGGAATGCTAGAATGTTGATTTCCGTTCCAGGCACTCGCTTTCCGCGGGGCGGGCGGTGAGCCTCCTCGGCGCTTAAGCGCCTGTGGGGTCTCACCTGTCCCGCTTGCTCCCGCAGGAGTCTTCGTGCCATCCACTCCAATCAACACTGTGCAAAAAATCAACAATGAGCTTTAACACATCCTAGAAAAAAATAAACAGCTAATGGAGTAATCCGGTAGCTGTTAATTTAGATCTATTCCTGTTAACTTTGATAACCCACGGCACAAACTCTTCCAATCTTTTGGAAAATGTTGATGACCTTCACTTTGATATACTTTTCCCATTGTAACCAGCTTTATCGACCAGGACGGACCATCCAGTACGATTCCTTGGGGATGGTACTCACCTTCCCAATCCCAAATCCTGATTCGATAAAGATCTTTTTTAAAGATCTCCAGATTACCACCATTTTTTGGTGGTGATATTTTGTTTGTTGAAACCTTTGTCGAATCTAAATTCCATTCAAAAAAAACAAATCGATTTTTCACAAAATCAACACTAAACGTAAGTTGTGGCCCCAAACCTAAACATATATTGACTAATAACGATTGAATATCCTTTTCAGGATCAATAAAAACCACATTTTCCTTCATTTTAAAAAGGTCTTTTTTTCTTGTAATCGCTGTTTTAACTTGAGATGGCTGAATCGTTTTCTCAACGCTTTGATGAAGGCTATTTAACTGATTCATTTCCTGACATATAGAAGAAATGGACGCAGGGCCATTTTTTGCTAAAATGTCCAAAATCGCTTCATACATATACATTTGTTTCATTTCCCCCAATATATCCATCAAATTGAATTTGACATCCAGCTTAATTCCTTACCCTGAGCCTTTTATGTATAAATTATATCCGTAAAAAGGTTGAAAGGCTGTAACAAAAGACACGGTGGAAACTTTTCCAGAAATAATCTTGATTTTACAATTTTAGAATTTAAACTAAAAAAATCTTCTGAATACGACAATTTTTTTCAAAAAAATCATAGTATTCACAAGAATCGACACGATCATGGAGAAAAATGTCTAGTTTTGCGATTTCCTGAGAAATAATTATTGATTTGTCAATACTTATTTCCGAAAACATTTGTACATTTATCAAAGAAATGGGACCCATCAAGAGGTTAATGAGTCCCTTCTAAATAACAAAAGTTACGCAGTCACTGTTCCTACTGCTTTTATTAGTCTCTCAATTTCTTGTAAATTATTTTGTTCAAAAAGATCGACGATTTTACTCCCAACAATTACTCCATCACAATATTGACTTACTTCCTTGACATGTTCAGGAGTTGAGATACCAAAACCCGCTAACACTGGAATAGAGCTCAATGCCTTTACATTTTGTAAAAATGCACCTAAGTTTTCATCAAAACCATTTCTAGCGCCCGTGATTCCAGTGACAGTCACTGCATAAATATAACCCTTTCCTTTTGAGGCAATTGCTTTAATTCGGTTTACAGGACTTGTCAATGTGACTAAACGAATCAGTTCAACTCCGAATTTTTCTAAAGCCGGAACAATGATATCTTCTTCCTCAATCGGCAAATCGGGGATAATACATCCATCCACTCCTGCAAGGTGCGCCTGCTCTGCAAAAGATTGCACTCCAAAGGCAACGATTGGATTCATATAGGTCATAAGAATAATGGGAATTTGGACTTGCTTCCGAGCTACAGCAATGGTTAATAAAACATCTTTTAAGGTTGTACCTAGATTAAGTGCCCGAATACCTGCCTGTTGGATCGTGGGTCCATCTGCAACAGGGTCAGAAAATGGAATTCCTACCTCAACTGCCGTTGCTCCACTCTTTTCAAGGAAAACGAGGCGATCTATTAAGGCCTCAAGTCCTCCATCTCCAGCCATAATATAAGGAACAAAGGCCTTTTCATTTTTCTCTTTAAGTATTTGAAACGACTTTTCAATTCGGTTCATGTCCTTTAATTCCTCCCTAATCTTGCTTTAATGGCGTAAACATCCTTATCTCCTCTGCCAGAAAGACAGATTACAAGGGTTTCTTCCTTGCTCATTTTTGGAGCGAGTTTTAAGGCATAGGCTACAGCATGAGCACTTTCGAGCGCAGGAATGATTCCTTCTAATTTTGATAAAAGCTGTAATCCTGCTAAGGCTTCTTCATCGGAAATCGCCTCATAATGAACTCTTCCGATATCATTTAAATAGCTATGCTCGGGACCTACACCAGGATAGTCTAAACCGGCCGAAATAGAATGAGCCTCTTGAATCTGTCCGTCCTCATCTTGCAGTAAATACATAAAAGCTCCGTGTAACACTCCAGGAGTCCCTTTTGTAAGAGAAGCAGCGTGACGATCTGTATCAATTCCTAGTCCTGCAGCCTCAACACCATAAAGTTCAACATCAGTATCATTAATAAACGGATAAAACATTCCCATAGAGTTGCTTCCCCCACCTATACAGGCAACGATAGCGTTTGGTAATTTCCCTTCTTTCACCAAATGTTGAGCCTTTGTTTCTGTTCCAATTACACTTTGAAAATCGCGAACAATCATTGGAAATGGATGAGGTCCAGTAACAGAACCTAAAATATAATGCGTATCTTCGACATTGGATACCCAATACCGTAGTGCTTCATTCACTGCATCCTTTAAGGTAGCACTTCCCGAAGTAACGCTAACCACCTTTGCTCCAAGCAGTTCCATCCGGAACACATTAAGTTCTTGACGTTTAATATCTTCTTCACCCATGAAGACGATACAATCCAAATTTAACAGTGCGCAAGCTGTTGCTGTTGCGACTCCATGCTGACCCGCACCAGTTTCGGCTACTACTTTCCGTTTTCCCATCCGCACTGTCAATAATGCTTGCGCCAGTGCATTATTGATTTTATGTGCACCTGTATGATTCAAATCTTCTCTTTTTAAATAAATTTTTGCCCCATTTGCATACTCTGTTAAGTTTTTCGCATAATAAAGTGGTGTTTCCCTACCCACATAATCTGTTAAAAGATCATTTAATTGTTTTTGGAAATCCTCATCCTTCATCGCACTTAGATATTCTTTTTCTAATTCTAAAACAGCCTTCATTAATGTTTCAGGTACATATCTGCCACCGTACTGGCCAAAATGTCCCTTTTCATCAGGTAATGTATAAGTTGTCATTTTTCGATCTCCTCCATCTTCGAAGTATTCTTTACTTTCTCTAAAAATACCTTCATTTTCTTAACATCTTTCCTACCATCTGTTTCGACTCCTGAACTTACATCAACCATGAAGGGATGACAGATTTGGATGGCACGCTCGACGTTTCCTAAATTTAATCCACCAGCAAGAATGATTTTCTTATTTGGTAAGTCTGATCCTATAAGGAGCTCCCAATCAAAACTAGTACCGTTTCCGCCTCGATACTTCCCCTTAGGACTATCTAATAAAATCATTTCACACGAGTACCGATTGATTTCCTCAAGATCTTTTTCAGATTCGATACTCAAAGCTTTAATGACCGGAACAGATAAGGAATTACAAAATGCCGGGGATTCATCACCATGCAGCTGAACCATTGTTAATTTTGCCTTTAAAACAATTTCTTCAATCCGCTCTCTCGTTTCATTGACAAATACTCCAATTTTTTCGATGTTAGGTGGTAATTGTACAGATATTTCACCTGCAGAATTAGGTTCTATTCTTCGCTTACTTTCAGCGAAAACGAAACCAATTGCGTCCGCTCCATAAGATACAGCATGTTGGGCCGTATTTAAATCAGTAATGCCACAAATTTTTACTTTCAAGTTAAATCACCGTCCGGGTTGGTAGCTTTAATTGTTGTATTGTTTCTTTTAGGTTTTCTGAAGTCATAAACGTTTCACCTACTAAAATACCATTAGCGCCTGCCTGATTAACTCTATTTACATCCGAGACAGACTTAATACCACTTTCACTAATGATAAAAGCTCCAGTCTGTTTCACTAATGGTGCAAGATGTTCAAAGGTTTCCAGATTCACTTCAAAGGTTTTTAAATTCCGATTATTGATCCCAATTAGCCTTGCCTTCGCCGAATTAGCTTTTTTAAGGTCCTCTTCATCATGAATTTCAACCAATACTTCTAAATTCTTTGAAATTGCATAATGATAAAGCTCTACTAGTTGCTGTTCTTCTAACGCTGCAGCGATTAACAAAATGAGATCTGCACCGGCTTGTTTGGCTATATCAATTTGAATTTTATCGATCATGAAATCTTTACATAAAATGGGTAAATCCACCACTTTTCGAACAGCTTGTAGATCAGCAAAAGACCCTTTAAAAAAGGTTGTATCAGTTAAAACTGAAATCGCATCTGCACCAAATTTGGCATATAATTGTGCTTGATCTTGGGGATTTAGATTAGGATTAATATCTCCTTTTGAAGGAGAAGCCCGTTTGAATTCAGCAATAATTTTCATTTCATTTGCTTGGCGGATTTTATCAATAAATGACCTTCTAATTCGGTCAGGATCATTGATTAATTCTAACCCTCGAAGATAATCAAGTTCTGTTTTCTTTACATCAATTATTCGATCCAAAATAGTTCCCATTTATATCACCTCTTGATGAAAGCCTTGACTCATTTCAATCAATTGCTCTAATTTGGAAAGTGCTGCACCAGAGTCGATGCTTTCCTTTGCTATATGGATACCCTGTTTAATCGAATCAGCCTTTTGAGCTGTGTAAATACCAATTCCAGCATTTAGTAATACCGTATCACGGTAGACACCTTTTTCTCCTTTTAGAACTCTCATTAGGATATCTGCATTCACTTTAGCATCACCGCCAACAATTTCCTGATTATTATAAACGGAAAGCCCGACTTCTTCCGGATGAAGGATTTTATTCGTAATGGTACCATTATCGACAATGACCAAATGGTTATCTCCTTGAAGTGATGCTTCATCCATAAACCCTGCTCCATTTAAAACAACAGCACGTTTTCTACCTAGCTTTAAAAGGACTGTCGCAAACAAATCAAGTAAATCCCTGCGGTAAATCCCTAATAATTGGTAATCTAAATTGATAGGGTTTGTTAATGGGCCGATTAAATTAAAAATAGTCGGTATCCGTAAATCCTTACGAACCTTCATGATCCTTTTTACCTTTGGATGAACATTAGGTGCAAAAAGGAATGATATTCCAATTTTATCTAAAATATCTTGTGACGCCTCAGGAGATAAATTTAAATTAATTCCCAAATTCTCAAGGACATCCGCACTGCCCGTTTTACTTGAAATACTTCGATTTCCATGTTTGGCAACTGGAATTCCAACACCCGCCATGACAAACGCGGAGGTCGTGCTAATGTTAAAGCTTTTCGAACCGTCTCCCCCAGTTCCGCAATTGTCGATAACGTTAGGAAATTTACTTGTAAACGGCAAAGCATATTCTCGCATTACATTTACCAAACCAATGATTTCATCAACGGTTTCGCCTTTCATTTTCAAGCCAATGATAAATGCGGCCATTTCACTATCAGAAACTTCTTCCGAAAATAATTGCTTTACAGCATTCTCCATTTCTAATTCAGATAATGAACGTTGCTCGGATAATTGTTCAAGATATAATTTCATGTTTTTTCTCCTCTCTGATCACCTTTAAAAAATTCGCCAACATCTTTTTCCCATGAACAGTTCCGACTGATTCAGGGTGGAATTGTAATCCATAAGTAGGAAATTTATAATGCTTAATCGCCATGATTTCATGATCACTTGTTGCGAATCCCACATTTATTAACTCTTCAGGGAGCGTTGATTGTGAAATCACTAAAGAATGATAACGCATAACTTCCAGGTGTTGTGGTAACCCTTCAAATAGCCCGGTGCCGGTATGTTCCACATTAGACGTCTTTCCATGCATAATATTTTCTGCCCGCTTAATCGATCCTCCAAAGGCATACCCAATCGCCTGATGACCGAGGCAAATTCCTAAGATAGGGGTCACTTGATAAAACGCTTGAATCACTTCTACACAAATCCCTGCATTTTCAGGCCTTCCCGGTCCTGGAGATAGGATAATCGCTTCAGGTTTTAACCTGTTAATGTCGTCTATGGTTAGTCGATCATTTCTAGCAACAGAGATTTCCTCACCAAGCTCACCAAAATATTGATACAAGTTATAAGTAAAGGAATCGTAGTTATCAATTAATAAAATCATCTGGACCCTCCAAGAAAGTTTTTAATTTATGAATCGTTTCTTCATATTCCTTTTCTGGAATTGAATCAAAGACAATTCCTGCACCTGCTTGAATATGGGCTTTTTCGTCTTTTATCACCATCGTACGGATTGCAAGGGCAAAATCCATATTGCCATTGACTGAAAAGTAACCAATTGCACCTGAATATACCCCTCTTTTCACGCCCTCAAGTTCATTGATAATTTCCATTGCTCTTATTTTCGGGGCTCCCGAGACCGTCCCAGCTGGAAGGCAAGAAATTAAGGCATCTGCCGGCTTATGCTGTTCTGAAAGCTCACCACCAACTTCAGAAACAATGTGCATGACATGCTTATATTTTTCAATTTCCATATACTTGTGAACTCTAACAGAACCAAACTCGCAGATTTTCCCTAAATCATTTCGCCCCAGATCAACAAGCATTCGATGTTCCGCCAATTCCTTTTCGTCGGCGATTAGCTCCTTTTCGAAGGATAAATCCTCGTTTGGATTTTTCCCTCTTGGTCTCGTTCCTGCAATTGGGTTCGTAATCACATGTGATTGATTCGCTTTTACAAGGCTTTCAGGTGAAGAGCCAGCGACTACATAATCTTCAAAATCCAAAAAATACATATATGGTGAAGGATTTGATATTCTTAACTTTCGGTAATAAGAAAATGGATCTCCCTCTAGGTTTGCTGTCATTCTTTGTGACAAAACTACTTGGAAAATATCACCTTGTGAAATATATTCTTTGGCAATTTCTACATTGCGTACGAAGTCTTCCTTACTGGTCGATGCTTGGAAGGTAGACACCGTTACCTTTGAAGGTCCATCAGAATGGTATTCAGCCTGTATTTCCGCTTTCCGTTTTTGATTAAGCAAGACCAATTTGGTCTCATCCGTGTCTTTAAGGATTGGGGAAGCCACTAAATAAACTTTTTGCTCAAGGTGATCATAAATGATGACTTGCTCATAAAACATCAAATGAACATCAGGCATCTCCAGTTCATCATCCGGTAATAAACCGATATATTCGTATTGGCGAATCGTGTCATAACTAACATAACCAACTGCCCCACCAACAAAAGGAATGCTTTGATCAAAATGCTCATAATGAGGAATCAAATCTTTTATTATGTCAATTGCCTTCCCTTTTACAACTTCTTCTCCATTTGCTGTAATGATGTGATTAACCTCTCCATACCCTTTAACTTCCAAAACAGGATCAGATCCAATGAATGAATACCTACCAGAATTTTCATATTTTAAGGAACTTTCAAGCAGAAACTTTTTCTTTCCACTGAGTTTTTGAAAGATAGAAATCGGTGTTAACATATCGCCTTCTATTTGCTCCATGAAACCCTTTGATGGATTTAATAATTTTTCCAATTGGATTACCCCCAAGCTGCACAATATGTTTTTTTGTGCAAGTTTATAAAATTGAACGCAAAAAATCCCCTATATACACTTTGATTCTGTATATAGAGGACGATAATTAACCGCGGTGCCACCTCAGGTTGGAACAAGGTTTTCCCTTGAACCCTCTTTAGATTGACTTTACATCAATCCTACTCATATAACGGTGAAAACCGGATAACCCTACTCAGGTTCAGGATATCTCTCGTAAGTCCATTCCACAAAACCTTCATACCGGTTTCCACCACACCCAGCTCTCTGTAAAGAAGGATTTTTCGTGTACTATTCTTACTCAACGATTTGATATATTTATTTTTCCGAAAACAAAAAGAGTTCCTCGTCTTAAAAAAGGACGAGAAACCCGTGGTGCCACCTTTGTTAGCTGAAATCAGCTCACTTGAATAGTATCAAAGCGTTTGCTTGAATACCTGTCTCTTGTAACGATGAGACTCATTCGCCAAAGCCTAATAACCTTTACGGTTTTCAGTTTGGAGGCTCGAAAGTCCATTCACTTAAATCAATACGCTGATTTCCACCAACCATCAGCTCTCTAAAGTATCCGAAATAAGTTACTACTCTTTGTCAACGCCATTCCTTATATTGTATTTAATATTATAAACTTTCAGACTAATTGTCAATAGTAATTTTAAAATTCCCTGAAAATATTATTACCAATAAACAACAATTAGATTCACTTCTAGAATAGGTTCGAAAGGTCCATATTAATATTAGTAATATAAAGGTGGCTCCCTTATGGAACATATGGAAAATCTCTATTCAGAAAAGAACACTAAAACAAAGTCAAAAAGAAAAGGGAAAGACAGTGTTAAAACGCAACGTTGGGCAATCCTGTCCATCTCCTCAATTCCACTTGTTATGACGTTGGGAAACTCGATGTTGATTCCTGTATTACCAGCAATGGAAAAGGCTTTGCACATTTCCCCTTTTCAAACTAGCATGATTTTAACCGTTTACTCGATTGTAGCTATCATCCTAATCCCAATTGCTGGGTTCCTTTCTGACCATATCGGTCGAAAAAAGGTGATTATTCCAAGCTTAATCATTGCAGGAATTGGAGGGGGGATTTCAGGATTTGCCGCATGGAAGATAGGGGATGCCTATTGGCTAATTTTGCTGGGAAGAGCCTTACAAGGTGTGGGTGCGGCTGGTGCAGCACCTATTGTTCTCCCTTTAGTGGGAGATATGTTTAAAAATGAGGATGAAGTTAGCAGTACTTTAGGCCTTATTGAAACAGCAAATACGCTAGGAAAGGTTTTAAGCCCCATTTTAGGAGCTTTTCTAGCGGGAATCATTTGGTATATCCCGTTTTTAGCCTTTCCCTTCTTTTGTGTTATGTCCATTTTACTAATGGCACTTTTAGTAAAATCACCAAAAACAACAGCAAATAAAATTAAATTCAAAAAGTTTTTACTTGATACAAAAAAAGTATTTGTTAATAACGGAAGGTGGCTTTCCGCTATTTTTATCATTGGTGGAACGCTGATGTTTGTCCTATTTGGAGTGCTCTTTTATTTGTCAGAAACCCTTGAGAAAATTTACCATATTAAGGATTTACGAAAGGGGTTGGTCTTAGCCCTACCCTTGGGAGCGTTATGTCTATCTTCTTTTATTACTGGAAAAAAGATAAAAGAAAACAAAGTTTTGATGAAATGGATAACCTTTACAGGAACAGTAATTCTAACATTAGCCATTTTTGCACTTAGTTTTTCTGATGCACTTTGGTTTATGATTACCATGTTTTTCATTTGTGGAGTCGGTATCGGTGTTGGTTTGCCAAGTTTGGATGCTCTGATCACCGAGGGAATAGAAAAAGAAGAGAGCGGGACCATTTCATCTTTGTATAGTTCGATGCGATTTATTGGTGTAGCAGCTGGTCCTCCAGTAATCGCCATATTAATGGAAAACTCCGGAGATTGGATCTTCTATTTATTAGGTGGGTTTAGTGTATTCGCAGCAATCATTACACTATTTGCAATTAAGCCAGATAAAGAAACCCAAAAAGCATGATAGAACGCTCACTTGAAAAACGCCAAGTGAATTCAATCTTCACTTGGTGTTTTATTATTTATATTTTTTTATCTTGTCTTGGTTTTGTTGGATCACAGTTTGGCATCATTATTTTTGCAGATTCTGCAACTTTGGTTAAGTAATAGCATTCTTCCCTCGCCATATGATCTGCCATAAGTGGCGCGAAAGTCCCAAGCGCTTGATGGCCTAGCCCCAATTCCTCTAATTCTCGAAGAAAATTCATAAACAGATTCATCTCAAGTGAAATATCATCATTAAATTTCCGTAATGCTGGGAATTCAGCTAAATTTGTTCTTAAATACCCTGTCATTTCGACCGCTTTCAGATAAAAATCTTGGAACTGTTTAAAATAGTCCATGCTTTTTTCTTTCAACTTTTTTTCTACTTGATCAAGGTTACTATCAATCGCACCGGCATGACCTGTAGCATCCAAGAGCCAGACAGTATGATGATGTAGCTCATGGAAAACTGGAGGGATTTCGCCTCTACGTAAATAAGTTAGAATTCGAATATACTCTTCCAATTCATTCAACATATGATTTACAAAGGTGGGGGAAAGGTGAATTTTAATGTTACCTTGCAGTAGTTTACTCAAAATTTCGAGTTTAAATGTTCGAAATTTATTAGCCTCTTCAGCTGCTCTCACACTTAAATGTACAAAATCAGTTGTTGCTAATCTCCCTAACCAGCGATCAAAAGTTTGGATAAAGTAGTTTGCTGTTTCAATGTTCTGTTTTTCTGATGGTGCTAGGGAATCATGGATAAACCGAGCATGGTCTCCAAGTATTTGTAGCCAAAAACCATGTTCAAGCTTGGCACTTTTATCAAAATCTCCAACCATCTTATCATCCCCCTTCAATATTCATATCCTGTTATGGAGTCTTTTATGACAAAAAAAGAGATGTCTCACCTATACTTACCCCCATGCAACCATTCCCTTAAAAAATAAGAAGTAATGATTTCCATACCCCTCCGAATATTTTAAAAAAAGGAACATAATTTTTTCTGGATAGCATGACAAAACACGTGGAGTGAGGAGAATGAAAAAGTATATAGCCTTTGACGTGGGTGGGACAGAAGTAAAACATGGACTCCTATTAGGAAATGGGACGATTCTTTCAAAAGATAGTTACGATACCCAGTGCAATAATCTTGCCATTTTTTTAAACGATATGGAAAAAACAATTAAAATGTATACAAGAACTCACCAAGTATTAGGTGTGGCAATTAGTTTACCGGGTTCTATAAACCCCTATACAGGTTTTTCAGAACGATCTGGCTCTATAACAGCACTCAGTAATAAGAATCTTAAACAGTTATTAGAACAAAGAATCTCTCTACAGGTAGAAATTGAAAATGATGTAAAAGTTTTAGAGGTGGCGAATTTGGTTTTATGATTACCCAGGCTGAAAGGGAAAACGAGGATAAACCTATAAAACACACTAGAAAAATAGTTTTGACATAGGGCTTTTGCTGGAGTAAAATAACATTTGTCATATGAGTTCTTATTATCGGTTTAAATGTGGTAAGGGTCTATTGGTTCAGATCTTGTCTTGCTAATTCATTTTTTGCGGGTGTAGTTCAATGGTAGAATGCCAGCTTCCCAAGCTAGCGGCGGGGGTTCGATTCCCCTCACCCGCTCCATAACTTTTTACATTAACAACAACATGGAGAAGTACCCAAGTGGTTATAAGGGGACGCACTCGAAATGCGTTAGGATGGGCAACTGTTGCGTGAGTTCGAATCTCACCTTCTCCGCCAAATTACATATACAACAGGCAGACTAAAATGTTACAATACATAGTCGGCCTTTTTTTATTTCCAAAGAGCCCATCATTATCGTTTTTTGGGAATCCACCCTCAAACTCTTTTTTATAATAGGTGGTTAAGGTTATAATAAAAAGGGAATATTTGGTGACAAAATAACTAATAAAGGATGAATCTGATGAAAATTACTGGTTTCACAGTTGAAAAATTGGAAGATCCATTTGGAATTTTAAGTGGGGATCGTTATGAGCTTTATTTAGATATCGAAGTTGATGAAGATGATGAACTTCATCTTGAAAACGGACTGCGTTTGAAGGTCCTTTACGTGGCCGAGGATGGGGAAGGAAAAATAGTAAGTTATAGCCTTCTTGAAAACACAACAGATAAATATATTGATTTAGCACTAGAGGCAGAAGAACTGGAAATTGTGGCAGCCTTTTGCAAGGAAAATCTTGAATAATTAAAATGAGCCCGATCCTTTAAAGGATCGGGCTTTGTTACAAACTAGGAGTAGGCTTCAATTCCTTACCCCTAAGGGAAAAAAACTGTTACTTAATAGGAAATTCAACAAAAGTTCAAAGTTTTAGTAACTTTTATTGTGATTATCAACAGCCTGAAGCATTTTAGTCGTTGAGACCATCTCACTGTTACAGATAGGGCATTTAGGAATCTCTTTGTTTTTAAAGTTGTCACGTACCCAACAATTACAATTATCTGATGCACATTCCCAAACCTTTGTTTCTACCGTAATGATTTCTTCCACAATCCTTCTGCCGAAAGCCATCCTATCCACCTCCAGTTTGCTTATATCGTAATCTTAGAATTGCTAACTGCTGATTATGTGAGCCCAAATGAAAAAATTCACTAATCATAAAAAGTGGACAAAAAATGTTACTCTTTATAATCAGTGAATTAGAACTAAATCAATAATCAGTTCTTTTCATCATAACGTTTTTTCAAATATATTTCAAATATTCGAACCACAACTGGGCACATTATATGATTTTTAACTTAAATTACTGTTTTTGGACGTTTACAGCTTGAGGTCCCCGTTGTCCTTGTTCAACTTCAAAACTAACTGTTTGACCCTCTTCAAGTGACTTATAACCTTCACCTTGAATGGCTGAAAAATGAACAAAAACATCATCACCATTCTCACGTTCAATAAAACCAAAGCCTTTTTCGCCATTAAACCATTTTACTTTACCAGTTTCCATAAAAGAACCTCCTAATTAACTAAAACTAAATTTCATCAAACAATATATAATATGGGACAAATACCCAAAATACATACAAAAAACTGAAAAAAATTACGGACGAGGTCTTGAACGTCGTTTAGCTTTTTCATTCCTCGGAGCCCGGTCACTGCTGCCGCTTCTTGGCCGATCATTACTTCTAGCACGATCATTTCGTCTGTTTCTATCACGGTCATATTGTGGCTTTTTAGACCGTAGTGGCTCCACAGCCGTTAATTTTACTGGAGTAGCATCTGGTTCCTTTGTTAAAAGCTTTAAAGTTGCAGCTAATAAGGTAACAGAATCAGTATCCTCTAGCAGGTTTTCTGCAGCTCTTTTATATTCGCTGAATTCTTCGGATTCCACAATCTTCATAATCTTATTAATGGTGGCTTGTTGATTTCCAACGAGTACATCCCTAAAACTTGGAACTTGCATTTTATCAATTTTCCGTTTCGTAAGGTTTTCAATCACTCTTAAATGATCTATTTCCCTTGGAGAAACAAATGTTACTGCTAAACCTTTATTACCCGCGCGTCCTGTTCTTCCAATCCGGTGAACATAACTTTCTGGATCTTGTGGGATATCGAAATTATATACATGGGAAACTCCGCTTATATCCAGACCTCGTGCCGCAACATCTGTCGCCACCATGATATCAATAGTCTGCTCTTTAAAGCGACGAATCACCTGATCACGTTTTGTTTGCGGAATATCACCGTGAATTCCTTCTGCAGAATATCCGCGTTTAATAAGACCTTCAACCAACTCATCTACGCGTTTCTTTGTTCGACCAAATACAATCGCAAGTTCAGGTGATTGGATATCTAATAAGCTACACAAAACGTCAAATTTTTGTTTTTCTTGCACTTCTAAATAATGCTGCTCGATATTTCCAACAGTCATTTCTTTAGCTTGAACTTTTACAAGCTCAGGATTTTTCATGAACTTTTCAGCAAGAGTTTTAATACGATGTGGCATTGTTGCTGAAAATAATAAGGTCTGACGTTCGGAAGGGATACCAGACAGAATTTTTTCAATGTCCTCAATAAATCCCATATTCAACATTTCATCTGCTTCATCAAGCACGACTGTATGGATGTTTTGCAAACGAATTGTTTTTCTATCAATGTGATCCATTAATCGACCAGGTGTCGCCGCAATAATATGAGGCCTATTTTTTAGCCCTCTAATTTGTCGATTGATATCTTGACCACCGTAAATTGGTAACGTACGAATACCTTTAGTATTACCAATCCGGTTTAATTCTTCTGCAACCTGTACAGCTAATTCACGTGTTGGAGCGAGTACAAGCCCCTGAATAGCTGGTTCATCAACTTTACAATTTTCAATTAACGGAACTCCAAAAGCGGTTGTTTTTCCTGTTCCAGTTTGGGCTTGACCAATAATATCCTTACCAGATAATGCAACAGGAATAGCCTGTGCCTGGATTGGAGATGGTTCTTCAAAGCCCATTTGGGATAATGCCTTCTCAAGTGCTTCACTTAGGTTAAAATCTGAAAATTTTGTCAAAATATATTTCCTCCTTACAAATGTTCCATATCTTCTATTATTATCTAAAACGTCATTCTTTTTTCAACAAAAAGAAATGTTAGTGAAATAATTTCGTTTTCCATTTATTTTGCATTGGCCAACTATATAAATTAATCTTTCCCGATCAAGATATTTGTACTCATGTCGGTTTATTTCCTAAAACAATGAAAGCCCTACCTCTCTTTCATCCTTACGGCTCCTGAGCCGCTCCAGTGTGAATCAGGTTTTTCAAATAAATCTTTACATTCTGCAAAATTGTGGGCATCATTCGTTCTCCACTAATAAAAAGCTAACTTCCTTTGGGAATATTTCCTATGAAGGGGTTGAGTATCACAAAAAAGAAACGTTATGAGGAGCCTTTTTAAGAGGAACACGAAGAATTTTCTCTAATTGTTTCAAAAACAAAAGGAGGTGATGCTGGTTTGAAAAGCATCACCTCAGGTTTATGAGTTTAACTTATGCTTTTTGAACGTTAGCTGCTTGTGGTCCACGGTTACCTTCAACGATTTCAAACGTTACTTCTTGACCTTCTTCTAACGTTTTGAAACCTTCAGTTTGAATCGCAGAGAAGTGAACAAATACATCGTTACCATCTGCTGCTTCAATGAATCCAAAACCTTTTTCTGCATTAAACCATTTTACTTTACCTGTAGTCATGTAATGACCTCCAAAAATTTCATTCACTATTAGTTTTTCATATAATCTATTAAAAAAAGCATAGCCCTCAAATCGTGTAGGGACAAACAATCGCCTACATTCATTGCAGCTACGACTACTTAAATCCATAAAAATTATATAACGAACTTAACAGCGTCTCTATTATCATATTAGATTATGGATAAAATGTCAACCGTACTCATCCTTATTATGATTTATACCTAAAAAAAGGAGACTACAGAAAAAATTTTCTGTTTGCCTCTCTTAACTAATCTTATCATGGTATTTAGGCTTCTCTTCTTATTTTCGGTGTCACCCGTTTCTTTTTTTCTGTTGTTTTTTGAGGCTTTGTTCGATCGATGGATGCCTGAAGGGCTGCCATTAAATCAGTTACGTTTGACACATTATCTTTAGCTGTAGGAGTGACGATGTCTTGTCCGGTTCTTTTTGACTCAATAAGTTCCATTAAAGCACTTCGGTACTCGTCGTTATACTTTTCTGGTTTAAACTCTGTCGTTAATTGGTCGATTAGCATAATGGCTGTATCAAGTTCTTTTTTCGACACATTGCTTTCGGCAGGGACATTTGGAACATCACTCGTTTTTCTCACTTCATCAGGAAAATGTATCGTTTCCATAACAAGGGTATTTTCATAAACTCTAAGTAAAGCGAGTTGCTCTTTTGAACGGATGATAATTTTGGCTAAGCCAACTTTAGATGATTCTTCCAAAGCCTTTCTTAATAGTGAATATGCCTTTACGCCACCTTCACTTGGTGACATATAGTAAGTTTTATCATAATAAATCGGGTCAATTTGTTCCATTTTCACAAAATCAATAATTTCCACTGCTCGCTCTTCGTTCTCTTTTTTTAGTTTTTCAAAATCCTTGTCCTCGAGTACCACAAATTTCCCCTTCGTATATTCAAATGCTCTTACAATGTCTTCAGCTTTCAATTCAACTTTACAAACAGGGCAAATCTTCTCATATTGTATGGGGGAATGGCATTCCTTATGAAGTGTTCTTAACTTTATATCTTTATCTTCCGTTGCGGTGTGCAATTTGATTGGAATATTCACAAGACCAAAACTAATGCTTCCTTTCCAAATTGTATGCATAGCTCTCTCTCCATTCTTCATTCGATCTATTGTTAATCTGTGTGAAAAAACGCTTGTGAATACTTACAAACAATTGGTAATGGATGAGAACCAAAAGATTACGGAATAATAAAAGGACTAAAATAAATATTGATTCTGTTTCAGCAAAAAAGGAAGGTAAAATTAATGAAACCAATGTTGCCAAGTCTAACTTTCAACATTCCTGAAGGTGTTGATTGGTATTATGAAGTGAAATATGACGGCTTTAGGGCTATTTTAGAATGGAATGTAAATAACCTAACGCTTACAAGCAGAAATGGAAAACCTCTCCTTGCGCTTTTCCCTGAAATTGAACTTTTTTTATTAAGAAATAAAGAAAAATTCGCTCCTTTTCTTCCACTTGCATTAGATGGAGAGCTCGTTTTCTTGGAAAATCCTTATAAAGCAGATTTTGGCTCAATTCAAGTACGAGGTAGAATGCGCTCTCAAAAAAAAATCCTTGAGAAAGCTGAATTACAACCATGTTTTTTATTGGTGTTTGATGTATTGCACTTGCAAGGTGTTGCATTAAAAGGGAAACCATACATAAAGAGGAAAGGTGAGTTAACTAAACTGTTTACAGCGGTAGACTTACCACTTGTGCCAAGCGAAAATAACTCAAAGCTTGTGCAGATGATTCCCTCGAAACAAAACTTTCAATCGGTTTGGGATAATGTGGTCCTTTATGACGGGGAAGGCATCGTGGCAAAACAGGAACTGAATCTCTGGGAAGACGGGAAACGGTCAATCTCTTGGTTGAAATACAAAAATTGGAAATATGTTTCATGTTTTATAACCGCATATGATAAATCGAATGGCTATTTTTATATTGGGGTTTTTAAAGGTGGCGTGGTTTACCCAATTGGCCTTTTCCTTTTTGGCCTTACACCTGAAGAGAAACAAGCGCTTGTCCGAATTATCAAGGACAATCAGATTCGCGAAGATGCTCAATTTGTATACGTGCCGCCTGCAATTTGTGTGGAGGTTAAATATTTAGAAGTATATGAAAAACAGCTTAGAGAGCCACACTTTCATCAATTCCGATTTGATTTGAAGGCTGAAGATTGTATTATTGAAAACTTTATATATAATCAAAAAAACTTACCACTAGACATTGAAATCACCCATCCTGAGAAACCAATTTGGGAGACACCGCCCGTAACAAAAATAGATTATATTCATTATTTACAGGAAGTTTCTCCTTATATACTCCCCTTTTTAAAGGACAGAGCCTTAACTGTCATTCGTCATCCCCATGGTATGTTTGGCGAGCCTTTTTATCAAAAAAATCGACCGGATTATGCACCAGATTATGTGCATTCTTTTCATAGGGAAAATATTGACTATATTGTTTGCAACAACTTTAAGACGTTGCTTTGGCTTGGTAATCAACTTGCAATCGAATTTCATATTCCTTTTCAAACTATTAATAACGCTTTTCCAAGTGAAATTGTCCTTGATTTGGATCCTCCTTCAAAAAAAGATTTTCATTTAGCTATAAAGGCTGCTTTATTAATAAAAGAGGTTCTTGATCACTTAAACCTTATTAGTTTCGTTAAAACCTCGGGCAACAAAGGGTTACAAATTTATTTGCCGCTCCAAGAGAATCAAGTTAGTTATGATGATACAAGATTGTTTACTGCTTTTATTGCTGAATATTTAGTATCAAAAGATCCGGATTCTTTTACAATTGAAAGAATGAAGAAAAACCGTGGCAATAGACTTTATGTTGATTATGTTCAACATGGAGAAGGAAAAACGATAATCGCTCCTTATTCTTTAAGAGGGACAGGGCCGGCAACTGTAGCGACCCCGCTTTATTGGCATGAAGTGACCGACAAGCTTACAGCAGAAACCTTTAACATCACTAACATGGTAGAGCGGATTAGGAAAGTTGGAGACCCTTTTCAAACCTATTTTGAAGCAAAAAAAATCCAAAACATTAAACCCATTCTAGAGTTCTTAGCAAAAAAGAGATAATCCAAATAGATCTGACGAAGGACCAGGATTATCTCTTTTTATTTAGGATGTTTTCGTAAACTTTGTTTCTATTTACTAAAAGAGAAGTGTGGTTGATTTCCGCTCCAGGATGCTCGCGCACCTTAGGGGCGGGCGGTGAGCCTCCTCGGCGCAAAAGCGCCTGCGGGGTCTCACCTGTCCCGCTGCTCCCGCAGGAGTCTCGCACCTTCCGCTCCAATCAACTTCTTTTTCAACGATTTTCTTTCCACAAAACCTATTAAAAAAACAACAATCTTTTTAAAAAAGTCTTTATTTATTATATAAGAGTTTAGTGATTTTGGATAAATTCCTGGGCATGTTGTTGAAGCTTTGCATATTGTTTATCTTCATCAGCATAAAAACATTTGTCATCCACTGTGAATTGAGCAAAATTATTAGCATCAACATGAGCTATGGTTTTATACACATAGGTGCCATTGCCAATCAAATCAATCTTGTACTCACCTTCATTTTCATGGACAACACAACGGACTTTACCGCCGGGATTATAGACTTCAATAAACTCTTCTTTCTTATTCAACCCTACTAAACAGGTTACTAGAGCTGATGCCGACATCGCTGTGCCACAGGCATTTGTAAATCCAACTCCACGTTCAAATGTCCGGACATAAATATGCCCTTCTTCTAGTGGCTTTACGAAGCTGACATTCACTCCATCTGGGAATAATGAATTCGTTCCATTTACATCTTTACTTAGTTGAAGCTGCAAGTCTGATTCAAGATCATCTGCTCCAACAAGTGTAACAAGGTGCGGATTGGGAACGGCAAGAGCAGTAAACAATAATTCCTCAGATAAGGTTGGTATTTTCTCATTGATAAGGGTTTCCGCCGGCAATGTTAACGGTAAATCTGTCAATTTAAATGACACAGGTGATATTTCCACTTTATAAGTTGGAATTTCCGGAAAAAGATCTTCCTCTTTTTCAACCTGCAGGTTCACCTTCATCGTTTCGATTAACAACTTATCCTGGCCCTTTAATTCGCAAACATATCGTGCCACACAACGAAGACCATTTCCACACATAGATGCTTCGGAACCATCCGCATTAAAAACCCGCATCTTTGCAACCGCACTTTCACTTTTCGAAACGAACAGTATTCCATCAGCACCAAGCTCTGTATTACGATTGCATAGTGATATGGCTAGTTCCGCCCGCTCTTGTTCTGAAAAGGAATAAGAATTGGAGATTTCATCAATTAATAAAAAATCATTCCCAGAACCATGACATTTCAATATTTCAATATCCACGACTACTCCCCCACAAAAAGATTCCTTAAATTTCTATTAAAATTGTTTAAACAGGTTGGCCATTTCGATGGCACTTACTGCAGAATCCCAACCTTTATTCCCTGCTTTTGTACCTGCCCGCTCAATAGCTTGTTCAATTGTGTCCGTAGTTAACACTCCAAAGATTACTGGAATTCCACTTTGTAGTCCAGCACTAGCAACTCCCTTAGAAACCTCGCTATTTACATAATCGAAGTGTGGTGTTGCTCCTCTAATAACCGTTCCAAGTGCGATAACAGCATCATATTTTCCAGAATCAGCTAATCTTTTTGCCACAAGCGGTATTTCAAAAGCACCTGGTACCCAAGCAACGGTAACATCTTCTTCATTCACTCCATGACGATTAAGAGCATCCTCTGCACCACTTAAGAGTCTGCCGGTAATAAATTCATTAAAACGAGCAACAACGATCCCCACACGTAATCCAGTACCAATTAATTTTCCTTCAATCACTTTTTTCATATCTCAAATCTCCCTTATATTTTATGATTTTGGCTCTGTTAAACTAGAATGTTGATTTCCGTTCCAGGCACTCGCGCACCTTAGGGGCGGGCGGTGAGCCTCCTCGGCGCTTAAGCGCCTGTGGGGTCTCACCTGTCCCGCTGCTCCCGCAGGAGTCTTCGTGCCTTCCACCGCAATCAACATTTTGCAAATAATCAATAATGAGCTCTAACACAGCCATTATTTTAGTAAATGTCCCAATTTTTCTTGTTTCGTTTGCAAATAATGTTTATTTTCTTTATTCGCTACCATTTGGATTGGCATGCGTTCCATAATTTCTAAACCGTATCCTTTAAGCCCAGCTATTTTCCTCGGGTTATTAGTTAATAATTTCATTTTTCTAACCCCTAAATCCCGTAAAATTTGCGCTCCAACACCATAATCCCGCAAATCATCTTTAAATCCTAGCTTATGGTTGGCTTCCACAGTGTCGTAGCCTTCCTCTTGAAGCTTATACGCTTTCAGCTTATTTATTAGGCCAATTCCTCTACCTTCCTGCCGCATATATAGAAGAACGCCGTTCCCATTTTCTTCAATTTGCATAAGAGCTGCTTCAAGCTGTGGCCCACAGTCACATCGGTAAGATCCAAACACATCACCGGTTAAGCACTCCGAATGTACGCGCACAAGAGCAGGTTGATCCTCTGTTATATCACCTTTGACCAATGCAATATGTTCTTTCCCATCGACGATACTCGTATATCCAACCGCTTGGAAATCCCCAAACGAAGTAGGCAGATGAACTTCCGCTTCCCTTCTAACAAGAGAATCATGTACCAATCGATATTCAATTAAAGCTTGAATCGTGATTAATTTCAATTGAAACTTTTCGGCAATGATCTTTAGTTGAGGAACCCTTGCCATCGTGCCATCTTCGTTCATAATCTCACAAATGACACCTGCGTGTTTCCCACCAGCAAGACGAGCCAAATCGACCGCTGCTTCTGTATGTCCAGATCTTCGCAAAACTCCGCCATTTTTTGCTATGAGTGGAAAAATGTGACCAGGGCGATTAAAATCCGCCGGTCTAGCTGATTCCTCCAACAGGCTTAACACAGTTGTAGAGCGCTCAAATGCGCTAATTCCGGTCGAAGTACTAATATGATCAATACTGACAGTGAATGCTGTACCGTGAGAATCTGAATTCGTTTCTGTCATCGGTCTTAAATCAAGTTTGTTGGCCAACTCTTCTGTGATAGGAGTGCAGATAAGTCCCCTACCTTCTTTTGCCATAAAATTAATGGCTTCAGGAGTAGCGAATTCCGCTAACATGATGAAGTCACCTTCGTTTTCTCTGTCTTCATCGTCACATACAATCACCATTTTACCCTTTTTTAAATCTTCCAAGGCATCTTCAATTAAATTAAACATGGTTTATTGCTCCCTCCATTTACATAAATCCCGTTTGTTTCAGTAAATCCGCTGTAATCCCAGTTCCTCCAGCATTGGTTTCTATTTTTTTCTCCATAATTGAATGAACATATTTCACTAACATATCAAATTCAAGATTTACTTTAGCTCCGATGCGTTTATGCCCTAAGATGGTTTCACCTCTTGTATGAGGAATGAGTGAGACTGTGATCGTCCGGTCCTTTACGAAAAAAATGGTAAGTGAAGTTCCATCAATAGCCACCGACCCCTTTTCCATTACAAATGGTACGCCATTTTCAGGGATCGAAATATCAATATAAACAGCATTTTCCTCGGCTTTAATAGCAGAAATAGTCCCAGTTCCATCAACATGACCCGATACAAAATGACCACCAAACCGCCCGTTTGCAGCCATCGCCCTTTCCAAATTCACTTTAGACCCAGCTTTTAGAAAAGCTAATGAACTGGCGTGAAATGTTTCCGGCATGACATCTACTGAAAATGCTGATTTCGTAAAATCAGTTACAGTTAAGCAAACACCATTAACTGAAATACTGTCACCTAAATGGACATCACTTAAGATTTTTGGTGCTTGAATGGTCAAAATTAACGTGGAACCTTGTTTATGTATTTTTTGCAGGGTGCCAATTTCTTCAATAATTCCTGTAAACATAGTATCCCCCCTTTATTCAGTAATACAAAAACGATAAAATAACGAATCTTTTCCAGGGCCATAGCTTACGACTGAACCAAATTATGTATATTAATAAGAACAACAAACCCCGTACAATAAAAATGTACGGGGTTAATAAACATACTTAAATACGCATAAAAAATTGCATTTTTAATATGCTAACATACCTTCTCCCATCCAGACTTTACTGTCGGCTTTGGAATTACACCAAATCCACCGTTTTCAGATAAAAAATAAGCAATGAAAACGGGTCACGGGCTAAGAGAATTTTTTTCTCATCACCGCCGGTTGGGAATTTCACCCGACCCCGAAGGCGATCATATTTTTTATGATATGATCCTAAATTATTCAGTTATTTACTGACATCTTACCCTAATTGTTTTGTTACTGCAATGAATTTATACCAAAAACATTTATTCTAGGTGGAATTTTCTTATTCTATTCATTTTTATCTTTAGTGGCTTGTACACTTAAAAAAATAAGCTAACACACCTACCATGAAAATTTTATCTGTTACATCCACTTGTTCTTCTAAAACGATAAAAGGAGTATTTGCATCCCGAAACTGTTTTCCCCAGTTAAGTGGCATCCACCCTTTAATCAATTTTCCGATAATGAAACCTTCTTCATTTCTAAATTTTATATGCGGATAAAGAGATGAACCTTCTACTTGAATGTAATGATTTTCGATTAGTGAATGGATGGTACCTCTTTTTTCTAATGAAAATATGGGCTTTATATACTCGTGGTAAATACCTATTTCATTTTTTACTGAATCCATTATTTTGACTTGTTTTTTTCTTTCATTTACTGAATACAGTGCAAGCAATTTATTTTGTTGGTCGTATAAGCCATACACATTAGGAATAAGTTTATCTGCAAAATAGGGAAGGAACCATCTAAACCACCAAAACCTAAAATCTCTAACTTCACCAATTAAAAAACCGTTGGGTTCAAATAATAACATTCTTAAGGACGGTGCTGGCATAAAAGTAATCAGGATTTTTTGGGATTTTTCTAAAGTTGTATCCACTTGTGTTTCTGTTATTTCAGTTTCAAGGCAACGTTGATGCTGGATTAAATAAACTTGGTAACAAATACAACTATAAACACAAAAAGGTATCATAACGTACAAAAGTGGAAGGTTAACTGAAAACAATATACTTCCTACTAGAATGATGATCACAGGAACAAATGCTGCTAGGCTCCCATTGAGAGAAACAGTAGCCGCGGAGCGGTAGTATTGTTGGATGTTCATCAGATTTTCTCCTTATCCAATTAATGCTTTATACCATTCTATTATTTTACTCAAACAAATATGATAATGTTACACCAATCATCCCCTAATAGAGACAAAAACCCCTGACCTTGGTCGAGGGGCTTCAAATATATTTCTATGTTACTTACCATTTCTGGATTTTTTCGATATAACCTTTGGCATCTTTGTAGCCTGCCCGATACAGCTTTTCAAGCTTTTCTGGTCGACGTTCCATCCGCCCAACCTCGATAGGAACTGTTGGGCGAATCACGATTGCATTCCCTGCCTTTTCTTCTTCATCCAGAAAGCGAATTGTATCATTATACTTTTGGTACCGACGTGCTAATGCGGACTGTAAGCCTGAATAATGACGATACTTTCCCTTGACGAGAAATTGGAACCGTGAGGGTTGTTTTTGATAACCTTTATTTCTAGTCAAAATCACAACGTTTTTCCTAAATCCATCTTCTTGAGCCTTTTTAATTGGAATCGGATCACTAATTCCTCCATCAAGTAACACTTTATCCTTATAGGTAATTTCCTGTGCTATAAATGGCAGCGAACTAGAAGCCTTCAGAACTGTCAGCATTTCCTTGCCATAGTCCTCTTTTGAAAAATAGACAGGATCTCCCGTGTTGCAATCTGTGGTCCCGATAACAAACTCGGCAGGATTACGATAAAAGGACTCATAATCATATGGAACGAGCTTATTAGGAATCTCATCAAAAATAAAGTCCATTCCGAAAAACTGGCGATTCTTAAAAAAGTTTCGCCATGAAATATAGCGAGGATCGGAGGCATATTCGATGTTTACTGTATGATTCCGGCCTTTTTGCCCAGATAAATACGATGCTGCATTGCAAGCACCAGCTGAAACACCCACAACATAAGGAAAAGAAATTTCATGCTCTAAAAAACATTCGAGAACGCCAGCAGTATAGACTCCTCGCATTCCCCCACCCTCTAAAACAAGACCATAGTCATACACCACAACAATTCTTCCTTTCAAAATATAAAAATATAGTATCAAGCCAATTCTTTTTTTCGAAAAATATAAACAGAAGCAGCTAATAGTACGAAAATAGATACTGTTGTAACGGTTATTGCTCCCCACGCCTCATCCGGAATAGCTCCTGATATTAAGTAGGAACTAGTGTAGGAAGATAACTGGGCTGGACTCCATTCAAGCCACTGGGATAAAGTTCCTGAAATTAAATTAAGAATGATAATTGTAGCCATGGATACAAATCCAACAACCCCTGGAGATTTAAAAAACGCATTATAGAACACCGTTATTGTTAGGACAAATGTAAGCCAGATTCCAAAAATGATAAAAGAGACAAGCAAATTTGTAAAGGGTATTTGCTTAAATAAAATGGCTATATAATACCAACTTGCGAGTAAGCCAACAAAATAAGAGCTCCATAATAAAAGAGTAGCTCCTGCCCATTTAGCTGTAATATATGATAAATATGATACTGGCTTAACTAGAATTAATTCTGCTACCCCGCTTTTTCGTTCGGCAGAAATAATTCCCATTGAAGCGAGTACAATAATTAGCAGACCAATAGAATTGAACTGTCCAATACTTTGAAAAAGAATTTCGGGTGATGTAGGAGTAGGCAGTTTGATGACAGCTCCTTCTGGTAACCCACCAAGTGAATCAATGATCTGCGGTGTATAAAATGTAGTTAAAGGTTCTGAAGCACCTAATAAAACAAAGGTGAGTGGAAACCAAATCCACTTAAAATTCCTCCACATTTCCAGGATTTCCTTTTGTAAAATCGTTAGCCATTGTCTCATTTTTTCACCACCTTTAAGAATACATCCTCTAGGCTTAAGCCACCCACTTCAAATCTGATAAGAGGCCAATTTTCATCAGCAATTTCCCTTAAAAAGGCAGCTTTTGCTTGATCTAAATCTTTTACAACTAAAATTCCGATGTTTCCCTCTATTTTCTTCGACTCGATTAATTGCTGAGATGTAAAAGACTGAACAAACTTATTTGTGTCCTGCCGGAATTCAATTACAATCTTTGCTTGTTGGTGCCTTGTTTGAAGCTCAGTCATGGATCCAGATTCAACTATTATCCCATCATGCAAGAAGAGAATATTATCACAGACCTCCTCAGCATCATTTAAAATATGGGTTGAAAAAAGGATAGTCGTATCCTGTTTTAATTTTTCCAAAAGCTCTAATACTTCTCTTCTCCCAAACGGGTCTAATGCAGATACCGGTTCATCAAGCATGACAAGTTTAGGATGATGAATGATAGCTTGGGCAATCCCCAGACGCTGTTTCATACCCCCAGAATACTTGCCAATCCGGCGATTCTTTGCATCAATAAGACCAACTAGAGTTAACAACTCCTCGCTGCGCTCGGTTGCATCTATCTTGGTTAACCCACCTAATCTACCAACGTATTTAAGGAACTCAAAACCGGTCATCCATTCGTAAAATACTGGGAATTGTGGTAAATATCCGATATATTGTCGAATGTCCCCTTCATATCCTGCACCTTGAAATCGAATAGCACCTGATGATGGTTTAATTAATCCAGAAAGCATACGCAATATCGTCGTTTTTCCAGATCCATTCGGACCAATTAATGCTGTGCATTTTCCATTTTCTAGATTAAAATCCACTCCCTTGATTACTCGTTTATCTTGGAAATCCTTTTTCAAACCATTAACGGCAACTACCGGCATTATTGATTTCTCCTTCCAATTACAAAATAAAGGATTGGACCAATAATATTAAGTAACAAGATTACTAAAATCCAAACCCATTTAGGACCGTTAGTTTTTTCAACTCTATATAAATCTATTAACGCTACAACAAGTAAAATCAATTGGATGATAAAAATAGGTAAAATGATGGCAAGATTTAGATTTCCAATGAATTCCATATCTCTCCCCTCCTCCCTTCATGTATTTTAGCGTATTAATCGAAAAATTAGTGGAATTTGATACTCTTTACCCTCATATGCCTTGACTGCGGCCACGATAGTAAAGATAAAAGCGAATACTCCTACAATCCAAATGAGAATAAACCCGATTAGGACGAACATCAGAACCATACTGATAACAGCGTAAACAGAGTAAGAAATGAGGAAATTTAAGTATTCCTTTCCATGATAATCAATAAACTCAGATTCATTCTTTTTTAACAGCCAGATGATTACTGGACCGATAAAAGCAGTAAAAAAGCTAATCGCATATATGACTGCAGCAAATGTACGTTCTTCATTTGTAGGCATGGATATTTCCTCCAATACATTTATATACTCTCATTTTATCCTATCCCAAATAGAAATACTTTAAAATGTGTCACAAAATATGGAATTTTATAACAATGTGATTTTATATTATAGTTCTTGTTTTGGACAACTTGAATACATTTTAGTAACCATATTTAACAACAAGAATAAGATAAGGAATGATGATAATATGTCGATGTTTGAAGCTTTAATTCTTGGAATCATACAAGGTTTAACGGAGTTTTTACCCATCTCAAGCTCCGGGCATTTATATTTGGGAAGACATCTATTCCACCTCGATGAAGCGGGCTTATTCCTTGATACGATGCTTCATGTTGGGACATTACTGGCTGTTGTTATCGTATACAAACAAGAATTGTTCGATATAATAAAACATCCTTTTAGAAAACACTCGCTATTGTTAGTGGTTGGGACAATCCCTGCCGTATTAGTAGGCTTGCTCTTAAACGATTTGTTTGAATCAATATCAAAAACTGGCAAAACGATTGGTTGGGAGTTTTTACTCACAGGTGGGATCCTCTGGATGGCAGATGGGGTTAAATCGGGCGCTAAGAAAATGAACAACATCGGATATGGGGATGCACTTTTGATTGGCACATTTCAAGCAGCAGCCATTTTCCCCGCTATTTCTCGCTCCGGACTTACCATTGCGGCTGGTCTTTTCCGCAAACTGGATCGAGAAACTGCGGCCTATTTTTCTTTTTTACTATCGATCCCGGCAATTGCAGGAGGTATCGTTCTCCAATTTTTAAAAATGTCTGAACAGACCATTGAAGCAGTATCCTTCGGTAGTCTATTTATCGCGACCTTATCTTCTGCCCTATTTGGCTATATGGCGGTTGTCGGGATGATCCAATTTTTAAAAAAGAAATCTTTAAAAATATTTGCCATTTACGTTTGGATTTTGGGCTCAACTATCATTATTTTACAATGGAAAGGGATTTTTTAACCAAATAAAAAATAGATAAAATTATATTTTCCTATCTGCATAAAATCTATCATAAAAAACAAATTGGACATCACATAAGAAAGGGAAAATATGAATATATTATTAAAAAATTCACAAGTGTACCCAATCACTTCTCCCCCTCTTCAGACAGGAGATGTGCTGATAAAAGATGGTAAAATCAGTAAGATTGGCAAAAATCTCCCCTCTGATTCAAACACAAAAATGATTGATTGTTCCAACGGTTATTTATTACCTGGGTTTATTGATGTTCATACCCACCTTGGCTTATATGACGAAGGAACTGGCTGGGCTGGAAATGATGCGAATGAGACGATTGAACCACTTAGTCCTCATATTCGAGCAATTGATGGAGTCTATCCACTTGATCCTGCCTTTTCTGATGCAATTAGCCACGGAATTACAACGGTTCATGTCATGCCGGGAAGTTCAAATGTAATTGGAGGAACCACATCAGTTATTAAAACAACAGGGAATAATATACAAAAAATGATTATACAGGAAACAGCTGGTTTGAAAATTGCTTTTGGGGAAAATCCAAAAAGAATTCATAGTCATGGGTCGTCGGAATCAATTACGCGGATGGGAATCATGGGAATGCTTAGAGAGGCCTTCTATAATGCCCAACGTACTGAAATTCCAGAATCTTTAAGAATGGATCCATTGGTCAAAGCCTTGAAAAGGGAAATACCTGTCCGAATCCATGCGCACCGAGCAGATGATATTTTATCGGCTGTAAGACTATCGAAAGAATTTAATCTTGACCTTCGAATTGAACATTGCACCGAAGGCCACCTGATAGCATCTGAATTAGCAGATCTAAATTTGAAGGTATCGGTAGGACCCACTTTGACACGGCGATCGAAGGTTGAATTGAAAAATAAAACTTGGAAAACCTATCAAGAACTATCAAACCATGGAATTGAAGTTTCGATCACAACGGATCACCCATATATTCCTATCCAATATTTAAATGTATGTGCAGCCTTAGCTGTGCGGGAGGGTCTTTCAGAACAAAAAGCCCTCGAAGGGATCACCATAAATCCGGCTAGAAATCTTAGAATCGACGACCAACTAGGAAGTATCGAAGTGGGTAAGGACGCTGACCTTGTCCTCTGGAGCCATCATCCATTTCATTATATAGCCAAACCAAAATGGACCATGATCCATGGGGTATTTGTCAAAATAAACAAGTGAAAATTAGTTTGTTATAATCATGAAAAATTCATAAATATACCTATTTCAATTTTTCATTTTTTCTTGTATTATACACCTACAGTACAATAAATTTTTTAACGACAATTTCATAGACTAAGTTTTAGGGAAGGCAAATGGTGCGCCACCAGTTTTTCTGGTCCTAGTGGGTTCGATTCCCACCCCGAAATTTTTTAGCAACACAAAAAATTTCGAGGGTGGGCTAGGGCCGACGTGTATTTAGGCACGGGTTCGGGTTCAGACTACCCTTCATTGGAGGGATTAGCATGCAACTCAAGAAACGTGAACTCCACGATTGTCATACTTTGTATGATCTAATGACGCACCCAGAAGTCTTCCCATTTGTGCGTCAAAAGGCCAATTGCTACGATGAGTTCTTGTTTGTAACAAAGCAAACAATCGAAGCTGAAGAGCAAGGTGAATTAATTTCACGCACAATTCTTGATGAGTGGGGCGCTCCAATTGGGACGATTAACTTGTATGACATTCAGGACAAAGCTGGTTTTCTAGGAACTTGGCTTGGTAAGCCTTATCACGGAAAGGGATATAATAAACCTGCGAAAGATGCCTTCTTCGAAGAACTTTTCTTTGAACTGGAAATTGAGAAAATTTTCATGCGCATTAGAAAAGAAAACATTCGATCCATCAAAGCAGCAGAAAAACTCCCCTATGTTATAAAGGCCAACGAATCAAGAAAATCCTTATATGATCAGCTAAATGCCCAAGGGGATATTTATGATCTGTATGAAATTTCAAAGGATCATTATACTCTCCATGTCTTAAGAACCACTCCACATCTCCAAGAATCGTCACAATTGCTTGAAGCCTAGAAAAGCTTAAGCGCCAGAGATGGACAGTTTTAATGAATTTCATGGTTTTCTTATTCCTGAAAAAGGAAACGCTCCGAATTAATTCGGAGCGTTTTATTGTAGGTCACTTTGAAAGAATTCTGTAGTGCTTGTTTCAGAATCCCCCATTTCGGCTAATAAATAAGATAATTCCTCATTTGTTAAAGTTTCAAATCTTCCATCAAGAAAGAAAACTTGAATTTGGTTAGGATTAATCCGATTTAATTTGTAGCTCACTGTCCTCGTCCCCCCACAATGATTTACTCATATAATTGACAATAGTAAGCAAATTCATTCCTTCTTTAGATATATGAATGTTCCAAAGAATAAATGAATGCTAGCAAAATATGATATAATTTTCCCAATATAATTTGATTAGAAACAGAGGATTTTATTAATGTACAATAAAATAAAGAAGTCCGAGAAACTTAAGTTATTATTAACTATTTTCATTCCAATTTTGATTTCCCAGGTTGGACTTATGATGATGAATTTTTTTGACACAACCATGTCGGGGCATTACAGTTCTGTTGATCTAGCTGGTGTTGCAATAGGTTCTTCTTTATGGGTACCTGTTTTTACTGGACTCACTGGGATGCTTGCTGTAACTCCAATCATTGCGCAACTTGTTGGAGCAAAGAACAAAGAAAAAGTAGCTTTTTCAGTAATACAAGGGATCTATTTAGCTGTTTTGTTAGCTATTATTGTCATTATTCTTGGATCTTTTATTCTTGTACCCGTGTTAAATAGTATGAAATTAGATAATGAAGTTGAATCCATTTCTCAAAATTACTTAATTGCTTTAAGCTATGGAATGATTCCACTGTTTATTTTCAATGTGCTCCGTTCATTTATTGATGCACTTGGTAAAACACGGGTTTCAATGATCATTACAATTTGTTCCTTACCGATTAATATCATTTTTAATTATTTACTCATTTATGGAAAATTCGGATTTCCAGAACTTGGCGGGGTCGGGACCGGATATGCAACGGCCATCACTTATTGGATTATTACTATTATTGCAGCAGCCATCATCCATACTCAGCGGCCTTTCCTATCCTATGGTATATTTAAAAGTTTTTATGCTGTTTCCATTAATAAGTGGAAAGAAATATTAAAAATTGGGATACCAATTGGCTTGTCGATCTTTTTTGAAACAAGTATATTTTCAGCCGTTACTATATTAATGAGTGATTTTAATACTGTAACAATTGCTTCTCATCAATCAGCCATGAATTTTGCATCATTCATTTACATGATACCGCTTAGTATCTCAATGGCTTTGACTATTGTGGTTGGATTTGAGGTTGGATCTAAGCGTTTTCAGGATGCTCGTGAATACAGTTTCATTGGAGTGGCAATAGCTGTTGCGATGGCATTTTTTTCCGGGATTATATTGTTACTTTTCAGACATGAAATCGCTGGGATCTATACTGATGACCCATCCGTTCAAAAACTAACTGCTCACTTTCTCCTGTACGCCCTTTTCTTTCAGCTTTCTGATGCAATCCAGGCACCCGTTCAAGGGGCACTAAGGGGCTACAAGGACGTTAATATAACTTTTATCATGGCACTTGTATCCTACTGGGCAGTCGGCCTTCCTTTTGGTTATTTTTTGGCAAACTTCACAGCTTGGGGACCCTATGGGTACTGGGTCGGATTAATAACCGGATTAGCTGTTGGAGCCATTTGTTTAACGGTTCGCCTCGTTTCAATTCAAAAGCATCAATATCAAAACATAAAAAAGGATCATCTTATTTAAACTGAGATGATCCTTTTTTTGTTTTTTGCATTGTATACAGGAGAAGCATATTTACTGGTCGATTTTTTTCCTTGTTAACTTTTCTTAACGGTTGGGCTTTTAATTGCATACTATACAATATCAACTTAAAAGGAAGTGAGAGGATGCAGACAGTAATTAATATCTTTAACTTAAAAATCAACAGTATTTCTAACAATGGCTCACTTAATATCGGAGAGGCATTACACAATTCACCAACTGCAAACACAAAATCACAAGGTCACAACGCATCCTTCGGAGATTTTGCTCCTCCGACAGCCGCTATGGAAAACGTCTTTATTGATCCAGACATGAATGATCAGGGCGATATCGCAAACCCTGCCAATGTCATTTCAAATCAAATATAAAAGGAATGTGAGCTTGAATGCCCTATCAAATTAATATATTTAGCATAAAAACAAACGGAATGACCAGTAATGCCAATGTGGATATTGGCCCTACCGTTCATAATAGCCACACCTCAAACTATAAAACAGTTGGTTCGAATATTGCCTATGGGGATATTTCCTCAAGTAACGCTGTGTCAACAAATGGCGTTGCTGATTTAGATGTTAGTGACCAAGACCAAATTGCTAATCCTTCTTTACCAATGGTAAACCAACTGTAAAAAGAGTTCTGTTCTGAAAGGAGGAATGATATGTGTTCCCATGGAATTTATTCCCTTTTAATGACAACATGAAAAAGATGATGGATAATGTAAACCCTAATGAGATTGAAAAATACACAAAAGAAATCATGAGTAAAATGTTACCTAATTATGCGGAAGGAATGATGAATCCTCAAGAGTTATTAAGAGGAATTTTCCCGAATACAACTAACCAAACTTCATCGAGCAACTCACCATCGTCAAACCATCAATCTTCACTACAAACCTCTATTTTTGAGACACATGAGTATATTTATGTTCGGATTATCATTAAATCAGAAGAATGGCTGAGAGAAATGAAATTATACCATACTGCAAATCTCATGATTATTGAACACATCCCCCATTCTGAAGATAAACATACATTGACACTCCCAGCAATCGTCAAAAAGAAAGGTGCAACCGCTAACTATAAGGACGGAACACTAGAAATAAAGATCCCCAAAAGTGTGGATATGCAATTCTGCGAAATTGACGTCACGGAAACTCTCTAGGCGTCAATTTTAATTTTCGCATTGATTTTGAGAAAGATAAATATGATGACATAAAGTAGAACTTCTACCGAAGAGTGTTTTTACTACCCATTAAAGTGTGATAAACAGAGCATTAAGGAGGGTTTGTCATGGATATGGAAAAATTAAAACAATGGCTTGATATGACAAAACAATATCAAGCCACCCATCTTTGGAAGGATATCTTTCAGGATGGTGAAAAAAACAACTCCCAACGCGACAAATTTAACATAGATCCAAATTCATTTATGCAACAACGTGAGATTCTACCTCATTGTGATCTTTATGAATACGAAGGCATGTTGATAGTCGAGGCTGAACTCCCAGGTATCAATCCTCAAGAAATATATATTGCTTTACAAAACACCCAACTTATTATTAGAGGAGAATTTAAAAGCCTATTTCCGAAAATACAATACTACTTGAAGGAAAGACCAAATCGAAAATTCGAGAAAAAAATCGAATTACCTATTCCTGTTTCAAAAAATAAGGTTACCACCAGCTTTGATAACGGAATCCTAAAAGTTTTCCTTCCCATAGAGAAGGGAGATACGGAATTTGTAGAGATTTCATTCGATAAGAGTGACTCATTATGAGTAAAAAAAAGGGTTTCAGTGTTAAAGCGTGGATATTCCCAAAAAGTGCAAGTAGCCATATCTCAGCTTTACTCTCTAAAATAACGGATTTAGAAGCACGTCTTGCCAAGCTCGAAATACCTAAAAAAAATCCTAAGGACATAGATATCACGCAAAACGAAGCTCCCCCTTCTGTTCACATCGAGAACCTTAGGATTGATAAAATCATTGTTGAGAAACTTGACTATACAAATAATTTAGGACAATTAGGAATCAAAGAATTGACAGGAAGATTAAATATTGGCACAAGCTACGAAGGTACGGAAAAAGTTGAAAAAAAGGTTGCAAAAAAAATGAAAGATTTAGAGAAAGCAAAAGTGAATTTCCGCTCAAAACCAGAAAAAGGCTGAAATATCAGCCTTTTCATTTTATATTTTACATATCCATTTTCGCTGAGTGTGCAGGTTCAGGCTCACTTGGACTGCCTACAACAAATTCGACTCTGGGCATACTATGCATACTTTCTGCAGTAACATGAGAAATCACATAATAAGTCCCTTCAGTAGTAAAGCTCTTTTCAAGCTGATAGACCCCATTTGTTGCCTTAGCAACTTTCACCTTTTGGTGCTTTTCATCCTTGGATCGCCAAAATTCAAAGGTTACCTCATCAGCATCCGTTACCTTTTCCTTGCCATAAGTCACATCCGCCTTAAATGTTATCATTTCGTTTGGCTGAACTTGAGTGGGATTTACCGTTAATTTAACATCGAGCATTTTGGGTGTATCATCTTTTTCTTCCCCACTTTGAGAGCATGAGGTTAAAACAATCATCAGTAATACTAGGGCTCCCCATAAATAAACATGCTTTTTCATCACTTATCCACCTCTTTATTTCCCCATTTTCGTAATCTACTAAAATATTTAAACTTTCCATCATCAATATGTATCGTATTGATCCAGCAAATATGCAAAATGGTGTATCTCCACCGAATGGAACTCCTTAGAAAATATCACTCTAACGTATTGTTACATAATTGGACATAATAATGCAAAGAAATTCCCTCTGTATCAATGAAAAAGCTCGAGATCAAAATCTCAAGCTTGTTTCATCAAGTTTAAAGGATAAGTTGTTATTTTCGAGAAAGGACAAGGAGTCGACCTTCCATGGATCTGTTTGCGAAAAACGAATCAGTTCAATATTACCATGAAATCTTTTTAATCCTATATCCTTGATAAACCAGTCAACATTGATAGGTATCGACATATGTATTTCGGCGTTAAGATCTTCTATGGGTAGTACCGTCATTTGGGTAATCCGAACAGCTTCAATTTTACTTAACAAATCTTTCCATTGAACAGGCTGAAGTGAAATGATTGAAACTATTGTTTGATCCTGCTCTTTTAATCCAGCGAAATAGGCATTCACAACTTCATAGGGGTCAGGTGTCGCCAAATGGCTTGGCAGTTGGCCAGCAGCCTTCAAAATCATTAATTTATGCGATAAATCCATGTTGTTGGTCCGATGAGTAGTACTTCCAAAAAAGTGAATACAAAAATGTCCAGGAAAATTATTTTCCAATGCACCCCCACCATGTGGCATACCATGCATAGAACCAGCAATCTTCTTATTGCCACTTTTGACAATAATCGCTCGCCTTCTCCAGCTCCATTTTCCATCATAAATTTGTTTCATTATTTTTGTGTCATGATGTGTTATTGGCTGAACATCCGCATGACGGCTCCCTGCCCTTCTTTGAACCCAAAATTCCTTTCCTGTTTCAATATCCATAACAATGAACTTACTATACTTTGGTAAAACCTTATTAACCTTTTTCCACGGTAGCAAATTGATCTCATTTTCTGCATACCCGTTACTTGTAAAGTATGGGATATTCGAAAACAGTAAAACCACTGATAAAGCAATAATGATGATTTTCCCTTTCATTTTCCCCACTCAATTTCTGTGATTTTCGTAAAAAAAACGATATTTAAGTTTTTCCCTTGTGGTCCAAAATCATGCAGAAAGGGTAGCAGAAAGACATAAAAAACCTCTTCAGTTGAAGAGGTTCAGATTGTCGAGAAAGAGTATTTTTCTCGGCAATTTTTTTGTATTATTTGTAGCCTGCTAAATGGCCGGTTGATTTCCGCTCCAGGTGCTTCGCTCCAATCAACCTAGGGGCAAATCGGTCTAAAGAATTGCAACACACCATATCCAACCTAGCTAAATGTGTTGCAATCTTTTTTATGTTTTGGCAGGCTGCAGTATGGAAAGCCTGTTCACTTACCTTCTTCAATCCCCGTAATCGGCAGTAGCGAAGCCCATGTAGCTCTTCCTGAGTCTGCAAAGCTTGCTCAATTTTTTTCTTTCTAAATTTGGCATTTTTCCCGATATAGATAACCGATTTAACCTTACCTTTTCCAAATTATCTTCCCATACATGTTGTGTCACAACTTTTACCATGTTTTTTGACCGTGTACATTGAGATAGTAGCGAATCCTTAAAACGATGTTGACGATTCCAACTTATCGTAGAGTGATGGGGAACTGGATCTTTGAACTTTAAACCTAAAAACCAGCGGTAGGCAACGTTCATTCTTATCCCTCTTTCTAATTGTCTTTCGGAATGAATACCGTAGATAGCCTATAAACACCATTTTAAATAGAACAAGTGGATCAGAAGGACGACCGTTATCGTCGCTATAAAACGGGCGAACTTTTTCAAGAAGAAATGAAAAATTAATATATTTATCAATTAAACGGAGGCGATGATCGTTAGGAACTAATTAATCAATAGACACAAATTCATATTCACTTTGGCTAGACTCTTTTGGCTTAAACATTGATTTCACAACTTATTTTTATTATTTATTGGTTGAGTTGATAGTTTGTATTGGGACCACCCTGTTGATTGGAGTGGAAGGCGCGAAGACTCCTGCGGGAGCAGCGGGACAGGTGAGACCCCGCAGGCGCTTTAGCGCCGAGGAGGCTCACCGCCCGCCCCGCGGAAAGTGAAGCGCCTGGAACGGAAATCAACAGACCTATTGAAGAGCCTAAATAAATAAATTAATGCGGTGAATCACTAAAGTTTTTAGGTAAAATAATAGACTGTCGAGAGTTTCTCGACAGTCTGAACCTCTTCAGTTGAAGAGGTTTTTTTTATTAGGAACCCATTTGCTGTTTTAACACTTCTATAGCTTTATTAATTTGCGTATCATTTTTGACTATTAGGTCTCTTATACGTTCCATTAAAGCCATTGTTGTTTGCCCTGAAAGAACACCATTTGCTTCAATTTTAGCATCTTTTTGCAAACTGATAATCGCATTTTGTGTTTTTTCATCAAAGAATCCATCTTCTCTACCTGGATCATAACCTATAGCCTTTAACATCTGTTGGGCAGCTTTCACTTCATTTGAAGAAGAAGATAGCTTGTACTCTTTATCAGGGTTGATAAACGGCAATGAAGCATAGGCAGGTAATGCTACTTCATATTCTGGCTTTATCCCTTTTTTATGAATCCAATTTCCATTTGGGGTCAACCATTTATCAGTTGTAAATTTAATGTTTGAACCATCTGGGAAATCTTGCGCCCTTTGCACAGTTCCCTTACCAAATGATTTTTCTCCAACAAGTGGAATTCCAGCTGATTCATGAACAGCAGAAGCAAAAATCTCTGATGCACTTGCACTTCCCTTATCGATTACCACAACTAGAGGAATTGTTGTTCCCTCTGTATTGTTTGATTTATATTCCTTTATATTTCCTTTTCTATCTTCAACCTTAAATAATATTTTGCCATTAGGCACAAACATACTCGAGATATTTACTGCTTGGTCTAAAAGTCCACCGGGATTTTGTCTTAAATCTAAAACTAGTCCCTTCATCCCTTTTCCCTTCATATCTTTTAAAACATCTACAAGCTCTTGAGTTGTGTTTTCTGAAAAAGTAGTGATTTGTACTTTTGCAATTCCATCATCTAACATTTCACCGTAAACCGTTTCGAGTGGAATGTCGTCGCGAACAATCGACATACTCATTGGTTCATCAGTTCCTGCTCGCTGAATAGATAAATCTACTTTTGTGCCTTTTTTACCTCTAATTAATGTTACTGCTTCTTGAGAACTCATTCCTTGCAAGCTTTTTCCATTCACAGAAAGGACCATATCATTCGGTTTCAATCCTGCCTTTTCAGCTGGAGAACCTTTTAAAGGTGAAACGATGATAATATGACCTTCTTTTTCCTGAATTTCTGCCCCTATTCCTTGAAATGAAGAAGATATGCTTTGATGAAAACTGCCAGCTTCTTCTTCGTTCATATAGTCTGAATATGGGTCATCAAGCGATTCAATCATTCCATTTATGGCACCATTGATTAATTTAGTGTCCTTAACATCTTTAAAATATTCTTGTTTAATTGTATCGTACGCAGTATAGAGTTTATCAAATTCTTGCCTCTCTGATCCAACTGTAACGACCTTTTCATCTCCAAAAGCCAACGCAAAAGTTGTAATACCTGCTGTTAAAAATACTAATAGTAGTAATAACATCACAAAGTAAAACTTTTTAATACGAATAAAACCAGCAGTTGATTCACTTTTTGGATGTTCTTGTTGCTCTTGCTTTTCTTGTTCTACATTATCCTGTTCCAAACGTTTCACCACTTTCATTATACCTTTGAAGAACTGTATAAAGATAAATATTTCCTTGTTTTTTAGAATAACACTTTTCACTGCATTTTAACAAAGGAATTTGGTTATAATCGGCTTTGCCTCCATAAAATATGTCGATAATTTTTCATCTTTTTGTTTTGGCTTTGTAAAACTAGAATGTTGATTTCCGTTCCACTCCAATCAACATTGTGCGACAAATCAAGCCTTTGTTTTAAATCTTTTCAACTACTTTAAAATATTCTTCAAGTGTAAGCTTCTTCTCAAAAATTATCTTTGCTGCTTTTTCCCCAACGTATCTGAAATGCCATGGCTCATACTCATACCCCGTAATTGCCTCTTTTCCTTTTGGATAACGAAGGATATATCCAAATCGATCAGCATTTTCGGCCAACCATTTCCCTTCTTTTGTTCCTTCAAAACTTTCCGAAAGATTAAGATTATTACTTTGGCTTGAGATATCCATTGCTAAGCCTGTTTGATGCTCACTATTCCCAGGAACAGCGACTGCTTGGATAGCCTTATCTTTTCCAACCCTATCCACCTCAGCATTAAATAATGCAACTTGCCTATCATATGAACGGTACCCCGAAACAGCCTGTAACTCAACACCGTTTTTTTTCGCATCTTTAAACATTTTTTCCAATGCAACTGCAGCTTTCTTACGCATATAGCTCTTTTCAATGTCCTTATTTCCAAAGGAAAAGTCTACGTTAGGCCGAGTTAGATCATTTGGAACATAGCCATCAGGCAAGGCAAACTGCTTGTTAACTAAAGCCAACAGGTTAAGAGGATTTTGGATTACCCTTTTTCCAGCAACATCTTGGATCTTATTAAAGTATACCGCCTCTAACCTTAAACCATTTTCATTACCCTGTTTGTTTGTTTGCTGCTCATCTTGCACATAATGTGCCTCTTTTGGATTATTTTTAGATGGTGCTTTTTTATCTAATAAATCCATTTGACTGCACCCAGTTAAAAGGATTAAACACAATCCAATTAGATAATGCAATCTTTTCATAAAACCCACCTGTCCTTACCTTTCAAATTTAAATACAATACTTAGTATTTTACCACGAAACGACAAAATGCATTGTAAAATAAGTGAAATCTGATTGATTCAAAATGAATGAACAAATTGAAAAGGTACCTATAACTGGTACCTTTTCGTTGTAATTTAGGGAATTCGTTATTCCTTTATTGCTGCTTCCAAGGCAACTTCTATCATGTCATTAAAAGTTGTTTGTCTTTCATCTGATGTAGTTTCTTCTCCAGTCAGAATATGATCACTGACTGTCAAAACGGATAAGGCCTTTCGCCCAAGTTTTGCTGCTAGTGTGTACAATGCAGCCGTTTCCATCTCTATTGCTAAAATCTGGTATTTCGCCAATTTTTCAAAGTCTGCATTATCGTTGTAAAATAAATCAGCGGTAAACACATTCCCAACGTTTAAATTCAATCCTTTTTTTATCCCAGAATCGAAAGCCTTTTTAAGCAGGTCAAAACTGGCAGTAGGTGCATAATCAATTCCACCAAAAGTAATACGATTCATTTGTGAATCTGTTGAAGCACTCATTGCCAAAATAACATCCCGAACCTTAACATCTTTTTGAATAGCACCGCAGGTACCAACTCTAATCAAATTTTGGACATTATAGCTTTGCATCAATTCAGTAATATAAATTGAAATAGAGGGAACCCCCATTCCAGTACCTTGCACTGATATTTTTTTCCCTTTATATGTACCCGTATACCCAAACATGTTACGAACTTCATTATAACAAGTGGCATTCTCTAAAAAAGTCTCTGCAATATATTTTGCTCGGAGTGGATCCCCTGGTAATAGGACCGTCTCGGCAATTTCATTTTCTTTCGCCGCAATATGAATGCTCATTTTCATTTCCTCCATTCTTATGAAGACAAGTGTACATCATTGACCATTCAAACTATACCATATTATCACATTGCTGAAAAATATCGTTCCAAGTTTCATGATATAGATTAATTTAGGAAAAGCTAAACCTAGCCTTTCCTTAAAAAGCTTTTACCATGTTAATGAATCATGTTTTTACAATTTTTTAATTAAGCTTAATCTAACAAACAAATCAAAAGGAGGAGTAAATGTGGGAAAGAAACATCGAAATCGAACTAATTCTCCGAAAAAAAACAACCATATTCCACCAGAAGCGATTATTGCTGAACAAGAGGCCCATGGTAAAGAGAATTCCGCACATAATCGAAAAAACAAACAATAATTACAAAACTAATTAGATTTCAGTATCGTTTAGATCAAAAAAAGAGGAAGCTTTCGCTCTCCTCTTTTTACCTTAAACGGATTCGATTGATTTTCATCCATCCTCCTGACTGAAGTTGGTAGAATGATTGACCGTTCCTTCCTTCCTCAATTGAAATTATATCTCCAGTCCCAACATATCTTCCGCCATAATCGTTTGGAATGCAATCCGAGATATTAAATACTTTAAAGACATTATCCAAGCATTCCTTATGGTTATTCTCCTCAACAGGTAAACGATATACTTCCTGGTATCCCTTCTTTTGACTGAATACCGGAGTTTGGTAAAGGGTTACATCAAATCTTTTTTTTCGTTTTCCAACTAATTCCTTTAACATAATGACTCCTCCTCATTTCAATCATTTTATCGGTAACTATTCTAATGCTAAATTATCACAAAATTCTTTTAATTGTTTATTAATAAATTAAACATTGCTTTTGTCGAATCCTTCATCAGTTTTCTTGTTTTTTTGTCGTTTTTTAAGAACTTTCCAAAAATAGACCAAAAAAGGGTGGAGAAGAATCTCCACCCTGACAAATATTATGAAAACCTTTGGATCATAGCGGTTATTTTTTCACTAATCGAATGTAAATCACTTGATTTTATCGTGAAATGAACATGGCTTTCATCCATCTCAAATGCTTCTGCTAAAAATCCACCTAAACCACGCGCTCTACGGTCAACCTGCATAAAGATTTCCGTTTCTGTTGTGGAGATTGGAAAGAACAGAACTTCGAGTTCATCAAGACGACCTTTAAATGATCCAGTAATTGGCACAAATTCAAACTCCTGAACAAATGGTAAACGACGACGGAGGCGGTATGGTGCCTCCTCACACTCTACCTCACGAAGACGAAAGCCAAGATCATTTATCACATTTAAAACGGTTTGAGTTAATGAATCTGGGATTACCTTCAGAAAATCTTTATCAGATGGATCGACTGCATTTTTAATATCTAAACCTGTAGCAACCCAGATTTGTGTCTTTCCTAAAGATATTGGTGTGTCTATTGGAAGTTCAAAGGAAAATGGAATTTGTTTGGTTTCCTGTTTTTTGATGACAAATGGGTCATTTATTCGGACCTGGTCAATTAAAGCATTATTTGTGTATTTCTTTTCATCTGCCTCTTTAATATATGTAGTGTACAATGACAAATAAATTTCATTTATTTTTTGATCAATACTTCCGCCTTTGATTTCAACAATTCCTTTGACTTCCTGGCCTGGAACTAATTTATCGCTTTCCAATTTCGTATTGACTGTAGCAGAACCCATCCCAACACTTGCGAGCACCTTATTAAATAAAGACATTTCCCGTTTCCCCTTCCCTATTTTCAATACATTTAGAAAATTCCTTGTAAATTAATTATACGATACCGAAGGCAAAAGGTTTCTATTTAGTACACAAAAAATGACGAGTATCTACTCGTCATTTCGTTATCTATGTTAATCTTCCGCAACTTCTTCATCAATGATACTTTTTTCTACTAAGTATTCGAACGTTATATCAGCCATCTCCTCCAGTTCTTCCTCAGTGGGAACGTATCCCCGTTTTAAAAGTTCATGAAAGAAAAATTCTGCTATTTCTTCCGTGTCAATGAAAACTTCGATTTCTCTCACAGTATCGCCCCCTTTATTGGAATGTATGACCGTTGTTCTTTTTTCATACCCTCATATTTTCAATTAACAGACATAGTTCACCTATATGATTCAATACTTTAAAAGACCTTAACAATGGACAAGATATGAAGGGACTTGTTGTGGGGAAATAAACTAGGTGGGATAATATGTTTTTCTATTTTTTTGCTAAACACGATTGATTTCATCACCATTGACAATAGAGGCCAGCTTTTTCAATACAACCCGCATAACCTTCTTATATTCAGAATCGTGGAATAGGTTGTATAAGATCTTATAATCATTATATACATCCAAAAGGAAGTCGATATATTCTTTCTTTTCCATTTTTTTATTCAACTCTTCCTGCTCTGCTTTTCTAATCGGGTTCTTTGGTTCAGGAAGATTGAGGTTCGCTTGTGGTTTGTTCGCTAAAAACAGTAGTCCAAGCTTTTGGATAAACATATCTGCATTTTCAGCATCAGCCACTAATGTTAGCTCTTCTTCACCTGCCTCTAACCATTCCCCATCTCTAATTCTTGATAACTCGTAAATTACATCTTCCCAGGCATTTTCCTTATAACGCCATATTTCAGTACGAAAACCAACAATTTTAAATAATTCCGCTCCATACCCCTTCACCTGGACAATGTCTCCAAAAAAGAATTTATATTCAATCTCAATGTGTTCCTTTTCAACTATTTCGCCTTTATATTCAGATAAGAGTTCCAATTTTTTTTCAAAATAGAGCCCTTCGCTTTTATCTATTTCATAAACATACATTCCATCAAGCCATCTTAAATCAGTGATCTTTCCTACCGTTCCATACATGATAATCACGACTGTATCACCGATTTTATATTTAGGTTTGTTCGGTTTTTTCCCATTATCCATATCCTCCATCCTTTCAATGATAGCCGTGAAATTATTTTTGATATTATATGCACTTGTAATATAAAAAGGCACAGCAAATGCCTCTTAGCAACGTGTTGATAAAAAACACCATTCGCCTTTTTTCCAAAAAAAAAAGGCTGTTTTCGTAAACTTTGTTGTTATTTACTAAAAGAGAAGTGTGGTTGATTTCCGCTCCAGGTGCTCACTATCAGCTTTATTTTCAGCTGCATGCATTCAAAACTCGTTCAAAAACAACAATCTCTTAGAAAACAGCCAAAAAAAAAGATAGGTTATAGACCTATCTTTCGGTTAAATGATAAATATCCCATGCCTCATCAAAAATGGACATGCTTTTTAAATAATGACCGTTCAGTTCAAGATACGCACTGATTTCATGGTAATCTGTTGATCCTTTTGGAAAACTGTGATCATGGTATGCATGGTTTGCAAAGTGACTTACAGTATCGCTTGGCTCTGGGTGTCGATATTTCATCAAAAAATGATAAAATGATTTTGCCATATTTACGCCTTCCTATCTAAATATTTCCATCACTAAAAGACTCTATTTAGGTTATTTTTCGAGCTTTTTTAATACGTATACTATACCCAAAACGTTTCTTTCCGTCCACTAAAACTGCCCATAACACTAAACCAAATTCTGGGCTTTCTGTTCCATTAATATTACAATCAATACTTCATTAATTTTAAGAATATTACGTGGCAATGACATTAACAATCTAGACCAACTCAAAAAGAGCGCACTCTTTTTGAAAGAATGGCGTCCGTTACTTGCACAAGTAATAATCTTTTTTACTCATAATATAAAATTGGGACCTCGCGCTTAAAAATAATAGGAAATATGATAAATCAGTATCAATGTACGGATTTGACCCCTCAAACTCTTATTTCATTAGTTGAAAAAATAATCTGTCAATCAGACGGAACAATCCACAACAAATACAGCTTTGTTAATGCATTGCAAGAACCATGAGAAGGCAACTCACATAAGGATTAGTTGCCTTCTTTTAGTATAATTTTCACGACTGCTTACACATATCTTGAGTGGGAACCTGTTATTTAAAATAACCCTTTTGACAATTTAGGTAAATAAAACCCTAAAACAAGAGAACGTGATAAAGTAAATAAAGTAAAGGATATCCATAATCCGTGATTCCCAAGTATTGGAGTTAACAAGTAAACTAAAATAATAAATAGAATCATAGAAATGATCATTGAATTTCTAATTTGAATCGCTTCTGTCGCACCAGAAAAAACTCCATTGAGAATGATTCCCCAAAATCCCACTACAGGAAATAATAAAAGCCATCCTTGGTATTGTAAAATACATTGTATGACTTGTTCTATTGAGGTAAAAAGAGGGTAAATAAAAGAAGAACAAATAAAAAACAGTAATGATAAAAAGACCCCTGATAAAATCCCCCACTTTGCAGATAACTTAATGGTTTCATTGAACATTGAAAGATTATTTGCACCAATAGCTCTACCAACCAATATACTGCCGGCATTCCCAAAACCACCTAAAGCATAGGCCATAATATAATGCAGCTGAAACAGAATGGCATTAGCAGCAAGCTCCACTTCCCCCATTTGTGCCCCTTTTGAAGTAAAAAGCGTATAGACAGTTAACAGGCTGATCGACCTAATGAACAAATCACGATTTACCTTAATCATTTTTAAAAATACATTTTTTTCAAAAATATTTTTAATTAGTTGAATTGATGTAAGGTCTACTAATTTTAACTTTATTAAGATGAAGATTCCTACTACTGTTACTCCGACCTCTGCAATCAGACTTGCGATGGAAACACCCACAACCCCCATATTCAAACTAGTAACAAATACAATATCTAATAGAATATTCAGAACGTTCATCCCTATTTGCAAATATACAGTTAATTTTACATGAGACGAGCCGATTAGCCATCCAAGAATCACATAGCTCATTAGAGTAAAGGGAGCACCCCAGATACGAATATCATAATATAATGCAGCTTGTTCAGCTACACCAGAACTAGGGTCTATGATCGTTAAAGCTGCCCATTTAATAGGCTCTTGGAGCAAGACAAATAATCCACCTATGACCATTGCAATGAACATCGGTCTTAATAGGGAGTACTGTAATTCAACATGATTATTGGCACCGTGGGCTTGAGAGGTGAAACCTGATGTACTCACTCTTAAAAAACCAAGCACCCAGTATAATGTATTAAATATTAGGCTTCCAACCGCCACACCACCTATAAAGATTGGATTAGGAAGTTGACCGACTACCGCAGTATCAACTGCTCCTAGGAGAGGAGTTGTCATCTGAGATATAATAATGGGTACGGCTAAAGCCATATATTGTTTATTTGTTAGAGATGATGTCTGTATAGTGCTTGAATAAGTAGATCTCTGTATACTCATATAACTTCCCCTTTAAATAACAAAAAGTCACAGCATTTTTGGTGTTGTGACATCATGCCTACGTTTTATTTCTGATTTCACGATATTTAGGTACTCCATTCGCAGTTTTGTGCTAACCCCTGTTCGCCCTCGTAGTAATTGAGCGAAAACGTGGGTGTTCAGCAAGAATCGAGTCTCTCATTCGTGCGACTGTCGGATGTTTGGAGGAAAAAAACTGGTCTTTTGAATCGTAAAACTCAATTAATTCTCCTTTTTCAAGCACACCGAAAGTATCAGAAATTGAAAAGGCCGCTTTAATATCATGTGTAATAAACAGATAGGATAAACCGAAGTCATCCTTTAATTCTCTTAATAATTCTAATATTAAGCTTTGTGTAACCATATCTAAACTACTAACCGATTCGTCTAGGATGATTAACTTCGGTTTAAGAGCGATTGCTCTAGCAATATTAATCCTTTGCAATTGTCCACCGCTAAATTGATGTGGGTATTTTTTTAAATCCTCTTCACTTAATCCTACTCTTTCTAATAGCTCAATAACCCTTCTTCTTTGTTCTCCTATTGTTAGTTTTTCGTAGTTCTCTAATGGCTCTCCTATAATACGTTCAGCAGTCATTCGAGGATTAACCGATGAATATGAATCTTGAAAAACAACCTGGAGATCGCGACGAATTTTTTGCCGAGTAAGCTTATCCGCTTTATAGATGTCATATCCTTGAAACAAAACCTGACCTTGCTGCGGACGTTGTATGCCTAGTATCACTTTTCCTAAGGTACTTTTCCCTGCTCCACTTGTACCAAGTAATCCTAAACATGAACCCTCATCAATAGAAAAAGAAATATCAATGAGTCCATTTTTTGATTGATTCTGATCCTTCCATTTAAAAAACTTCTTAGATTCATAACTATGGTTTATTTCTTTTACTTGTAATAAGCTCATTATTTTCACCCCTTACCAAAATACACTATATTTCTCACAAAATATGGGTGATAGGTTGTTGTTCAAGTTGTAAGGTTGGCCTTGTACTTAGTAGCTTCTTGGTGTATTCATGTTGTGGATGATCAAATAATCCAAATACATTTGTAGATTCAACAATTCTTCCATGATTCATCACAATTACATCATCTGCCATTTCTGAAATCACCCCAAGATCATGAGAAATGAGTAAAATAGATGTTCCATATTCACACCGAATTTTATCTAATAGACGAAGCACTAATAATTGATTATGAAGATCGAGTGCTGTTGTTGGCTCATCAGCAATAACAACAGCAGGATGTAAAGATGCAGCCATAGCAATCATCACTCGTTGGAGCATACCTCCACTCAATTGAAAAGGGTAGTTTCTTAGTAATTTATCAGGATCCGGCAAATTTATACTTCGCATTACATCAAGAGCAAGCTCCTTTGCTTGCTTTTTCTTTAATGAAGTATGAGATCTAATGGTTTCAACAAATTGATGGCCAATCGTAAAAACTGGAGTAAAAGCATTCATTGGATTTTGCATAACAAAAGCAATATCATTCCCTCGAATCTTCCTCATTTCGTTGTTTTCTAAGCCATTTAATTCCCTACCTTGTAGCGTAATACTGCCTTGAATTTTCATGTTTTTTTTAGAATGTAGCTGTAAGATAGACATACTTGTAACGGTTTTACCACTACCGCTTTCCCCAACAAGACCAAGAATTTTCCCTTTTTTTATACCAAAATTAATATCCTGAACAAGCGTGGTCAAACCTTCTCTGGTTCTTACCTGCACATTTAAGTCTCTGACATTTAAAATGTTTGGCTCATTTGTTTCCATTTTTCAACAGTCCTTTTTAATTAGCGTCGTATAACACCAAAACGTTCTGATAATGCTTCTCCCAATAAATTAAAGGTAACAACGACTAGCATAATCATTAAACCCGGATAAAGCATTAATGCTGGATTTGTCCGGATATATGACTTTCCTTCGTGAATCATCGCTCCCCACTCTGCTATAGGGGGTTGAACACCTAACCCTAGAAATGACATGGAGGATAAATCCATAATAGCCCACCCAATTTCTAATGTTCCCATTACCGCTAACGATGGAAGAACATTTGGAATGATATGTTTCTTCATAATTGTCCATTGAGAAGAACCACTTATTTTAGCTGCAGCAATATAGTTTTGTTCTTTCAGGCTTAGGACCATTCCTCGGATTACTCTTGCGTAATAAACCCATTGGACGAGAATTAAACCTAAAATGACTTGTTTAAGACCAGCTCCCCAAATACCAACAAAACCAAGAACAAGTAAAAGATTTGGGATCGCCATCACCCCATCACCGAATCTCATTAACAATTGATCAACCCAACCACCTTTATATCCAGCAATGATACCAATGATTAAACCAATACTTAAAGATGACATAAAAATCAACATAGCAAACCCGAGCGAAATACGAGCGCCAAATAGGATACGTGATAACGTACATCGACCTAAATGATCTGTTCCTAATGGGTAATTCGAAGAGGGTGGCTGTAGTTTATGAGCTAAATTAACAGCGATGGGGTCATTAGGTGCAAGCCATGGAGCAAGGATCGTGATTAAAAACAACCCGCACAGTATTACAGAACAGATGAAAATCATTTTTTGACTTTTTAATCTATCACGAAACTTTGCAATCATTGATACTGCCTTCCTTTGCTAGAAATACGTGGGTCAATATACATTTGGATAAGATCGACAATTAAGTTGCAGATGAGGAATAAACTTGCAGCTAATAGGACATAGCATTGAATGATAGGGACATCACGATTAAAAATAGCCTCAATAAAATAGCGCCCAAATCCTGGCCACGAAAACACTGCTTCTACAATGATAGCTCCAGTCATCAGTTTCCCTATATTCATTCCAAGTCCAGAAATCATAGGGGAAATGGCGATTCTTAAAATATGCTTTCCCATTATGATTTTTTCATCAATTCCTCTCGTCCGTGCAAAAAGAACATATGGTTCTTGTAAAATTTCAAGTACACTTGCACGTAAAAGTCGAGTATATAAAGCTATTAAAGGTAAAGCCAAAGTTACAGAGGGTAAAATTAAATGTTTCCAAGTTCCTATGCCTTCTACAGGTAAAAGGTCTAGTTTTACAGAAAAGAAAAAAATGAGTAAATATCCAAGCCAAAAGGAAGGTATGGATGCCCCCAAAAAGGAGAGGAATCGACTAAAATGGTCAATTGCACTGTTCTTCTTTATACCAGCTAAAAAACCAAGAGGGATACTTACTAGGATCGCTATGATGATACTCCCTATCGTTAACTGAATAGTTGCTGGCAATCGAGAAGAAAGCTCTTCCCATACAGGTTTATTCGTAACATAAGATAGGCCAAAATCAAATTGGCCTATTTTAATAACGGAGTTCACATATTGTACAAGGAGAGGTTGATCTAAGCCAAACTCATGTCTTTTTTGGGCTAATACCTTATCTGTAGGTTGGATATGTGCAGCAGTTAAATATGCCTCAGCAGGATCAACTGGTGATAGGTTAATCATTCCAAATGTTAGCAAGGTAGCCAACAGGAAAATTGGAATGATTGTCACAATTCGTTTGACGATATAAGTCCCCATAAGAAATTCTCCTGTCGCTTACTCTTTGATACTAATACTTGTAAATGGATGTTCATCTCGGTTAGCAGGGAATGCGAAATTAGAAACATCCTTTTGATAGATTGCAATTTTCTTAATATAAGAAATCGGTACAATTGCACCTTGCTCTTGTAGTGAAACTAAAATTTCAGTGTATAGTTTTTGACGTTCATTTTCATCAGTGGATTGTTTAACCTCAGCTATTTGTTTCAGTAACTCCTCCTTATTAGGATAAGCTGAAATCGCTTCATTAAATCCAAATCCTTTTGTGGCAACAATGTTTACGAAGGTATGTGGGTCATATGGAGCACCATAGTTACTAAAGAAATTCAATTCGAACTCATTTTTTTTGAATCTTTCTACTTGAGTGGTAAGCTCAACTCCGACAATATTTAGTTTTACACCTAATCCCGCCCACTCAGACTGTAATGTTTCAGCCATTGTTTTTTGGATTGATTCAGCTGAGTTGAACATTAACTCGATCTCAAGTGGTTTCCCATCTTTTTCACGAATAGCTTTACCTTCTGGCAACTTCCAGCCTGCTTCATCTAATAATTGTTTTGCTTTCTTAACATTGTAATTAACCTTGGCAACATCAACATTTGATGTGTATGGTAAGTTTGTTGGTAAGATATAGTCAGCCTTCTCTTCCAAACCAGATGTCACGCCCTCTACCATTGCTTGTTTATTAAATCCATAATGTAATGCTTGACGAACACGTATATCAGAAAGCTGTTCTTTATTCGTATTCATAACTAGTTGTCGAGTGGCGACTGGTTCTGAAATACTAGTCTTATAGGAGCCTGTGGATTCTAATTGTTTGAAGGAATCTAAACTGATAACACCCTCACCATATATAAGGTCTAAATCACCTTTTTCAAAAGCAAGTACGCGTGTTTCCGCGTCGGGAATGATTTTGACTTTAATTTTCTCTACACTTGGGAGCTCGCCCCAATAATTTTCATTACGTTTAAAAATAGCAAATTCATCTACTTTGTATTCATCCAATACCCATGGGCCTGTCCCGACTGGTTTTGCTACACCTTTTGAAGTGTCACCATCTTGTGGAAATCCAGCTTCTCCTAGGAATCGAACCGGGCGTACGACAGCTAACTCCTGAATAGTAGGGTAATACGGTTCTTTTAATGTTAATTTAAACGTATACTCATCTACGATTTCTGTTTGAGCGATTTTTGAAATAAATCCTAACCAACTATGCGAATTTATATTTTTTAAAATAGCATCAAAGTTCTTTTTCACTATTTCTGCATTAAAACTTGTCCCATCAGAAAACTTCACATCTTTACGTAAATTGAACAAATATTCTTTGCCATCTTCAGAAATTTTCCAAGATTCCGCTAAATGCGGTTTTAGCTCTCCTCCATCCTGGTAGCTAACTAAAGGTTCATATACCATAGATTGAGCAAATAATTGAGATGGATTGTAAACATGTGGATTCAATTCACCTATATCCCTGGGCCAAGCAAAAGTAATCATATTGTCTCTTTTACTGGTAGATTCTGATTTTTCTACTGATTCACTAGAACAACCAAGTAAAGCCAAGGATAAAATAACAATCATTATTGACATAAGTTTAAATCTTTTTTTATTTATTCGGTTTGACATAAGTATAGCTCCTTCTAATTGATAATGATAACTATTATCAATAGTAGAATTGAAACATATGATTGTCAATATGATTTCAAACTTGTCACAAAGTAGTCAAATTATTAATGTTTATTATAGTGCATAAAGTATTTATTCTTGAGGTTAGACCAGTTTCAAGGCATTAAAAAGCCGACTGATCCTTAATAGACCAATCGGTTATACAAAATATTTATCTATGTTTTCAACACACAATTCTATACGTTAAGCATCTACACTTTCTACTTTGTCTGCCTGTCTAGAGTGTAATTTTTTCATTGCAAATCTTGCTACCGGCTGCGCAATTAACAAATCGCTACCATTCACCCATTTAGTACTTGGTAGTAAATGCACTCGTACTTCGACATTTGTAACTACCAAATCTTGACCTAATTAGTAATTATAATTTTGTGCAGTAGTTTTGGTCATTATAAAGTCTATCTGTTCTTCATCACCCATATAAAAAGAGTGGGCTCCAGCTTGGACAAACCCCATTTTCTTATAAAAAGCAAGAGCATTTTCATTTTTTTCCCATACACCTAGCCAGATTTTCTTTTTATTACGTTCTATAGCAATTTCCATAGCTGTATTTAGCAGATATTTGCCAAGCCCGTGTTTTTGAAATTTACTCCTGATATAAATCCTTTCGATTTCAAGTGATTCATTGCCCATTTTTTCAGTTTGAGCACCATCGATATTGACCTTTAAATATCCAGCCACTTCATTTTTAAAATAAACAAAAAAGAATTGCGAAGAAATATTGATTAATTCTTTTTCTAATTGTTTTAAGTTTAATGCCCTTTCCAAATAGACTTTCATATTTTCGGGTGAGTTCTGATGCATAAATGTTTCATTAAATGTTTCATAACTAATTTCTTGAAGTGTGTGCAAATCTTCAAGGCCACACTTTTTTATATTTATAGTCATTTAAATATGTCGCTCCTTTAAATAATCAATAATTTCTCTTGTTTCCCTTTTTTACAAATTCCCAGTCTTTTTCTATATTTTTCCTTACCTTTTGAAGAAGATTGAAAATGGTTTCTACTTCTCTTTCGGAAAAACCCTCTAATGCAACAGTATCGGAATAATCATGTTCTCTTTTGATAAAAGGATAAACTTTTTGCCCTTTTTCTGTAGGAAAGAGCTTCTTTATTTTCTTGTTATGTTGATCGTCTTTCTTTTCAATAAAACCATTCATTTCAAGCTTTTTTATAGCACGAGCAGCTGTTGTTCGATCTACTTTTATCATCTCAGCTAACTTTTCCTGAATAATTCCCGGGTTTTCACATATACGGACAAGGTATAAATACTGCCCTTTTGTAAGGTCAAATTCTTTAAATTCTATATTACTTATAGAATCTAATGCCCTTGCTATCATTCCAATTTCTCGTAAAATTTCTTTCATGATTATCTCCTTAACCTCATTATTTGTTGCATTTACTATAAAATTAATATAAATTAAATTTAGCCTAATTTTATTGCATTTGCAACAAAATCATCATGGTCATATTAATCTAAAGGGACTGAAAAAAAATGAATGTAAAAAGAATAACGATTGATGAAGATTTAAGGGCAGCATTTGCTATTCGGAAACAAGTATTTGTGAAAGAACAAGGCGTACCACTAGAAGATGAATTTGATCAATTTGATACACTCAATGGACATTGCCAACACATATTAGTCCATTACAATGAACAACCGGTCGGTACGGGAAGGATAAGGTTTTTGCATGGAGTAGGAAAATTGGAGAGAATCTGCATTCTTAAACCTTACCGTAAATTTGGTCTTGGAAAAATCGTTATAAAAACGTTAGAAGAAATAGCGGAAGAACGGGGAGCCTCGCAGGTTAAATTACATGGACAAACGCAGGCAGAAGGATTTTATAAAAAACTAGGGTTTAGGACTTCTTCTACAATCTTTATGGAAGATGGAATCCCACATATTCTCATGCTCAAAGAATTATCTTCTAAAAAATGATAACGAGGTCGGTTAAAGCCAAATATGTTGTTTATGTAATAGGAATATTACTATTAACCCTGGGTATTTCTTTCACTATACAATCAGACCTTGGAACTTCACCCTTTGATGCGCTTTTGGTAGGACTATCCTTAAATGTGGGGCTAACTGTGGGAAGTTGGGAAATTATAATAGCTTTAATATTAATAGGTTGTAATTCATTTTTAAAAAGACAAAGACCAGAAGTTTTAGGGTTATTAACAGCATTTATAACCGGTATCGGTATTGATATGTGGCTTTATTTATTGCACAGTTTTATAACACCCGAACAAGTAATCAGCAAAGTTATTTGTTTTGGAATTGGCTTGGTTGTTATAGGACTAGGAACTGCAACATATTTACAAACAAATTTTGCACCGATTCCAATTGACCGTTTAACATTAATCCTACAAGAATTATCTAGAACAAATTTATTTTTTTCGAGAACATTCATTTACCTCGTATTCTTGATATTAGCAATAATTTTCCATGGACCAATTGGAATTGGAACTTTATTAACCGTTTGTTTAGGAGGACTAATACTTAATCAATTTATGCCACTTACTAAAAGAGTAATAGAACGCGTATTAACAATACTCTAGGACATCACGAAATTATGATAATGATAAACACCATTCAATTTAGAATAGTCAGATTGTCAAGAAAGAGTATTCAGTATTTTTCTCGGCAATTTTTTATTTATCCTGCTAATTGGCCTGTTGATTTCCGCTCCAGGTGCTCGCTTTCCGCGGGGCGGGCGCTGAGCCTCCTCGGCGTTACACACCTGCGGGGTCTCACCTGTCCCGCTGCTCCCGCAGGAGTCGAGCACCTTCCGCTCCAATCAACCTAAATTAAATCACCCTGACCATTCAATTTAGAATGGTTTTGATTTTTCTTGTTCAACTAACCATCCTGTGCTTTAAATACAGAATTTCACTATCCCTTCTAAACTTTAATCTAGATATCTTATTAAAAGATTTCTATTTATATGTATACATCATCCAGAATCCTATATCTTTAAATCCGATTTTTTTATAGATTGCTCCAGCTTCAGGATTATCATAGAACAAACAGAGATCTTTCCCTTCGAGTAACAGTTCATTACAAAGCTTGAGCATACATTTGGTTGCATTGCCCTTTTTCTTATAGTTTTCTAATGTAGCGACAGCTACAACCATTGCGGACATAGAATTTTCTGCTGCAGTTGATGCTGTTGATACCATTTTTCCATCTGCTAAAATAAAAAATGAACGCGAAGTTCCATCCTTCAATTCACGATATTTTCTTTCTACTGTTAGGGTTGATTCAAACTCTGGAATTGAGTTTATCAATTCAACAAGGGCTTCTGCATCTTTAGAAAGGGCTTTTTGAACACTTTTTAAATCTATATTATTTATATTACCATCTAGTTTTGTACATTTAGCATAATAACTTTGCCTCTTCCTCTTAAGCTCTTGTTTCAGGAAGGGCTCAATTTGTTCAGTAAATTCCTTTAATCCGGACATCATTTTAAAATCAGGATCATTAGACATAATTTCTGCGAATCCCATAGCATTAAAGGATTCCGCCGCAAATGGAATATAGTTTTCCTCGAATTTTAACAAAACAGCTACTAGCTCTCCACTTTCATTAAATTCTCCCCAAACTTTTTGGAATTCTTGGTCAAACCCATATGCTTCAATGTCGCCAATGATAAATAAATTTTCAGCTGGCATAGTTTTTATCAATTTAAAACAAACCTCTTGGTCATTTTCGTTAAGTCTTCTAATCATTTTGGTTTCTCCTCCTATGTTCTATGGTTCCTTTACATCACCAACTTGTTTAGTTTATTTTAACTTTCTTTTATAACGGGAACATTTTATTTAATTACAATATATTGTCTATTCTCACTTCTCAATATAATGAAGGAGTATATCAATAATTAAAGACCCATGACAATTTTTGTCATGGGTTTCACTGGTGGTGGCGAATTACTTTGCGTTTCCATACAAAAAAAACACGGTAACTTGTGATTAAGTTCACTAAGATTTTCTTTTAGAGTATCACTTGCTTTTTAAGCTATTTAAACTTATTTGAATAAATTATGGTGCTTCAAACCAATTAAAAGTCTGTAACAGTACTGACTTTAACGGCACTGACTTTAAACCCCGGCATTCTGCATGTTGGGTCTAATTCTTTTGACACGAGGCGATTGACATTTTGGGAATCGTCCCAATGAATGGGGATAAAAACCGTGTCTTGACGGATCGCTTCTGACCATTTGCTTCTGACAATAATGCTTCCTCGTCTAGATTCAATCTTCACTAAAGAATGATCTTGAATTCGGTATTTCAGCGCTGTTGTAGGATGAATTTCCATGAATGATTCGAAATTTCTTGCTGCTAATGACGGACTTTTTCTTGTTTGTACCCCTGTTAAATAATGTGACATAATCCTTCCTGTCGTCAAATAGAGTGGAAAATCTTCATTCGGTTGTTCTTTCGGAACAGCCGGGTTATTTGGAACAACAATCATAGACGCCTTCCCATCAGGAAGCGGAAAAGATGTTTCAAATATTCGTTTTGTCCCTTTATGGTCTATTTCTGGGCACGGCCACAAGATGCCACCCTCCGCCCTTAAGCGCTCATACGTAATACCGTAGTAGTCAGCCATTCCACCGCGGCTCGCTACCCTTAATTCATTAAATATCTCTTCCGTAGATGAAAAGGAAAAATATTTCCCTTTTCCAAGAACACGGGCGATGTCACAAATAATTTGCCAGTCATGCTTAGCTTCTCCCGGAATCGGATAACTCGCTTCCCTCAGTGTTACTCTCCCTTCCAGATTGGTCATGGTGCCCTCATCCTCTAAATAAGATGTAGTTGGCAAAATAAGATTTGCTAGCTTAGCAGTTTCGGAAACAAATAAATCGACTACCACAAAAAACTTTAATTTCTTCAATGCCTCCTTGACGAAATTCGCGTTCGGATTAGAAACGACGGGATTAGAACACATTAGAAGCATACCGGTAATCTCGCCTTCATGAACTTTCTCCATCATTTCGTAAGCTGATACCCCTTTGCCCGGTAGCTCGTCTTCGTTGATTCCCCACACACCGGCAATATACTCCCGATGTTCTTTGTTTTCAATCGAGCGATACCCCGGAAGCTGATCTGCCTTTTGACCGTGCTCCCGAGCTCCCTGCCCATTCCCCTGACCAGTGATTGCTCCATAACCGGAGGAAGGCTTCCCTATTTTACCTGTAGCAATAAGAATATTCAGTAAATTCCGAACAGCTATAGACCCATCTGTTTGTTGTTCCACTCCTCTTGCTGTAAAAATCATACCCGTTTCCTCACGACCGAATACCACAGCCGCTTTGCGAATTTGATCGACTGGAATACCGGTCAGTTGGCCAATTTCTGCTAAGTTCAATGAAGATACATGCACCTTCACTTCCTCAAAGCCGTTCACTCTTTCAGCAACAAAGTCTTCATCGATATAGTTTTCTTCGATGATGACTTTTAAAAGTCCATTCGCTAAGGCAGCATCCGTTCCCGGTTTTACTTTTAAGTGCAAATCCGCGATTTTTGTCGTAGCCGTTTCTCGTGGATCAATGGCGATAATATACGCGCCATTTTCCTTCGCTTTCTGAAAATATGGCATAATGGTCGGCTGACATTCGGCAATGTTCGTACCAGCTAAAATAATACACCGTGCGAATGGAACTTCTGTTAAGGCGTTAGTCAGCCCCCGATCCATTCCGAACGTTTGGCTTGCTGCCGAAGCAGCTGCGGACATACATAAACGGCCGTTATAATCAATGTATTTTGTTTTTAATGCCACACGTGCAAATTTACCGAGTAAATACGCCTCTTCATTCGTAATCGAGGCACTGCCATAAACTGCTAGTGCATTCATACCATCTTCAGATTGAATTTTGTTGAAATTTTCTTTAATATGATTCAGTGCTTCCTCCCAGGAAATACGAACAAATTTACCATCCACCTTAAATAATGGATGCTTGATTCTGTCATCATGAAAAGCATGCTGATGTGCATTGATCCCTTTAATACATAAACGCCCCTCGGAAGTTGGATTGTCCTTTCCAATTGTCGTGTGCTTTTTCCTTGTAACAATTGATTGTTCAATCAATTGCATTTTACATTGCATACTGCAATAGGGACATTGTGTATCATATACTTTTTCTGATTGAACTTCCTGCTGCTTCATCCGAAAGTATTTTAATAACAACTCAGTCAATTTACCTCATCCTTCGCTCACTTATTTTCTCTATTCACTTTTCCGCTGAATAACGTAATATAAGTGCCGTCATATAGTTCACCTATGGTATATGGTATATCGTTTATCCCTTTTGAGCCATCCTCTTTCTCCAAGACTTATCCTCATCTAACCTCTTTAACAGCTGATGACGAAGCTCTTGATCAAATAGCACTTCCCTTACATGGATTAAGCCAAGTCGTTCCAGCCACTCCCAAGTACGCTCCAAATAATTGCCTGTCTCTCGATAATATTGGATAAAACCGCTGATAACCTCCATCGCTTCATCTTTTGTCCCCGCAACACATAGCAATTCTCCGACTCTTACATTGCGCCCACTGCTGCCACCGACATAAATTTCCCACCCTCTGTCAGTCCCAATTACCCCGATATCCTTTGTTGTCGAACCCGCCCCATTATGCATGCAAGAAGATACACCGATTTTGACACGATATGGAGTCGTTACAAATTCTGTTTTCTTCTCTAATTTGACTGCCAACTTTAGAGATGGATATTTATTACATTGGCAAACATGTTCGCCAATACACGTTTTTACATTTTGAACCATATTTTTATACGTAGAACTTAAAGGCATGTTCAAATCGGCCCATACACCTGACAAGTCTTCACTCTTAATACCCATTAAATGTATTCTTTGTTCGCTGGTAACTGCCACATTTGATATAGCGTATTTTTCAGCCACATTTGCAATTTTTCGTAATTGCTCTGCGGTTGTCATGCCGCCAAACATTTGCGGAATAACTGAGTACGTACCATTATCCTGAACGGTTGCATTCATTCTTTCGCTAACGAAAAGAATCTCTTGTTTACTTTCATACTCTGGAAAAATCATTCCTAAATAATAGTTCAAGGCAGGTCGACACGTTGAACAGCCTTGCTTGTTTTCCCATTCAAGTTTATCCATCACTTCTTCCACTGAAGTCAATCCCAGCAGCTGCATCTCGTGCACCACTTCGTCTTCCATTAGCGATGTACAGGAGCACATCGACTTTTGTTCCATTTCCTCATCATGTTCGTCACTCTGGATATAGGAAAGAAGATCCGTTACCAACCGCTTACAACCTCCGCATGAACCAGAGGCTTTCGTACATGTTTTGACCTGTTCAATCGTTGATAGGCCTTCCTTTTGAACCGCCTCGATGATCATTCCTTTTGTCACTATGTTACAATTACAAATGATTTCGCTATACGCCATGGAAGCAACCGAATGTTCGTCTCCATTTGACGACTGAAGCAAAAGGACTTTTTCTGCATCCAACACATCTTTTTTCTTAATAATCATCTCCAACAGCCTTGTTCCATCCCGCGTATCTCCAAACAATACAGCTCCAACCATTTTACTGTCTTGAAAGACGATCTTTTTATAAATACCGACTAATTCATCAAAGATGGTAATCTCCTTTGTTGTTTTCCCCCCCGCAAACTGGCCGACTGAAAATACATTAACACCCGAAATCTTTAGGTGCGTGGATAAAATCGATCCTTCATAACCTTTACAATCGATACCGCAAATGTGTTTGGCCAGTACTTGCCCCTGCTCATAAAGGGGTTTGACCAACCCGTACACCATTCCCCTGTGTTCCACGCATTCCCCAACAGCGTAAACATTAGGAGTATTGGTCTTCAAATAGTCATTCACAATGATGGCACGGTTTGTTTCAATGCCGCTGTCCTTTGCTAACTGAACATTCGGCCTAACCCCTACAGCCATCACGACCAAGTCAGCCTCCACTTCCGTTCCGTCCTTAAAACGCAAACCCTCTACCCGTTGGTTTCCGATAATCTTTTGTGTCTCCTTTTCTAAAAGAAAGTTCATTCCTTGACTTTCCAACTCTTTTTGCAGCATTTTGGCAGCAGTTGGATCAAGCTGCCTTTCCATTAAATAGCGGGCAATATGAACTACATTCACTTCCATCCCAAGATTCAACAGTCCTCTCGCTGCTTCTAAACCCAATAATCCACCCCCGATCACAACTGCTTTTTTATATTTTTTCGAGGTTTCAATCATTTTCCGGCAGTCTTCAATCGTTCGAAATGCGATAACCCCTTCTTTATCCGCACCCGGAAGCGGAAGATGAAATGGAACAGAACCAGTTGCCAAGATCAGTTTGTCATATGAAACTTCCCGGTCTTTATCCGACCGTACCAGTTTTTTTTCTTTATTGATTTTTATCACCGTTTCTCCTGTAAACAATTGAATATGATGCTCTTCATACCAATCACGATCATTTATCGTAATATCTTCGACCGACGTCATGCCCTGCAGCACGGTCGACAATAAAATTCGATTATAATTGGCGTGCGGTTCACTTCCGAAAATAGTAATCTCAAAAGCATCAGGATCATTCTTTATTATTTCCTCAATACAACGCACACCCGCCATACCGTTCCCTATTAAAACTAGTTTTTGTTTAGTCATTTCTAAACCTCCAGCCGATTGTAAAAAATGAGAGTCCATATCGTTATAGGACTTATTATTTCATAAAATCCAGATTAATAAATTATTTATGTCATATTATCTTACATGAATTGTGACAAAACTCACTGTAACAGTCTATCCTTTAACCAAGAACGAAACAAAAACTTTACAACCAGGGAGGTATGAAGATATAAAAAATATTGGTCTATTTTCATTTTTAGTATGGGTTGGAAAGGTCATCTTTCCAAAAAATCAAACGATCAGATTGTAATTAAAAATCCATTTATTCACTTGCGCACTTACTAACAATCAGAAATTCATATGTTAAAAGGAGAGAAACATTATGAAGTTATCCGATCTTAAAAAAAGCGGTCATGCACCGTCTCTATTCGCCTCATTTTTATACTTTGATGTCAGCTTTATGATCTGGGTTTTATTAGGAGCTCTAGGGGTATATATCACAAAAGATTTCGCTCTTTCACCCGCAGAAAAAGGCCTCATTGTTGCCGTTCCTATTCTTGGCGGCTCATTCTTCCGTCTCGTCCTCGGCGTCTTAACTGACCGGATTGGGCCTCGAAAAACAGCAATTGGCGGAATGATTGTAACGATGCTCCCGCTTGCATGGGGATGGTTATTCGGACAGACACTTACAGAACTTTACTTAATTGCAATCCTGCTTGGTGTAGCAGGTGCAAGTTTTGCTGCAGCATTACCGATGGCGAGCCGCTGGTATCCGCCGCATTTACAAGGATTAGCGATGGGAATCGCAGGTGCAGGTAACAGCGGAACGTTATTTGCTACTTTATTTGGACCGCGTCTTGCAGAACATGTCGGCTGGCACGGCGTGATGGGAATAGCTCTTATTCCTCTATTAATTGTATTAACTATTTATGTCCTTATTGCAAAAGATGCACCTTCACAGCCTCCGGCAAAACCAGTCATCGAATATTTCAATGTCTTCAAACTAAAAGATACATGGTATTTCTGTTTACTTTATAGTGTCACTTTCGGTGGTTTTGTCGGTTTAGCCAGCTTTTTAAGTATCTTTTTTGTCGATCAATATGATTTATCAAAAGTAAGAGCAGGAGATTTCGTAACACTTTGCGTGGCGGCAGGTAGCTTTTTCCGTCCGGTAGGCGGATTCATCGCCGATAAAATCGGCGGCGTTCGACTACTCACCTTTTTGTTTATCGGTGTAGCACTCAGCATGTTTGGCGTAAGCCAACTTCCATCTATAACTATGGTGACAGCTTTATTATTCATCGGAATGATGTGCCTTGGCATGGGAAATGGAGCGGTTTTCCAATTAGTTCCACAGAGATTTCAAAAAGAAATCGGGATGATTACCGGTATTGTCGGAGCTGCCGGCGGTGTCGGCGGATTTTTCGTACCCAATATTCTTGGAACACTTAAACAAGTGACAGGAACCTACGCAACAGGTTTTATGGTTTATGCAGGAATTGGATTGGCGGCACTTTTAGTTTTGATGATTGCGCAAATTTCATGGAGGAAAGCTTGTCCCCCAAAAGAAGCTTCTGTGAAAATTTAATGATTTAGATTCAATGAAGAATTGGCCTTTCATCTCCGCTAGTAAGATAGTGAAGATGAAAGGCCTTTTTTTCCATTAATCTCTTCCCCTCAATAGACCACTCGTATACTGATTTATCTTGAACCCTAAAAACCAATTAAAACACTTCCCGATAATAAATTGCAGTGGAAGAAACATTTTGGAGGACATTACATATCGAGAAAACCTTGTGAGAAATCCTAACACAACAGGTCACGTATTCAACAAACCATGATATAGTTTAGTAAATTTATTCAACTTATACAACTTGCTAATAGGAGGAACGCTGGATGGAGAAGAAGAAGTTGATTCTTGTAGGAAATGGAATGGCTGGTGTTAGAGCCATTGAAGAAATATTGAATGTATCAAAGGAAAAATTTGAGATTACGATTTTCGGAAGTGAGCCGCATCCAAATTATAATAGAATTCTATTATCAAAGGTATTACAAGGTGATACAAAAGTCATTGATATCACGTTAAATGACTGGGATTGGTACAAAGAAAACAATATTCAATTATACACGGGGGAAACGGTTATAAAGATTGATTCCGAGAAAAAATTGGTCGTGACCGATTCAGGAAGAATGGAGCCGTATGATGAATTAATTATGGCAACAGGATCTCTTCCGTTTATCCTTCCAATTCCGGGAGCGGATAAAACAGGGGTAACAACCTTCCGTGATATCAAAGATACGGATGAAATGCTTGTTGCTTCAAAACAATACAAAAAGGCTGCCGTTATCGGAGGTGGGCTGCTCGGACTGGAAGCAGCTAGAGGCCTTTTAAATCTGGGAATGGATGTTTCTGTCATCCATCTTGCTCCATACTTAATGGAACGACAAGTGGATCCGACGGCAGGTAAGCTATTGCAAATGGAATTAGAAAAACAAGGGATGAAATTTTTATTAGAAAAACAAACGCAGGAAATCTTTGGAGATGAACGTGTAGAAGGATTAAGGTTTAGCGATGGAACCGAATTGAAAGCGGACTTAGTGGTCATGGCGGTTGGTATTAAACCAAATATCGAATTAGCCAAAGAAAGCGGTCTTTCTGTTAATCGCGGGATTGTCGTCAATGACTATTTACAAACAGATGTCCCTCATATTTACGCTGTTGGAGAATGTGCTGAGCATAAGGGCATTGCTTACGGATTGGTTGCCCCCCTTTACGAACAGGGAAAAATATTAGCGAAGGAAATCTGCGGTGTAGAAACAAAGCCGTATCAGGGATCGGTTTTATCCACTCAATTGAAAGTGTCTGGTGTGGAAGTATTCTCTGCTGGTGACTTCACAGAGGGAGAAGACAAAAAAGCAATCAAGGTGTTCGATGAACAAGATGGCATTTATAAAAAAATTGTATTGCGAGGGAATCAAATTGTCGGAGCCGTGCTGTTCGGTGACAGCAGCGATGGCAACCGCATGTTCTCAATGATCCAAAAGCAGGCAGATATTTCGGAAACAGCGAAAGTATCAATTTTGCATCCGATTGGTGAAGCAGCGATGGGTAGCTCGGTTGCCGGCATGACAAATGAAGAAATCATTTGCGGCTGTAATGGAGTATCAAAGGGAACCATTGTCCAGGCAATCCAACAGCAAGGCTGTAGTTCGGTCGATGAAATAAAAGCTTGTACAAGTGCTTCCCGTTCTTGCGGCGGATGTAAGCCGCTTGTAGCTGAATTGTTACAGCATTCGCTAGGGTCGGAATTTAATGCAAATTCTCAAAAAGAAGCAATCTGCGCTTGTACAACATTATCAAGGGATGAAGTGGTAGAAGAAATTAGAGCGAAAGGATTGACTCATACAAGAGAAGTCATGAATGTCCTTGGCTGGAGCACAGAGGAAGGCTGTTCCAAATGCCGCCCGGCTCTTAACTACTACTTAGGAATGGTTAACTCAACGAAATATAAAGATGAAAAAGAATCCCGTTTGGTAAACGAACGGATGCATGCGAATATTCAAAAGGATGGAACATACTCGGTTGTGCCAGCAATGTACGGCGGAGTGACCAATTCACAAGACTTGAGAAAAATCGCAGATGTGGTAGATAAATATGAGATTCCATTGGTTAAATTAACAGGTGGCCAGCGAATTGACCTATTCGGGGTCAAAAAAGAAGACCTGCCAAAAGTGTGGGAAGAACTCGATATGCCTTCCGGATTTGCGTATGGAAAATCCCTTCGTACGGTTAAAACATGTGTCGGTGAACAGTTCTGCCGCTTTGGCACGCAGGATTCAATGGCTCTTGGAATCGCACTAGAAAAGAAATTCCAAGGTCTTCAAACGCCTCATAAAGTGAAAATGGCAGTATCTGCCTGCCCGAGAAGCTGTGCGGAATCCGGCTTTAAAGATATTGGATTTATTGGCATCGACGGTGGTTGGGAAATTTATATAGGCGGTAACGGTGGAACTCATCTACGCGGGGGAGACTTGTTGTACAAAGTGAAAACGAATGAAGAAGTAATGGAAATTACAGGTGCTTATTTGCAGTATTACCGCGAAACGGCCAACTACTTGGAGCGTACCTCTGCATGGATCGAGCGTATCAGTTTAGTACACGTACAATCGATTTTAGAAGATAAGGAAAAGCGCAAAGAATTGAACACTCGTATGGAAGAAACGTTATCCCTTTTCAAAGATCCATGGAAGGAGATTATTAAGGACAATCAAAAGAAAAAAGACCTATTTGAAAGAATAGTAATGTCTTAATTTTGAAGGATGTTTCATTGGAGGAGATGATTCATGGTGAACAAAAGCTTAACCGAGTCGAAAGTATTAGTTGGTTCTGTTCATGAATTACCGGGTCATTTAGGAAAAACAGTGCTTGTAGGTGATAAAGAAATCGCTGTATTTAAATTGTCAAGCGGAAGCATTCGAGCGGTTGAAAACCGCTGTCCGCATAAAGGCGGAGTATTAGCAGAGGGAGTTGTGAGTGGGGAATTTGTTTTTTGTCCGATGCATGATTGGAAGATTTGCCTGAATGATGGAAAGGTGCAAGAACCGGATACGGGATGTGTCAAAACATATAAAACAACTATAGAATGCGATAAGGTTTATCTCCTTATCGAAAGTTAGTAAGCCAAGAGGATATACAGGTGGTCCAAACAACGGATTATCCGTATATCCTCCTTTATTCCATGCCTACTCTAAAAAGGTAACCACTTGTGCGATGCTATTAATTATTTCTGGACGTATTCAGCAATTACAATATTTCGATATACCCTTCTGTTCCGTTGACAAGAATTCGTTGCCCATCTTTTATCAGATTGGTAGCATTCTCCACTCCAACAACTGCTGGTAAGCCATATTCTCGCGCAATTACTGCTCCATGGGTCATCAGTCCACCAACTTCGGTGACAAGGCCTTTTATAGATACAAACAATGGTGTCCAGCTAGGGTCAGTAAAGGATGTGACTAATATATCTCCATCTTCTAGATCAGCATCTTCCATGTTTAAGATGACACGTGCACGTCCCTCTATAACTCCAGAAGAAACAGGTAGACCTACAATCGCTTCAGCTGGGAGATTTTCTCTTTTATATTTACCTTTAATGATTTCACCATCAGATGTAATAACACGTGGGGGAGTTAGCTTTTCATAAAATTTGTACTCGTCTTTTCGTTTACTGATAATCTGGTAATCCAGTGTATTTGTGCGTACGACATCGCGAAGTTCTTCAAAGGTGAGATAGTATATATCTTCTTTTTCATGAATAACTTCTTTCTGTACGAGTTTTTCGACTTCTTTCAATAAAGCCTGCTTGTAAACGAAGTAACGATTAATCATACCGTATTTTGGATATTCACGGTAACCAATGAAATTCCGGATTAGGTCAATCATTCTTTTAGTTTCTTTGGTTTTTTGTTCACCATCCGGTAATTGCTGCAATCGATCTAATAACTCTTGTTCTTTTTTCAAAGCTTCTAGTCGCCCTTGCTCAAATTTTCGATTGCTGGCATTAGGCTCAAAGTTTTTGATGTTACTAAGAATCATGGGAACAAGCGTAGTTGGTTTTTCGCTCCAACGAGTTTTAGTAATATCGATTTCTCCGACACATCGCATTCCATATTTGTTAAGATAAGCAATTATTGACTCTTGGGTTTCCTGTCCCCCCTCAAACCTAACCAGTTCATCCAAAAAATTATCATCTTTTACATGTTGTAAATATTCAATTATTTCTGGAAAAGGACGAAACACATCGGCGACATCCAATAGCGCCAGACCCATTTCCGAAGTAATATTGTTTGGTACAGATTTAGAAAGCGTGTCTGCAACGTTTTTCTCACCCAACCAATCATTCATTTTTTCATTAATCCATGATGTAGCATTTATAGCAGCCATGAAAACAGCTGTACTTTGTGGGTCAAATAGAATCCTCTTTAGCTCTTGGATATCCTCGAGAATAAAATCAAATAAATCCAATCCGGATTTCGTTTGAATGTTTTGTTTTAGCTCTGTTATCGATGTTTGACTTTTCTTAATCAAATCAGAAACGATTGTCGGGTCGTTTTCGATTTGTGCCCCTGCATCAGAAGACGACACACTTTTATTACTTTTTCCGGAACTCTGTTCTTGATTATCATTTGGTACCAATTTTATAAAATCCCGCTCTATTATGGTCATAAGTACGTCCTTACTGAGCGGATCATGTTGTCCCATACCATCTAATAATGTTTTTCTGCTATTAGGTGAAGCCAGCATTTTTGTAACATCAACATACAACCATCCACCAGCTTTAAACCTGTGTCCAAAAGATGTTAGCTGGTATATCGACATCCCCAATGGTTTCAAGGGGTCGGTCATCATTTGTTGATGACCGACCGATAAGTAAACGTGATTTTCTTCATCACTCGCTTCAGGGATGGGGAAAAGAGTAGTTATTGGTCGACTCTGGACAATATAAAATATATCATCAACCAAACACCATTCGATGTCTTGGGGACTGCCGAAATATGCTTCGATCCTTCTACCAATGCTTGCCAGTTGTAAAATCTGTTGATCAGTAAGGGTTTGAGTCTTTTGAAGATTGGGATCGACCTGCAAGGTCTCTGTCCCGCCTTCTTTTAGGCCATAAATAGCCAGTTTTTTTGTTCCTATCATCTTATCTACGATTTCTTGATCCTTTACTTTATAGTTATCGGCAGAGACCAAGCCGGAGACCAGTGCTTCTCCAAGTCCAAAACTGGCATCTATGGATAGCAACTTTCGGTTGGAAGTAATCGGATCAGCGGTAAATAATATCCCTGAAGCCTGTGGGATATCCACCATTCTTTGAACGATAACGGATAAATAAACTTGACTGTGGTCAAATCCATTTTGTATACGGTAGATTACAGCGCGATCCGTAAATAGGGAAGCCCAGCATTTGCCGATATGCTGTAAGATGGCATCGACGCCGATGATATTTAAATAGGTGTCTTGTTGACCAGCAAAAGAGGCATGGGGTAAATCTTCAGCAGTCGCACTAGAACGCACTGCATAAGCATGTTCATCTCCAAATTTGGAGAGATAGTGAGTAACTGCGCCCACAACATCGGAAGGAATTTCTACATCCATAATGATTTGTCTAATCTTCCTGCTGATTTCACTAATTTGATCTCGATCTTCTACTTTTAGCATGGTTAGTCGATCCAACAAAGCATGATACGTTTCGTTTTGTTCGATGGCTTTTTGATATCCCACTGTTGTAACACAAAATCCTTCAGGTACTTGTATTCCTTCAACTTTTGATAATTCCCCTAAATTTAACCCTTTTCCGCCAACGAGCGAAAGCTGAGTTTTTTCCATTTCCTGAAAATCGAGAACCAAAGGACCCATTCTATCTCTCCTAACCATTAATGTTCTATTGATTTTAGCAGTAGTAAATGAGAATTATAAGTCTATATTAACCATTTTTTAAATGTTATAATTAAATTAGGAAGAGTTCTTATTTTCCCCATGATACCAATCGCTTATTAAACAAACCCGCTCCGTTAGTTCAGTAACTTCAACAAAAAAGAGCATCAATCCTATTTGGATCAACACCCCGTTGTGAACCTAATTCTAACATCTTACTTATTTGCGTTTGAAACCAAGATCCCCTCTATTAATTTCTTTTTGAATACTTTCGTAAGAGTTTAGGTATTGAGAAAAATACCCTTAAAAAATGAAGGGCGTAGATTGTATTCAAAAGGCATCCGTATGAGCATTCGGATGCCTTTGAATACAAATCTGACAGTTCCCTATGAGCAACTGAGTTATTTATTTCACTTTATTTGCTACTGCGTACTGCTCATCATTTACTGGCTCAAACCATTCAGTTTCTGGTTTGCTTGGGTCACCTGAAGCTGCTAAATGAACAAACCATGAATCATCTGCAGCACCATGCCAATGTTTTACACCGGCTGGAATATTTACAACGTCTCCCGCTTTTAAGCGTTGAGCGGGTTCCGCTTCAGCTTGATAGTAACCTTCACCAGCAGTAACAAACAATAATTGCCCACCTGCATGAGAATGCCAGTTATTACGGCAACCCGGTTCAAAAGTTACGTTTCCAATGGCATTTGGTCCTGGTGTGAGCATTTTCAAATAACTTTTCCCAACAAAAAATTGAGAATACGGGTTTGGTTCTCCAACATCGAATAAAACCGTGTCTTTCATGTCATTGATAATCATAAGCTTAGTCCTCCCTTAGTCCTTATAAATTTCTTTTGCTATATTAAAAGCTGACCATGCTTTAGGCCACCCACAGTAAAAGGCTAAGTGTGTAATCACTTCAACCAGTTCTTCTTTTGTGACTCCGTTCGCTTTCGCTTTCATCATATGGCCTTGTAATTGTTCGAAGTTCCCGCCAGAAAGAAGCGCTGAAACAGTAATCATACTGCGATCTCTCGAGCTCAACTCTGTTTCTCGACTCCATACTTGTCCAAACAATACATCATCGTTTAATTCTGCAAATTTCGGTGCAAACTCACCTAACAAATCCCGTCCTGCTGTTACTTTTTCGGGCATTCTAATTCCTCCTATACTTTAAATACGATTTTCTACTATAAATTCTCAGTAAAGAATGCTTCCAACTTGTCAAAATGAAAACAATGTCCCTTTCCTCAACACGCTCTTCTTTTTTCACTTGCAAACCAATGTTAAACCTTATAGTTAACTCTAAGTCAATTCTTTGTTTTTAAAATTTCCCAAACCTTTTTATATGTATTTTATTGCTAAAAATGCACACAAAAAAAGAGCACAATTCTTTTGGTATAGCGCCTGTTCGTCATTCTTTGCCAAATTACTTTTTCCACCATGATGAAACAGAAATAGGCAACCTTCTATCCAATGGAACCGTTTCACCGATTTGTGGAGCGATGAGATTCACATCATTTTTATTTGCCTCTTTTAATGCTCGTTCTATTGGTTCTATCCAACCGTGATTCGCAAGGGTAAAAGCACCCCAATGCATTAACATCATATGCTTGCCTCTTACATCTATATTAGCCTGGACAGATTCTTCAGGAAACATATGAGCCCAAGACCAGCGTCTATCATATTGCCCGCCTTCAATTAAAGCGATATCGAAAGGTCCATATTTTTTTCCAATATCTTTAAAATGGGCATCATAGCCACCATCTCCACTTGTAAAGAAACGTATTTGTTTTCCAAGAATGACCCAACCACCCCAAAGGGTCGTATCTCGATTCAAAATCCCTCTTCCAGAGAAATGTTTGGAGGGGGTTAATGCAATGGTTAAACCTTGGAACTCAGTTTCATCCCACCAATTGAGCTCTGTAATTTTGTCTTTTGCAACACCCCATCGAATCAGATGATTACTTACACCATAAGGAACGAAGAAATGACCGACCTTGCTCTTTAGCTTTCTTATAGATTGATAATCTAAGTGATCATAATGATCATGTGTAATAAAGACAGCATCAATAGGAGGCATTTCTTCAATAATATCCAATAAATCTTTGCTGTAGCGTTTAGGTCCTACAAAGGAAACGGGTGAAGCTATGGGTCCCAGCATGGGATCAATAAGTATCTTTTTATTATCGATACTAAGTAAAAAAGCAGAATGTCCAAACCAAGTTAAACTATCTTCTTTACTATTAATTTTGTTCCAATCAAGCTCAGAAATAGGAATTTGACCAGCGGGATTGGTTTGATTACCAACTGAATTAGAGTCCTTAAATGTTGATGGGCTATTAGATGCACTCCCGGTCATCTTTTTTGTTACCCGATATACAAATTTCCCGTTATCATAATTATCAAACGAACTGTATACCACTTTTTGCTCCTTACTTGGATTACCGCCGAAAGCTGGATGTATGTTTATAAACAATGAAATGACAACTCCTAATACAACTATTAAGACCAAGAAATAAATCAGTATTTTCTTTATTATTCTTCGTTTCGCTTTTGGTTTACCATAACTGTTCAATTTCTGTATTGTAGTAATTTCTTCTGTATTCGACATTTTATCCCCCTCCTTTCAAGCAAAGATAACAATCAAGACCGCTATAATACAAATGAATTTGTGGATTGGTTTGGTAAAAATTTTGATAAATTAAACTCAGTGACTACATTCAATCTTGCATATAATGCTGCCATTGTTCCTGATGAAGCAATATATATATATATATAAAGGATGTCCCAAAAGCAGGCTTTTGGGACACCCTCGAAATTACCATTAGAATTTTTTATTTACGCAAATCACATTGTGCTGATGTCAATTACGAAACGATACTTTACATCTGAAGCTAATACACGTTCGTAAGCTTCATCAATTTGGTCGGCTGAAATTACTTCAATCTTAGGAACAATGTTATGTTTTGCACAGAAATCTAACATTTCCTGAGTCTCACGGATTCCTCCAATCATCGAACCTGCAAAGGAGCGGCGATGACCGATGAGAGAGAACACATTTAATGATAATGGCTCTGCAGGCGCACCAACATTTACTAGAGTTCCATCTAGACTTAACAATGAGAGGTAAGCACTAATATCGATTTTTGCACTTACCGTGTTAATGATCAGGTCAAAAGTACCGGCAAGTTTCTCGAATGTTTCAGGGGCGCTTGTGGCATAGTAGTTGTCAGCGCCGAATTGCAAGCCATCTTCCATCTTATTCAATGTTTGTGACAGAACCGTAACTTCTGCACCCATGGCATGTGCAATCTTAACAGCCATATGACCAAGACCGCCCAAACCAACAACCGCAACTTTCTTACCTGGACCTGCTCCCCAATGGTTTAGTGGCGAATAAGTCGTAATACCTGCGCAAAGTAATGGTGCAGCTACATCAAGTTCAATGTTGTCAGGTATTCTAACTATGAAGTCCTCAGTTACGACTATATGAGTAGAATAACCACCTTGAGTTGGCTCGCCGTACTTGTCAACACCTGCATATGTAGGGACATTGCCTTTTAGACAGTATTGTTCTTCTCCTTTGCGGCAGTTTTCACATTCACCACAGGAATCAACCATACATCCGACCCCTACCCGGTCACCAATCTTGTACTTTGTTACATTTGCTCCTACATCCGTAACAATTCCTGCAATCTCGTGTCCAGGTACGAGTGGATAGTTAACTGGGCCCCATTCGCCGTGCGCAGTATGGATGTCGGAATGACATATACCTGCATATTTTATTTCAATCAGAACATCTTGCGAATCAAGATCACGTCTTTTAATTTCAGCAGCTCGAAACGATTTGTCTGGACCGTCTACAGCTCGTGCTTTAGCAGTTATCATTAATAAAACCTCCAATAATTTTTTTCCAAGAGGATGTGCTTGTACCGAGAATAAATGCATAACTCAGGGTGAAAATCCCTCTCTTTCATTTCTACCCTAATTTTATTCTCTTGGAAACAATATTAATCCTTATAGTTAACTCTAAGTCAATACCTTATTTAAAGAACTTAATATTTTTAAGTCTACTTTCGCTAGAATGTTAAAGTAACATTTGACAATTAGCATAGAACATGATAAATTCCCTACAGTCATAGAGTTAACTCGAAATCTATATCATGAAGAATAGGAGATAAATGATGAAGACATATTCTATCAGCGAAGCTGCAAAAGAATTGAATCTTACACCCTATACCTTGCGTTACTACGACAAGGAGGGACTAATGCCTTTTGTAGAACGGACACTTAGTGGAAACCGATTATTTAAGGAATCCGATATCAGCGCTTTAAAAATAATTGAATGTCTGAAATCCACCGGGATGCCAATTAAGGAAATTAAAAATTTCATAGATTGGTGTTCTGATGGGGATTCCACGTTGCAACAAAGATATGACATGTTTATAGATCGAAAAGCTATTGTAGAGGCACAGATAGAAGAATTGAAAAAAACAATGGAAGTCATCGAGTATAAATGCAGCTATTACAAGTCTGCATTGGATGCCGGAACGGAAGATTTTCATAAAATTGATAAAGTAGGAGTTACTATTAATAGTTAACAAAACCACCTGTATTCATGTTTGTTGTTCCAGTAAGGTCCAACCACCGCAAAGGGTCGTATCTCTATTAAAAATCCACTTTTGAAAAATGTTTTGGAGGGTGTTTATGCATTAAGGAACAAGGTAAGCTGCCCCAAAAAAGTTGGGGCAGCCTTGTTACATAATTTTACTTTTATATCTTAAGAGTTAAATATAATATAATTTGAACATTAAATTAAATTTACCATCTTAACCTTATTCACTGACGGAAAATGTAACCTTTACACTACCTGAACCTAGGGCTTCAGAAAGACCTGTGGTGTTGTCAATGTGACCGAGTTTTACATAGCTGTAGGAAGTATTGAATGTCTTGTAGAAAAGAACAAGACAGTTGTTTCCATAAAGCATTAAATCGCCTTCTTTGATCCTTCCCGGACTGGTGGACGTATCTGAGCGCAGATTACCGGATAAATAATTATATTTTTCATTGCCGTTAAGTTCTGACATATCTACTGTTAGCGGTAGCTGTTTAACAAGCGCTATAGCAGTATTGTGGTCCTCAAGAGTTGCCGTGAATTTCCTATTTCCGACTATGATATTTATGGTAATCATTTTTTTCACTGTTGACTTCTCCTTCGCACTATCAGTTTGGTTTTTATTGTGTTCATCGGTTGAGTTATTTTTAGAAACAGCAGATGTTTCAGATGATGTATTGTTTTCTGCACTATTACTACACCCTGAAAAAATAAAAATAACAGAAATTGTAAAAAATACCAGAAGGATTTTCTTCATTCTATTTTCTCCTCAATAAGCTATTAGGAAAGTATTAAACAAAAAAAATACTGCCCCAAAATTTTGTGAATGGGCAGTTGATGATTTAACATACTTGGAAGGGTGGTTGAATAATCCACTCATTGATCTCAACTTCTAATGGCTACTTTATGGAAAAAGCCTGCTTTCACCAATGGATCGGAAGTTCATGTGAACATCACTTTTAAATCAATTATTAATTTCTTTTATGACTTTCGCTGGCACTCCTGCCACAACTGTATTTTTAGGGACATCCTTAGTGACAACTGCTCCTGCCGCAACAACTGAATTGTCGCCAATCGTAACACCAGGTAGTATTGTTGCGTTAGACCCAATCCATACGTTCTTACCTATTATAACTGGAGAGGGATATGTTATGTTTCTTGTTTCTATTGACAATCCATGATTAAGTGTAGCAATGGTGACATTCATACCAATCATTGAACCGTCTCCTATACTAATACCACCTCTGTCTTGAAATGAACATCCTATGTTAAAAAAGACGTTTCTACCAATAGTGATATTTTTTCCAAAATCAGTATAAAATGGCGGAAAACACATAAAAGAAGAATCAACTTTGGTGCCTGTCAGTTCACTAAATATCTCTGCTATTTCTTCTCTTGAATGATAGGAAGTATTCAATCCCATAGTTATCCTTTGAGCTTCATAACTACATTGTACTAATAATCCATGTAATTCTTTATCCTCACCTGAAATTGGATTGCCCTTCTTACAAAAATCTATAAAATCCCTCTTGTCCATTTTTTTAAAACACCTATCTTTATTTGCTAATTTTTTAATTATATTGGTTGTTTTGTTGGGCCAATATTCATATTACTAACATAGACTCTGTCAGGTATAACGTAAGCAACTGCTTGAGCAATATCTCCTACCAATAGTCCCCCTTTCTTTTTTACCTCTAGCAAAACAATATTAACCCTTATAGTTAACTCTAGGTCAATACCTTATTTTTAAAAATTTATATACAATTTCAAGGTATTAAAAAGCCGACTGATCCTTAATAGAGACCAATCGGCTATACGAGATTTTTTCTATGTTTTCAACACACAATTCTATATGTTAAGCGTCTACACTCTATGCTTTACTCGCCTGTTTAGCGTGTAATTTTTTACATTGCTAATTTAAATACATTTTATCAAAGTGTTATTTGATTTTCCCGTTTCCTTTGAGTCCTACAATCAAGAGAACAAGTAAAAATCCACACACCGCTCCGAGAATTCCTCCAATGATAGCACCGATTTCTCCAACTGCTTCGTATCCACGCAATCCAAGGAATACAAAGTCTACATAATAGTTACCGCCCAAATTCATTCCTATAAACAATCCGATTATAATACCAGCAATAAAGAATAGTGAAAACATAATAGTTAAAATAACTAGCCCTGTTCGATTAACTTTTCTATTTAAGTAAGAATAAAGAGAATAAAAAATAAGTACATATATTAATGCATGAATTAACAAGGGTATTAAGGTTGCCATCCAAATTCCCCCTCAAAAAAACCTTTTATATCTCAATAATTCACCTATCTTCAATCTTCATTATATGTCCTAATCTTTTTACTGTTAAGTAACAAATGTTGTTTAACAGAAACTCTTTTATAATTCTCTTTTAAAAAAAGTATTCTCTTTCTCTAATTTACGATGCACTATTTCTCCTATACGCTTCATGCCCTCATTGATTTTGTCTATAGGCATATTCGAGTAATTTAAACGTAAAGTATTTTTCTTAGTTCCATTCGGAAAAAATGGGGCACCAGGAACAAACGCAACATTATTTTCCAAACATTCAGCGAATAATTCCCCCGAATCAACAGAATCAGGGAGCTCCACCCAAATAAATAATCCGCCTTCTGGCTTACTATAGGCCAAATTCTTAGGAAAAAATTCTTCAATACAAGATAACATAGCTGTGCATCTTTCTTTATAAACAGCTTTGATTGTATTAACGTGCTCTTCGATGTCGTAAAGTTCCATATACTTTGCTGTAATTCTTTGAGCAAAGCTGTCCGTATGCAAGTCAGCTATTTGCTTAAAAGAAACATACTTATCAATAAAAGTCTTATCTGCACAAATCCACCCAAGTCGAAGACCGGGAGCAAAAATCTTAGAGAAAGTGCTTAAATAAATTACTCTGCTCTCTGTGTCAAAATGTTTCACAGGTGGGAGTGGCTCTCCAGCAAATCTTACAGCTCCATAGGGGTTATCCTCTACAATCAGTACATCATATTGATTAGCAAGCTCAATCATTCTTTTTCGTCTTTCAAGTTTCAATGTACGACCTGTAGGGTTTTGAAAATCCGGGATAGTATAGATAAATTTTGCATCAGGATGTTCTTGCAACTTTTTCTCAAGTTCTTCCATAACCATTCCATCATCATCCATGGATACTTCAACAAATTTAGCATTATATGACTTGAAAACGTTAATTGCTGCAAGATAGGTTGGGCTTTCACAAATAATAGTATCTCCCTCATTGATAAATAATCTTCCAGTAAGGTCGATTGCTTGCTGGGACCCTGATGTGATAAGAACATTTTCAATAGTAGAGTTGATCCCGATAACTTTCATCCTTTGAACAATAAATTCTCTTAAAGGAATATATCCTTCAGTCGTGCTATATTGAAGGGAAGCCGCACCCTCTTCATTCAATACAGCATTGCATGCACCCTTAAGAGCTTCTACTGGAAACAACTCTGGAGCGGGCAGTCCTCCCGCAAAAGAGATTACTTCTGGTCTTTCTGTTACTTTTAAAATTTCACGTGTCTCAGAGGATTTTACTAAACGAGCTCTCTCTGCAAATTTATTCCCCATATATAACCACCCCTTTTTTTATTTTTGCAATTGATTACGATTAACAATTATTTTAAAAGAATAATAGGCTACCTTTACTCTGTTATCTCTATTTTGTTAGACCTTCTTTGAGTGCTACCTGCCCCAATAACAATTGGAATAAGCAGTAATGAAAGCACAGCACCAGCAATTGAAAGAGTTGCATAACTGGAGTGTGCTACAACCATTCCAGATAAACCTCCTCCTAATGCTCCCGACAAAGCAATCAAAACATCTACAGAACCCTGCGTCTTAGCCCGAGTAGAAGGTGGAGTTGAATCTACAAGAATCGCTGTGCCACTAATTAAACCAAAATTCCAGCCAAGTCCAAGTAAAGCAAGTGCTGTTATGAGCACTACCATCGAATCAGCAGGTCCCACAGCAGCTAAAATGCCAGAAACAAATAGTGTAATGGCAGAAGCAATAGCCATAAAAGTACGGCCAATTTTATCAACAAGAAAACCAGTTACTAACGAAGGCAAAAACATAGCACCTATATGAAATCCAATGACAAGTCCTACTTCATTCAACCCATGTTCATGGTGTCCCATATGTATGGGTGTCATCGTCATAATTGCCAACATCACAAATTGAGTGAGAACCATTACTGCAGCTCCTGCAAAAATGCCTCGTCTGTTTATTGATAACAATTTTGAATTTTCCCCTAAAAGTAAATTACTGGATGTTCTTTGAGCATCAGATATTGCTTTTGCAACAATAAAGGGATCAGGACGAAGTAAAATGAATAGAACTAAACCAGCTACTATATACGCTGCAGCAGCTAATATAAATGGACCAGCTAAAGCAGGAACTCCTATGGATATAGCAAACTCACCCATTACATCCACCAGGTTTGGGCCAGCAACAGCACCGAATGTAGTGGAAACCATGGCCATACTAATAGCCTTTGCTCTTTGTGCCCGGTTTGCCAAGTCAGTTCCTGCGTAGCGTGCTTGTAAGTTTGTAGCCGTTCCAGCCCCGTAGATAAGCAGTGAAGTAAATAAAAGTAGAATGCTATTCATTAATGCTGCAATAACTACTCCAATCGCACCAATACCTCCAGCCAAAAATCCTACCGCAAGTCCAGTACGACGACCAAATCTCTGAGAAAATCGTCCCACTAGTAGTGCAGCACCTGCTGATCCCAAAGTAAATAGAGCCGTCGGAATTCCAGTTACACTGTCTGTACCTAACATATTTTGCGCTAGAAGTGCCCCTACTGTTATTCCTGCTGCAAGTCCTGCTCCTCCAAAAATTTGGGATATGACAACAACAATTAATGTTCTTTTATATAATTGTTGTTGTTTTTCTGAAGAACGAATGTAGCTTTGTAGCGAAGCTGTTTGGGCGGCTACCGCTTTTACACTATCTTTATGTAACATAATCTACCCTACCTTTCTAGAACCCTGATTCTATTTTCCATTAAACCCCTAGCTATATTTGAAACATCATAACACGCACTAAAAAACCATACAATATTTAATTGTATGGCGAACAATATTAGGTAAGATCGTTTAGCAAACATTTAAGGATCATCAATCCTTGCTCAAGCTCTTCGGGGGTTTTTGGTGCACATACAGATACTCTGACAGCCCTTTCCGGGCAACTATTTCCAACTACAAACCGTTCAGCTGCATACACTTGTACCCCATGCTGTGCAGCTAACAATTCAAATTCAGCCCCTGTAATCTTTCCTGGTAATAACAACCAACGGAAGATGCCTGTCTGATCACCTAAGCACGTAAAGTCTGCCAGATATCGATCTACGATTTGGTTTCTGCGAATCGTTTGTTCCAGATGACCCTCAATTAAGACTTCAAATTGATTTGATACAATCGTACGTGCTGTCAGTTCTGCTAATAACGGGGAAACCGTAATATTTAAATTATAAAGTGCCTTAGAAATTGGCTCCTTAAATTGATCTGGAACCGCTACATATGCTAATCGTAACCCTAGAGCTAAGACTTTCGATAAACTTGCAATATAGATGACCTGTTCTGGGGCAAATGATGCGAGTGCTGGAAGAGGTTTTTTACCCAGAAGATGGTATGAGGCATCTTCAATAATGAACTGTTTATATTTTTTTGCAATAGCTGCAATCATTTTTCGATTCTCAACAGACATAAAGGAAGCTGTCGGATTATGATAATCTGGGATCAAATAAATGCCTTTAATATTATCATTTTTACATGCATACTCAAAAGCCGTTGGACTCATTTCATAGTTCTCTGATTTTATCGGTACTATTTGTACACTAAGCATAGCTGCAACAGTTTTTAACCCAGCGTATGTATGATGGTCCACACCAATGCGATCTCCTGGCTTACAAAGACTTGCCAATGTAGCAGCAATCGCATTTTGGCCCCCATTTGCAAATAAAATGTGATCAATGGTTGTTTCAAACCCACCTCTTCGGATTAGCTTTATAGCTGCATCCTTTTGCCAAAGGCTTTCGCCTGCCCTACCATAACCAAACCATTTTTCATAATCTGTCTCTTGGAGCATACTTTTTAATTGGAGTAGCAGTGGCTCGTAAGAATCATTATCTGGCAGTGTTGCTCCCATTTCAATTAAGTGCCTCGGCTTTGTATCTTCAAGTAAATACGCATTCGATAACGCATCATACGATACAAATGTGCCACTTCCAACAGATGCACTTAGCAAGCCCTTTAACTCACACACTTTAAAAGCTTTTGAAATGGTACTTAAATTTAAATCCAAATAATCAGCCAGTTCTCTCTGTGGAGGAAGTTTTGTTCCAGGTAATAAAACTCCATTTAATATATCCTGTTCCAATTGCCGTGCGAGTGCTTGATAAATAGGCTTAGCAGTTTTATCAATCGATGGCTTCCAGCTCATTGGATAGTTCTCAAAAGAATTAATCGGCATGATACGCATCCTTTTTCACACAATTATATGGTTGAGGCGTTTATAAAACAATTATAATTTTCTTTTTATTCTTTGCCTATTCGTGAATATCCGAGTAGCCAATCCTTGAGTATGAATTTATCCGTAAATTTAACCAATGAACCTTTTGAACTAACCTACCACGATTTAGGTACAAACATTTACTACATCTAAGTTATTACTCCAGTAAATGGTCATAATATGGGGAAAATCACTTTCTTTATTACATGAAAGCTTCTGATTGCTGAGCAACAAATTATACATATAGTTAATCAATTAATTTTCCACGATACATTTTTTCACGATTTCACGTTCAATATATTCTTAAATGATTCGGACCTTATACTTCAGGAATAACTCCGGCAATTAGTAGGATGAAGATGATTAGGCCCATTAGCATAAAAGTTAGAGATGCCAAGAACACAGGCCCTTTTCTGAAGACAAGTTCCGATCTTTTTTGGATAATGCCTGTCATGGCGCTAGCCTCGCTTTCACTATACTTCGTAAAATTACCTCCACTGCTTGAAAACCAAAAGACGATTACAGAAAAAGTGACTCCTCCAATAAACATTATTTCAATGAATCTGATAGATAATTTCTCTGCAACAAAATAGGTGATGGCTGTTTCCACAATCAACGATATTACATAAATAATTAGAGGCTTTTTCATCTTATTTCCTCCTACTTGGTAGTTGTTCTGACATCTCGCCTTAACTTCCTTATTTTTAACAGAATCCGAAAATGCCAGCAAAATAACAACTTCAGATCTACGAGGATAATATAAATTCAAAAAGATTAATTATTATTTATGGGTGCTGTACAAACAAAAATGGACACTGATCCCTTTTTTTAGAATCGTGGCCTTTAATAGATAACTAAGATATTGACTCAGACTTAAAATATTCTACCGCTACCCACCCTTTAGTAAAGATAGTTCTTACAATCTCACAAATACTGCCATGTTATTCTTTATTTTCCTTTTCAAGTAGTTCAATTATCCTATCCAGCTTTTGTTCTAGTACCTTTGAATTGGTAGGATTTTTTATGACAATTGAACGAATAACAAAATAAACAGCAAAAACTATTCCAAGCAACAAAATAAAAATAATTAGCTGAAATAACAAATCACCAAAATTCATATTTACCCTCCACTATGTTTTGGATAATAGTTCTATTTTAATTATTAGGTCTTGATATATCTTCTTGCTTAAAAGCAAACCTTCTCTTAACTAAAACAAGTATCAGGGCTTTTACCTTGACCAGCCCTACTTTCATTATAGGTACCCTTTTATTCACTAGGTTTTACTTGTCATTATCCAAATCACTTTCAAGAAATGACTTTTTATTCCCATTAATCCCATGCTTTTTTTCGATAAATTGACCAATCAAAGACTTGTTTATACCATCTCTGATTGCTGTTGAAATTACTAAATACAAAATAAATAAACCAACAATCCAAAGAATAACATTAAAAACCAGAACTAAACCTGGTACACCGATATTTGAAAACATAATTCCCCCCAATTAATTCTAATAATATCAGTAATTTACTATTTTATGGTAACTCATATAGTTTGATGGGGGTTCATAAAAAATTGAAAATTTTATGATTATTATTTTCAAGTAAATGGCCTTAACATGATGAAAAAGGCGCGATCATCCTTTTGATAATCCGCCTGATAGCTGAAGATTGGTGCTGATTTTTTATTGAAGGAGCCCCCTGCTTTACTTCTTATTTATTGTAAAGCTCCCATAAATTGAATAACCATTTCTATGAATGTCATTCATTGAATCTCCCCATAACAATGGTGTTATAGTATTCACCATCGGAAAGCATTTTGTCTTTTTTTAATATGCCTTCGATTTCAAAGCCATGCTTTTTGTAAAGCTCAATGGCTCTACCGTTTGTTTCTAAGACATTCAAAGTCATTTTTTTAATACAATTAGAGTCAGCCCAAGCGATAGACTCCTTCAAAAGATTTTTTCCGATTCGATATCCCCAAAAATGTTTGAGTACGCACACACCGAATTCTACTTTATGGGAGAATCTCATAAGGTAAGTTCCTTCACATCTTGAGAACCCAATAATACCCTCACTAGCCACAGCAACCAAAAATAAATTTCTTGAACTTACTGTGTCCGTATGTATAACCCTTTTAAATCCAGGTACATCTATGAAAGCCTCTCCTTTTTCTCTGTCCATATTCTCCGTTTCTCCATCAATTTGTAGCCTTAATGCGGACAAATCTTTTGCATCGTTTTCGATGGAAGACCTTATGGTATACGTCAATCCATTCACATGATATTCCTGATTATCAATTATCATTTGTTTAACCTATCCTTATTTATAAAATAAGTAGATGTTTATGAACTCTTCTGTCTGTCTTTAATATAAATACATCCCATCATATACTCCATGGAAGAAATCAATAATCCTTCTTAAGCTACGGGTGCGGTAGTTTAACAAGCTAAAGGCAGCAATCAAAATCATTATCTTTATCTTCCACATCCGAACAATATTAAGGTTTAATCCGCTTGCCCCACAATTTCCGGTTATGAAACTGTGCCATGCCTCGAAAAAAACAGGATAGTCAAATGATCCATTTGAGAAACGGAGTCATTCAACCAACCTAAATTAGGATTTATCATTAATTTCAAAGTTAAAACTATAACAATTTATAGTGCATTATCATGAATGTCGTAAAATTTTAATTATTCTTTGCCCCATCCTGAATCCAGTTTTTAAAAGTTTGAATCGTATCATTACTCAAAGGTTGTCCAGGAGGCATCGGGAATTTCATTTTACCTGTCAAACTATCATATAGCAGGCTATTATCAGGATTTCCAGGAGTTATTTCCTTCGAAATTCCAGAATAGCTTCCGTATCCAGGATGACATTGGGTGCAAGAAGTCTGAAAAATAGGTAGAATGTCTTTTTGAAAACTTGGATGGGTAACTACGCCCGTCGAGGCTAAAGTCTTAGGTTCAGAACTCATTCCTTGATAGGTTAGAATACCTAGCCCTATCATTATTACCGCTGCCACACCCAGTGCAATGGGTCTTTTCTTAGGTGTACGACTCGGATTACGATCAATCCATGGCAAGAAAAATAACACAAGAATCCCTATCAAAGGTAGCCCCACCATCGCTAGGACATCCAACTTCCCAGGAAAAAACTTTAGAAGTTGATATACACCCATGAAATACCAGGCAGGCTTAGGGGTATAGTTTTCCATGTTTAATGGATCCGCTGGATCGCCCAAATCCTTAGGAAAATAACCAGCTAGAATGAAAAGGGCAGCTGCATTAATTAAAATAAAAAAAGCCATCCGAAAAGCTTCATTTGGATAAAAAGGACGTGACTTTTGGGTTATATCTTCCCCCCTCTGTTTTGCTTTAGTAAGTTCGTCTGTAGAAGTCATACCTTGACGAAGAACAAAAAAGATATGAGGCAAGAAAGATAATAAGATAATCCCAGGGAGAACAAGTATATGGATTGCGAAGAACCGGGTTAATGTCGCTCCCGTTACGTTTACGCCATCCCGCAAAACCTGTATCAGATAATCCCCGATAAATGGAACATAACCTGCCATTGCCGTACCGACATTCGTTGCCCAATATCCCTCTTGATCCCAAGGTAAAAGATAACCTGTAAATCCTAATGCAACAGTTCCCAGAAGCAGAATTACTCCTGAAACCCAGGTTAACTCACGGGGGTATTTATAAGCACCGACATAGAATACACGAAGCAAATGTATAACCACTAAAACAATCATGAAATCTGCTCCCCATGCATGTAAGGAGCGAACAAAATTCTCAGCACCCGAAGCTTCTATAGCCTTGACGCTGTTGTATGCTTCATTAGCTGAAGGTATGTATACTGTAGCCAATAATATTCCCGTAATCGCTTCATTAATAAAAGCAAATAAAGTAGCAAAGCCTAAATAGTCTAAAAAATTACTTCGTTTAGGAGCAGGGTGCTTAAACATTGAGTCTAGAAGTTCCTGAACCCTTAATCTTTCTTCAAGCCATTTTCTCAAACCAACCTTCCCCCTACTCTTACAGAATTTCCTTGAACTTGAATAACCCGGCGTTGTAAAGGTTTTGGTATTGGTCCAAAGAGAACATTTCCTTTAATATCAAATCCTCCCCCATGACATGGACAAATGAATGTTTTCGATGCATCTTCGTAATTTACCGCGCACTGTAAATGGGTGCAGAGAAATTCTAGAGCAAGCCATCCTTCGTTTCCCATGTTGAGTACGTAGATGCCTTCTTCGACGGCACTCCCCTGATAAGTAATTAATTTAGGAACACCTTCCTCAAAATCGGACACTTTCCCTACTTCTTTTAGCGTTTCTGCATTGGCTACCGGTGGTTCTAGAAATTTCCCAGCCGCACCAATATAACCCATTGCGATTGCAGTTCCTGCTGCACCAACACCAAGAGATAAAAAACGTCGGCGCGATATTCCCGGTTCTGTTTTCTCATTCATTGGTTTCTTTCCCATAGATTCCAACCTCTCGTCATTCTAGTTTGGGCAATCACCATTATCAACACCAAAATCATTAGGCGATAACCATAATATCAACAAGCGATAAATTCAGCATTTAATATTCCCATGCCTAACCAGTCGGAATGGGGGATGCAACTGACCAATTAGAAAAAATCCCTCCTCGTATTTAACTTCACCTGAGAGTAACATGGGACGGTAAGGCTTACAATAGCCTTGATTGGTATTTCACATTGTTGTAATATTTATCCTTTTATAAGTCATTGAAGTGAGAACAAAGGAGGTTTTGGTTAAATTTCCTTTAAAAAGGGAATATATTGGAAAAGACCATATTAATGAAAAGCCCCTATTACCTATATAAAAAAGAGATCCTTCATGATTGAAGAATCCACACCCATTAGCTTAGCAAGATATTTTTATATAAGTTTAGACATATAGTATTCATCAACAAATTCTCCGTCAAAAAAAGGCGAATGTCTTTTAGTTCCTTCAATACAGAGATAAAACCAGCTAAGCTAGTCAGTGAGAAATCGGAACTTATTAATTGAATTACAAAAAGTCGGATGAATAAAGGTGTATTTAGTAAAATTAGAAATGGACTTAGAGCTACACAAAGTGATGGAATCCCTATCACAGAAAGTTTCACCCAATCAACTTGCAATTGTTTTTTATGTATTTTATCAGATAATAATTGTGGTAGACGAATGATTATACCCATAAAAATAGGAAAAAACACATTAAACGCCATAAGAGGAACTACCTTAAAATACTGAGCTTGGTAATCTTTTAATCTTAATTGAATTTCAGTACCTAAATAAAGTAAAAGAATAATAACTAATTTCCAAATAAAATATCTAATAAAGCTTTTAATACTATCCCCTCCCATTCTCACTTTATATTAATATTTCCATTTATTAATAAATATTTATTTTTGGAGAAAGGAAAACCCCGTTAGTACCAACTGTCACAGATAAGTTCCAAGATAATAGACCCAAAATAAATAAAACTCATAAATAAAAACACAAATGCAAATGTAGATAATGCTTTAGGTAATTTTCCGTAAAAAAATATTAATGCTAATCCAATTAATATGTGAATAATAACAAAAATTATTAAACTCATTTGGTATCACCTCTTACCGAAATTGTAACATTTTCCCAATTAAACTAAAATACCTTCTTGCACTCCTGATCCGTTAATTGAATACAGATTAACTTGCATTTGTTATTCAATCGAATTAGCCAAATGAACTAATATTTCAGGAATCACCATATTAGAAACTTTCCAATCTCCTGGTTCATTTACAAAAAAATAAAAAGCTGCGCGTAATGGCAGCCTCAAACTTAAATCTTGCACCTGTTCAACAAGCAATATTTAATTTTATACAATAAATTTAGTAAACCAAGCAATATATTCAGAACCCGGTATAAAAAACACTTGAGCAAGTATGGTCCCAAATAATCGAGAAGTAATCATCATTAGCGACGATGCCTTTAGACTAGTATAACTTCCCCTCTGGTTTATTACATCATCCGCCAGAATCGATATTTTAGGATCAATAAAAATTGTAAGTAATATTGTTGCAATTCCATTGATAAGTCCTGAAGCCATAATAGATGTCGATGCTCTTTCTGGAGCTATTAAAGCCGCATATAATGCAGATAGGACACCAATTGTATAAATGGCAGTAATAAACATATTAATAACGAATAATTTTATCGGAATGTCTTTCATTCGTATATCCTTTAGATAAGACATTCTTGGTAAATGAATATGTTTTACTCCACGTTTTATGTATTCAACAGTTAATCCTTTTTTAATTAAAGATGGGATAGAGCCTCTTTCCTCAGATAAATGTATAATTGCCCTCGAAAAAATTGTTATAAATGTAGGTAGCAAAAGAACTCCCATTATTGTTCCTAGTGTCGATGAAGCAATAATCACCCTATATTGGTTTTCTACAAAAAGTAAAGTATTTTCTTTAGGTGCATTATCAATAAGGCTTCCTGTAAAAGGCTGTTGCATCATATTTGCCATTCTAGAGATAATTACCATTAGGTTGAATAAAGATAATGCTGAGGCTAATAATTTTACCCTTGCACCAGATAATCTGACAGCATAAGCGAGTGTTTCAATTGAATGAATGATAAATATAAATAATGATATTAGGATTAACTTTTCCGAAAAGAGCTCCAAATAAAAAACCCACTTTAATTTTTCTTTTAATTTTAGCACAATAAACCAAATCAGGCTTATTAAGCTAAAACTGCTTACGTTACTTTTAAAAAAAGAAGCCTTAAAAAAATAGCTATACTCCTTATTGAAGTAAAGCAGCCACCTTGACGTATCTGACAAAAAGGAAAGGAATGGTATGAGCTTCTCTAAAAAATTCTTTTTGCAAAACAAATACTATTATCACAACCGATATACTCACCATAAGGTTCAATTTCGTTATATCCGTTTTTCTGATAAAGACTAATTGCTTCTGGTTGTTCATTTCCAGTTTCTAATAGCAGAGTTTTAAAGTTTAAAATCTCAGCTTTCTTCTCCAAGAACTTCAATAATTTTGTAGCAATGCCTTTTTTTCTATAATTTGTATCAACATAAAATCTCTTTATTTCGATGTTTTCGGAGTCCAATGGACGTATTGCTCCGCACCCGACTGGACTATCTCCAATGTATGCAACAGCGAATGTTATGTCGTTTATTTTTGAATCGTTAAAGTCTATTCCGAAGATACCTTCACTCGGATAGAGACTGGATAAGTGTTCGTCAAGTTTAGAAATTAAATTTCTTAAATGTTCATTATCTTCTTTAACAGTTTTTAAATAAACTTCAGTTGAATTCATTTAATTACTCTCCCTTCAATTTGAAAAAGAAAAAAGAGCTGTATCAGCTCAATTGTTCTTTAGCTCTTGGACCCGTTAATTTGAGTATATTGTTTCACAAACTAAAAAAAGGCTGTCGGATCAACATTAACAAATTACAATTTCCCATTACTTGAGAAAGAATTAACATTCTTTTGTATAATGAACAAGAGTCGTCTTGAGAACCTATCTTAAGCCAATATTGAATAAAATTAGTCCAACAAAGAACATGCCTATAGCCAACATCAATAATAATGCGGAAGCTCTTTGTTGCATCCATTGCCTATTTTGATAACGTTTTTCAATATACTTAATTAAAGAAAAGGCTGGTGTCCCCAACACTAAAAACACAAAAAATGATTCAAGAAAACCTAATTCTAATTTAAGTACAATAAAATTTATCGGTGAGATTGTGATTAAAATTAATAAAAAGGTGATTACTTGACCTGCTTTAATGTCTTTAATGTTCAAGAAAATACCCCATTTTGAAATATTTTACCATTTATCTTTGGAGATCCTTTAATTTTTTGAACGGATATTGGAAAATGTGAACCCGAAATTAAAAATAAGTTAATTACCCTCAATAAAATATTACTCTATTCTTTATTTAAAAACATACAAACAATTGAAGACAACGAATAAACGTAAGAAAAAGTTGCGCCCACCCAGTACCCTATCCAAGTAAATGAACCAGCAGGTCCCCAATAATGCGCCCATTAGTTTAATAAAAAATCAATTTATTTATCTGTCAAAATCCTATCGCCTCTACTATTAGGTGATGATATTACCAAAAATTCTACATCTCCATTAGATTCATTAATCATTTGGTGTGAAATTAGAGGTGGTATTTCTATTCCCTCATTAGTGTTTAAAGTTGTACGTTTCCCATTAATTTCTATTGTTGCAGTACCAGATAAAACAAAGAAAAATTGACGTGCTTGATTATGATAATGCCTTATTTCTGAAGTGTTAAGGGGCATACGTTCGTGAATTACACTTAAGTCTTTATTTTTCACTAAATGCCAGCCATCACAAATATTTCCCCATATGTAATGTTCTGCGTTTTGTTTACTTACCTTCATCCAACCACTACCTTTTAAGTTTAAACCAATTTTAAATTTATCGCCCACGGAACAGGGTCTTTTTAAGAACTACTCATTTTGATAAAAACAATTCTTTTCTATAAAAAAGTTAAAAATCTATTATTCCAGAGATTCTCATGATGCTCAATGATTGTTTTAGCTCCTAGAAGTTCACTGTTAAGGGTGGTAGTTAACCCTTTTTTCATAAATAATTTATATCCTAATCCATGAGCCATTCTAATAGTTGTATCTACACAATATTCAGTTTGCGCGCCACAAATTTCAAGTTTATTTATATTTAATTTCCTTAGTTGTTCATTCAAATCAGTCTGGAAAAATGAGTTTGCATGTGTTTTGTTGATATAGATATCTGTATCTTTAACATCAAGCTCTGAAAATAGCTTCCAATCTGGAGAATTTAGAACTAGATCACTATCATTATGTTGGACAAAAATTATAGGATTGTTTTTTTCTCTAAATAAACGAATTCTTTGATTAACCCCATTTAATACATTGGCTAAGTTATAAAGCGGAACATTTTCAGGCTGAACACCAATTTGCAAGTCAATAATTATTAATGCTGTATTTCCCATAATTTTTATTCTCCTCATACCTTTTTTAATAATTAATCTCTTAACGATATCATAGAATTTCCCTTATGTTCTTTTTTCTTATCAAAAGGAAAAAAAACGCCCTGAAAGTTCTCAAAGGTATAGTGATTTGGATGGTACCATACTTTTATTAACAGAAGATGATTTAGCACAATCATCTTACCAAATTGAACTAAATAGCCCATATGCGCCCTATTGCTGAAAATCTTAAGAACATGTTTGTTTAAGTACAAAGCTTCACAAAGCTTAAAATTCATTCTCCATTTTAATTGTATTAATGTCTTAAATACAAAATAAGCAGCCCCAAAAAAGTGAGGCTGCCTCATTACAAAGACTTTCTTTTTAGAGTTCTTTAATGGTTGGACGGACAATCAGCTCATTAATCGCTACATCTGATGGTTGTTCAGTTGCAAATGCAATGGCACGAGCAATGCTTGCATGCTCGATTCCAATTTTGCTATCTTCAACGATGGCAGATGATATGACCTTCTTTTCTTTCTTTCATAGACGGAAGAACAGCAGCAATACCATAAAGCACACCCTTGATGTTAACATCATTCATCGTATTCCATTCAATACAAACGTAATAAAAAACAGTAAATTTTCTTTTCAATTTTAATCTTCAATCTTAAACCATGGACCTGAAGCTTGAATGATCCCCCAAAGTTTTTCTGGAAGCTCAAGATCGCTCACTTGAGAAGTCTTAATTGCTGACTTAATTTCAGTTTCTTTTCCATTCTGAACCTTTTCTACCCAATCTGGATTCATGACTAACGTATGACCAACTGCTGTTAGGGATAGACCTTTATCTAATGCTGATGCGACATCATCAGCAGTTACCATAGAACCAGCAGCCATTAGAGGAATTCTGCCGTTTACATGTTCAACAATTAATTCAAGCCGTGTTTTTCCATCTTCAATGCCTCGTGGTTTTGAAGATACATCATCAAGCGATACATGGATGTAATCCAATTCCTGTTCAACCAAACGGTCAATTAATTCATAGGCATCTTCCATCCCATAACCGCCTTGTTCTTCAGGTGATATTCTGTATCCGAAAATAAATGGCTTTGTTGCATGATTCTTAATCACATTTTTCATTTCCTGAATGACTGCCAATAGGAAACGCAAGCGATTTTCTAGAGAGCCACCCCATTCATCCTTACGTCTATTGAAGAAAGGAGAGAAGAAGTTTTGAAGTAAAAATCCGTGTGCACCATGAACTTCAACACCATCAAAACCAGCTTCAATAGCTCGTCTAGTTGTTTCTCCAAACGCATGAATCACTTCTATTATTTCATCATGTGAAAGTTCTTTAGGGAATACTGTAGGAGCAAATGCAGTAGCTTCAGTCCCTAAAGCACTGGAACTAACCACCTCACCATTTGGTGTTAAAGAAGGCAATGCCTTGTTTCCTGCATGAAAAATTTGAAGTAACGCAGGAGCTCCTCCACTTTTCACCGCATCCGCCAGTTTCCGTAGACTTGGAATAAATTTATCGTCATAAGCTGCGAATTCATGCGTAAAACCTATACCGTTTGGTTGAACATGTGTACAGCCAGTGATAACAAGTCCTACTCCATTGACTCTTCTTTTATAATAGTTCACTTCTTCATCTGAAACGGTGTAATCATCATTACTGCTCCAAGTTGTCATTGGTGCCATAACGACTCTATTTTTAATCGTGATACCAGTTTTAAATGTAAGTGATTCAAATACGTTGCTATATTTTGTGTTCATTTTTTAACCTCTTTCTATATGTTTATTTATATGTTCTTCTTAGTTTCGCACTATTTTTGTAAAGGGTTATCAACTCTTCATGTATTTAAATGGTGCAAGAAAAGGTTAATCCCTTGAGAGCACTCTAAGGCAAGTGTTTTTTTATTTTTATTTTATTCGCAAATGAAAAAAACAAATGGTTGCTTAATTTGTAGAGAAACAGTCTCCTAATTCATTTTCATAAAAATTAATTTTATTATCCAGATGCTCTAAACTTTGACGAAGCCTCTTCAAATCTTCGACTACTTTTTTGCGATGATTTTTAAGTAAAGCTAACCGTTCTTCCATTGTTGCATCTCCAATATGCCCCCACGTGGCAAATTGTTTCATGTCTTTTAGTGACATACCGGTATTTTTCAAGTGGAGCAAAGATTCAATCCATAATTTATTTTCATCCGAGTAGATTCTGACATTGTTATCGTTCCTGCTTACTTTTATTAACCCTTCTTTTTCATAAAACCTCAATGTATGGTCGCTTAACCCAACGATTTTAGAAAATTCTCCAATAGAATATGTCAATATAACCGCCTCCATTAAATCTGATATATCATTTCTTCTCTCTATTAATTTGTGATACAAATGAAGAGTAATACTTAGAGTTTACTCTAAGTAAAGAATTTTTAACTCTTCTGCCCGTTTTGAAGTCATAAACCAAAATGACAATTGTTTTGTTATTAGCAAATAAAAAAGCAAAACTCGCCGAATTATACTGGCGAGTTTTCTTTACTATATTTTCCTATTCCTTATTCAACCAAACTTCCCTTTACTTAAATAAGAAAAGTGCATCACCGTTGTTCCAGGTAAGCTACCCGATATTAAAGAAGGAAAAATGACACTCAGTTGTTTTTGAAACACCGTTCCTTATTGGAATATGATGATTTAATTAGGAAACCAATAATAGTAACTTAATATTAAAATACTTACTAACATTATTATCCCTATTTGTTTTCTCCTTTGTTTCTCGGAGGAATTATTTTTTCCAAAGAAGAAGTATAGTGACCCGATTACAAAGACAACATAAGCCAATAATTTAAGAAAAAAGTTCATAGTACCTCCTAAATCATTTTTATATTTAAATACTCAGAAATTCATTACTAATAACCGCCCTTACTCAACTGCTTACTTTAGTACAATAGTTTCAACAAACGGGTGCGTGAATCCATCTTGGATCAACGAACCTCGTTAGCTTAAAGTACAATTCTTCACAAACTCTTTTCAGGTATGAAAATAGTACCCTATTTATTTTAAAAACGAATCGCACATCCATTGATAAAATTTTTCCTTCTCCTCAAACTGTGGATAATGAGCTGATTGTTCAAAAGTAATAAATTCCTTTTTATCGGCTTCAATCATTTCAAAGTATTTTATTGCTGCATTAGAAGAAGTCATATAATCATATTTTCCCATGATAATATAGAGCGGTAATTCAAGTTTTTTCACCATGGAAGGTAATGGATTTTCCGTTAAATCCTTTAACAAAATATTTTGTGAATAGGTTAACCCATAGTTATAACGGATTACATCTAATAAGTTATATTCACTACTTAATAACATACCTATGTTATCACCATCAGGGTTATCAATAAGTCTTGTAGCTCCACCATATTTGATAACATAATTCCTTGGGGTAAACATATCGCCCTTTTTGATTTTTTCAGTTAATCCTTGTAAATATAAAACATCATCCGTATTTCCAGCATTTTGTGCCTTTTCAATAGTGTAATTTAAATTGTCAATCTCACTTTCTATTGTGTCACTCATTTGTCCAATACCAATATATGCTTCATATTTTTGAGGGGCTTTTTGGGCAGCTTGCATTCCAATATATGTACCATAAGAATGACCAATAAGTATTACCTTTTCTTTACCAAGACGTTCTGTTACATAATCCGTGATAGCCAATAAGTCCTCTACCAATAAGCCTGGTGTAAGGTTAGAATAGTCCTCAAAAAAATGATATGATTTTCCACTTGCTCTTTGATCGTAATTAACGACCGTAAATTTTGACTCCAATAAATCCTGATATTTATCAGCATACGGTATTTCTGAAGTTCCTGGTCCTCCATGTACAAAAAGAATAACTGGATTATCCTTATCATTGCCACGTATCATTATTTCGTGACTGCTTCCATTTATCTCTACTTGTTCTAATGTGCTTATACTATTATTGCCTTTTATATGCTGAGTCCATGTGGGACGAAAAAGTGTTATTACTAGTAATATAGTAATTAAGCCGAGAAATTTAAATAATTTTTTTGTGTTTTTCATTTGAATCCTTTCTGTTGTATGTAATTATTTGTCTAGTGTGAAAAAATAGTTAAACTCAAAAAAGCGACTGCTTTTATTTCACAATCGCATATGTTTAATTTTACCATATATTAGGATTTGATAGTTTTGTTATTTGTAAATAAAAGAATTTGTTAAGAATTTCACAATTCCTTCTAAACTTTAATACTAGGACCCATTTTTCTTTAAAGGTATTGTTCTGTTAAATGGTCCTATAATACAAAAGAACGCAATCCTTATTTAAAGGAAAGCGCCCAATAGTTGAAGAAACCTTTTACCATATCTACCTTGACGTACCTGACAAAAAAGAAAGGAATGGTGTCAGCTTCTCTACAAAATTGTTTTTTCAAAACAGATACTATTATCACCACCGATAAACTCACCATAAGGTTCAATTTCGTTATATATTACGCAACCTCTGCCTGCTTAGTTGAATTAATGTAAGCATTCGCTTTTTCTTCATCAAATTCACCTTCCCACTTTGACATGACAATCGTCGCTAATGAATTCCCTAAAACATTTACCGCTGTTCGTACCATGTCTAAAATGCGATCAATACCTGCGATAAATGCGACACCTTCTATTGGCAACCCCATAGAACCAAGTGTTGTTAAAACGACAACGAATGATGCACCCGGAACACCGGCCATTCCTTTTGAAGTTAACATTAGCACCAATAACAATGTAATTTGATGTGTCAATGATAGATTAATCCCGTACATTTGGGCAACAAAAAGTGAAGCTAGTGCTTGATAAATGGATGAACCGTCTAAATTAAACGTATAACCTGTTGGAATAACAAATGAAGTTATCGATTTCGGACAACCAAACTTCTCCATTTTGTCCATAAGCCTTGGTAGAACAGCCTCTGAACTTGCGGTTGTAAAAGCCAATATTAGTTCTTCTTTTAACACTTTTATTAGAATAAATATACTTGTCCCAGACATTTTTGCAATTATTCCAAGAACAACGAATACAAAAAATATCATTGTTAAATACACAGCCACCACTAATTTCCCTAAAGGGATTAATGAAGATATCCCAAATTTAGCAACAGTCACTCCAATCAACGCAAACACACCAAATGGTGCGAACTTCATCACTTGATTTGTCACCCAAAACATCGCATCCAATATACCTTCAAAAAACCCAAGGACAGGTTTTCCTTTTTCCCCTATAGCCGCAATTCCTAAACCAAAAAACACTGAGAAGAAAATAATTGGCAACAAATCCCCTTGAGCCATGGATTCAAATATATTTTTCGGAACAATATGGACAATCGTGTCCGCAAAGCCATGACTTTCAACTGTTTTCGTTGTAGCCTCGTATTTTGAAATATCACTTTTTTCAAGATTACTTGTATCTAAACCAGAGCCCGGATGGAACAAGTTTGCCGACAGCAATCCAATCGCAATAGCACTGATCGTGACAATCTCAAAATATAGAAGGGTCTTCCCCCCTAATTTCCCTAGTTTTTTAATATCGCCAACTCCCGCTATTGAGACTACTAATGCAGCGATGACAATCGGGACAACAATCATTTTGATTAAACGAATAAAAATATCGCCAATCGGAGCGATAATGGCCATGACTGTTTCATTACCATGAAATAAAGCACCAAGAACAATACCGAGTACAAGTGCAACAAAAATTTGCGAAGCAAGACCAAACTTCTTCATTTAAAATCCTCCTTAAATTAGTAGCCCTTTGTTATCGCCTTTACTTTTGTGAATATTCTTAGTTTAAAATGAGACCTACAAAAAACTACTAAAACCTACAGAGTCAAAATTAAAATGTGCGATAAATGTTGATTTTCACCTGATCGTAGTCTGGGTCAACAAAATTGAAAAAGCGCCAAACTCTTGTTTCCAAGTGTTTGACGCTTTTAAATTTTTCTGACTTTTATTTTTTCTAGGGTGCATTGTTTCCACAATCAACGTGGCTTTGAATAGTGAATGATGTAGTAGTGGTTACCTAATTCTTGCATAAGAAATAGTCTTTCTTTTCAACAATCGCGCCCTTTAATTGAATAACTTAGATTCTAGTTCAACTAACTAACGCCACTGTTAGTTGAACTAGGTTTTAATATCAATACTTAAGGACATTTAGCCATTGACCATCGGGACCAATGGTTATATGAGGAATCCTATTAGATTCAAATATTTTGTATATATCAACACTCTTCTTGGTTAATGTACCTAATTGTTCTGATACATCAGTTTCGGAAAATACCAAATAATCCATTGTGGTAGACCTTAAATAAAATTCGTAAACATATTTTTTTTGATTGTCTTTAATATATCCTAAATGCCCCATTTCCCTTGGAAAACCTCGTGGTAACGGGAATTTATTAAATTCAATAAAATCATTAGAAAGCTCATTTAGAAGTTCTTCTTCATATTCAGGAATAACCGCATAAATGTAGCATTCTTGCTTGTAATAGCGATTAATTATATCAACAAACTCCTGTTCATCAATTTCTTCATCTAGTAATATTTCCAGTTTCATCGGAATTCCTTCCAAATAAAATCCCCCCTTTTATTATCATTATACATTTAGACAGGAGATTTCCTTATAAACTAACTTGACCCGTTATAAAAAAGCACCTATTTTAAAGACCTCTTAAATACATAACTTACTTTGTCATATTTCATCTTATCTTCATAAAAACGATGTGCGTCTTTACGCTGTAATCCCGATGATAAGGCTATATTTTCATAATTATTTTCTTTTGCCCATTTATGAACATATGTAAGTAGTTTTTCACCGTATCCTTTAGAACGCTTATTATTATCTGTAACTAAATCACATACCCAAACAAATCTCCCATAATAAAGTGTTATCATTGGCTTAAAACCAGTCACCGCAACAATTTCATCACCATCAAATAAAGCAAACATTTTATATCTATCTTTTTCTTGAGCTTCTATTACTAATTCAAGATATGTATTTTCATCAAGGTGAGTACGTAACTGTTTCATTACTGGAAATGCTTCAAGCATTTCATTTTGTGATTGAAGTTCTTTAATTATAAAAGTATCCATGGTTTATCTCCCTTTTAGAATTTTTTGTAAATTTATTTTACCATACCTTTTTGTTTTACTAAACTGCTGAAAACCTTCACAACACCTACACCCTTACCAGTTTTTCTAAATCGTATTGTTAAAAAATCTGACTCTAAACATGAAATAAACGCGATCATCTTTCGATAATCGCGCCCATTAGCTGAACAAGGTGCCATTTATTACTCAATCTTTTCATATTAATCATTAACTTTTGTCTATAACATTAACAAATAAAAGCGCAACCAGCTATGGTCGCACTTTATGATAAGAATTGATTAATTTAAATTCCTTTTCAGATTTACCTGATTCAGGACAAAGTGAAAGTAAATCTGCGTTAACTGCATAAGTAAATGTATCCTTTGTTTTAATTTCTTTCTTGTCATTGATAATTAATTTATCATATTGTAAAGAGATTTTTATAAGATGGGTATACGTGCTGATGTTTTCAGTAGGCTCAAACTGCTTTATCCAAACATGAATTCCTTCTGGTTTTAGCTCTCCCCAACTTATGGAGTCTGCATGATATTTATTATGATAATAATCGTCTAAGCTATGACGCATCCATACCTGCATTGTGTCATATATAAACATCTTTGTAGCTTGGTCCTTCACTTCATATCTCCCTCCTCCTACTGCTGTAACTTTAGCAGCCGAAGTATTACCAGCAGTTAAGAAAAATACCATGATTAACATTAGCACTACTTTATTCATCGCAACCACTCCCATATTTTTATATTGATAGGGTTGCCTAAATAATATTTTTTATTGTACTCGCAATAGAAGTTAAATGTGCATTAGGGTGTTCTTTCACCTTCAACTAAACTGTCCTTCAACTTATTAAAGACCAAGAAAAAAGGGCTGCTTATTAACAGCCTCTAGTTACGCAATTTTTGCGCCCGTTAGCCATCCATGAAGCGCAAAATCAGCGCTTCACCACAGAGAATGAAAATGGTAAAAAACCGTCAATACTGATTCTACGGCTGGGGGAGGAAGGTCGATGAACTATGGTGCGTTAGAGCCCATCCGTTAGTCTGACTCCAACGACCACGGTGCACCACTGACTGTCGCTCCCTTACAGGAAGCACACATGGTAGATTAATCCTATTCTGGTTGCTGCACCAGCCTCCAATAATGAAAGTCGTAGAAAGGTTGTTTTCAATGGATGTAGTCATTGAACGGGCATGTGGTATGGATGTTCATAAGGACAATATTACTGCATGTATTATGACACCAGAAGGAAAGGAGATTCAAACGTTTTCAACTAAAACTGTTTTTCTAATACAGTTGGTTGACTGGATTAAACAACATAGATGTACCCATGTTGCCATGGAGAGTACGAGTGTGTACTGGAAACCTATTGTGAATTTACTAGAGGCTGAAGATATTGAGTTTCTAGTTGTGAATGCCCAACATATGAAAGCAGTCCCAGGACGTAAAACAGATGTTAAGGATGCAGAATGGATCGCTAAACTTCTTCGTCATGGTCTACTCAAAGCTAGTTTCATTCCAGACCGTAATCAAAGGGAATTGCGTGAACTTGTTCGCTATCGGCGGAGTATCATTGAAGAGCGTGCTAGACAACATAATCGAATCCAAAAGGTATTAGAAGGAGCAAACATTAAGCTAGGGTCTGTTGTTTCAGACGTCATGGGCGTTTCAGCTCGGGATATGCTTAACGCTATTGCCGAAGGTGAAGAAAATCCTGAAAAACTAGCAAACTTTGCTCGACGTACAATGAAAAAGAAGAAAGAAGAGCTTGAGCTCGCTCTTAAAGGGTATATCAATCCACATCAACGTCTTATGTTAAAAAGCATTCTTAAACACATTGATTTTTTGACTGAGCAAATTGAGATGCTAGACGAAGAAGTAGCACAAAGAGTAAGCAAATACCAAGAAGATATAGAACGACTAGATTCTATTCCTGGCATAGCTACAAGAATGGCTGAGCAGATCTTATCTGAAATCGGAACTGATATTAAGAAACAGTTTCCAAGCGTAGCTCATATGTGTTCTTGGGCAGGACTAGTTCCTGGACATAACGAAAGTGCGGGAAAAAGGAAATCAGCTAAAACCAAAAAAGGAAACAAGTATTTGAGATCAGCATTAACTGAAGCAGCTCATTCTGTAAGAGGATCTAAAAACTATCTCGGTGCACTGTATAGACGTACAGCATCACGAAAAGGTAAGAAACGAGCAGGAATTGTAGTCGCTCATGCCATGTTACGCATCTCTTATTATCTCTTAACTCGAAAAGAAATGTATGTAGACTTAGGCGAAGACTACTTTGATAAGCAGAAAGAGCAATCAATTGTTCGGCATTCCCTACGAAGACTTGAAAGTTTAGGATACACAGTTACATTAAAAGAACCTGAAGCATCTTAATCCAGTCAACTTATCTTCAATAAAACCAATTATTTAGGCGCTCTCCCCTTTTTTTAAAATGAATAAGCTGCGTCTTCTTTAGTGTGCCCTTTTCCCCAAAGTTACAGAAGTTTATTTTCATGGTAGTTGAAGAACGTCAATCATTTTTATTAATTACAACATTGCCATTAATACTCACAAATTTCAGTTTAGGGAATTTTCCCAAAAATTTATAATCCGATAACCTGCCACATGTATCTACAATGACTTCTTCTAAAGTATCTTGATATTTTTCAAGACCTTTTAAAGAGACTAAATTTCGTGACCTGTGTATCTCAAATCTCTTGATTCCTTTTAGTCCATTCAAAGTATTTAAATCACTTACATTGGACCAGTTCAATTGGATTTCGTTTGAACATGGTGGGAAGTGGTATTTTTCAAAATTCTTCTCTTTAGGTTTGTGATGCCATAGATAAAAGCCATGGATATTTAAGCAATTTTCTAAGTTTTCATCACTAGAAATCCAATCGGTTGATAAAACTTTTAAATTTGGAAATTTGGCAAAGTTTATACCATTTCTTTTCCCATGCAATCCAAAACTCCCCAAGGAATCAAGAGTATAAATACCTTCTGTATTTTTTAAATTAACTTCCCAAAACCAGATTGATTTTACATTGGTAAGTTCATGTAGAAAATCAAAGTTATCTTCCTTAAAGCCAAAACCGTAATTTCCAAAAATACCTTCGTAATTACCAGTGTTGTATTCTTCGATACACCCTTTTATATTATCTGAATCTATCCCCAGATATTTTTTTCCTTTTTCAATGTCTACAAAAAAGTTCCCCATTCTTCTTATTGCCATTGAAATACCTCTTCTTATCGAGTTTTTTATTATCAATTCGCTAAAAATATTCGATTTCCTTCTAAAGCTAACCTGTTCGTTAGTTTAAGTGAAATTCTTCGCAATTAATAATTCTCTCTCCACTTGTTATTCCACAATCTGGCCCGATTGTTGAGGATGTAAAAAAAGTTATTAGCAAATGAGGGTGAATTTACAGTCATTCATTATTGCGGATATACCAACTTTGGATTGGTACTTTTCATAATCGGGGTACACCTTTAAAATAGCCTTCCGCTGTGCCGGGTATATAGTTTTGAGGGTTTGGGTAGTACGTTATCACACCTTCAAAATTCCGTAATACCACTTTATCCGCACTTTGTGAAATAAGGTAATTTGGTTGTAATGCAATTTTTCCGCCACCACCAGGAGCATTGCAAACGAAGGTTGGGACTGCATTTTTTATTGTTAGTACTTTTAAATAACTAAAGTCTGCAAACCAAGAAGATAATTATCTTAATTTGAAGCTGAAATTTTACTTATGATTATTTGTTATGTTTTTGATATAGGTTATTTACAAAATGTTTCCCGCACTCTACATGTGTAGAGGATATGTGGCAACAACTAGAGTTTGGATGAGTTTACACTGTTTTGAAAATTTTAGTTTAGAACTCAACCAATTCTTACATTTTTCTACAGTTATTACCACATGGGAATAACTCATATCTTTCCTCCAGGTTCGGTTTTATAATAGACTCTTACCAAATTGTTATACGTCCAAATAATATAATTTTATAATCTTATTGAATCAAGAAGGGGCAGACTTCAATTTAGCCCAAAAATCGAATTACATTTTTCACAAGAAATAAATTCAAGATAGAAAAAAAAGCTAAAATCTAGTAAGATATCCTCATGTGACTTTAGATAAGGGGTTAAAAAAATGAGCGTATTAAACGTACAAAATTTAAGCCACGGTTTCGGTGATCGTGCGATTTTTAATAATGTGTCTTTTCGACTTTTAAAAGGAGAACACGTTGGACTAGTTGGGGCAAATGGTGAGGGTAAGTCTACTTTCATGAATATTGTTACTGGGAAACTGCAACCCGATGAAGGGAAAGTTGAATGGTCACGAAAGGTTCGTGTTGGGTATTTAGATCAGCATGCTGTACTTCAAAAAGGTACTACGATGCGTGATGCTTTGAGTACTGCTTTTCAATATCTTTTTGATACAGAATCAGAAATCAATGAACTTTATGCAAAAATGGGTGATGAAGGTGCTGATATCGACGCATTACTTGCAGAAGTTGGAGAACTACAAGAAACTTTAGATAGTAATGATTTCTATCAAATTAATTCAAAAGTTGAGGAAGTTGCTCGTGGTCTAGGATTAGACGATGTTGGACTCGATCGAGATGTAGATGATCTTAGCGGTGGGCAACGTACGAAAGTTTTGCTAGCTAAGCTTTTGCTAGAAAAGCCTGAAATCCTATTACTAGACGAGCCTACGAACTATTTGGATGAACAGCATATCGAATGGTTGAAGCGCTATTTACAGGAATATGAGAACGCATTTATCGTGATTTCACATGATATTCCATTTTTGAACAATGTTGTTAACTTGATCTATCACATGGAAAATCAAGAGTTGAATCGCTATGTTGGTGACTATGATAACTTCTTAAAAATTCATGGAATGAAGAAGCAACAGCTAGAGTCTGCTTACAAGCGTCAACAACAAGAAATTGCTGATTTGAAAGATTTCGTTGCTCGTAACAAGGCAAGTGTGGCGACTCGTAATATGGCAATGTCTCGTCAGAAGAAGCTCGACAAAATGGAAGTTATTGAATTGGGGAAAGAGAAGCCAAAACCAGAGTTTAATTTCAAAGAAGCTCGTGCAGCTAGCCGTTGGATTTTCACGGCTGAAGATCTTGTTATTGGTTACAATGAACCACTTTCGCGGCCTCTGAATTTGAAAATGGAACGCGGACAAAAAATTGCATTCGTTGGTGCAAACGGTATTGGTAAGTCTACTCTTTTAAAAAGTATTCTTGGGTTGATTAATCCAATTTCGGGTAAAGTAGAACGTGGTGAGTATCAATACATCGGTTACTTTGAGCAGGAAGTTAAACAGTCCAACTACAACACTTGTATAGAAGAGATTTGGAGCGAGTTCCCAAGTATGAATCAGGCTGAAGTTCGTGCTGCTCTTTCAAAATGTGGATTAACGACGAAACATATTGAAAGTAAAATCGAAGTCCTTTCTGGTGGTGAAAAAGCCAAAGTTCGATTGTGTAAAATTTTAAACACAGAAACGAATTTATTAATTCTAGACGAACCTACCAATCACTTGGATGTGGACGCAAAAGAAGAATTGAAGCGTGCTTTAAAGGCATATCGCGGAAGTATCTTGATGGTATCCCACGAACCTGATTTCTATCGTGAAATTGCGACCGACGTTTGGAATTGTGAGGATTGGACTACGAAAGTGTTTTAAGTAAAGATTAAGGGGTACCCAATGAATAAGATTTCTCTTGGGTACCCCTTTTTATTAACGACTAAGGAAATAACTTGGTCAAGCATCAAATTGACATTAGGAAGATGTAATTCAGCTGGTTTAAATGTTGTAAAGTTTTCAAAATCTGTAAATAAAGATAATGTTGGGTGAGTCTTCACATCTGCAATGAATAATTCTCCACAAATTCCTCGTAAATGTTCAGCTGCACGAGCACCACCAGTTCCCCCATCCTGTGGCTTTGTTATTCCAAGCTTCACGATTGGCAATATCAAGTGCATTTTTTAATGCTCCAATAATACTGTGATTGTATTCCTGAACAATAAATACGAATCCATCCAAGCTGGCAACCTTTGCACTCCAGGCTGCTATTCCAGATTCTGTTCCATCGGTTGTGCCGAAAAACGGCAAATTGTAATCAGCTATATCGACAATTTCATAATTTGCATCTCCACGTTTGTCAGCAATTCCTTTTACCCATTCTCCAACTTCAGGCACTAACTCGACCCTGACGAGTGCTTCCTAAGATAATTCCAATATTTTATTTTTCATTTGTCAGGATTTCTTCCTCCATGGTCTAAAAAAACGAATTGTTTTGAATTAACTTCATTATCATAATTCCTAAGCTTCATGAAAAATAACAAACCATACTACTTCTAAGTGTTGTAATAACTTAATTGGCTGCGTGGGAGATTTGGCTAACAATTTGGGTTAAAGCCTCTTTCATCGGAACGGCAGGGCGACCAAGCAGTTTTTCCAAATCGTTACTTTCAACCTCTAATCCACCCTCACGAATGCCCTTTTGTGTGTTAATAAGCATAGGAAGGAAGGCTTCAGGAACTCCCGCACCTTTCATAATCTCGGCATATGTGTCATCATCCACCTGTTGAAAAGAAATCTCTTTTCCTAATATAGTTTCAAGGGTAGAGAATAAATCTTTATGTGTCATAAGTTCACCGGAAAGTTCGTAAATCGTGTTCTCATGTCCGTTTCCAGTCAGTACGTTGGCAGTTGCCTCCGCCAAATCTTGCCTGAGCGCCCAACCTACTTTTCCATCTCCGGTCGCCGTTATCCAGGGAGCACCAGCCATAGCTGCTTGAATACTTCCAATTTCATTTTCCAGATACCAGTTATTCCTCAAAAATGAATAAGGAATGCCTGTTTTTACGATAGCCTCTTCCGTAGCTTTATAAACTGGAGCAAGGAAAAAGTCGCTATTTCTGGCTTTAGGCGCACTGGTAAACGCAATAAATTTAACGTTGGCGCGCTTAGCGGCAGCAACTGCATTGGCGTGTTGCCTCATTCTTATTTCATCGCCTCCAAGCCGCACTTCAGACGAAGATACAATTAACAACTTGTCAATTCCAGCAAAAGCAGCATCCAGTGTTTCCGGTTTATCAAAATCACCTTGCCGGACTTCGACCCCGTGCGCTCTTAATCCTTCTGCTTTTTCCGGATTGCGAACACTAACTGCTAATTGATCTGCCGGTATGGTTTTTAATAACAACTCCACGACTTTTGAACCTAATTTTCCTGTTGCACCTGTAACTAATATTTTCATAATCTTTTCCTCCAAAATGTATCGCATATCGCACAAATATTTTGCCCTTCAATCATTTTTTATCCCCTAGATCACCCAGTTAGTTGAAGATAAAACTATTACGAGAAATAAAGAAAAAATACAACAAACGATAGAATAGCTAAGAATAGAATCATAGCAGTATCCTTAAAGGAATCCTTTACCCTAATATGTGTAAGGATGCCGCCTACACATGTAATGGCAAGTAAAAGTGCTCCTGCCATCGCGGAAGTTGAAGTCCAAAATCCAACGATTAAAAGTACAGCTCCTGCTAATTCAACAATCCCAGTTACAACTCTAAACCATTGTGGCAATCTCCAATGCGTAAAAGCTTCAACATGCATTTTAGAACCTGTTACTTTCCCGAATCCTGCCATTAAAAACATTAAGGCAAGAATTCCTTGTAAAATATAAGTTAAAATCCCCATATTTCTCTCCCCTTTTGAGATTCTTATTTCTTTTTTAATTTTTAAAATAAAGCCATTTGCATCAGGTATTCGTTCGCCTAATGAATAAACTCCAAATTCAAATTCGCACATTCCCTTCCCCACCTAGTTGTTAAATACGATTGGCATTTTATGAATCCATTCGTCTTTCATCGTAGCTTCAAGCAAACATTTCGCAACATTAAAACGAGAAACATTCATCTTACCTTTCGTATTACCAAACGATACAGAATAACCATTCCCATTTGTTTTAACATTTGGATTAATGATCCGTACAACAGTCCAATCAAGCTTAGAATTTTTAAGCAATTTCTCTATTGCTTTCATCTCAGCGAATCCAGTGGGATATAATATCTTTGCCATTTTACTCGGTAACTCAGTAACAAGCTGTTTAACATCTTCCTTTGCAGAGATCGTAGGTGTTGCAAGCGTAATCAACCTTTTCGGTCCGCACTCCTCCATAACGGAGATAATTGCTTTATGTGCTTCTGTAATAGGGAGGTCAGAAACTTGTCGTTTCATTGACAATGCTGGCCCAAGAGCACTTACCACAGCATCACTTCCTACGTTTGCCTCTTTTAATTTTTCTCGGTCTGTTAAAGATCCAACTACAATTTGCAGTTTTTTATGTTCTATCATTAAAGCATTGGGTCGTCTTGTAAAGGCAGTAACACCATATCCAGCCTGGAGTGCAAGACTCACAAGAAGATGACCAATTTGACCATTTGCACCAAAAATCGTTATTTTCATTTTCTTCACTCCAACATCTTTTGTTTAAACAACATTTGTTGTACAATCAATATATCAAGTTGGAAAACTTGAAGCAACCGACAAAATAAAACATATATTGCTTAAACAACATATTGATAAAAATGTCTAAAAAAAGGAGCAATTTTTATGGAAAAACAAATCGACCCACGTATACTTCGCACTCGTAAGCTCATTATGGATGCATTTATCGAGTTATCAATGAAAAAAGACTTTAAAAACATCACCATTAAAGATATAACAACTGCTGCAACGGTTAATCGTGCAACCTTTTATTCTCATTTCATTGACAAATATGACTTGCTTGAAAAGGTTATAAGTGAAAGTTTTATGAGAGAAGTCATTCAAGAAGTAGGTGCACATGAGGTAATTAACGAAGAGACCATTAAAGCTATTTTCTTATCAATCATTAAGTTCCTAACTTCGATCAGCAACCAATGTCAGCGAAGTTACGAGGCATTTACACCCCAGATAGAAACGATTTTTAAAATGGAACTTCAAGCCTTTTTTTCAAAGTGGGCTCAAAAGCAATGGGCTAACCAAAACAAAACTGAGGTAGAGGCATTTACGGTGATGTTAAGCTGGGCACTTTATGGAGCTGCGATACATTGGATGCAAAATCAAACGACACAGCCAGAAGATTACGTAAAGCAATTAATGCATTTCATAAAAAATAGAATAAACATGGATAAAGAAAATGTAATTTAATATAGATTTAAAACTGAACTCATCCATTATCTTTTAATTCTCGAAATATAATAGAGCCTGTTTTTTATATAAAAAACGGGCTCTTTAGAGTGCCTTGGATTACTATCCTTCTTCAACTCCCTGTGAAACACTTTACAAATAATCTAATCCAGTATTCTACTCTTTCGGTTTCCTCCATTATCTACCCTATACATAAAGAAAGAGCGCAGTTCAGTTAATGGATAGCGCCCTTTAATGGAACAACTAAATTTGACCTCAGTCTTAAAGTCACTTAATTCTTGTTGAACTAACGCACCCTATTCGTTGAATAACTGATATGCCTTTACAATAAGCCATAAGATAATTAAGCTCCAAATCAAAACAATTAGTGAACCAACTATCCAATTCTTTGGCTTACCATTTTTCATCATTTCTTCTGCTTTAACTTCACAGTCAGATATTACACTTTTGGGTATCATCTTTAATGCAAACATAATTCCCAACGGAACAATAATTACATCGTCTAAATAACCAAGAATCGGTATGAAGTCAGGTATTAAGTCAATAGGACTGAACGCATATGCTACAACACAAGCTGTAAATACCTTAGCATACCAAGGTACTCTTTCATCTTTGTAAGCAAAATAAAGAATGAATATTTGTCGCTTTAAATTCTTCGCCCAAGCCTTTATTTTCCCCATTTTTTCTCCTTTTTACTGTTAAGATTATCATTTCTATTATAACAACTTTATTAAACAATACTGCACGATAGTTTAAGTACATCCTTCACAATCTTATCTATTTTTTAATATGAATTTCCAGTTTTCTCTAAAGGTGTTGCCCCATTAAATGGCCCTAAAATGAAAAAAGCGCTGATCCTTATTACAGGATTTCGCCCGTTTGTTAAACAAGGAATTTTACTCAATTTGTTTATGAAATACATTAATCGGGTGGAAACTTTTATTAACAAGACAATTTGCTATTTGTTTTATTACACTTGGATTGCGAAGTTCATCATCGTTAAAGTTTACCAAATCATCCACCTTCACCCAGTTACTGTCAATAATTTCATCTTCTTCAAGATTTATTGAACCTCCAGTACACTCTCCTATAAAATGGAACTTAAATGTTTTCTCCTCTGCATTTATAATGTACTATTTATCCTCGCTATCTTTTTTCTTCTAATCAATCATTTTCCTTTTTCAAGAAACCTGCACTTTAACTGATTAAAGTTCAAGAAAAATGGACTGCTGAAACAGTCCGTTTTTTTCAATTCTTGCGCCAGATTGTTGAAGATCTAAGTATTAGAAACTATTTTTCTGTTCCTATCTTTCCAAATCCCTCACCAAATTTAAGGGAATGTAGTTGTCCGTTTGAAGCCCAGTTTTCCCTATCGTATTCATCAAAAATTACTGTAACCCATTCCTTATTTACATTTAATGATTTAACTGCTTCATTTGTAATTGCTTCAACAAATTGTTGTTTTTGTTTAATGGTTCTTCCTTTAGCCAATTTCACCGTGATAACAGGCCTTTACATCACTCCTTACAATGTCAATTCTTCAAGCTAATTCATTCTTTAAAGCCCTAAATATTCCCTCTATATCTAACCAGTTGTTAATAAAAAACTTATCCGGGATCCAATCAGAAAAAAAGACCCTTCTTTTCAAGAGTCGCGCCCTTAAATGGAATAAGAATGAGCTTCTATTAGCTGGTTTTGTTATAGATCACTTCAAATAGCTTTTTGTAGAAAAGCTCCCGTAACCCAGTATATCAATGGTATACTAGGTCAGTCATTTATCGTAGAAAGGATTGAATTAAAATGACGAATTTAAATAGACTATTCCGAAAAAGATTAGGAATCCCATGTGACAAAGTAATTACATTTGAAAACTTAAATGCTGTTCTCGAAAAGGCAGCAAAAGCAATCCCGTTTGAAAATTTATGTATTGTAGAGAATAGGACAAATGAAATTACGAGAGAGAATTTGATAAAAAAAATAATAGAACAAAACGAAGGCGGTCTTTGTTATGAACTAAATTCTATTTTTTACTTCTTCTTAATTGAAAATGGCTTTAATACAAATTTAATCCTTGCTATGAGATACAACTATAGTAGTCAAAAATGGAGTACTATGGGAAAAACCCATGTGGCTAATATGATCAAACATAACGGGCATTTCTATATAGTGGATATTGGATTTGGTGGAAGCTCACCCTTAAAACTTGTTCCATTAAATGGAGAGACGGTAACATCTAATAACGGTGAATTTAAAGTGGAAAATATAGATAGTGAACATGGGGATTCCATTTTTTATATGAAATTAAAGCATAAGGATACAGATTGGAAAATAGGTTATGCTTTTGATTCTAAAAAAGTCATAAAGGATTTATCTGAATTAAATGAAGTGCAAAAAATCAACACTGAACATCCAGAATCAAAATTTAATAAGAAGCCGTTAATTACCAAATTCACGGATAAAGGGACTATGACATTAACAGACACTTCTTTTACTGAATGTGTGGATGGAAAGTCGAAGAAAAAAGAGATTGATAAACAATTATTTCATGAAATCGCAAAACGTTATTTTGGTCTTTAATTATTCTCCTTCATTGGCTCCGGCAGACTGTCAATTTATGCGCTATTTTGCACATCTAACTTAAAAACAACTCCCTTCATATGGGGGAGGCATCAGGAAAATGAGGATTTACAATGTTGAAGAGAATCCAAATAACAAAAGCCTCATTTCTCGGTACTAGTGAGAAATGAGGCTTTTGTTATTTCGTAAAGGCACCCGTCAGTTGAAGAATTAAAATTCTTAAGGTTAAGAAATCTTTTTTCTGAGGATATTCAAATCTCTCTTAATTCTATCTAATTTAGCGACTTCTGGCAAATGAGCCCACTTCTCAAAACCAAAACTTGAAAACAGTCCAAAACTAGGCTCATTGTGTCCAAAGATGAATCCAAGAGGTATCAATTTCAAACCTAGGACATTCCTCTATCACTTTGTTTAAAATCTTTTTCCCAAGTCCTTTACCTCTAAAATCTTCATGAAGATAAATACTTATTTCAGCAGTTGCATTATAAGCAGGTCTTCCGTAGAAAGATTGAAGACTTACCCAACCACAAATTTCGCCTCCATACTCTACAATCCACAAAGGTCTTTTGTAAGGGTTATGTTCATTAAACCAATCTAATCTATCGTTAAAAAGAATACGAGCGATTACGGGTTCGTTCTTGGAAAGGCAGTTCGGTATCCATTCCATATGAAAATAAATGATATTAGAATGAGTACAAACGCTATCCATGGAAGTGCATAAGCATTGATGCGCTTAAATAAAACCACAGGCCAGCGATCCACCAAAAATACCGATATTGTAGACAACCACGATTCTACGTTTTATTCGGAAGGGGACTAAGGATTCAAGTCATGAAATGACACTTTCCAGGCGAGCCTCTAGTTTCTCGGTGGTCATAACACCCCCGCCAAGCCCGATAAATTCGTCACCCTTCTGCAAAAGGAGCGTAGGGTAGCTATGGACATCAATCTGCTCAACCTTGATGAAGTCTGCGTGGACAGCTCTGGCGGAAGCCGGGTCCTCGATCCGTGCCAGAACTGCCTCTGGGTCAAGATTATAAGCATTGGAGATCTCTCGGTAAGTTGCTGGGTCACTGAGACTCTTGCCTTCGTAATAAAACGCACGCTGCAAGGACGAGGCTAAGTGCACTGCACGTTCTGGTGCGAAGAAACGCAATGCAGAAAAGCCGATAGCCGCCGCTTCGGAGTCCATGACGAAAGTACCTTCTTTCAACAACATTTGATAAGGGATTCCAAACTCTGCACCGGTAAGCTGGCTGATTCGCTTGTGTGCTTCTGGGATGTATGGGAATGCCCCAATTGGCTGTTTACGATCGCCAACAAACAAACCTCCAGACAATATGGTCAGGGGTAATTCGGGGTGGTTCTCATGAAAGGCTCGGATACTCTTCGAGAACCCGTAACACCAGCCACAGTATGCATCCCACACATAGATAAGAGCAAGTTCCTTTTGATTCATATTAAAAAACTCCTTTTAAGACTATTTGATAAAAAAAGACTGTTTTTACGCCGTCACTTCTTACTCCGCTTCGCCAACGACAGTAAAACGTTCGTTTATGTGCTGTGGATTTTCAATTTCATCTAAAACCGCAATTGCGTAATCTGCATAACTTATATAGCTTTGACCTTTTGAATTGAAGATTAATTGATCTCCACCTTTTTGATAAGATCCAGTACGTTTACCTTCAGGATCAAAAAATCCTGCTGGGCTGATGTATGTCCATTGGATAACGCTTATACTTTTTAGTTCCTCTAGATTTTTGCCCATGTTGGTAGCTGTTGGAAGGTAGGCTTCAGGAAAATCAGGAGTTTCCATTACTCGAACTGTTTTTGCCTCATCCATAAACAGACTTCCTGCTCCCCCAACGACTATCAATCTTGTATTTGGAGCACCTTTTAATGCTTCGATTAGAACTTTACCAGCTTCAATATGCTGTTGTTCTTGTCCTTGAGCAGCTTTAAATGCATTTATTACCACATCAAACTGTTCAACATCTTGTGATTTTAAATTAATAATATTTTTTTCTACTACTGCAACCTGTTTGTTTTGTACTTTAGATGCATCTCTGACGATGGCAGTAACTTCGTGTCCTCTTTCAACAGCTTCCTTTTGAATAAGGCTTCCTGCTTTACCACTTGCACCAATAATTCCAATTTTCATTTTATGCTCCTCCTATATTAATAAATTAACCTGTAATTTAATTAATTACATGTAATTATAATAATTACATCATAAGCATTTGTCAATACACCGAAATAGTCCTTTTTTATAATTTTGTGTAATGTATTAAGGTAAAATACACTTGCAATAGAATCGATTACAGGTATACTCAAGGTTACATTTTCAAGAACCTTTTCTAGTGCTGCTTGAGCTATCGAAAATTGTTGAACAAGATAAATTAAACAATAAAATGCTAAGTAATTAGTAAAAGAGGATTCTTATTCATTTTAAAAAAAATAGTGGTCATCCCAAACGTTTTTATTTTGGGACAGCCACTTTAAATATGTTTTGAGCTTAATTGGATCAGTTATTATATAGTTTAGCTCATTCCTTAGTTAAACAAGGATAGAAATACTTTCTTTTAGCTGGATATAACCAAGTATAGCCTCGTGTAATTTTACACTATAATCCATTTTGGCTACCACTATTTTCTCATATTATAAAATTAAAGTTCCTTTGTATTTTAAGAGTAATATCCATTAAGCCATGTACCTGTTTATGTCAGTAAGCATTAGCATGACCTTTTACTTGAATACAAAAGGGCGAACCCTCTTAATTAAAGTATCTCGCCCTAAACAAAAAGAAAGAACACAATTACTGACAGGATGGCGCCCGATTGCGGAAGATCTTATTGAAGATAAGCATCCGTTACTTGAAGAAGGAATTGCTTATTCATTTATATACTCAAAGTATCTTACATCGTTATCGGTAGTCATTTTAAAAGGCAATTTTGTTCTACTTGTAAGCTTTATATAGTTTCCTTCATAACTACCGAAATTAAATCCTATTTTATTGTTTTCAGGATAACCATAAAAATAGCATACTACTTTACCATTATTCATAAATACAACTTGGTTCATCCCTTCGCTAGACGTCTCATTTATGTTATCCCATTTATACCCTATTGTTTTATAAATAGTTGACTTTGGAGTATATGGTGAAAAGCTGTACAAAGTATCCCATTCAAACTGCGTCCATTCTTTTAAGTCTGCAATTTCTGCTTCATTGCCACTAATAACTTGAAATGAATCTTTGAGATTAGACGCATTAACTTCCCAAACATTTCTATCATTAAACCTTACAAAAATAAGAACGACGATTAATATTGCAATACCTATATAACCAAAAATATGACTTTTCTTCTTCATTGAACAACCACCTTTTTAGTTCTATTCATATATGATTTGTTTTGTTCCACTTTACCACGATAGTAAAAAGCCTTTCTCCCTTCTTGTCATATTTTTAATATTATCATTTATTAGTTAACATTTACTCTCGATGAAAGGAAAATAATAGGACTTTATTTGGAGGGGTGGATATGATAGGCGAGGTTTCCTGATGAAACACCTGCTTCTGCCTCATGACCAATCATACCCACAGAGGCTCCAAGTCAAGTCCTTAAACGCTTATCTACGGATACATATAAATATGGAATATCGCACTCCTTTAATTTAATTACGCTGGTACGGAAAGTGGTGCAATGCCTTTTCAGATTTCCCGGCCTATTTTGGTACTAATAGACAGTTCTAATCATATTCTTATAAAAGAAAACAATCAGAAGGAGTGCAAAGTCAGTTGATAAAAGTTAAGGTTGGTTTACAGCCCATTGTAAGTAAGATAAATTTACCTACTGTTTTAAAAACAACTATACTTCCGGGTGACTCAATTGAAAGATTATTTATTGCAACCCAGGTAGGAGAGATCTTTTACATAGGAAACTCAAATTTAAGGACTTTTTTAGATATTCGCCCGCGAATCCTAAAACTAGGTGTTTCTGGTGGCGGATATGATGAACGGGGATTGCTAGGGCTAGCGTTTCATCCCGAATTTTATTATAACGGTCTGTTCTATCTTCATTATTCAGTAGCTGGAACACAAGGTCCAGGTGCTCTTACTGAACATATTAATCCTAACCCGTGTGATACCAAAACCTTAAACCAAAGGTGGATAAATAGAGAAACTCAATATGATCATATCGATACAGTGGAAGAATGGATTTTACAATCAAATGGTCAACCTCAAAAAAAACGGACATTACTTAACTTACGAAGACCCTTTTTAAATCATAATGGTGTCAATAGCTTAAACTTTTCACCTGAAACGGGAAAACTTGTTTTAACAACCGGAGATGGTGGATCAGGCTATGATCCATTTAATTTAAGCCAGGATAATTTGGAAATTGCCGGTAAAATCATTGAAATTGATGTAGATAAGGATACATACATCAATAACCCACCCATTGTCACACGTTTTAATGAACTTCCCACAATTATTCAGGAAACGCTCACGGTAATGGCCAAAGGGGTTCGCAATATACCTGGCATTTCATTTCAAAGGTTTTATAATCAGTATATTAAATATGCAGGAAATGTCGGCCAGGATTTGGTCGAGTCGATTTTTTCATTCGTTCATTATAAACCAATACCGGTTACTCAGCTTATTCATGCTTCTTACATGAATTCTGAATCTGACATAGAAGGATTTATTAACTTTGGCTGGCGAGGTTGGGAAGGTGCTTTTCCTGCTTCGGTTATAAGAGGCTGCACTAACAGTCCGACTTTGGATGAGAAAACTATTGCCTATTACAATGAAGCAATATCCCTTTCAGGGAGCCGTCTTCAGCCTTTAACTAGTTATTTTCATAAAGATCAAAGGCCCGAAAAGTTTGGAGGAACTGCAATTACAGGAGTCCAAGCCTATATAGGGAATAGAATTCCTGGTTTAACAGGAAGCGTTGTGTTTACCGATCTTGCCCGGAAAGAATCCCAACCTCTGGTTAGAGGAGCTTTAGCTTATACCATTGCAAGACCAAATGGTAAACAAAATGATTTTAGTGTGATACAAACCGAATATGATTTTGGTCAACAATCAGCCTATTTTGTTAATTTGGGAACGAATCTGAATCAAACCAAATTATATTTAGGGGTTTATGCGTCTATGAAAGTGACTGATTTTAACCAGGGAACTGTTTTTGAAATAGTACCATAAATCAAATCTATAATATTCTGCTTACATTTGAGAAATCACTTACAAGGATTTACCCTTAGAGGTGGAAATAATCCAAACATTAATATCCTTTGTAATGAAAAATAAACTTAATAAAGAATCCCGCTAAAACTTAGCCTTTAGACTAAGAAGAGTACTTCCGTTTGTGCAGGAAAGTTAGTTGTTATGATGATGTCTGGGTACAAATAAGTAAATTTACTTTGCCTATTAAAAAAGCAAGGCACTATTGTGCCCTGCTTTTTATCTGACTATTACCTTTCCAACCATTCCTTCCTGGAAATGGTACCGACATATAAGTTCATATGTACCGGGCTGTTTCGGTGTCACGGTAATGTTTTTTTCTTTTCCTGGCTGGACCTCGGCGTCAATGCCGAGCTTTTTCACTGTGAAGGTGTGCTCTTTCTTGCCTTTGTTTTTCAATATCAACGTTGTGGTTGTTCCATTCGTAATAGTGATGATTTTCGGATTAAAGTAATCATCGTTCAACTCAACCTCAATCGAATTCACCCTCTCACTAGGCTGAGGTACAACACCGGATTCGGCAGATACGCCAAGTGAACCCAGAGTTGTCATAACCATTGCAAGCACAACGACCAATCCTGTTACCCATTTTTTAACAGACATTCGCAATCCCTCCTTTCCTAAACAATAGTTTTTTCTACTTCATAAAATATTATCACGATAAATTTGTTTACAACGTGCTTTCAAATAGTAACTTTTTTATCTAAAACAGTGAAAAGAAAAAGATTGACTCTAATGGCGATCTTCTGGAATTTATTCTTATGCAACTATACTCCCTCAATAAATACACCAAATAACATTTCTTAATGTTAACTTTGCTAACTCATTGATTTCTTGAGTAGGTACGCCTTTGCCCACCCCATTTTAGATAAAAGAAAAAAGCATTTTGATTCGTAACCTCGTCAGACCATATCTCTAAAAAGTTTTGATAAACCTTATTTAAACCCATTTCACCCATAAAAATAGTGATTGCATTTATGTACTCCATAGCTTTCTTTTTTGAATCAGTAAATTAATTTAGTCTAATAGAATACAGTTTACAACTCCTTAAAATATAAATACTTAGTTTTTACAAATAGTACTCAATCATTTTTGCAACCTTTTCTTTAATTTTTTCTTTTATAGATAATTGATTGACGTCAGAGGATGTTACTCGTTTTGAATTTTGGATGTCTTTATTGATAACTGGCTTTATTTTAGAAATATAGACAGGGTCATGGATATAACAGTTCATTTCTTCATTTAAATGAAACGAGCGCGAATCAAAATTTACGGTCCCAACCATCAATACGGTTTCATCAATCAAGAATACTTTAGCGTGTAACACTCCCTTTTTATAACCATATACTTCTATTCCCTGTTTTAATGCTTTTCGAATATATGGATACGCTGCTTCTTTAACTAACAGTGCATCCGAATGGGGTGAGAACAGAATTTTAACACGGACTCCTCTTTTTCTTGCATCCACTATTGAGTTCCAAATAGCTCTGTCGTTTAGTATAAAATAAGGTGTTTCTATAATGATGGACTCTTTTGCTTGATGAAACAGCATTGCATAATCTTGCCCAAGCTTTTCTCCGCTATAATATGCAGTAAATTGATGCAAGGTTGCTCCCTTTTCCTTTGTCGCGCTGTGTATTGGAATCTGTTGCTCCGTGTTTTTCTTCCAGTCTAATACAAATTGATCTTTTAGATCTTGAACTCCTTCTCCTCGTATTTGAAGGTGATAATCTCTCCAGTGACCGAGTTTTGCTTTTTCTCCTATATACTTCTTGCCGATGTTAAATCCGCCAATGTACCCAATCCTTCCATCAATAATTGAAATACGCCGATGATTCCGATGATCCAAAGAAGAAAAAAGATAAGGAAAAGCAGGCTTATTGTAATACGTAAAATGCACTCCTGCTTTAACCAATAATTCTATTTCCTTTTTCTTAAGTAAAATTCCACCTAGCCTGTCCACTGCATAATATACTTCTACACCTCCCAGGCTTTTTTGCCTCAATAAATCCAGAAACTGATGACTTACTTTATCATCAGCAATAGAGAAAAAGTTGATATACACGTAATGTTTTGCTTTACTTATATCTGAGAATAATTGATTGTTAAATTGTTTCCCGTCCGTATACAAAGTAATTTTACTTTGACGAATCGGGTATTGGATGGGCTGCTTGTCAAATACCATCCTTTTTTCGGCTGCTGTTCTGTCAATTTTACCCCAAACAAGCAAAACAAAACATGCACTGATAATTACAAATAGGAGTGCTTGAAGGATTTTCACTATCTTTTTCAGCATATGTAATCTCCTTTATATATTATCGTTTTCATTCTGATAGGTTTTGTTATCGGGACAAAACTATTCTGTTAACCCTCCATGGAGCGGAAGTTTCGCAATAATTGTTGTACTGTTTATTCTACTTATTATCGTAGGTTCTGCCTTTGTTGGTCGAAGATATTTTTAATTTATAAAAAAGGGGGATTTTACATGGCTGATTACTACGGATATGGTTATGGTGGTTACGGCTAGGAATTTTTATTACTATATTACCCTTTGAAATTCCTTGTTTTTCCATATACTGTTGGACTGCTTTTCTGCCATATTCTTTTGAACTGGGTACCAAACTAGGCACTGAAAAAGTCCCCTTAAGCAAAAAGGTATAATTCTCAATATCCGTGAGAATTATACCTTTTTAGCTGTTTTTATGATTTTTTTGTAATCTTGTCTATAAGTGAAAAAGGTGTAACCAAGGTTGTGGTTGTAGGTATGATGACTCATATGTGTATTGATGCAACAGTTAGAGCTGCAGTGGATCTAGGCTTTGAAACTACACTAATTGAAGATGCATGTGCGACAAAGGATTTGTCTTACCTAGATAAGGTTGTTCCAGCAGAACAGGTTCATTATGGTTTGTCAGCGCACTTCAAAGTATGTATGCAAATGTAATTTCAATCGAGGATTTCCTCCACCAGAAATAACACAAAGATGATGATTTATTAAATAATAAGGGAGTTTGTTTAAAAACAAGTGCCCTTATTGATGATGTAAATCTTTTAATCAAACCTATAACCGTATAACTGTCCCCGTCCCATCAACATTCTTTTCCAAAGTTATCAAGCAATGCACGCACTTCATCTGTTGATTTCGTGTTCATCAATTGATTTCTTAATTCACCAGCTCCACGGAATCCTTTGACATAAATTTTGAAAAAGCGATGAAGCCCTGTGATTGAACGTGGCAGTGCTTCCGCATTATGATCTTGAAGATCAAGCTGCAGTCTTAAAAGATCAAGGTATTCTTTACTGCTATGCTCTTTTGGCTCTATTTCAAAAGCATAAGGATTTTTAAAAATACCTCGCCCGATCATAACGCCATCAATACCATATTGTTCAGCAAGCTGAAGCCCAGTTTGACGGTCAGGAATGTCTCCATTGATTGTTAGCAGCGTATTTGGTGCGATACGGTCACGTAATTTTTTGATTTCCGGAATTAGCTCCCAATGCGCATCTACTTGGCTCATTTCCTTTCTTGTACGTAAATGAATAGAAAGGTTAGCAATATCCTGTTTAAAAATATGCGTTAGCCACTCCTCCCACTCCTGAACCTCCTTATAGCCAAGTCGTGTTTTCACGCTGACAGGCAGTCCGCCCGCTTTTGCTGCTTGAATAAGTTCTGCTGCAACGTCTGGACGCAGAATAAGGCCACTACCTTTCCCTCTCGATGACACATTCGGTACAGGGCAGCCCATATTAATATCGATGCCTTTAAATCCTAGTTCTGCCATGCCAATACTCATTTTACGGAAATATTCAGGATTATCCCCCCAAATATGTGCCACCATTGGCTGTTCATCTTCTGTAAAAAGCAAACGGCCACGCACACTTTGCATGCCCTCTGGATGACAATAGCTATCCGAGTTTGTAAACTCTGTGAAAAATACATCCGGGCGACCGGCTTCACTTACTACGTGACGAAAAACAACATCTGTCACATCTTCCATTGGTGCAAGTACAAAAAATGGTCGTGGTAAATCACGCCAAAAATTATCTATCATTTCAAACTCAAATCCTCTCACTATGGATACAACTTCAAACTCTCGGTCAAAAAATATAAGGCTAAATGTTCCACTTCTTTTACACTTATATCACGCCTAATAACTAATTATCAAACACAAGTATATTTGAACATTGATAATTTGTGAAAAACTATTGTGAAAATCGACAATGTTTATTTTAACGGAAAATCAGTCCTGAATAGTATTTTTATAAAAAAAAAGCAGATGGTATAGATTTTTTCTAAAGTCTAAACGGATGAGTTACTAAAACTTCTGGAGAAAGTTTTAGTAACTCATTCTTTAGGGAAAGATATTACATCATTTCTTCCACTTTTCACTAACATAGGACAGACAGTATATAAAATAATAACAATGATTAATATCCTCCCCAATGAAGCGTTATTCTTTGGTACTTCAGTTTGCTGCTTTTCATTTATTTTAATTACAACCTTATTTTCTTTAAAACTACCAATTAAAGGTATCATATTATGAAAAATCTTAGAGTAAATGATTGCTTTTTATTTTTTAAATGTTTTATTAAAATCACAATAAATAAGCCCTACCGGGTCAAAGCCGCTCCCACTGTCAAAACGCTGTCGTTTAGTAGGCCCCATAGTGTAAAAATAACCGTGAGAATGCCCTTAAGTCACGCAAAATAAGAGGTCAAGTGAGTTGTACCGATGCAGAAAATCAACGTAGTAATCATTAGACAGGGTCTTTACTGCTGTTTTCAGACCGGATTTTGAGACTTAGATGAGCGGGAACAGCTTCTTGCAGAAACGGTTCGGATGGAGTTTCGATTGGTCACGACCAATGGCGCTTGTCTTGATGTATTTGGGCGAAACTGCATACGCTGATTAGCTAATGACAAGTTGAAGAAATTCAGGTGTGAAACAGCAACAGCATCGGGTTCCCAGCTTTGCACTAAAGTGTTACATTCCTTGATATATACTATCTCCTCTGTCCTTGAATCATATTTGATCCTTGAGACATAGGTGGGTATTTTTCATAGTCATAACCCCCTATAACTAAAAAGTGCACATCCCCAATAATCATCATTCTACAAATGTATTGATAATGAAAAAGACACCCGATATGAGTATCTAAATCAAAAACATATAATGATATCTACATATTAGAAGCCTGTAACTTTGCTTGCTCATTAATCAAACATATTCTTTTATTCCCTAGTTATACACAAAAAAAATGAGCTTAGTACTTATTCCATTAAAGCGCCCGTTCGTGGAAGGTTGTTACTAAAACCTAATTCAAGATAAGCACCCTTTAGTTCAACAACAATGATAATGTTAATTTTGATATAAAATGTGCCACCAGTGCAAGAGGTGCTTGTAAAACAAAACCTAGTATTAAATAGCTTAGAATCCTTTTTATTGTTAATACCCTTTCAGTAATAAGAAACTTAGCTGTTAAAAATGAATAGGGAAGTAGAATGAAGATTGATGTAATTATCCCTGGAACATAGTCTTTGAAGAAAATGAATTGTAACAAATGGCCAATGCCGTTTGCCAAGAGTATTCCAGGGACTAAAAATGAAAGGTAAGTAGTTGGATTCATACCAATAAACTTCTTATCTAAAAAGGCTTTATAACAACCTATTGAAGCTAAAATCCATAATAGGGTAAAAGCAAATGAAAACTCCAATGTTGTTACACGAAACGGTATAATGTTTGAATTTTCTACGAGGAATTTCTCTACTGTTAGAATCTCTTCAAGATCATGAATTAAATATAGGGGTGGAAAAAGGAATAATAGCTTATTAAACTTTGATAAATGATATTTTTTAACTTTATCCATCCTATCCCCCCCCATAAATATATAGTATATATTCGATGACACTAAAGAAACTCCTTTTATGATTACTTCTTTCTTCCACTATACTGCACAGTTACTTTAAGTACAGAATTTCACAATCCCTTCTAAACTTTAATATTAGGATCCATTTTTCTTTAAAGGTGTTGTTCCGTTAAATGGCCCTAACAAAAAGAAAGAGTACAATTCTTGCTGCAGAATTGCACCCGTTTGCTGAAGAACGAATATAAAACCTTGGTACCAAATGGCCTTGTCATTTATTTATGATACGGTTCACCGCACCTATTAAAGTAGTGATTTTTTAAAACTGTCAGCCTTTTAATTTTACACCTCTACTTTAAATCGACGCTGCTGAGGAAGCAGCTCCTTGATCAGCCTTCACACAATCGATGGCAACAACGAGTGCAATCATAATGGTTTCCATCTCTTCATCTATTATTTGAACCTTGTAGCTATCGCCCCAAGTGAACCACTCCTTGCCCACTTTACCTACGATTTTGCCATGCTCTAAAACTTGAAAATCCATATCCCACCAATTACCATTTACTTCAATGCCTGCCGCATCAATTGTATATCGTGCTTTTAAGAAGGAAAATTCCTTCTTAATTGTTAATACCTCTCGACCATTCACCTCAACCAAAAACTTTGGTAAAAAGCTGAACACCTTTTTCGTAATGAGTGCTACTTCATCTCTTGCTGTATTCATAATAGAGAAAGTCTTTGGAACTTGCATAAAACTTCCCTCCACGTAATATATATCCTTCTCCTGCTGATCCTTTACTGTAAATTTCCCGCTAAGACTGAATACCTTCTGCTTTATATAAAGCTGCCTCATACTTATGCCTCCCAACACTAAGTCTTTTACATTACTTACGTTTGAAATGGGTATTGGTTCCAAAATTATGCACAAAATCCCAAATAATAGTTCCACTCAAAAGCGCCTTTTTTCGGTTCACCACTATTTATCCTTAACTAATTTACCTTGTGTAAAGTCAGCCATTCTTCCTTCGCAATCTGTCCCTAAAATGAAATTAAGCGCTAATCCTTTCTTGCAGGATAGCGCCCGATTGTTGAAGATCCAAGTATTTGAAACTATTTTTCTGTTCCTATCTTTCCAAATCCCTCACCAAATTTAAGGGAATGTAGTTGTCCGTTTGAAGCCCAGTTTTCCCTATCGTATTCATCAAAAATTACTGTAACCCATTCCTTATTTACATTTAATGATTTAACTGCTTCATTTGTAATTGCTTCAACAAATTGTTGTTTTTGTTTAATGGTTCTTCCTTTAGCCAATTTCACCGTGATAACAGGCATTTACATCACTCCCTACAATGTCAATTCTTCAAGCTAATTCATTCTTTAAAGCCCTAAATATTTCCTCTTTACCTAACCAGTTGTTTATAAAAAACTTATCCGGAATCCAATCAGAAAAAAAGGCCCTTCTTTTCAAGAGTCGCACCCGTTCATGGAATATTGAATAACACGGTAAACCCGCAAAAGTTCCAAAGTTATTGTGCTAAAGACCTCGTTACTTTAAGTACGTTTTTTCACAAACTTGACCCGCACTTTCATTGATTACAGGGATGCTACCCCGTTTGTAAAAAAGCGACTGCTCTTATTTTCAATCGACCTCGTTAGCTCTATTTTGACTAATCACTTCACCAAATGTGCCCTATTAAGCGAATTATCATTCTTGGTATAAACATTAAGATGTTCCAAACCACTTCAAATATAAACTCAATTAGGGTATCTTTAAAAAAGCCGTCTCTATTTCTTTTTTTATTTTTCATCTTATAACTCCCAATTAATCAATCTTTGTTTAACTGGCTACGGATATGACTTGTCTACCGTCCCATTTCGCCTTATATTCAATCATACTTTTGGTTGCGACCAAGATACCTCACTAATGGCTTTGGCAAGATGATGATTCTTTAACATGTTTGATACGGACAAATCTTCCATCCCAATAATGTCGTGGTTTTTGACAATTTGGGTGGAGATTTGTCTAAATGGTCTTTTCTTGCGTTCGTTATTCTCTCATGAATACGCGCGACTTTTTTTTGGCCTTGTACTAGTACGCACCGCCTATCGTTCGTCTGCTCATAGTTTGTTGTGCTTTGACTAACTTTTCTTTAAGTGTACGGAAAAACTTTGGATTGGAATAGATCGTTCCATCTGAAAGAATGGCAAAGTTTTTAATGCCCAGATCCACTCCAACAACAGAGTTTGATTTAGATAATTCTGCTACTTCTATTTCCGTTCCGAGAGAAACAAAGTATTTACCAGAAGGATTTCGTCTAATGGTTGCATTCAAAATTCTTCCTTCTACTTCACGACTTTTCGCAAAACGGACATGACCTAGCTTTGGTAATTTTATATAGTTGTTCATGACAGCTATATTCCCATTCGTCTGTTTAGTGGTATAGGATTGAACTCTATTCTTTTTTGATTTAAAACGTGGTTGTTTATTCTGCTTTTTGTAATATCGACCACAGGAATCCGCTAAGTTCTCAACCGATTTTTGCAAAGCAATACTGTCGACTTCCTGCAAAAAAGAATAATGCTTCTTAAGTTCAGGCAGTGATTTTACTGTTTCATATTTGTTTAGGAATTGGCCCCTCCAGTTATTCATCGGAAGTTGACCGTTTTGAACCAGTTCTTCGACAATATACCAATAAGCATCTTTTTCTTTTTGTTTGCCTAGAAAAAAATTGAAGACAAATCTTGAACATCCGACGGTTTTATTAATTAATTCAATCTGTTTTTTATTTGGATAAAGACGAAATTTATAGGCTTTGTTGACCAGCATGAATCTCACCTCAATAAACAGGAACGTTAGTTCTTATTATGCCATGGTGAGGAACGTTTTGGCTAACGCCAACCGACATTCATCTCCCACCTACTCATTGGGCTCCACCTTCACATTCCTTGAGGTGGAAGTCTTCTGTCGGAGAACGATAAAATGGTTACAAAGTAGCACCATTTTCAAATAATTATCTATTGATCCGTTCTTTGATAATATTACCTATACGGTACAATCCTTTTTCCGCAGTTTGAATCATCTCGTCAAATAACTCCTGTACTGTCGGTATAGTTTCGATAAGACCAATTACCTGTCCAGCCCATCCAAAACCTTCTCCTTCATTACCATCATAGATATATTTGAGATTTGCTTTACCGCTAATCACATCTATTAGGTCTTCGTAGGTTGCTCCTTCCTGTTCACGTTCGATAATATTCAATGCAAAGCCATTTTTAAGAACACGCCCCGGTGTACCTAATGTTCTCTTAATAACTACTGTATCCGTCTCTTTTGCATTTACGATTGCCTGCTTATATTTCTCGTTTGCGTGAACACACTCTTGGGTCGCAATAAAGCGAGTACCCATTTCAATTCCTTCTGCCCCAAGTGCAAAAGCTGCCAACAAACCTCGTCCATCTCCAATCCCACCACTTGCTAATACTGGAATCGATACGGAATCGACCACACTAGGAGTAAGAACCATTGTGCCAATATCTTCTCGTCCTAAATGCCCTCCGCCTTCTTGTCCAACCACCATTACAGCATCTGCACCTAGCTGTTCCGCTTTCTGTGCCTGTCTAACACCCGCTACGAGGACAAGCGTACGAATATTTTCTCCTTTAATTCGTTCAAATACAGGTTGTGGGTTCGCTCCGGTTAAAGAGATAGCGGGTACCTTTTCCTCAATTGCAACTTCAAGCAATTTCTGAAATTTTCCACCGTTATCGTGCTTTGCAATCGCAAAGTTTACTCCAAATGGATTATTGGTGAGAGTACGTACTTTACGAATTTCCTCCCGTAGTTTTTCTGGTGTACCTAGCGTTGCCGCAGTAATTTGTCCGAGTCCTCCTGCATTTGAGACCGCGGCCGCCAGTTCAGCATAAGCAAGGTAAGCAAGTCCTCCTTGTATAATTGGATATTTAATTCCAAAAATCTCCGTTACTCGTGTTTTCATAGTTTATCCGACTCCTTTTTAGATGGTCTACGTTACAAAATTACATATTCGACCAATATGTGTGAGAAACCTTGTTGTTTGTTTAAACGTTTGAAATATTATGAATATTTTTGTAGTAATTTTGTTATTAAGCTATCCTGCCAGTTACTTTAAGTACAATTCTTCACAATCTCTAACCTATTTCAACTTTGATCTTAAACAATCTGGCCCAAACATGAAATAGGCGTGATCATCTTTTGATAATCGCGCCCGTTTTGTTAAAGATCATTTATTTCTCTTTATTAATTTAAGTCACCTTTAGTTTAATAAGGTAAATAATTTTTTATCCATAAAAATGACATCTACAATCTTATTAACGTGAATTTCTGTTGTATTTAATTGATGGATATTTAAATCATCATTTTTGATTAACATAGGGAGTTCTGTACAACCCAATATGACTCCTTGTATATTATCTCTTTTTATCATTTGAGTGACGATATTTAAAAATTCTTCTTTTGTTTCAATGTTCACAATACCATTTTCTAATTCTTCAACAATCTTTTTATGTATGAAATCCTGTTCTAACCGGTTCGGCACTATAATATCCTTGTGATTAGAAATAAAAGGTTTTTTGAAAAAATCACTTTCCATCGTAAACTTGGTTCCTAAAAGACCAACCTTTTCTAAACCCATTTCTTCAGCCTTTATATAAGTTTCTTCTACAATACTTATCATAGGTACTTTGACTCTTTGTTGAACTTGTTCAAAAACAATATGTGGCGTATTTGCAGAAATCACCACAAAATCAGACCCTATATTTTCTAGCCTTTGAACTGCATCAGCCAAGTAGTTTATTAACTTTTCTGTCTGTCCTTTAATAAGCAAATTAAACATCTTATACATATTAATACTATTGATAAAGAGTTCTGGTAAGTCTTCTTGACTTCCTATCTTTTCTTGAAACTTTGAAATTATTGATTGGTAATAATCTACTGTTGACTCTGGTCCCATTCCTCCGACAATTCCAACCTTTTGCATACTATCTCTCCTCTCAAGTATTTGTAAATTTTAACCCAGATTAGTTAGACTTATCAGAAATTCCCCCGTTCAACTATCCTGCCATTAAATTCAAAAAGCCTTATTCAATTTAATGGTCAAAAATAAAAATAGCGCTGATCCTTGTTAGAGGATTGCGCCCTTTTATAGAACAACAAGTAGCCTTTATTAATTGGTTTAAGTGTAATATTACTTGTGGAAATAAAAAGCATCCTTACTTATAAGAAATCATTTTTCTGTAAACAATAATTTGTTACTCTTCTTAACTCTTTCATACAATCAAATTGCTCTTTTACATTTTGCTGTAAAAACCAATCAAAACTAGCTTGCAAACCTTCCTCTATATTAATACGAGGTAAAATAAGATTATGTTCTTTTAGTTTATTTATATCCATTAAATAGGTAATATCTCTAAAAGGAAAAAACTGCCGAGGAGTTATATTTAGATTATTCATATCCTCCTGACTTACACTTAAAATCGTTGTTTGTTTTGAAACGATTTTTTGAATTATCTCAACAAACTCTATCCACTCAAATTCGCTTGGATGCGTTAAATTATATGCCTCACCTACAGTTTTATCGTTTGTTATAGAATCTAGAATAATATCTACAACATCATTAATATGTATGAACTGCGTTTTTTTACCTGTATTCGGAATTGGTATCGGTTGATTATTTAAAATTCTATGAAAGAAATAAGACTCTCGATAAAGATTGTTTCCTTCTCCATAAATATATGACGGGCGGAAGATGACCATTGGAAAACCATTACTTTTACTCAAATTAAAAAGATAATCTTCTGCTTCCTTTTTGTCCAGTCCATACATTCCCCAATTAGGGTTTGTACCTCGTTCACTATTTTCATAAAGGTAGTTTTTAGACATAGTATATACAGCGCCCGAACTTAAAAAACAGTAACGCGTTATTCTAGATAACTTGACTGATTTTAATAAAATTTCAACATCCTTACGTGAATAAGCTGAAATATCAAAGATATAATCATACTCAATCCCACTTAGGCATTTTTTTATTTCATTTTCATTTTTTCTATCACAAATATAATGTTTATTGTAACCCTGGATAAAAACTTTTTTAATTCCTCTAGTTAAAAAATCTACTTGGTACCCCTTTGATATTAAACCTTTTAGAATTGCCATTCCTACAAACTCAGTGCCACCCATTACTAATGCTTTTTTCAATCCTGTCACTCCATATCTCAATTTTCCCATTCAACTAAAATTACCCATCATTATAAAATTTTATTACTAATTTATTCCACATAAATACTCATTCTCCTTCTTGAGCTAAACTGCCCTTTCGTCATAATGGACGATATGCAAAATGGACTGCCGAAGCAGTCCATTCGTTGTTCAATTCAAGCGCCCTTTAATGGAACAAGAAATACTTTATTATTTTTATAAGTTCACCCAACAACTTCTTCAATGATTGAACTTCCTTCAGTTTCTTCTGCATCAAGCCATTTCCAATTCTCATACAGTCTAATTCTTCCGCCTGGTAAGATTTTAGGGGTAGAAATACAGTGTCCACCCCTAATTTCATTCTTATTATTAACGTGGTTGTATCTAAATTCTAAAACCCCGTCATCCTTGACTATGCCAATTAATATCCCCTGAACAATCTCTCCACCACTGTACGTTCCTGAGATGATATGTCCATTTTGCTTGTATTCAAAAAAAGTTTGTGAAGAAACCTCTCCATTCTCTGTATTTTCAACCGAAACAAAATTACGTCCATTATAATTTATCATTACTTTTTTCTCCTTTAGCTGCTAATATTCTATTAATTATATAATTTATTTCTTCAATTAAACGTCAGTAAGTTATATCAAAAAAAGAGCCTCAGCTACGACTCTTTGATAGGATAAACGCCCGTTTGCTCAATAAGAAAAAATGACCGCATTAGCGTTCATTGCCCTAAACTTTCACTCAAGTACCTGTTAGCTCAGTATTTATAATCGGTTGTTTAATGATTTATTGTTATTTTCTTCATACCATTCAAGTGCTTTTAATTCTATGTCTGCTAATTTCTCTTTTAATTCACCATAATTCTTTATTTCATCTGTATGTGATTTTAAATAATCGCGAAAAGCCAAGTGTCGTTTTATTTCATAACTTCCAATCTGATAGATATGAACGTGATGAGAGCGATTGTCCCCACCTTTTTGAAAGTATCTCCGTCCAGGTATTCCGTTTTCACCTTTAGGTTCATATCCGATTTCTTGCATCTCTAAATTATATTTATCAACATTGTTAATATCATTAACAACAGGCATTATGTCTATTGTTGGTTTTGCTTTTAACCCTAGAACAGATGTACTACCAATGTGATGAATATCTACGATTTCATTCCTGAAAATATGATTTAGTTTTTCAGCTTCTTCCATAAACATTTGAGCCCATTTCTCATTGTATGAACATACTTCCACCTTTCGCAAAATATCCCCCTCCGGATCTTTTATTTTTTGTATTTTATCACACTTGAGATTGAATTAATAAATTCCTTCTTCCACTAAACTAACCGTGAAAACTTTCACAATCTTGGGAGGTTTCCTCAACAATCTAGCCCATAACAAAAATTGGCACATCTCTTGTTTGAGAAATGCGCCCGATTGTGGAACAACCAACATAAACTATTTTAAAATTCAATCAGTATATTAATCACAACATGCAAATATCAGTTCTTTCTCACACCAACTTCCAACTTTTATAGTCTACTAGATTAAGTGTGAACAATTTTAAAACGAAAATCAATGATATAATAGGAAATATTGGATATTATTCAACGTATAAACATTTATTAATTAAATTTTCTAGGTAGGAGTGTTATATAATGCAAAAAAAATATTTAAGTATAGCTTCTTTTGCATTTTTTGTTTTAGCATTACTTTTTGCGTTTTTTGCACACAATATTTCTAATCTGAATGGATTTTGGGGTTCAATTATTGAATTGATTTTATTTGGAATTTCCCTTGTATTAGCTTTTCCTGCAAAAGGATTTTGGAGGGTAATTACATTTCTTGGGCTATCAGCAGTGGTGATTTATATATTATTGCTTGGTCTTAGTTTTGTTTGAGCAATAACGCATAGAAAATCAATAAGTAAATGGGTTGATAGATATTATTTTGTTGCACTAAACTGCCCGCCTTAGTTCAAAAAGCGTTAATCCATTCTTGATTACACGCTCCCTAATTTGGTTCGAACCTATTCCATATTTACTAAATCAAACAGGCTTGTGTTAATTCCACTTAAATTACCACCGATAACCTCTAAAAGAGAAATAATTTGGGCCAACCAAAAGGCAATGCACACTGAGCTAATTGCAATTACAACCAGGGAGAACACTTTTATAGCTTCTAAAGTTTTGTTGTCTATTCTCACTTTATTTCTCTTTTCCTTTCCTTTTTGAAATACAACATAGGTTTAATTTCGACTTAATACTGTTTAAAACCCTTTAATTTAAAGCTTTATTTTCCCATATCTCCTACAACCAACTAGACCATTACTTGAATAAGAAAAAAGGCTTTACCCCTTAATGAAGTAAAGCACCCGTTAAAGAAGACTCCACTTTAATTTTTGTTCAAGTCCCCTCTAATACTAAATTTATGTTTGTTTTCAATATTATCCAAATAACCAATTATTTGAATACTAGGGTTATCTATTCCTAACAAAGATTTATCACCTATACCTTCAAACGGCATAAAAACATTTAATGTAATCTTTTCCCATGGTTGAATATTTAATTTGTTTCCCTTTGCTTTAACTTTATATTCATTACCTTTATAAGCGGACTAATCTAAAATAAAAAAGCACTGCTCCTTCTGGAAAGCCCCCATTAGTTGCATAAATAATAAAGCTTTATTTGCACGGATTGGAACCCATTTACGGGAGAATTAAAAGTTAATTAGCCTTTCCCTGCGAGGGAGCTGAAGAATAAACTACAAATCATCAATATTCTTTAGGTTGATTTTGTTTGGTCTTTATTTTCTAAAAACAATAGCCTAGCAGAAATCAATCGGTTTCGAACTAAGACACCAATCCACGAAGCAAGGGCAGCCTTGATTAACCCAACAATGATAAATGGAGTAAATCCTCCTGCAAAAGCAGCTGACCAAGAAAGCTCGGCAGCAATCTTTAGCCAAGCAGTGCCTAATGCCAAAGTAATGAGCATTCCAATACTATTAGCAATCACAGCATTCTTGAAGTTGAAGGCTGTTTTTTCCATAAACCATCCGACTAGGAAGGCAGTTGGAAGGAAGCCCACTAAATAACCTCCAGTAGGTCCGATAAGCTTTGAAACTCCACCTGAAAAATCAGCGAATACTGGTACTCCTGCAGAACCAATAATTAAATATAAAATGACCGATAAGGTTCCATAACGAGAACCTAGGATTGTTGCTGCTAAGCCAATAGCAAGAGTTTGTCCTGTAATTGGAACGAGCGGAAGTGGAATTGTAATTTGAGCCATTACACCAATAATTGCAGCAAAAAGTGCTGTCACAATCATCATTCTTAATTTCAATTGTTGATTTGTCATTTGTTTCTCCCCTTTAATTGTAAACTATTTTTTTGTTTGGTTAACAATTAAACTTTATTAATATTTTAAAAATTTGTCAACCCAAAAAAAGAGGTGCCAGTGCACCTCCGAGGATTTATTAGGCGTGATCACCTTTTTGATAATCGCGCCCGATTGCTGAAGATCGTATGTAATATGTCTTGTTGAACTAACGCCCCCTTTTCTACAGTATGATTTTCTACCGTATTCAACGTAAGTAAAGATAGTAAAAGTGCCAAATTTCTATCTTTATAGAAGCATTATCTACAGTAAGTATTTATAGATTTCAACGTTAACAAACATAGGACTTTACTTGGAGAGGTGGGTATGATATGCTTGGATGCCTGATGAAACAACTGCTTCAGCCTTTCAAGACAAATCGTACCCACAGAGGCTCCAAGTCAAGTCCTTAACCGCTTATCTACGGATACATATAAACAATGATAAAAGGTGTATCACATCAACATTTTTTTGCTGATACTGTATATAACTTCCAGTAAGTTTAAGTACATTATTTCACAAGCGTATTTAAAGGACAAAATTCTCATAGAAACAAATTATCTACAGACTAACTTAATTTAGTTTTAAACCCAATACAATACCTAAAAATAATAGTTAACTTTGAATAGAGACCTGCATATTTTCAAGTAAATTAGACCTACTTGAATGGTTTTCAATATTTACTAACATATCAAAAATTGCATGTTTCTTATTTAAATAGGTTGAATTTAATTCAGGCTTCAGATCGTATATTAGACCAGCCTCTAAATTACTTAATAGGTTTTTGGCATCCTCAAATGGTTGTATAAATTCTAAAGGCATATAATTTTTTTCATGGTCTAAAAAGACAACTGTACCAAAATAGATATGTTTGGAAAGCCCCTCATATTCAGGTGCATGAAGTTTAAGTGCAGCACTATGACCGCCAGAGAAACGATGTGTTTTTGAGGAAGTTTTTCCAATGTAAACAAGTCGTTCTTCTGTACCATCACCAACCGATATAAAATAAATAGGATAGCAAGCAGTGGGAGGTGCTTTTAGTTGATATTCAATTTCATGAATAATTTCCCTATCAACATCCCTTAATTTTTCTGCTTCTTCAATCCCTAGTTCTTCATTATACTCATCAGTTATAATTCTGAAGGCATTAGCAACATAATAATTTACTTCATTCCAAGTACCTTCTAAGCTTTGAGCTTCCATCTCCAATACTTTATGTAGTGGAAAACACACATCTAAACCTATAAAACAACCGTATTCTGAATTAATATCTTTTAATCGGTATCTATCAAGAATAGGTAAGTATCCTATTCTTATGTAATAAACTAAAGAGTGATGAATAGTCATTTATTTAACCACCTTTTATTAAATATATGGAAAAATATTAAAAACGTAAAAAGAAAATCACTTTTTTAGTTTAGCATATCTTTTTTTCGACTATACTGCTCCTTTAATTGATTAAAGGCCGAGAAAAATGGACTGCTAAAAATTAACAGTCCAAGTTGTTGCATTTTCGCGCCCATTAGTGAAATAAAGTTTGTATTTTTTTATTCTCCAAAATCATTATAAGGATTAGCATACAAATCTACATCAAATTCAGCTTCAATACTTGATGCAAATTTTATAATGTCTTTATCCAAATATAAAGCTGGGGTATTTCCCTTTTCTATTTTTATTTCAATAAAGAATTTACACTCCAAGGAATAAGCCTCTTTTATTTCGTTAATTATTGATGACTTATTTTGTAGCCTATCTATAATTTGTTTTAGTTGATCATTTACATCAAGTGAAACTTGGTAGCCTGTTCCTAAATCCCAACTTGTTTCTTTTCTAATAATAGTTGAACGGTTTGGAATTATATGGCCTTTTTTATTTGTGTCGGTAGGTGTTACTTCTAACTTTTCCGTTACTTCATCTAATGGAAAGTCATCTCCAAACAAGCTGAAATAAACCTTCACTTGAGTCTTATTCAAGAGTAATTTCGCCTCCTATTAAGTCTCATTTTAACATTTATAATATCTTTCATCTTTAACTAAACCGCCCTTTAACGATGTAAATAAAGATAACGTTGACTTCTGCAGCCCATTTTTGTTCAAAGGTAAGTGATTAACCTTTCCTTAAAACTGTGTTAAGCATTTTTGGTTTATTTTTTTCAAAAACTTGGATTAGACCCTTGCCGAATATGGTTATGGTTTTTTCCCAAGGATGGCCTAAAAATCCCCATTTAAAATCCTTTTGTATAAAGAAGTAATAATCACCATCAGGAAAAACAGGTATTATCCATTCATTAAATTCGTCTCTGGGAAATTCTATAAAGGGATTAACCCAATAACATGGATGTTGCCAATCTAAGGCATAAAAATATTCATCTTTATTCGTCAATTCTTGAAAAGCTAATAATGATTTGTCTTCAAGGTCTTTATAAACCTTTTCATATTCATCTTTATCTCCTGACCAATTTCGATAAGCTGAAATATTATATGAGATGAATGGGCTTGGTACATCAAATGATGGAAATTTTGAGATACTTGGTTTAAACTTAAAATCTTTATACACCTTTTTCCAAACGGTTTTTTCTTCAGTTTTTGTAAGTGCAATCCAATTATTTATATTAATCCACCCCAAAAATGCCGATTTTCTTAAAGATAATTATACCAGTTGTACTTCAAATAATACCCATTACTTAAAGTACAGTATTTCACAATCAATTCTAATCTCTAAGACAAGGATTCATTTTTTAAAGGTGTTATTCCATTAAATGGCCCAAACATGAAATAGGCGCGATCATCTTTCGATAATTGCGCCCGATTGCGGAATTTATTCTTATTTGTTTTCAAAACATTCTTCGCAAATGAATTTCCCTTCATTTTTAAAAAAAGCTTTTATTTCAGTAAAACCTTTATTCTTAGGGTATCGCATTTTTATCAAAACCACTTCATCATCTTTAATTTCTTTACCGCAATTTATACGCTTTGGTTTATCATTAAACATTTTCTTCCTCCCGATTCAGTTTTTTCTTTCTACGGAAAATTAAGATTTAAAGTTCAATCAATATATCCAAATTTTGTATAATAAAGTACGCCCATCCACGATTCATTTAGTTTAAATTCATTAACCAGGTTCATTAACTGCGCCCGATTGTTGTGTTGATATGAGGATGTGAATAGGAAATATCTGGTGCAGCCTCTTTCTTTACCATAAGGGTTCTTCTTTATCAGTTAATTTCAAAAATAATGGCATAATTAATAGAGCTACAAATAGTAAGGTAATTTCCATGAGAAGTACAGACATAATGGATAAATCAAACAATACAGTAAATGGTATAGTGATAATGGGGAGTAAAATTAATAAAGATGTAGTATTTCTCGAAGACTTACTTTGATATTGAATTTTCCCGCAATGACTACATTTCATACTTTTACGAAACGTCAATAATTTCTTTATAGAACTAAACCAAGACCACTTTGTTCCACAGTTTTGACAAGTTCGCACTACGAATCCCTCCCTTCTTTTTTTCAAGATCTTACACCATCCACAAATACATATCACCATAAATATCCATTGATATTTTCAACCGGATGACCCTTTACATAAATAGGCGCATCTCTTCTTTAAGGACTGCGCCCTTTGAAGAATGATACATCCCATTAAAAATCATTGTATGTTAGCCAATTTTGGAACTCTTATTGCTAATTCTGCTAAAAAAACGTCTTTGTCTCTAGGAGTAATTTTTATCTCTCCTATCAAACCGGACTGATAAGAAATAGCTAAAGCATCAATTGATGATAAAATACGATAGCCTGTTAAAATATCTTTCGTAGGGCGAATGCTGCTTATTTCACTATACAGGATACGTTTTCTTAAAGGTCCAGCCTTCACCAGCAAATGATTTTCTTGAAATACATAACTTATAGAAAAACTAACCCATAATAAGAAGCCTACTGACAAAATGAAAATCGACAACATTAATACAATGGCAAACGGTTCTTTTTCTCCATCTAAGAAAAGTGGAAAAAGACATGCTAATCCTAAGGCTATTATTGCAATAGAAATCATTAATAAAAAGTATTTATCAATTCTTGACCGAAACACCATTTAACATGATCCTCCTTTTCCTTCTTTCCTTTATCTTGTCTTTTTGCTAAAGTTAAAAAAATTCAGGTGGTAAAAAAGTCACTTATACTTTAAGAAACCACCATTGTTACTTTTTTAAAATGGCTGTGTTTTCAATACGAATAGAATAAACCTCTCCACATTCTAAACAAAATGTATAAATTTTATTTGAACCACTCAATGACAATTTGTTTGGTTTTATTGGCATATAATCTGTACCTTCTGCAAATTCCGTATTTCCACATTTAATACACTTTTTGTTTTCCATAAACTATTCCCCTTTTATGTATGTTCAATATTTACCCTATTTGTCTTTAAATTAATACGATCGTGTTGGGAATAAGTTCCAAAATTTTCGGTTAACCATAATTAAATCATTTCTATTTATTACAGAGTCTGGCCCTAAAAAGAAAATTGAGCGCTAATCCTATGCAGGAGTCGAGTAGTAGGGAGCCTTTCTACCTTACGGTAAATTGTACTCCATCCCCTCACAGAACCGTGCTTGCACTATTAATGCACACGGCTCCTCCTAGTCATCATTCACAGAATGTAGCTAATCTCTTTTCTTAAATCATATATATTCACTTTAATTCTTGGTGAAGGTAGTGGATATTTATCAAGAAATAGTCTGAATTTATCCCATGTAAAGGATTTCCTTTGACTTCTTCTATTGAGCCATTTAAACAGTAAGTTCTCGATTTTGTCTTTGAAGTTGCAAACATTTTTGGTATTATCAGTGATGCAATAATAGTTGTAATAACCTATAAGCGATCGTCGAAATCTATCCATGATCATATGAATATCTCTATTTCTATTCTTCTTCAGCCATTCTTTAGACTCTTTTAATTTACCTTGGACTTTCTTGCTACTCGATTTCCGTTTCACCCGAAATTTCCCTTGTTTACTTTTCCCACAATAGTGTGTAAAGCCTAGGAAATCAAAGGTTGCTGGTTTACTATTTCCCTTTTGCTTTTCATATTTCTCGGCAAACCGCCCGAAGGGAATAATTTTGGTTTTATCCTCGGAAATTTCCAAGTTAAATTTCTTTAATCTACATTTCAATGATTGGAAGAATTCCTGAGCTTCGCTCTGATATTGAAAACAGCACACAAAATCATCTGCATACCTTACTATATATGCCTGTCCCTTGCATTGTTTCTTAACCTTTTTCTCAAACCATAAGTCAAGGACATAATGGAGATACACATTGGCTAATACCGGTGATATAACTCCACCTTGCGGTGTGCCATTGTCTGTTTTGTATTTCTTACCTTCCTCCATGTATCCACCTTTAAGAAACCTACCAATTATTCTTAGTAGATTAGGGTCAGCAACTCGCAGTTTTAAGAACTCCATCATCCATTTGTGGTCAACGTTGTCAAAGAATCCCTTAATATCGACATCTACTACATAATTTACTGATCTCTTTTCAATATAAAAATCCAGTATTTTCAAAGCATCATGACAACCACGATTAGGTCGAAACCCAAAGGAACAATCTAGAAAATCATTTTCATAGATGGTATTTAGTATCTTTGTAATGCCTTTTTGAACAATCTTGTCTTCATGTTCCGGTATTCCTAATGGTCTTTTCTTGTTTGAATTGAGCTTCGGAATATACATTCTCCTTACAGGAACAGGACGATAGCTTTTGCTTTTAAGCCGACTTACTAACTCCTCTATGTTTTCTTCTAAATTTTCACCGTATTGCTCTTTAGTTGTACCGTTAATCCCGGTTGCTTTCCTATTGGGTAGTTCATAATGACATTGAGCTAGTGCTTGCTTATTTAGTAAATGTGCAAGTGATGTGAATTTCATTTTAGGATTAGACTTTGTTAATTCTGCTATCCTTAGTAGTTTTGTTTCCATTTAGTATACCTACCTCTGTGTGTAGTAAATGTGTCTCTAGTAAGGGCGATAACTAGGTAGCAGCCTTTCCTCCATCGGCATTACCCAATTTCATTGGTACTACGCTGCTATCCGACTCCCTACAACGGCATTTGGTTTCCTTGCTTTTTATCGCTTGTAAACCATACTCTTCTAAAAAAAAAGAAAAGACCGGTAGGGTCTCCTGAGTTGCCGTATCATATCAATGTATAACGTGCCAAGGTCTATGACTCCAGAGAGGTTTTATCTTTCTTGCCTTTAACGAAAGATAAAATGTAGCTTTCTGCAGCGCTTAAAGCATCAGCCCTCTCAAATTACAATCATTATGGAGCTCAATCCCTTCAACCATTTGGCTTTCGGCCCGCCACCTAACTGTCTACGCTTAAAAACTAAAGTTTCCTTTAGTCCTCCAAGACTCGCTACGAGTGAATGGCTAGTTCTTACTCGACGGGAATCCCACCCGTTATATGATACGACCTAAGCTCAGCCGCACAAGTAGCAATAGGTAAACCTTTGATGTTATCTCCAGCTTTTCCCCTGCTCCACACGGAACGTGATAGTTTCCCATCATTCCGCGTTCCATCTAACGATTTGTACTAGATTATAAGTTCCTAGTTACCCATCCTTTATGAGATTGGTTCTATTCCGCATTTTTCGCGGTAAGTATTAATTTTCTGGACCATAGGTCCAGAAATTCCAAGTTTCGATATGAGTATTGTAATCGTCTTTTTATCCGTCATATGAATTAATTGATGCACATCTTTATGGAGAATGCGAAGGTTTTTAAATTGATCGCTTCCATCAAGATGTACTGGGATATAATGATGACAGTGAACTTCATTAGCATAAAGGAAATTGCCTGTGATTTCACATTTCCCCATTTTCATACTGTATCGGCTAATCCGATTATCCAAATATTCAACACTTCGTGCCTGAATATTTGACTTCATCAATAATGCAATTTCCCGTTGAATATCCGTTTGAATCTTTTTATGTATACGTGCTCTTCCTTCAATTGTAAAAGGGGTAAGACCATGACTAAAGTTCATGGCGTTCCTAGTTTTTACATTAGAAAGAGGGAATAGATATACATTAGCTACTTTAAATGTTTTAGTTCCTCTGCTGTAGAATTTCTTATAAGTAGGAGATGCATTTGATGGATGTTCATATATACCGACGGATTTTAGACGATTGTACATAAAGGATTGCAGTTCGTAGGCAATACGAGAGAACTCTATATTAACATGGGTTGCTCGATTGAAATAATTATGCATTCCTAAGACGAAACTATTGAAAAGTAAAGCATTTTGAGATGTTGGGGACACTCTTAGTATCTGAATGCGTTTTTTCGCTTCAGCCTTGATTTTCTGCCTTTTGTTATCTTTTATTCCCGTGTGGGCAACCCTCTTGTTTCTTTTCTTGTTCGCCCGAATCGTGAAACCTAGAAATTCTGAATTGCGTTTTCGAAGGTTTACAATTTGAGATTTTTCTGGCGAAATATCTAATTTTAGGCGGTCTTTTAGGTACTGCCTTACGGCAGCAAACCATCTTTGGGCTATTTTCCAATCTCGACAGAGAATTTTAAAGTCGTCTGCATAACGAACCAAATATCCTTCTTTAAGATTGGTACGTTTTTTGGCACACAGCTGACCTTCTCTTGTTTCGTATGGTCGATTTAAAGGAAAGAACTCCCATTGTGTAGATACCCATTGGTCTAAATCATTAAGGACAACATTTGAAAGTAAAGGCGATAACAATCCACCTTGAGGTGCCCCTTTTGAAGGGATTCCTTCTCCATCAATTTCAGCTTTTAGCATTTTGGAAATACAAGCTAAGACCTTTTTATCTTGAATACCTAGATTCCACAGTTGTTTGATAAGCAAAGTATGGTTGATATTATCGAAGAAACCCTTAATATCAATGTCAACTACATAGTGAAGTGATGCGTGATTAACTAAGGATTGTACTCTTGCCATTGCATGGTGAGTAGACCGAAGAGGTCTAAAACCATAGCTATGTTTATAGAATTGAGCTTCTGCAATAGGTTCCAGAACTTGCTTGAAGCACTGTTGGATAATTCGGTCTAAAATACAAGGAATTCCAAGCGGCCTCATCTTTCCATTTTCTTTTTCAATCAGTTTTCGTCTTACTTTCTTTGGACGATAGTTTCGTAATTTACTTTGTACAGTGGTTACTAGTTCATCTTCAGACAGTATTTTTATATCGCTTATAGTTTTACCATCTGTTCCCGCAGTTTTTGAACCTTTATTAGATTTTATGATTCGATAAGACAGTAGAATATTTTCTCTTGATGTAATAATGTCATATAATCGGGTAAAAGATTCTTTACGAGTGGCTCTATCATATAAATCCGTAAAAGTTTCAGTCATACTGTAGTAATCCCAATATCGTAGAGCTTGCACTGTGGCATCCCCCCTCTCCGAGGTGATGTTCCCACGTTCATACCCGATCGGTGCAATGCACTTTAGGAAAATAATCGTTTGATTTCGCTAGACTCGGGGCTGTTCCTCAGCTCCCATTACAGAAGTTTCATAGGTCGTGCCCCTACCCTCACAAGGATAAATGTATTTCGGTTTACCCTTATAACAACCATTTCAGGTGACAGCCTTCGTTTCAATGTTCCTTGCTTTCCGCGTTCCTTACAACCTAGCTATCCTTCCTAGACGTAGGTGCTTTCTTTAAGCCTGTGAGCTGGATATCACCATAGTTCGATATAGCGTGTTTCAGAGGGCGCATTTTTACTCCACACCACTCACACCATCGTTAGATGGTCCATAGGTTTCCATATGTTCAATCTTTAGACCCTTAAATTCGAAAGTTCGTCGGTTCCTATACCTGGAACGATTCTCACCATATCTAGTTTTTCAGCCGCCCGGCATATCCATTGGCATGGCATCACGGAAAAAAAAAGTGAGGCTTTAGCCTCTGTTCTGCCGACTCCACCTGGCTTCATACCCCATAATCTGTCAATTATGACGCATGCAGGAGTATTGTCGGGATGGTTTCAGGTAACATGGTTCCGTCATTCCCATCCTCAGTTGTAAAGTTGAGATTTTAATTTTAGTATTAGCAAAAAATGAAAAGTCTCCTGTTTTTCGCATTTTAGTGCTTATAACAGAACACGTCGCACGCGCCCGATTATGGAAGATTCTTATTGAAGATAAGCACTCATTAGAAAAGAAGGCGAAGAAAAATGGACTGCTTAAACAGTCCATTTTTGTTAAATTGTTGCCACTGGTTTAAAAACAAAAGTGTATTTATTAAAAGCTGTTTAAGCCAACTTAATTTGAATTACTAAGGTCAAAACGTGCGATTTCTTCATCTTCAATATAAACAATTAAACTCGCTTCCATAGCATTTTCCTTCAACTTTTCTAATTGTTCTGATGAGGGTACAACTCTTAATTCAGGGTTTTCTTCATTCGCACCTAAAATAAAATCAAAAGTATATTTTCCTTCTTGATTTGGTTCAATAATAGGCACACCCGTTTTCCCTATACCTAGCTCTGCTATTTGTCTTCCTTCTTCGTCAAAACTAAAAATATTTACGCCCATTATTTCTTTAGAAACTGCTTTCAACTTTTCATTTGGTTCAATAAAAACTTTTATTCCGTCATCATATTCATATGTCTGTTTATTTGGATTTTCAGCTCTCCCAAGAATCTGTTTACCAGTATTCTTTAAAACGAAATCATAACTCAGTACAGTAGGTACTATGATTTCACCACTCTTTTCTCCTGAAGTAACACCAATTCCTCCGAGTCTTTCTTCATCATTTCTAATATCAACAGTTGAGCTAACTAACTCCAATGAAGGTTTACTTGAGCACCCAGACAAGAGTAGTAGAACTGTAAAAGAACTTATAACAAACTTTAACATCCTTTTACTTTTCATAATAAAAACAACTCCTTTCTTTATTTTCTATACGTTTAATAACATTGAAAGTTTCAGATAACTCCAACTTAATCTGCCAAATTAGTTTAAGTGAAAGCCCTCACAATCTCTTAACTCATACCTATTTTCTTTAAAAGGGATGTACAACAATCTGGCCCCAAAATGAAAATAAGCGCTGATCCTTGTTAATGGATAGCGCCCTATAATGGAATAACTAAAATATGAACTTCAATCAAAAAATCAATTACTCTCTTTTACTAAAGCCCCCTTTAATTTAAGTATAATTATTCACAATTTTATTTTTAGTTCTTATACATGGGCCAAGTTGAATTTAACAATCAATAATTTTAACTACAATTTATGGAATAATAGGGTATATTTTAGGTATAATTACAGCACTATTTATCTTGAATTTTTTACCATTCTAAATAAGTCCGTCGCTTTTATCTGCAACCATTGCAATTGTTATTTCAGGGACAATTGGGCTTCTTTTTAGCATTATTCCTGCTAACAAAGAAATTATAGAAATCATAAGACAATATACGAGGAGGTGAGTGATATGAAAAATGATTATGGTTTAACTTTAAGAATTTTTGCTGTTGTTATCATCATAATTTTGGGTATCACAAGTCCATTGTGGTCAAAAACTATATTAAATATTGATTTAGAAAGTAAGTCATTTACTGAATTAGTAGTCATCTTTACTTCCATGGCTATTGTTATTTTCTCCATTTTAGGAAGACCGATTCATCATATTACAAATGTACTAAAAAAGTAATATATAAGAAAACGGTAAAAAGATTCTGATAACTAATTTTACCGTTTTCTTTAAAGTAAGTTCTTCAATTAAATAGTCCTTAACATAAAGAAAGAGCACAATTCTTGTTGTAGAATCGCGCCCGTTTGCTGAAGATCATTTCTTAAACCCCTTTAAAGATTACCCACCGTTAGCCTCCTAAGAAGCTCTGCATCACCACAGAATATGTAAGGAAATTGCGTTCTTTCATGGTAGATTAATAAGCACTTTTGATATGGTAAACCTTTATATTACTCCAAGTTGATTTCCAATTCTTTTTTGTTATGCGTTCTTCGTAAATTTCCGCACGTTCTTTAGTCTCTGTAAAAAAGCGAGTCGGCTTCACCTCTAAATTAACAACATCACTAATTCCACAAGGTGCTGTTAAAATAACATTGTCCTTTTCATCTAACTTTACTCCTAAAGCTGTTGCAGTTTCTGGAAACTTTGAAATTGCATCAACAGAAGAAGAATAAGGAGGAACATTATTTCTAAGGTGCATTCTCGCTTCATTCTTAACCGACCAGGGAATATTCGGTACAAGGAATTTTAGTTTTTCTTCGAGTTTCTTTTCTTCTAATTCATCAATATTAGTCGAGTCATAATAGATTACGTCAATATCTGGAATAGTTGTCCTTACACTAAAGTCATGTAATTCATCCCATACTTTTGATCTGACAAATCCAGCACAAATCCACCAATCATGTAAATTCAACGATTTGGCAGTATCTAATATCTCCATCATCCATTCATCTTTTTTAATCAGAGCAATGATTTTTCCCTCGTTAAACACTATAAAATAACTCCTTGTAAATGTATTTCAATAGTTATTCTATTATTTTTGGTGCTATTCCTTCTTGAACTAAACTTCCATTTAATTGCAAAAAATTAGCTATCAAAATGACACTTTCAGTTCTTCGTGGTTCGCGCCCATTAGTTGAAAAACGTATTACTTTATAAAGTAATAGTTCAAACAGATTTATATTATAAAAGACCTTTATTTTTTAAGCACTTACACTATATAAAGATGCAAGAAAGGTAATTTTTAATCTTTTACTAAATAAAATTCACTCCACCATCTGCAATAATATTTTGTCCAGTTATATAAGTCGCCTCATCAGACATTAACCATGTCACGACTGCTGCTGCTTCTTTAGGCGTTCCTATTCTACCCAAAGCATTTAGGCTATTATATTTATCTTCAAGCCTTTTTGCTTCTTCTACTGATAAACCTTCAAATTTACTATCAATCATTGGTGTCCTAATTGCACCTGGTGTGAGGGTGTTAACTCTTATTCCTTGCTTCCCGTACTCCTGGGCAACACACTTTGTTAGAGTAATGATACCACTTTTACCTGTAGCATAGGCGGTCGTACCTGGTGAGCATAACAAAGCATCAAGCGAGGATGTATTTACAATAGAACCCCCTCCATTTTCTAACATTGCTTGAAGTTCATATTTCATACAAAGCCAAACCCCTTTTATTGTAACACCCAATATGCTATCAAAATCTTCTTCACTAAACTCATGTGTAAGCGCTGGTTTACCTTCAGCATTTCCAGCATTATTAAAAGCGAAATCTAATTTACCAAAGGTTGATACAGTGGTATGAACCATTTGTTCCACTTCATTAGACTTACTTACATCAACAGACAAATACATTACATCGGAATGTATTTGTTTTAATTTTTTTATAGCTAAATCTCCCTTATTCTGATTTCTCCCTACAATAACTACTTTTGCTCCCTCTTTGGTTAAAGATCGAGCAACGGATAGTCCGATTCCTGAAGTCCCGCCAGTAATTAAAGCTACCTTATCTTCAAACTTCATACTATAACCACCCTTTTTCCTATTAATCAAATATCTTCTAGAAAAATTTGAAATACCTCTTTATTATCTTTTTTCACTTGAATGTTCAAAATTCACCACTCCTGTATGTAGGATATGTAAGTAATTAGAATGTTTTGTCTTGTACCAGTAAAAGTTCCCACATACTTTTAATTAAAACTTATTCTATTAACATTGTTTAATATCCTCTTATTTCACTATACTGCACCTTTACTTCAACAAAAAAAGCGCTTCTCCTACTTGAAGAAATGCGCCCGTTACTTGAATAAGACAAGAACATTATTATTGTTCCTGTCAATTCAAATAATAAAAAACAATATTTTTAGAGAAGAACACACGGTCTTGTCCTGAACCAGCATACATATCAGCACTTATAAATGATGTCTACTTATCTTGTATCAAACAGGTTACGATTCAATTAAAGATTATATACCTCTATAGTGTCATTTGTTTGGGCTACAAAACTATTATCTTCTAGTGAAACAATAATGGAACGATAATAATCTTTTTTATCAAACGAATGACTTCTTAAAACCGCTCCTTTCTCGTTTATAGATGCAGCTACAGTTTCTATATTGTTCGAAACTACCCATAGATAATATTTTTTATCAGGAATCCAAGTCACATTAGATTCGAACGCTTTTGGAAGGGGAGCATACTTCCAAATAAGCTCTCCTTGATAGTTGTAACATTTTGTTTCACCTTTCGTAACAACAACAAAGCTATTGGGTCCAATTGTAACAGACTGAATGTTTTCTTGTTCTTTTATTTCACGAACTTTATCTGCATTAGCATTATAGAAGGCAATAAGCCTAGTTCCAATTCGTAATAGCAATTCATCTTCTGGTGTTTCATATGCTTCATATATAGCAGCTGAAAAAGATAATTGTGTAATGCTGGATGGTGCTGCAAGACTATATTTCTTTTTGTCTATGCGATTCAGTTTATAATGATTTAAGTTGATTTTGTTTAGTCCTGCACCAAAAGGGCTCTGATTTTCCTTATCATCTTCTAATTCTTTCAATATCCATTTCCCGTCAGTGCTTTCTTCAAACACCCCAGTATAGGAAGACCCGCCTTTTTCAGAAGCAAAATGAACGATGGCACGTTTTTCTGATACAAAATCCAGAGTAAAACCATGAGCTTTTACCTTAAATTCATCAATTAGTTGCCCGTCTTTTGTGAGAGTAACAATATGACCAGGTAAATAAGTAATTTCCGCTTCTGAAGGGATACTTATAAATAACACCTCTGCATGAGGTGATAAAAACAACCATCTCATTGATGAATAAAAGTGTTTGGTCCAAAGTACATCGCCATTAAAGTCAAAGCAAACTAAGTTATGACTGGTATACTCTCTTTGACGTTCACTATCTGACATCTTCATTCGTTCATCAATATCCTTTTGAGGACCTTCCTCTACTGCATACACACGTTCATTTTTAAAATCAATGATTCGACTTCCAAACCCTCCTCGTTTTTTACTCTTTACTGACCATTTCTTTATAAACTTTTTAGTAGCAGCAATTTCGGTTGCTATTCCACTTGGTGTTTTGTTTGCATCAGCATCCACAAAGGTTTTGGCTTCGAAATGCTTCCACTGATGGTTTGGTGGTGCTAACCAAAAGTATCCTTGTGAGTTGGCGTTCCCGTCATAAAAGACATGTTGGCCATATAGGGTGAACAATTCCATTCCAGGATGACCTTCAGAACCTGTCACGAGATTACCAGTATCTTTGTTTAATTCGTATAGTCGATTATCTTCACAAACTATTAAGTACTTATCTTGGTTAGGAATTAAATCGATGGTAGAGGCTTGTTTTGGCAGCTTGGCTCCATATATAGATTTACCTTCTCGGTTTAGCCAAAAGGTTTCTCCAGATTGGAAAGAAACAATTAATTTATCATCCAACCAAGAGATATATCTTCCTTCGTTTTTGAAGGTATTAAACCATTGTAATTTCCCGCTGCTATTCCATGCTGAAACACGACCTTTGTCTTCTAAAATAAAGATCATATCCGTTTTGGGGTCATGGGCAAACCCAGCAAAAGGAGAGGTGAAAGTTGACCTTTCCAATCCAATCGAAAATTGTGCTGATAATTGCTTAGCATACATGCTAATTAATTCTCCTTCAGTTTTAGGAGGAATAGCTAAGGCCCGTTGCATCTCTTCATATTTTTGTTTCAATTCATTTTCTTTCAGCTCAGAAATGGCAATTCTAGCTTTTAAATGACCGTTGACATCTAACCGATATAATCTATCCATGCTCGAAACAAAGATATCGGTTGAATCAGAAGATATTTTTAAAAGATACGGTATAAAAGAGAGCCCTCCAAACAAATCAGAGAATTTTTCTGTAAAAGCAATTGCCCATTTTAATTCTCCATTATAATCAAAGCAGTAAAGTTCTCCAGGACCATCATATGTTTCCCGAGTCCCAACTAACCAAAAATTTTCGCACGATGCAAATATAAAGGGCTGCCACTGAAACTCATACATAATAGCATGCAGAGAATGATAATTGACAAGAGCAACTTTTTCTTTGTTTAGAAGAATTCCACCTGTTTTATTAACGGTAACATGGTGGAATTTTTGTAATGGGGTATCTTTTAGCGAAATTTGTTCTATTTTTTCTTTCGTAACAAATTCAATTACTCCATCTGCTTCTGCGATAAGTAATTCTTTACTATGAAATAGATGACGGAATTTTTTACGGGACCGCTTTTCGAACCCGATTAATTTAGGATTTGTTTTCGAAACGGAAAAAAATGAATTCCACATGGGTTGAGAAGTAGATTGTAGGGGTATAGTGGATAATTGTTGATATTTTACTTTTTTCACATTATGATAATAAGCCGAATCTCTTCTAGTAAATTTTTGAGTTCCAGGTATTGAAGACTGAACCGAAGTAGTCTTGTTGGTAGCAGAATTAGAAAGCATATTCTTTATAGATTGAAACAAGCTCAAGTTAATTCCCTCCTCATTTAATTACTATTTTAATTATATCGAAAACTAGCAACTCTTTCATTTTTGTTTCATTGCATACGTTGAATACGGTAGAAAAACATACTGTAGATAATGGCCCTATAATAGAAAAAGCACTTTCCTTATTACGGGAAAGCGCCCGATTCTTGAATAACTAAAATATGATCTTAACCTTTTTACTATTGACGAATATCAATCCACCAACGATCTTTTGAATTCATGTTTTCAGTGTCACCAAATCCACTGTAATGGAAAGCATCAAGGAAGATTGAATCCAGTTTGTCCGCATCTACAAAATAACCTAGGTTAACCTTCATCGTTTGTCCAGGCTGGATACTACCAATATTGTAAAAGCCTTTTCCATTTCCGTGAGGTTCTAGATAATCAACTTCGCCCGTCATAATACTTTCTTCGGCGATTCCATCTTCTCCAGCATAGTTCCATGCATTCTTTTCAAATTTAAGCACTTGTAAGGACGGATGCATATAGATTTCTTCTGTTGCCTGTTTACCATTATTTTTCACTGTTGTTGTCAGGTAGACAAATTTCAGATTAACTAATTGCGACTCTACTAATTCGTCAACAGAATCCTTACCATTCCCTACTTTATACACATCCCGTTTGTACGGTAACAGTTTATTTGTCTGATCTAAAACCTTATTATCATTTAAGATTTCTAGTCCCAATTCATTAAAGTTCCCTTGTTTAAAATCTTTGATTGAATCAAAGACTTCAACTTTTTCTATCACATATTCAAGTTTACTTTCGGTTTCATTCATTTCTATGGTTACTGGAACCGTTTGACCTACCTTAAATAGTTGTTTGCTGTCCTTTTTCAAAGGAATAACACGAGATTCTGTTGGTTCCTTCGCTTTACTAAAAAGGGCTCCATCATAATCCGCTGTATATGTTGCCTTTTCTTCCGTTGTTGATTCAAGTGAAATGCCCTCTATGACTTTCAACATTTGCTCATCACTTACATCCGTTCCAACATAACTTTGTAACATCATCCCCTCTTCTTCGAATAAGAGAAAGACCTGTCTATCAAACATTACATTTTTGTTTCCAGTATCTTTATTAACAATCACTACTTTCCTACCATTGATCTCCTTTTCTTCGTAGTCGTTTGCATACAAAGTTTGAAAATCAGAATTTTTTCCTAATCTCCATAGAATGAATGAAAACCCACCATTTGCATAATTATCTTTAAAGGAATATTTCATAGCCTCATATGCTTCCATATTTTCTGGTAAATAGCCGATTTTCATCTTATACCAACTGTCTTTCATTTTGAAAATCTTATTTACCACTGAAATATTCACTTCATAATTTTGTTTTTGGACAATCATATCATAGGCTTTTACTGCACCGAAGGCGGTCGTCGGTATGCCAATCAATAAACAGGCAGCAGCGATTAAAATACGATTCCTTTTATGCTTGACCTGCTGTTTTCTTGTATCAGAGTCCAACGAAAAGTTTGATATAATCGTATTAAGCTTATCAGTCGGAACATGAATCATGTCAATGTCTTCCTTAAACGACGGAATTTTGTCTGTCATCACTGTAAACCCCCTTCATTTTCTCCTTAAGTTTGTCTAACCCGCGCCGGATATTCGTTTTCACCGTTCCCTCTGGACATTTAAGCATCGAGGCGATCTGTTTAACCGAATAATCTTGATAATACCTTAACAGTAAGACCGTTTTATATTTTTCCTCAATTTCATCCATTGCTTTAAGAAGATCAATATGTACATCAGAATTGAAAGATGAGGTATCACTAGTGTTTTCCAACACTTCTTGATTGATTGGAACTACTCTCTTTTTCTTTCTTAATAAATCAATCGCTGTATTAATCAAAATACGCGTCATCCATGTAGAGAAATATTCGTCATTTTTTAGTTTTGACAGAGATGCAAAAGCTTTATAAATCGTTTCTTGAAACACTTCTAATGCATCATCTTCATTCCGCATATACATATATGCCATCTTGTACAATTTTTCCTTCTCAATATGAATTAATGTCTGAAATGCATTTATATCCCCTTTTTTAGCTTTGGATATTAAGTTCAACTTAGTTTCCAATATGGCACCTCCTTTTTCGTTTTCGTATATTAGATAAAACAGACACAAAAAACGATTCAAATAACACTTAACTTTTATGAAAACTGGGTAAAATTTGGAGATTAAATAAACGCATCGCCTTTAGGAGAATTCCAATAATTACTCATTTTATGAACAAACACTAACAAACCTCTTCTATATCCTTTTAAAAAAATTGTTCCACAATCGGGGGCCCGATTATTGAATTGCCTATTACAATCCCTTATCGCAAATCCCCGCATATCAAATATAATCTAAACAAAAAAAGTATATACTTGATATTTATCTTTCAAAAGGTTTTATTAAAGTAACAATTAATGAGATAAATCCCCAAAGGGGTCAGAGCCGCACTCTCTTTCAAAACGCTGTCGTCCCATTAGTTCCGACATAAAAAGAACTACTAAAAAATAATAACCGTGGGAAGTGCCCTTAAGTCACGCTAAATAAGAGGTCAGGTGAGCTGAGCCAATGCGACAAAGAAAATCAGCACTAGCAATCATTAAGCAAGGTCATTCTGCTGTTTTGACTGGATTGCTTGAGAAGGAGCGGGAACGGCTTCTTGTGAATAACGGTTCGGTGGAGTTTCGATTGGCTACGGCCAATGGTGCTTGTCATGATGTATGTGGGCGAAACTACGTACGCTTGAATAAAGCAAATGACAAGTTGAAGAGATTCAGGTATTAAACAGCAGCATCATCGGGTTCCCAGCTTTTGCACTAAAAGTATATTAACCTATTGATAAATACCACTTCCTCTGTCCTTGAATCCTATTGATTCTTGAGACAGGGGTGGGTATTTTTCATAGTCGATAACCCGCATATACCTAGATGTATATATATTCTAGTTAGGTGGTGCCCACTCTTAAACCATGAAAACACAAAGAAAGAGGGCCAACAAAAGTGCCCTCTATCAATAGAATTATTTACTTCAGTACCTACATATTATACGCTTGCAACTTAGCCTGTTCCAAGACATCCCCTACAGCCTTCGGTTCTTTGTTCGGCGGATATCCGTTATAGCGCCCTTTAATTGAATAACAAATATATGAACCCCGTCCTAAAATCACTACGTTCCTCTTTAACTAACGCACCCTTTAGATAATAAGGTTGGTCATATTACTTGTTCCGTTCTTTATAAAGTTCCCATGTTACATCCATAAACCACTTTACCTTGCCATCTTTGTAATATCCATAGGGTTGGACCAAATAATCGTATTTCATCATTTTTTCTTTTTCGAGTAATTCTATCAAGTACTGATATCTAAGAGCTTAATTTTTACATAATTTAAATTCAGGGTCGTTAAAGATAATCTCCCTTAACTCATTTTCATCCTCTTTTTGTTGAACTTTCTTGTTAGCACTGATTTTCTTAACTTCACGATAGAACTTATCCTCAATTACTTCAATAGCATCTTCTGCTACAATGATGCCTTGATTATCCGCCCAAGGGTTTTCTAGAACCACTCCCACGTACGTTCTATTTTGAAGAACAAATAGAGTCAAACTCTTCGGCGAGGCAAAATCTAATGATTCTATATGTTGATTATATTGACGGACCTCAGTTTTAAATTCTTTTGAATACTCACTGTACCAGTCTAGGGGAATTATATATTCTCCAGAATGATAGTGGGTATAATAGTAATAGAGATACCCACTATTCCAATCACTTGCAAATTTTAAGAAGTCTTCGATTTTATCTATGTTTAAATGAATTTGATTAGATATATTTAACGTATTTACTTCTAAAGGAATTAAGTTATAGTCATTGATTTTTTCTATAAGTTTCTGCTTTTTTATTATCTCCATACTACTTCTCCTAAACTAATTTTCTGCATATCACTTCTAGTTTTCAAGTTGTTTATCCGTTCTAACTCCTCCATATTTTTAATTTTTACCACTATGTACCAGATATTTAAGGTGATTCTTATTAAACAAAATGACCAGTTCCTTAAATAAAGTTCAATGAAAAGAAGCGTTAATCCTTCTTGGATTAACGCCCCCGTTACTTTAAAAAGAGTGATTTTAAAATCAATGTTTATTTACTAAAATTTTCTTTTTCTTTGTTATCACTCTGAATGAAAAAGTAGATCATCGCAGCAACCACAAAGACAAAGCCTAATCCTACTACCCAATATCCAGGGCCAAATGGTGCTGGGTTAACAATCATAAAGACCAGAGAGCCCACGGCACAGAAGATGACACCAATACGCAAAATCCACTGAATAAGTTTGTTTTGCTCATCTTTTAATAAATGTTGAGCAAGCAGCATCACAACCATGATTGCTGGGAACAAAATCAAACTTACATCAAGGTGCAACATTCTGAAAGCAAAGCCATATTCCCCCAGCGGAACCTTATTATAAGAGTTATAAAGATCAGCTCTGTATTCTTCTAAGAATCCCATGCCCGCAACAGTTATAACAATACAGCACCAAGTAAGAAAGATACCACTAAGAGTGTATTTAGCAGTTTTACTCAATTTGTCGTCAGCAGCCTTTTTGCCGAAAAGAATAGCCCCAATTAGTAGCAAGCCGCCAAAAAAGACAAGTGTGCCAATCGTAAAGTCAACTAAGTCAATACCAGCTACACTATGACCACGGGGTTCGAAAAAGCCCTTTTCGGTAAAAATGTGTGGAATTTGTAGACCAGAACCACCAAATCCAGAAACGACCAAAATAATAGTCATTAAGATTAGGCCAACAATTGCCATCCATTCACCAGTGGCTTTGATAGTTGCGGCGTTACCGATTAAGTTACGACCATACTTCCAGCTAATGACTGCCAAAATAAGCCCAATAACCGCAACCACCATCATATCTGAGTGCGATCTTAAAAGATTGTCTTGCCATTCCTGCAAAGTGTAGCCAATCTTTTCTGCGTACCAACCACAGATACCTGGCCAATTACCAAAGTCCAAAATAAAGCCGACTAAGTCACCTATTAATCCTGCAATTACAGCTGAACATGAAGAGGCTAAAACTAAGTAGTAGGTACGTGATTGTCTAAGTTCTTGATTTTTTATGACAATTAAGCCAATGAACATTGTAATTAGAATCACGTCGAGAGCAAAGAAAGAAAGGATCTGATACCAAAGAGTTAACTTGGTATATTCCATTGAGCGGTTTATTGCCCCTCCAGTAACACCAAGGAAAATCGTAGCAATGGTGCAATAAAAAATAATCTTTTTAAATTTTGTCTTAAGATCGTAAACTTGACTGATAATCAGTGAGATAATCCCTGCTAAACCCACAGTCAAACCATGAAAATACATTATTCTTGAATAATCGACTGGTGAAGTTCGATCAACAAAAATTGAGAATGGGTTCGAAATTAAGACACTACATAGGGCGTAGATTACTAAAACGATTAAAAGCCACTTAATCACTTGTGGCCAAGAATACTTGCCAAGTCCAATTTCTGGGCTGATGTTTTTTTTGCTATTCATGTTTTGTTGCCTCCTAATTAATTTTAGTCCGATATCGGACTAAAATTAATTGTAATTATAATTGGCAGATGATACAACCTTATTTAACGATATGTCAAAAATTGTACAAAAAATACCGATTGAGGTTCAATCGGTCAACTAGTTAACTTTTATGATTTAAATTATGTGCAAGCAAATTTTGTAATTGTGATAGCTGTTTAAGTAAACTTGCAAACTTTTCTTCGCCAAATTCCCTACTGGTTTTTAATTCGCTTTGAGTGATGCTTTCAATTAAAGGACGGACAAATTTTTCCCCGGAATCGGTTAAGCTAATCTGTTTACTGCGTTTATCAATAGGATCAGTTGAAAAGTATAGGTAATCCTTTTTTGCTAACTTGTTACCAATAGAGGTAATTGTTTGTTTGGGTAAACTCCACCTTTTACTAATTTCGCTTGGAGAACTAGGACCATTACTACCGATATAGTAGAGAACATGTAATTCGTTAAGGGTTAAACCATACTGGCTTGCAAGACTGGCGTAAATATGTGAGATTTGAGCTGATAAAGTAGCGAATTGATCGAATTTATTTTCCATAATATTACTCAGGTAACATAGATTTAATAATGACACCTGAATTATTCATACCTCCTAAATGAAAAGTGCATTTATCCAAAAATAATTTCATTTTCTATTACTTTGAAAAGTAGGAGATCATGAAACTACAAAAAATTTTTATTTGAATGTAGATAGTAAGCCCGTTTGTCCTTCAGATTTATATTTTTGGCAATTGTCTTGGAGAATCCCGCTTTTCATCAAATTCTCGAAAAAGGAATTCTCCTGTATCGGAGGAAAGAGAACCTCCATCATTTGACAATTTAATTTGACGATTGAAATCAAGCGATAATTGAGGTAAAGTAGCCATTATAAGAATCCTTCTGGTGGTTATTTCGTCGATGTTTTAACCTTATCAGAAACGGATTCTTTTTTCATTTATTTCGTGCATTTCATTTTAACGAAAAAGCTGATTACATAGACGTTATAGCCGGTTTTAGAAAATCAGTGAATAATTCAGGATATATTATATTTTTTCTAGTTTTAAATATTTTAAAGGAAAGATATAACAACCCTAATAGAAGCAGAAATGCAACAATTATAAACATAAATATACACCGCTTTTCACTTGTAATATTTTAATTGTAGCATACTAAATATTTAAGGAATTAAAGAGAAATATTAAACTTTATTGTAATTTCTTATTGCACTAAACGCGCCATGCGAAATGGCCAAGTGGTAACTGATTTGAACGAGGTGGAATCCCAAATGTATATTCCAAAAGATTTTAAAATTGAAGATGAAGAAATTATCTATGACTTTATTGAAAAGAACGGCTTTGCAACTTTATTTTCCCAGCATAATGGAGAACCCTACGCTACTCATCTTCCACTGATATTAAATAAAGCTGAAAATGCTTTATATGGTCATTTTGCTCGTCCGAACGAGCAATGGAAGGATGCTGAAAAAGTTCTTGTGGTTTTCCAAGGTCCACACTGTTATGTATCACCCTCTTGGTACGAAACAATGAAAGCAGTACCTACTTGGAATTATGTTTCTATCCATTTATATGGGAAGATGGAGATTGTAGAAGATCCAAAAACAATATTCGATTCTTTAAATGAATTGGTAAATAAATATGAAAGTCCTGATAGTCCATACAATTTAAATAATGTAGAACCAAGTTTCATCGAAGGAATGAGCAAAGGAATTGTAGCGTTCAGAATAAAAACGACAAAAATTGAAGCGAAAGCTAAATTAAGCCAAAATCATCCTGTGGAGAGACAAGAGTTAATTATTAAGCAGTTGGAAGACAGTTCAAACCAAGATAATATACAAGTAGCATCTCTAATGAAGAAAAATCTACAAACGTATCAATAACAGCGATTGATGTAGTTAATTGAGAATGACATTCTTGGATATTCTCTTGTATGTATGTTTTTTACAACCATATTTGACCCAAAAAGAAAATGGATATAGAATAATGTTATTGTTTTCTAGGGTTCCGTGATCATTGATCAGACTGGTCCGAGAGAAAACCCACTACGGCAAAAATGTAGTGTAACACGGAGGGATAAAAGCCCGGGAGAGATATCACATCGATGTCTTTCCTGGGCTTTTTTTGTTAATAAAAACTTTTTAAAAGGAGTATCATCTTATGACATTTTTAGTTGAATATAAATGGGGAATTTTAATTGGCTTGGAAGTACTGGCTTGGTCTTGCACATTCTTCTTATTTTACGCTAGATACAGGCTTCAATCGAATTTTTGGTTTAAAGTTGGATCGGTTTTATTTGCAATCACCGGTGTCATCCCTCAAGTGATCATGGGGATTTTTAATTTTTTTATAAAAGGAGAATTAGATATATTTACATCGGTTATCATCCTGCTTATTATTTACGGAGCCACAATTGGTAAAAAACAAGTGAAAAAGTTAGACGCATGGGCACAAAGAAATTTCGAATGAAAAACGCTGGAAATATAGATAAATTGTTTTAACATTTTTCTGAATCAATCTAGCCCAAATATGATATAGGCGCGATCATCTTACTGATAATCGCGCCCTTTTGTTTGTTGTATATCGTTATAGAAGTAAAGCGCCCGTTAATTGAATAAATCTATTCATATAGTAATGCTTAATAATCCTTTTTAGATATGTATTCTTTTAATTCATCTATCTTCTTATCTATCTCGTTTAACCTATTTTTTGTATGGTTCATAAAGTGAGCTACTCTTGAAATAAAATAAATAACAAGAACAAAAAATATAAAGTTTATAATGGCTTCAACGATATCCACATTCTTCCCCCTTTTAATGGATAATTATAATTCCCTTTCTGTAGACCATATCCTTCTTCAACACTTCTTCCATATAATGTTATAAATTCCACAAAAAGGGCACCAATCCTTTTGGAATCGCGCCCTTTTCTTGAATAACTAATAGCTTCTATTAGCTAGTAATTGAAACTTTTATTTATTAATTTTCTTCAATCTCATCTTCAAATTCAGAATTCGATACAATAAATTCTTTTAAGTTAGAAGCTATTTCTTCTACTTCTTCCGTTTCGTGATACCAGATATAAACTTTATTAAGCATTACCGTATCAACAATCCGAAAACATAATTTGTCCCCTGTACCATCTTCACCAATGGATATTAAATTAACTGCCATTCCTTCATCTCTTACCTCTTGATTTTGTCTTACAATATCATCCCAGGTTCTTTTTAAGTTTTTGGGGTCTTTAATAGGAAATAGAGTCCATTCACCAATTTGAGCATTGTTAGTTAATTTAAAAAGGTCTTTGTATTGATTGGGGAAGGCAACACCTAATTGTTCTTCTGCTGATTTTATATTTATATCCGTAACTCTAGGTTTACTTGTTTCAATTAGATTGATTACATCGTTCATTAATTTGCCATCCTTTTAAATTCTTTTCACATAACATTTCTTGTTTTTTCTTCAAATACCTTCTTGTGCTATCCTGTCTTATGATTAAAGACCAAGAAAAACGGACTGCTAAAACAGTCCATAGTTGTTCAATTATTGCGCCCGTTTGTGGAGTAACTAAGATTTAGCATTAACCTTAAAATTGATTAATTGTTATTGAACTAACTGGCACCTTAGCTCAATAAGTAAGGCGGCTGATAATTAAGAAACTGACAGTTTTAAACTAAAATGGAGCAGGAGGTTCTCCTTATTTAGTATTATCCGTTTAAATATCTGTCCCAATCGTAATCATCAATTTTATAAAATTTGCCTTGCTCATTTTTTTCATATGCACATAAAGGAGTTTCTTGAATAAATTCTAAAATTGAATCGTCGATATTCAAGATTACTCCAATAGAAACAATTTGAAAATTTTCAGAATCACTTAGAAAGGCATCATCTTCATAGCAGCTTAATATTGACCAACCCGAATCTCCTTCGCCATTTGGATAATCCTTTAGCATAAAGTTGAATTCTCTTTTTTCAAGTACATCTTCGCTAACCGTAACTAAAGTATCAAAATAAAAATTCCATTCTGATGATTTTGGGTCTTCATATTCCGTATCACATATGTTTTCAATTCCGAATGAAATCTCATCGCCTATTTTTAAAGGTAAACGCTGAGGTTCATTGTCAAGTATGCCTATAAATTTCTTTTCTTTTATGTTGGTGATTTGAACCCACATTCTTTCTCCTCTAAATCCATCATCTTCAGCTTCCTCAGTTACGAAGATTAATTTTATCAAATCACCAACTTTTAATTTGTTCAACACTTCTAAACTAGGAACATAAAACGTATATGGCGATTCTTTGTTTAGTTCATAAACATTATCTAGATACCACGGCATCATAATTCTCACCTACATTCAACGATTTAAATTATATATGGATTTTAGCATACTATAACAGCCCAAATATTATTTTATGCATTTCTTCAAGGAAAGCCCCCGTTACTTCAATAAGGAATTCAATTTCTATAACACTCAAATACCCTTATAAGGATTAGCATACAAATCAATATCAAATTCAGCTTTAATATTATTTGCGAATTCAATTTGTTCATTATCGAGGTGTAAACCTGGCGTTTCCCCATTTTCCATAATTATAACGATTGAGAAATCGCATTCGAGATTATACTTCGATTTTAACTGATTGATTATAGTTGCTTTATTTTTTAATGGTCTTATAATATGGTCAAGTTGTACCTTTACATCATTGGATTCTTGATAGTCCGTACCGAATTCCCAAGCGGTTTCTTTTCGAAATTGGACTTTAGTTGAAACAACATTTGGATTATATTTTTTTGGAATGACATCACCCTTTTTATAGGAATTAGTTGGTTTAATTCCCAATATTTCAGTCACATTATCAATTGGAAAGTCATCTCCGTATAAACTGAAATAAACCTTTACTTGAGTTTTATCCAAGTGAAACTCCCCCATTAAGTCCGATTTTCCATACAATTTTTATGCCATTCCTTATTGAACAATCCTGACCGTTAGCTTAAGTGAAATCATTCACAAATTTCATGCTGCTGTTAATATAAATATTCAAATTTGCTTGAAATTCTTATTCCATTAAATGGCCCAATTCATTAAGAAGAGCGCATTTCTTACTGCAGAAATGCGCCCGATTGCGGAAGATCGAAAAATTTAAAAGAGCTTCAAAAATTGATCTTTAGTTATTGTGCTAATGCACCCCTTTAGTTGAATAACTCCCCCAGTTATCAATCAATGTCTTCTAATAAAGTTGAGCATTTCATCGAAAGCGTCTGAAGCTGATTTAGCATTAAAATTAGGAGAGTATGGGTCGCTAAATCCATGTTCTCCATTAAATTTATGTATTTCAGTATTTCTTTTATCCAGATTTGAAATTAATTCATTAACATCAAAGGACCGTTCTTTCTGCGGAAAGAATAAAATTGTGGGACTTGATGGAACTATTTCTTTGTAATTCCTAATTCTTGAACCATAATATCCTACTATCCCATCGAGATAATCTTCCTCACCACACAGCCAAGCAATAGTTGCTCCTATACTAAATCCAATAATGTATATTTTCTTGTATTCCTTTTTAATACTTACTAATACATTTTTTATTTTATGTACCGCATCAGTGAACCCAACATTCTCTATAAAATTTTGATAGGCAATCTCCTCTTCGGAATAATTGAAAGGTTGCTCACGTTTTAGTAAGTTCGGACAGATAACATCAAAGCCCTGTTCTGATAATCTTTCACAAAAATTCGTCATGTGTTGATTAATTCCATATATTTCGTGAATTACAATAATTAATCTATCTGCCCCATTCAGTATCTTAATCATTTTATCCCCTATCCCTTAAGAGACTATAAACAAAAAATCAATACATACTATACCATTTCTTATTCCACTAACCTAATATTATATAAGTATAAGTTCCAAAACATTGATATGGCGCACCTTTTATCATTGTTTACATGTAACCATAGAAAAGCGTTTAAGGACTTGACTTGGAGCCTCTGTGGGCATGATTGGTCTTGAAAGGCTGAAGCCGTTGTTTCATCAGGCATCCAAGCCTATCATACCCACCTCTCCAAATAAAGTCCTATGTTTGTTAACGTTGAAAACTATAAATACTGACTGTATATAATCCTTCTACAAAGATACAAATCTGGCATTTTTGGTAACTTTACTTACGTTGAATACGGTGGAAAATCATACTGTATATAATTGCTTCGTTACTTTAAGTATAAGATTTCACAATATCTTCTAAACTTTAACCTAGATATCTAGGTGTTGTTTAAAAATCCGGACCTAAAATGGAAATAAGCACTGATCCTTGCTAAAGGATAGCGCCCGATAGTTGTAGATCATTGATTGCTTAAATCTTAATCAAGATAAGCCCCCGTTCTTTTAAAAAAATTTTTCATTCTAACTCTCAGAATAGGAATTTCATTAAAAAATCTGATAACACGGGCTTCTTTTGTATATGGGGTCTCGCGGAGATTTCTGATATTTTCCACTAAGACATCAAACATATTAAAAATTTTAATATTCTGCTATAATAAAACAAAAATAATTAGATTGGACTTGAGGTGAATCAAAATGTATTGGACTCCATTATTTGAAAATGATGTACCAGTAGCACTCTTCTGCTCTTAATGGAGTGAAGGTGACTACATCTCTCCGTTAGGGGCATTCTCGACCTAAACAAAAGACGGAGGGTACAAAAAAATGAAAAACACCTTATTAGGTTCTTTATATTTAATTTTAGCTTCAAGCATTTGGGGTGGTATGTACGTTGTTGTTAAAGTTGTAGTATCGGTCATACCTCCACTAGAACTTGTTTGGATGCGTTATTTAGTGGCGTTTGTCGCACTTCTCGTGATCGGTTTCATAACAAGACAAAAATGGCGTATTGAAAAACGTTTTGTCTTTATAATCATAGCCATTGGAATCATAGGTAATGCCATTTCAATTGTTGCTCAGGAAACTGGTACTATGCTATCCACAGCACAAATGGGAGCCATTATAACTTCTTCAACACCAGCATTTATGGTTATTTTTGCTCGCTTAATCCTTAAAGAACGGATGACGTTAAAAAAGGGAATCTCTGTTTGTTTAGCGACAATTGGAGTGCTGCTCATTGTTGGAATTAGTGATGTGAATATGTCCAGTACACTTGGAGGTATAGCACTACTTATTGCAGCTTTGACTTGGGCACTCATGTCAGTACTTGTAAAACTTTTGCCGAGTGATTATTCACAAATTGTGGTAACTACCTATTCCATCTTGGTAGCATTAATTGTGTTGACTCCTTTTGTATTGCCACGCTTACACGAAGTTAATATCTCTCAACTGACTCACCCGACCATTTGGGGAGGAATATTGTATTTGGGTATTGTCTCAACGGCAAGTGGATTTCTACTATGGAATCGTGGATTACAAATGCTTAACGCCTCAAGTGGGGGGATATTTTTCTTCTTTCAACCCATGGTTGGAACATTACTTGGATGGCTTATTCTAGGAGAGACCATAGGTGTAATGTTTTGGATAGGTTCTATTCTAATTTTCACTGGTGTTTTAGTCGTAATCAACGAGAAAGAATAGTATTTAAAACCCCTTCAGCAGTAACTGAAGGGGTTTTGCTTGTGAAACAGGATTTTTTTCTTATTTATTTCCTATCACTACTCATTATTCATGAATAAATATACTTGCCTTTATTCAATTAAATAGCCCTAAACATGAAATAGGCGTGATCATCTTTCGATAATCGCGCCCGATTGTTGAGAATTGGATTTGTTATTCTTTAATATTCGATAAAGGGATCATTTTAATTTGAAAGAAAGAGCCAAAATTTTTGATAGCCGATATATAAAGAAATAGTCAAAAGGAAACCAACCACTATTGAAGAAGTTACTAATAACTTAAACTTCTTACCATTTATCTCTTGTTTTTCATACGCTAATCTAAAGAGCCTAATTAGGTTTGAGACAGTTATAAAAATAATAATGGCTGTACAAATACTCACTAAGATTACTTCCACACTCTCACCCTTTTTTTTTAGGAATAAAAAAATAACAGTTCACAAATGTTTATTCTGTTTTATTTCCTGGTAGCCACAATCTTTAATCATTTTCATTCATCCAGCTACAACTCGAGGTTACCATAATAATCCAAAATAATGGCCCAATTCATTAAGAAGAGCGCATTTCTTGCTGCAGAAATGCGCCCTATAATGGAATAACTAAAACATGATCTCAATCTCAAAATTAATTAATTCTTCTTTAACTAATGTTTCGTTACTTGAATAAAAAAACATTTTAGCTTATTAGAATAGAAGTAATAAAATTATTTTCACTATTAACCGTTACCATCATTTCATTACACACACTTGCAAAAGACCGAACTGCTACCCTATCTTTAAAGGATTCATCAAATGTCCATCCACTTGGTATAATAGCCATCCCCCCATATGTCTGCACAAAAGTATGTTCAAAAAAATCCCACATTGATAAAATATCATGATTAGCTGTTTTTCCTACAAGATCGAGATTAACTCTAAATTCTTTTGGTATGAATGTTTCTCCCCAGCTCGAAGTCCCTTCTGAATATATATCACTCACAATGGCATTAACTTTACGATTTTCTTTTAGATTCATAAAATGAATTTTTGAACTTTCCTTAACATTTTGCAATCTAATATCTACTTGTTTTTCATTGGTTATAATTTTTACAACTTTGTTGAAGTGAGGGGCTATCTCTTTGATGGCTATATCAAGAGTTTTGTCATTCACTATTGGAATATCCAACATCCCATTTGAACTAACTAATATGAAGGGAGCTAATAAATACTGAGCAATTGATGAAATTTGCTGTCCAGAAGGTTCTTCAATGTCTAACTTCTCATATACCACCTTTGGATGTTCATTTTTTTCCCTAATTTCAATTATTGGATTTTGTTCAATGTCATTTGTAAGAATCTCTTCAAATAAATCCAAAACAATTAGCTCCTTTCAAAATACTCCAGTAAGAACTTTTAGCTTCAATACTCTATACTTATCATAAATTCAACTCAATTAGCAAAAAAATTTCTTGTTCAACTAAACTGAATCAAATAGTTTAAGTGTAACCTTAACAATATCCACTTTGCTTTAAAATTGTTATTAAACAATCTGGTCCTAAACATGAAATAGGCGTGATCATCTTTCGATAATCGCGCCCTTTAATGGAATAACTTAATATATAGATCCCATACTATAAATCCCCTTGTGCTTGCTTAAACTATTAACTTCCCTTTTAATTTTGTTATTATCTATCTCTTTAAGGAATATAAAAACCAGAAATTATTACTTTTCATTATCGGTCCATATAACTCTGTATAAAAGCGCAATCTCAGCTTCTTCAATACCCTCGGGTAGTTTACCTTTTTCGCTTCCAACAGATCTCAGTTCGTTTTTAGTAGTGCCGACCCACGCTACTAAATAAACAGGTATATTTCTCTCCAAAGTAACTTTTTCACCTACTATCTTACTGAAAGAAGAAGATGTCATGTTATTTGAATAATTCGCTGTAACAAGCCCAGAAGGTATACCAGCTATCAGTTTTAAAGATTGGTCTTTGTCTTTTATGTTACTAATTCCAAAAGAAATGATGGTATCTTCAAACTTTCTTTGCGGTTCATTCGAAGTAGTTAGTAACTCTTCCTTTTGTTTTCCGTTTTCATACACCTCCACGGCAAATTGTAAATCCTCATCTTCCTTCAAATTGCCTTTCAACTTAAAAAATTCAATTTGATCTACACCAGTTTTACTAATGAGCAAACTTTCTTTTTCACTCATGTTATATGGTTCAATGGTTATATTCGCATTTGGTAACTGTTTTTCTTTCTCCTTTTCTACACCTGCGCACCCAGTTAACAACAAAGTAAAAATTATAAACAAGGAACAGCCTATAAAGTTTCGCATTTTCACTCTCCCTATTAATCAATGTTTCACTAATTATTTCAAATTAACCCTAATTTTTCAATAATTCACTTACTTAAACTGACTCTTTAATTGATTAAAGGCAAAACAAATGGACAGCTAAAATTAACAGTCCATTTTGTTGCATTTTCGCGCCCGATTGCAGAAGATTGATAAATTTTTAAAGACCATAAAAAATTGACCTTTAATTATTGTGCTAACGCCCCACGTTAGTTCAACAGGAGCATATTTTAAGATTTAGATTACCACTCTATATCCATATAAATTTCTGCAAGAAGTCTTCCTTCGATTGTTCCATTTTTAAAAAGAGCTTCAGAAGTATCAAACTCTTGAGTATAGGAACCTCTAACTCGCGTTAGATAATATCCATCAGGATTTTGGCTTATCCAATATTCTTCATTTTTATATGTAAAACAGTATTCTTCTCCAATTTCTATACCTTCTTGGAACTCAATAAACTCTTTTGAAGTCATCTTTTCCACCACCTGTGAACTTTTTAAAAAAATAAATCTCTTATTCAACTCCCTGATTCGTTACTTCAATAAAAAAAGATGTTGCCGTAACAATACCTTGTCTCACTCAAACACCCTTTAGTTTGAAGAAGGTCGGTAACCATAATTATCATACTTTTAGTTTTCCTGCTGAACAGTAATATTGTATAGTCTATACATAGAGAAAGGGGCTTTAAAATGTATATTGAATATATTGAAGGTACATTAGACGCAATTAAAGAAGAGATAGGAAGTGATATTTTAAACAATCTATATGTGCGAATTGGTGAAAAAGTTCAGGTAGGTTCAACATTGTGTGAGGTAATTGATATTGTACACTACCCTGAAAAATATAATGAAGAAAAGTATAGAGTACAAGTTTTTGTGAAAGTAATAAAAAAACTCCCTGAACCATCTTTAGGTGCAACTATAGCTGTGGGTGTCTTATCTGCTTTCCTAAATAGAAAATAAGCTAAGAACCGTATTAAATACATTTCATCTTCTAAACCTTATGGTATCAGGGTTTATGGCTATATTTTAAATTTTAATTAGGATTAGAATAATTAATTTTTATAAATCACCTTTTGTAATTCTTTAAATTCAAATTGATTTTTTTCATTATAAAGAGATCCTGAAGGATGCAGTTAATCAGAAGATAAATCTTTATAATTTTGATCAGTATATAATCTTACTTTCCACTTAGCATTAACTTCTCCATTACTAACTTCTGTATCTATCGTTAATGTAATTGGAAATACATATTCTTGAGTTTCAGCGATGTAAACCCTTGGAACTTGTACATCTTGTAAAAGATATAATAAAACTTCTCCTTCATCTGTGTACCGAACATGAGTGGCTAAACCTGGATGTTCTTTCACTCTTTCATAAATTTCCTCTTGTTTTGGTTTAAAATAATGCTTAACATAATCAAAAAATGAAATATCATCATAAATATCAGTTTCGGCTACAACTCTGTACATCCCATATACCCTGGCTTGATCTACTTTGCTAATACAATCCCAATAACCTTCTACATCCTCACTAAAAAGCAACTCCATAAATTTAAAAACTAACTCTGATTGGTCTTTTGTTACATTTTCGATAGTATTATTTTTCAAAATTATCACTCCTTTAAGCATATTTTCTACAAAAGGAGTTATTATCCTGTAAAAATTTGTTGATTATTAATGAACAAAACAAAAAGCACCCTTCGTGAGTGCTTAAGCTTCTTCCTTAACTTTATCCCTAACCTCATCAATAACATCTGCAAGAAAGTCTATGCTTTCCTCAATATTCCGCACAAATTCTGAAGTAGTAGTGTAATTACCTACTGTCATAGTTATAATTACCGACCCATCCGGATTTTTTTTCTTATTGTATCCTGAATCGACTTGGTTGGATCTAAAGTTATGTGCAATGTTATTTCGCAAATCAGATACTTCCTTATATATATTGTTATTAGGAATATCATTTAGGAAATTATAAAGACAATCGTCTTTATTTTTAAGTTTTTGTAAAACTTCTTTTCTAAACCCCAATTTTTCAGGAATTTCGAATTTATATTTTACATTGATTAAATGATAAATCGCATCAAATATCCCTGAAAACCTTGTATAGTAACTCTCCATATAAAAGCCAAACCAATATTGATATATATAATGCTTTTCTTCAAAATGAGGGAAGTACTCGATACTCTGTCCATTTTTACCAGGTGAAATATACCACTCATCATCAGGGATTCCCTTATTAAAATAAAACATTAAAAGAACGTAATTGTTAACTAGATCAAAAACTCTATTGTTAAATTCTTTTAGCCAATAACTAAGCTCTATTCCGAGAAAATCCAATCCATTATGAGTCCTCTTGTCATTTGTAAGATTAATTTTGTCCAGTGATTCTTTCTTTTTCTTACTTAAAATATCCCAATCTTCTGGTGTAGGATATTGTGCATAATCAAAGATATTCATATTACCCTCCTTTTTCCGTTATTTTAGTACATTTCGGTAAGGAGGATAAATTCCCCTTTGGGTTGTTTGAAGTGTCACAAAAACGCCACCGCAAGGTGATGCAATAACTTTATTAATTGAACGGCCTTGTAACCTTCCGTGCCGTCCTGCCTCCCATTTTACACTGCGGATTTTTCTCCATGCAAAAGTTTGTAAAATGTCGTATTAGAGTTGATTTACGCCTTTATCTCGGAACGTAATTTATCTACCGAATCACGAGAAATTTCTAAATGAATTGATATCTGTTGTCTAGTTAAACCACTTAACATGCAATCATAAGCAATTTTAAGGATCTCCCTATAAGTAGATCACCAGCACTTTCAATAGCAAAAACTCTACGCTCATACTCTTCTAAACGTGCAATTTGCTATTGTTCCCTAATATCCATATCTCTAAGTTTGGCTTGGCTTTTTCCCCGACTCTCTCTAGGTAATGTATTACGTAATACATGAGTTACTCCACAATCTGGCCCTATTGTTGAATAAGAAAAAAAATATTAAATATGAAAAATGGCACCCATTTCTGAGAGCCATTTAAAGTTGAAAGAATCATTTAGAAGAAAAATTAAAATAATTTCTCTTCAATAATCTAGGTAATGTCATTAATTCCTTAAAATTGATTGAATTTCCGAATAGCTTTGTATCTACTAAAAACAATTGATCTTCAATTTCTTTAATGATATTGTCGGGCTGGTACACCATGTCACATTCCTGGCAGATAGTCGCTGGTGTCATCGTAATTTCGATCGCCCTTGATCCATCTGGCAGCTCCCAGTAAACCGTGCTCTCACCGCAGCTTGCGTTTCCTCCACACCACTCACATATAATCTCCATAACGAATCATCTACTCATTTATTTTGATTTATTTTCTTGATCTTCACTATTTATTGATTTTTGCTGCGCTTTATATTTCTTTTCTTTTAATTCGTCCCGTTTTCCTCGTTTATCCTTGAGCGAAGAATGCTGCGGATCTTTTTGATACTTTTGCCTTCTATCGAGACGATGGAGATCTTCCGGGATGAGGTTGAATTTGCTGTCATTCATAATAGCGGATATACCGACATTGGATTGGTACTTTTCATAATCAGGGTATATACCCTTGAAGTATGCTTCAGCAGTTCCTGGTACATAGTTTTGAGGCTCTGGATAAGAAGTGATAACACCCTCAAAATTCCGTAACACCACTTTATCAGCACTTTGCGAAATTAAATAATTAGGTTGCAACGAAATCTTTCCGCCGCCGCCAGGACTATCGCAAACGAAGGTTGGGACTGCGTTTTTTATTGTAAGTACTTTAATCACTAAAAAACTGCAAATCAAGATCATTTTTATCATCTTAATTCGCAGTAACAAATAGACATAATGATAATTATCTAAACTCCCGAAGCAATCATTTATACAAACTAATCAATGTTTATACGAATACTTTTTTGTAACCATAATAATTCCACAATCACACCCGATATGGAATATTGAAAAACACGAAATAACTGCAAAAGTTCCTCAGTTATAGTGCTAAAGGTACCCTTTACTTAAAAGTGTGAATTAAGGGATCCCCGTAGGCATCCTCTTCATGCTTCATGAAATTAAGTGGTTCAACATTTTATTCCTTAAATAGAAGTAGTATATGATTTGGATGGTTAGGTAAATTCCGGAAATGAGAAAGAAGTGAAAAAGTATATCCAGGTTATTCATAATCCCGCCAACATCCGTAGACAAGATGATCACGTAAAGGGCTGCCAGCACCGTTCCGATCATTGTAGGCACAAAGAAGATCATTAACAATTCACTTGAGATATTCCCTTTAACTTCCTTCAACGTCATCCCAATTTTATACAGCTTTCGATATTTCGATTTTTCCTCCTCAATCTCTGAGAAAAGGTTTAAGTATAAAAGAATGAAAGTACCAAAGAAAAACATGATGCTTAGAAAGGTGGTCACGAAAAACATGATGCCGCTGGAATTCCTGTTGTTGAAGTAATCATCAATCTTGGACGCAACGTGGAATAGCTCTTCTTCAGATGAAAACTCAGTGCGATGGTCATCAATTGGGGCTGTACTACGATTATATGCCGCGAATTGTTCCTTTAATTTCTCTACGGCTCCAGCTGTTGCCTTCCAGTCGGACACATTGATTAAATGAAGATTGGATTTATACCCATTTAAGGTGGCTGCCAGAATGTCAAATTCGTTTTGGTTTATAACGATAAATTCATGCGTATTTGGCAATAGGTTAATGGTTTTTTGAACCACTTTCTCCTTATATACATAGCTAGCCTTCTCGTTATTAATTGAAAGTTCGAGAGATTGATTAATTTCAACATTTCCATTTCCATTTTCAGGTTCAGTGTTTAAATAGACGAGATATTCCTTACCTTGCAATTTCGCATGACCCGAAGTTAATTTGTTAAAATCGTCCAGTGACATGAAATGATAAGGTTGAAATCCTTCAGCATATGGATGCTTTTCATAGTGCGCAATAATCGGAATGACAAGATGTTCTTTAATTGGGTGATCCGCTTGGTCAAGTACAGCATACAGTTCTTCTTTAGACAGATTATTTTTCGTATCAGTCTGATAAAAGGCCATATCATAAGGATTATTGTTAATGGCATCCGTTTCGGAGGACTTATAGAACGTAAGCAATAAGGTGCTGTAAAAGATCGTAATCATGGTCATGACAGAAACAAGCATGACAATCGACGTAAGCTGTTTAAACTTATAATCAAGGCTTGTTAAGAATAACATCCTTCGAAAATAAAATCCGGGGATTTTTTTGGCAGCCTTGATCAAGAAACTACTAAACTGGCTCAGTGTTATGTACAAACCCAATAAAACCCCGAGTGTCCATAACGGCAAAAATCCTCCGGATGATTCTACATAAGTGACATACAGGCTCAGCAAGGATCCAACCATTATGACCAAACCTAAAAAACCGAGGATTGGACTTCTCCTCTTTATCGTTTCGGAAACTCTGTTACTCTTCATGCTGAGGATCACGCTGCTTTCAAGCGTAAGAAAAAGCGATTTCCCAACCGCGAGTAAAAAAACAACCAAAAAAGCTCCAAGCGAGTACATGAACATTTTTCCGTTTAAATGGAACGAAACATCCTGAAGCCCGACACGGCTCATTAACAGCATAAAAAATAATCTTGAGAAGACGGCTCCAGCCAGCAAGCCAGATACGATTGAAGCAACAGCAATAACCCCATTTTCGAAAACGAGCAGTCTTGTAATATCGCGATGGGACATGCCCAATGTCATGAAAAGCCCGAACTCACTTCTTCTTCTTTTCATAAAAACATTGTGGGCATAGCTAATGAAGAAGATGGTAAATACAATCAGGGCAACTCCCGGAATGGACAAGGCATCCTGGATTCCCTCCAGCTTCTTTGCCTTCTCAATCTGGTTGTTGAAATACACGGTTGAGAACATAAAGAAAAACATGACAGCAAAACTGTTGCATAGATAATAAAAGATGTACTTTTTATATTGAACCTTGGCCATCTTCCAAATGACTTGATTAAATGTCATAGGATTTTCCCCCTAAGACAGCCAGATTATCCATGATTTGATTCAGAAACTCCTTCCTGCTCCCCTTTTTCACAATCGTAGAGTGGATGAGGCCGTCTTTGATAAAAACAACCTTCTGACAGTAACTGGCGGCGAAGACATCATGGGTAACAAGAAGTACCGTTGTCGAGAGTTCATTAACGATTTTTTCAAAACATTCCATGATGACCGCGGATGATTTAGAATCCAGATTCCCAGTGGGTTCATCGGCAAAAAGAATCGCTGGTTCATTCACCAGTGCCCTGCTGACGGCCGTTCGCTGCTGCTGACCGCCGGAAATAGTATATGGATACTTAGACAGGATGGGATCAATTTCAAAAAGATTCGCCAGGTATTCGAGCTTTCCTTCCATTTCAGCCGCCGTTTTCCTCTCGAGGACCATGGGAAGCAGAATATTTTCTTTAACGGTTAAGCTGTCTAACAGATTGAAGTCCTGAAACACAAACCCAAGCTTTTTCCGTCGAAAAAGAGCAAGGTCATCTCCTTTCATCTCGTTTATTTCCTGGCCTGCGATGATGACCTCCCCTGAGGTTGGCTGATCAATGCCGCTCAACACATTAAGCAGTGTGGTTTTACCGCTTCCGGAAGGTCCCATAACCGCAATGAACTCCCCTTCTTTAACGGACAGGCTTACCCCGCCCAAAGCAGTAGTTGATCCTTCCCCACTTGACCCTCCGTAAATTTTCACAATATTTTTCACATCCAAAATAACCATTGGTCTTCCTCCCTGTTTTGCAATACTATCATTTTAAGGGACATAAAAAAACGCAACCATCGGAAATGCTAAAGATACCTTACATTTTTGTAAGGTATCTTTACTATTGTTCAAACGGGTTTAGGAGCAGGTTATTTTGGTTCCCGCCAACCACCGGATTGTCACGGTAGTACCTTTAGAGGGCTCGGATTGAATATTGATAGTCGCCCCGAGTTTGTCAGCAATTTTTTTGCTTAGGTACAGCCCAATCCCCGTGGAGTTCGAGAAAGTCCTTCCGTTTTCGCCTGTAAAAAAAGGCTGAAAGACTCGCTCAAGATCATAGGCAGGAATGCCAACACCTTCATCCTTGATGGTTAAGCTGATATGTTTGACACTTTTATTAATTTGAAAGATAAGCTTTTTGCTCCCAGCTTTCGGGACGGAATATTTTATCGCATTTGAAATGATCTGTACCAATAGAATTTCGTTCCACTTTGGATCAGTGATAATAAAGGCATTCCCACCTTCGAATTCAATAGAAGGATAGATTGACTGATAGATACATTCTTTCTTTCTGTCGTTTATCAATTTTCGCAATGTTGGGAGTAAGTCTACCGAACGTACCTCAAGGTCATTTTCAAAACTCTCCATTCTAATCATCGTTAGACCTTGCTGGATGTATGTATGAAGTCGATTATTTTCCTGCTTAATTTTCTCTAATATTTCAGCTGCTTCATTTGTTTTTTCCTCTTTATTTATGATGAGCTCAATCACAGACACAGGTGTTTTTAAATGGTGCATCCAGTGGGATAGAAAATAGAGTCTCTCTTTATTTTGTTCCTTCAATTCATTGTTTTTACGGGTGTATTCACCTGTCATTTTATACACCAATTGCTGAAACGCCCTCTGTTCTTCCGTATGCGGCTGCAACTCCGTATCCTGATTCTTTAATATAAGTGCAATTGCCCGATTTGTGGGATAGTACCGAATCCAGTCTATGGCGAGGTATACGATTAATAAAAAAACGCCAATCGACACGGGATAGAAAATCTCTGTATTCGCCGGTTCACTGAGATGGAAAAAGGTTATGATTGAGGCCATACTTGACAAGTACAACATGATGATAAGCAATCTGTCTTTTATAAACCTCGTAAAGATCTCTTTTTGCATCATCAATCCCTCATGGTAACAGAATCATATAACCTGTACCCTACTCCTCTTTTACTTTTCACCACATGATTCCCCCCCAGTTCCAACAGCAAATGCCTAATCCTAGTCATGTTTACCGTTAGTGTATTATCATCAATAAATGTTACTGAATCCCAAACTTCTTCAATAAGCTCTTCTCTGGATACAAACTCACCATTATGCTCCATTAATTTCTTCATCAGTTTATATTCATTTTTCGAAAGTTCAACCTTATTCCCGCCATAGGTTAAGGTAAGAGACTTGGCATCTATACAAAGGGAACCAACACATAAGGTATTCGTTTCCTTTACTGCGTACTCTCCGTAAACTCTTCTGACGGTGGCTTTTAATTTGGATTGCAGCATCTCAAAAGTAAACGGCTTCGTAATATAATCATCTGCCCCGAGTTCTATGGCCATAATTTGATCCATCTCGTGGCTTCTAGCTGACATCATCAGGATCGGTACATTAGACTGCTTTCTAAAACACCTGCACAAATAATACCCATCGTAGTAAGGCAAGTTAATATCCAGCAGGACAAGGTCAGGAGTTACCTGAGCAAATTTTTCCTCTATATTTGAAAAATGATCAGGAAGATGCACTTCATACCCGTACTGTTCCAGATTTTCTTTAATCAATTCACAAAGCTGTGGATCATCCTCAATAAGCAATATTTTATACACGTCCGGTTCTCCCTTTTAAACTTATTTATCTCAAGTATAAATTGTAAAAGACATTAAATCAGTAGTTTTCGAGTAAAAACCATTTGCGCTGCCTTACTTATTCACTTCCACAAAGTAGGTTATCGGAGTCCCTTTTTGATTATTGACCCCGATCAAATTTAGCAGTTTGGGTTTCATTAACAAAACGGCATTATCTAACATATTGGACGTTAGATTTCTTAATTGGACTTTATTTTTTCAAGTCTTTTTTTATTTTTCCAAATCCCCCTTTTGTAACCTTTGTATACCAAAATGGCACCCATTTATGAGTGCCATTTAACAGTTTGTTTTAAAGAATCTTTAAGAAGAAAAATCAAAATAATTTCTCTTCAACAATCGAGGTAAGCTCATTAATTCCTTAAAACTTATTGTATTTCCGATTAGCTTTGTATCTACTAAAAACAATTGATCTTCGATTTCTTTAATGATGCTGTCGGGTTGGTACACCATGCCACATTCCTGGCAAATAATCGCGGGTGTCATCGTAATTTCGATCGTCTTTGACCCATCTGGCAGTTCCCAATAAACTATTTTCTCACCGCTGCTTGCGTTTCCTCCACACCACTCACATTTACTATCCATAACGAATCACCTACTCATTTCCCGTTGATTCATTTTTTTCATTCTTAATATTGATTGATTTTTGCTGCGCTTTAAATTTCTTTTCTTTTAATTCGTCCCGTTTTTCACGTTTATCCTTTAGAGAGGAATGCTGCGGGTCTTTCTGGTACTTTTGCCTTCTATCGAGACGATGAAGATCTTCCGGGATGAGGTTGAATTTACTATCATTCATTATAGCGGATATACCGATATTGGATTGGTACTCTTCATAATCCGGATATACACCTTTAAAGTAGCCTTCCGCTGTGCCTGGTATATAGTTTTGTGGTTCTGGGTAGGATGTTATCACACCTTCAAAATTCCGTAGTACCACTTTATCTGCACTTTGTGAAATTAGATAATTTGGTTGTAACGCGATTTTCCCTCCCCCACCAGGTGCATCGCAAACGAAGGTAGGGACTGCGTTTTTTATTGTAAGTACTTTTAAATAACTAAAAACTGCAAACCAAGAAAATAATTATCTTGATTTGCAGCTTTAATTATACATAATGATTATTTGTCATGCTTTCGATTAGTTATATAAAAAATGTTTCTGCACTCCACTTGGCTTGAGTGTTGGTCGCAGACATATTGATGTAGCGGTGTTTACCTTTTTAATTTTCTATAGTAAATTCTACAACAATCGCGCCCTTTAATTTAGGAACGCTTTCCCTTTGCACTCCAGTAATTGACAAGAGCCAATGGAATAATAAGAGGAATAATAATAAAAAAACGAGAAAGTCCAAAGTATATCTAAAATTAATACTATATTGTTACAGCCCTGCGTCCCACATACAGATTCCCGTAATCCTCTTTCATTTATGGCTGAAAAATAACCCCCTAGTCTCATTCCAAATAAGAAAAACCATACAATAACAATTGCAATTGAAATTATAATAAGTTTAGATTTGGTTCCTCCTCGTTCCATTTACAATCCCCCTGTTCACTTCATCATCCTTCCCATCATTTTAACATAAATATCCAATTATCTTTGGGGAAGATCCTCAAGAATCTGGCCCAATTCATTAAGAAGAGCGCATTTCTTACTGCAGAAATGCGCCCGATTGCGAAATAAGAAGAGTATATTTCTTTTTCTACAAAGTGGTTTATGAATCCCTATGACATATAGGACATAATATTGCAGGCAATTGATTTAACACCCTGAGCTTTTGTTGTTTAATCGAACCTACGTTTTCTATAAATAACTACCGTAATAACTATTGATACAGCTACCCAAACGAATAGTACAAGTATATTTTCGATGATTTCACTAAAGCCTTCTCCATTGCCTAATCCAAACCAAATGGTATTTAGTTGTTCATTTGGTAAATAATCAATAATCTTTAAAATAGTTTCGTTTTCCACCATTGCTTTAAGCATAGTTCCCATCCCAAAGACTACTAATACAGGCATTCCAATAATACTCGTTTCCATTACTGTTCTTGAAAGCAAGCCAAGAATGGTTCCAGTCGCAAGATAAAAAAACAATCCCAATAATACACTTAATACAAATAACGGAGGCGACGGAACCTTGTAGTCAGATAAAAAAATGGTGCCAATAATAACAACAATTGTCATAATAGCAGATAATGCACTTTTTCCTACGAAAATTTCAGCTGTACTAGCAGGCGATAATAACAATCCTCTCAGTGTATTTTTCTCTTTTTCTTCTGCTACCATTGCAGCTTGAATAAAAGCGCCTGCAATGACAAGAGCGAGATTGATTGGATATGTTGTAAAGACTACATTTTCTTCACCCATACGACTTAACATTGCTGCAAAAACTAAAGGGATTGCTAATGTAAAGATTATGTAGGAATTTCTTTGTAGGTCTTTCCAATCCTTTATAAATATGGCGTTTACTCGTTTAAAAGAAAATGTCATGATAAATTCCTCCCTGTTAATTGTACAAAAATGTCTCCAAGTGTCGGCTCATTTGAGTGAATTGTTAAAATCTTCCCATTTTCCATATATCGGTATATTTCTTTTGCTCCTTCTTCGTTTTTATTAACAACTACTGTACGATTTCCTTTTAATAAAAGGGAAATCGTTGTGTTTTCTTGTTGTATTTTTACATTTTGGGGTGTATCCAATAGCATGATCTCCCCATTATTCAAGAACGCAACTCGATCACAAAGGTTTTCTGCTTCTTGCATGTCATGGGTTGTTAAAAAAATGGTGGCCCCTTCTTGATTCAATTTTTTCAGGCCCGCATGAATATGCTTTGTATTTACAGGATCTAAGGCAGAAGTTGGTTCGTCTAAAAAGAGAAGATCAGGTTTATGTAAGATGGCTCTTGCTAATGTCACCCTTTGCTTCATTCCTTTTGATAGTTTTTGAACTGGTTTCTTTTTATCTTGTATTAGATTAACAGATTCAAGAACCTCATTGATTTTACTTTTGTCTACATCATATAAATCACAATATAATGCAAGGTTATCGTAGATACTAAGTCGCTCGTAAAGGCCACTATTATCCGTTAAGATTCCGATTCTCGTCATATAAGTTGAATCGTTTAATTTATGGATTGGTTGACCAAACACCATAACCTCTCCAGCTGTTGGATGAAGTTGGGCTGTTAAAATTTTAATGGTTGTCGTTTTACCGGAACCACTTGGTCCTAAGAAGCCAATTGTTTCTCCTTTTTTCACTTCAAAGTTTACATTTTTCAAGGCCATCTTGTTTTCAAATGATTTAACAAGCTCTCTTACTTCGATAACATTTTCCATTTTCATTACTCCTTTTGCCATTTTTTCTTTTTTGATTCAAGTTTAGCTAAATATTAAACAAATGCAGTAATATCAAGGTGAAAAGAGTATAAGAATGGATGAATGGAACCAAATTTCGGGTGAATGGATCATGTTTTCCTTCCTAAAATGCGCTTTTAGTCATGAATAGAATGTTAAATCCCGATAATATTTTTCAACTCATTTAATTTTCCTTTGGATAATGGAACAGAACTTTTCTTAGAATCTTCAAGAATGAGACTATAGCTATTTCTAGTCCAAGTAATCACTTCACGTACTTTTTGTAAATTGACAATATAGGATCGATGGCAACGAAAAAATCCAAATGGTTGTAATCGTTCAGATAGGTCATTCAATGTAATGGAACAGGGAAAGACTTCTCCATTTACATGTAGGTTTGAAATTCCTTCATTACTCTCGACTAAGACAATCTCCGTGGGATCAAATAGGATAATCTTTTCATTTACTTTTGCTGGAATCTTTTCAAACCGCAACGGTCTGCGGATTACAGTAGCTTTCTCTTCAGCTTGTTTTTTATCCTCATATACCTCTTCAAAATTTGAATTAACTATTTCTTCACTTGGTATTTCAGTATTTATTATCGGCAGCGAATCAATTGCTTGGTTTTCTATTGAAACGGAATTCAAAATTACCCTTTCCTCTTCCATGACATCAATTTTTTTTAAGCCTTCATCGTTAAGACGGTAAACAGTATTGGTCATGGAAATGGCACTTTCAAAGTTGTTTGTCGTAATGAGTACTGCTTTTCCTTGCCTTTTGAATTCCTCTAATACTCTTTGCATAATGATTTTGCTTTCTAAATCAATATTTTGATCAGGCTCTTCCATAAGGAGTAAATCTGGGTGGTGCAAAATGACTCTAGCAAGTTGTAACCGTTTTTTTTCTGAATAAGAAAGATTGTTAATTTTCGTTCTCACTTTCTCAGCTAAACTAACTTTTTGAATAAGTGAATTAATCTCTATATCGACATTATATAAATTTTTAAAAAATGTTAGGTACTCTCTCGGTGTAAGTCGGTCATACAAAGCTTCATTCAATAAAAATAACCCTACACGGTTAGATAGGCTTTTAAAACAATGGTTTAAAGGCAGGCCTTCTAGCAATACCTCCCCATTCGAAATGGGTATCTCTCCAATAATCATCATTATTAACTGCTTTCCAACCTCATTATTGCACTGAATCGCTATAACTTCTTCTTTATGAATATCTAAATCTATCTTTGGAAATATAATCGTGTTTCCTTTACTTTTTTCAATTTGTTTTATTTGCAATAGGGTCATGTGATCATACACCTCAATTAAGAATGAATTTTATTTCCAGAATAATTAATATCTGTAAAGATTTGTCTATGATTAAAAGCCTAATACTCATTCATTGGAATTTCAATTATTAAAATTAGATAATAGTGAAATTTATCGTTCCTGTTAGTGAAACCTGTTACTCCATTAAATGGCCCGATGGTTGATTAAGAAAAATAAAGGTATGATCAAACAATCTAGAACTTTTTAAAACATTCTACCCCAACATATACAAGGCTATTGATTTTCTATATTTTATTTAACATATCAAATTTAAAATATTTCCTCTGGAAGCGTTGAAGTCATTTAATAAATATGAAAAAATGACACCCATTCCTGAGTGCCATTTAAAAGTTTGAAAGAATCCTTATGAAGAAAAATCAAAATAATTTCTCTTCAACAATCTAGGTAATGCCATTAATTCCTTATAACTAATCGAATTTCCGATTTTCCTTGTATCAACTAAAAACAATTGATCTTCAATTTCTTTTATGATGTTTTCGGGCTGGTACACCATGTCACATTTCTGGCAGATAACCGCTGGTGTCATCGTAATTTCGATCGCCCTTGACCCATTAGGCAGCTCCCAATAAACAGTATTCTCACCGCTTTTTGCGTTTCCACCGCACCACTCACATTTAATCGCCATCACGAATCACCTTCTCATTAACCGTTGATTCATTGTTTTGGTCTTCAATATTTGTTGATTTTTGCTGTGCTTTAAATTTCTTTTCTTTTAATTCGTCCCGTTTTTCGCGTTTATCCTTTAGAGAAGAATGCTGCGGGTCTTTCTGGTACTTTTGCCTTCTATCGAGACGATGAAGATCTTCCGGGATGAGGTTGAATTTACTGTCATTCATAATAGCGGATATACCGACATTGGATTGGTACTTTTCATAATCAGGATATACACCTTTAAAGTAGCCTTCCGCTGTGCCTGGTATATAGTTTTGTGGTTCTGGGTAGGATGTTATCACCCCTTCAAAATTCCTCAACACTACCTTATCCGCACTCTGAGAAATCAGATAATTCGGCTGAAGCGAAATCTTCCCTCCCCCACCAGGTGCATCGCAAACGAAGGTAGGGACTGCGTTTTTTATTGTAAGTACTTTTAAATAACTAAAAGCTGCAAACCAAGAAAAAAACTATCTTGATTTGCAGCTTTAATTATACATAATGATTATTTGTCATGCTTTCGATTAAGTTATATAAAAAATGTTTCTGCACTCCACTTGGCTTGAATAGTGATTGCAGACAGATTAATGTAGTAGTGAGTTCACTGTGATGATACTTCATACATTAAAAATATCATATCGCCTATTTCTCGAACTTTTCATCCTTAACTTACTTTAGGTATTTTTTTTTCTTTATTCCAGCTTGGCAAGATATTTTTCTAAATGTTTTTTTCCAGAATTGCTTTTAGGCATAATGCCAAGATTCTTATATTTCCAAATAGTTTTTCTTTCATGCGGGTCTTTATTTGTAAGATCATCATAATTATAATCAATCTTAAACTTTCCTAACTTATCCAATACCAAAGTGAAATTCGACCAAGGCTCTTGACCATTAATATTAAACTCTCTCCAAAGTTCCTGAATAAAATCTACTAATAGATGCCATTTTTCTGAGTATTCTAGTTCACTTATTGTAAATAGTTCAGTTATTCCATGGCTGTATATTGGTTTGTCACTGCCTTCAGGGTAATAATAAAAGTAAGTAGACTGAGATCCTTCAACTACCTCACCGTATAAATAAACCTTGGACCAGTCTTCTGGAATAGTATCTACAACAACCTCAGCTATCTTCTGATATAATCTATCTAATTGTTCATCATTCATCTTTCTTGCCCCCCGGTACATTATCAAATCTTCTAATTTCCCATTCATCATCACCAATTTTATACTTAATATCGAAACTTATTGGACGTTGTGAGTCTTCCATATAATTTGGGGTTATCTTCACCTTCACATCATCACCTAGTTTAAGTGCATCTGTCCATGTATTCTCAAGTTTCTTCCATTCACCTTTGTTTAGATTCCCATTCATTGGAACAAGATTATCCAGACCACCAGACCCTTTGAAAATATTTGCAATTAAATGACCACCTTCATCATCTGGCAATCTATTTTCTCTTCCAACAACCTTTTGGGCATATTTATTTCTTTTGCCATCTCCAAATTTGAGAGTGCCTTCAGCACTAGAGATCCGACCTTGACAATCTGTTTTATAATTGTAGCCTTCTTTACTTGTGTACTCAACATCAGGTTTTAATACTTTCTTACGACCATTCCTAGTATAATGATCACCGTAATTTACTTTATGAACAGATTTATCCGTAACCTTAGTATCTCTCCAAACCGACCTATTGTCAGCTTCTCCTCTTGTCATTTTAACAAAAAAGTCCTTCGTCCCGCCAAAAGCTTCTCCTATTGTTTTCGATGGAATAGCCCCAATTGTTGTCACCACCTGCGGATTAATAACAGGCAAACGAAAATCAACTATTTGCCTTACTGTTCGCTCCATCCAAAGCTCGGTTGCAGCCAGTGGCGCTTTGACTACTTCCTTGTATATCCCTTTAAAAACCTCAAGGACTTTCTTCGTATTCAAGACATTTTTCATGCTATAAAAAGTAGGAAGGTTTTTCGCAAAAGCTGAAAGTCCGAACTTGGTACCAGCATTTACTCCTTTGACAGCAACCTTCCCACCAACACCTACAACCTTTGCAGGTGGAAAAAGAGATAATGCCAGCATCCCGGTTGCCAGTAGCCGATCTCCAACGGAAACCTTTTCCCCCGTAATAGGATCATATTCACTGAATATCCTTTGAGCGTCATAATAGCCCAACATCTCAAGGCCAAACTCCCCGGCCTTCATTGCGAGATTCTTCTCGGCCTGATTCATGGCTGCTTCAGTTTTCTTAACCAACTGCTGAGCATAATCAAGCTTTTCTCTGTATTTATGTATTACTTGCTTATAGGTGGCCTCAATATCCTGAATTCTTTTCGTGGATACACCGGGTATATTCGAAAGCAATGAGGTCAAATCCACGTTTAGATGACGAATTGCCTCTCTACACTTATCTTCTACCTTACCTATTATACTAGCAAACTGTTTTAAATCCTCATCATTCACCTTAATCTTGCTCATCTTAACTCATCTACTTTTCCTTGAAGCTTACGAATCTCTTTATTTACCTCAGCGAGTAGCTCTTCACCTAAATAATAAATATTTCGTTCTAGACCAATTAACTCATTCGCAATAGTATCATAATCCACTCTTGCATCACCTTCCCAAGGTGTGACAAAGGTAGAGTGTGCATTACGGTACATTCTTTTTCCAATTTCCAAATCTTCTTTTGCCTGTTTCACATTCGACCGGTAACCTTCTAATATAGGAATCTTTACTTGATAGAGCTTTCGTTTCGCGACCCTTTCCACTTCATCGACAAGTTTGATTTTCATCGTCTCCTCTCATATTATCTTATATTTCATATTACCAAAATTACCCACAATCAACATAAATAATTTACATAATCTTACTTCTTTTAGCTGATAAAAACAAAATAGCACCCATTACTGAGTGCCATTTATACACAAATCCTAAGAAGAAAAATCAAAATAATTTTTCTTCAACAATCTTGGTAATATCATTAATTCCTTAAAATTGATTGAATTTCCGATGATACTTGTATCCACTAAAAACAATTGATCTTCAATTTCTTTTATGATGTTGTCTGGCTGGTACACCATGTCACATTCCTGGCAGATATTTTGTATTTCATCATCCTTTAGGTTCTTTGTTCTGCTCCGGTACTGTATCCAGTTGTGATTACATTCCCTAAAATCAATAAACCCAGGATCCCCTGATTCGCCAATATACCTTACTCCCTCTACACTAATTCCCTGAATTTGTTTCATAGCTACACCTTTAATCCTTCTTTAGTTAGTGATTATGATATATTTAACCAAAACGGCTTACTTCTCCTTCTTGAACTAAACTGACCGTTCTTTAAGTGTAGAATTTCACAATTTCTTCTAAACTTTTACCTTGATATCAAGGAGTTGTTCCCAATCTGGCCCATAACAAAAATAGCGCATCTCTTGTTCAGATTTGCGCCCTATTCTGGAACATAGATATATGTTTATATTCCTATTGATTCATTACAACATATCCAATCCATCCAATTAATAAAATGTTTGGTGAGATCAGCAATGCCGATAGCCACCTGATGTTTTTTCTTAGGGAAAAAGCAGCTCCAAGGTAAAAGAATGGAAATATCAAACCCCACCATTCAAAACGTGGTGTTGCAGCTAAGTAGAGTGATAATGGTGTTATAAGTAGGCAGGAAATCACAAGAAATATTGGCTTCTTCAAACCTAAAGCTTTAAATGAGAATAAAATTGAAGCAATAATAAATGGCCAAAATAATAATCCCATAGAAGTCCTCCTTAAGTTTTTCTCAAAACTTGAATAACGAATTAGTATTTATTATTTTTGTTTGTTATCTAATTTTCTTTCAAGCAACTCTACTCGTTTTTTTAAAAAATCTATTTCCTTTGTTAACTCTGCATCACTGTTCTTTTTTGACTTTAGTGTAGTTTTATAGATTTGGTTAAATCCCCAATACATCATTAAAAAGCATACTCCCAGTAAGAACAAAATAATTATGATACCAAATAAAGTTTCTAAAATAATACGTCAACTCCTTATTCCAATTCCACTAACCTGACCTTTAATGCAATAAATTCAACTAAAAGGGCACCAATCCTTTTTCAGATAGCGCCCTTTAGTGGAATACCAAAAACTACCCGACATATTGAAGAATTAACTGATATAATGCTATGGAAAATCCTAAAATACTCGCTTTCATTTTAGATGGATGGATTCTTTTGCTGCCAAACAAGTAAAAGAAAACTACTATAAATCCCAAGGGAATCCATAGCTGAAAGACACCTTCTTTGGTACTGCGAGAAAAAATTGGAGCAATGTAAGTGCTAATCAGAAAGTAAAAGAAAACCGTAAAACGTCGTGTTTCTAATTGCTTGCTCCACCTTACTAAAAGGAAAATAATAATTATTGCGATAATTGTAATGTGTAAAGGGGGTAGAACAATAGCACCGTTCCCAAATTTGAATTCCATTCTGCATTGCCCTCCTTTTTTAAAGTATATCACCATTTATGGTAAAATTTTGGAATACTTTTTTTATATGAAGTCATATCTTCCTCCATAAATATCATTTAACCTTATTCCTACTTTACTAACCTGCAACGTTCGTAAGTACAAAATTTCACAATCTCTTCTAACCTTTAACCTAGATACCCAGGTGTTGTTCAACAATCTGGCCCTAAAATGGAAAAAAGCACTTTCCTTATTACAGGAAAGCGCCCTTTAATGGAACAACCAGGAGCTACTTATAGTCTAGTAGGGGACAAAACCTTATTGCTTGATACACGTTATCTATATTTTCATAAATACCTTCAGTTACCGAACACATCGAGGTGCTATTTGACATTATAAATTTTGTTACATAAGGAAACATTTTTGCCCTACTATTACGACACCCATGTTGAGCAAACGTTATTTCTTCCTGTCCGTTTTGCATTATACAATGCTTTGTCAGCTTGGCGTACTAGATGCTCTGGATATTGAGTTGTCTCCAAATATGTTGCTACACCAATTGAAATTGTTACATTTATTTCCTTTCCATTAGGAAATTTAATTTTATGGTTTTCAACAGCATAACGAATCTTTTCAGCAATTTCTAATGCTTGGGCATGATTACAATTTAATAACAATACAGAAAATTCCTCACCCCCCATCCTTGAAACGATGTCAAAGGAACGGGCACAACTAGATATTAAAGCCCCTAGTTTTCTTAAAACTTCATCACCTACAATGTGACCAAATGTATCGTTTACCATTTTAAAATGGTCAATATCTATCATAAGAAAAGATAACTTTTCACTATATTCCTTTGCCTTTTTAATAGATGCATTTAATTTAGAATCAAAATAGCGAACATTATATAAACCAGTTAGGAAATCTGTTGTTGAATCTTTTTTCATTTCATAAAATATTCGTTTGGACTGAATGATGAAATTAGCACAATAAAAAATTAAAGCTCCTGCAATTATGCTAATTACCCAATATTTAATCATGAAATCATAGAATCCCTTTGACATACCTAATAAATAAAGAAAGCCCGTAGTAAGTGTTACCAAGCTAAAAAGATACATGTATATCCACTTCTTGAGCTCAGAAAAACTTAATTTTGAAATAAAAGTGGCAAAAGTTCCTATGCAAACCATCATGACAACCGAAATCAAGAGCGATATTGTAGAACCACTAAAAAATATAGCCCTACATAAACAGATAATTATTACTGAAACAAAAGTAGCAATATAACCACCATATAGAGCTGATAAAAGAATAGCTACATGCCTAAAATCCATTATGATTGTTGGGGTTAAATGGATAGAAAATTCCATTAAGAATGAGCCTAGAATTCCTGTAGAAATACCTAATATTAACTTTTGCAAAATATTATCAATAATGGGCATACGTCTTAATGCCATTCCTCCAATGAACAGGAAGGTAATAACAATACAAACATGAACAAACAAATCTTTTAACATAGTGTTTCCCCTAATTAGTAAATATATTCCAATCAAAACAATACACAAAAAATTATATTTAAAAAATGAAATTAACCATATTATAGCAAAAAAATGTTTTTTTAGGGGAAGAAAGAAATTTTGTTTTTCTGCAATTAATTAGTGCGAAGTCTAAAATTCTTCAGCTATCCTGAAATGTTAATTTAAGTGTAATACTTAACAATCAACCCCTAATTTATTTTCAAATTCTGAATGATTTCCTCCACAATCTTGCCCGTTTGCTGAAGAAAAGCGACTCTTTTGTCTCTTTTGAGTTACATTAGATTGGTTCGCAAAAAAAAAATCATACTCTTCGGTTAAATTTTCGACGAATAACCAAGAGTATGAGTTTCTTTTTTAAAATAATTAGAATCCGCCTACTGGAGGATCGGCAGCTACAATCGTTTCACCATTCAATACAATCCAAATGTATGAATGGTCAACATCTCTTCCAGTAATCTGTTCTACTTTTTCATGGATACTTTCCTGATGTTCAAACATATCCTGCGCCTTACTAGAATCTAATGGGAAATGCTCAATATTTCCGTTCGTACTAATTTCAATATAAGTATCATATTGAGGTAAATACTCAGCACTTCCATTACCAGCATAAAGAATCAAAGATACTAATAATACTGTAAGTAAAACTCCTAGTCTTCTCAAGGTTCTTCACCTCCTTGTTAATTATTTTGATATAATCCTAGGAAAATTTCAACAACTTTAGGATTATACATTTTTTCACTATTATTTTTAATTTCTTGTATCGCAATTTCTTTAGATAATCTTTTTCTATATATTCTATCCGTTGTCATGGCATCATAAGAGTCTACAACAGATATTATTGCAGCACTAATGTCTATCTCGTCTCCTTTTAGGCCTTTAGGATAACCTTTACCGTCCCATCTCTCATGGTGTTGTTCAACGATTTTACCGGCTTCAATTAAAAAAGGATTGCCTGTTTCATCTAAAATATCTTTACCATATGTTGCATGCCTCTTTAAAACGTTCCAATCACTATCTGATAATTTTGTCGATTTATTTAATATTTCTAATGGGATCTTTATTTTCCCTACATCGTGAAAGAAGGATGCACAATTTAATACATACATTTCGTGGTTGGACAGGTTCATTTCTGATCCAACTTTCATGGATAACTTCATAATTCTTTCGCAATGGTCAGCAGTATATCCATCTTTCTTCTCGACATCTACAGCTAAATCCATTAATTTTCCTAGGCTTTCACTATAACGATAAAAAACAGGTTGTGAAGTAACGTAGATAAATTCTGTATCTTCATCCGCAATAAAAAACAAAAATTCTTTAACTGGACATAAACTTAAATAATCACCTGTTTGTAGAATAATAAAACTCTTATCTTTCTGACAGGTCATTTTTCCTTTTGTAATATACATAAATTCTAAAGCTTCCCAGCCTTCTTCAGGAGTAATTCCCCAACTCTGTCCTTCTTTAAGCTCATGTTTGATAACTTCTGTTCCATCTTTAAAACCCAAAAGGGAGGCTTTTAGGCCTTTTAAAATTACTGTATCAATTGGACTGTTTTCGTAGTGGTTGCTCATATTGAATACCCCTAACAATATTTTATACATATCTATAATATCACATTAACTTTTATAAATATCCACAAGACTTAATTAGATATTTGAACTCAGGAATAGTTTTTTATTATAGTTAAAATCTCCAAAAGTTCCCTATTTGTTTTAGGTTTAATTTGGATTAGTTCAAAAAATAAATTTGTTAGAATAATAACAATATAATAAAATAAAGTTGATAGAGAATGCAAAAATATAAATACAAATTATAATGGTATTTGTATTGACACTATAATCGGAGACAGGAGGGGAGTATATGGAATATAAAGGTCGGATAACACTGTTAAGTAGTTCTTTATCCTTTAGTTTAATCTCTTTATTTATCTTTAAAGAACCTTTATTAGAACAAATCCCTACCTCAATTGTAGCGTAATATTAAGTTGGGTTTTTGGTAAACAGTTTGATAACTTAAAATTTCTTTCTGATAGGGATTTTTTAACAAAGTTATATACCAGAAGGTATGTCTATAATGTATTCCCTAAATTATTAAAGACAAATGAAAATATTGGTGTATTGGTTCTTGATATTAATAATTTTAAAAAAATAAATGACAAGCATGGTCACGAATATGGAGACAAAACACTCCAAATAGTATCAAAGATAATTTTAAGTAGCGTAAGGAAAACCGACATTGTTGCCAGATGGGGTGGAGACGAATTTCTAGTAATTTGTCCTAAGGCTGACAAAGATGAAACTAAAAAGATATTAAGTAGGGTTATAGAAGATAAATATGGAACAAATATTGGTTTATCTGCTGGAATGGCACTCTTCCCTTATGACGGTGAAACTTTAGATAAGTTGATTAATGCTGCTGATAGAAAGATGTATAAGTCTAAGGATATAAATAAGAGTTGCATTTGTGCTTATGAGGACTTTGAGTTAGTTCATTAGAATAGGTATGTTGTTTTATAAAACCAAAATGACGGCGGTTTGTGGATGTATGCCATCATTTTTGAAGAATACGGAGAGCTTTGGTTGTCGTTATATAATGAGTTTCTTAAGATAAGAAACAATCCATATGAGCTATAAAAAAAGTTATGCAAAAGGAATAAAAAGGGGACCGCTAAGTAGCGGTCCTTGCTTTATTCTTCTTTGTCTGGAGCTCCGCACAATTCACACGGTTCAGTTTCTGGATATTTATTTGAGGTGTAAATGTATTTGTTAATGCAACTTTTAACTTCTTCCTCAGAAACCACTTTTAAATTGCGAAAATCGAAAAACTCACCCTCATTATAGGTATAAAATTGAAATCCACTGACTTTACCTGTTTTCACAGCATCAATGGTTCTTCAATCCCTTCTTGATATTTTTCATATTTAGACATGGCTCCCCCTCCCAAGAGTTGTAATGGTTAATTGCCACTGTTTTGAAATTCAAAATCCTTCTCATATGAAGCAAATATGCCAACATTTCTGAAATGAGAAGAACTATTCCATGTTAGCTGATTTCTTTTGTACATTCTTCATACCAACCATTATTGTCACATAAATTTTTATATGAATATCCAACTTTCTTTAAATGTGTTTTTCAATTAAATGGCCCTAAAATGGAAAAAAACACTTTCCTTATTGCAGGAAAGTAGCAATAGGTAAACCTTTGATGTTATCTCCAGCTTTTCCCTTGCCCCACACGGAACGTGATAGTTTCCCATCATTCCGCGCTCCATCTAACGATTTGTACTAGATTATAAGTTCCTTGTTACCCATCCATTATGAGATTGGTTCTATTCCGCATTTTTCGCGGTAAGTATTAATTTTCTGAACCATAGGTCCAGAAATTCCAAGTTTCGATATGAGTATTGTAATCGTCTTTTTATCCGTCATATGAATTAATTGATGCACATCTTTATGGAGAATGCGAAGGTTTTTAAATTGATCGCTTCCATCAAGATGTACTGGGATATAATGATGACAGTGAACTTCATTAGCATATAGGAAATTGCCTGTGATTTCACATTTCCCCATTTTCATACTGTATCGGCTAATCCGATTATCCAAATATTCAACACTTCGTGCCTGAATAGTTGACTTCATCAATAATGAGATTTCCCGTTGAATATCCGTTTGAATCTTTTTATGTATACGTGCTCTTCCTTCAATTGTAAAAGGGGTAAGACCATGACTAAAGTTCATGGCGTTCCTAGTTTTCACATAAGAAAGAGGGAATAGATATACATTAGCTACTTTAAACGTTTAAGTTCCTGTGCTGTAAAATTTCTTATAAGTAGGAGATGCATTTGATGGATGTTCATATATACCGACGGATTTTAGACGATTGTACATAAAGGATTGCAGTTCGTAGGCAATGCGAGAGAACTCTATATTAACATGGGTTGCTCGATTGAAATAATTATGCATTCCTAAGACGAAACTATTGAAAAGTAAAGCATTTTGAGATGTTGGGGACGCTCTAAGTATCTGAATGCGTTTTTTCGCTTCAGCCTTGATTTTTTGCTTTTTGTTATCTTTTATTCCCGTGTGGGCAACCCTCTTGTTTCTTTTCTTGTTCGCCCTAATCGTGAAACCTAGAAATTCTGAATTGCGTTTTCGAAGGTTTACAATTTGAGATTTTTCTGGCGAAACATCTAATTTTAGGCGGTCTTTTAGGTACTGCCTTACGGCAGCAAACCATCTTTGGGCTGTTTTCCAATCTCGACAGAGAATTTTAAAGTCGTCTGCATAACGAACCAAATATCCTTCATTAAGATTGGTACGTTTTTTGGCATACAGCTGACCTTCTCTTGTTTTGTATGGTCGATTTAAAGGAAAGAACTCCCATTGTGTGGATACCCATTGGTCTAAATCGTTAAGGACAACATTAGAAAGTAAAGGCGATAACAATCCACCTTGAGGTGCCCCTTTTGAAGGGATTCCTTCTCCATCAATTTCAGCTTTTAGCATTTTGGAAATACAAACTAAGACCTTTTTATCTTGAATACCTAGATTCCACAGTTGTTTGATAAGCAAGGTATGGTTGATATTATCGAAGAAACCTTTAGTATCAATGTCAACTACATAGTGAAGTGATGCGTGATTAACTAAGGATTGTACTCTTGCCATTGAATGGTAAGTAGACCGAAGAGGTCTAAAACCATAGCTATGTTTATAGAATTGAGCTTCTGCAATAGGTTCCAGAACTTGCTTGAAGCACTGTTGGATAATTCGGTCTAAAATACAAGGAATTCCAAGCGGTCTCATCTTTCCATTTTCTTTTTCAATCAGTTTTCGTCTTACTTTCTTTGGACGATAGTTTCGTAATTTACTTTGTACAGTGGTTACTAGTTCATCTTCAGACAGTATTTTTATATCGCTTATAGTTTTACCATCTGTTCCCGCAGTTTTTGAACCTTTATTAGATTTTATGATTCGATAAGACAGTAGAATATTTTCTCTTGATGTAATAAAGTCATATAATCGGGTAAAAGATTCTTTACGAGTGGCTCTATCATATAAATCCGTAAAAGTTTCAGTCATACTGTAGTAATCCCAATATCGTAGAGCTTGCACTGTGGCATCCCCCCCTCTCCGAGGTGATGTTCCCATGTTCATACCCGATCGGTGCAATGCACTTTAGGAAAATAATCGTTTGATTTCGCTAGACTCGGGGCTGTTCCTCCGCTCCCATTACAGAAGTTTCATAGGTCGTGCCCCTACCCTCACAAGGATAAATGTATTTCGGTTTAACCTTATAACAACCATTTCAGGTGACAGCCTTCGTTTCAATGTTCCTTGCTTTCCGCGTTCCTTACAACCTAGCTATCCTCCCTAGACGTAGGTGCTTTCTTTAAGCCTGTGAGCTGGATATCGCCATAGTTCGATATAGCGTGTTTCAGAGGGCGCATTTTTACTCCACACCACTCACACCATCGTTAGATGGTCCATAGGTTTCCATATGTTCAATCTTTAGACCCTTAAATTCGAAAGTTCGTCAGTTCCTATATCTGGAACGATTCTCACCATATCTAGTTTTTCAGCCGCCCGGCATATCCATTGGCATGGCATCACGAAAAAAAAAAAAAAGTGAGTCTTTAGCCTCTGTTCTGCCGACTCCACCTGGCTTCATACCCCATAATCTGTCAATTATGACGCATGCAGGAGTATTGTCGGGATGGTTTCAGGTAACATGGTTCCGTCATTCCCATCCTCGGTTGTAAAGTTGAGATTTTAATTTTAGTATTATATAAAATTGAAAAGTCTCCTGTTTTTCGCACTTTAGTGCTTATAACAGAACACATCGCACGCGCCCGATTGTGGAAGATCATTTATTAAATCTTGTTCAAGATAAACACCCTGTTAGCTTAAAAAAGCTGCCTTAGCAACGCTTTACGACGATTCTTATTGAAGTACATTTAGATATTTAGTCTTTGCAAAATAGACACCTTGGCCATTTTGTTGTTGTAAAAACCAAAATGGAATTGGTGGGTCGTATTCCAATTTTTAGTAGATACTGAAACCCATATAGAAGCATTCCCTTTGGAAACAATGTTAGATGAAACTTAGTACTCAGTAATAGGGGGGCCTACCAGCAAAACGCGAAAAACATACGCTAAGCAAATTTCAACATGAAGAAAGCTGATTTTCCTTTAGTCCTTAGGATTCATCGGCTTTTAATCTTTTTGGGGGTAATATATTTGATTTATAATTAACAATGCTGTAGCTCTGTTTTTTGCTTCTGCTTAAAATTGTTCCAAATTTTTATGGATATAAAAGCAATCAAAACAAATGATATGACAACTAAAATGATCCCCATTAAAGACTCACTAAAGCTGATTCCAATAAAGCTATATAACATCATTAAAGGGATGTTCGAAATAATTATTGTTAAAATGTAAGTAGAATATTTTAATCCAGCTGCTGCTGATAAAAAACAAATTGCATCTGTTGGAGCTATCGGACAAATGATTCCTAGAGCTAAAAGCTTATAATTGTAGGACTCCAATGATGTTTTTAATTCTGGGTGTTTTCTCTCTAAATACTGTATAATTTTTTCATTGGAAAAAATTCTCGAAAAAATATAAACCACGGTTTCGCTTAATATCATGCCTACCATTGATAATAAAAAACCTACGATTGGATCAAAGCATATTCCCCCTAAAATCATAAGGGTTACACCTGGTATAAAAATTAGCAACCTAACAACCCATAGAGCAACAAACAACAGCATTGCATATTTTGTATTTCCAGATATAAATTGCTTTAGCGTATCCATGTCAAGTGAAAATAAATGATTTTGCTTTAATATATAAATGAATAAAATCCATATAGACACAATGGTAATTTTCTTTTTCAATTTCGTCACTCTCCTCATTGCTTTCTATACATACATCATAAGCAATGGGAATTAAGAAACACCCCGTAAAATCCTTAAGGATTCTTAAGTTAATGTAAAATAAAAAAGCTTATGGAAACCTTTAGCCCCATAAGCTATTACCTGTGTATAGGATATTCAATAATAAAATTCATCCAACCTTCTTTATATTCAGCACAAATGATCCCATCATGAAGTTCAACAATTCTTTTTGAGATAGTAAGTCCAAGTCCAGTTCCACGATTATCACTTCTTACCTTATCTCCCCGAAAAAACCGTTCAAACAATTTATTAACATTGTTTACTGGAGGTTTTTCAGATTTATTTGATACTTTCAAAATTGCTTTGTTACCCTTTGTTTCAAGACTTATATGTAATTCGGATGGTTTCAAGCTGTATTTTATCGCATTCATAAAGAGATTTTCATAAACACGGACCATCTTTTCTGCATCAAGTACAACAGGTATATCTTCTTTTGTTATCATCTTTTGAACACTTATGTGTTCCTTTTCAAATATAGGAATGTATTCTCCAATGATTTGCTCCAATAATCCTCCCAAGTCCACCTCACTTAGGTTTAACTTAACATCAGGACTTGATAAACGGGTATATTCAAATAGTTCGTCAATTAGATATTTCAGTCTTTGTGATTTTGAATAAATGGTTTCAAGGTACTCCTGATATTGTATCTTATTGTCATATTGACCTTTTCTTAATAAATCCAAATATCCAATGATTGATGTCAAAGGTGTACGTAAATCATGGGATACATTTGTTATGAGTTCATTTTTTGCACTTTCTATTCGTCTTTCATGTTCAAATTTATTTTCTAACTCTTTTGACATATAATTAATATTTTGAGCGAGCTGGGTTAATTCGTCTTTTCCCTTAGTTTCAATCATCAAACCCAGTTTTCCATTGGCAATATGATTAACGCTTTCGGAAATGAGCTTCAAATACATTAATTTTTTCCGTACCAATAACAAAAAAAAAGCAATAAAAGTAAAGATAACTACTGAAAACATAAATAGCATCATCAAACTAATTTGTAATACACTAAACTCTGTCGGGGTCAGGAGTTTCATCCCAATCAGGTTTGAGATGAATCGCAAAATAATGTTCAAGATACAAATTGAACCCAAAAAACTAATAGAGATCGAACCAAGAAGCTTTACAAATATCTTATTCCTAAAATGAATTCTCCTCATATTTTATACCCTACGCCCCAAACCGTTTTAATGTAAATGGGGTGTTTCGGATCCTCTTCTACTTTGTCTCTAATTTTTGTAATATGCACCATCACGGTATTATCAGATTTAAAAAAGTCTTCCTTCCAAACTGCTACATATATTTTTTCAACACTTAGGACAATCCCTTTGTTACGGGCAAGAAGCTCAAGTATATCGAATTCTTTTGGGGTCAGCCTTACTTCCTTCCCTCGTACCCATACCTGTCGAGTATCAGAATTAACGGTTAAATCGCCAATTTCGATGACGGCCTTATTGCTGTCAGTGTCAGTATTGTATTTTTTGAATCTTCTTAATTGGGATTTTACCCTGGCAATCAATTCCAAGGGGTTGAACGGTTTTGATAAATAATCATCTGCGCCGGAAGCAAGGCCCTGGATTTTATCCATAGCTTCTGATTTTGCAGAGAGCATGATGATGGGCATATTACGTTCTCGTCTAATCTTCATACATGCTTCAATTCCATCCATTTTTGGCATCATTATATCTAAAATAATGAGATCAAACTCCTTATCTTCCAATAATTTTAAGGCTTCGATAGCATCTTCCGCTTTTTGGGTTTGCATACCCTCATTTTCTAAATAAATCGAAATTAGATTTCTAATTTCTTTATCATCATCAACAATAAGAATTTTAGACTCCATAATATTCCTCCACATTTTTTTCTTTCATCGAACAGCTAAAGACATAAGCAGGTGGCACATTTCTAAATTCTCTTTTTATATCTATTTTGGTAAAAAACTTTTCAATGAATGCCTTTTTAAATATAGTGTATTGGAAAGTAATGAATTGTCCATCCTTGTTTAGGATTTTCGTGGTATTTAATAAAATTTTATTTGAAACCTGTTTTGGTAAACTTGCAAATGGAAGACCAGAAATAACACAATCGGCATAAGGGATACCGTACTCCCTTAAATACTGTTCAATATTTTCAGCAGATCCATATACAATGAATAAATTCTCTTCTTCTTTAAATTTTTCGTTTAATAATAAATAAAATTCCTTATTATTTTCCACTAATAAAATAATTGTATTGGGATCTCTTTTTTTTGACAATTTTTCTGTGAATACACCTATACCAGGTCCATATTCGACAATGTATTTTGCTTTCTTAAAATCAATTCCCTCAATCATTTTTTCTCCAAGAAACCTTGAACTAGGAAGGATTGCACCCACTGCTTTTGGATTAATTATAAATTGAAATAAGAAAGAGAGCTGTTTCATATTTAACCACCCCACTGGTTTGAATTGATAATCATACTTTAGAATCCAAACCTGAAGAAAATGGGGCAAATATTCTTAAGAATTCTTAAGTTTCCAATAAGCTCTTAAGGGGCAAGTCAGAGATAAGTCCAAAAACGGCATGCTAGGTGTGAATAAATGTAAATTTGTGCATTTTGAAATATACAACTTACTAATCGTCCTAAATTGGCAAGTGAAATTAACATGATTTAGGAGTTATTTTGCACCTGTTTTAGTCGCTATTTTAACTTTTTAGCTATCTTAAAATGATAGCTAAAAAGTTAAAATAAGTTCTTCAATTTAAAATATATAGTTCTAAAATAACAGTCGTGTTATTCCAAAAAATTGGCCCAAAAATGAAAATGGGCGCTTAACTACTGCAGTTAAGCGCCCTTTAATGGAGTAACTAAGATAAGTCCTTTTGCCATAAAATCAATTAATGGTTCTTCAACTAACGCCCCGGTAGTTTAAGTACAAGCCTTCACAATCTTTATTTCCATCAAAAAATTACGTTTAGGTATCTTCTAGAAGGTGCCAACTTGCTGGAGCTGATTAATCACACACTTTGTTCATTTAAACTGAGATTTTCTTTCATTCGTTTTATATCCACTCTAGGTGGAAAACCAAACATACGGGAATATTCTCGACTGAATTGGGATTGACTTTCGTAGCCCACCCTGAAGGCGACATCAGCTACATCTGATGAGTCAATTAATAACAAACGTCTAGCTTCCTGTAATCTCAATTGTTTTTGAAACTGAATTGGACTCATAGCAGTTACCTCTTTAAAATGCCGGTGAAGCGAAGCTACACCCATATTTGCTAATTCTGCAAGTTCCTCGATTCGAAATGACCTTTCATAGTTATTGATGATATGCTCTATAACGTTTTTAATTCGAAATGCATTACTACCTTGTAATGCCATTTGTTCCAAGGCATCCTTAAACGGCCCCTGTAGAATCCAATAAAGAATTTCTTTCTTGTATAAAGGAGCAAGTTTCGGGATATGTTTTGGATTGTCTAGCAAAGATGCTAACCTTACTACTGCGTCCAACAATGATGGTTCCACTTCGCTTGTAAACATAGCCCTTTTCGTACTTTTCTTCTGTTCTGTTTGAATATCTGTGTCATCTAAAGCCTCCAAGATTTCGCTAGGTGAAAATTCAAGTTTGAGAGCTAAATAAGGAAAATCAGTTGAGGCGCTTATCACTTGACCTGTGACTGGCAAATCAACGGATGCCACAAGGTACTTACCCAGACCAAACAGAAAGCGTTCCTCTCCCAACCACACCTCCTTCTCACCTTGTATGATTAGGCAAAATGAAGGCACGTCAACTCTAGAGATAGGTTCTGTAATAGTGGATTCCCGGATTAGAGATAAAGATGGAATAGAGGTGTCATTTACACCGTCACGACCTGTATAATGCTTAATTATTTTTGCGAGTTTCTGATGCTTTGTGTAGGTTGTTTCAGACATAACGCATTCTCCTTTTTCTTCATCTTTACAAAATCATTATACCTTATATTTTTCGAAATCGTAACAACGTTTATAGTATTAGGCAAAAACTTGATAGTAATAGGTTAAAGAATTTTTTCATTTTGTGCCATAATAAGAAACGTCAGTAAGGAGGGGAAATTGTGGAGTCTATCGCTTTGAATAATGGTGTTAAAATGCCGATTTTGGGATTTGGTGTTTATCAAATCAGTCCCAGAGAGTGCGAGCGGTGCGTTTTGGATGCAATCCAAGTTGGATATCGTTCGATTGATACAGCACAGGTATATGGCAATGAAAAAGCTGTAGGGAATGCAGTCCGAAAATCTGGTGTGCACCGCGAAAAACTGTTTATTACAACCAAATTGTATATACCGTATGGCGGTTACAAAAAAGCAGTCAATGCGATTGATGAATCATTACGGACTTTAAAGCTCGATTACATTGACCTGCTTTTGATGCACGAGCCTTTTCCTGACTATCAAGGGATTTATCATGCCATGGAGGAAGCTTATCAAAGCGGAAAAATAAGAGCAATTGGAGTTTCTAATTTTAATCCGGATGTATTTATGAATCTGGTAGAATCCTGCAATGTCATTCCTGCGGTCAATCAGGTGGAGACACACGTATTTCGGCAGCAAGCGCAGGCACAGGAAATAATGAAGCAATATGGTACGCAAATCGAATCTTGGGCTCCTTTTACAGAGGGAAAGAATCACTTCTTTTCTAATGAAACATTAAGAGAGATCGGGCAAAAATATGATAAGTCCAACGCACAGGTGGGTCTTCGATATTTAATCCAACGCGGAATCGTTGTGATTCCAAAATCCACCCATAGGGAACGAATGATAGAAAATATGGATGTCTTTGATTTTACGTTATCTGCGGATGATATGGCAAAGATTGCCCTGTTGGATGGAGGCAGAAGTCTGTTTTCATGGTATTAGCTATGTCAATAAGGAGGTCCTTTCTTTGAAAGAAGCAGATGTAAAAGTTAATCATGAAACTTCAGAAAGAAGTTATTCTCTCATAACAGCAATACTTTTTTGGTGTGGTTTAGTTGTTGTATCTAGCCTATATATCACCATTCCCTTGGTTTCAGTATTTGCAGGAGCTTTTAAAGTATCAACGTCGCAAGCAGCCTGGACCGGCAGTGCTTTTTCATTTTGTTATGCTGTGGGTTTTTTATTTTTCGGTCCCTTGTCAGATCGCTATGGACGAAAGCAAATTATATTATTTGGGCTAATTGTGTTAACCATTGTTTCACCTTTAGTTGGATTGTTCGCTAATCTGTCTTGGGTGATAGCTCTTAGAACGATCCAAGGAATTGCAGCAGCAACATTTGCTCCAGCTGCACTTTCGTATGTAGTAGAATATTTTCCGGCAGAAAAACGGATCACTACAACTGGATTTGTTAGCACAGGATTTTTAATGTCCGGAATTGTTGGTCAGGTGTTCAGCAGTCTAATAAGTGAGAACTTTGGTTGGATTTATGTGTTCTATATCCTTGGAGTGGTTTATCTAATCACTGCAATATTAGTAACGTTTTTTATCCCAAAGAGTAATGTCCCACAAATAAAAGGAAGTATGCTTGACTCTTTTAAACAAATGGGAAAGGTTATTACACAAAAATCATTACTTTTGTGTTACATCATCACTTTAACGCTTTTACTTTCTTTTGTTGGTATGTATACAACGCTAGGGAGTTATTTAAGTGGTACATTCGCTCTAAATAGTCAAGGTATTCTGTATGTAAGATGTGTCGGGATTTTAGGTATGTTAGTTTCTCCGTTTTCTGGAAGACTGGTCACAAAGCTTGGTATTCACACCGTTATAAGAGTTGGCTTATCTTTAGCCGTTTTAGGTCTTGCGATTTTAGGAGTTAGCTCTAATTTGTTCTTTCTTATCGTGATGAGTGTAGTTTTTGTGGCTGGTGTCTCCATAACCATTTCAACCCTAATCTCACTTGTCGGACAATTAGGAGGTATTGCAAGGGGTTCTGCAATTTCACTGTTCTCGTTTATTCTATTTATGGGTGCAACTCTTGGACCAATTGTAGCTATTGGTATCTTGAATATAAGTAGCTATCTTTTAACGTTTGAATTGTTAGCACTTTTATTAGGAGTAGGATTAATCGCCTCAACTCTTATTAAAAGTCGGGACCAGGTGTAACGAAGGAAAAGGGTAATATTGGTCTTGTTTGTTGAGTTTACTAAAATTTTAGGAGGATAAAAAATGAATAAAAAACTTATCGTGGTTGTTGGAGCAGGTCCTGGTGTCGGAAATCATGTCGCAAAAAAATTCGGTGTTAATAACTTCCGTGTTGTCCTAGTCTCCCGTAATCGGGATTCGCTGGATCAATATGTGCAGGTGTTGAGCTCGGAAGGAATAGAAGCTTATGCCGTCGCTGCGGATGCGTCAAGTCCGGCATCGCTAACAGAAGCTTTTGACCAAATCAAGAAAAAGTACGGTACAACTGATGTGCTAGTGTACAACGCTGCAGTTTTAAAAGGCGGAAAACCAACTTCCTTGACGGCAGATTCTCTTGTGTCTCATTATCAGGTGGACGTAGCCGGTTCCTTGCATTGTGCACTACAAGTTATCCCGGATCAAGTAGAACAAAAAGCAGGAACAATCCTCTTCACGGGTGGCGGATTGGCGCTGTATCCTTCGGCTGACTATGCGGCTTTGGGCATAGGTAAAGCCGCGATACGTAACCTAGCCTTTTCTCTAGCTGAAGAACTAAAGCCTCAAGGCATTTTTGTCGGAATGGTTACAATTGCGGGAGCTGTCGCTCCGGGCACTCATTTTGCGCCTGAACTCATTGCAGAGAAGTATTGGGAGCTGTATGAAAAACGCGAAGAATACGAAATTGTGTACAGCTAAAGCTCATGATTTCTGATTCAAAAACCTTCGTGTTATTCGAATATAAAAGCATGCCTTGAATGTCTTGGAAAAAATAATCTCTGTTGGTTCAACAGAGATCAAAGCAACACTAATTAAGATTAGCTTGGCATTCTTATTTAATGCATCAAACGGAATCATTTTAATTGAAGAGTTAATGACAAGGCGGAGGTTAAATTATGAACCGTGTAGAAAAGAGCAAGGAAAAATTCAAACAACTATTTGGAGATGGAGTACCTGCAACATTTGCTACCGACCCTGACTTTCAGGACATTCTTAGCCATTTCATTTTTGGGGAAGTTTTCTATCAAGGTGATCTTGATGACAAGCAACGTGAGTTGAGTACCCTAGTCGTTCTTGCTACCAACCAGACGTTGCCCCAACTAAAAGCACATGTTGGTGCTGCACTAAACATTGGGCTGACACCTGTAGAAATCAAAGAGGCAGTTTATCAATGTGCTCCGTACATTGGATTCCCAAAAACGCTAAATGCCATCAATGAAGTCAATGAGGCTTTCAAAGCGCAGAATATTGCTTTACCGATTGAAAGTCAAAAGACTGTAAATGAAGATAACCGTTTTGATAAAGGACTTGCCGTGCAGGTACAGATATTTGGTGATGTAATTGCAAAAATGCGGGAAAATGCCCCTGCAAACCAAAAGCATATACAGGATTATCTCTCTGCTTTTTGCTTCGGAGATATCTACACCCGTGGTGGACTTGATTTGAAAACACGGGAGTTGTTGACCCTCTGCATCGTAAGTAGCTTGGGCGGTGCTGAATGCCAAGTAAAGGCACATGTGCAGGGTAACCTAAATGTGGGCAATGACAAGGAAACATTGATCACTGCCATCACCCATTGCCTTCCATACATGGGGTTTCCAAGAACACTAAACGCATTAGCATGCGTTAATGAAGTTATTCCTGAAAATTAAGAAAGTGTGTTATTTATTATGTCATCTAGTTCATCTGAAAAATCTAGGTATTTCTTATATTTTCGGTGGAAAAGAAGTTTTGAATTTTACTGCTGTAGTGGAAAAGCTAAAAAGTTTATTCTCTATCGATCAATTAATACTAGAAGGCGGAGGCTCTATCAATGGATCTTTTTAAATTAAGAGTTAATTGATGAGTTGGGCCTTGTTTTAGTTCCAATTGCTGAGGGTGCCTCTAACTCCCTGACACTATTTGAAACGAGCAATTATCTAAAAAAAAAACACAACTAGTCAATTTCTTCTTAAAGGATATAGAAAAGCTGGACGATGGTGGGCTATGGTTCAAATATGTAATTTAAAAAAGTTGATTAACTTCTATATACAATAAATAAATATTGGAGGTACAAAATGGAATACCGTACAGTAGGAAAAACTGGAATTAATGTTTCGAATTTATGTTTTGGTACTATGTCTTTTGGTGCTAATGCCGATGAAGAAACATCAAAAGCCATGTATAAACGTTGTCGAGAAGTGGGCATCAACTTCTTTGATACAGCAAATGCTTATGGTGGAGGACGCTCCGAAGAAATTTTAGGGGAATGTATTGCTCACGAGCGGGAAGATGTCATTATCACAACGAAAGTCTTTTGGTCATTCCGTCCTGATGTCAACGCATTGGGCACATCAAGACGTAACATTATACAAAATGTTGAAGCTAGCCTAAGACGATTGAAAACAGATTATATTGATTTTTATTTTCTTCATGACTTCGATGAAAATACATCAATGGAAGAAATGCTACGAGCATTGGACGATTTGCAACGGCAAGGAAAGATTCTCTACCCTGCTGTTAGTAACTGGGCAGCTTGGCAAATAACTAAAGCATTAGGCATTTCTGCAAAAGAGCAATTAGCTCGTTTTGAACTTATCCAACCGATGTATAACTTGGTGAAACGCCAAGCAGAAGTGGAAATCTTGCCAATGGCACAATCTGAACAAAAAGGAGTAATTACTTACAGCCCGCTAGGTGGCGGTTTATTAACTGGTAAATACGGAGTGAACAAACGTCCTGAACAAGGTCGCCTTATAGAAGATGCCCGCTATGGGGATCGTTACGGGGCTAATGAAGATTATATTACAGCTGAAGAGTTCACCAAATATGCACAAGAGCATGGGGTGAATCCTTCCACTTTAGCAGTTGCCTGGGTAAAAGCAAATCCTGCTGTTACTGCCCCAATCATTGGTGCACGTAATTTAAACCAGTTGGAAGATTCATTAGCAGCTGCCGATTTTAAAATGACACCAGAAATGTATAATGAAATCTCACGTTTATCAAGAACACCTGCACCAGCAACAGACCGAGGAGAGGTATTAACTGGTAAATGGTCATAAGACTAACAAACTAAGGTCCTTCACTTATTACTATCGTGAGTCAAGTAGGGGGTGTGCAGTTTGAACTGCACCCTTCTTTTTTTATCTCTCTTTTTACTAACCTGAACCGATTGTTTAAGTGAAATACTTCACAATCTCTTTGGCGATGTTAATACAAATATTCATTTTTGGTAAAGAGTCTTATTCCATTAAATGGCCCTAGAATGTAAATAAGCGCTAATCCCTGCATCAGGATAGCGCCCGATTGCTGAATATCGTAATTGAAGTAAAGCACCCGGATAGTTTAAGTGTAATTCTTTACAATTTAATAAAATGAACCTTCTATCTTAGACTAACGGGTTTACTTGTGAGGTTCAAACCTTAAATCACAAACTTAAACACACAGCAAATAACGTAAAATTCACAAAACAAATCAGTATATATTACAATCAAAAAAGGCTTAGAGTTGACAACTCTAAGCCTTTTTTGTTAATTTCATTATTTCGCAATCCAGTTAAACGGCTCATTAACGGAATAAGAAAAAACAGTCTAAATTAGAGCCGTTAATCACTTCTATTATTTAAAAGTTGTTATCCCCCAATCCCTTCCCAAAAATCATTTGGAAAATTCTTTTTCACTCTTTCTGAAATATCTCTTCCATTTTTATCATAAAACTTGATTTCGGTTTTCAGGGTAGACATCTCAGTGTAAACCCTATTGCTAACCTCTTTTATAGACACAGAAAGGTTTTTTTTAGGAATAAACGTATGAGAAAAGACACCCTTTTGTTTTATAACTACTCTCCTTATATCTCCGTCTTTATTGTCAACCACCATTACATAGTATGTCTTGCTGTATGTCATTTTGTCTATTTTGATGAACCCATCCGTAAATAGACCGTTAGATACATCCGTACCTCCAACAAACTCATACTTGTTTTCACCCTTAATTTCTAACTGAGTAAACCCATAGCATTTATTGCAAGTTTGTTCATTTCCTGTTCTGAATAAAACAATTTTTCGGTTCGTATCAGGTATAGAATAAAGTGTTTCAATTCGAGGACGGATTTGAGCTTCATCCTCTGTATCACGAGTCCTTAAATATTGTTCAGCTACTTTTTCTAATTCTTCTATATTTAATGAAGATACTTCGTAATTCTCACAACCAGTTATAAATAGAAGGACACCTAAACAGGTGACAATGACTTGTGACACTCTCAACTTGAAACCAAATCTAATGATAACCAACCTCCAAAAAAGTGTAATTATACACTAATTATAATAAATGTAACTAACTGAAACAATTAATAATAGGATATTTTTGTTGAACTATCCTGCCCCGTTTCTTCAATAAGAAAAATGCCTTGCTCCCTTGTTGAAGCAAAGCACCCAGTTTGTTGAAACTTTTTTATTGATTAAAGTCACTTTCATATGGATTAGCGTACAAATCCACATCAAATTCAGCCTCTATACTTGAAGCAAATTTTATAATATCTTTATCTAAATATAAAAAAGGGGCGTTTCCTTTTTCTATTTTAATGACAATATAGAATTTACACTCCAGAGAATAAGCCTCTTTTATTTCGTTAATGTTTGATGACTTATTTTGTAATTTACCTACAATTTGTTGAAGTTGGTTACATACATCAAGTGAATCTTCATAGCCTGTTCCTAAATCCCAACTTGTCTCTTTTCGGTAACGAACTGTTGAGAGGTTTGGAATTAAATCGCCTTTTTTATAAGTTTTTGTAGGTGTCACATTTAACTTTTCTGTAACTTCATCTATTGAAAAGTTATCTCCATACAAGCTGAAATAAACCATTGTCTTAGTTTTATTCAATCGTTATTACTCCTCCCACAAGCATCATTTGTTCCGTATATCTATAAATATAATATCATTCCTTCTTCAACTAAACTGGTCCGTTTGTTTGAGTGAAAATCTTCACAATATCTTCTTTCTTACCAATTTTTCTTTAAAAGTGATGTTCCACAATATGGCCCTATTGTTGAATAAGAAAAAAATTATTAAATATGAAAAATGGTACCCATTTCTGAGCGCCATTTAAAGTTGAAAGAATCATTTAGAAGAAAAATCAAAATAATTTCTCTTCAATAATCTTGGTAATTCTATAAGCTCCTTAAAACTTATCGAATTTCCGATTATCCTTGTATCTACTAAAAACAATTGATCCTCAATTTCTTTAATGATGTTGTCGGTCTGATACACCATACCGCACTCCTTGCAAATAACAGCTGTGGTCATCGTAATTTCGATTGCCCTTGATCCATCTGGCAGCTCCCAGTAAACTGTGCTTTCACCGCTGCTTGCGTTTCCTCCACACCACTCACATTTATTCTCCAACACGAATCACCTTCTCATTTATTTTGTTGATCTTCACTACCGATTGATTTTTGCTGAGCCTTAAATTTCTTTTCTTTTAATTCGTCCCGTTTTTCACGTTTATCCTTTAGAGAAGTGTGATTTGGATCAACCTGGTACTTTTGCCTTCTATCTAGGCGATGGAGATCTTCCGGGATGAGGTTGAATTTACTGTCATTCATGATAGCGGATATTCCAACATTAGATTGGTACTTTTCATAATCCGGATATACACCTTTAAAGTAGCCTTCCGCTATGCCTGGTATATAGTTTTGTGGTTCTGGGTAGGAGGTTATCACACCTTCAAAATTCCTAAGCACCACTTTATCTGCACTTTGTGAAATAAGATAATTTGGTTGTAACGCGATTTTCCCTCCCCCACCAGGACCGTCGCAAACGAAGGTTGAGACTGCGTTTTTTATTGTAAGTACTTTTAAATAACTAAAAGCTGCAAATCAATAAGATAATTATCCTGATTTGCAGTTTCAATTAGAAATATGATTATTTGTCCAGTTTTTAAAGGACTATTTAAAAAAAGTTCCCACACTCCACATGTCCAAAGTGTATGTGGCAACACATGAAATGTTGGTTGTTTACATTCTAATTATGATATTTAAAACAAACTTCATTCTGATGTTTCTTATTAATTCCTCATTATTCTCAGTGCTTTGATATACTTAATTGCATCATTAATTTCTTAGACCGTGGCAATCTCTCTATCAATTTGAAGAAAATATTCTTGTTGCAATATCTCTGGTGTAATGATGGTCTTTTCGAATTTAGATTTTTCTATAATCGATTTTGTTGTATTAGATCCTGTTTTGATGGGTTTATTTGTAAATGATTTTAGAGTAAATTCAACCACAAGAGGTACATAATCACTATATGAAAGATACTCCTTGCCATTACCAATATAAAATTGTTGAATACCTTCCAGAATATCCTGAGACACAAAACAATAATCTAAGTGAAAAGGCTTATCCCTACTGCCATAATGATAGTAGGTACCTTGGTTTTCATATGTAAATAATGGATCATTATCAATTTCAAATAAGGGATGCATGATTTCATCTTTATAAGGGGCTAGCAAAAACGAAGAAGACAATAATTTAAATGAAAATTTTTGACTTATATTAGCTGGTATAATGGAATAACTAAGATACGGCCTCATCCTTAAAACCAATTAATTGTTCTTCTACTAACTCACCCTTATAAGTAAATTAGCGCTTCCCTATGTAACAATAAAGCGCCCTTATCATGGAAGAGTTTAGAAATTACCTTTTGATGAAATAATTTTTTTCAAAAAGATATTGGAACCAATACAATAAAAATGCCTTATAAAAAAAATAAAGGAAAAATTGAAAACCATTTATCCGATCTAAAGTACCATATTTTATTTTCCTTAAAAATATTACTATTGGAAAAGCAAAGGTAGCATTTAGAATCGCATTGAGTAATATAAACTTTTTAAAATTACCAAATGTCCATTTTAATATCCATAATGAACTTACAAAAAACGGACCAACATTAAATGGGAATTCTCCAAATAAGTGTGATTTTGGTTTGTTGTAAAAATACCACCAGTTACGTCTTTTCCCAATCATTTCGTTTATACCTTCGAAGAGAAGAATAAGGAGTGAAGCAGGAAGAAATCTTTTGATGTTTCTTGACCCTAAAAAGGGTAGTGATGCCCATGCAAGCAAAACCATTGCAATATTAACTAATCTTTGAATTTTTATTGTCATTTCTTCATCATCCTTTTCTCAATGTATAGATTCCCCTTTTTTTGTTAAAATATCCAATAAACCACATTTATATGTATAGGTATTCTTCAACAAAACAGCAAGTTACTTAAAGTATTTCTTCACAATTTCCATTTATTCTACTAATTGTTACTAAACAATCGGGCAATTATCTACAGTATCAGAGAAAAAAGTTGATAGAATGCAGCTTTTATCATTGTGTACATGTAGCCATAGATATGCGTTAAGAACTTGACTTGAAGCCTCTGTGGGCATGATTTGTCTTGAAAGGCTGAATCCGTTGTTTCATCTAGCAACCAAGCCTATCATACCTACCTCTCCAAATAAAGTCCTATCTTTTTGTACGTTGAACACTATAAATAATTACTGTAGATAATGTTTCCACTAAATTAGAAATCGGCTATTTTTGTATCTTAAAAATACGTTTAATACGTCGAAACAACATACTGTAGATAATGGCCCAATAGAGAAAGAGCGCAATTCTTTTGGATCGCTCCCTATAATTGATTAAAGACCTAGCAAAAAGAACTGCTTAAAAACAACCCATAGTTACGCAATTTATGTGATCCGTTACTTGAATAAAAAATGCCTTGCCTTCTTGTTGAAGCAAAACACCCGAAAGTTGAAGTATATTTCTTCACAACCTTATGATTATAGAAAAGGTACGAATGTCTCTGAAATTTGATTAATACAACTAACTTCAAGTTCTACAATTTTACTTAATTTTATGAATGACTCTTTACTATCAAACAACCTTATCAATTGAATAAAACCTTTTATAATAAAAAGAGGTTATACATACGTTTTACAAGGTTTCTAAATTGAACGCACAAAAATTACTTTTGAATGTAATTTTTAAAATAGTTACTCTGGAAATTGCACGGATGCTGCCATTGTTTCTACTAATGCTTTAAAATTCTCATTAGCCTTTTCTTTTAGCATAGAAAATTTTATAGAATACAAGGTGTTATTAATGGTTTTTTTTAAAATGTAGCTGACAAACCTTTCTGGTTTATCTGCAACTAATTGCTTTGTTTCAACTGTTTCATATTTCTTTTTTAATTTAGGATAGTGATTTAAATTAATATTTTTATAATTTGCATCTTTATTCTCTTTAATGCTTTCAGGTGTTGCATTTTCAGGAGCAGTTTTTAAAGTATTAAAAACTATAATCGATGACCCTTGTAAGTCTGGGAGTCCGTCTCCGACCAACATATCCATCCCGCCTCCTTCTACATGTGATACTTTAATTTTGAGGCTCTGGGTAGGATGCTAACACACCTTCAAAATTCCGTAACACCACTTTTTCAGCACTTTGTGAAAATGAGATAATTTGATTGTAACGGGATTTTCCCTCCCCCACCAGGTGAAGGTAGGGGGGCTGTGTTTTTTGTTATAAGTACTTTTAAATAACTAAAAACTGCAAACCAAGAAAATAAATATCTTGATTTGCAGTTTTAATTAGACATAATGTTTTGAATGAAGGATATTTACAAAATGTTTCCTATACTCAACGTGTGTAGAGTGCGAAAATATAATTGTTCTTATAAAAACTTTTATTTGACAAATAGCACTACCCTATAGTCTATTTACGACTGAAGTTTTTACATTTTCATTATCAACTAAACCAATACAATTTAATTTAATGGATCCATGTCCATCAACTTCCAGCATAACAACTATAAACTCTACGTCACCGAATCGCCGCTGCCTTTGTCTTGGCGATTTCTGCTGCGACATCGACAATCATATCCTCTTGACCTCCGACTGCTTTACGCTTGCCTAATTCTACTAAGATATCACGTGAATCAATACCGTATTTGGTTGCAGCCCTTTTGGCATGAAGCGCAAAGCTGGAATAAACACCGGCGTATCCAAGCACAAGACTGTCTCTAGTAATCTCTTGCGGCGATTGCAAAATAGGCGCAACAATGTCTTCGGCTACATCCATCATTTTGTAACTATCCACACCCGTTTTGATCCCCATCCGATCAAGGACGGCCACCAGCACCTCTGTTTGTGTATTGCCTGCTCCTGCACCTAAACAGCGAACACTGCCGTCAATGTGTGTTGCCCCCTCTTCAATAGCAATTATTGTATTTGCCATTGCAAGAGACAAGTTGTTATGTCCATGAAAACCTATTTTGACATTTAGCTCCTGTTTCATTGCACGAATGCGCTCGCGAACCCCATCAGGAAGCAATGTACCTGCAGAATCAACAACATAAACGGTATCTGCTCCATAGCTCTCCATTAACTTCGCCTGCTCAACCAATTTTTCAACTGGTGCCATATGGGCCATCATCAAAAAGCCGACTGTTTCCAACCCTAATTCTTTGGCCACTTGAATATGCTGCGCAGATACATCGGCTTCTGTCACATGAGTGGCAACCCGTGCCATTTTCACTCCCAGTTTCGCAGCTTCTTTTAGTTCTTTGACCGTGCCAATCCCAGGCAGCAAAAGAACCGCAATTTTCGCCTTGTCAGCAACGGAAACGGACGCTTCAATTAACTCCATTTCATTCGTACGCGAAAGACCATATTGCAGGGAGGAACCCGAAAGACCATCCCCATGTGATACCTCAATATAAGGAACCCCAGCATCATTTAACGCTTTCGCTACTTTTAAAACCTGTTCAACTGTATATTGATGGGCAATAGCGTGGCTGCCATCACGCAAAGCTACCTCAGTAATTAAAATATCCCGTGTATTTGTCATTTTTCCAGAATCCCCCTCCGATTAGACTATCTGTTTCGCTAATTGATTTTTTGCAAATTCTTCTGCCACTTTTACCCCCGCAGCGGTCATAATATCAAGGTTTCCGGTATATTTTGGCAGGTAATCACCTGCGCCTTCCACTTCGATAAAAATCGTCACTTTATTCCCCTCGATGATTGGCTCAGTTCGGAGACGATATCCAGGGACGTAAGATTGAACAGTTTTCTCCATTTTTTGAATGGACTCGATAATTTTTGCTTCATCTATCGCTCCTTTTTCCACAAGGCAATATACGGTATCACGCATCATAATCGGCGGTTCTGCCGGATTTAGAATAATAATCGCCTTGCCTTTCTTTGCTCCTCCAACTTCAACGATCCCCCGTGAAGTGGTTTCCGTAAACTCATCAATGTTCTCCCGTGTTCCTGGTCCTGCGCTGCGGCTGGAAATAGTGGCAACGATTTCAGCATATTCGACAGGAATCACATGGTTTACCGCATAGACCATCGGGATAGTCGCCTGACCACCGCAGGTAATCAAGTTAATATTTTCAGCGGTAATATTGGACCCCATATTGACAGAGGGCACAACAAACGGCCCCCTAGCTGCTGGAGTCATATCAATGGCCTTGATCCCCGCTTCCTTTAACAATTTGGCATGTCGGACATGTGCCTTCGCAGATGTGGCATCAAAAACGATATCCGCTAAGTCGGCGTGATATTCGAGAAATCCCTCTAGGCCTGTATCAACAGCTAAATACCCTAATTCTCTCGCCAGCTTTAGACCATCTGATTCCGGGTCAATTCCTATCACAGCGGTAAGCTCCAAAATATCTGATCGTTCTAGTTTAATCATGAGGTCGGTTCCAATATTCCCTGAACCAAGTATTGCAACTTTTACTTTTGACAAAATATTCTCCTCCTCAGTCTTTTATATTTACGGACATGCCAGCTATTTTATCCAATGCAAGGATTCCAATGGTGTTGAAAAAGCTCAATATGTGCTTCAACTGTTTTGTATACAAAAATTGCCTTTCCTACTCCTGTAGCTAAACTTAACTTTAAAACACTCGACTATTTTATTAATCTACAAAATGAACACTTACCTCGCCTAAGCAAGCGAACTTTGCTGTAAACACATCGCCAGGCTTCGCTTCAACTGCTGCTGAAAGGGCCCCTGATAAAATGATTTCTCCTGCTTTTAAAGAAATATTGTATTCTGCTAATTTATTTGCCAGCCAAGCAACACAAATGGCTGGATTCCCTAATGCAGCCGCACCTGCACCTGTATTGGCAATCACACCATTTTTATAAAAGGCCATGCCCATGAGTTCGAGGTCTACATCGTCAACCTTTGTCGGAGTACCACCGAGTACATATAATCCTGATGATGCATTGTCCGCAATGGTATCTACAAGTTTTATCTGCCAATCCTTAATACGGCTATCAACTATTTCTAGAGACGGAACGATATAATCGGTAGCTAATATTACATCTGCTACTGTAACATTTGGACCTGTCAGTTCTTTCTTTAATTTAAATGCGATTTCTGCTTCTACTTTTGGCTGAAGGAGACCAGTACAAGAGATTTCTCCTCCATTCTCAATAATCATAGTATTCAGTAAATGTCCATAATCCGGTTCATTAACCCCCAGCAAGTCTTGCATGGCTTTGGATGTTAACCCAATTTTCTTGCCTGTTATTCTTTGTCCCTTACTTACCTTTTTATTTATATTTTCTAACTGGATGGAATAGGCTTCCCCAATTGATAGATTAGGTTCTAGCAATGTAAGTGGGTCCATACCAATCCTTGAGGTTTCTGCCTTAACAAGCATTTCCGCAAAGCTTCTAATTTTAGTAACCATAACGCCCTCACCTTTCTTTACAAATAATCCTTCATTAATTTTTCAAATTAAGCTCTTTTTTACCTTCTCTTTGAATTTGAAGGAATAGTCCCATTTGAAAATCAGCGTTGTTAGAACAAAGTTTACATTTGCGGCGAATTGCAGCTTTTTGAACATGGGGGAGGGATAGATGTTTTAATCCATAAATAACATGCCTTTTGCACAAAAAGATCATTACTTTCCACTCCTTCACTAAACCTCATTTGTAATCAATTGTTTATTAAAAACATTCATGCTTCCTGTTTATGGAAGCATGAATGTTTTTATTAGTAATTTACACATATTGAGATTTTTCCAACGTCTATTACTTTTGAGTTTGATTCAAAAGTTCTTCAATTTTTCCTTTTGAAGCGAACTGAGGGTTAGGTTTTCCTCCCCATCTGTCAAGTGTCCATGGACTTGGCTCGAGAAGTCGCGCATCCCTTGCATTTTCTTCTGGAAACTCTTCCATTCCAAAACTATATTCCATTGTCATTCCATCAGGGTCTAAGAAATATAAGAAAATACTTTCTGATGGTTCATGGCGGCCTGGACCAAAGACAATCGGCACCTCACCATTTAAAATTCGATTTCTGGCAATCCCAATATCATCAATATCCTTTACCATAAAATTTACATGATGTAATTTATTTTCAGTGTTTTTTATCAATGCAAAAGAATGATGGTAAGGATTGGGGAAGCAGCGCAGCCACGCATTCTCTCCTAAATGATCCGACACAATAAAGTTTAACTTTTCCACAAAGAATTTTATCGTACTGTCAACATCCGTTGCATTTAAAACAACATGCCCCAAGTGCTGAATCTTTGTATGTCTGGGTACGAAATCTTTGATCATATACATCATTTTGCTATAAAACTCTAGTTCTAACCCAGTGTTAGGTTCAACAATCCGGAAGGATCTCCCTTGTTTAAGCTCCTTAAGTTCCGCATGAGACACTTCCTTTGGGCTTAATCCATTTTTTACAAATTCACTAAAGGCAATGTCAAGCTGTTTATCATTCTCCATTTGAAAGCCCACTCTTTTGATTCCTGGTTCTGTCGATGGATATAGAATCACATTATGATGGTCATTGCTACATCGGAAAAAAGAAAGCCCATTTCTATTTTTTTCAACGTGCTGCAATCCAACCACCTTATCATAAAAGTCTGTAGACCTATCTACATCACTTACATTTAAAGCAACATAACCAATTTTTTTATATCTAAACATGAATATCTCCTCCAACTATGATTATAAGATTATGCTCACTTTTCCATGGGGTCTTAAGCTGTCCAGTTTTAAGATGACTTTCTTTTCTTTAATTTTTATTTCTCCATTTTCTTCTACTAACTTATATTCATTAATTCCAACATAGCAATCCAGCATTTCACGTTTTGTACGGTATGCGGCAAAATTAGATCTTACCGTTACTTCATTTTCTTTGGAATGAACGATTCTTACATTACTGATATTGTGAAGGGTTGTTGAATGAGGGTATTCAACATGTGCCTCTTTTTTCAATAATCGCAACGCCCTTTGTTCCAATCTGGCTCTGTCGTCATGTACAAAATAAAGGGATCTGCTTGTGTCTGCATCAGGATTTCCGATTGGCGGGATTAGATAACGACCATCTGATGAGAAGAGGGCTGCCCACTCTTTTAATTTCCATTCATCAAGAAGTTCTGCTTCATGAAATAAAAGGTCTTCGATATTTTGACGCGTTATTTTCATACCTGTACCCTCCCAGCTTCTTTTTTGGTCATTACCTCATCCCACTGTCTCCAAAATGCACGCATTTGTTCTTCATCATTTGACTCATATATATCCCTAATCATCCCTTTGGAAATATCGTTCCACTCTACCTCATTATTGTTTAAAAAACCTTCCTGACATAGCTCAAGTGCTTCGTTATCATCAGGTGTTGCAAAGCCGCCAGGCCCTAAGAATTCCAAAAAATTATCATTTCTTCTATGTCTAAACTGTTCATTTTCTCCTTTCGGAGCTAAAGCATAGCCCGTAACTTCCATATACCCTGGTTCAATTGGATAAAAAGTTCTGATGGTGATTGCCATAATATCGTTTATCACTAAATTGGGGAAGATTAACAGATTTCGATTTAAAGAAGTAATTCTATTAGCACGCTCTTCACCAAATTTTTCTACTAATTTAGCTTTGATTTCGTCTGTTTCTTTCTTGCCTTCTTCTCCCCAAGCAGGAATCCATTTTGCAACAGGTCTTCCCCAAGGTGCTGAATATTCCACCACTCCATGGCCATTTCCTAAATCTCTTCCTACACCTTTAAGATGTTCCTTTGATAATTCACCGCCGCGAGTAGCAACAATATCAAAATAAGTTTTGTGTGTAGGCATTCCGTGATAGGAGTCCACGCTGTTTTCGGCCAATAGTTTCCAGTTTGCCCTTACACTATATTGCTGTGGATTTTGCAAAACTTCCATTCCTGCTTCTGATTGGTCAGCAATTAATTCCAGGTATTCTTTTGCGTTTCCTAAATAATCCACTAAGAAAATCGCATTTTGATCAAAATTTACAAAATAAAATCCTCGGAAACTATCAAGCATTATAACTTCTTGAAGATTTTTCGATCCATCGCAATTAAAGGACTCTGAAAAAGCTTCTTTTCCTGGCAGCCCGACTAATTGCCCTTTATTATCAAAGCTCCACGCATGGTAAAAGCATCTAAATACCTTGGAATTTCCTTTATTTTCCCGGCAAACCAATGCACCGCGATGGGAACAAGAATTATACAAAGCTCTAATAACTCCATCACTTCCCCGGGTAAACAGAAGATTTCTTCCCCCTACTTTTTTTCGATGAAAATCACCTTTGTTTGGCACTTCGGACTCATGTCCAATAAATAACCAACATTTACTGAATATCTCCTCTTTTTCCTTTTCCAGGACTTCTTGTTCTGTAAATACACTGCGATGGACTAAAAACTCTGAATTTAACCGATCATCAATCACGTATTCTTTCATTCTAATCCCCCTCAAATTTTAATTGAATATTCCGAACATTTTAATTGCATTCCTATTCATAATCGCTTCCTTGGCCTCTTGATCTATTTCTAAATTTTCTAGCCAATGACCAGGAAGCTTTTCTCGAATATCAAAGGGATAATCTGAACCAATCATAAGTTGACTTGATCCAAAGGTTGTTAGCAAGTATCTTAAGGCGTTAATGTCATAAACCAAAGTATCGTAATAGATTTTTCTGGCATAATACCCTGGTGGTTGCGGGCAAACCTTTCTAATTTCCTCCATTGTTTCCCATCCATAATTCAACCGTGGTAAAATCGTCGAAATCGTTCCTCCGCCATGGCTTACATAAATCTTTAATTTAGGAAATTTTTCCAATATACCACCAGTAATCAGTGAAGCAACTGCCAATCCATTTTCGGTTGGAAACCCAATTAAAGCTGACAAAGCAGATGGACCTGCAATTCGATCATTTCCGATGGGACGTAACGCATGGATAAAAATAGCTATTCCTTCAGCCTCTGCTTCTGCAAAAAACGGAGTAAAATATGGGTCGCCAATGGATTTTCCATTTATGTTTGTACCGACTTCCACCCCCTTTAGACCGAAATCCTTTTTTAAAGGTCGGATTTCTTTTGCCGCCATATCTGGATCTTGTAGCGGAAGCATTCCCAGTCCCAAAAAGCGATCCGGGTTTGCTGCTATAAATTCTGATAGCTGGTAGTTAATATGTCGTGAAAAATCAAGTGTATCTTTCGCATTAAACCAATAAGAGAGCAACTCCGGCATAGGAGAAAGGACTTGAATATCTACGTTCTCAGCATTCATATCTGTAATTCTGCGTTCCGAACTCCAGCATTGATCTGTTATCGTTCTATAATTTTTGCCTGATATTATGACTTGTTTATGATGAGCATTACTGCAAATACATGTTGTTACAGGCCATCTATCTCCTCCAATTCTTCCTGCCATTATTGGCAGATTTTCAGGTACAAAATGGGTATGAACATCAATTAACAAACTACTTTTCACCTCCAATCAATTCTATAACTCGAATCTCTTATAGCATCGTACTTCCACCATTTACACTAATCGTTTGACCAGTGATAAATCTTGCTTTATCTGTTGCCAAATAACGAACAAAGTCGGCTATCTCATCTTCATAAGCCCCTCTTCCTTTAGGAATAAGCCCAATATATTTTTTAGCTAATTCAGGATCTTTTCTTCTAATATTCTCTAAAGGTTCTGATTCTACTGTAGGAGGTGCAACCGTGTTGATTGTAATATCATACCGAGCGAATTCTCTGGCCAATCCTGTTGTTATAGCATGTACTCCCCCTTTAGCAGCATTATATGCAGCATGATCCCAGAGACCATTCCGAACAGAATCTGCACCAATATTAATAATTCTCCCATAATTTTGTTGCACCATATAAGGTAGGACCTTATGACAAGACCATACGCAGGTCCATAGATTCCGATCAATTGTCTTTTTAAGAGTTTCTGCATTGTGCTCAAGAAATGGAAGAATTACCCCGCCTCCGGCATTATTCACAAGAATATCAACTTTATCCCAACGCTTTATTACCTTTTCAGTCATCGCAATCACATTTTCTTCTATAGAAAGATCTCCAACAAAATAGTCGATTTCTGATCCAGCTTGTTTGGCGACCTCTTCAGCCGCATTTTTTGTACGCTCTTCCTCTGTTCCCGTAATCAGTACTTTTGCTCCCTCTTTCGAAAGAATAAGTGCAATCTCTTTGCCAATTCCCCTGGAAGAACCAGTTACTATGGCAACCTTACAATTTAATTCAAGAATCTCTGATTGATTTGGCATATCTGACATTACCTCTCTTCCATCCTTGTTAATCATTTATTGGTAACGCATACATTAATGAGAATATTATCTAAAAGTTTGTAAGCATCAAATTATAAACTTTCTAATATAGGTTCACTCACGATAAAATGAACCTATATGTACCATCTGGACCTGTCGTTCTGCTTTATACATTGATGACTGTTGTATTACGTAGAAGGAAATTTTCACAAAGTTTGGCAAATTCATCTTTTTTCTCTATTTGGGTCCAATGTCCGCACTTCGAAAAAATATGTAACTCTGAATTTGGTAATAACTCCAAAAATTTCAAACTAGTTTCCTGGTATGGGACGACAATATCATCTCTTCCGTGAATCATTAACACTTCATTTTCTATTTTTTTGATTTGTTCTTCTGGTAAAGCTAATTGATTTAGTTTTTCTTGGCGCGGTTCAGCAAACATTTTTGAAAAAGCTTCTTGCAGACCTGCCTGGATACTAGCTTTATAGCGTAACTCAGCTAATTCATCCGTCGCAAATTTCTGGTTGTATGCAAAGATTTCTAAAAGTTTTTTCATATTTTCAACACTTGGCTCGTATCCCCATACCTTGTATAAACCATAGGTCATCTTAAATGGTAAACCGGCAGCACCCATTAAAACTATCTTCCCTACTAAATCAGGCCTTTTATTCGCAATCTGTAATGCCAGCGCCCCTCCTAATGAGTTTCCGATAATATGCACATTGCTTTGACCTACCGCTTCAATAAAATTGATCAGGTGATTTGTCCATGTTTCTACACCATATTCAATAGTTTCTGGTCTTTCCGTATAACCAAACCCAACCATATCAGGCGCAAATACATGGAAATTTTCGGATAGTTTTGGGATAATCAGTCGCCAGTTTGCCCAAGCGGTAACTCCAGGACCAGAGCCATGAATTAAAAGAACTGGCTCACCCTGACCGCTCTCATGATAATGAGTTGATATACCCTTTACGTCTAAATACTTAGAATTTCCATCCATTTTAAACACTCCTTATTTACGAATATTGAAAGGGTTTTCAAAATACCACAAAAATGAAACTTTTTCTGGTATTCTATTTATAGATCCAGGATAAGTAAGGATACCTTTCCTGATTAAAACTTAAATATTGTATTACTTTCATGATAAATCCACACTTCACTTAAATCTAATTGAAAAAACATTGGTATTGAGTGAATTTTCAAAATATTTTTTATATAGGCAGTTTTAAATGATAGATTGGGGTGATTTTTTTGGATACCATCCAATTAGAAACTTTTCTTAAAATTATTGAACATAAAAACTTTTCCAAAGCAGCCGAAATTTTAAATGTTACGCAGCCAACAGTGACTGCCAGAATAAAAAAATTAGAAGAAGAATTATGTTGTACCTTATTTGAGCGCGAAGGAAAAAACGCGAACCTTACAAAAGAAGGACAGATTTTTATTGAGTACGCCTCCAGTATACTTACCTATATGAATCATTCAAAGGAAGCCACTAGTTCATCTAATTTCCCCAAGATAAGAGTAGGAATTGCCCCTGGTTTTTCCTATTCTTTCATATCGGATTTAATATCCTCGATAATTTCTATTGATAAATTAGATGTTTCTATTTTTGAAGGAAAGGATTCCGGCCTCCTTAATGAACAATTGGTAAATGGAGAATTTGATTTAGTCATTACTAGAAATTTTTATACAAACAGATCAGATTTTATCTCGGAGCATTTGTTTGACGATAAATTAGTTTTGATTTGTGGGAAAAACCATAGGTTAGCCCATAAAAAAAATGTCAAACCATCTGACCTGCAAGGAGAAACACTCATTTGTTATCAACGTCATACACCGCTTTGGACTGCTATTGAACAGCAGCTTGTAGGCATCTCAGGTATTAAGCGAATTGAAGTCGGCAATAACGAAATGCTGAAAAGCGTAGTCGGAAGTGGAATAGGTATTGGCATTACCACTTTCCTAGGTGTGGATGATGTTAAAACAAATAACATAATCGTTAAAGATATCAAGGGCATTGAAAATATCCCAAACAAAGTTCATGTTCAATACAGAAAAAATCCGCTTATAGAACAACCAGTTAAAAAGATGATTTATTCAATTATTAACCACGAAATAGATAAATAATGTGTATCCCCCGATTTAAGGGGGATCGAAAATATTTTAATCAATCCCCCTTTTCTCAATAAACATAAAGCTATCATCGATCCCCTAGTTCTTTATTTGTTAGTTTCACTATTCTCATTTTCCCACAGCAATGCTTCCTAACCTGGTACAACTCTATTTATCAATATCTTCAGTCATGTTGTATATGTCTTGGACTAAATTGGTTGATTCATTATCCCCCCCTATTATTTAAATTCATCTCCTAGAATAAAATATTATTATTATTATTCTACTTGACTATGATCCTGTTGTTGTTTTTATAATATTAGAAACATTCAGAAAAATATATATAGGCTTTTATTAATTTTTCACTATATTTTTGCAAATTTTTATAAATGGAATTACGAATTAACTTGGAATAGACATATACCATTCTTGGGCTTAAGCAAGAAAATATATTAATTGAAAAATCCACATCAACAAAAATTTGGGATTTTAAAAAAATATTTCTTTTTCAGGAGGAGTGTTATTGAATACTCGAAACTATCTCGACAGTTTTCTAGAAAGTGGCAATACTGACTTTATTGGAATTAATGCCTTAGGGATATTACGCAAAGACCTTGTAGCTGTTCTTGGAATGGAACGAGTAAAAGGATTTTTATTACGTTATAGTCGTCAATGCGGAATAAATGATTGCAAGCATATGAAAGAAAATTATTTATGGGAACCAGAAATTGAATTATTTCATGCTGGCTATAAAGTAAACGAAATTAGAGGACATGCAAAATTGCACCCCGTCAAGATTAAATGTAATAAATTTAGAGATGAGTTTTATTTTGAATCCTTTTTTAATTATTCAATCGAGGCTGAACAACATATTCAACATTTTGGAAAAAATAATGAACCCGTTTGCTATACTCTTATGGGTTATGCCAACGGTTATGCAAGTGAATATTATGGTCAGGATATTTTATTTAAAGAAATAGAATGTATTGGAAAAGGAGATTCTCAATGCCGATTTATAGGTAAATTAATAAAAGACTGGGGTCCTGAAATAAATGAAATATTGCCCCTCTTTAAGGAGGAAAACTTAAGCGCCGAATTAGACAGAGCCTACCAACGAATTAAAGAACAGAAAAAAGCTTTACGAGATGCGCTTGATATTAGTGAAAAATTATCAAAAATATTAATTCAAGGAGGAAATATATCGAGTGTTCTGGAGGTATTATCAAACCGACTGTCTACGACGGTTCTTTTTGAGGACAGAAATTTTAATCTAATAGAATCCTTTGGTAGTTTTTCCCCCTATAGTTTCAAAGATTATTTTCAAAAAGAAAAGAGAAAAAAACTCCCATGGATGAAAGCATTATTTGAAGAAAAAAGAACTATTCAATTAAACATAGATGAACGGTTTGGTTGTCAACATGAACGTCTAACTTCTCCAGTCATACTAAATAACGAAGTGTGGGCATACATCTCTTTAATTAAAATCCATGGTAATTTTGACGAAATAGATTATGTCTTGCTAGAAAGGGCTAATACTATTTGTGCGCTTCATTTTTCAAATGAACGTAATGCGATTGAGACAGAAAAAAGAATAAAAGGCGGTTTTTTAAGTGAATTGTTAACCGATAAGCCTGATTATAAAAGCCTCACTTATCGAATGAAACTGATGGGTTATGACTTAAACAAAGATCATTACGTTTATATGCTAAATATAAATGAATATGAAGACAAAAGAGGAAGATTATTTGAAGTTAATAATAAAATAATCGATGAAGTTAATTACCAACTAAATTCATATGGTAAGAGCTGCATTGTTACAAATTTATTGGATAAGATTATTGTACTCATCCCCAAAGAGTTTTTAATTAAGATGAAAACAACTCCTAAAAAATTGGGAGAATTAATAGAAAAAACAATTCGTAAAAAGTATGGACATTCAAACCTATATTTAGGGATAAGTTCATTATTTAAAGGATTGGAAAATTTCAGGAAAGCCTATGAAGAATCCAGCATATCAATTTCTATTGCCTCCAGAAAAGAAAGCACTAAAACTATCATTTGTTATGAAGATTTAGGATATTTAGGTTTTTTACTTACAACTAATAATATTGCCGAACTTGAAAAGTACGCTAAAAATTTATTATCTGATCTATTAATCTATGATAAAAAAAGTAATTCAGAATTTATGAAAACGCTTTATTTTTTATTAGAATTTCAAGGAAATATAACCTTAGTGTCTCGAAAACTTATGTTGTCAGATGGTGCTGTCAGATACCGATTAAAGCGCATTTCTGAAATTACAAATCTTGATTTTGGCAACACAAAGGACTTCTTAAATGCACATTTAGCATTACAAATTTACCTTCTTTTCGGAATATGGGATTTAACTGGTTAAATTAATTCTTTTTTGATTTTTTATTAGGGGTAGTGTCAATGACACCGCCCCTATTTTGTTGCTTATATTTTTCCATTTATAGAAATCCTCAAAAATACAAAGAAATTTTAATAAAATCCTGTATATATTTATTTGAATTTTTAAAATATTATGAAAATAGTTAGATAAGCTGTCTTAGAAGAATAAAAACTTTTCTAACAATATTTACTATTGGAGTTGATAAAAATGAAAACAAAAGCTATTGTTACTCGAAATCAAGGCGAATTTAGTATGGAAGAAGTTACAATTCATGAACCAAAGGAGGAGGAAGTACTTATTCGAATTAAAGCTGTAGGCGTGTGCCATACTGACTTGAGTGTTAAGAACGGTTCCATTCCCTGTCCAATGCCAATCGTTTTGGGGCACGAAGGTGCTGGTGTAGTTGAACAGGTAGGTGCAGCAGTTCAAGGAATAGAACCAGGAGATCACGTGCTTCTCTCCTACAGCACTTGTGGTAAATGTGATGCTTGTCTTCAAGGTAAACCTTACGGATGTTCTAGTTTTGTTATGTTCAATTTTGGCGGGGTTATGCCCGATGGAACACGACGTATCGAAAAAGAAGGTGAAGAAATTTCCAGCTTCTTTGGGCAATCTTCGTTTTCGGAATATTCCGTTACTAATTATCGTAATCTTGTTAAAGTCCCGAAAGACGTTCCACTTGAAACCCTAGCCCCGCTAAGCTGCGGTATTTCAACAGGAAGCGGAGCAGTTATTAATAAGCTTAAACCAGAGCCTGGATCTAGCATTGCTGTTTTTGGTTGTGGTGCTGTTGGGTTGAGCGCTGTTATGGCAGCTAAGTTAAAGGGCTGCACAACCATTATTGCCATTGACATTAATGATAATCGATTAGAACTGGCTAAAGAATTGGGAGCTACTCATTCAATTAACAGTACTGAAGTTGAAAATGTCATTGGTAAAATCCATGAATTATCAAACGGCGGAGTAAATTATTCAGTTGAAACGAGTGGTTTGCCTCTAGTTTTACGACAAGCTGTTGACAGCACTAAAGCGCTTGGAACAACTGCAGTTGTCGGTGCCCCCCCTGTCGGAACAACCGTAGAGTTAGACCACTTTGGAATTATATTAGAGAAAACAATTACGGGGGTCATCATGGGGAGCGGAGTTCCACAAATTTTTATTCCGCAATTAATTGAATTATATAAACAAGGCTTGTTTCCATATGACAAACTTATTAAAACGTATGATTTTAGTCAAATTGAGCAAGCTGCGGCAGATTCAAAGAGTGGAATCGCAATAAAACCAGTCATGCGAGTGTCTGAATAAACGGAGAAACTACTTTTTAAATCAACTAATACTCAATTTACCTAACTGTTTAAGATAATGAAAATTATGAAAGCGCTTCATAAACAAGATGGAAGCGACCTAGGAGGTAAACAAATGAAAGAAACAGTAGAAAAGGTTGATTTATGGATTAATAATACTATTGTATCGTCTCATGACCAATTTGAAATTAGAGACCCTGGGCGTTTAAGTGATGTTGTTGCACAAGTTACGAAAGGTACTGTTGAGATTGCCAATATGGCTGTTGAAGCAGCTCATCGTGCATTCCTAACCTGGAGAAAAGTTGATGTTGCTGAACGAATAAATATGGTCTTGGCTGCTGCTGTTGCACTAGAATTAGAAATTCCACATTTAAGCACATTATTAGTAAGAGAACATGGAGGATTATTGGGAGAAGCCATGACAGATCTGGGCTATGGTGTAGGAGTGACACAATTTACAGCAGGTATTGCTCAATCCTTTCTCGTTCCAGAAGTGATTGAGGATGAAAATACTAGAATCGAAATAGCAAAAGTGCCTCGGGGCGTTACCGTCGCAATTGTCCCCTGGAATTTCCCAATCGTATTAACGATGATGAAATTGGCTCCAGCGTTAGTAACTGGAAATACAATCGTGGTTAAGCCATCCCCACTTGCCCCGGCAGCTATAACACAAGCTTTGAAAAAAATGGCTGCCGAATTACCTCCTGGAGTAATCAATGTGGTTACTGGCGACGGTGATGTTGGTGCAGCATTAACAAGTCATCCATTGGTTCGAAAAATTTCTTTCACTGGAGGCGTTCAAACCGCAAAGCATGTCATGCGTGATTCTAGTTCCTCTATCAAAAACATAACTTTGGAATTAGGCGGGAATGACCCCGCTATCATTCTCGAAGATGCTAATATTGCAGAGCTTATGCCCAATTTAGTCAGAGGAATTTTTACCAGATCCGGTCAAATTTGTTTTGCGGTAAAAAGAGTATATGTTCCAAAAAGTATTTATAATCAATTTTTTGATACCATGTGCCAAGTGGTTGATGAAATAAAAGTTGGACATGGATTGGATCCTCAAGCAACTATGGGTCCTGTTAATAATAAAGTACAGTATCAATTTGTTAAGGATTTAATTGAACAAGCCAAACAAAGTAACGCTACAGTTTGCGAATTAGGGAAAAAACTCTCCCCGGATGAGTGGAATAGTGGTTATTACATCCTTCCAACTGTTGTACGAGATGTTGAACATTCGGCCAAAGTGGCTTGTTGTGAACAATTTGGTCCAGTAATTCCACTAATCCCTTATCAATCAGTAGACCAGGTGATTGAAATGGCGAATGATAGTGAATTTGGGTTATGTTCTTCTGTGTGGTCGTCAGATAGAAGTCACGCTCTTGAAGTAGCTCGTCAAATTGAAGCAGGTAGTACCTTCATTAATAGTCATAATATCGAATCATTAGATGTACGAATGCCTTTTGGCGGGATCAAACAAAGTGGAATTGGCCGAGAGTTTTCAGAGGTAAGTTTAGCTGATTATATTGAATATCATGGGATTAGATATATGAAATAAGTTTTCAATATAATTAAATCCACTTATACTCGGGTTCATTTTTAAAATGAATCCGAGTCCCTTGGGTGAAGATTGAACGTTACCTTTAAATATATCTGTGTCTTATTCAAAGAAAGCAAAAATAGGAGAGGGGAAATATTGGATGCTGGATCACTTAAGATATTATTGGAACACAATAATAGTTCTTGCTGCAATCTATGGGTATATTTTAGGAGGTCAATGGGTGTGGATTGGTTCTGTAGGAGTAATAGTCTTTTTGTTACTGGGCGATTTACTATTCGGTAAGGATGAAGCGAAAAGGAATATCAAATATCCTTGGATACCTAATTTTGTTTTATATCTTCATGTACCATTGATGTTCGTTCTTTATGGTGCTTATTGCTGGCGTATTCTACAAGGGTTCAATGAACCAAATACGGTTATGACTGTACTTGCTTATGCAGGATGTGTTATAACTGCTACATTTATGGGAGCAGTACCCAATGTTCCTATCTCTCACGAGTTGTACCACCAAAGGTCAATGGTAGGGAAATTTTTAGGATTTACAGGCTCCGTATTTTGGGGAGATCCAATGCGCCTGCTTCCACATAATTATGGCCACCACAATGAGATTGGTATATGGTATAAAGATTCGGACACTGCTTATCGTGGAGAAAGTGTATACACCTTTGTGTTCCGAGCAACGTGGATGTCTTTCACTGAAGGTATAAAACTAGAAAAAGAGAATCAAAGTAAAAAGGGACGGTCTCTTTTTTCATTGACAAGCAAAGTCACTAGATCAGTTTTATTATTAGCTCTATTAATTGGTGGGTTTTATTATTTTTCCGGTTGGTTTGGCACAGCTTTATGCATTTTATCTTTGGCATTAGCAAAGTTGCTGGTGGAAGTTTTCAATTATACTCAACACTACGGTCTTATTAGGACGGAAGGTGCACCTATTCAACCAAATCATTCATGGGAGCATCGCTGGACCTTCAGTAGGATTGCAGGATTGGAAATCACGACTCATAGTGAACATCATCAAGATGCTTATATTCCCTATTATGAATTGAAACCGAGTCAAATTGATAATAGAATGCCGTCCATTATCCTTTGTTTCTTAATGGCGCTTGTTCCGCCCCTGTGGTTTAAGTTTGTTAAAACAAAACTAAAGAAAATGGACTTAAATTATGCCAATCCAGATGAGTTGGTTCTAGCTAGAAAAGCAAATGAAAAAGCTGGTTGGCCAAACTGGTTTGATGATGTTAAAAAAGAAGGAATCACCTAAGGTAATGTTGTTATAAAAAAGCATATTTGACCATCAATACAATCTGTTTTTTATAAACACGAGAAGAGGAGATTTTCATGGCTAATTTACTTTCTAGATTATTCAAGAAGAAAACACAGGAACCACTGTTAGTCGATGTAAAACCAAGTGGAGGGCAATTTACTGTACAGCCAAACCAGACATTATTGCAAGGAGCGTTATCAACAGGAATACCCTTCCCCCATGATTGTAGAGTTGGGACTTGCGGCAAATGCAAATGCCGTTTAGTTGATGGAAATATAAAACCAAGCATGGATTTTTCCTACACGTTAAGCAGAGAAGAAATTGAACAAGGCTATATCCTTACTTGTCAATCATTTGTCAAAAGTAATCTAACAGTACTGGTAGATTTGCCAGTAAAGATCCCTAATCATAAAATAAAATCTATCGATGGGATTATCGTTAATTCTATTCCTTTGACGCATGATATTCTCAAAATCACAATTGAACTGGAGGAAGGTATCACCTATGAAGCAGGACAATATGCCGATATTTCTGTTCCCGGCCTTACGGAACCACGCTCCTATTCATTTGCCAATGTGTCAAGTAATATAGGAAGTTCAGAGATTAGTTTTTTTATCCGCCACGTTCCAAATGGTGAAATGAGTGGGTGGTTCCATGAAAAGAATCGGATTGGTGAAAAAGTACAAATCACGGGTCCCTATGGCTCTTTCTATTTTCGAGATTCAACGGATCCAATTATATGTATTGCAGGTGGAAGTGGTTTAGCACCTATAAAAGCAATTTTAGAACAAGTAGCCGAACTTGGGGAAAATACACCAGTATTATTTTTATTTGGAGCACGGACAAAAAAAGACCTTTATTGCTTGGATGAAATTCACGAATTGATTTCATTCTGGAATGCACCTTTTCATTTTATCCCTGTATTGTCAGAAGAATCACTTGGAAGTGATTGGATTGGTGCTCGTGGTTTAGTAACCGATTATATTAAAGATTTTCCAGGTATTAGATTATCCTCATGTAAAGCATATCTTTGCGGCCCACCGGGAATGATCGATGCAGCGATTGGCAAGTTGAGCGACTATGGAATCAATAATAATCAAATCTTTTTTGACAAATTTTTGGACCGAAGTCATTTGAGTAGAAAATAATCATGCAAGGTATTAGATAATCCCTTATTAGAACCCGTTTCGGACAATCCAGATTATAATGAAAAATTCCCGAATAAGGATATTCTTTTAATAATTTATTAATCTGGTACGAATTTATTAAGTCTATATATAGGTTCATCGTTTTACGATTTCAGAATAATGAGACTTTATATATTAATTAACATAGGTTTGTTTATAAGGAGTAGATATCAATGAATACAGCTTTAAACAATTTTAGAAAAAAAGAGTTAATAAATGAATTAGAGCATCAAAGAAATAATATGTACGTTTTATCATCATTGCAGGGATTTAAAAATCCACAAGTTATCAAAATTAGCCAAGAAATAGATAAGATTATAACTGTTTTTCAACTGGATAAGTTGAAAAAAGAGAAAAACAATAATATTGATAAACTGTAGTTAAGTTTAATGTTAATTTTGTTGTTTTTTAGTAAAAAGGGCATCCCTGTAATACTAGGAATGCCCTTTTTATCGTACTACGTAGAGTAGAAAAATAGCACCCATTTCTGAGCACCATTTAAAAGTTTGAAAGAATTTTAAGAAGAAAAATCAAAATAATTTCTCTTCAACAATCTAGGTAATTCCATAAGCTCTTTAAAACTTATTGAATGTCCGATTAGCTTTGTATCCACTAAAAACAATTGATCTTCAATTTCTTTAATGATGTTGTCGGGCTGATACACCATGTCACATTCCTGGCAGATAATCGCTGGTGTCATCGTAATTTCGATCGCCCTTGATCCATCAGGCAGCTCCCAGTAAACCGTGTTCTCTCCGCTGCTTGCGTTTCCTCCGCACCACTCACATTTAATGTCCAAGACGAATCACCTTCTCATTTACTTTGATTTATTTTATTGATCTTCACTACCGATTGATTTTTGCTGTGCTTTAAATTTCTTTTCTTTTAATTCGTCCCGTTTTTCACGTTTATCCTTAAGAGAAGAATGTTGCGGGTCTTTCTGGTACTTTTGCCTTCTATCTAGACGATGAAGATTTTCCGGGATGAGGTTGAATTTACTGTCATTCATGATAGCGGATATACCGACATTGGATTTGTACTTTTCATAATCAGGATACACACCTTTAAAGTAGCCTTCCGCTGTGCCGGGTATATAGTTTTGAGGCTCTGGGTAGGACGTTATCACACCTTCAAAATTCCGTAACACCACTTTATCCGCACTTTGTGAAATAAGATAATTTGGCTGTAACGCGATTTTTCCTCCTCCACCAGGAGCATCGCAAACAAAGGTTGGGACTGCATATCCAGAAGTATGACCCCTAAGGCCTTCAATAATTTCTAGACCCTTTGATACTGGAGCCCTAAAATGCCCGATCCCCTCCGATAAATCACACTGGTAAATATAATAAGGTCGAACTCTGATTTTAACGAGGTCATGCATTAATTTTTTCATTATTGGTACACTGTCATTGATTCCAGCCAGAATCACGGACTGATTCCCGACAGGAACACCAGCATTTGCAAGCATTTCACAAGCACGTTTTGAATCTTCGGTAATTTCAATGGACGTATTAAAATGGGTATTTAACCAAATTGGATGATACTTTTTTAAAATAGTACATAAATTTTCGGTTATTCGTTGCGGAAAGACAACAGGGGCTCTAGTTCCAATGCGAATGATCTCTACGTGGTCAATTTCTCGAAGGTTTTTTAAAATATATTCCAAAATATTATCGTTAATTAACAATCCATCCCCACCTGAAAGAAGTACATCTCTCACTTCATGGGTTTGCCGAATATAAGCAATTGCAGCATCAATTTGTTTTTTTGGAACCCCCATTCCTATCTGACCTGAAAATCTCCTTCTTGTACAATAGCGACAATACATTGAACATTGATTCGTTACTAAAAAAAGAACCCGATCAGGATAACGGTGCGTTAAGCCTGGAACTGGGGAATCTTCATCTTCATAAAGTGGATCTTCTAGATCATACTTTGTTTTATTAATTTCTTTCCCAATCGGAACCGACTGCATGCGAATGGGACAACGTGCATCATCGGGATTCATTAAGGATGCATAATAAGGAGTGATGTTTAAAGGGATGGTTTTAGTGGAAATTCTTACACCTTCTTCTTCAGCTGAGGTTAAATGAATGACTTTTTTCAAATCATCTAAAGTTCTAATCGTATTAGTGAGTTGCCATAACCAATCATTCCATTGTTCTTCTGTTACATCTTTCCATAACTCGATATCCTTCCAATGCCGATTTGGTTTATATAAAGTTTGTTTCATGTGGATTCCTCCATTCAATCTGTATCATTATTAAATGCAAGTTTTATGCCAAGTGATAAGAAAGAATGGTATCTTAACCAAAATTGCACTTTTTATATTTGAAATCATCTTTTTAAAAATTAGGCTGTATTAAAGCTCAATGTTGATTTTTTGCGCAATGTTGATTGGAGTGGAAGGTGCGAGACTCCTGCGGGAGCAGCGGGACAGGTGAGACCCCGCAGGCGCTTTAGCGCCGAGGAGGCTCACCGCCCGCCCCGCGGAAAGCGAAGCGCCTGGAACGGAAATCAACACTCTAGATTAACAGAGCCAAAAAATAAAGTGCCGATTATTCGGCACGATTCTTTTTCAATTTATATTGTAGCGTTTGTCTTGGAATATCTAAAAGGTTTGCTGCTTGCATGATATTTCCTTTCGAGAGCGAAAGAGCCTGCGAAATCAAGTCATTTTCTAATTTTTGTAAGTGGGAATTAAGAGAAAGGAGCGTAGACATTTTTCCCTTTGGAGGACCTGCTTGTTTAAGCAGAATCGGCAAATCTTTTCCCGTTAGCTGCTCCTCTTCACAAACATTCATCATATATTCAATCGTATGTTTTAATTCACGCACATTCCCTGGCCATTTATGGTGAATAAATATCCGTTGAATTTCCTCATCTAAACCACAGACTTGTTTTTTTAGAACTCCATTAAAAAATGCGATGAATTGTTCTGATAGGAACAAAATATCTTCCTGTCTTTCTCTTAATGGGGAAAGTTCAAATGACAGCACATTTAGTCGATAAAACAAATCATGTCTCAACTGCTGTTTTTCCACCGCTTGTAGTGGATGTATATTCAATGCGGTAATAACCCTTACATCAACTAGAATGTTCGTTGAACTGCCCACTCTTCGAACCGTGCTATCTTCTAAAACCCTTAGTAGTTTTGCTTGCAGGTCAATGGGAAGTGTATGGAGTTCGTCGAGAAACAGAGTTCCACCGCTAGCTAATTCAAATAATCCTGGTCGATCTAGTGCACCAGTATAGCTTCCTTTCGCTGTCCCAAAAAGGATGCTTTCAAGTAAAGTCGCCGGGATTGCCGCGCAATTTTGCGCAATGAAGGGACCACGAGATCGATTTGAAGCATGATGAAGCCCTTGGACAAATAATTCCTTTCCAGTACCACTTTCTCCAAAAACGATGACTGGGGAATCTGATAGCGCTAATTTTCTTGCTCGATCCTTAATTTGTTGAAAAGGTTGGTTAACCGTTTTTAGATCGTCAAGTGTATAAAACACTCGCTTTTTTCCGTTTTTTGATTTTTTCAAACCCTTTTCCATGTCTAGCAATCTGTCATATAATGACTGAATTTGCGAATAATCCTTCCCAATCTCCACTGCACCAATGATGACTCCATGATCGACGATGGGGAGGGTCGTGTTCATCGTTTCAATTTTTCTGCCATGGATATTTACATAAGATTGGGGCTGATTATAGATGGGCTGTTTTGTTTTTAAAACCTTTAAAAGGGTACTGTTTTTTTCATTTAAGGAGGGAAACACGGAGAGAAGGGAATTTCCAAGCACCTCATTGATTTCAAGGCCATCATGATAAGCGGCCACTTCATTGTAAAAGATGGAAATCCCCTCTGTATTAACCACATGAATGGCTTCATCAATACTTTTTAAAATGGATGTTAAAACTTCCTTTGTCAGGTTTGTGTGTTCAATCATTGTGCTTCACCATCCCACTTCAAGTATATGAAATGGTGCCGAAATATTGTCATTCAAGTGCCAAAAAACCAGCAGTAAAATGGAGATCTCTGTTCACGCCTTTTCAACTATTCTGGCTTCGATAAGTTCTTAATCCATAAATTCATATTTTCAAGCTTGTCATAAATGAAACAATTATTAGGAAGTCTCCCCCGATACTGATAGCCAAGCTGGTAAAAGGCTGCATTCATCCCAAACGATTGAGCTCTTGCCAGTGAGTAAACGCAAAAAATACCTTTCCGAATGAGTTCTTCCTCAAGTTTTTGTAACAGTAGCTTCACAAAACCATGTTTACGAAAATTAGCTAAAGTAGCACAATCTGTTAATTCAGCATTTTTATAAATATTATTTACTTCAGCAGAAGCTGCACTTACAATCACATCATCTTGTTCAATAACAAAATAGATCGTTCCCTCTTTAAATGTCTTAACGATATAATCAGGATCGTGAAGCGGGGTTGGATACACTGGGAAAACTGCTTTGTATAGTTCGGCCAGTTTTATCACATCGTTTTTATCAGCTTTCCTTATGACGTCTACATTAATTTTCCTATTCTCTTTAACATCCCTTTGAAGTAAATAAATATTGTTCATCATTTGATCCTCAGAGATTCCGAATTTATTGATAAGACGATCAGTTTGATAATATTTTGAAAAAAAATAAGCATCAGATCCCGAGAAATATCCATCTAACTTGGCTTCACAGCAAAAACCATGGACAAGGAAATCTGAAAAATGCTCATATCTAACTTTACAAATTAATTTTTCAGCTTGATTATTCTTTGCTACTAATTCTGATGCTTGGATTACCCTTTCAACATTTCCCCTGAAATCGTCGATTCGAACACGTTTATTAAATGGATCAAGATAAACCTCAAGCATAAAAGAGTCACCATTCATAACTTTGGTGATGGCTTCTCGAGTCACGAAGTTCCCTCCTCTCGTTAATTGATAGGATCTTTTGTTTCACTTTAGGCTCAATTGGCTACCTCACACCATCTAAGAACGGTTAAAGCTATAATTTCTGCAGCCATGAACACATCATTAAGATTAATATATTCATTAGCATCATGGGCAACCTCTGTCACTCCAGGACCAAATATAATGACAGGAATTTGACCCACTTGAGATAAAAGCCCCCCATCGGTTCCCCACGGTGATGCTTCAATTAGTGGTTCTTTTGTAGTTATTTCTTCATAAGAGCCTGTAATCACTTCTACAAGGGGATGTTCAACCGGAAGATTTCCTGGTAACCACCTTCCACCAAACCATTCAATCTTAGGAGGATATAAGCTGAACCAAGGATCGATTTCCTGTAAAGCAAGAAGGTTTGATTCCATTTCTTTTTCAGCCTGCTCCATCGTTTCATTTGGAGCAACACCCATCCTACCCTCAATTACCGCAAGATCTGGTACAGAGGAAGGCCAGTTTCCACCATTCATTTTTCCAACGTTGATTGGAATGGGGAGGGAGATATGTTCATAGAGAGGATCATTTATGCGGTTATTTCGGTCAGTCTCCAATTTTTGTAGGTGTTGGATGATTAACAGTGCTTTTTCAATGGCACTAGTTCCTTCATACCTTGTTCCGCCATGAGCAGATTTTCCATGAACAGTTATCCGGAACCACATTGACCCTTGCTGCTTAGGGAAAAACTTTAGATTAGTAGGTTCCGGAATAATTGCCCCATCAGCCCTGTAGCCTCTTAACAACGTTGCAAGCGTCCCGGCTCCACCGCTTTCTTCTTCAATCACACTTTCAAAAATCACATCCCCTTTTAATTGAAGTTTGGTTGCACGGATCGCCTCAATTGCCAGTAACAGAGCCACAGTGCCCCCCTTCATATCAGATGAACCCCTGCCATATAATCGACCATGCTCTACCAAGCCACTAAAAGGATCCTCCCGCCATTTCGTTCGGTCACCTTCTGGAACGACATCGATATGGCTGTTTAATATGATTGATTTCCCACCTCCTTTTCCTTTAAGGAGGCCAACGACATTTGGATTATCAAGAAAACTCTTGCGATCCGAGCAAAATTTCGGATGATTTATCAGCTCTTTATCTCCTATTTCCCATATATCAAGCTTTAATTTTAGTTCTCGACATTTTTCAATAATAATAGCTTGTGCTCTGCTCTCATGCCCACGTATGCTACCCTCTTGGACTAATTTTTGTAAAAGAAAGGTCCCCCTCGCTTGATTTTTCTTTAACCACTGTATTACCTTACTTTCATGAGATTCCATACAACCACTCCTCGCTTAGTTAAGTAATGGTTCTAATGAATGGAGATAAACTAAAATCACATCCTGTTGTTTTCTGGACATCAATAAGGGAATATGGTGCGAAAATTTCGGTTAATTCCAACCCAGTTTCACTGACTAAAAAGACCGCCATTTCTGTAATAATTAAATCAACACAAGTAGCAGATGTTAAGGGAAGTTGACATGATTCAACTATTTTGGGTTTTCCGTATTTATCGGTGTGACTCATTATCACAATGACCTTTTTTGCCTTTTGTGCCAATTCCATAGCACCTCCCATTCCGGGGACCTTAAACCCAGGCACAATCCAATTTGCCAAATCTCCTTTTCTACTAACTTCAAGGGCACCCAGGATTGTCATATCAATCCTGCCTCTACGAATCATTCCAAAAGCTATTGTACTATCACAATAGGAAGCACCTGCAGTCACCGTAACTGGAAGACCACCTGCATTGCAAAGGTTCTCGTCTTCCTCCCCTTTTTTGGGGCTTGGTCCCATACCAAGAATCCCGTTTTCTGCCTGAAACATTACCGTTACATGCTCCTCCAGATGGTTGGGTACCAAGGACGGGATGCCAATCCCTAAATTAACAGTCATGCCATTTTTTATTTCCTGTGCCGCTCTTTTTGCCATTCGATCGCGAGTTTCTACTCCCAAGCCCAATTCCAATTCACCCCCTCTGATTGGATAATTTTATCGATAAAAATTCCTGATGTCACAATCGCATCAGGATTTAGGGCTCCAAGTGGAACGATTTCTTCTACTTCAGCAATCGTTATTTTACCTGCCATGGCCACAAGTGGATTGGTATTCCGTGCACTTTTGTCATAGACAAGATTCCCATATGGATCGGCTTTTTTTGCATAAACGATGGATACATCTGCGGTCAATGCCGTTTCGAGGATGTAGGTTTTTCCATTTAAACTGATTCTTGGTTTATTTTGGCTAACCACTTCACTATCTAGACCGATATCGCTTAAAACACCTCCAAGGCCCACCCCGCCCGCTCTTACTCTTTCGGCAAGGATTCCTTGAGGAGAAAACTCAACCTCTAGTTTTCCTTCTGTCATTAATTTTCCAGCGATTGGGTTCGAGCCAATATGAGATGTGATCACTTTTTTTGCCCTGCCACTGCTAACGATTTTGCCAATCCCGATGTCTGGAAAACCTGTATCATTTCCTATTATGGTTAAGTTTTTTATCCCCTTTTGCAGAATTCCCTCAATAATCGTTGGCGGGGAACCGACCCCTCCAAACCCTCCAAACATTAAGGTCATATCGTCATAAAAAAATTTTAACGACTCATCAAGGGGAATTATTTTTGTGAAAGTATTCTCCATTTATTCCCCACCTGCTTTGGCATCATCATACTGTTGGAGGATTTGCTCAAATTGCTGAAGGGTTTTAGTCAGTAAAAAAATTAATTCCTCAATTTCCTTTTCATTAATTGTTAATGGCGGTGATATGATGATGGAATCACCATTTATTCCATCTAATCCCGCTGCTGCAGGATAAATTAATAAACCATTTGCTTGGGCAATTTCTACAAGAGTTTTAGTAACTTGAAGATTTCTGGGAAAGGGGTGTTTAGTCTTTCGATCCTTTACAAATTCAAGTCCCATTAGCAGTCCTATTCCTCTTACATCCCCGATGAACGCAAAACGATGTAGTAATTTTTCAAGCCTATTTTTCAAAAGGTTTCCCTTTGACTCAACATCAGCGAGGATCTTGTGGTTTTCTAGATACTGGAGAACTGCCAATGAAACCGCACAGGATTGTGGATTAGCGCTAAGTGTATGCCCGCTCATTACTAGCTTTGATCCAGCGAGGATCGGTTCCATTACTTGATCGCTTACCAGCGTTGCCGCAATCGTAGCATAGCCTGCCCCCATCCCTTTTCCTAAGGCAACGATGTCTGGTTCCACATCCCAATGTTCACATGCTAAAATCGTCCCAGTCCGACCAAAACCAGTCATCACTTCATCGGCAATAAACAAAATTTGGTTTTTTTCACAAATCTCTTTAATCACCTTGAAATAGTCTTCGGGTGGAGTTATGGCCCCTCCAGCGGCACCAATGACTGGTTCTGCAATAAATGCTGCAATTCGATCTGCACCCATCCGCTTTATGACTGTTTCCAATTCGTATGCGCAAGCGTAACCACATTCAGGTGCAGTCATTTGATATGGACAACGATAGCAATAGGGAGGATTAATTGCTGGGCACTCTTCCAGTAACGGAACAAAACGAGCCCGACGACTGGGGTGACCAGACATAGATAAAGCTCCAAGCGTAATCCCATGATAGCTAACCCATCTAGACAATATTTTTGTTTTTGTTTCGATACCTTTTTCTTGCCAATATTGGATCGCAATTTTCATCGCTGTTTCGGTTGCCTCAGAACCACTGTTAACAAAAAAACTCCAATTTAAGTTCCCAATCGCTTGGTCTGCTATCTTTTTAGCTAGTGCTTCAGCAGCATCACTAGTAAATTGGGAACGATAGACAAACGAAACTTTTTGAGCCTGAAGGTTCATCGCTTTAATAATCTCGGGAACGCCATGGCCTATATTAGCGGTAACTGCTCCAGATGATCCATCAAGGTATTTTTTTCCTGTTTTATCATACAAATAAATACCTTTTCCATAATCAATCACAGGATAGGTGGTATCCAGAATTGGTTTTATTAAATAAGATGTGTCCATAATCTCACTCCGTTTCTCAATCAAAAGACGGCGAACCTTCTCTAAAATTCACGCTATTCAATTATATGAAGTAGATCGATTTAACATGAAAAAAACAGACACCGGATCATGGTGTCTGTTGGTTAAAAAAGTTTTATGAGAGGAATGATTTTTAGCCTTTCCATTCAACTTGTTCAATCATAATCTCCGTTTCATTCCCCTTTGCTTTGACCGAGGCGGATGCCCCAATTGGAATGGTTGCAAAGGGTTGGACGTGTCCTATATTGACATTAGCAATAACAGGAATGTTTTCCAATTCACGTTTTTTATGGATGATTTGCTCCAATGCCGCTTCGGTCATATTCGAGTCTTTTTGGAATCTACCAATCAATAGGGCACGAATATGTTGCGCATCAGGCATATGGAGGAGTGATTGCAAATCCCTGTCAAACAGATGCGGGTGTGATTCACGATCGTCTTCAATAAACAATATTGTATTTTTTAGAGAGGGTAAAAATTCCGTTCCCTGCAAAAGGTTAAGTGTGCACAAATTTCCGCCAATCAATTTCCCTTCTGCGATTCCTTCATGAATGACGTGGTAGTGTTTTTGTTCGATAAAGTTTCTGTTTTCTTGTTCCAGGTACCACGCGTCATCACTCCAAAATGCTGACGGGGTGATTTCGTATGGAGAATCGTTGGTGACCGCATCTAAAAAGGATTGAAGTGTATAGTCGAGGCCCTCTTTCATTCCGAAGGTCGAAAAATAGGGTCCAGAATAGGTCACCAATCCTGATTTTTTATAAATAGCTAAAGATAGGGCGGTGATATCACTATATCCACAAAAAATTTTCGGATTAGCTCGTATCAAATCATAATCAATGTATTTTAAAAGTTGGTTGCTGTTATAACCACCAATCGCTGTTAGGATAGCTTTAACATTTGGGTCACGAAAGGCATCATGTAAATCAGTGAGTCTTTCATTGATGGAGGAGCTAAAAAATTCGTCGTGGACATCGACATTTTTACCATATGTAACAGTAAAACCTAATTTGTTTAATCGTTCAACTGCAGCTTCAATTTGTTTTCCTTTGATCATGGCCATACTTGTTGAAGGTGCAATGATTCTAATTTCATCCCCTGGTTTTAGCTTAGCTGGAAACATAAAAATCCCCCCAAATTTTTCGTAAAGGCTTTTTTCGTAAACTTTGTTGCTATTTACTAAAATAGAAGTGTAGTTGATTTCCGCTCCAGGTGCTCGCTTTCCGCGGGGCGGGCGGTGAGCCTCCTCGGCGTTTACGCCTGCGGGGTCTCACCTGTCCCGCTGCTCCCGCAGGAGTCGAGCACCTTCCGCTCCAATCAACTTCTTTATCAGTGGTTTTCTTTCAAAAAGCCTATTAAAAATACAACCATCTTTTTAGAAAAGAGCCTTCGTAAAAGATAATTTTACCACAACTTTCTGGTATAAAATATCAATGTGGCTGAGTTTGTATGGTTTCTACAAGTCTGGTGGACTAAAGCCTTTGTTTGTGCCTGCTTTTTATAATTTTTTACCGTTTGTCAGTGAATTTCGGGTTTCTATCCGTATTTGAACGTAAAGCACAGGTTTTGATTATGCTTTATTAGCCGATTTTGCCATTTTATTTGCGGATTATCTGCTTTATTTGCGGATTTTCCATTTTATTTGCCGTTTAGCTACTTTTATTTGCGAATTTTCCATTTTATTTGCCGATGCCATATTTCTGTCACAAACCACCACATAATAGCGCAAATCACCAAACTTTCTACGGACCATAACCTAGAAAGTGGTCTCCTGCCAACCCCAAACCAAACAAAAAAGCCTAAGGGTGCGTATCCCTTAAGCTTGCAAAGCTTTATGCCAGAATTTCTTCCTTTTTAGGTGTTGATTTAGATTTTTCAATCACATCGCGGGCAATCCAAACCCCACATGCACTTGCTTGGGCAAGACCACGAGTAATTCCGGCCCCATCTCCGCCAACATATAAACCACTTATTTCTGTTTCAAATCGATCATTTAATTTCGGTCGCGCAGAGTAAAATTTTGCTTCTACACCATAAAATAGCGTATGTTCTGAGGCTAGACCTGGAGTAACATGATTTAATGCCTCTGTCATTTCAATTAAGCTCTTCATCGTATTATAAGGGAGGACTAATCCTAAATCTCCAGGAACTGCTTCCTTTAAAGTAGGCTCGATAAAACCTTCCTTAATTCTTTTTTCAGTTGAACGTCTGCCTTTTAATATGTCCCCATACTTCTGGACAATGAGTCCACCATTTGAAAGGACATTTGCCAATCTAGAAATCACATTTGCATACTCATTCGGCTTATCAAAAGGTTCAGAGAACGTATGGGATACTAGTAGGGCAAAATTAGTATTTGTACTACCTAATTTTGGATCTCGATAAGCATGACCATTAGCAAGCATCGTACCTGAGTGATTCTCAACTACTACATGCCCTGAAGGATTACTACAAAAAGTCCTAACTGTTGTGCCGACAGATGTATTAAAGATGAACTTTCCTTCATACAAATTTTCATTAATTTCATCCATAACAATGTTGGATGTTTCAACTCGAACCCCAATATCAACTTGGTTATTAATCATTCTTAGCCTGCGTGCCTTGAATTTTTCTGACAGCCATTTTGATCCGTCACGCCCAGGAGTAATGACTACTTTTTCTGCATATAAGGAATCTCCATTTTTTAGTAAAATCCCTCTAATAATATGATCAGTAGAAGAATTTTCAGTAATAAAATCTTCCACTTCAGTTTTAAACGCCATGTCAATTTTATCTTTTAAATATTCATATATACTTGCCATAATCTCAAGATTTTGTTCGGTTCCCAAATGACGAACTTGGGCACGAAGCAATTTTAATCCAGCCGCATAACCCCTACGCTCAATATCCTTTACTTTGTCGGTTAAAGGGTCAGTAATGCTTTCAGTCGCACCGTGAGATAGATTAATTTTATCAACATAGTTTATTAGTTCAAGGACAGTTGATTCCGGTAAATAATCAGTCATCCAGCCCCCAAATTCACTTGTAATATTAAATTTACCGTCTGAATAGGCGCCAGCTCCACCAAAACCATTCGTAATCGAACAAGCTGGTAAACAACCGGCAAATTCTTTTCTTCCTGCTGCAGGAGGACATTTTTCTATTTTTTTCTGTAAAATAGGACAGTTTCTTTTATAAATATCGTGGCCTTTATCCACTAATAGGACTTTTGCATTTGGCATTTTTAATGTTAGTTCATAACAAGTAAAAATTCCGGCTGGACCCGCTCCTACAACAATAACATCATAGTTTGATCTCATCGGATTATTCCCCCAGACGTAAATTATCTTCGTGTATTTCCTTAACCATAGGTAAATATATCAGAAATCCGCCACATAGTCAACGCAAAATACGAACAATTCATTTGATGTTCACTATAATCATTCGTGTTATACCTGAACAAAAAAATACCCACGGGGGGGATCCGCGAGTTTTTCTTTAGTTAATATTTTCCAAAGCAGCTTGCACCTATAATAATTAAGAGAATAAATAATACAACGATTAATGTAAAACAATTGTTATACACAAAGCAAGGCTTAGCAATAGGGGCAGCATAGCCGTACCCACAGTAAGAATCCATAATAGGAGTTGCGTAGCTGCTTCCACAGCCACCATATCTATAAGGCATTGTTCAACACTCCCTATCAAATTGTTTGATTTTCATTGTTAGGTTATGTTATGGACTCTTGTCCTGTATGTGTATTCGCCCAACTTTTTTTGAAATAATCTTGCTATCCTAACCAAGTCTTTTATTTTTACCATAAGGAAGTCAAATTTGATAAAATATAGTTTGTGCCTAGTGAAGAATTCTATGGAGGAAAAAAATGAAGAGTGTTATTAAAAATTTCATCAATGGAATATTAACGATTGTTCCAATTATTCTTGTAGTTTATGTCATTTATAAAACGTTTATGTTTTTAGATAGCCTTCTTGGGAACCTACTTAAACCTTATATGAAGGATGACTACATTCCTGGAATTGGTCTCCTAACCACATTAGTTCTTATTACACTATTAGGTTGGTTATCGACTAAGTTTATAACAGGAAAAGTCATTCGGGTCATTGATCGACTTCTTGATAAGATCCCGTTTGTGAAGACCATCTACTCGGTCATTAAAGACACGATTCATTCCTTCCTTGGAGAGAAAAAATCTTTTTCAAAAGTGGCACTTGTTACGATACCGGGAACTGAAATGAAAAGCCTCGGTTTCATTACCGCGGACGAACTTGAGAAATTTTCCCAACCCCTGAAGGACTTTGTAGCAGTCTATGTACCTCAAACCTTCCAAGTGGCAGGTTTCACCTTTTTGGTTCCAAAGGAGCAAGTCCAAATTATCGATGTCAAGCCGGAAGATGCCATGAAATTTATCCTTTCGGGGGGAATGACGACAAAATAAAAAGCCGTTTTATCGGCTTTTTATTTTGTATCAAACAAACTTTTGTATTCTCCGTAGCCTTGTTTTTCAAGCTCGTCTTTTGGTATAAACCGTATTGCTGCGGAGTTTATACAGTATCGTAGACCGTTAGGACCAGGTCCATCGTTAAATACATGGCCCAAATGAGAATCTGCTGTTCTGCTTCTTACCTCAGTCCGAACCATAAAATGACTGGAATCCTGCCTTTCCTCAACTTCCCCCTCTTGGATTGGCTTAGTAAAGCTTGGCCAGCCGCAACCTGCATCAAACTTTTCCATTGAGCTGAAAAGTGGGACTCCCGATACTAAATCAACGTAAATCCCCTCTCTAAATTCATTCCAATACTCATTTTGAAAGGGCGGTTCCGTTCCATTCCGTTGAGTCACTTCAAATTGCATTTTCGTTAATTTTTTCTTTAATTCGTTTTCATCTTTATTTTTCAATATGATCCCCCCAATGCTTGCGGATAAACGCATCCCGTCCAGAACCAACACGATATCCTTCATAATGGAGCTTGTTTTTCTTATAGTATTGTTGATGATATTCCTCTGCAGGATAGAAGGGTTCTGCAGGAAGAATTTTTGTGGCGATTGGTTTACTAAATCGACCACTTTGTTCTAGCTCATGTTTTGAATGATAAGCTATGTCCTTCTGTTCATCATTATGATAAAAAATGACGGTTTGATAGGACGTGCCACGATCGTAAAACTGACCACCTGGATCAGTTGGGTCAATTTGCTGCCAATACAATTCGAGCAGTTTTTCATATGGAAATATCTTGGGATCAAACGTAATTTGAACCGCTTCATAGTGCCCCGTTGTCTCTGAACAAACCTGTTGATAGGTTGGATTTTTAACATGGCCACCTGTGTATCCTGAGACAACCTTATCTATTCCTGGTTGTTCATCAAAAGGCTTGATCATGCACCAAAAACAGCCTCCAGCGAACGTGGCCAACTCTAATGGATTCTCCATTCTAAAAACCTCCATAAATATTTCTTGTTTTTTTCTATACTCACTATCTTAACGTTTCTTTTAAAATAAATCACCTCAAACACCATCCTAGCCCATATAGCATATGTTATTGACGAGAAGCATTGATGATAGGAGCGAGGATTATGCCAGATAAAAAAAATAAGCAGGAATATTTCGATAAGGCTGCTGCGTATGACATGATGGCAAATTATTATAAGTACTTGGATCCAAACCTGCATATTAATTACTATAAAAAACACCTGCAATATTTGAACAAGGCTTTACACTTATCAAGAATCCAGTACGCATCAGAAGTAGCAAGCAGACAGCCTGATGCAAAAATTCGTTTCTTACATGCATCCACAGATGCTCCAAATGTTGATATCTATATTAATGCGATTAAAATTTTCAAAAATGTCCCTTTTAAAGAAGTAAGTGCCTATTTATCACTTCCAGCCGGAAAATATCATATCGATATTTATCCGACCGATAATATGGTTTCGACCATTCTAAACAAAAGAATCGCCTTTGAAGCAGGTAAAAGTTATACTCTGCCAATGATTGGAGTCGAGAATAAATTTCGTTTACTTTCATATAACGACGAACCAAATGTTCCACATGGTGAAACGAAAGTGAGGTTTATTCATTTATCCTCTAACACTCCGCCAGTCGATATCGCCGTGATCAAAGGTGATGTTGTTTTTCCGAAAATCTCATATAAAGATGCAACAAATTATTTAGGGCTATCACCAATGACAGTCGACCTTGAAATGAGAGAAACGGGTACAAAACAAACAATACTTCCACTCCATAACCTCCAATTCAAGGAAAATGAAGTATATTCGATTGTTGCAGTCGGGCTTCATGAAGGGGAGCCTTCTATTGAAATGGTGATATTAAAAGGGTAGGCGACCGGAATCCGGCCGTTTTTCTTTTTTTATAGGCTCTGTTAGAATGTTGATTTCCGCTCCAGTCGCTTCGCTTTCCGCGGGGCGGGCGGTGAGCCTCCGCGCTAAAGCGCCTGCGGGGTCTCACCTGTCCCGCTGCTCCCGCAGGAGTCTTCGCGCCTTCCACTCCAATCAACATTATGCAAAAAATCTACATTAAGCTTTAACACAGCCTTTTTATATAATAGAAAAAAGGAGTCTCACTTGGAGACTCCTTTATCCATTGGGACTAATAAAGTGAACTTGATTTGATCCTTTTCCAAATCAAATTCATTTACTTTAACTTTTAGATCACTTTTTAGTTTCATTTTTTGTAAATTGACATAAATCATTTCGTCATTGGGCAGGATTGTCACCCATTCAGGAAAATGATAACGTTCATTGACAAAATTCAGTACATAACTAGCTGGTAATCGTAATCTTCCAACCGAAATGGCCTTTTCCTTAAGAATGAGGTCACCATTTTTTAGTGCTTTTGGCTCAAACGATACCTTCATTTCAACATCTTGATTAAAAATTGGAAACTCTCCATATAAGTTCACATATTTGTCTAAGCTCACTTGATATTCAATTGGACCCTTGTCTTGTTCTTGAAGATAATGGTTAATTACCCGATTTAAATCCTGTTTATTAGTTTGGATTTTAAATGGAACACTTTCAGATGAAAATCCTTTATTTTTAACAGGATGATCATTACTTGGTAAGCTTATTAAAATATAAATAATGGCAATAGCCAAAATATTAAAGCCAGCAAGAATAAAAAACAATTTCTTCCATTTCCCCTTCATCACTGTTGAATCCCCTCTTTATTAGCTGTATAGACTTGATTAGGAAGGTCTTTTAGAACATCCTTATCTAGTCTACGATATAATCTTTGAGCTATTAATTCGTATCCCTTATTATTTGGATGAAAGTGATCAGTATACAAGAGATCATCCACTTTTCCACTAAAGAGATCAGAAATATCTACAAAGTATGCCAGATCATATTGAGAAATAATATTTTGACTTGATTCATTCCATTCGTTTATTACTTGATTAATTTCTTTAATGTCCGATAAAGTGGTTGAAAATGGATTATAAAGTCCCACTAGGACTATGGATCCAGTTGAATTATTACTTCGGATTTGGGTTAATATTTGACTTAAATGCTTTCTAAATAAGTTTTTATCGTTTTCAAAATCCTCTATTTTGAGATTTGAAATATTTTCACTAACAACCTTCATCATATCATTTCCACCAATGGTAATCATCACCAAGTCTGCTTGCTTAATGGCATTTTTTACTTCAGAAGATTTTAACCGATCTAATAGTTGTGTAGTCGTGTTTCCACGTACTCCAAAGTTTAAAAACTTTGCCTCATTTATTCCTTTTTCTTTTCCCAACAAGTTTTTAAGGTATGGCATATAGCCACCCTTTTTTGATTTATCGCCGACACCCTCAGTTAAAGAATCTCCTACTAAAACTACATTGATGTCTTGGGGGATATAATCAGTCGGAACAGCCTTCTTTTTTATCATTTCGATTGCTTTAGTTGGGTTCGCCTTTGCTTGTTCTTGGTGGAATATTGTACACCCGCCTAAAAACTGCGTACATACTAAAAGTAAAAGGAAGGTTTTCCTCATCAAAAACACCTCCTGTTCCATTTTATCATTTTAATATCCTTAAAATATTTGAAACTATGAATCTCAAATTTAAAAGAAAAAAGACCTCAGGAAAGGTCTATTGTAATGTTTTGATGTCATTGATAATTTCTTTAAAAGGAATTTCTTCTAAACCATTATAATATTTTACGATTGTTCCATTTTTATCAATCAAATAAAAATCTGTTCCATGAATTACTTGGTCTTCGTTTACAGGTTTCTTTACAATAGTTTTATAATTTTTCAATGCAAACTGTTCAATTTCCTCTTGCTTGTAGCCAGTTAAAAAATGCCAGTTTTTCAAATCCGCATTAAAATTTTTAGAGAACATTTTCAATTGTTCCGGGTTATCGACTGCTGGGTCGACACTGAATGAGACTAACTCAACATTTTTGATACCCTCATCCTTTAACTTGGTTTGAAGTTTTGCCATATTAGCCGTCATTGGCATGCAAACATCCACACAAGTTGTAAAGATAAAATCAGAAACCCAAACCTTTCCTTTTAAATCAGATAAACCAAATGTTTTTCCATCCTGATCTGTGTAGGTAAAATCTTGAAGTGGCCAGTTTTTTGCATTTTTTATTTCCTTTTGACCACATGATGTGAGAATGACACTCAGTAGAAGGACCAGAATAAGTCCATATCTCTTTCTAATCATTTTTCCACCTACTTTTATCCTTTTTATACAATTAATTCTAACAAATCTGAAGGAAAGAACAAGGATTACTATTCAAAGTAATACATGAATCCGATTGTACCAATACCGGTATGTGTACTTATCACTGGTGTGGTATCAACAATGTCAAAATTAGAATAACCAGTTAATTCTATGATTGCTTCTTTTAACTTAGTCGCTAATGCAAATCCTTCTGCATGAACAAGGCCGACTCCCTTAATGGTCTTGTCTTTAACCTCATCGGCAAAATGTTTCGCCAAATATTTAACCACTTGTGAATGGCTACGTACCTTTGCAACTGGTGTATAAACCCCACCCTCAAGTGAAGCAATCGGTTTGATATTGAGCAAAGAACCGACCATTGCTCTCCCTTTACCAATTCTGCCACCCTTCACCATATTTTCAAGTGTATCAATAACGACAAAAAGCCGTGTCTGCTCGCGAATCACATTGATTCTTGCTAATATTTCAGGTACCGTTTTTCCTTGTTGGGCCATTTCTGCAGCTTCGATCACCTGGAAGGATAGTCCTTTAGAAATAAAGCGCGAATCGACTACCTCTACTTTTCCTTTACTCATTTGGGCTGCACTTGCAGCAGATTGAACAGTTCCGCTCATTCCACCTGTCATGTGAATAGAAATTACTTCATAACCCTCTTCAGCGAGCCGGTCATATACTTCTAAAAATGTGCCAGAGGATGGTTGGGAGCTTTTAGGCAATTCAACTGATTGTTTCATTTTTTGAATAAACTCAGTAGGGGTAATATCAACTCGATCAATATAGGTTTCACCGTCTATACTAATCGTTAACGGTACTACTTCTAGGTTATATTTTTGTATATCTTCATTTGTTAAATCCACTGTGGAATCGGTTACGATTTTAACTTTACTCAATTCTTCACTTCCTTATATCAACACTTACTGTTTATTATACATGTTCGTTTTACACTTTGAAATAAATTGCAAACAAATTTCCCTTCGAATCGACGTTTTTCTGACAATATTCAGGTTTTTTGCCCAATTAAAGGGTTCCTTGTTCCCGATACTCTTAAGATTTCTTTGTGTTATTCTTTAAATCACCTGTTTGAGTATTATACAATAACGATAACCCGATGTGTGGCTGTTTATGCGGTCAAACATAATTTTTTGGCGAATTATTCAAAAAATTCATTGTTTAGTTGCCATTTTCTGCTATGATTTTAGTTGGAAAAAGAAGAGATTGGGTTATCACTTAACATAATATAAGAGGTATTGTGGATATGGAGGAGCTAAAGTGGGAAGGAAAATCGCCTTATTGTTGATTATCGTTGGTCTGATCGTTATTAGCAAAAGTGGATATAAGATTTATCAGATGAAAGCGCACCAGGATCATAGCATAGCAACTGCCCATCATTTATTAGAAAAGCCAAAAATAGACAAAGAAACCTTTTCACCCTTTACAGGAGACGTTGTAGGTATTCTATCAATCCCTCGAATCGACAAAGAACTGCCGATTGTCGAAGGAACAGATGAAAATGATCTTGCAAAGGGTGTTGGACATTATACGGGGACGGCATGGCCCCTAGGAAATGATCAAATTGTTCTATCAGGTCACCGCGACACTGTTTTTCGTAGAATGGGAGAATTAAAAATTGGTGATGAACTCATTGTAAAGGTACCATATGGGGATTTTACCTATAAAATAGAAAGTACGAAAGTTGTCGATGCCGGGGATCGAACAGTTATCAAACCCACATCCCCAGAGGAAATACTGACTGTCACAACATGTTATCCGTTTAGATATGTTGGAAATGCACCAAAACGCTATATTATTACTGCCAAACCAGTTAGATAAAAAAGAGGCTGATTACAAGTCAGCCTCTTTCTATATGTCTAGCTGCGGCTTCTAGCCCCTCGAGGTCACAAGTCACTCCCTTCCAGAAGGCTAAAAGCTCCTTCTTACAGTGATCGTCTTGTGCTTGTCGGGGCTGTGCATGACGCCTCCGCTTATCTTTTTAGCATATTCTAGGTAACATCATCCCTGAAAGTCTTGTTAATAACCGCTTTGAACCCAGCGGAGTTTGTAATAACAACTGGCCTTTTCCTTTTCCAGTAATCGAACCAATCAGGGTTGCATCTTGACCAACTTCATACTCTCTTAATATACTTAATACTTTTTCTGTTTCTGATTCTGAAACAATGACAATAGCTTTTCCTTCATTTGCTAAATAAAGAGGATCAAAACCTAGTAAATCACATGCTCCCTGAACTTCATTTTTAATCGGAAGTCTATTTTCTTCGATAACCATAGTCAGTGAGAAGTCTTCAGCAATTTCAACAAGAGTGGTTGCTAATCCCCCCCTTGTTGGATCCCTCATAATTCGGACAGTATCACATTGAGTGGTTACTCCCTCAAGCATGTGATTTAAAGATGCACAATCGCTATTGATCGGGACAGTAATACCCAAATTTTCTCTGGCCGTAAGAACTGCCATTCCATGATCGCCAATGGTTCCAGAAATAATGATAGAATCTCCTTCATTAAATACGAAAGCTGGATTTACCTTTTTTTCAACAATTCCAATTCCTGTTGTGTTGATGTAAACCCCGTCAGCACTACCTCTTTCGACCACTTTTGTATCACCAGCCACGATTGATACACCTGTTTTAATCGCTTCTTTTGCCATATCATTAACAATCGTTTTTAAGTCTGATATTGGAAATCCTTCCTCAATAACAAATCCACAAGTTAAATAAAGGGGCTTTGCACCGCTTACTGCTAAATCATTCACGGTTCCCGCCACCGCAAGCTTTCCAATTGAACCCCCAGGAAAGAAAATAGGCTTTATCACGAATGAATCTGTTGTAACGGCTATTTCTGTCGACGATAAAGTCAATTGGGATGCGTCGAACATAGATTCATTACGATTCCCAAATGCCTCGACAAATACCTCTTGGATTAAACGGTGGCTTAGTTCCCCACCATCACCATGGGCTAAGTTGATTATTTTTTCCATTAAAAACTCTCCCTCATGTAATGGTAATATGCTGAACAGCTTCCTTCCGCGGAAACCATACATGGACCAATTGGATTCGTAGGTTTACATGCCTTTGCGAACAAAGGACATTCATTAGGTGAGATTAATCCCCTAATGACTTCTCCACAACGACATTTTGTTTTCTTTGGTTCTTCTATTTTTATTTGGAATCGTTTTTTTGCGTTATACTGATCAAATTCCGGCTTAATATCTAGACCGCTGTTTGGAATAGTGCCAATTCCTCGCCATGCTTCATCACATACTTCAAAATAAGTATCCATCCATTCCTTAGCAACAAGATTTCCTTCCTTTGTTACGATGGAACGATGATCATTGATGATTTTTGCTTCATTTTTAAGTGCTAAGTCGATCAGCTTATAAATTCCACTTAACAGTTCGGCAGGCTCAAATCCGGAAATTACCCCCGAAACATGATACTCTTCGGCAAGAAACTGATAATAATTTTCTCCAAGAACGATTGACACATGCCCTGGAAGTAAAAAACCATCAATTCGGGCTTCCCCGGCATCCAATAGAGAACGAAGAATGGGTTCAACAAGCTTTGTCGCCATCCAAACTGAAAAGTTTTTTAATTGCTTGGAATGCGCTTGACCAACAAGTAAGGCAATAATTGGAATCGTTGTTTCAAAACCAATTCCCAGAAATATGACTTCCTTATCAGGATTTTCTTCAGCAAGACGGACTGCATCCACCGGCGAATACAAAACGCGAATATCTTTACCAGCTGTTTTGGCATCCAACAACGTTTTTGTGGAACCAGGTACCCGTACCATATCCCCAAATGTACAAATGATTCGATCTTGTCCCTCAGAAAGAGCAATCATGGCATCAATCGATTTTTGGTCGGTAACACAGACGGGACAACCTGGTCCGGAAACAAGTTTCACATCGTTAATTAAACATTGCTTTACACCTGATTTGGCGAGAGCCATTGTATGGGATCCACATACTTCCATAAAAGCCGGCTTTCTGCCAAAAACATCATAGAATTCGCGAGCTTTTTCAATTACTGCTTGTAAAAGTTCTTTGCAGAGATCAGGATTAGAGGATTGTTTAAGAATTTCGAGCATCGACAAGTTTCCTCCACTCTTCAACGCTTACTTTTGCATATTCCTCATCGACGATCGACATTGCTTGTCCAGCGTGGACGATTACATAATTCCCAACTTCAACCTCTGGGATAAAAATAATTCCTACTGTTGTTTGTGAACCCATGACATCCACTACTGCCGTGTATTCATGTTTTTCGATTACCTTTGCAGGTACCCCAACGCACATATTTATGCCTCCCTTTTCGCTGCTGCTACCAATAGCTGTCCGTATGATAAGCCACCATCATTACATGGAACCTTTTGATGATTGTATACCTTAAATCCAATTGCATTAAGTTCAACTGTAAGTCTCTCTCGTAAATACTGGTTATGAAGGCTCCCACCTGATAAAACAATTTCATTTGAACGATTAGGATTTTTCTCTTTTAACTCCAGCATCCCTTTGACAAGTGCATTGACAATCGTTTCATGAAATCTAGAGCTGATCTTTACCAGATTTCCCTTATTTAATATGTCGTCAGCGATTTCCTGTAGCATCTCTGAAAAATCAAATGTTAATAGATTATGATCTTCATATATTTTAAACGAGTAAGGCGTAACATTCTTATCCCAAATGGCTATTTCACCTAATCTTATGGCTGCTTCCCCATCATAGGTGGAAGTCTTACAAATCCCGGCCATTGCGCTAACAGCATCAAATAATCTACCACAAGTTCCTGCTTGAATTGTATTGATTTCTTTAGAAATCATCATTTTAATGACATTAAGTTCAGCTTCTTTATCAGAAAAGAGCATTCTTGCATATTTTTCACCTTGCTGCCCTAATAAAGAAATCAACATGCCTGCAGCATTTCGCCATGGTTCTTTTATAGCCTTTTCTGAACCGGGAAGAGGAGTGTAGCACAAATGTCCCTGCCGCTCAAATCTAGCGTAATCCCCATAAAGGATTTCAAACCCCCAAATATGGCCATCACTACCATAGCCGGTACCATCGAGAATAATGCCATAAACATCGCCATCAAGTTCATTTTCCCCCATACACGCAGCCATATGGGCATGATGGTGTTGAATCTCCATAACTTCTCCAAATTGATACTCTTCCAAAAGCCTCTTTACCATATACCCTGGATGGGCATCAATCACAGCAGTTTGTTTGGGAATATAAATCCACTTTAATAAATGATCTAACTCCTGTTTAAAGTGGTTAATTGTTTCAACATTCTCTAAATCTCCAATGTGAGGGCCAATAAAAATTTGCTGATTTCTCCCAATTGAAAAAGTAGTCTTCTGTTGACCTCCAAAAGCTATTATTCCTGTTACATCCTTTTTGATTGGCAGTGGGTCTGGTACATATCCTCTTGATCTCCGTAAAAAGTCTTGATTGTGATTGTGCATCTGAATTACAGAGTCATCCACAGGGTGTAGAATTTCTCGATTATGAATTAAGTAATAATCCGCAATTCCTTTTAAGTATTCAAAAACTTGATTTTCTTTATAAATCATCGGAAGTCCTGATGGGTTTGCACTCGTCATTACAATGCATGTAACATTCGTGTCTTCGAATAATAAATGGTGCAGTGGAGTATATGGTAACATGACTCCCACCGTTTCCATTCCTGGTGCTATACCGAATGCAAGGCCACTTGAACTTTTCTTTCGTAATATGACAATTGGCGATTCCGGACTCTGTAAAAGCTCTTTCTCCTCATCGCCAACAATCGCTATTTTCTTAATTTCATCCATAGAAGCCGCCATAATAGCTAGCGGGCGAACTTGCCTTTTCTTCCTGTTGCGCAACAGCTGTACTGCCTGTTCATTTTTGGCATCACAGCAAAGGTGATAACCGCCAATGCCCTTAACGGCAATAATTTTCCCATTTTCTAACAAGTTGACTGCTCCAGAAATGGGGTCTTCCCTTTTCAGTTCAGTTCCGCTTGAATCGAATAAAAAAACTTTAGGTCCGCAGTTTGGACAGGCGATTGGTTGAGCGTGATGTCTTCTATTTAAAGGATTGTCATACTCTTCCTGGCACTCCGGACACATCTTGAAATCACCCATAGATGTAAAGGGTCTATCATAGGGGAGTTCACTAATAATCGTGTACCTAGGACCACATTGAGTACAATTTATAAATGGATACCGGTAACGGAAATCATTTGGATCTTTCATTTCCCGCAAACATTCACCGCAAACAGCTGAATCAATCGGAATCACCAGCATTGAGGCCCCTGTCCGTTCACTCGCAATGATTGAAAAAGTAGTATAGTTACAAACATCTGTTTTATCTACTTTCACTTCATTAATTTTTGATAACCGGGGTGGTATTTTTTCAAGGTCATCTAAAAAGGAAGCAAGTGAAACATCTTCCCCTTCAAGATGTATTTTGACCCCATCCATATTGTTTTGAACCGTTCCTGTGAGTTGGTATTTGTCTGCAAGCCCAAACACAAATGGACGAAAGCCAACTCCTTGAACTCTTCCTCTAACTGATACCCTTATTGCGGAAAGCATGCTGAATGTGCACCTTCAATCCACGACAACCAGTGTTCAAATCCTTCTTTTGTGGTTGCAGAAAGGGGGATCAGTTTCGATTCTGGATTCATCCCTTCTAGATCTACTTTTGCTTGTTCAACGTCAAAATCTAAATATGGTAGCAAGTCAATTTTATTAATAAGAACAAGCTCAGTTCTCATAAACATAGTCGGGTATTTTGGGATTTTATCGTTTCCTTCTGGTACACTTAATACGGCAATTTTATGGTGTTGACCTAGGTCATATCCTGATGGACACACTAAATTTCCGACATTTTCAATAAACAAAATATCAATTTCGTCTAAATCCAACTCTGCTAACGCAGCAGCAACCATTCTTGCATCAAGGTGGCAGCCCCCATGAGTATTTATTTGGACAGCTTTTGCACCTAATGCTCGAATTCGATCTGCATCGCGTTCTGTTGCCAAATCTCCTTCAATGACAGCGATACGGAAGCGGTGAGACATTGCTCTGACAGTTTCTTCGAGCAACGTTGTCTTGCCTGCTCCAGGCGAACTCATCATATTAATGACAAAAGTATTCGTTTCTGAGAATTGTTCCCTATTGAACTCGGCTGCCTTATTATTGTTGGTTAATACATCTGTTCTTAACGTTACTTTCATGTTATCTCCCCTCATATGATAAGACTTGGAATGTCTCACCTGAAGTCACTTTCCCCGATGGTATCTGACAAACAGGACATTGGGCAATTTTTTGTTCAGGTTTATAGATTTTTCCGCAAAAAACACACTCAGCCTGAGCCTCTTCATAATGAATGTGCAAATTGGCCTCATGATTAATAAAATGCGGATTTTGCTCTTTAAATATCTCAAATGCCATTATAATAGCATCCGGTAAAACATTGCTTATTTCTCCAATTATCAGCTCTACTTTATCAAGCGTTTTAATTCCCTTGGTTGCTGCATCCTCTTGAATAATGTTTAATACCTCACCCATTAATGACATTTCATGCATAATCATCATTTCCTATCGATTAAGTTCAGGAGAAAGTTAATTTTTTAATCCTACGTAATATCCGTCATTTCGCCTTGTTAGCGGCAATTCAAACAAGGTCAAGTCGCCTTCATTATTTAGAAAATTAAAACCCTTCTCACAATTCAAACATTTACATGTTGAGAATAGGACTGATAAGGTAAGAAGATTGGAACACTCAGGACATATTCCGCTGATTGCCCTCATGTTCCTTTCTTCTTGAAAAATAATTATAGGTGTTCCATTGATATAAAACTGATTCACCTTTTCCAGTCTTTTTACTACACTGCAAAAGTATACCCATTTTATTCCCAGCAATCGACTCGTTGTTTTATCTAGTTTCTTTAAATCATCTTCAACAAAGGGCTCATAGACCGTTTTTAACGTTTTAATGAGCCCTGTTGTCATTTCCTTAAAGAATTCTTCTCTTTTCACGAAGCCTCTCTCCATTGCCTAACTTGATGTTCAACTACCTTTGCCAAATCAGTTAACTTTCCTTTATTGACATCCGATAATTCAACCCCAAGTTCCAAACTTGAAGGCTGCATTCCTACCATGACGATATGCTTCGGATATCTTTCTCTAAATTTAGCGGCAAAAAGTACCTCTTGAAACCCTGATTGGTGTATTGACATTTTTATTCCAAAATAAGCAGGTATTTCATTACCCTCAATTGAAATAATCGTTCCACCCTGTTTACCAGCATTAATGGCATCAATAATAAGTAAATATTCAGCGTCCTCGACCGGTCCAAGCAATTTCATTCCATCAGTCGATCCCTCAACGATTTCAATTGCTGAATCGTCTTTAAACATTTTCTCGAGAAGAGGCAAAACGTGGATGCCAACACCCTCATCAGAGAAGAGGGTGTTGCCAATTCCTAAAATTGTGATTTTTTTTTCTTGGTTGCTATTTTGCATTTGTCTCACCGACCGCCTTTTTTGGCTCCATTTTATAACCAGTACCCATTGATGATAGGGTGCCATTTCGTTCTAAATAATCGTCCCGCCAAGCTAAATATACATGAAGGACAGTAAATAGCATAAATGCCCAGGCTACAAGATGATGCCAAGAACGAATTGTATAGCTGTCGCCTCCAAAAACATATGGAACCCAAGCAAATAATGTTGCAAAAAAAGTTCCAGGCTGAGGTTCAAAATAAAGATAAAAGCCTGTCATAATGATAAGAATCGATCCAATACCCATAAACACAATATAACTAAACATTGCTAAGGGATTATGACCAACATAATGCGGCTTTTTATTTTTCATAAACAAATAGAACTTGACCGTTTCAAACATCTCTTTCCAATAGATGAGCCTGAAAATATTTTGGGAAGAATACCTATTTCCTACAAATATCCAATAAAAACGATATAACGAATTAGCTGTAAAAATAAATGCTGCAAAGAAATGAATATAACGTACCCATCCCATTAGCATTGAGTAATAAGCTTCTTCTGGAATAGAAGCTGCTGCAAAAGGTTTTCCAATATAAATCCCAGTAACCATTAACACCAGAATGGCGAGTGCATTAACCCAGTGCCAAATCCGAACCGGTAATTCCCACACATAAACTTTTACAACATCCTTCCCAATCGGCTTGATGATTGGGAGACGATTAGGTCTAAAGCTAAGTTCGCTGTTTTGGCCGGGTACTACCGGTTTCGAATCCTTTTTCCAGTGCAAAATCTTTGGCGTTGGCATTTCGCACTCCTCCTATCCGATTCGAATTTCAGTCATTTGGTTATTTTCCAAATCTGTTAAATGAACGGCACAAGCAAGACAAGGGTCAAATGAATGAATGATTCGTAATATTTCGAGCGGCTTTTCCTTATCTAATAAAGGAGTACCTTTAAGCGCCGCCTCATAAGCACCAATTTTATCATCGTTGTCTTTTGGAGAAGCATTCCAAGTTGTTGGTACAACTGCTTGATAATTTTTTGTTTTCCCATTTTCAATTTCAATCCAGTGGCCAAGTGCCCCACGAGGCGCTTCCATCCAGCCAACACCTTTAGCACTTTTTGGCCAGGTTTCAGGTTCCCATTTCGAACGGTCAAAGGTGACTTGATTTCCATTACTTATATTTTTCAATAATTCATCCATATCGTTCCGCATCCAATCAGCGATTAGCACCGTTTCAAGTCCACGTGCTACTGTGCGGCCCAAAGCAGATTGTAAAGCAGTAATTGGAAGACCTAGCTTTGCAAGAGTGCTATCAACGATTTTGACGATTTCTTCTTTTCCAGATGCATATCCTACCATCATCCGTGCGAGCGGTCCTGTTTCCATCGGATGACCTTTCCAACGAGGTGCTTTTAACCAGCTATATTTCTCATCCGTATTCAATTGTTTAAACGGTGCTTTTGGTCCAGTGTATTTTAAAGTTGTTTCGCCATCCCAAGGATGCTTACCAACTCCACCCTTCTGGCCATCATATGTATACCATGAATGATCAATGAACTCTTGAACATGACTCGGATCCTTTAAATCCACATCCAGAACTTCATTAACATTTCCATTAAGAATAACTCCACGTGGCATACGATAATTCTTTGTATCATAAATACTACTAGTTGAGAAATCTCCGAAGCACAAGTAATTATTTAAGCCGCCACCATGGGTCCAGTCTTTGTAGAAAGAACCGATTGCAAGTAAGTCTGGAATATAAACTTGGTTAACAAACTCTCTTGCTTCATCAATTAATTGAGAGACTCTCATTAATCGTTCAGCATGAATTCCATTATCACTATTAATATCAAGCGGAGTGGCCATTCCACCAACAACATAATGTGGATGAGGATTTTTCCCTCCAAAGATGGTATGTATTTGAACAATCTCCTTTTGCCAATCCAACGCTTCAAGGTAGTGTGCAACTGCAAGCAAATTGACTTCTGCTGGAAGCTTATATGCTGCATGTCCCCAATATCCGTTAGCAAAAATTCCAAGCTGCCCACTTTCAACCAATTTCTTAACCTTGTTTTGTACGTCCTTAAAATAACCTGGTGATGATTTAGGCCAGCTAGAAATCGATTGAGCAAGTTTTGATGTTTCATCAGGGTTCGCACTTATTGCGCTAACAACGTCTACCCAGTCTAAAGCATGTAAATGGTAAAAATGAACAACATGGTCATGGACGTATAAGGCTTCATTCATAATTTCACGAATTAAATGTGCATTACGAGGAATTTTTATATCCAGTGCATCCTCAACTGAACGAATGGAAGCTAAAGCATGAACGGTAGTACAAACACCGCAAATTCTTTGAATATATGCCCAAACATCGCGTGGATCACGGTCACGAACAATCAATTCAAGTCCACGTACGGCTGTTCCCGAGCTATATGCATTTTTAATGACACCACTATCATCAATGTCGGCTTCAATTCGAAGGTGCCCTTCAATTCTTGATATTGGATCTACAACTAATCGCTCACTCATTCATCTTCCCCCCGCTTTTCATCATGTTTCTGTTTCAATACAGTGAGTCCTGCGTGAACAGCGACTCCTGCTGCTGCTGCTCCAACTACTGCTGCACCAATCTGATCAGGGTTTATTGTGGTTTGTGTTCCTGGTATTTTTGCTCTTCGAACATAGAGTGGACCGTTGTCCCAGAAGCCATCCTCCGAACATCCAATACATGGATTTCCAGATTGAATCGGATAACTTACTCCACCATTCCAGCGCATTTCAGCACAAGAATTATATGTAGTTGGACCTTTACATCCCACTTTATATAAGCAATATCCCTGTTTAGCCCCTTCATCATCAAAGGATTCAACAAAGAGTCCTGCATCGAAATAGGCTCTGCGGTTACATTTATCATGAATACGGTGACGATAAAATGCTGTCGGACGACCTAAATGATCTAATTCAGGTAAGGCGCCAAATGTAATAATGTGAGCGATAACCCCTGTCATTACCTCGGCGATTGGAGGACATCCTGGAACTAAAATGACTGGTGTGCCACTGACAAAGTCTGTAATTGGCTTTGCGCCAGTTGGGTTAGGTTTTGCTGCTGCAATACCTCCCCATGATGCACAGCTACCATACGAGATAATAGCTTTGGCACCCTTGGCAGCCTCAATGAAAGTATCTTTTGCTGAATTACCTGAGACAGTCAAAAATGCATCATCATCAGGAATACTTCCTTCAACCGCAAGAACATACTCTCCATCATAATCTTTTAATACTTGTTTCATCGCACCTTCAAGTTGATGACCAGATGCAGCCGATAAAACTTCAGTATACTCTAATGAAATCATATCAAATAAAACGCTTTCAACCTTCGGGTGTGTACTACGAATAAATGATTCTGAACAACCTGTACAATCTTGTAGTGATAACCAAATAACCGGTACACGAGTTTTGCTTTCCATTGCTTCAACAACCTTGTCAGATTGTGAGAAATCTAATCCGATTGTTGCGGTCAATGCTGTACACATTTTCAAAAAGTCACGTCTAGAAAAACCTTGTTCTAAAGCTGTTTCATAAATGGTTTTCTTTTTCATTTCTAGCTTCCCTCCCTTTGTAATACTTGAAGTAATAATGATTTCAGCGTAAATGTAGCATAAAAATTGTTTTCAAGTCCTGTCTTTCACAAAATCGACAATAATTATCCTTAACTGCATTAACATAGTGTTTTCAGAATTTTCCTCCAGGTGCAAATAATCAACAAAATAAAAAAACTGCCGAGAACTTCCCGACAGTTTTTTCACAACTTGTTCACTTTTTATTCATCAGTGGAATCCACTTTTACCTCTGATTCTTGTGCTACTTCTTCCCATTTTTTTTCATTCTTAAGTTTCCGTTTATACACGATCTTCGACAAGTTTATGCTAATTTCATATAGGAATAATAATGGAACAGCCACAATGAAATCCGACATAAATTCAGGAGGTGTAATGACAATAGCTATAAAAATTAAAACAAAATAGGCGTATTTCCTTAGCTTTGTTAATACATAAGGATTAACAATCCCCAATGAAGTTAAAAACATAATGACAACTGGAAGTTCAAATAAAACCCCAAAAGGGATAGTCATATTTAATACAAAACGGAAATATTTATCCGCGGTAAAATTAGTGACTAACATGTCCCCGCCCAAACTAACTAAAAAGTCTAATACAGTAGGAAAGATGACAAAATAACCAAAACATAAACCGATTAGGAACAAAATAAATAAAGCTGGAATATAAGATAAGGATATTTTTCGTTCAAACGGTTTTAACGCCGGCTTTACAAATAACCATATTTGAATTGCCAGAATCGGAATGGTTGCTGCAATTGCAATAACTGATGCAATCATCAAATAAACCCAAACAATATCACTAGGTCCTAATACGATTAATTTCACGTCTAAATCACGAACAAACCAATGATAAATTTCCTTCACGTACATAAACCCTACAATAAAGAAAATGATGAAAGCTGCTACTGTTATAATTAACCGCTTTCGCAACTCATCTAAATGATCAATTAAATTCAACTCTTTATCTTCCATAGTTAACCCCTGCCAATAAAATCTTAAAAAAAGTGAAAAAAAGGGGTGTAAGAGAAGTCTTACACCTTATTTTTTAGCGTTTTTCTTATCTTCTTCAAATTCTTCTATAACATCACTTGTTAGTTCCTGAGTTGATTTCTTAAATTCACGAAGTGTTTGACCCATTGCACGTCCAATTTCAGGTAATTTTTTAGGACCAAAAATAATTAGTGCTAATGTGAGAATCAATATAAGCCCTGGAACACCAATATTTGAAAACATGTGTTACATCCCCTTATTTCTTTGACTTATTATAATGCTACCATGATTATAGTATTTTAACAGTGATTTGCACTAAAATAAACCCATTGTTCACGAGAAATACACAATTAGAAGTGAAAGTTGGAATTCTGTGATTTTTTTCATTTGTATATAGTATAAATCAAGTAAAAACTACACAAGTAAATGGAATAAATTAACATTGTTATTTATTTCTGTGTAAGGAAAACCCTTATGATTCATTCTTTTTATTAATGCATCATAATCATTAGCCTGTTTTAACTCAATCCCTACCAGGGCAGGTCCATTTTCTTTATTATTTTTCTTTGTAAATTCAAACCGAGTAATATCATCTGTTGCTCCCAAAACCTCATCCAAAAATTCTCGTAATGCCCCAGCACGTTGTGGAAAATTAACAATGAAATAATGCAGAAGCCCTTCATATAATAAAGATCGTTCCTTTATTTCCTGCATACGATCAATATCATTGTTTCCACCACTAACCACACACACAACCGTTTTGCCCTTAATTTTATCTCGATACAAATCTAAAGCAGCAATCGGCATTGCTCCTGCTGGCTCAGCAACAATTGCATGTTCATTGTACAGTTCAAGAATCGTTGTGCAAACTTTACCTTCTGGAACAGAGATAATATCATCAACTAGTTCTTGGCAGATTTCAAATGCTTTTTCTCCTACACATTTTACTGCAGCACCATCAACAAATTTATCAATTTCCGCAAGTGGTGTTGCTTTCTTTTTCGCAAAAGCAAACTTCATCGATGCTGCCCCTTGTGGTTCAACTCCGATCATTTTGGTTTTGGGAGAAATACTCTTCGTATAGGTGCTTAAACCTGCCATTAGGCCCCCGCCACCAATACTGGCTAACATAAAGTCAATTGGTTCTTCGCAATCATTCAAGATTTCTACTGCAACCGTTCCTTGTCCTGAAATGACTCGTTCATCATCAAAAGGGTGAACAAATTGACGATTCTCTCGTTGGCAACAGGCAAAGGCTTCATTATAGGAATCATCAAAGGTATCCCCTACCAAGATAATTTCCACAAAATCCCTACCAAACATTTCTACTTGGGTGATTTTTTGTCTTGGGGTAGTGGTTGGCATGAATATTTTCCCAATAACACCAAGTTGTCTGCAGGCATATGCAACTCCTTGTGCATGATTTCCGGCACTCGCACAAACCACTCCATTTACTAATTGCTCTGCAGTTAGAGTTTTCATCATATAGTAAGCGCCTCTTAATTTGAAAGAGCGCACATATTGCAAATCCTCCCGCTTCAAGTACACATTACAATTGTATTTTTCGGATAACCGTTCATTTTTTTGTAACGGAGTATGGGCGACGATATCCTTAAGCATTTGGTTGGCAATAATAATGTCCTGTACCTGCACCAATTTTTCTTTGATTACCTTTTGTTCCATATCTTACCCTTCTTCCCTTTGCCATATTAATATTCGTAAATTATACCACTTTGAATATTGAATTCAATGCCATTATTTAAAAATTTAAAATTTGCAGTGCTTTTTATTGGATAAAATAGGTGGGCCTCTTCATATACTAGGTAAAAATGGATTGGGGTGATAAAGATGGAATTTTCATTAAATAGCCTTGATAGCGCTTTACCTGTTGAGATAACAATCGACGAAGACAATGGGCGGTATATGATAAGAAAAAGTGATACAAGTGGCGAGGTCTTTAATAGTCCGGGTGAATTGATTGAATGGGTTAAGTTAAACTTTCAGGAAGATGAATTTTGTGACAGACGAGAGTTTTATGGGATGATGAAAGTTCTTGAAACATATGATGCCAATTCAGGTTTTATGGACTAACGATTGTCATAGCCCCCTGGTTCAGCTAAAATAAAGGTAAGTCATTAGCCTTTTTGGGGGAATAAAAGTGGTTTTTTCGATTAAAGAGGAAATAGCTAACGCGATTACTCATGGAATAGGTTTTTTGTTAAGTATTCCTGCCCTCATCATTTTGGTCATATTTGCTTCCCAATCCGGTGATCCTTGGCGGATCATCAGTTTTACAGTTTTCGGTATTTCAATGATTCTCCTTTACCTTTCTTCAACCCTGCTCCATAGTATTCAAGTAAAGAAGATTAAAGACTTTTTTGAAATTATGGATCATTCGGCTATTTATGTTTTGATTGCCGGGACCTATACGCCCTTTGTCCTTGTGGCATTACGAGGGGGACTCGGTTGGAGTCTATTTGGAATTGTATGGGGACTAGCAATCGCAGGTGTTGTTTTTAAATTCTTTTTCGTAAAAAAGTTTATTGTTTTATCAACGATCATATATGTAATAATGGGCTGGTTAATCGTCATTGGAATCAAACCGCTCATTTCATTTCTTGGTACTCAAGGTTTTACGATGTTGGTAACTGGCGGGGTTCTTTATACCGTTGGTTCAATCTTTTATGTTCTTCAAAAAAAGCCTTATTTCCATGCGATCTGGCATGTTTTTGTTTTAGCTGCTAGCACCTGTGTATACTTTTGTATTTTATTATATGTTTAACACAAAAAGCCTCCTAATCGGAGGCTTTTGTGTTATGAAGCAATCGTATCTTTCGCTAAATTTGCCAAGATTACTTGTCTTGTTTCTTCAGCTAACTCTTTAATTGATGAATTTGATTGAATATGCGAATGGATCGGTAGATCTATTGTTAATCTAATTGTGGCAGGCCGAACCAATCGACCATTTTTTTCAAAAACATCGGAAGTTCCTTTTATCGTAATGGGAACAATCGGGGCTTTTGAATCAACCGCAAGACGAAATCCTCCCGTTTTAAATGGGCCTAAATCCCCTCCACGACTTCTAGTACCTTCAGGGAACAACACCATTGAATGCCCTTGCTTTAAAAGCTCAGTAGCTTTTCTAATCGTTCGTACCGCTTGTCTAGGATCCTTTCGATCTAAAAAGACACAGTTCATTATCTCCATCCATGTCGATAGAATCGGTACCTTGCTAACTTCAATTTTCGATATAAATCCAAAAGGCTTATTAATATAACCTAACAGAACCGGAATATCAAAATCACCCTCATGGTTGCAAACAAACACAACGGGCCCCTCGGGGATATTTTCCTGTCCTTCAACGATAATAGTTGATCCCGTTATTTTCATAATTACCTTTGCCCAACCATTTGGAACTTCATGAATGATTCTATCCCTCTCAGCTACTGACATTTCCTGATCTAACTTCTTCATTTTTATTAACTTCGGGATACTACAAACTAAAAATCCCACCATATACAATAAAAAAGCTATTAAACGTAACATTTAGGTTGTCTCCTGTTATTTTCTTTGATATATAAAAAATTCATAGTGATAAGGATTTTTCTCGTTTTTTACACCTGGCTCACTAAATAGTAACTTCCATTGCTCCATATCTATGTCTGGGAAAAAGGTATCCCCATCAAATGTTTCATATATTTTTGTGATATATAGGCGATCTGCAAATGGAAATACTTCTTTAAAAATTTCTGCACCGCCAATAATAAATACTTCTTTATCATATTGTTGTGCATAATGAAGTAGTTCTTGTACAGAATGTAGAACAATACAACCTTCAGAAGTATACTCTTGATTCCTAGTTATGATAATATTCTCTCTTCCTGGCAAAGGGCGACCAATTGACACATGGGTTTTTCTCCCCATCGCGATAGGATGACCAGTTGTGGTCTTTTTAAAAAACTTTAAATCCTCTGGTAAATGCCAAGGCAATTGATTATCCTTGCCAATTACACGATTTTCATCCATTGCCCAAATTAAGGAAATCATACACTTACAGCCCCTTTAATGTGGGGATGCGGGTCGTAACCCTCTAATGAAAAATCTTCAAATTGAAAACTAAATATATCTTTAACGGCAGGATTAATCTTAACGGTAGGTAATGGTCGAGGTTCTCTCGACAATTGAAGCTCTACTTGTTGAAGATGATTTAAATAAATATGGGTATCACCAAATGTGTGAATAAATTCTCCAGGCTCTAGGTCACAAACTTGCGCGATCATAAGTGTAAGCAGAGCGTAGGATGCAATATTAAAAGGGACTCCTAAAAACACATCTGCAGAGCGTTGATATAGCTGACAAGATAACTTTCCATCTGCTACGTAAAACTGAAACATACAATGGCACGGCGGCAAAGCCATATTGGGAATCTCCGCTACATTCCACGCATTGACAATTAATCTTCTAGAATCAGGGTTATGTTTTAATTGATTGATTAAATCACTAATCTGATCAACGGTTTTACCATCAGCACCTGTCCATGAGCGCCATTGATGACCGTAAACTGGTCCAAGTTCCCCATTTTCGTCGGCCCATTCATTCCAAATCCGCACACCATGATCTTGCAAATATTTTACATTTGTATCCCCATTTAAAAACCAAAGTAACTCAAAAATGATTGACTTAAGATGAAGCTTTTTTGTTGTTAAGAGCGGAAAACCTTTTTGAAGATCGAATCTCATTTGGTAGCCAAATGTGCTAATCGTACCCGTTCCAGTCCGATCTTCCTTTTTTACTCCATTATTTAATACATCCTTACATAGCTGCAAATACTGTTCCATCTAACACACACCTTTTATGACAATTATCGGTTTAAGTAAATTTACACATATCTATCCTATCTTATTGTACTAGATGAAAAAACTCAATCGTTTTCGGGGATTCCTCTTTAACCTAGTATTTTGATACGAGGTTTCGAATAAAAATTGTGACCTTGCTGAGAAATTAAGGAAGGGGCTCTCAAAAATTGGTCATTTTGAGTACCCCTTCTTTCATTATTATTTCAATTTACCATTCATTGAAATCATATGACTCAACTTAAACATTAATTTTTATGAATATGAACGAACTACTTCAGACAATCCTGCTGCATTGGTTCCTGTACCAACAGCCGCGAATTTCCAATCACTACCATTGCGATAAATTTCTCCAACCACAAGGCTTGTTTTTCCATTATAATCGTCCGTTAGATTATATTTAATCATTTCTTGGTTATTACTTGAATTTACAACACGGATGAAAGCATTTTTAATCATCCCAAAATGTTGCTTTCTTTTTACACTGTCATATATATTTACGACAAATACCAATTTTTGAATTTTAGCAGGAATTCGATTTAGTTCAATGACGATTTGCTCATCGTCACCATCACCTTGGCCTGTTAAATTATCACCGGAATGATGAACGCTACCGTCTCCACTTTTTAAATTACCAAAGTAAATGACATCATTTTTATTTTGAAGTTTATCTTGCTCACCAAGCATAATAACTGATGCATCACAATCAATATTTACACTACTGGATCCACCTCCGAATAAGCCTCCGAATAAACCTCCGCTTCCTTTTGTTTCCACGGGATCCCATCCTAATCCAACTAATATCTTAGAAAGACCAGGATTTCCTTTAGTTAAGTCCACACGTTGTCCTTTTTGTAAACTAATTGCCATGTTCATCCACCTCAGGTTAAGTATTTTTTAAAGCGTCGATTAAACGAAGTTTACTACTGTTTGATTTTCTTAAAATTCTCTTGGAGTTGCATAAGTCGTTTAGTTCCTTCTTCACGGAGTCGCTTGTTTTCTTCTTCAATTGACTTCGTTTCTTGCATGCCTTTGATGATGATATTCCACGACTCTTCGATTGTCTCAATTTTTATACTGGGACTGCCGGCAAGCCGTGCAATATCTACACTTTGTGTCGAAATATTTTGGGCATTGCGGACAAGCATTTCATTTGTTCTTCTATCTAATTCACTCATGGAATCGGCTACAAGCTTCTGGCGTTTAGCAGCTACAGCTTGAATGAGCCCATTTTTGAAAATTGGAATCGTCGTCACAAAAGCTGAATTTATTTTTCCAATCAGCTTAGTATTTCCTCTTTGCAGTAACCGGATTTGTGGTGCGGTTTGCAATGAAACCATTTTTGCCATTTCCAGGTCATATATTCTTTGCTCTAATAACTCAATGGCATTTCTCAGTGTATCAAGCTGCATTGAAGCAATTTGATCACCAGCGGCTGCTTTTGTTTCTAAAGCAGGAAGATCCTGTTTTTTCATTTCCTCTGCTTTCAATTCACCAGCAACAACATACTTCTCAAGTGTTAAATAGTATTGATAATTTTGTTCATACATTTGTTCCAGCATCGTTGTGGAGTTAACCATTTCCGATTGATACTTTGAGATTTGGACATATACTTTATCGATTTCACTACCCATTGTTTGGTATTTTCCAAATAGCTTATCAACGAGTTTTTCGCCTTTTTTAAATAGCTTTCCGAATAGGCCTGGAGAGGTTTTTTCAAAATCCTTTTTATCAAAACGATCCATGATTTTACCCAGTTGGGTAAGCAATTCTCCGGAATCCTCTATTTTTGTGGTGCGCATATTCCCTAAAATTTGATCGGAAAATCTAGAAATTTGGACGGCAGGCTCTTTCCCGAATTCCAAAATTTGGATTTGATCACGAGCATCAATCGATCTAGCTAATTGCTGAACCTCTGGTTCCTGACGTAACTTAAGTTTTATTTCCGGTACGTTGGTTTCGATGAGTTGGTCCACTGGACTTGTTACCGAAACATTTGTGTTCTTATTAAGATCGTAATTCATGAACTAGTCTCCTTTTAGATTTCGTAATATTCCATTAAGAAGATTCTTTGGATTCTTTTTCAAAAATGAAGTCTCTTTAAATTCCTGATCAAACACAACATCCTCTAGCCAATGAGCATCAAACAATCCTTCTGAAATAAAGATTTCAATATCGTTAAGAGCTGAAGGGTTATATAAAATAAGATCAACTCCAAATTGATTTAACAACAAAAGCAATACCGCATCTGGCCGTGTCAATGTTCCATTCAATTGGTTATTGTAGAGAATAAGCTTAGGAACATCTTGGGAATAGTCAAATTTTTGGAGCAGCCTGATGATATTAGTTGGAACCTGCATGGATTGGGTGAACATATAGATTCTCAATTCCTCAATACTTTCATTTCCTATTGGTTTCAAAAATGGCTTAGCACAGATGCTTCGGATCGCATTGGCGATGCCTGTTTGCAATCCAACTGGCAAGCTTTGATATTTCCAATAGTGTCCACCCATAATCTTTTGAGGCTGCAAAAGACCGTCTGACCCAAGTGCATTCCGATAATGATAACGATAGTCATGATTCACATTACTTGTAATCGGAAATTGTCGTATTAATAAACTAAATTCCAACCTTGTTAAGGCTATCAAGCGGTCCCAATACTCTTTCCTATTTTTACTGACTCCTAGGATTTTGGCGAAAACAGCTGGAATTTTTATTTCATGGTTTTTTACATCAAAATTTGGACGAATCATGGCTGGCTCTTTTACCAGCAGAAATAATTCATCATAAGTTGTTTTGAGTGTGACAGACGAGGGAGTGTACTCCCTTAGTTGCCAAGGCTTATATAAATGAGAACCGTCATGATTTAAGATTGATTCAATTTCCTTAGAAGCGCGGTACGCTACAGTTGCCTGCCGTCTCCGCCTTTCAACAGGAAAAGGCTCCGGTTCTTGTTTATCAGGATAATAATGGACAAAAGTAAGTTTTTTTTCCGAATCAATCATCTCAAATGGATCGACTCCATTCGGATGAAACATAATTAAATCATTCCCTATTCGATATAGAAAATAAAGGAAATATTGATGGCTTTTTTTGAAGTTCCCATACCATAAAAATTTAGGCAATTCACTTTCCGGATTTGCCGACTTTAGTAAAGGACCAAGGTGATTAAAAGACCATTTAATGACATCCACTAATATTCGCTGTAATTGTGGATTTTTTAGTCCGTCCTGTTCAACCTTCGAAAATAATTCGAGCATCTCTTTAAATGAACTTCGGATTTTCCTAAATACAGCAGGATTTTGATGCTTTATCAATAACTGTTCACCATCAAGAAAAGCAATAAATCGATTAATAGAAAGATTTTGGTCGCGATGATAATTCAAGACTTTTTGGATTGCTTGAAAGTGCTGATTAGGAATGTTTTTGTTTAAATTCCCATCGCATAACAAGTGAATTTCCGGAGTGCTACTATGTACGTATTCAAATAATTGGTTGTAATATTCATCTTGGTCAAATGGTATTCCTAAAAATCTGGCTACCACCTGTCCAATATGGAGTTCAGGTCCTTCTAACTGAAAGAACTGGCGTCCTGATAAGGTTTCTTGAAGCGTTTTAAACCAATTTTCATAAGATAAAGGTAAGGTATGAATTTCCAATTGACTATATGACGGGTTCATGTAAAATCACTTCCCTTTGTGTGCGAAAAGCGTATAAGTAATGTTGGTTACCTCTCCATCATATCACAGCCAATCATGAAAAATCGCTCTTTTATTACATACGTCTTTAAACAAATATGGTTTCAATTTTCTTACTAGATGTTTCACCATACATATAAAATACGCATATATTTGAGTACAGAGTGTTAAGAAGGTGAAAAAATGAGATTTCTTTATAACAGACCCGACCCACATCAATTATCTGAGGAACTGGCGATGGTACAAGATATCATGTTATCTAGTACATTTGTCTTGCTTGATTTAGTTTTCTTTTCATTTCTATTTACAGTTTTACTTTCACCAGTATTAAAGACCTTAAGTCTTTCTATATTGTTTTTTATCAGTATTTACATTTTTCATGCTGGCTTGTTTTTCTTACTAAAAAGATGGTTTGAGCACCGAAATAGTTAAGATGAAGTGGGGAGGATGTTTCTGACACTTGCAAGGATTTCCTCTCCCGCTTTGACTCCATAACTTTTAGTTATTTGGTATCCGTCATGGATAAGTCCATTTGCCACTATTTCTCCATGCCTAGGAACATAACCAACATCACATAATTTTAAAAAGTCTTCATCCAACCGCGAATCACCCGCTCCAATGATTGTTTTTATCCCTTCCCTTTCCTTTATATATTTGATTGCTTCTCCTTTACATACTGGAGTTGGCACAAAATACAACCTTCTCCCTTGTTGAGAAAATCTCCACCCTATTGCTGTTATTAGTGGATGGATCTTTTCCAAATCGAGGATGTCTTGAGGACGACTTAAAATATAATAAAAGAAAAGATCATCTACAATCCTTTCTTTCCCCTCTAAAACGATATGATGACTTGATAATACATATTTAAGTTCTTGTACCGATGCTACTTCTTTTTTCAGCCTTCTTAAAATGGTTTCTTCCCACTGTTTATCCAACTTTCCTTTGTAAAAAAGGTGAGCACCATTTGCTGTAACTGCATATAAATGCGGGATGTCTCCCAAAAGTGACAAACGGTTAAATTGCTCATTGGATCTGGTTGTGATAGGAACAAACAATGTCCTTGTAGCAATGTCCCACAACAGCTCGCAAGCTTGAAATGTCATAAAGGAAAGCGCTTTATTTCCCTTGATCTCAACCTGTTTTAGATCTGAAATATCACCTGAAAATTCTTGAACAGCTCTCTTGGAATAAATCAAAGTACGGTCCAAATCTGATGCAAACATCATCATTTTTTCTCAGCCACCATTTTTTTAATCAATCCACAACAGCTGTATTTCATTTCTGGATAAAAAATCACTTCCACATTTTTTTCTTTTGCAAGCATAAGGATATGGGCAACATCGGGACTAGTTTTATCCCGAATAAGAATTCTCCATGGTACCCTGCGCAGCAACACTCTTGTCGTTTCTCCGACACCAGGTTTCACTAGATTAATATGGTCGATTTGAAAGCGAGCTTGAATTTCTTTAACATCACTTAATCCTTGGAAATCAGCTACATTATTTTCCTTAAGCTTTATTTTGGCAATCTCACTAGCGTGCTTTGAAACCTCCAAAAAATTCTTAGCCACAAAATGAATAAAAGTATTTGAAACATCTTCATGCATGAATTCTCGATAAAACTTTGCTCCGTGAAAATCATCTGGACCAATCAATGCATCATTTAAAACGGTGCGACTTATTAGCCCACTAACCGTTGAATTTAAACAGGCGTTTGGAATTAAATAATCCTCTCTCGTCCCATATAGGTTGGTGCAATTCCCGGGATCCGCTACAACTGCCAAAGTGTCATCAAGCTTTATATTTGTTCTTTCAAAGAAACGTTGACAGGAAGTTGTTAATTCGATTGATATCGCGCCTTTACCAGTCCACCCATCGACAAACTGAATTTTCATTCCTGGGTGCGTTTGAACAATATGCTGAAGCGCCAAATCATCCACTCCTCGTCCCCTGATAATAGAGATACTATAATGAGGAAGCGAGACTTGATAACGTTGTAATAAATATCGCTTAATCAAAATTCCAATGGGGGTTCCAGCTCGAGCTAACGATACAAGCACGGTTTCCTTACCCTTAATGTGAAAAATTTGCTCAGCTACCACGGCAATATCCAAAGCCAATTTTTGTTGCGATTTTTCAAGTGCTGACCAAAACAAATCCATATAGGACTTAGGAGGCAAAGTTTCAATCGGTAAGGTTTCACTATAATGCTGACCTAATTGGATTTGGTTTTCCCTTTCATTGGTAGGACCTTCTAGCCTAATTCCACTTAAATCCTTTAGTAAAAAAAGGACATCTTCTTCCTGATACGTACCGATTTTATCCGGTTTCTTCATTATCTTTCTCACGACATATCACTCCCCTCTACCACTGAAGAAAATGATCTTGATATCGGTTATTCCCGTTTTTTCTAGCGCTGAAAGTAATGGCTGAAGATTTTCACTTGAAACTTCTCTTTCAAAAAATAAATACAAATCATCATAGGCTTGGGGTGGGATGTTATAGACATAGTTTGTTAATTGTAAATTTTCAGGGTTAGCAAACTCTACCTTCCAATTGACTCCATACTCTGGGTCACTTTCAGCAAAGATTGGACTTCTTGTTGTAGATTGATAGGAAACTCCATTTCCCATTAAGGTAGCCAGTTTCATTGGAAGATACATAAACTCCCCAGTACCTAAGCAAAGAGTTTTTCCCCCTGTTCGCTGTGCTTTTAAAAAACTTGCCAACATTTGTAACCATTCATCAATCTTTTGATTATCTTTAGAATGGAGTCCGAACCTACCTGTTTCATATAAATATGGGTATGGAATGTCTGAAGCAACATCGACAGGTATGGTTGAAAATGGTGACGGGTATTTTTTATAAATTGGAACCACCGTCAGTGTTTGTTTAGTACGGGTTTCAAAATAGGTTGCTTCATTAGTGTTATCTAGCAGTAAGTCCCCCGACACCTTTATCCTTCCTTTTAATAAGCTAACACAATGGATTGTTATCCCAAGCTCTGCTTCAAGAGAGGCAAATGCTTTGCGATGCTCGATTGTTCGCCAATCCAATATTGAAACGACCGTATAGGTTTTGCGGGGAAATTTCAAATGTAAAGAGCGAATGATATTGATTGCCGTTTTCCCTGTCGTTAATTCATCATCTACCAGAATGATCTCTCTATTATTTTGTAATAAAAGGTTATCCACATAGCAGCGATGCGAAGTGGCATGGGAGTGTTCTTCTTCAAAAGAAATCACTGGAGTGAGTGATAACATTTCTTCCCTGGTTGTATGAAAAAAGTCCGCACTTTTGAAGCATTCATAAAAAGAATGCCCAAGACCTGTTGCTGTTTCTGCAAATCCAATGATTATTGGGTTTGTATGCTCAGAAATAAAAGGGCTCCGAAATGATGGTGGAACTTCAGCTGACAAAGCATCTTTCAACATCATATCAAGGCCCAAGTTCTCCCCCTTGACGACTTTGGCGTATCGATCAGCGAGAATCGCACCTACCACTAAACCCTTTACTGGATTAATCGGGATGTGCTTTCCTAGTAATTTGCTAACAAACAGGAAAGACCGTTTTTTATTGATTCGACCTGCCATCAAGAAAAGTTGTGATATTGGCAACTGATAAGGGTTTGATTCGATCTCCACTTCAACCTGTAATCCATTAAATAAATACTTCCTGTTTGAGCAAGTCAAGGTATGTATATTGTTCATGAAGCACCCCGTATATTTGAGATTTCAGTAGAACTTTTTGAGCCCAATAATAATGGGGCTTAACCTCATTCATCTTATTGGCAAACTGACTCTTCATAACGCCAACTGACCCATTTGCCTCTGCAATAATATTTCTAGCATCCGCAAACTCTTCATAGGTAATCACGTTTAACGCTTGTACGGGAATAATATGACTTGGATGAATAATTGTTTTCCCTGTCAATCCATTTGTAATGTCCATAACAATTTCCCTTAAAAACCCATCCATATAATGATCTATAAGTTCGGTCCTGAATTTTAACCCTTCATTCCCAAATTTCTCTCTAAAAGGAGTTTGGCGAAGTTGAGGTTTCAACAGCCTTTCTTTCCCAGAAAAATATTCCCACACTGGTCCAGAAACTACATAAGGATTATCACTTCTTAGAAAGATATTAATGATATCCGTAAGACAATCCCGAATGACAGCAATATCATAGACGGTTGTGTCTGGGTTACGGCGAATTCCATAAAGCCCACAAAAGTCAGTTGCACCAATCCGAACATTTAAGATTTGTTCTTGATACTGTTCGGTCACCTCTTTTATGCTGAGCAATTCAGACAATCTTGTCTCTTTATTCATGACTTGTTTCGTTTCAAGGATTGGCATAGCATACAGAGGGTTAACCTTCGTGCTTATTGATTTTATATCTGCAAGAATAGCCCTTCCCGTCTCAGGAGAAAATTTTGGAATGACAAATCCTGTTAGGAGATTAATGGAACTTTTCAAACGATCCACAAGCCGCATCAATTGATCACGGTCTCTTATTCTAATAAAAATTAACGGAAGCTCCCTTTCATTGATATATTCCGCTTGTACCCCTTTTTGCAAAGCAAACAATTCTTCTACGAGGAGATTTTCTGCTACATGAACCTCTGTATCGCCGATGGAGTCCTCTAAACAAATCACCATGGATGAAAGTCCAATATGTTTTTTTGCGATTATATTTTGTGAGATGTTTGGCATAGTTGCTGGCATATATAAAGTTGCTCCAAGCGCATAGGCTAGCAAACTCCGATCAGAACGCTTATCAAAAGGGATTGGTTTTTGATAAAAAAGTTCATCAAGATCATTTGAATAAAGATAAGAAAATAACTGCATATTGAGCTTCTCTCCTTGTGCATTTGTAAAAAGAAAGGGAGCAGACTCTCGTCAGATCCCTTTTATTCCAATATTAAAAATCAAGGTTACTGTTGATTGCCTTCTTTCTTTTTTTTCAAAAAATGAATCACAAAAGTTGCTCCAAAAGTCAATAACAGAATAATAAAGAAATAAATGTGGTGTAATTCATACCCAAATACACCAGCAAACATTTTAGTTGCAATAATAAGGATGAGAATATAAGCGGTAGTCTCAAGCTCTGGAACAAGATCGATGAGCTTTAAAAATACACCTGCAACCCCCCGCATCATTAAAACCCCAATCATTCCACCGAGGAGAAGCACCCACACAGCTTGGCTTACCCCAAATGCCGCTAATACGCTGTCAACTGAAAATGCAATGTCCATTAATTCAACAGCGGCCACGGTTCCCCAAAAAGTGCCAAACAGGCGCATCATTAAACCATTTTGATTTAAACCTTCTACTTCGTCCTCAACATGCATTCCTTTGTTTTTATCAATAAAATACTTTATTGATAACCACGCTAAGTAACCAGCTCCGAGGATTTTCACCCACCATAGTTTGATTAAAAACACACCAGCTCCGATTGCAATAAACCGAAACGTATATGCCCCAAGTAATCCGTAAAATAACGCCTTTTTACGTTTTTCGACAGGTAGGTGCTTAACCATTACGGCGAGCACCAAAGCGTTATCAGCTGATAAAAGCCCCTCTAAAATGACCAGTGTACCAATTAACCCCCAGCTTACGGGATCAGTTAATACCTTAATCCACATATCGAGTTCAAAAAACTGGGCGTATGTATCCAACATTCCTTGCATCATATCTAATGTTCCTCCTAGTAATCCTAACAGTAGCGTATAGAAAGACTCGGCTAGGCCGAGTCTCGATAAAACGCTAACTTAACTTAATTTATTAACCAACTTGTAAACCAAAATCTGTAGCTAATGCAGCTAAGCCACCTTGATAGCCACTTCCAATTGCGCTAAATTTCCATTCTCCATTATGCCGATACAGTTCCCCAACAACTAACGCTGTTTCAATCGAGAAATCCTCACCAAGATCAAAACGGATTAATTCTTGATTAGAAGCAGGATTGAAGATTCTAACGTATGCATTAGAAACTTGACCGAAGTTTTGATTGCGTGCTTCTGCATCATGGATGGTTATTGTAAAAGTAATCCGATGAATATTGGCTGGAACATTTGTTAAATTGATCTCAACCGCTTCATCATCACCATCTCCGGCTCCTGTGCGGTTATCTCCAGTATGTACAACTGAGCCATTTCCACCTTTTGTATTATTATAAAATACAAAGTCGTTTTCTGATGGAACCTTCCCATTTTCACCTAGTAAAAAAACAGAAGAATCGAGGTCAAAATCTTTTCCTCCATCGTATTTATTGGTATCCCAGCCAAGACCAACTACTACATTTGTTAATCCAGGATTGGTTTTTGTTAAATCCACTTTTTGACCTTTTGAAAGACTGATTGCCATATTATTACCTCCATTTTCTTATCAATATCCTATTTACGCATATTTGCATAAAAAGTTTCAAAAACAAAAAAATATTTATATTCCTGTTATACAGGTTAACTCATCCAATTAGGCGGTGTATTTTTCGCCCAATAAATTTCTCCTAAATCATGATGGGATTGATACTTATCATGATAGGTATGATAGTGAAAATTAAACACAAATCCTTGTTGTGGTGGGTGATCCCGTCTAACATGAAATCGGATTACATCAGTCCCTGTTTTTTGATCTTTAATATGAAAGATTTTCTCTGATTTTCCTTTTCCAGGTTCCTCGGTTATCGCCAAATAGGCTAGGTCTTCTTCAGGATATTGATCTGCTACTAAGCTAATCGCTTTTTCAACCTTTGGTAAGATTGCCCCGCGGAATTCGTCTTCAATTTGCGGTTTTATTTTTTGACCAAATTTTACAAACGATTGCTCCTCCGCTTCCTGCATTAATAATTCTACCCATTTTTGTTTATTTGTCTGCAGATTTTCTTCTCGTTCTACTATTGTTTGCTCAATCGGAATTTCAGCAGTCGTTTCTTTAAAGGTATCTCGTTCTAACGTTTTATCTCCAGCAACCTTATCAAACAAAAGCGTCTGTGGAGGAGTAACGAGTCCAAACGTTAATACCGTAATTAAAACAACTATCGACTTTTTAAGCCATTTTGGCATGAACTAATCACTCCTTTCTTAACGAATAAGGTGAGGAAAAAATACCGCTTTTATCAAAATTATCTAAAGCACGAACGATTTCATCTTCTGGTTGAACAAGGGCAATTCGGACATACCCTTCCCCCCAAGTTCCAAAGGCTATTCCAGGTGTCACAACAACATTTGCCTTCTTAATTAATTGTTTCGTAAAATGAGTCGAGGTAAACCCGTCAGGAATTTTCGCCCAAATAAACATTGAAGCTTGTGGGCGATCAATTTCCCAGCCAAGTTGTTTACACCCATCTACTAACAAATCTCGGCGTTGCTTATAAATCATCCTGTTTTGAGCTAAATATTCTGATTGGTCTGTTAAAGCCCGACAAGCAGCCTCTTGGATAGGTGAAAAAACTCCATAATCAAGATTCGTCTTAAACTGGGATAGCCATTCGATAATTTTCTGATTTCCAACTGCATAGGCAATTCTGCTTCCTGCCATACAAAAGCTTTTCGAGAGGGAATTCATTTCAATCCCTACATCTTTTGCCCCTTCTACCGATAAAAAACTAATCGGTCTTTCCTCAAAATATAGCTCTGAATAGGCAAAATCATGAAGGACTACGATTTGATTTTTTTTGGCAAAAGCTACGACCTGTTGAAAAAACTCTCTGGTGGCCATTGCTGGAACTGGATTACCAGGGAAATTTAATATCATTAATTTTGTTTTGTTTAGTACCTCTTGTGGGATTTTGGCCAAATCAGGTAAAAATTGATTTTCTACCAAAAGTGGCATTGGATAAATATTTGCTCCAGCCATCGTTGCTCCAGTAATATAGGCTGGATACCCAGGGTCAGGTACGAGTATGTAATCACCAGGATTGCATAAAACCATTGGCAAATGAACCAACCCATCTTGCGAACCCATTAGCAGTAATACTTCGTTTTCAGGATTTACATACACCGAGGAATTCCGATTATAATAGATTGCCACCGCTTGGTAGAAATCCTTTGTTCCTGTTAATGTATATCCGAAAGCATCATCATTTTTAACTGAATCTAGTAGTTTCTGTCTAACAAAGGAAGGTGGCTGCATATCTGGACTCCCAATGCTTAAATCAATGACATGATTACCCTCAGAAAGCTGTGATTTTTTTAACTGAGTTAGCTCAGCAAAAATACTTTGCTGAAAAGCATTCATCCGTTCTGCGGCAATGATGTTCATTTCCAATCCTCCAAAATAGGTTAAACCTTGTATTATTACGGTATATTATACTCCTTTTAACATACAATGAAAAAGATTTCCTTTAAACCTATGGGCTTATTTTCCGAAAAGTTTGACCAAAAGGAAAACAAACTAGAACTCTTTCACTTCGACCTTTTTCCCTATGATGCCCAAAATTCAAGAGTCTCGGGAAAATTGGGATTTAAAAACCGTACTTAATTATAGGCCCTATTAAACTAAAATGTTGATTTCCGCTCCAGGCGCTTCGCTTTCCGCGGGGCGGGCGGTGAGCCTCCTCAGCGCTAAAGCGCCTGCGGGGTCTCACCTGTCCCGCTGCTCCCGCAGGAGTCTCGCGCCTTCCGCTCCAATCAACATTGTGCAAAAAATCAACATTGAGCCTTAACACAGCCTAATTATAAAAAATCAGTTACCATTAATGAATTCGCTTGATTTTTCCCTCATGATAAAATTCTTCCATAGCCCGTCAAGAACCATTTATATCGCCAAATGGTTGATGAATTTATTTTTTGATTAGGTCCCCGCCAATACTAAATTTATGTTTATTATCAATTTTTCCTAAGTAACCATTTATTTGAATACTAGGATTATCTATTCGCAACAAAGATTTATCTCCCATACCTTCAAAAGGCATTAATACATTTAATATAATCTTTTCTCGTGGTTGAATATCTAATTTATTTCCCTTAGCTTCAACTTTATATTCGTTACCTTTGAAAGCATCTGTATTTATTTTTATTGGATAATAAACAAATACATTATTTTGTTTAATAACAAAATCACTGTCATTAATCAATTTTATAGAATATGAATTAACTCCTTCCAAAGTTTGTTTTTTTATTAATTCGAACTTAATTTTCTGTACATCATTTGTGGAGATTTCTTCTTTATTTTCATTATCACATCCTACCAATAATGCCAAGGCTAATAAAAATATAGATATATATTTAATTTTCAAACTCAATCATCTCCCCATTTGTCTCTTGTTTTATTTTAGCATTTAAGTACAACTTTGGATAAAATTGGTTTTTATTATTTTTTGGTATAACCTGAATCGTTGCCATAATGACAGTATAATTCTTCTTGGACCACGCCCGATTAGAAGTTACATTACCTACTAAGAAAAAGTCACAATAATGGTTAGCTGGGAAAGTTTATATTTAGATATCATATTGTCTTTTAAATTCGAAAATCTCATCAACAGCTTGGTGATATCCACCCGATTTTTGAAAGGATTCTCTTATATTTGCAACAGCTTTATGGAAAGATGGGTGGTTCATTACATGATTTGCGGCTTCTTGTAGTTGATTTATAGTCAAGCTTTGCATTTGTAATTTAATACCGGCTCCAATATCGGCAACTTGCCTGGCAATGATCGGCTGATCCGCACTTTGCGGGATTACAATGAGCGGAACCCCGTAATAAAGACCCTCATGGGTACTGTTCATTCCACCATGTGTAATAAATAATTTACTGAATTTCAGGACCTCAGTTTGAGGAACATAATTTTTTACAATGAAGTTTGTAGGGATCTCCCCTAAATCAGATATTTGTGCTTTTTCCCCAATCGACATGACAACGGTATGATCAGTGTTCCCAAATGCCTTAAAGCAAAGCTTATAAAACTCTATTGCTTGGTTAAAGACCGTACCCAGTGAAATGTAAATTGGGCTTTTTCCCTTGATTGCAGCAAGATCGAAGTTTTCTCGCGTTGATCGTGAAGAGATGGATGGACCTACAAATTTATATGTTTGGTCGAATTCATCTCCAAAAGGTTGAAACTCCCTAGTTGTATAAACAATTGTAAGTGGCGCCGGATTACAAAAAACTTCATAAGGAGATTGAATCTCGACATCATATTTTTCCGCACACCTTATTGTCAGTCTTTGAAACTCGTCGTAAATAGGTTTTACTTTTTCTTCTGGAATTTTTTTAGATAGCTGTTCCAACGTTTTTTCGAATGATTCCCTTGTCTCTACAAAGGAAGTACAAGAATTGATTGCAGGAAGCTTAAGGATTTGAGCAAGCAAACGTCCACAACCAAACATGGAATCGTGGATGATGTAATCAAAAAGTTCTCCTTCAATCTGTTCAAGCACACTAGGAATGACAATATCTGCCGTAAGTAAAAGACCGTTAATTCTTTCAAATAAATAATTTCTTCCACCAGAGATAAAGGCCTTTATGAATTTTTTACCGTCCAATGTGCGTACAGTAGCTCCCGTCTTCTCAATTCGCTCTCGAAAAGCTTCTATCGTAAAGTACACTACCTCTTCGCCGCGCGAAATAAGCTCTTGTACAACTCCAATAGTTGGATTGATATGTCCTTCTGATCCGGCATTAAGGAATAAAACACGTGCCATTTTCACTACTCCTTAGCTAAAGTTTTTTAGTTTGTGTATAAGGAAGGGTTCACTGTCCCATGCCATCGCTCAACTTAAATAATTAAATTTATCATATTACAATATTTGAAAATCTTATACTTTTAATCACCCTTCTAATCTAGATTTCGGTGTTACATATTTATCACCCCCCTTCTAGTCTATGGGCGAACGAAGGATATGTGGAAAATCTGTTAGCCCTCTCAAGTGAAAAGGCCTTAAAGGGTGCCTTACTGCTTTTCCAGCAAGGCACCCGATCACGGTATAAGAAAATTATCATAAAAGGATAGACAGAAGAACTTTCATGTTAAACATTTTTTTATTTTTAACATCGAATTTCCATTTATCATAAATTCATATGGAACATTAACCTCTTCAACTAAACACCCCTTATCAATTAAGTAACAAATCACCCTATCTAAATGCTTAAATCTTTTTCCTTCCAAATCTACTAAAGCAATATGTTGAATTTACAACTTTAAGGAAATACCAATATTAAAAGCCCAACTTCTCAAGTTTAAGCTGAGAAATTGGGCTTTTTTCGTTGCTCCATAAACGCGCCCTATAATGGAATAATCCCTGAACTTCTAACAGCAAGTTTAGTTAAAGTATTTTTAATCTCATTGTTATCCTTAAAACAATGCCTTTTTATAAGGGGTACAAACAACATTACTTCTTCTAATATTTATTTACCTCTTTTACAATAGTTCGTTCCACTAATAATTGATAAAAATAAATAACGATTGCTGTTACAACTGATAATATGTAAAAATGTTTAGGTCGCATTTTCTTGAATTCGAATACTCCTACTTTAGTGAAAAATTTTACGATAGGGAATGAAAGAAGATAATCGAGTACAATATTTAATGTTAAGTACTTTATAAAGCTACCGTATGTCAATTTAAATACCCAAATAGTTGTTATAAAAAATAAGCCTAAAAGGTAAGAGAAATCTAAACGATAATCTGGAAATAATCCATTTTTCACTTTCCACCACTTACGTCTATCAGCTATTTCGCTTAAAAAACTAAAGATATAACCAATAAAAGTTGCGACTGGAAGAAAGCGAACAAAAGAATTTTTCCCTAGCAATGGAGTAGTTAACCAGGGAATAACTAATATACTAAATGATAAAGCCTTTCTTTTATCAATCATAATAGCCTCCACAAGATGTAATTTATCATTTATTATTCCCTTTTGTTTGGAAGTTTCATTCCATTAAATAGCCCTTAACAAGAAAGAGCACAATTCTTGCTGCAGAATTGCGCCCGTTTTTTTAATAAGAGATTCTCATTCTACGCCTTGTTTGCCAAAACCGTCACCAAATTTTATAGAGTGTAATTGTCCATTAGATGCCCAATTTTCTCGTTCATATTCATCAAATATTACAGTTACCCATTCCTCTTTAACATTTAACATTCTTACAGCTTCTTTAGTAACTGCTTTAACAAATTGTTGTTTTTGCTCACTAGTTCTTCCTTTTGCCAACTTTACGTTAATAATAGGCATTACGCATCCCCCTTATAAGTTTATTGTCTTATTAATTCTTTGAAGTCTTGGGAATCCCTTTATTTCACATTTTTTCGTTCAAATAAACTGCCCTGATGCTACAATAAAAAAGCGATCACCATATTTAGCAATCGCCCCCCGTTACTTGAATAAGATTTATTAACTTTCATAACAACTAACCTGTATAGGGATTCCTATTTTACCAAACAACAGTAATGATTCTGGTTCAAATACAAAATTGCATTGTGCCTCATAAAATACTCCAATTACTAAATCAATATTTTCTGCTCCATAAATACGAAAAACATCTATATGTTTGTATAAAGCCTCAGCTACCCAAAGAAGTCCAAAATCTTCCTTATCTCTAATATCATTTGGGGGACATAGTTCTCCATTACCAAAATCAGATGGCTTTCCTTTGTTTTTTCCTTTATGCAATATATCCCCAACTTCTATTTTATTTTCTAATGTAAACCCAGTTAGTTGTTCAACCTTCTTGGGAGAAAATTTCTCACCATAAAAATGACATCGAATATCCATTTCCATTATCATCATCAATCCCACATTTCATTTATCCTATTACAACTAACTTCATCAACAGGAACTATAAATCCTTCTTCAACTGACCCGTTACAATAGATTCAATCAAAAGGAGCGTTAATCCATCTTGGATTAACGCCCCTTTTAGTGAAATTTTTACTGATTATATAAAGTCAGTTTTAAGTCTTTTATTTGTTTTATAAGAGTTTTATATTCAGGTGAATTTTGTTCCTGTTCCTCTAATTTATCAAACGCTACCATTAAAGCTTTTTTAGTATCAATTTCTTTTTTTGATTGATTGATCGATATTACCTCTATACATTATAAGATTCTTTTTTAAATTTATCCTTGCTTCGCTAAGAGAGTAATCTCCATTTGGACCGTTCCAAACCGCATACGGATCATCTTGTCCATCATCCTCCCAATTACAAAGTATATATATATCATATTATCCCCCATTACGAACAAATGACCTTTTGGAACTACGTCACTACCCACTGGTGTTTCTCGTAACGTAGATGAATTAGTAAGTGGCCCATCTTTTACTTCTTGTTTACTTTTTTCTAAATACAGTTCACCATAAAGTTTTCCATTTAAATACAATTTATCATCTTTGTACTCAATTCGGTCTCCAGGTAATCCATTTACCCGTTTTATATAATCCTCATCATCTGATGCGTGAAATACTACAATATCAAATCTTTTCGGTTCTCCAATTTTCGTTACAATCATACGGTCTTGGTCCTGTAGAATGCGCCCTATAATGGAATAAATAAAAATATGATTTCAATCATAAAATCAATTATTTCTTCTTTCACTAAAACCACCGTTACTTTAAGTGCAATTCTTCACAATCGGTCTCTTTAATTGAATCAAAAAGAGACGATGCCTTGTTTTAAAGCATCGCACTTGTTAGTTAAAATACGATGATTGTGTATAATATTGCTTATTTCTGACCAACTAATATAGATTTCTTCAAATCATATTCTTATTAATAGCAAGTAAACGATTGAATTTGTCGTAAGCTAATACCGAAATAAACCCATCTAAATCCAGTCCAACGATACCCTGAGACAGAGTTTCGACCAACAAATGTTGGATAAAACCAAAATTGTTGAAAACCTCTCAGCCATACATACGTGTATCTGAATAAACATCTTGCAATTCCGCCTGGGTCAACTGCAAATGCTTCTACTTGCGGTTGTGGAACAAATGAAGGCGGTGGTGCAGTTGGTGGACCTGCCTCTGGACCTTGACCAGGTGGTGCAAATGGAGGCGGTCCAGCCGCTGGTCCTTGGCCAGGTGGTGGAAATGAAGGTGGACCAAACGCTGGGCCTTGGCCAGGTGGTGGAAGTGAAGGTGGGCCACCAAATTGTCTTACATCATGGGCTGCATAGTTATAAATCTCATCTTGAAATGGATTCGAATATAAATAAGCTTCTTGATTACTTGGATTGCTAAAATACGGAGGAATAGGATACATAAAATACACTCCTTTACTTTTTAACCTCACATCATCATATTCTTTAGTCATTAACCTATCAGCTTGTTCACTAACAAATGTGCATTTACCTATAAAAAAGTTATTTCTTAAGTGCTTCCCCTTGTTGACCTTATAAAATTGTTAGCTCTTTCATAGTTTTTAACAACAGTTCACATTTTTTCACTTAGCATTACTTTACAGAATATTTCCTTAACCTTTATAGGCACCCACACATTCCTTTAGGTATTAACCTACATATTGTACATAGAAGTCACCTACTGCTTTGGAGGGGTTCATTTGTATAGGCAATTTCAAGAACATACGTATGATAACTATATTTATTCTAGGAACATCTCGTTACTTGACATGAAGCAAGGTGATGTTACTGGTGACGGTATAATAGATTACGTCTATTTATATGGAAATAAACGCGATGAAACCGAAATCTTCGCAGATCATATTACTCTTGTCATTCAAAATGGCCGATCAAACCAGGTTTCAACAATTAAACATCCAAATAATGCTGGATACAATGCTAAGCTCTTCCTTGGGGATTTTTCTAAAGATTACATATTGGATATTTTGATAAGTATTGAATCGGGTGGAAGCGGGGGTTACGGTATTTTCTATATTTACTCCTTCAGAAATAATATTCCACGACTATTGTTTGATTTTGAAAAATATAATAATAGCTATACTTTCAAAGTCAATTATGAAGATTTTTATAAAGTAAGTGTAGGAAGTCCACCACTAGACCTGCTTTTCACCCTCGATATTAGCTACAAAGGCTATGAATATCTATCACAGCTTTACGATGAAAATGGAAAATTAATACAACCAATTCAAGGCGAGGTTCTTTCTGCTGGTGCTTTATATCCAATTGTTACGAATCAAAAAAGCATGAATTATGATTTACTTGTTTTTCAACGAATTATTGGTATTTCTAATTCGGATACATTAGGGCATGTCGAAAACCTTTTAACATGGAATGGCACTCAATTTATATCCACAAGATTGGCCACAGCGATACTTGGAACAAAGTACATTAGCCTGGACTAATGTCGAAATAAAAAGCTCGCTTTATAGTTTAATATACTATCTGTTTAAAGCAATGGAGGTATTGTATGACAAATTTTTATTCTTTTCACGGGACTGTCAATATGATTAGTGATTTTTTTACTGGTCAAAATGGTAAAAGAGAAGGCTGTTATAAATTCATTACTGTAGAAAACGGATTGGGAGCCATAGTAAATTTCGTTGTTTCACCCACCACTTACTTTGTAGACCATGTAATGGTGACAGTAGGAGATCGCGTGACTGGATATTATGACGGGGATGCACCTGCCCTTCTTATTTACCCTCCTCAATATCAAGCACTTGTTATGGTGAAAGAAAGCCCAAATCAGAATGTAAAAGTAGATTATTTTAATAGTCAGTTGGTGAGTAGTGATGGAAGATTACAATTAAATATATCTCCATTTACTCAATTATTATTAACAAATGGGCAATCATTTTCCAGAAACCCAGCGAACCGAGATCTAATTGTTATCTATGGACCTGCTACAAAAAGTATCCCCGCCCAAACCACACCCTATAGAATAATCGTTTTGTGTTAGGGGTTATTATAGAGAATTCTTGTTTGAAATAATAATTGGTATACAAAAACACAAAAAACTCGTCCATTTTTTGGCGAGTTTTTTAATTATATTTTGTTCTTAGACCAGAAACTCCTTCTTGAGCTTAAAGAACCTGTAAACTGTACCATTACTTTAAGTACAAACCTTCACAATCTTTTCTAAACTCTACCATACATATCCAATTTTCTTTAAAGTGTTATTCAATTAAATGGCCCTTAACTTAAAGAAAGAGCACAATTCTTGCTGCAGAATTGCACCAGTCAGCTTAATTAGAAGTCTTTTATTTAGGCTCTGTTTAAGAGTATTGTTGATGTTAGGCATATTTTATGGGTACCTTAATAAGGTTCCATGCTTCGCTTTTCAATAAAACAATTAAACCAGCTTGAGCATAAAGGTAATAATTTCCTATATACTCTAACTTTCCATTCTCTTATTTTGTACAGACAGGATGAACCAAACAGCTCCCCTGCAAAAAAAAGCCATAGCATAAATGATTGAAAAAAAATAAATATATTTCCAATTGTTCAATTCAAACATTTTTAGTGCAGTTAATATAGGGAAGAAAGCAAATGAAATAATACCTGCTAATATAGCGTTCCAAATAGCAAAACTTTTCCAAGTAGAAGAATATTGATATACAAGCATGTAGTATAGAGGGATTATTGTGAAATCAAAGAAAAACAGACTGGGTACAATAGGAAATACCCTTGTTAAGTATGTCCATCGCCCAAACTGTGTACCGAATAAGTCAACAACAGTTATCGAAACAGTTAATAGGGAGCCAAATAAAAGTATCTGTGTAAAACGCCGTTTATCAAGTAATTTAAAACAAATAAAATATGACAGTAGTATAAAACCTACTGTTCCAAACCATTTTGGAGAAAAAAGGTCACTCGTTTTCCAATCCTCTAATACGAGTTTATGTAATAAAGCCTTAGCTTGATTAATTTTTTCTTGTTTATCCATACATACCCCCATAATAATAATAATAATAATTCACTTACTATTATGGGCAATTTATAAATATTAAATTCCTTATGGTAAAACTTATTGAAATCCATCCATCAACTTACCATATTTTATTTCTTATTTTTCCGCACTTTTTCTAGTACGGTTAGACCAAACATTTGAATTGGTTTTAGATAAAAACCAAACTGTTACAGTAGCATGTAGCAGATAACGCAATGCCGTCAGCCTTTTGGTTGGCGGTTTTAGAGATTAACATAGCTTTTTTTTAAAGGCTACTTAGTCTAAACTAAGCTATATTGCGTTCTTTCTTCAATTAAATTGCACTATAGTTTAAGTACAATTTTTCACAAACAAAAAGATTCTTCTTCCATTAAATGGCCCTAACATAAAGAAAGAGCACAATTCTTGCTGCAGAATTGCGCTCGATTATTGAAGAACATTGCTTAAATCTTGTTCAAGATAAGCCACCCGTTGTTACTCGAACAAGAAAACGACCTTGTTCATAAAAATAAGAAATTGTGACGGAACATATGAATATTATGACACAACAGTTAATACAGATTATGCTCATTTTCTCACCGCTAAATTGAGCAGATTATTTTATAGCCTTTAAATGTTGAAGATGGATTCCAATGTGTCCTACACCAAGTATAATCACCGATACAGTAAGCCAAATCACCTTTCCATAAATACTTAATAATAGAAATGCCATTATTGGCAGGCTCGCACCTGCTACTGGGAAGCCACAAAAACTGCCATAGAAGCTCTTTAAGGTGTGCTCACCTTTAAAATATCGAATCCAGTTCACCTCATACAAAAACATAATGACAAAGGAAATAACAAGCCAAATACTCCATAAATTAATCGAACCAATATTAAAATCACTAAAAATCAACGCAACACACGTTACGCAAACTTGTCCAACCCGTTCCAATACCAACAGTATCTTATTTTCCTTTATAACAATATCTTCATAGCCCACTGGTCTATTTTTAGTCCATATAATGTTGGGGATAAACAACATCAATAAATAAATCAAACCTACATATGAAAATCCAAAATGTCCTATCATCTACCTTACTCCTTATCTTGTAATATCTGCTTTGCCTCTTCACGCCGCTCCCATAAGCTTCGTTGGCTTTGCTCCAAACTTGGCTTTTTAACCAAATAAAAAATAGAAATAGACTACAGGAAAAACTCTATACAAATGAGGACCAGCAGATTTTTGAGACCGGTAAATAATATAGCCCTAAGCACATTAACGGAGATTATTCCCATACTATTTCCTTCGACAATTAAGGAAATATTTCCTCTAAATCCGCTAACTTATGGAGGGATGTTTTGTATTTATTGAAAAGCACAAAAAATTAATCACTAAAAAAAAGGATGCCAGATGACATCCTTTAATCGTTAAGCTATTTGAGCCAAACGCTTTCTATTTTTCTTTTTTAGCAATTACTTTCAAATGCTGTAAGTAGGTTATCCATGATTTCTTCCATTGAATGCCCTTCAATTTGGTAACGAGGGATAAAATGAACGACTTCATTTCCTTTTAATAATGCCATTGAAGGTGAAGAAGGCTCGTAGCCTGAGAAAAACTCACGCATTTTAGCGGTTGCTTCTTTCTCCTGTCCTGCAAAAACCGTTACTAATTGATCCGGTTTATTCTCAGACTTCAATAATGCTTGAGTTATTGCTGGCCGTGCTAGCCCTGCCGCACAACCGCAAACAGAGTTAACGACTACTAAGGTAGTGCCTTCAACATTACCCATGAACTGTTCTACATCTTCAACCGTTAATAGTTCTTTAAAACCCGCATCAACGAGTTCACTCCGCATAGGCTTTACCATTTGTTTCATATATTCTTCATAAGCCATTGACATGTAAATTCCTCCTATTTAACCTTAGCAAGGTTGCTATCTGCTTTTAGCAGTGTAAGCATACTATATTCAATGCAATCAATGCAATCGGATTGCACACTTTAGCAAATTTCTGCAGTCATGTTCTTGAACTCAAAATACTATTGCCCATCAGGGTTTCTGGCATCGGTCATTTGCTTCCAGACGGAACCTTTAGCTTCCTTCCCGCCTTCGATCCGTTCAATAGCCAACTTGATTTGCAAACTTACTTCAAATTCAGGATCGTTTTGTGCCTGTTTTAAAGCTGGTAAAGAGCGGTCATCACCTACTTCATATAAAAACATTGCCGCTCTCCAGCGAACCAGCTTGCTATCATCAGTTAAGGCCTTAACCATTTCAGATGTTGCCTCCACAAATCCAAGGTCTGACAAGCAATCACCAGCAGTTCGCCTAACTGTAACGGTCTTATCTCGTAAAGCTCGATATAATAATGGCAAAACTTGTGGATTCTTAATCATCCCTAAATAAACGGTTGCTAATCTTCGAATCGAAACCTTTTCATCACCTAACGCAATTTCAAGAACTGGCAAGTCTGTTAGGTCTGGATCCTCCATTTGTTCTAATAGACAATAGCGGTTTCGCCAGTCAGGGTGTTCTAAATCACGAAGAGACAATTTTAGACGGTTCAGATGAACTTTTTTATCCTGTTGGGATTGGTTTTGTTCGGCTTCAACAATTGATGTCAATCTGTCTTTAGGGTAAGCAGCCTGCAATTCCTCAACTAATTCATGACCAACCTGATTAATATCACCATAACGAACACCATACTCTTTCCATCTGCGCATGACGACAACATTATCTTCAGGCCTCTGAACTTTTTTAACTGTTTCGGTAAAGATTTCCGGTAACCCAAAGCGTTTTTCTTCATCTCCGTTCGTCAATTTCACTTGCATCGGGATCCCTTTATAAAGCTGAACCAAGACATTAATTTCACCATAATGGTCATTTTGTCTGGTACCCTTTTCAAGAGTTTGACTAGGAGTTTCCCCAAATGCTTGACGCACTTGTGGTAATATTTCCTTCCAATCAAATTTTGCATTTCTCTCAACCGCAAGAAAGTCAGCCACATGGTAAACTCCCTTAACCCCATTAATGTTGAGAATGGTTTTTATGATGGAAGGAGCATTTTCGCTTGTATCTTTTTTATAATTATTGCTTTTCCCCATTGGCAGTTCTTCATCCAAAATGATTTTCATTGTATTTGGACTAGGTGTGGGTTCAATCGCGTTAATTTTCATTTCCTTCACCCTTCGCACTACGTTTATAGTGTTAATCAATTTAATGTTATCACATAGTGGTGATGGATTTCATTTTTGAAAGCTCCAAAGATAGGAAAAAGAGCCCAGATATCGGGCTCTTTTCATAACAGACATTTGTATCACTCATTTTCAGCTAACTCTGATAAATAGCTCCATCTCTCAATCAGCTGCTCAAGCTGTATATTTAAGCTCGCTTCCTCATCCATCAACTTCTGAGCTTTTTCAAAATCACTGCCAGTTTTAACAATCTCTGCACCAATTTCTTCAATCCGGGATTCAACGCTGACAATATTGTCATCAATCTCTGCCCATTCTTTTTTCTCCATATAGGTCATTTTTTTCTTTTTCTGTTTTTCCTGTTGAGGCTCTTTTGCCTGTATGGATCCTACTTTTTCTGGTTGCTTTGTTGATTGTTTCTCCAAATACTCTGTGTAGCTGCCATAATATGAATCCGTTTCCCCTGCCCCTTTTAATATTAAAAGCTGGTCAACCACTTTATCCAGAAAGTAGCGGTCATGGGAAACGGTTATGACCACGCCTGGGAATTCTTCTAAATAATCCTCTAAAACCGTCAATGTTTGCGTGTCCAAATCGTTTGTAGGCTCATCAAGTAAAAGCACATTTGGCGCTGTTAGTAACAGCTTCAGTAAATATAGACGGCGTTTTTCCCCACCTGAAAGTTTTCGAATCAGTGTTCCGTGCGAATTTAATGGGAACAAGAATCTTTCAAGCATCTGTGCGGCGGAAATCATTTTCCCATCAGATGTATGAATAACTTCGGCGGTTTCCTTCACATATTCAATCATTCGTTTGTTTTCGTCCATATCTTCATTTTCTTGCGTGTAATATGCTAGTTTAACTGTTTGCCCGACCGTTACCTCACCGGAATCTAACGGGATCCTTCCAGTCAATATATTGAGCACCGTTGATTTTCCGGTTCCATTGCGACCAATAATTCCGATCCGATCGCCCGGTTTGATAAGTAAATCAAAATCCTTTAGAATCCGAAGGTTCCCATATTGTTTGGAAGCCGATATTAACTCAAATACTTGCTTTCCAAGGCGACTGCCATTTAAAGATAAGTCTAGTTTATCTGTGCTTTTAACGGCAGCAAGTTCATCATCTAACTTATCAAACCGCTGGATTCGTGCTTTTTGTTTTGTACTTCTAGCCTTAGCCCCTCGTCTGATCCATTCTAGTTCACGACGATAAAGGTTTCGTTGTTTCTCCAAGGTAGCTGCATCATTTTCTTCTCGTACTGCCTTTGCCTCGAGAAATGCGGCATAATTGCCTTTATAGCTGTACAAATTCCCTTTATCTAACTCAAAAATCCGATTGGTTACCCGGTCTAAGAAATAACGATCATGTGTGACAAGTAATAGCGCACCTTGGTAGCGACTTAAATAATCTTCCAACCATTTTACAGACTCATAATCTAAATGGTTGGTAGGTTCATCTAGAATTAACAAATCAGGTGCCTGTATTAGTACCTGGGCGAGGGCAACCCGCTTCTTTTGACCACCTGAGCACTCCACAATTTTTTTCTGAAAGTCTTCTATTCCAAGCTTTGTTAAGATGGCTTTCGCATTCGCACTAGCATCCCAGCCATTTTCGGCATCCATTCGCTTCTGTAATTCAAAAAGCCTATGTTGTACATCCGAGTCCTCTGGATTCTCATTAAGATCAAGTAAGGCTTGTTCATACTCTCGCAACTGCTTAAGAATTGGGGCATCTCCCTCAAACACTTGCTCTAACACAGTTAACTCACCAGTTAATTCTGGTTGCTGCGATAAATAGGAAATCTGATAGTCTTTTGGCTTAATCATTTCTCCACTATCAGGCAAATCAATCCCGGCGACTATTTTCAACAGAGAAGACTTTCCTGTTCCGTTTACGCCAATTAACCCAACCCGATCTTTTTCGGAAATGGTAAAGGAAAGGTCTTGAAATAACTGCTTTTCCCCATATGTTTTTGAAACATTTTCTATCGAAATCATTTTCATGCTTGACCATCCCATTCACTATAAAATTCTTGCAGATACATTTCCATAAAGCGATGTCGTCTCTCTGCGATTTTTTTTGCCGTATTTGTATGGAGCAGATCTCTTAGTTTTAGTAATTTTTCATAAAAGTGGTGGATGGAGGAAGACCTTCCGTTGCGATACTCGTTGATTGTCATTTCGGACCTAACGGTTATCATTGGATCATAAATGGCTTGTCCCTTGTGCCCACCATAAGCAAATGTTCTAGCAATTCCAATCGCTCCAAGCGCATCAAGGCGATCAGCATCCTGAACTATTTTCGCCTCAACTGAAGTTAATTCTACCTTTCGTCCACCCTTATAAGAAATCGAAGTAATAATTTCATTTATACGCTCTCTCACAATCTTACTTAAAGATAGACCATCAAAAAAACTAGCTAATATCTCAAATCCAGCTGCTTCGCTTTCATTGAGTTTACCATCTGGAATATCATGGAGTAGTGCCGCCATCTCAATCACAAATGGGTCACCGGCTTTTTCTTGCTCACAAATATATAAAGCGTTCTTTCGCACACGTTCAATATGATACCAGTCGTGACCAGTACAATCTTGTCCAAGGGATTTTTTTACAAATTCCTCAGTTATTAGTATGACATCTTTTTCTATCACCAACACCTTCTTTCATTCCGAAGTCTATTTTATCACGAAGAGCGGTAAGAGAAGAAAATTTGAAAAAAAAAGTGCCCAAAATGAGCACCGGTTGTCAATATCGTCAAACCATCTCAGCATTTGCATGGCTTGACTAATTTCATATGTTTAAGGGTGAAAAAAATTCAACATTACTTAATTATTTTACTCAAATCCCTGAGCGACTTTATCATAAAATCTACCATAGTGGTTAGGTCATCAATCTGATCTTCGTAAATAAGGCGATTGAACTTAATCGTGACAACGTTTTTTATTTTTGTTTGGTTTTCAAAAGGCACCATTTGGATGAGCTGATCAATGTTGCGGCTATCTCCCCATATTTCAAATAAGGCCTTTTTGATATCTTTGAAAATAGAAAATTCATTCGGATGTTCCAGCTCAAATTTCACTGCAACATGGCAGCCTGCAGTTTTTTCTGATAATGTGGCCGGGAGAAGTTCAGCTGCAAGATTTTCAAGTTTAGCTTCTAAAACCCAGATTGCCGTAATTTTTTTACCTCGATTAACTTTATCAACAAAAGAGATTTCAAATCTTCTTTCGAGTTTTGCTAAATTTATGATATCATTGCGGTCTGTTACGAGAATTTCTCCGCTAAAGTCTCGGTCATAGACAGCGCCTTCGATTACAATCTTAAGATTTTCGAAAGCAGTCGGATCAAACATTACCAAATTCCCCCTATCTTAGAACAAACCTACCGCATTTCCATTATCATCAATGTCCATGTTTAATGCAGCTGGTTTTTTTGGCAGACCGGGCATCGTCATCACGTCACCTGTCAGCGCAACGATGAAGCCTGCTCCAATTGACGGCTTCAATTCGCGGACCTGAATAATAAAGTCCGTTGGTCGACCAAGTTTTTTGGGGTCATCCGATAGTGAGTATTGCGTTTTCGCCATACAAATCGGCAAATCCCCCCATCCATATGACTCAAATTCCTTCATTTGGTTTTGGGCTTTTGTAGAAAACTCGACATCTTTACCTCCATATACCTTTTGAACAATGGTCCTTATTTTAACATTGATTGGATCAGATAAAAGATATAATGGCTGAAAACTTGATTCATTTTTATCCAAAACTTTTAACAGAGTTTGGGCAAGTTCAATACCGCCCTCTCCCCCTTTTTCCCAAACTTCAGTTAGAGCAACCGGGTAGTTTTGTCCATCACAATAGGATAACAATGTATTAATTTCCGCATCAGAATCACTGACAAACCGGTTAATGGCTACGACAAAGGGTAACCCAAAACTGGTTATGGTTTCAACATGCTTCTTTAAGTTTGCTAAACCTGCAATTAATGCCTCAACGTTCTCGTCGTTAAGTTCGGATTTTTGTAACCCTCCATGCATTTTCAAGGCACGAATGGTAGCTACAATCACTACTGCCTCCGGTTCAAAACCCGCACTTCTTGTTTTAATATGTAAAAACTTTTCAGCACCGAGATCCGCTCCAAAGCCCGCTTCAGTTATGACATAATCTGCAAGTTTTGCTGCAGCAGTGGTCGCAATAATACTATTACAGCCATGGGCAATATTCGCAAATGGTCCACCATGAATGAGAGCTGGTGTATGTTCAATTGTTTGAACTAGGTTTGGCTTTATGGCTTCTTTTAATAAAAGCGCTAAAACGCCAGCAACGCCTAAATCACCCACAGTTACTGGTTGCTTTTGAACATTGTAAGCCACTACCATTTTCGATAGACGCTTCTTTAAATCATGAATATCAGTTGCTAAACATAAAACAGCCATAATCTCAGAAGCAACCGTTATATCGAAACCATCCTCACGGGGAACACCTTGTAATGGTCCGCCAAGTCCAATTAAAACATGTCTGAGCGCACGATCATTTAAGTCTAAAGCACGTTTCCAAACGATCCGTCGCTGATCAATTTTCAATTCATTTCCTTGTTGCAGGTGATTATCGATAAGAGCTGCAAGCGCATTATTTGCGGATGTAATCGCATGAATATCCCCTGTAAAATGAAGATTAATATCTTCCATTGGAAGAACTTGAGCATTTCCGCCCCCAGTTGCGCCGCCTTTCATTCCCATTGTTGGGCCAAGAGAAGGCTCGCGCATGGCAATGATTACTTTTTCTCCAAGGGCATGAAGCGCATCACCAAGACCGACAGTAACAGTTGATTTCCCTTCACCCGCAGGTGTGGGATTAATAGAGGTGACTAGGATCACTTTTCCATTTTTATTCGTATGTACTTTTTTCAATGCTTGGTTTGAGAGTTTCGCTTTATATTTCCCAAAGAGTTCAATATCATCCTCACCAAGACCAAGGTTTGCAGCAATTTCAACTATTGGTTTCATTTGTGAAGTCTGGGCAATTTCAATATCTGATTTAATCCTCATATGTGTTGTCATTCTAAATTCCCCCATGGTAGTTATCAGGTTTGCAATATTATTTTACCATTAATTGAAGCAATCTAATTGATAAAAATTTTACATCTTTACTTTTAACATGAAATGATTGAAAAGAACTGATCATTGTCTATATAATAGAAATAACCTGAAAATTCATACTGGGAGTTGATAATTTGCCAATCAGAATACCAAAGCTACTTCCTGCCAGAGAAATTCTCGAATCAGAAAATATATTTGTTATGGAAGATGAAAGGGCTATGCAACAAGATATTCGCCCACTCAATATATTAATCTTAAATTTAATGCCGGAAAAAGAACGAACAGAAGCACAATTACTTCGTTTGCTAGGGAATACATCTTTACAGGTGAATGTTACTTTTCTACAAACTGCTACTCATGTATCAAAAAACACTAGCAAATATCATCTTGAACAGTTTTATTCAACTTTTTCAGAGGTAAAACATCGAAAATATGATGGAATGATTATTACAGGAGCCCCTGTAGAACTGTTTACCTTTGAAGAGGTCGATTACTGGAACGAGCTAACCGAAATAATGGATTGGACGAAGACTAATGTGACGTCTACACTCCATATTTGTTGGGGGGCACAGGCTGCCCTGTACTACCATTATGGAATCGATAAATTTGAGCTTCCTAGGAAATGTTACGGCCTGTTCTATCACAAATTATATGACAAAACCGTCAAACTATTAAGAGGCTTCGATGATATTTTTCTTGCCCCACATTCTCGGTACACCGATGTATCGATGCAAGCCATTAATGCATGTAGTGATCTTAAACTATTAGCTGCCTCAGATGAAGCCGGAGCATTTATAGTTTCTTCCTTAAACGGAAAACAAATCATGGTTACCGGGCATTTAGAATATGATGTTGACACACTTGCTGAAGAATACGAACGGGATACGAAAAAAGGGTTAGACATTCACCTCCCTGAAAATTACTATCCAAATGATAATCCAGAAAATCAACCAGCAAACCTTTGGCGATCACATGCCCATCTATTTTTCTCAAATTGGCTAAATTACTATGTTTATCAAGAAACACCCTATGAGTGGGATTGAGATTAAGATATACAAAATGACCGGAGGAACTCCTTCCGGTCATTATTTGTTTTTAATCAATGTTTATTATTAAGTTGAAACATAAACACCCATATAAATGAAAGGGCTTGTTTCAAATCAGTAGATAGGGATCCAAGTTGAAGTTGATCAGCACCGCGTTTATAAACACCATATTCAGCAACTTTTGAAAAGCCATTTTCACTTGCTAATTTTTCAAATTCCCACGGCATCATCGTATTACAAATTACCTGTTCCCCGTATAGTCTTTGATAGCTGTTTACTCGAGGCATCGCTGTTGGCCCTAAAATTCCAAAACAAGCATATCCTTCTTTTTTTACAATTCTTTTCGTTTCTAATAAAACTGATAACGGATTTTCCGTCCATTCAAGTGAATTTATAGCAATAATCGCATCAAAGTGGCTGTCAGGGACTGCCAAAATTGCTATATCCCCTTTAACAAATTGCAATGAAGAGGCTTTCTCCAAGCTTTTTGCTCTTTCAATCATTTCGTGAGAAACATCCATTCCAGTTACATGATAACCTGAACTAGCCAGCTTAAACGATCCATAACCATCACCACAACCTAAATCGCATACACTTTTCCCATCAGAAACATGACTTTTAAAAAACGAGATAACGTCTTTTCGGCTTCCAGTCTCCCACATTTCTTTACTTTTAGAATTCCAAGAACTAGCCCTTTCATTCCATTGTTTTTCCGCTTCTTCGGTCCAATCAAAATCTACCATATTACCCTCATTTCTACATATGTATTTGTGTGAATTTTTTAACTATTCTATTAATATTTCGATACATCTAAGATTTTTTCCTGTTTGTTTATATTTTTTCTAGACGAAAAACACTCAACTTAGATAGGAGTGAGATTAATGGCAGGTGAAAAAGTTGGAGTCCATCGCAATCATGTTGGGGAAATCTTGATCCTGAAAATCGAGCATTTATTTCACCTCGAAAGTTCGACTAACAAAGGCTTTTGTTGAATAATAAAAAATAACGCTCGGAGAATAAAATTCTCTGAGCGTTTTTCTGAACCGGTTAGTTTTTATATTAATGTTCAGACTCGGTTTGTTTTTGGATTGTTTGCAGATCTTCGGAACGTTTTTCGTCTTCTTCAAAAAATTGTACTAAATCACCGATCCGTTCAATTGCATCCCAACTAAGATGATGTTCAATTCCTTCAACATCATGATAAATATTTTCTTCTTTAACGCCAATGCTTCTTAAAAATTGCTCAAGCAACACATGACGATATAAAAGGCGTTTCCCGGTCTTTTTCCCTTTATTGGTCAATACTAAACCTCTATATTTTTCATACACTAAATAGTCATCTTTATCAAGCTTCTGTACCATTTTTGTTACTGATGAGGGGTGGACAGAAAGCGCTTCCGCGATATCAGAAACACGTGCGTAGCCTTTCTCTTCGATGAGTTTATAGATTTGTTCAATATAATCTTCCATACTTGGTGTCGGCATCCGATACCCTCCCATAATTACTAATCAATGAAAAGTTTACTATAAGTGGCAAAGACTGACAAGGCAATTTGAATGAATTACTCCCCTTGGTTCACCAATTGCCCTTCTAAAATAAATTTCAACTTTTGCTCTTTTTCATCCCAGGAAAGCTTGGCGTTAAATGTGTTATCTTTCCCAGAAAACTCTTCAATTACATCTGTGATTCCATCTTTAAGTAGCTTTTTAATATTTTGCTGTGTAATTGATTTTCCTAGCATTTTTTTAGAAATAGTAAAATTGCATTTTGTTTTGCTGTAATTAGAACAACCATAAAATGTCCCTTTATCCACGATAAATCCATCACATCTTTTGCAGGGGCCAAGCTTGACTAGCTTCTTTTGGGTCGCTTGTCGAGGAACAAAACCTTCTTGGTCACCCTCTGAAAACTGCCATTCCGTTGCTTCATTTGCTGTTGCACTAATCAAATGTGCTACCATCTTGTTGGTTTGTTCCATAAACTGTTTTGGTGATGCTGTCCCTTGGGAAATTTCTTTAAGCCGTTGTTCCCATTTTGCAGTCATTTCTGGAGAAGCAAGGATTTGCGTGCCAATCGCCGCAATAAGTATCTTCGCCTTAGCATTAGCATAGACAAGGTTTTTTTTCACATCTATATAATTTCGATCCTTTAGCATCGTGATAATACCAGCACGTGTAGCTTCTGTCCCTAAACCCTCTGTTTTCATCAATACCTTTTCTAATTCTTTATCCTCGATATGTTTTCCAGCCGTTTTCATTAAAGTAATCAACTGACCTTCAGTATAGCGCTTAGGTGGTTGAGTGGAACTTTCCTTTACATCCACTTTTTTCACTTGCCCTTGTTCACCTAACAATAAATGTGGTAGCTCTGGCTCACCATCTTTTTCCTTCTGTGGTAGTACTTTACGCCAACCTTCTTCAAGCTCGACCTTCCCTTTTGAAACAAACTCAGCCCGACCATCCACAAGGGTTGTAACAGTGGTATACTCGCTTACTGATTTCCCATAGTGAGCAGCAATCAGGCTTCTGACAATCATATCGTATAGCAGCTTTTCATCGGGAGATAGCTTTCCAATATTCGGAACTTGCTCTGTTGGGATTAGAGCATAGTGATCCGTTACCTTTTTGTCATTTACATAACGTTTATTCGAAACAATGGACTCAAAAGGCAGTGGAAATAAACTTTGATACTCTGATAACCCGGCGATTTTTTTCAAGGTTTCCGGAAACGTCTCTGCCTCGCCTTTTGTCACATGTCTGGAATCACTTCGGGGATATGAGACAATACCCTTTTGGTACAACTTTTGCAGGACATCCAACGTTTTTTTGGGAGGAAATTTGAATTTACGGTTAGCATCTGCTTGAAGAGCGGATAAATTGTATAACAGCGGGGGCATGTATTCTTTTTTCTCAGCTTTTACTTCAGCAATTTCAGCCGGTTTCTGCTGGCAAAAAGCGGCAATTTTCTCGGCCATCTCTTTCGTCTTTATCCTTGTTTCTCCATCCTTTTCCCATTTACCAGTATATTTTTTCTCCGCTATTTTAAAATGAGCCTGGACTTCCCAAAAAGGCTCAGAAACAAAATTTTCAATTTCATGTTCTCTTTTTACAATTAAAGCAAGGGTAGGTGTTTGAACTCTTCCAACTGAAAACACATCGGAAAACCCTCGTTTTTGTAAAAGTAAACTATATAATCTCGATGCATTCATGCCCACAACCCAATCGGCACATGCCCTTGTATAGGCTTCAAAGTATAGATTACGGGTATCAGACTCGGCGAGAAGTGATTGAAATCCTTCCTTAATTGATTTTGGTGTTAACGAAGAAATCCAAAGTCTTTGCATCGGTTTTTTGCATTTTGTAAGCCGAAGGATATTACGAACGATCAGTTCTCCCTCGCGCCCGGCATCTCCTGCGTGAATGATCCCAGTGATTCTAGGATCCGTAATCAGCCTCTTAATAATCGCAAATTGCTTTGCCTTGTCCCTTGTCACTTCATACTGAAACTGACTTGGAATCATCGGCAAAGTGTTTAAGGACCATTTTTTCCAACCACTATCATATTTCTCTGGTGAAATAAGCTGGCACACATGTCCAACCGCCCAGGTGACAAATGCTCCATTGGGGAAAATATCATTAGGCAATATTTCAACGAAACCCTGCTGCTTTTTCATTTTAAAAACAGAAGCCAATGTCAGTCCTTGATCAGGCTTTTCGGCGATTATGAGTTTCATCCTGGTACTCCTCATTTTTTAGATTGATAATTTTATTGTAAGGATAAATTCTTATACAAGCAAAAGAAATTTAATTATGAATAAACTGATAAAGGTTGAAAAAATCCCCAATTAGGTGCATTTGGTCATCATTTTGGGGATTTTTTAAATAATAGAACTTTTAATGCACATTATGTTTTAGACCCTACACCCAACCAAGTAGCCTTACCGTTTGGGCGATCACAAAAGTAATCAAGATGGCAATCACAGTTGGGATTAAGAAGGACATGAACGTCCATTTTTTACTTTTGGTTTCTTTATAAATATTGACCAAAGTAGTTCCGCATGGAAAATGGAGCAACGAAAATAGCATTGTATTTAATGCAGTAAGCCAAGTCCAGCCATGCTCCAGGAATACTAATTTTAAATCTTTTATTTCATCCACTTCAATTAGTGCCCCAGTAGATAAGTACCCCATTAACAGAATTGGCAAAACAATTTCGTTGGCTGGTAATCCTATCAAAAAGGCCATTAAGATAAATCCATCGAGTCCCAAGGATTGCCCAAAAGGATCCAAAAAGTGAACAATGTATAATAGTAAGCTTTGGCCACTCACATCAACATTGGCTAATATCCATGTTAATAGCCCAGCTGGAGCCGCCACTTTTACAGCACGGATTAAAACTGAAAGCGAACGATTTAGAGAGGATCTAACTACTGTATCAAAAAATTTAGGTTTCCTATACGGAGGGAGTTCCAATGTATAGTGGGTTGGCACTCCTTTTAATGCTGTTTTGGACAAAGCCCAAGAGACAACGAAGGTGATAATGATGCCAAACATAACAATTCCTACAATCACTGATGTCGTAACGAGCGATTTCATCCCTCCAGTAAAACCGGTTGCCATAAATAAAGAAGACAAGACTATTAACGTCCCCCACCGTCCATTACATGGAACAAAGTTATTCGTTAAAATTGCTAACATTCGTTCTCGTGGTGATTCGATTATTCGTGTTGACATGACTGCAGCCGCATTGCATCCAAAGCCCATCGCCATTGTTAATGATTGCTTTCCATGCGCTCCAACTGATTTGAATAATCGATCCATATTGAAGGCAACACGGGGAAGATAACCGTAATTTTCAAGCAGTGCAAATGCTGGAAAAAAAATCGCCATTGGAGGGAGCATGACACTGATTACCCAAGTAGTTCCGCGATATAATCCCAAAACGAGAAGGCCATGAACCCATTCTGGGGTCCCGATTGCCATAAAAAAATGGGTAATAAAGCCCTCAACCCATCCAAAAAACTGGGCTAAGAGTGCGGAAGGTATATTTGCACCAGCAATCGTCAAATAAAATAGTACCCCTAACATGGTTAACATGATTGGAAAACCCCAAATGGAAGATGTAAAAATGGAGTCTAACCTCTCAGTTCGATTATCGCTTTTACTGCCATTATAGGATACAATCTCGTTTGTCAGTTGTTTACTCCTTTTATAAATCCGCTCAACCATTTTGTCTCTCATATTATAGGTAGAAAGGATATCTGCCTGGTGAATTAACTTTGATAGCCTTTCCTCCAAATCATCCATACTTTGAAGATTCATTTCTTATTCTCCCCCTCTCCGCAACCAAACGGTTTTTGACCTCTACCATCAGCTTTACATCACCATCAAGAAGTCGAAGTGCAATCCATCTAGCCGGTACCTCTTCAGCAAAAACTTCTATTATTTCCTGTTCCAATTTTGAAATTTTCTGTTCAGTCTCTTCGTCGTATCTCAATATAGGCGGATTACACGTAATCGCTCCCGAAACCAATCTATCGATGGTATCAAGAAGCTTAGCAATCCCAAGTTTATTTCGTGCAGAAACTTTTATTACAGGGACACCTAATCTTCGCATAAGCAGCTGCTCATTAATGTTAATTCCCCGTTTTTCTGCTTCATCGATTATATTAATGCAAATAATCACCTTATCTGTTATTTCTAAAACCTGTAATACAAGATTTAAATTTCGCTCGATTGCTGTTGCATCTACTACAACAAGGGTAATATCTGGTTTCTCAAACACTAGATAATTCCGTGCGACCTCTTCATCCATTGAATTAGAAAATAATGAATAGGTCCCAGGTAAGTCTATTAAGCTGTATTGAATATTTTTATGAAAAAAGATTCCTTCTTTCATATCGACTGTTTTCCCAGCCCAATTCCCTGTATGCTGTTTTAAACCGGTGAGCAAATTAAACAATGAGCTTTTTCCTGTATTAGGATTTCCAGCAAGAGCAATATGGTAGTTACTCTGCATGTTGAACCAACTCCCCGTGAATTTTTTGACTTTCTTCCTTCCTTAAGGCAATTGTCGTATTACTTACTCTAAATGCAGTGGGATCACCCAGTGGACTTTTTCTTTGTACTTCCACCACTGAGCCAGGAACAAACCCTAAGTCCAATAATCTTCTCCGCATGACACCCTGAATGGTTAGATGATCAATTTTTATTAGATCCCCCTTGCATCCCTCAAATAAAGTTAGCTTGTTCCCTATATCCACTTTTATTTCCCCCGGTCTATATTTTTTACCTTACGCAACTTTTGAATTATATTATGATATATATTCTCAAATCGTTAACAATTTTCTCCTTAATAAATAAAAAAATCGGCAATCTGCCGATTTTAGTTAAATAATATTATTTGTTGACCTGGATCAACTCTTCGTATTGAATGTTCCTTTTGTACAAACCAGTTTTCCTTAGGAACTACTGTTGAAATAATAAGGATCAGTGAGGGAATTTTCTCAACCCTACAAACAATCATTCCTATTTTTTCATTCATGATGATAAATGAGTCTCCATGGGGGAATCTTGTAAGTTTGCCGCCAAGTTTTAGTAATGAATCAACGATTGCCTCACGTTCTTCCTTTTCAACCGAAAGATGGGGAGAAAAGCGAAAAATCCATTCCTCGGCTTCAATCGTTATTCGGAACATTTACTCACCCCAGTTTAGATCAAAATTTCTTTTATACTTATACATATGAGAAAAGCATCTGATTATGAAAAAACAACCGTAAAAGTGGCTGTTTTTTTGGTTAGAACAAATAAAGATAATTGGGCATTTACGAGTTTATGGAATTTTGCGAATATTAACTTATTCCCTTTGTTAAAGCGGTTTCATCCCTTGACTGATACGCTTTGTTCCTGTATATTTAAATCATCATTTAGCAGAATATATTTCCGGTTTTGTTAAAATATATCCTAAAATATTTTCTGTTACATGAAAATATATTACTTTGACACAGGGGTGTCTTTAAAGCCTTAGGAGGAAATGGAATTATGCAAAACGGTAAGGTAAAATGGTTCAATAACGAAAAAGGATTTGGTTTTATTGAAATTGAAGGTGGAGACGATGTATTCGTACATTTTTCTGCTATCCAAGGTGAAGGTTATAAAGCGTTAGAAGAAGGTCAAGAGGTTTCTTTTGAAATCGTCGAAGGTAACCGTGGACCACAAGCAGCAAATGTTGTAAAATTATAATTTCCGCTCTCATAAATAGATTACAGCAGGCTGGCATTTTGCCAGCCTGTTATTTTTTTAGCCTGTTTCCATAGCTTCTTAGCTTTTCTCCTACAGTGCATTCCGAGATACAAAATCGGTGAGCACCTCGTCTACCTTTTTCCTTTTTGAAATGTTGATTTAGGAAGCAACCATTACAATAATGATTCATTAGCTGTTCAACCTCTTCTAATAACTCTTTTCGAGTCAAAGAATTCCCGCCTTTCATTTCTGCCTATAAAATTTGCATTTTACTTTGAACCATTTTTCCTTCTAAAGCTTGTGTTGCTAGCTTATCTGCTTCTTTGTTTTCATTTCTTGGGATTGGGAAGTATTTTGGCTTAATAGCCAAGGATTTCATTTTTTTTTCGATTCGATCAAGCCAGCGATTTAGTTCCTCTTCAAAGCAAGGCCATTCACCATCAAGCTGCTTTAAAACAACTTGTGAATCCCCTCTAAACTCACATGGTAAATGGTGAACGCCCATTTCTTCAAGAAGATTTAATGCAAAGTAAAAGGCCGCATATTCTGCTTCATTATTAGTTTCCATTTCGTCAAACTTTTCATTCGCTCTAATTCGATATTTCTTCTTACCTTGTTGAAAATAGATAACAACACCCAACCCAGCCTGATTTGTTTCCTTTTGAAAACCTCCATCAAAATAGACCGTAATTTCGTTAGCCTCTTCCTCAATTTCAGTGAGTAGTTTTTTCAATTGTTTAAGATTCCAATCTGCACCCATCTCATCATAAAAAGTAAAATCCGCCGCTTTTCCCGTCTTTTCTAGGTCTTCAGCAATTTTAAGAGCAACCTCTCCCGTTACTAAACCAGACTCGAATAGCACAGGTTCCATTCCTTTTACTTTATATTTCCATTCCATTTTATATTTCATGATATTCAGCCTTTCTTTTTCATAGTCAACGATTTCTTTGTTTTTACTGTTAATCTTTCTTATTTTACTTCAGATTGTGATACACTTACTTTTAGTTTACGCTTAAATGGAGGAATATTACCTTGATTGAAGTTTATATTGATGGAGCAAGCGCTGGAAATCCCGGTCCTAGCGGTGCAGGGATCTTTATTAAAGGCAATGGAGTACTTGAGAAATATTCAATTCCACTAGGAATCATGTCCAATCACGAAGCAGAATATCGCGCATTTATTGAAGGACTTAAAATTTGTATAGAAAAGGGTTATCAAATTGTTTCTTTCCGAACTGATTCAGAGCTAGTTAATCGGTCTGTCGAAAAAGAATTTGCGAAAAATAAACAGCACGCTCCTTTACTTGAAACGGCATTGGAATTAACAAGAGAGTTTGAATTATTTTTTATGAAATGGATTCCTTCCCGCCAGAATAAACAAGCAGATGAATTAGCAAGGGCTGCCATTCGAAAAAATTAAATTACTTATATATTGAGGTGTTTACATGAAAAAATCCCTATTTGCTGATATCAGTTTAATGCTTGTCGCGCTCGTATGGGGAGCGACATTTGTATTAGTTCAAAATGCTATCTCTTTTCTAAAACCATTTTCTTTTAATGGAATTCGTTTTTCGATTGCAGCCGTCTTACTAGGAGGATGGTTATTGCTTTTTAAACGCGAGCAGTTGAAATTCTTTAATAGTAAATTATTCCTAGCTGGTTCCTTAATGGGGTTCTGGCTGTTTGTCGGTTATGCAACTCAAACAATGGGCTTAATGTATACAACCTCTTCAAATGCAGGATTTATTACTGGGTTAAGTGTTGTATTAGTACCACTCTTATCTATTTTTTTACTAAAACAACTTCCAGGCTTAAATGCAGTTATTGGGGTTTTAGTTGCTACTGGAGGATTATATTTTTTAACCATGACCAACTCTACCCCTTTAAACATCGGTGATGGCTTAGTGTTTATTTGTGCAGTTAGCTTCGCCCTCCAAATTATTGTGACTGGAAAGTATAGCAGTTTCCATCCATCCCTATTATTAACGGTTATACAAATAACAACAGTCGCTGTTTTATCTAGTATATCTGCCTTTATATTTGAAGATTGGCACAAAGCTTTGGAACCCCATATTTTATTCAATAGTGATGTCATTTCTGCCTTACTCATCACATCAATTTTTGCCACAGCTTTGGCTTTTTTTGCACAAACAACCTTTCAAAAGTATACTACCTCTACAAGAGTCGCATTAATATTCTCCATGGAACCAGTATTTGCGGCGATAACGGCATACTTTTGGGGTGGAGAACGGCTTTCCAGCAGTGCCGTATTCGGCTGTTTGCTCATTTTTTTCGGAATGATCCTATCCGAAATACAATTTGGAAAAATCTTTTCTTTAAACAAACTAAAGAAAAAATCTGCTGCATAAGTATTAACTAATTCATAATGATAAAAAAGGCTGACCCGTTTAATAATATGGGTTAGCCTCATTTTTATATCGCTAATAATTCATTCTTTTTAACAAATTGAATGGCATCTTTTCGAGTTTGAACTTGATTAGCTGTTAACATTTCGAGCAATGAGACATAAAAGCTCCCCTCAAATTGTTTTTGTGCTTTAAGAGTTAACTCGATGGCTGAAATCACCTGTTCATCGGTGGCACTTGTATAATGTTTTCCAAAATAAATAAAGCCTATTGCATCTTCTTGAAATTGAAAGCCCTTCCCCTGCAAGAAGTGTAAGTATTCTTCAATTGTCTGCACTGACTTACCATTCCTCTCCAAACGACTATCATCTTTTTTATCTTATCGCAAATTTCGACGTTTTTCTATCGTTTTTTCCCAAGATAATATCCCGCTGCTCCTGTTAAAACACCAAATATTGCTCCACCAATCACTTCTTCTGGCTTATGGCCAAGTACCTCTTTTAGTTTTTTGGGCGGTTTTTCCTCAAACTTTACGCTTTCATCCTTTTGAATTTTATCAACTAGTTCATCTAGGTCATTTACTCTAAGGGTCAGTTCACCAGCCTGCCTCCGAACTCCTTGCGCATCATACATAACGATTAGCCCATAAACGAGCGATAATGCAAAATCAATTGTTGGAAATCCACGTTTTAAGGCAATATAGGTTGTTAATGACGTTACACCTGCAGAATGAGAACTTGGCATTCCACCTGTGCTAAAAAACATTTCAGGCTTCCATTCACCCGATTTCATAAAGTGAAGCGGAATCTTCACCGCCTGAGCCAGTCCAATGCTAATGAGGGCAATTGATACACCTTTATTCATTTATGTTCACCTCATACTTATTGTGAAGTAACATGAGTGAATTTATTCTAGACGGGTACATTAAATATGGAAATGCTCATTAAAAACTGATGGTGGTGAAAATGTTGAGTAGACATAAAAACCGTGGTACTAAAGCTCCAGGGGTAAATCCCCAAGGCTATGGTCAGGACGCTGAATTTTCTGAAGAGCCAAAAAGTAAGCTCGAAAACGCAGCGAAAAAAACAAATAAAAAGTAGCTTAGTTTATCAAAAAAATACATTCAAAAAAACTGCCGAATTGACAGCAGTCAGACTGTCGAGAAACTCTCGACAGTCTATTGTTTTACCTAAAAACTTTAGTAATTAACTGCGTTAATTTGTTGTAATACAACAAATTATTATAAATAAATAGGCTGTTCAATAGGTCTGTTGATTTCCGTTCCAGGCGCTTCGCTTTCCGCGGGGCGGGCGGTGAGCCTCCTCGTCGCTAAGGCTCCTGCGGGGTCTCACCTGTCCCGCTGCTCCCACAGGAGTCTTCGCGCCTTCCACTCCAATCAACAGGGCGGTTCCAATACAGACCTTCCACTCAAACAAAATAATAAAAATATGTGGTGATATCAAAAGAGCTACATAGGTTTCGATACTGCCGGTTACGGGGATTGAAGAATAAAAGTGAACAAGCTCTCTTTATTGCAGCCTGCCAAAACGTAAAAAAAATGCAACACATTTAGCCAGTTTGGATAAGGTGTGTTGCATTTCTTCATTTACGCGTACTGTTTACCGAAATCTAAGAAACGATGAAGTCCACGCATTTCTACCTCGTCAAATTTTGAAACGACTTTGTCGTAATCAAATTTAAACAAAGCTTCGTCCATGCTGTAGGTTACAGGTACATCACATTTTATTTCTGCAAGGCGTCTGCTTAAATAAAGCATGTCAAGATCCTGTTCAATTTTCGTTTTATGCGATTTAGAAAGCTGATCTAAATTTGCCACAATCCCTTCTACATCTTGGAATTGAGTAAGGAGTTTAAGTGCTGTTTTCTCCCCGATTCCTTTTACACCAGGGTAATTATCACTTGGATCTCCCATTAACGCCTTTAAATCTATCATTTGTTTTGGTGAGATTCCTTTTTCTTCAAAAAAAGAATCTCTCGTATGAACCAAATAATTACCATATCCTTTTTTCATTAAAATAACATGAATATTGTCATCTATAAGCTGAAGAATATCCTGGTCTCCAGTTAAAATATGAACATGCGCCTCTACACTTGCATTCTGAGCAATAGTACCGATGCAATCATCTGCTTCAAATCCACCCATTCCGATGTTTGGAATATCAAAGGAAGAAACCACTTCTTTTACGAGATCGAATTGTGGGAGCATTTCAACGGGTGCTTCTGAACGGTTAGCTTTATACCCATCATACATTTCAGAACGAAAGGTTTTACTGCCCATGTCCCAGCATACTGCCACATGAGTTGGTTTAAAGTTTGAAATAGCTGTTAAAAAATGCTTAACAAATCCATTAACTGCATTCGTTGGAATTCCTTTGGAATTAATCATGAATTGTCCAGTAACCGCAGTAGCAAAGTAGGCTCTAAATAATAAGGCCATTCCGTCTACCAGCATTAAATTTGGTTTATTAGTTTGCATTGATGTACCTCCAATCAATGAATAGCAATCCTAATTATAGCACGTTTGACTAGTTCACTTGATTGGAAATGTTTTGGACATGTATAGAATTCGATAATGAGTCTATTAATTTGGATTTGAAGGTTCACTCTCTGGAACAATGGATAAGGAGTGTTTGCGGATGGCAATCATTAATTCAGCCATAAAATATATATAAATACCTGGCCAAATCCAAGTCCAAAATGGCTCCATTAGCTTATAAAGCAGGACTATTGAAGGATGAATCCACTTCAAACAAACAAAGGATAAAAATATCCAACAAACGGAAAATGGCAGGCATATATGACCGTGTATGTGCAAAGGGATGTTAGAATAATCCCACCATTTTCGGTGGAAAAATTTCTGTAACATTGCTCCACTCACATACTCCACCATGGTAGGAATGAAAAAGCATAAAAATAAAATCATCGCCCAATTTGTGTTTTCCGTTATCAGAAAAACAAGAAGCACAGGGGCAAAACCATACATTGGTTTAAAAGGTCCCCATAAAAAATTCGGTTTAAAAAACTTCCGAATCACGATCAAACTATAGCAATTTTCAAGTATCCATCCAAAGAAAGAATAGATTGCAAAATAAAATAAGGCTGCCATAATCCCTTCAAAATTAAGCACCAAAGGATTCTGATACTCTATTCCATTCAATAGATCAAACATGTCGGCTAAACCCCTTTCAAGAATGTGAATTCCAATTTTAGGGTTAGCTTGACATCCGCCTAATATGCAAAAAGGTATTAATTGCAAAAAGCCAAATCCACTACGCAAATAGAGGATCTGGCTTGTTCACTTAGAATCATTAGTCTTTTTTCATTAGGCTCTGCTAAAATAGAATGTTGATTTCCGCTCAGGCGCTTCGCTTTCCGCGGGGCGGGCGGTGAGCCTCCTCGGCGCTTAAGCGCCTGTGGGGTCTCACCTGTCCCGCTGCTCCCGCAGGAGTCTTCGCGCCTTCCACTCCAATCAACATTGTGCAAAAAATCAACATTGAGCTTTAACACAGTCTTTCATTAAGAAAATTTATACAAGTACCTTATTCTTTGCAATATTAATCATCAGCTTTATTCGATTAATCTGATTAACCTTACTAATGCTTGAATCATAATCGATTGAAATCAGATTTGCGTTCGGATAGTCTTTTTTAATCGCGTTAAACATCCCCCTACCCACAATATGATTAGGTAAACAACCGAACGGCTGAACACACACAACATTCTCGACCCCGATCTCCATCAGTTCCGCCATCTCTCCTGGAAGGAGCCACCCCTCACCCATTTGATTACCCAAGCTTAAAAAACGAGCAGATTTGTCAGCAAGCCTGCTGAATTCCAATGGTGCATCGAATCGTCCACTTTCAAATAAAGCTTCACGAATCGGCTTCCGGTAGTATTCGATAAATTGTGTGGCCATTTTATCAATCACAGCATCAATCTTGGATTTTCCAAAATGGGCTGCATTAAAACTACTATCGTGGAGACAGTACAAAAAGAAGTCGATGAAATCGGGTAAGACAGCCTCTCCGCCCTCCAACTCAATTTGTTCAATCAGCTGGTTGTTAGCAAACGGATGGAATTTTACAAGAATTTCGCCTACAACTCCAACACGTGGTTTTTTTACATCAAAGACGGGGAGATTTTTAAAATCAGCAATCATCGATTTGATGATCCTTTGGTACTTTTTCATTGAAAAATCTACCAACATTCCCTGACAACGACCTAGCCATTGATCATATAAAAACTCGGTGCTGCCTTTGATTTTTTCATACGGTCTAACTGCAAGCTTTAATCTCATCAACAAATCCCCAAGACAGGCGGAAATGACTAATTTCTTCGCTAACGACAGGCTTATTTTAAACCCAGGCTGGGTTTCTCCCGCCAAACCACCAGAATTCAATGAGAGAACTGGAACGTGCGAAATGCCAGCATTTTTCAAGGCTTTTTTCAGCAAAGCTAAATAATTGGTCGCCCGGCACCCCCCACCTGTCTGAGACATGATGACTGCCGTCCGGTTCAAATCATAGTCACCACTTTTTAATGCGGCTATTAATTGACCGATTGATACGACTGCAGGATAGCAGGCGTCATTATTTACATAGCGCAAACCTTCCTCCACTTCATGATCATAAACCTCTTTAAGAACTTTAAAATTGTAACCATGAAGCTGAAAAGCCTTCTCAAACAATTCAAAATGGGTCGGAATCATCTGTGGGGAAAGGATTGTATACCCCGATTTAGCTTCTTTAGTAAAAATAGGTTCTCCCCGCTTTTGAAGCAGATTCTTTTTTCGTGGTTCCGTTTGTTTATCTCTTTCTAAAATGGCTGCCTGTAAAGAACGTAGCCGAATCCTTGCTGCTCCCAAATTGCTGATCTCATCCATTTTAATCCATGTGTATAACTGATGATCTGCTGATAATATCTCTGAAACAGCATCTGTCGTTATCGCATCCAAACCGCAGCCAAAAGAAGTAAGTTGAAGCAATTCAAGCTGAGAATGAGCTTTTACAACGTCTGCCGCTTGATAAAGCCTTGAATGGAAGGTCCATTGATTAACAACATCCAATCGCGGTTGTTCTTTTGCAAGGTGGCATATTGAATCCTCAGTTAGAACAGCCATACCGAGGCGATTGATTTCCTCTGGTAACCCGTGGTTGATTGCCGGATCAATATGGTATGGGTGACCTGCAACCACAATGCCTTTGTGATTTCCCTTTTTCAATTGCTTGATGACCTCTTCACCACGGCGACGAAGCCATCCCGTAAAGGAAGCCTCTTCTTGTTTGGCTTTTTTTAGCGCCTGCTTGATTTCCTGCTTTGGAATATCTGAAAAGCAAACCATCAATTCTTTTGTCAAAGCGGTTGTATCATCAAGTGTTAAAAATGGATGAAAAAGTCGGACTTGTTGTTCTTCAAAAATTCTTTCCATATTAACACGAATCACTTCAGGATATGAAGCAACAATTGGGCAGTTAAAATGGTTCTGCAGTGATTTATTTTCTCTTTTTTCAAAGACAATGGCTGGATAAAAAATATTCTTGATGCCATTCTCGATTAAATTCATCATATGTCCGTGGGTAAGTTTTGCTGGATAACAAACAGATTCAGATGGAATCGTTTCAATTCCTTTTTCAAATATTCCCTTGTTTGATGGATCCGATAAGACAACTTCGAAGCCTAGTTCAGTAAAAAACTGGTGCCAAAATGGGTAGTTCTCAAATAGATTTAATACGCGTGGAATCCCGATTGTTCCCCGAAATGCAGCTGGACCCGTCAAACCCTTTCGATTAAATAATTTTTCTAGCTTTTCTTCCATCAAATTTGGCAATGGACTTTTGAATTTTGGTTTTCCTTCCCCTCGCTCACATCGATTTCCAGTTATGAATGTCCGTTTGTCAGCAAAACGATTTATGGTAATTGGGCAGCGGTTTTCACAAATTCCGCACCGTCGATTGGTTGATGTAACCTGAAACTCTGTGAGCTTGTCTCTAGATAAAAGTGCAGATTGAGAATTTTTTGTCCACCTTTTCCTTGCCAGGAGCGCACATCCATAGGCTCCCATTAAACCAGCTAAATCGGGGCGGACTACGTCTTTTTCAGTCAATTTTTCGAAGGATCTTAACACAGCATCATTTAAAAACGTTCCGCCCTGAACAACAACTCTGTGGCCTAATTCTTCCACTGTTTTTAGTTTAATAACCTTATATAATGCATTCGTGACAATTGAATAGGATAAGCCCGCGGAAATATCCGCTATGCTTGCTCCCTCTTTTTGAACTTGCTTGACTTTCGAATTCATAAAAACAGTGCAACGGGAGCCGAGATCAACAGGATTACTTGCCGTTAAAGCAAGTTTGGAAAACTCTTGGACACTCCGTCCTAAGTTTTCAGCAAAGCTTTCCAAAAATGAACCACACCCAGCGGAACATGCTTCATTTAAAATAATTTGATCGATCACACCATCCTTAATTTTGATGCACTTCATATCCTGACCGCCAATATCGATAATAAAATCGACATCTGGCTGAAATTTTTTCGCGGCAGTATAATGTGCAACGGTCTCAATTTCACCCTCATCAATCTGGAAGGCAGCTTGGATTAATTTTTCTCCATATCCTGTCACAGTAGATCGGACGATGTGTACGTGGTCGGGAATCAAATCATAAAGTCTAGTTAATCCCTCCCTAACTGTTTCAACGGGATTCCCTTTATTTTTCTCATAGAAACTAAACAACACTTCATCATTTTCGCTAGTCAAAACCATTTTGGTCGTCGTTGATCCGGCATCAATTCCTAAAAAGGCTATCCCAACGTATGTAGACAATGATTCTGTTTTTACCTTTGCTCGATTATGTCGATTGCGAAAAGCTTGATAATCACTTTCATCTTTAAAAAGTGAGTCAATTCGGTTAGCAGATGATGAATCTTTTTCTGGATTCAATTCGGATAATAGCTCAATAAGCCTTCTAATATCGATAGAATCATTTTTTTCGCTTTCTAGTGCTGCGCCGATGGCAACATAATAATGACCATCTTCGCTATGTAGTACATGCTCATCTTTTAACTTAAGTGTTTCTATAAAGCGATATCTCAATTCCGTCAAAAACGTTAATGGCCCTCCAAGAAAAGCCACATTCCCACGAATAGGTCTACCACAGGCCAGACCTCCAATCGTCTGATTAACGACAGCCTGAAACACAGAAGCAGCGATATCCTCTCGCCTTGCCCCTTCATTCAAGAGTGGTTGAATGTCCGTTTTAGCAAACACGCCACATCTTGAAGCGATTGGATAAATTTTATCAGCCGAAACAGCGAGCCGATTCAATCCTTCCGCATCTGTGTTTAGCAATGTAGCTATTTGATCGATAAACGCACCAGTGCCACCAGCACAAGCGGCATTCATTCGTTGCTCCAGTCCGTTTGTTAAAAAAATAAGTTTGGCATCTTCACCTCCAAGTTCAATAATCACATCAATATTAGGCTCTGTTGATTTGACAGCCTCAGTGCATGCGACTACCTCCTGTATAAAAGGAATTCCCAATTGTTCACACAGCCCTAAACCTGAGGAACCACTTGCATTCATTTTTAGTCTCGCATTTGGAAATTGATTCTGGACAAGATGTAATAGCTTTAAGGTTGTATTTTTAATATCGGAAAAATGCCGTTGATACGATTTAAGGATAATTTCATTTTTTTCATTTAACACGACTAACTTTGCGGTTGTTGAACCGATATCAAGGCCAACTTGAAGTTCCACCCTAATCAATCCCCCTTTTGTTATGATTTTTCTAATGATTTTTTAGGAGTTATATTTATAAACTATATCAGGGGAAACCCTTGATGTAAGTGACAATTTTCCTAAATTTTAGGTAACCTTTGCTCAATGATTGTATTAAAATGTTGATTCGATTTGGAGTATTTAATAAAAGACAAAAAGACTTGGTCCGAAAACCAAGCCTTTTTTGTCTTTTCAATACTATTTTAGCAAACTTCAGGACCATTCCCTTTTTGGAACTGATCACGTTTATCCATCAATTTCCGAACCTGTTCTTTTGGTGTCCAACACTGAAATTGGTATTTTGGATTCGTCTCAAATCCTAATCTTCCGCAATAATAGTTCATTATTGCATCTTTTTTTTCAATCTTATAATTAACGCATGTTGCACAAACATGATAGCGATTATGCATATTCCCACCTAATTCATGCAAAATTTAATAATCTAAACAGCATTATTTTATTGGTGTACCTGCTCAAAAGAGTTGATTTGTCTCTCCACTTCCAATAATTTTTCAATTGGAAATTCATCACTTAGAGAAGCAATAATCCCTTTATAAAATTCATCAATCTGTTCGGAAATATGATCAATCATTTTACTCGTTTCAGCTTCAAGAGTGCTAATATAGAAGGATTTTACTTGATTTCCCTCCGATTGCAAATAATCATCAGCAGGCTGCTGTAGAACCTTTTCAAGTTCCTCCTGCATCAATTTTTTCTCGTTTTTTTCAAAAAAGGACTTTGCATTTTTAAAGAAAGACAACGCCTTTTGAAACTTCTTCATATCAATCGTTTGGAAGGCAGTCTCCACTTGAAGCCCTTCCATTTTTTCCGACTCATATGGTGAGAAGGATAAACTATTGTTTTTCAGCCTTAGCTCCTCGGTTAGATGTTCAAGTCTCTCCTTTAAAATTTTTCCGATGAATGTTTCTAATCTTAAAGTGGTTGCTCTAATTTCTTGAGAAAAATCAAATCCAAGTGAATCGATAAGCTCCTGTAATGACATTTGTAAGGCTTTTTTCATATTTCGTCCGTCTTCCTTTAAAACTGCCGGACTAAAGGATTCCTTGAAAAAGTCACTGAATCTGAAAAATACCCTTTGTTTAATGTAGAAGAGAAGTTCATCGGCTTCCTGGGTTAACCGCTTTTTCAAGAAACCATCTGTTTGTTGCTCAAGATAATTCTTTAGTTCCTTATGCTCGGCGATGATGTGTAATCGTTTTGTTTCTTTCACCGTTTTATCTTCTTGTGCTGATGAAATAAGTTGATTCAAGATTTGAACGGCACGACTGTGCTCTGCTTTAGCAGCGTCCACAACCATTTCCTTTAGCTCTCCAGATATGAAATGATAAAAGGCATTTTCAAACAATTTAATTCGCGATTCATTTGTGGTTAAATGCTGGAGTTTTTCTTGTATAGCTAACAAGCTTGAAATAGCAAACATATTTGGCTTTCTAATCCCATATCCAATTAATTGCTCTTTGACATATTCTATTACTGTAGACATTTCCTCTTCACTATTAGCAAGGTCAATCGCATTGATGATAAAGAACATCTTATCTAATTCAAAGGTATCCTTAACACGACCTAATTGGATTAGGAATTCACGGTCAGCCTTCGAAAAGGCATGATTGTAATAGGTAACAAACAGGATAGCGTCCGAGCTTTTGATATACTCAAACGCAACATTTGTATGGCGAGCATTGATTGAATCTGCTCCTGGGGTATCCACAAGGGTAATACCTTCTCTCGTCAATGGACAATCGTAGTAAACATCAATCCAATCAACGAGACAGGATTTTTCTTCTAAAGCCACAAAATCACGAAATGCCTCCAAATCTGTTTCTATTACTTGACCAAGACGAGATTCATAGTTTGCAAACCCATTATAAAATGCTCGCAAAAATGCATAGTGCACTTTACTATAGGCATCTAAATGTTCCTCATTGCCTAGAACTTTTTCAATTTTCACAACTGCATCAGCAAAATTAGTTGCATCAAAATCAAATATTTCCAAAGAACGTTTAACATCTTCAAGTAATATAACTGGACTTTTGAGCTTCACTAATACAGTCCCATGTGGGTAATCATGATCAATAGGTTTAATTTTATTTATTGCTGCTGTTGTTGGGTTTGGTGAAACAGGTAAGATTTTCTCACCAATTAGCGCATTAGCAAAAGACGATTTTCCTGCACTAAATGCCCCAAATAATGCCACCGTGAATTGCTGGCTTTCTAACCGCTCCGCTCTTAGTTCTAACTCGGAAGAAATTTTCTCTAAACCTGGGACAGAGTGAACTTTTTGCGCAGAAAACTTCAAGTGTTCTACAATCCGCTCGACTTGGTTTTTTGAAAATGTATTGGATAGATTTATTTGACTTTCTTCTATTTCTATAGCTACTTCAGTTTTTTTACCATTAGATTCGATCTTCTGTCCTGAATCCCGGACGATTTCTACCTCTTCTACAACTGATTCCAATATTTTATGCGCTTGCTGTAAAAAAGGCGTGAGATCTATTTGACCACTTAGCGTTGTTTCTATTACATTAGCAACATTTTGTTGTTTCTTGTTAAGCAATTCAAGTTGCCCCATTGCCGTTTGGAATGTTTGTAAGTGTTGGAGTTCTCCCTTAAGTTGGCTGGCGGTCATTTCATTTTGTTTCTTTACTTCGCTTTGGTAAAGCGCTTTTATTTCCGCCATACTATTGCGAGATAGCCTTTTTAGAGAATTAGCCACATCGTTGGTATAGTTTAATACGTACTCACCTGATAACCGCGCCCCTTGTTTAATGTTCTTCTCGAGAAGATCTGCATTAAAGGATATCGAGATAGACTGGGCAACTTCTATTAATTCAGGTTTCTGAAAACCAGATTCTTTTAAAGTTCTAAGTGCCAACTCTCGCAAATGCCACTCTAATTGGGATTTCACCCGTTCAGAAAGATCAGTAAAAAGGCGATCAAGTCGCTCTTGTCTTTCCAAATCTGTTTTATTTTTTGCAAAAAAGAGACCCACTTTAAAATCTGGCTGATTTGCTTCTAAATATTGTTGGGCTAATTCCCTTGTTTGAAATGGCATAATATAAGCATTATCTAATATTTTGTCTATTTCATCTTCTAATTCTTGACCAGCTTTCTCGCACGCTTGAGTCAAGTCATGTAATATACTCTCGATTTTACCCATTCGTTCAAATAATGAAACTCGCTCACTATCAGAAAGAGAACTTAGTTTACCCTCTAAAGCGGAAATTTCCTGTTCATCTTGTTCTTTCATCATTTTCAAATGATCATTTGTTAATTTTACGAGAGATTGATAGATAGTGGTAGGCAAATTTTCATCGCGATGATCAATTTTTTCATGAAGCAAATGTTGAAGCTCCAAAAACTGATTGTTAGGATGGTCTACATCTTTTAATGAAGTGTACAATATCTGTTCAGGTCTAACCCCCCATGAAGCAAACGATTGTGAAACACTTTCCTTAAAATCTGAAAAACTCAGTTCCTCATCGCGGTGTTTATCGATTTGATTAATAACCAAGCACAATTGTTTCCCTGCTTGGGTTAATTCTTTTGTAAATAGGAAATTCACTTCTGATTGGACATGATTATAGTCCATGACATAAAAAATAAGATCAGCTAAATGAAGTGCGGACTCGGTTGCAATTCGATGGGCATCATCAGTGGAATCAATCCCAGGTGTGTCCATGATGATAACATGATTCGGAAGACTTGCATTTTTATGGCTGATTTCAACTGCTTCAATCTCATCGCCATCTTTACAATACGTTTTTACTTTTTCGTAATCATAAGGTGCCAAATAAAGGCGAGGTTTTCCTTGTTTGAAAAATACCTTTGCGTACTCTTCCCCTGCTTTTACCTTTACCAGGTTAGCACTTGTCGGAATTGGACTCGATGGAAGGAGGTTATCTCCTACCAGCTTGTTAATCATCGTCGATTTTCCTGCCGAAAAATGGCCACAAAAAGCAATTGAAAATTCTTTTTCATCCAGTTTCTTCGCTAACTGTTGTGCTCGTTCTGCTGTTTGTTCATCATGATTTTTTTTGAAAAGCTCGTATAGAGCGGCAATCTTTCCAAGTAAAGATTGCTCCTTTTGTTTTACAATAAGAACCATACATATACCCCTTGTTATCGTTATCATTTTATTTTATCCGATTTTTCAATCTTTTCCTATCTTTTAGCATTAATATGCAAAAATAAATAGCCGAGGTCCTAGACCCAGGCTATTATTGATCATGCCATATTATTTAGTATGTGTAGTTCCTGCTACATGGTTCAAAACATATTTCATAAGAAACGAATAGCTTACAATCGTCAAAATGATGAAAATTGCCAGCATATGTAACACCACCTTAGGTGAACGTAAATGATAATGATTTTCATTAAGAATAGTTTACCATGAATGATAACCGTTTTCAATCACCTTTTTGAATCGTCACATTTATTTAACATTTTTTCATTGTCGATGGTGAGGATGTTGAACTTGATTCATTGTTGTTTTATATTCGGTCAATTGCGCAAGAGCCTGCTCTTCCGCAGGTATTCTAATCGATAAAAGGTAACCATTCAAAATCGTAAAAATAACTGCGGTCATATACGCATGGAATAATAATGGAATCACCAACAACTCAATACTAACAATTACATAATTCGGGTGTTTTAAATAGCGATAAGGTCCACGCTTAATTGGGCGGGCTTCTGGTAACACAATAATCTTTGTGTTCCAAAATTCCCCAAGTGAAGTTAAGGCCCAAATTCTTCCTGCTTGTACTAAAAGGAACATAGGGAATAAAATGGGCCAAAATTGAGAGACCTGCTCATTAAAAATACTGACCTCAAAAATCAAAACAACAAAAAACATTACATGCATCAATACCATAAACCGGTAGTGTAATTGACCAAACTCGATTGCTCCCTTTTCCTTCATAACTTTTTCATTTTTCTTAGCAATCACTAATTCCACCAAACGCTGCAGGACAACGAAAGAAATAAAACCTTCAAATACCATCCTAGTCATTCCCACCTCATTAACAACAGTTCTGAACTGAATCCTGGTCCTAATGCTGTTGCAAGACCGATATCCCCCATGTCAGCACTCTCCATCATTCTTTGTAAAACATAAAAGATAGTGGCAGAGGACATATTTCCATAGTTCTGTAATATTTCCAATGAAACTTCCGTCATTGTATTTGGGATTTCAAGTGCTTTCGTATAGGCCTCCAAAACCTTTTTCCCACCAGGATGGGCGATAAAATGGTTTATTTCTCTCCATTCAAAACCAGTTTTAGTTAAAAATTCTGTAACATTTGGTTTCAACCAACCTTCCACAATGGTCGGGATATCTTTAGAAAAAATAACGAAAAATCCTTCATTCCTTACTTCCCAACCCATCACATCGAGCGATTGAGGTTTTAGGGTAGACTGCGTCGCGATAATGTTTGGCGCTGCTTTATGCTTCTGAATTGATTCGAGATCTGTTTTGTCACCACAAACTAATGCGCAGGCTGCTCCGTCAGCAAATAATGACGTTCCGATTAAATTACTCTTTGAAAAATCATTCCTTTGAAACGTTAAACTGGACAATTCGATTGAAAGGACGATTACCTTTTCATGTGGATATGCTAGACAATATTCATAGGCTCTAGATAAACCTGAAGCACCACCCGCACAGCCTAAGCCCCAAATTGGAATCCGTTTTGTATGCGGTAAGAATGGTAAGTAATTCATTATTCTCGCTTCAATACTTGGAGTGGCCACTCCAGTGCTAGAAATCATAAAAATCGCCGAGATGTCTTCATATGGAACAGATTCCTGTAAAAAGGTTGTGTTCGTTAAGCATTTCGTAATGGCTTCAGCGCCTAAAGTGATTGAAGCCTCAATATAGGCAGCATTTTTCTCAGCAAAGCTGTGCCCTTGCTTGTACCAATCTAGTGGCTTCACTAGATGACGCTTCTTTATTTGACCATTTTGAAATGCAGCTAGTAATCGTTCGATATCTTTAAAGGAAGGAGAAAACAGCTCAGTAGCAAATTCTATTGCCTGAGATTGCTCTATTACATTCCTTGGAACGGCATCGCCAATTGAAACAATAGACGGCATTAAACTTCTCTCCTTAAAGGATCAGTTAGGTTACTTTTTCCAACTTACACAAGGAGTATTCACAAGGAATGCCGTATGAGCAGAAAAAAAGCCCCCATCGGTTAAGAAGGAGGCAAGAACGTTTTGAAGAAGTTGTTGTGCTCTTACATTATAATCTTCAGGACTAATTAGGTCACGATGAAATCTTTTCCATTCATTATTTTTGTTTAGGCTGTTTCTGAACTTCAATAAAGATCCTATTATCGGCTAAAGCGCCACAAATGTCACATTTTTTTATATCATCATATAAAAGCAAACAAAGATCACAATAATATTTTTCCATTCAGCCCAATCACTTCCCGTCATTTGACCGTTTGTTTTAGTATATTGCACAAACCGGAATTGGTGACTGAATGATACAAAATGTAACAGCATGTACAACGACCTTTTTTTAAACTTTTCACATCAATACCATGAGTTATCTTCAATCCAAACCTCGTAATCTTCCGCTTCCTTTTTACTTAACTTCTTACCATTAATGTAGATTTGCCTCCATTCATATATTTGCTTATCTAGATATACATAGAATACGATACGTACATTTTCTTTTTCGCTATAATCATAGCCTTTAAATTCTGTTACATAGTGGCGGCCGTTTTTTTGGACATACTTCCATTTTGGTTTATCAGTAAATACTTCTAATGTTTCGCCTTCACCACTTAAACGCACAACATCTTTAATATTTGTCTTAGTTGGTAGGTAGGATAATCCTAAGTCTGCAATAAAGTACAATACTATTAAGAATATATTTAGTCCGAGCATAATACCGATGTGTGATCCGCCTTTTGTTCGTAAATAGGCAAGTTGTTGGGATTCAGATAGAGTTGCAGCTTGTTTCAGAATTCGAGAAGTATGGTTATAATACCAACGATTTCCATTCCACCCCACCACTAAAGAAATAACAATATAAAAGGGAATATCCACCCAAAAAGGTATATCTACAAGATAAAAGGGTACCATCCAAAGCATTTCTATTACTCCTAACACAAAAAAAGGCTTAAACATTTTACGATATGCTAACCAAAATAAAGTGAAGAAAAATGCCACCCAATTCCAAGTGTTCTCCTTTGCTGGATTTTTAACTGATCCCCATTTTAAATCGTAATACGATGTATTGGTTTGTGCAACATTGCGTTGTTCCTCGAATGAGATTGATTCTTCTAAATGAGTTTCCTTCATATAAGTCTCCCTCTTGTTTGTTTTTTTCTCACAGCTTTGAATACGATAACCTACTGGATTAAAAAATCCCTTTTTAAACACATTTTGTATACCCACTAATTTACAGTATGTAGAGTAATAATGGATGATTTAGGAAGGTTAGTTAACCAGAACTTTTTCATAACAATCCCGCAAGAATATGTTAGTACAATTTATATTTCGCCATAAGGACATCAATAACCTTCCAAATTAATCCATAAATTAACATTTTATGGTTTACGTGGATTTTAGTTTACCTATGGAAAAAACTAGAATGTTGATTTCCGCTTCAGGCGCTTCGCTTTCCGCGGGGCGGGCGGTGAGCCTCCTCGGCGCAAGCGCCTGTGGGGTCTCACCTATCCCGCTGCTCCCGCAGGAGTCTTCGCGCCTTCCACTCCAATCAACATTGTGCCAAAAATCAACATTGAGCTTTAACAAAGCCTTCAAAAAAAATACGCCTCCTAAGTCATTTTTGTTTAAAAAATGTAGGCGACGTATTAACGTTTAAAATTTTTAGGATAAAACAGACATACTTATGAAATCTTTTGTTCTTTTAAACTACCAAATTGTGCCTTCTTTTCTTTTGTAAAAACATTAAAGACAATGTTCAGGATAATAGCAGTTAAACTTCCAGCAACAATGCCATTGTCTGTTAGGATTTGAATATTTTCAGGCATTTTCGCAAATAAATCTGGCACAGCTGTTACACCTAGACCAATTCCAACTGAACAGGCAATAATGAGCAGATTTTCTTGTGATGCAAACTCCACTTTGCTTAGCATTTTGATCCCATAGGCTATGACCATCCCAAACATTGCCACCATGGCACCACCAAGTACCGGAGTTGGAATGACCGTTGTAAGTGCCCCAATTTTAGGTACAAATCCTAACAAAACTAAGAATCCTCCTGCAGTATAAATAACACTTTTACTTTTCACACCAGACAATTGCACTAGTCCGACATTTTGTGAATAAGTGGTATACGGGAAAGCATTGAAAAGTCCCCCCAGAATAATCGCCAATCCCTCAGCACGATATCCTCTTGTTAAATCTTTATCAGACAAATTTTGCTTACAAATATCAGATAAAGCAAAGTATACACCTGTTGATTCTACTAAGCTTACCATTGCTACAAGAGTCATTGTTAGAATTGGGGTGATCTCAAAGGTTGGTGTACCAAAGTAAAATAAACTTGGAATATGGCCCCATGATGCGTCCCCTACCGCCGCAAAGTTTACTTTCCCTAAGAAATAAGCAACAACAGTCCCTGCAGCCAAACCTAATAAGATAGAAATAGACCGAACAAATCCTTTTGCAAATTTATAAAGTAATAGAATGAATACTAGTGTTCCGAAGGCTAACGCAATATTAGATAATGCTCCAAAATCTTTACTCCCTTGCCCGCCAGCCATATTGTTCATGGCAACAGGAATGAGTGTGATTCCAATGATGGTTACTACTGAACCCGTAACAACCGGTGGAAAAAAACGAACGAGCCTTCCAAAAAATGTAGCAATAATAACAACAAAAAGACCAGATATAATAATTGACCCATAAATAGCTGAAACTCCATACTGACCACCGATGGCAATCATCGGTCCAACAGCAGTAAACGTACATCCAAGCATAACAGGTAAGCCAATTCCAAAGAAACGATTTCGCCAAACTTGCAAAATCGAGGCAATTCCGCACATAAGAATGTCAATGGAAACTAAATAAGTCAATTGTTCTCCTGATAGACCCAAGGCTCCACCAACAATTAATGGAACAATAACAGCACCCGCGTACATCGCTAATACGTGTTGAATTGCTAATGAGGCAATCTTTAATGGTTGTTGTTTCATTATGCCAACTCCTCCATATTCCTTTTAATAAATTGAACTTGTCCTGCATGTAATGATTGAATTTCAGCTAATGATTCGACTCTATATCCTTTATTACGTAGGATTTGACCGCCTTCTTGGAACGATTTTTCAATCACAATGCCAAATCCGATTACCTCAGCCTTTGCTTGATTTACTATGTCAGCTAAACCAAGGGCCGCTTGTCCATTCGCTAGGAAATCATCAATGACTAATACACGTTCTCCTTCAGATAAAAACTTTTTGGAAACTGAAATTTCATTTGTCTCTTGTTTCGTAAATGAATGGACTTGACTCGTAAATAAATCACAAGCCATTGTAAGTGATTTTCTTTTTCTAGCAAAAACTAACGGAACATTTAGATATAATGCAGCCATAACACCCGGAGCAATTCCGGAAGATTCAATTGTTAAAACTTTGGTGATTCCGTCACTTTCAAAGCGTGCGGCAAATTCCTTCCCAACCTGCATCATTAATTCTGGGTCAATTTGATGGTTTAAAAAAGTATCCACCTTTAATACTGAATCAGATAATACTATTCCCTCTTTTAAAATTATTTTCTTTAAAGCTTCCATTCTGCTCCCCCTATGTCTCTATCGATCTTTTATTTTTTTAAGAAAATGGCTCTGTTAAACTAGAATGTTGATTTCCGTTTCAGGCACTCGCTTTCCGCGGGGCGGGCGGTGAGCCTCCTCGGCGCTTAAGCGCCTGTGGGGTCTCACCTGTCCCGCTGCTCCCGCAGGAGTCTTCGCGCCTTCCACTCCAATCAACACTGTGCAAAAAATCAACAATGAGCTTTAACATAGCCAAGAAAATAAATACAAAAAGCCTAAAGGTCATTCTCCCTCAAAAATTGAGCGAGACAATGACCTTTAGGCTGATATCCAAAAGAATTTAAAAAGGACTCAAAAAAGATAGTCCTTCTTCCATTGCTCACCCATAGTCAGATTATTTACGGCAATCTGGTAGAAACTTGCGGGCCATATTCCCGCTATTATATGAGTAGAGATCCTATTTAATTAAATGTTATTATATCAATATAGTTAATAGAAGTAAATATAGAAAAAAATGAAAAGATTCATGTAGTTTTTATAAGATGAAATTTTTACTGAAATACTAAATCTATCAGCAAAGAAAACCCTTACATTCAATTTCAAATATTGCAACCCCTCGAAACGTTATTTCACATTAAATTCACATTTGAAATTGGAACAAGTGATATTAATCACTGTTATTACGGGTTTACACTATTAATATGGTGATTAATTACATATTGAACATTTTGTGAACTTAGTCAAACAATATGGAATATTCTCTATTGTTCTGTATGATGAAAGTGTAATCATTAATATTTACAAATTTATGAAGGGAGTGAGACAAAGTGGCGAGAACGGAACTTGGAAACAAAACACACGTACCCACAAAAACAGAAGATAACTCTTCCCTAAAAGGAACGTTAGCTTCCGTTTTCTTTGTCGGATTTGTCCTTGTAGTTGCTTGGGTTGGAGTTTACTTTTTGTATTTAGATCGGCTGTAGATTAGGGAAAGGAGAAAAAAAGCCATGCATATCCATAAGTTTGAAAAGATTTGGCTAATTTTCGGGATAACCATGTTAATCGTCTTTTTATCTGTTATTGGGGTAAGTGCTTTCTATTTGGGGAATCAACCACCGAGTTGTTTAACAACAATTGATCCGACAAAGGTTGATACGACAGCTCCATTTGACAAGCCAGGATTAAAAAAGGTAGAAGGAAAAGAATGGGACTACGAGTTAGTTTTTGTAGCATCAGCATTTAATTACACTCCTGGAGATGTGAAAATCCCAAAAGGCTCGAAGGTTAAAATTATGGCAACAACAAAAGATGTTATTCACGGATTTGAAGTAGCTGGCACAAACATTAATATGATGCTTGAACCTGGTTTTGTCAGTGAATATGTCGCAACATTTAGCAAAACGGGTGAATTCTTAATTTTATGTAATGAATATTGTGGAAGTGGACATCACTTGATGACGTCGAAAATAGAGGTGGTTGAATAATGCAAACTCAATCAGTTAATATCAAAGTTGATCGTCATGATGGGAAACTGGCAATGGCTCACTTTTTCGTGGCTTTTACAGCACTTGCAATCGGTGGAATTGCTGGACTTTTACAAGTACTAGTTCGTTCAGGAAAATTAATATTGCCAGCTGGCATTGGATATTATCAAATTTTAACGGTCCACGGTGTCTTGTTAGGACTAGTGTTAACAACCTTCTTTATTATGGGCTTCCAAATGGCAGCTACAAGTGCAACATCTGGTACGTTTACCAGCGGTGTTCGTAAGACTGGTTGGATTGGATTTTGGACGATGACACTTGGAACAGTGATTGCTGCAGTTATGGTCCTATTAGGTAAAGCATCTGTGCTTTATACATTTTACGCTCCATTACAAGCGCATTGGCTTTATTACGTTGGATTAACATTAGTGATAGTTGGATCCTGGATTGATGGCTCCGTAATTATAATGACTTACATAAAATGGCGTAAAGCAAACCCAGGCAAGCCTAGTCCGTTAATAACTTTCATGGCACTAGTAAACACGATATTATGGACCGTTGCGACCATTGGAGTTGCTTCATCAGTTCTAATTCAATTACTTCCTTGGTCATTAGGTTTAGTTCCAACAGTTAACGTTTTGGTCAGCCGTACTTTATTCTGGTACTTTGGCCATCCGCTTGTATATTTCTGGTTATTACCCGCCTATATGGCTTGGTATGTTGTCATCCCTAAAGTCATTGGTGCAAAAATATTCTCAGATTCATTAGCAAGACTTTCGTTTATCTTATTTTTACTTTTCTCAGTTCCGGTTGGCTTTCATCACCAATTAGTTGAGCCAGGAATTGATCCAGCTTGGAAGTTCCTTCAAGTTGTATTAACATTTTTAGTTATTATTCCGTCTTTGATGACTGCATTCTCTTTGTTCGCGACATTTGAAACTTATGGACGTTCAAAAGGTTCAACTGGATTATTTGGATGGGTGAAAAAACTTCCATGGGGAGATGCCCGTTTTACAGTTCCATTTATCGGGATGCTTGCTTTCATTCCAGCTGGTGCCGGTGGTATGGTTAATGCTTCTCACCAAATGAACCAAGTTGTTCACAATACAATCTGGGTTACTGGTCACTTCCATTTAACTGTGGCAACTGCTGTAGCATTAACATTTTTCGGAGTTTCCTATTGGTTAGTACCACATTTAACTGGTAGAAAACTTACCAAAGCGATGAATAAATTGGCAATTTTACAAGGGATCTTCTGGGCAATTGGAATGACCTTTATGTCTGGAGCTATGCATGCTGCTGGATTACTTGGAGCGCCTCGTCGTTCTGCTTTTTCTGAGTATGCTGGTTCTGCACAGGCTGCTGAGTGGGTTCCATATCAAATCGCTCAAGCTGTTGGGGGAACCATTCTATTCATGTCTATCATCCTTATGCTTTATATATTTATTAATCTAGCTTTCTTTGCACCTAAAGGTGAAGAAGAATTCCCTATCGGAGAAGTGGATGAAACTGCTGGTGAAACTCCAATGGTGTTCGAGAATTGGAAACTCTGGCTTGGTATTACAGCGTTATTAATTCTATTTGCTTATACCATCCCGCTTACTGATATTATCCAAAATTCACCTCCAGGATCACCTGGATTTAAAACTTGGTAAAAAGAAAAGCGGAAGCGCCTTGCCCAGGGGCGACAGGCATAAGACGAGCTGGCGAGAAGGTTGTTCTTTAACCTTCTTGGCGGATTGGCTTATGCCCCCGAGCCCCTAGGCGCTGGAGCTAGACAACAAGAAAAGCTCAAAGTGCCTGAGTAAATACTAAAAACCGCTATGGATTTTTATCCAAAGCGGTTTTTTTCTATTAAAAAGTTTCAATTCAATCTATAAATGATACACATTGCTGTATTTGTCTTTAAGATATTGGACTAGGTATCTTGCACTCAAACTTTCACCTGTGACATCTTGGATAATCTCAAGTGGCTTTTTCATTTTTCCAAATTGATGAACCTGCTTTGTAAACCACTCCTTAATAGGCAATAAGTCCCCTTTTGCCAATAGTTCGTCGTAATTAGGAATATCCTTTAACAGGGAAGATTTAAATTGTGCCGCATACATATAGCCTAAAGCATAGGATGGAAAGTACCCAAAGCTGCCTCCTGCCCAATGCACATCTTGAAGGACACCCTCTCCGTCATTTTTTGGCCGAACCCCTAAATATTCTTCATACTTGTCATTCCAAACCTGTGGGAGATCCTTTACTTCAATTTCATCATTAAATAATCCTTTTTCAATCTCATATCTAATCATAATATGTAATGGATAGGTTAACTCATCTGCCTCGATTCGGATTAGCGAGGGCTTAGACTCGTTAATAGCCCGGTAAAAATCCTCAAGCTTTATATCATTAAATTGACCATTAGAAAAATGTTTTAATAAATCGTAGTTATTTTCCCAAAAAGAATAGCTTCGCCCGACGAAATTTTCATAAAACAAGGATTGTGATTCATGAATCCCCATTGATGTCCCCGTACATAATGGGGTTCCAATCAATTCCGGAGAGATATTTTGTTCATAGAGCGCATGACCACCTTCATGTATGGTTCCAAACACTGCCATTCTGAAGTCATTTTCGTCATACCTAGTTGTGACACGGACATCCCCTGGGTTGATCCCTATCGCAAATGGATGTACAGTCTCGTCAAGACGTCCTCCATTAAAGTTGTAACCCATCTGCTTAAGAATTTCCAAAGTAAATTCACGCTGGCTATTTTTCGGGAAGGAATGGAATAAAAAATCTGTTTTTGGCTTGTTTTGCGAAGAAGATATTTTCTTCACTAGTGGAATGATTTCTTTTCGCAATTCTCCAAATACATCATCCAACACTTCCACTGTGATACCAGGTTCGTATAAATCCAACAGTGTATTATATTTATTATCTTTATAACCCCAGTAATCAATGAATCGTTTCGTAGTTTCAACTAATTTCTGAAGGTATGGCTGAAATTTTCCGAAATCTGAGGTAGCTCTAGCTTCCTCCCAAATACTTTCAGCTTTTGATTGCAAAATAACATATTCCTTATATTCTTCAGGAGGAATTTTTTTGTTACGGTTATATTCCTTTTTACATTCCTCTAATAATTTTTGTAATTTTAAGGACAATTCTTTTTGGGAGAGCTCGACGATAAAAGCCGACATCTCCTGGGAAATAGACATTTGAAACACTTCAGCTGAAAGCATGCCAATTACTTCAGAACGTTGCTCCACACCTTGTTTTGGTGCACCGGTACGTAAATCCCAATAAATGAGAGCTAACGCTTCATTATATGCAGTCATTTTTTTTACATAATCGAGGAATTCCTTTTCAACTTGTCTATATGACATGGACATTATTTTTTCCTCCTAATATGGTTTTCAACCATTTTATCATAAATTTAGGTAGTAACCCTAAATATTCCCACAGAGGTAATTTGACAAAAAAGCCCACTTTAATTAAAAAGTGAGCTTTTTATTAATTAGTCTTCATCAATAGACAAATCTTTTACTGGCAGTGGCTCATTCTCTTTATGCGTCACTTTGCGTAAGTTGAACATTGCTTTAATACAGAAAATCAATAATGTTGCGACACCTATTAAGAAGATCGTATCCGGAATTGCTCGGATCGTTAATAGATTTTGAACAATGTCTTTTTGCAAGAATGATGATGCACGTGAAGCTGCATAACCCTGGTTATACGCTTCTTTTACTTGTAAAAATCCAACGGGAAGTAACGAAATTAGGATCATTCCAGCTAAGCCAACATTTAGCATAATACAGCTGAATTTAATCCACTTATCATTCCATTTTTCTGGTTTTACAATGTTTCTTAATGAGTATAAGAGCACTGCACAGGCAAACATTCCATATACACCCATCATGGAACCATGTCCATGGGCTGGGGTTAAGAATTGTCCATGCTCAAAATAGCTAACAGCCGGCAAGTTGATAAGGAAACCAAGCACTCCTGCACCAACTAAATTCCAAATCGCAACAGAAATCAAGAACCAGAAAGTTCCTTTGTAAGGGAAATCGATTCCTCCATCCCGCATCATCTTATATTGATCATATGCTTCTAAGATTAATAGAGTTAACGGGATAACCTCTAAAGCTGAGAAAACAGCCCCCATGCCAATCCAAGCTTCTGATGAGCCATTATAATAATAATGGTGTCCAATTCCAATTACACCGCTTCCTAGCAGAAGGATTAATTGGAAATATAACGTTTTTACAGTTGAACTCTTTGTTACTAGGTTCATTTGAACAAGCAAGAAACCGATTACTACCACGGCAAATACTTCAAATATTCCTTCAACCCAAAGATGGATGATCCACCAGCGCCAGTAATCTGCAAATGTATAGTGAGTCCCAGGGTTGATTAAGAATGCGAATAGGTAGAAAAATGGCACCGCAATCGCTGAATAAAACAGTAAATGGATTAATCCACCTTTGTCTGTCTCTCGTTTTAAACCACTTCTAATTCCTCGATAAACGATGAATAACCAAATAATCATACCTGTTGCAAGGATCACTTGCCAAATTCGGCCAAGTTCTAGATACTCCCAACCTTGATGCCCAAGTAGGAACCAATTATTCCCTAAATATCCGTTAGCACCAAGCCATTGACCAACCATACTACCTACCACTAGCACAACTAATGCCCAAAATAAGATATCTACAAGCAAACCTTGGCGTTTTGGTTCATGACCACCTACAAGAGGGGCAATGAAAATACCCATACCTAACCAAGCAGTTGCAATCCAGAAAATAGCTAATTGGAGGTGATAGCCCTTGGCAATATTAAAAGGTAGGATATCATAAATCCATTTGATTCCAAAGAAGCTGTTAGGCTCTGTATAATAATGGGCCAACAATGCCCCAAACATAGATTGAACAAAGAATAAGGCAACAACAATGACAAAATATTTACCCGATTTTAACTGTGAATTTGTTACCGGTAATTTCCTAAGATCAATCCGTGGAAAATTACCTTCTGTATAAGCTTCTTTCATGCCAAGATGGTAACGATAGAAGATGAAAAGAATGATACCTACAAATAAGATTAATAGCGTTACACTTGCACCACTCCACCAAACAGATGAGAATGACATATGATTCCCGGCATCTTCATAATATGGCCAGTTATTCGTATATGTAATATCATCTCCTATTCTCTCAGTGCTAGAAAGCCAAGCTGTCCAGAAAAAGAAATCAGAAATCTGTTTAATCTGGTCACCTTCTGAAACCCATGCTCGATCACTTTTCGGCATATCATTTTCTTTAATTAACTTTGCCTTAAGTCCCCAACCATCACCTTTTGTAAATACACCTTTATAATAATCTCTTACCTTCGTTACACCAAAAACCTGCGCATCAGTAAGGATCAATTTATCTTTATTTGCCTCATAACGATTCTGACGCATCTCTTCAATAACCTTTGCCTTAATAACCGCTTGTTCATCCTTTGAAAGGTTAGAGAAGCTTTTTCCAAATTGTTTCTCCGCTTTAAAATCCTGCATACCTTCCGTATAAACTTTCAGTGCTTCTGCCGTATAATCCGGACCCATATAAGATCCATGGCCTAATACCGTTCCATAATCCATCAATCCGTATTTTTGAAAAACGGCTTGACCACCCATTATTGATTGCTTTGTAAGGATGACGTCCCCTTGTTTACTTGTTACTTCCATAGGGCGTGGTGCCATATCTTTAAAGATCCAGAACCCCCCTGTGAGTAATACTGTGAAACTTAGTATACATACTGTTATAAGAATGGATTTTAAAAGTGCGTTTTTTGTTTTTGGTTTCCCTTGATTTCCGCGATTGTTGTCCATATCTCACACTTCCTTTCTGTTTTCTACTGTCCTTATTTTAGACATAAATATGTGACAGCTTTGTGAGTTACCTCACCATCAAGGTGTGATATTAAGCACAACTGATGTTTATTTTGGATAAAACACGATTTAAAAGGAACGAATATGGTTTTCTCAAGGATTTATTTGATTTCGTGATGCTTATCACTCATTTTTTCGGTAAAAATAATTACGATAGATATATTGAAAATAACAAATAGGAGTGTTTAAGATGGAAAATAGAGTAATTGAAATGGATGTTCGGGAAGATATTAAGAATAACTCAGACCCCTTCCAGAAAATTATGGAAACAATCGCTGAACTAAAGGAACATGACAGTCTCGTTCTCCATGCACCGTTCCAGCCTGTTCCTTTATTCGCTGTCATGAAAGCCAAAGGGTTTGAATATGACGCCGTAGAAATTGACAGCAACCATTGGAAAATAACCTTCATGAAAAAATAACCAAAAAAGCACAGTCTAGATTTGCAAATACAAACCAGACTGTGCTTTTTTTAATTTTCTATTACTGCTACCGGTAAAATCCCCTTAATCTTAGCTACAATCTCATGATCCAAATCGTCGTCAATTAAGATATGGACTTCTCCCTCATCGGTGCTTGTCCGAACTAACCTGCCAACTCCCTGGCGGAGCCTAAGCAGCATATAAGGAAGATCCACTTCATGGAATGGATCTTTTGTTCCTTCCCGTTTTGCAGTAAATACTGGATCCATTGGTGGAAACGGTAGAGAAAAGATCATCACATTCTGGAGTGATGCTCCTGGAATATCAAGTCCTTCCCATAAATGAACGGAACACAAAGCTGAATGGGTTTCATTTTGGAAATGAGAAACAAGGGTACTCATTTCAGCATCACCTTCAAAATAGACTGGAAAATCAACCTTTCCGTCTATGTATTCCTTAAAAAAGGATAGCTCCGCTTTATTAGAAAATAAAACGAGAGAACCTCCTTCGGAAGCTGTTAATTGATTTAGAATATATAAAGCCTTTGCTTCTAAATGATCCTTTTCAAACTTAGTCAAATGAATCTTCATATTTTCTTCGTAATCAAATGGTGACTGAACTGAAAAGGACAAGTAATCTTCAATACCCAAGCTGTTGGCCATATACTCAAATGATTTACTTTCTGAAAGAGTGGCAGATGAAAAAATGAACGGTTTTTCCTGCGAAAATACCTCATCTTTCATAATGTCCTTAACTAATCGAGGCATGATTACAAGAGTTCGATCCTCATCATTTTCTTCCAACCAAGTAATTCCATTTACATTTCCTAAAAATAGAGATAGTGAATACGTCATTTGTTCTAAATACTCTTCTACTATCTTTAGATCGTATTCATTTATAACAAATAACTCACTTTCAAAAACCAATTCCTCTTCAAGTGATTGAAGAGTTTCAAGAAGATTACTTCCGAGTTTTAACAATTCCCGTGATTTAATTATCGTCTTTTTCTCAGAACCAGCTGTGTATTTTGAGTAGTTTGTTAAACCTGTAAAAAACTCCTGACTTAACGATATAGCTGATTCGATGATATACAATGTTTTTTCACGAATATCATTTCCAGCTATTTTTTCAAGTAGGGTTTCTAGCGTCTTATCTGTTAATTTAAAAGTCAGCGCTTTTTGACTTGCATACTCTAGTAGATGACCTTCATCAAACACTACACAGCTTCCATCTGGAAGGAGTGGAAGCTGCCCTTCCCGTTTCCGAGATTCCTTTGTCCAAATATGCTCCATGTAGAAATCCTGCGAGCAAATAATGAGATCTCCACCGCTACGATAGTAATCACGATGTAAAGTTTGCCCGCAACGTTGCCGTTTCTCACAAGAAAAACAATCCTGTAGGGAATCCCAAGAAATGCTGCCCCACTGTTCATCAGTCAGGTCAGAATAATCTTTACGATCACCATAAGGATGAAACGACTGCATCGAAGCTCCACTGTGAACAAATGATGGAAGATCTTCAAAAATATCACTAAAGGTGCTTGATTGATCTTGATAAATTGAGGCATCTAACTTATTTAAACATATATACTGATCGCGCGATTTTGCCAGCCGAACATCAACAGTTAGGCCTAATGCCTTTTCAAGCTTGGCAATATCTCCTTCTTTTTTTACAAGTTGCTCAATTAAGGTTTCATCTGCACAAGCAATAATGGCTGGCTTATTTGTATACCGAGCATAACAAAGTGCATACAAAAGATAGACAAACGTTTTTCCTGTACCCACTCCAGCCTCAGCAAACATCACCTTTTTTTCTTTAAAAGCCTTTTCAACCTGAAAAGCCATGTAGATTTGTTCATCTCTTAATTCAAAACCTGCTTCAGGTAATAAATCATAAAAAACATCACCAATCCAATCATTTAACCGATCATAGAAAGATTCTGTTTTTGTTAACGTAAAGGGTAAGCGACTTAATTCCATAAACGACCTCCGAAAAAGAAAATAGGGATCTGTCCCTGTCGGGAAACAGTCCCTGTTTGTTACTAGCTTGTCTACCGTGATAATTTATAGGTTAAGGCCTGCTGTAACTGTTTTTGAGCTGACTCTATTTGTTCTAATGCTGAATGTGGAACAGACTGCATTTGTTTCACCATTTCCAAAGACTCCGTTAAGGCTTTAGAAATTTTATTAAAATCAATCTGAATGGGAACCACAATTATACCCCCTACACTGAAAAAATATAATTTTATTCTATTCAGCTTGAAGCGATTTTATGCTTATTCATTCGTACGTGGTGGTCTTTTTCCCCAATATTGGTATAGATCAGTTCTAATAAAACCGTTGAAAAGTTTTCGCTTCTTGGTGGCGGGTTTACCAAATAAAGTTTCAAATTCAGGATGTGAAGTTAAAATATAAATCGACCAAGTATCTAAATCAGCGAATACTTGACCCATTTCCCGGTACATTTTTTCAACTGCTTGTTTTTCGCCAAGGCGTTCCCCGTATGGTGGATTTCCAACGATTACACCATAATCCTTTTTCACTGTGAGATCCTGTACCCTCATTTGTTTAAAAGTAACAAGGTCTCCGAGCCCTGCTTCAAAAGCATTTTCTTCAGCTATTTTCACCATTCTGTGGTCAATATCTGCCCCAGTAATGTCTAATGGCTGATCATAATTTGCTAAATCCTCTGCTTCTGTTCTCGCCTCGTCCCATATGGTTGGTGTTATGATTGGCCAAGTCTCAGAGATGAATTCTCTGTTAAATCCTGGTGCAATATTTTGACCAATTAATGCGGCTTCGATTGGAATTGTCCCTGATCCACAAAAAGGATCAATAAAAGGCCGATCTGGTGACCAATTCGTTACTAGAATCAAGGCAGCGGCCAAGGTCTCCTTTAATGGAGCCTCGCCCTGATCAACACGATACCCACGTTTATGTAACCCCACTCCACTTGTATCAATAGTAAGGGTGGCAATATCTTTTAGTAGTGCTACCTCTATTTTATATTTTGGACCATTTTCATCAAACCAACCATTTCTTTTGTAATGTCTTTTCATACGTTCAACGATGGCCTTTTTTACAATCGCTTGACAATCAGACACACTGAAAAGTTTTGACTTCACTGATTTTCCAGATACCGGGAATTCAGCGTTTTCAGGGAGAAATTGCTCCCAAGCAAGTGCTTTTGTTTTCTCAAATAACTCATCAAAGCTTGTGACCCGAAATTCTCCTACTTTAATCTTAACTCGGTCAGCAGTCCTTAGCCAAAGATTAGTTCGGGCTATGGCAGTTTCATTACCTTTAAAAGAAATTCTACCGTTTTCGACTGTACATTCATATCCTAAATCACGGACTTCTTTGGCAACCACTGCCTCTAGCCCCATTGCAGAAGTTGCAATCAAATCAAAATTTGTCATTTTTTCACCCTTACTGAGATTAATACATTTATGTACATTTTCATTATTGTCCAATTTATCGATAAATACAAGAAAAGCTCTCCGAAAAGGAGAGCTAACTAACTTCTAAACTCAAACAACCCTTTAATAACGTTCTGTAAGCCATGTTCTGTTCCTTCGTACTGCAAACGACCAAAGTCTCGTACTCCGGTGGTAACCATCTATCTACAGATTGAAAATCAACCTGTCCTTCTCCTTGTTCAATTCCTCAGAGAAAGTGCCCCTACCATTATTTGGGTTTCTCGCTCGTGGGGTTTACCTCGTTCCACCCTCTCCATTTCTGAAGAGGCTACGTCACTGTGGCACTTTAAAGGTATTCATGCCATATCCTTAACGGACTTAGGCATTTTCCCTGCCGTCAGCCTCTCGACTGCCCTAGCTTATGAATTGGCTAGGCACGAACACTACGAGCATCTCAGCTCGTGCGAGCATGGACTTTCCTCTACAAGTAGCAAAAGCTTCTTGCAGCGATTACCCGAACGTTATTAAAGACTACATTGCTTATTATATGAAATCTAGAAGTTAATCGCAATGGTATTTACAAGAAAATCTGCCAAAGTTTTATTAATCGTATAATTTACTTCCAAAAACATGCTTCTCTAAATTTGATAACCGCTTCAAAATATCAAAATTAGTTGTACCAACTGCTGCTTGAGGTTGGGTATTTTGACGTCGGGAAGATTCATCCAATTGTTTCTTTAACCGTAAATTTTCTTGTTGTAATTCTTCAATCTCTTGATGGAAAGCTTCATAGTCTTTAATAATGTAATCTAAGTATTTGTCTACATCTTCTTGTTTATAACCACGCATTGCCGTTTTAAACTCTTTTTCCAAAATATCTTTTGCTGTTAATTTAAATTTATCTGATAGCATTACATTCACCTCAGTATATCCCCAATCATTACATTATATTGTTCCAAAAATAAAGACGTTTGTCAATTTTTCTTTCTTATTTCACATTAATATTGCTCACCCTGTTCTTCCTCCACCAATATTTGCAAGTCATCAAATCCAATTAAGCGGAGGTCATAAGGGTGGCTCTCTTTATATTGTTTGGAATACTCGTATAAAAATTTAGGACTTCCATCTTTCTCTTGGTCGTAAAAAAGAAGAAGCGCATCGCTTTTTTTAACAAAAAATTGATTTTTTTGACGAAATTGCCAGGCTCCCTCGTAAGGCTTTTTTGATATGGAGTCAACATAGTCCGCCTGAATCAACACGGATTCATATGATTCTTTATTTTGCGCCTTCCAACTTTCCTCTTGTTTCAAAAAGGGAGTAAAGACTCCGAGTTGTAACGATGGAAAATCATTTTGCAGATCAAAAACCACCTCGGCTGCCCAAAGTTCAGTACCTAATTGGCCACTTATGATGACCCACTCTAAACCTTCTTCCAAAAGCTGCTCCAATTCTTTTCGAATGGCTTTCTTGATAAAGCCGACAGCTGGGTGGTTAGCTTGAAAAATTCCAAGTTCAAAGGGTTTATATCCAGAAACCGCAACAACTTTTACCAAGCGAATGAAGACTCCTTTACCATTCTATTTCTCTTAATTATGTATCATTCTTACGAACTATTATTTTCTATTCAAGATCTCCTATATTTATTTCATTTTAGGCTACATAACGAAACAAAACAAGGGCTTAATAGCCCTTGTTTCTTTTATTACGATTAACCCCAGTAAGGTCCAGCTCCTGGAAAAGGTCTAGGAACCGGTCCAGGTCCAACATTAAAATGTTGGTGGCTCACTTCGTTTACAAATGATTCAGTATGCGGATAATGATGCTGATGCGCATAGAACTCATGATTTACATTAGTAGTATGAGAAGGATGGATATGGGGTACGATATAGTTTTGACAAGTATTGTTCACAAAACATTTTGCTGGATGAACAATTGGCGGTAAGCAACATGTTGGGCATTGACAGTGCATAGGATGCATACAAGGTCCTCCTTTCTGTTTAAGACTATTTACATTAATAGCCTATGACAGACATGGGAATCTTGTACTAATGAAAAAACCTATTTATGTTAAATAAATCATTAAATAGGCGATGTAAGGCAAGATCAACCTTAAAACAACTCAGGAGACCATCCATTCTCTACCTATTTTTAATTTTTTATTTTACCCTAAAGCATGCTATAAAAACTATCTTTTAGACTAGTAAATAAAATGGCAGTTAAACAAACGACAGCAAAAAACAAAACCAATATTGCTTTATACACTTTACCAGCTCCACATTAAAATTCGTTGGAACAATTCCATACAAGTTAACATTTTAACTCGATTTCCATTGACATACAATATAAAGTTTATGTTTTTTTGCCGTTAAATTGTGAACTTTCTGTCACAAAAATTTAAACATAACAACTATTCTAGCTCCTCGATATTGTCTTGATACTTTTCGAGCTTTTTTTTCTTAATCTGGTGAGTCGTCTTTCAATTTCCTGAAATAAACGATCTTCCTTCAGAATTGTGACTTTATTGCAGACACGGTGGGCTTGCTCACTAAACCTCAAGGCAAGTTCAATATCTTTCTGCCGATGTTCATATATTTTTGCAAGTTCAATACACGCTTCGATTTGCATGGTAGGCGGACCGCATTCCGCTACCCTCTGCCATAATAGACTTGCGTTGCTCCATTCCTTGCTTCGTTTATGTTCAAAAGCAAGAGCATGCATTGCCTTAAAGCTATCAGTTGGGTCATCATTAACTAGCCCCTTAAAGGCATCCTTTGCTATGGAGGACTGTCCTAACGCTGCAAACCACTTCCCCACTTCAAAGGTTTCCTGTGAAGTCTGATCCTGGTCCAACCTTAAAAGTTGAAAAGAAAGGTGAATATACAAGGAAATCAATGATAAAATATCTTGTTCATTGTGTTTGAGGATTCCAATTAAGCCTTCAGGCTGTTTTCGTTCGAGAAAGTCAAAATAAATCATTGGCGCTAGAAAACCAGGAACATCATCCTTTCTTTCAATTCCAAGTACCTCTTTTTCAACGATTGATAGCTTCATCTTTTCTAATTTATGTTTCCACATTCTTCTTGAAGCATGATATAAGTCAAAATGGCCAAATTCAGGTAACTTCGGAACATGGTCCCTCACTAATGTGTGTCTTGTTTTTACTTGTGGCCAATCAAAAGCCTTACCATTATAAGTAACAAGTGTTTTGTAATCAACACACTCCAAAAAGCTTTGATAAAGGGCAATCTCAGCACCGGGATGCGGCAAAATGTGCTGTTTAACCGTAATCTGAGAATCTGTTACCCGAGCATAACCAAGCAAGAAAATCGTGTTTCCTGCCCCTCCCCCTAACCCGGTGGTCTCTGTATCAAAGAAAAACAAGTCTTCTGGCTTGTGACCTGCCGCAGATAAAGGATGGTTCACCTCACCTTCATTCCATGCCTGGACCGCAGTGAATAAATCTAGAAACGGGTATTTTCCACATTGATAGGATAGTGGATAGGTTACTTCCCTAACTAAACAATAATCATTGTCAAAATAAAAGGGTTTTACCTGCTCCTTTTCCCACTCATCAAGATAAGGAATAGCAGTTGTAGAATCTAGGATTCTTTCGGTTTTTTCTTTTTCCATAACGCCAAGGTGAGGCTTTAATCGATTCAATTTTTTCTTTAAAGACATTGCTCTCCCTCCATTACACTGCCCTTGGCATAAATAATTTCAAGATTTTTAGGACATCATCCTTTGCGGAATGGTCCTGTGTGTCGGTTCCAATACAAGAAGGACAGCCATGTTCGCATTGGCAATGTTCAATCATCCGCGTTGTTTCAGTTAAAACAAACTCGATTCCACCGTAAATCTTATCGCTTAAACCAATACCTCCTGGATAGCGATCATAGAAAAAAATCGTTGGTTTTTCATTATGTGCTGCCTTAACTTGTGGAACTACGTGAATATCCTGGGGGTCACACATAACAAATAAAGGGACAATCGACTTTAGGGCATGAGCCGTCCCGATTAAGCCCTGCTCGATGCGTTCTTCACTATAACTATTTAAATCCTCCTGTAAGGAGATCCAGGCTGCGCTTGTATGCAATTCTTCCTCCGGTAAGTTAATTGGTCCTGATCCGATATTTTCGTGAGTTTCAAATTTAATTTTTTTAAAAATCGTCGCCATTGCCTGGACACTTACATCACCGTAACCTAACTGACATGCGGCTTCAGAACGTTCTTTATCTATTTCAAGCACCTTTAGCTGTACTGCTAAGTTAGCATCTGTAAAATAATCTACCTCTACCTCTCGGACAAACGCTTTCTTTTCATCCCAATCAAGCATTTCTACTTGAAACTGTATGCCTTGATGGAGATAAATTGCTTCTTCGTGGAGTAGTGTCATCGCTGAAAACCTGTCCATTTCCCCAATTACCTTAGCTTTTCCAACCTCAGTTTGATCAATAATGACAACGTTCTCCTGTGATGCCGACCGCAGACTGATGTTATGTGCCGGAAAAGAATCATTCATCCAATACCATTTATCTCCATTTTGATAAAGAACTCTTTCTTCGGTCAAATATTCAAGTATTTCTTCTGTTTCAACCGTCCCGAACAGCTCCCCATTTCTAAACGGAAGCTCATAGGCCGCACATTTCATATGATCGACAAGAATAATTAGGTTATCTGGGTTAATTCTAGCCGTCTCTGGACTTCGTTTAAAGAAATAATCAGGGTTTTGAATCACATACTGATCTAGTGGACTTGAGCTGGCGACAAGAATAACGAGCGACTCCTCATGGCGTCTCCCTGCCCTTCCTGCCTGCTGCCAGGCACTTGCAATCGAACCAGGATATCCGGTCATAATACAAACCTGAAGCTGCCCTATATCCACTCCAAGCTCGAGAGCATTGGTGCTTACTACTCCGTAAATCTCCCCTGACCGGAGTCCCTTTTCTATTTCTCTTCGTTCTGTCGGTAAATATCCACCCCGATACCCTCTTATCGACTTAGGGCCTAATTGATATTTTACTAATTCCTTTAAATAGGTTAGAAGAATTTCAACCCTAACCCTACTTCTTGCAAACACAATCGTCTGGATTTTATTTTTTAACAGTTCCCCAGCCAACCTCTTTGCTTCAAGAGTAGCACTCTTGCGGATGTTAAGCGGTTTATTGATTACCGGCGGATTATAAAAAAGAAAATGCTTTCTTCCGCTTGGGGCACCATTATTGTCAATTAATGTCATTTGTTTTTCAGTTAGTCTTTCAGCTAATTCGAGCGGGTTAGCAATCGTCGCAGAAGTACAGATAAACACAGGGTCGCTGCCATAGTAATGACAAATTCTCCTTAAGCGCCGAATCACGTTGGCCACATGACTTCCAAAAACGCCGCGATAAATATGAAGCTCGTCGATAACCACGTATTTTAGATTCTCAAATAAGGAAACCCATTTTGTGTGATGAGGAAGAATAGCTGAGTGAAGCATGTCTGGGTTGGTAATTACAATATGACCAGCTCTGCGAACCTTTTGGCGAATATTAGCAGCAGTGTCACCGTCATACGTATAGCAATTAAGATCCAAGTCCCCTTCTTGGATTAATTCGTTCAACTCACTTTTTTGATCCTGCGCCAACGCCTTCGTAGGGAACATATAAAGAGCCCTCGCGTGTCGATCATTCATTAGTGTTTGGATAACCGGCAAATTATAACAGAGTGTTTTCCCTGATGCAGTTGGAGTGACCGCTACGATACTACAATTGTTGGTAACCGACTGGTAAGCAGAAAATTGATGCGTATATAATTGGTTAATCCCTCGCTGTTCTAGTGCTTTTGCAAGTTTAGGGTGAAGACCATCCGGTAAGGAGGCAGTTTTGGCCTCCTTTGCCTCAATTGTATGCCAAAGTTTAATATTCTCATTAAAATCTTTACTCTCTTTTAAAAGTTTGATTACTTCCTGTAAATTTTTTCTTCCTTTCAACGTTCTCACCTCGATGCTTCTATTGTAGCGAATGAGCGTTCGCAAAAAAAGAGAACAGCCAAAATTAATCGTTACCATATTTGTCCTAAAAAAATAATAATTGATAGGGATATCGTTTGTTCCCTTTTTTCATAGGCTGGGTAAAACTCAATGTTGATTTTTTGCACAATGTTGATTGGAGTGGAAGGCGCGAAGACTCCTGCGGGAGCAGCGGACAGGTGAGACCCCGCAGGAGCTTTAGCGACGAGGAGGCTCACCGCTCGCCCCTAAGGTGCGCGAAGCGCCTGGAACGGAAATCAACACTCTAGTTTAAAAGAGCCTTTTCAAAAAAATAGATTTTGTCGAAAATTGATGATTTCCGTTATTTATTTGTTACAATATAAAAAGACATAAGGATTTTGCACTGAGGTGAAATAATGAAAAAAGATCAAATTAAAATGGTTCTTTCCAAATTCAGCTTGTTTCGAGATTTAAATGATCAAGAGCTTGCAAAAATTGTGGACATTGCCATTGCACGAGACTGGAAAAAAAATACTCATGCTTTTTTACAAGGTGACCCTCTAACAAATGTTTATTTCATCTTTGAAGGCAAAGTAAAAATTTATAAAAGTGATTCAAGTGGAAGAGAGCAGATCGTGGCCATAGCTAAATCTGGAGAAATGTTTCCTCACGTTGGCTTTTTCCGAAAAGGTGAATATCCTGCATTTGCAGAAATAATTGAAAACTCAAAACTTGTGGTTGTACCAATTGATCAATTTGAAAAGGTTTTAATAGAAAATCCACATTTATGTATTAAAGTATTTAAGGTGCTTGGAGAAAAAATCATTGATTTACAGGACCGCTTAGAAGAACAAATATTAAATAATACTTACGAACAAATTATTAAACTACTTGTTAGACTGGCTGAAAAGAATGGAACCATGTTTGAGGATGGAAGAATATTGTTAAAGTCAGAATTCACCAACAAAGACCTCGCCAACATGATAGGTACAACTAGAGAGACAGTCAGCCGCACACTCACCAAGATGAAAAAAGAAGAGCTGATTGAAGTTAATGCAAACGGGGACATGATCCTAGACCCTCAGGTTCTATTGGATGAAATTTTTTAGAAAAAAAAAACAACCGCAGAGAGGTAAAGGCGGTTGTTTTTTTTTTATTTGTGTTAATTAAGCATTTAACATTGCTTGCATATCTTCTTGTGCATTTCCAATCAACTTAAGGTTAAAAGTCTCTTGAAGTACATTTAAGACACCTTCAGAAATGAATTCTGGAGCCTTTGGTCCAATGCGAATATCTTGAATGCCTAGGCTGAATAATCCTAGCAAAATAGCCACAGCTTTTTGCTCAAACCAAGATAGTACGATACTTACTGGCAACTCGTTTACAGAACAGCCAAATGCGTCTGCTAAAGCAAGGGCAATTTTCACCGTAGAGCCTGAGTTGTTACATTGACCTAAATCGATATAACGTGGAATCTCTGTGCCTGGAACAACACCGTAGTCCACATCATTAAAACGGAATTTACCACATGAAGTCGTTAAGATAACTGTTTCTGGTGGTAAAGATGTTGCCAACTCACGGTAATATTCACCGCCTGTACCTGGTGCATCGCAACCAGCAATTACAAAGAAACGCTTAATTTTTCCCTCTTTAACAGCTGCGATTACTTCAGGAGCCAATCCAAGTACTGTTTCATGATGGAATCCAGTTAATAAGGTTTCGTCTGACTCAATATTTGCTTCAGGAAGCTCAAGCGCACGATTAATTAATGGAGAGAAATCATCGTTTTCAATTTTTTGTACATTTTCTAAACCAGCAACCTCATAAGAGAACATACGATCAGCGTATGAACCTTTAATTGGCATTACACAGTTAGTTGTCGCTAAAATTGCTCCAGGGAATTTCTCAAACAAACGACGTTGGTCATACCATGCCTTACCTATATTCCCCTTTAGGTGAGAGAATTTTTTCAAAGCTGGATAGCCATGAGCTGGAAGCATTTCTGAATGCGTATAAATATTGATGCCTTTTCCTTCAGTTTGCTTCAATAATTCTTCTAAAGCGAATAAATTATGTCCGGAAACGACAATCGCTTTTCCCTCGATTTTATTCTGAGACACACGGATCGGTTCTGGAATTCCAAGACGGCTGGTATGAGCCTCATCTAGTACTTCCATCATTCTAACAGCTGCTTGCCCCACTTGCATTGCCATATTAATGTGTTCTTGCACATTAAAATTAGAGTTTGTTAATGTCATGTATAACGCTTCTTGAGTGGTTTTATCAACAAATGCATCTGTGTATCCTAGTTGGTTTGCATGGGTCCGATAAGCTGCAATCCCTTTTAATCCGAAAATAATGGTGTCCTGTAGGCTAGCTATTGTTTCGTCTTTACCGCAGACTCCTACAACAGTACATCCGCCAGTTGGAGTTTGTTCACATTGATAACAAAACATGTTTTCTCCTCACTTTCAATCAATCTACAGTTACATCATACAGGTGATTCAGAAAATAAAATGTGATAAATGCCACAAAACTCATTTTTTCAAAAAATATTCATAAAACGTTTTCAATCTGGTCAATGAACCACATTTTGGGTAAATGCATAGAATGTTAGCAAACTTCTGTATGAGAGGAGCCAAGGAGTCATGACTTCTAAACTTCCGTTTGACCCTAATAATGAAGAACATCCTACACACTTCGGAGATATTATGAAGCAAATGAACCAATTTTTTCAGGAGAAACCGATGCGAGGAATATTACAAACCATCGATGATTTTTTTAAGAGTCCCTTTCCGGTAAATTCCTTCCCCATCGACGTTTCAGAAAATGAAAAGGACCATATTGTTACCGCCAAGCTGCCAGGAGTAACCATAGAACAAATTCAAATCAATGTACTAGGGAATGCCATGTCTATCGTCGTGAATAATCAAGAGGTCATCACTGAAGCGGACGAGAACAATCAACTTTATCGAAAAAGACAATCTCTTTCACAAACAAGCAGAACCATTTCGCTTCCTTTCCAAATAAACGAGAAAGCCGTGAAAGCCAGCTATAAAGACGGTCTACTTGAAATTCGCGTTCCCAAACAAGCAGGAAAAAAAATCATCATTGATCAAGAGTAAGAAAAAAAGAGGCTGACTCTCGTCAACCTCAGGCTGTCGAGAAACTATCGACAGTCTATTATTTTACCTGAAAAATTTAGTAATTCACCGCGTTAATTTTTTATAATAATTAGGCTGTTTAATTGGTCTGTTGATTTCCGTTCCAGGCGCTTCGCTTTCCGCGGGGCGGGCGGTGAGCCTCCTCGGCGCTAAAGCGCCTGCGGGGTCTCACCTGTCCCGCTGCTCCCGCAGGAGTCTTCGCGCCTTCCACTCCAATCAACAGAGCGGTTCAAATACAGACCTTTCACTCAATCAATAAATAATAAAAATAAGTGGTGAAATCATTGTTTAAGCCAAAAGTGTCTAGCCAAAGTGAATATGAATGTGGGTCTATTGATGATTTAGTTCCAGACGATCACCTTCTACGCTTGATTCACTAATAAATCGATTTTTCGTTTCTTCTTGAAAAGGTCCTTCCTTATTAAGTTGTTTTCTGAACTTATATGTTCCCACTAAGCGGCGATTTCGGACAGCTTTGGTGAATTCAAGGACACTCGTGAGAAATGGGACTCAAAGAGCTGCAATGTTGCCCTAAAATTCAAGAGTCTTGGAAAAATGGGAATCAAAGAGTCGCTATGATGACCAAAATTCTTGAGTCGCGGAAAAACGGGAGCCACAGAGCCACATTTAGCTAGGTTGGATAAGTTGTGTTGCAATCCTTTAGGTTGATTTGCCACTTGTTGATTGGAGCGAAGCACCTGGAGCGGATATCAACAGGTCTCTTAGCATAGGCAATCTATGAAAATTCTGAGAAAATAACCTTTTTCGAGAATCTGAGGTTGACTTTCGTCAACCTCTTTTCTTCCTTCGTATTGGGGGAGAATATGAATTATTCCCGGTTTTTATCCATGGAGTTCTTTGGTAGTTTGCCTGAATTCGGTTTTTCAAGCCATTCGCAAGCATATTAAAAGAAACCGTCGTTATTAATAGGGAAATAAGCGGAATAACCAACACATGTTGATTACTATAAATATTCGCCCTAGCCTGCCCCACTAATCCAGCTAGTTCTTTTGTAATAGAATGATAAATAATTGGATCGAATGTAACATATGTTCCTCCCACAAAAATATTCATTAGGGCCAATTGACCCATAATCGTCATACAAAAGACGATTTCCAAAATAAACATCACCAGTAATGATTCTTTTAGTTGTGGAAAGATATGCTTCCACACAATTCTATTTCTCCCTGCTCCTAATGTACTAGCTGCCTCAATAAAAATAGATTTGTACACTTCTTGCGTCTTTAACCTCACAGAAGAAATAATACTTGGAATGCTAATGATTGAGGTAATCAAAATAAAATAGAAAACCAGAGTATTAGGGTCTATTAGACTATTAAAGGTTATTGGCTTCAAGAAAAAATAGACTACTAAAAAAAGAGGAACATAACTCCATGCATTTTCAATCGCTTCCATCCATCCAGGAGTTTTTTTCCATGTTCCAATATAGATTCCCGCGAGAGTTCCTAAAGACATTTTAATTACAGTGATGATAATCGAGATAAATATGGTATAGCGTAATCCAAATAATACCATGGAGAGCATGTCATATCCCCACTTGTCCGTACCTAACGGAAAATTCTTTGACTTAAATGGCTCAAGCGGAGGTGCAAACACTTTACCGTTTGTGTAATGAGTTTCAAGAGCTTCGGTTAAAGTGTGAGGTGCAAGTAAAGGACCGATAATGGAAAGCAAAATAAGGACGACAACAAAAAAAGCGCCCACATATAAAGAGTAATTTATTCGCAGAAATTTATTCATAGAGAAATCCTCGTTTAAATAGATAGAATAACAAGCTAACAGTAAAATAGACAATTAGAGAAATCAGTAGCATCGAAAACAAACCAATAGCAATTGGCTGAATTTGATTACTTTGAAAGATAAATTTAGTTATCCCTGGCACATTCAATAAATATTCAATAATAAATAGGTTACCAACAGCTAACGAGATTATTTTTGTTAACTCTGCAAAAATAAACGGTTCAATATTTTTGAAAACATGCTGAAAGTTTATGTAATTTGAGCTAAGCCCTTTTGAAACTGCAGTCCGAATGTAATCCTCACCGCTCGTTTGATAATATTTTAAGGAGACAAGCTTAAATAAATAAAGTGTAGGAGACAGAGCAATAAGAATTATGGGAAACCACATATTTAATAGCCCTGCATCTGGTCTTAGTGAAATCATTCTAAATCCTGTTATTTGATAAATCTTAATCGCAATAAATAATGAAATGACAATTAACATAAAATCTGGAATAGCTGCAATTAAATTCATGATCAGCCTAAACCATCTTGTTAAACGGAACCGACTGACAAAAATGCCAAAGACTATACTAATGATTACGCCTACCACAACACCTGAAACCATAAGAATGAGGCTAGTAACAAAATTATCTCCAATATCCCCACTAATCGCTCTTGTTTGAGAACCTAATTGATATGTTCCTAAACTACCTTTAGATATTTCCGCGAAAAAATTTCCATATATTTCAGGAAGCTTTGTCCAGTTCCACTCTAAAGACTTTTCGACATTATTAACAGAAATAATCTCAGGTAAGGCAGAGAGGAAAAGAATAAGTACTACAATAACAACCATTTTCTGAATTAGACGTAACAAAAGTCCTCCCCCTTTAATTAAGGTGATTATTTCCCATTTTCCTTTTGTTCAAGAGAATTGTCAATATCACCCACAATAACTATACCTATATAGTTTGTAATCATATAAATAGAAAGAAGGCGACAAACCGGGTCGCCATTTTACTCATCCTATTTAAGCCTTAAACATCCCTCCTAGACCTTTTACCATCGACGATACCTGAGTAACGGCATTCATCATTTGTCCTGCTGTATTAACCATTTTAGTCATATCTACCGACCCATCTTGAGATTTAAAAGAGTTCATAATCGAATGAATTCCACTAGGTTGTTTTGGTATTAACGTTTGATTAGGATATTGATTAACCCCAGTTTGGTTCATCACTTGCTGTGGATAGTAAGCTTGAAAAGGTTCTTCCTCTGCTTGCAAGGGATTTTGAAAAACACTTTGTGAAAATTCATGATTCATCATATTGGGATGTCCCGCATATGAATTAATGTTGTTGTTATTATTGGGGTAAGCATTTGGGAAATAATTAGCATTCATATTGTAAGGTTGTTGAGGTTGATACCAATTTTGATTCCCTTGTGGTGGAGGGTATGGAACTGGATAAATGGGGGGCGGTTGCTGCCTTCCTATATAGCTTTCATAAGCAATAGGAACGGGATATTGTCCTTGGTCGATTCCCCCTGGTGGATAATAAAAGTATTGATTTCTATCTCTTCTGCCATTCATCGGCGAACATCCTCCTCATTATTCATTACTCCATTTTATGTGGGATAATTCGTAATGGTGAGAAATGAGGTTTCCTTTTTAAAAAGGAAAAACATGAAGTTTTTTGTCAAACTGTGAGGGAAATTGTCTGAAGTCTCAATTTTTGAAAAATGAGGAAAATTGGATTTTTCATGTTACGATAGTAAAAACGACGGAGGAGGAATATTGTATATGAACGTTCACGAACTGAGAGTAAAATTTTTTCAATTTCGAGAGTATGAAACAGAAAACGCCAATGAACTGTTAGACTTTGCCAAAAGAGTTTACATTCAAAATGAGATTTCCATATGTGATTATAGAAATCTTGTTCGTGAGCTTGAGTCTTTAGGTGCAGAAATCCCTGAAGACAATATAGATCATTCCCTTATTGAGAATTCTTTTTAATATATTTTCAGGCTTTTCTTGGGGTGCCTAGAATCTATTCTTATTAATAATTAAAGCAAAATGGTTTATAGCGGCAGACATCTTGGTGTCTGCCGCTATTTTGTATTTTCAGTCTTTTTGTTTATATAAGCACCAAGTGATTAAAAACTAAGGCTCTTTTCTAAAAGATTGTTGTTTTTTAAGGCTGTGTTAAAGCTAAAGGTTAATTTTTAAACAATGTTGATTGGAGTGGAAGGCGCGAGACTCCTGCGGGAGCAGCGGGACAGGTGAGACCCCGCAGGCGCTTTAGCGCCGAGGAGGCTTACCACCCGCCCCGTGGAAAGCGAAGCGCCTGGAACGGAAATCAACATTCTAGCGAGCATTCGGGAGAAAATCGCATTAAACTGAGGGAGTTTAACAGAGCCTTTTTTAAATAGTTTTTTTGTAAAGGAAACCTCTTAAATGAAAGTTGATTGGAGCGGAAGGTGCGAGACTCCTGCGGGAGCAGCGGGACAGGTGAGACCCCACAGGCGCTTAAGCGCCGAGGAGGCTCACCGCCCGCCCCGCGGAAAGCGAGCATCCTGGAGTGGAAATCAACCACTCTTCTCTTTTAATAACTAGAAGCAAAGATTACGAAAACAGGCAAAAATAAAAAAAGTAGCTTTGATTACCAGAGCTACTTATTAGTATTTATTAAATTACAAGCTTTTAAAACCAAGTTCAAGGTGAATGCTCGTGGTCAGTTTCTTACCTTTATTCTCAGTTCCTGGTTTTACACTTCGTTTCTCTATTGTTTGGCTAAGAACTTCATCTTCAAGTGCAGAAATTTTACCAGTGCAGTGATCCATTCGATCCTTTTCCAGTTTTAGGATGTTTCCTTGTTGTTTTATAAAGGAGGAATGGAGAACGTCTTCTAATTCTTCTAATTGACGATAAATTTTGTTTAATCTCTTTAAAAGTTCCGTTCTAAAAATCATTGGTTCTTTCATAAAAAAACCTCCTTTTTATCTGGTAAAGTCCACGTGACCTGATGCTTCACAGCTCTTGCAAATTTCTTTTATGTAATCTAATCTATTCGCTGTTTATATCTGGCTTCCTTCACCCTAGACAAAACTAGAAGGAATTCGTCAAAGATAGAAGTTTTTTATCAGACCCTATTCAAATTATCGCAGGTTTTCGACTCTTTTTTCGGAATGAAAAATTGGGAAATTGAAAACAATATAATCGGAGGTGTTTAAAAAATGAAAAATGAAAACAAAGAGAATAAAGTTCAACCTAAAAATTTAGAAGAGAAAAAACCTGGATACGGCAATAAAAAGCTTGAAGGTCCAGATCGGCCATCAACCTGATAACGATTAAGGAAGCTAAGCACATACGCTTAGCTTTTTTATTTTTTTTATTTAACTTGCCTGTTAATTTTTCGCTCCAGGTCCTCCAATCAACATAGTGGCAAGGCTTTAACCTAGTCTATTTTTTAAGTTGGTTTCAGCAATTCAGTGATTGTGATTAATTCATGTAATTGGCGCTGTTTCCCTTTATACCAATTTGATAAAAAAATCTCCTGCCCAGAGCTAGGAGCAACAAACCATTTTTTTTTAACTTTGTTTTGAATACTCCAATCTTGAAACTTATGTATGTGATGCGAGATAACGGGAAATGTTACCCTCAAAAATGGTGTGTCTCTCTGTTTCTTTTCAAAAAAATACTGTTCATAATCATATCTTGACCCTGTATGTTCTGTATACAAAGCAAATTCAAGAAAATAAGGAAACAGATGAGGAGCAAACAAAATATCAGCTAGTCTTTTCCCTAGATCAATTCGATTATCAACCTTCCTAAATCCATTCACACTCGCCCCAAAAATTTCCCCATCACAAGTCGGAAACAAAACAGAACTAAAATGGAACCAATCCTGAAATAAAAAGAATACGGACCGAAATACCTTATCTTTATAAACAGGATGCTCAATAACCGGTTTTTGGATTACATTTTGTTCATTAATGATAAGTGCTGTCATCAATCTCTTTTCATTTCGCTTATTCCAAAATAGATTCCATTCTTCAACCATAAAGATAGAAACATGAAAAAAAGGCAAAAGGTGAAACATCGGGCGCCCTATTTTCGTCGAATAGTGATAGAGTAGCATTTGTGGAAATGCATCTTGAAAGATTAGCCAATTCGCTCGCTCATAAGTCATAAACAAAAGGTTTCTCACTTTCTGCGGAATAATTTTTGGAAACCATTTCCCATGAAGATCACACATGTTCCACCCACCATTACGTGAAACCATACTAGCTAAAAAAGACCAAGGTATTTCCGGATATTGTTGATAGAAATCCAAATATGCTTTTGTTCGTGAAATATTATCAAGGTTTTTCTTTTTAGTTTCTGATAAAATGGGATGAAAATATTTAATTGTCTCTGAAATCATGGAATTGGTTGAAATGTTAATATGATTTAATTTCAAAGGTTTCATCATCTCTTTCATGAATCATATATTTGTTATGCTGTGGACAAAAAGTTCTTTTTATTCAGCCATGAATCGATGATATTTGGTATGATAAAAGGTAGTTTGTGAGGTGCAAATCAAATGATTTTTAATTATCCGAACGGAAGACGCTTTACTCAGACATCTGAAAAACAGGAAACCTTCCGTAAAAAAGAAAAAAATTTCACCTACAGTAATCGTGGGATGACATTAGAGGAAGATTTGAACGAAACAAATCGTTTTTACTTAGAAAATAACATTGCAGTCATCCATAAAAAACCAACACCCGTACAAATCGTTCAAGTTGATTATCCAAAAAGAAGTGCGGCAGTAATTAAGGAGGCCTACTTTAAACAAGCATCAACAACAGATTATAATGGAATTTATAGAGGAAGATATATTGACTTTGAAGCAAAGGAAACTAAATTCGAATCTTCTTTTCCATTAAAAAATTTCCATGAACACCAAATAAACCATATGAAAGCAGTCTTGGCTCATGATGGGATTTGTTTTGTCATTATCCGTTTTTCCAGCTTTGAGAAAGTTTTTTTCCTCCCAGCAGAGCACTTACTAATATATTGGAAACGTATGTCAGATGGTGGAAGAAAATCAATCACATTCGAAGAAATAAACGATAACAGTCATGCCCTTTCGCTTGGTTTTCGACCGAGGATTGACTATATTAAAGTAATCGATGATCTTTATAGTTTTCATTAATATCTTTTTTGAAAGTTTAGAAAGGAAGCGTTGAATGATGTCAGATAAATATCAAACGAGAGAGGAGCGCAAAAAGCAACTTTCCGGTAACAGTAAACAAAAAGGAAAAAAGACCAATAAAGGAACACTTAAAAAGATTTTCTTAATTATTGTGGCACTTGGAATTATTGGCTTGTTAACCGGGGTTGCAGCCTTTGCATATATGGTAAAGGACGCGCCCAAACTTGACGAATCTGCTTTAAAGGATCCGATTCCATCGGAGATTTATGATAAAGATGGCAATCCTGTAACAGAGGTAGGATCTGTTAACCGAGATTATGTGGACTACGAGGATATTCCTAAAGAAGTGGAAGATGCCTTTTTAGCCACGGAAGATGTTCGATTTTATAAGCATCACGGTGTTGACGTCATCCGCTTAGGCGGGGCTGTAATTGCCAATTTCACGAGAGGTTTTGGCTCTGAGGGTGCAAGTACGATCACCCAACAAGTTGTTAAAAATTCATTCTTAACACCGCAAAAAACCATTACCCGGAAGGTTCAAGAAGCTTGGCTGGCAGTGCAACTTGAGCGCAAATATACGAAACACGAGATTTTCGAGATGTATGTGAATAAGATCTGGATGTCTGAAAACTCCCATGGAGTAAAAACAGCAGCAAAGATTTATTTTGATAAGCCTTTAAAGGATCTGAAGCTTTACGAAGTTGCGCTATTAGCTGGAATGCCACAAAGTCCAGAGAATTACAATCCTTTCAGGCACCCTGATCTGGCTGAGAAGAGAAGAAATATCGTCTTATCTTTAATGCATCAGCACGGGTTTATTTCGAAAGAAGAAATGGAACAAGCCCAAGCAGTTCCAGTAGAATCCACTTTAGTTCCGGTGGAAAAACGCAATAAAAATAAAAACCCATATGACTCCTTTGTCGATCGGGTTATCAATGAAGTTGAAAAAAAATACGGAAAAGACTTAAATATTTTTTCTGATGGATTAAAAATTTATACTACCCTTGATCCTAATGCTCAGACATATGTTGAAAATATGTTAAATTCAAATGATATCGTCAAGTTTCCTGATGATGAGTTTCAAGCTGGGATTACCTTATTGGATACCAAAACTGGAGAAATCAGAGCCATTGGCGGTGGTCGAAATCAAAAGGTTCAACGTGGGTTTAACTTTGCAACAGATACTAGACGCCAGCCAGGCTCTACGATCAAACCGATACTGGACTATGGCCCAGCGATAGAGTATTTAAAATGGGGCACATATTACCCATTAGAGGATGTTCCTTACAAATACTCTGATGGAACACCAGTAAATAACTGGAATAACACCTATTTGGGCACGATGTCGATGAGAGTAGCACTTGGGATGTCTCGAAATATCCCAGCCATACAAACGCTTCAAAAGGTGGGTTTAAATAAAGCGAGGACCTTTGCCGAAGGATTAGGAATTCCTCTTCCGAATATTTATGAATCTTATGCAATCGGAGGACTTGATCCAGGGGTTTCCCCAACGCAAATGGCTGGTGCATACAGTGCATTTGGTAATAACGGAATCTATACTGAGCCTTATGCTGTTAAAGAAATCGAGCTTCGTGACGGAACAAAAATTAAAACAGCTCCTGAGTCAAAAGTGGTCATGAAGGATTATACTGCATTCATGATTACCGATATGCTGAAAAGTGTAGTAAGGGAATCTTACGGTACTGGGAAACTTGCTGCAGTCCCTGGAGTACAGGTAGCTGGTAAAACCGGAACAACTAACTATGATAAGGATTATAGAACTGCACACGGGATCCCTTCAACGGCAGTACCAGATGCGTGGTTTGCTGGTTATACCACAAATTATACCGCGGCTGTTTGGACTGGATATAAAGAGCAAAAAAATTACATCCCTGCTGGAGATGACCAAAAAATAGCCCAAAAGCTATTCAAAAATTTAATGACATATGTATCAAAAGATATTAAAACACCTGATTTTACAGTTCCAAAGACTGTTCAAAAGGTAGCAATTGAAAAAGGTACTACACAGCTTGCAAGTGATTATACCCCTAAAGATAATATAATTTACGAGTATGCCATAAAAGGTAGTGAGCCTAAAGAAGTTTCAAAAAAATATAATAAACTATCAAATCCGAGCAGTCTTGATGCGAAGTATGATCAAGCATCAAATCAAATCCTGTTAACATGGGATTATCCACAGAATGAAATCCAAGGCGTACAATATGAGGTGAGTGTTTCATTAAGTGGAGGAGCAGAACAAATTCTATCGACTACTGCTAATAAAGGATTAAATGTTGCTAATCCAGTTGCCGGTGGCATGTATAAGTTTAAAGTTACAGCTATTCGTAACCAACAACGAAGCGACCCTAGCGGAGTTTCAATTGTCATCCCAGAAAAAGTAATCAAAGACAACAACGGTGATACTCAAACCGATGGTCAAACAAATGATAATGGCCAAGGTGGTGGTGCGGATCAAAGTACTAATGGATCAACCACTACACCTGGCACCACTCAAGACGGAAGCACATCTGGGACTAATAACCAAGGGACAGGCTCTACCCCTTCAGGAACGATCCCCCCTGCAACGGGAATAAGTAACAAGAAATAATAAAGTAATAGCCTGTACCAGCATTTGTCGCTGATACAGGCTATTTTTTTCACTAATTTTTCGCTTTCATTATCGCTATATATTTAGAAAACTGCTTTTGTTGTTCTTCCATTAATTCAATTAGCTGAACAAATGACGGATAAATATTTGGTCTCTTCAGCAAAAATGAAAGCCGTTCCAAAAAATTAACAGGTTTTAACTGAAGTGAAGTGAAGTCAAAACCAGGAATCTTCTGAGCAGGAAGTCCATTCGTCCAAAATACAAATTCTATTAAATAGGCAATGCCACGTTTCATTGGAACAAGAGTTTCGCGATTATCCCTTCGTTCAAACAAATTATTAATTTCTATTTGTAGTTCCTTCCATGATTTCATTAGTTCAGGAATTACCTCTTCTGCTGCCTCCCACGGTTTAACAGAAGGAATTCCTGAATAATAGGCAATTTCATGATAAAAAGGAATGTTAACATCAAACAACTCACTTGTTTTTATGCTTATTTCGATTTGTTCTTCGAAAAAGAAAAAGGGATCAAACAGCTCTTTAGGAATAGATACTTTACTCATTTAGACTCTTCTTTCTTCATTCTTTTTTTCCCTTCTCTACACACATCGAGAAGCGGACAAGCTTTACATTGTGGGTTTTGTGCTTTGCAATGATATCTTCCAAAAAAAATCAAACGGTGATGGGTGACAGACCATTCTTCCTTTGGAATCTTTTTCATTAAAGTCTTTTCTACTTCCAGCACGGGGTCTTTCCAGCGGCAATAGCCCAATCGTTTGCTTACCCTCTCTACATGTGTATCAACAGCAATTGCCGGAACTCCAAAAGCCACTGATGCAACTACATTAGCGGTTTTCCTTCCTACACCTGGCAAACGCATTAGTTCGTCTTGGCTCTTTGGTACAACTCCATCATATTCATCTAATAACATTTGACAAAGTTTTTGTATATTTTTTGCTTTGTTACGAAATAAACCAATTGAGCGAATGTCTTGTTGGAGCTCTTCAAGTGATACGTTTAAATAATCCTCAGGTTTTTTATACTTTTGAAAAAGATTCTTCGTCACTTTGTTAACGAGGGCATCAGTACATTGGGCTGAAAGAGCAACCGCAATGACCAATTCAAAAGGGTTCGAATGGATTAACTCACAATGCGCATCCGGAAACATTTCGCCCATTTTATCTAATGAATATCGTATTTGTTGTTTATTTAACATGGACTCACACCCTAATATATAATACAAAAGCGAGAGAATAGGCTCCTCTCGCACATTGAATTCCTATTTCTCAAGCCAATTATAAAAAGGAACTGATGTTGGTTTCGTTCCTGTTTCCTCTTTTTGCTTTGGAACTTGGTGTTGCCTAAATTTTCTTCCATAGCTTTTTGCTTGTTCAATTGTATTAACTCCATTTTTCTTCCATTCAAATAAAATGCGATCAATATATCGGAAATTTAGCTTTCCAGAAATAACAGCCTCTCTAAGTGCTGCTTTTATGATGATCGGCTCATGGTGATCGTCATCGAGCCACATTCCAAGTGATTCACACTCAAATGGGGACAATGGTCTACCAAATTCTTGTTCAAAACAAGTGTATAAATCAGTTTCCAGTTCTTGGTTGTTTTTCGTTTCTTTAAGATTAGATTGTGCTTGAAATTGGTCAATTAACTTTTCCCATAATGGATCCAATGAATACTGTTCAAACCGAATACCTTCCTCAGAAAAGCCTTCAATAATATCAATAAAACCTCTTTGAACCAATCTTCTAAGAGTATTCGTGCAATCAATGGTCATTCGGTCTGAAAGCTCTGATAATGTGGGGAAATGATTGCCTTTTTCTAAAAAAGAAAATACATGTAAAATTAATACAAATTCTTGTTCAGTTAAACTCATTTGTTTATAGTTAGTAAGCAAGGCGTGCGGTATAGTAATATTTCCGTTCTTAAGCCATGCTACCATATTAGAATTGTTCATTAGGAGACACCTCTTTATTAGTATAGCATGAACAATGACACCAAGTAAGACTCGCTCGGCTGCTTCCAAAATTTAATCATAATCTTTTCAGCAAAGGCTCTTTTCGTAAACTTTGTTGCTATTTTCCAAAAGAGAAGTGTGGTTGATTTCCGCTCCAGGATGCTCGCTTTCCGCGGGGCGGGCGGTGAGCCTCCTCGTCGCTAAAGCTCCTGCGGGGTCTCACCTGTCCCGCTGCTCCCGCAGGAGTCGAGCACCTTCCGCTCCAATCAACTTATTTATCAACGGTTTTCTTTCCAAAAACGTTAAAAAAACAACAATCTTTTAGAAAACAGCCTAAGCAAAAAACAAAGCAGAGGTTGACTTATTATTAAGTCACCTCTGCTTTTAAAAGTATTAAATCTTACTTTTTATGGATATAAGCGATTTAAAAGGCGTGGGAACGGAATCGTTTCACGAACATGTTCCACTCCACTAATCCAGGCTACCGTTCTTTCTAGTCCTAAACCAAAGCCAGAATGTGGAACAGAACCATATTGACGAAGTTCTAAATACCACTTATAAGTATCAGAACTTAAGTGATGTTCATCCATCCGTTTCTTTAACAATTCAAAATCATGGACACGCTGTGAGCCCCCAATAATTTCCCCGTAGCCTTCAGGCGCAATTAAATCGGCACAAAGCACGACATCGTCTCGATCGGGATGCGGTTGCATATAAAAAGGTTTAAGCGATGTAGGATAGTTCGTGATAAACACTGGTTTATCATAGCTTTCAGCAATTGCAGTTTCGTGTGGAGCCCCAAAGTCATCTCCCCATACAATATCATCAAAGCCTTTTTCCTGTAAAAATTTGACGGCATCATCATAAGTAATTCTTGGGAATGGAGCCTTGATTTTTTCCAGTTTGCTTATATCGCGTCCAAGGGTTGATAACTCAATCGGGCAATTTTTCAAAACAGCTTGAACAATATGTGAGACATATTGTTCTTGAACCTTTAGATTTTCTTCAAATTCACAAAATGCCATCTCTGGCTCAATCATCCAAAATTCAATAAGATGGCGACGTGTTTTTGATTTTTCTGCGCGGAAAGTTGGGCCAAAGGAAAAAACCTTTCCCAATGCCATCGCGGCTGCTTCCATATAGAGTTGCCCACTTTGTGAAAGGTAAGCATCTTCTTCAAAATATTTCGTAGCAAATAATTCTGTAGTCCCTTCTGGTGCACTTCCAGTAAGGATAGGTGGATCTACCTTAGTAAATCCTTGTTCATTAAAAAATTCGTATGTCGCTCTAATGATTTCATTACGAATTTTCATAACAGCATGCTGACGCCGCGACCGCAGCCACAAATGGCGATTATCCATTAAGAATTCTGTACCGTGTTCCTTTGGTGTAATCGGATAATCAACAGCTTGGCTAATAATCTCAATCCCACTTATTTGTAATTCAAAACCAAAAGCAGAACGCTCGTCTTTTTGAACCTTACCAATGACATATAAAGAAGTTTCTTGAGTTAACGATTTTGCTTGTTGAAACACTTCTTCTGGCACTTCACTTTTCACAACAACACCTTGGATAAAACCAGTGCCATCACGAAGCTGTAAAAAGGCAATTTTTCCACTTGATCGTTTGTTAGCTAACCATACACCTATTTTTACCTCTTGATCGACGTATTTTTTTACGTCTGAAATGGTCGTCTTAATCACAATTATTTCCCTCCAAAAAACATTACGAGAATCGGAATATGTATCGAGTATCATTATACCTTTTTCCACCTATCATAATCAATATACATTAATGTGGTGAAAACACTTAAAAGGAGCCAGAAAATTCCGGCTCCTTTTAAGATATATTTATTTAATTTTACTGTTTACAAATTGGTGAATTCGCTCGATAGCCGCTTCTAAAAGTTCTAAAGAAGTGGCATACGAAAGACGTAGATTGTCAGGCGCTCCAAAGCCCGATCCTGGAACAACTGCAACCATTGCGTCTTCTAGTAAGGCAGCAGAAAACTCATCCACAGAGGAGAAGCCAGTAAGCTCAGCAGCTTTTTTTACGTTCGGGAACAAATAGAATGCACCCTGTGGCTTTATGCAGGTTACTCCTGGGATATCGATTAACTTGCCATAAATTTGATTCAAGCGGTTTTCAAAAGCTTTTCGCATCTCTTCAACCGGCTCTTGCGAACCAGAGTAAGCAGCAATCGCTCCATACTGAGCAGTAGTTGTTGGATTGGACGTGCTATGACTGGCTAAGTTAGTCATAGCCTTAATGATTTCTTGATTTCCTGCAGCATATCCGATTCTCCAACCAGTCATAGAGTGCGATTTTGACACTCCATTAATAATGATCGTTTGCTTTCTTAACTCTGGTGAAATTTGCGCAATAGAGACATGCTTATTCTCACCATAAATAAGCTTTTCATAAATTTCATCAGAAACGATTAGAATATTTTTTTGTAAGCAAACTTCTCCAAGTGCTTCTAACTCCACTTGACTATATAACATCCCAGTCGGATTGCTCGGAGAGTTAATGATAACTGCTTTTGTTTTTTCAGTAATTACTTGTTTTAATTGCTCAGGGGTTATTTTATAATCATTCTCTTCTGAACCTTCAACATATACTGGAACTCCTCCAGCTAATTTTACTTGCTCGGGATAACTTACCCAATAAGGAGTTGGAATGATCACTTCATCCTCATCATCTAGTAAAACCTGGAACAATGTATAAAGAGCATGTTTTGCCCCACATCCAACGATGATCTCGTTAAGAGCGTAATCAATGCCTTGATCTCTCTTGAATTTCTTGGCAATTTCTTCTTTTAATCCCTGCAACCCTGCGGCTGGAGTATATTTTGTGTGCCCTTCATTCATCGATATAACAGCTGCATCGATAATATGTTGAGGGGTATTGAAGTCTGGCTCCCCAGCACCCAATCCGATGACATCATGTCCTTGTAATTTTAATTCTTTTGCTTTAGCTGTAATAGCAAGAGTCGTAGATGGTGTTAATGATTTGACTCTTTTTGCTAATTGAATCTCCATTCTCCTAGCACTCCTTTTCACATATTCTCGACTTTTCGAAGCCATTCTCCTGTTTCAAAATCAACATAATAATAATTTATCAAATTATTATGCGAAAGGTAATAAATTTCCCAACATTGTTGTTTTTTTATCATAGCTAATTTAACTGAAATTATTTTTTGGGGGTTTTCTTCTTGAAGTAACTTGGTAACGGCCTGTTGTTGTGTGATTCCATCCTTTGCTTTTCGAACAGTTACATCACCATTTTTTGCTGATACCCAAACTATGACTTTTTGCTTCTGTTGATTTATCCCTTTTAGCACATAATAAGTCTCATTGCCATTGTATATTTGAACATCTTGAATCTCAACGAGTTTAACCTTTTTATTTGCGGCTGCGATGGCTTTTTCTTCTGCCAACTTTACCGGGTTTAACGCTCGTAAATAAACAATTGAAAATAAAGCAATTATTAACAATAAAATTCCTATTCCACTTAAAATCCATTTTCTCACAAATTATCACTTCTTTATGTACGATATAAAGTAAAAATCGCTTTATTTTGATCTTACCAGTCCAAAGCAAGCCCAAACATTAAGTCCGCTCTTTTAATGTCCAATTTAAGCATCCACAATTTTTATATAAATCCGGATTATGTTGGACTTTCACTGTAGATATAATCTCAACTTTACTCTCCATTGTAATCCCTCCTATAAGCCAGCAATATTTGTCAATCATACTGTTGCCCAAATTGGGTACAATAATATTAAGATTCTAACATATTATAGCAGTGTATGACTTCAGAAGTTTATCATTTATGCTAATTCCGATAAAAATTTTTCTAGTCCACACATATTTTTTGGCTACGCTATTGTTCCAAGCGTAGCTCTTTTCTTTGGCTCTGTTAAATAGAATGTTGCTTTCCGTTCCAGGCACTCGCGCACCTTAGGGGCGGAGACGGTGAGCCTCCTCGGCGCAAAGCGCCTGTGGGATCTCACCTGTCCCGCTGCTCCCGCAGGAGTCTTCGCGCCTTCTACTCCAATCAACATTGTGCAAAAAATCAACATTAAGCTTTAAAATAGCCTTTTCTTTTGGAAAGTATTTTATCCGGCCCTCATCACCTTATCATTGAAGCCAGCTATGAATGGATTGAACAATTTCCTCAATCTTTTGTTTTTTTATAGAAATCTTAGGAATAGATTGAAGAAATGCTCTGCCATATTTTGTTGTTACAATCCGCCGATCAAAAACAATAATGATTCCCTTGTCAGATTTGGTTCGTATCAATCTGCCAAAACCTTGTTTAAAACGTAACACTGCCTCTGGTAAGCTATATTCTGAAAAGGGATTCCCCCCCTGCTGGTTGATAATTTCACACTTTGCAGCAGTGATGGGTTCGTCAGGAGGTGAAAATGGTAACCTGACAATAATAAGACAAGAAAGATCTTCCCCTGGAATATCCACACCTTCCCAAAAACTACTTGTTCCTAACAATATTGCCTTGTCAAAACGTTGAAAGTTTCTCGTTAACCTCGTCCTACTCCCGCTCGTGATTCCTTGCGCCATTATGGCAAAATCGCTCAGAAAACCGCTATCTCTAATTAAATCATAGGTGGCTTTCAACATCTCATGTGACGTAAATAGAATGAGCATTCTACCCTTAGTAGCTTCAGCTATCGAGATAATATGTTCTGAAATAGCTGCCACATATTCCTCTTGTGGAACGGTATTAATTTCAGGTAAATCTTCTGGTATGATCAATTGGACTTGCTTTTCATAATGAAATGGTGAAGCTATCACCTTTTGTTGACAGCTGTTTGGCGCTATACCCAATTCATTCATGGTGTATTGAAATGAATTTTTCACGGTCAAGGTAGCTGAAGTAACGATTATACTTTTCTTTTTATGAAAAAAATGGTCTTGTAAAAATTGTGCCACATTCACAGGATGTGCAAACACTGTTGTTGAATTTTGGACTGAACGTAAATCGATTTCAATCCACCTAACATAGTTTTCCTTTGGTGAAAGAAAGATGTCCTTTATATTTTGACGTAAATCAGAAAGCTCCACCAGAACTGAGGAAATTTCCTCTAAAAATGCTTTTTTGTCATCCGATAATGGTAAATTCCCCTTTTTAACAAGCATTAATCGCCCGTTTAGAAAATCAGTCGTATCCCTTAGGAGAAAAAAGAAGCGTTCTGCTTCCGTTACTAAAGCATTCCATTCTCTTCCTTGCTCATCCTTTTGTAATCTGTGTGATACTCTATTATACGAAGGCAACCTTTTATTTGTTTTACTTCTTCCAAAAATCGAAACAATTTTAAAAAATTCATCCATTCCATAAATCAAATCAGCAATTGACTTATTGACTACAAACGTATGAATAGCATTCTCTGTTGCCTTCTTACCCCCGAGTAAATTTTCTAGTCGATAAAATAACTGCTTTTGCTCATATAAACCAATTTGCCCTATTAGAAGACGAATTGTTAGATAATCGATTGTAATCCCAAAATACTTTCCAGATGCTTTTTCAAAATGGTGCCCTTCATCTATTACAGCAAAATCATATTCAGGAAGAATGGCTTGGTCTGACACAAGGTCAGACAGAAGCAGAGAATGGTTGGTAATAACTAGGTCAGCATGACTTGCTTCCTGACGAGCAATATGATAAAAATCATACGCTTGCCAATGTTTACCGTGCAAAAATTCTGTATGATCATGATTGATTTTGTTCCAATAAATTAAACCTCCACTTGATAAATTTAGCTCATCGCTGTCACCAGTTTCAGTTTCTGTTAGCCATACAAGTATTTGCATTTTTGTTAAGGTGGTATCGTAATTATCATCTTCTTCAACTAATGATTGTTCAAATTTAGCCAGACTTATGTAATGCCCTCTTCCTTTTAATATGCTTGTTTTAATCGTAAAAGGAAGCATTTTTTTTAATAATGGAATATCTTTTACCATTAGTTGTTGCTGTAATTGGGTTGTAAAAGTACTAACAACAATTGGTTTTCCAGTTTGTTTGGAAAATAGTGTAGCAGGAATGAGATATGCTAAAGATTTCCCAACCCCTGTTCCAGCTTCAATTAATGCATGCTGTTGCTTTTGAAAAGAATCAAAAATTGTATCCATCATGATAAATTGGCCTTCGCGCCTTTCATAGGCAGGAAAAACACAGTTTAACATTTTTTCTTTTTCTATATCAGAGATTGGATAGGGCATAGAAAAGTCTCCCTCTTTTTCAACCTCCTTATTTCCCTTCCTCAAGGCGAGGCCTCGATATATCTCCAGGTCGGGATGAATTTCTTCTATCCTCTGCCCCTTATTCAGAATGAGATCATCTAAGAGTAGGTGAATATCACTTTTTAATCCACCTGAGAGTTTTGAAAGTTGAAGGAGTGTTTTTAGTGGAAGCTTTTCCAAACGGGTCAAAAAGTTAAGGAGTAGCTCTGCCGTTACATAAGCATCACTGTCTGCCTGATGGGGCCGTTCATGGATAAAACCTTCCTGTACCGCCAAATCATTTAGCTTATAGCTATCTGAGGTTGGAAAAAGAATTCGTGCCAACTCTACGGTATCCAGGATGGGACCAAAAAAACCTTCGCATCCAGAACCAAGAAGTTCCTCTTGGAGAAAAGACAAATCAAATAGAACATTATGGGCAACAAAATAGGCATCTTCAAGCATTTTTGCTACTGTTTCAGCTATTTCCGAGAACAATGGGGCGCTTTTTACCATTTCATCATTTAGACCAGTTAATTCCTCGATAAAGGCAGGAATCTTTTGTTGTGGGTTTACCAATGAAGAAAACTGTTCAGTTATTTTCCCGTTATTAATGACCACCGCAGCAAATTGAATTATTTTATCCCCTCGTTTTGGGGAATTGCCTGTGGTTTCTAAATCAATCACAACATATTTATTGTTCAAGTAAAACACCTCTTACCTTCATTCAAACAAACGGTATCACAAAAACGGAAAAAGCAAAAGTGTCTCTATTACTTTTCTTCCACAAAGATGGTTTCCTTATGCGATAGTAGCTTAAATTAATAATTTCCAACCAAAAAAAACCCCCGAAGTTGGGGGCTACATAACGGTTGCTTCAGGTTCTGCTCTGATTAGCTCTTTTATTTGATTATATTCATCCATTATTGCAACCTTTGGCTTATGGGTTGGGACCTTCTCCTCTGAAACTAAAGCATAGGAAATGATGATTACCACATCGCCTTCATGGACAAGACGTGCTGCAGCACCGTTTAGACAAACAACACCGGTTCCTCTTTTGCCAGGTATGATATACGTTTCAAATCTTGCACCATTGTTATTGTTTACAATTTGCACCTTTTCATTTGCTACCATACCCACAGCTTCAATAATTTCCTCATCAATCGTGATACTTCCAACATAATTTAAATTTGCCTCAGTAACACGAGCACGATGGATTTTTGCGTTCATCATAGTGCGAAACATGATTTTCCCCCTTGTGTTCTAATTAATTTAGTTCAATAATTAAGTTATCTATTAATCGGACTTTGTTAAATTTAACAGCGACAGCAATGATTATTTTCCCTTTAATTTGATCAATTGCCTTTAAGTTCGGGTAAGAATATAACTCAAGATAATCAATCGTTCCCTCAATATTAGCGTTAAGAAAAGATTTCACTAACGAAATAATTTTACTTGGCTCCTTTTCCCCGGCACGAATGGCAAGTTCAGCTTGTTTCAAACCTTGATAAATCTTTGGAGCCTGCTCTCTTTCATCCGGAAGCAAATTAATATTCCGTGAACTCTTAGCAAGTCCATCCTCTTCCCTTACTGTTTGGACTGGAACGATTTCAATTGGAAAATTAAAATCATTAATTAAACTATCAATTACAGCTACCTGCTGGGCATCCTTCATTCCAAAATACACACGATCAGGTAAAGTAATATGGAACAACTTTGTTAAAACTGTAGCTACCCCATCAAAATGACCTGGACGTGACTTCCCACATAAAACATCAGTTCTGTCTTTTACTGTAACGGTAACGGCAGGTTCATTAGGATACATTTCTTTAACCTCTGGATAAAATACATAATCCACTTTGTTGTTCACCGCAACCTGTTGATCTCGCTCAAAATCACGAGGATAGGAGGCTAAATCTTCTTTTGGACCGAATTGAAGTGGGTTTACAAAAATACTCACGACAACCAAATCATTCTCTGTTCTTGCTGTTTGCATTAATGATGCATGTCCCTCATGCAAATAGCCCATTGTTGGAACAAATCCTATCGATTTACCTGTAGATTTTTGCTTTAAAATTTCTGACTGCAGTTCATCTATTTTAGTATATATTTTCATGATTTACCTCCATATAAGCCGACCAATTCCTCTTCATTCATTGAAAAACTGTGCTGCTCCGAAGGAAAAATTCCTTCCCTCACTTCGGTAACATATGAGGTTAATCCTGATGAAATCAACTCATTACTATCAACGTATTGTTTTACAAACTTTGGTGCACGACTCACACCATATTTGATTACATCATGAAAGACCAAAACTTGTCCATCACAATTAATTCCAGCCCCGATTCCAATTGTTGGAATCACCAAACGGTCTTGGATTTCTTTGGCCAATTGTTTTGGAACACATTCTAGCACGACAGCAAATGCCCCGGCTTCCTGACATTGTAATGCATCATTGATTAACTTTTGGGCTGCTTTTGCACTTTTACCTTGCACTTTGTAGCCACCAAGAGTACCAACTGATTGTGGAGTTAAGCCAAGATGGGCAACTACTGGAATTCCAGCCTGGGTTAAAAACTTGATGCTATCAATAACGTCATCTCCACCTTCAAGCTTAACAGCATGTGCCCCCGTTTCCTGGATGAGTCTGGCACCATTTAATAGAGTGTCCCTTTTAGATAAATGGTAACTCATAAATGGCATATCAACGACAATAAATGTATCTATTGCTCCTCGTTTGACTGCTTTTGTATGGTGAATCATATCCTCCATCGTAACTGGAACAGTAGAATCATAACCTAAAACGACCATTCCTAGTGAATCTCCAACGAGAATCATATCCACATCTGCTTGTTCTGCTAGCTTTGCAGATGGATAGTCATAAGCAGTGAGCATAACAATTTTCTCATTGTTTTCTTTCATTTTCAAAAAGTTGGTTGTTTGCTTCATCATCTTTCCTCCATTTCTAAAGAAAGAGGAGACAAAACACAAAAAATCCTCCATTTGGCAGAAGGATTTTGTTTTTAAAGTGTATGTTTGTTTTATCCCTCTGTCCCGGTCCGTTTAGGATCTAGGCAGATACCTATTATTAAAATTTGATAAACACGGTACAGTTCTTATTTGATACTGCCCAAAAAAGATTATAACAGATAATTGTAACTTTATGCTATAAATTACTATTATTCCGCATCTGGAATTTCAATATCTGCCGAATATACCAAATGAGAGTTTCCAAGATCATCTTCAATAATTAGAACTCCGTCATCAGTGATTCCGATAGCCTTGCCATGGATATTTTCAGTTAAAGTTCTAGCAATAATTTTTTTGCCAATACTAATTGCATAACTTTCCCATAGTATTTTGATTGGTGTAAACCCTTTTTCTAAATATAATAAATAAAGTCTTTCAAAATTTGATAGAACAGCTCTTATTAATTTTGCCCTTGAGATTGTTTCACCCGCTTCTATAGAGAGCGACGTGGCAATCTCTTGTAACGCTTCGGGATAATCAGTTATTTTTTGATTAACATTAATGCCAACCCCAATAATAATGGCAAAAATACGATCTGCCTCAGCTTGTAATTCTGTTAAAATCCCCGTTACTTTTTTTCCATTGATTAATATATCATTAGGCCATTTGATTTGCGGGGACAAACTCGTTATTTCTTCAATTGCTTGGACAACTGCAACGGCCGTAATTAGTGTTAATTGAGGAGCCTTTGGCAATGGTATATTTGGACGTAAAATCATGCTCATCCAAACACCCGTATATTTAGGCGAATGCCATATTCGGTCCATTCTACCTCTTCCTAGCACTTGTTCTTCGGCAAGTACAATCGTACCTTCAGGTGCATTGTCATTTGCAAGGGTTTTAGCAATTTTTTGAGTAGAGTCAACACTTTCCTTATAATGGATTACTTGTCCGAGAAATTGTGTTTTTAATCCTAATCTAATTTCATCGGCAGATATTTGGTCAGGAGTTTTTAGGATTCGATAGCCTTTTCTTTGAATGGCTTCAAGCTCAAATCCATGCTTTCTCAATTCTTCAATGTGCTTCCAGACGGCAGTTCTTGAACACCCAATTAAGTCAGCTAAATACTGACCAGATAAATATTCACCATTAGCTGTCGTAAAGGCATCTAACAGTTTTTTCCTCACTTCAGATTGCATGTAAGCACCCTCTCTCTAATTCTTTCTCGTTTATTTTCCAGACCTCCTTCTAGAATTGCCTTTTCAATCATCGTTAAGCATTCTTTTATCCAAGGACCCGATGGGCGATTTAACATTAACATTAAATCTTTGCCTGTTACTGCAAGATCAGACCGTGATTTAATCGGAAGGGATTCAAATTGATTAACCCAATGATTAATGGACTGGCTAACCTCCTGTTTTTGAATCACATTATAAACTCTCTCGGTGTGAATCATGGTCTCTTTACCAGCTTCATATAAGGTGCTGCTGCCCCAAGATTGCTTAAAGCGCAGTTGGATCCAGGAAAGGATTGATGCAATCTGTCTAATTCTTTTGATTGGTAATTTCCAGCTTCGCAAAAAAACCTCAATATCATCAGATTTGATTTTCAAAGCATAAAGGAGTAGAGCCCACATTTCTTCAAGATTCAAATCTGTGCATTGGAATTGTGTGACAACCGTTATTCTCGCTGATACTTCGCTTAACCTTGGCAAATAGTGATCAATATTTGCTTTGCATAAAAGATCGATAGCATTAATCCGGTTTTTTCCAAGCAGTAATTTTTCAAATTCTGCTGTTTTTCTTTCCACAGCAATATGCTGTAGCAAAGACGTCATTTTTTCAAGGGCATGAAAACAAGAAGGATCTAGTGAAAAGGATAATTGGCTGACAAATCTAATAGCCCGCATCATTCTTAAAGCATCTTCTGCAAAGCGTTCTTCAGCTTTACCAACCGTTTCAATCCTTTTTTGAGAAATTGCCAGTTGGCCATTAAAAGGATCAATTAAATTTCCTTTTTTGTTCATTGCCATTGCATTCATCGTAAAATCACGACGTTTAAGATCTTCTTCTAACGATCGGATGAACATCACCTCATCAGGTCGGCGAAAATCCTTGTACTCTGACTCGGTACGAAATGTGGTAATTTCATAACCGCTCCCTTTATAAAGAACCAATACAGTTCCGTGCTCTATCCCAACATCAGCGGTATTGGGGAAAATTTGTTTGATCTCTTCTGGGGTAGCTGAAGAAGCAATATCGACATCGGCAATTTCTCTATTTAAAAGCTGATCCCGAACGGCACCACCGACAAAATAAGCTTCATACCCAGCATTTTCTATTTTTTCTAATATGGGAATTGCATTTAAAAATAAAGGGTTCATGTTTACTCACCATTCTTTATCAGGCTTTGGTAAATATCCTCATATTGTGACACGATTTGTTGAGCACTGAACCTTGTTTTGGCAGTAATAATGGAATTGGTTGAAAATTTCTGGTGAAGTGGTTCATTTGTTAGGATTTCAATTCCTTTATTAGCAATTGTCACTATATCTCCTAGTTCACAAACAAATCCTGATTCACCGTCTGTTATCACCTCTGGAATTCCCCCTACATTTGTACCAATACACGGTACACCACAGGCCATACCTTCCAAAGCCACTAGTCCAAAACTTTCCTTTTCAGACAGAAGGAGCATTAAATCACTAATCGAGTATAGTTCCTCTAAGTTTTCCTGCTTTCCGAGGAAACGAACCTTATCCCTTATTCCTAAAGAACAGACAAGCTTACTTACCACAGACATTTCAGGTCCGTCTCCGACTAGCAAAAGCTTTGCCGGCACATGGCTAGCAATTTGAGCAAAGGTGGTAACCACATCCTGGACTCTTTTGACTGCCCTAAAATTCGAAACATGGATGACCACTTTTTCATTATCGGCAATCTCAAATTCCGCCCGTAAATGCGCCGCATCCGTTTTTTGATAAACACGATTATCGATAAAGTTATATACAGTATGGATTGGTTTTTTTGGATTAATCACTTCGATTGTTTGATCAATCAACGCGTTTGAAACAGCCGTGACATAATCGGATTTTTCAATTCCAAACCGAATAGCTTCTGCTAAAGAAGGATCATTCCCTAACACGGTAATATCCGTTCCGTGTAAAGTCGTAACAATTTTCAAATCCCTACCGCTCATTTGTTTGGCGAGGATTGCACATACAGCATGGGGAATTGCATAATGGACATGCAACAGGTCTAATTCCTCCATGTTTGCCACCTCTGCCATTTTGCTTGCTAGGGCAATATCATATGGTGGGTACTGAAACACAGAGTATTGATTCACATCAACTTGATGATAAAAAATATTATGATACATTTTTTTTAAACGGAAAGGCATACTTGATGAAATAAAGTGGATTTCATGACCCCTTTCGGCAAGCATTTTTCCAAGTTCGGTCGCTACTACTCCTGATCCGCCTATTGTCGGATAACAAGTAATCCCTATTTTTAACTTTTTCATTCATGGTCCCCTAACAAATCATATTGAACAAGAAATGGTTTTTTTGTTTTAAATCCTTCTGCGTAATGAACTCCAACTTCTTTTCCAAACAGGCGCTCTCTTGCCTCAACAGATTCTACATATCCATTTACAAGAGGTGTTTCAACTGTATCTTTTCCTTTTTCAAATTGACTCCGATACGCTTGCAGGGCTGCTTTTTTCTTATCGAAAAATAAAGAAATATCAACTACAAACTCAGGCTTGTGGAATCCATTGATCATATAAAAAAATAAATTACTTGGTCGGTGTGCTTCGTATCCACCTGGAGTTTGATAGTTTTTAATACCCGCAGAAAAAACCGCCTCTTCTACAAGGCGGGCACAGTTCCCATGATCTGGATGCCGATCTTCAAAAAACGGTGCAAAAATAATTTTAGGCTGATAGCGTCGAATGATTTCAACGATCTGGATAAGATTATCTTCATTAAAATACAATCCTCGATCAGGTAAATCAAGCGTCTGGCGAACATGGACCCCAAGGATTTCCGCAGCCAGTTTAGCTTCTTGTTTTCTTAGTTCCACCGTTCCATTTGAAGACAGCTCCGCTTTAGTTAAATCACATATCCCTATTTTTTTCCCTAACGAGGTGTATTTAGCAATTGTTCCACCCATGCCAATTTCAACATCATCAGCATGTGCACCAAAAGCCAAAATATCCAGGTTAATGGGCTCATTTTTATTTATTTTATCTCGTTTACTATATTTCTCCACGCAATATCGCCCCGCTCTAGTCCTTTTATCAGTACCTCTGCAGTTCCCATATTTGTTGCCAACGGAACAGAATAGACATCACATAGGCGTACTAAAGCAGTAACATCTGGTTCATGTGGTTGTGCAGTAAGGGGATCTCTGAAAAAAAATACGATATCCATTTTGTTTTTTGCAATTAACGCCCCTATCTGCTGGTCACCACCAAGAGGACCTGATTGAAAACGTTTCACTTGTAAACCAGTTGCTTCCATCACTCTTAATCCCGTCGTACCAGTTCCAGACAAAGAATGCTTTGCAAAAATATCTTTATACGCTAATACAAATCTTACAAGATCATCCTTTTTCTTATCGTGTGCAATCAATGCGATATTCATCTATGTTTTCCCCAATCTACCTTATTCAATAATATTTTCAAGACCGTAAACTAAAGTATCAATGTTCATCACAGTGTCAACTGCTAGTTTCACACCTGACATAAACGATGCCCGGTTATAAGAATCATGGCGAATCGACAGTGTTTGACCTGCTGAACCAAACATTACTTGTTGATGAGCAATTAATCCAGGTAATCTAACAGAATGAATATGTAAACCCTCAAAATTTGCCCCTCTTGCCCCTTGAATCGTTTCTTTTTCTTTTGGATGTCCTTGTTGTTTCGGGCTACGCACTTCACTAATCATTTGAGCCGTTTTCACGGCAGTCCCTGAAGGAGCATCTAATTTCTGATCATGATGCAGCTCGATAATTTCAACATCTTGGAAATATTTCGCAGCAAGTTTTGAAAATTTCATCATTAATACTGCCCCAACTGCAAAGTTCGGAGCAATAATACAGCCCAGTTCCTTTTCTTTACAAATTGAATCTAGTTCTATTAAATCATCTTCTGAAAATCCAGTAGTCCCCACTACAGGACGAACTCCATAGTTCAAAGCTGTTTTGGTGTGGTACATCCCTACCTCAGGAGTCGTTAAATCAATTAATACATCTGGATATTGGTCTTCAAAACATTTTTCAATATTTTCATAAATTGGTGTCTCTAAACCAGAAAAACCATCCAGTTCCCCTAGTTTTTTTCCACCATTTTTGTGATCAATAACGGCCACTAGTTCAAATTCATTTGTCGAGGAAACTAGGTGAACGGCTTCCTTTCCCATTCGGCCTCGAGGACCTGCTACTACTATCTTTATTTTACTCATAATATGTTTATTTCTCCCCTTCAGTATGAATGTTTGTCCAACGATCTTTATCCCGAGTCTTAAACTTGTTCAACACCAAATTATGTGCACTCTCAAGATCGATATGTAATGAGTTCGCAAAACAAATTAACACAAAGAGCATATCTCCAAGTTCTTCTTCAATAGCTTTGGGTTCCTCAGTCACTTTCTTAGGTTTTTCACCATAATAATGGTTTACTTCCCTAGCTAATTCACCTAACTCTTCTGTCATACGAGCAAGCATAGCAAGGGGACTAAAATAACCTTCTTTAAATTGACTTATGTACGTATTCACTTCATCTTGAAGCTGCTTTACCGTCTTTTGTTCTTGCAACCTTGATCACCTCTGTATAAAAAAGAAAATTACCATATCAATATTTTATGTTACCTATAATCTTTCGTATTTACAAATATTTTTGTTTTATTTAAGATAGTGAACCCAAGAAAATAAAATGCTAGTATACCTGTAGAGGCAAAATTTTATCATGAAAAATGTTTTCTTAGAGAAAATACTAGTAAGGGAGGAATGAGTGTGATTTTTGGCATAAGAATTAAAAATAGCATCTTTATTATAATTGGTTCCGCTATTCTTTCGTTTGGGGTTGTCCATTTTAATATCGAAAATAATCTAGCGGAGGGTGGTTTTACTGGAATAACACTGCTGCTTTATTTTTTATTTAAATGGGATCCAGCTTATACCAATCTAATATTAAATATTCCGCTATTTTTCATCGGTTGGAAACTCCTTGGTCGCTCTACACTATTATATACAATAATTGGTACTTTGGGAGTATCGGTTTTTTTATGGTTATTTCAGCGATATCAAATTAAAATGCCACTTTCAGATGATTTATTTTTAGCTGCCTTATATGCAGGAGTTTCGATTGGAATCGGGCTTGGTATTATTTTTAGATTTGGTGGTACAACCGGTGGTGTCGACATTATTGCTAGAGTGGTTCATAAGTATAACGGGTGGAGCATGGGCAAAACCATGTTCATCTTTGATGCATGTGTTATTACCTTGTCACTAATTACATATCTTTCCTACAAGGAAGCGATGTATACACTCGTCGCAGTATTTGTGGGCGCAAGGGTAATTGATTTTATGCAGGAAGGCTCATATTCCGCAAGGGGTGCTATGGTTATTTCTGATAAAAACAATCAAATTGCTGATCAAATCATGTCAGAAATGGGGCGGGGGGTTACAGTCCTTCATGGTCATGGATCTTTTACAAAGAGTAATCGCGAAGTCCTCTATTGTGTAGTTGGTAAAAATGAGATTGTTAAATTAAAGAACCTCATTACTTCGGTCGATCCTATCGCATTTGTTTCTGTAAGTATTGTTCATGATGTCTTAGGTGAAGGATTCACCCTTGACGAAAACAAAATGCCGATTCAACACTAGATAAACTTAATAAAAACCTCCTGAATCAGATGTGGATTTCAGCTAATTCAGGAGGTTTTCTATTTAAGATCAATTTTCCCTTGTCATACCTGTATAAATTAACAGAAGGCGAACAAGTTCTAACACTGCTACCGCGGCGGCTGCTACATACGTTAAAGCTGCTGCATTTAATACTTTACGCGTTTCTCTCTCTTCATTATTTCTGATAATTCCAAGTGAAACAATTTGATCCATCGCTCGATTTGATGCATTAAACTCAACCGGGAGCGTTACAATCTGAAATACGACGGCTGCTGCCATGAAAATAATGCCTAACAAAAGCATTCCGCTTAATTGGGCAAAAATTCCTATCAAAATTAATACCCATGCAAAATTGGATCCAAGATTCGCTACAGGAACTAATGCATGTCTAATCCTTAAAAAGGTATAGTTTTGTTGGTCTTGAATCGCATGGCCTACCTCATGGGAGGCAATAGCCGCCGCAGCCACAGAATGCCCATGGAAATTTGCCGAGGAAAGCTTAACCGTTTTTGAGCGTGGATCATAATGATCGCTCAAATAACCTCTCGTTTCTTCCACACCTACATCATACAAACCATTAGAATGTAAAATTCTCCTCGCTACTTCAGCACCGTTCATATATGATGATGTCGGTTTTTTCGAATATTTTCGATACGTATTTTTCACACGAGCTTGTGCCCAAAGTGGAACAAGGATAATCACTAAAAAATAAATTATATACATGTGAATCCCCCAATTTTCTGCTTGTTATTTCATTCTAGGAGGTAAGAAAAAGGGTGTCAATCTTTTAGCTTTTTAGGTCGGTTTTTCTCCAGTTCCTGATCTCCTCTATATTTTCTCCAACCAACGTAAGATAATGTTAAGATGATGATACTTCCAGTAGAAATGATTACCCACCAGAGGCTTGGGTCGGCTTCATCTGCTGTCATTTCGTCAAAAATGGTTTGCAGATCATTTCCTAATGCCTCTAATTCCTGGTGGTCGGCCGATTTTGAAAGTAAAGTTGGTCGAGATTGATCAATATAATTAACTTTAGCATCTAGACTTTGAATTTGCTCCGCTGGAATATCAATTTTTAGGCTTGGATAAATCATATTATATAATGATAAAAATGAATTGAAGTTGGATTGGAAGTTCACATTATTACCACTATTTACGGCCTGCTTTACATTTTGAAAGGAGGCCATAATTGGTTCTTCCATTTCGGTCCATAAGGGCTGATGTCCGGATGAAATAGCATCAACGACGAGGCGAAACTTTGTGACCCGATTCATTTTTTCATTATGTGGAATTCCCGCATTTTTTGTCGCATCTAAAGCATCACTATGTGCTACCGTAATAATTCTTAATTCATCCATCGAAAACATTCTTTCTTTTCCCGTTCTTGATAAAAATTGATCAGAAAAATATTCTAATAATTTTTCCGCATCATCATAACGGCGTAATTTCACCATTTGCAGGGCCTCATCAGATATATGATCAAGTTTAATGATTGTCGAGGTTGGTGCTGCACTTACTGACATCGTCGGTAAAATTAATAATGCCCAAAATAATATGAACCATTTTACTTTCATTCTTGTCCCCCCTCCAACTACTACTAATATTTATGAGGAGATGGACAAGGATAGACCAGCAATCATTAATCTACAATCATTTTGTTATTGATAGGGAAAAATGTTCCTTCCGAAGACATAAATAATAAGTAACAGCTATGGAAGCAATGCTTAACCAGAAAGTAAAATATCCAATTTCAGCGGTATATAATTCTAAATCATGATATTGCGGCATCATGTTGAAAACATAATCAATCATTTCATTATGTAACACCCATATTCCAGTTATTACGAGGTGCCAGGGCTTAATTTTGTAAAAAGGTGCATAAAGTACCCCCTGTATAGCCATAGCAGCATGGGAAAAAATCAGCATATATCCTACCCAATCAAGACCACCATTTACAATGCTAACAAATAGATTCATCACCACTGCCCAAATACCGTATTTAACTAAAGTAACAATGGCTAATGCTTCGAAAAATGGCCAGTTTTTCTTAAGTAAAAAAGCGACTAATACAAAAACGAAAAATAAACTTGCCGTTGGACTATCTGGTACAAAAGGCAAAAAAATAGCAGGAGTTTCGCTAAGTTGCGAACCATACCAATAATATCCATATATCGTACCAATTACATTCACCACTAAAAGTAGCCCTAACACTTTGCGATCAGCTAAAATCGCATAAATCAAATTCATTTCATTCCCACCAATCAGTATGCATATTCTTGTGAATAATATCTTATCATAATAGTTAATAGAATATTAAAAAGCTGACGAAAAATTCGTCAGCTTTGATAACTTATTTACTTTTTACAGTTGAAATGAATTCTGACAGCTTTTTAAGCTCTTCATCAGTACCCTTAAAAATTCCAGCTGGCATAGCATTTTGTCCATTTTTTGCAATATTAGCAATCTTATCAGGTGCTAGTCCAGTGTCGACTAAAGATTTAGCTGCGGGTCCACCCTGCATATTGTCGCCATGACAACTAATACAGCCTTTGTCCTGATAAATTTTATAGCCTTCAGACTCTTTATCGAAATTAGCTTCCGCAACAATCTTACCTTGTGCTTCAGCTTTTTTCCAGTCATGTGTAGCTACAGACTCCCAAGTAAGATAAAAAATGGAAGCTAACGCAAGTAACATAAATCCTGTTGCAAGTGGTCGTTTTGACGGACGACGCTCTGGACCACGATCGATAAATGGAGCCAGTAATAATGAACCAAAAGCTAATCCTGGTATGATCATCGCACCGATAGTGGTGTATGGACCAGAAGCGAATGAGTATTTTAATAATTGATACAAGAATAAGAAATACCAGTCTGGTAACGGAATGTAGCCTGTATCTGTTGGATCTGCAATCCTTTCAAGCGGTGAAGGATGAGCAATAGTTAAAGACAAATATCCAACTAAGAAAACGGCACCTACCATCCATTCTTTTAATAGGAAGTTAGGCCAGAACGCTTCCGTTTTACCAGGGTATTCCGAGTAATCCTTCGGAACATTAGGTTTACGTTCGACGGATACACGTGAGTCACCGACGAACTTCATACCTTTACCATGATGCATTGAGCAATCCCCCTCCTTTAACTCTTAGTTAAAGCCGTATAAATAACGTTTTTTTACAATGGTCCAGAAATACCTTGTTTTCGGATCATCAGGAAGTGAGTTCCCATTAATCCTAGCAATGCACCAGGTAAGAAAAATACATGGATAGCAAAGAATCTAGTTAATGTTTGAGCTCCAACGATACTAGAATGTCCAGCAAGTAATATTTTTACTTGTGTACCTATTACCGGAGTTGCTTCAGCAATTTGCAGACCAACCTTGGTCGCAAACAGCGCTTTCATATCCCAAGGTAATAAATAACCAGTGAAACCTAAACCAAGCATAACGAAGAATATAAGTACGCCGACTACCCAGTTCAACTCACGTGGTTTTTTATAAGCTCCTTGGAAAAACACACGCAGTGTATGTAAAAACATCATGACGATTACTAAGCTTGCGCCCCAATGGTGCATTCCTCGAACAATTTGACCAAATGCAACTTCATTTTGAAGATAATAAACTGACTCCCATGCATTTTTAATATCTGGAACATAGTACATGGTTAAAAACATACCTGACAAAATTTGAATGACAGTTATGAAGAACGTAAGACCTCCGAAGCAATAGACAAATGCTGAAAAATGATGTGCAGGATTTACATGCTCAGGCACTTCATGATCCGCAATATCCCGCCACAACGGCGTAATATCCAAACGTTCATCTACCCAATCGTAAATTTTAGTAAACAATGATTACGCCTCCTTCCGTGGTTTAGCTTTTCCTAAGTATAGGAAGCCGTCTTTTTCTTTAAATGGGTATACATCAAGCGGTGCCAATGGTGGTGTTCCGGCGACATTCGTTCCATCCTTCGTGTAACGGCCGTAGTGACATGGACAGAAGAATTGGTTTTTATTCGCCTTGTCCGTATTCCAGTCAACCGTACATCCCAAATGTTTACAAACTGGTGAAAGTGCCACGATTTCTCCTTTGTCATCTTTATACACCCAAGCTGTATTAGTGACTTCAGATTCATACCATGCATCCTTTTGTTTAAAAGAAAAATCGACACGTTTTGGTTCGCTAGTTAAATCTGCAACTTTTTCTTTTGTTGCAATAAAATCTCCAGCAGAACTTGCAGCTAAAACTGGATCGATAGCAAATCGAACCATTGGCATTAACATACCAGCCGCCATGAAACCCCCTACACCTGTCAGAGTGTAATTCAAGAATTGACGTCTTGATACTCGATGCTTGCTCATGCTTATCCCCCCCCCTTGTTACAAAGTTAAGTTCACGAGACTATTATCACACAATATAAAACTAGGACATAATCATGATATATCAATCTTAATATAAGGTCAATAATTACTAGGCTGAATCTGTGCAACTTTCTAAATATTTATTCTTTTTCATGCCATTCTCTAGTAAACAAGTTTATCATCTGTTTTACCTGGCTTTCAACAACCGAAATTTTCATAGATTCTTGCATTGTTTCTAATGGTATAGAAGGAATCCAAATTAGTGAACCAGATAGACGGTCATCGAAGGGTTTCCAAAAAACATCAGAGGTTAAATAAAAAATATGTTTAAAACCATTTGACTTTAATTGTGTCTCCCAATCTAACAGATTGGTAAACGTGTTTTCTTCCTCCACTATTTTGAGATAGGAGAAACCCGGAAGTAATAATATTCTCCCCTTAAACTGTCGTTCTAATTGTCCAGTTACTAGAGTAATAAATTCGGACATAGCTGCTGCTTGTCCCATTTCACTATCAAAAGCAACCGGTAGGAGTGGTATAACCGCTGTATCAACATACTCCTTTGATTGAAGATAAACTTCAACATCCTGTGGGTTCCACTTCACCTACAAATCCCTCCAATTCATAAATATTCCATTTCTACCGTAAACAAAAAAGCTTGCTTTTGCAAGCAAGCCGTACGGAAAATCACGTTTTTAATTGTATTAATTTTTCCGTTAAAGTTTTAAAAGCCTTTTGGTCATGAAGATCCAACGCATCATCAATTTGTTGAAGCAACTTTTCCTCTTGATAACGTCTAATACAATCAGTTAAAAAGCGCTCAGCCAAAATGCGATCCTTTTCACTAAATTGAACATTCTTCGGCATAAATGGATTATCCTCTTGTACAGCAGCATATTGATGTGCCTGGTTTGAAGAATGAAAATTTAATTGAATAAAAATTTCCTCATCTCGATTTAAACGGATGTCGTGAAATGATTTTTCTGCATCTGTCGTCATCACATTTTCTTTATAAAATCGAAACGGGACATCCTCAACACAGTGGGTAGACATAATGAGTCCTCGAGGACAATACTGTGCTTGATCTACAAAATGAACCCTTTCCATCAGTTGGTCATGACTCATTAAGTAATTTAAAATCCACACACATTCTCTTCTTTTTAGCTGATAATGATTTAAAAACCACCGGATAAAATCCTTCTTCTCGTTGACAGATACAGGGGTCGTCATTTTTGCTTCCCTCCTCTGCAAATTAAAAGATTTTTATTGCATTTCGTCGTTATTGTCGGTTAATCGGTCGATAAGTTCTTGATATTCTGTATTGCTCGGATCCTTTTTGAGTAATTCACTAAAAATTTCGACAGCCTGAATCATTTTTCCTTCTTCAATTAAAAAATATCCATAATTCGTTAAAAATTCCTGTTGATCTTTAAAATAAGTATATGCAAGTTGATATTTGTTTAATGCCTGTGAATAATCTTCTAAATATTGGTAAGCTATCGCTTCATCCCAAAGCAATTGTGGTTCAATCTCATTTACCAACTCAACTTGTTTAACAAGATCTAATACATCCTCATAACGCTCCTGATGGAGAAATAGTTTGTTAAGGGTTAAAACAGCATCCATAAACCCTGGATCAAGGGCTATTGCTTCCCGAAGAAGCTTTTCGGCCTTTTCCTCTTCGCCAAGCTTAAGGGCGATTTTTCCACCAAAATGATATAAATCTTTGTTAAATTCATCAAAGCGGATACCTTGAGAAATTGTGTCAAAGCTTTTTTCAATTTCTTCTTCTCGCTCGTAAGCCTTCCCTAAAAACAAATATAAGGAGTGATACTCAGGGTCGATCTCCTTAAGTTGTTCAAATTTCTCAATTGCTGTCCGATTAGAACCTGCTTGATAAGCAGTTAAACCGTAACCAAAAATGGTATTAATTTCAGTCTTTACTTTTAAAGCTTGGTCATAGTACGGCAAAGCTTCTTCAAAAGAACCACTTGCACTTAGCATTTCTGCAAGTCGTTGATGAATATTAACTCCTGAAATCTCGCTCGTGCCACTTTCTAATACTTTTTCATATGCTTGGATGGCTTCTGCGAACTTTCCCAGTTCTCCGTATAATTCACCTAAAGCAAAATCAATAATGGCTTCATCGGGTAATAAATTTTTTGCTGTTAATAATTTCTGCTCACTTACTTCAAATAATCCATTCATTTGGTATAAATCAGCTTGTAATAACAATGACTGTGGAAAACTGTGGTCATCCGCGTCTATTTTATCAAGGAGCAGCATGGCGTCCTCTTCTCGGCCAATTTCTACATAAACCTCAGCAAGAAGAACTAAGAGTTCCCCTTCATCTGGGAATAATCCCAATAAGTTCTCATACAATTCCGCCGCTTCCTCTAAAAAACCAAATCGAGTGAATTCTTCGGCAAGATCAAATTTTTCTTCAGCTGTTCCATTTTGTAGGAGCTTCCGATAAAGCTGGATGGCTTCTGTTTGTTGACCGCTTTCTAAAAGAGAGATGATATTATTTACCTTATTCATTTTATGACCCTTTCGAAATATATTATAGTAAAAAAAAGGAAGGTTTATTGATCATAACTTGTTCACCAAAGCCTGAGCGAAACATGGCTTTTTCTCCAGCACGAATGATATGCCCTTTATGCATTGTAACAACCAATCTATGATTATGATAATGAAACATTTCCATTTCTGCAATTTGTCTTTTTTCATGATCCATTAAATAGAAATTATAGCTTAGTTCTCCGCCATGGAGAAGATTGGATTTTAGCGGGTAAATTCCAATTTTCGCGAGAATCTGTTTTGGAATCGGCTGATGTTCAGAGATTTCATCTGCTAGCGATGGAATTTTTTCGGTTAGTGTTAATTTCCGCCAAGTATTAATTAACTGCTGCTTTGCCTTCCCTTCATCTTTTGTAAAGATTGGGATTAATGGACAATTGTACGGAAAAAGCGCCTCACGGACCCATCCCCATGGGACCATAAAGAGTTCTGTCACATCTTCAATTTCTACAAAAATAGCTGGAATCCTTTCCTTTTTACATTTTCTTATGAAGGATGGCGTAAGCAATCGGACTGGGATTCTTGCAGCAATAATGTAATCAATCGGGCATGTGTTTAGATTTGTTTGCTTCCTCTTCATTTTAAGAGAAAAATCATTCTCATATTTAATATCTACAGTGGTCAGAATAGTGGTGCAACCCTTCTTGATGAATTGCTCTAAAAAATATTGTCTTGTTTCCTGAAATGGCCTATCTTCAGAAATTTGTTGATCAAAAAAAACATAGGTTGGTGTCATAATAAAAGGTTCTGCATCCATTCTCATGTGGGTCAATTTCTTAAAAGAAGAAAGAACTGAGGTGATTCTGTCATGTTTAACTAAAAAAGAAGTCGTTGTTATGTTTTGTTCAGATAACACATTAGCATTTTCAATGATATAAGTCATAAAACCACCCTCTTTAAACGGTCTTATGACAAGCTATGAGGAATTTTTGAAAATATGACTTAAATCCCTTGATCTTTTTATCATAAGCTCTGTTAAACTAGCATGTTGATTTCCGTTCCAGGCGCTTCGCTTTCCGCGGGGCGGGCGGTGAGCCTCCTCGTCGCATACGCTCCTGCGGGGTCTCACCTGTCCCGCTGCTCCCACAGGAGTCTTCGCGCCTTCCACTCCAATCAACATTGTGCAAAAAATCAACATTGTACTTTAACATAGCCTTATTATAAAAGAAAAACAGGGCTAGGGGAAATCCTAGCGCCTGCCTTTTTAACGGTAAAGCTTATTTAAATCTTGAAAGAAGGTAGGATATGAAACAGAGATCGCTTCAGCATCTTCTAGCTTAACCTCTCCTCGACAAACTAACGCAGCCACCGCCAACATCATTCCGATTCGATGGTCACCATGACTATGTACTTCACCAGATGTAAGGGCTGTTTTCCCGGTAATCACCATTCCATCGTCTGTTGCCTCGATTGATGCGCCCAGCTTTGAAAGTTCACCGGCAACCGTATCAATTCTATTTGTTTCTTTCACTTTTAACTCATGTGCATCTTTTATAACCGTTTGGCCATCTGCTTGTGATGCTAGCAAAGCTATAATTGGTATCTCATCGATGAGTCTTGGAATCATATCTCCTTCAATGGTCGTTCCCTTTAATTGAGATGTTTTAATGATAATATCACCAGTCGGCTCTGCCTCATCTATACCCTTTGAAAGGATGGTAATATTTGCACCCATATCTTTCATCACATCAATGATTCCAGTTCGGGTTGGATTTAATCCTACATTTTTTAAGAGAATTTCACTATTCGGGATAATGGCTCCTGCAACAAGGAAAAACGCCGCTGATGAAATATCTCCAGGTACTTTGAAATCACATCCAGTTAAAGTCTGGCCACCACTAATCTTAACTGTGAGTCCATCACTTTCTACTTCCCCACCAAAGTGTCTGATCATTCGCTCAGTGTGGTCTCTTGTTTTAGCTGGTTCATGGATTGTTGTTGTTCCCTTAGCCTGTAGCCCAGCAAACAATATCGAGGATTTTACTTGAGCACTTGCAACAGGTAAACGGTAATCAATCGCGGTTAACTCGCCTCCCCTAATGGAAATAGGGGTGAATTCGCCATTATTTTTCCCATCAATTTTCGCACCCATTAATGACAAAGGCTTCACAACTCTTGTCATCGGTCTCCTGCCTATTGAATGGTCACCAACTAAAATATTGTGAAAAGGTCTTCCAGCTAGGATTCCCATCAATAAGCGAATGGTGGTACCTGAATTTCCCACATCTAATATGTCCGTAGGTTCTTTTAGCCCTGACAAGCCATTACCCAAAATGGTAACCTGATTGTCTTCTTGATTTATCGTTACTCCCAATTTTTGAAAACAAGAAATGGTACTTAAACAATCTTCTCCTAGTAGAAAATTGGTCACTTTAGTTGTTCCGTTCGCGATTGATCCAAACATGACAGCACGATGTGAAATTGACTTATCCCCAGGGATTTGTATCTCACCTTGCAATCCTGTGGCATTTATCTGTAATTGTAATTGTCCCATTTTATCACCCTATTCATTTATGGTCCAACAGAAGTTTCGAAGTCAGTGTATCTTTTAATACATTGTTCAGCACGAATACGGTCTTCTTCAGTTTGAAAGCTGATCACCAATACCCCGTAAACCTCTTCACGTGTTTCAAGAATCCGAATGTTGGTAATGCTGATATCCTCTTTTGCCAAATACCCGGTAATTTCTGAAATAACACCGGGGTAATCAGGAACATCTACAAACAAATCGTAAAACGCTGGAATTGCGCCTTTGTCTTTTACAGGCAAATCATCCCTAAACTGTTTTGCAGTAAGAAAATACTGATAGATGTCTTCCCCATTTTCTTTTTCTAACATGGTTGTCACACGTTCCATCTCCGTGATCCATTCTTGGAATATCTCAAGCAAAATAGGTTTGTTATGGAGTAGAATATCACGCCACATTTCAGGGCTGCTAGAAGCGATCCTAGTGATATCCCGAAATCCACCTGCTGCTAGTCGTGTAACTAAATGCTGGTCTTGACTTGAACGCTCTGCTTGATGAACAAGAGAGGCAGCAATCACATGTGGAAAATGACTGATTACACCTGTCATATAATCATGTTCCTCAGGGGAAACAATCAGGAATTTTGCTTTTGTTCCTTCTAGCCAAGCCTTTAATTTATCTACATGCAAAGAATTAGTACCTTGACTAGGAGTTAATAAATAAAAGGCATTTTCAAAAAGGATGGGTTTAGCTGCTGTAACTCCGCTTTTATGGGAACCCGCCATCGGGTGTCCTCCAATAAAAGTTATTCCTTTTTCGGTGAGACAAGTTGCTGTTTGAACTATTTTTGTTTTCGTACTACCAGCATCTGTTATGATAACATCTTTTTTTAATGACATATTGGAAAGATCCCGAATAATCTTTTCAGCAACGTTTACTGGTGTGGCAATGATAATTAAGTCCGCAACCGTTGCACCGGGGCCAATTTCATCTACCGTTTCATCTACGACACCCAACATTTTTGCAAGTTTTCTTTGTTTCTCATTTACATCATACCCTATAACAACAGAATTCTTATGGGTATGTTTAATAGAAAGAGCCAGGGATCCGCCAATCAGCCCCAGCCCTATCACAAATACATTGCCGCGCAAACGACCACCCCCACATTTATTACGATTTACTAGAGGTCGCCTTTACTTGAAGAAGTTGATTCATTTCCGCAAGAACACCCTCATTTTGCTCTTTTGAGCCAACAGTAATTCTAACAGCTGTTGGAAATCCAAGTGCTTTTCCAGAACGAACAATAAAGCCTCTTTCCATTAAATACTGAAAAACTTCGTTTCCATCAAGTTTAAAATCAATTAAGATGAAATTTCCTTGTGAAGGAAAATAGTCTAAATGGTTTTCCTGACAGAATTGATAGAACTGCTCAAGTCCTGCACGGTTTTTTTGTTTACAGTCGTCGATAAAGGTTTGATCTTCTAAAGCGGCTTTTGCTGCAATTTGTCCAAATGTATTCACGTTAAATGGCTCTCTAACAGGTTCTAACGCTTTAATAACAGCCGGATTTGCTACACCATAACCAACCCTTAGGCTTGCTAATCCATATATTTTAGAAAAAGTTCTAAGTACGATTAAATTTTTGTAAGTGTCAACAAGCTTGACCGAATCGATATAGTCTTCTGCCGTAACGTATTCGAAATAGGCTTCATCAAAAACAACCAGAACGTCCTGCGGAACTTGCTTAAGAAAGCTAACAAGTTTTTCACCATTAATATAAGTTCCTGTAGGATTATTTGGACTACAAATCCAAACTATTTTTGTTTTTTGATCGATAGCCCTTAACATGTCGTCTAAATCATGGTCACCATTTTTTAATGGGATTTCGCGAACTTCTGCCCCTTCAATGACAGCATTATGTCGGTATTGTGAAAACGTTGGAGCTGCCATTACTGTGTTTGAATCTGGCGTTAATAATGAACGCGAGATAATTTGAATGATATTATCTGAACCATTTCCAAAAATAAGTTGTTCAGGCCCCACATGTATATGTTTTGAAACAGCATCTCTTAAATTCGTTGCATGTCCATCACAATATATTTCTAAAGATTTAACAGAATTTTGGAGCGCAGTAATAACGTTTTTTGAGCAACCATATGGATTTTCATTAGAAGCTAGCTTTACAATTTCATTTAAGCCAAATTGCCGTTTAACTTCATCAATTGATCTCCCCGGTTGATATGGATGCAAATCTAATATTTGTTCTTTCCATTTCATTTTTTTCACCTCATATAACAATCTTATTTCCTAACAACGCTCTTTTTGAATAGGTTTTTGTTCGAAGAAGTCTAAATGAATGTTGTTTTATCAGTTCTTGGAGGTATGTAAATCAGGTCTTAATACTTCAGCACCATCTAAATAAGTATGAATGATTTCCTCCTGCACCCTACTTGTATTAACATGCATCATCACTCTGATGCATTTTTTTAATCCACTTGGCACTGGAATCTCAGTCATACACATGACTGGGACATATGTCCAACCTTCGATCAGACGTACCGCCTTCGCTGGAAAAGTAGCGCTGACATCTTCTGTAACTGAGATAAATATTGAAGCAACATCATTAGAAGAAATCTGATTTTCTTGAATCATTTGCCTTAATAATCTTTCTGTAGCCGAGACAATTTCCCCATCATTGTCTTCTTTAACGGTGATAGCTCCCCTCACCCCACGGATCATTCAAATTTCCCCCTTTGTTCCTAAAAATCAGTCAAACTTTTTAATAACATATTATCTGTAACTTCATACAATTTTGCTTCTCCAACCCGGTTTAACAAAACAAATCTCACCTTTTGCCCGACAGATTTTTTGTCTTGTTTCATCCTGCTTAGTAAATGTTCAGGAGACAATCCAGTTGGTAAAGTGATTAGATAACCTAATTTTTCGAGCCATGAAGTAAATTCTTCCTCATTAAAAATCAACCCAGTTATTTGCTTACTTAATTTTAAAGCAAATACCATCCCAATGATAACTGCTTCTCCATGACTAATTACTCCATACCCACATTCTGCTTCAATTGCATGACCTAGTGTGTGACCAAAATTCAAAAAGGCTCTAACACCTGTTTCCTTCTCATCTTCAGTAACAATAGAACCTTTAATTTCAATTCCCCGTACTAATGCGCGTTGAAGAGTGTCACCTGCTAAATCATTTGTACCTACAATATTCGTACGAATCCAATCATAAAAGATTGGGTCTTGGATTAATGCGTGTTTAATAATTTCGGCAAATCCTGACCTTTTCTCTTTAATTGGAAGGGAACTTAGAAAATTCAAATCATAAAATACTGCTTCTGGCTGATGAAAGGCACCAATCATATTTTTTCCTAATGGATGATTAATGGCAACTTTCCCACCCACTGCACTATCATGAGCTAGGATGGTCGTTGGCACTTGAATAAACGGGATTCCTCGCATATAACTTGCCGCAACAAATCCTGACAAATCACCTACCACTCCACCACCAAAGGAGATAATTAAAGACTTACGATCTAACTTCTGCTCTAGTGCATAGGTTAAGCAATCATAATAAACCTCAAATGTTTTGGCCGTCTCTCCACTTGGAACTAGAAAACAAGCTGTCTCTAAATCAGACAGCTCAGATTTTAGTGTAGATAAATAAAGGTTTCCAACTGTTTGATCGGTTATGATTAATATGGAAGAAACTTCAGGTATGTTTTCTTTTATAAAGGTTTGCAGACCTGAGGTAACACCCGAACCAATATAAACGGAATATTGTTTTGATTTGGTTTGGATCTGTACCGTTTCCATTAAAAATTCCTCGCATATTCTCGATACTGGCGAACCTGCTCGGCAAGAGTATCAAAACGATCAGAATAAAATTGATCAACGATTGCTGCTGCTAACTCCCACGCAACGGCACTTTCTGCAACTACAGCAGCAGCAGGAACTGCACAGCTATCGGAACGTTCAATGCTAGCAGAAAAAGGTTCTTTTGTTTCAATATCAACACTTTGTAACGGTTTATACAATGTTGGAATAGGTTTCATGACTCCTCTGACAACAATTGGCATTCCTGTTGTCATTCCACCCTCAAAACCGCCAAGGCGGTTAGTTTTGCGAGAATAGCCATTTTCCTTGTCCCAAATAATTTCATCATGAACTTCACTGCCTGGTTTTCTTGCTGACTCAAAGCCAATCCCAAACTCTACACCTTTAAAAGCATTAATACTAATGATTGCAGTAGCGACTTTTGCATCTAGTTTGCGATCATAGTGAACATAACTTCCCACACCAGATGGCATTCCTTCTACTATTACCTCAACCACTCCACCGATTGAATCACCATTTTGTTTGGCATTATCAATCGCATCCATCATTTTTTTCTCTGCGACTGGGTCAATACAACGAACAGGAGAGTTCTCTGTTTTTTCAGCTAACTCAGCAATAGATTGATAGTGTGTTTCTGTTGCTTTAACTCCGCCAATTTCAATTACATGAGATGCAATTTCAATTCCTAGTAATGACAGAAGTTTTTTGGCAACTGCCCCAGCAGCAACCCTTACGGTAGTTTCTCTGGCCGAAGATCTTTCCAAAACATTTCTCATATCACGGTGACCATATTTCAAAGCCCCATTTAAATCGGCATGTCCTGGTCTCGGTCTAGAAATCTTCCTTTTCACATCATTTTCATCTTCTTGGTCCAATGGCGCTTGTCCCATTATGGTTGTCCAATGCTTCCAGTCATTATTTTCAACAACAAGTGCAATTGGAGAACCAAGTGTTAATCCATGTCGTACGCCTGCCATAATTTCAGCAGTATCCTTTTCGATTTGCATTCTGCGGCCTCTTCCATGGCCTTTTTGTCTCCGATGCAGTTGATCATTTATGTCTTCTGCAACAAGAGGCATCCCAGCAGGAACACCATCTAAAATGGTAGTTAATTGGGGACCATGCGATTCCCCGGCTGTCAAATATCTCATTATTCTTTCCTCCTTCAACTCATTAAAGGATTATGGATTATGGATTAATATAACACACGACACCTAAAATAAAAATAGTAAAAATTTAAAAATTGCAAAATTTAATATCACGATAGTATTCATTTTAACACGACCGACAGGTCCTGTAAAAACCAACAATCCATTCACCTAACTGGAAACGGATACAAAAAAAAGCACCTGTAATAGCTACAAGTGCTTTTCTAGAAAATAATTTAATAAATCCACTCATTAACTAACTTAGTGTACTCTACTAACTCAGTTTCTTTAAAGAATAAACCGATTTCGCGGACCGCACTCTCTGGTGAATCTGAACCATGGATAATATTTTTCCCAACAGTTACCCCGAAATCACCACGAATCGTTCCTGGAAGAGCATCTTTAGGATTCGTTGCACCCATCATAAGACGAGCAGTAGAAATTACATTTTCTCCTTGCCAAACCATTGCAAACACTGGTCCAGATGTAATAAATTCAACTAACTCTCCAAAAAAAGGACGCTCCTTATGTTCTCCATAATGTTGCTCAGCAAGTTCAGTTGGGATGCTCATCAATTTTGCTCCAGCAAGTTGAAAACCTTTTTTCTCAAAACGTGAAACAATTTCACCGATTAAATTACGTTGAACTCCATCTGGCTTTACCATTAAAAAAGTTTTTTCCATATACTCCACTCCTAGAATCTTATGTATAGTGGACTGCCAGTTTGTAGCAGTCCATGAAAATATTAACATTGTTTTAGAAATATCGCAAATATTAGAATTTTCGTTTTCCGATATACAATGCTATTTCACGTAAGGCTTTCTTGGCTTTGTTTTGAGGAAGATCTTCAAGAATAGTAAGTGCTTTATCCAAATAGCGGTCGCTTAATGCTAATGAGCGTTTAATGGCGTCCGAGTTATTTACTAGATGAATAATTTGTTCGATTTCAACCCGTCCAGTATGCTCATTGACATTAACGATCTTCTGTTTAATCTGTGGGTTTTCCATTGCATAAAGAGCAGGAAGAGTAATATTTCCTTGTATCAAGTCCCCACCAGCAGGCTTTCCAAGTTCTTTTTCTGTAGAAGTGAAATCTAACACATCGTCAATAATTTGAAATGACATCCCAACATAATATCCAAACCGGAACAATTTTTTATGGATTTCTTCTTCAACATTTGATGCTACAGCACCTAACTGGCAACTCGCAGCAATAAGTAAAGCAGTCTTCCGTTTAATTCTACGCATATAATCTCTCATATTTTGATCGTATCGGTATTTATCTTTTATTTGCTCGATCTCACCTAGACATAATTCAACCATTGTATTTGATAAAATTTTATGTGCCAATGGATTATTAATGTTGGTCATAAGTTCAAGTGCACGGGCAAAAATATAGTCTCCTGTATACATCGCGATCCGATTGTCCCACTTAGCCTTTATGGTAGGCTTGCCCCGTCTCAGTTCTGCATCGTCAATGACATCATCATGCACTAAACTGGCCGTATGTATAAGTTCTAAAGTAACTGCAACATTTTTGATTACGTTAATATCATAGTCACCGAACCTCCCTGCAAGTAAAACAAAAACTGGGCGAATTCTTTTCCCCCCGGCCTTTAGCAAATGCAAGGATGCTTGGCGCAATAAAGGAGCTTGTGTGTCCATTGTCTCCTCAAGCTCTTTTTCAATGACATTGATATCCGAATTCAAAAATGAATACACCATCTTAAATTTCATCTTGTATCCACCCAGCTTTGAATCTATCTATTTTTCGTTGCAATTGTAAACTGTGCCACAATATTTTACTTGCTTTTATTTCTTTTCCCCAATATGGCACGCAGCCACTCCACCACTATAAGGTTTAAAAAGAACATTGATAAAACCAGCATCTTCAAACATCTTTTTCAACTCTCTCATACCAGGAAAATCACGTGCGGACTCTTGCAGCCATGAGTATTCTTTATAGCTTTTTGCAAAGACCCTACCAAATAACGGCATGATAAATCTAAAGTAAAAGTAGTAAAGCTGTTTAAACCCAAACATCGTTGGTTGTGAGGTTTCTAAACAAACAGCTATTCCTCCGGGTTTTAATACCCGATTCATTTCTTTTAACACCTGCAAATAGTCAGGTACATTTCTTAATCCAAATCCAATAGTTACATAATCAAAGTGATTATCTTTAAATGGTAATTCCATCGCGTTCCCATGGATCAGGGTTATATTTTTCAATTTAAGCTCATTAACCTTATCCTGCCCAATTTTCAACATATTCTTACTAAAATCAAGACCAACCACTTCACCCGTAGGGCCAACAGCATCGGCCATTGCGATTGTCCAATCAGCTGTACCGCAACATACATCAAGGGCTACCGAACCTTTTTGAACCTTCATCCGACCCATTGTGTCTTTTCGCCATTTTTTATGTTGTTGAAAGCTGATAACAGAATTCATTTTATCGTAATTATGATAAATTTTTTCAAACACATTATGGACACGTTCTTCTTTGGATTGTTGCATTACTTACCCTTCTTCCACAAAAGTTTTGATCATGGCTTGATGCCGGTCCACGATAGAATGAATCCTCTGCTTTAGCAGATCATTTAAATGAGGGAAATCCCCTTCTCCTAGGTTCATCAAATGCATAGCATGGTTTATAGCCTGATCGAAAACATGTAACACATTTTTTTGCTGTTTTTGGGAAATTCCCTTCCGATTTAAATCATCTTGATCGGTAATTAATTTCTTAAAGGCTTCAAATCCCACTGAAGAACCCGTTTTAATAAATTGATTTTTTTCAAGTAATAATCTTTTTACTAACAAAAAGTTCAATGTAAAGTCACTCCAAAGGTTGACCTGAAAAAAATTAGTAAGCTTTTCAAATAATGCACCTTCAATGACTTTAAAACTGTTAAGTATTTGATCAATATTATTAAATTGGAATTGTTCATAGACCATAATCTTATGCTCGTTAATTTCTTTTACTCCTTTTGATAACTCACGTATTAAAGAAATATTGTTAATTTCCGAGAGGTGTTTATAATATAAACCACTGAAGTAGTCACCGGCTAATACCGTTAGCTGCTGACTCTGCAAATCCTCTTCAATTGAGTGAGATCGAACATAGTCATGGGTATCAAGGGCCAATTGAATTAACATCGTAGCAGTTATATAAGTGTTCGTTTCAATATCCGCTAAATTTAGCTGATCAAAAATCAAGATTAGTAACAAAAGCTTATCTTCATCAATAATAGGTGCATCAATATTTTTAACCAAATAAGGATGATTTGCTCTTTGTTCAATAAGTTCTTTCAACTCAGCTAATTTCGATTGTATTTCATACAAAATAATCACCCTTGTTCCCCGAAGATATATAAATTAAACTCCTTTAAATTAAGGAGATTTTATCCGTACATAAAAAAATTGCCCTATTCAATGACTTCTAAATAGTGAATTTACCCTCAAATAAAGGCAGTAATCATTATATCATAAAAGGTCGAGAGTTGGGCATATTTATATTAATCGCATTCTACCATTAAAGGAAAAAGAGTATTGTTAATTATTTTTTCGCTTCGCTCTCTATTTCCCCATAGCTAGTCAAAATTTTCGCATTTCCTCGTATTTTAACTGCTGAAGTATGTTCGGTGAATTGGGCAATCATCACTTCACCTTGATCAAGCTTTTCAGAGTGATGAAACCTAGTATCTGTCCCCCGCGTTAATCCAATGACATTTACTCCGTCTTCAATGGCTTTGATGACAATATAATCCCCGTTAAGTCCATTTTTTTTGTCCAATTTAAAGACACCCCCTGCTTATGTAAAGTATTTTTTCATTTATTGAATTGATCATTAAGGATTGAAAGTTATCGATTCATGTTTATTTATATACTAGCATATCCATTTTATCATAAGAAAAGGTACCAAGTTTCCTTCTTCCATAAATATTTGTTAACTTTCCTTATTGGAAGCGTTATGGCAAATTTCAGTTTTTTCGGCTTACTAATGAAAAAGACCGCGGTAAAACCCGCGGTCTTCTGCTTAAGCATTCGCTCGAAGCAAGTTTATGTAATTATTTAACTGCATCTTTAAGCGCTTTGCCTGGTTTAAATGCAGGAACCTTGCTTGCAGCAATTTCGATTTCTTCTCCAGTTTGTGGGTTACGTCCTTTACGAGCAGCGCGTTCACGAACTTCAAAGTTTCCAAAACCGATTAATTGTACTTTATCTCCGCCTTTTAAAGCTTCTAGAATTGTATCAAAAACAGCATCAACCGCTTTAGTAGCGTCCTTTTTAGAAAGTTCACTAGCTTCAGCTACTGCACTAATTAGTTCTGTCTTGTTCATGCCATTCACCTCCTCCCAAAATTGGTTCGTTCCAGTAAAAATAGGATTCTTACCTACATTTCTAAACAAAATTACAGAATTTTATACGTCATAACGCTTTTTTATTTAATGATTAGTAGCTATTAAATAAAAAATGAAGGATATAACCTAAAAATAATGACAAAAGCCTTTATTCTTAAGGCTTAACAACGTCACAACGCTAATTCTGTTAAAAGATTATCACAAATCATATGTTCTAATCAAGAAGATTCCGCGAAATAATGGGAATCTTTTCATCTCTGCTACATTATTGTAATAAGTTCCCCCTTTTTCCACAATAATTAATGGGATTTAGGCTCTTGTTTTATTATTAACAATCAAAAAAGACTGACATACAGAAAGGCTACCCGGCTTCCTTTCCTGTGTCAGTCTCATATTTTATAAAATAATGGCGATTAACCCACCTGAACCTTCGTTAATTATTCTCTCAAGTGTTTCTTTTAATTTATATCGAGCGTTTTCTGGCATTAATGATAGCTTAGCCTGGATACCTTCACGGACAATCGAGCTTAGACTCCGACCAAATATGTCTGAATTCCAGATTGATAGTGGATCGTCTTCAAAATCTTGCATGAGATAGCGAACAAGCTCCTCACTTTGTTTTTCCGTACCTATAATAGGTGCGAACTCTGATTCAACATCTACCTTGATCATATGAATAGATGGGGCAACTGCTTTTAGACGAACACCGAAGCGAGAGCCTTGCCTAATAATTTCTGGTTCATCTAGGCTCATATCAGAAAGTGAAGGAGCAGCAACCCCATACCCAGTTTGCTTCACCATTTTCAATGCATCGGAGACCTGATCGTACTCAGTTTTTGCATGGGCAAAATCTTGCATCAGTTCAAGCAAATGATCCTTCCCGCGAATCTCAACACCTACGATTTCCTTTAAAACATCATCATACAAATCATCTGGAGCATACAAGTCAATTTCAGCAACACCCTGGCCCATCTCAATCCCTGCTAATCCTGCTTTATCAATAAATTCATAGTCGCTAAATTGGTTAACAACCCGATCAACATCTCTTAATCTCTTTATATCTTTTACGGTTTCTTTCACTGCTTCTTGATAGCTTTCACGAAGCCAATGATTCTCTCTTAATACCATCACCCAGCTCGGTAAATTGACATTTACTTCAAGCACAGGGAATTCATATAATGCCTCACGTAACACATTTAATACATCCGTTTCGCGCATACTTTCCACACTCATTGCCAACACCGGAATGTCATATTTCTCGGACAATTCTTTCCGTAAAAGTTCTGTATTTGGATGATGTGGTTGGGCACTGTTAACAATCATAATGAAGGGTTTTCCCACTTCTTTAAGCTCTTCTATTACACGAGCTTCAGCCTCTAAATAATTTGAACGGGGGATTTCCCCGATTGTACCATCAGTTGTGATGACAACCCCAAGTGTAGAGTGCTCTTGGATCACTTTTCTCGTACCAATTTCGGCCGCTTCGTGAAAAGGGATAGGTTCTTCATACCAAGGCGTAGTAATCATTCTCGGGCCATTCTCATCCTCATAACCCTTTGCTCCTGGTACTGTATAACCAACACAGTCGACTAGACGGATATTTACTTCCAACCCCTCCGCAACATGTACGCTGCAGGCTTGGTTTGGAACAAATTTCGGTTCCGTTGTCATAATTGTCTTCCCCGCCGCACTTTGAGGTAATTCATCCTGTGTTCGAGCACGTTCTGCTTCATTTCTTATATTTGGCAATACTACGAGTTCCATAAACTTTTTAATAAATGTTGATTTGCCGGTGCGCACAGCTCCAACAACCCCTAGATAAATATCACCGCCAGTCCGTTCGGCGATATCTTTAAAAATATCAACCTTTTCCAAGTGATCCCCTCCTGCAATCTTGAGTTAGTGGGAAATATTATCCTATTGTTGAACTTTCTATAAGATACTATTAGACAATATATGTTTATGATGTTGTCCTACCATCTTATGACTGTTTTGTTTAATTTTTTACCTCCTTGCCTTAAATCTCCAACACTCATTTACTATTATTGGTGTTTAAAAAGCATCCTAGGGAATGGACTTCTCTTTGTTGGTTCTCACAAAATTAGGCTGTGTTAGACTAGAATGTTGATTTCCGTTCCAGGCACTCGCGCACCTTAGGGGCGGGCGGTGAGCCTCCTCGGCGCTTAAGCGCCTGTGGGGTCTCACCTGTCCCGCTGCTCCCGCAGGAGTCCTCGTGCCTTCCACTCCAATCAACATTGTGCAAAAATCAACATTGAGCTTTAACACAGCCAAAAATAAAAAAACCCTTCTCCTACAATATATTTTGTAGAAAAAGGGTTATGACTACTATTTTTCTAAAAAGATTGGTTCGTTCGTCTTTTCATCGATGGTATAGGGCAAGGAATAGGACGGAACAAAAGGAGAATCAGTTACAAGAAGATCTCTTATATCATCCCCTTGTTTATATACTCGATCTGTTTTTTTGAGTTTTTCAAATAAATCACTACGATAATCCACATAGATTTCGGCATTCCCATCCACAATAAAAGGAAGATTTTTCTGCGTAAAAGGACTCACCGCAAACGGCTCCTCCTTATACCCTAGCTTTTTGAAATTCAATGAAAATATATTATCTCCTAGCTTATCTTTATAGGGAGGATAACCTTGCGTTTCAATTCGAAGTTTAATTTCACGAATCGTTTCTGCCATTCTTAAATCCAATAATTTTACTGTTGGGCTTTTCTCAACATCAACAAGGACATATTGAAAAATCCCTCCACTTTCATATGCGTTTCCAGGAGTCTCCGCCAAAAAGGCAGGGACAATTTTTTTGAAATCGATTGGGTACTTTTGATAAATCGGAGTATCAACTTTTTTTGTCTTGATCGGCAAAATCCCGCCATTTGCTGCACTGAATTGGTTTACAGCAGATTGCACAGACTTTAGTTGATCCTCGTAGGGAACTTGATTTTTCGCCAATTCATCTTCAGGATACATGCATCCAGATAATAGTGAACTTACTAGTACAATTAAGAAAAAAGAAATGATTTTTTTCATCTTCTCAACCCTTACAATCTATGTATTTTAATCTATCGTTGGTCCGCTTAGAACCACAAATAAAATGAGGAGGCCCGCCATTATCATTAAAGCATACGCTATAATAGCAGTAAAAATCCGGAATATACCCTTAAGCTTAAAGCGACTAAAATAAATAAAAATAAGAGACAAAAACATAAAACCCATGCCAGCTAACGAAATCCACATTTTAACTAAAGACGGTGACATTCTCAACACTCCTTTGTTCGAAATGTATTATATCACACGTTTTCATTAAAGAGAATTTTCAAAATAAAAAAATAAAACTGAAGTAAAGATGGGGCATAATCTTTACTTCAGTCTACGCGACTAAATCACCCAAAACACCGGTTCAATTTACCAGTTGTTTCGATGCATTGTATGCAAATAAATAAAAATCGTATCATCAAATGCCTATTTTTTAAAAATTAATCTAATCATTTAATCTTTCATCCAAAATATTTACCAAATCATCCATTTCGTATGTTTTTACTCTTCCCATTAATGAATCAACTGCATTTTTTGAATTTAGATTATTAAAAAGGACATCATATAGTACATTTGAAATAGGCATGCTTACATGGTATTTTTCTGACAGCTGATGTGCGGCTTTGGTTGTTCTGACACCCTCTACAACCATCCCCATATTAGCTAATACTTCATCAAGGCTTTGGCCTTTCCCAAGCAAGTTACCAGCTCGCCAATTCCGTGAATGAACACTTGTACAGGTTACAATTAAATCACCAATCCCAGCTAAACCCGAAAAAGTTAGTGGATTGGCGCCCATCTTTGTTCCAAGTCTAGCGATTTCTGCCAAACCTCTTGTCATTAAAGCAGCCTTTGCATTATCACCGTATCCAAGACCATCAGAAATACCAGCAGCTAAAGCGATAATATTTTTTAACGCTCCACCAATTTCTACCCCAACGATATCTGGGTTTGTGTAGACACGAAAATTGTTGTTGATAAACAAGTCCTGAATGACTTCGGCGGCGGCCATATTTTTTGATGATACCGCGACGGTTGTTGGCTGACGGAGGCTAACCTCTTCTGCATGACTCGGACCGGATAGGACAACAACATCTTTTAATAAGGATTTTGGCATTTCTTCTTCAATAATTTCTGAGATACGAAGCAATGTATCTGGCTCAATCCCTTTGCTAACATGAACGATCATTAATGGTTCTGATCTGAATTCAACAATTTTCCGGATCACTTCTCTTATGGCCTTTGTTGGTATTGCTAAAACGATGGTTTCAACTCCAGCTAATGCAGCTGTTAGCGAGAAATAGCCCACTATAACATCAGAAAGCTGAACCCCAGGTAGGTATTTTTGGTTCGTGTGGGTTTGATTGATCTCATCGATGTGTGCTTCACTATGTCCCCAAAGCCGAACTTCATGACCGTTATCAGCAAGAACCATTGATAATGAGGTCCCCCAACTACCAGCACCAATAACTGCCACCTTTTCCCTCTTTCGTTTCATCAAAATCACACCCTTTTTTATTTTCTTTCTCTAGCAAAGGTTTTGATAGGTGTCCCTTCAAATCCAAAGGCATCACGAATTCTATTTACTAAAAATCTTTCATAAGAAAAATGAAGTAATTCTGGATCATTTACAAATACAACAAATGTCGGTGGTTTAACTGAAACTTGCGTCACATAATAAATCTTTAAACGTTTACCCTTATCTGTAGGGGTTGGATTCATTGCGACGGCATCCATAATCACATCATTCAATACAGTAGTCGATACCCGTTTTGAATGGTTTTCACTAGCCATATCAATCATTGGAATTAATGTATGAATCCGCTTCTTTGTTTTGGCGGAAAGGAAAACGATCGGTGCATAATCTAAATATAAAAATTGTTCACGGATCTTTGTCTCAAATTCCTTCATTGTCTTTTCATCTTTTTCAACTGCATCCCACTTGTTGACGACTATTACAACAGCACGACCCGCTTCATGGGCATAACCGGCAACTTTTTTATCCTGTTCAATAATTCCTTCTTCTGCATCTAGAACCACTAGAACCACATCGGAGCGCTCTATTGCTCGCAATGCTCGCAGGACACTATATTTTTCTGTACTTTCATATACTTTTCCTTTTTTTCTCATCCCTGCAGTGTCAATAATCATGTATCTTTGTCCGTTATACGTTAGACCTGAGTCAATTGCATCTCTTGTGGTACCTGCTATATCACTGACAATTACACGATCTTCCCCTAAAATAGCATTAACAAGTGATGATTTCCCGACATTTGGTCTTCCAATTAAACTAAATTTGATAATGTCATCATCATAGTCTTTATCCTTTTTATTAGGGAAATGCTTTGCTGCTTCATCAAGAAGATCACCGAGGCCTAAGCCGTGTGAACCAGATATAGCTATTGGTTCACCAAATCCTAGTGAGTAAAAATCATATATTTGTTCTCTCATCTCCGGGTTGTCCACTTTATTAACAGCTAGAACAACCGGCTTCTTTGATCTGTAAAGGATTTTTGCAACTTCTTCATCTGCCGCTGTTACCCCTTCTCTACCGTTTGTGATCAGAATAATAACATCTGCTTCATCGATGGCGATTTCTGCTTGAAGACGAATTTGTTCTAAAAACGGTTCATCACCGATATCAATTCCGCCTGTGTCAATAAGATTGAAATCATGAGTTAACCATTCTGCAGAACTATAAATACGGTCACGAGTTACACCGGGAATGTCTTCTACAATTGAAATTCGTTCTCCGACTATGCGATTAAAAATTGTTGACTTACCAACATTCGGGCGCCCAACAATGGCAACAACTGGTTTTACCAAAAAAACCACCCTTTCTTTTCCTTGCCTAATTTCATTATGACAATAATTATTAATTATACCAAATATGAGAAAAGCGCAAGCGCCCGGTTAGCGACGTATGGACTGGAGCTCTCCGACTGAGATAAAGGAAACACGGAGAGCGGAAGCGATCCGATGTTGACTTATCGTAGGGAGGAGAGTGAAGTACACTAGGCGCTGGGCGCTGGAGCTAGACACTCATCTAAGTTAAACATTCTATACTTTTTAAAAGTATGAAAAGAACCCTTCTTAAAAAAATAGAAGGGTCTAACTTCAATAGTTTAACAAAGAGAAAACTTCCAAGCAATGAAAACATTGGATTTCGACCTCAATGTTTTACGATTATGAGTAAATCTTCTGAAAGAGCATGAGCGATTCCATCAAGAATTGCTTCCAAGCTTGCACCAATATGTTCCATTTCTTCTTTTGTATCACAATGAAAAACAGTAGCCCCAAAAGATACTTTATTTATTTTTGTAGTAACAACAGCCAATATAGTTTTTTCCATCATCATTTTTTCCACCGTCATCTTTTTATATTCCCCTTAAGATTTCCCAGTTTTTCTTTCCGTGGGCATCCTTATGGCGTTCTCTAAGGTAGGCACCGCTCCAATAATGTCAATTGCTCTTTCAATGTTTTTTTCCTGGGGCAGGACGAACACTCCTATCCTTCCATCATCTAAGTCTCTTTTTGCTAGCGGAACAAGAGCTGGTGTACCTGAGTCCCTGTAAACACCTAATGCAGTTGAGACATCATGAAGGATGGCTTGTCGTTGCCCCAGATTAGCAATCGTGGTCCTAGCATTAAAATTTTTTGGTTTAAGGATAAAACCCATACCGTATTTCAATATTTCTTCCCGCCTTTTTTCTATACCAATATTCATAATATAAATATTCCCAACAAAAAGACCAGGACCATCAAATCTGGGTTGAATATATTCAATATCCACTATATCTTTTATTTTCCCTCCCGCCATTAGCGATTTAGAAACTAAAATAGAAATGATTCCTGCAGCAAGTCCCACCCAAATATTAAAAACTAAATAGCCCAACGTAGTTACTAATGACGTTAAGATGACCAGATAATTTCTACTTTCAAACGCTATGGCGATCCCTTCGATATATGTACTTCCTCGTGGTACCATTTCATATCCATCTAACTCTGTTAAAGTATTTCTTTCCATATTCCTAACTTCACGGAATTGTGAAGCAGCAATAGTCAGAAAGGTAATGGCTGTAAAATCCTCCTTTAATATTGCAGGAATGGCCACTGTTCCAAGACCTGCGGCAATAAACCCTAATGCAATGTGGATTATTTTCCCATGCAAATAGGTTGGGTACTGACGATAATCGGTTTTTAACATATAAATTCTACTAATTGTTCCAATCATCACTCCAAATGCAATCGGCCATGTATATTGATTTATGTGGATTTCTCCCGCCCCCTTCTCTGCTGACTCGTATGATGTTCAACCATTACCAGCACTGATTCAATTAAAATCCAAAGAAATAATAGTGCAAGAACCGCTGCTACTGCATCAAAAAATAAATCTGTTCCGATGGGATAGGAAAAATTTAATTTTTTTAAAATCATCGAATACAAACATTCTCCTTGTGCAACTCCAATTAACACTGTATAAAAGCGGTGCACCCTATCTGAATGCAATAAGACGCACAAATAGACAAGAAGTAAAGCAATCATCCAATTGCGGTTAAACATAACCCAAACCGGATCATATAATTCAAATAAAAGGAAACTATCGTAAGCTAACATCACAATAAAAGAAGTAATGAAAATATAAAAATTAGCCCTTCTGTTCAACATCATAACTTGAAACAAGGTAAACAAATAAAGGAATATAATAGCCGAATTTATTTTCAAATCCATAAACATAATATCGAATGGCTTTAGGATGATAAGTACAAGAATACAAAAACTTGCCTTGAAGCGATAATTTGATGATTTCTTTGTAAAAAAAGTGACCATTACCCAAAAGGACCAGGCTACCCAATAAAAAACGATTCCTTCCATTGTCTAACTACCTCCTAACATTTCCATTATCGGTTGAATTTATGTAATTCATTCATATGTGAATGAAACTTTCAGCCTTGATTCATGTTAAGAGGTAGGAGGTGGTTTACATGGGCAAAGATCGCCAAGAAAAAAAATTAAAGGCTAGCAGAAGGCTCGAATCAGATCGTGATCAAGCACTTCACTATCCTGGAGCAACCAAGCTCGAAAGTCCCGAAGAAGCAAGAAAGCTAAACGACTCTAAATATAGTTAATTTCAATATTTACTACAAAAAAGGCTGACCAATTGTAGGTCAGCCTCTTTGACTATATTGTTTTGTATTGATACCTCGTTCACTAAGCCAATGGTATGTTTCACCGGATAGTACCACAGGGACAGTCTGTATTTCCTCGATTGTACTGGCCCCAAGAGCAGTCATGATGACAGAAAGCTCATCATGTAAATTCCTAATCTCTTGAATAAGGGATTCTATCCCCTCTTCCAATAATATTTTCAAAAATGATCCAGCCATTCCCACTGCATTTGCACCTAAAGCAATCGCTTTAGCAATTTCAATGCTTGTTTGGATTCCTCCAGAACCAATAATAGTAACGGGGATTTTACATTCCTTTGCTTCAACAATAGATGCAGGTGTTGAAATACCCCAATCATTAAAAAATGAATAGGGCTGTTTCCGGCGTTCATTTTCGATTTTTGCGAAATTAGTCCCACCAGCTCCGCCAACATCTATTGCGGTCACCCCGATTGAAGCTAAATTATGGACGGTGTCCTTACTCATTCCAAATCCAACCTCTTTCACAATGACAGGGACACCAACTTGGTTAACTATGGCTTCTATCCTTAATAATGCATCGCGAAAATCACGATCACCCTCAGGCATCGTTAATTCTTGGATGGCATTAACATGAATCTGTATGGCATTTGCCTCAATGAGATCAACAGCTAGTTTTGCTTGTTCAACTGTGGCCTCCCAGCCGAGGTTTCCGATGACGATTCCATTTGGATTCATTCTGCGAACAATTTTATAAGTTTCTTTTTCCTTACTATCTTTTATGGCAGCCATTTGCGAACCAACCGCCATTGCTAAGCCTGTTTCTTTAGCGGCGATCGCCAAGTTCTGATTGATTTCAAAGGTACGATCACCCCCGCCACCCGTCATAGCATTTATAAAAATTGGTGAACTCAACAAAAGTTCACCAATTTTTATTGATAATTCAATTTGGTCTAAGCTACTGTTCGGGAGACTTCGATGAACAAAGGTGATATCCTCAAAACTGTTTTTTCGTTCTTGAATTGTTTTTAAAGCGTATCGGATATGATCCCATTTTCGTTCTGATCTCGTCACCATTATCACCATTAGTTCTTAAGATTCTTTAATTTATCTCCGATCATTTCTCCAAGTTGAAAACCTTTTGACTCCTCAGGCAATTCATAATCAAAGTTTTGATCATCTTCTTTTTCTAATAGTTCTTTAATGCTTATAGAAAGACGTTGGTCTTGTTCGCTTACTTCAAGCACTTTAACTTGAACTTCTTGACCTTCTTTTAATACTTCATGTGGAGTAGCAATGTGCTTATGGGAAATTTGTGAAATATGGACCAGTCCTTCAACTCCTGGGAATACTTCAACAAATGCTCCATAAGAAACAATTCGTTTTACCACACCAGTTAAAGTACTACCTTTTGGTGCTTTTTCAGCAATATTTGTCCACGGTCCAGGTAAAGTATCCTTAATAGATAACGAAATTCGATCATTATCGCGGTCTACACTTAATACTTTAACTTGAACACTCTGACCTTCTTGTACAACATCAGAAGGCTTGTCAACATGTTGGTGTGATAATTGAGAAATATGAACAAGTCCATCCACACCACCGATATCTACAAATGCCCCAAAATCAGTAATTCTTTGGACTGTACCCTCTATAACTTGACCTGCTTCCAAGGAATCAATCAAGTTTTGCTTTTGTTTACCTTTTTGCTCTTCAACAACAATACGATGAGAGAGGATTAGGCGATTTTTTTCTTTATCAAGTTCAACAATTTTAAAAGCAAGCGATTGCCCTTTATAGTCAGAAAAGTCTTCAACAAAGAAGGCCTCAACGAGTGATGCAGGAACAAACCCGCGAACACCAAGGTCAACCACTAAGCCGCCTTTAACAACGTCTTTAATTTCAGCTTCAAAAACTTCTCCACTATTAAATTTTGCTTCTAAATCATCCCATGCTTTCTCAGCATCAACTTTACGTTTTGATAAGATTAGTGCTTCTTCCTCAACTTTAATGACTTCAAGATCTAAATCATCGCCTTCTGCAACCGCATCAGACGCTTTTTCTACATGGAGGCTAGATAGTTCGCTAATTGGGATAATCCCATCCAATTTGCTGTTCTCAATATTCACAAGAACTTGTTTTTCTTCCACTTTTGTTACTTGGCCTTTAACTTTGTCACCAACTTCAAAATTTGAAACTTCAACTTGATTCATATCTTCTACCATATGTACTCCTCCTTAATCCAATGACTGCTTCAAAGTATATGTGATGTGATAAAATCATCACCGTGAAAACATGTAGGCTGAAATATTCTGAAAAAAAGCCCTTTTATCTAACTTCTTATAAATAGCTGTTTTTGTCAAGCATGAACACCTATTTATAAGCATTTATCAGTTTACGAATTTCATCCATAATTAATTCAGTTGTTTGTTCTGGGGACATTTTTGTATTTCTAGCTTTTTCCAAATCGATTGGCTTACCAAAAACAACTTTTAGTCTTTTGAACAGTTTATAAGGACCGATAATCGCACAAGGAACCACTTCTGCCCGAGAACGTAATGCAAAGAATCCCGCACCTGCTAGTCCCTTACCAAGTTCACCAGTCTGGCTCCGCGTTCCTTCTGGAAATAATCCCAAGACATGCCCTTCTTTAAGCACAAACAGCCCTTTTCTCAAAGCATCTCGATCACTTAATCCCCTTTTCACTGGAAAAGATCCAACCATACTAATGATTTTCCCTAAAATTGGAATAGAAAACAACTCATCCTTTGCCATAAAAAGAACAGGACGTGGGGTGTTAATCCCTACGATTGGAGGGTCAAAAGCATGAATATGATTCGTGCATAATAACACGCCTCCATCCTTGGGTATATTTTCCCTTCCAATTACTTCAAACCTGTAAATTGGGGTTAAAATGATTTTACAAACAGATCTAGCAAATGAATAAAAGGTCAAAATTTATCTAGTCCTCTCATAGGCACATGACAAGATTTTTTCCACAACCTGATTGATGGAAAGCGATGTTGTATCGATTACTATTGCATCATCTGCCTTTTTTAAAGGTGCCGTTTCCCTTTCAGAGTCCAGCTTGTCTCGAAGGGAAATTTCCTCTTTCAATTCTTCTAAATCGGTAGGGAAACCCTTAAGAAGGTTTTCGTTATGACGGCGCACGGCTCTTTCCTCCACACTAGCTAGTAAAAATATTTTCACTTCCGCATCTGGAAGAACATGGGTGCCAATATCTCGCCCGTCCATTACAACACCACCGTCTCCAGCAAACTGTTGTTGTCTTGCGACCATTTCTTCCCGAACAAGTCGATGTTTGGCCACAATTGAAACAGAATTAGTGACGGCTGAAGTCCGAATATCGTTTGTAACATCTTTGTCGTCAAGAAAAACTAATTGTCCTTTTTCCCCAGGTAACAAAGTGAGCTTTACATCATGTAAGATGGCCAATAAGGATGACTCATCTTGCAAATCAATATTTTTTTCAATAGCTCTAAGGGTTAATGCACGATACATTGCCCCCGTATCAATATAAATGTACGATAGATTTTCTGCTACTATTTTTGCAACGGTGCTTTTTCCTGCTGCTGCAGGCCCGTCAATTGCAATTGAAATCTTTTTAGTCATAATTCCTCCTGCTTACCACGAAGATATACCATTTATTAAATGCACCTATATATTTTAACACAATATGGTTTGATTCTAAGAAATTATTATTGAGCATTTATAAAAAAAATACTTTAATGTTTACTTTCCATGGGAAAGAAAGCAGGTTAAATTCTGCTTTCTTACTTTCCTTTAAATGTTTCAAGAACTTGTGAAAAATTATTTTCTGTTACCCCTTCGTATTGCGTCAATTGACTTAACTCTGGGAGCACATGAAATTTGTGAAGTACCACTTGGCTTAGAACTAAAAAAATAAACTGAACCATGACGATCTTAATTAAAATTCTTTCAAAAGTTTTCATTTTCTCGCTCCAATAATCAATAGTTACTATTATTATTGTTATATTATCTAAGCTTTTATTCATTTGATGCAAAAAAAGGAAAAGCAAGATAGCTCAGGCTGTCGAGAAACTCTCGACAGTCTATTATTTCGCCTAAACGCTTTAGTGATAAACTAATTAGGTTGTTCAATAGGTCTGTTGATTTCCGTTCCAGGCGCTTCGCTTTCCGCGGGGCGGGCGGTGAGCCTCCTCGTCGATTAAGCGCCTGCGGGGTCTCACCTGTCCCGCTGCTCCCGCAGGAGTCTTCGCGCCTTCCACTCCAATCAACAGGGTGGTTCCTATGCAAACCTTCCACTCAAGCAATAAATAATAGTAATAGTGAATATGAATTTGTGAATATTGATGAATTAGTTGCAAAGGATCACCGTCTTCGCTTGAATGACAAATAAATCTATTTTTCGTTTCTTCTTGAAAAGGTCCGTCCTTATTATTGCGATGATAACGGACACCCTACTGATCCCCTTATTCTTTTTAAAATGATGTTTATTGGTTATCTTTATGGCATTCGTTCTGAACGTTAATTAGAAAGGAAAATAAGAACAAACGTCACCTAACGCTGTTTTTAGGTTTGAAATTCAAGACTCGGGAATGTTTTTATGACTTAAACTAGGCAATTGAAGTGGATAGAATCAAACACGGAAAAAAACCATTAAAAGAAAAGGAGAAAGAGAAAGAAAATAAGTAAATTCTAGTAAGTAAAATACACCCTGAATGTAGAAAAATACTTTATAAGTTAAGTAAAGAAAAATTGAGCGAAACTTCGCAGGCTCAAAAGAGATGCATGGGCCTCGCTACTGTCGGTTACGGGGATTGAAGAATGTTAGTAAACAGGCTCTCCATACTGCAGCCTGCCATAACATAAAAAAATTGCAACACATTTAGCCAGGTTGGATAAGGTGTGTTGCAATTCTTTAGGTTGATTTGCCCCTGTTGATTGGAGCGGAGATCAACAGGTCCCTCAGCATGGACCATCTCATATTAAAAATCTGCATTTAATGTTCTGCCAAAATGAAAAATAACCTTTTTTCGACAATCTGAGCAAGATAGCTCTTCCTACAATACATTTTCATAAACAGGTTCTGCATTTTCAAGTTTTTCCACTTTCTCTTCAATTCCAGTTCCAGCATTAATATAAATGCGATAGGTGTCTTCACCAAGTGTTCCTAAAAACTCGTAACAGAGAACTTCCTTATTAAGATCATTTAGGATAACCGCTAATCGATCTTCTTCGATTTTTAAATTTGTATTCATTTTTGTCCGTGCTTGTTCTTTCGTTATCGTTGGCTGCGGAATCTTCCTAGTATGGTGAGACTTTAAATAATCATTTGCTGAAAATCCTAACAATTGGCCATTATCTAAGGCTACTTTAATTTTTATTGCTTCAGGATAAATACGAATATCATTTTCTTTTCCAACAAAAGTAAAAACTCCGATGTTATCATATTGGGAACTTTCAAATAAATCCAAATTTTGATATCCATTTTGTTTTAAAAACTCGATTGCTTTATTACTTGCATCATTTAAACCTATGCTTTGAGTTTTGACATCTCTCGAGAGGATAAACCAAATCGGGTACCCTCCTTTTTTGGTTATATCCATGTTTGCCTCTTGTTTACTTTGTTTTTCTAGTAGTGACACACTATAAAATCCATAGTCTGATTCCTTACCACTTTTTTCAACTTGCGTTTTCACATTGTCTCCCAAGCCTGCATATTTTTTTGCGATTTGAATAGCTTCTTGCTTTGTAATTGTTTTCCCCTTGAGATATTTATAATTTTCATCTTTTTTTTGCATATTGATAAATGCAGGGCCAAAATCTGTTTCGGAGTATCCTTGAACCGTTTTTTCGACTGTTTTAAAGCCATCTATAATGGTATTGTCAGCCGCTTCCTTCCCTGTAGCAAGCGCCATTTCTACATCCATCCAACGCAAATTATTTTTCAAAACAAGGTGTTGAACCTTTCTTAACTCACTTTGAATATCGGATGACTGCTTATACAATCCTTGTAGTGCACCATACTCTTTTTCATTAAGCGGTTCTTTATCTAAATCCCTTACTGCGGTTTGATAGCTGAAATCACCGATTTTCGCCAAAAATTCCTCCGTTTTATTAAATGGTAAAAGAGTTAAAGGCAATTGCCCTACATCACTATGCGCCTCAGAAGTGATTCTCCAAACATCTGCCAGTGCGGGTGATAGGGATTTTCTCGAATTCATTGCTAACGTCGTTCCAATTTTATCGTGCAGGAGATCAACGTGGTAGGCAAGGTCATGAAAAGCTCTTTGATAATTATTTTCTGCATTGATGAGAATCGCACTCTTTTCTCTGTGTTCCTGATAACCCCAATAAGATGTCCCTGCGACTCCTAAAAATAGTACGGTAATTATTATCCCTCTAATCAAAGCGTTTCACCTCTTTATTTACAGAATATATGTTTCCCAATTTTCTTAATTTGTGGTCGTCCCCATATCCAGCCATTTGTTGCAGTAGCGGGATTAAAATAATATAAAGCTTCCCCAGTTGGGTCCCAGCCATTGATTGCGTCTATTACAGCTTTTTTGGAGAGTTCATTCGGTGTCAAATAGATTTGTCCATCAGCGACGGCTGTGAATGCACCTGGCTCAAAAATGACACCTGAAACAGTATTAGGGAAAGCGGCACTATTGACCCGATTTAAAATAACGGCTGCAACTGCTACCTGACCGATATAGGGTTCTCCTCTTGATTCTCCGTGAACAGCATTAGCCAAAAGCTTTATGTCATTTTGCGAAAAACCATTTGGAGTATTGGCTGCAGTTGGTTTCTTGGGTGGTGCCTTTGGTTTTGCTGGTACCGGTTTTGGCTTTGCCGGCGTTGGTTTTGCCGGTGCCGGCTTTGCCGGCGTTGGTTTTGCCGGTGCCGGCTTTGCGGGTGCTCGCTTCGCCGATGAAGATGAATTTGGATTGGCTGGTTTTTGTTGCTTTTTTAAATCCACTCCGCCATAATGTGTAAAATTGTTTCCTTTCTTTATTTGTTGTTTTACAAATTGTTGATTATATTTGGACGCTTTGGCCAATTTTACCTTCGTCGCATGACCAACTATCCCATCTATCGGTAGCCCAAATTCATATTGAAAGTTTCTAACAGCCCAATAGGTTCTCCAGTCAAAGACTCCATCAATCTTCCCTGTATAAAACCCTGTGTATTGCAACCTTGATTGCAATTCAATTACATCATCACCTACGGCACCTTTTTGAATCACCTGACTCGAGAAAGCTTGAACTTTTTTATTTGCTCCATAAAAAGGGACAATTTGACATAAAAGCATAATAAGCACTACACACGTTATTGATAAAAACTTCCTTTTCATTGAAGTTACCCCCAGATGATAATCTTTTATAATTCTATTTTTCGTAGTGACTGGGTTTTTATGCAAAATGTAATAAGTTTTCCTAGCAGTGCTCCACCCTTTTTCAAAAAAAAAAAATGATTAATCTCGATGAGACTAATCATTTTAACTTAATAATTATATTATTTATTTAAGAAAGTTCCGACTTCCTTATTTTAAATTGATTCTGGAAGTGTATAGTACTTAATGCTCTCGCTTTTTTTACCTTTCGAATTCCTAACCACCACAAAAAAATCATAAATGGAAAAATCTTTATCATCCAATTTTGTTGATTCCACAAAATATAATCATATATTCCATGCAACAAAAATGGAATAATAAGGGAAAGAGCTAACCATTTGCGCTTTGACTGAGAAGTAAATTTCCCCTTTCCAATATAAAACCCCATTATGACTCCAAATATGGCGTGACTTGAGACAGGTAAAAAAGCACGGCTAATTGCATGCTCCATTCCATTACCAAACAAGAAAAGGATATTTTCAGCAGTGGCGAAGCCTAGTGAAACGGATGCCCCATAAACAACCCCATCATAAGGTTCGTCAAAGGCAACATGATGATAAACTGTGTATATTAAAATAAACCATTTAAAGAATTCTTCTAGAAGGCCAGTTAATAAAAACGCATGTACGATACCCGAATGAACAATATTCTCCGTTTCTAAAACATATTGGATGAATGCAAGTGGGAATACAAGTAATGCCCCAAACAAAAAGGTTTTAAAAACAACTGAGATCGGTTCTGTGCCATATTGATCTTTTAAATAAAAGTAACTTAGCAGTGCTAGACCAGGAGCAATCCCAGCAGATAATATTCCCAGCATGAACTGTCCTCATTTCATTCTGTTTCCTCCATCGTAACATGGATGACCAAGAATGAAAATCACTTCTTCGAGGATGAAGAAGTGGACTTATAAAGTGAATTATTTAATATTTTGGCTCTGCTTAAACTAGAATGTTGATTTCCATTCCAGGCGCTTTGCTTTCCGCGGGGCGGGCGGTGAGCCTCCTCGGCGCTTAAGCGCCTGTGGGGTCTCACCTGTCCCGCTGCTCCCGCAGGAGTCTTCGCGCCTTCCATTCCAATCAACATTGTGCAAAAAATCTACATTGAGCTTTAACACAGCCAAAATTTTAGTGATTTTGTTTCATTAAAATAGACCTTGCTATTTGGGTCCCATGAAACCTGCCATTTTCAATAAAGATTTCATTAGCATTATTTCCCGCAGCAATGACTCCGGCAATAAAAATGCCTGGAATATTTGTTTCCATTGTTTCAGGATTAAACACTGGTCGACCAGTTTCTTCCTCAATTTGAATTCCTATATTTTTCAAGAAATTATGGTCTGGGTGGTAACCAGTCATGGCGAAAACGTAATCATTTTGCACTACTTTTTCTTCTTTTCCAACAAAATATTTTACCTTATCTTTGGTAATTTCCTTTACTTCTGCTTGAAACTCCATCCTAATTACTCCATTACGGACTAAAGAATCAAATTCCGGCAAAATCCAAGGTTTAATACTTGGAGAATATTCTTCGCCTCGGTATACGACTGTTACGCGGGCACCAGCCTTGACTAACTCAATTGCTGCATCAACACTAGAATTTTTCCCGCCGACAATGAGCACATCTTTATCAAAATATGGATGTGCCTCCTTAAAATAGTGTGCCACTTTCGGTAAATCTTCTCCTGGTACCTTCATAAAATTTGGATGATCATAATACCCAGTAGCCACAACTATATATGGTGATAAATATTCCTGCTTATCAGTAACTACACAAAATTGTGTATCATCTCGTTTAGTAACTCCGATCACCTTTTCATACGAGTTTATTCTTAATTCCTTCCTTTTTACTACTTCTCGATAATAGGATAAGGCCTGATTTCTTCTAGGTTTATATTCCTCGGTAATAAATGGTATCTCACCAATTTCTAGCTTTTCACTTGTACTAAAAAAAGTTTGATGTGTCGGGTAATGATAAATTGAATTAACGACATTACCCTTTTCAATCACTAATGGGTTTTTTTCAGATTCCTTTAAGGCTATCGCAGCTGCAAGTCCACATGGACCGCCGCCAATAATAATAACATCTTCATGTTGCATCGTTACCACTCACTCCTTTAATTAAACCGGTCTTGTTTAATATAAAAAATCTCCCATATAATGATAGGAGATTTTTAGCGATTATTCAATGGAGAGCACTTATAACGATAAACAAGCTGCTTCCGCTTTTCGTTTGTCTAGCTCCAGCGGCTAGGGGCTCGGGGTCATAAGCCAAATCTCTCCAGAGGCTAACGCCTCCTGCGAGATTCGTCTTATGCCTGTCGCCCCTGGTCAAGCCGCTTCCGCTTTTCGTTAAATCCAGCCTCTAAACCGGCTGGCTTCGGCCATTTTTCTGACTCCCACCATGTAGGCGGCTAATCGCATGTCAACCCTACGAGTTTGTGCGGTATCGTATATATTATTAAATGATTTCACCATTACCTTTTCAAGCTTTTCCTCAACTTCTTCTTCCGTCCAATAATAACCCTGATTGTTTTGAACCCATTCAAAATAGGAAACCGTTACACCACCTGCTGAAGCTAAAACATCCGGAACAAGTAGAATTCCCCGGTCGGATAGAATTTCCGTTGCCTCCAGTGTTGTTGGCCCGTTTGCTGCCTCTACCAGAATGGTTGCACGAATATTATGAGCATTTTCCACAGTAATCTGATTCTCTATCGCAGCAGGAACGAGAATATCACAATCCAATTCAAGTAATTCCTTGTTGGTTAACGTATTATTAAACAACTTTGTCACGGTACCAAAACTGTCGCGACGATCAAGTAAATAATCAATATCAAGACCATTTGGATCGTGAAGTGCACCATAAGCATCAGAAATCCCGATTACCTTGGCACCGGCGTCATGCATAAATTTTGCTAAATAGCTTCCCGCGTTACCGAAACCTTGAATGACAATACGAGCTCCCTCAATCTTAATGCCTTTCTTTTTAGCCGCCTCTCGAATACAAATCGTGACCCCTTTTGCTGTAGCCGATTCTCTTCCGTGGGAACCCCCTAAAACAAGAGGCTTTCCGGTGATAAAACCGGGAGAATTAAATTCATCAATTCGGCTATACTCATCCATCATCCACGCCATAATTTGGGAATTAGTAAAAACGTCTGGAGCTGGAATATCTTTGGTTGGACCGACTATTTGACTGATTGCCCTGACATAACCTCGGCTTAATCTTTCAAGTTCTCTAAACGACATATCGCGGGGGTCACAAACAATCCCACCTTTTCCTCCACCATATGGGAGATCAACAATACCACATTTCAAACTCATCCAGATTGAAAGTGCTTTAACTTCTATCTCCGAAACATGAGGATGAAAGCGAATTCCACCCTTTGTAGGTCCTACTGCATCATTATGTTGGGCTCGGTAGCCGGTAAAGATTTTAACAGAACCATCGTCCATCCGAATCGGGATTTTAACAGTCATCATTCGTAATGGCTCTTTGAGAAGCTCATAAACCTCTTCAGTATATCCAAGTTTTTCTAAAGCTTTATGAATAACAGTTTGAGTTGATTTTAATACATCATGTTTTTCTACTGTATTTTTACCTTCAGAACCATTCTCGGCTACCATTGATAATCCTCCTAAAAAGTTTTGCCCATCCCATTTTTCTAAGTTTTCCCCGACTTAGCATTTAAAAAACAAAAAAGAGGCATGCTGCCCCTATTTTAAAAAAATGTCACAATGGTTTCTATCGTGTTGTCTTTTATAATTTGTTTTCCATATTCTATTAAACGATGAATACTAAGCAAAGAAGGGTCTCCATACTCTGCTAGTACTGAAATAGTTTTATTTTTATCATCTGATTCAACACCCTCAAATAACAGGTAGTATTTACTATTCATTGAATAAAGGCTTCCGCCACTAACATTCATTGAGGCAAAACGTTTAGACAATTGGATAACTTCTTCGATACTGGAAAATTCGAATAAGATTTCTTCACTTCCCTCAACGGTTACCTGCATCTCAATAAATACATCGTTAAGTGATTCTTCTTCTTCGTCTAATTCCTCCATCGTTACGATCATAACCATCCCTTGGGCCTGTAACGAGAAGATTTCCACCGCAATCGTTCCTTGGATTTCAACACCAAATTCTTCGTTCGCCTCTTCAAGCATGTCATGAAATAATTGATGCCATTTTAAAGAATCTTTCCATATATCATCCTTTGATAAACCTCTGTCATATAAATCATCAGATGTTAAAAAAAATTTAATTTTATTGTAAGTCAATCTTTCCAAGCGCATGACGCAGCCCCCTGCCGTGAACAAAAGCTCTTATGGTAATGTATGATACATTTTCTAGAAGGTGATTTGTTTTCCGTTAAGAGATCAATATTGGCGATTCTCTTGGTTTTTAATGGTAATTAGGTGGGTTTCAGCCTTTGCGCCTAGCCTTAATGGAAGAGCCGTTGTACCATAACCGTTACTTATGAATACTGTTATGTTGCCTATTTTTTTAATTCCACCCTTTTCATAAGGACCATAGCCAAAAATTCTAATTTGGCCTCCATGGGTATGACCACTTAATACAAGGTGGATATTGTTCTCTGGCTTTATTTTATGAATGATCTCTGGATTATGACTGACCAATACTCGAAAACCATTCTTTTCAGCATCCTGCAGGGCATAGTCGAGGCGGTCACGTTCTTCAGCAAGGTCATCTATTCCCAGCAGATTAAACAAGTCCCCTGAATTTGATTCAAATTTTACAGCAGTGTTCGCCAAAACTTTCACGCCACAATCCAAAAGGATTGTATCCAACAGGTGAGGTTCCACTTCATAGTCATTATTTCCCCAGACAAAAAATACTGGAGCGATTCTTTTAAGTTTTAAAATATTAGTTTTTACTTTGTTGAAGGAAACACCCTTTTCAGTCAAATCTCCTCCAATAATAACGATATCAGCTTTTCCAACAGCCTTTGTTATGATCTTATCAGATACGTTTCGGCGATGGATATCAGAAATAAAGAAAATCGTGACTTGCTCGAAGCTTTCAGGAAACTCGGGGAAAAATAGTGTATGGTAAAGAAGTCTATTTGCAAATGCTTCTTTGGCCATATATAAAAGAAGCAAAATTCCAAAACCAATCAAAAAATAAACAAAAATCATATTTCCTCCTATAACCATCAATCTTGAAAAACTACCGAAATCATACCATAAACGATAGAAAAACATAAAAGAAATCCACTCTGCCAAAATCCAATGTTACATAACACAAAAAAGTTAATCAAAACTCCTAGTAGAATCAATAATCGAATGATTAAATTTGACCTTTTTTTTATCGATGAGGGAGTTATGGAGAATATGTACATTATTAAGGTACCATGTATTATACTTCCAAAGATAAATGCTATTGAAGATGCGAAAAATTGTAATGGGTATAACACAAATTTCAAAAACATCTCTGTTATTGAAAATGGATAAGAGAGTGGCATCCATTTGACTAGCAAGATCCCGCATAATAAACCCAAAATTAGTTGGACAAAACTGTTTACCAAAAAAACCCCTCCCATACTTTATTGTATGAAGGGATTTTTTTATTTTTCCTTTTAAAAGAGATCTAATCCTCGTCAATTGACAATATACGGAATCCTGAATCCTCCAACTTTTGCAAAAACTTATCGATATTATCCTTTTTTTCAATTTTCATGACCATTCTACGAACGAGCTTATCTGTTTCATCAAATGTTACAAAAGAAATAATACTCTCATGAAATAAGCTAATAATTTCTGCTAACCTTGCTATTCTTCCTTTTGTTTCAGCGGATGTGAAGGCAATTCTAACTCCCGACCGTTTCATTCCAAAAGCGCTTTGAAATTGCTCAAGCACATCTACTCTAGTTACAATCCCTTTAAATCTGCGTTTTTCATCAACAACACAAATTAACGGGAAATCTTTTAACTCTATTAAAGTTGTTTCAAATAGTTCAGTTCCTGTCAAAAATTTTTCTTGAAATGATACCTTTTCGGAAGCTTTTGTATTTTGTAAGTAGTCCTCTCGTGCTTGATTACCTAAAAAGAAGCCCTGATATATATTGAATCTTGTCAATACCCCAACATATTCATCACCATTTAGTACAGGTAAACCATCAATTTGATGGAGTTCCATCTTCTCAAGAGCACTGTTTAATGTATCATCACTCTTTGCTGTAATACAATTAAATTTGGGGATCATGATACTTTTCACAAACATAATTTATCATCCTCTCAAGAAATAATCTTCTATAGATATATAGTACATCAAATACCTATTAAAAATCCCCTTATAAAAACCAATCTGATCGATTTTCCATTAAATCCTTTTACAAACCATTAGATTAAGGAACATGATTAAAAAATATCTGCATAGAATTAATTGACACAAGACTGAGGAGGACTTTATGTTTACGATTAGAAAAAATTACTATCCTTATGTAAGTCCCTTTGATCCTTGCCCACCTATTACTGTTAAGTCGTTTTCAACGCCACCTAATCTTTATTTAGGATTCCAACCACCAAATTTCCCACAATTCTCCCCTCTGGAAGCTTTAAAAAAAGGAACATTATGGCAGCCGTTTTATGATCCTTGGTATAGTCCATATGAAAGAGCAAAGGAGAATAACCCGGTATGAAACAACTCCCTCCTGAGTATTATCAATTATTGGAACAGCTTCAAGCAGTTGATTTTGTCCTTGTCGAGTTAACTTTATATTTGGATACTCATCCACAAGATGAAGAATCTATTACCCAGTTCAATCATTATGCTAAGGAAAGAAAAAGGTTAAAAAAATTGTTTGAAAGTCAGTTTGGACCACTCATGCAGTATGGAAATAGTTTTTCAAGCTGTCCATGGAATTGGAACGAAGCACCATGGCCTTGGCAAGTATAAACGCGGAAGGCGCTCGATTATTGGGGTCAAACCTAAAACGAAGTGGTTTGTCCAGCCCCGACTAGATCATTCATGCTGGAGTCTATCTCTACTGAAAAGGAGGATACTGTCCATATGTGGGTTTATGAAAAAAAATTACAATACCCCGTTAAGGTAGGTGCTTGTAACCCAAAGTTAGCCAAGTTTTTAATTGAACAATATGGTGGGGCAGACGGGGAGTTGGCAGCCGCACTCCGCTATTTAAACCAGCGGTACACGATCCCTGATAAGATCATTGGCTTATTAAATGATATCGGTACTGAAGAATTGGCCCATTTGGAAATGATTGCCACGATGGTTTACAAACTCACAAAGGATGCGACGCCCGCTCAACTTATTGCAGTTGGGCTTGACGGTCACTATGCCGACCATGATAAAGCACTGTTTTATCATAATGCTGCAGGAGTACCCTTTACAGCAACCTATATTCAAGCTAAAGGAGACCCAATTGCCGACTTATATGAAGATATTGCAGCCGAAGAAAAAGCAAGGGCTACTTATCAATGGATCATTAATATGAGTGATGATCCAGATCTTAACGATGGGCTTAGATTTTTAAGGGAAAGGGAAATTATCCATTCGCAAAGATTTCGTGAAGCCGTAGAGATACTAAAAGAAGAACAAGGTAAAAAGCAATTTTTTTAATCCATTTTTGCATGGGGCTGACCGCAATGATATAGCTATTTACTACTTAGTAGATGTCTCATCAAAACATCAGCCTCATTTATTTTCGTGGTAGAGATTAATATCGAATGTCTTTTTCATCATCTCGAAAACAAGGTGACGGCTTGTCCATGACTCCTCCTTTTTCCATAAATCTTTACTTTTATCGATTATTTCACATCTTAAAGCATGAAACTCCTTTTCAGCTTTTTCTTTTTTTTCACGAAAGATGTTCATTAGTCCGTATGTCCCCAAGGTGATAATAAGAAAATAAAAATTAGCAGAGTTATTTACGTATGCGGAGAACATCACTGAGAATGAATATGAATAAGGATTTACTACAGTGAAATATAAGTATATGAAATAACAAAATAACAAGAATAACGTGCATGACATGGTGAAAAGATGCTTTGCTTTATATTGGTCATATTTTTTTTTGCGTTTCACAACATTTTGAAGCATTTGTTTTGTCGCCTGATCAGTCCGTTCATCCAACATTAATATGGTTTGTTCCATCTTAATCCCTCCACATCCAATACCATTCTATGTTCCTGTCCTAGAAAGTATGAAACTATCTGCAAAAAAAGCACTACTTATGAGTTCTAAGTAGTGCTCAGGCTGTCGAGAGACGCTCGGCCATCTATTATTTTGCCTAAAAATATTTAGTGATTCATCGCGTTAGTTTGTTATAACACCATTATTAATAAATAGGCTGTTCAATAATGTTTTAACTGATTAACGCGGTTAATTATTAAATTATGAAAATAAAAAAAGACTATCGAAAGTTTTTCGACAGCCTGAAGCACTACTTATGAGTTATAAGTATTGCTTTTCTTTATTTTTGGATAGGAATTTTGAGAACTTGTCCAACATGAATTTCATTATTATTCATATGATTAGCCTGTTTAATAATCTCAATTCCTGATTGGGAATGGTAATAATTCATCGCAATCCTGTACAAAGTTTCACCCGTTTTAACAGTATGTTGTTTGAACTCAACAGTGTTAGTTGGCTGTTTCGTCTCGGTTGAATCATTTTGTACTGGCGGAGGTGCGACATTACCTGTACTAACATTCCCTGTTGAAGTAGCATCGGAAACATTTGTGTTTTCGGCTGGTGTTGTTTCAGTCGTTACAGTTTCTGCTTGTGCTGTTTCGGTTACTGTAGAAGACGTAGTGTTATCTTTTACTGTTGTTGTGTCGTCTTTTTCTTTTTTAGTAGTTTCCTTTGAGGCTTTTTTCTTGGAGTCCGAGTGATCAATCGAAATCCTTTCGTATCCTCCTTTTTCCTCAAAGACTTGCTTGTTTTGATGTGGAAAAATTACATCCCGGTAATTATAAACAGCATAAATAGTTACAGGTAGCAAAATAAAAAACAAAACAAGGAGCCGGATTAATGGAAAACTTTGCTTTCCCTGCGTTTTTTTTCTACTTCTACGTTGCTGATGATGCTCTCCACGCGGTGGTAAGCTTGTTTCATCCACTTTCCTCTCAATGTTTGAGTGATCAACTCTCACGGGACGATCAACTCTTAGCCGTGTAGAATCTGTTTTTTGTCGATAAGGATCCTCTTTATTCATGAACATCCCGTCCATTTCTGTCTATTTTATATTGTTTCATTCTAATCACTAACCCTAATAGAAAATCGATTAGGAAATGCATAAAAATTGTAACGGATAAGTTGTCGGTAAAAGCGTAAATATATCCTATAAAAAAACTTAATAATATGATGTTTATAAATAAAAACCAGTTAAACAGATAACGAAAATGAATGAGAGCAAAGATAGTGCTGGTAACTAAAAGCCCAAAATGAGTTTGCAGAACCCCTCTAAATAGCACCTCTTCGCTAAAGGCAACAACCCCAGCAATAAATGCGATATGGATAACGTTTCGGTTTTGAAAGATTCTATCATTTAATCCACCATCGTCATAATAATGATCAGGAAGTACTTTTGTTAACAGCAAATCCACCATTACCACTGTTAAACCAGCGCCTCCGCCAATGAACCAAATTGTTGGATCATTCCATTGAAATAAATGTACGAAATCTGGAAGACTATCAAACAATATAAAAGCTAAAATAGCAGAAATCGATAAAAGCAGAATTTGCGTTCCATACAGATGGAATAATAATTCTTTATCAGAAAGTTCCTTTACCACTTCATTATAACGATTTTTCATCTTTTTCTCTCACTTATTTTAATAGAATTTGAGACAAATAATGTTTCCAATCCTTATATTTATCATCTTTATTCTTTACTAAGCCATCACTATGGAACAGCTTGTTATCTACACCACAGCAGTCACAGCAATTTGATATATTCTTTGAACTAAGCTGTTCTTCAGAAAAATATGTCAGGATTGCTTGCCTTCTACAGCTTTGTGAAATTATCCAATCCATCATATTGGCAATATTGGACCGTTTGAACGCTAAGCGGTTCTCTACAAAGTTGATCAATTTTGGGACTGATTCTTCAATTCCAATGTTGTTCGTCCCAGTTAAATTCAGGAAGTCAGCAACAATTCTCCACTGAACGTCTGAAAAACCAGGCATCCTTTTCCATTCCTCCAATACACTTACTTCACTTGTGGGATGGTTATGACCCTTCATTAATGAATATAAATATTCAACTTGATCTTTGGTTGGCAGTTCTCCCTCTGAAAGCTGAGTAGCTAAAAACTCATCTCCAGGCGCATACATTAAAATAGCAATACTTTGAGATCCATCTCGACCGGCACGACCAATTTCTTGTAGATAAGACTCCATTTGTAAGGGCATATGGTAATGAATAATAAAATGAATATTTTCTTTATTAATCCCCATTCCAAATGCGCTTGTTGCACAGATTACATCCAACTGCCCATATAGAAACTGTTGTTGGATTAAAATCCGTTGCTCTTGTTCCATCCCACCATGATACGCCATCACTTTATTCATTCCCTGTTCATGTAGATACGAAGCTGTTTGTTCAGCTAATCGCTTACTTGAGAAATAAATGATGCCCGGACCCTTCAAATCCTTAACCAACTCAGACAAACGCTCCAGTTTTCTTGACGAATTCGTTATTTTTTCCACAGTGATGGTGATATTGGGACGATCTACTGAGTGGACGATTTCTTCCCATTGTCCGGTATTTAATGATTGCATAATATCTTTTCTAACTTCCTGCTTAGCCGTTGCTGTTAGTGCCAATGTCGTCGGATTATTAAGTTTCTGACGAATATCACCTAATTTTAAATAATCAGGACGAAAATCATAACCCCATTGGGAAATACAATGGGCCTCATCTACTACAAATAATGAGATCAACAGTTTTTGTAGGGATTGGATGATTGTTTCCACTCCTAACATTTCAGGAGAGATAAAAATAAACTTATATTTTCTTAAATTCAAAAATGCTGTTTGTTTTTCTTGATAGGTTAAAAAGGAATTTAATGCTATCACCCTTTTTTCACCGTTCATTTTCATTTGTTCCACTTGATCCTGCATTAGTGATAATAAAGGAGAAACGATGAGAACATGACCTTCGAGTAAATGACCGGGTAATTGATAACATAAAGATTTCCCTGTCCCAGTTGGAAGCATAGCAAGTGTATGCTTACCAGTTAGAAGAGAAGAAATAACTTCCTTTTGACCAGGTCTAAACTTATCGTAATGAAAGTGTTTATGCAATAAACCTTCTAATTCCATTTTGATTCACCATACTTTGCCATAACGAGTCTTATTTCAAAATATTCAATCCCACTTGTTAGGTCCCGAATTTGTTTTAATTGTTTAGAATCTGATTGTTTCGCAGCAATAAGAATCATTTTTTGCTTTTCCACCTGGACAAACGGGGTAATATCAAACTTTTCATCCATAAAAGCAATTTCCACAATATGATCCTCAATCGTGCTCTGTTTTAAGTTCCTAATTACAGCGATCTCATCTATATTCAAGCCCTTATTTAACAATGCGTACGTTTTTTGTGTAGAAAAAGTAAAGGAATGTGGGTTTCTTACATCTGCAATGATTGCGTTCAATAGCTGGTATTGATCTGGATCACTTTGAACGGTTTTAATCATTAAATGAATTAAACTAAGAAAGTTTAAGTGATAATACGTATATTCTTGTTGTAGAAAACCCGCAGCTTGGTGAGAAGTTAAACCAATCCGATCATGCCCCGTTAATCTAATAACTAAAATGGATGGATCTATTAAAGGTTCAGACTCAAAGCATCTGACCATTTCCAAATAAAGACGGCTTGCTAATTCTTCCCTTGGAGTTGGTGAATTCTGAATGAATTTTTTTATCCAAACCTGTACATCAGACTTTCGTTGAACGGGAATATACTCTGTATGATGATGGACTAAGTTTGAACAAACCTGTACAAGAAGGGAGAGCCTCCCCCAAAAAAACCCAGTCATCGAATGATAGCCCCACCCATTAATAAAGATTGGAATCGATCTCGCCTTCAATTGCTCTTTTAAAACCTCTTTTCCTTCATTTGTTAAAAGAAAATGTTGGTCAGAGACTTTCTTAACCAAATGTTTTGTATGAAATCCTACTATTCTTTCCTCGAGCTCTTCCCTTGTTAGAAAGTGGTAAGCCTGAAAGAATTTTGTCAATTGAAATAAATGTGCATCTTGAATGGTTTGAGAAGATTTTTTTCCCTTTAAAAGGTGGTACACAGAATAAATACTTCTTTCTCCATTTATTTGATTTAAACAATAAAGGATGACGGTTTCTAGGTATGTACCTAACATTTTTCCACCTTTTATAATCCTATAATTAGGAAGATTTATTTTAATATTCCAATAAAATTTTTGCATTTTAAATTAAGTTTTATTTTACCATGAATTAAGATGCATGGTTACTGTAATATTGTTTCAGAATAAAACAGACGCTCTAGTAACAAGTTATAGGTTCTCTATTTTAATTTACTATTGAAAAGTTGTCCTTACAGTTTTAAAATAGAGTGTGGGAACGCCTTCCATTATCATGATGGAAGCGATTTTAATATTTTTTGAACTAAATGGGAGGGTATTTTTCATGGCGAAATTTACTATTGTTGACAAAGAAACTTGCATTGCTTGCGGTGCTTGTGGCGCAGCTGCACCAGATATTTACGATTATGATGATGAAGGTATCGCATTTGTTACACTTGACGATAACCAAGGGATTGTAGAAATTCCAGATGTATTAGTTGATGATATGATGGATGCATTCGAAGGTTGTCCAACAGATTCTATTAAAGTGGCTGAAGAGTCATTTGATGGAAACGCAACAAAATTCGAATAAAATTTAATCCTACTACATAGAAAAAACCTCTTCGAAATAAAGAAGAGGTTTTTTCTATGTATCCTCAAAACATTTTTATCACTTTATAATATTTATCTTTAGGCTATGTTAAAGAACGTTGGTGATTTTTCTGTTGATTGGAGCGGAAGGCGCGAGACTCCTGCGGGAGCAGCGGGACAGGTGAGACCCCACAGGCGCTTAGCGCCGAGGAGGCTCACCGCCCGCCCCGCGGAAAGCGAAGCGCCTGTAGCGGAAATCAACAGACACTTTTAACAAACCCTATCTTTAAAAGCACAATATGATATAAATTGACACGTAATCAGTCCTCTTGTGAAATTATCAGAATATTATTCTTATACTTAAGGGAAGGTAGATGAATAAAAATGTTCCAAATATTAGTAGCAGATGCTATAAGCCCCGAAGGTTTACAACCACTTTTGGAAATGCCCGATGCAAATCTTATCCAAAAAAAAGTTACTGATTCAGACGTTCAGTTAAATCAAATTGAAGCAATATTGGTTCGGAGTGGAACTAAGGTAACGGATGATTTAATGGCAAAAATGCCAAGTTTAAAAATTATTGCCCGTGCAGGTGTAGGCGTAGACAACATCGATGTTCCCGCTGCAACCAAAAGAGGAATCATGGTCATAAATGCTCCAGATGGTAACACCATCTCAACTGCAGAACATACTTTTGCTATGATGGCATCTTTAATGAGAAATATTCCACAAGCATACGCATCCATTAAAAATTTAGAATGGAACCGAAATGCTTTTGTTGGTACGGAACTATACGGAAAAACATTGGGGATTGTTGGTATGGGTAGAATTGGCTCTGAGATTGCTAAACGTGCCAGAGTTTTCGGTATGTCCGTTAACGTATTTGATCCATTTTTAACTAAGGAACGTGCAAACCAACTTGGTGTAACTTCTTGTACTTTGGACGAAGTATTGGAAAGCGCTGATATTATCACCGTACATACTCCTCTTACTCCTGAAACAAAAGGACTTCTTAACGAACAAACAATTGCCAAAACAAAAAAAGGTGTGTACCTTCTTAACTGTGCTAGAGGCGGAATTATCGACGAGCAAGCATTAGCATTATACCTTGGTAACGGTCATGTTGCCGGTGCGGCTTTAGACGTATTTGTGACTGAACCACCTGGAGAAAACCCACTATTAAAATTTGATAATATCATTTTCACGCCACATTTGGGGGCATCAACCAAAGAGGCTCAGCTTAATGTTGCTTTTCAAGTGGCAAAAGAAGTTCGGCTATTTTTAGAAGACAAACCTGTTGCGAATGCGATTAATCTTCCTTCTATGTCTAAAGATATATTCCAAAGAATTCAACCATTTCATAACTTATGTAAACAACTTGGTTCTATTATTTCACAGAGTGTTAAAGAAGGTGTTACAGAAATCTCGGTCACTTATGCTGGAACTGTTAATGATTTAGAGACCTCCTATTTAACAAAAGCAATCCTTTCTGGCTTCTTTAAAAATCGCGTCGATATTTCTGTTAATGAAATAAATGCCCTTCTTACTGCAAAGGAACGCGGAATTACGATAGGGGAGAAAATTGGAACAACTACCTACGGTTATGCAAACAGCATTTCTGTATCCGTCAAAGGTGATAATCAAAACTTTACCGTAAGAGGAACGTATATTGACCATTATGGACCTAGAATTGTTAATCTAAATGAGTTTAATATTGATTTCCTTCCTGAAGGTAACCTATTAGTGGTGAAACATATGGACCGTCCTGGGGTTATCGGCCGTGTAGGTAAAATTTTAGGCGACCACGAAGTGAATATTGCTACTATGCAGGTAGGTAGAAAAGAAGCTGGTGGAGAAGCAATCATGGTATTATCTTCAGATAAACCATTAACCGATGATTTATTGAAGAATTTATCTGAAAATGGGGACATCGTAACTGTAAGACGCATTACTCTCTAATTCGACATAGACCGCATGAGAAGTGTTTAAAGGCTGTATACAGCGTTTAAACATTAGGAATCGCCTAAACACCTTCATGCCACATTTGAACTCTTGGTGGATTAGCTAAGGCTTATAATCAGGATCAAAAAAAATCAGAGTTTTTTTCTCTGATTTTTTTGATTCACTGAACAATTAATGTTTGCTGTGGAATAATTTGATTTGATTTTAAATGATTGATCGCCGATATTGTTTCTACATTTGTTCCATACCTTTTTGCGATTGACCAAAGTGTTTCCCCGGGTTTTACACTATGGACGATCTCACCATTTCCTTGATACCCAGCCCCTAGATTACTTTCATTCACGGCAGCTGGCAACTGACCATTAGGTTGTGGTTGTAGTTGACTTCGCCCTGACACCTCCAATGACTTGGCTATATCTGCGAAAACATATTTCCCAATTCCAACTTCACCTAGTGCCATTACTGGGTCAATGGCATTTTGTTTTTCAAATGTCCATTCATTTTGATGTATTTCAAAATGCAAATGGACTCCAGATGAATCACCTGTATTCCCCATTCTCCCAATAACTTCACCCTGTTTTACAGCCTTTCCTTCAAAGACATTACGTGATTTCAAATGGGCATAAACTGTTTCAAACAGATTACTATGTTTGATAAACACAACATTTCCATATGAGTCTGAATAGTAAGACCTGCTTACTACTCCTTTAGCAACTGCATAAATGGGAGATCCCATTTCTGCCGCTATATCAATTCCTTTGTGTACTCCTTTTCTTGTTCCATATAAGTCCGTAATAACACCATTTGACGGCCATATCCAATGAGCAGTTTGCTCTTTAATAGTCAAAGTTTGAGCATCCGAATGTATTCCACCGGAAAATAATAGGCAAATGCATAGTAATGCCATGGTTCTGGGTATCAGATACCGCTGGATAAAATCTTGCATCCTTCTCCTCCTTAGTAATATCTCCTTCCACCGATGACTGTCTGCCCCAAATTACCTTCCAAAAGCACCTCGTTATTATTTGGCAAAATTTTAATATTTTATGCAAATACTGTGTTAAATTAGAATCTTGATTTCCGCTCCAATCAACATTGAGCTTTAAACAGCCTATGCAAAAAAAAAGGACTAGCCGTTTGCTAGTCTCTACAATAACCCTTTTAAATTTCATGTTTATTTGGTGCAACGGGCACCTCAATTGGTTGATCCAAATGAAATGGACCAATATGGTCTGCACTCCCATTCTTTATTTCTACTGCAGTAAAACCAAATTCCTTCGCAGTTAATAAAATTGCTTCAAGACCATACATCATTTCTTGGGTTTGTGGTATTTCTACCCCTTTTCTAATCTTAATTGTTAGGGTTCTATTATTCGGAACAACCTTATCAAATTGAAATTCCTCGGGAATAGATGCTTTCAGCCCTTGAGTTGGAAATCCCCTCTTCATTTCCGCAAAAGCAGCCTCAGGTGAAGCTGCTGTTGCCTCCATTGGAACAAGAAGTGGGCGTTCCTGATTTTTTGTGTATAGAAGTAAGTATGGGTGTTCATCATCTTGATCAGATGTAAGATCTATTTGTAGTAACTCATCATTTCCAAGAATAATACCTGGCTTATGCATTGTCGAAAAAGTAATTCGATTTACCTCACTTCGATTTCCAAAGGATGTTTTCAGTGAATTTTGGAAGGTCAGCTCATTTGCTGAACCCCAACCATACTGGTGATCGGAAGGAAGATCAATATTAACCACCTTTTCTTCACTATTAAACGTTAAAGTTCCTTTCAGTGGAAAATAATCACTTAATCCCCACTTTTCTTCTAATAACTTTGGCATCGTTTCAATAAATTGATCGAACCAACTTTTTGTTTCTTTCTTAGCAACAAGAACACTAACCGGAGCAATATTCATAGCGTTTGAATCTGGGATCCCATATATGAGTATTTCTTTACCTTGTAGATCTTCCTTATATACGGCTGTTTTAGCCATTTCATGTTTATTATATTGGATTGCCCCACTTTGATCACTTTTATCCTTTTCCATTTTTAAACTAACAACAGGATCTTCACTTTGTTCAATTGACTTTGATTCCTGTCCTGAATTAGGGTTAGAATGATGAATTGACCCAGAAAGTCCTGGCGCCAAAATAAAAAAGAGAATAAGAGCAGCAATACTTGCTAAGCCGGGAACTAACCATCCTGTTCCTTTTTTTCTATTTATTTTTGCTGATATTTGATGATAAAGGTCATGAGGATCTCGATTATCAGTTACTTTGGGCAGCTGTCTGAGCAATACTTCCAGATGTTCTCTAGTCCGTTCTGTTTTACTCACTTACGAATCCCTCCTTTTCCTCCAAATCTTCCATATATTTTTTTAAAGTCTTGAGTGCTCGATGCTGGGTTGTTTTTACTTTACTTTCTGTCCAATTTAAAACAGCCGCTGTTTCAGAAATTGAAAGATCATGCAAATAACGCATAACAATAACCATTCGTTGATCTAATGTACATAAGTTAAGGCTCCTGTACATTAGTTGTAGGTCCTCTCTTTCCATTGCTATTTCTTCTGGTATAGGGTATTGATCTTTAACCTGTTGGGTTGACCAATCAAATTTCTCAATAAGCTTTTGCTTCCAACCTTTTTGTTTCCGAAAATAATCGATTGCAACGTTGCGGGCAATTGAAAACAGCCAAGTTTTTTCACTACTTTTACCTTCAAATCTTGAATAGGATCTTAACACCCTTATATAAACCTCTTGAACAAGATCTTCTGCTTGTTCACGGTTTTTGACCATATAAAATAAAAACTGAAAAACGTCATGGTGATATTTTGTATATAAATCTTCAAAAACGGAGTCCATTAAAGGGTTCCCCTCCCCGTTCATTTAATTAGTCGTTTTCATCATAAAAAAGTTTCATCTCTAACTATAGTGGTTTTAGAAAAAAAAAGGTAGAATTTTCACAAATTCAAATAGCTTAATCCCCTAAAAAGTCGGCTCAAAAAATAAAAAAACCTATCCCAAAAGAGATAGGTTTTTCGAGGAATTGTTTCCCGTGTATCAAGAACAATCGGCATATATCGTAATTTTAGTTGATATTTCGTGGTAAAAAAATAGAAAATGTCGTACCATGACCATACTTACTCTGTACAGAAATTTGACCCTTATGGGCACCCATAATATTTTTTGCTATGGCTAAACCTAATCCTGTACCGGAAAGACCTCTTGTTCGAGCTTTATCAGCTTTATAAAAGCGTTCAAAAACAAAAGGTAGATCCTCCTCTGGTATTCCAGAGCCAGTATCACATACTTCAATATTAATCCCACGTTCATCGCTTTTCTCTAAAACGGTAACGTTACCACCACTCGGAGTGTGGCGAATCGCATTATCAATTAAATTTGTTAACACTTGTTCCATTCTATCTGGATCAAAACAAAAGCTTTCATCTTCTTTTTGCATTTCAACATTCAAGGTCACATCTTTGTCTTTTGCAAGACCTTGGAACTTCCGAATAATTCTATTAATATACGGCTTAAATTCTATCATGTCCACCGTTAATTGAATGTGTCCAGCTTCCATCCTAGCCAAATCCAAGAGTTCGTTAACAAGTCTACCCATTCTTAGCGATTCATCATAAATGACCTTTGCTAGCTCTTTTTTCTCCTCATCAGATCCAGCAATGTCATCCACAATGGCCTCACTATAGCCCTGCATCATTGATATTGGAGTTCTAAGTTCGTGAGAAACATTAGCGATAAAATCCTGGCGAAGCTTATCCAATCTCCGCTCCTCTGTCATATCACGAATAACAGCAACCGCACCTCGAATGAATTTTTTATTGTATAACGGGCTGACGAGAATCACCCAAAATCGACCCTGAACTGAAACTTCACCTATCTGCTCTTTTTCAGTATTTACAGCAAGCTGGAACAATTCCATTACTTCAGATGGAATCTCATCAATACTTGAATTGTTTTCATTTTGATTAAAATACCAGTTTTGCAGAAAAATTTCAGCAGGTGGGTTTGTAATAAGAATGGTCCCATCTCGATTAAAAGTTATAACGCCATCAGCCATACTACTTAAAATACTAGTTAGTTGTTCTTTTTCTTGGCTAAGTGCATTCATATTAAATTTTAATTGTCGTCCCATTTGATTAAAAGCTGTTGCTAATTCACCAATTTCATCATGAGATAAAATGGGTACTTTTGTATCAAATTTTCCCCTTGCCACTTCAAATGCTACTTCACGCATTTTCCGAAGTGGAGCGGCAATTCTTGTTGATAAGAAGAATGCAAAAATAGTAGTTAAGATTATTGCAACTCCTGCCGCCAACAAAATAAACTTTGTTGTTTCCTGCGTTGTTTCTTGCATCACTTCTAACGGCTGATAAATGAAGACTGCACCATGTTCACCACTTTGGCTAGTTAAAGGAACTCCAATCACTAATATTTGCGAAACATCCTCTTTACTCTTCGTACTTTTTTGTTGGGAAGAAATTTGCTTAACAACGGTTTTCTCATTAAAAACCTTTGAAAAATCCTTATCTTTTAATAAGAAATCAACAGGTATTTTCTCTGCTGAATTAGTGTTTGGAGAGTAGTAAAAGTTTTTCTTGTCCTTAAGGACTACAGCGCTTGAGTCCTTATCCACCAATTCCATAGCAATGTCAATTCCTAATGATTGATTTTTTTCATCCAGGTTTTCAATTATTTTTGACATTTGTACGGCAGTATTCTTCAACCCTGTTTCCATTTCGTGAATATGGTAGTTATCAAAAAATTCCAGCAACATAACGGTAAGGATAAACAATACAAAAGAAACAAGTAAAAGAATCGTAAACCAAAGTTTACCTACAACACTTCGCCAGAACATCATTCATTGATGACCTCAAACTTGTAGCCGACTCCCCAAACTGTAACGATCATTCGCGCCGCTTGTTCTGAAACCTTATTTAATTTTTCACGCAAACGTTTTACATGGGTATCTACAGTTCGCAGGTCACAAAAAAATTCATAATGCCAGACTTCTTTTAACAATTGCTCACGATCAAACACTTTGTCTGGAGACTTTGCTAAGAAATACAAAAGTTCGTATTCCTTTGGAGTCAAGCTCACTTCCTTGCCATCAGCAGTAACACGGTGGGCATCATTATCAATTGTTAAATGTGGGAAAACGATCACATCTTTGGTAGTTGTTTCTGTTTGCAGGTAGCTTGTTTGAGAAGACCGACGCAACAATGCCTTAACTCGTAGGACAACTTCACGTGGACTAAACGGTTTCACGATATAATCATCTGTACCTACTTCAAAACCCTGCACTCTGTTTATTTCTTCACCTTTTGCAGTCAGCATAATAACGGGAGTTGATTTTTTCTCCCGGAGATCACGACAAACTTCTATACCGTCTTTACCCGGCATCATTAAATCAAGCAAAATGACATCATAGTCATTTGCAATCGCTTTTACGAGGGCTTCGTTACCGTCCTCAGCTTCATCAATTATGTATTCTTCGCGCTCAAGGTACATTTTTAATAAGCGGCGAATTCTTTCTTCATCATCTACTACTAAAATCCTTACTTCTTTATCCATAGATTTAATCCCCCTTGCAAGATATTGTAACGAATGAGTGTCTAATTTTACTATGATTTTTCTTACAGTATTGTGAACACAACAAATTTCATGATGTAAGCAAGGTTTATTCCAATGAAAATAGATAATATTCTTGTTATTGTTAGTCAATTCACCAAAAATTAAACTGAAATTGCCTGAATAGGGTCAGACCTATTCAGGCAGCCTCCATTTTAAAGATTATTATCCTGCGTAAGAATGAAGTCCAGCAATTACTAGGTTGACTGCTACTAGGTTAAACATAATGATGACAAAACCTATAACTGCTAGCCATGCAGATTTTTCACCATGCCACCCTTTAGACAGACGTAAATGTAAAAAAGCTGCATAAAACAACCACGTGATGAGCGCCCATACTTCTTTTGGGTCCCAACCCCAAAATCTTGTCCAGGCAATTTGCGCCCAAATCATCGCAAAAATCAATGCACCTAAAGTAAATACAGGAAATCCAATTAAAACGGACCGATATCCAATTTCATCTACCAAATCCATATTAATATTTTTCGCTAACGGTTGTAACGCAGCAGAAATCCGTTTTCTTAGGATTAACCGAATTAGTCCATACAAAACAATTCCTGCTCCTAGTGACCACACAACAGTGTTCATCTTTTTCGCATTAATAAAAGCGGGCATTTCAACTAAAGGCTCAAACGCACCCTTTGTTTCTAGCTTTCCTTGATGTGGTCCTGCTAAAGCGGGCATATCATATACCAACTCTGCTGAATTATCATTTTTGTCGACCCAAGTAAAGCTCGCATCATAATGAACAGCAGTAAAAGCGGTTGAAGCTACCACAAAACCAAGCGTACTAATTAAACCAAATAACACAACTTCCAGCCAAAAAGTTCTCTTGCTGGCCTTTGTTTGATCTACGACCTTTACTAAATAAATCAAACCTGCTGCAAAACTGATGGCTAATATGGCCTCACCCATTGCCGCAGTCGTTACATGGATATGAAGCCAGTAACTTTGCAATGATGGAATGAGTGGATTAATTTCTTTTGGAAACATACTAGCATAGGCAATCACTAGGATAGCAACTGGCAGGGTGAATAATCCCAATAAAGGTGTTTTATATATAAAATAAATAACGATAAACGCACCAACTAATGCCATCCCAAAAAAAGTTGTGTATTCATACAGATTACTTACAGGTGCATGTCCTGAAGCAATCCATCTAGTAACAAAGTAACCTATTTGTGCAAGGAATCCAATGAGGGTTATAACAATCCCTATTTTCGCCCAATTATTCGGTTTTTCACTATCATTTAACCCCTTTTTTTCCTTTATTGCCCCGCCAAAAAACAAAGTGGCGACTAAATAAAGAATAAACGCCGTAAATAACAAATTTGCACTTGCACTGACCACTCCAAATTTCCCCCTTATCCGTATTTCTCCATCCTTATTTACTATTATCAAGTCCTGATTGATCTATCGGTTCACTGATTTCAGTATCTTTTAGCACTACCTGAATATCACGTTTTAGCCCATACCAGTTTTTATTTGTATGTGCTGCAACCCAAATTTCGCCATTCACTCTTTGGAACCAAATACGTCGATGATTCCAATAGGCCCCTTGAATGACACCAATCATGAAAATGATTCCGCCTAAAATAATGACCCAAATCGTTAAATCCTTTCGAACAGTTAAAGCAGACACATTCTTTGTTTCAATTCCATTAAACGCCATCTTATATTCGTTTTTGCCTGATGGTTCAATCGTTTGGCGAATGGCAACAAAACTTGACTCCCCTTTTGGTTTATCCGGGGTAATCATATTAAATACAAAAGCAGGATTGTTTGGTATCCTCGATTTTGTTGTTGGCTGACTATTTTCTCCAAACTCAAAATCAGGAAAATAACTCAAAATTTCAACTTTGTAGCCATTTCCCAAATCGTATTGATCCTTCGGATTATACAAATCAATAGTTAAATCGCCAAATGCCTCATTTGTCTCTTTGTTTATCAGTTTAAAGGACATTTTATTCATTTCATCTAATTTATAATCAACCTGGTACAAAGCAAATTTATCAAACTTCAAGGGGTGATTAACACGAATTTTATAAACCTTCTCTTTTTTTAGTTCAGGTTTTTCACCAGCCACAGTATTCCCTTGTTTTTTATACAATGTAACAGTAGACTGATAGTTTTTGGCCATCATTCCTTTTTGGTCAATAGCCTGATCAAATACCTTATCCTCTTTTCCCTTTTGATAGGTTTCAAGAAGAAATTGATTATTGGTTAGATAATATTGTCCTTTTGTTTCGGGAATAACTTTTGTCTCCCCTTCACGAATCCAAAGAATTTTATCGATATACATACCTGGGATAAATCGTAACATTCCACCGATTAAAAAAATGATTAAGCCGATATGATTTACATATGGGCCCCACCTCGAAAAACGTCCCTTTTCCGCTAAAATATCACCATTCTCTTCACTGACTCGGTAGCGCTTCAATTTCAAATTTTCTGATATTTTATCAAATGCTTCGCCCTCATTTTTTACCTTACTAGTCCCAAAAAGGCGTTGACGCTTTAAAAATCCTTGATGACGGGTAACACTCTGTTTTTTTAAAGCACGATATAAAGGGATGACCCTATCAAGGCTGCAAATTACTAATGATACTCCAATTGAAGCAATAAGAATTAAATACCACCAGGAGCTGTATAAATTATTGAATCCTAATTGATAATACCATTTTCCAAGTAACCCGTATTGATCTTGATAATACTCAGCCGCAGGCATAACAGGTGGAATATACATTTCCTGTGGGAAAATCGTCCCAACTCCTGAGGCAATTAAGGTTATGATAATTAACGATACCCCTACTTTGACCGAAGAAAAAAAGTTCCAAATCCTATCTATTACCGTTTTGTTATACGTTTGTGAACGCCTTGCACTTCCCTCATAACGCATATCTACTAATATCTCGCTATTAATCTCCTCTTCCCCAAGTACTTTCCCGCATGCTTCACATAGGATTGTACCGTGTGGATTGACGTGTCCACATTCGCACTTAACATCGTTCATGTTCATATACTCCCCATTTTTTATGGTTTAATTTGCTCCATAAAAGCTTTTACCTTCGCTTCCGTTAATTCCCCTGTGTGCGTTTGGACAACCTTTCCATTCTTATCTATCAGAAAAGTAATTGGTAAAGGATTCACACCATAGGCATTCATCACCTGGCTATCTTTATCAATTAAGATTGGAAAAGTGAGCTGGTATCGATCTCTAAATTTTTTCACTGCCAGCTCAGATTCTCCAACGTTTACTGCCAAAACTTGGACACCTTTATCTTTAAATTGGATGTATTGGTGATTTATGTAGGGCATTTCTTTTTCACATGGTTTGCACCATGTTCCCCAAAAATTTAGAAATACTGCCTGTCCCTTATAGTCTGAGAGCTGATGCTTCTCACCATTTAAATCCACCAAAGCAAAATCAGGTGCTTTTTTTCCAACTTCAATTTTCTGCACATCATCTTTTGTAAAATTAGCATAAAGCGTATAGGCCACAGCTGCTCCCAAGATAAGCAAGATCACTGTTCTTATGACTAATCGCTGCTTTTTCACTGTACTCCCCTCCTTAGTACGAATTAAAAGCAATTCAAATAAATTCTAATAGATTATACCATTTAACAACATGAGTATATTGTAAACCTTAAGAAAATATTGACATATTTATGAACTTTTACTAGTTGCGATGGTTCTAATCTGTTTTATTTCATGAGGTGTTAATTCACGAACATCCCCTGCTGTTAATCCACCCAAGTTGATACCACCATATCGTTCCCTTTTCAATTTTAAAACAGGGTGGCCAATCGCCTCAAACATCCTTCTCACTTGGCGATTCTTGCCTTCATGGATCGAAATTTCAATGATAGCGGTCTCCTTCTTCGTATCCGAAGAAATCATTTTGACCTTCGCAGGAGCAGTTTTCCCATCTTCAAGTACAACGCCTCTTTGCAAAATATTAAGTTTTTCCTTGGATGGAACTCCCTTTATTTTCGCCACATAAACCTTTTCAATTTCATTTCTTGGATGCATAAGTAAATTAGCAAACTCTCCATCGTTTGTGAGTAATAATACACCGGATGTATCATAATCAAGTCTTCCAACCGGGTAAACCCTTTGTTTAACGTGCGGCAGAAAATCAGTTACTACTTTCCTACCTTTATCGTCATTAACACTGGAGATAACCCCTCTTGGTTTATACATAAGATAATAAACGGGTTCTTCACGTTCAACTGGTATTCCTTGGACCTCCACCTTATCATTAGGTGATACCTTTATTCCAAGTTCTTTGACCACTTTTCCATTTACGGTTACTTTTCCCTCAAGGATGAGTTGCTCAGCTTTTCTCCTTGAAGCAAATCCTGCATGGGCTATGACTTTTTGTAAACGTTCCATTAAATGCCACCTCTATAGTTATTTCATTAAAACATTTTATAACGATTCTATCCTAATGAATTATGACATAAGTTCGTCAAATTTCAAAGTAAGCAATCCTTAATTGTAGAAGAAAATGAAAAAGTGTCGAATTCATCGAATAAATTGGAACAGCACAAAAAAAAATAACCTTTGAAAAACACAAGGTTATCTCAAAAGATATTTTAATTTGTTCCATATACCAATACTACAACAATAATTGCAGCAATAATACCTACCAAATCTGCCCACAATCCCACCTTTAAAGCATCCCCCATTTTTCTAACTCCGACAGCCCCAAAATAAACCGTTAACACATAGAACGTTGTATCGGTACTCCCTTGCAAAACAGATGCTAACCTTCCAATAAAGGAATCTGGTCCATATGTGGCGATAAGGTCACTTGTCATTCCAAGTGCCGCTGTCCCGGAAATAGGACGGATAATCGCTAACGGAATAATTTCCGAGGGAATTCCAAGGGCTTTTATCCCTGGGCCCATGAGTTTCATCAAAAAATCAAGTGCACCAGAAGCACGAAACACAGTAATTGCAACAAGCATCCCAACTAGATATGGAATGATTGAGATTGCGATTTTGATTCCTTCTTTCCCACCCTCAACAAAGCTTTCATACGTAGGAATTTGTTTAATCGTTCCATAGATTAGAATCGTCCCTATTAAGATTGGGATCAGCCACAGAGAAATAATCGAAATAAGTTCCATTTCATTCTCTTCCTTTGCGAGTTCTTCGAAAGTAAAAAAAACGGTCAATGATGATAGCAGCGATTGCAGAAATTACTGTAGTTACGAGTGTGGGACCAACAATATCAGTTGGAGAAGCTGAGTGATAATTCATCCTAATCGCTATCACGGTTGTTGGGATAATGGTAATACTTGCTGTATTTAAGGCTAAGAACGTGATCATTGACCGGCTGGCATTGTCTTTATCTCCATTCAACCTTTTCAATTGTTCCATTGCCTTAATCCCTAACGGGGTTGCCGCATTTCCCAAGCCAAACATATTCGCCATCATATTTGATAAAATATAACCCATCGCTGGATGATTTGGAGGAACTTCTGGAAACAATCTTACAATGATGGGGCGAAATAGTGCGGACAGTTTAGACAATAACCCTGAATCTTCAGCAATTCGCATCATCCCTAACCAAAAAACTAAAATGCTGATTAATCCGATACATAAGGTAACCGCCTCCTTTGCACCATTAAATATAGCTTCATTTACTTCATTTATCGTTCCATTGATAAAGGCAAAAATAATTCCCACCAGTGTCATTCCTACCCAAATATAGTTAACCATCTGATTTCAGGCCAACGAATGACATAAATACATCTTCAAACAATTTGAAAATTGAATCCTCTTTACTTTGTTTATGAAGATAATAGATTGGGACTCTCTTAATTTTTTCGCCGTCAAAATAAATCGTAGCATGACCTACCACATCTGGAATATCTTCCACGTGACGCCATTCCTTTTCGGGTTTTACCATTTTATATTGAATGTTAATTTTACTTTCTTCATTTGAGGAAATAGGATATAAAAAGGGTTTTTTAAAATAAATATTCTTTTTATAAAACGAACTCTTAATCGCTGGAATGTTTCCAGTCGAAATAATTTCGGCGAGATCATACTGCTTGAAGGCATTTTCATACATCGAAATATGATCATTCCAATCATCTCCATCATTCAAAGTAACTGCAATTAGGTTCATATCACCTTTTGTGGCAGTGGTTACAAGTGTCCTCTTGGCGATTTTGGTATAACCAGTTTTCCCTCCCGTACAGTATTTATATTTTTCTGTTAGCAAGCGGTTTTTATTTTTCCACACTCTGTCCCAGCCTTCGTTTGGATTATGGGCACGATGGACTTTAGTCCCAGCTATTGTTCGATATGTACTGTTCATCATTGCATATCTCGTTAATTTAGCCATATCATAAGCGGTAGAATAATGGTCCTTTGAGTCATCGAGTCCATGTGGATTATCAAAGTGAGTTTTTCTCATTCCGATTTCCTCGGCCTTTTGGTTCATTAAAAAAACAAACCCTTCTAAACTGCCACCAACATGCTCTGCAATTGCTACAGCAGAATCGTTCCCAGACCGAAGCATTAACCCATAGACGAGGTCCTTTAGTTTAATTTTCTCTCCAGGCTTTAAATAAATAGATGATCCCTCTGTTCTCACCGCCCGATCGCTAACGGTCACTGTTTCATCCATTTTTCCAGATTCAATCGCTAAAATGGCTGTCATGATTTTGGTGATACTTGCAATCTTACTGATCTCAAATGCGTTTTTCTGATATAAAATACGCCCAGAATTTTGTTCAATTAATATAGCACTTCTTGCGCTAACGGAAACAGAAGCTTCGGCTGTGGGCGGTAGATTTATTAAAAATATTGAAAGTATGAAGACAAAGAGCACAAGCTTACAAATCTTTTTCATATAGAAACCTCGTCTCCTTTAAGGGTTTGTACAAGTTTATGCAACTTCAAAACCAATATGACTAGAAATAAGGAAGGCTACTCACAGATCTGACCTAAAAAAACACACATAGTGCTGTGTGTTCAGATTTTCGAGAAAGGTTATTTTCTCGGCAATTTTCCATTTTCTCAGAACATTAAATGACGATTTTTAATATGGGCTTGTCTATACTAATCAACCTGTTGATTTCCGCTCCAGGCGCTTCGCTTTCCGCGGGGCGGGCGGTGAGCCTCCTCGTCGCTAACGCTCCTGCGGGGTCTCGTCCCGCTGCTCCCGCAGGAGTCTTCGCGCCCCACTCCAATCAACAGGGGGCAAATCAACCTAAAGAATTGCAACACACCTTATCCAACCTGGCTAAATGTGTTGCAATTTTTTTATATTTTGGCAGGCTGCAATAAGGAGAACCTGTTCACTTACATTCTTCAATCCTTCGCTCAATTTTTTCTTTTCTAAATGCTGTTTTCACAAAGATTGTTGTTTTTCGAACAAATTTAATTGTTTTTACCTAGCAACCTCGGATTTGGGCACGTCCTTCTTCGAAATCACCAAAGCTGTCCGAATACGTCACTCATTCGGACGACTCATCGGATTTTGGGGATCATAGCTGCTCTTTGATTCCCATTTTTCGTGACTCTTGAATTTTTTGGCATCATTGAAGCTCTTTGATTCCCATTTCCCCAAGACTGCCCATGAATTCACTATTGCTGTACGAAATCGCAGCTTAATTGGAAGAAATAAGTTCGGAGAGCAACAAAAAATCACGAAAAGAGCCCTTCTACAATTCCCTTATCATCGCTATAATAAGGAAGGACTTTTTCAAGAAGAAACGAAAAAAACATTGATTTCACCACTTTTTTTATTATTTATTGGTGAAGTGGAAGATCTGTATGGAAGCGCCCTGTTGATTGGAGCGGAAGGTGCGAAGACTCCTGCGGGAGCAGCGGGACAGGTGAGACCCCGCAGGCGCTTTAGCGCCGAGGAGGCTCACCGCCCGCCCCGCGGAAAGCGAAGCACCTGGAGCGGAGATCAACAGGCCCTTAGCATGGACAATCTTATATTAAAAATATCAATAAGGCTTCCATTTTAATTGGCTGGCTTCCTCAAATCTTTTTTCTACATCCTTCCAATTCACAACCATCCACCAGTTTTTTAAATATTCTCCTCTGTCGTTTTTATATTGAAGATAATAGGCATGTTCCCAAACATCAAGAACGAGAATAGGAACCGTGTCCCATTGAGTTAGGTTACTATGCTTTTCAGATTGTAGAATCTCAAGATGAAGTGACCTAGGAGACCACACAAGAATTGCCCAGCCACTGCCTTCAACTTGTTTAGCCGCCTCGGTAAATTGTTTTTTAAAGGCTTCGAAGGTTCCAAAATAAGATTCAAGCGCCGCTACAAGTTTTCCTGAAGGCTTCCCCCCCCCTTTAGGCTTCATATTATTCCAAAAGATTGTATGCAAATAATGGCCTGATCCATGAAAGGCTAATTCTCTTGACCAATGTTTTACAAGGGAGAAATCATTTGTTTCACGGGCTTTCTTTAGCATATTTTCTGCTTTATTCAGGCCTTCAACATAGGAGCGATGATGCTTATCATGGTGCAGTTCCATTATTTCCTTAGAAATAAATGGTTCAAGTGCATCGTAAGGGTATGGTAATGGTGGAAGGGAATGCCCTCCTACATGGATGACTGGTTCCTTCATCCAAACTGACCCAAGTTGTTGTCTCGCTGAAAAATAGCTTTCCATTTCCGCTTGAAGGGTTTCTGCTTGTGATTGTATGTCTGAAAGCTGGTTCTGGTTTGGTGATGAGGATAGGGTTTCTACTATATTTGTAAAACGTTCAAGTTTCCCCCATATTTCCTCGTTTTTTTCAACCTGTTCAGATTCCAAGAAACTCATTAGTTGCTTGTTCCAGCCCATAATATCCCTCACATAGCCTTCGAACTTTGTCATCATATCCCCCCAATTTCCTTGCTATTGTTTCTATCATATGAACAAAAAGTCAAAAGTGACCCATAAAAAAAGGAGTGACCAATTTAATGGCCACCCCTTCTACTATTCCTTTTATTTCGATTGCATCATTTTTGTTCGATAATCTGTTTCATAGTACTGTAACTCTTCTCTTACTCTTTGGAACTCACCCTCAAGACTTGCAAGAAGGCGAACTAAATTTTCTGGAGCCTCTTGGCGTAGCTTAATCGAATTTTTACCCGTGTATGCAGAACGGCTATCTTCAAACCAAACATCACTTTTTGGAGAGAAAAACTCTTCAATACACTGATGGTAGATGCGATAAAGTGCCTTTTCAGCTGCTGCTTTAGGAAAAGTTTCCGTTTGTAAAATAACTTTACAAGCATCTAAACTTTCTTCACTATAAACAAGTAACTTCCGAATGTTACCTAGAAGAAGCTTATAATATTCACGGTTACCTGGTTTTTCTTCCAATAAACTAGAAAGAGTGTTTTCATTTAAATACTCCTCAAGTCCAACGATTGCTTTTGCTAAAAAATGCTTAATATCTTCTACTTGAGCTTTAACAATTGTATTTCCCATGTATATCCCCCTTATTAGTTTTTATTTTTATTGAGGTTGAACGATAAACTCCAAGGGAGATTTTAGTTCATATCCCTGTTTTTCTTCGATTGATTGAAAAATTTCTGGCAATTTCGCAAAATCAATATCCTGAAAGTAGGATGCAAACTCAACCCTATTATTTATGTATACTCGTTTCCGGTGGCGAAAGCCAGGATTTTTTATAATACAGGCAAGTGCAACAATATCTTTAAAACTTATTTCCTTTGAACCTACATGAAAAATTGGGTCTTTACTATATGGTGTGAATTCACTGATCTGTTCATCAAAGAATCGGACATATAAGACATGTAAGGTTTTTTCTTCACCATTTTCAATATAGACAACTTCACTACGGTTAAAAAAATCCTCCGAAGTATTAGGCTTTTCTTTTTCCAATTCATAGCCTTTGCATTTTTTTAAAAGCAAAATTGCTCCCTCCTCTAAACATCACACATCAGAAAATAGTAAAAAATATCATTATTGAAATAACAATTTTATTTTAACATATCCTATAATAAAATGTGACAGAAAAGTTACGAATCAATGGCTTCTTGGAAATTCCCAAAAAATAAATCAGCCTCTTCCTGAATAAATTCATCCTCTACCCGGTCAGGAAGCGGTGGTAATTCATCAAGACTCCTCAAACCAAAATAATCGAGAAATTCTTTTGTTGTTCCATATAAAAAAGCTCGCCCTGGCCCTTCCGCTCTACCAATTTCTTTTATCAGTGCTTTTGCAGCTAAGGTATGCAGTGGACGCTCTGTTTTTACTCCACGAATCTCCTCAATTTCAATCCTAGTTATTGGTTGTTTATATGCAATAATGGCCAAGGTTTCAAGCGCAGCTTGCGATAAATGGCTCGTCCCTGGTGATTCAACAAGCTTTTTTAAATACTGAGAATTTTCCTTCTTCGTTGCTAACTGAAACGTACCTGCAAGCTGAACGATTGAAATGCCTCTGTTTGAATCATTATCGTATTCTTGCTTCATTTCCTCAACCAAATTCAATGCCATTTGTTCAGTAACTTCTAACACTTCCGCTACCTGTTTAATGGTCAGTCCTTCGTCTCCTGCTGCAAACATTAGACTTTCAACGATTCCTTTTAATTGAATCATATCCAATCAGTCACTCCTTCCCTACCGAGACAAAGATATCTGCAAAATTTTGTTCTTGCTCTACAAAAATTTCCTTTTGCTTCATTAATTCCAATATAGCCAAAAAAGTCACAACTATATGACCTCGATCGAGGTATGGGAACAAATCATAAAAACTTCTCCGACCTTTTAAGTGTTTAAGTTCCGCTAAAATCTCGGTCATCCTTGTTTGGATTGGAATTTCTTGTTTTGTAATTTTTGTTGCTAAAGGCTTCTGTAGTTTTTTCCTTCTAAGCAGTTTTTGAAAAGCTCCAAGCATATCATACAATGAAACATCTAGATCTTTTATATCCGGCTTCCCTTTATTGATGTAATCAGAAAGATCACTTGGGGCCTTTGTATAAATAAGGCTACGCTCTTCTTCTAAAGATTTTAAATCCTGAGCTGCTTCTTTATATTTTCGATACTCAATTAGTCTCTCGACTAATTCCTCACGCGGGTCTTCTTCCAAATCGATATCAAAGTTTTCATCTAACATTTCTTCCTCATGCTTTGGCAAAAGCATTTTGCTTTTAATTGCCAATAAGGTCGCAGCCATTACTAAAAACTCACTGGCCAGATCTAACTGTAGTTCTTTCATCGCATGGATATACAAAAGGTATTGTTCCGTAATTTCTGAAACAGGGATATCATAAATATCTATTTCAAGACTATTAATTAGATGAAGTAGTAGATCAAGTGGTCCTTCAAAAGCGTCTATCTTAACATTATATTGCATTGTTCTCACCAAAATTTCTTAAGTCTATATCAAAAATGACTATATTTAGTATAGAGGATTAAGATAAGTTATCCAATAGAAATTTAGACCTGTTGAATTTTGTTAACAAAAATGGTGACAAACGCCCAAACGTCTTAGATATCCCCCACATATGATGACAATGTAATAAGTAAAACTCAGCTTAGAGGAGGAATGATTCATGTCCGGTGGATTTGGTTACGGTGGAGGATTTGCGTTAATTGTTGTCCTATTTATTTTATTAATCATTGTCGGGGCTGCTTGGTTATAAAAAAAAGAAGCGCCCATGACACAATATTATGATTTCCAATGATTCATCTAATATTAAAAAAGCCCAGCAATTAGCTGGGCTTTCTTATGAATATTCATATGAACATCGTTTATGTTACATTTAATTTAGTGAACGAAGGAGGTATGATATGTATCCAGACGCCTACATTCAATTTTTAGTTCATTTTCACGGGGACCGTGATTATTTTGAATGTCATGAAATATTAGAAGAATACTGGAAAGAAACCATCAAAGGGGATAAACAATCAATTTGGGTAGGTTTAATAATGCTTGCCGTCTCCAATTATCATTTTAGAAGGAACAACAACAGTGGCGCTCAACGAACCTTGCAAAAAGCTATATCCATTTTCGAGAACAAAAAAAAGGAAGGTTGCACTCTTGGAATTGATATGGATGAATTATTAATTTTTTTACCAAATAGAGTCATACATATACACTCTGGTTTACCATACACAAGCTTTAACATCCCATTAATAGATCAAAACTTACTTGCTAAATGTAAAACGATTTGTAAGGAGAAAGGGCATGCCTGGGGTATGGAAAGTAATCTAGAAGAGGACAATTTGATACATCGTCATTTATTACGTGACAGAAGTGAAGTTATCCAAGAACGGGAAATTGCAAAAAAAGAAAAAGCACATAAAAAAGGCGAGGAATAATCATTCCCCGCCTTTTGCGCCTTCGCAATTTATACACTTCTCAATAAAAGAAGATGTATATTCATTTGGTATTAATCCTTTTTCTGGGTACATTTCTTTTAAAGCCGCTACCATTTTTTTACCGATTCCATGATGGCGATGGGAAGGATTGACAGAGATATGCTGAATTCTCAAACAACTCTCTTCAATAATAACACCTATTAAACCGATGATATCTTCCTCTTTCCATAAGAAGAGCTGCCAATGCTCATCCGTCTCATACTGTTTCATGGTTTGTTGTAACTTTTTCAAATCTTTTTCAGCTGGCATAAATGATAATAAACCCATTGCTATTTTCTCAAACGTTTTTTTATAGCGAATCAACATAAAGTATCCCTCATTAATTAAATAACATGTCCAGACAATAAATTTTGATCAGCAACCCACGTCATCCATTTTATTTTCTTGACATTATATGTAATCAGTTGTTGTTTGTTGCAAACAAACATCATTGTTCTCATCATACAAAATTCGTTCGTTTTCTTCAACAAAAAATCTAATAAAACCTATTCTACACTAAACTCCACATTTATGCCATTGACCGGCAAAAATTCTTTATCACATGTAAAACCCATGCAAAGGGTAATTAACTGGCATGGGTTTATGATGTAACGATTCCATTCTTTTTTGGCTCTGATAAACTAGAATGTTGATTTCCGCTCCAGACGCTTCGCTTTCCGGCGGGGCGGGCGGTGAGCCTTCTCGGCGCTTAAGCGCCTGCGGGGTCTCACCTGTCCCGCTGCTCCCGCAGGAGTCTTCGCGCCTTCCACTCCAATCAACATTGAGCTTTAACACAGCCTTATTTTTAAAAACTATTTTCTAAAATGATAGGGAACGGTTGATACAACGACATTTCTCTTATATAACAAGAAAGTTCGAATCAGGATACTAGATTGATTATGAAGAATGTTGTGCCAGCTCTTTTTTGGAATAAATTGTGGAATTAATACTGTCACCCAGTAATTAGACTCCCTTGCCTTATGCTCTACCGTATCAATGAACTTTGTCAATGGATGAATAATACTCCGATAATGAGAATGCAACGTCACTAACCTAACATCAGGTTGCCAATTTTTCCATTTTTGTTCAAACAACTTTTCATCTTCTCTGTCAAAGGAAACATATACTGCGATGACTTGGTCCGTTAAAGTTTTAGCATAATTAATCGAGTTCTCAACCACTTGGGTAATTCCAGCTACCGGAACAATAATGATATTTCCATTAATCGGAACGGCGGCTTCTCCTGCTTTAAGCCGCAATTGCTCACCAACTGAATCATAATGTTTAGATATCCGATGGAATCCATAAACAATAACCGGTAAAAAGATTAGCACTGACCAAACCTGACCGAATTTTGTGATAAAGAATATCATCATAACGGTGAAACTAATTAAGGCTCCAACCAAATTGATAATAAATTTATAAACCCACCCTTTTGGTTTTTCACGAAACCACTTTATAATCATTCCTGTTTGCGACAACGTAAAGGGAATAAAAACCCCCACTGCATAAAGTGGGATAAGCTGATCTGTTTGTCCTTTAAAAGCAATAATTAAAACAATTGAACCAATTGCTAACGTCAAGATTCCATTTGAATAACCTAAACGGTCTCCTCGGATTGTAAACATTCTCGGAATATATTTATCCTTAGCTAAATTATAGGCAAGTAAAGGGAAGGCTGAGTAACCAGTATTTGCTGCTAAAACAAGAATAAGCGCAGTTGAACCCTGGACAAAATAATACATTCCGTTTCTTCCAAATATTTGCGCAGCTATTTGAGATACGACCGTTTCTTTACCAGATGGTGAAATCCCATAGTAAAAGGCTAAATACGTAATTCCTGTGAATAAAACTGCAAGCAGAGATCCCATTAATATTAACGTTTTCGCAGCATTATTAGGTGCAGGATCTTTAAAGTTAGGAATAGCATTAGAAATGGCTTCTACACCAGTTAAGGCAGAACAACCTGAGGCAAAAGCTCTTAATAATAAAAATAAGGTAATCCCTGCAACAGGTGTCCCAATTTCCGGGTGTAGTTCCGGAGACACATCTCCAGTTACAATATGGTATATTCCCAAACCAATCATAAATACCATAGCAAACACAAACAGGTAAACTGGATAAGCTAAAACTGTGGCAGATTCCGTGACTCCTCTAAGATTTAAAATCGTAATTAAGATAACCAAAATAATTGCAATTAAAACCGTATGTTCGTGTAACCGAGGAAAAGCAGATGTAATCGCATCTGTTCCAGCTGAAACACTAACTGCAACGGTTAAGATGTAATCAACCAATAGAGACCCGCCCGCTACAAGCCCTGCGTTAACCCCAATATTTTCCTTAGAAACGACATATGCTCCTCCACCATGTGGATAGGAAAAAATTATTTGCCGGTACGATAATATAAGTGCAGTTAATAGGAATAATACGCCTACTGCAATAGGCAAGGAGTACCAAAATGCCAGTGTACTCACCGTGACCAACACGAGTAAGATTTGCTCTGTCCCATATGCAACCGAGGACAATGCATCAGAAGAAAGTATAGCTAAAGCTTTTAGCTTGTTAAGTTTTTGCTCACCAAGCTCGGCCGATTTTAATGGCCGACCGATTAAAAACCTTTTAACCGAAGTAAACATGTTTCCACCACCATCATCTTGTTGAAAGTTAGGTTACCCAAAAAGGTAATAAGTTATCTAAACAAAAAAAGTCCACAGAGCATGAAAAATACCCCTGTGGACATATTAACGATGTCGCATCAGTGTCATCTTCCTCTCCCATAACGCTTACGAGGTTAGCTGTCGGATTCGGACCATAGAATAGCCCTACCTCTTAATATGAAAAGCAAAAGCGTCTCCTTCAACCCATTGAGGGCTTGCCGCTACAGCTAGACATAAAAAAAGGATTCACCCCGAGTGAACAACTTTTTGCTCACAATCTGGTTTCCCCGTTCCTTTTGGATTAAGCGAATTAGAAATATGAAACTGTTGATTATCATACTACCCTATCCTGTAATTTGTAAAGCATGGATTTCCAAAACTTTCTTCTACTCTCCTAAAAATTTTTTTAAGCAAAAGAAAAAAGCTGCAAATAAATCACAGCTTAGATTTCTACTTTTGAGTTTAACGGTAAATCAAGTCTCAAAAGGTCTTCAAAGGTTTCTCTTTTTACCACAAGGGTTGCTTCACCATTTTCAACAAAAACTACTGGAGGACGCGGAATTCGATTGTAGTTATTTGCCATTGAATATCCGTAAGCACCCGTGCATGACACTGCTAATATTTCTTGATCTTCTGCTTTAGGCAAAGGAAGATCCCAGATAAGCATGTCACCTGATTCACAGCATTTCCCAGCAATTGACACAGTTTCTTCTATATTAGCTAATGGACGATTGGCCAATACGGCCTCATATTTTGCTTGATAAAGAGCTGGGCGAATATTATCACTCATTCCTCCATCAACAGCTAAATAATTTCTGACATTTGGGACTTCTTTACGCGAACCAACCTTATAAAGGGTCGTTCCTGCATCCCCTACTAAAGATCTTCCTGGTTCAATCCAAATCTCAGGCATGTTCATTTCTAATTGTTTTGCCTGTATCTTTACCTCAGCAATGATTTCCTCTACATAATGGTGCGGTTGCATCGGTTCATCTTCATTTGTATAACGAATTCCGAAACCGCCGCCCAAATTTAATACTTTTGAACTAAAATTAAACTTGTGTTTCCAATCAGCTAACTTTTCAAAAATTTTCTTTGCCGCTAACAAGAAACCTGTTGTTTCAAAAATTTGGGAACCGATATGACAATGAACCCCAAGCAAGTCCAGCCATTCCGATTTAATTGCGATGGTCACTGCCTTTTCAGCTTGGCCGTTTTGCAAATCGAATCCAAATTTTGAATCTTCCTGTCCAGTTAAAATATAATCATGTGTATGCGCTTCAATTCCAGGTGTTACTCGTAACAAAATTTTTGTTTTAATTTTCTTGTCCGCACAAATTTGGTTTAAAAGCTCCAATTCATAGAAATTATCAACCACAATACAGCCAATTTTCGCTTTAATCGCCATATCTAATTCTTCTCTACTTTTATTATTTCCATGAAAGTGGATTTTCTCTACTGGAAATTCAGCATGAAGTGCCGTATATAATTCTCCTCCTGACACGACATCAAGGGATAATCCTTCTTCATTAGCTAATTGAAGCATTGCAATAGTAGAAAAAGCTTTACTGGCATAAGCAACCTGCGCGGGTACCCCTAGTCGATCAAAGGTTTTTTTAAATCCTCGAGCTCGATCCCGAATTAAGGCCACATCATAAACATATAGTGGTGTCCCAAACTGTTCAGCTAAGTCGATTGTATCTAAACCACCAATTTCTAGGTGCCCCTTGTCATTTACTTTTGTTGTTCCATGAAAATACATTCTTTTCCCCTCCGTTAAAGCACTTCAAATATAATAAAATAGACAGTTTCTACGAGAGATACTGTCTATTTGTCTCTTTTATCCAAAGGCTGTGTTAAATTAGAATGTTGATTTCCGCAGGGCGGGCGCTGAGCCTCCTCGGCGTTATACGCCTGCGGGGTCTCACCTGTCCCGCTGCTCCCGCAGGAGTCGAGCACCTTCCGCTCCAATCAACATTGTGCTAAAAATCAACAATTTCCTTTAACACAACCTATCCAAAAATAAATTAATCCAACTTTATCATAACAACAGCACTCTGTAAATGGTTTTCTAGGAATTAGCAGGCTGTTTAAAACGGTTCTTAGGATGAACGATACTTGGCCGTTTTTTTGAGCCAGGAACGCTTGTCCGGATAATGATTTGAAGAAATGCCTGTGGATTAAAGGGAAGGAGTGGCCATAAATAGGGCGTATTTAATGACCGAATTCCAGCCAAGAACAAGAAATATAAGGTGTTACCGATAACAAACCCCGGAGCATGAAATAGGGCAACGGCAACCAATAATGCAAGTCTACCCATTTTGTTCGCAATACTTAATTCATAGCTTGGAGTAGTAAATGTCCCGACTGTCGCTAGCGATGCATATAATATTACTTCTGGAACAAACAGTCCGACATCAACGGCAATTTGCCCAATTAACACAGCTGCAATTAAGCCCATTGCGGTCGAAAGTGGGGTTGGGGTATGGATGGCGGCAAGTCGTAAAAATTCAAGCCCAATATCTGCAAGAAACAGTTGAATCACAATCGGAATATTTGTACTGTCATTTGGTCCAATAAAGGCTAACTTTTCCGGTAAGAGATGTGGTTCAAGAACCCATAAGAACCATAAGGGTAACAAGAACAAGGAGATGATTACCCCCAGAAATCGAACCCATCTTACAAAGGTCCCAACTGCTGGAGATTGTCTAAATTCCTCTGCATGCTGTAAATGATGAAAAAAAGTGGAGGGTGTAATAATTACACTTGGAGATGTATCCACAAAAATCAGGACATGCCCTTCTAACAAATGGGTTGCTCCCACATCAGCCCTCTCCGTGTATCGTACCAATGGATAAGGATTATATCCTTGCTTTAATAAAAACTCTTCAACAGCTTTCTCTGCCATCGTGAGGCCATCGATTTTAATCGCTTTAATTTCTTTTTTAATAACCTCAACCAGATCTTCATCAGCAATATCTTTAATATAGGCAATGGCAATATCCGTTTTAGATCTTTCCCCCACTTTTATGATTTCAAAACGCAATCTCTCATCCCGAATTCTTCTTCTCGTTAACGCCGTGTTCACAATGATGTTTTCAACATAACCATCCCGTGAACCACGAACTACCTTCTCCGTATCAGGTTCCTGTGGTTGCCTTCCTGGGTAGCTACGGACATCGATAGATAATGCTGTCTGCACACCCTCTACCACTACAACCATTAAACCACTCAATACTTGATCAACAACTTCATCCAATGTTTTAATCGGTGTGACCGACTGATGGACAAGATTGTTTTCGATATTATTAAAAAGATTGGTCGATAGTTTTTCATGCTCATTAATCCTAAGAAGCGTTTCCATAATTTCAATAATGAAACTTGTATCACATAACCCATTAACATAATAGAGGTGCACACTTCTCTTATTTATTTTAAGCTTACGGACTCCTAGGTCAAAGCTTACACCTAAACCGATCCGTTCCTTGAAATATTTTTCTATTTCATCGACTGACTCCGGAATCGGATGCCTTTCCTTTGTCGTGGTTGCCATAATATCCACTCCTTTCTAAGATAATCTCAACAGCCTTTTTGGTAATTGGAGAACCCTGTTCAAAATGATCATGTTGTGACATCTTACCGATATCTCCAATTCCTACTATGATAGGAACTTTTAACTGGTCAAGACAATAAACGGTATCACCGTTTATCCTGCCAAGTTCAAATTCAGGAACACCAAATTTATCTACTCCATACGGAGTTAATACTCCGTCCCGATCTATACAAACGTCCACTTTTGTCCATTCTTCTTGTCTTGTTTTAGAAGCTACAGCTATTATTCCTAACACTTCTATTTCATTATGCTCTGCGACATATTTCAAGGCGATTTCTCCTGCACCTTCACCTATAAAACCACTATCATCAAACATTACAAATACCGGATCATTTTTGGCTCTTTTGATGTGCTTCACAAGTTCTGGGCCAGTTAGGACTGACGGGTTCCCTTGTGACATAGAAATGCATCTACCACCAATTTCAGATGCTACTCCTTGCACTGACCGTTTGGCATACTCATCACCATCCGTAACTAAGATCACCCGTCGTCGTTCACTCATGTTTTGATCCCTCTTTCGTTTACGCCAGCATAAAGAGTGGTCAAGGTTATACGTTGCTAACCATACGCTTGCGTTTTTTTGTTTCAACTCACAAAATAAATCCAATGGAATAACGACCCAAATACTTTTCCTAAAACAATGGCCATTAAGAGAATTTTAATTCCTTCTTCTTCAATCCCGACTCGTTTTGCTAAAATTGGGAAAACATTCAAAACTTCAGTTAACGCAGCAGCCAACATCCCCACAAATACTCCACCTAACACACCAAGAGGAATAAGCAAAAGAACGGGTAGAAAAAAGGTTGGATCCCTTAAGCTGGAAAATGTTCCAGCAATGGCTCCAAAAACAATTCCCCATTCATACCAATGAATCATCTTCATGGTTTTAGACAGTTGAGTCAACCTTGGAATAATTCCTAAAACGGCTAAAAAGGCAACAAATCCTGCCCCAACAGAAAGTCCCCCAGCAAATCCGATAAAAACAACGATTAAAATACTAATGATCATCAATTTGTTTCATACTTTCTTTGTTTTCGTGCATCACGACATATTGATCGATATCTTGCTGGTAATTAAACATTTCCACTTCTAATGGACTTGGTTCTTCATTAAACCTTTTACGAAAAAAATGATTAAAAAAAAGTACCATCCCTAATCCTAAGCCAAACGAGTAGGGAATTTGGAATAAGAGCGGTTTTACTGCTACCCTTCCCGTAATTACGGTATACAAGCGCTGTTGGACCGCTTGCATGCTAACATCTTCATGGAAATTCATAATTGTTAAAGCCGCCCCGAAAAATAATAAAAACCAAATTAACAAAAAGAGCGGGACTGAGATTCTTTTCTTTTTAAAAATTACTTCTACAATAGTTTGTGAAGGTCCAACGATTTGCACCTCTACAGTTGGGAAAACCTTTGTAATATATTTGATGACGGTCATTGCATCGACAACAATCATGTTGCGATCTTCTTCTTTTACTTTGTGTACTTTTAGCTGTTGAAGCGCTTTATAAATATCATCATCTGCAATAATTTGTGCGATATCCTTTAAATAAACGGTTCCTTCTTGTCGAACTTGACTGCGATTACGCATGCGAATGTAGATTGTTTTTTCCATCCCATTCACTTCCCAAACACAATGATTTCTTATAGGTAGTATGAGTTTAATGTAATTTTTTCATCATGGCCAAAATATGGAGGAAATGGCATAAATAATAGCCATAATAGGAAAAAAAGACCGTACGGATTAGATATCCATACGGCCTTTCATTTGTTGAAGTATTTTTTTCTCCAATCTTGAAACTTGCACCTGGGAAATACCAAGTCTGGTCGCGACCTCTGACTGCGTCTGATCCTTGTAATATCTTAGGTAAACAATCAATCGTTCCCGATCCTCAAGCTCAAGAATAGCTTCTTTTAATGCAATTTTATCGAACCACTTCTCTTCCATTCCATCATCTATTTGATCTAATAGGGTGATTGGGTCCCCATCATTTTCAAATACAGTTTCATGAATAGAAGATGGTGTCCGGCTTGCTTCTTGAGCCATTACAATATCCTCTGGAGAAATCTCCAAGTACTCAGATAACTCACCTACAGTAGGAATTCTCCCGAAATTCTTTGAGAGTTCATCCTTAGCCTTGCGAATTTTATTTCCCAATTCTTTTAATGATCTACTTACCTTAACCGTTCCATCATCGCGGATAAAACGCTGGATTTCTCCAATAATCATCGGAACTGCATAGGTGGAAAATTTAACATCATATGATAAATCAAATTTATCAACTGACTTTAATAGTCCAATGCAACCAATTTGGAAAAGATCGTCTGGATCATAGCCACGATTAAGAAATCTTTGAACAACAGACCATACTAGTCTTATGTTTTTTTCGACAATCAAATCACGTGCGTCTTGATCACCTGTCTGACTTCTTTTTATCAGTTCCTTTACTTCATGGTCCTTTAGATAAATTTGCTTATTATTGTTCTTAACCTCCACATCCATAGCAGGACTCCTTAATTACATAGCATTTTGCTGTTAGATAAATGCTTTTTTAGCGTGATTTCAGTTCCATTGCCTGTTTGCGAAGAAACCTCTACTTCATCCATGAAGTTTTCCATGATTGTAAAGCCCATCCCTGACCTTTCTAAATCAGGTTTTGTTGTAAAAAGAGGTTGTCGTGCTTCTTCCACATCAACAATACCGATTCCCTCATCTTTAATTTTCATTTCAACCAAACCATCCTCAATCGTTACAGTGATATAAACAATCCCATTTGGATCATGATTATAGCCATGAATAATTGAATTCGTTACGGCTTCGGACACAACTGTCTTAATTTCGGTTAATTCATCCATGGTTGGATCAAGTTGTGCAATAAATGCAGCTACTGTGACCCTGGCAAATGATTCATTTTGACTTAATGCACTAAATTGAAGTTGCATTTTATTTTTCATATGTCAGGCTACCCCCAATCTTTGTAAAGCAAATTCTTCCGTCTGCTCTAGCCGAATGATTTTAAATAAACCTGACATATCAAATAGTCTTTCAATTGCCGGAGAAATCGCACATACTACCATTTCACCATGGACCTGCTTGATTTGCTTATATCTTCCTAAAATAACCCCTAATCCAGAACTATCCATAAATGTCAGTCTCTCGAGGTTTAACACAATATGACGGATATTAGATTCCTCTATTGCTTTGGATGCAAGTTCGCGAAGCTCTTCTGCGGTGTGGTGGTCTAATTCTCCAGCTAAACGAATGCATAATACATCATGCTTGATAACCAATTCAATGTTTAGACTCACTATCCAATGCCTCCTTACTTTGATATAGTGAGTCAATTCGCTGCTGGTAGAACTGAATCCTTCTTTAAGGACAAAACTAGTGTTGATTCGCTAAAAGTAGTTTTCAAAAACAATGTTTCGACAGTGGTTAATCTCCTATTTTAGAAAACATACCAAATGATCGTTTGTATAATTCCCACCATGTTGCTGTTTTCACTTTATCACCTGAAACCAACGGACTTTGGACAACTACTTTTCCTTTACTAACAAGCTGTAGTGTCCCGACTTTATCACCTTTATTGATCGGTGCTTTTATTTTTTTCTCAATGATAATCTGCTTCTTTACATCGTTAATACTTTCTCCTTTTTTGGTTAAAAGAGAAACCGACTCGCTGGTCACCACGGTTAATTTTTTCTTATTTCCTTTACTTACCTTTGCTTCGCCAATGGCAATATTGCGCTTATAGATTGGATGAGTTTTGTATTGAGCAAATGCGTAATCCAACAACTTTGTCACCTGAGCATTTCGTTCCTTTGATGTTGGAGCACCAAATACAACCGCAATGACACGCATACCGTCCTTTTGTGCGGTTGCTGTTAAACAATATTTAGCATCATTTGTGAATCCTGTTTTTAAGCCATCTACACCAGGATAGAAACGAACAAGCTTATTTGTATTCACAAGCCAAAACTTATTATCGGTATTTTCTCGCAAATAGGCTTCATACGTCCCCGTAAATTTAGTGATGTCTTGATATTTTAAAAGTTCCTTAGCCATCATGGCCATATCATGGGCAGTACTATAGTGGTCCTGAATTGGTAAACCTGTTGTATTTTGAAATTTGGTATCTTTTAATCCTAATTCTTTGGCCTTTTTATTCATCATTTCTACGAATGCTGGTTCTGAGCCTGCAATCCGTTCGGCCATTGCAACGGAAGCATCATTCCCGGAGCCAATCGCAATTCCTTTTAGCATTTCTTGTGTAGTCATTTCTTCGCCAGGCTCTAAGAAAATTTGTGATCCACCCATTGATGCAGCATATTCACTTGTGCGAATTTTTTCGTTGATATCAATCTTTCCCTTATCAAGAGCCTCCATGATTAGTAACATAGTCATTATTTTTGTCATACTGGCCGGCGGCAATTGTTCGTTACTATTTTTCTCGTATAGCACCGTGCCTGTATCTCGTTCAATTAAAATGGCAGACCTGGCGTTGTCGACAAGCTGTGTACTTTGTTCCTCTGCTGAAACTGATGGTATAACAAAAGTTAGTGTAAGTAATATCGCTATTACGATTGGCATAATTCGTTTCATTACCATAAACCTCCCATTCTTAATGCCTTCATTTTTCACCATTCAAATCCTTTTTATACAAATAATTTCTTGTTTAGGTAAAATTTTCATATTCAATCGCACAAAAAAGCGCCAAGGTTATGTTTAACCTTGGCGCTTTTGAGAAACTCTCGACAGTCTATTATTTTAACTAATAAATTTAGTAATTCACCGCGTAAATTCGTTATAACATTATTAAAATATGGGCTGTTCAATAAGTCTGTTGATTTCCGTTCCAGGCGCTTCGCTTTCCGCGGGGCGGGCGCTGAGCCTCCTCGGCGCTAAAGCGCCTGCGGGGTCTCACCTGTCCCGCTGCTCCCGCAGGAGTCTTCGCCCCTTCCACTCCAATCAACAGGGTGGTTCCAATAAGGATCTTCCACTCAACCAATTAAACATGCTGTTTATTGGTTATCTTTATGGCATTCGCATTAGAAGAAAAGGAGAAAGTAGCTTTGATGAATTCAAGGGTAGTTGTGGAAAAATGGGAATCAATGAGCCACTATGATGCCCAAAATCCAAGGGTCGCGGAAAAATGGGAATCAATGAGCCGCTTTGATGCCCAAAATCCAAGGGTCGCGGAAAAATGGGAATCAATGAGCCGCTTTGATGCCCAAAATCCAAGAGTCGCGGAAAAATGGGAATCAATGAGCCGCTTTGATTCCCAAAATCCGAAGCGTCGTCCGAATGCTTTGATGGTACCAAGGAAGGTCTTGCCCAAATCAGAGTTTCTAGATAAAACATTTATATTTGTTGGGAAAACAAATATCTTTGTGAAAACAGCCCTTAGAAAAGGGAAAATTGAGCGATGCTTCGCTACTTCCGGTAACGGGGATTGAAGAATATAAGTGAAGAGGCTTTCCTTACTGCAGCCTGTCAAAACATAAAAAAATTGCAACACATTTAGTCAGGTAGGCTAAGGTGTGTTACAATTCTTTAGGTTGACGCCCTGTTGATTGGAGCGGAAATCAACAGGTCCGTTAGCATGGCCAATCTGAAGATCATGTTTAACCTTGGCGCTTTCTCAGCTGAGCTTATTCTGTTATTTGTTCATAAATTAGTTTTGGGGCTTTAACTGCTGTATTGGAAAGTTTGATGCTTTGATAGAGCTTTTCCTCCACAGTAGTGACGTTTTCAAAATTGCTGTAAATCGTTACAAGTGATTCGCCCTTCGCCACTTTATCACCAATTTTCTTACGCAACATCAGACCCACAGCCAAATCTATTTCCGATTCTTTTGTCGCTCTTCCTGCTCCGAGTAACATCGCCGCGGTTCCTACCGCATCAGCAACGATTTCAGCGACATACCCATCAGCCAACGCTGGTAATTCAAAGGTATAGGTTGACTGTGGTAGCTTGGTCGGATCATCCACGACTGAGCCATCTCCACCTTGTGAACGTAGGAATAACTTCATACTCTCAAGAGCGGAACCATCATTGATCGCTGTTTCAAGCAGTTTTCTGGCTGCTTCAAGCGTCTCCGCTTTTTCAGCCAATAAAACCATATAGCTTCCTAATGTTAAACAAAGTTCAGTTAAATCTTCAGGACCTTCACCCTTTAACGTATCAATCGCTTCTTTTACCTCAAGGGCATTTCCAATCGCATATCCAAGTGGCTGGTTCATATCAGAAATGACCGCCATCGTTTTCCGACCAACATTATTCCCGATTCCCACCATAGCCTTAGCAAGTTCTCGTGACTGCTCTAGTGTTTTCATGAAAGCTCCGGCACCCGTTTTCACATCCAACACTATAGCGTCTGCACCGGCGGCAATTTTTTTACTCATAATCGAACTAGCAATGAGCGGAATACTGTTTACGGTTGCTGTCACATCACGCAACGCATAAAGCTTTTTATCTGCTGGTGTTAAATTGCCACTTTGACCAATCACCGCTAATTTATTCTTGTTGACAAGTTCAATGAATTCTTCATTTTTAATTTCAACATGAAAGCCCGCGACCGCCTCAAGCTTGTCAATCGTCCCACCCGTATGGCCTAATCCGCGTCCAGACATTTTAGCTACAGGTACACCCACTGCAGCTACAAGAGGACCAAGCACCAACGTCGTTGTATCACCTACACCACCTGTTGAATGCTTATCTACCTTTATCCCTTCAATTTCAGACAAATCAATTTGATCACCAGATTCAACCATCGCCATTGTTAAATCGGCTCGCTCGGTTTCAGTCATCCCCTGAAAATAAATCGCCATCGTTAGGGCGCTCATTTGATAATCTGGGATGGATCCAATCGTATAACCATCTATAATAAATTTTATTTCCTCTTTAGTAAGTTCAAGGCCATCACGTTTTTTTTCGATTAAATCGACCATTCTCATTATGGACACCACATTTCTCAATATTAGCTTTGTTTGTTCTCATTTAAGCGAGGCAACAATCGCTTTTATATATTTAAGAAAATTTGCTTTTACCCTTTCCGTTGTCTCCATTACCTCTTCATGAGAAAGGGGCTGATTTACAATCCCGGCAGCCATATTGGATATACAGGAGATTCCCAATACGTCTAAACCAGCATGCCGTGCAACAATTACCTCTGGAACAGTTGACATGCCGACTGCATCACCGCCAAGGATTCTCAGCATTTTCACTTCTGCAGGAGTTTCATAAGTTGGACCGGTATTCCCGACATAGACCCCTTCTTTGACAGGAATCTGTAACTCATTCGCAATTACTTTTGCTTGTTCTCGTAAATCATGACGATAGGCATCCGACATATCCGGGAACCGCGGTCCAAGTTTGGCATCGTTTTTCCCGATTAATGGATTGGAACCCATATTATTAATATGATCAGAGATTAGCATTAAATCTCCTGGCTCAAAATTCTCATTAATTCCCCCGGCTGCATTGGTCACGATTAATATCTCGACTCCTAATTGTTTCATAACGCGAACCGGAAACGTTACCTTTTCAAAACTGTAACCTTCATAATAATGAAAACGTCCCTGCATTGCTACGACCTGAACGCCATCTAACAACCCGAATACGAGTTGGCCTGCGTGCCCCTCAACCGTTGATACTGGAAAATCCGGGATTTGGTGATAGGGTATTTTCACTGGTTCTTCAATTTCGTCAGCTAAAACTCCTAAACCTGAACCTAAGATCAGTCCAATTTTTGGAGTTTTAGTATATTTTTCTTTTAAAAATATTGCTGCATTTTCACTGTTCATTGTCTTCACCCCACTCTATTTTAAATCATGCAAAAAGCTTTTCCCAAAGCTTGGTGCCTTCACTTCAAAATTCTCCGCAACGGTTGCTCCAATATCTGCAAAGGTTTCGCGAACTGGTAGTTCTTTACCTTCTTTCATGTTTTTTGAATAAACGATGAGTGGCACGTATTCTCTCGTGTGGTCTGTGCCCGGGTGAACAGGGTCATTTCCATGGTCGGCCGTAATAATTAATAAATCATCATCCTTCATTTTTTCAAAAACTTCCGGTAACCGAGCATCATACTCTTCTAACGCCTTTCCATAACCAATCGGATCGCGGCGATGACCATATAAAGCATCAAAATCAACTAGATTAACAAAGCTAATGCCAGTAAAATCCATATCGAAAGACTCTAACAATTTATCCATTCCATCCATGTTCGAAATGGTTCTTAGTGATTTCGTGACCCCTTCACCGTCGTATATATCAGCGATTTTACCAATTGCCACAACATCTAATCCAGAATCCTTCAACTCATTCATCACTGTGCGACCAAATGGCTTTAATGCGTAATCATGACGGTTCGAGGTTCTTTTAAAGTTACCAGGCTCTCCAACAAATGGGCGAGCAATAACGCGTCCCACCATATATTTTTCATCCAAGGTTAATTCCCGGGCTATTTTACAAATTTTATATTGCTCTTCGATAGAGATGATGTCTTCGTGTGCTGCGATTTGCAGGACTGAATCCGCAGACGTATAGACGATTAAGGCACCCGTTTTAACGTGCTCTTCGCCTAACTCAACTAATATTTCAGTTCCACTCGCCGGTTTGTTCCCAATAATCTTTCTACCAGCTCGAGATTCAAGCTCAGAGATTAACTCATCCGGAAAACCATCTGGAAACACTCTGAATGGTGTTTGAATATTCAAGCCCATGATTTCCCAATGTCCTGTCATCGTATCTTTTCCATTAGATGCTTCTTGCATTTTTGTATAAAAAGCAAGCGGCTTACCCGTTTGGTCAATTCCGCTTATTTCTTTTATATTACCAAGCCCCAACTTTGCCATGTTCGGCATATTCAAGCCATTCATTTTTTCAGCGATGTGACCAATCGTATTTGAACCCTGATCTCCAAATACTTCGGCATCAGGTGCTTCACCAATTCCGACCGAGTCCATTACAATAATAAAAATACGCTTATATGTATGCATAATCCGTTTCATCCTCCTTCGGTTGATCCGTTTCAAATATACCTAATAGAATTCCCTACTTTAATCCGAATAATCATCTTTATTCGTCAGAAGTCTGACATCTACATTGTACTAATAAATACTCCCAATAGACAAGAAAAAGCCGCAAAATTTCACGGCGGCTTTTCCCCTCTCTATTAAACTATTATGCTCGCGGATGAAATTGACTATATACATCCTTTAATCTCGTTTTCGTTACATGCGTATATATTTGTGTAGTTGAGATATCCGCATGTCCTAGCATTTCTTGGACTGCCCGTAGGTCAGCTCCATTTTCCAAAAGATGGGTCGCAAACGAATGCCTTAATGTATGTGGAGTCAAGTCTTTGCTAATCCCTGCACTTGTTGTAAGGCGCTTTAATATTTTCCAGAAACCCTGCCTGGTTAACCTTTTTCCAAGGTGATTTAAAAACAAGGCGTCATCCTTCTGTTTTTTTAAAAATAAAGGTCGACCATTCTCCAGATACTCTTGAATCGCATGTGTAGCCGTTCTTCCGATTGGAATAATTCGTTCCTTACTTCCTTTTCCCATACAACGAACAAAGCCCATCGTTAAATGAACATCGCCCAAATCTAAACCAATTAATTCACTCACACGAATACCTGTGGCATAGAGAAGTTCGATCATGGCTTTGTCCCGTTTGCCAAAATGGTCGTGAACCTGCGGGGAATCCAACAATTTTTCTACTTCTTGGATACTTAGAACCTTTGGGAGGGAACGCTCTCTCTTTGGCGATTCGATGTGAACAGTTGGATCGCGTTCTACTATTTTTTCTCTTAGTAGAAATTGATGGAATGCTCGAATCGAGGCAATATGACGCGCGAGCGTTTTCGAAGACTTCCCTTGATCTTTTAGTTGTGCTAAAAAACGAATAATTTGAAATCGCTGGACTTCATTTAAATCGTTCAGCAATTCAATCGACTTTAAATAGTGAAGATAGCCGTGAAGATCCCGTTCGTAGGAAACGATTGTGTTTTTGGCAAGTCCCTTTTCTACAATTAAAAAGTGGATAAAATCTCGAAGTCGATCTTCCATGATATCATTACTCCCCGTTTAAATAAAACAGTTTTAGGCGATCAAGCCAGGGCATACTCTTGCTATCTACTGATGCCGATACCTTTAGTGCGGACCCTTGTGGCTCATCATAACGATGATAATTTTGATATTCTTCATTAACCCACATCATCCCATAATAAAAAAGGACTGTGCATCCTGTGAACAAAACAAATACCCTTATTGATTTGAAAAATAGCCTAAACCATGCTTTCATTTTACATCCTCCAGCCAATGCATACTAGTACAAGGTATGCCAAACCCGGCAGGAATTATACCTACAGCACTATTTTTAGCAAAAAAATGATAAATTAAAAAGAGGTAAACTCTTTTTTTGAACACCCAAGAAAAATAAAAATGGATGAAACTGAAATGAGTTCGACCTCTTTGGTTTATTCAGCAATTTTTTTAGCGTTTTTTTCTTGACAGCGATGGCAGATTCCATGAAATGTTAAACGGTGATCCTTGATCTTAAACTTCCATTGCCGTTCAACAACTGCCTCGACATCATCAAGTAAATCCTCTTGAATTTCATCCACCGCTCCACATTCTATACAAACTAAGTGGTGGTGAAAATGTGCAGCACCCTCTTGACGGAGATCATAACGGGATACTCCGTCACCAAAATTAATTCTATCAACTATTTTCAATTCTGTTAGTAATTCCAATGTTCGGTATACAGTTGCTAGACCAATCTCCGGAGATTTTTCTTTAACGAGGAGGTAAACATCTTCCGCACTTAAATGATCCTCTTCATGTTCTAACAAGACTCGAACCGTTGCTTCACGCTGTGGTGTTAATTTATAGCTAGATGAATGAAGCTGTTTTTTTATCCGTTCAATTCTACTTTCCATACTCTCAGTCACTACAGGTCCCTCCCTCGCCACTTTCCATTCTCATTATAACAGAAGGAGAGCCAGTTTCAAAAAAAATAATTCTAAATAAGAAAAAATATTACTTATCATATAATAATGATTACAATTTAATGAAGAGCACCAATAACCGACTTCATTAGTGAAGGAGAAAGGTATGCCTCAATCGCAGCCGCCGCGGTTAAAAAAACAACTGCTACTACTAACGTGACGAGGTATCGTGATAACAATGGTAAAATCGGATGGCTTATCTTTTTCATAAACTGCCTTCGCACCATTTGTAATGAGAAGGTAATCGAAATGACGGCCATAATGATAAAAATAGGAATGATAATAAAATTTTGTGGTAGCACAGACACAAACGACAGCAAAAACCCATCCCAGCCCATTTGATTGACCAAGAAACCGACGGTAAATCCAACTACCATTCCTTTAATAAATAGAAGGATAAGAATAATCGGCAAGCCAATGATTGAAATGCCCAACAACCACATTAAGCCAATAAATTTGCTGTTATGAAGCAAGCTTTGTACAAACAAATCATTTGCTGACACTTCTTTACCATCTGATAGCTGACCAAAAAATTGTGACAAATAATAGAATAAATCCTCTTTTTGTGAAAAACTCAAGCTGTTGACGACAACTGCCCCAAAAATGACTCCCATTAAAAAAAGCACAATCACGAATATATAGACTGAGGAATATTCACGAAAATGATTGGCCGCGATGTTCTGGTATAATCTCTTCTTCATTGTCTTCCTCCTAGATTTAATTATTACATTCTATGCTTGTCTAGCTTATCTATGACTCCGAATCTAGTAATTTTTGGAGGAAGGTGAGTTGTTTCGGATTTTATGGGTCGCTTTTCTGATTTTGTGGGTCAATGTGGAAATTATCACATAAAACTTATTACAATTTACACCTTATCAGTTACTCTTTTATGCAAAAAAAGCCTGCCCAAAGTATCTGGACAGACCATGTTTTATCCACTTTAGTCGGCAATTTTGCCATACTTTCCACCCCCGCCAGCGGCAAGTTTTAACTCTCCTTGGCGGGCCTTGATAATCAACTCAGCAACCTTTTCGGGAATCACCTGTTTAAGTGCTTCTGCTGGAACTTCGTGGAGAATCGCCATTTCAGTGCCAAAATGATCAAGCAGCTTTCTTAGTAACTTCGGTCCAAGTCCTGAAATGAAATCAAGCGGGACTTGGTGAACATATGGCGGACGATCTTCGGGAGGATTTGCATCCGATTTCAATTCCAAAATCCGATCAGCAACGCCCTTCACTGTTTTTGTATCCTGACAATGTGGGCACTGCGATTCTTCTGGCGAGTATGGATTTTGACAAGTTGCACAAACGGTTTGATGATACTTACCAAGCAATGGATCTAAACCGTAATTGGCGACAATTCTTCGATTACCTTGGCGGTTTAACGCTTTTGCAAGTTCGGCGAATGACGGCTCTTTCATGGCGATTACCTGGTATTCACGGGCAATCTTCGGCAATGAATGCGCATCAGAATTCGTTACAAATGAATATTGATGCAACTCCTCTAACTGATCAGCCATAAACGTATCTGAGCTCAAGCCGAGTTCGATTCCGTCAATTTGCTCTGGATCCAATACTTCAGTTAATGAGCGGACGACTCCCTTACCATAAAGGCTTTTAAAAGGAGTAAACACATGTGCCGGAATAAAGATTCCAGACAGCTCCTTGACCTTTTTTTGCAGCTCCCTGCCGCTGACATAAATTCGCTGTGAGCTAAGGTTAATATTTTTCAAATGACCGGAAAGCCAACCTGAAAACTGTTTCATGACCTGAAGCGTTGGGAAATAACAAAGTAAATGGATGGGTCCTTGACAATCATCATCGTAGATTTCCAGCTCCGAGCCCGGGATAACGGTTAAGCCCCCATAGTTGAGTCCTCCGTCGGGATGCTCCGTCAGTTCACCGGACTCCATTAATTTTTCCATTTCCATAATTACTTCGGGCGAGTGGCAATCAATGATTCCAATCATATTCAAGCCTTTTTCATTTCGAGCATGATCAATGATATTCGAAAAGGTTAATGATTTTGCCCCGGTAATTTTTACAGCCTTGCCTGTAAATGTTCTGCCGATATGTATATGTAAATCAACATAGTAGTGGTTCATTAACGATTTAACGCCTCTTTCAACTGTAAGTATTGAACGGTAAAAATCGTTTTGGCATCGTGGATTTTTTGCTGTGCTATATATTCTAACGCTTCGTCTAGCGACAATTCAATTAGATTGATGAATTCATCTTCATCTTGTGCGGCTGGATTTTCTTTTTTCGAAAGACCTCGTGCTTCATATACATACACAATTTCATCAGCAAAGCCTGGTGATGTATAAAATGAAGTCACTAACTCTAGCGTTTCACACACATAACCTGTTTCTTCCTCTAACTCCCGAGCAGCAGACGCAAGTGGTTCTTCGCCTTTTTCAAGTTTACCTGCAGGAATCTCCACTATATTTCGTTCAAGTGCTTTACGAAATTGCTCAACCATCACAATTTTGCCTTCATCTGTTACGGCAATAATGGCAACGGCACCTGGATGTTTTATTAATTCCCTTTTTGCTATTTTTCCATCCGGTAATTCCACTTCATCAACCTGAAGGCTGATCACTTTGCCGGCAAAGATTTGCTCTGTTCTAATTGTTTTTTCTTCAAGGCGACTCATTTTTTTCGTCACTCCTGTTCTATTCCGATATTAGACTCATACATTTTATCATACTTTATTTTGGGGGAGTAACGAATGAAAATTTATGGTCATGATAAAGGATTTATCCTCGTAGGAAAAGCATCGGAAATACGACAAAAGCTTGCGGAATACCGACGCCAATTTGATTTACTGAAGGATTGGGTCGAGGATGTCTCCAAGTAATGGATCCTCAAATTTGTGTCTGGCTTCTTCCATTCGTTAAAATAAAGACAAAAAACGTGGGAATGGAGTGAGGCAAATGGAAAAACGCCAATTAGGCTGCTCTGATCTTTATGTCAGTCGACTTGGTCTAGGTTGCATGTCGCTTGGGACAGACGAAAAAGCAGCTCACGAAATCATCGAAGCAGCATTGGCGGAAGGCATTAATTATTTTGACACCGCTGATTTATACGATTTCGGAAAAAATGAGAATATTGTTGGACAAGCCCTAAAAAACATCCGTGAACAGGTGATCATTGCTACTAAGGTGGGCAATCGCTGGACGGACTCAAAGAAAAGCTGGAGCTGGGATCCTTCAAAGGCTTATATTAAAGAAGAAGTGAAACAAAGCATAAAGCGACTCGGCACTGACTATATCGATTTGTACCAACTGCATGGTGGTACGCTTGATGATCCTATCGACGAAACAATTGAAGCGTTTGAAGAATTACGCGCTGAAGGCTTTATCAAACACTATGGGATCTCATCGATTCGTCCAAATGTGATCCGCGCATATATAAGTAAATCCAATATTGTATCTGTGATGATGCAGTATAGCATCCTGGATCGACGCCCTGAAGAGGAAGCATTGCCACTGTTACAAAAAAACCGAATAGGTGTGGTGACTCGCGGCCCATTAGCACACGGTTTACTCAGCAATCATCTGCTTGAAAAGGCTTCCGCTGCTGTGCGATCGAAGGGTTATTTAAATTATTCCTTTGGTGAATTAGCAGGGTTGCTTCCATTGCTAAAAGAAAAACTGGCTTCCGCACGTTCCTTCACAGAAATTGCCTTGCAGTATAACTTAGCGAACCCAGCGGTTACATCAATTGTTACCGGGGCCAGTTCAGTTGATCAGCTTCAGGCCAACGCTGCCGCCGTATGCAGTAGCCCGCTAACAAACGATGAAGTTGAGTTAATCCGAAGTTTAGCAAAAGCCAATCGTTATACCCAACACCGCTAATGGAATTAAAAAAGCGGAAGGCGCCCGCCTATCGGCGTATGGACTGGAGCGCTTTGACTGAGATAAAGGAAACACGAAGAGCGCCAGCGATTCGATGTTGACTTATCGTAGGGAAAAGAGCGAAGTACACTAGCCGATGGCGCCTTCCGCTAGACATCCATCTAAGTTCAAAATTTTATACTTTCTTATCCTATAAGAAAAGATAACCCTGATACTGCGTTGTCGCAGTAACTGAGTTATCTTTTTATCGTCGGTGAATACCTTGGTTTATTGAATTTTCTTATTTAAATTCTTTCCAATTCATCGGGCTTTCTTTTAACAGCTCTTCAAAGGATTTATTTTTCTCTTTTAATCTTCTCTCCTCTTTCTGGCGCTGTTCTTCCGCTTCCTTCTTACGCTCTTCTTCTGCTTTAAGTTCCTGTTGTTTATTTTTTAACTGATTCACTAAATCGCTACCCAGCATATCGCCTAATGTCACAGCGGCTTCATCTTTTTTAGGTTTTTGTTTTAATTTTGAATGTTGTTTTTTCATGATAATCCCCCACTGAAAGTTTCCTTACTATTATATCATTTCCAGGAAAGTTCAGCATGTATAACGTTGCCGTCTTTCATCCATCTTATAAGGGAAAGGGGATGTTAAACATGAGTCAGAAGCGTGCAAAAGGATTTAGTCAAAAAGGAAAATCCTCAAGTGATACAACCAGACCAGTGATGGCTTCAGAGGATATGGAAAAAGCCCTCCATCCAACCAAACGACAAAATGCCAAACAGTAGTATTTTAGAAGGGTGACTCCATATTTGGATCACCTCTTTTTTTGTGGAAAAGGGGCGGAGCGCCGCATAAATAAATCAACTTAACTATATGTTGTGAGAAACATACGTCTTTCACTTTATATAGTTGAAGTTAGCTCTGCTCACACCGCCTTATTATGTTGGGGTACTGCTCTTTATTCATTCTTTTCCATGCAAGGTTGGGTTTTTGTCTACAACTTCACAATAGTGGTAAAATAAAGAAAACATCGGTTTGGAGGGGTTGGCTTGAAAAAGACTTTTCGTTACTTCGCGTCTTTCTTATTAGTGACGGCTTCCATTGGCGTATACTTTTCAAATCGCCTTATGTATATGAAAAAGAAAGATGAGAAATTAATTCTGAAGCGGGAAACCGAGTCAGGACGGTATGATCCAGTTAAGTTTGAAAGCTTACCTAAACAGGAGGTGTCAATTGCTTCTCCGTTTGGATATACACTAAAGACCATTTTGGTCGAACCACATCATACAAACCGCTATATTATTATTTGTCATGGTGTTACCGAAACTAAGGTGAATTCGGTTAAATATATGAACCTTTTTCTTGAACGAGGCTTTAACGCAGTGATTTATGATCATCGTCGTCACGGGGAATCTGGGGGTAAAACAACGAGCTTTGGCCACTATGAAAAATTGGATTTAAAGGCAGTGGTAGATTGGCTCAAAAAGGAAAAAGGGCCAGAGCTTCTTTTAGGCATTCATGGTGAGTCAATGGGCGCTGCTACGATGCTGCTTTACGCAGGAATGATCCAAGATGGAGCCGATTTTTATATTGCCGATTGTCCTTTTTCTGATTTTAAGGAACAGCTGACCTACCAGATTAAAGAAGACATGAAATTGCCACCTCGCCTGGTGCTCCCGATTGGCGATTTATTTTTGCGGCTTCGTGACAAATACTCAGTGAAAGAGGTTTCACCTATTTCCGTAATTGAAAACATTAAAAACCCGATTCTTTTTATTCACAGCCAGATGGATGACTTCATTTTACCATCGATGTCTGAGGCTTTATATGAAAAGAAAAAGGGTCCAAAGAAGCTATTTCTAGCTGCCAATGGTGTTCATGCCCAATCCTTTAATGAAAACCGAAAAGATTATGAGAATGTCGTTGATGAATTTTTGGAGGAGTTTGTGTTTCGGGAGCACCAGGAGGAATAGTTAAAAAGGGCTGACCACAATTGGGTAAGCCGTTCTCTTTTGGAGTATCAGCAACAATAAAAACATATTGAGGTAGTGCATTTTGCGGACATAAGTGACCTTATTTTTGATTTATTCCCCTTTTTTCTACTTTAGCGGACATGGGATATCTTATTTACATAAAAACAAATGAATCATGCTCACTTATCAACAAATAAGGAATCCAGTGTCCGGTTAGCCTATCAAAACAACCCTTTTTGTCAAAATAACGGAACAGATGTCCATATATATTTATTTTGTTTGATCCAGCAAACTCATCCGCGGATTTAAATACTGACTGGTACTTTTTAATTGGAAAGTATTACTGCTAGGCGAAAAATCAACCTGCATCGTTTCATCAAAAAATATTTGCTTGTCCTTCTCGACGTAAATAGATCGATCATTGGTTTTCACTTCCACGTCATCAGCTTCCACTTCTGCCACGAACCATAACACCGGTACACCGTTAACTGCACAGCCACAACCATCTATATCATACACTAGCTTTAAATAACCATTTTTTCCAGATGTCTTTTCACTAATTTTCTTTCCTGCTGCCTCACTGATTGTAATCTTCATGTTTTTTCCCCTTCCCTTTGTGCCCCCCTATTTTAGCATATTTGCAATTTCCGTTTCTCTTTTTATGACTGTAAAACCGTGTTTCTATCCTAATCCGACAACCGAACATCGAAAATATCTGACAGCTTAATTTGATGAACCTCATCAAATCGGTCAATAATTTGGAGCCTCTGATCAAGTGCGTCCCAATGATGAATTTTCCCAATCACCAGTTCATAATGTTTTGCACAGTAATGGGTGACCGTTACCACTTGATTAAATTCCATTGCACTCGAAATCGTTTCATTCATCAAATCAAGCTGTTGTTCATCCAATTGCTTTTTGTACTCGTACGTATCTTCTTTCACCCAATCCCGTAGCATTTTTACATGCTCAGGAAGCATCATCGATGTCCATTTAATTCTACCGCGATCACGAATCATCCCGGTTCACCTCTTCTTTTCAAAAATAAAACCTATCTTTTATGCCCGCCCACCAGCTTGGCTCTATGCCTTGATGTCCCGGCTTCCGTGTAAGAAACGGCACGTAATAAGGAACCCGAACCGAACCGATTACGAATCCCATCAACAACGTAACCAAGCTCCCGCTTTTTCCACCTATTCATTTCAAACAGATTTAACTGCATTTCATGGTCATCAACAAGGTTACCTAATGAAAGGGCGATTTGCCGAACTGTTTTTCCTTGATAGTTCTCACGGAAAAGTTCTAGACATACCCGATAAAGATCCATCGTAATATTAGTCGGCTCGGCAATGGTTCGCGAACGATGAAAGCCACCGCCAAACTCATCCTTGCTATAGCCAAGACTAAAGCTAATCGTCCTGCCTGCTTTCCGACGGTTGCGCGCCCTTCTAGCCACTTCTTCACACATCTCAAGAATCACACTCTTAATTTCATGCTCATCTTTATAATCTCGAAGCAAAATCTGACTTTTTCCAAAGCTAACTTGCCCCTCTATAATCGGAGCTCCAATCTCGGAAAAATCGACTCCCCAGGCATGATAATAAAGCTGGTTGCCCATAATGCCGAATTTCTTCTCGAGTTTCTTTAAATCATAGCGGGCAAGCTGACCAACGGAGAAAATCCCCATGCTATTTAACGTTTTTTCCACTTGTCTGCCAATCCCCCACATTTCCCGTAAAGGCGAAACGGGCCACAACTTAGTTTGAACATCATCATACGTCCATTCAGCGATGCCGGTCTTTTTTGCATCTAGATCAAGGCACAGCTTTGACATCAGCATGTTCGGACCAATACCGATCGTACAGGTCAACTGAAACTCTCTTTCGATATCATCTTTAATTTTTCGGGCAATCGTCCAGACATCCCCCCAAAGGTTAGATGCACCGTCCACCTTCAAAAAACTCTCGTCAACACTATAAACATGAATGGCTTCTTTTGGAACGTAGCGATGAAACACACGCGTAAGCTCGGTGGAAATGCGCAAATACATCGCCATCATCGGTTCAACAACGCGAATTTGCGGATCCTTTGGGATCTCAAACATACGTGATCCAGTTTTAATACCATATTCTTTTTTCATACGGGGAGAGGAAGCAAGGACAACACTGCCTTGCCGGTCTTGGTTTCCGACCACCGCCAAGTAGCATTCCAGCGGGTCCAGGCCAAGTATGACAGCAGAGCAACTTGCATAAAAGCTCTTCATGTCGACACATAATACATGCTGTTTTGGCATTGTGCTGTAATCCACCATAATGGTCCCCTCTCAAAATACGAACGTTAGTTCTTTTATTGTACTCCTAATCTTAAGCGAATATACGTTCGTTTTCAATGGAATTTTTTGGAGGGTTTAATCATCAGAAAACTATCATCTATCAATAGCATATCTATCTTTTGTAAAAAATTGGATATCAGTGTTATATTAACTTTACAAAATGTTAAGTTAACTATACAATAAAAAGAAAATATGTTAGCCTAAATTACCATTTTAACGAGGAGGAGCATAAATGTGGCAATCCAAAACCGCGTGAAAGAACTGAGAGCAAAGCATAGCTATTCACAATCGGACTTAGCCGAAAAGGTTGGCGTAACCCGCCAGACAATCGCTGCAATTGAAAAAGGCGACTATGTTCCTTCCCTATTGCTCGGGCTCTTACTATGCGATATTTTTCATTTGCCGATGGAAGAAATATTCTGGTTGAAGAAAAAGGAGGGAGAAATTTGAAACGTGCAGTAAGTACACTAATTTTAAGTCTTGCGTCACTGTTTTTTATAGGATGGGCAACTACATCACTGTATAATGCGAACATACAATTCGCAAAAATTATGAAATATCCTGAACCACCATGGGAAATCAGTATGAACGCTATTCCCCTATTTTCCCTTCTCACCTTCGGATTAATATTAACCGTGGTGTATTTAGTGATTAAACAAAAGAAGAAAAAACCGATTTCATTCTGGCTTTTTCCACTTCAATTCTCTGAGGACGATGAGCGGGAGAAGATGATATCAGGAGAAGCCTGCCGAAAAGCTTTTATATCTACTTGGTACTCAGCACCAATCATTGCAATTTTATTATCCATCTATCCTCTCATCCAGACTGCATTTCCATACTTCCCAATTTTGATGGTCATGATCATTCCTGCGGTGCAAATCGTCGTCTATTTTATCGCAATCAGAAAAATATTATAAGAAAAGTGCAAGTGCCCTGGTTAGCGCAAAAAGGTGCCTCCTCCAAACCGTGAGGATGGCACCATTTTATTGTTTCAAGATTTGCTTCGTCTCAAAATCGTACTGAATCGTGACAGGGTTCGGATTTCCCAAGGTTACACCGGCGATCGTCGCTTGAAAATACGCTTTACTCACTTGGGTATCTTGAAAAATAACTGTATTTCCATAATTTGCTCTCGCATAATCAACAATTGCCTTAACGGCAGTCTGCATCAGCCCGCTGTCCTTATCTGTTATAACAACAATCTTTTTCACATCTGCCTGAGCTGGAAAGGATTCGCGTATACCGCCTTCAAACCAGGGTTCGACCTTTACCCCGATAGCGAGATCGGTAAATTTCATTTGCTCTCCTTTTTCAGAGACAACTTCTGTATTTTTATCAGCAGAAAAGCATGTATCGTTCACGAGAATTTGCATATTAGCAATATCAGTAATATAGCCTGTTTTTGCTTTCGTCAAATCAGTAGTACGACTAAAACTGCTGCACCCTGCCAATACCGAAAACATAGCTAAAAAAATTACCACAGCAACAAGCCTTTTAATCCGCATCAACAACCACCTCTTACCATTATCGACGGAAAAGAACAGAAAAGGTTACCTCATTACTTCTGATTAAACGCCCGCTTCCCTAACCGTTCGACAACACGAGGGAACAACGTGTAAAAGATACTTGTGGTATTCATCCAGCGCGGCAGATTTATTTCCCGCGTTCTGGTGAGCATGCGCTCGACGATTTGGCGTGCGACATATTCAGGTTTCAAAACCCATCTTTGAATATTTTTCAAATAGGTTCCTTCTTCGTCAGCAATATTGAAAAAATTGGTGGCGATTGGACCAGGATTAACAGTTGTTACATAAATATTGAGGTCATCAAGCTCCATCCGCAAGCTGTTTGAATAGCCAAGGACAGCATGCTTCGTTGCCGAGTACACACTTGATTTCGGCGTAGCCATTTTTCCAGCTTGGGAGGCAATGTTAATGATATGGCCAGAGCGTCGTTCACGCATGATAGGAAGAACCATGCTTGTGCAGGCCATTAGCCCTACCACATTCACCTCAAACATGCTTTTGATTTCTTCGATGGGCGCTTCATGAGCCGCTCGGAAAATGCCAAAGCCGGCGTTATTTACTAATATATCTACATGCCCCAATCGATCAAACACGTCTGAAAAAACGATTTTTATTGCGTTCGTGTCCGACACATCAAGCTGATATACGAGCACTTCAGCCTGATACCGTGCTTGCAAATCATCTTTAAGTTTTTCTAACTTATCTATGCTTCTGGCCATCAGGACAAGTCGTGCTCCAGACTCAGCACAAAGTGCCGCCATTTCGGCGCCAATTCCCCCTGATGCTCCAGTAATCAAAATATTTTTCCCTTTAAGTCGGTCATTTTTCATTATAGACACCTCAATTTGCTTTATATCGATAAGGAAACTCCCTATTAATCATAGTAATTTCCTGCAATGAAAGCAAATAGTCTATCTGAGCAACCGTTTCAGATAAGGTCAAAATAAGTTCCCGCTCATAAATATGTGGAAACAAACGTTGGCAAACTTCATAAACCGTCATCGCATCCTCTGCAAGCCATTTTCTCACTTGCATAGCCCGATCATGCTGACGTCCAAGACGTTTTTCAATCAAGGGTCCGACTTCAGTAATTTCATCGCCATGACCCGGATAAACCCATTGAATCGGGTACTTGGATATTTTTTTCAAAGAGGCGTTTAACTGTAGCTGTGGCTGCGGACGCTCTAGGTCTCCAGGTAATGGTGGCTCTAGAATTGGATTTGGTGATATATGCGGAAGCAAATGATCGCCACCGATATAAGCACCATCCGTTTCTCGAAACAGCCCGATATGGCTTGAGGCATGACCAGGTGTTTCGAGCACTTTCCAACCACTTAAGCCCGGCGGTGTATCACCTTCGACAAGATGACCAGATAAAGTTCGGTTGCAGGAGTACTTTGTCCTTTTGCGAAACTCATTTTTCAAAGAGAGAAAGCGCTCAGATACACCAAACTCTTGTATAGTCCGAATAAAAAAGGCTTCATTTTCCTCAATAAACGGCTCTGTTATCGTTAACCAGCGCTGATTAAGCTGATGTCCATAAACTCCAACTGCTTCCGGAAAGTAATTTAATAGCCCAGCATGATCCGGATGATGGTGGGTAAGTATTATTTGCTCAATATCATTTGGGGTTAAGTGCAAATCATTGAGCTGTTTAACTAGGGCATTCCATGCTTCATTTGTATTTGTTCCGGCATCAACTAGTGTTAATTGATCTCCTTTAATGAGATAAACATTCACATCACCAACGGGAAAAGGGGTCGGCAGCGCAATTTTAGCAATACCATTTCTCCATTTTGTCATTCTACCAACTCCAAAACATTATATTTCGATAAAAACTGAGGAACAAGGTGAAGTAATTGAAAATAGACTAACTTAATATGTTAAAGTATAAAAATAAGTATAACCTAAAATTAACCAAATTGTCATTATTTTCACATAATTCACTTTTGAAAAAATAAGAAAATTCTTTTAGTAATCACTTGACAGACAAGCTATCCATCTTGCATAATCACAATTAAAATTTACTTTTGAAAATAGGCTATGAGTATGACTAGTAAATGGAAAAAGACGAAAGAGAGTGAAGCCCTCGGCTGAAAAGCTTCACCGTCCTATTCCCCATTGAACCTACCATACGAGCTGTTAGGGAAACCTAAACGTGAATCCGACGTTAGCGGAGTTGAGTTGCACCTTTTCAATATTTTAAAAAGGTGAATGAAGGTGGTACCACGGAAGCTAAGACCTTTCGTCCTTTTTACGGGCGAAGGGTCTTTTTGGTTAATTGTATAAAATTACCAAATCTTTAATATAAAGGGGTATAAAAAGAACATGAAAAAACTTGCATTTATTGGCGCCGGTTCGATGGCAGAAGCAATGATTTCTGGAATTGTCGAAAGTCAATTGCTTACTGGTAAGCAAATTTGGGTGACGAACCGAAGCAATCAAGAAAAATTAGACAACCTCAACCAGAAATATGGAGTTAACGGCACATATGAATTAAGTGAGCTGTTGGAGAATGCTGATGCAGTAATTTTAGCAATGAAGCCAAAAGATACCGCTACTGCTATTTCACAAATCCGCTCTTATCTAACCGAAAATACAATGCTGATTAGTGTCTTAGCAGGTGTGTCGATTGAAAACATTGAACTGCTTGCTGAAAAGAAGTTACCCGTTGTTAGAGCAATGCCAAATACATCAGCAACAGTCGGCAAATCAGCAACCGGACTTGCGATCAATAATCGTGTATCCGATCGTCAAAAAGATATTGTCCAAACAATTTTTGAAACAGTTGGCTTAACCACATTTGTAGAAGAAAGTCAGATTGATGCCATTACTGGCCTTTCAGGAAGCGGCCCAGCTTATATTTATTATCTCATTGAGGCAATGGAAAAAGGTGCCGATGAGATCGGACTCGACAAACAAGTAGCTAAGGAACTAATTGTGCAAACACTACTTGGTGCTGCCGAAATGGTCGCAACATCAACAAAACCTTCCCAACAATTGCGCGCTGAAGTAACCAGTCCAGGCGGCACAACTGAGGCAGGGATTCGCGTGTTAGAGTCATTCGATGTGCAAAAGGCATTTATTAATTGTATTAAAGAAGCAACAGCACAATCAAAACGGCTTGGAATCGCACTAAGTGATGAACTATATCCGGTGAAATAATTCCTAAAATATTTAGCAAAAATCAATTGGATAAAATTACATTCTAAAAAAGCCTCTGGTATACTAGTGATATCTTTTGATTCACGAAATAAAAGGAGGCTTTTTTATTTTGACTGCAAAATTATTTTCTCCCTATTCAATTAAAGGGCTAACCTTGAAAAACCGTGTTGTCATGGCACCAATGTGCATGTATTCCTCCGAAAAGGAGAACGGAACAATGAGTAACTGGCACACCACCCATTATGTAAGCCGAGCGGTTGGCCAAGTTGGATTGATCATTGTTGAAGCCTCAGCAGTTACTCCCCAAGGTCGAATTTCTAATTACGATTTAGGAATTTGGAACGACGAACATGTGGAAGGTTTCACGAAGCTAACTCAACTAGTGAAAGAACACGGAACCAAGATTGGCATACAAATAGCCCATGCCGGAAGAAAAGCTGGAGTTGATGGAGAAATCCTGGCTCCATCAGCGATTGCCTTTGATGATAAGTCGAAAACACCAAAACAAATGACGTTAGAAGAAATTAAAGAAACAATTGAAGCATTTAAACAAGGAGCCCAACGAGCAAAACGGGCCGGCTTTGATGTGATTGAAATTCACGGAGCACACGGTTATTTAATCAATGAATTTTTATCACCATTAACAAATCAGCGGACAGATGAATATGGTGGGTCCGCAGAAAATCGCTATCGTTTTTTAAGAGAAGTTATTGAAGCGGTAAAAACGGTTTGGGATGGGCCATTGTTCGTTAGAGTAACGGCAAATGATTACAATAGTCATGGCTTAGGCGTCGAAGATTATGTTACGATAGGTCGCTGGATGAAGGAACAAGGCGTCGATTTGATTGATGTGAGTTCGGGTGGATTAGTACATGCAAGCATTCCAATCTATCCAGGCTATCAAGTACCGCTCTCAGAAACGATCAAGCATCAGGCCGGAATTCCAACTAGCGCGGTCGGACTGATTACATCTGGATTACATGCTGAAGAAATTTTGCAAAATGATCGCGCCGATTTAATCCTTCTTGCTAGAGAACTACTGCGTGATCCCTATTGGCCAAGAACAGCAGCCAAGCAGCTTGGTGTGAAAATAGAAAGCCCTAGACAGTATGAACGAGGCTGGAATTATTAGTCTTAAGATTTGGGATTTCTGTATGACAAATCGCACCTCATATAACGGCGGTTTTTTTGTAATTAATAAAGAAAATAGCTCAGTTCAACTGAGCTATTTTCTTTATTTTCAATCGCTTTTTATACTCAACAAAGTATTGGACGCTATACAATGAAAATGCTTTATAAAATAAGTACAGAAAAAATTGAACCTCATTTAATCTGTATAATTTTACTATTTTCACCTTTTTGAGAAATTTAAGTAAGGGAAAAGCAAAAAATCCATCTGAAATAGTATTAAGTAACAGGAACTTTTTAAAGTTCCCGTACGAAAATTTTAGCATCCAAATTGATAGAGGTAAATATGGACCTATACTAAAAGGCAGTTCATTTGAAATAAATGAGTTTCTTTTATCATAAAAAAACCACCACTTACGCTTTTGTCCAATTTTAGCGTTAAACACTTCAAAAATTACAGTTACTAACCCTGCTAGAAAAAAATGTTTTATAGTACGCTTTCCTAAAAATAACAATGATAGCCAAGGAAGTAATATCAGAACAGTATTAAAAGCCAAGCGCCTTTTAGACAGCATAAGCAAACACTCCTTTCTCTTCTTAATACTTTTATTTCTTTTTTTTAGTAGCCCGATTCACAAATAGCATCTATTATTTTATCCAGGTAAAATTATTTAAATCAAGGAAATAAAGAAAGCCACCTATTATAATTAAGTGGCTACTTTTTCAATTTTTAAACTAAACTGCCTAGCCTGTAATAGAATATCCATAGTACTAAATAGAAAGTCAACATTAATGCCATACCTATGGTATATGGACAAATTTTTTAACTATTTTAATTAATATTGAATTAGAAACAGGAAACTTTTAATCGGTTTAATCGTAGATAATAAGAGAAATGATATACCAGGAGGGATATTATGAGCGAAAAAGGTTGTATTAAATGTGGAAGCAGAGAGACTGGAACGAAAGAAGTAGCCATGACAGGCACAGGTCTATCAAAAATGTTTGATCTTCAACATAATACCTTCACGGTAGTTTTTTGCAAGAACTGTGGGTATTCCGAGTTTTATAACAAAAAAACATCGGCAGCTTCAAATATTATTGACCTATTCTTCGGTGGATAATAAGGTATGAACAAGATCCAGCTGCAGCTGAAATGGCAGCTGGATCTTTGTCTACATACACATACTCTCAAGCTCATCTTTGAAAAATTTAATAAACGCAACTACTTCATTTGTTTCAACCTTTGTTACGACATAGGTTGAGGATGTGGGAAGGCTGATTTTATCAGGGGATATTTGAACCATTTTATTATTGTTGATTTCTTCTTTAACCATCGTCAAAGGCAAAAATGAAACGCCAAGCCCCTCTTCAATGAAACGTTTTGTGATTTCTACTTGATTAACAGTCATGGTGCGAATGATTGGATAGTGCCTCTTAATGTCGTTTAAGAGGTCATCCCAATATTCTGGGTGGTTATGAGTGAGTAGTCTGTATTTTTGAAGGACCTGCTCTTCAGCAAGGGATGCACCCTTTTGTTTATCAATAGGTCCAACTAATATAACTGGTTCTTTGTGAACCATTTCAGTGTTAACGTTTGTTTGAACAGGCTGTATCCTGGTTAACCCTAGATCTGCTTTGCCTGAACTAATTTCCTCGCCAATATCATAAGATTTAACAACGTTTATGATCACTTCAATATCTGGATTCTCATCGATAAACTTCCTAAGAATGGAAGGTAGAATGGATGAGGCAATTTGTGGGGCAGTTGCAATCATTAACTTCCGATTATACCCCTGTTTCCACGCTTCAAACTCTTCTAATCTTTTATCATACTGGTCTATCATTTCAAGAGCAAACGGAAGGAATTTATGACCTGCTGGCGATAGCGAAACATTTTTCCCCATTCTATTAAACAAGGGAATATTAAGATTTTCTTCAAGCCGTTTAATGTGCTTGGTGATTGCAGGTTGAGTTAAAAAGAGCTCTTCAGATGCCTGCCGAAAGTTTTCATATTTAGCGGCAACGATAAAAGTCTTTAGCCATTTAATATCCATGCTATCCCCTACCTTAATAACAAACCGTTATTAATATTCTCCATTTTTGTTAATTTCCATTATATAACTTTTGACATATAATTCAATTAACAAGAATCAAGATTCCATATTAGAATGTTGGGAGTGAAGTGGATTGGAACAAGTTCATTTTAAAAAGGACAGTTGGGATGCGGAATTATACGATGGTAAACACTCATTTGTATCGAGGTTTGGTCATGATCTAATCGACTTATTAGCCCCTAGAAAAGGGGAACACATTCTTGATCTTGGCTGTGGAACAGGAGACTTGGCTAATAGAATCCATGACCTTGGAGCAAAAATTGTCGGAGTTGATAAATCGAAAAATATGGTCCAACAAGCACAAGGGAAGTATCCAAAAGTGAAATTTATGGTTAGAGATGCGATTGATCTGAATTTCCAAAACGAATTTGATGCCGTGTTTTCTAACGCTACCCTTCACTGGATCAAAACTCCACAACAGGCATTGAACAGTATTTATACAGCTTTAAAATCTGGTGGTAGATTTGTTGCAGAATTCGGTGGTAACGAAAATGTACGAACAATAACAGATGAAATTTTTAATCAGTACGAAAAGTTAGGGATTAAATACGAAATGGAACAATTCCCATGGTATTTTCCGACAATAGGTGAATATACAACTATGATGGAGAAAATTGGATTTAAAGTAACCTTTGCACATCATTTTGAACGACCGACACCTTTAGAGGGATCGAATGGCTTAAGAAATTGGCTTAACATGTTCGGAAGTGGATTATTTGGAGATATAGATGAAACTACCAAAGATATTGTCATAGCAAATTGCGAAGATAGCTTAAGAAAACTTTTATACAAAGATGGAAGCTGGATTGCAGATTACAAAAGGATTCGAGTTATTGGGATCAAATAAGAATGACGAGGAAGGAATCCAGCTAATTCCCTTCCTCTCCCCTAAAAATAAGATTATTTTTCTCCCCACTTATTAGTAAAAATGAGTTGTTCTAATTCTTGTCTTTTTTCCCACTTCGCCAGCTCTAGTAATGGTTTTTCTGGATATTCGTCAGTGTACCCAACAGAAATCAAGGCAATCGGATCGATATGTGGTGGAATTTCTAGAATGTCACGGATATCATTTTTTTTATAAAAACTAACCCAGCCCATTGCAAGCCCTTCAGCACAGGCTGCTAACCACATATTTTGAATTGCACAAGCGGTTGAGAGAATATCTGTTTCAGGAATGGAATTTCTCCCTAAAACATGTGAACCCCCTCTAGTTGGATCGCATGTTACACATATCGTTAATGGAGCCTCTTTTAAACCTTCAACTTTTAAACCGTGAAATTTCGTTTCTTTTTCTCCTTCATAATGGATTGCTAATGCTCGCTTTTCCTTGTCAGCGGCCCAAGCTAACTTTTCTTTTATGCTTTCTGAGGAAATTAAGATAAAATTCCATGGCTGGCTAAAGCCTACAGATGGTGCATGATGGGCAGCATTCAAGATTCTATGTATCGTTTCTTCCGGGATAGGGTCAGACAAAAAACTACGAATATCCCGCCTCTGATAGATCACTTTATAAATGGATTCTCTTTCTTCATTCGAAAACATAAATTTCTCCCCTCGATTTCCAAAAATCAAATAACCATTCTTATCATAACCGTTTTTTTATTATTCTGTTAGTTATATCCCTATTTGATTCGATTTTTCCCATAATGATTTCCTCACCCATAATTAAAAATAGTTGCTTTCATCCAGATCAACTGTTAGCTTAGAAGATAGTATTAAAAAGACAAGCGCTCGAAGGAGACTAATATGATTGAAATAAAAACATCCAAACTCAGCGATGGGGAGTTCAATAGAGGAGTATTCGCAAAACGTGATATCAAAAAAGGTGAGCTACTCCATGAAGCTCCCGTTATTGCTTATCCAAATGACGAGCATGTTCACATCGAGAAAACGCTCCTTGCTGATTATGCATTTGAATATGGGATTAACCACACTGCGATGCTGTTGGGATATGGTATGCTGTTTAATCACTCGTATACACCTAATGCAACTTATGAAATTAATTTTTCAAACCACACATTTGATTTTTTTGCTTACACAGACATCAAAGCAGGAGAAGAAATCTTAATTAACTATAATGGGGAAGAAGATAACGACGATCCACTTTGGTTTAATATGGAAGAAAATGAAAAAGATGAAAATAAATAAAAGGACAAAGGTTAGGGATTTCTCCTAACCCTTGTCCTTTAGTATTTTCAGGTTTTCGACCTAATCCATGTTTTTATCCACTGGAACCGTAATCTCCTTAAAATCCTCTGCTATTTCCGTGTTTGGGAAAATTTCCTTCGCTTCCGCCACTAGCTCATTCCATGCCTCTCGGTCATACCTTGAGCTAATATGGGTAAGGCAGAGTTTCTTAACCCCCGCCCTTTTGGCGATTTTGGCTGCTTGGTGGGTGGTTGAATGGAAATAATCGTAAGCTAGGCTTTTTTCTCCTTTTGAAAAAGTAGCTTCATGAACTAATAAATCGGCATCGGTTGCCAGTTTTGCAGCATGATCGCATTGTCTTGTATCACCAAGAATGGTTACAATACGCCCCTTTAGCGTCTGCCCCAAAAATTCACATGCTTTAATGAACATTCCATCTTCTGTTGTAACATTCTCACCGTTTTTTATTTTTTTATAAATCGGACCTGGCTTAATGCCAGCCTCAGCTAGTTTGTCGGCAAGCAATGTTCCAGGGCGATCTTTTTCAATGATTCGGTATCCATAAGAAGGAATGCCATGCTCTAAGACATGCGTCTCCACGATAAATTGCTCATCTTCGAAAATAATGCCTTCATCGATTTCAATCACCTTTAACGGATATTTCAAATACGTTTGGCTAACAGATAAACTTACCGTTATGTATTCCTTTAAACCTTTTGGACCATAAATAATAACCTCTGTTTCCCCACCTTGAAACGATCGGCTCGATAGTAAGCCAGGTAATCCATATATATGGTCACCGTGAAGATGGGTAATAAATATTTTTTCAATTCTACGCGGTTTGATCGATGTATGTAAAATTTGGTGCTGGGTTGCTTCTCCACAATCAAACAGCCAAATACTTCCCCGCTCCTCCAACAGCTTTAAGGCAATTGAAGTGACATTACGAAGCTTGGCCGGAATTCCTGCACCTGTTCCTAAAAAGAAAACGTCCACTTTAACTTACCTTCCTTTCATCTAATAAATCTGATGTTCATGCAACTTCAGATCATTTGTAACATGCTAGCATTACTATACCATACAATGAAACCGTGAGCGTCCCAGAAAAATAAGAGGATAGTGATGCAAAAAAAGAAGAAAACTATCGGTATATGTCACTTTTTATTTGCTTAAATGTGAGTAACAAGATAAAATTTAATATTTGTATAGGTCATCATCATTATCTACATATTTTCGAGAATATATATAAAGGGGTACAGCATTGTGAAACAGAATGAGAAACCAACAGCATTAATCATGATATTTGGAGCAACAGGGGATTTGGCAAATCGAAAGCTATTTCCATCCCTTTATCAGCTGTATGAAAAAGGAAATTTAGACCGTTTCGCTGTTATCGGAGTAGCGAGACGCTCACTTTCACATGAACAGTTTAAACAAAATGTGAAAGACTCCATATTATCTTCAGGTAATAGTAGTGAAAATATTGATGAGTTTATTTCACACTTTTTCTATCACTCACATGACGTTACCAATTCCAGCTCTTATACTGCTCTAAACCAGCTTGCAGGTAGACTGGACAGCAGTTTTCAGCTCGATGGGAATCGAATCTTTTATTTAGCGATGGCACCTGAGTTTTTTGGAACCATTGCCGAACATTTAAAATTAGATGGGTTAACCAATGTTGATGGCTTTAAACGTCTTGTCATTGAAAAACCGTTTGGGCATGACCTAGCCTCTGCAAAGAAATTAAATCAACAAATTCGTACTGCTTTTTCAGAAAATGAAATTTACCGAATCGATCACTATCTTGGAAAGGAAATGGTCCAAAATATTGAAGTGATTCGGTTTGCGAATGCTATGTTTGAACCTCTTTGGAATAATCGTTACATATCCAATATTCAAATCACCTCAAGTGAAGTGCTTGGAGTGGAGGAACGGGGTCGCTATTACGAAAAAAGTGGAGCACTTCGGGATATGGTTCAAAACCATATGCTCCAAATGGTTGCATTATTAGCCATGGAACCACCCATTCGCCTTACAACCGACGAAATTCGCTCAGAAAAGGTGCGGGTACTCCGAGCGTTAAGACAAGTCCAAGGGCTAGATGTTGATAAATACTTCGTCCGTGGCCAATACGGGGAAGGGAAAATAAACGAGGATCAGCTTCCAGCATATCGAAATGAAGAAATGGTTGATCCAAATTCCAATACTGAAACTTTTGTTGCTGGAAAATTGATGATTGATAATTTCCGTTGGGCTGGAGTTCCATTCTATATCCGTACAGGTAAAAGGATGTTAACAAAGCAAACAAAAATCGTGGTCCAATTTAAAGATATTCCGATGAACTTATATTATCAAACCGAGAAAATGTTAAATCCTAACCTACTCGTGATTCATATTCAACCCGAGGAAGGAATTACGCTCCATTTTAATGCGAAAAAATCTGGACAAAGCCTTGATGCCACTCCAGTTAAGCTGAGCTTTGCAAACAAAGGCATTAATGGGATGAACACTCCAGAAGCCTACGAATTGTTGCTCTATGATTGCATGCGTGGTGATGCCACAAACTTTACGCATTGGGATGAAGTCGCCCTATCGTGGAGCTTCGTTGATAATATTTCAAATGTATGGGAAAAAACAAAAGAAACCAGGTATCCAAATTATGAATCGGGTACAATGGGACCTCAAGGCGCCATTAACCTGTTAGAAAAAGATGGATTCCACTGGTGGCCTGTAACAAACTTAGACGTTGAAACATGCTAATACTTTTACCCGCATCCCTTACGGATGCGGGTTTCTTATTGAATTCAAATTTTCTCAACAAAAAAAGAAGGCGACCTCGCAAAACGAAGTCACCCTCTCGTTATTACTATTTATCCATCCATTCAGTATGGAAGATACCTTCTTTATCAATCCGTTGGTACGTGTGAGCACCAAAATAATCACGTTGTGCCTGCAAAAGATTGGCCGGTAAAGTTTCCATTCTGTAGCTATCATAATAAGACAATGCCGCAGAGAAACACGGAACCGGAATACCGTTTTGTACAGCCACTCCGATAATTTCACGAAGGGCATCCTGATAGCTTCCGACGATTTCGTTGAAATACGGATCAAGCAATAAGTTCTTTAGACCTGGGTCAAGATCATATGCATCCTTAATTTTTTGTAAGAATTGAGCGCGAATGATACAACCGCCTCGGAAGATCATCGAAATATCGCCGTAGCGAAGATCCCAATTATATTCCTCAGACGCAGACCGCATTTGCGCAAAACCTTGTGCATAGGAACAAATTTTACTCATGTACAATGCTTTACGAACCGCTTCAATAAATGCTTGCTTATCTCCAGTAAATCCATTTGTTTTCGGTCCTTTTAATAGCTTACTGGCAGCAATGCGTTCATCCTTCATCGCTGAAATAAACCGAGCAAATACGGATTCAGTAATAATTGGTAATGGCACACCTAAATCCAAAGCACTTTGGCTTGTCCATTTACCAGTACCTTTTTGGCCAGCAGTATCGAGAATTAAATCAACAAGTGGCTTTCCAGTTTCCTCATCGACTTTGGTGAAAATATCTGCAGTGATCTCAATTAAGTAGCTATCTAACTCACCTTTATTCCACTCAGCAAAAACCGAGTGAAACTCAGACGCGCTTAATCCTAAAGTATTTTTCAAAAGAAAATAGGCTTCAGAAATTAATTGCATATCTCCATATTCAATTCCATTGTGAACCATTTTCACATAATGACCGGCTCCATCAGGACCAATATAAGTCGTACAAGGTTCGCCATCTACTTTTGCGGAAATGGCTTCAAAAATAGGAGCAACAAGCTCATGTGCTTCCTTTTGGCCTCCTGGCATGATTGAAGGTCCACGTAAAGCACCTTCTTCTCCTCCAGAAACCCCTGTTCCAATAAAGTGAATGCCAAGGGCACTTAATTCCTTATTTCGACGCTGAGTATCGACAAAGAAGGTATTTCCTCCATCAATGACGATATCACCTTTATCAAGCAATGGTTTTAACTGCTCGATTGTTGCATCAGTAGCTGCACCTGCTTTGACCATTAAGAGAATTTTACGGGGTTTTTCTAAAGATTGTACAAATTCTTCAGGAGAGTATGTACCTACAATATTCTTCCCCGCCACTTCAGCTAACATCTCGTCTGTTTTTTCACGGGAACGATTGTATACTGAAACCGTATATCCTCTACTTTCGATGTTCATTGCAAGGTTTTTGCCCATTACAGCTAAACCAATTACACCAATTTGTTGTTTACTCATGATTTAACGTCCCTTCTAGCACTTATTCCTAAATTGCATGCAACCTATACTTTAGCAAGATTCAAGTATAGATTCAACTATTCAACCTACTTCTTTTATTTTTATAAAATCAGGGGGAAAATAAACGACTTATTCAATTTCTTTTTTATCGTGATTTTTTTTCCATGACCGAGAAGAAGTTTGTAGAAAATCCTTGTTAAAACTTGTGTCTGTCCCGATTGTGGGCGTGCTCTTTTGATGGTCTGCCAAATCTCCTGCTTTTTCAATAATATGCTTCCCGTATTTTTCCCGAAGCATTTCCATTGTATGGTACAGAGGTTCTTTTTTGGCTTCCTGTTCAAATGAAAACAGGTCAAGCTGTTTAATAGCATCATCCTGCTCCAATAGATCGGTTCCTGTTACACCTAAGAGCCTTATCGGTTCCCCATTCCAATGCTTGAGAAACAACCTTTTGGCGGCTGCATTAATATCTTCAGAGCTTCCAATAGGATTTGTCAGCTTTTTACTGCGTGTTATCGTTTTTCGATCTTTATAACGGATGGTCACACTTATCGTTTGGGCAAGCACTTTTTTTCTTTTTAATCTTTGGGTTACTTTTTCAACTAACCCTTCAATTACTTGAAAAAGTAAATGCTGATTGGAAACATCCTTTGCCAGTGTGGTTGAATTTCCAATACTTTTAAAATCATAGACTGACTCAGGATTTACAGTTCGTTTATCCACACCATTTGCCCGATCCTTTAATCTTAACCCATTTATTCCTAATAATGCTTTTAACTGAATATCATTAGCTTTTGCTAAATCACCAATTGTTAGAATGCCCAAAGGCGCTAACTTTTCTGCCGTTTTTTTACCAACACCATGCATCTCGCCCGCTTCCATTGGCCAAAGGACAGAAGAAATATCCCGTTTCCTCAAGATTGTGATACCCAAGGGCTTTTTCATATCAGAAGCCATTTTCGCCAAAAACTTATTTGGAGCAATGCCAATACTGCAGGGTATGTCTAATTCCTTCAAAAGGACCTCTTGAATCGACTCAGCAATTTGCAGGGGAGATCCAAGCTCATAGCTATCAGTAATGTCCATATAACCTTCATCAATCGAAACAGGCTCAACCAATTGGGAGTAGCGCCGCAAAATATCAAACATACTCGTGGAAGCTGCACGATACCGATCAAAATTAGGCTTTCGCACAATAATCTGTGGACAAAGCTTTTTTGCCTGCCATAATGGCATCGTTGTTTTCACACCGAATTTTCTTGCTTCATAGCTACAGGTCACAATGATACCGCGGCGTTCTTCTACATTTCCAGCAATGGCTAATGGTTTTCCTTTTAATGAAGGATCATGTGCCATTTCCACAGAAGCATAGAAGCTGTTCATATCAACGTGCAAAATAACTCTTCCGTTTTTCGGATACATTTCCTTCATAAAAACCACCTCACTTTGCTGGAATTCTGTATTTAAATTATAACAAAACAGGAAAGGAGAGCGAAACGTCTTCGCCCCCCCTCTCTTTCATAGAAAAAAATTAACTGGCTGAAACCTCTTCAATAATGGCAATCGTCATCTCAGCTAATTTATAAAGCTCTTCAACTGACATCCGTTCGTTTGTTGTATGTATTTCCTCATACCCAACTGCAAGATTCACGGTAGGGATTCCGAAGCCTGCGATCACGTTTGCATCACTTCCACCACCACTATGAAGCAATTCACAATTACGTCCTATTTTTTCTGCTGCTTTTCGAGCTACTTCTACAACATGATCTCCTGCTCCGAATTTAAAGCCTGGATACATCACATCAATTGTCACTTCAGCCGTTCCACCCATTTCAGAAGCTGCACTTTCGAACGCTTCTTTCATTTTCTGAGCTTGCTTTTCCATTTTTTCAGGGATAAGCGACCGAGCCTCTGCTAAAATATCAACGCGATCAGCGACAATATTTGTTTGTTTCCCACCTTCGAAACGACCGATATTAGCAGTGGTTTCTTCATCAATTCTTCCAAGCGACATTCTTGCAACTGCTTTTGCTGCAATGGTAATCGCGGAAATTCCTTTTTCAGGCGCCACTCCAGCATGAGCTGTTTTCCCGTGGATAACGGCCGTGATTTTTGCTTGCGTAGGTGCAGCGACGATAATGTTTCCTACTTTCCCATCACTGTCTAGAGCATAACCATATTTTGCAGTAATTAGATTCCGGTCTAGCGCTTTTGACCCGTGTAAACCTGACTCTTCACCAACGGTAATGATAAATTGAATCGTTCCATGTGGTATATTTTGTTCTTTTAAAAGTCGAACAGTCTCAAGCATGACAGCAAGCCCTGTTTTATCATCAGCACCTAAAATCGTCGTTCCATCGGTAACCACATAACCGTCCTTAATACTTGGTTTTACCCCGTTACCAGGAACAACCGTATCCATATGGGAGGTGAAATAGATTGTATCAACTCCTTCTTTGGTCCCCTTTAAGGTACAAATAAGGTTACCAGCTCCATGTCCAGTGATTGAAGTTGTATCGTCTTCGAATACATCGACCCCTAATTGGGTGAATTTTGCTTTTAGCACTTTAGCTATTTCTGTTTCGAACTTCGTTTCTGAATCAATTTGGACGAGTTCTAAAAATTCATTAAGTAATCGTTCTTGATTAATGATCATCCTGGAAACCTCCATACTATACTGTAGTAATCACTACCTAAGTATACCCTTATGCTATTTCTTGAGCAAATATACAAAAACACAAACGGAACAAGGTCCGTTTGTGTTTTTGTATTGTTATACTATTAGTGTCTAGCTCCAGCACCCAGCGACTAGTGGACTTCACCCACCTCCGCAACGATTGCGTCAACATCTAATCGCTACCGCTCGTAGTGTTTCCTTTATCTCAGTCGGTGTGCTCCAGTCCTATCGTGCGCTAACCGGGCGCTTACGCTTTTCGTTTTATAAAGGTATATTTCCGTGTTTTTTCTTTGGTCTTTTTTCCTCTTTATTACGAAGCATTTCAAGTGCTTGAATCAATTTGATTCTTGTTTCACGAGGATCGATAACATCATCAACCATCCCGCGGCTTGCAGCAACATAAGGGTTGGCAAACTTCTCACGATACTCTTCGATTTTTGCAGCACGAGTAGCTTCTGGATCTGGACTGTTTGCAATTTCACGAGCAAAGATAATGTTTGCAGCACCTTGAGGTCCCATAACAGCGATTTCCGCATTTGGCCATGCAAAAACTAAATCAGCACCAATTGATTTACTGTTTAATGCAACATAGGCGCCACCGTATGCTTTTCTTGTGATAACAGTAAGTTTTGGTACAGTTGCTTCAGAATAAGCATAAAGAATTTTTGCTCCGTGACGAATGATTCCACCATGTTCTTGTTTAACTCCAGGGAAGAACCCCGTTACGTCTTCAAAAGTAATGATTGGTACGTTGAAAGAGTCACACAAGCGGATAAAGCGAGCGGCTTTATCTGAAGAATCGATATCAAGCCCTCCTGCCATAAATTTAGGCTGGTTACAGACTAAACCGACGGGTTCTCCTTTAATTCTCGCAAAACCAACTACAATATTTCTGGCAAAATCTTTGTGTATTTCCATAAAAGATTCAGAATCCACAACCTGTTGTATAACAGCACGGACATCATAAGGCTTGGTGGCATTGATAGGCACTACTTCAGTTAATTCAGGGCGGTAATCATCATCTTCACTTGGTTCTAACCGAGGTGGCATCTCATTACAATTGTTAGGAAGATAACTTAGTACATCTCTAACAGCTTGGATAACCTCTGCTTCTGTTTCCGCATGATAATGACAATTTCCGCTAATGGTACTATGTACTTTAGCCCCACCTAGGTTTTCAGCTGATATTTTTTCTGCGGTAACGGTTTCAATTACTTTTGGTCCAGTGATAAACATTTGGCTTGTTTTCTCAACCATGAAAACAAAATCAGTAATGGCTGGTGAATAAACTGCACCGCCTGCACATGGTCCTAAGATTACAGAAATTTGTGGAATCACACCAGAATAAATGGCGTTACGGTAGAATATTTGTCCGTACCCATCTAGTGAAACAACACCCTCTTGAATCCGTGCACCACCGGAATCATTTAAACCAACGAACGGTGCTCCATTTTTTGCAGCAAGGTCCATTACATTAGCAATCTTCATCGCATGCATTTCACCCAATGCTCCACCAAACACGGTAAAGTCTTGAGAGAATAGATAGATTGGACGTCCGTTTATTTTGCCATACCCGGTTACAACTCCATCACCTGGTCCTTTTAAATTTTCAAGACCAAAATCCAAACTACGATGTTCAATAAAAGCATTTAGTTCTACAAATGTTCCTGGATCAACTAATAACTCAATTCTTTCCCTTGCTGTTAACTTGCCTTTTTCATGTTGTTTCGCAATGCGGGCATCTCCGCCACCTAATTCTATTTCTCTTTTTAAATCATAAAGTTCATAAATTTTTTCATAAATATCAGGCATGTTCGTTACTTCCTTGCTTTTCACAGAACTCATATAATATCCCTCCCGTTGATTTTGGATGCATAAATGCTACTTTTGCTCCATGTGCCCCTGTCTTTGGTTCATTGTCAATCATTCTTACCCCTTTTTCTTTAACTTCCATGATTCTCTCTTGAATAGAACCAACCCCAAGAGCGATATGATGGATTCCTTCCCCCCGTTTTTCGATAAATTTTGCAATTGGACTGTCTTCAGCTGTTGGTTCGAGCAACTCTATATTGGTTTCTCCAACTTGAATAAAGGCAACTTTCACTTTTTGACTAGGAACTTCTTCAATTTGAATTAATGGCAAACGAAGAATTTCTGTATAAAATGACAAGCTTTGCTCTAAAGATTTTACTGCGATCCCAATATGGTCGACCTTTTTCACCATTTTCCTCCACCATGCTCTCTTCAGAATAATATAATAATATAAAATATTCTACTAATTTGTCAAAAATCCTTCATAAATTTTTCATTTGTTGAAATGATTTTTTTTTTGTAAAATGAATAGTGTAGGTTCGTTAGTTTTTGGAAGGAGGATTTTACATTGGGAAACCGAAAAGCTAGAAAAGTAATTGTTATGCTAATGCTTGGTGCTATGCTTGCTTCTACCCTCCTATTAGGTCTTTCAAGATTTCTATAAACTAGATAATTTAAGAGGCTGACTCAAATGATGAGCCAGCCTCTTTTTATTTTGCCGGTGTTAAACTAGAATGTTGATTTCCGTTCCAGGCGCTCGCGCACCTTAGGGGCGGGCGGTAAGCCTCCTCGGCGCTACAGCGCCTGTGGGGGTCTCACCTGTCCCGCTGCTCCCGCAGGAGTCTTCGCACCTTCCACTCCAATCAACATTTGCAAAAAATCAACATTGAGCTTTAACACAGCCTTATTTTTTGGGGGATTAATTGGACAGATTCCGCTTTTGCTAATCCATAGCCCCATATTCTCTTGCTAATTGTTCAAAATCTTTTTTTGTTGATAAAATTAATATTTTTGTTCCAAGCGGGATATATTCATACAAAGATTCAATCGCTTCATTTTGTAGTCGAATACAGCCCTGAGAAACGTAACGTCCGATCGATTCAGGGTGATTTGTACCGTGCAATCCATAAATCCGCCCATCTGTACCTCTTGCGTCAAACCCAACCCATATCGTCCCTAATGGATTATTAGGGTCACCACCGTATATATTCTTCTTTCGATAATAGGGATTAATCGCCTTCACGGTAACAGTAAACAGACCCTCTGGAGTCAAATCATTCGTTATTCCGGTTGCGACACCAACAACTGTTTGTACTCTATTTTCATCGACTAATGCAATTTGGTTAGTCTGTTTGTTAACAATCACAAATGGATCACCAACTATTGGGTTAGTACCTAACGGCCATAGAGGTGAAAACGCGAGTGTAAAAAGGAAAGCGGAAATAAACTGAACCATCCAATCACCTGCTTATGGTGTTTTTACAGTTAGTTTGTTTCAGTTGTCCGCTTTCGATTCGCTTTACTATTTTTTTCTAGCCCTTTAAATGTACTTTTGATAATTAAATATCGTTCCATTTCATTCGTGAAATGTAATAATGCCGACCTTGCCTCAAATTCTTCTCTTGACTTTGGCATTTCCATATTCTCAAACTCACGTTTCATGTTCATTAATTTTTCTAAATAAAAATAAGTTCTGTTACCGGGATTAATCCCTTCCGCTAATTCCTCCATGAAGTTAGCAATGATTTCACGTTGCCTTACCATATGTTCAATCGAGGTAACAATTGGCAAAACCCGTTCAATTATTTCGAACTGTTTCTCCCTTATTCTGAAATAATGATAGTAAATATTTTCCTGTTTCAACAAGCGGTTTTCGACATCACGAAACGCCAAAATTTTTGCTTCATCAATCAATTTTGCTACTTCAGTAATTTCTTTTCCATCCCAATCACTTTCATTTGTTCTTAAATAATGAACAATTTCCATAAATATCTTTTTAAACTTTTCTTCAATTTTCTCTTGATAGACATCTAGTTTTAGGTCAACACTTGGCATATAGAGGTTCATGATCAAGGCTACACCAATTCCGATGATGATGATTCCAAACTCATTGGAAATGATATCTAATGAAATTTTCCCTGCCGAATAGATATGGAGCAGGATGACACTGCTTGAAACAACTCCAGCTTGAGCTTTACACATCACAAGGGTGGGAATAAAAAATAGTAGTAGTAGACCGATAACGAGAGGGTGATAGGCGATAATCTCAAAAAAGACCGAAGCAAATAACATAGCTAGAAGACAGGCTAATAAACGGTCCCAAGAAGCTCTTAGCGATTTTCTTCGGGTTACTTGTATACACAGGATTGTTAATATTCCTGCTGATACGAAATTATGAAGTCCTAAAGATTGTGCAAGAATGATAGATAGAGAGGTTCCGACAGCAGTCTTTATCGTACGATACCCAATTTTAAATTCCATATTTCTCTCCAATATTTCTTTTATGAATTTTGAATAAATGATCTATCTTTTCCTTATTTTATTTTATCAGATAATTCAAAAGGACAACAGCGACGTTGTTGAGGTAGATATTAAATACAAAAAAAAGAAAGGGAATTAAATAGCCGTTATGATGCCCAAAATCCAAGAGTCGCGGAAAAACGGGAACCAAAGATTCGCTATGATGACCAAAATCCAAGAGTCGTGGAAAAACAGGAACCAAAGAGTCGCTATGATGACCAATTCTAAAGCGGTCCAGATGAGTGGCGTATTCGGACAGCTTAGGTGATTCCAATGAAGATCGTGCAAAAATCCAAGGTTCCTAGGTAAAAACATTTAAATTTGTTTGAAAAACAACAATCTTTGTGAAAACCGCCTTTGAAAGAAAAAATCGCAACACATATAGCCAGGTTGGAAAAGGTGTGTTGCAATTCTTAAGGTTGATTTACCCCTGTTAATTGGAGCGGAAGGTGCGAAGACTCCTGCGGGAGCAGCGGGACAGGTGAGACCCCCGCAGGAGCGTTAGCGACGAGGAGGCTCACTGCCCGCCCCTACGGTGCGCGAAGTACCTGGAGCGGAGATCAACAGGTCCCTTAGCATAGACAATCCTATATTAAAAATCAGCATCTAATGTTCTGACAAAATAAAAAATTGCCGAGAAAATAACCTTTCTCGACAATCTGAAGATGGGAGACCCCATCTTTTTTATACTTCCTCACAATACTGTTCAAATGTGTTTTGAATTTTTTGGACCACGGTCATTGGGTCATAGCCTTCAATATCGTGGCGTTCAACCATTGTTAAGATTTTCCCATCCTTTAATAAGGCAAATGATGGTGAGGATGGGGGGAAACCAGTGAAATAGCTGCGAGCTTTTTCTGTCGCTTCCTTATCTTGACCAGCAAATACCGTAACCAAATGATCTGGACGCTTATCATAATGAAGAGCATGTGCTGCTGCAGGGCGCGCAACGCCACCAGCACAACCACAAACCGAATTTATCATAACCAAGGTGGTCCCTTTTTTAGATAAGGCTTCATCGACTGCTGTAGGTGTAGTAAGTTCTTCATAACCTGCTGCAACGATTTCCTGACGTGCTTGACGAACCGTATCATTCATGAAAAAGTTAAAATCTATATTCATTGGATCGCTCTCCTCTTAGTTAATAAGTTTTTAATTGTATTTATATGATACCAATACATATGCGATGATTCAAACAAACAGGTTTTATTTTAGACAAATCTATTGTTCTTGAAAAAAAGGATGACTCCCAAATGATCAGGACCCACCCTTTCTTCCTTTAACCTAAATATACTTTAAACAAGCTTTCAACCGCGGATGTAACGGTTCGGTCACCGGAAATGACCTCGTTTTCCACCTTTGGTAATAAAAATTTGACTTCTGGATGATGGAAAAAGCTAGATTGGAGTTGATCTATGATCATCGCATAAATCCATTCTTTCGTTTGAATCCGTCTACGTGAATCAAAAACACCAGATTCCTTCGTTTGACGATCAAAATCACAGATGATATCCCAAATCCCATTAATTCCTTCATCATTCAATGCAGAACATGTAGCCACCTTTGTTGCCCAGCCTTTCGTTGCTGGCAACAGAAAATGGACAATCCGCATATACTCAAGACGTGTCTTTTCAGCAAGTGGTTTGTTGGCCCCATCTGCTTTATTGACAACAATCGCATCAGCGAGCTCCATAATCCCTTTTTTCATTCCTTGAAGCTCGTCCCCAGCTCCAGTTAAAACAATTAGCATGAAAAAATCAACCATATTACGGACAACTACTTCACTTTGACCGACACCAACTGTTTCAATCAAGATAACATCAAAACCAGAAGCCTCACATAAAGCAAGAGTCTCCCTTGTCTTGCGGTGTACTCCTCCAAGCTTACCTTGTGAAGGAGAGGGGCGTATAAAAGCACGAGGGTTATTGGCCAATTCTCCCATTCTCGTTTTATCGCCTAATATACTACCACCGCTAATGCTTGAGCTAGGATCAACAGCCAGTACAGCAACTTTATGCCCTTGTTCACATAAATATGTGCCAAAGGCCTCAATGAGGGTACTTTTCCCAGCTCCAGGAACACCAGTAATGCCGATACGGATTGAATTGCCTGAATATGGAAGTAGACTTTGTAAAAGTTGCTGTCCCTTTTGAAAATGATGCTCAGCGTTACTTTCAATGAGAGTAATCGCACGAGCTAGCATGCTCCTATCACCAGAGCGGACTCCGGTGGCTAGCTCCTCGACACTAGGTTCAAAAACATCTGACCGTTTCCTGAACCGTTTTTGAGGGGAATTCGACATACGATTCAAATTTCCCGGTTCATCCCTATCCGTGTTTTTGTTCACGCCCATTATTTTACCACTTCCTCATAGCCCAATCGTTGATAAATCGTTTCGATTACTTTTTGCGCGGCAATCGGAATGACGGTACCAGGTCCAAAAATGGCTGCTGCTCCGTGTTCATATAAATAATCATAATCTTGTGCCGGAATTACCCCGCCGATTACAACAAGGATATCCTCACGCCCAAGCTTTTTCAATTCATTAACCAACTGTGGCAACAATGTCTTATGTCCAGCTGCAAGTGAACTAAAGCCGACGACATGAACATCGTTTTCAACTGCTTGTCGAGCAGTTTCCTCAGGTGTTTGGAATAGAGGACCCATATCGACGTCGTAGCCTAAATCACTGAAGGCAGTTGCGATAACTTTGGCACCACGATCATGACCATCTTGACCTAACTTAGCTACAAGAATCCGAGGTCTTCTTCCTTCATTTTCTAAGAATTCATCTGTCATTCGCTTAACAATGGAAATTTCCTCCTCATTTGAAAAAGCAGTGCTATAAACTCCGCTAATAGAGCGAATGATCGCCTTATGACGGCTTGCAACGACTTCAATCGCGGTGGAAATTTCCCCTAGTGACGCTCTTAGTCTAGCAGCGTTAACTGCAAGTTCCAATAAATTGCCCTCACCTGTTTCAGCAGCACGAGTAATAGCAGCAAGTGCTTCTTGAACCGCTTCCTCATCACGTGTTGACTTTAACAAATCGAGTTTTTCAAGCTGTTTTAATCTAACAGCGGTATTATCAACTTCTAAAATATCAATATCTTCTTCTTTTTCAAGGCGATGTTGATTAACCCCAATGATGATTTCTTTGCCTGAGTCAATTTGTGCTTGTTTGCGGGCGGCAGCTTCTTCAATTTTCATTTTTGGAAGCCCAGTTTCAATCGCTTTTGCCATTCCGCCAAGATTTTCAATTTCCTCGATATGCTCCCAAGCACGTTTAACTAATTGCTCAGTAAGGGCCTCCACATAATAGGAGCCTCCCCATGGGTCGATTACATTGGTAACTCCTGCTTCTTCTTGTAAAAATAACTGCGTATTTCGCGCAATCCGTGCCGAAAAGTCAGTTGGAAGAGCAATCGCTTCATCCAAGGCATTTGTATGGAGTGACTGAGTATGTCCCATTGTCGCTGCGTGAGCTTCAATAAGCGTACGAGTGACATTGTTAAATGGATCCTGCTCTGTTAAGCTCCAGCCGGAAGTTTGCGAATGTGTTCTCAGTGCAAGTGACTTGGCATTTTTAGGTTCAAACGTTTGAATCATTTTCGCCCAAATAGTACGTGCAGCACGCATTTTTGCGACTTCCATGAAGTAGTTCATGCCAATTGCCCAGAAGAACGATAGTCTAGGCGCAAATTTATCGATTGGAATTCCTGCTTTTAAACCAGTTCTTACATATTCAAGTCCATCAGCCAAAGTGTAAGCTAACTCAATATCCGCAGGAGCCCCTGCTTCTTGCATATGATAGCCGGAAATACTGATGCTGTTAAACTTAGGCATATATTTTGACGTATATTCAAAAATATCAGCAATAATTTTCATTGACATTTCAGGTGGATATATATACGTATTCCGAACCATGTATTCCTTTAAAATATCATTTTGAATCGTACCAGATAATTTCTCCTGGCTTACTCCTTGCTCTTCAGCCGTCACAATATAGAAAGCCATAATTGGTAAAACTGCACCGTTCATGGTCATAGAAACAGACATTTGATCGAGTGGAATCCCGTCAAATAATGTTTTCATATCAAGGATCGAGTCGATTGCTACTCCGGCTTTACCAACATCACCTTCTACACGCGGATGGTCAGAATCATAACCACGGTGAGTTGCTAAGTCAAAAGCAACGGAAAGACCTTTTTGTCCCATCGCTAAATTCCGGCGATAGAAAGCATTACTTTCCTCAGCGGTTGAGAAACCTGCATACTGTCGAACTGTCCATGGACGATTTACATACATCGTCGGATAGGGTCCACGAGTGAAAGGCGCAATCCCTGGTTTATCGTCAAGATGCGTCATGCCATCGAGATCATCTTTGGAATAAAGCGGTTTAAGCTTGATATATTCATTTGTTTCAAATAACAGATCATCAAGAGATTTAGAAACCTCTGCTTCTGCTTTAACTTGCCACTCTTTTTTTGAAACTTCTTGGTCCTGTAAAATTTCTATTGATTTAAAATCTGGTTTTTTCATTTTGATTCCACCTCCATTTCATCTAGAAGCTTTGAGAGTGTCTCATAGCAATTACTTTTTAGCGTAATGCAATCAGTAACCCCAGCATCGGAAAAATCTGATTGATTTTCAGGGATTCCTGCTAAATATAGCTGTACATTTGGATATTGTTTGTTAAGCTTCGTTACCAATTCAAGTACAATTTCATTGTATTGGTCATTACCTCCACAAATACAGTAATGCTTTAATGGAGTGTTTTCTACAAATGCTACTGCATCTTCAAATGAATTGATTTCCTCACTTTTTACAGTTTGGATCCCTCCAGGAGCAACAAAACCAGTGATAAAATCCGCACGAGCTTTATGCTGTTTTAATGCACCAAGTGCAATCAAGCCAACAGCTGGACCTTTACCTGTTTGCTCAGTTAATTGTTCAGCACGACTACGCAATTCTTCATAACCCTGGGCCAAACGTTCTTGAGCAATTGGCTTGATAGCGAATTCAGCATTGGAACTCATTTTAGTTTCCGCAACTTGTAGTGGCTGGTCTTGTAGATTTGCATATATATTGGTTCCGATAATACTTTGCTTTCGTGTGAATATATCTTTTTGTCGCTTTTCTTTGACCGCGGCAATTTGCTCCTGAAGCCAATTTGAGCGTAGGGTGGAAATAATTCCGCCTTTTGCATCTATTTCTAGGAAAAGATCCCATGCTTTTTGGGCAACTTCATTGGTCAATGATTCAATATACCATGAACCTCCGGCTGGATCGACCACCTTCTTCAAATGGGCTTCCTCTTTAATAATCAGTTGAGTATTGCGGGCAATCCTGTCAGAAAAAGCAGTCGCTTGACCCTCAGGCTCGTTGAACGGACTTACATGCAAATATTGGATTCCACCAAGGATAGCAGAAAATGCCTCATTTCCTGCTCTTAATAAATTCACATATGGATCATACTTTGTTTTTGTGAATTTAGAAGTTTCAGCAGAAATCACCATTTTTCGCAATTCAGGCGTAGCTCCATAGCTTTCAGTCAATTTGCTCCACAGTAATCTTGCGGCACGTAATTTAGCCATTTCCATAAAAAAGTTGGAACCGATTGCAAATTTAAACACCATTTTATCAAGAACCGTTTCCAAGCTAAGTCCCTGTTCTGTTAATTTGCTTATGTGCTCAACACCAGTAGCTAAGGCGATAGCCAATTCCTGCACAGCATTAGCTCCACCATTGTGGTAAGGAGTGGTATCAACTAAGATGGTTTTTAGATTTGGGAAGCTTTCTGTTGTATCCCTAATCGTGTTTGCCCATTGTTCGTAAACACCTTCAACTTCAGAACCTGATTCAACAGCGATAGCGATTGGATCCATCCCAATATATCCGGATAATTCTTGTCTCCCATCAGACTTTTCTGCTAAGGATTGTACCGCTTTCAATAATTCAGCTTGAAATTCCTTTGCATTTACATTGAATGGGTATGAGGTAACGATATCAGCTAAAATGGAGGAAATTTCTGAAATTAACTTTTCTGATACCTCAAAAGAAATAGCTGTTTGCCCTTTTTGGAATGAGGACAAAAGCAACTCTTTTAATTCATCTGGATTTGTTGCTGTAATTGTTTGTGCAACTTTCCAGTCACTTGTCACATACCCTAGTGGATTAATTCCTCTTCGGTAATCCTGATATCCTGGAAACTGGGAAACGATTTGGTTTTCCAAATCTTCTTTTGAATATAACGGTTTCAACCTGATATCTTCGTATGTACTCTTCCCTAGTGTCTCAACAGGTTTTCCTTTTAAGGTCTCTTCGGCTTTTTGCTTCCATTGTTCGGCAGTTGCCGCGGGAAAAACTTCATTGATCATTTTACTTATACTCATAAGCCGGCTGTCTCAAGGACAACCTCCCCTCCCTCCAATTATTTACTTAGCTAAAATAGTATTAAAATTCTAATTATTCAAGCATCCCATATTATTTTAGTATATCCTGACAAAACTGGCAACGTGAGAAACTCAGAAAGAATCATTTTATTTCACGGTTGTAAAATAATGGTTTTGGGAAAATACCAAATAAATCGACTAATTCCGCATTCTTTAGGCCTAAAAAATGTTTCCCACGAATACTTTTTCTTTTTTAACAAAATCTAAAAGTGTGATATTCTTTATCGAATATTGCAACGGTTCAAGTATCCTACCTACGAGGTGATTTGATGAGCTATAAAGATCATTTAGATCCACACTCAGAGCTTTTTCACCACAACTGGACACGGCGGAAACGTTCAAAATCACAGGTGAACGGAGAAACTAAAGATACCCAAACCACCATCATTTTGAGAAGTAACGCGAAAGCCCACCACTGGTAAGGATGCGTGTCGTAGAATCGAAGGTGCTTCATTTAAGGCTGACTCATCCAGAGTCAGCCTTAAATCATAAGTAAAACCGTCACCTTAACGGCAACGGTTTTGTTTGTTAATAAATTAAGGTGTTCTCTTTATTTGTATTTTCGAGAATTTCTTTTACACGCTGTAAAAAACGTCCGCAAATCCGACCGTCTAATACTCGATGATCAAGAGACATACAGAGATTAACTACATCGCGAATGGCGATCATATTATTGTTCAGAACAACAGGGCGTTTGATGATTGTTTCAACCTGTAAAATCGCTGCCTGCGGGTAATTGATTATACCCATAGATTGTACTGAACCAAACGATCCAGTGTTGTTTACCGTAAACGTCCCACCTTGCATTTCTTCAGAGGTTAATTTTCCTGAACGTGCTTTGTTTGCATATTCGGAAATTTCTCGAGCAATTCCTTTGATTGTTTTTTCATCAGCATTTTTAATGACTGGCACAAATAATGCCGTATCTGTTGCCACCGCAATTGATACATTGATATCTTTTTTTTGTATGATTTTATCACCAGCCCACATTGAATTGATCTGTGGGACTTCCTTCAACGATTGTGCCACCGCTTTAACAAAAAAGGCAAAAAAGGTTAAATTAAAACTTTCTTTTTGCTTAAACTCATCTTTCAAGGAATTCCGAAGCTCAACTAAGGTCGTCACATCGACCTCGATCATCGTCCATGCATGTGGTGCTTCATGCTTGCTTCTTAGCATGTTGGCCGCAATGGCCTTTCGCACTCCAGTCACGGGGATTTCGAGATCACCTGCTGCAACTGAAATGGATGGGACTGTAACTGTTTGCTTTTGTGTAGTTTCTAATTCTTGGCGTGGCAAAGCCTGTTCTTGACGTGCACCTGAGAATGGAGTTGGTTCTCCCGCCTTTGGTATCATTCCTGAATCAATAAGCCTCAATAAATCTTTTCTGCTTATCCGGCCTTCTGCACCAGTTCCTTGGACTTGCGTTAAATCGATGCCATGTTCCTGGGACATCTTTAGGACAGCAGGAGAATAACGGGTTTTATTCCCTTGATTATTAGTCGGGGCCCCCCCAAGAGCTTGATAGGCAGTAGTTTGGCCTACCTTCGACATAACCTCTGAATCATTAACATCAATTAAACAAATGATTTCTCCTACAGACAATGTATCGCCTTCTGCAGCACTTAATTCTTTGATAACACCGGCAAAAGATGAAGGGATTTCTGCATTAACTTTATCGGTCATGACTTCTGCTAGGGGGTCATATTTATTTACTTGATCCCCAATAGAAACGAGCCATTTACTAATTGTTCCTTCCGTAACGCTTTCGCCAAGCTGAGGCATCTTAATCTGTTTTAGTGCCAATGGATGACCCTCCTTTTTCAAGTGGTTCTATTCTAATACTCCGCCAGTTCGCGCATAGCAATTTCAACTTTATCAGGATTCACCATAAAATATTTTTCCATTGTAGGTGCATATGGCATGGCCGGAATATCAGGACCTGCCAGTCGTTTGATCGGAGCATCTAGTTCAAACAAACAGTTTTCGGCAATAATTGCAGCCACTTCACTTATTATGCTGCCTTCTTTATTGTCCTCTGTAACAAGCAATACTTTTCCAGTTTTGGATGCAGCTTCGATAATGGCTTCCTGATCTAGAGGGTATACTGTACGTAAATCTAAAATATGGGCAGAGATTCCTTCACTCGCTAGTCGTTCGGCAGCTTGAAGGGCAAAGTGGACGCATAAACCATAAGTGATAACAGTGATATCATCACCTTTCCGCTTCACATCTGCTTTTCCAATCGGCAATGTATAATCCGTCTCAGGAACTTCCCCTTTAATTAAGCGATAAGCCCGTTTATGTTCAAAAAACAAGACTGGATCATTGTCACGGATTGCTGCTTTAAGTAACCCCTTAACATCATATGGAGTTGAAGGCATTACAATCTTCAAACCCGGCTGATTTGCGAATACTGCTTCTACTGATTGTGAGTGGTAAAGAGCACCGTGAATTCCGCCACCATAAGGAGCACGAATGACCAGTGGACAGCTCCAGTCATTGTTGGATCGATAACGAATTTTTGCTGCTTCTGAAATGATTTGATTGACTGCGGGCATTATAAAATCAGCAAACTGCATTTCGGCAACCGGTCGCATTCCATACATCGCTGCACCAATTCCAACTCCGGCTATGGCTGATTCAGCAAGTGGTGTATCAATCACACGTTCTTCCCCAAATTTTTCATATAATCCTTGAGTAGCTTTGAAGACACCGCCTTTTTTCCCAACATCTTCACCAAGGACAAAAACTTTCGAATCTCGTTCCATTTCCTCTTGAATGGCCATAGTAACCGCATCTATATAAGAAATTACTGCCATGATTGGTCCCCCTTACTCAATTCCATATACAAATTTCAAGGCTTCTTCTGGCTCTGCGTACGGAGCGAGCTCCGCATAATCCGTTGCCTCATTGATCATCTTTAAAAAACGATCATTGATTTGTTTTTCTAATTGATCATCCAAAATACCTACTTCTTTTAAATAGGCACCAAAAGTCAGGATTGGATCATTTGTTTTAGCTTCTGCCACTTCATCCTGTGCACGATAGCTACGATCATCATCATCAGATGAATGAGGGGTTAAGCGATAAGAGACTGTTTCAACCAAGGTAGGTCCATCACCGCGACGCGCCCGGTCGCATGCATCTTTTACAACTTGATAAACCTCAAGTGGATCATTCCCATTTACCGTAAATCCCGGCATACCGTAGCCAATTGCTCGGTCAGAAACCTTTTCGCAAGCCATTTGTTTTGAAATCGGAACGGAAATCGCATATTTATTATTTTCACACATGAAAATGACTGGTAACTTGTGAACCGCTGCAAAATTTGCTCCTTCATGGAAATCCCCTTGGTTTGAAGAACCTTCTCCAAAGGTCACAAACGTGACAAGATTCTTCTTTTCCATTTTTCCGGCAAGAGCGATTCCGACAGCATGGGGAACTTGTGTTGTTACGGGAGATGATCCAGTAACGATTCTATTTTTCTTTTGCCCAAAATGGCCTGGCATTTGTCGACCTCCTGAATTCGGATCTTCTGCTTTTGCAAATCCAGACAGCATGATTTCCTTTGTGGTCATCCCAAATGTCAATACCACTCCGAGATCTCGATAGTATGGGAGGATATAATCTTGCTCTTTATCAAGGGCAAAAGCGGCACCCACTTGTGCGGCCTCCTGTCCTTGGCACGAAATAACAAATGGTATTTTCCCAGCTCGATTCAGTAGCCACATTCGTTCATCAATCCGTCGAGCTAACAGCATGGTTTCATACATTTCCAAAACCTTCTCATCACTTAAACCTAAAGCTTGGTGGCGATTTTCACCCATATGATTAACCTCCAAACGGGAAATGTGAGAGGCAAGCAAATTCCTCTCCTAATAACTCATTTTTGTACTAAAAAAGCCAATCTTAATCTGGTTTACACCATAATTATGAATGGATAGCCTTGCCATCAACAGCCAAAGCGGCTTCTGATATAGCCTCTGACAATGTGGGGTGTGGATGGATGGCTTTTGAGACCTCCCAAGGGGTTGCATCTAATACCATCGCCAGCCCTGCCTCTGAGATCAAATCAGTGACATGTGGACCAATCATATGAACACCTAAAATATCATTCGTATCTTGTTCTGCAATGATTTTTACAAACCCATCAGATTCCCCAAAAACTAGTGCCTTTCCAATTGCTCTAAACGAAAACTTGCCAATCTTTATTTGATGTCCCTTGCTGTTTGCTTCGTCCTCGGTAAGTCCAACACTGGCTACCTCAGGCTTACTGTAGATACATTTTGGCACTAGATTGTATGCAAGCGGAGTAGGAGTTAGTCCAGCAATATGCTCAACCGCAATAACCCCTTCAGCAGAAGCTACATGAGCCAATTGGAGCCCGCCTATCACATCACCAATCGCATAAATATGAGATTCCTTCGTTTGGAAAAATTGATTCGTAGCTATATAACCTTTATCAATTTGAATCTCGGTATTTTCTATTCCTATTCCTTCTACGTTAGCAAGACGTCCTACCGATACAAGGAGCTTTTCGGCTGAGAATTGTCTAATCTCGCCTTTTACTTCAGCGCTAACAGAAACGCCATTATCCTTTTGTAAACTTTCAGAAAGAACCTTTGCTCCCGTTACAATTTTAATACCTTTTTTCTTCATTAAACGTTGCATTTCTTTTGATATCTCTTTATCTTCGGTCGGTATAATTTGATCGGCAAACTCAATTACAGTCACAAGAACGCCAAAATCTGAGAGCATCGAGGCCCACTCAATCCCAATAACCCCACCTCCGACAATCAAGATTGTTTTTGGTAATGTTACCATCGCTAAAGCTTCATCTGAAGATAATACAAAAGTTCCATCCACTTCTAAACCAGGAAGCAAACGAGGTCTTGAACCTGTAGCAATTAAAACATTTTTGGGAATGAGCATTTCATTTTCTTGCCCGTTATTCATTTCAACGGAAATCGTGCCAGGCATCGGGGAAAAAATTGAGGGACCAAGGATCCGCCCGAGCCCTTCATATACATCGATTTTCCCTTGTTTCATAAGATGCTGTACACCTTTATGAAGACCAGCAACAATATTATTTTTTCTTTCTTGTACCTTTGAAAAATCAAAAGTGATATCGTTAGCAAAAACTCCAAAATCGGCACTTCTTTTCATGGTGGCAAAAACCTCAGCACTCCTCAATAGTGCTTTACTAGGAATACATCCAGAATGTAAACACGTTCCACCCAACTTCGCTTTTTCAACGATGGCTGTTTTTAACCCGAGTTGGGAAGCACGAATTGCTGCTACGTACCCACCTGTCCCACCACCAAGGATGACCAAATCATATTCTTGAGCCACTTTTGGTTTCCTCCTCTATCTATAATGCAAGTTACTTTTCATTAATTCGCCTGGATAATCCTTCGCTTCCTCTTCACCACGTAAAATACGTAAAGCACCTTCAGCCAAAGACTGGAGTTCATTTTCACCTGGTTCTACAATCACATCAGCAATCCAGTTTATTTTCTCGGTAATTTCTGCGACAAAGCCTTTTCCGTAGGCAAGATCGCCTGTAAGGATAATGGCGTCAACCTTACCTGCTAACACTACACTAGCTGCACCAATTTCCTTCGCAACTTGATAAGCCATGGCCGAATAAATTAATTTAGCCTTTTCATTACCATTTTTAATCATTCTTTCAACCTTTAATGTATCATTTGTTCCTAAGTAACCAACTAATCCACCGGCACCAACAAGTTTTTTCATCATTACCTCAAGATCATATTCACCTGAAAAACATAAGGTGATCAAATCACCAACAGGTACTGTTCCGGCACGCTCTGGGCTAAATGGCCCCTCACCATGAAGGCCATTATTGACATCGATTACCTTTCCAAGCTTGTGAGCTCCGACAGTGATTCCTCCACCCATATGGATGACTATGAAATTTAGGTCCTCGTACTTTTTGTTGAACTGCTTTGCAATTCTTCTGGCAACTGCCTTTTGATTTAATGCATGGAAAATACTTTTCCTTTCCACAAGTGGAAGGCCAGAAATCCTAGCAATTGGCTCGAGTTCATCAACAACAACAGGGTCTACAATAAAAGATGGAATATTTAGCCCAGAAGCAATTTCGAACGCAAGTATTCCTCCTAAATTGGAAGCATGCTGCCCGGCAAAGCCAGTCTTCAAGTCTTCAAGCATCAAGGAATTGACAGCATAAGTTCCCCCAGTTATCGGGCGAAGTAATCCCCCTCGTCCGCAAACGGCATGTATTTTTGAAATATTTATTCCCTCATATTCTAATGTTTCCAGGATGGTTTGTTTTCGAAACTCATATTGTTCAGAGATTCCTAGACAGGATTGGATCATGTCGACGTCATGACGAATTGCTTTTTCAAACAAAGGAATTTCATTATCAAAAATACCTATTTTGGTCAATGTTGAACCTGGGTTAATCACAAGAATTCGGTATTCGGGTGTCATAGGTACCTCCAAAAAAGAAGAAAAGTCCTGATCTATTTTCCTTAACGACGGCTTAAAATATGGTGCCCATTCAACAAAAATTGGCTGCGGGAATTTCTTATCCTGGCAATTCGTTCTTCTGCTAATCGGTCAGCTGCCAAATAGGTTGGAATTTGATCCCGCTTTGATATTTCAATTACTTTATTAATTGTTTGGTAAATGCCTTCGACCTTTTTCAAGGCTCGCTCTCGATTATATCCGTATAATTCATCTGCAACATTGATAACTCCACCAGCGTTAATTACGTAATCAGGTGCATAGACAATGCCTAATTCATGAATCATATCACCGTGTTTTGTTTCTTTTAATTGGTTATTCGCTGACCCTGCAATCACTTTTGCTTTTAGCCGTGGAATAGTTTCGTCATTAATGACTGCTCCTAGCGCACAGGGAGCATAAATATCACAAACCACCCCATATATTTCGTCTGGTTCTACCGCTTTTGCCCCAAATTCATCAATCGCTCTTTGGACAGACTCTTTATGAATATCGGTAACAATTAATTCAGCACCTTCTCCACGTAAGTGTTTGCACAAGTTTATTGCTACATTACCAACACCTTGAATTGCAACAACTTTACCTTCTAATGAATCAGTGCCAAATGCTTCTTTTGCGGCTGCCTTCATCCCTCGATAAACACCGTACGCAGTAGCTGGTGATGGATTTCCCGAAGAACCAAAGGCGGGAGAAATCCCAGTGACAAAATCTGTTTCTTCGTGAATTAGATCCATGTCTGCAACTGTTGTACCAACATCTTCTGCAGTAATATACCGGCCGTTTAAGCCTTGAATATAGCGGCCAAAAGCACGAAACATTTCCTCATTTTTATCGCGGCGAGGATCACCTATAATTACAGTTTTTCCACCGCCCAAATTTAGCCCAGCAGCAGCGTTCTTATAGGTCATTCCTCTTGCTAATCTGAGGGCATCTTCAATTGCATCGTCCTCCGATGAGTATGTCCACATCCTTGTGCCGCCTAAAGCAGGCCCTAAAGTTGTATCATGTATGGCAATAATCGCCTTTAATCCAGATTGTTTATCCTGACAAAATACTAATTGCTCATAATCGTATATTTCCAAATTCTCAAAGATTCCCATCTAAAAATCCTCCCTATCAAGATGCTTCATTACTTGTTGAACACAGTGCAAGAGCTAGGGAATAAAATAGAATGCACTTCTTAAATATACTTGCAATAATTGTGCCAAATTAAAAACACTCATCTGCTAAGATTTTCACTATCAAATCCCTGCAAAAAATTGCAAAACCTGAAAAATACTGCATGCAAAATTATTCAAGACCGTATTTCTCGAGCTTATAATATAAATTCCGAACGGATACGGCCAACGCTTTTGCCGTTTTCGTTTTATTACCACCATGTTCCCTTAACATCTGCCTAATAATTGATTCCTCATACCGCTCCATTATCAACGATAAGGACTGGGAGTCACCAAAATTTGATGTTTTATTATCGGCTATTTTATGATGAGTGACAGCCTTTAAATCGGGTAAATGGGACTCATCAATAATCGTTTCATAATTTTTCATAAATATAATGGCTCTGCCTAAGATATTTTCAAGTTCTCTTACATTTCCAGGCCAGTCATAGTTAATTAGTCTATCTATGGATAGATTAGAAACACCTTCAACATTCCGTCCATAGTCTTGATTAATTTTTTGAATAAGTCTGCTACATAAAGCAGGAATATCCTCAATCCTTCTCCGTAAAGGGGGGATTTGAATGGGCATCCTATTCAAACGGTAGTATAAGTCTTCCCTAAAAGTGCCTTGGGCAATGCCTTTTTCCAAATTAACGTTCGTAGCGGCGATGATTCGAACATTGATAGAAATTGGTTTTGTACCCCCTACCCTAACAATTTCACGTTCTTGTAATACCCTCAATAACTTAGCTTGTGTGCTGGCAGTCAATTCACCGATCTCATCTAATAAAATACTTCCATTGTTCGCTTCCTCAAATAAGCCACGTTTCCCGCCACGTTTTGCTCCTGAAAAGGCTCCTTCTTCGTATCCAAACAATTCACTTTCCAACAATGACTCCGTTAAAGCCGCACAATTTACTCGAACAAATTTATTGTATTTTCGATCACTTGCATTATGTATCGCATGGGCAAACAACTCTTTTCCCGTTCCCGATTCACCCCTAAGTAAAATGGTAGCAGGAGTTTTCGCAGCTAATTTAGCCTGTTCAATGGCAATGTTCATCTCTTCAGATTCACCAATGATATCCTCAAAAGTATATTTTGCTTCTAGTGTTCGAATAATTTGCCGGGCTCGAGTTAGCTCAGTAGTTAGGCTTTGGATTTCAGAAACATCATGGATGACGCCGACACTTCCTTTTAAAATTCCATCAACAATGATTGGAGCAACATTTACGATGACTTCTCGTTTATTTGGGCCAACCCGCATCGGAACACCTCGAACTGGTCTTCTTGTTTGAAGCACCTTCATATGCATGCTATCGCCTTCGGAAATATCTGCCGTCGCAGGTTGACCAATCACTTGCTGCTCTGTTAAACCAGTAATTCTTGTATAGGCTGGATTAATGATTAAGCCTCTTCCCGTTTCATCGACCACTGATATCGCATCATCACTTGATTGAATAATGGCCCCAAGCATGGTTTGGATTTCCTTAAGGTTGGTAATTTCTTCAGCTAAGCTAAGGATTTCAGAAATATCTTTAAAAACACAAAAAGCACCCATTAAATATCCACTTTCATTAATCATCGGAATTCGAGTGGTAATGATTTTCAGTCCATTTTCTAACAGCAGTTCTTGATTTGCTTCCAATCTCCGGGTTTCTAAGACAAACGGAAGCTTACTATTTGGAATGATCTCAAGGATATGGTTGCCAATTGCCCGACTCTTACTTATTCCTGTTATTTTTTCTGCACTCTTATTAAACAGGATAATACGCGAATGATTATTAATGACAATCATACCTTCATCAGCAGAATCAAAAATTAAATCATGCTCATAGGTTTGGTTTTGAAGCTTTGAAATAAGTTTTTCCTTTTCCTCCATCAACAACGCGAAAAGGAAGGCGACACTTCCAGGAATCAAAAGCGTCTTTTTTCCAGCTGATCTCCTTAACGTTTCAAAAATCATAGGATCACCGGTCACTTCAATGACTATATCAATTCCTTCATTGATAAAAGGACGCCAATCTGTTCCAATCTGAATTCCTTCTTCAAACGCCAATTTTACCCCTGGGGCAGTTTTGCTTTTATCAATAACCACCTTTATGTCAAATGCTGCCGTTTCCTTGAGAATTTTGAAAATAGCTGTGCCACCTTTTCCAGCACCAACAATCATGACCGTTTGCACTTATATCCCCTCACGTTTCAGCAAAATTTTTCATACATTTTTTTAAATACCCTGCAGTATATTTCACAGCCTCCCTCTCATCTTAAAAGGATTCGTTTACCTTGACAAATATTAAATATGAATTATGATTTTCGTAAGATTATTTCTGAAGGGAACTTAGTATATGGATCGAATTATTGCGTTGGTAATCATGTTAATCCCCGGATTTATGGCTGCTTTAGGAATCAAGTTAATGCGTGATATGGTGTTTGGCATTTTACAACAACCCATTCCAACTTTATGGTTACAGTTTATTATCGGGTTATTATCATTTTTATTGGGGTTAGGTTTTATTGCCGGATTTATTTTGCATAAGGATCGCAAGGGGAATAAAGTACAAACACGATTTCAAAAAAAAGAAAGACCATAGTGGTCTTTCTAGGCTGTCGTAAACTCTCGACAGCCTATTATTTCGCCTAAAAAATTTAGCAGTGAACCGCGTTAATTTTTTATAATAATTAGGCAGTTCAACAGGTCTGTTGATTTCCGTTCCAGACGCTTCGCTTTCCGCGGGGCGGGCGGTGAGCCTCCTCGGCGCTTTAGCGCCTGCGGGGTCTCACCTGTCCCGCTGCTCCCGCAGGAGTCTTCGCGCCTTCCACTCCAATCAACTTCTTTCTTAACGGTTTTCTTTCCAAAAACCTATTAAAAAAACAACGATCTTTTAGAAAAGAGCCTTCTTTTTTATTGGTACTCTTTTCTGAGGTTAACAGCTTTAAGAGGATCATCTGTTATGACCGCACTGCAACCTAGTGCAAACAAACGCTTTAAAGCAGGATCCTTGTTCACAGTGTACGGTCGAACAGCTATCCCGTTAGCGATAGATTGTTTGAAAATATCTTCTAAGCCTCGGAAATATTTTGGATGAATTCCCCGTGCTTGAATCGATTGTGCATATATCCACGGCATATAAAGGGACTCGGATAATAAAGGTGCTGTTTCTATCTCAGGTGCAAGTCGATAGCTATAAACAATACTGTAGTGATTGAAGGAAGAAATAATGATTCGATCGCTTAATCGGTACCTTCTAATAAGATCGATCACCTTTTCCTCCATGCCAATATAAGGTATGATGCCATTTTTCAATTCAATATTACAGTGTAGATTATTAGAAGTCATCCATTCAAATACCTCTTGAAGTGTAGGAATCGTTGTTTTTTGAAACCACTTTTTAAATTTGTGTCCCGCATTGTATTTCTTCAATTCGTTATAGGTTAAATCCTTAACATATCCTGTTCCATCAGTTGTTCGGTCAATTTTTTCATCATGGATCACAACCAATTCTCCATCCTTGGTCATTTGAACGTCCAATTCCACCCCATCTGCTCCTGCCTTTTCAGCTTCAACAAATGCCTTCAACGTATTTTCTGGGTTTAACGCCGAATAACCGCGGTGTGCAAAAATCAAAGTCATAAAGGTCTCTCCCTCCAAAAGAAAAATAAACAATTAAGGGGTTAGACTCCACAATACAATATCTGAAACCCAATAAAACAATAGGTAACTAAATATTGATAATTGTTGGAAGTCTAACCCCTTATTCCAAAATTATGATGCTTTATGCTCTAATCTTAGTTTATCTGCAACCATCGCGATAAATTCCGAATTTGTTGGTTTTGCTTTTGTCATGCTGACGGTGTAGCCAAACAGAGAAGAAATTGAATCGATATTGCCCCGACTCCACGCTACTTCGATTGCGTGGCGGATTGCCCGTTCAACTCGGCTTGCGGTTGTATTAAATTTCTTTGCAATATCAGGGTATAGAACTTTTGTAATCGATCCAAGCAGTTCAATGTCATTATAGACCATAGAAATTGCCTCTCTCAAATACATATAACCCTTAATATGTGCTGGTACGCCAATTTCGTGAATAATGCTCGTGATACATGCATCTAAATTTTTAGGCTTTTGCTCTGATTGAGCTGGACGATACGGGGACTGCGCTGACTTTCTCATACCAGTATTGGTTTGGCCACTAACCTGACGAATGTGGTTAGCTAAATTTTCCATATCAAATGGTTTAAGAATAAAATACGATGCACCCAATTCAACTGCTTTCTTCGTAACATCTTCCTGTCCGAACGCAGTTAGCATTATTACATTTGGAAAGTTACTTCTTTTCGTTTCACGAAGTTTTTCCAATACAGCAAGACCATCTAAATGTGGCATAATAATATCTAAAACAAGAACATCTGGAGTGGTGTCTTCTAAAATATCGAGACATTCTTGACCGTTATGAGCAACTCCGACAATTTCCATATCATCCAAGGATGAAATGTATTCCTCTAATAATCCAACTAATTCTCTATTGTCATCAACAACGCACACTTTTATTTTTTTCACTAATCGTTTCCTCCTCAGTCCCTTTGTTTTCTTCTTATACCTATCCCTGTGTTCTATACTAATTGAGAAATTCGACAATGCAACTGAAAATCCTTTTGTTTTATTTAAAATTTTCTAAAAAATCTATCATATCTGATTTATTCTCGCTTATTCTAACCGTTTCGACTAGTTTCGGCAGTTGTCATACTAAATAGCTTTGGTTTTGTCGAAAAATATTTAAGGCAACTTTATCAAGTATAATTTTACCATAAAAAATAGGCGATTACTCGCCTATTTTTTTTACGAAGCTCTTTCATGCGATTTTTGGTATATATCGATTCCTGCCTCATTCAACATCCATTCGATATGAACGCCATACCCACTAGTTGGATCATTTACGAATACATGGGTAACTGCGCCAACTACTTTCCCATTTTGAATGATTGGGCTTCCACTCATTCCTTGCACTATCCCACCTGTTTTTTCGAGCAATTTTGGATCGGTAACTTTAATGACCATTCCTTTTGTTGCCGGAAACTTTTGGGGAATTGTACTAACGATTTCGATATCGAAAAGATCCACTTTATCATCATCAACAACTGTTAAAATTTGAGCTGGTCCTTCTTTTACTTGATGTGATAATGCAATTGGCATTGGTTTATCCAATACACCATTTTTAATGTTTTTATTTAATGCACCAAATATTCCAAACGGACTGTTTCTTTTTATATCACCGATTACCTCACGGTCGGAAGAAAAACGAGCCAGTTTTTCCCCTGGGTCCCCATTGCTTCCTTTTTCAATTGAGGTAACAGTGGACCGAACAATCTGACCATCTTGAACTACAATTGGTTTTTTTGTATCCATGTCTGAAATCACATGTCCGAGTGCACCATACTTATTAGATTCAGGATGATAAAATGTCATCGTCCCAATCCCAGCAGCAGAATCTCGGATATATAACCCCAACTTATAAGTTTGTTCATCTTTATCCATCATTGGTTTCAGTTTAGCCGTGAATTTTTCGCTTTCACGAGTAACAACAATATCTAGGGGTACTCCGGTTTTTCCAGAATCCTGTACATAAGGGGCAACATCTGTCATTTGTTCAATTCGCTTACCATTTATTTGGGTAATGATGTCACCAATTTTTATTCCTGCTAGCTCTCCTGGTGAAGTTTTTCCGGTAGGTGTGTCCACTTGATGGTGTCCAACCACCAAGACGCCAACTGTATTCAGTTTTACTCCTATTGATTGTCCACCTGGAATGACCTTAAAATCTTTTAACACATTGACATCCACTTTTTTTATCGGAATACCAGCAAGGTTTAACACCATTTCATCATTTCCTTGTTGATTTGCATGTACGGATAACGATTTTGAGTTTTGAGCCATTTGAATCGTTTGATCATCTTTTGATAGTGATGCTGAAACAGAAACAGCTTTCGAAAGTTTATAATTTTGACCCTCGAAAAGGGTAATCTGGTTGGGAATTGAGATATATTCTTGAAAGGGTTTAAAGAACCCTAGAGCAATTAATGAAACAAGGAGAATTCCACCAATTATTTTTCTAAGTTGATCATATTTCAAATCCTTCACTCTCCTCGCTTCTAGTCCACACACAATTGTTGGCTACATCTTTAATTTTGCCTGCTTCTGAGCCATTTATAACTGCCAACAATATAAAAAAGCTACCCGAGTTGGATAGCTTTGCATGTTATGGCTTCATTTCGTGGGCTAAATGCAATAATTCCTCTGCATGTTGCCTTGTTAAATCAGTAATTTCCACTCCAGAAATCATTCTGCTAATTTCTCCAATTTTCTCCTTTTCCGTTAAAGGAGTGACTGAAGTTTTTGTTCTTCCGTCCTTTGTTTTCTTGGTAATAAACAGATGCATGTCCGCCATTGCCGCAACTTGCGGTAAATGTGAAATACAAAGAACCTGTGAATTATTTGAGATTTTGTGTATTTTTTCTCCAATAGCCTGTGCCACTCTTCCGCTAACTCCAGTATCAACTTCATCAAAGATAATAGATGTTACTCCTTGATGAATAGAAAAAATACTTTTCAATGCCAGCATGATACGAGACATTTCTCCACCAGAGGCGATTTTTGCTAAAGGCTTCAATGGCTCACCGGGGTTCGTTGAAATGAAAAACTCAACAATATCTGTTCCATTCTTATAAAATCCGTCATAATGCTTAAAATTGACTTCAAATATTGTTTTTTCCATGTAGAGTTCTTTTAACTCACGATGGATTAACTTAGAAAGAGTTTTTGCGGATTTTTTTCGGAGATCACTCATTTGTTTAGCCTCTAAACGTAAATCTTTTGTTAGTGAGGCCAGCTCAGTTTCAAGCTGGTGAATATGCGTTTCTTTGTTCTGTATTGTTTCAATTTCTTCTTCAATTTTAGCTGCATACTCGAGAATTTCTTCGATTGTTTTCCCGTATTTACGTTTTAGTTGATTTATTTCAGTCAGTCTTTCTTCAATTTCATTTATCCGCCGTGGATCGTATTCCATTACCTCGAGTTTATTTCGTAACGAGTGAATGGTATCCTCCATTTGGTAAAAACTATTTGATACGGACTCATACATCTCTTTGTATTCATCATCCAGCTCGGCAGCATTCTCAAGATGACCCATGGCCATTCCAATCCAATCTAAACCAGCCTGTTCCCCAGAAAGTGCTGAATATCCTGCCTGAAGTGCCGCAAATATTCTTTCGAAATTTGACAGCTTTCCCTTTTCTTCAAATAGTATTTCATCCTCGTGTAAATTCAAATCTGCCTTATGAATTTCTTCAAGCTGAAATTGAATTAAATCAAGCCGGTGAGCCATTTTTTGTTCATTTTCACTGAGTGCTTTTAATCGTGCTAAGGTCTCATCATATCGTTTGTACACTCTTTGATATTCTAAAAGAGCTGTTGTAATATTACTTCCACCAAATTGGTCTAATAATGATAGGTGTTTGGATTCATTCATGAGTTCTTGATGTTCGTGTTGACCATGAATGTCAATCAAAGTTCCGCCAAACTCTCGCAACACAGCGATTGTTACCAGTTTTCCATTTACACGGCAAACACTTTTCCCGCTTCGGGTCATATCTCTGCGTAAAACCACCATTCCATCTTCGATTTCGACTCCAATTTCCTTGGCTTTCTCAAAAGATGGGTGGCCGGGATCTTCTATAAGAAATAGTCCTTCGATTTCAGCCTTTTCCTCTCCATGTCGAATAAACTCAGAAGATCCTCTGCCTCCTACGAGAAGATGGATGGCATCGATAATAATCGATTTCCCCGCTCCGGTTTCACCGGTTAATACCGTTAAACCTTTTTCAAATGAAATGGACAACTCTTCAATAATAGCAAAGTTTCGAATCGATAATTCACTTAGCATAGTCTGTCACCTCAGCTTAAAGCATATCCAGAAAGCGTTTAGAGATAATCTCTGTGTTTTCTGGTGTTCTGCAAATGATCAATATCGTATCATCACCGCAAATGGTTCCCATGATTTCATCCCATTCAAGATGGTCAATTAAAGCACCGATTGCCATTGCATTTCCAGGCAATGTTTTCATTACGAGCAAATGACTGGAATTATCGATTTTTACAAATGCATCCATTAAGGCTCTTTTTAACTTTTGTAATGGGTTAAAACGTTGATCAGCAGGTAAACTATATTTATATCTGCCATCCATTAATGGTACTTTCACAAGATGTAACTCTTTAATATCCCTTGATACTGTAGCTTGGGTGACGTTAAATCCCGCGTTCTTCAAACGGTCGACAAGCTCATCCTGTGTTTCGATATCGTTGTTTGCAATTAATTCACGTATTCTTATATGTCGTTGACCTTTGTTCATCATTTCACCTCAAAAAATATTCACTCGAAAGTTCGCGCAATTTGTTGTAATTATAATAATATGGTAGCCGATATTTAACAAGAAGTACAACTTTTCACGAATTAGACACAATCATTCTTATTAGATAGGCTCTGTTAAACTAGAATGTTGATTTCCGTTCCAGGCACTCGCGCACCTTAAGGGCGGGCAGTGAGCCTCCGCAGGAGTCTTCATGCCTTCCACTCCAATCAACATTTTGCAAAAAATTACATAGATATAGAAAAGGAATAAGCAGCAACTCGCTTATTCCTCAGTTGTTTTTTTCTTTTTTAATTCCCGATGAGCCTCCGCTACTACTTGAGCCGGAGTTTGAGACAATAATATTTCTCCGGTGGTTGCATCCTCCCCATCCCATCGTAAATGAAGAAGAAACTCAATATTGCCGTCCCCTCCGGTAATCGGAGAAAAGGATAGATTAACAATTGTATACCCAATGCCACTTGAAAACTCAATCATTTTCTCGAGAACACTTTCATGAACAGATGGATCTCTAACAATTCCTTTTTTACCAACCTGTTCTCGTCCAGCTTCAAACTGAGGCTTAACAAGCGCCACAATATTACTTCCAGGGACAAGGAGTGTTTTTAAAACCGGAAAGATTATCCGTAAGGAAATAAACGATACATCGATTGATGCAAAATTAGGCATCCCTCTCTGGAGGTCTGCAGGGGTCATATAACGAAAATTAGTTCGTTCCATAACCTCAACCCGTTCATCCTGTCGGAGCTTCCAGGCGAGCTGATTATAGCCTACGTCGACTGCGTAAGACATCGCGGCTCCATTTTGCAAAGCGCAATCAGTAAATCCACCCGTAGACGAGCCAATATCAATCATAATTTTTTCATTCACGTCAATATCAAATGCCTTAAGCGCCTTCTCAAGCTTTAATCCTCCACGGCTTACATAGGGCAAGACATTGCCCTTTATCGTTAACTGGATATCCTCATTCACTTTTTCGCCAGGTTTATCCAGTCGCATTTCATTACTGTATACTAGGCCAGCCATAATTGCGCGTTTAGCCTTTTCTCTTGTTTCAATAAGACCTCTATCTACTAATAAAACGTCTACTCGTTCTTTTTTAATTTTCATCTTCATGCCCTTTGCTGTTTCTTTCCGGCAAGAATTTGCAGCTTCTTAACTGCATTTTCGGTAGTCAATTCGATTTCTTTTAACAATGCATTAACATCTCCATGTTCAACGAATTGGTCCGGAATCCCCATTCGGTCAATGATCGCTTGATAATGTCCGTGATCATGAGCAAATTCTAACACCGAACTACCAAATCCACCTTGAAGAATGGCTTCCTCTATCGTTAAAATTGGAATATTATCAACTAGAATCTGACCCAATAAACTTTCATCTAGTGGTTTAATGAAACGTGCGTTCACAACCTTGATTGAATATCCAAGTTTTTCTAAAATACCTGAAGCCTCCATTGCCATTGGGATTGTTGTACCAAAGGTTAGAATAGCGGCATCCTTACCCTCTTTCAAAACCTCCCATGTCCCGATTTCAATTGTCTTTAACTCCTTATCCATTGGGACACCAAGACCATTCCCACGTGCATAACGCATGGCAATTGGGCCATCATTATATTGTACCGCTGTATTGACCATATGCTGCCCTTCATTCTCATCTTTAGGCATCATTAATACAAGGTTAGGCACATGTCGTAAAAAGGCGATATCAAATACCCCCTGATGAGTTTCACCATCTGCTCCAACCAACCCTGCTCTGTCAATGCCAATAAATACATTTAAATTTTGCCGACAGATATCATGAACAACTTGGTCGTATGCTCTTTGAAGGAAAGTTGAATAAATAGCCAAAAATGGTTTCATATCTTGTGTTGCAAGTCCCGCTGCTACAGTTGCTGCATGCTGTTCGGCAATGCCGACATCAAACATTCGATCTGGAAACTCGCTTGCAAAGCCTTCAAGCTTTGATCCGACTGGCATCGCAGGTGTAATAGCCACAATTCTTGAATCAGTTCTGGCCAATCTCCGAACCGTTTCACTCACAAGTGAACTCCAGGCTGGAGGTGGGTTAACTGGTTTTACAAACGCACCTGTTTCAATTTTATAGGGACCCGTTCCATGCCATGTTCCTGTTTTGTCGCTCTCAGCAGGTTGATAGCCTTTTCCCTTTTTAGTAATAACATGTAAAAGGACTGGCCCTTCAATTTTTTTGGCATTGGTTAAGTTTTCAAATAGCTCTTCAAAATTATGGCCATCGACTGGACCTAAATAAGTAAAACCTAATTCTTCAAAAAACATTCCTGAAACGAATAAATATTTTAAGCTGTCCTTAATCCTTTCAGCAGTGGCAGCAAGTTTCCCACCAACTGCTGGCACCTTTTTTAGAAGGATTTCTAGTTCATCTTTAACCCAGTTGTATTTTCCGGCTGTTCTTAGTCTTCCTAGAACAGTATGCAAGGCTCCCACATTTGGAGCAATCGACATTTCATTATCATTCAAAATCACAATCATGTTTTTCTTTTCGTGACCTATATGATTTAACGCTTCTAATGCCATTCCTCCGGTTAATGCACCATCACCGATGACAGGAAGAATATAGGATTTCTCTTTTTTAAGATCTCTTGCAATTGCCATGCCCATCGCAGCAGACAATGAGGTTGAGCTGTGTCCCGTCTCCCAAACATCATGTTCGCTTTCACCACGTTTCGGGAAGCCACTTAATCCATGAAATTGACGTAATGTATCAAATTCTGATGCACGTCCAGTTAGTATTTTATGAACATAGGCCTGATGTCCGACATCCCAAATAATCTTATCCTTTGGACTTTCAAAACATCTATGTAGTGCAATCGTTAATTCGACGACACCTAAATTGGGCCCAATATGTCCCCCTGTTTTTGATAATTTTTCTATCAAAAATTTGCGAATTTCTTTACTTAGTTGTTCCAATTCCTGATTGGTTAGCCCTTTAAGGAAGGAAGGGTCTTTAATTGATAAAAGATCCATTTAACGGATCACTCACTTTCGTTTCTAAGTTCTGACGACAGAATACTGATATTTTTCGTACTAAATGATATCTAGTATTTGATAAATAATTGAAAAAATAGCCGCTAACACAGAAGTGATAACGGCAACCGTAATGTCCAATTTTTATCAAGCACAAGGCGCTTAACTACTCGACGCCAGTTGCTTAAATCCTTTGGACAAAAACTTTATTCTAACTAATGCCTTTAGTATATTCGTTCGTATTAGTACAAGTATCAAATTATACTTCGGCTGTATTATATCATAAAAATAATGTCGTCTCAAACCTTCTTCAAATTTCACCGAATGTTAATATTCCCTAGCTACAACAAGGTCGGCAATTTCCCCCAACATTTTGGTATTTAATTGAGCTAACCCTAAATGATATTTGGATGCCTCAAAGTGCTGTTGCATTGCTTTTTTTGCCCCATCCATCGTCAACAATGAGGGATAGGTATTTTTTAAGTTTTCCTCGTCACTTCCAATCGGCTTCCCGATTAATTCCTCATTTCCCTCTAAATCTAAAATATCATCACGAATTTGAAAGGCCATCCCTAAATGTTTCGCAAATGCTTCGAGATTGCTGGCCTGTTCTTTACTTGCATTCGCCATTAATGCCCCCGACATGACACAGCAAACTAATAACTTGCCTGTTTTATGTAAATGGATATATTCCAATTCAGTTAAATTCAGATGTTTTCCTTCACCCTCAATATCAGCAACTTGTCCACCTACCATCCCTTCTGCACCCGCAGCTTGGGCAAGTAAGGAAATTAAACCAACCTTTGTCCGGACATCGCTATCTTGCTCCGGCATTTCACTCAAAACCTGAAAACTGTAGGTTAATAAACCATCCCCAGCTAAAATGGCAACAGCATCACCAAACACCTTATGATTAGTCGGCTTTCCGCGCCGAAGGTCATCGTTATCCATGCTTGGAAGATCGTCATGTATCAATGAATAAGTATGAATCATTTCTATTGCTACTGCAGGATACAAACCCTTTCTCGGATCCATTCCAAAGGCCTGTAAAGTAGCAAACAAAAGTAATGGGCGAATCCGTTTTCCCCCAGCTTTTAACGAATAAAGCATGGATTCTTTTAGAATGTCTGGTGCATGAAGTTTTTTTATTAATGCCTCCATTTGACTCTCAAGTAGATTTTTATGTTCTTTTGAAAAAGAGGCCAATGATTGATTAGACAACGTTATTCCTCCTCATTAATGGTAAAACTAGCAATTTGGCCATCATCAGTTAATATTTGCGTAAGTGAATCTTCAACCTGTTTTAATTTATCATGACAGAGCTTCGACAGCCCCATCCCTTCTTTATAAATTGAAATGGCTTCTTCAAGGGGCACATCGCCTTCTTCAAGCCTTTCAACAAGGACCTCCAATTTTTCCATCGCTTCTTCAAATGATAAAATTTGTTCTTTAGCCATCTAGTAACTCTCCTTTAATGTCGATTACTTTACATTGTAAGCTTCCGTCTGCCAACCTCACGGATATTTCTTCATCTTGCTTCACTTGGGATACCTTACTTACCAGTTTTTGATCTTCTGTAAAAATAAGACTGTATCCTCTTTCCATCACCTTGAGCGGACTTAATGCTTCAAGCTTTGCTATCCTGTGTGAAAAGTCAGTTTGCTTTTTAGATAGAATATTTTGCATCGCTCGATTTAAAGCTTTCTTTAATCGGAATTGCTCTTCTTTGGCTTCAATTATTTTTTTATCTGGTGCATTCCGTAAGAGACGTCTATGTTGGTTTTCAAGCTGCATTTTTTTTAAATCAAGCATTTTTTTCGATCCCCGTACGAGCTGTTCGGTCTGCCTGTCGAGTTGTTCGAGTTTTTGTTGGTATAGCTTATGTGGGTACCGGAACGCATAGGATTTATTTAGTCGGTTTAATCGCTCGTTTTGCGAGCTGATTTTTTCCTTCATCGCCCGCAGCATTCTGGTTTGTCGATTTAAGATTCTCTCGATTAATTCATCAATATGTGGGACGGCTAACTCTGCTGCTGCAGTTGGAGTCGGAGCTCTAAGGTCCGCAACAAAGTCAGCAATTGTAAAATCAGTTTCGTGTCCAACTGCAGAAATAATTGGTATTTTTGAAGAAAAAATTGCCCTTGCAACCACCTCTTCATTAAAAGCCCATAACTCCTCAATGGAACCTCCACCACGACCAATAATCAACACATCAATCTTTCCTGTTGTATTTGCGTATTTAATCGCTTTTGCGATTGAAGCAGCCGCCTGATCTCCTTGAACAAGCGCAGGTAGCAATAAAATATTGGCGATTGGGTACCGCCTTTTAATGGTCGAAACAATATCACGAATTGCTGCCCCTGTTGGAGATGTTACAACCCCTACCGTTTTTGGGTATTTTGGAAGTGCTAGTTTATTTTCAGGCGAAAATAAACCTTCTTCTGTTAATTTTGCTTTTAGTTGTTCAAAAGCGAGGAACAATTCCCCAACTCCATCTGGTTTCATATCTTTTATATAGATTTGGTATTGTCCGCTTGCTTCGTATACTGAAAGATCTCCACTAACTAATACCTGCATGCCATTTTCAGGTTTAAATTTCATGCTCCTGTTAGCACTCGCAAACATAATCGCCAGGAGTCTTGCTTTATCATCCTTTAGCGTAAAATACATATGTCCACTGGAATGTTGTTTGAAATTAGATATTTCGCCTTTGACATAACAGTCCTGCAAATGCGGATCAGCGTCAAACTTTCTTTTTATGTATTTAGTTAATGCATTTACCGTTAAATAACGTTGTTCCATGTTTAACTCCTTTCCACTAAAAATAAGCTACCGAAAAAACCTCATTATCTTTTTATTAGGCTGTTTTCTTAAAGATTGTTGTTTTTGAACGAGTTTTGAATTCATACCGTTGAAAATGAAGCTGATTGGAGCGGAAGGTGCTTGACTCCTGCGGGAGCAGCGGGACAGGTGAGACCCCACAGGCGCTTTAGCGCCGAGGAGGCTCACCGCCCGCCCCGTGGAAAGCAAGTACCTGGAGCGGAAATCAACCACTTCACTAATTGCAACAATGTTTTCGAAAACAGCCTTTTATCAAAAATAAAAACCTATCCCATTTATTATAAATTTAGAATTCCAATTCGCACCTTGGTCAGGAATGAATTGGAAAATCAAAATTAATAAAGTTGGAATAGGTTTCCTCCATTAACGCACTTCACTTGTGCTTTGAAGTTTTTGTTGAACCCACTTTGCTGATTTCAGTGTATTATACATAAGCATCGTAATCGTCATTGGGCCAACTCCTCCAGGAACCGGTGTGATATAGCCAGCAATTTCCTTCACTTGCTCAAAATCAACATCCCCGCACAGCTTGCCCTCACTGTTTCGATTCATCCCGACATCAATGACTACTGCACCCTTTTTCACATAATCGGCGGTAATAAAATTCGCCCTACCAATTGCAACCACAAGAATATCTGCACTTTTTGTGAAAGATTTAATGTCAACTGTTTTTGAATGACAATAAGTAACCGTTGCATTTTCGTTTAAAAATAATTGTCCAGAGGGTTTCCCGACAATATTACTTCGACCGACAACAACAACATGGCGTCCTGCAATTTCAATATCCATTTCCTTCAACATTACCATAACCCCGTATGGTGTACACGGTAAAAAGGCATCTTTTCCAGTCATCATTTTCCCTATGTTGATTGGATGAAACCCATCTACATCCTTCTCAGGGATAATAGCTTCAATAATGTTGGATTCATTAATTTGTGAAGGTAATGGTAACTGCACAAGAATCCCATGGATTGCGTCATCCTTATTTAACTCATCAATTTTGTTTAAGAGTTCCTGCTCACTGGTTGATTCAGGCATCTCGATCAAAAGTGAGTACATTCCTAACTCAAGACAAGATTTCTGTTTACTCTTCACGTAAGTTTGTGAAGCAGAATTATTTCCGACTAGGATAACTGCCAACCCTGGAGTAATTCCTGCTTTTTTTAATGTTTCTACCTCTTGGGCTATTTCATTCTTTTTCTTTTTTGCAATTTGTTTTCCATCAATAAGTACAGCTGACATACCTACTCCCCCTTGTTCCAAAAGCTTTTAAAGACTATTGATTTGTTCTTTAATTTTTGATAAAACTCCATTCACAAATCGGCTGGACTGATCATCACCAAATAATTTAGCAATTTCAATCGCTTCGTCAAGGACAACATTCGCCGGGACACTTTCTTTACAAAACAATAACTCAAACACGGCGATTCTCATTAGATTACGATCAACAATTGCTAATCGTTCTATTGTCCATTTCTCTAAGCTGCCTTTAATCATTTCATCGATTTGCTGTTTATGTAAGACAACACCTGTAACTAAATGTGTTAAATACTCATCATGTGGTTGGTCTTCTAAAACATTCTCAATGGCTTCCATTGGTTGTGATTGACTCATATCAATTTGAAACAATGCCTGTAGGGCCTTTTCTCTTGCTGTTCTTCTTTTCATCAAAATAAATACTCCTTTACGGCTTTATTAACCGATTTCCTACAAAGATAATAGCACATGTAAAAATACTTCGCACCCTTCTCTCTATTTTTGTTAATAAATTATAGCCAGGTAAGGAAGAAAATTTACATAACAGAGAAAGACGAAGCTATAAAATTTATAATATGATTAGTTATGGTCCTTTAAAGTGAAAAACCAAAGACACGATACGGTGTCTTTGGTTTCTGATTAAACCTCTTGTTCAAAGTCGGGTTCAGTCTTTTGATTTTCGAATTGAATTCCGACAATATGAATGTTTACTTCTACTGGTTCAAGAGCCGTCATATTCAGAAGTGCTTGGCGAATATTGTCTTGGATTTGTTGGGCGACATTCGGAATGGAGACTCCAAATTTTAGAATGCAATAAACATCTACTTTAATGCCTTCATCCGAAAGTTCAACCTTGACCCCTTTACCATGATTTTTTTTCCCTAATCGTTCTACTACGCCGGCGGCGAAGTTCCCACGCATTTGGGAAACTCCCTCAATCTCTGCCGCAGCGATTCCAGCAATTACTTCAATCACTTCAGGTGCAATTTCAACCTTGCCATGCCCATTATTTCCTTGATTCATCTCCAAGATATTCTCACTCATCCTAAATAGCACCTCCAGTTAGTCTTCCTTCATCACATCATGCAATTCTAAAAATTTCGTATTGAATTGCCCTTCCACAAATGTTTCATTGTTAAGAAGCTTTAGATGGAATGGAATCGTTGTATGAATTCCTTCAATAACAAATTCGCCCAACGCTCTCTTCATTTTTGCAATCGCTTCTTCACGGCTGTTTCCGTAAGTAATGACTTTCGCAATCATGGAATCATAATATGGTGGAATTGAATAACCAGGGTAAGCAGCTGAATCAATCCGAACTCCATAACCACCAGGAGTTAAATACATATTAATTTTACCTGGTGATGGCATAAAGTTTTTCAATGGATTTTCGGCGTTAATCCGACATTCAATTGCCCAACCATTGAAAGTAACTTCATCCTGGGTATATTGAAGACGCTCGCCAGAAGCAACTTTAATTTGCTCTTTAATTAAGTCAATACCCGTAACCATTTCTGTTACTGGGTGCTCAACTTGAATCCGAGTATTCATTTCCATGAAATAGTATTTCCGATTGCGATAATCATATATAAATTCTATCGTGCCAGCACCAGTATAATCAACTGCTTTTGCAGCTTTTACTGCTGCTTCACCCATTTCTTTACGAGTTTCGCCATCAAGTGCAGGTGATGGAGACTCTTCAAGAAGTTTTTGAAGTCTTCTTTGAATCGTGCAATCACGTTCCCCAAGGTGAAGAACGTTTCCATGTTGGTCAGCTAAAACCTGAATCTCAACATGACGGAAATCCTCAATAAACTTTTCAATGTATACACCTGGATTTCCAAACGCAGTTAAAGCTTCTTGCTGGGTAATATTAATACCTTTTACTAATTCATCTTCATCACGAGCAACACGAATTCCTTTACCTCCGCCACCAGCAGTAGCCTTAATGATAACAGGATATCCCATTTCGGTTGCAAGGTGAATGGCATCATTCACATCTTTAATAATTCCTTGTGAACCTGGAACAATTGGTACCCCAGCTTCCTTCATCGTTTCACGGGCAACATCCTTCGTTCCCATTTTGTTAATTGCTTCAGGAGTTGGACCAACAAAAATAATGTTCACATCACGACACAACTCGGCAAAATCTGCATTTTCGGCCAAAAAACCATACCCAGGGTGAATAGCATCACACTCAGTTTTCTTTGCCACACTAATAATATTCGTAGTATTTAAATAGCTATCCTTTGAAGCAGTTGGGCCAATACAATAAGCTTCATCGGCAATTTGGACGTGAAGAGAATCCTTATCCGCTTCAGAATAAACGGCTACTGACTCTATTCCAAGTTCGCGACAAGCTCTAATAACACGTACAGCGATTTCTCCTCGGTTTGCAATCAATAATTTTTTTATCATGTTAGAACCGCTCCTCATTCAGGCTTAACCAGGAATAGAGGTTGGCCGTATTCTACTAGTTGTCCATCTTTAACCAATATTTCCACTATTTCACCGTTAATTTCTGCTTCAATTTCATTAAATAGTTTCATAGCCTCAACGATACAGACGATTGAGTCTTTAGAAACCTTTGAACCAGCTTTTACATAAGCATCTGTATCAGGAGATGGTGACTGATAGAATGTACCTACCATTGGTGAAGTGATCTTATGTAAATTTTCTTGATCAACATTCACTGGTGCTGCCTTAGGAGCTTCTTGAACAACAGGTTGACTTACAGCTGCTGTTTCAACAACTTTTGGTTGAGCCACTTGGACAGCAGCTACTGGTGCAACTGGTGCTACCGGTTCTGAAACCACGATTCTTTCAACATTGTTCTTTTTCATTTCAATTTTGTAGCCTTCGTGCTCATAAACAAACTCATTAATACTAGACTGATCGACCAACTTAATCAATTCCCGAATCTCTTGCACTTTTAACATTTTTTGACACTCCCCTACCCCAATAATTATATTATTTTATTATGACTAGCTACTAACATCATACGATATTACCTCATCAAAGTTCAACATCGGATTCATCTTTGAGTTTATTCGCTAATCAAATTACAATAATATAATAAACTTTTCTGAAAAGAAAGTGAATTTTTTTTATTCGAAATTTATAAAATTCACAATTACCTACGTAATAAACCTCAAAATAAAGGGAAAGCCACCTTGGCTCTCCCCTTTATTTGTCTAGTATGGACACAAGAAATAAAATTATCCCATCTAAACAAATTATTATTTTACTTTGAGGGTTGGAAGGTTACAGCAACGTTTTGTAGTTCACCTATTTCGGATCTAACCAGTTGAATTATATCATTTGCTGCTGATGGTGAATGGTTTTTTGCGGATTTTACTGTAATACGTACTTTTTCACCATCTGCACGCACCAGTGCATCGTCATATCCCATTGTTTTTATCATTGTTTCCAAGACACTTTCCTTTGTAGAAAGTTCATCGAGCTGTTTCATTTGATCGTATGCATCGCTACGCTTTTCGGGTGGTAAGTTGGTTGAAGCCATAATGGTATTTAGTTCTTCTTTTAATTGATTTCGTTTGTCCTCTAATTCCAGTCGCAACGCTTCAAAGGCTTCGTCACTAGCCACTCCAGAAATGACAGTCTTTCCATCATTTGATTTCGTAGTTGAATCGGCTGGCTTTTCCTCTTGTGTTACCTTTGACTGACCTTCAACATTTGCCATGTTCGATACTTTTTGTTCTGGTGATGTAATGTAATACACCGATAAAACCACCACTAAACTTAGCATCGTAAGAAGCCAAACGGTTTGCTTTTTCAATAACATCTATAAAATCCCCCTTAATTTTTTTTGGGCATTACGGCAACTCGATGACTTGGCACACCCAATGCTCGAGTCACAGCTTCAATAATCCAGCTTTTCACTTGAATATTATCCGCACCTTTTGCTACCACAAGGACTCCTCGAATCTCCGGTTTCTTTGTTTCTACAACCACCGGAACTTCGTTTTCACCATCGCGAATTATCACCAATGAATCTTCTTGCGAAGCATCCTCTACTTTCCTTTTTCCACCTTCACGATCTATTTCATCGGTAACTTGTGTTTGGGTTTTGTTGTTTTTTTCAAGCACCTGTTTTTCGGTTGCTTCAACGTTGACTACTACTGTTACATCACTAACCCCTTTAATCCCTTCAAGTGCATCCTTTAGCTGATTTTCATATGAACGCTCGTAATCAGTAATTTCTCCATTTTGTTTAGAACTTTTTTTACCAAAGGCAGCTACATCACCGCCATTGTTCTGAGTTTCTTTAATATTACTGAATACGGGTGATTCTTTGTTAGCCGTACTATCTTTTAAAAATATATTACTAATGAGCATAATGGCTGCTCCCAACAAAAACACAATGATTAAATATTGATATTTGCCCTTTTTTTTCCCCGAGGAATCATTTGAAATTAGTTTTTTAACCCAAGATATTGGACCTTTTTCATTTTCCATTCTAATCTATCCCCCCCCCTCTACCATTTCCACCTCAATGGTTTGCTCGTCAATATTCCATTTTTTCGAAAGAAGTGTAGCAATTTTTGCTTTATCATTATTTCGCTTAGATGGAAGAGGTTCAGCTGTACTGATGTCTACTGACTCTATTACTTCTATTGCATCAGATTTAGGATTAGGCTTTTGAACATCAACAATGACCTTTTCCAAATTCCCAGGGAAAGCTCGCTGATCTTTTTCGTTTATAGAAATATCGATATTGGCAATTTGTAATCCGTACTGATCCATCAGCTCCTTTTTTGCGTCCTTTTCTAATTGGACAGCCATTGTTTCTAAAATATATGCATGTTGTGAAGCTTGTATTTCTTTTTTCTTCATTTCTATTAAATTTCCCATCTTTTTGTCACTCGTTTTCTCCAGACTCGGAATTCTGGCAAGTCGCCCTTCAAAATCACTGGAGATTAGTTTAAAGATTGGTGAAAGGATAATGGTTATTAACAGGAGCCCGATGACCATTTTCGTGTATTTTTGCATATTGGAATTTGGTAAAAGCATATCTATTACAGTAGCTAGTAAGATAAATAGAATGATATTGGTGATCCACTCTTTAAGAAACTCCAATTTTCCCTCACCTACCTAACCATCATCGTTAAATTCCCCGCTGCAATAATCACTGTAATACTTAAGAAAAACATAAGCGATACAATGGCTAAAGCTGCAAATACATAGATGACACTTTTACTAATGATATCCAAACAAGAAATGATAGGACCTCCACCAAGCGGCTGAAGAATGGCTGCTGCGAATTTATATATAAAGGCGATCATAAGAATTTTAATCGCTGGGAAAGCTACGATGAGCAAAAGAATAGCAACACCTGCAATCCCAACTGTATTTTTAAGCAAAACGGAAGCACCGATCACAGTATCTGTAGCATCGGTAAACATTCTGCCAATCACCGGGATAAAGTTTCCGGTTACAAACTTCGCGGTCCGGATGGTAATCCCATCCGCTACAGCCGTCGAAGCCCCTTGAACGGAAATAACGCCTAGGAATATTGTTAAAAATAACCCTAGTAGGCCGATACTCCAATTTCTCAAAAGGTGTGCCAATTGAGTTACTTTGTAATGTTCAGTTAAAATGCTCACTATACTTAACAGAGTGGATAAGAATAACAGAGGCAGAATAATATTCTGGATAAAGATCCCGCTGGTATTCATTAAAAACAAAATTACCGGATGAAAGAATGCTGCAGAAACCAAGCCACCTGATGATGCAATTAAGGCCAGGAGTAAGGGAATTAACGCAAGAATGAAGTCGATCATCGTTCCTATGGCTTCATTTGTATAATTGATAGCGACATGAAAGCTATTTAACGCAATAATCATCAAAACCATGAACACAATCGCATAAGCAACCTTACTAACAGCACCCTTTTCAAAGGCATTTTGCAATGATTGTAAAAACATACTAAAGATTGTCAGCATGATCAAAGAACCAAGCAATTTTCCATTTATGATAAATTCATGAAAAGTGAATTTGACTATTCCTGAAGACCATTCTTTAAGGGAAAAATCTTTACTTCCTTTTATGAAATCATATAAACTCCCTTTTTGGCTTTCTGGTAAGAACCCTCCATATTTTTGCTCGATATCATCCCAATATTGCTTTAACTCATCAATATTCAAACTCTCTAATTGCGAATCTACCAGCTTATCAGGGCTTAAGGTATCTTGATTTCCAATGGCTTGTACCGGTTGTATGAAAAAAATAAAAACCAAGAGAATGATGAAAGGAACAAACGACAATCGCTGCTTCAAATGATTCACCTACCTAAACGATGGGATTTGCTGTGACTAGTTCGGGATTAATTTAATAATGGTTTCAATCATCACTGTCAAAATGGGAATAGCCATCGCTAAAATTAGTATTTTGCCAGCAAGTTCAATTTTTGCGGCGATTGCACCTTGTCCTGCATCCTTAGTAATTTGGGCTGCAAATTCTGCGATATAAGCAATTCCAATTATTTTCAAAATGGTTTCAACATAAATCAGGTTAACTTTGGCATTTATAGCTATTTTTTCAATCATTTGGATAATTTCGTAAATTTGATCGACAAGGAAAAGGAATATCGCACAACCAACAAAAACAATCAGGAGAAAAGCAAAGTTGGGCTTTTGCTCCTTTAAAATCAGTGCAAGGAAGGTTGAGACAAGCGCTACTCCGACAATTTGAAGAATTTCAATAGCGAGTCCCTCCTTTATCCTTGGAATAGAAAGACTGACTTAATTTTTTGAAACAGGTCATCAACAATCGATGCAACCATGAACAATATATAGATAAATCCAAATAGGGTCACCCACTGGGCGTATTCCTTTTTTCCAACTTGTTCGAGAATGGTATGCAAAAAGGCTACGACTATACCAACACCGGCAATTTTAAATATTACATCGACCTCTAAACCCATTCGTTTTCCCCCTAAACTCCTATCGTTATGATGAATACAGTTACAGTTGCGATTTTCCCTAAATTTACATCAGTAAAATGATCAGTAGCAGACCTGACAAGAACCCAAGACTTTTCACCATTTTTTCGTATTTAGATTGCCTTTCATATGCATCAACCTCTTCTCTCTCTAGATGAGAAAGCGTAAGCATAATTTGTTTTTGTTGGGAGACTCGATCATGACGGCCTAGTGTCTCACCAAACTGTTTCATAATTTCATATTCGCCTTGCTTAAAGGCTGTTAATTTCCAAATCTCATTAAGGCTTTCATCCCAAGCTATTTTTACAGTTGTCTCAGAGCTAGTTAATTTTCCTGCAAAGCTTTCAAAAAACCATGATAACGGTTTTGCCATTTGTGTAGATAACCTCCGAGCAGCTTCATGGAGCGGAGTATGTCCATACATAATTTCTGCTTCCAATGAATGAAGAGCTGATTTTAGCAATCTAAGTTGGCGAGGGCGTTCACTTAAATGTCTTGAAGCTTCAAATCCTATCCAGGTGGTGGCCACAATGATAAACACCGCTCCAATGATTTTTATCATTTTAGTTCACTCTCACTTTTTGAAAAATCTCTTCCCCAGAACTGTTCTTTATACATGTAACAGTTCCAGGGCCGTTTTTTCGGCTTAATTCCACATATCGCTCAAATATCCCTTGATTAAGAATATATTGAAGTGATGGCCGTCTCTGGACTTCTGCTAACGAGTTACCATGGGTCGTCATAATCAATTTAATCCCAGCGTTAACTGCCTCCATAATTGCCTCAGCATCCTCTTTACGACCAATTTCATCTACCACCAAAACATCTGGACTCATCGATCGGATCATCATCATCATTCCCTCGGCTTTTGGACAAGCATCTAAAACATCGATACGCGGACCAAAGGATAGTTGTGGAATTCCGTTTACAGATCCCGCTATTTCCGACCGTTCGTCCACAATTCCTACCTTAAATGGTGGTAATTGCATTGGCAGATAACCACTTGAAATAATCCGTGCAATATCACGAAGCAGGGTCGTCTTCCCTGTTTGCGGGGAGCCAATAATCATCGTATGTTGCCAATTTTCTTTGTATAAATAAGGAATAAGAGAATCAGCAATGCCAATTTTTTCTTTGGCAATCCGAATATTAAATGACGAAATATTTCTAATTGCTTTGACCTGCCCATTTTCAAGAATAACTTTCCCAGCTAGTCCTATTCTGTGACCACCATCGATAGTGACATAGCCACGCTTTAACTCTTCCTCTAATGTATAAATAGAAAAATGACTGATTTTATTGATGAGCTGAACGGCATCAACTTCTGTTACGATATGTGCCATAAATTGAGGAATCCCATTGGCGGTTATTTCGATAGGTCGATTGATTCGGATCCGAATTTCCTCGACACTATCCTTTATCATAGGAGGGAGCATTTTTACTGCATCAGCAATAGTGTTTGGTAAAAAGGATAGAACGGTTTTCACAATATTTCCTCCTCAAAGCTTGCCTTTCATTATTTAAAATGTATGCCTGCTTGGCTACAATATGACTTTCAATTTTGCTATAACAGGACTTGTGGAGGTGGAATAAATATTTCTCAGACTGTTTATGAGCAGAAAAAGGATCACTGAATACATTAAAAAAAAGAATGTGATTGGGGGCAACAAAATGGGGGTATCCTCAAACAATCATGGAATTCACGTTTTTGGAGAGGGTGTCGTTTCAGCTGAGCCCGATGTTTTGAAAATCACACTGGGTGTTTTTACTGATGGCATAGAATTACAATCAGCACAAACACAGAATGGAATCATGATTACTAAAGTTATCACGGGTGTAATCGAAATGGGAATAATCCGAGATGACATTAGAACGGTGGACTATCGCATTGACCCTCAATATCGATATGAAGATGGAAAACAGGTTTTTCAAGGCTATCGAGTCACCCATTTATTAGAAATTACTTCTACTAAAATCAGCGAAGCAGGAAAAATTGTCGATGCTTCTGTCCAAAATGGGGCGAATGCCGTCCAGAGCATCCAATTTTCCTTAAAGAATTCCGAGGCCTTCTACCAACATGCGCTTTCGCTAGCTGGAAAGGATGCAGTTCAGAAGGCGGAAACACTTGCGCGGACTTTCGGGGTTTCCTTTTATCGAATACCCTATTTAATATTAGAAGAACAAGTGACTAATAGACCCGTTCCAATCCCCTTTTCGGCCCTAAAGTCCGAGGCTCAAACACCGGTATTGCCCGGGAAACTAGCTGTACAGGCACGGATAAAAGCTTATTTTCCGTTTCAAGTTAATAGCTTTGGTTGACTTGAATAGCATAAAAAAAGACACAATGCTGACTGAGCATTGCGTCCTTACCTTCAACTATTCATATTTGGAAACGAGCCCGTATAAGTCTTCCTTAGAAATAGGTCCAATATAATGCTCCCGAATGACTCCTTTTTTATCGATAATGAAAGTCTCTGGTTGAGCTACAACATTGTATGCTTTTGAAACCTTATTATCGAAGTCCATTAAGTAGGTAGAGGTTGTTTTGTTCTTTTTTACAAATTTATTTACACGGTCTCTTGTTTCACCACGATCAATTATTAACAGTTTGTATGTGTCACCGTATTCTTTGTCAAAAGCTTCAAGATCAGGCGCTTCCTCCACACATGGATTACACCATGTGGCAAAGTAGTTAACTGCAACTACCTGGCCTTTATAATCGGACAGCTTGATCGTTTTCCCTTTAAGATCTTCCATTTGGAAGTCATATGCTTTATCACCAACATCAACAAATTTTCCTCTATTTGCTAATGCTACTCCAAAATAGACAAATAAACCTACTAGCAACAATAAAACGAGGATTTTGATACTTCGTTTATTCATGAGTACTTCTCCCCCGGATCTTCCTTTTGAGATTTTCTTTTCAAATATCAGTAAGTTAGTTAGATACGCCAGCTCCATCGCTCGAGTTCACAAGCCAATCAGTCCAAAGGTCAAAGAACGACCTTCTGGCCAATTTGTCTTGTGCTGATCACCGATAAGCAGGTGCCTTGACTCTTTTATTTAGTCTAATTGCTTAAGGTATTCGATTTCGTTATGGATTTTTTTTCGACGCACCCCATGAAGCAATACATAACCAAAAATAGTGACGCTTGCAATTGTATACGCAGCAACCATGTAACCCATCATTCCATCCTCCTTATTTAATTGCTTCTCTCACTTGTTCTTTATAATGGTCAACCTTAATTTTCATTTTCTCTAGAGAAACTCCTCTTACAAGAAGGAAAGAATAAAGGAGCGTTGTAGCTGCAATCATCGTAAGCAAAGCAACAAGCATTTCTGGAGAAATCCCTCCACCAGATTGATTAGTACCTTCTCCAAAAACAACTGGATGAAATTTTGTATTCCACCAACGAATTGCCATGAATACAATCGGCACATCAACAAAACCAATAATCCCAAATACTGCACCTAATCTTGCTTTTTTCTCCCAAACTCCATCCATTTGACGGATCATGACATATGCAAGATAGATAAACCAAAGGATCAGAGAAGTTGTAAGTCTTGGCTCCCATGCCCACCATGTATTCCAAGAAGATTTTGCCCAAATCATACCAGTTATTAATACTAGAGTTGTAAAGACAACCCCTATTTCAGCAGAAATATAAGCATAAGTATCATATAAGCGTTTTCTTGTTACTAGAAAAAGTATGCTAAATACAAATGTTACAAAAAAGGCCAGGAATGCAACCCAAGCAATTGGAACATGCACAAAAAATATCTTTTGTACCATTCCCATTACCTTTTCAACTGGTGCATACAGAAAAACTAAAGATAATCCAGCAATCAAGGCAATAACAGTGGCAGCTGCCAATATTTTTTGGATGGTAGATGCTTTCTCAAAAGTCGGGGGAACAGGCTTTAAACCATTTTGCCCTTTTTCCATATTCATACTCATTTTTATACCTCCAGGACGTAATCAATTAATATCAAACAAAGTACAAAGAAAATGACATCATAAGCTCCGATTAACTGGATCCAAGCAATTGCATCTGGCAATTTTTCAATATTGGTAAGGATAATTCTTGTAGCTTGTACAGCCCCAATAAGGATTGGACTCGTTACCGGAAATAACAAAAGTGGCAACAACATTTCGCTACTTTTTGAATTAGCTGCGAGAGATGCCAAGAACGTTCCAATACTGACAAATCCAAAGCTCCCTATCAGAAGGACGAAGATAAAATAAGGAAAGCTACCAATGTAATTAAAATCAAATAATAGGAATAAAAATGGAATCGAGACTAACTCAACTATGGCAATCATAGTGAAGTTCGCCATGAACTTTCCTAAATAAATACTAGCAGGCTCCATTGGCGAAATTAATAAACCCTGCATCGTATCATTTTTTTGTTCAGAAATGAACGAACGGTTTAATCCTAAAATGCCCGAAAACACGATAATTACCCAGATAACACCTGGAATAACGGCCTTCGTCGTGTTGTTCGATGGGTCAAACGCAAAACTAAAAACTAAAATCGTAAGACCCGCAAAAATGATCATCGTTGCCAGCACTTGCTTTGTTTTTAGTTCAGAGTACAAATCTTTTTGAGCAATTAAGAGGGCTGTTTTAAAAAAACTCATGATACTCCCTCCATCAGCTGTTGATATTTTTCAGTTAGCAAATCAATTTCTTTTTCAGTCATCAAAAAGTCATCGACAATTTTACCGTCTTTTATAAAAATAATCCGGTCACAAATTTCTGCCGCCTGCTTAAAATCATGTGTGACCATTAATGTTGTCGCACCCTTATTTTTCATGGAAATAATGACTTCATTCAAAATTGAAATGGCGCCTTGATCCAACCCAGTATGTGGTTCATCTAGTAATAACAATTCCGGATCGTGCACTATCGCCCTAGCAATCGCAATACGCTGAATCATTCCTCGTGAAAAGTTTTTTACTGGTTCTTTTAAGAAGAATGACAATCCTACTCTTTTTACTAATTCAATTGCTTTTTCCTCTACTCCCTTAACACCATATAGGTTCCCGAAGAAAACAAGGTTTTCAAGTGGAGAATAGTGTTCATATAACAAGCTAGAATGGGGTAAATACCCCATCAGCTTTTTAATCTCAGTTGCATTTTTCTTTAATTCCATACCGTTAATGTTAACTTCTCCAGATGAAGGTTTAATTAATGTAGCAATAACCTTTAATAAGGTACTTTTCCCAGCACCGTTTGGGCCCAAAATAGCTACTGTTTCACCTTTTTTAATAGAGAGGTCAATGCCTCGTAATATTACTTTATTATCCGCCTGTTTTATGAGCTTCTTTATTTCAATCATTAGAGGCCCTCCTCAATCACAGATGCTATTCAACAAATTGACGGAGACTTAGTTTAACTTGAACAAGATGTTGCTTGTAAGCCTCTAATTTTGTTTTATATTCATCTTCAGTCATCTGTCCGTTACCAAGATTATCTTCTAATTCAATGATTTTATCTAAGATTGCCTTTTGCTTTGCCATCAGTTGTTTGAATACTTGTTCTTCTTTATCTACTCCGTTTGCTTCGTTCTTAGCTCTATTCTTCAATTTAAAATAAGAATAATAACCAATACCTGCTAATAAAATAGCGCCGAGAACAATCATCAAAATATGAGGGTTAAATTTGTGCAAAGGTGACTGAGCCCACATTCTTAAATGCCCTGGATTATGAAAAGCCGGGGCGGATTTTGTTACATCGCCTAAGTTTTTATTTTCAGTTGAAGTAGTACCAGTTCCAGTAGCATTTGTTCCTGTTGGCTGTTTATCTTTGTCATAAGCAATCGTCACTGTTTGACCTGCTTTAATGTTTTGGATGGAATAACCTGTATAGTTTTGTTCATCAAAGTTCAATGATCCTTGGTTAGTGAATTCTGCATCCTTAATATCAACACTACCTGATCCTTCAGGAATTAAGACTTGATATAGATCAACTGGATAAGTAAATTTCAGAACAATATCTTGACCTTGTTTCACTTGATAGCTGAACGGCAAAGTGGTTGACCCCTTCGCCGGGATTGGGTCAGTTGTAATAAACCCAGTATCTGTCAGCTTATACTGAATTTTCCCATCCATCATCGAAAAGCTGGTTGCTCCAACAGGTAATAAGATGTTTAAGACTCCCTCAGTCTGTCCATCACCCTTATACTCTTCGTCTGTTAGATTTTTAAAGCTCACCATATCCGTAACTAGTGTTGAGCCATCATTGCCAGGAGATAAAACAATATACTCCATATCAGCGCTGATTTTTGAATCCGAACTTGCAAAAGCGCTTAATGTCGGTAAAAGCATGAGGGCTAGAAGGAACACGGTTATTCTCTTGATCAACGTCCTCCCTCCTTCTTCTCCTTATTAAGCTTCATCGTTGCTTCAATTTCACGTTCCACCTCTGCCAAAATTGAAGGGTCAACCGTTTTTTCAGCTTTTAGCTCATCAGTTTTCATCACTTTTGATATTTGACTTTCATATTGCTTCTTTAATTTCTTATAATCATTCTCGGATATTTTTTCCATCCTGTACTCAAATTCGAGTTCATTCAAAGTTGAAAATAGAACTTCTTTTCCAATTGCAGAATTTTGTTCATTTGAATGAAACTGAACATATGAATCCCATTTAAACAGCGGTGCTAAAATGAGAAACAAACAGCTTAGTACAAGAACGGCTGTAAAAACCATTGAGATGATTGAAATATCCTCCATACTGTTCACATCCTAAAGATACTTTTTGCGTTCCGAGTCGATCATGCTAGAAAGGATTTCTTCTTCTACTTCGTCATGGGATTGGGTTTCTTCTTGCCCTTGCTCATTTGTTCCTTTTTTCTTCACCCATTTACGGATAACAAAGAAAACTCCTGTTCCAGCCCCGCCCATAACAGCAAACGGAAGAATCCAAGCTACTAAACTAAATCCTTTCTGTTCAGGAGCGGTTAAGATTTCTTCCCCAATTGCATTGACGTAATAATTTTTTATTTGATCTTTATCCATTCCCTTATTCATCATGCCAACTATTTCTTCTTTAAACGTTTTTGAAACGCTGCAACCTGGCATATCACAGTTATAGATATCCTGGCCGCAACCGCATGTGCACATAAACTGTGACCCTACTGCCTTGAATTCCTTTGACTTATAGTCGTAGTTTTTATTTCCCGCCGCAAAAACAGCCAAGGCACCTTGAAAGATAAACAAGAATATGAGAAGCCCTATTGAAAGCTTTCTATTCACGTTAAGACACCTCTTTATCTACTCCGGTATATCTAGGAGTAATATTTTGATATCTGCCATTCCATACTGCGAATAAAGAACCTATCACAATCATGAAGGAGCCAATCCATAACCAATTCATCATTGGGTTAACTTTTACAATAAACGTTCCACGTCCATCATCTTCCCAAGCACTTAGAACAATATACAAATCCTCTTTAAGTGAACTGATAATGGCTACCTCTGAGGAAGGCTCTTCCCAGTTACCATAGAAGACTTTCTGTGCTTCGTAACTACCTAATTTTTTCCCATTCTTAAATACTGTCAAATCAGCATAAACAATATCATTTATCCCCTCTTTACGCTGATCAAGCTTGTCATAAATGAGTTTATAATCCTTAATTTCAATCGATTTACCAAGCTCAATTGTTTTCATCGTTTGAAGATCATAGTTTTGTGAGCCGATAATACCCATTGCGATGAAAGCAATACCGATGTGAACGAGATAACCGCCATATCTTCTTCTATTCTTAGTCATTAAGCGGTATAACGCAATTAGTGGCATTTCTCCAGTCATCTTTCTTCTTGCTTTTACGCCACGGTAGAATTCAAAGAAGTGAGTGGTAAATAAGATAATAATTACTCCGTATCCAATAACCGCCCATGCTTTTTGAATTCCTAAAATAACCATTAATACCATTCCAATCACAGCTAAAATTGCTGGGATTAAAAAGTTTTTTCGTAGGTTCTTTAAGGTTGATTTCTGCCAAGCTAATAGTGGACAGACAGCCATAATGAACATCATCGATAATAATATTGGTGCTTCAACTTTATTAAAGAAAGGCATTCCAACCGTCACCTTTGTTCCGCGAACGGCTTCAGAAACAAGCGGGAAAATGGTTCCCCAGAAAACTGCGAATGCAGCGCCCACCAATAATAGATTATTAATTAAGAAACTACTTTCTTTTGAAACATACGATTGGAATTCACCAGCACTGCGCTTGATTAAATTGTAACGACTCATCAAGACATAAAGTGCACCAATGACGGCAACACCCATGAAAATAAGGAAGTATAATCCTAAATTTGAATCGGCAAAGGCATGCACAGATGTTAGTACTCCGCTTCGCACTAAGAACGTTCCAAATAAAGTTAAGGCATAAGAAATGACAATTAAGCTGATATTCCAAACCTTGAGCATATTTTTGCGTTCTTGAATCATAACAGAATGCAAGAAGGCAGTTGCAGTTAACCAAGGCATAAACGAAGCGTTTTCCACTGGATCCCATGCCCAGTATCCACCCCAACCGAGCTCAACATATGCCCACTGTCCGCCAAAAATATTTCCTAAGCTTAAGAATAACCAAGCGATAATCGTCCATCTTCTTGTCATCTTAATCCAGAAGTCATCCATATTCTTCATAATTAGGGCTGCCATTGCAAATGCAAACGGTACAGCAAGTCCCACATATCCTAAATAAAGAGTAACCGGATGGATAATCATCCCCGGATTTTGAAGCATAGGATTAAGTCCTTTTCCTTCTGCTGGTATCTGGCTTAAGAGTTCGAAAGGTTTTGCCACAAAGCCAAGAATGAAGAAGAAGAAAATTGCATTTGCTAATAAAATCGATGCAATATAAGGAACCATTGGATTACCTTTCATTTTCCGAGAGAAGGTAATCATCACCATGTATAATGTTAAAAAGAATGTCCAAAGTAAAAGCGATCCAGAGTTTCCTGCCCATAATGCAGTTAATTTGTATATGACTGGCAGGTCGCTGCTTGTGTAGTCTGTAACGTATTTGTACTCAAAGTGCGATGTACCCAAAAAGTAAAGAAGAATTATCATGGCTAGGGACGAACAAACTAAAATTGCAATTACTCCACCCTTACCGCTGTTAACAAGCTTTTGATTTTTGGTACTGATTCCAAGAGTCATAATTAGAAATGAGTAAATCGCCAGTGCAAATCCTACATAAATTGTCGCGTTAGCTAATAAATTCATTATGTCACCTTCTTTTAGTTTTGCCTCTTACTCTTCGCTTGAAGGCTTCTTGTTAAGTTTGTCCTTGTGCGTTTCTGGGTCGTAGTTTTTCATATCTTTACCTTCATACTTAGATGGACATCTTGTTTTTACAGTTTCTGCAACAAAAGTATTCTTATTCGTTGGAGACCCTTGTAAAATCACGATAACACCCTCTGCAAAGTTATCAGGTTTAATACCATCATGGATTACATGCATTACGTTTCCATCGTTATCTTTTAAATCAAATTTCAACTGAATCTTGTCAGCGTCCCATTTAATGGAATCTCCTATTAATAGACCTTCAACAGTAACATAGTCGTCTTGATACTTTTCTTGATTTTTCAGAAGTTCGTCCATTTTTAATTCAATTCCGCTTGAACCTGGTGTTGCAGCCATCAGAAGGAAAATAATTGCTCCAACAATCACGAAACCGCCCAACATGACAATGGTATTCTTTTTCATTCCCTCTACCCCTTTAACCTAATTTTTTCATTTCATTTTCATATGTTTCATCATCGATCTTTCCACTTAGCAACAATGATCTAAGTTTCTTTTTTTGATCTGCCGTATCATTTTTACTTGTTTTTTGATCAGTTTTATCTTTTTTATTTGTTTTTTGAACGACTGTCTTGTTTTGAGTTTTTTTATTACTATTCATAGATGGTTTCACACCGCGAACATTACCTTTTAAACCAAAGAATACAAAGAGTCCAGCAATAATGAGTGAGACACCAATGACCGATGCTCCACCGATTCCAATAATCGGTTGGTCTGCTGCTTTTTTGCTATTATCTGTTGAGCCGTTCGCTACTTGATCGGTAGCAGTTGTACCACTATGGTTGGCATCATCTGGCGGGTTCTGTTTATTAATTAGTGACAAAGTAGATTCATTATCTTTTTTAGTGTATGAAGTTGCTAGTTTTACAGAGTTCCCTTTTTTTAGGTTAGTATATTCGTAATAATATAGCTCTTCACCATAATCACTTTTTGAAGTATTGGCCGCTTTAGGGTCTGTTTTAAAATTCTTCGCATTAAGCGGTGCATACATGATGATATCTAATTTCTCAACATCGGAAGGGTTTACATATTCAAAGTTAAACTTCTTTGTGTCTCCTGCTTCAAATGGGTTTGTATAATACTCAACAACAAACTGATACGTACCATCTTTTTTAACCGCTTTTGATGGTTTCCAGGTAACGACCCCTTTTTCTTTGTTAATTTCAAAAGGACGTTGAACCTCTGGTTGATCAGCTGCAGGAAACTCAGCCACTAAATATATCTGAAAGTTTTTATCGTTAACTGGAATTGGGAATTCAATTTCGCCATTATAGTCCGAACCTGTTTTGTTCTGGTAGGTTCCATAGTTTCCCACTAATAAGGAAGGCTGGTCTTTTGGCCAATTATCTGGATAATCAAATTCTGGCATCACTTGAATCTGCATTTCTTTATACGGGAATTGTTCTGTAGGAAATTCCCCTTCTGCTTTTGCATTTGGAATGGCAATATTAGCCAAAAATAACGTAGTCATGAACAATGTTGCTAATCTTTTAAGCATGATATTCCTCCTCACTAGCATCTAAATCAATTTTTCACTATAATCCTCTTAGAAAAACTATAATCCTTTCTAGCATCCTAAAGTGATGACATCGGTGAACATTTTGTTAAAAACATAAATAGTTAACTTTTTGACAAATAATAATCGGAAAATATTCACATTTGCCGTCTTGATATTAGTTTTTCAAGATATCATTATTCAAGTGAATTTTATTTTTGGATTACAAAGGAATATTAATATAATCAAGCTATAATAATTCATTTCATTTCCGAACATTTTCTTACAAATAATCGCCGAATAATCTAAAAATTGTAATGTTAGCCTTCATCAATTGAACGCAAAAAACACTCTGCACTTTTTGAAAAATACAGAGTGTTTACGATTATTTATTTTGGAAAGTTCGAATATAGGTGACGATATCGTTAATTTGTGATTCACTAAATTGTCTAACACCCTCTAATCCTTTTAAAGATGGACCCATTCTAGTATCTTCACGACCATATGCCGTGCTTGCCCAGATTTGCTTATCACTCGTGTACCGCAAATACTGTGGACTTGCTAAAACAGTTCCCATCTTTTTCTTTCCAACCCCTTCGAAGCCATGACAATTTGCACAATACAATTTGTATAATTTCTGTCCGTTTTCTGGATTACCACTAATATTCTTAGGAACGTCTTGATCGACAGATTTAGTTTGCCAATTTCTAATATAGGCAACTAAATGCTTCAAGTCCTCTTCACTTAAATTAGCACCATAAGCTGGCATGACCGTTCCTTCTCGACCATACTTAACTTGGTTAAATAGATCTTTGTCTGAAAAAACGCTTAGAAAATGTTGATTATTTATCGCCGTGCCTTCTTTTGCACCTTCACCTTTTCCATTCTCTCCATGGCATGCAAAACATTGTTGGTTATAAATTCTCTCCCCTGCATCAATGGCTTTATGATCTTTTTTTGTCAATAAACCACTATTGCTAACTACAACTATGATGCCTATTGTTACCAATATATAGATCCCAATTAAAAGTTTTTTCATATATTTCCCCTTATTTTGGTTCAGGAGTTGGAGTTGGTTCACCTAAATCTTTATATTTATCGACAATGTAATGATTGATATATTTTAAATCTTTTCCTGCTTGATCCATTTCTACCGCCTCCCGGGCGATGTCAATACAGAGGTCTCAGGAAACACCCATTGAATCCCATTCTTCGACATTCTGATCGTCTCCAAATTTATCAACAAAGCAATCAAGATTACTTTTATGTCCGTCAGTTGCGCCACAGCCGCAATAACATGGTACTGATGCAAGCACTTGCGGATATGTTGCTGCCATAATATATGTTTCTTTAATTTTGTCCGATGTGTTTAAAACGTAATCTGGTAATGCCTTGTCCTTAGAGTCTAATGAAAGCTTTTCTTTATTCGAACTACAGCCAGAAAGTATACTCAATGCTATTATTCCAGTTAGTAGTAATGCTGTGAGTCGTTTCAATGCTGTCACCCCTCCTTAGTTGATGATGATATTACTATGATTATTTTAACAATATTATCTTTAGTTAAATCCTTTTAATTATTACTATTTCGTGAAAATATATACTTTAATTAATAAAGGCTATTTTCGTAAACTTTGTTGCTATGGAAGTGTGATTGATTTCCGCTCCAGGTGCTCGCTTTCCGCGGGGCGGGCGGTGAGCCTCCTCGTCGCTAAAGCTCCTGCGGGGTCTCACCTGTCCCGCTGCTCCCGCAGGAGTCGATCACCTTCCGCTACAATCAACTTCTTTATCAACGGTTTTCTTTTCAAAAACCTATTAAAAAAACAACAATCTTTTAGAAAAGAGCCTTAATAAAAAACCATGATCACTGTTAAAAGCTTAAAGAAACCCCTTTTTCAATGGTCTTGGCAACTAAAAGTTGATTCACTCCATTATCCAACCGAAAGAATCCAGACTAATAGTGGGTAAAATAAAAAAACTCATTGGTCATTGACCAACGAGTTTTTTATCATAAGTTATTATGCACGAGAGACATAGCTACTGTCCGTAGTATTGATAATTAAGCGGTCACCTTCGTTTATGAAAAATGGCACTTGAACAGATAGTCCAGTTTCAAGAATGGCTGGTTTTGTACCGCCAGAGGCAGTGTCCCCTTTAATTCCTGGCTCTGTTTCAGTTACTTCAAGCACAACCGTGTTTGGTAGTTCAACTCCAAGTGTTTCGCTATGGAACGTCATGATGGAAACTTCCATATTCTCTTTTAGGAATTTTAACTCATATTCAATTGCAGTTGCCGGAAGTTCAATTTGTTCATAAGACTCATTGTCCATAAAAACATGTTGATCACCACTCGCATATAAGTATTGCATTCTACGGTTATCAATTTGTGCTTTTGCTACTTTTTCACCAGCACGGAACGTTTTCTCTTGGATCGCTCCTGTACGTATATTACGAAGTTTTGACCGTACAAACGCAGCTCCCTTTCCTGGCTTCACGTGTTGGAAATCAATTACACGCCAAATACTGCCGTCAACCTCAATCGTTAATCCTGTGCGAAAATCATTTACAGAAACCATGCAAAATATCCTCCTAAATGTTTCAATTAAAGAATAATCAGTTCTTTTGTAGAGTGTGTTAACAGCTCATTGCCATCCTTTGTAATCAATGTATCATCTTCTATCCGAACACCGCCAAGACCAGGGATATAGATACCAGGTTCGACTGTAACCACCATTCCAGGTTCTAAGATGATGTCAGATTTAAAAGAGAGGGCTGGACCTTCGTGGACTTCAAGACCAATACCATGTCCTGTTGAATGTCCAAAATATTCCCCGAATCCTTTTTCTGTTATGTAATCTCGAGTCAAAGCGTCCGCTTCTTTACCAGACATTCCTGGCTTAATTCCCTCTACACCGCGTTCTTGAGCATCGAGGACAATTTGATAAATCTCTTTAAGTTTGGGATCTGGATCACCAACAGAAATAGTACGAGTAATATCGGATACAAACCCTTTATGATATGCACCATAATCAAGTGTGACAAAATCGCCCTTTTCAATCACTTTATCTGTTGCCACCCCGTGTGGAAGGGCAGAACGAAGTCCTGAAGCGACAATTGTATCAAAGGAAGATGATGTTGCCCCAGCTTTTCTCATAAAGAACTCTAATTCATTTGACACCTCAAGCTCTGTTAAGCCTGGGAGAATGAAGTCTAATATGTGCTTAAATGCGGCATCTGCAATATCCGCTGCTTCCTTTAATATCTTAATCTCTGAATCCGTCTTAATCAAGCGCAACTTTTCTATTATTCCTGAAATTGGCACTAACTCTGCTTTTATAGCATCATTATAGGAACTATAATCTGAAAAAGAAACATAATCCTGCTCAAATCCCAGGTTTTTAATCCCTAATTTTTCAGTTTGGTTAGCTATTTCTTCCCGCAAAGAACTACCGTGTTTAACAATTGTGTAACCTTCACATTGTTTTGAGGCTTGTTCAATGTAGCGGAAATCAGTAATAAATAATGCATTTTCCTTGGAAATAAGGACAACTCCTGCAGTCCCGGTAAAATTAGTCATATAGCGACGATTATAAGGACTGGTTATCAGAAGAGCATCAATTCCAAGATTATCAAAATTTGAACGCAATTTCTCAAGCTTTTCCATCGTATTTCCTCTCCTTTGCGAATCAGGGGGTATTTTGTTATCTATTTCTCGTTAATTCAAACTAATACCCGATTCTAAATCAAAATCGAATATGTTCATTTTATCATAATTAATTTTGTCCGTACTACTCGAACCCTTATGAAGGAACCTCATTTTCCTTTTTCTCACTATTTCGGATTTCGCTTTCTTCATAGGAAATCGAGTATCCAATAAATACCCCGTATAATATATAAAAGCAAATAGACGTAATGACAGTCATTTTTTTTAGGTCATTGAATGGCTGAATTCCTGGGAATATTGGGTTTAATACAAAAAACACCAGTAAAAACAGAGCAACTCCATATCCTATCCCTACCCACATGCTTCCAAATTTCCTCAATGTCACGTAATATAATATGGCAACACCTATCGAAACAACACCAAGTAATATAATGGATATAACTGTGCCCAACCATTCTTCTTTCCATGCCCCAATTGTCCAAGGTTCAATAATGACACTAGGTCGAATTTCAGTAAAGTTTAACACATATGCTAAATAAGCAAGTGCACTCCAAAAAACTCCTCCAACAAACCCAATCGTTACGACCATAGCCATAAATGATAATGGCTTTTCTTGTTCTGCTTGTTCCAATTTCGCTTGCTCTTCCGCCATTTTATACACCTCCATTTTCTATTATGTCCACGAGGATTTATTCCATTGCATAGCAATAAAATTTAACAAACTATTCATTCTTACTACTTAAAATAAAAGAAATCTTCCAGCCTAGAGGTTTTATCTATTTTTTAGTAGAATAAATATAGATAGGAACAGTTTCTTTTCTTGCTGTTATGTCAAATCACAGAATATAGGTTGGTGTTAACACCCATGGCAAAAGAACAAAAACCGATTTACGGAGGTCAGGCAGTTGTTGAAGGGGTGATGTTTGGCGGAAAACATCACTATGTTACTGCTGTCCGAAGGAAAGATTCATCAATCGATTATTATCATTTACCTCGAAAAACCAATCCAACTGCCGCTTATTTAAAGCGTATCCCATTTATTAGAGGAATTGTGGCAATAGTTGAAGCCAGCGCTAATGGATCAAAACACTTAAACTTTTCCACGGAAAGGTACGATGTGGATCCAAATGAGGACCATCTTCTTAAAGAACAGGAAACTTCAAAATTGGCTATGTATCTTGGGGTTGCGACCATTGGTGTCATTTCTTTCTTATTTGGAAAATTTATTTTTACACTGATTCCTGTTTTTCTAGCAGCTATGACCAAGCCTGTTTTCCCTGGGCATTTTGCTCAAGTTCTTGTTGAAGGTTTTTTTAAGCTTTTATTGCTCCTTTCATATATATATTTTGTGTCCTTTACCCCAATTATCAAAAGGGTGTTTCAATACCACGGTGCAGAGCATAAAGTAATTAATACCTTTGAAAACGGTTTGGAATTAACAGTTACGAATGTCCAATCCCAACCACGCCTTCATTACCGTTGTGGCAGTAGCTTCATTTTATTTACCGTAATTATTGGGGTGTTTATTTATATGTTTGTCCCAACAGATCCATTGTGGTATCGGCTAGTCAACCGAGTAGCCTTGATTCCAGTTGTATTAGGGATTTCTTTTGAAGTGTTACAACTAACCAATAAGGTGAGAAGTCTTCCTGTATTAAAATGGCTGGGGTTGCCTGGCTTATGGCTACAGATGCTTACCACAAAAGAACCGAATGATGAACAAGTAGAAGTGGCAATTCTTTCTTTTCAAGAACTTTTAAAGCGAGAGAAAGAGACAGAAGAAAATGGTGTAAGTGAAGAAATTGTCTAAAGTCTTTACCTTTGTAGTTTAAAAATGGTTATTTTTGCTCATTATGCTCTTAGGGAGGTGGCTTTCTTGAAAAATCGGACTTCACTTTTAATTGTAATGGGACTCATTATTTTGGCAGCTATTGGGGTCGCTGGTAATTATATTGCCAATCCGACCGGTTTTTTAAAAAGTATAGCTGTCGTACTTATCGTTGGCACGGCAGTTTATTTTATCGTAACACGGTTTTACAATTCCAACCCTGAGAAGCGAGAGCAACGGGCATTTGTTAAGGCTGCAAAAAGGTCAAAGAAAAGGTTACATCAAAAAGAATCAGGTCAAGGGACGCGCCGGTCTGTATCTCCGATCACAACCATGAAAAAAAACATGAAATCAAAGAAAAAACCTACAGCTCATTTGACTGTCATTGAAGGAAAAAAAGGTAAAAAGAAAAATCGAGCCTCTTTTTGACTCGATTTTTCTTTTAAGTTTTTTTGCTAATAACTCCATGTCTTAAAAAAGGTTGTCGCCGAGTTCCTGCCTAATACCATGAGTGCTTGCTTTTCCTCCTCAGTTAGTTGGAGGTCGAAACTAATAACTCCCTTTGTGGGGATAAAAATAATATTCTTTTCGTGTTTTCTTGAAATATACCTAGCATCATGTGCATTTTTCATCGTTTCAAATAAAGCTTCAAAAAGTTTAACAGCATTATTGATATTTTTTTTTGGAAGATCTTGTGAACGGTTCGATAATTTAATTCCAAGAACGGGCCGAATTTTTTTTATATGATCCTGATCAAATAACCACATTGGAAAATTACTTAACACCCCACCATCCACCACAACATTAGTTCCAGTCGGTGTTTTTAATTTAACTGGTTCAAAAAAATATGGAAGACTACAACTCATTCGAATCGCTTTTGCAATAGGAAAAGAGCCTTGTGATATCCCATACTTTGTAAGGTCATCTGGTAATACTAACATTTGACCGCTTGTTAAGTCCGATGCAATGATACGTAGTGTATGAGGAGGGAGATCTGAAAAAGTTCGCAATCCTTTTGCTGCTAATTTTTCCGTTAACCAATTCTCCAAATGATTTCCTTTATATAAACCCATCCTCCAATAAACAAGAAGCCATTTAGCCAACGGAAATGGAATTAAACTTCTCCCCACATCCATAAACATCTTTAAGTTAAGCCCATCAAGGTGGTTATATATTTCCTTGCTCGTATAACCTGCGGTCACTAACGCTGCAATAATCGATCCTGCACTTGTTCCAGCTAACCTTGCAAACTGGAAACCCTTTTTTTCAACCTCTTCATAAGCACCTATTAAGGCAAAGCCTTTGATACCACCACCTGAAAAAACACCGTCTATTAGCATGTTAGCCACTCCCATCGATGTATTCCTTCGATACATCTTTAAGCACTTACATGAAAAAATAGTACGGCGTACAAGTTATTTAAGTGAAATATTCTATTTCTGCTTCTGGAAAAAATGATCCAATATATTGTCGTAGTGTCTGATCAAGATCCTGGGCTTCGGCTGTTGGATAAACATATTTTCCAATTCCATATCTACCCCATTTATATTTTCGCTTTTCCTCATCCATCTCTAGCTTAGTCTTCGGGTATCTTTTTTCAATGACCCTTTTCGCTGGCTTTGTAAAACGATGCTGAATTAGTTCAAAGGTTAACCCCTTCAAGTCCACTCCTTGTAAAGCATGACTTAGCCGATCAAAAAGCTCGTAATAGCCTTCCTGCCAGCCTTCATGCATATAGATTGGGGCAACGATAAAACCAAGGGGATACCCAGCGTGGGCAACCTTTCTAGCCCCTTCAAGCCTTTCATCGAAGGAAGAAGTTCCCGGTTCGAAATTCTTGATGACATACCTGGAATTCACACTAAATCTAAAACGTGTTTTTCCATTATGCTTTGCATCCAACAAATGGTCGACATGATGAAATTTTGTAACAAACCGTAATTTTCCCAACTCTGATTGTCCAAAAAACTCTATAGTTTTTTTCAACGAATGAGTTAAATGGTCTATCCCCACAATATCGGATGTACATGCTGCTTCAAATCGAGTAATTTCTGGTTTTCTTTCATCCATATATTTTTGAGCTTGAGCAAAAATATCGTCTAAATTGACGTAGGTCCGGATGTATGGTTTGCTACCGAGTGTGGTCTGTAAGTAACAATAATGACAGTGACCCATGCATCCAGTGGCAAGCGGGATCGCATATTCTGCCGACGGCTTAGATGTATCAAATTTTAACGTTCTCCTAACACCCACTACAAGTGTGGACTTGGCGTTTCGATATTGTTGTAACTCATTATCACCAGGAATACCACGAATCTGATTATGTGAGGTGGTTTCACGAATTTCTAATCCCATTTTGGTGAATTTCTCTTTCAGTTCTCTTCCAATTGGGTACTCTAATGCTTGCGGCTCAATATAGACAAGCTGAGGGATAAATGGCTCCATTTTTTTCCTCTTTTCTTCATTAGTGAGTGCATTTTTCTAGTATGAGCAAAACAGCCGGAAAACAAAAAAAAGAGGAGGGAAAAGTTATTCCCATCCTCTTTTGCATATTAGTTTACAAACCGCATTTTAATTGCGCGCCACAATTCGTACAGGTATTGCAACCGCCCATTTCTTCTATTTGACCTTTACGACAGACAGGACAAGTGTTGCCGACTTCAGATCCGATTGTCATATTTGTTGAGCGAAGTTCACTAATAGTATCCACAAGAACAACGTGTTGTTTTGCTTTTTCTTTGAAAATTGTTTTTGATTCTTCAAAGCTATTTTCTTCGGCTGTTAATGTTAATACTTGGCTGTCACGTGAACCGTCAACATATACGGTACCACCTTTAGCACCGCCTTTGTATAAACGCTCATATAATTTTTCAACTTGTTCTACGCTGTAGCCCTTTGGCGCATTAACTGTTTTACTAATGGAACTGTCAATCCAGCGCTGGATGATACACTGTACGTCAGCATGGGCTTCAGGTGCAAGCTCCATCGCTGCGACAAACCAGTTTGGAAGGCTTTCAGGATCTGCCTCCGGATGTTGATCCAAATATTCTTGAACGATTTCTGCCTTAACTTCAATAAATTTACCGAGTCGACCACTTCGGTAATAAGAAAAGGAAAAATATGGTTCCAATCCTGTGGATACCCCAACCATTGTCCCAGTAGATCCTGTGGGAGCAACAGTCAGTAAGTGTGAATTACGAATACCATATTCTAAGATCGAATTACGAATGTCTTCAGGCATTTTTTTCAGGAAGCCTGTGTGAATGAATGCATCCCGTAGACGATTCGTATCTGCTTGGGAGTTTCCTTGTAAGAATGGGAAGCTACCCTTTTCTTTTGCAAGTTCTACTGATGTCCTATATGCAGTTGTTGCGATTGTTTCAAACACTTTATCGACCAACTTGTTTCCGGCCTCAGAACCGTACTCTGTTTCACAATAGATAAGTAGGTCATGTAAACCCATTACACCAAGTCCAACACGGCGCTCTCCAAGTGCTTGCGTTTTATTTTCGTCAAGGAAGTATGGAGTTGCTTCAATTACGTTATCTTGCATCCTGACTCCAACTTCAACCGTACGGATTAGTTTTTCATAATTAACTGTTTTAGTTTGCTTATCTGCCATTTCAGCTAAATTTACTGCTGCAAGATTACAGACAGAATAAGGTGCGAGTGGTTGCTCCCCACACGGATTCGTTGCTACAACCTTTTGACCGTACGCCTGGGCATTGGTCATTTCGTTAGCGTTGTCGATAAAGAAAATACCTGGTTCTGCTGAATATGTTGAACAAATATTGATTAGATTCCAAAGCTCTTTTGCTCTAATTTTCTTGTAGGTGCGCACTTTGTAGCCGAGTTTTTCCCATTCACGAACGTCGCCAACTTTGTGCCATTCTTCATTGTAAATCTTCATGCCTTCCGAATCATAGCTTTCAACATCTGGGAAGCGAAGCTCGTATTCACCGTCATTTTCTACGGCAGTCATAAATTCTTTAGTTAAGCAAACGGAAATATTTGCTCCTGTTAAGAATTCAGAGTTATGAACACTGTAAGTTCCACCGATGCGAAGCTTTTCTTCAGCGTCAGCGATAATCTGTTGGCTGAATCCACCATAACCAGGAATGCTTTTGTAATTTACAATTCCTTGGTACATCGCGTTTTCTTGCTCAGTTAATGGAGTGAATTTTAATTTATCTTTTGCTAATTTTTTAATCATTTCATCTTTTGTATTTTCAATCAAAAAGCGCAAAATTCTTGGATTTTGCATTTTAGAAATAATAAATTCAATAATGTCAGGATGCCAGTCCGATTGCATAATCATCTGAGCACCACGTCTTGATCCACCTTGTTCAACTAGATGCGTCAACTTAGCAATATCATCTAACCATGAAACTGATCCAGATGATTTTCCATTTACACCTTTTGCCAGTGTGTTTCGTGGACGTAAAGTTGAACCATTTGTTCCAACCCCACCACCACGGCTCATGATTTCCATTACCTGTTTACGGTGTTCAGAAATTCCTTCACGAGAATCCGGTACAAATGGCATAACGTAACAGTTAAAGAACGTAACTTCTGTTTCTGCACCTGCTCCATAAAGAACACGACCAGCCGGAATAAAGTTCAAATTCACAAGCTCTTGATAGAACTTATCAAACCATTCTTTCCGCTTTTCATCTGTCTTTTCAACAGAAGCAAGCCCAGTTGCATTCCGTTTTGCAATCTGCTCATAAAATACCTCGAGCGGCTTCTCAATTACGTCAAGTGGTCGCTTGATCACACCAGTTGCAGCTTCTTCAGGATCATCAAGGACCCCACGGAATTCCTCATCTACCAAAACTTTTGCAGATTTACTTTCCCAATCAATATCAAGAATGAAACCAAGTCCGCGTGCTGGGAATTTTGGGTCTTCTTTAATCGTTAGAACGACGAAATCTCCAGTTGTTAAGGTAATTTTCTCAGTATCTTTAAACGTATACCGATCCAGCATTACCAGCTTTGATACCCCTTTATGCGTAATCTTCATATCGGGAGTAATCGGATGAACCTGTGGAAATAATCGGATATCCTCGTTCAATCTTTCAATGTTCATATTCAATTTTTGGGGTAGCACAACAGACATGATCACATCTCCTTCAAAAAAATTGTCCTACTTTTTCTCTTAATAAGAAAATAATAGAACCATTTGTAAATCTAGTTGTTTGTTAAATCTAAAGTTATCATAATCAAAGGTTTAATTCAACATATAGTATTGTGAATATTTTCGACACTACTACATATTGTGTTGAAGCTTACAAATCATTATTTTGTCAAACATAAAAATAAGTATAAAATGGAGAATATGAGAGAAATACTAGGGAATTCCTCATAAAAAGAGAAATTTCAACAAAATTTGAAGGTTGCACTTTCCTTTATCAGAAAATATTATCATTCAAAATAAAAAAGCGATTCCTCGCCTTTTTTTAACGTTTATAATTCCATTTATCATTTTCATACCGGACTTGTGCAAGCTTATTTACAACCTCTAATTCTTCAGCGGAAAGCTGATATGGCTCGAGTTCAATATTTAACCCTTCGATAAAACCCTTTCTAAACGCTTCCTTCGCTTCAGAGAGAGTAATCCGCCGAGGGCTAATATCATTAATGGCAACTGCTTTATTTTTAAAAGCCATTTGCATCCGTTCTTTCACTCGCTCACTTGGGTACTGGAATAAACTAAAAAGTTTATCCTCATCAAGGTCCAAAAGGATTGAACCATGCTGAAGGATGACACCTTTTTGCCTTGTTTGAGCACTCCCAGCAACTTTCAGTCCTTCAACAACTAGTTCATACCAACTTGGGGCATCAAAACAAACAGCAGATCGTGGATTTTTTAAGGAATCTCTTTCATCCTCCGTCTTTGGAACTGCAAAATACGCTTCAAGTCCTAAGTGATGAAACCCCTTTAAGATGCCTTCAGAAATGACACGATACGCCTCTGTAACCGTTTTGGGCATTTGCGGATGATCTTCGGAGACAATAACACTATATGTTAGCTCATGTTCATGAAGGACACCACGCCCACCAGTTGGACGGCGGACAAATCCAAGATCATGTTTTTTTACTGAATCCATATCAATCTCCCTGCCCACCTTTTGAAAATAACCAATCGATAAAGTCGCAGGATTCCAGCCATAGAACCGGATAGTTGGTGGGATTTTCCCTTCACTATGCCATTGTAAAAGTACCTCATCTAAAGCCATATTAAAAGATGGTGAGCAATCACCTGAATCAATGAAACGCCAAACTTCTTTTTCTTTTTTCATACAAAAACCTCTTCTTTATGTTAATAAACTGTCAATGGTAACATTCTAGCAAACATTTGCTAAAAACAAAACAAGACGATTTTGGTTCATTTTCCGCAAAGTTTTTTTGGGATTCCCTTTACTCTTAAGTGGTTCGCCTTATATAATATAAGTTGGCTTATGAAAGCTTGAAAGGAGCAGGAACATTGGATACACTATATTTCCTTCTAATCATTACCGGAGCTTTTTTAATTTACTCTGTCTTCACATGGCTCTATCAGCGAAAAATTGTTAAAACCCTGACAGAAGAAGAATTTCGTGCTGGTTATCGGAAAGCACAATTGATTGATGTTCGTGAACCGAATGAATTTGAAGCAGGGCATATTCTTGGAGCTAGAAACATCCCTCTTTCGCAAATGAAAATGCGTATGAAGGAAATTCGCCCAGATAAACCTGTATACTTGTATTGTCAAAGTGGCATGCGAAGTGGGCGCGCAGCTCAATTCTTATATAGAAGAGGCTACAAAGAACTATCGCATCTAAAAGGCGGGTTCAAACTTTGGACAGGTAAAGTAAAAGCAAAATAACAATGATCTTTTAACCAAAAGGCTGATCCATCGATCAGCCTTTTATTTTATAGGCTCTGTTAAACAAGAATGTTGATTTCCGTTCCAGGCACTCGCTTTCCGCGGGGCGGGCGGTGAGCCTCCTCGGCGCTTAAGCGCCTGTGGGGTCTCACCTGTCCCGCTACTCCCGCAGGAGTCTTCGTGCCTTCCACTCCAATCAACATTGTGCAAAAAATCAGCATTGAGCTTTAATACAGCCTATTTTTATGAAACGCAATGTTAACGGTTGTTGTTAAGAACTGATGAAACTATTGCCTTTTTTAAGTGTTCGAAAAATTGTAATATTTCACCCGTTCACATCATTAACACTACTGTTATGATGTAAATTAAAGAGGGAAATGACAATGAAAAGAAGAAATCGCAAAAACTTTCAACAACTCGTTAATCAAAACAGGTTAGAAATCGAAACGAACCCTTTCGAAATGGAAAGAATCGAGAAAAAAATTGAAGAAAAACATTTAAAAAGCATAAATACCTCTGGTTCTCACTAAATAAAAAAGGGCACTTTCTAATTAAATAAGAGAGTGCTTTTTATTTTCTAATAAAAATTAATCATTTTACAATGTTAGCAAAGTCGTCTAGCGTTGTTGAATATTTTACATAGATTCGTGGGAGGAAGAAATTTTCGTTTTCGATTCCCTTTTTTGAAAATAAACTTGGTGTAGTAGTAAGTCCAAATTGATAATACTTTTTCGTTTCGGAAATGACACGATTATTATAATTCCCATATGGATAACTAAGTGCGATAACCGGCCTCCCTGTAATCTTTTGAATTTTTTCTTTTGAACCCTTTAACTCATTTTCAAAATCTGGATTTTTTGTTAAATCTAGATGTGTCGCAGTATGAGACTGAATCGAAAACATACCTGAATCGACCATCCTTTTCAATTCCAATTTTGATAATCTATTTTGCTTTCCAATAAAATCTGAAATCACAAAGAGGGTCGCTCTTGGGTTAAACCGTTCATCCTTTACCTTTTGAAAAATGGCAAAAACGTTCTCATTATTTTTATATCCATCATCGATGGTAATAAAAACAGGTTTCTCCACCTTGTTGATATCCTGCCAATTCTCAAATGTTAATAAAGTATAACCGTGATTTTTTAAATACAGGATTTGTTTTAAAAAGTTTTCTGGTGTCACATACAACTCTCTAGAACCATGGCCGTTGAACGCATCGATCGAATGATAAACAAGGATTGGCACTTTTTGTACTCCCAAAACTCGAGTTGGAGCAAACAACGCAAAAATCATTAATAGAGAAAAAACAAGCCTTTTCATAAATATCATTCCCTTTAGTTACTTTGTGATATATTGTTCCGCTCTGTTTTAAATTTATTATCAGCCATTGGACTCATCCTCGATGATTATTTTTAAAAAAATGAGACCTTCCCGCATTGATGGGAAGGTCTCCTGTTTTATTACCATTTCTTCTTTAAATATATAATCACTGCTTTTGATACCTTAATACCGGCTTACGGGCTGCCAAAGCCTCATCCATCCGACCGACAACCGTCGTGTGCGGAGCCTCTTGAACGATTTCTGGAGTTTCCTCAGCTTCTATAGCGATTTGAATCATCGCATCTATAAAAGCATCTAACGTTTCCTTCGATTCTGTTTCCGTCGGTTCAATCATGATACATTCTTCGACGTTTAATGGAAAATAAATCGTTGGTGGATGATAGCCAAAATCAAGCAGTCGTTTGGCAATATCAAGTGTGCGAACACCGAGCTTTTTCTGGCGGCTTCCGCTTAATACGAATTCATGCTTACAATGCTTATCAAACGGCAAATCATAATAGGTTGCGAGCCGCCTCATCATATAATTTGCATTTAACACCGCATATTCAGTTACCGCCTTCAGACCGTCTGGGCCCATTGAGCGAATATAGGTGTAGGCACGAACATTAATTCCAAAGTTCCCATAATACGGTTTCACACGCCCGATTGATTGTGGACGATTATAATCTAGGACATATTCGTCTCCATGCTTATCAATAAGAGGCTTCGGCAAAAACGGAATCAGCTCTGTCTTCACCCCAACTGGACCTGAACCAGGTCCTCCACCACCATGTGGGCCAGTAAAAGTTTTGTGCAAATTCAAATGAACAACATCAAAACCCATATCTCCTGGTCGTGCTTTTGATAAGACCGCATTTAGATTAGCGCCGTCATAATAAAGCTTTCCACCTGCATCATGAACAATTGTGGCTACCTCTAATATATTCTCTTCAAACAATCCAAGTGTGTTTGGATTTGTCAACATTAAGGCAGCTGTGTCTTCACCAACTACCCGTTTTAAATCTTCGAGGTCAACAAGACCCTTTTCATTCGATTTCACCGTAATGGTTTCAAGCCCCGCAACCGTAGCTGATGCAGGATTTGTTCCATGCGCCGAATCAGGGATAATTACTTTAGTCCGTTTTAGATCCCCATTGGCTTCATGGAAGGCACGAATCAACATTAACCCTGTCCATTCCCCGTGAGCACCTGCTGCTGGTTGGAGAGTCACCTCATCCATCCCCGTAATCTCTTTTAAATGCTGTTGCAGGTCATATAGAAGCTCAAGTGCTCCTTGAACTGAGCTTTCATCTTGAAGAGGGTGTAGGTGGGCGAAGCCGTTAAACCTTGCAACCGACTCGTTAATCTTTGGATTATATTTCATTGTACAAGAACCAAGGGGGTAAAATCCTGAATCGAGCCCATGATTTCGTCTTGAGAGTGCAGTATAATGACGCATTATATCAAGCTCTGAAACTTCTGGAAGTTCCGGCTCTTTCTCACGCAAATATCCTACTGGGATCAATTCAGCTAAATCAACAACTGGGATATCCATTTCCGGCAGACTATAACCAATGCGGCCTGGTGTGCTTGACTCAAAAATCAGTGCTTGATCCTGTTTAGGCATGATGCTCCCCCAATTCTTTTACAAATTGATCGATTTCTTGTTTTGTCCGTAATTCCGTTACTGCGATTAACATGTGGCCATCCAGTTCTGGGTAATCCCGGCCTAGATCAAAACCACCGATGATTCCCTTTTTAAGCAAGTTTTGATTCACTGGCTTAACAGGTTTCCCAAGTTTAATGATAAATTCATTAAATGACGGCCCATTAAAAGCAATCTCAAATCCCTTTTCCGCCAAAGCATTTTTCGCATAATGTGCCTTTTGAATATTAGCTAATGCCATTTCTTTAACGCCTTGCTTTCCAAGGGCGGTCATTGCCACGGATGCTGCTAATGCGTTTAGGGCTTGGTTTGAACATATATTCGATGTCGCTTTATCACGGCGAATGTGCTGTTCTCTTGCTTGGAGGGTTAGGACAAAACCACGGCGTCCGCCTTCATCTACTGTTTGACCGACAAGTCTACCTGGTACTTTTCGCATTAGCTTAGTGGTCACAGCAAAATATCCGCAATGTGGTCCACCGAACGCTGTAGGGATACCAAACGGTTGTGCATCCCCTACCACGATATCAGCCCCGAATTTCCCCGGTGGAGTTAATGCTCCAAGCGAAAGTGGATTGCTAGAGACGACAAACATCGCCTTTTTGGCATGAGTAATTTCTTCAATTTCCTTTAATGGTTCAATTCTACCGAAAAAGTTTGGATATTGAATGATTACAGCGGCAACATCATCAGTAGTTAACTCCTGAAGAGAGACTAAATCAGTAACTCCATCCATGTATGGGATTTCGATGACCTCGAGATATTGGCCTCTCGCATAAGTCTTTAATACTTCTTTGGCTTCTGGATGGACTGTACTTGAAACTAGTACTTTTTTCCGTCGTGTTTGACCAGCACACAGGCTTGCGGCCTCTGCCAATGCAGTTCCCCCATCATACATTGAAGAGTTAGCCACATCCATTCCAGTTAACTCACAAATCATTGTTTGAAATTCGAATATAGCTTGAAGCTCGCCTTGCGAAATTTCCGGCTGATACGGGGTATAGGCTGTGTAAAATTCTGAGCGTGATATAACATGGTCAACAATCGTTGGAATGTAATGATCGTAGACTCCGGCTCCAAGGAACGATGTGTGTGATTTTAAATCTGCATTTTTCCCAGCTAATATGGTAAGTTCCTTCAATAATGCTGGCTCTGATTTTGCTTCCTTGATCTGGTACTCGCCTTTAAACCTAACTTGTTCTGGAATATCGCTGAACAACTCACCGACGGAATTAACGCCTATTGCTGCTAGCATTTCAGTCTTATCATTTTCTGTCATGGGTAAATAGCGATGCTTCATTCATCATTCCTCCCAAATAAAAATTTACTTAACCTTTTTTTTATAAAAAGGCATTTTGACGATTTGGGCCTTCAATTGTTTGCCACGAATTTCTACTTCGACCACAGTACCTAATGGCGTATATTCAACTTGTAATAAAGCTAAACCAATATTTCTTTTTAAAGTTGGGGATTGTGTACCTGTAGTCACTTCACCGATTTTCCTCCCATCCTTGAAAACTGGATATCCGTGTCTCGGAATCCCCCGATCAATCATTTCCAATCCAACTAGCTTTCTAGAAGCTCCATTCTCTCTCTGCGCCTTTAATACTGATTTCCCAATAAAATCAGCTTCTTTATTTACCTTAACCGCAAAGCCAATTCCAGCCTCGATTGGGGTTATATCAGAGGAGAGTTCCTGTCCGTACAGGGCAAGCATGGCCTCAAACCGAAGTGTATCTCGAGCACCTAATCCACATGGGATCACTCCATCAGCGCTACCCACTGCTAAAATATCGTTCCATATGGTCGCAACATCTTCGGTATCACAATAGATTTCAAACCCATCTTCTCCGGTATACCCCGTCCTTGACACCAAAGCCTGAGCTTCATTCAACATTACATCGGTTTGAAATTGGAAAAAGCCAATCTCACTTAAGTTCGTCCCTTTCGCAAGTTTTTGCAATACTCGTTCTGCCGCTGGACCTTGTAAAGCCAATTGCGCCGTTTTTTCTGAAAAATTAACAAGGCGGACATCTCCATTAAGGTGTTTGGTTAACCATTGGAAGTCTTTTTCAATATTTGAGGCATTTACAACTAGAAGGAAATGATCCTTCGCCAATTTATAAATAAGTAAATCGTCTACAGTTCCACCATTTTCATAACACATCGCGGTGTACTGTGCGGATCCAATATTTAATTGTGAAACATCATTCGTCATCATTTTTTGGAGATAAGCAAGACTGTCAGGACCAGTTACATCAATTTCCCCCATATGGGAAACATCAAATATACCTGCTTTTGTTCTAACTGCCTCATGTTCCTCCTTAATCCCAGAAAATTGGACTGGAAGTTCCCACCCTCCAAAATCAATCGTTTTCGCGCCATATTGTTTGTAAACATCAAATAAAGGTGTTCGTTTCAACTGTGACATTGTTTTCCCCCTCAACAATAGTTAGCGGTGTTTTGCCCTTTTCCTAAAAATAAAGGCTCTGTTACTAGAATGTTGATTTCCCTCCAGGCGCTCCCTTTCCGCGGGGCGGGCGGTGAGCCTCCTCGGCGCTTAAGCGCCTGTGTGGTCTCACCTGTCCCGCTGCTCCCGCAGGAGTCTCCGCTATATCCGCTCCAATCAACATTGTGCAAAAAATCAACATTGAGCTTTAACACAGCCAAAATAAAAAAAGGACAGAAACCTCCCGTTTATCTAACGAGTGGTCTCTGTCCTAGTACCTGAGAGTTTACCGTTACCGGCTTTCCCCTTTGGTGGCTCCATTAAAAGGAGCGCTCTCCAGAGGTGCGTCAAACAAGAGTTCTTTTGCCTGAGAGATTCACTAATCTGCTTGCTCCTTCGGCGCTACTTAAAGTAGTCTCTCCCCTTGTTATCATTCGCATCAATATTTTTTTAAAGAATGGGTACGATAATACCCAAATGATACGGAATATAAGATGACATTATTTTAAAACTTACTAATGTGGCAAATTTCAAAATATTATCAACTATTTTCATCCTACCATTGCTAAGCCTGGTCGAGCAATATATTTATTTAATTAAAAGGAGCTGTAATATATGTCCGTGCAAATCAATTTTGATTCTTCATGGCAGGATGAATTTTTGCAAAGAATGATCAATGACGGCCCATGGGGAAACTGGGAACTATTCAAATTAGCCGTGGATGTGGAACAGCACACCGTCATTCCAGAATTCGAAGGACTTCAAGCACCTAAACATCTTCCTCATTTAACCCCGTTGCCTCACCAGCTCGAGGTCGCTAAACAAGTAGTCGAGAATATGAATGGTAAAGCCATTTTAGCCGATGAGGTAGGACTTGGTAAGACAATTGAGGCCGGTTTAATTTTAAAAGAATATATGATTCGCGGTCTTGTAAAAAAAGTATTGATCCTTGTCCCGGCTTCACTCGTTACCCAGTGGGTGTCGGAATTGAATACAAAGTTTTTTATTCCTGCTATATCCCAACGAAAAAGCTATGTTTGGGAACAATATGATGTAGTCGTTTCGTCTATCGATACGGCAAAACGCAGCCCCCACCGTGAGATAATTTTCGAACAAAACTATGATTTAATTATTATCGACGAAGCTCATAAGCTCAAAAACAATAAAACAAAAAACTATGAGTTTGTTCAAAGCTTAAAAAAGAAATTTTGCTTACTCCTTACAGCCACTCCCATCCAAAACCGGATTGAGGAAATTTTTAATCTTGTATCCTTACTTAAACCTGGCCATTTAGGGAATGAATCGGCCTTTTTTGAAAAATACAAACGTGACGCAAGATCGATTAATGATGATGAGCACTTAAAGGAGCTTGTCAATAAAGTGATGATTCGGAATCGCCGAGCTGACACGGGAATAGAGTGGACAAAACGACTAGTCGAAACTATTCCAATTGAATTTACAAACGAGGAACGCGACCTTTATGATTCAATTTCTGGCCTCCGTTCCGATGGCGATTGGATGACTTCAAGCCAGTTTTCACTTATGACCCTGCAGCGAGAAGCCTGTAGCAGTAGAGAAGCGGTATACTTTACCTTAAAAAATATGCTTAAAAAACAAGAATCGCCTTCAATCTTTTACCAAGAAATGATTCAATCATTAATAAACAAAGTGGAGGCGATTCAAACCAACACAAAAGCGAATAAAGCGTTGGAATTAATACAATCAGCCAATGATAAAGTAATCATTTTTACGGAATATCGCGCAACACAAATGTATTTACAATGGTTTTTAAAGCAGCATGGGATTTCGTCCGTACCATTTCGGGGTGGTTTCAAACGTGGTAAAAAAGACTGGATGCGAGAACTTTTCCAAAAACAGGCCCAAGTGCTGATTGCTACAGAGGCAGGTGGTGAAGGAATAAACCTCCAGTTTTGCAATCATATTATCAATTTTGACTTGCCTTGGAATCCTATGAGACTTGAACAAAGGATTGGACGTATTCACCGACTTGGTCAAGAAAAAGATGTTTTGATTTATAACTTCGCTACTAAAGATACGGTCGAAGAACATATCTTAAAACTCTTATATGAAAAAATTCATCTTTTCGAAAAAGTAGTGGGTGAGTTGGATGATATATTAACGCGATTAGAGTTTGGAAATTTCGAAGATCATATGATCGATATATTTGGCCACTCCTCATCTGAAGGTGAAATGCGGATTAAAATGGAAAATTTAACCTCAATGATTCAATTTGCGGAAGAAATGAAAGCAGGTGAAATAAATGCAGCAGCAGGAAATTCATAATTTTTTGGAACAGTATTTTCATTCGAACAGCTGTGAAATTGAGGAAAGTGGTCAAGGTTACATGGTCGTACAGTTAACGAACGAGCTGGATAAAGAACTAATGAACCGCCCCTTTTATTGGCATTACCTTGAAAAAACCGGTGGAAGTCCAAACCCAATGAAACTCACTTTTATTACAAACCCGCAAATCGTCCCAGACAATCTGAAAGGAGAAACAATCCATTTTGGTTCTCCGCGCCTTCACCAAATTTTCCAATCCACCAAGAGCTTAGCTGGCTATATCAGACTCTACGAGGGGAACGGACATAATATTGGAAAACAAACCCCCTTATTTCCTTGGCTGGTGTTAAATGTTAAAATATCGTATCAGTGTGACCGAAAGCGGGATGTATTTAAATCAATAGGTCTACATCTAATTAATGGGATGATCGTTGAAAATTTTCACGATAAACTACTGGGAATTTCATTGACACCAAAAATCCCGGATTATTTTTTCACCCTATCCCCGCTCGTGATGCCCAAAAGCGGAATCACGAGAATAGAGCATTATTTGAAAAGGGCGCTTGAACTAGAAGATCATACCTGGGCGGAGGAAGCAAAAAATAGGTGGCAGCAGGATCTAGAATTGTTACAGCACTTTTACGAGGATGATGAGAACAAAGAAGGATATGAAAATGAAAAATCCGCCCTACAAGATCAGTATGAACCAAAAATAAATATCTCCATTATCAACGGAGGTTTGTTTTACTTAACAGAAAAGGCCATTTAACTAGGAATGGAAGCGTCCCTATCAAGGCACAAAAGGAAAGGAGACTAGCCAAAGTTAGCCAGTCTCCACAAAAGTTAATGCTTCCGTTTGAACAAAGAGATTAAAAGGAACGGGATGACCCCGAACCAATGGAAAAGAAATGGTTCTTTAACATCCTTCTTTTGATACTTGTGTTTTTTTCGCTCGTCTTTTGGTTGATCAATATATTTAACAAACGTTTGCGTAATATATTTGACGTAATCATTTGATTTCATTGAGCATACCTCCATATTCCTACCAGTATAAGCATGCCCAATTTCTAACATTTAAGTCAACCGACATTCTGCTACCCAATTTTTTAGCTCCAATCAGTTCTTCTCCACCCATTTAATCATTTTTTTTAGGTTCTTGTCATAATAACCAAAACCTATTGATTTTTCACCAGTGTTAAGGGTCATTGTAAATGTGATTTTTAAAGAAACACCCAAATCCTCTTTAATATAGTCCACTTTCCCCTCCCTAAACGATAAGACCCCTGAGTTATTAATTGGTTCCCCGTTTCGTAGCTGACTTTCAATTTTTCTTACTGAAGATAATAAATAATATTCTTGATTTAAAATGGTTTCTGTTTCATGGGCAAGTTTCTTTTCATTCAAATATAGTTGGGTATGCAGCAAAACAAATGTTGAGAAAAGCAGGAGCATACAAAGTGAGAGCGGATAGGTAAACCCTTTTTGATTTATGAACATTTAGGAAACCACATCTCGAATAAAAACCTGAAAATCTTCCCTGTATTCATGACCATATTTATCAACCACTTTCACTCGAACACCGTTACCAATCTTTTCAAATTGAAAAGTTCCTACATTCTGCAATAAAATTTCATGCCCCGTATAATCTACCCTTCTTCTTAAATTTGTGCCGTATTTTTCATAGATAATCGTTTGACCGTCTTTTTGTAATAAGAGGGTTTGATTTAAAACTGTAATGTTAGTACTCATTCTTACTTCTTTTTTTATCTGACTAGTAAAAACCTCCCACTCCATGCGCTGGATTCTCTTTTCGAATGGTACCTCATTTAGCATCAATCGAAAGGATAAAGGGAGGAAGGAAACGATGATACAAAAAATTGAAAAAGCAAACAACATTTCAATCAATGTAAATCCATTGCTATTCAGGACTTTTACATTTTTTATGGGGGATTGAGTTGACATCTTTATATTCGACACACACCTCGGTTTGTGACGTATCATCTCTCCAGCTTATCTCATAAATGATCCCATTTAAGATTTCAGTCTTGTTACCAACTAGGAAACCCTCATTAATCTGTCTCTCCATCTCGTCATATAACAAGTGGACTGCAGTGTTTTCTAAATAAACTTGAACTGCCTGTTCCTTTAATAAAATCACGATTGGAAGTAAGAAACCGGTAATTAGGAACCATGCCGTTAAAGACAACAGCAATTCTGCCAAAAAATAACCTTCACTCCTTCGTAACATAAAACCTCCCTTTTCCTATTTGGAAAGTGATTCGATAGGTTGTAGTCCCCATCCTAATAAAAAAGGAACCGAAGCGATTGATGTTTCCACTCTCCGAAAATTGAAAGTAAAGTGGCAAAGAACCCTCAGTAATCTTTACTCCTTCTGAATATTTCCTCTCCAATATAATCGGTCCACTTACCTTTTCGCGGAAATAATAATAATTTCCTCCAGACATGATGTTTACGGTAATTTGTGTTTGATTTGAAATCGCATACTGCTGTGCCCAAAAAATATCAGATTTGAATTGGGAAAAAAATAAATTTTTTTCGAGCATGTTAGACTGAGGTTTTACCATGATGAGGGTAATAGAAGAAATTACGAGGAATACGGAAAAAACCAACAACATTTCAGTCAAGGTAAATCCTTTTTGATCCAATTTCATTAGGAACCACTTGTAGTCGTGGTTACCTCCCCATCTGCCCCAATCACAATATTGGTACTATCGGGACAAGCTGTTTCACCACTCTTTAAATAACCCTCATCAATTAACTCTTGGGTACTTGCTGGGTATTTTTGAAGATCAAGATGGTACGCTTGGACCTGTGCTTCAACCATTTTCACATAAGCTTGACAGCCTTTTGTATTGATATTTGCATTATGCTTTGCAACATTAGGAATCGTAATAATTAGTAACACTGAAATAATTAATAAGACAATCATCATTTCTATTAGAGTAAATCCTTTTTCATTTTTCATTTCACTCACTCCTCTTTATATTCCGTCTAATAGGTGAAACATTGGTAGCAAAATAGCTAAGTACATTGACACTATTAATAAACCGATAATCATATAAAGAATAGGTTGAATTGTTTTTATCCACCTTTCTGTTTTTTCCTCTAAAACCATCACACAATGCTTACTGTAAAAGGAAAGCTCTTGAGATAGTTTTCCTTTTTCCTGACCATGCTTGACAATATGGGAAAGGTCTTTTTCAAAAACAGAGAAGCTGGAAATAATCATTTCTAAATTATCCCCCTTCGATAACCTCCCCCTCATTTCTAAGCAAATTTGCCCATAAAAAGGTTGCTCAAGATTTTTTTCAAACATTCTCAACGCTTCCAAAACTGATAATCCACCCGATAATAGATAGCTCATTTGAACCGAAAAATAATGAGTGTACAACAATTTACAAAACGAACCAATAACAGGAATTTTCACCATTTGATTTCTTCGGTCGAGTGGTGACTGACGCCGTATGCGGAAAATATAATACAAAAATAGAATAATGGTGAGACCCAGAAGGAACGTTAAAAAGTATGGGACCATGTCACCGAAAAAATATATGACACGGGTAAACAAATTCTGTTTTAAATCCATTGATTGAAACAGAGAGGTGAATTTCGGAAGTAATACTTGTTCGACAAAATAAAACAGGATGGCTGTTATAAAGATTAGTATCGCAGGGTAATACAACATCCTCATCAATCTCTGAACATCCTGGCTTCGTTTTAACATAATTGTGCTTCCTTCTTTAAAAGCCTCAGCTAATCCACCGTGCTGCTCAGCAAAATAAACATACCCTATCAAGTTCTTATTGAAATGAAGGTTGGTAAGAATTTGGTACAGTGGATAACCTTCTCGCAATTCCACAATACATTGGTTAATGTCCTTCTTTCTGGCTGCTGGAAAATAATAGGCCAAGCTATCTATAGCCTCAGAAAGAGAATATCCCCTTGAAAGTAATTCACCCGTTCTTTGCAAAAATAACGCTTGTTGTTGATTGCTCCATTTCTTATTCATCCATATACACCCAACGATCATATTCGTTTTCTTTGATAAATCCTAAAGCAATTCCTTTCTTAATATAGTCCTTTAAGGTTCGATATGGATATCGGACCAGAGGTTGTTCTCCTTTCGCTTCCTTAAGTACTGATGACAAAGCTTTCCCGTTTAACAATTCCATTACGTTTGCGCGTTTCCCTCTCCCGTAGGAATAACAAAATGGCGAACACTCACCTTGACAAAACGGACAGGTTAACTCAACTAACCTTTGAGCAGTTACCGCAACAAGCGTTTGTTCGATTTCCAGCCAGTTTACACCAAATTCCTTTAATCTAAATATCGCACCTTTCGCATTGCGAGTATGCAAGGTACTTAAAACCAGATGTCCTGTTAATGCCGCCCTAACGGCTATTTGGGCTGTCTCAGCATCTCTGATTTCCCCGACCATAATAATGTCTGGGTCATGTCTTAAGATTGCTTTTAAACCAGTGGTATATGATACCCCAGCTTTCTCATTGACCTGTACTTGGAGGACCTTATCATTATCCTTCTCAATTGGGTCTTCTAATGTGATGACGTTACGCTGAAATAGGTGTGAGGTTTCATTTAATAGCGAGTAGAGAGTTGTGGTTTTCCCTGATCCTGTAAGAATAAAACTTGGGGATAACATTCATAATATTAGTGGGAGGATCTTAAAAATGAAGCATGTAGCCATTTATTTAAGACGATCAAGAGATGAGGAAGGGAAAGGCATTGAGAAGCTTTTAGAAGGTCATGAGAAAGCCTTAAAAGACTTGTGCAAGCAATATAATTGCAGTTATGAGGTATTCAAGGAAATTGCGTCATCTAGTACAATTGAGAACCGGCCACAAATGGTAAAATTATTAGATCGTATTAAGCAATACCATTTTGACGCTGTAGCAGTAATGGACATTGACCGCTTGTCGAGGAATGAGTACGATAGCAATGATATTAAACGCATTCTATATGAAACAGAAACACTTATATTGACACCAACACGCACATATGACTTACATAGCGACGATGACAGCCTACTAGTGGGTGTATCAAGCCTAATAGCTGCACAGGAATATAAGATGATTCACAGGCGAATGAGAAGAGGTAAGAGACATCTTCAAATGCAGGGGGTTTGGACAGATGGGGCTCCTCCCCTTGGTTATTCTAAGGATAACATTACAAAAAAATTAAAGACTAACGAACATGCTAACACAATAAAATATATTTTTGAGTCAATTGTCAACGGTAAAACCATTCCTCAGATTGTTTCAAAATTAAATGAGAAGGCCATTCGGACCCGTGGCGGCTTTTCGTTTCGCTATAATTCGGTTCTCCGCATCATTAAAAACGATTGTTACAAGGGCACTAACATATCTAACAAACTAATTGGCAAACATAACGGTAATAAACCAATGAGCGAGTGGATTATCATTGATAATGCACACACAGCTATTGTATCAGAGGAAATATGGAACAAAGCAAATAAGATAGTAAATAAACCTTTTTTTAAGTCCCCAAGGGCAAAGAATAAAATTTATCCAACTTCAAATCTTATCTATTGTGCCAATTGTGGTAAGTTACAAGGGTGTAACACAAGACCAGATGGTAGGATTTATATTAAACACTGTCCATGTGGTAACAGGAGTGCTAGATACGAGAAAGTACTAAAAACAATTAAAAATGACATCTTAGAGACTTGCAGAGAACACCTACACACTCTTTTGGCTTCACAGATTGACTTCGGCTTAGAGAATAACAATGATGAAAAGGAACAGCTCTCAAAGGCAATACAAAGGATTGAGAAAGCACTCGCCAACATAGATATTTTATTTGAAGAAGGCGAGATTGATTTACCAACATATCGACAACGTAAGACAGGACGACAGAACGAACTATTAGAACTGAAGAAACAGTCGGCTTTATTAGTCAGTAACACCGAAAAAATTAATTCAATTAAACTGAGGTTAAAATTGTTTGAGATACTCAAAGATGAATGGGATTTATGGTCAGAAGAACGCATTAACAAGGCACTTCACACGTTAATTCTTGCCATACTTTGGAAAAGAGATAATCAAGGGAAATGTTTTATTAACATCATATACAGGTCATTTGATTAGAATAGGTACATTGTTAAAATAATTTATTTTGAAAAAATTTAATTAGTTTCAAATGGAATAAAAACCCTCATAAACACCTATATATCATGTTTTGGCTGGACTGTGGGAATCGAACCCACCTAATTGGCACGCAGCTCACAAGCGGTTTTGAAGTTAGAGGAAAAGTGTTATCTCTTGTTATTTTTAGTTATCAAAAATCCAAGAGTTAAAAGGGTTTTTGAGTAATTTAATGTAAATATGTTATTTCTAGTTATCACTAATAATATTTAGTTTGGTGCCAATATGGTGCCAAACCGGTGCCAATATTCTGTTCTAAAAAGGATAATTAACAGCCTTCATTTTTGCTACCGACACAAACCTCTGTAAACCCCATTCCTTACGTTTACAGAGGCTTTTTTATTTAGTTTACTGATAAAAAGAGTCCAACCCTGTCAATTCCGATTCCTTTTAAAGTAAAACATTAACTTTGAAAAGATCTTATCTTAATTCGTCAGCCAAAGGTACAATGATTTCTTCTAATGTCTTTCTCCACTGACGTTTCATTTCTGGTCCGTATTTCAATGGTTTTGCATCTGAATGTACAGCTTTATACTTATCAAATTGCTTGCTGTTGATGATTCCCCCAATATTAGGAATAGGGTCTGTTCCTAACACATATTGAATCGCGGATAAATGCAGCTCATTTTCATCTACAAACCAAGTATTTGCAAATTCTTCAATCGCTTTATTATAGGCTTCAGTGAAGAAGCGTCGTTTCACAACAAGAATATCTTCCTCTGAATCTATTTCTTTGGTATCAATAGCGTTTAAAATCGCACGGTAGACGTCTTTAACAATTTCTGATTTCTTCAGTTTTTGAAGTGCTTTTTCGATCTCGTCACGGATATTCTTATTATTGGCTGAGTACGTTCCTAATAATCGGTCAATGTAGGTTGAGTCAATATCATAGATCTTAATCTCATTTTCTCCATAGAATTCAATGCCTGAGAAATCTGGACCCGGTCCAACTTCGCCCCCTTCATCTACTAATGAACCCTTAACCGTGTTGTATACACCAATATATTCTTCTAAGGTCTTCACCTGTTCTTGAAGTGCTGTTGATTTCTCCATATCATCATTGTAATCATCATACGTAACTAAAGCTTCATAGGCATTGTTTAATTCTTGGAATGCTTTCACAAATTCAATCCGGATTTCAAGTGGTGAGTGTTCGTTAATATCGGTTGGATTTGGAACTAACTTTGTTAGCACTTTGTTAGCCTTTTTGAAGCGTTTTTTCGATTCATCATAAGTTGGATACACAAGATTAGATTCCTCTTGTGCTTCAGAATATAACTTCGTTGCATCCTTCACATTTTGTTCCATGGTCGAAGGTTTCCGGAATGTCACAATCAAACCTTTTGTCTTTCCTGGATAGGTACGATTGGTTCGAGAAAATGCTTGGATCAAATTGGCATAACTTAAATTACGATCCACAAATAACGTTTGCATCGTTGGTGCATCGAATCCAGTCAATAAGCGCTCTACAACAATTACTAAGTCAATTTGTTTTCCAAATTCTTTGAACTCTGCTTTCTTACGAGCTAAGCGATTGTTGATATCGCCATTATATCGGTCAATATCTTCTATTGACCATGCAGTGTGATAATAATCGTTATAGTCCTTGATAATTGCTTTCATTTCATCTTGAATTTGCTTGGAATTATCTTCGTTTTCTTGCATCGAATAGGTGATAGCAATCCGTGGGAAATCTGGATCTTCAATCGTACGCCCCGTACGAATCGGATGTCCAGCAAATTTCTTTGCCAGCCACTCTGGGTCTCTGGTCATTTCCTTGATTGCATGATAGTAGCGTTTTGCCATATCAATGGAACTTGTAGTTAAAATGGCAGACTTTTGTGGGCGGCCATTTTGAAAATCAAACTTGGTATAGGCATTATCTGGTCGAAAAATCTTATGAATGACTTTTTGAATATGATCATCACTTTCGAAAGAAGATGGTTCAAGATATACTTCCTTTTCTATTCCATCCATTTGATCGATCATATCGTTAATTTCATCATCACTAAAATTGACATACTTTTCATTTTGACGAAGTTGATTAAAAATATAATTATTTAATGATGTTGGTTCGATCGTATCTTCGTGCTCTACTTGGAACCCTAAAACAGCCCCATCATCTAACGCATTCTTAATGGTATAGGTGTGCAAGACTTCTCCATATTGATCATGAGTGGTGCGAGCTAATCGGCCTTTAGCTTGTTTCTTGTTTACATCAAATATTGGTGTACCTGTAAACCCAAACCATGTGGAATTAGGAAAAAATTCCTTGATCACTTCCATCCCTTCTGCACTTAACGCACGATGACATTCATCTACGACAAAGACAATATGTTGCCCCATTAGTTTCTTAAAGCGCTGGGTGCCTTTTTGTTCCTCTTGTTTTTGGGCATAGCGCAAGGCAGCTTCTAATTTTTGACGAGTGGTAATAATCACTGTATTAGAATTAGTATCAGATAATAGAGTATCACTTAACTCTTTCGCACTTCCAGTTCCCACAATCAAGCTATTAGACTTGGCTTTACCAGAAGAAATACCGGTATTAAATTCGGAAGCAAATTTAGTGAATTCACTCGTAGTTTGATTGTCCAAGTCTTTTCTGTCAATGAGCATAATTGTACGATCTACACCTGGTTTGCGAGCTAATAACTTCGTAGAAACAAAACTTGTCAACGTTTTTCCTGAACCAGTCGCATGCCAAACATATCCGGATTCATGTTTCATGGCAGATGTAAACAAAGCTTCAATCGCATGAATTTGATACGGGTGTAACACCATTAAGACTTTGTTGTCTTGGTCCTCGCTCACAATCGTATAATTGGCAATCAAGCGATGTGCATCTGGAATATTTAAGACTTGTTTCACAAATTCATAGAGATTTTCTACTTTTCGATTGTCTGTGGTCCGCCAGCTAAAGACAAATTTCTTATGCATGTCTTTTGGCATCGCATTGGCAAAGTAGCGAGTCGTTTGTTCGTTGGAAATGACAAATAACTGAAGAGTAGAAAAGATATTATTTCTAAACATCCCTTCTTCTGCGTATTTCTTGATTTGATTATAGGCTTGGAATACTCCGTCTTTGGCACCGACCTGTTTCAATTCAATTTGGGCAATTGGCAACCCATTGATTAAGAGTGTCACGTCAAATCGACGATCACGACCATCAACGATTGCCTTTTGTTTTGCAATCTGATGAACCACTTCGTATGTAGAGATTCCGCCACCAATGTCTTGATTGGAATACAACACCAACGACATTGAACCCAGAGATACATCTTCACGTTCAATTGTTATCCGTGAGATCCCATTCTCCCCTTTAAGCCATCTGGCAGCTTCAAAGGGTGTCCGTGTTTTCGATAGTAATTCTGTTTTTATAGTGTCAAATTCTTTATTAGAAATGGGATGTTCCCCAATTTCTGATAAGTTATTTTGCGTAATCTTTTGGCGCAAGTTTTTCCATAGGTCTTCCTCTGATTTTAAATCTGGACGATAATTCCACTGATTATGCCCTTCTCCTAGTACTTCGATCAGGCGACGTTCCACTTCAGCTTCATCGTTATGTGGTATCTTTGTCATGGTCTTCCTCTCTTCTATTCGCTTAGACAAACATCCTTTGTAGGAATGCTTTTTTCGTTTCTTTCAAGGAATCTAATTCATGTTGATGAAGAGCTATAGTGTCGTCTAGCTGTTTGAAAAAGTTACCTATTTTAGATTGTTCTTCTAATGGTGGTACAAATAGATCCATTTTCCCTAATATTTTTCCTGATATTTCCAAAAAGGTTGATCCTGATGCATATTTTAATGCAAACTCTTTTATTTTATATCCCATAGAATAAATAAAATAAATATCGTAATTTTTATTTACTACTAAAGATTGAAAGCCTTGGTTTGTAGCTCCATCTTTCTTTAAGATAGCCATATCTCCTATTCCAGCACGAGAGGTGAACAACATAGTTTTGTTCGCAGGCAGTACTTTGGCAGAACTCTTTTTTAATCCAAGTGCAGTTATTTTTCTTTGGCTACCAAAAGCATATGTTTCTTTTCCAATTTCTACAGGTGAATACCAATCAATATCACCATCCCAATATTCTTGGACATCCGTGCTTGGCGTTCCCCCACCAATAATTTCAGCTACTTCATTCAACTTACGCTGTTCCCAATCTCTAGTAAATCCTGGGAACCGAACCTCAGGTACGGACTCCCCTTCTTTTGGAAACATTTTTTGCAAGAATCCCTGTTTTGTTTGTTTGAGGGTGGTTAGTTCTTGCTGATGAAGGGAAATCGTGTCGTCGAGTTGCTTAAGGAAGTTACCAATTTTGGTTTGTTCTTCCTCTAAAGTAGGAACGCAAATCAACCATTGTTTTAATTTAGTGGTAGAAATAAACGGCTGATCCGATCCAACAGCTTCTTTTAATACAAATTTTGAAACTTCTTTTCCAAGCAATTGATATGAAAAATTGATATTAGAGTTATTTAAAATAATAATTTTTCCCGCTCTTTGATACAGTAGTGCACCATGTAAATCCTTTGGTACTTGAGCAATTTTTAAGTTTCCATTTGTAATTGGTCGATTTAGACCTAATACAATATCACCAGTATCAAGAATAAAATTTTGATATTTATCTGAAAATTCTTCCGGAAGAAAATTCAAGTTTTTAGCAGAAATGCTTCCATGCTGAATTGACTCGCCGTTAACTATGGGGACACCCACCTGAACATAATCACTCATTTTAAATGCATAGCCAGAAACTACATCATACATATCCCCAAACTTACGCTCTTCCCAATCTCCAGTAAATCCTGAAAATCGTATTTCTGGTGTATGGTTATTTTTCACGATTAAACACCTCTAATGCACCCTTAATCCATTCTGCGTTTTTTTCATCAAATTGTAGAGAAGAAATCATGTCAAATAGGCTAGATTCTAGTTCTGCTTTTTCTTTTCGAATGTCTTGGATTGTTGAACTAATTGCAGCCATATCAACAATCGCTTCTTCTTCAAAGGTATCTACGTATCGAGGGATGTTTAAATTGAACTCATTCTCCTTTATTTCATCAAAGGTTGCGACGTGGGCATATTTCTCCACATCTTCTCGCTTCTTATACGTTTCGACAATCTTATCAATGTTTTCTTTGGAAAGTTTATTTTGGTTCTTTCCTTTCGAATAGTCATTACTTGCATCAATAAATAAAACATCACGAGTGGCACGATTTTTCTTCAAGATTATGACTGTTGTTGGAATCGATGTCCCAAAGAATAAATTTGCTGGCATGCCAATCACGGTATCAATACTTCCATCTTCTAATAATTTCTTACGAATCACGCCTTCTGCAGCTCCACGGAACAGTACCCCATGTGGTAATACGATTGCCATTGTTCCCGTATCTTTTAAATGATAGAACCCATGTAAAAGAAAGGCAAAGTCTGCTTTTGATTGTGGCGCTAACTTCCCGTAACGATTGAAACGTGAATCATCTAAGAATGTATCATCTGCAGACCATTTTGCAGAGTAGGGGGGATTCATAAGGACAGAATCAAAGGTGTAAGGCTCATCTGTGGGCCAATCTTTGTTCAATGTATCCCCATTGCGTAAACGCATATCTTCTTTATCAACACCATGCAAGATCAAGTTCATCTTCGCTAGATTATAGGTCGTTGTATTTAGTTCTTGTCCATGGTACTTTACATTCTCGGGATGGTTAATATAGTTTCGAATATTCAACATCAAGGAACCTGATCCCATGGTTGGGTCAAATACGCTAAACAATTTTTTGTCCTCTTGACCTATTGCGGCAATACGAGCCATCATGTCAGATACTTCATGAGGTGTATAGAACTCTCCAGCTTTCTTACCAGCTTCTGAGGCAAATTGACCAATCAAGAACTCATAGGCATCCCCAATGACATCACCATTATGTCCCAACACATCGACATCATTTAGTTTCTTCAGTACTTCTGTAATGGTAATGTTTCGTTGTTGATCATCTGATCCCAGTTTTTTTGATTTCAAATCCACATCATCAAACAATCCGTTGAATTGATCATATTTCGAAGACAAATCGATAAAGGCTTTATTCAAGTTATTCAACTGAAACGTATTTTGTTTAGCTTGATTGGTTAATACAGTGAATAAATACTCTGGTTCAATATCATAGCCCAATGTATCCACTAACGTTTCAATCAAGTCATTTTTTATATCTTCATCTGCTAATAAATCCCTATACAATTTAGTTTGTTTTTCTTGTGTGTTGTATTCCTCTAGCGATTCATCTGCTATTTCAACTACTTTTTCTAATAACTTATCAGATAAGTACTTGTAAAAGATCAATCCTAATAAGTAGTTTTTGTATTCTGATGCATCCATTTTACTTCGCAAATTGTCTGCGGCACTAAATAATTTTGAGTTTAATTCTGCCATGTTGTAATCTCCTAAATTCAATTTTTCAAGTAGAGCTTGGTTCTATACTACTATAGTCACCAAGATGCTAAAAGGTACATTTAATTAAATAAAAAATAAGGTGGCATCTGCCACCTACAAAGATCCACTTTTATTTCCGATCCAACATTTTTGTGAACGTTTTAGTGATCGTTAAGAAATCTGTTTGTTCCTCTAAGCTCCTATCCTTAAGCAAATCAATAAGTTCATATAGAACATTATTAGTATTTTCTATATTTGGCTCAACCATGTTGAAGAATTCTCCCAATGAAATATCCATAGCCTTTGAAATTTTTACTAGACTTTCTAGGCTTAGGTTTTTTTCTCCCCGTTCAATTTTTCCAATATATGTCTCATGCAATGATGCTTGGTCTGCTAAATCCTCTTGAGTAAACCCTTTATTCTTTCTAAGCTGCCTAATCAAATCACCGATTCTTCTAGCTAAATCCTCCATTTTACCACCTCTTAAGGTTAGTAAAACTCACTAGTTAAATTACATGAATATTCCAAAGGGGTATATTTTGTAGTAAAATCATACCTATAGTATATATTCATTTAGGAGAATTGCTATTGTGCCAAAAGCAAAAACAAACACGGAATTTTATGCTGAGATTAATCTAAAATATGGTAATAAATACACCCTAAAATCCCCTTACAAGAATAATCGTTCTAAAATAAGTTTTTTCTGTAATGGCTGCCATTCAGAACATATGATGATAGCACAACATCTATTAAATAATGGATGTAGCAAGTGCGGTAGAAGGATTGGCGCAAATAAAAATACACTTAGTGAAGACCAATTCCAAGAAAGACTGTTTAAAAAGTGCGGCAGTAGAATAATAAGTAAAGAGCCATATATTAAGAGAGACGAAAAAATTTTGTTCTATTCCTTTGATTGTAACCACTATTGGAGGGCGACACCCGACGCAGTATTAGGTGGTAATGGCTGCAATGAGTGTGCACTTGAAAGGAGTATTAAAACCAGAACCAAAACACATGAACAATTCATATTTGAGGTAAAGGAACTAGTTGGACATGACTATAAAGTAATAGGGGAATATACAAAAACAAATAAAACACTGGAATTTCTACATATTTCATGTGGCAATTATTTTCCTATGACCCCAAATTCTTTTTTAGGGGGGCATCGATGCCCATCTTGCTATGGAACACCCAAAAAAACTACAGAACAATTTAAAAAGGAAATATTCGATTTAGTTGGAGATGAATATAGGGTAATCGGAGAGTACCTTGGGAATAAAAATGAGATAACCTTTGAACACGTAAATTGTAAAGAAAGTAATTTTCCATATTTTAAAATGAGGCCAAACTCTTTCCTCTCTGCAAATCAACGTTGCCCTAAATGCAGTCCTAGCAAAAAGGACACTAAAGAATCATTTGAAGCAAAACTGTTGAAAAAAAGAGGAAATGAATACGAATTAATTGGTGAGTATATTAATAGTTGGACAATAGTAGAATTGGTACATAAATGTGGGTACGTTTGGAATGTCACACCCAGTAATGTTTTAAATGGTCAAAATTGTCCTCGATGCTCCAAAAGTATTGCAGAATCTAAAGGGGAAAGAAAAATAAGAAAATACCTGGAGAACTGTGGTATTTCCTTTAAACAAGAGCATTCTTTTAAAGGTTTAATCAGCAAGCGATCATTAAGGTTTGATTTCGTGATATTTAGCAATCAGAACCCCGTTATGATGATTGAATTTCAAGGAATCCAACACTATCAACCCATTGCATATTTTGGCGGAATGGAGAAATATAAGCAACAAATACAACATGATATTTTAAAGGCTAAATATGCTAAGGAAAAGAATCTCTCATTATTAATTATTCCATACTGGCATTATAATGATATTGGCAATATATTAGATGGCTTTATAAAAAAGCACCTGATTCAGTCGCATAACAGTGATGTGCTTAAATGATGAACATTTAATTTTTTTAAATGGAAAACAACGTTTGATATTACTAAAAGAAGGAGAACATTGTGGGATTTGTTTATATCATAATTTCATTTATAGTCGTGGTTGCGTTCTTCTTATATGACAGAACACAATCTAGATACACTAAACAACTGAAAACAGAAATTTACGAATTGAGGAAAAAAGTGGAAAAACAACAAAAAATCATCAATACATTATATGGAAATGAAATCCATAAAGAAAAGTTGTAGACTATTACTGTTTATATTGTTTAGTCCGAATGTGTATGAAAGGATAGCTTATTTGCTATCCTCTGTAACTTTATCTCTATTTAAGATCCCTTTAATTTTATCAACCGGTAGTTTTCCATAAAACTTTCGAATCTTTTTCTTCCTCGTTATTAGTTCTTCCACCATGATGTTGATAAGATCGAATAGAAACATTACTGTTTCTTGATCATCATTTAAAACAATCTCACCTGGATGAATCCCCTCATTGCCATAAATGCGAATAGCATCAATTCCCTGCTGAATATGTTCTGGAATATCCTTCTTCACCAGCTCTGCAATCATAGTATTGATTTTCGACTTTTTTATTTGATACTCTTCAAGCTGAGGAATCATGGTTTCAATAGCTAATCGAAGTAACGCAGCTGATGCCCTTGGTGAATCCTTAAACACATTCACAGCCTCTCTGTAGATACCCTGTACATTTTGAGGCATATCCTCATGTGGTTCAGGTAACGCTGTTTCAAAGGGAAAAATAATTTTTCTATTTTCCCAAATTGTGTATTTTTTGCAATGATGGCAGATACTTATATCCAGTTTCCAATTAAGCTGATTTTCATGTCCATTCATTAACGAGCGATTATACTGCTGTATGCTAATAGTTCTTGATTCCTCATCTATTTTGTTTATTATTGTTTCAGGTAAATTCTGTGCCTGTCTATCTATTGAAAACCAATTTTGGGGACATAGAACGTCACACCTTGGACAATTAAATGCACCGCTATAATATGTTGGCTGTACTGTTTTAGCCATTATCTCACCCTCTTTTGTTGTCACTATTATACAATAAAAGATAAAAAGTTGATCACTATTCGGCTTTTAATGTTACTAATCAACGACTTTTACTCCGACTACATTATCAAACGAAACTCGTTCAAATTCACCCTTCTTCACTTCAATGCTTAGTTCATGCGTAATTGGATCCACATAATGAACTCGACCATAAATATCGTGAGTAAATCCGTCATCCCAAACTTTCAACTTTACTGAATGGTTATATTCCATCGAGTAAAATATTCGCAGATCGAACTCCTCGGTCTCTTGTTCATCAATAATAATTGGCTTCCTTATTCGTTTAGTGTCATGCCAAAAATCTCGCTGACTTTTAACAAGCTCTGGCAGTTGAAAAGCAGCCTGCCATTTAACTATACCTCGGTCACGTATCGCCATAATAATCACCTCTTTATTATTATACACAAACAAACGTTCTACATTAATACAAAAAGAAAAAGACCACTTTATAAGCAATCTTTATCATTTTATTCAACTAAAGCACCCGTTACTTTAAGTACAATATTTCACAAACTTTCACATTAATGTATTAATGAAATACCCCCATAATCACAAGACCAATAAGGATAGCTGCAAGTGATAATATTAGAGCAAATCCCGTTAATTCACCACCTGTACCGAAAAAGGTATCAAGTATTCCTAAAACTAAATAGACCGCTTTTTTTGATGTTTTAGACTCATCTGCCTTAAATTCTTTATAACCATAAACCAATAGCGATATTAAAGAAACAATACCTATTAAAAAGAGAATGATCCCACCAAACATTACCATAAAAAAATTTCCCTTCGTTTCCATTTGTTGTGAAGCTAAAGCACTCCGTTAGCTTAAGTACATTTTTCACAATCTTGCTTTCATAATACCAAATCCTCTGTATTTTATTGGAGAAAAGTGATATAATTTGTCAGAATTATTCACTCGATTAGGGAGGTAGAAACATGGCTAGATGCACGGCCCCAGTAAGGGGACATCAATCAGCAAGCGCACGAGCCAACTGCCCAGCGTGTGGTGGGAGTTATAGTAGCAACTACAGGTCGTACTCAACCCCGTCTTATTCCCCGTCTTATAGAAGTGGAGGCGGCGGAAGCAGTAGCGGAGGGTCCGGCAGCAGTGCAAAGCCACGTTGGTCGGGAGCAGGTTCGTCCGTGGTGTACACGGTTCAAGAAGTTAGGGCACTCACACCAATCCGCAACAGCGTCGAAAAGCTGGCAGAGCGACCTGACCTTGACCTTAGGGACGTCTTCCTCTGCCATGCATGGGACGACCGGAAGGGAGTCGCCAAGGAGCTGCACGATCTGCTTGAGTCAAAAGGTGTCTCCGTCTGGTTCAGCGAGAAAGACGTTGGCCTCGGCGTGCCGTTACTTCGTGCAATAGACAAGGGCTTGGCGAAATCGCGAGTCGGGCTTGTGCTGGTGACCCCTGCGTTGCTAAGTCGCCTCCAAACAGAGGGTATTGCCGACAAAGAACTTTCGGTACTCCTCTCTGGAGAGCGGCTCATCCCGATTGTTCACGGCACAACGTATGAAGCTTTACGCGAAGTCAGTCCTTTGCTCGGTTCGCGAAGTGGTCTGAGTACTGCCGAAGAACCGATAGAAGACGTGGTGACCAAGCTTGCAGAACTTGTCACCATTTAAGCTCTGTTGGTCTACCGAGTTTGCTGTTCAGATGCGGCTACATGGACTGGGTTACTTGGCGAACGCGGGTATACCAAAGAAAAACCCAATGCAATTGCATTGGGTTTTTCTGTCAGGAATGGAATAAAGTTTTCGGCAACCGACAGCTTCGAACTAAACTGCTTCGTTACTTCAATAAGAAAAAAGCATTACCGTTGTTCCAGTAATGCCCCCTTTAGATTAATTACATTTGTTTACAATAACACTTTGTTGTTTTAAATTGAAAAAGGACGCTCCATAATCGCATAGGAATCATAACCCCATTTATTCACCTACTAAGCCATCACCATCTCGATCATCCATATATTTATAAATCCATGAATCTCTCGTAATTGGCATTTTAAAGCCAGCAGCTTTGGCTTCGGCGATCGTAACTTGTCCATTCTGATTGGTATCTACCTTACTAACATCTTCGTTACTATTTTCCGTTTCGTTTGCAGAGACATTGTCTGTTTTCGGTGGCGTACTGCTCGTACCTGTCGTTTTCCCTAAATTTTTGTTCACTTCGTCTGGGTTTACATTGTCAAATTCATCTGTAATGGTCCTGCTCTGAATTTTGTATGTGAATTTATAATGGTTCGGTATTTGTGTCTGAGTATTTGGATATTGAATCACTGCTACGAAATCTGTACAACCTCCTGCATCTCGAATCACTTTTTCCATATAAGCTTGATCGCCGTGCCTATTGAGAATGCTGTCCTGAGGTGTAATGTTATAAGCGTTTGATACTCCCCCAAGCGAGTCAGCAATCACGTGCCCTTTATCCAAGGTTGAACTCTCTGTACCAGGAACATTTGCTTCATCAGAGTAATATCTACCTGATGACAAAACATGATCAGTATTCGGATTTTGAAGTGTTATATTTTTCGCCTCAACACGAATTAGCTGACCGTATTCATTTGTAAAAGCCCAATATTCCCTGTCACCAAAGCCGACATCAACTCGGACATTCGTCTTTCTATAACCTGACATATCTCCGCCATCTACTACAATTAATGTATATTTACTGTAGTCAAAGTCACCATTAACACTTGTTATGGTTGGTGTACTAGTGGCAGGAACGCTTGGACTGACTTCGCTTTCACTAGTCGTTTTTTCAGCTTCATCGTCAGGTGTACTTTTTTTGCTTTCAACAGAGGCTGATATCTTTTTGCTTACTTCTTGATTTTTATTTTTTTTGATTTCCGTATTATTTTGTTGTGAACAACTAGTAAATAAAATAAGTAGTGAAAGGAGTAATAAAATAATCCCCCATGATTTTTGATACCATTTTTGTTGCATATTGCACCTCTTTTTCTTTTCTTATCTGCTTCCACCACTAGTAAGCAACAAATTCATGCCGTTTTCCTCTTAGTGGGAGGTTGTTCCGTTGCATTAATTTACTGCTAACTTTGTAATGTATTTCAATTGTCACATTCATTATTCGTCCCCACGAATTTACTTGTTTGATCATAAAGGACGGATAATTCCAGCTTCTATACCAGAAATCATGCTTCCATTTACTTTTCTTATTACACTTTCGTTTTCTCTTGCTGTATTCCATTTAGAACTAAGATTCCTAGCCATTAATAAATAAAATTTTTCTACATGTGTTTCCAAATTTTTTCTATAATCATTAAAAAACTCATAAGAACTTATATAACTAAAATAGGTTTCAAATAGAAGTGCATCATCAAAATATGTATCAACTATAAAACAATACGTTGAACTAGTAGGGAAAAAATACTTCTTCATCTTTTTGAATAAATCAAATTGCCTTTCATCTAATTGAAACCACTCATTAGGCAAAAGTTTTCTTTTTTCTGGATTGTTTTTATCATACCTGTGTTCAATTGCTAATTTTGAAATATATTTTCCTGAAATCACCACCAAAACATCAGAAATTCGAAGTCCAACATGATTTTTAGAATCTTCATCTAATTTTATTGATGGAAAATTTAATTTCTTGAACGGTTCTAATGGAATCCCTTCATCAAGAATCAACTCTGAGGATTGCAAATTAAAATTATTTACAAGGTCCATTTCTGTAATCCACAAATCAATGTCAAATGACACCTTGTTCCAATCAAATGAGACTTCATTAAAAGGAATGTCTTGAATAAAATGCTTTGCTTTTCTAATAGTTTGAATTATATTCCTATAATCCTGTATTTGGACCTTCATCCTCGGAATATGCTTGTTCTTTTCAACAAAAGCTGCCATATCTTTCTGAATTTCTGTAAGAACTTCTCTATTTCCCTTATTCGAGTTAAAAATAGATTGAATCACACTATCACTAGCTTCAATCTCCAAATATTTTACAAGAGAATATTTTAGAAGCCGTGCCGATTCTATATATCTTTTTTCTTCTAAATTAAGAATCCAACCTGTCAATCTATTGTCTGCAACTAGAGACATTTTATTTATTGAAAATAATAAATTATCAACGTGATTTTCAAGGAGTAGGTCAAATAAGGAATCATAAAAATCTAGTTCACGACCTTTAAGACTAGCGATACCATACTTAAAATTCTTGTCCAAAATGTCTTTTCCTTTTAATTCTCTATCGTCAGGAAATTTTCTGGAAGATATGTATTTTCTCTCTAACATCTTATATTTTTCTTCAATTTCAAGGAGTGTTTCCTCATTTATCTTGATTAAGTCAGCAACATAAACATACATGTTGTCATTTCCTAACTTAATTTTCTTTTCTTCATCATAGGGAGTCGTCATCCTAATTGTTTCTTGAGGTCCTTTTTCATCAATATATAAGTAATCCATTTTTTCGTCCTTTCACTTTATATGAATATAAATAACATTGTGTTTATTATACAAGTTTAAAATAAAAAAGATGGCGTAGAATCCTAATTTACACCATCATTAGCTGAATATCATAATTGAAGTAACGCACCTTATAGCTTAACAACGTATATGAATAGAATATGAAATAAAAAAAGGACTCTCATTGAAAAACGAAAACAATTAAATACTTGCATTGTGTTTATTACTATCCTTTTTAATGACACCGATATATAAGCAACTACTAGCACAAATATCAAAAATCCGTTACTGTTAACTGTTTCATTTCAATATGACGAATCTTCGCTACCTTCAAATAAAGTGAGCCTCAAAGGGACTCTCTATTGGACCCAAGAATTTTTCATGATACTTATCTAAGATACTTATAGAAAGTCTATTTCTTTCTCTACATAGTCAGACATTTTTCCTTCATTAAGAGAATATGTTATATCTCCCTGTAGATATATATTTGTACTGCTACTTTCCGACAGCATCCCGTCTCCAGAATCACCTCTTTCGAAAGATGGGTCTATCGTTTCTATACTAAAACTAACACTTAACTCTACGCCAAATGAGATTAATAATTCATTCTCTTCGATATCAAAAGTAACTTCAAGTATCTCAAAGTCCATCTCATCAATGTAACCGTCGGTACCCCATCCGCTAAAGTATTCTCCTTCAAACTCTGAATTCATTAGGAGATCATTGATTGTATGATCTAAAGAAGAATTCCCATCGAAAAAGGTACTTAACTCGCTTTCCAATAGTTCTTTATCATATTCATAATTATCGATGAAGTAATCATGTAAGTTATCTTCTTCGTGTTCAAGAAATGCACCAACTGAATTGTAAAAAAGCAGCCCGCAAATATCGTCTTCTATATCACTGTGTATTTTATTTTTGCTCTTATCAGCAAAATCTGTAGTATTGTTTGAAATGAACACTACAGTCTCCGGATCTTCATTTTTACAATATTCAACAATACTTTCCCAAATGATTGCATCTTGAAAGGATATTTTACTTTCACCGAAAGGTTTAATTCCGTTAAAGTATTTCTCTGATATTTGAGCAGTAACATGTTCTCCAGTTGGATAACCAACTATTTGTATATTATTATTTTCAATCATCTCATCTAGAAATTGCTTATAATTCTCAACATACTTTTCTGCCCTTAGTTTCTCCATATCAAACAATTCGTCAATTCCTAATTCTTCCATTCTTTTACTTACACTATTTCTAACCTGTCTCACTTCTTTTATTGCTGGTCTGACGTTATCTCTATACTTTTTTATGATTTCATTATAGTTAAATTCAGTAATGCAAAGTTTAACTGGTTCATGATTAGTGAACTTCAGTAATTTTTTAATAGCGCTACTTTTAAAGAAAAAATCAGTATGCACAACATTAGTATCTATAAAGATCAAGTAACTCATTTGCCTCTCCTTTTGTCGTATTTTATTACTAATATTCGACAAAAAAAGGATATATACCTTTTAAAGTTATATTCAAATTAGTAACTTAAGATTGTAATCCTATTTCTATCTTAATCCCTTCTACTGCAAAATAAAAAAGCCAATAGAAAACACTGACTTTGGATATGATTCCTTCTTAAACTCCCAGTTAGTTAAATTAGCTACCGATATGAACTATATAAAATTTTGAAATAAATACGGGAGGAGCTTTTACCAATTTACCTGGGGACGGGAAGGTAATTAGGGAAAAGTACCTTTAAGGGTCCTACCCCCGGGTTCGAAAATCTATAAAAGATGATCAAGATTAGATTTGAAATAAAAATCAAAAAATTTTAAATTTTACTGGTAATAATTTTTACTTCACTTGACCGCTTAGGGCCAACAGCATCTGTGAGGAGTAATTATATAAATAAAGAGAATTTAAGAATAGGATATCACTTGTAAATTAAGTCTACGGGAAGTTTCCTAACTTTTCCTTTAATAAAATAACGGTGTTTTCCCTTTTCTTCCACATTGGGCAGACGAAAACCCTTTCGTAGGAGGTGACAAAACTTAAAGTTATTGACACCTCTTTCAGCGTGTAGTACTATCTGGGGGTTAGAAGGTGCCATATATTAGTGACATAAATAAGGGGAAAATACATATGAAATATGGTTATGCTAGGGTAAGCACATGGTCACAAGATTTAACAGCACAGATTACGGCTTTAACAAAAGAGGGTTGTGATTCTATCTATGATGAAAAATTCACGGGAACGAAAACCGACCGCCCACAATTTAACAAGTTGCTTTCTGTATTAAAAGAAGGAGATACATTAGTTGTTACTAAACTAGATCGCTTTGCTAGGACAACAGCAGACGGAATTAAAACTGTAAAAGAACTATTTGAAAGAGGTGTTAAAGTGCATATCTTAAATATGGGATTAATTGAAAACACTCCCACAGGAAGATTGATACTCAATGTAATGCTTTCTTTTGCGGAATTTGAAAGGGATATGATTGTAGAACGTACCCAGGAGGGCAAAGCGATCGCAAAGCAGCGTGACGATTTTAGAGAAGGTAGACCGCGAAAGCACAGTAAGAAACAAGTTGAACATGCCTTAAAGCTGTTAAAGAACCATACATATAAGGAAGTCGAGCAATTGACAGGAATCACAAAACGTACACTAATAAGGAGAAAGAATGAGCAGACCGCTAAAATGATGGATTAATGAGCCTAGCATTAAGTTAGGCTTTTTTTTATTGTTTTTCTAAATTTCCAAAACCCTCTTCCTTTGATCATTATTGGCAGGAATGGAAACAGTCCTATCTAGTTTTTTTAAACCTCGGTCGCTATAATATGCCACGTAACGAGGCCACTCAATACAAAAAATGTCTTTAAGAAAGGAGAATCACAATATGAAAAATAAATAACTGCACCATGGATTATAAACCTCGTATCAACTTCATTTCTTATCTTTAACTTTCCCCTCCCCTCTACTGAGAAGCCTCGTTATTATTCATTTAATCAATTCTGCTATCGTTACAACCACTCTCAATAATATCAAAAATCAAATTAATACAAATTACAAAGGAGATTTATCAACATGCAAACAACAGCTGAAAAAATTCAGGAATTACTTCCCAATGCAAAAGCATTTAAGCTTATTGGCTATTCATACCGCAATAAGAAAAAAGATTACAAAGACGCAAAAAGGCCAGCCTTCACAGGTTGGAACAACGAAAATTTTAAAGGCTTAGAGCCTTGGCAAGTTGAAAAAGAGCTGAAACAAGGCTATTGGATTGGTGCAAGAATTCCAGATAGCTGCATTGTTGTTGACATTGATGACAACACCCAAGGTCAACTTCTTAAAAATATCCTCGAATCAGAGAACATCCATCATCACAGTATAAAAACTCCAAACGGATATCAGTTTATATTTAAACACTCAGGTGATGACATCAATCAGAAAGTCAAATACGTTACACCACTTGGAATCATTGTTGATTACAGAGTTGCAAATAAAGGCTACATCGTTTTCCCTTCACAGAACACCCCTGAACGTTTCGTTCTCACAACTTCTCTTGAACCCCTAAACGAGCTCCCTTCATGGTTATTCCCTTTATGGAACGGTAATAAGAATAAGGATGCAATTCCAGAGTATCCAATAACTGAAGGTAGCAGAAACGATTTTCTTTTTAGTTGGGCTTGTAGATTAAGACAACTTAACCAAACCGAGAAAGACACCGTCATTGCTGTTGAACTTATCAACCAGTACTTGCTTACAGAGCCAATAGACTATGATGAAGTTGAGAGAACTTTAGAATCAGCATTTAATCGTGAATTTAATAATACCCTCACCAAGAAAAAATCCGCAAATAGTCCGTTTTATGACCTTCCAAGTGACGCATGGGAACACAAAATTGAATTAACCCAATACGGCACAGTAAAGAACTGTGTGGGAAATGTGTTACTTGTGTTGGAGAACGACGAAGCTTTACGAGATAAATTTGGCTTTAACTCTTTCACCAAGCAGGAAGAAGTTATCGGAAACCTTCCATGGGAGCGTAACGATATGTTAAAAGCCATGACGGATTATGATGATGCTTGTCTCCAAAACTATTTATCAATTAAGTATGGAATCGTTGGTGAAAAAATAATCAGAGATGTGATGACCCAGCTAGTACGAAAGAACTCTTTCCACCCTGTCAGAGATTATCTAAACAACCTAGAATGGGATGGAAAGTCAAGACTTGATAACCTACTTGTTTATTACTTTGGCGCTGATAACACTGAATTAACGCACACGATGACACGTCTTGCTTTTGTTGGATCGGTTGCTAGAGTTTTCGAACCAGGCTGTAAGTTTGATCACGTCCTTACGTTTAAGGGCAATCAAGGACTTGGAAAATCATCTTTCCTTCGTTTACTTGCAGTTAATGACGAATGGTTCTTTGATAACTTAGAGACCGTAGAAGGCAAGGATGCCAAAGAACAATTACAAGGAAAATGGATCATTGAACTTGCGGAAATGTCCGCAGTAAGCAAGAAAGAAAGTAACAAGGTTAAACAGTTTATCACTGTGCAGGCTGATGAATACCGAGCTGCCTATGCTAGACGAAAAGAAGTCCATAAACGACAATGTGTATTCTTTGCTTCAACCAATGATGAAAATCCTTTAAAGGATGAAACAGGCGGTCGTCGATGGTGGATTGTTGAAGTCAAAGAGAAATGGCATGAAAAGGCGATACGACCAGATGTTGACCAATTATGGGCAGAAGCTGTTCACGTTTACAAACAAATGGTTGAGTCCAAGATACCGCTTTGCCTTCCACCGCACTTAGAAGAACAGGCGAAAATTGTCCAATCTGACAACACAGACTTTGGTCTGTACCACGGAGAAGTCGAACAAGCTTTGGAAGATGGCTATTATATGGTTAAGGGACTTATTATTGGTGGTAAAGAAAAGATAGACTTTGATCACACCTGCGCCAAACATATGTGGGTTGAAGTCCTCGGAAATCCCATCTTCTCTTTAACTACTTATCAAGCACGACAAATCAACGCAGTTATTAAGAAACACCGCAAATGGAAAAACCTCGGACAAGTCAGATTCCCTTCAGGAAATTATGGAAAAGTTACAACTTTTCAAAGACTTTAAAGGATAGATCACCATCTATCCTCCATCTATCCAAAGAATCTATCCTGACTAAAAAGTCAATAATACCAAGGGTTTAAGCTATTATCTGGATAGATGGATAGATGTTTTTAATAATATACACTTAAAAAATGCTATAAGTGCTATTGTGAAGAGCCTAAAATGTGGGGTTCAGCTTTTGGCATACTAAGTGACTTTATCGGTTTTATCTATCAATCTATCCAAAATCAACCTCAACCCTTGGTACGTATGGTTTTGTGGACGTGGATAGATGTTTTTAAACCTCAGAAAAATTATTGATCTATCCACTATTTAAAAGGTTAATACCCCATAATACCAAATAATTATTAAAGGAGATGCTAAAAGATGGAACAAGCGACAGTTGATTTTAATCGTAAAATTTTCAGAGTAAAGGAATTATCTAGATACCACTTTGATAAAAATAATGTCTATGCTATGGGTGCGAAATTCACCAAGGGTGATTGGGAACTGACAGTAAGTTCAGCCCCAGCGGATAACGATGATATTCCTTATATCTTGTTAAATGATTCAACCTTAACCGAAAGAGTTATTTTAGAAGCTCTGCCCATTTTAATACAAAAAATGGAGCGGACGAAGATGAATTCGATTATTAGTGAAGAGATTCTTTTCTATGACAAAGCTGTTCAAGAGTTAGATGAAATTTATTACAAACTACTGATCATGTCCTTAGGGTAAATATGGAATGGGTTTGATTTCTTTTTTTATCTGATTAGAAAATGCAGGGTGTCAACATTTTCAGTAAAAACCTTATTAGAACGCTATTCTCAATAACTTAAAACTCATTAAATAATAGTATTTTATGCACTAGTTTTCTTGGAATTTTTTCACATCTCACAGTACGCAGGGAAATATCGGTAATTCAACTGAAATACGTATAAAGGTAATCAATTAGAAAAGCTATACAGGTAAATATTATGAGAGCATGGAAACTAAATCCACTTCATAAATCATTAGAGTCATGGTTGGTTTTTTATTATTAAAGACCAACCTTTGACTTCCTACCAAATTTATTGGGAAACCAGTTATTTTTTTGTTGTCCTTAGATTCTTTTCATGTCGGTCCAGTAAAAATGATTAATCCATGAGAATGCTTAAGGAGGGCAATCAGTTTTCTAGTCATAATAGGGAATAAAGAAAGTTGAAAAAAAGGAATTTGTTGTTGCTGTGGAAGTAAGCGAATCACTAAGCTTTCACTATTGCTGGCTGGCAATGTTGATAAGCGGAGGCCAATGACATGTTGATCCACCTCGAGAGAAAACGAACCACTTTGAGGTCGCCTTCGCTCCCCAATGTCCATTGAGGATGTAAACTTAAAGTGGGAAATCAGTCGATCACATTCTTGTTTGGGAAGAGAAAATTTTGGGATCAAATTGTTTCCGATTCGTAGTTGTACTAAGGTGTCATTTTTTCGAGGAAGGAAGTGGATGTCGGTTGCGTTGTTTCGAACTGCGTCGGTAATAACTCTTTCGGCTAATTGCTCGATCGAGCTCACAATATATTTTCACCACCTTTTTATTTGATAAAGGTAGGATTCGCTATTCTTCAATTAATTCCTTCCCGTTTAATAAATATTTTTTGAATAAAATTAAAACATTTTTTCATAATAAGAATAGATTGTTTATAAAATAATAAATAAACAACTCCTTGGGCTATAGCCAAGCGGTAAGGCAACGGACTTTGACTCCGTCATTCGTAGGTTCGATCCCTACTAGCCCAGTATGAAAGCGGAGGCGGCTCGACCAGGGGCGACAAGCATAAGACGAGCCGGGCAGAAGGTTGTTCTTTAACCTTCTGGTCGGATTGGCTTATGACCTCGAGCCCCTAGCCGCCGTAGCTAGACAGATGAAAAGCGGAGGCGGCTCGATCTTGTATCCATTTATTGGCTACAGGTATTAAAAATGGATACCTATTACCTGTTTTGTCATATTTCAACATTCGAAATAGTAACAGTTCTCAATTATAACAGTTATATTAGATAATGGCTGAAAGCACTCCCCGCTTGCATATTTCTTTTATATAACAGTTTGATTCTGTTCAACAATTCGACATTTTGTTGTGAACTTTTTATAAACTTATAGTGTTTACCTTGGAAACTCCATTCCCAACTTCCAATTGCTGTATTATAATGAGATTAAACTATTGTAGTCCTGAGGTGAACTGTAATGGAACAAACATTAAAAATAACAAATGTATTATCTGATCCAACCCGGTATTATATTTATCAATACATTACGAAACGTCATCAAGAAGTAACAGTACAGGAAATTGCTGATGGTTTTAATATCCATCCTAATGTGGCACGACTTCATTTATCAAAGCTTGAAGATGTGAACATGCTTGTTTCTGAAACAAAGAAAACAGGTAAAGGGGGAAGACCAAGCAGACTGTATCGTTTATCAGATGATGTCATTCAACTTAACTTTCCGTATCGAGATTACCAGTTACTATCTAATATCGCTATCCAAACAATGCTTTCTTTAGGTGAAGAAGGAAGAAAAGCACTTTATATTACTGGAAAAAGGTTTGGAATGGAACTAGTTGAACAAGAAATGGCTTCACAGCACCAAAATAGCGTAGATTTATCTTTCGACCAGAAACTAAACATTATGAGAAGTGCTGCGACAATGGCCGGCTTTTACCCTGACTTTGAAGCAAATGAAGATCAAACTAAAATTTATTTTGAAATCTTCAATTGTCCTTTTAAAGAGGTTGCTGTTGATCACACTGAATCCGTTTGTGGGATGCATTATGAATTCCTAAAAGGAATGTTCGAATCCCTCTTTAATTCTGTTGAGCTTATTGAAAAGGAAAATATGATTACTGGATGTCACTCCTGCAATTACCAAGCGTTAGTTACAGTATAACTATGAAATAATTATTTAAATATTTACATTTTAATGAAATTTCATATATAATATTGTACGATGGACAAAAGGGCAAAAGGAGGGATACCGATGGATCGTATGTACAGAGTCTTAGGATTTTGGACAGGTATTTTCGCTGTAATGTTTTATTTAGGCGATATGTATACTGCGTCCTTAATTTTCTTCGGTCAAACTGGATTTTTCGTCTTATTGAGTTACTTGAAATTGTCCGAACGTATGTATATGTATGTATTCGGTGCTTATTTAACGGTTTTCTTTGCCGGGTTTACATACTGGACAACCTTTATGTTGATACCGGGAGCAACAAATTAAGTTTTAGCCATAAAAAAGGCGATGGGATATCCATCGTCTTTTTTATATCCATTTTTTCATTAAAATTTGTGAGGCTTGGTCCTGTAAGCCCTTATGTTGAAGAACTGCCTGAAAAGACGGGCTTAAACCTGAAGGCATGATCAAGCTACGAATCGCTCGATTTTGCTTACTTTTCTCCGAAAATGGATTTGAATCATAATGATTTTGAAGTTCATTTAATATCCCAATTGAAAGAAAAAATTCATCCTGTCTTAATTTATCAATGAATGAAAGACCAGAATTTTCCCCCATCTCAATCAATGCATCAAAGTGGACATGACTAGTAATATCCATGTCACCAAAATGCTGAAGGATATCGTTTATTAGTTGATGCCTATAATAGCCTCTTAAGCTTCCATTCCGATGAATGGGGTCCATCCACTCTTTATTGGTGTAACCATAATCTACTGTCAGGATAATCCCCTTCGTGAGGATATTTGAAATCGAGCCAATTAGATTTGTCATTGCCAATGGAACTTCAATTCTTTGCGATTCTTGAAGGACAAGATTTTGGGTGGATAGAAATTCTATAATTTTTTCGTTTTCAAGTTGGACAGGAATCTCTACAAGTTGATCATTTTGGACAGTCACCATCATTTCAAATAGCTCGTTATCCAACCTTTGAACGACATGTACCGGAAGAGCATCAAACAATTCATTTGAAAAAATAAGACCCTCAAACGAGTTTACTTCGTCCAAGTTTTTAACCTGTTTAACATTCTCGTTCATCACTATTTTTTCTTGTTGCAACCTCCGATGGTAGGGACTTGTTTCTACCATCGTGTATGATAGTTTGAGTGTGGCACACTTGTCCCACTCTTCGATAAACGCTTGAGCAAACCTGCCGGTTCCAGCCCCAATTTCACATACATTGGTAGGTAAACTAAATTTTAATGCCAGCTGGCTGTACCACTTAGCAACCATTCTTCCATAAATATCAGAGACATTGCTGGTTGTAAAAAAATCACCTTCCCTACCAATTTTTATTCCATCCTTCATGTAATAACCAAATTCCCGGTGATATAGGACCGTGTCAATAAAATCGGCATACGTAATAAAACCTCGAGGTGAATCAAATATTTGTTTTTTTATTAAAAATTCCATAATAACTCCTATTACTTTAATTTACACTATTGACATAGTGTTAACTTTACAATAAGATTAAGGTAGCTTAACTTAATCCCCTCCCATTATGAAAAGAACATCCCCCAGAAAAACCCTTCTCCTGTGAGAAGGGTTTTTCACTTTTCCATAGTCTATTCAAATCCATGAAGGAATGGATTTGAATCCATTTCGTTGCCAACAGTCGTTATCGGTCCATGTCCAGATAAAACCTTAGTTTCTTCTGGCAAAGTAAGAATTTTTTCATGTATGCTACGCAATAGTGTTTCGAGATTTCCTCCTGGTAAATCGGTACGACCGATACTTCCATTAAATAAAGCATCTCCAGACAAAACAATTTCTGTATCTTCGAAATAAAAAGATACACTGCCAGGAGAATGGCCTGGTGTTTCAAATATTTTAAAGGAAAAATCGCCAATTTTTCGGGTTTCCTCGTTAACGAGAAAATAATCTGCTGGCCTGATTCGAACCAAATGGTCATTCATAAAAATTTGAGATCCATTTAGGGATGGGTCAAGCAACCATTTAGCCTCTTTTTCATGAATATAAACAGGGATTTTGTAATAATCTCGGATTGTATCAACTGCCCCAATATGATCAAAATGAGCGTGCGTTAACAATATTGCCTGAGGTTTTGTGTTAAGCTCATCAATTAACCCAATCAATTTATCCCCTTCTTCACCCGGATCAATGACCAAACATGTTTCTTCTTTTATTAAAAGATAACAATTGGTTTGTAATGGCCCTAGCGGTATCTTTCTCCACTCCATCTTTGCACCTCCATTTTCACAATCTTACATGCTTATTCTACATCAGATCTGAAAAAGAGTAAAAGAAGGCTTACCAATATAGATCAGGTCTTAACAATAAGTTATTGAACTACCCCTCCTTAACACCCGTACGGGTTGTTTGAAGAAGGGGATTCCTAAGAACACCAGTGTATCCACCAGTTATTGATTAGGCGATCCCCGCAGTCCCTGCGGTTAGAAGTCTTAGGGCTTCGTTTTTAAGATTGATTCCTGCGTTAATATCTCGATTATGATGGGTATGACATTGAGGACATTCCCATTCACGTAATCCGAGATTTTTAACGTCTTTGTTTTTGTAGCCACAACCAGAACAAAGCTGGCTACTAGCGAAGTTTTTTGAAACGGTTACCACTTGTCTGCTGCTCCATTTAGCTTTATATTCGATCATACATTTGAATTGTGACCAAGATACTTCGCTGATTGCTTTAGCAAGATGGTGGTTCTTTAACATGTTCGATACGGACAAGTCCTCCATCCCAATAATGTCGTGGTTTTTGACAATCTTGGAAGAAATCTTGTCCAAATAATCTTTTCTTGCATTTACAATTTTTTCATGAATACGTGCGACTTTTCTTTTGGCTTTATACCAGTTCGCACCACCTATCTTTCGTCTGCTTGTAACTCTTTGCGCATGGACTAATTTTTCTTCTAATGAACGAAAAAACTTCGGATTAGGGTAAATCGTTCCATCCGAAAGAATAGCGAAATCTTTCAGTCCTACATCAATACCAATTGCTGAATTAGTTTTAGGCAATTCTTTTACTCCCGATTCAGTGGCTAAAGAAACATAATATTTACCAGAGGGGTTTCTTCTGATCGTGGCACTTATAATACGACCTTCGACTTCACGACTTTTTGCAAAACGGACGTACCCTAGTTTGGGGAGTTTGATGTGGTTGTCTATGATAGCTATATTTCCGTTTGTATACTTTGTTGTATAGATTGCACTGGATTCTTTTTTGACTTAAAGCGAGGTTGTTTATTTTGCTTTTTGTAGTAGCGATCATAGGAATCAGCTAAATTTTCTACTGATTTTTGCAAAGCAATACTATCGACTTCTTTCAAAAATGAGTACTGTTTCTTCAGTTCAGGTAGCGATTTAACAGTTTCAAATTTGTTTAAGAATTTGCCTTTCCAGTTATTCGCTGGGAGCTGACCGTTTTGTCTCATTTCCTCGACGATATACCAGTAAGCATCTTTTTCTTTTTGTTTACCAAGAAAGAAATTGAAAACAAATCTTGAACAGCCAATGGTTTTGTTAATCTGTTCAATTTGTTTTTTATTTGGGTAGATGCGGAACTTGTAAGCCTTGTTTACTAGCATATATTTCGCCTCACCTTACAGGAACATTTGTTCTTATTATAACACAAGGAAGAAAGTTTTGGCTATCGCCAACCGACATTCATCCCCTCCCTACTCATCGGGCTTCGCCCTTCACATTCCTTGAGGAAGGGGGATTCTGTCGGAAGGTTGATAAAATAATTTTAATGTGTATCGAAAATAGACCTATTTTTAATCTCGACAAAACCAAAGAAAAAATATAAAATAGAAACGAATGTGAATATTTAGGATATTACATACAAAGTGGGACAAAAAGGGTTTTGCTCAATTCAAAATGAGCGTGTCATCAAACGACTTGTAGAAAAAGGGGGCTATGATTATGGGATTGGTCATTGTATTTGCTTTAGTAACGATTCTTGCAGCCATCGGAACATTAAGAACTTTAAAGAGTAAAAATTTCCTTGGCTTATTTTTTGCAGCTGCTTCTTTCGCTGTTTTTGGCTGGTTTACCGTTATGACTGTTTTACACCACGGATTTCCAACTGCGCACTAATAATTTTTCTTTACATCGCTTAATAATTAACAAGACGGACTGCTTTTTTAGCAGTCCGTCTTTAATTATTGCTACTTTCTCTCTCTTTACAGGAATTTAATCCTTAACAAGTGGAACTATTTTTTTTGATTGCAAATCGATTATATTTTCTAATTGAAAGCCGTATAAACATAGATTCCCATTAGGTGAAAGGCTGATTGGCTTATTCTCCATTCCCTCAAGCAACACATTTTCCTCTTTACTATCAAGATGATATTGCACTAATTGAAATCCATCTTTGTATGTATCCACTTCTCCGCTTGATAGTGGGCGAAATGTTAAAAACTGATTTTTGCTTTGGGAGAAATCATAAAAAGGCACAAGCCAATCAGAGAATTTCGTCAACTGCGGAATAGTAAAGGTTGTTAACTTTTTAAAACGATTTGATAAAAAAGTATAGACCGCTTTTTCCTTGTTATCTTTATCCACTGAAATCATCAATACCACATCATTAAAGGAAGACAATTGAAATATGTTTGAGAACTCAAGCTCTTCACCAGTTGCTTCTGAAATCCCCTGCTTTATAACTGGAGCAAAGAATGCAGGATCATCATTATCCCAATTTAGGTAAATTAATTCATCCTTCGTTACCCAAGAAGCAAATGGTTGCTGTGTTAATGTGCTATCCTTCAATTCATTCGTTTTAATATTTAAGACGGATACTTGAAAGTCCCATTGTTCATTAAAAGAAGAAACAAGAACCAAGTCATCATTAAATGGATTCCAAACAAAGGTAATTTCTGAGGAAATGATTGATTTTGTTGCCAAGGATTTCCCTTTTTTATCAATAACAGTAATAATACCTTCTTCACTGGTTGAGGAGGAATGGATTAACAGGCGTTCCCTTGAAGGACTAATATTAACTGAAACAATCGGGCTATCACTCTCAAACATTTTAACGTTTTTTCCAGTATATAAATTAAAAGTCCATAAAATAGAAACTTTATCAGTGTTTGTTAAATACACAATAGTTTGATCATTTAACCATCCCTCAATCGCTCCAAATTCACCTTCTGAAATAGTAAATGGCGCCTTGATTTTCTTGAAGGAATTTGACGATTTATTAGACTTGTCCGATTCATTTCCAGATTCATTTTTTGAACTGTTTGGGTTAGCGGATGATGCATCCGTGCAGCCATTTAACAGTGATATGGAAATGATAATCATGCAAAGCATCAGTGTGTATCTTTTTGTTAACATACCATACCCAGACCAACCTCTCTATCCATCATATAACAGGACGTAATATTCACGGAAATGTTTCACTTATTACTTCACATTAAAGATATTTATTTTTACAGAAAAAAGCCGATGCGTCGGCTTTTGAATTTTTTTCCAAAGGCTCTACAATGATTTTTATTCTAATGACTTTTTTGTCAAAATACAAGGAAATTCTTTAAACAAATTTCTGCTTTTTCATATTTAAGGCTGCCCAAAAAATCGGAGCGACCCTTTGAAAAATCTTATCAAATTGTGAAAGTGGCAAAGGATTGATCCCCTTTCCCAACTCAAGTGTAAACCCTGGCTTTCGACACTCTTGTATGAACCAATCTTTGAAGCCTGCATGACTGTCGACATAGCAAATGGCTTTATAGCCACTGACTCTTTCAAATTCTTCTGCTAATACAGCCGAATCAGGTGGTTCTAGCCCCTCGTAGCCCCAATAAAACTCTTCCCCTTGGGTATGAAGCGCAATAAGACAATCAAAACCTGAATCCCTAACTAGTTTGGCCATGGCAATGGCTTCAGGTTCTGTAAGTGGGGCTTCTCCTGGATAATCGCGGGAAGCAGGGGCCTTTGGCTCTTTTCGTTCCTTTTCAATTTCCCAATTAGCAGGAAATTGATTATTTAAATCTACCCCCCGAATATTAGCCTTCCACGCAGTAAAATCTGAACTACCATTATTCATTTTGACTATATCCCTCGTATGCGATTCTGGAGGACCATTTAAGACCAGGTTCACTCCATCTGGATTTACCATTGGGACAATTGACAATTCAATCTCATGATAGAAAGGAAGCAGTCTCACTCCATCTAAGCTCTGGCCATTAGTTAACGACAATAGATATATGTTTAAAAAAGTCATGGCGATTGACGTGGTTATCCACTCATTCGCATGGAAGGAAGCGTTGATGTTGATTTTTTTATACCCTTTCCCAATTCGTATTTCTTTAAGCGGGTTTCCTAAGACTGAATCTCCAATAGAATTTACCCGGATGAAGGGATATATTTTGCTTAATTCATTAATTTCTCCTAACATTGTCAAAAAGTCATATTTCCTCTTTCCATTCACAATAGGTTTCATCACTCTTTTAGGTAACCAAATGGTTTCTCCAATCGCCAGTTGATTAGGATTGATAGATGGATTAAGGAGAACAATAGCATCAGCCGACAAGTTTCTAGTATGCGCAAGTTTCCAACATGTGTCTCCTTGATTTACCTTATATTCTAGTTTTATAAAACCAGGAATATCTACCATTTGTCCTTCAACCAGGCTTTGGGGATTCACTAATGGGTTAGAGTCGATAATTAGGTTAAGAGGTACCATAAACATTTGACTAAAGTACCATAAACTATCTCCTGACCTTATCCGAACCTTCATGATGCTCCCCCTTTCCCGTTATAATACTTTATGAGGTGTTCCCCGAAAAAAAACCTATCAGCTTAACAATAAAAATAGGCCATACTCTCGAAAATTTTGAAATAAATTCGAGAACATAGCCTATTAGAACTCAGCTTATTTTTTTTGACCTACCCCTGATTTAGGAAGTAACTTCGTATTTTTGTTGAATCGAAGTAAATCACCATAAACAACTTTATCAGAATATTCAAGCTCTGTTTTCGCCTTTCCCATAAAAGGCTCACAATAACTCGGTTCAATTTGTTCACCTGAGTCCTTTCGGTAACAAGTACCTCTTGTATAGACATAATCTTTTGTAATAAAGCTTCCGTCTCTTAAAACTGTGAAATCCAACTTATCCTTAGAAAATAAATCCGATCCAAATTCAATATTTCCTTTTGTTTTAATACCAAGTAAATGGAGAATGGTCGGCTTAACATCTATTTGTCCTGCAACTGTAGACATCGTTTTTCCTTTTTGTCCTGGTACATGGATAAAGAATGGGACACGTTGCAATTGTGTATTTTCAAAAGGGGTAATTTCCTTACCCAGAAATTCACCCATTGCTTGATTATGGTTTTCAGAAATCCCGTAATGGTCACCATAAAGGATAATGACCGTGTCGTCATATAATCCATCACCTTTTAGTTTTTGAACAAAGTTCTTGAAAGCCTCATCCGTATAACGAACCGTTGGAAAGTAATTATTTAAAGTTTTATCATCAGAAGTATACGGATCAATCAGACTGTCTGCTTCACTTAGCTCAAATGGGAAATGATTGGTAAGTGTTATAAACTTAGCGTAGAAGGGCTTTGGCATATCTTCTAAATGTTGAATCGATTGTTCTAAAAAGTCTTTATCCTTAAGTCCCCAACCTACAGAGTTTTCCTCATTGATATGATAATCGTCCATATTATAGAAACGTTGATATCCAAGAGATTGGTACATAATATCTCGGTTCCAGAAGGTTTTATTATTTGCATGCAAAGCAGCAGTATAATACCCATGACTATTTAATATTTCTGGAGTCGCTGTATACTCATTTCCAGAATGAGTGAAAAACACAGCCCCTCTGTTAAGTGGATAGATCGAGTTCTCGGTTAAAAATTCAGCATCCGACGTCTTTCCTTGACCTGTTTGATGGTAGAAATTATCAAAATAATAACTCTCTTTAATAAAGTGATTTAAAAACGGGGTAATCTCCTGACCGTTTTCCTTTTGATTAATGACAAAGCTTTGCATGGATTCCATTGAAATCAAAATCACATTTTTTCCTTTAGCAATCCCAAACATCTCTTTATTTGGTTCTTTGTAATTTGCATTTATGTAGTTATTAATATCCACTAGTTCACTGCCATCTGCCAACGCCCGTTGAGCAGAGGTTTTAGACTGTAAAAAAACGTCATAGAACTGGTAGCTGTATGCTCCAATATTTTTAACCAGCATTTCACGATCAAATGTTCTTGTTAATAATTGTGGGCGTTCTATTTCTGCTAATCCAAGATTTAAAAAAGCTACTGCGAATGCAAATAGGAAATAAACCTTGCGAGTTGCTTTTGAAACATAGAAATCAGCACGTAGAGATGGTTTTATCCTAATAAGTAAAAGAAGAATGAAAAAATCTAAAAAATATAAAAGATCGGTAACTCTAACAAGTTCATGAACACTGCTACCTAGATCATACATATTACTGGTCTGGAACAACACAGGGATTGTTAAAAAATCGTTAAAAAAACGAAAGAAGATAACATTTGAGAATAAAATAACTGAAATGATAAAGCTTGCACTTAGAATGTAGCGATTTCGTATTTTATCTTTCATAAATAAGCTAATTCCAAAAACAATCATAATAAAGCTCAGTGGATTAATAAGTAAAATAAATTCCTGTCTCCAATTTTCAATGTTTATATCAAAGCTAGTTTTATATACTATATAAGTTTTGATCCAAAGTAAAACTGTGGCAAGGATAATCAATGATCCATTTGGCCATTTTATTTTTAACATAGGACTACTCTCCCTAAAAACCAAGCGTAAACCAAAAATGTAATATTTAACAACATTTTCTAATTCCATTATCCTACAAAACGATTCGGAGAAGACTATTTTTTGTTCAACACAAGCCAAGCAGCACCAATAACACCTGCATCGTTACCTAAGGTCGCTAAGGTTAGCTTCGTGGATTTAGCAACTCGAATAAATGAAAACTTTTCGAAGTATTTTGTAACCGATGCCAATAGAATGTCACCTGCCTTTGAAACTCCTCCCCCCAGGACAATTTTTTCAGGATTAAGTGTGTTCGCAACATTTGCTAAGGTAAGTCCTAGATGCAAAGTCACATCATTAAGGACGTTTTGAGCCACTTCATCACCGTTTCGGGCGGCATCAAAAACATCCTTTGCTGTAATCATTCCGGTTTTTTTATAGAGCTGAAGAAGTTCCCCATCGATCTCTTGATTATGTAATTTTTCTTTTGCCAGTCTCACGATCCCAGTTGCTGAAGCGATTGTTTCGATGCATCCAGACTTTCCACAATTACAAGGTGCGCCGCCCACTGGAACAGCTGTTATATGACCAATTTCGCCTGCAGCCCCATTGATTCCATGAATAATATCGCCATTTGCAATAACTCCGCCACCAACACCAGTTCCAAGAGTTATACAAACAAGGTCTTTGGCCCCATTTCCGGCCCCTTTCCACATTTCCCCCAAGGCAGCACAGTTGGCGTCATTGTCAATAACAGCAGGTAGAGAAGTAACAGCCTCTAATTCTCGCTGAAGAGGAAACTCTGTTTTCCATCCAAGATTTACTGCTTCGTAAATGATACCGTTTTCTAAATCAACTGGACCTGGAGCGCCCATACCAATCCCCAAAATATCTGATTTTGATTTTCCCAACTCTGAAATTTTATGATCAATAGAATTAGCAATATTTTTGGTAATGTTTTTTCCTGAGTTTGTAACATCCGTTGGAATTTCCCATTTACAAATAATGTCCCCAATAGAGTCAACTAATGCAAGCTTCGTGGTGGTACCCCCTAAATCAACACCTACAACCCACTTATCAGCCAAATTCATCACCTGTTTTTTCTCTCTTGCTTTTCTCTTTCAAACTGTATTTCATGTCTTAAAATCTGCATAGCATTTGAAAGCTCATTCTTTTCAATCAGTTTTGAATAAAAAAGTTCTTTTATTTCTTCTTCCATTAATTCGAGATTGGCTAACCGATCACCAACATAAATGAATGTTCCAAAACCTTTTAAGAATTGCTGGATATCATAAATAGTTTTCATTGTATAACCCCACATTCCTATTCATCTCAAATTATAAATGAAACATGAAAGGGTCTCAAGAAGTTCTTTACTTAGCATTTTAGCGATCTGGATCTTTAGGATGTAAAAAACGTGGTCGGCGATTTTTTAGTGGGATTGGTGACCGAATGACCACATCACGAAACGCCCGGAAATTAAAGGGAATAAATGGCCACAAATACGGAACGCCAAATGAATTCATTCTCGATAACATAATAATAAATAAAACTACACCAATCACAAAACCATAGACATGAAACAGGGCCGTCAAGATTAACAGTCCTATTCGAACAATCCGGTTCGCAAGACTTAACTCATAGCTTGGAGTAGCAAACGTCCCAATGGCTGCTATGGCCAAATACAGTATCACTTCGTTCGTAAACAAACCAACTTGAACTGCTACTTGGCCAATCATCAATGCCGCAACAAGGCCTAATGCAGTTGCTAAGGACGATGGAGTGTGAATAGCTGCCATTCGTAAAACATCAATGCCAACCTCCGCTAACAAAAATTGAAGCAACAGCGGTACTTTCCCAGGATCATCAGGTCCAATATAGGCTATTTGCTTTGGCAATAATTCCGGATCAATCGCTAACAAAAACCAAAGGGGTAATAAAAAAAGCGATGTCCAAACAGCTATATGACGGACAAAACGCAAATAAGCACCTACTACTGGCTTGTTTCGGTACTCTTCTGCATGCTGTAAATGATGCCAGAAGGTTGTCGGGGTAATCATGACACTTGGTGATCCGTCAACCATAATAATTACATGTCCCTCGAACAAATGGGTAGCAGCGGTATCTGGCCTTTCTGTATATCTTACTACAGGATAGGGATTCCAGTGCCGGCCTGATATAAATTCCTCTATTGTTTTTTCAGCCATAGGTAATCCATCTGTATCGATTTTCGAAATGGACTCTATAATTTCCTTTACCATTTCTGGATTTGCGATGTCTTCTATATAACATACAACCACATCTGTTTTTGAACGCCTTCCCACCTGGAGATATTTCATCCGTAAGGTTCGATCCCGTACCCGTCTCCTTGTAAGCGCAGTATTAAAAACAATCGTTTCAACGAAACCATCCCTGGCACCCCTAACAACTCTTTCAATGTCCGGCTCTTCTGGTCCCCTTACAGGATATGTACGAGCATCGATCATGATGACCTTATCGATACCATCCACTACCAATGCAGTTGGTCCCGCCAAGACGGTGTCCACTACTTTATCTAAATCAGATTCTATACTTATTTCAACATATGGGATGTCTGTTTTAACAAGTTTTTGAAGAACATTTGATTCAAGCTGTTCCTTTTTTACCTTGGCTAGAAACTTCATTAATAAATGCAGAGCGTTATCCTTTACAAGGCCGTCGACCATAAATAAGGTCATTTTACGCTCAGCGTATTCTACATCTAGTTGAATCAAATCAAAACTTTTTCCTATACCTAATTCAGGTCTTAAAAAAGCGATGTTTTCTTCAATATTAGATTTCACTGGATTTTTTATTGTTCTCACCTGAAATCCCTCGTCCCTTTAAGTGCTATATAGTTTCACACATAATAAAACAGCATGGACAAGAACAGGTAAAATCATACAATTTTAGGTATTACTAGTTTCTGCAGAATAGGATATTTCCGAAAAAAAGAATGCATCTTTACCGGATGCATTCAGGCTGTCGAGAAACTCTCGACAGTCTATTATTTCACCTAAAAAATTTAGTGATTCACCGCGTTAATTTATTATAATTTTATTAATAATTATTAACTCAACTTTCGCAGACTGAAATAGGCAGGTATGCCTTGATATAGTTAGGTAAGCCCGCGATCCATTGTTGTAGTTGACTTTTAATTAGCTTTTGAATTTTTTTGTTACTCTCTTTAAGGGTATCTTCAAGAAGCTCGATTAATTGCTGAAGCGCAATTGCCCAATCGAGGTCACTGATTTCATCACAAAGTTCATAAAACATACCGCCTAATGTTCTTTGGTCCGTACTACATCTGTTTTGCCAGGCCAGAACAATATATCGTGCAAAAACTATCGTTGTATGACTAATTAAGGAATCATAGGAACGACCTTGAAACTCCTTTTGGAGTTTTAATAGGGATTTCGTTGTTTTGAAAAACACTTCAATGTCCCATCTCATTCCATAAATTCTGATGATTTCTTGGTCACTTAGCGTACAGTCTGTACTCAGAATCGCTAACCATTCGCTCTTTTTATTACGGTTTTGAACGAATACCATTTTAACTACAACTCCATTGGCTTGGGTAGTATGAATGGAGCGAAGAATCCCTTTTTTTCCTTGAATAGGTGCTGCCAAACGATAGAGTTCCTTTAAGCTGACACGCTTATCATCTACAAGGTAACGTTGTTTTAAATTTTTAACCATGCCAATTACATCAAGCCCCTGCTCTTTGATGTTCTTAATAAGTGGTTGATGGGTAAACCAAGTATCCATCAACACATATGAAGCATCAATCCCAGCGTTCAATGCACGTTGAATCATATAAGGAATTTGCTCTGGAGCAGTTTGTAAGGCTTCAAGACGGCGTTTGTAGCCGGTGCTTCTCTTGTCGATTTTACTTGATATTCCGTTAATTTGGCTTATTTTAGAGCTCAATAAAGAAAAGTCCACAGGAATGAACGTTGCACCATCTGACCAACCAAGGGTAAGCATACGGAAGCCTTTATAAAAGCGCATTTTTTGAGAGGCATGATCAAAACAACGAGCTAGTAATTCGACGGATTTACTACGATTTCGATCATAAGAAGAATCATCTAATACTAGGACCTTCGGTCTTTCATGATTCGAGAGTTTCGTTACTTTTCCAATTGTGTGAACACTAAGAAACAGTAAAAATCTACGCCACGCAAAGGTGGACTGATTCAAGAAACGATAGACGGAGTCCTTAGCAGGAAAATCGGCAGATTTTCTACTTTCAAGCGTCCGATACCAATTCTTATTTTCAAAGATCAAACAAAAAATTAATTGAAAAAGATAACCACAAGAAAAGCCCAGAGACTTTGTAATACCAGCTTTTCTTAGATGCTTTAGTACTTGTAATTCTTTAAATGTGGATGTTAGTTCATTTGGTAGTTGCTTATTTTGACCATTGTTCGATATCATATAGGAGGCACCTCTTCTGTATGGTATTGTGATTCTCGACAAATCAACTATACCAAACGAAGAGGTGCTTTTTCATGCCTATATTTAAGGGCAAGTACTTTATTTCAACAACTCCGAGCTTTACAGACATTTAAGCTTAGCACATTTTTCTGGGTGCGAAAGTTGAGTTATTAATAAATAGGCTGTTCAATAGGTCTGTTGATTTCCGTTCCAGACGCTTCGCTTTCCGCGGGGCGGGCGGTGAGCCTCCTCGGCGCTTAAGCGCCTGCGGGGTCTCACCTGTCCCGCTGCTCCCGCAGGAGTCTTCGCGTCTTCCACTCCAATCAACAGGGCGGTTCCAATACAGACCTTCCACTCAACCAATAAATAATAAAAATAAGTGGCGAAATCAATGTTAAGCCAAAAGAGTCTAGCTAAAGTGAATATGAATTTGTGTCTATTGATGAATTAGTCCCAGACAATCACCTTCTTCGCTTGATTGCAAATATATCGATTTTTCGTTTCTACTTGAAAAGGTCCGTCCTTATTATAGCGATGATAACGGATGCCCTACTGATCCCCTTATTCTTTTTACAATGATGTTTATTGGTTATCTTTATGGCATTCGTTCTGAACGATAATTAGAAAGAGAAATAAGGACAAACGTCGCCTTCCGCTGGTTTTTAGGTTTGAAATTCAAGGAACCAGTTCATATCACTCTTCGATTAGTTTTATTCGTCAACACCGTTTTAAGGATACAAATATTTTTCAAGAGCTTTTTGATGAGATTGTTCTTCTAGCGATAAATCATAAGATGGTTGGCGGACGTGTTTTATTTACAGATTCTACACACTTAAAGGCAAAAGCAAATAAACACAAGTTTACAAAACAAGAAGTGGAAGTGAATACTCGGGAATATTTTGATGACTTAAGCAAGGCAATAGAAGAGGATAGAATCAAACACGGCAAAAAGCCATTAAAAGAAAAGGTAAAAGTTGTAACACGACATGTTTGGGAGCAACACAAGGAAAAGGTAAGGTTAAATCGCTTATCTAAATCAGGAAAAATGCTTTATAAATTTAGAAAAGAAAAAATTGAGCGATGCTTCGCAGACTCAAAAGAGCTCCATGTGCTTCCCTACTGCCGGTTACGGGGATTGAAGAATGTAAGTGAACAGGCTCTCCTTACTGCAGCCTGCCAAAAAACAAAAAAATTGCAACACATTTTGTCAGGTTGGATAAGGTGTGTTGCAATTCTTTAGGTTGATTTGCCCTCTGTTGATTGGAGCGGAAGGTGCGAAGACTCCTGCGGGAGCAGCGGGACAGGTGAGACCCCACAGGAGCGTTAGCGACGAGGAGGCTCACCGCCCGCCCCGCGGAAAGCGAAGCACCTGGAGCGGAGATCAACAGGTCCTTAGCATAGACAATCTCATATTAAAAATCGGCATTTAATGTTCTGACAAAATGAAAAATTGCCGAGAAAATAACCTTTTTCGACAATCTGAATGCATCTTCACTGGATGCATTCCCTCTTATTCTATAACGATTCTCCAACACCAGAGCTTTGTGCTAAATAAGCATTTATTTTTTTCACTAGCTCTTTGTATTCTGTTTTTTCCGGCTTCAATTTTAATGCCTTTTGAGCATACTCTTTTGCTTTTTCTAGTTGTTGTTCATTTATACAGACAAGCGCCAAATTGTAATAAGCTTCATCAAAACTCGAATCGATTTTTATGACTTCCAGTAGATGGTCTTTCGCCTCATTCTCCATCCCTTTTTTGATTTCAACGTAGGAAAGAAGAAATAATAGTTCAGCAGATTTCTCCCCATTATCTTGGACATCCTTAAGCACGGTATATGCTTGGTCGTAATCCCCATTTTCAACATAGGTTTGAGCCAATACAAAGCTTGAATGAGTATCAACAGCTTTAGTTGAATCTCCATATCCTAATTGAAGGAAACCAAATACTGCAGCCAAGCTGATAACTAAAAATGCTGTTTGTAAAAGTGGTTTTTTCCCTTTTGGAAAATAGAGAATTCCGGATGCAAGAAATCCACCAATCAATCCACCTATATGTCCTGCATTATCGATTCCTTGCATGGAAAACCCAAAAGCAAGATTAAGACCGATTACGACCAGGATATTCATTCCCATAGTTCGGAAAAATAACTTTGGATAAATAAGACCAAAATATAGTAACGCACCAAAACAGCCAAAAATGGCCCCACTTGCCCCTGCTGATAAATTAGCACTAAAAGCAAAGCTCGCTAATACTCCTGTAAAACCGGCAAACAAATAAATTAAAATAAAGCGAAAATTCCCATAAATCCTCTCAACCAAGGGTCCTATATAATATAATGCAATTGAATTCATAATTAAATGCAAGAAACCTATATGGATGAAAATAGGGGTCAAGAACCGCCACCATTGACCTTCAATAATTAACGGGTTAAACTTCGCACCAAACTTAATAAGGGTAGTTGAATTAGTGCTTCCCCCGTTTAACTCCATTACAAGTAAAACCGCAATTTGGATTACTAACAAAATATATGTAAAAAATGGCTTTCCATTCTCAAATATTGCCTTTTCTTTTTTCAACTTATTAGCGGAATGAGATATGGCAATTTGCTTAAGGAAGCTAATATCCTGTTCATCATATTCCTTTTCTAATGCAATCGGAATTTGATAACCGAGACAGTCACTTAGTCCTTTTAGCGAGTTGGATAATTGATTTGACTCTAGTAATGTAGTTGTAATGATCGTTTTATTACTCTCTTGATTTAAATATGGCTTATCGATTAGAAATTGATAATCATCCACAGGTGGATAAGGAGTTACGTAAATATTAATTAAATGTAATTCCCCTCGTAAATATCGTTTCCTAAACCTTTCTCCTACGGATGAAATTATTTCTATATCTCTCTGTAGCGAATTGCTCCAATCCAAATTCCGTCGAACAATTCTGATCAGTTGCGCTTGTTTATTTGAAACATTTTCAAGCCAAAGTTCTTGATCATTGCTGGCCATTTGAACAAGACGATAATCTTGATTGATTATTAGAAAATCTGCCAACCTCCAAAATAAATAATCCTCTTGGAAATCCAACTCTTCCCCTACTTTCTCTCTGAACATGCATGGCTATCATTATTTTATTAGCAGTTTTTAGTCTGCAGATTTTTTATTATTTAAATTATTATAAACTATATTTAAATTTATTCATAAAATGAAATGACCAAGAGTTTCATTACTTAGGATAAAACCAAACTTACCTATTTTAGAAAAAATAAAAAGACCTATTTAGGCCTTTTTACCATTCAGTTGGTCCCGAGAAAACGGTCTGCATCATCTTATTTCGAATTCCAGGAATACTTAGTAATGATCCAACAAACAGCTTCCGTGTAAATCCACTTCCTAACAGGACATTTATGAGTCGAAAACGATTTTGAAACGCTAAATATCCAGCCAATCCAATCATAAATATCGAAGCTATTGTTCGCATAATCCATCCCTCCTACCACTAGTGTGTGATATACTGCTCCATTTTATCCTTAATAATTCCTGAATAAAAAGGCATAACATCACGAAAAAAGACTGCCTAGTAGAGGCCACTGCAAAAAGGCTAAAAAATTCATTTTGATTTTAATAAAAGGAGCCGCCAATTAATGAAAAACATTAATTGGCGGCTCCTTTTTTGAACATAGTGAATTTTAGGTTCCCTCTATCACACTGAAAGGGACATTTTTAGCTTTATCATTCTCTTAACATTTACTACAAACGCTGTTAGAAACGCTTGTATTCGCATACCAAATTGACCACGGTATTTTGCCCTGGTCATTCTATGTGCATTCTTTAATTCAGCATTTTTATGTTCAATTTTGGAACGAATTCCTTTTCTTTGGTGATATTCATCAGATTCCAAATATGCCATCTGATGAATATGTTCCTCTGATTTAATACTTATGGAATATGTTTTTTCCTTTGTATTGTTATAACAATCTTCCTTGAAAGGACACTTTTTACAAAGGTTTGTATCAAAGTAAAAGGTTAAGCATTGGTTAGTACCCGTTTCTTTTCTTCCAGTTTTAGCCTTCCTTATACTTGTATGCCCTGCAGGGCATATAACTTCGTCATTTTCCTTGTCATATTGAAATTTATCATCTTCTCGAATTCCATAGACTGCTGGACTTAAAGGAATCGAAGCTTTAATCTCATCTGTTTGAAGGAAGGTTAAATTTTCCTTTCTAGAATATGCTGTATCGGCAAGAACTTCATCAATCGTTATTTGTTGTTCTTTTGTCTTGTTAACCAAAGTTTGTAGCTGTTTTCCATCATCTTCATTTCCTGGAGTAACATGAATGGCAGTAATGATTTCTTCTTCAGTCATAGCAATGTGATTCTTATATCCATAAAAAGATCTTGACTTAGATTTCCTTCCAAAACGTGCATCTGGGTCAACTGCAGATGCAATCCCTTTGTTAGTTAAAAGTCTCTCATCATCAACAATTTGCTTTACGATGTTTATCTTTTCAAGCAAGCTGCCTTCGGCATCTGGGAGTTTTTCATCTAATAGATCCTTTAGTTCTACTAAATATTGCAAAAGTTGTTTCGCCTTTTCCTCATCCGTTCCCTTTAATTTTGGAAATGTTGGAAGCTTTTTATAAAGACTGGAATACTGTTTCTTTACCCCTTTTAGAAGACGATTAGCTGCTTTTTTCAAAACATCTAATGGCTTTTCCTTGGCTGCGTTAGCAAGAGTATGAGTTGAATCAATAATCAGAGCCTTAGACTGAATCAATCCTTTTTCTACACATTGTTTTACAATATGCTCAAGAACCATTTCAACCCTATTTGCTCCTAGTCTATGTACACGGAATCGGCTAAGTTGGGAAGCATCTGGTAAATTATCTTCTGGATTTAAACCTAAAAACCACTTATAGGCTAAATTGTATTGCGAATCCTCAATTACTCTTTCATCCGATAAATTATAAAGGAATTGGAGAAATAGGAGACGAAACAACAATTCAGGCTCATTTGCAGGTCTACCGTAAAACTCACTATATGATTCTTTAACTAAATTATTAATAAAGGAAAAGTCCACTAGTTCATGAACGCGTCTTAAAATATGATTTTCTGGCACAAAAGAATATAGGTCCGAATGAAAGGATAGGCTTGATTGATTATGATTAAGTAACATTGCTTAAACTCCAATACAGATAATTAATATATCTTTATTTTAACAAAAAAACGCCCCGAAGGGCGTTTCTTCTAAAAAATGTAAGTGTTTTGCAGTGGCCTCTAGTAGACAGTCTTTTTCATAAAACTATTTAGGAAAAATGGTTCCTAAAAGATTTTTTAGAACAGATGAGGAATGGCTGAATTTCTCCTGTTCCTCTTTGCTTAAGGTTATTTCGACTACCTCACGGATACCATTTCGGTTCACAACTGCTGGAACACCAATAAAAACATCATCCTGTCCATACTTATTTTCCAAATAAGCAGAGACAGTTAACACTGAATTTTCATTTTGTAAAATGGCTTTTGTAAGCCTTACGAGTCCCATGGCTATCCCATAGAAGGTTGCACCTTTGCGTTGGATAATTTGGTAGGCCGCATCTCTAACGTTCAAGAAAAGCGTATCTAGATCTTCTTGTTGGAAATTCGGTTTATTCTTTGTCCAATCTGAGATAGGTAGCCCAGCGATATCAGCTTGACTCCAGACTGGCAACTCTGTGTCTCCATGTTCTCCAATAATATAAGCATGGACATTACGCGGGTCAACAGCAAAATAATCACCTAGCAAATAACGGAAACGTGCTGTATCTAAAATGGTTCCAGAACCGATAATTCGTTCTTTTGGAAGGCCTGAAAATTTCCACGTTACGTACGTTAAAATATCCACTGGATTAGTTGCCACGACGAAAATTCCGTCAAAGCCACTTCCCATAACTTGTTCGACAATCCCTTTAAAGATTGCTGTATTTTTCCCAACAAGATCAAGTCTTGTTTCACCAGGTTTTTGATTTGCACCTGCACAAATTACCACTATATCAGCATCTTTACAATCAGCATAATCACCAAACCAGATTTTCGTTGCTGAAGGGGCAAATGGTAAACCATGATTTAAATCCATTGCGTCTCCTTCAGACTTCTCCTTATTTAAATCAATTAGTACAAATTCTTCAACTACACCTTGGTTTAACATAGCAAATGCATAACTAGATCCAACTGCACCAGTACCAATTAAAGCGACTCTATTCACTCGACCTATCATTTTTGTACCCTCCGGAATAATAAGATTTCTTTTATCATTATTTCCATGATGCCTAAAAAAACACGTTATTTTTGCTGCTAATTAGATTGTGCATTATTTCACAAACATTTTCAAGTCAATTTTTCTAATGTAAGCGTAAGCTTTATGAAGAAATCGTTACATTTATTTTAAGAAGCACAGGGTACCGACAATTGTTGCTAAAAGACCTGAAAGGAAGTTAACAACTTCATTATTCATAAATGGAATCCCTCTTTTTAGCTTTGTCCGTTGGTTACAATGGATTGTTTTTTCCGTTTCAGTTTGGCAAATAGGACAGAGGTAGGAAGCTTGTAGAAAGGCCCCCATAATAGTGTCGAAAACATTGCCCAAAAAGCCAAACAGGAAGATGAAGGAAAGATAATATAAATCCAACTTAAAAAGGAAAGTAGCAAAAACAGCAATTAGGAGGGAGCCCAAGAGCGCTGCGAAGGATCCAAGCAGGCTAACCGCACCGGAAGTTCCTTTTTCTGACCTTTTGAAAGTTCTAATGAACAATGGCGGGTGCTTACTTAAAGTTCCAATTTCAGAAGCCCACGTGTCCGAATTTGCACTTGCGATTGATACTGAAAACGCCAAAATCCAGATTGGGTGTTCATAATAAAAGAAAAGCAAACTAGAAACAACAGCAATGCCACCGTTTGCAAGTACTTGTTGCCAATCTCTCCGAGAACCTTTTGCATTTTTTTGCTCAATTTGACTCTTAAAATCATCCTTAAACTTTGACCATAAACTTGATGTAGAAAAAAATAGCCCCAATAACACTAATCCTTTCCAGCCAAACCCAAGTGCAACAGAAATCCCAACTGCTGCGGCTGTCACAGAACCAGAAAAAGTTAAGTATCGAAGGTAATAGCCAGAAAAAACAGTAGCTAAAATAACAACTATATACAGTATAATGTTAACCATTTGTATTAATAACCTCATGATCCGTTATGATCTTTGCAACAGGTAGATCGTGATCTTCAACAGGAAGATGCGGGACAATTTGAATATCAAAACATAATGACAGCTTGTCTCCATGATAATTCTTAAGGTATCGATCATAATACCCGCCACCGAATCCCATCCTATATCCTTCCCTAGAAAAAGCAAGACCTGGTACAATGAGCAAATCAATCATGTGTGAATCAACTTCGCTTGTAATAGACTCTATCGGTTCATATAGGCCAAAGAATACTTTCTCAAGTTGGGAAAAATGCTCTATCACCCTAAAACGAAGCTGCCTATTTTTCGGTTGACACTTCGGCACAACCACTGTTTTTCCGAGCTCCCAAGCTTTTTTAATTATTTGATATGTATCCACTTCTGGAGGATTGGATATCGTTATCCCAACCGTTTTGGCGTTAACCCAACTCAAATCTTTGAAAAGGTTTTGAGCAATCTTATCTGACTTTTCTTCGTAAACCTTTTTTTGTTGGGATGCTAATTTCTGTTTCATTTCTTGGCGAAGTTTATTTTTTTCCAAAGGACAACACCTCTTCACAAATCATATCTTTAGGCTGTTTTCGTAAACTTTGTTGCTATTTATTAAAAGAGTAGTGTGGTTGATTTCCGCTCCAGGATGCTCGCTTTCCGCGGGGCGGGCGGTGAGCCTCCTCGGCGCTAAAGCGCCTGCGGGGTCTCACCTGTCCCGCTGCTCCCGCAGGAGTCTCGCACCTTCCGCTCCAATCAACTTCTTTATCAACGGTTTGCTTTTCACAAAACCTATTAAAAAAAAACAATCTTTTAGAAAAGAACCTATCTTTAAAAAAGGGAATATAGTGCCTTCATTCCGACTTAAATGACTTAAATTTAGGCAACAAAAAAAGCAGCAGGAAGCTCCCACTGCTTATTTTGTTTCACGATGTGCTGTTGTACGTTTTTCTCTTGGGCAATATTTTTTAAGCTCAAGACGATCAGGATTGTTACGTTTATTTTTTGTTGAAATATAGTTACGATCTCCACACTCTGTGCAAGCTAACGTAATATTCACGCGCATAGTATTTCCCTCCAAACAATTTAAAGCTAGTTCGCTCATACGACTTTTCTATAATATCACTTATTATATGGAAAAGCTAGTGTGTTTTTTAAAACCAAATGATTTAATCGAAGAAGGTCGCCTTTTGCAATACCTGAGATCTTCCATGTATTTGCCTGAAGTGTTTTAAAGGCTGGAATTTCCATATTTAATGTAAAAATACTGGTTGAAGGGCCCTGGGACATCGGCTGATACTTTAATGTCCCTTTCCTCTGACTATCCCAAAATTTTTCTGTATAAATATTCCATGAGGGCTGAACCGTATAGTCATCAATTAAGGTTCCGTTGATTTGACCATTAACTAAATACAAATTACGATTTGCAAGATGGAAAATCACCTTTTCAGTTGGTGATATAAATGTAAAATCATTTTTTGAATATTTATCAAAATGATGCATTACAATTAATTTCAGGTCTTTTTTGATCTCATTATGATTTGTTACAAAAATATCCAAAAACTTTATTTTAGAATGGATACCCTTTTGATTTATTTTAATAGAAATTGCTTTCTTAGGGATGAGTTTTTCAGTCCCGTTTTGAATCCAGAAGATGTTGCCATCGATCCATAAACCAATTTTACTCTTTAACAATGTTTGAATTCGTGTCAAGTCTACTGTTTTCTTTTTAATTCGAAAGGAAATACTGGTTCTCATTTTATTCACCCTCTCCACCTTTATATCTGTGTATTTATATTTCAATCTTGTCCCTTCGTACCTTCTTCACTCATATCCTGGAGGTATCGGTCTTTTCCTAAACTAATACTCTATGATTCCTTTTTTACAATTATCCGTATTTTCTGTTATTTACATGTTATCATTGTTGGTAAACCTTCTCAATAAATGCTTTTTGTCGGATTATGCATCACTAGATTACACAAGAGTTAGCCGCCGAAAAAATATTTTTTTACAAAAGAATTACAATGAGGAAATTGTTTTTTCGACATCGATTTCCCATGTTCTTAGTAGTGTACCGACATATTTCTAAGAGATTTTTGGACATAATGGCAAAATAAAAGGCTCTTTTCTAAAAGATGTTTTTTTAATAGTTTTTTGGAAAGAAAATCGTTGATAAAGAAGTTGATTGGAGCGGAAGGTGCTCGACTCCTGCGGGAGTAGCGGGACAGGTGAGACCCCGCAGGCGTAAAACGAGGCCACTGAAAAACATACGTTTTTTAAGTCTTTAAATAAATTTTGGTACAAAAAAGGCAATTTATCGTCTGTGTTTGGACGAAAAATTGCCCTTTTCCTTGTCTTTTTTTACTCTTTTTCATTGAGGAGTTTTAGTATTCGTTTAAGGTTGACAGCGAATATCGCTGTCGCTCCTTGAATCATCATGCCTAATAGACCCGCAGATGATGCAACATCATACCCGTGTCTATGTTTCAATTCACTATTTTTCGCTTCAATTTTATAGCGAGATCTTGCTAACTCTTTAAATTCTTCTGTGTTTTGAAATGCCTCTTGTTCGGCATGTTCTGTTGATTTGATTGTCACAGAATAAGATTTACTTTTCGCTCCTTCTTTATAACAGCCATCATGAAAAGGGCACACTTTACATTTTTCAATATCAAAAAAGTATTTGATTCTAGGGTTTTTATCTTGTCCCTTTCGTCCTTCATATTTCCTTCTATTAGCCATATGCCCTGCTTTACATACATACATTCCTGCATCTTTATTAAATTCAAACTCTTCTTCTTTTGTGCGTCTGCCATGCGTAATATGCGGATGTAATTTGGAAACAAGTGCTATTTCATTTTCTTTCGTGTAGCGAATATTATCTTTCTCAGAGTAGGCTGTATCTCCAATGATTTTGTCAATTTTCATTCCAGTTGCTTGGCTTTTTTTTGTTAAATCCCGCAGATATTTTCCATCACTTTTTTCACCTGTTGTCATAACTGCCGCTGTAATAATCCGTTCATTAGCCATCGCGTAATGCGTTTTGAACCCAAAAAAAGAAGAGTCCTCTGTTTTGTGTCCGACCCGTGCGTCTGGATCATTTGAATAGCTAAGTTGTTCTGTATAATCTTCTACGATCTCTTTTAGAACATTTAATTTTCTTTGACCGCAGGTACCTTAGCGATTTGTGGTTCTTTTTCGACAACAGTAATGATTCGACGACAATAATCTAATTCATCGGTTACTTCAACAGAAGTTGTTTTCGCAGGGAATTTTTCCTTCATGGATTCATCAATTCGATACACGGCTTTTCGAACATTTTTCGCTTTCTCTTGTAAAAATTCCTTCGGAGATTTTTGGTTATAACGCGCTTTCGTATGTGTGGAATCCACGATAATGGTTTTACTTTTTATGATTTCTTTTTCCAGAGCAATCTCAACTGTTTTGCCAATGAGCAAATCTAATAAATCCTCATCTTGAAGACGGAGTTTACGAAATTTTGTTAAGGAACTAGGATCAATCACGGAATCTTCTGGTGCCATATCTAGGAAATATTTAAACGACATATCATATATTGAACGTTCTACTACATCCACATCAGATAGATCAAATATCGATTTTAGTAATAAATATTTGAACATGCGAATCGGTGAAATGGCATTTCGACCGTTATCAAGACAATATTTCGTTTTTAATTCTTCGAGAATAAATGAAAAGTCCACTAGTTCATTGATTTGGCGAAGCATATTACTTTTTGGCACAACTATTTCGTAGATTGCCATAAATGGGCTAAGATTAAGTGTTTCTTGATTGGAAATCATCGGGATACCACCTACATACATTTAATATCATTATTATAAGGTAAAAAGGCAGTTGAAAGCTTGGTTTAAACAAACTTTCAACTACCTAAATTAAACTTGGACTTTTTCAGTGGCCTCCGTAAAACGCCGAGGAGGCTCACCTCCCGCCCCGCGGAAAGCGAGCACCTGGAGCGGAAATCAACCACACTTCTCTTTTAGTAAATAGCAACAAAGTTTACGAAAACAGCAAAATAAAAAGAGACTGACAGTTAAATCAGCCTCTTCAAAATTAATTATTTAAATCATAACGACGACCTTTAACTAGGAAATAAACATTTTCAGCAATATTAGTAACATGGTCGGCCGCTCTTTCTAAGTATCGGCACACAAACGATAATTGGGTAACCTGGGGCATAAACTCTGGACTATTTTGATTAATGACCAAAAGATCTTTAATCGATTGGCCATATAGATCATCAACCTCATCATCCATCTCTGCCACTTTTTTTGCTTTAATGATGTCTTCTTCATCAAATGCCTCTAATGAGAGCTTTAACATCCTTGAGGTAATTTCATGCATCATCTTAATATGTTCGATTGGTTTTACTAACGGCTCATTCCCAATTCGAATCGCAGCCTTTGCAATATTGGTAGCAAAATCGGCAATCCTCTCAATATCAGTAGCAATTTTTATCGCTACAATGATTCTTCTTAAATCAATTGCTACAGGCTGTTGTTTTGCTATTAGCAATATCGCAAAATCATTGATTTCGTCCTCCATAATATCGGCATCTGTATCATCCTCCATGACTTTCAACGCCAACTCGACGTTCCCTGTTTCAAGAGCCTCTAAAGACTTGCCTAATGCATCAATCGAAAAGTTTCCAATCTCAAGCAATTTATTTTGTAATTCATTTAATTCCTCATTAAATCTTTCCCGTACCACCATCACTGTTGCCTCCTAATCATTTATAAATGGGATTCAACTTGGTATCAACCAAATCTTCCTGTGATATAATCTTCTGTCCGTTTGTCAGATGGAGTTGAGAAAATCTTATTGGTATTAGTAAACTCAACCACTTCTCCATTTAAAAAGAAAGCTGTTTTATCGGAAATTCTGGCAGCTTGTTGCATATTATGGGTTACGATAATAATACTCACTTCTTTTTTCAATTCTTGGACAAGTTCTTCGACTTTCAAGGTGGAGATTGGGTCCAAAGCAGATGTTGGCTCATCCATTAAAATTACATCTGGCTCAATTGCTAAACAACGAGCAATACAAAGGCGTTGTTGTTGTCCACCAGATAGACCATATGCATTTTGATTCAAGCGGTCTTTGACCTCATCCCAAATTGCTGCACCTCGCAAACTTTTCTCAACAATTTGATCTAGAATTTTTTTATCCCGGATTCCATGTATTTTTGGGCCGTAGGCAACATTTTCGTAAATTGATTTTGGAAACGGATTTGGTTTTTGAAACACCATTCCTACTTTTGTACGAAGTTCTTCAACTTGATAAGACTTTTCGAAAATATTTCGACCGCGATAGGAGATCACCCCTGATGTCTTGACACCTGGTACTAATTCAATCATCCGGTTTAACGTTTTTATATAGGTTGATTTTCCGCATCCTGACGGGCCGATAATCGCGGTTACTTCGTTTTCGTTAATATCAAGGTCAATGTTTTTTAGAGCGTGATTATCTCCATACCAAAGGTTAAGTTGCTTTGTTTCATATACTATATCTTTATTTTGGCCTGGTGCTGAATCTATTTTATTTTCATCCATAAATTTTCTCTCCAAGGTTGCATTCATTGTGAAAAACCTCCCTCATCCTTTATCAATTAATATCGTTTTTGATATTTATTTCGAATCAACACAGCGATAGAATTCATCACAATTAATAGTGCCAACAGGACAATAATCCCTGCTGCTGCTAATGAATGAAATTCTTCTTGCGGTCTTCCTGTCCAGTTATATATTTGCATTGGGAGAACCGTAAACATGTCAAACACTGATCTTGGTAAAAATGCAAGAAATAGTGGTAATCCTAATACTACTAACGGGGCAGTTTCACCAATTGCCCTTGATAGTGCCAATATTGCGCCTGTTAAAATACCAGGAATAGCGGCCGGCATCACAACTCTAACGATGGTTTGCCATTTCGTTGCCCCCATCCCATAGGAGGCTTCTCTTAATTCCTTAGGAACAGCACGAATTGCTTCTTGTGAAGAGACAATAATAACCGGTAAAACCAGAAGACTCATTGTAAAACCTGCCGCAAGTACACTTGTTCCAAGTGCGAGCGCTCGTACAAATACTGTTAATCCTAATAATCCAAATACAATGGATGGTACCCCTGCAAGGTTTGAAATATTAATAATAATAAAGTCCGTAAATCGATTTTTCTTAGCATATTCTTCTAAATAGATGGCGGTCCCTACTCCCAAAATCAAGGAAACAGGGGCGACAACAGCCATGAGCCATATCGATCCAATTAATGCAGTATATACACCTGCCTGCTCAGGTCGCCTTGAAGGCAGGCTTTGGAGAAATTGCAAATCCAAATATCCAAGTCCTTGAGTGAGTACTCGATATAATAATATTGCTAAAACCAACAGACCAAACATGGTTGCCACAAAAAAGAGTCCTCTGAAGGCAACATTGGCCACAAGTCTTGATTTCATTTTCTTTATTATCTTTGAATGTTCAACTAAATTCATTTAGTATTCCTCCCTAAACCGGCGAGAGATGTATTGGGCAAGAAGATTCATAATCAAGGTAAAGACAAACAGGGTCATTCCAACAGCATAAATACTGTAATAGATCGTCGTACCATAGCCAGCATCACCTTGGCTTACTTGGACAATATATGCTGTCATTGTTTGAATTGAACTTGTGACATCCCAGTTTAAATTTGGGGTCGAGCCCCCGGCTACGGCAACAATCATCGTTTCTCCAATTGCTCGTGAAATAGCGAGTACGACTGACGCGATAATCCCTGAAATTGCAGCAGGAAGAACTACTTTAATTGAAACCTCTAGCTTCGTGGACCCTAATGCCAATGCTCCTTCACGCATCGAATTCGGCACAGAGGACATTGCATCCTCAGACAAAGAGGCGATTAATGGCATAATCATAATTCCAATAACAATCCCTGGGCTGAGTGCATTAAATATTTCAAGGGAAGGCATAAATGAGCGCAAAATTGGCGTGACAAACGTTAAAGCAAAAAAGCCATAGACAATCGTTGGAATTCCGGCTAGGACTTCTAAAATGGGTTTAATGATTCTACGAGAACGATCTGTCGCATATTCGCTTAAATAAATTGCAGATGCTATTCCGACAGGAACCGCAACAAGAATAGCTATTCCTGTTGTCTTTAACGTTCCGGATACTAATGGTAATATTCCATATGAACCATGGGTTTCAGAGAATGGATACCACTTCTTTGCTGAAAAAAATTCAATAATAGATACTTTATCGAAGAAGAGAAAGGTTTCAAATATTAGAGTAAGAACTATCCCAACTGTTGTAAGCACCGAAACAATAGCAGTCAATAACAATAAAAATGGTACTATTCTTTCAAAAATTGACCCTACACTTTGCTGTTTCTTTTTTTCCTGAATCAGTTTCTGGACAGAAAATGATTTAGTCTTTTGGATCACCTTAGATAACCCCTTTCATCAACAAGAGTTAAATTACACGACAAGATGAGAAGCACATACTAAGTGCTTCCCACCTCATACTCATTATCAGCGTTACTTTAGACCTTCTAGTTTGTCTAAATCCTTCTTGTATTCTGCATCTGGAAGACGAACATATCCTACTTCTTCTGAAAGATCCGCAGCATTTTCAAGTGTATATTTCACAAAGTCATAAACTTCTGATTGATCTTTCACTGCCGAATTCTTTACGTATGTGAATAACGGACGAGATAATGGAGCATATTCACCAGATTTAATTGTCTTAGCACTTGGTGTAACAGGACCATTCCCGCCATCAACCGGTACAATTTTTAACTTATCTTTATTTTCAAGGTAGTAAGCAAAACCGAAGTAACCAATTGCATTCTTTTCTCCTTCAACACCCTGGACTAGGATATTATCGTCTTCAGATAATGTTGCGCTTTGGACAATCGGTTTTTTACCAAGGATTACTTCATCGAAATAATCGAAAGTTCCTGAATCAGTACCAGGAGAGTAAAATTTAATTTCTTTATCTGGCCAGCTTGGACGAATGTCAGACCATTTTTTTGTTGTTCCATCTTCAAGCCACATTTTCTTCAATTCATCAACTGTTAGGTGGTCAACCCATGTATTGTCTTTATTCACAACTACTGAAAGACCATCATATGCTAATTTCATTTCTGTAAATTTAATCCCTTTTTCGTCTAATTTAGCTTTTTCTTCATCTTTAACTGGGCGTGAAGCATTACTCAATTGTGTTTCACCAGCAATAAACGCTTCAAATCCGCCACCTGTACCTGAGGACCCAACAGAAACTTTAACTCCAGGCTGTACTGTGCCATATTCTTCAACAACAGCTTCCATGATTGGATAAACTGTTGATGATCCATCCACTTTAATTTCACCTGTGAGTTGCTTATTATCTTCTCCAGCTTTGCCACCTTTTGCGTTATTGTTAGCGGCATTTCCACAAGCTGCAGTGAGCGTTAGCACTCCTCCAATTAATGCAGTTAGTGCTAATGTCTTAAAGCTTTTCATTTCTAATTTCCCCCTAAGGATTGTTTTTTATTTTGTCCTACAAGTTAAAATATACGCGTTGACTGTTAATCTGGTTTTAACTAAGTGTAAAGGTTTTGTAAATTCACATGAATCTTGTGTGAATTTGTCGGTTTTTGGGTAGAATACTGTTTTTCTTAATAAAGGGCTTTATCGACTTACAATTGATATTTTTATTATCTCCAAAAACAAAAAAAACTGCCTCGTTATGAGACAGTTTTCCTTTGTTTATTGGCCAGTAATTTGGCTACTGGTTTGATCAGTAGGTTGGCCAGCGGTTTGAGTGGCGCCTTGTTGAGTGTTAGCTTGCGCTTCGCGAGCTTGTTTTAAATTGAAATAAGCATCCATGGTTTTACTACCAATTAACAAGTTTGCCCGATTGTCTACACTTCCTTGATACGCCCATGGTACAAGCACAGCCATGGCAATCTCTGGGTTATTCGACGGTGCATATCCAACTAGACTTAAATTCATTGTCTGTGGTGGTTCTTTTCCGAATTTTTTTCGGTCTGGTCCATCATAAAATGCTTGCGCAGTTCCCGTTTTCCCAGCTGGACTATATGCTTTCGAACCAAAATAGCTAACAGCTGTCCCTTGAGGTGCTTGCATTACTTGGCGGAAACCTTCCTGAACACGTGTAATCCAATCATCCTTCATATCAAGCCGGTTTAAAATATTAGGTGAAATTTCTTTGGTAATCGGTCCAAGTTCATTACTATCTAAAAGTGGTTCACGTATTTCCTTTACAATATGAGGCTGAATCCGATAGCCAGTATTACCAATTGTTGAAACATATTGTGCAAGTTGCATGGCTGAATACGTATCATATTGTCCAATTGCTAAGTCAAGTAATAAACCTGGCTTTTTATCGGGTCCCTTAAATCCTGCAGTTTCATTTGGTAAATCAATCCCGGTTCTAACCCCAAGACCAAATTGACCGAACGAGTCGCGAATGGTGTTAAAGGCCTCGGTATCTATAGGTAAAGGTCCGTTTGGAACATAATGACCTTTTCCGATTGCAATGGCCGTCATAAACATATACACGTTTGATGAACGTTTAAGGGCAGTTAAATCATTCACTCTACCCATTGTTGTCCATGATTTTTTTACCGGAGTTCCTTTAATTTTCAGTGGAGTATCAACCCATGATGATCCAGGGGAAATTGCTCCTGTGTTATACCCTGTTAAAACAGTTGCACCTTTAACAGCTGATCCAACATTGTAAGATGTCGTAAAAGTACCAAGTGCATCATCCTGCATTTCCTGTTTACCAGTTTTCTCATTTTTGACAATCCGCTTCCCGGCCATCGTTAAAATCTCACCAGTATGTGGATCCACCAGTACAACATAGGCACGGTCAAGCAAAGCGGTACCTGGCATTTTTTTTGCTGCCCACAATTCATCGGTGATGATTTGCTCAACTGCATTCTGCAGATCCATATCAATGGTTAAGACAAGATCCTTACCTCGTTGACCTTCTGATACAACCTCAGTACTTAATACATTTCCAGCTTTATCAGTTTTATTTTTCACCTTTGCCTTTTGGCCATGGAGAACGTCTTCATACTGCATTTCAAGATAGCTTTTTCCGATACGGTCATTACGATTGTAATCTCGTGATAAATAATAATCTAATTGATCAGATGGAAGCCCTTCATCGGAGGATGAAACATTTCCAAGCACTGATTTTAGAGTAGAAGTATAAGCATAGCTTCGCTTCCAATCGGTAGTCGTATCTACCCCGGGAAGATTTTCTAAATTCTCACTGACTGCGGCAAATTCTTCGGCTGTCACATTTTCATTTTTCACAATTTGTGGTGTAAGCGCGTAGCCACTATTAAACTCTCTGAAAATGGCCAGTACCTCAAGATCATCTGCTGACAGGTCTTTTATTTCTTCATCGGTAATCCGCTCTAATTGGAGTTTATATATATCTTTATCATCCAACTTTTTCGCTTCGTATTTGTCCCATTCTTTTTGTTTAATTTTCTTTTTCGCCAATGCAGGGTGCTTCATAATCCAGAAATCCTTTTTATCTCGTTCCTGAACCTTTGACGCGTCTTTATCAATAAGCTTGGCTAGTCGCTCGGCTACCTTTAACATTTCTTTCTGGTCCGTTCCTTGATACTTTGTGTAAGTAATCGCATTCAACGGAATATTATCAACAATCACTTTCCCACTTCGGTCGAACATTTTTCCGCGTGGAACGGGATTATTTACCGTGACATCCTCAGTCCGTTCTATCTCCCGCTTAAAATCATCTCCATAAACAATTTGGACAATTCCAAGGCGAAGGATCAAAGTTGAAAACAACAAAAACACAACAAAAAACAGCATGTTAAGACGAAACGGTACATGTGTTTTTTTCTTTTTCTTTTTATTCACTAAAGCACACTTCCTTTTGGGTTGGACCTAATTCACCAACACCTTGTCTATTCTCCATTGTAAAAGAAAACAGGGAATTTTTCTATCTTTGAAGTGAGATTACCAATATTTTTATTTTTGGCTCTGTTAAATCAGAATGTTGATTTCCGTTCCAGGCACTCGCCTTCCACTCCAATCAACATTGTGAAAAAAATCAACATTGAGCTTTAACACAGCCTGACTTTAGAATTGTGACCCCAAAGAAAAACGGAATGATTAACAAAAATCTTCCGTTCAAAGAATAGAAATATGTATTTTTCTTATAAAGAAATATATAACCGAATGTCCTGCACCCAATATTAGCAACAATATCGGTATGCTTTTTTGTTCATCAAATAAGGTAACAGCCAGTATGAAGAAAATAATTGAAATAAATCTGCCAAAATTGAGGAATATCTCCCTTACAACAATATATTCAATTCTCATTTCAGCAGCTTTCCACCCCCTGCCGATTACATCGTATGTCATCGACATGTATGGGACAAGTAATAATGGATACGCAATTGCGATAGTGGCGGCATAGATCAGAAGTTTTATATAAGTGATATCAAATACGATTAGGAAAATCGAAGCATAAAGAATAATACCTCCTAATAAAATGGCTTTTTTTCGGTGACTTTTTTTTAACATTCTTGAAACAAAAAGGTAAGCCAAAAACGATACACCAGAATTAATAAGGCCAAAGGTTCCCAAAGATAATTCACTTCCAGTTGATAAAAAGACAAAAACTGAGATGACAAAGGCAAAGGTTCCTTCACGAAAGCCTTGAAAAAAGTGGGCATTGGTAATCATCCGCCAATTAACGTCATTCCTTCTTTCAGCCAAAATTCTCTTAAAACAATATTTCCCTTGGGCTGGCCTCCTTTTTAGAAAAAAACTGAGAAAAACAGCAATGGAGAATAATCCTAACGAGAGTCCAAAAACAATAGTATACCCAGTGAATTTTTCTAACCGTGAAATAATGAACCCTGCAGCAATGGGACCAAGCATCCCTCCTACTGAGGACAAAACTCCGAGAAACCCGTTAAAAAAGTCTCTTGTTTCCGGTTCTGTGATTTCAAAGATGAGTACATTAAAAGCTAACCAATAAAAGCCGTACCCAATACCAAGTAGTCCACCTAAAATAAGCAAAAAGTCTGCTGCCCTACTCCCGAATAACAAAACTGCAATATAAAAAAGGGCTAAAAAAGACACACCAATTCTTAATACAACTACACGGTCAATTTTTTTTGCCCATCTTCCAGCTAGAATAAAGGTAATGGGTTGAAGCACCACTACTGCAAGATTGTATAAGCCTATATCTGAGAATTGTCCAGATTGTTTCCACAAATAAATATTAACGAATGTATTGGAAAGTGCAGTGCTTAATGAATAGAGCCCACCAATGAGCAATAAAAATTTAAAGTCCCTTGTTAATTCGATTTCGCCAATTAATTTTTTGAACATAAAAAAACTCCCCTTTTATATAAAGGGTAGTTTTTACTAAAACAGTCTGGTTATACAAGTGGATAGAGTTATTTAATCATATTCGTTAAAAAGAGAAGCAGCAGGCAACAAGTGCCCACCGCTTCTCAACTTCACTCCAGCGACTAGCGCTTTCGCTGTTCTTATTATTTTGCTTGGTTAAAACGTTTTGTTACTTCAGCCCAATTTACTACATTCCAGAAAGAAGTAATATATTCTGGGCGACGGTTTTGGTATTTTAAATAATATGCATGCTCCCATACATCTAAACCAAGGATTGGAGTTTTACCTTCCATTACAGGAGAATCTTGATTAGGAGAACTAGTCACTTCTAATTCTCCATTATTAACGGAAAGCCAGGCCCAACCTGAACCAAAACGAGTTGTTGCAGCCTTTGCAAATTCTTCTTTAAAGCTTTCAAAGCTACCAAACTTTTTGTTAATTGCTTCTGCTAATTCACCTGTTGGCTCACCGCCACCATTTGGAGACAGTAGCTGCCAAAATAATGAATGATTTGCATGACCACCACCATTATTTCTTACAGCAGTACGAACAGCTTCGGGAACGGCATCTAAATTAGCGATGACTTCATCAACAGATTTCCCAAGTAGATCAGGGTTACCCTGTAATGCGTTATTTAAGTTGGTAACATATGTGTTATGGTGTTTTGTGTGATGAATGTTCATTGTTTCTTTGTCAATGTGTGGTTCTAGTGCATCATAGGCATAAGGTAATTGCGGTAATTCAAAAGCCATTAAAAATTCCTCCTTATGTAACATTTAAGTTTACTTCAAAAACATTTCTATTATTCTCATTTTAGAATGTTTCTAAAGGATTACCTTTTTAATTTACCAAAGTTGGAAACTCCTATCAAATAAAATGCTCAATGAAACATAAATATAATATCCCTATACTTTTTGGATTATACTTTTATGTCCGTTTTTAATAAAGTTTCGAAAATTTGTCAAGTTTTATAACCCCTTGATTTGTCTATGATTTTTGTCGCATGTGACATTTCACTCCCCGTTTTAATCCAAATCAATATTGACATGCTGTTTACTTTTCTTTTTAATCAACTTGAAGGCATTCATCGAGGTGAGGAAAATGATTAATACTAGTTTCAGTCTTTATGAGGTCATGATACGAAATTTTAGTAGTAATGAAACAATCCAAAAAATAAAACCAGGAACGATTTTGTTCCAAGAAAAAGATCCTGTCGGACATGTCTATATCTTGTTAAAAGGCTCTATAGCGGTTGGACGGGTTCATGTAAAAGGAAAAGAGTTTATCTTAAAAATTTTAAGCGGTGAAGATCTATTAGTGGAATATCAGGTATTTAATCCATCTCCGCGTTATCACTATAGCGCAAAAACGATCTCAGACTGTGAAATGCTGATGATCAAAAGAGAGGATTTTGAGAAATTCCTGGAAAATAACATGTTGGCCCTTCAGATTTATAGTCATTGGATAAGTACGAAGTATTTAAAAGCACAAATGAAATGTCAAGACCTTATTATGAATGGAAAAAAAGGTGGATTGTACTCCATCCTTATTCGCCTCTGCAACAGTTATGGTGTCATGACAGATGAAGGCATACTGATTGACCTACCTTTGACACACCAAGAACTAGCTAATCTAACTTACGGCACTCGTGAAGTTATTCAAAGATTACTGAAGGAACTTCGGGAAAACGATGTTCTCATATATCGTCAGCAAAAATTTATTGTTAAAGATTTAGCTTATATTAAAGCACATGTTGATTGTCAAAATTGCCCTTATGAAATATGCGGCGTTAATTAATTGAACTACGCAAAAAGATTGTGCCTGTGCACAATCTTTTTGCTTCTATCGAACAACAATGAAAAAATAAATGATCATAATTACTTGGATCACACCCTTTGTAATAACGCTGCTTACAAAGCCTATCACTGACCCAAACCCAATGGTGGTAGCTTCTTTTATTCTTTTTTTATTAATGATCATTTCAGCTAGAATAGCACCTAAAAAGGGGCCTATCAATATTCCAAAGACTGGGATGACAAACGGCCCAACCAACAGACCAATTGTACTTCCCCATATACCAGCATTTGAGCCCCCATACTTTTTTATTCCGACCATATTAGCGATATAATCTGCTCCAAATAAGAGAACTACAAATAATCCTTGGATAAGCCAAAATAGCCACCCAAACCGTTCAAATGTAAACAAAAAACCATAGGCAATAAAACCAGCTATTATTAATAACACACTCGGTATAATTGGATATACAAGACCAACAAAGGCAACAACAAATAAAAAAATAATAACAATCCAAGCTAAAATAGACATCTAATAAACCTCTATTCTAATAAGTATAGGATTAGAATAACCCGAAAACTTGTACAAAAACATAGGTAACGCTAAAATAAAGTGTTAACTATAAAAAAGGGTGATCAAATTGAACATTTTTAAGCAATTAATAAAAAGTATTTATTCTCCTCAAGACATTGCCCGGTTTCGCTTTCAGGGAATCGGAAAAACAATCCTGTTTGTGTTTTTACTCTCCTTATTGTCCATTATTCCAACTGTCATTCATCTCAGTACAGCCATTACAGAAGGAGTCAGTAGTGCAAAGGACACAGTTAGTCATGAATTCCCTTCGTTTAACATTAAAAACGGTGTGCTAAAATCAGACTTGGAGAAGCCTAAAACTATAACCAAAAATGGTTTTGCCATTGTTTTTGATTCAACTGGTGCTGCAAACGAAAAAGACCTTAAAAATATTGATAACGGGTTCGCCTTTTTAAAAAGCGAACTGGTCTTTATCGCTGGGGGGCAAACACAAGCCTATCCTTATTCGATGGCCCAGGATTTTACCTTAACAAAAAATGATCTGGTAGATTTAATTGATAGCATTGATTCTTCCTTATTAATTTTACTACCATTATTATTCTTAGTTATCTATATTTTTACCTCAGGGATAAAGTTTATTGAAGTATCCATTCTTGCCCTGTTTGGATTAATGATTAAAAATATGATAGGCAGACAGTTACATTACCGACAACTTTGGAGAATGTCTGCTTATAGCGTGACCTTACCAACATTATTTTTCACTATAATGGCCGCTATCAAAACAGAAGTTACAGGAGCATTTTTCATTCACTGGATCGTTGCTTATATTGTCCTATTTTTAGCAATTAAGGAAATTCCCCAAGCAAAAAAATAGTTTTCCCCCTTACCTAAAGCGCATCAAGCGATGATGCGCTTTTTTAGTTCTACACCCTACTTTATCCGCATATATATGGGACAAACTTCTATTTTGAAGAGGTGTCCAAATGAAACGGCTATTCGGAGCATTAATAATAGTTCTAATCCTCTATGTTATTTACCACGATCTGAATGACGGAACCTTACCCACAGAAAATAAAAAGAATGATGCAATTCCAGTCTCTACCGTTACTGATATGACTTATATTGAAGAGGTAGTAAAACCAGGCGCCACGGTGCTTACCATCGTGGAAAAAAACTCACAGAACCCTCTTCCTGTCTCAATAACTAAATTGATTTCAGATTTCCAAAAATTAAATGCAGGAAAAAAACCAGAAGAAATTCAAATTGGCCAAAGTTATAAATTTCCTACTTACCCCAAACCTGACTAACAGGGTAAGACGCCGTGATTCTTGTCAACTGTGGTCATTCATTGTTACAATGAGGATGTGTTTATACTGGATGTTTGTATTCAACATTCCATTTTTTTAAAGGAGCGACCACCATTGAGTGAAATGATACATCGTACAAAAACCCGCCCAATAAAAGTTGGGAACTTAACGATTGGCGGAAACAGTGAGCTAGTAATCCAAAGTATGACGACTACAAAGACTCATGATGTTGAAGCAACCGTAGCAGAAATTAAGCGACTTGAAGAAGCTGGCTGCCAAATGGTTCGTGTGGCTTGTCCTGATGAAAGAGCAGCAAACGCAATCTCGGAAATCAAAAAGCGGATAAATATTCCACTCGTCGTTGATATTCATTTTGATTATAAATTAGCATTAATAGCGATCGCTGGAGGAGCAGATAAAATCCGCATCAATCCAGGGAACATTGGTAAACGTGAAAAAGTAGAAGCAGTCGTAAAAGCAGCAAAAGAACGCGGAATTCCGATTCGAATCGGTGTAAATGCAGGATCATTGGAAAAGCGGATCTTAGATAAATACGGCTATCCGACTGCGGATGGAATGGTCGAAAGTGCCCTCCATCACATTAAAATTTTAGAGGACCTTGATTTCCATGACATTATAGTTTCGATGAAAGCTTCAGATGTAACTTTGGCCATTGAAGCATATGAAAAAGCGGCAAGGGCTTTTGATTACCCACTACACTTAGGAATAACCGAGTCTGGAACATTGTTTGCCGGTACGGTTAAAAGTGCTGCCGGCTTAGGGGCGATTTTAAGTAAAGGCATTGGTAATACACTTCGGATTTCTTTAAGTGCAGATCCAGTTGAAGAAGTAAAGGTAGCCCGAGAACTTCTTAAGGTGTTTGGACTATCTTCCAATGCAGCTACCCTAATTTCCTGTCCAACGTGTGGAAGAATTGAGATCGACCTTATCAGTATCGCAAATGAAGTCGAAGAATATATTCAAAAAATTAAAGCACCGATTAAAGTGGCTGTTCTTGGTTGTGCCGTTAACGGGCCTGGAGAGGCAAGGGAAGCTGATATAGGGATTGCTGGCGCAAGAGGTGAAGGTTTACTTTTCCGCAAAGGGAAAATCGTTCGTAAGGTCCCTGAGGCCACAATGGTTGAAGAATTAAAAAAAGAAATCGATCAAGTTGCGGCAGAGTATTTTGCAAAACTAGCTGAGACGCAAAACCAAGCGTAAAGGTATAAGAAAAGCGCCTGGCACATGTGCCAGGCGCTTTCTTATTGCTCCATAATGAAGATATCTTAAAAAAATGGGAGAATGAAAATACCTACGATAATGGCAATGGCACCAATGCCAATTGCCCAGCTACCAAGGCTTTCTGCTCCCTTACGTCGAGCTACAAACCCTAAGATTATCCCTACAGCACCAAAAAGAATAGGTAAAACAAACAGTGAGATGATAGAAAGGGCTAAGGCTGTAAAACCAATCCCTTTCCCCCCTGTTTCGGTTTTATCCTGAACTTGATTTTTTGAATCTCGATCCCTGATAACATTTCGATTTAGAGATAAAGGTGCTGCTAATTCTGCCGCAGTTTCTTCGTGATAAACAGGTGTCGTTTTGTTAGTGACAACTACCTTGCTATTTACTGGAGCTGCAATTTCAGTGGAGGTTTCTTCAATATAACCAGGTGCAGGTAAACGGTGCTGAATATCTACTGTATTCTTATCATTAAACTCGCTTATTGGAGTTCCGTTACTTCGTTCTTCTGCCATATTGATCCCTCACTTTCATTATTGGAGCCTTATTATTGTTTGCGAATTATCACCCTTTCACTATGTTAATGTTTGACTGTTATGTAGTTTGTTTCATTTTTTTAGACGGCATGAATTTATCCTATGAGAAAAAGGAGTTGAATCACAATGAGAAAACGTTTTGGAATCGATATTGATGGTACGGTTACTTGCCCATCTGCATTAATACCTTATATTAACTCATCTTTCAAATTAAATTTATCTCTTAATGATATTACTCAATATGATTTAACACCTTTTGTAAATGTTTCAAGTGAGGAATTAGCAAAATGGTTTCTTGAAACAGAACCTGAAATATATGCTAATTCGCCGCTAGCTAAAGGTGCAAAGGAGATTTTAACGAAATGGGAGCAAACCCATGAGTTATTTTTTATAAGCGCACGAAGTTCTGACTTATTAAAGATAACAGAGGATTGGTTTATCAATAATGATTTAAAATTTGACCACATCGATTTAATTGGTTCTCACCACAAAATAGAGGCAGCAAAAAATCATAATGTGGATGTATTTTTTGAGGACAAACATGATAATGCAGTTATGATTCATGAAGAATGTAATATACCGGTCATTTTATTTAACACTCCATACAATCAGAATCCCATTCCGGATGGAGTCATACGAGTCAATCACTGGCAGGAAGCGTATGTCTGGGTGGAAAAATGGTTAAAAAACGGCTAAAAAATTTAGCCGTTTTTTTATTAAGCTTAATTAAATTTGGATGTTGATTTCCGCTTCAGGTGCTGCAATCAACAAAGTGTTAAATTATGAGCACTCAGGGCATTTACCGTAAATTTCAAATTTGTGACCAGAAATATCGTAGTCCTTTAAATCTTCCTTCAGCCCAGACATTGGGCAGGCAGCAATTTCTTTTGTTTTCCCACAATCCATACAAATAAAATGATGATGATGTTGTGAATGTGAGCAAGAAAATCGAAAGTGCTTTTCCCCAGATAATTCGGTCATTTCGAAAATTCCAAGCTCAACAAATAAAGATAAATTCCTATAAATTGTGTCAAAGCTTAAGCCTGGATAACGATCCTTCATTTGGTCTAGGACATCTTTTGCCGTTAAATATTTGTTATTTACAGCGAAAAGTTGAAGCATCTCTTCCCTTTTCCCCGTATGCTTAAATCCTTGATCCTTTAATAAATTTAGTGCTTCTGATACATTCACACAAATCACCTCTTTACACCGTTTAGCAGGACATAACTCCTTAACTTAAAGAAGTTTACTCGATCAAACAGGTCGTGAATTTTCTATTTTCTTCAATAAAATAGTTAAGATTAAAATTAGAACGGCAAGCATTACGATCGTACCACCTGGAGCCAAATCTAAATAATAAGAAATAAATAAACCACCAAGTACCGCTATTTCACCAAATATGATTGAAAATAGAATCGTTTGTTTAAACCCTTTTGCTATTCGAATACTTGCAGCAACAGGCAAGGTCATTAACGATGACACTAGCAAGATTCCAACAATGCGCATCGAAGCGGCTATAACAAGTGCAACCATTACAATAAAAATAAAATGGACACTTTTTGCAGCTATTCCTGAAGCTTTTGCAAATTCCTCATCAAAGGATAACAAAAATAATTCTTTATAAAGTGAAAAGACGATGATGACCACAAAAATACTTATGATTAAGATGGTCCATAAATCAGAACGGCTTACGGCACTTACACTCCCAAACAAATAACTGTAAAGGTCTGTAGTAAATCCATCAGCTAAAGAGATAAAAATAACTCCTAAGCCAATTCCCCCTGAAAGGATAATTGGAATGGCCAATTCCTGATAATGTTTATATACACTTCGTAATTTTTCAATAAAGACCGAACCTGTAACGGAAAATGCTATCCCCAAATATAATGGGTTTAAATTAGCAAAAATAGCAAATTGCTTTTGCAACAGCAAGCTCGCTGCAATTCCCGCTAGTGTCACATGACTTAGGGCATCTGCAATAAGCGACAGGCGCCTTACAACGATAAAAACGCCAAGCAGCGGAGCAATAATTCCTATTATAATTCCTGTTAAAAATGCGTTTTGTAAAAATTCATAATGCAAAATTCCTGATATCATCCATTTGTTCCCCCAATATCCATATGATGATGGGAAAGAACTTGAACAGCATGACCATAAAACTCTGTCATATCTCCCAATTTAAGTTCTTCAAACTCTCTTGTCTTCCCATGGAAATGGAGATTGTTATTCAAACAGGCAACATGTGTTACCTTATCTGTAATTGTACCAATATCATGAGTGACCAGTAGCAGTGTTATCCCTTGCTGTTTATTCAAATCCTCCAAAAGTTGATAAAATGAATAAACGTTTTTTGCATCAACACCCACAGTCGGTTCATCCAGTATGAGAAGTTCGGGTTCACTCACTAGAGCTCTTGCAATGAAAACTCGTTGTTGTTGCCCTCCTGATAACTCCCCGATATTGTGCTTAATGAAGGACTCCATACCTACAATTTGTATTGCTTTTACAACTTTTTCATGATCTTCTTTTGTTAGATACCTAAACAAACCTAATTTTTTTGTTAATCCACTTGCCACTACTTCAAAAATAGTTGCGGGGAATCCAGTGTTAAATGCATTCGCTTTCTGGGACACATATCCGATTTTTTGCCAATCTCTAAACCGCTGTATTTCTTGTCCAAACAGGAGAATATTACCCGTTTGCGGCTTGATTAGGCCAAGAATAAGCTTTAGAAGAGTTGATTTACCTGATCCATTCGGTCCAACAATCCCAAGAAAATCTCCCTTATGAATCAAAAGATTAATGTCTTCCAAAACATTTTCTTTTTCGTAGCGGTAGGAAACATGTTGTATTTGAATAATGGGTTCTATTTGGTTCATATTATCACCTGTATATCAGAATCATTCCGATTTAACATGTTGTAGTATACAATAACTTCTAATGCTTGTAAACCGTTTTTCACTACCAATGCAATCGGACTAAAATTATCATTAACAGTCACGATTATAAATTTTGACTCATAAGTTATTATGAGGAGTGATGGAAGTGAAGATTTTTGAAAACATTATTAATTACAAGCTGAAATCCATTACGGCTGAAGAATTATTAAAATATGCCAATCAATTCCAACTTAAACTTTCCAAAAGTCAGGCAGAAAAAATCGCCAAATACTTAAGAGGAAGCAGCCTTAATATCTTCCAAGATGCACAACGTGCTCAAGTGATTAAAGACATCGCCAAAATTGCTGGTCCTGAAACAGCTATTGAAATTAATAAACTCTTTATTACATTTACTAGATAAACAAAAAGCTGTGTGAAATCAACACAGCTTTTTGTTTTGATGATTTAAAAATTTATCCTTGCATGATTTCGTCTAGAAGGTTTTCATTGAAAACCTGATTTCGTAGCATAGCAATTTCATGCTTATAAGGTGGTCTTTTATCGTTTTTATCTTCCCCAACATATGGAGTCTCAAGTATTTTAGGAACACTCATTAATTGTGGGTGATGTACAATATAGTTGAGCGTTTTGAAACCAATTTTCCCAAAACCGATATTTTCATGGCGGTCTTTTCTCATGCCTCGCTCATTTTTACTATCATTAATGTGTAATACTCTTAACCGGTCAACTCCGATAATTTTATCAAACTGGTTTAGGACCCCGTCAAAATCCTCGACAATATCATAACCAGCATCATGTGTGTGACATGTATCAAAGCAAACAGATAGTTTATCATTGTAGTTTACTCCATCGATAATCATCGCAAGTTCCTCAAAGTTTTTGCCACATTCTGATCCTTTTCCTGCCATCGTTTCAAGTGCGATTTGGATATTCTCTTTTCCTGTTATTACTTCATTAAGACCTTCAACTATCCTTTTTATACCTAACTCTGTTCCTGCACTTACATGGGCACCAGGATGAAGCACAATTTGTTTTGCCCCAATCGCTTCTGAGCGTTCGATTTCGGTCCTTAAAAAATTAACCCCAAGCTCGAATGTAGCTATGTTAGTGGTGTTACCGATGTTAATAATATACGGGGCATGGACGACGATTTCACCGATTCCATTTAGTTCCATATGCTTTTGCCCGGCCTCAATATTCAAGTCTTCAATCTTTTTACGTCTTGTATTTTGAGGAGCTCCTGTATATACCATAAACGTATTGGCACCATAAGAAACCGCTTCTTCACTAGCAGCTAATAACATTTTTTTCCCACTCATTGAAACATGTGATCCAATTTTCAACATAAACATCGTCCTCCCCTCTCACCAGATGTTATTTATTTCCGCGATTTAACCGTCTTTGGCGTTTTTCGACTTTTTCTACTTCTGCTTGCATTTTCTTTTTGTAGCCAGGTTTTACTTTATTAGGTTTACGGACATGTGCTTTAGCTTTTTCTTTAATTTCATCGTTTTGTTTTTGACGACTTTTCCGCTTGTTACGCTCCCCTATTACAGCCCATTCTCCCTTTTGGATATCAACATGCTTGAACTGAATACCCATTTTTTCAAGACGAATCAATGCATCCTCATCAGATAGGTCATAAATAGTGAGTGCCACTCCAGAATTACCAGCCCTTGCTGTCCTTCCAACGCGGTGCACATAAAAGTCCAAATCAGCTGGTAGCTCGAAGTTAATAACGTGGCTTACACCATCAATATCGATGCCACGTGCTGCAAGATCTGTAGCTACAATGTATTGGAATCCTAAATCCTTCACTTGCTTCATGACCTTTTTTCGTTCACGAGGAGTTAAGTCTCCGTGGATTCGGCCAACTTTTAATCCTTTTTGAATAAGAGCATCTGCCACTTCATCAGCTGTCCTTTTTGTATTGGTAAATACAATCGCCAAGTAAGGGTTTAAAAGCTTTAACGCCTCGTAAGTTAAGGTTACCTTATTTCGATGACGTGAAGGAAGCAATAAGTGTTCAATCTTTTCCGCAGCGATGTGTTTTGGTGCAATATGAACAAATTGGGGATTTTCCATGTATTTCTTTAAAAATGGTTTTAGCTTTTCTGGAATAGTAGCCGAGAATACGAACATTTTTAGCTTCCCTGCCATTCTTGAAGCTACTTGGTCAACATCCTCGATAAATCCCATATCCAGCACTAAATCTGCTTCATCGACAACTAGAATATCTGCAGTAAAAACAACTAGAGCCAGATCTTTCACAAGCTCATTGATTCTCCCTGGAGTCCCTACGACAATATGAGGCTGAATTTTTAATTTTTCAATCGTCCTCTTTTTATCCGTCCCCCCCATATAGCAACGGGCGGTAATTTCTTCTCCAGGTCGACAATGTGCAGTCATTTTAAGGATTTCCCTGTAAATCTGATCTGCTAGTTCTCTGGTTGGAGCTTGAATAACTGCCTGTACTTCTGGACGGGTCCAGTCGATTTTTTGCAGGATTGGTAAAATGTATGCATGCGTTTTTCCTGTACCTGTTTGCGATTGGCCAATAGTGCTTTCTTCTTTTAAAACTAATGGTATGATTCGTTCTTGGATTTCAGTTGGTTCACGGAACCCCAATTCTTTTATTGCATCTATTATGAACGGTTTAAATTCATATCGATCAAACTTGGTATTATTCATTTTTTTTTGCTCCTTATTTTTCTCTAAAAACATCCATCATTTTATTATAATAAAGTTTTCGATAAATCTCCACTTATCTTATTAGTATCCTCATCAACTATCGAAATATGAACCAACATTATTCATTCGAGCCTTCCGCTTTCTACCTAACCCTATGGAGGTTCACTGCATACTGTAAAGAGAAAGAGTGTGCGAAAGGAGGTATGAGACATGCCACAAAGACAACAAATGCCATTTAATTGGGGGATACCCACTAATCAAATGGGTCAATTTCAACGCCCCCCTTTTAATCCGGGAATGAACAGACCTATGGGGCAAATGGGTCAGATGGGTCAGATGGGTCAAATGCCACGAATGGGGCAAATGCGGTCACCCCAGGGCAGCCAAGGTGGGGGAATCCTTTCAAGGCTACTAGGTAAAGGAAAAACGGCAAGGGGAGGATTCCTTGGAATGAACCCCATGGCCGGTGGAGGAGCAGCACCTGGAGGTTCCTTTTTAAAGTCGTTCACCAACCCAACTGCAATTTCTGGATTTCTAAATAATACCCAACAAGTACTACGGGCTGCTCAACAAATCGGACCGATGGTTTCACAATACGGACCACTCATGCGGAATTTACCAGCCATGTGGAGGCTATACCGTGGATTAAAAGATGGAACAGTAGAAAACGCAGAAGATCAGGATGATCAATCTACAGAGTCAAAGGGTAAGGATGAATCATCAAGTACTTCGAAAGATAAAAAAACTTCTAGAGCAGAATCTCGTCAGTCAATCATTCGAAAAAGTAAACCTTTAACAGCCAATGGTGTAGAGAACAGAGATTTTAGTGGTAGAATGGCAAACGAGGAAGAAAGTCAGGATAATCGAAGCCGAAAAAGAAGGAGAAGCACTAGCGCCACCGAGGATAGGAAGAATAAAGTCCAAATCACAAACAAGTCCCGTGAATCGGTAGCCAATAAAGAAAGGAAAGGTCATTCTACTGAATACGATTGGGATGATGAGTCAGAGGATAAACCGATTCAAAAAGGAAACTCTATCCCAAGACTTTATATATAATTATGTTATGGATTCCATGACACTATTGATGCTTATTTTAAGCTGCCCATAGCCTACCTGGCATATATGAGCAGCCTTTTTGTTGTTTGGAGTTTTCGATAAATTTCTTTATATTCCGCTATGTTAAAGCTCATTGTTGGTTTTGCGCACATTTTGATTGGTGTGGATACAGCGAGACTCCTGTGTGGGCGGAAGCTGGTCTTTGGAGAGCCCGCTGAGGAGGCTCCTGGACCGTCCTAATATGCTTTCTAGTGCCTGCAGAGGTAATCCACAGACATGTTCAATACAACCTCATATAAAAGCATTCTTCGAATATCCACGCTTTTGAATTCTATTGAGAAGTCTTATATAATAAATAAATATAAAAGGAGTTATTTATGTAAATTAGGGGGAAACAAATTCATGAATGTTATTAAAATTTCACCACGGGGATATTGTTACGGTGTTGTCGATGCTATGGTCATTGCTCGAAATGCCGCTTTAGATAAAACTTTACCTAGACCAATTTATATACTAGGGATGATTGTTCACAATAAACATGTTACCGACGCCTTTGAGGAAGAAGGAATTATTACCTTAGACGGAAAAAACCGTCTTGAAATCCTCGAGAAAGTAGATAAGGGTACCGTTATTTTTACTGCACATGGGATTTCTCCTGAAGTTCGTGAATTAGCTAAACAAAAGGGATTGGTGACAATTGATGCCACTTGCCCTGATGTGACGAAAACTCACAACTTGATTTTGGAAAAAGAAAAAGAAGGTTACCAAATTATTTATATAGGAAAAAAAGGACATCCTGAGCCAGAAGGAGCTGTCGGAGTTGCACCTCACGCAGTCCACTTGGTAGAAACAGTGGCAGATGTCGAGTCGCTCACATTATCTGCAGATCATATTATTGTGACCAACCAAACAACCATGAGCCAATGGGATGTCAATCACATCATGGAAACAGTAAAAAATAAATTTCCTCATGTTGAAATCCATAATGAAATTTGTATGGCAACTCAAGTGCGCCAAGAAGCAGTGGCGGATAAAGCGAGTGAGGCTGATGTATTAATTGTGGTTGGTGATCCCAAAAGCAATAACTCAAACCGGCTCGCCCAAGTTTCTGAAGAAATTGCTTCAACTAAGGCCTACCGAATCGCAGATATTACTGAATTGAATTTGGACTGGTTAAAGGATGCAAAGACGGTTGCTGTTACTTCAGGTGCCTCCACTCCTACACCTATCACTAAGGAAGTCATCACGTTTCTTGAACAATTCGATCCAGCTAATGAGTTGACTTGGGTAAAAGAAAAGAAAGTTCCCTTAAATAAGATTTTACCGAAGATAAAGAATACTTAAGAAATGGCGAATAGACTGTCGAGAAACTCTCGACAGTCTATTCTTTTACCTAAAAAACTTAGTAATTCACCGCGTTATAATATTATTAATAATTATTAATAAATAGGCTGTTCACTAGGTCTGTTGATTTCCGTTCCAGACGCTTCGCTTTCCGCGGGGCGGGCGGTGAGCCTCCTCGGCGCTTAAGCGCCTGCGGGGTCTCACCTGTCCCGCTGCTCCCGCAGGAGTCTTCGCGCCTTCCACTCCAATCAACAGGTCCGTTAACATAGAACTCATATTAAAATTGGCATTTAATGTTCTAACAAAATGAAAAATTGCCAAGAAAATAACCTTTCTCGAAAATAAGAGGCTATCTCAAAAGACAGCCTCTTATTTTTTAAGCTCTGTTGACTTTTATTCTTTTTCGGACACTGCCTTCCGTCCATCATCAAACAAACTGAAATGGATCGGTATTGAGCTCTGACGGGAAGATATTAACTTCATAGCCCTTTTCACCACACATTTTCTCCAAAACATTTGTGACCCCCTGTTTCATCACCATTTCAACGTGATGACCTGGATCGATGATATTTAAGCCCGAAAGCATCGCATCATGGGCAACATGATAGTACATATCGCCTGTTACATACACATCTGCACCTTTAAACTTTGCTTGACTCCAATACTTATTACCGTCACCACCTAGAACAGCAACCTTTTTAATTGGAGTTCGCAAATCCCCTACTACGCGGATGCCGCTTAGTCCAAATACCTTTTTCACATGATTAGCAAAATCCCCCAAGCTTATTTCAGCTACCGTTCCTATTCTGCCAAGACCTAGCTGTTCCCCTTTATTATCCAAAGGATAAATATCGTAAGCCACCTCTTCGTATGGATGGGCCTTTAGCATGGCAATTAGTACCTTTTTTTCGATTGATTCCGGAAAAATTGTTTCAATACGATCCTCTTGAACCGCTTCAACTACTCCGGGACTTCCGATGAACGGGTTTGCCATCTTTCCGGGAAGAAAATGACCTGTTCCCTCACCGCTATACGTACAATGACTGTAGTTTCCAATTGCCCCTGCTCCAACTTCACCTAAAGCGTTCCGAACCTGTTCATTATGTGTTCTAGGTACAAAAACAACTAATTTTTTTAATTTCATTTCATAGGTTGGTACTAACAGTTCTACATTTTGCAAACCAAGTGCTTCAGCCAAGAGGTCATTGACCCCACCGCTGACAACGTCCAAATTTGTATGCGCAGCATACACAGCAATGTCATGCTTAATCAATTTTTCGATAGTCCGCCCTTGGGCTGTGTCGGTGGCTATTTTTTGTAAGGGGCGGAAAATAGGCGGATGATGAGCAATAATTAATTGAACATTTTTTTGAATCGCCTCATCTACAACATTCTCGAGTAAGTCTAACGTAATCATGACGTTTTCAACCGGTTTGTTTAAGCGTCCTATTTGCAACCCAATTTTATCTCCTTCCATGGCATAACCTTTCGGAGAAAATTGCTCAAACAATCCTATGATTTCATGACCATTGACCTTTTTCATGCTTTTAAAGCCCCCTCAACAATCTTTATTTTTTGCAAAAGCTCCTGTCTTTTTAACCTATTTTCAGGTTTATCCCCTGCATGTTCAATTGCTGCCAAGATACGTTGCCAATTTTCCTTTTCTCCTTGCCATTTCTGCTTAAACGCCTCATTTTGCTGTCTTTTTAAGAAAGGACCGAGTAATAGTCCTTCTTCAATATCATCGTCGTAGCACGTAAGAGGATCCCCCTGTTCCGCAACAAGTATTTCATAAACCTTACCGTCTTCAGAAATAATTTCTTCATCAATAAGTTTCCATCCATTATTTATTAACCATTTACGGAGTGTACTAGAGCCCACATTTGGCTGTAGGACTAATCGTTTTATCTTTCCTAGCTTAGACTTACCTCGTTCTAAAATAGCGGATATCAGTGCCCCCCCCATCCCACAGATCGTAATACAATCGACCTCATCATGTGCAATAACCTCGAGCCCATCACCTAGCCGAACAAATATTTTTGACACAAGCCCCTCAAGTTCCACCTGCCTGACAGCGGATTGAAACGGACCTTCTACTACCTCACCAGCTATTGCGAAAGGAACAATTCCTTTTTGGACAACATGACAAGGAAGATAGGCATGGTCTGAGCCAATATCCGCTAATCTAAAACCATCCGGAATATATTTAACAACCGTTTGTAGTCTATGCGATAATATTTCAGTATTCATAAGTACCCACACTTTCATTCATTTGCTTTTATATTGGCTCTGTTAAACAAGAATGTTGATTTCCGTTCCAGGCACTCGCTTTCCGCGGGGCGGGCGGTGAGCCTCCTCGTCGCTTAAGCGCCTGTGGGGTCTCACTTGTCCCGCTGCTCCCGCAGGAGTCTTCGTGCCCTCCACTCCAATCAACATTGTACAAAATATCAACATTGAGCTTTAACACAGCCTTTATATTAAATAACACTCTCCTAAGTATAGAAAAAGTCCCTTGCATATGCAAAGGACTTCTTCTAAAGGTTACTTTAGGGTCTTTAACCATTTTACCATTTCAGGTGCTTTATCCTCAGAAACTAAACCAGGAGGCATTGCATTTTTTCCTTTTGTGATGATGGTTTTAATTTCATCATCAGATCTACGAGTACCTACCCCTTTTAACTTTGGACCAACGCCACCTTGATATTGGTCCCCGTGACAACCGATACAGCTCTTTTGATAGATGTCTTCTGGTTTTTCAGCAACTGTTTCAGTTTTCGTCCCGCCACCATCTTTCTCTTCAGCAAGATCTTTTGCATCCCCTAGCCCTTTGAATGATAGCAAAAACATTAACCCAATTCCAAACACCATGATGACCACGAACGGAATGATCGGATTACGATTCATCATTTTACCCTCCTATGTAATAACGATCAGTAAATAAGTCTTACAAACAATTCTATTTTACTTGAAAATTCAAAATAGGAAAAGCCCTAAAGTAAACTTTATCACAGGAAGTTACAAAGATTGTATAAATAACCATAATAATTGAACTGAAATTCATATTGAATACGCTTTCATTTACAGTTATAATCAAAGTAGGTATTCTAAATATTTAAAACATTCAGAATTTGTTTCACCCGTTTTTAGAAGTCATTTGCAAACTAAAAGATAATTCAGTAAAATAATATCAAATAATGTTGAAGTGTATTTTAGATGCCATCCTAAAGTTGTTTCAAACAGATAGAATAAAAAAATAGCCTACTTCAAAGGAAGTAAGCTATTTTTAATAACTTTATTCTAGAAAATCCTTTAAACGTTTACTACGACTTGGGTGTCTAAGTTTTCGTAGTGCTTTGGCTTCAATTTGGCGAATCCGTTCCCGAGTAACACCAAAGACCTTACCAACCTCTTCAAGTGTCCTTGTGCGGCCATCGTCTAAACCAAAACGAAGACGAAGTACATTTTCTTCACGGTCAGTCAATGTATCGAGCACATCTTCCAGCTGTTCTTTCAACAACTCGTAGGCAGCATGCTCAGAAGGAGATGTGGCATCCTGATCTTCTATGAAATCACCAAGATGGGAATCATCTTCTTCCCCGATTGGAGTTTCTAAAGATACAGGTTCTTGAGCTATTTTTAAAATTTCACGAACCTTATCAGGAGTTAAATCCATATCCTCGGCAATTTCTTCTGGAGTTGGTTCACGCCCAAGATCCTGAAGTAATTGTCTTTGAACCCTGATCAATTTATTAATTGTTTCAACCATATGCACTGGAATACGAATCGTTCTAGCTTGGTCGGCAATTGCTCGAGTGATGGCCTGACGAATCCACCATGTAGCATACGTACTGAATTTAAAACCTTTTCGATAATCGAATTTTTCAACTGCCTTAATTAGCCCCATATTGCCTTCTTGAATAAGATCAAGGAAAAGCATTCCGCGTCCAACATAACGCTTGGCAATGCTGACAACAAGCCTTAGATTAGCCTCGGCAAGACGTCTTTTTGCTTCTTCGTCGCCTTCTTCAATTCGAGTTGCTAAATTGATCTCCTCTTCAGCTGAAAGTAGATCGACACGGCCAATTTCCTTTAAGTACATTCGAACTGGATCATTGATTTTAACACCTGGAGGTACACTGAGGTCGTTTAAGTCAAACTCTTCCTCATCCTCTTTCGATAAATCCGGACCACTCGGGTCCTCATCATCACTATCTCCATTTAATTCAATCCCCTGGTCCCCTAAGAACTCATAAAACTCATCCATTTGATGAGAATCTAATTCAAACTGAGCCAATTTCTCTGCTATGTCATCATAATTAAGGACACCTGTTTTTTTACCAGTTAGTGTTAACTGGTCCTTCATTTGTTCCAGGGTCATCTCTGAATCAACCTCTTTTGAACGGGCTGGTTTTTCAGCCATATGTCCCCCTCCTTCCAAAAATCAAAGAACAATCGATATTGATATCTATAGCGACTTGCGTAGTTGAATGATTTCCATTGCGATAGCAGCTGCTTTAGAAAAATCTTTTTGACGTTCCGCTTCTTTTTCTTCTACCACTTTTTCTTTTATCTTTAACATTTTTTGATAATTCAACACCTGCTTGATATAATCAGATAATTCCTTTTCGGTTAATTCCTCATTAACCAACATCATTTCGATCTCAGTTACAACTCTATGAAGACGATTATCATGAATAAAGTTTAAAAATAAACTGGGATCTGGTTGATTTCCTTCTTCGTAAAAACCAAGTAAGTAAGTAAAAATAGCCTGGTGCTCATCAATGTTAAAGGTATTTCCTTGCAGTAAATCTTGAACTCTATATGTGACCTGACTGCTTTTTAGCATGTGTGCAATTAAATGCCTTTCCGCATTATGATATGCAGGCTTTAATTGATCTATTTGTTTTTTGATCAACATTGGTGGTCGTTGTTCTTTTTTCGGTGTTCCTTTTTTTTCTTGATTAGCACCACTGTAAATCTGTGATTGTTGTAAAAGTGCATCCAAGGAAAGTGAAAATTCATTCGAAATCTGCCGTAAATAATGGTCCCTTTCTACGGCCTTTGATAATTTGCTGATTTCTTTTATTACTTCTTCGATATAATGGAGACGTTCTCCTTCATGTTGAAGATTTTTTCCACGGCGAAAATAAAGAAGTTTAAAGGACATAAAAGTGACACTAGCCCCAATTACATCATTTAGAAACTTGTCTGCTCCAAATTGTTTGATGTAATCATCAGGATCTAGTCCGTCTGGCATAATTCCTATTGATACGTTGATACCTGCATTTGCCAGCATATTACCAGCTCGAAAGGCCGCTTCAATACCTGCATGGTCAGCATCATAACAAATTGTTACAGACTGGCTATTTCGACGAATCATTTCTACATGTTCTTCTGTGAGAGATGTACCCATTGTGGCAACGCCGTTTACTACACCGGAACGGTCTGCCGCTATGACATCAGCAAAGCCTTCAAAAAGCACAGCTTGTTGGTGCTTTCGAATATGCGACCTTGCTAAATGATAGTTATATAAAATTTTACTTTTATTAAAGATTGCCGTTTCGGGACTATTTAGGTATTTGGGGTCTTCGCCCCCGAGCGATCTCCCAGAAAAGGCAATCGTATTTCCATTTCGATCAAAAATCGGAAACATGATACGGTTTCGGAACCTGTCAAGCGCGGCACCATCCCGTTCTCTTTTTGCAATCAATCCGGATTTTTCTAGCAGTTCAAGAGTAAAACCCTTTTTTGTTAAAAATTTGACGGTGTAGTCCCATGAGGACAAGGCATATCCAATTTGGAATTTTTCAATTGATTCAGTTGTAAATCCTCTTGATAACAAATACTCAAGAGCATGCTGACCATCTTTTGTATTTATTAACAAATGATGGTAAAATTTACGTAATAAATCGTGGGCATCCAACATTAATTGGAAATCCTTTGGGATCGTTTTAGCGGGAAGGTTAGTCTGAATCTGGAGATCGATGTTTGCCTTATCTGCTAACTTTAACGCTGCTTCTTGAAATGTTAGTCCATCCTTTTCCATTAAGAATGAAAATACGTTTCCCCCAGCACCACATCCGAAGCAATGGAAAATTTGCTTATCGGGCGAAACCGAAAATGAAGGGGTGCCTTCACCATGAAAAGGACAAAGTCCAAAATAATTGCGTCCTTGCTTCTTCAGTTGAACATATTCGCTTATAACATCCACTATATCAACTGATTGACGAATTTGATTAATTTTTTCTTCGGCAATTAATTCTGCCATGAAAACAACACCATCACAATCCTGTTACAAAAGAATTTTTCCAAATTTCGACAAAACCACAGTCGATTGTTTGATAAATCTCAACCGATCCCCCTTGGAATATGGTTTTGGACCTTTTCCATAATATCCATGACGGCGGGCCTTGCTGAAATGAATCTCAAATCAAGAGCTGTATCCATGTCTTTTTCTTTGTACAAAATTCCTTTTGGAGAGAGAACAGAATTCTCCTTTGGCAAAAGAGTGGAAGCTACCCTAATATCCTGGGTAACAACAGTATCCTTCTCCTCCTCAACATAAATCCAACATTCATCAAACGAGTAGTTGGACATGTGTCCATAAGATGTAACAAAAATAACCTCAAACAAGAATTCCTTTGCAACTTCCAATATTTCATGTTTGACTGGACGTGGCATCGACAAAAAGAGTCGTTTAGTTAATTTTATTACTAATAATTCTACATCACTCCACATATTCCTTCTTTTGAGATCAACTTTTAAATAGGGAAAAGTGTCGATTTTTTTTTAGTTGGTCTCCTTGACATCTCACAATAAATAGTTTATTCGTTCACAATCAACTCTAAACCTATTTCTGATACTTTTTATCACAAATTTTTATTATAGTATAAAACATTGCGTTTTTCTATTGAATTTAATAAAAAAATTTGAATCAAAGCCTCTTTAATCAGAGATTTTACAAAACCGACACAATAATTAATTGATTTTAATAAGATTTCGCTTGTCCCATAGAAAAGACTGACACCCTTCAGTGCCAGCCCTAAAGTAATTCTACATTCATTACCCATGTACCTTCTTTTGATACAAATTCAAAATAACATTTGCAGTTTCTTCAACTGCTTTATTAGTTACATCGATTACAGGACAACCAATTTTAGCCACGACTTTTTCAAAATAAGCTAACTCCGCTTTGATCCGTTCAATGTTAGCATAGCTTGCACTATCATTTAGTCCAAGGGAAATTAACCGTTCTCTTCGTATATGATTTAATTTTTCAGGACTTATTTTTAATGCAAAGCATTTATCTGGTGCAGATTTAAAAATTTCTTCTGGGGGATCCACTTCAGGTACAATGGGGACATTTGCTACTTTTAATCTTTTGTGAGCTAAATATTGTGAAAGTGGCGTTTTTGAAGTTCTTGATACACCAATTAAGACGATATCTGCTTTAATAATCCCACGCGGGTCTCGTCCATCATCATATTTAACCGCAAATTCAATTGCCTCTACTTTTTTAAAGTATTCTTCATCTAGCTTACGTACAAGTCCCGGTTCATTTGCTGGTGTCTTTCCACATAGCAACTCGATTTGGTCCATAAGTGGTCCAATCAGATCGCAAGCATGAATGTTTTCCCTAATTGCAATTTCCCGCATATAGTTGCGAATCTCTGGTTTAACCAATGTATATGCAAGCATCCCTCGGTCTAATTTCACTAAAGAAATTACCTCATCTATATTTGTCTTATCTTCTACATAGGGAAATCGTTTAATTGTTACATTTGCACCATTAAATTGGCTAATTGCCGCTTTGGTAACTAACTCAGCTGTTTCCCCCACTGAATCAGATACAACATAAATAATTGGTAGCTTATTCATTCCTTTAAACCATCTCCTAGGGTTGTTTAGCCTATTCTCCCGATGCAAGAGCGACAAAGGCTTTTGTAATGTTCGTTTTCGTTATCCGTCCAATTACTTCAAAACCCTTTTCCGTTTCTTTTACAACAGGTAAGGCATCAATTTGTTTTTCAATTAATTTGATTGCAATGTCGATTAACAGCTCTTCTCTTTGACACATTGTTATATTAGGCATTCTGGTCATGATAATATTTACTGGCAAAGCTGCCAATTCCTGTTTGCCCAGGCTTGCTCTTAGCAAATCTTTTCTAGATAAAACCCCAACCAAAATCGACTCCTGGTCCACGACAAACAATGTTCCGACATCCTCAAGAAACATAGTAACAATAGCATCATAAACAGAGATATTTTCATGAACCACGACTGGAATGGACTGATAATCTTTTACATATATTTTTTTTAGATTTTCTGTTAATAGCTGAGCTCCTGATTTTCCGGTATAAAAATATCCCACCCGAGGTCGTGCATCTAGAAACCCTGCCATAGTCAATATAGCTAAATCCGGCCTAAGAGTCGCTCGTGTTAAACCTAGTTGATCAGCTATATGTTCACCTGTTATTGGCCCGTTTTCTTTTACAATCTGGAGAATTAGATCTTGACGCTTATTAAGTTCTATTTTCCTCACCACCTTTTTAGAATGCGGATGCGGCTTTTAACTCCGAGCCCCTTGGCCGCTGATCTGACAACTAATGTCGAAAAATTTATATTACTCTTAACAAGGCTATACTATATAAAAATATTATATACTATTAAATCTAGATGAGAAGAACTGAATCCATGTGTTTATTGAAAAAAGTGCGGATATTCCGCACTTTTTCCTTTTCTTCTTCACAATTTCCTTCTAAATTAGAATTCAATTTTGCTTTCGATGAATTCAACTAATTTTGAAATAGGTAGACGTGTTTGTTCCATCGTGTCACGGTCACGAACGGTTACCATTTTGTCATCTCTAGAATCAAAGTCAAACGTGATACAGAAAGGAGTACCGATTTCATCATGGCGGCGGTACCGTTTTCCGATAGATCCTGACTCATCATAATCAACCAAGAAATGCTTAGCTAATAGATCGTACACTTCATTTGCGTCTTCTGATAATTTTTTAGAAAGTGGTAAGACTGCTGCTTTAAAAGGTGCTAATGCAGGATGTAGGTGCATAACAGTTCTTGAGGTGCCATCTTCCAATTGTTCCTCATCATAAGCATCAATTAAAAAGGCAAGTGTAACACGATCTGCACCTAATGATGGCTCAATGCAATAAGGAACATATTTCTCATTTGTTTCTTGATCTAGATAATGGAAATCTTCACCCGAGAATTCCATATGTTGCTTTAAATCATAATCGGTTCTGGAAGCAATTCCCCATAGCTCACCCCAGCCAAACGGGAATTTATATTCAAAATCAGTGGTCGCATTACTATAGTGAGATAATTCTTCTTCACCATGATCGCGCAAACGTAACTTATCAGTGCTCATTCCTAGCGATAATAGCCATTGCTCCGCAGTCTGTTTCCAATAATCAAACCATTTCAGCTCTTCACCTGGCTTACAGAAAAATTCTAATTCCATTTGTTCAAATTCCCTTGTTCGGAACGTAAAATTACCAGGTGTTATTTCATTACGAAAGCTTTTACCAATTTGAGCAATTCCGAACGGAAGCTTCTTGCGCATCGTTCTTTGCACATTTTTAAAGTTAACAAAAATGCCTTGGGCTGTTTCAGGGCGAAGGAAAATTTCGTTCGTACTCGACTCAGTTACCCCTTGGAAGGTTTTGAACATCAAATTAAATTGACGAATACCTGTGTAATCAAGACTTCCACAATCGGGACAAGCAATTAGATGCTCCTTAATTAACAATTCCATTTTCTCAAATGAAAGTCCGTCAACTACCATTTCAATGCCTTTTTCATCAAGAGCATTTTCAATTAATTTATCAGCACGATGTCTCGCTTTGCATTTTTTACAGTCAATCATAGGATCGTTAAAGTTTCCGATATGGCCAGATGCTTCCCATGTTCTTGGATTCATTAAAATTGCAGCATCAAGACCTACGTTATAGCGAGATTGCTGTACAAATTTTTTCCACCAAGCCCGTTTAATATTATTTTTAAACTCAACTCCTAATGGTCCATAATCCCATGTATTTGCCAAGCCTCCGTATATTTCCGAACCCGGAAAAATAAAACCTCTGTGTTTCGCATGGGAAACAATTTGCTCCATATTAACGCTCATCATCCATACTCCCTTTCATTTACCAAATAAAAAAACTCTCGTCCCTATGCATAAAATGCATAGGGACGAGAGTTAACCCGCGGTTCCACCCTATTTGCTGCTAATAAGCAGCCTCTTCATAACAAATTGCTCCAGAACGCCTTCCTTAATGCTTTATATCTAGCTCCCACCATTCTAGACTCGCTTTATTAAAGGTAATTAAGTACTTCTTTCCTTCTCTGCAACATATTAAATTTAATTCGATGTTAAAGGATAGAAATTATATTGTCAAGGGAGAAAAGTGAAAGCAACACACAATGCCGTTGTAGTGACATGTTACGATAGCATATCTCTCATTTTATCCATTTGATTTAAAAATTTTTTTGTTTTTAAATGTAAACCGGAATACTCATCATAATATGCCGTTATTACCTTTTTCAGTTCCGCTTTTGTTTCAGCTTTCACGTCAATATTTCCTAACCGTGATAAATCAAAATAATAAAATATCCTTAGAAGTTTGACTGTGGCTGGGGTAATTTTCAAAGCATACCGATCTTTATTTACACACTGATGACATATTAAACCGCCTTCTCTAAGAGAAAAAGAAAAATGTCCATCTGTATTTCCACAAACTGAGCACTGGTCTAAACATGGGTGTAAGCCGAAAAGATCCAACATCTTCATCTCATAGATATTCGCCATAATATCTAAATCGTATCCCTCATTCATTAAGTTCAGCGTTTGGTAAAGCAATTCAAACAAAAAAGGATTAGGGGTTTTTTCATCTACCGTTGCTTTATCAGTTAATTCAACAACATAACTTGCGTACGCTGTAATAAAAATATCCTCGCGAATGGACCTTAGGGAAGAGATTATTTCACCTTGTTGAAGGCTTCCTAATCCACTTCCTTTTTGAATTAGGAAGTATCCATATGTAAAAAGCTGGGTGATAGCTGAAAGTCGACTATTTGGCTTTTTCGCTCCACGAGCCATCACACCAATTTTCCCCCATTCGCGTGTATATAGAGTGACAACCTTATTGGTTTCACCATAATCCGTAGTTCTAATGACGATGCCTTCACATTTTTGAAGCATTAGCAGTCACCATCCACTGCTATGACACCAACCTACGAAATGGGAAAATCAATTTCTGCTAGCTCATCATCCTGATTACCGGGTATTTCTGGTTTTTCCTTCTCAATTTCCTTGAAAAGAAGATAAGTATCAATATTACCTGTGCTTGAAAAAACTTTCCAGGTAAAATCTAACATCGAAAACCCCACCTTTCAAATATTCAACTAGCAATTCCTAGAATCCCAAATCCCTTACAATTATCATAGCCTGTCAAATGAAAATCATGAGACGAAAAAATTGTAAATTGGTATCATGCATAAATTTCGTTCATTGCAAATAGTTTAATTAGGGTTGCAAATCATTAATATTCATCATCCCTAAAACCAAAGTCTCTTAGCTGTCCCATTTTATTACGCCAATCTTTTTGTACTTTTACCCAAAGCTCTAGGAACACTTTTGATCCAAGCAGATTTTCAATATCCTTACGCGCTCGTTGACCAATTTCCTTAAGCATTTTCCCTTGTTTGCCAATGATGATTCCTTTTTGGGAATCCCGTTCGACAATAATTGATGCCATTACATGAATCGTTCCCTTTTTATCAGATCGATCAAGTTTCTCCATTATCACGGCGATAGAATGGGGTACTTCCTCATGGGTTAATTGAAGTGCCTTTTCCCGTATTAATTCAGTTATGATAAATCGTTCAGGATGGTCTGTTACCTGGTCTGCTGGGTAATATTGTGGTCCTTCAGGTACATACCGTTTTATTTGTTCTAACACTTTTTCAATATTATTACCTTGAAGAGCAGATATTGGAACAATTTCTGCAAAATTATATTTTTCTTTATATGAAACGATGATTTCAAAAAGCTTATCAGGATGAACTAAATCAATTTTATTGATAACAAGAAAGATAGGGGTTTTCACTTCCTGGAATTTTTCAAGAATAAATTCCTCACCGCGTCCAAAGCCTTCCTCAGCATTCACCATAAATAGAATTAAATCTACTTCCCTAAGAGTGTTAATTGCCACTTTCATCATAAAATCGCCTAGTTTATGCTGTGGTTTATGAATCCCTGGCGTATCAATAAAAACCAACTGGGCATCATCGGTAGTTAGAACACCCTGCACCTTATTCCTTGTTGTTTGTGGTTTATCGCTCATTATTGCAATCTTTTGACCAACAACTTTGTTCAAAAACGTTGATTTCCCAACATTTGGTCTGCCAATTATTGAAACAAATCCCGATTTAAAATTTTTATTACCTGTACTATTAATCATTCAAATCCTCCGGTGAAAAAGCTCCGGGCAGCAAGTCTCCGACTGACGTTTCTCGGATGTCCCCTTTAAGGTTGGATAAGACCACCAACATGTCTTTTGAGCAAAACTCTGAAATCACTTGACGACAAGCTCCACACGGAGAAACTGGCCCCTCCGTATCAGCAATAACAGCGAGCATCGCAAACTCCGTGTCACCGTCTGAGACCGCTTTAAACAATGCCGTACGCTCTGCGCAATTAGTCATGCTATAGGCGGCATTTTCAATATTACAGCCATGGTAAACTTTCCCGTCAACTGTCAAAAGAGCAGCTCCAACTTTAAACTTCGAATACGGAACGTAGGCTTTTTCTCTTGCTACTTTTGCTTCTTCAATTAATTGTTTTATATCCACAACTATTCTCCCTTTCAGAAGTGAGATCGCTGTATCATTATTGTATCTTATTTTTGCGATCTTTTCACCGTTTGTATCAAAATCACAACATAAATAGTTTGAATTTTCTAAAAATTATAGTGTTTTATTTTATGCAACACCATGTTCTGTTATTTTAACTAAATGCAGGAGTGATTTCAAATCCACAAAAAAGCATTAAATATTATAAGAAAATTAGAGTACAAAAAGAGGCTGATTCTGTTCAGCCCCTCATCCAAATATGTTTAATAACTTTGGAATAAAAATGATCAACCCAATCAAAACTGAAAGGATTGCGTAAACCAAAACGGCTCCTGCCGCGATATCTTTTGCTTGTTTGGCTAGTGGATGATCCTCTTTTGTCACCAGGTCAACAAGTCTCTCAACTGCTGTGTTCAGCAATTCAAGCGTAATCACTCCACCGATAGCAAGAAGAACAAATAGCCATTCGGTTGTCGTCAATTGAAGCCAACATCCCAGTAAAATAACCAACAAGGCGGCAACAAAATGAATTTTTAAATTTCTTTCATGTTTAAACGCGTGAATAATCCCTTGTATCGCAAAGGAAAAGGACTTATAAACCTTTTGGACCTTAGCGTTGAAGTCCGTACTCATCGAGGACTTCCTTTTGTTTTGAAAACATTATTTTTTCGTCTTCGCTCGTTTCATGATCATATCCTAACAAATGCAAAAATCCATGGACCGCAAGGAATCCTAACTCTCTTTTAAAAGAATGGCCATATTCAGCTGCCTGTTCATCTGCCTTAGAAACAGATATGATAATATCGCCAAGAATTCTAGGAATATCCAGCCCATTAAGTTGGATTTCCCCTTCGCCTAACTCTTCCATCGCAAAGGAAATTACATCAGTGGGCTGATCTTTTCCCCTGTACTCACGATTAATTTCTTGAATCTTCTCGTTTGTAACAAACGTTACCGATACTTCACTATCGTCTTCAACTTCTTCAAGCCGTGCTGCCAAATCTAATAATTCTTTAACAATTTTTATATCGTCATCATTAACCTTTTCTGTCTCATCAATAAAATCAATAATTAAACTCACGCTTGATTCACCTTCTGTTTTATGATTTCTGGGTACTCGATCCTTGAATGAAATATACCTCTTAATGTGTCATATAATGCTTGTGAAACTGTTTCAAGTTCCTTCAATGTTATATCGCATTCACTAAACTGATCATCTTGGAGGCGATCTGAAATAATTTTTCTAACAATTGATTCAATTTGTTCATGTGTTGGATGAATCATTGACCGTACTGCTGCCTCCACGCTATCAGCAATCCCAATAACAGCTGCTTCTTTTGTTTGTGCTTTTGGACCTGGATAACGATAATCGGCTTCGTTTGTTGTCTCAATGCCACTTTGGGTAGCCTTGTGGTAAAAGAATTGTAATAGTGTAGTTCCATGATGTTGTTCTGCAATATCAATGATTTCTTTCGGCATTTTTTTTCTCCGGAGCATTTCTGCTCCATCAATAACATGTGAAAGAATAATATTCTTGCTTGTTTGCGCCGGAATTCGATCATGTGGATTTTGAATGTTCATTTGGTTTTCAATAAAAAATTGTGGTCTTTTTGTTTTTCCTATATCATGATAATAACAACCAACTCTTGCCAATAAACCATTGGCTCCAATTGCCTCACAAGCCGTTTCTGCTAGGTTTGCCACCATTACACTATGGTGGTAAGTACCAGGTGCATTGGTTAAAATCTTCCTAAGGAGTGGATGATTAGGGTTCGATAGCTCAATAAGCTTCATCGTTGATAAAATTCCAAATCCTGCTTCAAAAAATGGTAATAATCCAATCGTTAATACCGCTGACCCAATCCCTGATATAAGTGCACCGACTAAATAAAAACCATATTCCATTCCAGAATACTGGCCATTCCGCAAAAACATTAAGGATAGGATGACCAAAATATTTACCACTGTAACCAAAAGTCCGGCCTGCAAAATTTTAGTTCGATTATTATGTTTACTTAAAAATAACACACTTGCAAGTCCGCTAATAACCATATATATCGAAACGGTTACTTGCATCGTTCCTGTTATCCCTTCGTTAAAAATGATGCTTCCACAAATAGCTAAAATAACTGAAAAGGCAACTGCCATCCTTTCGTTTATTAACAATTTGATTAACATTGCGCCCATCGCCGAAGGAAAAATATAACCGATATCAGAGAAATTTAATTGTAAAAACAAACTTAGGATCTTCATGATTGAGATAGATAAAATTAAAATAATACTCACAATTAAAACATATGTTTGTTTCATTTCTTGCTTAATATTCAAAATATGAAAGAAGTAATACAATCCACCCAATAAAACAGCTAGGATAAGCGCTAAGCCCAAGAATGGTTTCAGCGAACTGTTATGAGCAAGCAAACCCACAAGATCTAACTGGCGATATATGTCACGGCTGATTAATTGACCCTCTTCAACTAAAATTTGGCCTTGAAGAATTTTTACTGGTTCAACACCCTCAATTGCCAGTTGGCGCATCTCTTCGGTAGCATTTGGATCATAAAATTCATTTTGAATAATGGCATATCTTCCGAGTTCAATCGTTGCATTCTTTAAGCTACTATTTAAACTAGTGTACTTCAATTCTTCTTCAAGTCGTTTTTTAGTATTTTCAACATTATCTGCTGATATCCGAGAATTCATAACGTTATTGATTGCGGTAATGGCTAAATCTTTCGAAATCGATAATTCATCCTTTGAAGATTGTAATAGCGCTATAAAGACAGGATCTGAAATCTCCTTGGTAACATTTTCAGTAAGTTTACCCTTTAATCTAGTCAATTGATCTGAAATGGATGGTGCACTATCTTTTACTGTTCCACCATCTGAAACGCTCTCTTTTTGCTTTTGATTCATTTCATCGGCAACTTCTACCTGAACTTCAGAAACGGAATCAAAAATGGACGTGATTAAATCAACTCGATTTTGCGTGTATTCTTTTTTTAATATATAGACATCCTTTACCTGATCAAGTGCTTCCTTGCGTTTTTTCTCAGTACTTTGTTTGTCCTCAACCGTTATTGGTGATCGGATTGTCTGTTCAGCAACGGAAAACAAAGTAAGATCAAGCTTTTCTGGTTTTATGTTACTGTACATTTCTCCAAATAGAATCAATCCAAGAATCAAAAATATAAAAATTTGAAACAAGGTTTCACCGAATAAATTTTTTATTTTTGCAAGTTGAAGCTGAATTTTCTCCAAAACTAACTCCTCCTACCATGGCTGAAGCCCGATAGCACATTATGTTATGTAACATAATATCAGTTTTTTGAAAAAGTTTCATCTTAAATAATTAAAACAAATTCGTGCATAAATGCAAAAAGCAGACTCAAATGATGAGTCAGCTTTTTGTTGTATCTTCTTTATCATAGGCGGTAATAATCTTTGCAACTAATGGATGGCGGACTACATCCGAAGCCTCCAGATAGACGATGGACACTCCTTTAACATCCTTTAGGATGTTCTCTGCTTCAATTAAACCAGATTTTACTCCTTTAGGAAGATCAATTTGGGTCCTGTCACCCGTTATCACCATTTTGGAACCAAATCCAAGACGAGTTAAAAACATCTTCATTTGCGCATGAGTCGTGTTTTGCGCCTCATCTAAAATGGCAAATGCGTCATCTAGTGTTCTACCCCGCATATACGCTAAAGGTGCTATCTCAATCGTTCCACGTTCAATCATGCGAAGTGTATGCTCCATACCTAAGACGTCGTGCAAGGCATCATATAAAGGACGTAAATAAGGGTCAACCTTTTCCTTTAAGTCACCTGGAAGAAAACCGAGACTCTCCCCAGCTTCAACTGCAGGTCTTGTTAAAATAATCCTTTTTACTTGACCATTTTTCAAGGCGTTAACGGCCATGACTACTGCTAAATAAGTTTTACCTGTACCCGCAGGACCAATCCCAAAAACCAAATCGTTTTCTTTTATCGAAGTAACATAGTGGCGCTGGCCGAATGTCTTAACTCTTATCGATTTTCCTTTGGCATTTTTGGTGATTTCTTCTTCGTATAATTCACCAAAATAATCAAGAGTACCTTTCATTACCATTCCCACGGCATAACTAACGTCTCTTTGACTTATGGTTATTCCCTTTTTAATGACTTCAATTAATTTATTAATTACTTTTGCTGCAAGTTCCAACTGTTCGGCGGGTCCAGAAATAGTTAAACTTTCCCCCCTTGTAATAATGGATACCTGAAGTTCTTGTTCAATTACTTTCAAGTTAGCATCTGAATTACCAAATAACGTAATCGCTTCATTTTGATTATTTAATTTGACGTCTACTGTTTTTCGCTCTTCTGTCATTCTTCGTCTCCTTGAATTATGGGTTGGCTTTCTGCTATATTCTCTATAATTTGGAAATGTATTGATAAAGTAACTTTACCATTCTCAATAGCTTGGTGTAAAACATTTTCACCTTTTATTGTAGCATCTTCAGTTAGCTTACTTTTTATATCCTTTCTGGCAATTTCCTTTGCCATGTTAACTGCTTCCTCGTTTGAATAAATTCTTGTTACTTGTTCCTTCTCCCTTAAGGTGATGCTAATAAACGAAATAGGGAGTTCCCACTTAAGGAAGCGAATACGATGATTAGTTAAATCAGTTTCATATTCGGAAAACCTTGTCTTTCCATAGCCCCAAATCGGTATCGATACATTTCCCACCTTTATAAAATACTTCCTTTTTTCGTTTCCATTGAACACTTGAAAAGTACTATTTAGGGGGAGTTCAACACTTGACTTGAACCAGGTTTCGCCCATTATTTCACCTTTTGACGAAACTTGAACTTCCTGCCCTTCTTTTCCAATCACCCCAGAAACGAGTAGTTGCCCTGGAACTACATGCTCGTGCACACTGACAAGCTGTTTTCCCTTTTCTACGTATATTTTCGTGATAACAGCTTCTTTTTTTGCAACTAAATTTTGAGGTCCAACCACTTTTGGTTGCTCAGGTTCCTTCTTTTCTACAACCTGTAAATGGAAAGTTGTCCCCTTTAATTCCACGCCAACCCAAGTTAGCGCTTGAATATTATTGGTTAATTTCCTTTGAATCGTCTCAACATCATCAATGAAAAACTGAAGCCTCCCCGTCTTGATTCCCATCTTGTCCAATTGTTTGTAAATCTTATATTCTGTGGCTGGGTTAGCGCCACTAATTTCTACTCGCCAAACCATGTTTGATAAAAACAGTACGATGAATAGAAATAAGAACGCCCCTACAAAAATCCCACTGTTTCTCAAAAGTTGTTTAAATAAAAACGGAAAACCAATTCTTTGTTGAAAGGAAATCGAACAGCCACTATTTCTAGCAGCCAGTCGTAGTTTTTTTACATCATTTAGTTTCATAAACAAGATAACTGTTTCTGCACCGTGCCTTTTAACGTTCCAAACTGAAATACCACTTCTAATTAATTTATTAATGAATCTTTCAATCCCTTTCCCGGTAATTTTCACAGAAACAATACCGGAATAAAACTCGATCCATTGGTTCTTCATTGCTCTCCTCCTGAATCACTCATTTATATAAATTACTTGATCTATTTTTCCTTCAAGTAGAATTTCTTCCGGCAATATCATTTTAATAACAAAAGCCTTACCTTTTACTAAAAGTTGGCCCTGTTTTAACAGTAAACGAAGCTCTTTATCGGAAAAAGTAAGTAATCCACGGTGGTTCTCAACATAAATATGAATTTGTCCAACCATCGTAATCCTGGGCAAATCCATCATGACATCTGAGGGAAGATCCATTTTTTTCGTTATCCAGTCGCGAACAAATTGGCCCCATTTTTTTGCCATAAAAAATAGAACCCCCTTCCATCTCATATGTATATAATTTGTATATAGGAAGTCCATGATAAGTTCCTTATTCAATTGTATTAAGATTAGAAAGCCTTTATGACATTACTGTACACACCTTTGTTTCTCTTCCTGATTACTAAATGATGATCAATACCACAATTAAAATGAATCAATCATTTCTCTCTTGATATTTTTGATTGTTCCTGATTTCCGTTTTCCCACGTTTATCTAATATGCCGACAAGTTCAAATAAAGAACCACTAACCATCATACATAACTTAAAGTAACGGGGCATATTAGCGACATAAGCTCCCTGTAACTTTCCAATCCACGTCTGCTTGACACAACACCAATTAATGTCCTATTATGCATTGGACACCAGCCGGAGAATGATCATACTTGACTGGCAGCTGATAGAATAATGAATAGGGGTGTTCCTTGATGACAAATAGTAAAATGAATCCTAAGGTTGATGAATTTATTAGTAAGGCTAACAAGTGGAAGAAAGAATATGAGAAGTTGAGAAATATCGTTCTTGACTGTGAGCTGACCGAAGAATTTAAGTGGATGCATCCTTGTTACACGTTTGAGAAAAAAAACATAGTTTTAATACATGGATTTAAAGAATATTGCGCACTTCTATTTCACAAAGGTGCCTTATTAAAGGATGCCCATGGGATTCTAATCCAACAAACGGAGAATGTACAGGCGGCGCGCCAGATTCGGTTCACCAATACTCAAGAAATAGTTGAGATGGAAACCATTTTGAAATCCTATATTTATGAAGCCATTGAAGTTGAAAAAGCCGGTTTGGAAGTGAATTTTAAAAAGAATACAGAAATCATAATTCCTGAAGAACTTCAAAATAAATTCGATGAAATCCCTGCCGTAAAAACTGCTTTTAAAAGCTTGACGCCGGGACGACAAAGAGCATACATTCTTCATTTTTCAGGGCCCAAACAATCCAAAACTCGAGAGTCAAGGGTTGAAAAATGTATACAGCAAATTCTCAATGGAAAGGGATTAAATGATTAGATGAGAGTAAAAGAACCCCCCATTCATTTCAAAATTTATGAATTGAATGGGGGGTTCGCATTTTTTTGGCTAGTACCCTTAGTTTCGCCTATGGTTAATCGGACGATAAGGTTGTTTGGCACGAGGAGGACCAAGAACCTCGGACCAAATTAGCCCTTCAATTAAAGTCGATTGGTCAACCTGTACTTGCTTTACTTTAGGAGAATTCACCCTTGCTTGTAAATTAACGGCATTTCCCTTTGGTGTCATTCTGGTAGCCTCACCGAGCTTTGATGTTTCAGTTGTTAATTGTTCAAACTGATGATTCATTTTATCATAAATAGCGTTTGGCTTTTTTCGGGCTTTTTGTTGTTGTTTTGCATTTTTTTTCTGTTCATCATGTTCGTTTACCCTCTTGATTTGCCTTACCGGATTTTCAAATGAAGTCGGAACGCGTTGTGATAAAGGAGTGCGTCTTTTACCATCTTCAGGCTCGCTCACTTTCATCTTTTTATAAACGGATGAAATAATTCCAATCAGAATCACCAGAATGAAAGGATTTTCAAACAAACTTTTCACTAGAGATTCCCCCTTCAAGAGATGCCCAACACATTCTTAGTCTTTATCGTTAGGTTTTTGGTCACCCGACATTTTTCCGATTGAACCTCTCATGTCCGTGTCCGCGGAAATATTTTGATAGTTCATATAATCCATTACGCCGATGTTGCCTTCTCGTAATGCTTCTGCCAATGCTAATGGTACTGTTGCTTCAGATTCAACCACTTTCGCCCGCATTTCTTGAACCTTTGCTTTCATTTCTTGTTCTAAAGCAACAGCCATCGCCCTACGTTCTTCCGCTTTAGCTTGAGCAATTTTTTTATCTGCCTCAGCCTGCTCGGTTTGTAATTCCGCCCCAATATTTTTACCGATATCAACATCCGCGATATCAATGGATAGGATTTCAAAGGCAGTACCTGCATCTAAGCCCTTGGAAAGAACGGTTTGGGAAATCAAATCTGGATTTTCGAGAACCTTTTTATGGCTTTCACTTGAACCAATTGTCGATACAATGCCCTCACCAACACGAGCCACTACGGTTTCTTCACCAGCACCACCGACTAATCGCTCAATATTAGCCCGGACGGTAATTCTCGCTTTTGCCTTTACTTCAATCCCATTCATCGCCACACCAGCAATAAATGGGGTCTCAATGACTTTAGGATTAACACTCATTTGTACAGCATCAAGTACATCACGACCGGCAAGATCGATGGCTGCACAGCGCTCAAACGGCAATTCAATATTGGCACGATGTGCTGCAATTAAGGCATTTACTACGCGGTCGACATTTCCACCTGCTAAATAATGGCTTTCTAACTGATTTGTTGTAACATTTATCCCAGCTTTATGAGCCTTTATAAGAGGATTAATTACCCTGCTCGGTGTAACCCTCCGTAGTCTCATCCCAACCAGGGTGAAAATACTGACTTTAACACCTGCCGCAAGTGCTGATACCCACAGCATAACCGGGACAAAAGTAAATAAAACCGCTAATACAATGATCCCAAGTACAATGGCAATAATTAATAATGCAACACCAGCATTCATAATTTTAGCTCCTCCTTTGAAGTACTATTACATTCTCTTACAACAATTCGAGATCCTTCCACCTTCACTACTTTTACTTGCTTACCTTTTACAATAAAATCTCCTTCACTGACAACATCAACCCGTTCATCGTCTATTAAAACGGTTCCTGATGGGCGTAAAGCGGTGAAGGTAATTCCAGCCTTACCAAGTAAATCCGTTCTGTTTAGATTGGAAACATAACCATTTTCCGTATTTGTAGAGTCAGTCAAAATGATTTTATTAAATAATCTCATTTTCTTCCCATACACCTTTACCATTAAAATAGCGACAATAATAGATAACCCAATGGCAATAAGGATTGAAATCCCCATATTAATCATGTTATCAGATGCCAAAAGTAAGCTAGTAATAATTGATAGGGTACCAAGCACCCCGATAATTCCACCTGGTACAAACAGTTCCAAAATAATCAGGCCAATACCTAGGACAAATAACAGGATCGTTTCAAAACCTGCCAATCCGGCAACCAAATGTCCATAAAAAAACAATACCAGTGCAGTAAGCCCGACTAACCCTGGAAAGCCAAAACCTGGAGAAAACAATTCCATTACAAAACCTAAACTGGCAATAGCCAACAAAATCGTGATTACAACAGGATGAGTAAGAAATCCAACCAAACTCTCCAAAAAGGTGCCACTTAAAGACTGTGTCTCACCACCGAAAATAATCAATATGCTAACTATGAATAATAATGCTAAAAAAGCAAGGATCTTCCGCATTGCTCTGTCCTCCTTTCTTAGTTTATGTTCTCAAGATATATACGCAAGTTAGGAAAAAAAGTTTCAGTTAATTTAAGAGGTTCAGTAAAGATTCTGTGATGACTTCTTATTAAAGGTGAAAAGCCGCAGAGTAAACTCTGCGGCCATTGATGTTGTTATTATGAAAGGTGTTGTAGAACAAGTTTATTTACGAGTGTTCCGTCTGCTTTCCCCTTAACCTTCGGCATGATCGCAGACATTACTTTTCCCATCTCAGCTTTTGATGTTGCACCTATTTCTGAAATTGTTTGTTTTACTATTTCAGCCAACTCTTCTTCAGAGAGTTGTTTCGGCATGTACAACTCGACAAATGTCAATTCTGTAAGCAATTTTTCAACCAGATCTTCACGACCTGCCTTTTCAAATTCATGGAGGGAGTCCTTGCGTTGTTTCATTTCGCGAGAAAGGATTGTTAGCTCTTCTTCTTCGGATAGCTCTTTATTTCCAAGCTTTATCGCTTCATTTTGCAATGATGCTTTGATCATCCGAATGACAGAGAGTTTGTCTTTTTCCTTGTTTTTCATCGCTTGTTTCATATCATTATTTAAACGCTCGAGAAGACTCATGAATTACACCCTCTCTTAGAACTTACGTTTTCTTGCAGCTTCAGACTTCTTCTTACGTTTTACACTAGGCTTTTCGTAGAATTCGCGCTTTCTAGCTTCTTGTATAGTACCTGATTTAGATACAGTACGTTTGAAGCGACGAAGAGCATCTTCAAGCGATTCGTTTTTACGAACGACGGTTTTAGACATTCTCTTTCCCTCCCTCCGAACACAACACACTAACATCGAGGACATGGAGTTCCATGTACTTTGACAATTATAATATAATGATGATATAAGGTCAACTGAATTTGGCATTGTTACTATGTATCGGCAAAAATTTTTATATTTCGACTATATTCTTCCATAATTCAAATATAATTAATACGTTGATAAATCAACTTACCATCACGAATACTTTCATCTTTGGAATGTCTAAATTTCCATCCTCATTCATATATAAAGATAGGGAGTGACGGACATGTTATACATTTTACTTTTTTTGCTTCTAATTGGAGCCTTTATTATGGGAATGACCGTTTTAAGAGCCGGATTATTTCAGCTGTCGGGTGACAAATTAAAAAAACTTCTCGAACAGGTCACCAGCAACCCATTTAAGGCACTGATTACAAGTGTTCTGGTAACGGCAACTCTTCACAGTAGTGCAGCTGTAATGGTCATTACCATAGGCTTAATTTCCGCTGGGATGCTCACTTTTCCAAAATCGATTGGAATTATATTAGGAACAAATATTGGCACAACCTTTACGACAGAAATTATCACATTTGATTTCAATCAAATTCTTATTCCAATGGCAATTATAGGGGCAATTTTTATGCTTTTTAAAGATCTGAAGATCAAAAGCACTGGATCTATTTTATTCGGAATGTCTGCGGTTTTTATTGCAATTAGAGGTTTTGAATTTTTATCGCACCCCCTTACTAGCATGCCATTTGTAGAAAAAATCTTATTGTTTCTTAACCAGAGTCATTTTTTAAGCGTTATTTTCGGGACTATTTTCACCGCATTAATACAATCTAGTACTGCCATGACCGGTATAACAATGGGATTTTTATCCGGTAGAATCCTCAACCTTGATAGTGGAATCGCGATTATGCTTGGTTCCAACATTGGGACATGTGTGACTGCATTTTTAGCTGCTGTTGGGGCTGGACATGAATCCAAATTATGTGCCTATGCACATATATGGTTAAACGTTGTCGGAGTAACGATCTTTTTTCCGTTAATAGGCTGGCTGGCATCCATCTCGTCAGTTGCTGCCAGTAGCCCTGATGTCCAACTTGCCCATTCCAGTTTGATTTTTAATGTAATGTCATCTTTGTTCGTACTACCTTTTGCTGAACATTTCGGGAAATGGATCCTATATGTCCATGGAAAAAAAATTTAAAAAGGCTGACTATGAGAAGTCAGCCTTTTCCATTTTAATATTCTGCATCACTCGTTAAGCCGTTTACAATTGCTACACCCGAGCTTGCGCCAATTCTAGTTGCACCAGCAGCAATCATACTCTGGGCATCGCTCGTATTTCTAACTCCACCTGAAGCCTTTACACCAATTTCAGGTCCTACCGTTTTTCTCATTAGTGCGATATCTTCCACACTAGCTCCTCCAGTAGAAAAACCTGTAGAGGTTTTAACAAAGTCTGTTCCGGCCTTAACAGCAATTTGACAAGCTCGTACCTTCTCATCATCTGTAAGTAAACTAGTTTCGATGATGACTTTTGTCAAAGCTTTGCCTTTTGCAGCACTCACTACGGCACGAATATCATTCTCTACTAAGTCGTCATTTCCATCTTTTAACGCACTAATATTGATAACCATGTCTACTTCTTCAGCACCATTTTCAATTGCATTTTTTGTTTCAAATGCTTTTGTTTCGGTTGTTGATGCCCCAAGTGGGAAACCAATTACGGTGCATACCTTAACGGAGCTATCTTTTAATTGTTCGCTTGCGTATCTCACCCATGTTGGGTTTACACAAACAGAAGCAAACTTATATTCCTTCGCTTCCTTACATAACAGTTCAATTTGTTCTTTTTTTGCATCAGCTTTTAATAGGGTATGATCAATCATTGCTGCAACATTATTAGACATATTTGTTTTCTCCCTTCAGACCTGAAGATGTCCGTACCTCTTACATCATATCATTCTCAAAAAGAAAATTCGAGGGGTTTTTACAAGCCCTTTTAGTTTAAAAAGAAATGGAAGGATTTATACCAAATTTAAATAAAAGGCTGTGTTAAAGCTCAATGGTGATTTTTTGAACAATGTTGATTGGAGTGGAGGGCGCGAAGACTCCTGCGGGAGCAGCGGGACAGGTGAGACCCCACAGGCGCTAGCGCCGAGGAGGCTCACCGCCCGCCCCGCGGAAAGCGAAGCGCCTGAAGCGGAAATCAACATTCTAGTTAAACAGATCCAAATAAAAAAACAGGCTACCGTGATCCATCTAGGTAGCCTGTTTGCATTATATTAAATTGCAGCTTCTTCTTCCTGGACTATATCATCATTCAATACCCGAATGAATTGACCTTCGTTGTATGGATAGCCCACCTTGGTAATTTTAACTTTGACAATTTTCCCGATCATTGCCTCTGTTCCGGCAAAGACTACTTTTAGGTAATTGTCCGCGTAGCCAGTGTATAAAGGACTCTCATCGTTTTCGTGATGTTTTTCTTCTGGAATAACCTCAAGAACTTCCCCTTCAAATTGCGAAGCATATTCTTTTGCCAATTGATCAGAAAGAGAAATGAGTCGATGAACTCGATCATTTTTCACTTCCTCGTCAACTTGGTCCTCCATCCGTGCAGCAGGAGTCCCTGTTCGCTTGGAATATGGGAAAACATGAAGCTCAGAAAATTGATGTTCTTCGATAAAGTTATAGGTCTCCATAAATTCCTCTTCTGTTTCGCCTGGAAAGCCAACAATTACATCAGAGGTAATTGCTAAACCTGGTAGAACCTCTTTTAAGCGGTCCAAACGCTCTGCAAAAAACTCCATGGTATATTTACGGCGCATCCTTTTTAAAACAGAATTAGAGCCTGATTGTAGTGGAATATGGAGGTGACGAACAATAATATTAGAATTTTTGATTGCTTCAATAACCTCATCGGTAATTTGGCTGGCCTCAATAGAAGAAATACGGAGGCGCTTTAAGCCTTTTACTTCTTTTTCAAGGTCTTGTAAAAGCATGGCCAAGTTATAATCCTTCATATCTTCACCATATCCACCGGTGTGAATACCAGTTAAGACAATTTCTTTATAGCCAGCATCAACGAGCTGTTGTGCTTGACGTACAACCTCTTTTGGATCACGTGAACGCATCAAGCCACGTGCCCAAGGAATAATACAGAAGGTACAAAAATTGTTGCAGCCTTCTTGAATTTTCAAAGAAGCACGAGTCCGGTCTGTAAAAGCAGGAACATCCAACTCTTCATAAACACGGCTTTTCATAATATTTCTGACACCATTAATAGGCTGGCGCTCTTGCTTATATTGTTCAATGAAATCTAGCATTTTGACACGATCCTGTGTTCCAACGACAACATCAACACCAGGGATTGCCAAGATTTCTGCTGGTGAAGTCTGTGCATAACATCCAGTAACACAAATGACAGCATCTGGGTTCTTCCTCACAGCACGACGAATAATTTGACGACTTTTCTTATCGCCGGTATTCGTTACGGTACATGTATTGATAATATAAACATCGGATGTTGTTTCAAACTCCACCCGCTCATAGCCCTGTTCTTTAAATAATTGCCAAATCGCTTCTGTTTCATAATGGTTTACCTTACATCCAAGTGTATGAAACGCTACTGTAGGCATAATAATCACCTCAATAATTCTTTATGATAAGACACCGCTGATAAAAAATAAAGGGGTGCTGTTTCCGTTCTTAATATACGGGGGCCAAGTCCGCAAACAGAAAACCCATTTTCTTTCAGCAATGAGATTTCCTGTGTAGAAAGCCCGCCCTCTGGACCAAAAACCATTAGCAGTGACTGTCCCGCCTTAATTTCACTAAGCGTTTTAGCTAACACTGCAACTTCGCCTTGCTTTGCCTCTTCTTCATAGGCCACTAGTTTAAAATCATAATTCGCAGCCTGTTCAAGGAGTGTTTTTATGTGGACTGGAGAAAAAACTTGCGGTATCTTGCTGCGATAGGATTGTTCCGCTGCCTCTTTGGCAATTTTTTGCCACCGTTCAACCTTTTTTTTCGCTTTCTTTTCATCCCATTTGACAATGGAGCGAGATGCAAGAAAGGGAACAAAATCCGTTGCACCAAGCTCTGTGCCCTTTTGAATAATCCACTCAAGCTTATCCCCTTTTGGCAATCCGCTCGCAATAGATACTTTTATTGGAAGCTCAGTTGTCTCATCTTCCCATTTTACAACGTTTGCCACCACTTGTTCATCGGTAATTTCTGCAATTTGACAAACTGCACTTTTGCCTTCTTTGGTAACACACACAATTGTTTCGCCTGATTTCATTCTCATCACACGAGCAATATGGTGATAGTCATCACCATTAATCGTAAAACGATTGGTTTCGGGGTTGGTATTTACAAAATAACGTTGCAAGGAAAATCCCCTCTTTCTTACCATGTATATTAAAACATACAAAAAATAAACTCGCCAGCGGGCGAGCCTTTGTAATGCAATAAGTAGGGGAAAGGCCCCTAAAAAAGTATCTAATTCTTCTTGGCGATAATCGCTACCCAGTCTTCCATAACTAGCGTTTCTTCAATTGTAAACCCAGCGTTTATGATCCCGTCTTTCACTTGCTCTTTTTTCTGTTGAATAATCCCGGAAGCTATGAAGTAACCACCCTTTTTGACCACTCTTGCAACATCATCGGTAAAGCGAAGGATCACTTCAGCAAGAATATTAGCTACAACTATATCTACTGGTCCAACAATCCCATCCAATAGGTTATTTTGAGCCACTGTAACAAAATCTTTTACCTTGTTAAGCTTAATATTTAGCGATGCAGACTGAACTGCGACTTCATCTAAATCTAATGCCGTCACCTTTTCCGCTCCCAATAGTGCTGCAGCAATGCTTAAAACTCCTGTTCCGGTCCCGACATCAATGACATTGTCACCAGATTTAATAGTACTTTCAAGGGACTGTACACACATCACAGTGGTTGGATGGGTACCTGTACCAAATGCCATTCCTGGGTCCAATTCGATAATTAGCTCGTCACTGCCTACAGGAGTATAGTTTTCCCAGGTTGGAACAATCGTAAACCGTTCAGAAATTTTAACAGGATTATAATACTTTTTCCAAGCAGTAGCCCATTCTTCCTCGTTTACTTCACTGATAGTCACATTATTTTTTCCAATATCAATATTAAAAAGAATTAAATTATTAATTGCATCCTTAATTTCCTCAACTGTTTCCCCTAGAAAACTGTTAATCGGAATATAGGCTTTGATAATAACCCCTTCCTCGGGATAATCATCAGGATTGAGTTGGTAGATTTCACCGAATCGATCCACCCTTTCCTTACTTAGCTCAAAGGGATCCTCGATTACAACGCCACTGGCGCCTGCTTCGTGTAAAATATTTGAGATTGGCTCAATAGCTTCATTTGTTGTATGAATACTAAGCTCTGACCATTTCATCTCTACCAACTCCATTTCATCCTTTATTCACCTTTAAAGGCGCGCTTAACTTTTGAAAAAATACTCTCTTCATGACTGCCATTTGGTGCCTTACCGCTAGCTTCAGAAAATTCTCGAAGAAGTTGTTTCTGCTTATCCGATAATTTAGATGGGGTAATAATTCGAACGATTACATGCTGGTCTCCAACACCATAACCTCTTACATTCGGAACACCTTTACCCTTAAGTCTAAACTTCGTACCTGTCTGAGTACCTGCAGGGACTTTTAATTTTACTTTGCCATGCAAGGTTGGAATCTCGATATCATCCCCAAGGGCGGCCTGTGAAAAGGTAATTGGCATTTCACAGTAAATATCTTCCCCATCACGTTCAAAAAACTCATGGTCCCGAACGTGGAACACTACATATAAATCCCCAGAAGGCCCACCATTTATACCGCCTTCACCTTGACCGGTAACTCTTAGTTGTTGACCATCATCAATACCAGCAGGGATTTTCACATGAATTTTCCGACGTTTTTTCACTTTACCTGCTCCACCGCATGTAGAACATTTATTCTTAATTAATTTTCCTGTTCCGTTACAATGGTGACAAGTTCTTCTATTAACAATTCTTCCAAAAGGTGTGTTTTGTTCGACATTAAGCTGACCAGCACCATGGCAATGTGGACAGGTTTCTGGGTTTGTCCCAGGTTTAGCACCCGAACCGTGGCAGGTTTCACATTCTTCTTCCCGTGGGATTTCGATGTCAGTTTCTTTGCCAAATACTGCTTCTTCAAACTTTAGTGTCATCGTATATTGCAAATCAGCACCTTGTCGTGGTGCGTTAGGATCACGACGTCTTGATCCTCCGCCTCCTCCACCAAAAAAGGTATTGAAGATATCTTCAAATCCACCGAAACCGCCACCGCCAAAATCGCTGCCACCGAAACCTTGATTTGGGTCAGTATGGCCAAATTGATCGTAATGGGCACGTTTCTGCTCATCGCTCAATATTTCATACGCTTCTTTTACTTCTTTAAATTTATCGGCTGCATCATCTTCTTTATTTATATCAGGGTGAAATTGTTTTGATAGCTTTCGATAAGCCTTCTTTATTTCTTCCTTTGATGCACTTTTACTAATTCCAAGAACTTCATAGTAATCTCGTTTATTCATGCCTACCACTCCCGCATCCTTTCACATAAAGGTTATTGTAACATTGTGAATCTGAACTTTGCAATACTAAAGAAAAAGCCAAAGCCATGAAGGACCTGACTTTGACTCTTTCTTAAGGTTGAATTTATTTATCGTCGTTAACTTCTTCAAACTCGGCATCGACTACATTATCATCTTTGCCTTTTCCATCTTGACCTTGAGCGCCTTGAGCAGCTTGAGCTTGCTTAGCAGCCTCTTCATAAAGCTTCACAGTCAAGTTTTGAACAAGCTCTTGTAAAGCGTCTTTCTTGGTTTTAATTTCGTCCAAGTCATTTTTCTCAATTGCAGCTTTGAGAGCATCTTTCGCCTCGTTGGCTTGTGCTACTTCACCAGCATCCACTTTGCCTTCAAGATCTTTTAATGTTTTCTCAGTTGTAAATACGAGCTGATCTGCTTCGTTTCGAAGTTCAACTTCTTCCTTACGTTTCTTATCAGCATCCGCATTTTCTTCAGCTTCTCTTACCATTTTTTGAATCTCCTCATCAGATAAGCCTGTTGAAGATTTAATCGTGATTGTCTGTTCTTTGTTTGTGCCAAGATCTTTTGCACGAACATTTACAATCCCGTTTTTATCAATATCGAAGGTAACTTCAATTTGCGGAATTCCTCTTGGAGCTGGTGGAATATCCGATAATTGGAAGCGTCCTAAAGTTTTATTATCAGAAGCCATTGGGCGTTCCCCTTGAAGAACGTGGATATCAACTGCAGTTTGACTATCAGCTGCCGTTGAGAACACTTGGGATTTTGATGTTGGAATGGTTGTATTACGATCAATTAGCTTGGTAAATACAGCACCCATAGTTTCAATCCCAAGAGATAAAGGTGTTACGTCTAGTAAAACAACATCCTTTACATCTCCAGAAATAACTCCACCTTGAATAGCAGCACCCATAGCCACTACTTCATCCGGGTTAACCCCTTTATGAGGCTCCTGGCCAGTTTCTTTACGAATTGCTTCGACAACAGCTGGAATACGAGTAGATCCACCTACAAGAATAACTTTGTCAATTCCAGATGCAGAAAGTCCTGCGTCCCTTAAAGCTTGACGAGTTGGTCCCATAGTTCTTTCTACTAAATGAGCAGTAAGTTCATCAAACTTTGCTCTTGTTAATGGAATTTCAAGATGTAATGGTCCAGCTTCTCCCGCAGTGATAAACGGTAAAGAGATTTGTGTAGAAGTTACTCCAGACAAGTCTTTTTTCGCTTTTTCAGCAGCATCCTTAAGACGTTGCAATGCCATTTTATCCTTAGAAAGGTCAATGCTATTTTCCTTTTTGAATTGATCTACTAAGTAATTAATAATAACTTGGTCGAAATCATCCCCACCTAGACGATTATCACCTGCAGTAGATTTTACTTCAAAAACTCCATCGCCTAATTCAAGAATGGATACGTCAAATGTACCACCACCAAGGTCATAAACAAGAATCGTTTGATCTTCATGCATCTTATCTAACCCATACGCTAAAGCCGCAGCAGTTGGCTCATTGATAATACGTTCAACATCTAGACCAGCAATTTTCCCAGCATCTTTTGTTGCTTGACGTTCAGCATCGTTAAAATAAGCAGGAACTGTAATTACCGCTTTTGTTACTGGCTCTCCTAGATAGTCTTCCGCGTAAGATTTTAAGTATTGAAGGATGATAGCTGAAACCTCTTGTGGAGAGTATTCCTTTCCTTCTACTTCAACTTTAAAATTCGTACCCATATGACGTTTTATCGACATAATCGTATTAGGATTTGTAATAGCTTGACGCTTTGCTACTTCCCCTACTTGACGTTCTCCATTTTTAAATGCAACTACAGATGGCGCTGTGCGATTGCCTTCTGGATTTGGAATAACTTTTGGTTCTCCGCCTTCTAATACGGCAACACAAGAGTTTGTGGTTCCTAAATCAATACCAATAATTTTACTCATAATCCTTAACCTCCCAATTACTTACTATGTAAGTGATAGACCTTATTTTTTATTGATTTACTTTCACCATTGATGGACGAATAACTCGATCCTTAAGGACATAACCCTTTTGGAACTCTTCTACAACAACATTAGATCCAAAATTTGCATCTTCAACTTGCATCACAGCCTGGTGAAGATGAGGATTGAACTCTTGACCAACGGCTTCAATTGGTTCAACACCTTCCTTTTTCAAGGCATCTAGCAAGTTGTTATATACCATTTCTATCCCTTGTTGCAATGATTTTGTTTGTTCATTTTCAACTGTCATCGAAAGGGCTCTTTCAAAGTTGTCAATGGCAGGTAAAATATCAGTAATTAAGTTTTGTGCTCTATATTTTTCGCTCGCCTCAATTTCTTGTCTTGAACGGCGGCGGAAATTATCAAAGTCAGCTTGAAGACGAAGATAACGGTTTTCTGAAGTCTCTAACTGCCCTTCAAGCTCGGCAATTTTCGTTTTTGCTTCTTCTAACTCTTTTTCTGTTCCAGATTCCACAACAACTTCTGAGTCGTCTGTTTCAGCAAAAATGGTTTCGACCGTTTCCTCTGTTTGTTGTTCTTCAACAACTTCTTCATTTTTAAGATTCTGTTCCTGTGTCATATATTCACCTCCTAAAAAGAAATACGCAAGTCGCTTGCCTTTTAACTCAATCTTTCACATCCCCAGAAATTACATAGAAAGGGGATGGAACAACCCTCGCTCCACCCTTATCAATATTTCCTGCGTCAGTTATTTTGATACAGCTTTGATAAAACCGTGGAAAGATCGCCCGTAAGCATTTTCAACAAGCTGATCACCCGGGAGTACTCCATCCGAGTTGGTCCAAGAATTGCAATCGATCCAAGTTGTTCTGTACCAACTGAGTAGGTGGCAGTAATTAAACTGCAGTTTTCCATCGCTGAGTTGTTATTTTCTCTGCCTATCTTGACATTAATCCCAATAGGATTCCTTTGGATTAGATCATAAATCCCATCCTCTTGCTCGATCATATTCATTAAGCTACGAATTTTTTCGATGTCATGAAATTCTGGTTGTCTTAACATATTCGTTTTCCCACCGAAAAACAACTTATTTGATGTAGGAAGCTTAAATGTATCGGCAATTGTACTCAGCATGGAATCATATTGATAAATATGCTGACGCAAAAGTGATGCGACTTCTTTATATATTTTTTCATTTAAATCAACAATCGGCACACCGACTAAACGTTCATTTAAAATATTGACCAGTTTCTCAATTTCACTTGTGTCCATCGTTGCCGGTAAGTGAAACATCCGATTTTCAACATGCCCTGTATCAGTCACAATAATCGCAATCGCTGTATCATTGTATAAAGGGATAATTTGGATTTTTTTTAATTTATTTTCCCTGACTGCTGGCCCTAGTACGATAGACGTGTAATTGGTTAATTCAGATAAAATCCTAGCCGACTTTTGAACGATTTTTTCAAGTTCGTAAATTCTTTCGGCAAAAATCGACTTTACCTTAGTCACATCACCAGTCTCTAAAACGGGTGGAGACAGCAAATGGTCAACATAAAAACGATAGCCCTTTTCAGAAGGAATTCTACCTGATGAGGTATGGGTTTTCTCAATAAACCCCATTTCTTCTAGGTCAGCCATCTCATTTCGAATGGTCGCCGAACTAAAGGAAATTTCCTCCTTTTTTGACAAACTTCTTGAGCCGATTGGTTGTGCAGATCGAATAAAGTCATCAACAATTACTTGGAATATCAATACTTGACGATCTGTTAGCAACTGGACATCACCTCTGTTAGCACTCTTTATGAACGAGTGCTAATTCTATTATTAAATTATCAAAAATGAAGCAGAGTGTCAACGTTTAGATGTTTCAAATAAAAGATTGAAATACCTCGTTACCAAGAAACTTACCCTGTTTTGTTAAAAAAATCATGTCATGATTAATTTCAATTAACCCTCTGTTTAGTAAGTCAGCAATTTCATCCTGAAATAACGCCAACGGATCTTCAGCAAATTTCTCGCGAAAATGCGACAAAGATACTCCTGCAATTTTTCTTAAACCAAGAAACATCTCCTCTTCAATTGCCTCCCGCTTAGTTACCTCATGATTATCTAAGATGGGCAGCTGCCCACGTTTAATCGGGTCCATATACTTTTTTAACGGACCATAATTTGAACGTCGACTCCCATTAACATAGCTATGTGCTCCCGCACCAAATCCATAATACGACTCATTATTCCAGTAAGTTAGATTATGTTTACTCTCAAACCCCGGCAGACCAAAGTTACTTATTTCATATTGATTAAACCCATTCTTATCCATTTCATCCATCAATATTTCATACATTTCTGTTTCAATGTCTTCACTCTGAGTCGGGAGCTTACCTTTACTTAATAAATTATAAAATACTGTTTTTGGCTCAATAATTAGTGAGTATCCAGAGTAGTGAGTAATATCTAGAGAAAATGCTTTAGACAAAGTTTGTTTAAAATCTTGGATTGTTTGACCCGGCAAACTATAAATCAAGTCGACACTAATATTTTCAAATCCCGTTTCCTTTGCAAGCTCGACCGACTTAAATACATCTTCTGCTCGATGAGTTCTGCCAATCCTCTTTAAAAGTTCATTGTTAAAGGTTTGTACACCAAAACTAATCCGATTAACACCTGCTTGTTTTAGTATTTGAAACTTTTCCTTTGATAAGTCACCCGGATTTGCTTCAAATGTAAATTCCGTTTCATGATCAAAAGGGAGATTGTTTTTAATAATTTCACAAAACAAGAGAAGTTGCTGCTCGGTTAAGGCAGTTGGGGTTCCTCCCCCTACAAAGATCGTCTTTAGCCTATCTGGGGGTGAGTTTTGTTCAAAAGTCAATTTGATTTCTTGTTCCATTGCTAATAAATACTCGGTTACTGGCTGACCTTTGAGAAATACTTTATTAAAATCACAATAGTGGCAAATATGTTCACAAAATGGGATATGAAGATACGCAGCATTTATCATTTTTTCAACCTTCCATTTCACCTATAAGAAAAAGAGGCTAGCACAGCTTGTTAACAAGCATGTCTAACCCCAAGTCCTTTTTATTTTTTCGTATTATTATCATCCATTTTCAAAACAGCCATGAAGGCTTCTTGTGGTACTTCTACGGACCCCACCTGCTTCATCCGTTTTTTACCTTCTTTTTGCTTCTCTAAAAGCTTCCGTTTACGAGAAATATCTCCACCATAACACTTAGCCAAGACGTTTTTACCCATCGATTTAATCGTTGATCGCGCTACAATTTTCTGCCCAATTGCGGCTTGAATCGGCACTTCAAATTGTTGTCTTGGTATTAATTCTTTTAGCTTCTCAACAATTACTTTACCGCGCTCGTATGCAAAATCGTTATGAACAATAAAGCTCAATGCATCCACTTTTTCAGCATTTAGAAGGATGTCCATTTTCACTAGTTTTGATTGCTTATAACCAATTAACTCATAATCAAACGAAGCATAACCTTTTGTACTTGATTTTAATTGGTCAAAGAAATCATAGACGATTTCTGATAATGGAATTTCATAAACAATGCTGACACGATTTTGATCTAAATATTGCATGTCAATAAAAATACCCCGTTTGGTTTGGCAAATCTCCATAATTGCTCCTACATAATCGTTAGGAGACATCATGGTTGCTTTTACATACGGTTCTTCAATCCGATCAATTTTTTGTGGATCGGGCATTTTGGATGGATTATCCACCTTCAAGTCAGATCCATCTGTCATAACGACATGGTATATAACACTTGGTGCGGTCGTAATTAGGTCTATTTTAAATTCACGTTCGATTCGTTCTTGAATAATTTCCATATGCAGAAGTCCAAGGAAACCACAGCGGAAACCGAAGCCAAGTGCTTGAGACGTCTCTGGCTCGAATTGAAGCGCAGAATCGTTTAATTGTAATTTTTCTAGTGCATCACGTAAGTCATTAAATTTTGCAGAATCTATTGGATAAAGACCACAGTACACCATCGGATTCATCTTACGATAACCAGGCAGGGCTTCTGTCGCACCATTTTTCGCACTGGTAATTGTGTCCCCTACTCGCGTATCGCCGACGTTTCTGATTGCAGCAGTTAAAAAACCAACTTCTCCAACCGTTAGTTCATCAAGTAGAACTGGTTTTGGTGTAAAAACACCGACTTCCGTTACATCAAACTCTTTTCCCGTTGCCATCATTTTGATTCTATCGCCAACTTTTACAGATCCTTGAACCACCCTAATATAAGCGACAACCCCACGGTAAGCATCAAATAATGAATCAAAAATCAAAGCTTTAAGCGGTCCATCCGGATCTCCTTCAGGCGCTGGTATCTTTTCTACTATTTGTTCAAGTATTTCCTCAATCCCTATTCCTGCTTTCGCAGATGCAAGTACCGCTTCCGATGCATCCAGACCGATGACTTCCTCAATCTCATGGCGGACTTTCTCAGGGTCAGCACTTGGAAGATCGATCTTATTAATAACAGGAACAATCTCTAATTCATTATCAAGTGCAAGGTAGACGTTTGCTAGAGTTTGCGCTTCTATTCCCTGCGCTGCGTCGACAACAAGGATCGCTCCTTCACATGCAGCTAAGCTGCGGGAAACTTCATATGTGAAATCGACATGTCCTGGTGTATCGATTAAATGCATTGTGTATTCTTCGCCATCTTTTGCTTTATATTTCAATTGGACAGAATTTAATTTTATCGTGATTCCACGTTCTCTTTCTAAATCCATGGAATCTAATAATTGATCCTTCATTTCACGAGCTGTTAGTGCATTGGTTTTTTCAAGTATCCGATCAGCTAACGTCGATTTTCCATGATCTATATGAGCAATAATGGAGAAATTACGGATTTTTGCTTGTCTCTTTAATTTTTCTTCTCTGTTCATCTCGTTCACTCCTACTATTCTCGCGCATGTACACTATTCTTCATTATACCAATTGAGATATTAACATTCAATAGAAAGCCGGAAGGCGCCCGCCCATCGGCGACTAACAAAAGACGAGTCAGCCTGGGCAAAGAAAAAACAGGAGGCGATATTCCGCACCCTGCACCTATTTATCCTTTGAGTTAGAAATCATTTCAATCGTTTTTTCTGTTACGGTAGTAATTCCCTGTGCAATCTTTTTCCCGGTTGCTGAGAAAAAATTATACGAGTTCATCTTCTCTAGTTCCTGTTTTTTCTTTGCTAAATCATGACTTGTGACATCTCTTCCTAAGAAAGAAGCTTGTATTTTTCCTTGTTTCCCCTCAGTTAATGTAAAAGCACTACCTGTATTCGGGTCATCGTACCCCTTCATTAGATGAATTCCATCATTTGCTTGTTGCATCCCGAACAGAACACAAATAAACATAATGGAGGCAAGTAGAAGGCTTTTTAACATAAATAGTTTCATTTATTTCACCTACAAGCTAGTTTTGATTAGTTGGTTGGTTTGTGTTTTGATTTACTTTTTCCGCCTGCCAGTAATATTCACTGAAGACATCAGCTAATGCATCAGATGATCGATACAATTCCTCAAAGGTATTATCTACTCCACCAAATTCAATCAGGATAGCATTTTGTGATAGATCTTGGTTGTACTTTCCATTTCCTTCTCTTTTAACAATTACACCTCGACTTAAACCTGGATATTTTTTATCAAGGAGGTTGTGCAACTCTGTGGCCAGCTTTAAATTTTTTTCATAATTACTTTGGTTTCCTCCAATGATAAAGGCAAGCTTTGCATAAGATTGTCCATTTATGACTTTAGTCGTCATCTCCCTGCGATGACTATCTCGGTGAATATCAATAAAATAAGTATAGTCTCGATTACTTGCCATCGCCGCTTGGACAACGGGTCTTGACTCCTGATAGGACTTTGTATAGTCCAAACCTTTTCTATTTAAATTTGCTTGAATATCAGCCTTTTCTACGGCAGTTCCAATTCCTCTACTTTCTAATTGCTCTTTCATTTTATCCCCTATATTCATCACATTAATCTGTGAATGATAGGCTTTATCAGGGTCAGTTACTCCTTTTAGGTAAGGGAGATAGGACTCTCGATTATGAGTAAAATATAAATACATCACTTTTCTATTGCCTGTTGTTAAAGGTGGGGGTGAACTACCACCGCTATTGCCTGTCCCATCTATGCCCTCAGTATTTTGAAGTGAAGCCTCCTGCTCCGCTTTTAACACCTCAACTGGTGGCGCAGATTCCATTGGCATATTTGTATAATTAGTACCTTCACCAGCAACAACAATTTTCCCATCAAACAATGAAAATCCAGGCAATTCTCTTCCTAACAAACTTCTAGGATCATCTAAATTAATATTCGCTGACATTTTAAACAGGATATTCGTTAACTTCGGAGACTGACTTGTAACAGGGAGAGCGCCAAGAAAATAATGATTCTCAGAACCCATCAAATGATAGAGCCATTCCCCTGTCATATTCGTCGCTACATTATTCACAGAGGAGGAAGTTAATCGAAATTCAGGCTTTAGCGAAGTCATCAAGCCACTAAGAGAGAATACTAAAAATAAAAACAGCAAAAAGGCAATGAACGCTTTTACAATACTTGACGCTTGTACGGTTACGACTAATCCAGTTCCCCTATTATGTTTCATGATTCCACCTCTATTAGCTATTCTATTAAATACTATGAATTTGCTAGAGAGGATAGAACCTTTGGGCGTTACTTTAATTCAAGTAATCCACTTGCTTTTTTATCTTGTATAATAACCAGTGTTGTCCTGATTTACGGTTTGATGCAAGGCTGCATTCAAACCGTTCGCTAGTAAATTTGCCATGTCCTCGATAAAGACGTCTACTTCCTTTGGTGTAACCATTAAGTTGTGTCCAAGTGGTGCTAGGACTTCATAAATTAATTTTCTTTTTTCTTCATCAGGCAGTACGCCGATCATGCCAAGAAAGGTTTTCCTTTGTTGTTCTTCAGGCAAATCTTCATCAGTTAGCTTTTTTTTCTCGCCAAAGCTCATCCCTGCAGGTGTCAGAGACTTAGAAGGCCGATTCCCCTCTTTCAACTCTCTTCCGAAGTGCTTTAAAATATAATCAATGGTATCACTCGTGATAGAAACAGCATCTACAACGGTTGGAACACCTAGAGCAATAACCGGAATACCCAATGTCGCTTGACTAATTTCTTTGCGCTTATTACCAACACCTGATCCAGGGTGAATGCCCGAATCAGAAATTTGAATCGTCGAATTGACCCGCTCGATTGATCTTGCGGCGAGCGCATCAATGGCAATGACAAAGTCAGGCTTTGTTTTTTCGACCACTCCCAAAATAATATCGCTCGTTTCAATCCCAGTTATCCCCATTACACCAGGAGCAAATGCACTGACAGGTCGGAACCCCTCTTCAACATTTTCTGGTTGTAATTGAAATAGATGTCGAGTTACCAGTAAATTTTCACAAACAGAGGGTCCTAATGCATCTGGTGTGACATTCCAGTTTCCTAAACCAACCACTAAACAAGAGGCAGTTTCGCTAATACCTAGCATTTTTAAAAAATGGGCAAATTCCTGTGCGAAGACCTTTGCAACTTTTTGTTGCAATTCACTATCCTGCTGTCTGATTCCCGCTACTTCTATCGTTAAATAGCGACCTTGTTTTTTGCCAATCGCCTCTTCTGCTTGTTTGGTAATTTCAACAATGGAAATTTTCATTCCATCTTCTTCTTTTTCCTTAATGATGACACCCTCAATTTGCGAGAGATTTTCTTCGTTCTGGACTGTCTTGGCTCTTTCAGCAATAGCCATTTCCCGAGCCTCAACAGCAAGGTCTGTCCGAATGGAATATTTACTCAAATCAAGTGAATCCTTCATAGGTTTCCCTCCATTGTCAATTTTGGAAGATTTTTTAACATAGCATATTTTTAGCGATCAACACCGGTTTGGTCGCCTTCCTAGATGTTCATCCAAAACTATCTTTACCTTTCTATTAATAAAACATTCGTCTATTAAGCAAAATGTAGGGATAGTATTGCAAAATACCCTTGCGTTTGATAAAATATCACTTGTTCTTAATAATTGTTATGAATGTGTAAGTCGAGTTGATATAATCTCGATGCTTTTTAGGAGGTGAACGGAATGCCGAATATTAAATCTGCAATTAAACGCGTTAAAACAAATGAAAATGCAAAAGCTCAAAACATCCAAGTGAAATCTTCTATGCGTACAGCGGTTAAGAAAACAGAAGCTGCTATCGCTAACAATGACACTGTTGCGTCAGAAACTTTCGTTGATGCTGCAAGCAAGCTAGACAAAGCTGCTTCTAAGGGCCTAATCCACAAAAATGCTGCTGCTAGAAAAAAATCACGTTTAGCGAAAAAAATAAATTCTTTAAACGCGTAAATTATGCATAAAAAACGACCCATTAAGGGTCGTTTTTTTTAATTCGGATGATTTAAACGAAGTAAGAACATCTCAATCAACATCTCTTTATTCATGCCACCTGTTTTCATTTGGTAATCTGCATCAGCTAATAAATCAATCATTTTTGTTAATTCCTCATCTGAAAACTGCCTTGCATGCCCTGCGGCAAGTTTTACTCGATATGGATGTGTTTTTAAGAAACCCGCCATTTGCTGCTGCCCATAACCTCGCCTTGCAAGCTCCTTCACTTGATAAATCAACCTAAATTGACCAGCAATGATTGCTAGTATTTTTAAAGGTTCTTCGTTTTGTTTTAACAAATCATAATAAATCCGCAATGCCTCTTGGACATTGCGACTCACGATTTTATCAATTAAAGTAAAAATATTTTGTTCCAAAGACTTCGAAGCTAGACTTTCAACAATCCCTTCATCAATTAACCTAGACTCATTAGCAAATAAAGCCATTTTATCCATTTCACTCGTCAGCATAAATAGGTTGGCACCAACAAGTTCAATCATTCTGTCAGCAGCACCATCGGTTATTTGAACCTGATGCAATGAAGCACGCTCCTGTATCCACTTCTTTAATTCTGGTTGAGACAATTTTTTTGACTCAAACGTAACTGCCGTTTTCTTCAGTTCCTTCGTCAATTTTTTCCGTTCATCTAACTTTTCATATGGTGCGATAAATACTAACACCGAAAATGGGGCTGGATGCTTAAGGTATGCCTCAAGCTTAGATAGATTATGTTCGACCTTTTCTTTTGTTTTTTCAGCTGTTAGAAAAACTGGATTATGTACTAGGATGAGGCGTCTATCTCCAATAAACGGTAACGTTTCCGCATCCTCAAGGACAACTTCAATTGGGGTCTCTTCAAGATCATAAGCAGAAAAATTAAAATCAGACTCGTCCTCATCTAAGGCATGCTTTATTAACAGTTGTTTAGTTTCATTTATAAAAAACGTCTCCGTTCCAAATAATAAATATAATGGAGAGATTTGCTTTTTTTTAATTTGTTTCCATAAATCAAAAACCAATGTCCTTCGCTCCGTTCGATTTTGTTAAATTGATACTTCTATCGTAAAGAAGCGCAGGAGATTTGACAAGTACTTAGGAGGGAATTGATGTACTCCCAGTCCACCAATTCCCATTATATTTAAACGTCGTGAATATAAGACCTAGGAACTTAATTCGCGACGGTATCACGTGTGTAATGTTATTTTAGCCGGATTAGTTCAAACTATTTGTGTCAACTCTTGTCATAAAAGGAAGATGAAAGAGAATTCTGGATTTTTCTTTTTGTTTCGCTTATACTAAAAAGTGAAATAGGGGAGGGGAAAAGACTGTGAACGAATTTGAAAATAAAGTTGATAAACGTAATGATGCCTTAGATTCAGGTGCAGGTTTTTTTGTTTCATTCGGATTTTTTGCAACAATGTTTATTATTGCAACTGTCATAAAAGTTGTCGGATCTTAAGATTTCCGCTACATAGCTTCATTTTTCAAAAGGCTGCACTTCCCTTGCAGCCTTCTTTTTTTTGGCTGTTTTCGTAAACTTTGTTGCTATTTACTAAAGAGAAGTGTGGTTAATTTCCGCTCCAGGATGCTCGCTTTCCGCGGGGCGGGCGGTGAGCATCCTCGGCGCTTAGCGCCTGTGGGGTCTCACCTGTCCCGCTGCTCCCGCAGGAGTCTCGCACCTTCCGCTCCAATCAACTTCTGTATCAGCGGTTTTCTTACCAAAAACATATTAAAAAACGACAATCTTTTTGAAAAGAGCCATTTTTTAACTATGCTACAGTGGATGCTGTTTTACCAACAAAAAATGTACGCTAGGGAAATGATTAACATCAGAAGTCCGAATTCAACAAGAAGTTTGAGGGGTATTTCGGTTTACCCTATACTATGGAATCCACACTGAAAAAGTTCCTTTTCCTCTTTTAAAAATGTATGTAATCGCCCCATGTTGGTCGGTCCGTAAAATTTGAACAGAATGTTCCTGTAAGCGGGAAATCACCTCTGGTTTTGGGTGTCCATATCGGTTTTTTTCTCCTACCGATATAACTGCCACTTCGGGATGATATTGCCTAAGTAGCTCTTCTGATGTAGATGATTGACTGCCATGGTGCCCTACTTTTAATATGTCAATTTGCAGTGAGGGGTGTTTCTTAATAAGTTTCTTTTCCATTTCTTCTTCCATGTCACCGGTAAACAACCATGACAATCCTCCTAACTTAACATAAATAACGACGGACCCATTATTTTTATCTACCCCTTCCATTTCTACAGGCGGTGATAATATTTGAAAATGGCTTGTTCCAATCTTCCAGCCCGCTCCTTCTGAAACATAAGTGATTGTAATGGCTTTTCGTTTCGCCAAATTGATTATTTCTCCTTCGAGATCTGATTGATTTTTTACTTTTGGTAACAAAATTTCCTTAACATTCAGTCCTTCCATTACCGATTCTGCTCCTCCCATATGATCGTAATCTCCATGGGTCAAAATTAATTTGTCAATCGAACTAATTCCTTTACTTTTGATAAAGGGAATGATCACATCCTTCCCCACCTCAAAGCTTTGATTCTTTTCCTGCCATTCCTCTTTACCAAATGGAACGATTCCCCCTGTATCAATAAGGTATTTTCCCTGATGATAGGGCAGTTTTATGAAAATCGCATCCCCTTGTCCAACATCAATAAAGGTGATTTCTCCATATGGGTCCATTATGTTCACAATAATTTGCAATAGAATGGGGAGCACCAATAAAATTGTCACTTTCACCACTTTTTTCGGTGTCCTTTCCCAATGAAAAAATACTACTGTAATGCTAACAATATAGATCAAAAGCAGCAAAACCCCGGGACGCCCTAGAGTAATCATTTGAAACGGTAGTAGTGAAAGCCACTCAATGAGGCGGTTGGCGAAACTGATGGTTTGATTCGTTATCCATAATAACGGTTCAAATAGAACCCCAAAAAAAGGGTGGAGAATAAATACAAAAAAAATAAACGGAGTAAGAATGACCGAGAAGAATGAAACAAATAGAAAATTAGCAAGCAAGGACAAAACCGAGAATTCGTAAAAATGAAACAGAATAATGGGCAAAGTGGACATTTGAGCAATCATGGATGTAAGTAGTAATTGTGAAATGGGTCCCTGACCATTTGAAAGGAAAACAGTGGATAGAAGGAGCGAAGCACTTGCGATAAATGTTAGTTGAAATCCAACATCAAAAATGAGGAAAGGACCAAAGAACAATGACAATAATAATGCAATACTTAATGCATCTAAGGGTTGTATCCTATTGTTGCTTACCTTCAAGCTAATTAATATGACCAACATCATTAAAACTGCCCTGACAACAGAGGCAGTTGCACCCGTCAACAAGGCATAGAAAGGTAGAAAAACGAGCAAGATGTCAATCATTTTTTCCCTAACAATACCTAATCTTATTCCGACTAAAAATAGAACACCCGTTAAAAAGCTGACCTGTAGTCCTGAAATCGCTAATAAATGCACAATTCCTATTTTTTGATAGGAGGAAACTAGTTCTGTTGACATAAAACTTCGTTCACCAAAAAGCAGAGCGATTGCGAGCGAGGCCATTGGCTCGGGAAAGTTTCCCTTAGCGTAGTCGATTCCTTGGTGGCGAACTTTTTCTGTGAAAGATAATAAAGTAGCTTTTTTGTGGGAACATGAGCGAATTGAGAGTTCATCAGGGGTTAATATCCAATAAATTTGTTTGTTCGCCAAATATTGTTGATAGCTGAAAGCATTGGGGTTTCGTGAGGATGATGGGGTTTCAAGCTGGCCGTTTATAGTACATGTAGAACCATAGGTGAGTTGACTTTCAATTTTTCTTTTTTCTTGAAAAGATTTTATTCTGTATTGTAGTAATAGCTTCTCATCTGTTTTTTCATCCTTCACCGCGATTTTTAATTGATCACCGTCAATTTCCCATTGTTGCAATTGAACCGACAATAGCTTCTCGCTTCCGGTCAAGACGGTTTTATTCTTAGTGTTAGCGGTGACTCCGATTATGATAAATATAAGAAATACCATAATGAGGCAAACCATTTGTTTTACCGAAAAAGACTTACACCGATACAGGACATACGCATACATTAAAAAAATAAATAAAAATGGCAAAAAGTCAATTAAAGCACAAAATATCCCAAGTAGCGCACAAATAGAATAATAGATGCCCTTCCCCTTCATAGTACTTGCTCCTTAATTAATATTGGCTAACCAAAAGTTTCAGCAGCGCATGTTTAAAAAGCCGCCGGAACATCAACCGGCGGTTTTTTATTCCCGAAACAGTGCATTTGCTGTTTCAGTCAATTGTGATAAAGTTTCTTTTTTGACACCATTTTTCTCAAGTTCCGATAATAATAATGTAACAAAATCAGTTTTTTCTTGGTTATTCCAATTAATAGAATGACTACTATTAACTTGTTCAACATGGACATTTGCCGTCGAAAATAACTCTAGTGCATATGGATGATTTTTATAATCTTCAGCATAATATACTGTTTTAATCCCAGCTTGAATAATGGCTTTACAGCATTGTAGACACGGAAAATGTGTCACATAAATATCTGAGCCTGAGGTAGGTACTCCGAATTTCGCACATTGTAGGAGCGCATTCATTTCAGCATGAATGGTTCTGACACAATGATTATCAATTACATAACACCCCTTATCGATACAGTGATCCCCACCGGCGATAGAACCGTTATAACCTCCAGCGATAATCCGTTTATCTCTGACAATCGTCGCCCCAACTGTCAATCGGGTACAGGTGCTTCTAAGTGCTAACAGGTGACTTTGCGCTAAAAAATACTCATTCCAAGAAATGCGTTCCAATGATTTTTCCTCCCTCAATTTCCAGATATTTCTCCGCTTATCATGCCAATAAGGGTGTGCATGCAGTTTCTTATATAAAGCTAGTACTACCCTATTCTGCAAGAGAATTTAATCAATGGCAATCTTATCTTTCAATTTTTCAAAAGTTTTTTCACCTATACCACTTATGGACTGGATATCCTCGATTGATTTGAATGGACCCGTCGTTGTACGGTATTCAATGATTGCTGCCGATTTTGAAGGACCAATGCCTGGCAAGGTTTCAAGCTCTGCTTCATCTGCAGAATTGATATTGATTTTATTAGATTCTGACCCAAGGGAACCTGCACTCAGTCCCCCATTTGATGATTGGACGAAGCCTTGTGTCTCTTGAACTAACTCACCGACCATTGGAATATACAGGACCATTTCATCTTCAACATGCATCGCTAAATTCACTTTTGATTCATCAGCATTGTCCGATAAACCACCCGCTCTTTTAATTATTTCTACTACTCTCTCCCCCTCTCTGGCCTCGTAAACACCTGGATTTTTAATAGCTCCCTATAAATCAACCATTATTTTCTGCGTGACCTTTTTAGTCGCTTCCGTTTGTTCATTTTTTATCTCAGAAGTTTCTGTTGGAATATTTTCATTAGAGGGGAGGGTTGGGGGGGGGGCAGGTGAAAAAAAGTAATAAACGGATAAAAATACCACGAGTAATATTACTGAAACGAAAATTTTATACTCCTTAATCCATTCTTTCAATTCGTACCATTCCTTTCAATAGTTATATTCCTGCATATACTTTCATATGGTTATATGAGAAACCTGCTTTTAAAGGAGGATAGAGCGATGAAAACTGGAATCATAGGGGTAGGTAACATGGGAAGGATAATAACAGAGGCTATGCTTGATGAAAAGGCTGTTTCTCCTTCTGACATGACAATTGTAAATCGATCAAAGAAAAAAGCCCTTGAGCTTAAAAATATATATCCAGCTATTACAGTGGTTGACGAACCGGCACATGTGGCAAAGCGGTCCGACTTAATTTTCATTTGTGTGAAACCTCTAGATGTCTTAGGTGTCGTTCAAGATATTCGACCTTATTTAACACGAGAAAAGTGTCTTGTTTCTATTACAAGTCCTGTTAGTGTACACCAGTTGGAATCGATTGTTCCTTGCTCAGTAGCAAGGGCCATTCCAAGCATTACAAATCGAGCAAAAGCAGGCGTCTCGTTAATGACATTTGGCGAGAATTGTCGCGAGGAATGGAAACAGAAACTGGTGCAATTATTATCAAGAATCTCCGTCCCTGTTGAAATCGAAGAGAAAGTAACCCGGGTAGCTTCAGACATGGTAAGCTGTGGTCCTGCCTTTTTTAGTTATTTAACACAACGATTTATATCTGCTGCGGTAAAGAAAACAGAAATTGACAAGGAAACGGCGATTACTTTAGCAAGTGAAATGTTAATTGGACTTGGAGAATTGTTAAAAAATCAATACTATACATTACCCACGTTACAAGAAAAAGTATGTGTGAAAGGCGGAATTACCGGCGAAGGAATAAAAATATTAGAAGAAGAACTAGGAGATGTTTTTGAACATGTATTTTTAGCGACACAACAAAAATATAAAGAAGACTTGGAGAAAGTCAGGAAACAATTCCATTTATAACATTCTTTATTTTTTTAAAAAATCCTGCGAAATTATTAAGTTTTTTTAGAAATATCAAATAAAGAAAAGCCATCGTTAAAATGATGGCTAAGATTGTCGAGAAAAGGTATTTTTCTCGGCAATTTTTTTGGTTTATCTTTTTAATCTGCTAAATGGCCGGTTGATTTCCGCTCCGGGTGCTTCGCTCCAATCAACCTAGGGGCAAATCCCCTAAAGAACTGCAACACACCTTTTGTAGTCTAGCCAAGTGTGTTGCAATTTTTTAATACTTTGGCAGGCTGCCATAAGGAGAGACTGTTCACTTACATTCTTCATTCCCCTAACCGGAAGTAGCGAAGCCCATTCGTCACTTTTTAAGTCTGCGAAGCTTCGCTCAATTATTTCCTTCCTAAATTTATAAAGTATTTTTCCTGATTTAGATACCTTTTCCTTGTGTTGCTCCCATACATGTCATGTTACAACTTTAAATTTGTTTTTTGACCGTGTACATTGGGATAGTAGTGGGCAGTACTCAAAATATTCCCGAGTATCCACTTCTTTTTTGTAACCTTGTGTTTATCTGCGTTTGCCTTTATGTGTGTAGAAACTGTAATTAAAACACACGCCAACCATCATATGAGTTATCGCTAGAAGAACAATCTTATCAAAAAGATCTTGGAAAATATTTGTATCCTTATTACAGTGTTGACAATTTTAACTAATCCTAGAGTGGTGTGGAACTGATCAGAACTAATTCATCCTTTTGGCTTAAACATTGATTTCACCACTTATTTTTATTATTTATTGGTTGAGTGGAAGGTCTGAATTGGAACCGCCATGTTGATTGGAGTGGAAGGCGCGAAGACTCCTGCGGGAGCAGCGGGACAGGTGAGACCCCGCAGGCGTTTAGCGCCGAGGAGGCTCACCGCCCGCCCCTAAGGTGCGCGAAGCGTCTGGAACGGAAATCAACAGACCTATTGAACAGCCTATTTATTAATAATTATTAATAATATTATAGCGAATGACCGCGGTTAATCATTAAAGTTTTTAGGCGAAATAAAGGCTGTCGAGAGTTTCTCGACAGCCTGAGCCATCGTTAAAATGATGGCTTTTTCTTTATTGTTTTTTTGCTGTAAAAAAAATTCTTTCGGAATGCTTATGAGGTTCATTATCGCTAAAATCCGCTGATACATCTAGCAATTGAAATCCAGCTTCGTTTAACCACTGTTCATATTGATCGATGGAGTAAGTCCGTTGCAAGTGCAGTTCATCAAATCGATCATATTGACCTGTAGTGTCATCCAACACAAAAAAACTTAAATCATGCTCGACACTATTAGGCCATTCGCCTTCAAAGCATTGCCAAATATAAGAGATCTTTTCATCATTCAGGGAGAAGTTTCCACCTTTAAATATCTCATTCATTTTAAACAGAGAATGAACATCAAACATAAACAATCCCTCTGGTTGTAAATGTTCAAATACACGCTGAAAAGTTTTGATAACCTCTTCCTCTGTTTGTAAATAATTTAATGAATCGCAAAAAATAGTGATGACATCAAATTGGCCGAAACCTTCCATTTCCGTCATGTTTTGCTGAAAAAAGTGAATCGACAAGCCTCTATCTGCTGCCTTTGCATGGGCAACAGCTAACATGTCATCAGAGAGGTCAACTCCCGTTACAGCAAAACCCGCTTCAGCTAGCCAAACAGACAATTCACCAGTCCCACATGCCACATCTAAGATGGAATGCGCTTGAACTTGGTACTTCTTAGCTTGACTAACAACCTTTTCAACCCATGCATCGTAGGGTGTATCTTTCATTAATTCATCATAAAGATAGGCGAACCTATTATAGGTCATTGATTTAACTCACTTAATACATTTTCAATCTTGGCATCGCCCCAAAGACGTTCGAGTTTATAATAATTTCGCTCATCCTTATGGAATATATGGACAACCACATCGCCTAGATCAACCAAAATCCATCTAGCCTCTTCAAAACCTTCAATTCGTTTAACTGGTTGCTGTAATTCCTCAACTTTTTCTTTTATTTCACGGGCAATGGCCTGAACCTGTTTATCAGAATTCCCGTGGCAAATAACAAAATAATCTGCAATCATTGAGATTCCTTGCATATTTAGGACGATTATATCTTCTGCCCTTTTATCATCCGCCGCTTTGACAACGGTTTTCAATAAGTTCTTTTCTGTCATAAAATTATTTCTCCTCACTATTTATGAGATAATTATAGGTTACAAACGTATCAGGAAAAACAGGTTGATTTTTCTTAAGTAAAAAAACAATTGTATTTTTCATCGCTTGAATTAGCGCAACTGTTAAATTGCCCTTCGCCATATCTCTTACTTCTTCCACACCTGGAAAGTGCCTTCCAGGCTCAATATAATCTGCTAAATAAATAATTTTTTCAAGGGTGGTCATTTCCGGTCTTCCAGCGGTATGATATCGAATCGCATCCAATATTTCTACATCTGTTATCCCCGCTTCCTTTTCAACAAGATAGGCACCCACTGGGGCATGCCATAGTTCACTATTAAATTGAAGAAGTAGGGGATTCATCCCTTGATCAATAATCGTTTGTTTCATTTCTTCCTTGGACCGAAACTTTGCATAGTCATGGAAAATTGCCGCTAACTCCGCTTTTTTTTGATCTGCGCCATATCTGTCGGCAAGGACAATAGCTGTTTCCATCACTCCAAGGGTGTGCTGGTAGCGATGATCCGTTAACTGGGGCTTCACTATTTTCAAAGCAGTTTCACGATTCATATAGCATATTCTCCTCAATATAAGTTCGAACTAGGTCTGGTACCAAATAGCGAATTGGTTTTTTTTCTTTAATTCGATTTCGGACTAATTTCGATGATACCCCCATCTCCGGCACCTTTACATTAATAATGGGATAGATAGTTTCTTCAAGATAGTCTGGCCGGTTTACACCAACAAATTGGACCATCCTGATAAGTTCATCAATCTTGCTCCATTTTGGCAAATACTCAACCATATCCGCACCAATGATAAAATAAAACTCAAACCTTGGATATTTCTCCTTGACGAGTTTCATTGTATCAATCGTATAGGATCGCCCAGAGCGTTCGAGCTCTATCTTTTCTATATAAAAATTAGGGTGTCCATCTATTGCTAATTCAAGCATGTTCAAGCGGTCAAGCGTACTGGCTCCGTCTGATTTTAGCTTATGCGGTGGCTCCTGGTTAGGCATAAACCAAATCTCATCTAATCTTAATTCATTTAAAACTTCATTAGCAATGAGCAGATGACCATTATGTGGAGGATCAAACGTGCCTCCGAGTATGCCGATTTTTTTCAAAACCAGCCCTCCTTGCTATCTTGGCAATTCAATTTTCTTATTTTCTTTCGATTCCTTATACAGGACAATCGTTTTCCCAATTACTTGAACAAGCTCGGAACGACTTCCAGTAACTAGTTTTTGTGCGACAACATCCCGGTCTTCTTCACAGTTTTGCAAGACACTAATTTTCATCAATTCTCTTGCTTCCAAGGCATTTGTAATCTGTTCAATCATATTATCATTTACTCCACCTTTTCCAACTTGAAAAATTGGATCAAGATGATGAGCTTTTGAACGTAAAAAACTTTTTTGTTTTCCAGTTAGCATTTTTTTCCTCCTAGTTGCATTTCTACAATATTCTTCATTCGATCCGTATCAGGAAAGATTCCTGTCCAAATTTCAAAGGCAAGTGCTCCTTGAAAAACGAACATATCTAATCCATTTTGGATAATGGCACCTTTTTGCTTAGCTTCTCTTAAAAGCGCCGTTTCAAGCGGGTTATAAATAATATCACTTACAAAAGTTCCAGCTTTAAGGTGTTCTAGGCTCAATGGTATATCCTCAGTATGTGGGGACATCCCAATCGAGGTTGTCTGAATGATTACATCATACTCACCTAGTCGTTCCTCGGCTTCTTTCATTTCATATGCAGTGGAATCAACGTGATAAGGGCACTCTTCTATAAGCGTGTACGCTTTAACTTTCGTACGATTACATATATCAAGTCTTTTTACCCCTGCTTTAGCTAATGAAAAGTAAAGCGCACGTGCTGCTCCTCCCGCTCCAATCATAAGCACCGATTTATCTTGGAGATTAGTGATTTGCTCTGTTAATCCTCTCACATAGCCATTTCCGTCGGTATTAAATCCTGTCAGTTTTCCATCTATATTAACAACCGTGTTAACCGCCCCAATTGCACTAGCCAATGGATCAATTTGATCCAATAAAGGGATGATGGCCACCTTATGCGGAACCGTAATATTAAAACCACTGACCCCTAAAGACTTCAATCCTTTAATAGCATCTACCAATTCCTCTTTTTTTACATGAAACGGGAAATAATGGGCATCCATTGAATAATTTTGAAAAAGGTCATTCTGCATAATTGGTGACATCGAATGGGCAATTGGGTCACCGATTACTCCAAATAATTTTTTCACTTTCCTCTCCCCTTAGCACTTCTTTTCTCGTCTCTAAATAAGTGATTTTCGAATCATCACTTGGACTCCCTTTGGAACATAGGCAGCAACTTTTGCGCCTGGGTCATTGATTGTAACCCAGCCAAGACCTGAAAAAACAACGTCGGTTTTTCCTTCTTTTATCATGAATTCATGACGAACAAGTTCAGGGAATTCGTCTAAACCCTCTTTTCTTGGCGGTGTTAACATTTCCCCAACATGATTTTGATAGAGTTCATCGGCCTTTTCTATTTTTGTTCGATGAATTCCAAGTTCATTTGATATATAACAAACGAAGGATCTTCGGCCACCACTAAGATAATCAAACCGAGCTAATCCACCAAAAAACAGTGTTTGTCCTTCATTAACCTGATAAATCTTTGGTTTAATTTCCTTTTTTGGAGTGATAAATTTCAAATCCCGCTTGTCTATAAAATGAGCCATTTGGTGGTGATTAATGATCCCTGGGGTGTCAATCAATGCTTTTCCATCAGATAATGGGATTTCAATGATGTCAAGAGTTGTCCCTGGAAAATGAGAGGTAGTAATGACATCTTCACCACCGGAGAACTCTTTAATGACCCTGTTTATAAACGTGGACTTACCTACATTTGTACACCCAACCACATAAACGTCTTTTCCATCACGATGTTTTTCAATTGCTGCAACAGCTTCCTGAATAAACTGACCCCTTGCTGCACTCACAAGAAAGACATCCTCTGGTTTTAAACCTTGCTCTTTAGCTTCATGTTTCATCCAATGAATTAATTTTGCTGGTTTTACCGATTTCGGCAATAAGTCTACTTTATTTCCAATTAATAATATTTTGTTGTTCCCGACAAATCGGTGTAATCCAGGTAACCAGCTCCCATTAAAATCAAAGATATCAACAATTTTAACGATGAGCGCATCTTTAGTACCGATTTCATTTAATATTTTTAAAAAATCATCATCCGTCAAATGAACATCTTGGACCTCATTATAATTTTTCAAACGAAAACAACGCTGACAAATGATTGTTTCTTTTTCTAAAGCAGATTTTGGTGCAAAACCAAGTTCATCAGGTTGTTCCGTCTGAATTTTCACACCACAGCCTATACAAACATATTGTTCACTCACACATTAATCCTCCCATTGGATCATTCCTTTTTTTCTAAACCAATTTAAAAGTCTTCTTTCAATTTGACGATTTAACTTTGTGAAAAATCCATCTGTTCTTGCGACAGGTACGACTAAAATAGTATGAAATCCGCTGCTATTTCCTCCAAAGACATCCGTCAATAATTGATCCCCAATGACAACGGTTTGATCTTTGTTCAGACCCATTTGAGATAATGCTTTCCTAAATGCAAACCCCAATGGTTTTCTTGCCCTAAAAATAAACGGAATTCCTAGTGGGTCGGAGAAGGATTTTACTCGTCCTTCATTATTATTAGAAACAATGGTCACAAGGATATCGTGTTTTCTCATATCTTCAAACCATTCAATCAGTTTTGGGGTAGCATACTCACGATCCCATTCGACTAAGGTATTGTCTAAGTCGGTGATGATCCCCTTTACTCCTTTTTCTTTCAAAGCTACAGGAGAAATATCAAACACACTTTTTACATGTTGGTCTGGTAAGAACTTCTTTAACAATTATTTACACCTCATATTCTCATAATACCGATTCCATCATACCGAAAAAGAACGACTCTTTCAAAATAAAGCTAATATGTATAAATGATTATCGCTTATTTTTCAACAAAGTAAAACTAGTCGTGACTAAAGCTTAAAAGAAATATGTAGAATCTTATCGAAATGTCAACAAATTAGCACCGGAGTTAGAAAAGTTTTCGACAACTTCCCGCTTCACCCACTTCTGTGGATAACTTTATTCACATTATACACCTTAGTTTTTTTATGAATACGGTGTTTATAAACAAATTAATCACAGGTTATCCACTGCTTGTTGTGGATAAGGGAACGGTTGTTCCAACCCCTATATTTTGATAGAGTTATGTTACATCAAATGATCATACCATTATATTCTTAATTTTGTTAAATAGAATAAAAACTTTTAATGGAGGTGACAAGCTGGCATGAAAAAACTCACTGATGATCTTCTAATTGAAGCTTACTATAAGGCCAGAGAACTTAAACTTAACCCCGATTTTATTCGCTTAATTGAAAAGGAACTGCAACGACGAGCTTTATTTCTTAAAATCAAGGTATCCTCTTAAAGTGAATAAGCCGGTTTGGCTTATTTTTTTTGTTGTTTTGCCCGGATTTCTCCTAGTTTTTGACCTACTGAAATATCCTTAGGTGTTTTAATCGATGATAGCGCATCAAATGTATCTTTTTCAAAAAGCAATACAACAGTTGAGCCAAACGTAAAATAAGCTAATTCTTCACCTTTTCCGATGTTGCCGCCCTCATGTACCATTTCAATAGAATTTACGAACATTGCCCCTACTTTCACGACTGCTACATGACCACTCTCATGTTTTATTTCCGTAATCCGACGGTAATTTTTTGAAAGAGTCTGATGACCATATTTCAAGCCCCATTTGTTCACCGGAAAGGATTTCCTACCGAGTGTCCATTGCCCGATAATTTCACCAGTAACTGGACTATGAATGCGATGATAATGACTCGGACTTAAATAAAGAATCATGTATAGACCATTTATATATTTAGCTAAAACCTGCTCATTTCCAAGCATTTCAGCAATAGAATAATTTTTCCCTTTAACTGTTATCTCATTCGTTTTCTTAATTTCCCCAATATCTTCAAGCACTCCATCTACCGGACTAACAATTGACAATGGGTGTTGATCATTTGGCCTTGCTCCAACCTTAAGTCTACGGACAAATAGATCATGAAGTGTTGGATACTCATCTAATGATTTTTCCATTTCCAGTAAATTAATCTTATAGGCTTTAACAAAAGAAGGAATAATAAAATGACTAACCTTTGAGGTAGCAAATTTTTTTAAGACTTTAGAAGTAAACTTCCCATTTGTTAATTCAATCATGAGCCGATATAAACCTTGCACCAATATATATACCTCCAAAATATGTGAATTACTCTTTACGCACATGCATAAAAAGCTTAAAATAAAATATTATTATATAAATTAAGTTATACCCCTTCCGTGCTATTAAGGAGTGAGGAGAATTGTTTTTTTTAGAAGTTGTTGATCAAACCATTAAAAAGCTTAAATGTCAAACAGCAAATGTATTAACCCTAACAAATTTAGGCCTTGGTGGTTATGCAATTATTGTTGGGCTAAAAGGAAACCTAAACCTTAGTTTACTGCTTATTTTTATTGCAGCGTTGGCTGATCGTTTTGACGGAATGGTCGCTAGGAGATTTAATATTGAATCTGAACTTGGAAAGCAGCTCGATTCCATGAGTGATATTATATCATTTGGAGTAGCCCCAGCACTATTATTATATCAAGGAATTTTGCATGAATTTGGGGCACCTGGAATATTCTTTACCGTTTTCTATATTGGATGCGGGGCGTTTCGCCTTGCCAGATTCAATATTACTGAATGTAATGGCTATTTTACGGGCTTACCTATCACAGCTGCCGGGTGTCTGGTAACGCTTAGTTTCCTTGTAATACCATATTCCCCGCCACAGACGTTTTTCTTTTTAATCATTTTACTATCATTTTTAATGGTCAGTTCATTTAAACTTAAAAAAGTCTGAAAACAAGACAACAGCGCTTATACGGTGCTGTTTTTTGTTTGTATGTCTATAAAAATACCCAAACTGTTCATTTGTTAATCATACCACTCAATGGTTGGGCTAAAAGTAAAGAACAGAAAAAATATTAAGGCAAAAAAATGGACGATGGCGAATTCCCATCATCCATTTCCATTTTTGCGCTTTTCTTTTTCAGCACGATAAAATTCATGAAACATTTTCATTAGTGCGCGTTTTTCGATTCTAGATACATAGCTTCTTGAGATTCCTAATTCTTTGGCAATTTCACGCTGTGTCTTTTCTTTTTGTAGATCAAGTCCAAACCTTCCTACGATCACTTCTTTTTCACGATCATCTAATACATCAATGTATTCTTTAACTTTTTCAAGTTCCATGTTTAATTGAATGGTATCGATTACATCTTCTGACTCTGATTTAAGTACATCAATCAAGGATATTTCGTTGCCTTCTTTATCCTGTCCAATTGGATCATGTAATGAAACATCTTTTTTCGTCTTCTTTAAAGCTCTTAAATGCATCAAGATTTCATTTTCTATACAACGGGCAGCATACGTAGCAAGTTTTGTACCTTTCCCCTCAGAATAGCTCTCTATCGCTTTGATTAATCCAATTGTCCCAATTGAGATGAGGTCCTCGGCGTCTTCACCTGTATTTTCGAATTTTTTTACTATATGGGCAACAAGCCGCAGATTATGTTCAATCAGCATATTCCTTGCATGTGTATCTCCTTTTGCCATTAGCTGCAAATATTTTCGTTCCTCCGCTGCTGACAAGGGCTGTGGAAAGGCGTTATTTTTTACATAAGAAACTAGAAATACGATTTCCTTAACTAAGTAGCCAAGTGCTGTCAAAATACCGGACATTGTTTCACCCCCACTAGTTTAGGTCTTTTCCCTATAACTAATTCCTATGTGAAAAAAGAGGGATTTTTGTCTGTCCTGATAATTTTTTTATGTCCATCTTGAAAGTAAAAAAGCATTCACCTCACTCAAGGTCAATGCTTTCTCGTGCTTTTATTATGCATCTGCACTAACTTCAGCAGCAACGATACTTCCAATAGCCCCACAAATAATAAGTCCCATCACCATTAAAAACATATCCCCCACACCCCTCAGTAAGTATCTGAATATTACAATTTCAATTTACCACATTGACCCCTTATTTAAATTGCTGAATTGTGAACATTGTGTTACATGTGACATTTGTAACAACTATACAAAAAAAAACGCCCCGATTAATAGGACGTTTACTTTTTCGTCATGTATTCTTGCCCTTCTTCTGATTCTAACAATCTACGCCTACAAATCTTGGATTGATTTAAGAACAGAACTGAAAATGTAAGAAATATAAGGGATGCCCCCATCATGATATTCATATCTAAATCTGACTTTGCGACAGACGGAATAATCACACCTAAGTAAAAAAATACACCCACGGCCAGCAATACAATACCATACCGCTTATAGTCTAGCATTTTTGCAAACAAACTTTTCACGATTTCAAGCTCCATATTCGCTCACCTAGCCTTATAAAAAATCTATAAATCTACTGTAACATACAGAACAGATTTATAGATGATGTAATATTTAGCAAAGGTGGAAAAAAGGAGCCGAGATGAGTCAGCCCTCAGAGACCTAAAAGCTTTAGTTATTCACCGTCTTAATTTGTTATAACATTATTAATCATGATTTTTAAATAGTCTGTTCAATAGGTCTGTTGATTTCCGTTCCAGGCGCTTCGCTTTCCGCGGGGCGGGCGGTGAGCCTCCTCAGCGCTAAAGCGCCTGCGGGGTCTCACCTGTCCCGCTACTCCCGCAAGAGTCTTCGCGCCTTCCACTCCAATCAACAGGGAGGTTCCAATACAGACCTTCCATTCAACCAATAGAAAATAAAAATATGTAGTGAAATCAATGTTTAAGCAAATTGAGTCTAGCCACAGTGAATATGAATTTTTGTCTATTGATTAATTAGTTCCAAACGATCCTTTGATTCCTATTTTTCCACGACTCTTTGATTTTGGGCATCATTGAGGCTTTTTATTCCCATTTTCCGGCCAAAGCTGTCCGAAATCGCCGCAATTTTTTAGTTTGATTGCCCCCTGTTAATTGGAGCGGAGATCAACAGGTTCCTTAGCATAAACAATCTCATATTAAAAACTTGCATTTAATGTTCTGGCAAAATGAAAAATTGTCGAGAAAATAGCCTTTCTCGACAATCTGACTAGCTGAGATGAGTCAGCCCCTTAAATTCTTATTTTAGCGCTTGAGTTAAATCCTCGATTAAGTCCTCAAGGTCTTCTAATCCCACAGAAATGCGGACTAAACCGTCAGTAATCCCTAGTTCGGCTCGACGCTCACTTGGAATCGATGCATGGGTCATTTTAGCAGGAACAGAAATCAAGCTTTCCACTGCCCCTAGGCTTTCTGCTAACGTGAAATATTTCAGCTTACTTAGCAGTTTATTAGCATTTTCCTCACTACCAACATCAAAAGAAACCATCCCTCCAAAGCCACGTCCTTGCCTTTTAGCAATATCATGGTTTGGGTGTGTTTCAAGCCCAGGATAAAACACCTTTTTCACTGCCTGATGTTCCGATAAAAATTTAACAATTCCGGCCGTGTTTACTTCATGCTCTTCCATCCGTACGCCCAACGTTTTGATTCCTCTCATTAATAACCAGGAATCTTGTGGCCCTAATATACCTCCGGTGGAGTTTTGGACAAAGTGCAAATCACTAGCAAGCTGTACACTATTAACTACCACTAAGCCAGCAACGACATCACTATGACCACCCAAATATTTTGTTGCACTATGCAACACGATATCCGCCCCAAGATCAATTGGATTTTGCCAGTATGGCGTTGAAAATGTATTATCAACAATGGTTAATAGCTTATGCTTTTTCGCAATAGCGGCTACTTCCTTAATATCAGTTACTTTTAAAAGTGGATTGGTCGGTGTTTCCAGGTAGATGGCTTTCGTATTTTCTCTTATAGCCCCTTCAATATTCTCAAGGGCACTTGTATCGACAAATGTGCTGTCGATGCCAAATCGGTTAAGAACCTTTGATATCACCCGATAAGTACCGCCATATACATCATCTGTTAATACAACATGATCCCCGCTATTAAATAGCATCATCACAGCCGTAATAGCGGCCATTCCTGATCCAAACGCAAAACCTGCTGTTCCATTTTCTAAATCTCTAATTAGCGCCTCTAAGGCCTGTCTGGTCGGGTTCCCCGTCCTTGAATATTCAAATCCTTTATGACCGCCTATCCCTTCTTGCTTGTAGGTGCTTACTTGGTAAATTGGGACAGATACCGCTCCTGTAAGAGGATCGCTTGGCATTCCGCCATGAATGAGTTTAGTCTTAGTTTTCATCGAACCTATATGCCTCCTTCAAAAATCTTTTTGCTTAAGTATCGTTCGCTTCCGTCAGGAAAAATGACCACAATGTTCGTACCCGGTTTGGCTGTTTTTGCTTCCGCTAATGCTGCGTGTAATGCGGAACCAGATGAACTACCGACAAGAAGACCTTCTTTCGCTGCAACCTCTTTCACACGGGCAAAAGCATCATCATCACTAACGGTATGAATCGCATCAAAATAGGAGGTGTCCATAAACCCTGGTAGAAACTCCATGCCAATCCCCTCGGTCTTATGTGGACCAGGAGAACCTCCATTTAAAATCGAGCCTTCTGGTTCAACAATAACCGTTTTAATTCCTAAGTTCTGTTCCTTTAAATAACGCGCGGTTCCCATAAAAGTTCCGCCAGATCCAGCACCAGCAACAAAAACGTCAACATTCCCTTCCATCTGTTCCCAAATTTCCGGCCCAATTGTTTGGTAATACGTATTTGGGTTAGCGGGATTAGCAAATTGCTGTGGACAATAGGCTCCAGGGATTTCTTGTAATAGCTGGGTTGCCTTTTCTATCGCACCCTTCATCCCTTCACTTGTTGGAGTATGGACAATTTCTGCTCCTAACGCCTTCATTAAATCCTGTTTTTCGCTACTAAATTTCTCTGGTACACAAAGAATTACCTTTACACCTTTGTTCAACGCTGCTAATGCAAGACCAATTCCTGTATTACCAGCAGTTGGTTCAATCACTGTGCCACCCACCTGTAGTTTTTCGCTCTCGAATGCTTCTCGCAAAAGCTCAATCCCTAACCTGTCCTTAACGCTTCCACCTGGATTCATAAACTCTAACTTGCCGAAAAGGCGAACACCGGGTGGTAAAGCTAAACTATTAAGCTCGACGATTGGCGTTTTGCCAATTAACTCGTGTACACTTTGATAAACCTTCAAACCATATTCCCCTTTAACTGTTTTTTAAACCTGAGACAATTTTCATCACAAGGGTTGCTGAGTTTACAGCTGCTTTTTCTAAATATTGATCAAAAGATACATTCGACTCTTTCCCAGCAATGTCTGATAGAGAACGAATGATCACAAACGGAACCCCAAACTGATGAGCTACTTGAGCAATAGCCGCTGCTTCCATTTCCACAGCTTGGAGATCAATAAATTTTGTTCGCACGAACTCAACCCGAGCTGGGTCATTCATAAAGGAGTCCCCTGTAGCGATTAGACCCTTAACAACGTTAATATCGGATATTTCTTGGGCACTTTTCTCTGCAATTTGCACCAATTTTTCCGTCGCCACAAAAGCTGCAGGCAATTGTGGTACTTGCCCATATTCATAACCAAAAATGGTAACATCAACATCATGGTGACGAACCTCTGAAGAGATAACGACGTCCCCTACATTTAGACTTGGATTATAGCCTCCAGCTGATCCGGTATTAATAATGTAATCAGGAGCAAATTTTTGGAGGAGAATTGTGGTAGACATGGCTGCATTCACTTTTCCGATTCCAGAACGTAGCAGAACGACATCTACCCCGTCCATTTTCCCACTGGTAAATTCACAGCCTGCAATTGTTTCAATCGTTGGGTTCTCAATATTGTTTCTTAGTAAGGTAACTTCTTCTTCCATTGCTCCGATGATTGCTACTTTCATTTTTAGAACCTCTTTCTATTGTTTTACGCCTTCCATAATCCATACAAAGTTATTCCAACGCTCAAACGAAACCTGAAACCCGTTTTGTTCCATCAACTTCTTTAAAAAAGGAATGGTTGGATAAAATTCGCGTTGCAAATCCTCAGCAAGGTTTAGAAAGCCCTTTTCCAATGCGTCATCAATCGCCCTTTTATAGGTTTCTTCAGATTCATACATTGTATCCGCGAACACTATTTTACCACCAGTAGCAAGAAGATTGCCATAGCGCGTGATAGATGTTCCTTTTTCGTCATCAGTCAAGTGATGAAAGGCATAGGTACTAACGATTGTATCAACCCCCACATCTGGAAAATCAAGAAAATCACCGTCAAATAAGCGAACTGTATCCCCTAGTTTGGCAGCAGCAATTTTTCTCATCGATGTTGAGGGTTCGATACCCGTTACAGTTTTTCCACTAGCTATAAGTTTTTTCGTTAGATTCCCGGTTCCAACCCCAAATTCTAATATACGTCCGAAGCAGCGATGATTTACTTTCTGAAGAAGTTCGTCATATTGGAAAAATACATCATAATATTCAATGTCATTACCTGAAACGGTTGTATCATAAGAATCCGCCCATTGTTCAAACAGCTCGATGAATTCTTTACCCATGATGTCCACTCCCTGTTTTATTCTAACAATTCACATAAATATACTATGAATTAGAATAAAACTTGTTCTTAATTTATCATATCCGGTCCTTCCTCTCAATACCTTTTATTTTTTAAAAAATGGCTGTGTTAAAGCTCCATGTTGATTTTTTGCACAATGTTGATTGGAGTGGAAGGCACGAAGACTCCTGCGGGAGCAGCGGGACAGGTGAGACCCCGCAGGAGCGTAGGCGACGAGGAGGCTCACCGCCCGCCCCTAAGGTGCGCGGGTGCCTGGAACGGAAATCAACATTCTAGTTTAACGGAGCCAAAAAAATAAAAGGGTCAAACCCTACACTATTATTTAGCCCCTTTTTAAAAAATAGGAACATAAAATAATGAATGTGGAAGTCAGACCCTTTATTTTTTATTAATTATCGCTAGCGCTGGTTTTTCCCTTGTCATTCTCTATTAATTCTTCAACCTTAGTTGGCATCCAACCTTTGCCATCTTTCCAGACCAGATAAACCCGGTAGGCTTGTGAGTCTCCTTTAGCAGTCACGGTACCAATTGATTGATCTGAACCATTTCTGGTTAAGTACCAAACTGTCATATTACTCGTTTCCATATCAGTAGCATAGGCTAAGGCTTTGACTCTTTCATCCCAATCGACTGCTTCAGATGAAAATGGCTCAGTCTGGGTCGTTCCAACAGGCTCCCAAGCAGGATCTTCAATGGTACCCTTGACGTTTTCTCCGCCACCTGTCGTGACTACTTTTGATGTATCTTCTTTTGCATTATCACCAGTAGTTTTTTGTGTATTTTTAGTTTGTTTTTGTTTAGTCGTTCCCGAGGCCGTTTTGGCATCATTTTCACTGTTACTACTGCTGACCTTTTTTTCGACTTTTTGCTCCTGCTTTTTTTCTTGATTATCATTATTCCCTGAGAAAATATTAACAGAAACAATAATGATTAAGAGAATCACAAGACCGATGAGACCATTTAAGATAATATTTGTTTTTCTTCTTTTGGAGCGCTGCATTGAGCGCATACCTTCTCTTGATTGATCAAAATTGCTTTTCAAAAGAAATATCCTCCTTTGACAAGTTGTTAATATTCTACCATGACAACTTTAAAACTTGAAGGAGTTTATTGCAACTTATCTGTTGGGTGATCAATTTCATAAATGGATTTCACCATATCCGCAAATAAAGGGTTTACTCCTCCTTCGTCATCATTCACATCCAAATTTACCGTTACAAGTGCATATTTCGGATGATCAAAAGGAAAATACCCAGCAAACCACTTATTATGTAGTTGGCGATTATTTGCGTATTTTCCCGTTTCTGCTGTTCCTGATTTTCCAGCTACTTCATATGGTAAATCTTGAAACCATCTCCCTGTTCCGTGATCGTTTGTCACGACCTCTCGCAAAAGAGCCTGCAATTTCATCGCTGTATATGGGGCTAATGTATCGCCCTTCATCTTCTTTTTTGGAAATTCATACATGTTTGTCCCATTTTGGTATTCTACCTTTGAAGCAACACGGATCGTTTCCTTTTTTCCACCTTTAGCAATTGTGGACATCATATTGGCAACAGCAAGTGGAGTTGCTCTTACTTCATGTTGACCAATTCCGGTCATTGCTACAAAATTTTTATCTTTTTTAGCCCCTTCGGATAAAAATACCCGGCCCTTTTCTTCATCCTTTAATTGTGAGAAATTTTCAATATGAAACACAGACCCTCTCCAACCTACCGGCCCAATTAATCCAAGTTTTTGTGCATATGTTTCAATAAGGGTGGGATCGATATCCTTTAATTCATTAGCAATTTGTCCAAAGGTGCGATTGCAGCTACGAGCAAAACTATTTTGAAATGTCAGCATGCCATAATTGTATTTTAAATCGGGCGCGCCATTAATTTTTCGACTACAATCAAACGTACGAGTTGGATCATCTAGTCCATGATCAATAGCTGCTGCAGCCACAACGGTTTTAAAAACTGAGCCCATAATTTGTTGATTTAACATTACATTTTCAATCCCATTTCCAAGGTATGGGTCCTTTTTATTGATGCTAGGACGAGAAACCATCGCTAACACAGTATTTGATTCTATATCGACAAGAATTAAACCGCCTTTTTTAATGCCATTTTGATCCACAAGTTTTTCGGCAGCCGTCTGCATTTCTTTATCTATTGTTGTTTTAATATTTACTGGATAATAGGGGTTAGCTGGATCAACGTATTTCACATTCACCCCAAACAATGGCGCTCCATCTCCATCCACATGGTAAACTAATTTTGATTTTCTTTCGGCAATTAGAAACTCGTCAAAACTCTTTTCTAGGCCGGAAATTCCTAAAGTGGTTTGTGGAGAAAATTCCTTGTCTGGATACCGTTTTTTTAATTCTGTTTGATTTTCTTTTACGATCCCAATCAGCTGTTCTGCTGGTGTATTTTTCAGTAAATATTTTCGTTCAACAGCAAACACACCAGGAATTTTCATGGCGTTAATTTTTTTCATTTGCAAACCGGTTAACTGCATGGGATCTGGGTCGCCCAATGCAAATGGCTCTTTCGCTTTCTGAACCTTATTAAGCAAAGTTTTCTTTTGGACTTCAATGATTTTCGCTACTCTTTCAGCATCCCAATCTATCTTATTCAAAAATGGAAATAATATGAGTACAGGTTTATTTTCGTAAATCAGGGGTTGACCACTTCTGTCTAGAAAGTTTCCTCTTCCACTATCAAGAATCACTTCCTGGGAACGTTGCTTAACGCTCGCTTCCAATAAATTTACTTGGTGTTTTGAAAAGCTTTCAGTGGCAAATAATTGTATTTGCATTAATCTAACCATTAGTAGACCTAAACATATAAAACTGCCTGCGAACCAAATCAATGCTCGTTTTTTTAACATAAAAAACACCTCGTCAAAAGTTTTGACGAGGTTTTACATTTTCAAACTCAAATGATTGGAATTTATTTAATAGAAGTAATTCGAACGTTCATTTCTCCACCAGGGGTTTGAACAGATACTTGATCTCCTACCTTACGCCCTAACAAGCTTTTAGCAATCGGTGAATCGTTGGAGATTTTACCTTCAAATGGATCTGCTTCAGCACTTCCAACAATTGCGTATGTTTCTTCTTCTCCATCAGGAAGTTCAATAAATGTAACAGAACGACCTAATGCAACAGTATCACTGTTCATTTCATCTTCTTCAATAATTTTGGCATTACGAATCATATTTTCTAAAGTCGTAATTCGACCTTCAACAAATGCTTGCTCCTCTTTTGCTGAATCGTACTCGGAGTTTTCTGAAAGGTCACCGAAGCTACGTGCAATTTTAATCCGTTCTACGACTTCTTTTCGTTTAACTGTTTTTAATTGTTCTAGTTCATGCTCAAGTTTTTCTTTACCAGCCTGTGTCATTGGGAATACTTTTTCTATAGCCAAAGCTCTTCACTCCTTCTAATCTTCACAATCGCCCAGAGAAATTGTGGATAAAAAAAATTATGTAGTATATAGATAAATACATTTGAGCGCGTCCTTTAAAGGGGCGCGCACCATTTTTATTTTTCATAAAAAAGCGAAATAGAACGGTTACAATCCCTCGGGAGCTATCCTTCTCCCATAAACTACAATTAAACCAAGAAATCATTAATCTGCTTATGGGATGGGACAAAAACCAGTGCTTTTTTATTATTTATGCTATTGTTTCATAAAAATGATTTTTGTTCAAGAATTGTTTTGATTTTTGTGACCATAAGATCAATTGCAACATGATTATGTCCACCCTCTGGAACAATGATATCGGCATAACGCTTAGTCGGCTCGATAAATTGGTTATGCATCGGGCGAACAACATTTACATATTGATCTATGACAGACTCCATCGTCCGACCACGTTCTCGTATATCTCTTTGCATACGACGAATAATCCTAATATCAGCATCTGTATCAACAAATAACTTAATATCCATTAAATTACGTAATCGCTCATCTTCTAAAACTAGGATTCCCTCTAATATAATGACATTCTGCGGCTTCACTGGAATAACCTTGGCGGAACGTGTATGAATCGAGTAATCATAAACTGGTTTATTTATCGATTCATATTTTAGCAATTGCTCAATATGCTCTATTAATAAATCGTTATCGAATGCAAGCGGATGATCATAGTTCGTTTTTAAACGTTCTTCAAACGGTAAATGGCTTTGATCCTTATAATAATAGTCTTGCTCAATCATTAGAATTGAATGACCTTTAAACTGTTCATAAATCGCTTTGGTTACGCTCGTTTTCCCTGAACCGGATCCACCAGCAACACCTATCACAACAGGTTTGCGATACATACATTAATTCTCCTTTCGCATCATGTTGTTAGGGTACACTGGTTGATCTAATTTGAAGGTTACGATTTGTAGTGGATGACGTGCTGCATCAAGCTCGTTGCCATCCTCGTCCCAAATTTTATCTACTACATGAGTAAAGTTGTCAATTTCCGGACCAAAGAATTCTACCTCATCTCCTGGTTTAAAATGATTGCGTTGTTGTAATGTAACCATTTTTTCCTCAGGATTGTAATCCAATACTAAGCCAGCAAATTCAAATGTAGTCTTCTTGCTATGATTTCCAAACATTTGCTCTTTATACCCAGGAACCCCTTCAAAGAACGCTGTTGCTGTTTCTCGGTTCGCGCATTTATCCAATTCTTCGAGCCATTCTTGTTTAATGACGAAGTGATCGGGATCTGCACAGTAGGTATCAATGACTTTCCGGTAGACACTGACAACTGTTGCTATATAGTGAATCGACTTCATCCTGCCTTCAATCTTTAAACTATCAATTCCTATTTCAATCATCCTTGGAATAGATTCAATTAATTTTAAATCTTTAGGACTCATGGCAAAAGGTGAATCATTTTCTGAGTATAGAGCCGTTTCATTTTCACCCTCGAGCTGATATAGATCATAGTCCCAACGGCAAGATTGACAACAGCCGCCACGGTTGGAATCACGGGCAGTCATATGGTTACTCAGTGTGCATCGTCCAGAATAGGCAATACACATTGCCCCATGAATAAAGGTTTCAATTTCGATATCAACCTTTTCTTTCATTTCCTGTATTTCTACAGCACTGGTTTCTCTCGCCAAAACAACACGTTCAAGGCCTTCTTCCTGCCAAAATTTTATAGCCTTCCAGTTCGACAGAGATTGTTGAGTGCTTAAGTGAACTTCAATTTCTGGAGCAACTCTTTTGCAGGTTTCAATAATAAGCGGGTCTGCAACAATAATTCCAGAAATCCCTGTTTCTTTTAGACCTAGCATATATTCTTCTAGCCCATCGATATTCTCATTATGGGCAAAAATATTGGTCGTTACATAAATTTTGGCACCGTGTTTTTTAGCAAACTCGACGCCCTCCTTCATTTCTTCGAAAGTAAAATTATCGGCGTTTGAACGGAGGCCATACTCTTGCCCCCCAATAAATACGGCATCTGCTCCGTATTGGACGGCGATCTTTAATTTTTCAAGATTCCCTGCAGGCGCAAGGAGTTCCGGTTTTTTAACAATAACACGTTTGCCATTTATCATTTTAGAAATATTGTTTTTCACACTAGCAGTCATCCCTTTTGCCTCCTTCTTATTTATTTTTCGTTTAGCACACAACGTGATTGTTTAATATACGGTTTCTTTAAAGAAGAATCCAGTGTCAAGCGAACGATGATTGGGCTGAATTTTTTCAATTTCTTCTAGCAAATCAGTTTTTAAATCCTCATATTGATCAGGATCTTGAACACATACATCGATTGCTTTTCGGTAAAGTTTCGTCACATCTAAAATATAATCAGGACTTTTTAAAATTCCATCTATTTTAAAAGAATCAATACCCGCTTCAATCATGTCCTGCAACTCATCAACCATACAGGTATCATTTGGACTCATGATATGTGTCCCATTTTCATCTTCAAAAATGGGATATTTATTTTCTCGTTCTTTATCATGTAAAAACATATTTTTTTCATATTTACGATTTTGAATTTCCATAGACTTACCTTGATATTCAAAATAGTGACCTAATAAACTACGTTTTGATTGGAACATACAAGCCATACCATGAACCTGTACTTCAAGTTCAACCTCTGCATGTTCTTTCATTTCAATGATTGCATCCATACTCAGTTCTCTTGCTAAAACCGCACGTTTTGCTCCTTTGCGGCCCCAATAATTACATGTATACCAGTTTGTAGCAGTCGTTTCAGTATTCCAATGGAGCTTCATCTCGGGAGCAACTTCTCGAGCTGTCATCAGTACAGCAGGATCTCCAAAAACGATAGCATCTGCTTTAGCGGAGTTAAGGAATGTAACATAATCAGCTAGCTCTTCGATTTTTTCATTGTGGAAAATGGCATTCATCGCTACATATACCTTTTTCCCTAGTTCATGGGCAGCATCAATTGCCTTTGTGATGTCATCCCGATTAAATTCACCAGCAAGACGCAGGCCGTAGCGCTGCTCTCCAATTACAAACGCATCAGCACCAGCCTCTGCCAAACGGGATATCTCGTCAACACTTGTCGGAGTTACTAACAATTCCGGTTTTTTCATCATTATTCACCTCTTTTTACTAATTGCAACCCCATCACCTACTGGAACAATGACGGTATCGTATTCAGGATTCTTCATTAACCAACTATTAAAATCACGAATTTTCTTGACTAAATTGCGTAACCGCTTATTCTCAATGTTTGCCTCAGCAACCATACCTTTAAACAATACATTATCAGTTATTATTAATCCGTCATTACTAAGGTAGCGGGAATACATCTCAAAAAAGCGTTGATATTGTCCTTTAGCGGCATCTATAAAGATAACATCGAAGGGGGCGAAAGGTTTGATTTGCTCCTCAACTTCAAGGGCATCTCCGCTAATTAAAACAATTTGTGCTCCCTTTTCAGCCTGTTTGATATAGTCAACCGCTCTTTCTAAACGCTCATTGTCTCTCTCAATCGTGACAATTTTTACATTTGGAAGGGCAAAAGCCATTCTTAGAGCAGAGTATCCAATCGCCGTTCCAACTTCAAGAATAGTTCTGGGATTTTGAATCCGGAGTAGCTGTAGCATGGCTTCGATACCGGCTAATTCCATGATGGGTATCCCATTTTCTGCTGCATACTGTTCCATTTCCAATAGAATTTTCGGCCGTTCAAGTATTAATTCATTTATATATAATTGCAGCTTTTCTTTATCCAAGCCGCCATCACCTCTATTTCTTTGGCAACGATTTCCTTAGGGTCGAACTGAATTTAGGGATCATGCACTAAGTCATTTAGACAAGAAAAAATAGCGGTCACAGATAGGATACATGAAGCAATCCAATCATATCTGTGGGTCACGCTATTGCCATAGTGCATCGAAACACTCGAATAATTTTATCATATCAGAAGGGAGAAAGCTAATTTAATCATTTATCTGTTATATGTTCCGCTTTTTGTTTATTATGTTCCGACAGTGTTTTTGTAAAGATAACATCCCCTTCAGCTGTAGCTAGGAAATATAAAAAGTCTGTTTTCTTGGGATTTAGTGCCGCTTCAATAGACATTGTCCCTGAACTAGCGATTGGGCCAGGTGGCAACCCCTTGTATTTATAAGTATTATAAGGGGATTCAACCTTTAAATCTTCATAAAGGACTCTCTCCTTATGTTTACCTGTTGCATAAAGCACGGTCGGATCTGTCTGAAGTGGCATTCCTGCCTGAACCCGATTGTAAAAGACACTAGCAATTGTCTCTCGGTCTGCCTTTTCAGTTGCTTCCTCTTCAATTAATGAAGCCATGGTCAATAGTTTATGTGGAGAAACTTTTTGCTCACTCATTTGCGTTTCGTATCCATTTAAAACAGATTTTGTTTTATCCAGCATTTCCATAACTACTTTTTCAATTGATGGTTTTTCCTCATAAAAAGAATAGGTAGCAGGGAATAAATAACCCTCCAATGGATATATAACATCTTTATTTAATATTTCATCTGTTAACAGGTCAGGATATTTTTCCATTAATGATTTTACAAAGGCGGGATCATTTAGTTGAGCCCATACTTCGTCATGTCCCCGGTTTGTTTTTTCAGCAATAATATCAGCAATTTGTTTAAGCTGTTTACCTTCCGGAATCGTGATTTTGAAAGCTGCATTTTGTAACAGTTTTCCTGTCTTAAGTCTACTTATGATTTCTGGAATTGTCATGGCTGGGGTCAATTTGTAGTTTCCTGCCATAAAGTCAGCTTCATTTTTGAACTTCACGTAATATTTGAATACTTTAGCGTCTTTAATAATACCCTTTTCTTCTAAAATCTGGCCAATTCCTGTAACAGAAGATCCTATCGGAATCGTGACCTTTTTCTCATGCTTATCGTTTGGATCTACTGGTTTCATTGCAGATTTGATATAAAAATATCCTCCACCTACAACAGCGCCCATTAGTAAAAAAATGATCATCGAAACGATGAGAACAATTTTACGAACAACCTTTGCTTCACTTTGCCGTTCCATCATTTTTTGGCGAAAAAAGTCTTTTATTGCCTGATTCCTATCTGACAAAAATGTTCCCTCCACTCACTTGAGCTTTACCTAATCTTTTTACATCCCCGAATCATTATACTATATTTTCATTTTTCACCGCAAAAAAATACATGAAAGCGGATTTTTTGGGTACATTCGACAAAATTGATAAGGAAAAGGCAAAAAAAAAACTGCCGAGTGGTCTCGGACAGCTTTTTTATTAACTTTCTTATTCTTCGTTTTCTTGCTCTTCTAGGAATGTATTGAGCATTTCCTCAACCAAATCCCACTCTTCATCTGTTTCAATTGGAGTTAAATCGCCGTCTTCGTCGTTTTCGTTTGGAGTAAACGATGAAGCGTGAATTTCGATGTCTTCTTCATCATCGTCATCAGCACCAATTGGATAGTATAAAACATAAGACTTTCCAAATTCCTCTGAATCAAATGTAAACAAAACCTCACATAATTGCTCGTTTCCTTCATCATCTACTACAGTAATATTATTTTCTCCGTGATCCATTTTTCCACCTCATTAAAATTTACTATCTAAAAATCCCTGCAAAATAAGTGTTGCAGCCATTTTGTCGATTACTTTTTTTCGTTTCTTGCGGCTAACATCTGCTTCAAGAAGGACCCTTTCCGCAGCCATTGTGGTCAATCGTTCATCCCAAAGGACAACAGGCAAGGAGAAAAGTTTTTCTAATTCACCCGCGTAAGCTTGGCAAGCTTCGCCCCGAGGACCAATAGTATTATTCATGTTCTTTGGCAGACCGACAACAATTTTACTAACTTGTTGTTCCTTAATAATCTCACCAATTTCCGCAAATCCAAACTCTTTTTCTTCTTCATTAATTTTCAAGGTTGTCAGTCCTTGTGCAGTCCAGCCCAATTCATCACTAACTGCCACACCTACTGTTTTCGTACCGACATCCAATCCCATTACCCGCATCGATTAATCCTCATGCTGTTTTTTCAAATAGGATTTCACCAGTTCTTCAATAATTTCATCCCGTTCCAATTTGCGAATGATATTACGGGCATCCCGATGACGAGGAATATAGGCCGGGTCCCCAGACAGTAGGTAACCAACGATCTGGTTAATGGGGTGATATCCCTTTTCCTGCAAAGCACCATATACCTGATTTAGTACTTCAGTTACATTATGCTCAATAGGCTCTTCTGGAAAATTAAATCTCATCGTTTTGTCAAATGAGCTCATTTTTTGCACCTCGCTTTTTGGTGGAGCAAAACTAGTAATGATTATCTATATTTTACACTACTTCTTTCGGTTATCAAACGGATTTTACCCATTCGTCAACAAAAGAAAGTGCAGATTCTAATTTATTAGGATCTTTTCCTCCGGCTTGGGCCATATCAGGACGTCCGCCTCCGCCACCACCACAGCGAGAAGCAACTTCTTTGATTAACTTTCCAGCGTGATAGCCCTTTTCGATTAAATCATTGGTGACACCAGCAATAAGGTTAACTTTGTCATCATTGACACTTCCGAGTAACACGATTCCGGAACCAATTTTTTGTTTTAAGTCATCCGCCATATTGCGTAAATTATTCATGTCTGATGCTTGAACTTTGGCGGAAAGCACTTTAATTCCATCAATTTCTTTGATTTTAGAAACGAGACCTCCAGCTTCAATATTACCCAATTTTGCTGACAATGATTCATTTTCACGTTGAAGCTGCTTGATTTCCCCTAATAATGTTTCAATCCGATTAACGACCTCTTTAGGATTTGATTTAAGCTTTGCTGCCACTTCTTTCAATATTCCAATTTGGTCGTTTAATAATTTATAAGCCGATTCGCCAGTTACTGCCTCAATTCGGCGTGTACCTGCACCGATGCCTGATTCGGATACGATTTTAAATAAACCGATAACAGACGTATTTGGAACATGGCAACCACCACAAAGCTCTAGGCTAAAGTCTCCCACTTGCACGACACGAACGATATCACCATATTTTTCACCAAACAGAGCCATGGCTCCCAATGCCTTCGCTTCAGCAATTGGTTTTAAATCAATGTTAACTTGAATGCTCCGCCAAATCTGTTCATTGACAATCGCTTCAATCTTCTCAAGCTCCTCAGGATGGATTTGACCAAAATGAGAGAAATCAAATCGTAATCTATCAGGCTCAACAAGTGAACCAGCTTGATTAACATGAGGACCAAGGACATCTTTTAAGGCGCGTTGCAGTAAATGGGTTGCAGTATGATTCTTGATAATGTCGCCACGAATTTCCTGGTTCACAATTGCCTTTACCATTGCGTTTGGCTTTAGCGTTCCCTCTTCAATTACAGCTTGATGCAAATTCTGTCCATTAGGAGCCTTTTGAACATCCTTAATTTTCACCTTAACACCAGTAGCAACTAAAGTCCCTTGGTCAGCAATTTGACCACCGCTCTCAGCATAGAAAGGGGTAACATCTAAAATTAGCTTCACTTCATCCCCGACATTTGCTGCATCTGCTAGTTCACCATCTTTTAGGATAACTAAGACGTTTGCGTCGGTTTCTAATTGCTGATAGCCAATAAATTTGCTTTCAACCTTTATATCGCCTAATACTCCACCCTGAACCTGCATCGAATCAACATCATGTCTGGCAGAGCGCGCACGTTCACGTTGAAGTTCCATTTCCTTTTCAAAGCCAGCATGGTCAACCTTCATGCCGCTCTCTTCCGCATATTCCTCTGTCAACTCCACAGGGAATCCATAAGTATCATAGAGACGGAACACGTCTTCCCCAGGGATGACCTCGCTTTTTTGTTCTTTTTGTTTCTCGATTACATTTGATAGAATCGCTAAACCATCATGTAACGTCTCATGGAAACGCTCTTCTTCATTTTTTATGACCTTTTGAATGAATTCTACATTTTCTTTTACTTGCGGGTAAAAATCGTGCATGATTTCACCAACAACTGGGACTAATTCAAACATAAATGGTCGATTAATATTAATTTGCTTTGCATAACGAACAGCGCGGCGCAGCAAGCGGCGCAACACATAACCTCTTCCTTCGTTTGAAGGTAAAGCTCCATCACCAACAGCAAAGGCAACAGTACGAATGTGATCAGCAATTACTTTAAATGCAACATCAGCTTCTTTATTATTACGGTATGTAACACCAGATATTGCTTCTGTCTCTTTTATAATTGGCATAAACAAATCTGTATCAAAGTTTGTGGGAACATCCTGGACAACAGAAGCCATCCGTTCAAGCCCCATCCCCGTATCAATATTTCTCTTAGGAAGTGGAGTGTATGTCCCATCAGGGTTGTGATTAAATTGTGAAAACACTAGATTCCAAACCTCTAAATAGCGCTCATTTTCCCCACCAGGATACAATTCAGGATCATTTTGATCGTTACCATACTCTGGGCCACGATCATAAAAAATTTCTGTATTCGGGCCACTTGGACCCTCACCAATATCCCAGAAATTCCCTTCCAAACGAATAATTCTTTCTTCTGGAATTCCAATTTTTTTGTTCCACATTTCAAATGCTTCTGTGTCTTCAGGATGGATTGTGACCGATAAACGTTCAGGTTCCCATCCAATCCATTTTTCACTAGTAAGAAACTCCCAAGCCCATTCAATTGCTTCTTCTTTAAAGTATTCTCCAATCGAGAAATTACCCAACATTTCGAAAAAAGTATGATGTCGTGCCGTTTTTCCAACATTTTCGATATCATTTGTACGGATTGATTTTTGAGCATTAGTGATTCTTGGATTATCCGGAATCACACGACCATCGAAATATTTTTTTAACGTTGCTACACCGCTATTGATCCATAATAATGATGGATCATCATGGGGAACCAGCGGTGCACTTGGTTCGACAGCATGTCCTTTTTCTTTAAAAAATTCTAAAAACAATCGGCGTATATCTGAGCCAGATAAGTTCTTTTTCATTAGAACACCCTCCTATTTATAAAAAAACAATATAAAAAGCCCTCATCCCTAACAGGGACGAAAGCTTTGCTTCTCGCGGTACCACCCTGATTATGGACATTCATTCTTATGTCCACCTCTCAATTCACCTTAACGCGGCAAACGGCAGGGATTAGCTGCACTCTGGACTAGCGTTCTGTTATCCTTCATCAAGAATTTCTTTCAGCCTAAGGAAATTCCTCTCTAAAAATGATGGTCTATAACATACTTGTTCCTTCTTCATGTTACATATGCATATAGCCGAATTATATAAAACTGAGAACGAGTTTGTCAATGTTTGGCTAAGGACGGATATTTTCTTTTGGATGCCTATACCGAACAAAGTGGTCCTTTGCATGTAGAATTGCTACTTTTGATATTGATAATATAGGAACAGCCAGGATTAGCCCAAGGATCCCACCAATTTCTCCGCCAGCTAAAAGGGAAAACATAATAAATAATGGATGCATATGGAGGCTTTTTCCGACTATAAAAGGCGATAAAATATTCCCTTCTAAAAACTGCAGAATAAAAATAATGACCAACGAGATAATCACCATTTTACCCGATAAGGTAGCGGCGATGATAACAGCCGGTATCGCTCCGATAATCGGTCCAAAATACGGAATCACATTGGTTACTCCAATGATAAACCCTAGCAATAATGGATATTTCATGTCAACAAACCAAAAGAGCAGTGCCGAAATCGTCCCGATTAGGACACAGACCAGCAATTGTCCTCTTATATAATTCCCCAGCGAGTCATCTACATCACGTAAAAAAAGGATTCCTTGTTTACGCCAAGCCCTTGGTGTTAAATACCATACTGATTTTTTTAATAGGTGATAATCCTTGAGCATGTAAAAAGCAATAAACGGGATAATCGCAAATAGGAAAATGGAATTAATCAACTGGACTAAGCTTGTTAAGATTCTGGTAAGAAACCGATTTAACATGCCTTCTAATGCGATGATTCCAGAATCTATTCGTTCCTTCATTCCATCTGGCCAAGCTTCCGTTCGATCTTGTATCTCATCGACCATTATCATATATTGTTCGGCAAAGGTAGGAATATTTTTGGACAGGTCTTGCAATTGGTTGATTATCATCGGTATCCCCTTGTATAAACCGAAACCAATTCCTCCAAAAAACAATAAATAAATGATGATTACCGCTATCCCTCGGTTCAACCCAGTGTGATGCAGTTTTTCTATAATAGGATGAAGTAAGTAGGTGATAAAAGCCGCCATGATAAAAGGAATGAAGATAGTGATTACTACCGTGAAAATTGGTAACCAAATTTGTTGAAGCTTTAAAAAGATAAAGATGATGCCAAACAATAAAAGAAAAAAGCCTAGTCGATAAAACCATTTTACCTGGATGTCCACATCCACCACCTCCTTGTTATTATTGGGAGTGTGGTGGTTATTTTATACTAAGTCTATGGTAAATATCATTGCTGATTTTGCCCACCCTGTTGATTTTTTGCACAATGTTGATTGGAGTGGACGGTGCGAAGACTCCTGCGGGAGCAGCGGGACAGTTGAGACCCCGCAGGAGCGTTAGCGACGAGGAGGCTCACCGCCCGCCCCTAAGGTGCGCGAAGCGTCTGGAACGGAAATCAACATTCTAGTTTAAAGAGAAAAAAAAGGAACCCCCTCAGTACTGAGGGGGAAGAAATTAAAAAGCTTTACTGATCCGTTTTCCTATTTTTTTCATTTGCCTAGTAGACATCATGTTGTTATTTTTCATTAGATTAAAAGCAGCCATTCCGGCACCTATTGCAAGAGCTGAGGAAACTACCTTGTTCATATGTTTCACCTCTAATTTGATTTTACATGCTGTACCTTCGTACCTCTTCATCAAATAAATCATCAAGTGAACTCAATGAACCATCTTCTTCAACCTGGTGGGTATGGATCAAGTCTTTCCCTAAGGTAAGCTCGATAAAACAATTCCAGCAATAATATTGGTTTATTCCGATTTTACCAATATCCTTGCTTTGGCAGTTTGGACACTTTAACACGGGTGACACCTCACATTGATTTTACATTTACAATGATGGCATCCTTCCCGATTGCAGGCGATTGAACGGTTTTTACGACGCGCTTTCCTTCCTTAATATCCGAAAAGAATCCATCCGTACATTCATACCCTACAATTGTGCCCAATTCTTCCATAAAATAAACATCTTCAATCAAACCAAGCTTTTCACCTTCTGCTGACATGACCATTTTACCAACCAAGCTTCTTTTGTGTTCAATCGTATATTCTGGTGGTTCTGGAATCGGCTCCAATACTTCCTGTTGCCCTACCATAACCCCATCCCAACCAAAAGAAACGATATTTTTAATATCAATAAAATTCATTTTTTTAAACAAAGTTTGCTTTTTTATCAATAATCCTTTTACTGTCCCTTTACTCGAGATGCTTAAGTCACAAACTTCGCCAAGTTTAGACCCACTTTTTAACTCATAAACTGGAAGCCCTTTGACTAATGAAAACGTCCGCAAAGATTATCCCCACCTTTTCGAACATTTATAGTTTCCGTCGTTTATTGTAAAAAGATGATGAGTAACGTTTTCCAAATCCGGATGATTAACACTGTTATTCCATAAAGTCATAAAGGATTAGAGAATTAGATTCTCCGGCTTAATCACAGACTAAATTAACAACTAATTATTTTTAAAAAATATAAATGATATCAACAGGAAAGGAAAGTAAAAATGAAAAAGTGTTCTATGCTTGTATTTAGTTTGCTTTTCATCATACAAATGAATAATCCTCCTGCTTTTGCAGCTGAAAATACCACAAACAATAATAGGTCAAGTCAAGGACAATATATTCTTATGACGAAGGAGGAATTTAGGAATTGGTTATTTTCAAATAGATTTTCTAGAAAAATTAGGATCATTCAAGAACATCACACATGGTTACCATCATACAAGCAATTTAATGGTTCCAATCATTTTTCAATGTTGCAAGGAATGGAGAATTTTCATGTAAAAGAAAAGGGTTGGAAGAATATAGCTCAAAACATAACGACCTTTCCGGATGGAAAAGTAGCAGTTTGCCGGCCATTTGATATAGCACCTGAGGGTTCAATTGGGTCAAATGCCAATTCTGTAGGGTTAAGCATTGAAAATGTTGGAAATTTTGATTTAGGTCATGATGTTATGACAGAGGAACAAAAGGAAACCATTGTTTATATCACGGCGCTGCTTTGTATAAAATTTGGATTAACTCCTTCTGTTGACAGTATCACTTATCATCACTGGTGGAATTTGAAATCAGGAGAAAGAGTTCTAGATAAGGGTCCAGAATATAATGTTAAAACCTGTCCAGGTACTGGATTTTTCGGGGGTAATTCCACAAATCATGCAAAAAATGTTTTTTATCCTTTAGTGGAACGTAAAATTCAAGAAATTTCAGCATCAATGGAATAAGTCACTAAATTAAAAAGAGCTGTGGCTTAACAACGGGTTCCGTTTCCTACCGCAAACACTAAAAAATGTAACTAAAAATGACTAACAAAATGTACGTTAAATTGTTAGTCATTTTTTATTATTTTAGGCTGTTTTCATAAACTTTGTTCCTATTTACTAATGAGAGGAGAGGCTGATTTCCGCTCCATGTGCTCGCTTTCCGCGGGGCGTGCGGTGAGCCTCCTCGGCGCTAAAGCGGAGGCCACTGAAAAAGTCCAAGTTTTTAATTTAGGCAGTTGAAAGTTTGATTAAACCAAACTTTCAACTGTCTTTTTGCCTTATAATAACGATATTAAATGTATGTAGGTGATATCCCGATGATTTCCAATCAAGAAACACTTAATCTTAGCCCATTCATGGCAATCTACGAAATAGTTGTGCCAAAAAGTAATATGCTTCGCCAAATCAATGAACTAGTGGACTTTTCATTTATTCTCGAAGAATTAAAAACGAAATATTGTCTTGATAACGGTCGAAATGCCATTTCACCGATTCGCATGTTCAAATATTTATTACTAAAATCGATATTTGATCTATCTGATGTGGATGTAGTAGAACGTTCAATATATGATATGTCGTTTAAATATTTCCTGGATATGGCACCAGAAGATTCCGTGATTGATCCTAGTTCCTTAACGAAATTTCGTAAACTCCGTCTTCAAGATGAGGATTTATTAGATTTGCTCATTGGCAAAACAGTTGAGATTGCTCTGGAAAAAGAAATCATAAAAAGTAAAACCATTATCGTGGATTCCACACATACGAAAGCGCGTTATAACCAAAAATCTCCGAAGGAATTTTTACAAGAGAAAGCGAAAAATGTTCGAAAAGCCGTGTATCGAATTGATGAATCCATGAAGGAAAAATTCCCTGCGAAAACAACTTCTGTTGAAGTAACCGATGAATTAGATTATTGTCGTCGAATCATTACTGTTGTCGAAAAAGAACCACAAATCGCTAAGGTACCTGCGGTCAAAGAAAAATTAAATGTTCTAAAAGAGATCGTAGAAGATTATACAGAACAACTTAGCTATTCAAATGATCCAGACGCACGGGTCGGACACAAAACAGAGGACTCTTCTTTTTTTGGGTTCAAAACGCATTACGCGATGGCTAATGAACGGATTATTACAGCGGCAGTTATGACAACAGGTGAAAAAAGTGATGGAAAATATCTGCGGGATTTAACAAAAAAAAGCCAAGCAACTGGAATGAAAATTGACAAAATCATTGGAGATACAGCCTACTCTGAGAAAGATAATATTCGATTCGCGAAAGAAAATGAATTAGCACTTGTTTCCAAATTACATCCGCATATTACACATGGCAGACGCACAAAAGAAGAAGAGTTTGAATTTAATAAAGATGCAGGAATGTATGTATGTAAAGCAGGGCATATGGCTAATAGAAGGAAATATGAAGGACGAAAGGGACAAGATAAAAACCCTAGAATCAAGTACTTTTTTGATATTGAAAAATGTAAAGTGTGCCCTTTTCATGATGGCTGTTATAAAGAAGGAGCGAAAAGTAAATCTTATTCTGTGACAATCAAATCAACAGAACATGCCGATCAGGAGGCATTTCAAAACACAGAAGAATTTAAAGAGTTAGCGAAATCTCGCTATAAAATTGAAGCGAAAAATAGTGAGTTGAAACATAGACACGGGTATGATATTGCATCATCTGCGGGTCTATTAGGCATGAAGATTCAGGGAGCTACAGCGATATTCGCTGTCAACCTTAAACGAATACTAAAACTCCTCAATGAAAAAGAATAAAAAAAGATAAGGAAAAGGGCAATTTTTCGTCCAAAAACAGACGATAAATTGCCTTTTTTGTACCAAAATTTATTTACAGACGTAAAAATCGTATGTTTTTCAGTGGCCTCGCTAAAGCGCCTGTGGGGTCTCACCTATCCCGCTGCTCCCGCAGGAGTCGAGCACCTTCCGCTCCAATCAGTTTCATTTTCAAAGGTATGCATTCAAAACTCGTTCAAAAACAACAATCTTTTAGAAAACAGCCTTTTACTGTTTGCGGACACCAATGCCGCTATTAATGCATAAAGGGGTGTTTTTGATAGGTTAACGGTCACCAGAGCCTTTATTCGTTAGTAAGCGTGCATGATTCAGTGGTTCTTATGAACATAAGGTATCCTGTGGAACTAGAATAAAAAGTGGACACCCCTTTAACGGAAATCATTTGTGGCAATAATGATATTTACCAGGAGGGGTTTCCATGGGTGACCAACGTCAGAGTTATAGTGAACAATTTAAAAAAGAAACAGTTAAGTTTGCACAAGAACAACAACAAAAAAAGACTATGAGAGATATTGCGGATGAGTTAAAAGTTCCGCTTAGCTGCCTACATGACTGGATGACAAAATATCGTCAATTTGAATATGAACCTTTGGCGGTTGAAGAACGAATAAAAAAGCTAGAACAAGAATTGAAAGAAAAAGAACGTGAATTAAAGGAAAAAGACAAAAAGTTAGCTGTCACAGAAGAAGAATTGGCCATTGTAAAAAAGGCGGTGCACATCTTCAGCAGACCAAGAACATGAGGTTTCAATTCATTGAAGACCATCGCTCGGAGTTCTCGGTGGTGAAGATGTGTAAAGTGTTAGAGGTATCCACGAGCGGTTATTTCAAATGGAGAAATCATAAACCGAGTCAACAAGGAGTACAAAGGGAACGGATTAAAGAACGTATTGTACACTATTATAATGATTCCGACAGTGTATATGGTAGTCCGAAAATTACTAAGTTATTACTAAAAGAAGGATATAATATCACGGAAAGAACAGTTAGTATTTACATGAAGGAACTAGGTTTACGATCTTGTGTTTCCAAGAAATTTAAAGTTTGTACAACAAATTCGAATCATGAATACCCTGTAGCACCTAATAGATTAAATCAAGAATTCACTACAACAGCACCAAACAAGGTATGGGTAGTAGATATCACTTATATTCCTTGTCGGGAAGGACGCTTATATTTAGCTACTGTACTTGACCTGTACACTCGAGAAATAGTAGGTTGGCGCCTTTATGGACATCTGGAAACTCAATTAGTTCTTGATGCTTTAGAAGACGCTTATAAGTTAAGAAATCCAGAAAAAGGTTTGCTTCACCACTCAGACCGTGGGTCTCAGTATGCATCTAAGGATTACCGGGAAAGACTTGAGGAATATAAAATGGAGGCGAGCATGAGTCGTACAGGAAACTGTTATGATAATGCTTGTGCAGAATCCTTCTTTAGTCTGGTTAAAAAAGAATTATTAAGAGGTAGAAAATTTCAAACTAAAGATCAAGCTTACACCGAGATTTATCGTTACATTGAATTTTTCTATAACCGTAAAAGAATTCATAGTTCAATTGGATATGTATCACCAGTGCAGTATTCACAACAATACTGCAGGGGAAGGCTTAATAAAGGGTAGAACACCAATCAAAAGCAGTAAGCTGCCTTTTCTTCACTTAGCGACTAGCCAGATGATTCCGTGAAAGGGTCAAGCGGTTTTGGCTTGATGCTTTCACGGAATCATCTATCATTTGAAAAGTGAAGAAGAGGCTACTGCAACACTATATTAATTAAGTTTCGTTATTTAGGTGTCCACTTTCTTGACAGAGCTCCACTGTGTCCGGTAAATCTAAAAAATGCATAACTTTATCAAAATAAGGTCCTCTGTGTCCGTTTGGGTTTAAACGGACGACGGATAAGAATTTTAGCAAAGAATCGGCTTGAGTTGAAGCAGCATCAATCTCAGTCAATAGCTATTACTTCTCCATCTTGCGGTGCAGTCATGGTATTAAATTCGGTCATTCACGCTTTCTTACATAAAGTCATACGGGGTAGCTTCGTCCATCCCAATTAACGGATCCACTTCCATTAACATAGCCTCGTAGGAAATTTCTTGTCCATCTAGGGTTTCATTTGGGACCGGTATTTGCTCCTTGGCTTCATGGCTATTAAATTGCAATGCCTCTTGAAGTTTTTCAGTTAAAGTGGTATTTCTAGCTTGATCATCAGCCCGTTCAACCCCGATACGAAGAGCCTCTTCCTCGCCGCATAAAATAAGGAATTGTTTACTTCTCGTAATCGCTGTATAAATTAAGTTCCGTCTTAGCATACGATAATAACTTTTGACAACAGGAAGAATAACAATCGGGAACTCACTTCCCTGCGCTTTATGAACAGTACAACAATAGGCATGCGTTAACTTATTTAAATCTTGACGCGTATAAGTTACCTCTGTCCCCTCAAAGGAGACAATCAGCATATCTTGTTTTTCAACATTTTCTTTTGCAAAAAAAATCGAAACGACTTCTCCAATATCACCGTTAAATACATTATTTTCTGGCTGATTTACAAGTTGGAGAACCTTATCACCAATCCGATATTTTATATCAGCAAACAGAAGCTCTTTGCGCGTACCATCGGGATTTGGATTGAATATTTCCTGCAACAAAACATTTAAGCGATCAACCCCAGCTACACCTCGATACATTGGTGCAAGAACTTGGATATCCCTCGCGGTAAAACCTTTCTTCTTAGCATTCAGCACAACTTTTTCCACAACATCAGCCATTTGACCTGTAGAACATCTAATAAACGAGCGATCCTTTTGTTGGATTGATATTTGTTGCGGAACCCGTCCTCGCTTGATTTCATGTGCAAGTTCAATAATCGATGATCCCTCTGCTTGTCTGTATATATCGGTTAAGCGAACCAAAGGGATGACACCTGAGCGGAGCATATCCTTAAGAACCTGCCCGGGTCCAACCGATGGTAGTTGGTCCTCATCACCAACGAGAATCACTTGAATGGTTTCAGATAACGCCTTAAATAATTGATTGGCCATCCATACATCAACCATTGAAGTTTCATCGATGATAAGGATTTTCCCTTCTAAAGGATTGTCCTCATGATGATCAAAGCCCTCTGTCCCATTCCATCCAAGTAAACGGTGGATCGTAACAGCAGGAAGTCCTGTTGACTCTGACATCCGTTTGGCGGCACGCCCAGTTGGTGCAGCAAGCAAAAATGGAAAAGGCTCTTCTTTTTTATAGTCCTTAGTATCCAGGGAACAACCATGAAGCTCAGCATAAAGCTCGACAATTCCTTTTATGACTGTTGTTTTCCCTGTCCCTGGCCCACCTGTCAAAATTAACATTGGTGACATGAGTGCCGTTTGAATTGCCTCTTTTTGGGTTGGAGCATATTGAACGCTGATGCGCTCCTCAAGTTGGCCTAAGGCTAGCAAAAATTCCGATTCTGGAAACTGGTTCGCGTATTCAGTTTGAGCCATGATTCGTTTCATGTGCTTAACGATTCCCTTTTCCGCGAAATAAAGCGATGGTAAATAAACACGCTGGTCCTCTATGATGATTTTTCCCTCTTCAGCCAGTTTAATTACTTCTGCGGATATATCTGCAAACTCTATGATATCTCGTTGATTTTCTTCAAGTAGTGTTTTGACTCGATCTAATAAACTAGAAGCTTCGACATATACATGGCCCGCCTGAATGCTTTGATTTTCAAGTGTATAATGGCACCCAGCCTTGATACGGTCAGGATGAGATCCTGTAATACCGAGTTGGTGCCCTAACTCATCTGCTCTACCGAAACCGATTCCTTCGATATCTTCTACAAGCTGATAGGGATTTTTTTGGATCTTTTCTAGTGTCTCTTCTTTATAGACCTGATAGATTCTCATTGAGATTTGTGGCCCAAACCCATACTGATTTAATGCGACCATGATTTGCTCAAGACCCTGATGTTCCATGAGTGTGTCATAAAGAAGCTTAGCTCGCTCCGGAGGCAACTTTGGAATAGAATCAAGCAGAGACGGTTCATTCAAAATTTTAGAAATCGTGTTTTCCCCTAGGGTTTCAACAACCTTTTCCGCTGTCTTCTTTCCAATCCCTTTAAATAGTTCACTGGACAAATAATTTATAACACCCTGTTTAGATTGAGGCATGTCTTTTCGAAAGTGGGTAGCATGAAATTGGAGACCAAATCGAGGGTGTTCTTTCATTTCGCCATAGAAAATATATGATTCTTGTTCATGGACCCGGGGGAAATACCCGGTAATCACAGCTTCCTTATCCTCATACGTCTCGTTTGTTTCCTCAACGCGAATTCTCATTACAGTATATAAATTTTGTTCATTATGAAAAATCGTAACAAGATGTTTACCCTTGATAAATTTCCCTTGATTCGAAAACAAATCGAGCGAGTTTTGTTGTTCCACGGGATCCCCCCCTTTCTTAATGATTAGGTTAATGTGCTTGTTGATCCATACTCTCTAATAAAGTTTTTGTATTCTGAGCAAGTTCTTGATCTGGCTGAATTTCTAATGCTTTTTCGAGCATTGAGAGTGCATCTTGTTTATTTTCTTTAAAGGCAAAGGCAACGCCAAGATTGTAATAGGCATCGGCGTGCTTAGGTTCGATTTTCAAGCATTTTTGCAATTGATCAATTGCCTCATCAAGCAAGCCTTCCTGCGCTAGGCAAAGTCCGTACTGAAATAAGCCCTCAGAATCATGTTGATTTAATTCTACACCTCTTTGAAGGTAAGGCAGAGCTAATCGTGAATTACCCGAATTTACTAAACACATTCCCAACATAAAATAATTGTCACTTGTATGTAGTCCCTCTTTTACTGCACGTTCAAACATTGTTTTTGCATCATCATACTTTTCATTTTCATAATATAAGGTACCTGCACTATAATAGGCTGAGCCTCCGCCACCAAGTTCAATCGCCTTTTGAAAAAACTTCAGTGCCTTTTCGGAATCGCCAACTGCCGATAATACATTGCCAAAATTCACATAAGCAACAGCGTCAGTTGGGTTCGCTTCAATTTCTTCCATGAAAATTTTAGCGGCTTCTTCCCATTTTCCTTCTTTCATCATTTCAATTCCGAGTTGATTTTTATCCATTTATTTCACTCCGTTCTAACTGAAAGTATAACATTTAAAGACAAAAAAAGGGACTGACTTAACGCAAGTCAGCCGCTTACTTTTTGCGATGATTAGCCTACATAAGTAAGGCGTTCACCATGCTTAAACACTGTATCTATGGTCGCGCCACCTAAACATTCTTCACCATTATAGAAGACAACAGCTTGTCCAGGAGTAACAGCACGAATTGGTTGGTCGAAAATCACCTTTACCTTTTGATCATCCAAAATTTGCACTAAAACTTTATTATCGGGCTGGCGATAGCGGAATTTTGCCGTACATTCAAATTCTTGTGCAAAAGGTTTAGAAGTGGTCCAGCTAATATCTGTAGCAATAATAGCTTCGGAATAAAGCTTTTCGTGGTCGAATCCTTGACCGACGTAAAGAATATTTCGCTCCAAATCCTTACCTATCACAAACCATGGGTCTCCGGAACCACCAATACCTAAACCATGGCGCTGACCAATTGTATAATACATAAGACCATCGTGGCGCCCCATGATTTCTCCATCAAAGGTTTCCATATTACCGGGCTGTGCAGGAAGGTAATTTCCAAGGAAATCTTTAAAATTCCGCTCACCAATAAAACAAATGCCAGTACTGTCTTTTTTGGTGGCTGTGGCAAGATTTGCTTTTAATGCCAACTCTCTCACCTTAGACTTTTCTAAATTACCAATCGGAAACATCACTTTTTCAAGCTGAGTTTGTGAAAGCTGATTTAAGAAATAAGTCTGGTCCTTATTTTCATCAATCCCACGAAGCATTTTATAGGCTCCGTCTCGATATTCAACGCGGGCATAGTGCCCTGTAGCCAAGTAATCGGCACCAAGCTTTATGGCATGCTCTAAGAATGCCTTAAACTTTATTTCTTTATTACACATGACGTCTGGGTTCGGTGTCCTTCCCGCTTTGTATTCTTCGAGGAAATAAGTAAACACCTTGTCCCAATATTGTTTTTCAAAGTTGACAGCATAATATGGAATGCCAATTTGATTACATACGCGTATTACATCATCATAGTCTTCCGTTGCTGTACAGACGCCGTTTTCATCTGTGTCATCCCAGTTTTTCATAAAAATACCGATGACATCATAGCCCTGCTCTTTTAAAAGTAGTGCTGCAACAGATGAATCCACTCCGCCGGACATCCCAACAACGACTCGTGTATCCTTTGGTGCTTTTTGCATTATATCCACCTCGCTAAAATAGCGATCCTTCTAAATTCATTCACTTGTCAATCTTTTAATAATTTTAGCTGTTTCTTCGCCAACCTTTTCAATTTGCGCGGTTGTGTTCGTAATACCGAAGCTAAAACGGATTGAATTGGTCACTCTGTCCGATTGCCTGCCAAACATTGCAACCAAGACATGAGAAGGATCAATTGAACCTGCTGTACATGCCGAACCACTTGAAGCGGCAATCCCTGCTAAATCCAAATTCACTAGCATAGATTCGACATTTACACCAGGAAAACTTAAGTTTAAAACATGTGGTAAGGAATTTTCAAGTAATCCGTTTATTAAAAAGTTTATTTTTGCTTCTGTCAATTTTTGAACCATTATTTGTTTAAATTGTTGATATTGAACACGCTTCTGTTCTAATCCCGCTTGAACAAGTTTAACCGCCTCGTGAAATCCGACGATTGAGGCCACATTCTCTGTTCCTGCCCGTCTCTTTCTTTCTTGCTCTCCACCGAAACTTCGCGGTGATAACTTTAACCCGTCTTTTACAAATAGAAAGCCAATCCCCTTAGGACCATTGATTTTATGAGCAGAAACAGACATTAAATCAAGGTGAAGATCATGGACATTTATTTTTTCCAAGCCATATGCTTGAACCGCATCGCTATGAAAAACAGCCTGATGGTTAGTGAGAATTTTGCCTATCTCCGCTATTGGCTGTAGGGATCCGACTTCATTATTTCCGTACATGACTGAGACTAGAATCGTATCATCACGCAAAGCACTTTCTAACGATTGGACAGAAACTCTCCCAGTCTCATCTACAGGCAAATAGGTGATGTCAAAGCCGTCTTTTTCAAGTTGTTTACAGGAATGAAGAATGGCATGGTGCTCAATGACAGTCGTGATGATATGCTTGCCTTTATGTTGGTTAGCAGATACAACCCCAAAAAGCGCTAGATTGTCTGCTTCGGTTCCACCGCTTGTAAAGATTAATTCATTCGGCTTTGCTCCGATACTTGTCGCTACTGCTTCTCTAGCATTATCCAACAAATGGCGTGCTTCTCTTCCAAATGAGTGAATGCTTGATGGATTTCCATATTGTTCATTCATCACTTTAAGCATGGCTTCAACCACGTTTGGGTGCATCGGCGAAGTTGCAGCATGGTCTACATAAATCCTTTCCAAAACCTTTTCCACCTGCCTTTTAACTAGTTACCATTTTTAACCTTATCAATTAAATATAAAACATATACGAGTCAGTTTCCTCATTTTCATTAAAGTTAGCCAAGTCCTCTAATGTTGTACCGTCTAGCACATCCTTTACAGCATCACGAATTCGAATCCAAAGCTGACGTTTAACAGGTTCCTCTTCTTCAATCCCCTCGACCGGAGTAATTGGACCCTCCAAGACACGAATGATGTCGCCAGCAGTAATATGATTTGGGTCGTTTCCTAATACATAACCGCCATATGCTCCACGAATACTTTTTACTAAGCCTGCATTTCGTAATGGAGCGATTAACTGCTCTAAGTAATGTTCTGAAAGATCATTTGTTTGCGCAATCGATTTTAGCGAAATCGGACCATCACCATGTTTTTTTGCCAATTCAATCATTATGGTTAAACCGTATCTACCTTTTGTAGAAATTTTCATATACTAGCACCTCTTTTAGAATTTACTTAAGAATGACTAACTGTTGTTAATTGTTTATTAAACTTGTCTAGCGTTTTGTTGGTAAAGAACTGGCATTGTGGCAAAGCGAACCCGGCAATATACCCTATTGATATACTAAACAGTACCGTTCCCCAAAATACAGGGCCACCTAAAAGCCACCCAACAAATAATACCATGACCTCCATAAATGCCCGAACATATTTAACCTTCCAACCTGTTTTTAAGGTCAAAGCAATCATTAAGCTATCTCTCGGGCCTGCTCCAAATTGAGCAGAAATATAAATACCCATACCGTATCCATTAATAATTATAGCACTTAACAGCATGATAATTTTACCTACTGTTGTGTCGGGTGTCGAAAAAAACGGAAGTGCTAAATATAAATCAATAAACAGACCGATTAGGACCATATTTAAAAATGCCCCGAATTGTGGGAATTCCTTTGAAATCAACGAAGCTGTTATTAAAATGAAAATTCCAACTATAATCGACCAAGTTCCGATCGTTAACCCGAATTGATAAAATAAACCGATATGAAGCACATCCCATGGTGACGCACCTATACTTGCTTTTATTTGCAATGAAATCCCTAAAGACATCAGGGCTAGTCCGAGGATAAATATAAATAGCCTTGGAATAACTTGTCCTTTTCTTTTATTCCCCATTTAATAACACCTCGCTTAAACTGCATTATATCAAATAAATTTTATCAAAATCCTAAGTATTTTGATAGGTATTACACATTATAGCACAAGAAAATGCAATTTTCTTTTCTTCATGATATGTTAAAAGGAATGAGTCCTTATTAAAAGAGTACCGAATAGCTATGGAGAGATGAATATGTCAGATAAACCTCTTGCCTTTAGAATGAGGCCGAAAACTATTGAAGAAGTGTTCGGACAAGCTCACTTAGTTGGCGAAGGAAAAATCATTAATCGAATGGTCACAGCAAAACAACTGTCTTCTATGATTCTATATGGACCACCAGGAATCGGAAAAACCTCGATTGCTAGTGCTATTGCCGGCAGTACCAAATATGCCTTTCGCATGCTAAATGCCGTCACGAACAATAAAAAAGATATGGAAATCGTTGCAGCAGAAGCGAAAATGTCTGGGAAAGTAATCCTATTGCTCGATGAGGTTCACCGCCTTGATAAGGGAAAACAAGATTTTCTACTTCCTTATTTAGAAAGCGGAATGATTACCTTAATCGGTGCCACCACCAGTAATCCCTTTTTAGCGATTAACCCGGCAATTCGGAGTCGCTGCCAAATATTTGAGTTAAAGCCACTTAGTCCCGATGATATTAAGCTGGCTCTTACAGCGGCACTGCATGATCCTGAACGAGGACTTGGGAAGTACAATACCGAAGTTTCTGATGAGGCGTTAACCCATTTAGCAAATGCTTCGAATGGTGATGTCAGGAGTTCATTAAATGCACTCGAGTTAGCTGTTTTATCAACTGTCGCAAGTGATGATGGAAAAGTCCATATTGACCTGAAGACCGCCGAGGAATGTATCCAGAAAAAAAGTCTCTCCTACGATAAGGATGGAGATGGTCATTATGACGTCATGTCGGCTTTTCAAAAATCGATTCGGGGCAGTGATGTAAATGCCGCTCTCCATTATTTAGGTAGATTAATCGAAGCCGGTGACATGCCAAGCATCAGCAGGAGGCTGTTAGTGATCTCGTATGAAGATATAGGGCTCGCGAACCCCCAGGCAGGTGCAAGAACTCTTGCTGCAATCGAATCTGCTGAACGGCTCGGGTTTCCAGAGGCTAGGATTCCACTTGCCAATGCTGTCATTGAGCTTTGTTTATCACCTAAGTCAAACTCCGCGGTTTTGGCCATAGAAGCTGCTCTCGCTGATGTTCGCAGCGGTAAGTCGGGTGAAGTCCCCGCACACTTACGCGATGCTCATTATAAAGGAGCGAAAGAGCTCGGGCGTGGTATTGACTATAAATATCCCCATGACTTTGAAAACGGCTGGGTAAAACAGCAGTATTTACCTGACAGATTAAAGAACAGCATTTATTATAAGCCGAAGTTAACCGGGAAATTTGAACAAGCGCTAGCAACTGTCTATGAAAAAATCAGAAAAAAATGAGGCTGACGCAATGTCAGCCTCTTCTTTATGCCGCGATATCTCTCTTTTTGAAAACAAAATAGGCCAAAAATAGAAATAAGCAAAAATACAATAAGAGCATGGTGATTGAGAATGACAACGTCATCCCTGCAACGACCGGTGTCCCTTCAAAATATCGCGTTAAATCTGTGTTAGCAAACAAAATATATTTTGCCCACTCATACTTCATCGCTAAAAGGGAGGTAATTTGGCCACCAGTAAACATAAGGAATAATGATAACCCAATTGCCAGTGAATTATTGCGAAACACTGCGGAAATCATAAAAGCCATTGTGGCTAACATCACCATATTAATTGATTTAAACAGGTAAAAAATGATGAGATGGACCCAGATTGGCTGTTCTGTTACTTTCCCTGCAAAATAATTTAAATATGGTGAGGTGTTCTCAGGGAATCCAAACAATATCGCTCCGATGGCTGTAGATAATCCAAATAAAAGAATGAGCATAAAAACTCCGAACAATAATACTGAGATATATTTTGAAAGCAAAATCTTCGCCCTACTGATTGGCCTGATTAATAATAACTTGATCGTCCCCCAGCTAAATTCACTTGCGACAATACCGGCGGCTATCGTAATCGTAAATAATCCGACAAACTCGATTAGCTGTGAAACATCATTTACAAAGCTCCATGAAGTATAAGCTTCATTCGGTGAAAGGTTATGCTTAATTCGGTATTCGTTAATGGCAATGGTTCTTTTGAAGTATTCATCTTGGTTGATTGGGCTTTGTTCAACTTGTTTCATTTGTTTCTTGAGCGCGTCGTTCTCTGTTTGGAGTGTTTGTTTCCAGCCAGCATTTTCCGAGGGCTGATCATCTAGGTGTTGATATTTCATAAACGCCGCGGCAATTGAAACCATTATCACCAATAGACCAATCATGACGTATGTACCAGGACGACGAAAAACTTTTATCCATTCATTTTGAATTAAGGGCATCATTGGATTTGTCCTCCTTTTTCATTTGTAACTTCAAGGAAGCGATCCTCTAACGATTTGGTGATTTCCCTTACTCCAAAAACCTCAATATCTGCGTTAACAAGTAATTTTATCATTTCAGGAACAGATTTTTTATTTTGTGCCATGGTAATTCTGTTGTCACTCTTTTTTATTGAGTTGTTAGGATAGACATTTTCTAGGAGCTTAACCGCCTCATCGACAGGAGCTACTTCGAACTCGAATAGTTTTTCTGTCCCTTGCACAAAATCGTGGACAAGCTGAACATCGATTAACTTTCCATTTTGAATGATTCCAATTCGGTCACACATCATTTCCATTTCGGATAATAGGTGACTTGAAACAATCACTGCCATATTTTTTTCTTTAGCAAGTAATCTTAAATAATCTCTGATTTCGCGGATTCCAGCAGGATCTAAGCCGTTTGTTGGCTCATCTAAAATCAAAACCTCCGGGTCGTGCAAAAGGGATTGTGCTAACCCAAGCCGTTGTCTCATCCCCAGCGAGTAGGTTTTCACCTTATCGTGGATTCGATCAGTTAGCCCCACCAATTCAACGATTTCATCTATTTTTTCATCAGTAACATTGTTTGCCATTCTTGCGTATTGTCGCAGGTTCTGATAGCCTGATAAAAATTTATACATTTCTGGATTTTCAACAATTGCTCCGATGGACCGCACTGCTTTTTCAAAATGACTTTGAATGCTATAACCAGCAATCTTTATGTCCCCGGATGTTATGTTCATTAATCCGACCATCATCCGAATGGTCGTAGTTTTCCCAGCCCCATTTGGTCCTAAAAATCCGAATACTTCACCTTTATGTACTTGAAAACTGATGGAATCGATAATGGTTCTTCCCTTTATCCTTTTTGTGAGATTTTCTATTTGGACGATTGGTCCCATACCGTTTCTCCTCTCTCTTTAAAGAGTATTACACCCTTTCAACTTACCTTTTTATCCAAAATAGTGCAACCTGCTTCACACAAAACTAAAATGGCGTTTCACGCCACAAAATACAAAGCCCTTGATAGCATTCAAGGGCCATTTTCAACTTATTATTTTTCGTCTTTAACTCGTTGAATTTTAATACCAGCTAATAGCTGACGTACGACATAGCTTGCCATGATTAAACCAGCAACAGATGGGACAAAGGCATTTGACGATGGTGGCATTTGCGCCTTTCGGATCACCGCTTGATCATTTCCAACCTCTTTGCGGACATCTTCTCTAATAACGATAGGACTTTCATCAGAAAATACCACAGGGATTCCTTTATGAATTCCTTCTTTACGAAGACGAGTCCGAATGACTTTTGCAAGTGGGTCAGTATGCGTTTTAGAAATATCAGCAATTTGAAACCGGGTTGGGTCCATCTTGTTTGCTGCCCCCATGCTTGAGATCATCGGAATATTCCGCTTTAAGCATTCCTTCATCAAATGGATTTTATATACGATCGTATCCGATGCATCAATTACAAAATCAAGGCCATAGCTAAAAAACTGCTCGTAGGTTTCTTCTGTGTAAAACATTTTGAGAGAGATCACTTCACAATCAGGATTAATATCTTTAATCCTTTCTTTCATTAAATCAGCCTTTGGTTTTCCTACAGTTGATAATAAAGCGATCACTTGTCGGTTCACATTTGTAATATCAACATTATCTTTATCAACAAGCAACAACCTACCGACTCCGGACCTGGCAAGAGCTTCTGCGGCAAAGGAGCCTACTCCACCAATTCCAAGTACAGCAACTGTACTGCCTTTCATTTTTTCCAGCCCTTCTTTACCGATGGCTAGTTCATTCCTTGAAAATTGATGTAACATCTCTAATCACTCCAAAAACATACTTATATAAAATTTTAATTACTTCTTATCTTTTTCCCGTTAATGATTATATAATACTTCGGAATAAAAACAAGTATTTCTATAGGAATTAATTATTATTAACAAGAAAAAACTCCATGAATCATTCATGGAGTGTGTTGGTTTGTTTACAAAAAAGTCCCAATCGTGCCGTCGCTTATTGCTTAGTTTTGATCCTGCTCTCTGCAGGTGGGTGTTCTGTCCCAAGCCTATGTAAGTCCCCTAAAAAGAGGCGTGTACGCAACCTGAAAACTCCAAACTCCCGAAGTTAAAATGTTAGGTCAAAACATCTGCTGATTCAACTAACACATCAGGACTCTTTCTTATTAACTTACCTAGATATTAACATAATTTTTATCAGGATTCAAGAATTCAAAAGTGGCAATTACTTGTCCTTTTTTACAGTTAAATCCAAGTATAACTCTCTAAGCTGTGCTGAACTAACCTGAGCAGGAGCTTCCGTTAACAAACAACTAGCACTAGCAGTTTTCGGAAAAGCAATCGTATCACGAAGGTTTGTACTTCCCGCCAAAAGCATGACCAGACGGTCCAAACCTAAGGCAATTCCGCCATGTGGAGGAGTTCCGTATTCAAACGCTTCTAATAAGAATCCAAATTGATCAAGTGCTTCTTGCTCTGAAAATCCTAAGACCTTAAACATTTTTTCTTGGATCGGACGTTCAAATATCCGCAATGATCCCCCACCAAGCTCATAACCATTTAAAACGATATCATATGCCTGTGCCCGAACCTTGCCTGGTTCTGAATCTAAAAACTCTAAATCCTCTCGGAAAGGCATCGTGAACGGATGGTGAGCGGCGTAATAACGGCCATCATCCTCGGAATATTCAAGTAACGGCCAATCCGTTACCCAAAGGAAGTTATATAAGCTTGTATCAATAAGGTCTAATTCTTTTCCTAACTTCAAACGCAAAGCACCAAGAGAATCGGCCACAACACTCTTTTTATCAGCAACAAACAACACTAAGTCACCTGTTTCCACACTAAGTGCAGCGCTAATTTGTTTTTGTTCTTCCTCTGTTAAAAATTTAGAAATCGGACCTTTTAATCCGTCGATTTCTGCTTTTAACCAAGCCAAGCCTTTTGCCCCATAAACAGCGACAAATTCTGTTAAAGCATCTATATCCTTACGGGAATATCGATCCGCTGAGCCTTTAACATTAATAGCCTTCACTTGACCACCAGAAGAAATTGCCCCTGTGAATACCTTAAACCCAGAATCCTTTACAATTTCGGAAAGGTCCGTTAATTCGAGTCCAAATCGTGTATCAGGTTTATCTGAACCAAAACGACTCATCGCTTCATCGTAGGACATACGTGGTAATGGAAGTTTGACATCGTGGTCTTTTACTTCCTTCATGATTTTAGCCATCATGGTTTCGGTAAGCGACATGATATCGTCTTGACTCATAAAGCTGGTTTCAATATCGACTTGGGTGAATTCCGGTTGACGATCGGCACGTAAATCCTCATCACGGAAACAGCGAGCAATTTGGTAATATCGTTCTACCCCACCAACCATCAGCAACTGTTTGAAAAGTTGCGGTGATTGTGGAAGTGCATAGAATTCCCCAGGATGGACACGACTTGGAACTAAATAATCCCTCGCACCCTCAGGCGTGCTTTTTGTTAAAATCGGTGTTTCAATATCAAGAAATTCTTCACCGTCCAAATACTCGCGAATCGACTTCGTCACTTGATGGCGCATTTTGAAGGTTTCGAACATCACGGGACGACGCATATCTAAATATCTATATTTGAGACGAACATCCTCTGCTACCTCTGTTTTATCTGTGATTTGAAACGGCGGTGTTTTTGCCTCGTTAATAATTGTTATTTCCTCAACTTGAACCTCGATTGTTCCAGTTTTTAGATTTTCATTTATTGTTCCTTGTTCTCTGGCAATGACTAACCCTTTAATATCAAGAACGTATTCTGACCGGACCTTTTCGGCAATCGCTAACGCACTCTCAGATACAGCTGGATTAAAAACAACCTGAACAATCCCGGTGCGATCACGTAGATCGATAAAAATCAAACCACCTAAATCCCGACGTTTTGATACCCAACCTTTTAGGTTAACTTTTTCTCCAATTGCTGTTTCTGGTACTTCTCCACAAAAATATGTTCTCCCAAACATGTTATTCCCCCCTAATTGCATAACTCTTTTAAAGTTTCGATGAATGTATCAAGCTCTACTTCTGTTTGTTCTCCAGTTGCCATTGTTTTTACATTGATTTTATTCGCTCTAAGCTCATTATCACCTAATACTGCTACGAATCTCGCTTGAAGTCGATCAGCTGCTTTAAATTGCGTTTTAATCTTACGATCTAAATAATCCCGTTCAGCAGTAAATCCGGCCTTTCGGAGTTGATGTAACAAGGAAACCGTATAATCCTTCGCCTCATCCCCAAGTCCTACAAGGTAGCAATCAATGTCTGTAGTGATGGGTAGCTCAACTCCCTCAGCATCTAGTGCAGCTAGGAATCTTTCAATGCTCATCGCAAAACCAATTCCAGGTGTCTCAGGCCCACCAATTTCCTCGACAAGACCGTTATAACGCCCTCCACCACATAAAGTAGTAATAGCTCCAAAGCCCTCTGCATCACTCATAATCTCAAAAGCAGTGTGGTTATAATAGTCCAAACCGCGAACTAAATTTGGATCAATTTCAAACGGAACATCAAGTGCTGAAAGGTATTTTTGTACTTTTTCAAAATATTGACGAGACTCATCATTCAAAAACTCAATGATAGATGGAGCTGATTTCATCAATTCATGTTCTCGATCTTGTTTACAATCAAGAATTCTCATTGGATTTTTAATTAACCGATTTTGACAATCAGAACAAAATTCACCGATTCTTGGTTGAAAATGATTGATTAACGCATCACGGTGATTGGCCCGGCTTTGTTTGTCGCCAAGACTATTAATAACAAGCTTAAGTTTTGTTAATCCCATCTCTCTATATAAATTCATGGCAAGCGAAATGACTTCTGCATCAATGGCTGGGTCAGAACTCCCTAGTGCTTCAACACCAAATTGAACAAATTGCCGAAAACGACCTGCTTGAGGACGTTCATAACGAAACATCGGTCCCATATAATAAAGTTTGACAGGCTGTGTGGCGTTACCAAACATTTTATTATCTACGAAGGATCTTACAGTAGATGCTGTTCCCTCTGGTCGGAGGGTTAAACTTCTATCGCCGCGATCAGTAAAAGTATACATTTCCTTTTGGACAATATCGGTGGTATCTCCAACTCCACGTTGAAATAATTCGGTATGTTCAAAGATTGGTGTGCGAATTTCCCGATATTGATATCTTTCACATAATTCTCTTGCCTTTTTTTCAATCAACTGCCACTTCTCCACTTGTCCTGGGAGAATGTCCTGAGTTCCTCTCGGAATATGAATAGCCATGTTTATCCTCCTTAAAACATTCCTTTTTTCCTCATTCTGCCAAGAATCTATCATAAAAGCTATTTATTTATAAATATAAAAAACAAAAAACCCCCGTCCCTTGTTACCTAAATAACAAAGGGACGAGAGTTATGTAATTAATCCCGTGGTGCCACCCTAGTTGAAGCAAACTTTGCTCCCGCTCAAACAGTTAACGCCTGTACACGTCCAGCTCCTACTAAAGACATCGTTCTTTTTCAGAGTGAAACCTACTGAGTGTTCATTCATTAAGTCATCATGTAGAAACGCTTTCAGCCACGGCGTTCCTTCTCTTTTCATGTGGTTCTTAATTACTATTCTCGATCATCGGTTCTTGTCGTAATAAGTCATTTTATTTATATTATGATACGGAGCATTAAAAGGATTGTCAAGGATAAAAACATTATGAACGCTCAAGGTGCTTTTTTAATTTTTTTACATCCATTAGGGAAAGTCCAAATTCCGATGCCAATTCAAACATATTTGCCTGTTGTTGTCTTTGGATAAAATCATGAAAATCAACACCAAACAATTGATTTTCACCCTCAATTGCGGACGTGTCCTTGTTGCCATATCTCATTTTGCTCACCCTTTGCAAAGTTTTCTTGTTTTTATTATTCCCATCAGCTTAAAAAATGTTTCATACTTTTGTTACTTTTCATCTTCTTTTGTGAGAAACAAGCAAAAAGAACATGATTTTCAAACAGTAGTCCGTTAAAATGGATTTATGTCTAAGAGGGGTGGCGCTTTGTGAGAAAAAAGCATTTATTTTGGATTTTTATTTTTGTTCTCAGTTTTTCCGGAATGCAACCCATCCAGAAAACGAGTGCAAATAACAGCAATATTAAAATTACTTCAAATCATACAAATGTCCGGGAAGGTCCCGGGTTAAGTTATCAACAAATTGGACAAGTCAATCAAGGAGACACTTTTGCTGCAATTAAAATAAATGGAGATTGGATTCAAATTCAACTTGACAACAATAAAAAGGGCTGGGTCGCTAATTGGCTCGTTACATATGAACAGAAAAAAAGCACAACCTCTTCCTCTTCGTTCCATAAAGGAGGGGAAATAAAAATTAAAACCGATGGGTTGCGAGTACGATCAGGCCCTGGAACAAGCTATAAGGTTGCTGACTCACTTAATAAAGGGAAAACCGCAGAAATAACCGATATAAAAGGGGATTGGCTTAAAATTGACTATACTGGTAACAGTGGATGGATTAGTAGCCAATTTGCAGAACCAATCGATCAACCACAAAAACAAGGCCAAACAACAAATCAAACTAAGCCCAGCTCGAAAAAGGATGATACATTCGCGACTGTGACCGCATCAACCTTGTATGTTCGCAGCCAAAATTCCTTTGACGGAAAAGTTATCGGGAAAGTTTATAAAGGGGATAAATTCCCAATTTTAGAAGAAAGCAATAACTGGAATAAAATTGAATATAAATCAGGTTCATACGGATGGGTTGCAGCATGGTACATAGAAAAGGGAGCTACTCAAACCTCCTCCAGTTCTGAATTAAAAGGTAGCACGATCGAAATTTTGTATAATGGCACGAACATCAGGAAGAAACCAAGTGTTCAATCTGAGGTTATGTTAAGAGCTGATCAGGGAGATACATTCGAAACGACAAAACTAGTTAATGACTGGTATGAAATTCATCTCAAAAATGGTGATACTGCTTATGTCGCTGGTTGGGTTGTTAACTCAAATGGTTCTTCACAACAGGTTGAGAAACCTGGATCATTCATCCATTTGAAAAATAAAACCATCGTTGTTGACCCAGGACATGGAGGTAGAGATGACGGGACGTCTGGATTCAGAGGCACTTCAGAAAAAGATATTACCATCCAGACCGCCCTTCTGCTAAGTAATAAATTAAAAGCGGCTGGAGCCAATGTGGTGTTAACTCGTACAAACGATACATTTATTTCACTAAACTCAAGGGTTCGAACATCCCATTATCATAATGCTGATGCTTTTATTAGCATTCATTACGATAGCATTACAGATAGAAGCGTCCGGGGCACCACTGGCTTTTATTATCATTCCTATCAAAAAAGTCTAGCATCCACCCTCCATTCTGCTGTAGTGCAATATACTAATTTAAAGGATAGAGGCGTCAGGTACGGTGATTACCATGTTCTCCGGGAAAACAAACAAAATGCTGTTCTATTAGAGTTAGGTTATTTAAGTAACCCAGCCGAAGAAACTCTTATTAGCTCCCCTCAATTTCAGGAGCAGGCCGCTTCAGGAATCTTCCAAGGACTGGCTAGTTATTTTCAGAAATGATTGTTAATTTAAAAGAGGCTGTTACCACTACAGCCTCTTTTTCTTTTCATTAAGCTCTGTTAAACTAGAATGTTGATTTCCGTTCCAGGCGCTTCGCTTTCCGCGGGGCGGGACAGGTGAGCCTCCTCGTCGCTAACGCTCCTGCGGGGTCTCACCTGTCCCGCTGCTCCCGCAGGAGTCTTCGCGCCTTCCACTCCAATCAACATTGTGCAAAAAAATCAACATTGAGTTTTAACACAGCCTTCCTAAAAAAAAATAGCTCCTCAAATGAGAGAGCCACCAACACAACTATTTTATTTACTATCTACAATCAAAGTCACGGGACCATCGTTAATTAGCTGAACGTCCATCATAGCACCGAATACACCAGTTTCGACCTTTATTCCCTTTTCGCGTAAAAGCTCATTAAAAGCCTCATAGATAGCAAGAGCATGGTCGGGTCTTGCAGCCCCCATAAAATTCGGTCTTCGCCCTTTTCGGCAATCACCGTATAAGGTAAATTGGGAAACTGATAAAATTTCGCCCCCAACATCTAATAACGAAAAATTCATTTTTCCATCATCATCTTCAAAAACACGAAGATTAGCCACCTTTTCAGCTAAAAACGCTGCATCTACTAATTGATCTTCGTGAGTAACGCCGACTAGTAAAACAAAGCCCTGCTTAATAGCACCGACAACTACCTCGTCTACTATTACCTTTGCAGCCTTACTACGTTGTACAACTATTCGCATTTGATAACTCCTTAGTTCATGATCCTTCTTACCGCATATACATCAGGGATTTGTTTAATTCTGTCAACCACCTTTTGTAAATGAGCAACATTGTGGATGGCGATCGTCATAATAATTGATGCTGCTTTATTACGGTCTGACTTGCCCGTAACAGCAGTAATATTCGTCTTGGTTTCACTAACCGCCTGGAGGACTTCATTTAATAATCCGCGGCGATCATAGCCAGTAATTTCAATATCAACATTGTACTCTTTCCGATCATTTAAGGCTGTTTCCCATTCGACTTGAATCAGTCTGTCCTTGGCATCGTCTGTATTAATATTGGTACAATCAGCTCGGTGGACGGAAACACCTCTTCCTTTTGTAATAAAACCAACAATTTCATCACCAGGAACAGGATTACAACACCGTGAAAGACGAATAAGTAAATTATCGATGCCAGTTACACGGACCCCAGATTCTCTTTTCTTATGATTTGGAAATCCTTTTAGCTCGGAAACAGCAGTTGATACATTGGTAACTTGCTCAAGATCCCGCTTTTTTCGCCATTTCTCGGTTAAGCGGTTTGCAACCTGTAATGCAGTGACTCCGTTATAACCAACAGCAGCATACATATCCTCTTCACTAGAAAAATTAAACTTTTCCGCGACGCGCTTCAAATTTTCAGTTGTTAGGATTTCTTTTATTTCAAATTCCATATTACGAATTTCTTTCTCAACTAACTCTTTACCCTTATCTACATTTTCATCTTTACGCTGTTTCTTGAAAAACTGTCTAATTTTATTTTTTGCTTGCGAGGTTTGTGCCAGCTTCAACCAATCTTGACTTGGCCCATAAGAATGTTTGGATGTTAAAATTTCAATAATATCGCCAGTTTTTAGCTTATAATCAAGGGTAACCATTTTCCCATTTACTTTTGCACCAATTGTTTTATTACCAATTTCCGAGTGAATCCGGTAAGAAAAATCAATCGGGACCGATCCTGCTGGAAGTTCAATGACATCACCCTTTGGTGTAAATACAAATACCATATCAGAGAATAAATCTATTTTTAATGATTCCATAAATTCTTCAGCATCGTCTGTTTCATTTTGAAATTCTAGAATTTCTCTAAACCATGTAAGTTTTGCTTCATAGGATGAAATGTCTGATGCCGACTTGCCTTCTTTATACGCCCAATGAGCTGCAATCCCGAATTCAGCAATTTCGTGCATTTCACTTGTTCTGATCTGTACCTCGAGCGGATCTCCCTTTGGCCCAATCACAGTCGTATGCAACGATTGATACATATTAGGTTTTGGCATCGCAATATAATCTTTAAAGCGACCAGGCATCGGCTTCCAACAAGTATGAATAATTCCAAGCACTGCATAACAATCTTTTATACTGTTGACAATAATTCTGACAGCCAGCAAGTCATAAATTTCGTTAAATTGCTTATTTTGTAAAGCCATCTTCCGATATATGCTATAAATATGCTTTGGACGTCCGCTAAGTTCAGCCTTAATGGAGACTTCACCCATTCTTGCACGAACTTCCTCAATGACATCCACTAAATATTGTTCTCGCTCAGCTCGTTTTTTCTTCATTAAGTTCACGATACGATAATATTGCTGAGGATTTAAATACCTTAATGCAGTATCTTCAAGTTCCCACTTGACTTTGGATATACCTAACCGATGCGCTAAAGGAGCAAAAATTTCAAGTGTTTCATTGGAAATACGACGTTGTTTTTCAAAAGGTAAATGCTTTAACGTCCGCATATTATGAAGACGGTCAGCAAGTTTGATTAAAATGACTCGTATATCCTGAGCCATTGCCACAAACATTTTTCGGTGGTTTTCTGCCTGTTGTTCTTCATGTGATTTGTATTTAATTTTCCCGAGCTTCGTCACTCCATCGACAAGCATTGCAACTTCATCGTTAAACGCAGTCTTGATATCCTCTAGGGTAACGGAAGTATCTTCGACAACATCATGAAGAAAACCGGCTGCAACCGTTTCAGGATCCATTTCTAAATCAGCCAGTATCCCGGCCACTTGAATAGGATGGATGATATACGGTTCACCAGATTTTCGATATTGATCACGGTGAGCATGTTTGGCAAAATCATATGCCTTTTTCACCATTTCTACATGCTCAACATTTAAGTATGCTTTTGTTCGGTCGATGACTTGTTCGGCGCTAAGGACTTGATCGTTCGCCATATAATCACCTTTATTATTAACGTATTTTTACTATCCTAAAGACTTGTACTGTATTATATTAATTTGAATGATTGTTACTATTATCGAAAAAAAACGGCCAGATGTAAAGAGAAAGGAAATGTTATTTTTCTGGAAAGGTAGAATTTTGTCGAATTAAAGTCCTAAAACACTATTATATTACAAAATTACGAATCGTCAAAAAGTTTTTTTATTTTTCGAAATAATCTTTAAAAGATACCTCAACTTATTACAATACAAATTTTTATTCAAAAAAGAGCACCCTCAATCGAGTGCTCTAATGAAAATTAATATTGCATTAACGTTAAAATATCGTAATCGTTAAGTTTGCTCCGACCCTCTAAGTAAGAAAGCTCAATAAGAAAAGCAATTCCAGCTACCACTCCACCAAGTTGTTCAACAAGGCGAATCGTGGCATCGATCGTTCCACCAGTTGCTAATAAATCATCGGTAATTAGCACTCTTTGTCCCGGTTTAATGGCATCTTTATGGATTGTTAGGACATCTTTCCCATATTCAAGACCATATTCAGCCTTAACCGTTTCCCGTGGAAGCTTTCCTTCTTTCCGTACCGGTGCAAAGCCCACTCCTAAAGAATAGGCAACAGGGCAACCGATAATAAACCCACGCGCTTCTGGTCCTACAACAAGGTCAACTTGTTTTTCAAGAGCATATAATACGATTTGATCTGTGGCATATTTATAGGCTTGTCCATTGTCCATCAAAGTCGTGATATCCTTAAATCTGATTCCCGGTTTTGGCCAATCAGGAACAATCGTAATAAATTGTTTTAAATCCATTCTAGTATTTCCTCCTCATTATTAACCGACTCTTGAATGACTCCATCGAACCAGCCTTTTAACTGCTGAAACGAAGAATACAATAAATCATTTTCAAGAGAATATTGTGCCATTTTTAACTGATAAGTACTTGATTCTGTTAAATCCCGTTTCTTTGCCTGTGCCTGCAATGAAATGAGTCCATTATTTATTGTAACAAAGTCCAATTCAAAAAACACCTGTGACATAAATTCGATTGTTTCATTTGTCCAACCTCGATGTTTTGCTAAATCATTACCTTGCTGCTTCATATTAAAAGACCCTCTTTTTGCAAGAAAAGCGTAAAACCACTTAAAGTGGTCCCGGGTTGGAATCGTACTGAAAAAATCACTGTCACGTTTGAAGAACTGACAATAAATCCGTGCCGGTTTTTTACCTAACAATAAATGTTCAATCATTTCTTTTGAAGGTGGCAAATCCAACAATACCAAATTTGCCTGATCAATTTCCGCTAATCGGGCTTGTTCAATAGAATCAATCCATAACACATCCTGTTGCTGATCCTGTGGAACGAGTTTAAGATTGTCTTTGTGAAAAACAATCCATTTTCGATTGTCAGCAGGAATTGCATCAAAATTCTTTTGTTGTTTTTTTACCCCACGATAATCAAAAAGCTGCCAAGAATAAACAGCTAAATCTGACAGAAAGATTTGTGGCTTTCTTATGTTATTCCATTCGTTTATTGCTAATTCACCAATGACGGATAAATTGGCATTGGGAGAAATATGTTCAAATAAATGTCCAAGACCAAAGCCAACTCCATCAAGTGTGGCAGAAGACTTTTCTAAAGTAACCTTCAAATGGTTTTGTTCAGAACCAATTTTTCTTATTGAAGACAGCCCGACACGATCGAGTAGAACCTTTGGTTTTGGATTGTCAACACCATAAGGCGATAGCATCTGCATTTCTTGAATGACTGCTAAATCTATTTCAGTTAAGTCGACGGAACAATCAATGTTTACAACTGGAATGAAATCTTTTTCTGTCAGTTGCTGTTTGGCAAGAGCATTTAATCGATTCCGAAGCTCAGCAACGTCATCAAGTTTTAGTGTCATTCCCGCTGCCATCGGATGTCCGCCAAAATGAGGAAGAATCTCCTTGCATGTTGACAGATTTTTAAACAAATCAAATCCAGCGATACTTCGTGCCGATCCTTTTGCTAAGCCGGTTTCTTCGTCAAAACTAAGAATAATCGTTGGACGATAAAACCTTTCCACGAGCTTTGAAGCCACGATTCCTATTACACCAGCGTTCCAGCCTTGTTTTCCAATGACCAATACCGAGTTATCTGTGATGGGGAAGTGTTCTTCTACTTCTCGAAGCGCTTCTTCAGTAATTTTATTAACAATGGCTTGACGCTGTTTATTGAGCTCTTCCATTTCCTCAGCAATACTATTAGCCTCATTCATATCTTCTGTTAAAAGTAAATCAACTGCGATATCGGCACTTTCTAAACGGCCCGCAGCATTTATTCTTGGTGCAACTGAAAAGCCGATTGTCTCTTCATTTATACTCGACGGGTTAACACCTGTTTTCTTAAAAAGTGCTTGAAGACCGACGCATTTTGTATTCTTCATTTTCTGAAGCCCACGGGTAGCAATGAGGCGATTTTCTCCTGTAAGTGAGACAAGGTCAGCGATTGTCCCAATTACAGCGATATCGAGCAAATGCTCTGGTAATTTTCCGTATAGTGCATGTGCCAACTTAAAGGCCACACCGACACCAGCTAATTCACGAAATGGATATGTGCTATCTTCTAATTTTGGATGGATGATCGCGAATGCGCTCGGAAGTTCCGGTCCGGGCTCATGATGGTCAGTTATGATCAAGTCCATCCCAAGTTCTTTAGCCACATTAGCTTCATGAATGGCCGCGATCCCTGTATCAACGGTAATGATCAAGCTAACTCCATTTTCTGCTGCATAACGAAAAGCCGGTTCATTCGGACCATATCCTTCCGTAAAACGGTTTGGAATATAGAATTGAACCTTTGCCCCCAGCTCCTGAAGAATCTTCATCATAATCGCTGTACTACTGACACCATCAGCATCGTAATCTCCGAATATGAATATTTGCTCTTGTAAATCTATGGCTTTATGAATTCTAGCGACAGCCTTCTCCATATCTTTCATTAAAAAAGGGTCGTGAAAGGATTGGTCATTCGTAAATAAAAAATTATGTGCATCTGCAACCGTTTCAAATCCTCGATTGACGAGTAATGATGCAACAAGAGGAGAAATTTTAAGTTCTGTTTTCAATGCCTGGATTTTTTCTTGATTTGACTGACGAACCTTCCATCTTGTTTTTGATTTTAACATTCGTTTACACCCCTCAACCTTTTTATTATACAGAAGCTTGTCAGCCGTTTCAACGATTGAAAATACAGACATTAAAAAGAGACAACCCAGGTGTGGATTGTCTCTATATTAATTAAACTTGCGGTTGATCGGAGTATTTGCGTTTTTCCTTAACCGTACGGATAATACCTTTTTTCTTCAATTCCTTACCTTTCCAAACCAGCCATAATTGTGCGGCAATAAAGATAGAGGAATACATTCCAGTGATCAAACCGATTAACAAAGCGATAGAGAAGTTTTGGATTGAGTCACTTCCGAAAATCAACAATGCCACTACCGTGATGATTACCGTTAACACCGTATTCACTGAGCGTCGAAGTGTTTGGCGAAGACTTGTATTCACAACATCAACAATATCATCAAAAGTCTTCAAGCGCTTTTTCTTATGCATATTTTCGCGCATTCTATCAAACGTAACAATCGTATCATTAATGGAATAACCAATAATGGTCAAAACAGCAGCAATAAAGGTCAAATCTACTTCAAGCCTTGTGATACTGAACACCGTCACGATGAGGAATGCATCGTGTAGCAATGCCACAATCGCGGCAAGCGCCATGTACATTTCAAACCGTAATGTTACATAAATGATAATCCCGATTGAAGCAATGGCTACAGCAATGATTGCATTTTTCGCCAATTCCTTCCCAACTGTTGAGGAAACAGTCCCAACGTTTGGTTCTGCCCCAAACTTATCTTTGAAATGGGATTTCAGTGTTGAAATCTCATCCTTTGATAAGACCCCTTTTAAACGGGCAACGGCGACTTCATGATTTTTCCCAGAAGGGACGATATCTTCAGCATTTAAATGCAGCGATTTTAATTCCTGTTTTACCTCAGCCAAGTTAATTGTATCCTTAGCCATAATTTCGACTCTTGTTCCACTTGAAAAATCTATCGAAAGGTTCAAATGGAATACAATTAAGAAGATAATCCCTAAAACTGTTAAAATCCCAGAAAATGCAAAAAACTTTTTGTGATGTTTAACAAAATCAAATTTATCAAACTTGGTCGGTAAATCAATCGTGTCAAAGTTTTCTTTTATATTATGAATTTCGCTAAGCTTAACGCCAAACCAGCCCAGCTTTTTATTAAACAATCCACTGTGTACCAATAGACCCGTCAATAATCTCGATAAATAGACAGCTGTAAGGAAGCTACCAAGAATGCTGACGATTAACATCGTTGCAAACCCTTTTACTGAACTGTTCCCATAGAAGAACAAGACACTTGCAGCAATAAATGTCGTGATGTGTCCATCAAAAATAGCCTTAAAGGAAATTTTATTCCCAGCCTGAAAGGCCGATTTCAAAGATTTCCCTACCCTTAATTCTTCTTTTAATCGCTCATCCGTGATGATATTGGCATCCACAGCTATCCCTACCCCGAGAATTAACGCTGCGATACCTGGGAGGGTCAGAACTCCATTCATCCAATCAAACACCAACAAGATTAAATAAATATAAACTGATAACGAGATACAAGCAACTGCTCCTGGAAGGCGATAATAAAGTAGCATAAACAGGAAAATGATTACAACGCCCACAATTCCTGCCAAAACTGTATTATTTAAAGCCTGTTCCCCAAATTTCGCTCCCACTGATGTTGAGTAAATTTCAGTAAGTTTAACCGGTAGTGCCCCTGCATCTAATAAAGAAGATAAAGTCTTTGCTTCATCAAGCGTGAAATCCCCAACAATAGATACGGTTTTTTGATTAAATACTTGGCTTACTCGTGGTGCAGATAAGTACTTCGGATCCTTCTTAGCAATTTCCGCTTTGAAAGAATCTTTTCCCTCTTCAAAATCAAGCCAGATAACAAGTAAATTGTTTGGAGAACCCATGTTAACAATTTCTTGGGTTACTTTTTTAAATTTATCAGCACTCTTTAATGTTAATGAGACACTCGGCTTTCCATTTTCATCAAAGGTTTGCTTTGCCCCGCCTGGTGAAAGATCTGACCCATCCATCATTAATTTATCGTTTACATCGCGAAATGATAAATTCGCCTGAGTGGATAAAATCTCACGGGCTTTATTTTGGTCTTCAACCCCTGCTAATTGAATCCGAATTCGATCTTTTCCTTCGATTTGAATATTCGGCTCACTTACGCCTAAAACGTTGATCCGTTTATCTAAAGCCTTAGCCGTACTGGCCATCATATCTTTGTTAATTACTTGACCCTTTTCTGCTGGTTTTACTTGGTATAAGACCTCAAAACCACCTTGAAGATCCAAGCCCAGTTTAATCCGGTCGATGATATTTTTTGTTGTTGTTCCCATCAAACCGCCTACTAGAATGATTAGCAGGAAGAAAACAACAATGCGATTCCGTTTTACCATTATGTATAGAGCCTCCTTAGATTAACCAGCCATGCGACCAACATTTTTTGACCAATAATCCCATTATGAAACAGTTTGGAATAGCTGTCAATTTACCATTTCAAGTGTCAAAAAACGTTAATATTATTTCTATTTTAGCAACTCCTTGCGATCCTCTTCACTTTCAAATGAAAAATCAGGCTGTTTAAATGCTTCCACTGTTGCAAAATTCATATAATCACCGATTTGAACAGATAAAATATCCTGGACAATTTCATATAAGTGAATGTCTTCCTTACACTTTCGCCACTTCTTATTTGTTAAATAAGTCCATAATTCCCGCTCCGATATCGTTGCATAACCAAGTAGCATAAACTCTTCCAATTTACTTTTTAATGCTGGATACACTGCTTCATGAAAACAATCATAGTCATGGCCAAAATTCATTTTATCCGCCTCCAAGTTCAGGTCAATTTACCGTTTATTACCGAAACAACTTGTCATGCTTTGTCCACATTGGTGCATATAGTTAATTGTATATGATATCAGCATGTTTGAGAAGGCAGGGAAGTTAGATGTCTAAGTTTTTAAGAGGAACGATTATACTATTAATCGCTGGTTTCCTAACAAGAGTATTAGGCTTTATCAACCGGATTGTTATTGCCCGGTTTATCGGAGAAGAAGGTGTCGGACTTTATATGATGGCTTTTCCGACTCTTATCTTAGTCATCACAATTACCCAACTGGGGTTACCCGTTGCCATTTCCAAAAATGTTGCGGAAGCTGAGGCAAAAGGTGATTACGGAAAAATAAAAAAGATTTTAGTTGTTTCTTTGGCTATCACGATTTGTTTATCGATCCTTTTCACCCCTGCGCTGATCTATTTAGCACCGTATTTATCAAAAACCTTATTTACTGATCCAAGAACTCATTTGCCACTACTCGCTATCGCCCCGATTGTTCCAATCGTCGCCATATCATCAGTTATTCGCGGTTACTTCCAAGGAAGACAAAATATGAAGCCGGCAGCAATTTCGCAAATATTGGAGCAAATCGTTCGCATCACCTTAATTGCTGTTTTAACCAAAACATTTTTACCTTATGGAATTGAATATGCCGCAGCCGCAGCCATGTTCTCCTCTGTAATTGGAGAATTAGTCTCTCTTATTTATTTAGTGACTTCTTTTAAAATAAAGAAGCGTTTTAAATTGCGTAAGGATTTCTTTAAATTTATTCATTCAGGAAAAGAAACCTTTAACGAGCTGATGACCATCGCGCTACCAACAACAGGAAGCCGGATGATCGGTTCGGTTTCTTGGTTTTTTGAACCAATTGTTGTCGCGCACAGTCTTGCACTTGCAGGAGTAGCCACGGTCGCGGCTACAAAACAATATGGGGCATTGACTGGTTACGCGATGCCGCTTTTGTTACTTCCATCCTTTATCACCTACTCATTAGCCACTTCACTTGTTCCAGCAATTAGTGAGGCCAACTCTAACAATGATAAAAAATTGATCGAGTATCGCCTCCAACAAGCACTCAGGTTCACGTTTCTAACTGGTGGTATCTCTGTTGTCTTACTGTTTGTATTGGCTGATCCACTGATGAAGGTGATGTATGGCTCCACAAGTGGATCGCAATTTATTAAAATTATGGCCCCATTTTTTTTATTTTATTACTATCAAGGTCCATTGCAAGCAGCCCTGCAGGCTCTAAACTTAGCAAGGGCCGCCATGATCAACAGTCTCATTGGGGCAGTAGTAAAGACTGCAGTCATTTTTCTGCTGGCAAGGCAACCTAGCTTCGGGATCAACGGGGCCGCATTAGGGATTATAACCGGGTTTGTCCTGGTAACTTTTCTCCATTTTGCCACCGTTTTAAAAAAAATTTCGTTTTCTTTTTATGTCCGTGAATATTTAAAAACGTTTATTGTTATCGGACTTACTACATGGTGCGGATTTTGGATAATGGATCATTTCACAATCACAGCACCACTTTATGTCAAAGTCATCATTGCTACATTCGAAATGTCCATTCTTTACGTAATTCTCCTATTCGTTTTCAAATTAGTATATAAGGATGATGTCAAACGTATCCCTTGGATTGGAAGACCACTATCTAAATGGATATTCCACTAATGAGGCTTGAAAAAAACGTGAAACGATAGTGATCATAGACGAGAAAAATTCCTGAAATTCTATTGTTTATCCTTTATATCGATAAAAAAATCACCATCTTGATAGCTACAAAACGAAATATCCTTTGTATTTGAATATCCTTTTTGACGTAATTGCTGCCTTAACCATAGATTTGTTTTGTTTATCGTCACAAGATTATTTTCTTGAATTGTTCCATCAATGATTAAGGGAACTGAATATCCACCACTTTTTGTTTGGCCGTTATTCTTTTCTTTTTCGATAACCGACAGTTTACCAGAAGTTTCGAGAATAGCAAATTCAACATCCGCTATGTTAGGAATGTCTTTCTCTCTTAATTGTAAAAGGAGGTCATCAAAATTATAGCGTTGTTTTCTCATTGCAGTTTCATCAATTTTCCCCTTATTAATAATAATCGTTGGTTTCCCATCAATAAGGTCACGAAACTTCTTACTTTTAATAGAAATAAAAGCAAACACAATTTGTACCACCATCAATAGTAGCATTGGTAGAATTGTGCGCATAATTGGTTCATGTGTATTTTCAATCGACACTGCTGCCATTTCAGCAATCATCATAAATACAACTAAATCTAACAAACTTAATTCGCCAATTTCCCGTTTACCCATTAAGCGAAACATCATTAAAATGAGCAAATAAAGCAGCAATGTTCTAAATATTATAATGAAATACTCCGCCATCATTTCCCTTCCTCTCAAAATTTAGCCCATTCTAGTGTTTGCAATCAAGCTAAAATCATGAGTTGAAGAAATTTCCAATTAACAGCAGGGCGAGCAAAACTTTAGATTCTATTCCATTCATAAGCTGAATATGTTTGTACTAAGAAAAGCGGAAGCGTCCAGGTATCGATGTTGAAACGGGGCTTGGCGGTTGCGCTAGATCATTCTCGAAGGAGTGGATGAACATTACATCTAAACAATTCGGTCTAGCCGTATTACACGGATTAGCTACAATTTTGATCATTGCCATTGTAAGCAGCCTAATTTCTGCCTTCATTCTAAAATTTTCTTCTATTCAGGAAGCTAGTTTACAGGTTGTAATTACGGCTGTGTCCTTTATTTCATTATTTCTTGGAGGTTTTATTTCAGGAGGCAAAGGAAAGGAAAAAGGCTGGATGCTTGGGGGAGCCACTGGATTACTAAACTCAATCATCTTATTCCTTTTTCAGTATCTTGGGCTTAATAGTTTATTTGACAAAGAGCAGCTCATTTACCACACCTGCTTCATCTTAATCGCCATGATGGGCGGCATTCTAGGAGTGAATCTTACCTCATCAAAAACTAGGACGGTATAAAAGTAAAAAGGAAGCAGAACGTTTGTCTGCTTCCTTTTTATTTATTTAATCGTTTTATCTTCGAGTTTTTCTGTTACTTCGCGTACTGCATTACGATCATATGTAAGACGGCTTCCATCGCCACATTTAATGACAAAAGTTCCTTCGTCTAAAGCATCAATAATACCATGCAGACCACCAATCGTAACGATTTTGTCCCCTTTTTTCAACTCATTTTGCATTTGTGCTACTGATTTTTGTTTCTTTTGTTGAGGACGAATCAATAAAAAGTAAAACAAAGCAAACATTAGAATAAGTGGACCAACTGTTCCAAGTAATCCTCCTTGCATCTTTTCCCCTCCTTTCAAGTAAATATATAGGTTAAAAGTTTTTTGCATCAGGCTTATTGAAGCCGTATTTTTCAAAAAACTCTTCTTTAAAGTCACCTAAGCGGTCTTCTCGAATAGCTTGTCTGACCTGCTCCATTAATTTTAACAGAAAATATAAGTTATGGTAAGTTGTTAACCGTATTCCGAATGTTTCGTCACATCGAATGAGATGACGAATATAAGCGCGACTGTAATTTTTACAAGTGTAACAATCACATTCCTCATCAATCGGCCCAAAATCACGAGCAAATTTGGCATTTTTAACAACCAATCTACCCGAGCTTGTCATCAACGTCCCATTACGAGCAATCCTCGTTGGCAACACACAGTCAAACATATCAATCCCACGAATAGCTCCGTCAATTAATGAATCAGGAGAGCCTACCCCCATTAAATATCTTGGTTTATCCGTTGGCAATAACGGTGTTGTAAACTCGAGGACCCGATTCATGACATCCTTTGGTTCCCCAACCGAAAGCCCCCCGATTGCGTAACCAGGGAAATCTAAAGAAACTAGGTCTTTTGCACTCAATTTCCTTAGTTCTTCGTATTCGCCCCCTTGGACGATTCCGAACAAGCCTTGATCATTTGGTCGTTGGTGACCTGTTAAGCAACGCTCGGCCCATCTTGAGGTTCTTTCAACCGACTTCTTCATGTACTCAAATGTGGCTGGAAACGGCGGACATTCATCAAAAGCCATCATAATATCAGAACCAAGATCATTTTGAATTTGCATTGCTTTCTCAGGTGATAAAAATAATTTATCACCGTTTAAATGATTTCGGAAGTGAACGCCTTCCTCTTCGATCTTGCGAAAATCACTTAAACTAAAGACCTGAAAACCTCCTGAATCCGTCAAAATTGCCCGGTCCCAGTTCATAAATTTATGCAGTCCACCAGCTTCTTTGACAATTTCATTTCCTGGTCGGAGCCATAAATGATAGGTGTTACTCAAAATAATTCCTGCTCCCATCGATTTAATGTCTTCGGGAGACATGGTTTTGACAGTAGCTAATGTCCCAACCGGCATAAATGCAGGTGTATCAAAAGAACCATGCGGTGTATGGACACGCCCAAGTCGTGCTCCTGTTTGTTTACATGTTTTAATTAATTCATAGGTTATCGCAGACAATTAATTCTGTCCTCCTTTTTTTCAGTTAAACGATTAACATTGCATCACCGAAGCTGAAAAATCGGTATTTTTCAGCAACAGCTTTTTCGTAGGCACGCAGGACATTCTCTCGCCCCGCCAATGCACTAATCAGCATAATTAATGTTGATTTAGGTAAATGAAAGTTAGTAATCATCCCATCAATTGCCTTAAATTGATAGCCTGGATAAATGAAAATATTGGTCCAGCCACTAGCTTGGGCAAACTTCCCGTCATGCGCTGAGGCAATGGTTTCAAGCGTCCGCGTCGAGGTTGTACCAACAGAAATAATCCGGCCTCCCTGATCTCTTACCCTGTTCAATAATTGAGCTGTTTCCTCAGTCATTTGGTAAAACTCAGCATGCATTTCGTGCTCGTTTATATCATTTACACTAACAGGCCGGAATGTTCCAAGTCCAACATGCAAAGTGATAAACGCAATATCAACACCTTTGTCCCTTAATTCGTTTAAAAGGCTTTCTGTAAAATGAAGACCTGCCGTTGGTGCTGCTGCCGAGCCACGCTCTCGTGCAAAAACGGTTTGATAGCGATCCCGATCCTCTAATTGCTCTTTAATATAAGGTGGCAACGGCATCTCTCCCAATGTATCGAGTACCTCATAAAAAATACCATCATACCCAAAATCAAGGGTTCTTCCGCCGTGATCCGAAGTCCCGACACATATAGCAGTAAGGCGTCCGTCTCCAAAGGTAATTTTCGTACCTTCCTTTATCCGTTTTGCTGGTTTGACAAGGGTTTCCCAACGATCCCCTTCGACTTGCTTTAACAACAATACCTCAACATTGGCTCCAGTTTCTTCTTTTGAACCAAATAATCGGGCTGGAAGGACTTTTGTATCATTTAAGACAAGACAATCTCCTGCTTGGAAATGATCGGTAATATCTTTAAAAATTTCATGTTTTATTTCTCCGGTTTGCTTATTTAAAATCATAAGTCTACTGTCGGAACGATTGACAAGTGGAACTTGTGCAATCAATTCTTCCGGTAAATCAAAATCAAACAAATCTACTTTCATCCTTCACCCTTCTTTACCTGTTACGTTCATATTCATATTTATCGTTACATTTCAGGTGTTTCCATATTAAAATGGCGATAAACTAAATCGGTCACCACTCGTCCTCTTGGTGTTCTTTGCAGAAAACCAATCTGCAATAAATAGGGTTCGTAAACATCTTCAATCGTTTGCGACTCTTCACCAATTGAAGCTGCAATTGTATCCAACCCTACTGGTCCACCACGGAATCTTTCAATAATCCCTTTAAGTAATTTATGGTCAATATGATCAAGACCTAAACGGTCCACCTGCAATCGCTCAAGCGATTCATTTGCGAGATGAAAATCCACTTCTCCATTACCATCTACTTGAGCGAAATCTCGAACCCTTCTAAGCAAGCGATTGGCAATCCTTGGTGTTCCACGCGATCTTTTGGCAATCTCTGAGGCAGCGAACGGATCTATTTTTGTTTCTAAAATTTCTGCCGTTCTTGTTACAATATTGGCAAGATCCTCAACTGTATAAAACTCCAATCTACCTAGCACCCCAAAGCGATCTCGTAATGGCGCAGAAATTGAACCTGCACGAGTGGTCGCCCCCACCAAGGTAAACGGAGGCAAATCCAACCGAACTGACCTAGCACTTGGACCCTTCCCAATCACAATATCCAAACAAAAATCCTCCATTGCTGGATACAAAATCTCTTCGATTGATCTTTGTAATCTGTGGATTTCATCAATAAACAAGACATCACCTGGCTCAAGTGCCGTTAAGATTGCCGCTAAATCACCAGGTCGTTCAATTGCTGGTCCTGAAGTCGTACGGATATTTACACCCATTTCATTAGCAATAATCGTCGCTAGTGTCGTCTTCCCCAGTCCTGGAGGGCCATATAATAAAACATGATCGAGCGTCTCCTGCCGAAGCTTTGCCGCCTTAATAAATATATCAAGGTTGGCCTTTATTTTATCTTGTCCAATATATTGGTTTAAGGTTTGTGGTCGTAAGCTTTGCTCATATGATTCGTCTTGGTAATCCGCTTCACCCGAAATAAGTCGTTCTTCCATGGTTCCATCACCTCCGTTTATCCTATTAAATCATTCTATATGGCGACTTTATGAATTGCATGCGAAAATAAGGTGCAACAATGGCTATCTTAATAGCTTTTGTAACGCCTTCTTAATATATTGGTCTGTCGTGAGCTTTTCTTTCTGAAGCTCTGGGGAAATTTTTCTTATTTCTTTTTCAGAATATCCAAGAGCTTTAAGCGCTAATGAGGCTTCTTCCCAATCTGCTAAGGTATGTCTATCAAAGCTACTGGCATCTTCAGTGAAAAGGTCTGGAAATATTTCAGGAACAACTGATTGTAATTTGCCCTTTAAATCTAAGATCATTTGTCTTGCCGTTTTTTTACCAACACCAGGGAATTTGATAAGGAAGGCTTCATCCTCACTTTCAATAGCATAAATCACCTGCTCAGGGTTCCCAGATGCTAAAATGGCTAGTGCTCCTTTTGGGCCAATCCCCGAGACATTTAATAGTTTCGTAAAAAGAGTTTTTTCTTGGCGCGCCTGGAAACCATAAAGTGCCATGATATCCTCACGAACATAATGATAGGTATAAATACGGACCTCAGTCCCTAATTGTTTTGAGAAAATAAATGGATTCGGAGTAATCACCTGATAACCAATTCCTTGGTTGTCAATGACGATGTACTCGGGACCCACAAAGTCAATGGTTCCCTTTATGTATTCAAACAAGTGCCTTCGCTCCTCTATTGTCTAGCTATTGCATTAATCCTCATTGTATCATAACACTTTTGCAGGAATGAATAAAAATGTTGCAACTGTATAAATTTCTATTCTATAATAATAAAGTCGTAAAATTATTCCAATTCTCACTGGAGGCCAATACAGATGAAAAGATTATTAGCATTCTTAACTATCTTCACATTAATGTTTGCTGTAGCAGGTTGCTCATCTACCAAAGATGATACTTCTAAAACTACTACAGAGAAAAAGGCAACAGAGAAAACTTCCGAATTAACCGATCAAGTAAAATCAAAAATGTATAATGCTGTTCGTATTGCTGAAGGAAAAGTAAACGAAGTATTTGCAAAGGAAATGGCTGCTGATGAAACAACACCAGTCCTTACATCCACTTTTGCTGATGAGGCTGCTGCAGAAGCCTTTTTATCAAAATATTACAGTGCAGATATTGCAAAAGAAATTTATACTTACTACGTAACAGATCAAAAAACAACTGATGGTCAAACAATCGTTAAGGCTGATCCTTTCTTTGCAAAACCAATCTTAGATACAACAAAGGATGATGTAACGGTCGAAGGCGATGCAAATAAAGCCACAGTTAAAACAAAAGATAATGTAACTTATACAGTTGAACTTAAAGATAATACATATGTTGTTACAGCCATTCAAAAATAATTAGTAAGGACCGGTTTTATTGAAACCGGTCCTTTTTATTTCTCTATTCAAATTTTGAATACGGCTTAAATGTCTCCAATACTTGCTGGTAACGATTCTTGGACTTAACAGGAATCCCTCTTTTTAACTGCTGTTTTTTTCTACTCTCAAGCTTACCCACATCAATCTGAAAAAATGAGTGGATTACTTTTGAATGTTTGGGTCTCCCATTAAAAATGGTGAGCGTGCCTTCTTTGGTGATCCCAAAGTATCCATTTGCTTTAAGTAGCGGGGAAATATCATCTACTTGGTTTCGGAAAATCAATATATTCCCTTGCTGTTCAATTAATTGCCACTGTTTGTATTTTTCTTGAATTTCCTGTTTTGTTAAAACAGATTCCATTACGATTTCCTCACCTAAATCTCCATCTAAATAGACTCTTTGTAAAATTACCTTTACTCTCTGAATCTCTGCCTCATGTCTAGATACCGCCTTCCCTTCTGCGCACCCAATTGACTCATGAAAAAAAACAAGCAGGAAGCTGGCTGCAACTGCACTTAGTACGGACATTCTGGCATTCATAAATGACCACCTCTTTTAAAAATAGGAAAACGGAAAACTTCAATCCATGACAATGTTATAATGACCATTTATTTGGAAATTATCCATCTACATCAGAATACTGGTTAATTATTAGTCTCCATAAAATCTAATCAAAAATGTCAAGTTTTTGGCAATGTTCGATAAACAAAGATATTTTACTATTCCGAATGTATAATTTGAATAAAAAGTAGTCCAGAGGTACCGGTTGATTATCACTAACAAAATCAAACACCAAAGCCGTTGATTGGCCTTGGTGTTTTTTACTAGACCTAAAGCTCATCCCTGGTGCTCTACATTCAACCCAAGTTTATCGTGACTGATTATTTACCGAGTCGAAAATATCTCTGATATTCATATCGATCCCGTCTCGAAGCCTGCCACCACGAATGTTATTCTCGATATCGCGAATTCTACTGAAGGTTGCTTCATCGGTTACTATGTTTACCGAACGCCCTTTTAAATAAGGCTGAACTGCTTGAAGCACTTTTTGTCTAGTTTGCGCTTCTTTACTAACATCCGCTACATCCACAGCCACCAGAACATTGTTTTTATAAACAACGCAATGGACATCTTGGACATTTGGAATTGTTGCAGCGACGCCATCAATTTTATCAGCAAGTCTTACTTCATAAACTGTGTCATTCGTACTTCGAAGCTTTCTTTGTTTTCCATCTAGATGTCCGTGGTAATTGACATCGCTTGTACTATAACGATTGTCCTTTTGAAAAAAGTTTCGATCCTTTGTCGCTAACGGCTTAGTTGGATTTTCAGGATTACCATTTTCATCTCTAACTTGAAGAATTCGACTTTCCTGGTTGCGCTCATATTTCCCCTCAGAGCCAAAGGAATGATCCATTATTTCTGTTACAGGACCGTCATTATCATCAAGAATACGAGCATTGCCATTATGATGCTTTTCATTTGAATAATATCCGAGTGGCTGTGTTTTTTGCACATGTCGTGCCTGCCCCGCAGACTCACCATTATTGCTACAGCCTGCTAGTGCTATTGAGATAAAGCCAGCAATCGGTAAAAGTAATGATTTTTTATTCAAGCGAAAAACCCCCTCGCGGCTATTGAGCCTTTAGCTCATTTTTAGCTTGTGTGTGAGAGGGTTGTTTCATTCTGTAAGATAAGTCCAGTTAAAATTTTGGAGGTGCAGCCGCTAGATTGCGTTTATGCTCTGACACAGCATGCAGTCGATCAATAATTTTTTGATCCTTTTCAGGAATTTCTTCCCCTTTTAAATACCGATCAATCATATTATATGTTGTACCCATTTCATTCTCATCCGTTTGACCTTCCCAAAGACCAGCACTTGGAGCCTTATTAATTACCTCATCAGGCACACCTAAAGCTTTAGCAAGCTCGCGCACTTCCCCTTTCGTAAAATGAACGAGGGGCACTAAGTCTACTCCACCGTCACCATATTTTGTGAAGTATCCAGTATGCCACTCAGCAGCGTTATCTGTCCCCACCACTAAATAACCAAAATTATTAGCAACTGCATACAAAGTGGTCATACGTAAACGAGCTCTTGTGTTTGCATCGCCTAATTTTGACTTTTCTTCATTCCAATCTCCCGTTTCTTTTAACTGAGATTCAATTTCCGAAAATAATGTATTATGAGTTTCTGTTAATTCAACAGTAAAATGCTTAATCCCACAGCTTTCAATTACTTTTAATGCATCTTCCCTGTCTTTAGGATTACTTTTAGTTGGCATAATTAATCCAACGGAATCATTAGGAAATGCCCTTTTTATTAAGTGGGTTACAACTGCTGAATCAATTCCACCACTTACCCCAACAATTGCCCCATTCGTACCTGACTCTTTCACCTTTTGCTGTAACCATTGCACCAATTTTTCAATGACTTGCTCCATCTGTTAATACTTCCTTTCGAGTACAATATTTCCAAGTTATTTTACCACATTTTTTAGGTCTTTTATCAATTGTCTTCTTAAATGAAATTGATCAACCGTTAGTTCCATGACAGGAAGTATTTTTTCAGGCGATTGGTAGGTCTTATCCTTAATAATTCTAGTCCATTCACGAAAAATATCAGTAGGATACATCAATGCTAGTAAAAACGCCCGGTTATTTAAATATTTATTAATGTGTTCATATTTTGATAATTCATGCATGGACCAATTAATGAATGGAAAAATTCTGTTCGCATACTGGAGCAGGTCAGAACCTTCATTTCCAATCGAAATTAAATCAAAATCAATTAAGTATAAGTTTCCCGATTTTGACTTTAAATAATTATGGTGGGCAACATCACCGTGTAGGATGACCGGTTGTAGATCATCATTTCCAAAATTAAGATTTTCATTTTTCAATCCCTCTAATGAAATTTTTGACCATTCCATTAACTCGTTAATCATTTGATCTTTTAAATAGTGCCGTAAAAGGGGGATATGTTTTTGGAAGCGACTACTTCTTTCATACCATTTTTCATATAAATTTATACGAGGTAACATCATCTCATACGATTTAGCCAATCTCTTGGTCGTACGGTGAAAGCGATTAAGTAATCGTATCCCTTCTTTTCGATCACTTGAAGATTGATACGAAAAACGGTCGCGATGGGGCTCGATGTATTCAATCCACCCAAAATATTTTTGGTTAAAATAGATGGGTGTTTCTAATATTCTGTAATATGAATAGGAATGATGAAAACCCTCAGCTTTTAAAGACTCAGTAAAGGCTTCTTGTAGATATAAGCGCTGTAAGGAAGAATATCCCTTTAAAATATACGGTTTATGATCTGTTTTAACAAAATAAACATGTTTACGTATTTGTTTTATTTCGTTGACTTTAAAAGGAACGCTCTTTTTTAAAATGTTGAGGAGACGATTGGTAATCAAATCGTCTCCACCATTTTTATGCTTCATACTCACTGCTTTCATCGCTTTGTCTAGGCATCGAAGTTGGACTTCCACCCATTTGACCAGTTCCGTAAGGACTCATATACAGGCCTTGTTGAGCGTATGGGGGCGAATAGATTTGGCCTTGAGGGAGTGGATAGCCCTGTGGCATCATACCTTGCTGGATAGGGACACCTCCTTGCTCAAAAGCTGGTGACCATTGAGGATATGATGGTCCCCCTGTTTCAATTGGGACATTCCCTTGCTGATACGGAACGCCTCCTTGCGGATAAAATGATGTTCCTGTTTGAACAGGTGAGATCCCTTGCGGATATGGATTTACTACACCTGGTTGCCCTGGCGCTACTCCTGGTGGATATGGGTTTAGTCCCTGTGAATATGGGGGTGTTCCCTGTACAAACTGTGGTATACCTTGATACGGGACCCCTCCACTAACATGTGCTTTCGGTCCACCGCAACCACAATCTGCTTTTCCTGCAAAAGGCGGTGGAGTTGTGTATTGTGTCGGTAATCCTTGTGTTTGTTGATATGGCATCATATCGGCTGACTCAGCCTGATATTGTGGAAAAACAGGTGTTTGCCCTTGCATTTGTGGATACATTCTTTCTGGGTACCCATATCCATAAGGGGTCTGGCCGTATGGGATTTGTCCATATGGTACGCCAGATCCCGGTAAGACTGGTGAAACGGGTACGGTCGGTCCTTGTGGATAGGAAGGATAACCATATGGTGCTTGCGCAAATGGCGCTGCTTGTGCAAATGGCGCTGCTTGTGGATACGCAGCAGGATATCCACCTGGTGGTTGGAACCCTTGTGCTTCAGAAAAACCTTGAACTGGCGCATTTGGCATAAATGATGAAGACTCATCATGCACATGTGGCACAAATGCAGAACCTTCTACTCCAGGCATGCCATAGTATCCTGGCATAGGTCCTTGGACTGGCGGACAAGGTGCAACTTGCGGATAAGGCGGACATGGCAAACCTGATCCTGGCAAAACCGGTGAAATTGGATATATATATGGCGGACATGGATACATAGGCTGTTCGCAACCTCCTTGTATTGGCATTTGTACGGGTACTTCAGGGCATTCTTCTTTGACTACTGGGAGAATATTCACTGGTTTAGGCGGCAATTGTGGCTGCGGTGGTGGTGGTGGTGGTTGTTGGATATTGGCCATATTCATCATGTAGTAATTATTGATGTCAATTTCCGGAATGATAGGCTGCGGCATTTTTGGGACGTAAGGTGCAATTGGTGCTTCTTTAATTGGCATCTCTTTTATTGGCATCTCTTTTATTGGAGCCTCTTTAATCGGCATGGCGATTGGCGCTTCCTTGATTGGCATTTGCATTGGTTGTTCTTTCACAAATGGCTGCTCTTTGATTGGCATTTCCTTTTTAGCACCCATACTGATTTTAGTTGCCGGTGCTCCTCCATACGGGGCTTCTTTTTTTATGGTTCCCCCTGTGGTTGGAACTTTTATTTTCATACCAGGCATTATCATATCCGGGTTACTGAGCTGGGAATTCATTTTTTTCAGCTCTTCAAAATTCACGCCGTACTTCTTGGCGATTTTCCAAAGAGTATCCCCTTTCTGTACGATATGGATCTTCACACGATTCCCCTCCTAAGGTGGCATAAGTCCATACATTGTATGTTGAAGTGGGCAAATTGCTAACAATCCACAAAAAATATTTATGCATTTTCAATAAATAATATGTGATAACTATTTTTTCATTACTTTTTATCGGAGGTCCTACTTAATGTAGTGGTGAAAGTATGGTAAAATTTTTAATCATCAGGGGTAAGGTGGGTACAAATATGAAAGAACAAAAAAAGATTTTAGGAGAAGAACGACGAGCTTTTCTTTTACAAATGTTAAAAGAAAGTAGTGTCCCCATTACAGGAAGTGAGTTTGCCTCCAAAACGAAGGTAAGCAGACAAGTAATTGTTGGCGATATTACCATTTTAAAAGCAAAACGAGAGCCGATTATCGCTACTAGCCAAGGGTATATTTATTTAAAACAACCTACTTCCTCTTCCATTTATGAACGTACGATAGCGTGCAATCATCCCCCGGACCGAACAGAAGAAGAATTAATCATTCTGGTCGATCATGGAGTCACGGTAAGAGATGTCAAGATCGAGCATCCTGTTTATGGCGATTTAACCGCTTCAATTATGGTGGCCAATCGGAAGGATGTAAAGCACTTTATGGATAAAATTAGGATGACGAAAGCAACCTATTTATCTGAACTAACGAATGGAATCCATCTTCACACCATTTCCGCCCCATCTGAAAAGATTTTAGATGATGCGGTTCAAGCCCTAGAAATGGCTAATTTCTTAATAGAATAAGAAAAGCGCAAGCAATCTAGCCGCAAGGGCGATGGAGCTAAACAGTTCTCTAGTTCAAAGTTTTATACTTCCTTACTTTTAAAAAAGATGGCTGTGTTAAAGCTCAATGTTGATTTTATGCACAATGTTGATTGGAGCGGAAGGTGCGAGACTCCTGCGGGAGCAGCGGGACAGGTGAACCCCACAGGTGCTTTAGCGCCGAGGAGGCTCACCGCCCGCCCCGCGGAAAGCGAGCATCCTGGAGCGGAAATCAACATTCTACTTTAACACAGCAAAAAAAACAAAAGGGTTTCGTCCACATCAAATGGACGAAACCCTTTTATTTCTAGCCTACTTTAGGTTATAGGAAGGATAGCTTCCTAGTAAGGTTACATTACAGCCTACAGCTTCAAGCTCTTGCATCGCACCAGGAATTAACACATCATCAACCTTCATCTCAATATCGATAATGAAGAAATAATTTCCTAACCCCGTCTTCATTGGACGAGACTCAATTTTAGATAAATTAAGCTTACGCCAAGCAAATGCTGATAATACTTGATGGAGAACACCTGGATGATCAGCAGGGAGGGTCACCATAATCGTAGTTTTATAACCATGAAAATGCGGATGATCCTCAGACAATGCTAAAGTTTTTTTTGCCAAAATGATAAATCGGGTATGATTGAATGATATATCGTGAATGTCTGGTTTTACGATGGTTAGACCGTATTCCTCTGCAGCCAAATCATTGGCAATTGCTGCTGCTTTTATTTCAGGATGCTGCTGAATATACTGTGCAGCTGCAGCCGTTGAAGTCGTATTTTCGCAAAATACACCTTTAAATTCTGAGTGTAAAAATTTATGGCACTGAGCAATGGCATGTGTGTGGCTTAAGATCCGATTGGTCTCTTTCCAGGTATCCTTATGATCAGGATGAACCATGAAATGCTGACGAATCGGCACATTAATTTCTCCAAGAATAGGCAGGTCCACTTCATGAACTAAATAATCCAAGGTTATATTAACCGAACCCTCAAGTGCATTTTCCAACGGAACAACTGCAAGATCCACTTCACCTAAAACAACCGCATCCATACATTCTGGAATGGTTAAATACGGTACTCCTGTGTATTCAGGAAACATTTTACGAACTGCAATATCTGTAAAGGTCGCCTTCGGACCCAAATATCCTACCTTCACGATTTCTCCCCCAATAAAAATCGGGTTGAAATCTAAGGACATAGATTCATCTATGCCCCAGATCCCAACACCTCAACTTTTTCTACAAATTCAAGCCGCTTAAGTTGTGTAAGCAACTCATCAAGGTCAATCCCCATTGTTGCAACATTTAACGAAAGTGTAACGTTTGCTCTGCCTTGAATCGGAATCGTTTGGTGAATGGTTAACACATTACAACCGGAAACAGCGACAACTTCCAGGAGTTTTGATAAAGTCCCAGAGCGGTCTTCCAGTTGAAAAAATAATGTAATAAGTCTTTCTTTCACAATCGTATGGAATGGAAACACCGTGTCACGATATTTATAAAATGCACTACGGCTTAAATCGACACGATTTACGGCGTCCCAAACTGATTCCGCTTTGCCTCTTTCAATCATCTCTTTTGCTTCCAGAGTTTTTTTCATCGCCTCAGGCAGAACGTCTTCACGAACTAAAAAGAATTTTTTATCGAATTTATCATGTCTCATTTCTCCACCCCGTAATTGCGTAGGTCTATTCAATAAACTCGAATTCGTAGTTTAACAACTGAACCGCATCTCCATCTTTCGCACCTTTTTGACGGAGCGCTTCGTCAATTCCCATACTACGAAGTTGACGTGCAAATCGCTGAACTGATTCGTCTCTTGAAAAATCAGTCATTTTAAACAATCTTTCGACTTTTTCCCCAGAAATTACGAAGGTTCCGTCCGACTCACGAGTAATCAAGAATTCATCTTGCTCCGCTTCATGTTTATAAACAACGCGATGGAGGCCAACTTCCTCTTCCTCTTTCTCCTCTATTAGCGGGAATTCAGGAGTCTGTTCGATTTTATCGGCAATCTCAAACAACAAATCACGTAATCCTTTTCTAGAAATAGCTGAAATAGGATAGACCGGATATTCATCATTTAGCTTCTCTTTGAAGACCTTCAAATTCTCTTCTGCCCCTGGCATGTCCATTTTGTTAGCAACGATAATCTGTGGACGTTCCATTAAGCGTAAATTGTATTGTGCCAATTCTTTATTGATTGATAGATAATCTTCGTAGGGATCCCGCCCCTCTGTTGCTGCCATATCAATGACATGCACAATGACACGAGTTCTTTCAATATGACGTAAAAATTGATGTCCAAGGCCAACACCAGAATGGGCCCCTTCAATTAATCCTGGAAGATCCGCTAATACAAAACTTCTGCCATCTTCCGTTTCAACCATTCCCAAATTTGGGACAATCGTTGTAAAATGGTATTCGGCAATTTTTGGTCTCGCTGAAGAGACAACCGATAGAAGTGTTGACTTACCAACACTTGGATAACCTACTAAGCCTACATCAGCCAAAAGCTTCAGCTCTAACATGATGTTTCGTTCACGGCCTGGTTCACCATTTTCGGAAAGTTCTGGTGCCGGATTAGATGGCGTAGCAAATCTTGAGTTTCCTCTACCACCTCTACCGCCTTTTGCAATGATGGCTCTTTGTCCGTGCATCGTTAAATCACCGATGACCTCGCCTGTATCCTCATCTGACACGACTGTTCCCGGTGGTACTTTCACGATGAGATCCTTAGAGTTTCTCCCGTGCATATTTTTAGACATCCCGTGTTCACCACGTGGTGCTTTAAAATGGCGTTGGTAGCGGAAATCCATTAGCGTACGTAAGCCTTCTTCTACTTCAAAGACAACGTCCCCGCCTTTTCCACCATCCCCACCAGCTGTACCACCTTTAGGGACATATTTTTCACGGCGGAATGCAACCATTCCGTTCCCGCCGTCTCCGCCTTTTACATAAATTTTCACCTGATCGACGAACATTTTTGTTCCTCCCGTCTGTACTAAGTACAAAACAAATTTTCTTTCAAGACGAGAATCTCTCTTTTCATAACCATTCCTATCTAAATGGCATAAAAGTATCTAATGCAAGTTCCTGTTGAGAGAATTCCAATACCTTTATCGTAAGTTGGTTGTTATGATTTGCGTCTAGAAACTGTTGTAACTTGTTCTTATCCTTTATTATTCCGCTAAAATCAAAAAAGAAACGAATTCCATTTTTTTGTGTTTCAACGGAAACTGCAAGGTTATTTTCATGAATTTCATCAACTGCTGTATGTAAGCATTCAAAAAATGAACTTGTCCATTCGGAGAGAAGATGATCATCCAAGCTTAAGATAACGCCAGATTCATGGACCACTTCATACTCAAGCTGAAAGGAGTGTGCTTCCCAGTTGGCTGTAAGTAGTAATGATGCAAAACGAGGAATTTTAAGGTTCGACAATTTTGCCTCTTGTTTTGTCTCGATTACAATTTCATCGATAATTTGTTTGACACGCTCTATTTTGTTTAAAGCGAGATTACCTTTAATTAATTGTATTTTATTCAACCAGTCGTGCCGTGCATGTGCAAGGACTTCGACGGTACTCCAGTCTTTTCTCATACCTGCACTCCTAAATAGTCATATTAGCATCATAAGGCTACTTGCTGATAGTATATCAAAAAACAGACTTTGCGTAACGAAAAAAGAAGAATTTAGCAAAAAAAGCGGAATTACGCGGCTAAAGACATATTGACTGGAGCTCTAATAAAGTTAATAAAAAGGCTGTGATAAAGCTCAATGTTGATTTTTTTCCCAATGTTGATTGGAGTGGAAGGCACGAAGACTCCTGCGGGAGCAGCGGGACAGGTGAGACCCCACAGGCGCTTTAGCGCCGAGGAGGCTCACCGCCCGCCCCGCGGAAAGCAAGTGCCTGGAACGGAGATCAACATTCTAGTTTAACAAAGACAATAAAAAAGAAAACTCTAACCGAAACGGTTAGAGTTCACTGTTAAAAAGCTTACGCTTCTTGTGCTACAGGATAAACACTTACTTGTTTTTTGTCGCGTCCTACACGCTCAAATTTAACGACTCCGTCAACTTTTGCATATAGAGTATCATCGCCACCACGACCAACGTTTGTACCTGGATAAATCTTTGTACCACGTTGACGATAAAGGATAGATCCACCACTAACGAATTGGCCATCAGCACGCTTAGCACCAAGGCGCTTAGATTGTGAATCACGACCGTTTCTAGTAGAACCTACTCCCTTTTTAGAAGCGAAAAACTGAAGATCTAATCTTAACATTTATTCCACCTCCTACTTTTTGAAGGTTATTTTTATATGCTTTCCGTACTCTCTTTCAATTGTTTTCAATGAAACAACCATTGCTTCAAGAAGCAATTGAACCTTCTCTTGTATATCCTCTGCTAGATTGTCTGGGAATACACATCGGAGAAAGCCATCTTTTCCTAGGTCAACCTCTGGTACGAAGCCAGTTAACACTTCGATAGCATTAAGGGTACCAAAGGAAACTGCGGATGCTCCTGCACAAACGATATCCTCGCCGTGATCAGCAAAATTGGCATGTCCACTCATTGAAAACATATGAATTTTTCCGGATTCAGTACGATTAATCTTAATTCGAATCATCGTATTAAACCTTACGCGTTGATTGCTTCAATCACAACTTTTGTGTATGGTTGACGATGACCTTGCTTTTTACGATAATTTTTCTTTGACTTGTACTTGAAAACGATGATTTTCTTTTGACGACCTTGTTTTTCAACTTTAGCTGTAACAGTTGCGCCTTCAACAACAGGGCTACCCACTTTTACAGTTTCGCCGCCAACGAAAAGAACCTTGTCAAAAGTAACTGTTTCGCCTGCTTCTGCGTTAAGCTTTTCAATATAAACAGCTTGACCTGCTTCTACTTTAATTTGCTTACCGCCAGTTTCGATAATTGCGTACATAACTTGCACCTCCTTATAGATTAAGACTCGCCATTACAGGGGATTGCTAATTAAAGCAAAAACTTAGTACCTGTTATGTGCGGTGTGCTATAAACATAACATTAGAATCCTATCATAATTATCCTAATCATGTCAACAGAAAATCTTGATAGGCAAAGGATACCACCCTACTATTTTTACAGATAGCTCTGTTAAACTTGTCTGTTGATTTCCGCTCCAGGATGCTCGCTTTCCGCGGGGCGGGCGGTGAGCCTCCTCGGCGCTAAAGCGCCTGTGGGGTCTCACCTGTCCCGCTAATCCCGCAGGAGTCTCGCACCTTCCGCTCCAATCAACATCGTTACTAAACAACGATGAGCTTTAACACAGCCTTACAGATAAAAAGGTGATTACAGCTGGATTCTCGCCTTAAGCTCCTGGACCTTGCCAAATTGCCGAATAAGATAAAAAGGTTTGGCACTTGATTGAAGCGTGAGAAAAATGGTCAAACCTAGCAGTTCTTGAAAACGGAATAGATGAACGTTATTTTCCCCAGAAAAGACAGAACGAACTTCTTCCGTTGTTTCAATCCAAACCGCTTCATTGTCAGTAAAACGATGTTCCCACAGCTCCCTCTCAAGCCGGAACGCTACTGTTTCTGGGCTAAGGACCCGTCCACTCCCTTCACACACCAGACAGGCTACCGTCAAGGCTTCTGACAAGGCTTGTTTCGTCTTCTTTCGCGTTAGCTGCAGAATGCCCAAAGCAGTGAAACTTATCACCTTAGATTGCTTCTCGTCCTTACTTAGCTCTATTTCTAATGTTTTTTGAACTTGCATGCGATCCTGTTCATTTTTCATATCAATAAAATCGATTAAGATGATTCCGCCGATGTCTCGCAAGCGTAATTGTTTGGCTACCTCCACTGCCGCAACCAAATTGGTCTTAACGACAGTTTCTGCTAAATGATTCTTTCCAGAAAATTTCCCGGTATTTACATCAATTACAGTGAGTGCCTCGGTCTGGTCTATTACCAAATAGGCGCCATTTTCCAACTCAACATTCCTATGTAAGGCTTGCTCAATCTCATGTTCAATATGATGAACATGGAATATATTCTCTTTCCCCTGATAGTAGGTTACAGTGACATTCTCTCGCACGAACTTTTCAAGCCTTTGTTTTAGCCCTAGGTCATCTACTAGAACTTCTCCTGAAGTAAGGATTCGACATTCCTTCTCAATTTGAGCTAAAAATAAATCCCTTTTTACGAGAATGCCTGGTTTTTTTCGTTGCTCAGAAGCCTTTATCAAGTCAGCAAATTGTTTCCGAAGTTCCTCAATTTCTGTGCTAACTTTCTGTTCCGATTGCCCTTGGGCAGAAGTTCGGATAATAAGGCCTTCCTCTTCTGTTTTGATACGAGTGGCCATTTTCTCCCATGCTTGTCTTTCCAATTTGTCAGGAATTTTTCTTGAAACCGAAACGGACCTTCCTTTTGGTAACAGGATCACCGACTCACCATAAAGTTCTATGATTCCTGTCAATCTTGGACCTTTTGTGCCGGTTTCGTCCTTTTCGACTTGAACCAATAATTTCTCTCCTTGAAAAGAAAATGCCGATACAGACTTATTTCTTTTTACTTCACCTGAATCTTTCGATAAAACATACCTAGAAAGTTTTTCACGTTGCAGATATCCATTTTTTTCTTCACCAATATCAACAAAGACAGCATTCATTCCAGGGAGAACCTTGGTAACTGTCCCTAAATAAATGCTGCCAACCGATGACTGCTGTTGCGGCTGTTCAATGACTATTTTTTCAACGCTGGTTTCACTAACCAATGCAAAACGTTTTTCCGTTAAAGCATGATTTACAATTAGTTTTTTCAATGGTTTGCCTCTCTTTTTCGTCAGAACGATTAGTATGTGTAAAGTAAATCACGAATTTTGGCTGTTAACAATTTTTCCGCAAACACGGCATGCAATATTTCATTTTCATCGAGAATGGCTTTTTCTTTTCCGTTTTCTTCGATAATGATGGGATGCTTACAGCCTCGACAAAACCGTTCGAGGACATGCACAACCAGTTCATCTTCGGCAACCTTAAGCGGTCTTAACACGCGCAGGTCGCTCCTTTTCCCATAATAGCGCTCCAGTAAAAAACGCATAAAAATAAAGCGATGCTGCTTCCACTCATGATAAAGGGAAAATAATAAAAAGGCGAGGATTATCCACACGTTTAAATTATTTGGCATGAGCACTATAGTGAAACCGGCAAACAGGACCATACAGACTAGTGATACCAGAATGGTCATTCGATGCGCGATAGGAAAGGATTTGTAGTATGACAACAGCAAAAACACAAGTTTTCCCCCATCCAATGGCCAGATTGGTAACAAATTAAATAGCAAAACCATCATATTATAAGAGAGGAACAATTTATAGTGTTCAGGACTAAGCCAGGAAAGTTCATAAAAACAAAAAGCACCTCCGATCAACCAGATATGTTGGAAAGGACCTGCCAATATGACGATTGCTTCCTCAAACAAAGGACGGTTACCATGTTCATCCATCTCCGCCACACCACCAAATGGTAGGAGTGTAATTTTTTTTATTCTCCATGAAAAAACAGAAGCTGCCACCGCATGTCCCAATTCATGAATAAAGATAATTATCAACAACATCGACAATTCTAAAAATCGTGCCGTCAAAACTGCCAGTGCTATGACAAGCCATAGGAGCGGGTGAACATTAACTTGTTTTAGCAATTCAAACAGCTTATTCAAATTGAATCACCTGGATCGGATCAACAAAATTTTCATCCTTTTTTATCGCAAAATAGAACGCCCCTTTAGCACCTGATTCAGTGTTGGTGACTGTCCCAACCTTTTTACCTTTTTCAATATATTCATAAAGACTGACAGAAATATTGTTTAAATTTCCATACCATGACTCACTTTTGTCAGCATGCTGAATGATCACCGTTTTTCCGAAACCATCCTTTTCGCCGACAAAACGAATAATTCCTTCATTCATTGCCTCAACTGCAGCATCTTTTGGCGTTTCAATCGTAATGCGTTGGCCACTCACATCAAAATCCTCCAATATTTTCCCTGAAGCGGGTAAAGCATAGTGCTGACCAGTTGCAACATTAGTGGTGTCCTTCTTATCTGATACTGGAAATAACGCTAAAGGTTTGCCAAACTTTCCTTCATACCAATTTGAGACAGCCGCAAATTGAAAATCCTTATCGAGCGATTGTTTGACAAAGGCTCGGGCAGGATCCAATGAAGCTGCGTGATTTCGAAACAAAATAGCCATGACCAGAACTAAACATGCTGATGTTAGCAATTTTAAAAGAAAAACTTCCTTGCGAAAAAGGGGATGGTTTTCTTCGTTAGGTCCTGATTCATAGGTTGGTAGCCGGTCAAAGCCATGCTTTTCTTCATCATCAACGGTCAACAAACGTTTGTGAACCTGACTTGCCTGCCTCTCCCGACCTTTTTTTCTATTCTCTATTCTTTTTCGGACATCATCCGCTCTAGAACGCATATTCACCCCACCATTTCTATAAAACATTTGTACAAGTTTATGAAATGACAGTTGAGAGTATGCCTAAATGAACAAAAGCGCAAACTCACGATAAGAATGGGGCTGGCCGAGTCCATCCTTGTTAAAGCAATCCACAGTATTGAAATTTATTATTTTGTAAAAAACAAAAAATGCCCGTCTTCGATGAAGAAATCGAAAACAGGCAGTAATTATTTTGCACCAAAGAAACGCTTAATTTTTGTAAAAACACCTTTTTCATCAGCCTCAAGAGATTGTAATGGGATAGACTCCCCTAAAATTCTTCTGGCAATGTTGCGATAAGCGATTGATGCCTTGCTATTTGGATTTAGTGCAATCGGTTCGCCGTGATTAGAAGCTTTTATTACTTCATCATCATCTGCCACAATACCAATTAAATCAATAGACAAATGTGCCGTAACTTCATCAACGTCAAGCATATCCCCGTTTTTCATTAAATGGTTACGAATACGATTGATGACTAATTTCGGCGCTTCCATATTTTCTTCTTTCTCTAACAGTCCAATAATCCGATCTGCATCGCGAACAGCAGACACTTCCGGAGTGGTAACGACAATCGCCCGATCAGCTCCGGCAACGGCATTTTGATAGCCATGCTCGATACCTGCTGGACAGTCTATTACAATATAATCATAGTCCTGCTTCAGTTCAGTGATTAGTTTCTTCATTTGTTCGGGTGTCACCGCTGTTTTATCAAGTGTCTGGGCTGCAGGCAATAAATAAAGCAGATCCTCAAACCTCTTATCCTTAACAAGCGCCTGATGAATTTTACATCGACCTTGGATTACATCAACTAAATCATAAATAATACGATTTTCAAGCCCCATTACAACATCTAAGTTTCGGAGGCCGATATCGGTATCGACTAAACACACACGTTTTCCTTGCAAAGCCAGAGCAGTCCCTAAGTTCGCAGATGTGGTGGTTTTCCCAACTCCACCTTTTCCAGAAGTAATGACTATTGCTTCTCCCATATTAAAGTCCCCCTTCCAATCTTGTTAAATTTGGTCTAAGATGCATTAAAACTTGTATTCTATCAACGACAATTTGTCGGTTATCATCAATAAAAGCACACTCTAACAAACGCTCTTCTGTTTCGGCAAATTGATCGGGTGATCTATTGATACAATCGCTAATGCGAAGTTGCGATGGCTTCATGATTGAAGCAGTAATAACGGCTTGGTCATCTCCAAAGCATCCGGCATGGGCAATTCCTTTTAGGGTTCCCATCACAAATATATTACCACCCGCTTTAATCGTACCACCAGGATTAACATCACCAACAAGTAATAAATCACCAGGAACCTCAAGTACTTGACCTGAGCGAATGATCCGGTTAACTGATTTAATCTCTGATTCAGCTTTTTTCCTTTTTGCTTCTTCAATTGTAATAACATTGCTGACAATTTCATCAACAACTAGATTCTTTTTTTGTCGAATGAGGTCTTTAATCTCTTCATTTTGTTTTTCTGTTAAAAGGCGATTTCCCATTTGCACTTTCACTGAAGTGAGGGGCTGATCCTCATTTATACGAGAATTAGCTGAGAGCTTCTGATCCAGTTCTTTTTTTAGCTCATCGTAAGAGCATGAGTCATCGAGATGCAGTATTATTCCGTCTTTAGTTCCTTTAATGGTTACATTTTGCATTTTTTTCATGGTAGAATGTTCACCTCAATGATAAAAAGAATTCGACAGGAATCTGAAAAATCCTTTTTAATTACGCTGATTAGATTTGTTTTTTCGCGACAAAAAACTATTCATTTCGCAACTGATCTGCTAATTTTTCAAATTGTCTCTTTAAAGGATAAGCCACCAAAATGATAAAAATGAGATTCAAAACAAGCGTTGGCACTAATCGGTTCCCGAAAAAACTTGGAAATCCCATGGTGGTCCTATGTATTAAAAAGTTCATTTCATACACACCAATCTCAAGGAGGCCAACGCCAAGAAGAGTGACAATAGATACGATAATGAGGTTTGTTTGAAGAACTTTCATTATTTTAGAGATCAAATAAGCGATGACTGGGAACATAAATAAATAAATCCCCACTACTTCTGTATAAACTACATCAAAAAGCAATCCAAAGATGAATCCATATAAAATCCCAAGATTTCTGTTACCATAAATCGTCAGAAATAAAATCGCCATTATTAACAAATGCGGGACTAGGATATGCTGACCACTAAAAAACTTAGCCGGCATGAGTTCGATAAAAATACTTTCAAAAATGAAGCAGCCTGTGAATAATACGGGAAGAAGAACTCTTCTCACAGCTCCTCCCCCTTATCATCTACCATATCAGAGCTTTGCGGCTGTGCCATTTTTCTTTGAATGACCATGACATTCTCAATATCATAAAAATCCGCACCCGGTTTTATATAAGCAGTTTGCGTTAATCCATATTCGTCTGGAACCACTTTAACAACCTTACCGATTGGAAGACCCTCTGGGAAAATACCACCTAATCCGGAGGTAACCACGTTTTGTTTCTTAGCCACTTTGGCATCAGCTGGGATCTGTTTTAACAAAAGTAATTTCTTTTTCTCGTCATACCCCATGATAAGGCCATGGACTTCCTGTTCGCCTCCCAAAATCACCGCAGATATCCGGTTCTTAGAATCGTTTGCACTTAATAGCTGTACGGTAGAGGTAAACTTGTTAACCGAATTAACTTTGCCTATCAATCCACTTGCCGTAACGACCGCCATTTTTTTCTCGATTCCGTTCACACTACCTTTATTAATAATCACTTGTTCGTTCCAACGATCTGGATTCCGTGCAATAACAGTAGCTTGGGTAGGGTCATAGTCTCGTAGAGTTTCCTTTTTGCCTAAAACATCATTTAGCTTTTTATTTTCCTTCTCTAGTAGCTGCACCTCAGCTTCAAGTGAGGCAATCTTGTCAACACGTTTCTTTAGTTCCTTATTTTCATTATATGTATTCTGCAAATCATTTAAATTTTCGAAAAAGCCAGCAACATAATTGGCAGGCTTAGAAACAAGGCTTTGTACAAATCCGGTCGTGTCCTTCATAAACTGCTCTGGCCAAGTGAGTTGCTTTCTATCCCGTATAGAAAAACCAATCAATGCCACGAGAATAATCATGCTGACGAGCAATATAATCAGTCGTTTATTTAGAAAAAACTGTGGCATGATTTACACCTCTTTTTTTATAAAATAAGAAAGGATAGCTAAGTACCTAATGTGGCACTTAGCTTTCTGTTTTGTTTAGCTCCAGACCCCATCGGCGTCTTCCGCTTTTCGTTTTAACGTGAATCTCTAGCTTTGTTTTTAAATAAATGAATATGGTCAAGTGCTTTTCCTGTTCCAATCGCCACACAATCGAGTGGGTTTTCTGCAATGAGTACCGGCATTTTTGTCTCTTCACTAATTACCTTGTCCAGATTACGGAGTAACGCACCCCCGCCAGTTAGCACAATACCCCGATCCATAATATCTGCGGCAAGTTCTGGTGGCGTCTTTTCAAGTGTAACCTTTACAGCATCAACAATCGCATACACTGTATCATGAAGGGCCTTAGAAATTTCATCAGCCGTAATTTCAATCGTTTTTGGAAGACCAGTCAATAAATCACGACCACGAATTTCCATATTTTCGATTCCTTCGGGGTCACCGGCAGAACCAATTTCCATTTTAATGTTTTCTGCAGTTCTCTCACCAATCATTAAGTTATAATGCTTACGGATGAACAGAATAATGGCATCGTCCATTTCATCTCCAGCAATTCGAATGGATTGACTAGTAACAATTCCTCCTAAAGAAATAATTGCTACCTCAGTCGTTCCTCCTCCAATATCAACAACCATGCTCCCCGTTGGCTCCCATACCGGCAAATTAGCTCCGATAGCGGCTGCAAACGGCTCTTCAATTGTATAGGCATCTCTTGCTCCTGCCTGACGAGTCGCGTCAATAACAGCACGCTCTTCAACAGCAGTAATTCCAGATGGCACACAAACCATTACATATGGCTTTCCGGCAAATAAGCCCTTTGTTTTCGTTGATTGGCGAATGTAATATTTCATCATTGTTGCAGTCGTTTCGTAGTCAGCGATTACGCCGTCCTTCATCGGACGAAGCGCCACCACATTCCCTGGGGTACGACCAATCATATTCTTCGCGTCATTTCCTACCGCAACAATTTGTTTAGAATCCGTTTGAAAAGCAACAACAGATGGCTCTCTTAAAACAATTCCTCTTCCTTTTACATAGACAAGCGTGTTTGCGGTACCTAAGTCGATTCCAAGATCTTTCGTTCCAAATCCAAACATGGTTTGTATCTCCCCTTTTTTTCAAAAACAATGTAAAGATAAGCTCAAATATTCCAAGAATATTCGCACATGATTTTAGTTTTAGCGTTCATTTTTAGCCTGTTTTTGTCAAAAAATCATAAATAATATTATATCGTAACGCTAACCAAAATCATAGTGCTATAAATAACCTTTTTCCTTTAAACTGACATATTTATTCTCACCAATTATGAGATGATCTAGCAAATCAATCCCAATAATTTTTCCACACTCAGCTAAACGTTTTGTAACTTCAATGTCCTCGCGGCTTGGCGCGGGATCTCCGCTGGGGTGGTTATGAAGGCAAATGATGGATGCTGCTGAACGGCGGAATGCTTCTTTGTAGACCTCGCGAGGATGGACGATTGAGGCGTTTAGACTGCCGATGAAGATCGTTTGCTTATGCAAAACTTGGTTTTTTGTATTTAAATATAGGCAAACAAAATGCTCCTGCGATAAGAAACGCATATCATTCATCACCAACTTAGCTCCATCTTCTGGGGAACGGATCACATAGCGGTCCTCATGAACCAAGTTAGCAATGCGTCTACCAATCTCTACAGCTGCCAACACTTGAATTGCCTTTGCCGTCCCAATTCCTTTAATAGCCGTGATTTCTTCTAAAGAGGCCTCCTTCAACAATCGTAAGCCTTCAAAATGGTTAAGCAAGCGATTTGATAATTGCAGAACCGATTCACTCTTTGTTCCTGTTCGGAGCATGATTGCTATTAGTTCATGGTTCGACAGGCTTTCCGGTCCACTGTTCATAAATCGTTCCCTTGGTCGTTCATCCTGCGGAAAATCACGAATCATGATTGAATCTGTATTCAATTAAATCCTCCCTTTCTATACAGGGAGCTCATAATGAGGGGCAAATTCCTAATAGGGCAAAACAAAGCCTGCCTTCTGTAATTCTCTTATTGTTTTCGATACAGGGAGGCCGACTACCGTAAAATAATCCCCAGAAATCCGCTTAACAAGCATACTTCCAAAGCCTTGAATTCCGTATGCCCCAGCCTTATCAAAAGGCTCCCCGCTATTGATATAAGCTTGAATTTCTGAATCATTTAAATCCCAAAACGTGACATCTGTTTTTTCATAAAAACGAACGGTTGTATCAGCTGTAACAATGGCAACTCCTGTATAAACAGAATGTGTGTTACCCGATAGCATTTTGAGCATTTTAACTGCTTCAATCTTATCTTTTGGCTTCCCTAATACCTGATTGTTTGCGAAGACAATCGTATCAGCACCTATGACAATAGAATCACGATGCTTTTCGGCAACATCCGTTGCTTTTCGAGCCGCCAAATCCATGACGATTTCTTCAGGTGCTGTACCTGGTAAAAAGCTTTCATCTGTTTCACTGCTGGAAATGTCGAAGATTAATTGAAGATTTTCAAGAAGTTCTTTTCGCCGTGGAGATGATGAGGCTAAAATGAGGTGTTGCATGATGAAATCACCTTACCTTTCATTGTATTATTTGGGGAGATACAGTCTCATCGTATCAAAATTTGTCATCACAAACAATTTTTTATATAAAAAACCATATTTTCTTCAAAAATAATGAGCCTGTGGATATAAATATCCAATCAGACCCATTTTTTATTGCCCGGAAAATATTCGACAAACTCAATTTGATCCGTCATTTCGTCACAATGCTTGGTAAGCTGTTAAAATTGAAAGAAGCTGTTGTTGAAGCGAGGTTAACTTCTGCTTGCCAACCGATTTCTCCATTGAATTGATATTTTGGGTCGCCGCATCAACTTGTACCTTTAATTCCTTGATTTTTTCATTTGATAATGTGTCTTTTTTTGGTGCCAATTTTTTAGACTGTTGATTGATGCTATCCAACAATGCTTTAGGGAATGAATCGGTGGCAGAAGCGATAGAGGCGGCTGTTGTCATCGTTTCAAAAAGGAGGGGGATTCCTTCAATGTACGTCTTTTCCTGCACCTGAAGCCCACTTATTTCATGTCCACTAAAGCTCATTTCCTTTGCGATAAATTCCGTCACTCCCGATTCCTTTAAGATCTCTCCAAATTCCTTGGCGTGGTCCTTTGTATCCGCCACACTTAACAGTAGGAAGGACTGACCATTGCTTTCAAAGGTTGCTGCAGAGGCACCCTTCTCCTTCAGTGAGTTTACTATTTGAGTGGCTGAATCCTTATTTGAATATACACCCTCTTGGACGACCCATGTTGTGATGGTCGGCGGTACAAGTGAAAGCTTGCCTGATTGTTGCTCTGCTTGTTTTTTCTCTGGTTCTGGAGTTGTTGTCGGTTTTTGAACAGTACTAGTTTGGGCTGGATGTTCAATGAACACCAGCTTGAGCATGGTGAAACCAAAGCTTGTCCCAAGCAATACCGCCAAAAAGACAGCTGTGAAGATAGTCGTGAACATCCTCTTGTCAATTTTCCGTTTTCCAATCGGCCATTTTTTTGACGATTTCTTTTGGGAATGATTCGCCTCCGCTGTCATTTTGTATTCTTTAATCTTTCGAATGTCGGATGTTGAATCAGGCAGAATCCAGTCAAAGCTTTCTTCGCTTGGGTCATGAGCTACCGCTGCTTCACTTATAGTAGTGAAATCTTCACGATCTTTTTGTGGCATCTTTACTGGCTTTGTCTTTTCAAATCTTTGTTCCATTGGCACCTTTTCAGTTGTTACTATATCTTTCCTATCATTTATGAATTGATCCTGCTTCCGATCAGATTTCTGGCGAGTTTCTTCAAAGGATTGCTGTTTCCCGTTGATTTTGATGGTAATGGTTTTACCAGGTTCCCGCTTGTCCACATGTATCCCTCCTTGCGCCTGCGGTTAATTGGTTTCATCCTATCATATCGGCAAAAAAAAATAACAAGACTTTTGTCGTCTTGTTATCGAATGCTTTCGCCAAATTTTTCACTAGATTTAGCTGTTACATATGACTATTTTGTTTGAGTTTCAGCTAGGAGATTCTAGGAGACTATAAAGGATCTGATTTAGGTACTACTAATTCTGGCAACTGACTCTGCAAATCGGTCAATGTTGGCATATAAAAAGCAGAAAGCGTAACTGTAAAAGATAGCTTTTTCTTTTCTGTGTCTAAATTGGTTTTTTCCCCACTTCCAGTAAATCCGACAGACTCAATAACAATAATTCGTGTCGAATTCTCCAATGTATTGATAAATATTTTCAATTCATCATAGCTAGGTGACTCAACTTGTAACGTTACTGTTAGCTTTTTGATTCCTGTCGGAACTGCCGCCTTTTGTGTTTGTGCAGTAGCTTTGGTTGTGCTTGCATTAATTTGCTCTGTTGTTTGCGGCTGGCTATCAGTGTTTTCATTCTTTTTGGTTGTATCTGATTTTTGATTGGCGTCAGTAGCGGCTGGCTGTTGCTGGGTTGTGTTTTGCTGTGGAACACTCACATCAGCTTCTGAAAAAGCCATATTCTTAATCTCGCTTCCAGATACGACCTCTGCTTTTTCTAAATCAAAGATTAACTTCTCGGACTGTGGCTTAACCGGAACCTTCCGTTGAAGTGCCGCCACACTTTCAACCGTAACTGGACTTGATTCTGTTGGTTTACTCTGAAGTGCTGTCAGCAAATCCTGTGCTGATTTTAACTCCACAGACTTGGTTTCAATCTCTTCTTTTTTCGGGCTAAGATAGAAATAATAACCTGACAAAATCATTGAGATGGTTAAGAATATGGTGACCATCAAAATGATGATTTCTTTTTTTGAAAAGCGAAGGGTCATGGAGCATCCCCTCCCTGCTGGTCTTTCTCGGCTTTTTCTTCTTGATTGATATAGTCCCGATTCAAAGTGATCTGATATTGACCAATGTACCGAGGAATGTATTGGCTCTGGTCCGAAGTGGTTTGTTCTGAATCAATCGTTTTAGTTTGTTTAAGCTCACTCACAGTCAGTGAAGATAGCTTTGCTTCAGAAATCCATTTGGAATCTAGCAAAGTTTTATAAAAATAAGCTGCATCCTGACTCGTATCAAACTGGGCAGTTAAGGTTACTGTGCCTGCTTCCGTATAAGCGATAGTTTGGATTAAACCACGCTGAAGCAGGAGAGAATCGATGTCCTTTAACACAGGAACAGATTTTAACGGTTCTTCATTAGCCCATTTTACAGCAGCTTCGAGCTGTGTGAGGGAAGCCGAGGCTTGAGCCGTATTCGTTTGCTTAGCTTTTTCAGTTTCCGCTAGCTTGTTCACTGCAAAAATTTGGTTTTTTAGACTCTTCAACTGATTACCTTGGGTGTATCCTTGCCAAAATATAACAATACCTGCTACCAGCAAAATAAAAACCGCTGAAAAAATGATCGTCAAAAAAGCTACATTTTTCGGTTCTTTTTTTGGTAACAGGTTAATATCAACAAGCATGACTACACCTCTTTTAAAGCCAGTCCAAATGCAAGATAATGTGACCTTGGCAGCGGTTTATTTTTATCTGTTTGGAGCTCTTCGGCATCAAGGATCTCCACCTTGATCTCAAATCTAGTTTGTAGTTCCTTCATGATGTCATCTAACAAAGGATGATCACCTGTTAATAATATTTTAGAAATTTCATTCTTACCTTGATGTAATGAATATTGGTAGAACTCTATCAGCTTATTGACTTCCTTAAACGATTCATCAAATTGTTGATATAATTCATTCTTTTCGCCAATAAAGGTTAATTGTTGAAATCCACTGCGTCCAATCTGGATGTCCCAGTCTTTTTCCTCAAAAGGAATATACATATGGCGAATAAAAAAGGGAATCTCATTTTCAAAAATACTCATAACCACGAGGTCCAAATCAAACTGAAGCACAAACAGCTTCTCCTCTTGTTTCGGTTTCCTTAATTGGTGATAAAGACGATAAAGAGCAAGAGAAGACAGATCAGCCACCTCTGGGATTAACTTTAAGCTTGAGAATAGATCGGTAAATTGCATTACATAGCGCTGATGGGCCGCAAACAGAAGGATTTCCTTCTTTTCCTCCTGTACAGGTAGAACGATATAATCAAAAACTGGATCTTCGAACGGTAAGTGAATACTTGAACCAATTTCTAAATAAAGGTACCCCTTAATTTCATCATAGGTAACATCTGAGGGAATGGTGATCCTCCGAATTGTCACATAAGAATCTGGGGCTAAAAAGCGGACTTTTCGTCGCCGAATTTTCCAAATATCAATACATTCATCAAGAATGATCTTCAAGGTATCTGGATCAATGATTTTACCTTCCTTGACTACACCCGGAGGCAAATACCTTTCCCCCCACTTAATTGGAAGCGGAGGGTTAGATGGTTTCATTTCAAGATAACGAATCGAATGATCATTAATAATGATATCAATCGGCCTATTACTAACCGAGATGAGGGGTAAAGCCATGTGTCGACCCCCTAGCTTTATGAGAAAAATAAGTTAAAATACGCTTGAATGATCTTATCACCATAATAATAGGCAACGAGCGTTCCAGCGCCAATAAACGGGCCGAACGGAATCGGCTTTCCTTTTTCGAAAATCCGTACAGCCATTCCAGCTCCACCAATTATAGCACCAAACAAGGTTGATAAAAAAAATGCTAGTAATAAGATTTTGACCCCTACAACAAAGCCGATAAGAGCGAATAGTTTAATGTCTCCACCGCCCATACCACCTTTACTAACAAGCGCAATCGCTAAAAGAACAACAAAGCCAATTGCCGCTCCAAGTAATGAGTCCCACCATGGCAAAAGTGGAAAGAAAAGGCGTTCCATTAAAAAAATCCCTGCAAATACAAGCAAAACTTTATCAGGGATCAACATATACGCAACATCTGATACTAGAATAATAATAAACAGTGAAATCAGTGTCAAGGCAATCAGCAGCTCACTGCCCCAGCCAACGACTAATGGAGCGGTTGCAAACAACACTCCGGTAAAAAGCTCAATGATAGGATAAATGGGCGAAATGCCCGTTTTACAGACACGGCATTTCCCCCCTTGAAATAAATATGATAAAACTGGTATTAGTTCGAAAGCTCTAAGTTGATGCCCGCATGTTGGACATGCTGAGCGTGGTGAAACGATTGACTGCCCTACTGGCACTCGGAGGCCGACTACGTTGTAGAAGGAGCCGAATAATATCCCGTATATGAATAGTAGTAAATATAACAAGGGTTAGCTCCCGTAAATCTTATTTTTACTGTCCATTTCCAATTGTTGTTTCAGTTTTTGACGCGCTATTTATGTCAGCTACAGTGGCATAATCGAATGTTAAATCTCCACCAGTAGCCTTTATGGAAATTTCAGTGCCTCCAGTAGCTGTCGTATCTACATAGAGTTCAGTTATTGTTATGTTAGAATTTTTATTATCCAGATAAGTTTTTAATTCTTCCGCAGTTATGGTTTTATCAGTAGGAATCCCTTCTGATGCAATGAATAACCTGCCAGCATCAATAGCTTGGATTGCAGATGATTTTACTGCATCATTTCTTGATTTATCAATAATATTTCCAATAGCCGGAATCGCAATTGCTGCAATTATCCCCAAAATAACGATAACTGCAAGTAACTCGATTAATGTAAAACCTTTATGATTTTTAAGACGTTTTTTTAACTTTTGTAGCATACTCTCTCACTCCTTTTATTAAAGATAATGGTGTTAATTTTTATAGCCTAACCATTTCATTATACAAGGAAATTTCACAAAGGAATAATGAAGATTTTACAACATTCTACATTTTATCGACATTTTTGAACATGTCAAACATCGGCATCATGATCGAAAGAACAATCACCCCGACAATACTAGCTAAAAAAACAATCATTAACGGCTCAATAAGCGATTTTAGCTTTTCCGTACTATTCTCAACTTCTTGTTCATAGAATTCAGCAACCTTGAAAAGCATGGAATCTAAAGAGCCTGTGTTCTCGCCAATTGCGATCATTTGCGTGATTAATGGGGGAAATGCCCAGTGTTTGAGCATCGGTCCGGTCATCGAATTTCCTTTCGCTAATTCATCTTTTGAGGCGCGAAGGACCTTGCCAATTACTTCATTTTCAACAACATTTTCGACAATTGAGAGAGCTTGCATAATGGGCACCCCGCTTGAAAATAGGGAGCTTAATGTACGCGTGACCCTAGCTAAGGCTGCCTTTTGTAACATTTTTCCAAATAATGGCATCCTTAATGATACATAATCAAAATAATATTTTGTTTTTTTGTTCCGTTTCACTCCGACAAATCCAATGGCAATTAAAATTACAAATAATATGACAACCCACCAAAATGATTGCATGAATTCACTGGCATTTAAAACAAACTTCGTAATGGCCGGAAGATCTGCCCCCATATCAGCAAACATGCTTACAAAGGTAGGGACAACTGATGTTAATAAGAAGATAACAACCCCAATTGCCACAATTCCAATTACAATTGGATAGGAAAGCGCAGACTTTATTTTTTGCCGGGTGGTGTGTTGTTTCTCAAAGAAAACAGCAAGTCTTTCTAGCGTCTCCTCCATATTCCCCCCTGCTTCACCAGCTTTTACGAGATTAATAAACATCGAAGTGAACATTTTCTTGTGTTTTTCGGCCGCTTCGGAAAACGGATTTCCTTTACGCAATTCATTTTCAATGTCAATCAAGGCTGCCCGCAGCTTTTTGCTTTCCGTTTGCTGGGCGAGAATATTCGTTGCCTCGACAATGGTTACTCCTGCTTTAATAAGAGTTGCAAATTGCCGTAAATAAATAACCATATGCTGAAGTTTAACAGGTGTGCCAAAAGAAATACTTTTATTTAAACCTGCATCTTTTACTTCAGTCAAATCGAGGACCCGTATGCCGTCCTCACGAAGTTTATCAATGGCTTCACGTTTTGAATCTGCGTTAATGGTTCCCGCCTTTTTTCCTTTGCGATCTCGGCCTGAATATTTATAGCGCGCCATTTTAGTTCACCGGTCCCTTTAAATATGGGTCGGCAACTTCTTGGGCAATGACTCCCGTTTCCAGCAACTCTTTAATGCTCATTTCTAACGTTTGCATCCCTTGTGACCGAGACGTCTGCATGGTCGACTCAATTTGGTGGATTTTATCATTTCGAATTAAGTTTGCAATCGCTGCATTATTGATTAATATTTCTAGTGCAGCTCTTCGGCCTTTTCCGTCTGCCGTTTTAAACAGTCGCTGTGAAATAATCGATAGTAATACCGATGCAAGCTGGGTACGGACTTGGGGCTGCTGGGCTGGCTCGAATACATCAATCATTCGTTCCACTGAAGCAGGTGCGCTAGATGTATGGAGCGTTCCAAACACTAAGTGGCCTGTTTCAGCAGCGGTGATGGCAATTTGAATCGTTTCAAAGTCACGCATCTCTCCAACTAGAATCGCATCTGGATCCTGGCGGAGTGCTGCCCGTAAGGCATTCCCAAAGTTCTTCGTATCAAAGCCAATTTCGCGCTGGTCGATAATTGACATGCCATGTTTGTGCAAATATTCAATCGGGTCCTCTAGCGTAATAATGTGCTCGTGCATCGTTTGGTTCATATAATTGATCATCGCCGCTAACGTCGTTGACTTACCACTTCCGGTTGGTCCTGTCACGAGGATTAAACCTTGTTTCTTCTCGACAATTCTCCGTAGCGTATCAGGAAGATTTAACTCATCAATAGTCGGAATACGAGTCGGAACCGTCCGGATCGCCAAGGCCACACAGCCTCTTTGCTTGAATATATTGACACGGTACCGTGATACATTAGGAATCGAATAGGAAAAGTCCAACTCCCCCATTTCTTCAAATACCCCCCACTTTCCATCTGGGGTAATCGCCCTTGCCATCGCTTCGGTATCCTCGGGCTTGAGAACTTCTTTTCCATAGCGCTTCAATTCACCATGGATTCGAAAAATGGGTTGTACAGATACTGTTAAATGGATATCTGATGCCTTTAGCTCAAAGGCTGCTCGTAATAATAGATCGATTCTTTCCCTCACCAGTTTGCACCTCTATTCAGAAATGGCCACTCTTAATACCTCTTCTGTTGTTGTTAGACCTTGTTTCACTTTCAATAAGCCATCATCTATCAAGAAAATGGTTTTATTTTTAACGGCAATTTGCCGAAGATTAGCAACCGAACCACTATTCATAATGACATGACGCATTTCCTCATTAACCACGATTACTTCATGAATCGCGATCCTACCCCGATAACCAGTCATATTACAAGAAACGCATCCTTTACCGCGCATAATCTTGTCAATTTTTAAGCCTCGATTGGCAAAGATTTCAATCTCGCGGTTGGTCGCATCATGCGGTTCGCCACAGTCTCGACAAACTTTCCGAATAAGGCGCTGGGCGACGATACCAGATAATGACGTTGCCACCAAAAAGGGTTCCATTCCCATGTCAATCAAGCGTGTAACCGAGCTTAGGGCATCATTTGTATGCAGGGTACTTAACACTAAGTGCCCAGTTAATGAGGCACGAATTCCCACTTCGGCGGTTTCTTTGTCGCGGATTTCCCCGACCATAATAATATTCGGGTCCTGACGTAAAATAGATCTAAGTCCTGTGGCAAACGTCATGCCAACGTTCTGATTGACCTGAATTTGACTGATTCCCTCTAGTTGAAACTCCACCGGATCTTCTATCGTGATAATATTGACCGTTTCGTTGTTAAGATTATTTAATGCAGCATAAAGAGTTGAGGATTTACCAGATCCGGTTGGCCCAGTGATCAGCACAATCCCATTCGGCCTTTCAATCATTCGTAAAAAACGTGTTAAATTTACCTTATTAAAGCCAATCTTATCGATATCAATCAGGGCGTTACTTAAATCGAGAATCCGGAGTACAATTTTTTCTCCAAACACAGTCGGTAAGGTGGATACCCGCAAATCAATTGGGTAAAAATTAAGATTGATTTTGATGCGTCCATCCTGCGGGATCCGGTGTTCGGTAATATCCAAATTGGCCATAATTTTAATTCTCGCTGTCAGAAAGCTTTGCATATTTTTCGGTAGGACTCGCTCAACCCGTAACAACCCATCAATACGATATCTAACAACAAGCTTCGTTTCTTGGGGGTCAAAATGGATATCGCTTGCCTTATGGGCAACAGCATTAGCGAGGATTTGGTTGACAAGGCGAACAATCGGAGAATCCTCATCTGTTATTGTCTCTTCCTGTGGATTATCCCCTTTTTTCATCCCATCAAGGAGATCATCAAACTCATTGTCCATGTCGTAAAATTTATTGATGGCACGAACGATATCATCTTTTGTGGATATAACCGCTTCGATTTGAAACCCTGTTGAAAGGCGCAAGTCATCAATTGAAAAGAAATCCATCGGATCCGCCATTGCTACCAACAGCTTATCCCCGTCCCTTCGTAACGGAATTAATAGATTTCGCATTGCTGCTTCTTTTGAGACAAGCGAAAATAAATTCGTTTCAAACGGGTAGTTGTAGAGGCTGAGATGCGGAATTCCAAGCTGAACCTCGAGAACCTCAATGAGTTGTTGCTCGGTAAGATAACCCTTTTGTAACAACGCATCTCCAAGCTTTTGACCTGGCGTTTTTTCGGATAAAGTTAACTGGAGCTGTTCCTCTGTAATCAGTCCAGCTTCCACTAATAAATCACCTAGTCGTTTTCGAGTATATTTCATAACGGATCACCGCTTTGACGTTTTTTTATTTCATTGTTTCATTTTCCTTCCCATACAAATCACTTTCCAAAGTAGATTGCTGGGTTGATGCCGTTCCATCCTTATTATTCGTGTATTGGGTGGTATTTTGCCCTGAATCTACGGTTGCTTGGCTCGTATCTGTTTGTCCATCAGAACTTTCACTTGTTTTCGAAGAGGTCAAAGCGTGAAGTTCGATCCGTGGAACAGGTGGATAAAAATCCTCTGAAATGGCCTCTTTGCGGATCCAAGCCCCATTTTCATCGTAAATTTCCCGGTAAACCTTTATAAGGAAACCATTTGCGCCTTCCTGTTGGACCTTTGTTCCATTGGCTGGTAGGAGCGGACTGTACTGAATAATTGTTTTCGGTTTAAATTCCTGCTTCTCCGCAATGTTTATTTTATAGTCGAAAAGGAACTTACTTCCGTTAAGAGTTGCAGTTAGTGTGTTATCCTGCCTTTGAAGCTGAATTTCATAACTTGCATCGTTTGGATTGACAAAGACAAGGTCGAGATGGGTGTCCAAGTCTACCTTTGCTTCCATTCCAAGACTGGCATATTCCGGTAAAACTACCCCAGTTTGTCTTTCGACAATCGTGAAGTTGCTGGATAAGATTGCTTCGTAAATAGTGGTAGCTAGCATACTGGCTGCTTCTGGAGAAAACGTTGCAAGCTTTTGAGCCTCGATTAATTTTAATAACGAGACTTGAGAATAGCCCTCTATTTTAATCGGTGACAATCTCTCAACCAATATCCCTAATTCAAGCGGAGTATAATCACATGTAATTGTTGCTTCACTTAAGACTTCGTTTTTATTGAAGTCTTTTGGTAAAAACTTTTCGACTGAAAGCTGGTATTCCCTGGCACTAAGATTGGTAGAATATGATATAAGTTCCGTAAGGATTGGATCGATAATAAGCTTTGGATCCTCAAGCTCCTTAGAAGCATTTTTTAACAATTCTCTCAGATCACTAGATTTGAACGTGACGATTACTTCATTTTGTTGTCCATCCTTTGCAGTCGCAACGGAGTTTTCTAAATCAATTTGAAACTTGCCCACATCTACTGGAATCGTCTTTTCTTTATATTGGAGGCTAATCTTTGTTTCGGAACGCCATTTTTGGAGCGGTGCACTTAAAAGTTTTAAGGCATCGGATTTGGTTTTACCTGAAACATCAATCGGACCAATCTTCGTACCTGTTGCAAACTCGTCACTAGTCGAAGTCATTGATTCGTAAGCCAAAGCGCCGAAATGTGAGAAACTATAAATAAATGCAGTGCACAAAAATAGGACAATAAACAGTTTTATACTTTTACCATTCCTCACATTACCCACCCCCTTACTATCAGGCTCGATTAATTTCAATTTTAACTTTTATGGTTTCCTTACCTTTTTTCGATAAGTACCTGCTCTTTTGGTGTTTGATTCGTGGTAGTTCGCTGAATTCTTTGATTTGCAAAGACCATCTCCTCAAGTTCATACTCTGGTTCTTTGACTGCCTTTTGTTCCTGAACTACGTTGCCATTTATTTCTTTTATCAAATCTTCAAGTGATAGTTCTTCAATCTCTACTTCAAAATCATTGGATGGTGCTGGAGCATCTTCACTGATTTCCTCTTTTGGAGCTTTTGGATTTGAAATGACTTCCAAACTATCATCTGTTTGTGGGGTCTGGATTGCTATTTCTTCCAATGGTTGAATGGAGTCTGATCCTAGTTCGTCACTTTCAATCATTTTTTCAATTTCTGACATGTAATCATGTGATTGTTCGATTATTATTGAGGAAGGTTCTTGTTGTTCGAGAGGCTCATCGCCCTCCTCTAGTAACGTTTCAAGATCAAACACCAAATCATCAGTTGTTTCAGAAATAGATGATTTTGGTTCTAACATTTCAATAGAATCTATTCGATAATCCTCAAGCTTGGAGTCCGAAGTATCGGCAAACCCTGGTTCTTGAAGTTCAGGTTCAACGAAATCAATATCAAGCACGTCCAACTCTACGTTCTCGACTAGGGCAAGATTCCCTTTAGCGGAAGTTAAATCCTCAATGCCTACTGGTTTCTTAAGTTTGATTCGATCTTCCTCATCCAACACTATCTCCTCGATTTCAGTGTCATCGAGATTGTCTTCATCGGGTTTTCTGATGAGTGAAAGTTCATGGTCATTTTGAAAGACAAGTTTCTCTAACAAAGTGGTTGGTACAGGCTTTTGAATGACTGCTGCTGCAATTTGGTTCTCAGCAGTATGTTGGATAACTTCTGAATCTTTACTTTTAAGTGTTTTTTGCTTTTTAGCAAATTTTTTGTCTCTTTTATCTAATTCCACTTTTTTATCGGAAGATGCAATATAAGAATAATTATCATTGATGACCACTTCTTCGGCAGGAGAATCCGGTTGTTGTTCCTCTTTAAAAAATGGATCCTGGTTTACTTCGGGAAGATAAAGCCATTTCCCCCCCTTTTTATTGATAAAATAACTAGATGTGCCGACAAACATTAATAGGATCCAGCCAGTTTGCCATAGTGAGAATACAATGGATGCTACCAAACCAAACAGTCCAATCAAAAACGAAGCCACAGCAAGTAAGACTTTCCCTTTTACGGTAAAGCCTATTGGTAAAAAATAAAGTATTGGAAAAAGGATGAGTAATGAAACTCCTGCAAATAGTAAACTCTCCATTTTTCCACCCCTAACTAGGAATCTAAATTTTTTTTATATGTGAAATCAACAATTTTATACAATATACGACTTTCTCATATTGTATAATATCAAATACTATTTTAAAAGAATATCATTAAAGGATTATAGGCAAAATAGATTAATTAAAAGGTTTTTCTACCAGATGTTCATAGAACCCCCTTATAATCGATAATAAAAAAAGTGTACGAAGGTTCGCACACTTTTCCATTATACTATTCAACGATTCACTTCTATTTATTGCTCGCGAACTGGTTCCCCGGTGATCGTGTCTTTTACCGGAGATAGTCCCGTACCATTATCTACAAATAGCGGGGAATTGTCATAGTTTATTTGAACGAATTTGAAGATAAAACTATCATCGTTCCCTTGTGATGATAAAGATTTAGCAATAATCGAACCTGCAAACGAAGCATTAATATTGACAGTTGCATTAGGAGCAAAGATCATTTTGGGGTAGTTAGCTGTTCCGGAACCAACAATCGAAATACTCGTCCCACTCGTTACAATGTGGCCTTGAACACCGGATACAAAATTGTTAACCACCAAATTGGAATTTTTGGCATACATTGACGCATTAATAAGTCCATATATATTCGAGGCTGTCCCTTCTAAAAAAATATAAACCTTTTCGAAATCGCCGCCTGTATTCAAGATACTTCCAGATGTCATCGAAATATTTTTAGCATAAATAGAAAGCTTTGCACTTCCAACGATTTGAATTTTCGCCCCGCTCAAAAGTGTAAGATTATTAACGACTAAGTTCTTGTTTATATAACCAACATCAATCGTTAACGTTTGGTTGGCATTTACAGTAAGGTTATTTAATACCATATCTTGGTCCATCTTCAATGTAGTGTCTGTAAAATTAGCTGCATTTGTGGGAATAGTAAAAAGAGGAAACTCAGGAATATTTAATTGTGTCCCAACATTCGTATAAATATTACCTGTAACAATTGCTTTGCTTCCGTTTAAAGTAATATCTGTAGCAGTTCCATTTGTACCAATTGACCCATCGACCGGAACGTTTTTTAAAGTAAGATTTTCTTGTACAAATAATACCGTATCTGCTGGAATCGTTACACCGCTTTTGGGTTTCCAAGTAAGGTGAATGATTTTCACTACAGTCCTAGAACGATTATTGATGGTGCCGGTTGAGGTGATTTTATAATTATTGCTATAGGAAACAACCGTTCCATCCTGTAATTTCTCGATTTTTATTTTAACAACAGGATTTCCACCAAACGACTCTTCGAATAAATTTTCAACTGTTTTTTCCTGACCTAATTCCATTAAATTATCCACACTAGAAAAAAAATCAGTATAGGATAACGATTGGCCATAAATGGTACTAAGCTTGGTCCTAATATCATTCATTTTATAGGTAATGCCTGATTCAGCAATGTAATAGGATGATTGATTATTCCGTTCCCCAGAGGTCATTTTTATATTGCTTGCCGCAAGACCCATAAGACTGAATCCCATGATGGAGATGACCACAAAAACTAGTAGTACTGTAACTAAGGCTACACCGTTTTCATTGTTTAATGATTTTATTTTGGAATACCAATTTTTCATTGACATCACCTATTTTCTTAAATAGATAGTTGCTGATAGTGTTGTTTTGGGTTGATTATTTGATGGGGTATTGGTAATTGTGATGGTCACTTTATCTTCTGTTTTCGTAATGGTGAATGATTGTATATTTGAAATTAACGGTTCGTTATTTTTTTTAAGAATATTATTTTCAAGTTTGTATATATCGGTATTGTTAATCGTTAAAACATTATTTGTCACACTTACATTTGAAGCCTTCCTAATTTCCTTTGTAACTATATTTAACGCCAGTCTGACATTGGATTGATTCTGAATTTCATTTGTTTGGTTATTCACTTGTTTTTGACCAAATAATTGAACAGAACTTGCCAGCAGTATCACCATTGAGACCAAAGCAAGTGCCGCTAATAATTCTATTAAGGTTATTCCTTTTTCATTTTTTTTAATAAAGCCTACAAATTTTTCCATGATAGTAATATCTCCATTTGCGCCTCTTTTTTTGTCTTTGTATTATCTTTGAAAACCTTAACCCGAACCTTCACTAGTGAACTATTAATGGTTGGTACTAACTCAATCGATACATAATGTCCGGTGACATTCTTTTGGTAAAAAGCATTAGTAGTCGTCTTGCTTGCTTGGGTATATCCCTTACTTACGATTGCAGCAGTAGCGATGTCGTAACTGGTGGATGCAACCACGATATTGTATATTTCCTCCATATTAGTTTCTGCGATATAGGTGGCATCCATAATATTCTTCGACATTGCATTAGTACGGGATGATTGAACGAACATGGCTATGAGTGACACAATAATGATTGATAGGATCACCATCGATGCTAAAATTTCAATCAAAGTAATCCCTTTTTCAGAGGAGAAATAACAAGTAATTTTCTTCATGTAAATCATCACCCCTAGATTGCTTCATACTAATACCATTATATATATTTCTAGTTTTATCGACATATTTTTTAGTTTAACAGGCAGATAGATTCATTACAATCTTAAGGTGATACCGCGAAAAGGATCCTATTTTAGACTTTTAATAAAGAAGGATTTTCTAGAATGATAAATTCTGTTTCAAAATAAAAAGCGGATCTAACCCACAATTAGTGAAGTTTATCCGCTTTTTATTTATTTTATAAGATTAACTAGGAACGGCTTTACCTCCGATAGGAAATAGAGTGACCCAGTAATGACTAGGATTTCATTTTCCTTTAAGGTTGGTATTGTCGTTCTTAAGTACTGCTTCCAATCTTTGGCTTTATGTTTATTTTGTGAACAACTTAGTTCATATAAGAATTGTGCCTGTGAGGCACGGGGGTAAGCGAATTCAGTAAAGGTAATACTGTCAGCAACGGCATCCAATTGTTGAATCATCTTGTCCAATTTTTTATCGGATAGGGCAGTAAATAAAATCTGGATTTGTTTGTCGTTGTACCGTGCCTTTAATTCATGCACTAGGGCCTCAATTCCTTCTTCATTGTGTGCCCCGTCCATAATGATGGTCGGCTCCTCTAAAATCAATTCCAGTCTGCCTGGCCAATAGGCACGTTTTAGTCCTTGAAGGATATGAGGTTCATCAATTAGCAAAGCATAGAATTGTTTTAATAGCTGTGCCGCCATGATGGCAAGTGCTGCGTTCTCGGTTTGATGCTTCCCTAGCATAGATATTTGTATCTGTGGCAATTCTTGAAAAATGGAGGAGAAATTGAACTCCTCGCCGCGCATTAACGAATGATTGCCGGAAATGGAAAACTCTGAACCAAGCTGGTATAAAGGTGCCTTTGATTCCATTGCTTTTGCTGCAATAACTTCCATTGCTTCGTCTTGTTTTACAGCTGTTAAGATTGCCGTCCCGTTTTTTATAATCCCCGCTTTTTCAGCTGCTATTTTTTCATATGTATCACCAAGAATATTGGTGTGGTCCAAGCCAATACTGGTGATAATCGATAATAGCGGGTGAATGATATTGGTTGAATCAAAGCGGCCACCCAATCCTACTTCGAAAAGAGCCACATCAACAGGATTTATTTTTGCAAAATAATACAGTGCCATCGCTGTTATCACTTCAAATTCAGTTGGTCCGCCTAGTTCGGAGTGATCCAACTCATCCGCTAATGGAAGAATCACATTTGCAAGCTCCAGCATTTCAGCATCAGTTATTGGCTTTCCATTCACACTAATCCGCTCATTAAAATGCTCAAAAAACGGAGAAGTGAAGGTTCCAACCTCGTAACCTGCTTCCTCCAAAATACATCGTAAAAAAGTCAGGGTTGACCCTTTTCCGTTCGTTCCACCAATGTGGATTGTTTTGATTTTTTGTTCAGGATGGTTGAGTCGCTCCATCATCCACTCCATCCGCTTCAAACCTGGCTTAATTCCGAGTCGAAGTCGGCCGTGGATCCAAGATAAAGCCTCATCGTATGTTTGAAACACTGTTTTCACCTCCAAAATTGCTGCTACCCACTAAATTTACGGTTCTATCCGCCAAAATCCAGCCTCAATCCGCGAAAAATACACGCCAATCCGCCAACCTATGTTTTCCGCATAAATCAATCATTCTACAACAGGAAAGAACCCGAAAAAACGGGTTCCCCTCACACTTTACTTTTTATAAAATTCAATCGCAGCTAGCAGTAGCTACAACAATTATAAACTTTTTAACTCATTCAAACGAACTTGAACCGCTGCACGTTTCTCAATGTAATCCTGCTCTTTGGCACGCTCTTCTTCGATTACCTTTGCTGGTGCTTTTTTAACGAAGCCTTCGTTGCCAAGTTTCTTCTGAACCCGCTCTACTTCTTTATTCAGACGCTCAACCTCTTTTTCAAGACGAGCTCTTTCTTCATCCAGATTAATCAAACCAGCTAATGGAAGAATAATCTCAGCTCCCGTAACAACCGCTGTCATCGCTTTATCTGGGGCTTCCACCTCAACAGCGATCACGAGCTCCTCTGGATTACAGAAACGCTCAATATAGCCACGATTCTTCTCTAGCACAGCAAGAACGCCAGCATCCTTCGCCTTCAGGATCATCTTAATTTTTTTGCTAAGCGGTGTATTCACCTCGGCACGACTATTTCGAACAGAACGAATGATTTCAACCAGCAACTTCATCTCACCAGCAGCTTGATCATCAACCAACGCCGCATCAACCACAGGCCAGCTTGCCGTTGTAATCGACTCTCCAGAATGAGGCAGGTTTTGCCAAATTTCTTCCGTGATAAATGGCATGAACGGATGTAACAAACGCATCGTTTGATCCAATACATAAGCTAAAATGGAACGAGTGGTTTTCTTCGCCGCTTCATCGTCACCGTATAAAGGTAACTTCGCCATTTCGATATACCAATCACAGAAATCGTCCCAAATGAAGTTATAAAGCGCCCGACCCGCTTCACCAAATTCGTAGCGATCAGACAAGCGCGTAACATTTTCAATCGTTTCGTTTAAGCGAGTTAAAATCCACTTATCAGCAACCGACTTTTCCCCACTCAAATCGATCTCTTCAAATGTCATACCGTCCATATTCATCAATGCAAAGCGGGATGCATTCCAAATTTTATTAGCAAAATTCCAAGTTGCTTCAACCTTCTCAACACTAAATCGTAAATCTTGACCAGGTGAACTACCAGTTGATAAAAAGTAGCGCAGTGAATCCGCCCCATATTGATCGATGACTTCCATCGGATCAACCCCGTTACCAAGCGATTTACTCATCTTGCGGCCTTGTGCATCACGAACAAGTCCATGAATTAATACATCATTAAACGGCCGTCCCCCCGTGAATTCAATCCCTTGGAAAATCATCCGTGATACCCAGAAGAATATGATGTCGTATCCTGTTACCAAACAAGCAGTTGGATAATAACGCTTAAAGTCAGCTGAATCCTTATCTGGCCAGCCTAAAGTCGAAAACGGCCATAACGCTGACGAGAACCATGTGTCTAAAACATCATTGTCCTGAACCCAGTTTTCGATATCAGCTGGTGGCTCGTTCTCTACGTAAATCTCACCCGTTTCTTTATGATACCAAGCCGGAATCCGGTGGCCCCACCAAAGCTGACGTGAAATACACCAGTCACGGATATTCTCCATCCAATGCAAATACGTCTTTTCAAAGCGATCCGGAACAAAGTTAACCTTATCTTCTTCACTTTGAAGTGCTACAGCAGCATCAGCTAACGGCTGCATTTTAACAAACCATTGAGTTGAAAGGTAAGGCTCAACAACCGCCCCACTGCGCTCAGAATGCCCTACTGAATGCAGGTGATCTTCAATTTTAAACAAAACACCTTGTTCCTGAAGATCCTTAACGATTTGCTTGCGACACTCAAAGCGATCCATTCCTTGATACTGTCCAGCTCGAGCATTCATCGATCCATCTTCATTCATAACAAGGATTCTTTCAAGATTATGGCGATTCCCTAATTCAAAGTCATTAGGGTCATGTGCTGGTGTAATTTTCACAGCACCAGAACCAAAGTCCATATCAACATAATCATCGCCAACGATTGGAATCTCGCGACCGACAATCGGCAATATAACCGTCTTACCAATCATATGTTTATAACGCTCATCTTCAGGATGAACCGCAACGGCTGTATCGCCCAACATCGTTTCCGGACGGGTCGTTGCCACTTCAATATAGCCTGAACCATCAGCAAACGGGTACTTCATATGATAAAACGCGCCCTGTACGTCTTTATAAATAACTTCAATATCCGATAACGCCGTTTTCGTTGATGGATCCCAGTTAATAATATATTCACCACGGTAGATTAAATCTTTTTTGTAAAGACTCACAAATACCTCTTTAACAGCATCTGACAGCCCTTCATCAAGAGTGAACCGTTCGCGGCTATAATCTAACCCAAGACCAACTTTTGCCCACTGCTGGCGAATATGGCCAGCATATTCTTCCTTCCATTTCCACGTTTCCTCAACAAACTTATCACGACCAAGATCATAACGCGTTTTCCCCTCACCACGAAGCTTTTCCTCAACCTTCGCTTGCGTAGCAATTCCGGCATGGTCCATCCCAGGCAACCACAAAACATCGTAACCCTGCATCCGCTTCATTCTAGTCAAAATATCCTGAAGCGTCGTATCCCACGCATGCCCTAAATGTAGCTTTCCCGTTACATTTGGCGGCGGAATCACAATCGTATAAGGCTGTTTCGTTTCATCATCCTTAGCCTCAAAAAACTTACCCTTTAGCCACCAATCATATCGACCCTGTTCAATCGCCTGCGGATCATACTTCGTCGGCATTGAAATCTCCTTCGTATCCATAATCAAACCTCCATTTTTTTAAAAATAAATCAGCTTCGTTTGACAGCTAGTCTCCCGACACACCTCAATCAAATTCGTTCCAAAACAAAAAACTCCATTCGCCATGAAAAGGACGAATGGAGTAAGCTTCGCGGTACCACCTTTTTTCCAATTAGAAAAAGACCTAATTGGCACTTGCTTAGATAACGGATTTTCCGTCTCCGGCTACTAGTTAACCGTTCGCAGGAGATGCTCAAGGGCGACCTTCCAATGGTCTGTATAGGAAGCTTTTCAGCTAATAGCTTCCCTCTCTACAAACAGATAACACTGTACTCTTCCCTATCTTCGCTATTATTTTCAATTGTATCCCATACATATGGGTTAGTTTACTTTATTCTATAAGCTATACTACCTAAAAAAGGGGAACATCGTCAATCATATTACCCAATTTTTTTGGTGGATATACATTTTTTTAAGGATCCTTTCACATATTTATAGCACTTTTACCTAGTGGAGGTCATATTATAGAACAAAAAGCTATTATAAGGAGGAAGAATGGTGAAGCGAAGATACAATCCTCACGCACTTCCGCCATGGCTCCGATATATTCGCGGTAGTTGTTGCCAGTTTATTATCCCGTTGTGTGTTTTCCAAGTCATCCGAACGATTATCCTGCCAACTACCTTCGATGCACTCCTGTTAACCATTTTGATATTACTCGCGTTGGCCTTTCAATTTGATATGATATGAAAAGCGAAAGCGCCTTGGTTATCCCCAACAAGCAAAAATCGAGCTCTTCAGGAAATCCCGATTTCCGGAGGGGATTGTCTTTTGACCTCGAGGGCTAGGTGCTGTTGCTAAACAATAAAAGGAGCCTTAAGTTGACGATTGTCAATCTTGGGCTCCTTCTTGTTGTTGCGCCTGTGCTAGTGCCTGCGCCTTCTGTTGTTCAATTTCCTCGAGTCGCATCACCACATACTCAGTATTTTTAAGCAACCAATACTTACGCTGCAGCTGTTGTGAAAATTTTCGTTCCTTTTTTCCTGGTTGCTGTTTATGATATTTTTTCAGGACCTTGATGATGGCACTAGGATGGGAAAAATAGCTCAACATTAAATGCTTTTCCTCTTCTTTTAGTGGAAAATATTTATAATAAATAAGCAACCATTCAATACATTCCTCGCTTCTTTTTGGTAACCCCTTTAAAGTCTGATGTAAATAGGGAAGAATGTCTTGATAGGGAGAACCCTCCTTGATGTTTTCAAAATTCATAAAATATCCATAGCCTTTATCATCAAACAAGAAATGTTCAGGAGAAAACTTTCCGTGAATCAATACGGTCCTAACCTTCTCTAGGTCCTTTGTTTTCTCATACCATGCCTCAAGCCTACGTTTTGAATATTGAATGGCTTGTTTGACCTCATGATAATATAGACAAAATTGTAATTCAAACGGCGACATATATATTTTTTTTTCAGAGCTTTCAAGAAACCCCGTTATAAATTCTTCGTCTTTTTCCAACAAGAGCAATGTATTTTCATAATGTTCTTTTCGATCCTCTTTTTTTATTGGAACCTCACGAGACGATAGTGTATGAAGCCTAGCCAGTTCGCGAAATAATTTCTTATTTCTTTCTACTGGGTCCTCTTTCGCTTCATTCTCTAGCCAGGGCATTAAATAGTAAAGCATATTTTGGTGAAGGACTGCATAACGGCCATCCATTGCCGGGTAAATCGGGACAATTCGGTTATAGCCCTTTTGATATAGCGTTTGAATATGGCGTATAAATTCGGTGCCTAATTGCGGCGGTATCATTTTCAAGGCAAAAGCACCTTTGTTAGAGTAAACCTTTTGTATTTTTCCCAAGTCCTCAACATAATAAGGTTCAACCGCATAATGAGCTAAAATGGATGCTACCCCATTAAGATTGTTGTTAGCATTCACATGACTTCACTCTCTTTCGGACTGAATGCGATTTCTCCAAAATAGGAGAGCAGGCAAAAATCACCTGCTCATTCAATCCTTATCTACTATTTGCAGGCTCCGGAATATAAAGGACTTGCCCCTCGTATACATCCTGTGTGGCCTCTAAATGATTCACTTTTAATATTTGTTGCACACCAAGGGCATAACGTTCTGCCAAGCTATCAAGTGTTTCACCATGCTGAACAATGCAGACCTTTAATTTTGCTTGAAGTTCATTTTCTGTTTTCCTACCTAAAAATTCAGCGATTGACATACTTTTTTTCTTGGAGGACTTTTTCTTTTTTATTTGAATTTGTTCAGAAGATGATGAGGAGGATGACTCATCCAGTTCCACCTCAATCACCACAACAGTGTCATTACTTTCAGCACCAGGTTGTTCATAACTAGATTCTTGCGGATATTCTACTTCGGCTTTGGGAACCAACGGATCTTCTCGTTGAGATGCAAAGGAGAAATCTGGCCCCTTTGATATAGGTGGTTGATTCGATTGTATCGGGATTCCCCAGGCATAATCTGAGGGGGCAGTATTTGCATTAGGCTGTTTTTTTGCCTCAGCTGAAAAAGGCTGGGAAATTTCGTAAAGTCCTGATTCATCTTCTTCAAGTTCGTCTGACACCGTCTCATTTGGATATGAAAGAATAAAATTCGGATTGTAACCCTGAGTTTCTTCATACTCTTCAGTTTGACCTGCCCGATGTAATAACTGTAGTTCAGGTGTTTCCTCACCTTGATCAATCTCTAGAAATATTTCCTCAGCTTGCTCTAAATGATCTTCATTCACTACTTCCTCATTGTAAGACTGCACCTCTTCTGGCTCCCGCTGATCCTCTTCAGTCGGAACATTTTGCTGTTCACCGTAAAGACCTGATATGGTCAATTCAGCTGCGAGCCTTAGGCAACTACGCTCAGGTACTGCATAATCAAACGAATCTACGGTCACACCAATATCGTTTATGCTCTGAATGCGATTATTGGGGATTGTGATATCAACTGGAAACCGGTGCGTAAATTCACAAATTCCTTCTTCTCTTTCCTCAACAGACTGGATAAATTTAGGGGCGGAGATATCCTCCTCTGTTTCAAGTCCATCCTCTTTAATCCGCACGTATTCACCTGTAAGTTCAAGCGAACCACGGATAGCAACATACTGATCATTTTCGACAATAGTTATGTTTGGATCCAAAGATATCGAAACTAGCTCTGCGACTTCCTGTCCTCTTTGAAACCACACTGACTCTTCTAAGGAAAATCGTAAAAACGATTGATGCTCATGAGACAAAGCGACTTCCTCCCTTCTAAACCATTAACGTTAATCACTATGTCATTAACACTCTATGAATTAGAAGGGATTTTTATGATAAAAAAAACAGCCCGATTCCCCGCAAAAAGCGAGAATCAGGCTGTCTTTTATCCTTTAAGTTTTGAAAATGCCACTTCAGCAGCTTGAATTGTTTTTTGAATATCTTCATCACTATGTGCTGTAGATAAGAATATACCCTCAAATTGAGATGGCGGTAGGAAGACTCCTTGGTTCGCCATTTCACGGAAATAGTTAGCGAAAAATTCTAGATCAGACGTTTTGGCTGTATCATAATTAATCACGTTTTCATTCGTGAAGAAGAATCCAATCATTGAGCCAGCACGGTTACAGGTTAGCGGAACATCATATTTTTCAGCTAATGCTTTAAAACCCGATTCTAGCATATCCGCTTTGCGAACAAACTCTACATAGTTTTCTGGGCTTAATTGACTTAATGTCTCAAGTCCAGCTGTCATCGCTAATGGGTTACCTGACAATGTTCCTGCTTGATAAATCGGACCACTTGGAGCAATTTGCTCCATAATCTCTGCTTTACCACCAAAGGCACCAACAGGAAGTCCACCACCAATAACTTTTCCTAGGCAGGTTAAGTCAGGTGTGATTCCGAAGAATCCTTGTGCGCAATTGTAGCCAACGCGGAAACCAGTCATGACTTCATCGAAAATCAGCAAAGCACCAGCTTGGCTTGTGATTTCCCGTAATCCCTCTAAGAAGCCTGGTTGAGGTGGAACCACACCCATGTTCCCAGCCACAGGTTCAACGATGATACAAGCAATATCATCCCCAAATTGTTCAAACGCATATTTAACGCCTTCTAAGTCGTTATACGGTACGGTTATCGTGTTTTTGGCGACACCTTCTGGTACGCCAGGGCTGTCTGGTAAACCAAGAGTAGCAACACCTGAGCCCGCCTTAATTAATAAAGAATCTCCGTGACCGTGGTAACAGCCCTCGAATTTTAAAATTTTACTTCTGCCCGTATAGCCGCGGGCAAGACGCAAGGCACTCATTGTTGCTTCAGTTCCAGATGAAACCATGCGGATGATCTCAATTGAAGGTACACGTTCTCTAACGAGTTTAGCTAGTTCACTTTCGATTAGGGATGGCGCACCAAAGCTTGTACCAAGCTCAGCAACTTTTTTAATAGCTTCCACTACGCGGTCATTTGTGTGACCCAAAATAAGTGGTCCCCAAGATAATACGTAATCAATATATTCATTTCCATCGATATCATATATTTTCGAGCCTTTTCCTTTTGCCATGAAAATCGGGTCCATGTTAACCGATTTAAATGCACGAACAGGTGAGTTAACACCGCCTGGCATTAATGTTTTGGCTTCTTGGAATGCTGCAATTGATTTTTCATAAGAGCGCATGTTTGAATCTCCTTTTTCCATTTTTAGAAACCAGGTTTATTGTTCCTTTAAATACTTCGCTGCATCTTTTGCAAAATAAGTAATGATTAAGTCAGCACCAGCACGTTTCATACCTATTAGCATTTCCATAACGACGTTCTTTTCATCGATCCATCCATTTTGGGCAGCTGCTTTGACCATGGAATATTCCCCGCTGACATTATAAATGACTACTGGAAGATTAAAGTTATTTTTCACATCACGAACAATATCTAAATATGGCATACCAGGCTTCACAATCAAGAAGTCAGCACCTTCAATTACATCAGATTCTGCTTCACGGAATGCTTCTAAACGATTAGCAGGGTCCATTTGATACGCTTTACGATCCCCAAATTGAGGTGTGCTTTCAGCAGCTTCACGGAACGGTCCATAAAATGCTGAAGAGTATTTTACCGCATAAGACATGATTGGCACATCTTCGAAGCCAGCTTCGTCTAATCCAGCACGAATTGCTACGACAAATCCATCCATCATATTAGATGGGGCAATGATATCTGCTCCTGCTTTTGCTTGGCTTACTGCTGTTTGAACAAGCAGTTCAAGTGATGGATCATTTAGGACTGTGCCGTTTTCGATGACGCCGCAGTGACCATGGCTTGTGTATTCACATAAACATGTATCCGCTACAACAAGAACGTCTGGATAATGTTTTTTAATAAATCGTGTGCCTTCCTGAACGATTCCGTGATCATGGAAAGCTCCAGTCCCACATTCATCTTTTTCGGAAGGAATACCAAACAATAATACAGATTTTATCCCTAATGCCACAACTTCATCCATTTCGGCAGCAAGGTTATCAAGGGAAAGCTGAAATACTCCAGGCATAGTGGATATTTCATTTCGGATATTATTTCCTTCGATGACGAAAAGAGGATAGATAAAATCATTTACATTTAATTGATTTTCACGAACCAATGCCCGCATATTGGCAGTTGAACGTAAACGACGATGGCGCGTAAATTGTAATTTTTTCATGATAAAATAAACCTCCTGTTTATCTGGTAACTTGATTCAGGTTTTCTATAATCGCTTTGATCATATCCTTAACCGTATATTCGGTCGGAGAGACGTGAACCGTTAATCCGAGGGCTTTTGCCCTTTTTGTCGACACCGGCCCAATACAGGCTACTAAGCAAGATTTCAGTTTATCAGATAAGTTATATTCTTGAACAATTTCAATAAAATGATCTACTGTCGAAGGACTTGTAAAAGTTAAAATATCAAGCTCTTCATTTGATAACATCTCAGCTAATTCTTTTTTGCTCTCCTCTGGAGCGTATGTTTCATAGATGACCGACTCTGTGACAATCGCTCCATGCTCAGTTAACGCTAAAGCAATATAATCTCGGGCAAGGTTTCCCTTTGGAATCAATACCTTCATCCCAGGTTGAATGAGCGGCAAAAATTCACTAACAAAACCTTCAGCAACATATTCCGAAGGTGTAAAAGCTACAGGAATACCTCGTTCTTCTAGTACTTGTTTTGTTCTTGCACCAATCACAGCCACCTTTGGCAGAGTTTGGCTATTAACCATACTTAAAAAAGTATCAACTGTTACATTACTTGTGAAAATAATCCAGTCATATGTATGAAGCTTCGTAATCATTTCTTTTAGTTTATCATTTAGTTGGACAGGCCTAAAAGCTATTAGAGGGATTTCAATCGGAATTCCCCCATTTTTTTTCACCAAATCGGAAAAGGGCTTTGCTTGCCCTTTTCCCCTCGGGACTAACACCTTTTTATGATATAAGGGCAAGGATGAAGCGGTCATTCATTTTCAAGCTCCCGCTTAACCTGATCAATCAATGCCTTGCCACCTTTTTCTGTTAAACGGTCTGCAACAATATTTCCAACTTCTTCAGGATTATTTCCTGTCAATTGTTCTTTATAAATGATATTTCCATCAGGAGATGCAACAAGTCCAGTCATGACCACTTCGTCCTGGTCATTGATATAGGCGTACCCTGCGATTGGAACTTGACAGCCACCCTCCATTTTTTGTAGATAAGCACGTTCTGCTCGAACAGCACGGTCAGTATTTTTACAAGTGAATTGATCTAGTAAGTCTCGTAATTCTTTGTCAGCCTCGCGACACTCGATTGATAGCGCCCCTTGACCAACAGCAGGTACACATACTTCATCGTCAATAAACTCAGTAATTACTTCTTGCGCCCAGCCAAGACGGTATAGACCTGCTGCAGCTAAAATAATTGCATCGTATTCGCTATCTTCAAGTTTGTTCACTCTTGTATCAATATTTCCGCGAATCCATTTAATCTCTAAATCAGGACGTTTTGCTAATAGCTGTGCACTGCGGCGCAAGCTACTTGTCCCAATCACAGCCCCTTGCTTCAATTGATCGAATGGTATGTTTCCCTTCGAAATAATTACATCGCGGTGATCTTCACGTTTTGGAATACTTCCGATTACTAGGCCTTCCGGAAGAACTGCAGGCATGTCTTTCATACTATGGACAGCCATATCAATCTCTTTATCAAGCATAGCTTGCTCTATTTCTTTCACAAAAAGGCCCTTACCGCCTACTTTAGATAAAGTAACATCTAAAATACGGTCACCTTTAGTCACAATTTCTTTAACCTCAAATTCGAACGAACCACCCAATTTTTTTAATTGATCGATAACCCAGTTCGTTTGTGTTAACGCTAACTTGCTTCGTCTTGAACCAACAATAATTTTTCTCATGTCTGCCTCCTAGTGTCATGCGTACCAAAAATGAAATGATGATAGTTTTCCGAATAAGAAGAAGTTTAATAAAACAATTAAAAAGGCTGCTACGTTCCATAGAGCGAGCGACTTACCTTGTAACCCTTTTACAACACGTAAGTATAAATTAATACTGTACGTACATAACACGATAAATGAACCAATGACCTTTGCGTCGAAAATAGTCATATTTGGCACCTTAATAAAAGCCCATTGCATACCTAGAATTAGTCCTAAAAGAAGCATTGGCACCCCAATTACATTTAATACATATGAGAGGTGTTCGAGCCTTGATAAATCTGCAATCCTGAGAAGCCTTTTCCCCCATTTTTTCCGCTTCAATAAATCATATTGAATCAAATACAATAGGGAAAATACAAAGGATAAGGAAAACGCCCCATATGAAAGGATAGCCATTGTTATATGGATTAACAAAAGTTCTGAAACAAGCCGCTGAGCAATCACTTCGGAATTATATTGAACCGGCGCAAAAGTGTGAATCGCCATGATGACAAATCCAAGGATATTGGTGAAAAAGACAATAAAATCCATGCGAAGTAACCTATTGATCCCTAAGGATAAAGTGACCAATACCCAAGTATAAAAATAAAGTCCTTCGAACACCGATAGGATTGGGAACCTACCTGTTTTTACAACATAGATTAAGAAAAAGGTTGTTTGCAACCCCCACACAAATGCAAGTAACCAGAAGGCCACTTGATTAGCCTTCCGGTTATTGTGAAGAAAATCAATAAAATATAAAAGAACACTTAAGGCATACACAAGAACTGTTAGTTCGTGCAGCCGGGTCATATAAATGTCAAACATGGACAGAACCTCTCTTATGCTTGGAAGGAAGCCTGTGGTGCATGAATCATTTCCTGTCTCGATTCGGCCGCTTTATTTTTGAGTTGTTGTTTCTCAACTTGTTCCTCGATATTAAATATTTTAATAAATAATTCCAATGCTTGTGAGGCATTTTGCTCACCTGCAATCTCCTTGGCTTGGAGAATCGGATCCTTTAACATCTGGTTAATAATACTTTTTGTATGTTTATTGATTACTTTAATATCTCGATCAGATAGATGAGACAGCTTTCTTTCCATGCTGGTCATCGTTTCTGTTTGAATAACAAGAGCCTTTTCACGCAAAGCAGAAATAACCGGAACGACGCCAAGTAAATTTAGCCATTGTTTGAAATCAACAATTTCTTTTTCAATCATTAGCATGATTTTTTCAGCGGCCTTTTTACGCTCCTGAAGATTGGCTTCAACAATCCCTTCCAAATCATCAATATCGTATAAAAACACACTTTCCAAGTCAGCGATTTGCGGATCTATGTCACGCGGTACCGCGATATCTACCATAAATAACGGTTTGCCTTTGCGTAATTTCGTAATGTTTACCATCATCTCTTTTGTGATGACGAATTCTGTTGCTCCCGTTGAACTAATCAAAATATCTGCTTCTATTAAAGAAGTATGAAGCTCCTCAAGCGTTTTCGCTTCTCCATCAAAACGACTTGCCAATCCCTGTGCTTTTTCAAATGTCCGGTTAATGACCGTAACTTTGCTAGCCCCATTGGCATGGAGATTTTGAATAGCGAGCTCACCCATTTTTCCAGCACCGAAAACAAGAACATGCTTAGACATTAGAGTTCCAAATATTTTTTTTGCCAATTCGACGGCCGCATAGCTAACTGAAACGGCGTTAGCACCGATATCAGTTTCAGAATGTCCACGTTTTGCAATTGTAATTGCTTGTTTAAATAGTTGATTGAATACCGTACCTGTCGTATTTTCCTGTTGTGCCAATAAGAAACTTGACCGTACTTGTCCTAAAATTTGCGTTTCACCTAAAATCATTGAATTTAGGCCGCAAGCTACTTTGAACAAATGTTCAACTGCTCCATCTAGTTCATAGATAAATAGGTACGGAGAAAATTCGTCTTGCTCAAGACCAAACCACTCGGACAGGAATTCTTTAATATAATATCGGCCAGTATGGAGCTGATCAACGACCGCATATATTTCCGTACGGTTACAGGTAGAAATAATTATGTTTTCAAGGATGCTTTTTTTCGATCTCAATGTCTGCATTGCATTCCCAATGTTTGCCTCATTAAACGTCAACTTCTCACGTATTTCGACAGGGGCAGATTTATAATTAAGACCGACAACTATAATATGCATTTTCTAAATGACACCCCCACTAAAATTGCATATTCGCCTAACTCATTATAACATGTGTGTTTTTTTTATCTGCTAAAAAGATGTGAACAGAAACCGAAATTATAGTGATAATACTGGTCTAAACACCTCTTTTTCGAGGTCTGTTTATGCTCAAAAGTCTGTTTTGATAACGCTTTCCTTACCTTTAATCGATAAGAATTTTTTCTTTTAAAGAATTAATTTATAATTGCCTGTTGACCGATGGTGTCTAGAAAGGTACCTTAAATATATAAAAAATCGACATATACTTCCTTTTGTACAGTACCAAAAAAAAGAAAAATATACAAGTGAACCTTACTGGAAGTGGTGAATTTAATGAAAAATCAGCGGTATTTTTCCGGAATTATTTTTATAGGTTTTGGTGGTTATTTTCTCCTGCAACACACAAATATTGCATTCCTTCAACAATTTACTGGTTGGCCAACCTTGTTGATGATTGTTGGTCTGGCATTTTTATGGCAAGGGTATGTTGGGAGAGAGAGTGAATTAATTTTTCCAGGAGTGGTTTTATTCGGTTTTGGCCTACATTTTTATGTAACAACCAATTTACATATTTGGACAGACCAAATTGGTATTTTTATATTGATCCTCGCTCTAGCCTATATTCTCAAGTATCAGAAGACAGGAGTCGGACTGGTTCAAGGTATATTGTTCGCCATCCTCTCAGCCTTGCTTTTGTTTCAGGATAGCGTTATGGGCTGGTTTGGGACTGTTGAATCCAAAGTAACCTATATCTGGGACTTTTGGCCAATTTTCTTAATCCTCTTTGGGATCTATTTTTTAATGAAAAAGAAATAAGAAAAGAGGGCAGGATTGTATCTTTTCCCTCTAAGGCTTTCGAGAAACCCTCGACAGTCTATTATTTCACCCAAAACCTTTAGTGATTCACCGCGTTAATTTATAGAAATAAATATTAATATATAGGCAGCTCAATAGGTTTGTTGATTTCCGTTCCAGACGCTTCGCTTTCCGCGGGGCGGGCGGTGAGCCTCCTCGGCGCTAAAGCGCCTGCGGGGTCTCACCTGTCCCGCTGCTCCCGCAGGAGTCTTCGCGTCTTCCACTCCAATCAACAGGTGGTTCAATACAGACCTTCCACTCAACCAATAGTAAAAAAATAAGTGGTGGAGAACAAACGTCGTCAACAGTGGGTTTTTAGGCTTGAAATTCAAGGACACTCGTGGGAAAATGGGGCTCAAAGAGCTGTTATGATGCCATAATCAGAAGTGGCAAGGAAAAATGGGAAGAGTTACAATGCTAATCAATATCCGAAGCGTCTTCCGAATTAGTGGCGTATTAAAAACGTTTAGATTTGTTCGGACAACAACAATTTTTGTAAAAACAGCCTTTAGAATAGAAAAAATTGAGCTAAGCTTCGCAGACTTAATGGAGATGCATGGGCTTCGCTACTGCCGGTTACCGGGAATGAAGAATGTTAGTGAACAGCCTCTCCTTCCTGCAGCCTGCCAAAAAATAAAAAAATTGCAACACATTTAGCCAGGTGGATAAGTTGTGTTGCAATTCTTTTGGGTGACCCCCTTGTTGATTGGAGCGGAAGGTGCGAAGACTCCTGCGGGAGCAGCGGGACAGGTGAGACCCCGCAGGCGCTTTAGCGACGAGGAGGCTCACCGCCCGCCCCGCGGAAAGCGAAGCACCTGGAGCGGAGATCAACAAGTCCCATAGCATAGACAATTTTATATAAAAAACAGGCATTTAATGTTCTGACAAAATGAATATTGCTGAGAAAATAATCTTTTATGACAATCTAAGAGGGCAGGATTTAAAATCCCTGCCCTCTTTACTTATTTCATAAAACTTTCTAGCACGGCCCAAGCCTTCTCTTTACCGTAGCCTGTTTCGGATGAGAACATGACTAATAGATCACTTTCAAGCATGTTCAATGTTTCTTTAGTAATTCGTACATGTTTTTGCCACTTTGACTTTGGAATTTTATCCGCCTTTGTTGCAATGACAATGACAGGAATCTGATAATGCTTCAAAAAGTCATACATCAACACATCATCTTTGGATGGTGGATGCCTTAAATCAACAATTAATAAAACGGCTCTTAACTGCTCCCGCGAGGTGATGTAAATTTCAAGCATTTTTCCCCATGCTTCTCGTTCTGATTTCGATACTTTTGCATACCCATAACCAGGAACATCTACAAAGTGAAATTGCTCGTTGATTAAATAAAAGTTAAGGGTCTGCGTTTTTCCAGGTTTAGAAGATGTTCTTGCTAAGTTTTTGCGGTTCAGCATTTTGTTTATAAAAGATGACTTCCCCACATTGGAACGACCAGCCAGTGCAAACTCAGGCATTATTCCACCTGGGTATTGCTCTGGCTTTACCGCACTAATAATAATTTCTGCGTTATTTACTTTCATTTCCTTCTCCAATCAATGCATGCTTCAAAACTTGATCAATACTTGAAACAAGTACGAACTCAAGCTGTTCCCGAACACTTTCCGGTATATCCTCAATATCCTTCTCGTTATCCTTAGGAAGAATAATTTTTGTTAATCCGGCGCGATGAGCACTTAATGTTTTTTCTTTTAAGCCCCCGATTGGGAGCACCCGTCCTCTTAACGTAATCTCCCCAGTCATCCCAACCTCTCTTCTGATTGGTTTTCCGGTTAGAGCGGAAACAAGGGCAGTAGCAATCGTGATTCCTGCGGACGGACCATCCTTTGGAACGGCACCTTCAGGGACATGAATATGAATATCATGTTTTTCATGAAAATCTTCATCTATCCCAAGTTCCGTTGCCTTTGAACGCACATAGCTGAAAGCTGCTTGAGCAGATTCCTTCATGACGTCACCTAGCTTACCTGTCAAGATAAGTTTACCTTTTCCAGGTGATAAGGATACTTCAATTTGAAGGATATCACCACCGACAGTCGTATAAGCTAGTCCAGTGGCTACGCCAATTTGATCTTCCAGTTCCGCTTGACCATATTGAAAAATTGGCTTTCCGAGAAATTCCTCGATCGTTTTATCTGTTACGATTACCCGTTTTTTCTCCCCAGAAACAATCACTCTTGCCGTTTTACGACAGATAGTTGCCAATTGCCGTTCAAGACTACGTACACCAGCCTCACGGGTATAGTAACGGATTACTTTTGTAATCGCCTCATCACGAACTTGAAGCTGTGCTTTAGTTAATCCATGGTCTTTAATTTGCTTCTGCAATAAATGATCCTTAGCAATATGAAGCTTTTCCAGTTCTGTATATCCAGCAATCGTGATAATTTCCATCCGGTCACGGAGCGGTCCAGGGATAGTTGATAAATTATTAGCAGTTGCAATAAACATAACTTTTGAAAGATCATATGTTTCTTCAATATAATGATCACTAAAATTATTATTTTGTTCAGGATCTAATACTTCCAGCATAGCAGCCGAAGGATCGCCACGGAAATCACTAGACATTTTATCAATTTCGTCTAGTAAGAAAACAGGGTTAATAGTTCCTGCTTTTTTCATTCCCTGAATGATTCTACCTGGCATTGCCCCCACATATGTCCGGCGATGTCCACGTATTTCAGATTCATCACGGACGCCTCCTAAAGAAACACGGACAAAGTTGCGGTTCATCGAAGTCGCGATTGAACGTGCAAGACTTGTTTTACCTACTCCTGGAGGTCCAGATAAGCAGAGAATTGGACCCTTTAGAGAGTTGGTTAGCTTTTGGACAGCTAAATACTCTAAAACACGTTCTTTGACTTTCTCTAAACCATAATGATCTTTATGTAGGATACGTTCCGCTTTATGGATGTCAAGGTCATCATCTGTCGCTTTTGTCCAAGGTAAGGAAATCAACCATTCAATATAATTCCGGATTACGGCACTTTCGGCAGAACTAGTAGGTACCTTTTCATACCGGTCTAGTTCCTTTAAAGCCACTTCTTTTACATGGTCCGTCATTCCTGCGTCTTCTATTTTTTCAGTTAGCTCGGCAATTTCACCGGTTTTCCCTTCCTTATCTCCAAGCTCCTTCTGTATGGCTTTCATCTGTTCACGTAAATAGTATTCCTTTTGAGTTCTTTCCATTGATCTTTTAACACGCTGACCAATTTTCTTTTCAAGATTTAATACTTCTTTTTCATTTTGAATAATATCGATTACGTGATTCATTCTTTCTTTTACATCAACGGTTTCAAGAATTTCTTGCTTATCCTTCAGCTTTAATGGGAGATTAGAAGCAATAATATCCGCCATCCTGCCAGGTTCATCAATATCTGCGACAGAAGAATATGTTTCAGCAGATATTTTTTTTGACATTTTTATGTATTGTTCAAAATGTTCGAGCATCGTTCTCATTAATGCTTGATCTTCGATATCTTTAGATGGATCGTCCTCAAAGGTTTTCAGACTTGCAACATAATGATTGTCATCATCATGCATTAGAACGATTTCTGCTCGTTTCAAGCCTTCTACCAATACCCGAATGGTACCATTCGGAAGCTTGAGCATTTGTTTCACCCGAGTCAGTGTCCCCATATGATATAAATCTTCTTCTGCAGGTTCATCAATTGACACGTCTTTTTGGGTTGTTAAAAAAATTAAATGGTCATCTACCATTGCTTTTTCAAGGGCTTGCACCGATTTCTCCCGGCCTACATCTAAATGAAGGACCATTGTTGGATAGACTAGTAACCCTCGAAGAGGCAGGAGGGGGACGATGAGCTCTTCAGTTTTCGTCATAGTGTTACACCTCCAAATGCGAATTCTTTATCTTTACCCACTTTAATCATAATTCAGTTAAAGTGTTTGTACAATCTTAACGTATTAAATTCCATAAGAAAAGAGGAGACAAGCAAATAAAAACTTCGGTTTGACGTATTCCTGGCAAACCGAAGCGTATTAAATTAAACACTTTCCTTTTTCGATAAGTCAATAGTGGCTGAGATAATTTGATCTCTTGGATTTCCCTTCACAAAGGCCATTTCAAAAACCTCATGCAACTGAGTGACTGGGATAATGGTAATCCCTTCAATTTCAAGTAAAATTGATTGCATGTTTTCTTTAGGAATAATAACTGCCTTGGCCCCTGCCTTTTTGGCTGCCTTTACCTTTGGATACACACCACCGATTGGCTTCACATTTCCATGGATACTGATTTCTCCAGTCATGGCAATCGTATGATCAATTGGAATTTTATATATTGCCGAATAAATACCTGTTGCCATTGCAATTCCTGCTGATGGACCATCCACTGGTACACCGCCAGGAAAATTCACATGAATGTCATATTCATCTGCGGGTACTCCAATTGATCTTAGTACCGTAATCACATTTTCAATCGAGCCCTTTGCCATACTTTTTCGACGAATGGATTTACTGCGGTCACCGATACTTTCCTCTTCAACAATACCAGTAATATTGATTGATCCTTTGTCTCTTGCCGGAATGACCGTTACTTCTATTTCTAAAATCGAGCCTGAATTGGGCCCGTACACCGCCAACCCGTTAACCAGTCCTATGGTTGAAATAGGGTTGATCTTTTTCTCTATTCTCGGAGTTAGTTGACTTGATTGAATAATCCATTCAATCTCCTCATCTTTAATAAAATTTCTTTCCTCCGTAATGGCGAGTCCAGCAGCTATTTGAATCATGTTGACTGCTTCACGTCCATTACGGGCATATGTAGATAGAATATCTAATCCACCATCACTGATAGTCAAATTCACTTTCTCAGCTGCTCTTTTGGCTACAGCGGATATTTCTTCTTGTGTTAACTCTCTAAAGAAGACTTCCATACAGCGCGACCTAATCGCCGGTGGAATTTCGTTTGGAGTTCGAGTTGTAGCTCCAATTAACCGAAAATCTGCCGGAAGACCATTTTTAAAAATATCGTGAATATGGCTTGGAATTTGTGGATTTTCTTCATGATAATATGCGCTTTCAAGATAAACTTTACGATCTTCTAACACTTTTAAAAGCTTATTCATTTGAATCGGATGTAATTCACCAATTTCATCGATAAAAAGGACACCGCCATGTGCATTGGTTACCGCACCTTGTTTTGGTTGAGGAATTCCAGCTTGTCCCATCGCTCCTGCCCCTTGGTAGATTGGGTCGTGAACGGAACCTATTAATGGATCAGCAATCCCTCTTTCATCAAATCGCGCAGTGGTTGCGTCCAATTCGATAAAAACAGATTCCTTTTGGAATGGTGACTTTTTGTATTTCTTTGCCTCCTCAAGCACAAGCCTTGCTGCAGCTGTCTTACCAATCCCAGGTGGACCATATATAATGACATGCTGCGGATTCGGACCACAAAGTGCCGCTTTTAGGGATTTAATCCCATCCTCTTGTCCTACTATATCTACAAAACTGGAAGGGCGTACTTTTTCTGACAACGGTTCGGTTAAAGCAATTGATCTCATTTTTCGTAGCTGTTCCATTTCCTTTCGAGATTCTTTGTCGATAGAAACTTTTTGGCTTCGCTGATTTTTTAATAAGTTCCAAAAATAAATCCCGATTACAATCCCGAAAAAAAGCTGTATAAATAAGGCAATCCCCGTCCAATTCATCGTATTCCCTCCTGGATTTAATAGTAGCTTATGATAATAGCTAGTATCCCCGACCCAAAGAAGGAATAAACAAAAAATATTTTAATTAGGAAAGCGCAGTGCACATGGTTAATTTTAGCCATAAAAAATCCAACCGAAAAGAATCTCGGTTGGTTTTTTTTAATTTCACGCAGATGTTTTTCGTTTTTCATCAAAAATAGTGCCATCTTCAAGGATTAATTTTGGAATGCTATTTTCAATGACAGTTTCGTCAGTGATAATACATTTCGAGATATCATCACGTGAAGGCAAATCAAACATAACATCAAGCATGATTCCTTCAATGATTGAACGAAGTCCACGGGCACCTGTTTTGCGTTCAATTGCTTTTTTGGCAATTTCAGTTAATGCCTTCTCTTCAAACTCTAATTCAACATCGTCAAGTTCAAGCATTTTTTGATATTGCTTCACGAGTGCATTTTTCGGTTTAGTTAATATCTCAATTAAAGCACTTTCATCCAATTGCTCAAGGCTAGCAATTACTGGAAGACGCCCAATGAATTCAGGAATAAGTCCAAAACGTAGCAAGTCTTCTGGAAGAACTTTTCCTAATAGTTCTTTTTGACTAATATCAACCTGCTTATTATCGGTACCACCGAAGCCAATTACTTTTTGACCTAAACGGCGTTTGATGATCGGTTCAATTCCATCAAATGCTCCACCACAAATAAATAAGATATTGGTTGTGTCAATTTGAATGAATTCTTGATGTGGATGCTTTCTACCACCTTGTGGAGGAACGCTAGCCACTGTGCCTTCTAATATTTTTAGCAAGGCTTGTTGAACGCCTTCACCAGAAACATCCCGTGTTATTGAAGGATTCTCTGATTTACGAGCGATTTTATCAATTTCATCGATATAAATAATCCCTTTTTCTGCCTTTTCAACATCATAATCTGCTGATTGTATCAGCTTCAATAGAATGTTTTCCACATCTTCCCCTACATACCCAGCTTCAGTTAACGAAGTTGCATCAGCAATGGCAAACGGAACATTCAAAATACGAGCTAAAGTTTGAGCCAGTAATGTTTTTCCACTTCCAGTAGGTCCAATCATACAAATGTTACTCTTCGATAATTCAACGTCATCGATTTTGCTATTAGAATTTATCCGTTTATAATGGTTATAAACCGCTACGGAAAGAGACTTCTTCGCTTGATCCTGTCCAATTACATATTCGTCTAAAATGTCACGAATCTCTTTTGGTTTTGGAACATCTTTAAATTCCACTTCTTCTTCAGTGCCAAGTTCTTCTTCCACAATTTCTGTACATAATTCGATACATTCATCACATATATATACACCTGGTCCAGCAACTAATTTACGTACTTGATCCTGTGTCTTACCACAAAAAGAACACTTTAATTGCCCTTTTTCATCATTAAATTTAAACAATGACATCACCCCTTGAAAAAACTTTTACGATATATACTCTAAAAACACCATAATCTCGAATTTAGGTAGCCCTTTTCTTAACACTGCTACAGTTATGTATTGGATTGTAACACATTTTATCATCAGACAGGAAATGATAACACTTGAATGGAAAAAGTTTTCATATTAGGGGGGCTAGCCCAAATTCGTAATCAAAAATATGTACTAATTAAGCATAACCATAAATCAACTACTTAAATCGGAAGGAAGAAAATCCACGGAAAAATTATTAAGGAAGAAGCTCGAAACTAATAGTAAAGCCATTTGCTTTTAAAGATATTATTTATATCTCTATTATAATATATGTATGTATGATTTGTATAAAACAAGGCACGATAAAATCGTGCCTTGTTTTTTTAAGAAAAATAATATAGTTTTTTTTAAGCTAGATTACTGTCTACTTTCAGCACCTAGCGAACCTAAGCTTTTCTTTATTATGCTTTTGTAACGCTGTTTTCAACTAAGAATTCAACAGTTTTTTTGATGCGAAGGTCAGATTTTACACCTTCTGCTCCACCAATTGCCTTCTTAATATCTTCGATTGGCATTTTATACATTTCAGCCATTTTTTCTAATTCAGCATCAACATCTTCTTCAGAAACTTCGATGTTTTCAGCTTTTCCAATTGCTTCTAAAGTTAAGTTTCCACGAACACGTTGTGCTGCTTCTTCTTTCATTTGTTCACGTAGAGCACTTTCATCTTGACCTGAGAATTGGAAGTAAAGCTCAAGGTTCATTCCTTGCATTTGCAAGCGTTGTTCAAATTCACTTAGCATACGACCAACTTCTGTTTCGATTAAAACAGCAGGAACTTCCATTTCAGCATTAGCAGTTGCTTTTTCAACTACAGTGTTTTGAATGTGATGCTCTTCTTGATGTTTTTTGTCATGCTCAAGTTTGCCTTTAAGTTTCTCTTTTAATGCATCAAGAGTTTCAACTTCATCGTCCACATCTTTCGCAAATTCATCATCAAGCTCAGGAAGTTCTTTACCTTTAATTTCATGCAACTTCACTTTGAAGATAGCAGGTTTGCCAGCTAGTTCAGCAGCATGGTATTCTTCAGGGAAAGTTACTTCAACATCTTTTTCTTCTCCAGCAACTAACCCAACTAGTTGCTCTTCAAATCCTGGAATGAAAGAGTTTGAACCTAGTTCTAATGTATAGTTTTCAGAAGTTCCGCCTTCAAAAGCTACTCCATCAACAAAGCCAGCAAAATCAAGAACAACAGTGTCTCCGATTTCTGCAGGACCCTCTTCTTTAACGACTAATTCAGCATGGCGTTCTTGTAGCTTTTTGATTTCCTCTGCAACTTCCTCTTCTGTTACATCAGTATCAAATTTCTCAATTTCAAGACCTTTGTACTCACCAAGCTTAACTTCAGGCTTAACTTGTACAGTAGCTTTGAAAATAAAGTTCTTACCTTTTTCGATTTGTTCAACATCAATCTCAGGGCGGTCAATTGGCTCGATTCCAGTTTCCTCAAGTGCACTTGTGTATGCTTCAGGAAGAAGATAATCGATTGCTTCTTGATAAAGAGATTCGATTCCAAAACGTTTTTCAAACATTTGACGAGGCATTTTCCCTTTACGGAAGCCAGGAACGTTTACTTGTTTTACCACTTTTTTAAATGCAGCATCTAATCCTTCAGATACTTTTGCTGCGTCTACTTCTACTGTGAGAACCCCTTGGTTCCCTTCTAATTTTTCCCACTTTGCTGACATACTTTTTCCCTCCAACAATCTATTCTCGTTTTTCATTCTTAACGGATTGGATTGAAACTATCTTCGTATACAAGATAAATCCCATTAAATAAGTATTTTCCCTATTTTCCACACAATACAACCATTATATTATAACATACGATCCTTGTGTTTCAACTGCCAAGCCTTAATTACGGGTAAGAAATTTCTTCTATTCTGCTAATCAAACTAATTGCTTCACTTACATTTTTTTCTTCAGCACGGTACATTTCCGCTATCTTATCTAGCTTTTCCTCTTGACCAAAATAGGCCAGAGTTACAAAATGAAAGGCTGCCGCCCATGCTCGTGGTAAATCTATTTCGGTCCTAAAGGGGTACAGCAAGAAAAAATATCGTTCCATTAATTGTTTTATACTGTCTAACAGAATCGGATTATTATTTTCAAGAACCTCGGTTACCTGCTCAATAATAGATAATAAATCTGGATGAAGTTGAACATCATATAATTGGTTTGGTATGATGGTTAAATGCCTTTCAAACTTCTCAACTATGATTTCTTTGTCATAGTCTTGATCCTTTAATACATTTAAAAGCATTGTTTTGAAAAAGGGATCTCCTTTTTCAGAAGCTATATAATTAGAAATTTCTTCTATATAATAACGAGCATTATGATTTGCTAACTTACCTGCAATTTGCACTTGATCGCCCTGATCAAAAAAATCGAATAAATCGAATTCTAGTTCCTCTTCTTCTTGTTCTGAGGGGATTGGTTCAGGAAACTCAGGTTTTTCCTGAACCATTTTCCGGCTAAATTGAAGCATCTTCATAAAATGGTCCAATTTTTCAGAAGGTACCTCCCTTTCTTCTAATAAAGCCTCAATTGTCAAAACTATTTCTTCATACTGATGCTGTTGGACCAATATCATTATGTACATATCAACTATATGGAAGTATTCCCCAATACCCGCTTGGAGCATCTCTTTTGCTAATCTATTTGCTTCTACTAAATTTCCTGATTCAAAATAGGCTAGAACCAATCCAACGTATATATCCTCACCATCAGGATTAAAACACTTAGCTTCTGATAACAGTTCAATTGCTTCTCGATATTTTTTTTCATGCAATCGGTCGAGGCCCTTTTCCATTAATCGTTTATCGTAATCGGGAAAGAGTATTACATTATCCATTTTTATTAATCGATCCCGTTTTTTCATCCTTTAAACTCCCTTTTTAATTGGTTGAGGTAAGTTTAGCACGGGAGTTAAAAAAAAACAAAAACGGGGTAAAAAAGTTGATAAAAAAAGATCCACAGACTTTCTCTGTGAATCTTATTTCACTTATTTACCGGAACCTGCTTTTTCATATTCCGAGATTTCATCTTGAATTTGAAGAGTGATTTCTATTTCATCCCATCCGTTAAGGAGCATATTTTTCCAATATGGAGAAATGACGAATGATGCTAAAAATCCCTTATCGTCCTTCACAACTTGTTGCTCAAGATCAATTGTCAAATTGTATGGCTGATTTGTAGCCGCTTCTAATAGATATTTGATTTCCTCTGGGGTCACCCTAATAGGTAAGATTCCATTTTTCAAACAGTTTTGGTGAAAGATATCAGCAAATGAGGTTGAAATGATGACTTGAAAGCCAAAATCTAACAAAGCCCATGGTGCATGTTCACGTGATGAACCACAACCAAAATTCTCATTTGTTATTAATATTGAAGCACCTTGGTTTTCTGGAAAATTTAGTTCAAACTCTGGATTTAATTCACCATCAGATTTGAAGCGCCAATCATAGAAAAGAAATTGGCCAAAACCTGTTTTTTCTATTCTTTTAAGAAATTGTTTTGGAATGATTTGATCCGTATCAACATTCACACGATCAAGTGCAATGGCTTTTCCGTTAAGTTCCTTAAAACCGCTCAAAAACAGCGCCTCCTCTCAAATTATGTTTTTAAATCACTATGTTCTATTGTCTAGCTTCAGCGCCCAACGACTAGTTGACTTCGCTAACCTGGCGCTTCCGCTTTTAAAGGGCTTCGGAAGTTGCTAGGTTTCTAACATCTGCAAAATGACCATAAATTGCAGCAGCTGCGGCCATTTCTGGACTTACTAAGTGTGTTCGAGCACCTGAGCCTTGTCTTCCTTCAAAATTACGATTTGAAGTAGAGGCACAATGTTCCCCAGCCGGAACAATGTCTGAATTCATACTAAGGCACATACTGCAACCTGCATGTCTCCACTCAAATCCTGCATCTGTGAATACTTTATCCAAACCTTCTGCTTCGGCTTGTGCTTTTACCTGCTGTGACCCTGGAACAACAAGGGCCCGAACGTTTTGGTGTACTTTTCTTCCTTTAATCACTTCTGCAGCAGCCTGCAAATCCTCAATCCGTGAATTCGTACAGGATCCAATGAACACATGCTGAACAGCAATGTCTTCAATATTTTGGCCTTCTTTTAATCCCATATATTGAATCGCACGCTCCACAGCTTTCCGATCGTTTTCACTACTGCATTCAGATAATAGTGGCACTCTGCCGTCAACTGGTGCAGTCATAGAAGGATTTGTTCCCCAACTAACCATTGGTGAGATACTAGTCCCATCAATAGCAATAATTTCGTCATACTCAGCATCTTCATCAGATGCAAGCTCGCGCCATTCTGCAACAGACAGATCAAACTGCTCACCAGTTGGCACATACTTTCTTCCTTTTAAATAGGAGAATGTAGTTTCATCAGGACTAACAAGACCAGCTCTTGCTCCTCCCTCAATAGACATATTGCAAACCGTCATCCGCTCTTCCATGGACATATTGCGAATAACAGAACCACAATATTCGATAACATAACCAGTTCCGAAATTAATACCATATTTTGCAATGATGAACAGGATAACATCTTTTGCTGTTACACCAGGAGCCAAACTTCCGTTAATTTCTAATTTCAACGTTTTTGGCTTCGTTTGCCACAAGGTTTGGGTTGCAAGGACGTGTTCCACTTCACTAGTACCAATACCGAATGAAAGTGCACCAAAAGCACCATGAGTTGACGTATGGCTGTCACCACAAACGATCGTTTTTCCAGGTTGTGTTAAGCCTAATTCAGGTCCAATAACATGGACAATCCCCTGTTCCGGACTTTCCAAATCAGCTAATGTAATATTAAATTCACCACAGTTTTTCTCAAGTGTGGTAATTTGATTTAACGCCACTGAATCCTTTATTTCAAAAGGATTATCGGTCGGCACATTATGGTCCATCGTAGCATAAGTCTTATCAGGTCTTCTCACCTGACGTTTTTTTAATCTTAATCCAGAAAATGCCTGCGGAGAGGTCACTTCATGAACAAGATGCAAGTCGATATATAATAAATCTGGTTTACCGTCTTCTTGATGAACGATGTGGTTAGCCCAGATTTTTTCGATAATTGATTTCCCCATGTATTTTCCCCCTTTTCCTTTTATTCTTTTTTCCCGATTAAAAAATGAGGGTATGACTTACGCGTAACAATTCATGATTTTTAATAAGGCTTCAGTATCAAGAATGGTCGCCTTAATTTCCTCAATCATTGCAGTGGTAGAGACTTTTTTACTGTCTGCTTGTGCGACATCAGCTGTTCGATAGCCAGAATCAAGCACTTGATTTACTGCACATTCAATTGCATGTGCTTCTTTTGTTAATCCAAAAGATACACGAAGCATCATGGCTGCTGAAAGAATTGCCCCAATTGGATTGGCAAGATTTTGCCCTTCAATATCGGGGGCTGAACCATGGATTGGTTCATATAAATACGGACCATTCTCTGATATACTTGCTGACGGTTGCATTCCTAACGAACCTGTTAACACGGAAGCTTCATCACTTAAAATATCTCCAAACATATTTTCAGTTACGACCACATCAAATTGCTTCGGATTTTTAATAATTTGCATCGCTGCATTATCGACAAGCATGTGGTTTAACTTGACTTCTGGAAATTCCTTAGCAATCTCCTCCGCCACTTCACGCCACAGTCTGCTTGATTCCAAAACATTTGCTTTATCAACAGATGTAACCTTTTTGCTACGGTTACTTGCTAATTCAAATGCCGTGCGAATGACTCTTTCAATTTCTCTACGAGAATAGTATAAAGTATCAAGTGCGCCATCTTCGCCATTTCGTTGTGTCCGTTCTCTTGGAGTCCCAAAGTAGATTCCACCAGTAAGCTCTCGTACCATCAAAATATCGATGCCTTCAATGATCTCTTTACGAAGAGGTGAAGAATCTGCTAAACTGCGATAATAGTTTGTGGGCCTAAGATTGGCATACAAATTTAGCTCTTTACGAATCTTTAAAAGGCCCTGCTCTGGGCGAAGTTCAACTTTGATGTTATCCCATTGTGGTCCACCAACAGCACCTAATAGTACAGCATCACTTTCTTTACAAAGCTCAATCGTTTCTTGCGGTAATGGAGAACCGTCTGTATCTACAGCATTACCGCCAATTTTCCCATATGAAAAGTTAAATTGATGATTGAAACGTTCGCCAATTGCCTGCAATACTGCAATCGCTCCGTTTGTTACCTCTTTACCAATTCCATCACCGGGTAAAACAGCAATACGTTTTTCCACGGAATTCCATCCCCTTTGTTATCAAGTAAGAATAAATTTTAACCTTTGAAAATTGTCCAGCTCCAGCGCCCAGCGCCTAGTGAACTTCACTCTCTTCCCTACGATAAGTCAACATCGAATCGCTTCCGCTCTTCGTGTTTCCTTTATCTCAGTCAGAGAGCTCCAGTCCATACGTCGCTTACCGGGCGCTTGCGCTTTTCTAATTAAATTAGCCCCTCTGGAAGTGCATGAGTTTGGTCTTCTAAATAAATCACTCTGTTGACTGCATTTAAATAAGCTTTCGCTGATGCTTCGATCACATCTTGGGCAAGCCCACGTCCGCTTGATTCTTTTCCTGCATAATTTAAATTCACAAATACTTGAGCGAGTGCATCGCGTCCTGCACCAACAGATTGGATGCGGTAATCAAGCAAGTGAACATGTTCCTTGACACAACGTTCCAAAGTATTATAAAGTGCTTCAACGCTTCCGGCACCGGTAGAGGATTCTTCAATGAATTCATTATCGCGTCCTGACAATGTGACAGTCGCTGTATGAACTTGATCAGAATTATTTTGGATTTGAACAGACTTTAATTCGTAGAAATGATCTTGGTCCTTAGAAAGTCTTTCATCAAGAACAATCGCAACTAGGTCATCATCTGTCATTTCTTTCTTTCGATCAGCCAATTCCTTGAAAATACTAAATAAATGTGGAATCTCTTCATCTGGGACATTAAGCCCTAGTTCACTTAAGCGCATTTTAAATGCATGTCGACCGGAATGCTTTCCAAGAACTAATGAATTGGATTTTACACCGACTAATTCTGGAGAAATGATTTCGTAAGTAGTTTTTTCCTTTAAAACCCCATCTTGATGGATGCCTGATTCATGAGCGAAGGCATTTCGACCAACTACCGCTTTATTTGCCGGTATCGGCATTCCAGTCAACTTGCTGATTAATGTACTAGTTCGGAAGATTTCGTTCAAAACAATCCGTGATTCTGCCTTATAGAAATCTTTACGAATATAAAGTGCCATAATAACTTCTTCAAGTGCCGCATTACCGGCGCGCTCACCAATCCCATTAAAAGTACCTTCCACTTGAGTAGCTCCATTTTCAACAGCAGCTAAAGAGTTAGCAACAGCCATTCCTAAGTCATCGTGACAGTGCGTTGAAAGGCTTACTTTATGAATCGATGGTACGTTTTCTCTTAAGTATGCAAACATATTGCCGTATTCCTGTGGAGTACCGTACCCAACTGTATCAGGTAGATTAATTACTTTTGCTCCTGCTTGAATAACTGCCTCAACAATTTCAGCTAAATATGGTAATTCAGTTCGGCTTGCATCTTCTGCAGACCACTGGATAATCGGGAACTTTTTAGCAGCGTATTTGACGGTTTCTACAGCCGTCTCAATAACCTGTTCTTTTGTTTGTCTTAATTTGTATTCCCGATGGATCGGAGAGGTTGCAAGAAAAGTATGCAACCTCGGTTCTGCTCCATCTTTAAGTGATTCCCACGCTGCATCAATATCATTAATGACCGCACGGGCTAAACCAGTAACCGAACAGCCTCTAATTGTTTGGGCAATTTTTTGAACGGATAAAAAGTCACCCTTTGAAGCTGCTGGGAAGCCGGCTTCAATAATATCTACGTTCACGCGCTCCAGTTGCCTGGCAATTTCAAGCTTTTCTGAAAGGTTAAGATTAACCCCGGCTGATTGCTCTCCATCTCTTAACGTTGTATCGAAGATATTAATTTTTTGCACCGGCAACCACTTCCTTATTCTTTTGGTTTACGAACGGCATCATTTTTCTTAATTCTCTACCCACTTGCTCGATTTGATGTTCATTTTCTCTAGCATTGATGGCAGTGAATTCTGGACGACCAGCTTGGTTTTCTAAAATCCAGCCTTTTGCAAAACGACCTTCTTGAATATCCTTTAACACTGCTCCCATTTCTGCTTTAACAGCAGGTGTAACAATTCGACGTCCAGTTACAAAATCGCCCCATTGAGCTGTGTCAGAAATAGAATAGCGCATGTTAGCTAATCCACCTTCGTACATTAAATCAACGATTAATTTTAATTCATGGAAACACTCGAAGTATGCAATTTCAGGTTGGTAACCAGCTTCAACTAATGTTTCAAAACCAGCTTTTACTAGGGCAGATACTCCACCACAAAGAACAGCTTGCTCTCCGAAAAGATCTGTTTCTGTTTCTTCTTTAAATGTTGTTTCAAGCACACCAGCTCTTAAAGCACCAATTGCTTGAGCATAAGCAAGAGCTAATTCTTTTGCTTCACCAGTAGCATCTTGGTAAATTGCGAATAATGCAGGAACGCCTGCGCCCTCTGTATATGTACGGCGCACTAAATGTCCTGGACCTTTTGGTGCAACTAATAATACATCGCTCTCTTTTGGAGCTTTGATTTGATTGAAGTGAATGTTAAAGCCGTGAGCAAACATTAACGCTTGGTTTGTTAAATTTGGTTTGATTTCTTCATTGTAAACTTGTGTTTGACGCTCATCTGGAAGAAGGATCATTACTACATCTGCTTTTGCAGTTGCTTCAGCTACAGAATATACTTCAAAACCATCTTCAACTGCTTTGTTCCAAGATCCACCTTGTCTAAGGCCGATGATTACGTTTACTCCGCTTTCTCTCATGTTTTGTGAATGAGCATGACCTTGTGAGCCATATCCAATTACTGCTACTGTTTTCCCTTGTAAATATGCTGCGTTTGCGTCCCCGTTATAGTACATTTTTGCCATTGTAATCTTCTCCTTTTTCATCCTAGTTATTTTTGTTTTTTTATAGGCAGCGTTAGACTTGCCTGTTGATTACAGCGAAAGGCGCTCCAATCAACAATGAGCTTTAACATTGCCTTTTTTTATAAAATGGATATATTTTTTTGAGTATTAGAGGAGCGTTGTGTTCCACGAGAGAACGCAGTCGTTCCAGTCCTAGCTAATTCTTTTATTCCGTATGGTCTGATTAATTCGATAAAAGCTTCTATTTTTTCGGATTCGCCGGTAATTTGAATCACCATACTATCTTTACTTACATCAATAACAGAAGCGCGGAACGGTTCAATCAAAGAGTAAATCTCACCACGTGTATGCGGAAGCGACAACACCTTAATCAGCGCAAGTTCCCTTGCAACAATCGACTGTTCGGTGATATCAGTTACCTTTAATACATCAATTTGTTTGTTTAATTGTTTGGTAACCTGTTCAATAACACCATCATTATCAACGTTAACTACACAAGTGATTCTAGAGATATCCTCCTGCTCTGAATGACCAACTGAAATACTTTCAATGTTGTAATTACGTTTTGAAAATAAATTAGTAATTCGATTAAGGACTCCAGGACGATTCAATACTGTTAATGAAATAATTCGTTTCATTCCTTAACACCTACCATTTCATGGAGCCCCTTCCCAGGTGCGACCATTGGGTATACATTTTCAGTCGGTGAAACTCTGAAATCTAACAGCACTGGTTCAGGGCTGTTAATCACCTCAGTTAAGATACGCTCAGCTTCCTCTTCAGTGGAAATCGTATATCCTTTGATTCCATATGCTTCAGCCAACTTTTCAAACTGGGGCTGACCAGGAATTTTACTGTGAGAATATCTTTCTTCATAAAAGATTTCTTGCCATTGTCGAACCATACCAAGAGATTGATTGTTTAAAATAACAATTTTGATTGGTAAATTCAACTCAGAAATGACCATTAATTCTTGTGTGGACATCTGGAATCCACCATCACCACATATCGCTAAAACTTTCGCTTCACGATCAGCAAGCTGAGCTCCAATACTGGCTGGTAGTCCAAACCCCATTGTGCCTAAGCCCCCTGAGGTTACCCATTTATCAGCTTTATTAAATTTATAATATTGAGCTGCCCACATTTGATGCTGGCCAACGTCGGTTACGACGGTTGCTTCACCCTTTGTTTTTTCATATAACATTTCCATAACTCTTTGTGGCTTCAATTCCTTGCTATTTTCATAGTGGTATGGATACTTTTCTTTCCATGTGTTTAAAGTATTCATCCATTCATCATGAACGGGTTTGGTGCCATTTTTCTCAACTAACTGCTTTATTGCTTCTTTTGCATCAGCTACAATTGGAATCTCAGTTGGGACATTTTTCCCTATTTCAGCTGGATCAATATCAATATGTGCTACAACTGCGTTTGGAGCAAAGGACTTTAAATCCCCGGTTAATCGATCATCAAATCTTGCACCGATATTAATGAGTAAGTCAGATTCATACAAGGCCATATTTGCAGTGTAGCAGCCATGCATACCAGCCAATCCAAGGAACAGTGGATGATCTGCAGGAAAACCGCCAAGTCCTAGTAGTGTATGAATAACAGGAATTTGCTGTTGTTCAGCATATTGCTTTAATACTGCTGAAGCTTTTGAATGCAGGATACCTGCCCCCGCTAAAATGACTGGACGCTTTGCGTTACTTACTGCTTCAACCAATTTACGGATCTGTAAATAATTTGGTTGAAGATTGGGTTGGTAGCCGGGAAGGTTAATTTCTTCATCAGCAGGAATTTCCCCAACTATTGTTGCAGCAATATCTTTTGGTACATCAATGATGACAGGTCCCGGTCTGCCACTTGAAGCAATATAGAAAGCTTCTTTTACAATTCTTGGGATATCTTCAGTATTTCGAATTTGATAATTATATTTGGTAATTGGTGTAGTGATACCTAAAATATCAGCCTCTTGGAAAGCGTCAGTGCCAATAACACCGGTTGCTACTTGACCTGTAAAAACTACGAGTGGCAAGGAATCTAAAAATGCATCTGCCAATCCTGTAACAATATTTGTTGCCCCCGGTCCAGATGTGGCAATCACAACACCTGGTTTACCGGTAATACGTGCGTATCCTTCAGCTGCGTGAATTCCTCCCTGTTCATGCCTAGGTAAAATATGGAGAATATTTGCATCATACAGCTTGTCATAAATCGGAAGGACTGCACCGCCAGGATATCCGAAAATCACATCGACATTTTCCTTTTTTAACGCTTCTAGCATTAGGTCTGCACCAGTTAACGCCTTTTTGATCGCCTTCGTTTCTTTAAAGGCAGCTCCTTGCAACATCGTGAGTTGACCTCCTCTTTTAATCCCATTTTTTTTCAATATAAAAAGCCCTCCCATCCCCCTCGACTCGCCTACTACTTCTAGGCATAGGGATGAAAAGGCTTTGCAACCTGTTCCACGGTACCACCCTTGTTCACGCTTTTCTAGCGTGCTCTCATGAACTACATTCTGTTCCTTTTTTAGTAACGAGTGTGTGTAAACACCCGACCACCCCTACTTGATTTCTCTTTCAGGCTGATACTCAGAGGTGAGTTCATTTTATGCGGGATCACCGGTTCTCAGCTTATCCGGCTCTCTGTTAACCCCTATTTCATAAAATTACTTATCCTCTTCATCGTTTTTTCATATTCAGATAGAATGAATAAAAACAATTGAAGCTAATTAATCAAAGATTCAGAAAATATAATGTAGAATTTCCCTATATACATGTCTTTATTTTTCTAGGATTTAAAATATTTTGTTTATATATTTGAGGATTATCTTACGCCCAATTCAAGCCTTCGTCAACACCATTTTTAGTAATTATTTGATAATTATAATAAGTTACGTCAATTGAATCCGCTTACATTGTTGATATATTCACATTCACACAATTTTAAAAAAGTTTGATTTTTTTTATTCTTCCATTTATTAATAGGGATTTTTTCCTATTTACAATGAAATTTTACCAAAAAAATGGAGTTAACAAATCAACAAGAGGATCACAGCTTAAAGGTTCAACAGTGATCGTTCAGGCTTCAAAATGGAGGGATTTTGCAAAAAATTAGATTGAGCTCCTTATTGGAACGATAAGTTATGTTTTATTATATAGAAGAAACACGTTTTTTATGTCAGATTTTCTCACATGGGAAACAGGCAAGGAATTTTTCCTAAAACCACAAAAAAATACCATGTCAATATAAAGTGTACCCTTTGTAAAGGACATTTTTAAAAAGCCTAGGCAGTTTTAAGAAGATGATCTCTGTATTGAACAGGGGTCATCTTTTTTAAATTCCATTGGTATCTATAGTGATTGTAGTAAATCATATATTGCTTAATTTCTTTTCTTAATTCTTCTAGATTTGTACATGCTTTAATAGTGGCCTCATCCTTTAGATGGCCAAAGAAAGATTCTTGAGGAGCGTTATCCCAACAGTTTCCTCTTCTTGACATAGACTGGCGTAATCCCAATTTTTTTACCATCTTTTGAAAGTCAGGGTGCGTGTAATGAACGCCTTGGTCTGAGTGTATTAAAGCGTCCTTAGCTTTCTTGAAATTCTTGTTTCTCTTTAGTTTTAGGAGGGTGTCTGTAGCTAAGTCAATGGTCATCCGATCTAATACATGATAGGCTAGGATTTCACCAGTTGATCCGTCTTTAATGGCCGATAAGTAAGCTCTAAGCCCCTTGCCAAAATGAAGATACGTAATATCTGTTAAGAGGACCTTTCCTGGAACCCCTTGCTTAAATTTTCTATTTAGGAGATTTGGGGCAACACGATGTTCCTGTGTAGCTTTCATCATTCGTTTATATGGATTTGCCTTTCTTATAGGGCATATAATGCTGAACTTTTTCATGATTCGTCGTATACGCTTTAAATTGTAGACAACATTAAATTGACCCGCCAATGTCATTTTGATTTGGCGTGCCCCTTTCTTACGATTTTTGAAGTGAAATGCTTTTAAGATGATTTCCTTCACTTCTTCATCCTGTTCATTTTTTCTCTTTCTTTGCTCTTGTGACTTTTGGGAGAAGTAATTATAGTAACCACTTCTTGATACACCTGATATATCACATAAATAACTCACCATATGTTTTAATCGATATTTTTCAATCACTGAACGTATTAGAAGATACTTTTGGAAAGAAGGGAGAACTACTTCTTCTTCATCCTCTTTCCTGCCAAACGAATCTTTTTTAAGAGTTCGTTTTCTGCCCTTAATAAATTATTTTGAGCTTCCAATCTTACGTATTTCTCCTCTATGCTAAGTTCTCTTTCACTAGGTCTTCCTGAGTTCCCTTTTCTGGTATCTCGTAACCCAGATACCCCATTTTGACGATAGTTAGCACGCCATCTCTTTCCCGATCCTCTAACTCGATCCATACCAATAATATCTATATCGAACCCACATTCCTCAAATATTTCCCTTGGTTGCTTTCCATTTTCGTTTTCTGCGATAAAAATATGTTTAAACTCCTCAGTATAAGTGATTCCCTTTGAACTTACAGATTTAACGTAATTATTAGCTGATAGTAGCTTTATCTCTTTCTCTGTAAAAATCCTTTTACTCATAACCATTCTCCAGTCCCATGTTGTATTTCTCTAGTTGTGTTTCTTAATTATACAAAAAAGTACCCTATAGGTAGACTTTTTTTAAGTGTCTACTCTATAGGGTACATTTTAATATGACATGGCATTTTTTTATTAGTGTCCCAGGAGAGATTCGAACTCCCGACCCACGCCTTAGAAGGGCGTTGCTCTATCCAGCTGAGCTACTGGGACATTGTTATAATAAGGACATTTCTTATTATATTAGTCTAACAAGAAAATGTCAACACTTATCGAAAACTTATTTAGAGGAAAGACGAATTTTCTTTCCTCTATATTATAGGATAATTACTTCTGAATGGAAAGCGGAAATTGCTGTCGTAATTCAGGAATCTCACCCTTTTGTATATCATATACACGAACATCTGCAGCTTCCTCCTTCAATTCAAGTAGACAATAGGTACGTTCCTTTCTTCCCCTTGGCAGCCTTATACTCCCCGGATTGATAAATAGGATTCCGTCAATTAACTCCATACCGAGCTGATGCGAATGACCAAAGCAAACAATATCGGCATTTAATTCCTCAGCACGATAAAAAAGATTCATCAAAGTCGACTTTACCGCAAAGAGGTGTCCATGTGTCACGAAAATTTTATGGCCAATTATTTCAACCTCTGCCTCCTCTGGAAACTCTTGACCATAATCGCAATTTCCTCTTACCACCACAAAACCTGACATTTCTGGTTGATCAGCAGATAGCTCGGAATCGCCACAATGGATCATCAAATCTACCTCTGCCTGGTGCTTCCTTTTTACTGCCTCAAGCTCCTCGGTCCATCGATGACTGTCACTTACTATTAATATTTTCGTCATTGTTCCGCTTCCTTTGCAAGGAAAAAATCAATCTGCTCGTCCAGCTTTTTTAGGGCATTTGCCCGATGGCTTATTCGATTTTTTTCCTCAGCAGATAATTCTGCCATTGAGCGGTTTTCTTCAAGTGAAAAAAAGATCGGATCATATCCGAAACCATTTGTTCCCTTACGCTCATGCAATATTTTACCTTCACACGTTCCAAAAAACGTAAACGCTTCCTGACCCGGAATAGCAACAGCTAATGCACAATAAAAATGGGCTGTTCTCTTCTGATCAGGAATCTCTATTAATTCTTTTAGTACTTTATCAATATTGGCTTCATCATTCTTTTCTTCCCCTGCATAACGAGCAGAATAAATCCCTGGTTTTCCAGCTAAAGCATCGACAACAAGCCCAGAATCATCAGCAATCGCCATCTTTCCTAATGCCTGGGATATTGCTTCCGCCTTGAGAATGGCATTCTCCTCAAATGTCGCTCCGGTTTCCTCAACATCTTTCAACTCTGGAAAATCTAGAAGTGTCAGCACTTTATATCCTCGTGGTGCAAACATCTGCTCAAATTCTTTCGCTTTCCCCTTATTTTGTGTCGCAATAATAATCTCGTTCAATTTATATCTCCCCTGTGAAGTGAAATATTGTAAACCCCATATTCATGTTTTCTCATCTATTTTTCGATACTCTTAACAATACTTTCTCCGAGAGCTGCCTTTTGAGCCTCAAAAAGTTCAGTCACACCACTTTGAGCTACTTCTAATAGCTCATGAAGTTGCTTATAAGTAAAGGTAGACTCTTCACCTGTTCCTTGCAATTCTACAAATTCGCCTTTACCTGTCATGACGACGTTCATATCGACGAAGGCCTTTGAATCCTCTATGTAATTTAAATCTAAAATTACTTTTCCATCAGATAAGACACCTACACTTGTCGCTGCTAGGAAGTCTGTAATTGGAAATTTTGAAATTCTTTTTTCCTGATGTAATTTACTCACTGCTAGGGTCATGGCCACAAATGCCCCGGTAATAGAAGCTGTCCGCGTTCCTCCATCTGCTTGGATCACATCGCAATCTATCCAGATCGTTTTTTCTCCTAAGGCTTCCAAATTAACGACTGCCCTTAATGCCCGTCCAATTAAACGCTGTATTTCCATTGTTCTTCCCGTTACTTTTCCTTTTGAAGATTCTCGGATGTTCCGCTGTTCTGTTGCCCGGGGGAGCATAGAATATTCGGCAGTAATCCACCCTTTCCCAGTTCCTCTCATAAAGTGTGGAACTCGATCTTCCACGCTGGCATTACAAATTACTTTTGTATCACCCACAGAAATCAATACTGATCCTTCTGGATGCTTTAAATAGTTTGATTCAATCATTACTGGTCTAAGCTGATTATTTTCCCGTCCATCAAAACGCACTTTTTTTCCTCCTTTTATTACAAATATCTTTTATTATATTTCAAATCATCCCGTCATTCTCATTAAAGAAGAGGTGGCAAAAGTTGCCAACCTCTTTTATCTTTTATTATATAGTATAACAAAAATTAATTTTTAAAAACTACCTGTATTTACTTTTTCAGGACGAGTGACTGGGGCAGAAAGTTTTTTACCTTGCTCATCTACTAACTCAGCCTTACCATTTACAAGAATGGAAACACTCTCAATCCCCTTTTGTTCGGTTAATGAAAGAACAAGGGCATTTAATAAATGTTCAGATACAATTTTTTCTTTGAAGCTTCCATAAATAGATTTATTAAAGTTTAATGTTACCTTCCCGTTTTCAATCTTTGGTTTATCGAGAAGTTTTACACCTGAAACAAAATCGGTTGCAAGACTAGAGGCATAATTGGGTCCATCCACCAATTCATTTATGGCTGCTTCAATATTATCCTTCACTTTGTTATCCACTCTACGAGTAACAGGGACATAGTAATAAGATCCTTCTTCCCCACCAATATAATATACGGTCACAGCCTTTGTATTCGCAATATCTACAACATCCTTTGTATCTAGGTTAATACCGTCTGCTCTGCTCAACCCGTTGTTGATTGGCGTCCCTTTAACAGGCATTTTGGTTAATTCTTTTCCATTCATTTGAAGTTTAACTGACTTTACTGAATCAAATTGGGTCAACGTCCAGGTGATTGCCTGAAGAATTTTCAACTCTTCATCTGCCTTATAGTTTTTAAATTCCTTAGAAAAATCAACTGTCGCAACACCATCTTTAATATCAACAGATGGCTGAGTATCAGCTGGAATCACGGCTTGAAATCCGTTTGGTAGCATTTCAGATACCGGTCCGTCTTTAACCAAAAATTCAATCGCTTGTTTTGCAATTCCAGTCGTTTTCGGAAGTGCTAATGTTTGAGGAACAACATAGCCCTCTTTATCTACTAAGTATAGCTCTGTCATCACGTTTTTATCTTCCTCTTTCTTGACCTCAGTTGACTGCTTCTTTGTTGTACTGGCTTCCTTAGAACTTGCCTTATCACTACTTTCATAAGTTACGTTTTGGGGAGGATCAATTTTTTTTGTTGCCTCACCACCTAACAGACCGCAACCTGACAAAAGTAAGGAGAATATCAAGACAGCGGAAAAAAGAATAGATTTTTTATTTAAAGACACATAAATCCCTCCTAAGACAGTTTGTACTACATGTATACGAGCTTTTCACATAATTAGACCGACTTAGAAAAAATTTAATATAAAAAAAGGTCTGAATCTATGATTCAAACCTTTTGCCTAATTTAATAGTTTCCACAACGTCAATGGAGGTCTCTAGCCATTCCGAAGCGATTTTTGCAAAAATCGGGCCAGACCCTGTCGTATAAAACTCATGATGAGGCTCAACCTCATTATCATTCAACATTCCTTTATATGATAGAATGGCGCTCACCTCACGTGCGGTTTCATCTCCAGAACTAATGACACTAACCCCATTCCCCATGATATTTTTTATAACCGGTTCTAAAAGAGGATAGTGGGTGCAACCTAATATTAACGTATCTAGCCCTTCATTTTTTAATGGGTGTAGGGACTCAGCAACAATTTTTTTGGCCACTGGACCAAAGTATTCACCACTTTCGACCAATGGCACAAATTTTGGACAGGCTAGGCTCTTCACACTTATCATTTTATTAATCGATTTTAGCGTTTTTTCGTACGCATTGCTTTTAACTGTTCCTTCAGTCCCAATAACGCCAATTTTATTATTATGAGTATGTTTTAGCGCAGCTCTGGCTCCAGGATTGATTACACCAATAACAGGAATCGGAAGCTCACTCTGAATTTGCTCTAACACGACAGCTGTTGCTGTATTACAAGCAATGACCAGCATCTTAATATTTTTTCGCAACAAAAAATGGGTCATTTGCCAAGTGAATAGTTGAACTTCTTCACTAGACCTAGGCCCATAAGGACATCGCGCGGTGTCCCCTAAATATACTATTTCTTCATACGGGAGCTGTCTCATCACTTCTTTTGCAACGGTTAAGCCGCCGACTCCTGAATCAATAATGCCAATTGGTGTATTCAAATTTATCGCCTCATTCTTCACGCATACCTTGGTGTAATTTGATTAAACTGTTTTTCATTTGAAAAACCTCTTCATCTGAAAAATTCTTTAACACGTCTTTTAAATAAAGCTGACGTTTTTTTATTACTTCATCAATAATCCTTGTTCCTTCTTCTAACAGGTGAATTCGAACAACACGGCGATCTGATGAATCCTTCACTCTAACCACTAGATTATTTTTCTCCATACGGTCTACCAGGTCAGTGGTCGTGCTGCATGCTAAGAACATTTTGTTAGAAAGTTCCCCTATTGTCATGTCACCATCTTCAAAAAGCCATTGCAATGCAACAAATTGTGGAGGTGTAATCGTGTAATTACTTAGGATTTCTCGTCCCTTTTGTTTTATTATTCCTGATATGTAGCGCAGATCTTTTTCGACCTCAGCGAAAACTTCCTGCTGACCCATCTCATCTACTTTCATTTCATCCATCTCCCATTTGCACTTTGACGATTCGGACTTTTCCTCTTATTTTCTACCTTTTACAAAAAAATTTCAAGCAACAATAATAGGCAAATGGTGAAAATCATCGGCCTATTGTCACTTGATAGATCATAAATATGTTAACCGGCCACCTTTACTTACGGGTAGCCGGTCTTCATTAAAGTTCTAGCTCTCCCATACGAAGGAGCTCTACAACAGCTTGCGAGCGCCCCTTTACGCCAAGCTTTTGCATGGCATTCGAAATATGATTTCGAACTGTCTTTTCGCTTATGAATAATTCACCAGCAATTTCTTTTGTTGTTTTATCTTGGACTAACAGTTCGAATACTTCTCTTTCTCGTTTGGTGAGTAATGGCTTGTGAGTATATTCTTTCTCTTTCAAGTACTGTAACCCTCCTTGCCTTCGCCAGCTATGAACCGCGGGGTGGGTATATATTTAGTCACCATATCATATGTGAGTAAAAGTTATCTAGTGACTACAATTCCTTGATGGAGAAAGCTTTTTAAGAAGAACATCACAACTTTATCGCCCGATTTTTGCTAATCATTTTAAAACCCTTTTCCAAAATCGGAAAAGGGCTTGTTTAAATTTATTAAATTTGGTCGCTTCCAAAGAAATTACGGAATGATGCGAACGTTGTTTCACGATTCAATGATGCAATTGAAGTAGTTAATGGAATACCCTTCGGGCAGGATTGAACGCAGTTTTGCGAATTACCGCAATTCGTTAATCCACCTTCACCCATGATGGCATCTAAACGTTCAGACCGATTCATTTCACCTGTTGGATGAGCATTAAATAAACGAACCTGTGATAACGGTGCTGGACCGATAAAGTTTGACTTACTATTCACATTTGGACACGCTTCTAAACATACACCACAAGTCATACATTTAGATAACTCATAAGCCCATTGACGTTTCTTTTCAGGCATACGTGGTCCTGGTCCTAAATCATACGTTCCATCAATCGGAATCCATGCCTTAACCTTTTTCAAGGAATCAAACATCCGACTACGATCTACCTGTAAGTCACGAACGATTGGGAATGTGCGCATTGGCTCTAATCGAACTGGTTGTTCCAGTTGATCGATTAGCGCTGTACATGATTGGCGTGGTTTACCATTAATCACCATTGAACACGCACCACAAACTTCTTCTAAACAGTTCATGTCCCATGCAATCGGAGTTGTTTTTTCTCCTTTTACATTTGTCGGATTACGACGAATTTCCATTAACGAGGAAATTACGTTCATATTCGGACGATAAGGAATGACAAATTCTTCCTGATAGGGGGCAGAATTAGGACCATCTTGTCGAGTGATAACAAAACGAACTGTTTTCTGTTCAGACATGTTTAATTCTCCCCTTTCTTCTTAGAATAGTCTCGTTTACGAGGTTTGATCAAAGAAACATCAACCTCTTGATAGCTAATTTTCGGAGCAGAATTTGCATCAACAAAATCCGCCATAGTCGTTTTTAAGAAGTTCTCATCATCACGATTTGGAAAATCAGGTTTGTAATGAGCTCCGCGGCTTTCATTACGATTTAAAGCACCAAGTGTAATAACACGAGCAAGTTGAAGCATATTATCCAATTGACGCGTAAATGCCGCACCTTGGTTGCTCCATTTAGCTGTATCATTAATATTAATGTTTTTAGCGCGTTCCATAAGCTCTTGGATTTTATCATCTGTTTTTTGCAATCTATCATTATAACGAACAACCGTAACATTCTCAGTCATCCATTCCCCAAGCTCTTTATGAAGAACATAAGCATTTTCAGTTCCATTTAGTGACATGACGTTGTTCCACTTTTCTTCTTCTTGTTTCACATAACGATCAAATAAAGAAGAAGGTAGAGAATCCGCACTCTTTTCCAAACCGTTGATATATTTCAATGCATTAGGACCAGCTACCATACCACCATAAATGGCTGATAATAACGAGTTAGCTCCTAAACGGTTACCACCGTGTTGAGAGTAATCACATTCACCTGCAGCAAATAAACCAGGAATATTGGTCATTTGGTTGTAATCAACCCATAATCCACCCATTGAATAATGAACGGCTGGATAGATTTTCATAGGCAATTTATGTGGATCTTCACCAGTGAATTTTTCATAAATTTCTATGATACCACCAAGCTTAACATCAAGTTCATGTGGATCTTTATGTGAAAGATCCAAATACACCATGTTCTCACCATTGACACCTAGCTTTTGATTTACGCAGACATCGAAAATTTCACGAGTAGCAATATCCCGTGGAACAAGGTTTCCGTATGCTGGGTATTTTTCTTCTAAGAAATACCAAGGTTTACCATCTTTGTAAGTCCAAACACGACCGCCTTCTCCCCGTGCAGACTCACTCATAAGACGAAGCTTGTCATCACCAGGAATTGCAGTTGGATGAATTTGAATAAATTCTCCATTTGAATAAGTAACCCCTTGTTGATACACGATTGAAGCAGCAGACCCTGTATTAATAACAGAGTTAGTAGATTTACCGAAGATAATCCCCGGTCCACCTGTTGCAAGAATCACAGCATCAGCTGCAAATGATTTAATTTCCATTGATTGTAAATTTTGAACAACGACTCCACGGCAAACACCATCATCATCGATTACAGTACCAAGGAACTCCCAGCCTTCACGCTTGGTAACGAGTCCTGCTACTTCATAGCTTCTAACTTGCTCATCAAGTGCATATAATAACTGTTGCCCTGTTGTTGCTCCAGCGAACGCTGTACGGTGATGCTGTGTTCCACCAAAACGGCGGAAATCTAGTAATCCTTCAGGCGTACGGTTAAACATTACTCCCATCCGATCAAACAAATGGATGATTCCTGGTGCTGCATCGCACATCGCTTTTACCGGTGGTTGGTTCGCTAAGAAATCTCCACCGTATACGGTATCATCAAAATGTACATATGGTGAGTCGCCTTCTCCTTTTGTATTAACGGCTCCGTTAATGCCTCCTTGGGCACAAACAGAGTGAGAACGTTTCACGGGTACTAAGGAGAATAGTTCTACCGGTGTTCCAGATTCTGCAACTTTTATTGTAGCCATTAAGCCGGCTAAACCACCGCCGACAATAATTACTTTTCCTTTACTCATCGTGGCTCACTCCCTTAAATGCTAGTACGTCTAGTACGTCTTCTACCATATTGGTCTACTAAATTAGTAAACGTCAAAACTATTAAACGAAAGCCAGTAATGCACGTATTCCAACAATGGATAAAGCAACGAAAATTCCAACCGTTACATATGTAGAGATTCGTTGAGAACGTGGTGATACAGTGATTCCCCAGCTAACACAGAATGCCCAAAGACCATTCGCAAAGTGGAAAATAGCAGAAACGACACCAACAATGTAAAATGCTAACATGATAGGATTTGATAGAATATCAGCCATCATATCAAAATCCACTTTTGCACCCATTGCTGCCGCAATCCGAGTTTCCCAAACATGCCATGCTAAGAAAATAAGAGTGATTACCCCTGATACCCGTTGAAGGGCAAACATCCAGTTACGGAAAAACCCAAATCTACTCACATTGTTTTTTGCTGTAAACGCAATATAAAGCCCGTAGATTGCGTGAAACAATAATGGCAAGAAAATAATAAAGGTTTCTAGGAACCACTTGAATGGAAGATTCTCCATAAAATGTGAAGCGTCGTTAAATGCTTCTGCTCCTTTGGTTGCAAAATGATTGACAACTAAATGTTGCGTAAGGAAAAGTCCTACCGGAATGACCCCTAATAATGAGTGCAATCTTCGATAAAAAAATTCTCGATTCTCTGCCATGAGCTTACCCCCCCTAATAATTTAATGATGGCGTTACGAGTTTCTTCATCATTTTCAAAATTGTTGAATAGTACTGATTCTAAAATTGATTCTGTTATTTCTAACAATTGTGTAACATTTACATTTTACATCTGTCTTTTACAAGCGTCAAGAAAACGGATACAAAAATTGTTGAAAAATAGACATTTTTAGAATAATTAGTTATTTTATTATATTCAAAACCTAAAAATTTATCATTTTTTTCATTTTTGCTGTCTTTTTGATAAATTATTCCTTTATTACCTTATGCTTTTACAGGTTAAATCGACAATTGTGTGCTGATTTTTAACTAAAAATGTATATAATAGAATTAGAGAAAGTGGGGAGAACATTGAGTGAACTTACGATACAAGAAAGAATAACCGAAAAAGAATCTCTTTCAGTCCCTTTTTTTGGTTATGATTTAATAAGAGAAGAGCTCTTAAAGGATCTGCTCGGAAAAGATACTCCTGACCTTTTATATTGGGCTGGAAAGCGGTTAGCGCGAAAATACCAACTTAATACGATTGATGAAACGATTATTTTTTTCAATAAAGCAGGCTGGGGTACTTTAACGATTAAAAGTGAATCCAAGCAAGAAATTCTATTTGAGCTTGAGAGTGACATCATCACATTACGTCTAAAAACAAATCCTGATTTTACCTACCATCTCGAGGCTGGTTTTTTAGCGCAGCAGTTAGAATTTCAAAAAGGTGCATTGGCAGAGGCGTTTGAGCACCCACGAAAAAAGGGTGCCAAAGTTCAGTTTACTGTAAAATGGGATTTACAAGATAAAATAGACAGTTAATTATCCACTTTTACATATAAAGGCTGACTCATCCGAGTCAGCCTTTATATATGTTTTTATAATTTTACTGATGCACTCGCTAAATTAAAAGCTTGATGAAGTGCTTCCACTGCAGGTAGCATTAGTTTTTGTTTAACTACTGCTGAAACTTTAATCTCAGAAGTACTAACCATTTTTACCTCAACCTCGTTTGCTGCTAACACTTCAAACATTTCCGCCGCAACTCCTGGATTAGAAATCATACCAGATCCTACAATTGATACCTTTGCCAAATCTTGTTCAGCTTCAATTCTCTCATAGCCAAGAGTTTCTTTTACAGATTCAAGAACCGCTAGGGTTTCCTCCAAATCTGAACTTTTGATTGAGAAAGATAAATTGGTGGTATGTTTTTCTGTAGTACTTTGGATAATAATATCTACGTTAATCCGATTGGATGCCAAAGTTGTAAATACAGTGGAAAGGCCCGTTAATGAGTTCGGTAACCCAACTACCGATACTCTGGTAATTTCTTCTTCAAATGCCACTCCGCGCACTACTAAATTTTGCTCCACTGATACTTCCTCCTCGATTATTGTGCCTGATTCCCTTTCCAAACTAGACCGGACCTCAAGAGGAACCTGATAATTTTTTGCATACTCTACCGCTCTTGGATGCAAGACTCCTGCACCTAAATTAGCTAATTCAAGCATCTCATCATATGACACAGAGCCCAATTTGCGCGCTTCCTGAATAAAACGTGGATCAGTCGTAAAAACTCCAGTTACGTCAGTATATATATCACACTTATCGGCTTTTAAGGCAGCAGCCAAGGCAACAGCTGTTGTGTCTGAGCCACCTCGACCCAAAGTGGTGATTTCTCCATCTATCGAAACCCCTTGAAATCCAGCGACAATAACAATTTTCCCCGCTTCCAAATCATTGTTTAATCTTCCCGTTTCAATGTCCATAATTCTTGCACTTCCATGGACGCTTTCGGTAATAATTCCGGCTTGCCAACCTGTATAGGAAACCGCATCATGTCCTTTTTCATTCAGTGCCATTGCCAATAAAGCAATGGTCATCTGTTCACCTGTTGTTAATAGCATATCCATTTCTCGTTTGTTCGGATTGTCTGTAATTCCCTTTGCCAAGCTCACAAGCTGATCAGTTGTTTTTCCCATTGCTGATACAACGACAACAACACTATTCCCTCTATTTTTTTCTTCTATCACTCGTTCTGCTACATTTAAAATACGTTCAACGCTACCTACAGAAGTACCGCCAAATTTTTGAACAATTAGCACCACTATTCCCCCTACTCTCTGCAGAAATCTGAATTTTATATCTGCTTTTTCTTTCCTTTTCAGGGCATAAGAAAAAGCAATGAGAAATCATATCCCATTGCTGTGAAAACGTTCAATATCATGTACGTAACCACAGTGAGATAGCTCTCCAAGACAAGACGTCTTGACAATCCAACATTTATTCAATGCAGGACCAGCAAAGAAAGCAATGAGTACTATCTTCACTTCGGCGAACTTTCCTTTCAAAGCTTTTCCTTGAAGCTCATCCTTCTCCAAGCTTTTACTGATTAAGTTCGCACCTCTACCTTCACTTTAACGATCTAAAGTGTCGACTCTTAAGTTTTTAACATTATAGCATATAAAAATATTATTTAGCAATCCTAACTATTTATTTTCTCCAACAGCTCTTTGGCTATATTTGCAGGAATTCCAATCGAGACCATTTCCTCAATGCTTGCTTCCTTCATCTTCTTTAAAGATCCAAAGGTTTTAAGCAAAAGCTTCTTTCGTTTCTCACCAATACCAGCAATTTCATCAAGATGCGATTGGAAGGCACTTTTTCCTCGTAACTGACGATGAAAAGTAATCGCAAATCGATGGACCTCGTCTTGAATCCTCTGAAGCAAATAGAATTCTTGACTATTTCGGGCAAGCGGGACAATTTGCAAGGGATTTCCATATAAAAGTTGGGACGTTCTGTGTTTATCATCCTTTACAAGTCCAGTAATCGGTATATCTAACCCCAGTTCATTTTCAAGGACATCTCTTACCGCTTCAACATGTCCTTTTCCTCCATCAATAATTAATAAATCTGGAAGAGGTAGATTTTCTTTTAGGACTCTCGTATATCTTCTTCTTGTAACCTCTCGCATCGATTCGTAATCATCGGGACCTATTACTGTTTTGATTTTATATTTGCGATATTCGTTTTTATTTGGCTTACCATCAATAAATACCACTAATGCCGAAACTGGATCGGTTCCCTGAATGTTGGAATTATCAAAAGCCTCGATTCGATGGGGAGTATAAATCCCTAAGCTATCACCGAGGTTTTCTACTGCATTGATGGTTCTTTTTTCATCTCGTTCTATTAAGGAAAATTTCTCCTTCAAGGCGATGGTCGCATTTTTTTCGGCAAGTTTCACTAAATCTTTTTTCTGACCACGCTTTGGGATTAGCACTTTTACATCAAGAAGTTGTTCGAGCATACTTGTATCAATTGTTTCTGGAACTAAAATCTCATTTGGCTTGAAATGATCCGATTTTGCATAAAATTGACCTAGGAAGGTTAACATCTCTTCTTCTGCCTCATCATAAATTGGAAACAACGAGACATCCCGCTCAATCAGCTTTCCTTGCCGGATAAAAAAGACTTGAACACACATCCAACCCTTATCAACAGAATATCCAAATACATCACGGTCTGTAAAATCAGTCATCGTCATTTTTTGTTTTTCCATAATGGTATCTATATGAATGATTTTGTCACGAAAATCTTTGGCACGTTCAAAATCAAGTTGCTCAGCTGCTTCGGTCATTTTTTCAGTCAAATCTTTTTTGATATCGTTATATCCGCCGTTTAGAAAGCGAGTAATTTCGTCTGTTAAGGATTTGTATTCTGCTTCACTTACCTCTTTGACACAAGGTGCTAAGCATTGACCCATATGATAATATAAACAAACCCGATCTGGTAGAGTCGAACATTTCCTTAATGGATAGATTCGATCAAGTAATTTTTTCGTTTCGTTTGCAGCTTGGACATTTGGGTACGGACCAAAATATTTACCTTTGTCTTTTTTTACTTTTCGAGTGGTAATTAAGCGAGGGTGGCGTTCTGCTGTCAGCTTAATAAAGGGATAGGTTTTATCATCCTTAAGCATGACATTGTATTTAGGATCATATTTTTTTATTAAGTTAATTTCTAAAAGAAGCGCCTCAATGTTGGAAGAGGTAACGATATATTCAAAATCCACGATTTCATTTACCAGTCGAAGTGTTTTACCATCATGCGAGCCGGTAAAATATGAGCGGACTCTGTTTTTAAGTACTTTTGCTTTTCCAACATAGATGATGGTTCCTTGTCTATCTTTCATCAAATAGCAGCCAGGATGGTCAGGCAAAATAGTGAGCTTATTTTTTATTGTTTCATTCATTCTTTTTCAGCCCCTGATGTTTTTTCCAAAGTTATTATATTATGTTACTTCATTTTAGCTAAAGAGGAAAACCATTTTGGATACAAAAAGAGATTTTCTAAATTTGAATGATGATTTTCACCGGTAATCATTCAAAACAACAATCTTTTAGAAAACAGCCTAAAATAAAAAAGCTAATCTTCGGTCGTGTAAAACGACCTCGGATCAGCCTCCTAAGACTATATCGTGTCAAAAAAACGAAATAGATTTAAACGTGTTTTTCAAGAACTCCTGCAAGTGCTTCTTTTGGTGAAAATCCAACTACTTTATCTACCACTTCACCGTCTTTTAAAACAAGTAAAGTAGGGATACTCATAATGCCAAATTTACCGGCAGTTTCTTGATTTTCATCAACGTCTACTTTAACGATTTTCACTTTACCGCCTAATTCGCTATCAAGCTCTTCTAATACAGGTGCAATCATTTTACAAGGCCCGCACCAAGGTGCCCAAAAATCAACCAGCACAACGCCAGAGTTAGTTTCTGCTGAAAATGTTTGATCTGTTACATGTGAAATTGCCATTCAAAATCCTCCTATAGGTAGACTAAATCTTAACGACAGTATATCACCATTTTAACTTTACTTGCTAATAATTTGTTTGCGACCATAATATGCCCTTTAAAGCTATCTATTATGTACCAAAAAGCGAGCAGGAATTAACCTGCTCGCTTCAATTATTAAGAAAGAACTTTTAATTTTTTAAATTCTTCGGTCAATAGTGGCACAACATCAAAAAGATCTCCGACAATCCCATAATCGGCCACTTTGAAAATGTTTGCTTCTGAATCTTTATTTATAGCTACAATTATTTTAGAGTTTGACATTCCAGCTAAGTGTTGAATCGCACCTGAAATACCACATGCGATGTACAAATCAGGTGTTACAACTTTACCTGTTTGTCCAATTTGTAAGGAATAATCACAGTACTCTGCATCACAAGCTCCGCGAGATGCACCAACTGCTCCCCCAAGAACATTAGCTAATTCTTTTAAAGGTTCAAAACCATCTTCACTTTTTACCCCACGTCCTCCAGCAATGACTACTTTTGCTTCAGAAAGGTCTACGCCTTCACTTGCTTTTCGGACAACCTCTTTAATGATGGCTCTTAAATTTTTTATTTCAACTGAGATTGAAGCTACTTCACCTGTTCTAGACTCGTCCTTTTCTAAAGGAGCAATATTATTTGGACGAACTGTGGCAAAAATAATTCCATCAACAACCACTTTCTTTTCAAATGCTTTTCCTGAATAAATTGGTCGAGTGAATACGATGTTTCCACCAGCTTCCTCCACACCAGTTACATCGGAAATTAATCCTAAAGACAGCTTACCAGCTATTCTTGGAGCAAGGTCTTTTCCTAATGCAGTATGTCCAAATATAATTCCTTCAGGAGATTCTGCATCAACAATTGCCATCAATGCTTGAGTAAAACCGTCTGATGTATATTGTTTTAATTGAACATCTTCAACCACTACAACTCTATCAGCACCATTTTGAATAAGTTCTTCTCCTAAACCACTTACTGCATCTCCAATTAAAACACCTACAACTTCTCCGCCTTCTGATACTGTTTTTGCAGCTGCAATGGCTTCAAAGGAAACATTACGTAATGTGCCTTCGCGCGCTTCCCCTAATACAAGTACTTTTCTTGACATTATTTCTACCTCCTGCTTGGTTTATTTTCCAATTATGAACGAGCGCTCAATCAATCAAACTACCTTCGCTTCTGTATGTAGCAAGTGAACAAGCTCTTTCACTTGATCTTGCAAATCACCAGAAAGGATTTTACCTGCCTCTTTTTGAGCCGGCAAATAGATTTCAATTGTTTTTGTTTTCGCTTCAACATCATCCTCGTCAAGATCTAAATCATCTAGCTCTAACTCTTCAAGAGGCTTTTTCTTTGCTTTCATAATTCCTGGTAATGAAGGATAACGTGGTTCATTTAACCCTTGTTGTGCTGTTACAAGTAATGGCAATGTTGTTTCAATGACTTCTGAATCTCCTTCAACATCACGGACAACTGTAGCGTTACTACCATCGATTGTTAGCTTTGTAATAGTTGTTACATATGGAATCTCTAGTAATTCTGCTACACGGGGACCTACTTGGCCAGATCCACCATCAATCGCCACATTTCCTGCAATAACCAAATCAGCTTCTTTATCTTTTAAATATTCAGCGATTATTTTTGCAGTAGTATATTGATCAGCTGCTTCTACATCATCCTCAGTATTAATTAATACTGCTTTATCTGCACCCATTGCTAAAGCAGTACGCAATTGTTTTTCACTTTCTTCATTTCCGACAGAAACCACGATCACTTCCCCACTATTTGCGTCACGCACTTGAATTGCTTCCTCAATTGCGAACTCATCGTATGGATTAATGATAAATTCAGCACCATCTTCATTAATCTTGCCACCGGAAATGGTAATCTTCTCTTCAGTATCGAATGTTCTTTTCATCAATACAAAAATTTTCAATTGTTTTCCCTCCTGTATATCTGAACATTATTTTTGTTCAAAAGATTGAAAAAATTTAAGTTAAAAATTTTGCTGGTTATTTACCAACGAAATTTGGTTCCCTTTTTTCAATAAATGCTGAAATGCCCTCTTGACCATCAGCAGATTCGAATTGCGCTCCAAATAAGACTGCCTCACGCTCAACTCCAGCATGAAACTCATTAGTTTTTGTAAAACTTAACAACTCTAAGATTGCTTTAAGTGAAACTGGACTTTTCTTAGAGATTTGTTTAGCCATGTTTAAAGCGTTTTTGAAAAGTTCGCTTTCTGGATAAGCATGATTTGCTAATCCAACTTTCACAGCTTCTTCCCCACTAATTGGTACACTTGTTAACAACATCTCTGCCGCTCTTGCTGTACCTACTAAACGTGGTAAACGCTGACTTCCTGCGAATCCAGGGATTAAACCGAGCGATAATTCCGGTAATCCAAATTTCGCCTTTTCACTAACTAGTCGGAAATGACAGGCCATAGCAAGTTCTAAGCCTCCACCGAGTGCGGCACCATGAACTGCAGCTATAATGGGCTTTGGAAAATTCTCGATGCGTTCAAATAAATTTTGACCTAGACGGGCTAAATTACTAAATTGTTCCCCATTCTCAATCGTGGTGAACTCCTTAATATCTGCGCCAGCTGAAAAGAATCGTCCTTCCCCTTGAATTAAAACTACCCTAACGTTATCATCATGCTCAATTTCATCCAAAAGTCCTGATAATTCCTTTAATACTTTAGAAGAAAGGGCATTTGCTGGGGCATTTCCTAGAGTGATTGTTCCTACCAAATCCTGGGAGGACCACTTCAAATAATCCAATTTATTTCCTCCTTTATGCTTTTATTTTTCCACTTATCATGCTAGTGTTTTCCACATCCATTGAGCAACAATTGGTGAACTTTAGGAGCTAAAGCGGTTAAATCATATCTTTCTTCATTCATTACCCAGGTTGTAATCATTTCATCTATTGTGCCGAATATCATTTGACGAGTTAGCCGGACATCAAGGTTTTCCGGGAATTCGCCATTTTCTATTCCTTCTTGCAATATTTGATCAACAACCTTTAAATAGCCCTTCAGAACATCATTGATCTTAAGTCGTAGCTCAATACTTGATTGTCTTAGTTCTAATTGTGTAACAATCGCAAGGTGGTGGTCATTTGATAGCATTTCAAAATGGGTTTCGACCATTACTAATAATTTCTCTGCCGCTGTATTAAATCCTGCTATTTTCGACTGAATATTTTCTACAAAATTCCCCATTTTTTCCTCAAACAGAGAGATCAGGATATCTTCTTTATTTTTAAAATATAGATAAATTGTACCGTCAGCTACCCCTGCTTGTTTGGCAATTTTGGCTACTTGTGCTTGGTGGTAGCCGTTTTGCGCGATTACAACAACAGCAGCATCTATAATTTGACGGTATTTTGGTCTGTCCTTTTTCATTTTTTTCATCCTCTCAAGAGGTAGTATAATGGCGGTTTTTGTCGCATGAATGAATAATCATTCATTTATTTTATCATAATATTCCTTCAATTATCTGTCAAGGTAAAAAAAAGACCGGTTTCCGGCCTTCGTTTGAAGTTCCCTAAATAAGTTAGGGTATTTAGCGGACATAAGTGACCTAATTTTAATTTATTCCCCTTTTTTCTATTTTAGCGGACATGGGATATCTTATTTACATAAAAACAAATGAATAACGCTCGCTTAACAACAAATAAGGAATTCAATGTCCGGTTAGTCTATCAAAACAACACTTTTTTTCAAAATAACTGAACAGATGGAACTAGAATAAAAAGTGGACACCCCTTTAACGGAAATCATTTGTGGCAATAATGATATTTACCAGGAGGGGTTTCCATGGGTGACCAACGTCAGAGTTATAGTGAACAATTTAAAAAAGAAACAGTTAAGTTTGCACAAGAACAACAACAAAAAAAGACTATGAGAGATATTGCGGATGAGTTAAAAGTTCCGCTTAGCTGCCTACATGACTGGATGACAAAATATCGTCAATTTGAATATGAACCTTTGGCGGTTGAAGAACGAATAAAAAAGCTAGAACAAGAATTGAAAGAAAAAGAACGTGAATTAAAGGAAAAAGACAAAAAGTTAGCTGTCACAGAAGAAGAATTGGCCATTGTAAAAAAGGCGGTGCACATCTTCAGCAGACCAAGAACATGAGGTTTCAATTCATTGAAGACCATCGCTCGGAGTTCTCGGTGGTGAAGATGTGTAAAGTGTTAGAGGTATCCACGAGCGGTTATTTCAAATGGAGAAATCATAAACCGAGTCAACAAGGAGTACAAAGGGAACGGATTAAAGAACGTATTGTACACTATTATAATGATTCCGACAGTGTATATGGTAGTCCGAAAATTACTAAGTTATTACTAAAAGAAGGATATAATATCACGGAAAGAACAGTTAGTATTTACATGAAGGAACTAGGTTTACGATCTTGTGTTTCCAAGAAATTTAAAGTTTGTACAACAAATTCGAATCATGAATACCCTGTAGCACCTAATAGATTAAATCAAGAATTCACTACAACAGCACCAAACAAGGTATGGGTAGTAGATATCACTTATATTCCTTGTCGGGAAGGACGCTTATATTTAGCTACTGTACTTGACCTGTACACTCGAGAAATAGTAGGTTGGCGCCTTTATGGACATCTGGAAACTCAATTAGTTCTTGATGCTTTAGAAGACGCTTATAAGTTAAGAAATCCAGAAAAAGGTTTGCTTCACCACTCAGACCGTGGGTCTCAGTATGCATCTAAGGATTACCGGGAAAGACTTGAGGAATATAAAATGGAGGCGAGCATGAGTCGTACAGGAAACTGTTATGATAATGCTTGTGCAGAATCCTTCTTTAGTCTGGTTAAAAAAGAATTATTAAGAGGTAGAAAATTTCAAACTAAAGATCAAGCTTACACCGAGATTTATCGTTACATTGAATTTTTCTATAACCGTAAAAGAATTCATAGTTCAATTGGATATGTATCACCAGTGCAGTATTCACAACAATACTGCAGGGGAAGGCTTAATAAAGGGTAGAACACCAATCAAAAGCAGTAAGCTGCCTTTTCTTCACTTAGCGACTAGCCAGATGATTCCGTGAAAGGGTCAAGCGGTTTTGGCTTGATGCTTTCACGGAATCATCTATCATTTGAAAAGTGAAGAAGAGGCTACTGCAACACTATATTAATTAAGTTTCGTTATTTAGGTGTCCACTTTCTTGACAGAGCTCCAAGATGTCCTTATATATAAATTGCCACAGCACTTATTGTTAAACCAGCCGGACGCTAAAAGGAATGTGATGCCGTATTTGAAACGCACTGCTTTTAAAGTTGTTTTTATATCCACTTTTTACTATGAGGGTACCTCAAAAGAGAACGGCTTAATCCGGCCTTAAGCATGTTTTTCCTTTTCTTCTTCTACTCTTTTTCTCTCTTCTTCTACTAATGTCCTTCTGAGAATTTTTCCCACCGCGGTTTTTGGGAGCTCGGTTCTAAACTCATATATTCTAGGAACCTTGTAAGCAGCCAAGTGTTTTCGGACAAATTTATCAAGTTCTTCTTTTGTAACGGTTGCCCCTTCTTTTAAAACCACATACACTTTAACGGTTTCACCACGATATAGGTCAGGGATACCGGCAGCAACAACTTCCACTATTTCTTCATGTTCATATAATACTTCTTCAATTTCCCGAGGGTAAATGTTATAACCTCCCGCAATAATCATATCCTTCTTACGATCCACAACAAAGAAGTACCCCTCTGCATCCATATAGCCTAAATCACCGGTTAATAGCCAGCCATTACGGATTGATTGTTCTGTATCTTCTGGACGATTCCAGTAGCCTTTCATCACTTGAGGACCTTTAACTGCTATTTCCCCCATTTCACCAGGTGGAAGAGGTTCCCCTGTTTCGAGTGATAAAATAGCGACATCCGTGTCAGGCCAAGGTACGCCGATACTTCCTTTAATTCTTGGACGGTCCCAAAGAAAATTCGCATGAGTTACGGGTGAGGCTTCTGTCAAACCGTATCCTTCTACGAGTTTTCCCCCTGTTACTTCTTCGAATTTCTGTTGGATCTCGACTGGTAGTGGCGCTGACCCGCTTAAACAGGAATCAATCGAGGATAGATCAAATTGTTTTATTTTTGGATGGTTTAAAAGTCCAATATAGATGGTAGGAGCACCTGGAAATAGCGTTGGTCGCTGTTTTTCAATGGTGTGTAACACCAAATCAACATCAAATTTTGGTAACAATACCATTTTGTTTGCTTCCATAATGGTTAATAGTAGCACCGTAGTCATTCCATACACATGAAAGAATGGTAAAATGCCTAGTACCGTTTCTTCTCCACGTCTACACTTATACAGCCATGCACTACACATCAGCGTATTGGCTGCCAAATTTTTGTGAGTCAACATAACCCCCTTAGGGAAGCCCGTCGTTCCACCCGTGTATTGGAGCAGTGCTAAATCTTCTTCAAAATCAATTTCAGGGAAATTTAACGTGTCAACTGGTCCTTTTAAAATTTCCGTAAATAAATGATGGTTTCCTTCATGATTAACTTTGACAACCATTCCGTATTGTTTCTTTTGCAAGAATGGATAGATGAGGTTTTTTGGAAAAGGGAGGTAGTCTTTGATAGCGGTTACAACAATGTGTTTTAGGTCAGTTTTTCGCATGACTTTTGCAACTCGAGGAAACAGGATGTCTAGGCAAATGATAACTTTTGCTCCAGAATCCTTCATTTGGTATTCTAATTCTCGTTCTGTGTAAAGTGGGTTGGTTTGAACGACAATCCCACCAACCATCAGAACAGCAAAATAGCCAATAACAGATTGGGGAGTATTGGGGAGCATTATGGCTATTCGATCCCCTTTTTCAATACCAATTTTTTGAAAATAACTAGCTAATTTCAAGGTTTCATGATAAAGCTTCTTATAAGTCATTTCTTTGCCCAAAAAATGAATAGCAATCTTATTAGGAAATTCAGTAGCGGCTTGTTTTAAATAGAAGTGGAGTGGTTTTTCATCGTAAGTGAGGGCAGCAGGAATTTCATCAGGATAGTGTTTTAGCCAAGGTTTTTGCTCAACCATTATAATTACCTCCATCTCTCCTGAGTAAAAAATTTGAATATTCACTTTTATTATAAAGCAACCTTGTTTATGTGGCAATGAGGTGGATAGGGAAAACGTTTAATATTAAGGCTGTGTTAAAGCTCATTGTTGTCAACGATGTTGATTGGAGCGGAAGGTGCGAGACTCCTGCGGGAGTAGCGGGACAGGTGAGACCGCGGAAATCAACAGAACATGTTTAACAGAGCCAATATGAAAAAACAAAAAAGAGGCTGACTTCGTCAACCTCCAAACCTGCTTACCCATTACACAAAGAACAACATATAAATTAGACCAATGATTAAGAAACCACCGCAAAGAACTAAAAGGACTTTTGCTAATTTTTCCATACTAACCTCTCCTTATGGAATACCTGCACCAATTACAAAGGATAAACCAATAGAAATAACCATTGCAATTAAACCGACTGCCCGATTATCATTTAGAATTTCTTCATCAATTTTAAATTTTGGCGTCAAAAATTCAAAAATAAAATAACCGATTAACAAAAGGAAAAAACCAAAGATCCCCCAACCAATCATCGTCGTCAACGAATCATGCCTAGAAATTGAATGCGCAAAAATATTAGCAATTCCAAAAATCTTTCCCGCTGTTGCCATCGCCACCGCAATATTTCCTTTTTTGATTTCCTCCCAGTTTTTATATTTTGTGACAAGCTCGAAAATCGCTAAAAAAACAACTAAACAGAGAATGACTACACTGTAATAGGCAGCTGTTTGAACAAACTCATTTTCCCAAAATTGGTTCATACCGACTTCTCCCTAAAACCTTATTTAAATTCAACAATGGTTACACCGGTTCCACCCTCACCAGCTTCACCCAACCGTATTTTTTTTACGGAACGATGGTTTTTCAAATAATCTTGAACCCCTTGTCTTAACGCCCCAGTTCCCTTACCATGGATTATTGATACCCTTGGGTATGAAGCAAGTAAAGCATCGTCTATATATTTTTCAACCCTCATCAAAGCATTTTCAAACCGCTCGCCACGCAAATCAAGTTCAAGGCTGACATGATATTCCTTGCCTCTCACTGTCGCCAAATGGCGCTTCTCTTGTGGTGCAGGACTACCAATATATATTAAATCTTCCTCTTCCACCTTCATTTTTAATATACCGATTTGCACTTGCCATCCGTGATCAGATGTTTTATTAATGAGCAATCCTTTTTGGCCGAAACTCACCACTTTTACCTCATCACCCGCAGTAAAGGAATGCTTTTTCGTAGCTTGTTTTACCGGGGACCTTTTTACAGTTTTAGTAGGTGCTGCTGCCTCCAAGCGTTTTTTTGCATCAATTAGTTCATGTTCCTTTACCTCAGCCTGCTTCTCAATCCTCATTTTTCTTAAATCGCGAATAACTCCTTCAGCCTCGGACTTCGCCTTTTCAACGATTTCTAATGCTTCATCTTCTGCCTTTTCAAACATTTGATCCTTGCGATCATAAAATGCGATCATCTCTTTTTGTAAATTATCATGAAGCTTTTCAGCGTTCCGCAGCAGTTCATTCGTTTCTTCCTGTTCGATTTCCGCCTGGCGCCTACTTGCTTCTAGCGATGAAATCATGTTTTCTATTTGATTTGTATCTGCACTTACATGAGAACGTGCATTTTCTATTACACTTTCATCCAGTCCCAGTTTTCGGGAAATTTCGAAAGCATTGCTCCGACCTGGCACACCAATTAACAGTTTATAAGTCGGACTTAAGGTTTCAACATCAAATTCGACACTAGCGTTACTTACCCCTTCACGATTATAACCATATGCCTTTAATTCGGGATAGTGAGTAGTCGCAATGACCTTGGCGCTTCGTTTATACACCTCATCCAAAATAGAAATAGCAAGGGCTGCTCCTTCTTGAGGGTCTGTTCCGGCACCAAGTTCGTCAAACAGCACAAGACTGTTAGAGTCTACCTTTTTTAGAATATCAACAATATTCACCATATGCGAAGAAAATGTACTTAAGCTTTGTTCAATTGACTGTTCATCGCCGATATCTGCGTATACTTCATCAAATACAGCCATCTCCGACCCGTCAAACGCTGGAACCTGCAAACCAGCCTGTGCCATTAACGTGCAAAGGCCAACTGTTTTTAAGGTGACCGTTTTCCCACCGGTATTAGGACCAGTAATGACAATCGTCGAAAAATCAATCCCGATTGTGATATCATTTGCAACGACTTCATCAATCGGAATTAATGGATGACGCGCTTTATTCAGAAAAATTCTTCCCTCATGATTCATCGTCGGTTTGGATGCTTTAATCCTTTTTGCATAACGGGCCTTTGCAAACATGAAATCAAGCTCAGTTAAAACCACAACGACCGTTGCAAGGTCTTCCTGATACTCCGCGACATGAGCAGTTAGCTCAATTAAAATCCGCTGTATTTCCTGCTCCTCTTTTAAGCGAATTCCCTGAAGCTCATTATTTAATTCAACAATTGATTGTGGCTCGATGAACAATGTTTGTCCGGATGAACTTTGATCATGAATGATTCCACCATAATGGCTGCGATATTCTTGTTTGACTGGGAGTACAAATCGATCATTTCTGATGGTGATAAGTGCATCTGATAACATTTTCTGTGCATTTGAGGACCGAATCATGCTATCCAGTTTTTCACGGACTCGCGCTTCCTTTGAGCGGAGCTGATGCCGTAATGAGCGAAGCGTGGCACTTGCACCATCTAACACTTCCCCATTATCATCAATCGCCATTTTAATTGATTGCTCTAACTCTGCCAACACAATGATTTGCTCTGAAAACTCGACTAAAATCGGAATCGAAACATCTTCCTCGGCAACGTCTTCAATAAACCGCTTCATTTGTCTACTGACGTGAACAGTACTAGCCACTTGCATTAATTCATTCGAACTCAACATTCCTCCGATTGCTGCCCGTTTGATATGAGCCCGGATATCGAATATTCCTCCAAGTGGAATATTCCCCTTTAAACGGAAGACGTTAGCGGCTTCGTCTGTTTCCTCCTGCCATCTTACAACCTCTTCAAAATTGGAGGATGGTAATAATTTTTGCCCTTTATCTCTTCCTAATGAAGAGGAAACGTGCTCAAGCAATTGCTCTTTTATTTTATCAAATTCTAATACTCTCATTACTCTTTCCTGCATGGAGCTAATCCTCCTTCAAACATTACTTTAAGTTAGGTCTCTCCGCTTAAGGAAGGCTATTAGCTCTTCTTTATCCAAAGCATTCAAGACCGATGATTTTTCAATCCATCCTTTTGTTGCGACAGCTACCCCAATTTCCATATGGGCAAGCGTATCAATTTTATGGGCGTCTGTGTTAATAACCAACATGACCCCAGCTTCCTGAGCACGCCTCAAATATTCAGGTTTTAAATCTAAGCGATTGGGATTGGCATTAAGTTCTAAAGCAGTATTAGTTTCCTTTGCCAGTTCAATTAGCATATCGATATCAACTTCGTAGCCTTCTCTTCGACCAATAATTCTCCCGGTCGGATGAGCGATAATATCGACATGGGCATTCAACAAGGCCGCCTTCAACCGCTCCATTATTTTTTCCTTTGGTTGGGAAAATGCAGAATGAATCGAAGCAATGACAAGATCCATTTCTGCCAACAGCTCATCATCATAGTCAAGGGTTCCATCTGGTAAAATATCCATTTCAACACCAGCTAGCACCGTAAAATCAGAATACTTTTCGTTCAATCGTTTTATTTCTTCACGTTGCTGTCTCAATCTAACAGCGGTTAGGCCATTGGCAACCTTTAAATACTGAGAATGATCGGTTATCGCCATATATTGATAACCTCGTGAGCGACAAGCCTCAACCATTTCTTCAATCGAATAAGCACCGTCACTCCAGGTTGAATGCATATGAAGGTCACCTTTAATGTCCTTCAGGGTAATTAGCCTGGCCTCGTCTGAAAAATTATCTACTTCATTTCCATCCTCACGAATTTCTGGTGGAATAAATGGCAAACCAAAATGCTGGTAAAATTCAGGTTCATTTTCAAAGGTCAAGATTTCCCCTGTTTCAATATTTTCAACACCATATTCACTTATTTTTTCTCCGCGTTCCTTTGCAAGCTGCCTCATTTTAACATTGTGATCCTTTGACCCTGTAAAATGAAGGAGTGTTGACGCATACTGCTCAGGGCTTACAATCCGAAAATCGACAGATATAGCATAGCTCAACGCAAAAGTCAGAGAAACTTTCGTATTTCCTGCCGCAATGATTTCTTTTATATTAGGAAGGTTCAAAAGTTGTTCTTTTATCCTATTGGGATCGTTTGTTGCAATGATAAAATCTAAGTCTTTTACCGTTTCTCTCATTCTGCGCAAACTGCCAGCCCTAGAATACTTTTCAACCTTATCGAAGTTAGCCAGTGCCGCTTCAATTGCTTCAGCAATTGGTATTACAACTGCAATTGGAAATCGATCCGGTCTTGTTCCAACCTGGAGAATGGAGGCTAATATTTTCTCTTCTGTTTTCTTTCCGAAGCCTGCTAATCCTTGTACCTTACCTTCCCGACAGGCTAATTCGAGGTCAGCTGCATTTTCAATGGCTAACTCTTTATAAAGCTTGGCAATCTTTTTTCCACCTAAGCCTGGGAGCTGAAGTAAAGGAATTAATCCAGCTGGAACTTCCTCCTTTAGCCCTTTTAAAACAGTTGAATGGGCTGTTTGGATGTATTCCTCTATTACACTTGCTGTACCTTTGCCAATTCCAGTCAAAGTGGTAAAGTCAGGTATTTCCAACAAGCTACGATTATCTGTTTCAAGCGCTGAAGCAGCCTTTCGAAAAGCGGAGATTTTAAAAGAATTTTCACCTTTTAACTCCATATAAACTGCAATCGTTTCCAATAAACGAATGACATCTTTTTTATTTGCTTCGATTTTTACCACCGCCTTCTGATTGTCTAGCTCTTATTAATTTACCCTTATTAATAACAGAAAAACTTCTCTCGGAAGAGAAGTTATGCTTTCACATCAATCCAAAGTTCTTTAATATCCTGAGACAAAAGTGGAGTATGTTTGACGATACCTTCAGCTAATAAAGAATTATGTAGGGCGGTCTGGATAAACTCAATCGGTATTAAGGCGGCAATATATAAAACAATAAAAATAATCAAATAAACCTCGATAAATCCTAAGAACCCACCTGCCAAAGTATTCATTTGTTTTAGTAAAGGTAAATGAGCAATAAACTCCAGCATCGAACCAATAATTTGCAAGACAATCTTCACAGTAAAGAAAATAATCACAAATGCAATTCCACGATAATAGGCATTTTCAAGATTACCACCATTAAAAAGAAAATTCATTGGTGTGTCACCGCCAAAGTCCGGATAAGGAACCCATAGAACTAGCTTCTCAGCCAATTGATTTCCATACATTTTTGCTACGATAAAAGCAATAATAAAGCCGGTAAGATGGATGATTTGTAAAATTAACCCTCTTCTAAAACCGATAAACAAACCAGAGATAAATAAAATAATAATGATTAGATCAAGCATAGCTTTTTAGTCCTTTACCCTTTCAGTATCTTTCTCGTAAGACTCTAGTGTTTCCTTTATTTTTATAAAATCATTAACTGCATTTACTGCAGTTAAAACAGCTAGTTTATTGATATCGAGTGAAGGATTTGAGGTACTAATTTCGTGCATTTTTTCGTCAACCATTGAGGCGACATGGCGAATATGGCTGTTGCTTTCAGTGCCTACAATGGTATATTGTTGGCCGAATATTTCAACCGTCGTTCGATTTTTTCGAGGTTCTGACAATGTCTGTTCCCCCTTTTCCTTTGAATTCCTACTCTATACTATAACATGAACGTCAATATACTGGAAAGTGCGTTATTAAAAGGGGACTCAAATCGGAAGTTTTAATCGCCCGTTTGAGTCCCCTTTTTTCTTTGATCGTGATGTTTGGTTAGCCTCTTAAAACGGCCCCTGCTTTTTCTTCAACAGCTGATAATACTTTATCATGTGTTTTTGTAACATCTTCATCTGTTAGAGTGCGTTCTGGATCAAAGTATTTTAGAGAGAAGGCGATTGATTTTTTACCTTGTTCCATCCGTTCACCTTCATATAAATCGAATACACTTACTTCTTTTAATAATGTCCCACCAGCTTGGACAATGATTTGTTCAAGCTCCCCAGCAGTCTTTTCTTTTTCAACTACAAGCGCAATGTCACGTGTGATCGATGGGTAACGCGGGATCGTTTCGTAACGAAGGGGCGCGATTGCTGTTTCTAATAAAACCTTTAATGATAATTCGAATACATAGGTATCTTTCAAATCAAGATCTTTTTGAACACTTGGATGGATTTGGCCAATAAACCCAATTGTTTCGCCATTAATAAGCACTGTAGCTGTTCGTCCAGGGTGCATATTTTCCAATGCTACCTGGCGATAGTCTACCTTGTCGGTAAGACCCAGCTTACCAAACAAACCTTCAAGAATTCCCTTTAGCACATAGAAGTCTACTGGCTTCTTTTCACCTTGCCATGGATGTGACTGCCATAAACCAGTTATAGCACCCGCTAAATGTTCTTGCTCTTCTGGAAGAGTCTCGCTGCCGTTCGCTAAGAAAACTGCTCCTGCTTCATACACACCAATACTGTCGTTTTGACGTGCTGTGTTATATTTTAATGCCTCCAATAATTGCGGAACAATGCTGACCCGAAGCATGCTACGTTCTTCACTCATTGGCATTGCCAGACGAATTGGCTCTCTTTTTTCAATGGCAAATTGAGTCGCCTTATCTTCACTCGTTAACGAATAAGTGACCGCTTGATAAAGACCTGCACCTTCTAAAAATCTCCTTACAACTCGACGTTTCTGTTGGTAGTCAGTGAGATGTCCTGGAGTGGATACACCCACTGGAAGGGTCATTGGTAAATTATCATAACCGTAAAGCCGAGCCACTTCTTCAATCAAATCTTCTTCAATTGTTATATCACCACGACGAGATGGCACTGTGACTGTAATCGTATCGTTATCTGCTACAAACTCAAATTGAAGGCGCGAGAAAATAGCTTGAACTTCAGATAACGTTAATTGGGTGCCGATAACCCGATTTATTTTATCAAGCGTGATTGAAACAACTGCAGGATTGGCCTCAAGTGTATCCACTTCGACTGAACCATCAAGCACTTCACCACTCGCATATTTTGCTATTAAATCTGCGGCTCTGTTTGCTGCGGCTCGAACTCGGTTTGGATCAACTCCCTTTTCATACCGTGTACTCGCTTCACTTCTTAATCCGTGATCCTTAGATGCTTTACGAATCACTCCACCTGTGAAATAGGCTGATTCTAATAAAACAGTGGTTGTATCGGCTTGAACTTCAGAGTTCGCTCCACCCATTACACCTGCTAGGGCGATTGGAGCTGATCCGTTTGTGATCACGAGATGTTCTGAAGTTAATGTCCGTTTTACATCATCTAATGTTTCGATTTCTTCTCCGTCCAACGCACGACGAACAAGAATTTCTTTTGAACCTAGACGGTCATAATCGAATGCATGTAACGGTTGACCATATTCAATCAAAATATAATTTGTAATATCAACAACATTATTATGCGGACGGATTCCTGCAGCCATAAGCCGTGTTTGCATCCACAGCGGTGATGGACCGATTTTAACATTCTTAATCACCTTTGCCGTATAGAGCGGATTATCACTGTTTGCTTCAACGCTAACCTTAATAAAATCTGAAGCATTTGTGTTTGATGCCTCTATTTCAGCCTGGGGCAACTTAACTTCTTTCCCTAGAATCGCTGCAACCTCATAAGCAACGCCTAACATACTGAGGCAATCAGCGCGGTTGGGTGTTAAGCTTAGCTCAAGAATTTCATCATCTCTATTTAAAAGTGCTAAAGCATCTTGCCCAACTTCTGTATCGTTCGGGAACACAAAAATTCCTTCAGAATATTCCTTAGCTACAAGCTTGCTTTCAATTCCTAGCTCCTGTAAAGAACAAATCATTCCGTTCGATTCTTCACCGCGTAGCTTGGCCTTTTTTATTTTAAAATTACCCGGTAGAACTGCACCAACTGTTGCCACGGCAACCTTTTGACCTTGGGCTACATTTTTGGCACCGCAAATAATTTGCACGGGAGCTTCTCCACCAAGATCTACTTGGCATTTACTCAATTTATCAGCATTTGGATGTTGTACACGTTCAACTACATGTCCAACTACTATGCCTTTTAATCCCTCGTTAAGGAGCTCAACTCCCTCAACCTCAATACCGCTTTTTGTGATCTTTTCAGCTAGCTCTGCTGCAGTAATATCAGATAAATCTACGTATTCCTGCAACCATTTATATGATACGAACATGACCATTCTCCCCCTGTTTTATAATGATTCGTGCAATGAGAATTGTTTTAAGAAGCGAATATCATTTGTATAGTAGTGGCGAATATCATCCACACCATATTTCAGCATCGCAATTCTTTCCGCACCGATACCAAACGCAAATCCAGTGTATTTTTCGGAGTCATATCCAGCCATCTCAAGGACATTAGGATGGACCATCCCTGCACCCAACACTTCAATCCAGCCAGTACCCTTACAAATGTTACAGCCTTTTCCTCCACATATTTTACAAGAAATATCCACTTCAACTGATGGTTCAGTGAATGGAAAAAAGCTCGGTCTTAAGCGGATTTCTCTGTCTTCTCCAAACATCTTTTTCGCAAAAATATCCAAGGTTCCTTTTAAATCACTCATGCGAATATTCTCATCAACGACTAATCCTTCGATTTGCATAAATTGATGGGAATGTGTAGCATCATCGTTGTCACGACGGTAAACCTTTCCTGGACAAATGATTTTTACAGGACCTTTTCCTTGCTTCTTCTCCATTGTCCGAGCTTGCATTGGGGATGTATGGGTACGAAGTAAAATATCATCGGTAATATAGAAGGAATCCTGCATATCACGAGCCGGGTGTCCTTTTGGTAAGTTTAATGCTTCAAAATTATAATAGTCAGTTTCCACTTCAGGACCCTCAGCAACGGTATAACCCATGCCCACAAATAAGTCTTCAACTTCTTCAATGACTCTTGTAAGTGGATGGTGATTCCCAACCTTTACCGGTCTACCTGGTAGAGTTACATCAATGGTTTCCCCAGCTAACTTTTCATTAATGGCTGCTTCTTCTAACTTTTGCTGTTTCAGTTCAATCTTAGAAGCAATCCCCTCACGTACCTCGTTCACTAACGCTCCCATTTTCGGGCGTTCCTCAGCAGATAGCTTTCCCATACCTCTTAGAACTTCAGTAATCGGGCCCTTTTTACCTAAGTAAGCTACGCGAATGTCGTTGAGTTCTTTCAGATTCGTTGATTGCTCAATTTGTTGAAGAGCCTCAGTTTGCAGTTCCTTTAATCTTTCCTGCATGTGTGTTTCCTCCTTTATTTGCACGCTTAATAAAATTTTGTAGTTGCCACAACCCTGCTTTGGGATTGTAATAAATTCCGTTTTCTTAGCTTCACTCCATATTTTTGCAACAAAAAAACCCCGTTCCCGGTAAAAGGGACGAGGTTTGGTTCGCGGTACCACCCTTATTAACAAGCAAAAAAATGAGCTTGTTCGCTTCATTCGGATAACGGCTTAGGCCGGTGCATCTTTACATTTCCAATAGAAAAGCGGAAATGACCGCTTATCGAAATGGTCCTAATGCCAACTCCGGAGGTGAACTTCACTTACCACTACCCATAAAAATGCTTTCAGTCTAAGGCATTTTCTCCCTATATGGAAGGATATAAGTTACTTTTCTCCATCAACGTTTTTATGTTCATGCATTTTGCTGTTAATTATAGTATATTTTTCTAACGGTTTCAAATAATTATAAGACTTTTTTTAAAAAATAAAGAAGAATTCCCGTTGCAACAGCGACGTTTAATGATTCACTTTGTCCCAAAATCGGAATATACAAGTTTTCCGTTGTTTTCTCAAGCAGTTGTTGACTAACCCCGTTCCCTTCGTTACCAACAATTAATGCGAATGATTCTGTCGGCGAAACATTAGTTAATATTTGCCCGTTTTCTAGTGAAGTACCGTAAACTGGGATGTTTTCCATTGAAAGCTTATCAATCCAATTTGCTAGGTCACCAGTTACGATTGGTAAATGAAAATGACTTCCTTGCGCTGAGCGTAAAACCTTTGGATTGTATATATCAACGCTGCCATTCCCTACAATCACCGCATCGATTCCGGCTGCGTCTGCGGTCCGAATCATCGTTCCCATGTTGCCCGGATCCTGAACGGAGTCGATTAACAGGTATGTTTTTTTGATGATATCGGTATTCTTTTCCTGTTCTTGCCGGCAAATGGCGATGACCCCTTGTGGTGTTTCGGTATCCGACAATGACTTAATCACTTCAACGGTCACAAGCGTTAACGGAATTGATCCGTAATTCCATTTTGCAGGAAGTTCAACCTGCTCGTCCACGATTAATTCCAGGACCACATCTTCCTTTTTCAATGCTTCTTCAACTAGATGAAAACCTTCTATTAAAAAGGTGCCCGTTTTATCGCGTTCCTTTTTCGTTAAGAGCTTTTTCCATTCTTTAATTTGTGGGTTTTTAACAGAGTGAATGTGCTTCACCAATGTCACTCCTTTTTCTTTTTCGAATTTCTTTATTATAGCTTAAATTTCATACATAAAAAAATGAAAATTCGTTAATGATAGTTTTAGAAATGGATAAAAAAGGGGTGTATTTGGATGGATTTAAATTTACGGCATGCAATTATCCAAAATGTAACAGGTAATTCACAAGACGAACTGCGTGATACGATTGTCGATGCAATTCAAAATGGTGAGGAAAAGATGCTACCAGGTCTTGGTGTTTTGTTTGAAGTCATTTGGCAAAATGCATCCGAGCAGGACCGCAACGAAATGCTAGGGTTTCTCGAAACTGGCCTAAAGCGTTAAGCTTGGCTTGAAACTTAGGAAAGAGGGTACCGTACTGTACACGGTACCCTCTTTTTCTTATTGATAAGTTATCGCATCGACTGTTTTTTGGTCCAAACGCTTTATCAATTCCACAATTAATTTAACGGTGTTCTCAAAGTCATCACGATGGAGCATCGCTGCATGTGAATGGATATAACGAGTAGCAATCCCAATCGATACAGCTGGAACACCATTATGAGACAGGTGAATAGCACCAGAATCCGTTCCTCCACCTGGAATGGCATCATATTGATAAGGAATTTCTTGTTCATCTGCTACATTGGTAATAAAATCTCGTAATCCTTTATGGGAAACCATTGATGCATCATAAAGAATAATTTGCGGTCCTTTTCCCATTTTACCAAGAGCTTCTTTTTCTGATACTCCTGGGGTGTCCCCTGCAATTCCCACATCTACGCCAAAAGCAATATCTGGTTCGATTTTGTTAGCCGATGTACGAGCACCACGAGTGCCGACCTCTTCTTGGACTGTTCCAACACCGTATACAACGTTAGGGTGTTCTGTATCTTTTAACCTTCTTAGGACCTCAATTGCGATTGCACAACCAATCCGGTTATCCCAAGCTTTTGCTAACAGCATTTTTTCATTGTTCATCACAGTGAATTCGAAATAAGGTACCACCATATCTCCTGGCTTAACTCCCCATTTCTTTGCCTCTTCACGACTTGACGCCCCAATATCGATAAACATATCTTTAATTTCAACTGGCTTTTTGCGAGCATCAGCAGAAAGGATATGCGGCGGCTTCGACCCAATTACCCCGGTGACTTCGCCTTTGCTCGTTACAATCGTCACACGTTGTGCGAGCATAACCTGTGACCACCAGCCACCAACCGTTTGAAAGCGAAGAAAGCCTTTGTCATCAATATTTGTAATCATAAAGCCTACTTCATCCAAATGGCCAGCAACCATAATTTTCGGACCGCCAGCTTTTCCTACTTTTTTGGCAATTAAGCTACCAAGATTATCGGTGGTAATTTCATCAGAAAATGGTGCTATGTATTTTTTCATCACTTCGCGAGGCTCGCGTTCATTACCGGGAATACCTTTGGCATCTGTTAATTCTTTTAACATCATTAATGTTTCATCAAATTTAGCCATTTATTTCGACTCCCTCAATATGTAGTATTTGTTTTCCATTATACAAAACAGCAGTTAGAATGTAAAAAAGTTGTTAATCATTTTGTACCAGAAGAACCAAAACCACCTTCGCCTCTCTCAGTATTCGTTAATTCATCTGATTGAATGAGATTGATTTTTGCGACTGGGGCAACCACCATTTGCGCAATTCTCATTTTACTCTCCACCAAAAAGTCTTTTTTTCCATGATTAATTAATATTACTTTTATTTCCCCTCTATAACCTTCGTCAATGGTCCCTGGACTATTTAATACAGTAATTGAATGTTTTAATGCTAAACCGCTTCTCGGTCTTATTTGTGCTTCTGTACCTTCAGGTAGTTCTATCATTATTCCTGTACTAATTAGTTCTGCTTCACCTGATTTGATTACCTTTTCTTCGGCAGAAAACAGATCAAATCCTGCATCACCTTTATTAGCCTGAAAGGGTACTAGAGCATCCTTATTCATTAATTTAACCTTTACATTATACATTGGGAAATTTCCTCCTCAATCATTTTTGCGATAAGAATCATTACGCATTTTATGCTAATAAACAAAATAATAGCCATACAAAATGATATCGATGATAGCTAGTACCGGAAAACCATACTTAAAGGCTGTATGCTTTGTTTTATGATGAAAATACTTCATCGCAATGGTCATTCCGACCGCTCCACCAATGGTAGCTAACATCCAAAGCGTTCGTTCCGAAATACGGTACCGGTGCTGTCTAGCCCTCCGTTTGTCTTCTCCCATTATAAAAAAACCAATAAGATTTATAAATAATAATACCCAATTAAAAGTCGTCACGTATGACAAAAAAAATCACTTCCCTTAAATAATGGCTTTGTTAAAACTCAATGTTGATTTTATACACAATGTTGATTGGAGTGGAAGGCGCGAAGACTCCTGCGGGAGCAGCGGGACAGTTGAGACCCCGCAGGCGCTTTAGCGCCGAGGAGACTCACCGCCCGCCCCGCGGAAAGCGAAGCGCCTGGAACGGAAATCAACATTCTAGTTTAACAGAGCCTAAATAATAAAAGCCACTCTCACTTAAGAGAATGGCTTTTGTGGATGAAAAAGTCAATTATTTATTGATTTGAGCTTTTGCAGCTGCTGCTAATTCAGCAAATGCTTTTTCGTCTGTGATAGCAAGATCAGAAAGCATTTTACGGTTCACTTCGATACCAGCAAGCTTTAAACCATGCATTAAACGGCTATAAGAAAGACCATTTATGCGTGCTGCTGCATTGATACGAGTGATCCATAATTTGCGGAAGTCGCGTTTCTTTTGGCGACGATCGCGGAATGCATACATTAAAGATTTCATTACCTGTTGGTTAGCAACTTTATATAATGTATGTTTCGAACCGTAATAACCTTTTGCTAATTTAATTACTTTTTTACGACGTTTGCGAGTAACTGTCCCGCCTTTTACACGTGGCATTAGTTTTCCTCCTATATAAATCGTTCAGTAGTTCTAGATTACTTCATGTAAGTTAATAATTGACGAATGCGTTTGAAATCACCTTTAGATACAAGCGATGCTTTGCGAAGTTTACGCTTAGCTTTTGTTGATTTATTTGCAAATAAGTGGCTTGTATATGCATGACCACGTTTTAATTTGCCAGAACCAGTTTTCTTGAAACGCTTAGCAGCGCCACGATGAGTTTTCATTTTTGGCATTAGGGCTTCCTCCTTGTTACTTGTCGTTTTTAGGTGCTAAGACCATAAACATGCTCCGGCCATCCATTTTCGGATATGATTCAACTGTTGCAACTTCAGTGCAAGCTTCCGAAAAACGAACTAAAACACGTTGGCCTATTTCTTTATGCGTAATCGCACGACCTTTGAAGCGAATCGATGCTTTTACTTTATCGCCTTTTTCCAAGAATTTAATCGCATTTTTTAATTTTGTATTAAAATCATGCTCATCAATAGTTGGGCTTAAGCGAACTTCTTTAGTCGTAATAATCTTTTGATTTTTACGTGCTTCTTTTTCCTTCTTTTGTTGCTCGAATCTAAATTTTCCGTAGTCCATAATACGGCCTACCGGAGGCTTTGCATTCGGTGCAACTAAAACGAGATCAAGATTGACGCGCGCTGCAATCTCAAGCGCTTCAATTTTTGACTTAATCCCTAATTGCTCGCCATTCTGGTCAATAAGACGAACTTCACGGGCACGAATACCCTCGTTTAACAACATGTCTTTGCTAATAGTTGGACACCTCCAAGTTATTTTCACGAATACAAAGTTTGGATCAAGAATCTTTAAGAAGGCGTCAATAATCCGAATCTCACCTTTTGATATGACTCAGAGTTGAAGCGGCAGTCCTAAAAACCGCATTTTTTGCATATAAAAAAGTGTGGGTGAACACACCCACACTACGAAAACGAAATAAATTAGTTTCACGTAACCCTATCAACTACACTAAATGCGTCAATCAGGTGAGAAGCGGGTGCTTCTTCTTTTTCTCAAACTGTATTCAATTACTTGAGTTACTATATCACAAAGAATGATAGTGTGTCAAACAAGTTTTTAACAACAAAGAGAATCTTAACAAAATTAGCGAAGTTTTGCAAGAGTTTTTTTACAATACGCTAAATGGTAAGAAACACCATTAGTGGTTTACTTCAGCCTTTATATTCGCCAAAAATTGTTCAAATGAGACTGTTTCGGAATTTTGCTCACCATATTTGCGAACATTAACAGATTTAGTCTCAACTTCTTTGTCACCAACAACAAGCATATAAGGGATTTTTTGCATTTGCGCTTCGCGAATTTTATAGCCGATTTTCTCGTTACGATCGTCTAATTCAACACGGAACCCTTGTGACTTCAGCTGCTCTAGAACCTCTTTTGCATAATCAAAATGGACATCAGGAGAAACAGGTATGACTTGGACTTGGACTGGCGCCAACCATGTTGGGAATGCCCCTTTGTATTCCTCAATTAAGAAGGCAACAAAACGTTCCATTGTCGACACAACCCCGCGGTGAATAACGACTGGACGATGCTGTTTCCCGTCTTCTCCAACATAAGTAAGGTCAAAACGTTCCGGTAATAAGAAATCAAGCTGCACAGTAGACAAAGTCTCATCCTTACCAAGCGCTGTTTTCACCTGAACGTCAAGCTTTGGACCATAGAAAGCGGCTTCGCCTTCTGCTTCATAATAATCTAGACCTAAATCATCCATCGCGTCTTTTAACATGCTTTGCGCTTTCTCCCACATTGCATCATCATCAAAATACTTTTCAGTGTCTTGCGGGTCGCGATAGGATAAGCGGAAGGAATAGTCGTTAAGATCGAAATCCTTATACACTTCTAAAATAAGGTTAACCACTCGTTTGAACTCATCCTTGATTTGATCAGGGCGGACAAACGTATGAGCGTCATTTAACGTCATACCCCGTACACGCTGTAGACCTGATAAGGCACCGGACATTTCATAGCGATGCATCGTGCCAAGCTCAGCAATCCGAATCGGCAGTTCACGGTAGCTGTGCATGCTGTCTTTATAAACCATCATATGGTGCGGGCAGTTCATTGGACGTAGGACAAGTTGTTCATTGTCCATATCCATAACCGGGAACATATCCTCCTGGTAGTGGTCCCAATGCCCAGATGTTTTATATAACTCTACACTTGCCATGATTGGAGTATAGACGTGATCATAACCCAAGCTAACTTCCTTATCGACGATATAACGCTCAATAATCCGGCGAATGGTAGCGCCCTTTGGAAGCCACAATGGTAAACCTTGGCCAACCTTTTGGGACGTAGTGAATAAATTTAATTCTTTACCAATCTTCCGATGATCACGTTCTTTTGCTTCCTCTAGAAGTCTAAGGTGCTCAGCAAGATCCTCTTTTTTGTAAAAAGCTGTTCCATAGATACGTTGAAGCATTTTATTATCACTGTTACCGCGCCAGTATGCACCGGCAATGCTCAATAATTTAAACTCTTTAATTTTTCCAGTTGTTGGAACATGAACACCCCGACAAAGATCAAAGAATTCTCCCTGCTTGTAAAGCGTAACCGACTCATCTGCAGGAATCGCTTCAATTAATTCCAGCTTATATTCATCATCAATCCCTTTAAAAATCTGGACTGCTTCATCACGGCTTACTTCTTGACGAACAATTTCGATGTTTTCATTGACGATTTTTGTCATTTCTTTTTCGATTAGTGGTAGGTCTTCTGCCGTTAATGATTCGTCAAGGTCAACATCATAATAAAAGCCACCTTCGATTACGGGACCAACACCAAGTTTTACATTTTTATATAAACGTTTAATTGCTTGGGCCATTAAGTGAGCAGTACTATGTCGAAGTACTTCTAAAGCATCCTGATGTTCTGGAGTAACGATTTCAATTGCTCCATCTTCTTCAATCTGACGACGAAGATCATACATAATCCCGTTCAGCTTACCAGCAATGGCTTTCTTTCTTAGCCCCGGGCTTATCGATGCAGCAATTTCTTCTGTTGTCGTTCCTTTTGGAAACTCCTTTACTGATCCATCTGGAAACGAAATTTTTACAACGTCTGCCATTGTTTTTTCCTCCTTAAAAATGAAAATAAAAAAAACCCGTCCCTATAGAAGGGACGAGTTTGTTAACACGTGGTTCCACCCTAGTTCACATTTTTCCGCAAAATAAAGCCAAATAGAAGCGAAAAAAACGACTTTGGTACTGGTAACGGTAGCTCCGTCAGCTATTACTAGTGAAAAGTTAGCTAAACAAGCCTGATTCACATTCACAGCTAAAGTTCAAAGGTGGTAAGCATTCCATTCGTGCTGGGAAGTTTTCAGCCTTGCCTCCCCTCTCTAGAAACCGTAAAAGAATACCCTTGTCCTTATCATCACAAAAAATTATTTGAGTTATTATGTACGTTATTATAGTGTGTCATTTCAGGAAAATCAAGGGATTCTTTATTTATTTCCGAAAGATAAAGCTGTTGCCTCTCTTGAAACCGTGAAACACTTTCGATGAAGACCCTTTCCTCAAAAATGTTTTGGATCGTTCGAATAAGTGGTTGGTCCGGATCTTTAGAATATAAAAAAATGAATTGGGGAGCGATTGATAAAAGTGGGGCAATTGTCGTTGAATCCACATACACAGGATGGTTAAACAAAAGCTTTCTATCAATCATTTTTGTTAATTCAATCCGTTTTATTTCCGAAAAATGTTCATTAAAAAACATCACTTCCTCATCAATCAATAAATGAAGACTGTTTTTCTGGGCCGACCGACTAGAGATAAAATCCCTTAATGTTTGAATAAACATCTGATATTCCTGTTCCATTTTATATTCATCTATGGAAAGCTCCACATACTTCTCGAGCCTGTTGATAAACGGACGTAAGCGAAAGGTGACAAAGGAATCAAAGGAAAATGAAATCTTCTTTTTCATAACTTGATTAATAGCTTGTTTAAGAAGATTTTTTTCACCAGCATCCTTTAAAAATACAGTTAGTTCCGTTCGTTCCCCTTCTAAAATAGAATGGATAATTTCAAGTATTTGTTGGATTTCTTCCTCATCCGTATAAAAATAACGGTCAGTAATGAGAGTACGAAACCAATCATCACATTTAGTATGCAGAATAAAATGATAAAAGACCTTTTTTATTTCGTGGAAAGATGGTTCTGTTAAAGTTTCTGTTAAAATTTTTACTATATGACGATCTTCATCAAGAAGAATATGATTGTCAGGCTGAGAGGACACGCTCTTTTTAATTTGCTGATAAAAAGCGGTAGTATCCTCTATTCGTTGAAAATGGATTTCAATCAACCAAATCCCCCCTTTTTTTGAAATCTCTAATTCTATGTATATGGGGGAGAGTCATAAAATAGAAGTATTCCTAGAGAAAGGCAAAGTAAAAAATAAGCCAGCGAATTTTTTCGCTGGCTAAACTTTATATTCGACGGTTAGGTCCATCAATTGGAACGGAATCCGCTAAGTATTTGATTCTTTCCATGATCCTGCGGGCCTTCATTTTTTCTTCCTCACCGCGCTGGCTATAAGTTAAATGATGCTCAAGCTCTTGAAAATCAAAATTAGAAGTGAAAAATGTCGGTAAATTCTCTTGCATGCGATACTGTAAAATCGGTCCCAATACTTCATCTCTTGTCCAACTCGACATCGATTCAGCGCCCAAATCATCAAGCATTAATACTTGCTGTTTTTTTAAGGTTTCAATCTTCTCATTTAGGGTCGAATTAGCAATCGAGTTTTTCAATTCGCGAAGCAACTCTGGAACATAAACGATCATTGATGGCACTTTTTTTGCTGCTAATTCATTGGCAATCGCTCCTAAAAGAAATGATTTACCAACTCCAAATTGTCCGTAAAAGTACAAACCCTTTTGCTTTATACTAGCTGTATAATTAGCAACAAATGAAGTGGCTTTATCAAGTGCCTCTTCACGACCAGGTGTATTTTCGCGAATATCAATATTTTCGAAAGTTACATGTAATAAATCCTTAGGAAAATGCATACTTTTAATGAGTTTTTCATTTTTTCTTTTCTCATCGTACATAATTTGCTGAGGACAACGGTCATATTGGATATCAATCGAATTAGCTCTGATTACAAGCTCAGGATAATAACCTTTAATTAAATTCTCACATCCATCGAGGCTTGAACAATTTTGACAATCCTTACTTTGGGTGGAATACTCATAGAGCTTCGTTAAGCCTTTTTCAATCATTTCATTTGTAATTTCATGACTGTGCTCGGCTAAGAACGCACGCACATACGGGTTATTTATAATTTCACGTCGCTTTTGCTGATAGCGCTTTTGAAAATTTTCATTACCGCCCAGTTTTTTTAAAGTTTTATTAATATTTTCCATATTTTATCCTTCACCCCCTATTTCCTTAAATTCTTAATTTTTTCCTCTAATGCCCGTTTTCGGGTTTCAAAATCTGAATCTTTATTGTTAACGTCCTTTTGTTTGACTTCTTGTTTATTACTCTCTTCATTAAACCAATCAGGCAGCAATTCGGTCCGGATTGGTTTTTTCGAAGTTTTTTTCTTATTTTTATTTTCACCAGAAGCCCATTGTTGATATTGTTTATGTTCATTTAAAGCAAGCTCCATGGCTGCTTTAACGGTTTTTACCTCTTTTCGGGCCCAGTGACTAGCTAATTTTTCAACATATCCCTTTGTAAGCTTCATATCCATCTTTAGCATAACATAATGGATGAGAACGTTAATAACTCCTGGTAAAAGCTTTTGATTAAACATAACATCCTCAATGATTTTTATATCCGCATTGGATGCCTCTGCACCGCCCGCTAAATCACTTAAAAACTTTAATGGTGAGGTAGTGTCAAAATAATGGATCAACTTATCTTCCTGCGTTTGTGGTTCAATAGTTTTTGATTGGTATAATGGCGGATGAGTCCGTTCTATAAGGGAAGGAAGCGAATCTTGGTAGTTAAACTGATACCAATCACGTGCTGATTTCCGTAGCTCTTCCAAGTTAATCTCGTCATGCTCAGTCATCGCACTAAGGACAATATTTTTCATTTGAATGGCATCAATTTCATATAAAAAGCCAAGATTGCTTATAGCTTCTTTTACCTTTTTAGTAAGAGCCTTCTTCGGAACAAGGGATTCTGATAACCCAGTTTCCAATAACTCAAAATTAAAGGTATTTTGTTCAATTTGAATTCCACTGTTCTCTTTGCGACCAATAAATTCTTGTCTTTCACCCTCCGCTAGTTCTTCTGCTGTTTCTTGGTTAGATTTCAATGCATTTGGTGAGGCGGAGGCGTATATGTCCTGAAAGGCCTTTGTAACATTTTGGTATCCTTCGTGTGCGACAGTCTTTTGATCACTGAAAAATCGTTTGAGTCTGGCAAATTGTTTTTTTCCAATTTTGCGGTACAAATATATATTTAGCATTCCGTCTAAAAAAAATTGTGCAGGAGTTAGTGGAGGTTGAAGCTGATAAATGAAAGCTCTCTCCCCACCTTCATTTCGAACATAGGTGGTAATAAGCCCCATTCCTTCCAATCTGAGCCTTGCTTCATATATTTCCTTTAAATTCAAGCCCATAATTGTCATTAAACCATGATGGGAACTTGGTTCAGACCAAAGCCGGTTTTCCTCAAGCTCGGCCCATAATGTCATATATAAACTAAAGCTAGTCGTACCAATTAACGGTTGATACAAGAAAGTCATGACTTTCCGATCAAAATCATGTATCAATCCGTTTACCGAGACAACATAACGATCAATTGGGATAAGCTCTTGCCAATGTTGGGCCATAACAACCAAACCTTTCATAAGAAAAGCGCAAGCGCCCGTTCAGCGACGTATGGACTGGAGCACACCGCCTGAGATAAAGGAAACACGGAGAGCAAAGCGATCCGATGTTGACTTATCGTAGGGAGGTGGGTGAAGTCCACTAGTCGCTGGGCGCTGGAGCTAGACAGTTCACTAAGATAAAAGTACATATTTTCTTTATTTTAAAAAAAGAGCTAAAAAGCTTTTTAGCTCATGTTATATTTCCTTTTTTATTAGTTCTTTTAATTCCTCAATAAATACATTGATGTCTTTAAATTGGCGATAAACTGAAGCGAAGCGGACATATGCTACTTCATCAATTTTTGCTAGCCTGTCCATTACCATTTCACCAATCATGTCACTCTTAATTTCTGAAACTCCTTGATTCCGAAGTTCTTTTTCAACCTCTTGGGTAATATCTTGGAGTTCCTTTAAGGCTACAGGGCGTTTTTCGCACGCTTTTATTAGTCCCCTTAAAATCTTCTCTCGATTAAATTCTTCTCTTGTTCCTTCTTTTTTTACAACAATAAGAGGAATTTCTTCAACTTTTTCAAATGTAGTAAATCGATAACCACATTGTTCACATTCACGTCTCCGGCGAATCGCTTTTCCATCATCAACAGGACGTGAATCGAGAACTCGAGTATTATGATATTGGCATGAAGGGCATTTCATTGTCAGCTCTCCAATTCCTATAGTTATTTTTACTGATTAACCTCAATTAAAGTTTCTCTATACCTATCTTATAAAAAAGACGGGGTAAGGACAAGTACATGTCAAAGAAAAGCGAGTTCTAATTGTTAAGCGACTTGCGTAGATAGTAAACTAGGAAACTATTTATTGAATTTAAAATTAGACTGTATTAAAGCTCAATGTTGATTGGAGTGGAAGGCGCGAAGACTCCTGCGGGAGCAGCGGGACAGGTGAGACCCCACAGGCGCTTAAGCGCCGAGGAGGCTCACCGCCCGCCCCTAAGGTGCGCGAGTGCCTGGAACGGAAATCAACATTCTAATTTAACAGAGCCAAAAATAAAAAAGAATAAAAAAAAACTGCTTACTGATCGCTCAGATAAACAGTTAGTTGAGTATTTGAAAAGTTAATTTAAATCATCCAACTTTAACTGCTGGGCAATTTTCCATAACTTTTGCAACATGCTTTAATAAGTCAACTACTCGGCAAGAATAACCCCATTCGTTATCATACCATGCAAGGACTTTTACCTTGTTGTTACCAATAACCATGGTAGATAAACCATCAATTATTGCCGAATGTTCATTTGTATTAAAGTCAACGGAAACCAATGGTTCTTCCGTAATGTCTAGAATTCCATTTAGCTGTCCGTTAGCAGCCGCATAAAATGCTGAATTTACTTCATCTACTGTTACATCTTGTTTTAAGTCCACAACTAAATCCACCAAAGAAACATTTGGTGTTGGGACACGCAATGACATTCCGTGTAACTTACCTGCTAATTGTGGTAAAACCAATGACAATGCTTTTGCAGCACCGGTTGTTGTAGGAATAATCGATTGTCCACATGCACGAGCACGTCGCAAATCTTTATGTGGATTATCAATATTTTTTTGGTCATTTGTGTAGGCATGGACCGTTGTCATTAATCCATTAATTATTCCAAATTGCTCATCAAGCACTTTTACTACGGGTGCTAAACAATTGGTTGTGCACGATGCATTTGAAATGATATCGTGTTGTTCAATATCCAATTTATCATCATTTACACCCATTACAATTGTAATATCTTCATTTTTTCCTGGAGCTGTAATGATAACCTTTTTAGCTCCTGCATCTAAATGAAGACTTGCCTGATCCCGTGAGTTGAATTTACCAGTTGCTTCAATCACGATATCAATGCCTAAATCCCCCCAAGGTAATTCTTTTGGGTCTCGGCTTGCAAATAATTGAACACGCTTACCATTCACAATAATAGAATCATCGTTAGGGATAACCTCACCTGGGAATTTTCCATGAGTGGTATCATATTTTATTAAGTGTGCCAACGTTTCTGCCGGATAACTGGCATTGATGGCTACCACATCAATATCATCTTCAAGTATTGCCTTTCTAAATACCATTCTTCCAATTCGTCCAAAACCATTAATCGCTATCTTCGCCTTCATTGTATGGCTCCTTCCGCAATATGTTATACTTTATTCTACGTTTAGATGTAATTAGTATAACATATTAATTTTATTTTGCACTCAAAAAAAGTATATTTTTTAAAGTTCCGCCATTATAAGTGTTATTAACCGTATATATGAGAACATAATGAGAAAAATGGAAGTACCCATTCCAGCTACGCATGCAACGCCTGTGTTGGAAAACACCTAATCTAGTTACAACTAATTATCCTACACAAAAAGAAGAGGAGCTATCCGCCCCTCTTCTTTTTATGTCCTAGTATTAATAGTTATTAACCATTTGTTTAATATATCTTTTAGCTGTTTTTCTGTCTCTTCTGGAGTCCCATTATTATCAATCACCGCATCTGCCCACTTTCGCTTTTCAATCAGTGGTAACTGCGAAGCAATCCTAAACTTTGCTTCTTCTTTCGTAAAACCGTTTCGAACCATTAATCGATCGAGTTGTGTTTGCTCATCTACATAGACAACGACCACTTTATCAACCATGTAAGTTAATTTACTTTCAAACAAAAGAGGAATATCTAATACTACTATATTGTGACCCAAGGCAAGGTATTGTTCTTTTTTTTGGATCATTCTTCCCCTAACAGCCGGATGAACAATGTTGTTTAATACGGTCCTTTTTTCTTTATCAGGGAATATGATGCTTCCTAATTTGTTCCGATCAATGGAGTCATCCTCCATTAATATGTCCTTTCCAAAATACGAAACAATATCATAATATGCCTTTTCTCCTTTTTCAACGACTAGATGGGCTTCCACATCTGCATCGATAACAGGAATATTTTGTTCTTGTAGCATCCTTGTTACGGTGCTTTTTCCGCTAGCAATTCCCCCAGTTAATCCAATTATTAAAGACATAATCTATCCCTTTCCTAGTTCAACTTATAATTTCCAAATTCCAATTACGATTAGTAATATTCCAGGGAGAAAAGTAAACTTTTGAATCCACTCAAAATGCGCGAACACAGATCCTAATTTCATTCCTACAAACACAAATAATGAACTCATTATCGCAACAGAAATGGCCAAATAGAGGGGAGAAAATCCAAGCATTGCTGCTCCAATTCCAGCACCAAAAGCATCGAGTGACAAAGCTATTCCAAGCAACAAAGCTTCTAATCCAGCAATAGTCCCTGATTTGTCAAAGTCTGCGGACATTGGTTTTCTTAAAATATTAATGACTAGACCAAGCGACTTAATTTCAAAGTTGATAATCGTGCTTGCAATTGAAGTTTGTTCTTTCATCTTCTCCGGTCGGAAAAATTGATATATAATCCATGCTCCAAGCAAAATTAAAATATATCCCCCTGCATTTTGGGCAATTTTGGGTGAGAAAAAATTTTCAATCAAATGTCCAACCGCCATTGCAAAAATTAATACGACTGCCGAACATCCAGATATGACTAATATTGATTTTAACGGAATCCGTACTTTCCTCAACCCATACGTAAAACCAACACTGAAACTGTCAAGACTGACAGCAAATGCAAGCAGTAAAAGGGAGATGATATGCGCCATTTATAGAGCTCCTTCCTGTCAATCGCTACGATAGTATATGGAAGGAGCCAATCCAATGTTAAGTTGTTTCTTATTTTTTGACTGTTTTCGTAAACTGGTTGATTTCCGCTCCAGGATGCTCGCGCACCTTAGGGGCGGGCGGTGAGCATCCTCGGCGCTTAAGCGCCTGTGGGGTCTCACCTGTCCCGCTGCTCCCGCAGGAGTCTCGCACCTTCCGCTCCAATCAACTTCTTTATCAACGGTTTTCTTTCCAAAAACCTATAAAAAAAACAACAATCTTTTAGAAAAGAGCCTATTTTTTATAGTCGTTGACAGCTAGGACAAAAATGAGTACCACGTCCACCAACTTTGATTTTTTGAAGTTCAGTTCCACATCTTTGACACGGTTCGTCTTTTTTACCGTAAACAAACAATTGTAATTGAAACATTCCGATTTGCCCTTGGGAATTCAGATAAGACCGAATTGTACTACCACCTTTAGTTACAGCTTCCGTCAACGTCGCCACAATTTCTTGGTGGAGAGCCGTAATTTCTTCGCTCGATAATGAAGCTGCTTGTCTCTCTGGATGTATTTTTGAACGAAATAACGTCTCATCCACATAAATATTTCCAAGCCCAACAACAGTGGCCTGGTCTAATAAAGTTACCTTTATTTTCCTATTTGTTCGCGCTAATATTTCAGTTAAATATTGCACTGTAAATTTTTCCGAAAATGGCTCAGGGCCTAATAAAGATAAGGGTGGCTGTTCAAACTCAGTCCCTTTGGAAAATAAGTGCATTGTTCCAAATTTACGAATGTCTTTATAACGAAGCTCTGTTCCATCTGTAAAATGGAAAATAACATGTGTATGCTTTTCAACGGGAGCTTCTGTTGAAAAAACCCCATATTTTCCTTCCATCCTTAAATGAGAAACAAGAGCATAATCTTCTGTGTAAAAAATTAAAAACTTCCCTCTTCTCCCCATTTTTTGGATTTTCTGCCCTTTTAAAGCGTCCTGAAATTGAACAACTTCATCTGGTCGTTTCACTATTTTCGGCCAAAAAACAGATACACTATTAATTTCTTTTTGCAGGACCAGTGCCTCTAATGTTCTTTTTACTGTTTCAACCTCTGGAAGTTCAGGCAACCTGCTCCCCACCTTTCATAAAAAGATAATAAACCGGGCGCCTCCGCTTTTCGCTTTGTCCAGCTCTAGCAGCTAGTCGCTTCTGTTTTTCTTATTTCGCATCAAACCAAGTTGGTCCGTAAGCATAATCCACCTTTAATGGTACCTTCAGCTCAATCGCATGCTCCATCACATCAGGAACGATTTTTTTCAATATTTCTATTTCCTCTTCTGGTGCCTCAAAGATTAGTTCATCGTGCACCTGCAATAATAAACGTGCTTTAATTCCTTCTGTTTTTAACCTTTCAGCCATATCAATCATTGCTTTTTTGATAATATCTGCAGCGCTGCCTTGAATCGGTGTATTCATTGCTGTTCTTTCAGCAAAACTACGGACATTGAAATTCCGACTCGTTATTTCCGGAATATATCTGCGGCGATGAAGGAGAGTGGAAACAAAACCCTTTTGCTTTGCATCCTTGACGATATCCTCCATATAATCCTTTACTCTCGGATAGCTTTGCAAATATAAATCAATAAATTTCCCAGCATCTTTTCTTGTGATACCAAGATTTTGAGAAAGTCCATAATCGCTGATTCCATATATGATTCCAAAGTTAACTGCTTTGGCTTGACGCCTCATGCTGGAGGTTACATCCTCTTTTGCAACATGAAAAACATCCATTGCGGTTTTTGTGTGAATATCAAGTCCTTCTTTAAATGCTTCAATCAATTTTTCATCCTCAGCGATGTCAGCGAGTACCCTTAACTCAATTTGTGAGTAATCTGCTGCAAACATCATCCAGCCCGGTTCTGAAGGAATAAAGGCCTGGCGGATTTTTCTGCCTTCCTCTAGGCGGATTGGAATATTTTGCAGATTGGGATCAGTAGAACTTAGACGGCCCGTTTGGGTTAGTGCTTGATTATACCTGGTATGCACCTTTAGTGTTTCGGGATCGACGACCTTTAACAGACCTTCAATATAGGTTGACTGCAATTTTCCCAACTGTCGATAGTGCAGGATTTCCTTAATGATGTCATGATCATTTTCAAGCTTTTCTAATATATCTGCAGAAGTCGAATAACCGGTTTTTGTTTTCTTGAAGGAGTTCAGCCCTAGTTTTTCAAATAATATAATTCCCAATTGTTTTGGAGAATTAATGTTAAACTCTTCACCGGCCAATTGATGGATCGTGGTTTCTAATCTCGCAAGTTCCTCGTTATTTTCTTGCCCCATTTTTTGAAGGCGACCCTGGTCTACTTTCACGCCTTGGAATTCCATCTCGGCTAAGATTAATGATAATGGCATTTCCAACTCAGTAAACAATTCATAAAGCTGGTTTTCCTGTAATTCTTTAATAAGTTTTTCGGTAAGGATATCCATGGCATATACTTTTCGCACTAAATGTTCGGCGAGCTTTGCCTCTTCCGGAACCTGACGTTTAGCCCCTTTTCCATAAAATGCTTCATCCGATTGAACATCATGAAAACCATACCGTTTGGCTATTTCCGCAATATCATCGATTACTTCAGCCGGGTTAACAATATAAGAAGCAAGTAATAGATCGAATTCTATTCCTTTTAAATCAATATTCTGATGTCTTAAAGATACAACTGACCGTTTTGCATCATAGACAGTTTTTCGTTTCTGCTCATCTTCAGCCCATTTTTTAAATTCTGGTGATTTAAGGGCATTCTTAGTGGAAATAAAATAGCATCCATTTTTATTAGCCAAAGAGAAGCCAATTATTTCACCACGATTGTAATTATCATCAAGAATTTCCACGTAAAGTGACGTATCTTCAGTGAAAATTTGCTTATCCACTTCTTCGATTATTTGAAAATCAATCTCTTGTAATTCTATTGTTGTATCCTCAACTAACTCTGTTCCGATTCTGTCTAATAAGGTTTGAAACTCTAGTTCTTTAAAAAGACTCACTAACTTGTCTTTTTGAAATCCCTCATACTCAATTTCCGAAAGCTGTAATTCAACGGGTGCCTCTGTTGTAATCGTTGCAAGTTGTTTACTCATTACCGCTTGGTCTTTAAATTCCTCAAGCTTTTCTTTTAATTTATTCCCACTGACTTGATCAATGGAGTTGAGTAGTTTTTCAAGTGTTTCAAATTCTTTCAAAAGCTTGATTGCGGTTTTCTCGCCCACTCCTGGAACGCCTGGAATATTATCTGATTGGTCTCCCATAAGCCCTTTCATATCGATGATCTGATTAGGACTTAAACCATATTTTTCTCGTATATGGTCAGGCGTATAACTTTCAATATCTGTAATCCCTTTTCTCGTAATACACACTGTGATTTTATCGGAACTCAATTGGGTTAAATCCTTATCACCAGAAATAACCTTAACTTCAAATCCATCCTGCTCTGCCTGGCGTGACATTGTTCCGATAATATCGTCTGCCTCGAAATTCTCCAACTCATAGCGAGAAATCCCATAAGCATCTAGCAGTTCTTTGATAAATGGAAATTGCTCTGACAGTTCTGGTGGAGTTTTTTGTCTTCCACCCTTATATTCACTAAAGGTTTTATGTCTAAAGGTCGTTTTCCCTGCATCAAATGCCACTAATATATGTGTTGGCTTCTCTTCTTCGAGAATTTTCATCAAGATCATCGTGAAGCCATATACAGCATTGGTATGTACACCTTTATGATTATTTAATAATGGCAAAGCAAAGAACGCTCTGTATGCGATACTGTTTCCATCAATTAAAATAAGCTTCTTTTCCAAGCAAAATTCCCCTCTCACTTAGCTCAATCTATTCTCCATTTTATCATGAAGTGATTTATAAAGTGAAACTCGTCGGGCGCTGACCATTCTAATTCCCCCAAACTCAAAATGAAAAAGGACGAAAGCGGGGGTGCCTTCGTCTTCTTCGATTGTATACGTAATGATTGTTGTGGGGGCATTAAAATCAGTGTAGCAAGTAATGGTTTACAAGATATAAAAATCTGTTTAAATTAATGTTAACTTCCCTTATCCTAGCTTTTTCTTTAAAGATATGGTAAAAATGCTCCCTTTACCGAGCTCACTTACTACAGAAATTGTTCCTTTATGAGCCTCAATAAGGTGTTTTACAATTGCCAACCCTAACCCTGTGCCCCCTGAGTTACGGCTTCGTGCTTTATCGACACGGTAAAAACGTTCAAAAATCCTCGGAATCTCCTGTTTTTCTATTCCAATTCCCGTATCTGCTACTTTTACAAGGATTAGATCGCCCTTTTCCTCAATAGAAACAGTTATCTTTCCTCCATTTGGTGTGTACATAATTGCATTATTAATAACATTGATAAAGACTTGCTTTAACCTAAATGGGTCGCCTTCAATTGTAAGGCTTTGCAAATCCACGTTAAATTCCAATGTTATCCCTTTATCAACAGCTTTGAAATCTAACATTCTAATAACTTCACTTATAATCGAAGTTAGATCAAATGATTTAATCTCTAAATTAAATCGATGTTGCTCTATTTTCGATAGTTCCAATAAATCCTCAATTAAAGTTTGTAGTCTTTCACTTTCAACAAAAATGATATTTAAAAACGCCTCCAATGATTTTGGGTCTTCTTTAGCCCCATCAAGAAGGGTTTCAGTAAATCCTTTAATTGAGGTAATTGGTGTTTTTAGCTCATGAGAGACATTCGCAACAAAGTCTTTCCTCGTTTGTTCGAGATTTTTTAATTCTGTAATATCATGAAAAACAAGCAGAATACCCTTCCAAACATCGTTTGTACCGATAATAGGAGCCCCATAAACTTCAAAATGACGTAAATCAATCCCTAGCGGAATCATCATTTGCCTTTTTATTTTTTGTTCAGTAATAAAAATCTCCTCAACTAAGTTGGAGATTTCATGATATTCAATGACCTCATAATATAGGCGATACAAATATTCAGAAGATCTAACTTGAAAGTTTTCTTTAAATGCTCGATTAATTAATGAAATATATCCACGATTGTCTATTAATAGTAATCCACTACCCATGTTTTCAATCAATGTGGTTAACCTGTCTTGCTGCATTTCCTTTGCTTTCATCATTTCCTGAAGATTTCTTGCCAAAATATTGATTGAGGAACTCAACATACCCGTTTCATCAATATGATCCTCATAAGTCCGAGCTCGATAATTTCCTTTTGCTAATTCGATAGCAACCTTCGTAGCTGATTCAATTGGCTTTGTATACCGCGAAGTGATACTTACACCCAAGATAATGATGACAACAAGCGCAACCACAAAACTTACCGATAACAACCACCAGATTTGACCATAAGTATTTTTCAACAAATCCATTTCTGTGCTGGTTATGACATATCCTTCTACTATCTTCCCCTTTACAATTGGATTCCAATAGTAATGGAGATCATATCCGTTGTTGGTTTCGACAAGTTCTTTCTTTATATTTTTGCTTTTGATAATATTCTGTACTATTTCTTGGTGCCTTTTAGCTTTTACACTTCCCGTTAACTCACCGCTATCGCTTAGGATTTTTCCAGTCTGATCAACCAGGGTTATTCTTGCATCAAGGACTTTGCTTAATCGAATAACCTTTTGGCTATTAAAGGAGACAATCCCTCCGTCTTCCTCTATGTAGGTTTTCACCAAACTATTTTCATTGCTAAGCCGTTCATTAAAAGTATTAGAATAATAATTTTTAAAAAGTTGTCCCCATAACAATCCTAATCCAATTAATACTACAAAGATAATCATTATAAGGGCAAATAGTAGCCTTGTCCGAAATTTTATCATTCTCCTTTCGGCTCCTCTAATTTATATCCAAGACCACGTATGGTTTTAATATAAATTGGCTTTTTAGTGTTAGGCTCAATTTTTTCTCGAAGATGGCTAATATGTACATCGACAATCCGTGTATCGCCTGCGAAATCATAATTCCAAACCGCACTCAATAACTGATCTCGGGTTAAGACTTTCCCTTTATGCTTTGTAAGGTGTACGAGTAATTCAAATTCTTTTGGAGTTAATTCGAGTAGCTCCCCCTTGAAAAACGCTTCAAATTGTTCAGGATAAATAGTAAGATCTTTAACAATGATATTTCCTTCTCCACCTATATTATTACTGGGGGCTTTCTCGATAGGCTGTAATTCTGTTCGTCTCAATATAGCCTTTACACGTGCTACCACTTCTCTAGGACTAAATGGTTTTGTCATATAATCGTCTGCACCAAGCTCAAGTCCTAATATTTTATCAAACTCGTCATCCTTGGCAGTTAACATCAAAATGGGAGTTGGCACTCTTTCTTGTCTCAATTGCTTACATACTTCAATTCCATCCAATTTTGGGAGCATTAAATCGAGAATAATAAAATCAAATTCATCTTCTAGAGCCATATTTCGGCCCTGTTCACCATCCATGGCTGTTAAAACCTGGTAGCCGGCTTGTTCCAAATTATATTGAAGAAGGGTCAAAATCGATTGTTCATCATCCACCACAAGTACTTTTTTCACAAATAACATCCTCCGAATTTTTCTATTCCGTCATCGTTGTCATTTCTATTAGTTTCATCATAGTAGAAAAATTTACTTTCGCCAACAATTTCAGGGTTGAATTTACATAAACTCAACAAATGGTGGCATCTTGAATAAAAAAAAATCCGGAGATATTCCCCGGATTTTTTCACTTGAACTCCTTTATTATAATAAAGCAGCCATTACATTACGAACTGCATCAACTGATTTATCCAAAGCAGCTTTTTCATCAGCAGTTAGTTCAAGCTCAATTACTTGCTCAATACCATTTCCGCCAATGATTGTTGGAACACCTAAGTAGATTCCATTATAGCCATATTCCCCTTCAAGGTAAGCAATTGTCGGAAGAACACGGCGTTGGTCTTTAAGAATTGCTTCACACATTTCAACAAGCGATGCGGCTGGAGCGTAATAAGCACTTCCGTTTCCAAGAAGGTTTACGATTTCGCCGCCGCCTTTACGAGTGCGTTCAACGATTTTATCTAAACGATCTTTTGGAATTAGTGTTGATAATGGAATACCACCTGCAAAAGAGTAACGGATAAGTGGAACCATATCATCACCATGTCCACCTAACACGAAACCAGTTATATCCTTAACTGATATGTTAAGTTCATGAGAGACAAACGCACAGAAACGAGCAGTGTCAAGTACTCCTGATTGTCCGATTACACGATTTTTTGGAAATCCAGACTCTTTGAAAATAGTGTACGTCATTGCATCAACTGGGTTAGTTAACACAACAATAAACGCATTTGGAGAGTATTTTGCAATCTCTTGCGCAACGCTCTTCATTATTTTTTGGTTTGTTTGAACTAAGTCATCACGGCTCATTCCTGGTTTACGAGCAATACCAGCAGTAACAACTACGATATCAGAGTTAGCAGTGTCTTCATAATTAGAAGTACCAGTGATTTTAGCATCAAATCCTTGAACTGGACTAGCTTCTAACATATCAAGAGCTTTCCCTTTAGTAGGGTTTTCCATTTGTGGAATATCAACCAATACAACATCTGCTAATTCCTTTTGTGCAAGGAGAAAGGCAGTAGTTGCCCCAGTGAATCCTCCCCCAATAACTGAAACCTTTTTTCGTTGTATTGACATTTTTAGTTCCCCCCTAAAATCGTCTAACTAATATTATTTCTCATTCCAAATATACACCAAAAAGGTGTTACCGCTTGTTGAAACAAACTTATTCCATATTTTTAATTAATACATCACCGAACTCAGAACATTTTACTTCTGTAGCTCCATCCATTAGTCGTGCAAAATCGTAGGTAACAACCTTTGAATCAATTGATTTTTCAATCGATTTAACGATCATATCAGCAGCTTCATTCCAACCTAAGTGTTCTAACATAAGAACACCAGATAGAATTTCGGATGATGGATTTACTTTATCAAGACCAGCATATTTTGGTGCAGTTCCATGTGTTGCTTCAAAAATGGCATGTCCAGTTTCGTAATTGATATTTGCTCCAGGAGCAATTCCAATTCCTCCAACTTGTGCAGCAAGTGCATCAGAGATAAAGTCACCATTCAAGTTCATTGTTGCCACGACATCAAATTCACGAGGGCGAGTTAAAATTTGTTGTAAGAAGATATCAGCAATTGCATCTTTTACAATAATTTTTCCAGCAGCTTCTGCTTCAGCTTGAGCTTTATTTGCTGCTTCTGCACCTTGCTCCGCAACTAATCTGTCGTATTGAGCCCAAGTAAACACTTTATCGCCGAATTCTTTTTCAGCAAGCTCATAGCCCCAATTTTTAAATGCGCCTTCAGTATATTTCATGATATTGCCCTTATGTACAATCGTTACAGATTTGCGGCCTTCATTAATTGCATAATTAATTGCTGCACGCACTAAACGGTTAGTACCTTCTTCAGATATAGGTTTAATACCAATACCAGAAGTTTCTGGGAATCTTATATTTTTAACCCCTAATTCATTTTGTAAGAATGCTATTAATTTCTTAGCATTATCGCTACCTTTTTGGTACTCAATACCAGAGTAAATATCTTCAGTATTTTCGCGGAAGATTACCATATTAGTATCTTGGGGGCGTTTTACTGGTGATGGTACCCCTTCGAACCAACGTACTGGGCGTAAACACACAAAAAGGTCTAGCTCTTGTCTTAATGCAACGTTTAACGAACGAATTCCCCCACCAACTGGAGTAGTTAACGGACCTTTAATAGCAATCAAATATTCATTGATCACATCTAGAGTCTCTTGTGGAAGCCATTCTCCTGTTTCATTGAATGCTTTCTCACCAGCTAAAACTTCTTTCCAAACAATTTTACGTTGGCCTTTGTATGCTTTCTCAACTGCTGCATCAAGAACCCTTGAAGCTGCTGCCCAAATATCTGGTCCTGTTCCATCTCCTTCAATAAATGGAACAATCGGGTTATTTGGTACGTTTAATACTCCGTCTTTTACTGTGATTTTTTCTCCTTGCATTTCTTTCCCCTCCAAATTCATGAAAATGTGCAGACAACTTGATTGCTTGAATCAGTCCGGTTCTTTTTTAACATACTAAAAAAGAACCGGACTTAAAGTCGCTACACCGTTATCAAAAAATAACAAAAACTGTCCCCTATATTACATCAGTTTTTGCTAAAAAAGTAAAATCTCATGCTCTCTCTATCTATTTATCTCTATTTTCAATTGCAATATATTTTTGCAATGAAGGACCAGTATAATCCGCACGTGGGCGAATCAAACGGTTGTTATCATATTGTTCAAGAATGTGAGCTAACCATCCAGATACGCGGCTTACAGCAAAGATTGGAGTAAATAAATCATGATCAATCCCTAAGCTATGGTAAACCGATGCAGAATAGAAATCTACGTTTGGTGGAAGATTCTTTTCCCCAGTAACGATTGATTCAATTTTAGTAGAAATTTGATACCATTGTGGTTCTCCAGTTAAATGAGTTAACTTTTCAGACATTAATCTTAAATGTTTGGCGCGAGGGTCCCCTAAACGATAAACGCGGTGACCAAATCCCATAATTTTCTCTTTGTTTGCTAGTTTACCGCGAACATACGGTTCAACATTAGCTAATGTACCAATTTCAGAAAGCATTTTCATTACAGCTTCATTTGCTCCACCATGTAATGGTCCTTTTAATGCACCAATAGCGGCGGTAATTCCGGAATATACATCAGATAAGGTTGCCACACAAACACGAGCAGTAAAGGTAGAGGCATTTAACTCGTGATCAGCATGTAATACAAGGGCTTTGTTAAAAGCTTCTACAGCAATTCCTTCAGGCACTTTCCCAGTTAACATGTATAGGAAATTCTCAGCAAGACTTAAGTCTTTACGAGGAGCAACTGGTTCTAATCCTTTTCTAATTCTTGAAAAGGCTGTAACGATTGTCGGCAATTTAGCCTGAATTCGGATCGCTTTTCGATAGTTAGCTTCCTCATCCATTAGGTCTGCCTCATCATCATATAAACCTAATAAAGAAACTGCAGAGCGAAGTGCTGCCATTGGATGTACTTTTTTAATAGGGTACATTTTAAAATGCTCTAATATTTCCTTTGGTAATTCTGCATTTTCTGCAAGTTGAGTTTTTAGTTCCTCTAATTCATTACTAGTAGGAAGCCTACGATGCCAAAGAAGGTAGATAACTTCTTCAAAGCTAGCGTTTACTGCTAAATCATCAATGTCATACCCAACATAAGTTAAAGTATCATCAATGATTGAGCTAATTGATGAAGTCGTTGCTACTACCCCTTCCAGACCACGTGTAACTGTCATAATAATCTCTCCTTTACAATATAAAGATTCCCCAATACCCCTTTGTCTGTATCCGTTGATTTAATTTGCCGAAAAAATCAGTCATTTCCAGCAAGTCAGAAAAGAACCCCTTTGTCTATATAGGGGAGGACAAGTCCACCCGAATTAAAGTTAGCTGAGAACAGCCAAGCCACAGACCAATGTTAAATCATCAAAAAGTTTGATTGAGCGCTTGCTCAGAAAACATCCAAATTGGAAAAATAAAATCTGTTTCTTAAAAAGAATTCAAAAACATCCAGTTTAAAGACAAAATACTAACCAAATTCCTCATTTGCATTCAAAATTATTGAATAATCTAAAAAGAAAAGGTTTTCATTTTTCACAAATTCATTATTAACATGGTTGTAATATCTTTTGATAGATACTATTACAAATCTTATTATAAACAATTATCAGACTTTTGTGAACGAAAAGTGTTTAAAATGTCAAAATTATTATTTCACAAAAAACAGATGAACAATTTTCATGGCTGTATAAGCAATACCAGCACCGATTAAAGGCCCAACGGCCACACCTTTAAATAAAGATACAGAAAGAATAGTCCCTAGCACTAAAGCAGTAGTAATATGCGGATCCTCAGCTAATAAAGTAACTCCTCCTTTTGCCAACAATGCAACGGCCATTCCAGATATTAAGGCAATCCAAGCAAAAGGGGTCTTAAACGCACCAGATAAATCCTTAAAGCCAATTTCCCCAGATGCAATTGGGGCTAGGACAGCAATTGTGATTACTGTAACTCCCCAGTTAATTCCCTTTGATTGTAGGAAAGTAAAGGCTTTCGCATCTAAACCAGCAATTTTCATGATTAGCAAACAGATTACGGCAATGATTAACGTTTGATTTTTTGCAACGGAACCAATTACTAATAATATGATTAAAAACCAAATAGGTTCGAATTTCATATTGTGATCATCCTTTCTTTAGGCTGAGTTGAACTTGTCTGTTGTTCTCATCTCCAGGCACTCACCTTGCGAATATTCGATGCTATTTTTTCTATAAAATGTTAAAATATTACTAACATCGATTTCTAGAGGAGGTCCTTCATTGAATAAAAAATATATTTACCTATCGCTTCGTTTTTTATTTGTGATTGGTATTGTTTTATTGTTCCTAGTCAGTTTTTTTTACTTATCAAAAGTTACCTATCCTTTTCTAATCGGATTAGTCATTGCCTTTTTGATGAACCCGCTCGTGAATTTCTTTGAAAAAAAGGCCAGGATGCCAAGAGTCCTTTCCGTTTTAGTTACATTAATTATCATATTTGCTATTTTTGCAGGTTTGGTTACACTCTTAATTGCTGAGATTGTTGCTGGGGCAAATTATTTAGCAACAGTAGTTCCTGACCATTTAGATACACTGATTAATTACATAGAACAACTATTTGCCGGACAAATCCTACCCCTATACCATCAATTAACGAATCTATTTCAAAACCTTGATGCCGGCCAACAAGGGACAATCATGGAAAACATCCAAAACGTTGGCAAAAAATTTGGAACAACTGTCGGAAGCTTTATTCAAAACTTTTTCGGGAATATTCCAAATGTATTGTCTTGGTTTCCAAATGCGGCAACTGTTTTAATATTTTCACTCTTAGCAACGTTTTTTATCAGTAAAGACTGGTATAAATTTTCAGCGATGGCGGGCAAATTTTTACCCAACCGTGCCAAGACAAGCGGAAAAACGGTATTTGTCGACTTAAAACGGGCGCTTTTTGGTTTCTTGAAGGCACAAGCAACACTTATTTCAATTACTACTGTGATTATCTTAATCGGATTGCTTATCCTCCGTGTTGATTATGCCATTACGATTGCTTTAATTGCAGGAATTGTTGATATTATCCCTTACTTAGGAACAGGTTCTATCTTTGTTCCATGGATCATTTATGAAGTCATAACAGGAGAAACTGGTTTAGCGATTGGCTTAGGTGTCATCTATATTATCGTGCTTGTTCAACGACAGGTGATGGAACCAAAGATATTATCCTCCAACATTGGACTTGACCCTCTCGCAACCTTAATAGCTCTTTTTGTTGGATTTAAATTAATCGGGTTCCTTGGTTTAATCGCCGGACCTGTTATCTTGGTTATTATCACCACTCTCAATCGTGCCAATGTATTCCGTGATGTTTGGACATTTATTAAAGGAAATGAAGTCTAACTTAAAGGCAGGCTCTTCTAGGAGCCTGCCTTTATCGTATTATCGTTATTCTCCCCTTGTCGAGCCGGTCTCTGAAAAATTTTGTTAACAGCTTTTTAAAATAAATCCTTGTTTGCGGAATCAAAAGTACCAAACCAAACACATCTGTAAGGAATCCTGGGGTGAGCAACAATGTCCCACCGATTATGATACATATCCCATCAAGCAATTCTTCTCCTGGCATCCTTCCAAAACGAAGCTGCTCTTGAGCCTTTCTAATCGTTTCCATTCCCTGCTTTTTCGCTAAATATGCACCAACTACCCCTGTAAAGATAATCAAGGAAATAGTTGGTAGGATTCCGATTATATGCCCTGATAATAAAAGAAATCCTATTTCTCCTGCTGGAATTAATATTAAAAGTAATATTAAGTAGCGCATTTCCTTATCAACTCCCCATCTCCCTATTATTTCAAAAAAAGGATGGGAAAAGTCCCATCCTCAATTTATATGTCTAGTTTCCACTTTTCGTTCTGTCTAGCTATGCACCTAGCGCTTTAGCCTTCGTTCTTAGAGGACACTTGCATGGCCATTGTAAATAACGCCTCTTGCAGCATCTACTGTTATTTCTTGACCATCCGTTAACAATTTGGTTGCATTCTCAACCCCGATAATAACAGGAATCCCTAAATTTAATCCCACTACTGCGCCATGGCTAGTCAAACCGCCTTCTTCAGTAATTAACGCACTGCATTTTTCAATAGCCGGAACCATATCACGATCAGATCCAATCGTGACTAAAATGGCGCCCTCTGTTACCTTGTTAAGTGCTTCATTTGCGTCTTGAGCAATTACAACCCTGCCATAAGCTGATTTACGACCGATTCCTTGAGCTTTGGCAAGAACATCACCCACAATGTGAATCTTCATTAGATTGGTTGTCCCAGTTTCGCCAACAGGTACTCCTGCAGTAATAACAACAAGGTCTCCACGTTTCACAATCGTGCTATTTACACTTTCTTGAACAGCAAAATCGAGCATTTCGTCAGTTGTTGTAGCTCTTTGGCTGATTTGCGGGTAAACACCCCAAACCAAAGATAATCTGCGTAAAATATGATCGTTTGAAGTGACAGCTACGATTGGAGCTTTTGGACGGTATTTTGAAATCATTCGGGCTGTATGTCCGCTTTCAGTCGGTGTAATAATTGCATTCACATCTAAATTTAATGCTGTATGTGCCACCGATTGACCGATAGCATCAGTTAAATTATGTTCTGTGTTTTTGCTACGGTTTGATAAAATCTCCCGATGATCTAGTGCTGTCTCTGCACGTGAAGCAATATTGTTCATTGTCGTAACTGCTTCAACAGGATACTGACCGGCTGCTGTTTCACCAGATAGCATAATAGCATCGGTACCGTCAAATATTGCATTGGCAACATCACTTGCTTCCGCACGAGTCGGACGTGGATTTCTTTGCATAGAATCAAGCATTTGTGTTGCTGTAATGACTGGCTTTCCTAGTGCATTACACTTATTAATCAATTGCTTTTGAACAAGAGGCACTTCTTCTGCAGGAATTTCAACACCCAAATCCCCACGTGCAACCATTAATCCGTCTGAAACCATTAAGATTTCATCAATATGGTCAACACCCTCTTGATTTTCAATTTTTGGAATGATATTGATATGAACACCATGATTTTCTTCAAGTAATCGGCGAATCTCTAAAACATCTGTTGCTCTGCGAACAAAAGATGCGGCAATAAAGTCGACATTTTGTTCTATTCCAAATAAGATATCTTGAGTATCTTTATCGGTGATACCTGGAAGATTGACACGAACTCCTGGAACGTTAACGCCTTTTTTATTCTTAAGTGTGCCACCATTTAATACTTTAGTGGTGATTTCACCGATTTCTTTATTTACTTCTAGTACTTGAAGACCAATCAAACCATCATCTAACAGAATGGTTGAACCTGGAAAAACGTCTTCAATTAACCCTGGATAAGTAATTGAAAATTTTTCTACGGTCCCCAATACTTCAGACATCGAAATCTTCACTTCTTGACCAGATGTTAAATCAATTGCTCCATTCTCCATGTTGTTCGTACGAATCTCAGGTCCTTTTGTATCTAATAAAATGGCAATAGTTTTTCCCGTCATTGCAGCTGCTTCGCGAATATTTTTAATTCTTTCGCCGTGTTCTTCGTGGTCCCCATGTGAAAAGTTCAATCGGGCCACGTTCATACCTGCCTCAATTAATTGAGTGAGCTTTTCAACACTTTCACTTGCTGGGCCAATCGTACAAACAATTTTCGTTTTACGCATATTGAAATCCTCCTTCTAGAAATAATCCCTTAAATAGAAAGCTCTTTTGATAGTTTTGCCAATTCAAAATCCACTGAATGTTTTCGAGATAAAGCTTCGATAATGTCGTAATCAACTAAACGATTACCTTCCATACCAACTGCTCGTCCGCCCTTATTATTAATTAATAATTCCACAGCGTGTGCGCTTAATCTGCTTGCTAACACCCGATCAGCTGCCGTTGGTGAGCCGCCACGTTGCATATGCCCTAATACAGAAACACGAACATCAGCATTTGTCGCTTCCTTAATTTTCTTACCTAAATCAACTCCACTACCTACACCTTCTGCAATGACAATTATACTATGTTTCTTGCCACGCTCAGAACCTTTCTTCAACCGATCTACGATTTCATCCATGTTGTATTTCTCTTCTGGAATAAGAATTGTTTCAGCTCCGCCCGCTAATCCAGACCAAAGCGCGATATCACCTGCATCTCGGCCCATAACTTCAATAATAAATGTTCTTTCATGCGAAGTTGCTGTATCACGAATCTTATCAATTGCATCGATGACTGTATTTAAAGCTGTATCAAAACCAATGGTTACCTCAGTACCTGGAATATCGTTATCAATTGTACCTGGTACACCTACACAAGGAAATCCTTGTTCTGTTAAAGCTTTGGCACCTCGATAAGATCCATCCCCTCCAATTACTACCAAGCCATCAATTCCATGGGCTTTTAATTGCTCGATGCCCTTTTGTTGACCTTCTTTTGTTTTAAACTCTTCACACCGCGCAGAATATAGCATTGTTCCACCACGATGGATAATATCCCCAACGGAGCCTAATTCGAGTTTTTGAATGTTGCCACTAATTAATCCTGCATAGCCACCATAAATTCCATATACCTCTAATTCGTGGTAAATTGCTTTCCGAACTACTGCACGAACTGCAGCATTCATGCCTGGAGCATCTCCACCACTAGTTAAAACGCCAATTCTTTTCATGTTGACACCACCTAATTAAATTTAAGAAAAAGTATGTAATAACCCATAAAAGCCTTTAAAAAAGTTGACTCTCTTATTATGAACATTATCCTTAGGAATATTTCTAAAATAACATGAAGAAAGACGTATAACAACTAATCATCGACTTATTTTTTATAGACGGAATTATTCGGAAAATGCAACCGCTTCACTTGAAAAACGATACCCATTTCTAGGATTTTTCTTACAGATTCCTCAAACATATACTACATAGATATAGAAAACCCGTGACTGTTATATAGCAGCCACGGGACTACGTTCTTATTTCACGACACTTAACTCTGATGAAAATGTGTATGCGCCGATTTTCTTGAATTTTTCATAGCGATCGTCAACAAGTTCCTCTTTTGAGAGCTTGAGTAATTCTTTCAAAGAGGTAAGGATCATCTTATCAATTTCTTCGGCTTGCATTTTAGTATCTTTGTGCGCTCCACCTTTAATCTCGGGAATAATCTCATCTATGATTCCCAACTCTTTCAAATCTGGAGCTGTAATTTTCATTGTTTCGGCGGCTTTTTTTGCAAGAGACGCATCCCGCCATAAGATCGAGGCTGCCCCTTCAGGAGAAATAACAGAGTAGGTTGAGTTTTCCAGCATAAAGAGGCGATTTCCGACGCCTAAAGCCAGTGCACCACCACTCCCACCTTCTCCTATGACTATACAAATTACAGGAACCTTTAGACTTGCCATTTCAAACAAATTTCTGGCAATTGCTTCGCTTTGTCCCCGTTCTTCTGCCGCTTTTCCTGGATATGCCCCTTTAGTATCGATAAAACAAACGATTGGGCGACGAAACTTCTCGGCTTGTTTCATCAACCTTAATGCTTTTCTATATCCTTCAGGATGAGGCATGCCGAAGTTTCTTCGGATATTTTCCTTTGTATCTCTTCCACGTTGGTGACCAATCACTGTAAGTGGCAAACCGTGAAACTTGGCGATCCCGCCAACAATGGCTTCATCATCTCTAAACGTTCTATCCCCGTGCCATTCAATAAAGTCAGTAAAAAGATGAGGGATATAGTCTAACGTTGTTGGTCTGTTCTGAAGTCGGGCTAACTGAACACGATCCCATGGTTTCATATTTTCATATATGTCTTTTTCTAGCTTTTCAAGCCTAATTTCAAGTTTAGCTATTTCTGATGATAAATCTACATCAGCTTTTACTGTGAACTCTTTCAACTCAGTAATTTTTTTCCTAAGCTCAATGACCGGGCGCTCAAATTCTAATTCTCCTACCATTGAAGCTCACCTCCCGGTTGGTGAATGTCAAGAATGGTTGTGATCTTTTCCCTTAATTCCTGTCTTGTAATAACTGCATCTAATTGACCACACTTTAAAAGGAATTCAGCGGTTTGAAAATCATCCGGAAGCTCTTCTCTAATCGTTTGCTCAATAATTCGGCGACCTGCAAAACCAATTAATGCCCCTGGTTCAGCAAGATTAATATCACCAAGAGAAGCGAAGCTTGCTGAAACTCCACCAGTCGTTGGATGAGTCATGATTGAAATAATCAACCCACCATGATCACTAAACCTTTTTAAAGCAACACTTGTCTTGGCCATTTGCATCAAACTTAAAGCACCTTCTTGCATTCTTGCCCCGCCTGATGCAGTAAAAATGATAAACGGAACGGATAACTCATCGGCTTTTTCAATTGCTCGGGTTATTTTTTCTCCAACAACAGACCCCATACTCCCCATTCGAAAGGTAGAGTCCATAATCGCAACTACCACTGTAAAATCGTTTACTTTGCCGACTCCAGTTACAACTGCCTCATTTAAGCCTGTTCTTGCATGATCGCTTTCCAGTTTTTCCAGATAATCAGGAAACTGCAGTGGATTAGTTGAAATCATATTTTGGTTGATTTCCACAAAACTTCCCTCATCAAGAAAACTCTCCATACGTTCGTTAGAATTCATTGGATGATGGAATCCGCAATGTAAGCAAACCTTTAAATTTTTTACAAATTCTTTTGTATACATATTTTTTTTGCAATTTGGACATTTCGTCATGATTCCTTCAGGTACATCCTGATTTGCTGTTTCTGAAGGAACAGTAGCATATTTCTTCTTTTTTGACTTTGTAAAAAGTTCTTTAAGCAAGGTGGAACCTCCCTTGTTGGTACGCTAAAAATTAAGCAGGTAACAACATATCATTATTATCCCAATCCATTGGGATTGTCTAAGTGGCCAGACCACTCACATAAAATATTCTGCTTGTCTATCCATTATATGAGAGTGTCTATTATAAATCTGTAGGATTATGTCGTTAGTATCCCGACAATTTTCGTAGTTCGCTATATACGGAAATGATTGCTAATTGATCTTTAGCAATCAAGGCTTCCACAAGAGCAGAATAATAAGTTGTTGGAATAGGCTTCTCATGTGACGGCAATGAATTGTAGTATTCTTTTAAAATTAACCAGATTCTTAATAATAACCGATTTTCGGATAATTTAACAATGTTTAAAAAATACTCATCATCAGAAAAAGGGTTATTTTGGACCCAATTGTAAAAAATATTTAACTTTTCATCATTATTTCTTTGAACTATAAGTAGTAAACTGTCTAATTCAATTAAATATTTCGTTTCTGGCACATCTTTTTTAGCTTGCTTATCTTGAAGAACAAATGTACTCAGTAATTCTACAAGTTGATGGCCACGAAAGTCTCGGATAAACGTTCCTTCTCCTCGTCTTGTTTCGATTAAACCTAAAAGTTCTAACGAGCGAAGTGCCTCTCTAACAGAAGAGCGCCCTACATTTAGGCGCTCTGTCAGTTCCCTTTCTGAGGGAAGTTTATCTCCAGACTTAAGATTGTCTGATTCAATCATCATTCTCAATTGTTTGACTATCTCTAGATAAACCTTTGAATTCTGTGATGTATTCAAATTTATGTCACTCACTTTTTCCGATACTAGCAAGCTTCCTCGTTTTTTCCTTGATCTCCTCAATATCAACTTTCAACCTAGCAACCCCAGTTTCCATTGCAGCTTTGGCAACTGCAGCAGCTACAGCTGGAGCAACACGGGGATCAAAAGGACCAGGGATTACATAGTTTGCATTCAGCTCTTCTTCACTAACTAGGCTGGCAATAGCATTTACGGCAGCCACTTTCATCTCTTCATTGATGTGGGTGGCACGAACATCTAATGCACCGCGGAAAATACCCGGAAACGCAAGTACGTTATTTACCTGGTTTGGAAAATCTGACCGTCCTGTCCCAACAACCATTGCCCCTGCTTCTGTCGCAACGGCAGGCATAATTTCAGGGTTTGGATTAGCCATCGCAAAAATAATTGGATTTTCATTCATTGATCTAACCATGTCAGCTGTTAGTGCACCTGCAGCGGAAACACCAACAAATACATCCGCGCCTTGAATCACTTCTGCTAAGCTTCCAATTCGATTCTCACGATTAGTAAACTTTGACACTTCGTCCTTTACAGGATTCATTCCATTAGGGCGGCCTTCATAGATGGCTCCCTTTGTATCACACATAACAATATCGCGAACACCGAAGCTGTACATAAGCTTAATAATGGCTATTCCTGCAGCTCCAGCACCATTCGCAACGATTCTAATTTCACTCATTTTTTTACCTGAAAGTTTTAGGGCGTTGACTAGCCCAGCTACCGTAACAATGGCCGTCCCGTGCTGGTCATCATGGAATACTGGAATATTGGATTCCTTTTTCAAACGCTCCTCAATCACAAAACAATTTGGAGCAGCAATATCCTCAAGATTTACGCCACCAAAATTAGGTTCAAGTAGTTTTACTGTTTCGATAATTTTTTCAACATCAGTCGTATTTAAACATATTGGAAAAGCATCAACACCAGCAAAGCTTTTAAACAAAACTGCTTTTCCTTCCATTACAGGCAGGGCTGCTTCCGGTCCAATGTTTCCAAGTCCTAAAACAGCAGTCCCGTCAGAAACAATCGCGACCATATTCCCCTTCATTGTATAGTCGTATACGGTTTCGGGTTTATCATAAATATCTTTGCAAGGCTCTGCAACGCCTGGTGAATAGGCTAAACTAAGATCCTTACCATTTTGAACTTTCACCTTTGAAATTACTTCCAATTTCCCTTTATTCATTCTGTGCATGTGTAATGCTTCTTCACGTAAAGTCAATTTTCCCACTCCCTCAATTGTTCCAATAAATAGCATACTCGCCTTGCTATTGAATTCTTCCTCATGGTGGTCTGACCACGTTGTCTATATCAATATATACCATTCCTGTTTTAGATGTAAAGATACTATTTTTTCAATATTACATTATCATTCCCTAGGAAATCTTTCAATTCACCTATACACTTCTCAGATCCATTTATTCTGTCGTCATCTGATAATAATACATTTTTTTCAGAACCTTCATAATGTAAAACAACATTAATATCCCCCGAATGTTGATTTACTAATACTTTTAATTGTTGAAGATGTTCTGGTGTTTGTTTACTAAGCTCTATTCTTAAGTATAAGGTAGACTTATACATTTTCAACAAATATTCAGAAATTTCCTTTCCATTTTTGATAATAAATTGGATTTTCCCAACTCTTTCTTCAATATTTCCTTCTATCACTATCATTGTCCCTTGTTGAAGGTTATTAGCAATCCTTTTGTAAACATCCGGGAAAACGACTGCCTCTGTTTCCCCACTTTGATCACTAACTGATAAAAAGGCCATTGAATCGCCTTTTTTAGTACGAATTTTCTTCACATCATTAATGTAAACTCCAGCAACTACCTGCTTTGATCCTTTGTGAAGTTCTGCAAGCGGAGTAGCCCCTGCGGTGTGAAGTTGTTTTTTAAATGAAACAATTGGATGATCAGAAAGAAAGAGACCTAATACTTCTTTTTCAAGGGTCAATTTATTCTCGATTGTTAATGGATCGACCTCAACATATTTCGGTTTAATGATAAATTCATCGTCAGAAAATAAATCAGTTTGTGATGAATCTAGGGGTTGCATTAGTTGGGCGTGCTCAATGGCAACGTCTAAGCTAGCTAATAGAACGGCACGATCTTGATCAAACTCATCCAAAGCCCCTGAATAAATGAGAGATTCAAGGGTTTTTCGATTAATTGTTTTTAATGAAACTCGCAAGCACAAATCAAATAAATCACGGAAAGGCTTTATCCTACGAGCTTGAACAATTTCCTTCAACGCATTAACGCCTACTCCCCTAATTGCTGATAAACAGTAACGAATCGCACCATTTTCAACATGAAAGGAATAATGGCTCTTGTTAATGGATGGGGACAGCAGTTTAATTTCCATCTGTTGTAATTCACGAATAGACTGAACCAATTTTGCTTCATTTCCAATGATTGAGGTCAAAAGACAAGACATAAAATGAACTGGATAATTTGCCTTTAAATAGGCTAGCTGGTAAGCAATTAGGCTATAAGCAACAGCATGGCTTCGGTTAAAACCGTAATTCGCAAACCGAACGATTAAATCGTAAATCTCATCAGCTGTTTTCTCACTATATTGATTTTTCATGGCTCCCTTTACAAAATGATTTCGTTCTTTATCTAGAGTCTGCTTTTGTTTTTTGCTAACCGCACGACGCAGCAAATCTGCTTCCCCTAATGAGAAACCTGCCATACTTGATGCTATCTGGATGATTTGTTCTTGATAAACAATAACACCGTAAGTATTTTTTAAAATTGGCTCTAAGTCAGGGTGAGGATAAGCGATTTTCTCAATACCGTGCTTTCGCTTGATAAAAAGTGGAATATTTTCCATTGGACCAGGACGATACAATGCGTTGACAGCAACAATATCTTCAAAGGATGTTGGCTTAAGTTGCTTTAATACTTTTCTCATTCCATCTGACTCTAGTTGAAAAACACCTGTGGTATCCCCTTTACTCAACAAATCGAAAGTTATCTTGTCATCTAAAGGAATTTTACGAATATCAATTCTTTTACCCTTGTGGCGGTAGATGGAAGATAAAATGGACTCCATAAAGGAAAGGTTTCTTAACCCAAGAAAATCCATTTTCAGCAATCCGACATCTTCCAAATATTCCATTGAATATTGCGTTAAATACACTTCATTATGTCCAGATTGAATTGGGACTGATTGAACTAAGGGTTGTTCGCTAATGACGACACCTGCGGCATGAATGGATGTATGTCTAGGCAATCCCTCCAGCTTTTTGGCTGTAGCAAACAAGCGCTGATTCTGTTCTGATTCCTCGACGAACTTTCTAAGTGGCTCTGATTCAAGGTAAGCATCCTTCAAGCTAATTCCTACCCTTGGCGGAATATACAATGATAACTGATCCACCTCTTTGGGATTAAAGCCAAAAACTCTTCCTACATCCCTCATAGCAGCCTTAGCTGCAAAGGTTCCAAATGTGATAATCTGAGCTACATGAAGCTCTCCATATTTTTGGGAGACATATTGAATCACTTCTTCACGTCTTGTATCTGGAAAGTCAATATCGATATCCGGCATTGAAATCCGTTCAGGATTCAAAAACCGCTCAAAAAGTAAATGATGCTCGATAGGATCCACTTCGGTAATTTGTAAAACATACGCCACCATTGAACCTGCCGCTGAGCCTCTTCCAGGTCCTGTTAATATTCCGTTTTCACGTGCGAATCTCATAAAATCCCAGACGATTAAAAAATAATCACTAAACTTCATTTTATTGATGATGTTTAGCTCATATTGAAGCCTTTTTTTATGTAGATTTGTCGGACTATGATACCTTTGGTGAAATCCTTCCATACAAAGCTTTTCAAGTAGGAGTTCGGCAGTTTGTCCATCCTCGATTGGATATTTTGGAAGTCGTTTTTGATTAAGGTCTAAGTGAACTTGGCACCTTTGGGCAATTTTAATAGTATTTTCCAAAGCATCCGGAAAATCCGCGAAAAGATCTACCATTTCCTTAGCATCTTTCAAGTAGTATTGGTCTGTCTCCAAACGTTCGCGGTTCTCATCCTGAAGTTTTACTCCATTCTTAATGGCAAGTAAACATTCATGAGCAAATCCATCCTCTTTTTCTAAAAATTGAACTTGGTTGGTTGTCACCAGTGGAGCACCAGTGACTTTAGAAAGCTGAGTCAATGACAGAATTAACTCCTTTTCTTTGGCGGTCCCATGGTCCTGAAGGGCTAAATAAAAGGCCCCTTCACCAAAAATCCCACTGTATAATTCAACAATTTCCTTTGCACTCTCTGAATCACCATTTAAAAGATGGTCCTCAATTTCTCCATCTAGACCTGGAGTCAAGGCTATGAGACCACTTGTGTAGTGTTTTAGCCATTTAATTGGGATTCCTTGAGGTGATTTTGTTTGAATGGTACTGGTTATTTTTAGCAAATTTTGAAATCCAGTTAAATTTTGGGCAAGCAGGACGAGTGGAAAAGCTTGCATCTCATCTATCTCGCTTACAACGTCTACAGTCAATCCAATAATGGGTTTAATTGACTGCTTGAGACATTCTTTATAAAAGGCTATTATGCCGTACATAACATTTCTATCTGTTAAAGCAATCGTCGAAAATCCTTTTGCCTTTGCATCCTTAACAAGCTGGGAAACTGTGGCAGTACTGGATAACAGGCTATAAGAACTGTATACATGTAGGTGAATATAAGACAAGTTTCCTCACACCCTTATCACTTCTATCTATTTTTATTATAAAGTTAAACATCTAATTAAGAAAAGAAAATATGTTCTTATTTATAATTTTCCGGACCATTAAAATACTTTTGATAAAATCATATTCTCAAAGGTTTGTCCATAAAATAGAATATGTCTCTCAAAAAAGGATGGTTGATTTCGTGAAGGAAGCGTCGTTTTTTCCATCATTTATTGAAAGCTATTTTATTGCAGTTGGGGTATTACTGGGCGGTTCCATTATTGGTGGTTTGGCAACGTTTCTAACTGGAAATCCACCCTTAACAGCTATTTATCGACTTTCTAATCTGTTGAGAATTTGGGCTATTGTCGCAGCAATAGGAGGAACCTTCGATACCGTTTACAGCTTTGAAAGAGGGTTCCTGGAAGGTGAAACCAAGGATTTATTTAAGCAATTTTTGCTTATTTTAGCAGCATTAGGCGGCGCACAAACAGGTGCAGTCCTAATTAAATGGCTAACGCAGGAGCATTTAGCGCCATGAGGATTCCTCCCTATTATCATAAACCATCATGGCAACAGTTTTTTTCTGGATTAGCGATTGGGGGAGCAATTAGTTGGTGTATGTTTTTATATATTTTTGGTGTTTGGCAGGAAAAACAAGCAAATCAGATTCATAAACAAGAAGAAGATATTCAAGAATTGAAAAGTGATATTAAAATTTGGCAAGATGAATTTCAAGCGTTAAACAAAAAGAATATTGAGCAAATGACCCTTCAAAAAATTCAAATAAAGATTTCTAATGGGGAAAAGTATAATTTGGATCGACTGAGCATTTATCAAATTGAGGAAGGTGTTAAAGATGACATCAATATGGTGATTGCGAAGGATTTAGAAACTGTTTACAAAAGTAGAGAGCTATTAAGGAGAACAATCGAAAACAAAGTAGTTAAGGTGAGCGGAAAGCGGTACCGCTTGGAAATTAAGGAAATCTTCATTTATACAACCCTATCGATTAAACTAGACATCCATTTAGAAGAATAAAGGAAGAGGCTGGCCGTTTTCGGTCAGCCTGATTCCTATTTATTTACATAATTCCTCGATATCGCGGATGACATGATCGACTTCGTCCCATGAATGAATCGATGCTCCAGCTGCAAGTGGGTGACCCCCACCTTTATACTTTTTAGCAACTCCATTGATAACTGGACCTTTTGAACGAAGTCTAACGCGGATTTGGTCATCCTCTTCAATGAAGAAAACCCAAGCCACAATTCCTTCTACATTACCTAAAACGCTTACTAATAGAGATGCTTCTGAAACTCTCGCATCAAATTTTTGTAGTAGCTCTTTCGATAAAATCATCGAGGCGACACCTGTTGGTCTTGCCACAAAATTTTGCAGTACGTATCCATTTAACTTCACAATATTTGGCTTAAGTTCATACATCTTATCGTAAAGCTCTGTTCGGGAAAATTTGTAATGAATCAGTTCTCCTGCATATAAAAATGTCTTATCCGTTGTACTTGGATAAAGAAATCTTCCAGTGTCTCCAACAATTCCAGCATATAGAAGTCTTGCCGCTGCATCATTTATAGTTAAACCTTGTTCCTTTGCCAACTCATAAATCATTTCACTTGTTGAGCTAGAACTTGTTTCGACCCATACGATATCACCATATGGATCTTCATTTGGATGATGGTCTATTTTGATCAACATATCCCCTGTGTTGTATCTCTGATCACAAATTCTTTCTTCATTTGCTGTATCACATACAATAACGAGTGCACCATTATATGTTTCTTGAGGGATAGAATCGAGCCTTCGTAAAAATTGGAGCGATACCTCTTCCTTGCCAACAGCATATATTTGTTTTTCAGGATAGTTTGCTTGCAGTAGTTCAACTAGTCCACATTGGGATCCATAAGCATCAGGATCAGGACGGACGTGTCGATGTACGATAATTGTTTCATACTTGCTTATAGCTTCTAGTATTTTTCCCTTCATAACTGACTCCTTTATATGAAAATTCAAAATTTATAGCTTGATAATGGTATTTTGCCTGAAAGATAGCTAAAATAGGAAGAGATTATCAATGCTTGGAGGAAAGTAAAAATGCCGATTCTTGTTTTTTTGATTGTATTCTCCCTTGCCCTATTTCTTTTTTATAAAACAAAATATTTCCGTTCCCATCGCCCTGCTGAACGAAATTGGCTTTCTGCAAAATCAGGTATTACGCTTGGACTTTTTGTTGGTCTGTTTGGAATTAACCAACTTTTCTTATTCCATACGACAGTTACTTATGTGGTTTCAGCCCTTTTTATCATCATTGGCAGCCTTAGTGTGCTTAATGGAATAAAAGCGTATAAGTTTTATCTGCCTTATGCACGACAAGAAGCTGAAGAATGGAGTCATAAATAACAAATTAATCTTTGTCGATAGGATATGTTATGAAGCTGATCTATAAGTTCAAATAGATTAGCTTTTATTAACTTCGATCAATCAACTGACACATCATCAATGCTTTTCCCACTAAAACTCCATCATTATAAATCTCTACATCCACTTTACCAAACTTCCGACCAACATCTAGTATTTTGGGACAAACTTCAAGTGTACTTTCAATTTGGACCGGCTTTAGATAGTAAATGGTCATATTTTCAACAACCAAATCACCTTTTTTTGAGCTTCTCAAGACTCTATTGGACGCTTCCGTCACAATCGTTGCTAACACTCCATAAGAGATTGTTCCAAGATGATTGGTCATTTGCGGGGTAACCTGACATCGATAAACCTCTTCTCCTTTTGGTTTTCCTTGAATAAGGGTGAGTTGGCTTGTCACTGTATCATCAATTGTTTCCCCAACCTGAGGCTGTCGCTGAACCATTTGTAATGCCTTAAGAACATCCTGCCTAGAAATCATTCCTTCTAATTTGTTTGAGTCATCTACGACAGGAAGAACTTCAATCCCTTCCCAAACCATCATATGTGCTGACGATGCAACACTCGTTTTCCCACTAACGGTCATTGGGTTCTTTGTCATTATTTTATCAATCTGAGTATCCTGCTCATTACCAATTACGTCCTTCGATGTAATCATACCTTGAATCTTCATATTATGATCAACAACAGGGAACCGACTATGCAATGTTTCACGGTTGTGATGATACCAATCGGAAATTTTATCATCCGTTTTCAAAAAAATCGTATTTTCTAGTGGTGTTAAAATATCTTCTACAAGAACAATCTCTTTTTTTATCAGTTGGTCATAAATAGCCCGGTTGATCATCGTTGCCACAGTAAAGGTATCATAGCTGGTAGAGATTACTGGCATTTGAAGTTCGTCTGCTAATTTTTTCACATGATCTTCTGTATCAAAACCTCCGGTTATTAATACAGCCGCCCCTGCTTTTAAAGCAAACTCATGAGCTTTTGTACGATTCCCGATAATCAATAAATTTCCCGCACCCGTATATCGCATCATCGCTTCAAGCTTCATTGCTCCAATGACAAATTTATTAAGAGTTTTATGTAATCCCGCTCTTCCGCCTAGTACTTGGCCATCTACAATATTGATTACCTCTGCGAAGGTGAGCTTTTCAATATTTTCCCTCTTTTTTCTTTCAATTCGGATTGTGCCAACCCGCTCTATGGTACTAACATAACCTTTGTTCTCTGCATCTTTTATTGCTCTGTAAGCAGTGCCCTCGCTTACACTCATTGCTTTTGCAATCTGGCGTACTGAAATTTTCTCACCCACCGGCAGTTCATCAATATATAGCAAAATTTGTTCGTGCTTTGTAGCCAAGCGCTTCACCCTTTTTCTAGTATTTCCGAAAGTTTAAATTCATCTAGTAAAAATACTTATTCTTATATTATAAGGTGAATAGTTGCTTGATTCAATTTTATATATTGATGAACTTATGAAGTTAGCCGTGGAAGGAACGGATTTTCCTTTTTGAACTCAACTTTTTAGATGTTCCTCGGTCATTTTTTTGTCGTTTTGGTGTGTAAAGCAAGGCTGATAAATTCCCAGCAATCACAATCATTGCAAACAAAAGCCAGGCACTTGCAAAGGCACCCTTAACACCAGTAGCAAATAGGGAGAGCTTAGGGATTGCGTAATATACCATACCGCAACATAATAACAAACATAGCAAGTATCGGTTTCTATTCAATGGTCTCACTCCTCCTTAGTTGGCTTGTTTCATCATATGCAAAGGAATGAAAAAAAAGTAGACCAATTAAATCAATCGTTTTGCCTAAAGTTGATATTCGTCACCTGGCTGTAAAACCAATCCTTGTCCTTCTTCCAGCATCTCTACAAATTTATTAGGGTCCTGGACGATTGGAGGAAATGTATTGTAATGAATTGGGACAACTTTTTTTGCCTTAAGATATTGTGCAGCAGTCGCAGCATCCTCAGGTCCCATTGTAAAGTTATCTCCAATTGGCAAGAAAGCTAGGTCAATTTGGTTCCGTTCGCCGATTAATTTCATATCAGAAAATAATCCCGTGTCACCTGCGTGATAGATAGTTTTACCTTCAGAAGTGAATAAAACTCCAGCCGGCATACCTAGATAAATAATTTCCTTATTATCTGTGACCAGACCCGTTCCGTGAAAAGCTGTGGTTAACTTGATTTTTCCAAAATCAAACTGATAGGCTCCACCAATTGACATACCATGTGTCTTTACCCCCTGCCAGCCTAAATAAGTAGCTAACTCAAAATTAGAAATGACTAAGGAATCATTTTTTTTGGCCAAATCTATCGTGTCTCCTAAATGATCACCATGCCCGTGGGTAACAATGATAACATTAGGTTTTTCTTCAGCAGCGTTTAGATCAGTTATGGGGTTTCCTGTAATAAATGGATCAAATAAAATGACCGTTTCACCCGTTTTGATTTTTACAACAGAATGTCCGTGATAGGATACGTTCATTTTTTCATCTCCTCTGCTTTTTATCTTTAATATTTCCATAATTACCTACTGTTTACCTTTTTATCGTAAAACTTCTGAATTTTTTTTGGTTTTACTTTTTCGCCTTTACTTGCTAATCTGAAAAGTAGCATGAAAGATTACATAAATCAATTAATAAGTCCTACTATACTAACTGGAATGGTAGCATATTTAAAAGGAGGTATTTATTTTGATAGAAGGTTTGAATGAAATTTCAAAATGGATGAAAGAAAATGATGTTCAGGTTTGTTTTTTAACCTCATCTGAGAATGTTTTTTATTTAAGCGGGTTTAATAGCGATCCTCACGAACGTTTACTAGGCTTAGCGATTTTCCAAGAAGAAGAGCCATTTTTAATTTGTCCTGGAATGGAAAAAGATGAGGCACGAAATGCAGGGTGGCCGTATGAAATAATTGGCTACAGTGATATTGATCAACCTTGGGAATTAGTACATAAAGCTGTAAATAAAAGAGTAAAGTCCATTTCCAATATGGTGATAGAAAAGGAACATATGAACGTAGAACGGTTCGAGACGTTAAAATCTTTATTTTCGGGAGCAACATTCTTGTCTGCAGAGGAAAAGCTTCGAAAACTACGCATGCTCAAAACCGAAAAAGAATTGGTAAAGTTGCGAGAAGCCTGTGAACTAGCAGACTTTGCGATTAAAACAGGAATGGATGAAATAAAAGAGGGTAGAACAGAGCTTGAGGTTCTTGCTGCCGTGGAATATGCTCTAAAGAAAAAAGGCGTATCACAAATGTCTTTCGCAACAATGGTGTTAACAGGGGCAAACGCTGCCTCACCACACGGAACTCCTGGACAGACAAAGATTAAAAAAGGCGATTTAGTCCTTTTTGATCTAGGGGTAATTGTTGATGGTTATTGTTCTGATATTACCAGAACGGTAGCTTACGGTGATATTAATGAAAAACAACTCGACGTCTATAATACTGTTTTGAAGGCACAGCTTGCGGCAATCAATGCGATCAAGCCAGGTGTTCCTTGTTCGGAGATTGATTTAACAGCTAGACGAATCATTGCTGAGGCAGGCTATGGAGAATTTTTCCCACATCGACTTGGCCATGGCTTAGGGATTAGCATTCATGAGTATCCTTCAGTGACTGAGAAAAACTCACTGTTGCTAGAGGAAGGAATGGTCTTTACAGTCGAACCAGGAATTTATGTCCCAGATGTGGCTGGAGTGAGAATTGAGGATGATGTGTTAGTGACCGCAACAGGCTGTGAAGTACTAACCCAATTCCCGAAAAGTCTTCAAGTAAAACACATTTAAACATAAAAAAAGGATCCTGAGATTTTGAGGTTATCTCGAGGATCCTTTTTATTTTCATTTTTGCAAAAGCACGCTTGCATCATGATGCTGATAATTGAGAGCCTCTGCGACCGCTTTATAGGTGACATAGCCTTCCAATGTATTTACTCCTTTTAATAACGCCTCATTGTCAAGGCATGCCTGCTTGTAACCTTTATTAGCCAACTGTATTGCATATGGGATGGTTACATTGGTTAAGGCCATGGTTGAGGTCCTAGGAACGGCACCTGGCATGTTAGCAACTGCATAGTGAACCACGCCAAACTTTTCATAGGTTGGGTGATCGTGTGTCGTGATGCGATCAGTTGTTTCAAAGATTCCTCCTTGATCAATGGCAATATCCACTACAACTGAGCCTGGGCTCATCGATTTAATCATGTCTTGGGTCACAATTTTTGGTGCTTTTGCTCCTGGAATTAATACGGCTCCTATCACTAAATCTGAGTTTTTAACAGCTTCAGCAATATTATAAGAATTGGAGATAAGGGTCGTTACATCAATACCAAAAATATCATCTAGATGACGTAGACGATCAAGATTTAAATCAATCATGGTCACTTTTGCCCCCAAACCAATCGCAACTTTTGCCGCATTTGTTCCAGCTACGCCACCTCCAATAATAGTCACTTTGCCCCGCGCTACTCCCGGAACACCTGACAACAAAATTCCCTTTCCACCCTGAATCTTTTCTAAAAACTGCGCGCCTATTTGTGGTGCCATTCTGCCAGCAACCTCACTCATTGGGGTTAAAAGTGGAAGAGTACCATTAGGAAGCTGAACCGTTTCATACGCAATTCCAATAACTTTTTTATCAAGCAATGCCTTTGTTAACTCTGGTTCTGGAGCTAAGTGCAAGTATGTAAATAAAATTAAATTTTCACGAAAATAAATGTATTCGCTTGGGATCGGTTCCTTCACCTTCATAACCATATCCATTGACCAAGCTGCAACAGCAGTGTCAACTATTTTTGCTCCAACAGCTAAATAATCTTCATCACTAAACCCTGACCCAATGCCGGCGCCTTTTTCAATATACAGTTCATGCCCGAATTTCTTTAGGTTCATCACACCTGCAGGAGTCATTGCTACACGATTCTCATTATTTTTTACTTCCTTTGGCACACCAATCCGCATTCAAAAGCCCCCCATCCTGCATGAAATACACTTTAAATATACCACCCTCGTTATTGAAGAAGAAGGAAAAAGCTGCCATAAGCGGCAGCTAGTTGTTTCGATTACGAACAATTATGAAGTTTGTTCTCTTCCATTTTTTTTATTCTGTGCTTGTTCTATTACTCCACTATTGTACGATTCCATTATTTGTTCACTTACTTCTTGTTCCCCTTGCTCATCATATGAAAAATTTGTCTGGTTATTTTCTTCTTGTTTCTTCATTTTTCTTCCCTCTCCTTATATTTTAATATTGAACTGAAATCTTATTGTTTGAGTTTTCGAAACATATATACACGGTTTTTATTTATTTGTATAATAAAGGTAAAGGAGGAGATATTCATGACCTTAAGATACAAAAAGATTTTAGTTGCTGTTGACGGTTCAAAAGAGGCAGAATGGGCATTTAAAAAGGCGATTGAGGTTGCCAAACGAAATGATGCAAAACTCCTATTAACACACATTATTGACACACGAACATTTGCAACTGTTGAAGCCTATGACCGTGCCATTGCGGAAAGAGCGGACCAATTCGCTGCAGAATTGATGCAGAATTATCAAAAGCAAGCAGTTGATGCTGGTGTGAAAAACGTTGATTATGTTATAGACTATGGGTCTCCGAAGATAAAAATTCCAAAGGATGTTGCCAAACGGAATGATGTAGACTTGATTATGTGTGGTGCAACTGGATTAAATGCCGTTGAGCGTTTCTTTATCGGAAGTGTCTCAGAACACATTACTCGATATGCATCTTGTGATGTTTTAGTTGTTCGGACCGACAATATTCCGGAGTAAAACCAACTCCAAAAATACTTAAAGAGAGGCTGACTCCTATGAGTCAGCCTCAGATTGTCGAAAAAGGTTATTTTCTCGGCAATTTTTCACTTTGTTAGAACATAAAAGCCGATTTTTAATATGAGATCATCTATGCTGAGGGTTCTGTTGATCTCCGCTCCAGGGCTTCGCTCCAATCAACAAGGGCAAATCAACCTAAAGAATTGCACACACCTTATCCAACCTGGATAAATGTGTTGCAATTTTTTTGTTTTGGCAGGCTGTAGTAAGGAAAGCCTGTTCACTTACATTCTTAAAACCCCGTAACTGGCAGTAGCGAAGCCCATGCAGCTGGGCATCATTGCGACTCTTTGATTCCCGTTTTTCCTGCCACTTCGGATTCTATCCTCTTCTATCGCCTTGTTTAAGTCATCAATTAGCTCCTGAAAAATATTTGTATCCTTAAAACCTTGTTGACGACTCCAACTAAACGTAGAGTGTAATGGAACTGGACCTTGAATTTCAAACCTAAAAACCAGCGATAGGCGACTCTTGTTCTTATTTCTCCTTCTAATTGTTTGGCTTAAACATTGATTTCACCACTTGTTTTTTTATTTATTGGTTGAGTGGAAGGTCTGTATTGGAACCGCCCCGTTGATTGGAGTGGAAGACGCGAAGACTCCTGCGGGAGCAGCGGGACAGGTGAGACCCCGCAGGCGCTTTAGCGCCGAGGAGGCTCACCGCCCGCCCCGCGGAAAGCGAGCGTCTGGAACGGAAATCAACGGAACTAATTAACAGCCTATTTATTCATAATTATTAATATCACCATAATAAATTAACGCGGTTAATCGCTAAAGTTTTTAGGTATAATAATAGGCTGACTCCAAAGAGTCAGCCTCTTTCATTTGTTTATTTTTTTAAGCATTCCTTTGCTTTTTCAAGGGCAAGATTCACTTGCTTAAATCCAGTTCCACCTGCACTGTTTCTGCGTTCTACAGCAGTGTATGGATCTAACGCCACATAGATATCTTGTTCGAATAACGGATTTGCTGCTTTATACTCATCAAGGGATAGGTCAGCAAGATAGCATCCTTTATTGACACAGGTAAGCACAAGCTTTCCAACAATCTCATGTGCTTCTCTAAATGGAACTCCTTTTTCAGCCAAATAATCAGCTAACTCAGTAGCATTTGAAAAATCAGTCTTGGTCGCCTTTGTCATTTCATCTGTGCGAACCTTTAAAGTACGAATCATCCCTGCAAAGATTTTTAGAGAGCCAGTTACCGTTTTAACTGTATCAAACATCCCCTCTTTATCCTCTTGCATGTCCTTATTATAGGCAAGTGGTAAGCCTTTTAATACAGTTAATAAACCAACTAAATTCCCATAAACTCGACCCGTTTTACCACGAATAAGCTCAGCCATATCCGGATTTTTCTTTTGTGGCATAATACTAGAGCCAGTAGAGAAGCTATCATCAAGCTCGATAAAACGAAACTCTTGGCTTGACCAAAGAATGATTTCTTCGCTTAAACGTGAAAGGTGCATCATCAAAATAGAGCTTGCTGATAGAAACTCAAGTATAAAATCACGATCACTAACAGCATCAAGACTGTTTTCATAGATTCCGGCAAATTCTAACAGCTCAGCACTATAGTGACGATCGATTGGGAAAGTTGTCCCAGCTAATGCGCCAGCTCCAAGTGGTGAGATGTTCGTCCTCTTAAGGTTCTGAATGAAACGGTCTTTATCTCTCTCCAGCATCCAGAAATACGCTAAAAGATGATGAGCAAATGAAATTGGCTGTGCTCGTTGCAGGTGAGTATACCCTGGCATAATCGTTTCAACATGTTTTTCGGCTTGCTCTACTAAAGAGGATTGAAATTCTTCTATTAATTCCACAATCAGACCTAGTTGATTTCGCAAATATAAATGCATATCGGTTGCTACTTGGTCGTTCCTACTTCTACCAGTATGCAATTTACCACCTACAGGCCCGATTTTTTCAGTTAAAAAGCTTTCATTATTAAGATGGATATCCTCTAGTTTTACAGAAAAGGGCAGCTTGTTTTCTTTTGCTTCTTCCTTTAAAGCTAGAAGTCCATTTTTAATCATTTCCCCTTCTTCAGGTGAGATGATTCCACATTTTGCAAGCATGGTAACATGGGCGATGCTTCCTTCAAGATCCTCCATCACTAGCTGTTGATCAAATGAAATGGAAGCTCCGAATTCATCCACCCACTCTTCTGCTGTTTTAGTAAATCTTCCGCCCCATAGTTTTTTCACACTGTCACCTTCTTGGTTTGTACAATGCTTTGAACTTTTGTTGGTAGCCCCCATAACTTAATAAATCCGACAGCTGCATCATGATCAAACTCATCATCTGAAGTGTACGTTGCCAATTTTTCATCATATAAAGAATAAGGTGATTTTCTGCCTTCAACAATCACATGTCCTTTGAACAACTTCACTCTAACTGTACCCGTTACATACTCTTGTGTTTCCTTTAGGAATGCTTTAAGTGCATCAGTTAGTGGTGAAAACCATAGGCCATTATAAATTACTTCAGCAAGCTTTTGCGAAATAATAGGTTTAAAGTGTGCCACTTCTTTGACAAGTGTTAAATCTTCAAGCTCTTTATGCGCCTTAAGTAATGTCAATGCTCCAGGAATTTCATATACTTCACGAGATTTAATTCCAACAAGTCTGTTTTCAACATGGTCAATACGACCAACACCATGTTTACCTGCAATTGTATTTAAATTTAAAATGATTTCTGACAATGGAAGAGCTTCTCCATTTAATGTAACAGGTACACCTTTTTCAAAACCAATTTCAATTACATCTGGAGAGTCGGGTGCGTTTTCTAAACTAACTGTTAAATCATATGCATCTTCTGGCGGAGCAGCCCATGGGTCTTCTAGAATTCCACATTCATTTGCTCTTCCCCATAGATTTTGGTCGATTGAATAAGGGCTATCTAAATTAATTGGCACTGGGATAGCATGTTTTTTTGCATATTCAATTTCTTCCTCACGAGACCATTTCCATTCACGGACTGGAGCAAGTACTTCCAAATCAGGATTCAATGCTTGGAAGGAAACTTCAAAACGAACTTGGTCATTTCCTTTACCAGTACAGCCATGTGCTACTGCTACAGCACCTTCTTTTTCCGCAATTTCGACTAATTTTTTGGCGATCAATGGACGAGATAATGCAGAAACAAGTGGATATTTCTGTTCATAGTAAGCTTGCGCTTGTAGGGCAACTAATGCAAAATCCTTTGCGAATTCTTCTTTTGCATCAATAATATAGGATTCAACTGCTCCCATATCTTTTGCTTTTTGCTGAATAAAAGCTAAATCTTTTCCTTCTCCGACATCTAAGCAGCACGCTACTACGTCATAACCCTTTTCTATTAACCATTTAATTGCAACAGAAGTATCCAAACCCCCGGAATATGCTAGAACTAATTTAGGCTTGTTCATTTATTTTTTCCTCCATTCTACTGTATAAACATTCATTAAATTTAATTTTTATTCAATATGAATACACTTTAGCAACTTTTTAGGAAAATTTCAATACTTATTCTATAATTCTTTCAAAAAATAATTTTCAGTGATGTATGTCACAAAAATGTCAATAGAAACAAACTTAATAGTGTAGTAGAATAAAAGTAATCAAAAAAAGATTGGAGGAGTTATTATGTTGGAAGGTTATTTTTTCCATGATGATCGTTTGGGTATTCCTGTACCAACCATGCAAGGGAATTGGGATGATTTCGATATGCTAGATCAACATTCAATCCTTTTACACTGGGAAGGTATCCGAGGTCAAATTCCAGATAGAATCGCATACTTGGAACAGAAAATTAATCAAAAACAACTTGAGTTGTCTGACGAAAGTGATTTTATGTATTCTTGCCGTTTAAACAATGAAATTGCTGAACTTGCCTCTGTAATCAATGACCTTTGGATTTGGTATCGCTCTTCGGATGATATGAATGAAAATAAATTAGAACAATAATGTAAATCTTACCTCATCAAAAGCTAACCTCATCTTGATCTTCATCAAGCATATTACCCAAAAAACTTTCTAAAAAGAGCTTAGCCTTCCTTTATGGGAGAGTAAGCTCTTTTTTTGTAGAGGCTCTGTTAAACATGCCTGTTGATTTCCGCTCCAATCAACATAGTTGCAAAATCAACAATGAGCTTTAACATAGTCTTTGTCGTAAAGGGATGGCTTACACTATCGCACTTCTATCCTAGGTCCTTTTTTAGTTCGCTAACAACATGACCTATTTCTGGTAAAATTAACTTAACCATCGCAAGCCGAACCGCACCTGTCGACCCTGGGGTTGCAAAAACAACTTTATCGTTCACCGTTCCTGCAATTGCCCTTGATAGAATTGCCGCAGATCCAATATCCTCTTGGTAACTTAACATGCGAAATAATTCACCAAATCCGGTTATCTCTTTTGTAAAAATTCCACTTACTGTTTCAATGGTTACATCCCGTAACGCAATGCCAGTGCCCCCATTTGTGAGAATAGCATCAATATTAGGATCCTTACATCCCTTTAATACCTCTTCTAGAATCGGTCCTGCTTCATCTTTTACAATGACATAATCTGAGATTAAATGACCTGCCTCAGAAAGCAAATCAATCATTAATCTACCACTTTTATCGGTATCTTTAGTTCTCGTATCACTTACGGTGATAATTTTACAATTCACACTTTTAGGTGCTGCTTGTTTATGTTCCTGTGTACTCATGTTATTCTCCTTTCTTGGCTAGCAGATATCTCATTTGATAATATTTATGAGCAAAGTCTGTTATCTTTCTTGTTAGAAAATAATTGGATCCAGCACCTATACCAACACCAATAAACGGAATCCCTTTCATCGTTTTTCTTTTGAATAAAGAAATAACTATAATTTTTAACATTTGCTTTAAAGGCTGTTCCATCCAGGTAATATTGGTAATATCGTCTTTTCCATCATAAAAATATTCATTTCCCGAATGATCTAAGTCGTTCAACATTTCTTCCCACACTTTACTTTGGATTCTTAGCGGGAGTGATGCTCCGTGAAAAACTTTAAGTGAAGTCATCATTTCAAAGGGTGTATTGACTTCAAAACCATATGTCATGGCAATCAATTGAACAACTCTCAAATTAATTACAGCCATTGCTGGTATATCTGTTCCGAGAAGAAGTGTACCCCCAGTTCCTGAAAGTCCCCCCTGTACAAGTGAGTAAAAACGATGACGAGATATTTGTTGCTCTGCTATGTATTGTAGTTGGTCAATCGATAAATGACGTAATTCCTCTATCTTTGTTAAGTCATCATGAAAAATACGTCCAGTTGACAGGATGCGCTCTTTTGCATCCATTTGTAACTGGGAGCCTTGGATCAACGCATGAAGATGAAAAAACCAGCTATCCAGCATCGAAAAAAACTGCGACTGGACATCTTCAGAAAGCAGTGAGAAAGAACGTTCTAAATATTTATCAAAGGTTAATTCGAAATCGTTAGGTAAATATTGATTCAGTTGATTTTCCCATTCCAATATTTCATGTAAAACTTTTGCTTCTCGTTCAGTTAGCGGCATCCGCAAAACCCTCCCAACCTGAAGCCCTTTTTTACAGTATAACATAACCAACAAACTGTAGAAAAACACCGACCCCCTGCAGTAAATAAGCGCAAAAAAGGCTGCCGAGAAAAAAATCTCGACAGCCCTCTAACGATAGGTTTACAGATTGGAAAGTCGCGTAACATCGCGTGCAATCATTACTTCTTCATTCGTTGGAATGATAAGGACTTTAACTGGTGAATGTGGGTAGTTAATAAACGCTTCTTTTCCACGAACCTTATTTAAAGCAGGATCCCAATAAATACCCATAAACTCTAATCCGCTTAGCACTCGAGCACGAATCGATTCACTATTTTCACCAATACCTGCTGTAAAAATAATCGCATCAACACCAAACATCCGTGCAGCATAAGAACCAAGGTATTTATGAATTTTATTTGCAAACAATTCTAGTGCCAATTCAGCGCGGTCATTACCCTTCGAAGCTTCTAACTCAATATCTCGAAGATCACTAGAGAATCCAGAAACCCCTAGGACACCACTTTCCTTATTTAAAACAGTTAATACTTCTTCAGCGTTCTTCCCTGTTTTTTCCATGATATACGGAATTAACGCAGGGTCAATATTTCCTGAACGTGTTCCCATCGTAACCCCAGCAAGCGGCGTGAAGCCCATTGATGTATCAATTGATTTTCCACCTTCAATTGCTGCAATACTTGCTCCGTTACCAAGATGACAAGAAACTAATCGTAAATGTTCCACTGGACGACCTAACATCTCTGCGGCACGCTCTGAAACATACTTATGGGATGTTCCGTGGAAACCATATTTTCTAATCCCATATTTCTCATAATATTCATATGGCAAGCTATAAAGATAAGAACTTTCAGGCATTGTTTGGTGAAAAGCTGTATCAAATACCGCAATGGCTGGTACATTTGGAAGAACCTGTTGGAAAGCCTTAATCCCCGTAACATTTGCAGGATTATGTAGAGGGGCTAATTCAGATAATTCCTCAATTTTATTCAAAACCTCTTCAGTAATTAATACTGAATCATTAAATGCCTCACCACCATGCACAACACGGTGACCAATTCCATCAATTTCAGATAGTGATTGGATAATCCCCAAATTTGTTAGCTTATCAAGTAAAAGCTTTACAGCTACGCCATGATCTGGGATATCTAACACTTCTTGTATTTTTTCACCATTGGCAGTAATATTAAAAATCCCATCATTTAAACCAATTCGTTCAATAAGACCTTTTGTAATAACTTCCTCGCTCGGCATTTCAAACAATTGGAATTTAAGTGAAGAACTGCCTGCGTTAATTGCTATAATTTTTGACATCGTGCTACCGCTCCTTTTATAAAAACCCCATCTAAGCTGAGACCTTAAAACTGTACAAATGTTATTTTGCACAACTGTTTATAAATATATCTCTCAATTTCTCATTAAATCATGTGTAAATTCACTTTACAAGATGTCACTAATATTGTTAGCGCTTTCACTGCAAAATAAATATATTCTGATTTTTAGACTATTAAAATAATACTAAGATAATAAAATAAGTTGACCATCGTCCCTAGATCGAACCATGGTCAACTTCACTATTTATTTAGATGATTTATTTTCCTTCATCCAGTCATCAATCTGAGCTAATATATTAGAAACAGCACTAGCATTCGAAAGAGAAGGCAGATTAACCAGAAGCACCTGTTTTGGAGCAACCACCTGATTCCCCTTTTTTTGTAAAATAAGAATACTTTTTGCTGCTTGTTTCGTTTTAAATAGGGTTAGCGGCAATTGGAGGAGGCCCTGGATAATAACCTTCTCTTTTAAAAACTCATGTAGTTTGGGTGCCTGTTCGCTTTCAAATAAACCGTTTGGTACGATTAAAAACAAATAGCCGCCATCCTTGGTATGACGTACACTTTGTTCGATAAATAGATGATGTGCAAAAGAATGACCATCATCAGCTTTCAACTCAAATTCAGATGCTCTCTCGTCGTTCGGATAGTAACCTATTGGCAAATCCCCTATTACAGCATCAACTGGGTCAACATAAAGCGGATCTAAACTATCCTGGTTATAAAATTGAATCGGATGTTTTTGTAAATTCGCATTCACATAAGCTAGTTTTAATAACAAATCATCAATTTCAATGCCAACTGCCATTATTTCTTTTGGTTGTAGTTGATTTAAAACGGTTGCAAGTAAATTTCCTGTTCCTACTGCTGGATCTAAAAGTGTGAAAGAAGATTCCTTCATAAATTTATTCACCAAATATCCCATTAGCATACCGACAGCATCAGGTGTCATTTGATGGTTAGGTTGGACACTTTCCTTCATTCCTTTTAAAATAACGAGCTGATAGGCTTTACGAAGTTCTTCATTTTGATACTTGCTTAATTGAATAGTATGATACATCTTTTCAAGGCGTTTCTTATTCAACTCACTTATTTCTTCTTGAAGAATCGAGCCTTGAAATAAATTTTCTCCTGTTTCAGCTAATGCTTCCAAATATGTACACGATAGTTCTTCTTGTAAAATTAACGCCGTTTCATTCATTAAAGTAAATAATTCTTCTACTGGAGAAATTTTCAGCATAGTTTACCCCCATTTTATTCTATTTTCCTATTTTAACGGGCAATCGAACTAATCACAAGTAATAAAAAAAGGTAAACTTTGTTGCTATTTACCAAAAGAGAAGTGTGGTTGATTTCCGCTCCAGGATGCTCGCTTTCCGCGGGGCGAGCATCCTCGGCGCTTAAGCGCCTGTGGAGTCTCACCTATCCCGCTACCCCCGCAGGAGTCTCGCACCTTCCGCTCCAATCAACTTTATTATCAGCAGTTTACTTTCCGCAAAACCTATTAAAAAACAACAATCTTTTGAAAAGAGCCTAAAAAAAAGACCCTTAAGATTAAGGGCCCTGGAACGATACTATTTTGCTTGCTTTGCTGCTTCAACTGCTGCTTCGTAATTCGGGTGATTTGTTGCTTCACTTACATATTCAGCATATGTAACAACATCATTTGAATCAATGACAAATACGGCACGTGCCAAAAGGCGAAGCTCTTGAATAGCCACTCCGAAGGCCTCTCCAAAGGACAAATCACGATGGTCAGAAACGGTTTGGACATTTTCAATTCCAGCAGCACCACACCAACGTTTTTGGGCAAATGGTAGGTCCACGCTGACTGTTAATATTTTCACATTATCTAACTTTGCTGCTTCTTGATTAAATCGACGTGTTTGAGCGTCACATACGCCTGTATCTAAAGAAGGCACTACACTGATGAGCCTTACACTGCCTTTTGAATCATTTAAAGTTACTGGTGATAAATCATTTGCAAGAACTGAAAAATTTGGTGCCTTTTCTCCAACCTTCACTTCATTTCCTAATAAGGTAACTGGGTTCCCTTTAAACGTAATTGATGCCATTTTATTTCCTCCTCATTTATTCCATCTTTTATAGTGTTAATAATAACTTTTCAAGAGCATTTAAGCAATTAAGAAGATTTCAAATTAACAATCAGTGGCACCAAGCCAAAAAAACCTGTATTTTGAATCCAAAGCAAAACTCGCCGGGTGGCGGCGAGTTTTTAATCATTTAGGTCTTGCTTAGGGCTATCATTTTGGGTTTGCTGCCCAGATTGATTTTTTTGATCTTTTTTAGACATCATTTGTTGTATTTTATCAACTGCCTGCGGTGCTAAATCTAGTATTTTTTCATAAAGATGCGTATTTTCATCTAAATGAAGCATTTTTACACCATGTGTACTGACAATTAGGAATGCAATTGGTGTTATGGAAACACCACCACCGCTACCTCCACCAAATGGGTGCTTCGAACCGCTCTGCTCTTGTTGCTTAGAACCTCCATTTGAATTTGAACCTGAACCTGATCCCGACCCAGAACCTGAACCATCAAGAATAAATTCGCTTCCCCCCGCTGCAAAACCAAATCCTACTTTAGAAACAGTTAAGATTACACTGCCATCAGGGGTCTCAACAGGATCACCAATAATCGTATTTACATCAATCATTTCTTTTAAATTTTCCATTGCAGTTGTCATTAATCCTTGAATTGGATGATCGGACATTCTTTCTTCCTCCTAGTCTACATTGTTTTTGATTTATCTTTGGATAATTTGGACAGCTGTTTTGATTGAAATTTTGGCCGTCCACCCTTCCAAAATTTCACTAGTCTTATTCCTGCTAACATAGCATTCCCGATTCGAAATTGAATCATACATCGCAATAGAGTTTGTGAGGACGCCCTTTGAAAGTTCGGGGTAATCGACATTTGAGGCATTTCCTTAAGTTTCATATAATGACTAATCAGGCCTATCAAGCCACCTTTTACTGACCACAAAGCTCCAGTAAGCGTCCCTGTCAGTGCTGCATCTCCTATCCCAATTACCGAATGCCATTCCAGCCTTCTAATTGATATTTTTCGTAAAAAATAGCGGATTATTTTGTGTAAGGCAATAACATGTCTTAAAAATTCCTTCATGTCATGCAAACTTTCTATTAAATCATGAACAGAAAATTTTTCTTCTGTCATTTCCTTTTTTGAACCTTCCTGTTTTCCTGAATTCACTTTCGTTTTATAAACAATCGCCGGTGAATCGTCATCAACTTTAATAACTGGAACAGAAATTTTATAGGAGATCAGTCCAAACCAAACTTTAAACTTTATAGTTAAATGATCATCATCTTTATTGTGATGATAATTTAATAAAATGGTTATTTTTGAAAAAATAATTAAAGTGGTAAGAAGAAATAAAATAATAAGAGCAACGGCTAGCCATTTCATTTTATTCACTACCTTTCAGCCTTTTATTATCTGCTAAAAACAAAAAAATAAACCTGCTGGTTATAGTTCAGCAGGTTTAGGGTTTATTAATTTGGCTGTTTTCGTAAACTTTGTTGCTATTTACTTATGGGAGGCTCATTTCCGCTCCAGGTGCTCGCTTTCCGCGGGGCGGGCGGTGAGCCTCCTCGGCGTTTTACGCCTGCGGGGTCCCACCTGTCCCGCTACTCCCGCAGGAGTCGAGCACCTTCCGCTCCAATCATTTTCAACGGTAATGAATTCAAAACTAGTTCAAAAACAACAATCTTTTAGAAAACAGCCATTAATTTTTATGGATGACTGTCGTTTCCACAAATAAATCATGTAAGCCTTGTTTTTTGGGAAGAAATGCTACTAAACAATAGCCAATAAGGACAGTCGTTGAGATAAATCTTCCAATCCACTCACGAAAAAGAACCGTATTCCACGATAGCGGGTTGCCAGATAGGGTCACAACTTTCAATCCAAAAACCATTTTTCCAAGTGTTTGCCCAAATAGTTTTGTCATGAATACAAAATAGGCATAGAAAATGAGCGCAGTCACAATTGAAATGGGTGCAAACATACTTGAATCATGAAGGGATACATCTAACACTCGAAATATTGGCTTGATTAAGATTCTCCCTAAGCTCCCAATCACAATTAAATCAAGAAGATATGCCCAAAAACGCATCCAAAAACCAGCATAACGAATTGGGAATGCTTGAAAACTTTGTCTCCTTAAATCATTCCGAAGGCGCTCCATTTCAGAGTTAGTCGTTATATCTTGATTGTTAAAGACCTTGTCTTCATTTTTATTTTCCGATTGGTTGGGAGGCTGAATAATTTTTTCATTTTGACCTGGTTCATCTTCGTTTAACTGATGATCAAAGTTCATATTAATTACCTCCCTTATTCAGCATACAAATACATAAGTCGGGGTGAATTCGACCTAGACAACAGCTTCATTATGCTAGCTACTTCAGCATCTTTGCCAGCAATTTTTTGAGCACCCATATTAAATAAAGATCCGAAGCCAAAGCTTTCTGTGTATCGAACAACCTGAGCATCCTTTTGGTGAAGATCTTTTCTCATATTTGCTATTACATCATCCAAATAGCCAAAACCATCGATTAAATTTAATTCTTTTGCCTGGCGTCCATCATATATTCGGCCATCAGCCAATTTTTTAACTTGGTCAATCGGAATTTTTCTTCCGTCCGAAATCACTTTGACAAATCCCTCATATGAATTATTAATCATGGTTTGCAAGATATTTCTTTCTTCATCAGTCATTTCCCTTGTAGGGCTCATGATATCTTTGTATGGACCACTTTTTATCGTGACAAAATCAACGCCATATTTATCAGCTAGACCAGCATAATTAACACTTTCCATAATAACCCCAAGGGAACCAGTCATTGTTTCTTTACTTGCGAAGATTTTATCGGCAGGAGTTGAAATATAATATCCACCAGATGCAGCCGTTGCCCCCATTGATACGTATATTGGCTTTTTTGTATCTTTCTGTATTTCGACTAGCTTATCGTGAATTTCAGCACTTTCTACCACACCACCACCAGGAGAGTTGACACGGAGGATGATCCCTTTAATCGTGTCATCTTCTTTAACGTAATCCAGTTTCTCCATAAAAAGACGATGGTTATATGTAGGACTTTGTAGAAATGAGCCAACATCACCAGTATCCTGAATCACTCCATCGACGTCCAAGACAGCAATCTTATTAAGTTCATCCCCATCCTTTACGATTTCTTCTGTAAATGGTTGATCTGTTGCAGCAAAAAAATCACTGAATCCCGTTTCCACGTTTGAAAAAGCAAATGAGCTTAACACATTAATTAAAATGGAAACAATAAATAATCCAGTCGCAATCCCTAAAGCTGCCCAGCGTTTTCCGTTCATATAAACAACTCCTCCCTTTATCTAAAACTTCAATCAATTTTTAATTGTTTTAAAAAAATATGGTAAACTATTCAATATCAATCATTGTACTAAAATAATGGAAGCAATGGTAAAAATATGCGAAATTTTTCTGTTGAAAAGAGGAAATTACATGTCAGACCGCAGTCATTTATTTTTTTATCATCACAACGACGCTGAAACGCTAAAAAAGGTAGACCCCCTTTATCAAATGGCCGAAAATTATGGATTTAAGATTGCTGAGAATCCTAATTCAGCAAATATCATTGTTAGTATTGGCAATGATGGTACCTTTCTACAAGCGGTAAGAAAAACCGGATTTAAAGAGGATTGTCTTTATGCTGGAATATCAACAACCGGCAGTTTAAATATGTATTGTGATTTTCACTTAGATGAAATTCCTCAGATGATTGAAGCCATGCAGAATGAACAAATTCAAGTACTTCGGTATCCCACTATTGAAGCGATTATTGATGACGGGGCAACCTTTAATTGTCTAAACGAATTCACTATCCGTTCAGCCATAATCAAGACATTCGTTCTCGATGTTTTTATTGATCAACTCCATTTTGAAACGTTCCGAGGAGATGGTATTATCGTTTCAACCCCTACTGGGAGTACTGCCTATAACAAGTCAGTTTTAGGGGCAATTGTTGATCACGCTCTTCCTTGTCTACAAGTAAGCGAACTTGCTTCATTAAACAATAATAGCTTCAGAACGTTAGGTTCGTCATTTATTCTTAGTGGTGATCATTCGCTTACGTTGAAAGTCCGCCAAGAAGGGAACGATCATCCAACAATGGGTATGGACAATGAAGCAATAAGTATTCGGCACGTTGAAAAAATAGAAATTAAACTAAGTAATAAAAAAATAAAAACCGTAAAATTAAAAAATAATTCCTTCTGGGAAAAAGTTAAACGAACATTCCTTTAAAACAAAAAGCTGACAAATTGATAGCCCTAGGCTGTCGAGAGTTTCTCGACAGCCTATTATTTTGTTTAATAACTTTAATGATTCACCGCGTTAATATAGTGTAATATTCTTATAAAGAATAGGACGGTGAATAGAATGTTCAAACCCAAAAAAGCTGTTCAAAATGAAGCTGAATTTGTTTTTATCGAAGATTTGGTGCCTCAAAATCACCTTTTAAGAAAGGTGGATAAATATATTGATTTTTCATTTGTTGGAGAAAAGGTTCGGCCCTATTACTCAGAAGATAACGGTCGTCCAACTGATCCAATTCTGCTTTTCAAGATGATGTTTATTGGATATTTTTATGGCATTCGTTCGGAACGTCAATTGGAACGAGAAATTCAAACTAACGTTGCTTATGTGCAGAATGTCCTCTGTTGAAGGAATGTACGAGATCAAAAAACAAGACGAAGGTCGTCACCCGACATGTATTGGAAGAATATAAGGAGAAGGTGCGGCTCAATCGTCTATCAAAATCAGGAAAAATGCTTTATAAATTTAGGAAAGAAAAAATTGAGCGAAGCTTCGCAGATTCAAAAGAACTGCATGGGCTTCGCTATTGTAGGTTGCGGGGATTGAGGAATGCGAGCGAGCAGGTATTGCTTACTGCAACTTGCCAAAATATGAAAAAGATTGCCACATATTTGTCTAGGCTAGAAAAAGTGTGTGGCAATACCTCAGGTTGATTTACTTTAGGTTGATTGGAGCGGAAGGTGCTCGACTCCTGCGGGAGCAGCGGGACAGGTGAGACCCCGCAGGCGTTTACGCCGAGGAGGCTCAGCGCCCGCCCCGCGGAAAGCGAAGCACCTGGAGCGGAAATCAACCGGCCATTTAGCATGCTAAAAAGATAAAACAAAAAATTGCCGAGAAAAATACCTTTTCTCGACAATCTGAGGATGACAAATTGTCAGCCTTTTACTTGTTTTTTACGATTGAGCACTAAATGCTTCTAATTCTTGTTTGCGTAATTCAATTCGGCGAATTTTTCCTGATGTAGTTTTCGGAAGCTCAGCTAAAAATTCAATTGCACGCGGATATTTATAAGGTGCTGTTAATTCTTTTACATGTTCCTGAAGATTCGATACAAGACTAGGATCACTCGGATTAATCCCATCTTTTAACACAATGAATGCCTTTACGATATTTCCTCGAATCTCATCCGGACTTGCTACAACGGCACATTCTTTTACAAAAGGATGTTTAACAAGCGCATCTTCAACCTCGAAAGGTCCAATTGTATATCCTGAGCTGATAATGATATCGTCACCACGGCCCTCAAACCAGAAATAGCCATCCTCATCCTTCTTCGCTTTATCACCAGTAATATAATATTCACCGCGGAACTGCATCGCTGTTCTTTCTGGATCTTTATAATACTCTTTAAACAATGCTGGACTTTCTACATGAACTGCAATATCTCCTACTTCTCCTACAACACACGGATCACCATTTTCATCGATAATTTCGATTTTGTTTCCAGGAGTCGGTTTTCCCATTGAGCCTGGTCTAAGCGCCATTCCCTTTGTTACACCGATTAATAGAGTGTTTTCTGTTTGTCCATATCCATCTCTTACATCAATATTAAAATGACGATTAAATGTCTCAATTACCTCCCGATTTAGAGGCTCCCCTGCAGAAACGGCACTATGCAAGTGTGGTAATTTATATTCATCAAGATTATCAACCTTAGCCATTATACGATACTCAGTTGGGGTACAGCATAAAGCATTTATTTGGTATTTTTCAAGAAGCTGCAAGTATTTTTGCGGCTCAAATCTTCCGTTATAGACGATTCCAGTCGCACCTGTACCTAATATGGATAAAAACGGGCTCCAAATCCACTTTTGCCAACCAGGACTTGCTGTTGCCCAGACCCTGTCCCCTTCATCAATACCGAGCCAGTTCTTAGCGGCTGTTCGTAAATGTGCATATGCCCAGCCATGTGTATGGACTACCCCTTTTGGATTTCCAGTTGTTCCTGAAGTATAAGATAAAAAGGCCATATCACTAGAAGTAGTATCTGCTAATTCGAAAATATCAGATACCTCAGTTAATTGCTGATTTACATTAATCCAATTTTTAGCATCTGCTCCAATTACAAACTTTTTAAGATTTTCAGCCTCTGGCAAGTCAGTAAATTGATCCAAATATGGGTAATAACATACAACAGCTTTAACATCCCCATGTGTAATTCGATATTTAAGGTCTTTTGCCCGTAACATTTCTGAACTTGGGATGACGACGATCCCCGCTTTAAGAGCACCCAAATAAATCTGATATGCCTCGATTAAACGCGGTACCATAACAAGGACCACATCGCCTTTTTTTATCCCATTTTGTTGAAAGAGATTTCCTACTCTATTTGCATTAGCTATTAATTCCTTATATGTAACTTCCTTTGTTTCCCCTGTTTCATTTTCCCATCTAAGTGCAAGCTTCTTGGCATCTTCTGCAAATCTTTCGACCTCACTAACTAAGTTATATTGCTGCGGCGCGATTAATTCTCCTCTACCCATTCTGTTTCCCCCTCACATATTTGGTAAAACAAAAACACTTACCCCTTAATGATATACCAAATATTTAGATTATTCGGAATATATTTTTCTCTTTTATCCGACAAAATAATAAAGAAGCGAGTACGAATACTCGCTTCTTGTAGCCATTTGTATTATTTTGTTATCTTGAAAAGCCTCCGCTTAACTGTTGTTGAGCCATAGAGACTAAACGTTTAGTGATCTCACCACCAACTGAACCGTTAGCGCGAGATGTTGTGTCTGCTCCAAGATTAACACCAAATTCTGTAGCGATTTCGTACTTCATTTGGTTAAGAGCTTGTTCTACTCCAGGAACTAATAACTGATTTGAGTTGTTGTTGTTTGCCATGTGATATCACCTCCTTGTGAGTATAGAGTGTGTAGAATCACATAGCTTCATTCAAATCTTTTGTTGGTAATTGTTCACAATTTTGTGTCAAGCGCTTCCGCTTTTCTTAGAATAAATCCTCTACTGACATATTATGGTTTACGTGACCGATTTTTATTCGGATTGTTTCTGTATCTTTTACAGCTTTTTCAATATAGGGTTCAAAGTCTGTAAAACTTTCATAGTGTTGGACCTTTTCACGTTTTGGTTTTGTTTTTGGTGATGAAGGAACAAAAACAGTACAGCAATCCTCAAACGGGCGAATTGAAATATCGTACGTATCAATTTGTTGAGCAATTTCAATTGTATCGTGCTTATCAACGGTAATCAAAGGACGCAGGATAGGTGTGTTCGTCACTTCATTGATGGCAAACATGCTCTCAATTGTTTGACTGGCAACCTGTCCAAGGCTTTCACCAGTAATAATGGCCAAACCTTCACGATTTTTTCGTATTTCATCCGTTATTCGCAGCATCATTCGTCTTGTCGAGGTCATCGAATAGTTTTCTGGAATTTGCCTCTGAATTAATTGTTGAATCTCTGTAAAAGGGACAATATGCAGATTAATAAAACCACTGACTTTAGCCAATTTTTCTACGAGATCAATCACCTTTTGCTTTGACCGTTCACTTGTAAATGGTGGGCTAAAGAAATGAACAGCTTCAATTTCCAATCCCCTTTTCATCGCTAAGTAACCTGCAACAGGACTGTCGATTCCCCCCGATAACATGAGCATTGCTTTCCCACTCGAACCAACTGGAAGTCCACCGGCACCACGAATTGTTTCGCATGATAGATAGGCTGCTTCACTTCGTACCTCGATGAGCAAATTAATATCAGGTGTTCTTACGTTTACCTTTAAGTCATCCATGTTTTGTAATATATGGGCGCTAAACTCTTGATTAATATCCTCACTTGTAAGCGGAAACGACTTATCTGCACGTTTACCAGTAATTTTAAAAGTTTTTCCTTCCACGTATACTCGTTTGAAAAGAGCCAATGCTGCATCTTTCATCATTTCGACATCTTTTTCAACTTTTATAGCTGGACTAAAAGATTGAATCCCAAATATCTCTTTTAGTCCCTCAATTATTGCATCCCCGTTTTCGCCATTCAACAAAATATACATTCGATCTCGACTTGCATCTATTTTTGCGTTTGGCGTATTGTTTAACAACGGTTTAATACTTTTTCTTAATTTATCAATAAACAAATTACGATTTCTACCTTTTGTAGAAATTTCACCATAACGAATAATAATCCGATCATATTTCATATTAATTCATAACCTCACCTAAATGTTTTATTGACTCTTTTAATGCACTTATCGCTTGCAAAGCTTCATCCATCGTATTGTTAAAAGAAAGACTGATCCGTATAGCACTTTTTGCTTCCTCAGCTGAAATTCCCATAGCAAGCAATGTTTTACTAACTGCTGCTTGTTTGGAGGAACAAGCACTTGTTGTCGACACGTATATTCCCTTTTCTTCTAAGGAATGAACAAACACTTCACCTTTAAATCCTCTTATCGAAAGGTTGAGAATATGAGGGGCAGAGCCCTCGTTTGGAGAATGAATGGTTACCTCATCTATTTTTTGCAGATCATCCCTTAATCGTTTCATTATTTCCATCATAACAGATAATTTTTCAGCACGCAGATCCATGGATAATCTTAATGCCTTTGCCATTGCCACGATACCAGCAACATTCTCCGTACCACTTCGGTGCTTTAATTCTTGCCCACCTCCAGAGAAAAGCGGAGAAATTTGCAATGTATCTCTCAAAAATAAAGCCCCAGTACCTTTTAAACCATGAAATTTATGACCAGAAATTGAGCATAAGTCAATTCCACATTCATGAAAATTCAACGGCACCTTACACACACCTTGAACATGGTCAACATGAAACAATACTTTCGGATAATCCTTTAATAACGCTCCTATTTCCTTAATAGGTTGGATTGTTCCCACCTCGTTGTTAACGTGTATAACAGAAACAAGAATGGTATCTTCTCTTAGGGCACTTTCCACATCTCTGACCGATATTCTACCATCTTGATCAGGTTTTAAATAGGTAATTATATATCCTAACTGTTTTAATTGATCCATCGCTTCATAAACAGATGCATGCTCAATTTCTGTTGTAATAATATGTTTTCCTCGACTCCTGTACATCAAGGCAGTTCCTTTAATGGCCAAATTGTTGCTCTCTGTTCCACCTGAGGTAAAAAGAATTTCAGTTGATTTCGCCTTCAGAAGCTTTGCTATTTGATTTCTTGCTTGGGTTAATAGCTGTTGTGCCATTCCACCTAATTGATGCAAGGAGGATGGATTTCCGTAATAATCGGTCGATACCTTCACGAACGAATTGATCACTTCGTTAAATGGTTTTGTGGTTGCACTATTATCAAAATAAATCATGGTTTTCCCCTTTCACCTGCGAACCATATGCACCTTTGGATATTATCATAATCCATTAAATGCATAATATATATGTGTAAGAATTCCTGAAGTCACCACTTTTTGATTATTATTCCAAAGTAACATCCAGAACACAACCAAGTTGTTTGAAATTCAAAAATAAAACAGGCTCCCTATTAATAGGTAAACCTGTTAGCGAAAATATCACTAGATTAGATTTCTTCTGATTGCATTTCTTCTGATAGCATTTTTTCAATTTTTTTAATTGCACCAGGTTCAACCTTTTCGATTGTTGTTGCAGCCTGTTCAAGTGCTGATTTGTAGTCAAAATCTCTAAATGCAAGCTCTGCTTCATATAAGCCTTCAGCCACTGACGAATATTTACTTTTATAGCGGTTTCCATATTGAATAACTTTTTCTGCCAATATCACATTTTCTAAAATCTCTTTAGTTGTACTAATTAATTCTTCCACTACATTTACAGCTATATCTAAAAAATGTTGAACAATGGGTATATCAAGAGGTTTTTCAGAAAGTTTTTCCATAACAGTTTGGATACTTTCCTTCGCGTCATCTAACAAAAATTCATATTCCTTAGGTAAACCAGGTATTTTACTTTTTGAAATCGTTCTAATCATTTCACCAATACTCTTTTTGAGCTCTTGGACTTTTTCACGTGCTGCTAATTCATCTTTTCTTAGTGCACCCAAAATTTCCCGATAATCTTTTTGCTCTTGCTCAAGCTTTTGAATCATCTCCTGCATTTCACAAAGATCCTCCGAAAGCTGAGTTTGCGCAAATTCTGGATGGGTTAAACTCGCTTCAAGTATTTCAAACCGCTTCATAAGCTGAGCAAGTTGCTTTTCCGATTTTTTCTGAGCTTCAAGTTCCGTTTCTGACAAATGGTAAATTTGCTGTACTAACTCAGTTTCTTCCTTCAAGATCCTACTGTTGTCTACAGCATCAGTTAAAAGAGATTTCGTTTCGTCTTTATGTTGGTGAATATAGTGCTTAGCAAGGACTTCCTTCTCTAGCAAAACATATAATAACTCAATTTCCTCTTTTACCGTCTCAATTCCAGTTACTACCTCATCAACTTCTGTCTGTTCCAGAAGAGATAAAAACTTTTGAATCTCCGCCTCTAACCTAACGATCTCTTTCTCAAATTGCAAATGCTCAAGGCAATAGCCCTCTTCAGCCATTTCTTGATAGCCGTCCTTTAATTCATTAATTTGCATAGGCAAACCTGTTTGACAATCTATAAACAGTCCTGGTATCACTTGCATTTTGTTAGTAATTCTCATTAAAGTATCTTTAATTAATAATACAACCTCACGGGCCTCTAGATAATCTCCATTTTCCGTTTTCTCTTCAAACACTTGAAATTTAACTAACAAATTATCTAATTGTTTTTCAAAAGATTCTACAGCATGACCGAATGTATGGCGATGAGCTAATAATGCCTTTTTACAATCCCGGTACACTTTCATTAATTCTTCAATTTCTTCATGATTTTTTTGTTCACTTCCAATAAGTTCCTTCAATTCAGACAGTATTTTTTTAATTTTTTCTTCAATGTCCGTAAGGATTGTTTCGATTTTCACTTGAACTTCTTTTGCCTTATTGAAGCGTAACTTATCAATATACTCTTCCGAATCAAATAAAAAATCCTCAATATTTGGAAGCTGTCCACCAACAATTTCATCCCATTCTTTACGCCACTGGTCGAAGAGTTCTTCTGTTTGACCAGTCATATTTAATTGTTTCACTTTTGACATTTCTTCAAGAACGGGACGGTTTAAAATATCAATTTTCCAACTTTCAAGCCGATCTATCTCTTTATAATATTTCTTCCTTGTAAAATACCCCAACAATAATATACTAAGCACAATCACAATCGTACCGATCACAAATCCCATTCTGCACACCTGCTCTCACTAAATACGAAGTTCTCATCCGCATCAATGTTTATTTTTTATGATAAACTTTTACCCTAATTTCTTCGTATGTTTCTCTCGAGATTATTCATTTTGCAGAGAAAAATCTAATATGTATTAAACTTCTACAATGACAAACATTCAAAATATCCATTACAATGTTTTTATGATACCATGTAAACGACATTTTTTGACTAATAAATTCTTTTTTTTGGGAGAAATTCTGCCAATAGTAATCATTGTTCAAAAATTTTTAAGAAAAACGGGAAACCTCCCGAAAATTGCACCCCGTCTAGTTTCAAATATTTTCTTTTTTTAAACAAAGGAGGCATCTTGCATGCGAAAAGATGGACACATTCACACCCCATATTGCCCACATGGAACAAAGGATTCATTTAAGGAATATGTTGAGAATGCAATTTTTTTAGGGTTCGATGAGATTTCCTTCACAGAACATGCTCCTTTGCCAGTTGGATTTCTTGATCCTACCCCCGCCAAAGATAGTGGAATGCCTGCAAATAAAATCGAAACCTATTTACATGATATTGAAATGATAAAAAAGGAATATTGTAGCCAAATAAAGATCAATAGTGGTCTTGAAGTTGATTTTATCGAGGGCTACGAAGAAGAGACCCGGGAATTCCTAACTATTTTTGGTCCGAATTTAGACGACGCTATTTTATCTGTTCATTTTTTAAAACATGATAATGAATATGATTGTATGGATTATAGTCCCCAAGTATTTGGAGAAATGGTCAAAAAATACGGATCAGTTGAAGCGGTTTACAAGAAATATTATGAGACGGTAATGAAATCTGTAAATGCCGACTTAGGACATTATAAACCGAAACGAATTGGACATATTACACTTGTCCACAAATTCCAAAAAAAGTTTCCAGTTCTTAGCAGTTTTGAGAGTGAGATTAATGAACTGTTCATTACGATTAAGAGAAATGGTTATGAATTGGATTATAATGGTGCCGGTACAGCAAAACCGCTTTGCCAAGAACCCTATCCCCCAGACTGGGTTGTAGATAAGGCGATTGCCATGGGGATTCCGCTTATTTATGGTTCAGACGCCCATCAAAAAAAGGAAATGGGACAGGGGCGTCAGTTTATGAAAATATGAAAAAACATCCTAGCCAAGGCTAGGATGTTTTTAGCATACATTCTTTTTGTTTTTCTGGTTTAGAGCAGACAATTCCTTCAATCCACTTATAGATTTCCTGTAAATATTTATCTGTAAAATATCTTTCATGGGGGAAAACATGCAATACTTCCGTTAAATATTGCGTATTTAAAAAAGGTATGGACAGAAGCCCTTTGAACTGAATCATTAAGTATTGAAAAGCGTGGGGACTAAATTCCTTTGTTTCAACGCCCTGTTCAATGACTGCTTTAAATATATATCGTTCTTTTGCATAATATGTTGATAAAATTTCCCGTACTACTTGTGAATCAATCGACATTTCACGTAAAACAAACCTAGTGAGTTGGGTATGATTACATTGATAGGTCCAAAGGTTTTCAGCAATTTTTTTTAAACAGTCTGTCGCACCAAACTCTATGATGGCATAACCCTTTTCTAGTTCTTCCATGTAGCTCTCAAAAAATACCGTAAGACAGTATTCTAATAAACCACGCTTATTTCGAAAATAATAAGAAATATTGGCGGCGTTAATCTTTGCTTCCCTGGCTATGTCCCGTATCGACGTTCCATCATACCCATTTGCATTAAACAACGAGACAGCTGCAGTGATAATTGCCTCCTTTGAGTTTTTCTTCATGGTACCTCCCCCTCCCCACAAAAATAATTTGCCGTTCATTCAATCTGTATATTAATAAAAAGATTCTGTATCTTTAACTAATCTCCTTTTTATTATTGTCGACAAAGTTTCCTTCATTTCGGCTTAATATGATTCAATACCAATATAATTTTAAATCACGAATGTAAAAAAAGTTGGTTTGTGTCGAATAATATCGAGAACAAAAAAATAAAAAGCAGAAAGTTTTCTGCACAGGATGTCAAGAAACTCTCGACAGTCTATTCTTTCGCCTAAAAAATTTAGCGATTAACCGCGTTAATTTATTGTAGTGAAATAATTAATTATGAATAAATAGGCTGTTCAATAGGTTTGTTGATTTCCGTTCCAGGCGCTTCGCTTTCCGCGGGGCGGGCGCTGAGCCTCCTCGTCGCTAAAGCTCCTGTGGGGTCTCACCTGTCCCGCTACTCCCGCAGGAGTCTTCGCGCCTTCCACTTCAATCAACACGTCGGTTCCAATACAGACCTTCCACACAACCAATAAATAATAAAAATAAGTGATGAATTCAATGCTTAAGCCAAAAGAGTCTAGCCAATGTGAATATGGATTAGTTTCTATTGATGAATGAGACCCGGTTCTCCCCTTTAGATGTTTATCCTTAAGGGGTGTTTTTATAGTTAAAAGGAAAGGACCTTCTGAAGTTAAAAAGCAGATTTAGGAACTGTTGAGTGACAATAAGTTGTTCCTTTTAAGGGCCAGATTGTGGAGTACTCTTAAATTACGTAGTAGACTAAATACTGCGTAGCAAAGGACTTAGCTGTAAATCTAGAAAGCTTATATAAAATTTGCAAGTGCCTCAACTGCAATATTGGAGACATTACGGAGTTTGAAATATAAGTGATTTATGCAAAAAGTATGGCGAAGGGGCTGAGCTAATGGGAAAGAGAGGTCTATCTGAAAAAGATATCAAAGCCAGATATATTACACCGGCAATCACTGATGCGGGCTGGGACATAAAGAAGCAAGTTCGACTTGAATACGCTTTTACGGCTGGTAGAATTATACTCCGTGGAAATATAACTGCCAGAGGAAAGAAGAAGAGAGCGGACTATGTACTTTTTTACAAAAATAACTTTTCTTTAGCAGTCATAGAAGCTAAGGATAATAATCATTCGGTAGGTGCAGGTTTACAGCAAGCTATCGACTATGTGAAAACACTAGACATATATTATGTCTACACTTCTAATGGGGATAGCTTTGTGGAGCAGAACTTAATCACTGGTGAAGTAAGAGAACTTAGACTAAATGAATTTCCATCACCAGAGGATTTATATCAAAGATGTTTAATAGATAAGAACATTAATGAGGTTGAAGAGAAGGTGCTTCTTGAGCCTTATTACTATGTCCCAAATTATAAGACACCAAGGTATTATCAGAGGGTTGCAATCTATCGAACAGTAGATGCGGTTGCCAAGGGTCAAGAACGCGATTATCACGTGCTCGATCTTTCCTTGAAAGTTTCATTGAAGGCTTTTCTGGAACGATTATCTGTGATGGTTATTCTGCCTATGACAAAATTGAAGGTGTCACTTTCGCAAATTGTCTCGCGCACGATCGTCGCTACTGGTTGAAAGCGGAGAGCAAAAATGGACAAATCGGTGTAAAATATTGTGATGATTTATATCGATTAGAAAGACAATTCAAACACCTGTTTCCGAGTAAGCGAAGAAAAAAACGGCAAAAATGCACTTGCGAAGAAAGCCGAATATACTCTAAACAGAGCGAATGGACTAAAAGCATTTTTGATGGATAGTCGCATCGAAATTGATAATAATCCAGCTGAAAAGGCTATCCCTCCAAGTGTGGTTGGTCGCAAAAACTGGCTCCACTCTGTTAGTGAAGCTGGTGCAAAAGCCAACGTTATCTGTTTAAGTATTGCAGAAACTGCAAAAGCAAACGGTGTAGATTCTACCGTTATCTCTTGAAGCTACTTACGGAATTGTCAAATCTAGATATCTATCAACATCCAGAAATTTTGAATCAATATGTGCCTTGGTCAAAAATGATCCAAGCTGAATGCGGAAAATGAAATAACCGTATATCTGATAAAAAATTCATGATATACGGTTATTTGTCAAGTGTACCAGAAAGGTGCGCTTATTTTTATAATTCGGGCTTACTATCTACCAATAAGGAAACAAGTTAAATAAAAATAAATCGTTGACTGGGAAAGGAGTTGGCGAAATTTTCGCCAACCCCTTTCCTCTTTAGTGTCATTGAGGATCTACATAATCTTGTTGCTATTAGATCAATATCTCCCCGATTAATTGCTCAGGTCGCATACGCGATCGCGCACGAGAGACTTACCAGATGGGTTTCTTCCCATTGGGAAGAAGCTCCTTCTTGGGGTGCTTGGAGCAACGATACATGTTGTAGCAAGCCAGCGCGGTTGTCACGATGCCGCATAAGTAGTACCACGGAGTGTCGAAGAACGGCGAAACGGCCAGGTACCAACTCAAACCTGGGATCCACATGAGCGCGATTTGGATAACGATGAAGAGCTGCACGCCCATGGAGTTGCCAGCCCTCGTATTTTCCGCTCCGCGCCTCTCCCAAAACTTCCAAGTCCAATAGGCAAAGACATAATTCGTAAAGGGGTAGATGATGAAGATTGCTGCGTTGTCGGCCCCGCCAAGCATCGCCAGCGCATACGCGTTGACGCTGAAAGCCACAACGACCATTCCAAGGGCGTAAATCCAAGCTGTCTTCTCGCTGATGGGCTCTTTGCTCAAAAGCCCGAATTCCTCCTGGCGGTTGTGCTTGACGCCAAAAGATATGCAGATTGCCTCCATGCAAACCCAGATGGGAAGGCCGATGCCCATCACGACGAAAAGCCAGAAGAAGTCGTAGGCAAATGCCAATTTCCAAAAGGTGAGTGAGCCGATAATATCGATAGTGATCATCCAGCAATGCAACCAAATCGGAAAGACATCGACCTTTTCACGAAGCATAATGCGTATTGGCCATACGTACATCAGGTACCCAAAGGTCATGCAGAGTATCCATGCGATGATGTTCCCGGTGTTTTCGGGTACAAGCGTCATTGCGTCGATGATCTGTTGGGGCATGTTGGCAAGATAATCCATATATTCCATAGCCATTAACTCCTTTCTTTTCCGTATGCGTACGGTGTCAATAGAATTTTCTAAAACAAATGCTTTCATAAATTAGACGAATGATAACAGGCCAAGAAAGATGGTTAAGAGTATTAAAAAACTTGTTCTGTTAACCCATCATGACATCAGAAGTATGATTAGCCAATAGATCAGACCAAAATTAACACTTCCTAAAATATTCCCAAACATTTAACACGTAAGTCTCCATATATCTATACACCTCCTTTTTGGATAAGATCATATCACGTATTAAATGATTGTTAATTTTAGTTTACATAAAAGTGTTTTTCTTAACGATTTACAAAAGTCTCAAAATATACCGTTTTTAATTGATGATATCACCCTAATGTAAATTGTCTTATTATCTTTACTGAGGTATAATAGAGTTTTCGTTATTAGGTAATAAGTGATACCTGTTGCCTATTTTGTTCCAAGCACCCCTAGATTGGTGAAAGGAGTGGTAACTATGAATACTAAAAATGCTAATTCAAAGCTGCTATTAGTAAGATCACTCAAAGAGTTAGTGCATACAAAAGCATTTTCTAAGATTTCTGTTGAGGAAATAGTGGGAAATTGCAACTTGTCGAGACAGACATTTTATAAGAATTTTTATGATAAATATGACTTATTAAGTTCTTTATATGAAACGGATACAAAAGACATTTTTAAACAGTACTATGCTGATAAAGACTTTGTTGAGTTTACTTCTTCCATTATGAAATACTTTAGAAATAATAAAACTTATATGAAACTATTATTTGATATTGATGCCCCAAATTTATTTTTAAATTTTTGGAATGAATATAGTGTAACTTTTATAATAAAAGAAATAGGGGAAAAAAGAATCACTACTGAGTTGATGGTGGCTATTTATCATTTTTGCTATGGCAGTTATTTTGTAATTCATAAATGGTTAATACATGATTTGAAAGAGCCCTGTGAGGAAATTGCGTATTTCATTGTGAAGAGCATGCCCGATATATTAAAACCATATCTTCAGATATCGATTTAAAATATTACCACCATAGTCTCCCAAAAAGCTAACCAAAATTGCGCATGGTTAAATAGAGAGCATATAACTAAGGACTGGGGCCTGTTATTGATGAACAAGCCTCTCAGTCCTTTTTAGTTTGCACTTAACCTTTAAGTTGAGATAGAAGGGTACTTCAAGGATTTTTCGCAAATTCAGATTTGTTGTTTGGTAGTAAATGGAAAAACAGAAACAATAAATGAAGCCGATACGGAATTATGCGAAACGGTTAAAATGGCACTTATAAGTAGCCTAAGAGAACCAGTAGATAAAGCAATTGTTGAAATCTACAAAGACGATGAAGATGTACCTGAAGGTCTCACTTGGGCTTCATATGACACAGAAATCCTTAAAATAAAACAGTTATATGGAATTAGTGGAATATATGAAATAACGCTTAAAGTCTACCCTTACTATCGTGCTCATATGGGTTAAGGGGAAGATGAAGTTGTGATAAATACAACAGGTAAACTCATAAGTTATAGGCACTTAAAAACATATCCTTGAACTTCACTAACGAGGGCATTACTGGAATAACGGTAATGCTTTTTTATTCAAGTAAAGGGCGCAAATCTCTAACACGAGATGCGCCTATTTTTGTTAAGGATCATTTGGCCGAAAACAATAAATGTATATTTATGGTAATATATATTTGTGGATAGCGAAAAAAAGATGGGAGGAATTCGTTGTGCCGATCTGTCAAAACTGTGGAACAAAATGGTCTTGGTTTAGTTCTATAAAGAAATTATTGACGTTTCGTAAAAGTATGAAATGTAATCATTGTGGGAAAATTCAATATCAAAGTACATCTTCGAGAAATACTACATCTTTAGTAATTTTATTTCCCCTTATCACTATACCAATTATGGTATTATTTGATTTATCTCTTATTTCTGTAATGCTCTTGGATATTACCATATTATTTTTAGCTCTATTAGTTATGCCCTTATTTCTGAAATTAACTGATAAAGAAGAACCTTTATGGTAAAAAAGAGGCTGCAACAGACAGTTCCATTTCAAATCCTCATATCAACTCGAACGAGTGCGTTTGTGAAAGAAGGACTAATATACTATAGATAAAAATTTTCTAGTTTTAATCTTCAGCAATCGGGCGCGATTGTGGAGCAAAACCATTAGGAAATGCTCAAACTTTTTTATAGAACCAAAACTTAAATCTTCTTAAAAAGAATCCATTTTGGTCAATCTTTATTTCAAAGTTACACCTGCCTACTATCCCCATAGTCACGGTCAAAAAACAAGAGGGTGCAAAGATTCCTGCGGGACAGGTTGAAATTCCGCAGGAGCATTAGCTTTGATGTGGCTCACCACCCGCCCCTAAAGTACGCGAAGCAACTGGAGCAGAAATCACCAAGTCCGTTAGCATAGACAAACTCATATAAAAAATCATTGTTCTGACCAAATAAAAAATTGTCGAGAAAATAAACTTTCTCGACAATTTGAGCAGAATGTTTTCTGCTTTTTAAATGGTCATTTCATTTTGGGTGACAACTTTATTTTTCCCTGAGTTCTTTGCCACATATAAAGCTTGATCTGCCCTAACAAATAAATCTTTAACTGTATCCTTTTGCATTTTGTTCCAATTCGAGATTCCACAAGAAACCGTTACAGGAGGGTTGGTATCTTGCTTTACCCGTTCTACAAGCCTTCTCGCAATATCCCGCCCTTTTTCCATCGTTATTCTCGGAAGGTAGATTGCCAATTCCTCTCCTCCCCATCGTGCACCGATATCAGAAGCCCGAATACTTGCACTCATTACATTTGCTACCTGAATAATGACCTCATCGCCCACTTGATGTCCAAAGGTATCATTTACTCCTTTAAAATTATCAATATCAATCAAAATAAATGTACCCTGACCGTCATCCTTCATTGATTGTTGGATTTTTTGATCTAAATAATTTCGAGAATAAAGTTTTGTTAAATAATCAGTGATCACCATTCGCTCAAGTTCTTCTTTTAACGAAGAATTGACAAAGGCTAAGGTCGAATGATGGATAAGCGATTGTAACAATTTATATGATTCAAAGGAGAAATAATAAGGGTTTTCGTGCATAACTAGGATAAAACCTTGCATTACGCCTGTCTGAATCATTGGTACCGCCATGATGGACCGGAATTGTTTATCATTTAATAATTTAAAGTCACCAATAAAAAGGGCATCCTTTTCCATTTGGAGCTGATCATTAAAGTACTGTATGTAAAGTTCTGCCTTTTCTGCTAAGAAGAAGCTAGTGCTACCTTCTAGTATATTTACTTTTTTCTGTTCATCTGAAAATAGAATAAAGCCTACTTCTTGAGCTTCAAAAGAAGTTACTATTTGTTTACACATATAAGTCACAGTATCTGTAATTCGAAGTTTTGAGTTTAATCGGTGGGATACCTCATTAATCAATTGTAGATCTTCAATCAATTGCTTTGATTGTTGATATAATTGCGCATTTTCAAAAGCATTCCCTGCAGTATTAGTAAGTAATGAAATAAATTCGACTTCGTTTTTTGGGAAAATGTTCGTATTTAAAGCTGTAATTTGAAGGACGCCATATACCCCTTGCTTCCCTTTTAAAGGGGCATAAAGAATCGAACAATTTTCAGACAAATGATCCTCTATCTGGACGGTTCCCGTTACATACGATTGCATGGCTGCTAGGTTCTCACTATTATACTTAAGTCCCTCAATAGGTAAACTTTTGCTATGGCTATCCTGAGAAAGTAAAAGAGCAAATGTAAATCCATGGTAAACCTTTTTTAATACTAAAATCATTTCTTCAAGAACTGAGTCCATGTCCATAGACGAATGAAACTTTTCTGTTACACTAAAAAGTAAACGATATTTTTTTTCTTTTAATGCCATTTTAGAAAGTCCATGTACTTTCTTAATAAAAATGCCACATTGTTTGCTAACTTCCACTAATATCTTTGTTGAAATCAATTCTGTATTGTAACCGTTAATAGCTAAATACCCTAAGGAATCCATACCATTACTAACGATATAGCCCTTAGGTAGTGATGATTTATGGAGTGGATAAGACTCTGGATTGAATGGCAATTCTGATAGAAGTGAGGATTCTTCTATCAGAATCCCGTCAACAAGCAATTTTTCCTTCCAATCAGAAAAAAAGAAAAAAAGAACTTCCTGAGCACTAAGTATTTCTTTTATTTCCAAAAGCATTTTTTTAAGGGTATTTTCAAAATGTAAAAATCCATTTTCTTCATCTAAAATATCAAGAAACTGACTCTTTAAATGTGCTAGCACATCTTTTTTTCTCATTTTCATCCTATCACTACCTATTACCGATATTGGTGTTCAGGGAAAATATTTCTAAGAAGAAATTTCTATATTTTTTGCTAATGTGTAAAAATTTTCCGATATATTTATTATTCTATTATACCATATCAATATCCTACTTTTGTCCTATATAAGTAAAAATATTCTTCCTGAAGCAATATCCCCCTTGACTTTCCAATATAAATAATTATATACTATTCTTTGTGTAAAATATCGCAGCCTATATGAACACTTTTTTGTATTCATTTTGTTCCATCGGTTGATATTACAACCAAAATGATGGGGTATTGCGTAACCCTCTGCTGCGAGGGCGAAGATACATGAAAACAAAATGAGCATCATTGTTGCTTCATTAGCGTTTTTATTTTACCAAAATAAAAACACACGAGGAGGAGTCATTCATGGCTCGTTATACTGGCCCAAGCTGGAAATTATCCCGTCGTCTTGGAATTTCTCTAAGCGGAACAGGTAAAGAAATTGAAAAGCGTCCTTACGCTCCAGGACCACATGGTCCAAACCAACGTAAAAAGCTTTCCGAATACGGATTGCAATTACAAGAAAAACAAAAACTTCGTCATATGTATGGTGTGACAGAACGTCAATTCCGTAACTTATTTGACAAAGCCGGCAAAATGCCTGGTAAACATGGTGAAAACTTCATGATTCTTCTTGAAGCTCGCTTAGACAATGTTGTTTACCGTTTAGGTTTAGCTCGTACGCGCCGTCAAGCTCGTCAGCTTGTTAACCACGGTCATATTTTAGTTAATGGATCTCGCGTTGACATTCCATCTTTCCGCGTAGCTGCTGGTCAAGTAATTGGCCTTCGCGAAAAGTCTCGCAACCTTGATATCGTTAAAGAAGCTGTCGAAGTAAGTAATTTCGTTCCTGATTTCTTAACTTTCGATGCTGAAAAATTAGAAGGTACTTTCACTCGCTTACCAGAGCGTTCTGAACTACCTGCTGAAATTAACGAAGCTCTTATCGTTGAGTTCTACTCACGTTAATCTTTATGAAAAGAACCTTCCGAATTTCGGAAGGTTCTTTTATGTTTATAAATCATGAATACTTTATTAATGTGTATTTCTTCTTGCCGCGGCGGATAATCGTAAATTGTTCTTCAATCCGATTGCTTATCGTTAAAACATAAGCTGTATCCGTAATCCGCTCCCCGTTAATAGTAACGGCCCCGTTTGTAATATCCTCACGCGCTTGACGCTTTGACGGAGATATCTTCGCATCGACTAGCAAATCAACTAGGGCAATCTCTTCACCCGTTGCAGTATAGGAAGGGACATCTTTAAAGCCTTGTTTGATTTCAACTGCGGTTAGATTTTTAACATCACCACTAAATAAGGCAGCCGAAATTTTAATTGCTTGGTCTAATGACTCTTGACCGTGAATCATTCGAGTCATTTCTTCAGCCAAAGTCTTTTGTGCCTTGCGAAGATGTGGTTCATCCATCACTGCCTTTGCTAGTTCTTCAATTTCAGCTTGAGGAAGGAAGGTGAAGAATTTTAAATATTTTACGACATCTGCATCAGCTGTATTAATCCAGAATTGATAAAACTCATAAGGCGACGTTTTTTCAGGATCTAGCCAGATAGCACCGCTTTCTGTTTTTCCAAACTTAGTCCCATCTGCTTTTGTCACAAGCGGAATAGTCAGACCGTACGCTTTTGCACCTTCCGGCTGCATTTTACGTATCAATTCTAAGCCAGTCGTAATATTACCCCATTGATCGCTTCCACCAATTTGCATACGACATTCGTGGTTCTCATATAGATGGAAAAAGTCCATTGCCTGCAAAATTGTATACGTAAACTCAGTAAAGGAGATTCCAGTATCCAAACGGGTCGCAATCGTATCTTTTGCTAACATATAATTAATGCCAACATGCTTCCCAAAGTCGCGTAAAAAAGTAACAATATCCATTGACCCAGCCCAATCATAGTTATTGACCATGATCGCGCCGTTAGAGCCTTCAAAATCAAAAATCCTTTCAAGCTGCTTTTGAAGACAACTTACATTGTACTGTACTGTTTCAAGTGTTTGTAATTTGCGTTCTTCCTTCTTACCGCTCGGATCCCCTATTAATCCAGTAGCACCACCGACTAGCACAATTGGACGGTGACCGGACAATTGAAATCGACGCAAAGTTAAAAATGGCAATAAATGTCCAATATGCATACTGTCAGCTGTCGGGTCAACTCCACAATACAAAGAAATACTCTCCTTGTTTAATGTATCAAGAATCCCAACTTCATCTGTTTGCTGATAGATAATCCCTCGCCATGCGAGATCCTTTAATAATTCATTCATAATATTTCCTCCTCCAGAAAAATAAAAAACGCCCCTGCAATATGCAGGGACGCTAAAAAAGCGCGGTACCACCCAAATTAAGAACCAGAAACTCGGTCCTCCACTTAAAAAAATAACGGTTCATCCGTTCGCTGCTACTTATTAATCGTTCACAACGAATGCTCAGGGAGGTAATTCATTCTTCTATTTGTACCGACTCACAGCGACCGCCGGTTTTCTGAAACAGTGATAGAAGCACTACTGGTTTCCCATCAAAGCAAAATATTAATTTTATAAAGCATTTTTACCATATAAGAACCCTAGTTGTCAATTTACCAATGCAAATTACTGAAAAATGACGAACCATGTCATTTTCCTGGTTCCATTATGCTATAATTGATGTGATTTTAGGGGGTTTGATATATTCATGAATGTGAATCAAAATTGGAAAAAGAAACTGAGGTCAGGCTTAAACCTTTTGACAAATAAACAGATAGTAAAAAGAGCTAGAATCACCTATCAAGTTGTTTGGAATCTAGTTTTAATACTTTTTATTATTTCCATTATTGGAGGTACATTTGCCTTAGGAATAGGTGGTGGCTACTTCGCTTCACTTGTAAAGGACGAACCTATTCGTTCCTATGCTAGTATGAAAACACAAATTTATAATTATGAGGAAACATCAGAATTATATTTTGCTAATGACGTTTATTTAGGAAAACTTCGCTCAGATATTGACCGCGAGGAAGTAACGCTTGATCATGTATCAAAATATTTACAGGATGCTGTTGTGGCAACGGAAGATGAATACTTTTATAAGCATAACGGAGTCGTTCCTAAGGCTATTTTCCGGGCATTGTTCCAAGAGGTAACCAACTCCTCTGTCAAAACAGGGGGAAGTACCCTGACCCAGCAACTTATTAAAAACCAGCTTTTAACAAACGAAGTTTCATTTGATAGAAAAGCAAAAGAAATCCTTTTAGCATTACGTTTAGAAAAATTCTTTGATAAAAAGGAAATTCTCGAAGCTTACCTTAATGTTTCCACGTTCGGTCGAAATTCCTCAGGAAGAAATATAGCGGGAGTACAATCAGCTGCTAAAGGAATTTTTGGTGTTGACGCAAGTCAGTTAAGTTTGCCTCAGGCAGCTTTCATTGCTGGTCTTCCCCAGAGTCCTTTCGGATATACACCCTATACAAGAGATAAACAGATCAAGAAAAATTTAGCACCAGGTATTGGTAGAATGAAAACCGTTTTAAAAAGAATGTATGACGGTGGATATATCAATGAGCAGCAATATAACGACGCACTCGTTTATGATATTACGAAAGATTTTATCCCATCAAAAGAAAACCCCCAGGAAAAATATCCTTGGGTAACCGTAGAAATAGAGAAACGTTCTGTAGATATTCTTGCAACCATTCTCGCAAAACAGGACGGCTATGAAGAACAGGATCTAAAAAAAGATAATGCATTATTGGAAGAATATCATGAGTTAGCAGATCGTAATATTCGACAAAATGGCTACAAGATTTATTCAACCATCAATAAAGATATTTATGATGCAATGCAACAGGTAAAAGATAGTTCCAAATATTATGGACCAGATCAGCCACAAGAGAAAACTGACCCTGAAACTGGTGAAAAGATTACAGTAAAGGAACCGGTTGAGGTTGGAGCAATCTTAATTGAAAATAAGACAGGAAAAATTATCAGCTTTGTTGGCGGACGCAATTATGAACAGGAGCAATTAAACCATGCAACCAGTGCTGTTAGGCAAAACGGATCAACCATGAAACCATTGCTCGTTTATGGCCCAGCCTTTGAACTTGGTGTCGCTTCTCCTGGGACGATCCTACCAGATGTGGCTTTACATCTTGACCCAACGAATAAAAATCCTTGGCCACAAAACTATGACCTAAGATATAGCGGCTTAGTATCTGCACGATATGCGTTAACAAAATCATACAACGTCCCAGCCGTGAAACTTTACAAAGATATTATTGCCCAAAGGCCGGCAAAGTATTTAGAGAAAATGGGTTTTACTTCCTTGTTAGAGCAGGATTATACAAATTTATCAACTGCGATCGGTTCTCTTAAAAACGGGGTTACTGTAGAAGAAAACACCAATGCTTTTGGGACATTTGCGAATAATGGGGAATTTATCGATGGTTATATGATTGATAAAATCACTGATCGTGATGGAAAAGTCATTTATCAGCATGAAATTAAACAAACAGACGTGTTCAGTCCTCAGACGGCTTATTTAACGCTAGATATGATGCGTGATGTCGTCAAGAAAGGGACAGCCGCCTCCGTAAATGGACGTCTGAAATTCCAGTCCGATTGGGCGGGAAAAACGGGTACTGGAAATCAATACTGGGATGCTTGGTTTGTGGCGACGAACCCAAATGTCTCATTTGGAATTTGGACAGGATACGATACACCTAAATCTTTAAATACTGGTGGCTTAAATTATAGTTTACGAAACATCTATTTGTGGGCTGACTTAATTAACGCCGCTTATGATATTAATCCAGACCTTATTGATCCAGCGGAGTCTTTCCAAATGCCAGAGGGAATTGTCCAGCGTTCTTACTGCGCAGTATCAGGACTGCTTCCATCCGAAGCATGTTCTCGGGCTGGTTTAGTAGAATCAGACCTTTTTAATGCGAAGTTTGCCCCAACAAAGGTGGATGACAGTCTTATTGAGGGTAAATATGTGCAAATAGGAAATAGCAAGTATTTGGCATTAGATTCTACACCTGATGAATTTTCGCAAAGAGGGGTAATTTTAAATCCCGATTATGTTGCAAAAATCCTTGGTACCTCGAAAGGTGCTGCTAGCCAATTAATCCCTAAGAAGGATCGATGGGCAAATGTGTTAATTCCGCAAGCTAAAATATTGGAAGATGGAAAAACACCTGGACCATTGAGTATATCTCTATCAGGAGCAACCCTTTCTTGGGCAGCACATTCTGATCGAGATATCGTTGGATATAGAGTATACAGACTAACTGGTAGCCACGCGGCAAAGGTTAGTAGTATTAGGTCAGGTAATAGTCTAGCCTTTTCAAGTGGAGACGGCTCTTATTATGTAACTGCAGTCGACATTGCTGGAAAGGAATCTGCCCCATCCAATATAGTCCAAATCGGAGGGACCGTTCCAGGCACCCCCGACCAAAATACTACAAATTAACAAAAAGCTGCCCCTATTCGCTAGAGGCAGCTTTTTCATTATCAAACTATCATTTTTCTATTAATCTTCCATTGTTGAAAGATCACCAGTTGGCAAATCTAGTTCCCATGCTTTCAAAACTCGACGCATGATTTTTCCACTACGAGTCTTCGGAAGTTTATCACGGAACTCAATCTCGCGAGGTGCTGCATGTGCTGCCAAACCTAGCTTGACAAATTGACGAATCTCTTCAATCAATTCATCACTTTCTTCAAACCCTTCCCTTAGGGCAATAAACGCTTTAATGATCTCACCTCTAATAGGGTCTGGTTTTCCGATTACCCCTGCTTCGGCTACTGCTGGATGCTCTATTAACTTACTTTCAACTTCAAACGGACCTACACGCTCACCAGCAGTCATAATAACGTCATCGACGCGACCTTGGAACCAGAAGTATCCATCTTCATCCATGAAAGCAGAGTCTCCTGAAACATACCAGTCTCCAGGCATGAAATATGATTCGTATTTTTCTGGATTTCCCCAAACTGTTTGCATCATGGAAGGCCAACCCCGTTTGATCGCCAGGTTACCCATTCGGTACGGTGGAAGTTCAATTCCTTGGTCATCAACGATGGCAGCTTGTACTCCTGGGATTGGTTTTCCCATTGAACCTGGTTTAAGTTCCATGCAAGGATAGTTACAAATAAGCTGTGAACCTGTTTCCGTCATCCACCATGTATCATGAATTCGTAAATTGAATACCTTCGCACCCCATCTAACAACCTCAGGATTTAACGGCTCCCCAACACTGAGAATATGACGAAGACTGCTCAAATCAAATTTATTGATAACCTCATCCCCAGCACCCATTAGCATTCTAAATGCTGTTGGAGCACTATACCATACAGTAACACCATATTCTTCAATCATGCCATACCATGCATCTGGACTGAATCGACCACCGATGATAACATTTGATGCACCGACTAACCATGGTCCAAATATTCCATAGGAAGTACCTGTTACCCAACCTGGATCAGCTGTGCACCAATAAACATCCTCTTCTTGTAAATCTAGTACCCATTTAGCTGTTTGATAGTGTTGAATCATCGCATTATGAACGTGAAGAACACCCTTTGGTTTTCCAGTTGAACCAGATGTATAATGAAGAATAAGACCGTCTGTACGCTCAACCCACTCGATGTCTAGCTTTCTGCTAGCTTCTGCGAATTTTTTGTTAAAATCAAGAAGAGAATCTGTTTCTTCAATATTATCTCCGATTAAGAAAATATGTTTTAATGAAGGAAGTTCACTTACTGGTACCCGCTTTAATAGTTCAGGTGTTGTTACTAATACCTTAGCTTCACTGTCTTCCAAGCGGTCACGAACTGCCCCTTCCATAAAGGCTTCAAAAAGAGGGCCTACAATCGCACCTAATTTGATCGCACCAAGTACTGTAAAATAAAGTTCAGGCGAACGTGGCATAAAAATGAAAACACGATCTCCCTTTACAACTTCGCCATATGTTTTTAGAACATTTCCTGCTTTATTCGATAAATCCTTCATTTCTTTGAAGGTATATTTTTCTTGACGTGAACCATCGCGATAATATAATGCAACCTTATTTTTGCGGAATGATGTTGCATGGCGATCAATCGCTTCATATGCCATGTTAACAAGGCCTGTTTCAGACCAACTAAATTCCTTTTCGGTATCTTTCCAATCAAACTGCTTGTACATTTCATCATAATTTTCGAGGTTAAAATTCCCCTTTTTGGCTGATAGCGCTTCCAACTTCATCAATCGTATTCCTCCCTTTTTTTCCTTTTAGGATTGTTACTAACATGATTACTATTTTTTCACAATTTTATGAAAATTTAAAGTATTTTTTTGATTTTTTTGAAAATTTATTTTTTTTGACAAAATATTCGCTGAAAGCGCTTTATTCGCGTTTGTTTTATGTATAATAGAGGGAGAAAATGGTTTTGTATATTTTAGGTGGTGACCAAATGGAATATAAGAAGACATATTATGCCAAAGAGTTAAACACTTCAGAAGGAATTGTCGTAGTTGAAGGCCCCGTTTCACCGGAGAAACTAGCAGAATATGAATTTCACCAAGACTTAGTTGCATTTCGCCCTGGACCACAGCAACATAAGGCACTAATAGAAATAGCCCAATTACCTGAAGGAAGAATTATCATCGCCCGACATGACCAAACAATTGTTGGGTATGCTACTTTTCTCTATCCTGACCCACTTGAACGTTGGTCTGAAGGAAAAATGGACGATTTAATTGAACTCGGTGCCATTGAAGTCATTCCGCAATTTCGCAGTTTTGCCGTAGGAAAAAATCTTCTAATCGTTTCGATGATGGATGATGCAATGGAAGACTATATCATTATTACCACCGAATATTACTGGCATTGGGATCTAAGAAGAACTGGATTAAATGTTTGGGAGTATCGGAAAGTAATGGAGAAAATGATGAACGCCGGAGGTCTCGAGTGGTATGCGACCGATGATCCAGAAATTAGCTCCCACCCAGCTAACTGTTTAATGGCTAAAATTGGAAAAAGAATTGGAACAGAATCAATCCAGAAGTTTGATAAGTTAAGATTTATGAATCGATTTATGTATTAATTCATTTTAAAAGGAGGCTTAAAAAAATGATCGTTGAAGAAATTATGCAAACAAATGTTTTAACATTGTCGACCCTAAACACAATTGGCGACGCCGTCCATTTAATGGATCAGAAAAAAATCCGCCATATCCCCATCATAAATGAAGCCCAAAATGTAGTAGGATTAGTTACTGACCGTGATATTCGCGATGCAACTCCTTCCATTTTTTATTCTGAGGAGCATCGCGACGTCCTTGAAAAACAATTGCATACTATAATGAGAACCGATATCATTATCGGTCATCCCCTTGATTTCGTTGAGGAAATCGCTGCCGTATTCTATGAACACCATATTAGCTGTTTACCCATTGTCAAAGAAAAAAAAATTGCCGGTATCATTACTGAAACCGACCTTCTTCGAACACTTGTTGAACTGACTGGTGCACATCAGCCTGGTTCAGTGATTGAGGTCAAAGTACTAAATATGACGGGTGTACTAAGCGATGTTACAGCTACCATTAAGAAACGTCATGCGAGTATTCAAAGTGTACTTGTTTATCCAGATAAAAAGGATGCTAACTATAAAATTTTGGTTATTAGACTTGAAACTATTGATCCAATGAATATCATTGAGGATTTAAAAAAGGCCGGCCATACTGTTCTATGGCCAAATTTACCGGGGATTTCATCATGACCGATTCAGTGTTTGTATTTTCACAAGATCTATTGAAATATAAATTTAATAGTCACCATCCTTTTAATCAAATTAGACTAAAAGTCACACTCGATTTAATTGAAAAACTTGGGGCAATTAACGAAAAGGATATGGTTCCTCCACGAATGGCATCAGATGAGGAGCTACTCCTCATCCACGACCCAAACTATGTAAATGCAGTAAAATTAGCCGGTATCGAAAAACTTTCAGAAAGTATGGCTGAAAACTATGGAATTGGGACGGAAGATACACCTATTTTCCCCAATATGCATGAGGCAAGTGCTTTTTTAGTTGGGGGCACTTTAACTGCTGTCGATTATGTCATGACAGGTCAGGCAAAACATGCCCTTAACCTCGGTGGAGGCCTTCATCACGGTTTCCGCGGTAAGGCATCTGGTTTTTGTATCTATAATGATTGTGCCGTAGCGATAAAATATATCCAGGAGAAATACAACGCAAAGGTGCTATATGTGGACACAGACGCACACCACGGCGATGGGGTGCAATGGTCATTTTACGATGACCCCAATGTATGTACTCTTTCTATTCATGAGACAGGTCGTTACTTATTTCCTGGTACAGGAAATATTAATGAGCGTGGTCAAGGTGAAGGATATGGTTTTAAGTTTAATATCCCCCTAGATGCTTTTACTGAGGATGAATCGTGGTTAGATGCTTATACTTTAGCGTTTAAGGAAATTGCTGAGTATTTCAAACCCGATGTGATCTTAACGCAAAATGGTGCCGATTCTCATTTTTGCGATCCATTAACCCATTTGTCTTCCACGATGAAAACCTATCGAGAAATTCCAAAACTAGCTCATAGGATTGCTCATCAGTATTGTGATGGTAGATGGATTGCAGTGGGTGGTGGTGGTTATGATATTTGGAGAGTTGTCCCTCGTGCTTGGGCGCTAATTTGGTTAGAAATGACTGAAAACTCAAATTGTTTCGGGAATTTACCGACTGACTGGCTTGATACATGGCAATCGGAATCTCCATTTCAACTTCCACGAGAGTGGGATGATCCGATAGATTTATACCCACCTATTCCACGTAGAGCTGAAATTACTGAAAAAAATGCCCAAACTGTGGAAAAAGCCCTGTACCCAATTCGAGCACAAAACCGAAAAGTGGAAACACCTTGACCTGAGCAACAGGTATAAGAAAGGCTCTTTTCTAAAAGATGGTTTTTAAAAATAGGTTTTGTAGAAAGGGAACCCCTTAAAAGAAAGTTGATTGGAGCGGAAGGTGCGAGACTCCTGCGGGAGCAGCGGGACAGGTGAGACCCCACAGGTGCCTAAGCGCCGAGGAGGCTCACCGCCCGCCCCGCGGAAAGCGAGCATCCTGGAGAGGAAATCAACCTCACTTCTCTTTTAATAAATAGCAACAAAGTTTACGAAAACAGCCATAAGAAAGAGGAAGCACCTTTTAAAGGTGCTCCCTCTTTTTGTTATCTTGTAGAATTTCGCTCTTCAATTCTATGTGGAAGAACAACGGTATGATTAGTCGTTTTTTCCTTATTCATTAACTTTGTCAGTAATCTCATCGCTACTGCCCCAATATCATATAGAGGCTGAACAACTGTTGTAAGCTGTGGACGAACCATTAATGTTAACCGAGTGTTATCAGAACTTACCACTTCAAAATCATTTGGGATAGTAAATCCTTTATCTTCAGCACCATGTACAACGCCTAGAGCCATTTCATCAGATCCCACAAAAATAGCGGTTGGTCTATCTGGCACTTCCATTAATTTTTCCAAAGCTTCTATTCCTGAATCGTAAGTATCGTCACCTTCGATTACAAGGCCCTCAAGATACTCGATTCCAGCATCTGCTAACGCACGTTTGTAGCCTGATAATTTTTTTATTCTGTTGATTGGTTCATGTAAAGGCCCAATCACAAATGCGATGTGTTTGTGTCCCTTATCGATAAAGAATTTGGTAACATCGTAGGCTGCTTGTTCATAGTCAATATTAACAGATGGGATTTTTTCAGTTTCCTCAATTGAACCTGCTAGAACAATCGGAACAGGAGACTTTTCAAATTCCACGACATGCTCAGGGGTTACATTTCCACTCATAAACACAATTCCATCAACCTGTTTGCCTAGCATTGTATTTAATAAGTGAAATTCTTTATCCTTATTTTGGTCAGAATTACTTAAAATGATATTGTATTTATACATTGTTGCAATATCTTCTATACCTCTTGCTAAATCAGCAAAAAAAGTACTAGCTATATCGGGAATAATCACGCCCACTGTGGTAGTTTTTTTGCTGGCTAAGCCCCTTGCCACAGCATTAGGACGGTACCCCAATCTTTCAATTACCTCAACAACCTTTTTTCTTGTTGCTGGTTTCACATTAGGGTTTCCGTTAACAACCCGCGAAACCGTTGCCATTGATACATTGGCTTCTCTAGCAACATCATAAATCGTAATATTCACGACATCCACTCCTTTATTTATACCCACTTATCGTCTTATTTTTTAGTTTACAGCAAGATTAGCTAGACTAAACCTTTTACTTTAGTTTGTGAGATACTAAACTTGTCCCTAATTATGTATTTAATCATACGATACAGAGTCCATTGCCGCAATGACAAGCTGTGTATTTTACTATAAATTATATAAAAATGATCGGAGTTTGTCGAAAAAAGTAGATGAATGTCCTTTTTTTGTTAATCTACACTAAAAAACCTCCTGCATTTGCAGAAGGTTTTTATAGTCACATCTTTAGTAAAAATAAAATTTACAATCGAACAAACGGAGTATCTTTTAACCCTTTAAGAAAGCTATCAAATTCTTTTAAATCCATTTGTTGTGCAGAATCTGATAATGCTACTGCTGGATCTGGGTGAACCTCAGCCATAACACCATCTGCCCCAATTGCTAATGCAGCTTTTGCACATGGTAATAGCAAATCTTTTCTACCAGTTGAGTGGGTTACATCGACCATAACAGGTAAATGTGTTTCTTGTTTTAAAATTGGAACGGCAGAAATATCTAAAGTATTTCTTGTCGCACGTTCGTAAGTACGAATTCCTCTTTCACAAAGGATAATTTGATCATTTCCTTGTGACATAATGTATTCAGCCGCATTAATGAACTCTTCAATTGTTGCAGCAAGACCACGTTTTAATAAAACAGGTTTTTTCACAGAACCTGCAGCTTTTAAAAGTTCAAAGTTTTGCATATTACGGGCACCAATTTGAATCACATCAATGTAATCTAATGCTGTTTCGATATCTGCGGGATTAACAATTTCACTGATAACAGCTAAATCGAAATCGTCAGCAACACGTTTTAATATTTTTAAACCTTCTAAGCCAAGACCTTGGAAGTCGTATGGAGAGGTTCTAGGCTTGTATGCCCCACCACGTAATAATTTAAATCCGTTCGCTTTAACAGCAGCTGCAACAGCTGCAACTTGCTCATACGATTCAACTGAACATGGACCGAAGACAAAATGAGGAGTCCCATCGCCAATCTTTACGCCCTTTACATCTACAATCGTATTTTCTGGTTTTTTCTTACGTGAAACCAAGAGAGCCTTACGATGGTCGTCTTGCTGTAATTCTAAACCTGCTTTAAATATTTGTTTAAACATATGCTCAACCGTCGAATTTTCAAATGGTCCATCATTGTGTTCTTTTATTAAATCAAGCATTTTCCGTTCACGAACTGGATCATACCGATTCACACCTTGTGTTTCCTTAACTCGCCCGATCTCTTGCACTAGTTCAGCTCTTTCGTTAATTAAAGAAAGCAATTGCAAATTTAATTCATCAACGCGGTTTCGTAATTGATCAAGTCCTTGATTTTTCATTTTCAGCCCTCCAGATTGTATTACAGTTTTAAAGTACCTGCAGCTTAAGTTTTGGCTCTGTTAAACTAGAATGTTGATATCCGCTACAGGCGCTTGCTTTCCGCGGGGCGGGCGGTGAGCCTCCTCGGCGCTAAAGCGCCTGCGGGGTCTCACCTGTCCCGCTGCTCCCGCAGGAGTCTTCGCGCCTTCCACTTCAATCAACATTGTGCAAAAAATCAACATTGAGCTTTAACACAGCCTGCGTTTTAAGGAAATATTTAAATACTTTTTATAATTAGAATAATTATATATGATAAATGTTTTATTGTCACCAAATTTCTTTAGCAATTAAACGCTTTTAAGTGTTAAAGCATAATATGTTCAACTTAGGTATATGTGCTTATAGTTTTAATGACAAAACCAAAAAATGCGTGTATCAAAGGAACAATTTCTTTACAAAAAAACATCCAACAATCTGGATGTTTTTACTTTATTTCTTCGGTAACTTTTTCTAGTGTATTATAAGTAATTTTCCAATGTGACGCATGCCATGCTACAACCTTATTATGGAATAAAAAGGCTTGAGGTGATTCATGTTTTACTTGATATTTTTCAGCAATATAAGTAGATAATGGTCGAGAATCTTGAACGGTTAAATAATAACTCTTTTCGTCTGGATTTTCCTCGGTGAACTTTTCATACTCCTCGTAGGCAGCTTGGCTAATTGGACAAGTCAAACTATGCTTTAACAGCGTAAAAGTATCCCCTGATTCAATTAATTGTTCGAATTGTTCTACAGATTCAATTTTTTGCAATTCTAATACCTCCCGAATTGTATCTTAGCTGATGGATTTCCATCGAAAAAAGCGATTAACCCTTATTTTATAGGGCTATCTCGCTTAATTTCTGTAATCTTATCACTTTCAGAATCGTATGGCAAATTTAACGATTTAGCTTCTGTTCTGTTTCATCGAACGCTTTTTTCGTTTCTTCAAGCATTCTTTGTACTGGATCACTTTCCGTGTCAGAACTCTTGCACTTCATTTTTGCCAATGCTTCCGATGACTGTTGGCTAAGTGATTTTGTTAAGGTATTGGTTTTTTCTTTTGTGTATTGGGCAAGGTCTGTTACCTTTTCTTGCAATGTATCAGCCTTCTCTTTTAATATGGTGGTTTGATTATTAAGTGTTTCCCGCAAGGCTGTCCTCGATTTCGGTGAAAGCCACAAAGCTGCAGAAGCCCCTATAACGCCCCCAACCATTGCTCCTAGCAAAAAGTCTTTTGTTCCTGTTCTTTCGTTATTTTCATTCAATGGCATTAGCTTATCATTATTATTTATCACCTTAATCCCCCCAAAAAAGTAATTATTGATTTCTTTGTCGTTGCCTTGTTCCACTAGGTTTAATTTCCATTTGTTTTTGTAGCTTTCTATTTTTCCATTTGTCCTTTAATTCTATCAATACATTGCTCCATTGGACAATTTGCGAAATTTTCTCCTGATTTTCCTCGACACTACGGTCGACAGTGTCCGTAACAGTTTGAATAGTATGATTGAATTTTTTAATAGAGGTCCCAACATCCTTTACCGCATATACAACACTATTCAAGTTCTCCGCTTTTTTGTTAATATCATCAGCCAAAGCATTGGTCTTTTTTAACAATTCTGTTGTTTCACTCATCACACCATCTAGCTGTTTTTCTAGACCATTTAAAGTTTTTGACACACTATCAAGCGTTAATTGCACTGATTTAAACGTCTTGGACAAGTAAATCACTAAAATAAGAAAGGAAATGGCAATTAAAGCTGCACTTAAATAAAGAATAATGATCAATTCTGCACCTCCGTTGTTTCTACAACTATGTTTTACCGACTATGTCGGGAATAAACCTTTTATACAATATTTCAATATAATTGTGCAAAAATCCTCTATTTCTAATAGGATATTTCTATTTTATTACATACAAAATGGTTCATATTCAACAAATAAATTAATTTAGGTTACAATAATTTAGATAGTTAGAAAAATGAATAATACCAAACGACATCGGAGGGATTTTAATATGAAAGATCCACGAATTGAAAAGCTAGCTAAAAATTTAATCAATTATTCCGTACGGCTTCAAAAGGGTGAAAAGGTATTAATTGAAAACTTCGGTTTACAACGGGAACTTGTTACAGCATTAGTTAAGGAAGCATATGCTGCAGGAGGAAATCCTTATGTCCTATTAAAGGATCAACAGGTTGACCGTTCCCTATTATTGGGTGCCAATGAACAACAATTTGATTTAATGGCTGACTTTGAAGCTAACGTTATGAGCCATATGGATGCCTACATCGGACTACGTTCTGGAGACAATATCAATGAACACGCTGATGTTCCAGACGATAAAATGAAAATTCATGGTAAAACCATTGGTAAAAAAGTACATAGAGACATTAGAGTTCCAAAAACCAAATGGGTCGTCCTTCGTTTTCCAACTTCTTCAATGGCACAGTTAGCAAAAATGAGCACGGAAGCATTTGAGGACTTCTATTTTAATGTGTGCAATCTTGACTATGGGAAAATGGACCATGCGATGGATCATTTAGTTGAGATCATGAATAAAACTGATAAAGTTAGGCTTACTGGACCTGGAACTGATTTAACCTTTTCTATAAAAGATATTCCAGCCATAAAATGCGCTGGGCAATTGAATATTCCTGATGGAGAAGTTTTTACTGCTCCTGTCCGAGATTCTGTGAATGGTGTAGTAAGCTATAACACCCCATCACCCTATCAAGGTTTTACCTTCGAGAATGTAAAGCTAACGTTTGAGAATGGAAAAATCATTAAAGCCGAATCGAATGATACGGACCGAATCAATAAGATATTTGATACTGACGAAGGCGCAAGATTTGTTGGTGAATTCGCTATTGGAGTGAATCCGTATATTCGTCAGCCAATGCAGGATATTCTATTTGATGAAAAAATTGATGGTAGCTTTCACTTTACCCCAGGACAATGCTATGACGAAGCCTATAACGGTAACCATTCAGACATCCATTGGGATATGGTTAATATCCAACGACCTGATTATGGTGGTGGTGAGATTTATTTTGATGATGTCTTAATCCGAAAAGATGGCCGGTTTGTGATACCTGAACTTGAATCATTGAACCCTGAGAACTTAAAATAAGATTAAAAATTATAGAAAAAGGATGCAGGGCGTTACCTGCATCCTTTTTCCAATCAAGCTAATTCTTTTTCATATGCAACTTGATATTTTTGAATATCACCAGCACCCATAAAAATAATTACACCATTTTCATGCTGTTTTAATAGGGTAGTATCTTTTTCATCCAATAGGACAGCGCCTGGAATTTTCGCTTGTAAGTCCTCAATCGATAGCTTCCCATGGTTTTCACGAGCTGAACCAAAAATATCACATAGATATACCTTATCAGCTAAATTCAAGCTTTTAGCAAAATCTTCTAAAAATGTTTGTGTTCTTGAAAAAGTGTGTGGTTGGAACACTGCAATAATTTCACGATCAGGATACTTCTGATTTGCAGCATCAATTGTTGCTTTAATTTCTGTTGGATGATGTGCATAATCATCAATAATAATTTGTGAACCAATTTGTTTCTCAGAAAATCTTCTTTTAACACCACTAAAAGTCTTTAATTGCTCTTTAATAATGTTAATGTTAATTCCTTCATAATGACAAAGAGCAATAACGGCTAAGGTATTGAGCACATTGTGATCACCAAATGCTGGGATGGTAAATGTATCATAGAAGGTATTACGAACGTACACTTCAAATGTAGTTCCTGTAGTAGACTTCTCGATGTTTCTTGCCTGAAAATCGTTGTCATCTCCGAAACCATAAAAAAGAACAGGAACTTTTGCTTGAATCTTTTGTAAATGCCTATCATCACCACATGCAAAAATCCCCTTCTTTACTTGCCACGCCATCTCTTGGAAAGCAGAAAAAACATCCTCGATATTGGCAAAATAATCAGGGTGATCGAAGTCGATATTGGTCATGATTGCATAATCAGGAAAATATGATAAGAAATGTCTTCTATATTCACATGCTTCAAATACAAAATATTCGGCATCCCGATCGCCTTTTCCTGTCCCATCTCCAATTAAATAGGAGGTTGGTTTCGCCCCTTCAATTACGTGGGCTAGTAGACCCGTTGTTGATGTTTTCCCGTGTGCGCCTGTAATTGCAATACTCGTAAAGTTTTGCATAAAATCACCTAAAAAGCGGTGATATCTTACAATAGGAAGACCCAAATGCAAAGCTTCTTGAATTTCCTCATGAGTATCTGGAAAAGCATTCCCTGCAATGACCGTCATTCCCGGCTGAATGTTCTCCTTTTGAAAAGGAAGAATCTTAATTCCAGATTGCTCTAGGGCCTGTTGAGTAAAAAAGCGCTTTTCGACATCGGAGCCTTGGACTTGAAATTTCGTATCATGAAGAACTTGTGCAAGAGCACTCATTCCGGACCCCTTAATACCTACGAAATGGTAAATAGTCATCTAAAGAACCTCCAACAAACGTCTATCTGTAACACATTATATGAGAATGTTTCCATTTTGCTCATTATATTACGTCACAGCGTTATCATATTAAATCATTATAGCATTGTTTAATACAACAAAAAATGATTTCATTAGTTTATTGTACTACTACTATTAATGGAGTCAAGTTCTTCCTCCGTAATTAGAACATCTCTTGGTTTACTCCCTCTTGCTTCAGAAATAAAGTCATTTTTCTCCATCAAATCAATCAATCTTGCTGCCCGATTATAACCAATTTTAAACCTGCGCTGCAAGCTTGAAGTAGACGCTCCGCCTTGCTCGATTATAAACTCACAGGCTTCATAAAAAAGTTCATCTTCCTCTTCATTCACTTGAGCCTTTTTGAGTAATTCTGTCTGCTCAAATAAGTACTCAGGCTCGCTCTGACTACGAACGTGATCCACTACTTTATCAATCTCAATATCTGAAATATAAGTTCCTTGGAGACGAACAGGTTTTGATGTTCCGTTTTCAAGGAAAAGCATATCACCACGGCCAAGCAACTTTTCAGCACCGCTCATGTCAATAATCGTTCTAGAATCTATCTGAGATGATACGGAAAAGGCAATTCGTGTTGGGATATTTGCTTTAATTAATCCAGTTATTACATCAACTGACGGTCGCTGTGTGGCAATAATTAAATGGATTCCACAAGCCCGTGCCTTCTGGGCAATCCGGCATACCGCTTCTTCTACATCAGCCGGAGCTACCATCATTAAATCAGCTAACTCATCAATGACAATTAGAATGTAAGGTAGCTTTTGGGCATACTGCTTTGCTCCTTCAGCCATTTCATTATACCTTGAGATTTCTCTAGCGCCCGTATGAGCAAATAACTCATACCGACGTTCCATTTCATCTACTGCCCATTTAAGTGCCGCTGTCGCTGCTTTCACATCGGTTATCACTGGACTTACAAGGTGTGGAATATGATTATATGGTGCTAATTCTACCATCTTAGGATCGATTAACAACAATTTTACCTCGTTCGGATTCGCTTTATATAAAAGGCTTGTTAGAATTGTGTTGATACAGACGCTTTTCCCTGAACCAGTTGCACCAGCAATTAAACCATGTGGCATTTTTCTCAAATCAGTGACAACAGGATTACCAGAAATATCTAGTCCAAGCGCTGCAGTTAATGGCGACGGATTTTCCCGAAATGGAGAACTATTGAGAATTTCACTAATTAATACAGGACGACTTGAATGGTTTGGTACTTCTATCCCAATCGTGTGTTTCCCCGGAATTGGTGCCTCAATCCGGATGTCCTTGGCTGCCAAGCTCAACTTAATATCGTCTTGTAAATTGGTGATTTTATTAACTTTAACACCCGGATCTGGCTGAACTTCAAACCTTGTTACAGAAGGACCCTGGGTAACATTTACAACCTTTGCCCCAACATTAAAATCAGATAATGTTCGATTTAATAGGTCTTCTTGTTCTTGGAGCCATTCTTCGTTTGCTTCTTGTATAACCGGCGGCAAGAGCAAATTCTCTTCAGGAAATTGATAGCTTTCAAGATCTATTTCATGGTTAAGTGCCAGTGTTTCTGGTTGAATTACTGGTTTTTCATGAATTATAGGGTTATCTGGTGGAAATGGTTCTGCTTTTTGTAAGTCTGTCGGCTGTATCACCGGTTCAATTTCCACTGCAATTTTTTCTTGTTTTTCAGAAAAATGATGTTTTTGCTGAACCAGTTTTTGACGGTCCTGCTTGAGCATAAGGACATTAAAAGGAATAGTGGATCTTCTTGTTTGGTTGGCTGTTATGTTATTTTCTTCAACCTCAATCTGTTCGTTCTGGTGTTCGCCCACATCCGCTTTTTTTATGTCATAACTCGCTTCCATTTCTAATTGTCCAGGTACATACAATTCTTCATGAAATTGTTCTTGACTGACAGCGATTTCTTCATAAGTAACTAGCTCTAGTTCCGGCAGAACTTCAGTATCTTCATTTGAAATGTCAGCATGTGAAAGGTCAGTTAATTTGTGTAGAGCTTCTTTTTCATGTGATAGGTCTGGTAATTTGTTAGTTGCTTCCTCTTCATGTGCAAGCTCTGGTAATTTGTTAGTTGCTTCCTCTTCATGTGCAAGCTCTGGTAATTTGTTAGTTGCTTCCTCTTCATGTGCAAGCTCTGGTAATTTGTTAGTTGCTTCCTCTTCATGTGCAAGCTCTGGTAATTTGTTAGTTGCTTCCTCTTCATGTGCAAGCTCTGGTAATTTGTTAGTTGCTTCCTCTTCGTGTTCAAGCTCTGGAAATTTATTCATCATTTCTTCATGTGTAGTTTCTATTTTCCGGTTTGTCTCTTCTTGATGTGAAGTCTCAATTAACTGGCTAATTACTTCTTCGTGTAAAAATCCAGTTAATTCATGTTCAATCACCTGCAAATTCCTTGGTCTTCCATAACCATAAATCGGTGAAGGTATTTCGGTGGGTCGAAACGGACCGTGACGTCTTATTTCCTTTTTGGGTTTAACATTATTTAAAGGTTGGATACTTTCTTGCTCTTTTTTTAACGTGACAACCTCCTTTTGCCTGTGCCTTTGTGGCTTATGTCCGTGCTGTTGTGGTCCAGGTTGTTCTACTTTCTTATTTTCTTGTAAAACTTGTGAGTCAACAACTTTTCTATTTTGCCTTGGTGCTCGCTGTGGAACCTCTACATCAGGAATGGCTGGAAACCTGAAAGCACCTCTTGGGTATTGGTATGTAATCTTGGCATTCACTGCTTTTGAACCATCATTTTTCTTTGTTACATTTTTCGGTAGATCTCGTTTATATTCATATAAATCCTCAGCTACATCTGAATTATCTTTAAATACTCGGAATATTTTTTTGAACCAATCCATTGCTGATCAACTCTTTCTGCATTCTTTTACCATCATTATTTTAACAGTTAATCTGAAAAATAGGAGATAAAATCACCGATTTATGAAAATAACCTTGGATTAGCCACTATTTTCTAAAAAAAAACAGGATCACCGAGGTGATCCTTATTTTTCTTTTTTTCTATTCTTCCCTAAAATAAAAATGGGCTCAAGCTCACTGTTTTCATATAGAAACGACAATGCCGTTATCGGAACGCGACCGCTAGAAAAAAAGCTCATCGCCATTTGGGCCAATATATCATACCCAGTATCATTTTGAACATCGGCAATTATCAGAACGTCCTGATGTGGTACTGCCAATACCATTGTCCCGGAAATTTTCTCTTCCATCTCTTTCAAAAAGGCTTGATTCAAAATTCTACTGGCATCGTAACCGTCATTTGATCTGACGAAGTAATATTTATTTCCAGCGACTAAATCCTCTTTCATATTTATGGGTAATGCTCTAACGTTAAATAAGGCTGTTTCCCGTATCCGCTCAAGCGTCCAGCCCTCGCTCTTTAACAAGTTTTCATCAATTAGACGATAGGAATTCCCTAAATCCAAAGCATAGTAAATTCGGGTTTCGGCTGTATGCTCGTCAAAAATAAACAGGACATTATCCGTTGAATGGGCTGGAAATGACGTAGAACGGATTACTGGATAGATTTTGCTCTCATTCCCAGTTAGGTGCACCTGATCTTCTTTCATCGCCTGAAGGCCTTCTTCAACGAAGTAAACGACCTCATCAATTGCCTGATCTTTTTGCTCGTGCCATTTAGCGATAATTCCAGGAAGTGAAACAGTTATCCCCTTCCCTGTACGAATGTTTTCGATTCTAAGCTGGTCCTTTTCCCGGTCAAAAATAAAACTGCGACTTGGATGCTTTAGTCGTTTTTCCAATTCTGTTTTCATTTTTTTCGTATCCATTTAAAGCCCCTCAATCATTCGGAGTAATCAAACAAAATCCCTCCACTTAAAAACGGATGGAGGGAAGAAGAAAGGAATTATTTTAGTCCAGCGATAAAATTTTCAATTTCCTCTTGGGTTTTGCGATCCTTACTAACAAAACGTCCTAGCTCACGCCCATCTTCAAACGCAATAAAACTTGGGATTCCAAAAATGTCCAATTCAACACATAAATCAATAAATTGGTCACGATCTGTATAGACAAATGTATAATCCGAGAATTTTGCTTCAATGTCTGGTAATACTGGTTCAATTACACGACAATCTGGACACCAATCAGCAGAAAATAAAAAGATATGCTTTCCATTATCCCGCAGTTCAGTATATTGCTCATATGATTCTAATTTTTCCATTTCATTTCACCTCAAAAATATGTTTCCCACATTACCTAATATTTTACCTTATTTAATTATCCATAGCATAGCAGGAAGTTGCTTATCCAGTCCACTTTTATGCAACACATGAAATGATCAAGAAAAAAATACCACAGTGCAAGAACTGTGGCAGCCTATTTTGGCTTAGGTTCGATTCTATTTCTTGTTGGTCTTCTCAACTATTTTTACAGATTTCACGATTTGCATCATCGTTTCGGCATCTGATTTCATGCTTTTTGTTTTTGTTTCTGTGGTGATTTTGACCCCACCAATTCCAACCGTAACTTCCTGAAGATTTTTGTCTAGCTTTCTAATTAACAAAAACCCAAATTGATCATCTTTTTTATATGTTTTCTTATATTCAAATTTTTCATTAATGCCTATTGTTGCATTATAGACGACTTTGCTGACTGTAGTTTCGTTTGGATTATAAAAAAGGATATATTTTTTCGACCCATTTTTCAGCAAAATATTATTAGCTGATTTCTCTTTAATTTCAAACCCAAAAGGTAGATAAAAACGGATATCTTTATTTTTGTTATTTGCCTTTTTTGGAGTACTGTTGAACATTTTCACTACCTTATCATTTGTAGCTTTTTGTTCTTCCTTTGCATTACCTGAACATGCGCTTAGTAATAAAACAGTTGCCATTAAAAGCAAGGCTCCCTTGAAGAGTCTTGTCATTTTTTATCCTCCCTGCTAGACGATATTATCCGTTTAAATCATAACCCCTTATTTCTAGCAATGACTAAATTATGTATGACAATTTTTTTACGATTTTTTAAAATATTTATATATATTTTTTATTTTGTGATATTTTCACGATATTGATACTGCCCAAATAAGAGCTTTGTTACATGGGAAAACATGTCAGCCCTTGGAATGATTCCATTTGTAAAGATCCCTATTGCTCCTTCATTCTTTCGGATATTTTTCTTTTTTGTAAAATCGTCCATAACTGGACCAAGTTCTTCTCCTTTTCTTAATCGATCTGCGACCTCTTCAGGAAGTAATATTCTTGCTCCTCCAGCGATTAAAGGTTGCTCATTTTCGGAGACGAGAGCCCCCCAATTACATAAGAACAGTCCAAAGACTGTATCTTCCACTCCACCTTCAAGTCCAATTCCAATTTGGCCCTTTCCTAAAATTAATGCTTGCTTAGCCCGGTTAATAGCCCCCTTTATTGTTTCTTCATCTGAAAAGGGTTGTTCACTAACACCTGATGCTACGTTTATGGCTTCAAATTCATAATGGTTGTTTGTAAATATTTGCTTAACAGCCTCTATCTTTGCTGGATTTTTTGTTCCAATAATGATTTTCATATTTATAGACCGTTCCATGTCCTTCTCCTTTCAATCATCCTAAATAAAGGAGACAGAATTAATCTGCCTCCTTGATCTTTTGGCTCTGTTAAACTAGAATGTTGATTTCCGTTCCAGGCGCTTTGCGCACCTTAGGGGCGGGCGGTGAGCCTCCTCGGCGCTAAAGCGCCTGCGGGGTCTCACCTGTCCCGCTGCTCCCGCAGGAGTCTTCGCGCCCTCCACTCCAATCAACATTGAGCTATAACACAGCCTATCTTTTAATAATTTTGACGGATCGTATCAACTGTAGATTGATCACAAGTTTTTACAAGCTTAATCAATAATTCTTTTGCAGCAGCGTAATCATCTACATGAATAATGGAAGCGTGTGTATGAATATAGCGAGAACAAACTCCAATTACAGCACTTGGAATTCCTTCATTTGACATATGAACTCGTCCTGCATCTGTTCCACCCTGGGAAGCGAAATATTGATATGGAACATGATGTGTTTCAGCTGTGTCAAGAATAAATTCTCTTATACCGCGGTGTGTCACCATTGTGCGGTCAAGTATTCTTAGTAATACTCCTTTGCCTAAATGGCCAAATTCCTTTTTATCTCCAGTCATGTCATTAGCAGGGCTGGCATCAAGTGCAAAAAATAGATCTGGTTTAATCATGTTTGCTGCTGTTTGTGCACCTCTTAGCCCAACTTCCTCTTGAACAGTCGCTCCGGAATAAAGAATATTTGGGAGTTTTTCATCTTTGAGTTCTTGAAGCAATTCAATTGCTAAACCACAGCCGTAGCGATTATCCCATGCCTTAGCTAAAATCTTTTTATTATTAGCCATCGGTGTAAATGGACAAATCGGTAAAATTTGTTGGCCGGGCTTAATACCAATCTTGATAGCATCTTCATGGTCGTCTGCACCAATATCAATTAGCATATTTTTAATTTCCATTGGTTTATTTTTTGTTCCTTCATCAAGAAGATGCGGTGGGATTGAACCGATTACCCCGATAATAGGGCCATTGTTGGTGATGATTTGAACTCGCTGAGCTAATAATACCTGACTCCACCATCCACCAAGAGGCTGAAAGCGGATCATTCCGTTTTCAGTTATGGCGGTGACCATAAAGCCAACTTCATCCATATGACCGGCCACCATAATGGTTGGGCCTGATGCTTCACCTTTTTTTATTCCAAAAATACTGCCAAGTTTATCTTGTACCACTTCATCACTATATTTCCTTAATTCCTCTTTCATAAATTGACGAACTGCATGTTCATTACCAGGTGCTCCTGGTAGTTCCGTTAATGTTTGAAAAAGTTTTAACGTCTGTTCGTTCATTTTTTTTACTCCTTTTAGTGAGTTTTATGTTTGCATTATGTATATATTTATATTACTTAAATTTTACACTTCATTCCACTTCTGCTGTTATCTATTCACTATAACATTAATTTTTTCTAAGATAAATGAACTCTAATGATCATTTCTGGTATGATGGGAATTGAAAAGGTACCCAAAACGAAGTAGTTTTAAGATTTACTAAAAGGTGGTGTTTTGTTTTGAATTGGAAGTCATTTTTAATGGGGGTTGGCTCTGGACTTGCTGGGGGAATAACTGCATATTATCTTTTTCAGAAGGGACACACCCAGACGGTAACGCCAGAAAAAGTCCTTGAGAAGATAAAAACGACCTTTAAAGAACAAGGACCGATTCTTGGTTCCTGGATTCACATGGAAGCTGAACCATATGTAAAAGATAAAATACAATATCGTGTATATAAAGGCGGTATTTCCAAAAAAGTAGACGATGAAACAAAACAATTTGAATTTATTGCCGATGCAACCACCGGAACCATATTATCTGTTCAACAACTATAAAAAAACCTGACCCCCACTTCTTTATCACTTTAAAGTAGTGGGGGTCAGGCACCCAATAGCACTTCACTGCGTTGCAGTAAACTAATTTTATCGATATTTTACTTCTGATCGGAATATGCGATGGCCTTTTTTTGAAAATTTCTCTTCGTATTCTGTCATGATATTCCCTTCAAAATTGCTGTTGTGGAGATCTAGGCTGACATACTGTAACAGCAATCCATATTCAGAAAAGCTCTTAAGAGAGTATTCAAACAACCCCTGATTATCCGTTTTAAAATGGATTTCTCCTTGATTGATCAAAATTTCTTCGTACTGTTTCAAAAAGGTTTTGTAAGTTAAACGTCGCTTTGCATGGCGACTTTTAGGCCACGGATCAGAAAAATTTAAATAAATCCGCTCGACTTCTCCCTTTTCAAAGAACTCCGTTACATCACCAGCATTCACATTAAGCAGCTTTATATTGGGAAGCTCAGCCTCGATCAACCGGTCCAATGCCGTTACGATCACACTTTGTTGAACCTCAATTCCCAAATAATTAATTTCCGGATTAGCTTTCGCCATCTCCGTAACAAAGCGACCTCTTCCTGTACCAATTTCAATATGAATTGGCTGAACCTTGTCAAATACACCATTCCATTTTCCTTTTAATAATTCTGGCCCTGAAATGACATACTGAGGATACTGATCTAATTTATCTTTTGCCCATGGTTTATTTCGTAATCTCATTTGTGACACCCCTAAATTTATATACGTTTCAAACAATAGCATGGCTAACCGCCTGTTGCAAGCTAAAAAAAATGGGTGCTTATTTTTTCACCTATTTCCAGTTGGTTACCCATGTATAAATCAAAAAAGGAATTCACAAATTAAGAGTGAATTCCTTTATGAAAGGACGGATTTAAATGCCATTAGATCATCAAGATCAAGTAAATTTATTAAAAGATATCTTAAACAATCATCAATCGGATTGTTGTGGATCTATCTCAGAATGTGAACAATTAGAACGATTGGTCAAATCGTTGATGGTAAATTCTAATATAAATACTGATGTAAAAACAGTTTTGCAAGAAATTTATGATTACAGTCAACACGGCGTACAAACTCAACATCTTGATCAACATATTGAATCGAACCAACAACGTTTATCAGAATGGGTTAGTGATATTGACCAATACTCTTAAAGAATCTTATCTAAGTATTCAATCCATCTTTTCATTTCTGGAAATCGTGCTTTCCTTTTATGCCATTGAATGGATGATAAGGTGTGTGCTAATACATACCACTTCATCCTCAGCTTTAAATGGTCTGTAACTTGAATCCCATAGAGTTCTAACCATTTTTGCCACTCTTTTTTAGGAATATACCAGTATAACAACAATCCTAAATCAATGGCTGGATCACCAATCATTGCTCCGTCCCAATCAATTAAGTACAGCTGGTTGTTATTGCCAAGCAACCAGTTGTTATGATTTACATCACCATGACAAACGACAAATTGGTCACACTCAACTTTGTGAACTTCCATTGCCAAAAACTCAGTAGATTTTTTCACTGAAGGAATTTGCATTAATTCTTGGTCCAATCCGTCTTGTACCTTTTGAAAAAATGGTTCAGGATTTAACGGGGCCTTTCCAAGTCTGCTCAACATTCCTTTTAATGGTTCTGATTGATGAATCTTTCTTAATAGTTTTGCTACTTTTTCATGATTCATTTCGGTTGGCGTTAACTCTCTACCATTTAACCATTGCTGAGCTGTAATAACATCCCCAGTCTCCAACCTCTTAGTCCAAACCAATTTCGGGACGAGCCCTTCAGCCGATAAAACGGCTAAAAATGGAGAGGAATTTCGTTTTAAAAAAAGCTTTTGTTCTTCATGTTGAGCAAAAAAGGCTTTTCCAGTTGCCCCTCCTGCAGGAACAATTTCCCATTCTTGTCCAAATATATGCTCCAAAGTTGTTCACCTTCAATTAGTTCGCAATTTCCCTCAAATGTCTGATAATCTACTGATAAAAGGACTGCCCAAAGTTTTATTAATAAAAACATAAGCGCCCAATTTAATCCAGATAAGACAAAGTTTGATCATTCATCTTCAATGATGGTCTCATCTTTAAAGGATTGGGCGCAATGCTCGTTAATCATTATATATTAATAAGGCGGCGCTCCGCCCCTTTTTCACAAAAAAGGATAGCTACTTAATCCAAAATAATAGCTATCTTCATCAATTTTATCCCCTATTTGCTTTTTTCGTCAAGTGTCTTCGTGACAAAATGCTTTTTCACCATCATACATTGACTTATTGAACGAGTACAGATACGCTCAAAGGCTGTATTAAATAGTGACTAGAACTTGTTATCCCAATTGATAAAATGCTTGCTTTATGTTCTTCTACCAAAACATTCCATGCCCCTTCTTTAGGAAGGCTGACTCTCATACATTGAAGTGTTGGATTGAACAATACCAAGATAGATTCCCATTTCCCATACTGACCTACTTCCTTTAAAAAATAACCTATCAGTGGTTTCGGGAAATCTAGAAATGTTACATGTTCTCGAATTGCCTTTGCTTCTGGAAGTCTAAAAGCCCGGTGAGATTTCCTTATTTCTATAATGCCTTTTATAAAATCCACATGATTATGATAAAAGGATTTTCTATCCCAATCAAGCCAGTTTATTTCATCAGGAGATTGATAGCTATTGCCTATTCCCTTTTTTGTTCGAAAAAATTCTTGACCACTGTGGATAAAAGGGATGCCTTGAGAGAATATTACCATGGCAGTAGCCAGCCGATGGCGTTTTTTTCGGGTTTCATGATCACTTCCTTGACAACACACTGTTAACTTATCCCAAAGTGTATGGTTATCATGTGATTCAATATAATTAACGGTTTGAATGGGTTCAAGAAAAATCCCCTGTGTTGCCTTTTCTGTTCCAATACTCCCCGCTAACACTTGCTTAGCGGCATCATAAAAATGTTCATTCCCTAGTGCAAAACCACGGTCATATAAATTAAAGGTACTCCCTTTAATGGAATCACGGAACCAATCATTAAATTGGGCAATTCTTGGTAGCTTTTTTTGATTTCGAATATTCGCCTTTTTTTCTCCTGGAATAGGCGTATTCAAGTCCCACCCCTCACCGATTATCAGAGCCGTATAGTCAGTTTCATCCACTTTCTTTCTCACTTCGTTCATCGTATCTATATCAAGAATTCCCATTAAGTCAAAACGAAATCCATCAACTTGGTATTCTTTCATCCAAAAATCAATAGAGTCAACGATCATTTTCCTTACCATTAACCGTTCTGATGCGATATCGTTTCCGACTCCAGTTCCGTTTGAAGGCATCCCAAACTGGTCATGGCGAAAAAAGTAGCCAGGAACTATTTTTTCGAAAGAAGCTTGCTCACGGATAAAAACATGATTGTATACTACATCCATTATGACCCGGATACCTTGCTGATGAATTGTCTCTATCAATGCTTTGAGTTCATTAATTCTTGCATAAGGATTATTTGGATTGCTAGAAAAACTTCCTTCTGGAACATTAAAATGGAGCGGATTATAGCCCCAATTATATTCTTTCTTGACTGCTAACTCATCCACACCAGCAAAATCATTAAATGGTAACAATTCTATATGAGTAACACCTAGGTTTTTGACATAAGACAAACAAGTTAATTCTCCATCTTTACCGATTGTGTCCGTTTCTGCAGCCCCAAGGTATGTTCCTTTATTTCTAACTCCACTTGATGGATGAATCGTAAAATCTCTTATATGTGTTTCGTAAACAATTGCATCAAGGGGACTATAAAGTTGGGGCAGGTCAAGCTTGGTCGTGGATAGAAAGGACCTTGTTTTATTAAGATCAACAATAACACCATGGGTCCCATTTGCGGTTACGGCTACTGCGTATGGATCCACCGCTTCTCTCCAAACTCTATTTACACAAACAAGAAAGGAATATTGAAACCTTTCAAAATCCCCCATTTTTTCAATCGACCAAACCCCTTTTTTGCCTCGATTCATGATAAATTCTTCTGTCTGGTCTTGACTTGGAGTTGTCAACTTTACTTTTACCATAGTTGCAGTCGGAGCCCAGAGTTTGAAAGTAACTTTTTCCGTGGAAAAAGTTACCCCTAAATCTTTACCTTCATAAAAAAAAAGCTGATCAAACTCTTGTGTACGAATAACGGAACCGATTTGAAGATCGGATTTTCCTCCATGTTCATCAACAATCCAATTTTGAATGCCAATTTCAGGTTCAAACTCTGGTGTGCAAATATACTTTATTTCGTTACCTAATGGGAGAATTTCCTGAATATCAAGGTTTTGCTTCTGATTCTTTCCGTCTATTAAAAAAAACAAGGTCGAAATGCCGTAGTGATACATTTTAGGGAGGAGAATGGTAATGACGTTCATTTCATCCAAGTAAGCATAGAATAAACGATCAACGGTACTCATGAGCGTTCAACTCCTTCACTTCCTCTTCACCTAAGTTGTCTTTCCTGGCAATGATTGATAATGATTTATTTACGACTTGCACTGTAATAGGAGTATAGCCCTTTATCTCACCATCTAAATGAATTAATAAAGGCTCTGAGGTGGTAATTTTTATATTTTTACCTTTTAATGTAGTCACTTCTTTAAACCTTGTATGCCCTCCCCAGAAAACACTGATAAAAACAGCTAGTAGTTTTAACTTTGATAGATTATTGACAACAATGATATTTAGTTCACCGTCTATTGGAGATGCACCAGGAGCGATAAGCATCCCTCCCCCATAATAGGGCTGATTTGCAACGGTAACAAACCATGTTAACGGAAAAGTATAATCTTTCCCATCAATCGTCATTTCTACAGTCCGACACCGAAAGGATGCTAATTTTTTTAAAAGAATCATTACGTATATTAACATTCCTAGTGAATAGCGATTTAGAAGTGCCTTGAGTCGAGAACGATTAGCGGCTTGTGCAACCTCTGCATCAAATCCCGCCCCCATATTATTGACAAAATATTGTTCTTCTTTCTCAGAATTGATCATCTTTCCAACATCAATATATTCAGGTTGAATAGAAGCCTTGCTAATAATGTGATCTAATGCAACAAGTGGGTCCTTGGGAATGAACAACCCCCTAGAAAAATCATTCCCTGATCCTGCGGGAATAACGCCTACCACTATATTTGGATATTTTATGATTCCATTTATGATCTCGTGAAGTGTCCCATCGCCTCCAACAGCAACAAGACCTACTGTTTCCCCATCCACATTCTCTGCAATTGATCGGGCTAATTCCTTGGCATGGCCATGGTACGCTGTGAAAAAAGCCTGAAAAGGAATTCCCCTTTTTTCTAATTCTTCCTCTACTTTATTCCAAGTACTCAAACCATACCCATTTTTCGCCATCGGATTTATGATAAAATGTATTTTTTTCATCTAACCAACCTCTTATTTGAATGTTATCTTTCCTCTCTTCCTCAAATTATCTGCTATTTAACGGAAAAGAAGCAATTGCCTCATATTTAGGAGTTTTATCAAGATGGGTCTGGTATAAAACGATTTCACTTCCTGTAAACGACAAAGGATGGTTTAAAATCTTTTCATCATCAAATTGAGAGATTGGAAAAGGGTTATCTCCTGACCATTTTCTTGCTAAAGTAATATGTGGGTGAAAAGGGCGAGATTCTAACTGAAAACCTGCCTGTTTACAAGCTAAAAACACTTGTTTTCTTACTATATGTAATCTTTCTTCTGTTTGAACTCCTGCCCAAAAAATTCTTGGGAAATCCTTTCTTCCAAAAACACCAAGATTATCAATTTTTAATGAAAAGGATTCGCTGTCAATCGTTTGTTGATGGATAAGTTCCTTTGCACGTTCAAGCTGAACTTTGTCTGCATTCCCTAAGAATGCAAGGGTAATATGATAATCTTGTTCATGCACCCATCTTGAAAACGGAAACATCTTTTTTACTTGATCTGACAAATCTTTTAGTTCCTCTTTCACTTCTAACGGCAGTCTTAATGCAAAGAAAAAGTGAGTCTGTTGTTCCATATTATGACACCCTTTCAGCTAGGATTTCCCTGTATATACGAAAGCAATATTTGAAATGTAATGAATTCCTTCGTATTATTAAGATGTGATTTTATTTTAGCATTTAATAGAATAATTATAACAAACGTAAACAGCAGGAGAACAATGTACAGTTATTGTCTTATTTCATTTTAAGCAAATATTCATGTTTTCATAATAAATACGAAGGGAAGTTTTCTAGTGAAAGTTGCGAAAAACATGGCCGAGTTAATTGGAAATACGCCAATAGTAAAATTAAATCGTCTAGCACCAGAAAATGGGGCAGCAGTTTATCTCAAGTTAGAGTTTTTTAATCCAAGCAAAAGTGTTAAAGACAGGGCGGCCTTTAACATGATTGAGGTGGCAGAAAAAGAAGGAAAATTGACCCCTGGGGCAACGATTATTGAACCAACAAGTGGAAATACGGGCATTGGACTAGCCATGAACGCTGCTGCACGTGGATACCGAGCTATTCTAGTAATGCCAGACACGATGACGAAGGAACGGATCAATATATTAAAAGCTTATGGTGCAGAGGTAGTCCTTACCCCTGGTGCCGAAAAGATGCCTGGTTCGATTAAAAAAGCCCAAGAGCTTGCAGCAAAAATTCCGAATAGCTTTATTCCGATGCAATTTGAAAACCAAGCCAATCCGGATGCTCATCGTCATTCCACGGCTCTAGAAATCATCGATGCAATGAAAATAATTGGTAAACCACTAGCTGCTTTTGTGGCAACGGCAGGGACTGGCGGAACCATCACTGGAACGGGAGAGGCACTGAAAGATTTTTATCCCAACCTATCTGTCCATGTAGTGGAGCCAGCAGGGTCCCCTGTACTTTCTGGTGGAAAGCCCGGTAACCATAAGCTTGTAGGCACAAGTCCAGGATTTATACCAGACGTTCTAAATCAAAATGTATATGATAAGATACACAAAATCAAAGATGAAGATGCCTACTCCATCACCCGCAAACTTGCCAAAGAAGAAGGAATATTGGTTGGTCCATCATCGGGTGGAGCCTGCTTTGCAGCCATTGAGGTTGCTAAAAGTCTAACTCCAAATGATGTGGTCGTATGTATTGCCTCCGATTCCGGAGAACGTTATTTATCAAGCGACTTATTTCAAACCGAGTAATTATTTTATTTTCATAATTTAGGGGCTGACTCATTCATTCGAGTCAGCCCCTAATATTTTCGTATTATTGAATCGGACCACATTGAAGTTTAATTTCTGCTTCAAGTAGATGTTGTAACTTTGTAGTAATAGAACCAGGTACACCGTTCCCAATTTTGGTACCTGATATTTCTACAACAGGGGTTATTTCCGCAGTTGTACTTGAGATAAAGACTTCATCCGCTGATAGCAATTCTTCAACTGTAAAAGCTTTTTCTTCAACCGTAATTTCATTTTTTCGGCAAATTGCCAGCATTTGTTGCCTAGTAATTCCATTCAAAATATATCGGTCAGCCTGGTGAGTGCGTAGGACACCGTTCTTAATAATTGATATATTAGATGAGCTTCCTTCCGTTATGGTCTTGTCGCGATGGAGGATGGCTTCACCGCACCCTGCCTCGACCGCCTGTTGTTTTGCTAATAGATTCCCTAATAGATTTAGGCTTTTTATATCACAATGAAACCAGCGAATATCATCAACTAAAGCTGCTTTAATACCGGAATTTATTGACGTTAGCGGTCGTTCAAGCTCTTTTGTATAGGCCACAAAAGACCCGATTGTACTTGGTACAGGAAAGGCATGATTTCGTGGTGCAACTCCTCTGGTAAATTGCAAATATACAATCCCAAAACCAAGTTCATTTTTCACAATAAGGGTTTGAAGTTGTTTTTTCATTTCCGCTATAGATAAAGAGAGCACCAAGTTTATTTTTTTTGCACATTCCACTAACCGTAGCAAATGATCTTGCTCAGCAAACATGGTACCATTGTAAACTCGAATTACCTCGTAAATCCCATCACCGAATTGGTAACCACGATCTTCAATATCAACCTTTGCCTGGCTTCGCTCAACGAATTCCCCATTTAAAATTGCATACTTCATCCTTGATTCCCCCAAATTAGTTTGTAGATCGGGTCAACTCATAAATTGCTTGAGCATAGATAGCAGTCGCTTTTAGTAAATCTTCTATTATGATATATTCATCCTTTTGATGGGCAATATCTTCTCTTCCTGGAAAAAGCGGTCCAAAAGCCACACCTGACTTTAAGGACCGAGCATAGGTTCCTCCGCCAATTGCCAGTAATTCGGCTTTTTCTCCCGTTTGCTCCTCATACACCTTTTTTAAAATTTGAATCAACCTATCCTTTTCATCTACGTAATGCGGATTAGAATTTGAAAAATTAATGATCGTATACCCTTCTTCTTGTAACAAGTTTTCAAGTTTTTTCTTTGAATCCTCAATCTGGTGTGTAACGGGATAACGGAGGTTTAATCCTAAGCGTCCTCCCTCTTCCTTTGAAAATCTAAGTTTACCAACATTGATGGTTAATTCCCCGGAAATATCATCGGTGTATTGAATTCCTAATTCCTTGCCGCGAGAATCCTGAGCAAAAAAACGAACAACAAATTTAATAAAATGTTTCGCCTTAGGTTCCAAATTAAATTTTGATAAGAACGATGCTAAATACAGCCCAGCATTTTTCCCGTTCCTTGGCTCCATTCCGTGGGCAGATACACCCTCCAATTCTAGAACCAGTTTGCCACCTTCAACATACTGCTTTCCTGTTAGCCTTTTCTTTTTTAAAAAGTCTGCAAAACACTGCACTAAGTCTGTATGCGGTTGCTGAACCATTAATTCCGCTTTTGCAAAATCGGGAACCATATTGTAGCGCTTTCCAGATTGAAAAGTGAGAATTTCAACTTGGAATTTATCATCGGGCTCAATTACCACTGATTGAACAAGATCAAAATCAGCGATTCCCTTTTCAGCATGGATGATAGGAAAATCTGCATCTGGTGCAAATCCCATGGTTGGCATTTCTTCATGTTTAAAATAATGGTTCACACAACGCCAATTGCTTTCTTCGTCGGTACCGATAATCATTCGTACACGCCTATTTATGGGTACACCAAGATCTCTTACTATTTTCATGGCATGATAAGCTGCCATAGTTGGACCTTTATCATCCATAGCTCCCCTAGCAAATATTTTTCCATCCCGTATTTCTGCCTCAAATGGATCACTACTCCACCCGTCACCCTCTGGAACGACATCAACATGGCATAATATTCCGACCAACTCTTCTCCCGAGCCGAATTCAATATGGCCAGCTAAGTTACCTACATTCTTGACTGTGAATCCATCTTTTTCACCAAGATTAAGCATAAAATCTAAAGCCTTTTTTACCTCTCTACCAAGCGGTGCGTCTGAAGTTGGATGTTGTTCATCCAATACACTTTTTATATGTAAAAGGTCTTGAGTTTCTTGAATTAAATTATTCTTTCTTTTTTCAACCTCTTGAGTCCAATCAATTTGTTGCAAAGATAGAACCTCCTCATTCAAAATGTTTTTGGATAACCAAACTTTCCTGATAGTACCATTATACATAATATCTTTTCCAAAACACTATTCGTATTGGGCTTCATATCTACAGATTTTTATTTTCAAAATACCGTTTTGAGGTATGTAAATTAATTTATTTTCTAAATTTTCAAACTACTATCATATTTCCCCCTTTTATTACCATATTGTATACTAATTGCACAGAAAGGAGCAAAGAGCTTATTTTTTCAGAAAAAATTAAGACTTTGTTAAATTTCTTTGATTAAGTAGAAATTTTCTGTGAACAGTTGTACAATAATATTAGATATTGACAATCGCATATTTTACCAGAAAAGGAGTTGTCTGTAGAAGGGAAACTACATAGCTTGAAGTCATAATACTTCATGAGCCAGTCGGATGCAGGAATTTGCCATAGGTTTGAAAAAAGGATAGGGAGTGGTTTTTTGAAACCTTCGACTAACCGGATGTTAAACCGTATCAAATCCATCTACATGTTTATTCAGAAAAATGGGACAGTTTCGACACAAGATCTTGTAGAGGAATTTGGGATCACTCCTCGTACCATCCAAAGAGATTTGAATGTCTTGGCTTACAATGACCTAGTAGAAAGTCCCAGCCGCGGCAGATGGACAACAACTCATAAAAAGGTAAAGATGTCATCTTAATAAAATAGTAAACCCTTATACAAAAAGAAATCGTCCTTGGACGATTTTTTTGATTTTAGAACATATAAACTTTTGAAGTAGAAAACTGCCAGCTCCGGGCACCTTCCATTTTTCTATTTTTCATATGTTATTAACTGTTCAATTTCTTCTTCTGTCAGTTCACGGTATTCCCCTAATTCAAGCCCTTGATCAAGCTTTAGTGGCCCCATCGTCATTCTTTTTAAATAGACAACCTTTTTCCCAACCGCTTGAAACATTCGTTTCACTTGATGGAATTTCCCCTCAGTAATCGTAAGCTCAATCTCAGACCTTATTCCAGCTTTTAAAATAGTTAACTCTCCCGGTTTTGTTAAATAGCCGTCATCTAAGGTTACACCCTCTTTAAAAGCTTCTACATCCTCTTCCGTTACCACTCCCTCGATAACAGCGTAATACAGCTTTGGAACATGCTTTTTGGGTGAAAGAAGCTGATGAGCCAATTGGCCATCATTCGTGATTAACAGTAGCCCTTCGGTATCCTTATCCAAACGTCCTACCGGGAATGGTTCAAAGACAAGATCGTCCTGACCCAATAAATCGATAACCGTTTCATCATGGTTATCTTCTGTTGCTGAAATAACCCCTGGGGGTTTGTTCATCATTAAATAGATAAATTGCTTATATTCGACCACTTCACCATTTAAGATGACTACATCATGTTCCGGATTAACCTGAAATTTGGAGTCTTTTACAACTTTATCATTAATATTTACCGCACCCGTTTTAAGAAGCTGCTTCACTTCTTTTCTGCTACCAAACCCGAGATTTGCCAACATCTTATCTATTCTCATCAAAACCCCTCCCAACATTCAATAAAAAGGATGTAGGCATCAGCCTATACCATCCCATGTTAAATTACATAGACTGTTATCATTCTTACCCAAATAAATTTAGGAGATGATACAATGATGGATTATTATCGTCAACAACAATTCCCAGGTTTCCCAGGTGGTGGTTTCCCTGGTGGAGGCTTCCCCGGTGGTGGTGGCTTCGATCGGCGGCTTGACCAGCTAGAACGCCGTGTTTCTCGTCTTGATCAACAAGTGGAACGTATTGATCGCCGTTTAGATCGGATCGAGCGCAGATTAGGAATTAGAGATTATCCTGGTGAATATCCTGTTCAATATTAAAAATCAATATGCCTAGAGCTAAACTGTCATTAAGGTGCAAAAATTAGAAATAAACAGGTCTCCGCAATTTTGGCGACCTGTTTCCCACTTAAAATGGTAAACGTAATTTTTGTTTTATCTTTTCTGCCCGTTGTCCGAAAAGTAGATAAACAAGCTTAGTGCGATAACTCAAAAATACATAAATTCCTGCTCCAACAAGGGCACAAATGCCAATAATAATTAGAGATTGTGACTTTGATGCAGGTGACAAAAATAGTAATAATAACTTATATGTGGCAAAAGTACCGACAAACATTAAAAAGGTAAACAGGATGATCAATAATGACCGTCTTACCACGAGTCTAAATGGATAGTGTGCATACTTCCTAATCACATAAATATTGATCAATATTGCAGCTGTATACCCAAGTGCAGTTGCTAACACAGCACCTCTTGTTTCAAACATTTTAATGAAGGGAATATTTAAGCTCAATTTTATGAACAATCCAACAAGTAAACTTAAGATCGTAAACCGTTGTTCATTAATTCCTTGTAAAATAGCTGCTGTTACCGAATAAAGAGCGAAAAGGATAGCCACTGGTGAATAAGCCCGTAATACTTCAGTTCCCAGTTCCTTATGCTCGTAAAAAACGGTATAAACTGGTTCAGCCAATAACGATAGTCCTATTACTGCTGGTAAGGTCAAAAATAGCATTACCTGGAAAGTCTGATTTAGCTGACGAATCAGGTCCTTTCGATCATTTTCCACAAAAGCTTTCGTTACACTTGGTACAAGCGTAAGTGAAAAAGCCGTTGCCAATGAAACAGGGATAATCACTAATTTGTGTGATTCAAAATTTAAGACACTAAGCGCAAATTCTGTTTGCTTGGCAAGACCAATCGAAACCATTGCCCGGTTAAAGGTTAACTGATCAATCAATTGAAATAACGGATTAGCTATACCCACAAACACAAACGGAGCAGCATATATTAATACTTCTTTATAAATCTGTTTTAATGATATATCGATGGTACCCTTATCTTGCAACAGAATCTCATCTAAATACGGTTTTCGTTTATACCAATACCAAATTAACACAACAAGACTCCCGATTGCCCCGATAAAAGCGGCAAACGTCGCCACACTAACTGCAGTCACAAGACTGCCTTTCATAATATGTAACACTACATAAGCGCCAGCTAACACAAAAACAATCCGGACAATTTGTTCAATAACCTGTGATACGGCAGATGGCCCCATAGATTGGTGCCCTTGGAAAAAGCCGCGGATCAAACTCATAAATGGAACGACAATCAAGGCAAAACTAACGGCCCTGATAACCGTAACGACGTCTTTTACGTTCGAAACCTGGTCCTTATCCCGAATTACACTTTCTGCTAACATCGGTGCAGAAAGATACAACAAAAGGAAAGCAACAACACCTGTACTTAGCATGACAGCTAGTCCCGATTTAAACAGTTTCCTACCAATTCCATACTCTTCTAAGGCATTGTATTTTGAAACAAACTTCGCCACAGCTAATGGAACCCCCGCTGTTGCAATGCTAATAAAAATGGTATATGGTACGTATGAATAATTGTAAAGAACGGTACCCCGATATCCTACTATATGGTAAAACGGAATAACATAAAACAAACCAAGAACTTTTGAAACCATTGTTCCTAGAGTTAGGATGAAGGTTCCTCTTAATAGCTTTGAAGACATACGATCCCTTCCTACAAACGAAAAGTGTACGGCGCATTTGGGCCAGACACTGTTCAAAATTTTATCGTTACGACATTTTTTTAAAATCAAGCTGACATTGTATTTTATCATAATTTGTCGAAACATCTATACGCTAAACATAATTTTATTCAGCAAATGAAACAATGCTAGTAGTAGTTTACCTTTCTTTTTATATGAAAGCTACTTGAAAAAGGAAAATTGGTGTATATTCATGCATCCTTTTTCCAACGATTGAAATGTTCCACAAATAAACATTAGATTTTTAAGTATATTTAAAAAAGTTGGTGGATTTTTAATGAATTATGATGTTGTAGTTATCGGCGGTGGGCCTTCTGGCTTAATGGCTGGAATCGCTGCAGGTGAAAAAGGGAAACGTGTGTTACTACTAGATAAGGGAGACAAACTTGGAAGGAAACTCGCCATTTCAGGAGGCGGGCGTTGCAATGTAACAAACAGATTACCAATTGATGAAATTATAAAACATATACCAGGGAATGGCCGATTTTTACACAGTGCCTTTTCCTTATTTAGCAACGAAGATATCATCTCCTTTTTTGAAAAGCTTGGGATTGAGTTAAAGGAAGAGGATCACGGTCGGATGTTTCCTGTTACAGATAAAGCCCAATCTGTAGTCGACGCCCTTTTAGACAGGCTTGGTCAACTTGGCGTAAAAATATGGACAAACTGTCCTGTGAAAACCGTTGATTATGAAAATGGGAAAGTTGTCAGTGTAAAATTACAAAATGGAGAAACCATCGGTACGAAAGCTGTTGTGATTGCCGTAGGTGGAAAATCAGTTCCACAAACCGGTTCTACCGGTGACGGATATGCTTGGGCCAAAAAAGCAGGTCACACCATCACGGATCTTTTTCCTACTGAGGTTCCGATTACTTCCTCTGAACCTTTCATAAAAGAAAAAACTTTGCAGGGTTTGTCATTAAGGGATATCAGCTTAAGTGTCTTAAATCAAAAAGGTAAACCGATTATTACGCATAAGATGGATATGATTTTTACCCATTTTGGAATTAGTGGCCCAGCCGTGCTTCGCTGTAGCCAATATGTCGTGAAGGAACTTCGTAAAACAGGAAAAAAAGAAGTTTTGATGAGTTTAGATGCACTCCCTTCAAAAACCGAGGAAATGTTATTTCAGGAAATTATGAAAATAAACAAGGAAGACCCTAAAAAAGTGATAAAAAATAGTTTAAAAGGATTTCTACCTGAACGATATTTATTATTTTTACTCGAAAGAAATGGGATTGATCCTACAACGTTGGGAGCGGCAGTCCCACATGAAAATTGGAGAAACTTTATAAAAAGCATCAAGCAGTTTCAGATTAGTGTGAATGGCACTCTCTCACTGGAAAAAGCCTTTGTTACCGGCGGCGGTGTTTCGGTAAAAGAAATTGAACCAAAAACGATGGCCTCAAAATTAACGGAAGGGTTATTTTTTTGCGGTGAGATTTTGGATATTCACGGATATACTGGTGGGTACAATATTACTTCTGCATTGGTTACAGGCAGATTAGCTGGATTAAATGCGGGGAGATATTTGGCTCAAAAATAGCTAGTTTATAGGGCATGATCGTCCAAAGCGTCATGCCCTGTAAATAACCATTGCAGAAAAACAATAAATCTGGTCTTCAACATCTTCTTGATAGGCTGCCACGTTATACTTAATATCCAATAGTTCTTTCTCCTCTAATTTCTCTAGAAATCGATTCATTTCTTTTTCCAAATCCTTTTCATGCTCATAATCGAATACTTTTACTTGAATCATTGCTAGCCTCCCCCTTATTAATTCTCATTATTGACAATAATCAAACTCCTTAATACAAAGGCAGAGAAAAATCAGAATGAAGTTTGATTAAAAATATAGCTGAACCCCCCGGTAATTGGGTAACTCTTTTTATACACACCCAACTAATAAATTTTAAAAATAAACCTCAACTAACCTGCCCCGTTCCATAACAACAAAAATGACCGTCATAATGACGGTCATAATTCTTTTAGCCTCAACTCGGAAAATGCACCAGTTTTATATTATAATTGGGTGCTCATTCCTCAACGATCTTACAGAAACCATACGTATTGAACAAGCATAATATAATCTTTTCCTTGGATTGGAAAGAAATATAACTATTTAATTACTATTGCTTCCACAATTCATCTGTCTTAATCACTTTATTATCTGCATTCTGAACCGTATATCTCATAGTAGGATTATTTGGATATGACGCATTTCCATCGAAGTTAGTGATTTCTGTGTTTTCATCATTTTTAACAAATTGAACATAGCTTCCACCAGCCCCACCGATATTAGTAAAGTGTAACGTTATAGTATTACTTGAAGTTCCATACTCGACTAAACTCCACAAATCCCTTCGGTAATTTTCCCATAGAATTTCTTTAGAAACCTCATTATCAGCATTCTTATGAGTGTTCTCCCAAAAATCAATTGCTTGGTCCATACTTCCCCATGCATTCTTTTGAAAAGAAAATTCGATAATCTGTCCATATGGAACCGTACCATCAGCTAAGTATTTGTCGTAAGCCTCATCTTCAGCAGTTATACCTTCAAGATTACTGCCATTTTCTTTCAACAACAAAGCATGTTCCTTGCCTTCATTATTTTTAATCGTCACAACAGTATACCCATTAGGATCTTTATTTTCAGCGACCACATAAGAATAATTGTTCACGTAACTTACTACTAATTGCCCACTATTAAAGTACCAAGTGCTACTTACCCCATCCTCTTTTCCTGTTGCCATCCAAACTCCACCGACATTCTCACTTGCCTTTGATACTTCTGAAGTTGTAAAACTTTCAGATTGTGATGTCGTTTCTGCCTTATCTATTTTTTGATCCGAACTTTCTGAAGAAGTTTTGGATGATTCATCAGTTGTTTTTCCACATCCAGAAAGGACTACCCCAAGAAGAACTACTAAACCAACAATCATCTTTTTCAATTTCATAACCTCCTTTGCCTTCTGTATATTCATTTTTTATAAAAAAATACTATCAATGACGGTATTTCACTTGCTTGACATCTCTTTGATAAATTTCATTAGAAAACTGCCGGCAATAGAAAGTAGTGTATATACAACTACCCAAATAAAGAAAGATTTGTTGAAAACAGTAAACATCAAGATAGCGAAAACAATAACTGTTAATAAAGGCATTACATACCATTTTCTTACCAATAAATAACCAATAATTGAAGCTACAATAACAACAATAGGAAAAATAAATAATACCAAACTAAATGGGTCCATATTTTATTCACTCTCCCCTTTTACCATAATTATACAACAACGAGTGTAAGTTTAACTTTTTTGTAGATTGTTTTTGAACTAAAAACAACAAACTTTATGAACACAGCCTTAAAAAAGAAAAAGGCATTACCGCTGTTCCAGTAATGCGTCCGTTTGTTGAATACAGTTTAAACTTTCGTTAGAACTATAAAATCCTAACCAAATAGAACTCTAACATCATGTATTGTGATAAACGCATTCTCATCTAATTTTCTTACAATATTAAGCTTTATCACTTCTTGTTTATTAATTACAATTTACAGAATTTCTTTATTCGGACACCTGATGAAAAATTCTTTACTGAACGTTCTTAAATTGATATACTAAGACAAGTTAGATTTAACTGTTTTATTCTACGGAAATGAGAATGATCATTCTTTAATTGTTTCTATAAATGTATTGAGGGAGTGAGGGATGATTAATTAATCCTTATTCATCCAATCGAGGTAGCTATTTTTTATCTTTCCCAAAATACAAAATGAACACGTTCTAAGGGGGATATTATGGCAAGAAATAAAGAATTTGATGAAAATGAAGCATTAAGGAAAGCCATGGAGCTTTTCTGGCAACAAGGGTATGAAAAAACATCCATGAATGATTTGGTAAACCATATGGGCGTTCACCGTAGAAGCATCTATGATACGTTTGGTGACAAACGCACTTTGTTTATGAGCGCTTTAACTCACTATGAAGAAGTCATAATGATGAAAATGAAGAAGAAGATAGAATCAGAACTACCGGTTAAACAAGTGATACGAGAAGTATTTGAAATGGTTATTTACCCGAATAATAATCAGCCAATAGGATGTTTTTCTGTAAACGCAGCAGTTGAATTATCATTACTTGATCAAGAAGTAGCAACAAAGATTACAGAGATGTTTACAAAGACAGAAACCCTTTTTTATGAGCTGCTGAAACATGGTCAAGAACAAGGAGAAATTTCCAAACATCACGATATCAAAGGGCTCTCTCTCTTCCTTCATAATGCACTTGTGGGAATACGAGTATTAGTAAAAACAACAGATGACAAGCAAAAATTAGAATCCATTATTGATTTAACGTTGTCAACATTAGAATAAGATTCATGAAGGACAGAATCATATGAGGCTTACAGTGATTCGAGGAGCTATCTCGGTAGTGGATTAAACAACTCTACCGTTTGCTGCCCAGAGTAAACTTATTTGTTGTAACTAGAAGATTAATTAATATTAGAAGGTCTTAAATCAGCCACTTACGCGATAGACTAAAAAAACTTTATGGATGTGAATCAGGATGAACAAGAATAACACGACTTTGGCAGATTCATTACAACTCCAAAATGGAGTAATCATTAAAAATCGGTTCTTTAAATCTGCAATGAGTGAAGCATTAGGAACAAATAATCAAAACCCTACAAAGTCATTGATTACGTTATACAAAACATGGGCTAACGGAGGCGCAGGTCTTGTCATGACAGGAAACGTTATGATTGATCGGAATGCTCTAGGGGAACCAGGTAACGTTGTTGTGGAAGACGAACGTGATTTAGACATGCTAACGAAATGGGCGAAAGCTGGTACGGAAAATGAAACGCACCTCTGGATGCAATTAAATCATCCAGGAAAGCAGTCACCTAAGACAATATCTAAAGAACCTGTAGCACCAAGTGCTATTCCGCTTTCAGGAGACCTCAAGAGTTTCTTTAATCAACCACGCGCTCTGCTCGTAAAGGAAATTGAAGACGTAATTATTCGTTTTGGTAATGCTGCAAGAATTGCTAAAAAAGCTGGATTTACTGGTGTTCAAATCCATGCAGCACATGGATATCTTATTAGTCAGTTTTTATCTCCTCACCACAATAAGCGTACAGATGAATGGGGTGGAAGTTTAGCGAATCGAATGCGATTTTTAATTGAAACGTATAAAGAAATACGAAAACAAGTCGGAGAATCATTTCCGATCGGTATCAAGCTAAATTCTGCTGATTTTCAACGTGGTGGTTTCACCGAAGAGGAGTCAATGGAAGTTCTTCAGAAAATGTCTGAAATCGGCATCGACCTAATTGAAATTTCTGGAGGGAACTATGAGAATCCCAAGATGTTGGTAGCTGATGTGAAAGAAACTACCAAGAAACGGGAAGCTTATTTTATTGAATATGCGCATAAGGCCAGAAAATTAGTCTCTACGCCATTAGTTGTTACAGGCGGCTTTCGTTCTGAAGAAGGAATGAATGAAGCCATTGCTAGTGGAGCAATCGATATGGTGGGGATAGCAAAACCTTTTGCTTTGGTACCTGACCTTCCAAACAAAATCTTTCAAGGAAAATATGAAACCGTTCAGACCAAGCCTATCCGCACTGGGATCAAATCGATAGATAAGACCGCTTCTATGTTAGAACTGGGTTGGTATGAGCAGCAATTAGCAAGGATCGGTAAATCTCAATCTCCTAACCCTGATCATAATGTTTGGGTGTCTTTGATACAAAATGTGATAGCAAATGGTCGTGGTGTGTTTCTAAAAAGAAGGGGATAATTTCAAATTAATCAAAATGAAGGGGAGACTCATATGAAATATACAGTGATTACAGGAGCTAGCTCAGGTATAGGGTATGAAACAGCTTTAGCGTTTGCTGCCCGCGGAAAAATTTAATTATTGTAGCTAGAAGATTCGATCGATTAGAAGGTCTTAAATCAGCCATCCAAACAATCAACCCTGATTTAGATGTAATTATACGTATAGCTGACCTATCGGTTGCAGAACAGGCATATGCTTTGTATTACAGCGTAAAGGAATACCAAATTGAGACGTGGGTTAATAATGCTGGGCTTGGGGAATCCTCTCCTATAATCGCTCAAAATTTAGATAACGTAGAAACCATGTTACGTGTAAATATCGAATCGTTAACCATCCTTTCTACATTATTTGCTCGTGATTATTCTGATGTTGAAGGAACCCAACTAATAAACGTATCGTCAGCACTTGGATATGTCGTTACTCTTGGTAGTATTACGTATTCAGCATCGAAGTATTATGTTAGTGCATTCACAGAAGGACTTGCAAAAGAACTGGAGCAAAAAGGTGCAAAAATGAAAGTGAAAGTTCTAGCACCAGCTATAACAGAAACAGAATTTATCAATCCAGGAAACGATAAGGTTAAATTTGATTACAAAGCACATATGCCTAAGTACCATACTGCTAAGCAAATGGCAGGTTTTATGATGGATCTTTATGATAGCAGTCAAATACTTGGAATTGTAGACGAAAACTATGAATTCCAATTAAGAGAGCCCATTTATCCAGTTTTTGGCGGTTTTTAATTCTATTTAGCTATTCAAGAACGATCATTCTACATGCTGATCGCTAATAAAAAAACAGGTATTGAGTTGAAAAATGAATAAGAGCCATCGAATCTTAGGAGATTTGTTGCAACTCCCAAATGGCATAAGTTATTGATATTAAAGTAACTTACTGAACCACGTATAGCCTATACATTATAAGCACACAAAGGAAAATGAAAATGGAAAAATTTATTTAAATAAAATTATATGGGAGGCGCAAAGGGCTATTCTGATTATCCGTTCTTAAACAAGTAATTGAATATGGACAAGGGCTGTTTTAAAAACAGCTCTTGACACTCATATTAAATATATCTTTATTCAACAATATGACCCATAACAAAAATAGGCGCATCTCTTGTTTAAAATGCGCCCGATTGCTGAATAGTGGTAAATGCAAAAATGACACCTTAGTTATTAAGCTAGTCGAGTAGAAGGGAGCCTTTCTACCTTACGATAAATTGTACTCCATCCCCTCACAGAACCGTGCTTGCACTATTAATGCACACGGCTCCTCCTAGTCATCATTCACAGAATGTAGCTAATCTCTTTTCTTAAATCATATATATTCACTTTAATTCTTGGTGAAGGTAGTGGATATTTATCAAGAAATAGTCTGAATTTATCCCATGTAAAGGATTTCCTTTGACTTCTTCTATTGAGCCATTTAAATAGTAAGTTCTCGATTTTGTCTTTGAAGTTGCAAACATTTTTGGTATTATCAGTGATGCAATAATAGTTGTAATAACCTATAAGCGATCGTCGAAATCTATCCATGATCATATGAATATCTCTATTTCTATTCTTCTTCAGCCATTCTTTAGACTCTTTTAATTTACCTTGGACTTTCTTGCTACTCGATTTCCGTTTCACCCGAAATTTCCCTTGTTTACTTTTCCCACAATAGTGTGTAAAGCCTAGGAAATCAAAGGTTGCTGGTTTACTATTTCCCTTTTGCTTTTCATATTTCTCGGCAAACCGCCCGAAGGGAATAATTTTGGTTTTATCCTCGGAAATTTCCAAGTTAAATTTCTTTAATCTACATTTCAATGATTGGAAGAATTCCTGAGCTTCGCTCTGATATTGAAAACAGCACACAAAATCATCTGCATACCTTACTATATATGCCTGTCCCTTGCATTGTTTCTTAACCTTTTTCTCAAACCATAAGTCAAGGACATAATGGAGATACACATTGGCTAATACCGGAGATATAACTCCACCTTGCGGTGTGCCATTGTCTGTTTTGTATTTCTTACCTTCCTCCATGTATCCACCTTTAAGAAACCTACCAATTATTCTTAGTAGATTAGGGTCAGCAATTCGCAGTTTTAAGAACTCCACCATCCATTTGTGGTCAACGTTGTCAAAGAATCCCTTAATATCGACATCTACTACATAATTTACTGATCTCTTTTCAATATAAAAGTTCAGTATTTTCAAAGCATCATGACAACCACGATTAGGTCGAAACCCAAAGGAACAATCTAGAAAATCATTTTCATAGATGGTATTTAGTATCTTTGTAATGCCTTTTTGAACAATCTTGTCTTCATGTTCCGGTATTCCTAATGGTCTTTTCTTGTTTGAATTGAGCTTCGGAATATACATTCTCCTTACAGGAACAGGACGATAGCTTTTGCTTTTAAGCCGACTTACTAACTCCTCTATGTTTTCTTCTAAATTTTCACCGTATTGCTCTTTAGTTGTACCGTTAATCCCGGTTGCTTTCCTATTGGGTAGTTCATGATGACATTGAGCTAGTGCTTGCTTATTTAGTAAATGTGCAAGTGATGTGAATTTCATTTTAGGATTAGACTTTGTTAATTCTGCTATCCTTAGTAGTTTTGTTTCCATTTAGTATACCTACCTCTGTGTGTAGTAAATGTGTCTCTAGTAAGGGCGATAACTAGGTAGCAGCCTTTCCTCCATCGGCATTACCCAATTTCATTGGTACTACGCTGCTATCCGACTCCCTACAACGGCATTTGGTTTCCTTGCTTTTTATCGCTTGTAAACCATACTCTTCTAAGAAAAAGAAAAGACCGGTAGGGTCTCCTGAGTTGCCGTATCATATCAATGTATAACGTGCCAAGGTCTATGACTCCAGAGAGGTTTTATCTTTCTTGCCTTTAACGAAAGATAAAATGTAGCTTTCTGCAGCGCTTAAAGCATCAGCCCTCTCAAATTACAAACATTATGGAGCTCAATCCCTTCAACCATTTGGCTTTCGGCCCGCCACCTAACTGTCTACGCTTAAAAACTAAAGTTACCTTTAGTCCTCCAAGACTCGCTACGAGTGAATGGCTAGTTCTTACTCGACGGGAATCCCACCCGTTATATGATACGACCTAGCTCAGCCGCACAAGCGCCCGTTTGTTGAATATAGTTATTGAAGTAAAACCCACCTTTTGTTTAAGTGCAAAGATTCACAAGCCTAAATTCAATCTCATTTTTAATTGTATAAATTTCTTAAATACAAAATAAGCAGCCCCAGAAAAGTGGGGCTGCTTCATAACAAAAAATTTTTTAGAGTTCTTGAATTGTTGGACGAACAATCATCTCATTAATCGCTACATCTGATGGTTGTTCAATTGCAAATGCGATGGCACGAGCAATGCTTGCAGGCTCGATTCCAATTTTGCAATCTTCAACGATGGCAGATTTTAATTCCGGATCTGAAATGGCTTCAAGTAATTCTGTAGTAATAGTTCCTGGCGAGATAATGGTTGTACGAATATTGTTGCTAGCCTCCTCTATACGAAGACCTTCTGTAATGGCACGTACAGCAAACTTTGTACCACTATAAACTGAGCCCGCAGGGAATACTAAATGACCAGCTATAGAAGAAACGTTAATGATATGACCTTCTTTTCTTTCTCTCATAGACGGAAGAACAGCGGCAATACCATAAAGTACACCCTTGATGTTAACATCAATCATCGTATTCCATTCATTGATTTTTCTCTGATGTACAGGTGATAGCGGCATTACTCCAGCATTATTGATCATTACATCAATCTTTCCATACTCTTTAAAAGCAAATTCAGCTAATTCTTCCATTTGTTCATGGGAGGTAACATCTGTGGCTTTATAAATAGATTGCCCGCCATTATTTAGAATCTCTTCTTGTAATTTCTTTAATCGTTCTTCTCGACGAGCCGCCAGTACCAGCCTCGCACCTTTAGATGCAAGTTCTTTTGCAGTAGCTTCTCCAATCCCACTAGAGGCACCCGTAATAATGACAACCTTATCTTGAATATTTGACATATAATAAATTCCCTTCCAATACAAACGTAATAAAAAACAGTAACTTTTCTTTTCGATTTTAATCTTCGATCTTAAACCATGGTCCTGAAGCTTGAATGATCCCCCAAAGTTTTTCTGGAAGCTCAAGGTCGCTCACTTGTGAAGTCTTAATTGCTGTCTTAATTTCAGTTTCTTTTCCATTCTGAACCTTTTCTACCCAGTCTGGATTCATTATTAACGTATGACCAACTGCTGCTAAGGATAGACCCTTATCTAATGCAGATGCAACATCATAAGCAGTTACCATAGAACCTGCAGCGATTACAGGAACTCTGCCGTTTACATGTTCAATAATTAATTCAAGCCGTGTTTTTCCATCTTTATTGCCTCGTGGTTTTGAAGATACATCATCAAGCGATACATGGATGTAATCCAAATCCTGTTCAACCAGACGGTCAATTAATTCATAGGCATCTTCCATCCCATAGCCGCCTTGTTCTTCAGGTGAAATTCTGTATCCGAAAATAAACGGCTTTGTTGCATGATTCTTAATCACATTTTTCATTTCCTGAATGACTGCCAATGGGAAACGCAAGCGATTTTCTAGAGAGCCACCCCATTCATCCTCACGTCCATTGAAGAAAGGAGAGAAGAAGTTTTGAAGTAAAAATCCGTGTGCACCATGAACTTCAACACCATCAAAACCAGCTTCAATAGCTCTTCTGGTTGTTTCTCCAAATGAATGAATCACTTCTTTTATTTCATCATGTGAAAGTTCTCTAGGGAATACTGAAGGAGCAAATGCAGTAGCTTCAGTCTCTACAGCACTGGAACTAACCACCTCACCATTTGGGGTTAAAGAAGGCAATGCCTTGTTTCCTGCATGGAAAATTTGAAGTAACGCAGGAGCTCCTCCACTTTTCGCCGCATCCGCCAGTTTCCGTAGACTTGGAATAAATTTATCGTCATAAGCTGCGAATTCATGCGTAAAACCTATACCGTTTGGTTGAACATGTGTACAGCCAGTGATAACAAGTCCTACTCCATTGACTCTTCTTTTATAATAGTTCACTTCTTCATCTGAAACGGTGTAATCATCATTACTGCTCCAAGTTGTCATTGGTGCCATAACGACTCTATTTTTAATCGTGATACCAGTTTTAAATGTAAGTGATTCAAACAAGTTGCTATATTTTGTGTTCATTTTTTAACCTCTTTCTATATGTTTATTTATATGTTCTTCTTAGTTCGCACTATTTTTGTAAAGGGTTATCAACTCTTCATGTATTTAAATGGTGCAAGAATAGGTTAATCCCTTGAGAGCACTCTAAGGCAAGTGTTTTTTTATTTTTATTTTTTTCGAACGCAAATGAAAAAAACAAATGGCTGCTTAATTTGTAGAGAAACAGTCTCCTAATTCATTTTCATAAAAATTAATTTTATTGTCCAGATGCTCTAAACTTTGACGCAGCTTCTCAAATTCTTCCACTACTTTTTTGCGATGATTTTTAAGTAAAGCTAACCGTTCTTCCATTGTTGCATCTCCAATATGCCCCCACGTAGCAAATTGTTTCATGTCTTTTAGTGACATACCGGTATTTTTCAAGTGGAGCAAAGATTCAATCCACAATTTATTTTCATCCGAGTAGATTCTGACATTGTTATCGTTCCTATTTACTTTTATTAACCCTTCTTTTTCATAAAACCTCAATGTATGGTCGCTTAACCCAACGATTTTAGAAAATTCTCCAATAGAATATGTCAATATAACCGCCTCCATTAAATTTGATATGTCTATTTCTTCTTTCTTTTTTAATGTGACACAAAGTAAGGGTATTACTTAGAGTTTACTCTAAGTCAAGAAATTTTAATTCTTCTGCCCGTTTTGAGGTGCTTTCCAAAAGTTATAAACCAAAATGACAGTTGTTTTAACTTCGTTATTGGCATATCAAATAGCAAAACTCGCCACAGTGCAAAGTATTGGAGAATTTTCTTTACTATATTTCCGATTCCTTATTCACCTAAACTAATTTACTTTAAGGTTAGAATTTCACAATCCTTCTAACTTTAATATAAGAATCCATTTTTCTTTAAAGGTGTTATTACGATAAATGGCCCATAATAAAAGTAGGCACATCTCTTGTTTGAGAAATGTGCCCTTTAATGGAATAAGATTGAGCTTCTATTAGCTTAGTTACTTAAAGAAGAAAAGTGTGTTTCTTTGTTTCAGAAACACCCCCGTTAATTTAAGTACAACACTTCACAATATCGGCCCAATTAATAAAAAAATATCATTTTATTATTTCACTCAGGTTTCTCCCCGAATTTTTTGCCGAAATTCTCCATTAGATCAAGTATTGGGATAAATTCACGCCCTTTAGTTGTTAATGAATATTCAACACGTGGAGGTACCTCAGGAAAAACCTCTCGTTTAATTAATCCATCTGATTCTAATTCTCTCAACTGTTTTGTAAGCGAACCTTGTGAAATGTCCCATAAAAAAGCTTTAATTTCGCTATAACGACGTACTTTCGTTTTTAAAAACCAAAGAATAAGAGACTTCCAGCGTCCTGAAAGCATATTTTGGGTATACGCAATACCATAAACGTCTCTTTGCTCCTTAATAAACTCTTTTTCAAATCCATCCTTGCATAATCTAGCCATACTAACATCTCTTTTCTTCTATAAGGTACAAAAAAGTGTACTATATCATTTTTTATTGCCTACTTCAAAAGCAAGAGTAATGTGTTTATTATAGTATTTATAACCAAAACACTCAACTACCTCTTAATTACCTTAATACTCGCGAAAAAAGGAATGTAGACAATTTCGTGTTGAGGCAATTGGAAAATTCCATAGCTGTTATTAAATCATAATCGAACAAAATTATATTTAGGAGGAACAATAATGAGATTTGGAATTATAGGTGCAGGACCAATAGGGACAATTATTTCTAAAAAGTTAGTTAAGAATGGTCATGATGTAAAAATTGCAGATGCTCGAGGAATTGAACGTTTAGAAGGAAAAGAGATTGCTGGAACACCTGTGAGTGTAGAAGATGTAATAACAAATATTGATGTTCTTATAATATCTATCCCTTTTCATGTAATGCCAAGCATTCGCAACATTGTAGATAAGGCTAGAGAGGAAGTAATCGCTGTAGACACTTCAAATTATTATCCTTTCAGAGACAATAAAATTGAAGAAATTGAGAACGGGATGGTTGAAAGTGTTTGGGTTTCAAATCAATTAGGTAGACCTATTATTAAAGCTTTCAACAATCAATTAGCTTATACTTTAGAAAATAAAGGAACCCCCGAAGGTACTAGTGGTCGCATTGCCATGGCGATTGCTGGTAATGACCTATCACAAAAACAAATAATCATGGACGTAGTAAACGAGCTAGGCTTCGATGCAGTAGATAGTGGTTCTTTAAGTGATTCGTGGAGACAACAGCCAGGAACTCCAGCATACTGCACAGAACTAACAAAAGAGGAACTAACGGAAGCATTGAAAAAGGCAAATAAAGAAACAGCCCCATTCCTACGGGATAAGGTAATGAAGAAGTTTTCAGCTGGATTTTCACATAAAGATATTGTGAATCTAAACAGGGAAACATATAATTCATAATTTAGGAGACCCATATTGATCATTGCTCTGGTATTTAATTTTAAATTGAATAGAAGACATAGGAAATTTGGAACCAAAAATAGTGATCAAAATAACTTTGATCACTATTTTGGCATATTTTAAATCTCTCTGTTCATCCACCTTGGATGTAACACTTTAAAAATATTTAGACGTTGTTAACAATTTTCATCGTCGTAAAAAAATTGTATTGTTGTTACACTAAACTGCGACTTTTAAACAGTATGATTTTTCAGAATCTCAACATATAATTTGACATCAAAAAGTCAGCATTTTCGCTGCCTTTTTAACATTACTTATTAAAGTCAATTTCAATAGCACCCACAAATTTATTTTCTACAAATATCATTATGGATGGCCGGATGTTATTCGTCCAATCAACATAGAGTTGGTCAGCAGTGTAACTTCTATTTTGGTAATTATATTCTTTGTACTTCTTTAAAATGCTGCCGTTTTCTCCGTAATAAATTCTTAAAAACCTTTCAGGCTTTTGTCCTTGAGACCTAGTTGTTTCTCTGAATTCAATCATTTTTGTATGGTCAGGAGATTCACTTATCGTTAAAGTATTGGAATCGAGTTCGACTTGTACATTGTTGAAAAGCTTACGATTTTCTTTATTAAATTCAATGGTTTCTGGGAATTGTTCTTCTCCATATAAAGTAATAATGGCGGTATCAACACTTTTCCATTTTACAGAGGCATTGGAACTATTGAGCATTTTTCCATCATTGCTAATGATTCGGTCAATATGCTGATTCCCGTATTTAATTCTGACAGAAGAAGGACCAAAAAAAGCTGGTTCACCCTTTTCAACAATTTCAATTGTATTCACATCGTTCGGGGAATGGCTAACTATCAGCGTGCGTTCCTTTAGCTCGGTCTGGTAATAAAAATAGCCGAAAAATAAAATGATTGGTCCAAAAATCAAAATAACAGCCCATATCAAACATCCCCATTTAGCCCGCTTTTTTATTCGGGTAATATCTTGCTCTATATTCACCTAATTCAGCTACCTTTTATTAATTTATTATCTGACGCGTAAACTACCTAATGCAAAGCTAGAATTCGCCCTCCCTTTATTTCCTCATTATAACTTTTATATTACCATTTTAATACAAAGAAATTCTAGGTATACAAATACAAATTCTTATGGAACTAACCTACATCCGTTAGCCTAAGTACATTCTTCACAATCTCCATTTCTCTTATTAATCGTTATTAAACAATTTGGCCCAATTCATTAAGAAGAGCGCATTTCTTGCTGCAGAAATGCGCCCGATTGCAGAATATCAAACCATTTCGATTCGGGAACCAGTAATAACAAAATGTGGACTGTTATCCTTTCTAAAGAATCTCCAGTGTTCACTATGTGCATTGTTTTCTGAACTATCTAGAAATACTTCTAACGTATACCCACCAGATAAAACGACCTTTAATCCTCCAACCCCGTCAGATTCAATCTGCTCTACAATTATGCTTCCATTGACTTCTAAAAAAGTTTTAATACGTTCATCAAATCTATTGTTATCTTGTATATCCCAATCAAAATCCTCAATACTGCCTTCCCAATCAGAGTTTGGAGTATAGAAATCTCTTGACGCTACCCATATTTTATTTTCAACGGTATTCCTATTGTCCTCTTCCAATTACCACACTAGCGGTGTATTTCTATTGTCCGCCTCCACGAGCTATGCCCACCTCCACTAACTAAAGGTTGTATTTCTATTGACCTTATCTATTTACTACACTAGTGACAGAAGCCAGCCAACGCTAGTGATTTTTTTATATAAAATGTAACATATTTTACAAATTTTATAATGTGTTTTTCAGTGGTCTCGAACCGTCCCCGTGTTTACGTGTTGACAGTGTTTAAAAAAATAGATAAAACTAGTACTATTATCCAAACCATTATATTATCTAAGAATATTATATTAGTAAATTAAAGAAAGGAGAAGTGAAAGAAAATAGTAGATATACGTGTAACACCAAATAATTCATCTCAAAATGAGCCCAGTGTAGCCGTAAATTTGTCAAATCCCAACATCATTGTTGCTACAGCAAACGACTATCGGTTAGGCCCATCGAGAACAGGAGTATACCGCTCCACAAACGGAGGAAGAAACTGGACAAACAATATTCTGCCGCTTCCGGCAGGATTCACAGAGGCAGGCGATGGTATCGCAAACTGGGGAGGTGGAAATCTATTCCTCGTCTCCGGCATTGTATTCAATAGAAACGCTGCTGGTCAGGGTGTAGACACATCGGTCGTGGTCTATCGATCCACGGACAATGGAAATACCTTTTCGGCTCCAATTATTGTCAATCAGGGAAATGGCACAGCTGAAATCAACGATAAAAACTTTTCGGCTATTGACAATTCAAGGAAAAGTCGCTTTCGAGGCCGAGCCTATATTAGCTACACCCAATTTACAAATAATTTCAATAATACGCAAATATTATTCCATACTTCTAATAACGGCGGCTTAACCTGGTCTGCACCAATCCCGATCACTGGAGTTATCACTGGAAATACGTTCGTTCATGGATCCAATGTCGCTGTGGGACCAAAGGGAGAGGTCTATGTGGCTTGGATTGAGCGGGAACAATTTGCTGCAGGAAACGCAGCCTTCTTCAGAGTCCGTCGTTCCAATGACGGAGGTGCTACATTTGGACCGATCATTACCGTCAGCCCAATTACTGCACTTCCTTTTACCTTAACCTCAAACATCCCCAATTGGCAATTCCGAACTCCAACTTTTGCTTACCTTGCCGTAGATCTCTCAAAAGGTAAATCTTCAGGAAGAGTGTATGCTGTATGGAATGACTATTCATCCGGAAACGCTCATATCCTTTCCTCCCGTTCCAAAGACGGAATAAGTTGGTCCACTCCTGTAAGAGTAGATAGAAAAAGTCCTCAAAATACCCAGAACTTCTGGCCATTTCCAGTCGTTAACTTTTCGGATGGAAAAGTCAAAGTCATTTACTATTCAAATAGAGTATCAGGAGGTACTCAACTAGATGTTTTCGTAGCCGAGTCATCCAAAAATGGACAATCATTCCGAGTTAACAAACGCATCACTGACCAGTCCTCCAATCCGAATACAGGGGAATTCCCTGCTCCTGTTACAGGAAACACCACATTTATCGGTGACTATATTTTTGCAGCTATCATCCCACCTAACGGATTGATTTCTGTTTGGACTGATTTTAGAACCGGCAATCAGGATATTTTCGCAGATATACAGGCACCGAAAACTAAATCAAAAGGACCTAAGCGCTAAGCTAGGTAAAAATTTTAATAGAATAAAGGCACATTAACCAAAGCCGTCTCATCCCAGCTACATCATGGGATGAGACGGTTTATTATATTTTGACAAAATCCAAGTTTTCACTTTTCGACAAAATCCGAGGGTTTTTTTCATACTGTCTACACAAGAGGGATAATATCAGTGCGGGGTGGCTTTCTTGTTTTCTAAAACATTTTTCCGAGAAATCTATGTGCCATTCGGGGAGTGGCAGTACAGAAACCATGGACTGAAGGATCGCCATAAGGTCAAGATTATCTGTTTTTGACCAATTTAACAGAGCATCTCTCTCCTGGGCTGTGGTCGCTGAATTTAGGATGCGAACATGATAGCCCTCAGATCGGCAACTTCGAACAAGATCCTCGTAATAGTGCCCCGTCGTTTCAATTCCAACCACAACTTCCTTCGCTTTAGATCGTCCTTTCTCATTCTGGATCTGCCTTTTAAGGATTTCAAATCCTGTTAATGATGCATCAAATTCAAACGGTTTTACTAATATGTCCCCATAAAATGTAGAAAACATTGCTTTATGTGTATATTTCGCAGCATCAACAGCTTTTTTACTGTTTCCTTGGGTATCCCCTTTGACTAGTAAGCTTCTTGATTCAAAAAATTATGTATTAAATCCACATCTAAATACTCTTTATTAGTAGAAATCGAAAACCCCTTATTTAACCATATTCTCATTTCAAATCCCCTCGTAATCCTTTTAATTCTACTGTAATTATATCAAACCAATAGTGTAAATCTTATAAAACCAGTAACTTCAACTTAAAAAAATACTTTAATCAATAACGATTCCCTCAAAAATTACTCCATTAAATGGCCCTTTAACGGAACAATTTTCCCTTAATCCACCTATCAACTTTTGAAGTTCCTTTTCTTTGCGAAGACACAAAAAAACCTTTAGAAGAAAAAATCTAAAGGAGAAAAATGGCGCAACTTTTTTATAAACAGTATAACTTTATTTCAAATTTACACAAAAAAACAACAATGAGCATTAACTCAGCCAATATAAAAAATAAACCGGTCTAATTTTCAGACCGGCATCAACTGTTCTTATTTAACTTCGCCATTCCACTCCAGCATTCCGCCAACCATGTTTCGAACCTTTACGCCATGGTCATGAAGGAAATAACAAACATTTTCACTTCGACGACTTGAACGGCAAATTAAAATGTATTCTTTATCTGGATCGAAGTAATCAAGATTCATGGGTATTTCGCCCATTTTGATATGTTTTGCTCCAGGAATCATTCCTTCGGCAACCTCTTCATCTTCTCTAACATCAACAAGTTCTAACTTTTCCCCTGCCTCAAGCCTCTTTTGTAATTCTTCTGTCGTAATAATATTTAACTCTTCCATCCCCAACATCCTCTCATTAATCTGAGTGCAGACTTGAACCAGTCTGCCTCTTATTTTATTATTATTCCAAACCAAAACAAGGACAAATTCTACCTAATGTTTTGTTACCCCTTTGGAATCACTTCACCTTAATTTGCAACGATGTTTACAAGCTTACCCGGAACAGCAATCACTTTGCGAACCGTTTTACCATCAATTTGTTCTTTTATGTTATCATCGTCCATGGCAATCTGTTCAAGTATTTCCTTAGACGCTCCAGACGGAACCAATAATTTTGCTTTCACTTTCCCATTGATTTGGACAACGATTTCTACCTCATCATCAATCAATTTTGCTTCATCATAAGCTGGCCATGCTTCGTATGAAATGGTTCCCTTTCCACCAAGCTTTGACCAAAGTTCCTCGGCAACGTGCGGAGTTATAGGTGCAAGTAATTTTACAAATCCCTCAATAAAATGCTTAGGAAGTACAGTTGCTTTATAAGCATCATTAATAAAGACCATCATTTGTGAAATCGCAGTATTAAAACGAAGACCTTCGTAGTCCTCTGTTACCTTTTTAACAGTTTGATGATAAACTTTTTCTAAGGTATCATCATCACTTGTTTGAATTTTAGAACTTAATTCACCGGTATCCTCAATAAACAAACGCCAAATTCGATCCAAGAAACGACGTGACCCGTCTAATCCATTAGTCGACCAAGCAATCGATGCATCAAGTGGTCCCATGAACATTTCATAAAGTCTCAAAGTATCTGCACCATGGCTGATGACAATATCATCAGGATTTACGACATTGCCCTTTGATTTACTCATTTTTTCATTGCCTTCCCCAAGAATCATCCCTTGGTTAAACAGCTTTTGGAAAGGTTCTTTCGTTGGGACAACCCCGATATCGTATAAAAATTTATGCCAGAAACGAGCATATAATAAATGAAGCACAGCATGCTCTGCACCACCGATATAAATATCCACTGGTAGCCATTCATTTAATTTCTCAGCATCCGCTAATGCTTGATCATTTTTCGGATCAATATAGCGTAAATAATACCAGCAGCTTCCTGCCCATTGTGGCATGGTATTTGTCTCACGGCGTCCTTTTTTACCTGTTGTCGGATCCTCAATATTAACCCAATCCTTAATAATAGCCAACGGAGATTCACCTGTTCCAGACGGCTTTATTTCAGATGTTTTCGGCAACACTAACGGTAGTTGGTCCTCTGGAACAGCGGACATTGTTCCATCCTCCCAATGGATAATCGGGATTGGTTCACCCCAATAGCGCTGGCGGCTAAACAACCAGTCACGCAGACGGTAAGTTACCTTTTTCATACCAATTTTTCTCTCTTCAAGCCATGAAATCATCGCTTGAATACCATCTACCTTATTCATTCCATTTAGGAATTCAGAGTTTACATGATCGCCATCACCGGTATAAGCTTCAGTCGATATATCTCCTCCACCAACGACTTCAATAATCGGCAGTTCGAATTTCTTAGCAAATTCATAATCCCGTTCATCGTGAGCCGGGACAGCCATAATTGCCCCAGAACCATAACTCATTAGGACATAATCAGCAATCCAGATTGGCATTTTTTCACCATTTACAGGATTAATTGCATAAGCACCAGTAAATACACCTGTTTTGTCCTTAGCTAAATCGGTTCGTTCAAGATCACTTTTGCTCTTGATTTGATCAAGGTATACTTTAACTGCTTCCTTTTGCGAATCGGTTGAAATCACACCAACTAATGGATGTTCAGGCGCAAGCACGGCATAAGTGGCCCCAAATAGGGTATCTGGACGAGTCGTAAATACCGTAAACGTTTCATCGTAACCGTCAATATGGAAGGTAATTTCTGCCCCTTCTGACCTACCAATCCAGTTCCGTTGCATTTCTTTAATACTTTCTGGCCAATCAACCTCATCAAGGTCTTCCAATAATCGATCAGCATAGGCAGTAATCCTGAGCATCCATTGTTTCATAGGACGTCTTTCAACTGGATGTCCACCACGTTCACTTTTTCCATCGATTACTTCTTCATTTGCCAAAACGGTTCCGAGTGCTGGACACCAATTTACTGCTACTTCATCAATATAGGCAAGGCCCTTTTTATAAAGCTGCAAGAAAATCCATTGTGTCCATTTATAATAGCTCTGATCTGTCGTGTTAACTTCCCGATCCCAGTCATAAGAAAAGCCTAATGATTTGATTTGGCGACGGAAATTATCAATATTTTTCTTAGTAAACTCTGCAGGGTCATTCCCTGTATCTAAGGCATATTGCTCCGCCGGTAAACCAAATGCATCCCAGCCCATCGGATGTAAGACGTTATAGCCCTGCATCCGTTTTAATCTTGATAAAATATCTGTTGCAGTATAGCCTTCTGGATGTCCAACGTGTAGTCCTGCGCCAGACGGATAAGGGAACATATCAAGGGCGTAAAACTTTCGTTTCCCCTTTTCTTCACTTGTTTTGAAGGTTTTATTTTCTTCCCAATAGGTCTGCCATTTTTTTTCAATATCCTGATGATCGAAGCTCATCGGTTTTTCCTCCTATTAAATATGTATTGGTAAATATCAGATAGCAATTTTTCAGTATAACAAAAAAACCCCTCATCCCATAAAAAGGGACGAGAGGATTATTATATCTCCCGCGGTACCACCCACATTAGTGTTTACACACTCACTTACTCATCCTTAACGCGGAAAACGGCAAGTATTACTAATCTTCACACCTGCTACTCAAAGGCGAGTTCATGAAAAGCCTGGTTGACTTGCACCGTCCGTCAACTCTCTAATTCAGGCAAGAATCATTACTACTCCTTGTCAATGTCCATTTATAAAACTATAAAGTTATTGTATTAAATTTCTCTTTCTAGTGCAAGTAAACACTAGCCATCTAGAGAGAGTAATAACTATAATATGAAAAAAGTGTTAATGGGTGAAGGTGCTCTAAACGTTTATTTAGCAATGTATTATTATCCCGCTATATTTATGAAGCTTTTGCTGTGGGTCCACTCGTTGCTTTAAGCTTCCGATCATAAATAATCGTTGTGAAAATAGATAAGATGAACAGCACGATCATCACCCTAAATAGCATGTGCATGTCGTACATATCAATTAAGATTCCACCTAATAATGGACCGATCATCCGGCCTGCAGTTGCTGTGCTATTCACGATTCCCTGATAAAATCCTTCTCTCCCTATAGGCGCCAGTTTGTCTGCAATGGTTGGCACAGCAGGCCAAACCAACATTTCGCCAATGGTCATGATCATCATGGCTACAGCAAAAGCAGTGAATTGTTGTGCTTGTGAAGCGATAATAAAGGCCACCACAAAAATAAGGGTCCCAAGGATAATTTGTTTCTTAACCGATTTTGCTAGGTATTTTATCATTTTTGCCAAAATAGGTTGACCTAATACAATAAGTGCTCCATTTATCGTCCATAATAGACTATATTGTTTTAACGAAAGGCCGATTTCTTGGGTGTAAGGGCCGATTGTTGCTTGCCATTGACAATACCCCACCCAACTAAGCATAAAGCCCACACAAAGAATCAGAAGTGCATGAAGCTGAGAATGATGATTCGCATTCATTCGCCCACTAGGATTATTAGCCTGTTTCCCTACTTGAGTTTTAATTCCTTTATATCCAAATAAGGCTATGAATAAAAAAATAAGATACAAAAGGGCGTTAGCTAAGAAAATCCACCGAAAAGAAATGGCTGCTACAATCCCACCTAATGCAGAGCCAATGGCCACTCCTAAATTAGAAGCTACATAAATGGCATTAAAGGCTTTTCGGCCGCCTTCCTTCCAGACTGACCCAGCCATTGCATACATAGACGGAAAAACAATTCCTGAACCAAACCCAACAACAGCTAAAAAAATGACATATTCTGGCCAGCCATTCCACATCGTTAATCCAAACAGAGCCAATACCGTAATCCCAATTCCTAGAAGAATCGAGCGATAGCCTCCGATTCGATCAAACAAATGCCCCCCAATTAAATTACCGACCACACTTGTGGCCGAATTTATCATTAAAACCATTCCTGAAATGGACATTGACTTCCCTAAATGGTCATGAATATAGATAGAATTTAAAGGCCATAAAAAAGAAGAGCCTGTAACATTCACTGCCATACCGATCACGAGAAGCCATAAGGCTCGTGGCATGAAAAATCCGCTCCCTCAAAAATTATTTCGATATATTTCGATTAACAAAATAATTCTAGTGGTTTTTGACCTCCTTGGCAAACCTTTTTTCCACACCACTCTTCATAAAATGAATACACATTCGTTTTCATTGACACCCGAACAAAAAGTAGTCAAAATTAAAAAATGAAAACACCAGGTAACTGCAATTACCCGGTGCTTTCGAAGTACTTTATTTAACTGGAGGCTGTTGCGCTGGGAAGTAAGAATTGATGGCTTTTTCTTTCTTTTTAAAGTTATCTTTTTCTTCCACTACAGCCTTCTTCACTTTTTCAATCTCTGTATTTAATTCCTCAATACTAACACCCTTCTTAACAAGCTCCTCTGTTGCAATGCGAATCGCTTCATTAGAGGCTTCAAGGGATATTCTTAATGAATTCATCGATCCTTGTGGATTATGGAACCCGGCTGAGCTTTCAGCGGCAACAATATCCCAGAACCATTGTCCTTTACGAATTTGATCCTGCGCCAACTTCACCTTGTCTGCACTCACTCCAGATGTAATCATTTTATTCACATAGTAATGAGAAGTAATCGAAACATCCTCAGCTTGGTGTAAGCCTTCCATATGAGTATCTTGGATATCAGTAACACGATCTTTCAATTCATCCAATTCACGGTTAGTATGACAAGTTCCGCAAGATGTTTTCATCGTCTTAAGTGGAGATGTCCACCAGTGAGAACTAATTTTTTTCTTACCGTCTACACGTTCATACGGCATATGACAATCAGCACAAGCCACATTTGCTTTTCCGTGTGGTCCTTCTGAAGATGTTTCAAAATCAGGATGCTGAGATTTCAACATTGGAGTACCTGAAACATTACTGATCCAGTCTTTCTCAAAGCCTTTTTCTTTTGCGGTAGTTTCATAGTATTTAAACATATCTTCTGGTTTGAACCCATTTGCCCACGGGAATGTTACTTCACTATTTTTAGCATCAAAATAGTACTCAACATGACATTGCCCACAAACATAGCTACGCATTTCATTTTTTGTTGGGTTTGACATATCCACACCTTTGGATTCCATCGCTTTCACAAAACTTGGACGAGTCACCCGTAAATCCATTGTTTCAGGATCGTGACAGTCAGAGCATCCAATTGGCGAATGGCCCATTGACTCCGCTTTTGGCCAAATTTCTGAATTAAAGTTTCCACTCCAATAAGCGTCTCCCATTTCCTCAATCATATGAGGGACAGCAGTTGACTTACATGTTAAACAGGAACCAACTGACTTGTCATTAATCCGTGCAACTGACCGAATATCATCGAGTGCATAAATATGACCCCGGTCTTCATTATATTCTGTCGCAAATCCGTAACCATTGAACAAGATTGGTAAATATGGTTCTTTATCCTGATCAAATTTACTTCGCTTAACAGATCCACTATATTTTGTATCTTCCATTTTTTCGTTTTTCTTGTAGCTATCATATTGAAGCGGAAATAAATCTTTAAATGCTTCATTGCTGATTTCATCTTTTGATAAACCCGTTTTCAGTTCACTGGCATTTTCTTTTTCTTTAGCGCCAGAACAGCCTGAAATGATGAATATGACAGCGACTAGTAAAATATAAGTCCAACGATAATTCCTAGCCATTGCTCATCGTTCCTCCCTTTTCTTGTAAAAGTTCTCCCTTTTTAGCTGGTTTGTAAAAATCTTCATTCTTAAAACCTTTCCCGTGCGGTACCGACTGATGACAGTTTGTACAGCTTTCTTTTGCATCATGTGAAACATTCTTCAAAGTGCTCTTGTGGCAATTCATACAATTGTGATTAATCGCCTCTTTTGAACCATCAGTTGGATGGAGCACCTCTGGTATATCTTCCTCGCCTAACGTATTGTAATAAACGTGACCAAGCCCTGACTTTGCTTTAAATGTATACTTACTCACCAATGAGTCATGTGGTAAGTGGCAAGCAGCACACGCGAGCTCTGCGTGTGGAGAATCAGTGAATGAATCATAGACATTGGTCATAATATGACAGCTCTTACAAAATTCTGCTGAATCTGTGTATGCCAAGGTTTTCACTGTTACAACTGAAAGGACGATTCCGAGAAATAATCCTATCAACAAAAGTAAGCGCTTATCTATTGCGAGCAACCTTTTCATCATGTTTTCACCTCCCTGGTAAAAATTCATTTCTATTTATTAAAACACTTGATAGTGCTCTAACCATGGTTAGTGAAGCTTTTCAACTATATCAATCAACTTTTTCTTCGTCGTTGGTCCAGTGATTCTTTTTCTAATCACCCCTTTACCATCAATAATGATTGTTTCAGGTTGACCAACTACGTTGTAGTTTTTAGCGGTTCCTTCTTTTGTATCAAGCAGGTAGATGAGCTTTGAATTATTTTTTTGAATATAATTTTTAACCCGATTGGTTGTTTCGCCCTTTGCTAAAACGAAAAACTGGGCATCTTTATATTCTGACCCAAACGCTTCTAGTTCTGGGGCCTCGTCAAGACATGGACCACACCATGTGGTGAAAAAATTCATCACGATGATTTTCCCTCTATAATCAGAAAGCTTATAAGCTTTTCCATTTACATCCTTTAAACTAAAATCTTTAGCCTTATCGCCTAGATCAGCCGTTGTAGCTTTCCCACTTAAACCATTCACCAAAAAACCCAAAAAGACCACTACCACGACAATCACCATGACTGAGATAGGATTCTTTTTCATCTATTTCTAAAAGGAGGAATCTCTTTCATCCTTCCTACCTTCCTTTCTGTGCTTACTGCGGATATTTTTTAATTCAAGTAAAATTTCATGATCTATATTTGAATGGTCAACAGTTTCTTTTTGCTTATAAAAGGGCTGGTCTTCCAGTTGGAAGTAGTCTGCCGCCATGATTTGGTAGCGCTCCTTCATTTCCTGAAAATCAACCTCGGGTATTTTTTTCATTAAAAAATCCATTTCTAATTCGTTTACTGCTGAATAAATCATTTCAACAGATGCCCTATCTTGCTGCTTTTGGTAAATCGATGAAGTCTTCGTTTTCTGGTTATAAAAAGGAGAAACGATAAGATAAAAACAAATAATTGTTACAAAGGAACCAATAATCAAAAACAAAATATCCATCATTCATTCGCTCCTTCCGCATACTAAGAGACTGATTGACTAAAATAATTTCCGTCGTTCTTCATCCATTGTTTTTTCAAATATTTCTCGCTCGATATCATTCTGCCATTGTAATGGGGTCGGACTAGTTTCAATTGAATCTTTTGCCTTAAAGGTGAATTTTTGCATCCCCTTTATAACAATCCAAAGCCCCAATAAAAGACCTACAGCTGGCATAGCCCACGCAAATATTCCAGCCCAGCTTGTCCCTGGTGTTCGTAGGGCTGCCTGCCCATACTCATCAACATAGGATTTTATAATGTCGTTCTGAGACTTTCCCTCATTTAACATGTCGACGACTTCTTCATAATAGATTTTTTTCACTGAACAAGTTGATAAGTCATGGTCGGCATGCCCTTGCATGTCCAACTGTTCGATTACATGTTGAAATTCCTTCGAGTTATAAGTAAAAGCTGCAAATGAAAAATTTGGAACAATCGATAGAAATAGAAAAGTTATCACCGCTATTTTTCGTTTCATTTCCGATCACACACCTTCCGAGCGTCTTAAAGGGTGCAGGTTTATCCGATGAAATGCTGTTTTTCCGCCGATTAAGGCGATCGCTATTCCTAGGACCATGATGAATCCTCCTACCCAAATCCAACTAACAAACGGATTTACTTTCACAAGAAAGGTAGCTTTTTGTTTGTTCTCCCAAGAGCTTAATACTACATATAAATCTTCCTTTATATTTGTTTTGATTGCTACTTCTGTCGAAGGTTCTGGCCAATTGCTATAAAAAATCTTTTTTGGGACAATGGTTCCATCATTTATATCCTTAAATTTAACGCTTACATCTGCAAAGACTGTATCATTCCCTCGCACTGTCTTTTCAGTAAGGCCGTTAAAGGTTAAACGATAGTCACCAATCGCAAATGTTTGACCTTTATCCACTGTTTTCAAAACTTCCTGTGAATAGGTATGGGAGGAAATGATCCCAACAGCTAGAATGGCCATCCCTATATGAACAACATAGCCACCGTATCTGCGTTGGTTCTTTATGGTTAACCGAAAAACTGCTTTCAAAAGGTTTTCATTCGTTGCCTTTTTCCGTGCCTTCATTCCCCGCCAAAATTCTAGGAAATGAGTGCAAAACATAAATACCGAAGCAGATAAGCCAATGATGGCAAACACCCCATGAATACCAGACAAGACCATTGCGATTCCGAAAAGGACTGCCACAAGAAATGGACCCATGATATTTCGGATAAACCGACTAAAAACAGCCTTTTGCCAGGAGATTAGTGGGCATATAGCCATGAGGATAATTAAACAAAGCATGATTGGCGCCATTACTTTATTAAAGTAAGGGGCTCCCACATTAACTTTTATCCCTATGATTGATTCTGAAACTAGTGGATACATCGTTCCCCACAGAACAGCAAAAGCTGCTGCAATCAGAATTAGATTGTTTAATAAAAAGCTGCTTTCTTTTGAAAAATACGCTTCTATTGGGCTTGTTTCTTTTTTAATCAATTGATATCTTGAGATGGCAATATAAATAGCAAACAATGCCATGAATGACATAAAAATTAAAAAGTAAGTACCGAGATTGGTATCACCAAAGGCATGAACACTTGTTAGCACACCACTTCTTACTAAAAAGGTCCCAAATAACGTTAAAATATAAGAAATAATGATAAGACTTATATTCCATGTTCTTAACATGTTTTTCCGTTCTTGTATCATCACAGAGTGCAAAAACGCTGAAGCCGTGAGCCATGGTAGGAACGAAGCATTTTCAACTGGATCCCAAGCCCAGTAGCCGCCCCAGCCAAGCTCTAAATACGCCCACCAGCCTCCGATAATATTACCTAATGTTAAAAATAACCATGCAGTTAATGTCCAACGTCTTGTTAATTTGATCCATTCTGCATCCATTCTTTTCATCATAAGTGCAGCAATCGCAAAGGCAAATGGAACAGCTAAACCGACATAACCTAAATACAAGGTGACTGGGTGAAGGACCATCCCTGGATTTTGCAGCATTGGATTTAATCCTTTTCCATCCGGTGGAATGATGTCACTCATCGCAAATGGATTTACACTTACCAGAAGAACGAGAAAGAAAAATACAATATTAGCTAAAAGGATGCTCGAAACATATGGAATCATTTCGTTATGTTTGTTTCTCTTTGAAAGCACGATCATCCCTGTATAACAACAAAGCAAGAAAAGCCATAATAGTAACGATCCTGCATTACCTGCCCAAAAGGCCGTTAGCTTATAGACAAGCGGCAACTCAAGATTTGTATATGCTGCCACATATTTATATTGGAACTGGCTTGTGCCAAGTATATAAAATAGAAGAAACGCAGCAATGCTTGATACGAAAGTAAGAGATAAGATTCCGCCTTTAGCACTTTGAAGCCAAATCTCACTCTTTTTCCTAATCCCGATTACAATAGCAGTCAAGGAATAAATAGAAATTACTAAACCGAGAATAAGTGAAATGTTTCCTAATAGATAAATGCTAAACACCACCTTCGCCTGTCTAATTTATGGTTACTCTCCTGATGAATTAATAACAAGACGGTCAGAATCATTATGGTTTATTCGACAAGCTTCCGAAGCAATTCCTGATATTCTTCCTCCGAGATGTTTCCTTCAAGTAACATTCCTCTGAGTCGTTTCTTTTTTGTTTCAAGATCTGTCTGACCTAAATCAATATCAGGAAGACTAGTTTCTTTCTTTTTCTTCTTGGCTTTTCTCTTCAGGAATAATAAGACAAGAATAGCGACCACACCACTAATTCCACCAACTCCACCTACCATTACTCCCATAGAAAGAGTCTTATTTTTCTTTACCTGCCCTTGTTTAGCGGTTTTGTCCCCCATTTCAGCCATTATATCCATTGTTGTTTTCGAATCTGATCGTTTATATTCCAAATGAAATTTCTTCGTTTGATCCGGTATCATTCCTTGAATTTGGTACATGAACATGTTCATTCCATAGCCATTTTCCTGATGGGATTCAGCCGCTGGAGTTAACTTGAAGCTATTTGTTTTAAGAGGCTCTAAAAATAAAATTCTTACTAAACCAATATTGGCAAAGCTTTTAAATTGGTAGTCCAACGTATTTTTCTTTTGATTGACTTTTATATCATTTGTATAATACTCAACTACAAATTTATAGAACTCCCCAGGTTGAACATCTTCACTAGTCGTCCATGAAATGGTTCCCCTGTCCTTATTTATGTCATACTCAATTTCGTTCATTTTTGAACCATCACGATTGTAATCAGCGACAAATCCGATGCGAAAGTCTTTTGATTTTACAGGAAGGGGAATTTCGATTTGACCTCTTTGGGGTTGAGCACTTTTGTTCATTAATGATGCATGAAGTCCGACTAATAATGGTGGATGATCCTTCTTTTTGTCCATTGGATGATAAGAGTATTCTGGCATCAATTGAATGGAAAGCTCCTCCATTGAGAGAATCGGAGAATTCGTATCAACGTTTGATTCAGCGCTCGAATCATTCGGCAAAGTCATTAGCAAACACATTAGTAAACTTATATAAAATGCAGTCTTCCTCATCTATGTCTTCCTTTCCAGTGGTAAGTTTATATAAATCAACAACCTTTTAAGCAATCACCCTGTTATGTAGTACTTCCTTATTTAACGATTTTTCAAGATTGGGTTCTGTGACGTATTTCACAGTTTACCCTCCCATTCGTTACCTTTTTGTGAACTCCGTTTTAACATCAAATATGTAGTGTTAATGTAGTTTTCGTGTTTGGGGAAAAAAAGCGAGCAAAAACTAGCCCCATACAAAGTAAATGTATGAGGCTCTTTTTCACTATTATTATGAAGATTGTTCTGGTTCTGGATGGAACTTCGACTTTACTGGCTGTCCACCTGTCTTTTCGTAATTTTTCTTCGATTGCTTTACAGGATCGTAATCGGTTCCAAGTTCCATATCTTGATTATTAACACCATTTCGTGTTTTTTGTTCTGGATTGTTTTGTTTTGAACGCTTTTTCATGTTCTTTTTTCACTCCTTACTGATCAAGTAAAATCATCGAATTTTGAATTTGCTGAAGCTGGAGCCTCATTCGATGAAGCTGTTCCCGTTGTTGCCCATTTGCACTATGGGCAAGTCCAGTCAGATCATTATATGTCTCCTCAATTTTGTTCAATGCCTCTGTATAGTTATCGTTGTTGTAATGCTCCTGCTTGTTTGCTTCATTATACTCGTTTTGTGCAAACCTAATTACGTCCTCACATTGCTGAAAAAAATCATCCATTGATTTACGAGTTGCCATCTTGAGCACCTCCCTTAAAGATGGTGGACATGAAGCGGATTGCTTCTTTAATATTTTGTTCACAACTGTCATTCCTAACACCATATTCAATGTTTAATTACTTCCAATTCGTACATCTATCTTGGATAACCGCGATATTTCATGATACAATTTCACTTATGAATCAAATCACTCGGGTTTTGAGTGTTTTAAAAAATCTTGATTAAGTTTTTAGGAGGATCTGAATTGAATCAGGCTAACCCCTTTCGATATGCAAGTGATGACAAACGATACCATACATGGAACTACCATTTGCGTCAGACGTTTGGTCATAAAGTATTTAAAATCGCCTTAGACGGTGGCTTTGATTGTCCCAATCGTGATGGCACCGTTGCCCATGGAGGATGTACATTTTGTAGTGCAGCAGGGTCTGGTGACTACGCCGGTAATCGTGCCGAAGACTTAAACACACAATTTCAGGAAATCAAAGCAAAAATGCATGAAAAATGGAAAGACGGAAAGTACATGGCTTACTTCCAAGCATTTACCAACACACATGCACCAGTTGAGGTTTTAAAAGAAAAATTTGAAATGGTTTTACAGCAAGAAGGTGTGGTTGGATTATCAATTGCCACTAGACCTGATTGTTTGCCAGATGATGTCGTCGAATATTTAGCAGACTTAAATAAACGAACCTATTTATGGGTGGAGCTTGGGCTACAAACTATTCATGAACGAACAGCACTTTTGATTAACCGTGCCCATGATTTTCCAAGCTATGTTGAAGGAGTAAACAAGCTCCGCAAACACGGAATTCGTGTCTGTACCCATATCATTAACGGACTTCCCCTAGAAACTCCAGAAATGATGATGCAAACAGCACAAGAAGTGGCCAAGCTAGATGTTCAAGGAATTAAAATTCACTTGCTTCATTTATTAAAAGGGACACCCATGGTCAAACAATACGAAAAAGGGATGCTGGAATTTCTTTCTTTTGAGGATTATGTAAAGTTAGTTTGCGACCAATTGGAGATTTTACCCCCAGAAATGATTGTGCATCGTATTACCGGGGATGGACCGATTGACTTAATGATTGGGCCGATGTGGAGTGTTAATAAGTGGGAAGTATTAAACGCGATTGATGCTGAACTAAAGCGACGCAATAGCTGGCAAGGCAAATTTTATGATTAGGCTCTAAACACTGGGGGATTTTCGAAAAATGAAACTCGATAAAGTATTACCCTTTGCTAGGAGGTTATTGAAGTTAGCTGTGGGGGATGGGGACATAGCTGTGGATGCCACGATTGGAAATGGTCACGATACTGCTTTTTTAGCAGAACTAGTCGGGCAAAAAGGTAAAGTGTACGGTTTTGATATTCAAGGAGCCGCAGTCAAATCAACAAAACTACGGTTACAAAATAGTGGACTTGCTGAAAATGCCGTACTTTTCCATACAGGTCATGAGCATATTTTAGCTTCGATACCGAATGACCATTTCGGGAAAATAAGTGGGGCAATTTTCAATCTTGGTTATTTACCTGGTGGAGATAAATCGATTGTTACAAAATCGACTACAACCATTTCCGCACTCAAACAGCTTCTAGAGATCATGGCTCCCGAAGGAATCATAGTGTTAGTGATTTATCATGGACATCAAGATGGGGATCACGAGCGTGATGATCTTCTTCAATATGTGGTGGAATTAGACCAAAAAAAGGCTCACGTTCTCCAATATCAATTTATTAACCAAATTAATTCTCCACCATTTATTATTGCCATTGAAAAAATAGCTGACTCCTTGGATTAGGGTCAGCTATTTCACTAACGCTCTGATGACCCCTGCTGGAACCAACTTTTCCACTCTTCGAAAAATAAGACCATTAACGTAAAAAAAGTAACTAACAGCTCCACCAGTTTTGATGATTTCCTTTGCTAACTTCCTAACACCCTTTTGTTTTGCCACTTTTTTGTCCGATAAATAAATACCAAGTAACCCTCGATTAATAAGCCGGTGAAATTTTTGATTTGGAAGCTTCTTCGTATGGCGATCAGCTTCTAACAGAAAATATTTTAAACGATTAAATAATGTTTGTTTATTTTCATAATAAAAGCAAAAATTTAAATCTCCACCAAGTCGATCTTCTTCTTGATCAATAAAATAATCAAGCAGGATGTGTAAACCCTGAATATATGGGAAATATCCATTTTTTATCTTTTCAGCATGATCATCTTCAAAATCATCTCTCATCGCGTATGATAATAAGCAAAATATACCTAATGTTGATCCTGAGCATGCCGAAAATTCATACCACTCCATCTCGGGAATGTTATCTTGATTAAGTAGATACCATTGTTTTAACCGAGGAACCCGCTCTTCTACCACTACATGCTTATGAATTTGAAGATCACAGTAATATTCACATAGTTCTGTAAGAAATGAACTGATCTTTGGGTAATGATGCATTTCTTGCAAGACAGCTCGACAAGCTCCGGAAAGTTCTGCTAAATAGCCCCCATCATCTTGATCCTCACGGTATCGGTAATAATTTTTCGGCGCAACACTTAAGCATAGTGCATCTTTCATTGCTTCATGTAAGGATGCAAAATCAACGGGGTCAAGCGAAGTGCTTCGATCGCACAGATTATCTAAATAATCACTGATTGTTTGATAAGCGACAATAAATTTTATCGCCTGGCGCCATTTATCTGTAGCTAATAAAGCCAGAATCGATCCGCCCTGACAATGAAATGTTTTATTAGCAATACTCGCTATTGCTTGTTTACGAAGTTCCGGATTTGGAATTGCCTCTGCTTTCTTTTTCCAATAATCTAATTCTTGTTGGACGGTCGGCAATACCTTCCAGTAGACACTGGACATTAAACTGATTGGCTGTGTCGGTATCGTCATTTCAACACCCCTTTTATCCCTTTTTAACGGGTAGTAAGACTCCATTGCTGGGCTTTACTTATACCAAATAACCTATCACCTTAAGCTGACTGTTAACAAAATCTTTACCATATTCAAACACGTCATCACGTTCAGGTTCATTAAAAATTTCATGGTAACATTTTGTCCATTCTTTAAACCTTTTTTCGGATAAAGGAACTTGGTTAAACCAATCCCTTACCACCTGCTTGTTAACAATTTTATCTTCTCCGCCTTGCATAACCAGCATCGGGATATCAGGCAATTTATCAATGTTCACAAATGCGAGCTTTATTGCTTGAACCATTTCGCGATACCATCTAATTGATACCTTTGTAACATACAATGTATCATTCAAGTCTACATCTCTAACATCTTGATTTCGGGTAGCCATTTCAACCGTTATGCCGGAATTCATTCTAAATTCAGGCATAACGTAGTTTAAGCCAAACGACAGGGCATTAAGGAATCTTGATGGATACTTTACCAATCCAAAGCAAGGCGATGATAAAATAACCCCAGCCAAATTAACTTCTTCCTCCTGCAATAAACGAACCGCGATTAATCCACCCATACTATGTCCAAGTAAAAATACAGGCAATTCAAACTGATATGCTGCCTGAATCCAATCCTTTACTTCAAATATATAATCATCAAATGAATCAATATGTCCTCTTTTTGCTCGAGTTGTCATTCCTTGACCTGGTAAGTCTCCCATGATGACATGAAATCCCGAAGAACGCCACATTTGTATAAGCCATCCGTAGCGACGATGATGCTCCATAGCCCCGTGAACCATCACAATTACCGCTTTCGCTTCCCCTTCTGCTTCCCATTTCCACATAAAAACTGCCTCCGTCTTAAATGTCAAATATCTCTTGATTGATAATTTTTTAAAAATTAAGATTAAATCTTTGACAAAATGGGTGGCATTTTGTCTAAAATTAAATTAGCACTGTCCATAAGCGCAAGGTACGGGGTACCATACCTGTAGCTAGACAAGGTATAAAGGAGAGAAATCCATGATTTATCCGTACAAAGGGAAAAACCCAAAGATTTCCGAATCTGCTTTTATTGCAGATTATGTAACCGTAACAGGAGACGTCGAAATTGGTGACGAATCAAGCGTTTGGTTTAATTCTGTTATTCGTGGAGATGTTGCCCCCACCATTATTGGTAAAAAGGTAAATATCCAAGATAATTCCATTCTTCATCAAAGTCCCAACAACCCACTAATCGTTGAGGATGAAGTAACGATTGGTCACCAAGTCATGCTCCATAGCTGCATCATTCGAAAAAAGGCACTGATTGGAATGGGATCAACTATCCTTGATAACGCCGAAATCGGTGAAGGTGCGTTTATTGGCGCTGGAAGTCTCGTCTCACAGGGAAAAAAGATTCCACCTAATACAATGGCTTATGGTCGTCCTGCTAAAGTCATTAGAGAATTAAATGCCAATGATATCGCTGATATGGAACGAATTTCGCGTGAATACGTTGAAAAAGGACAATATTATAAAGCACTTCAATCAAAAAACGAGAGTAAATAGGTTTAGGTTTCCCTTTACAAACATTGCTATGCCTTTTGCCAACAAGAACTAGGTTACTGTTTTTAATTATAGCTTTTTTTATTAAAAAAGGTCCAAAATTCAACTTATCCTATTGTTAAATTTAAGTCTGTGTTAAAGCTCAATGTTGATTTTTTGCACAATGTTGATTGGAGTGGAAGGCGAGAAGACTCCTGCGGGAGCTGCGGGACAGGTGAGACCCCGCAGGCGCTTTAGCGCCGAGGAGGCTCACCGCCCGCCCCTAAGGTGCGCGAAGCGCCTGGAACGGAAATCAACATTCTAGTTTAACAGAGCCAAATTCAAAGAGAGGCTGACTCATTGGGTCAGCCTCTCTTCTTACATTGAATATTCATTAACTTTGCATTGCCGTTTGTTTTAAATAGTCCAACTCAAAGGAATATTTTTTTTCAATGTAGACATCATGCCAAACCATGAACATCAAAACGGTCCAGATTTTCCGGCTATTATCGGCTTTGTCCTGACAATGATCGTCTAATAGATTTAATAAATAGGACTTGTTAATTAAATGATCAGTATTGCTTTCACGGATCGTCTTCTTTGCCCAATCATTCATTTCATTTTTTAACCAGTGACGGATTGGCACTGGGAATCCAAGCTTTTTACGGTTAAGGACGTGGTCAGGGACAATTCCCTCGACCGCTTTCCTCAAAATATATTTTGTTGTACCGTTAGCAGTCTTTAAGCTAGTTGGTATTTTAGAAGCAATATTAAAGACTTCTTTATCTAAAAACGGGACACGTAGTTCTAACGAATGAGCCATTGTCATTTTATCAGCCTTTAATAAAATGTCACCGCGCATCCATGTATGAATGTCAATAAATTGCATGCGATCAACCGGATCGTAACCTCGGCTTTGCTCATAGAGAGGTTTGGTCACATCTGTATATTTAATGTCTTGGTTATACACGTGTAAAAGATTGCGTTTTTCCTCATCTGTAAACATCTTTGCATTCCCAATATAGCGTTCTTCCATCGGGGTGACACCACGCTCAATAAAGCTCTTACCTTTCATCCCCGCTGGCATCATGGTTGCAATTCCTTTTAGCAGCGATTTACCGACACTTGGAATCTTGTTAAAAACCTCAAGCGATTGGGGTTCACGATAAATATTATAGCCACCGAACAGTTCATCAGCACCTTCACCTGATAGAACAACTGTCACGTGCTTCCTTGCTTCGCGTGCGACGAAATAGAGAGGGACGCAAGCCGGGTCAGCTAATGGATCATCCGTATGCCACATAATTTTCGGTAACTCATTAATATACTCTTCAGGGGAAATAACATAACTAATATTTTCAACACCGAGTTTTTCAGCCGTTTCTTTCGCAACATCGATTTCACTAAAACCATTATGTTCAAATCCAACCGAAAACGTTTTAATGGCTGGATGAAATTCTTTGGCAATTGAAGCGATGATGGATGAGTCAATTCCGCCTGAAAGGAAGGAACCAACAGGAACATCACTTCTCATGTGCATTTTCACGGAATCGATCATGACATCTCTAATTTCTTTGATAAAAGTATCTTCTGACTTTTGAACTGGTTGGAATGAAGCCTTCCAGTACCGTGAAATTTCCATCGGTTTGCCGATTTTTTTGGTAAAATAGTGACCTGGTTCAAGCTTAAAAATCCCTTCAGACAACGTGTCTGGTTCAGGGACAAACTGATACGTTAAATATTGTTGTAACGCTTGATAATTTATGACATCTTCTAATGCAAGTACAATGCTTTTCTTTTCAGAAGCAAAAAAGGTCTTTTCTCCATGTTCATAATAGAAAAATGGTTTGATTCCGAAATGATCTCTAGCACCAAAAAGTGTTTGTTCTTGTTTGTCCCAAATGACAAATGCAAACATTCCGCGCAAACGGTCTACTGCTTTTTCCTTCAAATGGCTGTAAAGGGCAATAATGACCTCAGTGTCAGAGCTTGTAGCAAATGTTAAACCTTCATTTGTAAGCTCTTCACGAAGCTCAAGATAGTTATATATTTCACCATTAAAAATAATCCAATAACGCTCATTTTCATAAGTTAGCGGTTGATGTCCACTTTCAATATCAATAATACTTAGACGGCGGAACCCAAATTGAACATGTTGATCAAAATAATATCCATCATCATCAGGACCGCGATGTGTAATAATCGTATTCATATTTTTAAACTGTTGAATTTGTTCTTCGGTATATTCTTGTGTTTTATCATGTACACAACCAATGAAACCACACATTATGTACGTCACCTACTCCATTTCAAACAAGCGTCCACTAGCAAATAGGAGGACTCTCATCATTTAATTTGATTCTTCTCTTTTTAAAATCATACTCAATATAATAACATAAAATAGACCTAAAATAAAAAACAGGAGTTACACTTTCGTGTAACCCCCCCGTTTTTCTTTTATAGGTTAGCTTGTTTTAATATGCCTTCTGCTTTATCGGTACGTTCCCATGGAAGATCAACATCTGTTCTTCCAAAGTGGCCGTAAGCAGCCGTTTGCTTATAAATGGGACGACGAAGATCTAGCATTTTGATGATTCCAGCAGGACGAAGGTCAAAGTTGTTGCGTACGAGGTCAACGAGAACATTCTCACTTACTTTTCCTGTTCCAAATGTATCAACAGCAATCGATACAGGTCGTGCAACGCCAATCGCATAAGCAAGCTGAACTTCGCACTTTTCAGCGAGACCAGCAGCAACAATGTTTTTCGCAACATAACGTGCAGCATAAGCAGCAGAACGGTCAACTTTTGTTGGATCTTTACCAGAAAACGCGCCACCGCCGTGACGAGCATAGCCACCATAAGTATCAACGATAATTTTACGACCAGTAAGACCAGCATCTCCTTGAGGACCGCCAATAACGAAACGTCCAGTTGGATTAATAAAATACTTTGTATTTTCATCGATTAGTTCTTTTGGAACAACCGGATTGATAACATATTCCTTTAAATTGCGTTGAATTTGCTCTAACATTACCTCAGGATTATGCTGAGTTGAGATGACAATTGTATCAATACGAACTGGCTTGTCATTTTCATCATATTCCACAGTTACTTGAGTTTTTCCATCTGGACGAAGGTACTCAAGAACTTTATCCTTACGCACTTCTGCTAATCGACGAGCAAGCTTGTGTGCAAGCGAAATTGGGAGTGGCATAAGCTCTTTTGTTTCATTACAAGCATAGCCAAACATTAAGCCTTGGTCTCCTGCTCCAATTGCTTCGATTTCTTCATCAGACATTAGACCTTCACGTGCTTCAAGGGCCTGATTAACACCCATAGCAATATCAGGACTTTGTTCACCAATAGAAGTTAAAACCGCACAAGTCTCAGAATCAAAACCATATTTAGCACGATCGTACCCGATACCTTTAATCGTTTCACGAACAATCTTTGGAATATCCACATAAGTAGATGTAGTAATTTCGCCAGCAACTAGAACTAATCCAGTTGTTACTGAAGTTTCAGCAGCAACACGGGCATTAGCATCCTTCGCTAAAATAGCATCTAAAATGGAATCAGAAATTTGGTCACACATCTTATCTGGATGACCTTCAGTTACTGATTCAGAAGTGAACAAACGACGTTTTGTGGACATCTGAATTCCTCCTTTTCCTTATAACGAGATTAACAGCTGAACCCCTTATATTAACCTCAGATTGATACGGTACTCATTCCCTATGTAGTATGAAATAAACATGGAGTTCTTATCCCAATTTATCGTGTATGAACTATATAGACCTGGGATTATTAAAAGCACACATGTTTTCCATTTAAAAGGCGACAAAATAAAAAACCCTTCCTTTTAAATGAGGAAAGGTTTTGAGCAAACTAATTTGCGCCTTTCACTCTTATCGTTCAAGGTCATATGCCTTGCGTCAGGTTAGCACCTTGCTAGAAAGAAAGTTTGTCAGAGAGATTAATCTCGGTTTTCTTTTATAGCAGGTTGCTGGGTTTCATTGGGCCTGTCCCTCCACCAGCTCAGGATAAGAGAGTATCCGTTCAAGGTTGAATAATACCGTATAGTGTCAAATGATGTCAATCGTTTTTTATAAATGTTCACTAATTATATAATAATGGAATTTAGCATCGTTGTGCATGATTGACCCTCATAACACAATACAGGATAACCTATTTAACTTATTAGTTTAATTAACAACGTTATTTAACTAAAGAATGATAAGGTGAACTATAATTTTTTTAAAAATCGAGTTAATAGTATAGATTATTAACTCGAATGTGTTATACTATTCACAACACTCAAAAATATTTGATAAAGGAAGGTATTTATCAGATGAATTCTGTAAGTATTTCTAATGAACTAAGTAAATTATTAAGTGGTAATAACATTAAGATTCAACTTTCAGTTCCCCAGTTAGTTGAAAAAGTATTAGAGCGAAAAGAAGGAATTATTTCATCAACTGGCGCTGTCCGTGCCACCACTGGAAAATATACTGGCCGTTCACCTAAAGACAAGTATATTGTAGAAGAAGCTTCATCAAAGGACAAGGTCGAATGGGGTTCTATAAATACACCGATCTCTGAAGAAGCATTTTCAAAGCTTTACAATAAAGTCGTAACTTATTTACAAAAACAAGAGGAAGTTTTTGTCTTCCGTGGTTTCGCAGGGGCAGATAAAAAATATCGTTTGCCAATCCAAATAATCAATGAGTATGCTTGGCATAATCTTTTTTCTCATCAATTATTCATTCGTCCAGACGAAAAAGAACTAGAAGAGCACAATAATGCATTTTCGGTTATCTGCGCACCTAACTTTAAAGCAGATCCTGCTGTTGATGGTACTGCGTCAGAAACCTTTATCATTATTTCTTTCGAACGCAGAACAGTTTTAATTGGCGGTACAGAATATGCTGGAGAAATCAAAAAATCGATTTTTTCTATTATGAATTACTTGCTTCCTGAAAGCGGAATTCTATCTATGCACTGTTCGTCAAATGTTGGGGCAGAAGGCGATGTTGCTTTATTCTTTGGTCTTTCTGGAACTGGGAAAACAACTTTATCAGCAGACCCAGACCGTAAATTAATCGGTGACGACGAGCATGGTTGGTCAGCAAATGGTGTCTTCAATATTGAAGGCGGTTGTTATGCAAAATGCATCAATTTATCTCGTGAAAAAGAACCACAAATTTTTGATGCAATCCGCTTTGGTTCTGTCCTTGAAAATGTTGTTCTTGACGACGAAAGCCGTATCGCCGATTATGATGACACTACCTTAACAGAAAACACTCGTGCAGCTTATCCATTACAAGCAATTAGCAATATTGTTGATCCAAGTGTTGCTGGTCATCCTAATACCATTATTTTCTTAACAGCTGATGCTTTTGGAGTATTACCTCCAATCTCGAAGCTTACTAAAGAACAAGCTATGTACCATTTCTTAAGTGGTTATACTTCTAAACTAGCAGGAACAGAGCGTGGAGTTACATCTCCTGAAGCAACTTTCTCAACTTGCTTCGGATCTCCATTCTTACCGCTTCCAGCTACTCGGTATGCGGAAATGCTTGGAAATAAAATTGATGAGCACAATGCTAATGTTTTCTTAGTTAACACAGGTTGGACTGGTGGAGAGTATGGGGTTGGTTCGAGAATGAAGCTTTCTTATACACGTTCAATGGTTCAAGCCGCACTTGTTGGTGAATTAAATCATATCGAAACTGCTACAGATGCTATTTTTGGCTTAGAGGTACCACTACATGTTCCAGGTGTACCTGACGAAGTGCTACAACCGAACAAAACTTGGGCAAACCAAGATTCTTATGTAGCAAAAGCAAAAGAATTAGCTGGTAAATTTCACGAGAATTTCAAAAAGTTCGCTAATGTTCCACAAGAAATTGTTGAAAACGGCGGACCTATTGCACGATAATTTTAATTAAGTGATGAAATTATTTGGGGAAGTAATTTCATCTCACTTTAGGGGAATTGTTTCGGTTAATGGGGGTTTAATAAAACAGGCTGATAAGGGCGGGGGCCCTTATCAGCCTGTTTATTTTTGTTTCTTGATTAAACAAAATTAGTTTGTCGAGTGCAAAGTGATTAATTGGTAGGTGATGGTCGTTTCGTTTTGTTCCCACTCAACCTTTTTTATTAGAGCTGTACCGTTAATTTCACTTTCCCGTGTTTTTCGAACTTCTAATGGAATGTCAATTGGATAAAGTCGATAACCCTCTTTTGTTAAAGAGAACCTGTTATGCTCATCCAGCCGTTTCTCTCTACCCTTTGTTACAATCAGTGTATTTAATTCCAGCGGCATTCCCATATGATCTCTCCTTCATGTTTCCTTACCATTATTTTATCATTTATTTGATTGATTTTTCATCCAATTCGTTAGATCTTTTACGATTTGTCGATTTATTAACGGTGGGAAATAATGAGTGAACTCCTTAAAGTACCAACATGTAACGGGTTTTTGGTACTCATTTAAACGTTGCTGTAGGCGAAAAGCATGTTCGACCGAGACATTTGTGTCTTGGCAGCCGTGAATAATTAACACTGGTGATTGCAGCCGATTCAATTGATACAATGGTGTTCGATAACGGTATCTTTCGGGATATTTGCTAGGTGTCCCGCCAATAACCCGTTTCATCATTCTCCGCAAATCTTCTCGTTCATAATAGGTTAACTCCATATCACTCACACCGCCCCAAGTTACGAGTGACACCGCTTCAGGGAATTGAATCGCAGTCTGCAGGGCCATAACACCTCCACGCGAAAAGCCAAAGATATGGATATTTTTCACTTGAGGGTGATTTTTCAACACCGAATAAGCCGCAAAAGCATCATGGCGGTCTTCACCGCCAAAATCCTCGCTTCCTTCTCCCCCTTGATTCCCCCGGTAAAATGGCGCAAACACAATAAATCCTTCTGCTGCAAACTGACAAATTCGAGCTGCTCTTACTTTTCCAACATTTCTAATTCCTCCTCTTAAATACAAAAAACCTTCATAAACTGCAGCCCTTTTTGGCTCAGCCAATAACCCTTTTACTCTTAGCCCCTGTGAATAGTAGGTAACAATCGTTAAAGAGATGTTTGAATTTGGGGAGGGGTATCTCCATTTTGATAAAATAGTTCCTTCTTTTTCCATAGTTAGGATTTCTCCTTTCATAAAAAGGCTATAGGCATTCACACATTTTTTTGTTTTTTCATACGATATCACAAGTTTAAACCCTTCATTTTTTAAGGCACTGTTAACCTAGAATGTTGATTTCCGTTCCAGGCACTCGCTTTCCGCTAGGCGAACAGTGAGCCTCCTCGGCGCTTAAGCGCCTGTGGGGTCTCACCTGTCCCGCTGCTCCCGCAGGAGTCTTCGCTGTATCCGCTCCAATCAACATTGTGCAAAAATCAACATTGTGCTTTAACACAACCTTTTTTAATAAATGAATAGGAGGCATTAAAATGAAATACTTAAACAAATTTTGGCTTACTTTGCTGATGGTCGCCGTGCTCATAATCCCATTAGTAGCTTGTAACAATACCAATACAAAAACTACCAAAAGGCTTGAAAAAGTTAGGGTTGCTGAGGTGACGCGCTCGTTGTTTTATGCCCCACAATATGTGGCGCTGGAAAAGGGTTTCTTTAAGGATGAAGGCCTAGATGTTTCGCTCACCACAACTTTTGGTGGTGATAAAACGATGACCACCCTCATTTCAGATGGCGCAGATATTGCGTTGGTTGGATCAGAGACATCGATTTATGTTTATGCACAGGGATCAAATGACCCAGTCATCAATTTTGCACAATTGACTCAAACCGATGGCACCTTCCTTGTTTCGCGAAAGAAAATCAACAATTTTTCGTGGGATCTGTTAAAAGGAAGTACCTTCTTAGGGCAACGAAAGGGCGGAATGCCACAAATGGTGGGTGAATTCGTGCTGAAACAACAAGGGATTGACCCGCAAAACGATTTAAATTTAATTCAGAACGTCGACTTTGCAAATATTGCCAATGCATTTGCGTCAGGAACAGGTGATTATGTGCAATTGTTTGAGCCCACTGCTAGTGTATTTGAAAAAGAGGGGAAAGGACATATTGTTGCCTCCTTTGGATCAGAATCTGGCCATGTACCCTACACAACCTTCATGGCAAAACAAAGCTATATGAAGAGGAACAAAGATACGGTAGAAAAGTTCACTCGCGCCATTTATCGAGCACAACAGTGGGTAAATACCCATAGCTCAAAAGAAATTGCCACCACAATCCAATCCTATTTTCCAGACATTGATTTAGGAATCCTTGAAATGTCGATTGACCGTTATAAAACCCAAGGCTCATTTGCAACAGATCCAATCCTAGATAAAAAGGAATGGAATAATCTACAAAATATTATGAGTGAATCAGGTGAACTTTCTAAAAAAGTTAATTATAAAACGTTAGTTAATACAGCCATTGCTGAAAAAACCATTAAATAAATCATCGTAAGAGGAGGCCGATTTATCATGACATTTTTAAAAATAAACAACATTCACCATACCTATTTTACTAAAACATCGGCTATAACTGCCCTCTCCAATATTTCGCTTGAGGTTAAGGAAGGAGAGTTTATCTCTTTTCTTGGACCAAGCGGCTGTGGAAAGACCACGTTACTTTCCGTTATTGCCGGCTTGATAGACCCTACATCAGGATCAGTAACCTTAGAGGATATGCCCGTCAAAAAGGCAGGAAATCGAATTGGCTATATGCTCCAACAAGATTATTTATTTCCATGGAAGACCATTATTGAAAACATATTAATTGGATTAAAACTAACCAATCGCCTAACACCGGAAAATGAGGAATATGCCTTAAGCCTGCTTGATCAAATGGGGCTTAAAGGCGTTGAATCACAATATCCAAAACAATTATCTGGTGGAATGCGTCAGCGGGTTGCTTTAGTTAGAACACTCGCTATGGAACCAAAACTGTTAATGCTCGATGAGCCCTTTTCCGCCTTGGATTACCAGACAAAGCTAAGGCTAGAAAACTTGGTATCTAAGACGCTATCCTCATTTGGCAAGACCGCTATCCTTGTTACACATGATATCGGCGAGGCAATCGTTATGAGTGACCGGATTTATTTATTATCTTCCCAACCAGGGAGTCTGTTTAAAATATTTGATGTCCCAGATGAACTCAAAAGTTTAACTCCCTTTAATACAAGAAATCATGAAACATACCCCGCCCTGTTCCAAACAATTTGGAAGGAGTTGGAATCCCTTGAAGCATCTACCCCAGTCAAACATCAACCTTCTACACCATAATTATATCCAATCACTAAAACGGGAAAAAAACTGGGTCCGATTTTACCAGCTTATCATTTTCTTCGTATTTTTCTCAGGATGGGAATTAGCAAGTCGAAAGCTATGGATTGATCCATTAATCTTTAGCTCTCCATCAAAAATATATCTATTATTTATTGAAAAAATGGCAGATGGCTCCTTACTTACTAATATCGGTGTGACGCTGACTGAAACGGTATTTGGATTTATTCTAGGAACACTGCTTGGTACCATCTTAGCCTCAATTCTATGGTGGTCCCCACAGGTTTCAAAAATACTTGATCCCTATTTAGTCATATTAAATGCGATGCCAAAGGTTGCACTTGGTCCGATTCTCATCGTTGCTTTAGGACCCGGATTTACATCAATCATTTCAATGGGCGCCATCATCTCTATCATCATTACGGCCATTGTGGTTTACACGTCTTTTAAAGAAGTGGACCCTAATTATCTCAAGGTATTACAAACACTAGGAGCAACAAGAATTCAAAGCTTTTGGGAGGTAATTTTACCCGCGTCGTTTCCAACCATTATTTCAACTCTTAAGGTCAATGTGGGCCTATCATGGGTCGGCGTGATGGTTGGTGAATTCCTCGTTTCGTCAAAAGGACTTGGCTATATGGTCGTTTATGGATTCCAAGTCTTTAACTTTACACTTGTCTTACTGTCACTCCTGATTATCGCCGTGTTTGCCACGTTGATGTATCAATTGGTATCCTTATTAGAAAAAAAGATCATAAAAAACTGAAAATAATTTCGACAAGGACTACAACCTTGTCTATTTTTAAAAAATTTGGCTCTGTTAAACTAGAATGTTGATTTCCGTTCCAGGCGTTTCGCGCACCTTAGGGGCGGGCGGTGAGCCTCCTCGGCGCTAAAGCGGAGGCCACTGAAAAACATACGATTTTTACGTCTGTAAATAAATTTTGGTACAAAAAAGGCAATTTATCGTCTGTTTTTGGACGAAAAATTGCCCTTTTCCTTATCTTTTTTTATTCTTTTTCATTGAGGAGTTTTAGTATTCGTTTAAGGTTGACAGCGAATATCGCTGTAGCTCCCTGAATCTTCATGCCTAATAGACCCGCAGATGATGCAATATCATACCCGTGTCTATGTTTCAACTCACTATTTTTCGCTTCAATTTTATAGCGAGATTTCGCTAACTCTTTAAATTCTTCTGTGTTTTGAAATGCCTCCTGATCGGCATGTTCTGTTGATTTGATTGTCACAGAATAAGATTTACTTTTCGCTCCTTCTTTATAACAGCCATCATGAAAAGGGCACACTTTACATTTTTCAATATCAAAAAAGTACTTGATTCTAGGGTTTTTATCTTGTCCCTTTCGTCCTTCATATTTCCTTCTATTAGCCATATGCCCTGCTTTACATACATACATTCCTGCATCTTTATTAAATTCAAACTCTTCTTCTTTTGTGCGTCTGCCATGTGTAATATGCGGATGTAATTTGGAAACAAGTGCTAATTCATTTTCTTTCGCGAATCGAATATTATCTTTCTCAGAGTAGGCTGTATCTCCAATGATTTTGTCAATTTTCATTCCAGTTGCTTGGCTTTTTTTTGTTAAATCCCGCAGATATTTTCCATCACTTTTTTCACCTGTTGTCATAACTGCCGCTGTAATAATCCGTTCATTAGCCATCGCGTAATGCGTTTTGAACCCAAAAAAAGAAGAGTCCTCTGTTTTGTGTCCGACCCGTGCGTCTGGATCATTTGAATAGCTAAGTTGTTCTGTATAATCTTCTACGATCTCTTTTAGAACATTTAATTTTTCTTTGACCGCAGGTACCTTAGCGATTTGTGGTTCTTTTTCGACAACAGTAATGATTCGACGACAATAATCTAATTCATCGGTTACTTCAACAGAAGTTGTTTTCGCAGGGAATTTTTCCTTCATGGATTCATCAATTCGATACACGGCTTTTCGAACATTTTTCGCTTTCTCTTGTAAAAATTCCTTCGGAGATTTTTGGTTATAACGCGCTTTCGTATGTGTGGAATCCACGATAATGGTTTTACTTTTTATGATTTCTTTTTCCAGAGCAATCTCAACTGTTTTGCCAATGAGCAAATCTAATAAATCCTCATCTTGAAGACGGAGTTTACGAAATTTCGTTAAGGAACTAGGATCAATCACGGAATCTTCTGGTGCCATATCCAGGAAATATTTAAACGACATATCATATATTGAACGTTCTACTACATCCACATCAGATAGATCAAATATCGATTTTAGTAATAAATATTTGAACATGCGAATCGGTGAAATGGCATTTCGACCGTTATCAAGACAATATTTCGTTTTTAATTCTTCGAGAATAAATGAAAAGTCCACTAGTTCATTGATTTGGCGAAGCATATTACTTTTTGGCACAACTATTTCGTAGATTGCCATGAATGGGCTAAGATTAAGTGTTTCTTGATTGGAAATCATCGGGATATCACCTACATACATTTAATATCGTTATTATAAGGCAAAAAGACAGTTGAAAGTTTGGTTTAATCAAACTTTCAACTGCCTAAATTAAAAACTTGGACTTTTTCAGTGGCCTCGCTAAAGCGCCTGCGGGGTCTCACCTGTCCCGCTGCTCCCGCAGGAGTCTTCGCGCCTTCCACTCCAATCAACATTGTGCAAAAAATCAACATTGAGCTTTAACACAGCCTAAAATTTTAATTGAGCTAGTTGTTCCAAGCTGTTTTTAATCACATCATCTTTCATAATAAAACTATATTTTTCTTGAAAACGGGCATCAAGGATATTGTCATCTTCAAAAACTGGGCCATTTGTCTCCATATAATTATTCTTATCAACCAAATCCACGACACTACCATAGAAAATGGTCTTCACAAAACTGGTTGACCCATTGGAAACTTCATATTCCCCAAGTGGAAAAAAAGTATCCAACACACCACCTGTTTCTTCATACACCTCTCTCAATGCTGCTTGTTCTGGATTTTCTCCTGGTTCTATTTTCCCTCCAGGAAATTCCCAGCCCCGCTCTTTATGTGAGGTTAACAACCACTTATTATGATAACGGCAAATCACGATCACATGCCTACTAACTTCTGAAAAAGCATTTAGCCTAAAGGCCAATCGCACTGTACACCCATTATGATCAAAAAATTGATCCAATTTAATTCCCCCTGCTCGTATCTCCTAGTATCTATTTTACAATAGGAACGTATAAGCGGGAAATAAGAACGGGGCAAGTTGCATAGTTTATTCCACAGCTAGGTCAGGTCTGGCAGAATCCCGATTGAGCGAATATGTTGTTTTGCCTCTTCATCACCGAGATCATAAATCAGTTTGTAAATTTTTTCTGTCGTTTTATCATAAGCATCATTTTCTCGATCATAATGGTATTGAACATAAGGAACATGTGCACGAAAAAAATTTTGCCATTCGGTCGAATAGTTTTGATCAAAATATTCTCTTAACTGAATTATTTCATCGTCAGTCGCGGTAATTTTAAAATTCCAAGGTGAATCAGTTGCACTTTGCATTATTTCTCCGGTTCCAAGTGCGATATAATAGGTCTTTTTATTTAATGGCATCCTTTTCATCCCTTTCGATTCATTGCTTATCGTTTCCCACATATTCCTTTAGATTATTCCTAAAGTTTTTCCACGCCCTTAAAAGAGGGAAATTTTTCTTTTTTATTGAGTTACAAAACTAACACCTGCATATGGTTTTAGGGTAAACTAAAATTATATAGAGACGGGGTAGGAATAAATCCTTTATTCAGAGGGATTTATTAAGAAGGATTAACATAAAATGATTATTAACTTACTGAAAGAAACGGAGGTGTTGAAAGTGAAGTTAGTGGATGAACTATTTGAATTATACCGTAATAAATTAACCGGAGACGATGAAGATATCGATATGCTTGCATTTGCTATTTTAGAAGAAATGAGCAGAGATGACATATTACAATTAATCCATGATCTTTCTACACAGGAGATATACAACTTAGTTGGTGTTTATTTAATCGAAAGTCTTAAAGAAAAATTCGCCCAAGAAGAGTATGGACAACACCGTCCACAAACCAATTTGCCACGGAATATTCATTAATAAATACATAACAAAAGCTGGCAATTATTTGCCAGCTTTCTTTATTATCCCAAAAACGCTTGTAGCATCCACATATGTTTTAAAAGATTTTTCTGTATTCCCACTAATATGTCTGCTGTTCCTTGATCTTCTTCCTTTTCTGCTAGCCCAATTACCACTTTTAACTCATTTATTAAGAGTGAAAAATCTGCATAGATGGTTTTTACCATCTCTTGCTCACCTTCATTCCCTGTTGCTTCCTTAACAGTTGCTATTTCAAGGCATTCTTTGATGGTACCGATTGGCTTTCCACCGATAGATAATAATCTCTCGGCCAGCTCGTCAATATATCCTGCAGCTTCATCATAAAACACTTCAAATTTTTCATGCAAAGTAAAGAAATGATGCCCTTTAATAAACCAATGGTAATTATGTAATTTTACATATAATACCGTCCAATTGGCCACCTGTTTGTTTACATTTAGAATCAATTCAGTTGACATGTTATCATCCTCCCGAAACTATTATTCCCTTTATCAAGGAAATAAATCGAAGTATTTCGGGACGTAATCTTTCTCAAAAGTTCAAACTTTGTGATAAAATAGCGAAGAATATGGGGAGGGGAAATAATGCTAACTGTCATGGTGATTTCCATTATTATTGTATTTGTAGTCCTATTATTGGCTGTGTTAACTACTTCAAAAGCCTATTCCTTTAAGCATACGGTAGACCCGATCGATGAACTTCCAAACTTTGAAGACAATGAAAATCTAAAAAAAGCAGGGACTGACGATTAACGTCAATCCCTGTTTTTTTTGATTACTCGTCTTTTTAGGCAAAAACTTCTTTTAAATTGGCTTTATCATGCTCTAACCAGAACTTCATTAAACGCTTGGCGCCTTCTAAGTCATGGAGCTTCGCTTGACCACATTGTCTTTCATTTGCTGCTGGGATGTCGGTAATTTCCATTGCATCCTTCATGGTATCTTCAAGTAAATTAATAATTTCTTCAACTGTTGGTTCGCCACTAACGACTAGATAATAGCCAGTTTGGCATCCCATTGGTGAAATATCAATGATGTCAAAGTGATCGTACTTTTCTGAGTGCTTACGGATATTAAAAGCAAGTAAATGCTCTAATGTATGCATTGCTTCAGGCTTCATTGATTGTTTATTAGGTTGGCAAAAGCGGAGATCGTATTTATTAACAACTCCGTCACTTCCCACTTTATGGACACCACAGTGTCTAACATAAGGGGCTACGACTGCATTATGATCTAAATCAAAACTTTCAACTGATGGCATGTTATCACTCCTTAATTATTCTTCACATTATCATACCTTAATTCCCTACTTTATTCATCAACAAAGAACGCAATGCTAAAACTGGACAATCGGTTTGCATCTTTAGACGAATAAAAAAATTTGTGCTATCGTTTATCTAAATCAAATGTTTTTGAAAGGGAGCTATTCCATGCTATCAAAAATGGTGATTAAAATCATCCGTTTTTACCAAATTGTCATTTCTCCATTAAAACCACCGTCTTGCCGGTTTTATCCTACTTGTTCCCATTATGGAATAGAAGCAGTTCAGCGGCATGGCGCAATAAAAGGCAGCTGGCTAACAATCAAACGAATCTTAAAATGCCAGCCGTTTCATCCTGGAGGAATGGATCCGGTTCCTCAAGAATGGCCAACTAGAAAAAAAGTGGTTGATAAAACGAAATAATTTAATAAATTTCTTACAAATGATCATACCCATTTACAACCAAATCAAGCTTTCCAGTCGTTGGGTCAATTACTAAACCATGCACAGCGATTTCTTTTGGCATAAGTGGATGTTTTCTGACCACACTTACACTATGAGTAACACTTTCAGTCACATTATCAAACCCTTTAAGCCATTCTGAGACCTCTATGCCTGAATACGATAAGATGTCGAGCATTTCCTGTTTAATTCCCCGCTCTTTCATCTTCGCGATAATAGGCTCAGCCTTAAGCCCGCTCATTCCGCAATCATAATGACCGATAACTAAGACTTCTTCTGCTTGTAATTCATAAACTGCAACCAAAATACTTCGCATCACACTTCCAAATGGATGCATTACGAGTGCACCTGCATCCTTTACGATTTTCACATCGCCATTTCCTAAATTTAATGCTTTCGGCAACAGTTCTAGTAACCTTGTATCCATGCAAGTTAAAATAACCATCCGCTTATTAGGGAATTTTGTCGTTAAATATTCCTCATATTTCTTTTCAGCGACAAAGTTTTCATTAAAACTTATGATTTCATCCAGTAATTTCATTTTTGGTCACTCCTTCTGTCGTTTTTTGTCCATATTTATAGAATACAAATGTTTGACCAAAACGACAAATATAAGCTTGCAATTTTCAAAAAAATTATGTAAGATACAAAAAGGCAAATCGTAACGATTACGGATTATGAATCTAGTAAAAGTATGAAAATGGCTGTTAACAGTCAACACTCCTCCAAAACCAACATCTGAAGGGGCGACCTTGCCGAGGAAAGGTGATCACTTTGAAAAAGTCTTTATTGATTTTTATTTCGATTATACTCCCACTAAGTTTATTTATCTTGGGTTGTGAAAATAAGCAAAAAACGAAAAAAAATAATAAACAACTGACCGTATATACAACCGTTTATCCGCTTCAATATTTTACCGAAAGAATTGGCGGTGACTTTGTAAAGGTGGACACCATTTACCCACCTGGGGCAGATGAGCACACGTTTGAGCCAACCCAAAGAGATATGATGAATCTCGTTGATGCAGATTTGTTTTTCTATGTGGGCTTGGGTCTAGAAGGTTTTGTTGATAAAGCTAAAGATACATTAAAGAATGAAAAGGTGGAGATGATTTCCACTGCAGATCATATTTCCTTTGGGGATAATCCTCCAATCGATCAAGAACAAGATTCGGAGCAAGCAGAATCTACTGAACACAATCAGTCGATTGATCCCCATGTATGGCTAGATCCTATTTATGCACAGGAGTTAGCTAAATCGATAAGGGATTCTTTGGTCAAAAAAATGCCTGAACAAAAAGATACCTTTGATAAGAATTACCAAGAATTATCAAAGGAATTGGAAAAGTTAAATCAATCCTTTGAATCCACGGCACAATCAGCGAAGTACAAAGAAATAGTAGTTGCCCATGCAGCTTATGGATACTGGGAAAAACGTTACGGAATAAAACAAATCAGTATTTCCGGTTTGTCTACTACCAATGAACCTTCTCAAAAAAAACTTGAAGAAATTGTTTCCAAAGCCAAACAGGATCATATAAAATACATTATTTTTGAGCAAAATGTTACATCCAAGCTAACTAAAATAGTTGAAGATGAAGTTGGTGCAAAATCACTTACTCTTCATAATCTTTCCGTTTTAACAAGAGAAAATATCGATAACAAGGATAATTATTTTACCATTATGGATAAAAACATCCAGACTTTAAATAAAGCCCTAAATGATTAGTGTTAAACAAAAAAACTAGCAAATCATCCTTAATATTGTCAACATAATCACAACAGATTCTGCTAACCCTATCCTTGTACCGCTATTACGAGGAGTGATGCTGAGTGACGGGTCAGGTCTTATGTGAAGTGAAAAACTGTCAATATTGGGAACATGGCAATTCTTGCGGCGCCGAGCAGATCTATGTCGTCAGTCAGACTGGAGATACCACTTATACCAGTTCAGAAACCGGCTGTAAAACGTTCATCCCTAATGATGAACTATCTTAAAGGCTCTTTTCTAAATAGGTTTTGTGGAAAGCAAACCGATTAGAAAGAAGTTGATTGGAGCGGAAGGTGCTTGACTCCTGGGGGAGCAGCGGGACAGGTGAGACCCCGCAGGCGTAACGCCGAGGAGGCTCACCGCCCGCCCCGCGGAAAGCGTGGAGCGGAAATCATCCCCTCCTCTCATGAGTAAATAGAACAGAGAGCATCCGAGATTATTCCCGGATGCTCTTTTTTATAAGCGAATTATTTCCTTAAATTGAAGTGAATTATTAAGGCTCTTCTCATTAATTGAAAAGCCAATTCCAGGTCCCTCTGGTACTTGGATATACCCATTTTCAACCATCACTTCTGGAGTAGTAATATCTTCAGCCCAATATCGACTCGAAGCAGAAATATCGCCTGGAATGGTGAATCCAGGTAAAGATGCAATGGCTATATTATGGGCACGGGAAACGCCAAATTCAAGCATCCCCCCACACCACACTTGAATGCCGTTTTGAACAGCTATGTCATGGATTTGTTTAGCTGTCTTAAGACCACCGACTCTTCCAATCTTCACATTAATCACCCCACAGCTGCCAAGCTCAATCGCTTGCCTTGCATCGTTAAAGGTGACAATACTTTCATCCAAACAAATAGGTGTTTGGATCTCCTTCTGAAGTTTAGCGTGATCAATGATGTCATCGTGAGCCAACGGTTGTTCGATCATGAGCAACCCAAACTGATCAAGTTCCTTCAACCTTTCAATCTCATTTAAGGTGTAGGCGGAATTAGCATCAGCCATGAGAGGCAGGTCAGGAAAACGGGAACGAATCCCCTCAATTAGATTGAAATCATGTCCTGGGCTAATTTTCACCTTCACTCTTTGATAGCCGTCAGCCAAATATAGGTCAATCTGACGAATGGCCTCATCTACATTGCTTGTTCCGACCACCACTCCTGACGGAACTTTTGTTTTGCAGCCCCCCAGAAGCCTTGAGAGCGCTTTTTCTTGCGATTTTGCATACAAATCCCATATAGCTGTCTCTAGTCCCGCTTTGGCCATCTGGTTGCGCCTATACTTATCAAGAAGTGGAGTGACTTCGTCAGGATGGGAAATGGTTTTATTTTTTAACAGAGGTATGAAATAATCCTTTAACATATGAAAACATGTCCGTACGGTTTCCTCAGTGTACCATGGTGAGGAAAAGGCAACTACCTCTCCATAGCCTTTACCCCCCTCGGAATCGATCACCTCAACAATGATAGCTTCCCGGTCAGTTACAGTCGCCAAATGGGTTGCAAACGGAAGCTTTAATTTCTTTGAGATAACATAAAGTGTAATGGAATTGATCTTGATCATTGGCCGCTTCCTCTTTCAAGCAAATCTCTTAATTGACGCCTTACCAATTTATTTGATGCGTTCCTCGGCAGCCGTTCTGTAAAAATAATCCGTTTTGGAACTTTATAGCTAGCCAGCTTTTGGCGGCAAAAAGAGAGCAATTCCTCAGCGGTAATCAATGAGGCCGGGTCGCAAACAACAAAAGCGATTGGCACTTGCCCCCACTTGTCATCGTCGATACCGATTACGCCTGCATCAAAGACCTCCTGATGAGACAGCAAGGCTCCTTCAATTTGGGCGGGATAGATATTCTCACCGCCCGAAATAATTAAATCTGCCCGGCGATCAAGTACATACAAGAACCCTTCTTCATCAACATAGCCAATATCCCCAGTATGAAGCCAGCCGTTTTGAATTTTTTCAGCGTTTTCCTTTTCACGATATAAATATCCTGTGGTCACGTTCGGTCCTTTGACTATAATCTCGCCCTCTTCTCGGGGCTTAACCTCCACGCCACCAGCATCAATAATTTTCAATTGGGCAGGGAATAATGGTTTTCCTGCTGACCCTATTTTATTAAAGCTATTTTCTGGGGAAAGTGTCACGATTTGCGAAGACGTTTCTGTCATTCCGTATGATTGGAAAACTGGAATTCCAATTTCTGCACAAGTATCTAGCAATGACAATGGAGCTGGTCCACCACCAAGTAACATACAACGGAATTGGGCAGGCATGTTTTTGCCCCCTAATGCTTTCACTATTCTTGTTAACGTTGTCGTAACCACGGACATAATTGTCACGTTGTGGCGGCTGATATCGTTAATGACCCTTTGTTCATCAAATCCATCATGAAGAACGATCGGCATTCCGTACACTAAGCTCCGGACTAAAATTGAATAACCACTTATATGAAATAATGGAACGGTACATAACCAGCAATCTTGTTCAGATATACCAAGATTTAATGCCGATCCAATTGAACTCCACCAGTGGTTTCCATAGGTTTGTTTAACTCCTTTTGGAAAACCGGTCGTCCCGGAGGTGTACATAATCGTACAAATTCCCTCGAGTTCGTACTCTTCGCGTAGGTTTGGTTGAATAGGATTTATTGAGAAAAGCTGCTGTTTTGTCCAAATGGAGTATAGAGGTTTTTTAGCTTGTAATGCTGCGATTTTTGGCGCGAATGAATCCTCAGTGATTAAAGCCACACTTTTGGAGTCTTCGAGTTGCCATGCTAACTCATCCTCGGTAAGTCGGTTATTTAGGATAACAGCTGTCGCCCCGAGCATTTGTAAGGCATAAAGAATGGTGATTGTATCTAGATGGTTTTTTAATAAGACACCTATAAATTGTCCTTTTACAATTGAGACAGCCGCTAACTTTCCGGAAATGGACAAGGTTCTATCATATGTATCTTGAAAAGTCAGGACTTGATCTTCAAAAATTAGTGCTGTCCTTGATGGTGTTAAAAAGGCTCTCTTTTTAAGCCAGTTTGGAATCTGCTGGGTCATGGATAATCACCTGCTTCTATTGTGTAGATTTATTCGGTTTGAATAATTAGGCCGGCCAAAAAAAAAATAGAATCATGGCTATTTTTTAATAAAATAATACAAAAAAGCAAAAGAAATGGAACAAATTCATAAAAAAATTCTAAAAAAACTATTCGAAACTGATTTCATACTCTACTAAAAATCTAATCATAGATCTCATTTCAAAAAAACAGCTTGATGGGGTCCATCAAACTGTTTGCATGTGTAAAGGTCGCATTCAATTCTTACGCCTTCCGTATTTCGTTTTGATCACGGAAAACGAGGGAATTTCCCAAAGTCAGGTTTGCGTTTTTCTTTGAACGCGTCACGGCCTTCTTTTGCCTCGTCTGTTGTGTAATAAAGCAAAGTTGCATCACCGGCAAATTGCTGGATTCCAGCCAATCCGTCAGTATCAGCATTGAACGCTGCCTTTAAGAAACGAAGGGCCATTGGGCTTTTCCCAAGAATTTCTTCACACCATTTTACTGTTTCATCTTCAACTTGGTCAAGTGGTACAACCGTATTAACAAGTCCCATGTCCAAGGCTTCTTGAGCATTGTATTGACGACATAAGAACCAAATCTCACGAGCCTTTTTATGTCCCACTATTCTTGCTAAATAACCAGAACCATAACCGGCATCAAAACTACCTACGTTCGGTCCAGTTTGTCCAAATTTAGCGTTATCAGCCGCAATCGTTAAGTCACAAACAATATGTAAAACATGTCCTCCACCAATTGCATAACCTTTTACCATCGCGATAACAGGCTTAGGAATCACACGGATTAACCTTTGCAAGTCTAGAACATTTAACCGAGGAACTTGATCTTCTCCTACATAGCCACCATGACCACGTACCTTTTGATCTCCTCCCGAGCAAAACGCATCATCGCCTGCTCCCGTTAACACAATAACACCAACATTCGAATCATCACGTGCGTATGCAAATGCATCGATTAGCTCCATTACAGTCTTAGGTCGGAACGCATTGCGTACCTCTGGACGGTTAATGGTTATTTTGGCAATTCCATTGTATGTTTCATATAAAATGTCCTCGTATTGACGTGCAGCTACCCATTCAACTGTCATACTTTATTCCTCCTTATTATGTAGATTGAACAAACTCACTTACTATTGTACCAAATTTCCCCGCTTGTTCCACATGAATTGCATGTCCGCATCCCTCTACAACCATCATTTTGCTATTTTTTAGCCTTCCCAACATTTCATTCGCAATCTTACAAAACTTTTCGTCAAGCTCACCCGTTATTAACAATACATCACAGGACACGTGGTCTAGGTATTCCCACCATGATTTCTGTGCTCCTGTGCCCATTCCGATTAAACTATTGGCTAGACCTGTCACAGAGTTCATTAAACGTTGTTCTCTTATTTGGTTTTGAACCTGTTGTGGAAGATTTTTTTGGGATTGAAATAACGGAATTCCTTCCCAATTATCGACAAAGTTTTCGATCCCCTTGTCGATAATCGACGTAGCAAGCTTCTCATCCCTCTGTCTACGCTCATCTCTTTCCGTTTCCGTCTTAAGTCCAGGCGAAGCACTCTCTAGGACTAGTTTCCTTATTTTATCAGGATATTTAGCCGCAAACGAAAGAGCTAGCCTGCCTCCCATAGAGTATCCAAGAAAATCTGCTTTATCTATGTTTAGTTGTTGCAGAATAAGAGATATGTCATTAACTACCCTATCCATTTGATAGCGTTCAGATTCTACTGGTGCATCCGTCCTTCCGTGACCGATAATATCAATCATGATTAAAGATGAATGGGTGGTCCACTGTTTACAAAACGGTAACCACGTTGCGGAATTCCCAGTAAAACCGTGGAGTAGCACAAGTGGATATCCCTCTCCAACCATATCGACATCATACCGAATTCCGTCGATTTCTAGCTTCATTTAGATTCACCTTTAATCCATTTTTCTATTTCCTGGGAAACATAATTCCACAATTCTCGATGTTCATTAAGATTTGTGTCTCTAGTTGTCGGAATTTCGTACACACATAATCCTTGTCTATCTAGATTCTTCTCGATAGACGAAGAAAGGTGCTCCCAATCCATAATCGTTTCAAAGTTGCCCTTAAACATTTGTACTGCATGTTTAAAATCTATATCTAACGGAGTCCCAAACAGAAGTTCAAAATGTTTTGGATGCCTAGCCTGTGGTAAGAACGAGAATATCCCGCCACCATTATTATTGATTAAAATAATATTAATCGGTATTTGATGTAATTTTGAGGCGATTAAGCCATTTAAATCATGGAAAAAGGTTAAATCTCCAAGGACTAAATAAAAGGGTTGATGTATGGTTGCCGCACCCAATGCGGTTGAAACAGTTCCATCAATACCATTTGCCCCTCGGTTGGCCATAATCCGGAGCGATTTTTCATTATGATGAAAGAAAGAATCCAAATCTCTAATTGGCATACTATTTCCAACAAACACGGTAGCATCCGCAGGAAGAATGTTTGAGAGCTGAGAAAACAGCTTCGCTTCACTTAAGGCGGTCTCATTATTGATCTTTGATAAATGGTGTTTAGTGATCTGGTTCATTTTCATCCACTTTTCCAGAAAAGCTGACTCATTGCGCTCTTCTATTAAAGGAAGTAGTGACTGGCAAAGGACAACCTCATCACAATAAATCATTTCGGAAGTCACAGCATTTGGATCTCTCCAGCCACCCCCGCCATCAATGACATAATGAACGGCATCGTGGTTTTCCTTCATAAAAATCGTAAGTGCTTTGGAAACTGGCATTGCGCCTAGACGGATGATTATATCAGGCTGTAAAAACCTCTTTGCTTGATCATTTCGCAAAAATGTATCATATGTATCAACTATATTTTTTTTTCTATGGCTCCCGCTTCGTAATTGTGATAAAGGATCTGCAAGAATAGGAAATTGTAGTTTTTCAGCCAAATCAATTACCGCATGCTGAAAAGGAGGGTTATCTATTGGACCGCAAACAATTACACCTTTTGTTTCTTTAGACCACAGTGCAGCAAGTCTACTAAATTGGTCATGTGTTAAGGTTAATTCCCCTGGTCGAATCTTAATCGATCCTTTAGTCGGTCTATGCTTTTCAAAAACATTCTGATCTTCTAATTGAGGGATCAACGGTTCCCTAAAAGGGAAATTCAAATGAACTGGTCCAGCTGGAGTCATTTGTGAAGTGGCAACGGCTCTAGCACATACGGTTTGAGAATAACGAATTAATTCATCAGATGCTTCAGGTAAGGCCATTTCAACAAACCATTTCACATGTTTACCGTAAAGATGTATTTGGTCAATCGCTTGAGGCGCTCCAACATCACGTAGCTCATGAGGACGATCTGCTGTTAACACGATGAGAGGAACTCTTGAAATATTAGCTTCGATAATAGCTGGATAATAATTAGCTGCAGCAGTCCCTGAAGTACAAAGGAGAGCAACTGATTTTCTTGATGCTTTGGCAATTCCAAGCGCAAAAAAGGCAGCTGATCTCTCGTCTATCTGAATATGTATTTGAAGGCCTTGATGCTCGGCCATCATTAATGCCATTGGAGTTGATCGTGATCCAGGGCTAACCACTACATCCGTCACACCTGATTCGACTAATTCCCCAATAAATGCTGCTAAGTAAGCTGTAAGTGACTCCTGGTGATTCATATTCCTTCTCCTCCAAGCGCTGTTAGCATCGGACGAAACTTAATGTTTGTCTCTAAGTATTCACTTTCTGAATTTGAATCGGCTACAACCCCGCACCCAGCAAAAAGGGATGCTTGATCTCCTTGAATTAAACCGGACCTTATGGCAACAGCAAATTCGCCATTCTCACGATAATCCATCCAGCCAATTGGTCCACCATAGAGACCACGATCCATAAGTTCAACTTCGCGAATCTTTTCTACTGCTTCTTTTTTGGGAAGGCCGCCTAATGCAGGTGTTGGATGGAGTCGTTCCACAATCTGAAGCAAAGATGTATGTCCATCAGTTTTTCCAATGACAGGAGTATATAAGTGTTGGATATCTCTCATTTTCATCAATGCAGGTCGCTCAGGAATAATGACCTGTTGGCATACTTCACTCATTGCCTCTTTAATCATTTGGACCACATAGTGATGTTCAATTAGATTTTTTTGATCTGTTAGGATGTCTTGTTCCAAGCGCTTATCATCTTCAACTGTTTTTCCACGCTTAATAGATCCTGCTAAACAAGTCGTAAACAGATCATTGCCACTTTTCTTCAGTAATCTTTCTGGCGAAGCACCTACAAAACAATCTCCATTAGACTCAAATGCAAATACAAAACTTGCCTTTTGCTCTAACAAAAAGTGCTCTAAAACCTTTTCAACTTGAATTGGTTCATGAAAATGCAGTCTTAATTCTCGAGCTAACACCACTTTTTTTAGTGGACCTTTCTTTAACGCATCAGCGATATCATCTACGGTTTTTTTCCAGGCATCTGGTTGAATTTCCTCAGTTTTTGCAAGATGGCTTTCGCGATATTCTTTACCAACCTTTGCAGATGCCAATAATTGTTCACGTTCTCGGTTGATTTTGCCAACTAAAGAATCGTCATCATGTTGCGTACAGAGAATATTGGAAGTTAAATATGCTTGTCCATCAATGATAGAAAGCATATACTTTGGAATATGGAACAGTGAATGTGAAAATTTTGTCCATAATGTGGTTTTAGCCTTTAATGGGTCAAAAGAAAAGCCCCCGAACATCGTAGGACCTAAACCGTTATGTGTATATGGATTAAAAATCATTGAATTTTCTGTAAAGCGCTTCCACTCATTGTGAACATCAATAAAACGATCAGCTGACTGATCTGTCTGAATTTGTTTACAAATCCCTAATCCTACGAAAAATGCTTGGTCTGATGGATCCTTCCAAAAGAAACGTTCACCAAAGTATTTTTCACAACCAGAATAGAAAAATGACAGGGGTTCAATATGCTCAATTTTATGAACTTCACTAACTAGTACTGGCGCAGCTAAAGCCTTGGCTCTCGCGATTGCTTCGAAGATTCGCATCTTTAGCTCCGAATCATGTAAGATAACCAAAAAAAATCCCCCCAATAACAGCATTACTACTGCTATCCTTTCATTTTAAGCTTATTTTAAGATACACCTCATTATAAATCATGTCAATAATACGTGTAACAGGTGCCCTAGTTTGTTCCTTATTATATAATGATTGTACTTTAACTATACAGTCCGAATTCTGCTCTTTTGTTACAGGGAATCTTTATTCCATATATATCATTCATTTTGTTTTGGTTTTCATTTCCAATCATAACAAATGAATTGACAGGCATGGTGTCTTTTCCTACACTTAAATAGATGGCTTTTTGACAATCATTCTTTTTTCCATTAAGATAGTCTAGTTTATTCCTATTATACATTAATAATATTTTCACAGGGGAGAGTCAAATTTATGCAACCACAAATGCATTCAAAATCTTCAAAGGTTACGAACCAGCCCAGTTGGAGAGTTTGGTGGCAATTAACACGACCTCATACATTAACAGCAGCGTTTGTTCCGGTTTTATTGGGAACGGCATTAGCCATACCGCAATCTGATATTCATATTGGGCTTTTTGTAGCCATGCTCTTGGCATGCTTACTTATTCAAGCAGCAACCAACATGTTTAATGAGTATTATGACTTTAAACGTGGACTTGATACTGCCGAATCAGTTGGGATTGGCGGAGCGATTGTTCGAGAGGGAATTCAAGCAAAAACGGTTCTTTATATTGCATTGTCATTATATGGGATCTCTATATTATTAGGTGTTTATATTTGTATGTACACAAGTTGGTGGCTAGCCCTGATTGGGTCTGTATCTATGTCGTTCGGATATTTATATACTGGCGGTCCGCTTCCAATTGCCTATACTCCGCTTGGAGAACTATTTGCTGGTTTCTTTATGGGATGTTTAATTATTTTAATTTCATTCTTTATTCAAACCGGTACGGTCTCTTCAACAGCCATTTTCGTTTCAATTCCAATTACTATTTTAGTTGGTGCCATATTAATGGCAAATAATATTCGGGATTTAGATGGAGACAAGGAATTTGGGCGTAAGACATTAGCGATTTTGCTGGGAAGAAAAGGTGCGATTATTTTCCTTGCGGGGATGTTCATCATTTCTTATTTATGGGTATTCGCGCTTATTTTCTTAGGAATCGTCTCACCCTGGTTGACTATTGTTGTTCTTAGCATACCAAAAGCAATCAATGCCATTACAGGTTTCAACCGAAATTCGCTTCCACAGAAAATGATGCCAGCGATGAAAGCGACTGCACAAACCAACACCATTTTCGGATTTTTACTTTCAATAGGATTATTTATAGCCTATTACCTATAAGAAAAGCTGACTTAGGTCAGGTCAGGCTGTCGAGAAACTCTCGACAGCCTATTATTTTGCTTAAACGCTTTAGTGATACACCAAGTTTATTTATTAATAAATAGGCTGTTCAAGAGAGCTGTTGATTTCCGTTCCAGGCGATCACCTTCTTCGTTGCTTGATTTACAATTATATCGATTTTTCGTTTATTCTGGATCAATACGGCTCTTTGATTTCCATCTTTTCTGCCGCTTCGCATTATGGGCATCAATACGGCTCTTTGATCAGTGAGTGGGACCATATAAGTTCAGAGAGCACCAAAGTTTACGAAAACAGCCTTTTAAATAATGTTTATTGATGTTATGTGCCAGTTAAGGGAAGTGAAGAATGTAAGTGAACAGGCTCTCCTTACTGGTGCCTGCCAAAACATAATTACAACACAATTTTCCAGATTCGGTAGGGTATGTTGCAAATCTATAGGTTGATTTGCACCCTGTTGATTGGAGCGGAAGGTGCGAAGACTCCTGCGGGAGTAGCGGGACAGGTGAGACCCCGCAGGCGCTTTAGCGCAGAGGAGGCTCACCGCCCGCCCCGCGGAAAGCGAAGCACCTGGAGCGGAGATCAACAGGTCCCATTGCATAGACAATCTAATATTAAAAATCGATGTTTTGACAAAAAAATTGCCGAGAAAATAACCTTTCTCGACAATCTGAGCTGACTTAGGTCAGCCTTTTCTACACAGGTTTTATTTTCCAAATCCTATCAGCATATTCCTTTATGGTTCGATCGCTTGAAAAATAGCCTGATCCCGCAATGTTAAGCAGGCTCATTTTAATCCATTGCTCACGATCTTGATATTTTCGTTCTACTTCTCTATGTATAGACACATAGGAATCAAAATCTCTTAATACAAAATATTGATCATTTTGTATTAACAATGAATCAAATATCGGTTCAAACTCATCGTCAACTTCTGAAAAATAGCCATTTTTTAATTGGTCGACGACTTGACGGATCTTTTTATCATGATGATAATACTCCATCGAATGGTATCCACCCACTTGTGAAAAATGAAGGACCTCTTCGGCAGTTAATCCAAATATAAAAATATTGTCTGAGCCAACCTTCTCCTTAATTTCTACGTTTGCCCCATCCAATGTTCCTACCGTTATAGCACCATTCATCATCAGCTTCATATTCCCCGTTCCTGACGCCTCTTTACTTGCGGTAGAAATTTGTTCGCTAACATCTGCAGCAGGAAAAAGCTCTTCCGCAACCGAAACACGATAATTCTCTAAGAAGACTACCTTTAGCTTATCGTTTACAGCTGGATCGGCGTTTATTTTATCCGCAACAGTATTTATTAACTTAATGATCTTTTTTGCATAATAGTAACCTGGGGAAGCCTTTGCACCAAAGATAAATGTTCGAGGATACATTTCAAAACTAGAATCATCCTTAAGTCGGCTGTAAAGATGCATTATATGAAGCACATTTAACAGTTGCCGTTTATAGGCATGCAGTCTTTTAACATGGACATCAAAAATCGAATGTGGATCGATTTGGATTCCCGTTTGTTCATTTATTCTCCGTAAAAATCTTTCCTTATTATCTTGTTTAACCTGCTGTAACCTATCTAGAAAACCTCTATCCTCTTTGAACACCGCCAACTTAGAAAGTTCTTCGGGTGTTGATACCCACTCAGAGCCAATCGCTTCTGTTATTAAGCCAGACAGCTTTGGATTCGATTTTAATAGCCAACGTCGGTGAGTAATGCCATTTGTTTTATTATTGAATTTTCCCGGAAAGACCTGATAGAAAAGATTCATTTCCCTATTTTTTAAAATATTGGTGTGAATCTGGGCAACACCATTTACACTATAGCTGCCAACTAAAGCTAAATGAGCCATCTTTATCTCATCATGAGAAATAATCGACATTTGACCAATCCGATCCCAATCGCCAGGGTAAAGCTTCCATAACTCTTGGCAAAAACGCTCATTAATTTCTTGAATAATCATATGGATTCTTGGCAATAAAGGTTTGAAAAGTTGTACTGGCCACTTTTCCAATGCCTCTGAAAGCGTGGTATGGTTCGTATATGAAATCGTTTGAGTCGTAATATCCCAAGCCTCTTCCCAGCCCATTTTCTCTTCATCAAGCAGGAGTCTCATTAATTCAGGAATTGCCATAACCGGGTGAGTATCATTAATATGAATGGCAATATGCTTTGGCAAATCAGCTAATGATCGATGGCTAAATCGATGGTTGCGAATGATCAAACGAAGACTAGCTGAAACAAGAAGATACTGCTGTTTAAGACGAAGGATTTTCCCTTCATTATGTGTATCATCAGGATAAAGAAATTCGGAAATCGCCTCAGTCTCACGCTTGTATTTCATTACATCTTGATAAAAAGGATAGGGGGATGGTTCTGCACTCCATAACCGTAACGTATTAACTGTCTCATTGTGATAACCGATAATTGGAAGGTCATAAGGCACTGCCGTCACGACCTCAGCATTAATATGTCGAAAGGCAAGACGGCTATTTTCATCGTAGCTCTCCACTTCACCCCAAAAGGGTACTTCAACAGCTAAATCGTTTTTTCTAATTTCCCAAACCTGTCCATAACGAAGCCATTGTTCAGGAAGCTCAACCTGGTAGCCGTCGACAAACTTTTGCTCAAACAATCCATGCCGGTAGCGAATTCCACATCCATTTCCGGGAAGATTTAATGAAGAAAGAGAATCTAAAAAGCAGGCAGCTAACCTGCCGAGCCCACCATTTCCTAGCCCGGCATCTGCCTCTATCTCCTCTAAGTCACCTAAATCAATTCCTAATTCCTGCAAACCGCTATCAACCAACTCTTCTATACCTAAATTCATCAAGTTATGTCTTAATAATCGTCCCAATAAGAATTCTATAGATAAATAGTAAACTTGTTTACCTTGAGAAGCACCATATCTCTCTTTCGTATGAATCCAGTTTGAGCTGACATGCTCTCGAATCATATGCCCTAATGTTTGAAAGTGGTCACTTTTCGTGCTTTCTTTAAATGGCTTCCCGCACATCATCTCAAGACGCTTTAAAAAAGCTTGTTGAAATTCCTGTTTATTAGAAAACATGGCTTGCACTCCTTGAGATCAATTCTAAATAAAGCAGGTTATATTGAAAGGCCGAATGTGCCCAACTTAGGTCTTTATTCATTGCTGTCTTCACCATTTTTCTCCAGATTGGTTTTTTATAATGATAGAATGACAATGAATGCCGAATTGTATACAACATATCATGAGCATTAAAATGGGTGAAGGAAAAACCATTCCCGGTATCCGCCCATTCATCATAGGCACGAACCGTATCATTAAGGCCACCAGTTTCCCTGACAATCGGTATGCTACCGTATCTCATCGCAATCATCTGGCCCAAACCACACGGTTCAAATTTTGATGGCATTAAAAACAGATCTGCAGCCGCATAAAGCTGATGAGCCCATTCCTCATTAAATCCAATCTGTACACGGAGTTGATCTGGGTATTGATAAGACATTTCACGAAAGAAACTCTCAAATTCAAAATCACCAGTTCCCAATACAACCATTTGAAGCTTTTCAGCCATCATCTCATGAAAAACAGTTTTAACTAGTTCAAGACCCTTCTGTTTTGTTAATCGAGTAATCATAACCATAAGCGGAATGTCATCATTTTCTACTAGCCCTAATTCCCGTTGCACAAATCTTTTGTTTTCCACCTTTAAACTGATGCTGTCGGAGTCAAAATTCCGGTAGAGGAATATATCAGAAGCCGGATTGTAAAAACCCTCATCAATCCCATTTAAGATGCCTTTTAAATCAGAAATGCGGTTTCGAAGAAGACCATCCAGGTTTTCCCCAAAATAAGCTGTTTGGATTTCAGCTAAATAGGTGGAACTTACCGTGGTAATCATATCTGCGGATACGAGCCCTGCCTTCAAAAAATTTATGTTACCAAAAAACTCCAACTGTTCCTTATTAAAATATTTAGTATCGATCCCAAGCAAATCACCTAAAATCTCCTTAGGGAAAACTCCTTGAAATTGAAGGTTGTGAATCGTGAAGATCGTCCGAATAAATTCATATCCATGCTTCCGATTGTATTCAACCCGATGTAAAAATGGAATCATGCCCGTGTGCCAATCATGACAATGAATAATATCCGGAGAAAAGTTCAGGTGGGCTATCGCCTCGAGGACTGCTCGATTGAAAAAAGAAAATCTTTCTCCGTCATCGAAATAACCATAAAGCCCATCCCGCTTAAAATAATACTCGTTATCGACAAAGTAGTATGTGAGTCCCTCCGAGACAAGTTCCAAAATTCCACAGTACTGATTTCTCCAGCCAACCTTTACGGTAAACTCCGCAACTTTTCTCATATCCCTTTTATACTGTTGAGGAATGGTTTCATAATTTGGGAGAATCAATCTTACATCTGTTCCAAGGTTTACTAATTCCTTGGGTAGAGACCCAGCAACATCGGCTAGCCCTCCAGATTTTATAAACGGTAGACATTCTGAGACTGCATGAAGGATTTTCACGAATTCAACAGAGCTCCTTGAACCGTGCCCTTACGGAGAACGAGAGGTGATGTAGAAGAACTCTTAATCGTTCTTTCGGACTCGATCGTAACATCTTTATCAAGAATGACATTTTCTAACACACAATCATCTTCAATTTTACATTTTTGTAAAATCACACAATTTCGTATCACTGTGTTTTTTCCAATCTTAACACCTCTGGCAATGATGCTGTTCTCAACCTTTCCTTCAATTTGACAACCATTGGCAATCATTGAATTTTGGATTGATGCTCCTTGTGAATATCGAGTTGGAGGTTCATCCATAACCTTCGTATAAATCGGCTGTTCCTTTAAGAAAAGCGACTTCCAAATACTCGGTTGTAAAAGTTCAAGACTGGTAGTATGATATTTTTTTATCGAATCTATCATGACAGCGTACCCTTCGTAATATTGGAAGCACAGTTTATATTGATGCTGTAAATCACTTACTACATCTTTCATGCATGTATATCCCGTTTTTTTATGGTTCTCAATTAGTTCGACTAACAATGATGTTTTCAAGATGTACATCCCCAATGACTTTCCATCATGTCGGATTTCGGTAATATCACATTGAGTTTCGATATGGGACTGGAGGATTTTGCGAAAATCAATATTAGAAACCGTAAAGCAATTGGCAATTAGTGTATACTCTTGTGTGCATCGGAGGAAAAAATCTACATTTTCCGAGAAATTCTGGAATGTTCCAATTCCATCTTCTTGACTTTGATAAGAAGATGGTGAAAATAAGAAAAGACCATCTCGTTTTCGGTTTAGATCCCAGCTTCTTCCTGTTCCTAAATGATCCATTAGCGACCGATACTGAAATTTCGGAAAAATTGCCACGCTTTTTATTCCTGAGTTAACCATGCTCGACAGAACAAAATCTATCAAACGATATCGACCAGCAAATGGAACAGCAGCAACTGATCTTTGGATTGTCAGTTCTTCAAGATCTTCATGGAATGTTGTAGCATCGATAACTCCTAGTAACTGTTTATTCACCGAAGAACCCCCTCCCAATTTAAGTTTTTTTTTAAAATCTCCAATTTTAGTTATCAAACTATCCGATTTTTTTATTAGGCACTTTCATTTGAACCGGAATATTCGGTAACATTTCTTCCGAAACCAGCATAATCCCTTCTGGATCCATATTACCGCGAATGACTGCTCCATCAGGAATTTGCAAACCACTTTGGATAATTGCTTTTTCAATAAAGACATTTTTACCAATGACTACATCTGGCATAATTACAGATTCTCGAATTACTGCTCCTGACTCAATCGTAACACCTTGGAAAACAACGGACCTTACTACATCGCCTTCAATCGTACAACCTTCATTGATTAAGGATTCCAAGATTTCTGCATCTGGTGATATATATTGTGGTGGGTGATTAGGATTTACCGAATAAATTCTCCATGACCGATCAAAAAGATCTAACTCACAAGTTTCATCTAAAAGATCCATGTTGGCTTCCCACAAACTTCTTACCGTGCCTACGTCCTTCCAATATCCCTTAAAAGGGTAGGCAAATAACTTTTTGTTGTCCTCCAGCAAACACGGTATGATATCCTTCCCAAAATCATGACTTGAGAGTGGGTTATCATTATCCCTAATCAAATATTCCTTTAACAATTTCCATTTAAAGATATAAATTCCCATTGAGGCTAAATTGCTTTGTGGATGCTCCGGCTTTTCGGCAAATTCTGTGACCTCCATTTCTTCGTTCGTATTCATAATCCCGAACCGGCTGGCTTCATCCCAAGGTACCTCAATGACCGATATCGTCACGTCTGCACCCTTGTTAACATGAAAATCAAGCATTACTTCATAATCCATTTTATAAATATGATCTCCTGAGAGGATCAAAACATGTTCTGGTTCATATTGGTTCAAATAGTTTATATTTTGATAGATAGCACTTGCCGTACCAGAATACCATTTCACTTCTGAGGACTCAGCATAAGGTGGTAGAACGGTTACTCCCCCATTCTTACGGTCTAAATCCCAAGCACTCCCGATTCCAATATATGAATTCAATATTAGTGGCTGATATTGTGTTAAAACTCCAACCGTATCAATTCCAGAATTTGTGCAGTTACTTAATGGAAAATCAATAATTCGATATTTTCCTCCAAACGGAACGGCTGGCTTTGCAATTTCCTTTGTTAAGGAATTAAGTCTGCTGCCTTTTCCTCCTGCCAACAGCATGGCGACGCACTTTTTCTTTCCCATCATTCTCCAGCTCCTTCCGTTTTTTCACAGGGCGTAACACAGTAATTCCAAATGGAGGAATCGTCATTTCCAATTGACATGGTTTCCCATGATAAGGTTTTGATATTGATTTTAATAACTTTTTATTGAGATGGTTCGCTCCACCAAAAATTTCTGCATCACTATTTAATATCTCCCGGTAGACACCATCTTTTGGTACGCCAACTTTATAATTTTCATATGGGTACTCACCAAAATTGCAAACGATAATTAAAAAATCATCGATGCCTGATCCTTTCCGAATAAAAGAAAAGATAGATTGATCAGTGTTATTAGCATCAATCCATTCAAATCCCTCAAAGGTATGATCTAATTCATAAAAAGGTTTTGAACGTTTGTAAATTTTCACTAACTGTTTACTAAAAACATGTATTTTTTTGTGCATGTCATAGTCAAATAAATTCCAGTCTAGTTCTTCTTTGTCTTTCCACTCTGCAAATTGACCAAATTCAGTTCCCATAAATAGTAGTTTTTTTCCTGGGTGGGCCATCATATAACCTAGGAGCAATCTTAACTGTGCAAATTTCCGCCAGTAATCTCCTGGCATTTTGTTGAGGAGTGATTTCTTTCCGTGGACAACCTCGTCATGCGAGAAAGGTAAAATGAAGTTTTCTGAAAAGGCGTATAAAAAGGAAAAAGTAACCTTATTATGCATAGAAGACCGAAGATCAGGTTCTGTTTCCATATAAGTCAACATGTCATTCATCCAGCCCATATTCCATTTAAAGCTAAAACCTAGCCCCCCCTGTTCAACAGGTACCGTCACTTTTGGCCAATCTGTTGAGTCTTCAGCAATCATCAATATCCCTGAATCTTCCTGAAGGACAATTTGGTTTAGATTTTTCAAAAAATCCAGTCCAAACATATTCACATGCTGCCCATCGGAATTTGGCCAGAAGATAATATTTGATACGGCATCAACCCGAAATCCATCGATATGGTAGTACCTCATCCAAAACAACGCGTTAGAAATTAAAAAACTGTGGACTTCTTTTTTCCCTAAGTCAAAATTTGCTGTACCCCATACATGATTCTCTCGGTCATCCTTGGCCATATACTCATACGTATAGTCTCCATCAAACCGGTAAAGTCCATGTGAGTCCTTACAAAAGTGTCCTGGAACCCAATCAAGAATCACTCCTATTCCATTTTGATGACATTGATCAACGAAATACATAAAATCATGGGGGGATCCATATCGACTAGTTAAAGAGTAGTATCCTACCCCTTGATAGCCCCACGAAACGTCGAGCGGATGTTCGACAAGAGGAAGTAGTTCAACATGTGTAAATCCCCCATCAAGTACATAGGGAATCAATTGATCAGCCAACTCTCGATAAGTAAGGAAACTACCATCAGGATTCTTTCTCCAAGAACCGGCATGAATTTCATAGATTATGGTTGGCTCTGAAACAACACTTTTCCTCAACTTCTTCTTTTTCCACCCTTGATCCTTCCATTCAAAGCCATCTAAGCTATAAACAACAGATGCTGTACTCGGCCTTAACTCTGAATAAAAACCATATGGATCAGCTTTTAATAATCTTTCGCCTGACCTTGATATAATTTCATACTTATATATATAGCCCTCTAAGTTTCCCTCGAGAACGAGCGCCCATACACCCTCTTTATTTACTTTATGAAAGATACACCCATTTCCATTCCAATTATTAAAATCTCCAACAAGGCTAACTGCTTTTGCATGTGGTGCCCAAACGCAAAATCTTGTATAGGTTCTATCTTCCTCTTTAAAGATGTGTGCCCCAAACAATTTATAGCTTTCAAATAATGTACCCTCGTGAAAAAGATACAATTGTAATTCAGTTGGTAAATATGTCTTCAATGTCATCTGACAGCACACCACCATTTTTCTTAGGCTATCTACCTAGTATACGAGACTTAATACCATTTTCCTTGTAATAAATTTCTTAATATTAAGACATTTTATTCGATTAAATGATACATAGCGATATTATTCTTCGGGATATTTCCTCATTCGACATATGATTTATGTGTTTATGACAAAATAAAACATAAATCTTATAGGAGGAATATATGATGAAAGAACAACCTGGGAATCAACTGAAAGAAAATATGGAAAAAGCCCCTCTATTCGAGGCACCCGATAGAAAAATACTAGCGACAGGTGATATGTTTCGTGGCCCTTCTACAGGGATTACGTCTGATTTAGATTTGAATAATCCTGGCCGTAATTTGCCAGAAGAAGATATTGAAGAGAAACTCAGATAGGAAGGGATACTATTCTGGAATATTAAAACACAAAAAAAGCTATTAACATAAGTTAATAGCTTTTTTTGTATGACCCCTACGGGACTCGAACCCGTGTTACCTCCGTGAAAGGGAGGTGTCTTAACCACTTGACCAAGGGGCCAATATTAAATTTATCTGGCGGAGAAGGAGGGATTTGAACCCTCGCGCCGGTCACCCGACCTACACCCTTAGCAGGGGCGCCTCTTCAGCCTCTTGAGTACTTCCCCAAATAAATGGCTCCGCAGGTAGGACTCGAACCTACGACCGTTCGGTTAACAGCCGAATGCTCTACCACTGAGCTACTGCGGAACAATGTAAAACTATATGGTGGGCCTAAATGGACTCGAACCATCGACCTCACGCTTATCAGGCGTGCGCTCTAACCAGCTGAGCTATAGGCCCACATTTGGAGCGGGTGAAGAGAATCGAACTCTCATCATCAGCTTGGAAGGCTGAGGTTTTACCACTAAACTACACCCGCGAAAAATAATGATGGGGCGACTGATGGGAATTGAACCCACGAATGTCGGAATCACAATCCGATGCGTTAACCACTTCGCCACAATCGCCATCATATGCTTCCATCTTATAAGCATAAAAATGGTGGCTCAGGACGGAATCGAACCGCCGACACAAGGATTTTCAGTCCTTTGCTCTACCGACTGAGCTACTGAGCCAAACATCTTAAAAAAATATGGCGGTCCGGACGGGACTCGAACCCGCGACCTCCTGCGTGACAGGCAGGCATTCTAACCAACTGAACTACCGGACCATATTGCGGGGGCAGGATTTGAACCTGCGACCTTCGGGTTATGAGCCCGACGAGCTACCGAACTGCTCCACCCCGCGACAATAGAAATTATTAAATTAAAATGGAGGAGGAAGAGGGATTCGAACCCCCGCGCGGTGTAACCCGCCTGTCGGTTTTCAAGACCGATCCCTTCAGCCGAACTTGGGTATTCCTCCGTGTGAAAAAGTACATTGGTGGACCTTGTAGGACTCGAACCTACGACCGGACGGTTATGAGCCGTCTGCTCTAACCAGCTGAGCTAAAGGTCCAAATTAAGTTTTAATAACCTAAAATGGCTTTATTTGGTAGCGGCGGAGGGGATCGAACCCCCGACCTTACGGGTATGAACCGTACGCTCTAGCCAGCTGAGCTACACCGCCAAATTTAATATAGGATTGTAATGGTGGAGCCTAGCGGGATCGAACCGCTGACCTCCTGCGTGCAAAGCAGGCGCTCTCCCAGCTGAGCTAAGGCCCCATTTGAAGGTTTAATGGTCGGGAAGACAGGATTCGAACCTGCGACCCCTTGGTCCCAAACCAAGTGCTCTACCAAGCTGAGCTACTTCCCGATATAATGGTGCGCCCGACAGGGGTCGAACCTACAACCTTCTGATTCGTAGTCAGATACTCTATCCAATTGAGCTACGGGCGCATATATTTTTAAAAATGGTGCCGAGGACCGGAATCGAACCGGTACGGTAGTCACCTACCGCAGGATTTTAAGTCCTGTGCGTCTGCCAGTTCCGCCACCCCGGCAAATCTGTTTGGAGCGGAAGACGGGATTCGAACCCGCGACCCCCACCTTGGCAAGGTGATGTTCTACCACTGAACTACTTCCGCGTTTTTTGTAAATATGGTGCGGGTGAAGGGAGTCGAACCCCCACGCCTTGCGGCGCTAGATCCTAAGTCTAGTGCGTCTGCCAATTCCGCCACACCCGCATATTAAAATGAAAATGGTGAGCCATGAAGGACTTGAACCTTCGACCCTCTGATTAAAAGTCAGATGCTCTACCAGCTGAGCTAATGGCTCGTACTAAAAAATCAAGTGGTGCCGGCGAGAGGACTTGAACCCCCAACCTACTGATTACAAGTCAGTTGCTCTACCAATTGAGCTACCCCGGCAAACCTCTGTAGGAAAATATGGTGGAGGATGACGGGCTCGAACCGCCGACCCTCTGCTTGTAAGGCAGATGCTCTCCCAGCTGAGCTAATCCTCCATTTGTAACAGCCCGGCAACGTCCTACTCTCACAGGGGGAGATCCCCCAACTACCATCGGCGCTGAGAAGCTTAACTTCCGTGTTCGGTATGGGAACGGGTGTGACCTTCTCGCTATCGCCACCAGACTATTATTTTCATAGGACATTATTTATTATAATGACTTTTTGAAGTTTTGCAAGAGAAATTTTCATTCCCTCAAAACTAGATAATGCAGAAGAAGTTGTAAAACTAATAACACCGTTTTTGGTTAAGTCCTCGATCGATTAGTATCAGTCAGCTCCACACGTCACCGCGCTTCCACCTCTGACCTATCAACCTGATCATCTTTCAGGGATCTTACTAGCTTGCGCTATGGGAAATCTCATCTTGAGGGGGGCTTCATGCTTAGATGCTTTCAGCACTTATCCCTTCCGCACATAGCTACCCAGCTATGCCTTTGGCAAGACAACTGGTACACCAGCGGTGCGTCCATCCCGGTCCTCTCGTACTAAGGACAGCTCCTCTCAAATTTCCTGCGCCCACGACGGATAGGGACCGAACTGTCTCACGACGTTCTGAACCCAGCTCGCGTACCGCTTTAATGGGCGAACAGCCCAACCCTTGGGACCGACTACAGCCCCAGGATGCGATGAGCCGACATCGAGGTGCCAAACCTCCCCGTCGATGTGGACTCTTGGGGGAGATAAGCCTGTTATCCCCGGGGTAGCTTTTATCCGTTGAGCGATGGCCCTTCCATGCGGAACCACCGGATCACTAAGCCCGACTTTCGTCCCTGCTCGACTTGTAGGTCTCGCAGTCAAGCTCCCTTGTGCCTTTACACTCTACGAATGATTTCCAACCATTCTGAGGGAACCTTTGGGCGCCTCCGTTACTCTTTAGGAGGCGACCGCCCCAGTCAAACTGCCCACCTGACACTGTCTCCTACCCCGATCAGGGGTATGGGTTAGAATTTCAATACAGCCAGGGTAGTATCCCACCAATGCCTCCACCGAAGCTAGCGCTCCGGCTTCTACGGCTCCTACCTATCCTGTACAAGCTGTACCAAAATTCAATATCAGGCTACAGTAAAGCTCCACGGGGTCTTTCCGTCCTGTCGCGGGTAACCTGCATCTTCACAGGTACTATAATTTCACCGAGTCTCTCGTTGAGACAGTGCCCAGATCGTTACGCCTTTCGTGCGGGTCGGAACTTACCCGACAAGGAATTTCGCTACCTTAGGACCGTTATAGTTACGGCCGCCGTTTACTGGGGCTTCGGTTCAAAGCTTCGCCTTGCGGCTAACCTCTCCCCTTAACCTTCCAGCACCGGGCAGGCGTCAGCCCCTATACTTCGCCTTGCGGCTTTGCAGAGACCTGTGTTTTTGCTAAACAGTCGCCTGGGCCTATTCACTGCGGCTCTTCAAGGCTATTCACCCTAAAGAGCACCCCTTCTCCCGAAGTTACGGGGTCATTTTGCCGAGTTCCTTAACGAGAGTTCTCTCGCTCACCTTAGGATTCTCTCCTCGCCTACCTGTGTCGGTTTGCGGTACGGGCACCTTTTATCTCGCTAGAGGCTTTTCTAGGCAGTGTGAAATCAGGAACTTCGGTACTATATTTCCCTCGCTATCACAGCTTAGCCTTCACGGTAACGGGATTTTCCTCGCTACCAGCCTAACTGCTTAGACGCGCATATCCAACAGCGCGCTTACCCTATCCTTCTGCGTCCCCCCATTGCTCAAACGATAAAGAGGTGGTACAGGAATATCAACCTGTTGTCCATCGCCTACGCCTTTCGGCCTCGGCTTAGGTCCCGACTAACCCTGAGCGGACGAGCCTTCCTCAGGAAACCTTAGGCATTCGGTGGATGGGATTCTCACCCATCTTTCGCTACTCATACCGGCATTCTCACTTCTAAGCGCTCCACCAGTCCTTACGGTCTAGCTTCAACGCCCTTAGAACGCTCTCCTACCACTGACATCTAAGATGTCAATCCACAGCTTCGGTGATACGTTTAGCCCCGGTACATTTTCGGCGCAGAGTCACTCGACCAGTGAGCTATTACGCACTCTTTAAATGGTGGCTGCTTCTGAGCCAACATCCTGGTTGTCTAAGCAACTCCACATCCTTTTCCACTTAACGTATACTTTGGGACCTTAGCTGGTGGTCTGGGCTGTTTCCCTTTTGACTACGGATCTTATCACTCGCAGTCTGACTCCCACGGATAAGTCTTTGGCATTCGGAGTTTGTCTGAATTCGGTAACCCGATGAGGGCCCCTAGTCCAAACAGTGCTCTACCTCCAAGACTCTTACAACGTGAGGCTAGCCCTAAAGCTATTTCGGAGAGAACCAGCTATCTCCAAGTTCGATTGGAATTTCTCCGCTACCCACACCTCATCCCCGCACTTTTCAACGTGCGTGGGTTCGGGCCTCCAGTAGGTGTTACCCTACCTTCACCCTGGACATGGGTAGATCACCTGGTTTCGGGTCTACAACCACATACTCATTCGCCCTATTCAGACTCGCTTTCGCTGCGGCTCCGTCTTATCAACTTAACCTTGCATGTAATCGTAACTCGCCGGTTCATTCTACAAAAGGCACGCCATCACCCATTAACGGGCTTTGACTACTTGTAGGCACACGGTTTCAGGATCTATTTCACTCCCCTTCCGGGGTGCTTTTCACCTTTCCCTCACGGTACTGGTTCACTATCGGTCACTAGGTAGTATTTAGCCTTGGGAGATGGTCCTCCCTGCTTCCGACCGGATTTCTCGTGTCCGGCCGTACTCAGGATCCACTCAGGAGGGAACGAAGTTTCAACTACAGGGTTTTTACCTTCTTTGACGGGCCTTTCCAGACCTCTTCATTTACCCCGTTCCTTTGTAACTCCATGTTGAGTGTCCTACAACCCCAAGAGGCAAGCCTCTTGGTTTGGGCTATTTCCCGTTTCGCTCGCCGCTACTCAGGGAATCGCATTTGCTTTCTCTTCCTCCGGGTACTTAGATGTTTCAGTTCCCCGGGTCTGCCTTCAATACCCTATGTATTCAGGTAAAGATACTACTCCATTACGAGCAGTGGGTTTCCCCATTCGGAAATCTCCGGATCAAAGCTTACTTACAGCTCCCCGAAGCATATCGGTGTTAGTACCGTCCTTCATCGGCTCCTAGTGCCAAGGCATCCACCGTGCGCCCTTTCTAACTTAACCTAAAGGTTAATCTCTTATTATATAAGAGAGAAAAAAACTAATGTGGTGTTTCTCGGTCTTACATTCTTCTTCTTACGATTATCTAGTTTTCAAGGAACAAAAAAGCTTTAAGAGATTGCTCTCTCAAAACTAAACAAACAAACCATCAACATCACATCACTATAAGTGTTGTGTTCCGATTGTCTTTACGACAATATCCTTAGAAAGGAGGTGATCCAGCCGCACCTTCCGATACGGCTACCTTGTTACGACTTCACCCCAATCATCTGTCCCACCTTAGGCGGCTGGCTCCTTACGGTTACCCCACCGACTTCGGGTGTTACAAACTCTCGTGGTGTGACGGGCGGTGTGTACAAGGCCCGGGAACGTATTCACCGCGGCATGCTGATCCGCGATTACTAGCGATTCCAGCTTCATGTAGGCGAGTTGCAGCCTACAATCCGAACTGAGAGTGGTTTTATGGGATTGGCTCGACCTCGCGGTTTTGCAACCCTTTGTACCACCCATTGTAGCACGTGTGTAGCCCAGGTCATAAGGGGCATGATGATTTGACGTCATCCCCACCTTCCTCCGGTTTGTCACCGGCAGTCACCTTAGAGTGCCCAACTAAATGCTGGCAACTAAGATCAAGGGTTGCGCTCGTTGCGGGACTTAACCCAACATCTCACGACACGAGCTGACGACAACCATGCACCACCTGTCACTCTGTCCCCCGAAGGGGAACGTCCTATCTCTAGGAGTGTCAGAGGATGTCAAGACCTGGTAAGGTTCTTCGCGTTGCTTCGAATTAAACCACATGCTCCACCGCTTGTGCGGGCCCCCGTCAATTCCTTTGAGTTTCAGCCTTGCGGCCGTACTCCCCAGGCGGAGTGCTTAATGCGTTAGCTGCAGCACTAAAGGGCGGAAACCCTCTAACACTTAGCACTCATCGTTTACGGCGTGGACTACCAGGGTATCTAATCCTGTTTGCTCCCCACGCTTTCGCGCCTCAGCGTCAGTTACAGACCAAAGAGCCGCCTTCGCCACTGGTGTTCCTCCACATCTCTACGCATTTCACCGCTACACGTGGAATTCCGCTCTTCTCTTCTGCACTCAAGTTCCCCAGTTTCCAATGACCCTCCCCGGTTGAGCCGGGGGCTTTCACATCAGACTTAAGGAACCGCCTGCGCGCGCTTTACGCCCAATAATTCCGGACAACGCTTGCCACCTACGTATTACCGCGGCTGCTGGCACGTAGTTAGCCGTGGCTTTCTGGTTAGGTACCGTCAAGGTACCGGCAGTTACTCCGATACTTGTTCTTCCCTAACAACAGAGCTTTACGACCCGAAGGCCTTCTTCGCTCACGCGGCGTTGCTCCATCAGACTTTCGTCCATTGTGGAAGATTCCCTACTGCTGCCTCCCGTAGGAGTCTGGGCCGTGTCTCAGTCCCAGTGTGGCCGATCACCCTCTCAGGTCGGCTACGCATCGTCGCCTTGGTGAGCCGTTACCTCACCAACTAGCTAATGCGCCGCGGGCCCATCTGTAAGTGACAGCCGAAACCGTCTTTCAGCTTTTCCTCATGAGAGGAAAAGGATTATCCGGTATTAGCACCGGTTTCCCGGTGTTATCCCAGTCTTACAGGCAGGTTGCCCACGTGTTACTCACCCGTCCGCCGCTGATATCAGGGAGCAAGCTCCCATCAATCCGCTCGACTTGCATGTATTAGGCACGCCGCCAGCGTTCGTCCTGAGCCAGGATCAAACTCTCCAAGAAAGTTGATTGACTCATAAAAGTTACGTTGGCTAGTGTCATGACCGAAGTCATTCACACTATAAAAAAATTTATTGTTGACGTTTGTTTGTTTAGTTTTCAAAGAGCAATTTTTCGTTGCCGTCTCTCAGAGGCGACTTTATTAATATAACATATCATCTTTTCATCGTCAACAACTTTTTAAAAATTGTTTTCGAAGAAACATTTCTTTTTGCTTTCCTCTTATTGAGGACGTGTTCTAATATAACATGTATAAATATTGATTGCAATAAAATTTTAATAATAAATATAACTTTCTTTTTACACTTGTTTAACTTTCCATTCTCCTTATTTCAAACTTTTTAAAAAGGCATTATATTATCCACAGTTAGTTTTAAATTGGAGGGCTGATAAATAAGTAAATTTTCAGAATATCCACATTTTATTAACAATTCGCCCGTTTTATCCACAAGGCTAAATATAAAAAAATTCTCTGCTATCCTACGCTAATCATATTTTCAATTAATTTGTAGGTGAAGTGTATAAATATATTTTAGGCATTTAGTCATTTTTCTTTTTTATTATGAATTGTTAGTCAACACAGCTATTTTTAATTTCTTATCATCAACTAAAAAAATCATGATTCCAGCTAAGACTATGATCCCACCAAAGACTTGAGTCCAAAAAACCCTCTCTTCCAATAGATAAAAAGCTAGAACTGTTGCCCCGATTGGCTCAAATAATATTGCAACGGAAATTGTTGATGCACTTACCCATTTAATTGACCAATTTAGAAATGAATGTCCTAGCAAAGTTGGAATTAAAGCAAGCAATATGAACAAAATCCAATTCTTCATGTCGTATCCAACTAGAGGCTCATCGGTAGCCAATACATAAAAGAATAAAGTGATAGAACTGATGGTATAAACTACAAAAGTGTAGGTTATCAAAGATACTCTTTTTCTGACGGTTTGACCGAATAATAAATAGAAGGTAATTAAAGCACAGGCGATCAGAGCCAATATATCCCCAAATAAAGCATCTCCACTTATTTTAAAATCCCCCCAACTAATCACGATACTTCCGATTACCGCAGTGATTCCACTTAACACAGCTTTGCCTGACAGTCTTTCTTTAAAAAAAATAAATGTTCCAGCAAAAGCAAATAAGGGCTGTAATGTTACTAGTACAGTTGAACTTGCTACTGATGTGTAGTTTAGCGATTCGAACCATAGTATGAAATGGAAGGCTAGAAATACTCCTGAAGCTGTGGTTAGAGTCCAATCACGTTTCGTAATAAGACGTATCTCAGATACATACTTTAAAAGAAATACTGGAAGCATTAATATGACAGAAAAAAATAACCGATAAAAAGCTAGTGCTCCTGATGGTGCAGAGGATAATTTTACAAAAATAGCTGAGGATGATATTGATATCACTCCTATAGTAAGAGCAATGTAAGGATTAATTCTAGGTTTTTCCATTAATTTAACTCCTTTTGAAAAAAAAGTGCTAAAATTTATATGAATCTATATTACACCTAGATGGACGTTTTTTTCTATTTGAAAATATTTTACAAAAAGAAAAAACGAATAGAAAAGTGGTGAATAGTTATGCTAGATGTCGATGTAGAAATTTTGATTAAATTAGGGATTTCCGCGGTATTAGGTTTAATTATTGGACTTGAACGGGAATTAAAAAGAAAACCTGTTGGATTAAAAACCAGTTTAGTCATTTGTATTGTGAGTTGTTTACTCACAATTGTATCCATTAAATCTGCCTACTTGTTTCCACATAGTAATAAAGTAAACATTACGATGGATCCACTTCGTTTAGCCGCACAAATTGTTTCAGGCATTGGTTTTCTGGGGGCTGGAGTTATTCTTCGTCGTGGTAATGATAGTATTTCGGGACTGACCACTGCTGCGATGATTTGGGGTGCCGCAGGAATTGGTATCGCTGTTGGAACTGGATTTTATATAGAAGCCTTTGCTGGAGTCATTTTGCTTATTTTTAGTGTTGAAGTTTTGCCATATTTAATGGGATTGATCGGAATTAGAAGACTTAGAGAAAAAGAAGTTCAATTAAAACTACATGTAAAAGATCGTAGTAAAATCAATGATGTGATTTCCTTAATTAAAAAAGAAGAAATAAAGATAAAGACGATGAGGATTAAAGATAATAGTGATGGAGATTTTCTGATTCAACTCATGGTGATCGTCGATTTCAGTGAGGATACAACTGACGTTTATCATCATGTAGTTAATATAGAAGGAATCGAAAGACTAGAAGTTGAAAGTATGTCTTAATGGTATATCAATAATGCTTATAGTAAAATAATTATATGGCTATAGTTGAGGAAACCATTACCTTACATACTGTCATATGAATGCACATTAATAAAAGTGAGGTTACAAGATGAAAATTGAAGTGTGGTCTGATTTTGCCTGTCCATTTTGTTATATAGGGAAACGCCGATTAGAAGAGGCCCTTGCACAATTTCCTCATAAGGATCAAGTTGAGGTAGATTTTAAAAGTTTCGAATTGGATCCAAACTCTCCAAAAAATATTGAAATGAGTATTCATGAGGTTTTGGCTGCAAAGTACAGGATGAGTTTAGACCAGGCAAAAAAGACAAACGAGGGTATGGCCCAACAAGCTGCTACTTTAGGGCTGACATATAATTTTGATACGATGATACCAACTAACACTTTTGATGCACATCGCTTAACCAAATTTGCTAAAGACCATGGGAAAGAAGCAGAAGTAACTGAAGCCCTCCTTTATGCATATTTTACTGAGTCAAAACACATAGGTGAACTTGAAACATTGGCAGATATTGCTGAGGGATCAGGATTAAACCGGAATGAGGCGTTGAATGTTCTTCTTGATGAAACGTCCTATGCAAATGATGTGCGTGTCGATGAAGCGCTCGCTCAGCAATTTCAAATTACGGGTGTTCCGTTTTTCATTATTAATCAAAAATACGCCATATCAGGGGCACAACCAACTGAGACCTTTGTAAATGCTTTACAAAGAATATGGGATGAAGAATCAGCATCTCCTGTATTGGAGGATCTATCCCCAGATGGAGCCAGTGATGCTAGTTGTACTGATAATGGTTGTGTGATTCCTAATCAAAAGGAATAGTTTTCTGCGGAGGAGCGAATTGTTCTCCTCCTTTGATTTTCTTAGAAAATCAAAATTTCCTCTTGCGTATTAATTAAGTTCTCGTTATAATTTTTCTTGTACCGTAAAAGGACATCCTATTACGGGGGATTAGCTCAGCTGGGAGAGCGCAACGCTGGCAGCGTTGAGGTCAGGGGTTCGAGCCCCCTATTCTCCATTACCCGAAAACCCTTGTGTAGCAAGGGTTTTTTTATTCTTTCTTTTTTCCACCTTTGGTTTGTCCCATTCTTGTACTAACTTTCTTTTTTGGTACCTTGTAAAGGCCAAATTCTAACTTATAGAAAAAGTCCGATTTATAAAATCAAGATTATTCGATTCCAATTCCAAAATATATCTACGTCTATACCTAAATTTAATGCTGATAATAAAAATGCAAACAAAAATATTAAAATCTTCTATAGTTACAAATTTTCACCTTCCTTGAAACCAATTGGATCCCCCCATCTTCGTTTATCATCTGTAAAAATAGAAATTATCTATTATCTTACCTTCCTTACTATCAACTGTTCTATTCAATGAAGGCATTTAAATTTGATTACCATTTCTATTAAATAAATTTACATAACAAAAAAATATTTAACTAAACTAATTTTAGTAATATACGATATTAATACATATGAAATATATATTTACTATAGAAAAGGGGTTAAGATAATGGGCAGTTTCAATTTTAATGTCAATTCTGAAGAAAAAATATTTGATGTGAAAGTAGAGGGATCTTTCAGTGAAGGAGATGCAGTCAGTTTTATTAATCAGTACAACAAGCATACTGCTTCTTTCAATCCAACTGAATACATAATTGATTTGGACTGCACTGATTTAAAGGTTTCTGATAATGACGTATTGCCAATGTTAGAGCAATGTTACAAAATGTACAAAGAAAGTGGATTCAGTAAGGTGATCTTTAAAATCAAACAAAATACGATTCTTAAAATGCAATTAGGGCGCATTGCCCGCAGTACAGGGCTAAGTAATTATGAAATTATAGAAGTATGAGCCTTATAAAAGGCTTTCCTAGAAACAAGACTTTCACTTGGAAGGTCTTGTTTCTTTTCATGGAATAGTTATTAATTTATTTCTAAGATGAATGGTTTCTCAAACATAAAACATAGTGATTAGGGGGAACAATTTATGACGAGTATACAAATTAAGGCAGTTGACATTTATCATCCAAAGAAAGTGGTAGAAAATCAATTTTTTATTGATCACTTCCGGAAACAAAACAAAGAAATAACTCGTTTTTTAGAAGTAATGGGGAGGGACAAACGTTATATTATTGATGATCCTAAAGAAAATGGTTTAACAATGGGATTGGAAGCGTCTAAACGAGTATTGAATAAAACCGGTTTGAACGGTAGCGATATTGATATGATTGTTTTTTCTACTCAAACACCTGAGTATACCTTTCCGACAAATGCCATGTTGATTCACCAAGCTATTCAAGGAAACAGTAAAACTATCTGTTTAGATTCTAATTCAAATTGTGCAGGAATGGTTGTAGCTGTAGAACAAACTTGTCGCTATATGATGGGAAATCCTCAGGTCAAATATGCTTTAGTTATCGGTTCGGATTATAGTTCCATAAATTGTAATCCAAATGATGAAATCACATATTCCAATTATGGAGACGCTTCTTCCGCCGTGATCTTGGAAAAAGTGGAAGGAAAGGTTGGATTTATAGATTCACATTATTATTCCGATTCCAGTGAAGCAAAAAATGTTCTTTTCCCCGCCGTAGGGTTATCGAATATCTATAATGATGATATCCAGCATAGTGATGTTCATATAAAATGGATTCCATTTGATGGAACTTGCTGTGTTAAACCAGCCGTAGGAGCCATGAAAGAAATGATGGATAAACACAACCTTATAAAAAAGGATATTGGAGCCTATTGCTTCTCTCAATTTTCTTATAAAAATATTGAATTAATACAAGAAGAATTACAAGAAAATTTGGATAAAATGATTTATATAGGTGATGAATTTGGCTATACAGGAACAAGTAGCCCTTTTCTTGCTCTTTATCGAGGGATTGAGCAAGGTAGAATCAAGCGTGGAGATCATGTCTTTTTCTGGTCTGTTGGGACAGGGTGGCAAATTTGCACGATGTTGTTTAAATTTTAATCTTGGAATAATTTAAATGTTAGTAAAATAAGTCTTAAAAAACAAGGCTTTAAGGATGTGGATGAGGGGACTAAACCTAAACAGGACAGACCTTTCAGAAACGGCTCTGCTCTTAGATTAATATTTTAGCCCATGTCTTTCTCTTATCGATATTTCTTAGTCAAATAGAATGATATGCGTCGTGAATGATTCGATCTAAAATAGCGTCTGCTAGGGTGTCCTCTCCAATCTTTTCATACCATCCTTGCGTATCAAATTGAGAACAGAATATATTTGGCTTTTACTTTCTTTATTAGGATTTATTATTATTCTTTTAACTATCTTTTTTTTAGTAAATGAATATAGATCTCTAAAAAAAAAAAATGGGAAGTTTAATACTAGCATCGATATTATTGTATCCGATGGTAGTAAGGGTATCTTTTTGGGATTACTCCTAATTATCATTGGGTTAGTTAATGCTTTAAAATCCTTATAATATATACAACCAGTCCTTACACTATAATGAGATGCTAGTATTAGTGTAATTACTATAATGTTTTTCTATTGGTAATCTTATATAAAGGAATTTTCAGAATACATCGGTGCTAAAAACAAGTTTGAAATCGATAATAGAGAAACATAATTACTCTTGTGTATCCAATTGAATACATATTAGCTCATTTGGTAATAGTAATATTTGGTGTTCTACACCTACTAACTTCAATGTGGAGGGATTTTGAATTGAACATTCGTGAAGGCTTGATCCCAAATGTATTAGGTTCTGAGGTTACGGCTACTGGATACGCATTGAAACAAAAGCGTGGTTCAAATAAAATGATTGCAAACACTGTTTTTGGTTTCGGTTTAGCCCACATCGTTTTAGGTACAATTGACCTTATAGAACATCGTCGTTAGTAACTAGGCGAGCACAATTATGTGCTCGCCTTGTGTAATTTGAAATTTAAAAATTCTTGTGTTTATTAAATTTTAGCTAAATTATTGATTTTTACGATTACGTTCTAAATTGTGAATACATCCTGATCAGCAAAGCTGTTATCCCAACTTTTACTCTCAATTAATATTTTAGGTACAATCCAGAATAAAATTTACCCAAAAGTTAGCAAAAATCGTTATCATAAATACCAATTTTCAATATTGTCACAAATTAGACAATATATTAGCGGCTAGCTTGTTTCTTTTTATTTGTTGGCATATTAAAATTTGCTTATAAAAAACAAGGGGAGGAAAAAATGAAATTTCCTAAAGACGTTATTTTAGAATCTATTGTCGAACGTAAAAACCATGAAAGTTACGGACTAGAGTTTGTTCAGGAACTTGGGAATGATGATGCAGGTTGTTGTGAAATGATAGTTGTAATTTTTAAATACAAAGATAAATACTATAGTGTTGATATCCAACACGTAAACGATGAAAATAATTACGATCATTGGGGCGAAGAAGTAGATTGTCCTGAAGTTGTTCGAAGAGAGGCTATTCAATATTACTGGGAAGAAGTAAAATAACATCGACTTGTCGATGTTTTCCTTTTTGATAGTATAAAAAAAATCACTTTCTAATTATAGAAGTGATTTTTTTGTGTGTAGAAACATCCAGCTGTTTATAAATCCTCAATACCTTGCCGTCAATACCTTCTTTCTCGTATAAAACTCCACGCCATCCTTTCCATTTGCATGGAGATCACCGTAGAAAGAGCTTTTGTAACCTGAAAATGGAAAAAATGCCATTGGAGCAGGTACACCTAGGTTTACACCAAGCATACCTGCATCAATTTCATCACGGAATTCCCGAACTGCCTTGGAACTATCTGTATAAAGACAAGCACCGTTTGCAAATTCCGATTGGTTGGCGATTTCAATCGCCTCTTGAAGAGTGTTGACCCGGACTACTGATAATACTGGGGCAAAAATTTCATCCTGCCAAATTTTCATCGATGGATCAACATGATCGAATAGTGTTGGACCAACAAAATAACCATTTTCTTGATTGCCTTTTCCGCGACCATCACAGACAAGGACCGCCCCTTCTGCTTCCCCTATTTCAATATAAGATTCTGTCCTTTTTTTATGAACGTCTCTGATTACTGGTCCCAAGAATACCTCTTTGTCCATACCGTTACCGATTACTAACCGTTCAGCAGCTGTCTTTATTTTTTCGACTAAAACATCACCAATTTTCCCAACAGCGACCACAACTGAAGTTGCCATACACCGCTCTCCAGCTGATCCATAGGCAGCACTAATAATCTGTGTCACGGCATTGTCCAAGTCTGCATCTGGCATAACAATTGCATGATTTTTCGCACCTGAAAGTGCTTGTACCCGCTTTTTATTTGCGGCAGCTTTTTTATATACATATTCAGCAACTGGCTGTGACCCAACAAAAGACACAGCTTTTATGTCTGAATGCTCTAAAATACCATTCACAACATCATGTGCACCGTGGACAATATTCACTACCCCATCTGGCACACCAGCCTCGCCCAATAATTCTACAAGCCGATTGGCCAAGAGTGGGGTTCGTTCAGATGGTTTTAAGATGAACGTATTACCACACGCAATGGCAAGAGGAAACATCCAGCAAGGAACCATCATCGGAAAATTAAACGGCGTAATCCCTGCAACAACCCCCATTGGATAACGATACATACCTGACTCGATGCCGGGTGAAATATCCTGAAGCTGACTTCCCATCATCAAGGTTGGTGCGCCTGCAGCGAATTCTACACACTCAATTCCACGTTGAACCTCACCATATGCTTCAGCAAAACTTTTTCCATTTTCGATCGTTACCAGGTGAGCAAGTTCTTCCCAATGATCAATCAACAATTGCTGATAGGAAAACAAGAACCGTGCACGTTTTGGCACAGATACCCTTTTCCATTCTTGATAAGCCACTTTTGCCACTTGAACTGCATGATCAAGCTCATCTATAGAAGAAAGAGGTACTACAGCCAAAAGTTCTCCCGTTGCTGGGTTGATCACTTCTTCATACTCTAAAGTTTTTGATTCAACCCATTTTCCCCCAATATAATTTTTTAGTATTTTAATATCTTTTATAACTGTCATAATACGGCCTCCAATTTATGATATTTTCATTTACAAGGAAGGCTGTGTTAAAACTCAATGTTGATTTTTTGCACAATATTGATTGGAGTGGAAGGCACGAAGACTCCTGCGGGAGCAGCGGGACAGGTGAGACCCCACAGGCGCTTAAGCGCCGAGGAGGCTCACCGCCCTCCCCGCGGAAAGCAAGTGCCTGGAACGGAAATCAACATTCTAGTTTAACAGAGCCAAAAGGAAAAAAGCTGATTCATAAGAATTCAGCCTCTCTATTTTATTGTTCAATTTATTGTGATTTTAATAGAGGAACAACACCTTCGTAAAAATCATTAAGTTCCTGTAATGGATTCCTAAAGGTTAGGAGGATTTTATCAATTCCTATTGCTTGAAGCTCATGAATTTTGTTTGCAACTTCTTCATAATTACCGATAAGTCCTGTCCGGAATCCTTCATTATTAGCTACAAAGTCACTAATCGTTGAAGCATTTTTCCACATACCCCTTGTTTCTGTTCGTTTTTTTAGTTGAGAAATAGCTGTATCATCTGCGTTTTCAATAATATATTGGTATTCTTCTAGCGCTTTATTTGATGTTTCCCTGGCAATCACAAAGGCATTTACTGCAAATTTAACATGCCGTCCGTTCTCTTTTGCCACTTCCGAAACATTTTTTATTTGTTCTTTGAACTCTTCAATTGGAGCGCCATTCATAAAATAGTAATCAGATAGGCGACCGGCCATTTCTTGGGCTTCTATCGAATTCCCGCCTTGATAGATAGCTGGATATGGCTTTTGAATCGGTTTAGGCTCCAATATAGCGTTATTGATTTGATAAAAATCACCCTGATAGGAAAAATGATTAGTCGTCCATAACCCTTTTAACACTTCAAGGTATTCTATCGAACGTTTATAGCGATCTTCATGCTTTATCCACTCTATCCCAAACATTTCTTGTTCTTCCTTAAACCATCCACTCACTAAATTTATATGAAATCGTCCATTTGAAATAATATCAATCGTGGCCCCTATTTTAGCTAATGTTGCTGGGTGGATAAACCCAGGTAATACAGCGGCAAGAAAATGAATATTTTTTGTCTCCGTCGCTAAGGCTGTAACCATTGACAAAGGATCTAATTGGCCGCTGCCAGCCGTTGTCCCACCAATATTTCCTACATACCGGATAGGATAAAGGATTGAATCCACTTGCCATTGCTCTGCAGTTTGGACAAGTTTCCGGTTATATTCTAGACTTGCATCTTTATTCTGGTTGACATTAGCACGCAAAAAGCCACCAGATAAATTTGCCCCCCAAATCGAAAATTTCAAGTTTATTCATTCCTTCCTAACTCAAATTCATTACCACTTCATGTGCTATTTAATAGTTAATGCTTCCTCTTTAAATAAAGGGAGGACAGAACTCCCAAAACGATGAGACTCCTCCAGATGAGGAAATCCTGATAAAACAAAATGCGTCACACCGGCATCAATATATTCCTGCAAGCCTTCACGGACTTGTGTTGGGGTACCAACAAGCGCGGTACCAGCACCTTTCCTAACTTTTCCGATACCAGACCAACCATATTTTCCGAAACGCTCGGTTTGTTTCGTCAATTCATTCATTCTTTTTTGAGCAACTGAATCGGTGGTTTCATAATAATGATCCATATTACCTTGAACCTCTCTATCCACCCTACTAATTATCTTTTCAGCAGCCTCCCAAGCTTCCTCCTCATCATCCCTAACCACGACGTGGATTCGGACACCAAATTCCAACTCTCTTCCATACTTCTGTGCCCTTTGTTTAATATCTTCAATCTGTTGCTTGATTTGCTCAACTGGTTCACCCCATTGAAGAAAAACATCAGCAGATTTTGCCGCAATCTCCTTTGCTACATCGGAAGAACCGCCGAAATAAATCGGAACGGATTGATTTTGATGGATATTGGAAGGTAATAATCCTTGATTGATCGTAAAATAATCACCTGAGTAATTTACTTCTGAACCAGTCCATGATTTTTGAAGGACATCAAGAAATTCATCTGTTCTTCGATAACGGTCGTCATGCGCTAAAAAATCGCCATCCTGCCCTAACTCCTTCGCGGACCCCCCTGTTACAATATTAACCAGGACCCGACCCTCTGAAAATTGGTCTAGGGTTGATGCCATTTTCGCCGCTACGGTAGGGGCAACAAAACCTGGACGAAGCGCAATCAGTGTTTTTATTTTTTTGGTATGATGAATAATGGCCGATCCTACCAACCATGAATCTAAATAGGGCGTTCCCACAGGAATCAAGATCCCCTCAAAACCGGCTTTTTCTGCTGTTTTTGCTACGTTTACCAAGTAATCCAAAGTTGGTTTCCGCTCTGGCTTTTCTAAGCCTAAGTATTCTCCATCGCCATTTGTTGGCGCAAACCAGTAAAAATGAACTGACATCGTTAAACCTCCTTATTTTATCGCTTCATAAGCATAATCGATTAACTGCTGCTTGTTTTGATAAGCATTGGATTGGGCAGCAAAGGTTCTGACAGGGTCGCCTGAATAAAATCGTTCATACAACTCATGGCGAGCAGCAAGTGGACTTCCAATGATATCCCAAGCCAATTTAATCAACTGGGTCCTTTCTTTTGCCGAAGTATCTGTCCCCTTAAAATATTGTTGCAATAAGGACCCTAGTTCTCCATCAAGATCTTCAATCCTTGAAGGAACCTGCAATAGTCCTCCCGCACCAATTTGTTGCAAGATCTCCAAAGCTCTCGGATAATAACGGGTTCCTAGATTGCGTGCAGTTGTTAACGAGTCTTGGTTCGGGAGCAAAATTCCATTATATAGTTTTGCTTTTTGTTCTGAAGCAACCAGAAGCGCTTTGATCGTTTCAAGCTGGATAATGAGTTCTGCCAGCTTTTCTTTTACATGAAGGAATTGCGTTGCCCCGGCTGTTTCAGCAATTTCATTGCCAATTGCCACAACACCTTCTAGTTTACTGATGAGACGGACCACTGTTTGATGCTGGCTAAGCAAAGATGAAGCAGGGTTAATTCGAAGTTTCCATGCCAATTCAGGATCCTCATGGACGATTACTCTTTCCCATGGTATAAACACATCATCAAAAATTAACACAGCATCCATTTCATCGAAACGGGAACTTAATGGATGATCCTCAATTCGTTCATCTGCAAAAGACTCTCTGCAAACCAAATGCAGACCCTTTGCATTAACAGGGACCAAAAAGACATTAGCAAATTCTCGTTCGTTTTCTCCTCGTTTGTGATAGGAAAAAATTAATAGTTCATCCACATAAGGAGCAGCTGTGGCGATCATTTTTGCTCCTCGAACAAAAACACCTTCACTGTTTTTACGAGTAATATGTAAAATCCCTGGATCCTTCTCTTCGATTGATTTAGAACGGTTCTTTTGTGGATCATGACCTACAGCTGTCGATAATAAATCAAGATTTCGTGACTGATAGTAATAATCTTCTATTTTGTTAGAAAAACCAGGATTGCTCACTTCTAATTGTTTACGATCCGCAAACCATCCTGTGAACAGCGAACGCGAATATTCAGATAGACGGCTCATGACTCCGAAAGTTTGATCAGCCCAATATTTGTAAGCAAGTCTCTTTCTCTCTAAATCTTCGTGTGTTTTTGGGACAAGAAAAGACAGATTGGCATCTAACCCTTCCTCCGTCTTATAAGTTAACAATGATTTTGTAGCTACCTTTGTTTGCGACTCTAGCAGTGTATTGACTGAATGAACTGTTCCTTTAAAAGCAGGATGTTGGTCAAAATTTTTAACAATTTCTCCGTTTATCCAAACATTTCTTCCATCATCGAGTCGTTGAAGGTACGGGATTATTTTGCTCATCTAACTTCTCCTTTCCATGCAACTCTTCCCAAAAGAGTGCTAGTTTTTGTTTTAATGGTTCTTTATCATAAGTATCATATTGAAAAGCAAAGGTACGAATAGGATCCCCTGTATAAAATCTTTCATATAGATCATGTCTTGCACCAAGTGTGCTTCCTACCAGTTCCCAACCTACTTGAAATAAGGCAGTTTTGGTCATAGCATCCACCTTTGCACCTCGATAATACTTTTCAAAGAACGGCGTAAGCTCATTACTGTCATTTACAGTAGTTGAGGGGAGTTGGATAAAACCACCCGCTCCGATTTGTTTTAAAATCTCAATCGCCCTCGGATAATATCGAGTTCCTAAATTGCGGGCAGTAATTAATGGAACCCGAGCTGGCATATATACCTTTTTATCATTTAGTGAACCTTGAACTTCAGAAGCAATTAGCAAAGCTTCTATACTATCAATCTGTGTATAGAGTTCTCCTAGTTTTTCTTGAACATGTAAGAAGTGATCGGCACCGATCGATTGAGCAATTGCCGTCGTCACTCCTGCTACAAATTGAAGCTTAGTAAGTAAGCGAACAACCGTCTGATGATGAGCTAAGCCATTTAATTGTTGATGCTGCTGCGCTTCAAAAACACCTTCAGCAGAACCTCTGATCAGTACACGTTCCCATGGAATGAGTACATCGTCAAAAATGAGCACGGCATCCATTTCATCAAACTGTGCGCTTAATGGATGTTTCTTTTGATCCTGTGAAGCAAATGATTCACGACAAACAATTTGAAGTCCCGGTAAATTCAAAGGCACAATGAACATGTTGGCATACTCTGACTTTCCAGGTGACAGCTTTTGATGTGGCATAACTATGACATCATGGGCATAAGGGGCAGCCGTAGCAATCATTTTTGCTCCTCTAACGATGACACCTTCTTCGGTTTCCTGAATCACTCGTAATAATGCATCCTGATCCTGATGCTCATCATTTGGTTTTGAGCGGTCGATTTGCGGATCAAGAATAGCCGTCGTTATGACTCGGCGCTCATCTCTTGCTTGTTCATAATAAGCGGTAATTTTCTTAGAAAACCCTGGATCAAATTGATTAAAATAATCTCGATCAATAAAATAGCCGGTAATAAGAGAACTAGAATAATCAGATAATCGACTCATTACCCCGAAGGTTTTCCGTGACCATAAAGCAAAGGACTCTCTTCTTGATTTTAAGTCTTTAAGATTATTCGGAATAAGATAAGCTTTGTGAACATATTCATTTGTCCTTGGACTGATAAATCCTACTTTCTGCTGTTCATCCGGTGAATCGAGGGTCTCCCACAAGCTTGTTATCGTTTTTAGAGTTCCTGTAAATTCAGGATGGTTGGCGAGATCTTTTATTTTCTTTCCATTTAACCAAACACTTCTTCCATCATTGAGGCTTTCCTTAAATCCTGATTTTTTCTTGGTTTTCATTAAGCAATCAACTCCTTTAAATACAAAAGCCCTCGAAGGAATATAAAAAGCTATATTCCTATCAAGGGCTATCGGTTGTCCGGTAAGCGTATTTATTTTTATATTTTTCATAATAGTCCTACAATACACAGCGGTCAAGTGTGTTTTTTAAATGTTTTTATCTGAAATTTCAGTAAAGGGGGTTGAAAGATTAATTACCTTCTTGTTATAATCCATTTATTCCAATTGGTTAACTAAATTATTTAAGCCTACCGGATAACCGGCGGCATGGACAAAAAATTGTTCATGCTTTTTTTATTTTAAGGCTGTGTTAGAGCACAATGTTGATTGTAGTGGAAGGCGCGAGACTCCTGCGGGAGCAGTGGGACAGGTGAGACCCCGCAGGCGCTTTAGCGCCGAGGAGGCTCACCGCCCACCCCGCGGAAAGCGAAGCGCCTGGAACGGAAATCAACATTCTAGTTTAACAGAGCCTATTTTAAAGAGCATGTAGTACAGAAATGAGGAAAATTATAATGAAAAAGAAGTTTGGGTTGATCGTTTTCTGCCTATTGTTAACACTGGTCTTTTCAGGCTGCAGTGGGAGCGAAAGCGTTAAGACTAATAAAAATGTGGATTCAAAAAAACTCGTATTTGGCTTCACCCCTGGTCCTTATAGCGACCAAGTCAAAAAGGGAATTGAACCTTTATTAAAAGAAAAAGGCTATAGCATTAAATATGTTGAATTCAGTGACCCAGGCCAACCTAACTTTGGGCTTGCGGAAGGATCACTTGACGTGAATATATTTCAACATACAGCTTATTTCGAGAATTTTAAAAAAGAAAATAATCTAGATCTTTATGAAGTCATTAAAGTACCGACTGCCCCAATGGGCGTTTACTCAGATAAGCACGATAGCATAAAGGAAGTGAAGGATGGATTTAAAGTAGCCATACCTAATGATCCTCCCAACGTAGCTAGAGCCCTAAGAATATTAGAAAAAATTGGCTGGGTAACCTTAAAAAAGGGCTATGATCCAATTACTGTCTCAAAAAGGGATATTGAAGAACAAAAGGTAAACTTCTCATTTGTCGAGGTTGAACAAGCTCAACTTCCCCGAACCTTGCCTGATGTAGATTACGCATTGGTCAATGGAAATTTTATTTTGGCCAATGATCGAAAATTATCCTCTTCTCTTTATTTAGAAGATCCACCGTTTGAATATCAAAACTTAGTAGCTGTCAGAACGGAAGATAAAGATAAACAATTCGTGAAAGATATTATTAAAGCCTATAAATCAACTGAATTTAAAAAGGTGATTGAAAGTGATAAAAATTTCGAGGGATTTCACCGACCTGATTATTTTAAATAATATCCAATTTCAAAAATGATTTATACACAAAAGGAGGCTAAAAAGTGATTACATTTAAAAATGTAGGTAAAAGCTTCCCTGTAAAAGAAGGATCGCTTCAGGCTATTTCCAATGTTAATCTTCATGTGAAAGAAAAAGAGATTTTTGGAATAATCGGTTTTAGCGGTGCAGGAAAGTCCACGTTACTTCGAATAGGTAATCTATTAGAAAGACCAACGGAGGGAACCGTCATTATCAACAACCATGTGTTAACGGATTTATCAGGTAAAAATCTTAGAAAGGTACGCCATGAAACCGGGATGATTTTTCAGCATTTTAACCTCGTGGCGAATCTCACTGTATGGGGAAATGTTAGTCTTGCATTAGAATTTGCTAATATTCCTAAGAGAGATCGGTCCAAAATAATTGAAGAAGCTTTAAAAACCGTTGATTTATCTGATAAAGCGAACCAGTATCCTTCCCAACTCTCGGGTGGGCAAAAACAACGGGTAGCGATTGCCAGAGCCATTAGTACGCGACCTAAAGTATTGTTATGTGATGAGCCTACTTCAGCATTGGACCCACAAACGACTTTATCCATCCTATCTTATTTAAAAAAGATTAACAAAACCTATGGTGTGACCATTCTCATCGTAACGCATGAGATGGATGTAATCCGCTACTTGGCAGACAGGGTTGCCGTAATGGCAAATGGGCAGATCGTGGAGGAATTTCAATTAGCGGATAAAAGAGTTTCACCGGAAACAGAAATCGGCAAAATATTGTTAAATCGGGAACGTGAAGAGGTGATGGTAGGTGTTTGATAACATTGTATCTTACCTTCCTGAAATATATTTAAGTGTTGGTCAAACATTTTTTATGGTAGGTACTGCGATGATTGCGGCTATTTTGTTTGGTATTCCTCTTGGTTTGCTCACTTTTTTAACCTCAAAGGGACAATTACTCGAACAAAAAATAATAAATGGCATTTTAAATTCAATTGTTAATATCGTTCGATCTTTCCCATTTATTATTTTACTGGTTGCACTCATTCCTTTAACACGAGCTTTACTTGGAACAACTGTCGGTCCCACGGCAGCCTCTGTTCCCCTTTCCATTGCTGCTATTCCCTATTTAGCACGGCTTGTGGAACAATCTTTACGTGAGGTCCCGAAAGGAACAATAGAAGCGGCTGTTGCAATGGGAGGATCGCCACTACAAATTATTTTAAAGGTTTTATTATTAGAAGCTCGATCTGGCCTTGTTTTAGGTCTTACAGTAACAGCCGTTTCTTTCATTTCTTATTCTGCCATTGCCGGGGTTGTGGGTGGAGGTGGCATTGGTGATTTGGCGATTCGTTATGGGTATTATCGATTCCAGACGGATATAATGGTCATAACTGTATTCCTGCTGATTATCCTAGTCCAGTCTGTTCAATTTATTGGAAATCTTATTGCTATAAAAATTGATAAACGATAGTCATGATCCCCTTATGGACATTAACTCAGCTAACAGGCTGTAGTTTTTTCTTAAGGGGGGTTTTTTATTGAATAATCCGTAAAAAATTTTGATGAAAGCTTAATATGTTGACAATTAGATGGAATTAAATATATAATTTATCTCGAATTAAGATATTTTTAATCAAGTATAATTGAATCCTCAATCAATCTTTATTTTATAGACTGTGTTAAAACACAATGTTGATTTTTTGCACAATGTTGATTGGAGTGGAAGGCGCGAGACTCCTGCGGGAGCAGCGGGACAGGTGAGACCCCGCAGGCGCTTTAGCGCCGAGGAGGCTCACCGCCCGCCCCGCGGAAAGCGAAGCGCCTGGAACGGAAATCAACATTCTAGCATTCCTGTAGAACGTTATTTTTCGAGTTTGAAAAAAATAGGGCTCCTCAGTAAGATATGAGTAAGACACCACTCAAACTCAACCTTAAGGAGGAACCCTACTTTGAAGTTTAAAATGCAAAACAAACAAAATCAACTAATAGAAAGAATTTCCGTTAAACATCTTGTTGTTGGGATAGATATTGCTCAACAATTACATGTAGCCCGAGCTGTTAATTTCCGCGGAATTGTAGTTGGTGATCCACTTACATTTACTAATAATGAAGAAGGATTTTCTAGTTTATTAAAATGGATTAATAATCTTCAAAGAATAAACAATTTAGATGAATCTATTGTTGGGATGGAACCTACTGGACACTATTGGATTAATCTTTCAAAATGGCTTTTTAAGCATAATATTGAAGTGGTAACGGTAAATCCCTATTTAGTAAAAAGAAATAAAGAAAATCGTGATAATACTCAATCTAAAAGTGATAAAAAAGATGCTTTGGTTATAGCTGATATGGTGAAAAACGGTTACTACTCTGAGGTTAGGCCTACATCTGAGTCATTTGAAAAACTTAGGGTTCTTATGTCTAATCGTGATGTAGTTGTTAAGCGTCTCGTAAGTTCTACTAACCAATTAAATCGGTGGGTAGATATTGTATTTCCCGAACTCCGACAGGTGTTTAAAGATATTACCGCTAAAGGGGCAATTGCAACCCTTCGTCTATTCCCATCCCCTGTAGAATTAGGAACTATGGAGCCCGAGGAAGTAATAATGGGTTGGAAATCAATCATGAAGAGACAACCTGGTTTAAAAAAGGCACTATTACTCATTCAGGTAGCTGGAAAATCAGTTGGAACAAAGCAAGCACTTGATGCTTATAAATTTCATTTGGAACAATTATTAGAGGAATATGATTTAGCTTTAAAACAACTCGAAAGAGTGGAGGAACAAGTTACTGATGCTCTATTAAAGATCCCTTTCGCTTATAAATTACTTGCCATTAAAGGCATTAGTGTAATTTCATTGGCAGGTATTTTAGGTGAGGCAGGAGATTTAAGTGGTTTTTCTCATGGGAATTCTTTGCTTCGCCATGCTGGATTACACTTAGCTGAAGCAAGTTCAGGGAAGTGGAAAGGTCAAATTGTCATCTCTAAGCGAGGAAGGTCTAGACTACGACGTTTCCTATATTTAGCTACAATGAGTCTTGTAGCGAATAATCCGGAATTTAAAGCAATTCACTCCTATAATGTAAAAGTAAAAAAGATGAAGAAAATGAAGTCAATCATGAAATTGATTGGGAAACTTGCGAGGATTTTTGTGGGCATCGCTCGCCGAAATGAGTTCTACTGTCCTGAAAAAGTTAACCACATTATTGTGTTGGCAGCATAGTTACGATAGAACCTTGAACTAAATCTGATTTCTTAAATGTGACACCAAAAATAAATTAGATAACAGAATTGTATAAACCGAATGCTGGCTTATTCGCAGGATAATAAATATGTACGGAGTACCAGATTTGTTAAACAAAAGGGCATAGACCCATTAATCTAGCTTGACTGGCCTCCACCCCTTGGGTAGGCATGACGAAGGAATGAAAGGGCAATTGACCCGTTGAGACATGGGAGGGAAAGCCTCCAGGGGCGGCGTGGAGCATGTACATCACATGGTAAAAATTGGGGTTATTATTTATCCCTTTATTTCACTATGCCTCCACGAGCCAATAATGATCTGAATTCATTCCACTTAACTGTTAATTCAAAATATGGGACTATGAAATCCTGCGAATTAGCGAGCATTCGGGAGAAAATCGCATTAAACTGAGGGAGTTTAACAGAGCCTATAAATAAGTAGGAAATGTTAGTCAAATCTTCCTTACCCGAAATAGATTTTACTAAAAAGAAATTAGGAGTGAATTAAATGTTAAGAAAAATTGATAACAGAAATATGGGTAGAAGTAACCTTGGTTGGCTCAAAAGTGTATTCCATTTTTCATTTGCGGAGTATTATAATCCAGACAATATTAACTTCGGTGTTTTAAGAGTTATAAATGATGACTTGATTGAGGCTGGTACAGGGTTCGATACTCATCCCCATCGAAACATGGAAATTATCTCTTATGTTGTAGATGGCGAGTTGACCCATGGGGATAGCATGGGCAATAAAAATACTATCGGTCGAGGCACTGTTCAATACATGAGTGCTGGAACTGGGGTTTATCACAGTGAACACAATTTAGGAAATAAACTTGCGAGACTTTTACAAATATGGATATTCCCAGATAAACAAGGCTATAAACCTAATTATGGAGATTTTGAATTTAATTGGGATGATCGTAAGAATAAATGGCTCCATATGGTTTCAAGCAAAGAGGGTAATGCACCGATTAAAGTGAATCAGGATACTAATATTTACTCTTTAGAGCTTGATAAGGGAAATGAAATTAGTTTTCCTGTTCAAAATGGGAGACAAGCCTATTTAGTCCAAATTGAAGGAAGTTCATCAATTAATCATCTTGACTTAGTTGATAGAGATGCTTTAGAAATAGTTAAAGAGGATATTCTGATACATGCAAATGAAACCTCACATTATTTAATTTTGGAAATGAACAAACAAGATTAATTAAAATTCAAACATTCAAACATTCAAATACATTTTTGTGCAGATCAGGAAGCGATTGGTTTTGGCCAATCGCTTTTTTATTTGGCTGTTTTCGTAAACTTTGTTGCTATTTACTTATGAGTGGAGCGGCTGATTTCCGCTCCAGGTGCTCGCTTTCCGCGGGGCGGGCGGTGAGCCTCCTCGGCGTTTCGCCTGCGGGGTCTCACCTGTCCCGCTGCTCCCGCAGGAGTCGAGCACCTTCCGCTCCAATCAGTTCATTTTCAACGATATACATTCAGAACTCGTTCAAAAACAACAATCTTTTTGAAAACAGCCTTTTATTTTGAATCCACTATTTATCAAGTTCCTCCCAATCATAGACATCGGGTCGGCGTTGGGAGAGTGTCGGTACCCTTTTCCTGACATCTTCAAGCCAATCTAAATCAAGATCAACTGTTATTACGCCTGTCTTATCTGAAGCTTGGGCTACAACCACACCCCAAGGATCAACTACCATACTCCTACCATAACTCCATTCATTATGGGGTGGAAATGTTCCATAGGTTGCAGGGGCCACGATATATACTTGATTTTCAATGGCTCTTGCTCGTAATAATACTTCCCAGTGATCCTTACCAGTGTGAAGCATAAATATCGCTGGAACTAGGATGACCTTTGCACCCTTTAAAGCGAGAATGCGAAACATTTCTGGGAAACGCAAATCAAAACAAACACTTAATCCAACCGGAATTCCCTTTATTGATGTTACAACAATCTCATCCCCGGCTTCCTCTAGCTTTCTTCCGGAATAGGTTCTGCCACCCACTTGAGCATTGAAGGTATGTATTTTATTGTACATATCTTGTATTTCTCCTTCAGGATTAATGACACAGCAAATATTTTTTAATTTTTCTGTTTCTGGAAATCTCAGTCTCATGGTTCCAGCTACTATGTATGTTCCTAATTCTTTCGCTAATTCCCTAAGTCTGGTAAGCGTAGGGCCATCTAGAGTTTCTGCTGTTTCAAAAAATTCGTCCTTTCTACCCATCATGTGGAAATTCTCGGGGAGGATGATGACATCTGGATCGCTTTTCCCTGCTTCTATTATTAATTCAATTGCTTTGTTTACATTTTCTTCAACCTGATTGGTCACTTGCATTTGGATCATTGACACTTTTAGTTTATCTAACATATTTTTCATCCTTATATATGTATTTGAAAAAAGGCTTCCTGTTCATTTCTTTAACCGTATTGTATCATTTTTCCATTGACGGAAAAATCAAAAAAAGACCTTAAAGAGTTCTTAAGGTCTTTTTCGATTATTTTTTCATTCCAGTATAGATGTGAATAGCATCTCTTAAAAATTCTGCAGAACCAGGTTTTTCTTTATCATAATAGGCTGTAAATCTTTCATCATCCACATACATTTGCGCCAAACCTGCATGGGCCTCTTTAGAGTATTCTTTCCAATAATAGGTTAGCCATTTTTTGTGGAGGTCTGCTGTTTTTTGAGCCAACTCTCCTGCAGGGTCACCCGTTTCGAACGCTTGAGCTAAGGCTACCTGTACCTGTTCTGCGAGACTGGTTACCTCGTCAAATTGTTCTTGGGTCATGTTTTTTAGTCTGGCATTGGATTTTTCAACTGTATCTTTACCATACTTTTCACGGATTTCTTTGCCATATTTTTTCTCATTTTCATCAATCATCTTTTGTTTAAAGCCTTCAAACTTTTCTTTATCACTCATGGTAATTCTCCCTTCAGTTAAGGCGATTGTTTTATCGACATTAGCGATTAATATATCTAATTGTTGTCTTTTTTCAAGAAGCTTTTCGCGATGTACTTTCAGTGCATTTCCACTATCAAACGAAGGCGCGGTTACGATGTCCTTAATGCTATCTAGATTTACTCCTAATTCTCTGTAGAACAGAATTTGCTGAAGCCTGTCAACTTCCGCTTGCCCATAGATTCGATATCCTGATGAATTGATTCTTGCCGGCTTTAGAATTCCTATTTCATCATAATACCTTAACGTCCTGGTGCTCACGCCTGCAAGACTGCCAAGTTTTTGCACTGTATATTCCACCAGATCACCTCCTGATAAATTAACTTTACACCTTTACGTTGCGTTAAGGTCAATGGGGTTTTATTTAAAGTTTTACACACTCTTAATATCAGCTCAAGATTACCTTCAATTATTTCTAATATAATGAAACAATACCATTTTATTTTGGGAGGAATTGGATGAAAATTGCGGTTGCTGGAACAGGATATGTTGGGCTCGTTACAGGTGTTTGTTTAGCAGAAATGGGTAATGAAGTAACTTGTCTTGACACTCAAGAAGCGAAGATAACGATGCTTAAGTCTGGAAAATCGCCAATTTATGAGCCTGGTCTAGAATCGCTTTTAGCAAACAATCTGGTAAAAGGTCGACTTCATTTCACCACAAATCCTCAATCTGCTTATACTAATGCAGAAATAATTTTTATTGCAGTTGGAACTCCTGAGCAAAATGATGGAGCGGCCAATCTCGAACACATTTATGCGGTAGCAAATTCGATTGCACAATCAATCAAAAACGATGTAATTGTTTGCACCAAAAGCACCGTGCCAGTTGGCACGAGCGAACAAATTAAACAGATTATTGATAGGAATAAACCATCTTACCTTAAGGTAGAGGTGGTATCCACCCCTGAATTCCTGCGCGAAGGCTCCGCAATCCTAGATTTTTTCCACGGTGACCGAATTGTGATTGGTGCTGATAACGAGAGAGCGGCAAACATTGCTGAACAAATCTTTCTTCCATTGAAAATACCGATAATGAAAACTGATACGCGAAGTGCAGAAATGATTAAATACGCATCTAATGCATTTCTAGCAACGAAGATTAGTTTTATTAACGAGATTGCCTCCATTTGCGATAAGGTAGGAGCAAATATTGACGAGGTAGCCTACGGAATCGGGACAGATCATAGAATTGGACCCTACTTCCTTCAAGCGGGAATTGGTTATGGAGGTTCCTGTTTTCCTAAGGATACGAAAGCCCTTATCCAACTTGCGGGGAATGTTGAACACCAGTTTGACTTGCTCAAGGCGGTAATCAACGTAAATAATCATCAGCAATCCTTACTTGTAAAAAAAGCTAAGGAATCGGTAGGTTCGCTTAAAGGAAAAAAGGTTGCTTTACTTGGTCTAGCTTTTAAGCCTGATACCGATGATGTTCGTGAAGCAGCCTCATTAACACTAGTAAAGGATTTGCTAGTAGAAGGAGCCACTGTCATTGGGTATGATCCCGTCGCCATCCAAAATGCCAAAAGAATAATAGGAAACTCTATCGAGTATACAACTGACATCCTGTCCGCCCTTTTCGATGCCGACCTAGCGCTCATCGCAACCGAATGGGACCAGATAAAACATATTTCTCTTGATATGTTCTGTCTTTATATGAAAAAACCATTCTTAGTAGATGGACGTAATTGTTATTCTCTCAACGAAATTCAAAAGTACCCGATTACCTACTTCTCTATTGGGAGACCACCTATTATTAAGGAAACACAAAAATCACACTAATTTTCAACATCATTTGTCCCCCCTAAAATACTACTTTTTCAAATAATTTACATTCCCTTAGCATCTGCTAAATATTATTCAGCTAAAATAAAAGTGTCTTATCGTAAATCCTTTTTTGGGGGGACAGATGATGAATAGATTCCTTTATTCCTTTTATGACTTTGAATGTCGACTATTTAAAGAGGTAAACCGTCATTTTGATAAAAAGTTGTTAAACCTCTTTTTCAGGACAATTACCCATATAGGTGGAGCACCATTTACGATTGTGACTGCACTGATGCTCATTTCCCTTACTACTAACCAAACAAGAATAACGGCAATCTCTAGCGCAATGGCACTAGCTTTAAGCCATCTACCAGTACATTTTGTTAAAAAACTGTATCCACGAAAAAGACCCTATTTGACATTAAAAAAGGCAAAATTTCCTGTTAACCCGCTCAAGGATCACTCTTTTCCTTCAGGACATACAACAGCAGTTTTTTCGGTCATCATGCCATTCGTCTTATTCTTACCAAAACTCTCTTTGATTCTCATACCAATCGGACTTTGTATCGGACTATCTAGAATTTATTTAGGTCTTCATTATCCTTCGGATGTAATAGCCGGTTGCGTTCTTGGATCTTTTACAGCAACCCTTTGTTTTTATTTTTTCAACAGTTTTTAGGAAGGAATCGAATTTGTTTTTTACAGGGGGGATTTGATGAAGATTGCCTTTTTTTCAGACACCTATTATCCAGATATCAATGGGGTTGCTTGTACTCTTAAAAGGTTAACCGATTATTTACACTCGCAAAATATTACTTGCAAAATATTTGCTCCAGAGGATGGTTCCAATGAATACGCAGTGAATCATATCCACCGTTTCAAAAGTCTACCCTTTTCCTTGTATCCTGAATGCCGATTAGCTTTTCCCAACCCTTCCCATATCAAGTCAGAGTTGCAAAGCTTTTCTCCAGATTTGATCCATGTCGCCACTCCGTTTAACCTTGGTCTTTGTGGAGTTTATTATGCAAAAAGACTAAATATTCCACTTGTCGGATCGTATCACACTGACTTCGATTATTATTTGAAATTCTATGACCTTCATTTCTATCTAAATACCTTTGGAAATACATTAATTGGTTCCATCGACCGTTTAAAAAGTTATTCGTCCCCTCAAATGAGACAATTGATCAGCTCAAGCGCCGTGGATTCACAAACCTTGAATTATGGCCTCGGGGTGTTGATTGCCGCCTTTTTCATCCCTACTATGATAAGAAATTAATTCAAAGTCGATTAGGAATTCAAAAAAAATATCTCCTTACCTATGTCGGTCGGTTAGCTCCTGAAAAAGATTTGAATACTCTCCTTGCTATAGCAAGATCAATTCCAGCAAAAATAAATCAGGACATTCAATGGTTAGTAGTCGGAGATGGTCCTTTACGTGAAGCACTTCAAAATGAATCACCACCTAACATGTCCTTTACTGGATATTTAAAAGGGGATGCTTTGGCAGAAGTGTATTCAGCATCTGATATTTTTGTTTTCCCATCTTCTTCAGAAACGTTTGGGAATGTTGTACTTGAGGCTCTTGCAAGCGGTACACCAGTAGTTGGTTCCGATTCAGGTGGAGTGAAAAATATCATTCAACCGGGTATAACCGGACAATTATGTAGACCAGGTAATGTGCAAGATTTTACCATAAGAATTCTCCAGCTAATTAATCATGATAGCCTACGATTTCAAATGGGCATGGAGGGAAGAAATTATGCATTAGGACAAAAGTGGGACTTGATTTTTGAAAATTTACTTATGTCTTATACCGAGGCACTCAGCACAAATGATGAACAGAAATTCGCCTGACCTATCTTCCATATAATCCTCAAGCAGTTCTTATAATGATGTTCGACAAATTAGAATGATTCACAGGTTTTAAGTAAATAATTTTATTGTTGAAAATTAAAGGAGGACATTAATATGAACAAACAACGTGCAAAAGAGATCGCTGCTTCCCCAGTTATGGCCAATGTAATCTATAATGGGACGCAAATATATATTCAGGGAGTAGATGAAAAAAATGAAACAGCTAGAATCTATCCCCTTGATCAACCAGAAAAAGAACAAGAGGTCTCTTTGAACAGCTTATTGGAGCAATAAAACGACATTCCTCAACGATTTTTTTAATCTAAAAACCTCCTGTTAACTTTAGGAGGTTTCTTTTTATATAAAAATTGGCAGAGTTTAACTTCCAACCCGCATGTGGAACTATCAAAGTTTTTCAGATTAACTTACACAATAAGGTAGTTTGAGCAGCTTCTGACTTTGTAAATTTTATTAAACAAGCTTGTTTTATTTACATTTAAATTAACAAAATGATTATTTAGAGACACTACCCATTGCAAATTAAAAAGGAAATTTGTTCCACAATTCGACGAACTAACAACTTGTATGTTAACATTAAGTTGTTGCATTTCACTGAATCATATTATTTTATAGAGGAGGAATGAAAATGATTCAGTTCAAAAATATTGGAAAGAAGTATCGGAACAAGACCATTATTGATCATTTTTCATTAAATATTGAAGCAGGTCAGTTGGTTGTATTTGTAGGCCCAAGTGGTTGTGGCAAAACCACTTTATTGAAAATGGTAAATAAATTAATTCAACCGACTTCGGGTGAAATATTTGTAAATGGAAAAAATATTTCCACCTTAAATGCGATAGAACTTAGAAGAAACATTGGATATGTTATTCAGAATACCGGGCTGTTTCCTCATATGTCGATACAAGAAAACTTGGAGCTCATTCCAAAGCTTAAAGGTGAAAATCCTCAAGCAATCACAAAAAAAACCGCGGAGTTACTTCAAATGGTTGGATTGAATCCAACTGAATATTTACATCGTTTCCCGAGGGAATTGAGTGGCGGACAGCAGCAGAGAATTGGTGTGGCAAGGGCTTTTTCTACCGAATCCGACATTATTTTAATGGACGAACCATTCAGTGCCTTGGATCCTGTCACAAGGAGTTCGCTACAAGAGGAACTGTTCCAAATGCAAAAGGAATTAAACAAGACGATTATCTTCGTGACCCATGATATGGACGAAGCAATCAAAATTGCCGACAAAATCTGTTTACTAAAAGATGGTAATATTCTTCAATATGATACCCCTGAAAACATTTTAAAATATCCTGCAAATGACTTTGTGGAAAGCTTTATTGGTAAAAGACGGGTCTGGAATAACCCCGAATTATTAAAATCTGAAGATATTATGGTTCACAACCCCGTTAAAATTTCTCCGAAACGAAATGTTCTTCAAGCTATCGAGATCATGAAGGAGAATAAAGTCGACAGCTTAATGGTAACGGATAAAAATAATGTACTGCTCGGAATGGTAACGTTGAAGAGCATCCAATTACTAAACCGAACTGCCATCATTGAAGAAGTAATGAATCAAAATGTTCTGTTCGTTACCCAGGATTCAAACTTAATCTCGGTATTGGTCACGATGAATGAAAATAAGATCGGTTATGTACCAGTTATCAATGATGAAAAGAAGTTGATTGGTCTTATTACGAGAAGCAGCATTTTATCTGTTTTAAGTAGCCAATTAATTGATTTGGAGGTGGCCTTTTAATGGGTGAATTTTGGACATACATCACAACAAACTATCAGCAAATTCTCAGTTTACTAGGTCAACATCTTTACTTAAGTGTTTTTTCTGTATCAATAGCAATTGTGATTGGAGTTCCACTTGGTATTCTTATCTCAAAGGAGCCGAAGCTATCGAAACCTATTATTGGTACTACTAATGTCATCCAAGCCGTACCGAGTTTGGCGCTTCTAGGATTCTTAATCCCATTTATTGGAATAGGGAGTACGCCAGCGGTTGTTATGGTCGTTCTATATTCCCTGCTTCCGATTGTCAAAAACACTTATACTGGATTGACCAATATAGATTCAGACATTCTCGAAGCTGCTGAAGGTATCGGTTTAACTAAGAGTCAAACGATGCGAAAGATTCAGTTGCCATTAGCCTTCCCGATGATCATGGCTGGGATCAGAATTTCTGCCGTTACAGCTGTTGGATTGATGACAATTGCCGCTTTTGTTGGTGCTGGCGGGCTAGGTTACCTCGTATTTTCAGGTGTACAAACCGTAGATAATAATATGATTTTGGGTGGTGCAATCCCAGCGTGTATATTAGCACTGCTAATTGACTTTGTTGTCGGGAAACTGGAAACTTCACTTTCCTATACTAGTAAAAAGAAAAGCAATCAGTCATCATCTAAAAAGAGCAATGGCAGATCGAAAAGATTAATCATTGCGTTCAGCATTATATTGCTGATTGCAGCAGGTACAATCACGATTTTTTCCCAGGTAAAAGCAAAAGATAAGATTGTAATTGGCTCAAAAAATTTCAGTGAACAACTAATATTGGGGAACATGCTAGCCGACTTAATAGAAAACAAGACTGATATTGAAGTAGAAAGAAAGCTAAATCTTGGCGGAAGTCAAGTAGCCTTTAGCGCTCTTAACAATGGAGATATTGATTTATATGTAGAATACACTGGGACTGGATTAGTAAATATCTTGAATGAGCCTCCTGAGAGTGATCCAGATCAAGTCTATGACACTGTTAAACAGAAATTCAATCAAAAATATGGGATTGAATTGCTAAAACCGCTTGGATTTAATAACACCTATGCTGTGGCGGTGCGACAAGAAACTGCAAAAGAATATGGATTGGCTTCAATTTCTGATCTTGCAAAGGTGAGCGATGGCTTAATTTTTGGTCCAACCATCGAATTCTCGAATCGTGAGGACGGATTAATCGGACTTTCCAAAAAGTATGAAATGAATTTTAAAGAGGTAAAAGCTTTAGATGGCGGATTACGCTATACTGCTCTTAATAATCATAAGAGTGATGCCATTGATGCTTTTTCCACGGACGGCCTACTCGAAGCGTTTCATTTAAAAGTATTAAAGGATGATAAGAATTTCTTCCCTCCTTACTATGCTGTACCGATCATCAAGCAGGAAACATTGAAAAAATATCCTGAGCTAAGGGATGCCATTAATTCCCTTTCAGGAAAACTTACAGATGAAAAGATGCGTAAGCTTAACTATAAAGTCGACAGCCTGAAACAAGCCCCGGCAAAAGTAGCTAAGGAATATTTAGAAAAAGAAAACCTATTAAAATAGAAATCCAAAAATCGGCTCCTTCAGTAATGAAGTGAGCCGATTCTTTTAATTTATATTTAGATCAATCTTGTAAAAAACTCCGTACCCTTTCGTAAGCTACCTCATTACCAATAATTAGTAAGATATCTCCTTCTAAAATTAAAGCATATGGTCCGGGAGAGATGATCAGCTCTCCCTTTCTTTTCATTCCAATCACCGTTCCACCCGTATTTTGCCAAAACATCACTTCTGAAATCGTCTTACCAATGTGACTACAGCCGGAAGCCACCTCTATCTCGATCGGAGCCAATGGATTTGTGTAGCGCAACGTAACTGAATAATCCTTGATTTTTCGTACTGTTTCAAATAGCTGATCGTCCAGCTTTTCACGTTCTGTAATTAATGTATTCATTTGTTTTTCCAAATCATTTATACTCGCTAGACTTGAAAACCTGTTAATGTATTTAAACGCATTTTCACGGGAAGAGATGACAATCCCGCTTCCCTTCGTTGATTGAACTATTTCCACGTCTTCTAAGATCTTGATAGCTCTCCTTACTGTCTCAGGAGATACCTTGTAATCACTTGCTAAGGTAGATCTTCCGTGGATTTTTTCACCCTCTTTAAATTTCCCATCATATATCCGATTAGCCAGATCAATCGCAATTCGCTCGTAAGTTGATATTTTGGCTCTTTGCATAACATTTTCCACCACCATTTATTTTAAAAAGTTCTATTATTAGTGTTTTTTATACATAAATACTATACCTTTTAAAACGGATGTTTGCGAGTATGTATAAACTTAATACTTGAGTGATCCACTTGATGCAAATGGAGGTTTCCTTAACAAAAAACTCCGTGCCCTTAAATGGACACGGAGTTTCTCATATTAATTTTCTACTACTGGTTTTGTGGTGATGGTGCTTTTTGCACCTTCCAGTTTTGAAGCTTGCGTTTGTTTCGACGTGCGTTTGATAAAGAACGCAAGAATAAGAGCGACTAGTGCTATTCCTACACTCACCAAGAAAGCATCATTAATTCCTTCGAGCATGGCTTTCGTTGCAATTTGTTGTTTCATTGTTGCGATGGCATCAGGAGTTGGTTGCCCTGTAAAATGCTTCATTGCGGAATCGGCAATTTCCTTGGCATGAGTTTTCATCCTGTTTGACATGACCGTAACCAACAACGCTGACCCGATTGCACCAGAAACCTGTTGCATTGTGTTGTTCATTGCTGTCCCGTGTGGATATAAGTGAGCAGGCAATTGATTCAAACCGTTAGTCATAACCGGCATCATGACCATCGATATTCCGAACATCCGAGCTGAGTATATCAAAAGTAGATGTGTATACGACGTATCTAATGAAAGCTTGCTAAATGCAAAACTTGTTAATGTCGTAATCGTTAATCCAGTAATTGCTAAAATACGTCCACCAAATTTATCAAATAATTTACCTGTAATAGGTGACATGATTCCCATTAAGATGGCACCCGGCAGCATCAATAAACCGGAATGGAATGGTGATATCCCACGAATGGTCTGTACATATATTGGCAATAACAGCATAGCTGAAAACATAGCCATAGTGATAAAAATTGAAATAGCTGATGATAAAGCAAACATTGGATATTTATAGATTCGGAATTCCAGCATCGGTTTTTCTAGCTTAAACTGACGCAAGATAAATAATACTAATGAAATTGCGCCTACAATAAGCGTGACATACACCTGTGGACTATCCCAGCCTTTGGTTCCTGCAGAACTAAATCCATATAATAAGCCACCAAAGCCTATGCTTGATAGGACAAGGGAAAATAAATCAAGTCGGAGATCCACTTTATCCTTTTTATCTTTTAATAAAAAGAAGGCAACGACTAACACGATTGCCGCAATTGGTGTAACGAGATGGAAAAGAATTCTCCAGTTATAATGTTCGATGAGCCAACCAGATAAAGTTGGACCAACTGCTGGGGCGAAAATAAATACTAATCCGAATAACCCCATTGCTGCTCCCCGTTTTTCAATTGGAAAGCTTGTTAACATAACATTCATTAACAACGGCATCATAATCGCTGATCCTGATGCTTGAACCATACGTGCACTTAATAATACCGGAAACGTTGTGGCAAAACCTGCGATTATCGTACCGATGGTAAATAAACTCAATGCCGTTAAAAATAATCGGCGTGTTGAATATTTTTGAATCAAAAATGCTGTGGCTGGAATCATGATCCCATTCACTAACATATACCCTGTTGAAAGCCACTGAACAGATGAAGCTGGTATATCTAAATCCTTCATAATTGACGGAAGCGCCACATTAAGAAGAGTTTCATTTAACATTGAAATAAAAGCCCCAATAAGTAATATGACAATAATCCCCCACTGCGGCTTGGTTGTATTTGTACTGGTTGTATTCACTTTTTGCCTCCCATAAACTTTCAGTTCATTTTTTTATACTATCATTACACATAAAAACTATAATAACCTATGAGTTCAACTTACGCAATCAGAAAATTTTTCTAAAAACCTCTTTTCACAAATTTCCCAGTGAGCATTATATATACTTTATAAAATGTAAAGAACTGCCGAGAAACCTCGACAGTCCTTTGCCTAGAGCTAAATGTTTTTTTATTTCATAAAACCATGACCTCTTGGGGGTCTTCTTCTTTTTGTGGTTGATTTTCGCATAAGCTGTATTACGGTTATAAGCGATCCGACTATCATAAATGAAACCCCAACTCGAAAGCTGTAGTCCAATAGCTGGGTACCAGAAAGCAAGAGACCCGTACCTAATATTGCATAAATAATTTTTTTATTGTTCATGTCCTGCTGATTGATGATCTTATTTTCAAATGCCACTGATGGCTTAACCCTTAATTCACCTGATTGCACTTGATCGATAAGCGTGAAAACCTTTTTTGAGGTAGGAATAACTTTTAGAAGCGATTCCTTTACTTGATCAATGATTGTTTCTTTACCGACGTTGCTCGTTTCACTATTCATCATATCTTCAACATAAGGTTTTGCCATAGCAATAAAATCAAACTTTTCGTCCAAACCTTTGCATAAACTAAAGACGGTAATAATTGCTTTTCCTAAAAATGTTGTTCGTGAGGGAATTTGGAATGGCTGCTGATATAGGAAATCTCGTAATTCCTCGAGAAAATCACCTTGATCGATTTTATTAAAATCAAAACTGCCGTCGGAGAAATTCTCAAGAATTACCTTTATATTTTTGGTTAAAACGGTTTTGTTGGCCTTTTTCCTTAAAAATCCGAGACCATCAAGCGCCTCTACTACCCCACTGAAGTCTTTTACATAAATTCCGAGCGCAAGCTTGAACATGTTTTCCTTCATCGTGTCTGAGACGGTCCCGACCATTCCGAAATCAATGTAAGCAATTGTTCCATCTTTCTTCACTAAAATATTCCCTGGGTGAGGGTCGGCGTGAAAAAATCCATCCTCAAATAATTGTTTTAGATAGGACAAGAAAAGAATTTTTGCCAAATTGCTTTTATTGATTCCTGCCTCATCGAGTTTTTGAATTTCATTGATCTTTACACCCTCGATAAATTCCATAACAAGCAGCTTTTTTGTGCAAAAATCGGAATATATTTTCGGAACGGTAACCCCTGGAAATTCACTGAAATTTTCACGGAAACGCTCAAGATGTTGAGCTTCTTTTTGATAATCAAGCTCTTTGGTAATGACCTCTTCAAATTCCTCATAAACATCCTTTAAATCCATGGTCTTACCGATTTTCGTAAATCGGCGGGCAAAGGCAATCAGAACCCTCATGGTTGCTAAATCAAGCGCTACAATATCCTCTATTCCTGGACGCATCACTTTTACTGCAACCCATGTTCCATCAGGCAAAGTCGCTTTATGTACCTGTCCTAACGAAGCAGCTGCAAGGGGAGTTTGTTCGAAATGCGAGAAGATGTCTCCAATTTTGCTTGATCGTTCTTCTTCTATTCTATTAATGATTTCGTCCGTGTCTTCAGGAGAAACTGAATCTTGGAGCTGTGATAATGTATCGGTATATTCTTTTGGTAAAATATCCACCCTGGAGCTGACAAATTGACCGAGCTTAATAATCAGGCCACCCATTTCTATCGCTTCTGAAGTGAACCTTTTCGCTTGGGAAAGGTAGAGCGCATGATACTTTCTATCTACCTTTTCTTTGGACATAAATCTTTTTGTTTTGCCAAGCCACCAAAACTGGGCGATAAACCCAAAAAACATCAAACTCGTTTTGCGAAATCTCTTGTTGCTGATTAAGCGTGCGATTTCACGCATAACGGATCTCCTTTTCTACATCTGCAATTTACTCTTCTTCTTCTTCTTCGGGTTTGTCCTCTGTTTTATCAAAAATTTCTTGAGCCATTTTTTCAAATCGTTTTGATTTGTTAAAAAAGAAATTTGCAAACTTATTCATGATTTCAGATTTAACCAGAATCACTGTCCCTTTTCTAGCATCACCAAAGACAACAAATTTTTCACCTGGTTTAATGTTTAATTCTTCGCGTGCTTCTGCAGGAATAACAACCTGTCCTCTTTCCCCTACGCTAGTTGTTCCAAAAATTTTACCGTGGTTCATCATTTTCATCCGCCTCCTACTAGTAGGATAAATCATACATTTCATACTAGCAATAAACTTCACAAAAAATACATGTGTCGAGTTATCGTGGCTTTAACACATTAAATTGCGAATGGGTGCCTGACCCACTAGCCTTGCACGGCTTGAAAAAAGTTACTAAAAATGAAATAAAAGTAATTTAATATCTTTACGAAATAAAAAAAAACTCCTATTGTAGAAGTTGTTGACCTTGTTTTGTTCCCTAAACAAACAAGTCTTCTACAAAGGAGTTTTCAATTTTGAATAATAAAAGTATAGGTCAAGAAATCTTGATGTGTCAATGCTTATCTTTACTTCCAACAGAGGATTTTGATTGTCCACTAATTGATTATGGAAAGAAGCTTTCTACAAAGGCTTTATTAAAAATTTTCGTAGCAGCGCAGCTAGATCAATGGTGCTCGTACAGTCATATGGAAGAAAAGTTAAGGGCTTTTCCTACTCTCCGGAAAGAAATTGGTATTAAAAGTATTAGTGGTTCTCAATTAAGCCGCCACATCAACGACCTTCCAACAGAAATGGTTCAAAAAATGTTTGTAAAAGTAGTTAAGAAAATTCATCAGTTAACTCAAGGTTTTGAAGGATTATCAAAGGACATCGGTCGGTTAAATATAGTAGATTCAACGGAAATTAGCTTACCAGAAAACCTTTGTGATTGGGCTTTTATCTCTAAAGGCCACAATGCGGTCAAAATGCATACTAGGCTCGTTGTGATTTCTAAAGATATCGCCTATCCAGATAAAATTGTTCCATCCACCGGTACTGTGAGTGACTTCGAAAGCTCTGATTTCATCATTGAAGAAGACGATGCAACATATGTAATGGACAGAGGTTATCCTTCCAAAAAGAATTTAATGGATTGGCTAGAGAGGAATATTTCATTTGTAGTTCGTATAAGAAAGAGTCTGGTAACTTATACGTTAGAAGAATATGAGCCGACTCATCCATCCATAAAAAGAGATGCAAAAGTGAATTTTGGGATTTCAAATGTACCTGTTCGGTACATAGAATTTTTGGATGAAAAAGGGAGACTCTATCGAATTTTAACGACACGCTTTGATTTAACTGATCAACAAATCTTAGAAATCTACAAGAACCGTTGGCTTATCGAACTTTTTTTTAAGTGGATAAAAGGACACCTAAAGCTAACAAAGGTCTGGAGTACAAAACCACAAGGAATTTGGAATCAAATGTTCTTAGCCCTTATTGCGTTAGGTGTTTCACTTATAATAAAACTTCAAACGAAGTCTGAAAAAACGCCATGGGAATTCTTTCGGGTTCTTCGAACGTATTTATATTTACCGGGCAGAAGAATGTTAAAAGAATTAAACAGAAAAAGGAAAAAATCGAAGGGAAGACAAAAAGTCCCTATTCCTTTAGTAAAAGAAAAACCGTTGTTTGGAAACGTCGCTGTGGTGAAAAAGGCAAGAAAAAAGAAGGAAAACTAAATTAGGAAAAAAAAGGGAACAAGGTCTATTTAAGCCCTGATCGCCTTTTTTTCATTCAACATCTAAATTATAATGTAAAATTTTTGAATAAATTCAACTTATATACATTGATGCAAGGCTAGTGTGCCTGACCCCCGGTGGAGCAACGCGTTAATGTGCTGGGGGTTTATGATTATTAAAATAGTATTCATTACCGTGGGATTGATATTTTCGATGAATGGGGATTTTTACATAAAATGTGAGGATCATTGTTGAAAGTTTGAGGTGTAGGTGTAGAACCAAGATGATTTTGATGAGGCGATCTAGCAGGGACTGCAGAAGATTATCCCCGCTTTAATTCATAGAAGGATGACTATTTAGTAGCTTGTGCACCTTACCCTCGCTGTTTTTTTCTACGTTAATTATACTATCTGTTTTAAAGCGTGCCTGCTGCATTTGTAGGCAGAAGCGCACAAGAAACTAGTGAGCGCTTCCACTTTTCCTATTAATCAACAATTAATCCCATCTCTTTTACTTTGACAACGGCCTCAATCCTGGTTTGGACTCCTAGCTTATGGAAAATTTTAGTTAAGCTATATTCAAATGAACGTTGGCCAACAAACAGGGTTTGAGCCATTTCTTTGTTGGTTTTCCCTTTTACTAATTCCTTCATAATTTTCTTTTCTTTGTCCGTGAGTGAAATTTTTTCCTTAAACATTTTTCGTTTTACCCAAGGTCTGTCACCGTGGTAAATGTCTTTCAGCCAGGAAAACGGAACAACCATTTCTTGATTTAAAGCGCATCTAATCGCTCTTATTAACTGTTCCTTAGTAGCTGTTTTCGCGATAAAACCAACCGCCCCTGACTCCATTAACAAATCAAGATTTGGATAAATATCACATTCACTAAAAATTAATACATTAGCTTGAGGATCAATGGCTAACGCCTTTTTCGTTAATTCGAAGCCATCCATTTGAGGCATAGTCAGATCAAATAGCAACACATTAAACGAGTGTGTTTTTAATCGTTCAATTGCCTGGATCGGAGATGTCTCAAATTCAACCTTCATGTCTCCTTCAGTCTCAATAATTAGCTTGGTGCCTTCACCAACCAATGGATGGTCGTCAACCAGTAGAATTTGAATCATCTAAGCACCTCAATTTATATTACTCAAATAATAGGAAATCCTTTTCAATCGATATTATACTGTGATATTAGTACTTTAGTACACTCAATTTATATATATATAGAAAAATGTAGTCTAACCTTCACTAAAAACTATACAAAAGAATCCAAGGAAAAACCTTTATCTTCGAAACTTTTTCGTAAATGGAGAATTGCTTGGGAGTGGAGCTGGGAAATCCTCCCCTTTGTAAGATTCAAGACCTCAGTAATTTCTGACTGAGTAAGACCTTCGTAATAAAATAACGAAATGACCAGTCTTTCTTTTTCAGGCAACTTATCAATAGCTAAAGCCATCATGTTCCGAAATTCCACCCTTTGCATCAACTGCTCCTGGGATGCTGATTGATCATCCTTCAGCTGTTCAATCCGGGTTTGCTGCTTTCCGTCTACATCGTTTGTATTCAAAGGTTCATTAAGGGAGATGATGGTCGAAACAGAGATTGCTGCCATTGCCTGGTCCACTTCATCTAAAGCCAGCTTTAAGTATTCACTTAACTCCTCTTCCGTCGGTGACCTCATTAATGATTGTTCCAGGTGTCGGTAGGCACTGTTTAGTTTTTTGGCTTTCTCTCTTAGGCTTCGTGGAACCCAGTCCATTTTGCGTATACCGTCCAACATGGCACCTTTAATGCGCCAAAGGCCGTACGTTTCAAATTGATACCCTTTTTTGTAGTCGAATTTTTTGATTGCTTCGATTAAACCGATATAGCCTAAGCCAATCAAGTCCTCTTTCGGAATAATTCGCTGAGGGATGGTTAAACTCAAGCGGTTGGCCATTTGCTCAACCAAATACAAATATTGGTTTACCAAACTTTCTTGTGCGTTGAAATCAAGATTCTCCCGGTATGCCTTCCATAATAGATTAGATTCTTTTATAGCAGATTTCAACGATTATCCCCCCTGTTTTAAGACTTGTAGATTAATGGATAACGTGTTCAATCGATTTGAGTTTATTTTTTATGCAGAGAATCTAAGGGCATTCTCTGGAACACTGGTTCATCATTTGACTCTTCTTCAGTCAGGTTTTCCTGTAGGGCTTCTGAAGAGCTGTCCACCTTTGGACTTTCTTTAGGAAATGGATTAACCTGGTTCACCGATGCAATAAAAAGTAATACAAATCGGAGCGAAAACCCCAGAATTGCGAATAAAAAAAAGCCAATAACTGCACTGAACAATGATGGAAGCCATGTGTTGTTTGCAATAGAAAAACAATACGTAAGAATAGAGGCCATGATTCCAAAAATTAGGCTAATTCCCCACTTTGCTTTCATTTCGACCACCCCATTACGACGATTTTCCTGATGAAATGATTTTTTCGAAAAATCCCCGTAATCCTTTAGGAGAAACAGAAGAAGTTTCATTCAACTCAGGCAGATAAGAATACACCATTTGTTTGATGTTTTTCGATGCTGTACAATTTGGATAACTAACAAGAAAAGGCGTTTGTGAACGAACCGATTGCCGAACATGCTCATCTTCCATCAGATGGCCTAATGATTTTAATTCCATTTTCAGAAAGGTACTGCATGCATTCTGCAATGTCCTTGATGTTTCTCCTGCTTCACGATAAGTATGAGCACGATTGACGACCAATCTAAGTTTTTTCAGTGTTGGTTGATCGTATCGATGAATAGCCTTTACCACTGAGTAGGAATCGGCTATCGATGTCGGTTCAGGCGTTGTCACCAAAATCGTTTCATCCGAAGCTAAAATAAAATTCATGAGCTCCTTTGATATTCCCGCTCCCGTATCCAATAAAATAAAATCGGCATAGTTTTGCAGACCTTGAATTTGGCTCCAGAAGAAGGTAAGTTTCGCTTGATCTAATTCCAGCAGATCTTGGATTTCGAGTCCACCGGTGATATACTCGATTCCTCCTGTACCCAATTCTAATACATCCCATATCAATTTTCGCTGCGATAATACATCAACCAGACTATACCGTGGTGTAATCCCCATAAGAATATTAATATTGGCTGTGGTTAAATCTAAATCGAGAACGATAACTTTTTTTCCAGCTGCTTTTAAACCTAAGGCAAAGTTAAGCGTAAAATTTGATTTTCCAACCCCTCCCTTACCACTAGTAACCGTAATCACGCGGGAGGTTGCTTTTTTTTGCTGCTGTACATTAAATCTGAGCATGTATTCGCGAAGGCTTTGAGCTTGATCCATTTTCGATTTCCTCCCCTAATAAGTAACTCGTCAGAAGTGCTGCATCAATCGCTGTGATATCTTCTGGAACACTTTGCCCATTCGTGATATAAGCAATTTGATAGGGGTATTTATAGGCAATATTAAGAATCGAACCATAGCTCGAAGTTTCGTCAAATTTCGTCAGGATCAATTTTTGGACTGGACTGTCTAAAAACTCATTGAGCAGGATCTTTAAATCCTCGAACTTCGTCGTCAAGCTCAGAACAAGGTAGTTATCACTTTCAAGCGGATGGTGTAAAAATTCGCTAATTGATTCACGATTCGCTTGTTCTTTATAATTTCTCCCGGTTGTATCCATATAAATTAGATCATAGTTACTCAATTTATTTAAAACGGTTCCTAATTCATCACTTGAACGAACCACTTCAATTGGAACATTCAAAATCCCAGCATAGGTTTTCAGCTGTTCAACGGCGGCAATTCGGTAAACATCAGTCGTTATCATCGCTACCCGGCGCTTTTGTTTTAAAATTTGCTCCGTCGCCAGTTTGGCAATCGTGGTCGTTTTGCCGACACCTGTAGGACCAATCATATTGATTACTAGGGTCTGCTTCCTGACGTTGTTATTCTCCGGAACCCGTTTTGTGATGATTTCTTTAATGATCAGGATGATTTCTTGTTTGATTTCTTTTGCAGTCATTTCCTTTAGAGATTCATTTTGTTTAAGTAAACGGTTCACAATATATAAAACTACATCATCCTCCACACCCTGTTCCTTTAATCGGTCTGACCATTTAGTCACAGCTCTCGGCAGGACATTTTTCTTTTTATCGCTCATCACATAATTCATCATCAATTTACGCAAATCCTGTAGCTCATCGAGCAATGGATTTTCTGTTTCAGCTATAGGAGTGGGTGCAACAACAGCTTGTTCTTTTTGAACAGGTGGTTGGGAATAATAGCTATATAGTTTTTGTGGCTGCTTATGAAAACCGGAACCTTTGTCGTCCACATCTTCAGGATTGTGCTTATTATCCTTTTCCTTCAGGAAGGTTTTCTCTGCTTTATCTTTCAATTCTAAAGAAAACTGAGGTGCCGGAGTATTACCGTCTTTTTCAAAGGTATAAGCAGTCACCTCATATTTTTGTTTAGAAAACAGCCCAAACACGCCGCCTGTTTTGATCGTTCTTGTGTTAACAATAATAGCGTTTTCCCCTAATTCTTGCCGAACCATTTTTAAAGCAAGGGGCATAGATTCCGCAATGATCCTTTTCGTTTTCATATGTTGACCACTCCTATACTTTGGATCTCAATATTAGGCTCCAGTTCGGTATATGAAAGAACGGGCACCGTCGGCAGGATTTTTTCAATAAACTGTTTCAAATACATCCGAATCGAAGGGGAAGTCAGGAAGATTGGCTGACCGCCTGTCTGAATAACCCGATCAATTTGGCTGTGCAATGCTTCCGTAATTCTCCGCGACATTTGCGGATCCATCGAAAGGTAATATCCTCCTGCCTCGGTCTGCTGAATACTATCTGAAATTCCTTTTTCCAGCGTCGCTCCTGCAGTTAACACATGGATAACTCCTTCATCTGCATATTGCTCGGTAATTTGCCGTGTCATGTTTTGACGGACATATTCCGTTAGTACTTTTGGATCTTTAGTATAGACAGCATAATCTGCCAATGTTTCAAAGATTACCGCTAAATCCCGAATCGATATTTGTTCACGTAAGAGATTTTGCAATACTTTTTGAATCTCTCCAACGGAAAGCAAGCTTGGAACAAGTTCATCGACGAGATTCGGATGGCTTTCTTTAAGATTGTCAATTAATTCTTTTGTTTCTTCTCTGCGTAATAACTCGTGAGCATGTCGTTTTAATACTTCTGTTAAATGGGTGGCAATCACCGAAGGCGGATCGACAATCATATAACCTAGAAGTTCGGCTTTTTGTTTTTCTTCCAGGCTCACCCATTTTGCCGGCAATCCAAACGCAGGCTCAACCACTGAAATTCCCTCGATCCTGTCATCATTTTCTTCCCCTTGATTCATGGCGAGAAAATGGTCAAGATAAACTTCTCCTGCAACAATTTTACTACCGCGAAATTTCAATACATATTGGTTTGGTGGTAGCTGCAAATTATCTCGAATCCGAATCGTCGGGATGACTAGTCCTAATTCAAGCACAAATTGCCTACGAATCATGACAATCCGATCAAGAATGTCTCCACCCTGATTTTTATCGGCCAGCGGAATTAAGCCATAGCCAATTTCCAACTCCAACGGATCAAGTTGTAGCAAATTAATCACTTTTTCCGGACTACCGAGATCTTCTTCCTGTCCTTCTTGTTCCATTTTTTCATTGTTAAGTTCTTCTCGCTTACCAGACTGTTGCATAGTGTAGGCACCAAAAGCCAATAATGCTGCAATAGGAAGTGTGATAAAAATACCAATTGGTGTAAATATACCAAGAACCAAAATGGTTCCGGCCACTATATAAAGTAGTTTTGGATAATTTAATAATTGCTGTATGATATCCGAGCTTAAGTTACCATCTGATGCTGCACGTGTAACCGTAATCCCGGTGGCAGTAGAAATAAGGAGTGCAGGCACTTGGCTTACTAATCCATCCCCTACAGATAACAGCGTAAAGGTGCTGAGTGATTCTGCAAATTGCATACCATGGATAACCATTCCGATGATGAAGCCACCAATGACATTGATCAAAAAGATGATAATGGCGGCGATGGCATCCCCTTTGACAAATTTACTGGCACCATCCATAGAACCGTAGAAGTCAGCCTCTTGCTCAATTTTTTTCCGGCGGTCGCGTGCATCATGTTCACTAATTAACCCGGCATTCATATCGGCATCAATACTCATTTGTTTCCCTGGCATTGCATCCAGTGTAAACCGCGCCGCAACTTCCGCTACTCGTTCAGATCCTTTTGTGATAACGATGAACTGAATGATAATTAAGATTAAGAAAACGACAAAACCAACAACAGGGTTTCCCCCAATAACAAATGAACCAAACGTCTCAATGACTTTTCCACCATCAGCTTTCGATAAAACTGAACGGGTGGTAGACACATTAAGGGCTAATCGGAATAAGGTTGTGAGTAGCAACGCTGTTGGAAATACTGAAAACTCCAATGGTTCTCTTATATTCATCGCCACCAGCAGAATAAGCAATGAGATACAGATATTAATAATTAATAGAAAATCCAATAAGAAAGTTGGCAGAGGAATAATCATCATGGCAACAATTAATATGACAACAAACAACACGGAAATATCTTTTGTTTTCATCTCATCATCCCCTTATACCTGCCTTCATGATAGTAAACATATGCTAAAATCTCTCCTACTGCATTGAACATTTCTTCTGGGACTGATTCCCCAACCTCTACCGCAGCAAATAATGCCCGGGCAAGCGGTTTATTTTCTATCGTCATAATTTTATGTTGTTTGGCAATTTCTTTAATTTTTAAAGCGACATGTTCTTTTCCTTTAGCGATGACTATCGGAGTATCCATGGTTTTAAAATCATAGCGGATGGCAACAGCGAAGTGGGTTGGGTTTGTGATAACGACATCAGCCTTAGGCACATCCTGCATCATCCGGTTCATTGCCATTTGCCGTTGAATCTGGCGCCGTTTCCCTTTAACCACTGGGTCCCCTTCCATCTTCTTATATTCATCTTTGATTTCCTGCTTTGACATCCGGAGCTTTTTTTCATGCTCATACCGGCGAAAGGCGTAATCTGCAGCAGCCAATATCATTAAACAAGAGGATGCCGCGATTCCAACTTTTATAACAAGCGAACCTACAAATCTTGATGTATCCCAAATAGTCTTAGTACCAAGTGCAAACAGCTCTGTTCTCTGACCCCAAATAATCGAAAATACCACAAATGAAATGATGACAATTTTCAGGACGGATTTTAATAATTCCATTAATGCCCTTAGGGAAAAAATATTTTTTGCTCCCTCCAGGGGATTGATCTTACCAAAATTCATTTTCGCTCCTTCAGCATTTATCATAAACCCGACCTGAGCAAAATTGGCTACAACCCCGGCCAAAATGATAATACCAAAGAGTGGTGCCAACAATTTCCCACCATTCCACAATAACTGCTTAAAAATAAGCGAGAGACTGGAGTAAGAAAGATCCCACTGCATATATTCCTGGAAACTAACCCGGAATATATTGAGGCAGCCTTCAACAAAAATCTTCCCACCAATCATAAAAAAGGCAAAACCGAGGAGCAAAGTAACCGCAGATGCTACTTCAGGACTTTTGGCGACCTGACCTTTTTTTCTAGCCTCCCGCCTTTTAAAAGGGGTTGCTTTTTCTGTTTTTTCTTCTGCCACACTTATCCACCCATTATTTTTAAAATAGAAGCCATTGATTCAAACATTGTTTGAAGAAGAATATTTAATAAATAAAAGAAACCAGGTAAGACCAATATATAAAGAGCAAAGTAGACTAAAATCTTAATTGGTGGTGCAATGACAAAAATATTCATCTGCGGTACAGTCCTTGCAAGAATACCAATCGCTATGTCAACCACAAACAATGTACCCATAATGGGGGCAGCCATCATAAATCCAAGCATAAACATCTGCATCAAACATTTCAGCAAAAAGCTTGATATCTGGCCGTCCGACCACGCAGGCACAAAAGCCTGCAATGAAACCCAATCAAAGCTGGATAATATCCCCTGTATCAAAAGATGGTGGGCATTGGTCGTAAATAGCACCAACATTGCCAGAATGTTTTGTAGCCGTCCCGTCAGTTGGGTATTTGTACCAAAAGTTGGGTCAAATAAGCTGGCCATCGAGAATCCGATTTGAATATCCATTAATGAACCTGCAAGCTGGACGGAGTAAAACATGATATTGGCCACCATTCCAATCACAATTCCGACCATAAACTCTTTAAAAATTAATAAAAACAGTGTCCACTCAGCTACATCATGGACCGGATTTTTTATCATGCTTACACAAATAATACTAAGTGCGGCACTAAAGCCGATTTTGTAGGTCCCAGGTATTTGCTGTCCAGAAAACACCGGTGCTGATACCATAAATGAAGAAATCCTGACAAATATCAGTAAAAAGGTCCACCACAAGGAAGGAGTGATTTCCATTACCTACCCCACATATTGCGAAAGATTTCCCCATAAATTCTGGGTGAAATCAACGACATGCTGTAGCATCCATGCCCCGGCAACTAATAGAGTAAGGAAAACGGCAACGATTTTTGGAATAAATGCCAGTGTCTGTTCCTGAATTTGGGTGGTTGCTTGAAAAATACTGACCAATAGTCCAACCAATAATGCCACCACAGCAACTGGCGCGGTGACGATGAGGATAGTATAGACAGCATCCTGTGCAAGCTGTAGAACCATTTCAGTTGACATGGGTAACACTTCCTTTTAAAAACTAGTGAGCAATGACTTAATAATTAAATTCCATCCATCCACCATGATAAACAGTAAAATTTTAAACGGCATCGAAATCATGACTGGCGGAAGCATCATCATTCCCATCGACATCAAGACACTTGAAACAATCATATCGATGACCAGGAAAGGAATAAAAATCATAAATCCCATTTGAAATGCGGTTTTTAATTCACTTATTGCAAAAGCAGGAACTAACGCATTAATTGGAATGTCCTTCACTTCTTTAGGCGTTTTCATTCCAGCATAATCCATAAACAATGCTAAATCTTTTTCGCGTGTCTGTTTGGCCATGAATTCTTTCAATGGCTCACTTGCGGCATTGAATGCTTCCTGCTGAGACATTTTTCCTGACATGAATGGTTCTAGCCCATCATGATTTATTTGCGAAAAAGTCGGACCCATGATAAAAAAGGTCATAAAGAGTGCCAATCCGATTAAGACCTGATTGGGGGGGATTTGCTGTGTTCCAAGCGCATTTCGAACAAACCCAAGCACTACGATGATACGGGTAAAACAGGTCATTAATACAAGTATCGCTGGAGCTATAGAAAGCACCGTAATCAAAAGAATAATCCGCAGGGAATTCGATACACTTCCTGGATCATTAGAGCCTAAATCAATTCCTGGTATGAGCGTATCAGCAGGACTTGTTGCATACGCGATTGAAAGACCTCCCAGCGTTAGCAGAGGTACAAGAACAATCAATTTCCGAAGCATCGATCCTACTCCTCCCCATTTTCTTGCTTAATTTTTTTCAAATACTTTAAAAAAGTATCGTTCCATAATCTTTTTGGAATCTCTGGTAGCCATTTTGATGGTGCCTGTTCATCAGCCTGATTTTCAATATTTTCCAATAAGTGCTGATATTCTTCACCCTGAGAAATCGTGCGGATCAAGGTAACCGTGTCACCAACACCAATAATATAAATCGTCTGGCCGATGAGTAACACCTGGAGATTACGGTTATTTCCGAGTTGCTTCCCTCCCAAATGGATTACTGGACCACTGGATTGCAACATGTGGTTTCGTTTAGAAAGAAAGCGCAATAACACTAGCAGCAATCCGACCACCAAGATAAAGGAGAAAATAAATTTCATGAATAAGGGAAATAAGGATGGTGACGACCCACTATCTACAACCTTGTCCGGTGAAGACTTCGTTTTTTCGCCGCCTTTTTGGATCGTGTCGTAGACGGTATGATCGCCGTTAGTTGAGGTACCAGCGGCAAATGTCGTGGGTTGAAAAGAAACTAGATAAATAAACGAAATAATTACAAACATGAATCTCTTCATGATTTTCTCCTTCCATGGAGCCCATTCTACCTGTTTAAACTTGATGCAATTTGTGCCGCCAAATCAGCATTTGTTTTCTGGATTTCCGTTAAGATCTGGGAGCGGTTATTAACATTAATGTTTCTCAACAGCTCCATTGCGGTTTGTGAGTTTGTCACCATCATTGATTGAATAATCCCCGCTGCTTGCGCTGAGGGCATCCCTGCTATCGTTTCGGCCAGTATCTGGGTTGGATTTTCCTGTTGCAAAGCAATTTGATGAATCTGATCTTTTAGCAGGATCGGATCCATTTCCGTAAGCCCGGCAATTTCTGTCACCAGTAGAGTAATTTGGGCCGCTTTTTTTGCATCCTTCATACCACCGAGAATGCTACTTTGCTGGTCCGGTTTAAGATTCGATATCGTTAAGGCCGCATCCTCCAAGGGCATGGAAGCAATCATGGCTGCCGCTTTGGTTGCCGGAATATTGGCATACATTTTGGCCATTTGTTTCATTTGATTCTGCACAGCTTTTGCTTGTTTCGTTTCTAGCTGACGCTGCAATTCTTGATTATTCTTTTTAATGTCTTCTAACCCTGTTTTGGTGTCACGGAGTTGCTTAGTTAATTTTGATATCTGTAGATCTCTGTCTGTTATCTCGGCGCTGCTGGCTAAATATTTCTGTTGCCAGTCATTTTGACTATCCGAAGTGTTTGTTTTATTTGGAGCTGGGTCTGGGATGATACGGTTTATTACTGGAATTTTATTGCCCCATTTTTGTAAGGTTTCCCCCCCAGGGATGCCTAGAAAAATAGCTAAGATGACGATTACCAGTACAGGAATCATCAAAAAAAGAATTGTGCGTAGTTTACCGTGTTTTTTTTCTTCCATCTAACTTTCTCCTCACACCCTGCGGGAATAGCGTAAAACTGCCATTTCATCCAGCATCGCTTGTTCTTTCCTAGCCTGCTCCATTTGAAAGGCATTTTTTGATTTGTCCTTCCAAAGATTCCATACTTTTGCTTCCTTTGTTTTTGCTATTAGCACCTCATGTTTAAGTTCCACTTCTTGATGAAGCTGTTTTGATTGATGCGTCAATTGTTTCACTTGCAAGTTAAAGTGATCGAGTTCCTGTTGGACCTCTAAAAATTCCCAAACTGTTTTTCGGTTTACATCATTGTATTGGTTGTAAACCTTTTCCTTCTTAACTTCCAAACCTTCCAACTTTTCCTCTAGCTCCATTTGCCGCCGTTTACTTGAGCCAAACTCGTTTTTCGCTACTTCTTTTTCTTTTTCTTTGACATCGAGCACTTTTTGAAAGGAAAACTCATATTTCATCGCATTATCGCTCCAAATTGTGAAATTAAGTAGGATTGTGCGTCCTCTAGCATGGATGTCTCAAAGATTCCCTGCCGTAAAAATTGATCCATCTGGGGTTTTAATCTAATTGCCAAATCAATTTCACGATTCGAACCTTTTTTATAGGCGCCAATATTGATTAAATCTTCGGCTTCATTATAGGCACCAAGAAGTTTTTTTAAGTTACTAGCTGCATTTAAGTGTTCATCCGATGTAACTTCTGTCATAACGCGGCTGACACTGTTAAGCACATCAATCGATGGAAAAATTCCTTTCCCGGCGATCGCACGATTTAAAACAATGTGCCCGTCCAAAATACCTCTCACAGCATCTGCAATGGGCTCGTTCATATCGTCTCCATCCACCAAAACCGTATATATGGCAGAAATGGATCCCTTCTGCCCAGTTCCTGCACGTTCCAAAAGTTGCGGCAACATAGCAAACACAGAAGGAGTGTAACCTTTGGTTGTTGGTGGTTCGCCAATCGCCAAGCCAATTTCTCGCTGTGCCATGGCAAACCTTGTGACAGAATCCATCACAAGTAATACATCCTTACCCTGGTCACGGAAATACTCCGCAATCGAAGTGGCAGTCAACGCCCCTTTTATCCGAATCAAGGCAGGCTGGTCAGAGGTAGCTACGATCACGACTGATTTTTTCAAGCCTTCTTTACCTAAGTTTTGTTCAAGGAAATCGTTAACTTCTCGACCTCTTTCTCCAATCAGGGCAATTACGTTTACTTCTGCAGTTGTATTTCGTGAAATCATTCCCAGTAAGGTACTTTTCCCAACGCCACTTCCTGCAAAGATCCCAAACCTTTGGCCCTTCCCCATGGTTAATAAGCCATCAATCGTTCGGACGCCCACCCCTAAGGGATATTGAATTCTTGGCCGCATCAGGGGATTTGGCGGCATGGCATGTGCAGGCACTTCCCCTAATCCAAAGGGAAGTGGCTTTCCATCAAGAGGTTGTCCTAAACCATCAAGAACGCGACCAAGCAACTGATGACCAGCCTTAACCATTAGTGGTTTTCCGCTGGCCACTACATCACAGCCAGGTCCGATAGAACGAACCTCGCCAAGAGGCATAAGCAATACCTTGTTTTCTCTGATTCCCACAACTTCTGCTTGAATTGGTGTTTGGGAATGTGCCGGGAAAATCGAACACAATTCTCCAATCCGGACATCAGGTCCTTGGGATTCGATAGTTAGACCAATAATCTGTGTTATTTTCCCATTCACCCGTACTGTGTCAATACCGCGAATGTGCTTTATGTATTTCTCAGCTGATAATGTCACTTTCCGAATCCCTTCCTACTTCAAGAATGACCTTTTTGATCACTTCCAATTGGGTATCAATGCGCGCATCAACACTACCATAAGCTGTTCGGATCATACACCCATTAGGTGTAACGGTATGATCCGGGATGACTTTGATTTCTGTTTCTCCATTAACAACAGCACCTAGATGAGCCCGCTGCGATTGAATAAAGTCAAAATCATCCGGGTGAACACAAACCGTAATAAACTCTTTTTCTTTAAAGCGAAGAATGTGATGCTTAATTAACTCCACAAATTTATCTGGGTTACCTTCTAATTCCTGTTTGATAATCTGCGATGCAATCGCGGTACTCAACTCCAGCAAAAAAGGCTCGGCTTCTGCGATAATCGCTTCCTTCTGTTCATATGCACACTGTAACAAGTGCTGAACCTGTACCATCTTCTCTTGATAGTCCTGCTGAATTTGCTTTTCCGCGTCCACTCCACCCTTTTCAAACCCTACATCGTATCCTTGCTGCTGGGCTTCAAGGGACATCATCTCTAAATTTTTCTCTTTTTCTTTCCACCATTGATTCACTTTTTCCTGGGCTTCTCGTTCGAGAGACATTGCTTTTTGTTCAGCGTTTGAAAGGATTACCTGTGCCTGCACTTTGGCAGCTTCAAGTATTTGGTGTTCGAGATCCTCACTTGCTTCCTTTACAACCACAGACTCCCATTCTTCTACTTGTTGATTAATTGAAGGAAGGGGCGTGGAGATTACCTTTACTTCATTCACAATGGAAAGATGTGAAGCTTTAAAAACTTTAGAGTAAGATTTCATCGATACCACCTCGGGCAATCACTATCTCACCAGCATCCTCTAAGAGGCGAATGACAGATACAATTCTTCCCTGAGCATCCTCGACATCCTTGACCCTGACTGGTCCAAGATATTGCAATTCTTCTTGGAATGTTTCCACCATCCGTTGTGACATATTTTCAAACAGAACCTGTTTGACTTCTGGGCTAACAGCTTTCATGGCAATAAGGAGATCCTGATTTTCCACTTCCTGAATCACGCGCTGGATGGCACGACGGTCGAGATTAATAAGATCTTCAAAGGTGAACATCCGCTTTTTGATTTCTTCGACCAGGTTATGGTTTTCAACTTCTAAGTGTTCCAAGATACTCTTTTCTGTGCTGCGGTCGACACCGTTAAGGATGCTGACTATCGAATCTATTCCTCCTACCACGCTGTATTCCTGACGAATGGTGGCGGTTAGTTTTTGTTCTAAAATATGTTCAACTTCCTTTATCACAGCCGGAGAAGCTTGCTCTAACTGTGCAATCCGCTTCGCAACATCCGATTGAAGCTCGCTCGGAAGCGAAGAGAGAATCATAGATGACTGTTGCGGGTCTATATGGGCTAGCACTAAAGCAATCGTTTGAGGATGTTCGTTTTGCAGGAAGTGATAAATCTGCATTGGGTCAATACGTCGTGTAAAATCGAATGGCTTTACCTCGAGCTGTGTCGTTAACCGCTGAATCATTTGTTTTGCACGATCTTCGCCTAATGCGCTTTCCAACACTTCCTGTGCAAAGTTAATTCCACCAGTTGCCAGATAATCCTGGGCAATGCACATTTCATGAAATTCCTTTAAGACAGCCTCTTTTTCTACTGCATCGACTTTACGGATATTTGCAATCGCAACTGTCAACTGTTCAATCTCTTCCTCTGGCAAATACTTATACAACTTAGCAGAGGCTTCCTTACCCATAGAAATAAGCAAGATTGCAGCTTTTTGTTTTCCGGTAAACTTTGATGCTGTCGCCATGGGTATCTACGCCTCCTCTTCATACAGCAAAGCTCTGATGACTTTGGAAAAGTCTTCTGGCCTTTGATTTAACAATTTCGTTAATTGCCTTTCCACGCTCATATCCTGCTCGGAAAAATAGTCTATTTCTTTCTCTTTCATTGGAGGCGGAATGACCATCTTCGGTTTCAGTTCCGGTTCAAATTCATCCTGCTTCCTACGTCGTACAAGGAACCATACTAAACCACCAATTAAAAGTATTCCTGCAGCAGCTGCTCCAATGTAAAGTCCATTATTCTTTGCTTGATTTTCAAGCGCCGTATTCTTTTCTAAAGTGTGCGGGAATATCGTAATCCTCTGATCAACCTCTTTCTGGGTTAAATCCGGATGACCGAGAGCTGTCCTTACTGTATTTGAAACGATGTTTCGGATGCTGTCCTGTGTCGCCATTGATAATTTATTAGGGCTAGACGGGTCAGGCTCCACTCCGACATTAATCGTAATATCATCTATTTCATAAGGACTTTTAATGACTTTATTATTTATTCTGTTGATTTCATAATTTACCTTATCTGAAGTTTCATCATTAGTGCTTTCTCCATTAGTATTGGACGCGGGATAACCTGGGACATCAGTTTCTCCGGTCCCGACAACACCGCCGGCATTTGCTCCGCTGTTAGTGGAAGACTTAGAAGTTTTTTCAGAGCTTACCACAATCCCGTTATTTTCCTTATCAGTTGGCTTCACTAATTGTTCTTCCGTTTTGACTTTATCAAAATTCATTTTGACAAACGTATGTACATACACTTTGTCCGTTCCAAGAATGGTTCCCAGCAGACTTTGAAGACTTTGTTGAATATCCTGCTGGATATCCTGTTGGATTTTCCGTTGCTTTTCATATTGATCCAACGCTTGTTCATCAGTGTCCACATCCCGGAGGGCCAATGTTTCACTGTACTGATTCATGATCGTAATATTACCAATTGGTAAGTTGGGGACACTTTTTGATACTAAAGTGTACAGAGCACGAATTTGATTAGCATTAAGCTCTGCTCCTGGTTCTACTTCTACCATTACGGAAGCACTAGCTTTTTGTTCCTGATCTTGCTTGACAAACACGGATTTTTCCGACAACGTCAAAATTACCTCTGCATTTTTAATGCCATCCACATTTTTCAGCACATCCGCTACTTGAGATTGCATCGCCTGCCGCTCAAGGATGTCATATTGCCGATCTGTTGCACCAAATGATAGATTTTGGCTAAAAACATCATAGTTGATTGTGCTATCTTTTGGGTACCCTTTTGAAGCAAGATTAACTACTAAATCAGCTGCGTCCTTTTTTTGCACTTGGATCATCATACCGTTGTCGGATACCTGATAATTTGTATATCCTTCTTTGTCCAATTCTGCTTTAATATCTCCAACTTCCCGAGTGGTCAATTGACCTGTATATAAAGGTACATACTGCGGGCGAGACGCAAAAAAAACAAAGCTTGAAAGAGCAGCAAAAAGAAATAAGAATGTTCCTATTATGAACCACTTTTGTTTCGTGCTGCGTTCTTTCCAATAATTGCTAAAAAGGTCTTTTACTTTTTTCAATTGATCTGTCCATGATCGTTTCATTTCTCACCCTGCCCAGCTTTCTATCATTCTCTAAAATTGCATCCTCATGATATCCTGGTATGCTTCTACGGCCTTATCTCTTGTAGTAACAGTTAATTCGAGTGCAAGCTTGGCCTTTTCAGAAGCAATCGTTACATCGTGTATGTTATCAATTTCACCTGTAGCTACTTCGGCAGACAAATTTGAAGCTTGCGTCACTGTGGCATCCACATTCTGCAAATATCCTTGGAGCACGCTTGCAAATGATGTATTGGATTGATTTGATTCTATTTTTTGAAACGGATTTTGATTTATTTTGATGGAGCCACTTGCAATGCTAGAGATATCCATTTTCTAAAGTCCTCCTAATGGCCGATTTCTAATGCTTTTAACATCATTGATTTTCCGGTATTAAAGGACGTTACATTTGCTTCATATGCCCGAGAGGCAGAAAGCAAATCTACCATTTCCTTCGACAAATCGACATTTGGCATCTTTACGTATCCGTCAGTGCTTGCATCAGGGTTTGATGGATCGTAGACCAAGTTGAAAGGTGTTTGATCGTTAACAATTCCCGTAACTTTTACACCCTGCATGTTCGTTTGTGATTGCGACTGTTTTTGAATTTGCCCCTGTAAAATTTGATTAAATGAGGTGCCATTTGGTTCCATTACAACCATCTTGCGGCGGTACGGTTCCCATTGTCCATTTACCATCGTACCTCTAGTAGTGGAGGCATTCGCAATATTAGAGGAAGTTACATCCATCCGTAACCGCTGCGCTGTTAAGGCGGAAGCGCTGATATTTAACGAAGAAAACATTTTCCCTACCTCCTACCTGTTATCGCGATGGATAATTGTTGAAATTCGCTATTTACTTGTTGTGACAAGGTATCATACCATAAGGCGTTTTTCCCCATTTGGGTCATCTCTTGATCGATATCGACATTGTTACCGTTGTTTTGCATTGTGGTTTGCTGGTTTTCTATTATCATTGGCAATGGAATGTCCTCAGAGTTGCCAATCACCACATGCTTTGCATTTGTGCGGATTCCAACAAAGTTACTTTGATTGGTTAAATGCTGTCTCAATATATCCTCAAACACAACTTTTTTTGCTTTATATCCAGGGGTCTCAGCATTCGCAATATTATTGGAAATAGCTTGCTGCCGTAAGCTTGCAGCACCTAATGCAGACTGCAGGAGGCTGATATTATTCAATATGATTTCTCCCTTTCTATCATCATATTTTTTTGATTCATTTTGATTAATTATAAAAATCACTAGAATAACAGTCTTTCTCAATATACTAAAAAAGCCATAACAATTCTATATATTTTCTACTAGCTGATGAACGATAAGCGTTTCCAAATGAAGAATTAATAAATTTGTAAACTTTATACAAAAAATTGATTAAAATACTTGTTAACACCCGTTACCCAATGATTGTTCAGGCCTGTGGGATCGTTTCCAGCACCTATCGGAGCATATTTTGAACCGATTGTTGCAATACTGGATAACCCTTTTCCAAGATAGTTCTTACTTAAATTCTGCGCCATATCCATGATGCTATCTTCAATGGAAGCGTATGACTTTAAACCGTGGTTGCCCATCATTCCGGCAACATTATTTTTTTCTATAGCAGCATTGGATTTCCCATTCCCTGTTTCATGTTGGGATATCGCTGCCAGTAAAGCAGGGTTAACATTAAACCGTTGCCCTGCTCTGACAAATGTCTCACCCATCCCAGTTAATTTTCCACTGAGCACTTGATTTAGACTTTCAGAAGAAATTGGCTGGTATATCAATGAATTTTGCGTATTCAAAGGCAGATTTTGCGTATTAATTGAAGAAGGTATGGACGAAAAAAAGTCAGGTATGAAAGCATTCATCTGGGATGGAGTTGCTGTTTGCAACTCCTGCTGCTTTAAAAACTGTGTTAAAACATTTACAAATAGATTACTGGTATCGGAAGCTCCCGTCCCAATCTGGGATTGTGCATTTCCAATCCTGGATACAGGATTGGAAAGCATAGTTCTTGCCAACCAGTCAGCACCAATGTTCAAAGGAACCCTTCCTTTCTTTTTTATGTATAAACTGTGACATTATATAACAAGTATGATTTGGTATCCATCATTTTAATAGAAGTAAAACTGCGTGATCACGTTAATTCTTTTTGCGAATCACGCAATTTTTCACTTCTGTTTATTCATCTAACTATTAAAATAGCATTATATGTAATTTTTCAACATCCTACTTACATCCTGTATACTTTCTTCAGATAATTTCGAAATATATTGAAGCTGACCTCCATTTAATTTTGCTTCTACTAAAATGATCGTCTTTGCGTCCAGATCCTGCTTTAAGATAAGAATCTGCTTTTCTTTGTAAACGAGATTTTCCACCAAAATATACGTTTCGTTAATTGGGTACCCAATTTTTATATTCATCTGTTCATGGAAAAATGGTTTCCTTTTTTTGAATTCCATAAAATCATAGATTTGGCCGGTTGGGTGCTTGTCCTTCAATAATAATCGTTGATGGCTCATTTATCTCTACCTTCCCACTAAAAAAAACTAGATTTTCCCTTTATGGCAAAAATAAATAGAATGCTAGAACTGCAATTGTTTAGTTATATCTAAATAGCAAATTCAGTCGATTAAGGTCAAATATTGACAGTTATATCGTATATTGTATATTATTATCTATTGCGAGTCACCGAAATAATATATTGCGCTATCACGCAAAAATAACAAGAAAACACTGATAGTGATTAAAACGCATTTTAATCACTATCAGTGTTTTCTTGTTTACTTCTTTGAATCAACAAATACTCCGTTTGTTTGTTTCATGTAGGGAGAGTACTTTTTTGAAACTTTTTTATTTTTTTCGATTTTAATAAGTGTAGACTCTGTTTCCGCCATTCTTTCTTTTAAAACAGGAGCCATCCTCATGTCAACTTGAAGAGCAGCATCCAGCAATTGTTTGCTTTTTGGAGAATACTTAGCACACGGATGGTTTACCCGATACTCATCAACCTTTCCCATAAGTGCGTTACGTTCTGTTAATAATTTCTCAAACTCCGGATCATTTTCTTCATTTAAGGCCCGTTCCATGTCTTCAGTAATTTCAGAAATTGCTATAATGAATTCGTCCATAATTACTCCAGACTTTAACTTATTGTTTTTGCTTGTTTCATCGCTACTGTCCACGTTTCCACGTATTCCACAGCAAACCCTTCTACCTCTGTCAAAATTTCTAAACTTTTTTTAATGTTTGCTTCAATTAAACGGGTTTTCATGTAATCATAAACTGAGAGCAACGGTTCAGAAACGGAATACCCCTTTTTTAAAGTTACAATTAACTCGCTTAGAATATCCTGTGCTCTTAAATTATATCGATGACATTCTTCATATTTTTTATTTTGAAGTGACTGCTTGGACAAACGGATAAATTTTACCAAACCTTCATATAACATTAACGTTAAATCTTCCGGTTTGGAAGTCGTGACAGCTTGCTTTTGATATGTTTGATAAGGGTTTCTTAACGACACCATTGATTGCTCCTTTCAAAATCTACTTATTAGTCATTATCGGCAAAAGTGGAAAGAAGTTTAGGTTACAGGCTATCTTTTTTCTATAAGATAGAGTTAAAAAGTTTGAGTTATCTCAGCAGGAATATTTATTTGAACCTAATGCTTAACTGCCTACCTTCAGGACCAAACCGAATCCATCAATGATATAATTAAGCTGTTGATTATAGGATTTCAGGTTTTGAATTTTAGCTGCATCCCCTAACAGGTTAAAAGCGATAATTTCCTTTGCCAATTTCGAAACTTCTTCCTGCAATTCATCATTACGCTTTTTCTCATTAATTAATTGTTGTTCCTTTTTCTTTAACTTATCTTGCAAAGCTGCCTTTTCATGATGTTTTTCCGCTTTCATGGCCTCAAACTGTTGAACTACGTCCTGATTCTGAAGAGCTAGATTTGTTAGTTGATACAAACTTCTTAAAAGTTCATTTAACTGAATCCCTGGGAGCTGCTGAACGTTGGTAATCAATCCGGACAAAATGTCCAACAAATCATCATCGGATGAATGATCCAAAGGATTTATTTCTAATACTGGAGCCATGTTTTGGATGACCTCTGTTGATATTACCGGTACCTCATCCTCAGCAATAGTCGTAAAATGATAACCATGCTGCTCAGTCGTTTCCTTTTTTCCTTTTGCCTTGACGAGGCTATAATATTTATAATTAACCGATTGATAGCCCCGGTTTATCAGCTTGGCCACTTCTTCCAATATTTCAGTGATATTGAGTGCCCCTTCATCCTGACGTTCTTTTATATATTGAAACATGAACTCGATTTCAATTTTAGTCCATTTGCGATTGACTTTTTTGGTGTCGTGATGAGATGGACCTACTTGTTCAGAGCGTTTCAGATGTAGCAGCAATTGGTTATAGTAAAATACGAGAGTACCAGGCCGTAATTCATTTCTTTTCTCCAAGTCACCGGTAAAGTCTTTCTCTGATAGGTCATCTGGCTGATTAATTAAGGCTTCTTTCATTTCAAATACTGCATTTTTTAAACTCATAAAAAAACCTCCAAATAAACCAAGTGTAATCATCGAAAAATTAGCATATTTTTTTCGATCAAACAGATTTTAAAATTAATAATTTGATTAATTGGGTGAAACATCTTTAGAATGTTTACTATACTGTTCGATGGAATGGGAAAAATTTTGGGGTATGCACGCAGCAAAAACTAGAAGTTGGATCTATCCCTTACCAAAATACACAAAATATCCATATTTTTATTATATATGTTCTTTTATTTTCAGTAAAATAATAAGCTTGATTTTTTTAACATAACAAACTAGAGCTTCTCCCTAGATAAGATAAAAAGCCCCCAATAGGGGGGGCTTTTTATCTTATCTAGATTCTCGTTCTATCAAACGCATTTGCCTTTGTCTTTCAAAACAATATTGGGTTATTTTCATTTGATGCCGCTTCTCTATGTCTGTAAATTCGATAGCTATATTTTTTCTTTCTATATCTTCGATAAGCTCAATTCGAATGACCAGGCCCTGAAAGGGGATGAATTCTGGATTTTTATTTATTTTATTAGGAATAATCAAAGTTCCAGACACTGATTCCGCTTCCTCCACTTCAAAATCTAACTTGGAGGAGATCAGGGTTCCACCGACACTTAGATCAATCGTTATTAGTTCCTTTTCTTTCATGATCAGTCGCAAATTGGTTCTAACACGAAAATTATCGCGCCGCTGAACCTTTACAATCTCTTGTGCCTCCGGCTTAGTTACTCGATACATCGGGATTTTGTCTCTTGTTTTTCCCAGCATTTTAGTTGAAAATTTATACTGATTTTCGCCGGACAAGAAGAAAATTTCCAATTTCGATCCATCCACAACTAGGCCAATGTTCTTCCGATCCAGGGGGATTCCGACTAGTAACTCTTTTTCCCCAATATCGGCTACAATCGACCGAAACGACTTATCAGTGTATTTTAATTTTATCACGATGTTCTGATTCACTTTGGGATACAAGAATTCCACCTCCAATCTTTATTTTAACAATAATGTATGATTTAGGTAATCATCGATTTAAAAATTTTCACGCAAAAAAACTGCACGGAGTTGTGCAGTTCACACTAACGTAAGAAATCAACTAAAGAAGTTTGAATAACTTTCGCTCCAACCGATAAGGCAGCCTGATGAACATTCTCTTGGGACTTAAGGTCGATAATAACCTGCGAAATATCCACATCTCCTTCCTTTGATAATAAACTACTTGTTGAAACCTCAAGCTGGTCCAGCCGCGACTGACTTAGTTCCATCCGGTTCATCCGGGCTCCCAATTCAGAGCGTTTCGTTAAGATGCTATCGATTTGAACATCTAAGTCACCTAAGTGGTCAGAGACGGATCCTAGCGAAGAACGAAAATCCGAAACGATGTCTGAAAGGGCTTTAAAGAGACCTCCGTTTCCATCATTATTAAAGATGTCGGTCCCTGAAATATTGATTTGGACATTGCTAGTCTGCCCTACCTGATATTCCAATTTTTCTTGATTATTGTTGCGAAACGCTTTCGCGGAGCCAATTATTGCCGGGTCCTCCCGGTATGGTGGTGCTTTGACATCCGTCCCAGCAAATATGTATTTTCCGGCAATTTGGGAATTGGCAACTTCCCCTAAATGCTCTTTTAACTGATCGATTTCATCAGCAATAGCACTGCGATCTGTAGTACCACTCGTTCCGTTAAGGCCCTTAACCGTCAGTTCCCTGACCCGCTGCAGGACAGAGGTTACCTCATCCAGAGCTTCATCAGTGGTCGTCATCCATGAGATTCCATCATCCGCATTGCTTTTAAATTGGCTGATATCATTGAGCGAAGAACGGTAATCCATGCTCCGAACCGCTATGACGGGATTATCTGATGGTCTATTAATTTTTTTACCGGAAGATAACTGATTCTGTAACTTCTCCATTGCTCTGTCGCTCCGCTGTAAATTTACCAGCAGATTCTGATTCAGCATCGATTGTGTTACGCGCGTGCTCATCCAAATTCCCCCTACATTCCGACACGGCCCATGCCGTTGATTACCTTATCCAAACATTCATCCATGATGGTTACAACCCGTGCAGCAGCATTATATGCCTGCTGGAATTTAATCATATTCGCCATTTCTTCGTCTAAAGAGACACCGGAAACGGACTGGATCCGATTCTCTACCTGCTGAACAATCAAATTGGAGTTATCCTGCATTCGCTGTGCCTCTTGTGAATCAGTTCCCAACTGCGCAATGATATTGCGATAAAAATCAGTTGCGTTGGAGGTTGCACCGTTAAAACCAAGAATGGCTGTTTTAATTGCAGCCATTTCCTTGGCGTTTTCCCCATTTCCAGTCGAAGAAGTTCCTGGGGATTCTTCTTTTGCTGCAGCAATCAGGTTTAAATTTTGCATAATTTCTGGATTTACACTTAAGGTTTTAGCAGTTGTTCCTGTAAAAAAGATTGGTGTCGCTGGCATACCACCATTGATATTATCTAAATTAAGTCCATCTTGATGAACTTGATTTACCTTTTCTGCAAAAGTCTTGGCCAAATTATCGATTTTCGATTTAAGATTAGGGATGCTATTATTTGAACTGCCGTCTGTTATTCCATACGATTCCATCAGACCGAGCAGCTCTCCGGAATTCAAGGATACGGGATCACTTCCAATCATTATCTCGGCGGGATTGACCAAGCCGGAGGTTGGATCAAACCCAATGGAAAAGGATTTTGCAGTTTTTCCCTGAACCAACAACTCACCGCCGACAGATACGTCGACCATCCCAGTCTCAGGGTAGGTTTTCACTTTGACATCCACAAGTTTTGATAATTGATCGAGCAGCAAATCTCGTCGGTCATACAAATCATTAGGCTGGTAATTGTTAGGAACGAGACGGGAAATCTGATCATTTAGGCTGCTAATTTGGGTTGCCAAAGAATTGACATCTTTCGTTTTGGCAGAAATAACATTTTTAAGATCTTCCTGTAATTGGTCCAAGGAATTAGAAATATAATTAAACGTTTCGGCGACAGCTACCCCTGTTTGTCTTACTACCGAACGAGAAGCACCACTATCCGGATTTTTAGACAATTCCTGCCATGAATTAAAGAATTGATCCATCGTTTCCGCTAACCCTGTCTCAGAGGGTTCGTTCAATAGTTCTTCCATTTTGGACAGCGTATCACTTTTGGCTTCATAGTATCCCAAATTTTTGTTTTCACCGCGAAATTGGACATCCAAATAGTCTTCCCGCAGCCGAACCAGCTTTGCCACCTCGACACCGGTTCCCAATTGACCTGGAGTTTTATCCACGTTCATCCCTGCATTGGGGATGGGGGTAGTTGCTTGCATTTCCGCTCGCTGCCGGGTATAGCCCTGTGTATTGGCATTGGCAATGTTATGAGCCGTAGTAGAAAGTGCCGACTGCTGGGCAAACAGTCCTCTTTTCGCTATTTCTAAGCCATGAAAGGTCGAAACCATCTACATTTTCCTCCGTCTATCATAATTTATACTTTTGCATCCAGCAGGTTTGAATAATGGTTGCCCGCATTCGGACCATATCCGATTACTGGTTCTTTTTGTACAAACATCGCGACCGAGAATTGAATGTAGGAAAGCGATGTTAGAATTAATTGCTGGTTGCTTTCATTTAAATAGGAAATTTCCTGAATTAAGTGACGAATCTGTTCCGCCATCCTCGTTAATGCGGACTTTAGAGCACCATCGTCCTTGGATTTGAGGTATTCCTCAAGCGAAAAAAAATGTCCCATTATCCCCTTTTGTGCCATATATTCTTGCACCGATTGTTGTCTTTGCTGATCCAGTTTCTGAATTTCATTTACACACGAGTTCTCCTGGATGACCACGCTTTGTAGTCCATCAATACTTCCATCGACAAGGATGGTTCGCTTCTCTTTCGCTAAATCGAGTAATCGGGTATGGGCGTCAATCATCTCCGCCAATATTTGGACTAGTTTTTCCAATTTACGTCCTCCTAAATGGATTCATTCTTCCAAAACCCGATCATTTTATCAGCAATTTTGCTGCTTTCAACGTGATAGCTTCCGTCGGCTATCTGCTGTTTTAATTCCTGAACCCGATTTTGTCGCTGAGTCTGTTCCTTCATCATCACCTGGGAAATTTCTTTACCGCGTGTTGAAATGGTCACTTCAGCAGAGGAAGATGACTTTTTTGCTGGGTTTGCTATATTTGAACGGTTCTGTTGTTTTTGGTAGGAGATAAAACCATAATTCGTATCATTGATTCGCATGTACCATCCCTCCAGTTCTATTAATATTAATCGGTATATATAAAAAAAAGTTTAGTTTTAATTGAAAGAAAAAATTTATTTATGCATAAAAAAACTCGCACCTTTGGACTCTGTGATTAAATTGTATCAAAATAACCAGGAATGTACATTATTTATTTTGATTGATTCTGAAATGAGGAGGGAGGAAAAAACAAAAAAAATAGCAGAAAGACTCCTTCTGCTCTCTGCTGGTTTGTTTTATTTTGACAAGACCCTCAAGTCTTACTATTCACGTTCAATCCAACAAAATCAATTTGTAATTGCTGCATTTGCCGAAGGTACACTTCGGTTTTTCCAGGTGTATAATTATGAATTGGCTTATGCTGAGTGGATTCAATTTTAGCACCACCCTGTTGCCAATTGATATACACCTCAGCCGGGGTATAATGAATTTGGACTGAACCATAGCTTGGGATAAAGGCGATATTAAAATCTGCAGAACCTGGGAGGGCCTTGTCGGTGGCAATCGCAGCAATGGCATCAGTTTTATTCTGAATCGCTGCCATTTGATTGCCTTCCTGTGCAATTTGAGCAATGGCTTCTAACACATTTTTCTTGGCAGCTTCAGCCATATCCTCATTGAACCTACCAAAACTCTTCATGTTCAATTCATACCGTGCCTGCTCCTGGTTGATTTCAAGTAGGGCGGGCTGACGTTCAATTGTCATTACAGCAGGAATCTGTTCAATCGATAAATCGGCAGGTTGTTGATGAATCTCCTGAACCGGCTGGGTTGTCCGCAGTCCGATTTGAGCGTAAGTTTGATGTAGCTGGATTTGCGGGATTTGCAAATGAATTCAACTCCATTGTCTAGGCCGATTTTCTTTAAACCTTTTTATCTACTAAAAGACCGATATACTCCACCATTGCTGCATACATATCTAGCAATTTCTTGGGCGGAATTTCTTTAACGACCTCATTCGTTTGATCATCCACAATCGCAACATAATATTTTTGTAATTCATCATGAAACTGAAATTTCAAGTGGGTATTGGACGCTTTTAAGAAGTCATTCATGCCATTAATGGCTTTTTCTATTTTTTTCCTTGAATGCTCTGGTTGCTTTGGATTTTGGTTTTGTGGATCAGTCGATTCTTCTTTTATTTTGGGTGCACCTTCCACTGGTTTCACTTGGAAATCTGTCAGTTGATTATTTGAATTTAAAACTTTCTCAATCATACACAACCCTTCTTTCATATTACACTATTCTATTAATTTTATCGGATAAGGGCAGGAAATGTTTAGGAGCATTGTTTATAAGTGGGATCATTTTTTATTAAATTATATTATGATTTCTCCTAGACAAGAATTTTTCTCATGCGATACCCAAACTTATGGCTTCATCTCCTTTACTATAATAAAAAGGGAATCCCAGTAAAAACCGGAATTCCCTTTTTGATAAAAAATAATTAACGAAGAAGTTGTAGAACTCCTTGCGGTTGTTGGTTGGCTTGAGCCAACATAGCTTGTGCTGCTTGTGAAAGAATAGAATTCTTAGTTTGAGTCATCATTTCTTTCGCCATGTCTACGTCACGGATACGAGATTCCGCAGCTGTTAAGCTTTCGGATGATGTACCTAGGTTATTGATTGTGTGTTCGAATCGGTTTTGGACGGCACCAAGTTTTGAACGCTCAGCTGAAACTTTTGCAATAGCGTCACTTACAGCAGTAATTGCGGTTTCAGCACCTGCTTGTGAAGTAACATCAATATCATTGATACCAAGACTTTGTGTATCTATTTTATTGATATCCAGTTTCACTTCCTGGTTTTCATTAGCACCGATATGCATTGACAATGCATTATTTGTAGTCTTAATTACCGAGGATCCCGCTGCTGCTAAAACAGAATCAACAGATAAATCAAACGCAAGTCCACCTGCTTCAAAGTTATTATCAGTTATTTTCAAGCTAGTTGCATTAGAATATTCAGTTCCACTAGCAGAGTTTGTAATTTCAAAGTCTCCAGCTGCATAGGTAGCATTTAAATTAAAGGCTAATTCCCCTTCATTAACCCCACCAGCAAGAGGATCTGTCAATGTAAACTTTGTTGCAGTACCATCGGGACGTGTACCAACAATAGTTGCGTCACCGCCGCCTGCTGTCCATCCTGCTAAGACCCCTACTTCAACACCATCGCTATTTTTCAAAGAAATATCGAATGTATCAGTTGCTCCAGTAGACTTAAATTCCAATGAATAATCGCCTAATTTTAATCCATCAATACTTGCATTAGTATTTAGAGCAAAATTTGTAGCATCTAGTCCAGTAGTGTTTGTTTTAATATCCATTCCTACCGTAGCTACAGCACCAGTAGTGACTGTATATGTGTCAGCTTTTAAATCAGAATCAACAACACTTACACTTCCTAAAACATGAGCATCAGAAGTAATGTTTGCATTGTTAGCCACGCTACCATTTAATAATTTCTTAGTGTTAAACTCAGTATCAGTTGAAATACGGTTTACTTCATCTTTCAATTGAGTAATTTCTTTTTGGATTTCTTTACGGTCACCATCAGTGTTTGTATCATTGGAAGATTGAACCGATAATTCACGCATACGTTGAAGAATGCTTTCTGTTTCATTTAATGCACCTTCAGCAGTTTGAATTAAAGAAGTTGCATCTTGAGCATTTTTGGAAGCCATGTCTAATCCGCGGATTTGTCCACGCATTTTTTCGGAGATTGCTAGTCCTGCTGCATCATCTGCCGCGTTGTTGATACGAAGACCAGAAGATAACTTCTCCATTGATTTGGATTGTGCAGTTGATGCTGAATTTAACTGACGAAGAGTGTTCATCGCTGTGATATTGTGGTTAATTTGCATAATTAATTTTCCTCCTTATTATATGTAAAATTAATTTTACAGGGAATATTCCCTATGAAACTTTATCTATAACAAACCCAGTAGGTCTATTATCAAAATAATAAAGTAAACATAACTTTTGATAAGATCAAAATCTATGTCCACACAACCTTCTTTGGTGCATTAATCACTAACCTAAATTTTGAATCTTCTTGAATGACAGTAACTTTTTCAACATCGCCTAAGATTCAATTGTCTTACATGTCTTATTATCGGAGAATCAAAAAAATAGTTTAGCTGTTTTTTAAAATTTTTTATCAAAAAAAAGGAGCCATTCCAATAAGGAATGACCCAACTTTCAATTTTCCTATTCAAACACGAATATTTTTATCCCAGCCCTAGCTGCTGTGATAACCATGAGCTTTGCGAATTTAATTTGGACATCGCCGTCTCCATAGCAGAAAACTTTTTATAGAGATTATTTTCATACTGTGCAATTCGGTCCTGCTCTTTATTAAGATTAGTATTGATTGTTTTAAGCTGTTTTGCCATTAGACTGCTTGTATCAACATAGGAGTTTGGCGAGCCAGCTGTCGACGCTAAATCAGCTATCGTGCTGTTAATTCGATCATAGATTCTCCAACCAATACCACTGTCATTATGCTTGGCTATGCTGGTTACCGTTGAATCACTGGATTTTCCTAAGTTACTTGTTTTTGTAAATAGACTTTTTACCCCTTCTAAATTGTTGTCTAAAACACTTTTTAATTTCGTCTCATCAAGTTCTAATTTGCCATGATCCAGATAAGATTTACTTGGCGTTATGCCGATATCAGTAAGGGTTTTAGGGCTACTCGTAATTCCGCCTGTTGCTTCGGTTAAGCTATTTCGTAGCTGGATCAAGAATCCTGAAATGGTAGAATCGTTTTTTAATACGCCACTTTTTGCTTTATCATCCCACAGCTTGATATCATTGTCCTTCATGTCCTTTTTTTGATCATCTAATAGAGGTGGGAAGTCCCGATATTTCTTTTCTGATACTTTTTTATTAAGATCATCGATAAGTTGGTTATATTTATCTACAAATGTTTTGATTGAGTCAAATACAGCTTGGGTATCATTTGCTGTTTGAATCGACACTGATGGATCAGTTGCATCAATTTTCGACTTCAAATCAATCTTCATATCATCATAGACAAAACTATTACTGCTGATGCTTAAGGTTAGACCATTAATGGTAACACTCCCTGGCAATGCATTCTTACCTACACTATACGCTCCAAAATTCGGGGCGGATTTTATGGAGCCGTCAACAATTCCTAAATTATTAGTCGTCACACTATCGATTTTTATATCGGCAGAATCACCTGTTGCTATAGTGGTTAAAATGATGGAACTACTTCCATCAAAAAAGCTTGCCTTGATTCCAGTGGTAGAGCTTTTTTCATTAATCTTGGAAATGATCTGATCAGCTGTATCATCTTTTGCAATATCAATAAGTTCCGTTCCTGTGCCGGTAAGATTAAATGAAAAGGCTGCATCTGCTTTAGTCGTTCTTCCAGGGACAGTAATATTCACGGATGCACCTTGAGCTGGTGTTGCAAGACTAGCAGATGAAATCGTATAAGAAGCTGCAGTAGGTTTCCCAGAAATACTTACACCTATTTTATCCGGCTGAGATGATGTTATGGTTTGCTTAATGAACGTTGATTGCAAACGAAGCCCTTCAACTGATTTGCGGAAATCGTCAAGCTTTGTATTGATTTCCCGATAGGCATCCGTCTTCCACGAGTTAAGAATTTTTGCCTGCTGCAACTTATTAAGCTGGCTGCTTTGCGCTTTTACCATTTGTGCTACCAAGGTATCCGTATCTATGCCGGAAGCTAATCCAGAAATTCGATTATAATTAGTAACAGAACTAACCATTGCCACCACTCCTTTCTAGAGTTTAAACGTCATATTTTATATGAGAAAATATCATATTTTATTTTTAAAAAATGCCCACTTTATATTAATCGGTCATTCTTATATAAAGTTTAGTAAAAAAAAGAGACGTCAAAAACGCCTCAGGCCAGAAACCTATTTTAATATATTATTAGCAATCCCCACCATTTGATCAGCATAGGAAACCGCCCTTGCATTCATTTGAAAGCCCCGCTGTGTTGTGATCAAATCGGTCATTTCTTTTGTCAAATCGACGTTGGAGCCTTCTATATACCCAGAGGAAATCTGAGCATCTCCTGGGGCCATAACAGTTATAAAGTTTCCGACATTTGTTCCATTCCCCAATAAGGTGGTGTCAATTGCAAATTCATTGCCTCCAACACTTTTTAATACATTTGGATTTTGAATGTCAACCGTGGCCACCCTTTGTGGCGAAACATATGACACACCCTGCCCATTTTTAATTTGAATTTGACCTGTTGCATCAATACTAACATCATCCTGACCATTCAGTTCAATCGGCGTGCCATTTTGGTCGAGCAGAAAACCTCCGTTAGCATTGACTAAATTAAAGTTTCCCGGATTAGCCGAATTTGGACTCAAGTGAAAATTACCATCTCTTGTATAATGAACCTCACCGTTCCCATCTGCTGATGGATAGCTCACTTGAAAAAATCCCTTTCCATTAATCATTAAGTCAAAGGGGTTCCCAGTTTGCAAAGCCTGCCCCTGCTTCATATCCAGCTGTGTAAGGCCCAAACGCGTCCCGTAACTAACCCGAATGCCTTTAGGGGTAAGCCGCCCGGTTTCCTGGTTTGCAGTGCCCAGATTGTTGACTTGAGAAGCTAAAATTTCCGAAAAGCTTTGGTCCTTCCGTTTAAAACCATTCGTGTCAACGTTGGCTATATTGTTAGCGGAAGTATCAATTTTTTGCTGAAACGCCTGCAGTGCGCCTGAAGAAATGTATAGTGACGTGTTCAAATTCGTTACCTCCTGTCTTTAAAGCGATTTACCCGTTAATCTTTCCCACCGAATACAGTTGTTGCAATGAGGAATCATAGGCACTGATTACTTTTTGGTTTGACTCATATCCGCGAACGGTCATCATCATATCTGAAATTGTTTGTCCCGTGTCTACATTTGACTGTTCAATAGATCCCTGATTAAGGGTTACACCGGGATTGGTATTCCCTGGGTCTTGGATAAACGGTGCTGGGGTATCCGCTTGGTAGACATTTGCACCCCGTCGGCGAAGATCCATTGGATTTTGCACTATGGCTATCCCAATCTCGCCAGCAAATTGGGTTCTTGCAGGGTCATCAGGATACGCAATAATCTGGCCATTCTGATTTATGTACAAATCCCCTTTTTGAATACTAGTCGTTATTTGCACTGGCTGATGGTTGGCACCCAGCACCCGATAGCCTTCAGAAGTAACCAAATTGCCATTTGCGTCTAAATCAAATTTCCCGTTCCGGGTGTATCCAACTGTTCCATCCGGGAGCTGGACAGCAAACATTGCCGTCGGCTTCACCTGCCGGCCATTGACAAGCTGGGCAGGAATATTCTGGTCATTGATCGCGATGTCAAGAGGCTGATCCGTTTGAACAAGGGGTCCTTGAGTAAAGCTAGGAATACGTTCCTGGGCAAGTACACCGGTAGTGAGCACACCAATTGGGACGGACTGTCCAGATACTTGGGCAGTGCCTGCAGCGGCTGCAGTTCCACTTCCATTCATTTTGCTGATTCGATCTATAAATAACTTTGGAAATGCTCGCAACGCCGTATCATCTTTCTTATATCCCACAGTTTGAGCATTTGACAGGTTATTGGCTAATGCTTCCTGCTTCCGCTCCAGAGATAACATTCCTGAAGTTGCAGTATATAACCCTCTTATCATGATAAAACCCCTTCCTTATGCTTTTTCTTGAGCAGCAAGCCCAAGAATGAGCGAAACTTCACCGTAGCCTCTATCAAGTTTCTTTGCAATCTCATCTGCCGTTAAACCTTGTACATTTAATTCAAAAATCTCTTTATAACGGTCATTTAACAATAATTTCTGTTCTTTTTTTGGCTTTGTTTCGACTTGAGGCGGGGCTTCAAAAAATGGCTTCTCCGCCCTCCATTGTTGAGGCTCCAGTTGAATAGATTCATAATAATGCTCCAGCTTTGATTTCACTTCCATCAATTGCCGATTCAGCTGCCCTTGATTTTCCAATATTTTTTGACTTAGTACCAGCTGGGAGTCATTTTTCGTCTTAAAAAAACTGCGAATAATCAAGAAAAGAACTCCAATGAAATTGAGGACTAACAGTATGATGATCAGAAGTTGCACCTATTTTCTTCCTTTCTTTACGTGTCACGTATAAAGATTGATCAATAAGCCTTTAATCTCTCCGATTCGTTCCAGGATGGATAAACTCGAATTCTGTTGATTTAAAACGTGATCTGTTAATTCAATTAATTTGCGGTCGAGTACTTGGACCGTTTTCAGCGTTTTATTTCCTCCATACGGGTCCCAGCTTTCAGTCTGGTACATACCTACCCCGTTTTTTGTTACCTCACCCATAAACTTCTTAACCAAATCCTTATACTTGCGCAGTTCTGCAAATGTCGGATTTTCGTTTAACTGTTTTCCTTGTTGATCTAATTCCAGAAGCATCTTTTGGAGGTGCTCCTCGGTGAGGTCCTTCGAATAGGAGTTAATAATCTTTTGAAAAGCTGCTGTATTTGCAGCAGACCGCTCAGATGATGCGGGTCGGGGTTCACCTATATTTACCCTAAGTGGGTCTTGTACTCTCATCGGAACTCACCACCACTTATTCAAAATGTAAAACTTAATCAAAATATATCAAAATTATAACCCAACCTATCAAAAATTTCATTATTAGTAATAGAAAAATCAGTTCAATTGTGAAAAAACGCCTTCCATTATCTGCGAAGGCGTTTTAACCTATTCTACATTATGCTAGTTTTTGAACCTGCGTTTTTACATCAGTAATCGCTTGGACCACTTCTTCCACTTCGTTGGTTTGAGTTTCAATCGTGGAGAATAGTTCTCCTGTTTGATTGTTAACATTTCTAACCTCTGCGGCTATTTCATGCCCGTAGTTCACTTGTTCGCTTGTGGCGATATTCATTTGTTGAACCATTTCTTTCATATTATTAATATTACGAACAATCTCCTCAGCTGTAAGTGCCTGTTCTTTCGTTGCATTCGTAACAGAGCTCGATTGACTGCTTACTTTTTCAATGGATGTAACCATAGATCGTCCTGTCTTCGCTTCCTCATTCGTAGCAACAGAGATTTGTTGAACTTGATCTTTTATGTCCAAGATCCCTTTAACAATTTCTTCTGCGGTGATCGATTGTTCTTTCGTAGAATGATTCATTTCAGATGATTGTTTTGTTACTTTCTCTACACCACTAGCAAGTATTTTGCTGTTTTTCGTTTGTTCTTCCGTTGCATTAGCAATCTGATTCATTTCCTCAGTTACTTGAGCAATTCCTTCCGAGATTTTCTTGATTGCCTGATTGGTTTTCTCTGCCAATTGATTGCCAATTTTCACTTTATTGGCACCGTCTTTAATGGAAGTCACTGCAACAGCTGTTTCATTTTGAATACCTTTAATGAGGCCAGCAATTTCTTTTGTTGCTTTTGCTGAACGTTCAGCCAGTTTGCGCACTTCGTCAGCAACGACTGCAAATCCTTTTCCGTGCTCTCCAGCGCGCGCTGCCTCAATTGCCGCATTGAGTGATAATAGATTGGTTTGTTCTGCGATTTCATCAATCACTTCGATAATGCTCCCAATTTCTTCTGAGCTTTTTCCCAATCCTTCAATGACATCACTTGCTTGGTCAATCACATGAGAAATTTCTTTCATGCCATTCAGTGTTTCATTCAGTGAATTGGTTCCTTCAAACGCATCCTTCTTAACATCATTGCTAAGATGGTTAACGGTTTGCACACTACCCGCTACCTGATTAATTGAGAAGACCATTTCCTCAACTGCCTTGGATGTATCTTCAGCCGAAATGGTTAGGCCTACTGCATTTTCGTTAACGCCTTTAATTGATTTGCTCATTTCTTCAATGGCAGCAGAGATTTCTTCCACACTAGCACCTACATTACCAGCATTTCCCGCTACTTGTTCAATTGAAACCATCATTTCCTGAATTGCAGAATTAGTTTCTACTGTAGATGCATCTAAATGCATGGCACTTTCAGCTACTAAATTAATGGATGCACTCATTTGTTCCACCGCTGCAGAAATTTCCTCCACTCCTGCTGCTGTTTCATTGGTGTTTCCTGCCACCTGCTGTATTGAAGCGACAAGTTCACTGACCGAATCATTCGCTTTTTTCATAGAAGTATCTAATTCTTGAGCACTAGTTTTCGTTTTATCGATTGAATCTTTAATCCCATCGACTGATTTTGTGGTGGTATTGACATTGTCTTCCACCTTATGTACAGCACCCTTAATCATTTTCGTAATTAGGGATGAGATGACAATACTTAAAAGAACAGCAAAGATGGAAACAATGATATTTTCCATAATGGATCTAGATGAGATTTTCTCGTATTGTTTAATTCCAGCATCGGTTTCTTTATGATTATTTTTGGTGTATTCATTAAGAGAGGCAACAGCTTTTTCCCCCAGTGGTGCCAAAACGACCATCTTTTGATGGACTATATCAGGATCATTGTTTCTTGATGCCTCAAAATAAGCTGGAATACTAGCAAAATATTCTTCGGAACTATTGCTAAAAGCGGTTAAAAGTTTTTTGTTTTCCGCCGAATTATCATATTTCTCGATTTCTTTAATTTCCTTTCTTATCGCTGTGATGTCTTGCCTAACTATATCTTCCATTTTTGCTTTATCTTCAGCTTTTTGCTCATATGCTTGCTTAATAGTGTATAACCGTACCCGTGTTATATCTTCTTTTAAATCTCCAATTAATTCTGTCTTTGGAACTTGATTTTTACCAATCTCATACATTTGTTCTTTTAAGTTTTGGACATTGTAAAACCCAACAAATGTGATAGAAAAGTAAGCTAGAATCATAATAAAATGACTGCACCATTGCTTCTTATTCATGGATAGATTATCCCAGACTTTTTTCATTTGTTTACCCTCACCTTTTGAATTAATGTATTTACCTAGCCGGTTTTTCTAAAACCTATAGCGCATCTTTTATTTCTTTTAATTCATCAAGATTCGTCGTATTTTCGAGGAGTTTCTCGATGTCTAAGAGAATGATTAGCCTGTCTGCTAGTTTCGATATCCCCATTAAATAGGAAATATTTTTGTTTTCTAAAAAGTTCGGATGTTGAATAGTATCTGCTGCAATATCCAACACGTCCTTCGCGGAATCAACCACAAGGCCAATTTCTTTCCCAAACACTTGGACGACGATGATTCTGGTCACATCTGTCGGATTTAGCGTTTCCCCCGTTAAAGCAGATCGAATGTCTACAACCGGCATTACGACATTTCGAATCGTCGTCACTCCTAATACATGGGCGGGCCTATTTGGATAAATTATAATGGGCTCCATTCGTTCAATAGAGACGACTTGATTGATGTTTACCCCATACTCTTCCTGTCCAACTTTAAAAATTAGTCCTTTAAATTCCTGTAATTCAGTCTGGTCCATCCTACGGTCCCCCTTCCTCTTTGGTAAAAAACTATATACCATCTATTAACTATGTCCGAAAACACATTCTGCGGTTTTCATTAACTCGGCTAGTTTTAGTAGGATAATCAAACGCCCATCGATTTTAGCGATTCCAGCAAAATATTCAGAATCAAAACCACTTGAAGATGGAATTTCAATTGCTTCTGGTGGTACATCAACCACTTCGCTCGTTTGATCAACAATTAACCCCAATACAATCTCCTCATATTTGGTGATGATAATCCGCGTGTTTGAGGTGTAATCCACCTGTTCAAGGGCTAACTTCGTTCGTAAATCAATGATTGGAGTGACATTTCCGCGTAGGTTAATAACTCCTTTAACATATGCCGGTGCATTGGGAACTCTAGTAATGGGCTGAATTCGTTCGATCGATTGTACACAATTAATCTCTACCCCATACTCTTCTTCTCCTATTTTAAAGGCGACGATTTCTAAATTTTCCATCGAGAAGGTCCCCCTTTCTAGTTAATAAACTGATTTGTATCGATAATTAATGCCACTTCGCCATTCCCCAGAATGGTCGCTCCTGATATGGCATAAAGGTTTGGTAAAAAGCTTCCTAAAGATTTTAATACAATCTCTTGCTGTCCAATTACCGAATCAACCACTAAACCTACTGTTTTATCTCCTTTTCTAACAATGACGACAAAAAATGATTCTTCAGCTGATACTACTTCGCTATCGGAAGTCGGCACATGAAATACATTTTTTATCGAGACTAGCGGTACAACTTGGCCTCTGAATTGTAATACCTTTTGACCACGGAGAGTGGATACATCATTTTTAGTGACCAACGTTATTTCCACAATTGAATTGAACGGAATGGCATAAGTTTCATCTTCCACTTTTACTAACATCGAATAAATAATCGATAACGTTAATGGCAGCTGAATCCGAAATGTAGACCCGTTTCCCGGTGCAGACTCAATATTGATAAAGCCCCCAAGTGATTCAATTTTGGACTTTACTACATCCAGACCAACACCCCGACCGGAAATATCGGTAACTTTTTCGGCTGTGCTAAATCCTGAAGAGAATAACAAACCATAAACTTTTTGGTCTGTCAGTGAATTAGCTTCCTCCAGTGTTACAACCCCTCGTTCGATCGCTGTGTTTAATACCTTTTCGCGGTCGATTCCTTTTCCATCTTCAGTAACTTCGATAAAGACATGGTTTCCGCTATGGTAAGCTTGTAATAAAACGGTCCCTTCTTCAGGTTTACCATTTGCGATTCTTTCCTCAGTAGACTCAAGACCATGGTCTAGGGCATTTCTTAACAGATGGATCAAGGGATCACCAATTTCATCAATAACGGTTCGATCTAATTCAGTATCTGCACCTTGAATCACTAATTGAACCTTTTTATTTAACTCCTTGGCTAAATCCCGGACCATCCTTGGGAACCGATTAAATACCTGATCTACCGGAACCATTCGCATGTTTAAAATTAGACCTTGCAAGTCCGTCGAAATTCGGGTCATATGTTCAACTGTTTCTGTTAATTCTGACAGCTGTGATTTGTGGGCAATCTGCTCCAGTCTTCCACGGTCAATGATTAATTCACTAAACAAATTCATTAAATGATCCAATTTCTCAATATCAACACGAATCGATTTTGATCGGTGCTTTTTTTTATTTGCGTCCGTTTCTTCGTTATCATGCTTTATCACTTTTTCTTTTTTTTCAGTGGTGCTGTTCATTTTCGATTTTTCGATCACATTCATTTCAGGTTCGGTGATTTCAGAAATGATGATTTCATTTATCTCAGAAATTTTCAGTAAATGTGATTGAATATCTTTGGCATCTCGCTCCGACAGCAGTAAAATGCTGAACGAGTCATCAAAATTTTCTAGCTCTATTTGATCAACTGGTGGAATCGACTGAATGATTTCACCAAGTTCTTCTGCGGATTGAAAAATCATGTATGCCCTTACAGATTTCATTACACACTTTTCATTTATTGTCACCTTGATTTGATAAACATAATTACCGATATTTTTTGCTTCATTAATGATATCAAGTTGATACTCATCAAGCACTAGTTCTGGCAAATCACTCGGTTCCCAGGACGATTTTGATGGAATTTCCGGCTGTGATACAGTTGGGTTTTTAAGCATGGAAAGCTGGTTCACCACATCGGAGACATTTTCTTTGCCATCCCCCCCTTGCTCAATACTGTCCACCATTTTTTGGATTAAATCAACGCACTTAAAAACAACATCCATAATTTGGGAATTAATATTTAATTTGGAATTGCGAACCAAATCCAGCACATTTTCCATTTCGTGTGTCAAGGAAGCTAGGTCTTCAAAGCCCATCGCTCCTGCCATCCCTTTAAAAGTGTGGGCCGAACGAAAAATTTCATTTACAATCGATGTGTTCTCTGGTTCCGTTTCAAGTTTTAACAACTCGTTGTTTATCGACTGCAAATGTTCTTTTGATTCTTCGATAAACATTTCTAAATATTCGTTGGAATCCATTTCAAACTCCCCTCGCTGAAATAACATGCAGATTAGTCCCCCATGAAATTGGATCTGACTATACCTTTTTAACCTAAATACATACTAATATTAGCATAATTTACTATTTTAATATCGAAATTTTTTGATAGTTTTTTATCAATAAATGAAACTTTTTGATTAAATATCACAATTTTGACATTCTAAGAAGTCTGGATATTTCAAAAATTACATTAGAGTGCTACCAACCACCCCTATAAAAAATGCGAGTGAGATAGAACATCCTACTTGTTCCATCCACTACTCGCTTTTCATTTATCTATTTTTAAAGTTGGAAAATGATTTCGATGTCTAGTTTCCCAGTACCTTTTTTATCGATTCCATAACACGTTCTGCCTGAAAAGGTTTAACTACGAAATCTTTTGCGCCGGCTTGGATTGCTTCTAAGACCATCGGTTGCTGCCCCATTGCAGAACACATAATAATTTTAGCTTGCGGAAATAATGCCCTTATTTCCTTGACAGCCGTAATCCCATCTTTTTCTGGCATGGTAATATCCATGGTCACGACATCTGGTTGAAGCTCTATGTATTTTTCCAAAGCCTCTGTTCCATTGACGGCTTCCCCTATAACTTCAATTTCATTTTTTTTTAAGATATCTTTTAACATCATTCGCATAAAAGCAGCATCATCAACGATTAAAACACGTGCCATTGCCTTTTCCTCCAATATTCATTGTTGATTGTTACTTGGTCATTTTGGTTAGACGGTCAATAGGGCTAATAATATCTGTGATTCGTACACCAAAATTTTCTTCGATTACGACCACTTCTCCTTTAGCAATCAATTTGTGATTTGCTAAAATATCAACTGGTTCTCCTGCCAATTTATCAAGTTGTATAACAGAACCAGGCGCCAATTCAAGGATTTTTCGAATTGGTAATTTGGTACGGCCCAACTCCACCGTAATTTCAAGTGGAATATCATACAACATATCAATATTGTTTGTACCTGTACTTGAAGCAGGCCCCTCTGAAAAAGTAGAATATTCTACTTTTTGGACATTGGCATTTGCAGTTGGATTGACAGACACTTGTTGATCCTGTCGACGATTCGGCGACGAATCAGATATCGGTTGGTTTGCTGATGTTTGGCCAATTGGTACTTGGTTTACCGATTTCTGAGCAGGAGTGACGATTGGCTCATCCGAAACTTTGCTAAATTCGGTTGAATCCCCCTGATTAAAAATCATTTCGATCATTTCCTTTCCAAAAGAAAGTGGAATGAATTGAATCATTTTGGAATCGATCAATTCTCCTATTTTCAAACGAAATGAAATCTCAATAATAATATCATCTCCAAGGTCCTCCAACTTTTTTGGAGGAAACCCAAGTACATCAATTTCAGGTGGGGATATATCCACTTTTTGATGGAACATGGTAGACATGGATGTTGCAGCCGAGCCCATCATCTGGTTCATTGCTTCTTGGACAGCACTGAGATGGAGCTCTGAAAGTTCAGGTTCTAAATCAATACCATCACCGCCCATCATCAAATTGGCGATTATTTTTGCGTCATTTTCTTTAATCATTAACAAATTTTTGCCGTGGATACCCGATGTATAATCCACATGTACTGCAACATGTTTTTCTCTTATCAATTCTTCCATCTTTTCCCTTTTGATAACAACCAACACCGGCGCTGTTATTTCTACCCTTTGGTTTAACAAAGTGGAAAGAGCTGTGGTAGAGCTTCCTAAAGAAATATTTCCAATCTCCCCTAGTGCATCCTGCTCCATAGGGCTCAAAAAGTCATCGATCGTAAATGCATGGTTTATTTCTCCCTGATTGAAGAGCGCATTAATCTCTTCTTGTGATAGTGAACCCTCGCTCATCCTAAAAATCATCTCCTTCCGCTTGAATTACTTGATCAATCTGAACAGCATAATGCCCTTTTTGTAACCCCGGATTCCCTAAAAACCTTGTGAAATTCCCTACTTTTACTTGAATTTTCCCAGTGTCAATTCCAATCACATCTCCAACCTGCAAGTTGATCAGATCGGCAACCTGTAACGTCGCTCTTCCCAGATCAGCAATCATTGGTACAGGAACATTATCCAAGTTTTGCATAATTTTATCTTGCTGGGGTACGTTTGTTTTCGCAATCGTTGAATACCATTGATGAGATGCTAATTTGGGTAGCACTGGTTCAATAATTAAATGCGGTAAACATAGCGTTATTCTTCCTGTGAACTCCCCTATTGTTATTCGAAGAGCAATTAAAATCACAGTGTCATTTGCAGCAGCAATTTGGATAAATTGCGGATTGGATTCAAGTCCTTCAAATTTTACCGTTAAATTTTCAATATTTTCCCATACATAAGGATAGAGATCAAATGCTTGGGAAAAAACCTTTTGGATCAGCATTGTTTCAATTTCCGTTAAAGTTCCGTTAACATTTGCAGGCCCGCCTTGACCTCCAAGCATCCGTTCTAAGATGGCGTAGGCCACTTGTGGATTAATATCCAAGGCCATTTTTGCATCCATTGGCTGCACCTCAAAAATATTCAAAATGGTCTTTGAAGGAAGAGAGGCGATAAATTCCTGGTAGATTACTTGATCAACCAGTTCGATTTCAATTTGAACATACGTTCTTAATTGAGCTGATAGATAGGAAGTCAAGGACCGTGCAAAATTCTCATGTATTCGCGAAATACTTCGCAATTGTTCCTTAGAGTAACGCATTGCACGTTTGAAATCATAGACTTTTACTTTTTTCTTTTCCTCTTCGACATCAGATACTTTCAGATCACCGTTATTTACGGCTGATAAAAGGGCATCGATCTCTTGTTGTGATAATACATCTGCCAAAAGGCATCCCCCTAACTCTTCCATGAGTTATGGAATCTTTTAATTTTCTGTAATTAACTTATATTTAAATAGTAGGAGAAAAAGGACATTCTATTATTTATAAATGGCTATCGTTTTAAATTAACAATTTCATCCATTATGGTGTCAGAAGTCGTGATGGTTTTCGCATTAGCTTGAAAACCACGCTGTGCCACGATCATTTCAGTAAATTCATCGGTTAAATCCACGTTAGACATTTCAAGGGCGCCGGAATTGATTTGGCCTCCATCATTGTATACAATACGATCCATAGTAGATACTCCGGAGTTTGCAGTTTCCTCAAACATGGTGTTCCCAACCTTTTTTAAGCCACCAGGATTAGAAACAACCTTGGTTCCTATGGAAATAATTTCATTTTGAGTAGCAGGAGTATTGCCATCGTTCAAATAATATTTACCAGTGGAATTGATTGCTAATTTTCCGCTATTTCCATCTTCATCAACCACGTTGATGTCACCATTGGTGTCAATTGAAAAAGATGTGAATTTTAACGGAAGGTTAGTTACTGGATCTAAATTTACTTCATCTTCTATTATTTTTATTATTTGTGGTTGTGGGTTTAAAGTTGCGTCCTCATTTGTCCCTAACACATAATAGCCATTGGAATTGACTAATGTTCCATTTGCATCCCGTGAGAAATTCCCTGCTTTTGTTAAATAATTTACCGGTGACCCATTAGATGGTGAAACAACAAAATAGGCATCTCCATCAATACTTAAGTCGGTACCAATATTCGTTGTTACTGGACTTCCTGGTGTATGGACGGTATCAATAGAAGCAATCCTTGTCCCAAGACCAATTTGCTTCGGATTCACTCCACCACGGAGAGCAGTTGGTGCAGATGGTCCAGCAATATTTTGATTGAAGAAATCTTGAAAAACGACACGACTTTTTTTAAACCCTGCCGTATTAACATTGGCAATATTATTTCCGATCACATCAAGTTTTGTTTGGAAGCCCTTCATCCCGGTAACGCCAGTGTAAAATGAATTTAACATTTTATATCCTCCTTATTTTTTACGTATTGTTTGGATTATTTCTATTCAGGAATTGTTTGCTTAATCTCGATAATACTTTCCATGGGAACCTTTTCATCCCCAACCGTATAAAAAAAGTTACCTTCTTGTGCTGATACTCCATCGACAACACCCGTTTTAACAGATGTTGCCCCTTCAGGCATCCAACTAATCTCTTTGCCAATGGTCCCTGCATACTGACTCATTTGAAGACTAGCAAATTTGTCAAACGAACTATTTAGATTTGTCATTTGCTCTAATGAACTAAATGTTGCCATCTGTGCGATAAAATCTTTATCTTGTAGTGGGTTGGTAGGATCTTGGTTTGATAGTTGTGTCGTTAAAATTCTAAGAAAATCATCCTTTCCCAATGTGGTTTTTTGTTCGAAATTGTTGATATTTTTGTAAATAGAGTTATTATTCGATGTATTTGTAACATCTATCCAGCTACTCAAAGAACCCCAGACTCCTTTCTAGGCAGAAAAGTCGACGCTTGATGCAGTCATTCTTCCAGCCACCCCGTATGTACTAATTACCATATCTTTTTCCATTTCCTTTTGATTTGAATCTCTCTGTTTTTTTGATCCATTCTGCGGTGAAGTAAGCGTTCGCTGCTCATGGGAATTACTGCCTCCCCCTTGTGAGAAGGTTGAATTCGTTTGAGATAGGTCAGTGCTTGGCACCGATTGCTGAGTGATATCTAGTTTTTGAACTAAGATCCCATGCTGCTGCAATGCCTGCCTCAAGTGGGGCAACTGGCCTTCTAAGGCTTCTTTCGCGAAAGATGTTTCCGTAACAATTTGAGCCGTTACTTTACCCTTCTCGGTTGTGATTTTGATCTGAATTGGTCCTAAATGTTCTGGATTTAATGCAAACCTAGCTTCAGTACTGCCTGATTCTTCAGGAATGGTTCTTAAAAACCCTCCAATCCACTCACTCACTTCCGGAACAAATTGAGAAACTGGAACGACAGGTGGCGGCACAAATGCCTTTTCCACACTCATTTTGTCGGGGTGTTGTAGGTTTTGATATACTGGTACTTCTGATGTATCGAAAGTAGGTTGCTCAACTTGATGTCTTGAAAATGAAGTTTTCTCAACTCTATTTTCAAGTGTTTCCATTACACTAGATACTTCATCTTGATTTAGCACGGGAGCCTGGAACTCTTTGCCTTCCACGGTTGACAGAATACTTTGTTTTTCAGATAATGTTGACAAAAAGGATTGATCTATTAGAGTTGAATCCACAAATTGTAGTGGACGATAGATAATATCCAGTTTTTGAATAGGGGTACCATTCTGCTGCAGTAACTGTCTCAAGTCGGACATTTGATCTTCTATCGCCTTTTTTGAGAGAGTTGTATTTGTTACTATTTTTGCAGCTACATTACCCTTTTCAACCGTAATGTTAATCTGAATAGATCCTAAATATTCAGGAATTAAAGAAAATCTGGCTTCAGTGCTACCGGATTGTTCAGGCAATGATCTAAAAAAACCACCAATCCATTCACTCACTTCCGGAACAAATTGAGAAACCGGAACGACGGGTGGCGGCACAAATTTCTTTTCGTCATAAACCTTATTAGGTTGATGTAACTGTTTGTTTACCATTATCCCAAGTGTATCTACAGTTGTTTGTTCATCCAGATGTTCTGTTAATGCAATGTCTCCATTAAAATGAATACTACTTGGTTCCTCCATTGGTTTCATTAATGGAATTTGGTCCTTTTCACTTACTGTGACTTTAACAACACTCGATTCTTCTACCGATTTTAGTAATGGATCCATTTCTACTCTACTTTTATGGGTTTCCATTCCTTTTTCGGTGCCTGTTACACTACGAAATGTATCAAATTCAGGCTGAATGTCATCGCCCAAAATATTAGGAATTCCATTCAGGTTTTGTTTTTCAGGTAACTTGAATTTATTTATTAATTCTACTACTTGTTCTACCAACTCAGTCGAGATTGATAAACCTGCTTTATCCAATTCCTCCGCCACTATCTTTAAGTTGGGGTTATTCATCCTAATTTCTGCTGTGCCCTGTTGGAGTGAGTTTAACATAGTTAAAACAGAAGTTGGTTGCGATTGACTAACACTCCCTATAGAATCGTTTATGGACAAGTCTTTCAGATCTGCAGGCGATATTTGAGCTTGCTGGAATCTAGCAGCTATTAAAGCAATTAAAGAGTTTATATTTCCAGAATCTCCAACATCCATATTTTTTGAATCATTCTTTTCAGTATTAGTTAAATCTGACATGCAATTTGAAGAATCCGCTTCATTTTGTTCTGATAATCTGGGTGATTTATGTAAGTTATTAAACATTTCAAATATTCGACCAAAGGAATTTGAAAGAGCATTGTTTTGATTGTTTATCTTTGGTTTTCCACCACCCAAATGGTTTGTTTGATTTATTTTGATAGGAATCGGAATGACCTCCAAATAAATAACCTCCTTTCATCCGGTTTTGGAATTCCAATTATGCTCAATTATAACTCATAGGCCCCTTTTCGTCATAAGTATTTTCGATGACAAACAATTTTTTCAATCTTTCTTTATCTATTTTTTGATAGTTTTTGTTTAAGCGATGAAAATATTTTTATAAATATTTCAAAAACCTTACCTATCAATATATCCATGTAATTTGTTCTAATGTTTAAACGAATTCTATAAAGGAATTAACCTCATCATAAATCCGTGATATAAGATATTGGCCATCTGCAAATCCTGCTTCCAATACCGACTTTGGCATTCCGTAAACGATACAGGACTCTTCTGCTTCCACAAAAACATAGCCACCATATTTCTTTACAAGTTCGCATCCTTTTGTCCCATCAGTTCCCATTCCGGTTAAGATGACAGACAACAGCCGATCCTTATAAATTTGGGCAGCTGACCCTACAGTTATATCAATGCATGGCTTATATAATGTTTGATCCATTTCTGGATTTTCGACTTTAAAAATAACTGTGCCATCCAATCTTTTTTTCAGTTTTGTTTGATAACCCGATGGTGCGATGTAAATAGTACCTGCTAAAACTACCTGGTCATCCTTGACTTCTTCCACATTCAACTGACACAAGTTATTAAACCGTTCCGCCAGTGGTTTGGTAAAACTCGGGGGCATATGTTGAGCAACTACAATCGGAATCGGAAAGTCTTTTGGAAAACGTGGAAGGATCGTTTGTAATGCGGATGGGCCTCCGGTAGAACAGCCTATGAAAAGGAGTTCAATTATCCGTTGTTTTCCTTTTTTACTTTCTTTAACTTTTGGTTGAAACATAATATCCGTTTTCGGTAGTGTCGCTTGTGCAACGGCCTTTAAACGTTGCAAAAACTCATGAATTTGCCTGTAGTCTTTCGAATTCTTGATTAGATTGTCTTTTAAAAAGAAATCAACTGCACCGAGCTCAAGTGCATCCAGCGTTTCAAGTGCACCTTCTCCTGTATAAGAGCTTAACATCACCACTGGAACTGGAGATATTTTCATAATTTGCTCTAGCGCTCTTAGACCATTCATTTCCGGCATTTCGACATCCATGGTGACAAGGTCAGGCATAAGCCGCTGAACTTTTTCAACGGCATCCAAACCATTCCTGGCAATTCCAATCACTATAAATTGAGGATCCTGCTCAAGTATTTGGCTAATTGCCCTCCTCATAAAGGCAGAATCATCTACCACTAATACACGGTATTGTTGCATTCTAATCAGTTTCCTTTCGATAATAAAAAGTCTTATCTGAGTCCACTTTTTTAAACCCTAAGTTCATATCCGTAATCGATTCTGCATGACCAAGAAATAAATAACCTCCCGGTGTTAGACATTTATGCAGGTTAAAGATCACCTGCCTGGTCGTCACTTGGTCAAAATAGATTAAAACATTCCGACAAAAAATAACATCCACCTTGCCAATTTGTCCTAATTGTCCATTGTTAAGGAGATTTAAATGCTCAAATTTAACCATTTTTCGAATCGATGGATTAATTTGATATCCGCCATTTTCCTCTAAAAAATATTTTTTCAGCAGTTTTTCAGGTATTCTTCGAAAAGCGAATGATCCAGAATGATACCACCCTTTTTCTGCCTTTTGGAGAACCTTTCTGTTGATATCCGTAGCGATGATTTCTATTGTACCTGGCAGAAATTTTCCTGAATCCTGAATCATCATTGCGAGCGTGTAAGGCTCCTCACCAGATGAGCAAGCTGCACTCCATATCCGTAGCGGCCGATCTCCTATTTTCTCCTTTAACTTGGGTAAAACAATCGAGCAACACTCAATTAACTGATTTTCCTCACGATAAAAATAAGTTTCGTTGATCGTTAGTAACTCTACGATAGCATCCCATTCCATAGTGGACTTTTTTAAATAATCACAATAATCTTGGTATGAAAGTCCTAGTTCGTTAACCCGTTTTCCTATCTTTTGTACTAAATTGGGAATGCGGTCAGTATAACTTAATCCGCAATAGTCATAAATTATTTGACTTAATCTTACCAGACCAATATCTTGCATTCTATCACCTTATAGTGTCTCTCAAAATTTAAAAAGTTGAGAGACTTTTATTTTCCTAACATTTTTAACTTTTGTTAAAAGGACATGGATGATTTTCTATGTATAATTTAAAAACTACTAGATAAATTATATTGCGTCAATTAATATTCCACCTTATTTCTTATATATTTTGATACATTTTGATAAAATTTACAAATAAACTCAAACTTTAATCAAAAAACATAATTGTCGAATTTTACTGTTTAGCGTAAAATGAAATCAGAATACCATTTTTCTAAAATAAAGGAGAAAGTAATGTCTATTATTGGAATTGTATTAGCACTCCTTGCAATAGGTGTTGGAATGGTTTTAAAGGGAGCTTCACTAGCGGCGTTAAACAATCCGGCAGCATTCCTCGTTATTTTTGGGGGAACGGTTGCCTCAATTATGGTTGCATTTCCACGTAGTGAACTAAAAAGGATTCCTTCCTTATTAAAAATTGCCTTTTTTGAACCTAAACTTCCACCCATGGTTGAAGAAGTTGCCAATCTAGTTAAATGTGCTGAAATTGCAAAAAAAGAAGGATTGCTCGCCCTAGAGGAAATTGCCAATAGTATAAAAGAGCCTTTTTTCAGAAAAGGACTTGAAATGATTATTGACGGTCACGATATTGAATATATTGAAGGAGTCTTAGTAGAAGAGTTGGAAGCGATTGATAAACGGCACAAAACAGGTGCACTGATTTTTACCCAGGCGGGAACGTATGCACCTACGCTGGGAGTACTTGGGGCAGTTATTGGGTTGATTGCTTCACTAGGAAATCTAGATGATGTGGAGAAGATTGGACATTCGATTTCAGCAGCCTTTATTGCTACTTTGCTTGGGATTTTTTCTGGTTATGTTTTGTGGCATCCGATTGCTAACAAACTGAGACGATTTTCCAAAAAGGAACAAGAATTAAAGATGTTAATTATTGAAGGGCTGTTGGGTATTTATCGCGGACTTTCTCCAAGGGCTTTAGAGATTAAATTATCTGTTTATATACCTCCGAAAGATAGAAAGAAGTATGAAAAGATCGTGGAGGAGAAACATCATGAGTAAATTTCGTAAAAGGCTGGATGATGATGATGATGAAGGTCATATCAGTGAATCCTGGCTCATACCCTATGCAGATATCTTAACTCTTTTACTTGCCCTTTTTATTGTTTTGTTTGCAGCAAGTAATGTTGATAAGGTAAAGTATCAATCAATTATGGAATCCTTTAAATCCGAACTTACAGGAACCAAAATTCCTGATAAAAATTCAGGGCTCTCTACTCAGCTACCGAATAAGAAGTCCGAACAAGTTTCAAAAGAAGAAAAAGGTGCCCAGATTGACCCTGAGCTTGAACAAATGAGACAACAATTGGAAAAATACCTGGCAGATAACCATTTAAACGCTGTAATCACTCTTCAAGATACAAAAAGAGGCATTGAAATCTCCTTACAAGAAGTGGTTTTATTTGATTCTGGGAAAGCGGATATAAAGCAGAATTCATATCAAACTTTGAGCGGCATTTTGGGGTTAATCAATACCGTTCCAAATCCAATTAATATTGAAGGCCATACGGATGATGTACCTATACATAGTTCATCCTTTCCTTCCAATTGGGAGTTATCTGGTGCACGAGCAGCTAGTGTGCTTCATTTTTTTGAAGCAAGAAATATTGTTGCAAACCGTCTTCAATTTACTGGATATGGGGAACAACATCCCCTCTTTCCAAATGATTCAGACGAACACCGCCAAGCAAACCGCCGTGTAACCATTGTCGTCCTAAGAAACAACTAAACAGGCAGTGCTTGCTTTAATACGTTAGTGTAAAATGTGGTGCCTGACCCCCAGTACTGTACAGTACTGGGGGTCAGGCACTATAATTACAATTTACAATAAGACGAGTCTCCCAACTGGGTTCACCAAAACTTTATTAAATAATTCCTCAATTGCTTTTAATTTTTTATAGGCATATTGTGGGTCCTCAAAATATGGTAGATGATAATGGATGTATCCTTGAATGCCAATAAGTAATATCTCGCTTAGTTCTTCGGGATAATCCAACATGAATACCCCCTGTTCAACACCTTCCTGTAATACTTTCGTCAACACTGGATGGAAGTGAAATCTAAATTTTTCTTCTAAGTTGCTATGAATCTTATTTGACCTATCATCATCAATATAACTAGAAAAAGGACTAGATTGTGAAGAGGGATTTATAAGTTTCCTCAATATAGTATTTATTTTTACAAAAGGATTTAGTAATGGATCATCACTAATCAATACAATTTCATGGACAAAATCAGTATAGTAATTGTCAATGATTGCCAACAGGAGCTCATCCTTTGATTTAAAATAATAATAAAAGGTCCCCTTAGCAATATTGACCTCATTGATGATGGCGTTGACTGACGTCTTTTCATATCCTTGGTTATTGAAAAGCTTTGTTGCTGTGTCCATAATTTGTTTTTTACGATCCTCTGGACTTTTCATTTCTCTAGTCATTTACAAAACCTCACTAATTCAATTCGTAAATTTGCACTGGATTGAACCAGTTTTACAAGCCCTCGTGCATTCTCCACATAAAATACATTCCATATTATTGGTATTATTTTTCTTAACCATTTCCAATACATCAATACTCATTGGGCAAGCTTTATTACATTGTTTACATCCCGAACATGTACTAGACCTTGCAACTAAACGGAGAGATGGATATGGCATGTGATTTTTGAATTTGGTCCCCACGATATTTAGGATAGACATAGGGCACAAATAGTGGCAGGAAGCTCTTTTACCAAGAATAAATGGTAATATTCCAATCCCAATTATGATGATGTAATACATTAATAAGTGGGACCAATGGTCAACTGAGACAATATTCTCTGTTAAATAAAAGAAATTAAATGAAGAAAAACCACCTTGAAGCAAAAGTACGTATATAAATATGGCTACCCACACCATACCTAATCCCAATTTAAATGTTCTCAGCCATTTGATTTCCTTTAATGGCTTATTGATGGTTTTATCAATAGCCTCCTGAAGTCCACCATAAGGGCAAACGTATGAACAAAAAATTCGGCCTGCGAAAAGTGAAAGGATAAACATTAATGACCAAATAACAAAGGCTCCTGTTGCTATTCCGTGGGTTGCTCCATCAATCACTAAATAAGGGGAGAAATAGTTTAGTAAAGCCGGCAATAACAAGAACATTAATAATAACTGAATTCGTCTCCAGTTTTTCATCAATATCTCACTCCTAGTCAATCTTGACATCGATTAATTAAGTTCATTATAAACCCCAGACCGACCGTCAGTCTATGAAAATCCCAATCATTCACAATATATTTAATTTTAACGCTTTAAAGCGAAATGAGGTGCCTGACCCCCAGTGCTTTACTGTATTACAGATAGGGAAGTCCGATTATCCAGAAGCAGTGAAGGATGAATATGATGGTGTATATACCAGATGCGAGGTAGGTTATTATTCTTGGGGATTTAGATTTTGGCACTTTTTTTAAGAAAATAAATAAATATAGTAAAAATGATAGAGAGAATTTTGAAAATAAAAATAAAATCGGATTGATTTCATATACTTTATTCATTATCGGGTTCATTTCTTGAATTAAGGAATTTTCCAACCCCACAAAAGTAATGATAGCGTCGAACATATTTAATAAAGATAAATAATGGAATAAAAATATCAACAGGGGCGCCTCCTTGTTCTTAATAAAGAATTATTAACCTGAAAATAATCTATAATTATAAGTTTATCTCGCGGATATTTTTGTTCTTTTTAAAGAACATCTTATGTTATTATATGAAAAAAGTCCAATGAGAAACACCTTAAGAAGGAACGGATTATCTCAATTTCACCAATCTATTTCCTGTTTTTTTATTGTTATTAATCCCACTTCGTAGCTCTATATAAGGAACAATTGGTTCTTTATATTACTATTAATCGACTCCTACTATTAAACAGGAGCTAAAGGAAGGTGAACAAATATGATCGGCCAACGAATCAAATATTTCAGGGAATTAAAAGGCTATTCCCTATCAAAGCTAGCAAAACTTGCTCATGTTTCTAAATCCTACTTGAGCCATATTGAAAGGGATGTAAAGAGTAACCCCTCTCTTCATTTTTTAATTAAAATTGCGGATTCATTAGAAATTAGCATTGACAATATAATTCTCACTCCAAATTCAGTAAATCAAACAGACCTAACTTTAGATGAAGAGTGGGAAGAGTTGATTTCCTTAGCAATAAATGAGGGCGCTAGTAAAGAGGAATTTTCAAACCACCTTAAACACCTCAAATTCGAAAAATGGAAAAATGAACAAAAATAAGTCTTTTCTATAAGAAAGGGTGTCTGCCCTCGGTTCGTTAGAGTATGAAACAACCGAATGGCAGGTACCTTTTCTTTTTTTATGGGCAATTACCCAATTTCTACTGGACTGGTGACCTAGATTGTTTGGGTTTCATAATATGGGTTAGAAAGTTTCTTAGAATTTGTTACTTTAAACACTAAGTCGTCACCACTCGTATTAATCCTTGGCTAATTTTTATAAAAGTTGTATTTGTAAAACACTCGGGCTGGTACGAAAAAGGAGATGTTTTTTTGAAAAAGTTGATCATTCTTGCGGTAATTGGACTTTGTGCTCAATTGGTAGACGGGTCGCTAGGAATGGCTTATGGTGTTACTTCCACTTCCCTTTTATTATTGTTCGGTATCGCACCAGCTGCCGCTTCCGCATCCGTCCATCTAGCTGAAGTCGTCACCACAGCAGCATCGGGTATTTCTCATATCAGGTTCGGTAACGTCGACAAAAATATTGTTAAAAGATTATTGATTCCTGGATCAGTTGGAGCCTTCATTGGGGCAATTTTTTTAGGAAGCATACCTGGTGATATTATAAAGCCTTACATTTCCTTATTTTTACTCGGACTAGGATGTTTTGTTATTTACCGATTTCTTTTTAAAAAGGTTGATGTAAAAGAGAAAAAACAGCCAGATTTTAATAAAAAGTTTTTTATCCCCCTAGGTTTTATTGCTGGATTTTTTGACTCAACCGGTGGAGGTGGGTGGGGACCAATCACGACACCTGTACTCCTTTCAAAGAACAATATTGAAACTAGAAAGGTAGTTGGCTCTGTTGATACTAGTGAATTCGCCATCTCTGTTTCTGCTACAATAGGTTTTTTATTTTCACTTGGGTGGGGTGAGATTAACTTCATTTGGGTCTTTGCCTTGATGATTGGGGGAATTATCGCAGCCCCGATCGCGGCATGGTTAGTCAAAATTATCCCTTCGCATTTGCTCGGGGTTCTGGTCGGAGGAATGATCATTCTTACAAATGTGAGAACGCTCCTACTGACTATTAATGTCTCAAGCTCAGCCATGCTCGCTATTTATAGCATTCTCTTCGTCCTATGGATTTCCGGAGTAATCTACGTAGTAAAAAAACTCAAAAAATACAAGGTTCAATATTAATTATCGAATTAATGCTGTACTGTATTAAATGGTGCCTGACCCCCGGTGCGTTAACGCGTTTAAGCGCCGATGGTCAGGTTCTTTTTATGCAATAAATGTCGGAGTCTTTTGTAAATATATTTGATGCTTATCTAATATTATCTTAAGTGTAATATCTTTCCTTCGTTTGATTTTCTACTAATAATGATAAATTGGGGTGATCCATTCATGACCAAAAAAAACAAGAAACTAACTACGAGTTGGGGTGCTCCTGTTGGAGATAATCAAAACTCGATGACAGCGGGATCAAGAGGACCAACATTGTTACAGGATGTTCATTTGCTCGAAAAATTGGCTCACTTTAACAGGGAGCGTGTTCCTGAAAGAGTGGTTCACGCAAAAGGTGCAGGTGCCCATGGTTATTTTGAGGTGACCAATGATTTAACGAAATATACAAAAGCGAAGTTCTTATCAGAAGTCGGCAAACGTACACCGCTTTTTGCCCGTTTCTCCACTGTCGCTGGGGAACTTGGTTCATCGGAAACGGTCCGGGATCCACGTGGTTTTGCTATAAAATTTTATACTGAAGACGGAAATTACGATATTGTTGGGAATAACACACCAGTATTCTTTATCCGCGACGCAATTAAATTTCCTGATTTTATTCATACACAAAAACGGAATCCACAAACACACTTAAAAGATCCAAATGCAGTTTGGGATTTCTGGTCCCTCTCACCTGAATCGCTTCATCAAGTAACAATCCTCATGTCTGATCGTGGAATACCAGCGACATTACGCCACATGAATGGCTATGGAAGTCACACTTTCAAATGGACAAATGATGCCGGTGAAGGAGTTTGGATCAAATACCACTTTAAAACAGAACAAGGCATTAAAAACCTAGCCTCTGACGTCGCAACAAAAATTGCTGGAGAGAACCCTGACTATCATACAGAGGACTTATTTAATGCAATTGACAAAGGAGATTATCCAACGTGGAAGCTTCATGTCCAAATCATGCCTTTAGAAGATGCTAATACGTATCGTTTTGATCCATTTGATGTCACAAAGGTGTGGTCACAAAAGGATTATCCTTTGATCGAAGTCGGACGAATGATGTTAAACCGAAATCCTGAAAACTATTTTGCAGAAGTGGAACAAGCCACATTCTCACCAGGTACTTTGGTTCCAGGTATTGATGTCTCACCAGATAAAATGTTGCAAGGAAGGTTGTTTGCCTACACTGATGCCCATCGTTACCGGGTTGGTGTTCAGCATAACCAGCTGCCAATTAATCGTCCTAAGAATGAAATAAACCATTACCAACGTGATGGCCAATCTCAATTCAATGATAATGGAGGCAGTTCGATTAACTATGAACCAAACAGTTATGGAGGCCCAACCGAAACTCCAGAAAATAAGCAGGCTGCCTACCCGGTTACTGGGGTGGCTGAAAATGTGGCGTATGACCACCATGATCATTTTACCCAAGCAGGAGACCTGTATCGCTTACTGAGTGTGGAGGAACGGACACGGCTTGTTGAAACCATTGTGGGTGCGATAAAGCCCGTTGAAAAAGAGGAAATTAAACTCCGCCAAATCGGCCATTTCTATAAAGCAGACAAGGAATATGGAAAACGGGTTGCAGAAGGACTTGGATTAACCGTGCCAAAAGAAGTACAATAATTCCTTTACTGTACCACTTTAAAGTACTATATGGTGCCTGACCCCCAGCGCGTTAAGGTATTGACATGTCGGGGCAGGCACCTTTTTTATGCAACTTCATTTCCTCTTCCTGGAACTGGTTTAAGATAGGATTTGTGAAGGAGATGACCAAAAAGTGATGCCAGCACTTGTTGAAATAGCATCCCGATCACGACAGGAACCGCAACAGCAGGCTCAAAATAGGAAACTGCTAAAACGGCACCAGCACTAATATTTCTCATTCCACCTGTAAACATTAGCGTAACAACATCTTCTCTATTCCATTTTAAAAACTTGCCGATCATCCACGAAAATAAATAACCTGATGCTGAGACAGTGAATCCCAGACCAGCAATGAGTAAAAGTTTCATATTGACGTGGATTAGATACGGTGCAACAACTGAACTATTAATCATCACCACTGCAGCAAGTCCCACTTTAGAAAAAGGAGCTAACTTCGTTCCCAGTTGTAGTTTGATCCTTCCCTTTGTCAGTTCATTCAACAACATTCCCAGAATAGATGGAAGCACGACCATCCCAAATAATCCCTTCATCATACCGAAAATATCGATTACAACCTTCTCCCCTGCGAACAAGGAAACACTAAACGGGACAATAAAAGGGGAAAGGAAAGTATCCACCAAAATAATCGAAAGTGCTAAAGCAAGGTTTCCTCTATAAATTGAGACCCAAATAAAGCTAGTAATCCCTGTTGGTATAACTGCCGCTAAAACAATCCCCGTTATCGTGTGAACATCTCCCCCGAATGTTACATTTCCAAGGAAAAATGCCCAAACTGGCATGATGATATGAAGAATGATGAGGACAGTGAACAAGCGCATTGGATGTCCGACAGCATCCTTTAGTGATTTAAAATTGGATCCTAAACTCCCAGAAAACGTCATAAAGGCAAATATCCAGGGGACTAAATATGACCAATGTTTAAGGTGATCTACCAAAATGACCCCAAATACAACACTTGTTGGAGTAATCATTGGCATTAATCTTTCAAGAAATCGGTTTATTTTTTGAAACATCTCATTCGCTCCAGTAATTTTCTATTATTAATGAAACCATTTTACTCCTATAGTCAAAGAATGAATAGAGAAAAACGCCTTTTTCACGCGTTAGCACATTAATATAATGAAGGGTGCCTGACCCCCGATACGGTGATACGTTAATGTGCACAATTGTGATTGTGTATTTTGTCACAAACTAGACAAACAGTTGTGCAATTTGAAAGAGGAGAATCTCCCTTTTATTAGAATTAATATAGGTACACCAAAATTAAGGAGGAATTCCTATGAAACAACAACTTGCAACAGTCCTTAACAAACAAATTGCCAATTGGTCCGTATTGTACACTAAACTCCATAATTTCCATTGGTATGTAAAAGGTGAGCAATTTTTCACTTTACATATCAAATTTGAGGAACTTTATAATGAAGCTGGCCTACACGTAGATGTCATCGCTGAACGTTTACTCTCTATTGGTGGAAAACCAGTTGCGACGATGAAAGAAAATCTTGAAACTGCATCTATTAAGGAAGCCACTGGCACAGAATCATCCCATGAAATGGTTCAGGCTATTATTAGTGATTTTACTTTGATCACTGGTGAATTAAAAGAAGCCATGAGCTTAGCTAGTGAATTAAACGACGAAACAACTGGAGATATGCTTCTTGCAATCCACTCTGGGCTTGAAAAGCATATTTGGATGCTTACAGCATATCTTGGTAAAGCTGTTTAAATATTTAGACCTAATCCCTTTGTCCAACATGATCATATGTTGGACTTTTTTTAACCTCCAGTTACCTTATTTATAATTATTATTAAAAGATATTGACTTTCATGTAACTAAATATTATTATTTTAATTATAAGCTGCGTTAAAGCTCAATGTTGATTTTTTGCACAATGTTGATTGGAGTGGAAGGCGCGAAGACTCCTGCGGGAGCAGCGGGACAGGTGAGACCCCACAGGCGCTTAGTGCCGAGGAGGCTCACCGCCCGCCCCGCGGAAAGCGAGTGCCTGGAACGGAAATCAACATTCTAGTTTAACACAGCCTAATTATAAGTAAACCATAATGTAATAATAGTCCATTGACCTACTTAGGATTGGAGATGTTGAATATGTCAGTTCATGAAGTAATTGTGTATAGTAGTACAGGCTGCCCACATTGTGAAAAGGTAAAAGCACAACTTAAGGATTGGGGAATTGAATATGAAGAACGGAACGCCTCCGTTCACAAACAATATTTCGATGAATTAAGAGAACGTAAAATAATGGGTACTCCAGCAACTTTAATAGACGGAAAACTAGTTTTAGGATTCCAACTGAAAAAGTTCAAAAAACTATTGGAAATTTCTGAGGAACTATCCCTCCCAGTTACAAATGCCCCAGCACCTGAAAAAATAGATTCAGACTCAGTTTTCAAACCAGTTACAGCTGAAGTATTAGGCCAGGTATATGACCTAGTAACTATCGGAGGCGGTCCTGCAGGAGCTTCGGCAGCGGTCTATGCCGCACGAGGAAAGTTAAAAACACTTGTTATCGACAAAGCACCTAAAGCCGGTACGCTTGCGATTACTCACAAAATCGCCAATTATCCCGGCGTTCGTGAAGAAGTTACGGGACTGGAACTTTTAAATCGTATGCAAGCCCAAGCAAACGATTTTGGAGCAGAATTTGTCCGATCAACCGTCCTTTCGATTGATTTTTCAGAGGACCTAAAAAAAATTGTGGTTGCAGAAGGAACCATCCAAGCGAAAAGTGTTTTTATTGCAGTTGGTGCGAAGGCTCCATCAAGCAAAATTACCGGAGAAGAAGAATTTACTGGTCGTGGCGTAAGTTATTGTTCCACATGCGACGCAGCCTTTTATCAGGATCGAATTGTTGCCGTTGTAGGTGATAACGATGAAGCGATCCATGAGGCTGAAACGCTCGCGAAATATTGTAAGACTGTGAAATTGTTAATTCCGACTGAACATGTTAAGGGAGATACAGACCTAACTATACTTGAAAGCAAACCAAATGTGGAAATCTACAAACGTTTCCGTTTAAGAGAAATCAAAGGTACAGATAGCGTTGAGAAACTTGTTATCCTTGATAATAATAAAACGGAGCAAGTTTGGGATGTTGATGGAGTTTTCTTGTACCTAGGCGGAATGAAGCCTGGAACTGACTTTTTGAAAGATGCAATCAAACGGGATGAGGAAGGCTATATTTTGGTCGACGATCTTCTTCGCACAAGTGTTGATGGGGTATTTGCTGGTGGAGATGCCAGAAGAACTCCGATTAAACAAGCGGTTATTTCTGCTGCTGATGGAGCAATCGCTGCATTAAGCGCAGAACAACACGTGAATAAACGTTCTAAACTTCGTCCGCAATATAGTTAAAATATAGTGCCTGAACCTCTTAGCGATGAAACATTTCCGCTTAAGGGGTCAGGTCTGTTTATTTTTGGGGGATTTTCTAAAAGATTGTTGTTTTTTTAATAGCTTTTTGGAAAGGGAACCTCTTAAAAGAAAGCTGATTGGAGCGTAAGGTGCGAGACTCCTGCGGGAGCAGCGGGACAGGTGAGACCCCACAGGCGCTTTAGCGCCGAGGAGGCTCACCGCCCGCCCCTAAGGTGCGCGAGCATCCTGGAGCGGAAATCAACCACTCTTTTTTTTAGTAAATAGCAACAAAGGTTACGAAAACAGCCATTTTTTAAGGAGGATATCGCATGAATGACATGCTTTCGAGTGAACCAGACTTTGAAAGCTTACTCGGCATAAATCAAGTTGAGCTAAGAAATTTATCAAATAAGAATCGGTTACCAGTTCTATGGATGAGTGCTCAAGATTGTACAGGTTGCCTTGAATCCTTTATCCGTTCCGCATTTGTTAATATTAATGACCTCCTACAGGACTTGATTTCTCTCGAGTATAGTGAGCTTTTGTCCATTGCCAGTGGCGAACAATTAGAAAAACATAAGGACAAAGTTATTGAAGAAAATAAGGGAGAATATATCTTGATCATAGAGGGGAGTATTCCAGAGTCCGATGACTTTTTAACTGTCGGTGGCCACTCAATTAAAGAAGATATTCTTCATGCTGCCCACCATGCGAAAGCCATACTAGCGTTTGGTAGTTGTTCCTCTTGGGGCGGAATTGCTGCAGCTTCACCAAATCCGACCGGGGCAGTACCAATAACAGAGTTAATTAAAGATGTTCCAATCGCTTTGATCCCAGGTTGTCCTCCTATTGCCGAAATAATGGTAGGTACTCTTCTTCACATACATACAAATGGATGTCTTCCCGAATTAGATAAAAAGGGACGCCCCAAAAAGTTTTATCAATATACTGTCCATCAACAGTGTCATCGGAAGCCTTACTTTGATCAAAAGCTATTTGTTGAGTCATACGATGACGAAGGAGCACATAAGGACTATTGTTTGTTTAAGTTAGGCTGTAGAGGACCGTCCACGTTTAACTCGTGTGAATGTATGGGCTGGAATGGCGGATTGGGTTCTCCTATAATGGCTGGAGCAGCTTGTATCGGCTGTTCCGAAAAAGGCTTTTGGGATAAAGGGACATTGTGTTCCAGAAAAACTAAAGTGTAAAAAAAGTGCCTGACCTCTATTCCGATATAGGGTCAGGCACTCTTATATACTATTTTATTTTGCAAATCGATGGTTCCCGATTGTAACTGTTACTTCACGAGAAAAAATCCACTGACTTACTGCTTTATTAGGGTTATAGAAAAATAAAGAACCTTTGCCTTGACCTCTAAATGCCAACGCTTCGTTTACTGCTTGTTTTGCTGATGCATCGGCTGCTTGGTTAATCGCGCCATTTTGAACCGGTGTAAATGCATAATACCCGTTTGACTTTTGGTAAATTACCTCTTTTACCGTATTAGGGAAATCTGGACTATCCACTCTATTTAAGATAACAGTTGCAACTGCAACCTTCCCTGCATATGGTTCACCTTTTGCTTCGGCATTTACTAGTCTTGCCATCATATCTTTTTCTACTGGTGTAATCGTAGAATCAGGGATTACTAGACTTTGTCCTGGATAGATTAAATCACTTGTTTTATTATTCGTCTTTTTAATATTTGCAACAGGAACACCGTATTTGGTTGCAATCTTCCAGTAAGAATCACCTGATTGTACTTGGTAGGATGAAGCAGCTTCTGATTGATGATTTATTGTAAATAATGATACTGAAAGTGATAGGACCGTTGTAATAACTAGTTTTTTTATGTTTTTCATTTGATAACCTCCTAGTATTCTTGTTTATCGCTCTACTAGTAGGCTACCATCTGTAATATCCTTATTCATTCACCAAAATTTGGTAGGAATAAAATAGGCTGTTTATGTCTTACCACAACAGCTTTCCTAAAAAAATTGGAATGATCCTCCATGACACTAAATCTCCCAAACATAACCAATCTCATCAAAAAAAGGGTCAATCATTACAACATATTTCACCATTGTAACATTAAAATCCTAAATCCTTGAAAAATACACCTGACCACAAAGAAGCGTTTTTACGTTTTCCCATTGGGTCAGGCACGGCTTAGTTCTCACGTTTTTTCATTAAAAAAATAATATATAGAAGGATCGCAATTAATACTGACATTGCTGACGTAATGTAGATACTATCATATCCAAACAGGTGCCCGATTTGCCCAAACGCCATAGCACCAACCCCTATTCCTAAATCAAAAAAGGAGAAGAAGGTAGCATTAGCCATTCCCTTTCGGTGTATCGGGGCCCTTTCAACAGACCAAGCCTGCAAAGCTGGTTGAACGGTTCCAAATCCAAGTCCGTATAGAATGGCAGCACAATAAAGAACCATGCTATTAGGAAGCCACGCCAACAAAACCATTGCCCCCATGACTAAAACAGTACCAGGAATGAAAACGGCTTGATGCCCTTTTCGATCGTATAATTGTCCAGCAAAAAATCGGCTTACCATTAGCGATAGCGCATAGAAAAGAAAATACCATTGTATTCCCGATATTCCTTTTTGTGCAGTATATAATGGGAGGAACGTGGCAATACCCCCGAAAGTGATCGTGATGAAAAATAAAAGAATGGATGGTGGCAATGCACTTTTTTCGTAAAGATCCAACTTTCTTGTAACCGTATTTTGCTGGTGTTTCTCCACTTTTTTAAATTTTATCGTGGATGCTAAAAGAAAAGCTGTTATGCCAAGACCTGCACAGATTAAAAACAATTGCTTGAAGGTCATTATTCCAGCTATAGCTAAACCCAACGAAGGTCCCATTGCCATTGCAAGATTTCCGGATAAACCATAATAACCCATCCCTTCCCCACGCCTACTTTGGGGGATCAGATCCGTTGCGATGGTACCTGATGCAGTCGTCGAAAAGCCCCATCCAACCCCTTGAACTATTCGCATCACAAATAGAAAGGTAATCCCCATCGCAAATCCATATGACCCGACAGATACAACAAAAATGGACATTCCAAATAAATATACAAACCTTCTCCCCTTCGATTCCAAAGCATGACCAGCAAATGGACGTAGCAGCAAAGCCGAAAAAGTGAATATCCCGACAACAAATCCGATTAATTGATCATTCCCCCCTAAGTGCTCCACAAAAAGTGGGATGGTTGGCAGGGTCATTTGAAATCCTAGAAATACAAAAAAGTTTGCAAAAAGGATTCGTACAAAATCTTTAGTCCATATCTTTTCATTTTCTTTATTATTAATATTTATCTTTTCTTTCGTTAATGGTTGATTCATAAATGCCCTTCTCTCTTTGTAGCTTCCAAGAATAGTCTACCTCATTATATTTCGGTTTACTAATTAATTTTATTATACAAGAAGGCAGCACAAAATAGAAATTGACCCAACCTAAATAGTATAAAATTCCCATTTAGAATAAATAATAAGAAAAACTTGTAGAGGTGAGAACAAAACATGGGATTATTTGAGGCGTACAACCAATGGAAGGTCTCAAGGTATGAAAATCATGTCTCTAATATGGAATCACAAAATAAATGCCCTGACTGCAATGGAAGAGGCTATCATTCCTACCCTGCGAATGAATTTGTTTACTACTCCAATCCATCCGAATGTCCGGGCTGCAACGGAAGTGGTCTATTTACCGATTGGACCGGGCTTAAATAAGAAGAAAAAAAGTGCCTGACCCCCAGTGCAGTAATGCGTTCCCGTACTGGGGGTCAGGCACCTTTTGTTGTATTAATGTTTTAACGCACGAGTAACATCATATTTTTCTAGTTTGTTTTTGCCAAGATGAAGATATTGAGAGTAAAATGAATGAAGTAGAAAAATTACTATCATTAGGTCTGGAGAACAATCATGCAATTATTTCATTCTTTACAAGCAGCTCTCATCCGTTTTTGGAGAAAAAACCATATCACCCAATTTTTTTTATTACTTTGTTTAACCGCGGTTTTACTGACCATTTTATTTTTTGCTTTTATGGCTAGCAGGGCTAATGTTCAAACATTAAAAGACGGCCTGGAGCAGTCAACGATTATTTACGACAAGGACGGGGAAAACGCCACGACTTTATCAACCAATCGAACCGAAGGGGTAAAGATTGAAGAACTCCCTAACCATGTTAAAAATGCCGTTGTTGCCATTGAAGATGAACGCTTTTACGAACATAATGGTTTTGATATTAGGGGGATAGCTCGGGCCTTTTTTAGCAATTTATTTTCGTTAAGTATAACGGGTGGTGGCAGTACCATTACTCAACAGTTAACGAAGAATGCCCTCCTATCACCAGAACAAACCTATAAACGGAAAATTGAGGAATTGTTCCTGGCAGTAGAAATCGAAAAGTATTACAAAAAGGACGAAATCCTCCAAATGTATTTAAATCAAGTGTATTTTGGGAGTGGCGCTTGGGGAATTGGTCATGCATCAGAAAAATACTATAATAAACCGATTGAACAGGTATCGATCAGTGAAGCGGCTCTTTTAGCTGGATTATTGCAGTCTCCATCCGCTTTAGATCCATACAACCACTACGACAGAGCCATTAAAAGACGCAATATTGTCTTAGGTAAAATGAAGGAATTGGGCATGATTTCGAAAACCGAATATAACACCGCCATCAACGAAAACATTAAATTAGAAGACGGCGGCGGAAGTTATATTGAACGTAAGTATCCCTATTATGTTGACGCTGTTTTAAATGAAGCCATTTCTAAATACGGACTTACTCAAGATGAAATTTTAACAAGAGGGTATCGGATTTACACTGAAATGGATCAAAATATCCAATCTTCCCTTGAAAAAGTTTACGCAAGAACCGCTTTATTTCCAAAAAATAGAGACAGCTCGACTTTAGTTCAAAGTGGTGCCGTTCTACTCGATGCGAGCTCTGGCGGAATCCGCGGTGTAATCGGTGGACGAGGGGGCTATGTGTTTCGCGGCTTCAATCGTGCTACTCAATTAAAGGCTCAACCGGGATCAACGTTAAAACCATTAGCTGTTTACACCCCGGCTCTTGAAGAGGGGTATGAGGCTACTTCGATGCTGGTAGATAAACCGATGTCATTTAGCAGCTATCATCCGGAGAACGCCTCAAAAACCTATCAAGGAGAAATCCCGATGTACAAAGCTGTTGAGAACTCTGTCAATCTACCAGCTGTTTGGCTTTTAAATAAAATTGGTTTAGAAAAAGGTCTCGATTCTTTGAAGAGGTTTGGGATTCCGTATGAAAAGGAAGACGAGCACCTAGCAGTTGCTCTCGGTGGGATGCATAAAGGGGTTTCACCTCAGGAAATGGCTGAAGCCTATTCTACTTTTCCAAACGGAGGAAAACGGACAGACAGCCATTTTATCATAAAAATTGTCGGTCCTACTGGTACCGTTATTGCTGAAAGAAAAGAGGAAACAAAAAAAGTTACGTCCAAACAAGTTGCGGATGACATGACCTCCATGTTACTAAATGTAGTTGAAACAGGCACCGGACAACGAACAAAGATGACCAATGTTCAAATTGCCGGAAAAACAGGCTCAACTCAGCTTCCCTACAACGATATAAATGGGACAAAAGATCAGTGGTTTGTTGGGTATACGCCAAATCTTGTCGGTGCGGTATGGCTTGGCTATGACATGACCGATCGTGAGCATTATTTACCCAACAGTAGCTCAGATACAGTAGTACCAATCTTTAGAGCTATTATGGAGCAGTCGCTTCCCTATGTAGAACAAGGGAAATTTGATGCAGAATCCGTAAACGCACAGCTAGCTAAAAAAGATTACACCCAAAAGGTCATTAAAGATAAAACAGAAGAAGTGAAGAAAAAAGCGCAGGAGATTGAAGGCATAATAAAAGAAGAAAGTCCAAAATGGAAACAAAACTTAGAGGCTGGAATAGAGAGCCTTATTGAGATTGGCAAAAATTTAAAAAATGTAATTACTCAAGTAACACAAAGATAAATCATATAATCTAATTCAAAAAGAGGTATTGAAACAAAGTGTATTAAATCATGTCTGCACTTTGTTCCGATACCTCTTTCTTTTATGTAGTTTGGCTTTTATTTCTGACTCTCTCTAGTTTCCTCACCCGAATCTTGCTTCACTTCAATATTCAGATACAAGGTTGATACTGCCATCGTCATTCCTAAAACAGCCCAAAATATTGGGGCTACGGGAACTGTGCTTATATTAAAAAATGCTTGAACAAGGTAGGAAAAGATCGCTGAAATTAAACCGTACAGGAGGATTTTCTCCTTGTCCATCTGAACATTTTTAACGGCTTTAAAGGCATTTCTTAAAATAACAAATAGTAAATATAGATACGTTAAAAGTGCCGGGACACCCAATGTAATTGCCATTTGTAAATACTCATTATGAGCTTTATCGACAATCATATCACCGAAAAACCCCTTCTTTTCCTGATCATTTGGGAATACATAGGCAAAAGTGTCTGGCCCTGAACCAACCCAGAAATATTTCGGGACTAACGGTAACGATTTTTTCCATATAAACAAGCGGAAAGAACCCTCTTCGCCCGTACTTTTATCAGTAACAATACGATAGGAATCAGAAAAGAGTGTACCGACCCGATTGTAAAGACTCCCTTTTTCAGCAATATTAATCAAGACTACTAAAAGGGTTAACGTAATTAATAATGTTGCCCATTTCTTCCAAAGATATTTTCTCTTCATAATCACAAAGAAAGAGACAAATATTATTCCACAAAATACCCCTACCCAACCACTTCTCGTCCCAGAAAAAAGGAGCGCGATAAAAGCTAAGCTAATTGTAATTAAATAAAAGGATGAACGGGATTTTTTCTGAGCATTTAAATAAACCGAAATCGTTAACATGATCACTAAAACAAGGTAAGAGCCAAAAAAATTGGGGTTATCAAAAAAAGCGTAGCTCCGTACTTCGTTATAATACATCGGAGTTCTGGGCAGGAAATCTAAGAAATAATGCTGTAAGATTCCATAAATCGAAACAATTACAGACACGATCGCCATTTCCGACATCACTTTTTTTAATTTTTGTTCATTGATAAGCCGATATGAAAATAGTAAGACGCTACAATAAGAGGTGAAAGCCAAAAGTCCTTCATAACGGTTTAGCTTACCATAGACGGACACCACTGGATTTACTGAAAAAATAGTGGAAATTCCCACTAAACATAAAAAAATGATCACAATTATTTCAATTGATAAATATGGTTCTATAAAATTAGGTTTCCATGACTTCCTTTTAAAAACAATATATAGCCAAGTACATAAAACGAATACTTCCAAATAATAATACTTGGGCATCGTATAATATCGTTCAATCCCCCATGGGTAGATTAGTAAAGGAAACAACAGAGTAAACCAATACATCGATGAAAACCCCTTTAAGTAGAACTATAGAACCAATCTCCTAAATTCCCTAATTCTATTTTCCAATAAAGGGAATCCTCCTAATTAATTACTATTTTTTATATAGTTATTTTATTATTTCATTTAACTTGAAGCTATTCAATATGTATCACCAACTGGACAGATTAATTTTGACGAATATTAATCTGCCTTTAAGGAATGATAATTTGAATGTTTTGCCTTTTCGTGTTTAGAATTCCCCTTTGATTTTTTTGAGGAAAGAATCACACCGGAAACAACGATGAATCCCCCCACAATTTGATACCAGTACAAATTTTCATCAGTAAATACTGTCGCAAAAATGGTTGCAAATACTGGTAGCAAGTTTAGAAAAACACCAGACTTAGATGCACCTATTTTTGATACTCCAATATTCCAGGAAAGAAAGGCAATAATTGATGCTAAAATACCTACATAAAGAATGATGAATACGGAAAAGGGCTGAATTAAAACGGACTGGTTTGAATGGTTTAATTCCAACAAGCTCAAAGGGAGCAAAAACAGTACACCAACAAATGAAGTGATGTATAAAGTAGTAAGGGTTGGCAAGACAGTAGAATACTTTTTAATAATGACTGAATAAATTGCCCAAAAAATCACTGCGACCACTACAAACAAATCTCCTTGGTTAAAAGAAAAAGATTGTAATGACTGTAAAGCACCTTTTGAGAGGATAAACGCAACTCCAATGATCGATACAATAATTCCAACACCTTGGTAAGAGTTGAGTTTTTCTTTAAGAATGAATACAGAAAAAAAGGTGATAAACAACGGGGTTGTTGAATTCACAACCGCGGCATTAATTGAGGTTGTATAGTGTAATGAAAAGTAAATGATTGTATTGTAGCCTGCAATTCCCGTTACAGATAGTAACAGCAAAATCCATTTATGATTCCTAAGAATACGCCAATCTGATTTAAGACGATTTCTCATAAATAGCGACAATACTAGAAATGCCAAAAGCCATCTTAGTAGCGAAAAAGTTAGCGGCGGAAAGTAATCTGCTGCAACACGACCGATGACAAAATTTCCACCCCAAATCATATTCGCAAGAATAAGCAGTAAATAAGGATAATTTCCTTTAAATGAATTCAAACTTGAAACCCTCCTTCTTTTTAATTCCGATTCAATAACTCTTTGCCATATAAATGATTCATTTTAAAAGTCATTTCATTTTTATTGTTTTAATATAACATTTTTAAAATTTTCAGTCTTTATTTTCAAAAAAATAAGGAACGAATTGAGTTCGCTCCCTCCATCTTTACTTATATGAAACAAGATTTCTTATTTTCCTAGCCGCTTCCCTTACCGAATCTGCTGCACTAATCGCACTAATTACGGCTACTCCATCTGCCCCAGCTTGAAATACAGATGCACTATTTTCATGATTGATCCCCCCGATTCCAACAATCGGAATGTTAAAACCCGTTTGCCTTAACGTTTGGATAAGCGTAAATCCGGCAGCCTCCTTAGCGTCTTCTTTTGTTTTCGTAGGAAACACCGGACCAAGCCCAAGATAGTCTGCCCCATATCGCATGGCAATTTCTGCTTCAGCAAGGGAGTGTGCTGAAACACCAAGGATTTTATCACCAATTCGATTCCTTACTGTTTTAATTGATTCATCCTCCTGACCAATATGAACACCGTCAGCATCGAGCAAGAGGGCTAAATCCACATCATCATTAACAATAAACGGAATTTGATTCTCTCGGCAAATACTTTGAAGTTCATAGGCTAATTCGAGCTTTTCTGCCCCGATAAGCGATCCCGTTCCTTTCTCACGGAATTGAAAAAGAGAAATCCCCCCAGCTATTGCCTCAGCTAACACTTCTGCAGGCTGTTTCGAACAATTCATACTACCTACGATAAAATAAACCTGTAAAAGCTCTTTTAATTTTTCACTATGAATCCGCGCCACGTAAGCATCACTACTCCTTACCTAATCTTCTTTTATAAGCCCAATGATTTGTCGGCCCATGGCCCTGCCCAATATGGAGATCATCTTCAATTGCAGCTTGGATAAAATCCTTCGCTTTGGCAACAGCCTCGTAGACACTTTTCCCTTGTGCAAGTTCTGCGGTAATTGCCGCCGAAAAAGTGCAGCCTGTTCCATGAGTATTTTTTGTTAATGCCCTTTTACTTTTAAAATAAATAAACTCTTGTCCATCAAATAATACATCAACCGCTTCATGTGGATCCTCATCATGGCCACCCTTAAGGACAACATGCTTCGCTCCTAAATCTACTAGTTTTCTAGCAGCCTCTTTTTTATCATCAAGAGTTTGGATTTTCATCCCTGTCAGTACTTCTGCTTCGGGAATATTGGGAGTCACTATCATCGAGAGCGGCAACAAATGTCTTTTTAGCGCAGTGATGGCCTCATTTTGCAGTAGCGAAGCTCCCCCTTTTGCGATCATCACTGGATCAACAACAACTTTTCCCCACTGATAAGTCCTGATTTTTTCAGATACAGCTTCAATAATTTCCGCGTTAAATAACATTCCTGTCTTTACAGCGTCGGCCCCCATATCTTCACCAATCGCTTGAATCTGTCGGGAAACCGCTTCTGCTGTTAGCGGATAGACACCATGAACACCTAATGTATTTTGGGCTGTAACAGCTGTTAGCGCCGACATCCCAAACACACCTAATTCTTGGAACGTTTTAAGGTCCGCTTGAATCCCTGCTCCGCCGCCACTATCTGAGCCTGCTATCGTTAAAGCCTTCTTAGTCACCATTGTAAAATTACCTTCTCTCTAAATCTTTTCAAATCTACTAAATTCCATAATTTCAGAGGATGAAGCCTGATAAAGCTGATTTAATAATTCAATTTGAAAGCTTCCAGGTCCACTATGAGCGGTTTTCTCTGCCGCGATTTCTGCAGCGATTCCATAAAAAGATAAAGCAGCAACTGAAGCAACCATCAAGTCCTTTTCAACAGCAGCAAATGCTGCAATAACAGAGGTTAATAGACAACCTGTACCCGTTACCCTTGTCAGGATTGGATGGCCATTTTGAATGACATAGGTAGTTTCTCCGTCTGAAACCACGTCATCCTTCCCGGTTGCGATCACGACGGTGTTTAGTTTTTTTGCAGTGGAAACGACTAAATCCGTGACATTCCCCTGGGAATTTCCTGCATCTACTCCTTTCACAATCCAATTTTCTCCTGCCACATTGGCAACCTCGGCAGCATTGCCCCTAATGATTGAAAAGTTAACGTCTTCAATTAATTTTCGTGCAGTTTCGGTACGGTAGGGTGTCGCCCCCGCACCAACTGGATCTAACACAACGGGTATGCCTTGCTCATTTGCTGCTTTACCAGCAATGTGCATCGCCTCTACGGTTCTTTCATTAAGAGTTCCCATATTTATAACAAGTGCTTTCGCAATTTTCACCATGTCTGCAACTTCTTTTCGACTATCTGCCATAACTGGAGAGGCACCAAGAGCCAAAAGGCCATTTGCAGTAAAATTTGTTACCACCACGTTGGTAATATTATGAATGAGCGGGTTTTGTTTTCTAACTTGCTCCAATAACTCAACAACCTTTTCCTTGTTCATTTTCATTTCTCCTTATAATTGGCTCTGTTAAACTCCCTCAGTTTAATGCGATTTTCTCCCGAATGCTCGCTAATTCGCAGGATTTCATAGTCCCATATTTTGAATTAACAGTTAAGTGGAATGAATTCAGATCATTATTGGCTCGTGGAGGCATAGTGAAATAAAGGGATAAATAATAACCCCAATTTTTACCATGTGATGTACATGCTCCACGCCGCCCCTGGAGGCTTTCCCTCCCATGTCTCAACGGGTCAATTGCCCTTTCATTCCTTCGTCATGCCTACCCAAGGGGTGGAGGCCAGTCAAGCTAGATTAATGGGTCTATGCCCTTTTGTTTAACAAATCTGGTACTCCGTACATATTTATTATCCTGCGAATAAGCCAGCATTCGGTTTATACAATTCTGTTATCTAATTTATTTTTGGTGTCACATTTAAGAAATCAGATTTAGTTCAAGGTTCTATCGTAACTATGCTGCCAACACAATAATGTGGTTAACTTTTTCAGGACAGTAGAACTCATTTCGGCGAGCGATGCCCACAAAAATCCTCGCAAGTTTCCCAATCAATTTCATGATTGACTTCATTTTCTTCATCTTTTTTACTTTTACATTATAGGAGTGAATTGCTTTAAATTCCGGATTATTCGCTACAAGACTCATTGTAGCTAAATATAGGAAACGTCGTAGTCTAGACCTTCCTCGCTTAGAGATGACAATTTGACCTTTCCACTTCCCTGAACTTGCTTCAGCTAAGTGTAATCCAGCATGGCGAAGCAAAGAATTCCCATGAGAAAAACCACTTAAATCTCCTGCCTCACCTAAAATACCTGCCAATGAAATTACACTAATGCCTTTAATGGCAAGTAATTTATAAGCGAAAGGGATCTTTAATAGAGCATCAGTAACTTGTTCCTCCACTCTTTCGAGTTGTTTTAAAGCTAAATCATATTCCTCTAATAATTGTTCCAAATGAAATTTATAAGCATCAAGTGCTTGCTTTGTTCCAACTGATTTTCCAGCTACCTGAATGAGTAATAGTGCCTTTTTTAAACCAGGTTGTCTCTTCATGATTGATTTCCAACCCATTATTACTTCCTCGGGCTCCATAGTTCCTAATTCTACAGGGGATGGGAATAGACGAAGGGTTGCAATTGCCCCTTTAGCGGTAATATCTTTAAACACCTGTCGGAGTTCGGGAAATACAATATCTACCCACCGATTTAATTGGTTAGTAGAACTTACGAGACGCTTAACAACTACATCACGATTAGACATAAGAACCCTAAGTTTTTCAAATGACTCAGATGTAGGCCTAACCTCAGAGTAGTAACCGTTTTTCACCATATCAGCTATAACCAAAGCATCTTTTTTATCACTTTTAGATTGAGTATTATCACGATTTTCTTTATTTCTTTTTACTAAATAGGGATTTACCGTTACCACTTCAATATTATGCTTAAAAAGCCATTTTGAAAGATTAATCCAATAGTGTCCAGTAGGTTCCATCCCAACAATAGATTCATCTAAATTGTTTATTCTTTGAAGATTATTAATCCATTTTAATAAACTAGAAAATCCTTCTTCATTATTAGTAAATGTAAGTGGATCACCAACTACAATTCCGCGGAAATTAACAGCTCGGGCTACATGTAATTGTTGAGCAATATCTATCCCAACAACAAGATGTTTAACGGAAATTCTTTCTATTAGTTGATTTTGTTTGTTTTGCATTTTAAACTTCAAAGTAGGGTTCCTCCTTAAGGTTGAGTTTGAGTGGTGTCTTACTCATATCTTACTGAGGAGCCCTATTTTTTTCAAACTCGAAAAATAACGTTCTACAGGAATGCTAGAATGTTGATTTCCGTTCCAGGCGCTTCGCTTTCCGCGGGGCGGGCGGTGAGCCTCCTCGGCGCTAAAGCGCCTGCGGGGTCTCACCTGTCCCGCTGCTCCCGCAGGAGTCTCGCGCCTTCCACTCCAATCAACATTGTGCAAAAAATCGACATTGAGCTTTAATACAGCCTATAAAATAGTAAAAAGCCAGATCCAATAAGGACCTGGCTTTAGTGAGTGAAAGAATTACAGAAACATTTCCACTACTTTCCTACGCTGGTTTAATCCAGATCAGGTCCGAAGGGTTAAAAAACGCTGCCGTTTTTTTCTCAGCCTATTTAAGGCACCCCTAGTAGTTACTTATTATTTTTACATGTCGTAAATATAATAGCTTTTATCATCTTTCCTGTAAACAATTTTCTTTTATATTCTAAATCTTCATACTTTAATACACTTTGCCGATTGAGCCTACTCACCCAATTCGTTAGCTTTGATGATTTCATCAATTTTTTCTATTGCTTGGACTTCATCCACTCCGTCAGCAGCAATTTTAATCGTGGCCCCTTCTGGAATTCCTAATGACATGACACCCATAATGGACTTTAAGTTAACTTTCTTCTCTTTATATTCAAGCGAAACTTCGGCTTGGAAAGGTGCCATGGAGCTTACTAATATTGTCGCTGGACGAGCATGAACCCCCGCATGACTTGTTATCAAATAGCGTTTTTCCAACATGACCAAGACTCCCATCTTTCATTATTTACTATAAAAGTTCCTCAACTTTAGTTATTACGTTTTCTACTGTGAAACCGAATTCTTTAATAATTTGATCGCCAGGAGCGGATGCACCAAACGTATCAATACCCAATATTTTCCCTTCTAAGCCAACATAGCGGTGCCATCCAAACGAAGCTCCCATTTCAATTGCCAAGCGTTTAGTAATCGCTCGTGGTAAAACAGTTTCTTTATACTCTTCTGTTTGAGCTTCAAAACGATCCCATGAAGGCATGCTTACTACAGAAACATCGATTCCTTTTTCTGCTAGTGCTGCTTGGGCCTTAACAGCCAACTCCACTTCAGATCCTGTTGCGATTAGGATAGCATCTGCTGTTTCCTTTTTACTTGAAGAAAGAACATACGCACCTTTTGAAACTTTTTCATAAGTATCTTCTACGGCACCTTCTAAAATAGGCAAATCCTGTCTTGATAATACAAGTGTTGTTGGTGTATTAGTGGACTCGATTGCTAATTTCCATGCTGCCGTAGATTCATTACCGTCAGCAGGACGAATCACTGATAATCCTGGAATCGAGCGCAATGCTGCTAATTGTTCGATTGGTTCATGAGTAGGCCCGTCTTCTCCAACAGCGATACTGTCATGAGTAAACACATAGGTCACCGGTAATTTCATTAACGCTGCCAAACGAATGGCTGGGCGAAGGTAATCCGAGAATACAAAGAACGTACCCCCAAATGTTTTTAAACCGCCATGCAAGGCAATCCCATTCATCGCTGCACCCATCGCAAATTCGCGAACACCAAACCAAATATTTTTCCCACTGTAATCAGCTTTACTAAAATCATTTTTGTTTTTCATATAGGTTTTATTTGAACCAGCAAGGTCAGCAGATCCACCAAAGAACGCTGGTACTGTTTGCGAAATAGCATTAATGGCATCGCCTGATGAAGAACGAGTGGCAATTTTTTTACCCACTTCATATTTTGGTAATTGTTGTTCCCAATTCTCCGGTAGTTTACCTTCAATAGTTAAATCAAGTTCATTTGCTAACTCAGGGTAAGCTTTTTTATATTGAGCATATAATGCGGACCATTCTGCCTCATTTGCAGCTCCAGCAGTTTTTACTGTAGCTTGAAAGTGCTCATACACTTCTTCAGGTACATAGAAACTTTCAGGGTATTCCCAGCCGTATGCTGCTTTTGTTAAGGCTGCTTCAGTTCCACCAAGTGGTGATCCGTGGGAGTCAGATTTACCTGATTTATTAGGTGAACCAAATCCGATAGTTGTTTTAATTTCAATCAGTGTCGGACGAGTTGTATCTGCCCTAGCTTCTTCAATCGCTTTAGCTATTTCGGCAATACTGTTTCCATCTTCAACACGAAGAACTTGCCAACCATACGCATTGTAACGACCTTCAACACTTTCAGAGAAAGAACGGTTTAAATCACCATCAAGTGAAATGTCATTTGAATCATATAAAACAACTAATCTGCCTAATCCTAAATGCGCTGCTAGTGATGAAGCTTCAGCTGAAACACCTTCCATTAAATCTCCGTCACCACAAATGGCAAAGGTGAAATGATCAACCACATCAAAAGAATCACGATTATACTTTGTTGCTAAATGTCTTTCAGCCATTGCCATCCCTACTGCAGTAGCAATCCCTTGACCAAGTGGACCTGTAGTTGCATCAATTCCAGGAGTATGTCCGAATTCAGGATGACCAGGAGTCATACTTCCCCATTGTCTGAAGGATTTAATATCTTCCATTGATACATCGTATCCTGATAAATGTAATAGGCTGTATAACAACATCGATCCGTGACCGGCAGACAGAACAAAACGATCACGATTGAACCAAGTTGGATTGGATGGATTGTGTTTCATAAATTTTGTCCATAGCGTGTAAGCCATTGGAGCTGCACCCATTGGCATTCCTGGATGACCAGAGTTTGACTTTTCAATCGCATCGATTGATAGAGTACGAATTGTACTAATTGCTAGTTCTTCAACATTTTTTGGTGTAATAACTGTTTCCATTCAAAAACACTCCTCTATATTAAGTTCATAACTTGCTTGTACAATCTATATTTTTAGATGTTAGTTAGGAATTTTTGAAAGCCAACTTCAGCGTTTTTAACTGTTAGTTGCCCGGTAAGCTTCCCATTTTTAAGCCAAAGGATGATCTGATCAGATAGCTTACTAGCTAGAATTCGATCGTTTGCAGTAGGATGTGAACCCATACATAAAGCCTCATCGATGGTGGTCGCCTTCCAATCTACATTCAGCTTTGGAAGTACCCTTTCATTCAAATCTTTAGAACTAATTGCATGATTGTAAAATAAAACAGATGACGTTTTGTCCGGTGAAAAATTTGAATTGATTGAGTCACAAAGACTATTAATTTGCTCATCGGTAAAGTTTCCTGAAACAAAATACCCCTCTGCAGCTACGGCCAGCTCTTCTAACATGTGGTCTGGGGCATTACCAGGTACTTGTACGCCAAATAATCTTGGTTTAGCGTATTTTACTGAATGAATCGTATCTTGAATTTTTAACGCATTTTCAACAATGGAATTTAAGGCAGTATCATAGCCTAATGTGGAATCAGACCCTGGAATATCATTGATAATAGAAACCGGAACATATAATAATCTAGTTTTTTGTTCTTCTTTAATCAAGTCGTCCATAAATACTTTTGTTTCCGCTGTTCCGACCACAATTACCGCATCAAAACCATTAATAACATCACACAAACTAGAATGGCATGATATTGGCGATCCTTTAACTAATAGTTTTTGGGATCCATTTACAACATCGGTATGTATCGGTTTCTCAATTACTTTTCCCTGATAACGATCAATTTCAATCCCAATAAATTCATGATTGAATGATGGTTCGGATATAACATGATAAATTAACTGCTTTAATCCTGATGGATAAATGCCGAAAACAACTAACCCAATTTTCAAGCAAAACTCACCTTTTTTCTCTTTTTTATTGGCTGTGTTAAAGCCTCAATGTTGATTTTTTGCACAATGTTGATTGGAGTGGAAGGCGCGAAGACTCCTGCGGGAGCAGCGGGACAGGTGAGACCCCGCAGGCGCTTAAAGCGCCGAGGAGGCTCCACCGCCCGCCCCGCGGAAAGCGAAGCGCCTGGAGCAGAAATCCACATTCTAGTTTAACAGAGCCTTTTTATTAGAACGTTCTTAAAGATTCAGACGTTTTTCTAAAAATAACTCTCGTACACTATCAACCTTTTGTTTGAATGACCCATTATTGGTATTAAACAAGGCTGAGGTCCCCAACACATAAATATTGGCCCCTTTATCTACTAAAAGAGGAATGGTATTTTGATTGATACAGCCATCCACTTCGATTAAAGGTTTTTCCTCCCAACCTTCCATGAAGGTATTCAACTCATCAATTTTTTTTAAGACATCATAATTAAACTTTTGCCCTGCAAAACCTGGATTAACTGTCATCATAAGAATCGCCGGTACCTTTGATAGATAAGGGGTAATCATTTCGATGGGGCATTGCGGACTTAAGGCCAAGACAGGTTTGATGCCTTTTTCTTGAATCTTATCAATATCGCGTTCGATATGATCACTCGCTTCAACATGGAACGAGATGTATTCTGGCTGAATGTATGAATACATATCAATATATTTTGAAGGCTCTTCTGTCGCCAAATGAAAATCAAGCGGGATTGTTGTACCTGCTTTGATTTGTTCCAAAACATAAGGTCCCATTGCTAAATTATGGACAAACACCCCGTCCATCACATCGCAATGAAGTAATTCCACTTGAGCTTTCTCTAATTCTTGCAATTCAGCTGCTAGATTCAATTGATTAGCACACATTATTGATGCAGCGATTGAATGCATAACATCACCCTTTACCACACTTAGATTTTCCCTTGTAATTCTACCCAGTCTTGATTAAACTTTTTGATACTTGCTGTTGCTAATACTTTATTCAGCATACTGTTCAAAATATCAAATGGTACAGTTGCCGTGTGTGCTCCTGCCGCTAAAATATCAACTACTTGATTAGTGTTTTTAAAACTGGCAGCCAAAATTTGGGTAGGTAAGTTTCGATCATCAAATATTTTTCTTGTTTTTCTAATGACTTCATAAGGGTCAATATTATTATTCTCCATTCTATTAACGTATGGAGCAATAAAATCACAACCCGCCAACGCACTTAGAAAACCTTGTTCGACCGAAAAAATGGCTGTTGCCAAAATCACTACCTGGGGATTTTCACCTTTCAACTTTTTAATGGCCTTTAAGCCCTCACTGTTTGCTGGAATCTTCAAAGCAACCCTTGTTTCATGCAACTGTAAAATTTCCTTGCTATCGTTGTAAATTTCTTCACAGCTATCACCAACAGCTTGGACAAACACGATTCCTTCACTGTTGCCGAGAATATCATTAATGACAGACTCTCTTTTTCTTCCTTCTTTAAGCAGAATAGAAGGATTAGTTGTGACGCCTTTCATCACGCCGAGAGTAAACGACTCTTTAATTTCATCTATATTGGCTGTATCTAAATACATATCTCCGTCCTCCTAACATAATAAGGAGTCAGTTCGAGACTGCTCGATATCCGTCACTTGGTCTATTCTCTCTTTATGACGGCCACCTTGGAAGCTTGCAGCTAACCATGTATCAACGATTAATAATGCTAACCCTTCACCAATTACGCGCTCTCCTAAACAAAGGATATTGCTATTGTTGTGTTCCCTAGTCGCTTGTGCCGAAAAGGTATCCGTTACGACAGCAGCACGAACTCCTGCAATTTTATTTGCGGCAATTGACATGCCAATTCCCGTTCCACAACAAAGAATTCCTAAATCACTATTTCCAGTTGTAACAGCATTCCCAACTTTTAAAGCGTAACCTGGAAAATTCACACTATCCTTGCTATATGTACCGAAATCTTCTACTTCGATATTTTTTCCTATAAGGTGTTTTTTGATCGCTTCCTTTAATTGAAATCCACCATGATCACAACCGATTGCCAGCTTCATACTTTCCACCCCTTCTGCCATTCTTTTCTTTGACCTGTCATAATAGTAACACCAATAAACATGATAAAGAATGCGGTTTCATCCCATTTAGTGTACCGATAATTGTAGTTCGCAGTGATGAAAATTTACTTTTAGCCAGACTAAAGGAACATGCCCTTTACAAAAAAAATAGTACCCACAATTCCAATAAAGGAAAATGAGGGTACTATTATTTTTTTGGCTCTTTTCTAAAAGATTGTTGTTTTTTTAATAGGTTTTGTGGAAAGGAAACCTATTAGAAGAAAGTTGATTGGAGCGGAAGGTGCGAGACTCCTGCGGGAGCAGCGGGACAGGTGAGACCCCACAGGCGCTTAAGCGCCGAGGAGGCTCACCGCCCGCCCCGCGGAAAGCGAGCATCCTGGAGCGGAAATCAACCACTCTTTTATTTTAGTAAATAGCAAAAAAGATGACGAAAACAGCCTTTTTTTAAGATTCTACGATTACCTTGATTTCATTTCCGGCCATAACAGCTTCAAAGCCTGTCCGCCATTCATCTAATGAAACCATCTTGGTAATCATTTTATCTGTATCAACTTTATTATTTTTTAATAGATCAAGAGCAATAACCCAAGAACTTGGTTTTTGTGAACGGCTACCAACATAAGAGATCTCACGTTGGATGATCGATTCTTGATCGATTGCATTTAATTTATTACCAAACAGGCCAACTTGTACAAATGTTCCTTTTTTCTTCATAAGAGGCAAACCTGAATTTAACGCAGGTACTGCACCAGAACATTCAAAGATTTTATCAACACCATAACCATTTGTATTGGCAAGGACTATCTCTTTAAGATCCTCTTGTAGCGTATCTACAATGACATCAGCACCTAAAGATTTAGCTAATTCTAACCGTTTAGCATCCTTAGTAATTCCTGACATGATAACAAATGCCCCTTGTGCTTTTACAACTTGAAGAAGCAGTAAACCAATTGGTCCTGGTCCAAAGATTAGGACTCTATCCTTTGCACTCACTGTTGTTTTCTCTAGTACAGCATGTACACAACAAGCTAAAGGCTCAGTCAAAGAAGCGGCTAAAAGGCTGACTTCTTCAGGCAGTACATGAACACTCTCCTCACGGGAAATAACATATTCTGCGAAACTTCCATTTTCCTGAGTTCCTAACCCCTTACGATCAGGACACAAATTATAATTGCCCTCTAGACAGTACTCACATGCTCCACAAGTTGTATAGGTAGTTTCGCTTGTTACACGATCGCCAACCTTCACATTTTTCACGTCTGGTCCAACTTCAACAACAACACCTGAAAATTCATGACCAAGAACAACAGGCGTTTTAGGGTTGCTGTAGTCTCCTTTAAAAGTGTGGATATCAGAGCCACAGATTCCGGTGTAAGCTACTTTTATTTTAACCTTATCATCAAAGACATTCGGTTCTGGAATATTCTCAAGTGACATTTTGTCATAACCGGGTTCTAGTTTCATTACTGCTTTCATTTCAATTTACACCTCATTTGGAATAATCAATACTTTGTTGTATGGTTCCTTGCGACTGAGCATCATATCAAACGCCTTTTGCGTATTCTCTAATTTATATCGATGAGAAATTAATTCTTTAAGCTGAATTCTTCCTTTTTTCACAAAATCAATGCTTGTTTTCCACTCTTCACCAGGGAATGGTGCAGAATAAGAATTCCAGAAACCTTTAAGAGTCAGTTCTTTTCTAAAAATACTTTCAAAGGCCTTTTCATGGAGCGTAACATCAGCATAAGCAATTCCTAAGTACCCAATTTTGCCCTTTTTACGAGTAACAAGTAGGCATTGTTCTTGGGTAATTTTTGATCCTGCACACTCAAGTGCAATATCAACACCAAATCCATTTGTATACTCACTTATTTTTTCAAATAAATCTTCTTTAAGTGGATTGATGGTTCGTTCGCAGCCCATTGCCACTGCGTCTGCTAGTTTTTCCTCAGAAATATCAATCGCAATAATCTTTTTAGCACCAGCAATTTTTAACCATTGAATCGCTAAAATTCCGATGGTCCCAACACCAAAGACAGCTACTACATCTCCAATTCGAGGTTCGATATTTAAAACCCCGTGCAAGGCAACCGCTAGCGGTTCAATCATGGCAGCTTCTTCATAATCCATGTCGCCTATTGGAAGAACATACTCAGCAGGTAAATTACAGTATTCCGCAAACCCACCAAAAGATTTACTACCAATCATGCCATGGTCTTCACACAAGTTGTATTGACCACGAAGACAATACTCACATTTTTTACAAGGGTGGAAAGGAATCGCAAGTACACGGTCACCAATCTCCACGTTGGTCACATCGTTTCCTTTTTCAACAATGTATCCAGAAAATTCATGACCCATGATCGCTGGTAGGGGGTATTTCCATTTACTGACCATCTTATGTGTATCAGAGCCACAAATTCCTGCGGCCATAACCTTTATCTTGACTTCGTCTGCTTTACACTCACCAATTTCAATATCTTGATAGATGAAATGATTTTCAGAATGTAAGACTGCTGCTTTCACAAAAAAGGACCTCCTAATAGTCGCTGGGCGTTGAAACTAGACAGTCGTCTAAATCCAAATTCCCATTTTTATTTTTGGGGCTGTGTTAAAGCCCATTGTTGATTTTTTGCATAGTGTTGATTGGAGTGGAAGGCGCGAAGACTCCTGCGGGAGCAGCGGGACAGGTGAGACCCCACAGCCGCTTTAGCGCCGAGGAGGCTCACCGCCCGCCCCGCGGAAAGCGAGTGCCTGGAACGGAAATCAACATTCTAGCTTAACAGAGACATTTTTTTTAAAAAAATAAACTTCCAACAATGGGGGGTTTTTGTCCCCCACTATTGGTAAGTCTTTTAACAGAGTGATTAATCAATATTAGAAAATGGCATGCCAAGCTTGTGCGAACTTAAGAATTAACCAGTTAAATAAGTTACCACCAAGGTCTAAGCTTGAAATTTGTGTTGCACCTGCTGGCATTTTGAATTGTGCACCATCCATCATAAGTGTGTGTACTGCAGCAAAGTCAGTTGCCATGTATAATGACAACGCCACCATCACAACACCTGCTAATAATGAGTGGACAATGTTACCTTTTCTAGAACCAACAACAAACGCTACATAGAATGGAATTGTTGCTAAGTCACCAAAAGGTAATACTTTGTTTCCAGGTAAAACAACTGCTAAGAATAATGTAACTGGTACAAGTAATAATGCTGTAGACATTACAGCAGGGTGCCCAACAGCTAGAGCTGCGTCTAAACCGATATAGATTTCGCGTTCGCCATAACGTTTTTGTAAGAAATCACGTGCAGCTTCTGAAATTGGAATTAAACCTTCCATCAGGATTTTAACCATACGTGGTAATAACATCATAACTGCGCCCATTGAAATACCTACATGAAGAATACCGCCTACATCATAACCTGCTAATGCACCAATAACTAGACCAAGTACAAGACCCATCATCATTGGTTCTCCAAAAACACCAAAGCGCTTTTGAATGGTTTCAGGATCAGCATGTAAATCTTTGATTCCAGGAATCTTCGAAACTAACCAACCAACTAAAATTCCAATTGGAGCGAACGCTGCTGTAGAACCTGTTGGTAATGAAATACCTTCAAGACCGTAGAAATTCCCAACCATTGGAGCTGTTTTGTCAGCAACATATAAGACAGCGATTTCATAGATAACCGCACATAAAATGGCAAACCACCAGCTACCTGTAACGATATAACCTGTAGCACCGGCAGCAATGAAATGCCAGTAGTTCCAAATATCGATATTAAGCGTTTTCGTGAATTTTAATAGAAGTAAGATAATATTAACAACTAAACAAATAGGAATTAGAATTGCAGCAACTGGAGATGCCCATGAAAGAGCAGCGGCTGATGGCCATCCAGTATCAATAACGGTCAAGTTTAATCCAAAACGTTCAACCATTGCTTGCGCAGCTGGTCCTAAGTTATCAACGAGTAGGCCAATAACTAAGTTAATTCCAACAAAGCCAATCCCGATGATAATCCCTGATTTAAACGCTTTCTTGAAACCAGTTTTGAAGATCATTCCCAAAATAACAATGGCAATCGGCAAAATAACGGTTGGTCCAAGGCCTAGTACGTACTGGACGCCAGCTAATAATTTGTCCATTTTCAAACCTCCAATAATGTTCTATTTTTCTATTTTTATATATAAAAAATTATTGCTAAAACGAATGAAAATTCTTATTTTAAATGATCAAGAATTTTTTGACTTAATTTGTCCATTCCAATTCCAGATATGTAAGCAGTAGCGATAATAGCTGGAATTTCATAAGTTGTCGGAAGAATGGTTGTCGAAACGATTAAATCGGCACCTTGTTGACGTGACTTAACTTCGGCAATTTTACATTGAATGATTTCTGCATTAATGTTATTTTCCTTAACCAAAGTTTCAACCTTCTGACATACTACTGTTGAAGTTGCAATTCCTGCTCCACAAGCTACAAGTATTGTGAATTTTTTCATGATGTTACCCCCGTAAATTTATTTTAATAGCAAAATTAATTTTGCTTTGTTTCCAAACTTAATAGCTGCTATAACCGTATGAAATTTCCCCAAAATATAATGATAATAAAATTGATTAGAACGAGTTTACATAGTTTTTTTCATATTAGTCTTTTAGATGATCAAGAATTTTTTGATCTAGTTTATCCATCCCAATTCCAGAAATATAAGCAGTTGCAATGATTGCTGGAATTTCATAGGTTGTTGGTAGAATAGTTGTTGATACGATTAAATCGGCACCTTGTTGACGTGATTTAACCTCGGCAATTTTACATTGAATGATTTCTGCATTAATGTTATGTTCTTTCACCAAATTCTCAACCTTCTGACATACCACAGTTGAGGTCGCGATTCCTGCCCCACAAGCCACTAGTATTGTATACTTTTTCACTTTTTTCACCTCCTTTCAAATCTGAAACTTCGAATGAATCTCAGTTTCCTTTAGGCGAAAATTGCACGAACATCAGTACTGTTTGATGATTGTAATAATTCTTCAATCTTGCTGCCATCTTGAATGACACCAATGATCTGTTGTAAAACGTTTAATTGGTTATGTGGTTCATTAAGTCCTAACATGAATACCACATTTACATCAACTTGTTTGGTGTTATCATCCATTAAATAAAATGGAACGGGTTTCTCTAGAGTTGCCACTGCAATAAATTGTTCAAACACAAATTCTGGATCTGTATGAGGGATAGCTATGTTATATTTATCCATATTTAACCCTGTTGGGAATATAGCTTCTCTTGCATTCACTTTTTCCAAATAAGCTTCACTTACGTATCCCTTTTTGAATGCTTCTTGGTACAACACTTCAAATAGCTGTTCCTTGCTTTCACAATTTACATGAACCTTAATCAATTCATCTTTTAAAAATTGTTCTATAGACATTGAATCTCTCTCCCTTGCACCCGGTGACTATATATTTTTATATTGAATATGATTTAATCATTTGATGGATATCATTTTCATTTTTCATTTGAATGATCTTGTTAACATCGTTAGTCTCGCCAGATAGCTTCATTAATTGGAGCAAAGCACTAAAATGTTGATTTTTATCCACTGCTGCGATAACAACGACTAAGTGTACTTTGTGATTCTCTTCAAACTCGAGACCATTTTTTATTTTCAACAAACTCATTCCAATTGAATTAACACCTTCGTCTGGACTTGCATGTGGAATGGCGATATTGGTTCTTAAAACGATAAACGGAGACATGGTCGGATATTGACTTTGCATAGCTTCTACATAGGTTTCTGTTATGATTCCCTTACTTAACAAAGGTTCCGATGCGATTGAAATAGCTTCTTGCCAATTTTCTACATTATCTCTTAAGATGATTCGTTCGGGAGTAATCAAGTCTGATAGAGTAAACCCATGCTTCTGTTGTTTTTCGCTCGTTTCTTGTGTTGAAAAATAATCCTGTAAGGCATTCATTAATGATTGTTTTCCCTCGATCTTTACATATTTTTCGATAATGTTCATGATTTGATCAACATTGATAACAGATGAGTTTAAACCAAAAATTTCTTTCATAACTCTTTGGCGTAATTGCACCTTTTCATACTCGGTAATAAACCTGTCAACAATAAATAATTGTTTATCGGTTTGCAACGGTACTGGTGAAAATACGATATCTGTTTCCATTTTCAGCAGTTCAAATTCTCGAACGGATAACGCATCGTAAAAATAAAATTCTGGAAATAACCCTCGTAATGTATTTTCCATTAGCTTCGAAATCGAAACACCATTCGGACAAACAACCACTGCTTTTTTCTTGATATGGATGGTTTCGCCAATATTAATTAAATGTCCACCAATATAAATGGTGATAAACATAATTTCACTTTCCGGAATTTCAGAACCGATATAATCTTCAAATGGCTTAATAGAATCCTTAACTATATAATGAACGGCTTCAAATTGATCGCTAACTTTTTCTAATACAGAATAGTTGGTGGTCAAATGATATTTAATTCGGTAATATGCCGGTTTCATATGTTGAATTAATCTTTGCAGTAATATGTCCTTATCCTTTAGCGTTACACATGCTTTTTTCTCGAATAAATTTAAGCTTTCTTCCAAAGCTTTTCTTAGCTGAGGAATTTCAGTATCCGTTAAAAACTGTGATGATAAAACATTTGATGTAAGCAGCTGCAAGGTTAAGAACAATCGCTCTGCCTCTGGAATTTTGTTAACGTCTTGTATTAATAATTCTGCTGCTTCATATTCTTTTGTATCCGACAACTCTTTATAATCGATATGGTAAGAATCGGTTATTAACTTGTCTCTTTTGATCCTTTTCAAAAGAATAGCAATTACGTATGGAAGAATCTTAATTTTTTCGTCAATAAATTTAAGATGTAATTTTGTTTCTACATCTTCCATCTGGCTTCTTAATTCGTCAATTTCAGTTTTGGAAATTCGGATCAGTTGTTCAATATAACCTTCTCCGTTGTAGATGCCAAATATCGACTGTAATATATCGATAAGTAGTTTTCTTTTATCCCATTCACTGCCTGCCAAATCATAGCCATGAATTCTTGAATAGTCTATTTCTAGTTGATACGGATTGATAATATTCTGAGCATATTTCAAATCACGAAGGACTGTGTTTTTGCTCACTTCCATTGCAGTTGTGAAATGAATTAGTGATAATTCTTCATCACTGCTTAAAATCATTAATAAGATGAGTTGGGCTCGTTCTTTTTCAGAAGGAATATACTTACTATTTGTTCTCTCCGTTTTTTTCGCTAGCAGGTCTAATAATTTTGGATTGACGATGAACTTTCCGCTATTTGTTCTTTTTATAGTCGGATAGTTTTTCCCATCTAGCCAATCATTAATTTTTTTAAAACTGTAACTCACTTGTCTTCGAGATAGTTGATGTTTTTCTTCTAAAATAGTATTTGAGATTTCGGGGTTAGATAAAACCTCATTTAATAAAAGGTTACTCCTTTCGTCTAAATACATGTTGTCTCCCCCTTATCTATTTATAGTTTAACAGGTATATGAAACCTTTTGTTTACGCTTTCATTACCATTTGTTGCGCTTGAATTGTTCAGCATGAGAATTTATTTTTCCTATTTTTACTATTTCTCAATAAGGAAATAATATGACATTCGCAAAAATATAAAGTGAAAGATGTATATTTCTCACGACATATCACTAAGTTGATTCATTTATGCGCCGCTCCCCCCCTTTTCCTCAAAAAAAGATAAGAACCCGACTGAATACAGCCAAGTTCTTATCGATTCTACTTTCACCATTTATAGTTTTTCACTATTTTTCTAGTATCATGGATTTCCTTTAACATTCGAAAAGGCTTGCTTACAACTCTTAGTGGAAAGGTTAACAAAAAGTGGCTTAAGTCTTTACGATATTCTTCGGTAATCCGAGTTGGCTTCGTAGAAATCCGCTCGTATAATTCTTTATACATCTCTCTAGTGACATCCACTGACATCTCAACGACCCGGTGGCACATCTCGCACTCTACATGAGACAACCTATTATTAATATAAGCAAGTTTATGAGATACTTCTTCTTCACAATGAACACAATATAAGTCTGCTTCCATATCTATTATTTTCACACCAAGCACCTCTTTGAACCATTATATTTTTAATTTTAACCCAAGTTGAGCCAGCGAGCATGTATGAATATGAAAAATAATAATATATTTAAATAACAAAATGAAAATGACCAGTATTTTAAATCTTAGAAATGCAAAAAAAAAGCTAGCCCAAAAATATGAGCTAACTCAATTAAAATAAATTCAAAGTATCACCCAACAATTTTTTTCACTTTTGCTGGAGCAACCATGATCCCTGTTGTTTCTTCAAAATTATACAGGCTAGTCGGTAAATCAGTAAATCGTTCTAGCTCGTTGTAAGCTGGGATTCCGTGATAAGACATGTCTAATCCTTCATCCTCTTCGCGTTCTGTTGCACGAAGTCCAGTCGTTTTTTCTGCTACTTTAGCCATAAAAGTCCCACCAACAAATCCCCAAGTACAAGCAACTACTGCACCTAAAAGTTGGATCCCTAATAATGAAGCATTTCCTGTAGTAAATAAACCGTGGGTCGAATCAAACAGACCAACCGCGATTGTACCAAACATACCATTAAAGCCATGGACAGAGACGGCACCTACTGGATCATCAATTTTCAGATGATCAATCAGGAGTGTTGCATAGATGACGATGACCCCACTGATAATCCCAATAGCGATTGCACTCCATTGAGATATAGTTGCACAACCTGCTGTCACCGCCACTAATCCTGATAGGACACCGTTAATCGTCATACTTGGATCTGCTTTTCCAAACTTTTTCATCGTTAGGAAGAGTGCGGCAGTTCCACCACTTGCTCCTGCAAGCATCGTATTAATGGCGATTGCGGCTAACGCTGGATTAGAAGCATCTAATGTATTACCTGCATTAAAACCAAACCAGCCGAACCACAAAATAAACGCTCCAGCTGAAGCCAACGGAATATTACTAGGTGCAAATACATTTGCACTCCCGTCCGAATTAAATCTACCTTTTCTAGGACCCAAAACTCTCGCCATTGCCAAAGCAGCAAAGCCTCCGACTGCATGAATAGCAGCTGATCCAGCAAAATCCACCACTCCAAGCTTCGATAACCAGCCATTGGGATTCCAAAACCAATGACCAGATAGAGGGTAAATAACAATCGTAATTAAAGCCGCCGTTAGTATATAAGCCTTAAAATTCATTCTTTCGGCGACTGCACCTGACACAATCGAAATGCAAGCAACTGCAAAACCCATTTGGAACAGTACAAACGCTCCACTCGGTAATGACATTGAAAGGTGGATTTTTTCCGGACTTCCGAATAACGTGGTCCCCACTAATCCGAATGAATCTTTACCAAACATGATACCAAAACCGATTAACCAAAAGGCTAGAGCGCCAATCGTCAAGTCAACAAAAATCTTCATCGTCACATTTACAGCATTTTTAGTCCGAACAAAGCCCGATTCAAGAAGGCTGAAGCCACCTTCCATGAACAAAACCATCGCAGCTGCAAGGACTACCCAAATGGTATTCACATACATTAACTTCACGTTTTTTACCCCTTTCGATTTACAAGGTCATCAATTGATAAATCCGAAGTGCCAGTCCGAATATTATAGGCTTCAATAATTGGGTAGACATAAATTTTCCCATCCCCGTCTTCTCCAGTTTGTGCTGATTTCATAATCGCATTTATTGTTAATTCAACCATATAGTCAGATAAAACAATTTCAAGTTTTACTTTTGGATGCAGAGTAACTTGATAATTTTTCCCTCGGTAAACTCCTTGAGTATCCTTTTGCTTTCCTCTACCAACTATTTGAGACACCGTAAATCCTGTTATTCCAATACTTTTCAATCCTTTTATTGTTTCAGTAATCTTTTCCGGTCTTATGATTGCCTCAATTTTTTTCATTGTATTCCTCAATTCGTATGTAAGGTTTTATAACACTATTCCGTTATGAATTATAACAATAAAATAGAAAGTGTCAATACAAATAATTTAAAATTTTCAGTCTAAATACTTTATTATGCTAATCAGATATTTCGTCAATACTGAAGATAGAAAGTTTCCACTCGAGGTGATCCGTTTGTCCCAGAATGTCTATAACTATTTTTTAAGATTCCCACTTGTTATCAGAATTTTATTTATGGCCTTTTTCATAATGGTTATATTCGGAATGTTTATTCATTTAATTGAACCAACCAATTTTCCAACAGTATTTGATGGAATTTGGTGGGCCATCGTGACTGCCTCTACAGTCGGCTATGGGGACTTTGTACCAAAATCAATACTAGGGAGGATTGCTGGAATATTTCTCATTTTCTTAGGAGCTAGTTTTCTCACTTTCTATTTTAGTAATTTGGCAACTATCGCTGTAACAAAACAAAACGAATATTTAGAAGGGAAGCGTCTATATAAAGGGAGAGGTCATTTAATCATTATTGGTTGGAATGAACGTTCACGGGAAATGGTAGAAATTTTATCGAAAGAGGATAAAGGTAAACAAATGATATTAATCGATGACTCATTGGGAAACCTCCCTGTTAAACAACCTAATGTCCATTTTATTAAGGGAAGATCCAATCGTGATGAAACACTAATCAACGCTAATTTACATGCTGCCGAATGTGTGATAATTACCGCGGACCCCAATAAAGACGAGCTCCAAACAGACATGCATACCATATTAACATTGTTAGCCATAAAAGGCCTTAATCCTTCTGTAAAGTGTATTGTGGAAATTTTAACTACCGAACAGGTTTTAAACGCAGGGCGCGCCGGTGCAGATGAAGTAATCAGATCGAATAAGATTATTAGCACAGCGATGCTAGGTAAAATATAAACTAATCCACCAGCAGGCTTTTATCAATCCTACTGATGGAGCGTTTCTCGAATAATTCAAGTTTGCACTAACAGCAGACTTTCGAGTTCTTTGACTAACGCTTTTCCCATCTCTAGGTAATTTTCTGGAATCTCCCCATCTTTATCTACTGGTTCTTGAAATTGATTAAATGTAGCTGAGGAATTATCACTGTGAGCTTGATCAACTAGACCCTGTTGGTACACATGAGATAATAAATAAGGTCTTCCAAACTCCACTGTACAATTGGAATCATCTAGCTGTCCATCAACGGCTGTAAACGGCAGTCGTAAAAACCGATAGGCGCCATCATCAGTCATTTTATAATCAAATGCCCCCTGATCATAATCCCAATTTCCGCCGATCGAGTAGCCTTTTGGTTTTAACTTTTGCTCAAGTTTAAACAAGTCAAAGTGTTCCCCTTCAAGTCGAGAAAGAATTTCGATCATATGTTACCGCCTTTCAAAGCTTTTAAGGTTAGTTTCCCCTAAAAAAAATGAAAGATGACCCAGAAATGATTTCTGAGTCATCTTTCATTTGCCCTTATTATAATCTTTTTTCGAGTTCTGCCTTTTTCGCTTCAAACCCTGGTTTTCCTAATAAAGCAAACATATTCACTTTATAAGCTTCAACTCCAGGTTGATCAAACGGGTTCACTCCTAATAAATATCCACTCATTGCACAAGCTTTTTCAAAGAAATACGCCAAATAACCAAATGTATATTCATCCATCGATGGAATCGAAACAATAAGATTTGGTACTCCGCCATCAGTATGGGCAAGCATCGTTCCTTCAAACGCTTTGTTATTAACGAAATCAACGGTTTTCCCTGCAAGGTAATTCAAACCATCAAGATCATTACTTTCTTCCTCAACTGTAAGTTCATGACGTGACTTTTCAACTTTTACAATCGTTTCAAACAAATCACGGCGACCTTCTTGGACATATTGGCCAAGTGAATGCAAATCAGTTGAGAAGTTTGCCGATGAAGGGAAAATTCCTTTTTGATCTTTTCCTTCACTTTCGCCAAACAATTGCTTCCACCATTCGGAGAAATATTGTAAGCCTGGCTCGTAGTTGATAAGCATTTCAATTGTTTTACCCTTATTATAAAGAACATTACGGACTGCAGCATATTGGTAAGCAGCATTCTCTTCCAATTCAGATTTTCCGAAATCCTCTCTAGCTTGAGCAGCCCCCTTCATCATGGCATCAATATCAGCACCAGTAGCAGCAATCGGCAATAACCCTACTGCAGTTAGAACAGAATATCTTCCACCTACATCATCTGGAATCACAAAGGTTTGGAAGCCTTCTTCTGTTGCGAGAGTTTTCAAAGCTCCTCTAGCTTTATCTGTTGTAGCGTAAATACGCTCACGCGCTTGGTCAACACCGTACTTTTCTTCAAGAAGCTTCCGGAAAATACGGAAAGCAAGTGCTGGTTCTGTAGTTGTTCCAGATTTAGAGATGACATTAATAGAGAAGTCTTTGCCTTCTAGAAGATCCATTACATCTCTCATATAAGTTGAACTAATATTATTTCCAACAAAGATAACTTGAGGGGTTTTGCGAGTTTCTTTTGGTAAAGCATTATAAAAACTGTGATTAAGCATGTCAATAGCAGCGCGTGCACCTAAATACGATCCGCCAATGCCAATAACTAGAAGCACATCTGAATCAGATTTAATTTTTTCAGCAGCTTTTTGAATACGCGCAAACTCTTCTTTATCGTAATTAACAGGAAGGTCAATCCAGCCTAAAAAATCACTTCCAGCTCCAGTTTGCTCATGTAAAGAATGGTGAGCAACTTTAACGAAATCCCTTAAATATGTAACCTCATGCTCTCCAAAAAATTGAAGGGCTTTTGAGTAATCAAAACGAACATGTGTCATGTATGATCCTCCGTTTATTTTTTATTCCTTTTCACTTTAACGAATGAAGCTGGGATAATCAAGAATCATTCTTCACTGTAAGCGTGATCAAAGTGAAAACATTTTTACATTATTCTACACTATCTTTGTGATTCTAAGTAAATCATGTCATATTTTATAAGGATGCCCGATAAATTGACAAAACATCATCTTTATTTAGGTGTTTAAACTTACCAAATTCTCCGTTTATCATCGCTTTATCAGCCATAACATCTAACTGACTATCATCGATTTCATAATCAGCCAAACGCGCCGGGGCACCAAGACTACTCCAAAATCCACGAAGCTTCTCTATTCCCGCTAAACCTACTTCTTCGGCACTTTTTCCAGTAGCGTCTATTCCAAAAACTCGTTCAGCAAGTTGAGCAAATCGCTCAGGCTTTACATGTAAATTATGTTTCATCCAGTTTGGAAAAAGAATAGCAAGACCCCCACCATGTGGAATATCATAAACAGCTGAAACCGCATGTTCAATATTATGGGTCGCCCAATCTCCGCTGTATCCCATTGAAAGCATCCCATTTAACGCCATTGTTCCATTATATAAAATGGTTGCCCGATGCTCATAGCTTTCCAGGTTTTCTAACAATTTGGGGGCTGTTTCCATAGTTGTTATCAATAGTGATTCACACATTCTGTCCTGAAGCACAGTATTTTCTTCTAGATGGAAATAGTGTTCCAACACATGTGCCATCATGTCAACAATCCCATAAACCGTCTGTTTTAAAGGCACTGTAAAAGTATGTTCTGGATCTAAGATTGAAAACCTTGGAAATACATAGGGACTACCCCAACCATATTTTTCATTGGTTTCCCAATTTGTAATAACAGAACCAGCATTCATCTCAGAACCTGTTGCAGCGAGGGTAAGCACGGTTCCAAATGGAAGTGCACCATTTACGCCAGCTTTCTTTGTAATCAAGTCCCAGGCGTCACCATCATATTTTGCTCCAGCTGCAATCGCCTTTGTACAATCTATGACACTGCCACCACCAACAGCCAGCAAAAAGTCGATTCCTTCATTTTTGCAAATTTCCACCCCTTTGCGAACAGTAGAAATCCTCGGATTTGGCTCAACTCCACTTAGCTCAAAAATTTCTGCACCAGTTTGTTTAAGAGTTCGGATCGTTTTATCGTATAAACCGCTTTTTTTTATACTTCCACCACCATATACAAATAATACCTTTTTTCCGTATTGGGGTATTTCAGTTGTTAGACTTTCAAGTTGACCTTTTCCAAATATTAATTTTGTAGGATTCCAGTATGTAAAATTATCCAATTTTTTCACCTTCCTCGTTCATTATTATTATCTATTTACGCCTAAATTGCAAAGAAGTTGCTATATCAAAAAAACTTTTCATTTAATTGAGTTGATGATGAATAAAATTTTCCTCTATGTACAAATCTAAAAGTGAATTCATTTAATAAGGAGGAATTTTAATGAGTGCGATTCAGCGCATTGCACTAGTTCTCACGATTATTGGTGCTATTAATTGGGGTTTAATTGGTTTTTTCCAATTTGATCTTGTTGCCTCTATATTTGGGGGACAAACTTCAGCACTATCACGGATCGTTTATGGATTAGTCGGGATAGCCGGCTTAATTAACTTAGGTTTGCTATTCAAACCAAGTGAAGAAGTTGTAAGAGAACCTGAATCCCGTCCAAGCAGGTAGAAAAGCGGAAGGCGCCTGGAGCTGGACATATAAGAAAAGCAGAAGGCACGCGTTTAGCTACAAATCGCAAAGGGATGACTCCAAATTCGGGTCGTCCCTTTGCGATTATTTTAGCCCAGCACGTTTTTGATTCGATCAATCGCCCAATCTAGCTCTGTTTTCGTAATGATCAACGGTGGAGCAAATCGTATGACCGTTTCATGGGTTTCCTTACAAAGAAGACCTTGTTCTTTTAATTTTTCACAATATTTACGGGCAGGCTCTCGGAGTTCAACACCTATAAACAAACCTTTTCCACGTACCTCTTTAATCATCGGATTTTCGATTTCTCTTAGCTTATTAAGGAAATATCCCCCTAATTCAAGCGACCGATCGGCCAATTTTTCTTCTTCAGTAACCTCAAGCGCTGCCAGGGAAACGGCACAAGCCATCGGGTTACCTCCAAAGGTTGACCCATGTGAACCTGGGTTAAAAACCCCAAGAATATCTTTGCTCGAAACAACACAGGAAATCGGGAACACACCTCCACCAAGGGCTTTCCCTAATATAAACATATCTGGATCGACAGCTTCCCAATCACAGGCAAACATTTTCCCTGTTCGCCCTAAGCCTACCTGAATTTCGTCGGCAATAAATAAAACATTATTTTTTTTGCATAAATCAAATGCTTGTTTTAAGAATCCAGCCGGTGGAACAATAATTCCTGCTTCCCCCTGGATTGGCTCGATTAAAAAAGCAGCAGTATTTGGGGTTATCGCTTGTGCTAGCGCTTCCAAATCACCATAAGGAATCAGCTTAATGCCAGGAAGCATCGGTCCAAACCCTCGTTTATATTCTTCTTCCGATGACAATGATACCGCCGTCATCGTCCGACCGTGAAAATTGCCGATGCAAGCAATGATTTCCGCTTGGTTTTCCGGGACACCTTTTACATCATATGCCCAGCGACGCGCTGCTTTAACAGCTGTTTCAACTGCTTCAGCACCTGTATTCATAGGGAGTGACATTTCCTTTTTTGATAACGCAGTTATTTTTTCATACCAAGGTCCAAGGAGTTCATTGTGAAAGGCACGGGAAGTTAGTGTCACGCGATCAGCTTGCTCCTTCAGCGCTTGAATAATTTTTGGATGTCGATGGCCTTGGTTCACTGCTGAGTACGCGCTTAACATATCCATAAACTTGCTGCCTTCAGGATTTTCAACCCATACTCCTTCTGCCTTGGAAATAACGATAGGAAGTGGGTGATAATTATGGGCGCCATATTTTTCGGTTAGGTTAATAATCGTTTGTGATTTTGTCACATCAATTTCCTCCATCCCTGTCATGACTAGTATGATTCAATTGTACCGCTCTCCTTCCCACCTTTAAAGTCTCTCGGACTTGTGACACAAATAATTCTTATCCATATATCGATAAATTTTACGAAAAGGCTGTGTAGCTCAAGTGTTGATGACTGATAAAGGAAACACGAAAAGTGCAAGTGATTCGATGTTGACTTATCTTTAAGGAGGTGGATGAAGTCCACTAGGCGCCGGGTGCTGGAGCTAGACACTTAGCTAAGTTCAAAATTTTATACTTTCTTACTTTTTGAAAGGCTGTGTTAAAGCTCAATACTGATTTTTAGCACATGTTGATTGGAGTGGAAGGCGCGAAGACTCCTGCGGGAGCAGCGGGACAGGTGAGACCCCGCAGGCGCTTAAGCGCCGAGGAGGCTCACCGCCCGCCCCGCGGAAAGCGAGTGCCTGGAACGGAAATCAACATTCTAGTTTAACAGAACTTTATGAAAAAAAGACCAATTCCTTCCCTATAAATAGGGACGGAATTGGTCTTTTTAAATCTTTAGCCGATCTTTACTTTTTAATTAAATCTTCTCTTTGTGATTGGTCAATCCACTCTTGGAGCTTGTCTTTAAGGGTGTTAAATCCTTGGGACAACTCAGGATCATTTTGAATTGGTGTGATTGTCGCCGCACGTTTTTTTGGTTTTTTAGGTTTAGACGTTTCCGGTTGATTGGCCGGTGCCTCTTCAGTTGCTCGAATTGATAAGCCAATTTTCCCAGCTTCTTTATCAATTGAAAGTACCTTTACATTAACCTCATCACCCACTTTAAGATGATCATTAATATCCTTTACATAACCGTGGGTAATTTCTGAAATATGAACGAGTCCTTGGGTATTCTCATCAAGAGAAACAAAGGCACCATATGGCTGAATTCCCGTCACCTTTCCTACGATAATACTTCCTACTTGAATAGTGTCTGACATAGAAACACTCCTAAATTTAATTTTTATTTTATCCCATATATACGCAATATACAATTATACCACAGTGTAAACAAGTAATCAAAGGAACCGCAACATATTAAATCATTAAGTTTCATTTTCAGCATTTTTCATAATATTAAAACATATTTTTAACCGATTGTTCACGCTTACAATCATGATATTTTATAGAAGGGTGGTACAATTAAGAAAAAAAGTTTAGTTATTCCAGTCTCTTATTTATAAGGCTGTGTTAAAGCTCAATGTTGATTTTTTGAACAATGTTGATTTGAGTGGAAGGCGCGAAGACTCCTGCGGGAGTAGCGGGACAGGTGAGACCCCGCAGGCGCTTTAGCGCCGAGGAGGCTCACCGCCCGCCCCTAAGGTGCGCGAAGCGCCTGGAACGGAAATCAACATTCTAGTTTAACAGAGCCATTTATAAAAAGAAAAATGTGTCAAAGAGGTGACATGATTATGTCAACGATCGGACAAAATATTAAACTATGTCGTGAAAGACAAAACATTACACAACAAGAACTTGCGCGAAAGATTCGTGTCGGACTACAAACCGTTGAAAAGTTCGAATCGGGTGAGCGAAGACCTGATACACAAACAATATTAAATATTTCTACCGTATTAGATATTCCTGCATCTGAGCTTCTTGAAAAAGAATTTCAATTAAGCCCTTCTGGAATTGACCATGAAACTGAACAATTGGTACGTGAAATTGGGACGAAAAAAGCCAAGTTAGTTCTTAGAAAAATAAAAGAACTAGACGAAGAAGATTATCTCCGTGTTATGCAAATGATGTCTGAAATTAAAAATAAAAACCAACACTAACATATGTATAAAAAAGGAGGGAACTGGAAAACCTTACACCATAAGGCTTTCTTGTATTCCCCCCTTTATCGGACATACTCATTGGGTATGTCCCTTTTTTATTTTTTTCTATTTATATTCGTTTTAGTATACTTCTTTTTGTAAGCTATGTTTTGAAATAAACCTTTTGATTCGCAACATCGCTTCTTGGAGCTGTTCCATTGAGGAAGCGTATGAACAACGGACATGGCCTTCACCACTCTCACCAAACACACTGCCTGGGACAACCGCAACCTTTTCTTCAAGGAGCAGGTTTTCTGCAAATTCCTCAGAAGACATCCCGGTTATTTCGATCGATGGAAAAGCATAAAATGCGCCACCTGGATTATGGCAAGTTAAACCTATTTCATTCAAGGTTTGAACAATATAATTTCGGCGACGGCGGTAGCTTTTCCTCATGTCTTCCACATCAGACTCTCCCGTTTTCAAAGCTTCGATCGCAGCATATTGCGCCATAGTTGGTGCACACATCATTGCATATTGATGGATTTTTAAAATAGCTTGGGAAATTTCTTCAGGTGCACAAACAAAACCAAGTCTCCAACCCGTCATCGCAAAAGCTTTTGAAAAACCTGATATTAAAATAGTTCGCTCCCACATATCTTTAATTGCTGCAACACTTGTGTACTCTTCATCATAGACAAGCTCTGCATAGATTTCATCGGAAATGACAAGTAAGTCATGTTTTTCTGCGAAGCGGGCAATTTCAAGCAAGTCTTCCCGATTCAGCATCGTTCCGGTTGGGTTATTTGGAGAACAAATTAACAAAGCTTTTGTTTTATATGAAACGACACTCTCTAATTGAGCAGGTTTAATTTTAAAATCATTTTCCTTCGTCGCCTGTACCTGAATTGCTTTTCCCCCAGCCAAATCAACCAGTGGAGAATAAGAAACAAAACACGGTTCTACCACGATAACCTCGTCACCTGGATTAAGGATTGCCCTTAATGCTAAATCGATTGCTTGGCTTGCTCCTACTGTAACAACTATTTCTGAATTTGGATTGTAATGGACATCAAAGTGATCATCCATATACTTTGAAATAAGCTGTCTTAGCTGTAATAGTCCTGCATTTGCAGTATAGGAAGTATAGCCTTGCTCAAGTGATAAAATTGCGGCTTCCCTTACAGACCAGGATGTGACAAAGTCAGGCTCTCCAACTCCAAGTGAAACGACACCTTCCATTCCTGCAGCTAAATCAAAAAAACGACGAATACCAGATGGCTTCATATTTTCAACATTTTTTGCAAGGTACGCATTTGTTTTCTTCATCAAGGAGACACCACAATCCGTTTATCATCATCGGTTTGTTCGAATATCGTTCCATCATGTTTATATTTTTTCAAGATGAAATGTGTTGTTGTTGAAAGGACTGAATCAAGTGTAGAAAGTTTTTGTGAAACAAACCGTGCCACTTCATTCATGGATTGACCTTCAATAACGACAGATAAATCGTATGCCCCTGACATTAAATACAAGGACTTAACTTCCTTAAATCGATAAATTCTTTGGGCAATCTCATCAAACCCTACGCCACGTTTTGGCGTAACTTTTACATCTATCATAGCTGTTACCCCTTCATGTCCGTCAACCTTGGACCAATCAACAATTGACGTGTGAAGAACAATGACCTTTTGTTCCTGAAGCTTATGAACGATTTCATCAGCTTGTTCCATTTGGACTCCGACCATTTTAGCTAGGTCCTCAGTGGAAATCCGAGCATTTTTCTCCAGAATTTCAAGCACCTCAAGCTCTTTTTCAGAAAGCTGCATGAAACTCCCCCCTTAGTTTAAAATTGAATCAATACCATTTGGATTGAAAGAATATTTAGTTCATTTTTTCATTTTACCAAAGTTAGACGGAAGATGTGTGAATAAATTTACTCTTGGGAAAAATAATTCAAAAAAAGCAGTGAATCGGATCCGACGGCAACATTAAACTTTCTTAGTTATATGAAAGTAAGGGGGATAACAATGGTTACTAACGAAAAAGAAGTAAATGGAATTAATATTTATTATGAATATTATCAAGGTGCAGAAACACAGAAAACAATCGTTCTTGTACACGGTTTTCTTTCATCGTCCTTTAGTTTTAGGCGTCTCATCCCTCTTTTAAAGAAGGACTACAATGTTATAACCGTTGACCTCCCCCCCTTTGGGAAAAGTGGTAAATCGAAAAAGTTTATCTATTCATACGAAAATATGGCACAGACAGTCATTCAATTAATTGAAGGATTGGATCTCACACAAGTAACAATGATTGGACACTCAATGGGCGGACAGATTTGTTTAAATGTATCTTATCTACGTCCTGATTTAGTCGAAAAAAACGTTCTACTGTGTAGTTCTAGCTATTTAAAACGATCAAAATCCTCATTAATTTTGTCTAGCTATCTCCCATTTTTTTATTTAATTGTTAAGCTTCGGTTAATTAAATCTGGGGTTAAACACAATCTCCAAACGGTTGTTTATGATCAAAAAATGATTGATGACGAGATGATGTTCGGTTATATGCAGCCTTTTTTAGAAGAAGATATTTTCCGAGCCTTAACACGAATGATTCGTGATCGTGAAGGAGATTTATCCGTGTCTGTTTTAAAAAAAATTAACACACCATGTTTACTAATTTGGGGTGAGCACGATCGAGTGGTGCCATTATCAGTTGGTCATCGCCTTCACCGAGATTTAGGAAACTCGAAATTGATTATCCTTAAGGATACAGGGCACCTTGTCCCTGAAGAAAGGCCAGATCAGGTTTATAATCACATAAAGAGATTTATTCAAAATTAAATCATGACCCTCAGGTGGGATACCTCGTTTTTTGCCTAACCTATTTATTTAATTAAAATTAATTTATTATAAGGTTATAAACTAAAATAATTAGCTAGGTGGTGTTGGAATGGCATCAAGTGATTTTCATAAAATATTTAACAGAACCCAAACAGCTTCAGTGAAATGGGAAATGACTAAGAAAATTTTTGGAACAGATGATTTATTGCCAATGTGGGTTGCCGATATGGATTTTCAGCCTCCGCAAGAAGTGATGAATGCAATTCAACACAGAGCAGAACACGGTATTTATGGTTATACTTTTATCCCACCATCAACAGGGGACGCCATTCATAATTGGATGGCGCTCCGCCACAATTGGAAGATCGATACCCCCTGGATAGAATACTCTTCTGGGGTTGTTCCCGCCATTAGTACCGTCATTCAAGCGTTAACCAATCCGGGGGAACAGGTAATGCTGCAATCACCAGTTTATACGCCATTCTTTGATATGATCGAAAGAAACGGACGAATCATGGTCAATACTCCTTTAGAAACTCAGGATCATCGCTTTCAAATCAATTTTGATTTATTTGAACAGAACTTGAAACAAGGAGTCAAACTCTTTCTGCTTTGCAATCCACATAATCCAGGCGGACGAGTTTGGACAAAAGAAGAGCTACTGCAGATTGGTAAGCTTTGCTTAAAATATAATTGTAAGATTTTATCGGATGAAATCCATTCGGACCTTGTTTTTAAACCTGCAATCCATATCCCAATTGCATCCTTAAGCCCAGAACTAGAACAAAATGTTATTACTTGTGTCGCACCAAGCAAAACCTTTAATATTGCAGGTCTACAAGCTAGTGCCATGATTATCCCTAACCCAAAATGGAGGGCATATATCAAAAAGTTCCAACACAGACAGGGTTTCTTTTCCTTAAATCTCTTTGGTATTACGGCGATGGAAGCTGCTTATCGATACGGAGAGAAATGGTTAGAGGAATTACTATCCTATTTATCGGAAAATGTTTCGATAGCCAAAAGATATATTGAAAAGAATGTTCCCGCAATTTCAGTGATGGAGCCTGAGGGTACCTATTTACTTTGGCTTGATTGTCGAAATCTTGGTTTTTCGGACAATGAGATTAAAGAGAGATTATTGAAAAGAGGTAAACTCGCTCTCGAACCAGGTGCTAAATACGGACAGGGTGGAGAGGGCTTTGTTCGTATGAATCTTGCCTGCCCTCAGGAAATATTGTTAGATGGCCTGAAACGATTACAAAAATCATTTGAATAGTTATTGGGAGGTTGATTACAGTATTTTTTCCTGAATAAAAATAATCCAAACCTTATTGGTCTGGATTATTTTTCAGGAATTTTACCGCAGGCTATTCTTGCTCCAGAGTCACCTGAAGGCTGGCTCATACCGTCATCTTTTTCCTCATGGATGACAATCGAAGTTCCATTCAAAGTTAATAAAGAATTTTTCCCATCCTTTAAAGTTACTTGGGGAGCCATTAATTCAGCACTTACTTTTCCTTCATCGTCTACAATTAAGTTGGGCAAATCACCTGCATGTGGTCCTTTCGGATGGAGCAGGCCGTGTTCTTTATTTTCGGGGTTCAAGTGGTTTCCTGCCGTTTGGAAATCCGGTCCTTTACATTTACCCTTATCATGAATATGAATGGCATGCTCCCCCGGCTGTAATCCCTTTAAGTCAATTGCCATCTTAACGCCACTTGATTGCTCCTGGAGTTTTATTGTCCCAATTGAATCTCCTACTGAATTAAACATTTCGACATCCAGCTTAGTTGGGTTCTCCTCTGCACAACCCGTCATTAAAAGAATCGGAAGTAACAATAGTAGCCTTTTCATTTCATGCACCATCCCCAAAAAGCAATTTGCGTTTAGTATTGCCATATTTAGCTGCTACTAATCGATTAAATCACTTCAACAGGTTTTGAAGTCGTAAAGCTAACTCGCTTTTGCCGCGTTCCTGCTCTAAAAAAAAGAAGAACAGCCTATTTTAGCTGTCCTTCGTTATACCTTCTTGTTTTAATTTGTCTTCCAACTCTTTGGCCTTTTTTTCTTCACGTTTGGACACCTTAATAATAAGCTTCATCGTAAAGACTGCCCCGATAAGAAAAATAATGCAAGTAATAGCAGCAGGAATATATTCTGATTTATCTTCCGGAAAATATAAAAATAGTCCCAACACATACCCTTTTATCATGTTTATCCCCCTTCTGCCTATTGGCAGGATCCCCTTGTTTATTATAGCAACAAGTAATCCACTCGGGTCAAACAAAAAGGTTTATCCTAGCCTTACTCTTTAATAACAGTAATATTTTTTATAATGACAGCATCTTTCGGCTTGTCATCTGCTCCAGTCTCAACATTAGCAATTTTATCCACTACATCCATACCTTCAATGACTTGTCCAAATATCGTATAACTAAAATCAAGAAAACTCGTTCCACCATTTTCATATGCTTTCATTATTTCTTTTGGATATCCATCCTTTTCCATTTGAGCCTTGGATTGAGCGTCTACCGTTGGATTTTGCACGATAAAAAATTGACTCCCATTCGTATCCGGACCAGAGTTTGCCATTGAAAGGGCACCTCGAATATGGTAAAGCTTGTCGGTTATTTCATCGTCAAATGTACCGCCATAAATACTTTCTCCTCCTGTACCATTTCCGCGTGGGTCCCCACCTTGAATCATAAAATCCTTAATGACACGGTGAAAAGTTAATCCATCGTAGTAGCCCTGTTTACTGTGTGTTACAAAGTTTTCCACTGCTTTTGGAGCATACGCTGGGAATAATTTAATTTTTATCACTCCCATTGAGGTATTCATTTCCACCAATTTTTCATTTGCTTGAACTTCGTTCGTTAGCTGAGGATAAACACCCTCAGGTAATGCAGGCTGTTCTGCATTCTGTTTTGTTTCTGATTGATTTGATTTAACACTGTCATTTTGCTTTGACTCTTGTTTTTGAGTGCCTGTACCACAAGCTACCAATAATACCATAACTGTCGACATCACTATAAATAATCTTATTTTCATAATCTACTCCTTTGAACTTCTTAGTCTGCCAGTAATATTATACCCACGAACAGCTATATTTGAATACTAGTTGATACCATATTCTTGACTCGTTTATTTTGAGATCAGCAAAATTATTGGTAGTATTGATGATAATAAATCATAGGGGGAAATCAAATGAACGAATTAATCATAGGAGATAAAGTTTCAGCTATTTATAAAACCGGGAAATACCTTGGGGAAATTACTGACATTCGTCCACAGCATTATTTAGTTCGAGTATTGGCTGTAGCAAAACACCCGATGCAAGGTGACCTACATCATCCAAAGGATGCCAATGTTGATTTTTTCCACCAACGCCGCGCTTTAGCCTTTAGGGAACAAACAAATGTCCCGAAGCAAATGGTCAAACCATACACAGAAGCTTTACCTGAGTACATCCCATCTTTAAAAGAAGCTGTTGAAAAAATGAAGCTAGAACTACAAGAGCAGGCAACTCCATGGGCAGACCAAAGTCTACAGTTATTAATTGAATTAGAAAAAGAATATTTTAATTAAAAATTAAAAGCCAAATCAATTTATAGGTGATTTGGCTTTTTTATGCAAATTTATTAAATAGTTTGGAGAAGTCCACTCGATCACCAATAGTTGGTGGTTTCGGTTTTTCTAAATATTTTTTATCCTTTTCAACCAATTTGAAAATATTAAACGTCGTCATCGCATCGTCAAGAGCCCTATGGTGTTTACCTGTTCCTTCTTTGCCATACTCTTGGACAGCCTTCCATAATCCAGTTTGATTTTGATCACCAAAAAAACGTTTATATTCCATAGAAAGGTCGATTTCTTTCCCGGTAAACGGAAACATTAAATCGGCATGATGGCAATTATTTCGAAGTACCCTCATGTCCATATTGCCCCATGTGATAATCGAACTCGGATAACTATTATTTAGTTCGTTCATTTTGCGGATCAAATCTTGAAATGGGATTCCTTGTTCCACTTGTCCTTGAGAAATACGTAAGAATGATTTACAACGTTCACTTAAAATAGGAAATCGGATTGGAGTAACGTACGAAGAAAACTGCTCCTGGACTTTATCATCCACCACAGAAACAATCCCAGCCTCAATGATCTCAGGGTAAAAACCTTTATATCTTTCACTTTTTTCAGGCATTGTGAACTCAAAATCAATAAATAAATATTGATGGCTTCCCCTCATCGAATCACCTACTTTCTTTTGTCCAATAAATACGCATAAATATGAGACCAAAAAAAATTATTAAGATTATTATAACATGAACTAAGATAATTTTTTAAATTTTTCTTTAATATAATGTTTATTGATTAAAACTATTCTAAGAAAAAGAACTTTTTAATTTTGATAAGAAAGGCGGAAGGCGCCCGCCTATCGGCGTATGGACTGGAGCGCTTTGACTGAGATAAAGGAAACACGAAGAGCGCCAGCGATTCGATGTTGACTTATCGTAGGGAAAAGAGCGAAGTACACTAGCCGATGGCGCCTTCCGCTAGACATCCATCTAAGTTCAAAACTTTATACTTTATTATCCTATAAAAATAAAAATGCCACCTTAACAATTAGCTGGTGGCATTTTCACTATTTTTTTAACTTAACAATCGCAATTGTACAACGGGATGTACAAATAAGTTGATCGGATTCATCAACAATTTTGATATTCCAAACCATAGTGGTCCTGCCCTGATGTAAAACATTCCCCACGGCAGTTACGACTCCATCTCTTTTCCCCTTAATATGGTTAGCGTTTATTTCCAGGCCAACTACTGCCTCAGTTTCTTTGTCCACCAATTCATAAGCACCCACACTCGCAACCGTTTCTGCCAATGCCACTGATGCTCCCCCATGCAAGAAACCCATCGGTTGTCTTGTTCGTTCATCCACTGGCATGGTGGCTATTATTGTTCCTTTTCCAATTTCAGTGATCTCAATTCCGAGTGCACCAATTAAAGTTTTGCTTAAATCCAATCTCTTCACCCCTTATCTATTAGTTTTGAAATGATCTATACATGTGGACCATGTCCTCTAACCCTATTCATGTGCTTAGTTCTTCTTTTATGAACCATTTTAAAAATAACGAACAAAAGGACCATCACACCAGCTCCAATTAGTAACTCTTTACCAAACTGGAGGAATGTATCAATTCGGTCATTAAACCAATAACCCGCAAAAAAAACAAGTATTAACCAAACAAGCGCGCCAGAATATGAAAAAAGCACGAAAGACTTAAATGAGAATTTACTGAATCCATACAAAAAGGGAACTAAATTTCTGACCCCGGGGAGGAAATAACTTAACGAAAGGGAAAAAGCATGGTAATGCTCAATCATCCTTAAAGATGAATCTATTTTTTTTGATAACCTTTTTCTTTTCTCGAAAAACTGTATCAGCGGGCGACCTACGTATCTTCCAATGATATAGCATGTTGTTAATGCCGCAACCATTCCACCATAGGCGACCAAAAAGGTGACTACTGGATTCAAAAAATTTTCTGAGGAAGCAAAACCTATTGTCATAATGGTGACTTCGTTCGGAACAGGGATACCAAAAATACCAAGCCACAACATTAAAAACAAACCTAAATAGCCATAATTTTCGAGTACCCTCAAAATTAATTCCATATCCATGGGCAATCCTCCTTATTTTACTAGAAGAGCGGAGGTAGTCATTGAAGAACCAAGCTGAAAATCTAATTGCTTATACTTCTATTTTCGATTATGTAACTCTAAAAAACAAGAAAGAAAGAAAAAGGGAGCTGAACTTTTTTAATTCAACTCCCTCAAGTTTAATCAATTGGTTCAAACCGCTCCACTAATAATGCAAGGGTCCGGGTCATCACCCCTGTAGCACCTGCAGGGCCTAAATCATGCCCATTTTTTGATGTTGCGGTTCCGGCAATATCAAGATGCACCCATGGCGTTCCTTCAGCAAACTCACCAATAAACGCACCAGCCATAATGGCATGACCTTCTCGTCCTGGCGAATTATTTAAATCAGCGATTTGACTATTGTGTATTCTCTCAATATCCTTTGGAAAAATCGGCAAACGCCATATTGGTTCAACTGCCTCAACTGACGCCTCAAGTACCTGCTCAAATAAGATCTCGTGGTTGGTTAGTGCACCAGATGTATTTGTTCCAAGCGCAACAATTACACCACCAGTTAAGGTAGCAACGTCAACGAGGTAGCTTGCACCATGATATTTTGCATAGGTAATGGCGTCTGCTAATACTAGTCTTCCTTCTGCATCTGTATTTAAAACTTCAATTGTTTTTCCACTCATAGATGTAATGACATCATCAGGCTTAAAAGCGGACCCACTTATCATATTGTCCGTAGCAGGAATCACCGCTACAACATTTTGTTCTGGTTTTAATTCGCCGATGATTTCCATCGCACCTAACACTGCTGCTGCTCCACCCATATCAGTTTTCATTCCGACGATGCCGTCTTTTGTTTTAAGCGAATAACCACCTGTATCAAAGGTAATACCCTTTCCTACAAGCCCAATGACATCTTCCCATACTTCTTTACCTTGATATTTTAATACAATCATTTTTGGAGGCTCTGCTGATCCTTGATTTACTGCTAGGAATGCGCCCATTCCCATTTTTTCAATTTCTTCTTTTTCTAGAATCTCTACGTCAAAATTATATTTCCATGCCAGATCTGTTGCATAATCCGCCATGTCTGTTGCTGTCAACATATTTCCAGGCATATTGACAAGTGTACGAGCAGAATTAGTCCCCTCTCCGTAAACATAGCCGACCGTTATTGCCGCCTGTATTTCCTCAATATCTTCTATTTGAGAATACACAGTTATACTGTCAATTCTCTTATCAGATTGATTCGATTCTTGTTTGTATCCTTCAAATTTATAGGTTGATAGTACAAAAGCTTCACTGAGCGCATGAGCAGCGTCAAGTACATCAACTTGACTATTAACAAATGTGTCAAGGGCAACCCCAATCTCCGTGTATTTCAACTTTTGGACTTCTTTAAATGCGTTTCCGATAATTTCTAGGAACACTTCATATGTATAATCTTTTTCATTACCCAATCCAACAAAAATCAATCTTTTTGTGTTAATTCTCCCTAAGGTATGGATGAGTTTCACTGATTTCTTTTTCCCAGAGATGTCGTTGTTCTTTAAGAGTTCTGTTATTTGGCCACCGAGAGCATGATTGACTTCCGCCATGACCCCATCTAGCTTTGTATTGCGATCAAACACACCAATGATAATACCTTCATGATCCTTTAAAAGATCCACTTTTGTTTTAACTTCAAACATGTTGAATCACCTCCGAATATAAACCTATTATAACGAATTCTCAGGCTTGTATCTGAAAATAACTACATTATGCTGATTATTTTAGGCTGTTTTTGTAAACTTTGTTGCTAGTTACTTATTTGAGGAGGGGCTGATTTCCGCTCCAGGTGCTCGCTTTCCGCGGGGCGGGCGGCGAGCCTCCTCGGCGTTACGCCTGCGGGGTCTCACCTGTCCCGCTGCTCCCGCAGGAGTCGAGCACCTTCCGCTCCAATCAGTTTCATTTTCAACGGTATGCATTCAAAACTTATTCAAAAACAACAATCTTTTAGAAAACAGCCTTATTTTAAAATGTAAATTTTCTCCGTAATTATATATGGTATTATCTTCAAGTTTGCAGGATAATTAATATAAAGATTGGTGGATAGCATAGGTAATATAAAGGTTAAATCAAAAAGGTGGTCTTTTTAATGGAATTATTTACTAACTTCCCATTGTGGTCTGCGTTAGCCGCCATTTTCTTTGCCCAATTTGTAAAAGTCCCAATTCAATACTTAGCCACTAGAAGGCTAAATTGGTCCCTGCTAACGAGTACAGGTGGCATGCCAAGCTCCCATTCTGCTGCGGTAACAGCGTTAACGACAGGAATCGCGTTAGAAGAAGGGTTGAATTCTGCTGTATTTGCCGTCTCAGCAATGTTTGCCATCATCACAATGTTTGATGCCACAGGAGTACGTAGGCAGGCAGGCGAGCAGGCTATTGTTTTGAACCAACTTGTAGCTGATTTCAATAAAATCATTGCCGATGCCAAAAATTGGCCTAAAAAACCTGAACAGGAAAAAAGAAAAGAATTGAAAGAACTACTTGGTCATAAACCCATTGAAGTATTTTTTGGCGGTTTAACTGGTATAGCTCTGACTTTAATATTGTTCTTCTTATTGCAATAGATTAATAAAAAAAGGCGGATCCCATGCCCTGAACACATGGGTCCGTCTAATTTTTAATCTTGCTCGGTTCGATTATATTGTTGCCTAAACACTTGCATTGATTCATTCTCATTAAGAGAGTTCAATTTATTCTCAGTTAATTCCCCTTTTCCCATTTCAACGATGTACACCTCTAACGTCCGTTTTCCCCATTCATTGTATACTTCATCAACAGTGTCATAGTATAAATCAACCTTATCCCCTTTAATGGCACTACCCGTATCAGCTACTACGCCGTATCCGTAGTTAGGAATAAACAGAATTGTCCCAATCGGAAATACATTGATGTCTGCAGCAACAGTCGAAAATAAATCACGTTTTACTTTCACACCAGAATAAGTAATCCCAAATTGAGGGTTACCAGGGTTCTTCCCAGTTGATTCATATCCTGCAGTATAGCCAGTCGCTACCACCGTCTTTTTTGGATACTTCGACCAATCAAAAGAATCTTCCAAAGATGGAATCGTGCCCGAAACTTCTTCAGCCGCTGAAATTTGCGTTGGTGGCTGTGTTATTCGTTTCATAATTTTTAAAGCAAGTTCCAGTGGTCTTATTTTATGACTTGAGTTAGAACTTTCCACTTTTTCATGGTGATGAGATGGATATACTATAGAAGCAAGCGTTTTTGCTTCTACACCTGAAATTGACTGATATGTCATTAATAATGCTACCAAAAATAAACAAGACATAATCGAACGCCTCGTCCATTTTTTTAATTTATTAACCATATTATTTTTCAATCCTCCCAAATTTATTCATTTCCTAACTTTCAAGAAATATTCATTTGGAGGTGAAAAAGAATTTTTAACAAACAAACCTATTTTTAGGCAAAAAAAAAACCACAGTAATTTACTGTGGGGAAATTATCACTCTTAAAACATACCATATCCCTTTTTTCGCAATAGCTTAACAGTTATTCCTGCAACTATAGCTCCAACCAACCCGCTACTCAAAATTAATATATCGGCAGGGGCCAAATTACTTAAGTGCTTACCTAACTCTGTAAACGACTGTTTACTATTTTGAAAGTATTCAATAAACCTTACTTTATCAACGATAAAAATAGCTATTATTGGGTAAATAATCGCCATAATCCATGTCATTTTTAGTAGCATATTTAACAAAAAGCCAATTCCAAAAAATAACACGAAAAATAATAGCATTGAAATAACAAGCGTGACAACGGTCAGTTCCATCAGCTTTCCTCCCCCTAACACATCAACATAAAGTTTACTGAAAGGATTAGGTGTAGTCAACGCAAATGACTTTTTTTAACCTGTTTTTTTGATTATTCCCACTTTTACCTTGATTACATTCCGATTCCTCAATAAAAGAAAAAGACAACCTCAAAAACTTTTTTACAAGAGTTTTAAGGTTGTCTATTAAATATAATAATAATATTATAATAGATTAAATTTACCCTTTTTCATAACAAGGCCTGCTCCGCCAATCATCAATAGGGCACGATTATCGACCATTTTTTTCATAAAAGATGCCTTTGCACCAAACACTTTCTTACCAAATACCAAGCCAATTGCATCATCATGACCAAGTGAACATACAGAACCTTTTATATCAGGCTTAAATGATTCAAGCTCTGCTTTGTCTCTAACTAATGCAGCTAAGTTTCTTGCACATACTTCACCTTGTTGCATCGCAATTTGAGCAGTAGGTGGGTAAGGTCGGTTAATTTCTTCATTTATCATTAAAGAACAGTCTCCAATGACGAAAATATGATCGCTGCCTGGAACTCTTAAATCAAGTTGAATTTTTACACGTCCGCGCATTGATTCAATCCCAGACTTTTCAATGATTGAGTTACCTCTAACCCCAGCAGCCCATACAACAGTGCCAGCTTTTATTTCTTCAACTTCATTTTCACTTTTTGCAACAATAATCCCTTCAGGAGTACATTCTTTTATGGCAGTGCCAATTCGGAATTGAACACCCTTTTTCTCTAATTGAGCAACAGCGTAGCTTACTAATTCAGGATCAAATCCTGGTAAAACCATTGGTGCTGCTTCAACACAAATGAGCTTAACCCTATTTTGTTCTACATCATATTCACGACATAGTTCAGGAATTCGATTAGCCATTTCACCTAAAAACTCAATTCCAGTGAATCCAGCTCCACCAACTACAATAGTTAGGCGTTCATCTTTCTTCTCTTCTTCCGTTTGATAGGTAGCAAATTGAAGCTCAATATGCTCTCGAATTTGTCTTGCAGCGTTAACATTTACAATTGAAAATGCGAAATCTTTCAATCCCTTAATTCCAAATGTTTCCGACTCCCCGCCAAGTGCGATAACAAGATAATCATAAGAAAGCTCTCTATTTTCTAAAATTACCTTCTTTTCAGCGGTATTTACTTCAATTGCACAATCTTGTATAAAATGAACTTTACTGCGTTCAATAACATTATCAATTGGATAACGAACACGGTCATGATGAAGTGTTCCAGCAGATGCCTCATGAAGCCAAGTAGTTTCATAATGGTAATCGTTTTTATTTACAAGAGTAATCTCTGCTTCATTAACACCAAGCATCTTTTGTAATTTTGTAACGGTCATTAAGCCACCGTATCCCGCACCTAATACAACTATTTTTGACTTTCTCAAAGTATATCACTTCACCTTTTCCAATATATTTTTCAGTAAAATACACTCTTTTTATTCCGTACGTTCATTATCGCTTAAAAGATTGTGAGGTATTTCACGTTCATAGACATAAAAATGTTCTAAAAATGTCACAAAAAATTAACATAATTCCTAATTATAATATTCCATTTCAGTTTCTTTTTCAAGCAAGAAAAATAGTTATCCAAAAATTACAATTTTGTAATAAATCAATCATCCCCAAATCCCACCAATTTTTAGAGTAATTGATTAATTTGTGGTATTATAAATTACGTGAATATTTACAGATTGTTTGGGGGGGTTCAAAGTGAAAGTAGATAAGCAAGTTTATGACATTACAATCATTGGCGGAGGGCCCGTTGGATTATTTACCGCATTTTATGGTGGTATGAGACAAGCCAGCGTCAAAATAATCGAAAGTTTGCCACAACTTGGCGGACAATTGGCAGCGCTTTATCCGGAAAAATACATATATGATGTAGCAGGTTTTCCAAAAGTTAGAGCTCAAGAATTGGTAAACAATTTAAAGGAACAAATGGCAAAATTCAACCCAACAGTAGCGCTTGAGCAAGCTGTTGAAAAAGTTGAAAAGCAAGATGACGGCATTTTCAAATTAACCACTAATAATGAAATCCATTACACAAAAACTATCATTATTACTGCTGGGAACGGTGCTTTCCAACCACGCCGTTTAGAATTAGAAAGTGCTACTCAATATGAATCAAAAAATCTTCATTACTTTATTGATGATTTGAACAAATTTGCAGGTAAAAAAGTAGTTGTTTTTGGCGGTGGCGACTCTGCTGTTGACTGGACAATGATGCTTGAACCGATTGCAGAAAAAGTAACGATTATTCATCGTCGCGATAAATTTAGAGCTCATGAGCACAGCGTTGAAAATCTTCAAAACTCAAAGGCTGAGATTAAAACTCCTTTTGTACCAGCAGATTTAGTTGGCGACGATAACGGAATTAAGCAAGTCGTGATTGATCATGTGAACGGGGAGCAACGTGAAGTAATTGATGTAGATTCAGTCATCGTCAACTACGGTTTTGTTTCATCTTTAGGTCCGATTAAAGAATGGGGCTTGAATATTGACAAAACTTCAATCGTTGTCAATTCAAGAATGGAAACAAACATCCCTGGTATTTATGCTGCAGGTGATATTTGTACTTATGAAGGAAAAGTTAAGCTTATTGCATGCGGATTTGGTGAAGCACCAACTGCAGTTAATAATGCAAAACAATTTATCGATCCAAAAGCTAAGATCCAACCGCTTCATAGCTCTTCGATGTTTAATTGAACAGAAAATCGAAAGCGTATTCCCTTTTAAGAATATTAAAATAAAAAGCAAAGTGAGTTTCTACATTCACTTTGCTTTTTAGCGTAAATTTAGCATTCTTCAGGTATCGTAAATCCGCCACCTATTATAGCCTTTACCGGGATGCTATCATTTTTGCTTGAAGTTTTAACCCCCACTTACTGCTGCAGTAAATTGGCGTTGATATTTATTAACCAAAGCAGGTACATTTCGAATATAGTTTTGGGTCTCAGAGATGTACAAATACCTTGAGTTGAGTACGTTTCCAGGACCGGCATTATAAGCAGCCAACGCCATTTCAAGGCTTCCAAAACGATTAAGCTGAATAGCTAAATATTTGGTTCCTCCTTCAATGTTCTGACCAGGATCGTAAGGATTAACTCCTAACCCCTGGGCCGTTCTAGGCATTAACTGCATTAATCCGATTGCTCCTGCTGGACTTTGGATATCAGGATTACCCCCAGATTCTTGTTCAATAATAGCTGCTATTACAGCAGGTTCGATTCCGTATTTTGTTGAGGCAGCTTGAATTTCCTTGCCCCACCTCATTACTTTATCAGATGAATCATATTCAACAACCACTTGTTTGTCCCCTACGACCTTTACAATCATTGGTTTTCCATCTTCAGTCATAATCCTAACAGTTGCCATATCCAGAAAGGCATTAAAACCGTCCTTAAGATTGGTTTTAATGATTTCCCAATCAGATAAGGGTACCTTTGTATCCGATGTCTTGACATCTGCAACTTCTATTTTGTATTCGGTTAGATCCTTGAATTTGCTATTTTTAGCAATTTCCTTACTTATACTTGTTAAGCTTTTATTTTTATTTTGGGCACTGCTTTCTAGACCTACCTTTGAAGCTACCAGCTGAACAGTATTCTTGATGTTGGTCTTAAAAATCTCTAACTTTTCCTTTTTATAAGCTATTGTATCGGTGATGCTCAACTTACCATCCATTGAAAGCAAGGAAACCTGCTTACCACGAGGTTCCAAATGTGCTAGTTTGTCAATCATCCAGTCTTCCATTGGCGTCCAATTAACTTTTCCAGCACCATAAATCAACAAAGCCATTATTCCTATTAGAATAAAGATTTTGCGAAAAAAGGGCCAAATCCACCCCTTCATAACATGCTTAATATTTTTTTGTATTTGCACAAGATTTTTATTCAAGAGAGATTCCTCGCTTTTGTCATTACTTGAATTAATTATTCCATATCTTATTTACCACTAGGAACCTTTTTTCTCTGAAATTTTGACAATATTACATCGAGTTTAGATATTGAAATTTATAGGAAGGAGCGGATAATCAACTTTTATTTAAATGACTGTGTTAAAGCTCAATGTTGATTTTTTGCACAATGTTGATTGGAGTGGAAGGCGCGAGACTCCTGCGGGAGCAGCGGGACAGGTGAGACCCCGCAGGCGCTTTAGCGCCGAGGAGGCTCACCGCCCGCCCCGCGGAAAGCGAAGCGCCTGGAACGGAAATCAACATTCTAGCATTCCTGTAGAACGTTATTTTTCGAGTTTGAAAAAAATAGGGCTCCTCAGTAAGATATGAGTAAGACACCACTCAAACTCAACCTTAAGGAGGAACCCTACTTTGAAGTTTAAAATGCAAAACAAACAAAATCAACTAATAGAAAGAATTTCCGTTAAACATCTTGTTGTTGGGATAGATATTGCTCAACAATTACATGTAGCCCGAGCTGTTAATTTCCGCGGAATTGTAGTTGGTGATCCACTTACATTTACTAATAATGAAGAAGGATTTTCTAGTTTATTAAAATGGATTAATAATCTTCAAAGAATAAACAATTTAGATGAATCTATTGTTGGGATGGAACCTACTGGACACTATTGGATTAATCTTTCAAAATGGCTTTTTAAGCATAATATTGAAGTGGTAACGGTAAATCCCTATTTAGTAAAAAGAAATAAAGAAAATCGTGATAATACTCAATCTAAAAGTGATAAAAAAGATGCTTTGGTTATAGCTGATATGGTGAAAAACGGTTACTACTCTGAGGTTAGGCCTACATCTGAGTCATTTGAAAAACTTAGGGTTCTTATGTCTAATCGTGATGTAGTTGTTAAGCGTCTCGTAAGTTCTACTAACCAATTAAATCGGTGGGTAGATATTGTATTTCCCGAACTCCGACAGGTGTTTAAAGATATTACCGCTAAAGGGGCAATTGCAACCCTTCGTCTATTCCCATCCCCTGTAGAATTAGGAACTATGGAGCCCGAGGAAGTAATAATGGGTTGGAAATCAATCATGAAGAGACAACCTGGTTTAAAAAAGGCACTATTACTCATTCAGGTAGCTGGAAAATCAGTTGGAACAAAGCAAGCACTTGATGCTTATAAATTTCATTTGGAACAATTATTAGAGGAATATGATTTAGCTTTAAAACAACTCGAAAGAGTGGAGGAACAAGTTACTGATGCTCTATTAAAGATCCCTTTCGCTTATAAATTACTTGCCATTAAAGGCATTAGTGTAATTTCATTGGCAGGTATTTTAGGTGAGGCAGGAGATTTAAGTGGTTTTTCTCATGGGAATTCTTTGCTTCGCCATGCTGGATTACACTTAGCTGAAGCAAGTTCAGGGAAGTGGAAAGGTCAAATTGTCATCTCTAAGCGAGGAAGGTCTAGACTACGACGTTTCCTATATTTAGCTACAATGAGTCTTGTAGCGAATAATCCGGAATTTAAAGCAATTCACTCCTATAATGTAAAAGTAAAAAAGATGAAGAAAATGAAGTCAATCATGAAATTGATTGGGAAACTTGCGAGGATTTTTGTGGGCATCGCTCGCCGAAATGAGTTCTACTGTCCTGAAAAAGTTAACCACATTATTGTGTTGGCAGCATAGTTACGATAGAACCTTGAACTAAATCTGATTTCTTAAATGTGACACCAAAAATAAATTAGATAACAGAATTGTATAAACCGAATGCTGGCTTATTCGCAGGATAATAAATATGTACGGAGTACCAGATTTGTTAAACAAAAGGGCATAGACCCATTAATCTAGCTTGACTGGCCTCCACCCCTTGGGTAGGCATGACGAAGGAATGAAAGGGCAATTGACCCGTTGAGACATGGGAGGGAAAGCCTCCAGGGGCGGCGTGGAGCATGTACATCACATGGTAAAAATTGGGGTTATTATTTATCCCTTTATTTCACTATGCCTCCACGAGCCAATAATGATCTGAATTCATTCCACTTAACTGTTAATTCAAAATATGGGACTATGAAATCCTGCGAATTAGCGAGCATTCGGGAGAAAATCGCATTAAACTGAGGGAGTTTAACAGAGCCATAAATAAATATTACTCTATATATAATTGATAAGGTAATACCAAATTAACCCATTTTAATATTACCTTCGAAGAACAATATCCAAGCTGTTCTGAGCCATAAAAAAAACCCCTCAAATAGTTATGCTTTAGACATTAACTATCGAGAAGGCATGTAATTCAAAACCTTAACATTCCTCTGGTGTGCCTGTATTCGTTGCTGTTTTAAAGGATGAGCCGCATCCGCATGATGCAATTGCATTCGGATTATCGATGGTAAAGCCGCCACCCATCATCGATTCTTTAAAATCAATGATTGTTCCCTTGAGGACTGGTTCGCTTTCTTTATCAACAAGGACAGTGATGCCATGTTGTTCCAACTTAATATCATCTTCATTTATTTCATGATCAAAACCCATACCGTATGACAAACCGCTACAGCCTCCGCCTTTAACAGCGACTCGTAAAAAAGCGCCTTCTTCTTCATTTTGCTTCATCATGTCTTTAATTTGAAAGGCTGCTGCCTCGCTAATAGTAATTATTTGTTCCATTCATATCCCACCTTTCTACAGCTCACTGTACTATTAGTATATACACCAATAATATATGACTCAACTAATCAGTTTCCCCATTTTAACAAGCGGATAAAACCTTGATTAGTGTCTATCTTCTGTAAGAGATAAGGATGTACTTACGCTTTTCGGTTTATCTAGCTACAGCGCCTAGCCGCTGTAGCTTTTCAGTTTAAAACATTGGGTTTTCTTCTATATATTGATATATATTTTCAAGTAGTTCGTCTGGGGTGGAGCCTTTGACAATTTCCCCATTCACTACGGCAAAAAGGGTATCTTCGCAAATGCCGCAGTAACTCAGACAACCATATTCAATTGTATCTATATTTGGGTCCTTTTGAAGAGTTTCGAAAACCCTTTGGGAACCTTTAACTAAATTGCCAATACAAAATTCAACCATTGGATTGATCATATCCCTCACCTCTCACTTCTCTATCAACTTTATATCCTACTTTATTAATAAAAAAACGTCAATTTAATATTCGTAAACTAATGTCAAGTTTTTGTGTATTAAATGTTGAGATTTTGTGACATTTTCGATATACTGTTAAGTGGTTTAAATAGTAGAATTTTACTATTATGTGTGTGATATCATTTCGTTTTCAAAGTATCCATTGTTTTCTTCAACAAGGAACTTTTACAATCCAAGAATCAACCAATCAATGTAACGTTGCATTTTTTAAAATTGGGATAGATCAAGAATGCAGTATACACTGCTACAAAGGGGAAATTACGAATGAAAAATCTTGTTATTCTTGGTGGAGGATATGGGGGTATGAGAGTTTTGCAACGACTGTTGCCAAACCAATTGCCGGATGATGTTTCAATAACACTGGTAGACAGAGTTCCATATCATAGTTTAAAAACTGAATTTTACGCTCTTGCAGCGGGTACCATTTCTGATCAACACGTTCGTGTACCTTTTCCTACACATCCCCGTTTACAGATTAAGTATGGGGAAATTACTTCTATTAATCTAGCGAATAATTCCATTTCCTTTAATGACCAAGAAACAATCAGCTATGATGATTTAATCATCGGATTGGGATGCGAGGATAAGTATCACCATGTTCCGGGTGCTGATCAATTTACCTTTAGCATTCAAAATATCGAAAAAGCGCGGAATACCTATCAAGCATTGAATAATCTTCCATCTGGGTCGGTTGTAGCAATTGTTGGAGCAGGTTTAAGTGGAGTTGAATTAGCTAGTGAATTGAACGAGAGCCGAAAAGATTTAAAAATAAAATTATTTGATCGTGGGAATTTTATTTTATCTACTTTTCCGGAAAGATTAAGCACTTATGTAGAAAATTGGTTTGATACCAATGGCGTAGACATTATCAATAACGCCAATATTACAAGAGTGGAAGAAAACGTCTTGTATAATCATGATGCGCCTATGAATTTTGATGCTATTGTTTGGACTGCTGGAATCCAACCAAGTAAGGTGGTTAGAGAACTTGATGTAGAAAAAGACCCTCAAGGTCGTGTCGTACTCACCACTCAACATAATATTCCAAACTCCGAAAATGTTTATGTACTTGGAGATTGCGCAAGCTTGCCATATGCACCTAGTGCTCAACTTGCTGAAGGACAAGCAGAACAAATAGTTCAAGTATTATTAAAACGCTGGAATGGTGAAGCACCACCTGAATCCTTCCCAGCTATTAAACTTAAGGGTGTACTGGGTTCTCTCGGAAAAAAACACGGATTCGGATTGCTCGCAGACCGTCCTATTACGGGTAGAGTAGCACGATTGTTAAAATCAGGAATTCTCTGGGTATATAAATATCATAACGGATGATCATTTAGGCGAGGGATACTACCCCCGCCTTTTTTAAATAGGCTCTGTTAAACAATTCTGGTGATTTCCGCTGCAGGCACTCGCTTTCCGCTCCAATCAACAGAATGCTCAAAAATCAACATTGTTCTTTAACGCAGCCTAAATATATTAAAGACCTTTATATCCTCTCTTCTCCATTTCAGCAAAAATATTTTTCAATCTTGGGCTCCCCTCTGCTACAACATTTCCATCTATTACGACAACTGGATAAAACAAATTTTCGTCGATGATCTTCCTTGCAAATTTTTGTTTAATCGCATCGTTTGGAGGTTCGAAAATATCTACATAGGTCAGGAAAAATTGCTGGTTTGGATATTTCCTGCTTATTGCAGCCTCTAACCACTCATACGTCTCTTTTGAGGACGGGAGTGAGACACAGCTAGGGCAAACTTGTTCTGTGCCATATACGACGATTTCAACGATTGTATCCTCCATTTCACACCGCTCCCTTACCGTTCATATTATTTATTAATATTTTAATATTATTTACCATTGAATGTTAGTTTTAAGTCTTAGGGAATAGATTTTTACGGTTATTGTGATTATAATAAGATTAAGGAAAGGAGTAGATTTAATGGTTGATCAAGATTTGTTAGCGCAAGTACAAGAAGTATTAGATAAATTGCGTCCATTTCTTTTACGTGATGGAGGAGATTGTGAGTTAGTTGATATTGAGGACGGTATTGTAAAATTACGTCTTCTAGGTGCCTGCGGAAGCTGCCCTAGTTCAACAATCACGTTAAAAGCTGGAATCGAACGGGCATTATTAGAAGAAGTTCCAGGTGTAGTTGAAGTAGAACAAGTCTTCTAAAAAAAATTTACGAATAAAGGGCCAGATCACCTCATTCGAGGAAGATCTGGCCCTTTATTATTTGTTCCCGGATTATGAATTAACCACACTTCCGACACGGTCAATTGTTAATTCAAGCACTTCCATTTCAGGAAAATTCTCTTTAAGGACGCCAGCTAGTTCCCCCCCATAACCCGTTTCTGCAAAACAAAGAATAGATGGACCCGCACCACTTAGGGCAGCACCAAATGCTCCTTGATCCAATGCAATATCTTCAATCTTTTCAAAATGAGGGACGAGTTTTCTCCGGTATGGTTGATGGTACCGATCAGACTTCATCATTTTACCAGCAAGCTGAAAGTCCCTAGTTAACAGCGAAGCTACAAGTAAATTCGCTACCGCGCCAGCTTTCACAGCCTCTGCAAAAGGAAGTTGATCGGGGAGAACGTTTCGGGATGCCTTTGTTAAAAGGACTTCCTTTGGAACCACTACGACCAGATCAAAGCTGACATCAGATATTACTGACATATCTATTTCATCATCATTTTGATAACCAATAAATAATCCACCAAAGATAGAGGCCCCTACATTATCAGGATGGCCCTCCATTTTGGAAGCGATCGCCAGCTTTTCATTCTTAGATAAATTGAGCTGACAAATACAATCTGCTAATTCAATCCCAGCTACAATGGCAGAGGCACTTGACCCCAGTCCCCTAGCAAGCGGAATATCACTGGCCACCTTCAAACGACAAGGAGGCATTTTTTTATCATATAAAGATGCTGTCTGGATTGCCATCATACAAATAAAATTGGTTTCATCTGTTGGGAAAACTTCAAGTTCTTTACTTTGAGGTACTACTTCCCAGGCATCGCTTTTTTCTACAGTAATAGTTAAATATAGATTTACAGCAATGCCGATGGAATCAAATCCCGGGCCTAGGTTTGCCGAACTGCCCGGAACTTTGATAACAAACAGTCCGTCTTCACTCATTGACGGACAACTCCCTTAATATATTCTGCTACTACTTTTTCATCATTAGGAAGTGCTACAGGCTTGATTGGGCTGGCATCGATTGCTGTATCTGGATCCTTTAATCCGTTTCCAGTCAAAATCGCCACCACTGTTGAACCGGCAGGAATCTCTCCTTGTTGAACTTTCTTATAAACACCAGCGATAGAAGCACACGAACCTGGCTCTGCGAATACTCCTTCAGTTGAGGCTATTTTATGATAAGCAGCAAGGATTTCTTCATCCGTTACCTCATCAATTACTCCGTTTGATTCCTTCGCCGCATTTACAGCAAGGTCCCAGCTAGCAGGGTTTCCAATTCGAATAGCTGTTGCAATGGTTTCCGGATTTTCAAACACTCGATTATGAACAATCGCAGCTGCTCCTGCAGCTTCAAAGCCAAACATTCGAGGAAGCTTATAATCTTTCTTCTCATTGTACTCTTTAAAGCCTTTCCAGTAAGCACTAATGTTTCCGGCATTACCAACTGGAATGGCTAAAATATCAGGTGCAGCCCCTAGCTGATCACAAACTTCAAACGCACCTGTCTTTTGTCCTTCTAGACGATAAGGATTTACAGAATTTACGAGTGCAACAGGTTCTGTTTCACTAATTTTGCGAACCATTGCCAAAGCCTGATCAAAATTACCTTCTATCGATACGATTTCAGCACCATACATAACAGCCTGGGCCAGCTTACCGAGGGCGATTTTCCCCTTAGGAATGACGACGATACATTTCATGCCAGCTCTTGTTGCATACGCAGCGGCGGCAGCCGAAGTATTTCCGGTCGAAGCACAAATTACCGTATCAGCGCCTTCTTCTTTCGCTTTGGCAACAGCAAACACCATGCCACGGTCCTTAAACGAACCAGTCGGGTTAGCTCCTTCTGTTTTTACGAATAGATTGATGCCCCACTCTTCAGACAATTTTTCCAGCTTGATTAGTGGAGTGTTCCCCTCATTTAATGTTAACTTGGGCGTGTTCTCTGTAATCGGTAAATACTCTTTGTATTCTTCAATAAGGCCTTTCCATCTCATTATCTTTCTCCTCTTTCCACACGATATGAACTTTTAATTTCTTTAACTGCATGTAAATCTTTTAATTCAATTAGGATTTCTTCATAATCTTTTAAACTAGCGTGATGCGTTACAAGTACAATTTCAGCCAGTTCTTTATCCTTTAATGGCATTTGAAGGATCTTTTCGAAGCTAACACGGTGTTTGGAGAAGATACCCGTAATATCAGCAAATACACCAACTTCATCAAATACATGGAGGCGTAAGAAATATTTGGAAAAAATTTCTTCTGGCCCTTTCATTTGTTTCGGAAATTGTGGAGTTACTGCACTTTTTCCATTCACACCAAGACGCATGTTTTTCATCACACCAACTAAATCAGAAACAATGGATGTCGCTGTTGGTAAGCTACCTGCTCCTGGTCCATAAAACATAGTTTCTCCAACGGCTTCACCAAAAACGTATACGGCATTATATTCGTCATTAACGGAAGCAAGTGGGTGTGTTTCAGGTAAGAGTGTAGGCTGAACACTAACTTCGACCTTTTCCTCTTCCCGCTTAGCAATTCCAAGCAACTTCATTGTATAGCCCAGCTGTTTCGCATACTTCAAATCGTCTTCAGTAATTTTGGTGATTCCTGTAACTTTAACATCATCCAAATCAACCTTCATGGAAAAGCCAAGTGTTGCAAGGATGGTCATTTTTCTAGCCGCATCTAATCCTTCAACGTCAGCAGTTGGGTCGGACTCTGCATATCCCAATTCTTGTGCTTCTTTCAAAACATTTTGATACGCTGCACCTTGTTTGGTCATCTTTGTTAAAATGAAATTCGTTGTTCCGTTGACGATCCCCATCATTTTTGTAATTCGATCAGAAGCTAATCCATCTACTAAGCTTCTTAAAATTGGAATACCACCAGCAACACTAGCTTCATAAAATAAATCACAACCATTTTCTGCAGCAACCGTATGTAGCTCCGTACCATATACTGCCATTAAATCTTTATTTGCGGTAACGACATGCTTTTTTTGCTTTAATGCCTTAAGCACATATTCCTTGGTGTGTTCAACCCCACCCATTACTTCGATTATTACGTCGATATCAGGGTCATTTAATATGTCATCTTCATTAGTAGTTAATAGTTCTTGTGAAACTTCGACTGCTCTTGGTTTATTTAAATCCTTTACAAGGATCTTTTTTAATTTAACAGGGCAACCAACTTGATGCATTAATTTATCTTGGTGGTTCTCAATAATTGTCACAACACCGGTGCCAACTGTACCTAGACCTAACATCCCAATTGAGATAGCTTCCAATCCGATTACCTCCCGTCCCTTTGTTCATTTACAACGAACAATTGTGTTTGTATAAAAGACATTATATTTCTAGTTTTCAGTTTTTACAATAGTTTTTTATCCCCTTTTATTATAAACCGCTTACATGACTCAAGCCTAATTTTATGTATTTCCTTTATTAGTGTTGAACTTTTCTTTTTCACTAGGCGGTGTTACTAGAATGTTGATTTCCGTTCCAGGCGCTCGCTTTCCGCGGGGCGGGCGGTGAGCCTCCTCGGCGCTTCAGCGCCTGTGGGGTCTCACCTGTCCCGCTGCTCCCGCAGGAGTCTTCGCGCCTTCCACTCCAATCAACATTTGCAAAAAAAATCAACATTGAGCTTTAACACAGCCTTTCACTAAAAAAACCTGCGAAGTATTTCACTTCACAGGTTTACAAGTTTTAATGAGAAAACTGGGCCTTCCAGTCTTTGTTTACTAACGTCTTAGGATCTTTTCCGGTTAGAACCATTTCTATATTTTCTAAACACAATTTCATCATCGTCATTCTAGTTTCCATGCTTGAACTTCCGATATGAGGAAGTGCTACAACATTCGTAAGTTTAAGGAGCGGATGATCTGCAGAAATTGGCTCTTTTGTAAAGACATCTAACCCTGCTCCGGCAATCTCCCCATTAACAAGAGCATCATATAATGCCTGCTCGTCAGCAACTGGTCCCCGAGAAGCATTGATAAAAATAGCTGATTTTTTCATTTTTTGAAAAACTGCACGAGTAAATAAATTTTTTGTTTCATTCGTCAACGGTGTTAAACAAACGATAAAGTCTGAGCGTCCTACTAACTCTTCAAAACAAACGTATTTCGCCCCAATCGCTTCTTCCACTTCTGGTTTATGCGAGCGATTATGATATAAAATCTCCATATCAAAACCAGTTGCTCTTTTCGCAACCGTTTCCCCGATTTTACCCATCCCAACAATTCCGATTGTTTTATGATGAATATCGTGTCCAGCTAATAATAACGGACTCCAGCTTTGCCATTTTCCTTCTTTTACAAATTCAGCAGATTCAACGATTCTGCGAGCAGTCGCCATCAATAAAGCAAATGTTAAATCGGCGGTTGTGTCGGTCAAGACATCGGGAGTGTTACAGATAGCAATTCCCCGTTTAGTTGCTGCTTGGATATCGATATTATCATAACCTACTGCAAGGTTGGCAATGACTTTCAAGGAATTCCCGGATGATAATACTTCTTCATCAATAGGATCTGAAAGCATCGTAATCAAAGCATCAGCGCGTTTTGCCTCCGCTAATAAAATCGATCTAGGTACAGGAATATCCTCACTATCCCACATCTTGATTTCGAACTGATTACTCAATTCGACTATTACACTTTCTGGAAGCTTCCTTGTAATAAAAATATAAGGCTTCATACTTTACCCCATTTCCAAATATCGTAATTACTATTCTAATATACTACAAGGAAGGGTTTACATGAAGCAAAATAAAGCAAATCTGCTGTCTGCAAGCTGTTTGTGACAGTAATATTAGGAAAATTAAACCATAAAAATTAAAGTCTTTTGAGCCATTCAACTTCTGGAATATTTCGGGTTCGGATTGGGGCTTCTATTACATGATAAAAGTTCCTCAAAAATTGTTCATATTCACCAGATTGATTAAGCAGTTTTAACATTTGATCCTCTAAAGAATTTCTTGTCTGCTCGGATTGAGTCAAATAATATCCCTCTACACTCTCAAAATAATGTAGTGGGAATAACATTCTTGCATAAAGAAGACGCCAAGAAAATGGGGATAGTTTTGTGGTACTTTGGTAGTCAGCAAAAAATCCCTTCAAATCTGGTTCATAGGTTTGCGTGTTATAAAAATAGCGTTCTCTTGTCCATTCAGCAAGGTCTCTGCTACCATGATCAAGTACCCACTCAAAAGGGTTCTTAGTTAAAATACTATCTCCCCAAGTGCTTGAGCTAAATCTCTCATGACATATTGTACCATGGTCAATTTCGGTAGGTGTTTCATCTAACTCAGTATCTACCAAATATTGAATTGCATTCTCTGCCAATCCCATGTAATAAGGAAATGACTCTAAAAACATTCTTTCAAATTCATTTTCAGGAAATTGAAAAAGCTTCCCGTTCCAAACATTTTCCATTTGATCTAATCTTTTTTCCCATAGTTCCTTCCATTGCCCGAGTCTGCTTATTTTTTTTATTGGATACTGCAAGGATCTTCCCCGTTTATGGAATTTGCCTAACTTCCTACCTAACTTAGTTATTTTCCTTCTCTCCACACTTTTGCTGACAAGGACACACGCTTTATCATTTTCCCATTGACTCAATAACTCTCCATTTTTGGCAGGAAAAAACAATGGAACCGAACTGTCTCCATTTTGTGATAAATGTAAGGCGATTGTTTGTAACTCAGAAAGTTCATCTGTGTCCTTGTTAACAGGGCGGATTAAAAAATAAAGCTGGTCTCCCCTTCTACATGCAGAGTAATTTCCAATTTTAATTTCTTCATCGGCTTTAATACCATAGTTTCTTTCAAGCCACAGTTGAATCATCTTTCCACCTCTTTTTCAGGCTTCGATACTTATATATATGTGATTTGGGTTAAAAACTTGTTTGCAACTTCGATGGGTATTTGAATAAGTCAATAACTGTAGGAGATGATGATAAAGGAGACTTTTTTAACGAGAATATTTTCATAAAAAAGTGTATATATATAGGACAAATGAAGAAGAAAAGGTGAGCATATGGACGAAAATAACATCGTAAAAATGACAGAGAAAACAGCACGCAAATGGCTTCATGAGAGGGGAGTCGAAATTCAAGATATCGCAAACCTGGTTTTCTATCTTCAAGAAAAATATCATCCAAATTTACAAATGAAAGATTGTATTCATAATGTTGAAAGGGTTTTGTCAAAACGAGAAGTCCAAAATGCAATATTAACAGGGATTCAGCTTGATGTATTAGCTGAAAAGGGGCTATTAGAAGAACCATTACAAACAATTGTTGAAACGGATGAAAGTCTCTATGGCGTAGATGAGATTCTGGCATTTTCAATCGTAAATGTTTACGGTTCAATAGGCTTTACAAATTACGGATTTATTGACAAGCAAAAACCTGGTATTCTAAAGGATTTAAATGATAAATCATCTGGTAAATGCCATACCTTTTTAGACGATCTAGTTGGTGCAATTGCCGCCGCTGCCTCCAGCCGGCTTGCCCATCGAGCAGCAAATGTTGATTGACTCATCAATTATTATTCAAACAAGGTAGTGTGAGCAGAGCAAAACAGGTTATTTTATGTATATAAATTTATTTGCTTTCGCATCAAAATAACAACGAAAAAATTTATTTGCGTCGCTCCGCCCCTTCACCATCAGGAGGAATCCTTCTGAATCCTGGATTCCCCCTGCAATATCCTTACTAAATTTCCAACCAATCTGCTAAAGAATCAACAACAAACGTTGGCTGATTAGAGTATCCTTTTAGATGCTCCTTCGAAGTTACACCAGTATGGACAAGCAAAGTGTCCAACCCAGCATTCATTCCTGCCAAAATATCTGTGTCATAGTTATCCCCAACCATTAACGTCTCTTCTTTTTTCGTTCCTAACACCTTTAATGCTTGCTCCATGATAATCGACTCTGGTTTCCCAATAAAGATTGGCTTTGTTTGCGTAGAAACCGTGATAACCGATGTGAGTGCACCATTTCCAGGTAGCAATCCTCTTTCCGTTGGAATCGCAATGTCTCCATTTGTTGAAATAAAAGTTGCCCCATTTCGAACCGCTAAACAAGCAACGGCAAGTTTTTCATAACTGATATCCCGGTCAATTCCGGCGACAACAAAATCAGCATCTTCCCCCGCTTTTTGAAAATTCTTTTGTTCAAGTGCTGTTTGAATCCCTTCTTCACCAATCACATAAACCCTTGCAGCAGGATTTTGTTCATTAATAAAGTTTGCAGTTGCTTGGCTAGTTGTAAATACTTGCTGTGCCTTTGCTGGTATATCGAACTCTCTTAATTTTTCGGCAACCTGTTCAGGCGTCCGGGATGAATTATTTGTTACAAATAAATAGGGGATTTGTTTTTCATGAAGTCTTTTAACAAATTGGACTGCCTCAATGATTCTCTCCGTCCCCCGGTACATGGTTCCATCTAAGTCAATTAAATATCCACTGTATTTTTTCATCATTCTCACTCCTAAAAATAGCGTATTCTTCCTGTTGTTCTAGACAAAACAATGCTTCCAAACGACTGGAAGCATTGTTTATTTTGGTTTATTTTTTGGCTGTGTTAAACTTGTCTGTTGATTTCCGCTACAGGCACTCCGCTTTCCGCGGGCTCGCCCGTGAGCCTCCTCGGTCGTTCCTCCCTGCGGGGTCTCACTCAGCTCGTGCTCCCGCAGGAGTCTCGTGCCTTCCGCTCCAATCAAAGAGCCTATTTTTTAAAAGCAGAAACGGGGCTGAGTTCAGTTTCAAGATACTGTCTTACCATTGGTGCGAATTTCTTTAAGATTGGTAACGTATCGGTAAAATCCTGTTGCAGCGCTTCATGGGAAATTTCCATATACTGCTGTACAAGTATTTTTCGATATGGAATGATTGTTTTAAGTCCTAAACTAACCTCTTCAGAAACCACTTTCTCATCTGTTAAAATATCGATAATATCCTCGTAACTCCCAGGATCCCGCATGATAAACCCATCGATAATATCATTTCCAACATCCAATATTGCTTCTATCATAATATGGGGTATACGTTCCAAAGCCGCTTTTTCAACTGGTGTGTTCCAATCCTGGGTCCGTTCAAACAAGCTTATTTGTTTTTCTAAGTAAACCAAGATTGCTTCAATTTTTTCTCTATCAATAAAATACATGACAATTTCACCCTTTCAAGACTGATTATTTTTTAACAATTGAAAAATTTGATAAGATAGCATTATGTACAAATTCATCCCATTTGCATTACTCAGGAGGTCTTTATGACGCATCGCTATTTTTTATATGATGAAAAAGAAGAATCAAAAACACGTTTTGTCAGTTTTGTTGGCGATACACAAAGGTTTGACCTTGCTATCGTTCAATCTGGACGGTTCTATGGCAAACAATTACTGTTAGATTTACAAGGAAGTCGTTTTGCCATTATTGGGCCTGATGACCTCGAAGAAGAAGGATATTTAGAACATATTTTCCAGTTCACAGAAGAAGAAGCCGCGGAATTAAGATCATTTCTTTATGAAACAATTTAATCACGATCCTTTCAACTAAGGCAAGCTAGTATGTAATAACATTAGGTCAGATTAATTATATCTGACCTATTTTTTATTTATTCACTTTTTTCATGACAAAATAAGCACATCCGAAATTACAGTACTCGTATAAGTATTCAGTTAATGTACTTATTTTTGTATCAAACGAAGCCTTTTGATTCTGATCGTCGAAAAAACCGCGTAGGCGAAGTTGACCATAACCCCAATCACCAACAATGTAATCATATTTGCTTAAAATATCACTATATCTTCCCCTAAAGGCTTCTTCATTAAAACCAGTTCGTTCGTCTTCAATTACTTCATAACAAACGTTATTGATACAAATCAAAATATTCACCTCTCTTTTGAAGTCACTCCTATTTTTATTAAAAATTCGTCTTATATAAATTATAACTGATTCCCCATCAATTACTAAGAGAAAAACACAGTTTCCGGGTCATTCTAAACATGAGGAGGTGGATTGAGTGAGAAAAGGCCTAATTATTGCTGGTATTTGCGCGCTATTTACCTCAACTGGTTGTGCAAATAACAAAGCAGACCAAGATACTCGCGGGATTTACAAAACAAGCGGCAACACTATAAATGTCAATAACGAAAGAGCAGAGCTTTATAACGAAGGGAATAAGAAATCCCTCCAGGAAAAAAGTGAAGATTTTGGTTATGTACGACATTCTCGAAACCCAGTAATGGGAACTAATTCTTCGAATGATCATTATGCTGCAATCGACCGGGAACAATTGGCAAAACTTATTAGTCAATATAGTACGGATGTGCCAAATGTTGATGATGTCTCTGCGCTTGTTACAGATGAAGAAGTATTAATTATATATAAAACTGACTCAAACAACAGATTCGAAACAGCTGACCAAGTAAAAAGAATGGGTATGACAGTCGTTCCACGCTGGTACCATGTCTATGTTTCTGACAATACAAATTTAAGAAAAAATGTAGAAAATTACTCAACCTTAGATTCCGACAGTCGAAACGTTGATAGCATGATTAATGGTCTAATCAAACAAATGTTAAAATCACCACAAGGACGTGACATGAACAGTGGTGAGAATGCTAATGGAGAATCAAAAGATGGACCAAACGCAAACCTAACTAATGATAATATAAGTCAGACCATGCAAAAATAATCAAAAGAGTTCAGCTTACTGGGCTGAACTCTTTAATTTACTATGCTTCTTTTGCTTCCTGTTCTCCTGAAAGCTGTTTTTTCTTTGATGCTGAATTTACTTGTTCATCGGCATGATAAGAAGAACGCACTAGTGGTCCTGACTCACAGTGACTGAATCCCTTGTTAAATGCAATTTCTTTTAATTCCTGAAATTCCTCAGGTCGGTAATATTTTTCAACCTTTAGATGCTTGTTAGATGGTTGGAGGTATTGTCCAATCGTGATGATCTCAACATGGTTATCTCTTAAATCATCCATTGCTTCAAGTATTTCTTCTTTTGTTTCGCCGATTCCGATCATAATGCTAGATTTTGTTGGAATGTCTGGCTGTAATTCCCTTGAACGACGCAATAATTCCAAGGAACGTTCATAGGTTGCTCGTGCTCGAACGGTTGGAGTAAGTCTGCGAACCGTTTCAATATTGTGATTAAGTATATCTGGTCGAGCCTCCATCAGCTTCTGAATATTTTCGTATACCCCACCCATATCAGAAGGAAGAACTTCAATACTTGTAAATGGATTTTTACGACGGATCGCTTTAATTGTTTCGGCAAACACAGTGGCGCCTCCATCTTTTAAATCATCACGCGCCACCGCGGTCACCACTACATGCTTTAAATTCATTAAACTAACTGAATCAGCAACCCGTTCAGGCTCTTCCCAATCAAGTTCTGTAGGTTGCCCTGTTTTAACTGCACAAAAACGGCAAGCTCTCGTACAAACATCGCCAAGAATCATAAAGGTTGCTGTTTTCCTTACAGCCCAGCATTCGTGAATATTTGGGCATTTTGCTTCCTCACAAACTGTATGTAGACTTTTGTTTCTCATCATTTTCTTAAGCCCAGTATAATTGTCATTTGTATTTAATTTTATTTTTAACCATTCTGGTTTACGTATCAATTCTTCTTTTTTGCTCACTTTTCCACTCCATTCATGCTGTTTATTTCTTTTCACTGTACCATATCAAAAAATGAGAACAAGCGCAAAGAACTCGATTACCATTTATTGATATTAATGTTTTTACAAAGATATCCACAAACTAAGTGTACGAATTAAAAAGAAGGGAGGAAGATTCCATTGCGGCTTTTTCTGATGATGATTTTGCTTTGTGGGAATTTCGCCTTTTATGTTGAACATTCTCATGCAAATGAACAGGATAAAGATAAATATCAAAAAAGAATGGAATTATATAAAAAGGTTGAAGCAATCACAAATATCCCTTGGTATTACCTTGCTGCTGTTGACCAGTATGAAAGAAATATCAGATTCTCCCGCCGTGATCTACCCAAACCTGTAGGGACTATTGGAATCTATTTCCGACCCGAAGAATGGGCAGGTCTTTTAAATCCAAACGCGAATGACGATTCCCCGTCATCCATTGCATTTTTTGACGGGATTGGGGTTGATGGAAACGGAGATGGAAGAGCAAACCGCTCGGATGATGAAGATGTCATTTTCGCTTTCGCCAATTACCTTCTTTCTTACGGAGTGGATCATGAAAATATCAAAATCGGCCTTTGGGAATATTACCATCGAGATAAGACTGTAGGGATTATTATTGGAAAAGCAAAACTCTATCGGCATTTTGGAAAACTTGATCTAGAAAATCATGCATTCCCAGTTCCGATCCGTAGCAATTTTAGTTATAAAAATACTTGGGGAGATGCACGCGGCTGGGGTGGAAGAAGAATTCATGAAGGAACAGATATTTTTGCTGGTTATGGGGTTCCTGTTCGGGCGACCTCATTTGGAATTATTGAAATGAAAGGTTGGAACAAATATGGTGGTTGGCGTATTGGAATTCGCGACATCAATAATAACTACCATTATTTTGCTCATCTAAGCGGATTTGCAAAGGAGTTAAAAGTTGGACAAGTAGTGCAACCAGGAATGGTTATTGGCGGAGTCGGTAGTTCAGGCTACGGTCCACCAGGAACATCTGGTAAATTCCCTCCTCACTTGCATTATGGTATGTATAAAGATAATGGTTATACAGAGTGGTCCTATGATCCCTATCCTCATTTAAGACTTTGGGAGCGCCAAGACCGGCAGCAGGCAAAGAAAAGATAACAGGAAAGTCCTGTTATCTTTTCTTTGCCTATGATCAACTTTTTCCTAATTTGTTTGTTTTGGCACTTCAAAAGAAGGAGCAGACGATTTACCCCCACTATTATAAAATTGCGGCACATTCCCTTTAAGTAAAAACATAGCTACCGGCACATCTTCAGTTATTGTTGTTACCCTTGTAGCAAATGGAATAATAACTTGGACATTCACCTTAAAGTGTACATATACTTGAAGGTATGCGTTATTAATCCCAAAATCCTTAATTTGTGTTTTTACATCAGAACTGACATCACCTATTGCTGAAAATTGGATTGGAATCTGTGGGCCTATATTTCCTAACAATACATTATTTGTTGTTTTACCGAGAGGAACGCTATATTCAATTCCTTCCGAATTATTTTTTTTGTTTTTTTCAAATTCAACATCCGTAATTAGCTCGATTTCTGATAAATTCCCACTCTCAATATCATTTAAATTTTTTTGAACGAGGCTTGTTGTTTCTGCCTTCACCCGATTGACAATCTCTGCATTTAATTTCGACATCCCTTCTTGACCAGGGACACTTTCGATAATTTTATCTAATTCCATCCCGCTGGCGATTTTTTTATTGATAGCATTGCTTATAACAAGCGTTGCGATTTTCCGTGTTTCAGATTCCGCATATTTCATTAAAGTTGGTTTTAGTGCAGTGTTCACGACCCATAAACCAGTTGCAGTTGAAAAAATAAAAAAAACAAACGTAAGTAAAATAACATAACGAAAAGGAAGAGGACCTTTCCGCGGAAACCGACGGCGAAATTTTGGCAAAATTAATCCCCCCTTCAACAAAATATATGCAAGCAAGAGGAGAACTAGCTCAAAATATATGAATTTAATCTTTCTCAAATCATTTTTAGGATTGCTTCTTTCCCGGTCATTCCCCTATGAATGCCCCATGCTTCCGCTTCAACTGTAACAGATTCTAGCGGTGCATTAAGAAGCTCGTCAATCGTTTTTACACCAACTGCTCGCCCAGCAAGAATCTTCCTGTCGCTTAGCTTTTCATTGAGCAGCCCAACATCTAAAGCGCCGCACATTATATATCCTTTATCACTGGTTACAACCAGTAAATTTGTCTTCGGTAGTTTAACTGAAATGCTAATAAAGGTATGTCCATTTAATTCAATCGGTGACAAATCAATCAATTTTCCACACTCCTTCCTATAGTATTTTATGTGCAATAAGGAAGGAGGTGTATATTTTATGCATTTGAATCAAATTTGGGATAGTTTTTTTTCAGTTTCCATTCAAGAACATCCCTTAAAAACTCAGGTAAATAATAGGTTTTATTCTCTGCACGGAATATTTCTGGAAAATAGCGTCCAAATGTGAACATATCTGGAATAGCTAGTTTATATATTTTTTCAGGAACGATTTGCTCATTGCCAATTAACACTTCTATCATAGATTGTTTACGGTTAACTGTTATTCCACTATAGATGAATGCCCCCATCACCTTACCGCGGAAACCCAATCCTGTCACTTGAAGATGTGGCCAGTGTTCTTCTTGAGTTTGAAGTAAAACTTCCTTTAGTTCCCTACCCGAAATCTCAACTAAACAAGGGTTAATAGGATGAGGGCAAATTTCTAATAAATCAAAACGGGTAACTAGTCCCTTTTCTAAACCACCTAGCAGTAAGCCAGAATTCATAAAAGCACAATCAGCACCACACCATTCATGAAGCGCCTCGCACAACAGTGCAGGTAGAGGAGATTCCTGAAGCGGATTACTAATTAGGTTCTCTGAAAGGTGAACAATATTTTTTTCCAAAAGCTGTTTACCTTTAGTATGCAAACGGTTCACATTTTCCAGTTCAGTTTCAACCGGAGGAAGCTCATTTGTGTCATATAAAATAGCCTCACGTTTGATTACTTTCCCATTTTCCAATTCTAAAGTAACATGGCCCACAAACTGACCATACTTTCCAGCAGCACAAAGCATGCTATTATTTATTATTTTCCCTTGGTGGAGAAGGTGGTGAGTGTGTCCACCTAAAATGATATCAATCTCAGGGAATTCACGGGCAATTGCCTCATCCTCGTGAAGTCCTAAATGGGACAATAATATAAGGACATCTGTTTTTCCATTAAGTTGGTCAATTTGCTTCCTTAACTCCTGGAAGGGCTCCTTAAGCTTCCATCCTAATAACCCATATAGATGTTCATAAAAAACGGTTAGACCTATTATACCCACCCTTGTACCACTGTTTGTGGTCAGAATTTGGAATGGTTTGACCCAATCTGGTCTGGTCCCGTCCTGGTTAAATAAATTTGCAACGAGGATTGGGTATGTTGCTTGGCCATACATGGAATCAAGAGCTTCATGTGGGAACGTGATACCCTCATTGTTTCCTATTGTCACAGCGGTATAGCCGGCTTGGTTCAGAAGCTCAATATTTCCCTTTCCCATTGTTCCGTCTGAATATGGATGAAATCGATCGACATGATCACCGATATCAAAAAGGTATACTTCATCGCCAACATCTTGATGCCACTGTTTTCTATCATTCAAAAACGAATGAATTCTTGGCCAATGCTCAAAATGGCTATGTAAATCGTTTGTATGATAAATATGGATGATTTCCATCGTTGCATCATTCCTTTTTGCTGCTTTATATTTATTTAATCTATAACAACATGATAGCATATCGCTATGAAGGATTATCAGTGTTATGCGTTTGGCTGATTGGATTTGTTTCTGGTGTTGGTCTCGACGGGTTCTCTCCTATCCTACCCTATTCGCCAGATTGTGTGGCCACAATCCGCCAAAGTCGGGCGCCTATCCGCCGATAATTGCCTCCAATCCGCCAATAAACTGGCCCCATCCGCCAAATTAGCACTCCCATCCGCCAACCAACAAAATAAATGCAAAAAATCCGTTCACCATTTAATGGTGAACGGATTTTTAAACAAAAGGATTAGCCGATTGAACCTTCCATCTCGAACTTGATGAGACGATTCATTTCAACAGCGTACTCCATTGGAAGTTCTTTTGTAAATGGCTCAATAAAGCCCATGACAATCATCTCTGTTGCGTCTTGTTGAGAAACACCACGGCTCATCAGATAGAATAATTGTTCTTCTGATACTTTTGATACCTTCGCTTCATGCTCAAGGGAGATATTGTCATTTAAGATTTCATTGTAAGGAACCGTATCAGAAGTAGATTGGTTATCCATAATCAATGTATCACATTCAATATTAGCACGAGCTCCATCTGCTTTGCGGCCAAAATGGACGATTCCACGATAAGTTACTTTGCCGCCATGTTTTGAAATTGACTTCGAAACAATGGTTGAAGAGGTATTCGGTGCTAAGTGGATCATTTTCGCACCGGCATCCTGGTGCTGTCCTTTTCCAGCAATTGCGATGGAAAGAGTCATGCCCCGGGCACCTTCTCCTTTTAAAATAACAGCAGGGTATTTCATTGTTAACTTAGATCCGATGTTTCCATCAATCCATTCCATTGTCGCATTAGCGTCACAGACCGCTCGCTTCGTTACTAGGTTAAAAACATTGTTTGCCCAGTTTTGGATGGTTGTGTAACGACAGTAAGCATCTTTTTTAATTATAATTTCAACTACTGCACTATGAAGTGAATTCGTTGTATAAACTGGAGCAGTACAGCCTTCAACATAATGAACGCTAGCACCCTCATCCACAATAATTAAGGTCCGTTCAAATTGACCCATGTTTTCCGAATTGATCCGGAAGTATGCTTGAAGCGGAGTATCCACCTTTATGCCCTTTGGAACATAAATGAATGATCCTCCTGACCATACAGCCGAGTTAAGAGCCGAAAACTTATTGTCAGTTGGTGGAATCACTTTTGCAAAATGTTCACGGAAAATATCTTCATTTTCACGTAATGCAGAGTCGGTATCCTTAAAGACAATTCCTAGATCTTCTAGTTCTTGCTTCATATTATGATAAACAACCTCTGACTCGTATTGTGCAGAAACACCCGCTAAATACTTTTGCTCAGCTTCTGGAATCCCAAGCTTATCAAAGGTTTGTTTAATTTCTTCAGGTACTTCATCCCACGATTTTTCAGAACGCTCTGATGGCTTTACGTAATAAGTAATTTCATCAAAGTTTAACGATGCCAAGTCACCACCCCATTGAGGCATTGGCATCCTGTAGAAATGCTCTAACGACTTTAATCGGAAGTCAAGCATCCACTGTGGTTCGCCCTTTAATTTTGAAATTTCCTCAACGATCTCACTTGTTAAACCACGCTTAGATCGAAAAATGGAAACATCTTTATCGGCAAAGCCATATTTATAATCACCGATCTCAGGCATTTTTTTTGCCATCGTCGAATTCCTCCATTTCTTGCAGGGAATCTTGCTTCACTGCTTTTTAGTCATTGGCACTGGTTAGGACAGGCAGTTAGAATGTTAAATTATTCCCCATCTTCCTCAAGGCCCTTTTCCATGGCCTTCCAAGCAAGCGTCGCACATTTTATTCTTGCTGGAAACTTGCAAACACCTTGCAACGATTCGATATCGCCAAGGTCTAGACTTTCATCATATTCTTTCCCCTGCATGATATTCGAAAATGCATGAGAGACTTTAATGGCATCATTAATGCTCTTTCCTTTAATTGCTTGTGTCATCATCGATGCAGATGACATTGAAATTGAACATCCTTCTCCCTCAAACTTGGCATCGATTACGATCCCGTTCTCTACTTTCATCGTCAAACGGATTCGGTCCCCACAGGTTGGATTATTCATGTTAACAGTCAAACTGCCGTCTTCCAAAACCCCTTTGTTCCGAGGATTTTTGTAATGATCCATAATGACCTGACGATAAAGTGTATCTAAATTATTAAAAGACATCGCTGAAATACTCCTTTGTTTTAACAAGCCCTTCGACGAGCTTATCAATATCCTCTTCCGTATTATACAAATAGAAGCTGGCCCGAGCGGTTGCTGATGCCTTTAACCATTTCATTAAAGGTTGAGCACAATGATGTCCTGCACGGACTGCAATTCCTTCCGCATCTAAAACAGTTGCTACATCATGTGGATGAACATCATTTATATTAAAGGTAATTACACCGGCACGATTTTTTGGATCTTTCGGACCGTAGATGGTGATTCCCTCAATCTGTGACATTTTTTCCATTCCATATGCTGCTAGTCTATGCTCGTGTGCGAGAATTTGCTCTAATCCAACTTCTTCTAAAAAGTCGATCGCAGCACCTAGTCCAATCGCTCCAGCAATGATTGGAGTACCACCTTCAAACTTCCATGGAAGCTCTTTCCATGTTGAATCATAAAGATCTACAAAATCGATCATTTCCCCACCAAATTCAACTGGCTCCATTTTTTCAAGCAAATGCTTTTTACCATATAATACGCCGATACCCGTTGGACCGCACATTTTATGACCTGAAAAGGCTAAAAAGTCACAATCTAAATCTTGCACATCAATTTTCATATGCGGTACACTTTGAGCTCCGTCAACCACCATAATAGCACCGTTTTCGTGGGCAATTTTGGCAATTTCCTTCACTGGGTTTATGGTTCCTAAAACATTGGAAACTTGCATAACAGAAACAATTTTTGTATTTGCTGTCACGGTTGCCCGAACATCATCAAGTGAAATGGTTCCATCTTCTTGCATTGGTAGGTATTTAAGTGTTGCACCAGTTTGTTTCGCCACTTGCTGCCAAGGAATGATATTACTGTGATGTTCCATTAAAGAAATGACAATTTCATCACCAGGGTGAAGGTTAGCCCCACCATAACTTCTTGCAACTGTATTTAATGAAGTTGTTGTCCCCCGAGTGAAAACAATTTCCTGAATCGATTTAGCATTAATAAACTTACGAACCTTTTCACGAGCACCTTCATAGGCATCCGTAGCACGAGTCCCAAGGGTGTGAACGCCGCGATGAACATTGGAGTTAATTTCACGATAGTAGCGGTCGATGGCCTCGATTACCTGAACTGGCTTCTGTGATGTAGCGGCACTGTCAAGATAAACAAGTGGTTTCCCGTTTATTTCTTGATCTAGTATTGGAAAAAGGTTGCGAATATCATGAATATTCATCATTTTACTTTCCTTTCGATCACTTCAACAAGCTGCTTCTTAACTCCTTCGATTGGTAGTTCATTAACGACTGGTGCTAAGAAACCGTGAATGATTAGGCGTTCTGCCTCTTTTTTTGCAATCCCACGACTCATTAAATAATATAACTGAACAGGGTCTACTCGACCTACTGATGCTGCATGACCGGCAATTACATCATCTTCATCAATCAACAATACAGGGTTAGCGTCTCCACGCGCTTTTTCACTAAGCATCAAAACACGTGATTCTTGTTCGGCATTAGACTTAGAGGCACCATGCTCGATTTTCCCAATACCGTTAAAAATGGACGAGGCACTGTCTTTCATCACACCATGTTTTAGAATGTGGCCTGTTGTATTTTTACCATAATGAACGATTTTTGTTGTAAAGTTTTGAATTTGCTCTCCGCGTCCAACAACAACTGTTTTAGAATCACTCAAAGATCCGTCGCCAATTAGGTTTGTTGTATTTTCAGAAATAGTATTTCCATCATTCATTAATCCTAATGCCCATTCAATTTTAGCATCTCTTGCAGCAACACCGCGTCGGTTAACATACGTTGTCACTTCTTTAGAAAGAGTATCAACAGCACCATATTGAACTTTTGCATTATTATTAGCTAACACTTCTGTCACAATATTAACGACCCCTGTTGCCGCGTTCACCAAGGACACATAATTTTCTACATAGGTTACAGAACTATTATCTTCAGCCAAAACTAACACATGATTGAAAAGACTAGCTTCAGCATCGTCATGGATAAAAACAGCTTGAATTGGTTGAGTTACCTCGACGTTTTTTGGAACATATAGAAAGGTACCACCATTTATTAACGCTGCATGAACAGCTGTTAAGCGATGTTCATCCATTTTTACTCCACTTTTCATCAGATAACGTTGAAGCAAGTCACCATGTTCACGTGCAGCTGAAAAAATATCTGTAAAAATAACTCCTTTTTCTTGCCATTCTTTTGATAACGACAGAAAAACAGGTCGATTATTTCGTTGGATATATAAATTTTTATCTTTTGCCTCTATATCAATTAAAACTTTCACTTCTTCCGGCAATTCGTTAAGGGAAGCGAAATCTTCACTTTTTACGATGTGCTTTGGAAATTGAGTAAAATTCCACTTATCTATTTTCGTTTTATCCGGTCTTGGTAAAGGAAGCGTTTCCGCCAAAGCCATTGCTTGTAAACGAAGTTCTGTTAACCAGGTTGGCTCACCCATTTCCTTTGAAAAAGAGCTGACATAATCCTGGTCAAACGGTAATTTTATTTCAGTTGTCATTTTAATCCCCCCAACGCTTACGCTTCTTGCCCAACTGTTTCGTCTTCAATTCCTAGCTCTTGCTTGATCCAGTCGTATCCTTCTGTTTCTAAGCGTTGTGCCAATTCTGGCCCGCCGGACTTAACAATACGGCCTTGCATCATAACGTGAACGAAATCTGGTTTGATATAATTTAATAGACGTTGATAATGTGTAATCATTAAACATCCGAAATCCTCATTGCGCATTTCATTGATACCCTTTGAAACAACCTTCAGAGCATCAATATCCAAACCCGAGTCAATCTCGTCTAAAATAGCAATTTTAGGCTGAATCATCATTAATTGAAGGATTTCATTACGTTTCTTTTCTCCACCAGAAAATCCTTCGTTTAAATACCGTTGAGCCATATTTTGATCCATTTCAAGGAAATCCATTTTCGCATCCATTTGACGGATAAATTTCATTAACGAAATTTCATTTCCTTCTTCACGTCGACTGTTGACTGCTGAACGTAAAAAATCTGCATTTGTTACTCCGCTAATCTCACTTGGATACTGCATACCGAGAAAAAGACCTGCACGTGCGCGTTCGTCAACTTCCATTTCCAAAACATTTTTCCCGTCCAATGTGATACTTCCTTGTGTTACTTCATATTTTGGATGACCCATAATTGAAGAAGACAAGGTTGACTTTCCAGTTCCGTTAGGGCCCATAATAGCATGGATTTCTCCGCCCTTAATTTCTAAGTTTACACCCTTTAAAATTTCTTTTCCCTCAATAGCAACGTGAAGATCCTTCACCGTTAAAGTTGATCCTGCCATATATAATACCTCCATCACTGTGTATCTTTCAGCCAAAAAGACTGTAAATTTTTCATTCTCAATCTATTCTCATTACAATCTTATAACAAATGAAATTAGTTAGCAACATTTTAGCAGTAATAATAAAATTAGTTATAAAGAACAAATCCCTGAATATATTTCTATATCCTTTATTTTTTCCCTATCCCTTGGTTTCATGTATCACTTGTTTCGTTTGACAAAGCTTTGCAAGTTCAATTTTGTCAAAAATCTTGTATTCATTTGCACTGGTCTGGCAAGTGTTTCTTTCTTATTATATATTTTTTTATGAAATTTTCCTTGTTCTAAATCAATTTAAAAATAAAGGCTGTCGAGAAACTCTCGACAGCCTAAGAACCAATTTCCGATTGGTTCTATTTTTTTAAAAAACTATTTTACTGATAAAACGGCACCTTGGTATTTATCTTTAATGAACTTTTGGATTTCTTCTGATTTAAGGACATCTACAAGTGTTTTAATTTCCTTGTTATCTTTATCTTCAGAACGTACGACAAATAGGTTAGCTGGAACAACGTCATCACCTTCAAATGCGATTCCGTATTTTCCAATGTCGATTCCGCCTTCTAAAGCATAATTCGTATTAATTACAACTGCGTCACCTTCACCGCTTTCGAAAGAAGAGGCTAATAATTTCGCTTCGATTAAAGTTGAGAAATCAAGTTTTTTTGGATTGTCAATAATATCCTCAACTCTTGCATTTTTTCCTACACCTTCTTTAAGCTTAATTAATCCTGCTTTTTCAAAAATAGGAAGAATACGTCCGTGATCACTAAAAGAATCACTCATAATAATTTTTGCACCATTAGGAAGATCTTTTAAACTTTTGTATTTTTTAGAATAAACACCAATTGGTTCTTTGTGGATTTCTCCAACACTTACAAAATCATAATCCTTGTTTTCTTTCATTTGAAGTTCTAAATAACCTGGTGTTTGGAAATAATTTGCATCGAGTTCTTTATCTCTTAACGCAACATTGGGAAGAACATAATCTGTAAACACTTGCACTTCAAGATCAATACCTTTTTTCTTTAATAATGGTTTTGCTGCTTCAAGCACTTCAGCGTGTGGTACTGCTGTTGCCCCAACAATTAACTTCTTGTTTCCATCTTTTCCAGCCTTCTCTGCTGAATCATTTTTCGTACTGCCACAAGCTGCAAGGGTAAAAACTAATAAAGCAATAAATGCAAAACTAAGTATTTTCTTCATGTTTTTCCACTCCTCCTGTTATCGTTTATCTGTTTTCTTAGTAAAATAATCACCAATAAATTGGATGATAAAAACTAATATTAAAATCGCAACTGTTGCCACGAATGTGACTACTGGTCTGTTGCGTTGAAAACCTTCCAAGTAAGCAAAATGACCTAGTCCGCCTGCTCCGATTACTCCAGCCATTGCTGTAAAGCTTACTAATGAAATAGTTGTAACTGTAATCCCGGATATTAAGGCTGGCAATGATTCAGGAATTAATACTTTAAAAATAATATGACTGTGTGTCGCCCCCATTGATTGCGAAGCTTCAATTACACCTTTATCGATTTCTCGAAGAGCAATTTCAACCATTCGTGCGTAAAAGGGTGCAGCACCTATAATTAGGGCAGGTAATGCTGCATTTGCGCCAAGCATTGTACCTAATAATAATTTAGTAAACGGAATGAGCAAAACAATTAATATGATGAAAGGGATTGACCGGAATATATTGACGAAGCCAGAGATAATAAGGTTGATGATTCTGTTTTCCCATATATTACCCTTCGCTGTCAAAAATAATAGTAACCCTAGCACTAGCCCCAAAACAAACGTGGTTAGTACCGAAATCGTAGTCATATAGATGGTTTCACGCGTTGCTGCAATTAATTGGTCCCAATTTACTATTTCCACAGAGTTAGCCATTATTTATCACCTCAACTCCTACTTGCTGCGATTGAATAAATTCTATCGCTTTGCTGATTTCCTGAGGAGCACCATCAAGATGTATAAATAAAGTCCCATAGGAGCCAGTATGTGTTTGTGAAATTTTCCCTTGTAAAATCGTAACTGTTATTTCAAATTGACGAATGAGGTTGGCAATCACTGGTTGCTCCGCCGCATCCCCAACAAAGGTTAATTGAACGACTTGGCCATGTGGATAGCGTGTTAATAAATGCTCAATGATATCTTTTGTTTCTTCAGGCTCAGTCACTTGCTGAACAAACCGTTTCGTAATCTGCTGTTCAGGATGTTTAAAGACGTCTAAAACTCGTCCAATTTCAACGATTTTCCCATCTTCCATGACCGCAACCCGGTGACAAATTTTTCTAATCACATGCATTTCATGCGTAATTAATACTATCGTTAGTCCGAGCCGTTTATTAATATCTACTAATAATTCTAAAATAGAGTCTGTAGTTTGCGGATCCAATGCCGAGGTTGCTTCATCACAAAGTAAAACTTTAGGATTATTTGCAAGTGCCCGAGCAATCCCAACCCTTTGCTTTTGTCCACCACTCAACTGAGCAGGATAGGCATCCTCTCTTCCTTCTAATCCAACTAACTTGATTAGTTCTTCCACACGTTTTTGGCGTTCTAACTTGGAAATCCCAGAAATTTCAAGTGGAAATGCGATATTTTCCCGTACAGTTCTAGACCATAAAAGGTTGAAATGTTGAAAAATCATGCTAATTTCTTGACGTGCTTTACGAAGGGCACTACCTTTAATTTTTGATATCTCCCGACCAGCAACGGTAATGGATCCTTCTGAGGGAAGTTCAAGACCATTGAACATTCGAATTAGCGTACTTTTTCCAGCTCCGCTATAGCCGATAACTCCAAAAATCTCTCCATCTTGCACTTCTAAATCTACATTGTCGACTGCTGTTACGGTACCCGACTTAGAAGGATAAATCTTTTTAACACCTTTTATTGAAATCATCCAATCACCTTCTTTTTATTCTCATAGTAATAAGAAAAGCGGAAGCGCCCCGGTTAGCGCACGACAGGACTGGAGCTATCTGACTGAGATAAAGGAAACACGGAGAGCGAAGCGATCCGATGTTGACTTATCGTAGGGAAGATAGTGAAGTACACTAGTCGCTGGGCGCTGGAGCTAGACAGTAAACTACTTCATAAGTTTATACTTTCTTATTCTGAAATAAAAATGCCTTTCTGCATATGAGCAGAAAGGCATAGTAATGTTCTATATCCCTTTCTCTCATCTTCCAAAGCAGCTTGCTTTGTGTGAATTGGCACCATTTCAATTGCAAAAAGCAAATCGACGGTTGCCGGGCTTCATAGGGCACATCCCTCCACCTCTCTTGATAAGAGTAAAATATTATATTAAGTAAACAATATTCAAACAAATCTTAACTATGATTGTGATTTTATCACGGAATAAAAATCAGTGTCAATGGAAACTTTTATTCTGAAAAAGTTATTTATCTGTTATTACAGTTAGTGAAGATACTCCTGTTGCTTTTTCTATCGCTTGCTCAAGATCCTCAATTAAGTCTTCAGCGTTTTCTATACCAACCGAAAGTCGAATTAAATCTTCTGGCACTCCTGCTGCTACTAACCCTTCATCATCTAACTGTTGATGAGTGGTACTTGCTGGATGAATAATTAAACTTTTTGCATCTCCCACATTAGCTACATGAGTCCAAAGAGAAGCTGCATTAATTAATTTTGCGCCTGCTTCTCGTCCACCTTCAATACCAAAGACCACAACTGAACCTGCACCGTTTGGTAAGTATTTATCAGCTAATGCCTTATCAGGATGTCCTTCACTACCAGGGTATAAAACCCATGCAACAGCAGGATGTGCGTCTAAATAAGCAATAATTTTCTTAGTATTGGCAATATGTTCTCTCATCCGTACAGGGAGCGTTTCTAGACCTAGAACAAATTGGAAAGCATTCTGTGGACTAATCGCTGGTCCCATATCCCTTAGCAGCTGTACTCTTGCTTTAATGATAAATGCTGCTGGTCCTACTGCATCAGTGTAAACTAGACCATTGTAACTAGGGTCTGGTTGTGTAAAAACTGGGAAGTTTCCATTTGCCCAATCAAATTTTCCGCCATCAACAATGATTCCACCTAAGGTTGTTCCGTTTCCACCTATCCATTTTGTTGCTGAGTGGATGACAATATCTGCACCGTACTCAATTGGTCTTAATAAATAAGGTGTTGCAAAAGTGTTATCAACGATTAATGGAATACCTGCTTTATGAGCGATTGCTGCAACCTTTTCAATATCTAATACCCTTAAACTAGGATTTCCAATTGTTTCTGCAAATACTGCCTTTGTTTTATCCGTAATAGCTTGATTAAAATTCTCTGGATCCTCTGGATTAACAAATTTAACATTAATCCCATACCTTGGAAGTGTATTGGCAAATAAATTATAGGTTCCTCCATAAAGGTTTGCTGAGGCAACGATTTCATCTCCGGCTTGGGCAATATTTAATATTGATAACGTAATGGCTGCCATACCACTAGATAGAGCAAGTGCTCCAATTCCGCCTTCTAATAAAGCCACTCTTTCTTCAAAGACTGTTACAGTAGGATTATGGATTCTAGTATATATATAGCCATTTTCTTTCAAACCAAAAAGATTAGCTGCGTGATCGGTGTCTTTAAATTGATAAGCATTACTCATGTAAATTGGTACTGATCTTGCTCCAGTCACAGGATCTGGAGATAATCCTCCATGTACACTTAATGTTTCAAAACGGTAGTTCTTTTGTTTGTCACTCATACTCTTCTCTCCCTTTTCATTGTCTATTGTAAGTAAAAGAACAAATCAAGCAGAACAAAAGGACCAAAAAAACCCTCTTCATAAGAAGAGGGTTGATTGTTTTGATCACATCTCTTCTTATCTCCCAGAGTAAACAGACTCTGCTGGAATTAGCACCGTGTTCCATACCGGTTGCTGGGCGTCACAGGGCCAGTCCCTCTGCCTCTCTTGATAAGATCTTTACTAACTATTCACATTCTCTTGAAAACATCGTAACACAGAAAATTTTGTAAAGTCAATATATTTAAAAATTTATCCGACCAGAAAACTCGGATTTTCTTTATTTGCCAAAAAAAAGATTGATTCCAGTGCCAATGTTGTTCGAAGAGTGGAGGAAATTGTTAGGTATTGATTTGAAATACTTTCTCGAAGTTTTGTTTTTCCAGTCAATAAATCAGCTACTTTTTTATAGTCACCTGCAATATTGACAATCTCCAGCTGATCCACTTGTCCATACTCATCCAGCGCAGTTGCTTTAATATTGTTAAGGGTAAAGGGAAATTCTCCTTTGTCGGTATTCAAACAAATGATTATTGTTCTTTCTTCCATAAGATAATGAAAATGACCTTTTCGATTATAGGTCTCAATAAACGAATTCAAAATATCTCTCAAGGATCCACTCCCCCTCTTTGGATGCTACAACTTAGTTAATTCCACTAAAATTTTCATATTCCTTGTATATTAGTTCGACAAATTTGATAAAAAAAGGCTGTTTTCTAAAAGACTGTGTTATTGAAGAAGTTTTGAATTCATACCGTTGAAAATTAAACTGATTGGAGCGGAAGGTGCTCGACTCCTGCGGGAGCAGCGGGACAGGTGAGACCCCGCAGGCGGAACGCCGAGGAGGCTCACCGCCCGCCCCGCGGAAAGCGAGCACCTGGAGCGGAAATCAACCTCTCCTCAAAAGTAAACAGCAACAAAGTTTACGAAAGCAGACTAAAAAAGACAAAACCATGTCGAAACAAAGTTTTGTCTGTCATTTCCCGAGAAATATTGCTATTATCTTACAATTAATTAGATTAAAATATTTAAATTCCAAAGTTATCAAATAAATTCTTTAATTTTATCGTACAAAAATGGAACAGAATGAAAAGCATAAATTTTTTCTTTCAAAACCCCATTTTTGAATAGGAGCAAACAAGGCACACTTTCTATTGATAATTCCGTTGCAATACGGGGAGAATAATTCAGATTTGATCGAACCAATTCAATCTCTGGTAAAAGTTCTTCGATAATCGTCAACATTTTCCCCGCTACCTGACAAGTTCCGCAAAGAGGGGTATAAAAATAGAGGAGGCTTGTTAAATTTTCACTTATAATCGTCTCAACGTATTCTGCTGGAATTTCCTTCATATTTCTAGGTTCATCCCTTTTTAAGGAACTCTTTAAACACATCTATATTTGCTCCCAACAGTATGGTAGCCAAGTGATGTTCAGGTGCAGACGCTACTTCCTTATAAGCTTTGTCAATATAGAGATGCTCAGCCTCTGGGAATTCCTTTTTAAATTGTTTCCGCAGTTTTTCTCCTGCTTCATCTGCATCCACCAGTATATAAACATCCTTTTCAAGAACAGAGTCTATTAATTCATCTAGACGGGTAAGACCAATTGTCCCATTCGTGCATATAATCTCAATGGGCTCTTTAATGATTTCTTTTACTTTCTTTTTATCAGAAGTGCCTTCAACAATGATGACCTTACCAACTGTTTCTTTCACATTCATCACCTATAAACGTGTTGTATTTTATGTTACCTTATTCAATATTCAATACTTTGGTGTTGTTTTCCTGCATCTATTTTAAGGTTTTGTCTATACCACACATTCAATACGCTGCTTTTTAAACATGGCTTTGTTAAACTAGAATGTTGATTTCCGTTCCAAGCGCTTCGCGCACCTTAGGGGCGGGCGGTGAGCCTCCCTCGGCGCTTAAGTGCCTGCGGGGTCTCACCTGTCCCGCTGCTCCCGCAGGAGTCTTCGCGCCTTCCACTCCAATCAACATTTTGCAAAAAATCAACATTGAGCTTTAACTCATGCTTAAACATAAAAACGCCTTGAATTTGGCCAAGGCGTTTTTAGATTAATCTTCTTTTGTCATTTCTTGATATTTTTCAGCGGTCATTAAATTGTCTATTTCACTTAGATCAGATGGCTCAATGACAACCATCCATGCTTTTTCATAAGGGGATTCATTTACAAATTCGGGGCTATCAGTTAATTCTTCATTAATTTCAACCACTGTACCACTAATTGGAGCATACAATTCAGAAACAGTCTTTACGGATTCCACACTACCGAAGGGCTCATCTGCTGTAAGCTTATCTCCAACCTCTGGAAGCTCAACAAAAACAATATCTCCTAATTCCGCTTGAGCAAAATAAGTTATTCCAACGCGCACTTTTTCTCCTTCAACCTTTACCCACTCATGTTCTACAGAATAACGTAACTCTTTTGGAATACTCATAAAATATTGTCCTCCACTCATTATATTAAAATAGATTATAATTCCTTACTCCATGTTTGTTCAAATTCTTCTTCTTTAAAACCGACTGTAACCTTAACACCATCAGTAACAATTGGACGCTTAATGAGCATCCCATCTGATGTGAGTATATCCAATAAATCACTTTCACTTGTATGCTTGATTTTGTCCTTTAGGCCAAGATCTCGGTATTTTTGTCCACTTGTGTTGAAGAATTTTTTTAGTTCTAAGCCACTTTGCTGATAAAGCTCCGCTAGTTCCTGTCTTGAAGGGGGATTTTCAACAATATGTATTTCGTTATAAACGATTTTCTGATCGTCAAACCACTTTTTTGCTTTCCGACAAGTACCACATTTTGGGTACCAATAAAAGGTTAACGCCATTTTTTCACCTCCATGTATTTTGCCCAGTTTATCCACTATTGTAAAACATGGTTCTTAAAAAAAACAGGAATCTTACTCCTAAGAAAATAATTCGACCCCTAGGGAAGCAAATCCTTCTTACAAAAGGATAGGCCCTCCTCATTTAGAGGAAAGCCTTAAATGTCTTTTATACGGAATACTTTTCTGCCTCAATTAACCTATCAGCTACCTCGCGCTTTTTTTCTATCACATTGATTGGTGTGTGACGAGTATATTTACGGAGGGATGAAATCAGCATCCGAAGTGTATCTCCTTTTTCAACAGCAATCAATGTTTCTTTTGCATCTTGTTCGATCTTATTAAAGGCTTCTTGACAAAAGATTTGCGTGTAGAGCAGCTTTTGTTTACTTTTTTCTACACCTGTTTTGGCAATTGCCTTTTCCGTTCGAAGGACAACGGATTCCATTGCGTAAGCACTTGAAACAATATCAGCAATATTAGCTAATATCTCCTGCTCCTTCTCAAGCTCTCTGCCAAATTTTTGAGCTGCTAATCCAATAGCTAACAAGCCGATTTTTTTGGCATTCCCTACTAAATATTTTTCTTGAGCAAGTGGTTCATCCCCCGGTTCTACTGGAATGAGCATCATTAGTTCTTCTTGCAAAACTTGTGCCTTTTGTAATAAAGGAAGCTCACCTTTTAGTGCTTTTCGAATGAAGGTTCCTGGCACTAATAACCTATTAATTTCGTTTGTCCCTTCAAAGATCCGGTTAATTCTGGAGTCACGATAGGCTCTTTCAATTTCATATTCTTGAATAAAGCCATATCCACCATGGATTTGAACACCCTCATCAACCACATAATCTAACACTTCAGATGCGAAAAACTTGTTTAATGAACATTCAATCGCATATTCCGAAATGGAGATAGCTACTTCTTTCGGATTTTTAACTTGTTCCTCCGTTAATTGACCCATTCGTTCTTCATATAGTCCAACTGTCCGATATACCGATGTTTCAGCCGCATAAATTTTGGTTGCCATTGTCGCAAGCTTTTCTTTGGTCAAATTGAACTGGGAAATAGGTGTTTTAAATTGTTGCCTCATATTTGCGTACTGGACTGCTAACTCAAATGCCCGTTTCGCTCCACCAACCACCCCTACTCCAAGTTTGTATCGACCAATATTTAAAATATTAAAGGCAATTACATGACCTTTTCCAGGTTCCCCAAGCAAGTTTTCTTTTGGTACAGGAACATCTTGAAGGATTAAGGTCCTAGTCGAAGAGCTTTTAATTCCCATTTTCTTTTCTTCTGCCCCAGTTGATACTCCAGGGAAATCACGATCGACGATAAATGCGGTAAAATGTTCCCCATCTATCTTTGCGTAAACAATGAAAACATCAGCAAACCCTGAATTAGTAATCCACTGCTTTTCACCGTTTAGGATAAAGTGAGTACCTTCTTGATTCAAATTGGCTGAGGTTTTTGCTCCCAGTGCATCAGAACCCGATCCAGGTTCTGTTAACGCATAGGCTGCAAGCATTTCACCATTTGCAAGCTTAGGTAAGTATTTTTGTTTTTGTTCTTCATTTCCAAACAACACAATGGGAAGCGATCCTATACCCACATGTGCTCCATGGGAGAGGGAAAATCCTCCTGCACGTGCCATTTTTTCTGTTATGAGGGATGAACTAATTTTATCTAATCCTAATCCCCCATATTCTTCTGGTACATCGGCACCTAATAATCCCAATTCCCCAGCTTCTTTTAAAAGCCGAACCGTTCGATTAAACTCGTGATTCTCTAGATATTCAACTTCTGGGAGTACTTCATTTTTGACAAAGTCCTCTGTTGTTTTGGCAATCATTTTTTGTTCATCCGTTAAATCCTCAAGTGTCCAAACACGATCATATGCAATATCTTCAATTAAAAAGCTTCCACCCTTAATTAACCGTTCAGTTTGATTTGACATTCGTTTACCCCCTTTTGAATGAATTAGAACTATTTTTATAAAAGTTCAAAGACTCCAGCTGCACCCATTCCACCGCCAATGCACATCGTCACAATACCAAATTGCTCATTACGTCGTTTCATCTCGTGAATGAGTGATAGGGTTAGCTTCGCACCAGTACATCCTAGCGGGTGTCCAAGAGCGATCGCTCCACCATTTACATTTACTTTTTCGTCATCAAGTCCTAGCTCCCGGATGATTTGCAAGGATTGCGAAGCAAAAGCTTCGTTCAATTCAATTAGACCAATATCCGCTAACTCCAGACCGGCATTTTTAAGGGCTTTAGGAATGGCCACTATGGGGCCAATTCCCATTACTTCAGGGGGAACACCTCCAACGGCAAATGATCTAAACTTTGCCAATGGTTTTAAACCCAAAGTTTCAGCCTTTTCACGATCCATAACCATCACTGCGGCAGCCCCATCACTCGTTTGAGAGGCATTTCCTGCCGTTACACTCCCTGTTACCGAGAAGGCCGGCCGAAGTTTTGCTAGCGCTTCCATATTTGTCCCCACTCGAACACCTTCATCTTGACTGAATAAAAGGTTTTTCTCAATTAACTTATGATCATTTCCGACAGAGCGGATCGTTGCATGTACCGGAACGATTTCATCAACAAATTTCCCTGCTTGGATGGCTTTAGCTGCCCTTTGGTGGCTACGCACTGCAAAAGCATCCTGATCCTCACGCGAGATGCCATATTTTTTGGCAACTTCCTCAGCGGTATGTCCCATACTCATATAGTATTCAGGTGCTGATTCGGCCAGTTTTGCATTTGGTCGAACAACGTGGCCCATCATCGGGACCAAACTCATCGATTCTGCACCACCAGCTATTACCGTATCAGCATGACCAATCATAATTCTTTCCGCTGCATAAGCAATTGCCTGTAATCCGGATGAACAATAACGATTGATCGTAATCGCTGGGACTGAATAGGGTAAACCAGCTAATGCTCCAATATTTCGGGCCATATTCATTCCTTGTTCTGCCTCAGGCATCGCACAGCCAATAATTAAATCATCGATATCTCCTTGATAATTTCCAGCACGTCTCAATGTCTCTTTTACAACAATGGCTCCTAAATCATCCGGACGGACTTGGGCAAGCGTACCCTTTTTTGCTCTTCCTACTGGGGTCCGCGCTCCATCAACAATTACCGCTTCTCTCATCTCTTTCCCCACTTTCTGAACTATGTTTATACTTAAAGGGTCATGTTTTTTTCGATAAAGTTGTTAGCTTACGGCCGTTTCCTTGACGAAATCTATGAATCTCCAAAGCTTAGTTACGTAATGGTTTCCCTTTGACTAACATATGTTGCATTCTTTGTTGCGATTTCGGTTCGGCAACTAAACTTAGGAAGGATTCCCTTTCTAAGTCCAATAAATATTGTTCATCTACTTCCGTCCCATAGGGTAGTTTTCCGCCTGCAATCACGTATGCTAATTTTTTGGCGATTTTTAAGTCATGTTCAGAAATATAGCCAGATAAGAACATTGATTGAGCACCAAGTAGCAGAAGAGCAAATCCCGTTTCCCCAACTACCGGTATTTTTTTACGTAAGGGTGGCTTGTAGCCTTTTCTGTCTAATTCAAGCACGGCTTGTTTGGCATCGTATATTAAATGATCTCCATTAATACTGATTCCGTCCGAGTCTGATAGGAAAAAGGATTCCCTCGCCTCCTCAGCTGAGGTTGATACTTTGGCCAAAGCAACTTTTTCAAAAACACTGTTAGCCACCTTTTGCAGATCTACCTCTACTCCAGTTGGATAGCTATTCAGGTGCTTTATATAAAGTTCTTTATTCCCGCCGCCACCAGGGATTAATCCCACACCTGTTTCAACAAGTCCCAGATAAGTTTCCATGGAGGCTTGAATACGCGCAGCTGGTAAACAAACCTCTGTCCCTCCCCCAAGCGTCATACTAAATGGAGCAGCCACAACAGGCTTGGTACTATATTTAATTTTCATCATCGCTTGTTGAAAGCTCCGAACGACTAAATCTAGTTCAAAAATATTGTCATCCTGGGCCTCCATCAAGATCATTGCCAGGTTTGCACCAACACAGAAATTTTTCCCTTGGTTCCCGATTACCAGCCCTTTATAGTTCTTCTCTACCTCATCGATTGCAATATTAATCATTTGAGTAATATCTGGACCAATCGCATTGTTTGGAGAGTGGAATTGAAGTAGGGCAACCCCATCGCCAAGATCAATCAGACTAGCACCACTATTTTTTTTAATAACTTTATTAGCTTGTTTTTTTAGTTGCTTAAGGTTGATGACCTTGGGATTTATTGGAATTTCTCTGTATTCTCCATTTTGATAATAGGAAACCTTTCCATCCTGATTTTGATAAAAAGAAGTATAACCTTTAGCTAACATTTCTTTAATCCATTGCGGAATGGATTGCCCATCTAGCTCCATTTTTGCAACAGCTTTTTCTACACCAATGGCATCCCATGTTTCAAATGGCCCTTGCTCCCAGCCGAAGCCCCACTTCATTGCTTGGTCAATCGCGAGAATATTGTCGGCGATTTCACCAGATAATTCAGCAGCGTAGACAAGGACTGGGCTAATTATGTTCCACAGCAATGTCCCAGCACGGTCTTCTTTATAAACAAGCGCTTTCATTTTATTGCTGAGGCCCTTTTCTTGTTTGCTGGATTCTATTGCAGCGGTCTTAAGTTTTTTTACTGGTCCATATTCTAATGTATGGGGATCTAGTTCAAGAATTTCCTTGACCTTTTTAATAAAAAATCCTTGACCAGTTTTACTGCCAAGCCAGCCTCTTTGAAGCATTTCCTTCATAAACGCTGGAACTTTAAACACTTCTTTCTCTTTACCGTCTACTTGGTCATAAACGTTGTTTGCTACATGAACAAATGTATCAAGTCCAACGACATCAAGCGTTCTGAATGTAGCACTTTTGGGCCTACCAATAAGTGGTCCAGTAATCGAATCCACTTCCCCAATACTGTATCCACCCTTCAACATTTCCTGTGCCGTAACCATTAAGCCATACGTGCCAATTCGGTTGGCGATAAAATTCGGTGTATCCTTTGCCGTAACAACTCCTTTACCTAATACATCTTCACCAAATTTTTTCATGAAAGAAAGAACTTCTAGGTCTGTATGCTTAGTTGGAATGATTTCAAGTAGCTTTAAATATCTCGGTGGATTAAAAAAGTGAGTCCCCAAGAAGTGTGTTTGGAAATCATTTGAACGCCCCTCTGCCATCGCTTCAATTGAAATCCCTGATGTATTGGAGCTGACAATACTACCAGGTCTTCGATATTGATCTACTTTTGAAAAAACCTGTTTTTTTACCGTCAGGTTTTCTACAACTACTTCAATAATCCAATCGACCTCGCAAAGTCGCTCCATATCATCTTCAAAATTCCCAGCCTCGAGCAGGGAAAGATTTCTTTTCGAAGCTAGCGGTGCCGGTTTTTGGTTTAGTAATTTTTGTAGTGCCTCTGTACTAAAGCGATTTCTTACCTGTTTGTCCTGAAGGGTTAAACCCTTGACTTGTTCTGCTTCAGTTATTTCTTTCGGAACAATATCCAGCAATAAAGTTGGAATTCCAATATTCGCAAGATGGGCAGCGATTCCCGAACCCATTACCCCTGAGCCTAAAACAGCAGCTTTCTTTATCCGTTGAATCAATCTGTTTTCCTCCTCAAACTTTATTGAATGAATACTCATTCATTTTTTATCCAAAAAATTTTAACAGGATTTAATTTTGATATTTATACTATAAAATATTTCGAATTTTTAATCAATATTAACGAGGTGAAAAATTTAAATTTTTAGATAAATAGAATACATCCCTTTTGGACACCATATGATTGGAGGTGATCGATTATGGCCAAACGCAAGAAAAACCCTTCTAAAGCAGGTGTAAGCGCAGCAAGTGTTAAAGGTGATGCCGGTCCTACAGTGGAATTAGACGGTGGCGGAAAAGTAAATAGCCAAAACAACCAGTATAAAAAATAATATGAAGGGAGTCTGACGCCTTAACTGGAGGGGTCTGACCCCTTTAAACAAACGTATTGACTAGCGGCTTCCCCCTTTATCTCCATGATTATTTTTTTAACATCCCCTTTAAAACAAAGGCCACATTGGCTGGGCGCTCAGCTAAACGTCGCATGAAATATCCATACCAGTCCGTTCCGTAAGGGACATAGACACGCATTTTATAGCCCTCTTGTACAAGCATCAGTTGTCTTTCCGGTCTAATCCCATATAACATTTGAAATTCAAACCGTTCATTTGGGATATTGTATTCACCCACAATTTGTTTTGTATACTCAATTATCGCGTCATCATGAGTTGCTATTGCTGTATAATTGCCATTTAATATATGCATTTTAATGATTTTCTTAAAGTTTTCGTCAACATCCTTTTTTTCTGGGAAGGCAACTTCTGCAGATTCCTTATAAGCCCCTTTTACCAAACGAAGATTTGGAGAAAATTTATTTAAATCCTCGATATCGAACGCAGATCGGAATAAATAGGCCTGAATAACCGTCCCTACATGGGCATATTCGGATTTTAGTATTTTAAAAATATCGATTGTTTTCTGACAGCGATTAAAATCTTCCATATCAATAGTAACAAACACATCATTTCTTGATGCTACTTCAAGAATTCGCCGCATATTTTTTAAGACTATATCTTCAGAAATATCTAAACCCATTGAAGTCATTTTTAACGAAAGCTGTGAATTAATCCCTTCGCGCCCTATCACCTCAATGGCCTCAATTGTCTTATTTACCCTGTCATTTGCTTCAATTTCGTTGTCAACAAATTCTCCAAGATAGTCAAGGGTGACCATTAGTCCTTTTTGGTTTAGTTCCTTAATCACATGAACGGCACGACCAATCGATTCACCTGCAACAAAACGAGATGCACCGAAATGGAGGCCATATTTTCTTGCCAGCTTTGTTAATGATTTATTTTTTGATAAAAACAAGAAAAATTCTCTCATTAATTGCTCCATCGCTGTTGCCCTCCCAAAAAATATTCTTAATTTCGTGGACAGGTTTTACACATTTTTGGATAAACTTCCAATTGGTAAGAAGAACAACACGTTTTTCTTAGACGTATTTCTCGGTTAAGTTCAGCATTTAATACTGGTTTAGAATAATATTTTGTTAATGGATTTTGATGATTGTCGCCAAATAGGGCACCCGATGCGTCATTCAAGATGAAATCCAGGTCCTTTTGCGCTTGATCCCTTACCATTGAATCTTCATTTTTGGATAGCACTGATTCATAAAGCCAAAAGATATAAATGGCTATGTTTTCCCAAAGGATGATTTTCGATATCTTCGTTGTCTTGACCAAGCAATTTATCAAAGGAAAGAAATGGTTCTTAAACAATTCTGCTACTGACTCACGCCGCCAATCCTCCCGATTCATCCTATTTGCCTCGTTAAATGAAAGGTCCTTCAAATATAAGCAGGGGAGCCATAAGCCATCTCGTTTAGCAGATACAATGGTTATATTTGGTATTGAAATATTTAACCGTTTATTCCAAGCTGTCATCGAAAAAAGGTAAATCACAGCCAAATAGGCATAGCGTTTTATAAAGATGGATGCAGCCACTTTATCATTCGGTGACCCTACTTCTTGTTTTATGTTCTGCAAGTATTTAACTAATCTCTTATCATCTTCGTATATTACCTGTAATTCAATAGACAGATCGGATTCCATTTTTCTATCGGTAAACCTCATCCCCTTGAGGATGGAAATTTCTTGTTCACTTAGTTTACTAATCATTAATTAGCCACAACCTCTTCCTTAATAATACGTCTCCCCCTACCATAGGGAATACAAAGAGGTGTTCCAAATAATGGGTCAACTGTTACTTGGCATTCCATATCGAATACGTTTTTCACCATGCTGCAATTAACAACATACTCAGGTTTTCCCTCAGCATAAATTTTTTGATCTTTAATCGCAACGATATTATGCGCGTAACGACAGGCTAAATTTAGATCGTGAAGCACCATGACAATTGTTCGATTTTCTCGCTCATTTAGTTCAAATAATAAATCCAAGATTTCAATTTGGTGGGTCATATCTAAATAAGTAGTTGGTTCATCCAAAAGGAGAACTTCAGTGTCCTGTGCTAAAGTCATGGCAATCCAAGCGCGTTGTCTCTGTCCACCAGATAGTGAATCAACCGTGCGATCGCGTAAGTGTTCAATTCCAGTAGCCTTAAAAGCTTGATTTACTTTTTCTTCATCTTCCGTTGACCATTGTTTTAACCATGATTGGTAGGGATAACGCCCTTGCTTTACTAACTGTAAAACCGTTAACCCTTCTGGTGCAGTCGGAGATTGAGGAAGTATCGCCATTTTCTTAGCAACATCCTTTGTGGACAAACTTGCTATTGCTGCGCCATCAAGCAAAACTGTACCTGATTTTGGTTTAAGCAATCTCGCCACTGAGCGAAGGAGCGTTGATTTACCACAGCCATTCCCCCCGATAAAAACAGTAATTTCACCCTTGGGGATTTCTAGATTAAGCTCATTGATAATGATGCTGTCTCCATATGAAAGAGTTAGTTTTTCTGTTTGAATTGCATGCATCATTTCACCATCTCCTTTATTTTATGAGCATCAATTTTTATCTACAACGTGGTAACAATCATAAAACAAAAACCACTAGGAATTTTTTGTTTTAAATAAAAGGTAAATAAAATATGGTGCTCCAATACTTGCAGTAAACACACCTGCCGGTACCTCTAATGGTGAAAATACAGTTCTCCCAATTAGATCAGCTAGCATGACTAATATGGCACCAAGCAGAGCGGATACTGGTAACAACGCCCCAAAAGCTGAACCGACTAATCTTCTTGCCATATGTGGAGCCATTAAACCAACAAATCCAATTCCGCCCGCAAAGGCAACAGAGCTACCAATAAGGCCGGTACTTATCATTAACAAAATAAAGCGTTGGCGCTGAACGCTCCCACCCACGCCAATCGCAAGCTCATCACCAAGCTCTTGAATATTTACATTTCTTGCATAAATGAAGGAAATCATTAATAAGAACAAAATCCAAGGAACAAGTATATAGACATTATTCCAATTAGAACCATACACAGTCCCTGTTATCCAAATATTTGCCTGACTTGCTTGATAAATTGGCCCAAACACCATCATTAAAGTGGTCAGAGCTTTCATCAGTGTCATGATGCCGATACCAATTAAGACAAGCCTAATGGGGGATACACCATTTTTCCAAGCTAGGAAATAAACCAGGAAAGCGACGATGGCTGCCCCAACAAAAGCTGCAACGGGTAGCCATTTTATACTTACGGTTAAAGCATTACTCTCATTACTAAATACTGCTAAAAATCCTACTACTGCAACGGAGGCACCACCAGTAATCCCTAAAATATCGGGAGAAGCCAGCGGATTTCTGATCATCCCTTGGAGGATCCCACCTGCTACTGCTAAGCCCATTCCAACCATCATAGCGACAATTATCCTTGGTAAACGGAAGGAATGGATAATAAGACGATCCATCTCAGTCCCTCCACCAAAGAAAACTTGTAGCACTCTAAATGGACTGATTTTTAATTCGCCTAGACCAGTACTCATAATAAATACCCCAGCAGTAGTCAGCAATAAGCCGATAAAAATGTTTAATGATCGTTTATCGATTAAAAAAGAAATCTTTCCCTTTAATCCACGGATACTTTTATACTGTTTCATGATCCATTGAACCCCTTTCTCGCTATATAAACAAAGAATGGAGTTCCAATGATCGCCGTCATAACTCCCACGGGCATTTCCTCGGGCATGACAATATATCTCGCAGATATATCAGCAGAAATTAACAGGATTCCTCCTAGTAACCCTGAGTACGGAATAACCCAACGGTGGTCATTTCCGACGATTGGACGAGTTAAATGGGGAATCACAATCCCAATAAAGCCAATCGGTCCAGCAACAGCTACAGCACCACCTGATAGTAAAATAACAATCATCACAGCCATTATTTTTGTGATCGTGGTATTCAGACCTAGGCCTTTAGCAACGTCTTCACCCATTGCAAAAACATTTAGTTTAGATGAAATGAGCAGAGAGGCAACCCAACCAATCGTTAAGTAAGGAAGAACTGCGGTTAAATTTTCAAGTTTCCTACCGGAGACCGAACCAGCTAGCCAAAAAAGCACTTGTTCTAAGGCAGATTCATTTAATACAAGTAAACCCTGGGTTAAGGAGGAGAACAATGCTGTCATTGCTGCTCCTGCTAGGGTGAGTTTCATTGGCGTTAGCCCTTCTCTACCAACTGAACCAACTAGATAAACACTAATTGCAGCCACAGCCGCTCCTAAAAATGATACCCATGTGAAAACCTGGAGGTTACTAAGAGATAGGAAGGTTACTACTATCACTACTGCAAAGCCAGCACCTGCGTTAACTCCGAAAAATTCTGAGGAGGCAAGTGGATTTTTCGTCAACGCTTGCAATAGCACTCCGGCTATAGCCAAACTTCCCCCAACAGCGGCTGCAATGAGTGCCCGCGGGAGTCTAACTGTTTGGATGATTAGATGTTCATTTGTCCCATTAAAATTCGTAAATGAATCGAAGGCCATTTTCCAAGTTGTGTCTGTATATCCATAAACCACACTTGCACACATCAATAAAAATAGAAAAGCAATTGTGAAAATTAATCCCGCCCATTTATGTTGTGTATTTTTCAATAACATCGTTAAAACCTTCTTTAGTATAAAAATATCATGTCAAATATCAGTCTATTGGATCGAAAAAAATCTGTCAATGAGTTTGATAATCATTTTCAATTAGAATTTTAACACCCATAAATTATCTATCAGATAATGAGAATAATTTTCAATTAGTTGTTGACAAACATTAGCATTTGATTTTAAGATTACATTGTAATTGAAAATGATTATCATTACCACTAGGAGGATACATACAATGAAAAATTTCAAGCTACCACTCTCTCTTCTCTTTTTAACGGCCATTCTTTTGTTAGCTGCTTGTGGCAACAATGACGCTGACAAAACTGGAGAGAAAAAAGCAACTGACACTAAAACTGAGGATACAAGCTATACAGTTAAACATGCCATGGGCGAAACAACACTAGAAAAAGCTCCTAAACGAGTGGTTATTTTAACAAACGAAGGAACTGAAGCTCTATTAGCGATGGGAGTTAAACCTGTTGGTGCGGTTCAATCATGGACTGGGGATCCTTGGTATGATCATATTTCTAAGGATATGAAAGGTGTTCAAGTAGTCGGAGTTGAATCACAAGTAAATGTGGAAGCCATCGCAGCCTTAAAGCCAGACCTTATCATAGGAAACAAAATGCGCCAAGAAAACATCTATGAGCAACTATCAGCTATTGCTCCAACCATTTATGCAGAAACCCTGCGAGGCGATTGGCAAGAGAACTTTAAACTATACGCAAAAGCTTTGAATAAAGAAGAAAAAGGAAATGAAGTTCTTGGTAAATATCAGAAAAGAATTGCTAGTTTAAAAGAGAAACTTGGTGATAAACTAAGCATGAAAATTTCGATGGTCCGCTTTATGGCAGGTGATGTAAGAATCTATCATAAAGATACATTCTCAGGAGTAATCCTTGATTCTCTTGGATTCGCACGTCCTGAAAGTCAAAATGTCAATGATTTCGCCGAAAGAAATGTTACGAAAGAACGCCTATCGGCAATGGATGGCGATATTCTCTTCTATTTTACGTACGATACTGGCAATGGAGAAGCAACTCAACTAGAGAAAGAATGGCTTGAGGATCCTCTCTTCAAAAATCTTGAAGTAGCGAAAAAAGGAAATGTTCATAAGGTTGATGACGTAACCTGGAATACTGCTGGTGGCGTTATCGCAGCAAACATTATGTTAGGTGATATAGAAAAAACGTTTTTAAAATAAATTGTTCCCCCTCCCCTTTTAGTAATAGATTAAAAAAGCTGACACTTCTGTCAGCTCAGGCTGTCGAGAAACTCTCGACAGCCTATTATTTTGCTTAAACGCTTTAGTGATACACCAAGTTTATTTATTAATAAATAGGCTGTTCAAGAGGGCTGTTGATTTCCGTTCCAGGCGATCACCTTCTTCGTCGCTTGATTGACAATTATATCGATTTTTGGTTTATCCTGGATCAATACGGCTCTTTGATCAGTGAGTGGGACCATATAAGTTCAGAGAGCACCAAAGTTTACGAAAACAGCCTTTTAAATGATGTTTATTGATGTTATGTGCCAGTTAAGGGAAGTGAAGAATGTAAGTGAACAGGCTCTCCTTACTGGTGACTGCCAAAACATAATAGCAACACAATTTTCCAGATTCGATAAGGTATGTTGCAAATCTATAGGTTGATTTGTACCCTGTTGATTGGAGCGGAAGGTGCGAAGACTCCTGCGGGAGTAGCGGGACAGGTGAGACCCCGCAGGCGCTTTAGCGCAGAGGAGGCTCACCGCCCGCCCCGCGGAAAGCGAAGCACCTGGAGCGGAGATCAACAGGTCCCATTGCATAGATAATCTAATATTAAAAATCGATGTTCTGACAAAAAAATTGCCGAGAAAATAACCTTTCTCGACAATCTGAAAAGCTGACACTTCTGTCAGCTTTTTTTGTTCTGTTTAACTTGTTTTGTTTACCTACACACATTTCAAATTTCTAACAATATCCCGCTAACTCTCAATCCCGTTAAAATTTTCTCTATTTATTCATAACATTTCCTGTAATGGAAACAATACAAGCATGCACAACTAGGCAGGTGATGAACATCATGAATTGGTTCAAAAAAAAATCAAGCGAGCAATCTGATCTTGAACAGAAATTATCAAATTCTAGCGATTATAAGCGAATTGAGTTTGTTAATCAAAAAACCAATCTACGTTTTCAACTAGCCTTTATCTCAAATCTGATTGATGAAAGTATCCTCCAGAAAAGTGTTTTGCCTTATTTATTAGAACAAGCTTTCCAATCTCTTGAGGATATCGTTAAAATCGTTCCAATCTCAGACATTCAAATTAGTGAGGATATTAGTTTAGTTGAGCAAAAAATATTTAATGGCTACGTTTTACTCACAATCGAATCAACAAACAAAACGATGGCTTTTATCGCGGCTCACAAAGAGCTTGTTCGGAGCATAACGACACCTGAGATTGAGTTCAGTGTTCTTGGTCCTAAGGAATCCTTCGTCGAGTCAATTGGACAAAACCTGAACCTTATTAGGAAACGGATACCTATAAAAGAGTTAATTGTAGAAGAACTTCAAGTCGGGAAGTTGTCAAAAACAAAGATTGCTATCCTTCATATTGATGGAATTACCGATAAAGAAAACGTAAAGACCGTGAAACAACGGATTGGGGACCTTCAGTTTGATATGATCACAGATAGTTCTTATTTAGTTCAACTCATATCCGATAATGGAAATTCACCCTTTCCTCAATTATTGGATACAGAAAGACCTGATCGTGTTGCGGCAATTCTTGCAGAAGGAAAAGTGGCCATAGTTGTTGACGGATCTCCGCAAGTACTTATCGCACCAACCACTCTAGTTGAATTTTTTAGTTCCTTTGAAGATTATTTTTTGAATTGGATAGTGGCATCATTCTTTCGATTAATTCGTTTATTTTCGGTAGCCTTTTCGATATTAATAACACCCATATATGTCGCAACCCTTAATTATCACTATGAGCTAATACCAAGAGACCTATTAATTACACTCGTATCATCTCGACAATTAATTCCTCTTCCACCTATTTTAGAAGCATTGTTTTTAGAACTAACGATTGAACTACTCAGGGAAGCTGGAGCCCGATTGCCAACTAAGGTTGGACAAACCATGGGCATCGTAGGTGGAATCGTAATTGGAACAGCGTCTGTGGAGGCAGCCCTTACAAGTAATGTCCTATTAATTATCGTTGCGCTGTCTGCCCTTGCGTCTTTTACAACACCTGTTTATAAAATGAGTAATACCATTCGTTTGTTGCGATTTCCCTTTATGATTTTTGCAGAGCTATGGGGGTTAGTAGGAATTGTCTTTTGCTTTTGTTTATTAATGACCCATTTGTTAAGGCTTAAATCATTAGGTAGACCCTTTTTGGAACCCATTTACCCTCCAAGAATGGCGGATATTAAAGATGCATTTGTTCGACTCTCTTTTAGCCAACTGTCAACAAGACCAAGTTATTTACGGACTGAAAAGCCAGACCGTTTTAATAAACAAAAGGCCAAGAAAAAGAAGGATATTGATGAATAAATTGAAACTTCAATCAGCATACTTCGGGTAGGTAAAGTGGGACATACTTAGTCTGTAGTAAAGTTTTCCATTTTTTTAGAAGGAGGGGATTAGGGATGAAGCAAGAGGTCGCAGAAAATGTAAAGATATCCCCTTTTCTTGTTTACTATCTAATTATTGGGATGCAGATTGGCATTGGTGTCCTTAGCTTTCAGCGCATAATAGCAAAGGATGCTGGTTATGATGCTTGGATCTCCGTCCTTGTTGCTGGTCTCATTATTCATGTGATTTTATGGATGATGTACAAAATCGTTGAAACAGCTGAAGGTGATCTTTTCCATGCAAATCAATATATCTTCGGGAAAATATTTGGGAAAATCATCAGTGCCATTTTCATTGGCTATTTTTGTCTTTATGCCACAACAGTATTGAGATCCTTTGTTGAGGTTATCCAAGTATGGATGTTCCCTGACATCAGCATATTCAGGTTTTCCTTCGCCTTTTTGATTCTCTGTGTTTACATTGTGTTTGGTGGCATTCGCACCGTGACCGGGATTGCGTTTTTTGGATTCGTTTTACCTGCCTATTTAATATTCACTTTTTCTTATACAATACGTTTTAGCGATTTCACCAATATCCAACCAATCTTAGATCATTCGTTTAAAGATATGAAGAATGCGTTCTTTCATATGTCGCTAACTTATACTGGGTACGAAACCCTGCTATTTATCTATCCGTTCATTAAGGATCCAAACAAATCCAAGAAGTGGGCCCATCTATCAGCATTAACTACAACTGTTTTTTATACCATTCTGACACTTATTACGTTTGCCTACTTTTCCGAAAAACAACTTCAAGAAACGATATGGCCTACATTAAACATGTGGAAAATTGTTGAGCTTCCGTTCGTAGCACGTTTTGAATATGTTGGAATCGCCAACTGGAACCTAATTGTTTTGCCTAACGTTTGTATCTCACTTTGGATTGCCGGTCGATTATGTAAGCAAATTTTCCATATTCGACAGCGGACTGGAGTAATAGGTGCCACTGTTGTTTGCTTAATTGCTTCAAGTTTATTGACTACAAGAATTCAAATCAGTATCCTAGGTGACTTTTTGGGTAATATGAGCTTTATTTTTGACTTTGTATATGTCCCCGGTTTATTCATAGCCATCATGATTGCCAAGAAGGTGAAAAAACATGGGTAAGAGAGTCACTTCTGTTATTTTGATCATGTTGCTGCTCTCAGGTTGTGTCAGAAAAGAAATATTAGATGATATTAGCATTGAGAGTGGCCTCGGCTTTGACCATTATAAAGGTCAACAAATATTAGGAACGGCATTGGTTCCCCGTTACATGGCAGATAAGTCTGTTAAAAATGTCACGTTTACATCCATATCAACGATGAATCGTGAACTTTTTATAGAAATGCAACGGCAATCACCGGATCCATTAGTAATCGGTAGTCTAGAGATAGTCATGTTTGGAGAAAAATTAGCTCAAAACGGGATAATTGACCTTATTGATGCCTTCCAGCGAGATGCTACCATTGGAGAGAGGCTTTACTTGGTAGTGGTCGATGGAAAAGCTATCGATCTACTCAAACAAGATTATGGTTCTAGAGGAAATGCTACTTATTTCGCAAATTTAATAAAACAAAATATGGAAACACGTGATTTGCCTACGACTAATTTACACATGTTTATTTATGATTTTTTCCAAACTGGAAAAGACCCATTTTTACCAAGAATCAAAAAAATCGGCTCTAATAAGATGGAAGTAAACGGTATTAGTTTATTTAAAAAAGATAAAATAGTAGATGTCATCACACCGAACAAGATGTTTTTTTTCAAGCTTCTAGCTGATAAATATAGTCAGGGAACCTATAAAATAAAGGTAGATGGAAATCAAGCAGCCGTTAGAAGTATCAAATCCAACCATAAGCTTGTGATGTCTAAAAAAGGACCTCTTGAGATTACGATTCACATTAAAATCAAAGGAGCTATTCGGGAGTATTCCGGGAATAAGCTCTCACATAAGGAAACCCTCATGATTGAAAAAAAGTTAGAAAAGGTAGTAAACCAAGAGTGCCTAAAATTAATCAATCATTTTAAGGATATTGGAATTGACCCGATTGGCTTAGGGCATTTTGCAAAAACAAAGACCAGACATTTCAATCCTGCGGAATGGGAAAAAGAGTATGAAAATCTTGTGGTTAAAGTAAAGACCGACGCGGATATCATCGAAGCCGGGGTAATTGAATAAAGAAAAGCGGAAGCTGGTCACTTATCTTGACCAACCTCCGCTTTTTTATTTATTCTGAAGTTGAGAACATATATTTTTTATAGTGGTAGCGAATTGAAAAAATCAAGCCTACTCCCAGCATGTTCCCCATCAAAGAACTACCTCCATAGCTAACAAAAGGCAGTGGGATCCCGGTAATCGGTAATAAGCCAATCGTCATTCCAATATTCTGGAAGACGTGAAACGTTATCATACTAATAACCCCTACACATACATAAGTGTAAAAATCATTCTTCGTTTCCATTCCAACTTTCGTTATATGGTAAATCAACAGGAAGAACAAACTAACGAGCACACTTGCCCCAACAAACCCAAATTCCTCACCGACGACACTAAAGATAAAGTCTGTTTGACTTTCAGGTAAATATATTTCCCGATTACCATAGCCCTTTCCTACTGTTTCACCAGAACCAATAGCAAGCAGTGACCGAGTGAGCTGGAAGCCAGTTGAACTCTGATAATTATAAGGATCCAGCCAAGAATAAATTCGGCCAAATTGATACTCCTTCACACCTAACGTTTTTTCCAGCAAATCAGGTTTAGACAGGACTAGGTAAAAAATTCCTACAACTAACATAATCCCTGTTCCGAAAATCGGAAGTAAAAGCTTCCAGCTGATACCGGAAATAAAAATCATTCCGACCATAATAGCAATAAACACAAGTGAAGTTCCAAGGTCAGGCTGCTGCATGACAAGAATTAAAGGTACAAAGGTCACCAATCCAATCTTTATCAACAGCCAGAAATCGGTTTTAATCGTTTTAATTATATTCTTTTGATGATGGTCTTTAATCACTCTAGCTATTACCAAAATAAGGAATACTTTAACCAACTCAGAAGGCTGCAACGAGCCCATTCCTGGCACTTTATACCAGCTTTTTGCCCCATTGATTAAAGGTGCAATACTAGTTGGAGCAACCATTAAAAATGCCAATAATACTAAACCAAGTCCGTAAGCATACCATGAAATCTTTTTTAATTGGTCAGAATCTAGAGAAATGACCGCGGCAATTATTCCCGTTCCTACTACATACCATACTATTTGTTTTAATAAAAAGTTCTCTTTGTACTGACCAGATGCTTGTGCACTGTAGATGGCAACACAACTAGCTAAAAACAGTAAAAATAATATTAAGACCAGACCATAATCAAGCCTAGGCGTCGGTTTTTGGTTGGAAGACATATCTATTCATTCCCCTAATCTAATTAAACAATTTCTAAATACATTCTTTCATTATATTTTTATTGGAGGAAAATCACAACTCGAAAAAATAACGCCTTTTAATATCCTCCGCCATCCATTCCAGATTATTCGGCAACTGAGGAATAGAGTACCCGATGTATATAGGCGTTGTGATAAACCGTGGGATCACCTTAGCAATTGTTTCATCTTGATATTGATAAAAGAATAAATTGTAGCTATTACAACGAAAGGGAAATCCATGTAATAGATATTGAACCACTTTCTGGACATAGTAAGAAAAAGTACCCAGTTCTTTCTTGTTTGACATCCGAATGTAAAATTCATAAAAACCAATTTGTGGATGTGTAGAAAGAATAAGGCTTACCCCATTATTTTCAGATATTGTGATTCCGTTGAAGCTTTCTGGTTTCAGCTTCTCTTGGTAGTTGATATCGTATAAACCAACAATTTGCATATGGGAGTGGGCGATACTCCCTCCTGACAATGGACCATAGTTTTTAAAAAATAAAACGGAAGAAAATTGCCCACTCTCCTCCATCGAACTCCACTGGTTTAGTCCAAACTCAAATAATTTCACAAGATGTTCCCTTGAATAACTTGAAAGATCTGCTTGGCAATCATCGGTTTCGATTAAGACAGTTTGAAAGGCATTTTCTAAGACTGGATATTTATTTTTTAGTAATATAATTGATCCTTGTTCAGCGATAATGTCTGTAAGCTCATTTCTTGCACAAAATGGACAGCTTTGTTCTTTATTTCGGATATTTTCTGGTTTTCCTCTTCCAATTGCGATATTAAAAAATAAATGAGTACTCTCCAAATAAACTCACCCTTTAATTAAATAATCTTCTAATGAAGCACTCTTTATTTTATCATTTATTTCTTAGACGGTATCCGATTTAGCTTTGTTTCACTATATTTCTGGTATAAGGCTATTTTGTGAATAAATGTAACAAAACAAAACAGAACCAAATAAAACTAAATGATTCTAAACCAAAATACATAGAAACGGCACCAAACTTCTTTTATAATAAAATGAGGAATTGGCAGGAGGGAACCAAATTGGAAGATCAGACATTTACACCAGATGAAATTGCTGGGATTTTCAAAATTTCCAAGCATACCGTTTACGAGTTGATAAAGAGAGGTGAATTGAACGCTTTCAAGGTTGGCAATAAGATGAGGATTGAACAATCAGAAGTTGACCGCTTCAAAGAAGACATGAAAGCGGCACCAAGAGTTGAAAAAAAAAATAAGACTCCTGAAAACTCATTACATAAATACCCTATTAAAATAACGGGAAGTCATGACTTTGTCATTGAACATTTACTTAAATTTGCACGAACAAAAATCACCTCCCTTTCATTGCAGCCTGCTTTCATCGGTAGTTTAGAAGGATTGATGACGTTATACCACGGTGATTCAGACGTTGCAGCGATTCATTTATTGGACCCTGCCTCACAAACATATAATATTCCGTTTATTAATCAGCTTTTTGTACATGAACCTATTACGGTTTTAAGACTAGCTGCAAGAGAACAAGGATTTATTGTAAAAAGGGGAAACCCAAAAAAAATTCTAGAATTTGAGGATTTGTTACGTAAGGACGTAACATTTATTAATCGTCAAAAAGGATCCGGTACAAGGTTCATTTTTGATTATTATATATCCTTACACGATATTGCTCCTACCGATATTTCAGGTTATAGCACGGAGGAGTGGAATCATCTTGCAACAGCGTCCTCTGTCAGTCGCGGAGTGGGAGATGTTACTTTCGGGATCCATTCAGCTGCAAGCCAACTAGATTTGGATTTTCTCCCCGTTACCAATGAACAATTTGATCTTGTCTTCAGGTGGAACGATCAAAACAAAGAAGCTTTAGAAACCTTAATTAATCTTATTCAGTCCTCTTCTTTTTTAGAAAGTTGTAAAAATATGGAGGGCTATGACTTCAGTGAGTTAGGACAAATAATTTACGATAGACATTAACAGGGGACGCTTAATGTTCTTATACCAATGCAAGTGAATCCTGAGAAACACGAAAAAGTAAACAGCGATAGATTTTTTTCAAGTGAAGGGTGTCGGAGATTTTATGGACCTATTATTTGAGGGACTAAAAAAGGCATTTGAAATGGTTTTAACAGGGGATAGCGAAATTTTAGCTATCACCTTGTTGACCTTAAAGGTTTCTTTTACTGCAATATTTTTTAGCATGCTGATTGGCATTCCAATCGGGATTTTATTAGGACTAACTAATTTCCCTGGAAAAAAGCTTCTTTTAGTGTTAGTTAATATTGGGATGGGTCTCCCTCCAGTTGTTGCCGGTCTGTGGATCACCATAACCCTTTGGCGTTCTGGACCAATGGGAGACTTTGCTTTACTATATACACCAACAGCGATTGTATTGGCCCAGATTCTTGTTTCTCTCCCAATTGTTACAGGATTAACCTCCACAGCCTTTCAACAAATCGATCCAAAGCTACTCCTACAAATCAAGGCTTTAGGAGCAACAAAGGGACAAACAGTTTGGCTATTATTAAAGGAAACAAAAATTGCTATTTTTGCGGCGATCATCGCAGGTCTTGGCCGAATTTTAGCCGAAGTAGGTGCTGCTATGATGGTAGGCGGTAATTTACTGGGGGAAACGCGGATTTTAACGACATCTATCGTGATGGAAGTATCAAAAGGAAATTTTGACATTGCGATTGCGCTATCATTTATTTTAATGACAATGGCATTCCTCATAACCTTTTGTTTAACTTTTTTACAGCAGAGGAAGCGAATTTCATGAAACCTTTACTGAGCTTAGAGAACATCCAATATTATAATAACGGCCAAAAAATTTTAATGATTCCAGAACTTCAACTCAACCAAGGGGACGTTTTGGGTATTATGGGACCTAATGGAGCTGGAAAAAGCACATTGCTTAAAATCATGGCATTCCTAGAATACCCAACTAATGGATCCCTTTATTATCACGGGGATATGGTCACAGCAAAGTCGTTTTCGCTTGAACAACGTCGGAAATTTGCAATCGCCCTTCAACAGTCTTTATTACTAAATACAACGGTTTTTCAAAATGTAGCGATTGGGTTAAAGTTACGAAAACAAAATAAGAAGACCATCGAGGAAAAAGTTCATTTTTGGTTGGAAAAGTTTCATATTTCTCATTTAGCAAATAAACATGCCTCACATCTATCTGGTGGGGAATCACAAAGGGTGAATCTCGCTAGGGCAATGGTACTAGAGCCTGAGGTATTATTTTTGGATGAGCCCTTTTCAGCTTTGGATTACCCTACTAAAGTGAAGTTATTAAAGGATTTAAAATCCATCTTAAAGTCGACGAAAACGACAACTGTTTTTATCAGTCACGACATGTTGGAGATTAAATTTCTTACGGACAAATTAATTGTCATGATCAATGGACAAATTGAACAAACAGGAACACCTGAGCAAGTCACCTCCAACCCGAATGAAAAAACAGCAGAATTTTTAAATGAGTGGACTCTTCCTATTATTGAACTAGAATTAAAACGTGGCTAAAGTTAATCTCGTTCATTTTTTTACATAAGCGTTATGCTTGCTTGGCATACTATCCTTGACCATTTTAATAAGGAGTTGGGCACATGACTAAGAAATATAATAAGGGTAGTAAAAACCAGAACTCACCCACAAGAGATGCAGAGTTTTCTAATGAAATAATAAGTGGTGACAACAGCAAAGGAAACAAACGAAACAAAAGTCAGCAGGATAAGACAGACACTGATTAAAAAAATGAACGCCGGTAATTATTGCTGGCGTTCATTTTTATTTTGTGTATTCGCATATCTATTGGCAACAACAGCTGGTTATAATTGGTGATCATAGGTTGGTAGTCACATAAAATTCATGAATTTCACTACTTGTTCAAGGTTGAACAAACCCGTTTTGTATATGATAATGTTATGAACTATATATTTTTTAAAAGGATGGGTTGCTTGTGGCAAAGTTACTTTATATTACCGTAAATCCAAAAAAAGATATTGAACGCTCAAAAGGCCGTCAAATCGGAGAAGTATTCCTTGAAACATTCCGACAAGAACAGCCAGATGTTGAAATTGTTAACTGGGACTTATTCACTTTAGATATGCCTCAAATGGACGAGGATCTATTATATGCTCGGGCAAAACTATCCTTTATGGGCTATAAATTAGAAGATCTTACAGAACGAGAACGTTCTCAAATTACAAGAATGCATGCATTGGCTGATGAATTCATTACGTTTGACTATTTTGTGTTTGTCACACCAATTTGGAACCTAGGTTCTCCAGCTATTCTCAAAGCATTTTTAGATAACCTGTTTGTTGCTGGAAAGACATTCACCTACGCAGCTGATGGTGCACAAGGTCTGTTAACAGATAAAAAGGCACTTCACATTCAAACTCGAGGCGGTATCTACTCTACTGGTCGAATGGAACCTCTTGAATTCGGGGACCGTTTTTTAAGATCCGCACTAGAATTTTTAGGAATGAACGTTATGGAAACTGTTTATGCTGAAGGTTTGGACCACTTCCCGAAACAAATTCCAGAAATCATGGCAAATGCGAAAGAAAAGGCAGCAGAAGCCGCACGCAAAATGGCAAAAGAAACCGTGAATCAATAAATATAAAAAAAGGCTGCCGATTTTAATTTTCGACAGCCTTTTTTTATTTTGGCTCTGTTAAAGCTCAATGTTGATCTTCGTTACAGGCACGAAGACTCCTGCGGGAGCAGCGGGACAGGTGAGACCCCACAGGCGCTTTAGCGCCGAGGAGGCTCAACCGCCCGCCCCGCGGAAAGCGAGTGCCTGGAACGGAATTCAACATTCTAGTTTAATTAACAGAGCCTTTATTTAAATTCTGTTGGATTTTTATCCGCTGGAAACACAACCCCTATTTGTTTTCGAGCTTCATCAATGATTTCCATTACGGTTAATGAATTTTCATACGAGTTTATCATCGACTCTACTTTACCCGACTTTATTAACTCAATAAATTCCTTCGCTTCATAATACATTGTTCCCTCTTTTTGAGCTTGGGTAAGCTCCTCCACTTCCCCATTTCGATAATGAATTTCAACCTTTTCAGGTATATTGATTTTATCAATGACGATATTACCATTTTCACCTTGTATCTCTGCAGGAAGATAAGAATTGGTGATTTTTGAAAACATCACCATGGCATCCATTTCCTTATATTTCAGGAGAATGCTCCCCTTACCGTCAACCCCCGACTCAAGCATGGTGCCAGTAGCTTGGACACTTTCTGGCTTGCCAAATAACACCACTAATGGGTAAATGCAGTAAATCCCAATATCCATGATTGAACCATTCGAGAATTCTGGTTTAAAGGCATTAAGAATATTACCTTCTTTATAGGCATCATATCGAGATGAATATTGGCAATAGCTTGCAAAAAAACTTCTAACCTTTCCAATCTTGTCTAAATGATCTCGGACAACTTGAAAATTAGGTAAAAAGGAGGATTTTAACGCCTCCATTAATAAAACACCATTCTCCTTAGCTGCTAAAATCATGGCTTGTAATTCTACCTTATTAGAAGCGACTGGCTTTTCACAAAGTACGTGTTTCCCCTGTTTTAAGAAAAAAATTGTTTGTCTTGCATGAAGCGAATTTGGGCTGGCAATATAAACAGCATCTATTTCGTTACTACTTGCCATTGTTTCTATATCTGTATAAACAGACTTAACCTGAAACTTTCCAGCAAATTCCTCAGCCCGTTCTTTTGTCCGAGAATAGACCGCTGTTAGTGCAAAATCTTGATGGTCACTTGCTGCTTTAATGAATGCTTCTGTAATCCAGTTTGTTCCGACGACTCCAAACCGTACCAATGATATCCCCCACCTTCTTTATAGTCACATTTTAAATAATTGAAGCAGAGAATAAGGAGATCCTACCACCATGTTTTAGCGTTTGGTTTTATTTCGGAAGCAATCGCTTCCTTGTATTGGTCAATAAGTTTAAATTTCTGTTTTTCGTTACTTATAGGAGTATTCCCATATTTCGGGATCATTTGCTGCCATTCTTCATTAGTATCTGGGGCTGTTGCAAACAAATACATTTTTCCTGGCTTCAAAAAGTGATCATTTTCATATTGAAGTAAATAAAGTTTGCCGCTGTCTTTATAGTACCCCCCCTGTTGATTGACAATAATATCATTGAGGAATCCCCCTTTAATATTTTGGGTTATCCGGACGGAATATTGAGTACTTGGCTTACCTTGAAAATCTTTGGTACCCACCTGTTCGATAACTTCTCCTATAAAAATATTCTTTGCTGCACCACTTACTCTTCGTTTATCGGAAAAATCGTCCTTCCAGTCATAACTTTTGTTGATCGCTATTGCCTCATCCTTGTTATCTAGTAACAGTGTATAATGCTTTACAACAAAAAATCCGATAGCCACAGCCACAATGAGGATCAAACTTGAAATTAGTAATGTTCTCTTCATTCCAGATCTCCTTTTAATGCTTAACTTTTTCTTAATATGAGTACAACTATGATTATACTGGAATAATATATCTGTTACATTTCAAAATTTTTATCTTTTATGACTATTTTTGATTTAATTCTTTTATATTTTCGGTAACTTTTTCTAACAGCATCCACAATAAAAAACGGAATGGGTGGGTGAAACGGATAGATAAAAGGTCTGTAAATCTTGTCATATGCTTTTTTAAGATCTAGCCATTTGCTGCAATACCCTAGTTTATGAAAGTCAGATATATCTACTACGTAACCCCTGTTCCCGTCCATCACTACATTTTTTCCATGTACATCATAAGGATTTAGTCCAACCGATTTTGCGTATAATAAAGCATTATCAATATCCCTTATGACGGATTTTGGAATGGGAATTCCTTTAACCACAGCATTAAATAAGGTTATGCCCTCTAGTCTTTTCAGGACTAAATAGTTTTCACCAAAGGCATAAAGAGTAGAATAAGCTTCATGGTCACCAATTTTCTTATATACCTCAATTTCCTTTTTGATTTCCTCATGATTTCTTCCATAAACCTTAACTACCCACTCTGGTTTAGAATCATGATAAAATACAGCTGCGTAATTTCCACTTCCAACTATTTTCCAAGACTTAGAATAATTGTTCACCTCAATGGGATCAAATATATTTTCAGCTCTTAGGTTAATATAGGGAAGTAATTCCTGTTCAATTAAGTGTATATAGGCATCTATTTTCATATGAACTCCTTTGTAACTTTTATATTTATGAAATAAGCTATTCCATATTTTTTATGAAAATTTTTTGCTTTGTAAAATGTTGTAATATAATTAGAATAGCGACTCTGTTTTTAAAAAATAACAAAGATTTTACTCAGATGCTTTAATTGTGCCACCTTTCTCATATCAGCGTATTGTTCTAATTTACAAACATTCACCTTTAGGCAATTTTTCCAGCAAAAAATTGGTCCATGCCAACTTTTTATCTCATGGTCAATAATCATGCACAAAGCCTATACTTTTTCTCTAGACCCACACGGTAATCGTTTGCTAATCTTAAATTTGATATAATGAAACAAATTGGGGTGTCAGAAGATGGAAAGATCGTTAGAAATTAAAAAAGCTGAAACAGGAGCATGGATTAGTATTATTGCCTATACTTTACTTTCCCTGCTAAAACTAATTGTAGGTTACATAGGAAATTCAGAAGCTCTAAGGGCTGATGGATTAAACAATACAACCGATGTTGTAGTATCAGTTGCTGTGCTAATTGGCTTAAGAATATCAAGAAAACCTGCAGATGAAAACCATCTTTATGGTCATTACCGTGCAGAGTCTGTTTCTTCGTTAATTGCCGCTATTATTATGACAGTAGTTGGATTGCAAATTATTGTGAATGCAGGTCGTTCATTTTTACTGTCAGAGTACTCACAGCCTGACATGCTTACTGCTTGGACTGCACTTTTTGGTGCTATCGTTTTATTGCTAGTGTTTTTACATAATCGAAAATTGGCGAAAGAACTACACAGTTCCTCTTTAATGGCTGCAGCACAAGACAGTAAATCGGATGCACTCGTGAGTGTCGGGGCATTTGTTGGAATCATTGGGGCTAAGGTTGGATTACTATGGCTAGATAGCTTTACCGCAATTATTGTTGGAATCATTATTATTAAAACAGCTTTGTCCATCTTCCGAGAAGCATCGGTATTATTGACTGATGGATTTGATGAAAAAAAACTGGAGTTACTTCGGAATACGGTCGCTGACACAAATGGCGTGTTGGACGTAAGAGATATTAAAGCCCGCGAGCATGGAAACAAAGTGTATGTAGATACAACCATCCTAGTTAACCCAAAACTAAATGTAGTAGAAAGCCACAAAATTACCGAAGATATCGAGAAGAAAATGTTGTTAGAACACAAAAATACGTTTGTCCACGTTCATATTGAGCCGTATGAATTGAAGTAATTCCTCTCACCTTGGTGCCTATCATTGTGCAATGATATAATGAGGGGGCGCAATAAATTTAACTTATTTTGGAGGTTCTATGTTAACTTTTGAAGAAAAATTGGCTATTATTGAATCATTTCCTGAACTTAAACGAAAAAATGTATCACTAGGTCGTGTGAATTTTCAATACGAAGAAAGTGTTACCGATAAGAAAAACGTAGTGTATCATCTTCACCCAAATGGAAATGGCTTTGTATATGCGGAAAATATTAGTGGATATCAGTCTGATGATAAGGGAATGGTCAACATTCGTGATTTTTCAAAACAAGACTTAAGATCCATTATTCAGGAGTCCATTCTTTCTCTTGCACAAAGACCTGTCTCTGAAAGTGCTATCATTGGGGACGAGGTGGAAGAACGTTGGGTGGACGCTGAAAAACATAAACTGATCCTCATTCAAGAGGATGACATGTGGAATGTTTATGCTGGGTTAAACCTTGATGGTACCTTCCCTTCTTATAATGAGGCCAAGCAATATTTACTTGAAGAAGGATTTAGAAAACAATCTTAACTTTTTAGGCTAACTTTTCCAATAAATGGGGAAGTTGGCCTTCTTTCTTTTTTTTATATTCTTGGTTATCTTTATGATTTTAGAACGAAATCTTATATAATATAAACTGAAACTTAAACATAATGTTAAAAAATATCTTTATTGTTGGAGGGGTTAAAAATGACCAATCATGAAATTGATTACAAAATTTATGGCGATGATATGCAGTTTGTCGAAGTTGAATTAGACCCTCAAGAAACGGTAATAGCCGAAGCAGGAAGCTTTATGATGATGGATGGCGACATTCAAATGGAAACAATTTTTGGTGACGGCTCTCAAGGTTCCGAAACTGGAGGAATAATGGGGAAATTACTCAGCGCTGGAAAACGTGTCATAACTGGGGAAAGTTTATTTATGACAGCTTTTACCAACCATGCAAACACGAAAAAACATGTTTCTTTTGCCGCACCATATCCTGGTAGTGTTATTCCTATGGATTTAAGTAAGTTAAATGGAAAAATCATTTGTCAAAAGGATGCGTTTTTGGCCGCAGCAAAAGGTGTTTCAGTTGGAATCGAATTTCAACGAAAAGTTGGCGCTGGCTTTTTTGGCGGTGAAGGGTTTATCATGCAAAAGCTCGAGGGCGACGGACTGGCATTTGTCCACGCCGGAGGTACTATACATAAAAAAGAACTTGCATCAGGTGACATGATCCGTGTAGATACGGGCTGCTTAGTGGCTATGACTAGTGGTGTGAATTATGATATTGAATTTGTAAAAGGTGTTAAAACAGCTTTATTTGGTGGTGAAGGATTATTTTTTGCCACATTAAGAGGCCCAGGAACAGTTTGGATCCAATCGCTTCCATTTAGCCGTCTTGCCAGCCGTGTGTTTGCAGCTGCACCACATCGTGGAGGCTCAAAAGATGAAGGAAGCATCGCCAGAGGACTATTTGACATGTTTAATGGGGATTGATAGAAAAGCAGAAGCGGCTTGACCAGGGGCTTATGACCCCGAGCCCCTAGCCGCTGGAGCTAGACAGATAGAAAAGCGGAAGCGTTTTGCCAGGCGACTGGTAATAAAAGAAACGATATAACAGGGTCCAATCGATTGTGATTGGACCCTGTTTTCATTTATATCTCTATGCCCTATACCAATAAGGTAAGAGCCTTTTCCAGCAGTTGCAATCCAGAAATTGTAGCCTCTCCACCACCTTGTGCAAATGCCTCATTTCCGCCACCTTTTCCATTAATCATTGGCAGAAGTTTAGAGACGATAGTCTTCATGTTGCCACTAGCTGCTAAACCTCGGGCACAAACCAATTGTAGTCGATCCTCATTTTCTGAAACCAAAATAACGACTCCATCTGCCGATTCAGAAGCTACAAAGCGACCAAACCTTTGAAGGTCCTGGATGGATCGATTTTGAAACACTTTGCTAATGACCCTATTCCCATCAACCAACCTAACGTTTTGCAACAATTCCATTACTTCATACTGCAATAAGGATTCGCGCGCTTCTTCTAATTCTTTATCAACCTCTTTAGCTGTCTCTAGCATTTTTTTTACAGAAGTAGCCATTTCGATTTCAGGCGCATTTAACAAAGGACTTAATTGCTTGAGAATTTTTTGCTTTTGCCCAAGCTGAGTTAACACTCGATTCCCACATACAAATTGAACTCGAATTTTCTTTTTTTGACGCTCCCAATCCAATATTTTTAATGACCCTACCTGACCGGTCGAATTAGGATGCGTGCCACCACAACCGTTATAATCAAAATCAGGGATAATAACAAGACGTATGTCCTCTGTGACTGAAATCCGCTTACGAAGCTTATATTGAGATAATTCAGCTGAGTTTACCCACCTGGTATCAATCGGTTGATTTTCTAAGATGATTTGATTGGCTCGTATTTCAACTTGTTGGGCTTGTTCCTCTTTCAATTCATCTGTATTTAGATCGATAGTAAGTACTTCTTTTCCAAGATGAAAGCTAACCGTTTCGAATTCAAATAACTCTTCAAAAGTTGCAGATAGAATATGCTGACCAGCATGTTGCTGCATATGATCAAAACGTCTCTGCCAATCAATTACACCAAAAATTTTCTCCTCTGTTTCAGCGATCGGACGATCAATATAATGGCGGATTTCCCCCTCGATTTCCTCAACATTTAGTACTTGAATATCGTTAAGAGTTCCAATGTCAAAAGGTTGTCCCCCACCTGTTGGGTAAAATGCAGTTCTATCTAACACAACAAACCAGTTTCCGGATTCATCCTGAGTCTGTTTCCGAACTTTTGCAGAAAATGTCTGTAAATAAGCATCTTGATAATATAGCTTTTGTTCCACCGCAATCCTCTTTCCTAATACAAAATTTATTTATATTAAAATAAACAGATACTGCAAGGTTGGTCAAGCTCATTTCATGAAACAGTTGATACAACTACAAAAGAGCAACCTTATGGTTGCTCTCAGGCTGTCTTGAAACTCTCGACAGTCTATTATTTCCCCTAAAAACTTTAGTAATTCACCGCGTTAATTTTTTATAATAAAAATATTAATTGTTAATAAATATTTGCTGTTCAATAGGTCAGTTGATTTCCGTTCCAGGCGCTTCGCTTTCCGCGGGGCGGGCGGTGAGCTTCCTCGTCGCTACGCTCCTGCGGGATCTCACCTGTCCCGCTGCTCCCGCAGGAGTCTTCGCGCCTTCCACTCCAATCAACAGGTCGGTGCCAATACAAACCTTCCACTCAACCATTAAATAATAATAAGTGATAAAATCAATTTTAAGGCAAAACAGTCTAGCCAAAGTGAATATGAATTTATGACTATTGATATATTAGTTCCTGACAATTATCTCCTCCGTGAGATTGAAAAATATATTATTTTTCATTTCTTCTTGAAAAAGGTCACCCTTTTTATAACACTGATAACGGTCGTCCTTCTGATCCACTTGTTCTATTTAAAATGATGTATATTGGCTTTCTTTACGGTATTCGCTCCGAGAGACAATTAGAAAGAGAAATAAGAATGAGCGTTGCCTACCTTGGTTTTTAGGCTTAAAGTTAAAAGAGCCAGTTCCCCCATCACTCTACGATTAGTTGGAATTGTCCACATGGTTTTAAGGATACCAATATCTTTCAGGAAATTTTTGACGAGATTGTCCTATAAGCAATGAATCACAAAATGGTGGGTGGTGTCGGGTTTTATTTTCGGACTCTACTCATTTAAAGGCTAATGCAAATAAGCATAAGTTTAAAAAAAAAGAGGTTGAAATAGAAACTCGTGAATACTCTGAAGAACTAAACAACGAAGCTTCGCGGACTCAGGAAGAACTGCATGGGCTTCATTACTGCCGATTACGGGGATTGAAGAATGAAAGTGAACAGGCTCTCCTTACTGCATCCTGCCAAAACATAGAAAAGATTGCAACACATTTAGCTAGGTTGGATATGGTGTGTTGCAATTCTTTAGGTTGATTGGAGCGGAAGGTGCGAAGACTCCTGCGGGAGTAGCGGGACAGGTGAGACCCCGCAGGCGTTTACGCCGAGGAGGCTCAGCGCCCGCCCCGCGGAAAGCGAAGCACCTGGAGCGGAAATCAACCGGCCAATTAGCAGGCTAAATAAAAAATTGCCGAGTAGAATACTCTTTCTCGACAATCTGACAAAAGAGCAACCTTTTGGTTGCTCTTTTGTTTAAAAAGGATTTATTTTTCCACGCCTAACTGACTTACTTTGCCTTTTCCAAATTTTCTTTTAACAAAAGGAACAGTTAAGCGGTCTAGACCCCAATAATATGAACCTGAGCCAGTAAAAAGTAAAATCATCGCTGCTGTGTATAAAATGGGATTTGTGCTTGTTGTTCCTGCTAGCATGTAATTCAAATTCATTAAAGCACCAGCAAGGATTGCTGGAATCGTTACTAAACCTAAAATAAGTCCAAGACCAACTAAAGCTTCACCCCAAGGGATTAAAGTATTAAAAATATGTACATTAGGCAATGCAAAATGCTGAATAAAAGCTGCATACCAACCTTGTACAGCGGGATGCTCTCCAGAAGAGTTTGCAATTGCTCCTTGTAAGAATCCGTCTGCTGCAAAGCCACCCGCTTTAATTTTCTCAATGCCTGCTTCGAACCATTGTAATCCAAGCCAAATTCTCAAAATCGTCCATACTACTGATGCTTGTGGAGTTTTCCACCATTTCATTTTATGTCATCTCCTGATTGTTTGAAATCTTATTAACATGCTGGCCAGCACTTTGGAAACAAGATATCTTAAGTGAAATATCTTGATATTAAGATATATCAATTAAATGTAAAACACAATAGGATTCACAATTTGTTCAATATTATTTTTAAAGGAGGATATTAAACTTTGCATAGGATCGTTTTTTTCTCAAAAAAAAACGATTCTTCATCAGAAGAACCGCTTTTTTACATTGATTAGAAGGTATGTGCCATTTCCTTTGCACGGGCAATGGCATTTTTCTTTATTTCTTCTGCCTTTTCAGGATTGGCGTTATGTCCTTCGACGAACAACCCTTCCAGTGAAGGAACACCGAAAAAATTCATCATAACACTTAAGTAGCGGTGGCCCATTTCCATTGCAGCTGCTGGCCCTTCAGAGTAATAACCACCACGTGCTTGAATGTGAATGGCTTTCTTATTTGTTAAAAGTCCCACTGGGCCTTGCTCAGTGTAATTAAATGTTTTGCCCGCCACTGCAATTGAATCTAAGTACGCCTTCATAACGGGTGGGAAAGAAAAGTTCCAAAGTGGTGTGACAAAAACATATTTATCAAAGGCGATAAATTGATCACTTAACTCACCAAGGCGCCCCACTTTTGCTTGTTCTTCTGGAGAAAGTTCAGTAAACCCGCTTCCAGAGCGAAGTTTCCCCCATCCGCTAAAAACATCTGCATCAATATGTGGGATATTTTCGCTATATAAATCTAAATGAACAACTTCATCATTGGGGTTTGCTTGCTTATAAGAATCGATAAATTCCTTACCTACTGCCATACTATAAGATTGTGTTTCATTATGAGGATGTGCTGTAATGTGTAAAACTTTTGCCATGATTCCTCGATTCCTCCTTTTGTTTTTAAATTGGTGCACCGTTTTTAGTATTAGTTATAATGGCAAAAAAAATAAGCCTGTCCGCATAAAATATTATGCGAATAGGCTTATTGATAATTAGTTCTTTTTGACAAATGTATCAGTTAGTGGTGGAATAATTTGTTTTTTACGTGATACAACACCTTTAAGAAGGGCTGAGTTGTTTGTCAATGTTACATTAAATGCTTCCTCAACTACTCCAGTTTCGTTACCTAGTGCAACCCCAACAGAATCATTGGTTAAAATATCAGTAACAACAAATAGGAACAAATCTAAATTCTTTTCAGAAATTACCTTTGTAAGAGCATCCTCTAGTTCTGCTTGACGAGCAAGAACATCGTTTGTGTCAACAGCATTCACTTGAGCGACCTCAACTTTATAGTTGCCCATTTGGAATTCCTTAGCATCTAAAGAAATCAATTGAGAGATTGTTTTATCACTTAAGTCCGCGCCAGCTTTTAACATCGCTAAGCCGTAGCTTTCTGCGTCCACTCCGGCGATTTCAGCAAGTTCCTTAGCTGCAGCCACATCTTGGTCTGTGCAGGTTGGAGATTTAAATAATAAAGAATCAGAAATGATTGCCGATAACATTAATCCAGCAATTTCTTTTTCAATCGCAATTCCATTTTCTTTGTACATTTTGTTTAAGATTGTCGCTGTACAACCAACAGGCTCGCAACGATAGTATAAAGGATCGCTTGTCTCAAAATTAGCAATGCGGTGGTGGTCAATTACTTCAAGTACACGAACTTTGTCAATATCGTTGGCACTTTGTTGGCGCTCATTGTGATCCACCAAGATTACGTTTTTTACCTCTTCAGATACTTGTTCCACTAAACGAGGTGCTGCTACTTGAAATTGGTCAAGTGCATACTGAGTTTCACCATTAACTGAACCTAAGCGAATTGCTTCAACTTCTACCCCTAATTTTGACTTTAAGTCTGCATAAGCAAGAGCAGAACAAATTGTATCAGTATCTGGATTTTTGTGACCAAAAATAAATATTTTTTCCATTTTCACTTCTCCTTATCGTTTATTACATAATTTCCATGAATATGTCCGTATTCTATTTTAATAGATTTTACGCAAATTACAAAAAAAAATTGCTCGACAAAGTTTTTATTTTTGATATTGAAGGCAAACCAGCATTTTTACGAAAGGCTTTGTTAGTGCACAATGTTGATTTTACCCTCCCAGTTGATTGGATCGCAAATCAACAGACTAGTTTAACACAAAAAAAGCAACCCTAATAATGAAGGATTGCCAAAGTATTGAATATTCACTTGTTGCCCCTACAGGACTTCGTGTTTAGTATTTAACTGATTTAACGGAGGTGATTGAGTAGTTGAATTATATGCAACCTCTTCATGGAAGCTTAAATCTAATCCCATTAATTCCTCTTCTTTGCTTACACGGATGGCAGTGAACAGGCTGATCACTTTTAAAATCACAAAAGTACCAACTGATGCCAATAAAACTGCTGCTCCTACCCCAACCAATTGATGGAGCAATTGCTCTGGATTCCCGTAGAGTAATCCATTATTACCTGCTTCATTAACACTTTTTGTAGCAAAGATCCCAGTGGCAATCGCCCCCCAAATTCCACCAATCCCATGGACCCCAAATGCGTCTAATGTATCATCATATTTAAAGCGAACCTTTACAAAATTGATTCCGAAATAACAAATTGGTGCTGAAATCAGGCCAATTAGTAAAGCTGATTGAACTGTGACAAAACCTGTCGCAGGTGTAATGGCTACTAAGCCTGCAATGGCACCCGTCGCTGCACCTACCAACGTTGGACGCTTGCGAATCTTCCATTCAATCAATAACCAACCAAGTCCTCCTGTTGCTGCTGCCACGGTCGTGGTAGCGAAAGAAAGAGCTGCGATACTCCCCGATCCTAATGCACTACCCGCATTAAATCCGTACCAGCCAAACCAAAGTGTTGCGGCACCAATGAGAAAGAAAACAATATTGTGCGGTGCGTGCTCCATCTGCAGTTTTTCATTTCTCGGTCCAATCACAATGGCGGCAACTAAAGCACTGACACCAGATAGAATGTGAACAACTGTCCCTCCAGCAAAGTCAAGCTCGCCCATTTTGAATAACCAGCCGCCACCCCATACCCAGTGAGCCATTGGAGCGTAAACGAATGTAACCCATAATACTGTGAACATCGTCCAAGCAGGGAATGAAATTCGACCGGCAATGCCCCCTGAAATAATGGCAACCGTAATCGCTGCGAAAGCGCCTTGGAAAATCACAAAGATTAAATCAGGTATCGTAAAACCTAAGGAACTATTTCCTACTCCTATTCCTTTCAATCCAAGGAAATCTAAGGAGCCAATTAAACCAGCTGCATCGGTACCGAAGGTTAAAGTGTAGCCCCAAAGTACCCAGACAACCGTGACAATTAATAAACTGACGAAACTGTGCATCATCGTTGAAATTACATTTCGTTCACTGACTAATCCACCATAAAATAGTGCAAGACCTGGCACGTGCATAAAAAGAACAATAGCTGTCGCAATTAACATCCAAGTTGTATCGCCTGTGTCAATGGCGGGAGTTTTTTCAGCAGCAAATGCATTAATTGGTAATACCAATAAAAATAATAACGACATTCCAATTAAAGAAGATTTATTTTTTAACAGATGCATATTTTTTTCCTCCCTTTTACTAGACTAATTTTCAAAAAGAACCTTACGGCATGTGGTGCTGATGTTGTTGAACCTCTTCACTTTGCTTTGCAGGATGCGCATTCAAGTCAACAAGGTTTACTGATGCTGCAACCAATATGGGAATGATGATTGAAAAAATTAATGAGGTGGATTGCTTTTTACCGAATGGTACGACTGTTTCATTCCGATTTTTTTTATGAAGGGCCAATAAAACAATCGCCATACTGATAACATAAATAAAGTCCATAAATAATAGCATCAAGCTTATCTCATCTGTACGAAGCATTTCCCCAAGCATAGCTCCCATCATTCCCCCCATTGCGCTTGAACAGGCTGCCTCGATCATTCCGTGGATTCCAAAGGGGTAGCCGATTACAATTGCTATAATCAAGCTAATCATGACTGCGGAAACCGTTGATAGCGCTAGTTGACTTTGTAAAAACACCCCTGCCAATACCCCAATAACTAATCCATTCATCATCCCTAATCCCATCGAAATCATTTTCCCCGTCATTGGATTGACGTTGCCCTTTTGCAGATATACATTTCGAATATAAACTAGCAAATAGATTACAACTAAAATAGAACTAATCAGCATTTTCATTTCACCTCATTTCGTAAAGCTCAAGCATCTGTTATTATTTCTCAGAGTTAATTTTGATTTTCAAGGTTGGGGGAGATTTGACTCCCCCTGCTTATTAGTGGTGGCAGCTTGTACCTTTCTTCGCAGTTGGTCTTGGTAAATCTAATGCCGGATTACGATCAAAGAATCCAACCGGTTTTAATTGGAAATTAATATACGCAGTTGGCATCACCGGCCAGTCTTCAGTACGGGTAATATGGTGGTGCCCCATGGTATACCAAACCACAATGTCTTCATTTTCAATATTGCGATTTGCTTCTGCGTATCTAGTAATACCATCTCCACCCTTGTGTTGGTTTGGATACTTACCAGATGCATATAACTCGTTAGGGTCATACTTTGTTACATGAAGATGGTTTTTAATGAAGCCAGCCCGCTTAATTAAACTAGAATTATCGTTGGCAAACGGCAAGCAGTTTTCACCAGGCATGATTTTATAACCAACAGGCTGACCAACAAAATTCTTCGATTCAGGATTAATAATTTTCCAAGTCCGCTGTGAAGCTAGATCCATTTGACGAATCGCTTCCTGTTCTGTTTTGAACGTTTTTGCTTCAATATAATAACCATTATTATTTGGATTTTCCGGACCGACTTTTGATGCTACGGTATTCACCTCGACCACTGAATTGTTCATTCCATCCAATTGTGTATCGAGTCGGAAGTTAAAGAAATGTTGATGATATGGTGCATTCAGCTGTGGCGCAATAATCGTCCCATGTTTTGGTACTTCTCCTTCATCAAGAGCCCCAGTGTTCAACATACCGGTCAACTTCACTTCGCATTCCATTGTTCCGTCCTGATAAAATGACCAAAAGAAACCGTAATCGTAGTTGGCAACCGTTGAGAAAAAGGAAATGACAAGGCGACGTGAACGACGAACTTCTACTTGCTCGGTTCTCCAATCCGTGTGCTTCCATGCAATTCCATAATCCTCTTCATGTAAACAAATAGCATTCGGAATGGTTCTGATATTCCCCTTACTATCTGACATCACAGCATCGAAGTAACGGATTTCCCCTAAGCAGTCACATCCTAATGTTAAGGAATTAGCCAATTGTCCCATTCCGTATTCACCAGCATCAAAGGCATTTTGTCGATTATGGATTGGCGTGGTGTCACCGTATGGCACAACCATTTCAGCTAGTGAAGCTCGGTATAGAACGGGGCGTTTTTTCCCCTTATCTTCATAGCCAATTGTATGAAGAACAAGTCCTTCTCTTGGTGTAAAGCTGAACCTAAAATCCCACTTTTGCCATTTGATGCGGTGGCCTTCCACTTGGAAACTCGCGCCATCAGGCTGAACAATTTCCAACGCTTTTAGGTCTTTACGCAGCTCGATCGAATCAGATGTTTCTGGAGCATAATTGGCTCCTGTTGGTGGAAGTGGTTTGACTCCATAATCCTCAATTCGCATGACTTCCATTTTATTTAGATCCACCACTGCATATAAGCCTGAAAGTGGATAGGCATATCCGTTATCCTCTGGTGACTTTCTGACCCACGCTAACGCACGCGCCACTCTTTTCCCTTCATCTTCCTCAACCCCGAAATACCCAGCAGACCATGGATCAATCATGACGAGTTCAGGGTCTGTTACCCCTCTTTTGAGTAGTGCTGCTTGATAGTCTGGATGATCTTTAACAACCCGCTCACACTCTTCAAATTCATCCAGCAAAAATCCAGGCTGAACATCTGGAATGTACTCATATGAAACTACTTTTTCATCCGTAATCGAAACAACCGCTTCGTACGTTTTTTCAGTTTCATTGTCTAAAAGAATGATGAACGCTTCACGACTAATTGGTTGACCTTCTTTAAAGTTTAAAACAACCTCTTTTGTTGGTTCTTGTAACACTACCTGAGCGAACCGCACAGATTCCGTTAAGTTCTTTTGCCCTTTGATCAGATCTACTGCTTTCGATATTTCTCCTGCTGTTAATGGCTCTAATGGGTGAAGTACCTGTTGTTTTTGTAATTGATTAGTTTGCAATTTTTATTTCCTCCTTTTAAAAACGCTTGGTTCCGTTTTCGTTTTCTATATTTAGGTTACTCAGTTCCCGAGGTTATTTATTGTAAAAAACGGAACAATTTCCGAAAATTCATTCAATTCAGCAAATTGTTTGTTAGATTATCTTACAAGATTGTGGATTCGGTCCATCTAATCAACAATAATAAGGAGGTGTTTATGACGAACATGTGAACATTTTTACAGTGAATTGTTAGGAGGCTTAACATGACTACCTTAATAGAAAAACACTACTTTCCATCCCAACCGGAAATTCAGCTTAATACGAATTCTTATCAGGAAATCAAACCAGGTGACTCCTTTTACGGAAGTCACATTGCATTGTTCTACCAATTTACAACTACATTAAATTCTGAAGACACCTTGTCTCTAATCCCCGACGGTTGTTTTGATATTTTATTTCGTTGTCACAAACAAACACCACATGCCATTCTATGGACCAGTCCCCTGCAAAGGCGAGTACAGCACAATTTTCAAAAAAACTGTGAATATTTTGGGGTAAGGTTTTTTCCGGAGCAAGGGCTGATTAAGCTGAAATATCCCATGAAGGAAATGCTTGATCGTCAAATACCGCTTCTCGATGTTACATCAATAGATCCAGCAGTTATTGAAAAAATTAGCTACGCCTCTTCTTTTGAGGATAGAATTAATCTATTTCAAAGGTATCTACTGCGGCTAGAACCAAATACGAACCAGGATTATGAAATAGTGGCTTCAGCAATCAAAAATATTACCGAATCAAGTGGTCTTTTGAATATCAGTGATTTATCGAAGAAAGTCGGCTACTCAGACCGGTATATCCGTGGAAAATTCGAAGAATATATAGGGTTCTCTCCGAAACAATTTTGTCAAATAGTTAAATTTCAAAACTGTTTACATAAACTTTTATTTGAAGATGACCATGATTTATTAGATCTTATTTACGATTATGGCTACTTTGATCAAGCACATTTTATTAAGGGTTTTAAAAAATTCGCCTACTATACACCTGGAAAATATAAAGATCACTTTATTAAAAGATGTCTTGCACAGTAGGTTTAAGCCTCCAAAGGGGACTTTGATCCCTTTCATATACCTCGAAATAAAAAAAGGGAATCAGACTATGCGTCGATTCCCTTTGCTTTTAGTATGTTTAAGTACCAATATACTTTGAATAATATGTTTTTGCTTTGACAAGATCATTTAATCCATGAATGAGAACCCTGCCGTCTTTGAAAAAAACAATCGTAATCTCATCATTTGGAGAAAAACGGAGCATATATGGGTTCATTTCGACTTTTCCACTTGATTTCAAGCGTTCTGCAGTTTTAATAAAATCAATCTCCTGCTTGTTTCTTGGATTAATCTGGACCGTATCACGACCACACAAGCTAGTATAGGCTATTTGCTGATGAGAGGACCTATCTAGAAAATCATATTTGTGCTCGACACATGTTGGGCACTTTGGGTTACGCCCATCAGATATATCCATTTGCAGGGAAGAGTTATACCAAATATCAAGTTGCTCCAAATTTGGGTTCGTATCAACACCAACTAACAATTTCAATGCTTCCATTGCTTCAAACGATCCAATAATATCGGTTATCGGGGAGAGAACCCCAATCGTATCACAGGTTTCACCCAGCCCGGCTGGAATGTCTGGAAAAAGGCATCGATAGCAGGGGGTTTTTCCAGGAATAATGGTGGCAAACATCCCCCTTGAGCTGACTGCACCTCCGTATACCCATGGGATCCCATGCTTTACCGCAACATCATTGATTAAATAACGAGTCATAAAATTATCCGATCCATCAACAATAACATCAAATCCACCCAATAACTCTTCAGCATTATCAAGATTTAAATCAGAAAGTATCGGCTCAACAATTACCGTTGAGTTAATTTCCTTCAACCTTTTTTCAGCTGCAATCACTTTTGGGATCTTTTCTTCAGAATCTATTTCAGTATAAAGAGATTGGCGTTGCAAATTTGATAATTCAACTATGTCTCGGTCTATTATTCTCACAAATCCGACACCTGATCGAACAAGGTGGTTGGCGATTACAGTACCAAGAGCCCCCATTCCAACAATAGCTGCCCGACTTTTTACTAATTTAGATTGTCCATCTTTTCCAATTGGCTTAAAAAGCATTTGTCTAGAATATCTTTCCAATTCTTGCATAGACACCCCTCTTTTCTATATGATTATAGTTTATTTTCAAAAAAAATTTACTAATAATTTCGGAAAAGCTAAATATTAAGAGGAATTTTTTTATTCAGTATCTAATTTATTATAAGGTAAGTATTTTTTTTTACACTAGAATTGAAAGAGGTGTTGTTAAACGATGAATCTTGGCGGCTTTAAAAACAATGAAATAGTTGTTGATTTAACAAGCTCTACTGTATCTTACAGAGAAATCAACGAAGATCTTGCCAGAAAATACATCGGTGGCCGTGGTTTAGGAGTGAAGTATGTCCTAGATAATGGACCTGAGGTAGAACCTTTTTCCGAAGAAAACATTATTTGTATTATGACAGGTCCTGTCACTGGGTCCCGTTCCTCGATGAGCGGAAGACTTGCAGTAGTAACAAAATCTCCACTCACTGGTACTGTTACAGATTCTCATATGGGTGGTTGGACAGCAGCTCGTTTAAAATGGGCTGGGGTCGACAACGTCATTTTTAAAGGAAAAAGTGACAAACCCGTTTATCTTTATATTGAGGATGGAAAAGCTGAAATCCGCGATGCTTCTGAAGTATGGGGAAAAGGGACAAGAGGCACGATTGCATTTTTCAAAGAAAAATATGGTGAAGCTGACCTAAGTGTCATGACGATTGGTCAAGCCGGTGAAAATAAAGTGCTTTTTTCAGGATTTATGAATGAACATGACCGTGCGGCAGGCCGTGGTGGTACAGGTGCTGTTGCCGGATATAAGAAATTAAAAGCTATTGTTATCAAGGCTGCACAAAAAGGCAATATGCCTGAGCCAGCTTTAAAGGATGAATATAAAGTTGCAAACAAAAAGGCCGTAAAAGCACTCCTTGAAGGTGGACTAACTGCTCCGAATAAGGGTGGATTATCCGTCTACGGTACAAATGTTTTAACAAATTTAATTAATGAAGCAGGAGCTCTTCCTACAAAAAATTCTCAATTCACGTATTGGGATGAAGCTGAAAAACACAGCGGGGAATATTTTAACAAGCATTTGCTCGTTAGTAATAACACCTGTCATGCCTGTCCTGTTGGCTGTAAAATTGAAGTAGAGGTCAAAGAAGGAAAATATAAAACAAGAGTGGAAAGCATTGAATTCGAATCTGCTTGGTCAATTGGGGCCAACTGTTTAGTAAGTGATGCCGAAGCTATTTCCTTCATAATTGACCAATGTAATGAATACGGTCTGGATACAATTGAGCTCGGACATGCATTCTCTGTAACGATGGAAGCCTATGATAAGGGCTTGGTTGACGAAAAGCTTGTATGGGGCGATGCTGATGCTATGATCGAAATGACTAAAAAAATCGCCTTCCGTGAAGGATTCGGCGGTGTTCTTGCTGATGGACCAGCGAAAGCTACAGCTCTTTGGGGCGCTCCGGAGCTTTCGATGTCAGTTAAGGGACAATCTATCCCTGCTTACGATCCACGGGGTATTCAAGGTATTGGTCTTGGTTATGCGACTAGTAACCGAGGTGCTTGCCATTTACGTGGCTACACGGTCGCCAGTGAAATCGCTGGAATCCCAGAGCCTACAGATCGACTTGAAGCGCATGGTAAGGGTGCGTTGTTGAAAATTTTCCAAGACTTACTTTCGTTCTCTGATTCTATGAATATTTGCAAATTCTCTTCATTCTCTGAGAATGCCGAGCATTATGCTGAGCAGTATGGAACGATGACTGGTGTTGAGTTGACGGCTGATGATGTGATGAAGGTTGGCGAACGGATTTACAATCTAGAGCGCTATTATAATAACCTTGCTGGTTTTGATAAACGTGAGGATGATTTCTTACCGAAACGGTTTACAGATGAACCTGCAACAGGCAATAGTGCAGGTTATGTGAGCCGAATGGATATCATGCTAGAGGAGTATTACCAAGTTCGTGGCTGGAAAGACGGCGTCGTGCCTGTTGAGAAGTTGGTTGAATTAGGGATTATTGATGAAGCAGTTGGACAGAAATAAGAATTGAATTGCTGAATCAGAAATATCGGAGGATGAGTCGAGTCGATGTGGCTCATTCTCCGAAAATACTATTTTATTTTTTTTCGAGAAGAATTTAGTCTATTATCTTTGGAGAGGAGCATATTCTCGCCATATTGCTACCAGATTTCTAAATTCCATGAATCTATCCCACCTCGGTACAAACAAAGGCCGGGTTTATTTTCCCCCTCCAAAATAAAAAGCCAGAGGCACTTACTCAGCCCCCGACCCTAGTAGTCTTATATCGATATTTCTTAATAAGTTCCTCTAATCCTACTTCATCGTCCGCTGTAAAGCGAACCATAACTGCATTGACTTTAAAAATAGACGTAAACGAAATTTCCTGTTCACTCAAAATCTGTCCTTCCCAGCCAGCAGCAACAAATATGGAAGGAAATGAATCAGAGTCAGTGTCGGTATCTTTTGTTTGTGATGCTGGTACTTGTTCTGATTCCCTTCTAGATTCTTTAGCCAACCGTTTTCCGCCCAACTCTTCAAAATACATTTCAAGATGACGACGATTTATACCCCGAAATTCAAGGTCACGACTGGCCATTTTAACCCCCTGCAACTGGAGGAAATAGCGCAAATTGATCTGTCCCCTTCACCACAGTATATAGTCCCTCTAAATGGATGATATTTCTTCCATTCAAATAAACATGGACAAATGGCTTAAGCGTTTTCTCTTCGGTGAAAATTTCATCATATAACTTAGGAAACATTTCTATCATTCTATCAAGAACATCGATAACACGCTCGCCTCTGGGTTGTACCTCAACTGTAACCCCGCCGCAAATGTCTCGGAGGTTGGCAAACACCTTCACCTGCACACAAATCGCTCCTCTCATTGTTTATTTCCATATTAAAATCAAAATTACTATTTTACCATGAAGTGTCTCCCCCTAAGATGAGACTACATCAAAAACTCACATATCTAAACCTATCGAAATATATTTCACCTCTAAAAACTCTTCGATCCCGAAGTGTCCGCCTTCTCTACCAAGACCACTTTCCTTATAGCCACCGAACGGGGCTTGCGGAACTGAAGGTAAGGCATCATTGAGCCCAATAATTCCGTATTCGAGCTGTTCGGTCATTCTAAATGAACGACTTAAATCATTTGTATAAACATATGCTGCCAATCCATAGCGAGAGTTATTCGCTCGAGCAATGACCTCCTCTTCCGTTACAAATGTAGAAATGGGCGCAAGTGGTCCGAAGATTTCATCCTTCATACAGTCCATCTCATCCGTAATGTCCGTCAAAATAGTAGGCTGATAGAAATACCCAGGGGATCCAGATGGTTTATTACCGCTACAGCTAATCTTTCCACCTTTTTGCAATGCATCTTCTACTAGGGTTTCCACCTTCAATAAAGCAGCCTGATCAATTAGTGGCCCCACATCAATTCCCTCATCGAGTCCGTTTCCTACCTTAAGTTTTTTCAACTCTGACGAAAAAAGCTCAATAAATGATTCAGCTACACTCTCTTGAACATAGACGCGATTCGTACAGATACAGGTTTGCCCGGCGTTGCGGAATTTAGATTGCACGAGACCTAAGACAGCCTTCGGCAAGTCGGCATCATCCATGACGATAAATGGTGCGTTACCACCTAGTTCGAGTGAAACCTTTTTTACATTTTCGGCAGCACCACGCATCAGTAACTTTCCAACTTCTGTCGAGCCTGTAAATGTAATTTTGGTTACCCGTGGATCTTTCAACCATGCCTCCCCAATCTCCGATGATCTTCCCGTAATAATATTAAGTACACCATTCGGCAGACCAGCCTCATGAGCAAGCTCCGCTAATTTTAAGGCCGTAAGTGGAGTTTGGTTTGCCGGCTTTACAACTGCTGTACAACCTGCTGCTAAAGCAGGAGCAACTTTCCGAGTAATCATGGCTGCTGGGAAGTTCCACGGTGTGATCGCCGCAATTACACCCACTGGTTCCTTTCTAACGATGATTCGTTTATTGGGGGCGGAAGCAGGGATCGTTTCACCATAAATCCGCTTCCCTTCTTCGGCAAACCAAGAGATAAACCCATTTGCATAGACAACCTCACCTAATGCTTCCTTTAATGGTTTGCCTTGTTCAATCGTCATCACTTTGGCGATTTCATGCTTATTTTCATCTATTAAATAATGCCATTTCATTAATATTTTATAACGTTCTTCTGCTGTTTTTTTGGACCAGCTTTGAAATGCCGCAGAGGCAGTATCAACGGCTTTGTTTGCCTCAAACGCACCACCGGTTGGAACTGCCCCAACAACCACTTGTGTTGCTGGATTTATCACTTCGGTAAATTCCTGGTAATTTCCCCCTACCCAACCTCCGTCCAGATACATTGGATAGACCTTCCATTTGCTATTTCCCATTGTTTTACCCTCCAAACTAACTACAATTCACTCTGACTCTTTGAACAAATTCGACATCTGGCACCTCCAACCCTTCTTCTCCCTTAACTTGTTCCATCATTTTCCTACAAGTGTTCCAGTGGAATTTTATTTCGCCCCCCACATAGTAATTCCCACCAATAACATTCTATTTTTGAAAAAATAGATGCAGACATCCAAAATTGGAGAAGCAGGAACTTTATTGCTATAATGAATCAAAAATAACGAGGGGGAGCATCTCAGATGGAGCAAAATAAGTTTATCGGGTTTATTGGAACTTATACAAAGGGGGAAAGCGAAGGCCTTTATTCATTTTCATTGGATACTCAAAATGGAAGAATCGAACACATAAAGGTGGCTGCAAAACTTGAAAACCCCACATATTTAACGGTTAGTCACGATAGTAAATTCCTTTATTCTGTTGTTAAGGATGGAGAATTGGGTGGGATCGCTGCTTTCTCAATAAATAAAGAAACTGGTGAGTTATCACCACTAAATCAGCAGGGTTCAGAAGGAGCACCCCCCTGCCACGTAAGTGTTGATAGTCAAAACCGTTATGTTCTCGCGTCCAATTACCATAAGGGTAGCATCGAAGTTTACTCTTTAAACCAGGAAAGTGGAAGCATTAACCCTAAAGCCTCCGTTGCTACACATGTTGGCTCCGGTCCGGATAAACGGCAGGAAAAACCACACACTCATTACGCAGGTTTTACCCCTGATGAAAAGTATATAGCCGTGGTTGAGCTCGGGATTGATAAGGTTTTTACATATGAATTAAATGATGGCACTATAAATGAGGTCTCAAGCCTCAGTGTAAAACCCGGTAGTGGTCCAAGGCATCTGGTTTTTCATCCTAATCAGCGCTACGCTTATGTGATGACTGAGTTTAGCTCAGAGGTCCTTGTATTACGGTATCATGCTGATAATGGTCAATTTACGCAAGTGCAATCGATTCCCACTATTCCAACTGATTTCACTGAGAACAATCAAGGAAGTGCTATTCATATTTCTTCAGATGGGCGCTTTGTGTATGCAGGAAATCGTGGACATAATAGCATTGCTGTGTTCCGGGTTAACCAGGAGACATGTGAGCTGAGTTTTGTGGAGTATACCTCTACCGAAGGAAATTGGCCAAGAGATTTCGTATTAGATCCTACCGAAAAATTCATCGTTGCTTCTAATCAGGAATCGAGTAACCTTGTTCTCTTTTCAAGAGATTCTGAAACCGGAAAACTTACCCTATTATCTTCTGATAAAGTTGTTCCAGATCCTGTTTGTGTGAAATTTTTATAATATTAACATCAAAAAAAGAACTGTTTGGAGCATCCCTCCAAACAGTTCTTTTTTACCGATCATTTTTTCTTTTTCGAAATCATCATCGTCACTTGCAGCATAGTAATTGGAAGACTCGACTTTTTACGATAAGCCAAATATTTTGGCTCCCAATAATCAGCATATTTTTCTTTAAATCTTTTTAAACCCTTAAAATGGTAAAACAACTGACCATGCAAAAATATTTGTGAAGCAATTTTCTCACTTAAAAATGAAAACCTTGAAGCCCCCACATTGGATAATGGAGCCATTCCCAAATTAAAACGAATATAGCCGACACTCCTAGCCCATTGAAACAATGACAGAAACAAAAAGTCCATCGTTCCATTCGGAGAATCAGGAAGAAACCTCATCAGATCCACTGAAACCGTCTCATGATCATCATAATTTAACATTAAGCTAGCAAACCCAATCACATTCCCCATAGGATCTGCCAGAACCCCAACCGGCGCTTTTTGGATATAATCCGCGTCAAAAAAGCCGAGAGAAAAGCCCTTTTCCTTTCGTCCCCGTAACCATTCATTTGAAACATATTCTAAGTCCATTATTAACTGCGCAGAGAACGGTGATTCAACGATTTGAAAGGAGTATCCCTCCCGTTCAAACTTATTTTTTAATGCTCGCAGATTTTTCGCCTTTTTACCTGTTAAAGAAAAAGTCTTTAAATCTACAAAAGCCTCTTCTCCAAGTTTAAAGAAATCGAACCCATTTCCATGAAGAAAAGGAATCTTTTCACTACTAACTTGATAAAAAACTGGGCTATACCCATAAACATCTGCGGTTTCTATCAATTCTTCAATAGAATTCAACATATTTTCCTGACTTCCAATTGGATTACCTAAAACAACTATTTTATCGGCTACTACTTGGTAAGCAAACAAAACATTCTTTTGTTTATTCCAATACAAAAGTTTATCATGCAAAAAGATGAGATGAGCTAATGGACTTCCTTTATAAATTTCTAAATGGTGTTTAACCTGTAATTCCTGTGAAAGCGATTCCTCAAAGGGAAAACTTTTCTTCCCTCTTACAATAGCCCCAGCCGCCATAAAAATGACAGCAATCGAAAGACCAATAATGGCACTTGTGAACAAATCGCTTGAATTAACCATTACATATGGCACTAATGCTGAAGGAACATTTAGTTTTGAATTAGGCAAATTAATCACTCCAATCACCAAGTAGAGCGAAGTGATGAGAGTAATCACGATGACATCAAAACTTATTTTCCCCCATGTCAACACGGTATTTTCACGGTAAAAGCTATTTTTTGAAATCCGCAATAGAATAGCAACAATTAAGATGAATATGGCTTCCTCATAATCAAGCCCTTTAAAAAAGGTAAAAACGGCCGCTAAAATCAGGACTGACATTGTTAGGTGATAAGCCTGTTTACTTTTATACTCAATTCCCCTCGAAACAGCCAATAAAACAAATCCTGTTGCCACAGAAAGTTGGTGAGAGAGGTTCATGATTGGTAACGAAAGGATTTCCTCACTAATTTTCAACCTCTCTAACACCCCTGGAACGGCTGCTGATAAAAGGAGCACCGATCCAGAAAGGAAAACTAAACCAGTCAAAATAAAATGACTTACATTTTGAACTATGATGTTAGGAATCTGACTCCAAGATTTATTCCATTTACCCCAATACATTTTTATCAGTAAAAACAAACCAACGATAAAGGGAATTAAAAAATAACCGATTCTATACAGAAGTAATAAGACAATTGCTTTCTCATCAGAAACCATTAATCCTTGTAAACCCCATAAGAAAACAAGATCAAACGATCCAAGCCCACCAGGGATCATACTGATGATTCCTGCACAAGCAGCAATAATATAAATAGGTAATAGTTCACCTGCTGAAATTGGTATTTTAAGGATTAAACTTAATCCCCATATCCCCAAAAAAATGAATGCCCATTCCAAAAAAGATGCCGTCACAAGCTTGGCCACCATTTTTAGATGGATAGTAGATTGAACCGCCCTTTTTCTGTGTCGTAACAGGTTTATGAGATAAAAGGGTAAATAAAGTCCAACAAACCAAAGCCCAGCATAAAGCCACTTATGATCAGCAAGTAGCGGTGAATGACAAAAACCGAAGATGATAATCCAAGCCAAAATAGATATCCCGGTTATTCCGAATAGCGAAACAACACCAATATTCGTAAGTAACTTTCTTCTATCGGGTTCATACTCACTATAAAAATAAGACCTTAATCCTGCTCCAATTAGCCCACCAAATCCAAGTAAATTCGAAAATGTATTAGTGATGACGGAATACTCCATAACTTGTTTTGTTGGAATGTTAAGTTGTAATAGCTTGGTTAAGCTATAGTCATAATAAAGCATCGGGGTAATCGCCAAAAAACCACCAACAACTATGAGTAAACTCTCTACTAGCGTAAGTTCGTTAATATTATGAATAAGCAGGTTAGGGTCTAAACCTAAAAACATTTTCCTTAGTTCAAAAATTACCAAGAGTAAAAGTAAAACTGGAAAAAGAATTTTTGTTATAAAAAGCAGTTTTTCTTTATTAAAATGAAACATCTATCCACCAACTTTGGTCCAACATATACAACTAATATAATATAGTTCATTCATATTTATCCATTAATTCTTTATTTATTAATGAAAATATAATGTTAAGTACCCTTTCAACCTTCAAATATTAATCTTCACAACTTCCACATAACTTCCTCATAAGTTCTACATACCTCCATATTATTATAAAGACAAGGTAAAACAAGGGGTTGCAAACAAGGATATTGAAGTAGATATCCATGCAGCATCTTGATCCCACTATTAACAATGAGACTCATATAAAGAGGTTCGGAAAAACCTCTTACTCGGAAAATCGAAAATGTTAAGGACTCTCGATTTTCAGGAAGCTTAGTGTAGTCTAGAAAATCTAGTTTATCCTAAGTCTCTGATTCAAATGTTTTAACGCTTTCTGTTATTTTCAAGGTTAATTTTTAAAACCTCTCTATTTTTAAGCTGACCCCTGGGTCAGCTTCTTTTTTTCTTTATTTTTTCCAATACTATCCCTACAATGACACTTAATGTTCATGATATTCATTATTTGTTCAACTTAGCGTAAACGTTATTTTTATATAATATATAGTAAGAATATATGATGGGATTGACTTAAATGGCTAAATTACTTTATATTACAGCAAATCCAAAAGGTATAAGTAAGTCAAAGGGGTTACAAATTGGAGAAGCTTTTCTTGAAGCATTCCGACAAGAACAACCTGATGCTGAAATTAAAAAAATTGATTTATTTGAAGCAGAAATCCCCAAAATGGATGCCGACTTAGTCTCAGCTCGCGGAAAAGTGGGCGGATATGGTTATAAAATTGAAGACCTTCCAGAAATAGAAAAAGAAAAATATTTAGCCATGCACGCAGTTGCCGATGAGTTTGTTGAATATGATTATTATGTATTTGTTTCTCCAGTTTGGAATTTAAGCTCACCTCCAGTGTTAAAACAATATCTAGATAATTTATTTGTATCCGGAAAAACTTTTAATTACACACCAAGTGGAGCAAAAGGTGCATTAACAGGAAAAAGAGCAGTCCATATCCAAACACGAGGCGGTTTGTATATTAATACTCCAATGGCAGAATTAGAGTCTGGTGATCGTTATTTAAAAATTGCTCTTCGCTTTTTAGGCATTGAAGTAATGGATACAGTTATTGCAGAAGGATTTGATTATTTCCCTGCAAAAGTTCAAGAAATAGTCGAGAAGGCAAAAGAAGAGGCAAGGTTAACAGCACAACAAATGGTACAAGATACAGTTCAAGTATAGATTTTAATAAGGACATGGATATACCACAGCTTTCCTAGTTGTGGTATTTTTTTGATCATTTTTCTACTAAAAATCCCCTAATATAGAAACCTTTCTTCATCCTTAAAGGAATCTTCCATTCTCCTTAATAGTTTGTTCATATCTGTTTTGTATGCTGATTTTAGATAGTAGTAGTATGCATTTTTTTTCAGAAAAACTTTTTATTCTTTTTTAAAGGCTTTTTTCGTAAACTTTGTTGCTATTTATTAAAAGAGAAGTGTGGTTGATTTCCGCTCCAGGTGCTTCGCTTTCCGCGGGGCGGGCGGTGAGCCTCCTCGGCGCTAAAGCGCGGGGTCTCACCTGTCCCGCTGCTCCCGCAGGAGTCTCGCACCTTCCGCTCCAATCAACTTCCTTATCAACGGTTTTCTTTCCAAAAACAAGTAAAAAACAACAATCTTTTAGAAAAGAGCCTTTTTAAATAAAAATATTTCTACTATCACCTGCTGTATAAAGGAGGTAGATTCTTTGATTAAAATATGTAAACTGAGCATTGCTGTTATCATCCTTGGATGCGGCATCTTAATTGGCTCAAGTTTTATTCCATTTGCTGATAAGTCGCTATCAACTATAAAATCTAGTAAGGACTCAAACCAAACTATTCCAGAAACAACTCCTAAATTAGTAGAAAATGTTGACCTAGAGGGTTACGTGGCTTCCGAAAAGCAAACTGAGCCAGAAACAGTAGTGAATGAGGTTTTGTTAGATGTCCCACTCCTTAACCAAATGGATAGTCCAAGGCTTTATAATGGCTGCGAAGTCACCAGCTTAGCCATGATTCTTAATTTTAAAGGGATACAGGTTACTAAAAATGAATTAGCACAAGAGATTGCAAGAGTTCCCCTTAAATATAGTAATGGAAACTATGGAAATCCTAATTTCGGATTTGTTGGGAATATGGAAAATGGTCCTGGATTAGGTGTTTTTCATGGGCCTATTTTCGACTTGGCTAACAAATACGATCATGGAAACGTGGAAGACCTCACTAATCAGCCTTTCGATCTCATTCTTAAAAAACTTGCGCAAGGAAACCCAATCTGGGTGATCACCACAACCACCTTTGCTCCGATATCCGGATTACAAACATGGCAAACTCCCCAAGGTTCGGTAGACATCACTTTTAAAATGCATAGTGTTGTGATAACTGGATATGACCCAGAAAATATTTACATTAATAATCCATATGGCAACAAAAATCAAAAAGTGAATCGTGAAAATTTCATTGAGTCTTGGGAACAAATGGGCAAACAAGCTATTGTGATTTACTAAGGCTCTTTTCTAAAAGATTGTTGTTTTGTTGATAAAGAAGTTGATTGGAGCGGAAGGTGCGAGACTCCTGCGGGAGCAGCGGGACAGATGAGACCCCACAGGCGCTTAAGCGCCGAGGATGCTCACCGCCCGCCCCGCGGAAAGCGAGCATCCTGGAGCGGAGATCAACCACACTTCTCTTTTAGTAAATAGCAACAAAGTTTACGAAAACAGCCTTTACTAAAGACTCCCCTTACTATTTTTGATATAATATTTTCACATTCTATTAACTGGGGAGTCTCTTAATATATTTACTCCTACCATTAATTTTTATGGACAATATATTATTGGAGGAAAGTTTCTTGAGTAAAATTTTCAGATTCTGTATTGGTGTATTGATTATTAGTGGTAGCGTCTTGATTAGCTCTAGTTCCTTTTTAGACGATATTGCCAATACTTTGAAAATTAGTAAGCAGCAACAAAGTATAAATGAAAAAAATATAGCAATAACTAGTGATAACAATTTGATTGATGTCCCTTTACTTAATCAAATGGATCCTCCTAGACTCAAAGCAGGGTGCGAAGTCACTAGCTTAGCGATGCTTCTTAATTTTAAAGGGGTCATGGTTAGCAAGAACGATTTAGCTCAGCAGATTGCTAGAGTTCCATTTAAATATAGTAACGGATACTTTGGAAATCCTAACTCTGGATTTGTTGGGAATATGGAGGACGGTCCAGGTTTAGGTGTTTATCATGGTCCAATTTTTGATCTGGCAAACAAATACGTTAATGGGAAAGTGGAAGACCTCACAAGTCAACCCTTCGATCTCATTCTACAAAAAGTAGCGTCAGGAAATCCCATTTGGGTCATCAACACGAAGACCTTTGCCCCAATATCTGATCTTCAAACATGGCAAACATCTCAAGGAGCAGTAGATATCACTTATAATATGCATAGCGTCGTGATAACGGGCTTTGATACTGAAAATATTTATATCAATAATCCCTATGGCTTCAAAAATCAAAAGGTCAACCGTGAAAATTTTATAAAAGCATGGGACCAGATGGGTAAACAAGCTATTGTAATTTATTAAAATAAAGGCTGTGTTAAAGCTCAATGTTGATTTTTTACACAATGTTGATTGGAGTGGAGGGCGCGAAGACTCCTGCGGGAGCAGCGGGACAGGTGAGACCCCGCAGGCGCTTTAGCGCCGAGGAGGCTCGCCGCCCGCCCCGCGGAAAGCGAGCACCTGGAGCGTAAATCAACAGGCCAGTTTAACAACAAAGCAAAATAAAAAAAGACCTCAGCCCTTTATTAAGGAATGAAGTCTTTAACTTTATTGTAAAATTGATAAATTATTGCCAGCGTGCTGTTTTTGAAAGCTCAAGTAACGCCCAAATAACATTAAACATGAATAAACCAATTGTAATTGGTATAGCAATAAGGACACTTCTTCCGATCTTTTCCTTAATAACTGCCAAATAATATCCACAAAAAAATAAAGTCAAGCAAGCAGCGATCAGCATGATTACTAATACGATATACATTTTTTAAAACTTCTCCCCTTATATATAAAATCTTAATTGAAACTACTAAAATATGTTTTACACTGATGAGGTTCCAAGATTTATCCCCTTAATAAACCCCCTAGCGTATTCTTTCAGACTTATTATAATCGAGTTTGCTTGAAAATTTAAATTATTTTGTCTCATTTTGTTAATTACACTATTGACACCGTAACAAATTTGTCACAATGCCCCACTTTCTTCCTATTAATTTGTTACAACTAAATTATTCCTCTTGTTTTGGTCGAATGTTAACACTAGGCTCTCTTCTTGATTGGTTCTCCCCCGCTTTGTGTTCTTGTTCCTCTTTTTTGGGGTGATTCGTAGCCATTTTCTTCTTTGGCGAAAATGCTCTTCCATACGTTGCACCAATGTTAAGCTGACCTTGCAATTCCTTTATCCCTAACTGACCAAAGTTATTATTTAACTCATATTTATCTAAGATAATTTTTTCAATGTTAATTTTTTCGATAATAATAGGTGGTTCAGTTCTTGGTTGTTCGTTTGGATTGGCTTCTTCCTTTTTGTTAACTTGTTTTTTTATTTCCTTTAACTCTCGCTCTAGTTGAATAATTTTTTGTTTAAGTTCATCAATTTGTTCATTTTTTTTGATGAATAGGAATATTTCTTTAATTGACATCCTAAATGTCGCTCCTTATTTTTCATCGTCATAGGTTTAATATATGGCTATTCATTACGAACATGTCCAAAACATAATAGGAGGGGAAGGATTCGATGTTTTTTATACCTACAAAAGTCCAATTAGGTCATGTGAAAGTCAATTCTATCGGAAGACTCTCAAGCTTTTCTGTTGGGGAAAATCGAAAGATAAATAACAATAATACTTCAAAAAAAACTGAGGGGTTCGGTGAGCAAAACGGGGACAGAACAGTCGTCTCCATCCCAATTTTTTATGTCAATGATGACGACATAATGGATGCCGATGCGGTAAAACAATATTAGTCAATGGGAATTTGAGCACCATCGTTAATTTGGCGCTGATAGCTCACAAACAGAATTCCATTCCAAAATTTAGCTTTGATTTGCTCTGCTAAAACTGAATCAGGCAAAGTGATTTGGCGATTAAATTGTCCATAAAACCTTTCCGAATAGGTCATATTGCTTGGGTCTTGTAGGTGGCGGGCCTCTCCACGAATGGTTAGGATGTTTCCTTTGATTCCTAACTGAACCTCCTCTTTTCTAATACCAGGTAATTCAATAATAACGACCACTTCATGATTGGCTTCAAATATATCAACAGGAGGGAAACTTTTTACATGTCTCTCTTCTTGTTCATTTTGTTGAAAAGGATTAGAAGGAAAGGGACTAGCGCCTCCAGGACCTGCTCCGCTTTGTTCCATAAATTGTTTGGCAAATTCCTGGTCAAAAACACTGGTCCAGAAGTCACCACCATTCATATTTTGTGCTAAGTCCAACCATTGTTTTAATTTATTATAATCCATTACGATACCTCTCTCCCGTAACTCCCTCATATTCTGGGCTGGTTAGCATATATTTTAAAAGCAAACAAAAAGGGGGAATTAAATGTCTGCTCCAACTCCTTATATAAATATTAATATATATATGATCAAAATTAATTCCTTTGAAAATGCATCTGCAGTAAATATTGGCCAAAATTTATTGGCAGAATGGCATAATTCAGATAAAAAAAACCAAGGTTATGGTCAAAATTTTGGCGATGGCGCTGCATACTTAGCACCAAGAAGCTTTGTCGATGATCGGGATCAAATTGATTCACCTTCAACATTTGAATCAATTCACCCACATGAGGAGTGATTTGCATGAATTTTGCACCTATGATCATCAATCTGCTGGGTGTTAAGGTAAATGGACTCGACAGATTAGGAACATTAAATTTCGGCCCGTTGCAACAGGCTGACTTATTTGTTTCCACCAAATTGAATATGGGGTTTGGTGAACAGAACGGTGATTTATCACAGGTTTATATTCCGATATCAACAATGAATGACTCTGAACTATCAGACAGTAACTCTTGGAAAAATAGTGTTGTATAGAGCGAAAAGGCCTATTGTTGGCCTTTTTCTTTTTTCTCAATTTTATGTTTTCAGAATTAATTGACTTTATAACTAGGTTGTTATACATTAGTATTCACATATGAATTCGGATAATTTATGAAAAGAGGGAAATAGGATGGGGAATTTAAAAGGGAAAGTTGCAGTTATCTCTGGTGCGGGAAGTGGTTTAGGCAAAGAAACGGCGCTTGCCTATGCAAAAGCAGGAGCAAATTTAGTCATTTGCGGTCGTAATTATGGCAAGCTTGAACAAGTGGAAGACTTGATCACCAGCCAGTACAGTGTGTCTGTATTACCAATCCGTGCTGACGTATCATCTGAATCAGACGTTAAAATGCTCATTCAAGCAGCATTAGCAAAGTTTCAAAGGATTGATATTTTAATCAATAATGCTGCTGTTTTTCAGCAATATCCTATCATCGACAGCCCACTTGATTCTTGGGAGTATCAAATCAACAACAATGCCACCAGTGTATTTTTAATGATGCGCGAAGTTTTACCGATTATGAGAAACCAAAAATCAGGACATGTTATCAACATTACGACAGGATTGGTGCGTGAAGGTGCAGGTAGTTTTGGAGCCTATGCGGCAAGTAAAGCTGCCGTTGAAGCATTAACCTTCTCTATTGAAGATGAGGAACACAAAAACGGCCTTCAATTCCATGTATTTAACCCTGGTGTAATGAAGACGAATTTAGCTACCATCGGTGATGACCCTGCCAACGTGGCTCCATATTTAGTTGAACTAGCGCAAACAGACTCCAAGGGTGATAAAAAAGTAATACAACTTAGAGATTTCCAATTATCTGAGAAATAATAATATATTAATCAACAAAAAACTGCAGACAGTGTCTGCAGTTTTTTTAGCTTTAATCCTATTGTTTTCCACCAATAGGTAATTTAATCGTAAAGGTTGTCCCTGTTCCTTCATTACTTTTAACTTTAATATCACCTTGGTGGATATCAATAATTTTTTTTGTTATCGAAAGCCCTAATCCGTTACCCTCGACTAAACGATTTCTCGATTTATCACCCTTATAAAATCGTTCAAAAATATGCATTTGAACTTCCTTGGACATGCCAATTCCTGTATCTATGATTTGAATAACTGCTTCATTATCTTCGTCTTTCTGTAAAACAATACTAATTTTACCACCTTGTGGGGTGAATTTTATCGCGTTATGAATAAGATTTGTCCAGACCTGATCCATAAGCCCCTCATCAGCCGTGATATTCAATAATAGCAAATCAATATCCATTTCAATTTCTTTACTTCGCCACTGGGGTTCACAGGAAAGGACTATTCTGCGGAGTTGGCGGTCCAGAAGGTAAACCTTTGGATCAAAACTAAGATGGTCAGATTCTAAGGAAGTCAGCTTTAAAAGATTGTCACTCAATTTCGAAAGCCGCCTGCTCTCTGTTTCAATAATAGTAAGATAATGATTGCGTTCATCAATAGTAAGATCAGTATTTTTTAAAGCGTTCGCAAACCCACTTATGGACGTTAAAGGCGATTGGATTTCATGGGAAACATTTGAGATAAATTCTTGTCTGACTTTTTCCATTTGTCCCAACTCTTCTGCCATACGTTTAACACTTTGGCCTACTTCAAATAATGGATTATCCCGAGAATTTACTTGCTTCAGAAATACAGTCAAATCAATATTAAAATTACCTTGAGACATTCTTTCCATTGCAACAATAATGGGCCGATAAAAATTAATTTGCCTTTCTCTAACATTTGAAATACGAGAGATGAAAAACATTAATGAGCCAAAGATAAAAAATCCAAATATAGATGTGCCAATCTGTTTAATGTATAAGGAAGGTTCGCTACCAAAGTAATTGAACATCCAGGAAGTGACGTAAAACGAAGCAGACCAGCAAAGAGTTAATATAAGAAAAACCAGGAAAATTCCAGCAATTCTTTTCGCTATCTCCTTTAACTTCATCGCTATCCCTCCAATCGATACCCTAGACCTCGAATAGTTGTAATTTTAAAATCATATTGATTTTCAGGAAAGCGTTCACGAAGCCTTTTTATGTGAACATCCACAGTACGCTCGTCCCCCTCATAATCAAATCCCCAAATCTGTTCAATTAGTTGATCGCGTGAAAAAGTCTTTCTAGGATAACTTGCCAGCTTGAACAAAAGTTCAAATTCTTTAAGTGGCAATGTTATATTCGTTTCCCCAGCCATCACTTGATACGTTTTGCGATTAAGTCGCAACTCTCCTATCTCAATGATCTGCGACAATGTAATTTGGTATCTTTTTAATAAGGCCTTGACTCTTGCGACCATCTCTAAAGGTTCAAAGGGCTTTACTAGATAATCATCTGCTCCGAGTTCAAACCCTTTTACCTTCTGCGCCGTTTCTCCGATCGCCGTTAGCATCAGAACAGGGATCTCATAGTAATCCCTGAGTTCCTTGCAAAGCTGCCATCCATCCATATTGGGCATCATAATATCCAGGATGACAAGATCCACCTTTACCGATTTCAATAACTGCAATGCTTCAATTCCATCCGATGCTTCATATATTTCAAAGCCTTCACGCTTTAACAGTAATTTGAGAAGTTCTCGAATATTTGAGTCATCATCAACTACTAGTAGCTTTGTCATTAAAAACCATTCCCTTGTAGAATACTTTCACTTCTTCATTTTTACAGACATTGTCTTCCGATTAGCCGACTTCCTCTTTAATTTGCAATTGTTGAGTGGCAAATTCATGGTATAAGGAATGAGAAGTTAATAATTCCTCGTGCGTTCCACTTCCTGTAATCGTTCCTTTATCGAAAAAGAAGATTCGATCTGCATTGACCACTGTAGAAAGACGATGGGCGATCACAAGTGTTGTTCGACCCTTCATTAAATTCTCTAACGCTTTTTGGACAACAATTTCTGATTTACTATCGAGACTTGACGTTGCTTCATCTAGCATTAAAATTTTCGGATCACGCAACAAAGCTCGGGCAATCGCGATTCTTTGACGCTGACCACCCGATAATTTCACGCCTCTTTCACCAACCTCAGTGTCATATCCATTTGGAAGCTGCTCGATAAATTGATCTGCATAAGCCATCTTTGCGACCCGATGAAGCTCCTCGTCACGTACCTCTCGGTTGATTCCATAACAAAGATTATCACGAATCGTTCCAGCTAGCAGTGAGCTTTCTTGTGATACATAGCCAAATTGACTTCGCCATGATAGGAGTGAATACTCATTTATTGGTTTATTTCCTAATTTGATTGAACCCGACTGCGGCTGATAAAAGCGTTCAAACAGTGAGAATAGGGTCGTTTTTCCACTTCCGCTTGGTCCCACGATGGCCGTTACTTTTCCTGGTTCCACCGTAAAGCTAATATCTTTTATAACAGCATCACCATTTTTATAGGAAAATGTCATATGGTCAACATGAATGGGTTGATTTACATCTTCAATGGTCAGGTTGGAGTCGTCGATTTCTTTTTCTTCATCCAAAATCGTAATGATTCGTTCCGTTGCACCTAACGCTTTCTGAAATTGGGTAAAAAAGGCTGTTAATTGCGCAACTGGCATCACAATTGGAAAAAGATACATGATGAAGGCAACTAAATCTCCGGGGGTTAAAGCCCCAGTTGATACCCTCATTCCCCCGTAACCAAGGATGACGACAAGTAAGACCATAATTACTAATGAAACAAGTGGGGTAATTAAAGCTTGAATTTTAGCTTCTTTTAGCCCAAATTGTAATAATTTTGTAATTCCGTTTTTCCCATTTTTAGATTCAATTGTTTCTGCATTAGAGGATTTAACTAAACGGACCTCAGACAATACTTGATTGATCATAGAAGTAAAACGGGCTGTTTCATCCTGCATTCCTTTGGAAATCGTATGCATCTTTCTTCCGAGGGGCATGATGATTGCAAACGAGAGTGGAATAGCCGTAAACATTAATAAGGTCATTTTCCAATCTAAAAACAACATGGCAATAATCGAACCAACGATTGAAATAATCCCTGTAAAGAAACTCGTTAGATGGTTTGTAATTAAGTCCTTTACAACCCCCGTATCGTTGGTCATTCTACTAACGGTTTCGCCAGTTTGGTGCTCATCATAATAGGAAACAGGTAGGACGAGAAGCTTTTTCCATAACCGTTCCCTAATCCCTGCTATTACCGACTGCCCTACTTGATTTAATAAATAAATCGAAATCCCACCTGCTAAGGCCTGAACTATGATTGCTCCGCCAAGCATAACAATTTTTCCTTGGCTCAATGAACTGATTGAAAAGTCATTGATCAGATTTTTCGTAAACAGTGGTACAAATAATCCAACCACCGTCGTACTCACGCTAAGCAACAACGCAATAATAATGATTAGTTTTGAAGGCTTTGTCTCTGCAATTAACTGTAAAAATTCACGCCAGCCTTTAGTTTTTTGTTTTTGTATTTTTTTCAACTTTATAATCTCCTTTGCAGCTTCCTTTGTCTAGAATAAAATATAAGCTACGATTATGAACTCAATATGAACGATTTAATCTGCCTTTTCGATCTGATAGATATAGGAGGAAAAGTCTTCTTTTATCAGTGGAAGCGTTAGCCCAATCGTCATGAGTTCATCACCAAAGTATTTCTTATCAGCATGGTTCACTCTGTAAAGATCATTAGGCTTCAGTCCCCGTAACTTTACGCGCAAAAATGGTGGGTTCGGAGTTGCCAGTGTTTTAAAGTTAAAAACAACTGCCTTTTCTTGATTCTCTGAAACATACATCAAGGCTGTGTCCATTCCAGCAAACGGACTTAACAGTCTGTAAAGGTCCCCAAAACAGATTATGTCTCTAATTTGGTCATATTGCTTGATTTGCTTCATGATCATTTTTTTATCATCACTACTCATCTTATCGATATTTAATTCAAAACCCAAATTTGCGGCCATCGCCACATGGCAGCGCATGAGCAAAGGCGTCGTTCTTCCTACCTGGTGATTAGGCACATCTGAAACATGGGCTCCCATTGTAATGGCTGGATAAACCATGCTTGTTCCGTATTGAATTTTTAATCTTTCGACTGCGTCTGTATCATCACTCGTCCAGGTTTGCGACATATAATACAGCATGCCGGGATCGAAGCGACCGCCACCTCCGGAACAACTTTCAAACAAAATATCTGGAAAACGATCTATCAGCGTTTCCAGAATCCGATACAATCCCAGCATATACCGATGTGCTGTTTCCTTTTGCCTCTCGGGTGGTAATTTGGCAGAGCCAATTTCAGTCATATTACGGTTCATGTCCCATTTTACATAGGAAATCTTTGCACTATTTAAAACTTTAGTTAGAGTTTCGATTAAGAAATCTACTACATCTTCCCGACTTAAATCAAGGATCAATTGGTTTCTAGACAATGTACGGTTCCTTCCAGGCACATGAATACACCAATCGGGATGCTTTCGGTATAAATCACTATCCGGGGAAACCATTTCCGGCTCCACCCATAAGCCAAATTTCATGCCCCTTTTACAGATATAATCAGCTAATCCATCTAACCCATTTGGCAGCTTTTTCGTATCAACATCCCAATCACCTAACGAACTTTTTGCATTGTTGCGATGTCCGAACCAGCCGTCATCCAGGACAAACAACTCAATACCTAGTTCTTTTCCAGCATCAGCAATATTTTTTAATCTTTTTTCATTAAAATTAAAATAGGTAGCTTCCCAGTTATTGATCAGAATTGGACGTGTTTTATCACGATAAACACCACGGCAAACTCTGGTTCGCAATAATTTGTGAAAAGTTCTAGACATCCCACCAAGGCCTTCAGAAGAATAGACCATTAGAGCCTCAGGTGTTTGAAAAGTTTCCCCTGACTTCAAGAGCCAAGCGAAATCAAAGGAGTTTAAGCCGATGCTTACTCTGGCAGTATGATAGGAGCCTGTTTCAATATAAGCTTGGAAATTCCCACTGTACACTAGACTTAATCCGTATACATCACCGAATTCTTCGGTTGTATCTTTTGAGAGGATGGCAATAAAAGGGTTATGTTGGTGACTGCTTGCCCCTCTCGCTGATGAAATCATTTGAATGCCAGGGTGTACAGGTATCCTATCGATATGACGCTCCCTGGCCCATGTTCCACTCAACTGTAGCCAATCCCAATTCGCTTGGTGAAAATCAATAGAGGCACTCATACACTTTTGGATTTCAACAGCTTCGCTACCAAGGTTCTCATAGGAAACGGATCTCGTTATGACATCCAGATCATGAAAGATTGTGTAATGTAAATCGATCCCGATTCCAAGCATCGAATCAACCATTGTTACGACCAATGTTTCAGCTTCAGATTTATCTTCCACATAGGCAGCAGGTAATCCATTAAGGGGGCGCTTCCCTTGAAAAATTTCAAAAGAATCATAGACAAATTCTGTTATCGTCGATCCATCTGCGGAACGGATTTGATAGGCAGGAGAACGAAAATCCCCGTTCCCATACGCCGGGTACTCCTGGGGAAGTGTATCAAGGGAAAATTGTAATTCGCCAGCTTCAGTAGTCGGTGAAAACGTCCTTCCTTTAAATAATAGTATTGAAGTCGGTTGATGAATCTGTACTCGTTTGCCCCAGTACAAATGCGCTAGATATTTACCATGGACAATCTGAAGCAGATAACTAATGTTTTTATTATAAAGATGAAAAATCCCATCTTTGTCATTCCAATCGATTGGCATAATCCCTCACTCCTTAATCATCACTTTCAAACCAAGCCTAAATCAATCTCATACTATGATATGAACCAGCCTAAGTTTTTCAGCACTATGATTAAATAAGGTGTCAGGAAACCAGACGCTTGAAGCCAGTGTGCAGGAGTATTTGATTGTCGATCACCAAAACCTCTTTATTGAAACCCACCACCAATGAAAAAAGACCAGCACACTATGCTAGTCTTTAATTTCATAATAGGATTAAAAAAGGGCCACAGCAGCTTATTTCACTAAATCAGCTGTTTTTTTCTTTGTAGGAATTTTTTGATTGGCGATTATTTCCCCGAAGGGGCTAATAAAATTCGGATCATTTTGACCTTTATTATTTTTTAATGGAAGTCTTGGGAAAAGCAACTCCGCTGTCCGGTATGCCTCTTCTAAATGGGGATAGCCAGAAAGGACAAACGTTTCTACCCCTAAATCGGCATATTCCTTCATGCGGGCGGCGACTGTGTCAGGATCGCCCACTAATGCAGTTCCTGCACCTCCACGAACAAGTCCGACTCCAGCCCATAAATTCGGGCTAATCTCTAATTTGGAGCGATCTCCATTGTTGAGCTTGCTCATTAATCTTTGACCTTCGGAATCCATCCTCGAAAATACCTCTTGCGCTGAAGCAATCGACTCATCGTCGACGTATTGAATCAACTCTTCAGCCGCCTTCCACGCTTCTTCCTCAGTTTTTCTAACAATCACATGCATCCGAATACCAAATTTAAGCGTTCTTCCCTTCGCCTCAGCCAACTTACGCAAATGATTTATTTTCTTTTCTACCTGTGCAGGTGGTTCTCCCCAGGTTAAGTACACATCAACGTGGTCCACTGCAACATCCAATGCAGCCGGTGAGGAACCTCCGAAATAGAGCGGTGGGTATGGTTTTTGAATCGTAGGATATAAGACAGATCCCCCTTCTACCCGCAAATGCTCACCTTGAAAATCAACCTCTTGTTGTTGTAAAAGGCTTTTCCATATCGTTAAAAACTCATCAGTTTCTTTATACCGAGCATCATGATCAAGGAAAATCCCATCCCCCGCTAATTCTACAGGGTCCCCTCCTGCCACGACATTAATTAACAATCTACCTTTTGAAAAGCGATCAAGTGTCGCTGTCATTCTAGCTGAGAGGGTAGGAGACGTCAGCCCTGGCCTTACCGCGACCAGGAATTTTAAATTTTCCGTAACAGGCGCTAGCGTTGATGCGACAATCCATGGATCTTCACAAGATTTTCCAGTTGGAATGAGAACACCGGTATACCCCAGCTCATCTACTGCCTGCGCGATTTGTTTGCAATAATTGTAGCTAACTGCTCTTGCTCCCTCACTAGTTCCTAAATAATGACCATCACCATGGGTAGGAATAAACCAAAATACTTCCATTCTCAAACTTCCTCTCTATTTTTCAAAAAATAATGAATAACTCCGGCAAAAATTTTTATCGTTTCTTGCTCATTGTACGGTTAGTTCAAGGGGCGATCCTGCTTGCTTCTGTAATCATTTTGGATTTTGTTGGCCAACCCGATCAGATTAAACTTTTGAGTTGCATCAAGAATGTCCCGTGAAATCTGCTGTTTTAATAATTCTATTGAAGGGAACTTCCGCTCCTCTCTGACTTTGAAAATAAGCTGACAAGTAATGATTTGCCCATAAATATCATTATGAAAATTCAAAATATGCACTTCCATTGTCTTCTTCAATTGCGAACCAAATGAAGGTTTAACACCGATGTTCATAACGCCACGGTAAAATTCTCCGTTTAATGAAACATATACTCCATATACCCCATTTTCAAAGCCGTCTGTAGCAACTCCAATATTTGCAGTTGGAAAATTGATCTCTCGACCTATTTTTCTACCCTGAACCACTTTCCCGGAAACTGATACTAATTCTTCCAAACTATAATGATCCTTTGCTAGTTGCATACCCCTCAACCTTTCATATGAAATTGGGATTAGACTCTATTTTTCATAGGCATTTCGACTTAATCTTTACTTTTAAAAACAAGGCTCTGATAATGCTCAATGTTGATTGGAGTGGAAGGCGCGAGACTCCTGCGGGAGTAGCGGGACAGGTGAGACCCCGCAAGAGCTTTAGCGACGAGGAGGCTCACCGCCCGCCCCGCGGAAAGCGAAGCGCCTGGAACGGAAATCAACATTCTATGTTAACAGAGCCAAAAACAAAAAAGACCATGAACGTTGAAATGATTCCATTTCAAACGTTGCAGGGTCTTCAGTGGTCTGATCGAACCTTTATTATTCCGATTTGTTTTATATGATTTAAAATTTACCATGTCGGTCCATTTCTGTCAATTAATTTTCTAAATATTTGGCAAAAGAATATCCGTTCCATTGGATATCCTTTGCATATAATTTTAATCCCCAAAAGAAGAGTTATAGAATTTATAATTTGATTTATGTTCAGCCTTCGCTAAATACATGGCCTTATCTGCTCTTTTCATTAGCGTTTCAACAGCTTGCCCATTATCTGGATAATGAACAATTCCGATACTTACTGATACAAATATTTCTTTTTGGTATATTATCACTGGTTTCTCGATTAATTCTATTATTTTGTTAGCCATGGCTGTGGCTTCACTAATATGTTTAACATTGGTCATCAGGAGGGTAAACTCATCTCCACCTATCCGTGCTACGAAACCTCTTTTTTCAATAACTTGATTTAACCGATTAGCAATTTCTCTTAATAATAAATCACCGACCGCATGACCAAATGTATCGTTTACTATTTTAAACCCATCCAAATCAAGGATCATGACAATGACAGATTCATCCGTAAGTTTTGCTTGGATGAGTTCCTTTTCTAAAATTTGATTAAAAAATCTTCGGTTGGGTAATTGAGTTAAATCATCATGAAATGCGATGAATTTAATTCTTTCTTCTGCTTTTTTTCTTTCAGTTATATCGCGAATAATACCACTAAAAAATGTTTCATTGTCTATTTCCCAAGCCGATAAGGATAATTCTATCGGCATCTCTTTTCCATTTTTGTTTAGACCTGTTAATTCAACTGTATGACCAATGACCTTGGGGATGTTGGTTGATAAAAACCTCTTCATTCCTTCGTGGTGGGGTCCCCGATATCGTTCAGGTAAGATAATTTGTAGGTTCTTGGCTAAGACCTCTTCCTCTCGATAGCCAAAAATTAATTCTGCACCTCTGTTCCATGATATGATTCTTGATTTAGAATCGCTTAGAATGATTGCGTCTTTTGCAGAACCAATTACGGAATGAAACTGTTCCCGAGCTTTTTGTAGTTCTATATTCATTGTTTTGTTCTTCAGTTTATATTTTAGATTTACAAATAATAATATTGCAAAAAGAATTCCACTTAGGACAATGATTGTTATTGGAATTTGCATTTTTTGCCCTCTCTTTACATTGAAAAATCAGTCTGAAAATCCAATATATAATAATTTTCGACAAATAACTACAAAAATTTTTTCGAGGATTAAAATTAGAACATTTGTTCCAGTTATGATAAAATGCATATGAAGGATGGTGAAATTCATGGTACATATTATTTTTAAATTTAGGTTGAGAGTCTCTTACTAAGGAATCAATTTATGATAGAAATCACAGCTACTGGTGTGATTATGATTATTGCCATCGGTTCAAATTTAATAGGGACTACAAAAATTAAAGTGGCTAACCTTCTTCCTGCGATAGTAGTAGCTGTACTGCTTGTTTCAATTATGGTTTTTAAATCAAATTTATCATTAATTCTCCAAGTGATATCACAGTGCAACCCCAAAAATCCTCGTCCCATAAAATGAAGGATGAGGATTTTTATATGGCATTACTACAGATTTACTCGCTGTTAAATCAGTACCAAAAACAATGGTTTTCGGAACCGTTACAAAGCTCTAACGGTGGCTTTAACACAATAAGGAATAAAATTTAAAAGTCTAAAATATGCAAGTTTTTATTAACTACTTGCGCATTTGGCTTTTTTACATTCATAATAGATACTTCCGTTAACAGCATTTTTTAATTGCCAAATTCATCTTAAGACTAAATGATGTTCAACACCAATCCATAGCTGAACAAGTAAAGCGATGCTATTTTATGTATCGCTTTTTGTAAAAAGGAAAAAATTTATTTTCAAGTGCAACACACCTGGAGATTACCCCCATGCCGGGCGCACTAAAAGGGTCTTCTTTTGATGACCTTTCCCCGTTTAATTCCACATTAGGACTTCTTTGTTATTAACCTCTCTTTTAAAACTAAAAAAGGGTTGAGACTGCACTATTCCTTCCCAATCTTCCCCCTTTATTCTATTCTGACTATTCTACATTGTTATCTTCTTTTAAGTGAAAGGCAAAAGTACTATAGCTTAATAAAATACCTCTTTCTAGTACTATTCTATAATAGAGTAAACATAGAAATAGATTTGGAATCGATCATTTAACTCTAACCACTTCGAAAGATAAAGCACAAAATAAATACACACTAAATCTTACAAGCCTCAGAGGTTCTCTGTTAAAGTAACATTTAATTGATATGGATATAACATTAATAAATCATTTTGGTTGAATTGAAAATAGGCATAGGCTTTATACCAATTTGTTTAATAGCAAGTACCAATAATTCTATACTTCTATTTGTAAGGTTTCCTCTAAATCATGGTCAACTTCTAGACGTTTTTGCTTTCTTTTATATGCAACTTTTGAAACGAGTACACTTATTTCATAAATCAAGATTAATGGTATTGCTACTGAAATATGTGAGATAAATTCTGGTGGGGATATCATGCTTGCAACAATGACCAAGATAAAATAGGCGTATTTTCGAAGTTTAGCAATATTAAAGGGATTAATAACTCCTAAAGATGTTAGAAACATCATAACCAGCGGCATTTCAAAAGCCACACCAAAGGGTAACGTAATGTTTAATAAAAAACTAAAATATTTATCTGCCGTAAAAGTGGTTGACATAATACCGCTGCTTAAATCTACTAGGAACCGAACAATGTTAGGAAATATAAAAAAATATCCAAAGGATAATCCACAAATAAAAAGGATAAATAGTGCTGGTATATACGCTAAGGTCACCTTCCGTCCAGATGTTTTTAAAGCAGGTTTTACAAATAGCCACAATTGCCACGCTGCAACTGGAATTGTACCTGCACATGCTACAACACCGGCAAGATTAAAATATACCTTGACTATATCACTTGGTCCTAATACTAATAGTTTGTAATGAAAATTACCCAAAAAGAATAAATAGATATTTTTCACATAATAAAGGCAAATCACCATAAAAATGATGAAAGCTAAAGCAGTAATGATAATTCTTTTTCTAAATTCATCTAAATGCTCCACAATATTAAGTTCTTTTTCAGCCAAGTTGTTCTACTCCTTCCATTCACCAATGTAATTGAAAATCATTTAGAAGGTAATTCTATCTTTTTTTCTTTAAGAATTTTATTCTCCTCCTCGAGATCACGAATCCGTTTTTTCAAGAATCTGAGCCGGTGTTGCTCTGTCATACCAGGCAGTGCTGTATGAATGAATTCTATTTCGAATTTTTTTCGCCAACTATAAAAAGTATTGATGTTTACCCATTTCTCTTGAAACCTCGGCAACTGTCTTGTTCTGCTCGATTATCATTTTGACCACATAATTAAATAAAAGTTTGTTTATATATAGAACTCTCTTCGTTTAACAAGTGTCATATAAAATATTTCTATCCTTGTAAAAACTTTTAAAATATCATGGCTTCATTAGGTTTAAGCATATTAACATAAAAAAGGAAATACTTATTATACTTATTACCCATAACCAAGCAAACTCCATATTACCAGTATCAATCGCCATATAAATTGCGGTCGGAATGGTTTGAGTTTTCCCTGGGATATTTCCAGCAAACATTAATGTGGCTCCAAATTCACCTAATGCTCTTGCAAAACTCATGACAGAACCTGAAAGGATCATTCTAAGGGCTTGAGGAATGGTTAAATAGATAAATATTTGGAATTCATTCGCACCATCCATACGGCCTGCATTCTCAATATCCTTATCAACACCTTCAAATCCTGCCACCGCAGCTTGATACATAAGTGGAAATGCTACTACAGTAGAGGCAATAACAGCTGACCAATACGTAAACATAACAGGTTGATCAAAGATTAATTCAATTAGTTGGCCTATTAAACTATTCCTTCCAAAAATAATAATTAACAAGAATCCAACAACAGTAGGAGGCAATACTAATGGTAAAAGGAATATTGTTTCAACAATAGCTTTCCCTTTAAACGTTCGATTTGCCATTATCTTTCCGACAGTTATCCCTAAAATGGTAGCCAATATTCCCGAGATTATTGTTATCTCAATAGATAATTTAATGGGTGACCAAAAATTAATAGACATTCAAATTATTTTAGACCTTTAAATCCGTACTTTTCGAAAATCATTATCGATTTTATATTTTGTAGGTATTGATAAAATAAGGTAGCTTCAATTGGATGAGAACTGTTTTTTATCATACCTACCGGATAAATAATAGGCTCATGTGTAGTTTCCTTAGCTGAAGTGACAATCTTGACTTTGGGTGAAATCAAAGCATCTGTTTTATAAACAATTCCTGCATCAACATTACCCGTTTCTATATACGTAAGCACTTGGCGGACATCCTTTGCATATGCCATTTTCCCTTCAACTGCTGTCCAAATATTTAATTTTTCTAATGTTTGTTTGGCATATTGTCCTGCTGGTACTGCCTCAGGTGTTCCAATCGAAATTTTATCAACTTTTGTTAGGTCTTCAAATGTGTGAATTCCTTTCTTTGAGTCAGTTGGAACTACTAGTACAAGCTCGTTTCCAACTAAATCTGTTGCATTTTTCTTGTCGATTTGTCCATCCTGCACTAATTTTTGAAATTTGTCTTCTGCAGCTGAGAAAAAGAGATCCACTGGTGCTCCCTGGGAAATTTGCTGCTGCAGAGAGCCAGTAGCCCCGAAGTTATAGATAATTTTCACATGAGGATGTTCCTTCTCGAAATTTACTTTTATTTCATTTAAAGCATTTTGTAAACTGGCTGCTGCTGATATTGTCAATTCTTCATTCTTTTTATCCGCTTCTTGTTTTTTCCCTTGGGCTCCTGCTTTATTTGTATTGCATCCAGTAACTCCCATCAATAAAACCCATCGGACTTTCATATTAATTATTCCTTTCATTACTTTAATAAAAAATACCGTTCATATTTATTGGAGATGTATTTCAATGATCGTAGCAAATCAGTTTGTAAAAATCTTCATACCTTATAATAAAATGGCTAGTTTCCGGTTTATCTCTTTTCAATAACATTTGTCACAAATCATTTTATAAACGGAAATTAACGTTTGGGCTTTATGTTTCTTTTAAAATTACCGCTTACCCCACCTGATTTTTCTACCAAATAGGTTTTTCCAATCACCATACCTTTATCACAACTGCTTTACACATATCGTAGACTGTTAACGCAGACACAGTTGCTGCAGTGAGGGCTTCCATTTCAACACCCGTTCTCTCATTTGTTGTAACGGAGACACAAATAATTAATTGATATAATTATTGAGGTGTTTTTTCCCAACAAAAAGAAAGATTGATACCTGACAATGGAATTGGATGGCACATTGGAATAAGGTTCCATGTATTCTTTGCTGCCAATACTCCAGCAACCTGGTCAACAGCGAGTACATCTTATCTCATTACTTGTAATCTTATGAAAAATTTCTGGACTTACAGTTATGCTAGATTTTGCAAGAGCAGTTCTCGCTGTTTCAGGCTTATCGCTAACATCAACCATTTTACCCCTTCCTTCTTCATTAAAATGCGAAAATCTGCCATCCTACTTTCCTCCACTCAATACACCCTTCTGTATAAAATAGCTGCAACCTTAGTCGTTTATGCCTTTAATTCCCTATCATTTATCCGCCACTTACTGGCGGGATAAATGATACAATATCACCTATTTGCAAGATAAGATTATCATCTGCGTACTCTTCATTTACCCCAGTCATAACTGTATTTAATCTTAAAGAATATTTTTCAGCTAATGTTTGTTTAAGTTGCCCCACAGAAATTGGAACTTCTGTCCATGTAATCTTAGGAGCCCCTACTGTTTCTTGAAGATGGGAAAAAAATAAGATTTCAATCATTACTAAATTCCTCCTTATTCGGTTTTCCAGAAGGGTAACTTTTCTTCTCCAGCTGATCTCCAATCCACGATTCCCCATCTTCCCAGTGTTCTTTCTTCCATATCGGAACCATTTCCTTTATCCGTTCAATTGCATAACGGCACGCATTAAAGGATTGTGCCCGGTGAGGGGTTGAAACAGCAATCACTACTGCTATATCTGAAATATCAAGTCTTCCAATCCGATGAGAAATGGCCACTATCGCTCCCGGCCACTGTTCTTGAATTTCTGTGCTAATTTGGGTCAGTTTTTTCACTGCCATCGATTCATAGGCATCATATTCTAAATAAAGAGTTTTCTTTTCTTTTGTAAACTCCCGCACAGTACCGATAAATGTATTAATTGCTCCTGATGTTCGTTTTTCAACTTTATGAATAATTGACTCGATTGAAATAGGCTCTTTTGTTATCTCAAACATTTTTTCTTTCAACACACTTTCTCCTTTTTCATGTATGCTTGAATCCATGAGATATAGCCTGATTCATCCTGAATGGAATACACAGGAATATCACATTCAGGAAAGGAATCATACCAGCAAATAAGTAAAATGATGTTACTTAGTTTTTTTAAAAGCTCTTCTTCCTGAGGTGTTTTTAATAGCACTATTTTGGGAAATGGTTCGTTTTTAAATCCTTCAACAAGGATGAGGTCTAAGGAAAAGGTTTCATATAATTCTAATAATCTATCTAATGTTAAATAGTTTTCGTCTGCACAAGTTATTTGTAATAACCCTTTGCCTTCAACACCTGTAATTGTAGCTCCAGCAGAACGATGTTTAAACGTATCTTTATTAGTGTCTAAACCTAACGGAGATCCATCATGCCCATGATGTTTAAGTGCCCCAATTCGAAGTTTGTTGTTTTTAAACACCCCTAATAGTTTGGAAACTAGTGTTGTTTTACCGCTATTTTGAAACCCAACTAATTGTAATATAGGTGTATTAATACTCATCTTCATCACTACCTTTATCTTTTAATAGCGACACATTCAAGTATTAGTTGATTACCTAACAAAATGAGCACTTCTTTGGTTAAAACTACAGATATTAACCACCAATATAATACATTTCTATTTTTCTTTCTTGGTTTGTATCGTTCACTCTATCTTCAGAATAACGATCCGTCCGTCCTTTCCATATATCTTTCACAGAGGCTACTATTTGTCCAGTGGAAGCCCCTTCTCTCATTAATTTCTTAATATCAAATCCTTGGTTGGCAAACAAACATTTATAAATCTTTCCATCTGCAGACAAACGAACACGGGTACAAGTTGAACAAAATGCATCCGAAACCGAGGAGATATATCCTATTTCAGCATTAGTACCTACATGTCGATAACGTTTAGCCACTTCCCCATAATATCGGAATGAGACCTGTTCTAAAGGATATTGGGCTTGAATTCTGTCATGAATCTCCTTAATTGTTACCACTTGATCCAATTTCCATCCATTTGAATTACCTGCATCCATAAATTCAATAAATCTTAAAGTCATGTCGTTTTCTTTAAAAAATTGAACCATTGGTATTATTTGATGATCGTTCACATTCTTTTGAACGACCATATTTATCTTTACTTCAAGCCCCGCTTCTTTTGCCGCAAATATTCCTTTTAAGATAGAACTCACTTTTACATTTCTGCCATTCATTTTTGTAAAAATAGAATCTTCCATGGCATCTAAACTGATATTTACCCGCTTCAATCCAGCTTCTTTTAAATACTTAGAATAAAGAGGAAGATAATATCCGTTAGTCGTTAAAGCAATATCATTAATTCCAGAAATACCAGATAATTTATTAATTAAATCTGGAAGGTTTTTTCGAAGTAATGGTTCTCCGCCTGTGATCCTCAATTTATTGACCCCTAACAGGGCAAATGCCTGAACGATCCTTTCAATTTCCTGAAAGGATAATAATTCTTCCCTATTTAAAAAGGAACGATGGGCATACTCTTTTTCCGGCATGCAATAGGCACAGCGAAAATTACATTGATCAATCACCGAAATACGTAAGTCACGTAACGGTCTATCAAGAGAATCTATCAGGTTATCCATTGTTTTCATGTTCATAGTTCTCCTTACTTAGTCTAGCCTCAGGAACTTTGTTTTTTTATACTAACTCAATAAAATTACTTATAAATGCCCAATCAACTATAATGATTCTCTATTTCGATTTCTCTAAATGATCGATAAACCTATTTTTTTCACCTCTCTCTAATTCAAAGGAAATGAACTTCCTTCATCCTCAAGCAATAATACTTGTACCTGGTCTCCCTTTTGAAATCCCCGTTCCCCACCAGGTAATACGGTTAATGAATCGGTATGAGCTAAACTCATCACCACATTGGATTTATCGATACCTGCAGGGTCAACAAGTAATTTTCCATTTTCAAAATACAGCTTACTTCGAACAAACCTTGTTAATGGATTTGCTCTTGGAAAATCAACATTCAATTGTGCAACTCCAGCTCTTAGATGAGTATTTTCACAAAAAAGCATTTTCCTTATCACTGGCCTAGTAAATAACTCGAAACCTACATAACTGGCAGAAGGGTTTCCAGAAAGCCCGAATAGAAATTTCCCTTTCAGTATCGCTACCGTTGTGACACTGCCTGGACGCATGGCTACTTTATTAAATAGAACCTTTCCATTTAATCTCTTGTACACCTCTGGCATTAAATCATAATCTCCGACAGAAACGCCTCCAGTTGTGACCAACATATCGACATCTTTAAGTGCTGCATCCACTGCATTCGTACAAGTATCCAAAACATCGGGTAATTTTCCTAAATAGACTGGTTCTCCGCCGGCTCTCCTGATTTGAGAGGCGATCATAAATGAGTTACTATTTCTGATCTTTCCATCTTGCAGGGGTTCATCTATATCCAGGAGTTCAGAACCCGTTACAAAAATTCCTATTTTGGGTTTTACGGCAACTCGAACTTTTGTATAACCGAAGGTAGCAAGGACAGCCATCACCCCCGGATTAATCCTTGTTCCTTTTTTTAGGATCATTTCTCCTTTTTTTGTTTCTTCTCCCTGATAGGAAATATGATCCCCATCCTTCACCTTGCGTTTGATGGTGATATATTTTTCTCCGTTTTTTTCTACTTCTTTCACGGCTTCCAGCATAATAATGGCATCACAGCCCTTTGGTACCTTCGTTCCGGTCATGATTCTGGTTGTTTCAAAAGGTCCTATTTCCTTAACAGCCACCATTCCAGCCCCAAGCTTTTCTATTACTTTGAATTCAATAGGCTGATGGGATGAAGCCTCTAAGGTATCCTTTGACCGAAGGGCATAGCCATCAAATGCTGACCGTGTAAACAATGGCACATCATTTGTAGCAAGGATATCTTCTCCAAGAAATCGTTGATCACAATCATTGATAGAAATTACCTCTGTTTTCCCTTCCATGAAATGATCGATTATTTTATTAACCGCCTGATTAATTTGGATCGGTGTTCTTTTCTCCACCATATACGCTCACCTCATAAAATACTGATAGTTATAGAAATTGTGGTCATATGAAAAGACCTAAAAGATGTTTTAGGTCTTATACATACTGGGAATATTGATAAAATTTCCTACCATCCATTTACTTTGTATTCAGAGTAGAATTGGTCGATTCCTCAATAGTCCTTTTTTTATCAATTGAAGAAGATACCGTCTCTTTTTCTTCATTTTCTTCGATTAATTCGTTAGTGGATTTCTTAAATTCTCTTAATGTTTGACCTACTGCACGGCCTAGTTCTGGAAGCTTTTTAGGGCCAAAAATGATAAGAGCAAGGACTAAGATCAAGATTAATCCAGGAATCCCAATATTGGATAACATAAAAACAACTCCAATTTTTATATTCATTATTTTTTTATGATTGATTTTCTTATTCCCTTTTTGAGAGAGAACTAGTATTGCCCAAAAGTTTACAGTGTACAAGAACACTGTAAAGACAAGTTAACTATAATAATAGTTCATTTTATAATCACTAAATTATTTTGCTCAAATCACTTTTTATCAAAAATTGATTTTTCTATTTCCATGACATATTCTTTTTCATCACCAATTAATCCCTTAGTTGATTTCTTAAATTCTTTTAATGATTGGCCCATCGCCCGACCAATCTCTGGAAGTTTCTTCGGACCAAATACAATGAGAGCAAGAGTTACTATTAAAATTAAACCTGGTCCTCCAATATTTGAAATCATGGTCATTCACACCTTTATATTTTGAATTCATGTGACGAAAGAACTCCTTTTTCGTTTTGAACATGAAACACATTGTTCTTCGTTTTCACGTAGTGTTTCAAATTGTTCATGACAAATACAACATTGTTTTTGATAAATAGAATAATGGATATCTTTTACTTCAGAAATATGTTCATCCAACCTGATAGCATTTTCCGGACATATATCCACACATAACCGACAGGAAGAACAAGATTGGGCAGCAATCGAAAAAGTAGTCTCTAATTTACTGAAACATTTTTTCTCACAAAGAAGTTCACAAGCTTTGCATAATGTACATTTTTCGGGATCTAATGATATATTTGTAAATTGATAACAAGGATAATATTTTGTTACGTCTAATTGTTTATGATTAAATCGCCAGTTTACAGGAGTTACTTGTTTCAAAAAAGATTGGCTTTCCTTTTTCCATAGAGAAAAAAGCTCTCTGCGTGAATATACTTCTTCATTTTTTTCTAATGCTTTATTTAAAACACAAAAAGTATCTTCACCTAGTTGATTTAGAATCAAGTTTACTGCTTCTACTCTCTCCTTCAAAGGGCCCGTTAACGAAGAATCCTCATAAATAATTTCTCTGACACCTTTTTTGAAAAGTATCAACATTTCCTTAACAGTAGGCAAATGATCAGTTGAAATTAAGAGTTTATTTTGAATAACGGCTCTTTTTGGGAATATACCTGCAACTGCTTGAACTGGGCAGGCGGCAATACAATTACCACATTCATTACACTTATTTCTCTGGATAATAGGACGATTATTTTCAAGAGTGATAGCATTATTTTCGCAAACCTCGAGACATCTTAAACAAGTGGAACGAGGACTCTTATACCGAGTACATGATGCTAAAACTTCATATTGATAATCAAGACTTTCTACCCATTTGCTTAATAAACCCATCTTGACCACCTCTTCAAAATGATCCTGGTTGGGAAATGATCAGGCACTCCATACTTAACTAATAGTGGAAGGGGTTGTTGCAAACGAAATGAATTCTTTCCAAAGCAACACCCCTCGTTTGTAAAATGAAACTTAAATTGTAAACGTTAGTATTAGAATGGTGGTAATGTTCCTACTCCCACAACATACATCAATGCTCGTCCAATAACCGTACCTATCAAAACAGCAATAAAGAGCATTGTATAGATGCTTGAAATGGTTCCTTTTGCGGTAACAACTGGCTCTTCGTTCGAGCCAGAGACCTGACTTCCATTCCAATACTTGAACATCACTGTAAAAGGTAATACACAGGCTAGCAAAACATATAGGCCAAACCAAATAGCATATTGATTGGTAATAAGATGTAAGGCCCTCTGCAGCCTCTGAGTTGCTACCTCATCCTCAACAACCTGTCCAAGACCGGAAAGCATCCATACCGTAGAAACGATAAGAGCTAATCCACCGAAAACCGAAAGACAGACTAATGTTCTTGAGGATTTATGACTGAAATCTAAATTTCCCAAAACAAGTGCTCCAAAAGCCCCTAAGAGAAGGGTTGTCCCCAAAAACGACATCGGAACCCAACCGGAATTCCATGCAGCCTGCGAGGGAAGAAGATAGGTCATTGAACTAGAGGCAATCGATATGAGACCAAGTATCGTCGTAATGGAACCAAGAAGAACCCGGTTCGATTGTCGCTCTTTGAACCAGAAATAGCTATATATAAGTGCAGCGAACGCAAAGATTCCTGAAAAAAGTACCTCACGACTTAACCAAGAACTTCCCAAATGTCGCAAGGAGTTCGCTGCGTGCAATGGATTTCCTAAATGCATAAGTGATGAAAAAATTCCAACGACAGTCAAAGGAAATATTGATATCCCTAGAATACGGGCCATCTTTGAGGTTGCGGATCGACTTTTTTGGTCAATTAATGTGACAGCCAATGCCAAACCACATGCTAACTGTAAAGCGATTGTAAATAGTACCAAGGGCCATTCCATAAAAAATTCCACCTTTCTTATCCCTTCATTGCTTCAGGTTTTACTTTGTAGCGGGTTGAAGGTTTGGAGATACCAGGTGAGGGAAGGTTGTGAATCGAAATTGTAGAACCTGGCCGATTTTCAAAATCAGACAACTTTCCAATTTCAATGGCACGCGTTGGGCATGCACTTACACAAGCTGGAAGCTCCCCTTCTTTCACATTATCAATACACATGTTACACTTTCTCACCTTACCCACTTCTTCGTTAAACTGTGGAGCCCCATACGGGCATGCCCAAGTACAATAACGGCATCCAATACAGAGATCTGGATTATGCACGACAATACCATCTTCACGCTTGGTGTATGCCCCTGCTGGGCAGGCTTTTACACATTGTGGATCTTCACAATGGTTGCAAGACATAGAAATGTTATATACAAAGATTTTAGGGTACTCTCCTACCTCAAAGCTTCTCACTTTACGAATCCGTTGTCCCAAAGCAGCATTGTTGATATCTTTACAAGCGATTTCACAAGTCTTACAATTGATGCATTTGGTTGTATCGACGTAAAACGCCATCTGGTCTTTCGCCACGACTTTACCCTCCTCTTTTAGAGTTTCTTAACTTGTACCAAGTTAGTATGTTGACCGTTACCATGGGCAAGAGGTGTAGGACGTTGACTGGTAAGAATATTAATACATCCTCTTTGACAAACTCCTTTATCGTCAGGAGTATACCAAGCGCCTTGAGGAATGGACACAACCCCCGGACGAATTCTCTTGGTGATACGAACAGGGATCACTAGCGCTCCACGGTCATTGTACACTTTGGCCTTATCTCCATCTTGCAGTCCGCGAGCTTGAGCATCTTCAGGGTTAATCCACATCTGTTGCGGCTCAGCCTCTTCCATCCACGGAGTTTCATCCCAAGTTGAATGGGTACGCCTTTTAATATGTGGTCCAAAACACTGGAGCGGATATTTTTCTCTGAGCGAATCCTCAGGCCCCTCTGCGGCAGGAGTGTATTTAGGAACTCCAGGAATTTCATCGTTTTTCATATCAAAGAGTGTTTTTGAGAAAATCTCAATTTTCCCTGAAGGGGTTTGGAATGGATTGTTGGCTGGATCCTTAATCTCTTTTTCGTATGAGACGTATTCCCTGGCATCACTTCGATAGAGGCCCTTCTTCTTAAGTTCTTCCCAGCTTGGGAATTGAGGGTCTGCTTTCTGTGCATCCGCAACCAGCTGTTTCATCCAATCCTCTTGGGTCTTTCCTTCGGTAAATTTCTCCCCAAGGCCCAGTTTCTCAGCTACTTTACTCATCCACCAGTAATCGTGCTTACATTCGCCGGGTGGTTCAATGACCTTATTTCCAAACAGGATATAGTTTTCACCTGTCCACGGAAAGCCAAAGTCATACCGTTCAAAGGCATGGTCAGACGGCAAAAGAATATCTGCAAACTTTGCACTTGGTGTCATAAACTGTTCCGATACTACGATATATTCTAGTTTACTTTCGTCTTCTAGGATTTTAATCGTTTTATTAATATCCGCGTGCTGATTGACTAACGTGTTGCTGCCTAAATTCCACATGAACTTAAGATTGCTCTTCAGCGGACCATTCTGAACTCCGTCTTTTTCAGTCATCTCGGTTCCTCGAACCACAGCATCCGTCCACATGAACACGGAGATTTGTGTTTCCACAGGATTGTCTCCTGTAGGTAATTCGCCGACATCTAATCCTAATTTACGGCCACCTTCGCCGCCGCCCCAGCCGCCGCCGAGAATTCCAATGTTCCCTGTCATTGCGGCAAGAACAATACCAGCGCGTACAGAAGATTCACCTTGTGCGTGACGCTGTGGGCCAAGACCTTGCAACAACTGAGCAGGTTTTGTTGTCGCATACTCTCTTGCCAGATTTTTGATAGTATTGGCATCGATTCCCGTAATAGCAGCAGCCCACTCAGGAGTCTTTGTCTGTCCATCTGTAGTTCCTAAAATATAACTTTTATAAGAATTCCCCGATGGAACTCCTTCAGGCATATGCTCTTCATCAAAGCCGATTGTATATTTATCCAAGAAAGCTTGATCATGTAAATTTTCTGTAATAATGACATAAGCCATAGCAGAGAATAAAGCCGTATCGGTTGATGGAACGATTGGAATCCACTGATCCCCAAACGTTGCAGCAGATTCAGTATAACGAGGATCGATAACAATAACTTTGGCACCGGCCTTTTTCGCTTTTGCCAGATAGTAGTTTGAGTTCGTCTCAAAGACAGTTTCAGCTGGATTAAATCCACTTAAAATAATAAGTTTTGAATGATGCAAAGTTTGATAACTATTGGTATCCCGGTATCCCGTCACGAAGGGAGCGGTGTATTTTAAACAGGCGGAACTATAGGAACCATAATAGCCAAGATAACCACCCATCATATTCATTAACCGCTTGGCACTAGTTCTTCCGGCCATGGCTCCTTCGTCCCCAGTGGCATAATTAACATAAACTGAGTGTGGTCCGTATTGATCTACTATTTTTTTGAGATTTTTGGCTATAAGGTCTGTTGCCTCATCCCAAGTAATTCTCTCAAACTTACCTTCACCGCGTTTACCCACTCTCTTCATAGGGTATTTCAAGCGGTCTGGATGATAAACGCGGTTACGGGTTGCACGCCCTTTAAGACAAGCACGTAACTGTGGATTATTTTCCAAGTCCGGTCTATCATCAGTTGTAATTCTTACAACTACACCATCTTTTACATGGGCTTTGATCTGACAACGGCCCCCACAGTTGTGATTACATAATACTGGAATAACTTGTGTACCCTCGTCAGTATTGACTGCTGAAGCTAATTGTTCTTTTGTGAGAACTTCCCACGTTCCTGAGACTGCCACCGTTCCTGCAACACTTCCGGATAATTTGAGGAAGGTTCTTCGGTCAAGTTTAATACTCATTCCTGTTCCTCCGATACTAACATTTTTGCTTCTGTAAACCACGACAAACCTAAAACGCTCTCGTTTCAAATAAGCAAAGTCTTTGTTACGGACTTTTGATTGTTTTTAGGAATGGTTCTCCGCAGTCTGTATAACCTTTTGTTTCCGCTGGTCTGTTGTACAAATCAATTCGATTGTAGACTGTAACTATGTTTTCACCTCCAACTGTACATACCTCCTTGTATATATTTCTATGTGGTTTTTAGAAGCTTTTTTAGTTTATCAGTGTTGCTTAGTATAGCTCAACAAACCCAGCAATTTATTAGTTACTAATAAATTTATTGGTCGATATCCTACACAAGGTAGAGTATTTTATTGATATTAGACTCAAAAGTGGACACAGTTTACCAACAGCTCCGGGCTTTCGAAAACGTATTCGTGATTTGGAGGAGGAAAATGCAATTTTAAAAAAGGCTATGCACTTCTTCGCGAAAGACCATCGGTAATATTCTCATTCATCTATGAGAGAAAAGAGATTAGCTGCATTCTTTAAATGATGACTGGGAGGAACCATGTGCTTTAATAGGGCAAGCACTGTTCTATGAGGGGGGGGATCCAATTTATAGCAAGGTAGAAAGGCTCCTTTCTACCCGACTACTTAAAAGTGCAGTTGGGGAAACCGGATCATAAATAGTTTTCTAAAAAAAATGAGCCCTTCGTCTTGTTCAACGAATAGGCTCTTATCAAATAAGTAAAGTCAATGTAAATGTAGTCCCTTTTACTTTTTATCCTTATCAATTATTTTTAAGTATCTGTATATACTGGGTTCAGATACATTCAATAACTCAGCGACTTGGGATACGGCACCTTTTAATTGAAATATTCCTTTCTTGTATAACTGTTTTATTATTTCTATTTTTTGTTCCTGTTTTAGAATGATATTTGGATTTAAAAGAGAGGGGTCAACGATTGACTTTACAACCTCTTCAATTGAATCTGAAAAATATTCGATAAATTCATGATCATGGTGTTCTTCTATTTTTTCTTTTTTAGAAATAGCTGTTTCAACTAAAGTTGGGCTTATCATGTTTAGTTGTGTCTGAACTAAATCCAGAATGTCAATGGCAATTTTTCTATGTTTACTTGAATCAAAATTGATACAAAACATTCCAATTAATTCATTATTTTCATCTTTAATAAAATAAGTAGAACCTCGAATTTCTTCACCTAATTTAGTAAAACCTTTGTAGTTTGTTATATAGTCCTTATCTAAATACGTTCTGTCTTTCATCATTTTAAGAGCAAGTCCTGTTAATGGTGCACTAACCGTTCGCCCGCTGATATGATTATTTGCAATGGCTCCAACATAGGAATTGCCTTTCTCGATAATGTGTAAAATAACCTCATAGTTTTCCCCAAGGACTTTTCCTAAAAATTCCACCAGTTTTTTGTAGTGATCAATAATTTCTTTATTCTTAACTTTCATATTCATAGTGAACTCCCCATAAAAATAATAGATTCTTATAATTCCTCATGATAAATCAATGTGGAAACAGGTTAAAAAATTAATCTATTCACCTTAAAAGTTTAACAATTATTGAATACATTTTCCAGATGGATAAAGCGGTTCAACAAAATAATACCAAGAATTCATATATGAAAATAGTATAACCATGGGATTTTGGCTATACATTTCAACAAAAAAATTAAACGTTTTTTTAGATATCCTTATGATAAAAAAAATTCTAATCATTATAAAATTTTATTGATATATTAATATCTTTTGATAATATAATATTATCATGATAATAAAAAATTATTAAGGAGTGTTTTAAATGAAAAAATATCCAGAGGCAATTGGCCCTTACTCAGCATTTCGTATAACAGGCAATTTAATATTTACGTCCGGACAACTTCCAATTAATCCAGAAACAAACGAATTTCCGAGCAATAAAATTGAAGATCAAACAAGACAATCTCTATTAAATGTCAAAGCAATCCTCGAAGAAAATGGCTGCACTATGGATAATATCATAAAAACGACTGTCTATTTACATAATATGAATGATTTCAATGCTATGAATGAAGCATATAAAGAATTTTTTGTTTCTCCTTACCCTGGAAGAACGGCTGTTGCAGTTGAAAAACTGCCAAAAAATGCTTTAGTTGAGATTGAGGTTATTGCAGTACTTGATAAATAAAAAGGAGTGAGGAAGATGAAGCTAGATACAAAATTAATTCACGGTGGTCCGTTAATTGATCCGCATACTGGAAGTTCATCCGTACCTATTTATCAAGCCTCCACCTTTCATCAAGCACAATTTACAGAATCACAAGAGTTTACCTATACTCGATTTGGTAATCCCACAAGAAAGGCTTTAGAGGAAACGATTGCCTGTTTGGAATATGCAAAATATGGATATGCCTTTTCATCTGGTATGGCAGCGATTTCTACGGTGCTGCTTAATTTTTCACAAGGTGATCACTTAATCTTATGCAAAGATATCTATGGAGGGGCCTATCAGCTTGTAACCGAGATGTTTCCAAGATACGGAATCGAATACACTTTCGTGGACGAAACGGATCTCGATTCCTGGAAGAAAGCAATCAGGAAAAAAACAAAAGGAATTTATATCGAGACACCTTCTAATCCATTGTTAACGATAACCGATATAAGAGGTGTTGTAAAATTAGCAAAACAACACAATCTACTGACCATTATTGACAATACGTTTATGACGCCAATTTACCAAAATCCGATTAAACTCGGAGTCGATATCGTGATCCATAGTGCGACAAAATTTATTAACGGCCATAGTGATGTAACCGCCGGAATGGTTGTGACCAACGACCAAGAGATTTCTGATACGTTATACAAAACACAAAAAATGCTTGGTAGTATGCTTCCCCCATATGATTGTTGGTTAATTTTAAGAGGAATCAAGACAATGAAAGTCCGTATGGAAAAGGAAGTAGAAAACGCGGCATATATTGCGAAAGAGCTCCAAAAACATAGCAAAGTGAAGGCCGTCTATTACCCTGGTCTTGAACATCACAAAGGTAGAAAGATCCATTATTCCCAAGCAAGCAGTGGAGGGGCTGTCCTGACCTTTGATTTAGGAAACTATGAAAATGTAAAAAACTTTTTTGCCCATGTGACCATTCCGATAGTCGCCGTGAGTTTAGGCGGGGTAGAATCCATATTATCTTATCCGTTCACCATGTCTCATGCCGTAATCCCTGAAAAAGGACGAATTGAATTAGGGGTGACCGACGGGTTAGTTCGACTAAGCTGCGGGCTTGAAGATAAAGATGACCTTCTTAATGATTTACACAAGGCATTAGATCATGTAAAAGCCGCATCTGCATTACGGAAAAAAGTACTATAAGGATTGGAACGTGCTTTATGAACAGAATAACGATTGCCAATGTACCTACAAAGATTGAAAAATTGAACTTTTTCAATAAACACTTAAATAAAACCGTCTTTATCAAACGTGATGACCAAACAGGAATGGCTACATCGGGAAATAAGATCAGAAAGCTGGAATATTTGCTTCAAGATGCCCAAAACCAAAAATGTGATTATCTAATTACCAGTGGTGGGATTCAATCGAACCATGCGAGAGCAACTGCTGTTTTAGCGGCTAAATTTCGAATGAAAACTTTGTTAATTTTAAAAGCCGGAGAAATAAATCGGATGGAAGGGAATCTGTTTTTCAATCAATTAGTAGGTGCAAAGATTAAGCTTGTAAGTGAGAATGAGTACCGGGATTTAACACCTATGATCGAAGAATTGAAGGAGGAATTGATTGACTCCGGACACCGCCCTTATGTTATTCCGATGGGAGGCTCAAACGGCATTGGTGCACAAGGGTATGTAGACGCCTATTATGAAATCCTGCACCAGGAACAGGAATTAGGATTAGTGTTTGATACGATTGTGGTGACCAACGGCTCAGGCGGTACATATGCCGGATTGTCATATGCAAATAAAGAAAGCCATCAAAATAAAACCATAATTGGTATGAGTGTATTAAATCAGAGTGAAGAAGCAGTTCATGATATATTACATGTTTTAACAGATATGAATCAATATAGAGACAATCATTTCTGTTTTTCGACTTCGGAGATCAACATTATTGATCGCTATATAGGATTAGGTTATGGCAAAAGCCAATTAGATGAACTGAAATTTATCGAGAAATTTGCACAAGAAGAAGGATTAATCCTTGACCCCGTATATACCGGGAAGGCGATGTATGGTTTGTACAACGAACTTAAAAATGGAAACTTTCAAGAAAGCCAAAACATATTGTTTATTCACACCGGTGGAATTTTTGGATGGACGGATGAAAAGATTAATATGTTGTTTGGAGCCGTTTAAAAGGATCTGTTCCCTGGACATATTCCGGGATATGTCCAGCTGACTCTAAAAATCTTTGTTGAATAATATTAACGATTTACACAAAAATGTAATAGCATTTGCAGTAATTTTAGAGAAATGAGGGGTAGGCATGATACACAACTTTGATGAAATGATGAATCGAACTGGTACTGATTCCGATAAGTGGGACAATGAAGGGAAAGGCGGCACTTTGATTCCACTCGGGATTGCCGATACCGATTATAAGGCACCACGTGAAGTATTAGATGCCCTGAGGAAAAAAGTGGATTTTGGAGTATTTGGATATGGATATTTTCCGCATGCTCGATTTACGGATGCTATTAAAGGTTGGTATAGCCGCCATCATAAAATCAATATTAGGAAAAACGAAATTAGTTATGCTCCCGGATTAATGACAGGCTCTTTATGGATGTTTTTAGATGCTTATACCAATCCGGGAGACAAAGTGGTAATTCAGCCTCCAGTCTATGCCACATTTAAAAAGGTAATTGAGAATTTCAATAGAAAAGCTGTCGACAATCCCTTGTTATACCAAAATGGAAGGTACGATATTGATTTTGCAGATTTAGATAATAAACTGAAGATGCAGGATGTAAAAATACTTTTGGTATGTAACCCTGCCAATCCCATTGGTCGGGTATGGACAAAAGAAGAGATGACCCGAATGGTAGATTTATGCCGGGAAAATAACGTGATCATCATAAGTGATGAAATTCATAGTGACATGATCCACAAAGGGCTTCCTTTTACATCCTTTTTAGAGCTTTGTGAGGAAGAGGATCCAAATATAGTAGTGATGAACTCTCCGAGTAAAATCTTTAATTTGGCGTCGTTCTTTAGTGCTTATGTGATTGTAAAAAACAAAAAACTAAAGAAGGCGTTTGATGATATTTATGTCAAGTATCATTTCGATTATAACTATTTGGGGGTTGAGGCTTTAATAACTGCTTATAATCAATGCGATTATTACGCAGATGAATTAAATGAGTATTTACGAAACAATATCGAGTTTGCTATTGAATTTATCGATCAACATTTACCAAAATTAAAGGTTCAGTACCCTGAATGTTCCTATTTGTTGTGGATTGACTGTAAGGAACTGGGCTTAGACAGCGAAGGAGTGATCAAATTTTTCGAGGATTTCGGGGTTAGAGTCAATGCCGGAATCACATATGGCAAAGATAGCGGTCAATTTGTAAGAATAAATATTGCTTGTACAAGATCTTTACTGGAACGTGCGTTGAAACAAATAATGGGAAATTATGGTAAATGTGGTTTTTAAACAAATTTCATTTATTAAATAATAAGGAGCTACTTATATGGGGAAATCAGAAAAAGAGTTAAGCACCTTCAACGATCCTGCCGTAAAGAAAGAAAAAGGATTACAACGAAAGCTGGAAGCAAGGCATTTAACGATGATGGCCATTGGTGGTGCAATTGGAACCGGGTTGTTTGTGTCCAGCGGGTCAGCCATCAACACTGCGGGACCAGGAGGTGCACTTGTAGCATACATCCTGGTAGGAGCAATGGTGTATTTTGTCATGACTAGTCTAGGAGAGATGGCCTCGTTTATGCCAGTATCGGGATCGTTTGAAACACATGCAACAAAGTTTGTTGATCCCGCTTTTGGATTTGCTTTAGGATGGAATTATTGGTATACCACTGCTATTACACTACCAGCCGACTTAACTGCCGCCTCTATGATCATGCACTATTGGTTCCCAAACTCGTCTTCACTTTTGTGGAGTGGATTGGCTTTGGCCTTTTTGTTAGTGCTAAATATTTTATCTGTCAAGGGCTATGGTGAAAGCGAATACTGGTTTGCCAGTATTAAAGTCATTGCAATCATTATATTCCTCGTTGTAGGTGTTGCCATGATTTTTGGAATCATGGGAGGACATGCAGTTGGTTTTGGTAACTTTACACGTGGTGATGCGCCTTTTCATGGCGGAATGCTTTCAATCTTTAGTGTGATCCTCGTAGCCGGTTTTGCTTTCCAAGGCACAGAGGTAGTGGCAACTGCTGCCGGTGAAACAAAAGATCCGGCTAAAAATGTGCCGCAAGCGATTCGATCTATTTTTTGGAGAATCCTTATATTCTATGTGCTTACCATTTTCGTTGTCGGTTTGATTATCCCCTACACAGATCCGAATTTACTAAAAACAGGTATCAAAAATGTTTCCATCAGCCCTTTCACACTAGTCTTTAGAAGAGCTGGATTAGCATTTGCCGCCTCCGCAATGAACGCTGTGCTGTTAACATCTGTTTTATCGGCAGCAAACTCTGCTATGTATGGTTCTTCCCGTATGCTTTGGGCATTAGCAGAAGGAGGAAAAGCACCGCGCATCTTTGCTAAACTCAACTCGCGCGGAGTTCCAATGTTTGCGTTATTTCTCACTTCAATCGTAGGGGTTCTAACGTTTTTATCTTCTTTGTTCGGCAACGGCTCTGTCTTTCTTTGGCTGATGAACGCCTCTGCCATGACAGGGTTTATCAAATGGCTGGGGATTGCGGTAAGTCATTACCGTTTCCGTAAGGCATATATTGCCCAAGGCAGAGATTTAAGTCAATTACCGTACAAGGCTAAATGGTTCCCTTTTGGGCCGATTATCACTATATTGTTCCTGTTTATCTTCGTATTTGGACAAGTCGTATTGATTAATGATCAAGGTTGGGTGGAAATAGTATCGACGTATATCAGTATTCCTGCCTTTCTCCTTTTATGGTTTGGCTATAAAATTATTAAAAAGACAAAAGTCGTTCCTCTTAAAGAATGTGATTTTGACCTAAAAGAATAAAAACATAAAAATGTGACAGTCGTAACAACTTATGACTTTCTAAACAATAACACTTAGATTTCCAGTTAGTGGGGGCACATCACACTAACTGGGAAATAACCTTGAAAGTGAATTCTAAACAGACGATACGAGGAGGTAAGGAACATGAAAAGCTTAGAATCCATGGAGAAGTTTGAACAGTTAAAAAATGAAGGGAAGCATTTATTTGTTTTCTCAGCGGGCTATTGTCCTGATTGTAGGTTTGTCGAAACGTTTATGCCGGAAGTAGAATCAAAATTTAATGATTATACTTTTGTTCGTGTAGATCGCGATGAATATATCGACTTATGTCAGCAGCTTGATGTATTTGGAATTCCAAGCTTTATTGCTTTTGATAACGGCAAGGATTTAGGCCGCTTTGTAAGCAAAGATCGCAAAACGCAGGAAGAAGTTGAAACCTTCATTAGCGGATTAAAATAAAACGGCTTTTAAGTAGGGATGTCTTTTCTAGACACCCTCTTTTTTGAAGATAATAAAGAGGATTCCTCTGAAAAGGAGGATTAACCGTTGTACGGTACTGAGCATTGCGCCGATACCGTAGTAGGATTCCATGTACCTATGGCGAGCCGTTCAGTTTTATGGCTATTTTAATTCTATGATTTAATAGGTTAATGTTTGGTCAATGCCGCCTTAAACAGGTCCAGTGAACTTACTACAAAAAGAAGCGGCTGAATATCCAATATTTCTAGTGGTGAATAAGGAAATAAGCCAGACAAGAAATTTGATTGATGAAATATCTTGTCTAGCTTACCTTATTTGTCACCATGTAGTTTGGATACAATCATATTAAAATTCCTAAAAAGTCGACTCCTTCATTGGAAATCGATCTGTAAGCTTTGTTAAATAAGTCTAAAAAAGAAGAGTTATAAAAATACTTGTCGAAATGATTTGGTATTTTTTATGGCATTTGGGTCAGACTTCCACTCTGGACAATGAATTTATCCTTCTGTGATATAGTATCTTTTTTTTCATTAACAAATTGGATAATTCCCCCGAGAGCAAGGCGATGATAAGTGATCCTAATCCAACTGGTCCGCCAAGCAAAATTTTATTAAGGTGCCGGTTAGTTCCTCAACAATTCGGGAAACATTTAAACTCCATATTCTTTGTCCTCGTCTAAAGAAGATTACAGGTGGCGTGTTTGGTGCCCAAATTTTAAAAATTACTAATCACAAGAAAACATTAATAATCAAGAAACCTTGATATATTAATACTTTAGGGTACATCAAGATATTAGAAAATTATTTTGGATAGCAACTTTGAATATTGAAAGGAAATGTGATAGTAATGTATCAACGCAAACTGAACTCAACCATTCGTTGTCCTTTAGAATATGCATTATATATGATCAGAGGAAAATGGAATGCAAGAATTATCTGTGTTTTATCATACAATAAGACGTTGAGGTATACCGATTTAAAAAATGAACTTATCGATGTTACCGACACCGTTCTTGGAACTACATTAAAGGAAATGATAGCAAATAAGTTAATAAACCGTAGGCAGTACAACGAGGACAATGAGATTCTACCAAGAGTCGAATATTCTTTGACGGATAAGGGTCACTCGTTAGTACAGATTTTAGAGAATTTTTGTAGTTGGTCGAGAGTTTATAGTGATGGTGAAAATGAGGATTTATTTAAACAATGTCACACTTGTGAACATATTTAGTCCAGTTTTTTAGCTTGCAATTATTTAGGTCGAGGATTTAATCTGTGGGTTACATGTAAGTATTTTAAATGAAGAAAACGGCATAACCGGACTTCTACAGCAGCTCGAGTAGGCACCAATTCCAGATTTGGATTTGCCGTTTTAAAAGCCCCTCCCAAGCGAGAAGGGCTTTTATTCAATCGATTTAATCTTGTCACATTGCATTATTTAACCAGTTGTAAGTTTTACCAAGTTATTGTTTTGCAGCTATTAAATCACGATCTTCAAATTTTGGAGGTTGTTCCATCCATCCCAGCTCAATTAATAGATTGATACCATCTTCTCCATAAGTTCCTGTCTTGGTTAAGAAGTTGGCATACATGGCACTTATATCCCTTCGCAAATTATCAGCCAAGCCTCACCATAAGTTAAAATTCCGATGTTTGGGAGAACGACTATAATGGAAAGCATTAAGTGATCTGAAAAAGGAGCAACTGTCGAATCCGTTATACTATAATCCCAAGGTGATGGGGTCGGTACATCAGATTCTGTTAACACATCATGAATAGAGTTTATAAAATGCTTATATAATTTTTTCCATTCATAAAGTAATCTTGAATTTCCGGATCCTGAACTACCTGCGACAAACCAATACAGGTTGCCCTTCCTAAATCATTCTGAATTGCATTCATGGTTAGCCTCAATTCCAGATAAGGACCTTCTTCGGCCAAACCAGCCTATCAAATAATTTTTCTTGTCAACGTATTTTTCATGGGATAATTCATAAAAGGCATTCGAATGTATATCCCTTTCTTTTGCGAAATATCAACAGTCTCATTGTATTGCTGGGAAGCATCATCTTATAAAGTTTTTGTACAGTAACCGTACATCTTTCCATGCTGAAGCTGTAAAACCTGCAGTGTGTGAACCAACTCCAAATTTACACATTTCAAGCACATATGTTATGTAGAATAAGTCAGAGAATAGTTTTGGTGCATTTGGAATAACATGTTTCTCAACCTTAAACTCTTCTGGAACAACAATTCCCTCTTGTAAAAATAACTGTTCAACGGTACTCATATGATTTTTAGCAATCCGGATGGTTTCTTCGATAATAGTTTTGATTTCAGGATCAGTACATGTCTCCGAAAAGTGAGCCATAATGCAGTCACCATGCTATCGCTAATATAGGTAGACCATAATCCTGCGATTTCTGCACTTGTTAATTTCACATTTTCAATGTTCTCATCCATTAATATCCCTCCATGATGTTAATTGCCCCAAACCCCTTTAGGATTATTTAAAGAATTGGCTTTGACTGGTAAAAATGAGATTATAGTTACACCATCCTCATCAGTTAAGATATTTATTATTTTCATTTGATAATCTCCAATTTGTATAACATCTCCAATAATCATATTGGAACCTCCTTATTAAGAAAGGGTATACCAAATATCAATATAATTTATAGTTGTTCCTGCCCCTGATTTATTAGCAAGGCTGTGTTAAAGCTCAATGTTGATTTTTTGCACAATGTTGATTGGAGTGGAAGGCGCGAAGACTCCTGCGGGAGCAGCGGGACAGGTGCGACCCCGCAGGCGCTTTAGCGCCGAGGAGGCTCACCGCCCGCCCCGCGGAAAGCGAAGCGCATGGAACGGAAATCAACATTCTAGCATTCCTGTAGAACGTTATTTTTCGAGTTTGAAAAAAATAGGGCTCCTCAGTAAGATATGAGTAAGACACCACTCAAACTCAACCTTAAGGAGGAACCCTACTTTGAAGTTTAAAATGCAAAACAAACAAAATCAACTAATAGAAAGAATTTCCGTTAAACATCTTGTTGTTGGGATAGATATTGCTCAACAATTACATGTAGCCCGAGCTGTTAATTTCCGCGGAATTGTAGTTGGTGATCCACTTACATTTACTAATAATGAAGAAGGATTTTCTAGTTTATTAAAATGGATTAATAATCTTCAAAGAATAAACAATTTAGATGAATCTATTGTTGGGATGGAACCTACTGGACACTATTGGATTAATCTTTCAAAATGGCTTTTTAAGCATAATATTGAAGTGGTAACGGTAAATCCCTATTTAGTAAAAAGAAATAAAGAAAATCGTGATAATACTCAATCTAAAAGTGATAAAAAAGATGCTTTGGTTATAGCTGATATGGTGAAAAACGGTTACTACTCTGAGGTTAGGCCTACATCTGAGTCATTTGAAAAACTTAGGGTTCTTATGTCTAATCGTGATGTAGTTGTTAAGCGTCTCGTAAGTTCTACTAACCAATTAAATCGGTGGGTAGATATTGTATTTCCCGAACTCCGACAGGTGTTTAAAGATATTACCGCTAAAGGGGCAATTGCAACCCTTCGTCTATTCCCATCCCCTGTAGAATTAGGAACTATGGAGCCCGAGGAAGTAATAATGGGTTGGAAATCAATCATGAAGAGACAACCTGGTTTAAAAAAGGCACTATTACTCATTCAGGTAGCTGGAAAATCAGTTGGAACAAAGCAAGCACTTGATGCTTATAAATTTCATTTGGAACAATTATTAGAGGAATATGATTTAGCTTTAAAACAACTCGAAAGAGTGGAGGAACAAGTTACTGATGCTCTATTAAAGATCCCTTTCGCTTATAAATTACTTGCCATTAAAGGCATTAGTGTAATTTCATTGGCAGGTATTTTAGGTGAGGCAGGAGATTTAAGTGGTTTTTCTCATGGGAATTCTTTGCTTCGCCATGCTGGATTACACTTAGCTGAAGCAAGTTCAGGGAAGTGGAAAGGTCAAATTGTCATCTCTAAGCGAGGAAGGTCTAGACTACGACGTTTCCTATATTTAGCTACAATGAGTCTTGTAGTGAATAATCCGGAATTTAAAGCAATACACTCCTATAATGTAAAAGTAAAAAAGATGAAGAAAATGAAGTCAATCATGAAATTGATTGGGAAACTTGCGAGGATTTTTGTGGGCATCGCTCGCCGAAATGAGTTCTACTGTCCTGAAAAAGTTAACCACATTATTGTGTTGGCAGCATAGTTACGATAGAACCTTGAACTAAATCTGATTTCTTAAATGTGACACCAAAAATAAATTAGATAACAGAATTGTATAAACCGAATGCTGGCTTATTCGCAGGATAATAAATATGTACGGAGTACCAGATTTGTTAAACAAAAGGGCATAGACCCATTAATCTAGCTTGACTGGCCTCCACCCCTTGGGTAGGCATGACGAAGGAATGAAAGGGCAATTGACCCGTTGAGACATGGGAGGGAAAGCCTCCAGGGGCGGCGTGGAGCATGTACATCACATGGTAAAAATTGGGGTTATTATTTATCCCTTTATTTCACTATGCCTCCACGAGCCAATAATGATCTGAATTCATTCCACTTAACTGTTAATTCAAAATATGGGACTATGAAATCCTGCGAATTAGCGAGCATTCGGGAGAAAATCGCATTAAACTGAGGGAGTTTAACAGAGCCATTAGCAAAATAAAGACCTAAATTTGGATTACCTCCATATTCAGATATTATAGCGGCGGCATTAGACATTTCAGAATTCGAACCTATTACCTGCAAAGAATTTGCCGTTAATTGTATATTCCCAGCATTATTTATATAAAATACGAAAAAAAGTAAAAAAGAACTGTAGAATATTATCTACAGTTCTTTTAACAGCATTCAATTTGATTTGAAGTATATTTTTGCCTAAAGTAAATTGAAGCATTTCATTGCAAATTCGGCAAAATTATAGTTCAATTCACATAGCCATTGGCTAGTCTTGGTTCCACCTATGTATGGTGGAGACGGTGGGAATCGAACCCACGTCCAGAAATATCGGCACTTAAGCTTCTACGAGTGTAGTCGGCATATTGGCGTTTCGCTACTTCATATGCCTACCGACAGGCGGCAGAGTAGCTAGTCTGGTTGTTCTCTTCCTTCATCCTCAGACGGTGGAATCCGGCGTAGCCTACTTAGAGTGAGTCCGCTACCCTACCACATAGGCGATGGAGGGGCGAACAGCTATGCAGTATTAAGCTGCGAAAGCTAGGTTGTTGTTAGTTTTGCCAGTTATAGGCTTTGACGTTTTAACGAGGCCGATCCCCTCGACTCGCAACCTAAGCTCGAACTACCCCTGTCGAATCCGTAGCGTCCCCATGTTAGAAGGGTCAGCGGCTATTCGCACGCTTGACGTTAGGATTGCTCATTGAAGTCTCGAGCAAAAGTTATACTGTCACCTTGGTGACATTTATAATTATAACATAGTAAATCGATTTTTCAATTGTAACATTCTACCTGACTTGCCATTCCAGCTTTCAACTAAACTCCTCGAACGCCAATCGACAAAATCCAAGTGATGACCATGCCCCAGTTACATCTTCTGCTTATCGCGAAATACACGAGCAATTTCACGCTTAGCTTCCTTCTGCTTTAAGTCTTCACGTTTATCATAATTCTTTTTCCCTTTTCCGAGACCAATTAAAACTTTTGCAAATCCATTTTTTAAGTACATTTTTAGTGGAACAAGCGCATAGCCAGCTTCTTTCGTTTCACCAATTAAAGTCGCAATCTGCTTTTTATGAAGCAACAGCTTTCTCGTTCTTAGTGGATCATGATTAAAGCGATTTCCCTGCTCATATGGGCTAACGTGCATACTGTATAGAAACATTTCTCCATTGAGAATCCGGGCATATGAATCCTTTAAATTAACGCGGCCGGCACGGATTGACTTAATCTCGGTTCCCTGAAGGACAATTCCCGCTTCATATGTTTCTTCAATAAAGTAATCATGGTTTGCTTTTTTATTCTGTGCGACAACCTTACCCTCGCCTTTTGGCATTAGACTTCCCCTCATTTCTATCTCTCTATTTTAGCAAAAAAGGTGACTAGAGAAAAGAGAGCCCTACTTAACAAAGAGGCTCCCTCTATAATTTACCGTTTTTTTTTCTTACCTTCCCTTTTCGCCTTTGAAGCATTATCGTAGCTTTTCTTCTTTTTCTTCCCGTTTTGCGGTGAAGAAGACTTAGCTGAAGCTTCTGGCCGGCTCTTGCTTTGACGTGGTTTTTTTTGATCGCTACCCGTCTTAAAGACGCGCGGTGTACCACTGCGTTCTCGACGAGGTGTACCCTTCATGCCGACAATTTCGAAATCAATCGAGCGTTCATCCTTATTGACGTTAATCACTCGAATCGTAATCTCATCACCAATCCGGAAAACATTCCCTGTCCGTTCTCCAATCATCGCAAAATGACGATCATCAAAGCGATAATAATCATCGGTCATGTAACTTACATGAACAAGACCTTCGATTGTATTTGGCAGTTCTACAAATAACCCAAAGTTCGTGACAGAACTAATGATTCCATCATACTCTTCACCAATTTTATCGGCCATAAACTCAGCCTTCTTAAGGTCATCCGTTTCCCGTTCAGCATCCACTGAACGACGCTCCATTTTCGAAGAATGCAACGCGATATCTGGAAGGATTGCATCCCATTTTTCTCTAGTCGCAGGATCTAATTTACCCTCAATTAAATACGTTCGAATCAACCGATGCACAATCAAGTCAGGATATCTCCGAATAGGTGATGTGAAATGGGTATAAAACTCAGTAGAAAGTCCGAAATGGCCTAGGCTTTCTGGATCATATTTTGCCTGTTGCATCGACCGCAACATCACAGTGGAGATAACCATTTCCTCTGGCTTCCCGCGAACCTCTTCAATAATTTCCTGAAGTGCTCTTGGATGAACCGAGTTAGCGGTCCCTTTTACGATATACCCAAAGTTGGTGATAAACTCAAAGAAACGTCTGAGCTTATCCTCTTTCGGATCCTCGTGAATTCGGTAAATAAACGGAACTTCTAACCAATGGAAATGCTCGGCAACTGTTTCATTTGCAGCCAACATAAACTCTTCAATTAGCTTTTCAGCAACTGAACGTTCTCGAAGGACCACATCGGTTGGTTTTCCTTCTTCATCCACCAAAACCTTGGCTTCTTTAAAATCAAAATCGATCGCACCACGGTGCATCCGCTTTTTTCGTAAAACTTCAGCAAGCTCTTCCATTGTTTCAAACATGGGAACGAGAGGTTCATAACGTTTTAACAATTCCTCATCTTTGTCGGTAAGGATTTTATTTACATCGGAGTATGTCATTCGTTCAGTCGTTTTAATCACACTTTGGAAAATTTCATGGTGGACGACTTCTCCGTCTGGTGTAATTTCCATCGTACAAGAAAGGGTTAACCGATCCACCTTTGGATTTAATGAACAAATTCCATTAGATAGCCGGTGTGGTATCATTGGAATGACACGGTCAACTAAATAAACACTCGTACCTCTGTCCCGTGCTTCAAGATCAATCGGCGAACCCTCTGTAACATAATAGGTGACGTCAGCAATATGAACCCCTAACTTATAATGTCCATTTTCCAGCTTACTAACTTGAACAGCGTCATCTAAATCTTTTGCATCTGCTCCATCAATCGTGACAATAACCTCATTACGAAGGTCACGACGATTAGCAATTTCACTTTCGTCAATTGATTCAGGGGTTTGGTTCGCTTGGTTGAGCACTTCCTCTTCAAATCCAAGGGGTAAACCGTGTTTATGAATTACCGACAGGATATCCACTCCTGGGTCATTTTTATGACCAAGGATTTGGATAATTTCTCCCTCTGCACTTTTTCTACCTTCTGGATAAGTCGTCAACTTAACAACTACCTTATGCCCATCCACAGCACCCATAGATACTGATTTTGGGATAAAAATATCGCTAGTAAACTTCTTATCATCCGGAAGCACAAATCCAAAATTCTTACTTTCTGAGTACGTTCCCACAATTTGCTGAATGCCTCTTTCAAGAATTCGGACAATCGTACCTTCTCGACGTTGACCAGAGGCTCCCGATGATACACGTGCTAATACAATATCACCATGTAAAGCGTTATTCGTTTCATTAGGTGGGATAAAAATATCATCCATTCCAGGTTCATCCGGGATAACAAACGCAAATCCCTTTGCATGACCCGCTAATTTCCCACGAACTAAATTCATTTTTTCAGGCAGTCCATAACGGTTACTGCGGGTTCTTAAAACTAGTCCCTTTTCTTCCATCACCACAAGCGCTTTTACAAAATCTTTAAACGCCGCCGAATCCTCAATCCCAAATGCCTCTTCAAGCTCCTGGACTGTTAGCGGCTTATAGGCTTCATCCTTCATATATTGCAAAAGCCTGTCAACATGTTGCTGTATTTCTTCCATATGAATCCCTCCTTTAAGGAGATTATTATTTTTTTATTTTTTAAAACGAACAATTCCTGCAATCCATTTTCTTATTCTTTCCAATCAAGGCGTTCTAAAAACCGATAAATATCTTCATGTAATTGATCCCGTTCTTTATCAAGAGTGATAACATGTCCCGATTCCTCATACCACTTTATTTCTTTTATGTGGGACTCTACTTCGTTATATATAATATTGGCACTGTCTGTGTTGATCATATGATCGTTCCGAGCCTGAACCACAAATGTAGGTGCGTATATCATATCAACATTTTGGCGAACCCCCGAAATAAGTGTTTGCAAAGCCTTCAATGTATTCATCGGTGTTTTTTGATATTCATCCATTTCCATTTCGATCTGTTGAGCCGATTTTCCTTCACGTTGTTTATATTCTCTTGCGAACTCCAGTATTCCTTTAAACATAACCTCTTCACTTTTTATGTACATCGGAGCACACATCGGAATAATTCCCTTTATAGGAACAGTGTAACCCAATTTCAAAGAAAATACGCCGCCTAACGAAAGTCCCCCAACGGCAATTTCCTCATGTCCCATTGATTTTAATAGTTCATACCCGCCCATTACATCCTTCCACCAATCCTCTGGACCTGTTTGAACTAACATCTCTGGTGGTACTCCATGCCCTTTATAGAGCGGTGCGTGGCAAGTATATCCTTTATTTTCAAGAAAACGACCGAGGATCCGAACATCTGCTGTATTCCCGGTAAACCCATGCAGCAATAACACCGCTCTTTTCCCAGCTTTAAAAGTAAATGGTTTTGCTGCAACAATTTTCATAGATGAAACTCCTTCGAATCATAACTTTTTAAAATTACACTAATATAGTATTATTTTTAGCAAACATTTCTGGAGTAATCCATAAATATGCTTTTTAGAAAATTATGTATACATTTTTATTCAATAAAAAAACCTGAGCCGCAATTGGATCAGGTTTCGGAGTTTAAGATTAGAGTTTGAAATAACTAACTAAAATCGTCAAAATGAAAAACAATACTGACAAAACAATGGTGATGCGGTGGAGTACCAAATCGATGCCCCGTGCTTTCTGTTTTCCAAATAATTGTTCTGCGCCTCCAGATATTGCTCCAGAAAGACCTGCGCTTTTCCCTGATTGAAGAAGTACTACCACAATTAGACCAATACATACGATGACTAAAAGGGTAACCAATAATGCGTGCATGTAGTCCACCTCCTGAAAAACGTACAAATTACAGTAGGTTAAATGTAACATATTTAAGACCTATAAACAATAGCTATACCCTTTACGATTGAGTGAACAAGCTTTCTTTTACGAATAGGTGAACAAATTTCAATCATGAAGGAATTTTTTTTAAAAGAAAGAAGTCTTTATCAAAACTGAAAGGATGTGATGTTTTTGGCTGATAAGAATCGAATAAGACCCCGAAAACTCTACTTTAATGAAGCCGCTTTAAGACGTGTCCCTCCAAATCACCCCAAAATCCATTTTATTGCAGAAGACAGCCGACGACGAGAAGCTGGATACGCTGGAGAAAAAAGGGTAGATACCATTTTAGAAAACCTCCCTAAAAAGAATTACCACATCCTGCAAGGTCTTCGTTTAGCAAATGAAGCTGAATCCCACTTTCAAATTGATAATGTTTTGCTTTCCCCTACCCACTTGCTCACAATTGAAGTTAAAAACTTAGCTGGAGAATTGACCTTTGACAGAAAAGCGGGTCAGCTTATCCAAAAAATCGATAATAAAAAAATGGTTATGAAGATCCGCTCTTGCAAGCTGAGCTCCAAATTTACCAGTTAAGAGATTGGTTGAAGAAACATCAGTTTCCTGACATGCCACTTGAACATCTTGTTGTAATGATTAATCAAAACTGTATCTTAAAGTTTGACGGATACACTATAGCTGAACAATTTCGTGTTTGTCGAGGCCGGCAAGTGCTACCGCGAATTGATACCATTTCTAATCAACATGGTCCAGATGTGTTGAATCCCGCCATGATCCGGAAACTTAGCCGTCTTTTGATAAAAAATGATACAGAACCTAGCTTTGACATTGAGAAGATTTACAAAATCTCTCGAGCTGGGTTGCGTAACGGTGTTTTTTGTCCTGATTGTAAGTGTTTAGGGATGTCCTATCATCATGGATCATGGTTTTGCCCGAGATGTAAGTGCCAATCGAGGGATGCGCACCTACCAGCTTTGCGGGATTATTTCCTTTTGTGGGGTCCTGAGATTACAAATCGACAATTTCGGGATTTTTTATGCATTGATTCAGTCCATAAGGCTTCAAAAATGTTAAAAAAATTGAATTTACCTTCGATCGGAACGAAAAAGCAACGCGTTTACCAGCTTTCATTTAATATTTTTTAGTTCGTTACTTTTCTTTTAGCCGATTTTGAGGTTCTATTAGCTAATTCCAGCGTTCTTTTAGCGGATTTTGTCTTCCTATTAGCCGATTTTAAACTTCTTTTAGCCGATGCCATAATTTAGACACAAAAACATGAGTATTAATTAAATTCAAACTCGCAAACCAACACAAAAAAAAACGCCGGCAGCAGCCGGCGTCACGTAACATTCATTCACAAATTACTTCTTCAAGTTATAAAAAGATTTCAAACCGTCATATACAGCTAATTCGCCAAGATCGTCTTCGATACGAAGAAGTTGGTTGTATTTCGCAATACGGTCTGTACGAGACATAGAACCAGTTTTGATTTGACCAGCGTTAGTTGCAACAGCGATGTCAGCGATTGTAGCATCTTCTGTTTCACCAGAACGGTGAGAAACAACTGCAGTATAGCCTGCACGCTTAGCCATTTCGATTGCTTCAAAAGTTTCAGTTAAAGTACCGATTTGGTTAACTTTAATTAAGATTGAGTTAGAGATACCTTTTTCAATACCTTCAGCAAGCTTTTTAGTGTTTGTAACGAACAAATCGTCACCAACAAGTTGTACGCGACTACCAATACGGTCAGTCAACAATTTGTGACCTTCCCAGTCGTTTTCATCTAAACCGTCTTCGATAGAAAGGATTGGGAATTCGTTAACAAGCTCTTCATAGAAAGTAACCATTTCTTCAGAAGTTAAGCCTGTGCGACCTTCACCAGCAAGATCATATTTGCCTGTTTTTTTGTTAAAGAACTCAGAAGAAGCAACGTCCATACCAAGGAAGATATCTTTGCCAGGCTCATATCCAGCAGCTTTGATTGCTTCGATGATTACTTCTAATGCTTCACGGTTAGAACCAAGGTTTGGAGCGAATCCACCTTCGTCACCTACAGCAGTATTTAAACCTTTACCAGAAAGAACTTTTTTCAAGCTGTGGAATACTTCAGCACCCATACGGATTGCTTCTTTAAAGCTAGGAGCGCCAACTGGTAAAATCATGAACTCTTGGAAGTCCACGTTGTTGTCCGCGTGAGAACCACCGTTGATGATGTTCATCATTGGAGTTGGTAATTGCTTCGCATTGAATCCACCAAGGTAACGATATAATGGAAGACCCACTAAATCAGCTGCAGCGTGTGCACAAGCCATAGAAACACCAAGAATAGCGTTAGCTCCTAATTTACCTTTGTTTTCTGTACCGTCAAGCTCGATCATCGTGCGGTCGATTCCAACTTGGTCAGTTACGTCCATGCCGATAACAGCTTCAGCGATGATATCATTTACGTTACTTACAGCTTTTAAAACACCTTTTCCAAGGTAACGGGATTTGTCGCCGTCACGAAGCTCAACTGCTTCATATTCACCTGTAGAAGCACCAGATGGAACTAGAGCGCGACCAAATGAACCTGATTCTGTTAATACTTCAACCTCAACTGTTGGATTCCCGCGGGAATCAAGTACTTCACGAGCATACACTTCTTGGATAAATGGCATAGAAAATCTCTCCTTTTAATAAATTGAATTATTTTTTAAAAATAAGCTCTGTTAAACTAGAATGTTGATTTCCGTTCCGGGCACTCGCTTTCCGCGGGGCGGGCGGTGAGCCTCCTCGGCGCTAAAGCGCCTTTGGGGTCTCACCTGTCCCGCTGCTCCCGCAGGAGTCTTCGCGCCCTCCACTCCAATCAACATTATGCAAAAAATCAACATTGAGCTTTACCACAGCCAAAATCGAACCTAGTCACCCATTAATTCTACCTACTTAATTAATGAAGTTCCAGTCATTTCAGCTGGTTTAGCAATCCCTATTAGGTCAAGAATGGTAGGAGCTAAATCCGCAAGAATTCCGCCTTGACGAAGTTCACCACCAGCTTTGGTAACAATAACGGGAACTGGAGCAGTGGTATGAGCTGTCATCGGATTACCTTCAAGAGTTACCACTTCATCAGCATTCCCATGATCGGCCGTAATAATAGCTGTTCCGCCTTTTGCAAGGATCAAATCAACTACCCGTCCTAAACACTCATCAACGGTCTCAATCGCTTTAATTGTTGGCTCAAGCATACCAGAATGTCCAACCATATCAGGATTAGCATAATTTAACAGGATGACATCAAACTTATCAGCGTTTATGGCATCAACAAGTGCATCCGTTACTTCATAAGCGCTCATTTCCGGCTTAAGGTCATAAGTTGCCACCTTTGGAGAGGCAATCAAAATTCGTTCTTCGCCAGGAAACTCTGCTTCACGTCCACCATTCATAAAGAAGGTGACGTGCGGATATTTTTCCGTTTCGGCGATACGAAGCTGCGTTAAGTTGTTTTGCGCCAAAACTTCTCCGATAGTGTTATCCAAGTTAGTTGGTTTAAAGGCAACATAGCCATCAACGGTTTCACTGAAATGGGTCATACAAACGAAAAATAAATTTTTCGGATGCTTTTCGCCACGATCGAACGAGCGGAAGTCCTCATTGGTAAACGTATTAGAAATCTGAATCGCCCGGTCAGGTCGGAAATTATAGAAAATCACGGCATCATTGTCTTGAATTGTTGCAACTGGTTCGCCATTTTCCTTAGTGATAACAGAAGGTAGGATGAACTCATCATGGATCCCTTTCTCATAGGAATCCGTCACAACATCCAGCGGATTTGTGTAAGCAGGACCTTCACCGTATACCATGGCACGATATGATTTTTCAACCCGTTCCCACCGCTTATCGCGGTCCATTGAATAATAACGACCTGAAACACTAGCAAATTCACCAACACCAATTTCTTTCATTTCATCCAATGTTGATTGAATATAACCGCTAGCCGTTTGTGGACCCACATCACGACCATCTAAAAAGGCATGAACATACACTTTTTTGATTCCCTCTGCTGCAGCTAAACGAAGTAACGCAAACATATGGGTAATATGACTGTGTACTCCACCATCAGAAAGTAAACCAAACAGGTGAAGGCTCGTTCCTTCTTTTTTAGCGTGATTTATTGCCCCAACAAGCGTTTCATTTTTTTCAAATTCACCCTCACGGATTGCCACATTCACGCGTGTCAAACTTTGGTAAACAACCCGGCCAGCACCAATATTTAAGTGGCCAACCTCAGAATTCCCCATTTGACCTTCTGGTAACCCTACAGCTTCACCGCTTGCACTTAAATGATTATGCGGAAAGGTTTTCCAAAAACGATCAAAATTTGGTTTGTTTGCTTGTGCTACTGCATTTCCCTTATTCTCATTCCGGCACCCAAAACCGTCTAAAATAATTAATGCTACAGGTGCTTTACTCATTTGATCCTGCCTCCAATAATTGCAGGTAAGATTCAGCCTCTAAGCTCGCGCCGCCAACTAAGGCTCCGTCGATGTCTGGTTGTGCCATATATTCTTTGATGTTTTCTGGTTTCACGCTGCCGCCGTACTGAATCCGTACCGCTTGTGCTACTTCTTGCGAAAATTGTTCTCCAACCACCTGGCGAATATAAGCACATACCTCATTTGCATCTGCTGCAGAAGAGGATCTACCTGTACCGATTGCCCAGATTGGTTCATATGCAATAACTGTTTGTTTAACTTGTTCTTCAGTTAAACCAGCTAAGCCCTTTTTCACTTGAGCGCCAACTAATTCATTTGTTTGTCCTGCTTCACGTTGTTCTAAAGTTTCACCACAACATACGATTGGTATTAGCCCATGTGCAAAAGCAGCATGCGCTTTTTTGTTCACACTATCGTCTGTTTCGTTAAACATTTCACGACGTTCTGAGTGACCAATAATAACATATTTTACACCAATATCAGCCAATGCTACTGGGCTGATTTCACCTGTGAAAGCACCGCTTTTTTCAAAGTGCATATTTTGTGCACCGATTTCAACATCAAAGCCTTTTGAAATCGTCACGAGTTGCTCAAGAAACAAAGCTGGAGCGCAGACAACAGAATCTACCTTTTCTTTTGAAGGGACTAATTCATTTACATGCTCCATAAAACTTTTTGCTTCTGAAAGAGTTTTTTGCATTTTCCAGTTTCCAGCAATAATCGGTTTGCGCATGATGGTACTTCCTTTCTTCGCTTATCATAGTTATCTATAGTTGATGAGCCATCGATTGCTTCTTAGTTGCTCAAAATTACTTATCGTTTAATGCTACAACACCTGGTAAAGCCTTGCCTTCCATAAATTCTAAAGAAGCACCGCCCCCAGTAGAAATATGACTCATTTTGTCGGCTAGGTCAAATTTTTCAACCGCTGCTGCTGAATCTCCCCCGCCGATTACAGAATATGTATCGGTACTTTCTGCAAGTGCTTCGGCAACCGCTTTTGTTCCACCAGCAAATTTATCTATTTCAAATACTCCCATCGGTCCATTCCAGATCACCAATTTGGAGTTCTTGATTACATCGCTATATAGTTCGGCAGTTTTTGGTCCAATATCAAGTGACTGCCAGTCAGCAGGTATTTCATCAATGCCAACAACCTTAGAGTTCGCATCTTCCGAGAATTCATCTGCAACCACTGCATCGATAGGCATATAAAATTTAACGCCTTTTTCTTCAGCTTTTTTGATAAAAGAAAGAGCTAAATCAATCTTGTCTGCTTCTAAAAGAGATTTCCCAATTTCATGACCCTGTGCCTTAACAAACGTATACGCTAGGCCACCACCAATAATTAAATTATCAACTTTTTCAAGCAGGTTATCAATAACGCCGATTTTATCTTTTACTTTTGCTCCACCAATGATAGCAGTGAATGGACGCTCTGGATTAGAAAGTGCTTTTCCAAGAACATCAAGCTCTTTTTGCATTAAAAATCCGGAAACTGCCGGAATGAAATGAGCAATTCCTTCAGTAGAAGCATGGGCACGGTGCGCTGCACCAAATGCATCATTCACATAGAGATCAGCTAATTCTGCAAATGCTTTTGCTAATTCTGGATCATTCTTTTCTTCACCAGGGTAAAAGCGAACATTCTCTAGTAAAAGAACGTCTCCCTCAGCAAGGGCACTGATTTCTGTTTTCACATTTTCTCCGAAAGCCTCGTTTGCCTTTTTCACTTCTTTTCCAAGAAGTTCTGACAAACGTTTGGCTACAGGAGTCAAACGTAATTCTTCAACTACTTGTCCTTTTGGACGTCCAAGGTGTGAAGCAAGTACCACTTTTGCTCCTTGTTCAACTAAATATTGAATAGTTGGAAGTGCAGCACGGATACGAGTGTCATCCGTTACTTGACCGTCTTTCATTGGAACATTGAAATCCACACGACAAAATACGCGTTGACCCTTAACGCCAACATCTTTTACAGACTTTTTGTTCATACAGGATGGTCCTCCTTTAATAATAAAAATAATCTGGGTGGGTGATCCAACAGTTTTTCCCGAGAGCATAAGAAGTTTTTTGATTCCCAATATCTCGAAGTAAAACAATTAAAAAAATAGGGAGGGGGAATCATCCCCGCTCCCCTTTTATCCCTACAGACTGGCATGCCAATCAAGGGGATTGAAAAACCATCTAATATATAAGGGGTTTGTAAGACAATAGTCTAGACACACCCTTTACCATTATAGACTTCTACGGAACCAATATCCAATTTTAGAAACCTTTTTTGCCCATAAAATCAGCAAGGTCTACGACACGGTTAGAATAACCAGTTTCGTTATCGTACCAAGAAAGAACCTTAACCATGTTGCCTTCCATAACCATTGTTGAAAGTGCATCGATTGTAGAAGAAGCTGCGCTACCATTAAAGTCAGTAGATACAAGTGGAAGCTCAGTGTATTCTAAAATACCTTTTAATTCGCCTTCAGCTGCTGCTTTAAGCGCACCATTGATTTCTTCTGCTGTTACACTTTTTTCAAGCTCAGCAACTAAGTCAACGATAGAAACGTTTGGAGTCGGTACACGCATAGCCATTCCGTTCAATTTTCCTTTTAATTCAGGAAGAACTAGAGCAACCGCTTTTGCAGCACCAGTTGAAGTTGGGATCATGTTTTCTGCAGCTGCACGAGCACGACGATAATCTTTGTGTGGTAAATCTAAGATTTGTTGGTCGTTAGTATATGAATGAATAGTTGTCATCATACCGCGTTTGATACCAAAGTTGTCATTTAAAACTTTAGCAAATGGAGCTAAACAGTTTGTTGTACAAGATGCGTTAGATACGATGTGGTGGTTAGCTGCATCGTATTTATCTTCGTTAACACCCATAACGATTGTAATATCTTCGTTGCTTGCTGGTGCAGAGATGATAACTTTTTTCGCTCCAGCTTCAAGATGTTTTGCAGCATTATTACGGTCAGTGAAACGACCAGTTGATTCAACAACTACTTCAACACCAAGACCGCCCCAGCCAAGTTGTGCAGGATCGCGCTCAGCAAGAACTTTCACACGGTGGCTACCCACTACAAGATACTCGCCATCAACAGTTACTGTTTCTGCTAGTTTGCCGTGAACTGTATCATATTGTAAAAGATGTGCTAACATATTTGCATCAGTTAAGTCATTCACTGCTACGATTTCAACATTCGGGTTTTTTAAAGCAGCCCGGAATACATTCCGTCCAATACGTCCAAATCCATTAATACCCATTTTTACTGCCATTATTTTTTCCTCCTTTAAGATATACAAATTAAATTTATATAAAGGGGATTTCCCCAGTATTAACTTTTTGTGATAAGACATAGTCAAATCAGATGTGATCAAACAGCACTATTTTAAAAAAATGCCTTTAAAATTAGGATATGCTTGATATCCTTAACTGCGATTATCCTTTTAACAGCTGTTTTGCTGCACCCTCATCGGTAATTAGGATCGTTGAGGAAGGGGCTTGTTTCATATATGCTCGAATCGCCTTTGCTTTTGATGCTCCACCAGCCACGGCAATAACGTGGTTAATGTTAGTTAAATCCTCAAGCTGGAGGCCAATAGTTAGGACTTTATGAACAACTTCACCGGTTTCATTGAAATAATATCCAAAGGATTCACCGACTGCGTTCCCACTTTTGATTTTTTCAATCTCTTCTGGTGGTGTATTGCGGCGTTCTGCCATTATAATAGCGTCTCCAATACCGTGTAAAACCATGCTTGCAGATTGAACTAAATTTAAGACCTCAGTAATATATGGTTCCTTAATAAATGAATCGTATATTTCTTGACTCACTTGATCGGGTACGTAAAAGACTCGGTGTTTTGCTCCTGCCTTCTCCGCCATACGTGCGCAGATTGTATTCGCTTGGTTTTTGACAACCTCTCCGATTCCGCCACGTGCTGGTACAAACAGTAACTTTTTTTCACGAAGGTCAGGGGTTAGCATTTCCGCAACCCATGCCATTGTTGTTCCACCTGTCACAGCAATGATATTTTCCCCATGTAAAAGCTCGTTCATACAATTCGCAGTAGCTCGACCTAACTCACTTTTAACCCAAGGCGATTCGTCGCTATCACCCGAAACAACGAGTACTCGTTTGATATTGAGCTGACGTTTTAATTGCCGCTCGATTTCATCGATGCCCGTAACTTCCCGCATGACACTTTCAAGGTTTATAAGAATTTTTGTTCCCTCTGAGGTCAAACTCATTCCAACACTTGAGATGTCAATTAAATCTTGGTCTTTAAGAAATTCCACTTCGCTGCGAAGAACTCTTTCAGTTAAGCTAAGACTTCCAGCTAAACTTCTTCTTCCAACTGGTTGCATGATATTTATGTATTGAAGAATTGAATAGCGCTTTTGCATAACTTCTAAGAGGTCAGGTAATAATCTTTTTTGTAAATCGATTATTGAGTACATGGTAATGTTCTCCTTTACTGGTCAAAAAATGTCCCACATAGACATATTGTGTCCCGCTTGTTGCAAAAAAAATCACTCCTTAACCTAAGGCTCATTCTAGCAGGAGTGAAATGAAAATTCAACCTAAAAAAAAGATATTTTTTTTTGCAAACGCTTAACTAAAAAATCTTTCTCAATTTGTCCATATTGAACTTCTTCTCCATCAATTACAACGACCGGAATCATGATTCCATAAAACTCTGTAAGCTTGTCATCTGAGTCAATATCGATTTCCTCAAGGTCGAAGTCAAACTCAGATTTCAATTCGGATAAAATCACTTTTGCCTTTTCGCATAAATGGCATTTATTTCTGGTATAGAACTTTACCTGCACTTGGGCCACTTCTCCTTCTAGTCGAATCTTTTTCTTTTGGAAGATGAGGGGATTCCTAACTGTTCTCGATATTTTGCGATTGTTCTTCGCGAAACGTCAATCCCTTCTTGCTCCTTTAAAAGTTGAACCATTTCTAAATCTGAAAAAGGCTTCTGTTTGTTTTCAGCTTTAAATAATTTTTCCATCGCTGTTTTTACTGTGTTTGATGATATCGATTCATTTGACACTGACTCGATTGCATTCGTAAAAAATGTTTTGAGTTCAACTGTCCCAAATGGAGTTTGCACATATTTTTCGCGCACGGTTCTACTAACTGTTGATTCATGTATTTCTAGGTCTTCAGCTATCTCTTTCATTGTCATTGGTTTTAGAAAATCAGGGCCTTTTTTAAAAAATTCCTGTTGTTTATCTACTATTTTGCTAGTCACATTGACTATTGTTCTTTGACGTTGTTCAATGCTCCGGATAATCCAATGATAATCCTGTTGCTTATCATGAAGGAACTCAGTAACCTTCTGATCTTGATACGAAGTTAAATTTTTAAAGTATTCCTTATTGAATTGGATTTTCGGAAGGATGTTATCAAATAATCGGACGACAAACTGTTCGCCATCATGAACGACCATTACATCTGGAATGACGTATGGCGCTCTTTCATAATGGAAAGCTGCCCCAGGCTTTGGATTTAAAGTTAAAATATAATCAGATACTTGTTGGATTTCCTTTAATTCAATGGAGAGGATTTTCGATAGCCCTTTCCACTTTTTTTCTGCAAACATTTTAAAGTAGTCAGAAACAATGGTCTCAGCTCGATGATTTATGGGGGACTGCCGACGAATTTGCAAAAGTAAGCATTCCTGTAAGTGACGTGCCCCAATTCCAGCTGGCTCGACTTGTTGTAAAATTGATAAGCAGCTTTCTGCCTCAGCTAATGAAAGATGAAAATGGTCGGAAAGCTCTTTTAAATCTCCTGTAAAATAACCATTGTCATCCAAGTGATCAATAAAATGTGTTACAACCTTGCGAAGATGTGGAGACATAGTCATATCCTGAATTTGAGGATATATGTGATCTGTCAAGGTAAACCGCTGATCACTGATTTGTTCAATCCAGGCTTTATCAGAGGTTTTTAGACCCATCCCTCGTTTTTTCTGGCGGTAGACATCAATTTTGCTACTTTCAAACTGCAATAAAGGATTTTCCAGTGCCTTGCTTTCAAGGAAATCGACAAGCTCAATGCTTGAAAATTGTAAAAGTGCGATGGCCTGTGAAAGTTCTTGCGTCATTGCTAGCTTTAAAGTTTGTTGCTGCCATAATCCTGCTTTTAAATCCATCTTCACTCCTCCTGCCCTTATTTTACACCACAGAACAGATATGTTCACGAATATTAGATACAGTTATTTTCATCATATTCTCAGAACAAAGAAGGATGATTTAATAAGTCTGTTGATTTCCGTTCCAGACGCTTCGCTTTCCGCGGGGCGGGAGGTGAGCCTCCTCGGCGCCTAAGCGCCTGCGGGGTCTCACCTGTCCCGCTGCTCCCGCAGGAGTCTTCGCGTCTTCCACTCCAATCAACCAATAAATAATAAAAATAAGTGGTGAAATCAATGTTTAAGCCAAAAGAGTCTAGCCAAAAAGAATATGAAATTTGTGTCTACTAATGAATTAATATAGCAATAATAACAGACGCCCTACTGATCCCCATATTCTTTTTAAAATGATGTTTATTGGTTAACTATATGGCATTCATTTTGAACCTCAATTAGAAAGGAAAATAAGAACAAACGTCGCCTACCGCTGGTTTTTAGGTTTGAAATTCAAGGACTCAGTAATATTATAATGACTTAAACAAGGCAATAGAAGAGGATAGAATCAATCACGAAAAAAGTCCATTAAAAGAAAAGGAGAAAGTGAAAGAGACTAAGGAAATTCAAGTAAGTAAATGCTTTATAAATTTAGAAAGGCTCTTTTCCTAAATTTTGTTGCTCTCTGAATTTATATGTTCCCACTAAGCGGTGGTTTCGAACAGCTTTGGTGAATTCAAGGACACTCATAGGTAAAGGGCTCAAAGAACTGCTATGATGCCCAAAAATTCAAGAGTGCATAAAAAAGGGAATCAAAGAGTAATATGATGACCGAAATCAAAGAGCCGTGGAAAAATAGTAATCAAAGACCCGTTATGATGCCCAAAATCCGAAGCGTCTCCCAAATGAGTGGCGGATTCGGACAGCTTTGGTGACTGCAAGGGATTCGCTACTGCTGGTTACGGGGATTGAAGAATGTAAGTGAACAGGCTCTCCTTACTGCAGCCTGCCAAAACATAAAAAAGATTGCAACGCATTTAGTCAGGTTGGATAGGGTGGGTTGCAATTCTTTCGGTTGATTTGCTCACTGTTGATTGGAGCGGAAGGTGCGAAGACTCCTGCGGGAGCAGCGGACAGGTGAGACCCCGCAGGAGCGTTAGCGACGAGGAGACTCACCGCCCGCCCCGCGGAAAGCGAAGCACCTGGAGCGGAAATCAACAGATCCGCTAGCATAGACAAATTGGCATTTAATGATCTGACAAAATAAATATTGCCGAGAAAATAACCTTTTTCGACAATCTGACTTTAGGCCTAGCCTAGAGTTTTCTTTTTCATAATAAAAAAACCTCTTACCCTAAGTAGGTAAGAGGTTAGTGATGCCCTCGGCAGGAATCGAACCTGCATTTCAAGCTTCGGAGGCTTGCGTGCTATCCGTTGCACCACGAGGGCATATAAAATAAGCAGTACGATTACATATTATATGGTATGTTTAACTTGTTTGCAAGCACTGTTTTTTGTTTAAAAAAATGTGAATGGGTTATGCTGAAAAACAGGCCTATTTTTTTACATAAAAAGTTGTCGAAAGAATCATCATCATTAGCAAAGCGATTTGTTTGACCTTAATTGACCATCAGTGTATGATTACATTACATAAGATAAAGTTACATTTATCGATGAAAGAGGTCTACCTAGTAATTTTCAGATTAAAGGAGGAACAGAAAATGAATTTGATTCCTACAGTAATTGAACAGACTAACCGTGGCGAGCGGGCATATGATATTTACTCTCGTCTATTAAAAGATCGCATTATCATGCTTGGAAGCGCAATTGATGACAATGTTTCCAACTCGATTGTTGCGCAATTGTTGTTTTTAGAAGCAGAAAATCCTGAAAAAGATATATCCATTTACATCAATAGTCCTGGTGGAAGCATTACAGCTGGAATGGCTATTTACGACACAATGCAATTCATCAAACCTGATGTACAAACAATTTGTATCGGTATGGCAGCTTCAATGGGAGCATTCCTACTTGCAGCTGGTACTATTGGAAAGCGTTACTGCTTACCAAACAGTGAAGTCATGATTCACCAACCACTTGGCGGAGCACAAGGGCAAGCAACGGAAATTGAAATCGCTGCAAAGCGCATTCTATTCCTTCGTGATAAACTAAATGGTATCTTAGCAGAGCGTACTGGTCAACCACTTGAAGTGATTGGACGAGATACTGAGCGTGATAACTTTATGACTGCTGAAAGAGCAAAAGAGTACGGTCTTGTCGACCACATCATTTCTCGCAGCAAAATTAGCGAAAAAAAGGATAAATAATTAAGAAAAGCGGAAACGCCAGGTTAGCGACGTATGGACTGGAGCAACCGACTGAGATAAAGGAAACACGGAGAGCGATAGCGATTCGATGTTGACTTATCGTAGGGAGGTGGGTGAAGTCCACTAGTCGCTTGGCGTTGGAGCTAGACAGTTATCTAATTCAAAGTTTTATAATTTCTTACTTTATTAAAAGTGAAAACTCGCGCTCAACTTTTGAGCGCGAGTTTTTTATGCATCATGAGAAATATATGAAATAAGTGCTTCAATTGCTTCCGTTTCATCACTGCCGTTGGCGATTAATGCCACCTCAGATCCGGAACTAATTGCTAAGCTCATTAATCCCATAATACTTTTTGCATTAACCTTTTTTCCGTCTTTTTCTAAAAAAATATCGGCTGAAAATCGATTAGCTTCTTGAACAAAAAGCGCTGCAGGGCGTGCTTGTAAACCTGTTTTTAGCCTAACCTTTACCTGTTTTTCTAACATCCCAATTTCTCCCCTTTGGATATCTCTATTTTGTGTTTGGTTCACCGGCACGTAATTTATCGGCAATTTCATCTATTTTTCTTAAACGATGATTGATTCCTGATTTACTTATGTTTCCACCTGAAACCATTTCCCCTAGTTCTTTGAGGGTTACATCTTGATAATTGACACGCAATTCAGCAATCTCCCTTAATTTTCCGGGCAAAATTTGCAAACCGACTGTCCTGTCAATATAGCGAATATTTTCGACCTGCCTCAACGCTGCACCAATCGTTTTATTTAAATTTGCTGTTTCACAATTTACCAGTCGATTTACAGAATTCCTCATATCTCGAACAATACGAATATCCTCAAATCGTAATAAAGCATTATGTGCACCAACAATATTTAAAAACTCCGTTATTTTTTCTGCCTCTTTTAAATAGTTAATAAAACCTTTTTTACGCTCTAGTGTTTTGCTATTAAGCGAAAAGGTGTTCATCAATTCACACAAAGAATCATTATGCTCATTGTATAATGAGAAAATTTCAAGATGGTAGGAAGAGGTTTCCGGATTATTAACGGAGCCTCCAGCAAGAAATGCACCTCGTAAATAAGAACGCTTACAACATTTCTTTTTGATTAATTCACTTGAAATAACGCGGACAAAGGTAAAACCTTCCCCCAATATTTTTAAGTCCTCTAAAATTGACTTTGCTTGATCAGATAGGCGAACAATGTATACATTATTCTTCTTCAATCGCATTTTTTTCCTGACCAGCAATTCAACCTGGACTTGATAATTCTTTTTAATGAGTGTATAAATCCTTCTTGCGATGGCGGCATTCTCAGTTTGAATATCAACAATCAACTTTCGATTAGAAAAGGATAAGGAGCCATTCATACGAATTAATGCGGAGAGTTCCGATTTACTGCAGCATCCTTTTACTTCTATATTCGTTAATTCTTTCTTTGTCTCTGAAGCGAAAGACACCCATTATCACCCCCATCCACGACTATTATCAACTATTACTACGATAAAAACTCTATTTAGTTTCATTTATAAGTAAAGAATATAAAATTCCTGCCACTTTCTTTGTATCATGGCGTATGGCACCATCATGCAGAGACACGATTTCATCTTGTAACAATTCAATACCTAATTTTTGCAGTATTGGTACATCTAAATAAACTGGTTCAGCGAATTCCTTTTGATATCGTTGCTGGATTTCCTTAGGAATCGGTCTATTATTGACAAGGATTATATCAATAAACCTGCACTGCATGTGATCATAAATCGCTTTAACATGGTCACTGGCGGTGTATTCAAGTGTTTCCCCAGCCTGTGTCATCAAATTACAAATATAAACCTTTTTTGCATTAGCCTGGCAAACTGCTTTACCAAGTTCAGGAACAAGCAGATTGGGCAGGATACTTGTGTACAGACTCCCTGGACCAATGATAATTAAATCAGCCTGCTTGATTTCCAGAATCGATTCAGGCAAAGCGTCAATACGGTTAGGTGTCAGAAATACCTTTTTTATTTTTTTTCCTGAAAAGGGTATTTTTGATTCTCCGGAAACAAATGTCCCATCCTCTAGTTCAGCATGTAGAATAACACTTTGATTAGCAGCAGGCAACACTTTACCGTGAACGTTTAGCACTTTAGACATTTCTTGAATGGCGTGAACAAAATTACCCGTGATCGATGTCATCGCAGCAAGAATTAAGTTTCCTAAAGAATGGCCTGAAAGTTCGTTTGTAGTCTTAAAACGGTGCTGAAACATTTCCTCAATGAGCGGCTCTACATCCGAAAGTGCAGCTAGTACGTTGCGAACATCCCCAGGGGGAGGAATATGAAGATCATCCCTCAATCTTCCTGAACTACCTCCGTCATCGGCGACTGTCACAATTGCCGTTATATCAACAGGATATTTTTTCAATCCGCGCAATAGAACTGGCAAGCCTGTTCCGCCACCAATAATGACAATTCTTGGTTGTCGAATTTCTTTCATGTAACTTTGTCCTTCCTTTTATCAATGTCACGATGAGAAACTCTAGTTTGATAATCTTTTCCGAAAAATCGACCAATATACTCTGCCAATGCAACTGAGCGATGCTGACCACCGGTGCACCCAATTGCGATAACAAGCTGTGCCTTTCCCTCTCGCTTATAATGCGGCAACATAAAGGCGAGGAGCTCAGTTACCTTCTCAAGAAACTTATGTGTTTCATTCCATTTTAGGACGTAACTTGAAACATCTTCGTCAAGTCCAGTCTTCGGCCTCATTGATTCGATATAATGAGGATTTGGTAAAAAACGGACATCAAAGACCAGATCAGCATCAATTGGAATACCATGTTTAAATCCAAACGACATCACATTAACCGTAAAAATGGTCTGCTTGTTAACTGAAAACTCGGTTAGGATTTTTTCACGAAGATCTTTCGGTTTCATTAGTGAAGTGTTATAAATAATCTGAGCTCTTCCCTTTAATTCCTCTAATAATTCTCGTTCGAGCTTTATGCCTTCTAATGGAAGACCAGATGGTGCCAAAGGATGGAATCGTCTTGTTTCTTTATAACGCCGGACTAAGGTTGAATCATCCGCGTCCAGGAACAGGATTTGCGGTGTTACCCATGCGGTTTCATTTAACTCATCTAATGCTTTAAATAAATTATCGAAAAACTCTCTTCCTCTTAAGTCCATTACCAATGCAACTTTATTCATTTTATTTCCAGATTCTTTCATCAGTTCTAGAAATTTCGGTAACAAAGTGGGTGGTAAATTATCTACACAGAAAAAGCCTAAATCCTCAAAGCTTTGGATTGCTACGGTTTTCCCTGCTCCTGACATTCCTGTTATTATGACCATTTGAGTTTCACTAGTCGCACCGGTACTCATGTATTTCCCTCCATTAGTGTTTTAGCATGGATCAAGTTGAAAGCTTAATCCTTTAAGCTAAAACAACGCTTGATTTAGGTTATGAACATTTTAACTTGGATCCAGTCGATAAGCTACTAGCTTAAATTCTGGTGTATATGTAAAGGTTCCGTATATAATTCCGTTACCATGGACCATATATTCAATGATATGATGATCTCCTTCTGCCATTGGCAGACTGTTTATTTGTTCGACCTCATGCCATGTAAGCTTTCCTTCTTCAGATTCCTGAAGTGTAGGTCCTTCTGCATCTTTGGCAATAAAAGTGAACATCATCCATTCTGACAGGACTTTGTCTCCATCGTCTGGGTCTACCATTATAAAGGTGAATATCCCTTTTATTTTTGGATCCTTAAGATAAATTCCAGTTTCTTCCCGAAATTCTCGTATGCAGGCGTCTTTAACAGATTCACCGCGTTCCATTTTCCCACCCGGTGCTACCCACCAACCACGGCGTGGCTTCTGTAACAACAGGACTTTATTTTCCCTCAACAAAACACAATTAGTGACCCTCTGCATAACCTTCACCTCAATATTTCATCCATTAACAACCTTAATAATATCTTTATTCATTCCATTATACTATTATTGGGATTCTGTCACAATGAAAGTAAGTTGACAATTAGTTAACTAGAAAGGGGCGACAGGCATAAGACGAGCCGGCCACTCAACTAATCAAAAAAAATGACACAGGAGTCCTGTGCCACAAAATGTATTAAAGGGGGTCAAATTACTACCCTTATTGTACTCAAAATATATTTCAACACTGTTACAGTAAAATTAAAAGCGGGTGACTTTTTCTTAAGCCTTTGCTTTAATTTTTTCCTTCAATTCTTCAACATAATGTTGAGCTGTTTGTGCAGCAATACTGCCATCACCAGTTGCTGTAACAATTTGTCGCAATGTTTTCTCACGAATATCCCCTGCAGCAAAGATCCCAGGTACTTTTGTTTCCATCTTATCATTTGTTTCGATATATCCATTTTCATTGGTAATACCAATACTAACAAACGGTTTGGAAAGAGGCACCATTCCGACGTAAATAAACACACCATCGGCTGGTAATTCTTGTTCTTCGCCAGTCTTAGTTGAAACAAGAGTGATACTACCAACTTTTCCATTTTTATCATTAATTTGCTTAACTGTATGACTCCAAAGGAATTCAATTTTTTCATTATCGAAAGCACGTTGCTGCAAAATAGCTTGTGCACGGAGTTCGTCACGACGATGGACGATTGTAACCTTTGAGGCAAAGCGAGTTAAGTAAACTCCCTCCTCAACAGCTGAGTCGCCTCCACCTATCACGAAAAGCTCTTTATTTTTAAAGAAAGCACCGTCGCAAACCGCACAATAAGATACTCCACGGCCACCAAGTTCTTTTTCACCAGGTACTCCTAGCTTTTTATACTCGGCTCCTGTAGTAATAATCACGGCACGGCCTTTATATTGTTTCGAGCCTGCTACTACGGTTTTGTAATCATCCCCATCGATAATTTCCTTTATATCTCCATAAGCATATTCAGCACCAAATTTCTTGGCATGGTCGAACATTTTAGTCGATAGTTCCGGACCAAGGATTGAATCAAAACCTGGATAATTTTCTACTTCTTCTGTATTAGCCATTTGGCCGCCAGGAATTCCACGCTCAATCATAAGTGTAGGCATGTTTGCACGAGATGTATACACAGCAGCGGTCATCCCTGCTGGACCCGCCCCTGCAATAATGACGTCATAAATTTTTTCTTCTGTCACCTTGTTCATCCTCCTTTTTACAGCCAGTTCCTTCGAGGAAGTACTATAAATAGTATTTACATTTATCCTATAAAAACATCATGATTTAGTCCAAGAATCTGCCTAGGCTACTTACTTTAAACCAGTAAATTCTTTACTGACTTTACATATTTTTGCATCGTGGCCAAAGAAAGACCATATTTACTTGCCTGAGTTGCTTGAGTTACCTTCTCATTACGCAAATGAAACCAGATGTATTCAACTGCAGCTGACCAGGCTTGCTTGTTTTTTATCGATAAGCCTTCATTAATGATTTTCACAAAAACAGAAAACCACATTAAATAAAGCCCTGATTCGACGGATCCAACAGGATGATGGTGCTGATAAAGAATTTCTGCAACCTCATGCGCTGCATATGTTTCTGTTTCATCCACCGATTTTACCCATGCAAGATATTCTCTTTCCAAGCTAGAGAATTTGTTATAATTCTTAGACTGAATCGAATTTAACAGCTCTTCTCTTTTTGTAGAGACTGCTGTTAAAAATATCGCAAATAACCGTTCCTCCACATAATCGCTATCCATTTTTTTCATGATAGAAGGAAGATGCTCTTCAAAGCCATTATAATTCCCCTTATTATCGCTCCAAGGTTCAAATCCGGCCTTTTCAGGATTCTGCTCAATTACCTTTTTCCAAGCATTTGATGCAGCTTGTTCATGTCCAGTAAAATAGCAAGCATACGCTAACCAGTAATAGAAAGCACTTTCTCCGTCATAGCCTTGTTTTTGGAGCTTTCGGAGCCAGGTGTAGGCAAGTTCGTATTCTTTGATAAGCGCAAATGTCGTTCCTAGTTTGTACTGATGGTCAACCAATAGCGGCTTTATTTTTTCAAGAACAGCTTTAAGATGGCTTACTTCGCTCAAATCCTGTTGATAATAGGCGAACACCAAGCGGTTACACATTGCATGTAAGTTCCCTGGATTCTTTTGCAGCACATCATTTAAAATTTCAAAGGCTTTTTCTGCTTCCCCAGGGTAAAAATAAGCTAGAGCTAAGTTATTATAAGCTGACCAATACTCTGGGTAGTTATCAATAATCGAATTTAGAACTTCAATTGCTTTCGGAAAATGTCCAGATTCTAGGAGATCTCTTGCTTGCTCCTGTTGAACAATTAAGTCATCATGCTCATAAAATCCATCATCGTCTTCGTCTTCCACCTCAAGGGTAAGAAGTTCAAGTAGTTCCTCTGTATCTTCAAGGAATTCACCGAACGGTTCTAGCTGCAAATAAGAATTTGCATGATGATAGGCGTCTTTAAATAAACCTAGGTGGGCATAATTATTTGCAAGGAAATAGTGACATTCATACAGCTCTTCGTCAAGTTCTTCTAAGATAGAGTGCAAGAGACGATTTGACTGCTGATAATCTCCCATTTCCGTATGCAAAACAGCTAGCTGGCAGGTAATCATCGGTTCACCTGGTTCCAACTGGAGCGCACGAAGGAAGTATTTTTTTGCTTTATGGAAGTCCCGGCGATTATATGCTTTTATCCCTTTTGAAAAATAATACTCCGCCGTCGGAACAAATGATAAAATTTTCGCTTTTTGTTTGGTTGCTTTAGAGTCTTTACTCATGAAATCCTCCAAAATTCATTTTTAACTAATGTAGTATATCACAGGAATGAGCATATAGAGAAGAAAAATGGGCTAGAAAGAAATCGACAAGTGGGTTTGGAGTTCTATCCGTGGATTTTGGTGTTTTATTTGCCGCTTTCAGTTTTTATTTGCCGTTTTCGGTGTTTTATTTGCCGTTTTCGATTTTTATTTGCCAATGCCACATTTCAGACACAAAATAGACCGGCAACCTCCATCACGGCGCCGGCCCAATCCATCAATAAGCATTCTATTTATGACGAGTTTTTAATACGTCTAGGATATCAACAAATGGAAGCTGTTGTTCTCTTAATAAAACTAATAAATGGTATAGAAGGTCTGACGCTTCCCATTTTAATTCTTCATGGCTGCGATTTTTCGCTGCAATAATAACCTCTGCCGCCTCTTCACCAACCTTTTTCAAGATTTTATCTACGCCTTTTTCAAATAGGTATGTAGTATAAGCGCCTTCAGGTCGATTCTCTTCACGATCCTTAATTACCTTTTCAAGTGTCAACAGAATTTCATAATCAGACAAGCTGGCCACTTTTTCGGCACCGGCAACCGCATAAAGGCTTTCAACAAAACAGCTATCCGTGCCGTTATGACAAGCAGGACCTGCTGGCTCAACTAATACAAGCAAGGCATCCTTATCACAATCATACTTAATTTCGTTGATTTTTTGGGTGTTGCCACTTGTGGCTCCTTTATTCCAAAGCTCTTGGCGTGAGCGACTGAAAAACCACGTCTCCCCAGTTTCAATCGATTTTCCCAATGACTCTTTATTCATGTACGCAAGTGTGAGGACTTCCTTCGTCGCGATATCTTGAACGATGGCGGCTACAAGACCTTTTTCATCAAATTTAATTTTCTCGATATTCATCGTACTACAACTCCTCTTTCTCTTAAAAACGATTTAACCTCACTAACGGAGGTTTCTTTATAGTGAAAAATTGAGGCAGCTAATGCGGCATCAGCTTTTCCTTTTTCAAAGGCATCGGCAAAGTGCTCAGAATTTCCGGCACCACCAGATGCAATAACCGGTACTTGGACTGCTTCACTAACAGCCTTCGTCAACGCCAAGTCAAAACCTGCTTTCTCACCATCACAATCCATACTCGTTAACAGGATTTCTCCTGCACCGCGCCCGACTGCTTCCTTTGCCCAAGCGATTACTTCCCATTCAGTCGCGTTTCGGCCACCATGAGTAAATACGCGCCATGAACCAAGTTCTGCATCGTATTTAGCGTCTATCGCTACCACAATGCACTGCGAGCCGAAGAAGCTTGCCCCTTCATTAATGATTTCAGGGTTCAATAGTGCTGCTGTATTTAATGAAACCTTGTCAGCACCAGCGCGCAACATCTGTTTCATATCCTCTAATGAATTAATCCCCCCGCCTACGGTAAACGGAATCGCCAATTGTGAGGCAACGGCTTTAACCACTTCAGTCATCGTTTTCCGACCTTCGTGTGACGCGGAAATATCAAGGAACACTAACTCATCGGCACCCTGTTCATCATAAAATGAAGCCAATTCCACGGGGTCGCCAGCATCACGGAGCTGAACAAATTGAATTCCTTTGACAACACGACCTTCTTTTACATCAAGGCATGGGATGATTCTCTTCGTAAGCATTTAGGCTTTCACCTCTTTTAACGCTTCACTCACAGTAAATCGACCTTCATAGAGGGCTTTACCGACAATGGCACCTGTTACCCCTTTTTCAAACAAAGCCTGGAGTACAGTTAAATCTTCAAGTGAACTTACCCCGCCCGAAGCGATTACGCTTTTCCCAGTTTCGACAGCCATTTGCTTAATCGCTGCTACATTAGGACCTGACAGCATCCCATCAGTGGCAATATCGGTAAAAATAAACGTTTCGGCACCGGCATCGGCGAAGCGCTTGCCAAGATCGACAGCCTTCAGCTCAGAGGTGGTCAACCAGCCATGTGTAGCGACATAGCCGTTTTTGGCATCAATTCCAACAGCAATATGACTTCCGTACTTTCGAATCATCTCAATGGCAAATTCCGGATTGGAAACGGCAATACTGCCGATGATAACCCGCTCCACGCCTCGATCCAAGTAATGAACAATATCAGCTTCAGTTCGGATGCCGCCACCAATTTGAACTTTAGCATCCAAATTTTGTGCAGCCTGAATCACAAACTTATCATTCACTCGTTGGCCATCCTTGGCACCGTCTAAATCAACCATATGAATCCAAGCAGCGCCTGAGTTTGCAAACTGTTGCGCCATTTCAAATGGGGAATCGCCGTAGACGGTTTCTTTTTGATAGTCACCTTGAAGGAGGCGTACACATTTTCCACCTCTCATATCAATGGCCGGATAAATTGTAAAAGCCATCAGACCAACTCCCTTTCTTCAACTAACTGGGTAAAGTTCCGTAAAAGTTCCATTCCTAGCTTGCTGCTCTTTTCAGGATGGAACTGCATCCCATAAACATTGTCTCTACCAACAACTGCAGGCACTTTAACATCATATTCTGCCTCAGCAATCACGACATCTTTTCCATCGGTAACAACATAATAGGAATGGACAAAATAAACATAGTTCTCAGTAATATCTTTTAATATCGGTGATGGATGCAAATAGTGTAACTTATTCCACCCCATATGCGGAACTTTATAAGATTGGCCTTCCTTTGTATGACCAGCAAATCGAACAACCCTACCTGGAAGAATGCCCATTCCAGTGGTTAAGCCATTTTCTTCACTTTCCTCAAACAAAAGCTGCATACCGAGACAAATTCCTAATAGTGGTTTTCCACTGGCCACATAGTTCCGAACCATCTCCGTTAGGCCAGATTCGTTCAAACGCTCAATTGCATCACGGAAGGCACCTACACCAGGTAAAATCAAAGCGTCAGCCGCCAACAGCTCTGCTTTATTTTCCGAAATAAAATAAGGAACATTTAGACGTTCAAGTGCTTTACTAACGCTAAACAAGTTGCCCATCCCGTAGTCAATAATGCCAATCATTTACAACATTCCTTTCGTGGATGGAACCCCTTTAATTCGGGGATCAATAGTCGTAGCCTCATCTAAAGCACGACCTAGCGCTTTAAAAATTGCTTCAATGATATGGTGGGTGTTTTGCCCATAGTGAACAACCACATGCAAATTCATTCGCGCTTCTAAAGCTAGCTTCCAAAGGAATTCATGAACAAGCTCAGTGTCAAACGTGCCAACCTTTTGGCTAGGTAGCTGGGCACGCAATTCTAGATGTGGACGATTGCTAAGGTCAATCACAACCTGAGCTAAGGCCTCATCCATCGGCACGAAGGCATTTCCGTACCGTTTAATTCCTTTTTTGTCGCCTAAAGCCTCACGGAGGGCTTGTCCTAAGCAAATTGCGATATCTTCGGTTGTATGGTGATCATCGATTTCGATATCACCCTTTGCATCCACGAAAAAATCAAACTGACCATGCTTTGTAAACAGATCAAGCATATGGTTAAGAAACGGCACGCTCGTATCAATATTTGACTGACCTTCTCCATCAATTGACAATTGCAACTTAATATCCGTTTCATTTGTTTTCCGAATAACCTTTGCCGTTCTTTCCATCTTTGACCCTCCAATATTTACGGGGAATTTTTTTAAAAAAATGGCTCTGTTAATATAGTGTTGATTTCCGTTCCATGTGCTTCGCGGACCTTAGGGGCGGGCGGTGAGCCTCCTCAGTGCTTAAGCGCCTGCGGGGTCTCACCTGTCCCGCTGCTCCCGCAGGAGTCTCGCGCCTTCCACTCCAATCAACATTGTGAAAAATCAATCTTGAGCCTTAACACAGCCTAAAAATAAACCTTGTATCAGTATTAATTTTGTTCACGTTTTCTCTCAATTTAATTTTTAAATCTTGCCTCAATGGCTCGTGCGTGAGCTTCCAAACCTTCGATCCTAGCGAACTCGGCAATTTTAGCGGCGTTTTCCTTAAAGGCCGTTTCACTATAAACGATCACGCTTGATTTTTTCTGGAAATCCTCAACGTTTAACGGGCTGGAGAAGCGTGCAGTACCATTCGTTGGTAACACATGGTTAGGCCCAGCAAAATAATCCCCGACTGGCTCAGAGCTATAACGCCCAATAAAGATGGCTCCCGCATGACGAATTTGTCCAAGTAGCTCAATGGCATTTTCGGTGACAATTTCCAAGTGTTCAGGCGCTAGTTTGTTAACCGTTTCTACCGCTTCTTCCATTGTTTCTGTCACATAAATGGTTCCGTAATGATCAATCGATGCCGTTGCGATGTCACGACGTGGTAAATCGCTGAGTTGTAAATTGACCTCAGCTGCGACTGCCTCAGCTAACTGTCTTGAAGGAGTAACGAGAACACTGCAAGCACGCACGTCATGTTCCGCTTGCGATAACAAATCTGCTGCTACTTCATGAGGTCTTGCACTATCATCCGCTAGGACGGCAATTTCACTTGGTCCGGCAATCATATCGATGTCGACATCACCAAAAACCTCACGTTTTGCTAGCGCTACATAAATATTTCCCGGCCCGGTGATTTTATCGACCGGTTTAATGGTTTCAGTTCCGTAAGCTAACGCTGCGATGGCTTGGGCACCGCCAACCTTGTAAATTTCCTTCACTCCGGCCACGTTAGCCGCAACTAATACTGCCGCGGGAATGGCCCCATTTTTACCAGGAGGAGAAACGACGACAATTCGTTCGACCCCAGCCGTCTGTGCGGGAATGACATTCATAAGCACCGAGGAAGGGTAAGCTGCTGTCCCACCAGGAACATATAATCCAACTGAGTCCAATGGAGTAATCTTTTGACCAAGGATGGTTCCATTTTGTTCAGTAGTCATCCACGAAGGGCGGAGCTGTTTTTCATGGAAGGAGCGAATATTCGCAGCTGCCTCCTGAATGATTGTTAACTGATCCTCACTAACATTTTCATAGGCGTGACTGATTTCCTCCTCACTTACTAAAAAACTAGAAAGAGAAATGCCATCGAATTTTTCTGTATATTGCTTTAATGCAAAATCTCCATTTTGGCGAACATCGTTGATAATGGCTTTGACAGTAGCACGCTGGTCTTCCGTTCCACCCTCAACCGACCTTTTAATCGAAATATCTTCACTTACCTGCAAGATTTTCAACAACCATCATCCTTTCTAAGCTATTCAATCACTTCATTTAGGCGTTCAACCAACTCACGAATTCGATCATCCTTGATTTGATAACTGACAGGATTGACAATGAGCCTTGAAGTGATATCAACAATTTCCTCGTATTCCACTAAACCATTTTCCACTAATGTACGACCAGTTGACACGATATCAACGATCCGATCTGCTAGGCCAATGATTGGTGCTAACTCGATTGATCCATTCAGTTTAATAATTTCTACTTGTTCACCTTGGGCGCGAAAATAGGCTGCCGCCACATTAGGATATTTCGTCGCAACTTTTGGAGCGACGTCACTCATTGCTGTATTCGGTACTCCAGCAACAGCTAAGTAACATTTACTAATCTTTAAATCTAATAATTCGTAAACATCACGCTCTTCCTCAAGCATGACATCCTTCCCTGCAATCCCTAAATCGGCTACACCATACTCAACGTAGGTAGGAACGTCCATCGGCTTTGCCAGAATAAATCGAAAATTCTCCTCAGGGACATCGATAATCAGCTTGCGAGAATCCTCAAATTCAGGCGGTAGCCGGAAGCCAGCTTTCCTGAGCAAATCAGATGCTTCCTCAAAAATTCTTCCTTTTGGCATCGCAATCGTTAACATCCTGCTCATTCTGCAGACCCCCTTTCTTGTTTCCCAATCAAAAGAATTGTATCTGCAAACTTGTTCGTTAAGGAATCTACATTTTTCACACCATTTATATCTTGTAAAATAACTTGCTGACCTTCTGCCCGCTTTTGATTAGCTAATTGGAACGCTTCTTTCCGACGTTCTTCACTGAACAAGATGCATTCAATCGGCTCTGGTTTTTCCAACTCACCGAGTGCTTCTAACAGACGGTCAACTCTGACCGCAAATCCTGTTGCTCCAGTTGGTTTACCGAATTTCTCTAATAATCGATCATATCGCCCGCCACTTCCAATCGGGAACCCAACCTTACCTGCGTATAATTCAAATAAAATACCCGTGTAATAACTCATATGACTGACCAAGGTCAAATCAAATTTAACATTCGTTTCAACGCCGTAATCAGATACGATATCCCATAATTGCCGCAATTGCTGAATCGCGTTTCGGCCCTGCTCGTTCTCGATCAGGCTAAGGGCATTTTCAATTACTTCCTCCCCACCGCGCAGCTGTAATAAATCAAATAAACGCTGCTTATCAATAGAAGAGAGGGGGAGAGCCTTTACATGTTCGCGATAACCAACATAATTTTTTTCATATAAGAATTTCGTGAGCGTTTTTGTGCGCTCCTCTGTTCCTAATATTTGCATAAATAAATCTTGAACAAAACCAATATGCCCGACTGAAATTTGAAAATCTTTTAAACCTGCTTCCTTTAAGGAAGAGATCATTAACGCAATGACTTCTGCATCTGCGCTCATGGTATCATCTGCAATACACTCAACCCCAATTTGTTCAAACTCAGCTGGACGTCCACCTTCTCGCTGTTGAGCTCTAAACAAATTAGCTGTACTTGCCAGTCGTAATGGTAAATCATCATTCAATAACTTTGATACTGCAACCCTAGCAATTGGCGCTGTCATATCAGGACGAAGAACAAGTGTATGTCCTTGTTGATCTAATAATTTGAACAGGACTCCATCCAATATCGCCGATGCTGATCCAACCGTATCAAAATATTCTAATGTGGGTGTTTGGACAAATTGATAACCCCACCTCTTCATTTCCTCTGCAATTTTCCGCTTCACGCGCTGCTTGGTTTCGTATAAATCTGGAAGTGTATCTCTCATTCCCAGCGGCTTTTCAAACATAAATAGACTCATAAGCTCACCCTTTTATATACATATATTAATTGTTCAGAACCAATTTTTCTGAAATCCTTTAGTTCGCTAATGTGGTAGTACAATGAAGTTATATGTAAGTGTACTCTTGATTAACCTATTCGTCAAGCAGAAAAAGCTCCTCAAAACACTTTAATACATTAATGCGAAACAGGGTGCCTGACCCCCGGTGGTTTAACGCATTAAAGTACGCACCGGGGGTAGACACCCTATTTAATAATACGCATCGGGTTTCCTCCGACAAATGCGCCCGGTGGGACATCTTTATTGACAAGTGTACCAGCGGCAACGATTGCTCGATCGCCAATTGTGAGACCAGGTAAGATGGTGGAATTAGCACCTATCATCACTTCATTTCCAATCACGACTGAACCAAGTCGATACTCATTAATTAAATATTCGTGAGCAAGAATCGTCGTGTTGTAGCCAATAATCGAATTGTTTCCGACGCTTATTTTTTCTGGGAACATAATATCCGGTACAACCATTAAGGCAAAGGCGGTTTTTTTTCCGACTTCCATCCTTAAAAACGTACGGTAAAGCCAATTCTTAACACTTAGGAACGGAGTATAACGTGCGATTTGAATCACTATAAAGTTTTTTACCACTTTCCAAAAAGATACCGTTTTATAAATCTGCCATAACGAATTAGCACCTTCAACTGGATAACGTGTTGTTTTTCTCAACTGCTTATACCCCAAGAATGGGAAGAAGATCGCGCATATTATCAAGGATGTAATCAGGGTGATATATTTCTAAAGATTCCCTGCCTTTAGCTGCCCAGGCCACTCCAGCAGTTTTAGTACCAGCATTTTTCCCAGCAAGTACGTCATGATAATTATCCCCAACCATAATGGCCGTTTCAGGACTGGAGTTTAGCTGCTCTAATGCCTTAAAAATAGGCTCAGGATGTGGTTTTGGATGACTGACACGATCAAGTGCAACAATGGTTTCGAAGAAATGATCCATCTTCGTCAGTTTTAAACCCATCAAAATCACATTTAACATTTTTGTACTGACAATGCCAACCTTAAAGTTTCTCTCTTTTAATGCCGAAACGGTCTCGTAAACACCCTCAAATTCCCTTACCAGTAGGTCATGATTCGAAATATTGTACTGACGATACGTTTTAACCATTTCATCAACCTTTTCCTCATTAATAGCTGAAAAAGTTTCAATCAAGGATGGTCCCATAAACGGCATTACATCCGCCCGCTTATACTGGCCGGGTTGATAAATTTCTAATGTATGTAAAAAAGAAGAAATAATCAGTTCGTTCGTATCAATTAATGTTCCATCTAAGTCGAATAATACTGTATTTATACTATTGTTCATATACTGCTTCCTTTCTTTTGAACCTCGGTTCTAACTTAAGTTGTTGAATCACAAAATCGCACAAATCAATGATAACGATTATTGCTTTTTATCTAAATAACGCACATCAGCATATCCTTTTTTCCGCCTGATGATCCACAGAACCACATCCACAATGACTAAGGCGAAGGAAATTGTTTGTGCCATGCGCAAATTCTCTGTCAACATCAAACTATCTGTCCTTAGTCCCTCTACAAAAAAGCGTCCAATCGAATACCAAGTGATATATGATAAAAAGATTTCCCCACGCCCGAGATTCACTCTTCTTAAAGCTAGAAGGAGGAATACTCCAAGTAAGTCCCAAATAGATTCATATAGGAAGGTTGGATGATAATAGGCACCATTAATGTACATTTGATTAATAATAAAATCAGGTAAGTGCAGGTTTTCTAAAAAGGCACGAGTAACCTCACCACCATGTGCCTCCTGATTCATGAAATTTCCCCATCTGCCAATGGCTTGGCCAAGAATGATACTCGGTGCAGCGATATCAGCTAACTTCCAGAATGAAATGTTTCTCTTTTTCGCAAAAAAGTAGGTAGTCGCGACTGACCCAATCAATGCTCCATGGATGGCAATTCCACCATTCCATATTTTCGGAATATCACCAAGGTGTTGCGCATAATAGTCCCATTCAAATAAAACATAATAAATCCGTGCACATATAATAGCGATTGGGATTGCCCATAACATCAAGTCAGGAAAAACTTCATTCGGCAAGCCTCTTTTGTCTCCCTCTCTCATCGCCAACCATAAGGCAAGTGCGATCCCTGTCCCAATAATCACGCCATACCAATGAACTTGTATCGGCCCGAGCGAGATGGCAATCGGATCAAGCGGTTGTATCATTGCTTCCATTATCTATTCTCCTCATTCACTTCACATCTAGAGATTAAGATGCAAATTTAATAATCCTCTTGGTCACCTTCATCAATAACGTCCGATAAGCGGTTCGTAAATTGTTCAGCTGCATTAACGCCCATCCGTTTAAGTCGCGTATTCATGGCCGCAACCTCAATAATAACGGCAAGATTTCGACCAGGGCGAACTGGAATCGTCAGCTTTGTTACTTCCGTGTCAATAATTTTCATTTTTTCTTCATCTAAACCAAGACGGTCATATTGTTTGTTCTGATCCCATAGCTCTAAATTAATGACTAAGGTGATTCGTTTAAAACTACGAACAGAGCCTGCTCCAAACAGTGTCATTACATTAATGATCCCTAATCCCCGAATTTCAAGTAAATGCTCAATCAACTCTGGAGCATGACCAACAAGGGTATCTTGATCTTCTTGACGAATCTCTACACAATCATCTGCAATAAGGCGATGACCCCTTTTCACAAGTTCTAGTGCAGTTTCACTTTTCCCCACTCCACTTTGTCCAGTAATTAATACACCCATCCCATAGATATCAACCAAAACTCCATGGACTGCTGTGGTCGGTGCTAGCTTGCTTTCCAAATAGTTAGTCAGCCTACTTGAGAATCTTGTCGTCTTCATTGATGCCCGCATAACTGGGACTGATTCACGTTCAGATGCCTCGATTAATTCAACTGGTACCTCCAGCCCTCTTGTAACAATGATACCAGGGGTAATATCGGTACATAACTGCTCCATCCGATACTGCCGATCCTTTTCGTCTAGCTTTTCAAAAAAGGACAATTCAGTTTTTCCTAATAACTGAATTCGCTCGGCAGGATAGTAATTAAAATAACCAGCTATCTCAATTCCTGGTCTTGAAATATCACTCATAGTAATTGGACGGTTTATGCCTTCTTCTCCACTGATAAGCTCCAGATTAAACTTCTCAATGATATCTTTGGTGCGAACATTTGGCAAAAGAGCCTCCTCCTTCATTTGAACAAAAATAAAATATAGTTGCAATAATATAAACTTTATTTTAGCACTTTTTTTCAAAGAACCAAATGGTACGGTTCTATAATAAAAGTAATTCAGGATAACCTTTCAAATTTAAGCGAAACCACTATGTCCTTTTCGTTACCCTAAACATATATTATTGGGGAATAGATATTAATAAAAAGAATAAAAGGAGTGGTAGAATGAAAATCATGTTAGATGCAGGTCATGGGTATAACACAGCAGGAAAAGCTAGCCCCGATGGCATGCGAGAATACGAATTTAACAGAGCTTGTGCAGCCTACGCAAAAGCATTCCTTGAGGGCTATCAAAATGTGACCGTCTATTATGCCCATTCTGACCAAACCGACGTACCACTTCAACAAAGAACCAATAGCGCAAATAATTTAAAAGTTGATTTCTATGTCTCAATTCACGCCAATGCCTATGGAACTAGTTGGAATAATGCTAGCGGAATCGAAACTTATGTATATATAACAAAACCTCCAGTTGCCCTTGCAGCTGCTCAAAAAATACAAAATCATCTCATTGCCGAAACAGGATTGCACAACAGAGGAGTCAAAACGGCAGATTTCCATGTGCTGCGTGAAACCAACATGGACGCTGTCCTAGTTGAATGCGGGTTTATGACAAACCCTGAGGAAATTAAATTACTACGTTCTGAAGCCTACCGCCGTACCTGTGCTGATGCCATTGTCAAAGGTGTCGCGGAACAATTTGGATTAGCAAAAAAGCCTACACCTGTGCCACCTCCTACCCCTGCACCCTCAACAGGAATTTATAAAGTACAAGTTGGAGCCTTTAAACAAAGAGATAATGCAAATTCATTAGCTGTACGGTTAGAAAAGGATGGCTTCCAACACTTTGTTTTTTCTGAAAACGGCTTATTTAAAGTCCAAGCCGGCGCATTTAAGGACAAACAAAATGCCGATGAGCTCCTTGAAAAACTAAGAAATGCTGGATACCAACCATTCGTTTACCGCGATTAATATATCGTGAACCATAGGAAATAGCCGGCAACCTCACTGCCGGCTATTTTGATTCCTTTTTTTCTAGCAACATCTTTTGAATCAATACATTAAATATTGACATGAGAATGGCAACAAATAGTGCCATTCCAAACCCATTTATTTCAAAGGCATTGCCCATAATCGAATCTGTTAATCTTAATGTAATCGCATTGATAACAAATAAGAAGAACCCTAATGTTAAAATGGTGACGGGCAAGGTTAAAATAATTAAAATCGGGCGCACGAGAATGTTCAAAATAGACAGAATAAAACTAGCTGTAATCGCTGCTCCAACACCAGAAAGCTTAAATGAATCATCAAAATAGCCAGATATCCCCATAAACAGAACCGCATTAATCAATATTCCAATCAACCATCTCATATTAATAGCGTTCCTGTTCGTTCGGTATGACAAATACAAGAATCATATACAAAAGAAACAATGGGAAAAACCCGGTCGTAAATAACAATATAACGAAAATAATTCGAAGCAAAACGGGGCTGACACCTAAAGAATTGCCCAGTCCTCCTAAAACACCTGCAAGCTTACGATCAGACTTAGACCGAACTAATTTATCCATCACACAGCCCTCCAATAAAAGGATTTTTCTTACAATTTACCCAAAAATATTTTTTCAGATTACACAATCCTTTTACTTTTGAAAATCCATCGTAAATGACTTTTTAACTGAAATTGATCCTGTTTTTGTGTCTGCATCAATATTAAGCGGCTGTTTATCAGTCAAAATCGGCTTAAAATGTAAGCTCTTTTGAACCATTTCAGTTTTCTCTTCAATGATTTGAATTCCATCAAGTTCAACGGAAAAGCTTCCTAGATTCGACTTTAGCTCGCCAACGACAGGAATGCCTTCTGGAATTAGCAACTCAATACTTCCAGTAACTGTTTTAACATCAATCAATTCACTATTTGCTCCAGTCAGCTTACAGTTAATATTTCCATTAAAAGATTGCATTTCTACACGGGAGTAATCCCCCTCTAATTGAATGGCACCATTTAATGTCTCAGCTTCTAATTCAGTGATAACGCTGTTTTGAATCTTTATTTTACCATTGGCAGTCTCAGCCTCCAATTTTCCACCGTTCAGTCCAACTGCAGCAATTCTTCCATTCGCTGTTTTCATCTTTAATGATTTAACATTTAAGTTTTCACATTGAACTGGACCATTAAACAACCTGACACGGACATTTTCATAATCCTCTTGTGGAATATAAAGAATGGCATCAACTTTCATCCACTTAGGTTGAGCTGCAAACCGTAGTGTTCCCAGTTCCACATTAAATTGGATATCTTTTAAAAAACTAGCGCGTGCTTCGTCCTGTGAAGATGCCCGATAAACCTTAGCCTTACATTCAATCCGCACATCACTTTGATCCCATGGTTTTAACACCACAGAGCCATTTGCTACATCAATATCGATATTACGCAATTGGACATCACCATGTTGAAAAATATGAGAAATTTCTGTTGCCTGCCCAAAGTTAAAATCTAAATCAAAATCTTTAATTTTCTTAAAAGCTGAATCAACAAAATCGACAATTTTATCCTTTAAAGACTGATATTTGAATTGGGTGGAGTCTTCCTCCTTCTTTTCTTCATCAAATTTCACAACCGTAGATAACTCGTTAACCAACTCTTCCTGCTTTTTTTCCATTTTTTGTTGTGATTTGTCCAAATCATTTAATAACGATAGTGCCTCTTCTGCCGATAGTTTTCCTTCTTCAACCAACTTTAAAACCCGTTTCCGTTCTTCTTGCATAGTTAACCCCTCCAACTAATTTTTCTAACGGAGCACCTTTATTCCTTGTATGATGTTCCAAATGATCACAATTAAACCAAGAAGGAAACAAACAATAAATGCAGGAATAATAATAAACGGGACAGTAGACTCTTGACCTGTTACCCCCAACACGATTCCCCAAATAAAAAACGGAACAGTGATAAGTGGGACAAGGTGAGAGAAAAATGCTCTTTTTGCATGCCCCTTGACCTCTAAATCTTCAGAGGCGAAGTAAACAATTAATGGGAATAGTCCTTGCAAAAACAACACGCTGAAATAGGATAAAGCCGCTAAAACTTTTTTGGTATCCACCGTGACTCATCTCCTCTTATTATTTACGAAAGACGTGTCATGAAGTTTCATAATGGTGAAAATTTAAATGAAATACTTTCTTAAATATACAAAAAGATCTGGCAGCCATATTCTTCGGTGCCAGATCCTGAGTAGTTTCGTATTTTATTGTTTTATGAATAGTTCCCTAATGCTTCTTTTTCAGCAATATTCTGGGTCATTCTTAATCGGTCACGTTCAAGAATCGGTTTTAAATATTTCCCAGTATAAGAAAGTGGGACTTCAGCAACTGCTTCAGGGGTGCCAGTTGCGACAATCGTTCCACCCTTGTCTCCACCTTCAGGACCAAGATCAATCAGGTAATCCGCCGTTTTAATAACATCGAGGTTATGCTCAATGATCAAAACCGTATCACCATTTTCCACAATCCGCTCTAATACATGCAACAGTCGTGAAATATCATCCACATGAAGTCCGGTTGTCGGTTCGTCAAGAATATAGAGCGAACGTCCATTTGAACGCCGATGAAGTTCAGAAGCCAATTTTACCCTCTGAGCTTCTCCGCCAGATAGAGTTGTCGCCGGTTGCCCAAGAGTAATGTATCCAAGACCTACATCAGCAATGGTTTGTAATTTTCTTTTGATTTTTGGATGGTTTTCAAAAAATACTACTGCATCCTCTACAGTCATCCCTAGTATATCAGATATATGCTTTCCTTTGTATTTTACTTCTAAAGTTTCACGGTTATACCGATTTCCATGGCAAACCTCACAAGGAACATATACATCAGGAAGAAAGTGCATTTCAATTTTAATAATCCCATCGCCACGACAGGCTTCACAGCGTCCACCCTTAACATTAAAGCTAAACCGTCCTTTTTTATAGCCACGGACTTTCGCTTCATTGGTTGATGCGAACACATCGCGAATATCATCGAACACACCTGTATAGGTTGCAGGATTTGATCGTGGTGTTCTTCCAATTGGCGATTGGTCAATATCTATAACCTTTTCAAGTTGCTCAATCCCTTTAATCTCCCGATGCTCTCCAGGCTTGATTTTTGCATGGTGAAGCTTATGCGCCAATGCTTTATGAAGAATTTCGTTGATCAAGGTACTTTTCCCAGAACCGGATACCCCGGTTACCACAACAAACATTCCTAAAGGAATTTTGACATTCACATTATTCAAGTTATTTTCTTTGGCACCTTTTATTTCAATAAAACGACCATCAGACTGGCGACGTTCAATCGGAAGTGGAATGAACTTTTTCCCAGATAGGTACTGACCAGTTAACGAATGAGGATCTGCCATAACTTCTTGCGGTGTACCTTGAGAAATAATCTCTCCGCCATGTACCCCAGCTCCTGGGCCGACATCAATCAAATAATCTGCAGCCAGCATCGTATCCTCGTCATGCTCAACGACTATCAGTGTGTTCCCGATATCGCGCATATTTTTCAACGTACCGATTAATCGATCATTATCGCGTTGATGGAGTCCAATTGAGGGCTCATCTAAAATATAGAGCACCCCAGTCAATCGAGAGCCAATCTGAGTTGCTAAGCGAATCCGTTGTGCTTCTCCACCTGAAAGAGTTCCAGCAGCTCGGCTGAGTGTCAAGTAATCTAAGCCGACATTGATTAGAAAGCCTAGTCTCTCTCTTATCTCTTGAAATACCATATTAGCGATTTTCATTTCCTTTTCAGATAATTGAAGCCCTTCAAAAAATTGATTAGCCTCAACAACTGATAGGGATGTGATTTCCCCAACATGATGACCTGAAATTAATACCGACATCGCTTCCTTTTTCAATCGATAGCCCTTACAGGTTGGGCATGAATGCTGGCCCATATATTTTTCCATTTGCTCCCGAATATAGTCTGAACTCGTTTCCTTATAACGGCGTTCGACATTTCGAATGACCCCTTCGAACTCGATATGACCCTCGCGCACTTGGCCAAAATCGTTTTCGTAGTGGAAGAAAATTTTATCTCCCTTTGAACCATAAAGGACCTTATCTAGCAAATGTTCGGGAATTTCACTTACTGGAATATCCATATCCACTCCATAATGTTTGCAAACCGCCTCTAGTAACTGCGGATAATACTGTGAACTAGTTGGCTCCCATGGGGCAATCGCATGTTCTTTCAAGGACAAATCATGGTTTGGAATCACTAAGTCAACATCAACCTCGAGCTTTGAACCCAGCCCATCACAATCTGGACAAGCACCGAATGGACTATTAAAAGAGAACATTCGTGGTTCAAGCTCTCCAATTGAAAAACCACAATGGGGACAAGAGTGATTTTCGCTAAATAGGAGCTCTTCTTCGCCCATCACATCGATAAAAACTCTTCCACTTCCTAATTTCAAAGCAGATTCAAGCGAATCAGCTAAGCGGGAGGAAATACCGTCTTTGACGACAATTCTGTCAATTACAACTTCGATGGAGTGCTTTTTATTTTTATCAAGCTCAATATCATCACCAAGGTCATGCATTTCTCCATCAATTCGAACACGAACGTAACCTTGCTTTTTAATATCCTCTAAAGTTTTAACATGGGCACCCTTTCGCCCAGAAATGATTGGAGCAAGGATTTGCAGCTTTGTGCGCTCAGGGTATTCAAGAATCCGGTCCACCATTTGTTCCACCGTTTGCGAGGAAATCTCGATGTTATGGATCGGACAAGTAGGTCGACCCACCCTTGCATATAAAAGACGTAGATAATCATAGATTTCTGTAACTGTTCCCACTGTTGAACGCGGATTCCGACTGGTCGTTTTTTGGTCAATCGAAATTGCTGGTGATAACCCTTCAATGGCGTCTACATCCGGTTTATCCATCTGCCCTAAAAATTGGCGGGCGTACGCAGATAGAGATTCAACATAACGTCTCTGCCCTTCTGCATAAATCGTATCAAAGGCCAAAGAGGACTTCCCAGATCCAGAGAGCCCAGTTAAGACCACAAGCTTATCTCTTGGAATGGTCACATCAATATTTTTTAAATTATGAGCTCTGGCCCCTTTTACAATTAGTTTATCCATTGCCATGTATATGTCATCCTTCCGCTTTCAACTCAAATATTAGATCACGAAGCTCGGTCGCCCGCTCGAAATTGAGGTTCTTGGCTTCTTCTTTCATTTCTTTTTCCATTGTGGCAATTAGCTTTTCTCTTTCTTTTTTGTTCAGCTTGCCAAACGCTGTTGCAGGTTTGTATTCCTCTGGATTTTCGGCAGCATAGGTCGCACGAATGCCTTCCCGAATCTCCTTTTGAATAGTCATTGGCGTAATTCCATGCACTCTGTTGTACTCTTCTTGGACTTGTCGACGTCGTTTTGTTTCGCTAATTGCAAGCTCCATCGAATTGGTAATCCGATTTGCGTACATAATGACATGGCCGTTTGAATTCCGGGCTGCTCGACCCATTGTTTGGATTAAAGATCGTTCGGAGCGGAGGAATCCTTCTTTATCTGCATCAAGAATCGTGACTAAAGAAACTTCAGGGATATCAAGACCTTCTCTGAGCAAGTTAATACCAACAAGAACATCATATTTTCCAAGCCGGAGTTCTCTGATAATCTCGATTCTATCAAGCGTTTTTACTTCAGAATGAAGGTACTGAACCTTAATGCCGATTTCCTTCAAATAATCGGTTAAGTCCTCTGACATTTTCTTCGTTAAAGTTGTGACCAACACCCGTTCATTCCGGGCAATCCGATCATTAATTTCGCCAATCATATCATCAATTTGCCCTTCGATTGGTCGGACATCAATCGTTGGATCAAGCAGACCAGTAGGACGGATAATTTGTTCGACCATCACTGGGGTATGTTCAAGCTCATATGGCCCAGGAGTGGCTGATACAAAGACACTTTGTTTGATATGTCCTTCGAATTCGTCGAAGGTTAACGGGCGGTTGTCGAGTGCTGACGGCAAACGGAAGCCATGATCTACTAGCACTTGTTTTCTGGCTTTGTCACCATTAAACATCCCACGAACTTGCGGCAAGGTCACATGCGACTCATCGATAACAAGCAGGAAATCCTTTGGAAAATAATCAATCAAGGTATACGGAGTAGATCCGGGCGGACGAAGCGTTAAATGGCGTGAATAGTTTTCGATTCCGGAACAGAACCCCATTTCCTGCATCATTTCCAAATCATACCGAGTCCTTTGTTCAAGGCGCTGTGCTTCAAGGAGTTTGTCATTGGCACGAAGCTCCTTTAGTCGTGCTTCGAGCTCTTGTTCAATATTTTGAATGGCTACGCGTAGCTTTTCCTCACGGGTTACGAAGTGGGAAGCTGGAAAAATGGCAACATGATCCCGTTCAGCCATTATTTCTCCTGTTAAGGCATTTACCTCACGTATTCGGTCAATTTCATCGCCAAAGAATTCAATGCGGATGCAATGTTCATCTCGAGATGCTGGGAAAATTTCTACTACATCCCCTCTAACGCGAAAGGTTCCCCGTTGGAAATCGATGTCATTCCGGCTGTATTGGATATCAACTAGCCTACGTAGCAGTTGGTTCCGCTCCATTTCCATTCCTGTCCGGAGGGACACGACTAAATCACGATACTCCTCTGGTGATCCTAAGCCATATATACAGGAAACGCTAGCGATGATAATGACATCCTGCCGTTCGAATAAGGACGAAGTCGCTGAATGTCGTAATTTATCAATCTCTTCGTTGATGCTAGAATCTTTCTCTATAAATGTATCAGTCGAAGGAACATAGGCTTCTGGTTGAAAGTAATCATAATAACTAACAAAATATTCAACCGCATTATTCGGAAAGAATTCTTTAAACTCACTATATAACTGACCCGCTAATGTTTTGTTATGAGCAATAATCAAGGTTGGTTTATTAATCTCTTTGATGACATTAGAAATCGTGAAAGTCTTCCCTGTCCCGGTTGCTCCTAGTAGGGTTTGATATCGTTTCCCTTGGCGTATCCCTTCAACAATTTGGCGGATAGCCTCCGGTTGATCCCCTTGTGGTGAGTATTTTGAAACTAATTCAAACTGGTCCATCACCTTAGACCTCCTTTTTGAAAAATAGCCCTGAATAATCGTATATAAATCAGCATTTTTTGACGCTGATATGTCAATTGTGATTACTAATCTTCTATATTACATTCTACCACAAACGAGGGAAAACAAACCAACAATAAGCGAACAAATATTCGCTGATGATTGGTTGAATATGGAATTTATTGCCCGATATTGGTGTTTTGAGATAGGCATTTAGAATTTGTCGGCCGTTTTTCGGATTTTGTCGGCCGTTTTTCAGAATTTTATCGGCCGAAAACCAAAAAATCCCATATACAACAAATTCCCTTTTAACCGTAAAAACCACAACTCCATAAGCTGTGGCGAGTCTTTTCTATTCAATGGTTTCGTTGTTACGCTTTTTTTCGGGTTTTTTCGATCATTGCAGTGCTGTACCAAAACCCTACAGTCAGCGAAAAGGCGTCAACAATAATTAACCACCATGTATTCGTGTACCCTTTATAAACAGACGCAGCAATAAGCGCAACCGTTAACACTAACCCAATGATATGGCTATAGGTTACGCGGGCAAACAAAACAACCACCATGCCCGGAAGCAAAAGAGCAGACAAAAACTTGAGTACCATTGCAACACCTTCCTTCTAAGTAAAATGATGATGTCCGAACATCTTATTAATTAATAGAATAACCTCTAAGCATGTTATTTGCAAAGCTTAAACGTCAATTCATAGTTTTCTTATATGATTTATAAAATTAGTATTGAATTTTATGAAATATCCCTATATAATTAAAATTAACAAATATTGAAAAAACTAACTAAAGTTCACTAATAGACGGTATATATTTTTTATCGCTTCCACCCTACATCTGGAAGCAGAAAGAGGGGCAGAAAAATGAATGAGGTAAAAAGTAAAGTGATTGCTGGCGCTGAACCATTTTTATTTATAGGAAATGGGGTAGGAATCCTCCTGTCCCATGGATTTCTCGGAACACCCCAAAGTGTCCGTGAGCTTGGGAAATTGTTAAATAAATTCGGTTTTACGGTGTATGCACCTCGGTTATCTGGTCATGGGACATCAATTTATGATATTGAAGAGGCTAAATATTCGGACTGGCTGAAGGATCTTGAGGCAGGTTATCTTAAACTTAAAGAAACTTGTCATGATGTCTTTATTGTTGGGCAGTCAATGGGTGGCGCGCTCTGCTTACAACTGGCCGCCAAGTTCCCGGATATTAAGGGTGTCCTAACGATTAACGCGGCGCTTCATGTCCCTGCTTATGATCAATATCGAAATGGCAATGGTCCGCGCTTTGTCGCCGAAGGTGCTCCAGATATCAAGGATCCACAGGCCTTTGAAATCACCTACGATTCTGTCCCGATATCTGCGATTCATGAGTTGCAAAAAGTGATTGAAGCAACTGCCGACCAACTTAAGAATGTTCACACCCCTATCCTTGTCTTTACATCAAAATTAGATCATGTCGTACCGCCATCTGATTCACGAAAAATTTTGCAAGATATTTCATCAAAGTTTAAGCAACAAATTGTGTTGGAAAATTCGTTTCATGTTGCTTCGCTTGATTTCGATAAAGGCTTCATCGCCAAGTCTTGTTATGAATTTATTAAAAAATTTACTAATAATTAAGCACCAATGCTAATAAACATATAACGTTGGGTTACTTTCTCGCTTCTACTTAATGAAAAACACGAGGTCTACTCTCTAAATCGGGGGTTAGCCTCAACATACTTAAGGGAGATTAGAAATAATGAAGCTTTTACAGGAACGGTTTTATGTGTTCATTAGCGTGTTGTTTACTGTGTTGGTGTTTGCCTTTTTGATTAGCAATTTTCCAGTTGAGGAAAACAATTCTCCGGAACAAAGTCCTGTCGCCGATGCGAGAATACAACCCGAGAAAAAATAGGACAATTTATTTAATCAAAAACGCAACCATAACGACAAAAATCAAAGAAGCTGACTACCAAATTGGTGTCAGCTTCTTTGATTTAATGATTATTCTTCACCTTGAACAGGTTTCTTTTTAAATTTGCTCAATAGTTCGTACACGATTGGCACGATCAGCAAGGTTAACAAAGTTGAACTAGTCAGACCCCCGATAACCGTTACGCCCATGCCTTTGGAGATGAGTCCACTGCCTTCCATTCCAAATGCTAGTGGTAATAAGGCGCCAATAGTTGCAATCGCCGTCATCAAGATCGGCCGAAGTCGGGTTGATCCCGCCTCTAATAAGGCTTCGCGTGTACTGTAGCCTTCACGCTCTTTATGAATGACGCGGTCAATCAGCACGATCGCATTGGTTACTACGATACCGATTAACATTAATGCCCCAATCAAGGATGATACACTCAGCGTCTCCCCGGCAATTAGCAAGGCTACTAACCCACCAATAATCGTAAACGGTAGCGAGAACAGAATCGCAAGTGGCGCAAGACCGCCGCCAAACGTGATCACTAGGATCAAATACACAATCGCAATGGCTGCTAACATCGCCAGCCCTAACTGTGTAAAGGCACTATTAATATCCTCGGTAACTCCACCCATTGAAATTTCGATGCTATCTGGATGGTCAATTTTATCCATTTTCACTTGCAAATCCTTAGATGCCTTAGATACATCATCAGTTTTAGGCTTACCGCTTACTTGGACAGAAATCCGACCATCGCGGCGAGTAATCGTGTTAGACGTTTTTCCTTCTTTCACTTTTACAAGCTCACTAACAGGAACTTCAAAACCAAGTGGTGACTTAATTTTCTTGCTCGTTAAATCTGAAATACTAGAAATGGCCTCTTTTTCGACCTGCAAATAAACATTAAGCCCTTCGCCGTCCTTTTCAACTGTTGTTAAAACAGGACGCTGCATATTTGGCATAAGTCCCATGCCAATTTGACCAGCAGTTAAGCCTAGTTTGCTTACTTTGGCTTGGTCTACAACTAGAACATATTCATCGTATGTTTCAGCAATACTCGACTTGACGTCTTTAAAGTTCTTTGTCGAGTTCATTTTGTCTTCGATCTCTTTCACAATTGGCTCGATCTCTTTCAGATCATCGCCGTAGACGTGGACAACGATTTCATTGCTACCAGCACTTGCCGAGAAATCTTGGCTACCCCATTCACCTTTTTTAGTCATCTTGTTTAAATCTTTAATGACCGTTTCTTTTTCTTTTTCGAAATTCTTCGTATCATCTTTATAATTCACAAAGAACATGGCATCCTTGCCGCTTCCAGGGTTCATCGGGTTTTGCCCACCTAATGAAAACTGGACCGTTTTGGCATCTTTTCGATCCATAAAATAGCTTTCCGCTTTTGTGGTTAGCTGCTCCACTTCTGATAACGTTTCGCCAGGAGCCGGCTTGTACGTTGCAATAATCATTTTGTTTTCATCCGCTGGAAGGAAGCTAACCCCAATAATTGAAACTAAGAAAAAGCTTCCTACGAGCATTAAAATCGCAATCGATGAAGTGATCGCTTTATGGTTCAACGCCCAATTCAAAACTGATTTATATACACCAGCCAATTTGCTTGGCTTGCCCTCTTCATGATGCACCTTTTGCGCTAAATTCTTCTTAAACAAACTGTGTGCTAGCATAGGCACAATTGTGATGGCAACTAGTAACGATGCCAACAATGAAAACACAATAGTTAAAGCAAACGGCATGAATAACTCGCCAATCATTCCTTTAACCAAAGCCATTGGTAAAAATACAGCAATCGTCACAAGTGTCGAAGACAAAATCGGCATAAACATTTCTTTCGTGGCTTCACGCACAAGCGCTTTGCCCTTCAGTTTTTCACCAGATAATGACATTCGCCGGAAAATGTTTTCAATCACAACGATGGAGTCATCGACAACCCGACCAATCGCCACCGTCATTGCCCCTAATGTCATCATATTTAGGGTGATGTCCATTTGTTTTAACAATAAAATCCCAATTAACAATGATAAAGGAATCGATACAACTGAAATCAATGTTGATTTAAAGTTGCGCAAGAATAGCATAATGATCAGCACGGCAAAAATAGCCCCAAAGATCGCTTTACTTAACATCGTGCTTACTGACTGTTCGATCGGCTTAGCCTGGTCAAAGGTCGTATTCACATCAAGACCTTTCATTTTATCTTCGAAGTCAGCTAATTTATCTTTAACTGCATTAGCAACTGTTACGGTGTTCGCATCAGATGCTTTTATGATTTGAATGCCAATCGCATCTTTTCCGTTTGTCCGCGAAATCGTTTCTGCTTTTCCAACAACCTTAATATCAGCAATGTCGCCAAGCTTGACAGTTGGCAAGCCTATTGACTGGGTTCCAGGCGCCGATTGGGTTCCTGTTGCTGACTGGTTGCCAGGCGCTGTTTGCGGTGTTCCAGTTGTCACCGGTGTTCCCGCTCCCGTTGGCACGCCTGACATTCCAGAAGCACCTTGCGCCCCAGCCGTTCCTTGCTCTGAACCACTTCCTTGTGCAGCTTGAGCGCTGGCACTTGGCATCACTGGGATCTCCATTGATTTCAAATTAGCAATGGTGATCATTTTCCCATCAACCACGACCGACTTCTCACTATTTCCAAAAGTGTACAAACCTAATGGAACCGCTACATTCGAGCCTTTAATAATATTTTGAACCGTATCCTCGCTCAAACCGTACTGTGCCATTTTATCTTTATAGAAAACAAGCTCAGCCTCGTTCACAAGCTGGCCGGAAATTTGCACAGATGCCACTCCATTCAGGCCTTCCAATGCCGGAACAATTTCCTTTTCCATTGTTTTCGAAAGCTCTGAAAGCGACTGCTTGTCATTGGCGACGCTAGCCGCTAAAATTGGAAAAGCATTCATGCTCATCCTAGCGATGTCCGGATCCTTAGCGCCTTCCGGAAACGACAGATTCGCTAATACCTTATTAAGCTCATCCTCTGCCTCATCCATGTTTTTCTCATATTTATACTCAATCTGAATTGATGATGCATTTTGAAAGGATGATGAGTTGACAACACTGACACCATTCAGGTTTTGAATAGCCTGCTCAATTGGCTTTGACACCTCATCAGCAACTGCCTGAGGTGTTGCACCCGGATAAACCGTAGTCACACTAATCATGGGCACATTAATATTTGGAATCGTTTCAAGCTTCATATTCATTCCCGAATACAAGCCTGCCACGGTGATGATTAATGTTAATAGCCATACCGCATATTTATTTTTCAAGACAAAATTGATCATACCGTTCATGTAGGAGATCCTCCTTATTTTTATGGCTGTATTAAAGCTCAATGTTGATTTTTTGCACAATGTTGATTGGAGTGGAAGGCGCGAAGACTCCTGCGGGAGCAGCGGGACAGGTGAGACCCCGCAGGCGCTTTAGCGCCGAGGAGGCTCACCGCCCGCCCCGCGGAAAGCGAAGCGCCTGGAACGGAAATCAACATTCTAGTTTAACAGTGCCATTTTTATAAAAAAAACAACATTGACCACCTGGTCAGGTTCGTTAATAATATAAATGACTAGTCAGTCACTAGTCAATAAAAAAATCCTTAAATTATTCTTAAATCACAGGAAGTGAGTATTAATATGAAGGAAAAAGAAATAGCCATAATCGAAGCATCGATTAAGTTATTTGCAAAAAAAGGCTTTGACTCAACCTCCATTCAAGAAATTGCCACCGAATGCAATATCTCAAAGGGGGCATTCTATCTATATTTTAAGTCAAAGGAATCCTTGCTGCTCGCAATCTTCGAATATTACTACCATCAAATAAAATCAAGACTTGAAGCATTGGAGGACAAAAACCTAACACCTCGCCAGCTTTTCGTTGAACAGCTAGCAGGGCAACTTGATGAAGTCCAACGCCACAAAGAATTCATCATAATGCAAACACGAGAGCATGCCATTCCCTTTAATAATGAAGTGGCTAATTTTATAAAAATAATGCGGATCCAGACACAACAATTTTTCCAGAATGCCCTACTTTCGATTTACGGTGAAACCATTCGCCCATACGTGGTCGATCTAACCCTGATGCTGCTGGGAATCATCAATTCCTACTTTGAACTGATTATTTTTAATAAGTCCGACGTTCATTTAAACTACTTAGCAAGGTTTATTTTAAAAAGAATGGATAGTTTAGTGGAGGGATTTAAGGCTTCCGATGAAGTTCCAATTGTGACTACAAATCCATTTGGTGTTAGTCCTGAAACCCATGAATTGGGGAAAGATGGCCTGCTCGAATTATTATCGCAAGCTATTTTGGAGCACAAATTGGCGGGCGACCTGCGAATTTCGCTCGAAGTACTGGAATCAGAAATCAAAAGTGACACACCTCGAACACCAGTCATTCAAGGCATGCTAGCTACTCTCAATCACGAAAACAGCTTGGCCGAATTACAGGAGAAAATAGCAGGGTATTTTAAGATAAAATTGCTTTAACAAAACAGCGGTGGCTCTAATTCGAGCCACCGCTGTTTTGTTTATCATTTTTTTCTAAGTGAAAGACCTAAAGACAACAAACCTACAAATAATGCAGCAACAGAAAGATAAAGTGGAACATCTGGCGAACTTGTTTCTGTTGTAGATTTTGTTTCCTCTATTGGTTGCTCAGTTGTTGCAGCGCCGTGGTCATGGCTTTCAGCAGAAGCATCAGCAGGATGCACTACGGTCACTGATGCTTCTGCACCAACCCATTCAACTACACTTCCATCTTGATACGTTTGATATGCTTTCCAAACTATTTCTTTGGCCTTGTCTTCTACTTTCCCCTGCATGTTAAATTGACCGAATTCAGTTGGTGATAGACCAGCGCCCTCTGCTGTCCAGGTAACGCTCGTAATTTTACCAGAAGCATCCTTTTGAATTTCATATGTCCAGCCTGGCTTTGGTTCAAAACGGGAGATGTTAACATCAGCAGAGAACTTCACTTCAATTTTTGTCGTTGGGACGGTTTCGTTCTCAGAAGGAACGCGGACTGTGAACACCTCATAGCTCCCTTGTGTCGTTTCCTTCGGTTGAACCGTGACATGTGCACTTGCCACCCCTGCAAAAAGCGATATTGCTCCAATCATTACGGCAATTAAAGTTACTAGCTTTTTCATATTAATTAACTTCCTCTCTTTAATAAACAATGAATTCTTTTTCATAAACATGTTCGTCATCGTTAGAATCTAACACCCTAACTTCCATTATCCAATTCCCCGTAAATGGAAGATAATTCCCTTTCGCCATATAATGAACATTCTTATTTGGCTCGTAGCTAGCAAATGGTACTTGAATCGGCGCAACATCTAGATGGTCTTTGGACTTTAAAAAAAGTTCAATTCGTTTGATGGCTACGTCTGGTTTATCTGAACTGGCTGCAACCATGAACATATTGTAACCAGGTACCTTTGGTGAGATAAACGTTGCGAGTTCAATGCCCTTCTCATGTTTGTGCCATTCTAGCGATTGGTTTTGTGGGAGCGGGCTTAAATGAGTAAAGATCCCGACAATCCCTACTACTAAAATCATGATTGTAAAGTCGACTTTAATTAAATTACCAATTACATGTTCCTTATTCTTTTTCATTGAAAATCTTAAAATACCACCAATTAAGATGACACAAAACACAAGAGCTATTTTTACAAGCAGCCAAATTCCCCATTGGGTATAAAGAATGTAGTGGGGTTTTGGTAAAAAAATGAGAGTTGATGCAAGACCTGTGACGATTAGCACGATGATACTGATCAATGCTGCTTTTGAAAAAATCAGCATGAACTGCCGCACGTGTTCTCGTTGCTGTTTCCAACATACCACCATATAGAAAAGTCCTCCTACCCATATCGCGGCAGCAAGTAAATGAACGATATCAATCGAAATGGTTCGTAGCGGAGGATCAAAGGCCAGCGCATGTCCATTCACACTTTTTGCCCCAAGGAGCAGAACGACCCATAATCGATCCAGCCAGTTATTCCGATGTAAGATTGCGAAGCCTAAAGTTGATAAAACCATGAAGATGGTCCAGGAAATCCCAGCTGTTGTTTCGGTTAAAATAACCTCAATTCCCTTTAGTGTCCAAGTGTCTAGTAATTCATTAAAGTTCAGCGCACCCATGACCAAGTTTATAGTCAAAAATGCGAATAGTAGATACGTTGTCCACTGTCGATAACTTGTTTGCTTCTGTGAGAAATTTAGTTTTCTTACTGTCGGCTCCCAAAGAACCCAACCTGTAACAAACAGTAAAGCTATGTAATATAAAACTCTTACCACAGATTGAATGATTGTGGCAAGGGAGGATCCCTTTTGTTCGTTATGTAACTCGTTTTGTTGCCTGATACTAGCATCTGCCACTTCTCCAACTGAAATGACGTAGGAACCCTTCACAGGATGACCGTCTGCTGATAATACTTGATAAGATATTGTATAACGACCATTTGAAAGAGTAGGAATTTTTTGCTGCAATTCTTTTTGATCTATACTCATCTTCGTTTTATTTTTACTAATGACTTCACCTTGATCATCGAATACCTTGATAGAATAGAGCTCTTTTTCAAGCCTTTCATTAAAAGAAAGCACAATTTTGCTCGGAGCAGTCTGGAGGATGCTATCAGGTGTTGGGTTTGCCTTTTCTAATATCGCATGTGCAAGAACATTTTGAGGAATAACAAGAATGAGTATAATAGAGGACAAAATGAGAAGATTGGACAGAGATCTCTTAACCATGTTAGCTGCAGCCCCAACTTTTTTAATATTTTCTCCATTTTACACACTCCCCCTCTTTTTAACAATTAATTCAACTTTACCAGCATATTAATGTCGTTATTAGAAAAACTGTTACCTATTTGCCTCGAACTTTAGTCGATGAATATGGAGAATCTATTGAGTTTCTATCCAGAAATTGAGGAGTTTTGGCTGATATTTTTGTGATTGATTGTAGGAATTGGTAAAAAAAGTCAAGTTGCTGATATATTTGTTTTTTTACTGATATAATTTGATTTTTGCCGATATAATCTAGTTTTTCCTGATATAATTTGATTTTTACCGATATAATCGAGATTTTACCGATATAATCGAGATTTTACCGATATAATATTTCTTGTCCCTTTCAACCATTCAATTTGAAGGAATATCATAGACTAATAGCGAATAAAAATCGTAAATAGCAAAAAGGAGCTGAAAATGTGATTGTAAAAGAACGTGATATACCAATAGAAATCGTAAAAGATACCGCTTTATTAAGAAGAACCCCAAAATTCATTTTGAGAAGACCGGAAATTGAAGAAAATATAGCGAAAAGGACCGCTGGATACTATGGCGAAAAGGCTGCTGATAAAGAATTAAGATTCCTCCCCACAAACGACTATCACATCTTCCACGATCTCCGCTTAAAATCTACTGGTGATTACTTCTTCCAAATTGACACTCTTATCCTTTCATCGAATTTTGGTCTAATCAATGAAATCAAAAATATCATTGGAAAACTATTCTTCGAGCCTCATTTCCACCAGCTCATTAGAACTCATAATGGTAATGAAGATAGCTTTAAAGATCCAATTATCCAAGCAAAGCGGCAAACGCAACAATTAGAGGCATTATGTAAAAAATGGAATTTTAGCGAATACCCGATAGAATATGTCGTGGCTATCAGCAAGGCCTCTACCAGAATAGATACTAGTTCCACCTCTCCCCTAGCACTTCAAAAAGTATGTTTTGCCCACCTAATTCCCGAAAAAGTTGAAAGCCTTCAAAAAATTCACCCTGAATCTATTCTCAATTCAAAAGAAATGAAAAAAATTTGTAAAACCCTCTTAAACCTACATACACCAAGGGATTATAACCCATTAGAGTTTTACGGAAAATCCCAAGCTGAGATCATTACTGGCGTCCAATGTCCAACCTGTTTTGCCATTCCAATGGTCCATCAGTTCGGGTCATGGTTTTGTCCAAAATGCCTAAATAGCTCCAAAGAAGCTCATATTCCAGCACTAATTGATTATTCCCTACTAATCGATTCAAAAATAACTAACCGAAAATGTTGCGAATTTCTACATCTCCCGTCTCCTGATAAAACAAAACACCTTCTATTAAAACTGGATCTTCCCCACTCCGGCTCAAACAAGGGTAGGGTTTATGATCTAAGTAGACTGTATCTCATGAGTAGCCCCAAAATAAGACCATAAAAAAAACTGCCCCGAGTTTCCCCAAGGCAGTCGTGATTTTTCCAATCGAACAGCTTCAATTAAACTATCATATATCATTAAACCCTGTGCATCATAGGTAGTGAGAATAAATAAATATTAATAGCAGCTAACACCAACATAAATAGATATAAAGGCCACATGGATTTAAAAGCTGCCTTGTTTCCCATTCTGTATGTTGTATAGGTAGTCCCGATTAATCCAATCCCAATAATGATATATTGGATCATTTGCACGGTTGGAGTAGAAGCAAGAGCCAAACTCTCAGGGGCTGATTCCATTCCGAATAGGCCCATTGAATTAAACCAAACTGCCTTTCCTTCGGTAAAGATATGGAACAGATTATGCGCCAAGTGACCAGCAAGGTCCAAAGGAATAATCGCATATCCAAAACGAGTAAAGTTCTTTTTCACTGTACCATCTAATCCGAACCAGGAAGCTAATTTTGATGTACCTAACAATAAAAGGATTGGTAGCGCCATCGCAATAATAAAGGCAACTGAAAAGTTGATACTATAGTTCATCGTGCCAGTAACCTTACCAATTGCATGTAAAATACTTTGCCAAATTTCAAGCATGGTAATATTTTGAACGAAAACAATTCCCATAATAACAGCTGCTAATGAAGCATTTTCAAGTTTTGGATTCTTTAGTCCCCATAACTCACTTGTCGGAATTCTTGTTGTAATTTTAATAGAATCATTTGGACAGTTTTTGACGCAATTTCCACAAATATTACATTCGGCAGCAGATTCCATTGTCCTTGGAAACTGAAACATTGGACATCCTTCACATTCAGCAGTTCCTTTGAAGCAAGCTTGTACTTTACACGTTTTACAAATATCTGGTGTCGTTTGAACTTTAACAGCCCCAGACCGTGAATAGTTACCCGCAAGGCCACCAAGAAAACAAAGATACTTACAGAACGCTCTTCTTTCATAAAAAACGGATGTTCCTACAACCATTGTGACTAATAAAAGTAATAAGTACCCCGAACCGCGCGGCGACTCAACAATTCCCCACATATGGTCACTATAGGTAATCGAAATAAAGAAAAGGTCAATGAGCCAAATTCCATATTTTTTTAAAAATTTAGGGATTGGTCGCTTGCTACCGACAAGCTTCCGTATGATGTCGCTTAACTTCCCGAAAGGACAAATCGCACACCAAAAGCGTCCGGCTACTAAGAAAAGAATAGGGATAATCGGCCACCATAGCACCCATGTCATCGTAGTACCAAAGTTTTTACTTGGATCTACTGTCCCCATTACCAGTTCAAACACAATCAGGGAAAACACGGAAATGACAATCCATTGAAAGATTCCCGGATACCATTTGCTTTTAACAAACTTTTTTACTACCGGTATGGATAGGAGGTCAAATGGTTCCTTTTTTGGTTTTAAGTTTTTCTCTGGAGTCGCCATACCTTACACAACCTTCCTTCTGATCCATTTATTCCAAATCCCAATTAAAATGAATGATAAATTCACTGCACCATATGTTCCTAGCACTTTGTAGTTTGGTGGGGCATCAACTTTTGGGCCACTCTCTTCATGACCACTCCCAGTATCACTGGATTTATTAGAACCGCCCATTTCCATTTCCATCTCATCTGATTCTCCCTTTGAAGAATCCATTTGTTTTTTGCTTTCACTATGGCCACTGTTTGACTCTTTTTGAGTAGAGTTCTTTACTTCGCTGACATTCTTCTTACCATTTTCCATTCCCCCGTCAGCAAATGCTAAATGACTATTTGATAAAATAATTCCTATTGCAAATAAAAAAACGATGATTCGAGCCAACCAAGCCACCTCCTTTTTGATTTAAAAGTACTTCTTAAATTTAAAAGATGAATATGCAGAAACCATGTGCTTTTTTTGGATAAAATGTGACAAGCACCCATTAATAGCGTTTTATTAGTGAAAAAGCAACAAAAGCGCAAGGATATATCAAAGGTGCCAAAAAAAAAGCATGACAGGAAATTTTCCCATCATGCTTCATTCAAATCTATTTATTTCATGTTTTCCTGTTGATGTTGATTCATTGGTTTTGGATCCACCGTTGAATTATAGATTCCAAAACCAATCATCACAACAATTAAATAAGCAATAGCCCCAAACACCCATTTCTTAATCATATATAGTCACCCCGATTTTATCTTTTAATCTATAATTTCACTTTCTGCAATCGCAGTGCGTTAAGCACAACCGACACAGAGCTGAAAGCCATCGCTGCACCGGCAAGCCAAGGTGCCAAAAACCCTAGAGCTGCGACTGGAATTCCAAGCGTATTATATCCAAAAGCCCAAAATAAGTTTTGCTTAATGTTGCGCATTGTCTTTTTGCTCATGAAAATGGCGTCAGCAATGCTGTTCAAGTCTCCTCGGATTAACGTGATATCAGCTGCTTCCATTGCAACATCCGTTCCGGTTCCTATGGCCATCCCTATATCAGCAACGGCAAGCGCCGGAGCATCATTTATTCCATCGCCAACCATAGCCACTTTCTTGCCCATTGCTTGCAATTTTTTCACTTCATCTGCTTTACCCTCTGGCAATACCTCAGCAATGACGTGATCAATTCCCACTTGCATGGCAATCGATTTCGCGGTTTGCTGGTTATCACCGGTAATCATTATGACTTCAAGCCCCATCTCTTTCAGTCTTTTAATAGCAGCTTGTGAGGTTTCTTTTATGGTGTCGGCGACCGCAACAATCCCTGCAAATTGACCGTCCACAGCTGCTAACATTGCTGTCTTTCCTTCTTTTTCAAAGGCTACCATCTGATTTTCTGCATCGTTTATTTCAACAGTTTCCATGGCCATTAGCTTCCGAGTTCCGACCAGCAATAATTTCCCTTCCACCATTGCTTTAATCCCAAATCCCGGTAACGCTTCAAAGCCCGAGACTTCTTTCAAAGTAATTCCTTTTTCTTTTATCCCTTGAACAATTGCTTGTGCTAAAGGGTGTTCAGATTGTTTTTCGGCAGAACCTACCATTGATAGAAATTCCACTTCAGTTTGATTTTTACCAAGAATAACATCTGTAAATACAGGGGTCCCGTTCGTAACAGTACCCGTTTTGTCTAAAATAATGGCAGAAATTCGATGCGTCATTTCTAAATGCTCGCCACCTTTAAACAAAACTCCAAATTCCGCTGCACGGCCAGAACCGGCCATTATCGACGTTGGCGTCGCTAGACCTAGTGCACATGGACAAGCAATCACAAGAACAGCAATTAATTTTTCTAACGCTTCCGCGAAATTTCCAGGTTCAACCCAGAAAAACCAAATAAGGAAAGTCAGCACCGCTAATCCCACAACAACTGGAACAAACACGCCAGAAATTTGATCTGCTAAGCGCTGAATAGGAGCCTTCGAGCCTTGAGCTTCTTCAACCACTTTAATGATTTGCGCTAATGCAGTGTCTCTTCCAACTTTGACCGCTTCCACCTTTAGAAATCCGTTCTTATTAATCGTCGCTCCGATGACTTCATCACCGACCTTTTTATCAACCGGCACACTTTCTCCAGTTAGCATCGATTCATCAATGGCGGACTGACCTTGAACTATTTTTCCATCAACAGGAATTTTTTCACCTGGCTTAACATGGAGAATATCGCCTACTATAACATCTTCGAGAGGAATTTCCTTTTCAACTCCGTCCCGCTCCACAATGGCATTTTTCGCTTGCAGTCCCATTAACTTCTTAATCGCCTCGGACGAGCGGCCCTTAGCTCTGGCTTCAAATAGCTTTCCTAAGATAATTAAAGTGATCAAAATAGCACTTGTTTCGTAATATAACTCAACAGTATGCGCTGTATCTGTAAGCGAAATAATTGAGAGATAAAGACTGTAGAAATACGCCGCAGATGTTCCAAGTGCAACTAGCACATCCATATTGGCACTGCCATTCTTCAATGCCTTAAAGGCTCCAACGTAAAATTGTTTGCCTATGATAAACTGTACAGGTGTTGCCAAAGCAAGTTGAACCCAAGGATTCATAAACATATCTGGAACATATATAAACGAAGTAAATTCGAAATGTCCAACCATTGCCCATAAAAGTGGAATGGCAAGAATGGCCGAGAATAAAAATTTACCTGTTTGGTTTTCAATTTCTCGCTGGCGATGGTCAACTGTAGCCTGTTGGTTAGCTTCCTCTTTAACGGTTGCCCCATATCCCAGCGCTTTCACTTTTTTAATGATATCTGATTTTGCCAAATTGCTAGGATTGTATTCCACACTCGCTTTTTCTAAGGCGAGGTTAACATTCGCCTTGACGACACCATCTAGCTTATTTAATCCCTTTTCTATTCTAGTTGCGCATGCAGCACAGGTCATTCCTGTTAGATCGAACTCTGCTTTTTCAGTCACAACGGTATAGCCTAAATCACGGACTTTATTTTGGATTGTTTCTATATTGGTAATCGTTGGATCGAACTTGACTGCTGATTTTTCTAATGCAAGGTTTACGGTTGCTTCGGTAACACCTTCGAGCTTGTTTAAGCCCTTTTCAATTCGAACAGCACAAGCGGCGCAAGTCATACCTGAGATTTGCAAGCTAGTTTCTTTAAGATTTTGACTCATAAAACTAACTCCTTTCATACCCTATTGGGGTATATTTAAGTGGTAAAAGAACGTGCTATCTCTAGCACGTACTTATTCATCTATTCAATATCGTAGCCTTGGTCGTCAATTGTTTCTTTAATTTGGTCAAGCGTAACAACTTCAGGGTTGAATTTTACACTTACGGATTCAGCTTTTAAGTCCACTTTTACGCTTTCGACCCCATTAAGTTCACCAACACTGCCCTCAATTGCTTTCACACAGTGATTACATGACATTCCTTTTACTGTTAAAGTAGTATTTTCCATTGTTGTTCCCCTCTCTATTTTTTCATTAACCTTTGGATGGTAGTAAGCAGTTCGTCAACAACCTCATGATCACCCTCTTGAATTCGTTCCACCACACAGCTTCTCATATGAACCTCCAAAAGGAGTTTCGCGACACTATTTAAGGCTGCCTGTGTTGCCGAAATCTGGGTAATAACGTCGTCACAATAAGTATCTTTTTCAATCAATCCTTTGATTCCACGGATTTGTCCCTCAACGCGATTAAGCCTTGTAATCAAGTTTTTCTTTGCGTTATCGGAATGATGGCTTTTTCGCTCAGAGACAATATGACACGATGTGTTCTCATCGGTTTCTGAATTCAATAGGATTTCTGCGTCCTCAGCATTAACTTCAGTTTCAGGGTCGCAATGATCATGACAATGAGGTTTCATTTCTTTCGGATTTGAAAAATCCACAACTCACCACCTCCTTTATACGAATAGTACCATACCCCCCTGTAGTATGTGAAGTAAATTAACCTGAAGTTTTTACATTTCATATTTTGGACAAAAAATTAGTTTTCATCATGCATTTTATTTTTTCGCAGACGTCCTCTTCAAGACAGCTATTAACAGTAGACCCGCCAAAACAGTGATAATTGTTTTCCCTTGCCAAGTCCATTGAACTACGTGATTAACTGAGTAAGCTTCTAAAAAAAGGGCTGGCAATTTCCCAAGTGTACTCGATACTACAAAAATCCCAAGGGACATTCGTCCGATTGCTGCTAAAAATGTGATGACACCTGACGGAACAAACGGAAGAATCCGCAATGAAATAACGAGAGCAAATGCTTGTTTCCCTTCCACCTCAAGCAGTCGCTTAACATTCGGACGCTGAAACGCCTTAGTTTCCACCATTTTACGTAAGCCTTTTCGGTAAAGGACAAACGAAACAACAGCTCCGACCCCTTCACCAACGAATGACACAAGCGTCCCTTTCCAAAAACCAAACACGACCAAGTTTGCCCCAGTTAAAAATACACTGGGAACAAATCCGATGATATTAATCATGACATTTAAAAAAATACTGATAAATAAAGCAAACGACTTATAAGATTGTAACAGCTCCACAGCATGGTCAATCATTTCCTTTACACTCCCATGATAACTGAACGTTTCATAAGTCTAATTTTATTAAAAAATATACTATTTAGGAACATCCACAATTTCCATCACAATTCCCACTACATTCGCTTTCAGATGAACACGAAGGACACTTCCCTTGCGCGGACCCCTTTATTTGCTTAACCAGGAAATATCCTGCTAACGAAAAAATAACGACACCGATAACTATATTGATCATGAATTACACTCCTTTTAAGATGGTCAGTTGATTGTTATTTGTTTACAAACTGCACTGTTCCCTTGGTAGTTTAATCCGTTAACAGGTGTTTCTTAATTTCCTCGAATTCTTCCAAGGTAATGTCTCCACGTGCTAGTCTGGATTTTGTAATTTCAAGTGGTTCTGAATTTTGTGCTGGCTGAGAAATAGTATGGTTTCCACTTACGGTGGTTTGTTTGTTTATCGCAAAATAAATAAGGAATCCAATCACTACAATCACTACAATCATCATGAATGTTCCTCCTCCTATTCCTAATTCACCATGTTAGCCATATCCTGTTTCCCATCATACTTAGAAGGGATATGGATTAAAGGCGTTTTATTTCATTATCGTTTCCTTTACCTTTTGATATTCATCTGGAGTGATTTCACCCTTTGCCAATCTTACCTTTAGCAATTCTAGTGGCTGTGGGTTGATAACAAAATTTTCTGGGTGTTTATTTTTCCTTTGATTCTTTGAAATAAAAAAGAAAAATAAAACAATCAACAGAATACCAATAACAATGGCAATTGATCCGCAGTTCATAAATCCATATCTATATCCAAATCCAGGACCCATCATTTGTCATTCTCCTTTCATTTAGTTCATTGTTTGTTCTATTAACTAATTATAAAGGTCGACTATGAAGAAAATATGTAGGGATAAAATTTATTTTTTAAAAGCTGTGATATTTACCGTTGATTTTTTTGTTTTACACAAAATAAATCCATACTTTCTGCAAACTTATCTTCTATTATCAATCTAGAAAATAAATTCAGGAGGTATTTTAATGAAGCTAAAATTAGCCGTATTTTTGGCCGCTTTTATTCTCATACTGTCTGCTTGCTCTTCCAATCAAAGCGAACAGAATAAAAAGGATAACAATGGAGAAGGTTTAGAAACAACAAGTTTTAAAACATTGACAGGGAAAGAGTTTAACCTTGTAGCTAAAGCAGCCACTCATCAGTTAAACAGCAATGTAACTGTCGATGCATGGACATTCAATGGTTCAGTCCCAGGTCCGCAAATCCGTGTTAAAGAAGGGGAAAGGGTTAAAATTAATTTTAAAAATAAGTTATCTGAACCTGTTTCCATTCACTGGCATGGAGTTAATGTACCAAATGACATGGACGGGATACCAGGAGTAACGCAAAATGCGGTCAAGCCTGGAGAAACCTTTACGTATGAATTTACAGCTTCAGTCCCAGGCACTTACATGTATCATTCCCATCAAAACTCAGTAAACCAGGTTGATATGGGACTTTATGGTTCTTTTATTGTCGAGCCTAGGGAGAAAACCTACGATCGAGATTACACACTTATGTTAGATGAATGGATCAGTAATCCTAAAAACTCAACTATGTCCACAAACGAATCCGGTAGCATGGACCATGGTAACATGAGCGGCATGAGTCATAGCTCTAGCACAAAGGATCAAAAAAATAAAAACGGTATGGGTCACGACATGTCTATTTACGACATTTTTACTATAAACGGTAAGAGCGGGGATACTATCAAACCCTTAAAAGTAAAAGAAGGAGAAACAGTTAGGTTACGCCTAGCTAATATAGGGTATTTATCCCATAACCTTCACCTTCATGGTCATCAATTTAAAGTTGTTGCAATCGACGGACATGAGTTGAATGAACCAAAGAAATTAAAAGACCAGTTAATTGCGATTGCTCCTGGAGAGCGTTACGATATCGAGTTTATAGCAAATAATCCTGGAAAATGGTTCCTTGAGGAGCACGGAAAAACGAAGGGTAAAGACGGAATGAAAACAATGATCCAATATGAAGGTACTAGTAAATCAAATGATCACTCTAACCAAAATGAAAACCTACCTATATTTAATTACACTAATTACGGAGGGGCAAAAAACGGAGAATTCACTCTAGATCAGAAGTATGAGGTTGAGTACAAGATGGAACTCAATGGGAATAATATGGATAACAATTGGACAATCAACGGTAAATCTTTCCCGAACATCGAGAGTCTTAATGTGAAAAAGGGTGACTTGGTAAAGGTTAAATTAGTGAATAACTCACCTAAGGGGGTTGATCACCCCATGCATCTACACGGACACTCTTTCCAAGTATTAAGTAAAAATGGAAACCCATTAACAGGCTCACCAATTATTAAGGATACGATTAATTTAAAACCTGGAGACACATACATTGTTGCCTTTAAAGCAGATAACCCCGGCAACTGGATGTTCCACTGCCATGATCTCCATCATGCAACAGGAGGAATGGTTGATGTCGTTAACTATGAAGGTTACAAGTCAAACTACACACCAGATCCGAATACAGGCAATAAGCCCGAGTAATCAGTTTCAGCTTATCCTAAAAAATGTGGTCGTATAAAAACGACCACATTTTTTGTTTAAAAGGTCTATAGCAAATAAATTCTTACTATTTTTTGAAATTCATTGAATCTGCATAATTCTCCATTATAATAGGAATATTTGATATTAACTTTGTGGAGGGAACAAGATGGAGCAACAATTAGAAAAGTTGATACAAGAATATCGATCTGACCAAGAATCCGTTTACCATACCTGGTTCATTAACAATAACGATAGACTAAAAGCGTTTCGTACAATCCGCAGCGGCATTAAAGTTGTGATTGATGATATTGAAAATGAGGGATTCGGTAGTGATTTCAAAGGATCATCATTAGAAACAGTTGTAACAGTAATTTCAGAGCAAAAACAGATATTTGAAGGGGCCGCCCATGCTTTTTTCTGGAAACCAAAGTTAAGAATACCAGATATATATGAAAATGAAAAAAACAAAAAAACATTTGGGCGATTTTTAAAAGGATGTCTACAAAGTTCCACGGAAAAACAACTTTCAGAAGAAATAATTAAATTAAAAAATCAACAAATCAAAGGCCTCGGGCCAGCGGTTGCTAACATTCTATATTTTCTTCATCCCACTTTATTTCCACCCTTCAATACAGCTATAGTGAAGGGATTTAATGTCTTATTCCAGCAGAAAATTAAACTCGGTTCATGGGATGAATATCTTAAAATGCGAGAAATGATCATAGATTGGAATCAAAAATTTAGCAATGTTCTTTCTAAAGACTTAGGAGCAATAGCTGGTCTATTTTTCGAAATAGGAATCGGTAGGTTAGTTACGGGTGAAAATTATCAAATCACACTAGAAAATCTTGAGAAAAGCAAACTAAAACGGCATAAAGAAGTTACGAATGATATTTTAGAAGAAAATGAGCATACAGAAATGCAATATCACCTTGCCCGCCTTGGAAAATCTTTAGGGTATGATGTTTGGGTGGCACAAAACGACCACCGAAGAGAGTGGAATAACCTGAAGCTTGGAGAGCTGTCACTAGCCAAGCTGCACCTTCCTGATATTCCAAAAGCGGTTAAAGATACGATTGCACTTATTGATCTTCTTTGGCTTGATAAAAATGGTGAAATCATTTCTGCATTTGAAGTAGAGAAATCCACTTCAATCTATTCCGGAATATTGAGATTAAATGACCTATCCATTTCACTAGATCATAATCGTTGCATGTTTTACCTTATAGCTCCAAACAAAAGAGAAAAGGAGATTAAAGCACAACTGCATCGGCCTTCCTTTTCAAACGAACATGTATGCAATATCTCTTATATTCTTTTTTCAGACCTGCGCTGTGACTGTGATGCCATGTGCAAATTTGGAACTAGTGTAGAAGTCTTAGAGAAAATAGCAAGGGGCATTTAATTCAAATGTCCTTTTTAGCAAAACAAAAGAGCCGTACCCTTTTTTAAGGACGGCTCTTTCAATTTATGATTCTTTTTTCACCAGTATTGAGAGGTCAGCAACTTCTTTCCGAAGTTTGGCATTCTCATCTAGGAGGTTGCCTACTTTTTTATCCAGGTCATTCAAATTATGTAGATCATGATTTTGTTTATGACCACCCATATGGCCTTTCATGCAAAAAATCATCATGAGCGGACATAGCAAAACCAATAAAAATTGTAACCATTCCATTAAAATCACTCCTTACTTTTCTTTATTTTATAAAAGAAAAGTGGATTTAATATGGAGTTTTATTTTCCTTTATTATTAACAATCCAAACTATGATGAAAATCCCGATAAAGCAAAAAGAAAACAGCAATAATTGGCTGAACATAAAGGCTACATGATGCATCATTAAATTCTTGCCCATCATCATCCCCATAGAACTTGGTGGGAACCAGACCATTCTCAGAACAACCAGCAGTAATCCGATGCCCATAAGAATGAAAAATATTGAAAAGATTTTTGACCAAGTTTGTTTCATATTCTTCACCTTATTCCACTTTATATCCGACGCCCCAAACGGTTTTAATAAATGATTTATCAACTCCAGATGCTTTTAACTTTTCCCGGAGGTTTTTAATATGCGAATCTACAGTTCGATCTTCTCCCATAAATTCTATTCCCCAAACGCTCTCAACTAGTTGTTCACGTGTTAACACTTTTCCTTTGTGATTTATAAACGATTCAAGGATATCGAATTCTGTCTGGGTTAGATTAATAATTTGACCATCATATTTTACAACACGAGCACCAATATCGATGGATATCCCTTTATATTTGAGGAGTTTCTCCTCTTCAACATGACTATTTGCTCTTCGTAATAAAGCCTGGACTCTCACGATTAGTTCCGCTCCATCAAACGGTTTTACTAGATAATCATCAGCGCCAGTAGACAATCCAGTCACTTTATCCTGAACCGTTCCTTTTGCTGTTAACATGATAATAGGAACATTCGATATTCCTCTTATTTTCTTTAGAGTATCCCATCCATCCATTTTAGGCATCATAACATCAAGAATGACTAAACCGTATTGGTCTTTCAGAACATTTTGATATGCCTCTTCACCATTCTCCGCTTCCTCAATTAAATAATGATCCTGTAAGTATATTTCAATCAATTTTCGCATTTGAATTTCATCGTCTACAATTAAAACTTTCTCCATTTAATACATACATCTCCAATCTTGTAAAACTTCCATCATTTTTTACGTATGAAAATAAATCCTAAATGTAGAACCCATACCCACAATACTGTTAACTTCTATTTTCCCTCCATGAGCCTCAACAATCTGCTTTACTACAAACAGTCCCAAACCGCTTCCACCAGTATTCCGAGTTCTCGATTTATCAACCCGATAAAACCGTTCCCAAATATATGGAATATCCAGTTTAGGAATACCTATTCCTGTATCGCTAATCTCTATGATCTTTGTTTCCTTTTCCTGATAAGCCTTAACGGTTATTTCTCCTTTATCGGTATATTTCAATGCATTTTCGATCAAATTATAAAGCACCTGCTCCATTCTTTGGATATCAATATTAAGTTCGGGAATGTCATTTGCAAGATTTCTTTTCAAGACAATTCCTTTCTCCACTGCTGCAGGTGTTAGATTCATAATTACTTTTTCTATAATTGTATTTATATTTGCCATTTCCATAGACAGCTCAAATTTCCCAACCTGGAGTTTACTCATTTCAAATAAATCATTCAACAGAAACGATAACCTGTTTGCTTCCTTATTTATAATTGCCGTGTACTCAGCTTGTTCTATGCTATTCTTATACATTCCTTTGCTAAGAATATCGCTGTAACCTTTAATATACGTTAATGGCGTTCGTAGTTCATGTGACACATCAGCTAAAAAATCGTTTCTCGAGTCCTCAAAAGCTTGAAGCTTTTCTCCTAACCCCTGAATAGATTGACCAAGTTGGGCAACCTCATCATTTCCTTTAGTTGTGATTTTTTGCTTATACTCCCCTTTTGCCATTTTCTGCGTTGCATCTTTCATGATTAACAGTGGTCTTGTGATCTTTTGAGAAAGGATTCCAATCAAACCAAATGACAATAGGATCATTCCGATAAAGGTAAGTAAAATCAAGATTTTTAATACGAGAACAATTTCCCTTACAATATTTGTTGGGTAATACATATACAAATGTCCTTTATTATGACCGATTGTAGTTACGCTGATAAGGTAGTCATGATGCTTCCAGTCTTTCTCTAATAATTTATTGACTTTCATATTTCCTTGCTTAAGGAGATGACTTTTCATATCTTTATCGGGATGTACTGACGAGGCAATAATTTGATTGTTTGAATCTGTTATTAAAACGGATGTTCTTCCTCCTTTTTCCATTGTAATAACATGGTCGATGGTATTCTGATTGTAATTTTCACTCAATATTTTTGCGTGGTTGCTGCCTCTTTCTAGCAAATCCTGTGTTACATAATCTACAAATATGTGCATAAACACACCATACAAAACCAATTCTAAAATAAAAATTAATGTCAGAAAAACCGAACTGAATAATAGACCGAGTTTCAAAGATATGCCACTTACTCTTAAATTCATGCGTTTTACTCCTGTTTTCTATATAGATAAACTTCCTCTTAAATTCTTGATTCTTTTAGCAGTGTTTTCTTACTTTTAGGCTGTATTAAAGCTCAATGTTGATTTTTTGCACAATGCTGATTGAAGTGGAAGGCACGAAGACTCCTGCGGGAGCAGCGGGACAGGTGAGACCCCACAGGCGCTTTAGCGCCGAGGAGGCTCACCGCCCGCCCCGCGGAAAGCGAGTGCCTGGAACGGAAATCAACATTCTAGTTTAACAGAGCCTACTTTTATTAAGTATAAACTTAATTTTTAAAGAAACTATGAAGAAATCTACTCATTTGGCAACTAACTAAATTGTTTAGGATAAAATTAAATTCATTACATTTATATAAAAAATCCATAGAATCTACAAAATTTTGCGGTATGCTTTATTGCTAGGAAACTGCAAAATATCTAACAGATTTGACAAAGCTATGCCAATCTATTCTTTGTCATTAATCCGTACCAAATACACCGTTTCTAATGTCCCTATATTGTTATGATAAAAAAAACGCTATCAATACATTCTTCTACTTGTTTCTTTATAATAAATCTTATTTACTCAACAAATTAAGCGAGGGAACTTTATGTATCAAATTCTTTCCGATATAAGCCGTGTCTTGAGCAGTCCTTTTTTTAACATTATCGAAGATACAAAACAAATCCCGATATTAGCTAGTCTCATTTTGGGTCTTATCGGGGCTTTAGCGCCATGCCAACTTACTGGAAATATCGGAGCCATCACCTTTTATGGAAACCGTAGCCTTCAAACCAAAAACCAATGGGCCGAAATTGGATTTTTTGTATTGGGGAAGATTGTTGTCTTCTCGGTATTGGGTATGGCTGTCTGGATTCTAGGACGCGGTTTTCAGGATGTGCTGCCGGATTATTTTTCGTTCTTCCGAAAACTAATGGGTCCACTGTTTATCATCATCGGCCTTGTTCTTGCAGGTGTATTTAAGTTAAGGTGGTTGGGTTCCTTGACAAAATGGATCCCTAACCGGAGTAGAGAAGGAAAACTCGGATCATTTTTAATGGGGGTAAGCTTTTCAATCGCATTTTGCCCCACCATGTTTGCTTTGTTTTTCTTTACATTAATGCCGATTGTATTAACCTCATCTTATGGAGCATTCTTGCCATCTGTATTCGCAATCGGGACATCGGTACCTGTCCTCGTTTTTGCTGGGATCGTAACATTTATCGGCTTGGATGGAGCTTTATTGAAAAAGAGTAAGAAAATCGGTAATATGATTCAGAAAACAGCAGCATTCTTATTTATTATCCTTGGGATACTTGATACGGTTACTTATTGGTTCTAGGGTAGCACTCGAAACCACTTGTATTTTTTTGAAATCGAATTTCATGAGGTGAGTGAATGAATAACATTTTAATCATCGAAGATGATGAAAGAGTTTCTGAGGTTTTAAAAGGGTATTTAGAAAAAGATGGCTATCGGGTCCATTGCTCGACCACAGGTTTAAAGGGAATTGATATTTTTAAAAAAGAAGCGATAAAACTAATCATTCTTGATTTAATGCTTCCGGATATAAGTGGAGAAGAAGTTTGTAAAATCATTCGTCAAAACTCAGATGTGCATATTTTTATGCTTACAGCTAAAGGGGCTTTAGAGGATCGAATCGAGGGACTAAATATTGGTGCAGATGAATATTTGATAAAACCATTTAGTCCGCGAGAACTGACCGCAAGAGTAAATGCTCTTTTCAGGAGATTAAGCTCTGAACCCGATTCATCACATTATCTTTTTAATGATGGAAACCTATTAATTGATTATGAAAAACGCATCGTCAAAGTACGGGGCACAGAAATTCCGCTTACACCCAATGAGTTCGATATCCTATCGACACTTGTAACCAGCAAAGGAAAAGTTTTATCCAGAGAACAGCTTATTAACAAAATTTTCGGTGCGGATTTTTCGGGCTACGACCGAACTATTGATGTTCATATAAAAAATATTCGTAAAAAAATTGAACAGGATACAAAGAATCCAAGCTATGTGATTACTGTTTTAAAGGTCGGTTATAAATTTGGTGGTGAGAGCTAAATGCAATCAATCACTAAACGCTTAGGTTTCATGTTTGTCGGCTGCTCAATTGCCTCGATCCTTCTTGTAACGTTATTTGTGAATATTAATGTAAGCAATAAGTTTAACCATTACATGAAAGATATTCAGGACAAACGCTACGAAAGAATCGTTTCTTATTTTGAGGAAGTATATAAGCAAGAGGGAAAGTTAACCGAAAATACCGGAGTCGAATTAATGCACGAAGCCTATATGGGTAATTACTGTATAACGCTAAAGGATTCTACAAAAAAGATCATCTGGGGGATGGACCCAAGCGATCTGAAAAATAGGGAGCACCTAAAGTCCATGGCTATGCAGGATAGCGGAGTTTATAACACAAAAAGTTTTAAAATCAAATCAGTTGGCAAAATTGTAGGCTTTGTTGAAATTGGACAGTATTCATCCGTACTTTTATCGGAAGAAGATGTGAACTTTAAATCCTCAATCAATAAAAGCATCGTTGCCAGTGGTATCCTTACTCTCATTATTACAATCCTATTAAGCATTTATTTTTCCAAACAATTTTCAAATCCTATTAGAGAAGTTGCCAATATGTCCGTTGCCTTATCAAAAGGAGATTTTGACACAAAATCGAGTACCGAGAGTAATATTGAAGAAATAGAACAGCTTCGCAAAAGCATCAATATACTCGCTGAAAAACTTAATTACCAGGACTCGCTTCGAAAAAAATTAGTCTCTGATATTTCGCATGAGATTAGAACACCCCTAAATGTGTTGCAAAATAACCTTGAAGCAATGATTGATGGGGTTTTTCCAGTTACATCTGAGCGCTTAAATAATCTAAATGAAGAAGTAATCCGTTTTGGTAAATTAATTAATAATTTAAATGTACTAAAAGAATTTGAGTCTGAAAGTATTAAGTTAAATTATGAAAAAATCTTCCTTGATAAACTGATTACGGACATATGCCAAGATTTCTTCATTGCTGCAGAAAATAAAAATATAAAAATTAAGTATTTCATTAAACCTGACAAAGATTATCTTATTACAGGAGATAGAGATAAACTGAAACAAGTTTTTATCAATTTACTTTCTAATGCGATGAAGTTTACTGAAACGAATGGCGAAATTCTCATTAATTTATATACAAACAATAAAATCATCATAGTTGAAGTAATTGATAATGGTGTTGGAATTAAACAAGAAGATTTACCTTATATCTTTGAGCGTCTTTACCGAGGAGATAAGAGCAGACAGCAAATTGAAGGCACCGGAATTGGCTTAACGATAGTGAAGAACATCTTACAGCTTCACAATGCAAGTATAAGTGTAGATAGTTTTGAAGGGAAAGGAACAACTGTTAAGATTTATTTTAAAAAAATAATAAACGAATGAACATTAGGACGACACCTTCCCAGATGGTAGGGGTCGTCCTTATATTTTTTTAGCAAATAGTTTCTGCTTCAAGGATGAACCTGTGGCTAAATTTTGAAATCTCTTTTTCTTCATACAGTCTACATAACAATTCATTATGATATTGTCAGATAGTAATTCACATTAAGGAGTTGGATTTAGTTTGAAGAAAAAACTAGCAACAGTGCTTGTATCAACAGCTTTATTGGTCGCATTTACAGGTTGTAGCCGACCAGTAACAGGAAACAAAGACTCAGACAAAGCTCTTGATTCATTTAATAAAATTGTTAAGGCTTACCCAGAAAAAAAGGGATTCCATCAAGCTCTTAAACATTGGGGATTTCTGCTTCCAACAGGGGAAAAGTTTGAGTGGAGCAAAGATATGTCCGCAAATAAAGCAGACTTCGCAATGGTTATGTTAGCGGATCCACTTGTGAAGGCAGGATTAGATGTGAAAAAACTTGATAAAAATGCATGGCTTTATGAGCCTGCTGCTAAAGACGATAAAGGGAATGATCTACCTAACCGACTGATTAAACCTTACAATGTCTCTGATAAAAAACAAGCATCAAATGGGTCTGAAGATTCGATGAGAAGATTATTAAAAGAAGACAACAAAATGGTTAGTTACCACAAGGAACTACAGCACTTCAGCTTACAGCTTGGAAAGGGCAACCAAGTTCAGTGGACAGAAAAATTAGGCCTGAATAATGCCGACATGATCTTTGCACTTGAAGCTGCACCACTTGTAAAAGCAGGATTAGATATTGACAAGCTCGAAGGTAGCGGTTGGGTCTTTAAAGAAGCAAGTAAAGATGATGATGGAATGGGTGCAACCCCAGATCAAATCGTAAAAATATATGATATAAAGAGCTAATCAATTTGTTATTCATTTATAACCACCCCTCGAAATAGGGGTGGTTATACTACTTATGAAATTGAGGTGAATGAGTTGGAAAAGAGTCTAAAAATTAGTGGAATGACCTGTGCAGCCTGTGCTAAGCGAATTGAAAAGGTAACAAGTAAGCTAGAGGGTGTACTTGAATCAAATGTAAATTATGCGACAGAAAAACTAACGATTCATTTTGATGAGACCAAAGTTTCCATTCCCGATATTCAGGCTAAGATTGAAAAAGCTGGATACGAGGCAATGATCGAATCGAATAATAAGCAACTTAAAATTGAAGGAATGACTTGTGCGGCATGTGCAAAAAGAATTGAAAAAGTAACATCGAAACTAGATGGCGTAATTGAATCGAATGTAAACTACGCTACAGAAAAATTGAATATTAGCTTCGAGCCTTCTAAGGTTAGAATATCAGATATTAAGAATGCAATCCAAAAAGCTGGTTATAAAGCGCTTGAAGAAGAAATTTCTGTAGATTCAGATAAAGAGAGAAAAGAAAAAGAAATCAAGCTGTTATGGAAAAAGTTTATCATTTCCTTAATCTTCACTGTGCCACTGCTGACCATTTCGATGGGCCATATGTTTGGTGATGCAGTAGGATTTAAACTTCCACAGTTTATCGACCCAATGATTCACCCGCTAACCTTTGGGCTTGTGCAATTATTATTAGTTCTACCTGCAATGATTGCCGGATACAAGTTTTATACAGTCGGTTTTTCAGCATTAATTAGTCGAAGTCCTAATATGGATTCGTTAATAGCCATAGGTACATCCGCTGCCTTCCTATACGGAATTTTTGCTATCTACCAGATTTATGGAGGAAATATCGATTATGCCTATGACTTATACTTTGAAGCAGCAGGGGTAATAATCACTCTAATCATGCTTGGTAAATATTTGGAAGCCGTAACCAAAGGTAAAACTTCTGAAGCAATTAAGAAACTGATGGGCCTTGCCCCGAAAACAGCCATCATTTTACGAGAAGGTAAAGAAGTCGAAATTTCCATTGATGAGGTAGAAGTTGGCGATATCATTATCGTAAAACCAGGTGAAAAGATGCCTGTAGATGGAGAAGTAATCGAGGGTATGACCTCTGTTGATGAATCGATGCTAACAGGTGAAAGCATGCCGGTCGAAAAGAATATCGGTGATAAGATTATCGGTGCAAGTATCAACAAAAATGGGTCAATTAAATATAAAACGACTAAAGTGGGTAAAGATACTGCCTTAGCTCAAATTATTAAATTAGTAGAAGACGCCCAAGGTACGAAGGCCCCCATTGCTAAAATGGCTGATATCATCTCAGGTTACTTTGTTCCAGTTGTAATCGGGATTGCGATAGCGGGAGCGTTGGCATGGTATTTCTTTGCGGGAGAAACAGGCGTATTCTCGTTAACAATCTTTATCTCAGTCCTCGTTATCGCCTGTCCTTGTGCATTAGGGTTGGCAACTCCAACAGCTATCATGGTTGGGACCGGTAAAGGGGCAGAACATGGTGTTTTAATAAAGAGTGGTGTTGCGCTTGAAACTGCTCACAAAATCAAAACGATTGTATTTGATAAAACAGGTACCATTACTGAGGGTAAACCAAAAGTGACGGACATTATCGTAACAGGCACGATCACGGAAGAATACCTATTACAATTAGCAGCTTCCGCTGAAAAAGGTTCTGAGCATCCACTAGGGGAATCGATTGTAAGAGGCGCAGAAGAACGTAAATTAGAGTTTAAGAAACTTGATTTCTTTAAGGCAATCCCAGGTCATGGAATTGAAGTTAAGATTGATGGTAAGGATATTTTGCTAGGAAATAGAAAGCTTATGATTGAGAGCAATATCTCCTTAGCAGATCTTCAAACTGTATCTGATACTCTTGCTGGAGAAGGTAAGACACCAATGTATGTTGCCATTGACGGTGTAATGGCTGGGATTATTGCTGTTGCCGACACGGTGAAAGAGAACAGTAAGAAGGCAATCGAGCAGCTTCATAAAATGGGGATTGAAGTCGCGATGATTACGGGGGATAACAAGCGAACAGCTGAAGCCATTGCAAAGCAGGTTGGAATCGATAGAGTTTTAGCTGAAGTTCTCCCGCATGATAAAGCAAATGAGGTTAAGAAGATTCAAGCAGAAGGTAGAAAAGTCGCGATGGTTGGTGACGGGATTAATGATGCCCCCGCTCTCGCTCAGGCAGATATCGGAATCGCGATTGGTTCTGGAACAGATGTAGCAATGGAATCAGCTGATATCGTTCTGATGAGAAGTGATTTAATGGATGTACCAACTGCGATTCAATTAAGTAAAAAAACGATCTCCAATATCAAACAAAACTTATTCTGGGCATTTGGTTACAATACATTAGGGATTCCAGTTGCGATGGGTATCCTCTATCTCTTCGGAGGACCTTTGTTAAATCCAATTATTGCAGCTGCAGCCATGAGCTTCAGCTCGGTATCAGTTTTATTAAACGCTTTGAGATTGAAAGGGTTTAAGCCAGCTAGATAAGAATAAGGAGATTCGGCCATGCGTCGAATCTTCTTTTTTTTAGTCTGTTTTCGTAAACTTTGTTGCTATTTATTTATGAGAGGAGAGGCTGATTTCCGCTCCACGTGCTCGCTTTCCGCGGGGCGGGCGGTAAGCCTCCTCGTCGCTAACGCTCCTGCGGGGTCTCACCTGTCCCGCTGCTCCCGCAGGAGTCGAGCACCTTCCGCTCCAATCAGTTTCATTTTCAACGGTAATGAATTCAAAATTCATTTAAAGACAACAATCTGTTAGAAAACAGCCTTTTTTTATGACCTCCTATCCCCATAATGATATGCAGGGCTCTAAAACCCAATTCGAAAAAAAAGAGCGTTGATAATGGTTTAAACCATTATCAACGCTCTTTTCATTTATTGTTGGATATACTTGCTTCTAACCTCGTCTAGGTTCACCGAGTTCAAATCATCTGCCACGTCAATCATTCCAAGGATGTTCTCATCTATATATATTCCATAGGAACCCGCTTTATCGATTGTAAAGCCAACCTCAACGATTCCCTTCTGGCCTACAAACTTGGTGACAACCTGCTGTGTATTGGCATCCTTTATTGTAAAGTTCCCATCAGGTTGATCGAAAGCAGTTAAATCTAGTGACAGCTTTGTTGGGATACCTTTATTAGTAACCATGATGAGTGGTTCTAACTCGTAACCAATCCCTTTTACCGCTATAGTTTGCTCATTATTTGTTACTTGAGCTTTTTTTACTAATCGATCGGTTGCTACTTTGCTAATATCATCACCATAAATACTTGGTTGTGAAGGTGCTGCAGATCCACTAGTTGAACCAGAAGCAGAATCACTACCAGATGACTTACTAGTAGATGTGGACACTGACTTAAGATCATCTACCACTTTAATTGTTCCACTAAGCATTCCCATCCAACAGCTAAAGCTTAAATCTTCATCACCAGGAGTGAACTCAATCGTATTTTTACCACTCTCAAGCTTTTGTTTGATATTTAAGGAAGGAATAACGATGGTACTATTACATCCTGTTAGTTGTTGTGCATCTAACTCCCACTTAACAGGTATTCCTTTTTGAACATAAAGAAAGTTTGGAGTGTATCCTTGCCCACTAACAGTCATGTTTAAGACCTGTGTCCCATTTTTTATCGATGCTTTAACTGCATTAGCTGGTGCTGCTGCATCATCACCTGTCCCCAATGCGCCGATCTTAGCCATCACAGCTTTAGGACTCATGTTCATTCCTGCAAGAGCTAAACCTCGATTGCCCATTATAAGTCCAAGAACCATGATAAGGACACCACTAAATTTAAGAATTTTCTTTGTATACCCTTTACTTAAAAGACCCGAAACCGCTCCAAATGTCAGCATAAGCGGGACTGTTCCCAAGGCAAACATAAACATAGAAAATGCACCAGATAAAGCACTGCCTGTTCCTAGCGCAAATATTTGCATTGTCTGAAGAGGACCACAAGGCATAAATCCATTTAATAATCCTACAAAAAGCGGCGATTTAGGTTTGCTTTGAATTTTACAAACCGCAGCTGGTAATTTAATTTGAAACTTTCTGAATGCACTAAATCCAGCCATGTTTAAACCCATCATAATCATAAAGACTCCAGCAAATATTTGCAGACCTGCTTGGGCTGTAATGGAAAGAGAAAATACTGAACCTATAGCTCCAACTATTCCACCAAGGATGGAGTAGGATATCACTCTTCCCAGATTGTATAAAATAGCTGGCTTAATCGCCTCAAATTTGTTCTTACTTTCCTTTTTTAAGCTTTGTGAAAGCATAATTCCTCCGCACATGCCAACACAATGAATCGAAGTTAGAACCCCGACTACAAATAATACACCATACGAGGCATTCGTAAGTTTTGCTTCCATATCAAAGCCACCGGTATTCATACCAAGCAACACAACAGCAATTACTACTACGAGAACTCCTATAAACTTATAGTCTTTTGACTCTTCAGTTGTATATCCGGCACTTTTTATAGCGGATTTAATTTGATTTAAACTACATAACTCATCTTCATACTCAATATCAGCGAATTGACCACTAAAGCTTGCTTTTACCTTAAACAAACCACTTAGCTTATTTAAGGATCTTTCAACCCGCTTTTCACAAGATGTACAGGTCATATCGTACACCTTTAGTCGTTCCTTTCTTATACTCATCTAGTTCACTACCTTTACTTGTATTAAGAATAGATAAAGTATATGAAATAGATATGTTGATGATATGAAGAAAGGATGGGTGAAAGTGAACATTTATTAACAAAAATTAAAGATGGCAAAAATTATTAAAGAGACAGCCCTTAAAGACTGTCTCAAAAAAGATCATTTCATCTCCTCTAACCAATTCACCAGAATTTTGGCTTCCTCATCTGAAACTAAGTCACCTGGCATCATACCCCTACCATTTTTAATAATTTTCAAAATCTCCTTAATACAATTATTGAAAAATGTTTCTTTCCCTTTAATTGATAACTTCATTAGTTCTCCACCAAAAATCCATAGATTCTACAATATTCAGAGATATGCTCTAATTAAGAAATGAAAAGGAGTGGTAAAAATGAAAAAAATCGCGATTGGGACTTTATGTGCAACTTTCATCTTAGGGGCAGGGACAGCAGTATTTGCCGCAGGTACTGGAGATAAAGAAATCCTTAACTTTGGCCAAATGAAACCGCATATGCAGGAAATGCATCCTGATTTATCAACCAAAGAATTAAAAGAAATGTTTGATACATGTCAAGGAACAAGCGGAGAACAGAATAGCCTTGATCAACAAAGTACGTCATCAGAAATTTGATGAATCGTTTTTAGGGTAGAAGATACAAAGCAAAGGGGGTCCTGAGAATGAACTCAAGACCCCCTATTTTTATAGTTTTAACTCGAAAACCGCTACTGAATCCAAAGTTTGAACAATCCTTCTGTTATCCCTAAGTTATACATATAATAGATCCCAAATACTGTACTAACCACACCAGTAATTTGCGTAAGAGTTCTATTCAGACTAATTTTCTTGGCGCTAAAAACAAACGGAATCCCGATAATCGTCGTAAAGAATAGCATTCCCACGACTGTCCCAGTGCCAAAAATAAGGATATAAATTACCCCTTCCCAAACACTTTTTACAGTACTCATTGTTAAAAGAACCATGGCACCACTTCCGGCAAGACCATGAACTAGGCCAATCATCAGGGATCTAAAATAAGAAACTTTGTGGTGTTGGTGTTTATGTTCATGTTTCCCACTATGTTCATGGGTATGGATATGTTTATGTTTATCTTCTTCTCCATTATGGTCGTGCTTATGTAAATGGATATTTTTAAATGAAAGGAGGGTGGTAACACCAAGGTATACAAGCATGATCCCTACTAAAAATTCTAACGACATAGCCCATTTTTCTGGTATTTCACCCTTCATGACAATGAGGAATGTCCCAATAATAAATAGGGTTGCCGTATGGCCGATCCCCCAAAATACACCAGCTAAAGAGGAGCGCCACAACTTTTTACTTTGACTAGCAATTGTAGAGACAGCGATTACATGGTCTGGCTCAATTGCATGTTTTATTCCAAGTACAAATCCTAAAGCTAGAATTGATAGTAAGCTTACCCCCATTAATATCCCCCCGTGAAATCTACACTTATGATTACTAAAATAGCGAACCACTTTATCAATTATAACGCATTATATAGTTGGTAATATTGGAACTGTTGATAAAAAGCAAATTTTATGTGAAAACCTCACTATCCCTTATTTTTATAAAGTGCCGGTCGTTCCCTCCACTGTTTGTAAAAATGCCATAAACGCCGCTCGCCCTTCTTCCGTATTCTTAAACACACCGGCATCCTCCAACACTTGTTGGAATTTGGCGCCGACCTCAGCTTTAATGATTTCATTTACCTTCTCCTGGGAAAGCTGTGGGTACTTCTGCGATAATTCAACATACCAATCCCAATGTTTTTGCAGAGAATCCTCCCATTGATTTCTTGCAACAGGCCGTAAAAGGTACTCCTTGATTTGCTGTAACTCGGTGGCGAGTCGCCCTGGCAAAATTGCCAGTCCCATGACTTCGATTAAGCCGATGTTTTCCTTTTTTATATGATGAAGCGGTTTGTGCGGATGGAATAGGCCATCGGGAAATTCAGCCGTGGTTCGATTATTTCGTAGCACAACGTCCATTTCAAAAAAATTGCCACGTCGGCGCGCGATCGGCGTAACGGTATTATGTGGTGTTTCCCCACTAAAAGCCTTAATATCGACGCTTGGATCACTATACCCCAACCATTTGCGCCAAATTCGTTCTGTAATTTCGGCGACATCCCCTTTAGAAGAACCCGTGATACGGATAACTGACATCGGCCAGTTCACAATTCCTATTTTTACATCGGGATAGGCGTTTAGACGAAGTGTCTCGACAATTTTAGCCCGCTCCAGCGCAAACTTGAAGTTCCCCCCTTGAAAATGGTCATGTGCTAAAATCGATCCTCCGACAATCGGCAAATCGGCATTTGATCCAATAAAATAATGTGGAAAGACCTCAACAAAGTCTAAAAGACGATCGAAGGTGGTCCGCGTAATTTTCATTGGAACATGCTCTTTTCGAAACACAATACAATGCTCTTTGTAATAGACGTAAGGTGAATATTGTAAGAACCAAGCTTCGTTATGAAGGGTAACCGGAATCACCCGATGCGTTGCTCTCGCTGGGTGGCGAAGTGTTCCTTTGTAGCCCTCATTTTCACGGCATAATAAACAGGATGGATACGTTGATGCCGGCAGATCCTTTAACAGAGCGATTTCTTTTGGATCTTTTTCGGGCTTCGACAAATTGATCGTGATGTCGATCGCACCATATGGAGTATCCGCTTTCCAGTCTCTATTTTTCGCAATACGGTCTGCCCGAATGTAATTGGAGGCAACCGAAAGTTGATAAAATCTATCAGTAGCCGCCTTCGGGCTCATCTCGTAATTTTGACAAAACTCACGAATCACTTCCGAAGGCCTTGGCATCAAGCCATTCATGATCTCCGTATCAAAAAGGTCGCGCTCGGTTATGGTGTTGGATGTTAGCCGCCCACTTTCGAAAGCCCAATCTACTATTTTTTCTAAAATTACTGCTAGTGGCGGCAATGGACTTTCTGCGTCACACTCCTGCCAATCCTCTATTCCAAGAAGGGCAAGCAGCCGATTTCGGACATAAGTCTCATCTTCTGTTTCAAGTAAATGCCTTTGTAACCCGTATTGAATTAAACTTTGAATAGATTGAAAAACGTGCATATTGTCAGACCTCCGTATCATTGTGAGGTGTTCGTCTGAAAATGACTGCTTCTGTTCAAAATGTTGTAATACCCGGTGCAGCATCCCTTTTCTCTTCTCCACTATAATGAAGTTATGGAGGCGAATACAATGAAAAAAATCATTTTTTCAATATTATTAATGTCGATGCTTTTCGGGATGGGCGGCGCGGTGTTGGCAAGTGCTCTTGATGCGGACCAGAAGGCAGCCATCGATAACAAAGTCCAACAAATGATCGATAAATGCAGTGCGTTGATGGGTGGAGAGACGGCAGATAAAAGTAATCTTCCACCATGCTGCCAAACAGAAAATCCAAAGGAGTGCTCGGTAAAGGGCGCGGATAAAGTCTTAAATTAGGGCGATTTTTGGAAAATGGTCTTGGGGTTATGTTAGGTAATTTTATTTCTAATTGATTTGATTAGGGACTTGTGCTGAAACCGCTGAATAATCAGTGGTTTTTTTGATTGATCGTAATTTATCGGCCGCTATCGTTATTTTATCGACCGTTCTTTGAAATTTGTCGGCCGCTTTGCGGATTTTATCGACCGCTTCTCCATTTTTATCGACCATTAGCCAATAATTTCCATCAAAACCATCCCTTTCGATATGACTATGGGCACGATAAACGCAAGCGAACCACTAGCTACAGATACTTACGCACAAAAAAATGCAAGCTATCCCCCAAATCAGGGTCTACTTGCATTTTTTTAATCTATGCTTTTGGAAGACTCTTTTGCTCATTCTTAGCTTGATCGACCACAACATCCTTCTTTATGCCCTTTTTAAATTCAGACATCATCCGCCCAACGGCTGAGCCTAATTGCGGAATCTTCTTTGGACCAAATATTAGTAGCCCTAACACAAAAATAACAATGATTCCTGGTAACCCAATATTTGCAAGTCCCATATTCAATACTCTCCATTCAAATAATGTTAAGTCCATTAACCCTTTTTCTGTAATTCCGCCAAAACGGCTGGGGGGAAAATCATTCGGCATATCACCTTAGCGAGTTGTTGATAATCCACTGCAGTGCCCGAATGAGCCCCCGAATTTTCCGGAAGCTTCTCCACTAATACAAGAAGCGACCACACCACCGTATCCAAATCTATATCCTGCCATGTAAGGCCCTTTTCTTTAGCTTGTAATAAACCGAGGTATATTCTTTTATGCAATTGTCGTCTTGCCTCGGCTAAGACCTCCGCCAATTCCGGATCCTTTGGCAACAATTCCTGAAGCACATGTTGAAGCCCAAACGCTTCCACGCGCTGATGATGGATGTTTAAAAGCGAGGCCAGTTTCTTTACCGGGTCCCCATTGAGCCAATTTGGTTCAGGTGGAGTGAGTTTTTCCAATTTATCCTCAAGCAGAGCCATTAAAAGCTGACGCTTATCTGAAAAATAACGATAAAAGGTTCCCGTTGCAACAACAGCATGCGCGGCAATTTCCTTCGTAGTCGTTTCCGCATAACCATTAGTGGTAAACAAGTAATGACCACTTTCAAGCAATGATTGTCTTTTCTTCTGTGCACGTTCCTGCTGAGGCACAAAAGGAAAGGCTCCAACGAGGTTGCCTTCTTCTTGATCTGCCGTTTGGTTACCGCCAACAAGATTACCCCCGTCTTGATCTAACATTCATTCACCTCCACCATCTCACAAAATAGTCACAAAACTTAAAAATCGGTTCACCATTATATTGACATAATAACAGTCAGCATGCAATACTTGAATAATGGTTCATGTTTTATCCGATTCGATAGTTTTTCACCCTTTAAACTATAAGAATCGGTCGCATGACCCGTTTTTGCTAGTCTCTTTAAAGATTAATATCAATTGGGGGCAGGGAAAAAATTGCGACAAATAGCCAGCGAGGGAAACAGAATTAGCTTTGACAGACATGGGTCCACTTTAATCGGAGAAGTCATTAAGGTAAAAGAACAAAGTGTAGTTGTCAGTATAAGCACTCATGATGCTAGTCTCTTAAAAATTGACACTCCGAGCACAATTGTCTCCCATAATCATTATATTATTTTGGAATAACTTTTTAACACAAAGGCAAGTAAGCTATATTGAATAGCTTGCTTGCATTTTTTATTACCCACACACGGGTGTTTAGGTACCGCTACAATACTTAATTAGGTAAAAATAATTCAACGGTCGTCCCGATTCCTGGTTTACTTTTAATCAAAATATTGCCATTGTGCAGGGTCATGATGTTTTTGGCGATTGATAAACCTAGGCCAGTGCCACCTGTTTCGCGACTTCTTGCTTTGTCGACCCGATAGAAGCGCTCGAAAATATTGGCGATTTCTCCCTCGGGAATGCCGATTCCGTAGTCTTTGACGCGGATAGTCGCGAACTCCTCGCCTTTGTCCACATAAACATCAATCTTACCGGTGCTATATTTCATGGCATTATCAAGCAGGATGATAATGACCTGTTTTACCTTAAGCTCCTCAGCGCTCACGATAACTGGATTACCCCGTTCATAATGAAGAAAAATTTCCCTGCTGTACACCTTCTTAAAATGCTTTTGAATATCTTGGCACAGTGAATGAAGATTAATCGGTTTTCGATCTAACTGATGCTCGTTTTCCGAAGTCGCCAAGTCCAGAAATGCTTGCGTCATTTGCTGCATTCGGTTGGACTCAGAGTAAATCGCGTCGATTGCTTCTTTGGTGATCTCGTTATTCTCAACCCCGCGACGACGCAACAAATTGGCATAGCTCTTGATCACGGTTAGCGGCGTTTTCATTTCGTGTGAGGCGTCGGAAATAAACTGCTTTTGCTTCTCGATATTCACCTGCAAGCGCTCAATCATCCTGTTAAAGGTGCTAGCCATCGTCTGAAGCTCGTCCTTAGTTTCACTTTGAATGATAATTTTTTTCGGTACCCCACTGCGTTCAATATCCTCCATCGTTTTGATCATATTGGAGATTGGTCGCATCATTATTTTCGACATCCAGCGCCCACCGAGCAACGACAGGACAATGGCGATAACCGTACATGTTACTAGAATCGACAATAAAATATCCTTGCGCATCTCAAGCCCAAGCAAGCTCTCGCTAATTTCCAAGGTCCCCGTAACCTTTTGCCCATTCATAATCGGAACCCTAGTGATTAACACCTGCTCCTCGCCGTGCGCTTCTCTAATGACCCGTCTTTCCGAGCCGGGCTTCGACACAAATCTACCATGTAATTTTGCTAAATGATGATCATTTGTGGTCTCTACCAAAATTTCCTGATTCGGCAAAATAACCCGAATCAACGAGTGATCCGTTAAGTATTTTTTCAAAACCTCTTCTGTCTGAGAAGCGCTCGCACCCTTATCCAAATCGTGCAAAACTGACTCCGCTTTCTCCATTAACACATTTTCCTCCATGTTCACCGTCATTTTCATAAAAGAAATATAGACGGCAACATTAATCAAAATCAGAATAAACAGCAGCCAAGCAGTCGTTAATAAATTAATCTTTGTAGTAATTTTCATTTTAAGTTACTTCTCCCTAATCGAATAACCAATCCCACGAACGGTTTGTATGAGCTGAAAGGAAAAATCGTCATCGATTTTTTTCCGTAAATGCCGAATATAAACATCGAGAACATTCGTTTCTCCTTCATACTCATAACCCCAAACATGCAAAAGAATGTTTTCCCTTGTGACCACCTTATTTTTATTAATCATCAAATACATCAACAAATCATACTCTTTTGGTGTGAGCGTAATCGACACTCTATCCCGCCTTACTTCCCTGGTATCCAACACAAGCGTTAAATCGCGCACCGCCAATTCTGAGGACCCCTCATCCGAATCCACAACCGCCTTCTGACGAAAACAAGACCGAACCCGCGCCAATAACTCCTCAATCTCAAACGGCTTCGTGATATAATCATTCGCACCTTGATCCAATCCATTCACTTTATCAAAGGTGGAATCCCGTGCCGTCAACAAAATCACTGGCAGTGCGCTGTATGTCTTGCGCAAACGCCGTAGCACTTCCATCCCATTTAACTCCGGCAACATCACATCCAGCAGAATCAAATCAAACTCATCAGACAACGCCCGCTCCAACCCAGACCGCCCATTATAAGCCAACTCAACCTCATAACCCTCATATTCAAGCTCAAGCTTTAACACTCGCGCAATCTGAGTCTCATCCTCAACCACCAAAATCCGCTTCTTCACCCCAGTAACTCCCCTTTTTTTATAAAATAAACCCGTATACCGTAACCATGCCGATCTCCGCCAACCTTTTCTAGTCTGTGAATCAACCAACCTTCTCGATACCCCGCCTGTTACACCTTGTTATCGGTAACAAGCCGAAACATTTCAAACAACAAGAAATTCAAAAAAATCCAGACTGAGCCATACACATAACCCCCGGCAATGTCACTTGGCAGGGTAGAAGTAAAGGCTATGTTGGAAACTGCTAGGCTCACAAGCAACAGCAATCCTAAGACTGGCCAGATGACTTGAAAAAAGTTACTTTTGAGATGGCGGGCTAGGAAATATATTCCTGTGCCATAAATAATCATCGCAAAGGTTGCAAGTAAATCTGGAAATGCTTGCGATTGAATACCCTTCCCTACTCCCGCAACATGAAGGTCAGCGAGTATGTGCTGAATCGTGTCGTGATACGGCTTCGCACCAAGCAAGATGACCACAAGCATGAGATATTCCAGTCTTCTGTTATGTCCCTTCACCCAAATGATAAAAATAGTAAACAGCATGAACACGATAAAAGTTCTAGTTGCTTGGAATATGAATAACCCCTTGAGCCAGTTTTGATCAAATATTGATCTCACTACAAAAACCGTGATTTCATTGAATTTCGTGAACTCACTATCTAAATAATCCTGTGCCAAGCCCAGCATTAAGATTAGCGCTCCTAATAAGCTGAGTGTCAGAAAAACTAGAAAAACTTCTGCCCTTCTAATTGTTCGGAGTCGATAAATCAGATGATCTAGCACCATAACCGAATAAAGCTTAATTTGTACTCGATAAAATCGATAGGCTAAATAGGCAACAATTAGCACCACAAAAGCCAGAATGATAAACACCAGATATTTTGAGGCTGCGCGGTGAAAACCTTCCCATTGTGGGCCTAATACTTTTCCAAGCGTGACAAAGCTAGTTCCCCACAATAGTGAGCCACAGAACGATGGGATGATGAACTTGCGATATGGTATTCGCGAAATGCCAGAAATATATCCAGCAAATTGGCGGACGCCTGGTACGAAGTAGGAGAAAACGAGTAATTTACTTCCCGACCTCCCCATCCAGGCAGCCGTTTTCGAATATTTCTCTGGACCAAAATGAATATATCTTCCGTATTTCTCTACCAGCTTGTAGCCGCCTTTCCTTCCAATCCAGTACGTCGTCGATACCGCAATCATCGACGCGGTCACTGTGGTAAGAATGGCCAACGGATAACTCATTTTCCCTTGAAAGACAAAATAGCCAGCATAGCTCATAAAAAATTCTGAAGAAATAGGAACCGCAAGTAACTCAAGAAAAATAACTGAAAATAATATAAAGTAACTATGATGTTCAAATATAGTAATTAAATGCGACATACACAAATGCCTCCGGAATTTTCTAAAAAAAGGTTCAAATTTTGTATCATGATTATCATGTGTTTCCACACCAAATGTATCATTATTTTTGTGTATTTTTTGAATTTTAATTAAAAATTAATGAAGTATTCTTTAAACTTTTAGAGTTCCAATGTAAATGGGTTAATTTTAGAGGATTAACTAATCAAATGAGGGGAAAATAAAATAAGTTTCTGTTAGCGGTAGCTATATATTTTTTCATCCATACATTAGGAGGGGTGGGTAATTTTACAAAATATCCAATCAGAATTTGTCTCGGTCTCGTTTAATAAATACTTCACATATTTTTTAACCCATTGTGAAAAATAACGAGTAAACACCATCTCCATTACACGTTTACATTGAGTTCAATCATATTGAAAGGAAGCGATTTTCAATGTTTGTACATTTTCTAAGAGAAAATAAAATAGCGGCAGTGATTTTGACCTTAATCCGCTTATATCTCGGCTATTCTTGGATAACTGCAGGTTACCATAAACTGACTGGTGGATTCGATGCAGCTGGATATTTGAAAGGATCAATCGCCAATCCAGTAAAAGGACCTGATGGTACAATGGTTTATGGATGGTATATTTCATTCTTAAAGCATTTTGCATTGCCAAATGTCGGTATTTTTAATACTGTCATTCCATGGGGTGAGTTCCTAGTTGGTCTTGGTTTAATCCTTGGCTGCTTAACAACCGCCGCAATGTTCTTTGGACTAGTAATGAACTTCTCGTATTTCTTGGCGGGAACAGTGTCTCATAACCCTACAGATATTTTCTTAGGCATGATCATTTTGGTGGCTGGCTATAATGCAGGAAGAATTGGTTTAGATTACTGGGTTGTCCCATTCATTCGCAGAACCTTTTTTAGAAATGCTGATGCCTATTCTCCAAAGACCACTTAGGTACAAACATAAGTTTTCAAATTTATCAATTCATCCCTTTGGGTAGACAGTATATGATCTGGGAAACCCTCCCCCGGATTCTACATTGTTTCTCAAAGGGATTTTTATTTGTAAATGTTGATTTCCGCTCCAATCAACATTGAGCTTTAACACAGCTTTATTTTAAAATGTAATCAATCCAGTCAGCAACTGGCTTCATCACGGCTGCAATCCAATCTACGGGATTGGGTAAATGGACCCCCATTGCTAAAGCCATACTTAATGAAGTCCCAATAATAAGTAAAAGGCTGAATAAAAAACACTCTTTTAGCATTTTTTTCTTTAACAGCGATGGCAATTCAGTTAAAGCGATTATTATTGCGACGACAAGGATGGCTAAAGAGGATAACACAGTTGTTACTCCTTTGCTTTTTCTATAAATCAATTTCTATTTAGGACAATTTTTCCAACATCATATCTCTTCATTATTCTCTAAAAATAATATTTCATCCTTTTGAATAAGCAAATCCGGTTTTTATAGTGCGGTTATTATTAGCTTTAATGTAAATAATAAAAAAAGCCCGAGGTGCCTGGAGCTAGACAGTTTCATTGTTCAAAATGTTATCCTTTCTTACTTTATAAGAATCTTTTAAGGGGATTGAAAATGACTGTGAATGTTAAAATTTCAAACCTTCAATTTAGTGTTTTGGTAACCAATTTTTTAATTGGAAGCTCCATTTTGCTTATGCCTCCAGCTTTTGCCGCCCATGCCAAACAAGATGCGTGGATATCAGCAATACTTGGAGTTGGAATAGGATTATTATTGGTCATCCTGTATAACGCCTTAGGAAGCTCTTTTCCCAATATGACCCTTGCAGAATATAGTGAAAAAGTCCTTGGTAAATGGATTGGCAAGACCGTTTCACTCCTCTTTTTCTCCTATTTTTTTCTTGTTTCTGCACTTGTGTTGCGAAACATTGGTGATTTTTTAGTTTCGTATATCTTAGATGAAACACCAATCCAAGCAATCGAAATCATTTTTTTATTAGTTGTTTTTATGGCAGTCTGGCTCGGTTTGGAAACCTTCTCTCGGACTTCTGAATTTTTTACCCCATTGATATTCTTGTTATTTCTAATCATGGTTATTTTTATTTCCCCTCAAGTAAAGCTACAAAATATACAACCGATACTTGAGAAAGGAATTAAGCCTATCATCAGGGGATCTCTTCCGTTTATCGGCACTCCTTGTCTGGAACTCGTCGCATTTTTAATGATATATCCTCATGTTAATATAACTAAAAATACTAAAAAGGCCTTTATAGTGGGATATTTAATCGGTGGCATTTTCTTGATTATCGTCTCATTGCTTACCATTCTTGTAATCGGTGCTCCAGCAACAGCAAGTGAAATATACCCCAGTTATGTTTTGGCAACAAAAATAAATGTGGGTCATTTCTTACAACGCATCGAGGCAGTTGTAGCCATCCTATGGTTTATTACCATTTTTTTTAAGCTAACCATCTGTTTCTATGCATCATTATTATGTCTTGCTCAAATATTTAATCTAAAGGATTTTCGTCCGCTAACCTTACCGTTAGGAATGATTATGGTTGTTCTTTCCCTTGTTGCCTATCCAAATTCAGCCTATTTCCTGACTATAATCGGATCAATCTGGACCCCATTTGCATTAGCTTATGGACTTTTTATTCCTTTATTATTGTTAATCGTCAGTAAGGTCCGGAAGATGTTTCATGGAAAATCGTACTAGTAGAACAAGAAAACGACATTAAAAAAAGACAGTTTTCGAAAAAACTGTCTTTAGAGTAATACTATAAAATTGAATAACCCATTTATATAACTTCACTATCCCACTTTTTCTCATCCTGGACAAACAGGATGCCAAGCTCATAATGATCTCCTTCATACAATGCACGCTGAACGAAACGAACCTCACCATTCACATCAAGGACATCAAGCTTGCAATGGGCACGATTCCGTTGCAACGCTTCATAAAATCCTTTCTCATCCCGTACAGATTGTCCGTTCACCTTTGAAATTATTTCGCCTACCTTTAGGTCCATTTTGCTTGCAGGCGAATTCAGGAGAATCCCGAGAATCATCATCCCACCGTTTTGTTTTGAAAAATAAAACGGTAAATTCTTTTCACGATTCCGTTGGCTTAAGGTGATAATCTCTCGACTTATTAACGCAAGCGCGACAACTCCAATAGCTGCAAGTGGATAAAAAAAGGTTGCTGCTGCAAGGAGTGTTGTCATGACACCTAGTATAACCACACGCTTTCCCTGATAACGGATTGCCTCTTTTGGTAGCATAGACTTGACTTGCTGATACATCCCCACTGCAAACGGCACCAACAGCAGCGAATAGGTATCGCCACCGACTGATAACGTTGGCCACCAGCTAAATGGTAGGTGAAGGACATCACCAGGGATTAACAAAAATACTGGAAGCAACCAGACCCGCTTCACCTCATGAACACCCACTCTTTGTCCGCGCTTCCCGTTGATTAGTTTCGGTGAGGTTCCTTTTGATCCATTCCATAAAATGAGAATCCCTTCACCGATTAAAAGTAAAGCTAATAGGGCTGCCAAAGCAGGATAAGCCTGCTTATCTAATTGAATTTCGTTGAAATAGGGTAGTGGCCACTTTTGCCATGGCGAAAGAAGTAACACTAATGTAGCAATTCCCACTGTGTAAGCAGGTGACAGAAGCCGAATCCTTGTTGTTAATAAAAGGAGGACTGTTACTCCCGCCGTGAAGAAGACCGCTTCCAACGGAATCACAATTCCTATTGCGATAATGATGACCGACAAGACAAGGCCAATCAGTAATCCAGCCGGTAGCAGCTGCCGCAACTCAAAATAGGCATTCTCCACCCGAACATGAAAATTCTTCCGCTCCCGCTTCACCCGACTTACCCCTAAAAATGCAGCTAAACAAACCAAAATATACAATACGGGATGAAGAAACAATTTTCCCGCTCCGAATAGAAACTCCAATAGCCAATCTTGTGCCACTTAATGCCACCTGCCCCTGCCTGAATGATTCCGAATCTATTACCCTTTATTCTATCAAAATACAAGGGCAAAACCTATTACTACTTTTTTCAGAAAAAGGAAAATATGATGTCGAAACGTGATGACTGACAAGATGTAGTACTCGAGATGAGAAGATTAACTAGTTTTTGTTCGTTCTCTCGGATTTATGGGTCGCTTTTTGAATATTATGGGTCAATGTAAAAAAAGTCACACCTGAACCCGCGCTATACTTTAACCAATGGCTGTGTTAAAGCTCAATGTTGATTTTTTGAACAATGTTGATTGGAGTGGAAGGCGCGAAGACTCCTGCGGGAGCAGCGGGACAGGTGAGACCCCGCAGGCGCTTTAGCGCCGAGGAGGCTCACCGCCCGCCCCGCGGAAAGCGAAGCGCCTGGAACGGAAATCAACATTCTAGTTTAACAGAGCCAAACCAAAAAAGGCTAAGTCAGCACCGAACTTAGCCTCCCTCCACTCTCAAACTACGTTTATTTACTCAAATACCTTAACGCTGTTTGCAGCTGTAAATCGTTTTTCTCCTTACGAAGCTCCGCCTTAACCGAATCTACTAAGCTTGTCGCCGTTTTTTCATCAATTACACCAGTGGCCTTAATCCCCTTTACCTGCTGGAAAGCTTTGACTGCTGTTTCCGTGCTATCACTGTAATATCCATCCTTGCGCCCTGGAGAAAATCCTAATCCATCCAAAATCACCTGAGCATTCTTGACCTGTTCATTATTCATATCCTTTGCCAAAGGCTTGTCAAGGTTAAGTGGATGGGTCCGATATATTTCCGGTTGGCTCACTGCCACAGTTGGCTTGATGCCTTTCTTGTGAATCCAATTTCCATCCGGAGTCAGCCATTTAAACAAAGTCAGCTTTATGTTGCTGCCATCCCCCATCGGTACTGCTTGTTGAACCGTCCCTTTACCAAATGTTTTTTCGCCAATCAATGGATAGCCTTCCGTTTCCGCCAAAGCACCAGCCAAAATTTCCGCTGCCGAGGCACTGCCCTTATCGATTAGCACAGCGATCGGATAGTCCTTTTTAATTGTTAAATCTGAAAAATAACGAAGTTTCTCGCCATTACGCTTTTCGATTTGCACATATGGTTTATTATCGGTGACAAGCTCACGCAAGATTTGCTCCACACTGGTTAACAGTCCACCCGGATTGCCGCGGACATCTAAAATCAGCCCTTCCATGCCTTTCTTCTCCAGAGCTTTTAATTCCTTTTTAAAATCATCAGAGGTCTTTTCAGAAAAGGTAGTGATTTCTATATAGCCGATTTTTTTCCCATTCTGCTTTTTCATATCGGCATGAATGGTTTCTAGTGGAATATCATCACGTTTGATTTCAACTGTCAGCGGCTCACTTATGCCTTCTCGCTGGATTTGCAACCTCACTTTTGAGCCCTTTTCCCCGCGGATTTTTAGCGTTGTTTCATAAAGGTCCAATCCAGCCACACTTTCGTTATCCACCTTTAATATTTGATCGTTTGGCTTAATGCCGGCCTTTTCAGCAGGCGATCCTTTAAAAGGGGATACGATCACAATCTTCCCATCAACACTACTCACTTCCGCTCCAATCCCTTCAAAGGATGACTCAAGTGTTTGATTAAATTGCTTAGCCGTCTCTTTATTCATGTAGACGGAATATGGGTCCGCAAGCTTTGATAGCATGCCAGAAATAGCCCCTTCAACAAGCGTTTTATCATCAACGCTTTTTACATAACGATTTTTTATTAGCTCGTAAGCCTGCGAAATCTTTTGTAAATTCTCTGTATCCGTTGTGGCCTCAGTTTGGTCATTCGATTTTTGGAGCGATTCCTTTTCCAAAGCCTGTTGGCTGTCCCACCAGGAAAGGCCCGCGTATGTGCCTCCTGCTCCCGTTAACAGCGATCCGACTAGCATTAGTGCGATCAGCTTCCGGTTCATCCCCATCCATCCTCCTGTTCACTTTTAAAAAAAACACCACACGGTTGAGGTGCGATGTCATAATCCATACATTTATATGATAAGAGAGGACAAGTTATGACCGAAAAATCATGGTACAATCACAAAAAAGCACAGCATAAACTGTGCTTTTTTGCGTTAAAGTACTAAGTGGTGCCTGACCCCCGGTCCTTCACAGCGCTAAAGTCCACCACCTTATTTATTAAGGAATAGATAGACAACGATGGCAAGGATAAAGCGATAGTAGGCGAACGGTGTTAATTTTACTTTTGCGACGACCTTAAGGAAGATTTTGATTGCTAGGAGCGCCATAATAAATGCAGTGACGAAGCCGACAGCAAAGAATGGCACATCACTCATTGAAAGGCTGTCATAGCTCTTTAATAAGTCTAGTCCTGATGCGGCAACCATCATCGGTACAGCGACAATGAATGAAAAGTCAGCTGAAACCTTCCGATCCGCTCCGACTAATAAACCACCGGAAATAGTCGAACCTGATCTTGAGAAACCTGGCCAAAGCGCAAGACATTGAAATAGGCCAATTTTAAAAGCTTGTGCATAGGTTAGTGTATCCAAGCTTGTGATTAAATTTGGTGCCTTTTTCTTTTCAGCATAAATCATTAATATCCCGCCGGCCACTAAACCGATGACGACCGTATTTGAAGAAAACAGATAGGTTTTTATAGCATCGTGTAACAATAAACCTAAGATAACGGCTGGAATCATGGCGAAGATGATATGTAGAATGTTCAATTTATTTTTGTGATCACCGATTAGCCCGAGAATATTTAAGAATCGTTTCCAAAAGACAACGACCACGGCTAAAATCGATCCTAGCTGAATAAAAATCTCAAACGTTTTTGCGTTGTCACCTTTAAAATTCAGTATCTCTCCAGATAGGATTAAGTGTCCTGTTGAAGAGACTGGAAGGAATTCTGTTAAACCCTCAACCATACCTAAAATAATTGCAGTAATATAATGCATCATTGATTTGCTGCTCCTTTGTACGTGTTATTTAGCTACATTGGCTTTTACTATTTGGTCACATTGAGCCTGATTGTTCAAGAATAACATATCATCAACTCTTACACATTCTAATCCTTTGGATTTTACCTCTGCTAATACTTCATTTAATGCTTTTATCGTATTTTCTGGCGCATTCATATCTGCCCCAAAGGTTTCCCCACTATCATGCAATAAGATGATTTCACCTGGTTTTAGCCTTTTCAATAAAATGTTTTTAATCCTGATGCTTCCACCCTTACACTTCCAGTCACCTGCCATTAATGACCATAACACAATTTGATGTGTTTTTATTAAAAATAAATCAAAAAAATTTAAAAGACCCCAAGGTGGCCGGTAGTAAACGGTCTTCTCTCCTGTAATATCTTCAATTATTGAATCACATCGGGAAAGTTCTTTATAACTCCTCCACGGAGTCATGATCCAATTTGAGCGATGAACATAATTATGAATTCCAATTAAATGACCTTCACGATGCATTCTACGGATAATTTCAGGATATTGCTCGGCTTTTGAACCTAATACAAAAAATGTCGCTTTTACATGATGGTCCTTTAAGAGGTCCAATAACACAGGAGTATACTTAGGGTTTGGGCCATCATCAAAGGTAAAAGCTATTTTACTAGAAAGATTCGTTTTCTTTACAGCTTTCAAACCAAGGAAAAAGGTTAATATCCAAGGAACAAGAGTATACAGAATGATGAAAGCGATAAGTAAAGTCATTAATACCCTCATATCATTTTCCACTCCTCACGCTTCTCTCTCACATTGATCCCGTCTCTAATTTATGCCAAAAGACCCTCTGTTTGGTTCCATTGATTCATCAGGATATCCTGAATGACTTCAATCGTTTCCAATAATGAGTTTTTTTTCTGAAGTTGTTTTTCTTTTTGCTGAAAGAATTGCAGTTTTCTCGGGTTATTGATCATACCCTGAATTTTAACAGCCAAATCCTCATCATTCTCTGATTTCATTGCTACCCCACTTTGTATTAAATAGGTAGCATTCTCTTCTTCCTGTCCTGGTAAGGAATAGTGAATCAACAAGGGTAATTCCATTGAAATGGCTTCAGTAATCGTGACACCACCAGGTTTTGTAATTAGGAGGTCTGAAATCATCATTAGTTCATTCACATCTTCTGTGAAACCCAGCAATATGATATCATGTTTGGAGTTTTCTTTGTATATTTCCAGCCTTTTTTTTAACTTTCCATTATGCCCGCATAAAATCAAAATCTGAATGGGAATGGTTATACTTTCTAACTGACGGATTGTGGATAAACCTTTGCCCAGTAATCCCAATCCACCACCCATGACTAATAAGGTAAATATGGTAGGCTTCAAGGCATACTTTTCCATCAAAAAATCACGAGATAAGTCCTGAAAAAATCTTGGACGAATAGGAATTCCAGCGTTGGCAATTTTGGAAGGATCTACTCCTATTTCAATTAATCTATTCTGAACATGATCGGATCCCACAATATATTTATCCGTTAAAGGATGAATCCAATAGGAGTGGTTGGTGTAATCTGTAATCACGGTAACCGTAGGTATTTCAGTTAATCCTTTTTCTTTCAACCTTGACATGACGCCTGCCGCAAAAGGATAGGTGCTAACAACAATGGCTGGTTTCTCCTCATGCAATATTTGCAGGATTGAGTTTATTCCCATTAACAAAACAGTGTTAAGCATTTTTGAAAAAGTATTGATTTGATAAGTTTTCTTATATAAATAACCATATACCTGTGGGAATTTTTTGATGCCCTGCATATAAAGAAAATGACTAATCTGATGCGAATGAGGATGAATAATCTCCATCACATTTAAAATAATCGGTTCATACTCAGAGAATGAAAGATTAATGGCTTCGCTAATGGCGTTTGCCACTTGTTTATGGCCATCACCGTAGGTGGATGATAAAATTAAAATTTTTTTATTCATCATACTTCGAAGTCACCCCATTTAAGCAATTTTGTATACTTAAAACTCCTTAACAGTATACTTCTCTCCATTAAAAGGGGTATTAAAACGACATTAAAATTACATTAAAAAGCGACCTGACCCTCGACGTTTTACCGCGTCAACGCGCAAAGCGGTGCCTGACCCCCAGTGCTTTAAAGCACTGGGGGTCAGGCACCATTCATCCTAACGCACTAACGTAAAAAGAAGAGGCTTTTTCAGCCTCTTCTTACTTTACATTGGTATATAATTCAAAGGATTAACTGCGTTTGATTTGGCTTGGTTCCACTCTCCGACGTGCAATTCGAAGTGGAGATGTTGTCCTTGTGAAGCACCTGTATTACCCATCGTACCAATTTGTTGGCCTTTTTTCACAGCACCAGATCCAACTAATCGCGTGGTCATATGAGCGTAAACGGTAGTGTAAATCTGTCCATTAGTGTAATGGGTTATGAAAATACATTCCCCGTAGGTTTTTGAAGAATACGACCTGCTGACTACTCCATCGGCTGCCGCTAGGATTGGAACGGAAACTGAATTGGCGATATCAACACCGGCATGGAATTCACCCCCGCGCATTCCGAATCCAGACGAAAGCCTCCCTACAGCAGGTTTTGTCCAATATCCACTAGAAACTCCAGGTGTAGCAGTACTCGTACCTCCGCCAGTATTCCCACCTGAACTACCACTTGTACTACCACTACCGCTATTACTTTGCGGCTGTTTAGCAGCTTCTGCTGCAGCTGCAATACGCTGTTCTTCCATTTTGATAGCCTGTTGAATGGCAGCTTGTTGGGCAGCCAAAATTTCTGCTTGCTCTTCTTTTTCTAGTTTTTCAGCATGCGCTTCTTCTTCTTGTTGTTGAAGAGATGCCAACAACTGATCTTGTTGAGCGATTTGCCCATTCAGTGAAATTTTCAAAGCATCTAAATCTCTCGCCATTTTTTCAAGTGAAGCCAAATCATTTTGAACTTGTACTTGCTTTTCCTCAAGAAGTTGTTTATCTTGCTTTTGCTGGCGAAGAATGCCTTGGTCAGCTTCAACTAATGTCGCTACAGCCCCGACACGATCAATGAACTCACCGAAGCTTTGTGCACCCATGAGCACATCCATATAGTTGACCATGCCACCGTTTTCTTGGAAAGAGCGGGCACGGTTTTTTAACATTTCATTTCGCTTGTTAATTCGTTCTGTTATTTGTTGAACCTCTGTTTGAAGCTGTAGGATTTCACCCTTAGTTGTTTCGATTTCTTGAGACTTTTGAAGCAACTTTGTATTCGTGTCACCAATCGCAAGGTCTAGCCGTTGCTTTTCTGTTTTTACACTCTCTTGGTCATTTTTAATACTATTAATCTTTTGATCCGCTTCATTAATATCTGAAGATACCGCAGACTTTTCCTGAGTAATATGCGTTTTTTGATTTTTTAAATCTGATAGCTTTGATGCAGAAGCCGGTTCTGCAACCAGCCCGGGTAAAAAAGTTGCGAGTGTCAATGTTGCTGCAAGTGATATTGTGTAAATTGAATGTTTCAAATCCGATTTCTCCTTTCCATGCTTCTCTATGTACGGGTTAATCGTTTATCTATGTGAATCAAAAAGGAATAGCAGCTAGGAAGAACCTTTTCCGGTCCCTCCAAGCTTTCCTTTGCGTCGTCAAAATTTGTAGACTGAAATGTGAATGTCCAAGACTTTCAAAATACCAGGCAACTTGGCTTTGCTTCTATCTATACCTTCAAAAACTTACGGATTGACATTAAGCTTCCCCAAACGCCAATCAGTGCTCCCATTAACAAAAGCAAACCTGAAATTTGATAGATAAAAGGATAAAAGTCTAGCAATTTCATAAAATGATCCTTCAACTTTGGTGCCAGATAGTCATACGAATAATAGTAGGCCATTCCAACTACGATGATTGGAATGATTGAACCAAGAATACCAAGCCATAGCCCTTCAAGGAAAAATGGCCAGCGGATAAAAGCATTCGTTGCCCCTACGAGTCTCATAATCTCAATTTCATTTCTTCTAGCAACAATCGTAATTTTAATTGTGTTGGAAATTAAGAACATCGCTGTAAACAGCAATCCAACAATTAAGGCCACTCCAACATTTCGACTAACCTTGGTAAAACTAAATAATTTTTCTACTTCACCTTGTCCGTATTTAACTTTTGAGGCATATTCTAGCTTTTTAATTTTAGTAGCGGTTTTCATCGTATCAACTGGATTTTTCGTTTTCACGATGAATACATCATTTAACGGGTTATCTTGTTCAAACAGTTTAAAAGCTTCACCCTCAGTGCCAAGGCTTTTAATCATATCCTTAAGTTCCTTCTGTTTAGAAGAGAACTTCACCGTCTTTACTTCGGGAATCTGTTCAATTTTAGCCTGTAAAGCTTGCTGATCTTCTTTATTTGCTGCCAAATCGATGTGAACACGAATTTCTACGTCCTCTTCAATCGTGGTAGCCACTTTATTGAGATTCATCATAATAACGAAAAATACACCGACCAAAAGAAGTGTAACCGTTACAGCGCTGACTGACGCAAATGTCATCCAGCCATTCCTAGCAATGCTTTTTAAGCTTTCTCTTACGTGACGGTGGATTGTCCTAAGCTTCATAGCCGTATTCACCCTTCCGCTCGTCCCGAACAATTTTTCCACTTTCAATGGCAATTACACGCTTTTTAATCGTATTAACAATTTCGCGGTTATGTGTTGCCATGACAACGGTTGTTCCTCTCGTGTTGATTTCATCAAAGATTTTCATAATCTCCCACGAAGTGTCCGGATCTAGATTTCCTGTTGGCTCGTCAGCAATGACCACTTTCGGAGAATTCACGATTGAACGAGCAATCGATACCCGCTGCTGTTCTCCTCCAGAAAGCTCTGTTGGCAACATCCTTGCTTTATGACGTAAATTCACGAGTTCTAATGTTTCCATAACATGCCTTTTAATGTACTTCGGCTGCTCCTCAATTACCTCTAAGGCATAAGCCACATTCTCGTACACTGTTAAAGTTGGTAGCAGTTTGAAATCTTGGAATACAACGCCAATATTCCTCCGTAAAAGCGGAACCTTACTGTTTTTAATTCTTGCTAGGTTCACACCATTAATCATAATGTCACCTTTTGTTGGCTTTTCTTCGCGGTACATCATCTTAATAAAGGTAGATTTCCCCGCGCCACTTGGACCAACAACATAGACAAATTCACCCTGCTTAATCTGGACACTAATCCCATTAACAGCAGTAACCCCATTTGGATATTTTTTAAACACTTCATTCATTTCTATCATTTTTATCACCTATATCAAAGTATGTCATAGAAGATCTTGAGCTTTTCTTATAAAAATCATAATAAGGCGCTCAGCCACTTTTCAAAAGAATAGTACTAATTCGCCAAAAACTAAATTTAGTAAGTATCGACAAGAACAAACAAAACTCATCAAAAAATCTTGTTTGTGAATTGACACTAGTTCATTATACCATCATAGATTGACATTTTGCCGATAAAAAATATTACAGTTTCGTATCATCTTGACAAAATTCATCCATATTTGACCTGCATTGGAACATTTCTATTAAAATATGCTATTGTAATTTTTCGCAAAACCTGTCTTAGCCTTTCTTCCGTGAATTGACACAATTCTACAAAATATTACAAATATGCTAGATTTACCTCTATCAAAATCGCAAATTAAAAAAACGTCCCAGAGATTAAAGTCTGGGACGTCTTTTCTATTCATTATTTTTTCGCTGCTAACCATTTTGCAACAGTTGTTACATCTCCACCCGTTACCTGTCCTTTAGGCATATTTCCTCTGCCCTCATTAATTACTTTTTCAATACCTGCTTGATCAAGTCTTGACCCAACCTTAGTTAAATCAGGTCCTACTCCACCTTTTAGATCTGTTGCGTGGCAGCTTGAACATTTTTGTTCAAATAACTTTTCAGCATTTCCAGCACCTGCAGTGTCTTTTGAAGTACCATCGCCACCGCCACACGCTGCCAAACTTAATACGATAGTCGTCCCCATTAATAATGCTAGTAATTTCTTTTTCATTTCCAAACCCCCTTGTAAAATGTCAATGAATACTATAGCAAGGATTATTATACCAATTTTATGAATTTTTGAAACCCTTTCCTAATACCTCTGTAGCATCCATAACAATGACAAACGCAGTCGGGTCAATACTTTTCACTAATTGTTTCAACTTTGTGAACTCTGTGTGATCAAACACACACATCAAAATGGGTCGTTCAGAATCTGTATAACCACCCTGTCCAGATAGTTTTGTAACGCCTCGATCGATTTTATTTAAGATTGCCTCCCGAACCTGATCTTGATTATTGGTAATGATCATCGCCATTTTGGAACGGCCAATCCCCACTTGAACCAAATCAATCGTTTTACTAGTGGCATATAAGCCTAATAACGCGTACAAACCACTCTCAATATTAAATACAAGCGCTGCTGATAGCACGATTAAGCCATCAATGGCGGCAACACAAGTCCCTAGCGTAAAACCTGTGTACTTATGTATTATTTGCGCTGCAAGATCGGTTCCACCCGTTGAAGCCTTTCCTAGAAAAACAATGCCAATCCCCAGTCCAACAACAATGCCACCAAATAACGAAGCCAGCAGTGGGTCATTCGTCCAAGGCTCCCATTCCTTTGTAAAAAAGACAACCAAAGGTAAAAAAATCGTTCCAACCAAGGTTTTTACCCCGAAATTCTTTCCTAGTAAAATAACCCCAGCAATAAATAAAGGAATATTGAGTGCCCACTGGACGTAAGCAGGTTCCCAACCTACTACTTCATATAAAATCGTACTGATTCCACTTACGCCACCAGAAGCCACTCGATTTGGCAGTAAGAAAACATTAAAGGCAACAGCTACTAAAGCAGCACCTACTAACACATATATGTATTCTAATACCTTCATCACTCTCGAATTTTCCCAGTATCCATTTATCCTTTTCTTCATTCATTTTCTCCTTATTGTCTGGTACCTGTGTTTTCTCGCAAAAATTATTTTACAAAAATTTATGAAAATGAGTATAACATGTGTGAAAACCCCTGTAAATGCCAACAAACTACCGTGTTAAAGGGATAAAAAGCTATGATTAGGATGTGGATTTTGAAGGAGGAATATGAATTAATTCACTTGCAAAGGTGAATATCAAATTAATTACGGATTGATATCTTTTTTTTGGGCTCTGTTAAACTAGAATGTTGATTTCTGTTCCAGGCGCTTCGCTTTCCGCGGGGCGGGCGGTGAGCCTCCTCTGCGCTAAAGCGCCTGCGGGGTCTCACCTGTCCCGCTGCTTCCGCAGGAGTCTTCGCGCCTTCCACTCCAATCAACATTGTGCTTTAACACAGCCTTTTTTTAAGTAAGAAAGCAGGGGTCCACGATACTGAGATAAATCAATTTAAAACGAGAACCTCCCTTTATTCTTCTCTGTCCTCACGTTAATGGTAAAAATCCATAGAAAAAGGTCCTTGCCATTACTAAGTGGCAAAGACCTTTTTGTTGTATTACTTCTTGCTAACTTCCAAAAATAATATATGATGCCCTTCAATCTCTTTGACCTTGAAGATAAATCCTTCCTCCACTAATTCATCGCCCAACTTTGCATCGATATTCCGTGTCAGGAACCACCCGCCAAGTGTATCGATTTCTTCATCATTTAGGTTTGTCCCCAACGTATCATTAACCTCGTTGACTAACACCTTCGAGCTGAAAATATAATGATTAACACCTAATTTACGAATCTCTGCGACTTCATCCGCATCAAATTCGTCACGTATTTCACCGACAATCTCTTCAAGGATGTCCTCAACGGTTACGAGACCAGATGTTCCCCCATACTCATCTAACAAAATGGCCATGTGGATCCGTTCCTTTTGCATTTTTACCAGAAGGCTATGAATTGGGATTGTTTCAATTACACTTATGACCGGTTTCACTAAAGATCTCAAACCTACTTCTTTTTGAAAACTTTTTTGTTTAAGGTCAGCGGTAAGAAATTCCTTAATATTGATCATGCCCAAAACGTTATCTTTATCCCCGTCGATAACAGGGTAACGAGTATATTTTTCATTTACAATGATATCCTTAATCGCTTCAATACTATCCTCGATATCAATACAGGCCATTTCTGTCCGCGGGACCATAATTTCTTTGGCCACTCGCTCATTAAAGTCGAAAATGTTGTTCACGTATTTCAATTCATTCTGATTAATTTCTCCACCTTCGTAGCTTTCGGAGAGAAGAATTCTTAACTCTTCCTCGGAATGGGCTAATTCATGGTCTGGTGAGGGCTTTAGCCCAAAAAGGCCGACTACAAGCCGTGAAGAATGATTAAGCACCCAAATGAAAGGATACATTATTTTATGAAACAAAATAATTGGGCGTGAAACTGCCAGCGCCACGGTTTCAGTTTTTTGGATTGCCAATGTCTTGGGTGACAGTTCCCCGACTACAACATGCAAGAAAGTGACCGTGCCAAAGGCAATAACAAACGAAAGAACACTTGTAATAGAAGTAGTTAGACTCAAATTTTCAAATAAAGGATGCAATAGTCTTTCGACTGTAGGTTCTCCTAACCAACCAAGACCTAATGAAGTCACGGTTATCCCAAGTTGGCAGGCCGATAAATAATCGTCGAGGTGAGTCGTCACTTCTTTGACGGCTAAAGCACCTATTTTCTCTTCTGCAACCAGCTGGTCAATTCTGGAACCTCTTACTTTAACAATAGCAAACTCTGTTGCGACAAAAAAACCCGATATCGCGATTAATAAAACGAATAGTACTAGGTTGGTAATAATCACTATGTTGCCCTACGAGAGTAAGGCACACACCTCCTGTGTATTTAAAAAAGCATATTTTTTCCTTATCCAATTGATGAAAATTCCACCTAATTATAATGGAGCTACCTCAATTATATCAAAATAGACAGGTTAATCGTCCTTTAACCACTAATTCATTGGATTAATCTTCCTCTCGACTCCCCTGAAAAAAAATCATCACAAACTTCAATAACTCTAGCAATGAAATGAGGGCGGCGGCAACATAGGTTAACGCAGCAGCATTCAGTACTTTTTTCACACCGCGTTCTTCTTCATTATATAGTAGTCCTTCAGCTATCATCATCGACCTTGCCCGTGAACTCGCGTTAAATTCTACAGGTAACGTAATCAACTGGAAAGCGACTGCTGCCGAGAAAAAAAGAATCCCCACACCGATTAATGACGTCAAATGCAAGAACATTCCTCCTAAAAATAAGAACGGCGCGACGCCAGAAGCAATATTGGCTACCGGAAAGAGGCGTTGTCTCATCGCCAGTGCCGCATAGCCCTGTTTGTGCTGAATAGCATGTCCGATTTCGTGAGCAGCAACTGAAATCGAAGCTATCGAACGACCGTAATAAACGGTTTCGGACAGGCAAACGACACGTTGGACCGGATCGTAGTGATCCGAGAGCGTTCCTCGAACCACTTCAATCGGCACATGCGCCAATCCGTTTTGATCAAGAATTCTTCTAGCGACCTCACCACCAGATCTACCCGTTCTAGTCGGAACATTAGACCAACGATTAAATGTCCCCTTGACCCGAAATTGGGCCCACATTGAAACTCCTAGGGCGATAAAAATAAAAATATCCATTGGATGAAATAACAACGTTCATACCTCCATTATTTTTGTTTATTAGTAACCCGGTTGACGAAACTTGGTCAATACCAGCATGGTTACAATACAATCGAATCCTTATTCAAAGCCTCTTCCTCTATCTTTTCTTTTGATAAAAACCAGCCAGCAACCGCAATTCCAATTAAGACGACGTAAAAGCTAACCTTCCACAGCATCGAATGTGCGAAACCCTCACTCAAAACAGCTAACGACGGATGTGACAGGGTGTAGATAGCAAGCTTGACGCCAACCCAGCCTACAATCAAAAACGCGGCAACTTCCAGACCTGGGCGGCTGTGTAGGAGCTTTACAAACATGTTAGCAGCAAAGCGCATAATCACTAGCCCGATCATCCCTCCTGCAAAAATTACTAAGAATTTCCCACCATCTAGGCCACCGATATTCGGAAGCGAGGTATCTGGAAGCATTACTGCCATAGCCACGGCCGCCAAAATGGAGTCAACGGCAAAGGCAATGTCCGCCACCTCCACCTTCAAAACAGTCAACCAAAAATTGGCGGCCTTGTTACCTACCTGTTTCGGCTGATCCTGCTCATCAGCTTTTCCTTTCACGACTAGCTTCCGGAAAATGTGATTCCCAGCCATAAATAATAGATAAAGTGCGCCAATTGCCTGCAGCTGCCACACACCCACCAGAAAGGAGATGACAAACAAAGAAACAAAGCGGAACACGAAGGCCCCTGCCAATCCGTAAAACAAAGCCTTCTTCCGATCTTCCTCAGGAAGATGTTTCACCATAATCGCCATTACCAAAGCATTATCCGCTGCCAAAAGCCCTTCTAAAGCGACGAGCACAACTAGCACCCAACCGTATTCCAATATTAATGATAAGTCCATTTAACATCCTCCTTTTTTATCCCATTCCAAATTAAAAGGGCCTTTACCATTAGCGGTAAAGGCCGAAAAATACAAAAAAGACCTTTACCGTAACAGTAAAGGTCTTGCTAACAACACGATCGTTGCCAATAAAGCCGGAGAAACAAGTTCCCGTAATGACGACTTTATTGTACAGCTACTCCCCTTTAAAAGGAATATGAAATTATTATAAATATAAAGGGAAATGGGGGAGAAGTCAATAGTAATGTTGGGAATGAGGTTAAAAGGGTTATAGTGGGTTAGAGGTTAAAATATTGGAAAATAAATAAACCCCGAGAGGCGTGGCCTATTGGGGTTATATTTGATCATGGAGTACCTGTTTTTGGTGCGTGTGCAGCACTTAAAGCTTTTTCTTCTGGCGTAGTCCCTGTACCATGGCAGGATGAGCATGCATTAAGATTCTCAGCTTCGTGCCCGGTTATGCTTTGGTCAAGCGCTTTACCGGTTACTCCATATAACGCGGTCGATCCATTATGGCACTTAATACAGAGGTCTCTCTCTTTGGTGGCATCCCATTCACCGGTTGAAGCTGTAAACGCTCTCCTGTCTTCATGCCCCAGCTTATCATTTAATATTTTAATATTTTTCGATCCATGAGTCCCATGGCATTCAGCACAAGGGATATGACCACTTTCAGATGTACTTACGTTTAAAGCACTACCATCTGCTGCCGCAATCCTGTGTTTTGAATTGCTGTCCTTATAAAAATCATTAATATTGGTGACATTTGCTTTACTTCCATCATGACATCTTAAACATAGTGCATAATCATCACCAATCCCGGTAGCTGTTGATTTTCGATAATGAAGAATTTTATATCGGACTACAATAGGGTCATTTTCAGATTTGGGTACATAGCCTCTCACCCTTCGAGAATCACTACTATGGCATGTTTCACAAAGCAGTTTATCACTGTCAAACATGTCAGCCGCGACTCCATCAACAGCAGGATGATTTTCTACGACAAAATGATCATCTAATAAATTTGGGTTCTCCTCGCTCCAAGTCAAATGTGGATTATGGCATACAGAACAATCCGTGGCTGTTTTCTTCACTGATGTGTTTTCATATGCTGGAAAGTGATTGTTTTGATGCATATTTTCTGGTGTTGCTGCAACGGTTCCATCATGACAGGCCATACAATAGTTATAAGTCGAATATTCAAAACTAGGCTGTTCTAGTTTAGACCCACCTTTAGAATCATGAGTCCTATGACAATTCGCACATGTATTGGTGTTCGTTGTATAGTTTCCATGAGGGTCATTCAAATTATGATATTGAGTTTTATCTGTTGGTATATTTGCCGGATTGCTTTCTCTTTCAGTTGTAAACTTTTTAATTAATGGAAAAACAGGATTACCAGCAGCATCAGTAGAAAAAGTTGGTTCACCCTGATTTTTATCAATGAAAGCTGGATTAATTAAAATATAATAAGTTGTGCTAGCTGATAACAGCGATGTAGGTGTAAATACAACTTCTACATTTTGATCAGATTTTTCAGTGGATGTAAAACCCCCTGGTATATTTTCACCTTTACTGTTAAAAACAAGAATTGGATTCTTGACTGTATCAGCTTTGATCAGTATATCATCGGTTAACGAGACAGTAATACTTGTATTTTTTTTAATATTATTCATATCCTCGTTGGTAAGTAAATCTATTTCAGTTTGATCTACTGATGCGACGGTATCTGAAAGATTAAGTTTGACAGAAGATACTTTTGGTCGATTATTGTCCAAAGTAAAGGAATAGGCTTGAGTGTTACTATTACTGTTTAAGTCAGTAGCCTTAATTTTGTACGTATAATCCCCATCTGCTAATCCCTCAGGTAATGAAAAGGACCAATTCCATTTCTCGGCTATTAATGACGGATCTGGCATTACTGCACTGTATATACGATTTAAATTAGCATCAAATAATGCTAATTCCATTGTCGGTTGAGTACCTGGTAACAGCCCATCATATGCTATCCCAGTAATAGACCCCTTATTATTTAGAAAAGAAGGACTATTATTCGTTATAGTTGGTGGCGTCGAATCTACAGTAAAGTTTAATTCAGTTTCGGACGTAGATGGGGGTAAATCTAGGAAATAATCAGTCGTTACTATTGTATATCTATAACTTCCATCACTTAAATCCGGGTCAAATGTATAAGACCAGTTTTCACCAACTTGGTTAAAAGATGTAACAGTATTACCACTTTCATCTTTTATTATCATTTCAACTCTTTCAAGAATCCCAATAATTGGAGCCTCTATCGTACCGAATACCGTGACAGGCCGACCTAGAACCGGATTACTATCAATGTGTACAGTAGGAACTGCCGCAAAGGTAGTGGCAGGATGGAAAGAACTAACCAGAAATTGAATAATGATATACAGACCCAAGTAGGGTTTTTTTTTCTTCAACATAATCGGTCCGTCCTTTCTACTATTCCTTATACTATTGAATAGTTAGTATTGTTAAGGTTTAAGATTGTTTCTTCTTAATGTGAAATCAATTCATGGATAATGGTCCAGTTTTGTATCGTGAGTAAATAATAAAGTATTTAAACGCAACACAGAATTTCGCAATGTATCCATAGTTATTATAGTAGCAATAGTGGGCGGAATGAATAGACAAATAGTGAATGATAATCGACAGTTTAGACACAAGTGGTTTCGGGATAGGGAAAGGCCGGATTGGAAAATTGAAAGAATTCTTTAGTTGGAAAATAAGTAAGTAAAACAAAACCCGAGAGGTGGGGCCTCTCGGGTTTTGTTTTTAAGGTGTACCTGTTTTTGGTGCGTGGGCAGCTTCTACCAATGATCGAGAAGTTCCGCCATGACAATATGAACAGGTTTCGGTTGTACCATTGTGGTTTATATCATTTGCATCAAACTTTTTGGTACTCACTCCACTTATCGTAGTTGTTCCATTATGGCACTTAGTACAGAAGGACTTTTCTTTTGCTGCATCCCAATCACCGGTTGTGGCCGTGAATGACTGCCTGTCTTCTTGACCCAATTGTTCTTTAAGGATTTTAATATTACTAGAACCATGGGTGTCATGGCATTCTGCACAAGGGATGTGACCATCGTTTGATCCCGAGTTAGCAGTTAAATTACTACCATCATTCGCGGAGATACGATGCAAAGATTGACTACCTTTAGTTGTATCTGATTCACCAGTATCATCAAAGTATTGCTTAATGTTACTTATTGTTTGCTCCACCTGATTACTATCTGTCCATTTTTTTGTGCCATCATGGCAGCGGAAACATAAAGAGTAATCGTCAATGACTCCAGTTGCACTATTAGCATTATTATACGAATAAACACGGTAATGTGAAATAGATAATACAGTATCTAATTCTGTATCATGACAGTTTTCACAATCTTCATAATCACTATCAACAATTCGAGGAGGATCCATCGTTGTTCCTACATGATCAAACACATAATGATCTCGAAATTTGTTGGGATTTCCTTCACTCCACGAATTATGAGGGTCATGGCAACTGCTACATGAACCAGTGCTTTCAAAGTGATTATGATTATTGTTTTGATTGTATTTATTTGGCATTGGAGCTCCGCCAGTCCCGTCATGGCATGCCATGCAATAATTCTCAACAGGTGGAAAAGGATTTGTTTGATATTTACTATTTTCCAAATTGGAAGTTCCTGCAACATGAGCACCGTGACAGTTCGAACACACGTTGGTGTTTGCCATGTAGTTACCATGTGGATCTTCTGTACCTTCTTCGCTAATTGTAGTAAACTTATAAAATTTGGGGTAAACAATATTTCCACTATCATCTAAAATAGTTTCTTTTACGCTAACGTTATAGGTTTTCTGGCGTTCTAACGATGATGTAGGCGTAAAAGTAAATACATAATTGCCAAACTCGTCTCTTTCAGGAGTTGAGTTTGTCCCTGAAATGGGTGCACCTCCTACTGGTGTAACGTCAATTGAGCTTGAATTTACGTTTAAGCCATTACTTTCATTAATCGTTATTTTTATTTGGGCGTTTAAAGGGACATGTGTCATATTATCAATATCTGTATTCCAGGGAGTACCGTCCCCACGATCTATGGAGACTAATTTAGTTTCCTTAACAAAAGGTCTAGTGGTATCAACTAAGCTAGTAATTTTTACTGGCTGATAAGTATTAGTTAGATCATTGGCTTCAAAAGAAAGCTCATGCAAACCATCAGTAAAATCTTTTGAAAAAGTCCATTGACCAACACCTGCGTTATCTACAATATTTGCGGTAATATCAGTTTCTTCAATTAATATTCCTGTTGTTTTATTGTAATCTTTTACCACTAAAGTATATTCATTGAGGGGGGTACTCCCATATGCAAGAGTCCCGCTAAATTCAACTGTCTTGTTATTAAAATGAGAATTGTCCGTAGGGCTTATAATTGTGACTGGAGATGGTTCGTCAGCTGCTTTCTCAAAATCAGACGGAAGAGGTAAAAGGAAAGATATCGAAAAAACGATCCATATAAAAAAGATTAGTATCAACTTAAGTGAAAAGTTCGTTTTTTTCATAATCGTCATCCTTTTCTTTTTGAAAAAATTAACATTAACTATATATTTATAGTTTTAATCGCATATCAATTATAACAATAGAAAACGTAAAAATATTTGTCCAATATATATATATATTTTGAACAAATGGTTACAATTATGAGATAATAAAAAACAAGGTAACAATATTTCTATTGCTACCTTGTTAAATACTTTTTTTAAATCTTTTTGTTAGCCTAACAGATAGTGGCGCTATCTTTTAGGTTAATTTTTTACTCCTGGTGATTGAATTCCTGGTTTTCCGATACCAAGGTTACCTAATGTTGTTGTATCGTTTGCAATTGATGTATCATGGCAACCGAAACATACAGCCATACCAGTATAACGTTTTAATGCTGAAGATGGGTTAGTATCTAATAAGTAAGCTTCAGCATTAACAGCATCTCCATCGTATAAACCACCAACTGCTGTTAAGTCTGACATTCCTCTATCTAAAGAGTCTTTCATAACTTTTGCTTCTGTTCCATGAGCAAAGTGACAACGTATGCAAGAAAGGTCATCTGATTTAGTTTTGTGGCGATATGCTGTAGTGTAAACGCCAGTTTCATTACTATGAGTAGTAGACAGATAATCTGAATGGCATGAAGTACACCAAGTACTCATTTTTGTTCCATTTCCTATAACATAATTAACATAATCCTTATCAATAGCTGCTCTATTGTCAACTGTTGTATAGTTTACACCATTTGGAGCTATTTGAGAAACCAAACGCGCTGATACAGATAAACCATAAGTGAATTCACCTATTCCTCCACCTGTAAGTTTAGTATCATATACTTTGGCTGCACTTCCCTCTGAACCAACATATGCGAACACGTTAGTTGAAGAGGAATAATATGCAAGGTCTGCGCCTCCTCTAATCAATGATCCAGTATTATTTGTAAACCAGTTACCAAAAATTACAGGATCTTTTGTTGCCCAGCTGTAGTAAGGATCATAAGAGTAAGTAGGATCAGTTCCTACCTTTTTATAAAGCTGAACAACTTTTTGTCCTACAACTAACCCAGGGTATTTTGAAGCATCAACAACAGCTTCTTTAACCCAAAGATAGGCAGGAGAAGCAGCATCGATTGTTCCTGGTATTGCATCTACGATATCTGCTACGTTAGAAGTTACTACACCACCAGGGTTATTGGATAGTAAACGAACATTATCAGATCCATGGGGTGAATGGCAACTTGCACAAGTGAATTCACCAGTCCAAGCGCCAGTAGCTGCAGCAGAATTTCCTCCTGGTGCAGCTTTGATAGCAACTGCTCCATCTGATAAGTGAACGGACATGTTACCGTCATGTGAACCACCGAAAGTACCTGCGTTTGATGCTTCAAATACGTTGTAAATTCCTAATGTACCGTCATGACAAGAAGAACATGTGCTGTATGTTCCATTTTTAAACAATAACATTGTGTCATTACCTGTATGTGTTTGGTGACAGCTTGCACAAGAGTTAGTGTTGTTTTTGTATGAACCGTGAACTTGGTGGCCTGTAAGGGCTTTGTTAACACCATTATATTCTGATATAGCACCAGTATTTAAATTTGCATTTGCACCAGTATGGTTGGCGTTTGAAAAATTATTATCTTCATCGTCGCCAGTTGCTAAAGTTGAGTTGTAATCAGCCATACTGTAATCAATCTCAGTTGTTCCAGTAACAGCTACACTTTTAGAATCTGTTGCATTTTCTGTAAGAGTTAAAGTGTATTTCTTTCCAGCGTCTAACACAGCAGTTGTGTGGGTAGCTGCAGCTAAGGCTGTTTGCGTATCTACTACAGCACCGCCGTACTCAGTAATTGTAAGATCATACGTGATAGATGAATAAGCATTGTTGCTTGGTGCTGCAATTGGACTCCAGTTTAATGTAAGGGTGTTGTCTGCATTTTGTTTCACTGTTAGGTCTCCAGGACCTTCTGCAGCAAAAGCAACTGCACTAAACATTCCCACTAATAGAATCATAATGATTAGTGAGAAACTCGCTTTTAACTTTCTCATTTCTAAAAACCTCCCTGTTTTTCTCTCTCTCTTTACATATGAAAAGGCTATATTATGCTACTTTTGGGCATCACCTCCTCAAAGGAAAATATTACCTTAATAGTAAACTGCGACTCTCTGATTAAATGTATCAGTTATATAAAATTGCTCTTTGTCATCAATGAAGAGTCCATTTGGTAGATAGAATTGTTCATTCCCATCTCCCATACCACCGAACTGAAATAACTTTTTGCCTTTTTCATCAAAACCATAGACGTAATGACTCATATTATCAACAACATAAAGTTTTCCATCCCCAGTAACACCTATCCCCCTCGGGTTAACAAAGATAGAATTCCCTTTTCCTCCAGCAGAGCCATTCACTTTACGTAGGTATTTCCCTTTTTTGTCATATACAAGAATTTGTTGATTACCAGAATCGGATACATAAATATTTTTATTATCATCAACTGTCACAGCATTTGGCGCATTTAATCGTTCCTTCTGGGTTGCACCAGTAGATATCTCTAGTAACTTTTCACCATTTAGTTTAAAAACATAAGCTTTAGATTGCTGAATGTCAGTAAAATATAGTTTTTCATCATAAATTCTTAGTCCCGCAGGTGTCGTAATTACTTTAGTAGAATCTTTTTCTTCAAAGTACTTAATGAATTTCCCTTTTTGTGTAAAAATGGAGATTTTCCCATTATACATATCAGCGACATAAACATTCCCTTTTTTATCTCCAGTTATACCATATGGGAATTTAAATTCGCCTTTTCCTTCTCCCTCTTTTCCGAATTTAAAAATTGGGGATCCAGAAGAATCGAAAACTTGTACTTGTTTGTGGTTTGTATCAGTAACATAAATAAATTCTCCAATTTTTGCAACATCCATTGCTTTGTCTAGAGGATTATCAAAATCCCCTTGAATGAACCGACTGAATGAAGGAGGTCCATTACGATCAACAACTTTTTTAACCTTATTTAGGTCATTTTGTAGATTTAAAAAATAGATAACTGCAAAGAAGACTATCGCTAAAGCTACGATAACACCCATCCATTTATAGACAGTTTTTTTCTTCAAGGGTTTCAACTCCTTTTCTTTCTTGTTCTATTTCTTGGCTGTTAACCGTTCTAGGCCCTTAAGTGCTGGTTTATACAGAGGGTCGTAGCTTAAAGCTTCTTTATATATTTTTTCTGCATCTTTTTTATTTCCTTGAGCCTCAGCAACATGTCCTATTTCGTATATTATATCTGTATTAGCTGGCATAAGTTTACTTGCTTCTTCTAAGGAAGCATTTGCTTTATCATACATTTTTAGCTTTCGATAGCTTCTACCCTGTAGGACATATCCTTTATAATCTTTCGGTGAGATTTTTACTGCCTTTGAAGCCATCTCTAATGCATTATCTGTTTGATTTTCTTTATCATATACAATACTTAAATTAAGATAGGCGTCAAAGTAGTTTTTATCAAGATCCTTTGCTACTTCATATTGCTTGATTGCTTCGTCGTTATCGCCCTTTAGGAAGTAGGAATATCCTAATTGAACTCTGTTTTTTGGATCATTTGGTTTTTGATCAACCTGGTCCTTATAATATTTTATTCTTTCAGCAATTTGCATCGAATCTGTATCTTTCCAAAAATATTTGTCACTGATGTAATACCCGGCAGTTAAACAAATACCTAGTGTTAACACTAAAATAAGCAGAGATTGCCACCATGTGAATCGGTCGTTTTTCTTTGGTTTAGATGTATCGGATCCATTGGTAGGTTCCTCGGCGTTTGATTTAACTTTGCTTTGCATTTGAACCCTCCTAATATACTTATAAATCTATTATTCCTTATGGCATGAAGAACAATTTTTTTGGAAATGGCATGTATAACAAGTTTGATTTACTTTTTGATTAACAGGCAACTCGATTGGATGTGTTAACCTCCAAGTGTTCCCTTCATGTGAAGCTGGGTGACAGCTGCTACAATTAATCTTTGAAATATATTTTTGACCTGTGTTTTGATAATCATGGCAAGTCAAACATTTCTCTTTATCTTTCTTTGCGAGTGGACCATGCATACTTATAAACCCTTTAATATGGCTTGGTGGTCTTATCGAATGACACTTCTTACAAAATGTGTTTTCCTTTGCATATAACTGTGCCGTTATCGATTTTTCTTGCACCGTACCGTTACTTAAAAATTGCTGTGATGCTGGGATTTCCTTCATGTCTTTGATCTCTTGATCGGACATGTATTGATGACAGCTATGACACTTTTCTACATCTTTTCTAGCTGATTGTCCGTGTGTTTCGGTTTTAAAAGTAGCCTTTTTGTGCGATTTCGGCACCATTCCCGTCGTATGACAAGTTTTACAAGCTGTAGATACATCACGAGCTTCATGACAATCCATACATTTTTCCATTTTAGGACTTGTGAATTTAATATCACTCATCATTGACTGCCCAAGGGATGTGTCCCACTTTTCATAATCTGTTTTAAAAGTTACTTTGCGTTCGGAGATTTTCCCGTGTGCCACACCGCTGTGACACTGGATACATGCAATGTCCTTATCAATATGCTTGTCATGGGGGATAATCAAATCTCCCGATGGAGTCGTTTGTCTTGTTTTCATATCATGACATTTTTCACAAGCTGAGTTTGGAATATCCTTTGGCATTTGGATTGGTGCAGTGTAAGTGTTGGTCTCTTTTTTGAATACCTGCAACAATCCATTTGCCTTTGCTTTTGAGTAGTTTTTTGCCCCAGGACTAATATGGCAATTTACACAATCTACTTCACTATGAGTAGAAGCTTTCCACGTGTAATACTCTGGCTTCATCTCATGGCACGAGGAGCAGAACTTCGAACTTGAAGAGGTTTCTACTCCTACGTACCCGAGCGCGATAAAGACTGTGATGAAAAACAAGGTAAGCGTCATTATTTTAAAAAATTTGTATTTAATTTGACTTTTGGGAGGGGTGGGCTGTTCAATCTGTTGTGAATCCATTTTGTGCCCTCCTTTTTTGACTGTTAATCTTTAAAGCTTTTCACTCTTAAATCCAGTTCGGTGACAGAATTGACAATAAACATCAGTTGGTGCTTTGACATCAGTTGATAGTTCGTTTGGCTTTTCTTTATCGTGACAGACATAGCAGTTTGATTTAGCTTCGTTTGTTTGTGCATGTGAAGCATGAGCCGTTAACCATTGATCGCTATCTACGTGTCCTGGAGGACGGTTGGCGTGACATGCGCTACAGAATTGGTTTTGGCGTGACTGTGTTTTTACAATGGTGATGTTTTGAGTGTATTTTTCTTTATCAGTGCTATCTCTTAGCAACTGCTGAATATCTTGTTTTGCCATCACTTTAATCCATTTAGAATCTTGATGACATTTAATACATTTATCGAGACCATTTAAAGCTTTGTCTCCGTGATTTTGATTCCAAATGTCATTTTGGTGACTTTTAGGAATATTAACTTCTAAATGACATGTCTTACATTCCATAGAAAGTTTTACATCTGTTTGTTGTTTTCCAATAGCTTGTAAGATGATATCTTGTGTCTTTTCATGGCTAGCTTTTTCTGCATCCGTTGCAGTTACTACAGCCGCCTCGGCTTCATTACTAGTTTTTTTATCTGCACTAGTTTCTTCATTTTTCTTATTGTGTTCGCTTTCAGGCAAGCTGTAAGAAATATCTTTCCATGGCTTTTTGCCTTGGTTTACTTGATCATGACAGTCAATACATGTTCCCATGTTTGGTTTCATATTGGCTTCGCCCATTAATTTCTTGGCGTTTTCCGGAGTCCATAAGTCTAAATTCTCTTGGGTGTTAAGTCCACGTTCAACGACTTTTGCGTGAACTACTCCACTATGACAAGTAACACAAGGAATGCCTTCCTTAATATGTCCTTTGTGGTTTACCTTTAAGTCCCCTGTTGCTGTAACTAGGCGGTTTTGCGAGTGACACTGTTGGCAATTTTCGTTTAATACTGCAACAGTTTGTGCGATTGGATTTGGTGCGCCTGTGATGTGATAATATACTTCTTTCAACGATTCAACTTTATGAACTATTTCATTAACAGCACCTGGCTTAACGTGACATTGTACGCAAGTAATCTGATTGTGAGCGCTTGCTTCGAACGTCGTGTGCTCCGGTGCCATTTCGTGACACACTTTACAAAACGATGGTGTAGAAGTCGCGGCGATTGCACCGTACATAACTCCAAGCAGAGCAATAAAGCTAAATAATGAAACAAATAATAGCTTCCAGCGGTTTACCGGGTTTTTCCAATCTATATTTCGGAACTTCCGCCAAAGTCTTCTGATCAGACCCATCTTTTTCTCTTCGTGTCTGCTCTCTTTTGGTTCTGTCTGTTTCCTCCAAAAGGCCAAGATGTTCACCCTTTCTGTTATTTCTCTCTAGTTAATTTTATAAGTTTATAACCTCTCTAAGGTTAGTATCTTATAAGAAAGGGATTTTTCCAAATGGACAATTTGTGAAAAAATGTCCCATAGCAGTTAATTCAGGTTTACACCGACCTTTTGGTAAAAAATACATGGATATTACAAGTTTCATGAAGTGTTAATGAAGTAGGACCCCCATCATGACACGAAATTTACAACGCGATTATAGTGAAAATATTCTTAATGAAATTATGTCACTATCAAAAAGATACTCCAAAAATACTCACATAAACCACATAAAAGTGACAGAATGAAAACAATTCTGTCTCCTCTATGTGAACAGTTTCATATTGGTATGATTGCGTAAATTCAGAATTATAATCTTTGGAAGTATGGGGTGCACAGTACACCCATACCATTATTAACCTAAAGAGGAAATTTTATTTAAAAATAACAAATAAGCAAGTTCATCACATACTAATCTAGTACATTAAGAACCTGCTTAATTTATTATTTCAGATGGTATATAAATTAGAAGGGCAAATTCTAGCAGAATTTTAATGAAATCATCTGTAAGGTTTTGAACTTCCGTCCTTATTCCTGTGACAAATCTCACATAGGTTGTTAGGGTTCCTTACTCATTTTTGTTATTATGTGTCCATTTTTCGAAAATCTAAAGTGGCTCATCCACGAACCCATTTTTGTGGCAAAATTCACAATAAACATCAGAAGGAGCGCTGACGTCCTTGGTTTTTTCATCAGGCTTTTTTAGGTCGTGACATACATAGCAGTTTTGTCTTTGTTCCTTTGTTCCTGAATCATTACGGTGTGTATCCGTTAACCATGTGTAACGGTCTAGGTGATCATCTGGTCTGTTAATGTGACAAGTTCTGCAGAAATGGTTGGTCCGAGATATTGCCGTTACCGTGCTAAGGTCTTGTTTGTAAACAACTTTTTCTTTACTTACTTTTAGTAATGTTTTTATGTCTTGTTTTTCTACCCTCTTGATCCATTTTGAATCTTGATGACATTTTAGGCATCTATCCAGGCCTTTTAATGCTAAGTCCCCATGGCGTTGATCCCATGCTTCTAGATCGTGATTTTTAGGTGTGTTGATCTTTTGATGGCAAGTAAAGCATTCCATAGAAATTTTGACGTTATCTTTTTGTTGGCCAATGGCTTGAAGGATGATCTTCTGGGTATTTTCAGGAATGTCTCTTTCAAGCACCCCAGCTTCCATTTCTGCTGTTGCCTTAAATCCCACCCCTACTTCTTTAGTTTTCTTCTCTTGAACTTTTTCCGGCAAGCTATAGGAAATATCCTTCCACGGCTGTTTGCCTTCGTTAACTTGGTCGTGACAGTCAATGCATGTTCCCATGTTGGGTTTCTCGTATTGTTCCCCCATTAGCTTGTCGGAGTTTTTCATTGTCCAAGCATCGTAGGTGGAGGAGTCGTTAATACCACGTTCGACCACTTTTGCATGGACGACCCCGCTGTGGCAGGTAATGCAAGGAATCCCTTCTTCGATATGTCCTTTGTGATTGACAATTAAATCTCCGGTTGCTGAGATTAATCGATTTTTCGTGTGACACTTTTTGCAGTTTTCTTCCAAAACTGCAACCGTTTGCACAATTGGATCAGGTGGTCCAACAATATGAGAATACACTTCTTTTAAAGATTCCACTTTATGTATTAGTAAATTTCCTATTCCAGGTTTGATATGACACTGCGTACATTTGATTTGATTGTGAGCACTCTTTTGGAAGGTCACATGTTCAGGGGCCATTTCATGACAAGTAGCACAGAATGTCGGAGTGGAGGTAAAGGTAATGACTCCATATATTAAACCGAGAAAAGCGATAAATCCTGTTAATGAAACAACAAGTAGCTTCCAACGGTGTAAACTTTTCTTCGTTTCTCTCATATTATTGTTTCCGTCTTTCTTTCCAGTTCCACCAGGATTCTCCCCCTCGGGATTCTGTTCTGGCTCGAAATTATATTTCTTTTTCCAAAAAGCCATAGCAATCCCCCCTTGTACAGATAGTATCTTACCAAATGTGGTCTTTTCCAGAAAGACATATTTTTAAAAATTATATAATATTTTTCATTTTAATAATATGAGAAAAATGTTTATCTTACCTATTGTTATCGTACATGTAGCTTGAATTGCATTCACAAAAAAGACGAAAAAGGAGACACGTTTAACTAGTGCGTCTCCTTGAAGTGGACATTTTATTCAATATAATAGATATTTCAATATAATCTAAAGCTTTTCACTCTTAAACCCGGTCCTATGACAGAATTGACAATACACATCTGTCGGGGCTTTAGTGGAAGTGTCAGTTGTTAACGGCTTCTCTTTGTCGTGACAGACATAACAGCTGGCTTTTTCTTCGTTTGTTTTTGCTTTTGGTGCATGAGCTGTTAACCAAGTGTCACTGTCAACGTGTCCGGCTGGACGGTTCGCGTGACAGGTGCTGCAAAAACTGTTTTGACGTGATTGGTCTTTAACTAGTACCATGTTTGGAGTGTATTTCTCTGCATCATGGCCAGTTTTTAGAATTTGGTTGATGTCCTCTTTTTCAAACCTCTTGATCCATTTTGCATCTTGGTGACAGTTGATACATTTATTGAGTTGTTGGTAAGCGAAACCGCCATGATTTTGATTCCAATCTCCACTATCATGGTTTTTAGGAGTGTTGATTTCTTGGTGGCAGGTGAAGCATTCCATTGAAATCTTTACGTCAGCTTTTTGTTTACCAATCGCTTGAAGGATGATGTCTTGCGTATTTTTATGACTTGTTTTTTCAGCTTCCGCAGCACTTACCTCGGCCGCTTCGGCTGTTTTTCCATCTCCAGATGCACTTTCTTTTTCCTCGTGAGGATTTTTAGGTACAGTGTAGGAATAATCCTTCCAAGGTTTTTTACCCTGGTTTACCTGGTCATGGCAGTCAATACAGGATCCCATGTTCGGACTCATATATTTTTTACTCATCAATTTGTCTGCGTTCGCTGTGGTCCAGGAATCGTAAGTGGAGGAACCATTAATACCACGCTCAACGACCTTAGCGTGAGCGACACCGCTATGACATACAACACAAGGAATTCCCTCTTTAATATGACCTTTATGATTGACGATCAGGTCACCAGTTGCGGTCACTAAACGGTTCTTGGAATGGCATTTCTCACAGTTTTCGTCCAGAACGGCAACTGTTTGAACAATCGGATCAGGCACACCGGTAATATGATAATAAACCTCTTTTAATGATCCTATCTTATGTAGTACCATTTCGACATTTCCAGGTGCGATGTGGCAATCCACACATGTAGCTTGATTATGAGCACTGGCTTCAAACGTAACATGTTCTGGTGCCATTTCATGACAAACTTTACAAAAAGATGGGCTGTTGGTAGCGGCAATTGCACCACCAATAAATCCAACCATTATGAGTAATCCAAATAAAGAAATAAATAATAGTTTCCAACGATTGACTGGATTTTTCCAATCAATACTCCTGAATTTCCGCCAAAGCCTGCGGAACAAACCAGGTTTCTTTTCTTCGGGAATCTCATCTGGTCCTTTTTTCTTATTTTTGTTCCAAAAAGCCATAGTAATCACCCCGTCTATATTTCTGGTTAAGGTAATAAACAGTTAGTATTCCTAAATATAGTATCTTACAAGATATGGGTGTTTTATAGTGGACATTTTGTGAAAAGTTTATCAATTCAGATAATTAACCTCAACACTTTTAAAACTGTTAAAAACAGGAATTATGGGAAAACACTTCTAATATGATAATTGTGAATAGAAACCGAAACTTTTAAAATAATAGGGACTTCTTTTCTTTTTCTGTGACTATCGCTTTCCTGCATAAGTTGTCACCCTATATCGGAAGTGTTAATATTAGTAAGAAATTAATCGATTTTTTTAAAAAGGATTCTGCCGATACAAAGCGAATCTTTTTTCAAGTGAGAGAGATTTAATTAGTTAACTGGCAACTAAGTGCCAAGAGGCACATACAGCTTGAATATGAAACCAAAAAAGGAGCGTTATTGCATGCTTGGTATTTTAAATAAAGTATTTGACCCAAATAAGCGCGACATCAAACGCCTAGCTAAAAAGGCCGATCAAATTGAACTTTTTGCAGCCGAAATGGAAAAGTTAACAGATGATCAGCTTCGAGAAAAAACAGCCCAGTTTCAGGAGCGTTATCAACAAGGTGAAACTCTAGACGACCTGCTTTTTGAAGCATTTGCTGTTGTTCGCGAAGGCTCTCGCCGCGTTTTAGGATTATATCCGTATCATGTTCAGTTAATGGGGGGCATTGCACTGCATGAAGGCAATATCTCTGAAATGAAAACTGGGGAAGGTAAAACCTTAACGGCAACAATGCCAGTTTATTTGAATGCCCTTTCCGGAAAAGGCGTTCATGTTGTTACCGTAAACGAATACTTAGCCAGTCGTGATGCGGCAGATATGGGTCGTCTCTACGAATTTCTTGGCTTAACTGTGGGCCTAAACCTTAACGGAATGTCAAAGGAAGAAAAGCAAGAGGCCTATGCTGCTGATATTACTTACGGAACGAACAACGAATACGGTTTTGACTATTTGCGTGACAACATGGTTCTTTACAAAGAACAAATGGTTCAGCGCCCGCTAAATTATGCAATCATTGATGAGGTTGACTCGATCTTAATCGATGAAGCGCGGACACCGTTGATTATTTCCGGTTCGGCTCAAAAATCAACGGCCCTCTATATTCAGGCTAATGGGTTTGTGCGGACATTGAAAAAAGAAGAAGACTACACGTATGATGAAAAAACTAAAGGGGTCATGCTCACCGAAGAAGGGATTACCAAGGCCGAACGTTCTTTTGGAATTGATAACCTGTTTGACTATTCACATATCACTTTAAACCACCATATTAATCAGGCGCTAAGGGCAAATGTCAGTATGCACCTTGATGTTGATTATGTGGTTCAAGAGGGTGAAATCATTATCGTTGACCAGTTCACTGGCCGGATGATGAAAGGTCGTCGTTATAGTGAAGGACTCCATCAAGCGATTGAGGCAAAAGAAGGCCTTGAAATCCAAAATGAAAGCATGACCCTAGCGACGATTACCTTCCAGAACTACTTCCGGATGTACGAAAAACTTTCCGGTATGACAGGTACAGCGAAAACTGAGGAAGAAGAATTCCGTAATATTTATAATATGTACGTTATTGTCATTCCTACGAACCAACCTATTGTCCGTGATGACCGTGCCGATTTGATTTATTCATCAATGGATGGAAAATTCCGTGCTGTTGTTGAGGACATTGCTGAGCGTCACCAAAAAGGGCAGCCCGTGCTTGTTGGTACAGTGGCGATTGAAACTTCTGAACTTATTTCAAATCTGTTAACTAAAAAAGGCGTTCGCCACAACGTCTTGAATGCCAAAAATCATGGCCGTGAAGCGGAAATCATTGTTGAAGCCGGTCAACGTGGTGCCGTAACGATTGCCACAAACATGGCTGGCCGTGGTACAGACATTAAGCTTGGCGAAGGTGTTGTTGAGTTGGGCGGACTTGCTGTTGTTGGTACTGAGCGCCATGAGAGTCGCCGGATCGATAACCAGCTCCGTGGACGTTCTGGTCGTCAAGGGGATCCTGGGATTACGCAGTTCTACCTTTCAATGGAAGATGAATTAATGCGCCGCTTCGGTTCCGACAATATGAAATCGATGATGGAACGGTTAGGCATGGATGATTCACAGCCAATCCAAAGTAAAATGGTTTCAAAAGCGGTTGAATCAGCACAGAAACGTGTTGAAGGAAACAACTTTGATGCTCGGAAACAACTATTACAATATGACGATGTGTTGCGTCAGCAACGTGAAATTATTTACAAGCAACGTAATGACGTCTTAGAATCTGATAACCTTCGTGATATCGTTCAAAACATGATTGTGGCTTCCATTTCGCGTAATATTGATGCCCACACTCCTGCCAACGAAGAGCCTGAAGATTGGAATCTTCAAGGGATCATCGATTATACGAACGCCAATCTTCTTCGCGAAGGTGATGTTGTTTTAGACCAACTTAAAGACAAAGAGCCTGAAGAAATGAAGGATGTTATATTCGCTAAAGTTCTAGAGCGCTACGCGGAAAAGGAACAACTGCTTTCCGAAGAACAAATGCGTGAATTTGAAAAAGTTATTTTACTTCGTTCAGTCGATTCCAAATGGATGGACCACATCGATGCGATGGACCAACTTCGCCAAGGAATTCACTTACGCGCCTATGGTCAAATCGACCCGCTTCGTGAATATCAACAAGAAGGATTTACGATGTTCGAAGCAATGATTACATCGATTGAGGAAGAAGCAGCAATGTACCTGATGAAAGCGGAAATCCGCAACAACCTGGAACGTCAAGAGGTTGCCCAAGGACACGCTGTCAATCCGAAGGAAGACGGCGAACAGGTTAAGAAAAAGCCTGTTGTTAAGAAAAAGGACATTGGTCGCAACGACCCATGCCACTGCGGCAGCGGGAAGAAATATAAGAACTGCCATGGTAAGTTTGAGTAGGCGATAGTCTGGCGTAAAGAACAGGACAAGGTTTATTTTTACAAAAAGAGAAATGTTTGCATATTGTATAAGAGGGCCGGCCGATGTGTCGACTCTCTTTTGCCTGTATCAGTCTTTAACGGTATAATAGTATATAACAATTATTTGGGGTGACGAGGATGGAATTAGCAGATATTAGAAATGAGCTTGAGATAACAGCTAAGAAATTAGCGGGCTTTAGGGGGTCTCTTTGACTTAGAAAACAAGGAGGCGCGAATAGCACAGCTTGATGATGAGATGCTTCATCCGAATTTTTGGGATGATCAGCAGCAAGCGCAGACGGTGATTAGTGAGTCCAATGCGTTGAAGGATCAGGTTCATGTGTTCCATGATTTGTACGAGACGTATGAGAATCTCGAGTTAACTTTTGAGTTGATAAAGGAAGAACCAGACGCGGAGTTGCAAAGCGATCTTGAAAGTGAGTTGTTGGAGTTTACGGACCGCTTGAGTAAGTTTGAGCTCGAACTTCTTTTAAGTGAGCCTTATGATAAAAATAATGCCATTTTGGAGCTTCATCCAGGCGCTGGCGGAACGGAATCGCAGGATTGGGGTTCGATGTTACTTCGGATGTACACTCGTTGGGCGGAGAAAAAAGGTTTCAAGGTGGAAACGCTCGATTATCTGCCTGGTGATGAGGCAGGAATTAAGAGTGTTACGCTGGCGATTAAGGGGCACAATGCCTACGGATATTTGAAGGCTGAAAAAGGGGTCCACCGTTTAGTGCGGATCTCGCCGTTTGATGCATCGGGACGACGTCATACTTCGTTCGTTTCCTGTGAAGTGATGCCGGAGTTTAACGATGAAATCGAGGTTGATATTCGGACGGAAGATTTGAAAATCGACACGTACCGGGCGACTGGTGCCGGCGGTCAGCACATTAACACTACCGATTCGGCGGTCCGAATTACTCATGCTCCCACAGGAGTTGTAGTTACCTGCCAAAATGAGCGGTCGCAGATTAAAAACCGTGAGCAAGCGATGAAGATGTTAAAGGCAAAGCTCTATCAATTGAAGATTGAAGAGCAGGAAGCACAGTTATTAGAAATCCGCGGCGAGCAGAAGGAAATCGGCTGGGGGAGCCAAATCCGCTCCTACGTTTTCCATCCGTATTCGATGGTGAAGGATCACCGCACCAGCACCGAAAGCGGAAATGTGCAAGCAGTCATGGATGGCGATATCAACATGTTTATTGATGCATATTTGCGGTCGAAATTGAACTAAATTACGAAGTTTTTGCGGATAGCCTCCTTGGTTGGGGGCTATCCGTTTATGTTTAGTGCGATGTTTGGGGATTTCGAGGGTGGGATTCAGACTTTCGGCAGCGGAATCTATTTGTTTTTTTGTGGGCTATCCGTAAATTTGGTGGGGCTATTCCGTGGATTTCGGCTTTATTAGCCGATTCCGGTGTTTTATTTGCCGATTTTCGATTTTATTTGCCGATTTCAGGTTTTATTTGCCGTTGCCATAATCCTGCACAAACTCAACGCTCAGAAAACAATATCTAATAAAACAACAAAAAGCAGAGTGAATTCAAACGCGAATCCACTCTGCTTTTTCATGCGCGATATTCCCTAATCCAAATATTAAAATCATGCCAAAAATACTCCGCCATATACAAGCGCTCCAGCAATAACATAAGCTGGATGAACTTTTACTTTTTCCATTAAAATAAAGCTAATAACGCCTATTCCAAGCGTTTGGAGCCACCCCACGCTTTCATAAGATGAAAATAATAAATCGTAAGTCATCACCCCGAGCAAAACCGCAATAACAGGTCGTACAACCATCGTCATTCGTTTTACCCGTGGAGAGTTTTTATATTTCATTAAAATGCTGAGCAGGGAAATCATTAAAATAAGCGATGGAGCCACCATAGCAAATACAGCAACGATGCCCCCCAACACGCCCGAAACCTCATAACCGATGTAACCAGCCATCTTCGTCGCAATCGGGCCGGGTAGCGAATTTCCGAGCGCCAGCACCTCACTAAATTCATTGACTGTTAACCAGTGGTAGCGGTCAACCACTTCCGTTTCGATGAGCGGAATAGACGAAGGCCCTCCCCCATAACCAAGAATTCCAGGGATAAAAAATGCCCAAAATATTTTAAAATAAATCATTAGCTTTGCTCCTTTTTCATAATGTCCGCTTTACTTGAGTTCTTTTTCAAGAGAGCACCAATTAAGAGAGCAAAAATAACAATCGCTGGGTGAACGTTTGCTACCTGCAATAAAATAATGCTGCCGACAATATATAGGAGTGTCCAGCCCCAGCCTAAATCTGATTGGGTTGATTTTTTGACAAAACCCCAAGTTAAAGTGGCGAGCATAACCCCTACAACCGGCACAACTGCTCGTGACATCCCACTTACCCAGGGCTTATCTTTATAGGCATTTAACACGGTCAATAGCAAAATCATCATCACGGCGCTTGGCAATACGGTTCCCAATAAGGCATTCACCATTCCAGGTAGACCACCGACCCGATAGCCGATATAGCCAGCCATTTTTGTATTAATCGGACCTGGTAGCGCATTACCGAGTGCCAGAACATCACTAAACTCATCTGAATTCATCCATTTATACCGTTCGACCACTTCTTTATGTACTAATGGTATGGAGGACGGCCCCCCTCCATAACCGAGAACCCCCACTCTGAAAAAAGCGAGAAATATATCTGCCTGCTTCATTTGTATGTTCTTCCCTTCGATTTACCGCTTGGCTCTATCTAAGTTATATTCAACTGTGTGTGGAGCAGAAGTATCCTTTTTTATTATAAAGATAATTGTTGAAGTTAACCATCAGAATTGGAAAGTCTTTCGAAAATGGAAACGCTGGTGGCTGGTGTTAATCAATCATTTGATTGAATTGGGTTCAAGGCTTGGTGGATATGAAGATTGGAGGTTTAATCAAACGATTAATTGAATTTTCCCTGGGGCTTGTTCTAAAAACACAACAAAGCCCTGAATTTTCATCAGGGCTTTGCATGTAATATATGGTATATTATTGGGCTTCAATTAACCCATAGCGGCCGTCTTTACGTTTATAAACGACGTTCGTGTTGTGATTAGCAGAATTCGTGAATACATAGAAACTGTGACCTAACATGTTCATTTGTAAGATAGCTTCTTCACTGTCCATTGGTTTTAAATCAAAGCGTTTTGTTCGAACAAGCTCTAACTCGTGCTCTTCATCAACAACTGGTAAACTGCTGTCCTCGACAACTGTAAACATAGAAGTGAGACTACCCTTTTCACGGAATTTTCGGTTAACTTTAGTTTTATGTTTGCGGATTTGGCGTTCTAACTTATCAACAATTAAATCGATCGCGGCATACATGTCTTCATTCGTTTCTTCAGCACGTAATACTAGTTGAGTCATTGGGATGGTAACTTCCACTTTAGACTTTTTATCGTTATAAACTCTAAGATTGACGTTCACATGTGCATCAGGCGTTTCTGTGAAATAGCGTTCCAATTTGGCAATCTTTCTTTCTACATACTCTCTAATCGCTGGAGTTACCTCAATGTTTTCACCACGAATGTTGTAGTTCATAAGTGAACTCCTCCTTTTGTTTTATGTACAGCTATTGATTTGAGTATACTACTTGTCTGTAATGGAAGGCTAGCGTTTACCCTCGAACCAGTTGCCGTACTATGATTATAAAGACTATGTACTACTATTTCTATTTTGCCCCATTGAATTCCTGCTAAAACCCTGTATATTTGTGTCTAAATTTTGAACAAGGGGCATTTATTTGTAATATCGGGGCCTCGACTACAGCCAAATTAGGACTAAATTAACACCTGTAGCTTTATGTAATTTCTCCTTTCCACACTGCTTTATCGTGTCATTTTTCCAGCCGTTTTATTCAGACATTCCGATGCCCATTAAGGCTTCTGCTTTCCCATCTTATGCTTACAAGAATGTGATTTATGTTCACTTTTTTAAAAAAAATGCTACAAATAGCACTGATTGTTAAAGTTTTGCTAAATCAAGATAAGACCCGCACCTCATCATTACGCAGTTTGCTAAATCTGTCGATTCATCCTCTTGCCAAGGTTAGTGAACAAACCTTTTCCGCTCCTGCTCCTTTTAGTACCATAGCTGCATGGCGGAGTGTTGATCCCGTTGTATAAATGTCATCGAAAAGCAGAACGCTTTGCCCAGCTAGAATCGTTGTTTCCTTAGCCATTCGGAAAACTTGGGGCAGATGGATCCGATCGGAGCGAGATTTCTTAGATTGCTTTTCGGCATGAATTCTAGCCAATAAATTTGCTGAACGAAAACCTGCTTCGTTAATAAGCGCTTCAGCCTGATTAAAGCCCCACTCATACAAACGCTCCTCACTTAACGGGATTGGGACAAATTGATCAACCTTCAGCTTTTCTAGGTTTATTTTTATAAAATCAGCAAAGGCCTTTGCAATCACATAATCACCTCGGAATTTAAAGGTTGCCAAGGTCTCTTTTAAAAAATCATTATAAAAAAACAGCGACACATTTTGCTGCAGCATTCCACCCCATTCAGGGTCCTCCTCCCACCGTATGCAGTCGAAACAAAGATCTCCCTTTCGATAAGAGTATTCCCCATTTTCAAAGGAACGACCACAAATCCGGCAAGTTTCACCAGTGATTTTGAGCAACTTCTTCTTGCAGGTAGCGCACAAAATCGCACTCGATTCCTTTGAAAACAACTGTACCCAGCTCACTTTTACTGTAATCTCCTGATGGCAAACCACACAGAAATCAGCTTGAAATAAACCGTTCATGTCAGCACCTCTTTCCTATTTTTAGAAAAATATTGTGGTGGATGACTTTCTTTTAAAAATCAACAAGTCCAACTCGCTTTGCCTCCCGGTTCATGTCTATAATTTGTTTGCGGGCTTTGACCATCGCCTCCGTTTTTCCATAATGAAAAAAAGTGATATCACCCGATGGGAAGTCAGGACTACGTCCAACCCGGCCAGAAATTTGCACGAGAGCACTCTCGGTAAAAATGCGGTCCTCGGCTCCAAGGACGGCAACATCAATATTTGGGAAGGTCACGCCTCTTTCAAGGATAGTTGTGGTAAGTAACAGAGGGATTTCGTGGTTGCGCATCTTCATAACCTTTTCCTTACGGTCCGGGTCCTCGGCATGAACGCCTTCGATTGTGGGATACTTCGCCTGAAGGAGGGGCAGTAGCTCGTCAATAAGCTCGATTTTTGGAATGAACAAAAGGGCTTGCTTGTGGATTTTCAATCGCTCATCGATCCACTTCATCACATTTTGGGGAAGAGTCTGTTTACCTTTTAACAACTTCCCCCAATTCCCACACCAAACGAACTCCGGCACAGGCAGTGGATGACGATGAAAACGGGCCGGGATGGTGGTGTACGCTTTTTTTCCATTACGACATTGCCTCTGCAGCTTTTGATCTGGGGTCGCCGTTAAATAGATAAGCCCAGATTTAGGCTTTCTTGATTGTTTTACGGCATACTGAAGGGTTTCATCAACAGAATATGGGAATGCATCTACCTCATCAACGATGACCGTGTCAAAGGCTTGATAAAAGCGGAGAAGCTGATGAGTGGTGGTTATGGTTAGCGGAGCGCACAAATGGCGGTCTGGGCTACCACCATATAAGGATGCTATTGAAATCGTCGGGAAGGCTGCTTGCAGTCGTGGAGTGAGCTCGAGTACAACATCGGTCCGAGGCGTGGCGATACACACTCTTTGGCCCTGCTGGAGTGCGCGGTCAATCCCAGCAAACAGCACCTCGGTTTTGCCAGCCCCACAAACCGCCCAAACCAAGAGCTCATCCTTTTGTTGTATGGCCTCTATCACCCGATTTGAGGCCAACTGTTGGCCTTCAGATAGCCTTCCGGTCCAAGCTAATAAGCTTGATTGGTCTGCCATTTTCGCCTCATGAAGAGCTAACAAAGCTGTGGTCTCATTTGCACCAACCAGTTCAGGTACCGATTCTGAACGCCAGCTTATCAGCACCGTGCACGAGCTAATCCGCCCCATCATCAGGCATTTCCGGCAATAAGTACAGACCTGTCCACATCTTGCACAGGGAAACTTGCCAAACCAAGCACCATTATGATTCCCACAACGCACACACTTTGGCAATCCACCACGGTCAAATCTTAGCCCAGGCCGGAAAGTAAGATAACCATTTTCATAATGCTGGTGAATTTCTTCGCGCGAAAACGGGAGATCAACAAACAGGAGTTGTTTCCCAAGTGTCATATTTTGGAGTTCAGAGTTGAAGGAGAATTTAGGGTTAAGTGATTGAGTAGGTTGAGAAGAATCCGTGTGATGGCTTTGAATAGAGGAACAACCCAAACTAAAATCATCCAAATAAAATCACCTCATATAATAGTAGTTTCATTTAGCTTTTCAATGCATTGCCTAACCCCACCGCACTACCGCAGTAACGTATCGGGGGTCAGGCACCAAATTACACTTTAACGCGTTACATCACACATCAATTTTTTTGTTTTTAGTTGTATTGAGGTATTTCTTGTATTATTTTATATGAATTTATTAAACTATATAAATTGTAGATTTGGTTTACTTGTTTATTAGCCCAACCAATATCGGAGGCATACTGATGTGAAGCATAGCCGTTTGTTACAGCAGAACTTGGATTCCATCTCATTTTATAAAGCGTATCCTGCCCAACATTAATGTATCCATTTGCAATAAATTGAGCTCCACCTATGATCGCAGCCTCAGGTGTAAACCAGCCAGCATTATAAGCGAATTGAGCACCGCTACTTACAGCCGAGTCATCGTACGCACCAATTCCATACATATTATATACAGTTTTCCCGTTTATTTGTACACCAGTAGCTAGCTGGGAGGTACCATTGCCTGTCTCAAGCAAAGCATGAGAAATTAAGTATAATTCATTTATTCCATATGTATTTCCGGCGATAATAAAGGTAGAAGCTAACCCTTGTAAAATCCCTTTACCGAGAAGAATCCTTTCATTAACTTCTGTAGCATCTATATTTGCTGATTCCGACAGCTTTAGGAATTGAAGCGAATCAACCGTATTATTTTCAAAATTGTCAGGGTTTAAATAGTAGGCAACATCTTCTGGGCTAGCATTTACCCATGTTTTGTTATAAGTAACTTGATACCAATCATAACCATCAGTACCCTTCACTTTACCAAGAATCTGTAGTGTTTCCTGGTTATCTACTTTCCCAACAGTCCAAAAATCTGTTCCCGCTCCTCCTCTAATATTCCACCCCGCACCATTTACTATTCCGCAGGTTGAACTATTAAGAGTTATTGCATCCGCTCTAATATAGGTGTTGTATTTCTTATCTGTCTGCGGACTTACTTTCATCTGGATATTCGTCATTTCAGCTAAGCTTATATGATAATTTTCATTAATCACTTCAATTGATCCAGGTGTTTGACTCGGGTTGAAAGGTTCCAATGTTGATAAGTATTGTGAACTAACATAACCAGTTTGTCCGTTGGCTGTTACTTTTGCCCAGCCATTCGCTTCAGAATAAAAGTTAACAATCGTTCCTCTTGCCAGCTTAGTTATGACGGATGCACTTGATGATGGGGCTGAGCGAAGATTTAAACTGGAACCATAAATAACGTTAACATATTTGTCCACCGTAACTTGATTATTTGTATCTGTATTGTTATTTGTGTTGGTATCAGCAATGGTATCTGATCCAGCTGTTAATTTAGTTTGTGCCAGATATTCGGAGCTAACATAACCGATTTGTCCATAAGCGGCGATTCTAGCCCAACCATTGGCCTCTGAATAGACAGTGACCTCAACTCCTCGAGCAAGTTTAAGGATAATTGACGAATCTTGAGAGGCGCTCTTACGCATATTCAAGCTCGTACCAAGGTTTACATTTACATATTTCATTATGGTTGTTTGTTGTTCTGTGATATTCGAGCCTGTTTTGATAGTGGAAAGGTATTGTGAACTGACATAGCCATCATGCCCATTCGCTTGAACTTTTGCCCAACCGTTTGATTCTGTGTAAACTTTTACTTCAGCACCATTTGTTAATTTTGCGAGCACGGTTGAATCCGTCGAAGCACCTTTTCTCAAAATCAAGCTGGATCCAGCACTTACCGCCACATATTTTGTAACGGTTGGTTGTGCTGGTGGCGGACTATTGTCAGTACTCTGAGACGTGACTGATAAAAAGGCAGAACTGACATAACCTGTTTTCCCATATACCTCAATTTTAGACCAGCCATTAACATCTGAGTACACTTTTACTGAGGTACCTTTTGCAAGTTTTACGATAATCGACGAGCTAGTCGAGGCTCCATTTCTCATATTCAACGAACCACTGCTTACATTTACATATTTAGTGGTAGGAGCTGAGACTGATGACGTGGATGGCGTTGCCGATGTTGGTGTCGATGCCGCAGTTGAACCAGAACTCGTTTGCGGATTAGGATTTGTCCCAGATATATAGCTAGAGCTGACATATCCCTCCTTGCCATTTGCATTTACCTTTGCCCAGCCATTGGATTCAGAGTATACCGTTACCACTGTACCTTTTTGAAGAGTAGCAATTGCTGGTGCACTGGTCGAACCGCTTGACCGTAAATTCAACGATCCACTGCTTATATTGACATATTTGGTCGTGGGAGCTGGTGCCGACGACCAGGTTGAACCTGAACTCGTTTGCGGATTAGGATTTGTAGCAGAGATATAGCTGGAGCTAACATATCCTTCCTTGCCGTTTACACTTACCTTTGCCCAGCCATTAGATTCAAAAAAAATTGTTAACGCCGTCCCTTTTTTAAGGGTAGCAATGACTGTGCCATTAGTCGATGCACTTGTCCGCAAATTCAACGATCCACTGCTTACATTGACATATTTAATTGTTACTTCACTAACCATACCAGGTTGGCCAGTATTCGTTTGCGCTGCATGTACAGCTTCTTCGAAAGCAACAGTCGATAAGACGGCAAAACAAAAGGTAGGTATTATAGCTTTTTTTACAACACTTCCCGGTTTCCTCTGGTTAGCTTTCTTTCGACTAGGCATTGGATTTTCCATAATTCTCCCCCTTTTTCTACTAATTCTACAAAATGGAATAAATTACCTATATTTTCGTCAAAATAATATTAATATAAGAAAATCTTACTATATATCAATAACAAATTGGTAAAACAAGGGTAAAATTAACCAAATCTTCTTTTTTTATGCTTTAAGAGCATAGGACTAATTACCTAAAAAAAGTGCCTGACCCCCTTCACGTTACCGCAGTAACGCAACGGGGGTCAGGCACTTTATCACACTTTAACGCATTACACTACATGGGGTCAGGCACCAATTCGTGCTTCACCGTGTCACCGTATCATTTTCTTTGACCAGCCCAGTCCCATCGCTCCTTCGCCGAGGTGGGTTCCGATGACGGCACCGAAATAACTGATCTTGAATTCAACATTTGGAAATTCCTGCTCAAGCTCAGCCTTCCATTCAAGAGCTTCTGCTTCACGGTTAGCATGAATAATCACTGCCTCATAGGAATCACCATCACTAACAGCTTCCCTCAGCAATTCAGCTTTCCGCCGCAGCGCTCTTTTCCTTGTCCTTATCTTTTCAAATGGAACAATTTGCTTATTATCAAAATGCAACAAAGGCTTTACCTGCAACAAACTGCCGATTAAGGCCTGAGCACTTGATAGTCGTCCACCTCGTTGTAAATGGCTCAAATCATCCACCATAAAATATGCCTGGACAAACTCTTTCATCTCTTCCAAACGTGTCACGATTTCCTCAGGACCACTACCTGCTAAAGCCATCTTAGCTGCCTCAAGCACATAAAAGCCTTGCACCATACAACTAATCTCCGAATCAAACGCATAGATTTCAATTCCATCCACCATTTCCCCAGCTGCTACTGCACCCTGATAGGTACCGCTAATACCGCTTGAAAGATGGATGCAGACCACCGCATCGTACTCCTTTGAAAGCCTTTCAAACAACTCAACAAACTTCCCAATCGGCGGCTGCGATGTAGTGGGAAGGTCTCGTTCTTGAACCAATCGATAAAAATCATCAGCGCCAAGCTCTATTTCCTCTTGATACGTTTCATTACCAAAAATGACGCTCAAAGGGATCATATTTATATGAAATTGTTCTTGAATATCTTTAGAAATGTACGCTGTGCTATCGGTCACTACTGCCGTTTTCATATATATAAATACCGTCCTTACCTTTTTCTTCTACAATATGTCTACATACCATTTTATATGAATGGACCACAAATTGCATTAATCGGCTTACAATATGGAAAACACAGTGAACTCTTTTTGGCAAAAATAAAAACGCCGAATACCGTTCAGCGTTATAAAATGTAAAGTATTTAATTAACCAGCAACTACATTCAAACCTCTGCGCTCAATCTCTGTCAGCAAGGTGTCAATAAACATTACCTCTAATTGATATTTTTTTGCTTTAACAAAAACATCTAGCAAATCTTGATCTGAGAGGATTACCAAAGATGACATCCTACACTCCACTCCATTCATCAAACTATACTATATTCTTTCAAAAAGCAGAAAATAAGTAAATACAATAGTAGAAACCGTAACAAAGTATTCAAATTTTCAAACAGCTTTTTTATAAAAATCGTTAAATATCCGTGAGTAACTTTGTTCATCGTTATTTTTTAATAGAATTATAGGTTGTCATAAACTCGAATACTAGGCAATAATGGTCTTATCATGCCTCTTCTTCCAATCTTGCTGTGCATCTGGCGTCGTATATGGAAGAATATATTTTTCAACATGATATCTGAAGTCCCTAAAACTCAGTATATTATATGTGGGAATTCTAATTATTTTATTTTGATTCGTGCGAATCGTGAGATCAGAAAAGAACATCGTTCTAGGCTTGTATATTTTAAACTCCTGAATAATTTTTATTTCTCTAATATCTTTTATATTAACGGAAACTTTTCTAGAAATGATTTGCCCATTTTCTCCTGGTTTAATTGAAAAAAGTAATCCTTTTTTACCATAAGCCCTGTAGCTCCAAAGAAAGGTAATCAAACCATAGGGTATCCCTATTAAACTTCCTGCAATATAAAATAACGAATAGCTTGATTCAAATTTTATCCCTTGAAAAAAGAGAACAAAACCAGCTAATGCCATTCCGAAAGTTCCTAAAAAAAGGTAAAATCTATGAAAAAATCTCGTTCTTACCTTAATAACATTATTCGTCCTATCCACTTCTGTTTCTTCCCTTCATTTGCACATAACGGTATTTTCCTAACTTATAATATTCATCAGAGTTTTTTGCACTTATTATAAGAAAACCAAATCACCTAAACCTTTAAGAACACATTTCCCCTATGGAAAATGTGTTCATTTTAGTGTTAAATATTAAACTTTCTTTCTTTTAAATTAACTCTTCTTTGGTTACTCCAATTTTATATTGATATCAGCTAGGCAATAGTGGTCTTATCAAATCTCTTCTTCCAAATTTGCTGGGCTTCTTCTGTCATATAAGATAGCATATAATTTTCAACATAATATTTTAGGACATCATCGAAAAGCAAATTATAAGTTGGAATTCTTATTAATTTGTTTTGATAGGTTCGTATCATTAGATCTTGAAAGATTAATCCGCTTGGAGGCAATAAATAATGATCCAATTTAATATCTTTTATATCTCGTAAATAAACAGTTCTTTTCCTAGATATTAATTGACCATTTTCTCCCTGCGTAATTGTAAATAACACTTTCCCTTTCCTTGTAAATGCAGGAAAACACATTAAAAATGTTGTAAATCCCCAAATAACCCCAATTATTCCTATAAAAATATATATTAATGAATAACTAGATTCAAATGTTAAACCACCTTTAAACATCCACAAGCTTGCTAAACCCATCCCAAGAGTAGCAAGAAGCAGCAAGATTCTTAGAACAAGTATAACCTCATATTGTATTGGCTTATTTACATTTTCATTATTCACAAAAAATCTTCCTTAAAAACTCCTATTTTTATATAAATGTAATGAAGTGTCTCGTCTCCAGATAGAACATGAAAAATAGGAGTAACTTGAGTAAGTCCGTTGTGTTCCATATAATCTATTAACATTTTATAGGCAATTTCTGTGTCTCTCTCAAAATTGGAAGAAGATAAACAGAGAGAAATCATATTCTCAATACTAAAATAGCTATGGAAGTACATATCATCCATTATTTCCAAACTGTCCTGATTGACTGGTATAAAGACTTCCCCATTGATAATTTCATCTAGTGGCACATTATTGATTGAATAATACATTGGACCCTTAATGGATGCTTTTATTTTTACAATATCGTTTAAGAAATCCGTCATTACTTTTTCCATATCTTGATAATGAAATCTATATTTTCTTGAAATAACATTTGTGTAGCGAATATGGTCATTAGGATTGATCATATCAACCCTCCTCAACTATTGGAGCAAAAATATCGATAATTCCTTCTCCATAAACATCCAGGTAAATATGAAAAAAAGGTTCTTGCAACACTAAATTGGTATCTTTGGCAGCTACTCGAAGGACGTTATAAGAAAGATTAATATCTTCTTCCAAATCTGCATGTCTATATACTAATGCATCACCAAAACTCCATTTATCTTGAAAACTATATTTATCATTTTCCGTCATACTTATTTGTTCATTAATAGGTAGGTAAAAAGTATATTCCGCTTCATTTTCGAAAAGATCAACCTTGTTAATTTGATAAATAACTGGGCCCGTTGCATATAAGCCATTTTTAATTACTGCATTTCTCAAATCACGAGCAATAAGGTACCATTTATCCATTCTACATTTTGATTTCGTACTAATAACATTATTGAATATGATTGGACAACGTTTAATTTTCATATTAGGAATTCCTCACTATCTATCATTTCGGCATCTTCACCTTAAATGATTCAAATCTGAATTTACAATAAGTTAAAAGGAAAAATTCCGGCAATGCCATTGCCACACTGTATTGAAGCAATACAGCAAAAAATAGAATTGCAAGTGCCGTAATATCTGTGGACATATCAGAAAAAAATCTTGCCGCTGCCCCTCCCAACATTGTCACTCCAAAAATAATTGGCACACTAACATAACCCTTAGAATTTTGGAAATTATATAATCCCCTGCCTTCTTTTCGTAGCTCTCCTTGTTTCACTCTTCTTACTGCCCTCATAGTAGAAATTATTAATAAAATAATTCCTCCTAGAAACAGGATAGTACCAGTGGTTTTTATATACGATGGGGAGTTAAAAACTTCACACACACCAAAAAAGGCTTGGTAAAAATCAATTGAAACCTTAAAGCCAATTAAACTTAAATAAACGGATAGTAATCTTTGAAATTTATAGGCAATTTTTCTCATGGTAAAAAACAAAGTAAAAAAGAACTGAAATACCCAAAGAAATAAACTCAATAAAACCATCAAAGTCATGAACGTGCTAATTTCAGTACTGATCCCCGCAAATGCAACAATTGTCGTGACTGTGCTTAAAACAAATCCTCCCCAAAAAAAGCCAGAAACATTATTAGGACTCAACCGACCTAAAGAGACTGACTTAATTTGATAAAAGTCTACTTCTTTATTTTTAAGTAACATATCCATCATCCCCCTACCACAAAACATCATTAAGTTTTTTGCCTATATTATTTGCCATGTTATCTATATTTTTACTAATCGTGTTAACACTTTCTTCTATTTCTTTTGTAATTTTTTTAGTAGTATCTTCCGGATCATTTGCAAAGTCCTTAGTAAAATCAACAATACTCTTTTCCCCAGGCAAAATCTTCATATTAATTAAAAAGTTTATTCCTGCCCCTACTGCAGCACCAGCTACTGTACCTAATGGAGGTACAAATAGTGATCCAAAAGCCGCCCCTGCAGCAGTCGCACCCGCCCCAGAAACGACATCTACCGTGGTATCAATAGCGAATTTCTTCGTATCAAAGCCATTATTATCATATGCACCTTGAAAATTCTCAACTACGGTAATTCCAGTTCCAACCACACCCAGTCCTTTACTGGTAGCTTTTGTAACAGATTTATAGTCAAAAACATTAAAATCAGTAACTGTACCAACTACGCTGTCTACTGCAGTTTTGAAAAATACTTTCACCTTTGAATCACCAAGATGGCTGACATAATTACTCATATCATCTAATTGACTGCTTCCAAACCTTCTAATATTTTCACGGTAGCCACTACTATTGTTAAAATTAAAATTATTATTTTCATCATAGAGAGGGATTCCTCTGGTAATAAGATTCTTGTAAAATCCCTTTTTCCATAAGCTTGGGTTACCACCAAACCTTTCAATTAGTAAATCTCTGTATCTCTGATAATCTCTTGGATTTCCACCTACAAGTTTAATAAAGGTTCTCCCATTTTCTTTTACAAATTTAAACTTAAAATCTCCTAACTGAAAGTTAATTTTTGTCCCTTGATAAAACGATACCCCGCCTGTAAAAGACTTAACTAATTCCCAGGAGTTACCTTCAGGAAATTTAACTTTCGCCAGTTTTTCTAACGTATTTTCTGTTTGATTGTAAATATCACCAGCATTTTCAAGAAATGAACCAAGTTGTTTTAAATCTTGTTCGATGTTGCTAAAAGAGCTGGATACACTCCCTAATCTAGAACCAATATTTCTTCGGCTTAAAATTCGATGATCAATACTTCCCTTAACAGAAACAAACCCAGATTTAGATTCCTTAATAGTATTAGAATTTTGGATAATGCTGACTGAAATATCCCTTATTTTACTTGTATGAATTTTAATAAGCTCCAAGATATATCCTCCTTTTTCAATTTGACATATGCGAATATCCCCTTTGCTACCTCGCTTTTGCTTTAGCCTTTTTCTCAGCTTCCTCCCTTGCTTTGGCTTCCGCTTCTGCCTTGGCTCTGGCAATTTCCTCATTTCTAATTTCAACTGCTGTACTTTGAACATCGTTTCCAATTGATTCCAATTCAGATACCAACTTACGTATTTCATTCATTAACTCATCCATTGCATTATTTATGTACATCATCTCTGATGCCTGCCACCGATTGTTTAGGATGGCTTTATTGTTTTCAACAGTCCTCCTTATATTCCGAAGGACCGATGTGTATCTTTTTAATGTATTCGCCTGCGAGGTTGCTAAGCTCACGTTAATACCCATATAATCACCTGCTTTCATTTTAAAAATTTCGCTACCTAAGGTAGGACCCCCTCAACATAAAAGCGTTGGGTGGGAGTCCATTCCCTAAAAGAGTAGCTACCCCTTATACTTCCTCTTCGGCTCCATCTTCTTTTTTCTTTCTAAAAACTAGTGAGCCCAGCAGACCAATCACCCCAACGACCCCGGCGATGGATCCCATCATGAATGGTTTATTTTCATAGAACTTCACGATAAGACTCTTTTCAACGATTTTAAAAGGAAGAACAGATTTTATTTCATTGCCCGCTTCATCATACGCTGAAACTTTAATTTCATATGATTTCTTGTCAGATAGCTTTGTTTTGATTACCTCGGTTCCATCCTCTGTTACCACTTCACCGTCAAAAACTTTGCCATTAAGTGTAACAGTCTTTATTTTATCCAAAGGATTATCGAGACGAATGCTGACCGATACTGGATTATAGTATTTTCCGCCTTTTTTGACTCCGTCATAAACGACTTTTGGGGCCGTTTTATCAATGATGAACTCAACACTAATTTGCTTAATATTTCCTGCTTTATCTTTTACTTCAAAATAAAGAACGTGTTTGCCCTCTTCTTTAATTGGAGTTCCCAACTTATATGGTTTGCCATCAAGCGTTTGCGTGATGATATCATATTCGCTGAAATCCTCAATTAATAGCTGTGGAATCAAGTCCTTATTAAAGTATTTATTAGAGATTGGTTCTTTGAACTTAATGACCGGCGATGTTTTATCGATTGTAAAAACAATCGTCCGGGTTGTTACATTATTCGCTAAGTCAGTAATGACTGCTTTAAACACATAATCTTTCTCATAATCTAGCTTTTTACCGTTTTCAAATGGATCGCCATTTAGCATTACCGATGTTTTACTAGGGTCTAAATGTTTATCTGAGTAAGTTATCTTTGGAACCATGTCCTTGTTAAAGAACCCATCCAATATCCCTGAGATATTTAGCTCTGGCTTCGTTGTATCCAAAGTAAAGCTAATTTCTAATGTCGTTTCATTTCCCGCTTTATCGCGCGCAAGCACCTTGTAGTGGTAGGCCATTTCCGAAGAAGCGAGTGGAAGGTTATTTTTCACATTAGCTCCATCGTTCAATGTTACCGATACGATCGAATCCTCCGGCTCATCAAGCGCAAATTCTGGTGTAAAGATTTTGTTAATAAATTCCCCGTCTGTTATAACGCGACTTTCACCTTTAAATTTCGACGTAATCACTGGTTTCGTTTTATCAATCGTAAATTTAACTTGTTGGCTGAAGCTGTTCCCTGCTTTATCGGTTGCCTCTACGACTACTTCATAATCGCCTTCAGCACTGAAATGATGCGTGAGCGTGGCCACTGAATTCTCATATTGATGATGAGCGATCGTAAAGTTGCCGGCATTATAGTTGGCACCATCTTTTGTGACCTTAATTTTGTTGACATCTAAGTTAACGTCCTTAATCGTCGCCGTGACAGGCTTATCCACATTGTATTCTTGATTATTTTCGACACCTGTAATTTCAATCGCCGGTTTCACTTTATCAACCGTAAACGTTTTGGCAGCTTCGATTGGTCCATTGCCTGCTTTATCTTTTGCTTTAATCCATACGGTGTACAATCCATCTAGACTAAAATCATAATTTAACGCTGACATCTTTCCAGTATTTTTCCACTCCCCGATATCCAACTGTTTACCGTCTTTTGTCGCTGTCAATTCCACATTATTTGTCGCAAAGTTCAATTCATCGACCGTCACCGAAACCGGCTTCTCGGCTGGATTGAACGATTGATCTTCAACTCCGTTAATCTTCAAAACAGGATTGGTTTTATCAATAACAAACGAAATTGGCTCGTGTTCCTGATAATTGCCCGCTTTATCTGTTAAATTCAGATTAACTAGATAGCTTCCTTCTTCTGTGAAAATAAAGCTATTTTGAGCCGTCGTCCCTGTTTGCCCAAGTTGACCAACTAACGAGTATGGTTTACCGTCCCTCGTCACAGTCAGGTTTTTACCGTTTAGGTTAAGATTTCGGTCGATCACTTTCGCCTCAACAGGTTTATCCACATTATAATGATCATCGTTTCCAACACCTGTGATGCTTAAAAGCGGCTTGGTTTTGTCCACGGTAAATTTAACAGTTTGTTTATCGCCCAAATTACCTGCTAAGTCCATTGCATTAACGGTAATTTCATATTCACCATCTTCTGTGAATAAATTACTTAAGCTGGAACTTTCAGCAGTATTTTTCCAATCCCCAATGGAAATAGCTTGCTTCTCGTCACCAGCCTCGACTTTCTTGGTGGCTTCAATCGTTACATTATTGCCTTCAAAATTTCGCTCATTTACCGAAATCGATACAGCCTTGTCAGCATTATAATAAGAACCATTTTCGTTACTATTAGAGATCCCGATAATCGGTTTGACATTATCAATCGTAAAATGCAACTCTTTCTTTGCTTTATTGAGGGCCTTGTCTTCAGCTTCAACAACGACAACATAGTCGCCATCTTTGTCAAAGAAGTGAGCTAGCGAAGCTTTCTCTCCGGCATTCTCCCATTTTTTAATTTCGGTGTAAGGTTCTGCATCCTTATCTCGATCAGTTTTTCTTGTAGCAGTAATCGTGACATTATCTGTTTCAAAATTATGTTCAAGAATATTAACGTTCAGTGTGCCATTTTTAAGGAAACTTCCTTCACTTATGCCACTGAAATCAAGCGCTGGTGCGGTATGGTCAATAGTGAAAGACATTTTCTTTTCAGTCGTTCTTTCAGTGCGATCCGTGGCAATCAGGATCAATTCATAATCTCCTTCTTCTGTAAAATCAAGAGATTTCATGGCTTTAATTAAATTGTTTTCTACATTACCTTTTAATGTTTCGGACAGGATTTGTTGGCCGTCACGCTTAATTACTAATGTCGCTTCGCGAAGCGTTAAATCCAATGCTGTTAAGACTACGTCTTTTATTTCTTGATAGTGTCCGCCGTTGGTAATCTTTGAAATCTCGAGTTCCGGATTTGTTTGGTCCACAGTAAACGTGACAGGCGCCGCTTTCGCTCTATTCTGAGCAAAATCAGTTGTCTCTAGCTCAATCGAATACACTCCATCCTCTGTAAAATCATATTGATTAGAGGCATTTTCACCATTTTGGTTTAGTGGTGATACAGTTTGAATCTTTCCATCTTTTTTAACGGTTAGTGTCGTGTGCCCCAAATCGATATTCTTATCATTAACACCAATATCGACGCCCTTTAGCGGTGCGCTATAAAGAGCTTGATCAACTACATTATTGATATATGGCATTGGTGCTGTTGCGTCAATTGTAAAAGTAATAGGTTCCCCCTTTACAATCGGGTGCAACAGATTGTCAATTGCTGAAACTTCTAAAGTGTAGTCGCCATCCTCAGTAAATTGGCGGGTCCATTGTGCACCAAACAGGCCAAGCAAGGAGCGAGTGATTTTTGGACTATAATCTTCAGAAGTCCCACCATTTACCTTCGTTGCAGTTAATGCCGTTTTTCCTAATACAAAAGTAAGATCCTCTACAGAAAGCTTGAAATCCTTTGTTTGATAATACTTTTGATCAATATTGTGGGTAACCTTTGGTGCTGTCACGTCAATCGTGAACGAGACGTTTTTAGTCGATTCATTTCCGGCTTGGTCTGTCGCTTTTAAAGTAAGCTCATAAATTCCATCTGCTTCAGCAGCCAGTGATGCATTTCCGGCTTCATCTAACACAAGTAAGTTATTCAAGCTGACTTCTTTTCCGTCCATGCCCTTTCGTGTCCCGCTAATCGAAGCCTTTTCTTTGTTAAAATTTGTATCAAAAATACTAATTATAATATTCTGCTTACTGCTATACTCCCCTTGAGCTGGGTTGCCCGCTCCATCTGTCACCGAAAGGGCTGGAGGAGTGCTGTCAATTTCAAATGTAAATGGAGGGAGCTTATGAGATTCTCCATTTTTATTTTTGTCCGTAACGGTAGCATCAATGACATATTTACCATCTTGGGTAAATTCATAATCTAGAAAAGCCTCTTTCGTGTTTTGTTCATTTATTTTTAGGACTGCACTCGTAGGCTCTCCATGCTCCCCAATTTTTGAAATGGAAGCCGTTGCTGTCGCAATCGAAATCCCGCTATTCACTTTGAATTGAACCTTTTTTGATCTGGAATAGCCAGTATCGGCGATTTTTAATGAATGCTCGATATCTGTAACTGACAGTTCAGGAGATTTCTTATTAATAGCAAACGAAACCCTCTTCTCGGTCCCAACGTTGCCTGCTTTGTCTTTCGCGTTTATAGAGACTTCGAACTCGCCGCTATTGGAGAACAAGTGTGAAGCTTCCCAGGCTCCGGACTGATCATTTTGCTTCCATACAGGAGAAATCTCAGATTGTTCATTGCTGTTTAGATCCTTCACTAAAACCGTCACATTTTTATCTATGAAATACTTCTCGGTCACTGCCATGTTTAGGGTAATGTCGTTCTTGCTTAAAGCACCTTCTGCAACACCTGATAATTTGATGACGGGAGCCTCAGTATCCCTGGTGATATGGAAATTCCCTTCCGAAGGTGATAACCCCCAAGAATTCCCATCCTTAATGCTAGTAGTAATATCCAGCTTCCCATCCTTATTAACAGGAATTTCCACAAGATAGCTTCCATCAAATTCCGCGTTGGTATTCAATTTTTCTTTTATCGAAATAGGAACAACAGCAGTTTCTCCCATCTTCGCGGTTACTTCAAACGGTCTTTCTGTAGGTAACACCTCGTCTTTATTCATGGCCTTCCATTTCGTAAAATCTTCCTGCAAATCAACAGTGATGGTAACAGTGTCCTTATTGGTAAACCACTCAAGCTTAAATTCGGGATTGGTAACCATATTCCAAGTCTCATCACCAAAGATAATCTTTCTGGCCACTTCATCTGAATCTGACCATACCTTATTGTTAAAAATAAGAATGGTAGTCAGTAATAACACGGCAACTGGAAAAAAAAATAATAGTTTCATATTCTTACTTTTGAATTTCTCTTTCCTGTTTTTCATTTTCTTGTTCTCCTCTTAAATGATCGTTTCCGAATGGACAATCATAATCTCGATTTCTTTTTTAAAGCTTGTTTTAAGTTCCTCTTCTAAAATTCCAGTTAATAACGATGTTTCGTCGACTGCGGTTAAAATAGAAGTTTCCTCAGGATAGACACCTAATATCGATGTTTCTTCAATGTTTTGCTCTTGAAGTAAGGCGGTTTGTTCGCCTGCCTGATTCATCAACTCCGTTGCAGCAACCGCTTCTGCCAAGGCCCGGTCTTGATCAACCACTTTTTTTCTAATCTTTATTTCATTTGTCGTCCGTTTCTCACTCTTAGCCCCATCCTGGTTATTGTTTCTACGCCATTTCTTGCTTGTTTTGCGAAAACTAAATCCGGTCAGATGTTCAATAACCTGTGAAATATTTAGCTTGATATAGACGTAAATCGAGATAGAAAGGGTAATTATCGCTCCAGCCAAACCCCCATAAAACATAATCTGGTATTGCATTTCCCTCCCCCTTTCTTAATAAAATTGGTAGCGCGAGCCTTCCATTTCGGTAGGACTAAAAATCCGTTGAACTTGTACGGAAAATCCTCGCTTAATTTTTGCGGCCACACTACTGAATTACATCCAGATTTTGTAATCTTCTTGTTAACTTTTTATAGGATTCATCATTCGTAATAGCATCAAGATGGCTAGCTTGGTCATACACAAGCTTGGCTTCACTATAATTTCTACTTCCTTCCTCTTTACCTTGCTCTATATCAAGAAGCAGATTTCCAAGCTTTGTATAGGCTTCAATACTCTTTGGATATTGTTTAAGAGCTAACTGGAGCTGCTCAACTGCTTGAGCATTTTCACCCATTTCCTGATAGATGATCCCTATTTTTACCATTGCATCCTCTTTATCTTGATCGGTGACCTCTTGATCAATCACATTTTGATAATGCTCAATTGCTTGGGAAAAATCCTTCCTTGCGCCCTCTTTGTCTTCTGAATTTACACCTCTGCTATAGTAGGCTTGGGCTAATTTCTGATCAAAGTCTAGCTCGTATTTATACCGCAAGTGCTCATCATCCAACTTTTTTAAGACGCCATTTGCCTTTTGAATGACCATGATGGCTTGGGTATTGGCATCAGGAATTTGCCCTTTATATGAAAGATATATATTTGCCAAAGAATGATAGTTATCAATTTTTTTATGATCATTTGCCAAGCTATCATTGTACTTTTCAAACTCTCGTAAATTGGTGGTAAACTTGTTATAGTCAACATTCAAACTGCCCATTGTTGTCGCTAATGATTTGTAATATTTTGCATCTGGAATTTCCTCTTCATCAACCTTCTGAAAATACTTCAAGGCAGAAACATAATCACTTTTTATATCAAAATAGGTCATGCCCATCTTAAACAAAACTTCATTATTTTTATCAACATGACCGTATTGATCATTAATATAAATTTCAATTTTCGCTAACCCACTATCCGTTTCATCTCGATTGATATAAATATCAAGTAAATTGAGATAGGCTTCAGATTTTCCGCTATCAACCGATGTAATCGCGCGTTCAAGGTGCTCGATTGCTTTCGCGTCCTTGCCATTGATTAAATATCGGCTTGACTCGTTTACTAGCTTCATATAATCTTGGAACTGTTCATTCTTCATTCCACTGTAGCCAAAGCCCGTTGTTACTAAAAATAGTAAAAATAATACTGCTGGGATCAGGAATACGTATAATTGCTTAAACAGTTTTTTCTTATAGCCCTTCGTCAGCAAGTTGATATTGTCTAAATCATAAGCAAGCTCTTCACAACTCTGATAACGGTCAGTTGGCTCAGATTGAGTGCATTTGTTAATGATGTGTTCAAGCCCCTCAGGTAGTGAAGCATCCCAAGTGCGGATCGGTTTAATTTCAAACGGCGGTTCATTTAAACTTTTACCCGTAACAAGGAAATACAAGGTCAGCCCTAAGCTATAAATATCGGACCTGGCATCGGTTTGCTTGCCAGAAAGCTGCTCCGGAGCAGCATAGGCTTTTGTCCCTAGATTCGTCGTATCTGTAGCGTTTTCTGTTTTATATTCCCGGGCAATCCCAAAGTCGATTAGCTTAATTTTCCCCTCCGGCGTGAGCATGACATTATCAGGCTTCATGTCCCGGTAAATAATCGAGAAAGGTTTTCTTGTGTGTAAATAATCTAAAACATTTGTTAACTGTTTTGCCCAATCGATTACAAGACTTGCCGGGATGATGCCCTCTCGATCCTGCTTTTCCTTCAACGACTCACCTTCGATATAATCCATAACAACATAAATATCACCCTCGGATTCGATGATGTCATAAATCCGGGGCAGGGCTCCGTGATCAAGCCTTTTAAGCATATTCGCTTCAACAACAAGGCTGTTCACTAATAACTTGTTGTCGCTGTTTGCCCGCTTGCGAATATCCTTTACAACAAGGGATTTATTTAGCCTGTTATCCATGGCTAGATAAACAATGCTCATCCCGCCCCGACCTATTTCCTTAAGAATTTCGTATCGATCATCGATATTCGTGCCAATCTGTATCAAGAAAATTCCTCCATCTATCTCTCTTTAACCGTGATGACAGAAATATTGTCCGTCTCCTTGCGCTCCTTAATGAGCTCCACGAGTTCAATCAATGTTTCTTTCATTTGCTGCTCGTTGTGGAAACTTTCCGGATTCATTGCGGTGAGCAGCTCCGCTTCGGTAATTTCATGGTAAAAACCATCCGTACACAGCATAAACAGTGTTCCCGGCTCAATATCCCCTCGTGAAATGATCACGTTGAGATCCTTTGTTGCTCCGACACATTGCAGGAGGATATTCCTTCTTGGGTCAATCCGTGCCTGCGCTTCAGTAAGATTTCCATACTCAAGTTCACGGGCTACAAGTGTCTGATCCTTCGTTAATTTCAGGATGGTACGATTGATGCTGTATGCCCGGCTATCACCAATCTGGACGATGTAGTAGCGCGAACAAAAAATTAACAACGCTGTAACCGTAGTACCTAATTTTATTCTCGCCGTCTCACCATACTGCAGAATTTTCTCATTGAGGCTGTGTATATGCGCCTCCAATCCCACTTCGATGGTTCGATCCAGCGATTCGGATTGAAGAATTTCTGGGAGATCTCGGTCAAACCAATCTGACAGCCCTCTTATCACTGTCGCACTGGCCAATTCTCCGTGGGATAGCCCACCCATCCCATCACAAACCACAAAAAGTCCAACCATCCCCTCCGGTGTTTTCGCCGTTTTTATGAGTAACCCATCCTGATTCGTCTTCTTTCTAATCCCAGCGTCCGTATGGTAGGCAATTTGAAATGCCATTTCCCGTCCCCTCTTCCTTTGCTAAAATATCCTGAAAATGTATTCTTCATTTGCCAGTTTAATCACATCGTCATGTTTGATTTTGACCCGGTCATTTGGAAAAGCCTTCACGCCATTGACAAAGCTCCCGTTCGTTGAGTGATTGTCCTCAAAGTAATACTCACCATTTACTGTTATGAAAAGAGCATGGACGCGCCCGACCACTTTATTCTTAGAGGTGTAATCTGACTGCTGTGGATCCCTGCCTATTTTGAAAACATCCTTAGCGATGATTATTTTTTCCTTTTGCATTGCCGAAAGCAGAAAAGGCTTCCGCACTGCCTGAACGCCTACTCCCAAAGTGGTGGTTCCTTCATCCTCTTCGATCCGGTCGGCGCCAAGGACCGTGGTTCCTTCAGGTTCAGTTTGCTGGGCAAAGGCATTTCCAAAATTCGGTTGGATATTGATCGACGTTCCTCCTATTGAAGCGGCCCCTTTTATGAAGGGATTCTGATCGCCCAACTCCGTTCTGGTGATCCGCTTATACTGAACCTCTTCTTCAATCTCTAGCTTCTGGCTTGTTTTCTTCTCCTTCTTCTGGCTGCTGTATTCTGACGTCACTACACCACGGTCAACGGTGGTTTTCACTTCATTTCTCGGGCTTCCGGGACTATAAAAATTCGAGTTTATGGCAACTAATGGATCGGCCATTGAACTCATGCTCGTCATTTCAGTGCTTTCTGAAAAAGGAGTGCCTGATTCCGCCTGCGCTAACGTTTCCGCATCATCCTCCCAGCCCTGTAATTTCTCCACGACACCTTCGGGAGAAATGTCATCGCTGATTAGCAAATAATTATGTAGTTTAATAAAAAATTGACTGTCATCGTTCTCATCGAACGGAGCCATCGTCAAGATTTCTTTTAAAAACTCTTTAAGTGATACCTTTTCAAAAATATTATTTTTTACAGGCAGATAGATAAAAACTAATCTACTTGAAAAATTATCAATAAAGATGTGGTGACTACTGAAGACGAAATTTTCAATATTTAAACCGCAGTTTTGGGCCTCTATCAGCGTTTCCGCAATTGAATTCAAGCTTTTACACAGGGTTTCCTTTGATACAGGCTTGGTAAACAACATTTCCAGGGAGGTATCAGAAACAAGATCGTAGCGGATCAACACTTCTTCCTCCTGTTGAAGCACTGCACATGGAAGCAATCCTGGGATTCGGCTGTTTTTCAGCACTTCTAGCTCCGCGCGCTCCACTTCCTCTAGGCTCGGTACTTTATAAAATAAAAACTTAGAAATTCCGTAATTTTCTTCCTTCAGTTCCACCTTTTTTATCATTATGATTCGACTCCGTCACATTAGTTTATTTTTAAGTTGTATTCACAAACATTGCCGCTCTTTATTTTTCCAAACATTGTTGATTTTTGCCTAGGTCTCTACTTATCAGTAAAAATGCCAATTTATCGGTGAAAAATTCATTTTTATCAGCAAAAAAAGCAAATATATCAGTAAAAAGTTCCATTTTATCAGCAAAAAATTAATTTTTCAGCAAAACGACAAATATTGGAAATAACGCAATTGGATAGAAGGGTAGCCAGCTAAGCTGGTTACCCCCTAATCCTCTTATTTGAACATGCTTGCGTTATTATTGATTTTACTTTCAGCGTCGTTATAGTAAGTTACCGTGTTGTCTAGGAATTTTGCATAGTTATCTACTACTTGACGATATTCTTCAAATCTAGGTTCTAGCGCATTGAAGTTCCCTCTAATGGTGCTGGAAGCATCACTTTCCCAATATTGGGCAAGATTGTTCATATCTGTCTTGATTTCATGAAGTTTTGTAGACAGGGTTTGATTAAACGTACGGAGTTGTCCAGCCGTTTTCGAAACCTCGCCAAGGGTAATTTTTAGTCCATCAATTGCCAATTTTCTCACCTCTCATTATTTTCAGATAATTTTAATTAAAGTCTTGACGCTTGCGTTTTAACTTCGTTTTGAGCATCCCGGTAGGCTTTAGCACCTAATTTTAGAAATTCGGAGTAGTCTCTCATTAACTTCGTCATTTTTTCAAAATCTGTCGTGAATGTCTTGATTTGAGTAGTGAAAGCCGCATTATCAGCACCTTGCCATGCAGCTGCCATTGCATCTACCTCTGCGAATAATTTACGATAAGTGCTTTCATAATCAGCTGCTTGCTGATCAATTTTACTTGCAGCATTCTCAAGCTTCGCCGGTTCAACCATAATCGATCCTGCCATTTTTTCTCACCACCTTAAAAGAAATATCTATATGAACTCTAAATCGAGTCATATCCAAATTAAGTTTTTGAGGACATTAAATTTTCCTTAGTTCGTTGATTACACGTCTGTATTTTACTGCCGTCTTTTGTAGTCCACTGGCGCATTTCTCAGCACCTATTCCCTTGAATTCACGGGTAAGCCCCTGGGAAATATCATCGAGTTCCCTAGCGATTGCTTGGGTCTGGGCTATAATACTATTAATCTTATTTTTTACTTTAGGATCCATTTTTCATCCTCCAGTCGGTTTACAAGAACCTTTTATATTTGTTTACTAGAACCTTCCTGCCTTGTTAGAAAGCATGGATTCGACGAGTTCCAATGTCTCGGCGGTTGAGCTTAAATAATTAATGCTGTCTGTTAGCTTGAAATTAAACATCGTGCTGAGGTCAGCTTTCAAGATATTGTCGAGACCCATTACCCCCGCTTGCCAATAAAGATCATCGATCAAATCGTTCACACGTGCTGTCTTTCTTTTAACAGCCTGGAGACGTTCGATGTAGTAATACAATCTGGAGAGATCGACTTTGATTATTTCCTCAGCATGCGCGATAGAGCGTTTGGTGGATTCTACGACCTTTGCGAAAAAAAGCCTTGTTTGATGGGCAGTGTTAACCAAGAAATTTGCGACATCAGTTAGAACCTGCTTGGTCACGTTATTCACCCTTGCTAAAAACTTCAAACATTGGTCTATTACTAATTGGGCTGCTTTATTGCGGGCTTTCGCAGCTAAATGAATAATTTCCAAAGTGGCTGCTCCAACGGCTACTTCCACTTCTATACTTTTATTTATTGTAAAAAGGGCTGTGTTTATTTGTAGATAAAGAATGTCTTGTTTAGCATCCTTCAATTGCCAATCTCCATGATTGTACCAATGAGCAAATCTACCATCCTTTTCATTAAAGTCCACACTTGTTTCATAGTGAAAAAAGAAAGGATCTATTTCTTTCCCCAGATCATGTGGTACAACGATTTTGTCTACGTACGGAGCGAAGCCAAGATGCGATACAATGTCCCCTACATAGGTGATAAAGGTAAATCTACCACTATTTAATGCCCCTTTTTCTTTATCACTCAGACCCAAATAACAAATTGGAGCACCATTAACAATATAGGCTTTCACATTGTCTTTGAGATTTTTGAGAAACACGTACGTACTGAGATTCCCACCTTTGGAATGTCCATAAATGGTAATCTCGCCTTTAGTATTCTTGTTGGTGTTTTCCTTGTAAAAGTTATTGGCTTCTTCATGCTGCTGAGTTACTATCCCTATTCCTGCCTCAAGGTTTCCCAACCAGTCGGTCTTTAAGTTGCCCAATCAAATGGATTTTCACTGCCTCTGAACAGAATTGCGCGATTTCCGTCTTGATCTTTAAGTGCGTAGCCTACAAAACCGGATTCTGACTCTCCGTCAGAGTTGTTATTTTTATTAGGATTATGGTTTTGATAACCGATGAGTTTTATGTCATGTAAACTGCTATTCTTGTTTTTTTTCAGGAAGTTTTCAATGTTCTCAAGGCGTGTTTTATCGACCTCGATATTATTTTCTTTAATTAGCTTAATGATATTTTTAATGTTCAAATTTTCTTTTTCATTTATAGTTTCGTCAGGTGGTAAATCCAAATATGATAACTGCAAAAGGATATTTTTTTCTTCATCGTTTAAGTTATTAAGTGGCATCTCTTTACTCCTCCATAGAAGTATAATGATCAATGACCTTTTCAGGACCAGTAATTCTCCAGTCCTGGTCAGCACTACCATTTAGAGGATCGTGTCGGTCATTTAGTATGATTTCGCCAAAAACTCTTGCTTTTAGATTTGACCACGGAATATTGTTTACATATGCTGTTCGAATATAATCAGAAATGTTATCAGCTCTATCTACAAATCCTACCGACACCGCATATCGCTCAGTTCCTAGTTTTTTTACAAGGTTGTAAAGATTAAAGATATTCTGGTTGTACAAGTTGACATCTGGTTCCCCAGCAGTTTTAATTCCAACTTTTACAACTATTTTGAAATCTCTATTTACATTATTTAAGTAATCCTCGAAGTCCATATTAACCATTGATTTGTCATATTTGTCAGGTGCAACATATACCAAGATTTTGTAAGGGCTTCCCGGCGGTAGTTCTTTCTCAATATCCGCAGCAAGCTTTCCCTTCAACTCCTCAGCCCACTTTGCCAGCACGTAGTTGTCATAATAAACACCGTTTTCCTCGCTGTCTTCTTCAACTAAAAAAACAATCTCCGGGTTCTCCTTGGAATGAACAGTAACTTTATCCCCTCCATACATTTGCGAAAAAAACAGGCTCCCTTTTTTCACACCTTCAATTTCAAACTTTTGGTGGTACTTATCTTCCAAATAATTCAATACTTTATCTTCAGTACTCATACAGCCCGCCTCCCCAACAATTAAAAGAATTGAAACCATAAATAAAATTAGCCTTTTAGTAAGTCTCATGACACACCTTCCCCTTCAAATCACTCAACTTTTTTTAAACAGCCTACCTTATATGCCATTCCCTACACCAACATCAACTTCGTCCCATTAATCACACCGTTTTCCGCTACGGTTAGATTGATGTTTAAAATCTTGCCGGTGATGCGGTCGCAAAGAATCGTATCGGGCGTTGCAGAGAATTCTCCCTGGGTCAACTCGGCCATCGTACCCATTAGCAAATACAGCACTTCATAAAGCTTGCTTTCTAGTGGCAAAAAGACATCGTACGATTTTTCAGAGGCGGGGATATACACTTCGACTAGGACTTTATCCATGATAGACCGCCTCTCTTTCAATACTTTCCGCAGCAGACAATAGCTTCACAAGCACCGCTTTCCCCTTGCTAACCACATAGCCAAAGCCATTCGGGACTTCTTTATACATATCGCTTGTCGTCTTCAGCGGCTTCAATACATACTGGTCGGTAATGCCACTGCCAATCCAGATGAAATCATTTACAGGCACATGCTCCTTAAACCAGCTTTCATATGAAACGGAGCTTAGTTTTTCGGTATAGTCTGAAAGCAGTAAGTTTACGTTTAGACCGTTTCCTTTTTCCAAAAATAACTTCAGCTTATCGCGCCCATCCTCAGTTAAGCTCATTTTCAAATCGGTAAAAGAATCGATGATGAGGGTGATATTTTCATAAACAGGTGGCTCATCCCCTGCTTCAATTGCATCCTTTTTCGTATTATTTCGGTACACCAATGTGTTAAAGAGATGAACGATCGTTTCCTCCAACTCCGCTTGCTCCGAAATATACTTGTAGCCGCGCAACCCGCCTCCAGTAAAATGCTGATTTGGATCGATCACGATCACTTCCCGATTACCAAAAGTCGCGACAAGCTCTGCCATCCCCTGCAAAAAGCTTCCACATTGATCGCTGCTGGTTGCAGCGACCATAGTGATATAGGCACCGTGAAAATCAAAATGGGCCAACTGCAATGAATTTTTTTCAACCCCAACAGGCACTTTTTTCGTACCTATATCTCTTATCTCATCCCGCAAAAAGTCGATATCGATTTTTTCAGGAAGAATTGGCACTCGTTTCGCAGGGTGCTGCGTCCATTTCTTGCTCCAGTCACGGCAATAGTCACTCGTGAATTTATACATATTCTCAACATCTCGAACAATGTGAGCAGTCTGAAATTCATAAGTTAGCTCGTCTTTAAAAATACCTCGGCCTTTGTACTTGGACGGATAAACACCGTCAACATTTCCCAGTAACCCGGAATATTCACTATGATCATTCAACTGCAGCACATACATCTGCTTAAAGTTTTGCAGCATCCGATATCTAATCGCACCCGTGTTGATCGCTGTTACGATAAAATTAACCCCATATTTCACACCTTCTCGAGTCAGGAACGACACCGTCTCTTCCTGATCCTCGTACATTTCCGAAAACGCCGAATAGTTATGGATGACCACAACGATTGCAGGCAGACTTTCAGCTGATACTTCGTTATAGGTGCTGAAGTCTCCACCGTAATTAGCCAGTAGCTTCTTTCTACACTCCACTTCAGCTGTCAACATTTTAAACAGATTGCCAATTTTTTCGCTCTCGTGTGACAGCATAACCTCGCCCACATGTGGAGCCTCCCGGAACCAGGTCAACGTTTCCGAACCAAAGTCCACCAAGTAAAAATTTACCTCATTAGGCGTATGCTCTTCCATTAATGAATAAATCAAACTCGACACGAAGGTGGTCTTTCCACTGCCAGCAATCCCATAAATAACCGCATTTCCATCCTGAGTGATCGGCATCGTCATCACCATCTGACGCTGGTTCGTTGGATCATCGTATTCACCTATGACTGGATTTAATTCGTGACACCGTGCTTCAACCTTGTACTTAGCCTTCAACTCATTGATATAAATAAGCTCAGGAATTGGCTCGAGCCAGAGTGGACGAACCTTGATGTTTTCTTGTGCGGCGAGTTGAGACAGATAATCGGTCACTTCATCAATTTGCTTTGGCGGATTTTTCGCTGCCGATTTCTTCCGGTCGATTTTCGCATTTTTAATGACACGCCCTAAATGATCAATCACAACAACACTGTCATCCTTCTGCTTTTCAACTTTATCAGCAGGATAATAAGGTGCTCCTGCCCATGCTGACTGTCCCAGCATAAATAACTCATTAAAGCCGACCTGCAAGTAAAATCGACCGGTTGTTGATAACTCAGCGGCATCCGGTCGTTTGATGACTTCCATACTGTCCGCTTTTTCCTGAACCTTCAAAGAAATTCTAAATTTGCTATTACTCCAAATCTGATCGTTAACAACCCCGGAAGGCTTCTGAGTTGCTAGAATCAAGTGGATTCCCAGACTCCGACCGATCCGTGCAGCACTAACAAGTTGTTCCATAAATTCCGGTTGCTGTGCTTTCAATTCCGCAAACTCATCGGAAATAATGAACAAATGCTGGAGCGGCTCAGTCACTAAGCCTTCACGGTAACATTTCTGATATTTGTAAATGTCGATATTGCTTTCATCAATGCGCCGGCTTGTTTCGCTAAAAATAGCCTGACGCCGTTTCAATTCGCTCTGAATCGAAATGAGCGACCGTTTGACCGCTGCCCCATCAAGGTTGGTAATCGTTCCGGCCAGATGCGGCAGATCAGAAAACGCGTTCGCCATCCCTCCGCCCTTGTAATCAATCAAAATAAACGCCACTTCATCAGGATGAAAATTGACTGCCAACGACAGGATAAACGTCATAATAAATTCACTCTTCCCTGATCCCGTCATCCCTGCAACCAAACCGTGCGGACCATGATATTTCTCATGAAGGTCGATCATGAACGGCTCCCCGGCAGTGTCGACACCAATTTGCGTTTCGATTGTCTTAGTCGGATTGTTTTCCTTCCATCTCGTCAGGGCATTAAGATGCTCGATTTTCCCAACACCGAACATTTCAAGGAAGGTCACCATCTCTGGGAGCTTGTACGATTCACGCGCCGAATCAAGCTGGATATTCGCAAGTTTGACCGCAAGTTCCTCGGCATCCTCCTGCAAATAAATATCAGCCTGAAATCCGGTATATTTTCCAGAAATATCGTCTTTGTCATAGCTCTTCGAAAATTCCTTAGCCAGCTCAATGACATTGCAGCATTCCTTAGGCAAATTTTTCAGTTCATCATAAAGAGCAATCAAACTATAGCCCATATCCTTCTTTTCCTTCAGAATAAGATTGACCATTTCAGCTTTTGGTGCCAGGCTTTTGCTCATTGAAAAAACAACAGTATGCTGTTCCAACTCCACTAATTCGCGATCCCCGCATTCCTTACGATTGCTGATTTCCTTTTCAAAATAAGCAGAAAGCTCCTTAACCTCATTTGCATCAGTCGCAATGAACCGAACATTTTTGCCATCATTCCACACATGCGGAAGCCATTTTACAAACTTCCAATCTTCCTGTTCGTTTTTATCGTAAATAAACACAAGCTTAAGCTCATCGTAACTATGCAGCGCCGTCAGCTGAAAAATAAGTCCTTTAACAAACGACTTAACCTCTTCCCTGCTGCCGATAATGCCGCTGACCCGCTCCTCGGTTAAACTTAGGGTCACAGGCACCTTCTCCAAAATTTGCGGAGTCTCAAACATTTCGTAAAGCGCTTCTTGAAGATTGTCGTCTTCAAGGCTGAACTTTCTTTCCGGAAATTTAATATCAGCATTTAATGGCAAGTCGCCAATTCCCAATCTTACTTTTAGAAAATCATCCTGACCTGGTCCGCGTTCCCACAGATTCCGCTGGCGCCGCTTAATTCTTGACAGACAGTTTTCAAGCGTGACATGGTTTTCAAGCAAAATTTCACTTTGGTGCTGGCACTCATCCTTCACCACCTGCTCCATTTCCTCGAGATACTGCAAATATTTTTCCTGACGGATTCGTTCAAGCTTTGCCTTTTTTCTTTTTTCATATCGCTTTGTTAAAATCGGCCAGAGGATCGTCCCGATCAGCATGCTCACTGACATCACCAATGTCGGCATCGCCATCATCATATTCCCGCCAGTACTCATCACATTCTGCAAGGTCATCAGACCGGTGAACATCGAAGCCATCCCCATCGTAATCGAAGGACCGAGCAACAGCATCAGCGGCGTTTCCTCCATATTCGCTTGCTGTGGCGGCGGATCAATTCTTATCTCAGCCTTTTGGATGTCCCTTTTAAATCTAGGCGATCTAAAGAACAAGTTGTCATTTACATCCTCATGATGAAATTCATCGAGCAGTACCTCCTCCCAGACAACCGGTGTTTCAACTTGAAACGGATTAAAAGAGGTTCGATCGAGAAACACCGAGCGATGCGGGTTGTTCAATGATAGTAGCCGACCATTGTAGACAATTTTCAGCCCCATAATAAAAATACAGTCGCCAATTACGAGCCTTTGCTCCGTAATTTTCTCGCCATTAACATATGTACCGTTAGAACTATTTTTATCTTTAATCATCGCCTGCCCACTCGCATCATAGACAATCGTACAATGCGCGCTCGAGACCAATTTATTTGCAAAACATATATGGCTATCCTGAGCTCTGCCAATGTTAATAACAGCATTCGTCACTAGATGCTTCGTAAACACATTTCCATCCTGAGTTGGCGGCTCCACATATAACAACGCTGAAGGTCCATCGTCACGATTAATGATGTAAGTTTCGAACAATTCAACCTTTATATTTTTAACTATTTCATTATGTGAATTTTTCAGATAAGCATATTTATTTGACTTTAAATACCAATGGCCCTGATCTTCTTCGACTGCTAACAAATCGATAATTTTCCCCGCGTCATCAGCCGTTGATAAAATGTATCTTCCAGTCACTCTTTCCGGTAATACGGTACGAAAAACTTTCCCTCTATCAAAAAGTGTTAATATCAAAACGTTCTCTCCTATTAATCGACATCAAACAAACTTGGTAGTTTCCACTACCAAGTCACAATAAATTATTTTTTTAACCCGGTTTGCGCATTTAACCTATAACAATACTGCATGGCTTATTAATTAGGAAAATTATCCCACTTAATTTATTTTACACTATTGTGAGAAAAATCACTGAACTTTTTGTAAAATAATTTACTTTTTTATCATAAAATTTGGAAATGTGTAAAAAGTATGAAAAAAACGCAAAAAAAAAGACGACCATCAAAAGAAACCTTCGTCCTTCTGAGGTCAACCTATAATGAAAATCCCATCATAATAAAATGTTTTATTACTTACCTTACCTCAACCCAACCATTTTTTATCGCCACAACAACCGCTTGCGTCCGGTCATTCACGCTCATTTTTTGTAAAATATTGCTGACGTGGTTTTTTACCGTCTTCTCACTAATAAACAACGCCTCGCCGATACCGCGATTACTTTTTCCATCAGTTAGCAGCTGCAGTACCTCACATTCCCGTTTCGTTAATAAATGAAACGGACGGCGCACCTCTATTAAAGTCGTCATACCACTTACGGTTCTAGCTGCAGACTGGCGACTTTCACCATAAGATCCGACAGTTTCCAATCCAACCGCAACCAAACGACGGTACTCATTCACCAAATTATGGGTCACCTTCGGATGCAGATAACTGCCGCCATTAGCCACAACCTTTACAGCCTCTACCAGCATTTCCGCATCCATCTCTTTTAACAAATATCCACGAGCACCCGTTTGTAGAGCGCGCATCACATAATTCTCATCATCATGGATCGATAAAATAATCACCCTAGCCTCAGGGTACTTCTCAATTAACTGACTCGTCGCATCAATACCACTCGTCATCGGCATATTAATATCCATTAACACAACATCCGGATGATATGTATCAAATAAATCCACGGCCTCTTGTCCATCCTGTCCCTCAGCCACAACCTTAAACGTATTTTCAATCTCCAAAATACGCTTTACCCCTTCTCTAAACAATTGCTGGTCGTCAATAATAACAATATTCGTCGCCATATAATCACCCCTTATTGCAAGCATCCCGTTTAACAAATCCTTTGATCCCTTATAATATAGTTCGATAGTCTATAAGTCCTATTTGTGGGTCAGAACCAAACCAAAATCATCCAAATTTATTGAGCACAATATTCTTCAATATGTATTCAAGTGTTTTCGAATCAACCTCTCTACCAGCTTCCCCCCAAAATACCTTCTAATAATTTCCAAACAATACCTTTTCAGAATATTTCAATTATAACACAAAAACCTTTATTCTCTTGGCAAAATTTATTACAATCAACTAGTGAGATATTGTCAAAAAACAACTGAATTCCTCACATCTCCGCTCTTTTTGTCAAAAAGTAAAACAATTTGGAGAAACTCTTTTATAACGGCTAACTCAATTTAATTCGACACACCATTTAGTTTGTGCAGGAAGCTAACCCTAGAATAAGATTTCGGGCCCAACTACGCTCGTTGAATATCCAACAAATACAACGTATAGAAAATAGAAAGAAGTGGTAAACATGCTGGCAAGTTATCTAACGGTCAAAGGCCCAGGCGAACACGAAATCGTCATCCAAAAATCACGTTTCATCGCCCACGTCGCCAGAGCCGAAACAGAAGCCCAAGCCCAAGAATTCATCCAACGAATCAAAAAACAGCATTGGAACGCCACTCATAACTGCTCCGCCTATCTAATCGGCGAGCACGACCAAATCCAAAAAGCAAACGACGACGGCGAACCAAGCGGTACTGCCGGCGTTCCCATCCTCGAAGTCCTAAAAAAACGCAAGCTCAAAGACACAGTTGTCGTCATCACCCGCTTCTTCGGTGGTATCAAGCTCGGCGCCGGCGGTCTCATCCGTGCCTACGGTAAATCAACATCAGAAGGCCTAGACGCCACCGGCATCGTCGAGCGCAAACTCACCCGTATCATCCACACCTCCGTGGACTACAACTGGCTAGGCAAGCTCGAAAACGAGCTCCGTGCGTCGGTCTATACAATCAAGGAAATACATTACTTGGAGAACGTTGAAATAGAAACGTATGTCGAAGAAGGAAAAATCCAGATCTTTACGGATTGGATGGTGGAATTGACTAATGGGCAGGGTGAAATAAATGAAGGGGAACTACTTTATCAAGAAATGGATATAGTGTAAAACCAAAAAGAGGGCAAACTCAAATGGTGAGCTTGCCCTCTTTTTATCATTTATTTCGTAAATTGACGGTTCTAAGACCTCTAAATAATTTTAACAGCGGTTTATAATCATCCTTCACAAGACCAATCTTCTCGACAAACACCTCGATTATGATGATGATTGTAAGCAGTATAAGAACTGATCCGCGAATTGTTGCTTGCGAAAAGATAAATGCAGCAAGTCCAAAAATAGCGCTCATTGCATAGATCAATAAAACTGTTTGTTTATGTGAATAACCAGCACGCAATAAACAATGATGTAAATGTGATTTATCCGGTGCTGACAAGGGTTGTTTATTCACGAGTCTTCTTATGATTGCAAAGAATGTATCCGAAATCGGTACACCAAGGATAATAACCGGGATAACAAGCGAGATAAACGTTACATTTTTAAATCCAAGCAATGAGAGAACACTAATCAAGAATCCTAAGAACAATGCGCCTGTATCACCCATAAAAATCTTGGCAGGATGGAAATTAAATACAAGAAAACCAAGAGTTGAAACAGCTGCTATTAGCGCAACAACCATTACATATGGACTTCCCATCAAAAAGGCCATTCCAGCAATAGAGAATAAAGCAATCGAAGAAACACCTGCTGCTAAACCATCCAATCCATCAATTAAATTGATGGCATTTGTTATTCCGATAATCCACACCATTGTAAATGGAATACTTAACATTCCAAAGTCTAACTGGCCACCAAAAGGCAGGTTTATAAACTCGACTTTTATATCCCCTAAAATAATTACCACTAATGAAGCCAAGATTTGCCCAAGTAACTTTACTCTTGGGGAGATCTCTTTCACATCATCAATTGCACCTGTAATGATAATAATCAAACTTCCCAACAAAATTGCTAAATGGACGTAATCATTTGGGTGCAGGAGCGGTAAATTGAAATTCAGATTTGGTCGAATAATAACTATGCCCAAGATGAAACTTATATAAATAGCCAGTCCGCCTAAACGGGGCATAATTTTTTGATGAACTTTTCGTTGATTTGGTTTGTCAGTTGCGCCAATTTTAAATGCCAATTTTTTTATTAATGGGGTGAGGAAGATCGAAGCACAAAAGCATAATAACAACGTAAAATACAACATAGAGACCCTCCATACATTTATCATTACCTTATTTTTTAAAAACATAAATGTAAATTTCATTAATGCAAAATAATTTGATATCCAAAATTCGATAAATTACTCCTAAAGGATTATAGCATAGACTTATCCTCAATGAAACTATTTATTTGAGCTACAAATGTAGAAGTTTGCTATTTTTTTGATAAAATGTAATTATATCCCTTAAACGTGTGTAATCAAAAACTTTTTTTCTAAAAAAGTATGAGTTTATCAATTACTATGACGAAACATTGTGAAGAAAGTTTCGTTCTTCTTAAAAAAAACATGCCCCACAATGAAAGCGGGAACCATATTGTCCATTTAAGTGGCCAATATGGTATCCCGCTTTTTATTATTATCCTTTTAGTTCCTTCAGATAAGCCGATAATGCCTCATGCCAATCTGGTAGCAATGTAAAGCCTTGTTCCGTTATTTTCTTTTTACTTAAGACAGAATAATTTGGTCGAGCTGCTGGGCGTGGAAATTGATCCGATGTTAATGGATTTACCTTTATATCTACCCCTGCTTGTTTGAAGATTTCAACGGCAAAATCATACCATGAGCATACGCCTTCATTAGTGGCATGATAGACACCGTACTTCTCAGATTCAACCAAATCGATTATAAATCGAGCTAAATCAACTGTATACGTTGGTGAACCTACTTGATCATGGACAACGCCAAGTTCATTGCGGTCCTCAGCAAGTCGAAGCATCGTTTTAACAAAGTTATTACCATTAATTCCAAATACCCACGCCGTCCGCACGATAAAATAACGATCTAAGTTTTGCTTTAAAAATTCTTCGCCAGCAAACTTAGTTTCACCATAAACACCAAGCGGGTTGGTAGGATGTTCTACTTCATAAGGCTCAGTTGCTGTACCATCAAAGACATAATCAGTACTGACATAAACCATTTTTGCCCCAACCTTATTAGCTGCTTGGGCAAGATATTTCGGCCCCAACGCATTAACATTGTAGGCAGTCTCTTTGTCTTCTTCGGCTGCATCAACATTTGTAAAAGCTGCGCAATGCAAAATCGCATCAGGCTTAACTTCGTCAAAATAGGCCTGTACTTTAGCCTCATCGGTAATATCTAATTCATTGCGGTCAATTCCAAATACCTGATGATTTCTTGCGGTCAGTTGCTTTTCAAGATCATGGCCTAATTGACCCTTTACTCCCGTTACAACTACTTTCATTATTCTACCTCTAATCTGTCACCATATTGGGATTTAAAATACTCTTGGTAATCTCCAGAAATGATGTTTTCCCACCATTCCTTGTTATCCAAATACCATTTAATTGTTTGCTCAATACCCGTTTCAAAATTGTACTTAGGTGCCCAACCGAGTTCTGTACGTAACTTGGTTGCATCGATTGCGTAACGACGGTCGTGTCCTGGGCGATCTGTAACATATTTAATTAATGATTCTGGCTTATCTAAAGCTTTTAAAATCGTTTTAACGATGTCAATATTGGTGCGTTCGTTATTTCCACCAACGTTGTACACTTCACCGTTACGGCCATTGTGAAGGACTAGATCAATCGCTTGGCAATGGTCTTCAACATGTAACCAGTCACGAATGTTTAAGCCATCACCGTAAACTGGAAGCTCTTTGTCGTTTAACGCATTAATAATCATTAATGGAATCAGCTTCTCTGGGAAATGGAACGGTCCATAATTATTTGAGCAACGAGTGATATTCACTGGCAGGTCAAATGTTTCATTATAGGCACGCACAAGTAGATCAGCACCAGCTTTACTAGCACTATACGGGCTATTAGCTGCTAATGGCGTTTCTTCAGTGAAATAACCAGTTTCGCCTAACGTTCCATAAACTTCATCAGTAGAAACTTGAAGGTATTTTTTTACACCAAGAGTTTTCGCAGCATCGAGAAGGGCAAGTGTTCCTTGAATGTTTGTTTGCACGAAAATTCCGGGGTCCGTGATACTTCTGTCAACATGTGATTCCGCAGCAAAGTTAATGACATAATCAAACTTCTCTGCTTGGAATAAACCTCCGACGAAATCGCGGTCAGCGATATCTCCGCGTACAAACTTATAGTTTGGGGCATTTTCAATGTCTTTTAAATTTTCAAGGTTCCCTGCATAAGTTAATAAATCAAGATTCACGATATTATAATTAGGATATTTATTTACCATATAGCGGACAAAGTTACTACCGATGAAACCTGCGCCGCCTGTTATTAACAATTTCATGAGCTGCCTCCTATTTCTCAAACACAAAATTTAGATGTTTTGCTTCTGCTAATGTTGGATGCTTTGTATCCTTATCTGAAAGGATTGGATTCGTTGTCGGCCAATCAATAGCTAATGCTGGATCGTTCCAAAGAATACCACCATCATGCTCAGGTGAATAATATTCGTCTACTTTATAAGCCACAGTTGTATCAGGCACTAAAGTACAGAAACCATGTGCAAATCCTTTTGGGACTAAGAGCTGACGTTTGTTATATTCACTTAAAATTACGCCAACCCATTGACCATATGTAGGTGAACCTTTTCTGATATCAACAGCAACATCATAGATAGCACCAGTCACACAACGCACAACCTTCGTTTGTGCTTTTGGATTTAATTGAAAATGCAAGCCGCGCAATGTACCAACTGGAGCTGATAGTGATTGATTATCTTGAATAAAATCAAAATTAAGGCCTAGTTTTTCAAACAAATCTTTGTTATAGCTTTCCATGAAATATCCACGATGGTCACCAAACACCTTAGGTTCTAAAATCTTGACACCTGATAGCTTTGTTTCAATTACGTTCATTGGAAATACCTCATTTCATTACTTGGTTAGCCACTTTTACTAAGTACTGGCCATATTGATTTTTCATTAATGGTTTCGCAAGCTCTAATAGCTTATCTTTTGTAATATAGCCCATTTTATATGCAATTTCTTCTAAACAGGCAATTTTTAATGATTGACGTTTTTCAACCGTTTCTATAAATTGCGATGCTTCTAATAATGATGCGTGTGTACCTGTATCCAACCAAGCATAACCACGACCAAGCAACTCAACATTAAGCTCGCCCATTTCTAAGTATGCTTTATTTATATCAGTGATTTCGAGTTCACCACGTGGAGATGGTTGAATATTTTTCGCAATCTCAACAACGCGATTATCATAAAAGTAAAGCCCGGTTACGGCATAATTCGATTTTGGTTCGATAGGCTTTTCTTCGATCGAAACAGCCTTTCCTTCCTCATCAAATTCAACGACACCAAAGCGCTCTGGATCGTTAACATAGTATCCAAACACGGATGCCCCTGTTTCCCGAGAAGATGCTCTTCTTAGAAGGTCAGTCAGGCCATGGCCATAGAAAATATTGTCGCCAAGCACTAAAGCAACATGGTCATCCCCAATAAATTCTTCACCAATTATAAATGCTTGGGCTAACCCACCTGGATGTGGCTGAATTTTATAAGAAAAGTTCATACCTAAATCGGATCCATCACCTAAAATTTGTTCAAAACGTGCTGTATCTTCAGGTGTAGAGATGATTAAAATATCCTTGATACCCGCCAACATAAGTACAGAAAGCGGGTAATAGATCATTGGTTTATCATATACAGGTAATAATTGCTTAGATACCACTTTGGTTAATGGATAAAGACGTGTCCCGCTGCCCCCTGCTAAAATAATACCTTTCATTTACAGTCAGCTCCTTAACTTAATTATCTAAGGCTCCCTTAAGCCCTAACATTACAATAAGAGAGTAAAATAAGATTCCTGCCTTATTTCATTTAATGAAATTGACTTACATGTCTAATTTTTCTAAAATCAAATCAAGCCAATATAACTGATAAAACAACGCTAAATTTGAAAAAACTAAGGAAACGTTAGACGCTTATTGTAATAACACTTTGAAAAATAGTAAACCAAATAAATTCTAACATAAATACCGATAAGAATACTTATTAATATTGTCTTTATTATCGTAATAAAGAACTAAGTCTTCCATTTTTAAAAATTATTAGCCTCTAAGCATCTTTTTATAAATAAAACCTCTTAAAGAATTTGGGAGGACTCTTACAAAACCTCTCATTAAAATATTCCTTAAGAATGTCTGTTTGTCAATAAAATGCATTTTCAAAAACTCTTTTTGTAGTTTAACTTCACTTTCGAAGTACTTTAACCCTCCGCGTCTATTAAACATGTCGGCCCCCGCACGAGCATATATCAAAACTTCAGGTATATTCATAAATTTCATATTATTATTCAACATTCTTCCCCATAAAAAATAATCCTCGTTCCACATTAGCGTCTGATAACTACCCGCTTTTAAAACGGCATCCTTCCAATAAACCACCGTCATATGATTTACTGGGCATCGTGTTCTAGCATAACGTTTTATTTCCTCATAACTAGAGGGGACTTTACGAATAGATTCTATTTTTCCAGGGTCTTCATCAAACTCACCAATCCAAGATCCAAGAACCTTAACCTCAGGGTTATTTTTCATAAAGTTAATTTGTCTTTCAAATCTTTCAGGATGACATATATCATCACTATCCATCCTTGCAATTAAGTCATTACTACACTCGTTAATCCCAATTTCTAAGGCTTTTCCTAAACCCATATTCTTATCGAGTTGTACATATTTGAACAAGGTAGGAAATTTATTTTTATATTCATCCAATAAACCATACAACTCATTAGTAAGTTCACCATCTAATACAATGACAATTTCATTTGGTTTTAAAGTTTGCTTTAACATACTATCTATTGCTTCTTTTAAGAATTCCGGCTTTTCTTTAAAATAAACCGACATTAGAACTGAGAAGTTCATGATTTCATCTCCATTTTATATGTTTATGATTTAGTTTCATAAACGATATTAGGTCTTTCTCCATTAATATTTCCTTTAACACCCATAAACGCATCTACAATCCCCTTTACAATCATCCTGAAGCGTACAGCTCTAGGCTTCACAAAAAGAGCGAAAAAGAAAAACTTAAAAGATAAGATGATCATATATTTAAATTTAAAACCTAATGGCACGTAAGATCTTTTGAACATTTTAAGGGTGTTCCTAAACTGATAGTAATGTCTAATTGGAGAGGGAACACCTATACTTTTTCCTAAGAAATGATAACGATCTTCTCCTAATCTGTGGGCCATTTTTACGTCTTTTGTGATAAAAGTTGAATAACCTATTTGTTTTGCTCTCCAACACCACTCATAATCCACTATATCAATAAACAAATCGTCTTCCATTCCACCTATTTCGGTAAAAGTGCTTTTAGGAATTAATGAACCCGAACTTAAGGTTTGCTGAACCTCAATAATCCTTTCATCTCCTGAACCAAAATTATTATATAAACTATCTTCAGATTGATCTCTATCAAAAGCTAACGGTCCAATACAAGCTATTTTTTTATTTTGATTAACTAAATAATTATAATCCCTTAACAAATTTGAAACCGTATCTTTATTTAGTTTGCTATCCTGATCTAATAGAAAAAAAGCATCATAGCCAGCTAATAATGCCCAATTCATACCTATATTTTGTGCAGTAGCAATACCAAAATTGCCCTTATTGGATATAACATAAAGGCGCTGTTCTTCTTGAATAGCCTTAACCTTATCTTGGAGTACTACATCAGTTGAATTATCAACAATACAAATCGCACCTACTTGATTAATTACTGATTCAATATTTTCCTTCAGTTCATCAATATTAGGATTATAAGTAACTATAATTGCACAAACGTTTTTGATTTCAATCATACTATCAACCATTTTTATATTTACCTTCCCTATTAAATATGCCGTCCACTATCCCCTTAAAAATATATCGACAGCGTTTTATTTTTGGAGAGACGAACAACGGATAAATAAATAATTCAATCGCTCTTTCAACCAATGCTTTAATTTTCCATTTCGCTGGAACATAGTCCCTTTTAAATAGTAAAATTGAGTTCCTAAATTGATAATAATGTCTAATAGGTGATGGTATTAATAAATTATACACTTTTAAAATTTTAATGTTTTTTTGTCCAACCATATGGCCCATTTTTACATCTTTACTATTAAAAACTCTGTAGCCATATTTTTTCGCTCTCCAACACCACTCGAAGTCCACTAAATCAATAAAAAGGGTTTCATCCATCATACCTATATCTTTTACAGCATTAGCTACTAGAAGTTTTCCAGAGCTTATCAAAACGTCCTTCTCGACAAAATTCCCATCTAATTCTACGCCTTTATTTATAAGTGGTTTATAATTTTCATTAGTGATCTTATTAAAAATATCAGGACCTATACAGGCAATTTTTATCCCTTGGCCTTTAAGGAATTCGACTCCAGCTACAAGAGCATTTACAAGATTATCCGGTGGATTACTATCCTGATCTAAAAGAATAATTCCATCGTAATTTTCTTCAACAGCTATCTTTATTCCAACATTATGAGCAGCACCAATACCCAGATTTTGATTCAAAGAAACCCATTCAATTTTATTGACCTGATGTTCTTCAGTTAAAAAATCAGAGAGAACTGGCTTTTCACTGTTATCTACTATGACTAATTTTTCTACCTGCCCGACGATAGACATAATATTAGATGACAACTCATTGATGTCAGGATAGAAACAAACCATTACAGCACAAACCTTAAATTTTTGATTCACTGTTTTTACCTTCTTTAAAATATAGTTTACTTAATGAGCTTAATACAATTAAAACCAGGATATTTGTTGTGTCAAACAAATAAGGATTGGTAAAAGCATATAATACATAAGATAAATAAATTAAATAGATAAATTTATTGTCCCAAAATTTAATAACAAAGGCGATCTTTGTAATTAAAAACAATAAGAAGTAAAGAATTCCAACTTGATTAAGAACATACAATGTCTGTAGTTCAAAATAGTAGTTATTTCTATAATCCCGATAGTCTGTTATTACGTTAATTACATTTCCTAAGCCCTGCCCAAATAATAACGAGGTTGGAGTCTCTGCTAAATTTTCAATAAGTTGCGCCATTTGATCAAAACGTGTTGGAATTGAAACTTCCATTTTCAATAATAGCAATTCATTTAAATATGGATATAGGACCATTACAGCAATAAAAAGGATTAGTATTATTGAACCTACTAGCATTAATATTCTCATGCGACTATTAAACAGGTTTTTCAAAAACACAGATACCTTCTTATTTGAAAAAAATAAAATGATAAAATACATACCCAAAAAGAATAAAATTGCAAGAATAAAAGCAAAATTCCCTGCGACAATAGTCCCAACAAATAAAAGAGAGGCTGCTGAAATTTTCAATCGTTTACTCTGAATTGCAAATAAACTTACTAAAAAGGAAATGGGTAAAATTGGATTCCCTTTGATTTGAATCCGATAAAAATATTGATTATAGGTATATATATCCCCCAAGCCAAGTTCCATTACTTTTGATCTAATAAATCCAGCAAATTCAGGATCCCCAAATAAAACAATATAGATTTCAAAGCCTATCAGGAGGACACTATGCAAAACAGCTAATAAAACAAAAATGTTTACGTAGATTTTTTTGGGCGGTAAAAAAAATGCAGATAGCAATAAGACAAAAACAGAATAAAATCGAATGGCTAACGACACACTATTATGTTCAATCACAATTGAATATATTAGCAAAATAGACAAACTGACAATATTAAGAATAAACAAGTACTTTATTGGCTTATCACTTCCCCTAAAATTCCTTATTAGAAAGGGAACAGAAAAAACAAACATGATGATAAGACTAATACTAATTATTTTTGATAACTGGTAAAATGGAAATTGCCTTGTCAAAGCAAATACGCACAAAAAATAGGATATAACTGATAGTGAAGTTAAAACAGATAGAAAAAAGCGATGATTCTTTATAGCAAACTCCTCCTATTTCCAAAATCCCTAAATCTATAAAAAGACAGGTTTTTTCTAGGTCGTTTATTTAAACGATATTACCTTTAATTTCTCTACTATTAACACAGGTTTATTGATTAAATAAGGTCATACTCTCCAAATTTTTATATACAGTATATACCTCGGGAAAATTTCCAGTCTAGGTTGTATTGTAACATATTTCAACATTTTTTATAAAAAAATTAATAGTGATGAGCGGTTGAGTATTATCCAGTTAAATTAAGCCTTATTCTCTTTAGTGAATGGGCTAGAAATCTATACACCTAAAGTCAATAATAAAAGACTGATTAAGTTTATGAATAACATCCTTAAACAGTCTTTTTGTTCCAATATTTTTATAGAGAACTACCTATCCCTATTTTTCAAGATGAGCCCATTTATACTGAACATAACCTAGTTTGGAGACAGCCACATCTCTTACGTTCTCACTTTGGAAAAGATCAATTTTAAAAAAGCTAACGGGGATAACAGGCATATCTTCAATCAATAGCCCCTCAGCATTCTTTAATAATTTCTGACGTTTGTTTATATCAGTCTCTATTTGAGATTGTCTTATTAAAGATTGAAATTCCTTGTTTTCCCAGCCTGTACCATTGTTGATGGAATTAGCATTCAGAAAGGGTTCAAGAACGTTTACTGGGTCACTGTACGAGCTTAATGATTCCATTAGGGAAACTTCATAATCAAGGGTGTGCACTTTTTCGTTTTGAATATTCCAACTGGAGCTATCAAGGGTAACATTAACACCTAAATTTTTTCTCCACATATCCTGGATAGATTGAGCAATTCTTTTATCCACTTGATTTGTATTAATTAAAAGAGTTATCACAGGTAGTTCAGATGTATCTTTATACCCTAGTTCTTCTATACCTTTTTGTAAACATTGTTTTGCTTTTTCAACATCATTGTCTTTGAAGAAACTTTTTTTATTTCCTTGAAACAACGCTGGGGGAACAGTGGCCAAAGCGGGTATTGATTTCATTTGCTTTGTATGTTCAACCAACTCTTGACGATTAAGTGCAAAAGCAAAAGCCTTACGTATGTTTTTATTATTAAAAGGTTCGAATTTGGTATTTAATTTTAATGTATACATACCATCAATTGATTGAGTAATATCACTCGAAGGGACTTCTTCAACAGGAGAACCAGTCAAATTGAGTTCACCATTTTCATACATAGATAACTCTGTGTTTGGATCATTGACCATAAGCATTGATATTGACTTTAATCTTACTGTATCTGTGTCCCAATAATTTTTATTCCTTTTAAGAACAATTTTATTGTTATGAGTCCATTCAGTTAATTCGAATGGTCCGTTTGATGTATATTGCTTTCCTGCTTCATTTGCCCAGTTAGGATTTTTTTCAGCAACTTTACTGTTAATCGGGAAGTATGTATATTTAGAAATTAAGTCTAAAAAATTGGGAGTTGGATTGACAAGCTTTACCTCTAAAGTTTTGTCGTCAATTGCCCTTACACCTACTTTTTCCACACTATCTTTTCCTTTATTAAATGCTTCCGCACCCTTTATATAATAGAGTTGAGATGCATTTTCTGAATGGTTAGCAGGATTCAATAACCATTTCCATGCAAATTCAAAATCCTTTGCAATGACAGGATCACCATTTGTCCATTTTGCATCCCGTAATGTAAAACTATAAGTTTTTTGATCATCTGATATTTTGACTACTGATGCAGCAGCATTTACAGTTCTACCCCATAAATCAATTCGAGTTAACCCTTCAAAAGTCTGAAGAAGCACGGATCCTGAGACAGAATCAGCCGCTAAACCAGGATGTAATGTCGTCGGTTCTGTATTAATATTTATTTTAAGATCTTGGTCTACATATTCAGGGATTTGAACTTTTTTAGCATTTTCATTCTTGCCAAAAAATGCAGTATAGAACATGCTAAGGAACATACTTAAAATAAGCACCATGCTTAAAAGGAATATTATATTTTTTTTCATTTTATTACCCCCATTTTACAAACCTTAAACGTATAAGTTGCAATATCAGTCAAGAATTTTATTTACGAAAAGTGTAAATATCCACAACTAAATTCCTCTAATAAAAAATACATACGAATACCATTTTACCTTAATATAAAAAAAAATAAAAACTAATTCGTTGCAAGATAAACTAAAGTTTATCACGGGGTTATTATTACGAACAGTGCCTGGTGTTCGTATTGCTAAAATTACGTTAGTTGAGGGCATAATAAAGGACTAGAAATCATTTTGATTTCTAGTCCAAAAAATTTGCTGCATGTTTATCTTTTTTATTTCCTCTTATCAAACGGATTGAAAAATGAGTTAATAAATTGAAAAGTACTCATCAATCCCGTCAGCAATTGCTTTTGCTAATGTATTTTGATATGAATCTGTAACTAATTTTTGACGTTCGCTTGAGTTGTTTATAAAACCTAGCTCTACTAAAGTTGCAGGCATAGCTGATTCACGTAGCACTGAAAATGTCTCTCCATCAGTTCCACGATCATTCGCACCTGTATATTCAACCAAATTTTCCTGAATCAAGGTTGCGAGTGTCTTACTCATTGAAATTCTTTCTGGATTATTATGCATATCAGCATTGATTTTCGAAGGGTAATTTGGGTCATATTCATAGTAGTATGACTCGATACCATTAGCTGAAGTTTCCCCTGTTCCTGTAGCGTTATGATGAATACTAACGAAAATATCTGGATTTATATCATTTGCCATTTGGGAACGATCTAGTAATCCTACAGTGGAATTGTCATTACGAGACATATAAACTATATAGCCTCGATCTAATAATAATGATTGAACTTTTTTCGCAACAGCTAAATTCAAGTCTGCTTCTTTATAACCACCAGCAGTTGCACCAGGATCAGTCCCACCATGTCCCGGGTCTAAAAATACTGTTGCTTTTGATAATTGATTGAACGTTACAATCTTTCCAGGCAATGTTGTGACATAGCCGTTCTTTCCCGTTTCTCTGAACGTTACGGTGTGTCTTCCATCACTAAATTTGGTTGTGTCGAGAGTATAATGATAGCCTGCATTCCCATTGTGGTACTCTGGAAAGACTTTTTGGACATCTGGTCTCGCATCTCCATAGATCGCCTGACCTGCCACTACACCGTCTACCAGTACTTCAATTTTCGACACTCCGCTTTCATCCAAAAACCAGCCCCGCACGTTTTGGTTTCCTTTTAGTATTTTGCCAGAAACCGGATCATCGATATACCCGAGGACATTTGCAATCGTTATAGTCTTTTCAGGCAATGTTGTGACAAAGCCGTTCATTCCTGTTTCTCTGAACGTTACGGTATGTCTTCCATCTCTAAATTTGGTTGTGTCGAGAGTGTAATGAAAGCCACCATTCCCATTGTGGTACTCTGGAAAGACTTTCTGGACATCTGGTCTCGCATCTCCATAGATCGCCTGACCTGCCACTACACCGTCTACCAGTACTTCAATTTTCGACACTCCGCTTTCATCTAAAAACCAGCCCCGTACGTTTTGGGACCCGATAAGTGTTTTGCCAGAAACCGGATCATCGATATACCCGAGGACATTTGCAATCGTTATAGTCTTTTCAGGCAATGTTGTGACATAGCCGTTCTTTCCTGTTTCTCTGAACGTTACGGTATGTCTTCCATCTCTAAATTTGGTTGTGTCGAGAGTGTAATGAAAGCCACCATTCCCATTGTGGTACTCTGGAAAGACTTTCTGGACATCTGGTCTCGCATCTCCATAGATCGCCTGACCTGCCACTACACCGTCTACCAGTACTTCAATTTTTGATACTCCACTTTCATCTAAAAACCAGCCCCGTACGTTTTGGGACCCTACTAGCGTTTTGCCAGAAACCGGATCATCGATATACCCGAGGACATTTGCAATCGTTATAGTCTTTTCAGGCAATGTTGTGACATAGCCGTTCATTCCTGTTTCTCTGAACGTTACGGTATGTCTTCCATCTCTAAATTTGGTTGTGTCGAGCGTAAAATGAAAGCCCGCATTCCCATTGTGGTACGCTGGAAAGACTTTCTGGACATCTGGTCTCGCATCTCCATAGATCGCCTGACCTGCCACTATACCGTCTACCAGTACTTCAATTTTCGACACTCCGCTTTCATCTAAAAACCAGCCCCGTACGTTTTGGGACCCGATAAGTGTTTTGCCAGAAACCGGATCATCGATATACCCGAGGACATTTGCAATCGTTATAGTCTTTTCAGGCAATGTTGTGACATAGCCGTTCATTCCTGTTTCTCTGAACGTTACGGTATGTCTTCCATCACTAAATTTGGTTGTGTCGAGAGTATAATGAAAGCCACCATTCCTATTGTGGTACGCTGGAAAGACTTTCTGGACATCTGGTCTCGCATCTCCATAGATCGCCTGACCTGCCACTACACCGTCTACCAGCACTTCAATTTTCGATACTCCGCTTTCATCTAAAAACCAGCCCCGTACGTTTTGGGACCCGATAAGTGTTTTGCCAGAAACCGGATCATCGATATACCCGAGGACATTTGCAATCGTTATAGTCTTTTCAGGCAATGTTGTGACATAGCCGTTCATTCCTGTTTCTCTAAACGTTACGTTATGTCTTCCATCTCTAAATTTGGTTGTGTCGAGAGTGTAATGAAAGCCCGCATTCCCATTGTGGTACTCTGGAAAGACTTTTTGGACATCCGGTCTCGCATCTCCATAAATCGCCTGGCCTGCCACTACACCGTCTACCAATACTTCAATTTTTGCTACTCCACTTTCATCCAAAAACCAGCCCCGTACGTTTTGGGACCCTACTAGCGTTTTGCCAGAAACCGGATCATCGATATACCCGATTGAATTTATTTGTGCTGATGCATAAATGGGAGTTTTCACAAAAAATGACATTAAAATTCCTGCAAACAAAATAGCACCAATAATTTTATGAAATCTCATTTCTTCCTCCTTTCCTGCTAGGCTATTAATCCTCTTTTATAATACTATTCTTCCATTTAAAAGGATATATAAGAATTGTATTTTACTATTTTTCACATACACAATCTTTTTTTAGAATCTGTTGAATAAGTGGATATAAATTATTGTAAGTGTTTCTCTTAAACTACAGATTCTTTCATGTAAAAGGCATCAATCATGAGTTTATCAAATGGTCTATAAAAACAGTCTCCCCATCCGCCTTAATACTTAAGACAGGCAAAATAAAAAACACCATCTATCATGATTTGATAAGATGGTGACTTCTTTTTATTACTATATTACATTTTTGCCATTTCTTTGTTTCGAGTATTTTTAAACTGTGTCCACGTTTTCCTTAGAAAGTCTAAATAGTCTTTAAACCCGACATTATTGTAACGATTTCTAATTATTTTAATCATGGAAGTTAAAGCACGATCAATATATACAAAGAACATACTGAAAAAATTCATTTTTTGGTATCTTGACAAGAAATACATCTCACTTTTTAACATTTCGGTATCTACAAACAGATTGTCTTTACCCGTTGTTAGACCATGGTGATGAACAATTTTAGAATCTGGTAAAAAGTAGGATCTATAACCTGACTGATCCATCCTTAGGCAAAGAATATCTTCTTCGAAATACAAGAAAGTATTTTCATCAAATAATCCTACTTCCTCTAACATCCTTCCCCTTGCCATAAAACAGCAACCAGAAAATTTATAAATTGGTATAGGCTGATTACTTATTGCTTCAGGAGTTAAATTATACTCTTGATCATGGAGCCTTTTGCTATTTCCAGACACAAATTTCTCTAGCCTTGTATGAAATAGTAGATAATCCCTTGTACTTATTGGTTTTAATGATGGCAAATTATGTAGGACCCCTTCAGGTGATAATATGTAGGGAGCTACGACTGCTGCATCCTGATTTTTTTGGAGAAATGTATACATACAATCAATGCTTCCATCCGAAAAAATAACATCATTATTCGTGACGGTAATGATATCAAAGCCATCCTTAATGGCCTGTCTGATACCATTATTATTTCCTCTGGCATACCCGAAATTTTCAGATTTAATTAACACTACATTTTTATTATCTCGGTAATGTTTTTCAATCTGTTTATAGGAGTCATTGGTTGAACCATTGTCCACAATATAAATGGTGTATTTTTGTTTGCATGTTTGAAAAATTGAATCTACACAACGTATAGTCATTTCCCAAGTGTTGTAATTTAAAATAACAAAGGCTATCATTTTTTCATCTCCAAAGTAAAACTATTAGAGCCTATCCATTGAATGAATAAAATTATAACTCTTTCTTGATTTTATCCCAGTATAATCTGTACACAGTTACCAGCAGATTAATCGAAATAAGGCCAATAGATAAAAGGATTTTTTTCTTCTTATTATAACTTTTTTTACCTACTAATGATTTTAATATTCTACGATCTACATCAATTAAATATTTATATTGTTTCTTTTCATTTCTATAATACTTTTCAATGTTGATATATAACTCTAAACCCTTTAAAAACCATTCTGCATATACTTCATCAGCTTGAGCTGGATAATTTTCTAGATAAAATGCGTACATCTCTTTTCTTACTGAATATTCATCTAAGCGCTTTTTTGAAAAGGTTTTTCGCAAAGTGCTTTTATCATTATAACGGTAATTATACATTGCTTGCCCTGTATAAAAAATTTTATTTGATTGATGAATTATTTTATAGGCAAAATCCATATCTTCAAGAATATAACCTTCTTTAAATCTAAGACAGTTGAATAAATCCTTTTTATATATTTTATTACATGGACTATAGGTTAGTCTCTGATTTAAGAATATTTCATTCATTGCAGAATTTCTATCATATATTTGATAAGTTGAATCATTACAGAAAAGACGTTTTGTAGAATCCTTTTGATATTCTATAATATTACACGCAGATATATCCGTATCCGTTTCGATTGCTTTTTTATACAAGACTTCGTACATATCTTTGTCTATCCAATCATCACTATCGATGAATCCAATATAATCTCCCTTTGCTAAATCAATTCCTCTATTTCTTGCCGAAGACTGACCACCATTTTCTTTGTGAATAACAATGATTCTATCATCCTTTTTTGAATATTCATCACAAATATCACCACTTCGGTCAATAGATCCATCATTCACTAAAATAAGTTCAAAATCTTTAAATGTCTGTCCAAGAATACTATCAACACAATCATGAATAAATCTTTCAACATTGAAAACAGGTACAATTATGCTAATTTTAGGATTCATTTCATTTCTCTCCATTTAAATCTCTAGTTAAACTTGTATAGGTTCATTTTCCAAAAATAAGTTCATAAATTCCCATAAAGTTTAGAATATATTTTTTCTAAGACTTTGTCCCACACAAAATGTTCTCTGCTGTGTTTTATTATTTCATTATATTTAACGCTAATATCATTAGTATTATCAATAATTTCCTGGAAAGTATTTGTTAATGTCTCGATATCGTCCTGATCAATACTTTTTCCTAAAGTTCCGTAATTTGTGATATCCTCGTCAGCACCGACTTTAGTTGAAACGATATAATTACCAAAATAAATTGCCTCAGGAAAAACTAAAGGAAAGCCCTCACTTCTTGAAGTTAAACAGAACACCTTACTTCTTGCATACCATTCATATAATGTGTTTTTATCATTAATATTTCCGACTAAAACAACTTTATCTTTTAGAGTCGGGTTATTATTATAGAACTCTTGAGTATATTTTCTAAAATTATCTTCTATTGGACCAATTAAAAAAATTTTCCAATTATTTAATTGAAGTTTTTCAATCGACTTTAACAACATTTCATTATTTTTTTCAAATGTTCCTAATCGTCCAACTGTCATAATTATGTTCTCTTTTTCCTCAAATCCCTTTACGAACTTTTCATTCTCAATCTCATCAGGAAAACCGTTTGTTGCCAAAATCAAATTGTGGTTTAACTTGTTATTAGTTAACTCCTGAATCCTATCAAGTGCATACTTAGTCTCAACACTTACTACCTCAAATTTTGTTAACTCAAATTTCATTCTTTTAAAATCAATTGTTCGTTTTATTGTCCTCAAATACGCTTCAATACCCTTTTTATATTTAAAAATATTTAAGCTTGTTTGTTCTTCTTTATTTAATATTTCAAACATTTCGATACCCTTTAAATTTATATCAAGCTTTAAATAGACCTTTCCCTTTGGGTTAAGAAATTTATATAAAAGTCTATAAAAATAATTTTCTTTTTTTAGGTGAAAAAGCATGAGGACATCGATGTTTTTTGCATTTTTGATTAAGTACATTGTGATTGGTGATACAAAATTCCTTATCCACAGCACTTTATTTAACAAATTCTTTTTTAATCTAATTAGGTTTATACCACATTCCATGTTTTTTAGATTATGGTTTCTTTCATTATCATAAAAAACAATTGTGCTTTCAAAATTATATAACTTACTAAAATAAGCAGGAATCATTCCAACGTCCTTAAAAAGGTGGACTCTTTCAAACCATTCAATATCAAAGAGTAACACCATTCTTTTGTTACGCACTTTTGTTCCTCCTAAACAATTTTTCCGCTATCATCATTGAAAATTCTTCCTTTTTCCATAGCAAATATCCAAAATAAATTGTTCCAGATAGTATTCCAGTTATGATCAGATTTATTATGACGCTTTCTTTAATGAATAATTTTGTAATTAATAAACAAATGGTTAACAACAGGCTTGCTTTAACATATTTAAAACTTTCACTATTAAATAACTTTAAGTCTGTATAGCGTCTTGACAATAATATTAAAACTAATACAACAGTTGCTTCAGATAAAACGATTGATATACTAGTTGCATTGTGATAAAGAGTTTTAATTAAAATTAGATTTAAGGCTAAATTTACTAAAGCTCCTGCAAAATTTGCTTTCACCATTGATTTCTCATCATTATGGGCCAAAACAACTTGAAAACCGTAAAAAGTCGCTAAGCTAGTTGCTAAAACTTGAAAAGAGAGTATTTTTAATGAAATACTAGCAGTCGCAAACTCTCCGCCTCCAAAAAAGCGAAGGATATCTTGTGACATAAAAATTATATAAATAATTGAAGGGAAGGCTAAAAAATAAATGAAATTCAATGATTTTTGTGCAAGCTGATTATATTCTTCTTTCATATTTTTATCTAAATAAAATGAAAGCCTTGGTATAAGTACTGTACCTAAAGAACCGATAATAGTGATCATGATTCCTGTTATTTTTCTCCCAGTTGAATAAAATCCTACATATTTGTCTCCAACTAGATTTCCAAGTAAAATAATATCTAAATTAGCATAGATGCTACCAATTAAACCTGCTAAAGATAATGAAAGTATAGGTTTGCTATGTTTCCTTAAATCAAGATTTTTTATCGTAAATCTAATTTTCTTTCTCGCTGCAAAAAGGTTTAAAACATTTGTTAAAACTGTTGCTAACACCGTAATAAATGCATATATAACGTAATCATTGCTATCATGGACTAAAACAAATAACATAATAACCGAAACGATTTTAACCAGTATGCTTCTAATCGCTATAAATTTATATTCTTCGAGCCCACTGTAAAGCCAATCAATTGAAAACAGACTAAGAAATACACTAATCCCCGCTACAAAAAACAATGTCTTTTCGTCCTGCATTTTAGTACTAAAAAGAAATACTATGCTAAAAATTGTAACAGTAATAGCAGTCATGATTGTATTTATTGTAAACAGCTCCGAGAAAATTTTACTACAGGTTTGTTTATTTTCTCGAACCTTTGAAATTTCTTTAATCCCATAAACAGGTATTCCTACCTGAGCAATCATAATAAAATATGCAGCAACAGTGAAAGCATAATTTACCTTACCAATGCCAACTGGACCTAATATTCTTGCAACATACGGAAAGGTTATCAGAGGAAAAATAAAATTCGATAAAGTTAATATTGTATTAAATATATAATTCATTTTTATTGATTTTAGTTTCAATGCTCTCTCCACGCTTTCTCTCCAAAACATAACAAGTACTAATATACATAAACTTTGCACTTACTTCAATATCCACATTGCACCAGGCTGCTATCTCACCCATTTCAATCCGTAAATTTCCACTATAAAAAAAGGACCGCATCTCAGTGACCATACGTGTTTAGTCACATGAGATAACAGCCTTTACCGAATGCGTAGCCACAATTTAATGAGGGAATTATTTTATTCGCCTCGATTTTTGGCTATAAAATTAATAAACCCACTCTTAACTCTTATTTTTAGGTACAAACTCATCTTTTTTGATTAGTAGCATCATTTTTTGAAATCGTTTGATTCTCGTTCCCATTAAGGAATTGATCAATTGCTTGTTTATTTTTCTCGAAATCAATTTCAAGAACTGAACCAGCATGTTCATAACTTCCCGGTGTATATGATTTATCGACCGGAATACGCAATGTTTCAATATTATCAGGTGGATTCAGAAAAAAGTCCTTTAATATCGCTAAACGGTCAATTCCTTCTAAATTGGTATCAATATACGGCTGAATGGTACCTACAAGTTTTGGTAATTTCGCTACACCATTGACACTAATGATCTTATCCTTTAACGCATTTAATACCTTTTGCTGACGGTTTACCCTACCAAAATCACCTTGAGCATCATCTCTAAAACGCGAATACCCTAGTAACTGTTTACCATTTAAATCTTGTAAGCCTGGTTGTAAGACAACACCAATATTTTTGGACATTTTCTTTTCAACATTCATTTCAATTCCATGTGGAGCCAGTGTATCAATAACTGATTCAAATCCCTTAAAATCAATTACAGCATAGTAGTGAATATCAATATCAAAGTTTCGCTTTATTGTTTGTCTAAGTAACTCTGGCCCGCCAAGAAAATAGGCCGTATTTATTTTATAATTCTTATGATCAGGAATTTCCACATAAATATCCCTCATAAGAGAAACGATTTTTGCCGTTTGTTTTTCAGAATCATATTGGGCAATCATAATTGTATCAGTTCGCGACTTTTCCTCGCCTCTGGAGTCTACCCCTAATAAAAGAATATTAACCTTTCCCATTTTTTCTTTTTCAGCACCGTTAAACTCTTTCTTTGGTGTTTCATTCGTAACGGGAGATTTACCTAAGGCTTGTTTTAATCCTTGTGAATATTGATAATATATATATCCTGAAAGCCCTAGTAAAAGTACAAGAATTACAAACGAAACTTTCTTTAATTTAGTCTTTTTTTTCTTTTTTCTGTGTGATAGTCGATTCATTATTTCCATCCTTTTCAATCAGATGATATTCAAAAATTTATTATATCATTTTTTGTAAAAATTTGTTTGGTTCATATAAAATAATTATTAATTTTTTCATCTACCTTTCTGGAAGTTAGTTCTATGCTGACGTAAACCTTCTATTATACTTTTCTTCGGTTTTTCCTATTAATTAATCTAGAAGATACCCCAAAAAGACAAACAATATATTTCATATAATGCCAGATTGCTTTTTCCGAAAGAAAAATCATCTCAATATACTAAATAATATTAGATAAAATTATTTGCCTCATACTTACAACTATTCCTGAAAGTATTTTACTCCTTTAATTGTTTAGTAGGATATATTTTGTTACTATTTATAGAGTGTTGTTATTTAGTAGTTTAATTAATAAAAAGGAGGTGAATATCATCAATAAAGTAACTAAATCTATGCTTTTTGCCTGTTTTTTTACTGTTTTAATATTTCTTAATAATAGTAATGTCCTAGCAAGCAATGTGGTCCTTTCACCTATAGGTTATATTGATTCACCATCTGCTGGTTCGACTGTTAATGGGATCATTGATGTACGCGGTTGGGTTTTAGACGGTAGTGGAGTAGCCAAAGTGGAAGTCATTGTAGATGGGAAATTTGTTGGTGAGGCGCAATATGGTAGTTCGCGGCCGGATGTACAGAAAGTTTTTCCGCAGTACCAAAACGCCAACTCAGGTTATCAATATAAACTTGATACTAAGAAGCTTTCCAATGGACAACACACTATAACCGTTAAATCAACTGGAAATAACGGTTCTACTGTACAGCTTCAAAATATTAAATTTAATGTTCAAAATTTGCCAGCAATGGGAGATATCAATTCACCTGTGGCTGGTTCTACAGTCAGTCGTTACACCAATGTACGGGGTTGGTTTTTAGATGGTAGCGGGATTGTGAAAGTTGATGTCTTAGTTGATGGGAAAATTATTGGTCAAGCTTCTTATGGTAGCCCAAGGCCTGATGTTCTAAATGTTTTCCCACAGTATCAAAACAGTAACTCAGGATATGCATTTGCCCTTGATACAGAGACTCTTTCTAATGGGATACACTCAGTATCAGTTAGAGCAACAGCGATGAATGGTTCCACTAAGGAACTTCAAGGCGTTAAAATGAATGTTCAAAACTTAAAGAATATGCCAGGGATTGGGGATATCAATTCACCAGTAGCTGGTTCTACAGTTAATGGGATCACCAATGTCCGTGGTTGGGTTTTAAATGGCAGCGGAGTTGCTAAAGTTGATGTTTTAGTTGATGGGGCAATTGTTGGCCAAGCGCAATATGGTAGTTCAAGGCCTGACGTAAAAGAAGTTTTTCCGCAATATCAAAACGCTAACTCAGGATTCCAGTTTGAACTTGATACTAAGAAGCTAGCAAATGGACAACATTCTATAACGGTTAAATCAACTGGAAATAACGGATCTACAACACAGCTTCAAACTATCAAATTTAATGTTCAAAATCTCCCAGCTATAGGGGATATCAATTCACCAGTGGCTAATTCTACAGTTAATGGGGTCACCAATGTTCGTGGTTGGGTTTTAGACGGAAGCGGGATTGTGAAAGTTGATGTCTTAGTTGATGGGAAAATTGTTGGTCAAGCTACTTATGGTAGCCCAAGGCCTGATGTTCAAAATGTATTTCCACAATACCAAAACAGTAACTCAGGATATGCATTTGCCCTTGATACAGGGACTCTTTCTAATGGTATACACTCAGTGACAGTTAGAGCTACAGGGATGAACGGCTCTACTAAGCAACTTCAAGTTGTTAATATAAACGTTCAAAATTTAAAGAATATGCCAGGGATAGGGGATATTAATTCACCATCTGATGGTTCTTTAATTAATGGTACTACCAATGTCCGTGGTTGGTTTTTAGAAGGAAGTGGAGTTGCCAAAGTTGATGTTTTAGTTGATGGAAAAATTGTTGGCCAGGCTACCTATGGTAGTCCTCGTCCAGACGTACAAGGAGTTTTTCCAGAATATCAAAACGCTAACTCAGGATATGAATTTAAGCTTGATACTAAGAGTCTTACCAATGGTTCTCACTCAATAACCGTTCAAGCAACTGGAAACAACGGAAAAATAACCGTTTTAAAAAGTTTAATGGTGAATGTCCAAAATCTTGACCATCTACCTACAATGAGATATCTTGATTCTCCAACAGCTGGTTCAACTGTCAATGGGGTAACCAATGTTCGCGGCTGGTATTTGGATGGTAGTGGAGTTGCTAAAATAGATATTTTATTGGATGGTAATATTATTGGTCAAGCTAGCTATGGTTATTCTCGTCCGGACGTACAAAATGCCTTTCCAGAATATTACAACGGTAATGCTGGTTTCCAATTCTCTTTTGATACAATACAGTTTACCGATGGTCAACATACTTTGACAGTAAGGGAAACTGGAAAAAATGGCAATACTAATAGTGTTTCTGTCAACATTACTATTAGCAACGGAAATCCATATCTCGTACTAGATTTAAAGAAACCTGCTAATATTACGGCAAATGATATTATTAATTTCTTTAATCAAAAAAATCATTCCGATAGTCCTCTTAAGAATTATGCCCAAAGTTTTATTGATGCCCAGAATAGGTATGGTGTAAACGCACAATATTTAGTAGCACATGCTATTTGGGAAACCGGCTGGGGCGGATCACAATTAATAGAATACAAGAATAACCTTTATGGATATGGCGCATATGATTCTTGTCCTTTCACATGTGGCTATTATTTCCAATCTGTACCTGATAGTATTTTTAGAGTAGCTTATCAGATTAGGGTTGATTATCTAAATGCGTCAGGAAGTTATTATGAGGGTCCTAATTTAGTAGGAATGAATGTACACTATGCCTCAGATCAAAATTGGAAAAATGGAATTGCTTCTCTAATGAAAAGTATGAAACCATATGACAGTTCATATTATTCCAATATCAATGAGTTAGGAATGTCTTCCATTACTCCACCAAATTTGGTAAGAGATATACCTGCTGGACAACCATATCCAGTGGATACAATCATTAACTTTCCTAGTGGTATAGTTGCAAAAGTTGTCAACACTACATCTCTGACTTTTAGGTCTTTACCATTTGTCTCATCTTCTACCATAATAGGTACTATTAATCAAAATACTGTGGTAAATGTTTTGGGATTTAATACTGACGTATCTTATGATCCAGCTAGTAGTGGGAATTATTCTTATCGTTGGTATAGAGTCAATGTTAATGGTCAAAACGGCTGGCTTTATGGTGGATATTTATCAATTGAAAATTTACTTCAAGTCAACGTTGATGGAGGTTCTCTAAATATTCGTAGTAGTGCTTCTACTGGCTCTAGCATAATGACTAGTGTCATTAACGGGACTTATTTAAAGACTGTTACGATAAATGGAATACCACTAACACAAAATGGTTGGTATAATGTATATCTTCCAAATTCTACAACTACAGGTTGGGTATCTGGAGATTATATTAAACAAATATTAAATTAAAAAAAACACCCCAAAGGTTAATAAAAACCTTTGGGGTGTTTTTCTACTGTGGTTCACAAATTTCAATACTTATACACTATTCTTTATTCGATGAATACCATTACTTCTATCAATCTGTGCTAAGTGATTATGATTTCCATTTTTTGATGGATTTAACAAACATCGTTCCTTTTTTCATGGTATTATTTCAATTCTCTAATGCTTAAATCGTCTACTTGAGATAGAATAATATTATTGAAAAATAATGTCGAACTGTTTTTATTCCATTGATTGGAGATTTATTATGACAAATAAAGAAAATAGGATTCGTGAATCGAACTTTGAATTATTAAGAATTATTTCAATGCTAATGGTTGTTATCTTACATTTTGGTACTCACGGATTTTCAAGATATGTGAATATACCAACATTTTTAACCGGAATTAATGAGTTCATATATTACTTTATAAGATCATTATCCATCATCGCTGTTAACTTATACGTGCTAGTAAGTGGGTACTTTTTATATAAATCTCAGTTTAAATTAAAAAAATTAATAAATCTTTTTTTGATGACAAGTTTCTTTTCTACAATAATTTATATATTATGTATCCTGCTAGGATACACGGATTTTACTTTTGTTAGTTTCATAAAATCTTTATTTGCTGTTTTTTTCGAACAATATTGGTTTGTATCTTTATATTTTATCATGTATATATTATCCCCATATTTAAATAGATTAATTGATCATCTAAATAAGAAAGAGCATTTTAACCTATTGTTAATACTAGTTCTAATTACCACTGTTTGGCAGTTCATATACCCGATTGCAAATATTGGAGTAGCTTCTGGATATGGACTGATTTATTTTTTGTTTCTATATTTACTCGCAGCATATATTCGAAAATATAATTTTATAATGTTTGATTTCGGCAAAAATGTATACCTAATACTATTTATATTTTTAGCCCTTTTTAATGCAATAATAATATATAAATTTAATGATAGTCTTGGTCAATTGTATAATTATAATTCGCCAATCACTCTTTTAATGTCATATTGTCTTTTTCTTTATTTTAAACAAATTAAAATTAAGTCAAGAATAATTAATTTTACTTCGGTCTATGTTTTTGGAATTTATCTAATTCATGAGCATCCTGTTGTTAGAGAAATATTATGGTCGAAATTAGGGATAATAGAAGATGTTATTTCAACTCAAACAAATTTTATAATATTAAAATTTGTTTGTTTCAGCCTTCTTATTTTTATTAGTTGCTGGTTTGTCTCATTAATTTTAAATACAATTTTTAATATATTATTTAATAAAATCTTTTATTGTAATAGGCAATAAGGACACACCTGGAACATAGTAATAAAATTAATTTGGAAATCCTATAATTTTTCCGCTGGAATTGCAGCAGCAAAAAACATGGCTAACCTGAAATCCTTGTGGATGATCAAGAAGCCATGTTTTTGTTAAATCGTGGATACTTTGATTATGAGGGATATATTAAAATTTCAGTTTCCTATAATAAAACTTACTTGTTCTCGCTCAGTGTTTTTTCCATAAATCTCAATAAATCTCCTCTTAGATCTTCTCTTTCAAGTGCAAATTGAATGGTGGTTTCGATAAAACCTAGTTTCTCTCCAACATCATATCTTTTACCTTCGAATTCATAAGCAAATACCCGTTGAATTTGGTTTAATTCTTGGATCGCATCTGTTAACTGTATTTCTCCCCCTGCACCAATTTCTTGCCTTTCTAAAAACTTAAAAATCTCAGGTGTGAAAATATATCTTCCTATAATAGCTAAGTTAGACGGAGCTGACCCTATTCGAGGTTTCTCAACGAAATTTTTCACTTGAAAAGAACGTCCTTGTTGATCTATTGGATCTATTATACCGTAACGGTTTGTCTGATCTTCAGGAACTCTTTTTACTCCAATAACTGAGGAGTGAGTTCTATTAAATTCATTTATTAGTTGTTTCAAACATGGTGTTTCTGAACGAACAATGTCGTCCCCCAATAAAACAGCAAAAGGTTCACTCCCAATAAATTTCCGAGCACACCAAACTGCATGTCCGAGACCTTTCGGCTCTTTCTGTCTGATATAGTGGATATCCACCATTTTTGAAGTTGCTTGAACCTTTTCTAATAGATCAAATTTTTCTTTATCAAATAAGTTTTGTTCTAATTCAAATGCATTATCAAAATGATCCTCTATTGCTCGCTTCCCTTTTCCTGTAACAATAATAATATCTTCTATTCCAGACTCAATTGCTTCTTCGACGATATATTGAATTGTTGGTTTATCTACAATTGGAAGCATTTCTTTTGGCATCGCTTTTGTAGCAGGTAAAAACCTTGTTCCAAGACCAGCCGCTGGGATAATCGCTTTTTTTACTCTTTTCAATGGTTAATCCCCCTTTTTCTGTAAATAAATGTTAGTGTTTCGAAATATTTGATCCATATTGTTAGTCAAAAAGACTTTTCATTAAAAATTATTTCATATGAAATGTAAATACACAATATTTTATCTCCCTTTTTCCTTATTGTTAGTGATTAATATCTTATATATATTGACTTTAAACTTTATTATATTCTTCCCAATTAAGATACCTAACAATATTATTAAACAATTTGTTACCAATTTTCGAGTTTTCACCAAATATACTACAGAAATGTCTATTTCCAAATAATAACCATATATTTTTACCTCAATTTTTGATATTCTATTAAAGATTGCGAAATTTGTTATTTTATGGAGGTAATTTAAAATTGCGAGCCAAAAAGAAAAAACAAAAAAGAAGATGGCTACGTATAGTGGGAATCATTCTATTGTTAATGTTAATTGGTGCCGGTATATACGGTCTTAAAGTTTATAAATCCTTTAATAGTGCTATTGATTCAATGCATCAAACTACTGATAGGAAAAAGTCAGATAAACGAGTAGAGGATGTAACCTTATCAAAAAAAGAACCATTCTCGGTTTTATTACTTGGGGTTGACGAACGTGAGGGAGACAAAGGACGCTCGGATACAATTATTGTTATGACAGTTAATCCTAATAATAAATCTGTAAAAATGTTAAGTATACCAAGGGATACGCGAACCCAAATTATTGGTAAAGGTAAATTGGATAAAATTAATCATGCCTATGCCTTCGGTGGTGTTGACATGGCAATGGCAACAGTTGAAAATTTCTTGGACATCCCTATTGATTATTATGTCGAAATTAACATGGATGGCTTTAAGGATATTGTGGATGCCGTAGGTGGTGTAACTGTAAATAACGATTATGCTTTTGCTTTTGAAGGGACCCGTTTTCCTATGGGTGAATTACAGCTTAATGGAGATAAAGCCTTAAAGTTTTCTAGAATGAGATATCAAGACCCTAGAGGAGATTACGGACGCCAAATCAGACAAAGAGAAATTATTCAAGCTGTAATTGATAGTGGTATAAGTATATCGTCTTTATCCAAATATAATGATATTTTTGATGCACTTAGTGGGAACATAAAAACAAATCTAACTTTTGATGAAATGATGGATATACAAAAAAATTACCGAACTGCTACAAGTAACATTGAGCAAATGGACCCCCTTACTGGTCAAGGGACAAAAATTGACTCTGTTTTTTATATTCTTGTACCGGATGAAGAAAAGGAAAGGATACAAGACGAGTTGAAAAGACAACTTGAGATTAATTCTATTTCTAAAACAGCACAAGCAAATTAGTGAATATAATAAACAGTTTAGATTTCTAGTTTAGGCTGTTTTTATTTTTTTGTAATAATTATTTTTCAAATAATTATTACCTTTGCTACTTAGTAAAATATTTATTGGGAAAGGGTAATATTTCTTCAAGAATGGGCGGAAAGCAATTATAGCACCATCATAAACAAGATTTTATTAGCAATAATTGTAAAACACTTTATCCCCTCTTTATGACAGCTGCAGTTATTATTGAACAAATGGAACCCTTAACTGGTAAAGGAACAAAGATTGATTCCATTTATTATATTCTTGTGCCTGATGAGGAAAAAGAAAGAATTCAAAACGAGTTAAAAATACAGCTTGAGATTAGTCCTTCCTCTCAAACTGCAAGAGTAGATTAAGAGTTTCTAGAAGAAAGAGGGTGTCCCAAAGCAGAACTTTGGGACACCCTCTTTTCTCATTTATTTCCCCATTCCTCCGATATATGCCGCTCCAATCCATCCAATTGCTGAAGTGGATGGAATATAGATCTTCTTGTGGACTCCCTTTATCATTTTGATGGTAAATACCGTTTTCAAGAATTCCCGATTTAAGGAATTGTAAAATTAGTGCTAATACACTACTATCTACAACTTCCTCCTTGATTAATTCTAGGAACTTATCATGTGGGATGAAATCAAAGTACGTCTTTATATCTGCGTCTATTACATACGTGTACCCATCTCTCAAATCCTTCCGGATTTTCCTAATTGCTATGTGAGCACTACGAATTGGACGGAATCCATAACTACAATGAACTTCTGTTCAAAAATCGGTTCAAGAATTCGTTTTGTTGCGGCTTGGATAATGCGGTCTCCTACTGTCGGAATACCTACCGGACGTTTTGCACCATTAACCTTTCGGGATAAAGACTCATCTAACTGGTTTTGCACGGTATGTCTTTGTAGGTAACCACTTTTGGAGCACTCTTAAGTTGTGTTCCAATTCTTTTTCAAAATCTTTTATCTTATTTTATCCACACCATGAGCACCACGATCCTTCTTTACATCATAGAATGCCTGTTCCAAGTTCTGATAGTTCCAGATTTTATCAATTAGTCTGTTCCACTTGCGTTTCTTTTTAGAATCTCTGAATACACGTAAGCTTCGTTTTCCTATTGATTCATTCATGTATCCGTTTCCTTTCCCAATAAGATATCAGAAGTATAGTTGATTCAATTACTAATACCTTTATTAGTACTACGTCCTAAACAACCTACTTTCTTTCGGTCTCAACTCTCTGGCTTCCTGCCTCGTTGACTTCTGTTTAGTACATGACGAATAAATAAGTTCGTATTGCTTTTCTTCCATGGACAGACGGGCCTCGCACCAGTTCACTGCCTTTTGGGTCAATGTCTGCCTTACCAACTCCTTGGTAAGGCGCTTGTCTTTGTGGCATTTCTGACAAGTTTATTCACTACTATCCCCTGCTCTGACTTCTCACCCTCCGTATTCAAATTCTTGTCTATCTCAGCTTTGAAAAAGATTTACCACCTACGGGGGAGAAGATGAGATCTCCTTGGGTCACGTTCTTCGCCTTTCACTTGAAGCAATCCTCATAACTAATAATATGCAGAGTGGTATTGGACGTCCCCATCCTTTGAAAGGTTATCCCATCTTACTACAGCCACCTGTTCCAACTTTGCCTTCAAGTCCTCCGCACAAAATCTCACGATACTCGCACTACCTGTCAGCTATACATTTCCGCCACAACGGTATGTTAGGGACTTTCACCCATTAGAGCGAAGCCCTGCCAAGCGCACAAAGAGACCTAGTTATATTCAATAACTAGGTTGTGTAAACATATTTAATCTTTTTTAAACATTCGTTTGATCAACAAAATTAGTCCTTTAATAAGGAGAAATGCAGCAAAAAATAGTATAAAACCCCAAAGACCAATAACTGCATCATCAAATTCCATTTTCCCCCGACCAGTAATCTTTTGCTGAATTTCAATTGCAAAAACTAAAACTAGCATAATAGTAAATGTATATATAAATGAAATCGCAGTAATGCTATAATTTGCTAAGGTCTTAAAAACCATATGGACGACGAAAAAGGAAATGATCCCAATAACCCCAAAAACCCAAAGGTGTAAATCTTTATCAGTAAGGTCTAAACCAGCATTCTCAGCCAAACCCATTATTAAATCATGGCAATAGTTTACAATATTCGCAAGAAAAAGTATGAATTCTTTCATAATAAACCTCGTTTTTGGAAGTATTTTGTTATATTATTATATCGTACTGCAATTTTTTGTCGGAAACAACTTTAATTGTTGTTATTATTAAATCAGCTCTTTTTTTAAATCTATTAGGAGGCTTCATAATGAATTTACGTTCGGAGAAAAAAGCAAACAAGAAGAAAAAAAAGTGGGGAAAAATATTAATTACCACCTTTGTTCTCATATTTCTTGCTGTTGGGGCGTATGCATATTCTGTTTATCATTCACTATCTAATGCAGTAGATACTATGCATCAGCCATTAAAAAGGGAAAAATCAGAAAAACGCACTGATGATTTGTCGTTAAAAGATGCTCAACCATTTTCAGTTCTGCTTCTTGGGGTAGACCAAAGAAAAAATGACAGGGGCCGTTCTGATTCTATTATAGTCTTAACTGTTAACCCACAAAAAAACTCTGTTAAAATGTTAAGTATTCCCCGTGATACTAGAACAGAGATTGTTGGCAAGGGTACAGTCGATAAAATCAATCACGCTTATGCATTTGGTGGAGTAGAAATGTCAATTGCTACAGTCGAAAAATTCCTTGATATCCCTATTGACCATTATATTCAAATTAATATGGAAGGTTTTAAAGATATTGTGGATGCAGTTGGAGGAGTCACAGTTCAAAATGATCTAGACTTCACTTACGAGGGAGTGCATTTCACCAAAGGAGAATTGAATCTTAATGGAGAGAAAGCGTTAAAATACTCTCGTATGAGATACGACGACCCAAGAGGCGATTTTGGAAGACAAGCTAGACAACGTCAAATCATTCAAGCTGTTATTAATGAGGGCGCCAGCCTAAAATCACTTACTAATTATGGTAATATTTTCAATGCATTAGGTACAAACGTAAAAACCAGTTTAACCTTTGACCAAATGGTCACGATTCAAAGCAAATACAAAGCAGCGAGCAAAAATATGGAACAAGAACAATTAAAGGGGCAAGGCGGGAAAATAGATGGAATTTATTACTTCAATGTCCCTAGTGAAGAGAAAAGTAGAATCCAACTGATATTTAAGGAACATTTGAATTTATAGGAATGAAAAAGTGGATTTTCCTTTTAATATAGTCACTTTATTCCCTCTCAAATACCGTTGAATTTTTCAAATTCCTCCAGAATTGTTTCTATACTTCTCTGAGATAATGTGCTAACTTTTTTGCATATTAGAAGGGGAAGTTTTTTTATGATCATTTCTTATTATTTTGGTATTGGCTTAATAAAATATGAGGCAAGAGGGAAGGAGAATGAATTTTCTTTGTCTGAGGCATGTCCAAACTGCAAATGACTTGCACATGGAAATCTTCACCGTAATGGCTATTACTGGCGGTATGGTGTAACAGAGGAGGCAACCTTACGAATCCCTATTTGTCGTATGAGATGTTTACAATGTGGGGTAAATTTTTCTATCCTTCCGGACTTCCTAATCCCTTATTTTCAACATACTATCCATACGATTTTAGAGCGAGTGAACCAAATCCTTCAGAAGAAAAATGTGAACGGCAGTCTCAGTTATTGAGATATCATCTTAAACGATACCTTAGGAGTATTAATTGGGCTCATAGCTTCTTTATCAGCTTAGGGAAGGCCAGTGGAATGGCGGGGGATATAAAAAAGAGGCCACAAAATATATGAAAATGATCCTTGATTTTGGCAAATCACCCTTCTTACGAAGGTCATGGGGTCACTTATCAAAATACGCGCAATTTTTCTCGTTAGAGAAGTTTGATGGATTGAGAGTAGTCACGAAAGAAGCATTAATTCGAAAAGGTAAACCAACAATTATTTATGCAGATAATGGCAAGATCTATCGTCTGAAACGCTTCAATATGCATGTGCTGGATATCGCCATTTTATTTAATTTTCAAATGGATTCAACGAATCCTTTTATCCTAGTTTTAGCAGGCTTACCACATTTAAAGACACGATTAGCATTAAATCATCATCGTCCACTTTCTCAGAGAATGATTATGAAATATGAGATTCAGCCTTTAACTAGAGAGGAAGTTTCTAATTATATTGATCATCACATGAAGCTAGTAGGAGCAAAGATGCTCATCTTTACAGAAACAGCAGTAGAAGCAATTGCATTACTATCCCAGGGCTGGCCTCGGGTCAATATTGTGCTCGTTTTACAGACAAAGGTTATAAAATACAATTTGACATCTCTTTTTTCTGAATTTTTAACAGTGATTTCTCCCCAATCCACTTGGATCTGTTGTCATTGGTAATTCCTCCACGGCCTCATGTTGACGAACACGAACAACCTTGGGGATATGATAGATATCTCTCATTTCACTTACATAGGAGCGAACTGTACTTCCTCCAATATTAAATGAAGGATATCGTTCTTTGATCCAGTCCTCCACTTGAGCAGAAGAAAATCTGGATGCTCCTTGAGCCAACTTAATATTTGGCCTGATATTGATCCAACTTCTTTGTCCTACTCCTTAACGATAAAATCCAATCCGAAGCATCCTCCAGTGTCATCTCCAAATACTTAAAAGGTATTTCTTGAGATCTCTAACTTTCTTGCTATAGCTGCTTTGCTAAACCCTTGTTTTTCAAATGATGTATTTCCACAAACAATAGTAATTTTTCCACCTTTCATATCCCCCAGCTAAACAATTATGTAAATTTATCATAGCTCAGCTGATCGATTATTTGGGAAAAAGTGTTCAATTCTATCAAACGAAAACTGTTAATTATAGATTAACAGTTACATAAATGCGATTGTAACAAGAATACTCCATTATATTGTGAAATTCTCGCTTGCTAATTTTATATTTTCGGCTTTCGGCTTATCTCCTGCAGAATGTACTGTATTAATTAGCATTTCGTTTAAAAAGAACCACTTTCTCGGACAAAATGAGCACTCATAAAGGAATAAAAGAACCATTCTAACGGTAGGAGAACCAATAAATTTAAGATAAAGGATATTATCCGCACTGTTAATGACTAGGTGATTATCCTAACTTAGTATTTAAAGAATAAATTGATAATTCTCGATATTTTTCATAAGCTGGATTTCCATCGAGGTTTACAAAAAAATCACTATGAAGTTCTGCATAAGGAATATACTATCATTAGATAGGGGCTATATTTAATTTATGGAACTATTTTGTTAAGGAATGGGATTTTCTTTAAAATTAAAATAATAAATAAACTTATGAAATATATGATAACCGCACCAAAAACCATGAAAGACCGTGAATCATTACCCCAACCGGTTAACAGTTCGAAGTTTTTCATAACCATAATATGGACTAAATATATACCAAAACTTGCTGCAGAAAGCTTATTCACTAATAATTGGCAGCCATGGTGTTTGATCAGTCTTTCCCAAGGGATAGATTTAAACAATAGAAATATAGATATACTAGACATTAATACTGATATAGATTCATATTCCATAAAGAAGGAATCCAGTTTTTGCATTTTTAACGTTAATATGTAAGTACTTATAAAAGATATCATTACTCCTATAATCCCCAAAATATAGATGATTGATTTATAGGTTTTACTCAAATCAAGATTTTTTAGTAAATATCCAAGTAAAAAGTAATCCACATATTTTGTAGCAAGCGGTATATTAAAACCAATTTGAAACCCAAAAAACTTATTGATTAATGGGTATACAATATTTTGAACAATACAAACCGATACAAAGAAGAAAATAATCCTTTTGTTTGAATTAGTGACTATCACAGCTAATACTGGGGTAATAAAGTAAAAACCGATTAATGGATAAAAAAACCACATATGGAACATAGATGGTCCACTAATGGTAATCAGAATTAATTGTTTTAGATCGAAAATAACTAAGTTGCCAATATTTATCCGATAAATTATATAAATAAAAGACCAAACTATAAAAGGGATCAATACTTTTAATAACCGTTTCTTATAAAATGAAGCGGTAGTATACCGAGATTTATAGTTTAATAATGTTGCTCCACTTAACATAAAAAAGACCGGAACACACCAACGGCTAATTGAATTTAAAAAATCAGCAGCCCACCATTGCTGTGTTTCAAAATAATCATAATTAGATATCAAATCCGATGTATGTATTAATACTACAGAGAAACTTGCAACGATTTTTAATATATCCATATACAGAAGCCTTTTATTCAAGACGCCTCACCTGCCTTTCTATGTAGGAATTCCCTCTTTTGCTATTTTATCACTCAATTAACTTATATTATATGTTCAATTTAAAAATAGATATAACAAAACCCTTCTCACTGATAGGGCTTGGAACGCATCTGCTTCCTAAGCTGTTTTAAGGTGAATATTGCCATTGAAAATGGACAGTCATGCCATATTTGAGGGCACTCATTTCAGAGATGGGGGACAGTAGTGACACCGAAAGAGCCACTGCCTTACGGTAATGGATCAGTCCTAAGATTAATATTTTAGCCCGTTTCTTTCTCTCATCGACATTTCTCCATCAATTTGAATGGTGTATGAGTCGTGAATGACGCGATCCAAGATAGCGTCTGCTAAGGTTTCCTCTCCAATCTTTCCATACCCTCCTTGAGTATCAAATTGAGAACAGAATATGGTAGAGGCCACTTGGTGACGGGCTTCCACAAACTCTAATAAATCACGAGCTTCACTTCCTGTTAAAGATGTTAGAAGCCATTCATCAAGTATTAGAAGATTTACTTTCCTATAGGTCTTCATAACCTTTTGAAAAATCCCTTCTCCTCTAGCGAGAGCTAATTCACCAAATAAATCTAGAAGACGTCATACTTAACAGTATAAAACTGCCTACATGAATAAAGACATAGAAAAATACCACTTGCGCCAAATTTTTGAGCCACTTATGACACGGCTTTGAGCCACACCTGACATTGAGAGAGCCATCTTCTATATAATGAATTTGCTCACAATTGTGCAAACTCATTTTATAAGAGGTTTTTTTTAATTAAATATCGTGAAATTCTTAGGCTTCATGCCCAATGATTATAAAGTGGACTGATTATCTGAAGCTATTATCACAACCTTCAGTAGAAGGTGGGGAAAAAGGTGATTGTGTGAGGATTTGCAGAGGGATTGCGAATCTGATTCAGCCTATGTTAGCGAAATACTTTAGGATATTCAAGTCATCAAGCCTTTAGTCCGTGAAGTAAATTCAATGAGATATTTCAACCAGAGGACGGCAATGCTGGATTGTTTCATGAATTAGAAAAAGTTTATTATGGATAATAGAAAAGTCCATCCGGTGTCATTTAGCTTAACTGATCGATTTGAAAAGTCGTCATTAGAATTTGCGATAAATAACGGGCAGTTTTTGAAGTATTTTAAGAGGTTGATACAAAGGGATAAGTAAGGTGGATCCCTCAAGCTGTAAACACCTTCGGAGGTTTCGTTTTTACCTAGGGGGAAAAAGGTGATAGCAAGTAGTTTTCTATGATGCACACAGAGCGCATAAGACGCTAACACCTTTTCATGTCAGTTTATGCGACCAATTCTGAGTTAATGCGTTTCTATGTGGTATTACACTTAAAATATTTTTTTCGGAGGTTGTTTATATGCAAACGATGTTAAATGGGGGCTATATTTAACCCTTCAATAAATGGATGTAGCGTTAGATTCATCTATTTATTGTAAGGGCAAGAGACGATAGTACGGTAGTGTTTTTGATTGAAGAATTCAAATAATAAAACACTACAACTATCTTGACAAACATCGTAAACAATAGTAATAAAACACATTTAAATTTGGTAAGTGAAATTTACCGATTTTTACTTTGATGTCTAATTATTCCAATTAAAAATCTCTTTTGTGTTAGATAAACTAGCAATAAATAAAATATTCCACCTAAAACCACTAATAATATTAACTCCAGTATGGTGAAAATTTTAAATGGCTCTAAAAAATGTTTAATAATTAATAACATTAAACTCATTATTACAGAATTAATCATAAACAAAAGGTTATTTTTCAATATTTCTCTATCATTATCTAATTTACCTATTTTTGTTATTAACTTCTTATAAGAAAGCAACAATGAGATAACTGAAGCTAGAACTGGTGCAATGGCTATTGAAAAAATTTGAATAAAAGGTGCCAAAACTGCAATCAGTAAAATGGTAAGGAGCACAATTAAAATTGAGTTTCTTGAGGGGGTCTTTGTGTCTTTAATTGAATAAAAACATCTATAAATATAATCACGCATCGTATTAAATGGAAACGCAAGAAACAATATTCCACTAATTAAATACACTTGATAAGTATTTTGGGACGTAAAACTTCCCCGTTGAAATAAAACTTCAACAATCATGTCACCTAATGCTAAAAAACCAAATACAATTGGAATTACAAAAAGATTTGTAATGTTAATATACTGGATTAAAGATTTTTTTGCTTCGATTAAGTTTTCTTCGAATTTTTTTGCGATCATAGGGTATAGCATCATAATAATATTTAATATGATCAAACTATGAATAATATTTACAATTTGATTGGAATATCCAACTATTGAGACATAGCCTTTTCCAAAATAACTTGCAATAAAATTAGAAAACACAACAGATAATTGAAATGCAGCTGAACTCAGTATTATTGGTCCAGTATTTTTCATTAACAGTCTAAAAGTTGAATTATGAAATTTAAATGTTAGCTTAAATTTGAAATCCAATTTCCTTTGTTTAAATAATAAATAAATAATTTCAATAAAAAAAGATAAACCTAATGCAATTGTAATTCCATATATATTTGGATCAGAATTAAAATAGAAATAACAAATACTAATAACGACTGCCAATAAATTTGCAATCTTTGGATTTATAAAATCAGATTTTGTTTGAAAAAAAGCTGTAGATATACCAGTCATCACTTTAAATATTTGAGAAACTGACAAAATAATTGTTAAATTAAAGGTTAAAATCTGCATTGATTCAGTATGATTTAAGGTGAATATTTTTATAATAGGTTGGCCAAAAAGGATAAGTAAAACAACCATGAATATACTGATACTTCCTAAGACACTTACATATGTGTTTATTGACTCTACCTCTTCAGCCAAGTAACTTTTCTTTACTAATAATGGGATTAAAACAGTTGTAATTGCTGCGGATATAATACTAACACTACTGATAGTTAATATATTAGCAATGTTATATGCGTCCATTACCTCATTTACCCCATAGAACTTAGCCATTAGCATACTTCTATACATCATAAATAATTGCGTGAGAATAGTAACCACCATTAATAATGAAAGTGATTTAATAAACTTCATAAATGTTCACTCATTTTCTTAATACTTTATCCAAAACTGAAAAGTGATGCTGTGAATATTGTATTAGATTATTTATTTTAGCCTTTTCATAATTATCTTTACAACTCAGTAAAGAAGCCACAAATTCTTCCTTATTAGTCATTGATAAGTTTTCTAACTCGATAAAATCAATATTTAATTTTAAATAGTCTAAAGTTTGTAATGTTTTCTTACTATAGATAATAGGAAATATATTTTGTAGATACTTTAACGAAAGTATTAGCGAATGGAATCTGGTTGTTACCATTGAATAACATTCAGCGTATTTCTCAAGGAAAATTTTAAGATCACCATTATATGACACGGTACTAATATTGCTTTTTATGGAAGCATCTAGTTTGTCTAAAATCCTATTTATGACACGTAGATCACTAATTTCCTCAGTATTTTGAAAGGCAAATAGTCTAATATCCCTATTTTTCCTAATTAAAGAAACTACAAGTTCTGAAATAAACACAATATATTCTTCTACCTCAGAATTTTTAGGCCAATCAATAATGGAGATTCCAACTATTCCTGGATTTTTTTTAATCGGTAAATCAATATATTTGCTCAAAACAATATCAGGATGTACAGATAGATTAATCCCTTTATTCGATAATATTTCAAAGGAATAATTATCTCTAACAGTCATGTGAGTCAATTTCTTGAACGTCTTTGTGTAACAATTTTTATATTCTTCAGAATCAAAGGGGCCAAAATTACACCCTAGCACAAATGAGGATTTCCCCAAAATTTTAAATAGGGATACAGTTAGATTAAATATTCTCCAATGGTTTCTCCAATCTTCTGGTTCTTGAAACAACGAACCCCCGATCAAGATATAAGCATCATATTTTAAAATATTACAAAGCATTTTTTTTCTACTTATAAAATTAACCTGTGGATTATTCCTAAAAGCTAAACAAGAATTTGAATCAGTTATCATAAAATCAAATTGTACACCCTTATATCGCTTCAACAATATCTCTAGGAAAAGATCGTCCCCAAGGTTATTATTAAAATACGCATCTACAGCTACTCTCAATATTTACGTCCTCCGTTGAAGTAAATCATCTTAATAAAGGTTCTCTTTTTTAATCATCTTATTTTTTATCACAAAAACTTGTTTTAACACAGCTCTAATAATTGGTATATCTGTAAAATAATAAATAATTTTCAATAGTTTGTATCTAGTGAAAGTTGACTCTCCTATCTCATGTAAGTCTTTTTTGTTATAGTTAATCAAATAATATATAAATTGTTTAATGATTTTGATATCCCTTAATAGTGACTTACATGCAATTTCTTTTTTTATTCGTAGTAAAATATAGATTTCCCCTAATATCATTTCTCGGTAGTTAGTCATGGTATTTTCATGATGAATAAAAACGTTAGCTCCAAAATATTCTGGTTGAAAAAATATGTTTGCTTTCCATAATGTTTTTACCCAAAAAAACCAATCTTCACAATAAGAAAGGTTTTCGGGAAAGCTAGAAGCTAGTTCCTTTTTGAAAATCACAGAATGAATAGGAAATATATTTTGTCTTAGCAGGAGTTTTCCCTTGTTTTTCCTATAAGATGCTTTACTCTCAACGACTAATTTATTTTCTTTCCAATATCGTGTTCCACATTGTATTGCATCTATTTTCTCATCAGAATTTAAAATCCCCATAGCAGTTTCTATTTTCAATATGTCCAAGGTATCGTCCGAATCTAAAAATTGTATATATTTACCCCGTGCGTTTTCTATGCCCCTATTTCTTGCTTTGGATCGGCCACTATTTTCAAAATAATAGTACCTTAATCGATTATCTTTAATTTTTTTAATTATGTGTCGAGTACTATCCATTGATCCATCATCAATTACAATCACCTCTATGTCCTTAAATGTTTGATGCAAACATGAAATGACTGCTCTTTCTATTGTACTTTCTGAGTTATATGTTGGAATAATAATGGAGACTTTTGGCAATACTCTGGTCACTCCTTTCATTTTTCCAGGTATGGAATATCCTTAATATAGCCATACTATCATTAAAACTAATTATTTTAGTTGGATAAAAAACCCGAATTTTCGTTTTTATATCTGTAAAATAACGTTACATATAAAGCAAGCAAAGAAATCATTGAAATAATATAATGATCTCTAAATGGCTGAGTGATTATAGAAAGGAACCCAAAAATTACGATAAATACAACATAAATAACAACAGTATTTAAATCAAATCCCTTTTTTATAACTATGACAGCTAAAGTTGAATAGAAATTAACAACAGCTATAAAATACCATATTCCTCCATGAATTAATATAAGAGACATACTATTTATCCCAAGGTTGGGGTGTATTTTTTGATTATTAAAATCCACACTGTTAATCCCTTCACCTAAATGAATAGCATCAAACTTCTGAAATGCCAAATAATTCAGATAAGCACGCTCGTTATTTGTATCAGGAATTCCATAAATTAATTGATTAGCCAGCACAAACAATTTATCTATTTGAGTTTTTATGATATCAACTGAAAAATAGACTGCAAAACAAAATAAAATTCCTATTAATATAATTGATGTGAGCTTCAACAAAGATTTAAAAGTGAAATTTTTGACTAAAAATGAATAAGTAAAAAAAACAGTTACAAAAAGAAGAGCTGTTGGAATAAAAGATTTATTTTCATTGAAATATGACAAGACAATCATTGTTGGTATTTGAATTAGAAATGAGAATAGCCAATGTCTTTTTTTTGTAATTAGAAATATGAATAAATTACCAATTAATAATGAACACCAAAAAACATTCAAAATACCGGTGCCAAAGGGTCCAATTAGTCCTGTCATATGATCAAAGTCATACTTTCCCCATGACAAAAATCTTTTTATCATAAAGGTACCGGTTACAAACTGAAGAATTATTATTGGTACATTCAGCCAGAAATAAAAATTTAAAAATACTAATATTTTTTTTCCTGTATCAAACAAATCATCAAAAGAATATGAGCTTGTTAAATATGCCAAATAAATTAAAATTATTGCAGGCATAAAAATCATTAATATATTTTCAATAAATACAATGCCTACACCAAATTTATATATATTCAGAGCTACTATTAAAAATAGATAACATATGGTAATCCCTAACCATATTTTTAACCATCTACTGACTTTTATTTCTTTTTTTAAAGTTTGAACAATAACGTAACATAATACAATTAATTCTGGTATATACCATAATACGAACATCAGTTTAATATATCTTAAAAAGAACACACCAATTAGAATCGAAACCACAAAGAACTTATCTATATTCGTCAAATTTTTCATTTTTCTACTCCATTAAAGATTTTGTCCCACATTTATTTCGTTCTGAATATTCTTGCAAATACCTTTTACTTTCTTATCAAAAAATAAAAATAATTTAACATTTATTGGGTACCACAAATGTTTTTTTATTAATTTTTTCTTGTTTTTAGCTAATAAAACAGCTTTTTCTTTTTTAAATGAAGTGCTCCCATAATGATAAATAAATGTATCATCAGCCAGAATATTTTTAAAACCTTTTTTTATAAGTCGGCAGGAGAAATCATTTTCCTCCCCGTATCCCATTCCAAATGTTTCTTCATCAAAAAAACCTACTGCATTAAGTGCATCTCTTTTAATAAACATAGCATGACCTACTGCAGTTGGTATAGTTGGATACAATTTTTTTGAAATCTGTTCAACAAGTTGTGAAAACTGTTCTATGGTATACCCTTTTGGAATTTCATTATCTTGATTAAAATTCGGAACAGAAGCAATAGTACCATTATTGGTTAGACAAGTAACAGTTCCAACCTTTTTATGTGATTGAGAAGCCAAGAATAATTTATCTATCCAAAAATTTGTTACAACAGTGTCAGAATTTAATAATATTACATCATTATTAGAATACCTCATACCTATATTAACTGTTTTAACAAATCCAAGGTTTTGTTTATTAGTTAGTACAATGACGCGACTATCCTTAATTCGCTCTAATAAATCAGAAATTTCTTTATTTGGGCTATTATCGTTTATAAATATAAATCTAATTTTTTTTCTATTTTCGCAATTTAGTAATGAATCTATACATTGCTTAGTTTCTGCATAACCATTATAAACAGGTATTATTACGTCAATCATCTTTTACTCCTTCAAATTTTTACTATTCATTTTCAGTATAAAAATTTCGAATCAATAATTTTGAATGTTCCTCAAGTGTATTTACAATAAAGTACTCATTAATATTTACATGCTTTTGGTTTAATACTTTTTTATTTAAATTTGTTAATATGTTTAATAGCTCTATTGGAGAACTTGGATCAAATTTCCACCCAAACTCTCCTTTAACCAAATCCTTGCTCCCGACATTTTCTGATACAATTACTGGTGTGCCAAAACTTAAGGCTTCTAAAGTAACAAATCCAAATGTTTCTCGCCAAATACTCGGAACAACTACAACATCAAATGATAAGATTATTCTTTCTAAATCTTCATTCGAATATCTGCCGTATAAAAACACATTTTCATCTACTTCTAAAATACTATCATCGCCATAAATGTGAAGTTCAAAATAATCTTTGGGTAACTGCTTAAATAAATCAATCAAAAGGTTAAACCCTTTATATTCTTTCATTGGACCTAAATATCCTATTATTATTTTAGATCCCTGTTTTTTTTGTATAGCATTCTTTCTTACTCCACTATGTGTAATGCTTAAAACTTTCCCCTTCACTTCTGGCAAATAACTCTTATAAACTTGTTCAGTTTGAATACTATTAAAATGAAAATAATCTATTCTTCTTAACATTGTTAAATAATATTCTCTTAACAAGACATACTTATATGATTTACTCTTATCTAACTTGTCTATTTCAACTTTATCTGAATTTACAGTTCCTATTCTAAACTTTTTTGAAGGAATAAACTTTTTTATTTTTTTTATGAAAGGATATATAGATGTCTGAGTTAATAAAAGCGATTTAGTGTTCATTGCATTAAAGCAGCATTCCTGACAACCCTTACCATCATCATAATTATTACAGTTAACATTTTCTCTATCTTTATATAAGTTTATTGTGGGGCAAATTCCAAAATAGTCGTGTGAAGTAAATACTAGCCTAATTCCTAAATCTTTAGCGCAGGTAATAAATTCTTTATGCAGACCCATTAAAGAATGAATATGAATTACATCAGGATTAATCAAAGATAAATACTCTTTATATACATTATCAGGGACAGTAATAATAAAATGGCTAGGTTGACTTATCCCTCTAAACAATGGAAGCGGGAGTGAATTAATTATTTCAAAGTGGATTATTTTATCCCCACTATTACTTTTTTTCTTTTTTATAATTTTTGTATTTTTATTAAAAAAGTCCACTTTTCCCGGATACAAATGAAAAACTTCATTATGTTTAGTTTGTTCTTCCATCAAATCACTAGCATATCGAGTAAGTCCCCCACTTCTAAAAGGTGGAAGACCTAATGTATAGTGCAATATTCTCATTATTTTGAATGCCCCTCAAAAACATTTTCGTATCTCTCAATAATATTATCCCAAGAATAGGCTTCTTCTATCCGCTCCCTAGCAAGTCTCCTTTTTTCTTCAATTTCTTGATATGTTAGTCTATCGGCTTTATTGATACTACTTGCTAAGCTGTTTTGTTCCTTATTAAAGTACAAAGCCGCATCCTCACCAACTTCCCTATTAAATTTTACATCCAAAAGTAAATTTAACGAAGTTGTTGCTAAAGCTTCTAATAAAGATGGATTTGTCCCTCCTACTTCATGGCCATGCAAATATGCAAATGCATTTCTACGAACTTGATATAACAAATCCCCATCATAAATTGTTCCAACAAATAGGATTCTACTATCAAGTTCAAATCGCGTTTTTCTCTTTAATTCTTCTAAAAATTTATTCTTTTCCACATTGGTAACTATCACCAGTTTTTTTGTGGTATTTGACCTTAAAAATTCGCTAATAATTAGGTCATAGTTATTTTCTGGTACAAATCGACCAACGATTAAGTAGTAATCTTTATTTTGAAGATTCCAGTTATTTAACCATTCTTGATATATATTTTTATTTATCCCAATGGGTTCTTTAACATTTGCCCCGTAGGCAATAAACGTGGTTTTAGGATTATATTTATAATATTCTTCCTTTATATAACTCTCAATTGCAATAGAATCACATATAGCCAAATCAGTATTTTTAATCATCAGTCTTTCGGACAACTTCCAATATTTACGTACCAACAGATTCCATTTAGCCCTTTTCCACTCATGACCATCAGGATTTACATATACCGGAACACCTAACTTTTCGAACTTTCTCTTAAAAAACTTCATAAAAGGACCAATTCTACAAGCTAATATATAAACAATTGCATTTTCAATTTTGTTTTTACTAATATAGTAAAAAACTTCGTTTAGTGACTTTACATCATACTCAATAGCTTTTGCAGCACCGTTGATCACTGTTTTAACGGTAAAACATCGAGCACCATTGTATTCAAATTCTGACTTTTTGATTTCAGATAAACAGGAAACATGATATTTAATATTATCTGACTTTTTGTATTCAGTTAATTTATCAACAAAAGTTTCAAACCCACCATATTTAGATGGAATACCTTTACTTCCAATAATAAAAATATTTCTCATATTGCACCTTTTCCACTTTCCATTTTTATTGAATTAATTTATCAGACACAGTAAATAGATAAGGGCACTTTTTCAAATAGCCAAAAAAGTGCCCGGATTTATTAACTATCGGTTTTTTAATAGTTTTTAGTAGCCAGTTTTATTTATAAGTAATACGTTAAAAGTGCTAATAATAATTCGGAGATCAAAAAAAATTGAACGTTTTTCTATGTATTCTAAATCAAGCATTACCATTTCTTCAAATCCCACATTATTCCGAGATGTCACTTGCCATAATCCAGTACACCCCGGAAGCACATACAATCTTTGTTTATGATAATTGGTATATTCTTTTACTTCTCTTGGTAAAGGTGGCCTGGGACCCACTAAACTCATTTCACCCTTTAAAACGTTGAATAATTGAGGGAATTCATCAAGACTTGTGTTTCTTAAAAATTTCCCAATCTTTGTTATCCGAGGATCTTCTTTCATTTTAAACATAAGACCATTTACTTCATTATATTTAAATAAATCTTCTAACTGTTTCTCAGCATCGATTACCATGGTTCTAAATTTGTATATATAAAATTCTTTACCATTTTTCCCAACTCTTATTTGTTTAAAGAAAACAGATCCATTTGGATCCTCCAACTTTATTAAAAGACTAACAATAATAAACAAAGGCATCAGAAATATAATACCGAATAGTGAAAAGATTAAATCTATTAATCTTTTTATCATAGAATAAGAAAATTTTTCATTCATTTCTTCTATTCTAATATATTTATCACTCTTATTTGATTTCTGTTCAACAAATGCAGCTCTCATATTTTCAACCCCATCTACTTTATCATGAAAATCACATAAATCTTAAAGATGATTAAATTCATCCAAAAATAAAAGTCGCAAGGATAATAGCTACAATTCACCTAAACTTTTGATTTTCAATTCTCTTATATAAAAATATATTAATATCTAAACTTACTGAATAATGGACCCAACCTGAGATATTATATCATATGAAATCTTTTTTAGTAATAGGAAAATTACTGGGCTGAATAATATCGATTGTAGAATCAGAATGTAAATGTTCAAATCCTTATATATTATAAATTAAATTACAAATAAAAAAATGAAATAAGATAATTTATACATTTATGTTACATATTAGAGTTCCTGGCTCATCGCCTGTTATGAACGATGGAGACATGTCACAACAGACTTCACTTAAGTTTTCTGGATTATTTTTCCTTCTCCTGAAGGAATCCTGAAAAGGACTTTAGCACTAGAGAGCCTTTACCTTCTGTCGCAAACATCACCGTTTTGGTGTCATTAAGACAAATAAGGTTACGTATTCATGGCCGCTTCTGCTAGATGTTTCATCAATGGACCTTATTGAGGTCATGGAAAAATCCATTTGGTTCATCAATTTGGTCCATCGCTCGATCAACATAGTAATTCACACACTCCATAACGGAGTGTAGTTTTCGCATTCTTTCCAGGCTACGGCGGATACTGGCATTTCTTTCATGAGTTCCATGACCTCCGCTCGAAAAACCAGGTAAAGCCCGATGATTTGCGTGACCAATCTACGATGACTGTTCTAATTTTGTCACATAGGTCGCACTTTATCCTCAAATGTCTTGCTTGAAGATAGGTAGTATATTGCCAAAGGTTAAATGCCGTAATGCGTTCAAGAAAGTGAAGCACCACGTTTGAAGTCCAAATATACTTCTAGAATTTGATCCTTTTAATTCAATTCGTAGCCAATCACATACCATGGATCTACAATTTTTATGGCCTTTTGAAATGCACTTAATTCTTGATTGAATTCTTCCATTTGAAGCTACCTCGAAAAATTATTTGGAATATTATTTATCCAGTAAGGGCAACTCTATAAGTCTTTAAACAACCACTATTTAGAGAAGTACCATAATTTTATTGGTCATAGACAACTTAGCTAGATTGAAGCCATATCTTGGGTAACTACTTCTTCAGTTTCCGTTCTACCGCCTACTCAATAAAAAATTGGTTTCATTTACCAATCCCCACAAATTATACCCTTTACCAATTAAATAGGTAAATGTTACTATTAATTAAATTATATTGTGAAACAGTATGCTTGTATTTCTAGCAAACTTATATTTTCCAGGAGGAGCCTATAATGAAAAAAGTCAGAAAGGCCATTATACCTGCTGCTGGTTTGGGCACAAGATTTTTGCCAACTACAAAAGCAATGCCAAAAGAAATGCTTCCAATCGTTGATAAGCCCACTATTCAATATATTGTTGAGGAAGCAATGGCTTCAGGTATAGAGGATATAATTATCGTAACAGGAAAAGGGAAACGGGCGATTGAAGACCATTTTGATATTGCTCCTGAACTTGAACGAAATTTACTTGAAAAGGGTAAACTTGATATTCTTGAAGAGGTTAGATATTCGTCAAACCTTGCAGACATTCACTATATTCGTCAAAAAGAGCCTAAAGGATTAGGTCATGCGATTTGGTGTGCTAGGAATTTTATCGGAGATGAACCTTTTGCTGTTTTGTTGGGAGACGATATTGTTCAAAGCAAGACTCCTTGCTTACGACAATTGATTAATGAGTTTGACAGCACCCAATCTTCTATTATTGGCGTACAACATGTGCCAGAAAAAGAAACAAATCGTTATGGAATTATAGATCCTATCTCTCAAGAAGGACGCCGTTATCAAGTTCGCAACTTTGTTGAAAAACCTAGTTTAGAGGAAGCTCCTTCAAACCTGGCGATAATGGGTAGATACATATTGACCCCAGAAATTTTTACGTTTTTGGAACAGCAAAAAACAGGTGCTGGTGGAGAAATCCAATTAACTGATGCTATTCAAGAATTAAACCAAATTAAAAGAGTCTTTGCCTATGATTTTGAAGGAAAAAGATACGATGTCGGGGAGAAAATAGGCTATATTAAAACAACAATTGACTTTGCTCTTCAGCACGAAAACTAACGCCAAGATGTAATCAAATATATCAAAGAAACTATTTCTTCGCTTGAAGAAAATAATTAAAGTAAAATGATTAGTTCTTATTAAAAGGAGGGATACCACATTAGTTTTGGTATGCCTCCTTTTAGTGACGTAACTATTTGTCACTTCTCATACGAGATTAATATCTCTAAATAATCCGCTTAGACCCATGTCTAGGCGGATTTTCCACTTTTCCTCAAATGGTTAATTTTCTAAATAATATAAATATTTTGCCGTTTCGACTGAAATTTGTAGTAAAATGGGCTAGTGCGTTTTAAGAAATGGGAGGACTTTGCGGTGCGCTGGTTTCTATTTATACTATTGAGTGCAATATTTATAATATCACCCTATAAAAAGGGGCTCTATTTCATATCAGATCAATACAGTCTTTTTGTTTTAATTGCTGTGTTATCCATGTTACTTCTATCCTTTCTAGTTATTAGAAAAGAGCTAAACTCCTTAAAAGTTCTATCTATTTTATTATTGCTACCACTTTCCTATTTATTGTCTCTTCCCTTTGCAGTAAGTCCTCAAGGAGCCTACGATAATGTAATTAAATGGGGCATGTACTGTGCATTTTTTCTATTACTCTATTGGTCTTCTTTTGATCAAAAAAATAAAAAAACCATGCCTGTAGTTTTTCAGTTTACAGGTATTTCAATTTCTCTTTTAATGTTACTTGTCTATTACAACTTTTTTAGTTTTCCTAATTACATGGTTGATGGGCGCTTTGCAGGTGTTTTTCTGCATCCTAACACCTTTGGGATGGTAATGACATTATATTTCCTATTCTCTATTTCTCTTCTTACAAAGAAGTCAATTTCTTTAAAAATATTATTTTTTTACGCAACGCCCATCGTTCCTTTTTTCGTATGTATGGTTCAATCCAACTTTACCGGAATGTTGCCCTTTTTCTCTATTTCTTGGTTAATAGGACTTATTCTATTGCCCTTTAAAAAACAAGTAGAATACCTTCTATATTCTATAATTAGTGTTGCCTGTTCAATTTTTGCCATTAAGTCCATGACCTCAGAAACTGGTTTATTAATAATTCTTTTAATGTCATTACTGTCCACATTCCTAATAGTCTTGATAAAGAAAGTTAAACGTCAAAAAGAACTTAATAATGAAAATATCTACTTATACTCTGAAAAAATCGGATTATATCTAATCCTGACAGTTTTTATCACCAGCCTTTGTTTCCTTACTTTACTTGATTTGAAAAACGAAGGACTCGGATTTAAGACTTTGCCTTCAAAGTTACAAGATACCATTCAAGGATTAAGCATAAATGCAGTGACTGAAGAACATTTCATTTCCTTAAAGGATGTCCTCAATATGAGTAAGGACTCTCCTATAATCGGTTTTGGGGGTGAAGGATGGGCAACAGCATATAAAAGCTATCAACAATCACCCTACCAATCAAATGAAATTTATAATGGATATTTAGAATGGATCATTGATACAGGATGGATAGGATTTAGCTTTTTTTCCATTGTGTTTGCTATCTTGTTCTATCTAACTTTAAAAACTTACATAAAAAAACAGGACTCTTCTCTTGTTGCAGGAAGCATTACTGCCCTATTTACTATTTTCATTCATAGTTTTATTGACTTTGACTTTTCCTACGGAACGATTTGGTTTTTAGTGTTCTGGTTATTTGCCATGGCTATCGATATTAAACATGACCCTTCTATTAAAAGAAGTAATGTAAATACTATGATTGGGAAAAGAATGGTTCCCATCATCGTTAGTATCTTATCTATCCTATTAATAATTAGTTCGGTTTTATCCTTAAGGTTTTTGATTGCAGCCACTTACTTTGAAAAATCAAAAAAAAACCAATCTATTACAATGCAAAAAGAGTTATTGCAAAAGGCTGTTTCTAATCATCCCTCCAATATAAACTACCTAACCAAATTAAGTAATATTTATTTACAACTAGCAAAAGATGACAAAACAAAAAACTATAAAATCGAACTAAATGAGTTAATCACTCGAATGGTTACTTTAGAGCCTGAAAATTCAAGTGTATTGTATAATGCAGCTGTTATTGCAAAGTCGATCGGAGAAAATCAAAAAGCAATTCTAATAATAGATGAAGCACTAAAAAAAGATCATTACAATACAAAGCTATATGAAAAAGGAATGCAAATAAAATTGCAATTTGCGTTAGTCGAAAACAGTAATGTAAAAAGGAAGTATGCAAATCTGGTTTTGGATGATTACCAAGAAATTATGTATTGGAACCGCATGGTCGATAACAATCAATTTTCAGGAGCAAATAACAATAGAAATTTTCTATTAACAAAAAATGTAAACTATTACGCAAGCCTTTCTTACTATTTATTAAAGGACTATAAAAAGGTCATTAATATATATTCCCAAAATAAAAAATTATTTAATAACGATAAACGAATGATTGCTCTGACAATTTTGGCATTGGAAAAAGAGGGGGAATTCAATCAATCTTCAAAACTGTACCTTATAGAAAACGATTCTACTGAAACTAAACATTTCGTCAAAATATTAAAGAAAAAGCTCGACAATCTGTAGACATTTGTCAGAAAAGTTCGTATACTCTTAATGTATTTGTAAGAAATATTACAAAATTGGAAAAAAGGAGGTTGTTATTTATTAATTAATACTGGAGAGGAGATAGTTTCATGAAGAGAAGGTTATCTTTTTTAAGTTTAGTGACGATTATTTTATTAATGCTAATTCCTTTAACATTAAGTACGAAGGCAGAGGAAGAAGTGACAAAAAATGACAACCCCACTGATGTAGTTTCCAATGAAATACTTGATGATGTTCCAAGTGATAGCACCAATGATGCTGTTAATGATGGATCTGTCCCTACCATTGGAGATGACTCTGCCACTGAAACTATCGAAACGGACAACACTTCCGTTACCACTGAGGAACAAACTATCGATGCAGCTCAGGATGGTGGCACGGATTCGAGCCCTGCTACTGTAAATAACACTGAAATTGAGGCTAAAGACGAAACTATTTCAGCCTCTAAGACCAGCACTGTAATGGATAATAATGGTGATGACATCGATACCTCAGAGAACACAACAGCCACTGATGTAGTCCCCAATGTTGACAACACTGACTCTACAAACACTGCTACAGAGGAAGATTCTGCAGAGGGCGATACCATCACTGATGAAGCATATCTTGTTGAGAATCAAATTTCCGATGAATACCAAAAAGAAGATGGTTCTCTAGAGTTAGACTATTCAGATGCTAAAAATCAATCTTGGTTTGATGTGTATCTAGATACAACTTTACTGGGAGGCTTATTAGAAGCAAATCCCGACCAAGTTTTGCAGATTAATAAAGGTGACGTAAGTGTAACATTACCTTTAGCCATCTTACCTACAGATCAAAATTTTTCTTTTGGATTATTTAGAGATCCTAAGACTGAAGGGTATTTAAGTCCCCTTTATGATTTTTATATAATTCAAGATGATGAATTATTAATTAGTGAATTTGAATCACCAGTGACACTAAAATTTGTGATTGATCCTTCATTGGTTAAAGACTGGAAGAACCTCCGAGTAGTTTTCATTGACGATGAAGGTACAAACAAAGAGTTTATTACGCCAATAAAATACGATAAAACTACTGGAGAGGTTTGGGCAAATGTAAACCATTTTAGTCCTTACGCTGTGGTAGAAGCAAGTTCTTCAAACAACAGCTCCATTGATAGCGGATCGAGTGACAACGGTTCTTCCAACAATGGATCAACAAACAACAGTACAATTAACACTGGTACTATCAATACTGGTTCGAATGTAACTGGAACTGGCACTACTAACACAAGCACTGCAACTGCAACTACAGCTATTGCTACCAAAACTAGTTCTACAAGTGCTTCTAAGAATTCTACAACCTCCTCAATCGAATTACCAAATACAGCTACTAACAGCTTCAACATCTTACTCGCTGGGCTAGCTTTAATTGCTATCGGAGGAACAGTTATGTTTATTAAGAGGAGAAGAGTAGTAAAATAATTATTATTTACAGCAAAACCATCTTCATTTTGCATTTTGAAGATGGTTTTGTGTTTTTCTATCTATATAATAGTAACTATTTAAACAGACCTCGGTTGTTCCAAACTTTTCTTGTGTGATTTCCTCGGTAACACCTCGTGTAATTTGGATTTTAAAAAGAAAACGAGGAACCCATTAACTGGAATCCCCGTGGAAATATTTCAGATTAGATCACCGGACTGCACCAACATTCAGTTCCTTCACACCATCACCAATTGATGCTACATAGAAGGTGGCGTCATAACCAATTTTTGTTTGATAAATTTCGGCCACCTGTTCGATAAACTGGGCAATCTCGCTTTGTTCGACAATGGCGACTGCACAGCCTCCGAAGCCTGCTCCAGTCATTCTTGCTCCAAGCACACCCGGTTGCTTCCAAGCGGCCTCAACCAATGTATCGAGTTCAATACCAGTTACTTCATAATCATCCCTTAATGAAAGATGGGATTCATTCATCAGTTTGCCAAAAGCCTCTAGATTTCCGTGCTTTAGCTCTTTTACAGCCTTTAAGGTTCGCTCATTTTCAGTGACAGCATGTCTTGCGCGCCTTCTTAATACATCCGTTGCAATTATGTGTTTAAAGTTATCAAATTGGGCAATGTTCAAGTCACCGAGGGACAGAATGTTAATGAACCCCTGGAGCTGGCGCAATGCATGTTCGCACTCATCTCTACGCTCGTTATACTTTGAGTCCGCTAGCTCGCGGCGTTTATTTGTATTCATAATGATAATTTTATAATGACGCAGATCAAGTGGTACATAATCATAGTTTAAGGTATGGCAATCTAACAGAATCGCATGATTCGTTTTTCCCATTGCTACTGCAAAATGGTCCATAATCCCGCTGTTGACACCAATAAATTCGTTTTCGACTGTTTTACCAGCCTTAATGAGATCGATTCTGTCGATATGAAAATTGTACAGTTTATTAACGACCTCTCCAGTTAACATCAGCAGAGATGCCGACGAGGAAAGACCTGCTCCATTTGGAATATTTCCTGATACGAGCAAATCAAATCCTTCTGTAAGATGATGACCTTTTTTTTGCAAAAATTGCAGCATCCCTTTCGGATAATTTGCCCATCCATGGTCGCGATTATAGTCAAGTTCATCGAGGGTGAATTCAATCATGCCTTGCTCGGGGAAGTTTTTCGAAAACAGCCGAACTAATCGATCCTTTCTTTTACTTACAGCACCGTAAGTTCCATATGTGATGGCACAAGGAAAAACATGACCGCCATTGTAATCTGTATGTTCTCCAATTAAGTTTACTCTGCCTGGCGAAAAGAAATAACGATTAGCTTCCCGTGAAAAAGATACTTGAAAGTCAGAAGCAAAGGCGTGAAAGTCCACGTGAACCACTCCTCATAAAAGAGATTGTTATTACAGTGAAAAACCTTTCCATTTACTAGCGTATTCAATGTTGGGCAACTCGTCAATGAATTATTACTGAATTGTTTAAAATTATGGGATTGTTTCTAAAATACGAGTTTTTTCAAGACAATTCTTAACTTCCCCCTTAACAAATTTATCGAATTAAGGACAGTTTTAGCTAGAAATTTATTGTTGAATTTTTTATCTTTTAGACTTATTATTTAGGTAAATAACTAAATACTTAAATTAATGAGAGGAGTTTTTTGTGGTGAATAATGCGTTTAAGGCATTATCTGATCCTACTAGAAGACAAATTCTCGATTTGCTAAAGGATGGCGATCTTAGCGCAGGAGATATTTCTAACCATTTCCAAATGTCAAAACCAAGTATTTCCCAGCATTTAAAAATTTTAAAACAAGCTGAGTTAATTCAAGACGAAAAAAAAGGACAGTTTATCATTTACTCTTTGAACACCACAGTATTCCAAGATTTATTGAGCTGGGCATTGAGTTTTACGCAAGGAACACACTAGGAAGCTAGGAGGAATAATAAATGAAGAAACACGTTTTTCCAATTTTTATGATTGGGCTTACCATTTTAGCTTGGGTGATTGCCTTTCCTAAGCTTCCGCAAGAAGTGCCTATTCATTGGAGTTTTACGGGGGAAGCTAATGGATACTCGTCCAAGTTGGGCGCCATGTTTACCCAAATCGGAATCATGACCTTATTGTATGTTTCAGTTGCGTTTCTTCCGAAGATTGACCCGAGGAAAGCAAACTATTCCTTATTTTCGAAAGGGTACCAAATCATTTATAACTCGTTGCTTACCATTTTCTTTGTGTTAAATGTCATTACAATTTTGATTGGACTTGGTTATGATATACCCATGGCCACAATGAGCACGCTAATCATTGGAGCGATCTTTATTATTATGGGGAATTTCATGCAACAGGTACGGTCAAACTTTTTTATTGGGATACGTACTCCATGGACGTTAAGCAATGATGAGGTTTGGAAAAAGACGCATCGTTTTGGTGGTAAGATCTTCTTTGGTGGCGGTGTTATCATGATATTTGCTACCTTTTTACCAAGTGTTTTGAAGGAAACTGTGCTAATTATCGTAATCGTCGTTACCGTTGCCGCACCTTATGCTTATTCTTATTGGCAATTCAAAAAGGGAGTATAAATAATAGGGGAAGAACATCTAAATTGGATGCTCTTTCCCCTTAATTTTGCTATATTTGCTTGCCTTTCTTTTTCGCATTTTCATCTAACATTGAACCGATGACGATCCCCAATAACATCCCAATCGAAATTGAATAGGTGTAGGTGAACATAAACGCAACCCCGAAAATTAGCCCTAATGACAGCCATTGCGGCATGTATGTGCCTTCTTCAACCAAGCCATGGTCCTTTTTTAAGTGTTTTAATATTTCATTAAAAATAGAACGGAATTCTTTTATGTTTGCTGAACTATCCTGCTCTAACATGGAAATCATTTGTTCAATATTTTGTTTATAATTTTCACATTGATCGCAACTTTGAAGTGAAAATTCTTCAATTCTAGAAATCATTTTGATTAACAGACTTACTCTAAACCTTCTAACTTTCCTTTTATCTAGTTTAATATTCAGGTCGTTGACTTTTCGAATTGTCACATTATACCATTCTGATTTCTTCAATATACTCACTCCAGACAACTAGTCTTATTTTTATTAAAATAAAAGACTTAAGCCCATGAATGACAACGAAAAGATGAATTAGTCAGTTAACTTATCTTAAATCGTATTGCCTCATTTCAGGTAATTCACTTACCATTCAATTAAAGAAGAAAGAATGAGGTTAATTTATCACCTTAATTCTAGCATAAATTTTCCAGTTGGAATAATTAGAGTGAAAGGACTTTTTGATTGGAAAATTTTTGTACCAAAATTGGATAATTTTTGATATTGTAATACTTATTATACTAATTGTAAAACTTTGGAGGATAACATGTCTGCAGGAAAAAGTAGAAAACCAAAATGGGTCCGGGTGCTTGGGATTGTTTCCCTATTACTATTACTCGGAATCAGTATTTATGGATTTATGTTCTACCATTCACTATCAAGTGCTCTAAAGGATATTCATGATCCTTTTGATCGGAAATCAGACAAGCGTACGGAGGAAGTTACCTTAGCGAAAAAAGAGCCTTTCTCGATATTAATGCTTGGAGTAGATGAACGAAAAGGAGACAAAGGTCGGTCCGATACGATGATTGTCCTTACCGTCAATCCTAATCAAAATTCCATGAAAATGTTGAGTATCCCTCGTGACACTCGTACTGATATTATCGGTCATGGGACGGTCGATAAAATTAATCATGCTTACGCTTTTGGGGGACCGGAAATGTCAATGGATACGGTAGAAAACTTCCTTGATATTCCAATTGATTATTACATGAAAATTAACATGGAGGGATTTAAGGAAATTGTTAATGCTGTAGGTGGGATTACCGTTAACAATGACCTGGAATTTTCACAAGATGGGACTCATTTTCCAACGGGGACAATTACCTTAAACGGAACCGAAGCTCTCAGTTATTCAAGAATGCGCCATGAAGATCCAAACGGTGATTTTGGACGCCAGCACCGGCAACGGATGATTATCCAAGGTGTTATTCGCCAAGGAGCAAGTTTAAATTCGATCACAAACTATGGTTCCATTTTTGAGGCATTGGGTAATAATATTAAAACTAACTTGACGTTCGGCGAAATGGTTGATATTCAAAAGAACTATAAGAATGCTAGCCAGAATATCGAGCAGGTCACAATCTCTGGCAAAGGGACGATGATTGACGGGATTTATTATTTGGTTGTTCCAGATGAAGAGAAACAAAGAGTGCAGGATGTAATGAAGACGAACTTGGAATTGACTGGAAAAGAGAGTAAGTAGTTGGAATGAGCGACCGGGTTTAGTGCGAACCTGGTCCTTTTTTGTGGTAAAGGGTCGGAGCGTCGCTAAATGATAAATTTTTTTATAGTTAATGCGATTAACTATCTTACTTCCATAACCGGTTTGGGAGTTAAAACTCATACTAGTTTTTAATGGAATTTTTGGTGGTGGTCCTCTGGAGAAATAGGGTGGATTTTGTCGAATTCTCGATATGTGGTAGGGAATTTTCGATATATTTGTATTTTTTTGATATATCCCTAAAAAATTTCGATATATTCGTTTTTTCCTTGATATACTGATATTTTTCTATTTTTAAGGAGCAGTTCTTATTAAAACTAACCCCATTTTTAAGAATTTCCCTTTATAAATCGTATCTAGTGCGAAGTGCAACGAAAACAAAAGATAATTTATTCAAAATTATAATCCCATAGTAGCCTCCACTCCCCTTTTTCCTTCGTAACGTAGCAAGGATGCTCGATTTTGAATGTGCCGAACATGCTGTGAAAGGTTTGATAGACAGTATCCTCATGAACTATGTATATTTTCTGGCAAGGCAATTATGTAGTTCTTTTAATAGACCCTAAAAAAAGCCTTAAAGCTGCACACACGGCAGCCTTAAGGCTTTTTAAGATCTAAACACCAATATTTGTGACAGAAGCTCATCCCACTAGCTCAAAAAATAAGTAGAGAAAAAACCCAAAACTCTTAATTAAACAAATCAACCAAGTACCCTAATAAAATACCGACTATACCGAAATCGGAATCTCCAAATGTTGTCCCTTCGAACCCAAGGGAGCCAAGGACCGGAAGCAATAAAGCAGGAAGGAATGAGATTAAAAGACCGTTTGCAAATGAACCAAACATCGCACCGCGACGACCACCTGTTGCATTACCAAATACCCCTGCTGCTGCACCTGTGAAGAAATGCGGGATTAACCCGGGGACAATTACTTTTAATCCAAACACTGGAAGAAGGAACATTGAAATAAGTCCTGCGATAAAACTAAACAAAAATCCGATAATAACGGCATTTGGTGCAAAAGGGAAAACTGCTGGACAATCAAGCGCAGGTTTTGCATCTTTTACAATTTTGTCTGCAATACCTTTGAAGGCTGGAACAATTTCAGCAATGAGCATCCGAACCCCAGCTAAAACAACATACACACCTGCAGCAAATGTTATTGCCTGCATGATCGAGAATACTAGGAAGTTTACCCCACCACTTAATTCTGCTTCAACATAGCTTTTTCCAGCAATCGGAGCGACGACAAAGAAAAGAATTGCCATCGTTAAGGACATCGCTACAGATGTATCTCGTAAGAAACCAAGGGATTTTGGAACTTTGATATCTTCAGTTGACTTTGACTTATCACCAATGCGTTTCCCAATAAATGCAGAGGTAAAATAACCAATTGAACCAAAGTGTCCTACAGCAATACTATCATTTCCTGTTATTTCTCTTACATAAGGTTGTAAAATTGCTGGCATTAATACCATTAGTGTACCAAGGATAATCGAACCGATAATGATAAGCGGAATACCTGTTACTCCCCCTGTTGCAAATACTGCTGAAATTAAGCACGCCATAAATAATGTATGATGACCAGTTAAGAAAATATATTTAAAAGGTGTAAAACGAGCAATTACGATATTTACTACCATACCAAACAGCATGATCATCGCTGTTTCTTTTCCGAAAGATTGTTGTGCAATGGCGACAATGGCTTCATTATTTGGGATAACCCCTTGAATATGGAATGCCTTTTCAAACATCTTTCCAAATATATCAAGTGAACCAATTAATATCCCTGCTCCACCACCTAGGATAACGAAACCCATGATCGTTTTTAATGTACCCGATATGATATCTGCTGCACCCTTCTTTTGTAGGGCAAGACCTAGTAAAGCAAATAAGCCGACTAAGATAGCGGGTGTTCCTAATATATCCTTCATGATAAAATCAAACATTTTGACCTCTCCTCACTAGTGGTTATATATCTTGAATCTCTATCTATTTATCTTTATACTAATCTTGTCTTATTCTTTGGCAGGCGAACTTGTTTCGTCTGCTTTTTTTATGGCTCAGTTAAACTAGCATGTTGATTTCCGTTCCAGGCACTCGCTTTCCGCGGGGCGGGCGGTGAGCCTCCTCGGCTAAAGCGCCTGCGGGATCTCACCTGTCCCACTGCTCCCGCAGGAGTCTCGCGCCTTCCACTCCAATCAACATTGAGCTTTAACACAGCCTTTTTTATTGAAAAGCAAATTTCTATATTACTACAGCAAATGGGCTTCAAGGACACTCTTCAGTTCATTTAAATCAAGAATATTTGTTAAACCAATAATTGTTCTTGTACCATCATCCAACTGAGAAATAAGATCCTTTGAGCCAAGATAAATATCCGCTTTTTCTGATTTCCCCGTTGTTAAATCTGTATGAGAAACTTCTGCCTCAATACCTAATTGGCCTAATACTGTTTTTACGTTCATTTCCACAATAAAGCTGCTTCCTAGACCATTTCCACAAACAACTAGAATTTTTTTCATGCTAATTTCCTCCTTAGTATGTTGAATATTTCTCGATAATTACTAATACCTCAGCTGCTGTTTCTGCTGATAAAAGTTTTTCAACGTTGCTTTGATCCGACAGCATACTTGATAGCTGTGATAATGCTTTTAAATGAGTTTCACTGTCAATTGCGGAGAGTACAAATATTAGATTAACTTGATGTTCTGGCTTTTCTGAAAAAGCACAACCCTGCTTTAGCTGCAAAAAACTCATCCCTAGTTTTTTCACGCCTGCTTCAGGGCGAGCGTGAGGTAGTGCTATTTTCGGTGCAATTACAATATACGGCCCCATTGTATTCACACTATCAATCATGGCATCAATATAATCAGTTGTAATACAATGATCGAATAACAATGGTTGGGATGCCTTTGTTATTGCCTCTTCCCAGCTTTGTGCTTCCGAGATAAATTGGATTTTATCCTCTGTTAATAGTTCTTTTAGCATTGGTTTTCGGTGCACCTCCCTGTCTACAACTCTTTGCGATTGAAAGTAGTTCTTTAACTCCTGGTATAATCCCTGTTCATTCTTTATGTCTGTGTGTTTTTTTATAATAGTCAATAACGATTCAATATTATCTGACTTAGTTATTTCGGAGGTTGTGTGGATCAGCTTCAACAAAGACGCTTTTTCAGCGTTATTTAAGATTGGGTTTACGACAAAAACCGGAACATTTTTTTGTTCAATTGGGGTTGTAGAAATAACAAAATCCAATCCAGTTAGACTTGTTTTTTCATACTCACGGACGGTTACTGCCCTTACAACATCAACGGTAGGCACCAAATCTTCAATTTGTTTTTGCAAAATGCGCGAAGTCCCAATACCGCTTGCACAAACAACGATCGCCTTTTTTCTAGACTCAACTTTTACCCCTTCTTGAGCAATCCAACCACCAAAATGCATGGCAATATAGGCAACTTCATCATTGGAAATCAATTTGCCAAGCACATGTTCAAAGTGATGAATAACTTTTTTTGTCAGGACAAAAATATCATGATAATTCTGTTCTACCGATTCTGTTAAGGGATTAGCTAGCTCAATCCCGTATTTTATCCGAAAATAGGCAGGCTTTAAATGAACAAATAGGTTTCTCTCTAAATCAGCCCGATTTTGAAAAAACAAACAAGCAAACTTTTGAAAATCATCGACCATTAGCGAAATAATATGCTTTAAGTGGGCTAGGTCTTGGTTCTCGATATCAATAGGCCTGTAATCACTGATTTTCGACCCAAGTAAATATGTTGTCATGTAGTATACTTCGTCCTCAGGCACCTGAATCGAGAAAATATTTTCAATCTTTTTACTAATAAAACGTGCAGCCTGATACTCACCCGTTTCTTTAATGACCTCTTTTTCAACAGGGTCAATTAATACATGCTTGCCCTGGGTAAATCGCTTGATTAACAAAAATAGGTGGATACTTAAGGTCTGGATAACATCATCGGTATAACTTACTCCTACTACCGACTCCGATTCATTCAAGATTTCAGAAATCGTATCTAGATCAGAACGAGTAAACAAGCGCGTTGCTAGTTGCGGATCTTGGTGATTGATTGTCATCTGAAGTTCTGATAATAACTCATCCCAACCACGATTTGTTAATACCTGAGATAAATAGAAGGCCAACACTTTCCGCTTATCCTGCTCCTCCCCCAAAACCTCATACCCGGAAGCCTTCTGGAATTGCAGTTTCACCTGAAAATGCTCCAACTGTGCTTTTAACTCCTTGATATCATTCAAAAGTGTACTACGACTAACATTCAGCTTTTCAAGTAAATCCTGTAAGAAAATAGATGATTCCCTTGTCAAAATAAAAATTGCAGTCCAGGCAATCCGCTCTTTCCGAGAAAATTCATAATGATGTTTATCAAATTGTGATAACTTTTCCTTAATTAGTGGTCTTGAGCGATCACTTAGATAAAAACCGGCAGAACGAACATAGCATAAGGACTCCAACTTGAGACTTTGTAGCCAGTAATTAATTTTTTCGACATCATAATAAACTGTCCGTTTGGAAATGTTCAACTCCTCCATAAGTTCATCCGGAGAAACGTATGAAGTTGCATGAACCACTTTGTTCAGAATCGCGATACATCGTTGATCTAACGTCATTTAGGGGGCTCCCTTCCATTCATGCAAGCGTATGCAATTGATCGCTTGCAAAAACGAAGTGACTTATCTTTGCAAAGATTAGACTGATAGATTTCAGAAAATCTTATCTACAAGGTTATTATACTATTGTTTATTGCAAATTTAAGTCCGAATATTGTAGATGGTTTTTTGCAAAAAATGAACTGAAGTAATTTTTGTTACTTCAATTAAGTAGTTACCTATCTATTTTATAGGGTTAATTTCTAATCATTAAGTATATTCTCATGATTCTGGAATCCCCCAAACCACTGCTTTTTTAGCACAATAATAGACCCAGCAATATCGCCGGGTCCACTATGAATTATTTATCTTCTACCTTGTCCTTTGGCAATACTGCTGAATAGGTCTTCCAGCCACCATCGAGATTTTTAACCTTGAAGCCGTACGCCATCAGGATTCTTGCTGCTAAATATCCTCTAAGACCAACTTGACAAGAAACGTAAATGGTTTGGTCTTTTGGTAGCTCATCCAAACGGTCGCGGAGCTGGTCGAGCGGTATATTAGCAGAACCGCTGATATATCCGTTCTCCCGTTCGCCTGGTTCACGAACGTCGATTAATAGACCGCCTGCGCCAATAATTTCATCAATTTCATACCATTGCACGGTTTCAATGCCATCGTCGATGATATTAGCAGCCACATAGCCCGCCATATTGACTGGATCTTTTGCTGAGGAAAACGGTGGTGCATAAGCTAGTTCAATTTCTGTTAGATCGTGAACGGTTAAATTACCTTTGATTGCTGTCGAAATTACATCAATTCGTTTGTCTGCACCGTTTGCACCAACTGCTTGCGCTCCATAAATTTTCCCACTGTTGCGGTCAAAGATCAGTTTGAGGGCAATCGGGCTTGCACCAGGATAGTAACCCGCGTGTGAAGCTGGATGTGTGTGAACCACTTCATAATCGATGCCCAGTCTTTTTAAGGTTTTTTCATTATTACCAGTTGCGGCAACAGCCAGGTCAAATACTTTGGCGATGGCTGTCCCCAAGGTTCCAGGATATTTTTCGCTTCTGCCACAAATGTTGTTGGCGACGATGCGACCTTGACGATTGGCTGGTCCAGCAAGTGGGATCATCGCTGGTTTTCCATTTATATAATCTACTACTTCGATGGCGTCACCGATAGCATAAATATTTTCATCGTTCGTTTGCAGGTATTCGTTTACTTTAATACCTCCGCGCTCTCCTACTTCCAAGCCGGCATCAATCACCAATTGGTTTTCAGGTCTTACCCCAATGGCTAATATAATCATTTCTGTTTCAATTCTTTTTCCACTTGATAAAAGTAAAGCCTTACCGCCGTTCTCAATTGATTGAACGCCATCTTTGAGGATCAGTTCGACACCTTTATCTTGAAGGTGTTGATGAACAATGGCTGCCATTTCATAGTCGATCGGCGCCATTACTTGGTTGGCCATCTCGACAATCGTTACTTTTACGCCTCTTTCCACTAGGTTTTCGGCCATTTCTAATCCGATGAACCCACCGCCAACAACAACCGCATGGCTTGGTTTTTCGTGATCAACACGGTACTTAATTTCATCTGTATCAGGAATATTTCGTAGTGTGAAGACATTACCTGCTTCTGACAAGCCTGGGAAGTTTGGAACGATTGGTCTTGCACCAGGTGATAAAAGTAAAACATCATAGCTTTCCTCATAAGTTTCGCCTGTCATAACATGTTTTGCGGTAACGGTTTTTTTGTCACGGTTGATGGTAACCACTTCGGTTAAATTGCGAATGTCCAACTTAAATCTGCGGCTCATCCCTTCAACTGTTTGAACCAACAGTTTTTCCCGTTTTGAAATAACTTCACCGATATAATAAGGAAGTCCACAGTTGGCAAAAGAGATATATTCTCCGCGCTCAAATAAAATGATTTCTGCTTCTTCATCCAATCTCCGTAATCTTGCGGCAGCCGTAGCACCACCGGCTACTCCACCAATAATTAATATTTTTTTACTCATCATCTATCACCCTCCGAAATCATTGTACACCATACCCCCTACCCTATCCAGAGAAAAGATTTTCCTTTCAAATTTTTTCTATCCTCACCTTTAAAATATTGCCTTATTTAGTAAAAAAATTTTCCGATTTCGCAAACAAATTGGTTTGACTTCATACCCTTTAGGGTATAATATAAATCTAGTTTAACTTGATAACTTCTTTATTTTTGGCTGTGTTAATGCTCATTGTTGATTTTTTGCACAATGTTGATTGGAGCGGAAGGCGCGGGACTCCTGCGGGAGCAGCGTGTCACGGGAGACCCCGGAGGCGCACAGCGCCGAGGAGGCTCCCGGACCGCCCGCGGAAAGCGAGCGCCTGGAGCGGAAATCAACATTCTAATTTAACACAGCCTTATTTTTATAAAAGAAAGGAGCACTGAAAAATTGGATTATAATGATCAAATAAAAAATAGAGTCAAACGAATTGAAGGACAGCTGCGAGGAATCCTGCGGATGATGGAAGAAGATAAGGATTGCAAGGAAGTCATTACGCAACTATCCGCTGCTAGAACGGCCATTGACCGCACAATTGGTGTTGTTGTAAGTACTAATCTCATTAAATGTGTCAAGGATGCTGAAACCAAAGGACAAAGTTCCGAGGAATTAGTGAAAGAGGCAGTTAATTTATTAGTTAAAAGTCGTTAATAAAAAAGGTTTTTCCTTTTTTATTTGCTAAACTATATACCTATAGGGGTAACTGTATAAAGAGGAGGAAATAATAAATGAGTTTAGCTAATATAGCCATTATCGGGGTCTTTGTGTTACTGCTAGTACTTAGGATGATCCCGACTAAAGGCGTGAAACAAATTACCACTTCGGATTTAAAAGGCTATTTATCGAATAACAATATCCAATTTATTGATGTTCGGACGCCTGGTGAATTTAAAACCAATCATATTCGGCAGTTTAAGAATATTCCGTTGCATCTATTGGCACAGAAAACGGCTGAGCTTTCGCATGATAAAGACATTATCGTCATCTGTCAAAGTGGGATGAGAAGCAATAAGGCTAGCAAGCTGTTAAAGAAAGCCGGTTTTAACAACATTATCAACGTAAAGGGTGGCATGAGCGCCTGGAATTAAGGGGAGGAAATTCGATGAAACAAATTAGCGTAAAAGAATTAGAGACACTTTTAAATAAGAAAAAGGCTTTGAATATTATTGATGTCCGTGAAGTAGCTGAGGTTGCAGGTGGGAAAATTCCTAGTGCAGTCAATATTCCACTAGGATTAATTGAATGTAAGATGAATGAACTGGATAAATCAAAAGAATATTATATTGTTTGCCTATCAGGTGGAAGAAGCAGCCAAGCAACGCGTTTCTTAGAATACCAAGGCTACAACGTGACCAATATGACCGGCGGCATGATGAGCTGGATGGGTGCTGTGGAATACTAGATTATTACTTTTAAATACAGGAGTGGACCAAGACATGGGAAAGAAAATCATTTTTGGATTTATTATTGTTTTCGTTGTCGGTTTTATTGGCTTTCAATTTATGAATAGCAGCACTACCGTCAGCAATATTTCAACTGCAGAACTGGCAGAGAAAATGAAGGCACCAAGTGAAAAAGTTGTATTTATTGATGTTCGCGAGCCAGACGAATTTGCTGCTGGGCATATTAGTGGTATGACGAATGTTCCGTTGAGCACTTTGAGCGAAGATACAATCGATTTTGGGAAAAATTCCGAAGTTGTGATCATTTGCCGAAGCGGTAATCGTAGCATGAAGGCTGCCGAGGCGTTGCAGGGCTTTGGATATAAAAAGCTGGTCAATGTTCAAGGCGGTATGAATGACTGGAATGGTGAAATCGTTCAATAATACTTTGTTAGGCGACTGTCCTTAGTAGACGGTCGCCTTTTTTTGTTAGATTTTGGTGTTATTATAAAGCAAGTTCATTAAATGTAATTGCCATTTTTTAGCGTGTTTGTCATAATTGTACTTAGAACTCATTATGCTGAAATATTACTACTAGATAATAAGACTTGGAGGTTAGCAGGATGAAAGCCTTTATTACCGTAATTTATGCACTTGCCTGTATTGCCTTTATCGGGATAAGCCATTACTACTGGACACAGAAAACAACAGCCGATCAAGCAGCAGGTCAAGGTCAAGTTCATGTTAATGAATCTGTTACCAAAGCGAGCACACAGCAAGATACCATTGATGAACTTCTTCCGCTAACAAAGAACTGGCCTGAACAAAGCGTGAAACGGTTTAAACAAGTAGTTAAAGAGAACAAGACTTTTAAAATAGTGATTGCTGGTTCCGCTGCATTAGGCGGAGCCGACGGTTGGGCGGAACTAACGAAAGCTAGACTGATAGACTCCTTTGGCAATGAGAACCTGTCCGTTACTATTAAAGAATATGATTTGACGTCTGAACAGTTTATTGCTGAGAAAAAGGATCGTGAATTAGCTTCCTTAAAGGCAGATATGGTGCTTTTTGAACCGTTTATTTTAAAGAATAACGGTGTAATTACAATTGAGAAAACTCTTGCAGATTTAGACACGATTATCGGTACTGTAAAAAAAACCTCGCCAGATATTGTCTTTCTTTTACAGCCATCTTACCCAGTCTATCAAGCAAAAATCTATCCGACACAGGTTAGTGAGTTAAAGAAATACGCTGAGGAAAAAGGGATCACCTACCTTAACCATTGGGGAGTTTGGCCAGACCCGAATACAGACGATATTAAAACTCTTTTATCCACTGACCAAGAGGGACCGAATGAACAGGGACATCAGCTTTGGAGCGATTTTGTTTGTGATTTTTTAATTAGTAATTAGGAAAAACAAAGGCTGATACTCAAATTAATGAGTGCCTGCCTTTTTATTTTGGTCCAAAATTCTACAACTACATGTGGAAATTCAGCAAATTTCCTAGGAAATTTTATATTTATTGTCGGGGCTTGCGTATTATTCCTATTAGCTAGGAGCAAAAGGGACTGTGCGCTTTTACTTGTATAAGGTTGCTCTTTCCTTCATTAAAAGCGTTATTTTTTGCCAGCCTCCGTTCGACACAAACGAACTCCTTCGGATACAAACATAGCTAGTGTATGGACACCATTTCGTCACCGCTTTTTGATTTTTCGAACAATGGACCCTTTTTGTAAAATAAAGCCTGTTTTAGTGTCCATTTTTGTCTTTTCGCTAGCCGAAAATCAGAAAATGCCCTAGGAAAAAATCAGGTTTCTTCGATTCGTCATAATTTTCCCGAAACGATATGGTTAGGTTACCCGGGAATACAATGGTGAGCGCGCTTCCCTGAAGGGATTTCTTCATGGAAGGTTTTGAAGAACTGGCAAAGCAGTATGAACCGATGATTTATAAAATCATGAAAACATTACACATTTATAAAGATAAGGACGAGTTTTTCCAGCTTGGTTTGGTCGGCTTATGGGAAGCTAAATTAAAGTTCGACCCTAACAAAGGTGAGTTTACCAACTATGCATTCACGTACATTAAAGGTTTATTTTTAACAGAGATGGCGAAAACAAATCGGCACGCGGAACGGATGGTGTTTCCAAAGGATGAGTTTTGGGAGGTTATTGAGGATACTGGTGCTAAGATGCCATTTGAAGCGAAGTTGTTGCTCTCTTATTGTGAGTCTTTATCAGTCGGGCAAACGAAATGGGTTTTTTACACTTGCGTGGATGGTTTGAGTGTTAGGGAGATTGCCGCAAAGGAAGGTGTTTCTGTTTCAGCGGTGAAAATGTGGCGGAATGGTGCCAAGCGAAAACTTCGCGGGAGCTTAGAGAATGTAGAATAATCAAGACTGCCCCAGACCCGTCAAAAATATCCACTTCCCCAAGGAAAGGTTTACCACTATAATAAAAGTACAATGGGAGAGGTCGTTTGACGGTTTCTCCCTCCTACTTTGAATAGATGCGAGTGATTGATAAATGCCAAGAAAAATGGAATCCGCTAGAATCTACTTAGCTACAGTGTCAATTATCGGAATAGTGGCATTCTTCATGATGCAACAATTCCATTTTAGCGATGCCTTCGGATCTACGATCTCATTTGTTCTTCTAGGGGCGATTATTATCCTAAGCCATTTTATGATTACCATCCCACCTTACGAAAAAAATATTTCGATGGATTCGGCCATTTATTTGGCTATTTTGTTTTTGTTCGGGCCAAGCCTAGCCTTAAATATTCTATTAATCAATGCGTTTTTTTACGGAATATGGAAAAAGAAGATTGCTTGGTGGAAGCATGTATTTAATTTTGCCATTTACTCGTTAATGATTATACTATCGTACAATATTTTTATTTTGTTTGGCGGGAAGGTTGGGGAAATCCAAACAAAGCACTTAATACCATATGTACTTTCATTAACTGGTTATTTTGCTGTGAATATACTCCTGACCATCCTTTATTTCTTATTATTAAAAAATGAAAGCAAAAAGGTAGTGTTACAGGGGTTTATCAAGGATATAACGTTTTTGGTTAGTTACTTTACTACTCTACTTTTGTCTTTTGTTCTAGGAATTTTAATCAACGATGAAGGGGTGTTCGGGTTATTTCTATTTGTTTGTGTTGTAATGTTGATATCGATTGTCAATAGACAGTACTTCCAAATTTTTCAAGAGGTAACCAAAAAGGCTCAAATAGACTACTTGACTGGATTATATAATCACGGCAGCTTTAAGGAGTTGCTTGAAAAAGAAGTCTCGTTAGCTAAAAAAACAGATTCCCCGTTAAGCTTAGCCCTGATTGATTTGGATGATTTTAAAAAATACAATGATTTATATGGTCATATTCAAGGAGATCAGTTACTAAAGATATTCGGGAAATTAATAGCTTCGTATACTTATCCGAAAAATTTCATTCCAGCACGGTATGGTGGCGAGGAGTTTGCCATCTTAATGCCTCAGACAAATAGTAGTGATGCCTATGCTTTTTTAAACTATTTTAGAAAAAAAGTAAATGATACATGTATTGAGGGTGTTGAAGTGCTACCTTACGGTTGTTTGTCATTTTCGGCGGGAATTGCGGAGTATGAAAAAGATATGTATAGCACTTCCGAGCTTATAAATAAAGCGGATCAGGCGATGTATTTGTCCAAAGCCCAAGGAAAGAATATGGTCCAAATTTATCAGGAAATTTTTGCAGAATCATCGTTTATTATTGAAGAAGAGCTGGAGAAAGCTGATCAAAAATTATCCTTGTTCCTCGCTAAGGATGTCCTTACGTATCGCCACAGTAAGCGGGTGTTCCAATATGCGGACGATTTTTCACAGAAGCTAAATTCCAGTGAACATGAGCGTCAAATTTTCAAGCTCGGAGCATTAGTGCATGACATCGGAAAGCTTGAAATTCCCAAGCATATTTTACTTAAAAAGGGGAACATCGATTCTCATGAATGGGAATTGGTTAAAAATCATGTTATTTTTGGGAAGGAATTCATTTCGACGAATAAGCAATGGAAGGATGTTCTGCCATTGGTCGAGCTTCACCATGAACGTTATGATGGGAAAGGTTATCCTTACGGGTTGAAAGGCGAAAATATTCCAAAGCTGGCCAGGATTTTGTGCATTATTGATTCATTTGATGCAATGACAACAGAGCGGCCTTACCAAAAAGCGAAATCCTTTCAAGAAGCTTTTGAAGAGTTACGTTCTTGCTCAGGCTCGCAGTTTGACCCTATGTATGTCGAGCCGTTTATTCAAATGATGAAGGAACAATACGATTTGGAGATGGCGATGGATTTTGTGATTTGATTGTGTGGGAAAGCAGTAGGTAGTAGGGAAGGGTTCCCTACTACCTACTGCTTTTTTTGTTGTATTGATGTTTTGTGCTTCCAGGTGATAATTTGTAAATCAATGGGAATGGTGAATGAAACACATTTTTTCAGTTTGAACCTCATTGTGATAAGGTTCAAACTATTTATTCGTTGGGCGTGGTTTTTTTGGAGGATTATTTTTCATAAAATTCTATTGGCAATCCGTCTGGATCAGCAAAGAAGGTGAATTTTTTATTTGTATATGGGTCAATTCTGATAGGCTCAGATGTTATATCTTGGCTCGTAAGTTGCTCGACCGCTCCCTCGATATCATCCACCTCAAATGCTAAGTGACGCAATCCAGCAGACTCTGGATAACTCGGACGTTTGGGCGGATTCGGAAATGAGAATAGTTCTATTTGGTAGAGGCCATTGACCTCTAGGTCCAATTTATACGAATTTCTTTCCTCGCGATAGATTTCTTGGACTGGAGTAAGCCCTAAAATACGTACATAGAAGTCCTTTGATTTTTCGTAGTCACTGCAAATAATTGCGATGTGATGGATTTTGTTTAGCTTCATTTCTTCATGACATCCTTTTTAGTGTACTTTTTTAATAAATTTACACCAGAAATGCCGTGAAAGAAAGTCTGAATAGATGGGAATTTAGCGCGTTAAAGCACCGGGGGTCAGGCATCCAATCGCGCTTTAACGCACGAAAGACTAGTGCTTGTTTGGGTGCCTTTGTTAATTGATGGTTATTGTTTGAACTCGTTTTTTGGAAGGAGTAAAATATTGGTGTAAGGTAATTTATGCTAGAAAAGGAGGAATCAGCGATGACCAACTTATCATTGAAACATAGAAATCGGGATTGGGGTGAGATGTGGGATTCTCTAAACGATTTCTTCACTGACAATCTACATTCATCAATCAGAGGTGACCTACACCAATTCCGTACAGACATTAAAGATTTAGGTGATCATTATCTAATTGAGGCAGAAATGCCTGGCTTCGAAAAAGAAGACATCAAAGTGGATTATGACCATGGTTATTTAACTATTTCGGCCAAACGGGAAGCTTCTACCAAAGAGGAAAAAGATAATTACATCCGCCAAGAAAGACATTATGGGGAATTTGAGCGCCGCTTCTTTGTTGAGGACATTAATGAAAACATGATTGAAGCTATCTTCAAAAACGGTGTCCTAACTCTTAATTGTCTTAAACTAGCAATCTCCGCAACTGAACGGAAACGGATTGAAATTCACTAGGATGAAAACATATATTTAACTGATACCGCGGTTCAGAGGCGCAAGCCCTCTCCGCGGTTTTTATATTTCGGCGTTGTAGGACTTTTAAAGAAATACTTGATCATTTCTTCCTCACTTTCCTATTCCGCTTTATTATTTTTTATCTTTTATGACTTAACTCACATACAAATCGTATCTGATAATTTAAACTATTAGAAAACTATGAATCAGGTGAAAAGATTGATAAATTCGAAAATACTAACAGGTGCTGACTTATTATTTGAATCTTTAGCTTCGCAAGGTGTAAAAAGTGTTTTCGGATGTCACGGTGATACGATGTTGCCGTTATATGATGTTATATCAGATAATCCCTATATTAATTTTGTGCAATTAAAACATGAGCAAGCCGCGGTTCATGCAGCAGACGGGTATGCCCGAGCCACTGGCAAGCCTGGAGTTGCGATAATAAGTACTGCCTCTGGCGTGACAAATGGAGTAACGGGCATCGCCACTGCTTATAGTGATTCTGTTCCAATTGTGGTCATTACTGCCCAGTTATTTTTTAATAAAATCGAAAACGAGACGGGTGATGATTTAAATTTTATCGGGATTAATGTTCCAATTACGAAACATATTTTTACTGTAAAAGAAGTGAATGATCTTGCGGGGGTTATACAGGAGGCGATTCATATCGCTGCTGAAGGAAGACCAGGGCCAGTCATCATTGAACTTTCAAAGGAAGTCCTTACAGACCATCCAGTTGAAATGTCGAGTAAGCTATCGGTAATAAATTCTTCTAAACTATATCACGACAAATCCTTTGAAAAGGCGGTTGAATACATCGAAAAGGCCCGGAAACCCGTATTTTTTATTGGGGGAGGTACCATAATTTCTGGATCTAGTGCGATTTTAAGCGAGGTCGTTCGCCAATCTGGGATTCCTGTTGTGAGTTCACTAATGGGACTTGGTGCATTAAGTACGGCTGACCCTTTACACTTAGGGATGCTGGGAATGCATGGAACTTTTGCTGCGAACAAAGCCGTCCATCATGCCGATCTTCTGGTTTCAATCGGAGTACGGTTTAGCGATCGAGTGACGGGGAAAATCAGTGGCTTTTCACCGAGCTCAACCAAAATCCATGTTGATATTGATCCTGCCGAAATCAACAAAATCATCCGTATCGATTTGCCAATAGTTAGTGATGCAAGGGAATTTCTTTATTTTTTAAAAGAAAGGTTAGATTTTCAATTGGTTCAAGAAAACATTAAGGATTGGGTTGCCGAGGCGACTGTATGGCAACGGACGGTTCCGCGTTTTGATAGCTCTACTAGTGTTTTAAGGCCGCAAAATGTTATTAAGATGCTAGATGAATTTTCGAGTGATGAAACCATCGTTGTCACGGATGTTGGCCAGCATCAAATTTGGACTGCTCACAATTATCATTTTACAAAACCTCGAACATTTTTAACTTCGGGGGGGTTAGGCACGATGGGATTTGGGCTTCCGGCTGCCATCGGGGCGGCTGTTGCGAGCCCTGAGAAGCAGATTATTTGTGTAACCGGTGATGGCAGTTTTCAAATGAATCTACAGGAATTAATGACGGCGGTCAGTTATCGGCTACCAATTAAAATTGCCATAATGAATAATGGGTACCTGGGAATGGTGCGCCAGTGGCAAGAAATGTTTTACGAGCGCCGTTATTCTTCAGTTAAGATGACCTCGCCTGACTTTGTGAAGCTGGCTTCTGCATACGGGATTGTGGGTTATCATGCAAGTACCGAGGAGGAAGCGCGGGATGTGATTGCCAAGGCATTCCAGGAAGATGGGCCTGTTTTAATGGAGTTTAACGTCATGGAAGAAGAAAATGTGTATCCGATTGTTCCACCAAATCATAGTAATGACCAGTTGGTTTTGTCACGGTGAGTTATACGTTTGAGAGGGGATGAAGGAATGGTCTATTGGCCAAAACCTTTGGGCATGGCACCTGCCGAAAGTAATATTAGGAAAAGATTTTTTGAGGTTTCTGTCATGGATGGTTACTTAGAAGATACTCGTTTACCGGGGACTCATGAGGAATATAGTAGTTACTCCCCACAGTGTGGTGCAGTCACACATTGGATCGATCCGTGCCACTTTAACACACTACCGCACTGGGGGTCAGGCACCGATTCGCACTTTACCGCATCACCGCACCGGGGGTCAGGCAACGTTTAGTGCTTTAGTTGGATGGCGTGTTGGATGTTTTGGTCGGTGATTTTGATGTTTTGTTGAAGGTCGGCGATGGTGCGGGCTAGTCTGATGATTTTGATTTGGGCACGGTTGCTCCAGTTTTGTTTGGAAGAGATTTCTTGGAGGTTTTGTAATTGATAGCGGCTTAGTGGATTATCTTTAATCAGTGTCTCATAGGAAACACGGTTGTTGCTTATTTCTTGTCCATAACGATCGTATTGGCGCTCTCTTGCTTCGGTCACTCTTTTGCGGATTTGGTCTGAGGTTTCTTGGATACCGGATGATTGCCATTCTAACTTTACCGAATTCAGTTTAAGATTATATCGAATCGGTCTCTAATAGGCCCGGAGAGTTTATTTTGATAGGCATGAATTTCTTTTTTAGTACAAGCACAGTAGTGGGTGTTTGACCCTGAATAACCACAGGGGCATGGGTTCATTGCTCCTAATAGAATGAATTTGGCGGGATAAGATACTGTTGAACGGGCACGGCAGATTGTCACTTCCCCACTTTCCAACGGCTGGCGGAGCATTTCAAGCGTTTTTCTTGTGAATTCGGCGACTTCATCCAGAAATAACACCCCACGATGTGCTAATGAAATCTCCCCAGGTTTTGGAATTTGGCCTCCTCCAATAATTGACACACCTGAAGCAGAATGGTGCGGGTTTCGATAGGGTGGGAAATAATAATCGTTTATGGGAGCTCCTCCTAATTGATAGATACTGATCATTTCCAGTTGAGCTTCTTTACTTAATGGAGGTAGGATCGATGGAAAACTTTCGGCGAGGAGGCTTTTCCCACATCCGGGCGGCCCTGTCATTAATACATTAGAGGTTCTGTTATCGCAAAACATAACATTACATTTAAAGATGTAAATATATTTGAACCGTATTTTGTAGTGGCTTTGTAATCAAAAGAAATGGCTCAGTTTTTAAATGAATTTGAGCCATTTCTTTTTTTTGCTTCTTCAACTAAAACTACCCTTCGTATTAAAAGAAAGCTTAAACCTGTAGAATACATTTCAAGTTTTTTACAAATATTAAGTCCATAAAAATGTTTTTAAGGGGTATTGAAATGGTTACTAATGATGAAGTACGACAAAACACCGATGTATTGAACAAACAAATCTTAAATAAGTGGCTTAATCAAGAAATGTTTACATTTGAGTGGTTTTTTATGCTGTTTATAATTGTCGTATGCTATTTTTTATTTTTTTATCTTTTAGACAAAAAGCGAATAGTTGAGATTTTGCTATATGGTTCTCTTGTGTCGGTGGCATTTGTAGTTTACGATTCCATTGGGTTATTCTTTGGTTTTTGGGCGGACAATATGTCTTTGTTTCCTGTTTATCCTAATTTCTTTGGAAGTAACTTAACGGTTGCACCGTTGATTGCTATGATTATTTACCAATTTAAAAGTCCTTGGGATAGCTATTTACGATGGAGCATCTTATTTTCAGGTTTTTTCATTACTGGATATTATGGTATTGTTTTGACTTCGATGGAAGTATTCGTTTACCTTAAACCATTTGCAAAAATAATCGACCTTTCTGCTTTTTTATCTGTTCTCATTATTTGTCGTGTAATTATGGTTTTAATTCTAAAGAAGGAAGCACAAAAAGGGAATATAAGTGCAAAGCATTCATTATCAATACTTTCAGCTAAACAGAATAAAGGAAATAATTATTAAAACAGAAGTTTATTAATACAGATAGGTAAGGGTTTGAAGTTATCGCTCCCTTTTCCCCCTGTCCACACCAGTACGTGCGACTTTCACCGCATACGGCGTTCCAACTAATCCAATTCATTCAATTCTATGTATTTGTTTAGATTGATGATGCTTTCTTCCGAAATCATATGGCTTCATTTTTACATTGTAATCGAAGTTCGTTAATTTTTTCTTTTTGCTTTTTGGTAAGTTTTAAGACTTTGTTTAATTTCTTTGTCTTTTCAATATCCTTTAGGTGGACCAGTCGATGCACTGATTCATGGAGTATCACTAAATTTAAAAATGTATCATCTTTTGACAGATGATACGGGTTCTTATGATGGCAGTGCCAATCATTAATGCCAAGCTCAACTCCTGTTACCGCACATTTCCCATATTGAGCAATAAACTTACTTATTCGATTATCGTTATATTCAATTGACCGATTTGGAATATAGTTTTTCATAATTGAAAATAAAATCCTTTTATTTACAGCCTTTAGACTTTTGTGGATTTTATCTCTACCTTCGGCAGTATAATTACATGTTTCCTGCGAAAAGCATAGGTTTGTTTTATGCTTCTGGGCATATATGGGCACAAATACCATACTTTGTATTTTGTATAGTTTCGATTTGTAACCTTCGTACCTTTTTTGTAGAGTTTTAGTCATCTCATGAAAATTCGCATCTGTTCTAAAAATTTTTAAACGATTATACAGTGTTTTTCTTAGGTAGAAGTTTAACTCATTAAGATTTGTTGTAATTTGGGTGGCTACGGAATAGTAGTTTTGGATTCCCATTACAACTGTGTTGAAATGCCAGACCTTTTCTACACAAGGGTTCTTCTGGGTACCTTTGATTGCTTCTTTAATTTTATTAGAGGCATTAGCCTTTGCTTTTCTAGACATATGTGAATGGACTACATGACCAAACCTAGTTTTTCCCTTCCTTACTACTTTAAAAGTAAAGCCGAGAAACTCGGAAGAGTTTTTCTTTAGGTTAATTACCTTTGATTTTTCATCGCTGGTTTCAAGGTGTAATCTTGTTTTCAAAAAGTCTTTTATGGCATAGTTCATTCTGATTGCTTGAGAACGAGTTCTGCACAAAACTTTAAGGCAAGTAGACCACTGGAACCTCCCCAGTAGTCTCTCTCAGAACCGGACGTGAACCTCTCAGCTCATCCGGCTCCCATTATTCAGCCGTAGGTTTGATGCCTATATCCCAGTGTTTGAAGAGTTTAGGATTTTGTTTAGAAATTCTGCCTAGAAAATGTTCTGCCCTTTTCTTGTGTCGAGATAGCTTTTTATATTTCCTTCTCGCCCACATAATTAAGGCTTTGTTTATGTGCCTTAAAGAGGAGTACATTTCAGATTTGTAGAATTTCCCATAGTAGTTAATCCACCCTTGAATTACTGAGTTAAACATATTTGATAGGTCTATGAGCTCTTTATCCGCCTTCAATTGTAGTTTCCAATCTCTCACTTTTTGCTGTATTGATTTCTTAGATTTGTTACTGATGGCTGGCGTGAAATTCACAAAGTGTTTTCCCCACCTGTTCTTTGACAGCCTTGGTCTGAACGTGTATCCCAGAAAATCAAACGCTATGTTTTCATGATCTTCTTTCCTGTCCGCATCCTTACAATATACAATTTTTGTTTTGGAAGGATGTAGTTCGAGTTTACATTCGTTCATTCTCTTGCTTAAGGATTTGAGCACTTTCTTTGCTTCTTCCTCTGTCTTACAGTGGATGACTGCGTCATCTGCATATCTAGCGAATGGTTTGCTGGGGTGATTAATAGCCATCCATTTATCAAACGCATAATGTAGAAACAAATTTGCTAGCACCGGACTTATGACACCACCTTGCGGTGTGCCGGAGGTACGTTCTTTTATTCCTTCTTTTGTTTGAAATGGTGCGGTTAACCATCTTTTGATGTACAGCTTAACCCATTCTACGTCTGTATGCTTATCTACAGCTCTCATCAGGAACTCATGATCGATGTTATCGAATAAACCTTTTATATCAAATTCAAGTATCCAATTGTACTTCCAGCATCTTTTTCGAGTTGTCTCTATTGCTTGAATGGCGCTTTTCTTAGGTCTATATCCATAGGAATCCTCATAAAAGAATGGTTCTACCGAAGGTTCGAAATATAATTTCACTGTCATCTGTGCAATTCTATCCGCAACCGTTGGAATTCCAAGTGTCCTAGTACCCCCAGCTTTCTTTTGTATTTCTACAGCCTTAACTGCTGGAGGGAAGTAACTTCCCGATGACATTCTGTTCCAAACTTTATATAGATTATCTTTTAGATTTCTTTCAAATTCTTCTATGGATTGTTCATCAATTCCTGCTGAACCCTTATTTGCTTTAACTCTTATAAAGGCTTCATACACTATCTTTTTAGATATTTCATATGGCTTTGTTTTATCCATAAGTTCCTCCCACTTTTGATGGTTGACTTGTTTATAAAACTGAATAATATAACCCCTTTGCTCCATCAACGTTAGGAGATTTCATTGCTACTACGAGTTATTCCGCCCCTATACATGGCATTGGTACTCTGATTCTTGTGGGGCTTCCACTTGAAATCTCTCCCTTGGCATCCATGTCGTAGGTTCCCACGTTCCACACAAAAGCCTGTATTAAGTTCACGCCGCCTTTATACCGGTCACCGAACGGACAGTAAACAGGTTTCCTCCGAACTTATCCTGAGTTAACGACTCCCCCTCAGTTTTGATGACATTTCTACGCTTTCGATACTTCTTCAGCGGTTCAGTGGTTTTCGTCTCCTTAATACGTACCTGACAGTGTCTTGCACTGCCTTTTCCCTAACGCTCAATACCATAGCTTTTGACTAAAGCATCTTAGGGTGGTTTGAAATCTCCACCTGTATGGCGATTTCGAGGGGCCAACCCTCATCTTTTGTGCAGCATGTTACACTATGCAACTCTTCGAGTTGCTTTTGTGTTCCTTCGTGGCACACAATCGTCCGCATAGCGGACGATAAAGCATTCTTTTAACCCAGATTTTTTAAGTCCTTGATACTTGATTCCACTGGTCTTATATTTAAAGTTGCTTTCAAATGTTTCCCACTGATTACTTATCCACCAATCAAGTTCATTGAGAACGACATTTGATAATAAAGGTGATAAAATTCCACCTTGCGGTGTTCCTTTGGCTGGTATTCCTTCTCCATCAATCTCTGCTTTTAATAATCTTGAAATAATGGAGAGTAATACTTTGTCCCTAATCCCCAATGACCAAAGCTGTTTCAAAAGTTTTCCGTGATTCACATTATCAAAGAAACCTTTTATATCGACATCCACACAATGATGAAGCCCAGCTTGATTGACAAGGAATTCGAACCTTGCTTTGGCATGATGGGTGCTTCTATTTGGTCGGAATCCATAGCTGTGTTTATGGAATTTAGCTTCACAAATGGGCTCCAATACTTGTAGAATACACTGTTGGAAAATTCTATCCCAGATGGCTGGAATCCCTAAGGGTCTAAGTTTTCCATTCCCTTTGTCAATAAACACTCGTCTAACCATTTTAGGTTTGTAGTTTTTAAACATGATTTGAACCGTGTTTATTACATCTTCCACCGATAAATGACAAATATCTTTAATCGTAAGATTATCTGTACCTGCCGTTTTACTACCTGTATTTCTTTTGAAATTTCGGTAGGCAAGACGAATATTTTCATTAGAACTCATCAATTCTATTAATCCATAAAACTTTTCACCACTGACACTTTGAGCATAAAGAGCGTCAAAGCACCCCTGTAAGTTATAATACTCATTGTGCCTCAGCTTCTTTCGTTTCAATAAGTCGGAAACTCCTTTCGGAGTTAAACCTCTTTTAGTCTCACAAGAACCTTATTAATCGATAAAAATCTGCATTACATGGTTGAATGATTCTTCATTAGTCTAGTGGCTATTCCTCCATGTGGATTAGACATTTCATTGGTACTGTGCCACCACTTTCACTGATATGAAGGCAAATTATACAGTAACTAATATCATTATTGCTTTCCTTGCCAACGGTTCACAGGGAGTAAGCCCTCCACGTTATCAGCTTACAATGTTGAATTATATCTATTAAAGAATGAACTTAGGTGCTTCCTTTAAGCCTGTTAGCACACATACGCCTATAACGTATCATGGATTTTTATATTAGTTATTCTTACTCACCCACGACTAACCTCACAATTTGGTGATATACACATTTCTATGTATTGCAGGTATAGACCCGTACATTCAGAAGTTCGTCAGCTTTACCTTTTTATTTTAGGTGTATTTGCATCCTCACCATATTCATTCAACTCAAGCATCATGAACTACACCACTCCCTCGAGTAGGGTTTCGGCAGCCACACTGCTACGATAGTTTCTCACGCCTTTTCACCGAGCTTATAACACTATCATTCTTACTAAATCTAATGCTATTCGGCTAAGAGAGAACCCTTCCGGGCGTTACCCCATCATTTGATTCTTCGATATAACCCTTCAGTTCCGAAAGGAACTGCCTGGCCTTTACCTGAAGATTGTGACCAATCTCAATTTAACCAGGAACATTTCGCACAACTAAACTGACCCGTTACTTAAATAAAGAAAGAAATGCGATTCTTCGTTATTGAAGCACCGCACCAAGTTAGTTTATATATCAGTGTTCTTATTTTTCTTAAAACATCAAAAATATTTTAGCTTGATAATGTACCATAACCTAAATAGGTGGTGTTCTCCTGCGGCTGCTATTTCTATGGCCTGTTTCGCATGTTTGTGTCCGATAATTTGTTAGAAATCAATGTGTGGTGTGGCGGGTAGTGGTTTTTCTTCCCTCTCGTACGGATAGCTTGAATGGATCGGTTTCCCGGATAGGTGGGCGATGACTTCTTTTAATGAAGAAACATAAACGATCTCTATTTTTTCAAAATCAAAAACGGGAAGATTCTCGTCGTAAGGAATATAGAGCCTTTTTAGGCCTATTTTTTTTGCAGCTAGAACGACTGGGAGCATCCCGCTTGCTGGTGGACGGCTCCGTCTAGTGATAGTGCCCCGGCAAAACCTACTTGGTCTGATCGTTCTATATTTAGAAGATTTACACTTTGCAAAACCCCTATTGCCATGGGCAAATCGTATAATGGACCGTTTTTCCTAAGTTCGGAGGGCGATAAATTAATCATGATTTTTTGGCCGCTGATTGAATATCCTGTGGAGTACAGGGCAGCGGCAACTCGCCTCTTCGATTCTTTTACGGAAGCATCAGGTAGGCCAACGATTGTGATCGACTCCATCCCTTGCTGGGCAAAATCCTCAACTTGTATCCGGTACCCTTCTAAGCCTTTTAATCCAATGCTTGTTACGATAGCTGTCAATTTGCTTCCACCTCTTCCTCGACAAATTCACGATATTTGATGTGCGCTGGTTCGGAAAAATAAGATAGGGTTTTGGTTTGATCTATGTGTGGATTTTTTGATTGGTGCACGTATGAGGAATAGCTGCTCCAAGGGTAATCAGCGGGATTTTTAACCATGTTGGCTTCTAGTGGGTTTCGGTGGATGTAACGACTGACTTCTAAAAAGTATTCGTCGGCTAGGATTAGTTTTGCTCCATACCGCCCTTGAAAGACATGGCCATCTACCTCTAAACGTAGATTTAGGTATTTTGCGTAACGCGAATGGATTGTTTTCATGATTTCTTGGATGTGATGTTCGGATGTTTCGAGCTGGAGGTGGAGGTGGTTGGTCATCAAACAGTAGGAGTGTAGGATAAAGGGATACGTTTCGCGGACATCCTCGAGGATTTTCAAATACCTTAAATAGTCATGAGTGCCGAGGAAAATTGGAGCACGCCGATTTCCACGGGCGGTGATATGATAGATGGCCCCTGGATACCACGGACGGAGCTTTCTCGCCATCTGGTTACCTCCTTTTTTGGTTGTTTGGGTTGGTTTGTTTGCAAATGTGTTTTGAGTGGACACAATTGTACACCGTTATCATAATTTATTTGCCAGAAGTGCGTCAACAAAAAACTTGAGTTAATTCTGGTAATTTATTTTGCGCAGTAGCTCCCCTTAACAATTAAGAAGAGCTATTGCTTTTATTGTCGCTTCACCACTGTACCGCGCCGGGGGTCAGGCACCCAATCGTACTTTAACGCGTTGATTGATAAATCTGAACCATGCTTTTTTTATGGGTGGGAGACGATGAGTTGGCAGTGGCCGCTGATTGTGAATGGGCCGAAGTTTACTGGGATGATAAGGTTTGTGCCCTTTTTCAGTGTGTATTGTTCTCCGTTGTGAGTGATTGTCCCTTCACCGTTAATGTTGCTTAACAGCAAGTATTGATCATTGAAGGTAAAGGAAGCTCTCCCCTCAATATCCCATTTGTAGACTGAGAAGAATTCTGATTGAACATAGGTTGTAATCGTTACGCCGTCTCTTGTTTCGACGGTCGGCTGACTTGCAGTATCTTGATGAGGAACCGTTGTAACATCTATCGCTTTTTCAAGGTGAAGCTCGCGTAAATTCCCATTTTCATCGCGGCGGTCATAATCATAAACGCGGTAGGTTGTGTCCGAGCTTTGCTGAGTTTCTAGTATAAGGGTTCCTTCACATATTGCATGGATAGTCCCGCTTGGCACGTAGAAAAAATCACCAGGTTTTATTTTTACCCGACGGAGCAACTGATTCCAATTCCCCTGTTCCATTTGCTGAATTAATTCGGCTTTTGTTTTCGCATAATGGCCAAAGACGATATCAGTGCCTTCCTTGCAATCGATGATATACCAGCATTCCGTTTTTCCAAGTTCGCCATTTTCATGCTCTTGTGCGTAGGTATCGTCAGGGTGAACCTGAACAGATAGATCAACGTTTGCATCGAGAATTTTGGTCAAAAGTGGGAAAACAGCTTCTTTTGGGTTTCCGAAGAGCTCAGGATGCTCTTTCCATAGCTCATCCAATGTTTTCCCAGCGAATGTTCCGTTTTCAATGATTGAAGGACCATTTGGATGGGCAGAAATAGCCCAGCATTCACCTGTTTTTTCAGAAGGAATGTCATATCCAAAATCAGTTCGTAAAGCGGTTCCCCCCCAGATCCGTTCCTTAAATGTCGGTCTCAAAAGTAGTGGTTGCAAAAATGGTACCCTCCAGTTAATTTTTCTATAAGTATTCCTTATCATTTACGTTTTCACGCCTCTGTTGTTGGCTCTAGCTACCTACTCGCCATATTTTACAGATAGTGCTTGTTTTGCTAACAGAAGTGATCCGATGATTCCGGCATTGTCTCCTAATCCAGGAATGACGATATACTCGGAAAGCTCGGGTAATGAAATGTACCCGTTTAAAATTTCCTCCAGGTGTTGATAGACATACGAGAATACTTGATTCTGGTGCATGACTCCACCACCGAGGATAATTTTTTTCGGAGAAAGAATCAATATGTATTGCATTAAAGCCTGTGCAATGTAATACGCTTCAAGCTTCCAGACTTCTTCGCGGGAAACGAGGTTGATTCCCTTATCGCCCCACCGTTCTTCGATCGCAGGACCTGCTGCAAGACCTTCCAGACAATCATGATGATATGGACATTTGCCTTGATAGTGGTCAGCTGGATGGCGTCGAACGAGAGTATGACCCATTTCAGGATGGGAAAGCCCCTGAAGTAGCTTGCCTTGAACAATGGCTCCAGCACCAATGCCTGTCCCAATTGTGATATACAGGCAACTATCCAACCCTTTTGCTGCACCGAAAGTGGCTTCTCCAAGTGCTGCCGCATTTACATCGGTATTGAAACCAATTGGAACTGGGAATGCGCCTTTTAAAGATTGAACAAGCGGATAGTTTTTCCAAGCTGTTTTCGGGGTGGAGGTGATGTACCCATATGTTGGGCTTTCCAGGTTCACATCAACTGGACCAAATGAGCCAATCCCGATTGCATCTATTTCATATTTTTTGAAAAAATTGCTCACATGTTGAAGGGTTTCTTCAGGTACAGTTGTCGGGATCTGAATCCGCTCGACGATATTTCCCCTTTCATCACCAACTGCACAGACAAATTTCGTTCCACCTGCTTCAATTCCTGCTAGCATATGGCTTCCTCCTACGGTTTACGAATGTAGTGTAGTAAATTTTCTTAGGAAAAATAGATATGCTTAAATTATAAAGTTATTTGAGGAATAATGGAATATTATGCTAGCCCCTAAAATTGAATTTCAATCAAACGTTTGATTAAGGTGACCAACAATTTGGTACACCTATGCTTCACTCCATTCAATCAAACGTTTGATTAATACCGAATCTGAATTGCGCTTTACCACATCACCGCGCCGGGGGTCAGGCACCACAAGTCGGGATTTTGGGCATCATTGCGGCTCTTTGGTTCCCATTTTTCCGCGACTCTTGGATTTTGGGCATCATTGCGGCTCTTTGGTTCCCGTTTTTCCTGCGACTTCGGATTTTGGGCATCATTGCGGCTCTTTGGTTCCCATTTTTCCGCGACTCTTGGATTTTGGGCATCATTGCGGCTCTTTGATTCCCATTTTTCTGCGACTCCTGAATTTTGGGCATCATTGCGGCTCTTTGGTTCCCATTTTTCCGCGACTCTTGAATTTTGGGCATCATTGCGGCTTTTTTGTTCCCATTTTTCCTACCACTTCGGATTTTGGGCATCATAGTGGCTCTTTGATTCCCATTTTTCCTCGACTCTTGGATTTTGGGCATCATTGCGGCTCTGTTGTTCCCGTTTTTCCTGCCACTTCGGATTTTGGTAATCATTGCGGCTCTTCACCAAAGCTGTCCGAAATCGCCGCTTAGTGAGCATATATAAGTTCAGAGAGCAACAAAATTTACGAAAAGAGCCTTCTTTTATTTTGCGATGTAGGTGGCGAGGGCTTTTTGGACGTCGAAGATGCTCTTGTCTTTTTTGAATTGTTTTTCGATTGGTTGATCCGAACCGGAGATCCAGATTTTTAGTTCGGCATCAAGATCAAAGGTTCCGGCTGTTTCACAGCTAAAATGGGTGATACTTTTGTAAGGAACTGAATGATATTCAACCTTTTTCCCTGTCATCCCCTGCTTATCGATTAAAATCAGTCTTGTATTGGTGAATACGATGAGGTCTCGTATTAGTTTATAGGCTTTTTCAACTCGCTCATTATTAGCAATAATCAGTTCAAGATCTTTTTCTACCTCTTTTACGTCTACTTCGGAAACATTCCCCATTAGACCATCTAGAATACCCATTTGAACTTCCTCCTTTATTTACGGTTACTAATAGTTTTTCTTTATCTTCATTTTATTTTCCTTTATATTTTAAAATAATATTAGTTTATTTGCTGATTTTATAGAGATTCATTACAAAATCAGGTAATATCCAACTTAATGGAACTATTACTCACCTTCTCTTTATAACCTTTGAATAAAACTCACTTTTAAGAATAATCCAGTGAAAGTAAATATTTAACAGGGACGATAAAGCTATAATATATAGAGGGAGATTAATACATATTAATTGGAGGACTTTATTATGCAAACTTATATACTTATTGCATTTTTTCTTTTGATATTAATCTTATCCATCGTAGCATTTCGGTACTCGCAGAAATTAATTGTCCGTTTAGCACCACCGCTTATAACCTTACTTGTGTTGTTTTTGGGCTTGATGATTTCTATTTATTTTAATAGTGAATTCATTTTCGCCTATTTATTCCTTAATTTATTGCCTAATTTACTTGGGCTCATTGTTGCCAGTATTGTATTGCATATTGTTCTTCGTTTGTTCAAACAGCGAAAAATTGATAAGACTGGCGTCATTGGGGTTGCTGTTATATTAGTGATTTTTGTTGTGTGGAATTACTTACAAAGATTTATTTGATGTTTATTTTTCCAAAAGCCAGCCACCTGTACGCAAAAAGAATCTTCTATTTCTGCCACATGAAACGAATTCATCTTACCCATACTATGTGAGGGGTGAATTTAATTGAATTTCATGTGGTTTTTTGCGTTTATTTTTCTAAGTCAAACGACCGAGGTACCAGCAGATAATTTATCAATCAACCTGAATGGTGATAACATTGCTGTGGTGAACCGTTCCGATTTTATGATGCCTATTCAAATGCTTCCTTTTTTTAATAAAAACAGCTTGTTACAGCTCGAGGAAAAAGTGGCTCAGCAAATTAAGAAAGAACCAGTCAATGCAGGTCTGGACCAAAGCGGAAATATTTATGCCGAAAAAACTGGTGCTGTGCTAAACCGAAGCAAATTTACGGAGCAGTTCTACAAGTACTTCTACAGCACTGGGCCCGCAACAATCGAAGTCCCTGTTCGCGCAATATACCCGCGAATTGATAGCGAACTGATTTCTGATATTAGGACTGAGATGCTTGGACATTATGTGACTTATTATAATTCTAGAAATGAAGAACGTTCCCATAATATTTATCTAGCGACTGCTAAGATTAATAATACCGTGATTTTTCCTGGGGAGAAGTTTTCTTTTAATCGGATTGTCGGAAAAAGGACGAAAGCGAAAGGATATTTACCGGCACCGGTGATTGTTAAAGGCGAGCTTTCAGAGGGAATCGGGGGCGGGATTTGTCAGGTGTCCTCGACATTGTATAATGCTGTGGATCAGTCGGGATTAGAGATTGTGGAGCGTTATTCCCACAGCAAGAAGGTCCCTTATGTTCCTGACGGCCGGGATGCAACGGTCAGTTGGTACGGTCCCGATTTCACCTTTAAAAACAAGTATAATCAGCCTGTGCTCATTCGGGCTCAGTCCGGTAATGGCAGAATGATTGTGATGATATTTTCCTCTGATGGTATCAATTATAATCCACGGAAAGTACCGCGTATGTCAGGAAAATTGCCTAAAGAAATACCTGCGCCCCTATAAGGAAGGGACGCAGGTATTTTGGTTTTGATTATTTTATTTTGACTTCTCACAGCATTTTAACACTTTAAAGCACCGGGGGTCAGGCGCCACTCAGCGCTTTAACGCAATAAAGCGTCTGCTGTTTTATTGTTCTTTTTAGTTCTTCGGCTCAGAGTGAGGTAACCCTGGACTTTGTCTAATTCATTTAATAAAAAAAGAGACCAGACTTCCTTTTGGATTAATTCTCCCGAAAGTCTGGCACTTTTATTGATTTTTATTTTCCGTTATTTTCTTTTGATTGTTGTTGTTTTCCATGATCTATTGCAGTTTCTAGAGCTTGTTTTGCTTGTGTTTTTGCTGCCTCAGCGGTTTGCTTGGCCTGCATTTTTGCAGTTTCTTCTATCTGTTTTGCTTGAACTTTTGCTGCCTCAGCAGTTTGTTTGGCGACTTCCGCTGTTTGTTTTGCTTTTTCGGCAACTTGGTCAGGTTTCTGGCTTGTTTTCTTAACATCAGCATTTGGTTTACTTGTATTTTCTGTTGAAGTGGCTAATGGAGACGCTGTTTCTTCTTCAATTGCAGCGGCTGGTAAGGCTTCTGTTGACACCGCACCATCCGCAGCCAACTCATCTGTGTCTATTTTTTCAACTTCAGTTTGATTATCGTCTTCTACTGCCGAATCTTGATTAAGTTTCGTTGCAAGTTTATCTTTTTTAGCATTAAGCTGTTTTAACTTTTTCGTATATTTTTCTGTTGCTTTCGTGTTTCCCTCGGCTTTCGCTGTTTCGATTGCTTGCTCTAGATAATCTATCTTTTTAGAGAGGGCTTGAGCCTTAACTTGAGTCATAGTAATGTTAAGTTCTTGCATCACTCCGCCGATTTCTGTTTCTCCACTGTTTAAAAGGGCGACTATTTCTTCAACCGTCTTCCCGCTAATCTCAGAAAGGGCGATCACCTTTGCAATTTCTCCGTATCCAAGGTCCTCACTACGTAATGCTTTAACAACATCTGTATCAAGTCCCTGTACTACGTTGGCAACTAGAAAAGCTTCGTCCTGTTGTTCCTTGACCTCAACTTTTTGGTCTTCACTTAGTTGATTGGCCAGATCTTCATCAATTTCTGCAGCGTCTGCTAATTGCTCCCCAAGCTCTTGTTTTGTTTGGTCCTCAACCTCTTCATTAGCTACGACATCAGAAACCGCGTCCTGAGCCTCTGCAAGGACCTCAGTATAATCAGATATGGTCTCCGTAACTAATTCCGGTTGTTCTTCTACCGTCATTGCCTCCGCTTCAGCAAGTCGTTCATCAGCTTGCTCTAGCAAAAGGTCGGCTTCCTTTACAGCGTCAGTAGTAACTGCTAATTCTACCTCTTCATAAAGCTTGTCCACTGGATAAAGAAATTCGTCAGGCGTTATTCCAGCAGTGTCTGTCACCTCGGAATTTGCGCTCACTGAAGTTCCCATTGCAAACAAAAGAGTAAGCGCTGTTAAGCAAATTCTTCTTTTCATCGTTTTTTCCTCCTACAAGTAATTTATAACGATTAAAGCCCTTAGGAGATAATAAAAAAACTACTCCGAAGAATAGTAAGCAGCTTACTCTTCGGCAACTGGCTGGCATCATCAATGAATACGATCTTAGCCCCTATAGCTTTGCGTCCCTGAATTTCCCCAGGTTTGCCCTTTCGGATTTTAATAGTCATTTTAATTATAAGATTACTAGAAATAAATGGGAAGATAATTTCCTAATATAATAAAAATCAAATAGAGGTGCCCACCGCTCACTCCTTCTCTTTAATGCTTTACTTTTAACGGTGGTCAGGCACCGAATGACGACTTAAAGCTGTACCGAGCCACCGATTCTTGCAAATTTCCCGGTATTTCTTCACAATATTAGTAGATGATATTAGTACTGTTTTTGATCGCTTATTTAATCCGATTTGCTTTTTTGCAAAAAATGAGGAGGCTCCGTTATGCATACTCCCTCTGATAACAATTCCGGAAAGTCAATCAAGAAGGACCCTAATTTAACAAGAAAGCGTCTATTTCGTTTTATTGGTTTATTAGGATTATTATTACTTTTATATATCTTCTCAGACAAAATTATCAATCTTTATAACCGCTATTTTGTCAACGAGGACAAGCTGTTGGTCACATATTTGGATAAAACAGACCTTTACAATGACGATAGTGATGCAATCGTTAAAAACGTTAAACTTAAATTATTTCGTTTATCTGCTGAGGAATATTCGGTGGAGATCAAAAATACTCAAGACCAGCTTCAGGAACTGACAAAGACAACCAAGAATCTTAAAACACCGAAAGGCTTTAGCAACCATAAAAAATCCTTCATGGCGGTAATGAAGGAACGAATGTTGGTATTATCTTATTTAGATAAGGCTAGGAAGGACAATAGTTTTGATGAGCTAAACGCCCACTTTGATGAATTGGCCCACAAACAGGAACTGGAGCGATCCAGCCTCAAAAAAGCCTTCGATGATGCTGGCATTGAATATAAAGAGCTTGGAGATGGCTCGTTTCGGTATTGGTACAAGAGCCATTCCGCAAAACCGATTCGCTAAAACAGAAACAACGCAAAAAATCCCCTTCACATGTAAGGGGATTTTTCGCGTATAAAAGTGCCAGGGGGGCTTTGGCACTCTCTACTGCTTTAACTCTTCACAGCGCCGGGGGTCAGGCACCACTTAGTGGTTTAGCGCGTTAAAGCAGCCGCGGCAGTCCCGGTTTTGTAGTGTTGATATACTCCGGTGTTGATGGAGATTTTCACTAGTTGGTTGATGTCGGTTTTCCAGGAGTGGTCTAGGTTTGTTGGATCGACGGTTGCGACTCCATATTTTAGTTTGATCCACTTCTGGGTATCTTCGTCTTGGAAGTAGCCGGAAATTGTTGTTGATAATGGATGAAAGGCTTTTTTACTTGAGTGAATCCTGCCATGGTAAATATGGCTTTCACCGTATTGGTCATGAATCCAGTCGTCTTCAATATTCAACAACCACAGCTTCCCACTACCAACCTTCCCGACTAATTTAGCCTTTTTCTCAAAGGTATATTTCATTTAAAATATCCCCTTACTTCAAAATCTTATGACGCTTGGTACCATAGCAAAACTCACTTAACTTATTAAACAGTCATTAACGATCCTTTTAATGCCGGAATCGCATCTACGACGTGTCTTTGGATCGCCAGCTCTTCAGGTGAGAAACCTAGGGCAAGACCGATCAACTGCGGTAAGTGCAGGATTGGCATCGTAATATCTTCGCTAAATCCTTTTTGTGCGTCAGGCTGATATGCATCAAGCTGCATTTGACAAAGCGGACATGGAGTGACGATGCAATCTGCACCTGCATATTTTGGTGACAGACAGTTTTTGCCTGTTAAATCCATTACTTCTTTTTCAGCTGGAAAAACAGCATGGAAACCACAGCAAGCTAATCTTTGATCAAAGTCAACACTCTCTGCCCCAAGCACCTCGGCAACCATTTCCATCGATTGCGGATTCATATGGTTTTCAAAGCCCATGATATCGGGTGGCATGGTAATATGACAGCCATAGAAATTAGCTACTTTTAAACCAGTTAATGGTCTTTTTACTTTTTTGCGTAGATTTTCCAAACCATAATCTTCAATTAATGCCCAAAGGAAATGCGTTACTTCAGTTGTACCCTTGTACTGAAGTCCCGCTCTGCTTAGGCCTTCATTTACTTTAGTGCGAAGCTTTTCATTTTTATCCATTTTTAACTTAGCTGTTCTTAGCATTAATGTACATGTATTACAAACAGTCAATAATTTTAACGTGCCTAGCTCTTCTGCCAAAGCAATGTTTCTAGCGTTAATAGACGTGGCTAAGAAATTATCGACATCTTGAATGTGGCTTGCCCCACAGCAAGTCCAACCATTTAATTCTATTAATTCAATCCCTAATGCAGATGCTACTTTTTTAGTAGAAATCATAAGCTCTTCTGCTGCTGATTCCAATGTACATCCTGGGAAAAAGGCGTATTTCATTAGTCGTTTACCTCCTGTGCAAACTTATAAATCTCTCTAATTCCTTTAATACCTTCGACAGCCTTTGGCATATGAAGCGGGTTGATTTTACCCTTTTTAATCATTCTCAAGGCAAACGGAACACGGGCCTTCACGGTATTGAGGACACCTTCTGTTTTAATTGGTAGCATGACTTCATTTAGGCGACCTTTGCTCTTTACATCATCATGGAAAGCAAAAGCGTGTCGTGCTCCTAAGTTTTTCACTTCACCCATTTTGATAGATTCTGAGCGTAAGTAAGCAATCTGTTCTGTTAATGGAATACCCTTTGGACATTTTGTCACACACTGCATACAGTGGAGGCATTTCCATAATTCATTTTCATAAACTGGACGAATATGCTCTTGTGGTGAACCGTCCCGTGAATCAACAGCAAAGCGGTAAGCACGATTTAGGATAAACGGATCCAAATATGTTCCATCATTTATTGCAAGCTGGTTACATTCTGATGCACAAACACCGCACAAAATACAATCGGTTGGGGAGGAAATATCATGGTAATCGTCCTCAGCCTGAATAAAGCCATCCTCTTTACTGCCCTCATCTGAAGGGATCAACCACGGCTTAACCTGCTCCATTTTTTCCATCTTAGGTTCCCAAGCAATTGCCAAATCCTTGATCACGTCAAAATTTTTCAAAGGTTCAAAGGTTAAGTAATTAGTAGAAAATGTTTCTAAAACCTCATCCAATGAAGTTTTACATGATAGAAACGCATGGTCATTTACTCTAACGGCACAGCTTCCGCAAATGGCATGGCGACAGGCGGAGGTGAACGTTAATGTCGGGTCTAGCTGCTCGCGAATCGAAGTTAAGGCCCAAAGAATGGTTTTCCCTTTTTCATACGGAAGTTCATAATTGTCATACCATTCGCGCTCGCCGTCAAATCTCTTAATTTTAAAATAAATTGTCGTAAACATTAGTACTTCCGCTCCTCCGGTTGATATTTCGTGATTTTTACCGGGATGTAATCTAACCGATAGTTATTCCCTTCCTTATGGATCAACGTGTGTTTAAGGAAGTCACCATCATTACGTACAGGGTAATCCGATCTAGAATGAGAGCCCCTGCTTTCTTTTCGGTTGATTGCTCCCATGGTCACTGCCTTTGCGAGCTTTAATAGATTTCCAATTTCAACATAGTTGAGGAAAGCCATATTGTATTTTAACGAAGGATCTCCACAAAAAGCCTCTTTATATTCTTCTAAAAGCTGCTCTACTGTTTTAGATGCTTCGACCATTTCTTCTTCAGTCCGGAAAATCCCAACATTGTACCACATTGTTTCCGCTAATCGATCACGGATACTAAACATGTTGATTCCAGTCTTTTTACTGCGAATCTTTTCAAATTCGTTTTCCCATTTTTGCGTTTCGGCCTCAAGTTTTTTCGTTCCTGCGAAAGAACGTCTCTTAGCCGTTTCTTTTGCACCAAGTCCGGCATACTTACCGAACAGAACAACATCGGCAACTGAGTTTCCACCAAGACGGTTCGCACCGTGAATCGATACGCTTGAGCATTCGCCGGCAGCGTGAACACCTTCGATTGGTGTACTGCAAGTTTTATAGTCACTTACATGGATGCCGCCCATCATATAATGACAGCTTGGACGAATCGGTACTGGTTCTTTAATTAAATCAACGCCTTCAAAATCCATTGCCAATTCCCGTACTTGCGGCAGGCGTTCCATGATTTTTTCCTCACCTAAATGGCGCAGGTCCATTAGCACGTAAGAACTCATTCCTTCACCAAAGCCGCGGCCTTCTTTAATTTCTGTTTCGATTGAGCGTGAAACAAGGTCACGAGGTCCTAACTCCATTTTTTCAGGAGCATAACGGGCCATAAACCGTTCTCCGTCCTTATTCAATAAATAACCGCCCTCGCCCCGGCATGCTTCTGATAAAAGCACCCCAGTTGACGCTAAACCAGTTGGATGAAATTGGACAAACTCTGGATCCTTTAATGGAATTCCTGCTTCGAAGCAAGCCGCCGTTCCATCACCAGTCATGTTGATCGCATTGGTGGTTCTGCTCCAATAAATACGACCAAACCCGCCTGTTGCGATCACAACTGCTTTAGCTTGAATTGGCTGAATTTCTCCAGTTCGCATTTCCATCGCTACGATTCCTTCGAACTTGCCATCTTCGACCGCAACCGATAACAGATGCCAGTCATCAAGAAACTCGACTTTGTTCTTTAAGCACTGTTCATACAAGGCATGAAGAATAACGTGACCCGTTTTATCAGCTGAATAACATGTTCTCGGACTTGATGCACCACCAAATGGTCTTTGAGCAACACGGCCATTTTCATCACGTGAAAAAGGCACACCATAATAATCTAATTCGGAAATAACCTTTGGCATATTTTCTGTGAAAAATTCAACTGCATCCTGATCCGCTAAGAAGTCGCTTCCTTTAACTGTATCGCGAAAGTGTTTGTCAACTGAATCAGTTGCATCGCGATAACCCATCGCTGCATTAATTCCGCCTTGGGCTGCGCCCGTATGTGAACGTGTTGGGAAAATTTTTGAAATACACGCTACACGCAAACTTTTATCTTCACTTGCTGATAGTGCCGCCATCATTCCAGCACCGCCAGCTCCTACTACTACAACATCATACTTTAGCATGACAATTTTCCACCTCGATTTCTTGTTAGTCTTCGATTCTGTATTTCTTTACACCAATTTCATAGAGATCATTACCTTCACAATCAACTGCGACTATACAAGGATAATTGACAACTTCCATGCGACGAATCGCTTCTGGTCCAAGGTCCGCGTAGGCAACAATATCAACCTTTTTAATCGTATCAGCGATTAAAGCAGCCGCTCCGCCGATTGCAGCGAAGTATACGGCGCCATGTTTCTTCATCGATTCGATTACTTCTTTACTACGAGGGCCTTTTCCAATCATTCCTCTTAGTCCCTGCTCCATCATCGTTGGAGAATAAGCATCCATACGACCACTTGTTGTTGGCCCGCAAGATCCGATTGCTTTCCCTGGTTTTGCAGGTGACGGTCCAGCATAGTAAATGACTTGGTCTTTTACATCTATCGGCATCGGTAGATTTTCATTCAAAGCATCAACCATATTTTTATGGGCTGCGTCTCTTGCTGAATAAATGACACCTGTAATCGAAACTTGATCACCGGCTTTTAAATCTTTTACCTGGTCAAACGTTAATGGTGTGGTAAGTTGTTTAATCGTTGTCATTTTTTTCACCCCTTATAATGTAGCTTCCGTATGGCGAGCAGCATGGCAGTTCAATGTGACACAAACCGGCAGCATCGCGATATGGGTTGGATATGTTTCGATATGAACAGCTAAAGCAGTCACTTTACCACCAAATCCTTGTGGTCCAATTCCTAATTTGTTGATTCGTTCAAGCAGTTCTTTTTCTACTTCAGCATAAGCTGGGTTTGGATTCGGCGAACCAGCTTCACGAGCTAACGCCTTTTTAGCTAATAAGGTACATTTATCCATTGTTCCGCCGATTCCAACGCCAACAATGACTGGAGGACAAGGATTTCCGCCAGCTTGAGTAATCGAATTGACGATAAAATCCTTTACGCCCTCGATGCCTTCAGATGGCTTGCACATTTTCACGGCACCCATATTTTCACTGCCTGCCCCTTTAGGCAGTACTTGGATATTTAGCTTGTCACCTGGGACAATTTCCATATGAATGACAGCCGGAGTATTGTCGCCAGTATTTTTTCTATCTAAAACAGGATCAGAAACAACTGATTTCCGTAAATAACCCTCTTCATAACCTTGTCGAACACCTTCATTGATTGCGTCAGTGAAATCGCCATCGACGATTCGGACGTCTTGACCTACTTCTACTAAAATAACTGTCATTCCCGTGTCTTGACACATTGGAGCATGCTCAGCACGAGCAAGTTTTACATTTTTTAGAATTTTCTCTAAACTATATTTACCAAACTCTGATTCTTCTTTTTCTAAGCCCGCTGCAATCAGATTTTCAACATCCTCTGGTAGATCGCAAGCTGCTTTCATACAAAGATTTTTTACCGTTTCCGTAATTAATTTTGCTGATATTTCCCGCATTAGATTGTTCCTCCTACTTTAGTTGGTAGCCAAACGCTTGATGGTTTAGCTACCTAGTTTTATTTTTCCAAAAGCAAAGGGTCTATGTTTTTACCAAAGTCCAAGAACTTTCCACCATACGCCGCCGACACCGATCCAAACGATGATATGGATAATCGAAATAAGGAAACCGAGCGACCACCATTTGTTTTGTGTAACATAGCCGCTTCCGAAGAAAACTGGTGCTGGTCCGCAGCCATAATGTGTCATACAACCAAATAGATTGCTGAAGAATGCTAGGATTAAAGCTGATACTAAAGGTGGTGCTCCAGCCGCGATCACAACTGTTAGGAAAGCGGCATACATGGCACTAACATGTGCTGTACTGCTTGCAAAGAAATAGTGAGAGTAAAAGTAAACAACTGAAAGGATAACCAATGCCCAAATCCACGACATTCCACTAACTGCGCCCTTCATTGTTTCACTAAACCAAGGAATCATTCCTAACTCATTTAAGAAGGTAGCCATCATGACTAACACTGCGAACCATACTAATGTGTCCCATGCTCCTTCTTCCTTCTTAATGTCGTTCCATGATAATACTTGAGTTAATAACAAAACTCCTAATCCGATAAACGCTGTCGTTGTAGCATTGATATTTAAGCTTGTTCCAAAAATCCACAAAGCCAAAATCAATAGAAATACGCCAATCATGTACCATTCTTGCTTTTTTAGTGAGCCCATTTCTTTTAGCTTTTTAGCTGCCATTGCCGGTGCTTCAGGTGTTTCCTTAATTTCTGGAGGATATAATTTATAGATGACATAAGGAATTAGGATTAAACTAATTAATCCGGGTACGATTGCAGCTGTTGCCCAACCCATCCACGAAATTGTTTTTCCGGTTAAATCATGTGTAATTTGAGCTGCTAAAGGATTAGCGGCCATCGCTGTTAAAAACATCGCCGACGTAATCATGTCGCCCTGGAAAGCAACCTTTGTTAAGAAGGCTCCAACTTTTCTTTCTGTTCCATCGCCAACGCGTGATCCAAACGTTTCAGACAGTGAGCGAATAATTGGAAGGATAATTCCACCTGCACGAGCTGTATTCGAAGGCATTGCAGGTGATAAAAGCAAATCACTTACAAGCAAGGAGTACGATAATCCAAGTGTTTTCTTACCAAACATTTTTACGAACATATAAGCAACGCGCGAACCTAAACCTGTTTTGATAAAACCGCGCGAGATAAAAAAGGCAATAACGATTAACCAAATGGTTGAATTTTGAAAGCCAGTTAACGCCTGATCAATCGTCAATGTTTGCGTAAGCACCGTTGCCGTTAAGGCTAGGATTGCTACACTCCCCATTGGCATTGGCTTGCTAACTAATCCAACAATTGTTGCTACGAAAATAGCGAATAAGTGCCATGCTTGTACATCTAAGCCTGCAGGTGGTGTAATCATCCATAGAGCCACACCTACGATTATAGTAATGAGTAATGGTAATAATTTAACTTCACTTAAACCTTTAGGGTTGGTACCAACTTTAACCTTGGGTATTTGTTTTAGCTTTATAGCTGGAACAGACATATTTTTCACTCCCTTTATTTTTCCTTCACTTGTTCACAAAACTTTCACATTTGTGAGCATATTCACAAACTCTCTTTTTAAAATAGCTACTAATTTTCATTAGAAGCCCTCTTGTACCATTTCACTTTTCTAACGTACCTTTTCATTTTCATCAATTTAATTTGGTTATTTTTAAGTGTTAAAAATCCCCCCATTGAAAGGTAATTTACTTTTCGAGAAATGTTTATCTCGCTCTATTGAATGGTACTGAATATAAGGATTTCTTAATAGTTTATGAAAATATATAAAGAGTTTTGTAACTTTAGAAAGTAGGAGAGTCTTTTTTGCAAAAAAAACAAAAGCGTAAGCGCCCGGTTAGCGACGTATGGACTGGAGCACACCGACTGAGATAAAGGAAACACGAAGAGCGAGAGTGATTCTATGTTGACTTATCGTAGGGAGGTGGGTGAAGTCCACTAGGCGCTGGGCGCTGGAGCTGGACGAGTCCAACCTAGTTAACGTTACCCACAGTGCTGAAATCTATAATTTTGTAAAAAATAAAAAAAAGGATAGGAGATTTGGCTCTCCTACCCTTGTAAACTTTTATCCGTTCAAATATTTATTCATTAATTGGTGATCTAGATTGGCTATCCGGTGCTTAAAAATAGGTCTGCCAACCGCCCCGTAAACCACTTCCGTGTCAATAATCGTAATATCAGCTAAAAAGAACAGGTATTTTCTCATCGACACCCTGGAAATTCCGACTTGCTTTGCCATTTCGTCGGTTGAAAATACTTCAGCCCCGTTCTCTAGGATTTTTTCCCAAATTAACCGCAAGGTGTTTCTCGTCAGCCCCTTTGGAAGTTCAAAGCTTATAACACTTTGCTGGTCCTTGTGAAGGAGTAAATGGTCTAGTTCTTCCTGACTAAGCTTTTCCTGTTCGTCAAAAAAGCTCTGTTCTTCTTTATATGAGTTAAGCGCCGTCTGAAATCGTTCAAATTCAAATGGTTTAATTAAATAATCGACCGCTCCAAACCGCAGCCCTTTTTGAATACTTTCCTTATCACATGCCGCTGAAATAATAATCACATCAATCCCTTGACCTAGCCACCTGATTTTCGATAACAGACTCCAGCCGTCCTCGCCTGGCATATATATATCTAACAAAATTAGATCAACTTGATCCTTTTCAATAATCGGAAGGGCCTCATCAACGGTCGATACAGCCGCAACCAACTGAAAACCGTTCATTTTTCCAAGATAACTTGTATTAATCTTAGCTACCATCGGGTCGTCTTCAACAATGACTGTACGAATCATCATGAATCACTCCTGTTTTCATATGGAATTTTCACATTAATCTTTGTGCCAAATCCTTCTTGTGAGCAAAAATCGATCGTGCCATTAAGCTCTGCTACACTGTGCATGACGAGGTATAAACCGTAGCCTCGATCAACCCCTTTAGTAGAGAACCCTTTTTCAAATATACTATTTTTCATCTCAGGGCTCATACCGGTGCCTGTATCCGTTACTGTAATGGATATTTGCCCAACTGGTTTCGGCAAAATCTCCACCGCAACCTTCTTTTCCTCGGAGTTCTGCACCGCATCAATCGCGTTATCAATCAGGTTACCGAGGATGGTAATCATTCCTTTAATTACTTCTTGATCATTTGGTGTAGGTAAATAGCATTCGTCCGCAAACTTCAGTTCTGCTCCTTTTTCCCTTGCATAGCTTACCTTTCCTAAAAGAAAGCCTGATAGGACAGGATCTTTGAAGTGACTGGTGAAAAAGCCAGCTTCGGATTCACTTGTATCTTTTAAACCCCTCACATAATCTAGTAACTGATCATAAAATTCCAGTTGAACCATACCAAGAATAACATGAAGCTTATTCATAAATTCATGCGTTTGAGAACGCAAAGCCTCAGCATACAAACGAACTCCAGTGAGCTGCTCAGCCATAATCTTCATTTCAGTCTTATCGCGAAAAGTCGCTACTGCTCCAACAATTTGTCTATTCACTAGGATTGGCACGATATTAGCAACCAACACGAGGCCGTTGATGGAATATTCTTGGTCTAGTTCTTTATGTCCCGTTTCGATAACCGAGGTAATATGGAATTTGGGGATGATGTCCCCAACTTTTTGTCCGACCGGGTTGTGGTTAATCCCAACCTTTTTAAATAATCGCTCAGCCTCTTGATTTAATAGGGTGATTTTCGAATCACGATCCACTGCTAATACACCCTCACGGACATTGAGCAGCATCGCACTCCTTTGCTCGAGAAGGTTGGCGATTTCATCAGGCTCCATCCCAAACATGATTTTTTTAACCTTGTAAGCCAATAAAACCGCTCCAAATATGCCCACAAGAATGCCGATAATGGCACTGATATAGATGACTCGACTACTCTTATCCAGCTGCGTTTGAACATCATCAAGGAGAATCCCCACAACTACAGCACCAATTTGTTTCCCTGTTGCATTATAAACAGGGGTAAAAAAACGCAAGGACATTCCAAGGGTCCCTTTGCCAATCGATAAATTTTCCTTCCCGGCATAGACCGGCTTATCGTCTCCACCAACGAATTTGTGACCGATTTTCTCTTTAATAGGATGTGATTTCCTAATTCCGTTCATATCTAAAACAACAATAAACCGGACATCAGTTGCTTTTCGAATTTTTTCCGTGTAAGGCTGGATTGATTTCTCATCCACATTATTACTTAACCCATCAATGACAACCGGTGACAGTGCGACTGTCCTTGATAGGTCCTTTGCTTTTTCTTCAATATTATTTAAAGTTGTTAGTTCGACATTTTTTTTAATCAAGTGATTAGTAACAGAGAAACAGATGAAGATAACCGCTGAGACTAATAAGGTAATGGTTGTTCGTAATCGAAGCTTCAATAATCTTTTTACCACTTAATCCATCTCCTTGTAGTGGCTTAACCTATCGTCATGGTATTTTAACTTACTTTATTGTAAGAGTAAAAAATCACTTTTCCCCTAAAAAGTGTTTCAATTAAGTGAATGTTTAATTTTGGGAAAAAAGAGACTGTTGAAAAGGTCGATTGTAAACTTATAATACAAAAAAAGAGGCTGCGGTGGAAATCCAGCAGTCTCTTTTTCTGTGAACCTTTTGTTTATTTAATTGTTTGCTTTGAAACCATATAAGCTACTAAGATATACCGTTGTGGCGCATCGCCTATGTAATTAAAGGGGTAACAGGTACTAACTGTTAAAGTAGCTCTAGGTTTAGGCACAATAACCGTCCGATCATTAGCATCTACTATCCTTACTTTATTTACTTTATAGGTAAACTCACCAGCAGAAGTATTAACAGTCAAGAGGTCCCCAACACCCACCTCTCCTAATCTGCGAAAAACGGTATCTCGGTGACCAGATAAAACTGAATTATCTTTTTCTCCAGGAAGGACACTGTTTGCATAATGCCCCACTCCCTTTTCTAGTTCATCTTCATCTGTACCATGGAAAATTGGTAAACTAGCATTTAATTTTGGAATATATAAACTTCCTATTTCTTCCCCTTGTTTAGGACGAACTGGATAAAGAACATCGGGATTTTTATTAGAAGATTTGAGATGAGCTGCTGATTTAGCTGGATGATCACTACTTTTCTCTACCTTATACAAAAAGTACCCTTTTAAAAACTTATAGGCATTTGTTGTCGAAAATCCAATTCCTGATAAAACCAAAGCAATTGAAAGAAAAAAAATGAGCTTCTTTCTTTTCATTTTATAAAATCCTTCTATAAGTCCGGTATACCATAACTCCTGATAAAATCATAAAAAGGCCAATCAGGATATTGGGAACATAGTTGCCGGCTGTATTAGGTAGTTTCCCACCTTTTTCAGTTTTAAATTGAACGGCAGTTGTTTCAGTCTTTGCTTTTTCGACAACTACCTTTTCAGTGGCTTTATCTACTTCTTGTCCCACTTCATTTACGGTGTCAGAGTCTACCATTTCACCTGTTATAAGTAAGTCAGCCAGAAAATTCCCACTAAGATCGTAAATGTTCATTTTTAATTTAGCATTGTTTAGTTCATTCATACTCAATACTTCCCAAAATGGAATAGCAGATTCCTTATCACTTTTGACAAGATAAAAATCAACCTTTAATTGGAGGATGGTAAGAAATTCATCATAAATCGATAAAAATTCTTGAACCTGCTCAGAATTTAGGTCAGTCAATTTGTCAAATTCACCAAAAGCCTCCATTCTGGTTGCCAGTTCTTCTAACTTTGCTAGGGATTCAGGTGAGGATAACTCTTCTTGATGGGCAATAAAATGTTCGCTTAATTTGTTTAGTTCCGCTTCTGTTAGGCCAAACTGCTCCTGAAAAGCCGCTAATAGATTTGTAGCGAATTCATCATCAATTGAACCAGGGTCCCCCTCAATTGGATTCAAATAAAAGGAAACAGAATAATCTAGATCATCTATAAAAACATAATCATCAATTGCTTCTCCGTTTTCTTCTAAAAGAGAATTCAGTTCATCTATTGTCAGATCATATTCTGTTAGCATATCTTCTAAATTACTATTATCTGAAGAAATGACTTCTCCAAGAAAATCTGAGAGGTCTGTTACACTATCAAAATCATCTAGTCCTAATTCATAAAGAGTCAGTGACTCCTCAATATCTTCCTTTGTTACTTCAAAACCACGAGTTGCACTAATTTCCTCCAAATAAACTTCCAGATCCGAATCAAAGGTTGGGTCCTGAGCAGCAAAAGATAGGTTTGGTAAACTAGGTAATAATAAAAGTAGTGCTAGTAGTATTCTAGAAATTTTCTTCATCTTTTCCCTCTTTTCTTGTAGTAGTACAGCATTATTGTATACTAGAGTTATCTTGTGCGCTACCCATTATATGGAATTTATTCAATATTTCGAGTTGAGATATAAGGGGAGAATATTTTTGTTGAAAATTATACAAAATCACAAAAGCAGGTTGTCCAATTCAGCCATTTAGGAGCCAAAGGCTATTCAGTATTTTTGGAAATCAAGCAAGGGATTTTTGATTCAAGACGGGGATTTTTTGTAAAAAAAAACAGACCCTCAAGCAATAAAGTGAGAGTCTGTTTATCGTTTCGTTAAGTTAATTATGCCTTACGAACGTTTGTTGCTTGCGGGCCGCGTTGTCCTTGCTCAACCTCAAAGGTAACCTCTTGGCCTTCATCTAATGTTTTGTACCCCTCGCCCTGAATAGCTGAGAAATGTACAAATACATCTTCTCCACCTTCACGCTCGATAAATCCAAAACCTTTTTCACCGTTAAACCATTTTACTTTGCCATGTTCCATTAATTGTTGCCTCCTAGCATGTAATAAATAAACAAAATTACTAAATAATCTTGCTCATTTTAGTATAACCGTGGAAAGGACTTTTTAATCTTATATTTCCAACTATCTTTATTTTTCCCAAAAATGGGACTTTGGACAAGCGGGTTGTGAATAAAATATTGAAGAGTAAGCAGCAATTTTTTTACGAATAGTGTCACTTTCTGGCAAGACCTCGTTCTTATTATGGTATAATTTAACAATACAAGGAGGCTAATATATGAAAATTTCCGAAATCAAAAAACAAGCACGAACAGCGCTAAAAGGACAATGGGGTGCCGCAGTTCTACTTACCTTTATATTGTTCCTGCTCACATCGGTTTTACCATCGATTGTTGAGTCAATTTTTAGTGGAGGATTCAACAACATGTTGAATCAGGACCAAGCACCACCCTCAGCAGTTATAGGAAATATGTTGATCGCCATTATTTTAATTCCAGTAAGTATTTCAGTTTATTGGTATTATTTATCCGTTGTGAGATCAGAGGTACCAGAAATTTCCCAGGTGTTTACTATCTTTAATAATGGGAAAACTTATTTCAAATTAATCGGAGCTTCACTTTTAATCGGGATTTTTGTTTTCTTATGGACTTTACTACTCATTATTCCCGGTATTATCAAATCCATCTCATACTCTCAGACATACTATCTATTGAAGGACCATCCAGAATATACCGTGTTTGAAGCTATCACTGAAAGCAGAAAACGCATGAATGGATACAAATGGAAATATTTCCTCCTCAATCTAAGCTTTATCGGCTGGGGAATTCTTGGTATTTTCACTTTAGGAATTGGCTACTTATGGCTTGTCCCTTATGTATCAACCTCAAATGCCACATTCTACAATGAACTTATGCTCTCTGACAAAGATAAAGATGAACTTTATTTTTAGGTTGTGTTAAAGCTCAATGTTGAGTTTTTGTACAATGTTGATTGGAGTGGAAGGCGCGAAGACTCCTGCGGGAGCAGCGGGACAGGTGAGACCCCACAGGCGCTTAAGCGAGGCCACTGAAAAACATACGATTTTTACGTCTGTAAATAAATTTTGGTACAAAAAAGGCAATTTATCGTCTGTTTTTGGACGAAAAATTGCCCTTTTCCTTATCTTTTTTTATTCTTTTTCATTGAGGAGTTTTAGTATTCGTTTAAGGTTGACAGCGAATATCGCTGTAGCTCCCTGAATCTTCATGCCTAATAGACCCGCAGATGATGCAATATCATACCCGTGTCTATGTTTCAACTCACTATTTTTCGCTTCAATTTTATAGCGAGATTTCGCTAGCTCTTTAAATTCTTCTGTGTTTTGAAATGCCTCCTGATCGGCATGTTCTGTTGATTTGATTGTCACAGAATAAGATTTACTTTTCGCTCCTTCTTTATAACAGCCATCATGAAAAGGGCACACTTTACATTTTTCAATATCAAAAAAGTATTTGATTCTAGGGTTTTTATCTTGTCCCTTTCGTCCTTCATATTTCCTTCTATTAGCCATATGCCCTGCTTTACATACATACATTCCTGCATCTTTATTAAATTCAAACTCTTCTTCTTTTGTGCGTCTGCCATGTGTAATATGCGGATGTAATTTGGAAACAAGTGCTAATTCATTTTCTTTCGCGAATCGAATATTATCTTTCTCAGAGTAGGCTGTATCTCCAATGATTTTGTCAATTTTCATTCCAGTTGCTTGGCTTTTTTTGTTAAATCCCGCAGATATTTTCCATCACTTTTTTCACCTGTTGTCATAACTGCCGCTGTAATAATCCGTTCATTAGCCATCGCGTAATGCGTTTTGAACCCAAAAAAAGAAGAGTCCTCTGTTTTGTGTCCGACCCGTGCGTCTGGATCATTTGAATAGCTAAGTTGTTCTGTATAATCTTCTACGATCTCTTTTAGAACATTTAATTTTTCTTTGACCGCAGGTACCTTAGCGATTTGTGGTTCTTTTTCGACAACAGTAATGATTCGACGACAATAATCTAATTCATCGGTTACTTCAACAGAAGTTGTTTTCGCAGGGAATTTTTCCTTCATGGATTCATCAATTCGATACACGGCTTTTCGAACATTTTTCGCTTTCTCTTGTAAAAATTCCTTCGGAGATTTTTGGTTATAACGCGCTTTCGTATGTGTGGAATCCACGATAATGGTTTTACTTTTTATGATTTCTTTTTCCAGAGCAATCTCAACTGTTTTGCCAATGAGCAAATCTAATAAATCCTCATCTTGAAGACGGAGTTTACGAAATTTCGTTAAGGAACTAGGATCAATCACGGAATCTTCTGGTGCCATATCCAGGAAATATTTAAACGACATATCATATATTGAACGTTCTACTACATCCACATCAGATAGATCAAATATCGATTTTAGTAATAAATATTTGAACATGCGAATCGGTGAAATGGCATTTCGACCGTTATCAAGACAATATTTCGTTTTTAATTCTTCGAGAATAAATGAAAAGTCCACTAGTTCATTGATTTGGCGAAGCATATTACTTTTTGGCACAACTATTTCGTAGATTGCCATGAATGGGCTAAGATTAAGTGTTTCTTGATTGGAAATCATCGGGATACCACCTACATACATTTAATATCGTTATTATAAGGCAAAAAGGCAGTTGAAAGTTTGGTTTAATCAAACTTTCAACTGCCTAAATTAAAAACTTGGACTTTTTCAGTGGCCTCCGCTTAAGCGCCGAGGAGGCTCACCGCCCGCCCCGCGGAAAGCGAGTGCCTGGAGCGGAAATCAACATTCTAATTTAACAGAGCCTATTTTTAAAATATGATATTAATCCCCTTCCTCCTATTATGATGGCTTTTCTTCAGAAAAACATAAATTGCGGAGGGGGATTTTTTTTTCAAAAAAACAAAAAAAGTCCGGTCAAAAGACCGGAAAAGAGAAAAATGTAGTAAAGGGGGTTTGACTTCTTAATAAGCATACAGGACAAATATGAACAAAATATTAATAGGACATGAACATCCTTTTAACAATTCACTGCTATACAGCATCGGGGGTCAGGCACCACAAGGCGCTTTAAAGCGGTGCAGTACTCTTCTTACCCCCTCGATACTTCCCACGTTATTTCCCTTTTATTTCAAGTAGTTTTAATCTTAGGTCGTTTTCCATTGTGGCCAGTTCTTGTTCGGCCAGACGGCGTTTGGTTCGACCTTCTTCCTGGATTCGTAGTGTTTCTTCTAGTGTGGTCACGAGACTTTCCTGCGTTTTCTTAAGTGTTTCAATATCGACAAGACCGCGTTCATTTTCTCGAGCTGTCTCAATTGTATTCGTCTTCAGCATTTCTGCATTTTTCAATAATAGCTCATTCGTTGTTTTTGATACCTGCTTCTGTGCCTCGACTGCATGGCGTTGCCGAAGCAGGGTCAAGGCAATCGCAACCTGATTTTTCCATAACGGAATGGCCGTAACAATCGACGATTGGATTTTTTCAACAAGCGCTTGGTTCGTATTTTGAATGAGGCGAATTTGAGGTGCGCTTTGAATGGTTATTTCCCGGCTTAATTTTAAGTCATATAACCGTTTATCCAAGCGGTCGGCAAATTGAATCATATCGCTCACTTCTTGATATTTCATTTGATCCTGTGAAGCTTCAGCCGCTTTTTTCAGGGCTGGAATCGTTTTTTCATTCAGTTCTTCTATCTTGATTTCACCGGCAGCGATATAGATATTTAAGGCATGGAAATACTCTTTATTCGTTTCATAAAGCTTTTCCAGCATTCCTATGTCAGATAAAAGGACGTTTTTACTGCGATCAAGTTTGACACTGATACGGTCAATCTGCGCCCCTGTTTTCTGATATTTTGACAGAACCTCTTGGATTGAACCAGATAATTTCCCAAACATGCGCGAGAATAGTGATGGCTTATCTTGATGTAACTCATCAGGATTCATGTCATTAAGCCGCTTCATCAAGTCGCTGATAATCTCACCAACCTCACCAATATCCTGTTTCTGGACATGCTCAAGCATGGTATGGGAAAAAGAAAGCAGCTTACCTTGTGCTTGAGTTCCGTATAGAATCATTGCTTGTTGATTTTTGGGATCAATTTGTTCGGCAAGCTGATAGGCTTTGGCTCGGTTTTCGGCAGGAATCACGTCAATAAGTCTAACTGTTTGCTTCTCTTTTTGTAGCTGTGGTGAAAATTGATTTGAACTCTCAACATGATCACCAAATGGATTCGCCAAGATGTCATCCATTACATTGTTCGTACTCTTTAACAGGTTCGGTTCTTTCTCGTTCATTTTTTCAGCCTCCTGCTATCCCCATTGAATTGAGAATCCTTCAGTGTTTTTATCGAATGCTTCGCTACATCTACTTCAAAATTCAGATGATCAATGTCATCAGACAGGATTTCGTATAAATCGTCCTCCACAGCCTGGGTAAGTTCTGTTAATGTTTGTCGAGTTTCCTTTAGGGAGAGCACAAGCTCACTCGTTTTGTTAGGCTGTGTTGCTAGTAAAGCATATTTCTCGGTTAATTCAACAACTGAATCTAAATGGGAAAAATAAAATTGCTCTGCCTTGAAAAATCGCTTCGGTTCCTTTTTGGTCATTTTGTAAATCCTTCTAGTAATCCGAACAACATCTATTCTCTGTTTATACGGAATTTCCCGAATCCGAAAAATAGATTTGTTCAAGCGGTTAATTTTCAGCTTGGCCTCATCTAAATTTTTCTTAATATATCGGTATTCCTTTCTTGACAGCTGATTTTTCTTTAGAAAACGTGAATTCACATTTACGGATATCAGCATGTACGCAAAGATTCCTCCAACGAGAGAAATAACGGACGAAAGCCAGAATGTTAAGTCAAAAGCAAAGTAGCTTAGCAGCCACACGAAGATTGCAGTAGGTACAGCCACGAACGTTCCAACAAGAAACGAAATAAACAGGTTCATCTTAATCGACTCCTGACATAAAAATCCTTTCTATATATACGAATAATGGAAAATAACGTTTCAACTTTCAATCGATTATCCGTAGGAAGGGAAGAATTTCTTCTATAAACTCAGAATACACCAATGCTCCCCGTTTTCCTATAGACTAAGACAGTAAAAAATTCTACGACCTAAGACCTATTTTTATGCTGCTCACTTAACCCCGTTGATTCATTACCATTTCACCGCATTGGGGGTCAGGCACCACTTAGTGCTTTAACGTAGCACGTCAAGACAGTACCCGTGTATTCACAAAAAAAAGACATCTATAACGCAGAGTAAACTCTGTTCATAGATGTCTTTTATTAAGGCTCTTTCTAAAAGATTGTTGTTTCTATTATAGGTTTATGGAAAGAAAACCGTTGATAAAAAAGTTGATTGGAGCGGAAGGTGCGAGACTCCTGCGGGAGCAGCGGGACAGGTGAGACCCCACAGGCGCTTAAGCGTCGAGGAGGCTCACCGCCCGCCCCGCGGAAAGCGAGCATCCTGGAGCGGAAATCAACCACACTTCTCTTTTAGTAAATAGCAACAAAGTTTACAGACTTTATTAAGGTTGTCTACACAAGCTATTGCTTCAAAGACGGTGTCAAATCACACTCTTCTAACGGAATCACTTTTGTTTTCTTCACATATTTATAACCCAACCATACGGCAATGAACAATGGTAAGCCGATATACGATACCATCACACCGTACCAGTCAATTTTGTCACCCATGAAAGCAGCATAGTTTTGTCCTAAAACAACAAACGTACACAAAACAAAGGCAAAAATCGGGCCGAACGGGAACCATTTAGCAAGATAAGGAAGTTCCTTTAAGCTACGTCCTTGTGCCGCAAAGGCTTTCCGGAAACGATAATGACTAATCGCAATGCCTAACCAAACGATAAACCCGGACATACCAGATGCATTCAGTAACCAGATATAAACAGCACCATCACCAAACATGGAGGCAAAAAAGGCAATAAGACCAACCGCTGTTGTTACAAGTAGAGCATTAACAGGCACGCCACGGCCATCTACTTTTGATAAAAACTTCGGTGCTTTTCCTTCTTTAGCAAGATTCCAAAGCATTCTAGTCGAAGCATACATACCAGAGTTACCCGCAGATAGAACAGATGTCAAAATGACTGCATTCATAGCCGATGCCGCAAACGCAAAACCGGCACGTTTAAAGATAAGCGTGAACGGGCTCACCGTTACATCACCGCTTGAAAGTGACTCAGTTGTAAACGGAATTAGCATCCCGATTACAGCAATTGCTAATACATAGAATAATAGAATGCGCCAGAACACTTGACGAACTGCACGTGGAACATTACGAGCTGGGTCTTCACTTTCCCCTGCTGCTACTCCGAGTAGCTCAGTTCCTTGGAAGGAGAATCCTGCTGCCATGAAGATACCAATCATGGTGAAAAATCCGCCGTGGAACGGTCCATCGGCTAACATAAAGTTTGTAAAGCCAACCGCCTTACCTGTGAACACACCAAAAATCATTAATACGCCAACTACTAAAAAGAGAATAATCGTTACTACTTTAATAAGGGCAAACCAATATTCCGACTCACCAAAACCTTTGACAGACATATAGTTTAATCCAAACATGATTGCTAAAAATAAAGCACTCCAGAGCAGCGATGAGCTGTCCGGTAGCCAAAATTTTATAATGAGGGCACCAGCAACTAATTCGGCTGCGACCGTAATCGCCCAGTTGTACCAATAGTTCCATCCAAGCGCGAACCCTAAGGCTGGATCAACAAATTTGTTAGCATAGGTACTGAACGAGCCCGCTTCCGGCATGTAGGCAGCCAGTTCACCAAGGCTTGTCATCAAAAAGTAAACCATAATTCCGATAATGCCATATGCGACCAAGGCTCCACCTGGTCCTGCGGTATGAATGGCTGCGCCACTTGCTAAAAACAAGCCTGTTCCGATGGCTCCACCGATGGAGATCATCGTTAAGTGTCGGGCCTGCAATCCACGGTGCAGCTGTGGTTGTTCCTGCTGTAATTCCTCTTGAACCTCTAAAACTCTAGCTGTCGCATTTCCTTGACTCATATAAAAAAACTCCTTTTCTTTTTTTGGGAAGGAGCGCAAAATTTCAATAAAAAAAGCCGAACAATAGTGTCGACGGCATTCTCTACTTTAACCGCATCAAACCTTCCATGAAGATAGCACAACACGTTTGCCAGGTTAAGGCAGACGTGACAGTTCTGTTCCTGTTCGGATACAGCCCCAGCATGCTCAAACAGAGTAATGAGCAAACTTCGGCGATTTTTCCTTTCAAGTAAGTTCGTAGATGCCTCTGCATCTCCCTTACGCTACTATTAAAAACCGCGACCTCTACCTCATCGGTTAGGATGAGGGTAATATATTATATTAGTAGAACAATATTCACTATAATGTGCACCATAGGAAATGTCAATAACCTTTGATTCCCAGTAAATTTGATGCGATGAGCGCTAGCAGTTTAAATTTTTCCAAAAATAAGAAGAACAATTCTGTCCAACAAATTCGCTCTCCTTACTCGGTTAATAATTTTCTAAAATACTTAGATAAATTTCCAAACATACAAGTAATAAATGCCAAATACAAGGAAAATCAGGATTAATAGAATTGATAATGATACAACTAATGCCTTTGAAAAATGGAAGGTTTGGTTGTTGATGTCCTTCCCTTTTCGAAAATAACTAAATGTAGTCATGATTAGAGTAATGATTCCCAATACAATTGAGGCGAGGCCAATGATTTTAGCAAGAATATCTCCAATCACAACTTTAGTCGATAGAGTTGAAAAATGGAGGTTGGTGATCAAAAATCCCACTCCAATGATGGTTATACTTGTTCTAACCCATGCCAAATAGGTGCGTTCATTTGCCAAATGCTGCTGAATATATTTTGAGTCAACCGTCTGCTTTTCACTGTCACTCATTAAATTTCGAACACCTCTTTTTTACTAAATGTATTAATCTATTTCCTAACTTATCCCCTTCCTCTTCTGAATATGTCCCTATAAAAAAACAAACCCCTTCTTATAGAAAGAGTTTGTCCCATTTATTTAATAACCACATAGAAAAGAAGGACTTTAATGCACTACCGCACCGGGGGTCAGGCACCACTTAGCGTGTTAACACGTTAAAGCATCTGCATCGGCGTTGTAGTTGGTAGCTGGTGATCAGCCACCAAATTTCCCTCTTAATTTTTTCATTAATCCTGATCCAACCATTTTGTCGGCAACTTCTAGGATTTGTTTTATGACTTTTAGAGCGTCTTCATCCCCTGCCCAATGTTTCCTTACTACTTCAGGGCTTGAGTTGTTCACTATTCCATTCAATACGAATGCTGCAACTGCGATATCATCTACATAGCCGACTGGGCCAAGTAATGCTTCAGGTATAAGGTCAATAGGTGAAACAAAGTATGCAATTGCCGCAGCTAGTTTGGCTTTATCTGTTACGGAGACATCATCATCCAAGGTCAATTTGCATAATAAATGAAATAAGTCTGGGCCAAACATTAAAATTTCTACATATTTATTTGCTTTGCCATCCTCACTCTTTTCCCAGTACTGCATCTTCTTTCTGAAACTTTGATAAAAATCTTCTTGTTCCATCAAATTTTCACCTCTTTCTACTTCATAATACTATAATTCGACAATCTCACCAAATTCACCTTGCAAACAAATATGCCAATTTATTGTTTTCAAAAAAAAAAAACATCATTCACTTAAGAATGACATTTTTCTATTTAATACTATAGCGCTTTAAAGTGCCGGGGGTCAGGCACCACTTAATACAGTACAGATTTAAAGCGCCAGTTTTTGACCATTTTTTTAGTTTCCAAAGAAGTTTTTGAATGATTGTAGGGTTATTTGTCTGTTTAGGTTAGCGATTGATGTTGTCAGTTGAATCCCTTTTGGACAGACTTCGACGCAGTTTTGTGAGTTGCCGCATGTTGTAATGCCGCCTTCGCCCATAATGGCTTCAAGCCGCTCTTCTTTGTGCATCGCACCTGTCGGATGGGCATTAAAGAGACGTACTTGGGACAAAGGCGCTGGTCCCATGAACGGTGAATGATCATTGACATTCGGACAGGCCTCAAGACAACAGCCACAGGTCATACATTTGGACAGTTCGTACGCCCACTGCCTTGTTTTTTCTGGCATGCGAGGACCTGCACCCAAATCATGCGTTCCGTCAATCGGAATCCAGGCCTTCACTTTTTTCAGTGCATCGAACATCCGCTGACGGTCAACCATCAGGTCACGAACAACTGGAAAAGTAGTGAGCGGCGCAATCCGGATTGGCTGCTCTAACTGATCAATCAGCGAAGAACATGCCTGACGTGGTTTGCCGTTGATCACCATCGAACATGCCCCACATACTTCCTCGAGGCACACCGATTCCCAAATGACTGGTGTCGTCGGCTCCCCTTTTGCATTCACGGGATTCTTCTGGATCTCCATTAGAGCCGAAATGATATTCATGTTTGTGCGGTAAGGAACCTGGAATTCTTCCTCATACGGCTTGGAATTTGCATCTTTTTGCCGTTTAATGATAAGTTGAATTTTTTTACTGCTTGCACCCATGGTCATTTGGCTCCTTTCTTGGCTTTTGTGTAATCCCGTTTCCGCGGCTGTATTAAAGAAGTATCGACATCTTGATAGGAAAGCTCAGGTTGTTTTATTTTTGAATTAAATTTTGCAATAGTAGTTTTTAACCACTCATCATCATTGCGATCAGGGAATTCTGGCTTATAGTGAGCACCGCGGCTTTCATTCCTGTTTAGTGCGCCAAGCGTAATCACTTGGGCCAAATTAATCATTCCCTCAAGCTGACGGATAAATGAAGTACTGGAGTTACTCCATTTTGCTGTATCTTCTATATTAATGCGTTGATATCTTTCAGTGAAATCCTGAAGCTTATCAAACGTCGTCTTCAGCTTTTTATTCTCACGGACAACTGTTACATTCTCTGTCAGAAGTTCCCCTAGTTCCTTATGAAGCAAATAGGCGTTTTCCGTGCCATTCATCGCTAAAATAGAGTGATATTTCTGGCCATCCTCCATAAGCTGTCTCTCGAAAATGGATGAAGGTATATCATCAGCATACTTATCCAGCCCTTTTATATATTCAAGCGCTGAAGGTCCAGCCGTCATTCCACCGTAAACCGCTGACAATAGTGAATTCGCACCAAGTCTGTTGGCACCATGCTGAGAATAATCGCATTCACCTGCTGCAAACAAGCCCTCAATATTCGTCCTTTGTTGAAAATTAACCCAAAGTCCACCCATTGAATAGTGAACAGCCGGAAAAATCTTCATCGGAACCTTACGTGGGTCATCACCCATGAATTTTTCATAGATTTCCATGATTCCGCCAAGCTTGATATCCAACTGTTTCGAATCAATATGGGAAAGATCGAGATAGACTTTATTCTCCCCATCAATTCCAAGCTTCTGGTTAACACACACATCGAAAATTTCACGAGTGGCGATATCACGTGGCACCAAATTCCCGTATGCAGGATATTTTTCCTCAAGGAAATACCATGGCTTACCATCCTTATATGTCCAAACACGACCGCCTTCACCACGTGCAGATTCACTCATTAATCGATTTTTGTCATCACCAGGAATGGCCGTCGGATGGATCTGAATAAATTCACCGTTAGCATACAGAGCACCCTGCTCATATAATCTTGCTGCGGCATAACCTGTGTTGATCGTTGAGTTCGTTGATTTTCCAAAAATAAGGCCAGGTCCGCCTGTGGCAATAATGACCGCATCCGCAGGAAAAGACTGCATTTCCATCGTTCGCAAATTTTGTGCGGTAATTCCACGACATATTCCTTTGCCATCAAGGACTGCCGAAACAAATTCCCAACTTTCATATTTCGTCACCAGACCGTCTACCTCAAACCTACGGACTTGCTCATCAAGTGCGTATAAAAGCTGTTGACCTGTAGTTGCTCCTGCAAATGCTGTCCGGTGGTACTGTGTTCCGCCAAAGCGACGGAAATCTAGCAGACCTTCAGGCGTCCGGTTAAACATAACCCCCATCCGGTCAAACATATGAATAATTTTTGGCGCCGCCTCACACATGGCTTTGACAGGTGGCTGATTGGCAAGGAAGTCTCCCCCATAAACGGAATCATCAAAATGCTCCCAAGTCGAATCGTTTTCACCTTTTGTATTCACCGCTCCGTTAATGCCGCCCTGTGCGCAAACAGAGTGCGACCGTTTTACCGGGACAATCGAGAATAAATCCACCTTTGTTCCTGCTTCGGCGATTTTGATTGCTGCCATTAAGCCAGCTAATCCACCGCCTACAATTACAATTTTGCCTTTGCTCATAAGTGTCTCCTCCTATCCAGCTCCATCATGAAAATGCCAGGATTGCGCGTACACCAATGATTGATAGTACGACAAATAGTCCAAGTGTAATGTACTGAAAAATCTTTTGCGATTTCGGGGAAACAGTTATTCCCCAAGTGATCAAGAATGTCCAAACTCCGTTAGCAAAATGAAAAATGGAACCAACAATTCCAATGATATAAAAGGCCAATGACACAGGATTGGCCACAATATTGGCCATTAAATCATAGTTAGCTTCAGCTCCAAAAAACTCAACTTGTACTTTCGTTTCCCAAATATGCCAAGTAACGAAAATGAAGGTGATAATCCCAGTTAATCGTTGTAGGAAAAACTTCCAATTGCGAAAATAACCATACTTTCCGACATTGTTTTTTGACTGAAACGCAATATATATTCCATATATTGCGTGGAAATATAACGGAATAAAAATAATGAATGCTTCCAAGAAAAATTTGAATGGTAAATTCCCCATAATTCCTGCTGCAGTGTTATAGGCATCCATCCCCCATGTGACTGAGTAGTTTACGAACAGGTGGACTGTCAGGAATACCCCAACTGGGATAATTCCTGACAGCGAGTGCAGCTTTCGGTATAAATGCTGGTACTTGCCTCGCTCCATATTTGTACAACCTCCTTTTGTTGCGAATTATATTTGTGTTTATGCCAACACAAGCTCTTTTTCTGCTATTTTCTGTTTCTTCTTTTCTATTAAAAATTTCCCAGAAATTCCTGGATGAGTCATTTCAAATGGATTTAAGATCGTATCTAGCTCTTCTGTCGTCAAGACGCCACGCTCCAGAACAATCTCTCTTACAGGTCGGCTGTAGACAATCGCTTCCCTGGCAATGGATGCAGCTGTTTCATAACCAACATGCGGGTTGATTGCCGTAATCACACCGACACTATTATTCACGTACGCTGCCATTCTTTCTTCATTGGCAGTAATGCCACTTAAACAATGCTCGCGGAATACATTGAACACATTGGTCATGACTTTGATAGATTGCAACAAATTGAAAACAATAACTGGCTCCATTACATTCAACTCGAACTGGCCCGCTTCAGACGCCATGCTGATTGTCAAATCGTTACCGACTACTTGGAATGCACTCTGGTTCAGCACTTCTGCCATAACCGGGTTCACTTTACCTGGCATAATCGAAGAACCAGGCTGGCGAGCAGGTAGATTAATTTCACCAAATCCGCAGCGTGGGCCTGAAGTCATCATCCGTAAGTCATTTGCCATTTTAGACATGTTCAGCATACAAATCTTTAATGCCGCTGATACTTCAATATAGCAATCTGTGTTTTGCGTGCCATCGATTAGATTTTCCGAACCTTTAAGTGGGTAACCGCTGAACTCTGCTAGATAGCTAACCGCTTTTTTGATATATTCTGGGTCAGCGTTTAAGCCTGTTCCCACCGCGGTTGCTCCCATATTCACTTCATATAAATGTTCACGAGTTGCAGTAATCCGCTGAATATCTCTTCTTAACACACGTGCATACGCCTCAAACTCTTGACCAAGTCGGATAGGAACAGCATCCTGTAAATGAGTCCGGCCCATTTTGATGATTCCATCAAATTCACTCGCTTTGTTCATGAACTCATCATGCAATTCACCCATAACCTCAAGTAATCCGTCTAAGGTCGCTAATGTTGATAAGTGGATCGCTGTCGGGAAGGAATCATTTGTAGACTGGGCCATGTTAACATGAGAATTTGGGCTGATTACTTTGTAGTTACCCTTCTGTTCACCGATTAATTCAAGAGCGCGGTTGGCGATGACTTCATTCGCATTCATGTTAATCGATGTACCGGCCCCCCCCTGAATTGGGTCGACAATGAACTGATCATGCAGGCCACCCTCAATTACTTCTTGCGATGCCGCAGCAATAGCGGTAGCAACTTTACGATCAAGCTGTCCAATATCCGCATTAGCAAGTGCCGCTGCTTTTTTCACTATCCCCATCGCGATAATTAATGCTTCATCAATCCGGTATCCCGTGATAGGAAAGTTCTCAGTTGCACGCATCGTTTGGACTCCAAAATAAGCATTTACAGGAACTTCCTTCTCACCTAAAAAATCTTTTTCGATCCGGAATAATTCTCTCATTACAGTCATCTCCAATTTTTTTGTGGTGGGCAGCTGTCTGCTGCCCCTGTTCTTTTTTTAAGGCTGTGTTAATAAACCTAATTTATTGCCAACGCCTTTAAAGGACGATCATACTCATTAAAATACCGATCGCAACTCCACCGACAGAAGCTATTAAGCCTGGAACCATGAAGCTGTGATTCAAAATGTATTTTCCGATTCTCGTTGTACCGGTGCGGTCAAAGTTTATTGCGGCAACAACCGTCGGATAGTTCGGGATAAAGAAATATCCGTTTACAGCTGGGAACATCGCGATTAGTAATGCTGGGTTAATCCCAAGCGTTATTCCAAGCGGCATAAGAGTTCGAACCGTTGCAGCCTGGCTGTAAAGTAGGATTGACAAGCCAAACAATGCAAGAGCAAACAACCATGGTGCTGCAGTAACTAAATCTGAAATTGATCCTGAAATAAGGGCCATATTACCTTGGAAGAAGGTATCTCCCATCCAAGCGATACCGAAGATGGCAACAACAGCAGTCGCACCAGCTTTAAACACACTGCCCGAGACAATTTCTTCTACTTTTGGTTTACAGAAAATAAGGATTAAAGCAGAAATGGTAAGCATGACGATTTCGATTGCAGCCGGCATACTCATCCGTGTAAATACACCCTCGATATCCCAGCCTGGACGCAATTGTTCAAAAGAACCAAGGACAACAACAAGCACAGCCGCCATCAAGAAAAATATTACTGATAACTTGGCTCCAGAATTCGGGTTATACGCTTTCTTGTCCTTTTTAATCGGAGCAAGACCAGCTTCGAGACGTTTTAAATAATCAGGATCCATGTTAAGCTCTTTACCTGTTTTGCTAGAAACAAAAGCAGCAATCATACAGGCGATGAATGTTGACGGAACACAAATTAGCATGATTTGCATAAGACTAATGTTAAAATCAGACAATAAAGCCAACAACGCTACAGTTGCTGCGGATATGGGACTTGCCGTAATCGCTTGTTGTGATGCAATAACTGCAATTGACATCGGGCGTTCAGGTCGTATTCCTGTTTCCCGAGCAACCTCAGCGATAACTGGAAGGACCGAATACGCAACGTGTCCAGTACCGGCACAGAAAGTAAAGAGATACGTAACAACTGGTGCAATATACGTAATATACTTAGGATGTTTTCGAAGTGCTTTTTCTGCAAGAAAGACAAGATATTCCATGCCCCCTGCTGCTTGAAGCGCTCCCGCTGCCGTAATGACGGCGAGAATCATCAGCATAACATCGATTGGTGCAGAAGTTGGCTGAAGCCCGAAACCAAATACCAGAATGGCGAGTCCGACTCCGCCCATTACCCCGAGGCCAACACCGCCAAGACGTGCACCGATAAAGATACAGGTCAGTACGATAAGAAATTGAATCCAAAACATGTTGTTTCCTCCAGACAAGAAATTTTTATAAATACTAAGAAGTGCAGTAAACGATTTTCAGTTGTGACCAGTCACGGTTGCCCATTAAAATGAACGACCTGTCACCTTCCTTCTTTTTGAATGTTTGTGTTTTATTTCACAAAAAGTTTATAAAGAAAACTCCAGCTTACCCTCTAGGTAAACTAAAGCAACAGAGACAAATAATCTTCTTTTGGGAAAGGGGATTTAAGTCTCTTTTGCTTAAGAAGAGAATAACAGTCGCCCTACTAAAAACTACAAGAACCGACAGAGTCCGATTTGAACTTAATAAATTTGTCATAATTATATGTTGGGAATTTACACAAATCCCGTACAATGTTATTGTCAGGGACAAGCTAATTTTCATACAACACCCTTTAAGAAGTACGTAATAACGTATCTTCTTTTATAAGGGCCATGTAAATATAGTTTTTTCGACATCACAAAATGTGTAGGAAGTGGCATAAATGAAGAAAAGACTGTTAGTCTATTTAACGATGATGATTGTAGTGCCGCTTGCGGGTGAAATGAAGTTTTTCCCAATCCAAGAAGACGTGAGGGTTAGCCTTGGTACACCGGTCTTCTTCTTTATTTTATTATTGTCACGAGAAATCCAACCAATCGTTTCCGGCATTCTAGTCGGAATATCCGTGGTATCATTTCGAATTTTTCTAGGAATACATAGTGGAGACATGCTTTTGGAGGAAGCTTTTGGCGCTAACTTTCCAGTTTTCTTCTATTATGTAACGTTTGCATCGCTGTTTTACTTATTTAATATTAAAAAGATGTCTGACAATCCCTTGCTTATCGGTGTGCTTGGGGTCATAATTGAAATCTTTGCTAGCATGATCGAAATCGGTTTACGATCGTTTTACTCCCATGTTCCAATTGCACTGGACACTCTTGTTATTATCGGGGGGATAGCGATTATCCGGAGTTTCTTCGTTTTAGGATTCTTCAACATATTTATGATTCGCGAAGCACGCCTAGCTGAAGAAGAACAGCGGAAACAAAATGAACAAATGCTTGTCCTCATTTCAAACCTTTATATAGAAATGGTTCAACTAAAAAAAACAATGAAAAATACCGAGCAGTTGACAATTGCTGGCTACAAACTTTACCGTGATTTAAGGGAGGTCGGGCATAATACTTTTTCCAAGACTGCCCTCAAACTTGCCTTTGAAATGCACGAAATAAAAAAAGATAATCAACGAATTTATGCAGGGCTTTCCAAGCTAATGACCAAGGAAAACCTTAGCGATTACATGTCAATTAGTGAAATTATTCACGTAATCCGCACCGGTAATGAGCGGTATTCAGATTTGCTAGGAAAGAATATTCTTTTTATAAGCAACATTTCCGGGCAGCATCCGTTATATCACACGTTCATCCTTCTTTCTGTGATTAATAATCTTGTTTCAAATGCGGTGGAAGCAATTGAGGAGAACGGGGAAATTTTAATTGAAACAATAATCGCCGAAGACATCCTTGATATCCGTGTGAAGGACAACGGGATGGGCATTAGCCCACGAAACAGGCCGTTAATATTCACACCTGGTTTCACGACGAAGTTTGACTCTGAGGGTATAGCATCAACTGGAATCGGACTTTCCTATGTGAAAAATGTGATTAGAGATCTTGGCGGAAATATTAGACTTGAGGAACCAGAAATTCATTTTAAAACGGTGTTTGCAATTAGTCTCCCAATTGAGAGTTTAACGGAAAGAGGTTGAGACCTGTGAATTTTTTTATCGTGGACGATTCTGCCCCGATTCGGGCAATGCTAGCAAATATTATCGAAGATGAGGACCTTGGAACAGTGGTAGGCGAAGCAGAGGATGGCTCGGAGGTATACGCGGACGAACTTGTTGCTAAAGCGATTGATATCCTTCTGATTGACTTGCTAATGCCAAACCGCGACGGGATTGAGACAGTGAGGGAAATTGCCTCTTCCTTTAAAGGGAAAATCCTTATGATATCCCAGGTAGAAACGAAGGATTTGATTGGCGAAGCCTATTGCCTCGGAGTTGAACATTATATTACTAAACCAATTAATCGACTTGAGGTAGTCAGTATTCTGAAGAAAGTAAGCGAACATCTACTCCTTGAAAAGTCAATCCAGGAAATTCAAAAATCATTAAGCGGTCTTCATCAAATCCCGGTGAGCTCCGCTTCTTACAAATCAGCCCCTCCTTCGATTGTAGCTTCAGGGAAAAGTCTGTTACTTGAGCTAGGAATTATTGGCGAGAGCGGAAACAAAGACTTGCTCGATATATTAAGCGTTATATATGAATTAGAAAAAGCTGGCGTTCGAGAAACCCCATCATTAAAAGACTTATACGAAAGAGTCGTTGAAAAGCGTTTTGGAAATGCTTCCTCTACGGTAGATTTAAAAAAAGAAATAAAAGCTGGGGAACAAAGAATCCGCCGAGCCATTCAACAGGCTCTTTGTCATATCGCTTCACTTGGTCTAACCGATTATGCAAATCCTAAATTTGAAAATTACGCTTCGAAATTCTTTGATTACTCCCAGGTCCGGATGAAAATGCTTGAGCTTGATGGAAAAAGCAACTGTAATACAGCCCATTCTCGTATTAATATTAAAAAATTCATCCAAGCCCTATACATGGAAGCAAAGCAAGCACAGAATTCATGAGGTTCCATGGTTGTTAATCAAACGTTTGATTAACAACCTGTGTTGGCAACAAAATATGGCTCTAAATTTCACCCATAAAGACGCTGTTCTCAACCTGAGAATGGCGTCTAACTTTTTTCTTTCCACTATGCCGCTTTAAAGCACCGGGGGTCAGGCACCACAGCTTGCTGTAAAGCGGCACAGTGCTAAGTATTATTCTCATTTTTTGTTATCGTTAGACTTTTTCTCTTTTCATTCTGTATAATAAATGGTAGTGTTTCTGATACAGAAAGTTATTATTTCGAGATAATATATAAGGAACCACGCATGATTTGAGGAGAGAAAATGATGAAAAACCCAACGATTGACGATGTCGCAAAAAAAGCCGGTGTTTCCAAAAGCACTGTTTCGCAATATTTAAATCAACGTTATAAATATATGAGCGAAAAAACAAAGCTTAAAATTGAGGGCGTAATAAAGGAGTTAAACTTCGTACCTAACAATCTGGCCAGAAGTTTAAAACAAAAGAGAACCTCTATGGTTGGGGTAATTGTCGCCAATATCATCTATAACATTTCTACCCATATTGTCCGTGGCATTGAGGATGAGTTCCAAAAATCGGGTATCCAAGTCATCATCTGTAATGCCGATGAAAATCCCGAAAAGGAAAGAAATTATATTGAAATGTTAAAATCACGGCAGGTCGATGGTTTGCTAGTCTTTCCAACTGGAAAAAACGTCGATTTGTACAACCAATTAATAGATGAAAAATATCCTCTCGTGTTTTTAGACAGGATTGTCGAAGGTGTTGCCGTACAAAGCATATTGCTTGATAACGAGGCAGCTGCAACCATGGCGGTCCAAGAATTTATTAAAAATGGCCATAAGAAAATCGGTATTATTACCATGCCAATCACTTCCCCCCATATTACTCCAAGGATTGAGCGATTGAGCGGCTATAAAAAAGCACTTGAACGAAATGGCTTAGAAATCAGAGAAGACTATATATATAACGTTCCTAAAGAGGAAATACAAAATTCAGTTACATCTCTTCTTGCCCTAAGTGATCCTCCAACAGCGTTATTGGCTGCCAATGATATTGTTCTAAAGGAAGTCCTGCTAGCTGCTAAGCATAACGACATTACTGTTCCTAAGGATATTGCGGTAATTGGAATTGATGATGTTTCCTTTGCCCGAATTCATAACCCGACCATTACTACGGTGGCTCAACCTGCTTATGAAATGGGGAAAACAGCGGCAAGAATTTTACTCGAGAGCATTGAAAAGGAAAAGGACATCACTCCGATTACCTTCCGATTCCCTCCCACTTTGAAACAAGGTGAGTCGGTTTAAACTGCAAGTTTTGGCCTTATTAAAATAAACCACATTCTCCACAAGAATGCGGTTTATTTTTTTGTAAAGCTGTGTTAAAGCTCTATGTTGCTTTTTGCAGAATGTTGAGTGGAAGGCACGAAGACTCCTGCGGGAGCAGCGGGACAGGTGAGACCCCACAGGCGCATAAGCGCCGAGGAGGCTCACCGCCCGCCCCGCGGAAAGCGAGTGCCTGGTACGGAAATCAACATTCTAGTTTAGCAGAGCCTTTTGTAAAAAAATCGTAATATCAATATTACTAAATCGGTTTATCAAAATGATATAATGAATGGATTTCATTTTACCCGAGGAGGTATACTTTTTTGGAGAATTTTTCTTTTCACAACCCAACCAGAATTATTTTTGGAAAAGAGCAATTAGGTCTACTTAAATCTGAATTAGCGCACTACGGAAAAAATATTCTCGTTGTCTACGGCGGTGGGAGTATTAAGAAAATCGGCTTGTATCAAGAGGTTATGTCCATTTTAAACGAAATGAACGCAAAAGTAGTTGAACTGAGTGGTGTTGAGCCCAATCCACGATTGACTTCCGTAAAAAAAGGGGCCGATCTGTGCAAGGAACATGATATTAACTTTGTATTAGCTGTTGGTGGCGGCAGTGTCATCGATTGCACAAAAGCGATTGTCGCAGGTGCACTCTATGACGGTGACCCGTGGGACCTCATTACCAATAAGGCCGAGGTGCAGTCCGCTTTGCCTTTCGGGGCGATATTAACGCTGGCGGCAACCGGCTCAGAAATGAACAACGGTGCGGTGATCACCAATTGGGAAACAAAAGAAAAATACCCTTTTAGAAGCTTATATACTTATCCCGTTTTTTCAATATTAGACCCAGAATACACCTACTCAGTTCCATTGGACCAAACCATCTATGGAATTGTGGATATAATGGCGCACGTATTCGAGCAATATTTCCACCATCAAACTGGGACTGAGTTAATCGACCGTTTTGGTGAGTCGATTCTACAAACAGTCATCGCCACCGCACCAAAGCTAATCAAGGATTTAAGCAATTATGATCACCGTGCTAGCATTTTGTATTGTGGGACGCTTGCTCAAAACAGACTGCTATCAACTGGCATTATCCCTGATTGGGCAACACATAATATTGAGCACGCAGTCTCAGCTGTTTACGACATCCCTCATGGTGGAGGTCTGTCCATCCTCTTCCCTAACTGGATGGAATACGTCCTGGATGAAAACTTGGCTAGGTTCAAGCAACTAAGTTTACGAGTTTTCGGAGTCGACCCAGCTGGAAAAAGTGATAAGGAAATTGCTTTAGAAGGAATTAAGCGGTTACGCGAGTTCTGGACATCAATTGGTGCCCCAACTCGTCTTGCAGACTACGGAATAGGTCAGGATTCAATTGAAATCATGACAGAAAAAGCGATGGCGAGAGGCGAGTTCGGTAACTTTAAGAAGTTGAATTCAGAAGATGTTTCCACAATTTATCGGGCTTCTTTATAGAAAATAAGGCTCTTTTCTAAAAAATTTTTGTTTTTTTAATAGGTTTTTGGAAAGAAAACAGTTGATAAAGAAGTTGATTGGAGCGGAAGGTGCGAGACTCCTGCGGGAGCAGCGGGACAGGTGAGACCCCGCAGGAGCTTTAGCGACGAGGAGGCTCACCGCCCGCCCCGCGGAAAGCGAGCATCCTGGAGCGGAAATCAACAACACTTCTCTTGCAAAAAAAGCCAAAAATAAACATAGAAAACGGCGACCACTTATGTGGCCGCCGTTAAGCTATTATGATACTTTCACGTTTATTTCATCTACGATGGGCTGTTTGCGGACCTTTTTTGCGGGTATGCCCTTTTCTTTTGACCATTTTGCAACCCACGTTGTTAAGAATGGTGTTAATACAGCGGTTACAATAACACATGTTGCAATTAAGGCTGTTGCAGATTCTGCTACACCAGCAAACGAAGGATCGATTTCGGCGATTGCAAACGGTACGGCAACGGCTGCACCTGCTGTTGAGCCTGCGGCAACTCCCGCCACACCATCTGATCCAGTAACAAATCGGTCAAGGATATATAGGAATCCACCAGAAACTACGGCTACTGTAACACCTAATAAAATCCCAAGTACTCCTGATTTAACCAACATACCTAAGTTCAAAGCATATCCCAGTGAAAGGGCGAAGAAAGGAATGAAAATCGGCACGGCTGGACCAAAGAATTTACGAATATCTTTATCAAGACTTCCAAGTAGAATACCTAATGCAAATGGAATGAGTGTAGAAACAATTGCCTGCCAAGGGAATGTACCAAGACCTGCCACACCTAAAGTAACCATAGTCATAAACGGACCTGATTCAATACTGATGAAACAGAAACCTGCTGCGTCTTCTTTTCTACCTAAGTGATTCATTACTGCCAAGTACAAACCGCCATTTGTTTCATTCATGGCTGCAATTAACACTAGAACGGAGATACCAGCAAAGAATCCTGTTTGGATCCCACCGGCAGGGATGAACTGGGAAGCAATGTAACCAATCAATGCTGCAAATAAAACTTTACCAATTAATAGCGTTAATCCCTTTTTTGCAATATATCCTGATGAACGTACATCAATGGTTGTTCCGATACAGAAGAAAAATACCGCTAAAATAGTGCCTGTTCCGGTAAGCATGGCCCCGGTGAATCCACCAAAGAACTCAGCTGTATTCGGTGCAAATGTGTGTAAAAGCGCCCCTATAAACAATGGTACAATCATCATGCCGCCAGGAATTTTCTCGATGGTAGCTTTAATTTTCATTTTATTCACTCCAATTCATATAATGGTTTATTTTGCAGCAACTAATGAATAATCTATAAATTCCGCTAAGCCTTTTTTTGTAGGTAATCCATCACTATCCCCAGGGGACATGACCGCTAATGCGCCAATTGCGTTTGCGCGGACGACAGCTTCTTTTACAGGAAGTTTCTCCAATAACGCACTTATAATACCAACTGCAAATCCATCCCCGGCACCAACCGTATCAACCACTTCTTTTACTTCGAAACCTTTTACGTAACCAGATTCATCTTCACTTTTATAAAAGGCGCCTTCTGCCCCAAGCTTAATCACCACTAATTTAATTCCTTTTTCAAGATAGAAATCAGCGATTTGCTCAGGTTGGTCGTAACCAGTCAATGTCTTCCCTTCAGAAATACCAGGTAAAAACCAATCGCATTTCAATGCTAGCTCATTGATCGTGTGAACCATTGTTGCCTCATCCGGCCACAAGCCTGGTCGTAAATTCGGATCAAAGGAGATTGTTTTCCCCTCTTCTCTCATAAAATCCATCGCCCGAACCGTAAATTCATTGCATTCTTTCGATAATGCTGATGGAATACTAGTCACATGCAAATGCGACGCGTTTCTGAAGTATGCTTCCGAAAAATCCTCAGCGCCAAGCTTTGAAGCGGCTGAATTTTTTCTAAAATATTGAACTTCCGGATCTCCTTCCAATACTTTAGATTTCACGAGCATCCCAGTTTGGTATTCATTTGTCACGATTATGCTACTTGTATCAATATTTTCTTTATTTAATGCATTTGTTATAAATCTTCCGAACGTATCGTCACCAAGCTTTGTTACGAGGCCAACGTTCATGCCCAATCTTGATAATCCAGTGGCAACGTTCGTTTCTGCTCCCGCTAAAGCTTTTGAAAAAGTAACAACATGATCGAGAGAACCTACTTCATTCGCAAAGAACATCGTCATTGGCTCTCCAAATGTTACTACATTGAGTTTCATGTGAACTGAATCCCTCCTAATGAATAAAACTAAAAAGCTAACTTTTAAAAGCGCTGTTCTCGAAATCGAAAGCGTATTCAATTTCGATGACTAAAAATTAACACATAAACCGGTTTTGTACAACAGGGTTCATAATTTTATTTTAAAAAATGAGATTCAAATGTGAAATAATTTTGAATGAGAATTTGAAAAATCCGCAGTAAATCCTTTATTATCAAGGTTCATTTTACAATTATAAAAAATAACACCACATTTCGTTTAGAAAAATAGTGATTGACTAACTACTGTATTGGGCTTAGAATCATTTGTGTAAGCGTCAACAGCATCAATTTTTAATAAACCGTTTTATAAAATAGAACTTGGAGGGCTTACAATGGAAAAACGTTATGCAACACATCCAGATCATGGGAAAACCTTAAACACGGAGCAACTACGCCAACAGTACCTCATCTCGGAGTTGTTTGTTCCTGGTGAAATCAAACTATATTATTCATTAGAAGATCGCGTCGTGGTTGGCGGAATCAATCCAATCAACGATGCTCTATATTTAGAGGGTCAAGACGTAATCAAAGCAGATTACTTCCTACAACGTAGAGAACTCGGCATCATCAACGTAGGTGGCAAAGGAACCGTTCGAGTGGATGGTGAGGAATATACATTAGAAAAAAGAGACACTCTTTATGTCGGCTTAGGCTGCAAGGAGCTTATTTTCACAAGTGAAGCTGCCGAAAATCCAGCGAAGTACTATCTTGTCTCTACACCAGCTCATAAGAAATATCCTATTCAAAAAGCACCCTTTACTGAAATTCCTGGTGATCAAATGGGTACACAGGAGAGTGCCAATAAGCGCTCAATCCATCGAATTATCCATGAAAAAGGGATTCAAAGCTGCCAACTCGTCATGGGGATGACCCTACTTGACCCAGGTAGTGTGTGGAACTCAATGCCAACCCACACGCATGATCGCCGCGTCGAAATTTATATGTATTTCGATCTAGATGAGGATGCGAGATTGTTCCATATGATGGGCGAACCAACCGAAACGCGTCATATCGTCATGAAAAATGAGCAGGCAGTATTATCACCGTCTTGGTCAATTCACTCCGGTGTGGCTACCAGCAATTACACTTTCATTTGGGCAATGGCTGGCGAGAACTACACTTACACCGACATGGACCATGTGGCAATGGAAGATTTGCGGTAGTAGCTGACGGTCATTTTTATAAAAATAAAGAAGTCTTCCTTTTGGAGAGGAGAACCATGAAAAAACTACATGTTTTACAAAAAATCGCCGAAACTGGTGTGGTCGCAGTCATTCGTGCCGACTCCGCAGAAGAAGCGGTCCAAATATCTCACGCTTGTATTAGCGGAGGCATTACATCAATCGAGATTACCTTTACGACACCAAATGCTGATGTTGCAATTACAGAGTTAGTAAAGATATACGGAGATCAAGCTTGTATTGGTGCCGGCACAGTGCTTGATGCCATCACAGCTAGAATCGCGATCATGGCGGGTGCCGAGTTCGTTGTTAGCCCTGGTTTTGATAAAGAAACAGCTAAACTGTGTAATCTCTATCAAATTCCTTTTATGGCAGGTTGCTTAACGATTACGGAAATGAAAGAGGCCATGCAGCATGGTGTTGACGTGGTTAAATTATTCCCTGGCAATGCATTTGGACCAGATTATATAAAAGCTGTGAAGGCACCATTACCACAAGTTAATATTATGCCAACTGGTGGGGTTGACTTAGGAAACATCGATCAATGGATTAAGAATGGTTGCGTGGCAGTAGGAATCGGCGGGAATCTTGTAAGTCCTGCAAAGAATAATGATTTTGCAAAAATAACCGAGCTTGCCCAGCAATATGTTCAAAAAGTAGCAGATGCACGACAAAATAATCTTATTACTGGAGGAATAAAATAATGAGCTTACAAAATTTTTCAATGGATTTCTTTCGTTTAGATGGTAAAGTAGCAATCGTTACTGGAGGGAACTCTGGTTTAGGACAAGGCTATGCTGTTGCCTTAGCAAAAGCTGGCGCAGACCTATTCATTCCTACTTATGATACAAACTGGGATGAAACAAGAGAATTGATCGAAAATGAAGGTCGTAAAGTAGTCTTCCTTCAAGCTGATTTAACCAAGAAAGAAGATCGTAGCCGTGTTAAAGAAGAGTGTTTAAAAGAGTTTGGAAAAGTTGATATCCTGATCAACAATGCTGGTACGATCCGCCGTGCCCCACTATTAGAATACCCTGAACAAGATTGGAATGCGGTAATGGACATCAACCTTAACGCAGTTTACTTCTTGAGCCAAGAAATTGCTAAAGTAATGGTAGAGCAAAAGAGCGGAAAAATCATTAACATTGCTTCAATGCTAGCATTCCAAGGTGGAAAATTTGTTCCTTCCTACACAGCAAGTAAGCACGCTGTTGCCGGAATCACAAAAGCATTTGCTAATGAATTAGCTGGTCACAATATTCAAATCAATGCGATTGCTCCTGGCTATATTGCAACCGCTAATACAGCACCAATCCGCGCTGACGAAAACCGTAACAACGAAATTCAATCGAGAATCCCTGCTGATCGTTGGGGTACTCCATTCGACTTGATGGGTGTTGCTGTATTCTTATCAAGCAGAGCTTCTGACTATATGAACGGCCACATTCTTGCTGTTGATGGTGGTTGGTTAGTTCGTTAATTTTGTGGGATGCTATAGATAGCGGGGAATTCAGATGATACTAGATAAGTTAACCCATTTACTTGAATCAACCGTTCAACCAGCCAATATCCAACGAGCTGTTCAATTTTTGGCTGAAGAGGATTTTTCAAGTTACGAGCTTGGAAAACATATCATTGATGAAGAAATGTTTTTCTTCTTATCAGAATACGAGACTAATAGCGTGGAAGATTGCTTCTGGGAAAGCCACCAAACGTATCTCGACCTTCATTATATTTTAGAAGGATCGGAAAAAGTTGGCTATGAACAAATTAATCGTTTAACCGTAAAAGAAACATATAATGAAGAAAAGGATGCCATTTTCTTTACTGGCGAAGTTCATTCTACCGTTTCTTTAAACAAAGGCGATGTGTTAGTTTGTTTTCCACAAGATGGTCATATGACCGGTATCAACACAGGTAATACTGTAACAAAAGTTCGAAAAGTGATTCTTAAAGTGAAAAAATAATAACCAAGGCTGTACTCAACGCTCAAAAAAGAGTTTGAGTGCAGCCTTTTTGGTCATTCAGATTGGGGTTTGAATTGGTTTTTGTGGTTCGTTGGGATTTATCGGCCGTTTTGGTGATTTTATCGACCGTTTTTGAAAATTTATCGGCCGCTTTTTAATTTTTATCGGCCGCTTCTGATAATTTATCGGCCGATGTGAAAAATGTCACTCGTTAGGGATTCGAACCGGCCACCGATGGAGGTCTTCCTTCCCCATAACGTGCACTAAATATCCATTTTTTAAAAAAGAAAGCTGTGTTAAAGCTCAATGTTGATTGGAGTGGAAGGCGCGAAGACTCCTGCGGGAGTAGCGGGACAGGTGAGACCCCGCAGGCGCTTTAGCGCCGAGGAGGCTCACCGCCCGCCCCGCGGAAAGCCAAGCGGCTGGAGCGGAAATCAACATTCTAATTTAACAGCGCCAAAAAGAAAGAAAGTCAGGTGAATCATTTTGCAAAAAAGAAAGATGATTATCGCTCGAAATATTGATCCGCAGTTAGCCGAAAAGGTTAAGGAATTGATTCCCGAATGGGAACTAATTATAGGTAGAGAGCAAACGACTTGGGAGGAACATATCCAGGAAGCAGAAATCGTAGCTGGTTGGTTTAGTGGAATGGAGAAGTATTTCCTGGCCGACGATTCAAAGCTGCGTTGGTTCCAAAGCTGGAGCGCCGGGGTAAACAACTATCCATTAGACCGCTTCCAAGCGCGAAACGTCTATCTAACCAGTGCCAATGGTGTCCATGCTTATCCGATATCTGAGACGATCTTTGCGTTAATGCTCGCTTTAACAAGAAAGATCCATACATTTGTGCAAAACCAAGCCGCTAAGAAATGGGACAATGCCGGGTTGAAGCTTGAAATACATGAAAAGACAATTGGGATTATCGGTGTTGGGGCAATCGGTAAAGAAACGGCCAAAATTGCCAAGGCTTTTGGTATGACGGTACTTGGCGTCCGTCGTTCTGGTGGGACTACAGATTATGTGGATGAAATGTATACCATCGATGACTTGCAGGCGATCCTACCACGCTGTGATTATGTTGTGGTTACCCTACCGCTCACAAAAGAAACGTATCATTTGTTTGGAAAAGAACAGTTCAAGTTGATGCCCCCCTCCTCATTCTTTATCAATATCGGTCGTGGGGAAATCGTCAATGAAATAGAACTAATCGAGGCCCTTCGTGAGGAGGAAATCGCCGGTGCCGGACTAGATGTATTTGAAACAGAGCCGTTAAACACTGCCAGCCCGCTGTGGGAGATGGAAAACGTAATTGTAACTCCTCATCATGCCGGAGCTACCGAAAATTACACAAAACGGCTAATCGAAAACATCCTCATTCCAAACCTAAAAAGCTATCTCGAAACCGAAACACCTAACATAAATCTCGTAAACTACCAAAAAGGCTACTAACAGAGCAGACCAGTGGCGGCGCATTAACGCTTTAAAGCCTAAAGCGGTGCCTGACCCCCAGTGCTGTACAGCGGTATAGCGTTGGGGTTTGTGGTGCGAAATTTGTAATTAAATTTTTATGTAAAGGCGACAAAAAGTGGTGGAATTTTTTATTTGGTTATTGTATAGTTTATCATCCATCCGACAGAATACCCCTCCCTCAAGGAATGTGAAGGGCGAAGCCCAATGAGTAGGGAGGGGATGAATGTCGGTTGGCGATAGCCAAAACTTTCTTCCTTGTGTTATAATAAGAACAAACGTTCTTGTACGGCGAGGTGAAATATATGCTAGTAAACAAGGCTTACAAGTTCCGCATCTACCCAAATAAAAAACAAATTGAACAGATTAACAAAACCATTGGCTGTTCAAGATTTGTTTTCAATTTCTTTCTTGGTAAACAAAAAGAAAAAGATGCTTACTGGTATATCGTCGAAGAAATGAGACAAAACGGTCAGCTCACAGCGAATAACTGGAAAGGCAAATTCTTAAACAAATTTGAAACAGTGAAATCGCTTCCTGAACTGAAGAAACAGTACTCATTTTTGAAAGAAGTCGATAGTATTGCTTTGCAAAAATCAGTAGAAAATTTAGCTGATTCCTATGATCGCTACTACAAAAAGCAAAATAAACAACCACGCTTTAAGTCAAAAAAGAATCCAGTGCAATCTTATTCAACAAAGTATACAAACGGAAATATAGCTATCATAGACAACCACATCAAACTCCCCAAACTAGGGTACGTCCGTTTTGCAAAAAGTCGTGAAGTCGAAGGTCGTATTATAAGTGCCACGATCAGAAGAAACCCCTCTGGTAAATATTTTGTTTCTTTAGCTACTGAATCGGAAGTTATTGCATTACTTAAAACCAATTCAGCAATTGGTATTGATGTAGGACTGAAAGATTTCGCTATTCTTTCGGATGGAACGATTTACCCTAATCCGAAGTTTTTTCGTTCATTAGAAGAAAAATTAGTCCATGCGCAAAGAGTTATGAGCAGACGAAAGATAGGTGGTGCGAACTGGTATAAAGCCAAAAGAAAAGTCGCATGTATTCATGAAAAAATTGTAAACGTAAGAAAAGATTATTTGGACAAGATTTCTTCCAAGATTGTCAAAAACCACGACATTATTGGGATGGAAGACTTGTCCGTATCGAACATGTTAAAGAACCACCATCTTGCTAAAGCAATCAGCGAAGTATCTTGGTCACAATTCAAATGTATGATCGAATACAAAGCTAAATGGAGCAGCAGACAAGTGGTAACCGTTTCAAAAAACTTCGCTAGTAGCCAGCTTTGTTCTGGTTGTGGCTACAAAAACAAAGAGGTTAAAAATCTCGGATTACGTGAATGGGAATGCCCTAAATGTCATACCTATCATAATCGAGATATTAACGCAGGAATCAATCTTAAAAACGAAGCCCTAAGACTTCTAACCGCAGGGACTGCGGGGATCGCCTAATCAATAACTGGTGGATACACTGGTGTTCTTAGGAATCCCCTTCTTCAAACAACCCGTAAGGGTGTTAAGGAGGGGTAGTTCAAGAGACTTTATTTAAAAGGTGGAAAATATGAGAAACACAAATTGTAGATTTATGATTAATGTAATTGGAAAAGGTGGAGAAACTTTCTTTACTCATTGCCATACGAAAAATGAAGTGAAAAATTGGATAAGAGAAAATGAAGAAAAAATTATCGCTAAAACCATCAGGATCGTAGATAGACGTAAAAGACCACTATTGGACTTACTTTTTCAACGAGGTTAATAGAACCACAAAAGACGTCATTCTCTTTACTCGAGAATGGCGTCTTTCTGTTCTAATAGCCACGGATATTGGCCATTTCCGTGGATTTTGAGCTTCTATCTGTATTTGAGTAAAAATCCGGTATATTGATTCATCTTTATTTGCCGAATCTCGATTTTATTTGCCGATTCCATAATTTTATTTGCCGTTTCGCACTTTTATTTGCCGATGCCATATTCCTGTCACAATCCAACAGCAACAACAGTGAAAGCCACACTAATAAACAATCGTGATGCTTCTGGCACTAACAAACACGAACGCTAACGCGCCAGCTCACTATCAGTCACTTACCACCACTCTCGATTTTAACAAGCGCCAACCCGTTAACATTGCTGCGACAAAACAAATCGAGGCTGAACCAATGAAAACAACATGCATTCCTTCTAAAAAGATATCGGGACGATTGGGAATTAACCCTGTCACACGGTAACCTTCCTTGTTGCTCATTACCGTGAATAAGGTGGTTGTGGCTACGGAAATCCCTACCACCATTCCCACATTACGAATAAGGGAATTAACACTACCAGCAATCCCCAATTGAAACCTCGGGACAGTTGACATCACCAATGAATTGTTTGGTGATTGGAATAACCCGCTCCCCATCCCCAACATCGCCACCAACAAACCAACAAACGTTATCGAACTCCCGCTATGCAGCGTCGCTAAGCCAATTTGCGCTAACACCATGACAATCAAACCGACAAAAGTCAGCAGCTCAGAGCCGATTTTATCTGATAACGCCCCACTAAACGGAGCAACAATGGCCATTGTAATCGGAAATAACATTAACAAAAACCCCGCGCTTGCCGGAGATAACTGCAAGATATTTTGCGTGTAAAATGGTGAAATAATATTAAAGCAAAAGTTGGCCACGAACACGAGAAATCCAGTTAAGATACTCAATGAAAATAGTGGATTCTTGAATAAGTCTAGGTGTAGCATGGGTTCCGGCTTATGTGACTCCACCCACAAAAACACCACAAAAGTAACCAAAGCGACTGCAAAAGCTAGCAAAATACGGATATCTTCAAAACCGGCCTGCTGCCCCAATAAAAGCCCTGAAAACAACGCAATAATGAAGACCGCAAACAACAAACTACCCTGGTAGTCTATTTTCACTTTCAGGAATGCGATATCCTTCGGTAACAGCCTCCAGCCAATTGTAATCGCAATCAATCCAATCGGAATATTGACCAAGAAAATATACTCCCACCCTAGGGCCGATAGAATTACCCCCCCAAGACTAGGACCGGCAATACTTCCTAGCGATACAAACGTTCCAACGAGCCCCAACGCCCTACCTCGTTCTCGCGGTGGGAAAATATCGGTTACAATCCCTGAACTGTTGGCCATAGTCATGGAAGCCCCGATTGCCTGAAAGCTTCGGAAAATGATTAGCATCGGCAAGGTTGAGCTCAATCCACATAACAGTGAGCCAATGATGAAAATGACTGTACCCAATTTAAAAATCTTTATTTTCCCGAAAATATCTCCTAATTTGCCGAAAAAGAGAATAAAAGTGCAAATTGCAATTAAATAACTCGTTACGATCCATTGTGCTTGAGCGATTTGGATATGAAGATTTTTGGTGATCATGGGTAAAGCGATATTTACAATACTTCCATCCAGAGTAGACATGAATATAAAAAGATTTAAGATGATCAAAATAGACCAACGCTTCTTTTGAATATTAGGATCATCTTGATACGATTTGTAGTGCGGATTCAAAAACAACACCTCATTTTTACGATTATTAGTTGCGCACGCAACTATTTTGTCATAACAAGTCTACTCTATTTTAGTTGCGTACGCAACTAATTTACGTTACAATTTTTTCATTAGGTTACAAAAAAAGGAGCCTGAATATGCAAAGAAAACCAATTGGCAAGTTAATTTCCCTGATCAGTCGCCAAAACCAAAAGAACTTAACCAAAGAATTAAAACCCTATCAAATCGGTGGTGGTGGGCAACATAGCTTTTTGAAGGAAATTCTCCTACGTCCAGGAATAAACCAGGACCAACTGACAACAGATTTGAGATTTGATAAAGCCACCACTGCTCGGAACGTTAAGCAATTAGAGATCGCTGGCTATATTGAACGGAAAGTAGATGAGAAGGATCGCCGTTCTTATCGTTTGTATCCTACCCAAAAAGCAGTAGACATGCATCCAATCCTCCAAAATATTTTAAAAAACGCTAACAAACAGCTGATTCATCGCCTAACATCCGAGGAAGAGGATCAATTAATTAACTTGCTCCAAAAATTAGACTCAGAAAATGAGGACATATGATATGTTCCTTTCCCCACAAACATTCCTTTCCAGGAATATTTTTTCTTAAAAGTTATTCGACAAGCACTATTGGAATAACTTTTAAGAGAAAAGTATTACTTTAGGGGGAGGTCCTGTGGGCTATTTTATTCAAGTAGAACAAGAGGTAAATATTTATGTAGAAGATATTCATCCCAATGGTGCGAAGACCATCTTGTTTATCCATGGATGGCCGCTCAATCATCAACTGTTTGAATACCAGTTTAATTCACTTCCGAACATGGGTTATCGCTGTATAGCCATTGATATTAGAGGGTTCGGGAAGTCTGATAAGCCTTGGGGTGATTACAGCTACGACCGCATCAGCGATGACATTCTAGCCGTCATTCAAACCCTGCAATTACAAAACATTACCCTTGTTGGTCACTCAATGGGTGGTGCCATTTCAATCAGATATATCGCCCGCCATAACGGATTTGGTGTTGCTAAGCTTGTCCTAGTAGATGCCGCTGCCCCGACTGGTTTTACGAAGGAAACCGCACATTCGCTCCTTGCTGAGGCCACTCACGATCGCCCCAAAATGCTGCGGGGTGTGGGAGATATCTTTTTCTTTCAATATATCAACAGCCCCTTCTCAGAATATTTTTTTCATATGGGACTACAAGCGGCCGGTTGGTCCACCATTAAAACGATCATCTCCCTTAGAGATGAAACCGTACTCCCTGACCTTGGGAAAATAAACCAGCCTACGTTAATCATCCATGGAATACACGACAAAGTGATTCCATTCTCTTACGCTCATACTGTTAATCAGGGTATTAGAAACTCAAAACTTGTTTCATTTAAATACAGTGGTCACGGACCATTCTGGGAGGAACGCAATAAATTCAACAAAGAGTTGACTCAATTCATTGGATAAAAATAACCAAATTATGTAGTGGAAAACACCAACTTGCTAATACTTCACTCCAGGAGCTCGTCGCACAAGTTGCCCGGTGATTCAAATAAATGCAGCATCGACACATGGAAATAGCCGCGGACCTGTCATCTAAGCTAAACAAAAACAAGCTGAATTCATAAAAAATCAGCTTGTTTTTTTAGGAAGATACTGGTGAACCAGGCTTAATTTTAAAGAACCAACGATAATATATAAACGAGAATAAAAATGTCAAAAACAAAGTAATCCAGCTCCAGTACCAGGCCCAATGTATGTAGTGGATCAACTCGGTGTTCTGAGCAATCAATACTTCCAAAATCGTCATCCAGGTTGGAAAAAACAGAAACCATCCAATTTTATGCACCAAGCTTTTGTGCACCGGAAAATGCAAATTAAACACCACACAAGTAGCCGGGTAGATAAAGTATTCAAATGAAAAACTAGTATGACTCGCCTTCGGAAATTCACGAACCGGATATTCAATCAATCCTAACTGAACCACCATCAAACCGAATAACCAGGTCAAGGACTGTTTGAAGAGAAATATGGCAATAGCTTCCCGGATTTTATTTCGTGGAACAAAATACAAAAGTCCAAGGATCGTGACACACCATACAGAAATAAGGACAATATAATCAACTCTCAAGAACATCACACCTCAAAATTAAGCACTTAAGACAATTATCCCCACTAATTCCTTTTAATAAACAAGCTTTACCACAAACCCTATCATGCATTTTGTTTTTTCTTCTCGCCTAAAATGTATTAAAATATAGTAAACTGAGAATCTTCCACAAACCTCAGGTGGTGACAGGCACCACCTCCGAAAGGAAACTTCATATGCATACTCAAAACGGTATTTTTCACTCAGTATGCTCACTTGATTGTCCAGATCAGTGCGGTTTACTAATTCATAAGCTCAATGGGAAAATAGTAAAGATTGAGGGTGATCCCAATCATCCGGTTACGCAGGGAAGTATCTGCAACAAAGTCCGAAATATGGCGGAGCGGATTTATGATGAAAATCGATTAAAATACCCACTCAAGCGGACAGGTCCCAAAGGATCTAATAACTTTGAGCGGATTAGCTGGGACGAGGCTATCGAGACGATTACCTCCCACTGGAAAAACCTCATTCAAACGGATGGTCCAGAAAGCATTCTTCCATATAGCTTCTATGGCAACATGGGAAATCTCACGGCCGAAGGAATGGATCGGCGCTTCTTTCATCGCCTAGGTGCTTCACAGCTTGATCGAACCATCTGTTCAGAAGCCGGAGGTGTTGGCTATAAATACACGATGGGTGGCAGTTTCGGAATCGACCCCGAAGACACCATTTATTCAAAACTAATCATTTTTTGGGGCATTAATGCCGCGAGCACAAACATGCATCAAGTGGCGTTTGCTCAAAAGGCCCGCAAACAAAATGGCGCCAAGATTGTCGTCATCGATGTTCATAAAAATCAAACAGCTAAGTTCGCAGACTGGTTTATCCCCATTTTACCAGGGACAGATAGTGCACTCGCTCTCGGTCTGATGCACATCTTATTTGCCGAAAACATGGTCGATGAAGCTTTCTTACAACAATATACCGTTGGACACGAAGAATTGCGAGAGCATGTGGTCCAATACGATCCCGCCACCGTTTCTGACATCACGGGTGTGCCAGTGGAAGATATCTATAAGTTGGCACGTTTGTACGGAAACACTTCGCCTGCTTATATTCGAATTGGCAACGGACCGCAGCACCATGATAATGGCGGCATGTGCATCCGCACCATTTCCTGTCTTCCGGCCTTAACAGGACAATGGCTGGTCAAGGGTGGCGGTGCCATCAAAGGGAATTCCGGTTATTTAGCATACAATTCCGAGTACTTACAGCGTCCCGACCTTTTGCAAAATAAAGCAACTCGTCTGATTAACATGAATTTACTTGGCGAAACTTTGCTTTCATTAGATCCACCCGTAAAGTCGCTTTACGTCTATAGCAGCAACCCTGCCGTTGTGGCTCCAGACGGTAATAAAGTCAGACAAGGCCTAGAGCGTGATGATTTGTTCATCGTCGTTCATGATTTATTTTTAACAGAAACAGCCAAATACGCCGATATTATTCTTCCGGCCACTTCAGCCTTTGAAAACACCGATTTTTATGCTTCTTACTGGCACCATTATATGCAAATACAAGAGCCCGTCATCGAACGATACGGTGAAGCAAAGTCAAATGTCGAAGTGTTCCGATTGCTTGCTGTGGAGATGGGCTTCGAGGATGCCGCTTTTCAAGAGACAGAAGCAGAAATGATCGCTCGATCGCTTGAAAATCCTAGCAACCTTTATATAGAAGGAATTAGTTATGAGGCTTTGGTCCAACACCAATATATGAAAGCTGCTGTGAAACCATTGTTCCCGGGTAAACTCCCAACATCAAGTGGAAAAATTGAGCTGTATTCTGCGAAAATGAAACTGGACGGGTATCCGCCATTACCAACCTATATCCCGTTAGTAAACGATGGTGATTTTCCATTTATGTTTGTCGCAGCACCTAATCATAATTTCCTAAACTCAACATTTTCAAATAATCACAAACACCAAACACTTGAAAAAGAACCAAAATTGCACATGAATCATGAAGATGCTAGAGTACGAGAAATTGCTGATGGCGATTTGGTTAGAGTTTGGAACAATCGTGGCGAGATCGAGTTAAAAGTAGCTGTTGGTGATACGGTTCTAGCTGGAGTAGTAGCCACCCAAGGACTCTGGGGCGACAAAAAACAGCGGGTAAACTCACTGACACCAGACCGCCTGGCCGATATGGGTGGAGGAGCAACCTTCTTTTCAGGACGAGTGAGCGTGGAGAAAATATAAAAAAATGGAAGTATCTATTGTCTTAGATACTTCCATTTCTTATTTAATAGTTCCAGGCTCCAACCCTATTCGTGTCCTTCCGTATCCGGAGCAATGCCACCGAATTGGAATACCCCATCAAGATAAAGGAAGCCAGCATATTCAATAATCCCTTCTTCATTTACAAAAGGAGCCCTCGCTAAAATCATTCCATTTGAATTCCACCGAACAACCTCGATTTCGTTTGCACCATTCCACTTATATCCATCTTCTTTTAATTCCATTTTTTTATTCTTAAATTCTTCACCTGTTAATAAGACAGACACCCATTTGTTTCCTTCTGCTCCCAATATAGGTGTCACAGGACAATCACAATTTTCATGTGGTGGATCTGATACTTTTTCTGCTGCTTGTACAGCATTCCCTGGAGAAACGAGCATAAACACAACAATCAAACTACCTAAAAATAATGATAGATAACCTTTCATCTGTGTGCCTCCTTTTTTTGAATACTATTCTATTTTCTACTATTTATTGACAAAATGCTCCAGTAATTTCCGAATTGTTTATGACGAATGACTTTTTTTAAAATATAAATTACGAAGTGGCCCCATCAGTCTCCACTCAGCACAAAAAACTTTCGTTTATTTGCCAAAATAAGATAAAATAAGCTTACCGCAGGGTCAGTTAGTCGGCCCTTCAACACATTGATGAGGTGAACTGAATGGTTTGGAAGATAAAAAGCTCGATTAAGGAAACTGTGGATCGGTTTGGAATTACGATTGACGAGGTCATTCTTCCTAACGGCGAAGAAAAAACTTTTTCTTATTTGGATTTTGCCAAAGGAGTCTGTGTCCTGCCGATCACTGAGGATCACAAAGTATTATGTTTAAAACAATATCGCCATTCCTTGAAAAAATGGCAATGGGAACTTCCGGCTGGGATGATTGATTCAGAAGACAGTGCCCCGCTTGAAACTGCCAAACGAGAACTCGAAGAAGAGACAGGCTATACCGCCGAACAATGGCTTGAATTGGGAAGCTTTTATCCGTCTCCAGGCTCGACAAGTGAGGAAATATTTCTATTTGCAGCAGCTGGCTTAACGGCTACGAAGCAAAGTTTAGAAAGTTGCGAGCAAATTGAAGTCCATGAACTAAGCATGGAGGAATTGAAGACCTTAATCATTAAAGGAGAATTTCAGCATGGTGCCGGACTTGCGGCCGTGTTAAGATATAAATTCATTACGGATTAATGAACAACATCCGTTGGACCAGTTTTTTACCTGGTCCTTTTTTTGTGTGGTGGTGTTGCTGGCGGAAAGAGTAGGTTTTTGTCGAATTCTCGATATATGGGTGGAAATTCTTGATATATTGATTTTTTTCTCGATATATCACTAAAAATTTTTGATATATTAGAATTTTCCTTGATATCCTGATATTTTTCTTGATATGCTATTTTTGGAGAACTCCCTAGGGTGATTTTTCCAAAAAAAAACAAGGAGTTGATAGATTTGATACTTAAGGAACGTCCTCTCCCGATTGAAATCAAAAAGGAAGAGGCATTATTGAGAAGAATAGAAAAAAATGATCCTAGAAGGCCCAAAATTGAAGAAAATCTAGCAAAAAGATGGGCTGGATACCGAGGAGAAAAAATGTTAGACTACCATTTAGGTTTCCTGCCCCATGATAAATATTTCATTTTAAATGATCTCCGCCTCCCCTTCGGTCAAACCTTCTTCCAAATTGACTCCTTAATCTTTTCCACAAATTTCGGCGTAAACACAGAGGTTAAAAACATAATTGGTACCTTATTTTTTGAAAATCAATTCCAACAATTAATTCGTATACTCGATGGTAACGAAACAGGATTCCAGGATCCAATCGCACAAGTAAAACGGCAAAAACTCCAACTTAGCAAGCTCTTTGAGAAATGGCATCCCAGCCAGATCCCCCTCGAATATCTCGTTGCCATTAGCCATCCCACTACAATCATAAAATCCGAAAAAGAAAATCCTCGTGTATATCAAAAGGTCTTCTTCGCCCACCAGATACCTGATAAAATAGAGACACTCTGGCAAACTCACAATAAGCAATTTCTCACTTTAAAAGACATAAAGAAACTGTCCCGGTTCCTTATCAAACACCACACACCCAAAAACTTCGATGTATTAAAATATTACGGAATTTCACCCGAAGAACTTAAAACCGGTATTCAATGTCCAAAATGTTTAACATACCTAATGATCCGCCACAAAGGTTCATGGTTGTGCCAAAATTGCGGTGTCTACACTAAAAATGCTTACGTCCAGGCTGTTCATGATTATTTCCTATTGGTTGATTCCAAAATGACGAACAGCCAATGTTGCTCCTTCCTTCAGTTTTCCTCACCTACACTTTCCAGATACTTACTTTCTGCAATGAATTTACCGTATTCAGGCGCAAATAAGGGAAGAGTTTATTTTCCACCAGATTCACTTTTCAATTCCTAAAAGTCTCCATCAACCTTCTGGACCTTAAGCACCGAAATTTATTCAAAATATAAGGCAGTATAAAAGCCGATGACAAAATGTCATCGGCTTCTGTATTTCTTTTATAAAAATATGGCATCAGAATAATCTACCAAACACAAAAATTCGGAAAATTAAAGGGGCAACTAACACCAAAATACCTTAATTACTCGTTAATACCTTCAACGATTGTAGCAACACCTTGACCGCCACCAATACATAATGTAGCTAAACCAAGCTTAGATTGACGTTTTTGCATTTCATGAATTAATGTTACGAGAATACGAGCTCCACTATTTCCGATTGGATGTCCAATAGAAATCGCTCCACCATTCACGTTTAATTTATCGTTATCAAAACCAAGCTCTTTACCTACAGCAAGAGATTGAGCAGCAAATGCTTCGTTAGCTTCAATTAAATCAATATCTTCTAATGAAACTGCGCCTTTTTCAAGAACCTTTTTCACTGCAGCAACTGGACCAATTCCCATAATAGCCGGATCAACACCAGCGTTTGCATTGGCACGGATACTTACTAATGGTTTAATTCCTAATTGATCAGCTTTTTCACGGCTCATCACAACAACAGCTGCAGCTCCATCGTTTACGCCTGAAGCGTTCCCAGCTGTAACCGTACCATCCTTTTTGAATGCAGGACGAAGTTTTCCAAGGCTTTCAGCAGTTGTACCCGCACGTGGGAATTCATCTTGTGCAAATACAGTGACTTGACCTTTTCTACCTTTAATTTCAACAGGAACAATCTCAGCTTCAAAGCGACCAGAATTAATCGCTGCTTGAGTTTTTTCTTGACTCCATGCAGAAAATTGGTCTTGCTCTTCTCTAGTAAGGTCATATTTATCAACTAGATTTTCAGCGGTAATTCCCATATGGTAACCATTAATCGCACAATTTAAACCATCGTGAAGCAAAGTATCTTCTAATGGTTGATTTCCCATTTTAAAGCCAGCACGTGCATTTTCTAAAATATAAGGAGCTCTGCTCATGTTTTCCATTCCACCAGCTACAACAATTTCAGCGTCACCAGCAATGATGGCTTGAGTAGCCAAATGTACAGATTTCAATCCAGATCCACATAATTTATTAATTGTCATTGATGGAACTTCAATTGGTAATTCAGCAGCTAAAGCAGCTTGGCGAGCTGGGTTTTGTCCTAAACCTGCTTGTAAAACATTTCCCATGATTACTTCATCAACTTGGTTAGGTTTAACGCCAGCGCGAGCTAGTGCTTCCTTAATAACAATTCCGCCTAGATCAGTAGCTTTAACGCCACTTAAACTTCCCATGAAACTTCCAACTGCTGTTCTAACAGCACTCACAATCACAACTTCTTTAACCATATATATAACTCCCCTATCATGTTTTTTATAGTAAACCCATTCTCAAACCCTACTAACCTACTATTACACCAGTCGTCCAAACGCATGCAAACAGCCATCACCAGCCAAGATCTGGTGAAGAAAGATCAATTCATAGCCATCTTCTATGTATGTAATCACCGTTTTGTTCCTCTAGTGCAATTCAAACCTTAGTCTTTTCATTCGATAATCAATCGCTCCGGCAAACCAACAAACACAGACCCCTAACAACACCTACGTCCGAACAGTTGCCTTCACTTCAGCACAATAATCCAACATTACAAATCATAACAGTCTAAGTAATTATCTTGGCCCCTTTCGTCATTATTTATTGGACTATTCGAACAATTCCACCTTACAATAACACAGATAATTCCAAAACAATAGAGGACCAGACTTCAAATCGTTCGACAGACTTCGAAGGCTTCGACAAAAAACGAGCAGTCCCAGAAACTCCTGGAACCGCCCTCTTGCCTACCTCAAAACAGGCACTCTATTTTTCAAATCCACTAAACCAACCTCATAACCAACTCTAAATCCCTCGTGAATAGCTTCATAAATCTTTCGAGGTTTCAAAGCGTCTCCAATCACATAAACCGGAATACCTGCACCCCGAATCTCCTCAGCCAAACGATCCATAGACCTCGAACCAACTGCAACTACGACCGAGTCAACACCTGATATAACAACATTTCCGTCCTCTTTTTCAATTTTTACTCGCTCACCAACTATTTCACTAACCCTGCTCTTTGTTAAAATCGAAACCTTCTTCTCAACCAAACGATTGATTAACAAACCACGAGTTAAAGCACCGATATCTAAACCTACATCATCAAGCATTTCGACTACCGTAACATGTTTGCCACGATCAGCAAGATATTCGGCTGTTTCACAACCAACCATCCCACCGCCTATCACCACTACCTTTTGTCCCACTGGTACCGTGCCCTTAAGGACATTATGACCCGATACAACATTTCTCTGATAAATCCCAGGAATATTTGGCATAGTAGCCTCAGATCCTGTCGCCAAAATGACGAAATCTGGATGATTTCCCCGAACTTTCGTTAGGTCAATTTCCATCCCTTTAACAATCACAGCTCCCGAATTCTCAACCTTATGAATCAAATGTGCCAACAAATCATTGATTTCTTCTTTATATGGAGGTTTAGCCGCAAGCCGCAATTGCCCACCTAATTCTGCTTCCTTTTCATAAAGAATCGTTTCATGCCCCCGCAAATCGGCCATCCACGTTGCTTCCAATCCAGCAGGCCCACCACCAACAACTAGAACCTTCTTCTTATCGACAGGTGCATCCATATCAAATTCCATTTCATGACCTGTTAACGGATTAATCATGCAGGCAATATCCACATCCTGGAACAATCGATCAATACAACCCTGGTTGCAACCAATACACTTTCTAATCTCCGCAAACTTTCCTTCCGCCACTTTTCTTGGCAAATCTGGATCCCCCAGCAATGCCCTGCCCATTGCAACAAGATCCGCTTTGCCCTCACGAATAATTTGTTCCGCCATACTCGCATCCTTAATCCGACCAACAACAATCACAGGCACCGCACCATCAATAGCCTTCTTAATCGTTGCTGCATTTTCCACATAAACACCTTGAGGAATCGCCGCCGGCTGAATAATCATCGGCGCTGACCCATAAACCCCGCCAGAAACGTGAATCGCATCAATACCTTCCTCCACCAATCTGCGAGCAAACATCATCGTATCCTCAATCGTAAGTCCGCCAGGAACAAATTCGTCAGCACTGATCCGATAAATAATCGGGAAATCCACCCCGACCTCTTCCCTCACACTCCTAAGCACCTCTAACGGGAACCTCATCCGATTTTCAAAGGTTCCACCATACTCATCCGTCCGTTTATTACTGTATGGTGACAAGAATTGATTTAATAAGTATCCATGAGCACCATGAATCTCAACCGCATCAAACCCTGCCTCCTTCGCCCGCCGTGCTGACTGCCTAAAATGCCAAACCAACTCCTTAATTTCCCAAACCGCTAACTGCCAAGGCATCTCCTGCTTCACCGGACAAGGAACCGGTGAAGGTGCCACCACCCTCACACCCGAAACATCCGACGTCGTTTGTCTCCCAGCATGAAACAACTGAGCCGCAACCTTAGCCCCATGGCGATGAACCGCATCCGTTAATCCCAGCAACCCCGGAACCAACTCATCCCGATGAATACCTAACTGATTACTAAAACCCTTCCCACTCTGATGCACATAAATCGCCTCAACAACAATTAAACCCACCCCACCCTTCGCTCTCGTCTCATGATAACGCATCAACCGTTCCGTCACAGCACCATCGCAAGCAGCATAATTCGTAACCATCGGAGGCATGACAAATCTGTTTCTCAGTTCCATCGACCCAATCCTAATTGGCTCTAGTACCCTATCGAACTTAAATTCATCCATCCTAAACCCTCCTTCATATGAGAGCAATGATTAATCGCTCTTATTCCCACCTTTTTTATTAAAATAAACCAGTATGTACGTCCATTTATTTTGTCTAACCGGATATTTTCTCAGCCTTCACCTCATGCCAGAATTCCCGCAAACATTTTCCATTGTGAAATAATTCACAAATCAAGGAAATAAGCTTCCCGTGCGCAAGCTGACCCCCTTATGCTTCATTATAAATGATAATTAACATAATATTTTAAACATTTATGAAAATTATATTAAATCTATCTTCTTCTTGTTTGAAACGACTGCTAAAAGAAAAATGTTCCAAGAATTTTCAAGGTACAACACCCATTTATAACTTTTTTCATTTTATAATTATGGTTGTATCATTATTTTGAAATGGTTTTTCTAATATGTTAAGGATATTTTAATCATTGGTTTAGCAGGAGTTAATTTTTCTTAGCTATGCTCATAATAAATTTGATAATATTAGATCCCGCAACAACCTATCGAAAAAAAACAAAACACACAACGGAGGAAACATCATGAAGAAACTTTGGACTGTTTTTGCACTATCACTATTATTACTAACCGGCTGTTCTTCGGAACAAAAAGAAACAAGCATGGATGGAGAATCACTCTATAACAGGAGTTGTGCATCATGTCATGGAACTGACTTAAAGGGGATATCTGGACCGCCACTTTTAAACCTTAGCAGTAAATATTCCGAAGAACAGGTCCAGAAAATTATTAAAGATGGAGTTAATATGATGCCTGGCAAGTTATTAACAGATGAAGAGTCTCAAATCGTTACAAAATGGCTTATGGAAAAATAAATACAGATATCCAGAGGGTTAGGAATTAATTCCTAACCCTTTGGCATGGGAAATGAGCGGACCATCGTTTATATATGAATATAATAATAAAAAAATAGTTCCATTATCATTGTCGAATCCTATCGAAAACTATATATTCATTTAATTCTAACAATGGGTTAAAGTAAATTTAACTTTTTTTTGGAAAGAGATGGAAATATGCCGCTAGTATATATGAAGGAAATATTCACACCATTGAAATTTTTAGGAGTAAGAATATTTAGATCAAGTGAAGGCTCTACCTACATTAAAATTTGGAGCATGCCTAGAAAGAAAATTTTCAGCTAAATCCCCCTCCACTCGAGGGCACTGAGTAAGAACCTTTCAACCTCCCTTCCGTTCCCTTCGTTATGCACGACTTTCAAAATCGAACCTTTGAACAAAGTTACATTGTTCACACGCCCTTCCAATAGTCTCCTTTGTAATTGAGTCTTGGTAATATATTTCAAAAAACCACACACCGAACATTCCAATTCGTGTAATACTTCTCGCGGACCCAATATTGCGTCTAGCAGGAATTCAAAATACATATTAGTTCTCCTTTACAATCATGTTTAATCATTTATAACAAACAAATCATGAATATTTCCCCTTAATTAGAAAAAGTTACGACAATTTCTATGAAAAAGAAAGGTTCTACACAAAAACAAAAATAGGTCGAAAGAACTATGAGCATTTCGCTTTTATTTTTTTGATAATTCAATTATTATATAAATTAATAATATTCAGCATATTTTGAATTAAGCTGATTTTATTCCAAACCCAAATTACATCAACTGAAAAGACAATAAATGAATCCTAAAAAGTAAGATTGGAGGAATTTGTGGTTAGGAAAAAATTATTTCCGATGACTCGTAGATGATCTAATTGCATTTTTCCAGTGAAAGAGAACATTAAAATGAATGAAACGGAGTTTTATGGTGTCAGGAACCTTTTTATTCTAGGTTTTTTCCTGCACAAGATACGCCAAAAAAAGGTATGAGCTAAAGCTAAGTAATTCCGATACTTGGAGAAAACGAAAAAACGTATATTTCAGTAAGAATAGCAAAATAAATAGTACAAATAAACGCATGGATAATAATCAGATCTATGCGTTTTTTGTGCTTTCTATAAGATTTCATTCATATCATTTTTTCCGGACATTGAGTTCGCTATTTTAATAATAAACGCTATTTTGGGAAAATTCCCGGACAATGAGTTCGTTATTTGCTAAAAAACCAAGCAACTGAGGAACCTTTAAGCTAAATAGGGGAACGCATGTCCGATAAAAGGTGAAAACACCATTTTTGATTCAAATAACGGAATATGTCCGCTCAGGTGCCACACTAGCATCACTTTTAGCATACAAATTCACGAGATGACTATTGTTATTGTGTACTATTTTCTATGCTATTTGACGGGTTATAATTCGATATACGTTGATATAACTAAGAATATTAAAGCTTAAATGCTTTAGTCTGCTGATTGTTAGGATATTTCACATGTTTCTCCACGAAAACACGACTACTTAAGCTAAAGCTCCACCTTTTTCCTTTGAAAACAATTTCAACTCTCTTTCGCATATGTACTTGCACTTCTCCTCTATTTTCCTTTCATACTACGTTACTCATTCCTCAAGGGTTATTACGAGTAGTGACAGGATCTGGAAAAAAATAAAATTCAAAATAATTTGTCTTCTAGTTGACACTTCATTTCCCACTCTGTTAATATACCCGTATGGGTATACACATAATTTTGAAAGCCCATCTTGTCCATGACGAATTGGTCATAATAAAACGATAAGGAGGACTGTACAAATGCAAGAAATAACGGCAAAAGAAGTGGAGTTATTATTAAATGAAGGTAAGCCTGTCAATATTATTGATGTCCGTGAACTAGCTGAAGTGGCCACAGGAAAAATTCCAGGAGCCGTAAACATCCCATTGGGGTTAATTGAGTCTTATATACATGAATTAGATAAATCAAAAGAATATATCATGGTTTGTCGTTCAGGTGCTCGAAGTGGTCGTGCTTCGAATTTCCTTCAAAGTAATGGTTATCATGTCACCAACATGACCGGTGGTATACTTGCTTGGGAAGGCGAAATGGAGTAATTTTTTTAAAAATATATATACCCATACAGGTAATTGAAAAGGTGGAAATTTAAACATGGAATCATTAAAAACAAATCTTGTACTAGATACAAAAGGATTAGCATGCCCGATGCCGATTGTAAAAACAAAGAGGGCTATGAATGATTTAGAAGCAGGTCAAGTTTTAGAAGTATTAGCAACAGATAAAGGGTCTAAAGCTGACATGCAAGCGTGGTCTAAAAGTTCAGGTCATCAATATCTCGGTATGCTTGAAGAAGGAAATGTATTAAAACATTATATAAGAAAGTCAGCTAATGATGAAGCATTTGAGAGAAAACATCCCAATGTGACGAGTAATGAAGAACTCGAAAAGAAGCTACAAACAAATGTTAATAGTGTAGTTGTTCTAGATGTACGAGAAGCTGCAGAATACACATTTAATCATATTCCAAATGCAATCTCTATTCCTTTGGGTGAATTAGATGACCGTATAAATGAATTAAGCAAAGAGGATGAAATTTTTATTGTATGTCGTGCAGGAAATCGTAGTGATTTTGCAGCCCAAAAGTTAACAGAAAATGGATTTACTAATGTAATAAATGTGGTTCCAGGCATGAGTCAATGGACTGGAAAAACAACGGGTATAAATAGATAGGTTTGTGAAAAATTAACTCAAAATATAATATAAAAATATATTGGAGGAATGAATAATGAGTAACAAAGTAGCGATTATTGCTAGTAATGGTGGATTATTTGATGCATATAAAGTGGTTAATATTGCGACAGCTGCTGCTGCAATGGATCAAGAAGTAGCAATATTTTTCACATTTGAAGGCCTAAACCTCATTCATAAAGAGGCGAATCAACATCTTCCAATGCCAGAAGGAAAAGAGCATTTTGCAGAAGGCTTTGCAAAGGAAAACGTACCTGCCATTCCTGAAATGGTTGCAATGGCTCAAGAAATGGGTGTTAGATTTATAGGTTGCCAAATGACAATGGATATTATGGGATTAGAAAAAGATGCATTTGTGGATGGAATTGATGTAGGTGGAGCCGTAACATTTTTAGAGTTTGCTAAAGATGCTGACGTTACATTAACCTTTTAATTAAGTTGAGCCATGAAATAATAGGAAATAAGATGTTTCAAATTTAGATCACAAATGAAAAAAGACTATTTTTTTTAAACTTTAATATACCCTAGTGGGTATAAGGAGGAAAAACTGATGAAAGCAATCTTACCGACGGAAATTAATCAATTAATTTTAGAAAAACAACCGCTTTTCATATTGGATGTACGTAATGAATCTGACTTTAAGGATTGGAAAATCGAGGGAGACAACATTGAATATTTAAATGTCCCCTATTTTGAGTTAATTGATGGAGTCGAACCAGTATTGGAGCAGATTCCAACCGACAAAAAAGTAGTGGTTGTATGTGCAAAAGAAGGATCTTCAGTTATGATCGCCGAGATGTTAAGTGAAAAAGGGTTAGAGGTTTCTTATTTGAAGGACGGAATGAAAAGTTGGAGCGAATACTTATATCCAACAAAGGTCTATGAGGATGAAGACATTTCTGTGCACCAATTTATCCGCGTCGGAAAAGGCTGCTTATCTTATATAGTGACCTCAGGAAAAGAAGCATTAGTAGTAGATCCGGCCCGTTTTATCGATCAGTATACTGAATTTGCTGTGGCACAAGGCGTAAATATTACCCACATTGTAGATTCTCATTTACATGCTGATCATATTTCAGGTGGACGTGAATTAGCAGAAAAAACTGGTGCCAAATACTATGTAATGAAATCAGAAGGTGCAGTGTTCGAATTTGAAGCACTTGAGCAATACGACAAAATTGAGTTTGCTCATCTTAAATTGGAAGTTTTAGCGGTGAAAACACCGGGTCATACTCCAGGAAGTGTCTCATTCGCTGTGAATCAAAAATTATTATTCTCTGGTGATACAATTTTCGTTTCTGGTTTAGGGCGTCCTGACTTAGGCGGTAAAGCCCGCGAATGGGCAGTTGACTTATACGACACAATTTATAGCAAAGTATCACAAATTGCCGACGATGTCATTGTACTACCAGGCCATTATGCTGATTTTCATGGTGAAATAAACGACCAAGGGTATATTGGAAACACATTAGGAAATATTCGAAATGTCAATGACATCATGGTAGGTAAAACAGTTGAGGAATTCGTTGATCAAGTGGCAGCTTCTGCTGCAACAGACACACCACCAAACTTTGAAGACATCGTAGCCATCAACCGCGGCGTAAAGGAAGCGACGATTGACCAGAAACAAGAACTTGAAATTGGACCAAATCGTTGTGCAGTTCACCATACTCATTAATTTTTAATAAGGAATGCTGACATAAAGCTTCCACTTCCTTTATGCAATTGCCTAGGGGTTCAGTATAGACATAATAAAAAAGGGCTAATAAAATATGGGAACCAGCTTGGTTCCCTTTCTTAAATGGAGGGCAAGGTTATGGACATAGGTTTTATTATTACCATATTCCTGATTGGATTTGTAGGTTCATATGTATCTGGAATGTTAGGAATTGGTGGCTCAATTATTAAGTATCCAATGCTCCTTTACATTCCACCTTTATTCGGTATCGCTGCATTTAGTGCACATGAGGTTTCGGGAATTAGTGCCATTCAAGTATTTTTTGCAACGATTGCCGGTGTATGGGCTTATCGAAAAGGCGGTTATTTAAATAAAAAATTAATAATTTATATGGGGGGAGCTATATTAATCGGTAGTTTTATTGGAGGATATGGTTCAAAGTTAATGTCAGAAGGTGGAATTAACTTAATTTATGGTATTTTAGCCTTAATCGCTGCTATTATGATGTTTATTCCTAAAAAGGGAATTGATGATATTCCGCTTGATCAAGTGACATTTAATAAATGGCTGGCGGCTGCGCTTGCTTTAATCGTTGGCCTTGGCGCTGGTATTGTCGGTGCAGCGGGTGCGTTTTTATTAGTACCGATCATGCTAGTAGTGTTAAAGATTCCAACAAGAATGACAATAGCTTCATCATTAGCGATAACATTTATCTCGTCTATTGGGGCAACTATTGGAAAAATTACGACAGGACAAGTAGATTATTACCCAGCCTTCATTATGATAATTGCGAGTTTAATTGCTTCTCCGCTTGGGGCTATTGCTGGGAAAAAGGTAAATACCAAAGTACTCCAAGTCATTTTGGCAGTATTAATATTTGCAACTGCTGGGAAGATTTGGTTGGATATTTTATAATATCAGAAGCACTGTCAATATTCGTGCAAAATGGACCATCCACATTTAGCTGTGATGATCCATGTCCATACTTTTGCGAAAAAACCGGAGGGCCATCCTATGATGACCCTCCTCTATTTATAAAGTTATCCGTTTAAAAAATATTTTTGAGAATCCCGCACATGATTCTACTTTATTTCACCATTACGTCATAACCATTTGGATTCTTTTCCTGCCATCCCCATGAGTCACGGCACATGTCTTCTACTCCTCTTTCTGCCACCCAACCTAGTTCTGTTTTTGCTTTTGTTGGATCAGCATAACAGGAAGCTACGTCTCCTGGTCTTCTTGCAACAATTTTATATGGAATGTCTTTTCCTGCTGCCTTTTCAAAAGCGGAAACAAGCTCCAATACACTATAACCCGTTCCAGTACCGAGATTGTATGCATCCACCCCTGTTGTAGTCTTCACTTTCTCCAGCGCCTTTAAATGTCCCATCGCTAAGTCAACAACATGGATATAATCTCGGACCCCAGTTCCGTCAATCGTCGGATAGTCATTTCCAAACACCTGAAGCTCTTTTAACTTACCTACTGCTACTTGAGTAATATACGGCATTAAATTGTTAGGAATACCGTTTGGATCCTCGCCGATGCGACCACTTGCATGGGCACCAATTGGGTTAAAATAGCGTAATAAGGCAATACTCCAGCTATTATCAGAAATATATAAGTCTCTTAGAATTTCTTCGATCATCAGCTTGGTTCTTCCATAAGGGTTAGTTGCCCCAAGTGGGAAGTCCTCTGAAATTGGCATCCGTTCCGGCATTCCGTACACTGTTGCAGATGAGCTAAACACGATTTTCTTTACACCGTATTTTTGCATAATTTCGCAAAGAATAAGCGTTCCCGTAATATTATTATGATAATAATAAAGTGGAATCGAAACAGACTCTCCAACTGCCTTTAACCCTGCAAAATGGACGACCGCATCAATTTGGTTTTCGATAAACACTTTTTCCACATCGTCACGATTAAGTAAATCAACCTCATAGAATTTAATATCTTTTCCAGTGATCTCCTTAACCCGAGTCAACGATTCTTGCTTACTATTTGAAAAATTATCAAGAACAATAACCTCATTACCTGCACTTAATAATTCGACACATGTATGACTACCTATGTATCCTGCTCCACCCGTCACCAAAATTGCCATAATATCCTCCTACCTAATTACAAATTTTATAATATTTTATTCATCATATCTAAAAATGGATATGTCCGCAATGACCACTACCATTAGCGATTGGAAACTGAAGATGACACTAGGCACTGGAAGACGATATAATCCTCTAGAGGAGGCGCTTAGCTTGGATTTAATAGATTACCATCATCATACAAATAACTCCTTCGACTCAAGTGCCAACATGGAGGATATTTGCCGACTTGCCGTCGAAAAGCAAATAAAAGAGATTTGCTTCACCGAACATTTCTCAGTTAATCCACTTGTGCCAACTTATGGCCATCTGAATTTCGAAAAATATTTCACCGAAATAAATGATTGTCAAAAAAAATTTGCTGACAGCTTAGTCATAAGAGCAGGCATCGAACTTTGCGAACCCCATTTATTAATGGAAAAGTTCGCTATAGCGCTACAGCCGCAGAACATAGATTTCATCCTAGGTTCAGTCCATAACGTCAACAGCCAAAAGCTACGCGATGTTCTTAAAGAACATGGTACAAAGAGCTTTCAATTATATTTTGAAGAGCTTTATAAAATGGTTGCCATTGCTGACATTGATGTCATCGCCCATTTAGATTTAATCAACCGCTATGCTTTCTCAAAATTTGGGTTATATCCATTTCAAGAGTTACAAACATTAATCCGACAAATTTTAGAGAAGGCCATCGACAGGAATATTGGAATTGAAATCAATACTTCCGGACTCCATAGTGGATTGAAACAGACATTGCCATCGCTTGAGATTCTGAAGCTATATCATGATTTAGGCGGAGAGATATTAACAATCGGCTCTGATTCTCACTTTGTTGACACTGTAGGGGCCAACATTCGGGAGGCCTATTCTCTTGCAAGTGAATGTGGATTTAAGTATATTTTTAAATTTAATAAAAGATTAGCGACGCCTGTGGAGCTAAGATTATGAAATAATAGAAAAAAGTGAATAAGTGACTTAGTCACAGAAAATATTCACCTCTAAAGTTATCATAATATTTAAGAAATTATATTCTTTTAGGGGATGTTTACTTATGAAAAAAATGTAGGGGTAACAGATCGTATGATTCGTCTTGTTCTTGGGGTTCTTCTATTAGGATTATTCCTTCTCGAAGGTAACGTTAAATATTTTGGGTTACTAGGAGTTGTATTAATCTTAACTGCTGTAATCCGTTTTTGTCCGCTTTATCCTATATTTAAAATCAATACCTGCAAGAAATAGAGTGATAGGATTTAATGTAATAGGTACTATTTTAGGCTATCGATAAATCTCGATAGCCTTTTATATTATCGGGATAAATCAAGAATTAAAAATTGTTAAACCAATTTTCTAAGTTCTTTTATTTCCGTCTCGTTATTAATTGATCTATATGAAAGAAGTTCAATAAGTGATTGTTGCTTTTTTTGATTGACTTCAAGTGATTTAATGCTAACTCCTATGGAGTCCTCCAAGGCCTGATATTGCGCAGGAATACTAGAAATTTTCCGTTCGATGCTTTTTTGACCTTCTTCTAAACTTGATAGTCGAGTGTCAACATTGTCTAATCGAATATTTACTTCTTTAAACTGTTTTCCTACTTCTTTGAATTGACCATTTACTTCTTCAAATCGATTGTCGATTTCATTAAATCGTTTTCCTACTTCTACAAATCGATTGTCGATTTCATTAAATCGTTTTCCTACTTCTACAAATCGATTGTCGATTTCATTAAATCGTTTTTCTACTTCTTCAAACCGATTGTCGATTTTATTAAATCGTTTTCCTACCTCTTCGAATTGACTCTTAACATCATTTCGAAACTCTGATAACTCGTCCTTAATGACTTCGCGTAATAATTCTATTATTTCAGTACCCATCCCAATTCCTCCAATTTTAAAAATTATATCATTGAAAGAGCCTTCTTGGATGAAAAAAAATTTGCCAATACACAGAAACGAGAACATTAGTTCCTATTTTATTATATCCCACGGACTATAATCTGTCCAATTTTTATAAAAGAATTTCTTCCCTCGGAAATAATATACAATTTAATTTTCGTCTTCTTCATCATCAAGCCACTGCAAAGAATAATAACAATCACAAAAATAATCATGGAATCCCCAACCAACATCAACCGTGTCCCTAACTACTTTTTCCAATCTACCTGCAAAAGTATGATAATATTCTTCCTCATCATCACAAATAGAAACCACTTTTTCATACATATTTCCCACATTGGTATAAAAGCTTGCATCTATATCACCGTATGTGTTTGTGAATTCTACTCCTAATTCCACATAAAAAAGCATTAAGTCCACTGTTCTCTGTTTATCTCCAGTGGTTTGCTCAAAAGTTTTGATTGTCTTTTTAGCATCTGATAAGCGGAGTTTCCCGTGCCCTTTTTCAGGGAAAAATTCATTCTGAATCTGTTTCCTAGCAAAAGTAAACAATTCCTCAACTGCTTCGTCTCCAAGAAATTTGCTAGATAGATAATTTTGAACGTCCTTATTTATTTTAGACAACTCAACAATTAGTTGAATTAGTTCTGTTTGGTCGTATTCTTTTAAATGTCTCTTAAGTTCACTAATTTTAATTTTCATAACTTCCCCCAAAGTGTTATATGAATTGTTATCTGCATGAAAAATTGGTTACACTAGCATTATACATTAACTATTCGGAGAGATTAATAATGGAAAATAATCATAATTTAGAAGTAGTTTTAAATGAATGTGAGCGTTTGAAAAAGGAAAACCTTTATTTGAAAAATTTACTTTCAAAAATGATGAATCCTCAGGTTGTAAAAGAGAACCATTTTCCAGCTGAAAATATAGTTAGTAATTTTTCCACTGTCGAAGAAAAGGTTAAACTCTTTAAAAGTCTGTTTAAAGGAAGAACGGATGCTTATGCGCTTCGTTGGGAATCACAAAGCGGGCAGTCCGGCTACATACCCGCATGTGCCAATGAGTGGAAAAAACCAATTTGCTTAAAACCAAAGATTAAATGCTCTGAATGCCAAAATCGCAAATTATTGCCAGTAACTGTTCAAACGATGTATGACCATTTAAGTGGTAAGAGAGTAATCGGATTATACCCTTTGCAAAAGGATGAATCTTGCTCTTTTTTAGCCTTGGACTTTGACAAAGATAATTGGCGTGAGGATGTATTAGCACTCGTAGAGATTTGCAAGGAATACGAAATCCCCTTTAATATTGAGAGATCGCGCTCCGGCCAAGGTGCGCATGTTTGGATTTTCTTTTCTGAGAATATTCCTGCCATTACTGCCAGAAAGCTAGGTATGGGAATTATAGGAAAGACCTTGGAAAAGCGTCATGAAATTGGGATGGATTCATATGACCGTATGTTCCCAAATCAAGATACGTTACCAAAGGGTGGCTTCGGAAATTTAATCGCCTTACCTTTGCAATATTTTGCACGGAAAAATAGTAATAGTGTATTTGTGGATGAAACTTTTGTTCCATTTCCTGATCAGTGGATGTATTTATCTTCCGTACAGAAGCTTTCAAAAAAACAAATCTACTTACTTCTCAATAAAATGGAGAACACTTCATTACCTATACAATTAGTGAATGGACCTCTTCCAAAGAAAATCACAATTGTAATTAAAAACGGTCTTTATTTTAAGAAAGAACGACTGCCATCTTCCATTATCGTAAAAATGATCGAGCTTGCTTCAATTAATAACCCAGAGTTTTACAAAGCACAGGCCAAAAGATTCTCTACATTTGGACTTCAACGCATCATCAATTGTTCATGGGAGGATTCTGAGCATCTTATCCTTCCAAGGGGTTGTTTGGAGGATGTGATTAAGCTAATTAAGGAGTGGAAAATCGAGATAGAGGTACAAGATTTACGATATGAAGGAGAAAAACTTGAGGTTGATTTTAATGGAACGCTAGCACCACTTCAAGAGCAAGCTGTTTCGAACATACTTGAACATGCTAATGGATTACTTTCAGCGACAACTGGTTTTGGAAAAACTGTCATAGCAGCAGATATCATCTCCAAGAGGAAAATTAATACATTAATTCTCGTGCACCGAACCCAGTTACAGAAGCAATGGGTTGCATCGTTGTCATCCTTTCTAAATATTCCTTCAAAAGAAATTGGTCAAATTGGTGGAGGGAAGCAGAAAATAACTGGGAAGATTGATGTCGCAACGATACAAAGTTTACTTACAAATGGACAATTAAAATCCTTTTTAACACTGTATGGTCAAATAATAATTGATGAATGCCATCATGTTTCGGCGTTTAGCTTTGAAAAGGTGCTGAAACAGCTACGTGCAAAGTATATTTTAGGATTAACTGCTACACCAATACGAAGAGACGGTCTGCACCCAATTATTTTCATGCAATGTGGGCCAATTCGGTATAAAGTGGATGCAAAAACCCAGGCAAAGGTTCGTCCATTTACCCATCGGCTAATTTCAAAAACCACTGTATTTAGAACAAATGAAACAGACATTAAAGACATCTTTCATGCATTATCTAATGACGAAAACAGAAATCAACATTTATTTGATGATGTGCTTAACGAACTTGATCAAGGCCGTTCGCCAATTATACTTACTGAGCGAATAGAACACTTAGAAAAGCTAAGAATGATGTTTAAAGGATTTGCAAAAAATATCATCATTCTCACGGGGCACACGAGCAAAAAAGAGCGGATAAAGGAACTTGAAAGGTTAGCCAAAATACCTGACAGCGAGGAACGATTAGTGATTGCTACAGGAAAATATATTGGTGAAGGGTTTGATGATGCTCGTTTAGATACATTATTTCTTGCCATGCCTATTTCCTGGAAAGGTACATTACAACAATATATAGGTAGGCTACACAGAATTCATTCAAACAAAACCGAAGTAAGAGTGTATGATTACGTCGATCAAAAGGTTCCCCTATTACTGAAAATGTTCGAAAAAAGATTGCCAGGCTATAAATCAATGGGCTATGTTATCGAACAAAAGGATATAGATCCAACGGAGCAGATGAAGTTGTTTTAAATAAAGGCTGTTTTCACAAAGACTGTTGTTTTTCGAACAAATTTAAATATTTTCACCTTGGAACCTCGGATTTTGGGCATCACAGCATCCCTTTGATTCCCGTTTTTCCGCGGCTCCTGAATTTTGGGCACAATTACGCTTCTCTCTTTCCCATTTTTCCGCGCCCCCTGATTTTTAGGCACAATTACGCTTCTTTCTTTCCCATTTTTCCGCGGCCCCCGATTTTTGGGCACGATTACGCCTCTTTCTTTCCCTTTTTTCCGCGCCCCCCGAATTTTGGGCACAATTACGCCTCTTTCTTTCCCTTTTTTCTGCGACTCCTGAATTTTGGGCATTTCTTCCCCATTTTTTCGCGGCTCCTTGATTCACCTTGTACTAAGTTTTACAGCACCCTTTTACGGATGGCGAATTAACCCGAATCATTTCGGTTGACATATTTTGTTCAATATTATAATATTATCTTGAATTAAGAATATCTTAATCAAATATACTTTAATTAGAGATTTTTATTTTTGAGGTAGCGGATTTTTGCAATTCAAGAATTGTTTCCTCATTAATGATGATTTCATTTTCAAAAGAATGTTACAGGTGGTGTGTGTTTTGGGTTTTTTGGATAAATTATTCGGTAGAACTACTGAGGAGGAAAAAACAATGACAAAATTGAACATTGGTATTATTTTAGGAAGCACTCGTCAAGGACGTGTTAGTCCACAAGTAGGAGAATGGGTAAAGGGAATTGCCGACAAGCGAGGCGATGCAAATTACGAAATCGTCGATATCGCTGACTTCAATTTGCCATTTGTATTTACTACTGCTGGTGATGAACCAGGAATTAAAGCATGGTCAGAAAAACTTTCTAGCCTTGATGGTTTCGTATTTATTGTTCAAGAATATAACCACAGTATTACTGGTGCTTTGAAAAATGCTCTTGATACAGCACGGGATGAATGGAACAATAAGGCAGCCGGCATCGTTAGCTACGGTTCAACTGGTGGCGCTCGAGCAGCTGAACATTTGCGTGGAATCTTAGGAGAATTACAAGTAGCTGATGTACGTGTTCATCCAACCTTGTCATTATTTACTGATTTTGAAAACGGCAGTGCTTTCAAGCCAGCTGATTTGCATCTAAATAATGTTACCGCCATGCTTGATCAAGTTATCGCATGGAGCGGAGCTTTGAAAACATTAAGATAAGTTCTAGTTTTTTTAAAAAAATTCTTCAATCTGGCTTCCAATTTGGATGCCAGATTTTTTATGCTTACGGGAAAATTTTGCTTTCAATAAACATGCCGAATTTTTCCGTAAAAATGGTGGTAGCGCCTGATGTTCCTGATTTTTATATTGGGGGAATGGCAGAAAAACCGTGACTATTGTCGTGTTTTGATGTTTTTAGTCGAATTCTTGGGTGAATCTATGTATAATAGATTCTTGTAACAAAAGAATCAAGTGGGAGATGGTTAAGTATGATGGAATGGACATTAGCCATTTTATTTGGTGCAGCAGTCGTGCTGCTCATTTTGTCGTTTGTTAAAACGGCACAAGCATCAAAAGAAGCTGAAAAACAACTAGATCAGTTTTCCTTTTCTCTTATGGAAGAAGTAACAAAACTGCAAGAGAAAGTTCGAAACCTCGAGCTAGACGCTGAAATTACAGCCCAAGAAGTCGAGATTTCTACGGACCGACTCCTGACTCGCGAGGCACTCGATTTGCATAGACGCGGGTACTCATTTGAAAGCATTGCCACAAAAAAACAGCTGACTACGGATGAGATAGAGAAATTACTTTCACCTTACATCAAACCAAAGGTTGAAAGGACTGAAAAAAACGATGACATCTAATCCGATCCGCACCTTTGCCGCAGGACTTTTGGTTGCGACTAGTATATTTGGTGCCGTATATTTCTCTGGCTCAAATACTAATGAGACAAAAACAACTACAGAAAAGATATCAGAAAAAGAGATGAAAACCACGTTATCTTCAGCAGGTTATGTCATCCATACAAAAGAAGAATGGAATAAGCAGCTTTCTGCAGTTAAGGATGCTGAAAAGAAGGCTGCTGAGACTGCCAATAAAGATAATGAACAAAAACCAACAGAGCCCACTGAAAAAGATGTGTATCGCATGATGCTGACCGTTTCAGATGGTATGACCAGTATTGAGGTTGGTAATGCACTCGTTTCGGGGCACATCATTGAGATTAGTGCATTCGATTTCTCTAAGGTAGTTGAATCAAAGGGCGTAGAGAATAAGTTACAACTAGGTACGTATGAAGTCCAAAGTGGGATGACCACTGACGAAATTATCGCCAACATCTTTAAATAAACATAAAAAAATGCAGTCGCGACTACGGCTGCATTTTTTTACCTTTAATCTGGTGGCTGAATACTCAAGAATTTTCCCAAGAAATTTTAAACGCAATTTTCCATACGGAGAAAACCGTAACACCCATCAACAGAAGGTACACTAATAATCCCCACGATACCAAAGTACTAACAAAGTGAAGACCCACGAAGGCTGGAAGGAACAGGATGAGGAGAAAAGTTTTCCACGTCCCACTTTGTTGCATTCCCTCAAAGGATTCTGAGAAAGGTAATGATTTTTTAAAAAATAAAAAACAAATCACTACATAAAAACAGGCATTAAAAAAGGCAACAACAAGGTCTGGCATAATTCTCACTCCAAAAATGCCAATAAAAATTAAGCTAAGAAAAAGGTAAAGAGGTAAAAAAAGCTTCATAATAAAGGCTTTCATCGTTCCACTAAAAATTGGTTTCAAATCTTTGATAGGTGCTACTTTATAAATCCAAGCACCTTTATATGTACCAGAGAATTTCAGCATCATCACAACGGTAGGAATGATGATCAAGCTAAAATAAATATTTAAATAAGATTTGCCTGAAGACATATTTTCAAAGGAATCCGTACCAATATTATTCATGATCATGATCAAAGGTAGGATTAATGAAAATCCTAATGAAGGATAAACCTTTAGCTTAAAATCACGTTCATGTTTCATCATCAAACTGGCAAAGCGGAAAAAGGTTCGCTCCTCTTTCGTAGTGCATAATCTATTTAACAGCCATTCTCCTAGTCTTTTCCGCTTTTCGACCTTCCCTTTGCCATGTGTGGCCAACTTGACTAGATTTCTTTCAAATGATGGGATTAATCTTAGGTAGATCGCAAACGAAATCAGTGGAACCACAATCCCACAAAATGATAATAACGCATAAAAATTGCTGAAGTGCCCGTTCATCACAAGATCAACGCTAGCCCCATACCACATTGGAAAAATAAATACTTGCCACCATTTCGGTTCCAAAACAATATTTAGGTCTACTAACTGAAAGGATCGCACCAGCAACTGGTAACCGATCATCATCGCAAATGATAGGCCAATTTGTACATAATTAATAAGGTCCTTCAGCTTTTCACCATCAAAGTATTTTAAAATAAACATATAAAGTAAAGCGGTAAAAACAAGCACAAATAAATTAATCATGATAACAGAAACAGCAGAAATAAGGAAAAATAGAATGCCGTTTTTGACCAGTCCAACGATTAATGGAATTCCAATTATTGAAATTGACAGGAAAAATAAATAAATCGAAACATGAATCATTTTCGCTGTACTAATCGTTTTTTTATCTATCGGTTTTGGATGAAGAATATTTCGATCACGAATATCAAGTAACACAGAAGAAAAGTCTGAAATCATCGATGTCAACTCCAGAAACATTAGAATTCCAAAAACAAGGCTCATTTGAAAGAAGTAATTGTCCCCCATTATAATGAGTGGAATGGTGAATAAGCCAAAAAATACGAAAATCCAAAGTGATTTTAGATATTGATTTCCGCTTGTCCCATCTTTTCTCTTTTTCTTTGCTTGCTGACTAAAAATGGTCGGTACCCGTCGTTGATCCATTAGCAGCTTAATCTGTAAGATTTTCCTCATCAATATGTAATCAACACCAAAACGCTCAAAAACAACTTTAAACCGATCTAACAGTTTCAGTGTGGTGAAGTCCTTCATCACTACACCTCTTCCACTACTGAAACAAATTGTTTACCTATATCTTTATGCTCACTAAACCCCGTCAATTGGTTAAAAATCGCCTCCAAGGAGCCTTGGTGATTCTGTAATTTTAACTCAGAAAAAGTACCGTCAGCAGCAATTTTTCCATCATTAAGCAAAATGATCCGGCTGCTTATTTTTTCAACCACATCCATAATATGTGAGGAATAGAAGATCGTCTTCCCATTTGCAGCTAACGTCGCTAAGATTTCTTTGAAAATCATCACGCTGTTGGCATCCAAGCCATTGATCGGCTCATCGAAAAATAACAACTCGGGATTATGTAATAAACTAGAAATGATTAACAGCTTCTGGCGCATCCCCTTCGAGTACGAGGCAATCCTTGAATGATACACATCGCCAATTCCAAACAATTCCATGAGCCGTTTCGCTTTGTAATCAACAAGATCAAACCTCAATCCGTACAATTCGCCGATAAACGTTAAATACTCGTGTGCAGTCAGATTATCATAAACCTCTGCCATCTCAGGAACATAACCAATCTTCCTCTTGTACTCGATATCTCCAGTGGAAATGTCCTTCCCAAATATTTTCACTTCACCAGAATATCCTTCTTCAATCCCCAGCATGATCTTTACAGTCGTACTTTTCCCAGCTCCATTCGGGCCGATATAACCAATAATTTGCCCGCGGTCCACCTGAAACGAAACTCCATTAAGGACATCTTTATTACCATAACTTTTCTTTAAATCTTTGATTGTTAAAATTTCTTCCCCACTCATCAGCTTCATCTCCACCAATAGCATTAATATATTCATAGTTTAGCATTAAACTGATCGCGCTTCATCCATTATTTGTTAATTGCATATAAGACGGTGGCAATGATTTCACAAAAGTTGACAGTTACTATCATTTGGTGTTTAATATCATTTTACAGTCTGTTTCATAATAGCATTTCACACATCTCAGATAAGATATCACCATATAATTATTCTATTGAGGATTTTCTAGAAGGTGGATGCTGAAGCGGAATAATGCGGTAACAGTGGTCACACCCAAAATAGGTGAATTGGGAGATGAACAAATTGAATTCAGGTTGTCCACAACAAATGAGTTTACGAGAGCGAAAAAAGGCCAAAACGAGAGCTGCTATCCAGCAGCATGCCTTGCGATTATTTCAGGAGCACGGATACAGTGCCACGAGTGTGGAACAGATTACGGATGCGGCAGAAATCTCACCGAGCACCTTTTTCCGTTATTTTCCAACTAAAGAGGATGTTGTTCTTAACGATGAGTTTGACGCGCGTTTCATTGAAGCGTTTAATGCTGAGCCCGCTGATATCAGCCCGATCAAGGCCATGCGCCACTCGATAAAAATCGTTTATGCCAATATGTCACCTGCTGAAAGAATTTCGGAACAGGAGCGATCAAAACTGATATTCACTGTTCCAGAGCTGCGTTCTGCCTATATGAGCAACCTAACTGATCTGTTGCGAATGATTAGTGATGTGGTCGCAAAACGAGTTAATCGTGATCCGAACACATTAGCGGTTCGAACGTTTGCAGGGGCTTTGATGGGAGTTGCCCTTTCGGTTATTTTTACCCAAACAGAAAACCCAGATCTGGATACCTTCACCTTAATGGATGAAGCCTTCAGCTACTTGGAGGACGGACTCCCGCTGTGAGGTTTTCTATCCATCAATGAAATGATGACTAAGAATGAATGGAGATGTACGAATGTCAAATAAAGAACTTAATGAAATACCTTTTTCCTTAAAAGCAATTATTGGTCCGTTAATGGCCGTCATTGTCGGAATGATTATGGTTATTCTTGACAGTACGATTATGAATGTAGCATTACCTGGATTGATCAAGGATTTTGGTAGTACGGTTTCGACTATGCAATGGGCAATAACAGGATATACGCTTGCCCTATCTGCAGTTATTCCGTTAGCTGGATGGATGACGGATCGCTTTGGTGCGAAAAGAATTTTCCTGACTACAATTATATTATTTACACTTGGATCGCTGTTATGTTCCATTGCCCAATCACCGGTTCAATTAATTACTTTCCGAGTTATCCAAGGACTTGGTGGCGGTATGGTTGCTCCGATTGGGATGGCAATCGTCTTCCGTATTGCTCCTCCAGGGAAGGTTGGCTCTATAATGGGAATGTTAGGCATTCCGATGCTTCTAGCCCCGGCGCTTGGTCCAGTAATATCTGGTTATTTGATTGAATACGTTTCATGGCATTGGATTTTCCTTATTAATTTACCGATTGGGATCCTTGCTGTTTTCATTGGAATGCGCTTCTTGCCAAAATTCGATCGAAAAACTGTGCCGTCCCTTGATATTTTGGGAATCATCCTCGCTCCAATTGCATTTTCTATGCTTGCTTTCGGAATCAGTGAGGGAGGAAAAAGCTGGTCATCCACTGAAACGTTGACTGGGCTTATTGTTGGGGGCGTAGCACTACTGTTATTTATTATTGTAGAGCTTCGTCAAAAACAACCGCTGTTAGAACTGAAAGTATTCGGCTCTGGAGATTTTACGCGTGGTATCTTGATTGCGTGGATTTCTCAAATTGCTTTATTTGGTGCTATTCTACTTGTACCGTTGTACTTACAGACCGTCAAAGGATATGGTTCATTCCATACAGGATTATTGCTGTTACCACAAGCCTTGGCATCTGCGGTTATGATGCCTATTGGCGGACGACTGTTTGATAAATTAGGGGCTCGACCTATGGCGATTGGTGGATTGACTATTATTACCAGTGCATTATATATGCTTTCACAAATTACACCGACTACAAGCAATGGATATGTGATGACTGCACTAGCGATGATGGGTGGAGGAATGGGCTTTTCGATGATGTCGATCAATACTCATGTTCTACAAGCGGCACCACGTAATTTAGTGAGTCGTGTCACCCCACTTACGACGGCTGCCCAACAAGTAATGGTTTCGTTTGCTGTGGCAGGTATGACTGGGTTCCTTACTTCTAGAATTGAAGACCAAATGCCTACGGCGACGAGTCCCATTAATGCAATGGTAGCTGGCTATGGTGACACATTCCTACTTGCTGCTGGTATTGCTGCATTTGGGGCGATATTAAGTTTAATTTTAAGAAGACCAAAAACAGAACCTGAGGATTTGGGTAAAAAAAGCACAACAAATCCAGCTATGGTGACACATTAATTAGGTTTTAAAAAAAGAAGAAGCAAAGTTTCCTAACTGATTCCGTTGTCGAGTACAAAACAGTAAATAATAAACCAAATAGCAGTCCAATTTATATGAATTGGACTGCTATTTTTGTTGATTTGACGGGGTTCAAGGGTAAAAAAAAGGAGCAACTGGTCACTGAACCAGTGAAGTAGTAACCGTTAAGTGAAAAAAAGGAGCAAACGGTCACTGAACCAGTGAAGTAGTGACCGTAGAGAATGAAAAAAGGAGCAAACGGTCACTGAACCAGTAAAGTAGTAACCTTAGAGAGTGAAAAAAGGAGCAAACGGTCACTGACCAGTCTCATCCTTAACATTTTAGAATAATCTGGTTAAAAATCACACATTCTATGTTTAAACAGTATTGGTATAGGGAGATGACCATGAAAGAACATAATATACAACTTACCACTCCTGAGATTGCAGCCTTGTGGACCACCTATATCCAAAATAGTGCAACCATTTGCTTTTATATCCACTTTCTTCATCATCTTCAAGACTTAGAAATAAAACCAATTGTAGAAGAAGCTTTGCATTTGAATAGAGCGTACATAAAGCAAATTGAAACAATCTTTATTGAGGATGATTTTCCTATTCCAAAAGGTTTTTCCGATAAAGATATTGATCTAACTGCTCCTCCACTCTATACAGATTTATTTGATTTAAGTTTTGTTTATCGTGTCGGTCAAATGAGCGTTCCTAATTACAGTACAATCCTCACAAAAGTAGCTAGGAGCGATGTCTTCCAATTTTTCGAAGATAGTTTGAAATCATCAACAGAGTTGTATAAAAGATCGTTAAATTTAATGCTTTCTAAAGGAGTCTATGATAGACCTCCTAAGATTCCCTATCCGAACAAAGTAGAATATATGAAAAAACAGCAATCTCTTTTAAGTATATGGTTTGGTGATAAAAGACCATTAAATACTGCAGAGTTAAGTGAAATCTTTTATACAATTGAAAGAAATTATATAGGCGTACTTCTTTTAATGGGTTTGATTCAAGTGATGAGGGACGAGGAAATAAAACAATACCTCATCAAAGGGAAAAAATTATCCGAAAAACAGATCGACATTTTTAATAAGATTTTAAGAGACGAAGAACACCTGGGAAACATTCCTGTAAGTTTAGAAGTTACAAATTCAACGACTTCACCATTTTCCAATCGGCTCATTCTGTTTTTGATTACTTCGACTTCAGGAACAGGGATTTATTTGCTTGCTTATGCGATGTCTAATTCCATGAGAAAAGATCTAGTTGCTCATTATTCGTTATTAATACCAGAAATTATGAAATATGGCGGCGAAGGGTTAGAAATCATGATTAAGCGAGGTTGGATGGAACAACCACCGCAGCAAACGGACAGACATGATTTATATAATGCATAGGCTGTCACTTGTGACACCCGAATGATTGTCGCATCTCAAAGTAAGATACCCTCTCACTTTAATGAAAGGGAATCCAATCATTCTAAAATGGTGTGTAATCGACGTTAGGTGTATAGATGTTTTTGCTATTCCAAAGTAAAAATTCGTTAATTCCCTGTGAATGTAGGGCGCGAATTTGATCTTCCACTTCTTTTTTACCATAGACTTTATAGTTCCCCTTACCAAGCCAAGTGGCAGTGAAATCCTGCAACCATGGGCGTGAGATAGGGGGATTTTTAATTTGTTTTAAACGATTATTTTCGACTTTAGCATATTCTCCAACTAGTCGAAACGGTTCAAAATCGGGTTTTTGAATCCCGAATATAGAAGCCCAATGGCTTGGATAAATCATAGCCGAGATCACATCCACGTTTTTAGCGATATTGGAAAAGTTCTGCCCAATTCCTGGTGCTTCAGAAATAACTGTAGTATATCCAAATGTATCGACAGACATCTTAACCTTGTAAGGTTTTAATTTTGAATTAGCATATTTTACGAATTGAGTGATCGCCGTAACTCTATTAGTTCCTTCATTTGACCCATGAAAACTTCCTTTAGAGTAGGTTAGCCCACTTTCAAATGTCTCGAATTTTTCTGGGAATCTTACATAATCGAATTGGATTTCTTTAAAGCCTAATTTGGCCGCTTCAATGGCGATACCGACATTATATTCCCAAACCTCCTCCAGAAAAGGATTTGCGAACGAATCACCGCGACTGTTTTTCCATATACCTTGAGCCGTCTTAAAGGACCAGCTGGGATTTATCTTTGGTAGGACACTATCTTTAAAAACAACGATCCGCGCAATGGGATAAATATTATTTTTTTCTAAGGTTTTCATTAGTTCTCGTGGGTTCGTAATGAATGAGCGGCTGGCAGAATAATACCTCGAGCTTTTCTCAGGGGTAAAAGTTAAATGGCCAAAATCGTCTTTTATATCAATTACCATCGAATTTAATTCTGTGTTGTTAACGAGCTCAAGAAACTTTGCAAACTTCGGCTCTTGGGTATTCACGGCCTGAACATAGATTCCTCTTACCGGTTGCGGTATTTGACTTGCTGAAACCTTGTCATAGGATAAAATTGAGACAAAAACTACTATTAAAATCAAAACCTTCCGCACATGATCACGCTCCAAAGGTATCTTTTTACCTTTATCGTGCGCAAAAATAGCCATATAAATTCCTAGTCTCATTTGAAATCCTTTTTCCCTAAGGCACTTTACTAAAAGATTGTTGTTTTTTTAATAGGTTTGTGTGGAGAGGAAACCGTTGATAAAGAAGTTGATTGGAGCGGAAGGTGCGAGACTCCTGCGGGAGCAGCGGGACAGGTGAGACCCCACAGGCGCTTAAGCGCCGAGGAGGCTCACCGCCCGCCCCGCGGAAAGCGAGCATCCTGGAGCGGAAATCAACCACACTTCTCTTTTGGTAAATAGCAACAAAGTTTACGAAAACAGCCTTCCCTAAAAATGAAAAAGACCCTGAAAGTCAACTAACTTCCAGGGTTCTTCTTTATTTTTATAAAATTTTCTCAAGAAATGCCTTGGCACGTTCACTCTTTGGTTGTGCAAAAAATTCTTGAGGGGTTGAATCCTCCATCAATCTTCCTTCATCCAAGAAGCAGATGCGATCCGCCACTTCCCGTGCGAAGCCCATTTCATGAGTCACAATCACCATCGTTATTCCGGTATGGGCTAAAGATTTCATTACGTCCAATACCTCTTTAACCATTTCCGGATCGAGGGCAGATGTAGGCTCATCAAATAACATGATTTCCGGTTCCATCGCCAGAGCTCGGGCAATAGCTACACGTTGCTTTTGCCCTCCGGATAACTTAGAAGGATATTCATTTGCTTTATCCTCTAAACCCACCCGCTTTAAAAGCTCCATCGCCTTTTTATCAGCTTCGTCTTTCGAGACTTTTTTAACTGTGATAGGAGCATACGTCATATTTTGCAGGACAGTTTTATGAGGGAACAAATGAAAATGTTGAAACACCATTCCAATATGCTGCCGTAGGGAAGTGATATTGGTTTTGGGATCGGTAATTTCCTTACCATTCACCGCTATCTTTCCGCTCGTAGGAATTTCAAGTAAGTTCAGGCACCGTAAGAAAGTGGACTTTCCGGAACCAGACGGACCGATAATCGCCACGACTTCACCTTTTTTAATTTCAGTAGAAATCCCTTTTAATACATCTAATTTCCCAAATGCTTTATAAACGTTTTCTACCTTAATCACTACGACGAAGTCTCCTTTCTAATAAACGGGCACCGAATGTTAGCAGTAAAACCATTCCGTAATAAATCACACCAACAATAAGGAGCGGTTCAAAATACAAGAATGTTTTAGCCCCAACAATGCTGGCACGGCGGAGTAAATCCGTCACTCCGATGGTTGATACCAGGGCTGATTCTTTCAACAATGCAATACTCTCATTAGCCAATGCCGGAAGAATGTTCTTTACAGCCTGCGGAAGAATGATATCCTTCATCATTTGTCGATAAGGAACACCCAAAGATAAAGCTGCTTCTCGTTGACCCTTATCTACTGCCAAAATTCCACCACGAATCGTTTCCGAAATATAGGCAGCTGAATTAAGCGCAAATGCGATGACACCCGCTTGCAATGCTGGAATATTATAACCCGTTAATTGCGGTGTAGCATAATATATTAGTGCAATTTGTAATATTAATGGTGTTCCTCGAAAAATCGACGTATAAAATATGCCTATCCATTTTAACGGCTTAATACTGGAAATTTTAATAAGCGACAGCACAATCCCCAATATAAACCCGATGATGGTTGAAAGAATGGTAAATTGTAGCGTGACCAATATCCCTTGTAAGATAAAAGGGATATAGGGCACGATTTGATTAAATTGTAAATGCATGCCCTACACTTCTCCCTCTAGCTTATTTTGCCTCAAACCATTTCTTAACTAAACGATCCATTTCACCGTTTTCTTTCATTTCTTTTAATACTTTGTTGAAATCATCAACATGAGTAGAACCCTTTGGAAAAGCAACCGCCGATCCAGCAAGCTCAGTGTTTGGAATCTCGGTGAATTTAAGATCCTTGTTGGATCCTGTATATCCTTTTGCAACAGTGTCCTCAATAATTGCTGCATCAATCCGACCAGATTTAAGCTCTTGAATAATTTCAGGAATTTTGTTTAAAGATACAACCTGAATGCCTTTTACCTCATTTACTGCACTCTCTTGGATGGATCCAAGCTGTACGCCTACTTTTTTGCCTTTTAGGTCTTCTAAAGTTTTGAAGTTGGAATCTTTATCAGCTACTATTGTGTTTTTTGCTTCGAAATAAATATCAGAGAAATCAGCGTTCTTCTTACGTTCTGGTTTCGGAGTCATCCCGGCCATTACGAAATCGGCACGCTTAGACTGTAAAGCTGGAAGTAATCCGTTAAAATCCATGTCTTTAACTTCAACTTCGAAGTTCAATTTGCTTCCAATATATTTTGCAACGTCTACATCAAATCCGATGATTTTTCCAGATGTTGTGTCATAATCCTCATAAGGAGGGTAATCTGCAGATGTAGCCATAACCAATTTTTCTTTTTTTGTATCTCCTTGTGAGCTAGTGGACTTTTTATCCTGATCCTTTGATGTTCCACAGGCAGCTAAAAGGCCCATAGTCATGATAATTGTTAATATAATGATTAAAGATTTTTTCAAATCTAACACCCTTTCGAATATTTATGTTAATTTTTTTATTATTATCCAGCACCTTTGTTATTATAATTATACGAGAATAGTTTTTCAACTAGAAATTTATAGTTATACTAAAATAAAAATAAATATGCAATTTACCGATTATTTGATAAATTGGCGGTTAATATGTCCCTATTACTATTAAGAAAATTATGATAAAACATACATGCGGAAATGTGGAAATAAGAGAGGGGTTTTTTATATGCAAAATTGGAGTAAATATTTTCAAGATAATATTGATGGGATTCTAACGGAATTAAAAACCTATGTAGAGATGGAGAGTCCTTCCTCAAATAAGCAAGCAGTGGATAAACTGGGTTCTTATATTCAACAACAGTTTGAAAAACTCGGGTGCCGTTTTACACGAAATCAACAAAAGGAATATGGGGATCAACTGCGCTTGGAATATGGAGAAGGAGCGGAACAGATCCTTATTTTAGGACATTTCGATACTGTAAAGGACATTGGCACCCTAGAAGTTGAGCCTTGGAGAATCGAAGAAGGGAAGGTATATGGGCCGGGCACATATGATATGAAGGCAGGCATCATTTTTGCCTATTTTGCGTTAAAGGCCATTAAACAATTTAATCTTCCTTTAAACAAACGAATTGTTTTTATATGGAATACAGATGAAGAGATGGGGAGTCCTTCTTCTAGAGTGTACATCCAGGAAGAAGCTGCGAAAAGTTGTGCAGTGCTCGTGCTTGAACCTGCTTTTGGCAATGGATCATTGAAAACGAGTAGAAAAGGGGGCGCAGAGTTCAAGGTAACGGTACACGGAAGGGCGGTACATGCCGGGAATGACCATGCAAAAGGGGTAAATGCGATTGCAGAATTGGCCCAGCATATCCTCGCCATTCAATCATGGACAGATTATCAAGAAGGTACCACCCTCTCGGTAGGGATGATAAAAGGAGGGTCCGCAGTAAATGTGGTACCTGAATTTGCAGAAGCGATTGTGGATGTGCGTGTAGCTAAAAAGTCGGCAATGCCTGGCGTACAAAACCGCTCGGCAGCATTAAAGCCTGTTCATCCTGAAGCGAAGGTCTCTGTAGAGTGGGAATTTATTACGCCGCCAATGGAACGAACAGAGCAAACCGAACGGTTATTCCGTCTTGCTGCTGAGCAAGCAAAACTAGAAGGATTTGAATTAACTGAAGTGACGGCTGGTGGGACGAGCGACGGAAATTTTGCTGCAGCTACAGGCGTACCTGTTCTTGATGGACTTGGTCCAGTCGGGGATGGAGCTCATGCTTCTAATGAGCATATTACGCTAAAGGATATCCCAGAACGGATCGCGTTATTAGTCAGAATCCTGACTGCATTGTAGGTTGTTAAACATCAGTCGCCTCTTTAATCAAACGTTTGATTAAAACATCGTAAAAAGAAAATGCACATCGATTTGCTAGGGTACACTCACTGGTGTACCCCTACATTTCTTGTTGCAACTTTGAGGCATTTGAGTAAACATTATATTCATGTTTGCGGACATCAATGCCGCTATTAATGCATAAAGGGGGGGGCTTGATAGGTTAACGGACATCAGGGCCCTTATTCATTAGAAAGCGGGCATGATTCAGTGTTTTTTATTAAAATAAGGTATCCTGTGTCCGATAAATCTAAAAAATGGGTAATTTTATCAAAATAAGGTCCTCTGTGTCCGTCCGTTTGGGTCAGAGGAATCGTATTATAAATTGCGCCTGAATTAAAAAACAAATTAACACAATAATGGGCCAGAAAAAACTCAACTTTCAGGATATATGCCCACACGCTCACTTCAAGAAATTCCAGCTTCTCTTCTTACTTACTAGCCAACGTTATTATATCCTTATTTTCCAGAATGGAGTTTTCATAGCCTTCACTGACGGAATGAATCATCGCAATACCCAGCTCCCTTAAAGTAAGGAGATGCTGCGGAAAAACAAGACGCATGACAGGATACATCCATGAAATGGCATGATAATAACGGTGCGTATTCTTTAACCCTTTGGTCGGATGAAGGTAGCCTGGGCGAAACATGTATGCTCTTTTAAAAGGCAACTGAAGCAAATGGTTCTCCGTTCTTCCTTTCACTCGAGCCCACATGACTCTACCCTGCTCACTGCTGTCTGTCCCGCTTCCAGACACATAACAAAAGACCATTTCTGGATTCAATCGGGAAAGAACACCAGCGACATAAAGAGTTAAATCATAGCTTATCCTGCTAAATTCCGCTTCCTTCATGCCGACTGACGAAACACCTAGGCAGAAAAAGCATGCATCGTAATTGCTCAGCAGGTGTTCGATTGGGCTTAAATCAAACAGATCGCCATGGACAATTTCCGTTAATTTGGGATGGGTAACCCCGCAAGGTTTACGATTGATAACCAATACCTGCTCTACCTTTGGATCCTGAAGGCATTCGTGCAGAACCCCTTCCCCTACCATCCCAGTAGAACCTGTAATAATCACTTTGATTTTCTTTCCAGCCATCATATGCGACACCGCTTCCCGCTTATCTTCATTATTTTTTCAAAACAAATCTTTTCATTAATGATAGCAATTATTCTTCTTGGAGCCAAACAAGTATCTGAAACAAAATGGCTTGACAGAAAGGACTGCATTATTTAATAATAAAAAGACCGAACGTTCTTTTTTTGCACATAGGGAGGTGAGTAGCATATGAATAAAGGCGAACGAACAAAGAACTATATTATCGAGCAATCCTCTTCATTATTCAACCGAAATGGGTATAAATCGACCTCTATTTCTGATATTATGGCTGCCACTGGTCTCAAGAAAGGCGGGATCTATAACCATTTTGAAAATAAAGATAGCTTGGCGAACGCATCATTTTCTTATGCCTTTAATAAAATGAAAGAAAATTATAAGAGTGCCGTCGCCTCAAAAAGCACCGCACACGAAAAATTCTATGCCTTTATCTCTGTTTTTAAGACATTACAACAGGACAGCATCATAATCGGAGGTTGTCCATTAATGAACGCCTCAATTGAAGCCGATGATTCAAAAATCGAATTCGAGGATTCAATCAAAGAGGGATTTACCGCATTAATCAGACTGATTAATGGCATAATCCAACATGGCCAGAACCACGGTGAAATCAAAATGGACATCAACGCTGATCAAATGTCCGTATTCGTTATTTCATCGCTTGAGGGTGCCCTTGCGTTAAGCCGATTGTACAAAGATGAGAGCTATCTAGAAATGGTCATTGCACAGCTAAGTGGAATTCTTTTTAGCTGAGTGGTCTATATTTTTTTATAAAAAAAGAGACCGATTGGTTTCTATAGGGGGTTTTATATATTAAACGTCGAGTTGTCATCACAGGATATGGTGTCATTTCCCCATTAGGAAATGATGTAGATACGTTTTGGAGTCATATAAAAGCTGCAAAATCTGGGATTAAAAAAATCCAAGAGAACGGTTTTGAGGATATAAACACAAAAATTGGCGGCTTTATCGACGATTTTCAGCCAGAACAATATTTTGATAAAAAAGAATTAGGTAAATATGATTTATTTGTACAATATGCATATGCTGCCGCCCAGCAAGCATTAAATCAAGCCAAACTGAACCCGGAATCCACTGATGCACATCGATTGGGCGTTTACATCGGCTCAGGAATTGGCGGTATTAATACTGTGTTAGAAAATCATAAAGCCCTATTAGAAAAAGGGCCAAGAAGAGTGTCTCCATTCATGGTACCGATGATGATTAGTAATATGGCTGCTGGCATCGTGGCCATTAAAACTGGTTTTAAAGGACCGAGTTTCTCCCCAGTGTCTGCATGTGCCACTGGAAACCAAGCAATTGGAGAAGCATTCTTGAATATTCTGCATGGCTATTCTGACGCAATCCTTGCGGGAGGATCCGAAGCTTCGATTAATCCGCTGGCATTTGCCGGTTTTTCAAGAATGAAAGCCATGTCCACTAATAATGATTCACCGCAAAAAGCAAGTCGACCATTTGACAAAGACAGAGATGGCTTTGTCATGTCAGAGGGAGCAGGAATCCTGTTGCTCGAAGAATATGAGCATGCCAAAAATAGAGGTGCGACTATCTTAGGTGAGATCATTGGCTTTGGATCTACAACCGATGCTCACCACATTACTACTCCTGATTTTCATGGGGCAGAAAGAGCGATGAAGCTTGCCCTAGACATGGCCCAAATCCAGCCTACGGATGTTGATTACATCAATGCCCATGGCACAAGTACACCTGAAGGGGATAAATCTGAAACCAAAGCCATAAAAAATGTATTCAAGGACCATGCCTATAGATTAAAAATAAGCTCGACCAAATCAATGACAGGACACTTGTTTGGAGCAGCAGGCGGAGTCGAGGCCATCATTACACTTAAAAGCATCATGGAGGATACGATCCCCCCTACAATTAATTATGAACACCCTGATGAAGAATGTGATCTTGATTATGTTCCGAACGAATCCATTCAAGCAGAAGTAAACTATGCTCTTTCCAATGGTTTTGGATTTGGTGGGCATAATGCTGTGTTAGTGTTCAAAAAGTTCATAGATTAATGGAAGGTGCCTAGCGCCTTCCAAAGATACCCATCTTATGTCCCCATCATCCCTCCTCCATTTACATGCAGGATTTGACCAGTGACATAAGATGAATCGTCTGAGGCTAAATAAACATAGGTCGGAGCCAGTTCAAACGGCTGTCCAGCACGCTGCATCAGCGTGCCTGCACCATATGTTTTTACATATTCCGCAGAAAAGCCTGAAACAACTAATGGAGTCCAAGTAGGACCAGGAGCCACCGCATTCACTCTTATCCCATACTTAACTAGCTGCGATGACAAGGATCGAGTAAATGAAACAATGGCACCTTTGGTTGAAGAGTAATCAACTAACATGGGAACCCCTGCATAGGCAGCCACAGAAGTAGTACTAATAATGGAACTTCCGGATTGTAAATAAGGCAATGCTTCCTGAGTGATGAAAAAAAGCGGGAAAATATTAGTACGAAAAGTATCCTCTAATTGATCTCTTGTAATGTTTAAGATACTTTCCTGAGGAAACACGACGCCTTGGTTAAGGACAAGAATATTTATTTTTCCATAGCAGGCCAAAGTCTTTCGTACTACATCACGACAGACTGATTCTTCCCGCAGATCTCCTGGGATTAACAAGCAGCGGCGACCGTATTGTTCAACCATTCTCTTTGTCAGATTGGCATCTTCATGCTCGTATAAATAAGCAATCGCCACATCTGCCCCTTCTTTTGCAAATCCAATCGCTACGGCCCGGCCGATTCCGCTATCTCCTCCAGTGATAATAGCGACCTTGTCTGTTAATTTTCCACTTCCAACATACTGAGGATTATCGGATATCGGAGTTGGGTTCATCAAATACTCTAACCCTGGTTGTCTTTCTTGATGTTGCGGCGGAAACGTAACGGGAGTTTGTTTACAGGTTGTTTGAACGGAATAATACGGGTACTTTGGGATCATGTTAAGCCCACCTCACTCTTTATGGTCCATCACATGATATTCAGCTAACATAAATATGTTCTGAGGTGGACTCCCTGAGATCAAAAAAAAGAAGCCAACCAACATGATCTGTGATTGCCCTCCTTATTTTTTAAAAATAAATCCAAAATCACTCACACACGATCACTTCACGAGTAAATAACCCTTTTTTTGCGACAGCACGATCTACTATGGAAAATCCTGCGGTTACAAGGACATGATCAATCGGCTCGACCGTCACCACAACCACTTTCTTGGCAAACCTGCGCGCACTTTGGAGCATTTCCAGCTGCTCTTCAGGCGTTATCACCGAACACAAATTGTAAGGCAAATCGATAATCGCCACATCAAAATCCTCTGTGATATCACGGATATCTGCTAAATTCACCTCGCCAGTAAGTCCAAAGTGAAGAATATTTTCCCGAACTCCTGGCAGGATAAGTGGATTGCGGTCGCTACCTACAATATTAATTCCCATCGAACGGGCTTCAACGAGCACGGTCCCAATTCCACAGCAAGGGTCGATTGCCTTAATCCCACTCGGATTCGGAATGGCAATATTGACGACCGCCCTGGCAACACGCGTGTTGAGCGCAACGGAGTAACTATTTGGCTTCTTTTGGTGTTGGAACCAAACAGACACACTTTTAAGATACTCTCCAAAAACCCAGCTGCCGCTGACATTCATTACAGCAAACAAGCGCTCTGGATCATGTAAATCAGCCTCACCATCGATATGTAATCCAAGCTCTCGCTCAATCGTCCGCCTCTTCACGAAACTTTCCTTTTCAGCAAGATCACCATTTTTTACATAAACCACCTTAAACGTTGCCCCATTTAATGGCAATGTTTCTACCTGTTCGAGAAGCTCGTCAAGAGTGTCCCCTTCAAAAAGCACTGCAATTCTTCCTTTGATAAACGGACTTCGCGATGGGTCGATTTTCACAGGGCTTTCCAAAATACTAGATCTCGACTCTTTTCCGAATAAAGAACGCATTTCCATAGCACACAAAGAGCGTTCATCCTCAGGATAAGCGTATGTATATAAATAGGTCATTGATTTAGTACCATCCAATCTCTTCTCAGCCTTTAATCAAACAATTTCTCTCACTTCACGTTCAACCATTTAAAAACGATGATACCACTTATCTACAGATTAAAATACCATTTTTCGTAGGAAATCGGCAATTAGCAAAGAGCAATTAAAAATAAATCAATTCGTTGTAATAATTTCCAATCAAAATACACACTCTTATTATAGGAGGTGTATAAGCGTAGGTGAAAAACTCAAAAATATTTCTAGTCGCTATGTTAATTCTCCCTTGGCTAACCCTACCATTATTAGGTAAAGATACATTTAAAAGATATCTTCCAGGTGCTTTATTTATTTGTAGCTTCACGAAAATACTAGATATAATTGGGCAACGTAACAAATGGTGGACGTTTTATAAAGGAATTCCCCCGCTAAATAGCATGGATTTCCTAAACTGGGGCCCTTACTTTGTCTCAAGTTTTTGGGTATTAAAATGGACCTATGGGAAATTCTTTGTATATTTTATTACTAATACAATTTTTCATATATTGTTTATTTTCGTTGGCTTAAAATATACAAAACAGTTTAAGATCTTTTCATTGGCAAAATTAAAACAGCTACCATACTTGGTACTCCATATCTTTAGAGCACTACTTCTATATGCTTTTCAATATATTAAAGAAAACATACAATGGTTTCCGTTTAGAATTGAAACCAAAAAGGAGAGTCAATCACACTGATGTGATTGCTCTCCTTTCCTCTGAGTATATTAATCCTTCTTGCTAACACCAGGCCCTATTCGGGTGGTGTCATTGGAGTGCGGCCCGCTTTCTTTCTTCGCTTCCTTATGACCATGATGACTAATAAGGCAAATGCGGCAGAAACCACATATAAACTGTTTTCCCATGGAATAGATAAAATGCCGAGTGAGATGGATGAAAGAATAAAAAAATAAATCATGTTTCCTAGTACTGTTGCATAGAAAAACTTCATAAATCGGATCGAACTAATGGCAGCGGCAATATTAACTACACTGGTAGGCATGAAAGGCATAACCCTTCCAATAAACACAACGCCAAACCCGTTCTCTTCTATCTTGCTTTCCCATTGGCTATTTACGTATTTAGCAAAGAAATCTTGAAACCAATAGCGGGTTATTAAAAAAGAAACCGTGGCGCCGGCAATGCTTATCAACCAGCTCCAAATATAACCACCTGTAAACCCAAACAGAGACACATTGATTGAGATTAATAAGATTAGAGGAATGATTGTAAACAAATTTTGAATCGTCATCAACAGCAGTGTGAAAAATAAAAGGAGCCATAAACTTCCATGGGATAAGTTTTGTAATGACTCAATATTACCCGATAACAGAACCTTCATTGTTTCAGTTTTAAAGCCAATGATGAGAAGAGGTAGTGCGACTGCGATAGAGCCTAATTTCATTCGTTTATTCATTACTACCACCTCTTCGTCTGTCATTATTGTTCTATCGTATCATATGAATGTTAACATATAATGAACTAGGTGTTTGGAATGACGACCTGGGGAGACTAGCCCATTTCCGCTGAAAGGGATAGCACTCAGGACTCCTTGTTATGTATAGACTCGACCCGATACAAAAAGGACCTGGTATTTATTCACTTCCAATTTATTATATTATTCACAATAACCAGACTACATTCCGCTTGAGGTAATCCGATTTACCAACCATAAGATCAAAGTTTCAAAATTTAACACAACTGTTCCCGCTTCTATTTCTGAATTTAGTGTATAGTTTATGTTGAAACCATTATCCCCTTTAATAATATTTTTTTATAACTTACCTTCGAGGTGATATATGTTATCAAAACTGGACTTTCCCCCTGATAATTCCCTTGTTTTCCGATCCCTTTTCTATATGTTTTTGATCTTGGCACCAATCATTACTAGTTGGGTGCTTCATTTTAATTCTCTGAACGTTCTTACGGTGATATTTTTAGGTACTGCCTTTTCAAACAAATCTAAATGGTTTTTATTTCTATCTTGTTCATTAGTTGTGGTATTACGCGTAGTAATAGCTGATCCTGAAGAAATCACACATCCCACTGCCTTCCTAACCCGCTTGATTGTATACTTGATCGTAACCTATATATCATCAGAAGGTACGAAAAAATACATTGAAACTAAAAAACAAAAAACTGAATTAATATTGACCCTAGCTAAATCATTGGATTCAAGAGACACTAATGTAGGAAATCATTCTGAGAGTGTTGCAAATTATGCCTTGATGATTGCTAAAGAAATGAAATTACCCAATGAACAATGTGAATCGGTTTATATAGGTGGATTATTACACGACATTGGTAAGATCGGAATCACTGAATCTATCTTGTCTAAGCCAATGACATTAAATGAAAATGAATATGAAATTATTAAGCAACATCCCATATTAGGATATGAAATAGTTAAATACGTTTCCTCTTTTAAAAAAAGTGGGATTTTAGATATGGTTCTATACCACCATGAGCGATATGATGGAAAAGGATATCCTTATGGATTAAAAGGAGAGGAAATACCTCTTTCTGCCCGCATCATTTCTATCGCTGATTCTTTTGACGCCATGATTTCAAAGCGCGCTTATAAGGAGGATAATGATCTAGATTATGCTATCCTTGAAATTACCCAAAATAAAGGTATCCAATTCGACCCGAAAATATCAGAGATTTTTTTGGGCATTTTAGAAAAGGAAACCTATATATTCAAAAAACAACCCAGCTGTAACGAGCCAGCTGTTTAGAAGCAACGAAATATAATCGATACGATTAATTGATACCTTAATACCTACTCAAATTGGAAGCTGGAAAATATGATGTTTATCGGAAACCAGCAAACAAAATTCCACGCATAAGTAGAAAAAGGAGTGTAACTTGAATACAAGTTACACTCCTTTTGACCATATCAATTCCCAATTCAAGAATTTTTAATTCACGGTAAATTAGAATAATAAAGCTTCTATTTGTTTTTCATTAATTTAAAATACCAACTGCTTTCAGGTCTGTCACGAGGAGTTAGATTTATGATGAGGTATCCAATAATAAGGACTAAGATGACAAATGAATAAAGTAATGTACTCACTGGATTAGAGTGTTCAACAATAATTAATCTAATCATTGCCGTGATGCCAATATAAATAAAGTATCTAAGCGGAAAATGATAGCTTTCTTTAAAATATTTAACAATCATAGTAATAAACTCAAAATATAAAAAGAAAATAAGAATACTTTCAAGAAAAACATTATAATTATGATGGCTTCCCTCCTCCACCAACAATTTACAAAAAATGAATAATTCCTTCACTAATAGAAATGATAAAATAATTGCTAGGAAAACGAGAGAAGAATTCAAAACGATTTGAAGAATCTTAGGAATAAAACTGGCAAAATCTCTCTTCACCTTAACCACACCCATTTCCCCCTTAGGTACAAGCTCATTATTTGGCCCCTCGATATACCAACACTCCTTTGCTAGATAACATAAAAGGTACACTTTAGCCTACCTACATTATATATTAAAGATTATTTATTAATTAACTTCTACAATATTAATTAAAAATGGTGAAGACTCTGTTAAGATGTATAATTTACTCCGTTAACCTCCCCCTATTCTTTCCAATATTATTTAAGAGTTAGCATGTTATTAATACAATTTGGGAAAATAGAAGTCTATAATCGTAGGTGAGGTCGATAGTTTTTAAATTGAGAAAGGTAGGTCTTTAATATGCCCAAAACATTATTCAAAGCTACTGCTCATTTACAAGACGGAGTCCAAGTTAAAGTACGGTCGAGAAATTTTGAGATTACAATTGACGAGCCAAAAGAACTCGGTGGAACTGATACAGGAATGAATCCTGTTGAGTTGGCACTATCTGCATTAGGGGCATGTCAAGCTATTGTCGCCCGGGTGTATGCTAAAAAATTTAAAATCAACTTAGAAAAACTTTGGATAGAGGTTGAAGGAGAGCTTAATACCGACGGTTTTTTGAATTTGTCTGATGTACGACCAGGATATAGTGATATTCGCTACAACATTCATATTGAAACAGATGCGCCAAGAGATAGAGTAGAAGAATTTGTAACATTTGTAGAAAGCAAATGCCCAATTGGCGATACACTTGCTAACCCCGTCAACGTTAAGCGAAATGAAATCATTATTAAATCTGTTTTAGGTAAGAGTTGACGACTTATTTTGCATCCCCATTAGAAAAAAATTTGACATTTTGTTTTTCTTGCGTTAAATTAATACACAAGTTAAAAAAATAATTAAATAATTCGAAATTACTTCTTATCAAGAGAGGTTGAGGGACTGGCCCTATGACACCTCGGCAGCGGAGCTTTACTGATTCTGTGCCAAATCCAGCAAGTAAAACTTGAGAGATAAGAAGAGGACTAACGTATTTTATCAATTTGCCCTCTTCTTTTTCAAGAAGAGGTTTTTTATTTTAATTGAATAATCATTTTCTTATCCAGAGAGGTTGAGGGACTGGCCCTATGACACCTCGGCAGCGGAATCCAATTGGAGACTGTGCCAAATCCAGCAAGCAGATCGCTTGGGAGATAAGAAGAGCTTCTTGCCTTTATTTTGCATTGGCATACCCTCTTCTTATTTCTAGAAGAGGGTTTTTATTTTACCAAAAACGGGAAGTTTCCCAAAAAGGGGTCATGCTACATGATCGAATTTCAGAGTCTAAAAAAGGTTTATGAAAGTGGCGGGCAGCGGGTTGCCGCGCTCGATGGAGTTAATTTAAAAATCAATAAGGGGGAGATTTTCGGAGTCATCGGCTTCAGTGGTGCAGGCAAAAGTTCACTAATCCGATGTGTAAACTCGTTAGAGCGGCCGACCTCTGGGAAAGTCATCGTCAATAACCACGACCTGACCTCCCTTTCCATCAAATATATCCGGGAAATCAGGAAAAATATCGGGATGGTTTTTCAACACTTTAATCTATTAAACTCAAAAACCGTCTTTGCCAACGTGGCCATGCCGCTCACTCTTTCCAAAGTTCCCAAGGATACCATCAAGAAACGTGTTCAGGAATTACTAGAATTTGTCGGGTTGGCCGACAAAGCAGATTATTATCCCGACCAGCTCTCTGGAGGGCAAAAACAGCGAATCGGGATAGCGCGAGCATTGGCGACCCAGCCTTCGATTCTCCTTTGTGATGAGGCAACGTCAGCACTCGATCCGCAAACGACAGGCTCGATCCTACAGCTATTGAAAAAAATCAATAAGGAATACAACATCACCATCCTCATCATCACTCACGAAATGGCGGTTATCAGAGAAATTTGCGACCGAGTAGCTGTGATTGAAGCTGGCAAAATCATTGAAGAAGGCACAGTATTTGACGTCTTTTCCGCACCAAAAACAAAGACGGCCAAGAACTTTGTCAGCTCAGTCATGAACGATCAACTCCCTGATTCGATTAAAGAACTCATTCAAAAACACGCAGGTATGCTAAAGGTCTTTCGAATTAACTTTGTCGGCAATTCAGCGGGGCAGCCGCTCCTTTCAGAACTTGCCAAAAAGTTTGATATTCATATCAATGTCTTGTTTGGAAATATTACCGAGCTTCAAGGCACACCCTTTGGAAACTTAATTGTTGAATTCCAAGGAACAGACAAAGAGATTCTCCGTGCTTTAACTTATATCAACCAGAAGGAAATAAGCATAAAGGAAGTGAACGCACATGCTAGTTAATTCAGAGCAAATCATTTCTGCTTTAGTCGAAACGATTCAAATGGTCGCCTTCTCGCTCCTATTCTCAGCCATACTTGGGCTGCCACTGGGAATCTTGTTAGTCGTAACACGGAGAAATCAGTTGCTTGAGAATGTGCCATTTTTTAATGTATTGAGTGGCATTATTAATATTTTTCGATCGGTTCCGTTCATTATTTTGCTGGTGGCGATCATTCCCGTGACAAGGCTGATTGTCGGAACATCAATTGGAACCGCAGCGGCAATCGTCCCGCTCGTCTTCTATGCCGGACCATATATTGCAAGATTGGTAGAAAACTCCTTGCTGGAAGTGGATCCCGGTGTTATTGAAGCGGCGGAAGCAATGGGTGCCACCCCGTGGCAAATTATTTTCAAATTCCTCATTCCAGAAGCGCTCAGCTCGCTGGTTCTGGCATTCACGATTGCCACCATTGGTCTCGTTGGTGCATCAGCGATGGCTGGAGCAGTCGGCGGAGGCGGTCTTGGTGATTTGGCCATTACATATGGTTACCAGCGTTTTGATACCATCACGATGCTCATTACAGTAGGAATCCTGATTGTGATCGTTCAAGGACTACAATCATTAGGAAATATTTTAGCAAAAAAAATCAGACGAAGATAACTAGGAGGAAACAACATGAAAAAGTTATTATTATCAATCATTATTTTTACATTGGCGGTACTTGGTGCTGGTTGCTCTGAAACTACACAAGGCAAAGAAAACAAAGTAAACAAAGAAAGCAATGAATCAGTTAAGGTCAAGCTTGGAATTAGTGGAACGGATACTCGGATTTGGGACTTTGTAGCGAAAAAGGCTGAGAAAGAAGGAATTGACGTTGAAATCGTTAAGTTCTCAGACTATGTGGCTCCTAACACCGCTCTTGCAGAAGGCGAGCTTGATGCCAATGCATTCCAAACCGTCGCCTATTTCGATGTCTTTATTAAAGAACACAAACTAGACCTTGTCCCGATTGCGACAACAGTCCTTGCCCCAATGGGAATTTACTCTGACAAATATAAAAAAGTGAAGGACATTCCGAATAGTTCAAAAATTGCCATCCCAAATGACGCATCAAATGGTGGCCGTGCCTTATTACTTCTTCAAGAAGCTAAATTAATTAAGTTAGATGACAGCTTTGACGGGAATTTCACAACACTTGATCAAGTGATAGAAAACCCTAAGAAGCTTGAGATCGTACCAGTTGTTCCAGCCCAAACACCAAGAGCATTACCAGATGTTGCAGCGTCTGTCATCAATAACGGGATTGCCGTTGATGCAGGCCTTAGCCCACTAAAGGATACCATTTTCCATGAAAGTAAAACAGCTACACCTTATCTCAATATTATTGCTGTTAAAAAAGCAGACAAAAACAACAAAACACTTAAGAGATTAGCAGAGCTCTACCAAGAGGATGATACAGCAAAATTTATTGAAAAAGAGTACAAAGGCAACATGATCCCAACGTTTGTACCATTAAGCAAAATTGGCTGGTAAATAAGAAAAGCGTAAGCGCCCAGGTTAGCGAAATCCACTATTCTCTGGGCGCTGACGCGTCTCTAAAAATGCTAAACACACTGAGGAGGAGAAACATGACAGTACCTGTCAAATCTTTAGCAGAATTAAAAGCGGCGATTATTGAAAATGTTGAAAGTAATAAAGAGCTTTATCTTTCAACAAGCCATAAAATCCACCAAAAGCCTGAAATCGGCAACGAAGAATATTTTGCAGCCGCCCTGCTAACTGACATTCTTGAAAAAGAAGGATTTAAAGTGGAGAAAGCAGTGGCCGGACACGAAACTTCATTTGTAGCCCGAAAAAAATCAGAAAAACCTGGTCCCCACATCGCATTCCTAGCAGAATATGATGCTCTCCCTGGCCTAGGCCATGCTTGCGGACATAATATTATTGGAACTACCAGCGTCGCCGCCGCCATTGCATTAAGTAAGGTATTGGAGGAAACTGGCGGGGAAGCTGTCGTTTTCGGCACCCCTGCCGAAGAAGGCGGGCCAAACGGCAGTGCCAAAGGAAGCTTTGTTAAACACGGACTAGTTGAAGGAATTGATGCAGCACTTATGATTCATCCTAACAGCCAGACACGGTTAACATGTTCGTCGCTTGCTGTTGATCCGCTCGACTTTGAGTTCATCGGAAAGCCGGCTCACGCCGCAGCTTCCCCACATGAAGGAATCAATGCCTTGGATGCTGTCATTCAGCTGTTCAATGGAATAAACGCCTTAAGACAACAACTCACAGACGATGTTCGCATCCACGGAATCATCACCCATGGTGGCGATGCACCGAACATTATTCCTGAATATACAAAAGCAAGATTTTACATTCGCGCAGCTACTAGGGCCCATTTGAACGAAGTCACCCGTAGGGTAACGGCCGTTGCCGAAGGGGCTGCATTTGCCACCGGCGCGAAGTTGAACGTGATTGCTTTTCAAAATCAAGTCGATAATCTTCTATTAAATAAAAGTTATGATGCAGTTTTCAAAGAGGTGGTTGAGGAGTTGGGCGAAACGGTGGTTGATGAAGATAAAGGCATTGGCTCAACAGATGCTGGAAACATCAGCCAGGTCGTACCAACAATCCATCCATTTATAAAAATTGGAGCAGATGACCTGATTCCACATACCGTACCATTTAGAGAAGCAGCCGCTTCTGTTCAAGGTGATCAAGCCCTTATCACAGGAGCAAAAGCACTGGCACTTACTGCACTAAAACTAATAACAGACCGTGACACATTAGCCCAAATCAAAGCAGAATTCGAGAGTTAAGGGACGGTTCTACTGATTCATTTCTCCTGTCATGCCCCCTTTTTTCGACCAGTCAATTGTTTAATCAAACGTTTGATTAAACAATTGACTGGTCTTACTCTATCAAGAATTTATCCTCTCAGCATTGGAACATTTATTGATTCCTGCCTTAATTGCAGGAGAACCGTCCCCTATTTTAGTTTTTCCACCTGAGTATGTACATTATTTATGGCGTTTGCTACCTCTGCTACTTCATTGGTTTGAGATTCAATACTTGCATTTAACTCTTCAGTTTGATTACGAACCTTCTCAACCTCTGTAGCGATATCTTGACCATATCTTGACTGTTCGTTCGTCGCAATCGTCATTTGCTTGACCATTTCATTAATTATATTGATATTACGAACGATTTCATCAGCTGTTAGTGCTTGTTCTTTCGTGGCGTTAGTCACAGAGTTTGATTGATTGGATACATTTTCTACCGCACTAACAATTGCATAACTGCCTCTCGCCTGTTCGGCAGTTGCCATCGAGATTTGGTGAACTTGTTCTTTAGTATCATTGATTCCTCTAACAATTTCTTCTGCCATGATTGATTGTTCTTTTGTTGAAAGCTTCATTTCCGACGCATGCGTTGTCACATGATTAACTACTTCTGTGAGGAATTCAGTATTCTTAGTTTGTTCTTCCGTAGCATTGGCAATTTGGTTCATTTCCTCTGTTACCTGAGTAATACCTTCAGTAATTTTCTTGATCGCTTGGTTCGTTTTATCCGCCAATTGATTTCCTACTTTTACTTTAATAGCACCTTCGTTGATAGAGTTTACCGCAACAGCCGTTTCATCCTGAATCCCTTTGATAATAATCGCAATTTCTTTGGTTGCTTTTGCCGACCGTTCAGCTAATTTCCGGACTTCGTCTGCAACAACAGCAAACCCTTTTCCCTGCTCTCCAGCACGTGCAGCTTCAATCGCCGCATTGAGAGCCAAAAGATTCGTTTGATCTGCAATATCATTAATGACTTCGACAATATTTCCAACTTCTTCTGAACTCTTCCCTAAGCTTTCCATGACAGCACTTGTTTGATTAATAACCACAGAAATTTCTTGCATTCCACTCAATGTTTCATTCAGTGAGTGTGTTCCTTCAAGTGCATCATTCTTAACAGTGTTGCTAAGTGTATTAACTGTTTGAGCACTGGCCGCTACTCTCTTGATCGAAACTACCATTTCCTCAACCGTTTCCGATGTTTGTTCTGCACTTTCGGTCAAATTTACAGCATTTTCGTTAACACCTTTAATGGACTTACTCATTTCTTCAATCGCTTCAGAAATTTGGTCAACACCTGAGCCTGCATTCACAACATTTATAGCAACTTGTTCAATAGAGGCCATCATTTCTTGAATCGCTGCAGATGTTTCATCAGCAGCGGCAGATAATTGGTCCGCATTCCCTGCAACTAAACTAATTGTCGCGCTCATTTCTTCAACCGCTGCGGAGATTTCAGTGACACCAAAAGCCGTTTCATTAGTGTTTCCGGCTACCTGTTGAATAGAGGTCACGAGTTCTCTTATAGAATCGTTTGCAACGTTCATCGAGTTATCTAATTCTTTTGCACTTATAGACGTTTTATCAATTGAATTTTTTATTTCCGTAACTGAATTTGTGGTGATCTCTACATTATTAACCACCCCTGCCACGGATCGGCCGATAATTCTGGTAACCAATAAAACGATCCCAACACTCACTATTGTTGCAATAATAGAAATAACAATAATAATAAGCTTGCTTTTATTTACATTATTAGTTGATTCGGTGGCTGCGATTTCGAATGATTTGTCAAAATCAGAACGCATTTCAGCTAATTGAGTACGTGCCTTTTCGCCGATTGGAGTCATCACTACAGAAGTCGCTTCAAATCCTTTCATATCTTGAGCAGACCACTTTCCCATAGCTACAGGAATCAGATCTGTATACTCTTTGAATTGATGCTCGAATTCATCTAGTCTTTGTTTGTTTGTTCCATTAAGTAAAGGACGCAAAGTGACTATTTCTTCTTTAATCTGTTTAACATCTTGATTTAAAGTTTCTTGAGATCGTTCTTTATTTTCTTGAGAATTTTCAAGCAAGTAGTTTGCGAGATCTAATCTTACTCGAGTCATATGATCGGTTAGATCGGCTGCTACTTCAACCTTTACAATTTCCGTATCAATTATCCTGTTAAATGAATCGGATAAATGATTGAAACTTAAATAAGAAGTAATGCTGATAATAAAAAGCAAAACCAAAATAGTTGTATAACTAGAACGCTGAATTAGTTTCATTGAAACATTTTTAAACATTGTATTTCCTCCTAGATGTTTGTTTTGAGAAATTAAAGGGATATGGTTTGAAAGGGTGCTCTATTTTGTGAGGGACAATACAAATAATCCTGGAGGACTCCAGGCTAAGTTTTTTATCAGTTTGCTCGATTAAAGAGACACTTTTGTTTTCGTTTAACATTATATCAGAATATTTATCATTCTTTTTAATTTATTAATATTTTAGATGTTTTTAATATACAGGCATTGTTAAACTCAAACGCATGATTAAAACAATTTGCACCATAATCGGTTGTTCAAGCTTGAACCCCATTTGATACACATTTGGATGAAAATGCGTCGTAGATTTTACTGTAAAAACTTTATCTTTTACTACTTTCAAATATAACCATGCGACGCTTTTGGCATAAAGTACGACAAATTGCGATTGCGATCTCACAATAGGAAATATTTTTGAAATAATAAGGCAAACTGAGCAGCGCTGGATTAATATATATAAGTAGGACAAAAATTGGCAATTGGAGGAATTCAGATGGGCTTTTTCTCTAATTTTTTTAGAAATCCAGATAATCAACACCAAAAACAAACTAGTAAGCCTAATTATAATGAAGGAACAAATCAACTTTATGGACAATTATTTAATCAACTTGCTGGTGGTATAAATAGTTATCAATATCAAACCCAAATTAATCAAACTTTATTAATCAAAAGGCAGCGAGTAGGAAATTCAAATGATTACATAGATTTATTAATTAACAATGTTACCTATTATATAGAAATGGAAAAAGAAATCCTAAATATCCTTGAGAGAATATTCTCAACAAAAATAATTCCAAACTATAATCTAATCGAAACGGAAATCATTGGCATCCAAAGCAAGAAGAAACAGCAAATGCCTTCTCTCGCACAACAAAACAAAACGGTTTACAATCAAAAATACAATTCCAATAACCAAAAGGTAGAAGCACTTCAATTCGATTATGCTTATCATTCTTTCATTCATGAACAATTAATAAACATAATTGACACTTTAACCCATACCCCATCTTTAACGGTTCAGCTATTTAGAAGCTCAGCGAAATATAACATCGATACGATTAATCAATACCTTAACACCTACTCAAATATGAAACTGGAAAATATGATATTTATCGGAAACCAGCAAACAAAATTCCTCGGCTAATAGAAAAAGGAGTGTAACTTGTATTCAAGTTACACTCCTTTTTAATCAGATTAATTCCTAATTCAAGAATTCTTAATCCGAGATAAATTAGAATAATAAAGCGTCAATAGCGTATTGGCCAGGTCCTACTAAAGCTAAACCAATTGAAACAGCTATCAAGGTTAGGTTATATTCATAACCATTTTGTGTTACCCATAATCCATTAGCACCATGTACCTTAACAATCCCAATAACCATTGTTGCTGCAATCAAAATACCGGCAAGCGGTGTAAGAAATCCAACCGCAAAGAAAATTCCCCCGAAAAGTTCTGCCAACCCTGCAAGTAGAGCCATGGTCACACCCGGTTTAATACCAATTGATTCCATCCAACCACCAGTACCTTTTAATCCGTAACCGCCAAACCAACCAAACAATTTCTGTGCACCGTGACCCACGAATAACAAACCAACTACTAAACGAATCAATAATAAACCAAAATTAATCATTTTATTTCCTCCTAATATACTGTTTATCTTTAATTCGAGATATTTCACCAAAAAAATTTTTATGAAATGGCTCTATTCCTTACTTTTTCCAAAAGCCTGACCATGGTTACTGCCTCATCATGATCCAATGAACCAAGCATATAATCAACCAATTCCCTATGCATCGGCATGATATGATTCATTAATTCATTACCTGTATCGGTTATCGTCACATATATAGCACGACGATCTTCAGGACAGGCACTTCTTTTTAATAAACCCTTTTGCTCTAGTTTATCGACCACATACGTCATTGAACTGCTTGCAATTAGAATACTTTGAGCAATCTGCTGAATCGTTTGTTTCCCCTTAAGGAAAAGTACTTCTAAAACGGCAAACTCCGTAATACTTACCCTATGTTTAGACATTTCTATTCTTATTTGCTCCTGAATCGCTTTAGATGTTTGCATGATCGCCAGGTAAGGCTTGTTTGAACATGTTCCATCCACTTTAACCACCTCCTACACATTTATCTTTAATTAATATATCTTGAATATGAGATAATATTAATCCATTTATTCTTTTTTGTCAATAACCTTTTATTAGTTTTTTTCTGGATCGGCAAAAATATCAATATATCAACATTATGCTTATCAGAGGATAAATTCGGAATACATACTCGTTTCTCATAGAAAAGAACCCCAAAGATACTACGCTCGTGGGGTTAGCTACTTACTATTTTTATGAAGAGGTATTTTAAAAAAACAATATTTTTTTGAGCAGCCTTTTAATTACTCCAGTCAAGAGCTTATCGGTACGTATTGCTGCATAATGGCAGGCAAATAAGTTTTCAGTTACAGATTCCAAAATACTGTTTTTCGACAAAATTCGAGATTATCGTGGACTCTTCCAATTATTATCATTATAATTATAAGTGGAACTTCAAGGGCAAAATCGCTGAAAAGTGATGACGCAAAGCTATAGGGGCCTCCGTTTAATAACGAAGTCAGCCAGCTACCATCAAACTCAAAGGAGAATATTTGATGTCAAAGAACTACTTTCTTACACCGGAAGAAATAATGCGAAAGAGAAAAATGAATAAAAAGCTCCTCTATGCCTCTTTTATCATTTTCACCATCATACTGAGTACCTTTGTCACGATCCTAACAAACCAAATGCTTTAAAATAAAGGCTCTGTTAAACTAAAATGTTGATTTCCGTTCCAGGCGCTTCGCTTTCCGCGGGGCGGGCGGTGAGCCTCCTCGTCGCTAAAGCTCCTGCGGGGTCTCACCTGTCCCGCTGCTCCCGCAGGAGTCTCGCGCCTTCCACTCCAATCAACATTGTGCAAAAAATCAACATTGAGCATTAACAAAGCCAAAATAAAAAAATGAGTTCTGGTGAAATGATCTAGCCTGAACGAATAATACTTTACAGAAGTATGCATTTTACAAAGAGTATCAAAAAAAAATAATCCTCTGTTATTCCTTAAGTCGGAAAAAACGGAGGATTATTTACCCTTAGAATTATACGACTCAAACATACAATATCTCTCTTTCTTTTTCTTTTATAATTTCTTTAGCCACTTCTTCCCACCAACGATTAGAGTCTGCATGGTAGTCCTTCATGAATTCTAATCTTTCAATCACAGGCTCTCCCCCGTTTAACACTTCCTCTGCTTCCGCCATTCCACAACAGATTTCAGCAATCTCATCAAAATGTACGAATGACATCACGCCACCTTCTTTCATTAGTTAGAGGGATAATAAAATCTTTATCTCCCTCTTGTTATATATATAAGAAATTAATGGAGAAAAATGAGCTTAAATTATGACGTTTTAATGAACAAGGGAAGCTGGAAGACCGTCCTCCCTATGTTTCCCCAAAATAAAAAAAGAAGCTGACCCATTGGCCAGCTTTCAAAATAGAGAGGTTTTAAACTTTCAGAAAGGGTGAAGCTAAAAAATTAGAATTCTTAGAGCCACTATTAGCACTAAGGTTTGAAAATCGAGGTTCCCATTATTATCGATTTTCGCAAGTTAGGGTTTTCCGGCCCTATATATTAAGCTTATTGTTAATTAGGTTACAAAGAGCTGATGTTGTATTTGCAACACCGCTTGTTCTTCTTGACTTAATAATACTAAGTTCATGTGTAGTTCTTATGAGGAACTTATGTGGAAGTTATGAAGAATTCTAACTTTCTCAACTAATCAAACGTTTGATTAAATCAAAGCGAAGGGTCGGTCTTTGCAGATAGACCCCTGAAAACACAAATTAAAAAAAGAGCCATGTTTGTCTCTGCCTACGGCAAAGACAAACATGGCTCTTGATTAATTAAATTTCTTATTTGACCTTACATTCCTTCAAATCACAAGAACCGCCCCCCTTAAACCAAAGTCCGCTTCAAAAACTCCCGTGTCCGTGGCTCAGTTGGATTATTGAATATTTGCTCTGGAGTTCCTTCTTCCGCGATAACCCCTTTGTCCATAAATACGACACGGTCAGAAACTTCTTTGGCGAATTCCATTTCATGAGTGACGATTAGCATCGTAAGACCAGAATGGGCTAGTTCCTTCATAATTTTAAGAACATCCCCTACCATTTCTGGATCAAGGGCTGATGTTGGTTCATCAAACAACATCACATCCGGTTCCATAGAAAGGGCTCTTGCAATAGCGACACGTTGTTTTTGACCACCTGATAAATGTTTTGGTTTGGCGTTCACAAACCGATCCATCCCGACCACATTCAAATATTTCATCGCTACCTTTTCGGCCTCTTGCTTCGAACGCTTTAAAACTTTAATTTGTCCCACAACACAATTCGTTAACACATTGTGATTATTAAACAAGTTAAATTGTTGAAATACCATCCCTAAGTTTTTGCGATATTCGTAGACATCATGTTTATCATCTAGAATGTTTTCTCCATTATAGATAATTTGACCGCCACTTGGCTTTTCTAGCAGATTCACGCAACGAAGAAGAGTTGATTTACCCGACCCGGAGGAACCGATGATACAGACTACTTCTCCCTTTTCCACTGAAAAATCAATATCTTTTAAGACTTCATGAGTACCAAAGGATTTGCTCAAATGTTGAATATCAATAACCTTTTCCATCTTTTCTCACCCTCCGTTCTACAATGTATTCCCGTCTCTATTATTGTCCTTAAGCAACATATCCTCTACTGTTGCCACTTGCATTTGATTCCCACCCATAATGTAATTGTCTGGACCATCCAATTTTCTTTCGATAAAACGCAAAATTCTTGTCACCGTAAAGGTCATAATAAAATAAATAATACAGGAGACAAAAAATGATTCAAAATATCTAAAGTTGTTACCGGCAATTGATTTAGTCTGGAAATATAATTCCGAAACAGAAATAACGTTCAGCACTGAGGTATCTTTAATATTGATGACAAATTCATTTCCTGTGGCTGGTAAAATATTGCGAATAACTTGCGGTAAAATAATATTAAACATCGTTTGAACATGGTTCATCCCGATTGCTTGGGCTGCTTCAAATTGTCCCTTGTCAATCGATACAATACCGCCGCGAACAATTTCTGACATGTAGGCCCCTGTATTGATTGATACGATAAAAATTGCTGCATATAATCGGTCCATATCAAAACCAAATGCTAAAGCGGAACCATAATAAATGACCATCGCTTGTACAATCATTGGTGTTCCACGGAAAAACTCAATATAAATAGAAAGAATGGCATTTATTAATTTTAAAAAGAAGCGTTTGGCCCCTCGTTCAGGCATCGGAATGGTTCGAATAACCCCTATTAATAAACCAATGATCGACCCTATAATCGTACCAATGATGGCAATTAAGAGTGTCACACCAGCACCACGAAGAAACATTGGCCAATTTTCTGAGACAATTTTTACTACCCAATCAAAGCTCATCTTTCTCCTCCTATATTCATGAAACCGAGTGCGTAAAATACACCCGGTTTCAAATCATTTTTATTTAGCTGCTGGTTGATTTTTAATAGCTGTCTCCATAATTTTTTGACGTTCTTCTTCTGATATTCCTGCTAAGATTTTATTGATTTTTTCAGTCAATTTACTACCTTTCGCCACACCCACTGCGATTGCTGTGTCACCATCTGATGTTTTAAATCCTTCTGACAGTTCTACCATGGCAAAATGATCGTTCGCAGAAGAAGCGCTAATACCTTCAGGACGTTCCGATACGTATCCATCAATTACACCTGATTCCAGAGCAACTCGCATTGCTGGGAAGTTATCCATAGCTGGCTGTTTTTTTACACCTTTGATTTGGTCGATTACTGAATAGTGGAATGTATTCAATTGTGCCGATATTTTTGCTCCACTAAAATCTTGAATGGATTTCGCATCCTCATATTTTCCACCTTTTTTAACCACGATAACTAAATCTGATTTATAGTAGTTGTCTGAGAAATCGATTGTCTTTTTACGCTCTGCTGTTGGAGACATCCCTGCAATAATTCCATCGATTTTTCCAGAAGTTAATGAAGGAACAAGGCCATCCCATTCAGTTTTGACAATCACTAATTTTTTTCCTAAACCATCAGCAATTTTTTTAGCGATTTCAACATCATATCCGCCTGCAAATTCCGCATTGCCATCAATTTTCACACCGCCATCGGAATCGCCATTTTGAGTCCAGTTGAATGGGGCATATCCAGCTTCGAGACCTACTTTAAAAGTGTCATCTTCTTTTGAAGATCCATCCGCTTTTTCTGAACTACTACTTTTTCCACAACCCGATAATAGAATAATAGCTGCCAAAGACATAGCTATTAAAATAGATAATTTTTTCATCATAATGATTCCTCTCCCTTTGATTATAAATTTTATAGTTTTCTGAACCTTAACACTTATTCATTTTTTAGGTATTTTACTCAACAAAAAAAGACCTGAGCGATGAACTCAGGCCTTATATGCATAAGGAACCCTAAATCCTCTTTTTTCCCAAATGAGATAGCACAACTCAATAAACCGGGAAGTTTATTGAGACAGTTCTACAGCTCTTAACTGCAGACCCAGCAAGTAATACTGAGATATTACAAGCTTCGGCGACATTTCCTTCTCCTTAGTATCAAAGTCTCTCAGACTCCACTAAAAACTGTTAAATATCGCGCCTCTACCTCACATGTTAAAAGTGAGGTCTATTAAGTTATTATTTTAATATATCTTAAAATAACAAATAGGATCTGTCAAGGGGGAGCGGGGGTGTCAAGAGGGACGGTTCTTATAGGGGACAATCGGAAGTTTTGCGCGCAAAAAGGCACAACTAGTGATTTGATTACCTAGTTGTGCCTTACCTTTATCTTACGCAAAAGATCTAACCGCAAAATTTTTGATTGCCAAGAAGAATGAAGTCGCGGTCCCTGTTAAACAGACACCGAATCAAACATGCTTTCGCAAAAGGAATTTGTTCCATTTCCTCTTTGTTTAAAAGGTGCAAGAAGTTTTCATCCGCATTCAATAATTGGCCAGAAATTGCCTCGCTCTTATCCTCAACCATTACTTCCACCTGACATCCGACAAATTGAAAAAGCATTAGATGGATAGGGATGCCAAAGAAAAGATTAACTAGTTCTGGTTCACCAGAAACAAATTCACCAAAATGGAGAACGAGCTCCCTCTTGAGCTGGCGATTCAAATGGATGAGTTCCTGTTGATGTTTTTTCTCTGTGTTGCATTCCTCATATTGCAAGGAGTCGATTTTATTAAATAGGATGAACACCCTTTTTCCCACTGTATTCAACTTAATAAAGTTCTTTCCAGCTGTTACAAGTGTCCCTACCTCTTCAATTTGCTTTTCCTGACAGTAGACCTTTACACGGATTAAAATATCCCTCAAATCTAGTAAATGTAATTGCAATTGCCGTTGATTATTTGGGTTACGCTCATTGCTTAATGAACGAAGTAAATGATTGGCAACCTCGATACATTCCTGTAATTCATCGAGTTCTGCTGGCGGCAATGGACTGTTCGGTGATCGAAATCGTGGAGTAGGAATCTTTTCAGGGCATGGATGTAAGGGAGGACATGAACATGATTGATCATGATCAAGTTTTCCGTCACATTCACATGCTTCCAATTGACTTTCCTTATAGTCTTGATCTTCATGTTCCTTCATTTAAGTTATCCTCCTTTACCTCTTTTCTTCCATAAGAACTTCTCTCATCCAATGGAGCCAAATAAGGGATTCTTTCCCCTAAAACCCTCATGATCCCCCATAATCCAAGTTCGATATCCCAACGGATGTTGCCAGAACGATAGAGGTAATCACCAGGACTTTGACAATAACCGCCGGCACCATAAAATAATTCAAAATCATCATTAGACCCAGGGACATTCTGTCCACTAATCGAAATAACGGAGGAATTTACATCATCACTGCTTTTTAACCACTTATGGCCATGAATCGTAAAAGCGTGACCTCTCGCCCGGTCTGCTGGTGTAACAAAGCGAAATGTAACAGGATCGCCGGCATAAGCAATAAATAGTGGGGTAGCAGGATCGCCATGGACCTTAGAGCTGAATACTTTTGATATATCGTTAGGACTAGTTAATCGGTGACTAAACCGTTCAGCACGATAATTGAAGCCTCTTGACCCCTGATTCTCGAAGTCCTCCAATGGGTCCTCCCTTTCGACAAAAAGTGGTTCTGGGTCAATAATCAGATTTCCGTTCTTAGCAACAAGCCGGACGCCATCATGCATAAGAAGAGCAAACTCACGAGTTTCAGGCAGCAATGGGTTGGAAATAATGACTTGATTCCCCGTTGCACATTCCTCACGGCTCAGTCGATCTAAATAGGTTGAACCTCGAGCCTCAATAATCAACATTCCAAAAGCTCCGTGATGCCGGTGGTTACGGATATCTGCCATATCACAAAGGTTCACCGCTCCTACTTCTTGATCAGCATACCAGCGATAAGTAATGCTTTCGCCAGGCCCAATGGTTTGGTCATAGTTAAAGCCTACGGTTGCTCCGTCGGAGGTTCTTACATCGTAAGCGAGCAATTGCGGATGCAGTGATATCCGATTCGATGCCGGTAATGGAACCTCAACCGGAACGGCTGGGTAACCATGAATGTCATCATGTTCATGATGACATGTGCCAGTTATTTCATTCGTCAAAGTCACTTCAATCCATTCACCAACATTAGCACGGAGAATCAATGGTTCAGGATTTAAGTCACCACATAGAATCATAGGAACATCGTCTTTCAATACAAAGACAATTCCAAATGGATCATGATCTCCCTGATCGTTGTATTTGATATCAGTATTGATGGCAGCAACCTCAAACTTTCTGACATGTGCATGGGCAGGACAAGGATTCCCCGGAACCGGTGCTTTAGGCGGTTTTTTCCCAGTTGGACATGGTAATGGATGCTTTCGTTCCGGCGGACATTCCCGATCAGGCAAGGGTAAAAGATGAGAAACCCTTTCTTCATATGTCCGGATAATACCCCAAAGGCCAAGCCAAATATCATCCAAAGCACCATAGTGGTAAAGCATATCAAAATCCCCTTCCCCTTCAATATTAAATTCAAGGGTGAATGCTTCAGAAATTCCAATATGCTTTTCTTGTACGAGCTCTGAATCTAAATCCTGCCGTTCATTATGCCAGCGCTGTCGATGGAGATTAAAACTATGGGACTCTTCATGAGCACCTTGGAAGAGACGAATTCTTACCGGATCGCCATTATACGTTTCAAGCAATGGAGTTACAGGATCGCCATGGACCCAAGAACTAAAGACATAGGCCGGATCACAATCAGGTTCCCTCAAGCGGAACTGGATCGGTTCATTTCGATAATTAATACCCATCACACCAGGGTCTTCCGGTGAACCAGGAAAAGGAGGAGGATTTAAGGGGTTGCCATTTTCGTCAAAAAGCAGCCCAAAATCATGAACGAATAAGGTGAATTCCCGGAAATCTGGGATGAGCGGATTCGTAATAACGGCTTGAGTACCAGATCTAATTTCTTTTCCTGTGAAGGGATCCAAATATTTAGACCCTCTGGCTTGTATATTAATTCCCGCAAAAATTCCGTGCTGCTGATGCTCGTTGGCAAATAAATGATCATGCCAGAACGTGTTTTTTAATTCCACATCGGCAAACCATTGATACTCCATGGTTTCACCGGGTAAAATCCCCGAATCATAATTCCAGCCAACATTGGCCCCATCTGCGACGAGAGGATCGAATTTTACAAAGTGAACATGCATCCCTGCTTCATAGGTCCGATTAATTAATTGGAAGGCATTTCCTCCAAGTACTTCGGGGAGCTTGTTTGTATAGCGAAAACGAATACAGTCTCCTGCATTGGCACGGATAATTAACGGCTCAGGCTCCTTTCTTCCTGCCAGTACATCCGCTTCATCTTCAGCTAATACATATAACCTTCCTTCTGGATCATGCCACCCTTGTTTGTTATAAACAAGCGGCATTTGGATGACGCAGACGTTATATTCCCGGACAGGATTTACCCCCTCCTTGACAGGATTCGTAAAAACCGCACCTGGACGCGCATTCGGGGCAAAATGATTTCGCTCAATAATGGTAGGCTCTCTTCCATTTTCAATTCCGAGTGGCGGCCGAGGCGCCTTAAATCCAACAATCCCGGGGATAAAGTTAGGAAAACCAGGCTTATGAGGGGTTGGTCTTGGCGGTAAAGGCCTGTCTGGCAGTGGATTTAATGCCTTAATAGGTACCCCATTAGGATAACATTGGCTTCCATCCTGGAGGGTATCAAAGTTACGTTGAATTCCCCACATCCCTTCTCCAAAATGAGGATAAAGGTGGCAGTGGATGATGGCATCTCCAATAGCCTCCTGCAGGCTGCCGGCACCATATAAAGGACTGACGGTATAGTTATTTTGTGGGGAAATCGCCTGTGCATCGATAATTTCAGACTCCTGATCATTCGGTTCAAATAACCATTGATGGACATGGTAGTGAAAAACATGAGTTTCCTTCACGGCAGCATGAATAAGTCTTATTTTTATCGGATCACCTAGATAGGCCCTTAATATTGGAGTATCAGGGTCCCCAAACACCCACGAATCATGATGAACTTCTTCACCTTCGCAATCCGGACAAACAACACCCTCGCGAATGAGCCGCATCCGGTTTCTCATCGGTTCGGAACGATAATTAATACTATGCGTCGCTTCCGGCTGCAGCGTGTGAGGACTAATTGGTTTTTCACCAATTAAGTCGTGGACTTCCATTTCATCATGGAAAAACCAGCCAAACTCGCGAAAGGAAGGAAGAAGTGGATTATGGATATCAGCAAAAACCCCGCTATTAATTGGTTTTCCCGTTTCAGGATCCGTCCACCACGAGCCCCTGGGTTCTGCAATTAAAGCACCAAATAAGCCATGAACATTACTCCCTATTTCACTCGATAATGTATTCCCTAAATCTGAAAAAAGATGAATTCCCTCTTCCTGCAAAGTCCAGCAATAATTAATGCTTTTTCCAGGTTCTACAGTCGTGTCCGGATTCAGTCCAACAAAAGCACCATCCGAAGTAAACACATCGTACTCGGCATTTTGAATATGCATCGAAACCGGAAAGGAAAGTTGGTTTTCAAATAAAATTTCAATATGATCTCCTACATTACCGCGAATGACCAAAGGCTGAACAAGATCAACAGGACTGAAAGGATGTTTAGCAACTAAGGTCCTCACGCAATCTTCATTTTCTTTTAAAACATACATCATCCCATCCGGATCATGCTCGCCGAACTTATTGATTACGATTCGAATGGGTATTGCTACCACATGGTACCGCCTTTTCAATAGTCTCCCACCTTCCGTATATCAGGAATTGGAATGTCATCATTTTCAATATAAAAGACTTCAATATCATCAATGTGAACTCTAAAAACTTCCCCATCCAATTCAAAAACGTTGGTCACTTCCGCTTTAATCAATAAGTAATCACTAATAACATTTTTAATTCTTCCAATAATTAAAAAAGGATATTGACCTAACAATATCAGGGCTCTTTTGTCTTTATTCTCGGCAAATTCTTCGCTTACGGCTCTTTGCCTAATGGCATTAATATCGGCTCTGTCTATTCCTAAATCCTTACCTAACTCATCCTTATTCATATAATCACCTCATTCGTTGTTTCTGTTAAACAATTGGAAGTCTAGTAGAACTGTCAAACGGGGTAAATAAAGCAATGTGCTCCATTGGAAAGTTTAATGGTGTAGGGAATCGAAAAAACGGAGCATTATGCATCTTGATAATCGCAGGATCTAAGGTAATGTAACCATTGGTAACTTTAGTTACCTTCCCAGTAAAGATTGGCCGAAAGGTTTGACCAAGAATATTTAATTGGGCCACTTGAGTCACCAACAAAATTTCCTTCCCTAAGATTTTTTCAAAGGGTTCATTTTCAGGTAATAACTTTTTACTCAAATGGTACTCCTCCTTTAGTTGTTATTCTATTCACTTATGACAATATATGGATATAGCGGACAAAGTGAAAGGGCTAAACATACAAATTCCTTATTATTGTTTTTTAAACAAAAGCCGCGAAGGGGAGGGCTTTAAAAAGAGGATAATAGCTTTTATCCCTCATATATCTGGTTATTTTTTATATATTTTAGACAAGGAAGATATTACCGTTGAAATGAATCGAGACTGTTTAATCAGCTGAATATGTTGAATCGATATTTTTTTCTCAGATTTCCCAGTTTTGATGGATACATTCCCGTGTTTTGCTTCGGTCAATGTACCACTAATCATCTCTGTTTCCGTAAAGACTTTCAGGCTGAATCCTTTTCGGTAACGAAGGTTGGATTCTAATAGTTGTTCAAAAAACTGTTGTCTTAAATCCTCCTTCCCAGCCACTTCTTTTCCAAACTGCCATAACAGTTTTTTTCTTAATTCTTCATCAAAGGTAAGATGTTGATGGGAATTCGGAATATTCGGTGCTCCAAAAGGAGATTTTGTGGAATGGATGGTGGAATAGGGAATCCAAATTCGCTGAAATAACGTTTTTAGCAGCACAAAATCCCTTCCAATGGTATAAACCTTCCCGCTTATATACTGAATGCCTTCTTTCTGTTTAGAATAAACCTCTACCAGCCGATTGCGATGATGCTTAAAAAATTTTACCAGCATCAGGTTTTTCTTATAAAAAGGAAGACTTTTCCCCAGGTTTTGTAAATTCCCAATGTGAATGTACTCTTGAAGCATTTTCAGTTCATATAGCGGCAGTGCACTTGCAGGCGATGTATATCCATCATCACTTTTTAATTCAGGATTGTTATGATCATAGGACTTTTGAATGGATTTGTTGATTGGCTGACTCACCACCCTTCTCCTCCTTTCCTTTTTTATACTTTATGAATGAATGTGCAAATGGTTATCATAGCCGTTATGTCCAGTTGCCCATTTGTGAAAAAAAGAGTCTATTAAAGCCCTATTTGCATACTTATATAAAAAAATTGAAAATACCGGCAGTATACTACTGCCGGTATTGTGTGCCAAAAGGCGCGTCTATTTAGTTTTAAGGGGGGAGCTCTTGTGACCGTTTTATTAGGACTGGTTCTTTTATCCTATTTAGTAGTGGGGGCAGCATCCTACCGTTATTTATATAAAATAAAACAAATAATTGGGTACCACTTCGGGATGAATATTGCGATGACTAGCAGTATGATTATGGGTATTGGCGTTGGAACCATTTTAGGTTATCAATTTCCTGCCTACTATACATGGATTACAATTATAACCACTATTATCGCAATATTTTTGGGTTCACTATTTGGTGCCCTTGTTGATTATCAAACATTAATAACGGGTGTTTTCAGTGGAATCATGAGTGGAATTATGGGACCAATGATTGGAGTAATGGCAGATTTAGGCTTAATCGTTTTTATTACCATTTTGGTATTCTTCACATTTGGACTGTTGTGTTTCTCAGTTCGTTCCTGACCGTCACAGCTCTGTTTCTTTTGTATAATTTTCAATCAATCACTACTTCTGCTTTCTTCTTGGTCGGGGGGATGTTTGCGGTCATCGCAGTCGTGATGCTTCAACATCTGGAAATTTAAGTTATCAGTTAATCCTGCTAACCTTAGACGAAAATGGTTATTAAAACAATGCTTTCTTGGGAATGTAAAAGGAATATGACAACATCCCTTACTTATAAAGCCCTGTTGATGATAACAGCTTCTATCATGACCATGCTGATCATGTCGATCATAACTGTTATGGCTGCATCCGCAATTACAAAAATGACGATAGTTATGTGTACTATAAAAATCATCGATATGATGATGTTGTTTATTATCCCATTTATTTTTCCGCCGATTTCTGTCACTGCTCCCAGTGATTTCTTCTTGATCATGTTCATGAGGTTTAAAGTCTTTCATTTTATCCAAAAAATCCAAGAGCAGATTTGATGAATTAGAACTGGAATTCAATCTCACTCTATTTTCTCCTATAAATTGATTGATTATTATTGTCAGTCCCTCTGTTTCTTTTGAAGAATTACTCATTTTATCACTCCCTATTTAATCATCTCTGAATAAGATATGAAATGATGAAATGTGATGAAATGGACAAACATACATGAGCTAGCCCTAATTCTTCTCGTGGTTTATTTTTTTACATTTATTAACAAAATTAAAACCACATGAAACATTCTATAGTTGAACTACTCAACACTTCCAGCTAAAGAAAAGAAGTAATCCATCTTGCTATAAGCCTGATGTCACCCAAATTTTCACAAAACCGCTATAAACAACCCTTGCTCTTTGGCTCTCTTCTTCCTATATAAAAAGTAAAAGGGGGCTGCATGGCAATGAATTTAAAAGCTGGAAATCTTGAAGAGTTTAATCCGTTATCGCAATTCAGTACACTTGAGAATTTTCTTCATGATATAGAAGGTTGGTTATTTGATCATAAGCATGATTTTTCAAAGGGGGAATTAGTGGGAATGAAATGGCTGGTCCACTTCTCCTCAAAAGTACCAGGAGTATGTAACTTACCGATTGGGACAATTTTAAAAGCCATTCATGAAGATTACTATGATCATGGCATTTCCCGCTCTACTTTTAAAAAAATGCTCCTAAAAGCCAAAAAACTGGGGATCATCTCTGTGTATGAAACAGCCAAACAAAACGGGTCACAGTCCAGTAACTTATATGTGTTTAACCGTTATCCCGCAAACGAAACCGCTAAAACAAATTCTAATCTGAAATTTTAACCAATAACAAATGATCTACTGTGTCCTTTTCCTCGTTAAAAAAACAAATTATGTATATTAAAACAGTGAGGGAAAAACAAGATTATTTGTTTCCCTTACTGTTTTTCTAAGACATACTGCTTAACAAGAAAAATCCTTCACCTGACATAGACTTCTTAAAACTGTAATATTCTAATTCTACAAATCTCGACATATATCGGGTGGTGACTAGGCACGGGAAATCAGTTTCCCCATATTTGGTTGATCCAGGTTTCGAATAGGCCTACGGTTTTGTCGAGGAGGAGTCCGATGATTCCAATTGAGAGGATTCCGGCCATGACTAGGTCGAGTCTCATTGAATTTCTGGAATCGACGATTAAGTAACCAAGCCCTGACTGAGTCCCAATCATTTCACCAGCTACAAGGAAAATCCAAGCCGTCCCCACTGCAATATGGAGGCCATTTGCAATATAGGGAAATGCAGCTGGAAAGATAATTTTTTGTAATAATTCAAACCTCTTAATCTCGAAATTTTGAGCAACCTTCAAATAGGTTTTATCAACTTTTCTTACAGCCGAAACCGTTGACAGCAAAACTGGGAAAAAGGCGGCAATAAAAATAATGATAATAGCTGGCATATCACCGATCCCAAACCAAAGGACAATAAACGGTGACCATGCAATTGGTGAAATTGGCCGTAGGACTTGAACAATTGGGTCGATCACTCCCCATAACGCAGGAATTCTTCCAAGTATCAGCCCGAAAACAATCGCTGTTACAACCGCCGAAAGATAACCCACAAAAAAGCGAATGATGCTAACTTGAAAATGAACAAAAAGGGTACCATCATTAATAAGAGATAAGATCCCATCCCACACTTGTATAGGAGTAGGAAAAAGTGTTGTATCATATTTTCCGACAAAAATAATCAATTGCCAGACCAAAATCAAGATACCAAAACCAATAGCTGCATTGATTATATTTTTATAATTTTTCATCATATCACTTCGTTTTTTTAATTAAGGAATGATCAACAAATTCAGCAAAGCTTGGTGGATTTTCCAGTAACCCCATCTCAATAAGATTCTTTGCTAATTCTTCGTAGTCCTCTTTATTAATTGCTAAATTGTCATACGTAATCCACTTAAAAGATAAATCCAATACGTCTTCTTTTACTTTCATATATTTCGACGACATTTCAAAGGTTTGTTTATCTTTTTGTTCAGCAATTTTTCCAGACTTTATGTAGTAGCCAACAAATTTTTTGGCAATTTTATTTTCCTTTTTAATAAATTCGCCACGAAGCACTAGTGTACAATCAATAGAATTATCCCAAATTTGATTGTCTTGATATAAAACTTTCCCTTTGTCAATTGCTACGGAAACGGCACCAAAAGGTTCTGCAACTACGTAACCGGAAATTCTACCTTCAGAAAGCGCCGCTGGCATTTCAGCTGGAGGAAGCTCAATCGGATGGACGTCCTCATACTTAAGCCCATTTTGTTTTAACATTTTGTAAAGCAATATATTGTGGGTGGAGAATTTATGTGGGATAGCAAAGTTTTTTCCCTTTAACTCTTTAACACTGTTAATATCTTTTGCTGTAATTAAAACATTCCCATCTTTATGGCCCAAAGCAACAGCTTTTAAGTCAATCCCCTGTGCTTTTGCCTTCATTGCCAGCGTCACAAGCATAGATGCCCCGTCAATATGGCCTGTGTTAAGGGCATCTACGAGTTCTGGCCAAGAACCAAATTTAACAAGTTCAAGATTGAAATTTTTATATTTGGCTTGTTCTTTTTCAATAAATAATGGTACTGCATGGGTAATTGGTAAATATCCAATTTTTATTGTCGGCTTTTGTTTGTTCGTTTCTCCTGAAGATTTTTCGCTTCCAATGGCGCCACAACCTGCAAGTGAAATGAACAATACACCAACTAAAAGAATCAAAAAGACTGTTTTTATTATTTTTTTCATGATAATCTCCTCTTCAATTAATCTTAATTTTTGATGATTTGCTGATTTTTTAAAATTAATATTTTGATGGCAGCACCAATTAATATTGACGAAAAAATCCAACAACACACTTTAACAAAGCCATAGTTTTAGATGTTAAACTCAATCAATGCTTCGGGTCTAGTAAAATGGAATTCTTTCAAAATGATATTCCGATAATACTGAAAATCACTGTCACTACGGTCACGTGGTTTCGAAAGAGTAATGTTAATTTCTTTATGGATTCGACCAGGATTAGGCTGCATTAAAAAAACTCGGTCTGATAAATAGACTGCTTCATCAATATCATGTGTAACAAGAATAATGGTTGTCTTTTCTATGGCTTGGATCCGGAGAAGTTCATTTTGTAAATGATATCGATTAAAAGTATCTAATGCAGCAAATGGTTCATCCATCAAAATTAATTCTGGTTGTAAGGCTAGTGCCCTGGCAATCCCCACTCTTTGCTGCATTCCCCCAGATAGTTCATGAGGAAACAGCGCTTCTTTCCCTTTCAAGCCGACTAAATTCAAATAGTGTAATGCTTTTTCCCTTTGTTCTGAGCGATTAAGCTTTAAACCTTCCAGTCCAAATTCAACATTTTTTAAAACGGAGCGCCATGGTAGTATGCCGTAGTTTTGGAAAAGCATAATGCATTTGCGATTTGGCCGATCCACTAATTTTCCATCTAGGAAAACCTGACCGTTACTCGCTTTTTCAAAACCACCAATAATATTCAACAATGTGCTTTTTCCACAGCCGCTTTCCCCTAAAATTGAAATAATTTCACCTTTATCGATTCTCATTGATATATCGTCTAATACTTTGGTTTCCTGATTCTTATTTTTAAAACTTTTAATCAAATTTTGTACATCAATCATTTCGGACTGTTGCCCCAACTAGTTCCCCCCCTGTTTTCCGTTTGTTATTTTCATAATAATAATTCATATAAGAATACTAAGTTTTAATGATTGTAAGTAAGTTTATTATACTTTGTTAATTTTTTCAACCCTAATTGTGGTTAATTTTTAAAAATTCTGTTTATTAACCTTGTTTCATAGGAAGAATACTACATTAAAAAAACTCACTGAACTTGCAGTGAGTTTTTTTAAAATGGGAATGTTAGAAATTTATTCTCCCATGTTTTGAATTTGATTTTCTATAGATACAACCTTAATGTTTTTCACAAGCTCCCCTGTTTTTTTAGAGTAATAAGCAATTGCTACTTCCTCACCATTCTCCGGATCAACCAGCTTTTTATAGCACTTATGTAAATTGTTACTGCCCCATATGATGAGTGCATTAAATACATGCTCAAGCTCCTCACCGCTTTTTGTTAATGTATAACAATAACGAGGAGGGTGCTGAGAATACAGTTCTGATTTTATCAGACCCTCTTCCTCTAAATGTTTCAGCCGTTCTGATAGAAGATTAGAAGAAATGCCAATTAAAGACTTTTTAATTTCATTAAACAAAGTATGTCCCGCTAAAATTTCATGGACAATTAATAAAGTCCAGCGATCTCCAATGATATTTAATGATTGTGCGATATTACAAGGTATATCATATCTCGATTTCATACCATATATCCCTCCATCGTTTTATTTTATCATGAAAATAAATAAAATTACAAAGTTGATTTTTATAACTAAGTATAATAAACTAACCTTAATAAATAATTAGAATAGTTAAAAAACAAAAAGTGAGGGATTTATGATGGGACTTTATTTAATTGAATCATCTTTAGCAGGAATTGTATCTACAAAAGAAGACTTAGACCAAAAGGCTGCCGCAATTCAAGCAGAACTGAATGAAAACCATTCAGCATTAATTGAACTACAAATATCAAAGGATTTTTCACGTTCATTCTTTATTATTGAAGGTGAAGACCGAAATGTGGCGACAAATCTCTTAAGAGCCGCTGGTATTCCAGTTCAACTGATCAAAGAGGTACGTCTTGTTGGGAAAGAGCTTGAAGAAGTGAAGAAAAATAATGAAGTGGTAAACTATTTAGTCGAATGGAATATTCCTGAAAACATCACAATGGAACAATATTTAGCTAGAAAAAATAAAAACTCCGTCCATTATCAAGAAGTTCCAGAAGTAGCGTTTTCCAGAACATACGTGTGCGAGGATATGACCAAATGCCTATGCTTCTATGATGCTCCTAATGTGGCAGCTGTGAAACGGGCTCGTGAGGCAGTGCAAACACCGATTGATTCCATTACAGAAATTTTGACAGATATTAAGTAATACACCAACGGAGACTTTAAATCAGATAGCTGATTTAAAGCCTCTTTTCGCATTTAGCCATTTTCTATTCTACTCCACAATAACGGTCAGTTCCCCCCACACTGGTAGAAGTTTTACTTAAATTTAGGTTTGGGGTAAAATTCAAAAAATTTGAATTAATGGTTGATTTTCCAATTAAAGTGCCCTAATATTACCTTAAACCAACTAAACTAATAGGAAAAGTTAATTTATTTAATCCCAAATACCAAAAACAGATTTCATTAAATCAGGACACGTATTCACCCTCGTGCAGTTTATTAATCTTGGTATTTTAATGAGTGAAAATAATGATAAAAAGCAGGAGTGGAAGTAATGAGTAAAAATGTAGTGGAAAAACCCATCATACTTGAGAAGATAATTGAACAGGAATTAAAACCGTATATAAAAAAGATTGATGTTGAGGCCTTTTATGCTGAGAGCTTTTTAAGAAAACTTGGTGAGTCGGGATTATTTTCTTCTGTCAATAAGTCTCAAAAGGAATATATTTTAGATGAAATGCATTTAGTAGAAGAAACATCGAAAACTTGTATGACCACTGCCTTTTGTCTTTGGTGCCACCTCGCTGCATTAACATATGTAAGAAATACAAACAATGAGCTCTTTAAACTCAAGTTCTTACCTCTGCTTGAAAATGGAAAACTTTTAGCTGCAACAGGATTGTCTAACCCAATGAAATATTATGCGGGACTAGAAAACCTCCATTTAAGCGCAAAACAGACAAATGGTGGCTACATCCTGTCTGGAGTTTTACCTGCCGTCTCTAATCTGGGAGAAAATCACTGGTTCGGAGTTATTGCCAATGTTAATGAAACCAAACGTGTTATGTGTTTCGTTCCTTGCAAAGTAGATGGGTTAAAATTGAAAGGAAAAATTGAATTCCTCGGTGCAAATGGCAGTGCGACATACTCATGCCAGTTTGACAATGTATTTATTCCTGATGAATGGGTGTTATCAGAAAACGCTGATCAATTTGTGGAAATCATCCGGCCTGCATTCGTCCTATATCAAATCCCGCTTGGGTTAGGTGTAATAAAGGATTCTATTACTTCTATTGAAAAAATACACCAAAGGCAAAATGGCTGCAATCGTTATTTGAAAAGACAATCGTCGGAATTACAAGAATTAGTTGATCAAACTCAGGAAAAGGTAAAAAACTTATTTTCAGCTGATCAATTTAATTGGAAAGAGATTGCCGAAGTTCGCCTTGAAGTGGCCTATTTAACACTTGATGCAACTCAAGCAAATATGCTACATAATGGAAGTTCAGGTTACTTAAGAGATTGTTTACCATCACGTAGACTACGTGAAGCCTACTTTTTTGCAAATTTAACCCCAACAATAAAACACCTAGAAAAAATTCTTCATTAATCATATAGAACACAGGCACCTTAAAAAGATATAAATCTTGTTAAGGCGCCTAAAACTTTTTCCAGCAAAATTTACTGGTAAACTTTGAGGAGAATGCACATGCTTCTTTTTAAACCCCTTCTTCCCACAATGCCCAAATCTCCATTTTTAAAATCCCACTAAATAAAAACAAACTCAAAAGAAACCGACCCACTGGTGTAACTGCTAAATTAAAATTAACAGTTTTCCACAAATGAAAAGATTGGAGAGGACACCCTTGCAGACGCTATTTTGGACCGTATTATCCAAAACTCATATACCATTCTAATTGATGGAGAAATGTCAATGAGAGAAAGACACGGCCTCAAATATTAATCTTTAAACAGAGCCACTACTGAGAGGTAGTGGCTCTGTTTTTGGCACAACTGTCCGCCAATTCTGACACTAGTGGCTCTAAAATATGGCATAACTGGCTGTTTTCAATGGTAATATTCACTATTTGGCTGAAACTGTTGATCTCTAATAAATTTTACTCAAAGGAACTTTTGAGAAGTATACTACGTGGTGCAATTCCCTTTCTCATCATGTAATTGTCTTAAAAAGGGGAATATCCTTGAAAAATAAGACGATAAAGATTGGGAAGGTATTAGAAAAGTTGAGGAAAGCTAGAGAACTGTCACAGGAGGAAGTAGCTTTTCGTTGCGGCATAAGCAGAAAATCCATGAGTAACCTGGAAAAGGATCGACATCTTCCCAATTTAATAACATTGATAAACATTGCTAGTGCGCTTGATATGAAACCTCATGAACTTATGAAAGAAATAGAGAAGGATATAGATTTACTAGAAAGAGCTACTGATGACTAATGGGAGGATAGATAGAATGGAAAACTTAATATCAAGAGAAGTCACACAGCTAGTGAATGACATTGGGGATGAAATAGAACTGGAAATTTTTCAATATATTGATCATTACTCTGTAACTGCAACGATTTGCCCAGACACACCACCTTTTAAAGATTACATAGCAACTGGCAGCGATCGCCATAGTAAACGAAAGGCAATGAAGAAAGCACTTAAAGAACTATATTTAAAGGCTTATTACCAATAGCTTTCTTATCTGTTATTCCTCATAAAAAACAATACCAGCAAATTACTTCACAAAGTGGAATAGAGGTTGGATACTTAAACAAGTAATAACTGCTCCACGGATAATTCTCAGGTTTTTTTACCATTTTTGCTTCGACTGGATTTAAATGAATATAACGGCTGACTTCTAGCATTCCTTCTTTATCTTCAATAATGCTGTCGTAAAAGCGTTTTTCAAACACGTGCCCAGTTATCCGATATTTTGTATTATAGTAATTAGCATAGCGCTTGTTGATAAAAGCCATCAATTTGGATATAGAAATTTCTTTGGAGCGCATTTGAAGATGGTAATGGTTGGTCATCAAACAATAGGAGACGATTTCAAAGGATGTTTTTTCATAGAGCTGGTGTAGGATATGGAGAAAAGCTTGAAAATCAGTGGCATTTCGAAACAGCGGGTCGCGCCGGTTACCTCTGCAGACAATATGATAATAACGATTGGGTACCCAAATCCTTTTCTTCCGTGACATTTACGTTTCCCTCGCAACATTTTTTTGCTTATGAAGACCCCACCGTCTAAGCGTCATCGCTTCCCAAATGGATGCATCGATAATCATTTCTTCTCCAGCTAAATCAGAAATGGTTCTAGCCAGCCGGATAATCTTGATTTGAACCCTATTGCTCCAATTTCGCTTAGCAGCTACGTTCATAAGCATTTTTCGCTGGTCACTCGTTAAAGGGCTTGTTTGAGTTATCGTTTCATACGGAACTTTTGCATTTGATTCTTCTGTTTGATAACGCTCGTATTGACGATTTCTTGCTGTTTCAACCCTTTTGCGCATTTCGAGTGAGGAGTCTTGTCCAAGTTGGGGTTGATCTAAATTTACGGACTTCAATGATAAAAGGATATCAATCCTATCATAAACCGGACCCGACAATCGATTTAGATAATTTTGAATTTGTTTTTGTGAACATGTACAGTAGAGATTAATTGAACCGAGATAACCACAAGGACATGGATTCATTGCCGCGATCAGGATAAAGGCTGAAGGATAGGTAACTGTAGACTGTGCTCTACTGATTGTCACTTCCCCTGTCTCGAGCGGCTGCCTTAACATATCAAGTGTTTTCTTAGTGAATTCTGCAATTTCATCGAGAAATAGTACACCTCGATGTACAAGTGAAATTTCCCCAGGCCTAGGTGTCGAACCTCCTCCAATAATTGCGACCGAGGATGCAGAATGATGAGGATGTCTGAACGGGGCGGTTTGACGCAAACTACTATTCTCTCCTGCAAGCTGATATAAACTGATGACTTCTAACTGTGCTTGATTTGTAAGTTGAGGTAAAATGGACGGAAAGGTTTCTGCAAGCAAGCTCTTTCCGCAGCCAGGTGGACCGGTCATCAAAACATTATGTTCCCCAGCAGCAGCGATTTCTAATGCTCGTTTCGATTGCTTATGACCAATCACATGACAAAAGTCTCTTTTAGGTGATTCAGATGAGTAATGAAGAGTTTGGTGTTGGGGTTGTAATTCTGGGAGGAAAGATAAGCATTCTTGACCTTCTATGCGTTGAACCACTTCTTCTATATGATTAACAACGATACATTCCAAATCTTGCAGCATATGAATCGGGATCATTGGATCATACGGAATATAGACCCGCTTTATCCCTAGTGCCTTCGCCGATATTAATGCCGGCAGCATTCCTTCTGCTTTTTCAACCGTACCATCAAGGGATAATGCACCAATGAAAGCTGTCTCAAATGGGATTTCTCTCTTTATCATATTTAACTCCTTTAATGCAGCAATCGCCATCGCAAGATCAAATAAAGGTCCGTTTTTCTTTTGTTCAGACGGAGATAGGTTGACCACAACCTTATGATCGGTAACATCTGCGTCTAAGTGACTTAATGCAGCTAACACCCGTTCTCTTGACTCCTTAACTGATATGTCCGGTAAGCCCACAATCACCATCGATTCTGTCCCGGGTGAAATCCTCACCTCCACTTGGACACGATATCCCTTTAGGCCCTTTAAACCTATACTAGATACTTTTACAGTCATAGAACAACCTCCATTTATCCTTTTTTATAAAATGAATGAATAAGAAATTGGAATGGAAATAACAAGTGAATGGCATACGAAATCGATGTTAAGAAGGAGTATTTAGAAGTTAAACATATTTGAAGTAATCCTCTATATTTTTCTGCAAAATAACCCAAAATCCTGCATAGTTAATAATTAAATAGGAACAGGCGTGTACTATTTATTGGAATGATCGATACCTATCTATAGACTGGCAACAACCCGCCTCAAAAATTTGGGTGTTGTATCAGACACCCAAATTTTGTGGAACAAATTCTGTGAAACAAGATTTTTCGGGGCGTGACAGGCACCGAAATTAATTGATAATTTCTGAAATTAATTGACAATTTCTTGTCAATGGAGGAAACTTCTGTTACTTTTAGTAGTTTTTTGTACTTCGATGTTTATGATTTGTTCGAACTAATTCGCCGGAACCAAACTTTCTTATATAAGTGAAAGGATGATATTAAGGCTATTAGATCATATTGGAAATGCCTTTGCAGTTTAACTAAGAGGAGGTTTGAGTTATGCAGAAAAAGTTATTAGTTTCATTTTTAGCATTATTGATTGTTGTCTTTGCTGCAATTAAATTAGGTCCAGTTCTTATGCCAGAAGCAAATGGTGCAAATGTAAGCACCAAAGTAGACGCCAAAACAACGGAACAAACCAAAGCAGAAACTAAAAAGGTTGATGGATTACCAAATATTTCTATTTTGGCAACAGGTGGGACTATTGCTGGTACGGGTTCATCCTCTACTGAAACAACAGGGTATAAATCCGGGGATCTTGCGATTGATACTTTAATTAAAGCTGTTCCCGAAACGAAAGAAATTGCGAATATTACCGGAGAGCAAATTGTAAAAGTAGATAGTACAGATATTACAAATGAAATTCTATTAAAATTAGGTAAGCGAATAAACGAATTACTCGCTTCTAAGGACGTGGATGGTATTGTTGTCACTCACGGAACAGATACATTAGAAGAAACAGCTTACTTTTTAGACTTGGTTGTAAAAAGTGAAAAACCAGTAGTTCTAACTGCAGCGATGCGCCCTGCAACTGCCATGAGTGCTGATGGACCTTTTAACTTATACAATGCTGTTCAATTAGCAAGTGATGAGAGCTCAAAAGGTAGAGGAGTTCTTGTAACACTCAATGACAGAATAATGTCACCTAGAAATATTACAAAAACCAATACAACAGCTGTTGATACATTTAAATCAGCAGAGAATGGAAACTTAGGAGCAATCGTAGGCGGAAACATTTATTACTACAATGAAGCAGAACGTCTTCATACTACCGAAACTGTATTTGATATTTCAAAAGTAGATAAGTTACCACAGGTTGATATTATTTATGGATATCAAAATAACCCAACCTATATGTATGAAGCTGCAGTGGAAAATGGAGCAAAGGGAATTGTTGTAGCAGCTCCTGGTGACGGAACCCTATCTACCGTTGCACTTGAAGGTGCTGAAGCTACAATGAAAAAAGGTGTGAAACTTGTCCGTTCCTCTCGGGTAGGATCAGGAACTGTCTCTCCAAAAGAGGGCTTTATTACATCGGACTCTTTAAATGCTCAAAAAGCTCGTATACTATTAATGCTTGCTTTGACAAAAACCGATGACTCTGCAGAAATTCAAAAATATTACAATCAATACTAAACTTAATAAGTTCGTGGCCAAACACTCTTACATAACAGGCACTCCTTTCGCTTTTGAAGTCGTTGTTGGTAGGCGCAAAAGCGGAGCGCCTGGAACAGATATCAACAATCTTATAAACTGACCAAATAAAAGACTGAAGACAACCTCGATTTTCATCGAGGTTGTCTTCAGTCTGGAAAGAAAATATATTCTCTTTTTTCATATCCAATAAAAAAAGGAAGAGATTTATTTATTAGCCAACACATCTCTTGCTTTCTTAATTGCCTCACCGGGAATCTTGCTTCCTTTTGTGTTTACCTGTTTCCTTTTTTTAACCTCTCCACGAATCTTTCTCCCACCAGGTCTTAAAAATTGGAAGCAAAAGAACCGTCCCCTTGCTTCCCGCAAAGTAGAAAAACCACCCTTTCTTCCCAAAAAGAGCTTACCGATTGGCCAGCTTAGATTTCGCGACAGTCATCAATCATTTGATGAAGAACGGGTCTATCAGAAATGTTCGTAAATTTACCTAATTTTCATTTACCATACCCAAATTCACCCTGAATTACTATATAGAAGGTAAAAGGGTGGTGCGGAATGATAAGGCTGAAGATGAATGAGGTCGATCGCTTAGAACGGTTTTCAAAGTTTGAGTCTGTAGAGGAATATCAGCTTCATATAGAATTGTGGGTTGGAAAGTATAAGCAGGATTTTACGAAAAGTGAATTAGTCGGCTTTAAATGGCTTATGTTTTTCAGAAGAAATCCCTGGGGTTTGCAACGCAGCCATTGGCACCATGTTAAGTACGATTCGTGAAGATTTCTATGATCACGGTATTTCCAGAACTTCATTCAAACGTATGATTAAGAGGGCAACAAGCATAGGAATCATTACAGTATTCGAAACACAAAGAGAGAATGGGTCACAGGCATCTAATCTGTATGTATTTAATTATCGGGTGGTGACAGGCACGGGAAATTACCATAGTGGCCTACATTAAATTTCAGAAAAATGGATGGTACCCGGTACCAGATTGCACCCGATTTGATGTTTCGCACCAAAAATGTCGTCGTTCCTCTCCCTTGTTATTCTCCCCAAAAATAAAAACGGAAAAATCTCTTTCTTCCGCTTCTTATTCTCCTATTCTATTGAATGGAATTCAGGCCTTGAACGGTTAAATTATAATAGTCCGTCATCGGGCTGTCAGTTATCTCATTAAGGGCTGAAATGTCTCCATTGGACAAATCCTTAAACTTTTGAAAGACCACGTTGGATTCCTTTAAACACTTTAACCAATTATCCATAATCGGTTGGTACTCGGTGAAAGGAACATAAACCTTTAGAGATTCCCTATAAATATACTCCACTGTCACCATTAATTGCGTCGGAGATGTCATATTGGGCATTCCTTTTATCTGATTCGATACATTTAGATTATAGTAATTAATCAAATTGTTCATGGAATTGACGAACTGGACTTTCGCATTATCTTGGGCAGGAACATAAGGTTGCACAGGATACTCAATCGGAAACGTGTCGTCGGAGTTTTCTTCTCTCTTCTCCACATTGGAAACAACCGCTTCCGCTTCTTTCTTAGCGGTAAGAGCTTCTTCCTTCCGTTTCTTCGCTTCTTCATCATCAGGCTTAGTATCTAAGGCTATCGTAAACAAGGAAATGGCTTCATCATATTTCTTCCCGATTAAAGCGGTGGAACCATTCTTCATGTTCTCACTAAACTTCAAGAGTTTTTTCGCTTCTTTTTGTTTCGGGTTTAAATCCAACATTTCCGTAAAGTATTTAGATGCAGTGATATATTTCTTCCCGGTTAAAGCGGTATGTGCCATTTCCAGTAAGGCAGTTTCCTTTTGGGTCTTGGCTGTCTCTAACGATTCCTTTGCTCGTTTGGTCAATAGTGCATACTCTTTATCATTTTCTTTTTTTTCGATGATTTTCGTAAAGAGGTCTATCGCATTATCAAACTTCTTTTCCTTTTGTGCCTTCTCCCCTTGGGTTAATCTTTTTTGTATATTCACTTTCCCTTTCGTGGTCTCTAATAGGGCTTTTGCTTCTTCGTTCGATTTCACTTTGGCTGCCTTCTCAAAGTACTGGACAGCTTCGGAGTAGTTCTCCTTTTTCAAGGCTTCATTCCCTTTGTCCATATATTCTTGGTATTGGCTTGACGCACAACCTGACATCAACCACGTCACGATGGTTATGACGACGATTACCTTTGTTCACATAATCCCTTCCCCTTTCTTTCTTCATGTAAACACCCACTAACTATTTCGTCTTTCGGCTCCTGCTCCCCTTCCAATTCTTATGAGAATCCTCAAAAAATATTTTCCTATAAAGGAGTTTTTTAAAAGCATCCTATTATATAAGGCAACAAAAATTCAAATTATTTGGAGGTAATGCAAATGAACAAGTTTTATTAGATTGGTAAGGCTTTATTATGGGGGGGATTAGTTCAACTGGTATGGTTCGTCCTCTTCTCTTCGAGTGACCAAAGGCTTTTATGATTTGAAGGAGAATGGTTGGGAAAAGCAGGTACAAGGATGTTTTGTAGGTGATGTAGAACAAACCTTAAAGAAACTTCATGATAAGTCGATTGAGGCTAGCGGGAAGTCAATTGGGAACAAGCTGCCCACTTTATGAAATCATCTCTGTGAGATTATTATATACTGGGGGAATTTCAATTGACTACGGTGGTCCACTTTTAGAATACATACTTCCTTGGTCAACAACTCTTCAAATCATTTGCATAGTCTTTAACAAGTTATCTAAATAATACTTTGAGTCCCCATCTGGCATGAAGGTAGGGACTATTTTACGCTTACCGAACAACCACAACTTGAAGCAATATTGCGGTTACAGAGAATTTGAGCGTTCAGTCTCAGAATTTCACGATATTTAATAAAAAAACCTCCTGTATAATGAATTTGCGCACTAATTGAGCAAACTCATTATACAGGAGGCGGCTCTCTTTATGGCAGGGCTGTCACTAATATTTAGTATAGATGTCACTTTTACATGTCCGTATACATTGTGAACCACATTCTGTGAAACAAGATTTTTCGTGGCGTGACAGGCACCGGAATTTCAAGATCCCCAAAGGCGTCACAGTCACTGAAATTAAGTTTGTTCTCTCTCGTTTTTAGAGGGAATTAACTTATTTATATTAAGCAAAACCAATAGGCACCTAATCCTGAAAAAAAGAATGATAAATGCCTAAACGGTACGCTAATGCGTACCACTTTAATTTTTACCATATGATACCTTTTCCTTATAGTCATTAAATTAAGATTATGGGGAGAAATATGGTGAAAAAAGTTGTCGTGAAAATTCGAGAGTTAACTGAACAAAGAGGTATTTCCGTAAGAGAATTATCAAGACAAACTGATATTCGTCATGCTACATTGAGTGAATTAGCCAATGATAAACGGCAAAATATTAATTTCCATCACATTGAAAAAATTGCAGATGCCCTTGATATTAACGATATTAGAAAAATCATTGATTTTGATAAAGAAGAAAGAGAATAATAATGCATAGTCTTAGTGACTTTAGCTTCTATACTAGCAAATCTAATCCCCCAGACCCTATCCGTCATCTCCGTGTACAAACAACTGTGTTAACCATCAAAATGCCTATTACCTATGAAGTTACTTAACAACCGAAGCAATATTTATATGCAGTCTTTTAAGGGAGATTCATCTTGGCAAATGGTTGCGGTTATGGAGTAGTGCTCCTTGTAGCGAATAATCTCTAATTCGATTTCATCGGAACCGGAAAAGATTGTAATAATAGAAAAAAAGCAATCCAAAAGGCTCTTAAAGTACTTCATTTACATACCTACTCCCATTAACCTTTGAATCAATTGGGTCTCGGATTACAAACTCCCAGTTTTCTAGGCACCTACTTTTTATCCTACAAATATCAGTCGGTTTCAACGCCGCAAACTATAAGTTAAAATCAAAGAGTAACATATTTAGGATATACATTTTCCAAATTCCATAACATTAATAAACATTGCTATTGCGCTTGAAATGAAACCTCATAAACTTATGAAAGAGATAGAGAAGGATGAAGATTTACCTTCCCAAATAAATAAAGCTGCCGATGATGACTAGAAAGAGGAGATGATAGAGTGGAAAACTTAAAATCAAGAGAAGTCACACAGCTAGTGAATGACATTGGGGATGAAATAGAACTGGAAATACTTCAATATATCGACCATTACTCTGTAACCGCAACCATTTGTCCTGATAAGCCACCCTTTTATGATTACATAGCATCTGGAATCGATTTCCATAGTAAAAGAAACGCAATGAAAATAGCACTAAAAAAACTTTATTTAAAAGCTTATTACAAATGAGCAAAGACAACAACATTGTGCCTTATTCTCAGTAAAAAACAACTCCAGCAAATTACTACAGGGTTTTGGATATAAAAAAATGAGGGAAAACAAGATTTTTGTTCCCCTCAAACAGTCCCACGCTTACAGTAAGTGATTCCAGAAAAATGGATGATTCCTGAAACGCGATTTAGTCTCAGACTTTACTTAGTTCCAAAAATAAAGTACGTTTCTTAACAACGAAATTTAGTTCTGTTCAGTTTACTTCGTATCTACTGTAATTCCATAAATTCTTTTATTACCGCACAAACTTTATTTACTTCCTCTTCACTCAAATATGGGTGCATCGGCAATGAAAGGACTGTATCACAAAGGTTATTAGTAATTTCAAATTCTTGATCATCAAACGCTAAACCAGAAAAAGCATCTTGTTTATGCATTGGCTTAACATAATAAATCATGCTTGGAATCCCGTTCTCCTTAAGTTTTGCTTGTAAGTCATCTCGCTGTTCCTTGTTCTTAAGCTTAATAGTATACTGGGCAAAACTTGAATAAAACCCATCCGGTATATATGGAATTTCAATAACGCCTTCTAATCTTTCATTATATAATTTATATACCCTGTTAACACTTTCTAATTCATGATTAATAAAGGATTTTAGTTTCACTTTTAAAATAGCAGCCTGGATAGTGTCTAGTCTGGAATTAACTCCAATCCTAACATTATCGTATTTATTCTCGCCTTTACCATGAACTTTTAAAGATTTAAGTAATTCTGCTAATTCATCATCATCAGTAAAAATAGCCCCACCATCGCCATAACAACCTAATGGTTTAGCTGGAAAAAATGAGGTAGTTGCTGCATTACCAAAACTACAGGCCATTTTACCACTAATATTGCCACCAAAGCCCTGAGCACCATCTTCTAACACGAATAAATCAAACTTCTTTGCAATTCTCTCTATTTCACGATAATCTGCAGGAAGCCCAAATAAATCAACAGGAATAATGGCCTTAGGAGTTAACTTCCCTTCTTTAATTGTTTTTATGATCGCTTTTTCTAGTTTATTTGTATCAATATTGAAAGTTTCCCTATCCACATCCACAAAAATTGGAGTAGCTCCTCTAAATGAAACAATTTCTCCTGTCGAAAAAAATGTAAAGTCTGGTAAAAATACTGCATCTCCATCTTTGATATCCCTTGCCATCATCACTAAATTCAGTGCGTCTGTTCCATTGGCACAAGAAATACAGTGTTTTACACCCACGTAGTTAGCTAATTGTTCTTCTAGCTCTGCTACTTCTTTTCCACTAATAAAATTTGCATTAGTTAATACTTCCTGTATAGCTAAATCAATTTCCTGCTTATATTCCTGATACTGAGTCTTTAAATCCCTGAATTCCATAGTCCATCAATCTCCATCACGATTTAATTTTCCCTATTCAGCTTTTTCTTTTAGTTCTCTACCCTTCAGCATATATTCCCTGTCACATTCATTACATTTCAACTCATTTTTTAGAACCATTCCACATTCGCAGACCCAACCTATTTGTTTTGCCGGAACACCTGCCATTAAAGCATAGTCAGGGACATCCTTTGTTACGACTGCACCTGAAGCGATCATTGCCCAACGACCAATTGTATTTCCACATACAATAGTAGCATTGGCTCCGATAGATGCACCGTATTTAATAAGAGTCTTTCTATATCCTTCATTACCTTTAGGATACTTACTTCTAGGTGTTAAATCATTTGTAAATACCATTGAAGGCCCGCAGAATACATAATCTTCTAACTCAACACCTTCATAAACCGCTACATTGTTCTGGATTTTAACTCCCTTACCAATTTTAACGTTATTAGAAATGTTAACATTTTGTCCTAGAGAGCATTTTTCACCTATTTGAGCCCCTTTTTGAACATGGCTAAAATGCCATACCTTAGTACCAGCACCAATCGAAACATTTTCATCTATATAACTACTCTCATGTACAAAGTAGCTCATCTATCAAATCTACCTTTGAAATCCAATGAACTACACTTTTCTAATGGTAGTTTAACGCTTTTACCTTCTGCAGCTGATTTGTAAATTGCAAGGACGAGCTCAAGTGCTCTTCTTCCATCCTCAGCCGTTACATACGGTTGTCTATCATTCAGAATTGCATCAATTACATCAGAATATAGGGGATTATGACCAAACCCATATACGGTTGGTGGATTTTCTTGATACTTAGCTTTAATATCTTCTGGATCATCTAGCATATCTGCAAATTGCCATTCCTCTATTAGATTTACAGATTTTCCGCCAGCTTTAACTGTGCCTTTCTCCCCAAATAAATACAATGTTTCTTCAAGGTTTTTTGGATAAATATTAGTTGTACCTTCAATAATCCCATAACTTCCATTGGAAAACTTAATTAATGCCATACCTAGGTCTTCTGCTTCAATAAAGTTATGTTTCAAATTATCCGTCATACCGACCACTTCTACTATTTCGTCTCCCATCATCCATCGCAAAAGATCTATGTTATGGATGCACTGGTTCATAAGTGCCCCTCCGTCTTGCTCCCATGTTCCGCGCCAAGGAGCCTGTTTATAGTAATCTTCTCCCCTGTTCCAACGAATATGAGCAGTTCCATGAAGCAGCCTTCCAAAGCGTTCTTCTTCAACAGCCTCTCTTATTTTTTGAATAGACTTATTAAAACGGTTTTGATGGCATGCGCTAACTTTTATATTTTTTTCTTTAGCTTTTTTGATGATTTCATCAGCTTCTTCCAGTGAAAGAGCGATGGGCTTTTCAATGATAAGATTACTGCCCGCTTCTATACAATCTAAAGCAATTTGTCCATGTTTACCACTTTCAGTACAAATTGCTACTAGTTGAGGTTTTTCCTTTTCAAGTAACTCCTTATAGTCAATATATTGTGGTGTAGATTGAGGAAGATTAAATTTTGAAATTTTATCCTCCATATTTTCGGGCACTATGTCACATAAACCAACAATTTCAAGTTCATTTTTGATTGCAGCAGCTATATGATTTGGTGAGATTCTACCACAACCAATTATTGCAAAACGTAAAGTCATGATGATCCCCCTCTATAATAATTCAATATTTTCTCTATTTTTTATATCTTTCATCGCATTCTTAGTATCAAATATTGCCTTTGCATGTTGCTGTACAAAAGAATAATCCACAGTTGTATGTGCTGTTGTTACTATTACGAGATCAGAACTTTCAAGGAGTTCCACAGTTAATTCTGATTCTCCCTTTTTAATTTCCCCATGCTCACGATACTCTAGCACGAAAGGATCAAAGTAAACAACTTCTGCCCCTTCTTTTTCTAGCTCTTCAATCACTCTAAGAGCAGGACTCTCTCTGTAATCTTCAATATCTTGTTTATAAGCTACGCCAAGCACAAAGATTCTTGAACCGTTCATAGCTTTTTTATACCTATTTAAGATTTTACTTGATCTCTCTACGCAGTATTCCGGCATTCGGTCATTAACCATCATGGAGGATTCAATCATTGATGTATGAAAACCATATTCCCGTGCCTTCCAAGAAAGATAGTATGGATCAAGTGGAATACAATGACCCCCAAGTCCTGGTCCTGGATAAAAGGCTTGGAAACCATAAGGTTTAGATTTTGCAGCATCAACGACTTCCCAAAAGTTAATGCCCATCTTATTACTTAGAATTGCAAGTTCATTTACAAGTCCAATGTTAATATTTCTATAAGTGTTTTCAAGAATTTTCTCCATCTCCGCTATAGCAGGAGATGAAACACGATGGATCGGTGCTTCTAGTATACTTTCATATAGTGTTGCTGCCACATCAGTACATTTTGCAGTAATCCCTCCAACGACTTTGGGTGTGTTTTTAGTCTTATAGATCAAATTCCCTGGATCAACACGCTCTGGGGAAAAAGCAAGGTAGAAGTCCTCACCACATTTTAGTCCAGATGTTTCAAGAATCGGCTTAAGAAGTTCTTCCGTAGTCCCAGGATAAGTAGTTGATTCCAAAACGATTAGCATATCTTTATGCATATAGGGAACGATGCTCTCTGCAGAGGCTTTAACATAACTAATATCTGGCTGTTGATGGTCATCAAGTGGTGTTGGTACACAAATACACACACAATCCGCTTTTGCTACCTGTGCAAAATCTGTAGTGGCTGACAGGAGTCCTGACATCACTATTTCTTCAAGGTCTTCATTGACAACATCACCAATATAGTTCTTACCGGTGTTTACCATCTCAATTTTAGATTCTTGTACATCAAAACCAATTGTTTTAAACCCGGCTTTTGCTTTCTCTACAGCAAGAGGCAAACCTACATAACCCAAACCCACAACTCCAAGTGTTGCAGTTTTATTTAATAATTTTTCTTTTAGATTACTTGTTAAAGTAACAGTACTCATTATATTATTTTCCTCCTCTTAAGATAGCTTGACATATATGATCTGCTGCATGTCCATCACTAAATAACAGTGTTTGTGGATGCTGCAAACAGTCTAATTCTCTTGTGACTGATCTTAGAATTGTTTTAACATCAATTGGACATAAAATATTCCATCCATTTTCTAAGGTTTCAACCCATTCTGTTTGATCTCTAAGTGTTGTACATGGGGTCTTAAGGAAATATGCTTCCTTTTGAAGTCCACCAGAATCTGTAACCACCATATAAGCATTTGCTGTTAAGTAAAGCATCAGTAGATAGCCCACCGGTTTGATCATTGTTATATTACCTAATTTAATATCCAGTTCATCAATTAATTTACGAGTCCTTGGATGAATTGGTAAAAGAACTGGCTTGTCCATTTTTTCAAATGCAGAAAAAATCTCACGTAACTTTTTATGATCATCTGTATTTTCTGCACGATGAATTGTAGCAAGGTAATATTCTTTTTCTATAATACTTGGGATTTTACCATTTATATCTCTTAATTCATCCAACCAAGCACCGTTAGAATATAATTTTTTTGAAATATCTATATTCCTTATCACCACGTCATACATGATATCTCCCGTATTTAAGACGCCATCTGTGATTCCTTCTTTTTCTAAGTTTTTTACAGCTGTTTGTGTTGGACATAGTAATAAATCAGATATATGGTCTGTTAATACTCTGTTTTGTTCCTCTGGCATTAGCTTATTATAACTACGTAACCCAGCTTCCACATGGAATACAGGGATACGTAATTTACTAGCTGCTAATGCACCAGCAAGAGTTGAGTTTGTATCCCCGTATACAAGCATTCCATCAGGTTTTTCTTTAAATATTATTTCTTCAATGTTTTCAAGCATTCGTCCTGTTTGTAATCCATGGGATCCTGAACCTACACCTAAATTATAATCAGGTTTTGGTATTCCTAACTCCTCAAAAAAAATGTCAGACATATTTGCATCATAATGTTGACCTGTATGAACTAATATTTCTTCATTTTCTTTTCTAAATTCTTCAGAAAATGGTGCTGCCTTTATAAATTGAGGACGGGCACCAATTATAGTTATAACTTTCATTATTCATAACCCTTTCATATAGAAATACTTTCTACTTTATTAAGGTAAAAAAACAAATGAATCCATGATTACATATAAATTTCCCTATACTTATTTTAAATTCTCAAAAAAATTCAACTGAGTTAACACTACTTCAGTTGATAGTGGAAACAATTTTTATTAAATGCTTGTACTAAATAGATTGAGAAATTCTTATTGAATAAAAGCAATTAAAAAGGTTAGGATTCAAGATATATATTTCGGTCCTAGCTTAAAATAGATTAATAAGTACTGCGTGTTAAGCTAGTTCTACAGTTTTATGCTAATTTTCATGACTTTATCCTTTCTTAAGCACCAGCTCCTCTTCACGAGTCGTAACTATCTAGCTACCCCTCATGAAAAACAAAAAGGTCCAGGACCTTTTACACTTTGTTAATCAGAGTATATTAATTTTCAAATTAATATACTCTGACTTTTAAAAAGTCACTCTAGAATTAGGATTCATACCTTAATGACAATGATCCTATTATTATTATTAAGAATATTTTAACTACAGCTGCAATCGTTGCAGCCACACAAAAACCTATAAGCCCACTTTGTTTAATTAATATTACTCCACCACCAATATATATTAATCCATATATGGTTTGAATAACCGTTTGCCAGAACGTCGCACAGTATCTAAGAATTATTGATTGAGTTATAACACTTGAAGCAATAAGAATTGCAGCCAAATTTGCTAAAACTAATATTTCTAATACATCATCATATATAGTAGGATAAAGAATCCTTATAATATAGGTTGATAAAAAAATACACCCTATAAATGCTATAGCGCTAAACACTATTACTAAAAGGTTAATTAATAAAAATTCTTTAACCCTCATTCTTCTTTTACTTTTCGAAAAATATGTTAATAAAACCCCAGATATGGGCTGCAATACAAAACTAGACATTTTTCCAACTAAAGTAGCAGCATAATATACAGTCACTTGTCTTCCACCTAATAATGGTAAAATAATTAAACGATCTAAATAAATAAGTACATTCCCTATTACATTAGAAAATGCTAAGGATATATATTTATTTAAAGTTAATTTGAATTTAGATGTTATTCTCAATGGTTCTAAATAAATGTTTGTAGTAAATAGCAAAAAAAGTATTGAGAATATTTCTCCAAAAAGAAAAACAATTTCCCATTTGTCTGAATATCCATAATAAAGTATTGCAGTACCTATAATTAATCCAATACAGTAAATTACACTATGATAAAAAATCTTTTTGTAATCAATATTCAATCGATAACTTACAATTAAATAAGATCTCAACATAGTTAATATCGAAACGATAACTAACATTGGTATTGTTGAAGTTGATTCATTGATAAGATCAAAAGATGCTAATAATAAAATTGAACCCATGTTAGTAAAGCTAGCAAGAATTAATAATGGAATAAAATCTCCTGATATTTTGTTGTCCTCATATTCATTATTTACAATCAGTCTTATGTTATTTAATGAATTTCCCATAACAACTGATATTATATTTACTAATCCCATAATTGTAAGAATTTCACCAAAAGTATCACTATCATATTCCCTACCAATTAAAGGATAAACCAAAAATTGTAATATTGAAACTGAGATAGCAGAAGAAAAAATATTTATTACTATATCTAATAAAAACTTTCCTTTTTTATAACTCCTTATGTTCAATAGATATCCCTTTCCCTTATATATGATCTCGTTAACATTGATTTATACAATATATACATATCGTTTGAAAAAGGTAGAAAAACATTGACTTTAAATAAAATTATAACTTGTTAACAGCAAAGACGACTAACCAATTTTGTATTATTATACTTTCATTACAATGCACTTTTTTTTCTTTCCTCTGATGAAACTATATATAAAAATAGTATTAGAACTATTCCCCCAGAAGTTAATAATGTTGTAAGCAGAGCGCTATCATTTAAAATTACTATTGTGTACAACATTAGAGCAGTATATCTATATCTGTTGTTTAATCCTTCAGATATTGAGTCAATAAATAAAAATATGACACCTAGTGCTATTGTAAGTAAAATCATTAATAGTAGCCCACCATTGTCATAAGCATCTGCTAAAAAACCAGTATTAGCATTTGCTCCTCCCGATGAAACTAGAAAAGTAGAATGTATAGAATAAGGAGATTCTAAACCTAATACTTTACCAATCAACCCTTCAGAAAAATACAATTTAGGGTTTTTGGAAAAAAAATCATAATGGTTAAAGCTTAGTAAAGCTGGAATATTTAATTGGCGGATTGGCATTAATGCTATTGTAAAAAAATTATTTGTTATTAAGAATAAAAAACTTGAAACAGTAATAGCTAACGTATAAAAAGTAGGAACTCCAACAAAGAATTTTTTCTTTTTTAATAGAAATGTAAACACAATTAAAAATAGGACTGAAAATAATATTGATTTATGCCCTGTACATAAATAAAAATATATCTGAAAAAAACAAGAAATAAACAACATTATTTTCTTATCTTCAATCATGTACATTACGATGCAAAATGGAATAAATAATTTTGCAATCCAGTTAACCAAGTAACCCCAAAAGACACCATATTCTGCTTCTGCCCTTAGTTCATATATTTCATTGAAATTCAAAGCCCTAAGATCAATACCTCCGAATTTCATTGTAAATAGAATTAAAAGGAAACAGGTTATAATGAAAATAACGTTAACAAAATTCAAATATTTTTTTGTTTCAAACCCAATAAATTTAACTCTAAATGGCTTAAATAACCGTAAAAATATAAATAAAATTAAAGAGCATACAACTAAGTAAGAAAAATAATTAAAGCTTAAATTTGCCTGCCAAAATATACTTAATACAGGTACAACTGTAATAATAAAAAACAATTGAGTTAATTGATATGATGGTCTTTGTTGCCCCTTGGGCAGGACTTTTATTAATAGAAAAAAACATAAATTAGAAATAAATAATTTTATTATAGATGGATCCCAAACTAACCCAGAATATGAATAGTTGGGTGCAACAAAAACATAATAAATCACTTCTAAGACTATTTTATAGGCCATAACCCAGAAGTAATATTTTAGATTAGTATACATTTATAAAACATCCTTTTTTGTCTCTGTTGTCCCTGGTATATTTCATTACATAACTTTAAAATTTTATTTTTGTTAAAATTAGTTTTTAAGATTATCTCTCGTCTATAAGACTAAAATGTTATAAAAAACTTACTTTAATTGTTACCTATTAGATAAAATTAAAAGTAATTCACGGTTTATTTAACAATTTATTATTTTGTTTTTTACAGAAAAAATTTCTCTTTTTCAACAAACATCTGCCTGTCGACAAAAACACTGTATCTTACTATCATCCACATATTATCTTTTATATACTTTTCAGTATTTCGCAAAGTTTTGTTTCATACTGCTTCCAGTTGTATTTGTGCAATACTGCTTTATAAGCATTATTCCCCATATGAATAGAATCATCTATATTGTTCATCATGTAAAGTATTCCGTTAGCTAAGGCTTCACCAGACTCCTCTGGGACTGCAATCCCACACTTATTTTCTTTAATTATTGTTGACGTTTCCTTATTTAATTCACAGGTAATTATCGCTAAATTTGCAGCCATATAGTCAAATATTTTATTAGGTAAACAATGGTACTCTCCATATAGGTATGAGTCAAAACGAGTTATACCTGCTATATTTCCTTTCAAAAATTTAGTTACATCCCCTTTACTCATCCAAGGAATAATCTCAATATTTTCTTTAATATTGTTTTCTTCTATTAATAATGTATAATCATTGTATTTGGTTTCATAATTTTCATTATTAGGAAATCCACCTAATATTCGAATTTTTGCATTTGAATTCTCGTTTTTTAATATCTTAGCCGCTTCAATTAATATGACTTCTTGCTTCTTATCAGCAAAATTACCAATAAACACAAAACTATTTTTATCCCTATTCATATTTGATGTAGTTTCCTCATCTTCAACCAACAATGTATTAGGAATAGAAAATGAATTACTGTTAAATTTTAAATATTTATTTTTCATGGTTTCATTCACACAAAACACTGCATCTATTCTTTTACTAATAAACTTCAAAATTAATCCCGTAATTTTATTAAGTGTATTAGCTATGGTTACATTATTTACTTTCTCCTTAAAATGATTTTCATACCATTCATGGCAATCAAAAATAACTTTTATATCCTTAATAAATAATTTAAGGAAAAAAGCAACAACCAATGAATCTGGCTCGGGGGCAATGATTATGTTAGGCTTATTTTCTTTCCCCATTTTATATAAGTGTTTTAAACTAAAAACTCTATTAATTAGTCCTTTTTTTCTAGTAAAGCCATCGATACCTATATTATCTTTCGATATTTCTTTCTTAGTATTTGGACTTATATTAATTACTTCATATCCACATTTTACAAGTGCAATACTAATTTTATAATACACCCTCTTATCATAAGGTGGATGAGACGAACATAGGTATAAAACTTTCAATTTTAATAATCCCCTTTAAGAAATTCGATTTAGAATATTTCTTTGTAAATCAAACTTATAATATTTTTTAATTTTGGAAGATTGGGGTTCCCAATAGTGAAATTACTTCGTTTCAAAACGCTAACAGCCCTCCTATCTTGACTTCAAATCCTAAATTCTCAAGTTTTGCTCCTTAATTCTAAAAACATAGATACTACTTTCTTCATTTATTTTATTTATAAGTCTAGGAATATTTACTTCCAAAACTACTGTTCTAGTACATATCTCTATTAATTATTCGAAATTTATCTAACTATTTATATTTAAATCTATTCTGTTCTTATCGATGTATATAGAAATATTTATCACTTTTCTTACCTTTTTTCCCAAACAACTCTATTCACATAATCCGTATAAGATAAAATTATCCTAAGTACCTTATCTGAAACATTAGGCATACTATAATCTGATACATTTCTAAGAATATTTTTTTCTTGTATCTCTAATATTTCTAACCCCTGTAATATTCTTTCTTTCTTAAGCCCTACCATCATTACTGACCCTTCTTCCATTGCCTCTGGTCTTTCATGGGCTTGTCTTATATTAAGCGCTCTAAACCCAAGGATAGATGATTCTTCACTGATCGTTCCACTATCACTCAGTACGGCTTTTGCCTTGGTTTGAAGTTTTACATAATCATTGAATCCTAATGGTTTCATTGTTTTAATCAACGGATTAAACTCTATCCCTTTAACATTAATCATATTTCTAGTTCTTGGGTGTGTACTTACAATTACAGGTACATTGTATTTTTCAGCAATTACATTTAAGCTTTCTACTAAATCTAAGAAATTGGTTTCAGAACTAATATTTTCTTCTCTGTGAGCTGATACTACAAAATATTTCCCTTCCTCAAGTTCCAATCTTTCCAATACATCTGATTTCTCAATATCATCTTTTCTTGAGTTGAGCACTTCAAACATTGGGCTTCCAGTTTTAATAATCCTATCAGCAGGAAGACCTTCTCTTAATAAATATTCTCTTGCGATATCACTATAAGTTAAATTAATGTCAGCTGTATGATCAACAATTTTTCTGTTTGTTTCTTCTGGTACTCTTTGGTCGAAGCATCTATTTCCTGCTTCCATATGGAATATAGGAATATGCCTTCTTTTTGCTGCAATAGCACATAAACAACTATTAGTATCACCCAGTACTAAAAAAGCCTCTGGTTTTACCTCTTCCATAATAGGATCAATTTTGACTAGGATATTACCAATGGTTTCTACTGCTGTTCCAGTAGCTGCATTAAGAAAATAATCAGGCTTTTTTAATTTAAAATCCTTAAAAAACACTTCATTCAATTCATAATCATAATTTTGACCCGTATGAACAAGGATATGTTCAATAGCCTCGGATTCTTCTAATTTATTAATAACCGCAGACAATCTTATAATTTCTGGTCTAGTACCAATGACTGTCATCACTTTTAATTTCTTCACTATTATTTATACCCCCAAATAATACGTATCCGGCTTTTCTGGATTAAAGCATTCATTAACCCACATTACTGTTACAAGATCATTATCTCCAACATTCACAATTGAGTGGGTGTATCCAGTAGGTATATCAACAACCTGTAACCTATCCCCACTTACTCTATATTCTATGATTTCTTCTGAATCTATTTTTCTAAACCTAATCAGGCCTTCACCACTTACTACCAAGAATTTTTCGTTTTTGGTATGATGCCAATGATTACCTTTTGTAATCCCAGGTTTTGAAACATTTACTGAAACTTGTCCTCTATCAGGAGTTCTTATAAATTCTGTAAAGGAACCTCTATTATCACAATTCATTTTTAGATCATAAGAAAACTTGTTTTCTGGTAAAAAGCTTAAATAAGTACTGTAAAGCTTTTTAGTTAGTGCATCCTCCATATTAGGAACACTTAAATCTGTTCTGCTTCCTTTGAATCCTTTAATCATTCTTGCTAATTCACCCAATTTAATATTGTGTGTTATTGGAACAATACAAAATCTATCCTGCTGAGTTGGGATACCTTCTAAAGCTTTCATAAATTCTTCTAAGACGTCATCAATATAGCAGAGCGTCAGTTCTGCATCTGGATTGTTCACTTTAATTTCTATATCTCTAGAAATATTATGACAGTATGTGGCCACGACCGTATTGTAATTAGGTCTACTCCATTTTCCAAATATATTAGCTAGTCGATAGACTAATGCTATAGCACCAGTTTCTTTACTGTGCGCAAATAATAAGTCTTCTCCAGCCTTCTTACTTTCTCCATAGGGGTTTTCCTTTTCTGCTTGAATAGATGAAGTAATAAGTACTGGTGCTTTATTACCATGTTCCTTTAGTAGATTTAGCAATTTAGCCGTAAAACCAATATTACCTTCGATAAATTCAGTTTCATCTTTTGGTCTGTTTACCCCAGCTAAATGAAATACAAAGTCACATTCTTTTGTATATCTTTCTAGTAATGAACTATCGCTTTCTCTAGTAAACTCAAATATATTGTTATTACCTTTATTTTTAAGCTCTGCGATAAGATTTTTTCCTACAAAACCATTCGCGCCTGTAACCAGAATATTCATTTAATTTATTCCACCCTTTAGTTCATTACGTGAAGATTTTTAGTCCATTCCTCAAGCTCTTTTTGCACATAATCTATCTCAAGCAATTTTTCTTTTATCTGTTCTACGTTAAGGATTTGTGTGTTGTGGGAATTATATTCTTCTTCAGTAGTGAGCTTTTGATCTCCCTCAGCGAAATACTTATCATAATTTAAATCTCTTTGGTCAGCTGGAACCCTAAAGAACCCACCTAAATCCTCTGATACTACATATTCTTCTCTTGTAAGAAGTGTCTCATATAACTTCTCACCATGACGAGTACCTATAACCTTAATCTCATTATCAGCATCAAATAGCTCTATAATGGCTTTGGCAAGGTCACCCACTGTACTTGCCGGCGATTTTTGAACCATAATATCTCCTGCCTCTGCATTTTGAAATGCAAATACTACTAGTTCAACCGCTTCTTCAAGACTCATAAGAAATCTTGTCATATTCGGATCGGTTACCGTAAGTGGCTGCCCAGTTTTAATTTGTTCGATAAATAACGGTATAACTGAACCACGTGAAGCCATAACATTTCCATATCTTGTGCCACATATTAGAGTTCTTTCTGGTGAAACCGTTCTTGATTTTGCAACAAAAACCTTTTCCATCATTGCTTTTGAAATTCCCATTGCATTAATTGGGTACGCTGCTTTATCAGTAGATAGACAAATTACCTTTTTTACTCCATAATCAATGGCTGCTGTTAATACATTATCTGTACCCAATATATTCGTTTTTACAGCTTCTAAAGGGAAAAATTCACAGGATGGCACCTGTTTTAAAGCAGCAGCATGAAAAATATAATCTACTCCATGCATAGCATTTTTAACACTCCCCAAATCTCTTACATCCCCGAGATAAAACTTTAGTTTGTCATGTTTATAAAGTTTTCTCATATCATCCTGTTTTTTCTCATCACGAGAGAAAATCCGAATTTCTTTTATATCTGTATCTAGGAATCTTTCCATTACAGCGTTGCCGAAGGATCCAGTTCCTCCAGTTATTAATAACGTTTTATCTTTAAACATGTTCACTACCTCTCCTTTCCAAAATGATTCTCTAAAATTTCAACAGAACGCTTAACATTAAATTTACTTTCTAAATACTTACGTCCTTTTGCTCCCATCTCAGACAGGCTTTCTGATTCTGCCATTTCTTTTGCCTTTTTTATAAATTTTTGAACATCACCAGACCACACCCACTCACCACAATTAGCTTTCTCAATCATCTCTTTAAGATCAGTAACTTTATCTGTGGCAGCAATGACAGGCTTTGCATATTCCATATATGCTAGAATACGAGACGGATAGTTTGGAATTGTAAATCGTGGGTCCAGGACAATCAGTCCAACATCACATTCTTTTGTTATTTGTTCGTACTCATTTCTCGGAAGATTCTCAATCACAAGAGCATTGTAAATATCATTTTCTTTTATCGTCTTCTCTAACTTATATCTATCAGTTCCTCTACCAATAAAGAGAAAGTACATATTTATTTCATTCTTGCATCCTTTAATAGTCTCACATAAAAGATCTAAATACTGTGGTCTCCCCATGTTTCCACCAAAAAGGAAAACACATGCTCCTTCGGGAATTCCAAATCGCTCTCTCATTGGAAATTCTTCTGAATTAAAGAAATTTGTCAATTTTTTAGTATTAGGGAAAACCTCAACTTTTGCAGAATTAATCCATGAATTATGATCTAACACATATTGCTTATTAGCATTAGACATACAACCAATGTAATCTGCAGTTTCTAATAATTTCTTTTCCTTTGATGTGAAATAACGATGTAAAATACCGTTTTCTTTTATAATTCTTAAATCTACTGCGTTCTGAGGAAAAATATCTTTGAGCATTAGATATGACCGGCAATTGAACTGTTTCTTAGCCCATGCTACCAATCCGGCGTTAGTGACTGGTGGTGATTCAAATAAGATAAAATCAAATTCTCTTTTCCCTAAATATTTATTTATTCCTTTTTTCATTAGCACTGGTATTTTTAAAGTAGTTATACCTTTTTCTATAAAACCTACATCATAATAATTTCCAGTTACAATTCGAAGAACATCAAAACCTCGCTCTTTCTTCATTTCTGTATGTTGTTTATCTTTCGCTTGTTCGGATACAGCTACTGTAATCTCATGACCCGCTTCATATAATGCTTCTGCTAGATCTGTATATATTGTAGCTCCCTTACCTGGCTCCGGAAACGAAGTAGCAATGTATAATACTCTCAAAAAAATCTCTCCTCGATTTCTGCCACACACCACATCTTTATGCGATTTCCTCTAAAGGTTCCATAAATGGTAAACTTGATGACACCCTACCTGTTTAAAACCAACTTTTTGATAAAAGTTAATAGCTCCCATGTTTCGGACCTGAGTACCGACTTTAAGTATGTTAAAGCCTTTTTGATATGCTGAATATTCTACCGCATTGAATAAGCCTTTACCAATACCACTTTTAGTGGCCGCTTTGGACACAGCTATAAGTTCTATCACACATGCATCATCTGAATAAGAATGCAAAAGAAAACCGTTAATATCACCATTTTCATTCATTGATAACGCATAAAACTTGCCGGACTTTTCAAATGAATTTATTAACCATTGATGGTAAACAAGATGCCCACCACGTTTAGCTAGTTCTGGGTCCTCTGTAAACTTTGAGAACTGAAAATCTGCTATCTCAAGCAATTGATCATTTCTCTCTAACGCTTGATAAACTGTGATGTGTTTTGGCATCTCAGGTGAACCTTCAATTTTCTTCACAAACTGTATATTCACATCCACCAAAAATGCCGAAGTATCCCTTCCTATCAACTGAGCATTAATAGGTTCTGAATCACGATTCTCGATTGAAATAAACTGATAATCTGTAAATCTAGTTTTAAGATCATTCCATTCAATAGATGTAAGTGACTTATTTAAAACTGTTTTTGCACAAGAAACACCAAAAAACTCTGTGTCCCACTCTAGTTCATAGAAGGTTACTGCATCTTCCGTGTTTTTTTCTTTCATATAATATTTCCCCTCCTACAAACCTACAGTCTTGTTTTTGCTAGATTTTGTACTATTTTCAGAAACAAATACATCTTCACGCTTTAACACTGATACCGCAGTTTTAAAGAAGATTTTTACATCAAGCAAAATAGACAAATTATCAATATAGTAAATATCGTGTTGAATACGCTCTTTCCACGGTACCGTATTTCTATAATAAGCTTGGTTAAAACCGGTAACACCCGGGCTAACTTCTAACTTACGGGCTTCATTGCCATCGTATAATTTAAGATGCTCAGGTAAATCTGGTCTAGGTCCAATGATGCTCATGTCACCTTTAATAATATTTAGTAGTTGTGGTGTTTCGTCCAAACTTGTCTTTCGAATAAACTTCCCTATCCTAGTTAATCTTGGATCATCTTCTGCATTAAAGGTTGAGCCATCCTCATTTCTCAGGTCAGGTGCATTTATTTTCATTGAACGGAATTTATACATTTTAAATACTCTCCCATTCCTACCTAGACGAGGAGCATTATAAAAAATTGAGCCTTTATCCTGAAAATAAATAATTGGTCCTACAATAACTAATATAATAAGCCAAAATGGCAGAGCTATTATTGCCAAAATGAGATCAAAAACTCTTTTAAAAAAACTCTTATACATTTTGTCACTCCTACTCGAGACTAATCACTTAAGACTTCATTCATTATCTTCATTAAGTTCTCAATTACATACTCTACATCTTCATCAATAAGTAATGTGTTAAGTGGCAATGTAATCTCATTCTTATACACATCAAAAGCATTAGGATAATCCTTTATATGAAATCCTAAATTCTTATATGCTGTAAACAAAGGTAGTGGCTTGTAGTGAACATTACAAGCAATCCCATTCTCAGCCATTTTCTCTATTATTTCATTTCTTTCAAATTCCCCAATTCCAGGTATTCTCACTAAATAAAGATGACCTGATGAAGCAAAGTCCTCTCCATAATGTTGCAAACTCTGAATACCTAATGGTAAAAATGCTTTATCATACATTTCAATAATCTCTTGACGTCTTTTCAACAGACCTTCATATCTATTTAACTGTATCAAGCCAAACCCTGCCATAATGTCAGTCATATTGCACTTGTATGCAGGATAGACAATATCATATTCCCATGCACCTTTTTGGGTTTTAGCTAAAGCATCTTTAGACTGACCATGAAGGCTGTATAACATATATTGTTTATAAAGCCATTCATCATCTAATCCAAGGTCATCACACCAAACAACTGCACCACCTTCAGCAGTTGTAAGATTCTTTACTGCATGAAAGGAGAAGCAAGTAAAATCTCCAACTTGCCCGCAACTTAATCCATTTCTCTCAGCTCCAAAAGCATGAGCAGCATCTGTCATAACAATTACTCGATTAAATAACTTTTGAAGTTCATTGTTAGGCTTAAATAGTTCCTTTTTACTATTTACTATTTTGTATATGGTATCGTAATCACACATCTTCCCTGCAATATCAACAGGTATGATAGCTTTTGTCTTTTCAGTTATAGCATCAACAAGTTTAGAATAGTCCATCTCAAACGAATTTGGGGCAGTATCAACCAGTACAATTTTCGCACCTACGTGGTCTATAACTGAAGCAGATGCTGTATAAGTATAGGCTGAAGTAATGACCTCATCGCCAGGTCCTATCCCTAAAATTCGCAAAGTAAGCTCCATAGCTGCTGTCGCAGAGTTGAGGCAAACAGCTTTATTTGCACCAATATATTCAGCTATTCTTTTTTCAAACTCTTTTGTCCTCGGTCCAGTTGTAATCCAACCAGACTTCATTGCTTTTATAACTTCTTCAATCTCTGCATCTGTAATATCGGGTGGAGAGAATGGTATATTTCTTAATTGGGTATCAATCATTTTAATTCCTCACTTTATTCAAGTTTAGGTATTTCACATATATAAATACATTTTTAGTCGCTTAGTACTTAATTGGAATCTTAAATACCCTATCCAACTAACTACTAACCCACTAAATACCAGATTCATTTAATACTCATACCTATATATTCTCAATTTAATAAAACAAAAACTGTTCAGTAATATATTGAAATTGAGCAATTCACTCTTTATTGAAAACATCAAAACATCAGCTCCTATCCTATGATTAAACTACTCATACGAAAAGGAGCCTATAACCTACTTCTTTATTTGTACTTTCCCCATCTCCATTACTTCTTTAAGAAAGATAAGCAATTCAGATCTCAATTCCTCATCCTGCAGCGCAAACTCCACCGTAGTCTTTACAAACCCAATCTTCTCCCCAACATCATACCGCTTGCCCTCAAAATCATAAGCAAACACCCGCTGGATTTGATTCAATTTCTGAATCGCATCCGTCAACTGAATCTCCCCACCTGCACCAGTCTCCTGATTCTCCAAGAACGAAAAGATCTCTGGAGTCAGGATATAACGCCCCATAATGGCCAGATTAGACGGCGCAGTACCAGGAACTGGTTTCTCAACAAAGTTCTCCACCTTATATCTTCGTCCTTCTTGAACCGAAGGTTCAACAATCCCATACCGATGCGTCTCATCATCAGGAACTGTTTGAACGCCAATCACGGATGAATGAGTTTCTTCATATATATTCATCAGTTGTCTAAGGCATGGAGTCTCACTCTGAACAATATCGTCTCCTAACAGGACTGCAAACGGTTCATCGCCAATAAAGTTACGGGCACACCAAACAGCATGTCCCAACCCCTTTGGTTCCTTTTGACGAATATAATGAATATCTGCCAAATTAGTAGAATAGCGAACCTTATCCAGCAAATCTAGCTTTCCTTTTTCTATTAGGTTTTGCTCAAGTTCCGAGGCAAAGTCAAAGTGGTCTTCAATTGCCCGCTTACCTTTTCCGGTTACGATGATAATATCTTCTATTCCTGATGCAATCGCTTCTTCTACTATGTACTGGATCGTCGGCTTATCGACAATCGGGAGCATTTCCTTTGGCATTGCCTTCGTTGCCGGCAAAAATCTTGTACCCAACCCAGCAGCCGGGATTATTGCTTTACGGACCTTTTTCACTTGAGCATCTCCCTATTGATTACTTGCAACATCATAAACTTTATTTACTCGTCGATTTGCTAGATTAATGACATATTCTTTTATTTCTACTGGTGTAAAACTCTCAAACCGCTCCAGTAGATAGCCGACTTCCGCTTCCTGCTCCAGCACCGCTCTCCCAATAAAAATTTTCGGAAACACCGGCTCAGGATAAATCTCCTCTGCATTTAGCAACTCTTCATACATCTTCTCCCCAGGTCGTAAACCTGAAAATCCAATCCCAATCTCATCTTCAGAATAACCCGAAAGGGTTATCAAATTCCGTGCCAAATCAACAATCTTCACCGGCTCACCCATATCCAAAACAAAAATCTCCCCACCACGCGCAAGAGACCCTGCCTGAATCACAAGCCGCGAAGCTTCTGGAATCGTCATAAAATATCTCGTCATATCCTCATGCGTAACCGTCACCGGCCCACCTGCCTGAATCTGTTTCTTAAACAACGGAATCACACTACCGCGACTCCCCAACACATTCCCAAACCGGACAGCCACAAACCTCGTTTTACTCTCTTTATCTAACTTCTGAATAATCATCTCCGCAATCCGCTTTGTCGACCCCATCACATTAGTAGGATTAACCGCCTTATCCGAAGAAATCATCACAAACGTATCAACACCGAAACTGTGGGCTGCTTCCGCCACATTCTTCGTCCCAAACACATTATTCTTAACCGCTTCCATTGGGTTATACTCCATCAACGGAACATGCTTATGCGCTGCCGCATGATAGACAACACTAGGTCGATGGATTTCCATCACTTCAAATATTCGCTCTCGATCCTGAATATCACCAATAACCGGAACAATTTCAATTGAAGGAGGAACGGCGTTTCTCAACTCCATATCAATCCCATAAATGCTATTCTCACCGTGACCAACCAAAACAATCTTCCGCGGCGAGAACTTGCATATCTGTCGACAAATTTCTGAACCGATTGACCCTCCAGCGCCTGTCACAAGTACCGTCTTGCCACTCACATATTCCGAAATACCAGCGATATCCAAATCCACTGGTTCTCGTCCCAGCAAATCCTCAACTTGAACATCTCGGAAGTGATTGACTGACACTTTTCCGAGCATAATGTCTTCTAACATCGGCATGATTTTCGTTTTCGCTTTTGTTTTTGCGCATTCATCATAGATCCGCTTCAATTCTTTTCTACTAAGTGAAGGAATCGCAATCACGATATTATCAATCTGCAATGTTTCCACCGTTTTGGTGATATGATTGACATTGCCAACCACCGGTAAGCCAAGAATGTCCAAACGATATTTTTTCGGATCATCATCAATAAAGGCGACCGGCTTTAACTCCGTGTCATGGTTATTCAATACTTGACGGGCAACCATCGTTCCCGCCGCTCCAGCCCCGATGATTAACGTCCGTTTCATTTGTGTTTGTGTGCTTATATAGCGGTCCCGAACCACTCGCCATGAAAACCGGGAACCGCCAATCAAAATCACGTGCAGCATCCAGGCAATCATCAGTGCGCGAACATATGCATCATGAAAGACAAGTAACTGCATGATTAAGGTTGTCCCAATCGAGAAGGTCACTGCCTTAACTATTGATATTACTTCGCCAACACTCGCATACTCCCATGCCTTTTTATATAGCTTATAAACAAATGCAAAGAAATGGTGACTAAGTAATAAAGTAATCGCAGTCAGCATCAGGGTCGGCATCTTAAAGATCGACAGATTCGGATGTAAAGTTAAAAAGCTAATATAAATAGCTGTAAGCACAATGATTGAATCAAGAAAAGCTAACATGGTTAATCGTGTTCTATAGGCCAATCGAACCCTCCCCTTCAATTTTCAAAACCACCCCCATAAAACGAGGTTGCAGTTGCAATTTTATGAATAAATAGAATTATATGGATATTCAATCTAATTCCACATACCAAAATAAATACCTAATGATAACCCACGTCGATACACGTCCTATCATTAGGTATCTATAAAACCGCCAACTTCAAAAAAACTTCACATTTCACAGATCAATAAAATGGGCATCAAACCCATCCTCACACCATGCTAGTGACGACATTCGCGTCTAAGGATAACAATCCCTGTATCCCACAGCATAATCGAGTACCTCCGTAGATATCGGACAGGAAGCCTCACCGGTCAGGAAGTTACCTGACAAAAGTAGATTGTTAGTCTTCGATGTTAAAACATTAAGAGATTAAAATATTCCTAGAATCTTTTTCCTCTTTACTTTTGTAGGGATGTCTTTAAAGACCGATTTTCCAGAGACTAAGTACTCCGCATTTTCTAAAAACATATCAACAGTATCGACTCCATATCTCTTTTCGACCAAATCAAACGCTTCGACTACCTTAAAGTTTCGATTCGAAATATTATGGGCGTCTGATGCAAGAAAATGCGTTAAGCTTGCATCGATGAGCTGAAATGAAAATTCTTTAATTTTTTTTCCAAAAGCCCCAGATATACTTGCTGCTGTTACTTGAGTTAGGGCTCCTTTTTCAACGAACTGGAATAAAATCTCTGGTCGTTCTATGATTTCTTGATTTCTCTCTGGGTGAACAATAATCGGGATTAATCCCTGCAACTGGATATCATATAACAATTGTTGTGTATACCTAGGAACATGTCCTGATGGTAGCTCTATGAAAAGATAATTTGAATGATTTAGAGGTAGGATTTCGTTATTATTGTAGTCTTCTAAAATCTCACCATATATTCTTGTTTCTTGACCTGGAAGGATCGTTATTGAAATATTTTCCTCTTGAATAGCTTCGTTTAGTTCCGAAACTTTCAAGAGGATATCCTCTTTAGGATTCAAATATTTACTATTTTGATGGTGCGGGGTAGCGATGATCGTATGAATTCCTTGTTTAACTGCAGCTCTAGCCATATTAAGGCTATCTTCAATATTTTTAGCACCGTCGTCAATACCAGGCAAAATATGACAATGTATGTCAATCATCGAAACCACTCCTTCCATTTATTTTCTATTTCTTTCAGCTTTTTAATAGTAACGTTATCGTAATATAGGGTAAAGAGTGGTATTTTGTCGAATCCTAACTTATTTTACCCCGTAATAATAATAGTAATTGGAATTTTCCACCTTCTTGTTATTTAACACTACCCCAAGGATCTTTCCTTTAGCCGATAACAATAAGTCTTTCGCCTTAGTTACCATATCGATTTCGGTACGACCACTAGAAACTACCAGTAAGCTACCCTGACAAATATTTGCCAGTATTTGCGAATCAGTTACAGCCAATACAGGCGGTGTATCAAAAAGAATGATGTCATATTCACCTTCAACTGTTGTAATGAATTCTCGCATCGCTTTAGATCCTAATAACTCAGCTGGGTTTGGTGGAATTGGCCCACTTGTTAAAACATACAAATTTTCAATATCGGTGGCCGCAATTGCTTCATCCAACGACCTAAGTTTTGTTAAGACATTTGTTAGCCCATATATATTTGAGATTTGGAAAGTGAAATGAACAGTTGGTTTTCTTAAATCTGCATCAACAAGTAAAACTCGTTTTCCTTGCTGTGCAAACACCACGGCAAGATTGGCAACCGTTGTTGATTTCCCTTCTCCTGGTCCTGTGGATGTCACCAAAATAGATTTAAGTTCTTGGTCAATTTCAGCAAATTGAATATTGGTCCGAACTGTCCGATACTGTTCCGATATAGGTGATTTCGGTTTGAGTTTTGTGATTAAGTTTCGTTGTTTTAAATTCTTTACCGGTCTTGGGCTTTTTTTAAGAACCAATCGACTCACTCCTTACTCTAGAGTTTCGAACGTTACGGATTCCTTCGTTTTTTGAATGATCATCTTCAAAATTTGTGATCACTCCTAACACTGGCAATCCTAGAATTTTTTCAATATCCTGCTCAGTTTTAATTGTGTTATCCAAGTATTCTAATAAAAAGGCTAATCCAACGCCCGCCATTAAGCCCACAACAAGTGCGATTGCCACATTTAACGGTGGATTTGGCTTGATTGGGGATGGATGTTCTGCAACTGTTGCTATTGCTAGGATACTTACATTATCAACATTCATGATTTTGACGATTTCTTTTTTAAAGACATCAGCTATTTTGTTGGCAATTTGGGCTGCTTTAGCTTGACTAGGATCCTGAACCGCTATATTGACCACTTGAGAGTCCTTTTCATTTTGAACCGTAACTTTTTCATTAAGTTCCGCTGTTGTCATGTTCAGTCCAAGTTCTTTAACAACTAAATCCAAGACTGCAGGGCTTTTTATAATTACGTTATACGTATTGATTAGCTGCAGGTTTGTTTGAACCTCGTTATAGTTGTACATAGTCTGCTCATTTTTCGACTGATTGACTAGTAATTGCGTAGATGCCTGATAAATTGGTGTTAGGAAAAAATAACTAAAGATTCCACTAATAAGAACTGCTGTAATTGTAATAATGGCAATTAATTTTAGTCGTTTTCTTAATGTATCAAATAATTCTTTTAAACTAATTGTCTCTTCCATTTCAGCCTCCGAAGCACGAATTATAAAACCTGTTGTATAATATTATCATATTTTGCTGTCAAATTATTATGGTATTTGTCATTGTTTCATATTAATTACTCTATTTAACACTATTTTTTTAGGAATTAACAGGTAATTTTGGGAAAAGTGTGGTTTTTCCTTTTCACCCAAAAGTAAGCTAACGATTCCGTCTTTTATGTAACCGCTTATAAGCGGAAATATTATTAGACAAAAATAAAAAACCCGCAACTTTTGTGGGTTTATACCAAGAAATACGAACCTAACAGAAATGAAACAATTAATAATCTCATTCTAATCAAACTGCTAAATCCTATTTAACAATCATATTTTTCAAATCAAAGATGAGATCCTCAAGTAGTTTCCCCACCGTGATCTCCGTATCAGACGTGCCCCGCTCGTATGCTTTTACGATCAACTCTTGGAAGCTTCCTAATCTAATATCTTCAGTTTGTATATTTCGTTCCATTATCCCACTTGTCCTCCCAGTTTCTATACAACTCATTTTAGTTACAATAAACAGAATTGTAAATCGATTGAAATACCTATTTTTTGACAAATTATTTACATTACTGTGACTGTTGGACTAATCTGATCGGTTTTGTAGTTTATCAGCTTAATAACTCGAACCTTTGTGGTAAAATTAGGTTAAATGTTCGAAAAATAGCTAGAGGCGGTGAAAAGTTTGAAGAAAAAAATTGTATCCGCGGCAACGTTAGCGATTCTATCAACAGCATTCGCGGGTGGTGTTTCAGCAAATTCCTACATAGTCCAAAAAGGGGATACTCTGTCACATATCGCACTTAAATACCAAACTAGTATTTCCGAATTAAAACGACTCAACTCTTTAAGTTCCGATTTTATTTTAATTAATCAAAGTTTAGTAGTTTCCCAGACTAACACTAGTGCTGCACCTATTAAACCGACAGTTCAAACACCTACTCAAAGCAAAACTTATACCATTGTTAGTGGTGACACATTAAGCAAAATAGCTGTTCAACATGGTATTTCACTCTCAGACCTAATGACTTGGAACGGGCTTACCACACATTTAATCTATCCTGGAAATGTGTTAAAGGTTTCAACCCCTGATATCACAGCAGGACCAGCGCCAACAGTTCCAGTACAAACAGCCTCCACATCAATATCAACAAACTCGAGTAGCTACACCATCAAAAGTGGCGACACCTTGAGTCAAATCGCTCGGCAATTTGGTACAACCGTAACCGATCTAAAACTGTTAAATAATCTTACTTCTGATTTAATTTATGTTGGACGAACTCTAAAGGTGACATCTGCTCAAACTTCCAATAACGGCAGCACACAGACAACCGTAAATACAGTTGCGCCTATCACGGTAACACCAGTGAACAATCCTTCATCTAGCGCTGACAGCATTGTAAATGCCGCCAATGCTGTGCTCGGGGCTCCTTATGTATGGGGTGGCACTACACCTGCAGGCTTTGATTGCAGCGGCTTTGTTTTCTATGTTTATAACCAGGCAGGAAAGCCATTGAGTCGCCTTTCCGCCGAAGGCTATTATAATCGTTCTTACTATGTATCCACTCCGGAGCCAGGCGATTTGCTGTTTTTTGAGAATACTTATAAAACAGGCATTTCACACATGGGCATCTATCTGGGCGGAAATCAGTTTATTCAAGCCGATTCCGACGGTGTACAGATTACTGATCTTAACAATCCGTATTACAAACAACATTTTGATGGCTACAAGCGTTTTTATTAATAGAAGTTTTTGGGTGGGATGCCGAAGGTATCCTGCCCTTTTTATTTTTCCCTCCACTTACATATTTTTTTCAGTTGTGCTGAAAATATTGTAGACAAGATTGAAGTAGTTAAATATATGGTAGTGGAGGTATGTATGTTTTATCAGAGAAGAAGCTTACTTATTTTATTAACCGTATCTGCTTTATTTTTTCCAAAAGCGGGGTATGCGGAGCCTGTGGTTGCCAAACATAAGAATGTGATCATGATGGTGATGGACGGAACGAATTCTGATGTGGTGACACTAGCACGTTGGTACAAGGGCAAACCATTGGCGCTTGATGAAATTTTGGTCGGTGGGGTGCACACCCATTCACTCCGCTCGGCGATTACCGATTCGGCGGCAGCAGGCACGGCGCTGGCGACGGGACATAAAACAATTGTGAATGCGATTGGGATGGTGCCGGGGTCAAATCGCAATGGGTTCGCACCCGTGGTGAACTTAAGTGAAGCGGCAAAGCTTGCCGGGATGGCGACGGGCCTTGTGTCGACGTCGGAGATTCAGAATGCCACGCCGGCTAGCTATTCGTCTCATGTCACTGACCGCAACAATTATCATGATATTGCCGAACAGCAGGTGTATCAGAATCTGGATGTGGTGTTGGGCGGTGGTAAAAGCTCACTCGCTGCTAAAAATCGAGCTGATCGAGAGGATCTAATGCCAGTCGTGAAAAAAATGGGGTATCAGGTGGTGGAAACAAAAGAACAGTTAGCGGGAGTGCGTGGTAGCAAGGTCTGGGGTAGCTTAGCACAGTCGGCGTTGAGTAACCATTTTGACCGTGAGGCGTTAACACCAAGCCAACCTTCGCTGGCGGATATGACCGAGGCCGCAATTCAAGTTTTAGATAGAAAACAAGATCAAGGCTTTTTCTTGTTTGTCGAAGGCAGTAAAATTGACTGGGCCGCACATAAGAATGATCCAGTTGGCATGGTCAGTGAAGTGTTGGGCTTTGATGAAGCGGTCGGTAAGGCACTTGAGTATGCGAAAAAGGACGGCAACACGATGGTAATTGCCGTCACCGATCATGGCAACAGCGGCCTGACGATGGGAAGCAGTTCTACCGACAGAACATATGGAGCTACCCCAGCACCGACTTTTATTGAACCGTTGAAAAAGGCCAAGCTAACCTTGGAAGGTGCGATGACACAGCTAAAGCCTGATCACTCCAATTTACTTAAAGTAGCCGAGCTCTATGGTCTGGGTAATGTAACGCGGGATGAGTTGGGGAATTTGAAGGGTGCTGAAAACCTCGAAAATGCAATGGCAGGGATGTTAGCCTCACGAGCAAAGCTTGGGTTTACGACGCACGGGCATACAGGTGAGAATGTGTTTTTGTATGCTTATGGACCTGGGAAGCCGAGCGGTTTGATTGATAATACTGATATCCCAAGGGTGATTGGAAACTATTTAGGGATTACCGATTTGAATTATAAAGTGAAGTATGTTGAAGCTGGCCAGTATTTCAAGGGCAAAGGTTTCAAAGTGACAATAAAAGATGGGATGTCCGCGAATCCAGTCCTAATTGTCGAACATGAGGGTGTGAAACTAGAGTATCCCGAAAATAAGAATTATTACCTAAAAGATGGGGTTCCAGTGGAAACACTGGCACCGACAGTGTTTAATGGCAAGGAATTTTTTGTAGCAGTAGAGTAATAACAAGCCGGATTCCTTACTTTAAGGATTTCCGGCTTTAGTTTTGGGGGAACCCTAGCCAATGCCGAATATCATGACAAATCAAAGTATTCTTTAGTTTGGGTAGCGTTAGCTATATCTTTTCTAAATTATTAGTATTGTCGACATAATATATAAAATGTTAAAATAAAAATGTTAACGTTAACATTTTTGGTGAATTGTAAAACCAAAACCTTTTTAAGTTAAAGCTCAATGTTGATTGGAGTGGAAGGCGCGAGACTCCTGCGGGAGTAGCGCGTCACGGGAGACCCCGCAGGCGCGAAAGCGCCGAGGAGGCTCCCGGACCGCCCGCGGAAAGCGAGTGCCTGGAACGGAAATCAACATTCTACTTTAACAGAGCCTAAGTTAAAAATATGAATGCGAACAAAAAATATGATGGATGGTGAAACGATGCGAAAATTTATGGATGAAAATTTTTTATTAAAAAATGAAACCGCTATCTCGTTGTACCATAATTACGCTAAAGAACTGCCAATTATCGATTATCATTGCCATTTAAGTCCAAAAGAAATCTATGAAAATAAGCGGTTTCATACTATTACAGAAGTCTGGCTTTATGGCGACCATTATAAATGGAGAGCCATGAGAGCAAACGGCATACCGGAGGAGAAGATTACCGGAAATGCTAGTGATTACGAAAAATTTATGGCTTGGGCCCAAACTGTTCCCCTTACAATTGGGAATCCTTTATATAGCTGGGCCCACCTTGAACTTCAGAGATTTTTCAGTATATATGAGCCTTTAAACGAAAAAAGCGCACAAGCCATTTGGGAAAAGGCTAATCTGTTCCTACAGGGAGAAGGATTCGGTGCGCGTGATTTAATCGCCAAATCAAATGTAAGAGTCGTATGTACAACTGACGACCCTGTAGATAGTTTGGCATATCACCTTTTATTAAAAGAAAGCAAGGATTTTTCCGTCAACGTGGTTCCAGGGTTCAGACCAGATAAGGGACTGGGAATAAACCGAGACGATTTTCTTAGCTGGGTCGAAAAGCTTGAACAGGCTGCAGTTGTCAGCATTAACAGTTATGAAGATTATCTATCCGCTCTTGAAAAACGTGTACAATTTTTTCACTCTGTCGGATGCAGGGTGTCAGACCATGCGTTAGATTCAATGGTATATGAGGAAACTTCGCTAGAGGAAGTTAAAACTATTTTTTCGGAGCGCTTAACGGGTCTAAAAATTTCACTTGAAGCCGAAAGGAAATTTAAAACCTATACATTAATCTACCTTGGGAAACTGTATGCTGATCGCGATTGGGCAATGCAATTTCACATGAACGCACACCGGAATAATAATACGAAAATGTTAAAGCTACTAGGACCTGATACCGGCTATGATTCGATCAATGATGATCAAATTGCTAAACCGTTATGCTATATTCTTGACGCTTTGGAACAGGAAAACAAGCTTCCTAAAACCATTTTATATTCATTGAACCCTAATGATAACTCTATTATCGCTAGCGTGATCAATAGTTTTCAGGATGGGAAAACCCCTGGGAAAATTCAATTTGGCACAGCGTGGTGGTTTAATGACTCCAAAGATGGGATGATAGAACAAATGAAAGCACTATCCAATACAGCACTTTTTAGCCAGTTTATTGGGATGCTCACAGATTCCCGAAGTTTCCTATCCTATCCAAGGCATGAGTATTTCAGAAGATTGGTTTGCAATCTGATCGGAGAATGGGTTGAAAACGGCGAATACCCCGAAGATATGGAGATCCTAGGCAGGATTGTACAAAGGATATCTTATCTCAATGCCAGGGATTATTTTAATTTTCAGGAAGTAAGTGAGTGCTAATTTTGTTCATTTGCAAAAGGAAGGACAGATCATGGTTACAATAAAGGATATAGCTAAATTGGCGAATGTTTCTCACACAACGGTATCAAGGGCTTTAAATAACAGCCCCCTGATTAAAGAACATACAAAGAAGAAGATACTAGAGATTGCCTCTCAGCTTAATTACACACCAAATTACAATGCCAAGGGTCTAGTCATGCATAAGTCTTATACAATCGGCTTATTCTTTACAAGTATCACTAACGGCACGTCATCAAGCTTCCTTGCTGATACGATAAAGGGTGTAAATAGCGTGATTAATCAGGATTACAATCTGATTGTCCGCGGTATCGATGATTACCAGGATTATTCCTCTATTAACAAACAAAGATATGATGGGATCATTTTAATGAGTCAAAGCATCCACGATAATTCTTTTATTTACAACTCGATTGAGAAAAGGATTCCGTTAGTGGTGCTAAATCGTGATATTGAGGAAAATAAAATTACCAATATCTTATCTAATGATAAAGAAGGTTCCCGCCAAGCAGTGGAATATTTGATTAAATGCGGTCACCGCAATATTGCCATCATTGAAGGTATCCAGGGCTTCAAATCTTCTCAAGAGCGCAAGGATGGATATTTGGCTGCACTAATTGAAAATGGCATTTACCCTAGAAAAGAGTACTCTGTTGTTGGGAACTATGATATGAGGAGCGGATATCTTGCCGCAGAAAGGCTCCTTTCGCTTTCCACCCCTCCCACTGCCGTATTTTGTTCCAATGATGATATGGCAATTGGGGCGATGAACGCTATTTTTTCACGGAACTTAAAGGTGCCGGACGATGTATCTGTATTTGGTTTTGATGATATTGGCTATTCCCAATATACGACGCCACGGCTTACAACGATTAAACGGCCAATTGAAGAAATCAGTGTAAAGGGGGCGAAGAAAATCTTGTCCTTGATTGAGGATAACGAGCAGAAGGGTGAGAAAATCTTTATTAATTCGGAACTAATGATTAGAGACTCTGTCAAGAAGGTGAATTGACATCGACCCATTCACAAGAATGGGGGAATTTTATCTAAAATGTTCACGTGTGCAAATACGGAGGGATTAATAAATGCAGAGACTAAATAAAAGCTTATATAAGAATATTGCCTCCTATCCGGAAAAAGTACTTCAGTTCGGGGAAGGAAACTTTTTAAGGGCATTTGTTGACTGGCAAATACAGATTCTCAATGAGAAGACCAACTTTAATGGAAGCGTTGTCGTCGTTCAGCCCAGAGGCTTTGATAAGATTGAAAGGCTCAATAACCAGGATGGGCTGTTCACTCTTTATTTACAGGGAATCAAAGATGGATGTCCCGTAAATGAACATATGGTGATTGAATCCATCAGCCGTGGGATTAATCTTTTTACAGACTATCAACTCTATGTAGACCTAGCTGGCCAATCTGAACTGCGTTTTATCATTTCAAACACAACTGAAGCAGGGATCGTTTTTGATCCTGAAGATCGATTGGAAGATAAGCCACAGAAGAGCTTTCCAGGCAAACTGACCTCTTTTCTTTATCATCGTTTTCAAGCTTTTTCTGGAGACGAAAGCCGTGGTTGTATTGTTATTCCAGTTGAATTGATTGAAAATAATGGTCAAATACTCAAGGAAATTGTACTGCAATATGCCCGACACTGGGACCTAGGCAGCGACTTCATAGATTGGATTCACCATGCTAACACTTTCTGTTCGAGCCTGGTAGACAGGATTGTCACGGGATTTCCATTTGATTCAATTGAAGAAAAAACTGAAGAACTTGACTACCAGGATGACTTGATGGTGGTTGGGGAACAATACCATCTTTGGGTGATCGAGGGGCCAGAATGGATTAAGAACGAGCTCCCAATTGAGGGAACAGGGTTGAACACACTGATTGTTGACGATTTAGCACCCTATCGAGTTCGAAAAGTCCGTATTTTAAATGGAGCCCACACAGCGATGACACCTGTTGCTTACTTGTATGGTTTGAACACAGTAGAGGAATCGGTTAATCATAGCGTGATTGGTAAATTTGTCAGGGAGCTGATTGAAGAGGAAATTATCCCTACTCTCGGTGGGCCGCTGGAAGAGCTTACTGATTTTTCAAAAGAAGTGCTGGCGCGCTTCAGGAATCCATATATTAAACACTATTTGTCTAGTATTTCCTTAAACTCAGTCTCCAAGTTTAATACAAGAAACTTGCCTGCTTTGTTAGATTATGTGAACCGTAACGATAGGCTGCCAAAACGAATGACCTTTGCCTTAAGCTGTTTGCTTTATTTTTATAAAGGAAAAAGGGGGAATCAGGAAATCCCATTGCAGGATAATCCTGAAATCTTGGCATTCTTTAAGGACATTTGGGGGGAATTCGAGAATCAGAAAATTGAAATGAAGGAACTAGTTGAAACTGTATTGGCAAAAAAACAGCTTTGGGGAACGGACCTTACTTCCATTCCCAACCTGGTTAGCCATGTGACGTCCAACCTTCTACAAATTGCTCAAAAGGGAGTAAAAGAAGCGCTCAAAGAAATAAATGAGACATCCATTATTGAATAAGGAGGTCTAGCATATGAAGAAGTTCTTACAAATTCATGAAAAGGATAACATCATCATTGCCTTGATAGATTTAAAGAAGGATGAAACACTGAGCGTTAATGATACTAGCATTCTATTAAAAGAGGATATCAATCGCGGTCATAAAATCGCCTCTACAGAAATCAAGGAAAGTGAAAATATTATGAAATACGGGTATCCGATTGGACATGCGCTGACAACAATTGCAGCGGGAGAACATGTTCATACCCACAACACCAAAACGAATTTATCCGGAATCCAGGATTATCAGTACACACCGGTACAAACGCCAAATCCATATAAAGATGAAAAGCGGACCTTCAAAGGGTATCGAAGGGAAAATGGAAATGTTGGCATTCGAAACGAACTTTGGATCGTGCCAACAGTTGGATGTGTAAACGGAATTGCCGATAAAATAATCAAACGCTTTGAAAAGCATGTGGGTGATATTAGTCCGTTTGATCATGTTCTAGTTTTAAAGCACAATTATGGTTGCTCCCAGCTTGGGGACGACCATGAAAATACGAAACAAATTTTGCTCAATGCTGTTCATCACCCAAATGCTGGTGGAGTACTCGTTTTAGGGCTCGGATGTGAGAACAATCAACTGCCGGAATTTAAAAAGGCGCTTGGAAACGTGAATGAGGACAGAGTGAAATTCCTGATATCTCAAGCTGTTGGCGATGAGATTGAGGAAGGCTTTAAACTCCTTAAGGAAATCTATGAAAATGCTAAAACCGATAAAAGAGAGGACATCTCTCTTTCAGAATTAAAAATCGGTTTAAAATGCGGCGGTTCCGACGGTTTTTCTGGAATAACAGCCAACCCGCTGCTTGGAAGGTTCTCTGACTATTTGATTGCCCAAGGTGGAACTACCGTTCTGACTGAAGTTCCGGAAATGTTCGGTGCCGAAACCAGATTAATGGAACACGCTGCCAATGAAGAAGTATTTCATAAAGTAGTAGACTTAATCAATGACTTTAAGGCTTATTTCATGCAGCATAATCAGCCTGTTTATGAAAATCCTTCACCAGGGAACAAAGCCGGTGGCATTACTACCTTGGAGGACAAATCGCTTGGATGTACGCAGAAGGCTGGTACTTCCACTGTTGTTGATGTTCTAAAATATGGAGAGGTTCTTAAGACGAAAGGATTAAACCTTCTCAGCGCACCAGGAAATGATCTCGTTTCCTCCTCCGCACTTGCTGCTGCCGGTTGTCAGATGGTGTTGTTTACCACAGGAAGAGGAACGCCGTTTGGGTCTTTTGTTCCAACCCTAAAGATTTCAACCAACAAACAACTATATGAAGCTAAACCTCACTGGATTGATTTTAATGCAGAGATTCTGCTTGAAGATGGAGTATCCTCTGATCAAGTGTTAAATGATTTTATCGATTATATAACCAAAGTGGCGAGCGGTGAGCTTGTAAATAACGAGAAGAATGACTTTAGAGAAATTGCTATCTTTAAAAGCGGGGTAACTTTATAACCGGTTGTTTGACTTTAGTTTTCTAATGGGCGGGGTTCTAGCCAAGGAGGTAAAAATGAAAAAACTTATGATATTATCCAAACTTTCGGAGTGCGGGGTAATTGCTGTCGTTAGAGCAGACTCGCAAGAAGAAGCAGTCAAAATCTCAGATGCGTGTGTAAAAGGTGGTATTACCGGCATCGAAATAACCTTTACAATCGATGGTGCTGAGGCAATTGTAAAGGAACTTGTCTCACATTATCGTACTCACCCCGATGTAATGATTGGTGCAGGAACAGTTCTTGATGAAGTAACAGCCAGAATTGCTATTTTGGCAGGGGCGCAATACATTGTCAGCCCAAGTTTTGATAAACAAACGGCCAAAATGTGCAATTTATATCAGGTCCCTTATTTGCCAGGCTGCATGACGATTACAGAAATGAAAAATGCACTAGAATATGGCGTCGATATCATTAAATTGTTCCCAGGGAACGCTTTTGGTCCAGAGTTCGTGAAAGCGCTTAAAGCACCTTTACCGCAAGTGAACATCATGCCTACTGGTGGTGTAAGTCTCGATAATGTCGACCAATGGATTAAAAATGGCTGTGTCGCCGTCGGTGTTGGAGGGAATCTTGTCTCACCTGCCAAAACGGGAGACTATGGAAAAATCACCGAAAATGCGAAATTATATATTGAAAAAGTACAAGAAGCAAGAGAGGGATTACGATGAAGAAGATTGTCACACTAGGGGAAATCATGCTTCGCCTTTCTACCCCCAAGGGAGAGAGACTTTCACAAGCTAACCAACTTAACGCCCATTATGGCGGTGCCGAGGCCAATGTTGCTGTTTCTCTTTCATATTTCGGTTATGATTCCTATTTTATTAGCAAAGTCCCGAATAATCCTTTGGGGCTAGCTGTGGAAAGGCATTTGAAATCTCATGGTGTTCACACAGATTATCTTCAAAAGGGTGGAGAACGTTTAGGTAGTTACTACCTTGAAGCTGGTGCCGGGGAAAGAGGCTCTCAAGTAACCTATGATCGGAAATACTCCAGTTTTTCAGAGCTGAAAGTGGAAGCAGTTGATTTGGAAGCGGCTTTGCAGAGTGCCTCGTTATTTCATGTTTCGGGAATTACATTGGCGTTATCCCCTGAGTTGAGAGAATTGACGCTTCATGCCCTGAAAAAGGCAAAAGAGTATGGCGTTAAAACGAGCTTTGATTTCAATTACCGGGCCAAGCTCTGGAGCCAGGCAGAGGCTAAAGAAGCGATTTTGCCGCTGCTTCCTTTTATTGATATTTGTTCGTGCGGAGAATTGGATGCCGTCTATCTCCTCGGGATGGAGAAAGCAACCGAGTCTCTCCCACCAGAAGAAAAACTAAAATATTATTACGAAAAGCTGACGGATTTATATCCAAACATTGAATTATTATGCTCAACCTTTCGTACAGTCATTTCTGCTTCAAGTAACAGGCTACAAGGCAATCTGTTTGTTGATGGCAAGCTGTATCAATCAAAGGTTCATCCTATTAATCCAATCATTGACCGTGTCGGCGGGGGTGACGCATTTGCAGCAGGCGTTTTGTCCGGAGTTCTCGATGAGCTAGATCCCGACCAGATTATCTCCTTTGCAACTGCAGCTTCTGCTTTAAAACACACAGTTTACGGAGATTGTAATCCTTTTACAAAGGAAGAAGTTTTAAAGTTTGCTGAAAATGAATCAGGTAAGATTGTACGGTAATAGCATTCATATATACTATTAATCAGTTTTTTACATATTGAATACAAAATTTAATTGCTCATCAACCCATAAGAAAAACCGGGCTATCTACCCGGTTTTTTTTATACGTTTACTTTTTCTTGAATTTCTAAAATTTGTTTAGCATTCAATGGAAGAATATCACTATTTTCCATGCTTGTAGATGAATCTTCAATTAATACCATTTTTGTATCTTTCATCGTGATTGTATTATGCCATAATGATTGTGGAATATTGTAAACTTTATATGGTTCCATATTTACTGTTTCAAATTTTAAGTCATTATTTATTTCATTTGCAAACACCAAAACACATTCTCCTGAAAGTAACACAAATAGTTCATCAGTTTTATTGTGTCTTTCCAAGCAGTCAATACCTTTTATATCATTAGCGGGCTTCCAATTTTTAATACCTACGGTCCACTTTTCATTTTCATATACCCGACTCATACCTTCTTGATTAAATTCATACGATAAAATGTTCATCTGACTATCCTCCCATATTTTAAAGATGTACTCCTACTAACGATTTACATTTATCAACAATATTTTCAGCTGTCAGACCATACTCCTTAAATAAATCTGCAGGTTTTCCGGATTTACCAAACTTATCGTTTATGCCTACTCTAGTAAATTTGGCTGATGAATTTCCAGCCAACACTTCAGCAACAGCACTTCCAAGTCCACCAATGACTGAATGCTCTTCTACCGTAACAACTGCTCCACATTGTTCGGCCATTTGTAATACACACTCACTATCGAAAGGCTTTATGGTATGGAAATTGACTACCGCCGCTTTTATTCCATCCTTTTCTAATAGTTTAGCTGCCGCCAATGCTTCTGACACCATTAATCCGGTAGCCATTATACAAACATCAGACCCATCTCTTAATATATTAGCTTTGCCTGGAATAAACGGGGTGGCTTCTGTTGTAACATTCTCAACAATAGGTCTTGCTACACGAATATAGACCGGGCCATCGATTTCATATGCAGCAAAAACAGCCTTTCTAGTTTCAATTGGGTCACACGGAACAAAAACAGTCATTCCTGGTAATCCTCGCATCAAGGAAATATCTTCAATAGATTGATGGCTACCTCCATCTTCTCCAACAGATAAACCTGAATGTGACAAACCAAACTTTACATTTGCATTGACATAGCTGATCGAATTTCGAATTTGTTCATAGGCCCGCCCTGTTCCAAATAGGGAAAATGTACTGACAAAAGGTATTAATCCTGAGTGCGAAACTCCGGCTGCAATACAAAATAAATTTGCTTCTGCAATTCCGATATTATAGAATCGGTCTGGATACTCATCTGCAAAAATACTTGTCATAGTAGCATGAGCTAAATCTCCATCCATGACGACAATATTTTCATTTATGGCACCTAATTCTTTTAATGCTTCTCCATAAGCTACTCTTAATGATTTACCCATTTATCGTTACCCCCAATTCTTCCATAGCTTTTTCAAATTCTTGTTGATTCGGTGCTTTTCCATGCCATCCATATTCATCTTCCATAAAGGAAATCCCATTCCCCTTATGTGTTTCACAACAAATAAATTTGGGCTTCCCGGAAACTGGTGCTTTAAGTGCATAGTGAATCGCATCAAGGTCATGTCCATCCACCTTGAAACATTCAAAACCAAACACTCTATATTTTTCCATAATATCTCCAATGCTTAAAACATCATCATTGGAGCCATCAATTTGAAGACCGTTATGATCTAAAATAACAACCAAATTATCTAATTTGTAATGTGCAGAGGCCATTGCCGCTTCCCAAACCAAACCTTCTTGGACTTCACCATCTCCGATAATTGCATACACTTTATAATCCATTTTTCTATGTTTTGCGGCTAAAGCCATTCCAGTTGAAATGGATACTCCTTGTCCAAGCGAACCAGTATTAGCATCAACACCTGGCGTTTTCTTCATATCGGGGTGCCCTTGTAAATGGCTATGGACTTGGCGGAAATCCTTGAGATCTTCTATAGGAAAATAGCCCTTATTTGCTAATATTGCATAGAGAGCTGGACAACCATGACCTTTACTAAGGACAATCCGGTCCCTATCCTCTTTATTTGGATTTGCTGGATCAATATTTGCTACATCATAATATAAAGCTATTAAAATCTCGACAAGAGAAAGTGACCCACCAGGATGGCCAGATTGAGCAGTATAGATCATTTTTAAAATATCTGCCCGTATTTTTTTTGCAGTTTCTTCTAGATTAGCTTTTTGCATTATTTCCCCTCCTAAATGTGTATGAATACTAAAGGTTCATTTTTAATTAACCTTTTTCTGAACCTGCAGTCATCCCTTCAATCAGTTTCTTTTGTGCAAAGAAGAACATTAGACAAACAGGAATAATTGTAATAATTCCACCTGCTGTCAGTAAATCCCATTGAACACCTAACTGACCAATTAAGTTTTTTAATGAAACCGGTATGGTTCGGCTTGCCTCATTTGTAAACAAAACTGCAAATGTATATTCATTCCATGATTGAATGAATATATATACACCTGTCGCAACAATCGATGGTGTAAGGACTGGCATGATAATTTTAATAAATGCATATGCTCTTGTAGCCCCGTCTATCATAGCTGCTTCTTCTAATGATGAAGGCAAATCTTTTAAATATCCGGTAAGCATCCATACTGAAAAAGGAATCGTGAAAGTTGTGTAAGCAAATACTAGTGATAACGGTGAATATAATAGATTGATATTACGCATAATCGTATATAAGGGTATTAAAAGTAATACAGTTGGAAACATATTATTTGTCAAAAACAAAGCCATCAGTACTTTTTTACCTTTAAAATTATATCTTGTGAATGCATAAGCAGCTAAGGTTGAAACAACCAGAGTTACTAATGTAGTAATAGTAGCAACTAATAAACTATTTAACATTGGATGTAAAAAATTATATTCACTAAATAAATTTTTATAAGCTGCAAATGTTAGTGCTTTAGGCCAGTAGGTTACTGTTGTTCCATATAATTCAAGTTCAGGTTTAATGGATGTAACAAAAGTCCAGTAAAACGGGAAAATTAAAAACAATAATATTGTCATAATCGGCAAATAAACACTGAATATTTTACTCCAATTAAAACCTTTTCTTTTCAAATTCATCCCTCCTTAAAACTATTTTTTATATAAGGAATGGCCACAAAGGCTAAGAGCGCCATTAAAATTAATGCCATTGCAGATGCATATCCAAGGTTTAAAACATTTGCTTTATTAAATATGTATACACTTAAAGTTTGCGAGGAATAAGAAGGTCCGCCTCCAGTCATATTGTAAATAATATCCACTGAGTTTGAGACCCAAATAATCCGCAGTAACAAAGTAGTTAGGATCGTATTTTTCAAAGATGGAATGGTAATTCTCACTAGTTTTTGAAAACTCGTTGCTCCATCAATATCAGCTGCTTCATACATTTCCTGAGATATACCTTGAAGACCCGCTAGTAGCATGATTGCAAAAAACGGAATGCCTTGCCAGATAATTGTCACGATTACAGACGGGAATGCAGTTGATGTTTGTGATAAAAATGGAATGGCTTGATCTATTATATTGAGCTTTAATAATACGTCGTTCAAAACTCCATAATTCCCATCGTAAATCCATTTCCACATCAAACCAATTAATACCCCTGGTGTTGCCCAAGGAATCAAACTAGCTGCACGCACTATCCCGCGCCCTTTAAACTTTTGGTTTAAAAGTAACGCTAGGATAAACCCAAATAAAAATTGTAGCCCTACCCCTCCGATTACCCAAATTAATGTATATTTGAGTGAAGACCAAAAAAGAGGGTCTGACATTACTTCCTTATAGTTGCTTAAACCAATGAAATCTATATCAAAAGGCCTTCTTAAGTCATAACTTTGGAAACTCATGATGAGAGCATTAATTACTGGTACAAAAACTACGAGAGTAACGATAAGTAATGCAGGAGCTATCAAAAGATAGGGCCAAATATTCAACTTTTTCCGTTGCAAACTTTTCACCTCTGCTTCTTTTATGCCAATTTAAAGTTTATTAGCACAACTCCTTTTAGAAGACACTCATGACAGTTCCATTTTATTGAATCTATCAAAACAACTGCCATGAGCAACAAACAGTTCACTATTTTTATAGTTTCAATCACAAATATAAGTAATTAGTAACCGGTTTCATTTTTTCATAAATAATGGTCAACCTTTTTAACTAAGTGATATTACTGCATGACCAAATGATGAAAAGCAAAACTATTTTGCAAGTTTTTCCTGTAAAATTTTCATTGCTTCTTCAGATGTTAAATTTCCCAATAATGTAGAAGCAACTGTATTAGGCCAATCAGTATTGATCCATTCTGTTGTTGTATCTCGAATTGGTAAAATCCCTGCATATGGCATTCCTGCAATTGAAGCTTTCATAAATTTATCATTTTGGAAATAATCCATTGCTTGTACAGTTTTACTTACTGGAACATTCCCTGTGGCTTCATTCCAATCTACTTGTCCTTTTCCTGTAGCTAAATATGAAACCCATTCAAATGCAGCTTCTTTATTTTTACTTGATTCAAATATTACATTTTCTGTATCGCCCATTGATGTCCATTGGCCATCACCTTTAGGGAAAGCAAATGCTGATACATCGTCTCCGAGTGATTCTACCATTCCTTTTGATGAACCTGTATGGTGAATTGTCATAGCGGTTTTTCCTGATTTGAAGTTTGAAATGATTTCGTTGAATCCATCAGTTGTTGCTGTTGGTGGAACATAACCCTTTTTATATAAATCCACAAAATCCTGCATACCCTTTATTGATTCTTTACTATTTAAGTGATCGAAATCCCCACCTCGTCCATAGATGAAACTTCCCCAAGGCTCTTGACCACCTTTAGCACCTCTCATACCAAATCCATATACATCGGTCTTTCCATCACCATTAGTATCCATCGTGGTTTTTTTTATGGCTGTTAAAAATTCTTTGTATGTTTTTGGTACTTCAATTCCTGCTTTCTCAAATATTGAAGGACGGTAATAAACATATAATACTTGTGTATTCCATGGCATTACATAAACGCTGTCAGTACCGCTTGCTTGTTTCATAATGTTATAGATATTTTCATCAATATCATCTTTATCCTTCCAGTCGGAAATGAAATCATCTAAATTAGCAAGCAACTTATTGGCTTTAAATAGTGGTGTTGATGTTAATTTAAAAGTTGCTACATCCGGTCCACCGCCACCCATTGCTGCAGTAAATAACGATTCACTATACGCTCCGCCATCCCAAGGATATTCTTCTCCAACGACTGTAATTCCTTTGCCATTTGTGCTATTAAAATCTTTAATAATATTTTGCATAACCTTAGAGTATTCTGGATTATCAGCCCAATACCAGTATTTAAGTGTGACGGCTTCCGCTTCTGATTTTTTAGTATCCTTTTTAGTAGATTTGGCTGCTTCTTTGGAATTACAAGCTATCAAACTAAAACTTAAGACTACCAAAAGTAAAACTATAAACATTTTTTTCATCCTATTATTCCTCCTCATATAGATGGCTAATAAATCTAAAAATAGAGATTAAATAATTATAAAAATGTCTAATTTATCTTATGTAGTTTTCTCAGGTGAAAGAAATCGGCAGGAGTGGCAAGCGCTTACATTTATCTCTTTTTACAAAATGCATGATATTAGTAAGTCTTCTATGCTGTAGGGTAGAGTGGAGTAGGGTGGGGTATGCAATCATACCCACTGGCAAAAAATTAATAACCATAAACGTCATCTAAAGTTTGTCTTATATGCTTTTCTGACTCATATCTAGCAGCCAGAAAATCTTTATCTTTTATTGCTTTAAAAATATTCAAATGGCTCTGAAATGCTCTTCGGAAACTTTCTATGTTATTTACCGTTTCTCCATAGCCTTTCATTATTGACTCATTGATTATCGGAATGACCCGATACAAAACATCATTACCTGTGGCTTTTGCAATTAATTTATGGAACTCTAAATCTAATTCTGCACTATTTTTATCATGATAATTAAGTTCTTTCATTTTATTAATGACATCTTGCAAATCTTTTACATCAGAATCATTTGCCCTTTGAGCTGCCAATAGAGTTATTGGTGGTTCAATTAACAGCCTAGCTTCTAGAAGGTTTTTTAGTAAGGTTTTTTGATTAACAAAAGTTAATCCTAAAGGATCTCCAATCATCCCTGTTTCTTTACTAACAAAAGTCCCTCTTCCCTGTTGAATTTCGATGATGTTTTCAGCCTTCAAAATTTTCATTGCTTCCCTAATTGTTGTTCTGCTTACTTTAAATAATTCGATTAACTCACTTTCACTTGGCAATTTATCTCCGGGTTTCATGCCATTTTTAATAATGATATCCCGAACTTTTTCTGCTGTGAGAAAGGACAATTCTTTGTTTTGAATAATTCTATCCCCTTTCTAATTGAAAAATAATGGAACTTTAAAGCCTGTTGTTTAATTCTGATTCTTTAAAATTATATTAGCATACATCATACCAGTTAACAATATCTTATCAAGAAAATGTAATTTTTTTGTAGATATTGAGTTATTTTTGCCGTTTCTTGTAAATTTCATTAAAATTCATCATATGTTTGTTATCCTAAATACAAATTTTTCGCTTTATCTAAGTTGGTGATTAATAAGGAAATTTGTTTATTTATTGGGAATAATATGATACGGAAATAACTATTTGAGAATAAACACGAGTATCCCCTCCTTACTTTTGAGTGCTCCTTAACACTTTTGATGAGATTACTATTTATATTATTTTAGAAAAATTTTGAATTTTCTGCAGGAATATTCAAAATTTTCCCGAAATAATTAAGTATGCAGGAAGGGAGCGTTTTAATTGAATAGTTTACTATTGATTACTTTTTTATCACTACTCTTGCTCTTCTTTAGTTTTTTACTAATTTTCTCGAAAATGGAGCGGAAAACGACAATTAGGTTGATTTCGTTATTTATTGTATATATCTGTATGGCATTCCCTGTCCTTTACACGGTTTACCATGAATGGAAAAGTCCTTCCCTAACTACAAACATTGGACTTGGAATGTCTTTCTTATTTACATGGATACTAACAGCGATTATTTTTATTTTTTCGATATTCTTCCGTTTTAAAGAAGAAGACGATATTTATTCGTTGTAGATAGAAAAGCGGAAGCGCCCGGTTAGCGCACGACAGGACTGGAGCACACTGACTGAGATAAAGGAAACACGGAGAGCACAGCGATCCGATGTTGACTCAATCGTTGCGGAGGTGGGTGAAGTACACTAGGCGCTGGAGCTAGACATGTGAAGCAGTGCGCAAGGCCCTAAAAAAGACCTTGGTCAAGACATCAATGTTTCTATAACTACCCCGCTGGTTTTGACTGAGCGGGTTTTTGGTTTGGATTTTTGGCAACAATAGATGAGGTTTGATTGAGATGCAAAGAGATCGGTTGGCGAAGGTGATTGGGAAGGCATCCATCACTTCCGCTTCCCCCGTCTTTTCCTCCCCTTTTTTTGGTATAATAAAAGAATATGGATTTTTAACAGAAGGTTATGATAAAACTCATTGTTGATTTTGCAACCAAGTTGATCTTCGCTGCAGGTGCGGGAGCATCCTGGAGCGGAAATCACCATTCTAATTTTACATTGCCTAAAAGAAAAGCGGATGCGCCTTTGCTGCTTGCGCTAAACATTAATCGAAGTTCTAAAAAGTATACTTTTTCACTTTATAAAGGGGTTGTTTGTAGTGGCGCCCATTACAGAATATAATGCAGAACTATTGGAGTTTGCCTCTCGAAATATGAAAGGACTGTTAAGGCCTGAACGTGACGAAGACGCGAAGCTTGTTCAAAAGGGGCTGATGTTGTATCGCCAAGGCCTTGTCTATCAGCTGCGATTTGACGGGGATATAGTAGCAGCTGGGGTTCAGGATGTCACACCGGTTCAGGTGAAGCTTGATTTGAGCTTTCTTGAGACGAGTCAATGCTCTTGTCCAGAAGAAGGCTTTTGTCGGCACCAGTTGGCGGTGTTTTTTCATGCCCTCTCTCAGGTTGCCAGTGTCGCGACTTGGGTCGAGGACTGGCGTCAGCCGATAAAAGCGAAGACGGCAGCAACGAATTGGGGACTGCAAACAGCGCGTGATTTATTAAAGGCATCGAAAAAGCCGGAAGCCAATTATCAGGATTGGAGCGAAACTTTTTTAGATAGCTTTCAGAGGATGATGGTCGGAAATGGCCAGCCCAATCCGTACGTCGTCCCTGAATTGTTTCGGGTTTATTGGCGCCGGATTAAGGCTGATTCTCCAATTGAAACCGAATGGCGAACCTTGTATGAATTAATTGCCAATATGCATTCGTTTATGTTGTTGGCAGATCTTAGCGAGGAATTTGGTCATACCGATACAATGGTGGATCGTTATTATCGCCATTTATTTCATGGAATGATTGAGGATATCGAAAAGGCAATCGCCCGGCTGTCGATCACGTCGATGCCGTTTGCCTTTGATGGTTTTATCGAAAAATTAAAAGATGACGCTAGTGGCTTATTAGAGGTCTCGGATGGACTCGCCTACGAGGGCATCCATTTATACCGCTTGCTGTGGAGCCAATTGTTTAAGAAGTCGCCGTGGCACCTTTCAGAACGAGAACGGCTTGAGGAATTAGCGATGCGGAACCCGGATTATCTGCCAGTGCAGGTCGGATTGATTCATCAGGACATTTTAGCCAAAAAGGATGACGAGGGGCTGGAATTATTAGCGAACCTGGAGATGATTGGGGTCCCTTATATGCTGTATTGGCTGGAGCAGTTTACGTTTCAAAAGGAGTGGAAACGGATTGGTCCGTTTATTGACCTGTTCGTTTCACGGTTGAATGGGTATCTGCGGGGTCTTCATAGCTATGATGCCTGTATTGATTTTACCGGGATGGCTTTAGACCTTGTCGTGCCCTATTGTGAAGAGGTGGACCGAGCCGATTTGCTTGAACGCACGCTTGTTCAGAGTCTTCCTTACAGTTTTCGGGTCTATGATACTTTTTTATTTAAGCAACGAGGCTTTGAAAAGTGGGTTGAGCTCCAGGCTTTTATCGGCGCTGAACTTCCCTATTTAGAAAAAGAAAGGGTTAAAGAGGTGCAAAAGCAGGATCCAGGTGCGCTTCTGCCCCTTTATCATCAAGCGATTGCCGACAATATTGAGTTGAAAAATCGGGCTAGTTATCGGGAGGCCGTGAAGCTATTGAAGAAGCTGCGGACGATTTATAAAAAATTGGGGCGCCTTGCGGATTGGGAGAGGTTTTTGACTTTGTTGCTGATGCAAACGAAACGGTTGCGCGCTTTTCAAGAAGAATGTAAAAGGGGTAAGTTGATCGATGCTTAAAACTAGATATTTAAAAATTCACCTTCTCCCTTTAGCTGGTAATCGGTATTTTTTAAAAGCGGAAAAAGATGCGGGCGAGATTGTTCCAGTGAGTATTTGGAAAAATCTGCTCTTCTTTCGTCATGAGGAAAGTTTTTACGGGACGATGGCGGAAAAGGCTGTTGTCAGTGGTGTGGAAGGCGTGGTCTTGGATGGCTGGCAGCTGGTGACGCTGTTTGCGAAGGAGCCGTTCAATCGCTTTATTGATTGGGATTGGGACGATTTGTCGCAGGTTTGTTTGGCGGCGGCCCCGGCTATTCATGAATCTGTGGTTGAGAAGGATTGGCTCCCGGATTTTGCGGTGTGGGAGCATGAGCAGTTTCGCTGGGCGCTGCCTGAGCGGGTGTTGAGTGAGTTTGGTCCGGGGTTTTGGGAGCAGACTGTTGTGGTCGATGGTGATGAGAGTCGGGTTGGTGCTGGGGCTGGTGTTGGAGATGCTACGGATGTTGGCGGCAAGGATGCTGGTGTCGGAGTTGAGGATGCGGCGTTAGCTGATGATGGTGAGGCGGCAGTAATCCCTGTTCAGGGCTTTATTGGCGATTGGTTTAATGGAGCGCTCGATGCTTATTTGAATCAAAATGCGGAGATGAAGGCGGCGTTCGGGGAAAAGCTTTCGCATTTGCGGGATCAAGGTGTGTCGACGCAGGCACTGGCTGGCTTTTTCGATGAGGATAGTTGGTTGCAGTGGATTGGCTTGAAGGAAGATCCGACCCCATTTACGGTTGGAGTGCAATTAGAGGAACCGGTTGAGGCTGATCAAGAGTGGAATTTGAACGTCTTTTTGCGCGGGAAGGTTGCGGAGGAGCAGTTGTTTAGTGTTGACGATGAGGCTATGCCTGCTAGTTGGCGACCGTTTCTCGGGAAAGTGGCACTTGAGGAGGCGCGCTGGGTGGCTCTGTTTCCGTGGTTAGGTGTCGAAACCGAGACAGGGGTTCGTAGGGTTACTCGACGTTTATCAGAGAACGAAGCGTGGGAATTTTTGACGGAGGCTAGTGAAACGCTGGTGGCTTTAGGTGTGGAGATTTTGCTACCGAGTTGGTGGCAGGCGATGAAAAATGCCAACTTAAAGGTGAAGGCACGCGTGAAGGGCAGCTCGAGTCACGGTCCGTCTTTCGTTGGCTTGCAGGCTTTGCTTGATTATGACTGGCGCTTCTCGATGAACGGTGTGGATTTGTCGGAATCGGAATTTCAACAGCTCGTTGATGAAAAGCGGCGGCTCGTGTTTGTGAAGGGACGTTGGATTAAGCTTGATCCGCAGTTCATTAAGCAGATCCAAGAGATGATGAAAAAGGCTGACAAACAAGGGCTTCATGTTCGAGATTTGTTGGAGCAGGAGTTACTTGCCGAAGAGGAAGCTCATGAAGATGAGCTCGAGAATCCAAAGGCGTTTGCCCGGATACAAATTGAATTGAACCGGCAATGGAAGTCGATGATGAAACAGCTATCTGAGGTGAAGGAAATTCCGGAAGAGCCAGTACCGGCGAGTTTTCGTGGCGAGCTCCGTCCTTATCAGCAGCTGGGGATGAGCTGGTTATGGTTTTTGCGGAAGGCTGGTTTTGGGGCTTGTCTCGCTGATGATATGGGGCTCGGGAAAACGGTGCAACTGTTATCTTATTTACTTTTAGCAAAAGAAAGAGGCGAAGTCGGGCCGGCATTGATTATTTGCCCAACGTCGGTGCTCGGGAACTGGCAGAAGGAGATTGAGCGGTTTGCGCCCGGGGTAAAGGTGTATCTTCATTATGGATCGAACCGGTTGAAGGGTGAGGCTTTTTCAAGTGCTGCTGCGGGGGCGGATATTGTGCTGTCTTCTTACGGGTTAACTCATCTCGATTTGGAGGAGTTTGAATCGTTGACGTGGAGTTCGGTGGCGATTGATGAGGCGCAGAATATCAAGAATTCGGCGACGAAGCAATCGCGGGCGGTTCGGAAGTTGAAGGGGCACCATCATATTGCGTTGACGGGGACGCCGATGGAGAACCGCTTGAGTGAGCTATGGTCGATTTTCGATTTTTCCAATCATGGTTATTTGGGAAGCTTGGGGCAGTTTCAGAAGCGGTTTGTGGTGCCGATTGAAAAGGATGGCAAGAAGGAAAAGATTGAGAAGTTGCAGGCGCTGATTCGGCCGTTCTTGTTGCGGCGGACGAAGAAGGATCAAGATGTGGCGTTGAATTTGCCAGATAAGCTGGAGCAGAAGGAGTATTGCCCGCTGACGGCTGAGCAGGCCTCGTTGTATGAGCAGTTGGTGCGGGATACGTTTGCGGAGATTGAGCAGCTGTCGGGGTTTGAACGCAAGGGTTTGATTCTGCAGATGCTTGGGAAGCTGAAGCAGCTTTGTAACCATCCGGCGTTGTATTTGAAGGAAGTGCATCCTCGAAGTTTGCTGGAGCGGTCGACGAAGCTAGAAAAGTTGAGCGAGTTGGTTGAAGCGGTGCTTGATGCGGGTGAAAGCTGCCTTATTTTTACCCAATATATCCATATGGGTGAGATCATCCGCGACCATTTGAAGAAAAAGTTTGCGGTGGAGGTGCCGTTTTTGAACGGGAGTGTGCCGAAGCTGCAGCGTGATCTGATGATTGGGCGGTTCCAGGATCGGGAGTTTCCGGTGTTCTTGTTGAGTTTGAAGGCTGGCGGGACGGGGCTGAATTTGACGGCTGCGAATCATGTGATTCATTATGACCGCTGGTGGAATCCGGCGGTGGAGAATCAGGCGACGGACCGGGCTTATCGGATTGGCCAGGATCGGTTTGTTCATGTGCACAAGTTGATTAGTACAGGGACGCTGGAGGAGAAGATTGACGCGATGCTGGAGAAGAAGCAGTCGCTGAATGATCAGATTATCCAGAGCGAGAATTGGATCACCGAGCTGTCAACTGGGGATCTGCAGGATCTGTTGAAGTTGGGGTAGATGTTTATGAGTGTCGTTGGGGGTGCGGCGGGCTCGTGATGGGCTCGTGGTGGGCTTGTAGCGGGCGCACTTTAGCGCTGTACAGTGCAATTGGGTGCCTGACCCCCGGTGCGTTAATGTGGTAAAGGTGATTCGGTGAGTGGGGCCGAGTCGCCTTTTTTTGTGGGTTTTGGGTTTTTTCGGATGTTCTTGCTATTGCCTAGGGTTGTTAGGTGCTCTGTTACGGATTTTTGGGGTGGGGTTTTAATAAAAATAGGTAATTTTGGGGACTGGGGATTGCACTAGGAAAGTTTATCGACCGCTTTCGTGGTTTTATCGGCCGTTTTTCGGATTTTATCGACCGTTTTGGCATTTTTATCGGCCAATCTCCAAAAATTACTAAATATTGCCCCAGCGTTTCCTATTTTCTCTTTAACGCTGTACAGTGCAATTGGGCCCCTGACTCACTGTGCATTTGTTCCCCATCTATTATGTGTTTTATATCAACCATATTCCTTTTTCATTTAACTAAGGCTCTAATTTGTCCATAATAAAGAAGGGTTCATTGCTTATCCAATGAACCTTTAAGTCATTTATATATATCACCACGGTTACCAACAGCTTGTATATAAATAAGTTGTTCTTCATGATCTATATTGAAAAGTATCCGATAACTACCTATTCTTAAACGATAGAATCCAGTTTGTCCTTTTAAGCTCTTAATATCACCATCTGGTGGAACCTTTAACAATCCTTTTAAGCCAGCCGCAATTCTAACTTGAGAAGATTTATCTTGTTTAGCAATGAATTTTACTGCGGACTTATGGTAAATCAACTTGTAGTCCGAATTCACGCTTTGCATCCTCCCCTGTTATATAACCTTCATCACTTTTCAGTTGTTTTAGTTCTTCTTCAGTTAATGGTTCATCATCTGGATCTAAGTCATCGATTTTTTTCCAAGTCTGAGGTTTCTGCTTTGAACGTTCACTTAAAAATTGGATAAAATCGAAAGCTGCCTTTTTGTCTGCATTATCAAGGTTCTCGATCATTCTCAACAAATCTTCTTTACGAACAGCCATTATTCTCACCCCACCTAACTTTAATGAATCACTTTTACTTATTATATAATAAATTACTTAGAAAATTAATCTTAACAAACTGTTATGATTTTTGACAATCTATATTCCCTAGGGAGGGGATTCAGAAAGAGACGATTTGGTGTGTTTGCCGAGTTGACTTTTTTTGTTTTTGGGGTGGGATTAAATTAAAAATAGGTAATTTTTGGGGTTGGGGATTGCAAGGTCTGTACTGGAACCGCCCGGTTAATTGGAGTGGAAGGCGCGAAGACTCCTGCGGGAGCAGCGGGACAGGTGAGACCCTAAGGCACTTTAGCGCCGAGGAGGCTCACCGCCCGCCCCTAAGGTGCGCGAAGCGCCTGGAACGGAAATCAACAGACCTATTGAACAGCCTATTTAGGCAAAATAATAGACTGTCGAGAGTTTCTCGACAGCCTGAGAGCATACCAATGCTCTTACATCCATTTGGTTACTAGGTTGATGACGACTGGGCCTAGTAGGATGATGAATAGGGTTGGGAAGATGAACAGGACCATTGGGATGAGCATTTTTACTGGGGCCTTCATAGCTTTTTCTTTGACAGCCTGTTTCTTTTGTTCTCGCATTCTTTCGGTTTGGGCGCGTAGGACTTTGGTCATGCCGATACCCATTTGATCGGCTTGGATGATTGAGTTGATGACGCTTTTGAAGAATTCGGACGGAATGCGGTCGCGCAGTTCTTCGAAGGCGTGTTTTCTTGATTTTCCTAGTTTCATGTCTTCTATTGCTAGTTTGAATTCGATCGATATGGGACCGCTCATTTGGGTGCAAACCCGTTTCAGGGCGCCGTCTAGGCCCATTCCCGCTTCAATTGATACGTTGACCATGTCGAAAAAATCGGGCATGTCTTTTTCGATGGTTTTGATTCTTTTTTTCTTTTTACCATTTAGATACATTGGCGGATAGACTAGTGCGAAGAGCCCGGCGATTATCGCGACCATGACTCCTTTAAGCGGTTCGTCGCTGCCGATGGCGAAAAGTAATAGGAAGGCGACAAACGTAATCGAAGCGATCGAGATTTGCAGCAGTTGGAAATCGACGGCTTTAAGCCCGAAGGGCGAGCCCGCTTCATGTAATTTTATTTCCATCCTGGCTTGCTTTTGCTTGCCCATATTTTTATCGACGGCTTGGCGTAGTTTGATGATAAACGGCTCTAGTAACCTTTCTTTTAAGGATTTTTCTTGTTTTAAATCGTCGAGTTCTTGTTCCTCAACATACCCCCGGTCTCTAGCAATCGTGTTCAATCTTCTTTGGAGGTTACGGCGATTCTTCCCTATTTTTACAAAGAGCTGTGAGAATACTAGTGTGCAAAATCCAAATAATAGGATGCTTAACAGCAATACCATGGGTTACACCTCGATGTTGACGATTTTTTGGATGACGAACCAGCCGATTATCCCGGATACGGCCCCCACGCCAAGCATGGTCCAGCCAAGCGGTTGGGTGAGCATCGGGTGGAAGTATTCGGGATTCATGATGTTCAGGATGAACCCGAGGATGACGGGCAGCAGGGAGATGATCCACGCCGACATTTTCCCCTGCGCGGTTAGGGCCCTGAGTTCTTCCTTGATGCGAACGCGGTCGGTGATGGTTTCTTGGATTGTATCTAATATTTGCGTTAGGTTGCCGCCGGTTGACCGTTGGATGATGATGGCATTGGCGACGATTTTGATGTCATCGGTCGGTAGCCGGGTTTGTAAGTTTTCAAACGCTTCCTCGAGCGGAACTCCTAGGTTAATTTCGCGTAAGGTTTTCTTGAATTCTGTCCCGATTGGGTCGGGCACCTCTTGAGCGATGACCTGCATCGACTGTAGGAAGCTGTAGCCGGATTTCATCGATGTTGCCATGGTGCCTAACGCTTGCGGCAGTTGTGTGGTACATCGTGCTAAGCGCTGGGCAATTTTTCTTTTTACATAAAAGTGAGGCAGGAAGGTTGCTAGTATTGCGCTAACGGTGATGATGAACAGTGGCATGTTTAGGATGGCGGCTGTTCCCCCGAGTCCAATCCCGGCCAGCAGTCTTATCGCCATGAACTCTTCAGTTCTGAGTGGAAGGTTGGCGGCCTCAAGTTTTTGCTCCCACTTGGTCGAGTTTTTCTTTGTTAAAAATTTTCCAGATAGCCTTGCCAAAAATGACTTGAGCTCACTCAAATTAAATTTCTGGCGTTGTTGGTCCTCCTCCGTTACCTCTTCGGTCACTTCTTTTGGGAAAAATTTGTTCAGGCGGTCGACCTGGCTTGCCTTTGGTTGAAATAGCATTCCGAGCGAGCCGAACAGGATGGTTAACGCGAAAAATAGAAGCCAAAACATGATTGATTTACCACCTCTCTTCAAACCATTCACTCGGAAGGTTGATTCCGTGATTTTCGATTCTGCCGGCACACATCGGGCGAATTCCAGTCGGTGTAAAGTGCCCGGAAACTTTGCCGTCCTTATTGATGCTGTCTTGTTTGTAAATAAATATGTCTTGTAGTGTAATCGTCTCACCTTCCATGCCGACAACTTCGGTGATGTGGGTAATTTTCCTCGAACCGTCCTTGAGGCGCGATTGCTGCACGATCAGATCGATGGCGCTGGCGACTTGGCTACGGATGGCTCTGATTGGAAAATCGAGACCGGCCATTAACACCATCGTTTCGAGGCGGGCCAGCATATCGCGCGGCGAGTTCGAGTGACCGGTCGCGAGTGAGCCGTCATGTCCGGTGTTCATCGCTTGCAGCATGTCGAGTGCTTCTCCACTGCGAATTTCGCCGATGACAATCCGGTCCGGCCGCATTCTCAGTGAGTTTTTCACTAAATCCCTGATGCCAATTGCCCCTTTGCCCTCAATATTGGGCGGCTTTGTCTCGAGGCGAAGGACATGCTCCTGCGAAAGCTGAAGCTCGGCGGCATCTTCAATCGTGACGATTCGTTCGTCATGTGGGATGAATGAGGACAGCACGTTCAACAGTGTTGTTTTTCCGGAACCGGTACCGCCACTGATGAAGATGTTCAGGCGCGCTTTGACACAGGCGTCCAGAAATTGCGCCATTTCGGATGAAAGCGTGCCGAATCCGGTTAGGTCCTCGATTTGGAGGCGCTTGTTTGGAAACTTCCGGATCGTGATCGATGGCCCGTCGAGTGATAATGGGGCGATAATCGCGTTGACCCGCGAACCATCCGGAAGTCTGGCGTCGACCATCGGGCTGCTTTCATCGATTCTTCGGCCTAGCGGGGCGACGATTTTTTCAATCACCTGCAGGACATGTTCGTCGTCGCGAAAGGTGTAGTCGCTGAGCTGGAGCTTTCCATGCTGCTCGACGTAGATTTGGTTGGGCCCGTTGACCATGATTTCCGAGACGCTCGAATCATTTAACAGCGGCGTGATCGGCCCAAATCCGATTAATTCATTCATAACCGATGTGACCAGCTCTTTTTTGGCCTCAAAGGTGAGGCGATCGCTTTCTTCACTTAGGAATTTCATCGCTTCCTGCTCGATAAATTTTTCCATTTCATCATCGGCTTCGATGATTTGTTTCTTTATTTCGGTGATCAGATGCTTGTGGAGCAGGTTTCTCAGGCCATAGTCCTTCGTCTTTTTGGTTTCCTTTTTTTCAATGATTTGTTCGACAGCTGTTTTGACTGAAGGAGAGACTAGATTCTTTTCGTTTAATCGTTTCAGCAAGGACACGATGATATCCCTCCGATGGTGTTATTTCTTTTTTTAGGCTTTGTAACTAGTTTGTTGATTTCCGCTCTAGGATGCTCAGCAAACCGCGGGGCGGTATGGGAGCGTCTTCTGCGCTGTGGAGTTACCATTTGGGCTTTTTTTCCCCAGCTTCGGTCCTACTTCCCTGTTTCAGTTACCGTTTGGGTGTTTTTTTCCCAGCTTTGGTCACTGCTGCGCTGTTTCAGTTACTCTTGGCCTCTCTTCGGTCACTTGACCCAGTGGAGTGATGGCGGGAACTCTCGGCTGTCTTTTTTAGTTATTGTAAACTAGTAACAAAGTTAACTTTTAGAGCTTTTTTTAAATGATAATCCTTTGAAGCGCTTGGTCTTTTTTGATTTTTCGCTTGGGACTTTAGGGATTGTTACTAGGCTTTCGGCAAACTTTAGTGTTGCTTTAGCTACTTGTGTGCGCGGTGCTGAGATTACGAATGGAACGCCTTTGTTAATTGAGGAAATTACGGTCATGTAATCGCTTGGGATTCTCGCGAAAACTTTTTTTCCGAGCACGCCTTCAATCGACTCAAAGTTCATTCCTTTCATTTCGGCATCGCGGTTTAAAACGATTTTTATTTTATCGGTAAAGCCTAACAGGGTCATGGTATCGAGCGCCAGCTTTCCGTTCTTTAGGGCTGGCAGATCGAGTGAGGTGATGAGCAGGATGTCATCGGCGTGGTCTAGTGCAACAAGGTTCGTTTCGACTAGACTGGGCGGTGTGTCGATGATGACGACATCGTAGCGCTTCTTCAGTTCCTCGATTAGGCGCGAAACATGGTCGCCGCTGATGAGTTCGGCAAATTCAGGCAAGGGTGGCGCGGCAATGAATTCAACGCCGGATTGGTGCTTCATCATATAGGGCTCGACCTGCCCGTCGTTGGAATCCAACGATTCCTTGACCCAATCGTAAATGGTCGCTTTCGGTTCTTTATCAAATAGCAAGGGCACGTCGCCGAACTGCAGGTCGAGGTCGATGACAGCGACTGCGAGGTTCTTTTTCGCGAGTGCGGTTGCGGCATTGACCGCCAGGGTTGTTTTGCCGACTCCTCCTTTTGTGCTCAGGAAGACGATAATTTTGCCGTCCTTTTGATGGGTAGCGAGTGGTTGGCTTGCCGCGCCATCTAGTTTGAGTGCAAGGGTCTGCTCTACTTTTTCAATGGAAGTCAGGAAATCTTGCTTGGTGCAGTGTTGGGGTAGGATGTCGACAACCCCCGAGTAGAGCGCTTGCTTCAGGTCGATTTGGTCGGCCGGCAGCATGAGCAGGACGACGGTATTTCGGTATTTTAGCGAAAATTCTCGAGCTACTTCGTAAGGGTTCTTGTGCTGAAACTGACCGATGATGATGATTGATGGTGCGCTTGCTTCGAGCTCCTTTTTCAGGTCGGTTTCGGTTGTGATTGTTTTGACTATGTGTCGTTTCCCGTGCAGCATTTCGGCGATTTCGGTTCCAAAGGAGACTTTTGAGCTAAAGACTAGGTAGTTAATCTGCATCTGCTGTCACTCCTTTTTTCGAATCCTGTGCCGGTGTTTTGCGCAGCATTAGGGTAAGGGAACCTTTTACCGATACGGTGGCAATTGATACGGCTTGCTCGGGCGTCACTTCTACGGTCACGGATGGATAGGTTAAGGCTAGCTCAGAGGCCGGCTCGATGCTTTTTATCGTTTTGCCGGTTTGGCTACCAACTGCGAGAACTTTGATTCCTTGCAGGAGGATTTCGGTCTTCGCTGGTCCCTCCGGACTTTCTGGGATAAAGGCGATGACGTCGACAAAGTTTCCTGGGCGGATTAAACCGGATACCCCTTTGACTTGGTCAACCGCGATCGAGATTGCGCGCTTGTTTGGGCTGATTTTTAGCTTTTCATTGTTTGTTTGCGCCGCTTTATTCGTTTCTTTCTTTTGCACAGAAACTACGTTCTCGGACTTATTTTCAGAGGATGATACTTGCTGGTTTTCCCCTTTGCTTAAATAGAAGTAAAAAATGATTGTAAAAATGGATGCGATCACCATTGACAGCATCCAGATTTTCTTAGGATTCATCCCTTCACCTGCTGTCTGTCTTGATATTTTAGAGGCGGAGTTTCCCGCCTCTTTATTTTGGGAACCCGGACTATCTGGTTAGGAGAACTCATAATTTCCGACCCTTGGCTATCTTGTTAAAAGTACTCATATTATCCGTACAATGGAGTATCTATCTTGTTAGTTTGTATCCATAGGCTCCGTAGCTTGGCGTGCCGTAGGCAATTTCGCCTGAAGCTGTTTCTTCAATAAAGCGCCCGACGATTTCAGCGGATTGGCTTGTTGATGCAACAGTTTCGATAAAGAACTTGGCAAAGCCAACGATCTTTACGGCCTTTATTTGGTTTTGGTCCGTTACCACGGTCTGGAACACGGGCACCAGTATAATCCTTGGACAATCATCAGGGTGATTCAAATAGGTCGCAGTTGGGCAGGCAGCTATCCGGTAGTTAACTGCTCTGGCGGTGGGTCCTGCTAAATTCCCTGTTTGTGTATTGATGATTTGGTTCACACGAAGTTCTTGGTCATATCCCATTTTAAAATCTTCTTCGAATATATTTGCTCCCGGCCCTGCTAGGGCAAGGGCACCAAAGTTCCCGACTGTGGCGTCTTCAACTTTAAGATATTTGATGTCACCAAAGGTTAGTTGGCTTGTATCCTCTACCCCTACTGGAACGGCGCCTCTTCCTGACATAAGCGTTCCGATTTCGACATGGGCAACGGCGTCAACTTTGGCTTGAGCGAAGCCGATTGCTTTGGCGAACACGAGGTCGACTGTTTTTTCAGCGCTGACGGTGATTCGGTGATCACTTTTACTAAAGATGATGTTAAATTTATTGGGATCTTCCCCATTTAAGGTTATTGTTTCGGTTGCTTTGGCTGTTGCCATCGCTGGTGTTGCCGGCAGTTCCTGTGCACCGGCAAGGGCTGCGGCATCGGCGATGTCTCGCAATTTTTGCTTTTCCATGTACAGCATGCCGCCATCAATGACGAGTGCGGTGATGCCTAGTAAAACGGACATCAGGAGTGCGACGACGACAACGACTGCACCATTTTCTTTTTTTATGATTGTGCTCATACTATTCCACCCTCATCACGGTTTTACTTTTAACAGTAAAAGGGTTTGGCAATACGATTTCCATAAGCGGTACGGATATTGTCACTGGGTATGTGGTGGAGACGGTCACATATACGCCTCTTTTTCTCAGTTCCGGCTGCGGTGTGACGGTGACGGTCAACTTGTCAGTCTGTTCGACTTGAGCTGCGTCCTTCGTCGTCTTGATGATTTCCGTATCAGTCGCGCCTAGTGTGGCTAACCGTGCCCCTTCACGACTGGCGTTGTTTGTTGTTAAATAGGCTTGAAAAATTCGCCCAAAATCGATGATGCCGAAGACGATGAGCAAAAGTACCACTAAGCTGAGGGCTAGTTCGACTGTTGCTTGGCCTTTCTGGGAGCGAATCATCCGAAGTTTACTCCGAGCTGGATGATGGTACCTAGGACGATCGCGACGCCATATGGGAAGGCGTGATGATATTCATTCTGGTCCAGGCCGCTCAGCTTTCTTAGTTTTGTAAAAAAAATGATGCGTTTAAGTGAGATTAGTAGTTCTTTTTTCCAAATTAAGATGATGACAGCAATTATGCCTCCGATGATGGCGGTAAATAAGAATGCCCCAAACACGAAGGTTGCGCCTTTTAGTGCCCCTATGGCCGCTAGAAGCTTGACGTCGCCTGCGCCCATTCCGTCCATTAGATAGGGGATTAATAGTACACCAAAGCCTGCCAATAAGCCTAGTCCGCTGAATGTTAAGCCGTGCGTGCCAGCAGTTATGGTGTGATAGGTTAGTCCCAGGATCATGGTCGGGAAGGTAATCTTATTTAATATGCGTCTGCTTTTGAGATCGGTAATGAATGAGATTACAAGGATTAGTAACAAAATTATATTTAGTAGCATTTTTCACCTCATTGGACATGCTTAAAACGCCAGCTTGAGTGGTGATTAGCGGCGTCGGTGCTGGATATTTCGCGCTGAAGAGGGCTGTTTGATGTGTTGATGGTTGGGTCGTCAGCGCTTGAGATTATAAAAAACCCCCACTTCCAAATGCACGAACGAAAGTAGGGATTTTGATTAATCATTATTATTTAACTTATTATCATTCAGGTGGTGTTACATCTGTGCCTTCAAGCTTGCCTTTAATTTCTGTAAATTTGGCGCTGATGGCGTCACCAAATAACCCTAGAGCAGCCACTGCAGCTAGAGCGATTAGTCCTAAAATTAGTCCGTACTCTGTCATACCTTGTCCCGTCTCTTCAATGAAAAGACCACTGATTTTCTTCATCATTATGTTCACCTCATATAATATTTTGGCAAACAACGATAAGTAACACTACAGATTCGGTAACTGGCTGACTTCGGTATAGCCTGTAAGCTGTTCTACAGATTCGGCAAATGGCTGACTTCGACATTCCGTGTAAGCTCTTCAATCAAATTCGTAAACTGGCTAAACTTTGGTATTCCAAAAAAGCCTTTCTACTGATTCAGTAAATGGTTGACTTCGGAATAGTCCGAGTGACCTTTTACAGATTCGGTAACTGACTGACTTTGGTAATCTCTGTAAACCATTATACAAATTCGGCAACTAGCTAACTTTGGTATTCTCGTAAGCCCTTCTACAGATTCGGTAACTGGCTGACTTCGGCATTGCTCGTAAGTCCCTATAGTTTTGCGTCCCATGATTTCTCAAGGTTTGCCTTTTCGTTTGTTTGCTATTTAAATATAGCACTTTAATTGGTAAAATCGCTATGTACGGTAGGAGAAGGAAGGGCGATTTTGTGAAAATTATAAGGCGAATTAGTGACATTGATGTACCTATTACGATAAAGGTTTACGATCGATTTTGGCCGCGGTTTAGAGGGCTGATGTTTAGACGGAAACCGATTGTGGATGAAGGCATTATGTTTTCACCCTGTAATTCAATCCATATGTTCTTTATGTTTTTTGCGATTGATGTTGTGTTTCTTGATGACGATGATGTGGTGGTAGCTGTAAGGAAGAACTTGAAACCAAATCGAATAATATTTCCGATTCGTGGTGCGGTTAAAACGTTAGAGCTGCCTGTTGGGACGATTGAAGCTTATTCAATTGTGCTTGGGGATCGAATTATAGTGGGAAAATAAATTAATTTGGAAGGGGATTCGGTGGTGGTGGTGGTTGGCCGGATTGCCTTTTTTTGTGGTTTTTTGGGGTGTTTTTGTAGCTTTTGGGATGTGCTGGGATTAGGTTGGTTCGTCGTTGGTTTGTTAGGTGCTTTATTACGGTTTTTTGGCATTTTGGGGGCTGGGCATTGCACTAGGAACGTTTATCGGCCGCTATCGTGGTTTTATCGACCGTTTTGGCAATTTTTATCGGCTAATCGCCAAAAATTACCAGCTGCGACACCAGCGTTAAAGATGATTTGGTGGGGTGGCCGAGAGTCGCCTCAGTGTCTGCGGAATCGTTCTTTATTTTTCAAAGTCTTAAAAATGGAATACTTGGATTTCCTCATCATATATAAAGTATAAAAGGGGAAATGCGTATTGGTTAAGGCATGTATTGTTTGTGGTGCGAATACTAGGAAGGTCATTAAAACCGGATATGAGCTTGTTCATTCTGATAGTAAAGATCCATTTACCCAAGCTATTTTAGCTAAATATGGGAAACCTCCTCTAGGAATTGGGGCAATTTGCAATACATGTCTTACGAAGTTAGCAAGAAAGCAAACTTATCTCATCGATGCATTATTTTCTCCATTGATGGAAAGCAAGATGTAGGTCGGGGATTGGGGGCCTGCCTCCAAGTGTATTGGAGGCAGGCTCCTTTTTTTATTGTTCTCTGTTCATTAAGTCATTTGGTGGAGCTTGTGGTGGACATTCCATCCAGCCGTGTTTGATTGTTAAATTTGCACCATCTTCAGCTAATAATCCTACCTCTGATATAAGTCGAGTGTATTTTTGGATCAAATCCTTCCTTATGCTTTGTGATAGCGCCGTACCATAGTTCCCGATGCCGGTAATATACATTAAACATATGTGATACATCATCAGCTTGTCTGAGAAAGGTGGTTTCGTTGAATCCAATATATCGCTGTCCCAGGTCATTGGGGCTGGTAAGCTTTCCTCCGTTAAAGTGGCATGAAATATTTCGATATGTTTTTTAGCTATTTCTTTGACACGGACCATATAATCCCTAACATCTGCTGTTTTTGCCGTTTGGGCAAATCCGATCGCTAAGGCTCTTCCCATCGCATTTGTTTGAATGTTTGTAGCTAGATGGGAAATTTCGAGTGCTACAAGGGGCCGCTTTTCGCCAAACCACCCCGACAGAAAGCTTTGCTTTTTTACAAATTCAACTTGATGTTGCGGTGTTATATAAGGTGGTCTGATTGAAAGACCTTTGTTTAATAGAATTTCTGTGACCATATTGAATAGCTCGGCGACGGTGGCTAAACACGCTGTTGTGAAATCCCTAACATCTTGTCTGTGCGTATTCTGCAAAGCATAGGCGTACGATGCAGCCCTCCCTTGGCCATGTCTAGGAGGTAATTTAAATAAAATGAATCTGAGAACAGTCTGGGTGCATTCAAGTTTATGTCCTCATCAGTAAATCCTAGCGGAATGGGGATATGGTCTCCGGTAAAAATCTCGGTGATTTTTTCTAAGTGATTTTGGGCCAGTGATAAGGCGTACTCGATTGCTGGGCGCGTTTCAGTGTCTTCTACGTTATGTAGAAATACCGTTAATACACATTTGGCTAAGCTATCCCCCTGGTAATTAGCCCAAAGGTAACCTATCTCCGAAGAGGTTAAACGAATGTTATGTTTTTTTTCCAATTATGCCACTCCACTTACAGTTTTCTTACAGCTAGTGTTTGCCTGTTTGGATTATTTAACAGTGCTAATAATTAGTAAATGAGTGATAGGAGGACGAATTAACGCTGTGAAGCATAATTGGGTGCCTGACCCCCGGTGCTTTAAAGTGGTGAAGAGATGATTCGGTACGGATTGTCTTTTTTGACTGCTATGTCAATGTTGATGAGGTTTTCACTATTACGGTGTAATAAAATGTTCATACATTTATTACAGATTTGTGAATTCGAAGGAAAATCCACCCATTTGGTCATTTTTTTGTTATATTAACAGTGTACTTAACGTATTTATTCTAATTAATAAAGGAGATGTTTCAAATGGTAGTAAATTTTCTAAGAGAAAACAAAATTGCAGCAGGCATTTTGACAGTCCTTCGTTTATATATGGGATATTCATGGATCACTGCAGGGTACCACAAGTTGGCTGGCGGTTTTGATGCTTCAGGATATCTAAAGGGTGCAGTGGCTAAACCAGTAATGGGTCCAGATGGTGGCATGGTTTACGGCTGGTATGTAGATTTCCTAAAACACTTTGCCTTACCAAACGTTGATATCTTTAACACGATCGTTCCAATAGGTGAATTTTTAATCGGTCTTGGACTTTTGCTTGGATGTTTAACAACAGCTGCTATGTTCTTTGGACTTGTGATGAACTTCGCGTTTTTCTTAGCAGGAACAGTTTCTCATATTCCAACTGACCTTTTCTTAGGGGCAATCATTTTATTCTCTGGCTATAATGCAGGTCGAATCGGTCTTGACCGTTGGGTGATTCCATTCATCCGCAAAACTGTTTTCAAAACAGCCGATCGTACGGCACATAAAACAGCCTAAACCTCTTGGCATTAAACGAGTTTCTTAGAACAACAAACTTCGGTTAGCATATTAGAAGAGGCTTCGCTCAGTAGCGAAGCCTTTTTTATTTTATCCGGTAAACCCTTGTTTCATATGGACCTAATTCAAGTTTGTGTTCGGTTATTCCATAGTTGTTTAACAGCAAGTGGCGTCGGTTAAAGCATGCACCCAACTCATTGGTCAATAATGCGGGTTGATCGGAAAGATTAGCGATTACGATGACTTTTTTTCGGCCGAGTGTCCTGGTGTAGGCGTAGATTTGCGGATCATCCGGTAAAAGCAGGTCATAGGTGCCATATGTGAATACCTTATTGGCCTTTTTCAAGCGGATCATTTTTTTATAGAAATTCAGTATTGATGCTGGGTCGTGTCGCTGAGCGGCTACATTAATGTCTACGTAATTCTGATTTATTTTTAACCAAGGGGTGCCTGTGGTGAAACCGGCGGATTGATCGGCGGACCATTGCATTGGAGTGCGGGAGTTGTCGCGGCTCGTGGCCAGGATGACTTCCATAATTTCCGCGTGCGGAATGCCTTCGATTCGTTTCAAACGGTACAGGTTTTTGGTGGCCACGTCATTGTATTCTTCGATGGAATCAAATTGGACGTTGGTCATGCCGATTTCTTGTCCTTGGTATATGAACGGTGTGCCTTGCATCAGAAAATACATGGCGGCGAACGCTGTTGCACTTTCGCGCCAATACTGACTGTCATTTCCCCAGGTTGAGACAACACGGGCATGGTCATGATTTTCAATAAACAGGGCGTTCCAACCTTTGCCTTCGAGACCTTTTTGCCAGCGTGACAAGACCTCTTTTAATTCGACGACATCAAGTTTCTTTTTCACTTCCGCATCCCAGAGGGCGAGGTGTTCAAATTGGAATACCATATTGAAATTACCTTGCTTTTCGTCGACCCAAACATCAATATCGTTGACGGTGACTCCGTTCGCTTCGCCAACGGTGATGATGTCATATTTAGCGAATGTCGCTTCCTTTAGCTCTTTTAGTAAGGGCTGGATGCCGTTGACGTTCATCATTTTGGGAAAAGCAGGAACGTATTTCAGTCCGTCGGGATTTGGCATATCAGCAAGTCCGGTCTCTTTTTTGATATGGCTAATGGCGTCAACGCGGAAGCCGTCAATCCCTTTATCGAGCCACCAATTGATCATTTTGAAGAGCCCTTTCCGAACATGGCTATTTTCCCAATTCAGGTCAGGCTGTTTTCGCGAAAAAATGTGCAGGTAGTACTGTTCGGTTTGGTGGTCGTATTCCCAGGCTGAGCCGCCGAAAATGCTTTCCCAGTTATTAGGTTCAGCGGGGGTTGGGGTTGATGGTCTATTCAAATCAGCACCGTCTTGTGGCGGAGCGTTGTCCTTGCCATCCCGCCAGATATACCAGTCGCGCTTTGGATTGTCCCTGCCAGAGCGCGATTCGATGAACCATGGATGCTCGTCGCTTGTATGGTTGATGACTAGGTCGAGGATCAGCTTCATGCCGAGGCGATGTGTTTCTAGTAGGAGCTGATCAAAGTCCGCCATTGTTCCGAATTCAGCCATGATTTCTTGGTAGTTGCTGATGTCATAGCCGTTATCATCGTTTGGTGATTGGTACATTGGGGAGATCCAGATCACTTCAATTCCCAGGTCACTTAGATAGGGTAACTTTGAGATGACACCCTGGATGTCGCCAATCCCATCCCCGTTCGAATCCATAAAGCTGCGGAGATAGATTTGATAGGCTACTGCTTCTTTCCACCATAATTTCTTCATGTTAAAGGCTCCTCCACATGAGGGGTTTTGTTTTATCATACTAATTGGAGTTGATTTTAGACATCTTTTTTTGTGGATACAATTCCAATTTTAGTAAATATTAAGTAATAATATTTACACCCATTTTTATGACGTTTAGGAGCAACCTTATGAATAACTATTCAAATGACAATACTGCCCGGCGTTATAAAGCTTATGTAAGTACGCTTGGGTCGGCGCAAATTCATCTAAGGAGCCCATTTATTATTGCTTGGTGGTCTGCAGCTTTTCCTGGAGTAGGGCATCTTTTACTTTCAAAAAATCTCCGTGGATTTGTATTATTTATTTGGGAAGTGTTTGTAAATATACATGCACATATAAACGGAGCCATGATCTATTCGTTTCAAGGGAAAATAGATATGGCAAAAGCTATTTTAGACACAAGATGGTTGCTCATTTATATCCCTGTTTATCTGTTTGGGATTTGGGATAGCTATCGAACAACTGTCGATTTGAATCAGATATCTATTTTAGCTGATAGAGAAGATCATCAGTTTAATACTTTTTCTATTGATGCGCTGGAGATTAACCATCTTGATAAGCGGAAACCTATCATATCAGTATTTTGGTCTTTGTGGATTCCAGGGTTAGGGGAACTCTATATTCATCGAATTATCACTGCCTTTTTTGTTATTATTTGGGCTGTGGTCTTTTACTACTTTTCCCATGCACCTGAAGCTATCAGTTTACTTTTCTTAGGCAAAATTCAGCAGGCAACCTCCGTGTTAAGACCGGAATGGTTTCTGTTCCTTCCCTCTGTTTATGGTTTTTCTATGTATGATTCCTATATCAATACTGTTGAAAACAATAAACTGTTTGATAGCGAACAGAAGACATTTTTGAAATTAAATTACCAGAATCCTAATTTTGAAATAATAAAAGGAACTAAAGTGGAGTGATTGTATGCAAATATTCTCAACTTTTGAACACACCATTTTTCTAGAGTTAGCGATATCTTCTATAGAACAAAAAGGGGTCAAGAAGGAGGACATTTTTGCTGTCCCTTTAAATAATCGTGTTGAAGAACGGAAATTATTTGATTCACTTCACCATGCCGATGGAACCTCGCTCATAGATCTTGCGATGGCGCTTGCGACTGTATTTGCGGTAATTGGGGCTAGTTTTGGATTTACCCTAAAGTGGGGGCCCATTTATTGGGGACTCATCGGTACCTTTTTTGGCTTTATGCTTGGATTTGGGATTAAGTTATTTATTTTTAAAGTATTGCGGAAAAAGAAACGACTGTTAAAAGGGAAACACGGTGAGGTCATCCTCATCATCGATTGCCACGAAAATAAAGCGGAAGCGATCGAACAAATCCTCTGGGATCATCTAGCCTTAGGCGTGGCTAAGATACAGACGAGTACATAAAGGGGGGCGGGCTGGGGTTGTCGCTGTAATGCTGTAAAGTGCGAAGCGGTGCCTGACCCCCAGTGCTTTACAGCGGTAAACAAAGAAAAGGCTTGACCACTAGAATTCGGGGTCAGGCCTTAATAATGAGGGTTATTTGTAGGGTCCATTGATTTTTTCTATGGAAGGACGCTAAGAATGGGTTAATGGTATTTCAAATGTAATGAAATGTTGGTTTGAATTTGTGTGGGTTCTCTTTACGAGTTTGGGGTTGGCTTCTCGACTCGGGCAATAAAGGTGTAGCATGCATCAGGAAAGGGGGTTTCTGAGGATGCAGCCTCAACAATATATTGCTCGACTTGGCTAACTCGCTTTGATAAATCGGTCAACCTACGATTCGACCTGCCGATCATGGTGATTAAGTTTTCCAGTAGTCTTTCAACCTTTACAAGCTGTTCGAAAGATTCATCCACACCATTATGCCTCCCTCGAAAAACTCATGGGCACAGGATCCGGTTCAGGTACAGGTATCGTTACATGCTCAGACTCTGTCACTCTTTTTCCAAGAAACTGAACACCCTCTGCCACAACTTCAGTCACATACACTCTGCGTCCTTCATTATTTTCGTAGTTGCGGGTCTGAATTCTGCCGGTAATTCCGACAACGGAGCCCTTCCGGCAATAATGAACCGTATTTTCAGCCGCTTTCCGCCACAGAGTGCATTGAACAAAATCAGCTTCTATCTGGCCATTTTGATTTTTGAAGTGGCTATTTACAGCTAAAGTGACATGCGTGACAGGAATGCCTTCATGTGGATTTTATTATGTTCTGTCACAAAAACACCTGTTTTTAAGATATTTTTGAACATAAATAAGTCACATTTTTTCATAAATTTTGTCATAAATAGATATTTTCTTTAGTATAAATTGTCATTAATTTATTACCTGTATTATATTCTTTCTGATATGGGGGAAATCTTACTTTTCATTCACTATGTACTAAGTAGGATCTAATACTTGATGAATGGCTTCTAACATCTTTAACAGGAAGTGAAGCTCGAGATTTATTAGAGATTGTGGAAGCCCGTCACCAAGTGGCCTCTACCATATTCTGTTCTCAATTTGATACTCAAGGATGTTATGAAAAGATTGGAGAGGAAACCTTAGCAGATGCTTTCTTGGATCGCAACATTCACGACTCATACACCATTCTAATTGATGGAGAAATGTCGATGAGAGAAAGACATGGGCTAAAATATTAATCTTAGGACTGAGCCATTACCGTAAGGCAGTGGCTCTTTTTGTGTCACTACTGTCCCCCATTTCTGACATGAGTGTCCCTAAAATATGGCATAACTGTCCCTTTTCAATGGCAATATTCATTTATGAATTCTAGTATTAAATATAGTGGGCGATTGCGAAAAAACTACAGTTCGCAATAAAAATACACCCTCAGGTGTCAATTTAAATTTTCCTTCCCCATGGAAGAAATCAAGAAGTTCTTCCTTCCAAGTGATTTAAGGAAAAGTCCATATTCCCGAAACACACTGAAGTTTAACAAACTCGAAAATAATCAATAACTCAGCTTGGGACTAGACATAATTCTGATTAATAAGCAGTATTCAGAAAAAAGGTAGTGATTATTTATTTTCTATGTATAAAGACAATATATATAAAAATTTTCTCATTTCACTAAAAAATTTATTTAGTACCAATTAGCGATAACATTAAATTACCTTTAAACTTTCGATAAATCCCTAAAAATAGGGATTTATCGAAGTAACGCAATGGAATTTTATATTAAAAATCACAACACGCCTTGTAAATGAGCTGTTCGTAAAAAAACTATTTTAGCCCTGGTTGTGGTATTAAACCTCCAAGAGAACTTAATCCAACTCCAATTAAGAATACAATCACAACAAGAGTGACTGCCTTATTCTTGCTTATTCCTGTCACAATATGCAAACCTATACCCAGTACAGCATAGTACCAGATTTTGAAAATATCAAAGCTCTGAGCAATAGCATTTAGCATTTTGTTATCCTCAAATAACGGAGCCATACTCGTATATGACACTTCATATCCTCCAAGGGAAAGAGCAATCAAAGTGTTAACTAATACTCCTAGAGATGTAATAATACTTGAGTAAATTACAACAGCTAATAGCCTTTTATATGAAGTATCATTACTCATAATTACCATACAGAATTTGTATAAGGCAGCGGCGATGAAGAACATAATCACTCCCCCAAACATTCCCCCAATAGCTCCCATTCCCATGGATAAAGCAACCGGGATCTTCATATCCGACATCAAATCGGCATCATTTAGGATTGGGTTATCTAAACTTAAATATGAAACAAGGGATCCTGTTATTCCCATCAATAGAATCATGATTACCAGCGGCAGTCCAATTGAAGCTTCTTCTTTCATCCTCTCAAATTGAATGGTTGGGGATGTGATGATACCAAATAGTGAAGGCTTTTCCTTATTTATTTCATTAATCATTACATTTGTTTCCATAAATATCCTCTCCTCTTCTATTCCTATCTTAATACATCGATTGGATCCCGCTTTGCAGCTTTGTTTGCCGGCATTAAGCCAAAGATAATACCAAGAGTCATTGAAAAAAATACACCACTAATCACGACTTGAACAGATACCAGTGCTGGCCATTTCGCAAATGCAGATACAATGTATGCTCCTCCGACTCCCAATCCAATGCCAATGATCCCACCCAGAAGGGTAAGAACCATGGCTTCAATTAAAAACTAAAGTGAAATTTTTCCCCTTGTCAAATGGCTACAACAGTGATAATCGACCCGACTCCGATGATTATCCCGAGCATCGTAAGCATAGAATACCCTAAACGCAAATAGGGAGAAGACATATGCTCAAAACTTGTTAATCTGTAAACAAACAGCTGAATATATACCGAAGGTTACACAGTTTTATATACTCGGTAGCTCACTTTGAAGTATTAAAATGATTACTCAGCTGCTTTTGAAAATTATCCAGCATTGATAGTATCACCTTTTCAAATTCTATTTAATTGGTGCACTAAGTACTTGCAATATGTTTATAGAGATGTTGGCAACAATAATAGAGGTCACTTCTATGAAGCGTACCTCTAAGCTGTTGATATTAAAGAGTTTAGCCTACCTTTTTCATAAAGTATTATCAAAAAATTTTATAAGCATTCAAATATCATAGTTTATTTTTTTCAAAGAAAGCTATCAGTTAAATAGATCCTGTACATTGCGATTGTTGAACATATATTTTTGTATCTTTATTGGTAGAGAATTTTTATATACGGCTTTCATAAACATAAGATTTAGCCTTGTTCATGAGAATAACTTTTGATATTAATTTTATAAAAAGATGTTATAAATAAAGATACCTGCGGCTATTAATCCAATTACAAATGCCAAAGCACTAAACCAAAACAGAAATTTAGGTTTCATATTCATATTAATCATTTCTCCTTTCGCAATATCTGGTAGTTTAACGAATTCAGTTAATCAAATTTATTATCCTAATAATTTGTTATTTAGAGTTAAGCTCACAACTATAATGTTAATATATATAAGTAAATTAAAAGCCCCTAAAAATTTCAATATAGATTTTCTATCTTTTTTAAAGTTCTTGAGTATGTGTTTATAAACCATAATTGAAAAAATTATATTAACTGGGGAAAAGATATTAACAAATACTTGAGTTTTGCCACTATATAAATCAACAACATCACCGTTTAGGAAATAAAACGCAAAAAATATTATTGTGGAATAAAGAGAAGTTAATAGTAAATATATATTCCCATACTGTTTCGCAAACTTCATATCAACTTTATCTTTGAAAATAAATTTAAAAATCGCAGCAATTGCTATAATTAATATTGTATACAAAGAAACAAATACCGTGAGCTGTAATAGTAGATTAATTACATTTAGGAACGTTTTTACATTTATAAAATTACTGATTTCATCTGGTATAATTTTTTTAAAGTAATTCATACTTACATTCAATTTAAGGGAACTTATTAGTAGATAAGAAATGAGATTTATTAAAAAAAACTTTTTCATTAAATTTTATCTCCTTTAAATGCTGTTATATAATTTTTCTGTTATTGTCCCCTCAATAATTGCCGCTAGCAACGTAATTGTCGTAACAACAATTATAACTTTAGTTGAATTTGTTATCAGTTTCTTCAGTAAGAGTAACCTTCCTACTTGTTGTTTATCCAATATTATGTTATAGATTTTTTTTACAATTAATATTACTAATATATTAGCTACAAAAAATGCTATCAGTTCCAAAAAGCCGTGGGCAATTACGGAAGATAATAATTTTCCTATCCCCATATCATTTATTACAGCAACCTTAATTACTGCACCCATCCCTATACCTTGAAAAAATAAATTGATATTAGAATAAATACCTGCTGTAATAATTCCAAAAGCAATATTTAAATAAATTATAGAAATGTTGTTGTTGAAAATCTCCAAAATACTCACTTGTGTATGACTGCTTATTGGACTATCTATATTCGTAAGGAAATAACCACATAAAAAACCTAGTATAAATACTAAAACTGTAAAAACTGTTTCTTTCGTATATTTTTTAAGATTCATTAACACGCCACTCTTCTCTCACACTGTAAATCTTCATATCTTTCATGTCCAAGATCCTATTTGAAAGTTTCTTAATTAAATTTAAATCGTGAGAAGAAAATACTAAAATAGCTTTGTTATTATTAATATAACTCTTTAAAAAATCAATAGTATTCTCTTTACTTTTTGTATCTAAATTTACTAATGGCTCGTCAAATAATAATAAATTTGGCTTATGAATTAAACTTAAAAGTAACATTACTTTTTGCTTTGTGCCCAAAGATAAGTTTTTCATCAAGTGATTTTTAAAATTCTCTAAAAATAATAATTCTATTAGTTCTGTTTTTGATGAATACAGGGAACTTTTATCCTCTATGTCTTTAAAATTAATGTTTAATTCTATAAATTCGTCAACAGTCATAAAATCATAGGAATATAAATCATTTAATAACATACCTACATTTCTAAGATACTCATAGTTTTCTCGACCACAACTTAAAGATATGTCATTAAGTTGTATCTCTCCTTCAAAATCTGTTAATCCCCCTATTAATGAAATCAATGTTGTTTTTCCCGAACCATTATTCCCATATAGTGCCAGAACTTCTCCCTCATGAATGTCGATACTTAGATTATCAATAATTTTTTTTTCATCGTATTTTTTTGTGACTTTATTTAACTTAAGCACTTACATTACCCCTTTTAAAAAACAATTCCTTGAAGAAAACAATTAAAAACCATGTATATGTAATTATCACTACTGTATTGATTATCATGGATATGCTGTATAATATTCTACTATCTCCAAGTCCAATATAGATAAATAGTAGTGTATTCAAACCTGTCATAGTAACATAATCGAAAATACTAATTTTAAAAACTTTAGTTTCTAGAGTAAATCTATCTGAAATTAAGTCCTCTTTTACTAAGTTATAAATATTTTTTCGTGTCTTCATCGTATGATACATAATTGCAATTAGGTAATAGATAAGTATATAAAAAATGCTATGCCCATTACAAAGTAGAATATATACAATTAATATTGGAAAATAAATTAATACATTTATTAAGCATTCAACCAATAACATAAACTTTGCCTTTTTATAAAATTTCAATATAAAAAAATGTCCATTAATGTTATCCATCACTTTCCGATCAATTAATTGAACTGTTATAAATATAATCATATTAATAGAATTGATTAGTAACATGTCAGTTATATTATTAAACAATTTATTCGTAGATAAAAATATGCCAATAACTAAAGTAACTATTTGAAAAAACACTACTTTCCATATATATCCATCTTTTGAAAATAATCTAATATGATTATTAATTATAATGTTAGCAATATTTTTAGTTTTCTTAACTTTAAAAATCTTATTTTTATCATAATTTAAAGTGTTCATTCTATATAATTCATTTTTATATCCTTGGATTAAATTAATAATTAAAATTACTGTTATTATTAGGAAGATAATAGAATAGTATAATTTTACATATATATAATTGCTCGCAAATATGAACAACGCAGAAAATAGTAGAGTAAGTAATTTTCTTATAATATCACCAATGCTACTTTTATAATTACTAATTAGTATGTTATTTAATGATAAAACAATAAACTCACTTAATATTGTAATAATAATCAAATTAATTATTGAGAAAACGATTACTCTCAAATCATTTAAATATATATAATTTGTACATATAACTATTGTAGCAGGAAAAAACACTTTCAAAATAAGATCGTTTAATTTTGAGCTGATGCTATAATTTAAAAAACCATAAAAAAAACTCTTTCTACTATTACAATTAAGTTTATAAAGCTTATATTCTTCGCAACGAATATAATTATTCATATGTCTTTCATCCAACATAAATTTACATATAAATATATAAATCCAGCTTATAAACATAGCAATATTTATATCAAATATTTTTATACTAATAAATATTACAGCTAACACTTTAAATATACTTCCAATTAAATCTGCGAATCTTGTTAGTATAATTAAGTTTTTTACATTATCCTGAATATCAGTTATATTTAAAAATCTATCCAATAAATTTTTTAAAACAAAAAATGTTATTTCTTCTTCTTTTCTTCTTGATTGTTTCCTAAATAACGTAAAAATACTCATAAAAATACTCCAATATGTATAGTCCATCAGGATTATTGAGTAACAGTCTCAGACTTTGGATAGGCAGACGCAGCCCATTTTCAACCTGTAAACAGCTGAAGTATTTTTCTGATTCCTTCATCACTCCTGATGTCGAAAGAGATGTGTTTTTTTTAAGAAATAATTATGGAAAAAAGCTTCCATCCTACCAAGTTAAACCTCAGTCATGGACTTAGATCAAAACGCGATGTATGTAAAATAAAACCCCTTAATATTCTTCTATTATGAATGGGATCAATTCTAGCAATTGGTGCAGATTCCTTTTTATCCAACATCTGAGTAACGCTTACCTTTCCTCCCTCAGCACCTATCTATATTGGAATCGAAATAAAAAGAAGGTTTAATATTAACAGAAAGGTAGACACCATTTTACGGTGACTACCTTTCTAATCTTAATACTAGAATGCTATTGCTGAGTTGTAAGCCATTCTTTTAATAGTGGCCTTTAAGGCAAACACTGCTGCTGCTGCTGCAAAACCGACACCAGTTAACGCCATTATTAATCCAATAACACTTGACGCATCGATAAATAACATAATATATGCCGCTGTATTAGCAGAACAACTAAGCATTGACATAATTTTCAACATAATTCCCACCTCCATTTGTCATTAATTGCAATTATTTGTCATTATTTTGAAAATAAGAACATGAAAAATATATCATTTATACCTTTTTTTGTAAATTATTTTATTTCGACAAATAACCCTATTTTCTGATATTCTTGAATAAGTTTTCTTTAACATCGATTTTATGTTTCCAAATCCATCTACCAAATTATTGCTATTTCCATCGTTTTTAGAAATTTCACGCAGGCTATAATTGCCTGCTTTTATACTTGTTTTTATATTTGCGTTTTCCGATGCGGGTACTCCAAAAGAGAATGGCTTAATCTTAAACCCTGTTCGCCTTTTTTCATTCTACATCTAAATTACATTGTGAAATTTTTGAATAAATTCAACTTATATACATCGATGCAAGGCTAGTGTGCCTGACCCCCACTGCTTTACAGCGGCAAAGAAAATGCCTGACCACCGCACTGGGGTCAGGCATTAATAATGAGGGTTAATTGTGGGGTCCATTGATTTTTTCTATGGAAGGACGCTAAGAATGGGTTAATGGTATTTCAAATGTAATGAAATGTTGGTTTGAATTTGTGTGGGTTCTCTTTACGAGTTTGGGGTTGGCTTCTCGACTCGAGCAATAAAGGTGTAGCATGCATCAGGAAAGGGGGTTTCTGAGGATGCAGTCTCAACAATATATTGCTCGACTTGGCTAACTCGCTTTGATAAATCGGTCAACCTACGATTCGACCTGCCGATCATGGTGATTAAGTTTTCCAGTAGTCTTTCAACCTTTACAAGCTGTTCGAAAGATTCATCCACACCATCATGCCTCCCTCGAAAAAGTCACGGGCACAGGATCCGGTTCAGGTACTGGTATTGTTACATGCTCAGACTCTGTCACTCTTTTTCCAAGAAACTGAACACCCTCTGCCACAACTTCAGTCACATACACTCTGCGTCCTTCATTATTTTCGTAATTACGGGTTTGGATTCTGCCGGTAATACCGACAACGGAGCCCTTACGGCAATAATGAACCGTATTTTCAGCCGCTTTCCGCCACAGTGTGCATTGAACAAAATCAGCCTCAATCTGGCCACTCTGATTTTTATAGTGACGGTTTACAGCTAGTGTGACATGCGTGACAGGGATGCCTTCAGTCGTAACCCTTATTTCCGGGTCTTTGGTTAATCTGCCTACTAATGTAACTTGGTTAATCATTTCTCATCTCCTCTCTGATTTGATGCCCCCATCATAGCCTAATATTCAATATGTCGTAAAATTGTTAAAAGTTAGATTTATCCAAAATATTCATGTCAAAACCCCAAGAAAACAAGGGAAATTCCGATTTCTGGACCATGTTACCCCTCGAAAATCCAAAAACAGCCCTTCTTATAACTATTTTTCGACATTGACGGAATTCGCTTTCCACTCCCGCTATGGTATAATTTGGGCAAACAAAACAGAATGGGAGGAATGTGGATGAAAACTTTTAGATTAATCTCACTTGAGATTGTCGAGGAGAACGGTCTGAAGCACATTGAATTGGTTGATGGTTTGATCATCAATAAGGAAGATGACCAAAACACTTGGCTGATTGAAGTTTATACCACCCCTACAAACTTCGAATTTTTTGAAAAAGCATTGCAGAGCCAGCAAGAATTTATTGTTAGAGCAGTCATCAGCAAAGAGGATAATGACCCCGTCTCCTTCCATATCAAGGCCCGCTCGGTAAGAAAACTTGAAACGAATATAAGCATTATGCTACAAGGAACTTTAAAACGAACCTCACGGAAAAACTATGCCGAATTACTCCTTAAGGATTTAATGGACAAAGGTTTCAGTGGCGATACGTTACTTAATGAATTTAAGGAAAAGTTGAAAAATAAACCTTATTTGACACCCCCTAGCAATACTTCTACTTTTAGTGAAGGGTCTGTAGGAATGTAGTTCTTTACAAAATAAAATGACTGCCCATACCTAGGACAGCCATTCGTTTTTTATTCGTCTTTTTGATCTTTATCTTTCATATCATTTCTATCTTCGATTACATCTTCACCTTTTTCGTTATCGTCTTTCACAGGGTCAAGATCCTTATCTGTATTTCTGTCTTTTGTGTCAGGTACGTCATCATTGTTATCATCAATAATCCCATCATTATTGTTGTCACCAATAATGCCATTATCATCGTTGTTACCATTTCGATCCAAAATTCTATTATCTCTGTTGTCCACATTGGTCCCTTTGATTGATGGGTTATTGTCTTCATCAACGTTATTTGCGCAACCTACAAGGAGAAACGCTGAAAGCACCGAGCCTCCAATCAACATTAATAATTTTTTCCTCATGAATCATTACCCCTTTCCAAATATTCTTTGATTGACCTTATCCATAGGTCTGTTTTTATGTTGCCCAAGAACCCAAAATTTTTTCCATCTCAAATTTCTACCATTTATTTCTGTCCATAAAAAAAGCTGCCCCACCAAATTTAAGGTGGGACAGCTTTTTGAAGACTATTCTTGTTTTGGTCCTAAAGCAAATGTCATTTCCAGTTCACAGGCTATTTCGCCGTTAACAGTTGCGGTTCCTTTACCTTTACCAATGCTTCCGCGCACGCGAGTCATGACAACTTCAAGCCGCAATTGATCACCTGGTCTTACTTGGCGTTTGAACCGACAGTTATCGATGCCACCGAAGAAAGCTAGGCGGCCACGGTTTTCTTCCTTTTTCAGCATGGCAACAGCGCCCACTTGTGCTAACGCTTCAACAATGAGTACGCCTGGCATGACTGGAAAGTCTGGAAAATGTCCGTTAAAAAATTCCTCATTGGCGGTGACGTTTTTGATGCCGACCGCTTTTTGACCCTCTTCTACTTCTAAAATTCTATCAACTAGTAAAAATGGATAACGATGGGGAATGATTTCTTTTATTTGATTAATATCTAACATTTTATGACCTCCTCATAATAATTGGTACTTATTTTATATTGTACTAAAAAAGGGCTGAAAAACAAAGAAAAGCGGAAGCGGCTTGACCAGGGGTGACAAGCATAAGACAAGCTGGAGAGAAGGTTGCTCTTTAACCTTCTTGACGGATTGGCTGAAGACCTGCGAGCCCCTAGCCGCTGGAGCTAGACAGCTCCTTCCCCTCATTTTTCTTTATTAATAAGATCCGCAATATGTGTCCAAGTGGATTGTTTTAGTGCATCAAGTGGTTTTCCGTTCCCGATTACGCCATATCCAACTATTACTCCTGCCGTTAAGCTAAATACTAATAATAAAATAACAATGACGAGTCTTAGCCAAATCGGAATCAGTCGGACCCGCACTCGGTTATTACCATGCTGAGGCTTCTCTTCTTGCTCTGCCTTTTCCTTTTTCAGTTGTTCGCGCGTCTGCGGTTCTTCAATGGCTGCTACTGCTTCCTCAGCCTGTTCCTGAGGTAAGGATGTATTGTCTGTCGCCTCTTCTACTTCTGGTTGTGTTTCCGGAGACTTTTGTGTGTTGGGCTCTTTAGGTGGCTGAGGCTCGACCGCTTCTTCTTTAAGACCTTCTTGATTTTTTTCGATTACTAACATTTATATAAACTCCTTTGAGTATGGTTGCTTAATTCTATTATAAGAAAGTTCACTGAAAGAAACTAGAAAAAAAGAAATGTCGAAGCTCCGGCGCTGGTAAATGGATCTACCCAAACTAAGTATCTTTGCGAAAACAGCCTTTCAACAACAGCTTTCTTCAAAAAAAGTCCGATGTTATTTGGAAATATCCAAAGAACACCGGACCGTCGTCCTTATTATCCGAACCGTTTTGTAGGAATTTTATCAATATTATCTAACATGATGCCTGTTCCAATCGCCACACAATCCATTGGATTTTCGGCAACTAACACAGGTACCTTTAATTCTTCAGCTAGAAGCATATCGATACCGTGAAGAAGGGCCCCACCGCCAGTTAGGATGACACCACGATCGATGATATCCGCAGATAATTCTGGTGGAGTACGTTCTAACACGCCTTTTGCAGCTTGAACGATGACGGCAACTGATTCACGAAGAGACTTTTCAATTTCTTCTGAATGAACGGTAATCGTTCTTGGCAGACCTGATACCATGTCACGACCGCGAATGTCCATTTCTTCGTGACGTGAACCAGGAAATACTGTGGCAATATTAATTTTAATATTCTCAGCCGTTCTTTCACCGATTAATAACTTATATTCACGCTTAATGTAATTCAAAATTTCCATATCGAATTTATCGCCAGCCATTTTGATTGAAGACGAGGTAACAATGTCTCCCATTGAAAGAACCGCGATATCGGTCGTACCACCACCGACGTCAACGACCATATTGCCGCTAGGTTGGAAAATATCCATTCCAGCACCAATTGCCGCAACTTTTGGTTCTTCTTCTAAATAGACTTTCTTACCGCCGCTTTTTTCAGCTGCTTCTTTAATAGCTTTTTGTTCAACACTTGTGATATTGGTTGGGCAACAAATTAAAATGCGTGGCTTAGATAAAAAGCCCTTCACATTTAATTTATTGATAAAATGCTTTAGCATTGCTTCTGTTACATCAAAATCAGCGATGACACCATCTTTTAAGGGACGAATGGCCACAATGTTTCCCGGAGTCCGGCCTACCATTCTTCTTGCTTCTTCACCTACAGCTAACACTCTGTTGGTGTTTTTATCAATAGCTACTACAGATGGTTCGTTCAGTACAATTCCACGACCCTTAACGTGAATTAACACGTTTGCCGTTCCTAAATCGATTCCTATATCCCTAGAAAACATTACTTTCTTTCCTCCTTGAAACATTTGGCCAGTTTCAGCTTCTTAACAGTTGCTTCACTGCTGCCAGTTCGACGAGCCAAGTCTGTCCTAATTGTTTATTTTATCATATTCTCTGCAAAAAGAGACAAGGTATTTGTCAAAAATAGTATTATTTTTGCGGAATAATGTCAAAATTACAAGAAAAGTTTGCCTTGACATATATTTGATCACCAAAATAAACCAACCAGCATGATAATTTGCCTGGTTGGTTTATTATTTTATCAATTTCGGATGGGTAGTTTTACCAAAAATTTCAACCATATTACTTGACTGTCTCTTCCTCCAATTCTTCTTTTCTGTATTTTAGTTTGGTTGCCTCGCCGCCGCGAAGATGACGGATTGATTTATGATAATCTAAAATTTCCTTCACTTCATTTGCCAGATCGGGGTTGATTTCCGGAAGTCTTTCCGTTAGGTCTTTATGGACTGTACTTTTGGATACGCCAAACTCTTTCGCAATGACGCGAACAGTTTTTCTCGTCTCCACGATATACTTTCCAATCTTGATGGTCCTCTCTTTGATGTAATCGTGCACACCACTCGCCCTCCCTAAATTGAAAGTGAGAAGCGTGAAATGAGATCCGCTTTTCGCATAGTTCTAATGCTGTCATTCCGCATGTGATGCTAACTGTATTAATCATGGATTGTTTACCTATTTAACTTTATGCGGCAGAAAGCGTCTACTTTCTGAAATTACGAAATATGATCAAGTCCTCAACTAAAACGGCTGTCTGCAAACGACTCCTCACCTCGAACACTTCCTTTGTTAGGTTTGTAACAGTTTATTATGGCGGGGACGGGATTATGCACAAAAAACACAAACAGGACAGGTATAACGGAGATTTTTTTGAAAATTCAGCAAAAGATACTTAGGTTTATGCAGGGTGTGTGTCGGTTTTTGTCGATTTCTCGATATGTACTACTTTTTCTTTGACATAGGATTGAACAAGTTCAAAAGGGAGATTTGGATATACCCATATATAGAGATAATCGAGCACACCTATCGAGCGAATCAGTGAATCATTCCATCAGTGATGTAGTTTCAAAGATTAGGATTATGCTCTAATTGTTATTCCTTCGATAAAAAATGGGTAAAAGAGGGGATTAAAATATTCCAGGGCAAAGGTTGATTTTTTGTTATAAAAAAATCCTCTTCCTATAAATCCAGAAGAAGGTATTCCAGCAAATAACCAAGAGGTACCTTCTTCTTAACTTCCCCATTGGAACCGATTTTCAATGACTACTTCAGGTAGAGATATAGCTTCCTTTACTCCTACCCTCACCTTTACTGATTATGCTTGATCTTGTTTCTTGAAATCCCAATGTAACGTCTTTCAATTACAAAATGGAAAGCTTCTTAACTTGGCGGAACAACCAATTTTCCCACTAAGAGCCTTTTTTGTGTTAATAATTAATCAAGTTACAATTGTGAATTTTTCCTTTTGGACTATTTGTGAACAAACATTATGATTTATAGACATTAGTTCATTAAATCCATAAAATCTTAACTATAGTAAAATGAATATCTTTCAGCTTCAATATTTTATTTTTAGCTTAAAGGCAGAATTATACTCATTCAGCTATCGATTTGATGGTCACTCAACTGAGTTTAATTCATTCAATAGACTAACTAGAAAAAGATCTGAACGTATCTTTATTCCCCAGACAGGATCATAACATTAAAATCAACCAATACGGACGTCCCTTTATGACAAGGTAAGTCCTATCCTCGCAAATTTGGAAAAAGTGATATATGAAATGGAATGATGGTAAATCCTTGGAAGGGTATTATTAATATTCCTTATTGCATTCTATCGGATCAGATTTTATCCCTAAAACGATTAGTACATTTTATAAATGGAGAAACATAACAGAGTTAACTTTATCTTGAATAAAGACAACAAATAGCACAAGGGAAACATAAAACATCCAACCAAAACTTCAGCAGAGTTTCAACATTATTGTCAACATATATAAATGACATTAAGGAGATACTTTAGATGACTAGAACCAATCCCTCAAAATCTCTATTCGAATCCGAAACAAGCTTTAAAAATATAGATGCCGAATTTAAATTGATTATTAATTCCTTAGATTGTTTTGAAGACTGTTATTTTTCAATGGTTGACGCCACAGGTAAAATTGTTTTCATATCAAAAGGTTTTGAAGATATAGATGGCTACAAAATTAACGATATATTAGGAAAAAATGTATTGGATGTTTACAAACTTGGTAAAGAAAATAGTGTACATGTCAAAGCAATAAATGAAAAAAAGGTATTAAAAAATACTATTTTAAGATATACTTCAGCGAATGGTCACCCCATTGAGTTCCTAATGGATATATATCCGGTTTTTTCGAAGGGAGAGGTAATCGGTTCATTTGCTATAAGTCGAGACACGAGCAAAATAGAAGCGCTTACCGACAAAGTAATTCAACTTCAAAAAGCGCTTTATAATCAACTACAGAAAATGAGTAATAATGGAACCCAATTTTGTTTTGATGACATCCTAGGTTCTGGAGAATGCATGAAAAGCGTAATGAATACTGCGAAAAGAATGGCCCGCTCGGAATCACGGATTATGATTCTTGGAGAAACTGGAACAGGTAAAGAGCTATTTGCTCAGAGTATCCATAACGATAGTTCAAGAGCTAAAGAGCCTTTTATCGCGGTTAACTGTTCAGCCATTCCAGATACTTTATTAGAAAGCATCCTGTTTGGGACAAATAAGGGTGCATTTACTGGAGCTGAGAATAAAGTCGGGTTGTTCGAAGAAGCCAAAAACGGCACACTTTTTTTGGACGAACTGAATTCTATGAGTATCGTACTCCAGTCCAAACTATTGAGAGCATTGGAAACAAATCGCATCCGTAGAGTGGGAGGTAACAAAGAAATCCCTGTCAATCCGCGAATTATCAGTGCTATGAATATTGATCCCAAAGAAGCCATTGAAACGGAAAAACTAAGAAGTGACTTTTATTACAGACTCGCTGTGGTTACTTTAGAATGTCCACCTTTACGAAGCAGAAAAGAAGACATAATTACCTTATCCTGGAATTACATTAATAGATATAATAAGATTCTGGGGAGGAAAATTGACGAGATATCCGTAGAGGTTATTCAAATAATGAAAAACTATGACTGGCCTGGGAATGTTCGCGAATTAAGTCATTGTATCGAGCATGCGATGAATATGGTTGATCCTACTGACAAATCCCTGCAAGTGCAGCATTTGCCCCCGTTCCTTCAGGACAAAACCCTCGTGAATAATACATTACCGATTATCGTGCCAAAAATTAGCGATTATAAACAAGTAATGGTGCAAGTTGAAACAGATATATTGACCCAAGCACTAAAAAGAAATAACTGTAATATTAACCAAACTGCCAAGGAATTAAATTTGTCCAGGCAATGTTTATATTATAAGCTGAAACGATTAGATATCGACATTCTGCATGAAATTCATATGGAATAATAATCAGGTATTATATTTGAAATGAGCAATAATGAGCATAACCTTCAAACTCCATTTTAGTTAAAACAATAGAAAAGCAAAGTCATATTATGTGACTTTGCTTTTCTATTTAAGCTTATTTAAAAATATAACCGCCTTTAAATCTTTTTGGTTCATATGAAACGATAAAAGCATTAGTCTCAAATCTTTCTACAGTTGCTATTAACTCTCTTTCTCTATTTCTCTTTGTTAATATCTCCATTCTATACCGATCACTGTCCATTCCCTCACCGGTATATAATGTAACACCAAATCCATTTTCTCGTAACGTACGAACCAATTCGCTATTTTTCATTGGTGTGTTCACGGTAACAATAATATAACCAAGGGCTAATTTCTGTTCCAATCTTGTTCCTAAAATAATCCCTATACCAAATCCTATTGAGTACACGATCATAGAAGTGAAACTTTTATCCCCGTTGAAAATCAGCGAAAGGCCAAATACATAAATTAATGTTTCAATAATCCCCATTATCGCAGCAAGAACCGTAATATTTTTTACAAGAAACAATGTTCTTAGTGTATATATAGGTACATATATAAGCTGTAAAACGATAATCAATATGATATTTAACATAAATTAACACCTCTCAGTGAACACCTTATGAGGATTGATTTCATATGGGCTTGTGCTAAGCTATTTACTTTTTTAAATTATGAGGGATCAGGACTAACAAAAGTCAAACCACCTGCCCCCCCTAGAGGTTTCGATTACTTTTGAATATATTTTTAGTTCTTTCTCTGGTGGGGAAATCCTCACTTAGGTCTGAATAGCCGATAAGAATGACGGCAGCTATTATCAATGTACATCCCAGTAATGTATACCTGTTTATTGATTCATATAAAACGATGATACCTGCCCCCAGGCTGACCACCGGCTCCAGGGTACTAAGTATGGAAGCATTTGCCGAGCCGATGCTTTGTACACCTTTTATGAAGAAAATCAGCGCCAAGGCGGTACAGAAAAAGCTTACCAAACCCGTATAGTACAAACCTTCCAACGTAACAGCCATCGGCCAATTCCCCCAAGCTACAAGCAGTATCAGTGAAGTGATGGATGCTATCAAGCAAGCATAAAAAGCAAGCACCAGGCTGTTCATCTTTTTCAGCTGAGGATGATTAATTGATAGCACATAAATGGCAAAAAATACGGCTGAACTTATAGCTAGGCCAACTCCCCAGAGAGAAAAACTGCTCCCCCCTAGACCAGCCATCAGGTAAATGCCTCCCAGAGATGTCAGAAGAGCTATCCATTTATAAAACTGCAGTCTTTCATGATATATGAAATAAGATAACAGCATGACCAGTACGGGAAATAGGAAATGAAGCGAAGTAGCCACGCCGGCACTAACATATTTATAAGATAAATACAAAGTTACAATTGTGGCTGTATAACCTAGCGTACTCGATAATAACAACGGAATTAGCTGCTGCTTCTCGACATGAAAATCAATCTTGCGGTAGCGTATGAATATTCCGAGCATAGCAACAGCCATACCTGAACGCAAGAAGGTAACATCGAAGGCAGTGAGTCCTGTTGTATAGGCTAGTTTGACCCATATCGGCATAATACCAAAAAAAGAAGCGGAAACAATTATAAAAATAATTCCTCGAAGCTTGTGCATTAGTTGTATCCTCCGATAGCGGGACAAGGTATAGGCCACTGGAATTGAGCTACAGTTAAGCCTGCATATATATAACCTTATCACTTTTATATATCGCAACTCTTTCTAAATTCCAATACTAAACAGCAACATACTGCTTATGGCATGCTGCTGTTTGATATGAGATGTTCTTTAATGTTTATAATCCACCGAACTTGATTCAGCTAACGTTAATCCTTTTGTTTCAGGAGCCATAGCGATTGACACACCCAGTCCAAGAACTGAGATTGCAAAGCCAACAAGCAGTGTTGGTCCAATTCCGTAAGCATTCATAAAAATGGGTAATGCGTAGGTAGATAAAACGGTCCCGATTCGGCTAAAAGCCATAGCTGCACCCACTGCCGAAGCCCGAATCTCAGTTGGAAAAAGTTCATTTGGATAAAGCCATTGCAAAATGCCAGGGCCACCAGAAAAGAAGGCATATGTTCCAAAAGCAATAACCACAATCCATATATTGGCATTTGGAAAAAATCCCAAAACAGCTAATGCAATACTCATGATTGTAAAGCTCCCAATAAGCAAAGGACGACGGCCAATAGAATTCAACCAAAACATTGCAGGAACACAGCCGATTAAAAAGAACATACTAATGATGATATCACCTAAAATAGCTTGCTTTCCTGCCCCAAAGCCAAATGCACTCATTATCTGAGGACCAAATGTATATAAACCAAACATAGGCACCACCTGACATGCCCATATGGTACCAACAAATATCATTCTTCTGAAATATCCTTTTTCAAATATCTTGCTATAACGTGTTTCCTTGACTTCTTCCGGTTCTAATTCCACATCGGCACCAAATAACCGTAGTACAACTGCACGGGCCTCCTCAACGCGCCCTTTTTGTGCCAGCCATCGGGGTGATTCCGGAGTTCCCCACCGTCCAATTAGAAGGATCACACAAGGTATAAAAGCGCTACCTAGCATCCACCGCCAGCCACCATCTACATCGGACAAATAATATCCCACAATATCCGCTGCGGTTGCTCCTAAATACCATACGGCTGCAATAAACCCTATAGAAAGTGCCCTGTACTTTCGTGGTGTAAATTCCGCTACCAGAGAAGTTGCAATCGGGTAGTCCGCCCCAATAACAATTCCTATTAAAAACCTCATGACAACAAGCTGTATTGGAGAAGAAATAAACATAGTCCCAATGGAAATGATTGCAATTGCAATGATATCAACGGTAAACATCAACTGGCGCCCCACTAGATCAGTTACATATCCAAATAGAGCAGTGCCTATAAAAATCCCTGCCAATGCAGCAGCTCCAACCAATGCACTCCAGTGTGCATCCAAATTCAGTTGAGGCCTCAATTGTGCAAGAGCGACACCTATTATTACCAGGACATAGCCATCCAAGAATGGACCGCCACTGGCAAAAAGGGTCATTTTCTTAAGAAAAGGTGTAAATTCAAAATCATCGAGCGTTTTTTTTGATTGCATACTTTTTACTCCCTTTTTGGTAAACAATCGTTAATCACTATCATGTACAATCTTGGTATTAACACTTAAGCTACTTTTTTTAACAGTCTGACCTAGGGAAGTCGCAATTCCGCCGATACGATGTTGTAAAAATAGAAGCCAAGCGAAGCACCTGTTTCAGTATTTCTGATGATTTTTCCTATTTCCATTACGTTATCAAGGCTTCGCTTCTGCTTCATTTCAATATTCTATCGGATTACCAACCCGTTCTTTCGTACTGACGATTCTTCTTATATAGTTAGTATAGCAATAGATTAATGATGAAATATTATTTCCATTCAATAATGCCAAAGTTTAGATAAGGCTTCGCTTGTGTATACGCATCTATAACCCTAAAGTGAACCTTATTTTCTCCCATTATCCACATTTGAGTCTTAATGGTTGCCCCTGGAAGGAGTGAAGCCGTAATACGAGTTTTGAAACGTGTCAATCGCTCTGGTTCTCCGGGAATAAATGTTTTAACAAAATGACGGCAAGCCACTCCTGCAAAACTCACAGCATGAAGAATTGGCTTCATTTGGCCATTTTCTTTGGCATAATCCCAATCAATGTGTTGAGGGTGATAATCCCCTGACAATCTGTAAATGAGCGCCTGATTCTCAGGAATCCGCTCCTCAATCTCATAATCTGGTTCTCTATCCGGAATTTCCACGATATCTTTCGGCGGTTTCGGACCACCAAACCCGCCGTCATAGATCAAACAATCCCAGCTTTCGTTGGTAAATATTTTGGCACCTGTTTCATCATAGGTTTCTCCTATATGTTGTGCTAACAAACCTTTATCGGGCCCACGATCATATAGCCCATTAAGTAGTACGTGTGTACTTAATTTACCCGACAATTTCGTCATTGGCTGGTGAAATTGTAAATCGAATCCCCAATGAAGTGACCCTGCATAATTATAGCCATAATCAATGGTTTTCGTGACTTCACTGTCCACAATCGGCATCGCTGCAAACATAGGGAGAATTTTTAAATCCTTTTCGTAAACATATTCCAAATCAGTTTTGCCATCGACGCCAGCACCGCAGCCAAGCGCAAAAAGAATCAAATCTTTGAAATCGTATTCACGTTCAAAAGGTCCAAATGTTTGCCCAACCATTTCCGTTTTTATTGCCATTTTTAATCATCCTCTCTTCTCTTCTTAAAAATGTTATCTGTAAAATCCATAGCAAAATCTGTTTTTTATTCCAGCAATTTTTTTTGTATTTTATAGGTGCAGGTTCTTGGAAAAGATGTCCTTGTTTCTATAAAGGACGGCACTTTGAATGTAGCCAAACGCCCCTTGCAATAATCCAGGATCTCCTCCATACTAAGCTCTTCACCATCTTTAAAAATTATAAAAGCCTTTACCGCCTGGTCACGAATAGGATCAGGCACACCGATTACTGCCGCTTCCTCAATTTTCGGATGACACATGAGGATATTTTCAATTTCAGTAGTGGAAATATTTTCTCCCGCCCGTTTAATCATATTTACCTTGCGGTCAACAAAATAAAACCAACCTGACTCATCAACATAGCCCTTGTCCCCTGTATACAACCATCCTCCAGGCTTCAAGGCCTTTGCTGTTGCTTCCGGATCATGATAATATTCCTTCATAAGAGTTCTGCCGGGTATTCCCTTAATATAAATCTCACCAATCATGTTTGGAGGAAGTTCATTGCCTTCCTCATCAATAATCTTTGCCTCATAGGACAATCCCGGTTTGCCTATAGAAGGCCAGTTTCTTTCACCGTTCGGAGGGGCGCCGATTACGCCAACAAGCGATTCGGTTAAGCCATAGGAATTTAGCAATCGTACATTGAAGCGCTCTTCAAAAGCATTCTTTTCTTTTTTAGTAAGAGCAAGATAAAAGTACACTTCACGAACACTATGATCTTTTTCCCATTCTTGTTGAGGCTGTAGCATCAGTGTACGAGCCATCATTGGAATACACTCTGTGATTGTTGCCTTATAGTCGCAGACCTGCTTCCAAAACCTTCTTGCGCTATATTTTTCCACTACAATCATCGTTCCACCAACAGTAAGGATAGGCATGAAGGCATCAAGCTGAAAATCAACATGAAAAGCAGGCATAATCGTTAAAAAACGGTCTTCATGTCTCATCGAAAGCTGCCAGGCGGTAAAAATACCTGCATATAACATATTACAATGAGTAATAACAACGCCCTTTGGCTTTGATGTAGTCCCTGATGTAAACAAAATTTCTACTACATCGTCACTACTTAAAGGTCTGAGCTCATTTAATTCCTTAGGTTGCTTTTCCTTACTGTCCCAAAAATTTATGGTCCCAGGAATTTGTTTTTCACTTCTTGCCAACAATATATTTTTAATACCGTTATCAATGTTCTGTCGGCTTCGATCATAAAAAGGTAAAAACTTTTCTTCCATCACTGCGGTAGCAACACCGCACTTTTGAATAATATCTTCACATTCTTCTTGTGTGTATTGTGTGTTTAAAGGAACCATAACCGCTCCTACTTTTGCGAGTCCAAACCAACACATCAAAATTTCAGGGCAGTTATGGAGCTGAATGGCAACCTTATCTCCCTTTTTTATTCCTAAATCGAGAAAAAGATTTGCCGTTTTATTAATTTCTTCATTAAATTGTGAATAGGTAAACTCAGAGTTATTACCGTTGCAGTCATGAAAGATCAAGACTTTTTCTTCACCGTTTATACGGACAAGCTCATCCCACATATCTCGCAAAGTCTTGTTCCCCACTATATCTGCCATTTTTCACACCTCTTAACATCCTCACTCAAGTATCGCAGCCAAGCCGCGTAATACATGGGGCTATCTTGTATATATATTGCATCTTAATTATCCGTATCGGAATTCTACACCCATTGAGCTCTCAGGAAACTCCCATTTTTTCACAATTGTACCTAAGCACAAAACTCTGCAAGTACCACATTCCAGACAGCCGGCATAATCAAAGGATAATGTTTCATTTTCATTGAGCTTGTACAAACCTGCCGGACAGGCATTTATAAGCTTCATTTTCTCCCTCATATCAGGATAGGAAGGGTCTATCTCTATATGGGCATTCCCTTCATCAACAAAATATTTATTTACTCCCAGTTTTTCCTCAATGGTTATACTCATACAGATTTCATTCCCTTTAGTCCGTCTTTTACTAGATTTATAAGACCAACAGCCTTTAAATGCTTCATAACCTTTTTCCGTAATGAAACTGGAGGTTCTCCATCAACCACAAACATATCTGCCATAATATCTGATACCATAGTAGGATATTGGTTGAAAATACGAGGGTTTTCCATAAATTCAGGAAAGTTCTTATATGCAGAAAGGTCATTCATTATGAAGCTTTTATCCAGCATATTCTTGTAGCTTTTGAGAGAGGCTGAACTAAAATCGCCCTTTTTTATTGCTTCAAGAACAGCCTTAGCCGCCAACTCTCCTGAGCTGATAGCCAAATCCATGCCCCTCACCATATAACCGATGTTTAAACAAAAGCCTGCCGCATCGCCACAAATCAGGTAGCCGTCACCATACAAGGTTGAAACCATAGACAGGCCTGCTTCAGGTACAATGTGACCACTTCTTTCTAGAAGCTTGCCATCCTTAATTAAAGGAGCTATTTCAGGATGATTGTAAAAGGCTACAAGCATTTCCTCTATAGTTTTGTCACTTTCTCCTATATGCTGAAGACCCAAAACCAAGCCAATAGAAATGCTTTCCTTGTTGGTATAAAGGAAACCTCCTCCAATCAGCCCATTACTCGGAGAGCCGGCAAATAACCATGCGGCACCTTCATCACCTGTTAAGCCAAAACGATCCTCAATAACCTTTGCCGGCAGCCCATAGACTTCCTTGACACCCACAGCAACCTGAGAAGGCTTAATCCCTTTTCTTAAACCTGCATTTTCAGCTAATATAGAATTTACACCATCTGCTAGAATTACTACATCAGCCTTCATTTCCTCACCACCGCAGATAACTCCTGTGACCCGATTATTTTCCAGAATTAATTGGTCTACCTTAATACCCGCTGCAGCTGTTGCCCCCGCTTCTTCTGCCTTGTTAAAGAGCCAACGGTCAAACTCACCACGCATAACCACATAAGAATCACTGCCTGTTTCTGCCAAGCGGGGAGAATGATAATCCAAAGTTACCGCATCATTTTCAGTCATCATGCTGATACGCTCTTTGACAACTCTTCTCTCTACCGGTGCTTCCTCTGCAAAGTTGGGAATTATTTTTTCTAAACTGTGAGAGTAGAGACGACCCCCGGTCATATTTTTAGAACCACCGTAATTACCTCTTTCAATAAGTAGAACCTCCAAACCCTCCTTTGCCAAAATATAAGCCGCAGTAGAGCCGGCAAGGCCTCCTCCTACGATAATTGCGTCAAATTTTTCCTCACCCAATGTTTATCACCCCTACAAATAGTTGTGCCTGATTATTATAGATACCCTGATGGGATAAATAATTATCGATTTTAAAATGCTACTGAGAAGCCGGTATCAGCCGCTCAGCAACAAATAATGTAGCTAATTCTACGCTTTCATTTTCTCAACGATTTGCGGCAGAACTTTATATAGATCCCCAACCAGACCAATATCAACATGTTTGAAAATCGGTGCATTTTTATCCTTGTTAATTGCCACTAGCGTTTTGGCTTGGTTTACACCTACCAAGTGCTGAATTTGGCCTGATATACCCATGGAAATATAAATATCTGGCTTCAGGACAACGCCGGATACTCCAATATAGCGCTCCTTGCTCATCCACTTCTCACCTTCGGCGATTGGTCGACTGCACGCCATCTCGGCTCCAGTTAAAACAGCGAGTTCTTCCGCCATTTTCAGATCTTCTTTGCTTATAAAACCTCTTCCGACTCCAACAACCCGTTTCGCAGCACTTAGATTTACTAATTCACCCTGTTTTGGACGAGTTTCCAGAATACGAATTCCAGCATTGACGACATCCGGATTGACTTTGATCACCTTACCCTGTCTCGCTGCATCCTTAGGCATTGCATCAAATACACCTGTTCCTACCGTTACGACAACTGTATCTGATAACGCTTTTTCTGTTCTAAACGCTGCACCACCGTAAACCATGTGTTTCGCGATAATGCTGCTATCATCTAAGGTGAGCTCCGATACATTCGACAATGCACTAGTACCTAATTGAGAAGCAATCCTTCCAGCCATTAGCTTGCCACGTATAGAAGAATAGACTAGCACTAAGTCAGCCTTTTCTGCTCGTAGCAATCCCGCGATCGATTTAGAATAATCTTCAATCATTACTGAATCCTCAGGTTGTTCAAACAAGTATACATAGTCAGCCCCAGATGCAATGGCTTCTTCCGCTTGATTTTGATCACCAAACAAAACGATAGATATTTTCTCACCAAGTTGGTGCCCGCCGCCGCACAGCTCTCCTACGGCGTTTTGATCATCGGTTATAATCCAAACATTATTTATAGTCATGAAATCTTCACCTCTTTTTTTGATTACTTCAATTCAGCACGGAGCAACTTCACAAATGCATCCACAACATCGTCGGATTCGCCTTCTAGGATATTTAACCGACGGTCCACCTGCTCAGGTGCAAGTGTACTCAAAATCATACGGGACGGTTGATTATCCGTAACTTCAATTTCGGATAGAGTGAATTTTGTTACTGGCTTCTTATTGGCCGCAATAATATCTTTCATCCCTGCTATCCGTGGGACATTTATTTCAGATGTAACAGACAGTACTGCAGGTAATGGGACTTCAAGGACTTGAATCGCATCTTCCAGCGCACGTTCAACAATGACTTTGTCTCCCTGAGGTGTAATTTTATTAACAGCATTAACGACCGGTATACCTAATAATTCGCCTAATTGATTACCTACCTGCTGTGCATACAAATCGGATGAACCTGCTCCACACAAAATCAGATCAAAGTCACCCATTTTTTTAATTGCAGCTTTCAACACTCTAGTCGACTGATAAGTGTCCGCATGTTCCATCGTTTCATCCATCACAACATATAGATCATCCAGACCTCTGGAAAGAATATCTTTCTTCAGTTTTGCATTATCAAGAATTTTCCCTCCGGCACACAAACCGGATAATTTCCCCCCTGTAGCTTCAACAATTTGTTTGCCTGATTCTACGGCATTTAGATCATATTGCCCGAATTTCCATTCTGCTTTTTCAAAAGAAATCTGTCTATCTTTTGCAACGACGATATCCTGTTCTTCAGGTACCGCCTTACAACATGAAATAACTCTCATATTTCCACCTTCTTAATCTATTAGTAATTTGTACAACACTATTATGGTGGACGAAGTGCATTCCTCCATGTATCTCATTCCACTTCATTAGATTAGAGCATTATCTGCTTTCGTCCTTTTTGATAACGCCCTTTTCGCATAGTTCCTGGATGCGTTCGCTCGAAAATCCTAAATCTAGTAAGATATCTTCCGTATCCATTCCCAGCGTTGGCATAGGCCGCCAAACTTTCCCTGGATTGTTTTTAAATTTAGGAAAAATATTTGGACCTTTGACCTTGTTACCTTCCATCGATTCCCACTCGATGAAAGCTTCACGCGCCACAAAATGAGGATGGTTCGGCAATTCCTCAAACGTCAGCATTTTATTAGCGGCAATTTTGCAATTAGAAAAGTCTTTTTCTACTTCGTCAACCGGCTGCATCAAAAGGTATTCTTCTATTTTTTGTTGGATGAGGTCTGCTTTTGGACCATCAAGCCAAAGAGCAGTTGTTCCTTCCGGATATTCATCCGTTCCCCAAAGATGACCCAGTCCAATCCTTTCAAGAATCGCCTTGTTCTGCGGAGCACCATAAAGACATAAACTAAGGAAGCCATCTTTACATTTATAAACCCCGATACCACATAAGTTCTGATGTCTGGCCCCTGCACGTGGATAGAGTATTCCTTCATTGAGGTAATCCATCATATAATAGGCACCCATACGAAGCATAACTTCATACATGGCAACATCTATGCTCTCTCCTACGCCTGTTTGCTTGGCCTTATAAAGAGCTGCCAGAGATGAGCTCGTTATCATAAGTGAAGACATATAATCCCCAACATAAGGAGCAGCAATCATCGGCTGATCTTCCGATCCATTTTGAGCTAAGTAGCCACTAAATGCCTGTGCTGTTTGGTCGTACGCAGCCCGGTTTACTCGATCAGGATCCCCATACTGGCCATACCCAGAAACATGAACGATGACCAAGGATGGATTGTGTTTCCACAACAATTCATCGGTAATCCCACGTTTTTCATAAACTGGTCCTTTACTGGATTCAATAAAGATATCTGCTGACTCAATTAATTTTAAAAATACTTCTCTTCCTTCTTCTGAGAAAATATTCAGGGATAAGCTCTTCTGATTCCGACGTTCTAATTCTTTTACATACGTCGTGTCTCTCATCGAATCACCGTTGAATGTATTTTCAATCCACGTGACATCTGCTCCCCATTCTGCCATCAGCTGTGCTGACTCAGGTGCAGCAATTTCAACTGCAGAATACACCACTTTTAATCCCTGTAAATTTCCAAATGCCGGCATTTTCATTCCGTTAGCCATCATCCATGACTCCTCCTCACATGCGGTAAAAAACTCAACTTTCCACCTACTGCGATCAAAAGCTTATCGATATTGTTTAAGCACTGCTCTACCAGCAGTAAGAATCTGCATTTCATCCGATCCGCCAGATACACGGTCTACACGTAGGTCACGCCAGAAACGAGCAATACGGTGATCACCTGCGATAGCTACCCCACCAAGAACTTGCATTGCATCATCTACTACTTCGAATGCAGCATTCGCACAATAGTATTTACAACATGCAGCATCACCTGATGTCATTAAACCGTTATCATATTTCCATGCTGCTTCATAGATCATGTTGCGCATGTTTGTAACTTTAATTTGCATATTACAGAATTTCTCTTGGATTAATTGGAAGCGCCCAATAGCTTCTCCGAATTGTACACGTTGATTTGCATATTTAGCTGCATCTTCAAGAGCACAGTATGCAGTAGCATAGTTTGTAGCACCAACTAAGAAACGTTCAAAATCAAACTCTTCTTTAACACGGTTGAAGCCGTTTCCTTCTTTACCAAACATGTCTTTTTCTTCTAGTTCCACATTGTCGAAATAAATTTCACAGCAGCTATCCATTCTCAAGCCAAGTTTTTGTAGCTTTTCAATTTTGATTCCTGGTTTCGTCATATCGATAAACCACTCTGTAAAAGTCGAGTAATTTTCAGAGTCTCTCGCCATAACCACTAAGTAAGGAACTCCTGCTCCACTTGTAATAAAGGTTTTATGTCCATTTAAATAGACTTTTCCATCCTTACGAGTGTAAGTAGTTTGAAGACTGCCCACGTCCGATCCTGCACCTGGCTCCGTGATAGCTGAATTCCACATTTGCTTGCCAGTACCGTGTAATGCCATGATTTTTTCAATCTGTTCTTCTGTTCCTTCGCGTAAGATTGTAGTGAAACCAGGAATCTGATATAAAACATAAGTAGGCGCACCCAATCTTCCTAGTTCTTCCCAGGCAGCTGTTAACGTAACCAAACCTGCATCAAAGCCACCATGCTCTTCAGGTAATAAAATACTGTCAATACCTAAATCAGCTAATTCCTTCACAAATCTTTCTGGATACTGGCTTTTCTCATCACAGTCCGCAAAGTAACTGTCCCAGTTTTCTCTAGTCATTAGCTCTCGAATACCCTTAACTAATAATTCCTGCTCGTCTGTAAGTCTAAAATCCATTATTTAGCCCTCCTATTTTTTTTACATTCTTCGTCATTTCACCCTAAAGAGGGACACCGCAATTCTACTTATGCAGTTTAGCAGCACCTTTTTTGACAAGAGAAACCATGTTTTTTCTTTGTCGACTATATATAATGCAAGAACTGTGCCAGATCCCGTGTAAAAGAAAATGATTTTTACGCAAATTTATGCCTTAAATGTGGGTTTGAAATTAAATAAGGAAAACAAAATAAGCTCAAATTTCGTTGGTGTCAAAATTTTTTTACATGTAAAATATTTTTTTGTCCTCTGATAGGTTGTCATCGAGAGGGTGATAAAGTATGTAAAAAATTTTTGACAAGCAACAGACACTTCCGAACACATAAAGGTTCAAGATGACATTTTTGTTGAATTTAAAATGTGTAAATTTGGTGAAAAGACTTTGGAGAGTTAAATGTAAATGAAGCTATACATAGAAAAAACGACAGGTTTTCTTCTTTCTACCTGTCGTTTGGTTTAATATATTTTTTTAAACTTTCATTCTATGGATCATCGCTAAAAATTTCATAGAGACCGATTCACTAGCTCTTTATCGGAATAATCGGCAATATAATATGAGAAGGATATTTCTCATTATGATAAATAACTTGTTGTGCTTTAACAGTCTCTGTACTCTCAATCATCGATTTCCCGGTATTGGGATTTGGTGCATATTGAGGAAAGCTGCTCGAAGAAATTTCCAACGTCATTTGGTGACCCGGTAAAAACACATTACTTGTTGCCCAAAGGTCGATTTCATATGCAACGATTTCACCGTTCAATTCCTTTTCAGGCTTATTGCCGTTTCGGTGGTACCTGGAATCTCTCTTGGACGGATCCCTGTAGTCTTCGTAAATAGTGTCAATCTTATTTCAAACATTCCGGTATAATTGAGTTGATTTTTTGGATGCCAGTATCGCAAAGGACCTAGTACAATTTGTGCCATATCCTCTCTTTTTTATCATGTCTGTTTCGGCATGATTTTGGATAAGATTAAGTGCTTACTCAAAATTTGCTAATGATTTATAGAAATTTGCACCATGTTGAATTGCCACTTTGGATTCAGGAAGAATACGAGAATGATGTAAGAACGCATGAATCACGCCTCTAAATTCTTCTATTTCTGCTTTTTGATTATGATAGGTTAAAATATCATATAATAATTTACTGTCATCCTGAACCGGATCTAAATCTCCATAAGCAATATAACAAGGAGGAACTCCTTTAGTTAAATCATTTGAAAAACTGTCAAAATAACGTAAATCTGTAATTTCGTCTCCTATATACATTTTTGTATACGCATTTAAATCTTTACGAGTTAATCCATCATAATCTCCACCAAGTAAGCGCATTGATTTTGAATCAGTTAGTCCATAAATACCATAATAAAGAAGTAAACAGCGTATATAAGAAACATCTTTCTTTTTATCCCTTAAATATAAAGACGCAGCTAAAGATAAATTGGCACCTCCCGAATCTCCTGCAAGGGCAATATCATTCATATCGATATCATATTCTTCTGAATGAATCCGTAACCACTCGACTAAGAAAGCAACCTCTTCTACTTGTGTTGGGTATTTAAATTCAGGAGCTAAATGATAGTCAATTCCAATGACAACTGATTCTGTTTCTTCCATTAATAAGCGCATAATTTTACTATGTGTATCAAGATTTCCTACCACAAACCCACCACCGTGAGTATAAACAATCGCCCCTTTTCCAGTCCTGCGCATTGGGTAGTGAAAACGAATAGCAATAGGTCCATATGGTCCTTCTACCTCTATATCAATGGTTTTTTTCGGTTCAGGACCACCTTCGTTCCAAAACCTTCTTTCCTTAATATAGTTTTCACGCATTTCTTTAAAAGTTACATCAGTTGAAAATGCATCCTTAACAAGTTCATTTTGTTTTGTTAATGTTTCAAGCATTTTAGGAGTCATCATTTTGTAAGCATTATATTTGTTCGTTTCCATCTTTGTAGTCTCCTTCAGAGTTTCTATTTTTTAAAAAAATAGAAACATTACGTTCCACATGATAAATAGTAACATTCCAATTTGTAAAACTTTTTCAGTAATAAGTTCCCATCCAGGAAGCCGGTTAATCAATACACCTGGCTCGACGACAAGGCTAGCATACCCGCCACTCCATATAAAGTTTCTAGGACTGATCACTTATGTTAGTAATCAGTATGCCCATATTTGGCGGTAGGTCTACTTGACCTTTATTTTATTGTCCAGTTAAGTGTAGCCGATACATTTAGTTTGTTTCATGAGATAGCACCCTATTTTCCGATAATTCCCATCTTTCATTAGGCCGCTGTGAAATCTTTTATTCCTATTCGCCTTTTGACATTCTTTCTTCATAAATCATCATTCAGAGCTAGTTTTCTCTAAATGCAAGGAACAAGCAAGATCCAGCAGCAATAATAAAAAAGGACATTCTAAACCTTTTTAGAGAAATTTGTCATTACCAAACTCAAATCCAATTAAAAAGTAGAATGTCCATTATGATGGTAACTTTGACACTATCCAAGTTTAGCTTTACTTTTTTTAGATTCTCTCCAAACAAGTAAACTAAATACTACTACCATTGCTAATAATCCAAACTGAAGCATGTAAACTGTGTGATAACCAGAAGAAATAATTTTTCCAGCTTTATCTGTGATCATTCCTGCTACTAGTTGGGGCATATATATATCCGAAGAGTATGCAATTAATGAAATGATCCCAGAAGCTGTACCTAAAATATGGTCAGGTATTCCTGCTTCACCAATTTGGCCAAAATAAATTGCACGAGCACCAAGTTGCAAGAATGCTATCGACAATACGACAATCATAGCTGGCATAACATAAGATGTACTTTTTGGTAAAAGCATAATTGCCGCAACAAATACTGCTTCAACAATCGCTGTTGCTAGTAATGTTTTACCTGTAGATTTAAATCTAGATACAACAAATACTAATGCTGGACCAGCTATTAAACCAAGTCCGTTTGTACGGAATACTGCAATAAACGATGCTTGTTCATTAGACATTCCGTAAGTGTTTGTTAATAATTGGTTAAATACACTTGTTGTTGTAAGTAATGAATAGAAAGCAAACACAACAAATGCTGCATACCATAATCCAGGTATTTTTATCGCTTCTATTACTCTTGAAAATTTGAATTTTGCATTTTCATCATCTTCGCCTTCTAGAATATCAATATCTTTAAATAAGAACACATATAAAACGCCTATTATAGCTGTAATTATTGCTAACACAATTAACCCAGATTGAATTCCACTACTTGTATTACCAATGATTTTTACAAGTATAGTGTTTACAACAATTCCACCAAGTCCTACGAATGTATAGGTAAATCCAAAAGACTTCGTTTGATTTTCTAAACCACCAGCTCTTGCTACCGAAGTAATCCATGGTGACCAGAATGTTAAAATTGTAGTAAATCCCAATGCAATATAAATGATTCTTAATACACTAATATTAGTTACAAATGCACTTACTAGAATTAGCGCTGTTGTAGTGATATATGAGAAAATCGACAATCTCTTTGGTCCAAAAATATCAACTAAAATACCAGATGGAACATACGTAATTAAAGCTATAATTCCATATATACCTACTAACCCAGCCAATGTTGTTAAGTCAGTGTGGTATCTACCAAGCATTTGATTGCCCCATGTGTAATATAAGTACGGCAGTACATAAATTGTAGGGTTGGCAAACCCAAGAACTAACAATCTTGCAAAATACTTCATTTTACTAATTTTCATAATATTTCCCCTCTCTTTACTTTTTGTTTGTGTTTTCTTCCCATTTTAAAATTCTTAAATCCCCCCTCCTTTTCTACTAAACTTTTTTTGCCTTGGTCTATCGGTTAAAACTTCCTAAGTGGTCAAATCAAACAAAACAGTAAAACTGTTTAAAGACTACAATTTCAGATTGCTACCAAAATTCTCCTATGCCATGTCCAACCAAACTGTGTGATCTTTGATTAAATTACAACAGACATATCATTAAATTGACCCTAGTTTTCTTACCAAAGGCATATAATTACGCAAATAGAAAAAGATTAACTAATAATGATACAAGCCACTTTTTCATTACATACTGCATACATTTATGATGATTCAGTCAGTCCTGCAAAAATGGTCCCTATTTTTTCACCTCCTCAAGTGAAGAAAATCTAGTAGGAAAAATACAAAAACAAATTCATGGTTTCTCTTTGTCGAACATATATAATGCAAAAACTGTGCCAGCTTTTTGATGCTTTTCGTGAAATAAATAACAATTTTCACACGAGATTATGCCTTATATGTATGTTTTGACATAAAATGAGTAAAGCAAAATTAGCTCAGTTACAGTTGTTGTTAAAATTTTTTTACAAGTTAAATATTTTTGTTGGGCTATTATTCTCGTTTTAACGAGAGTCGTATATATTGTGTAAAAATTTTTTTACAAGGAGTAGTCTGCATTACACATAGAGTAACAAGATAAAAATTTTTGCACTGATGGTAACCCGAATATAAGAAAAAAGTTTTTCCAATGAGCAAGTTCCATTGGAACCCCGAACCCTAACAAAAACTTATCTCAACGTTTTAGTGAAACTTATGAACAATTTTTGACATAGTATTAACTTATCTTGCTTTTATGAAAAAATATCATTCTAATATAGTTAAACTAAATGTTAATTTAAAAAAAATTTAGTTTAAGAAAAATTAGTAGCTCATAATTGGATTCAGGATAGCCTAATTTTAGGATGTAGTATTCCTATCTCAATACAATAATCCAAAATCTTACTATTTCTCAAAATATAAAATAATGGGTAAAGGAGGATCAGATAATGAATTTAGGAGCTGGATTATGGCAACAACAAACGTTAAAGCTTGCGATGACGCAGGAACTATCACAGGCGATTGCTTTGCTTCAATACTCAGCACAGGAACTGACTAGTTTTTTAGAATCCAAATCGCTTGAGAATCCACTACTCACCATAAAAGATGCTCCAATCGATAAAGACTATAAGCAGTTGAAAGCAGAAAGAAATAAGTCAACGTGGATTGAACAGATTGTTGACAAATCCTTTTCGCTTGAGGAACAGCTACTATCACAATTGAATTTAAATAAATACACCAGAATCCAATTAACGATTATTAAAACTCTATTGTTGAATTTAGATGAAAATGGTTACTTTCGGGGAGATATTGGGGAAATATCATTAGAAATGAATGCTCCAAGGCAACTGGTAGAAGAAAGCCTTGGTGTTATCCAAGGACTTGAGCCAGCTGGAATTGCAGCCAGGAATCTACAGGAATGTTTACTTATTCAGATTCAGCGTAAAAGGCCTGAAGACAAGCTTGCCATAAAAATTATCGCTGAATATTTTGTTTTATTTGCAGAAAAAAAGTGGATTAATCTTTCAAAAGAAATGAAGGTTACGATTAAAGAAATCCAAAATGTATTTGATAGAATTCAAAAACTGAATCCAAAGCCAGGGTTGGAATTTTCAACAGACCAAACTCACTATATCATTCCAGATGCCATTATCGAAGTAACGAAAAATGGGATTTCAGTACGTTTGTGGGAAGTAGCCGTTCCAAAAATCAAATTTAATACAACGTATTACCAGAAGTTTTCTGAGTGCGGAGATCATCTAGTAAATAGGTTTCTTCAGGAAAAACTCCAGGATTTTAATGGGATTATGAAAGGGATTGAACAAAGAAGGGAAACACTCGCCAAGGTGATTGTAAAAATATCTGAAAAACAGCGAGAGTTTTTTTTGGAAGGCCCAAACCATCTAAACCCAATGACTATGAAAGAACTCGCACAAGAACTTGAGGTCCATGAATCGACAATCAGCAGGGCTGTTCGGGAAAAATATGTTCAAACACCTTCAGGAATGGTTATGCTTAAATCATTTTTCTCAAGTGCCGTCCCTACCGTGTCAGATAAAAAAACTTCATCAATCCAAGTAAAAAATACACTTTCAGTTATTATTGCAAATGAGAATAAACACAATCCCCTTTCAGACCAGGAAATTGTTGAAATCCTTAAAGAGAAGGAAAGTATCGTCATCTCAAGAAGGACAATTGCCAAATATCGAGATCAATTAGGAATTCCTTCTTGGACTAGCCGAAAGAGATACTAAACATTATATGTAAATGAAGGTTTACCAGGACTGTTTGAAAAAATGAATATTTATGAATTATTGCTCCAAAAGCTAAAAGCCACCGTTTTCTTCTACAATTTCCACTTGAAGTATTTCAGACATTTTAGTGCGTATTAATGGAGGAATTCCATTTTGAAGTTAGGTATAATTCATGACTAGTCTTCCAGTACGTCCATTTCCATCGGAAAAAGGATAAATACGTTCAAATTGGATATGCAAATCTCCAGTAATCCGAATGATCTGTTCTCTATTTGTTGCTTGTTCCAACTGCCAATTTATATTTTCAAACCATTGATTCATTAAATAGTGCTTTCGTCTACATCTTCAGGGTATCGTTTGTTCACGTGTAAAAGCTGTTGAAAAACATACGATTAGCTGGTACCACATCACTGACTATCAAACGGAAAGAAGTGATTCGGCAGCTACTATCCACACGTTGGGTAGCTCAAATTGGTTCCTTAGATCCGGATACAGCTCACTGATCTCGTACATGATCGAATAATCAAAGCTCATCCTGGAGCTATGCCTTTTCAATCGCCTTTAGCTCAGCATAATAAAAAATTAGATAATATACTAGTCATAGCCAAATTCTCCTTTCACCGGTTGAAACATCAGCCAGTGCTTTTTATTCTTATAACAAAAAGGAGAGACCACTGTCCCTCCCTCTGGTTATTTATTGTGTAACTGTGTCTGGTCCTGCTTCGGTGATTGTTTGCGTGAAAACATTCTTTACTTTCTCAACGGGGATTTTTGAGCCGCCCCGTCCTTGGACGTTTTCAACCATCATCGCAATCAGCAGATGGGGAGCCTCCGTTTTATAAGCGACAAACCAACCAAGCTCGGCGCCTTTTTCGGATTGTTTTAATTTCAATTCGGCTGTGCCCGTTTTTCCGGCAATCGCCATTCCGTTAATTTTTCCAGAATGGGCTGTGCCCTGGGGACTTTCGACCACATTTAGCAGATCATCTGAGATCGTCTTAGCATTAGACTCACTGACGACCTGCTCCTTCCAAATTTGGCTCTTCTTATCATCCAAATTCAATACTGGCTTGATCAGATTACCGTTATTTAGGAACGGCGTATAAGCCGTAGCCATATGCAGGACGTTAATTTCGAGTTGGCCCTGCCCGTATCCCGAATCCGCCACCTTAATATCGGTATCAAGCGCACCGTATTTGGATGTTTCTAATGGAAATAGATAAGGAATTTCCTCTTCAAATCCAAATTGTTTTAATCCAGCCGAAAATTTATCTTTTCCGAGTCCTAGTGCAGCTTGGGCAAAATAAATATTGTCAGAGTAAAGCAGTGCTTTTTCCAAATTAACCGGTGTGCCTGGGTCCTTTACCCTTGTCACGACGTAGTTGCCCCATGATTTATCTTTCTGCCAGGATAGGCCTTTGACGTTGACCGTCATGTCTAGCTTAAGCGTTCCGGCTGTTAGACCGATTGCGGCGGTCACTGGCTTGATGACCGATCCTGGTGCATAGGTGCTTTTAAACCGGTTGAGCAGCGGCTTTTGCGGGTTATCCTCAAGCGCCTTTCGCTCGGTATCGGACATGCCAATCGCCATTTTGTTCGGGTCGAAGCTCGGACTGCTGACGAGTGCCAGCGTTTCACCGGTTAGCGGATCGATTGCGGCCGATGCCCCCGCTTCCCCTGTTAGCTGCGCAAAAATTTGTTGTTGCAGGGTGGCGTCTATCGTTAAGCTAACATTTGCGCCATTTTGAACAGGCTGCTCGGCAAGCAAAATTTTCTTGCCATCTGGTTTATTTATCAAAATTTTGATGCCATTTTTGCCCTTTAGCTTTTGGTCAAGGACTTGCTCGAGTCCTCTTTTTCCGATTGTGTCTTGGGCGGTGTAGCCCTTTGCTGCCAGGCTTTTCAATTCATCAGCGGTGATGGGGCCGGTGTAGCCGATGAGATGCGCCGCTGACTCCTTGAATGGATAGACTCGGGCATTGGTGTTCTTTTTGTCGACGCCAGGAATTTGGTATAGCTGCGCCAAAAGCGCGGTGTCCTGTTCGGCGATGGTGGCAATTGGGACAAAGAAACTTGGTTTGACCCATGTGGCCGCTAGTGCTTTTTGAATGCGCTCAGGCGTAATTTGCAGGAGCTGCGCCAGCTGGTTTAGGCTAGCGTCTGGCTGCGCACCCATTTTTTCAGGCACGATGCCAATTTCAAAGGCGGTACCGTTGATGGCCATCGGATCACCATTTCGGTCCTGGATTTCCCCGCGTTCTGCCGGGGTAGTTGCTAGGCTGATTTTATCAGTTTCCTGCAATTTTGGAAAAATAAAGCCAGTATTCCAGTTGATGAACCAGTTTTCATTATCCTGGTGTTTTTCTTTTACAAGTTTGGCCGTTTGCTGAAATTCAATCGGGCCAGCAACGGTTTTCATTTTTACAGAAAAAGGCAGTTTCATACTCGTTGCTTTCGTTTTTTCTTGTTTGTCGGACTTACTAAATTGGACGTCAAGATTGGAGATTTCTAGGTCCTGATAAATTTTTTGATATCGGCTTACAAATTCGTCTTTGCTAATGGCCTTTTTGGCGTCGGTAGATAGGTAATCATACATTTTGGCAAATTTCTGGTCATTCCACAGCTTTATGTATTCAGAGAATTGATTTTCGGGACTAGGTTCCTTACTGCAGCTGGACAACACGATCATTAAGATTAGGCATGTTATTCCCATTATGATTTTTTTCAAAAAATTCACTCCTCCCTGCTCTTCCACTATTTTACCATAATAGAGGATTGAACAATAATTTCTAGCAGGTCGGCACAACACAAAAAGGCCAGCAGCTGGAGCGCCTTTCAAGTGGCGACTCCTGTTGCTGGCCTTTTGCGATGATGAATTCTCTTATGAATTCATGGAAGAATCAGTTGATTTTGTGCTGTCTTCCTTAGGTGTGCTATTATCTTTGGACTTGTCATCAGTCGTATTTTTGTCGTCAGATGGTTTGCTATCGTCTGTTGATTTTTTTTCATCAGCCGGTTTGCTGTCATCGGTCGCTTTTTTTTCATCAGTTGTTTTACTATCGTCCGTGGCTTTTTTGTCATCAGTCATTTTGCTGTCGTCTGCTGGTTTTTCTTCCGTCATTTTTGCGTCAATTAATGCGCTTAATGGTTTGTTGAAGTAGTCAGACGGGTTAACAGGAACGTTTTCCTTGCGGATTTCAAAGTGCACATGCACGCCTGCTTTTTCGTTGTAGATGCTTTCTCCAGCCATTGCCAGCGCTTGTCCTTGTTCGACTTCGTCGCCAACTTTAACACTAATGTCTTTAACAGATTGATATTGTGTTACAATACCTTTGTCGTGTTCAATTTCAATGACATTACCTAGCAAGGAATCTTCCTTAACATCTGTTACGGTACCGCTTAATGCAGCTACTACTTCAAATGTTTTGCCCTCTTTCATGGTAATATCGATACCAGTGTTAGGCTGGTAAGAATTATTGTACTCTACTAGAGCCGCTACTTGTTCATCCTTTTTGCCATCATATTCATAGAATGGCTTTTGGATGACTGCAGTGTCTGGATTTGTGACAGGCATTACGAAGTTTTCCATGGCACGGTTCACTTCTACTGCCGGCATATCGTTAATCTTTTTGCCGGAAATATCTGACGCTTTGTAATCATAGTTACTAGAGTCTGAATTGCTGCTACTTTGATACCATAGGGCCCCGGTTAAAATGATGGCTGCACTTGAAATATAAATTGCTGGAAATACCCAACGCTTTTTGAAAAAGCGCTTTATACTAGATTCTTGAGAAGATTTGTTCTTTTCTTCCTCTCTCATTTTACATCACCTCTGCAATCAGTCTGAACCGATTACGAGAATTATATACATAAGGTAAAAAATTATTTTTTGGCTTATTTTTCGACATGAGTAAGTGTTTTATGCATGGTTATTAAAATTTTTTATAAGGGGTATTCAACATGATTAAGTTTAGATGGTTTTTTCGTATTTTGCCGGTGGTCTGGATGGTGGCAATCTGGATTATGTCCAGTATGCCAAGTGACGCAATTGTCGAGCTTCCCTTGCTGAGCGTGGATCGGTTTATTAAAGAGTCGCTTCATTTAGTAGAGTTTGCGATTGTTTATTGGCTTTTTGTTGGGGCGATGTTGACGACTAGGAAGTTTACGCCTGTTGTCAGTTTGATTTGTGCTCTGATTGCCGGGTTTTACGGGATTACCGATGAGATTCATCAGTCGTTTGTGCCATACCGTTCTTGCACGGTGATTGATGGGGTTAAGGATTGGATTGGTGTTGGGGTAAGTTGGTATGTGGTGCGTGGAGCTTATTTTGGTGGGCGGTTTACGAAGGTCGGGAACCTATTACGGCGGTTTCAGGGGCATTTTCAAAAAAATCTAGCAGAATAATGGCAAAAAGGACAAGTGCGAAGGCCACATGGGGGGGCCTTCGCGCTTGCCCTTTTTTAGGCTCTTTTCTAAAAGATTGTTGTTTTTTTAGGGTTTTGTGAAAAGAAAACTGTTGATACAGCAGTTGATTGGAGCGGAAGGTGCGAGACTCCTGCGGGAGCAGCGGGACAGGTGAGACCCCACAGGCGCTTAAGCGCCGAGGAGGCTCACCGCCCGCCCCGCGGAAAGCGAGCATCCTGGATCGGAAATCAACCACACTTCTCTTTTGGTAAATAGCAACAAAGTTTACGAAAAACAGCCTTTTTTTATTTCTGCGCCGTGATTTTTGCTAGCATGGTATCGGAGGCTGAGATTTCCACACCTTGATAGTAGTGTTTCACGATGTCCTGATAGTTTTTCCCGTCTGTGGCCATTCCGTTGGCACCGTACTGACTCATTCCAACGCCGTGACCGTATCCTTTGGTATTGATGACGATGTTATCCCCTTTAACGATCCAAGAGAAGTCAGACGATTTAAGACCAAGCTTCTCGCGGATTTCTTTCCCCGTAAGCTCTTTGCCATTGATCTTCACTTTGCCAACCCGCTTTCCAGATGTTCTTTCCGTAATCATTCCGACCGATTTCTTGTCTGCCAGTTTTACACCCAGCTTATTCTCGAAGTCGCTAATCGAAAACACCTTTTGGTCGGAAAATTTTGGCGACCTTTTGTCCCACGGGCTTTGGACGCTTCTTAAGTATGGAAAGGAACCGGACCAGTAGTCCTCAGAGTTTTCCGTATACCCGTTACTAGTTGAGAAAAATGTAGCCGTAATCGGCTGGCCGTTGTAAGTGAGGATTTGACCTGCTGTTTGGTGAACCGCGTCAGTTACTTTTTTGATTTTCCAGTTATAATCGGCTCCCCATATTCTTTTTAGTTCCTCATCGTTTTTGTATACCTGGTGGAGTTCGGTGTCAGCGGTGTCAGCACCTGCTGGCAAGCCAACTTTGTTTTGGCTGACCATCTGTTTGACGATGTAGGTTCGCGCTGTAAGTGCCTGTGCCTTCAATGCCTCCATTTCAAAATCAGCGGGCATTTCCGCGGCAACTACCCCGATCACATAATTTTCGAGCGGAAGCTTTTCCATATGTTGAAGTGAAGTACGGTACACGGCGACTTCAACACTGGGGCCAGTTGGTGGGTTTTGGCTAACTGCTGTTTGTTCGGTTTGTTTTGTTAGCTGCTCCCCCAACTTTCCGCTAGCTTTTTCCTCACTAAAAGGAAGCACTAGAAGCGTCGGTATGAGTATGGTTACCGCAAATAGCAACGCCGTTAGTACGATGTAAGGTTTGATTTTTGTCATGATTGAAGCCTCCATATGTGAAGTAAACAGGTGCGGCGACGTTGTGATGGCGACGGCGATTGACCGTCCCCCATTCAACTTCAAATCCGCCTCGTTTCTTTTCATACTTATGGTTTTGGACAGGCTTTTATGACAGTTATGTGCTTCAATTTTAGACGAAGGATTTTGTCGGCCGCTTTTGCCAATTTATCGGCCGCTTTCCGGAATTTGTCGACCGTTTTTTAATGTTTATCGGCCGCTTTCGTAATTTTATCGGCTAATCGCCAAATTTTACCAAAAATAACCCCGATTTTACCCCCAATAAACGCCAAAAAAGCCGAAGCAAGGGGTACCCCTCAACTTCGGCTATATCTCTAACCTTATGCGTTTAAATCAGTCACCATATCTTCATGACCGCTAAAACTGTGCTCTTCCACTTTGACACGTTCAATATCGGCACCTAGCAAAGCAAGCTTCTCATGGAAATTCACATAACCACGGTCTAAATGCTTCAACTCAGTAACACGTGTGACACCATCAGCAACAAGCCCTGTCAGAATCAATGACGCCGCAGCACGAAGATCCGTAGCAGCCACTTCTGCACCTTGTAAATCCGATGGTCCATTCATAATCACCGAACGGCCCTCAATTTTAATATCAGCATTCATGCGGCGGAACTCTTCAACGTGCATGAAGCGGTTCTCAAAAACAGTCTCAGTAATCATGCTCGTACCCCGAGCACGCAATAATAGTGCCATCATTTGCGATTGCATATCAGTCGGGAACCCTGGGTGCGGCATCGTTTTAATATCCACAGCCTTTAGAAGATCCGTTCCGATTACGCGGATGCCTTCATCCTCTTCAATAATCGTAACACCCATCTCTTCCATCTTGGCAATCAAAGAAGTCAAATGCTCAGGTACAGCATTCTGCACAAGCACATTTCCGCCTGTAATCGCCGCTGCCACCATAAATGTTCCAGCTTCAACCCGATCCGGGATAATGGAGTGCTCCGCCCCGAATAGTACGTCTACACCTTCAATTTTGATCGTTCCAGTCCCAGCTCCACGAACCTTAGCGCCCATCGCATTAAGGAAATTCGCTAAATCAACAATTTCCGGCTCCTTGGCCGCGTTTTCAATGACCGACGTTCCTTTTGCGAGAGTTGCAGCCATCATAATATTTTCAGTAGCCCCAACACTTGGAAAATCGAGATAGATTTTCGCTCCGATTAGACGGTCTTTCACTTCCGCATCGATAAAGCCGTTGCCGACCTTAACGGTTGCGCCCATAGCTTCGAAGCCTTTTAAGTGCTGGTCAATCGGACGCGATCCAATTGCACAGCCACCTGGTAATGCGACCCGGGCACGGCCATTTCTTGCTAATAGTGAGCCCATAACCAACACAGATGCGCGCATTTTTCGAACGTATTCGAAAGGTGCTTCATCCTTTAACGTATTTGATGCATTCACTGTCACATGATTATTTTTAAACTCTACTCCGGCATTTAAATAGCGTAATACTTCATTGATAGTGTATACATCGGAGAGAGCTGGCACATCATGAATTACGCTTTTTCCGTCACTTGCTAATAGTGTTGCAGCGAGTACTGGCAATACGGCATTTTTTGCCCCTTCTACTTTAACGATACCGCTCAGCCTTTGTCCGCCGCGGACGATGATCTTTTCCAAATGTATTCCCCTCCGCGTCCATTTTCTCTATATTAATATTCAATCGTAATGATTGGTGTGCCAACAACCAGGGTTGTCTTAGCGCCCAATCCTTTTCGCAAGGCTAGTTGTAAGTTTATGTTTTCGTGGTTACTTTTTAGCGATCCGGCGAATAAAGGCGAAGCTGCCGTTACGGAAATAAATGCATTTTCTGATAGAGATTCTATTTCATTCGCATTAAAAGCTTTTAGCAAACCATTTATACTTGGTGACAAAGTCTGTACCATCTTATCATCTATTTCCGCTTTGATACAAGAGAAAATTGTGGGTTTTCCTTGAAATATGTCAGAAAAAGTTGAGGATAGGTGTGTTTTCAAAAAACTTTCCATATGATCAGACCAAGCATGTCCTTTTACTTCATAGATGAGATACGCTTGGGAGCGTTGATTTGTGGGGGTCGAAACGAATCTTATCTTTTCTTGAATGGTTGATGTACTTGGGGAAACAGCTTCCGCTTCCCAATGACGTTGATCCTTTGATTCTGTCCATTCCCACTTTGGAAACTTTTTTTGGATGGTTTTTAGGTATTCTTCTTTATTTTTCTGATTTGGAAAATTTGGAAGCTTCTCTCGTGCGTAAATTGACCATTCATCAAGCTGTATGTTTTCACCCTGTATGACGGATGCTAAAGTCAAAAGATCCGACGACCATTGAGGCTCTATAGCTTCAGTTTTATGATTCCCAAATTGCGTTATGAAAAAACAAATAATGATTAAAATGACCATTTTATTTATATGATATTTCATCTCTATATCCCCTCTCCATAATCACAGTGTTTACCCGGAGAGAGGCTTACATACTTGGGAATTATCGTCACTTTGTGACAAACAATTGTTTATTACAACAACACATTGAATTGTACTGAATAAATCAGCTTTTGTGAACATGTAAGAAGACCTAAATTTTCGTTATTTTACAATTATTGGAACATCATTGGGAGCTGTTGGGACCACATAAGGTAATCTAGGAAAAAATTACTAACGATAGAGCCAAGTGCAATGGCTAATAATATGTATAGTATTCTTGCCTGTATAACGTGATTTTTCTTTAATAATTTATCTAACTGAATTGCTTGAATTGCCCACCATGCCACCCCAATAAACGCCAAATGCGCCAATATACTTACTAAAGCTTGTTGTCCAAATTCCGGTACCAAATAGATTCCCCCTTACTTGAAAAGCGCAAGCGCCCGGTTAGCGACGTATGGACTGGAGCACACCGACTGAGATAAAGGAAACACGAAGAGCGATAGCGATTCGATGTTGACTTATCGTAGGGAGGTGGGTGAAGTCCACTAGACGCTGGGCGCTGGAGCTAGATACTCATCAAATTTAAAATTCAAATCTGAAAAAAATGCTGGTAATCCTTCTCCTTAGACGTATTGTTTTGTGAAAAAGTTTCAAAGGATTTGCTTTATCAGTTAAAAACCACCTTAGATTAAGGTGGCTCAGTTCTTTGGATGGACTATTCTTCAATTAATTCATGTATTTCCACCACTGTGCGTTCTTCAAGTGGTCCCCTTAAGTGAACGGTGGCTGTTCTGCCATCTTCGCTAAGTCCATCGATCCAAACTGACGTCCCATTATATTTTACATCAATTTCAGCAGAAGAAGAAAGTATTTGCTTTACTCTTTTTACATCCATTTGCCCACACCCCTATTTTTTTTATTGAGACGTTCTAGTTTTTGAAGGATTCAGGGTTTTATGTATGCATTTGCTATTTTCTTACGAGAAATGGCGGTAATTTCCGGTTGAATTGTGGGATTTTTAGTTGTTACTTGGTTTATCGGCCGCTTTGGCATTTTTATCGGCCAATCGCCAAAAATTACCATTTTTTAATCGTCGTTTTACTTGGCTTTTCCCTTAATTTTATCGACCGACACCAATCACCACGCAAAAAAAGGAAGGAGAGTCCCCTTTCTCTCCTTCCTCACTCTATAAAACCCCTAAAAAATTTGACCGTTTATAACTCCCATTAAGAATTACTTAAAGAAATCCCCAAAATCCTTAAAATGTGAATTTAAGAAATCAAATGCTGTGTCTGGTGCTACCCCTAACACCATTGTCCCAAGAACGCAAATGACAATCACGACGCCGACACCGATTGGAATATTGATCTTGTGATCACCCTCGGCAGGGCGGAAAAATATTTGAGTCAAAATTCCAAAATAGTAAACGTAAGAAACAACTGTTGCTGCGATCATAATCGAAGCCAGAACATAATGGGCAGGCTGATCAATCAAAGCTCCCATGAAGATATTCAATTTGCCGATAAAGCCGGCTGTTCCCGGAAACCCTGCCAGCGACAACACTGAAATTGCCATCGCAATGGCCAGGAATGGAGAACGACGGTAAAGACCTGCAAAATGGTGAATATCTTCCGTTTCCTGCTTAGCGGTAACTAGTTGGATGATAGCGAACGCACACAAGTTCATGAACAAGTACGCTGCCAAGTAAAACCACAAAGTGTTAAATAAAAATTGTAACGTTGTGAAAATCACCAACAAGTAACCAGCGTGAGCAATACTTGAATAAGCAAACATCCGTTTAATATTACGCTGTCTTAACGCGACCACGTTACCAATGATCATTGTCGCCCCAGCTAGGAAAGCGATGTAATCTTGAATTTGATAAAAGAACGGCTCCGAGCCAGGTCCTTCAGTCGGAATTCGCACAAAAATCATTAAGAACACACGTGACATCAACACGAAGCCCGCCGTCTTGGACACAACGCTTAAAAAGGCTGTGACCGGTGTTGGTGCTCCTTGGTAAACATCCGGTGCCCACATATGAAACGGTGCGGTAGCCAGCTTAAACGACAAGCCCACGAACACCATGAAGAAGGCTAGTCCGAGTAAATAAACTATTTGCGGGTTTGTCACTGATCCTGCGGCATTAGCAACCAGCATTAAGTTCGTTGATCCTGTTAAACCGTAAACGTAACTTAAACCAAATAGTGTGATCGCTGTAGAAAGTCCGCCATTGATGACGTATTTCATAGCAGCTTCATTGGATTTTAAATGTTTCTTACGCATTCCAGCTAAAATGTAAGATGAAATCGATAATAACTCTAGTCCAACAAAAAGAGTAATCAAGTCGCCACTTGACGCCATCACCATGGCACCCAACAATGCGGTTAAGAACAAGTAGAAAAATTCTCCTCTGTTCTCTTCAAGACCCTCTTTCGTGTCATCACTTATTGCTAAAATCAATACTAACGCCGCTCCACCAAGCATAAGCAGTTTAAAAGCCTTTGAGAATGCATCAAGGCGGAACGTGTCATGTAAAATCGAAGCCAAAGGATGATTGAATAATCCGGCTAGAGACACCATTGCCAGCGCGATCCCGGCGACGCCAATCCAGCCTATATTTCTGCGGTCGAATTTTTTACTCATAAAGATATCAAGCAGGGACATGATCGTTGCGGCAGCAAGGATGATGAACTCAGGAGCCATGATTCCCCACTCAAACGATTTTAACGTTGCTAAATCCATCCTTCATCAACCCCCTATCCCTAACATGATGGTTTCTATTGTTTTATGAAGCGGTTCACTTAGCAGACTCGGGAAAACGCCGATTAGGACGATTAAGCCTACTAATGTTAGCACTGGGATCATTTCGACTGAACGCAGATCGTTCGTTCCAACGAATTGTCGCTCTGCTTTTCCAAAAGTCATTCCCAAGACTGCGCGGAGCAAATAGACAGCCGTCATGATAATACCGATCGAGCCAATGGCGCCCAATACTGGCATTTCTTTGAATAAACCTAAGAAAGCCATGAATTCGCTGACGAATCCGGACATTCCTGGTAAACCAAGTGAGGCCATGGCTGCTGCTAGTAAAAATCCAGCCGCGAGTGGCATTCCCTTGGCAAGCCCTCCAAGCTTAGCAATCGTGGTTGTATGGGTCCGTTCATAAATAACCCCAACCAGGAAGAATAATAATGCTGAAATTAATCCGTGTGAGACCACTTGGAAAATGGCCCCTTGAATCCCGGCAGCATTTAAAGATCCTAGCCCGATTAACACAATTCCCATATGAGAAATGGACGAGTAAGCCAGAACCATTTTGAAATCTTTTTGAATAAACGCCAGGAAAGCACCGTATAGGAGGTTAATGACTCCTAATATGGCCAGCACCCCAGCCACTTCTTTAAATTGTTCTGGGAAAATTCCCATGGCGATGCGGATCAAACCGAATGCACCAATTTTTAACAGAATACCTGAGTGAATCATAACAACTGATGGTGGTGCTTCAACGTGAACACGCAGCATCCAGCTGTGTAATGGGAAGATTGGAAGCTTAATGCCAAAGGCCACTAAAAGGGCGATGAGCAACCCAAACTTCGCCGATTCCGTTATTGGAGCCACAAGTTTGATCCCATCTGTATTGATTAAATATTTAAGCGCATCAATATTAGATGTTCCTGTGCGAGCAAACAGAACCATAATCACAATTAACAGGATGGCTGATCCCAAACCATTATAGATTAAGAAACTGTAAGCCGCTTTTTCTTTTTCAAAATAACCCCATTTTCCGATTAAGAAGAACATCGGAACTAAGGTAATTTCAAAGAAGATAAAGAATAGAATCAGGTTTTGCGCAGTAAACACACCTAGCATCCCTATTTCTAATAGTAGAAATAACATGAAATAGCCTTTCCATTCCTTGTTAATTTGAATGGAAGCAATCGCTGCCAGTGTGGCAATAATTGCCGTAAGCACGACCATGGTCAACGAAAATCCGTCTAAACCTAATTCATAATAAACGGAGAATATATACTTGTCGTCGAAACGCCCAAATTGGACCCAATGGACCTTTTCAGCAATCGTAGCCAGACTTGCCCCGCCACGATATTGAATAAAGGCCACCAATGCCAACACCAATGCCGGAAGCGTTGAGATAAAACCAATTAATTTAATCGTTTCGCCCTGCGTTTTTGGAATGAACGCTAACACAGCAATACCGAGCAACGGGGAGAATACTAAGATAGAAAGAAAATGGGCCATATTCATTTTAAGTACCCCCCTGTCAACGCGAAAATCACAACTAACAGCGCCAGACCAACAAAGGCTACCGTTCCGTAGGTTTGAACCTGACCAGATTGTAGCTTAGAGCCTGATTTTCCAAGTGTTTGCACAATGCCGGTAATCCCTTTGATGATTCCTTCAACAATGAACACTTCAATGATATTAAGCAATTGGCTAATCCACTTGGTCGCAAAAATAACTGTGAGCTGATAAAACTCATCGATATAATATTTGTTATATAAAATATTGTAGAGAATCGGTGCTCGTCCTGATAACCAATCACGGGACAAGCTGCGTTTTCCATAGATGAGCCAAGCCAAGAAAATACCGGCAAGCGACACGACTGTGGCAACGATCATAATCCAGATTGGACCTTCGACCTCACCATGCGCTAATGCTTCATTACCCTCTGTTAACCAATCGCCAAGGAAGGTACCGAACCACGGCGTGTTCACATAACCAGACACAACCGCCAAAATAGCTAACACGATCATTGGGAAGGTCATGATATTTGGTGAGTCATGAACATTCTTCATTTCGCTACGTGACTCGCCTAAGAAGACCATAAAGAACAAGCGGAACATGTAGAACGCGGTAAAGAAGGCAGCCACAACGGCGAGCCAGAATAACACTGTGTTGCCGTGAGTCCAAGCTGACACTAAGATCTCGTCCTTACTGAAAAATCCTGAAAATAACGGGACACCACTGATCGCTAATGTTCCAATTAAAAATAATGGTCCAGTGAGGCGAAGTTTCTTCCATAAGCCACCCATTTTTTCAATGTCTTGCGTGTGGACCGCATGAATGACGCTTCCTGCTGCTAAAAACAGCAACGCTTTAAAGAAGGCGTGTGTCATTAAATGGAACACACCAGCGACATATCCTGCTGAACCTAATGCAAGCATCATATAGCCGAGCTGGCTCATGGTTGAGTAAGCTAGAACTCTTTTAATATCCGTTTGGACTAAGCCAATACTCGCTGCAAAAATAGCTGTAACAGCTCCAACGATGGCCACTGTTAACAATGCTGTCTTACTAGCAGTGAATAATGGGAATAGTGATGCGACTAAATAAACACCTGCTGCAACCATGGTCGCTGCGTGAATTAACGCTGACACTGGTGTAGGACCTTCCATTGCATCCGGCAACCATGTGTGTAACGGGAACTGACCGGATTTACCGACTGCTCCGATAAAAATTAAGATGGCCGTGAGCGTAATCATTCCGCTGGAAACGGCACCTTCTGCTACTGCTTTAAAAATTTCATCGTATTCAAAGCTGCCAACTTGCCAGAATAAGAGGATCATCCCGATAAATAAGCCGACATCCCCGATTCTCGTCATAATAAACGCCTTTTTGGCAGCGGCTTTGGCTTCCTCTTTATAAAAATAGAAACCGATTAGTAGGAATGAACCTAAGCCGACAAGCTCCCAAAATACGTACGTTTGTAATAAGTTTGGTGAGATCACCAAGCCGAGCATCGCAAACGTGAACAAACCTAAGTAGGCATAGAAAACCGAAATTCGCTCGTCACCGTGCATATAGCCTTTTGAATACGTATGTACTAATAAGCTGACAAGCGACACGATTACTAGCATCAATGCATTTAACTGATTGATTTCAAAACCCGCTGTTATCTGAGTATCCCCGAACGTAAGCCAGGTGGCTTCGCTCTTAAATGTTGGTGCCGAAAAGCGATCAAACAGCACCAGCAAAGAGTAGATGAAAGTTGCCAGTGACAGTAATATTCCAATATAAGCACTCGCTTCTTTCATTCGTTTACCGAAAAGAAGAAGGATTAAGAACGATAAAAGCGGGAAAAGCGGTATGATCCATGCATTCTCCATCAATATCACATTCCCCTTTTTAAACGCTTTTAAGTGGCGTGATGTCTGTTTGCCACGCGTTTGATTGCGGCCCGCTACTGTACGCGCGGGTCATTGGTTTTGCAATTTGCTAGAGTTTCCACAAATTGCTTTCAAGGATTAAGCTTCTTTATTTTCCTAAATAAGGCAACTCAACAATTGTCTAGCTCCAGCGCCCAGCGCCTAGTGGACTTCACCCACCTCCCTACGATAAGTCAACATCGAATCGCTTACGCTCTTCGTGTTTCCTTTATCTCAGTCGGTGTGCTCCAGTCCATACGTCGCTAACCGTGCGCTTCCGCCTTTCTAATTTTTCATTGTGTTGATTTCGTCGATGTTTACGGTTTTGCGGTTGCGGTATAGCGCCATGAGGATCGCGAGTCCGAGTGCTGCCTCGGCTGCGGCGATGGCGATGGCGAATAGGGCAAAGATTTGTCCGTCGATTGACGGTGCGACGCCGTATTTGCTGAAGGTGACGAGGTTAATGTTAACCGCGTTCAGCATTAGTTCAATTGAGATTAGGACGATTACGGTGTTTCTTTTTGTTAGGGCGCCGTAAAGGCCGATGCAAAACAGGATTAGTGCTAAGGTAAGATAGATTGAAATGGGCGTTGAGCTCATTCGTTTTCTGCCCCCTTTTCGTCGTCTTTCTTGGCAAGTATAATTGCGCCAATTAAGGTAACTAATAGTACGACTGATGTTAATTCAAATGGAATGGTGTATTTTGAAAATATTGTTTTACCGATCTGCTCTGTGTTATTTACATGTAATGTTGTTTGGGCTGCTGGGATATCAAGGTCATATATCCCGAAATAGAAGACAGCCGCAAATCCGATTACACCAATGAGTAGGAAAAATTTTCGTACCCAGCCTTCTTTTGGCATGTCTTGATCGTTATGGCGTGTAAGCATGATGCCGAACAGCATAATGATGGTGATGGCGCCAGAATAAATAAGGATTTGCACGACGGCAATAAATTCAGCTGATAACAGGACGTATATGCCGGCAATACTGATAAAAGTAAACACGAGGGCGATGACCATGTGAACCACTTTGTTAAGGTTCAAGAGGAGCACACCGCCAATGATCGCCACTAGCGCAAGGCCCATAAATGCAATTAATTCACCTGATAAGGTCATGGTTTGTTCACCTGCCGTACATTTTGGTCATTTTCGTCCAGCCATTCAAGGTTTTTGAATAGTGCATCACGGCTATATTCAGCTAGTTCGAAGTTGTTGGTCATAATGATGGCTTCGGTTGGACATACTTCTGTGCACAAGTCGCATAGGATACAGAGTTCAAAGTTAATATCATAGGTATCAATGATTTTACCCTTTTTCGACGGGTCGGGGTGCTTTTTCCCTGTTAGTTGAATACAGTCTGTTGGACAGATTGCTGAACACTGATTACAAACAATACACTTTTCCGGATAAAATTTTTGGATGCCGCGGAAACGATCCGGGAGCGGAAGTGGTTTGTTTGGATAGTCATAGGTTAACTTTTCCCGCGTCAGGTTTTTTAGGGTATATTTCAAGCCTTTCATTAATCCAAGCATGTATTTTCACCCCTTTTTTCATTGTCCAGCAAAAGTGGCAAGCCGCTTTCGCTTTTCGTGTTTAAAACAATTTGACTAGTTCTTTTATGATTGCGGTTATGAAGATGTTTGCTAGTGCTACTGGCAAAAGAATTTTCCAACCAAATTCCATTAACTGGTCCGCTCGCAAACGTGGGAACGTTACCCGAATCCAGATTAAGAAAAAGACAACGGCGCTGAATTTGAAGGCAAACCAGACTGCTCCAGGAATAAATCCTAAGAACGGAAGTGGCAGCCAACCGCCTAAGAAAATGACGGTAATTAACGCAGACATGGCAAACATATATACATATTCTGACAGCATAAAGAATGCCCAACGGAAGCCTGAATACTCGACATGGAATCCAGCGACAAGCTCAGATTCTGATTCTGGTAAGTCGAATGGTACCCGGTTTAACTCGGCCACTGCAGCGATTAAGAAAACGATAAAGGCTACTGGTTGAAGGAGAATAAACCAGCCATTTTGCTGTGCTGCGACGATATCATTTAAATTTAAGCTTCCACTTAAAAGAATGACACCTAACAGCGACATCACGAGCGGGATTTCATAGGAAATCATTTGGGCCGCTGCACGCATTCCACCGAGAAGAGCGTATTTATTATTTGACGCCCACCCAGCAGTTACGATTCCGACAGTAGAAATTCCTGAAATCGCTATATAATAAAGCAATCCGACTCCGATATCGGCAAACTGAAGTTTGTCGGTAAATGGAATAGTCGCCAACACCATAAAGGACGGTGCAAAGGCAATCACTGGAGCGATAATAAATAATGGTCGATCCGCAAGTTTCGGAATCGTGTCTTCTTTTAACAATAATTTTAATACGTCAGCCGCTGTTTGTAATAGCCCCCATGGACCCCCTAGTTGGTTAGGTCCCATTCGAAGCTGCATAAAACCCATTACTTTACGCTCGGCTAAGATGGCAAATGTAACGAATCCAAGTACGACTAAAAGTAAAATGGTGCCGAGTAGGAAGAAAATCCCGAAGTTACCCCAGCCTGAGCTAGCGTGTAATAATTCATCAATCATCAGCCGTCCACCTCCCCGAGAACAATGTCAATCGCCCCTAATACTGCAATTAAGTTGGACATATTTTCTCCCACTAGTAATTTTGGGAGGATTTGCAAATTATAGAACGACGGTCTCCGGAACTTTAAGCGATACGGCTCCTTTTTACCATCGCTGGCAATGTAACATCCTATTTCACCGCGAGGAGATTCAATTCTGACGTATGCTTCACCTTTTGGCGCTTTAATAATTTTAGGAACTTTGGCTAAAATTTCCCCATTCTCTGGAAATTGTTCAATCGCCTGCTCTAGAATTTTTAGTGACTCTTCGATCTCCTCAATACGACAGTGGTAACGTGCCCAAGCATCCCCACCCGTGCGGACTGGAACATCAAATTTGAAACGGTCATAAATGGAGTATGGCTCATCCTTGCGAAGATCCCACTTGACTCCCGTACAGCGCAGATTGGTTCCACTTAAGGAATAATTAAGCGCATCTTCTTTTGTGTATTTTCCAATTCCCTTAACACGGTTCATGAATATTTCGTTACCGGTTACAAGTTCATGGTAGCCGACTAATTCCTGACGCATGTAAGGAATAAAATCTTTAACCTTTTCGATCCAGCCTTCCGGAGCGTCCCATTTAACTCCACCAACTCTCATGTAGTTAAAGGTTAGGCGTGCACCTGAAAGCTCCGCTAACAGGTTAATGATCATTTCCCGTTCCCGGAATGCGTATAAAAATGGACTCGTTGCACCAAGGTCTAATAGGAATGTCCCCCACCAAACAAGATGGCTGGCAATTCTATTAAGTTCCATGGCAATAACGCGCAAATACTCGGCCCGCTCGGGAATTTCAAGACCCATCATCGTTTCAACTGCATGACAAATCACGTAGTTATTCGTCATCGACGAAATATAGTCCATTCTGTCTGTATAAGGAATAATTTGTGTGTACTGCAAATTTTCAGCCAGTTTTTCTGTACCGCGATGCAAATATCCAATTACGGGTGTTGCTTCCACGATGTTTTCACCATCAATTTTTACCACTAGACGGAAAACTCCATGGGTACTTGGATGCTGCGGTCCGACATTTAATAGCATTTCTTCTGTTCGTATCATGAGTTATACCTCCACATCATACTGTACATAATCTTTGCGGAGAGGGTGTCCAATCCAATCTTCACCAAGCATAATCCGGTGGAGTTTTGGATGACCTAGAAAATTAATCCCCAGTAAATCGTATGCCTCACACTCGGGCCAGTTTGCTCCCGCCCACAGTGGTTCAAGTGATTCAATTTCCGGCGCATCACGGTCAATCTTTACTTTTAGCGCAACGGATTGATTGTTTTTGTACGAGTATAGGTGAGCATACATTTCCATATGAGTCTCAAAATCAGACCCGTGAATCTCTGATAAATAGTCGAAACCAAGCTGTTCGTTGTATTTTAGAAATTGTGCTATTTTGAAATATGTATCGCGTTTAGCCACTAATGTTGGTACATCCTTGGAAAGATTATTAATATAAGATGCTTCGATTACGTCTTGTCCAAGATGCTCTTCGATAACGCGAACATATTTATCTAGGAACTGTTGATTTGGAGACGGTGTTGTTTCTGCTAACGGCGCTGATGCCCCGTCCGTTTTTGCTCCAGCGGCGGCTTTCGCTTTTGCGGCTGCAGCAGCAGCGGCTTTCGCCTTCGCGGCGGCTATTGCTTTCGCTTTTTCATCTCCACTGCCTGCGGCTGGTGCTTCTGCTTGGCCTGCTTGTTTGGCCAGTGCGGCAGCTTTCGCTTTTGCGGCTGCGACGGCTTTCGCCTTTGCTGCGGCTATTGCCTTAGCTTTTTCATCCCCATCGCTTGCGGCTGGTGCTTCTGCTTGGCCTGCTTGTTTGGCTAACGCAGCAGCTTTCGCTTTTGCGGCTGCGGCGGCCTTCGCCTTAGCTGCGGCTATTGCCTTCGCTTTTTCATCCACATCGCTTGCGGCTGGTGCTTCTGCTTGGCCTGCTTGTTTGGCTAACGCGGCAGCTTTCGCTTTTCCGGCTGCGGCGGCTTTCGCCTTAGCTGCGGCTATTGCTTTCGCTTTTTCATCTCCATCGCTTGCGACTGGTGCTTCTGCTTGGCTTGCTTGTTTGGCTAACGCGGCAGCTTTCGCTTTTGCGGCTGCGGCGGCCTTCGCCTTAGCAACGGCTATTGCCCTCGCCTTTTCATCCCCATCGCTTGCGGCTGGTGGCTCAGTTGTTACTTCAGTTTGCTCTTTTGCTTTTTGTTTTGCCAATGCCGCGGCTTTCGCTTTAGCAGCAGCTGCTGCTTTGGCTTTTGCTAGATCGATATTTTCTGTCTCGGATTTTTCCGCAGACTGTGTTTCTTTTTCAGGATCCTTCTCTATCGTTGCTTGAACTGACTGCTTTTCGGCTAAACGTTGTTGCGCTTGTTCTTTCGCCTTGGCAGCTGCTTCTTTTTTTAATTGTTCAATATCTTTTTCCCCGCTCATCGATTACAACACCCTCTTCCCGGTTTTTGCCTCGTAGCGGATCTTTTCTCTCAATTTATTGATTCCGTAAATTAATGCTGCAGGATTTGGCGGACAGCCTGGAATGTACACATCAACTGGGACAATTTGATCGACGCCTTTTACGACTGCGTAAGATTTAACGTAAGGACCTCCAGCAGTAGCGCATGAACCCATAGCAATAACCCATTTAGGTTCAGGCATTTGATCATACAGTCGGCGAAGAATTGGCGCCATTTTTTTCGTCACAGTCCCCGAGACGATCATACAATCTGATTGACGCGGTGATGTTCTAAAAATGGTACCGAAACGGTCTAAGTCATAGTGAGAGGATCCAGTACCCATCATCTCAATTGCACAACATGCGAGTCCAAATGTCAGCGGCCAGATAGAGTTACTTCTAGCCCAGGCTTTCACTTGTTCTAGTGTTGTGACAAAAACACTCCGCTTCAGCTCTTCCATTTCTTCAAGTGAGATATTATCTAACTTTAAATCCATTTGAGCACCTTCTTCTTCCACGCATAGACGAGTCCAATGACAAGCATTAATACGAAGATCAACATTTCGATCAAAGCAAAGATTCCTAGTTTTTCATAGGCAACAGCCCAAGGATATAAAAATACAGTCTCCACATCAAAAATAACGAACATTAGGGCGAAAATATAATAGCGGACATTGAACTGTACCCTTGAATCATGGAACGGTTCAATACCGCTTTCATAGGTGGTGTACTTTTCATCACTTGGTTTATAAGGACGTAACAGTTTCCCAAAAAATAATGCCACAATCGGCAATAAAATTCCTAGACATAGAAACACAAAGACAATCAGGTAATTATTCTGATACAAGTTGAGTAAATCCATGTCCAAACCCTCCTATGTATAAAAATTTTTAAAACTTTTCTAATTTTGTAACCGATAACATTATATCACTGTTACAAATTTGTGTCGATAATGGTTTACTAATATTGGTACTCCCCTTTTTATTTTAAAAAAGCACCTTTATATGGCGCCATTACTGGGTTTGTCCCAACTCAGAAACCCCTCTTGATATGTAAAAATAGAAATAGGTTTTCCCCGTCAACCTATTATTAATTCGACATACTTAGTGGTAATCCTATTTTTATTAAAGGTAATTCGTGTGTTTGTTACTAATTTCACAAAAGTTTAAATTTTTCGACACATTTTGTTTTTGAATAATCTAACTAAGATAAGCGCAAGCCCCCTGGTAGACGTATGGACTGGAGCTCTCTGACTGAGATAAAGGAAACAAGGAGAGCAAAGCGATCCGATGTTGACCTATCGTAGGGAAGAGAGTGAAGTACACTAGTAGCTGGGAGCTGGATCTAGATAACGACCTAAGTTTAAGAACTTATACTTTCTTCCTGATTAAAATAAGACTAAGGAATTTTCCTTAGCCATACTCAATTCTTAACACTATTACTTTCATCCCACAGTCTTATTTCTTCCAACAACTTAGAATAATTCACTTTTGTATAATCTGTTACATCCACTTCATATAACTTTCCTAATTCAAACGTGCCATATCCTCTTGTTGTACATCTTTTTATAAATTCCTCGTAAGTTAATAAATTATCTGCTTTACTTCTATCGGCTAAATAATCTCCCTTTTTGTAAGAAGTTACAATATGACTTAAATGCCTTGTCGGGTCCAAATCTCGCTTCTTTTGTCGTTCAAACAAAACATCTAAATCTGCAATTAACCGAATAGTAACAACCCTATAACCATATCTTTCTACTAATTGTTGAATATAAGGTTTCTGTTTCTGACTAAAAGGATAATCAGACATGATGTTGCTGCCTACTTGCATTTGTTCTTCCATTATTTTATAATATTTCGCCCATGTTATCTTTTCTACTTTCTGCTTTTCTTCTAAATTATTATAGCCAAACACATCACAATAATGTTCTTTCAACTCATCTTGAGAAAGCATATAAAACGATCCTAATTCTTGCCTGATGATATTACTTAAGTAGGTTTTCCCTGTTCCTGGTAAACCTGCTAATAAGATCAATACCTTTTCCATCCCTTTCACCTCATCATCTAACGAATAAAGAAAGAGCACAAGGAATTCCTCGTACTCTCCTTATTATCCTTATCTTCTTTATCCATTATTTAATAGAGTAACGCACTTTTGTAATTATTTTACTTAATTGATATAATCCCCTTTATTCATGAAGATATCAATTTTATGTTTTACAACTTCTTTTACTGCCTCATTACATGGAATGATATTATGACGTAATGATTTGTTTACTTTTGTTTCTTCAAATGTTTCTTTCGCTGTTTTAGTCCATGTTACTAACAACTCAGTACCTACATTAAATTTACGAATCCCATTATTAATTAATTCATGAATATCCTTTTCATTAACACCTGTACCCCCATGAATAACTAAAGGTACATCTACTACCGCATTGATTTCTTTTAATAGTGGTATATTTACTTCTGTTTTAGATTGATATTGACCATGATTAGTACCGATTGCAATTGCCAAAGCATCTACTCCTGTTGCATTAACAAACTCTACAGCATCTTTTGGATCAGTATAAATCTTGCCATCCTCATCTACACGAATCCCTTCTTCAGTACCGCCAATCGTCCCTAATTCACCTTCTACTGAGACACCATGTTTGTGTGCATATTCTACTACTGCACTTGTCTTCATAATATTCTCTTTAAATGGTAAATTAGATCCATCAAACATCACTGATGTAAACCCTTTGTCGATTGCTTCTTTAATATCATCAAAATCTCTTGCATGGTCCAAATGCAACACCACATCTACCATTTCTTTTGTGGCCATAGACTTACATACAGCAACTAAGTTTTCATGACCAATATATTTCGCTGTATCTATACTCGTTTGAATAATAATTGGTGAACCTTGCTCTTTTGCTGCACGTATCATATCTGGTAACATCTCTAAATTATGTGTATTAAATGCACCCACTGTATAATTTAATTCTTCTGCTCTTCGTGTTACTTCTTTTAATGTTGTATACATGAGTTATTTTTCTCCCCTTATGCTAATCTTTTATTTTCTTCCTTATCGCACACCACGCGTAACATCTTTAGAAACCTGCATCATTTGATCCATTTTCTTTAAATATATTTGTAATGATTCTTCATCATTTGCTTTTGCTGCTTCTGCACGCTTCTTGTTATATAGTTTTAATAAAGCTTTATAACCGTCACCTATAGATTTTTTCGCTTGAATACTTTTTTCAAACGCATCAATCGCATTATCTTCTTGACCAAGCTCATTAAATGCTAAGCCAATCTCTTCATAAATTTTTGATAGTTCCTCTCCATCTACTTGGTCTACTCCTGCTTTTTTCAAAGAGATAGTACGTAATAATTCTTCTTTACGCTCTTCTGTTAACACTGCTTTTTCTGTTGCTCCCTTTTTCGAATCTGTGTCTTTCTTCTTACCAAATCCAAACATTACGCGAACCTCCTTCTATCTCTTACTCATATCCTAAAAAGCTTTTAAGAGTGGACCAATGATCCAAGCATATAGTAAAGCCGCTGATACTGTATCCACATCTGTCGCCGTTGCATTGACAAATCCCATGTGATTAAAAATCGTTACTAACAGTGCCGGTAATAACGTAATGAAGAAACCATGAAAAACGCCACCAATGATTGCCCCACGACGCCCACCTGTTAAGTTACCAAAGATTCCAGCAGTACCACCCGCGAAGAAGTTTGTTAGCATACCTGGTAAGATCATCGCCAAACCAAAGGTAGGTAACACAAACATCGCAATAATAGAACCTATAGTAGTTGTGATAAACCCTACAATTACCGCATTAGGGCTATATGGAAAAAGCACTGGACAATCCAACGCAGGTATCGCATCTGGAACCAAACGCATTGCAATCCCTCTAAATGCTGGAACAATTTCACCCAGCAATAAGCGAACCCCTGCTAATAATACATACACCCCAACTACGAATTGAATAGATTGTAAGAATGCAAACATCAAATAGTTGGTATTTCCTGATAATGTAGAGGCGAACTTTTCACCTGCAAACCCTGCTGTAATGATATAGAGAGGAACCATAACGACCATCAGTGATAGATACGTGTCTTGTAAGAACTCCAGTTGAGAAGGTAATTTCAAATCTTCAACTGATTTTTTCTTTTCACCTTTTTCACCAAATAGTTTCGCTACACCTGCCTCAAAAACATAACCAACCGTACAGAAATGTCCTAAAGCAATTTCATCCATACCAGTAATCTTACGAACGAATGGTTGGGCAATTGCCGGCATAGCTACTGCAAACACGCCCCCAATGAAACCACCCACTATAATCAATGCAGCTCCACGTAAACCTGAAACGTAACCAAACACCGTTGTCATAGTTGCCATCCAAAGAATAGCCTGACCAGTTAAAAATATGTATTTCCATTTCGTAAACCGTGCAATTATGATATTAAAAATAAAGATTGCTAAGAATGTTAATGCGATATCACGACCTAAGCCTAAGTCATTCATTGCTTGACCATTAATAGCTTCAATCGAAGGAATAATCCCTTGCATATGGAACCCTTCTGTAAAAATCTTACCAAAATATATTAAACTGCCAACGATAATGCTAGAGCCTGCCGACAAAACCATAAACCCTAATAACGTTTTTAACGAACCTGAAGTTACTTGCCCTAATGATTTTTTTTGCAAAATCAATCCCAACATAGCAATCAACGCGACTGTAACTGAGGCTTGTGTCAAGATATTATCGATGATAAAGTTTACTATGCCCATTTTCGTTCCTCCATCCATTTCCTATTTTTTTAAACTAAAACGCCTTTTTCCTTTAATACTGGGGTGATTTTTTCTTCAATCTCTGGTTTAGAAACAATATTTTTCAAATAAACAATTGTCGTTTGTTTTGGATCAACTGTGTATTTTTCAAATTGTTTTTGGAAATTTTGTGCAGTAATGATAATATCCGGTCTTGCTGATAACGCAGAAGAAATATCACTATGATCCATTTTTACATCTACACCTAACTTATTTAACACGTCTTCCGCAGCCATTTGACAAGCAAAACTACTTCCTAAACCAGCACCACATACAAATAACATATTAATTTTTTTCATCTAACTCTCTCCTTTAATTAATAATTTTCATCTTTTTTGCTATATATATATTTGTTGCTATTAAATCCTTTGTTTTACTAAAAACATCCTCTAAAGGAACCAATACTGCCTTCCCATCTACAAGACCAACCATCACATCGCTCGTACCTTTTACGATTTCTTCGGCTACTGCTAACCCTATTTTGATTGCATCCACTACATCTGCCGCAATTGAATCTCCTGCTCGTTGGGTATACCCTAAAATAGAATATCTCACACGATTATCCACTTCTTTCTCAATCGCATCTCCAATTTCAAAACTCGCGCCTTGTTTTCCTCGTATCCACTCTCCATTTAAGGTATTGGATTCACAATTTAATACGATAAACTGCCCTTGTTTCTCTAAACAATCCTTCGCTCTCAGCACTAATTTCTCTATGTTGATTGGTCGCTCCGGAAGTAACACATAATCAGCACCTCCTGCAATCGCCCCGCCTAATGCCAACTGACCTGCATGACCACCAAACGTTTCTACCATAAAAATGCGACCTGGTAAATTCATTCCAGTTTGACGTAATCTCCTCACTGCATCTGCTATATAATTACAAGCGGTATGATAGCCAACGGTATAATCAGTGCCATAGATATTGTTATCTATTGTCATAGGCACTAATAGAGTACTCATCCCTTCTTTTGATAAAAGGCTTGCCCCTTTACCTGAACCCTCACCACCGCAAACAACTAACATATCAAAATCATATTCCTTTAATTTACTTATAATTTCTGCTCTACCTTCTTTAGAAAAGGTCCTCTGCGATCTGGATGTACGTAATAATGCATTTCCTGTATTGATATGTTCCTTTACTATTTTTTCTGTTAACCTAAATGGGTCATTTTCACATATCCCGTTGTACCCACCATGAAATCCCCACAACTCAATTTCTTTACCTGTAAGGATTCCTTCAAATACAGCATTAATCCCACTTGCATCTCCACCACTTGTAATGACAGCTACTTTTCTCATTTCACCACTTGATTTCCATATAAAACCTGGTTAAACATCTTCACATCTTTTGCAGAAATTAACTGATCTAATTTTTCTTCATCATTAATTAACTCAATCAGGTTTTTCATCATATTTAGATGCGAATAAGAATCCACTGCGGCTAAACAAAAGATAATTTTCACCGGATCATTATCTGGATTGCCAAAATTCACCGGTTCTTGTAACGTCATGACACTAATTCCTAACTTATTTACGCCATCTTCTGGCCGTGCATGTGCTAATGCTATATGCTTCCCTATCACTATATAAGGTCCAAATTCTTCAACAGACTCTATCATTGCGTTTATATATCGCTCTTCAATAACCTTCTCTTTTACTAAAGGCTGTGCAACTTTCGTTATTGCCTCTTTCCAATCTTTACATCCTTGCTTTAGTAAGATGTCGGAATCCTTTAAAATATCCTCCAACATAGGCTGTATCTCCCTTGTATTAAATTTCAGATGATGTTCTTTAAAAGTATCTTCCACTTTCTGATAACTTTCCCGCGTTACTTTACCGCCACTAGCCTCTATCAACGCTAGAATATCCTGCAGCAACTTTGTGGCATCTAACTCATCTGATACAGTTCTTCTCTTATCCTTATTTTTGAGTAAAAATGCCTTTATTTCCTTCTTATCACTTTCCCTTAAAATCGGATTTAGTAATAAAAGTGGTTTCTTTTGGTAATCGATAGGAATCGATGTAAAGATCAAATCTACATCTAACTTGTCAATAAAAGCTAACTCATACGAACTCAAAACCGCTACAATCTCTATTTTGAATTGCTCTTTTAGATTCGCAGCTAACAACTTTCCAGTTGAAATTCCATGATTGCAAACCACAACCGCTTGATACACATAGTGCTCATCTTGCTTCATTCGACTTTTAGAAGTTGAAAAATAAATAGTTAAAAACCCTTTTTCATCTTCTGATAATGTTTTCTTTGTATAGTTCTCTATTTTCTTACTAAAGCAAGCTATTGCATTATAAATCTCTGTGTAGGACTCTTTAATCGTGTCTTTTAATGGATTAAATACCTGTAAATTATTCTTGGCTCTACTTAATAGCCCGGTGATATGCTTATACAAACCTTCATACAAATCTTCTTCTTCCTGAGAAAAAGGGATTCCGGTTACTTTCTCTACATGCTCTATTAATTGAATAGCTAATAATTGTGCTGTAACCCAATCAAATGAATTATTCATATCTTTTGGATTGAACGATTCGATTGTGAAAGTAATATATTTAATTTCATTTAATGATGGATATAATGCAAACTCCGTACAAATCAGATCTACAAAATTTCTTACCGGACCTTCTTTTATTTCTGCTCTTATTTTTGCTAGTTCACTAACGGTACTTCCTTCTTGTATACGTCTTACCCATACACCTAAAAATAGAATTATCTGATTTCGATACACATGATTAATCTCTACTCTGGACTTTTTCAATACTTCATCATAATGTTCCCCAAGTACCTGTAATACCCTCGGGTCCAAATAATCTAGTACAAATTTATCAGCAAAGGTATTCAAAGCATCTGTATCTCTATACCCCATTAGATGATCAATATCTGTCATACTATTAATCACATCGTACAGCATAGACCGTATTGACCGTTCATCCCCATGTAATACAATACCTTGCTTCGCTAAACTCACTACAGAAATTGCATATTCCTTTAAAAACTGGCGAAGTTTTCGCATATCCTCATCCATCGTACTTTTAGATACCTGTAGCTGCTCTTCCATTTCATATAACACTGTAGTTCTTGTACTATCTACAATATCTAAAAGTAATGCAAGAAAACGTTCATCTGGCCGATAATAATCTTTTTCCCTATCACCACCAACTTGCGCCAATAGCTTTTCTCTTTCTTTATCAGACAGAACCAATTTCATCCCATTTCCTCTTGTAGTAGTAACAATCGGATAATTATTTTCAGCTAAATATTCATTAATCAGTACTAAGTCGTTTCGTAAAGTACGTTCACTAATATGGAATTCTTTACTTAAATCCTCAAAAGTTAAATAGGTATTTACTTTTAAAAATCTTGTAAACACTCGTTGTGTCCGTTCCTTCATGAAATGTATCCCCTTCCATAATTTGATTATAGTTTGTTATTTCAAAATAGTTCAGTACATCTTTTTGCAACTTCAATCTGCAAAGATATAAGCGGTAAAATAGGTAGCTTGCTTGAATAGACTGGTTTCGGTATAGAAGCTATTATAATAGGTGTTTAGATTTCTCAACATTCAAAATGAAGCGATATGAAGTCAGCAAACAGTATGGTTGGAGAAAATATGTAAGGATTATTTCGAAGATTAAATACCATACAACTAGACGTTATTAAGTTCATATATGGAGTAAGGTTAGCATGAAGGTTAAAATGAAAAGATGTATAAATTGTTATACTTTTTGAGTTATTCTGCAAAAGTATGATCTAAATGTAGGAGTGAGGAGTTGGAAAATGGTTTTTATAGAGATGAATTTAATAAAAGCGTTATTTTGAATAAACACTTGAAACCATAGTGGGCAAACTGTTTACTTAACGGGATCAAGTCCCACTGGTGTGGGCGATCTACCCCGGCTACGGATAGCATGCATCGATATTAAAAAAGGTCAAACAGAAATATCCCCGTGGAAAGCGAGCATCCTGGAGCGGAAATCAACAACACATCTCTTTTAGTAAATAGCAACAAAGTTTACGAAAACAGCCAAATAAAAAAACACCCCTCAAGCAAACGCTTGAGGGGTGTTCGTAATTATATTCTTTTTTGTGCAACAGTGATTCGATTGATGGCACGTTTAAGTGCAAGCTCGGCACGTCTGAAATCCATAGTTTCTTGCTTTTGTTCACGGAGACGCTGCTCAGCACGTTCCTTTGCACGAAGCGCACGTTCGACATCAATGTCTTCAGCTTTTTCAGCTGACTGTGCTAGAATCGTAACTTGGTCAGGACGTACCTCTAAAAATCCGCCGTTTATGGAAACGAATTCAGTATTACCCCCATTTTTTAAACGGAGGGCGGCTATTTCTAACGGTGCAACCATAGGAATGTGACCTGGTAAGATACCAAGCTCACCACCTCGAGCTTTTGTACTAACCATTTCCACAGCTGATTCATACACCGGGCCATCAGGAGTAACAACATTGACTTTAATCGTCTTCATTTTTCACCCTCCCGGTCTAAAATTAGACTTGTGCACCCAAGCGTTTAGCATTCTCAAGTACATCTTCAATGCGACCTACTAAACGGAATGCATCTTCTGGAAGGTGGTCGTATTTACCTTCAAGAATTTCTTTGAAACCTTTAACAGTTTCTTTTACAGGTACATAAGAACCTTTTTGTCCAGTGAACTGTTCAGCCACGTGGAAGTTTTGTGATAAGAAGTTTTGAACACGACGCGCACGAAGTACGACTAGTTTATCGTCATCGGATAATTCGTCCATACCAAGGATCGCGATGATATCTTGTAATTCACGATATTTTTGTAATGTTTGTTGAACTTGACGAGCTACTTCGTAATGCTCTTCTCCAACAATATCAGGTGACAACGCACGAGATGTTGAAGCAAGTGGATCTACCGCTGGATAGATACCCATTTCCGAAAGCTTACGCTCAAGGTTTGTTGTTGAATCTAAGTGAGCGAATGTTGTAGCCGGAGCCGGGTCAGTGTAGTCATCGGCTGGTACGTAAATCGCTTGGATAGATGTAACAGATCCTTTATTAGTAGAAGTGATCCGTTCTTGTAATTTACCCATTTCAGTAGCAAGAGTTGGTTGGTAACCAACGGCAGAAGGCATACGGCCTAATAACGCTGAAACCTCAGAACCTGCTTGTGTGAAACGGAAGATGTTATCCATGAAGAAAAGAACGTCTTGTCCTTGTTCGTCACGGAAATATTCAGCCATTGTCAAACCAGTAAGAGCAACACGCATACGTGCTCCTGGTGGCTCGTTCATTTGTCCGAATACCATCGCTGTTTGTTTGATAACGCCTGAATCAGTCATTTCATAATAAAGGTCATTACCTTCACGAGTACGTTCACCAACACCAGCGAATACTGAGATACCGCTATGTTCTTGAGCGATGTTATTGATTAATTCTTGGATTAATACCGTTTTACCTACACCGGCACCACCGAATAGACCAATTTTACCACCCTTGATATATGGTGCTAGTAAGTCTACTACTTTAATACCTGTTTCAAGAATTTCTACTTCAGTAGAAAGTTGCTCGAATGAAGGTGCTTCGCGGTGAATAGAATCACGGCGGAAATCGCCTGTCATTTCACCATCTAAGTCAATTACATCACCTAATACGTTAAATACACGACCAAGTGTAATATCACCAACTGGAACAGAAATTGGGGCTCCAGTGTCTAGTACTTCTACTCCACGAGTTAAACCGTCAGTTGAAGCCATTGCGATTGTACGAACTGTATCGTCACCTAAATGAAGGGCAACTTCAAGGGTCAAGTTGATGTCAACTTCAGCTTCGTTACGCGCTTTAATGACGATTTTTAAAGCATTATAGATCTCAGGGAGACTGCCGCTTTCGAACTTTACGTCAACGACCGGACCCATAATTTGAAGAACGCGTCCTTTGTTCATCGTTTTCCCTCCTAACATAAACTTTCAACATTTTCAAAGAATAGGGCTGAGTAAGTGCTCAGCCGGAATTTTTTATTAATGAGACGTAGCTGTCTCAGGTTGTTACCGTCGGAATTGATTATTCCAGTGCTGCTGCACCGCCAACGATTTCGGTAATTTCTTGTGTAATCGCTGCCTGACGGGCACGGTTAAACAATAGAGTATACGATTTGATAAGCTCTTTCGCGTTATCAGTCGCATTTCTCATTGCTGTCATCCGCGCGGCAGATTCACTTGCCTTACTGTCTAATAACGAACCATATATTAAGCTTTCAGCATATTGAGGTAAGAGAACGTCCAAAATCTCATCTGCTGATGGCTCAAATTCATAGGAAGCAAGCTTAGAAGAAATTGTAATATCATTTAATGGTAACAGTTTCTTTGTCGTTACTTCTTGTGAAATGGCACTTATATAATGGGTAGAATAGACAAATAATTCATCAAAGGTACCGTCGGAATACATACCAACTGTTTTGTTGGCGATTTCTCTAATATCTTCGAAAGTCGGTAGGTCTGAAATTCCAATAATATCAAGGATAACTGGCATACCGCGCTTTACGAAAAAGTCACGTCCCATTCTTCCGATTGCAATAATTGCATACTCATCAGTCGATTGATGACGTTCTTGAATTTTTTGGTAAACTGCACGAAGGACGTTAGAGTTATATCCTCCACACAAGCCTCTGTCTGAAGTAAATACTATATAACCGGTCTTCTTAACTGGACGAGTTACTAACATTGGATGGTTTGCGTCCTTGCTACCGATCGCTATTGAAGCAGTTACCTCTTGGATTTTCTCCATATAAGGTACGAATGCTTTTGCATTTCCTACTCCACGGCTCCATTTAGCTGAATACACCATTTCCATTGCTTTTGTAATTTGGCTCGTCTTTTTAGTAGAAGTAATCCGAGTTTTTATATCGCGTAAAGATGCCACAGGTTCTCACCACCCTTTTTACAAAGATTGTTAAGGAACGCTCTATGCCCCTTTCTAAAAAGACGCTTAGAGCTTTCCTTCTTTAAGTTAGTCCAAAATTACTCGGATACTGCGAACGTTTTCTTGAATTCGTTAATCGCAGCAGCCATATCGTCGTCAGATGGAAGTTCTTTCGTTGTTACGATATGGTCTAACAACACTTTGCGGTTATGGTCGAACCATGTATGAAGTTCAGCTTCAAAACGACGGATATCGTTCAATGGAATTTCATCCAAGAAGCCACGTGTTAATGCATACAGAATGACTACTTGTTTTTCAACAGTAAGTGGTTTGTTAAGGTCTTGTTTCAATACCTCAACTGTACGCGCACCACGGTTTAATTTTGCTTGTGTAATTTTATCAAGGTCAGAACCGAATTGAGCAAATGCTTCTAGTTCGCGATATGACGCAAGGTCAAGACGTAATGTACCAGAAACTTTTTTCATTGCTTTAATTTGGGCTGATCCTCCAACACGGGATACAGAAAGACCGGCGTTGATCGCTGGACGAACCCCTGAGAAGAACAAATCGGATTGTAAGAAAATTTGTCCATCAGTGATAGAGATAACGTTTGTTGGAATATAAGCTGAAACGTCACCAGCTTGTGTTTCGATAAATGGTAATGCAGTAATTGAACCTGCACCAAGTGCATCACTTAATTTTGCAGCACGCTCTAAAAGACGGCTGTGTAGGTAGAATACATCCCCTGGATATGCTTCACGACCTGGAGGACGGCGTAATAATAATGAAAGTTCACGATATGCAGATGCTTGTTTAGTTAAGTCATCAAACACAACTAATACATGCTTGCCATCAAACATGAACTCTTCAGCCATTGCTACACCAGCATAAGGTGCTAGGTATAACATTGGAGCTGGTTGAGAAGCGGCAGCCGTTACAACAATTGTGTAATCTAACGCGCCAAATTTACGTAGAGTTTCAACTGCATTACGAACAGTTGACTCTTTTTGTCCGATTGCAACGTAGACACAGATCATATTTTGACCTTTTTGGTTCAAAATTGTATCAATTGCAACAGATGTTTTACCAGTTTGACGGTCACCGATGATTAACTCACGTTGTCCGCGTCCGATTGGTACAAGAGCGTCAATCGCTTTAATACCTGTTTGAAGTGGTTCGTGAACGGATTTACGAGCCATTACTCCAGGAGCATTATATTCGATTGGACGAGTTTTTGTTGTGTTAATTGGTCCCATACCATCAACTGGTTGTCCAAGTGGGTTTACTACACGACCGATTAATTCAGTTCCTGTTGGAACCTCCATGATCCGGCCTGTACGACGAACTTCGTCACCTTCACGGATTTCAGTAAATGGTCCAAGAATAATGATACCGACGTTACTTTCTTCTAGGTTTAGTGCCATTCCCATAACGCCGTTTGAAAATTCAACAAGTTCTCCAGCCATGACATTGTCGAGGCCATGAGCACGAGCGATACCGTCACCAACAGAGATAACCGTACCTACATCACTCACTTGAATTTCTGACTGATAGTTCTCAATCTGCTTTTTTATCAGCGCACTAATTTCCTCAGCTTTGATGCTCATGAGTTTCACCCCTATCTACGAATCTTAGCCTAGCAATTGACGTCCTAATCGTTCCAGCTTTCCACGCAGGCTGCCGTCGAAAATCCGGTTTCCAATTCGTAGCTTAACGCCACCAAGTAAATTGGAATCAACGATATTATCAATAAGAAGAGATTTTTTTCCAACCTTGCTTGCAAAAGAGGATGATATAGCAGTGCTCTCGTCTGCCGTTAATGGGCGAATCGAGTAAACCTTTGCTTCAGCGATTCCTCTTTCTTCATTCGCAAGCTCAATAAATTGATCTGCCAAACCAGTGAAGTTGTCTTCACGATGGCGATCGATCATAATCATTAACGTATTTAAGACATAAGGACTTACCGATGAAAATGCTTCAGTTAAAATCTCTTTCTTCTTTTCTTTTGAAAGCTTTGGAGATTTTAATAAAGCGGTTAACCCCGGAGTACTTGTCACGACCTCTTTAACTATACGAAGTTCTTTCTCCATCTGGTCAAGAAGCTGGTGTTCCTTTGAAAGCTGGAAAAGAGCTATCGCATAGCGTTTTGCTACTGCTGAGTTGCTCATCGTTTCTCTCCTGCCTCTTGGATATACTCACTAATAAGTTTTTCTTGATCTTGAGCCGTAAGTTCTTTTTCAATTACTTTCGACGCAATTAATACAGATAAAGATGCCACTTGTTCGCGAATAGCGGTAACAGCATTTTCTTTTTGTTGCTCAATGTCACGCTTAGCTGCTTCTTTAAGACGCTCGGATTCAGCACGAGCAGCAATAATTATTTCTTCACGTTGAATATCGCCTTGTTTTTTCGCATTTTCAATCAATACGTGTGCTTCTTGACGAGCCTCTTTTAAAAGAGCTCTTTGCTCATCTAAAATCTTGTTGGCTTCGCTGCGGCTTTTTTCAGCTGCATCAATTTCAGAAGCAACGTGGCTTGCACGTTGATCCATGATACCCATAAGCGGACCCCATGCGTATTTCTTCAACAATGCTAACAAGATGATAAACATTACTAATTGGAAAATGATGTCTCCACCATTAAAGCCGGTATGAGCTGCACTTTCAGCTGCTCCTAAAACTAAACTGCTTGTTAACACCCTCGATTCACTCCCTTCAAGAGTCGTTCACTTTCAACGATAAGGTTCATGTATATGAATCCCGTAATATTGTTAAAAACAAATCAGAAATACAGTGGCGAACTAGTGTCGCCAACAAAACATAAGCTTGTTTTTTCGCCAAAATGGACATAAGAGAATGGCGAAGGTTCTCATGGAATGATCTTCGCCATTATTGAACGTCTTTTACGAAAAATATTATTGACCTTGAACCATGAACGCGATAACAACCGCGATGATAGGAATCGCCTCAACTAAAGCTACCCCGATGAACATTGTAGTTTGTAGAATTCCACGTGCTTCTGGTTGACGTGCAATTCCTTCTACTGTACGAGATACGATAAGACCATTACCAATACCAGCACCTAGTGCTGCTAAACCGATTGCGATTGCTGCTGCTAAAAGACCCATTATAAAGTTCCTCCTTCAATTGTGTAAAAAAAATAGATTATAAACATGTTCATTTACTGAACAACGTATATATTAATGGTCGCTGCTCACTTTGTGAGACAGATAAACCATCGTTAACATAGTAAAAATAAATGCTTGGATTGCGCCAACAAAAACTGAGAATCCTTGCCATGCCAACATTGGCACGATTGCGGCAATAGTACCACCTACGCCGGTAGCAAGACCTGCGGAAAGTAACCCAAGTAAAATTTCACCTGCGTAAATATTCCCGTAAAGTCGAAGACCAAGAGTTAGTGTATTAGCAAACTCTTCAATAATTTTAATCGGAAACATAAATGCAAATGGCTTAAGGAATTCCTTCCCATATGCTTTTGTCCCTCTCATTTTCACACCATAATAGTGCGAAAGCGCAACCACCATAGTGGCTAGTGTTAAGGTTACGACTGGATCTGCCGTTGGTGATTTCCACCATAACTTACCGTCATAAACAACAGAAAATGGTAGTCCTAACATGTTTGATACAAACACATACATCATTATTGTAATTCCAAGCACATGGAATCTACCACCAGTTTTCCAATCCATGGTGCTATCAATAATGCCTTTAACAAAATCCATGACCCATTCAAGGAAATTTTGCATTCCGGTCGGTTTCATCGCCAATTTACGAGTTGATATTATAGCGATTAAAAAGACAATCGCACACGCGACCGTAATCATCAAAATATTGGCCAAGTTAAAATTGAGCCCGAGGAATTCTTTAATAGGAGCTTCATGATGCAACAGTATTCACCTCTCTTCCCGACTATTTATGTAAATGAAAAGACTGAAGAAAAAAATCTATCATAATGACAATATAAGATGTCATTAATCCCAATACAACAGAAATAAGATGAAATGAATCAGGAAATTTAAGGGATATCATCACAGCTAAAGCCGCAGTGGCCATTCGTGAAAATGAACCGAGTGAACGGACCTTTTTCCCCTGTAGGACGGCATCGCCAAACTTGTCGGATTTTCTCGCCATCATCCATAAATTGTATAAGCTTAAGCTTGTCCCTAGGATAAGTCCTAAAAATACAGACTTATAGGAGGTAACCCCCCACCCTATACAATAGAATGCCAGTAAAAAAAATATGTATTTTTGCTCACGTTTATACATTGCTTTAAAATCTGACATAGCTGGTTAATCTCCTGAGAAGAATTGATTGACGAGGTGCAGCATAGCAAAAACTCCTGCAGCTAATCCTAAAAGAAGTCCAATAATAAGGAAAAGTGGCTCGGTTCCTACCCATCGATCTAGCCATCTTCCTGCGAAAATGCCAATCAAAATAGACCCGACTAGTTGTGAAAGAATTCCAGACATTAATGCCATTGATTGAAGTGGGTTGCGGTTTTTTCGACGCATTAAAGCGCATCCTCTCGTTAGGAGAATGGTCATATCGGTTGTGCAGATGCCCAATGAAAACTATGTATTAGAAGTGTAAAAGGTCAATACAAAGCTTTGTAAACCCTGTCATTTTATTCCCTTTGTTAGCATACAATAGCCCCCCATCAATGTCAATGTTAAAAAGGGAATTCTGTCACTAAATTTTCAATTTTCATAATTTATTTTAAATTGGACCCAGGCGCACTGCCTGGGTCTTGTTTTATTTTTTCCCAAACTGACTTTCTCCACTTTCTGGTAGGATTTCAACCATCGCTTCAATCATGTCCTCCTTCCCGGATTTTCTTGCAAACACCTTAGCGATATACAGTCCTTCTACTGGTAGCTTCGTCTTACTTATTTCTTTTTCCAGAGCGCCGATCGGTACGTTCCTTTGCCAATCTAAATAGCCAACAAATTGGAAGTTGCTTGGATGGAACAACGCGATTCCAAATTCATCGGCACCACCAGGCAAATACACCTCATATCGATACGTATTCTCTTTATCAGCATTTCCAAATTCAAACCCCATCACCCGGGGGTAATCTGGTTCTTCCAACACATAAATATACGGTATTTTAATTTGATTTGAGCCTTCATTTAACTGAAGATAACCATCATATATTTTTTTTGTAAATTGATCAGCATTCACCGTCATGCGGATGGGAATTTGCTTTTCTTCATGTGGTTTCAATTTGATTGAGAGCGGAAAATCCCATTGGAGTCCTTGCTCCTGTTTTGGTATGGTAAAATAATAATTTTTATCCGTGTCGCTTACATTTTTTATTTTTACAAAAGCCTGATGCTGATGCAGATTGTCAGCAAGCTTAAATTTCCCAAACTGCAGTGATCCCGGTAAAACCAGTGTTTCCAACTTAATGGCCTGGAGCGGCTGGATTCTACCGGAACCCTGTTCGAACGTTTTGTATTCCTGCCCGTTTTGATTTGTGATGGGCTTGGCGGTATTCATTAGGGCAGCCTTAATTTCATCCGGACCCCAATTAGGATGGGCTTGTTTAATGAGGGCACAAGCCCCGGCCACGTGCGGTGCCGCCATACTTGTCCCTTGAAGTGAGAGATATCCACCAGGAATCGTACTATTGATGGCCACACCGGGAGCAACCACATCGGGCTTTATTTCCCATGTTCCGGTTACCGGTCCGCGCGAGCTAAAGTCGGCAAGAATATCCTTTTCTTCTATTAATATAGTCCGAGCACTGCTTGGGTCTATTTTTCGAATCATTTCCCCATCCTGCTTTGAAATCGCCGCCACGGGAATCGGAACTGTTTCCTTGAGGTTACCGCTAAAGCTCCCTTTTGTATTATTGGAAATAATGACCGCTGCCGCCCCTGCCTTAGCTGCGTTTTTTACTTTTTGGGTAAAAGTAAGCTGGCCTCGTTTTAGCATAACTATTTTTTCCTTAACATCGTTTAGTTCTTCCATTCGACCTAGACCTCCGAAGGCTAGGTTTGTGTGTATGGATTGGTTCCATTCCGGTGACCCTTGTAACGGCTCCATTCTTATTGGCGCTTGGTTCCCAGTTATTTGTAAGTAGGGGATTTCCTGAGGCGGTGTCGAAGCTCCCACTGAGATTGCCTTAGCTGCTGTCCCTGGTGAGCCAACAGTCCAACGATTGGGTCCCGAATTTCCGGATGATGTTACGGCTGTTATTCCCTTTTCGACAGCATGATTTAAGGCTAGACTTATCGGCAGGTCTGGTCCGTTGACATTATTCCCCAGTGATAGGTTCACAATATCGACGCGGTCTTTGATTGCTTGCTCGATGGCGGCAATTACTTGTTCTGTTGTGCCACTCCCTCCAGGTCCCAAAGCACGGTAAGCAATAATATTAGCTTCCGGGGCGACGCCTTTTATTTTTCCATTTGCGGCAATGATTCCAGCAACATGAGTTCCGTGCAGGGTTGATGCTCCGGCTATCCCCTTTGTTTCCATTGGATCAGAGTCGCCGTCAACAAAGTCTTGTCCGCCCTTGAAGTTGGCCTGTAAATCAGGGTGAGTATAGTCGATCCCGGTATCAATGACGCCTACCGTTACTCCTTTACCGGTAATGCGCTGATTGTTTTGGTCGTAAAGTCCTCGAGCTTCGTCCCCTCCAATGATTTTCAGGTTTTCGTTGTTGGGTTCGGGCTGGAATATAGGGCTAATTCTCTCTACCTGATAGTTATTGACCGGCGAAATGTTAAGGATATTTGTATGTTTGGCAAGTTGCTGCAGTGTTTCAATTGTGCCTTTAACGGAAAATCCGATTAGGGCATGCTCAAAGGTATACCTTAGTTTTAGTGTCGGGAATTGGGCTAGAATTTCTTGTGGTGATTGCGGTTTGTCGAGCATGACTATGGCTATTTTTTCAGTCTGGGGTAGTTCGGTTGGAATTGGCGGATGGATTAGGGGGCGGGAATGGTTGTGTTCTGCCGACTTTGGCGACCGCAATTGGGCCTGTTTAGACGAGAGTACCGGATGAACCACGATGCGCGATTGGGTTTTGATTCCGGTGAGTGCGAACAGGATGAATTGTAGGAGGATAACATAAGTTAGTTTACGCATAAGGGGAACTCCTTTTTTCGTTAGGGTCCTCAGTTTGACTGGGAAATATACATATTTAAAGATTAGGGGGACGGTGATATAGACGGTTTTTGTTGGAGCCGGAGATGGGAAGCTTCATTCGCACGAGGAGTTTTTTGGCGAGATTTGGGCATTCTAGCTTTAAAAATTCTCTGCACTCTTTATTCGAAATTGTTGTGTTCTTAATAAGAAAATAATCGTAAACGGCTTGTATATGGCCATTTTTTGAATAGGATTGGCATTTAGAACAATACCAGCTTTGAATTTGGCGTCTTAGTGAGAACTGCTTGCAGATTGGACATTGTATTCCTATTATTATTTCTGATTCACCTATATTTTGTTTTTTCAGGATGCTTGGCGGAGCTGGAGTGTGCTCTCTCAGGAGGAGATTTTTCAGCTTATGTAACTGTTTTTTGCTTAATGGGTTTTGGGTGTGGGTGGCTTCGAATTGTTTAATTTTTTCGTTAAGGATATCGACATGGATTATTTTTTTAAAAATAGCTCTATTGTTATCTGATGTAATAATTACGGTTCTCCGGTCTGCGATTCCGACGAGGTCTTCTACGGGGATAAGTGGAATTTTACGCTTTTTAAGCCAGCCCATTAATTGCTCTTTTTGCCTTGCAACTTGAACGAGCGGATTTTTAAAGCCTTGTTTCTTGCCGTCTAGTTCTCTAATCATTTGGGTTGAATCCTTTTCAAAAGTTAATGTTCCAGCGATGTTTTTAGATTCGATAATAAGAATAAAATAAGGGCAAATAATGAGGGTGTCCATTTGGAAGGCTTGATTTTGATGTATAAGGCGAAGATCTGCGAAAATTAGCATGTTATCATTGTCAATTAACTCCAGATGGTAGTCGACTTGAAGTTCCCCTCGATAACCCGTCAAATAGCTTTTCCGATCTTCTTCGAGCCATGGCCGTTTAGGGTGAAAAAAGGCGAGCCTGTTTAAGATTGCGTCGATTTCAAGGACAATATCTGGAATTTTTCGTGGTTTAACGATCAAAATGATTCCTCCCTATGAAAGATTACCTATTTATTTCGATTTTACAGGTAGAATCCCTGCTAAGATGACCATCTAATTGTATATTTTTGATGGCGGAATTTTTTTCGGCCGCTTTGAAGATTTTATCGACCGCTATCTGAAATTTGTCGGCCACTTTACGATTTTTATCGGCCGCTTCCCAAGATTTATCGACCAATCACCAAAAATTACCAAGTACAGCGGTCCATTTTCACCTATTTTCGTTCAAAAAAACAAAACAAGGCCGACCACTCGATTGGTCAACCTTGTTTTTTTCAGTCTTAACCCCGAAACACTTCCGGACGCTCGGCAGTTTGTTTGAAATAAAAACTAATCGCTTCCATTTTTGTTCCAAAAACGAAATTAATTCACTAAAAAAATGACGACCCGCACCTCAATTCGGCACAGGTCGCCCCTATATTACTTCGTTCCAAATAAGCGGTCGCCTGCGTCGCCTAGTCCAGGTACGATATAACCGTGATCATTGAGTTTTTCATCAAGCGCAGCGATATAAATATCAACATCTGGGTGCGCCAGCTTTAAAGCTTCCACGCCCTCAGGTGAAGCGATTAAGCACATAAATTTGATATGCTGAGCGCCGCGTTTCTTGATAGAATGAATCGCATCAATAGCTGAACCGCCAGTTGCAAGCATCGGATCAACGACGATAAAGTCGCGCTCTTCCACATCGCTCGGTAATTTAATGTAATATTCAACCGGCATTAACGTTTCCGGATCGCGGTAAAGGCCAATATGCCCTACCTTTGCGGCTGGAATTACTTTTAGAATTCCGTCAACCATTCCAAGCCCGGCACGCAAAATTGGAACAACACCGATTTTTTTCCCAGATAAAACCTTAGACTTAGTCACACTAACTGGAGTTTCGATTTCAATATCCTCGAGATGCATATCACGAGTGATTTCAAACGCCATTAACGTTGCTACTTCATCAACAAGTTCGCGGAATTCCTTTGTCCCTGTAGACTTATCACGAATGTATGTAAGCTTGTGCTGGATGAGTGGATGATCGAATACATATACTTTTGCCATAACTATCGCTCCTTCGCTTATCAAAAATTGTCGTACTATGTAAAATCATGAAACTACACTTCGTTTAATTTTACAGAAAAAAACTTCGGTAAGCAACAACGTTCAACCTTTCTTTTTTTAAAAATAAAGATCGTTCATCGCACCACAAAAAAACGGCTCCCCAAAGGAAGCCGATTTTAGCAACAAAATTTTAGTATTCAGGGTATAACGGGAATTTGCTTGTTAAAGCAGTTACGCGTGCTTTTGCTTCTGCTAATTTTGCTTCATCTTCATGGTTTTTAAGTGTGAAGCCAATAATTGACGCGATTTCGTCCATTTCCGCTAAACCAAAACCACGTGATGTAGCAGCGGCAGTACCGATACGGATCCCGCTTGTTACGAATGGGCTTTGTGGATCGTATGGAATGGTATTTTTATTAACAGTGATTCCAACTTCGTCAAGCACCTTTTCAGCAACTTTTCCAGTTAGGTCAAGCGAACGTAAATCCACTAATAAAAGGTGGTTGTCTGTTCCGCCGGAAACAAGAGCTACGCCTTCTTTTTGTAAGCCTTCAGCTAAGCGAGCCGCATTAGCAATAATATTTTTTGCATAATCCTTGAAGTTGTCTTGAAGAGCTTCGCCAAATGCAACAGCTTTTGCTGCGATAACGTGCATTAACGGGCCACCTTGAACTCCAGGGAAGATTGATTTATCAATTGCTTTCGCAAACTCTTCGCGACAAAGGATCATCCCGCCACGAGGACCGCGTAATGTTTTGTGAGTAGTTGTTGTAACAAATTCAGCGTATGGCACTGGGCTTGGATGTAAGCCCGCTGCAACTAAACCGGCAATGTGAGCCATATCAACCATTAAATAAGCTCCGACTTCATCAGCGATTTCGCGGAATTTAGCAAAATCGATGACACGAGGATAAGCACTGGCACCAGCAACGATTAATTTCGGCTTGTGCTCAAGCGCTTTGGCCCGAACATCGTCATAATCGATGTAATGAGTTTCTTTATCGACACCATATTCAATAAAGTTAAATTGAAGTCCACTGAAGTTTACTGGGCTCCCATGAGTTAAATGTCCGCCCATGGAAAGATTCATTCCAAGCACAGTATCGCCATGCTTAAGAATGGAATAGTAAACAGCCATGTTAGCTTGGGCACCGGAGTGCGGTTGCACGTTGACATGTTCTGCACCGAAGATTTGTTTCGCACGATCACGAGCAATATCCTCAGCAACGTCGACGAATTCACAACCACCGTAGTAACGTTTACCAGGGTAGCCTTCTGCATATTTGTTTGTTAATACGGAGCCTTGTGCCTCCATAACCGCTTCACTTACAAAGTTTTCAGAAGCAATCAATTCGATATTATTACGTTGACGTCCTAACTCTTTTTGAATCGCATTGTATACTTGTTCGTCTTGAGAAGCCAAATGTTTCATATATATCCTCCTTTTTATGTAAAAAATGCTTAATTTCCGAACTATTATTTGAAAATTCTATTACATTTTACACGGTTTTTGTCTAAAAAGAAAGAAAGAAAGCGGTATTTGACAAAAGTAAACGGATTCATTTTGAATTTGATTGCCCGTTTTCACCCGGAAGCAATTTTATTCACCGATTTACTATTTTATTTGCCGATTCCAACTTTTATTTTCCGATACCACTTTTGGGCACAAATCCAAAAAAAGGGTAAGTACATTCCCGCTGCACTTACCCTCTAGTCTGATATGAACATTAATGACAAGTCGTATTGTCGACGGTTCGTTCATAGACGGCACGCCCGCCGCCGATTAACTTCGGACGAGTTTTGGCTAAAGTTACATGGGCGCCACCAACCGTTTTTTGCTCGACTCTGATTGGAACAGCAACATGCTTTAAGTGCATACCAATCAGCGTTTCGCCGATATCGATGCCAGCGTCGGCCTTGATGGTCTCAACCACAATTGGGTCGTTCATGTGTTCGAAGGCATAAGTTGCCATCGCACCGCCAGCATTTCTAACTGGAATCACCGAGACTTCTTCAAGTTGTCGCTCCCGTGCCGTTTCACGTTCCAGAACAATGGCCCGGTTTAGATGTTCACAGCATTGGAAGGCAAGCCTGAAGCCGATTTTCTCCTGATAGTCAGATAATAATCGAAAAATCATTTCTGCCACTTCAAATGATCCAGCAGTTCCAATTTTTGCGCCAATGACTTCGCTTGTACTACAGCCGATAACAACCAAATTCCCAGGCTTTAGCTCCACTTGTTCTAAAAAGCTTTCTAAAATACCGGTAAGTTGGATTTCCCAAGAATGAACTGACATTTGAAGCTGTCTCCTTTCCGTCGCCAATCTACGATGCCAAAATACTATTAAGATACTTCTATTATAAACCTGTGGCGCTCATTATGTTATTTCTCTGCTTTTTCGATGTCAGTTATTTTATTGATTCGATTTAAGTGACGGCCGCCTTCAAATTCTGTCTTTAACCAGGTTTTGGCGATTTCACGGGCAAGGCCCGGACCGATAACACGCTCTCCCATCGCTAAAATGTTGCTATCATTGTGTTGACGGGTAGCAATGGCGCTAAATACATCATGAACGAGGGCGCAACGGATGCCCTTTACCTTGTTGGCAGCGATGCTCATGCCAATTCCCGTACCACAAATTAAGATTCCACGGTCATACTCACCATTTGCCACTTTTTGCGCTACCGGCAAGGCATAATCAGGGTAGTCAACAGACGTTCCGCAGTCACAGCCAAAATCGTCATATTGAATTTCCATTTCGTCCATTAATTTTTTAATTTCTTCGCGCAGAACTACTCCGCCATGATCTGATGCAATTGCTACTTTCATTCTATTTACCTCCATTTTTTCATTAGGCTCTGTTAAACTAGAATGTTGATTTCCGTTCCAGGCGCTTCGCTTTCCGCGGGGCGGGCGGTGAGCCTCCTCGGCGCTTAAGCGCCTGTGGGGTCTCACCTGTCCCGCTGCTCCCGCAGGAGTCTTCGCGCCTTCCACTCCAATCAACATTGTGCAAAAAATCAATAATGATCTTTAACATAGCCTTTCATAAAAAGTATGATTCTAGGTTATCCCGCTACTATATTCCACTATTTTGCCACTATTAAGGCTATAATTCAATCCAAATCAATTAGCTTCCAAAGTTAAGCGCTCGATGATTTTGTCGATTGTCGTTTGGATATCTAAAAATGTATCACGATAAAGTTCAAGCGGACCACCGTATGGATCGACAATATCTTTATTAAAAGTAGTGCCTGCATATTCTTTTAAGGTAAAGGTTTTTTCAAGCGCATTGGGGAACTGCCTGACCACGGACGTTTTGTGACTCGTTGTCATCGTAAAAATATAAGTTGCCCAATTGATCTCAGCATCCGTTAACATCGATGAGCGATGGTCTTCTGAAATGTCATTTTCTTTGAGAACTGCGCGAGCATGGGATGAAGCGGGACTTCCGTTGTTAGCAAATACACCTGCTGATTTTACCTCGACACCGGTGACTGCTTTACTTTTTAAAATAGCCTCAGCCATTGGACTTCGGCATGTATTTCCTGTACAAACAAAAAGTATGCGAACCATAAATAAAGTCCTCCTTTATCCTATTATAAGACAAAATGAATGGATTCATATAGCACTTACGTCAATCGCAGCCTATATAAAAAACCTTAGTCGTCGAACTAAGGTTTAGCCTGGTCGCATTATTATTTTTAAATCGGCAATAGTAGCTTTAGACCAAAGCCTAATAAAATACCACCACCAAGTGCTTCACTGTAAGTTCCAAGCCAGCCTTGAACCTTGCGACCGATTAACAATCCCGCCCAAGTCAGGCAAGTTGCCGCGATCCCAAAGCAAACGAGGACGGCGACTGTTTTGGCTTTGTAAATTCCGAGTGTCAAACCGACTGAAAAGCTGTCCAGACTAACACTTAATGCAAATACGATTAAACCAAAACCAACGGGCGTAATCAGACTGTTGGTATCGGGGCTATTGAAACTGGACCATATCATTTGGATGCCGAGGGTAAGCAATAGCATTCCACCCGCATAACCGGCAAAGGTTCCGAACTTATCTGAAAGGAATCTTCCAGTAATCATGCCAAGCAAAGGCATCCATACATGAAACAATCCGATTGTGATGCCAATTTTGAATATTTGCCTTAGTCTTAGCTTAATCATTCCCATTCCTAGGCCGACGGAGAATGCATCCATCCCCAAGGCAAAAGCCATGATACTTAAAGTGAAAATTTCCCCAACCATTGCCGTCAATTCCTTCGCCCCCTCGGACTTACTAATTGAAGCATATGCAAGTCCAAGTTTGTTTAGAATCTCAATTTGGCATGATGGAGGTTTGGGAATAAGGCTTGATGATCAGAAACTTGAGGGTGAGTCTATTCGGTAATCACTCGATTCCCGGCAGCTTTCGTTAGCCGATTCATAATCGCCCCACCGACGCCATTTTCTGGGAATATTTCGCTAAAAATAATGCCAACTTCTGCTTCATTAAATGCTCGTAACGTTTCATATAATGAAGCGGCGACAGATTCTAGCTTTTCTCTCTGTCCACATGCTAAAACGATATCTGCTTGATAATCGTCTTGGGCTTCCTTCGTTGTTAAGACTCCCACTTTAAGCCCTTCTCCCTGTGCTTCACTGACGAGTTTTTGGAGAAAGGTTTGGCTCCCTGAAACGAGAAATAACGGGGCATTCGGGGCATAATGGGTATACTTCATTCCCGGCGCTTTCGGTGCTGTTTCTGAATTTTTAAGGGCTGGGTCGACTGCTACCTCGCCTATCACCGCTTCAAGCTGTTCCTTTGTAATACCACCTGGTCTTAAAATAACGGGGATTTCATTGGTACAATCAATAACCGTTGACTCTAAACCAACACCAGTGGGACCGCCATCAACAATTCCAGCTATTTTCCCATTTAAGTCATCATGCACATGTCGAGCTAAAGTCGGACTTGGCTTCCCGGATTGATTGGCGCTAGGTGCGGCAATTGGCAGCCCTGAAGCTTTAATTAGCGCTAACGCTAGCGGATGGTCAGGCATTCGAACGGCAACCGTTGGCAATCCAGCTGTAGCCAGCTCAGAAAGTTGACCTTCCTTTTTATTTAATACAATCGTTAATGGCCCCGGCCAGAATTTCTCCATAAGGACGGCCGCAACTTGCGGAACGTCGCTAACAAACTCCTCTAATTGGGAGATTTCAGCGATATGGATAATTAATGGGTTATCAGAAGGTCGACCTTTTGCCGCAAAAATTTTCGCGACGGCTTCACTATTTTCAGCATTTCCGCCTAGGCCATAAACGGTTTCCGTAGGAAAAGCGATGACTTCATTATCTTTTAAAAATTTAGCAGCTTGTGTAATCTGTGGGTAACTTTTAAGGTTGTCCACAAACTTATCCACTGACCAAACATAAGTTTTCATTTTTATCCACCTTCAATAATAGGTCTATATATCCATATTTTGACCTTCATTTATTTTGAAAGTATAAAAGAAGATGGGGGTAAATACAAGCTTTATCCACAAATTGTGGATAAAAGGGGTAAAACAGTGGATAACTTTGTGGATATTTTGCTGTTTTCCAGCTTTATTTCCATAAAAAGCGAGTTATCCACAGTGAAAATATGTTAGTGGTGGGTAAGTAAGCAAATCATGGAACAAATTGTGCAAAACTCTGCTTAAAACAGCTTCGTCCACAGCTCTTTCACGAAAAACTTCACTTCGACATCATCTTCATCTTTTTCAGTGTAAACTGGCTTTTGGTCAGCCGTGTTGGTTTCTGTTTTCGTTACGACTTGTTGATTTTCATCTGTTGCTTTTGCAGCCGTGTTGGTTTGCTTTTGTTGTTTTTCTGTCTTCGGGTCGATTTTGCCTTCCTTAGTCTTTTCATTTTTTACTTCAGTATTATTTGTTATCTTTTCTTTTGTTTGTGGTTTGGCAGTTGGTTTTGTTTTTTCTTCTGTTGTTGTTTTGCTTGAAGTATGGTCTTTTTTCTTTTCGTCAAATCCATCACTAACGGCGACTCCGTTTGAGAAATCTAGGAAACATAATGGTGGAAATAGGACACACCACCAATTTGCCCCTTTCCCGTCCCCAAGCGTGATTAAAATGGCTTCATATTCTCCAGCTGGATAAAGGAACTGACCATATAATTTCGTTGGAAACTGAACCTTACCAAATGTTGCTGTTACAGCTTGTGTTTCATTTTCGTCGGCTACAACCTGTTCGGCAATCTTTTGAATTTCTGGAAGATGGCCTTTGATGACTGTTCTTGCTTCTTCTATTGAAGTTAGGTCCTGAACCCATTTGGTAATTTCAAGATTGACTGCGTCTCTTACTTTACGTTTTAGTTGTTGGTCATGCTTCGAGTCGCTGTTTGCTAAAATTCTTAGTCGGATCGCCTCATTTGGAATGACGACATCCTCTTTTGCGGTTACCTCGTTTTTTGGAATATATAAATTAAAAATCGTTGCTAATGATAACAGGATTAAATATGAACTGATTAATTTCTTTTTCATCTCTCTCGCCACCGTCCCCTCACTACACATTGTGGACAGGACGAAAGAATCTTAAACTAGTAAAATGAAAAAATTGCTGTTTTCGTAAACTTCTTTGCTATGTGCCAAAAGAGAAGTGTGGTTGATTTCCGCTCCAGTTGCTCGCTTTCCGTGGGGCGGGCGGTGAGCCTCCTCGGCGAAGCGCCTGTGGGGTCTCACCTGTCCCGCTGCTCCCGCAGGAGTCTCGCACCTTCCACTCCAATCAACATTGAGCTTTAACACAGTCTTTCCATAAAAAAACGCCACGATACACAGAAGTATCGCAGCGTCCCAACAAACCCATCACATTATTCTTTTATCGTCGCAAACACCATGCGGTCCTTGCCGTTTATATCAAAAACGATATCGACAGCTGCTTGTGGGAATGCTACTCGCAACATCTCCACCACAGCCTCACTTTGACCAGCACCTACTTCGAACCCGACTAGTGCTGTACTTTTCAAAACCAGCGGTAATTCCACCATAAAACGCCGATACAGATCCAATCCATCTTCGCCAGCAAACAAGGCGCGATGCGGCTCATGCTCGGTCACTACCTCAGACATTTCGTTCATATCTCCGACAGGAATATATGGTGGATTCGAAATCACCACATCAAACCTGCGTCCAGCCACAATAAACGGCTGCAATAAATCGCCATGAACAAATTCGACATCTGCTCCTAGCTTCTCAGCATTCCCTCGTGCCACCAGCAACGATTCCTCGGCTAAATCGCTTGCCGTCACAACCAACTCCGGGGCTTCCAACTTCAGCGTAACGGCAATCGCTCCACTACCGGTCCCGATGTCGACAAGGTCAACTGCTTTACTTTTTCCAAAAATAGACCGAAAACGCTGCAAAACTTCATATACTAGCTCTTCAGTTTCCGGACGCGGAATCAGCACCTCTTCATTCACAACAAAGCGCCGACCGTAAAACTCCTCAGCGCCGATCATATATTGAATGGGCCGACCAGCCACGTGCTCAGCCACCGCTTCCCGAAACGCAACAAGGACGTCGTCATCCAAACTCTCCTGCATATTGGCAAAAAGCTGCGACCTCGTCATCCCGGCAAAATGGCGCAACAATAATTCTCCCGCATTCTCATCCCGACCAGAAGCAACTAAAAAAGAAGAAGCCCACTGGAGGGCTTCATATATTTTACTCATCTGAGGCAGACTCCAGTTTGCTGGATTGATCTTCCATAATTAATGCATCGATAATGTCATCGATTTTGCCTTCTATTATTTGATCAAGCTTTTGAATCGTTAAGCCAATACGATGGTCAGTGACCCGGTTTTGCGGGAAGTTGTAAGTACGAATCCGCTCAGAACGATCGCCGGTACCAACCGCAGATTTACGAACTTGATCGTATTCTGCTTGGGCTTCTTGAAGAAACTTATCAGCTACACGGGCGCGTAAGACTTTCATCGCCTTATCCTTGTTTTTATGCTGCGACTTCTCATCCTGACAGGTTACCACGATTCCAGTTGGAACATGTGTGACTCGAACTGCTGACGCGGTCGTATTTACGGACTGTCCGCCGGCACCACTTGAGCAATACGTATCAACACGAACGTCTTTATCGGAGATATCAACATCTACTTCTTCTATTTCTGGTAAACAACCAACTGTGGCAGTAGAAGTATGAATGCGTCCGCCAGATTCCGTTTCCGGAACACGCTGAACACGGTGGGCACCATTTTCAAATTTCAATTTGGAGTAGGCACCTTTACCATTAATCATAAAAATAATCTCTTTAAATCCGCCTAGACCGGTTGGGTTTGCTTCGACCACTTCTGTTTTCCAGCCTTGTAAGTCAGCATAGCGACTATACATCCGGTAAAGTGTCCCAGCAAATAATGCCGCTTCATCTCCGCCTGCTGCTCCACGAATTTCAAAAATGACGTTTTTGTCATCATTCGGATCCTTTGGAATAAGGAGCTGTTTAAGCTGAATTTCGAGAGTAGTTAATTGCCCTTCAAGCTCATTCAATTCTTCTTTTACCATTTCGCGCATGTCAGCATCTAGCTTTTCGTCGAGCATGGCCTTTGCATCCTGAATCTGTTCTTTTATTTCTTTATACTGACGATATGTTTGCACAGTATCCTGCATATCTGATTGCTCTTTTGAAAAATCCCGCAATTTTTTCGGATCATTTACAATATCGGGATCGCTCAGCAGCTCATTCAGCCTTTCATAACGATCTTCGACAGTTTGAAGACGATCAAACATAGCCATTCACCTCTTATCCATTTCAATTAAATATTTATATAACGGCGCTCTGCCTTTTTCCAAAATTAAGAAAGTATAAACTTTAAATTTAGATTACTGTCTAGCTCCAGCGCCCAACGACTAGTGGACTTCACCCACCTCCCTACGATAAGTCAACATCGAATCGCTAGCGCTCTTCGTGTTTCCTTTATCTCAGTCGGTGCGCTCCAGTCCATACGTCGTTAACCGGGCGCTTCCGCTTTTCGACCCATAACATTCTAATTATAGTATAGTGATTGCCCTTAGTCAAAGTCTATTATCCCTTTTAAAAAATAGTGCCGCATTTTGGACGGATTCTGATTAAAATTATTAGGCCATTCCAACCTCCACGAACTTATTAAAATTATCTTAAAAGAATAAAATCGTCCATATTTTGTCTTTACATTTTGAATAATATGTGAAATATCCTTATACCTAAGTACGATAAAACATGAATACGATACAATCGATGGTAGATAAATTCTTTATTATATTCATATATGAAGTAAACCGATGTGACTTATTCCACACCCACCCTTTTGTACGGTGGGCATTTGCATGACCATATATATTGTGAAATACTTCACAACATATATATTCAGAATGGGAGCTGACTTATGCAGACTGTAGATGTTGCCCCGCTTCATGATTACTTAAAAGCGAGACAGAATTTTTACCGGTTTTTACAATTATTATTTTTCGAACCGTTCACTCCAGAAACCATTTCGCAACTTAAAAAAGACGGTAATTTGCAAGAACTTCAAGCCCTGGATCAAGCTGGTCAGTATCTGCACCAGTTTTTTGAACAGGTAACCGAAAATCAACTGCAACTTGAAAAAGACGAATTTAATAGATTATTTGTTGGGCCTGGACCCATCGTCGCCCCTCCTTGGGAATCAGTATATACCAGCAAGGAACGCCTGCTTTTTGATAAAACCACTTATCAGGTTCGCGAACAATATCACCACTTTGGACTTCAATTTCACGGTGAAAACAATGAGCCTGATGACCATCTTGTGATTGAATTAGACTTTATTATTTTTTTAAATGACCTATGTTTAAATGAAAGCGATTCTGTGAAACTGGCAGAGCTATTTGACTACCAGATAAACTTTTTAGATCTGCACCTGATCCAATGGGTACCCGCATTTTGCGGGAAGATTATCAAAAACACAGATAGCTTTTTATATAAAGGAGCTGCATTACTGCTCCAGGATTTTATTGAGTCTGAGTCAGAATCTTTAACAGAAATGAAGGAGGCATTGGCAGATGTCAGATAAAAACCAGTTTTCCAAGCTTATTTCAAAAAATATGAAACGTCGGACATTTTTAAAATGGTCTGGGGCCGTGGCCGTACCAGTTATTGCTGGTGGCATCGGGACAAAACTTTTGATTGACCGTAAAGAAACAACTACGGTCAAAGAGGACGACACCGAGGTAATCGTTTCAACATGTAATGTTAATAACTGTGGGGGCCGTTGCATTATTAAGGCCCATGTTAAAGATGGCGTGGTTGTCCGTGTCAGCACTGATACATCTAAGGCTGATGATCTCTCCGCTCCCCCATTGCGTGCGTGTGTTAGAGGAAGAAGCTATCGTTCAATGCTCTATCATCCAGATCGCTTGAAATATCCGATGAAACGTGTTGGCAAGCGCGGTGAAGGAAAGTTTGAACGCATATCATGGAAAGAAGCAGTAAATACGATTGCCTCTGAAATGAAAAGAATTGGTGATAAGTATGGTCCAGAGTCAAGATTTGATATTTATGCTACTGGTCAATGCTGGGGACTACACGGGGGAAGTACCTCTGTTCGCAAACTGTTGTCACTTACAGGGGGCTACTTAAACTATCGAAATGATTACAGTTCTGGAGCAGGTAACGTTGCCACCCCTTATACATATGGGGACAATAATTCAGGAAGTAGCTTCGATACTCTCCTTCATTCAAAATATATTATTCTTTGGGGACAAAACCCTGGGGAAATGGTTTATTCAACACCTTACCGTGAGTATTTACTGCAGGCAAAGAAAAATGGGGCAAAGATTGTTGTAATCGACCCTCGTTATACAGATACCGCTATCACATATGCTGATGAGTGGATTCCAATTTTACCGACAACCGATAATGCTTTGATGGATGCGATGGGCTATGTTATCGTAACCGAAAAATTACATGATCAAGCTTTCTTAGATAAATATTGCGTGGGCTTTGATGGCGAACATATGCCAGATGGAGTCGAAAAGAAAGAATCGTTAAAGAGTTATTTACTTGGTGAAAAAGATGGAATACCAAAAACGCCTGAATGGGCTGAAAAAATCTGTCGTGTTCCTGCCGATAAAATCCGCCAAATAGCTCGCGAGTATGCCACAACTAAACCTGCTGCTCTTATTCAAGGCTGGGGGCCACAACGGCACGCTTATGGAGAACAAATTATGCGAGGCGGGGCGCAGCTTGCTTGTTTAACTGGTAATGTAGGAAAGCTTGGTGGTTGGGCCGCAGGTACCGGTTATTGGAACCGTGCAAATATCGTCTACCCTTTTGCTTACGAAAATCCAGTTAAAGCATCCATTCCATGTTTCCTTTGGACAAAGGCTGTTGAAAAAGGAACGGAAATGACTTCCGCAGATGGTTTAGAGGGTGCTGAAAAACTAGATACAAATATCAAGCTTATTTTTAGCATGGCAAGCAATATGCTCGTTAATCAACACGCAGATATTAATAAAACAAAAAAACTGCTTGAAGATGAAAGTAAAGTGGAATTTATTGTAGCCAGTGATATCTTTATGACTCCAAGTGCAAAGTTTGCCGATATTTTAATACCCGCAACCACCTTCTTTGAACGCTGGGACATCGGTACACCTTGGTGCTTCGGCGATTATGTTGTATTAGGTCAAAAAACCATTGACCCACTTTATGAGTGCCGCGATGAGTATGATGTTTTTGCAGATGTTGCTGAAAAATTAGGAGTGAAAGATAAGTATTTAGAAGGAAGAACAACGCTGGACCTAGTCAAAGAAAGTACAAAACGGACAAAGAAAGAGCTTGATCCAAACTTCCCAACCTTTGATGAGTTTCGTAAGACTGGCGTCCATCATTTTAAATATGATGAACCACTTATTGGATATAAAGCGCAAATTGATGACCTGGAGAAAAATCCATTTAAGACCCCTTCAGGAAAAATCGAACTATTCTCTAAAGTTCTATGGGATATGAACAACCATGAGGAAATCCCAGCGATTGCAAAATATATTCCTGCTTGGGAAGGTCCGTCTGATCCATTAATAGAACAATATCCATTGCAGTTGATTAGCTGGCATTATAAACGGAGATGCCACTCAACTCATGATAATAACCCTTGGCTTGAAGAAACAGCTAAGCAAGAAATGTGGATTAATCCGATTGATGCCAAAGCCCGGTCGATTTCCGATGGGGACAGAGCGAAAGTTTTTAATGGTCGCGGTGAGATTGTCATCGATGTTAAAGTCACCAATCGCATCGTTCCAGGAGTTGTCGCGATCCCACAAGGTGGTTGGTATTCTCCAAACGATAAAGGAATTGACCAACGAGGAGCAGTGAATGTACTTACTAACCAGAGGCCTACCGCACTGGCTAAAGCTAATCCTCAACTAACTAACCTTGTTCAAGTTGAGCGCAATCTAACGTCAAGCACTTCATGAACCTTTATTTATTAATAAAAATTTGTTGATGCTAAAACTATCAAAATGCAAAAAGGAGTGAAGAATCTTGACGCAGTTAGGATTTTATATAAATCAAAGTATTTGTATTGGCTGTAAAGCTTGCCAGGTTTCCTGTAAGGATAAGAATGATCTTGATGTTGGCGTGAATTTCCGCCGAGTCTATTCCTATGAGGAAGGCGGTTATGCTCAAAATGGCAATGGAATTACACCGAATGTTAAAGCTTTTACTTTTTCTATTTCCTGCAACCATTGTGATTCTCCGGCTTGCTTAAAAAATTGCCCGACTGGCGCGATTGAAAAACGTCCAGAAGATGGCGTTGTCATTATCAAACAAGATGTTTGTATCGGAACAAAGTATTGCGTTCAGGCCTGCCCATATGGTGGACCACAGTATAATGAAAAGCTGAAGAAATCAAATAAATGCAATCTTTGCATCGATTTACAGGAAAAAGGTGAAGACCCTGTTTGTGTAGCAACTTGCCCAATGCGGGCCATCGAGTTTGGACCAATTTCCGAATTGCGAAAAAAATACGGTGATACTGATCAAATTAAAGGGATGCCAAGCGCAACGATTACTCAGCCTAATTTGGTCATTACTCCACACCGAGATGCTAAGATGAATTAATAAGGGCAAAAAATCATTCCCGAGTAAGTAGGTGAGATAATGTCGCTTATTATTAATTGGCTAGAAAGCCTATCTATTGATTTGCATATTACTGAGCGTTGTTCGCTTGAGATCAGTCCAAAATCAACCTGCACCGCTTGTATCGATCATTGTGAGTCTGAAGCTCTATCTTTACAGAAAAACAAAATTATCATTGATTCTAGCAAATGCCATACTTGTGGTAAATGTATCATCGCCTGTCCCATTTCAGCTATTTCTGGAACAATGCCAAACCGTAAAGTGAAGAATGGCTTGCTTTTCTATGAAGCACATTACTGCCCATCGGTGAAGGAATTGCTCACCTATCGTAAAAGAGGAATAAGAGAGATTGCTGTTCCAAATGGATGGCAGGATGATGATTGGGAAAAAGCAGTAACTGAGGTAAATGGCATTTTGACAGAGATTGGTTTATCTCCATTCTGTTTCCAGCAGGCGGAGGAAATCAAGGATCCAGGTATGACGAGACGGGAATTATTTCTTTCCGCTCGAACAAAGGGGCAATCTTTAGCAAAGGAATTCGCCCCTGCTTCCTGGCGTCATAATCCAAAAACCTGGTCGCTTCCCGACTATTATCCCGATATCCAATTCTATCAAGTAGAATTGGATCAGGAGAAGTGTTCGCTTTGTAAGGGTTGTTTTTCTCTCTGCTCTCAAGGAGCGCTAAGCCTTTCGGAATCAGAATTTTTTATTGATAATCAAAAGTGTACCAATTGTTCCATTTGTGCTGATGCTTGTCCTGAGGGTGCGATTTTGATTAGAGAAGCATTGAAGGTCAAGTCAGAATCACGTTTTCCCATCTTCGAGGCTACATGCAAACGTTGCAAACAAAGTTATTTGTCGTTTGCTGATCAGTCTGACGATGATGCAGTGTCAGCTCGTTTGCTGGACCGGCACGAAATTCGGCCAGTTTCGGATGACCATGTTCATAATACGGGTTCAGGGCTTTGCCACGTTTGCTCCAACATGGGGAACGACTGGCTTATGCCATGAAGAGAAAGACAGCCGAGGTATCCTCAGGCTGTCTTTTTTAGGTTCGATCTTGAAGTACTCTTACCTCAATTTTGTACCGCGGCAGCGCTTTGACCAGGAGAGCATGGACAATGGCTTCGGCATCAATTCTTTGTTCGTTTGTCATCATGCCTTTTTTATAAACAGTAACCCACATTACATTTCCATTCACCCAAACCGATTCTGATTGATACTCTGTCGTTTGATTTATGACATCGCGGGCTTTATCGACGTCACTGCGGATACTGTTCCGTCCCCCATCCGTGTTTAAAAGGTTTGGGTTTTGATCACTCATTGTTTGTCCGCGGGTCTCATTTGTGGTGTCAATATTGTTGGCGCGGCGATTTGACATTAGTTGTGTTCCGTTTTTATCTTCATTACTACTGAATGCATTGTCTGCATTAGACTTTGCTGTGCATCCAGATGTGATGGTTAGCATTAATAGGATAGTTAATATTGATTTTTTCATCACACATACCTCCCACTTTTATTATGTCCAGAGACATGGAGGATGTGGTAAGGCAAATTTTAGTGGGTATGGGGGAATCGGGGAACTTTTTCTCCACAATAATCGGTACAGAAAAACGCTCAGAGGAAAAATGCTCTGAGCGTTACTATTTTATTAAATTATTCAACAAAAGACCGCTTTATTTGAATAAAAGTGGATGTAGACTAGAAGACGGACACGTAGAATTGGTCATTTGTTATAATGACAATTATATATAAAAGAGGACGTGTCTTTAGTGGGGAAACATTTTGATAACGAATATAAAATGCAAATAGCTCAACTAGTAGTGGATGAGGGCAAAAAGGCTACTCAGCTGGCAAGGGATCTAGATATTCCTATTGGAACAATTAGAAACTGGATACAAGTTTATAAGAGTAAAAAGAATGAAGGTTTTGTAGGTAGTGGAAACTTATCGCCTGATGTGAAGGCAGTTAAAGATCTTGAAAAGCAAATTAAGGATCTTCAGGAGGAAAACGCAATCTTAAAAAAGGCTATGCACATTTTCACGAAAAGCCCGATGTAATTTATGAGTTTATTAAGAATCACCAGCACGAGTTTCGTGTAGTGAAGATGTGCAGTGTTTTTGGTGTTTCTAAAAGTGGGTATTATGATTGGCTCAAACGAGACGAAAGCGAGCAGAGGATGGCCCGTAAAAGACTTACTGAGGAAATCAAAAATATATACTATAAATCTAAGAAGCGATACGGAAGCATTAAAATTACACGAGAACTACGTAAGACAGGATTTTCTGTATCAGAACGCCACGTTCAGAGGATCATGACAGAGGAAGGAATGAAATCCATAACAGCTCAGAAGTTCAAAGCTACGACCAATTCAGACCATGATAAGCATATTTATCCAAACCTTCTTGAACAAAACTTTAAGACATCTGGACCAGGAGTGGCGTGGGTATCTGATATCACCTACATTTGGACACGCCAAGGATGGTTATATTTGGCCAGCGTTATGGATCTTTATTCACGAAAAATCATCGGGTTTTCTATGAGCAGTCGTATGACCAAGGAACTGGTAATACAAGCGCTGGAACGAGCTGTGAGGCACCAGCCTCCTAAAAAAGGTCTGATCCACCATTCGGATCGGGGTAGCCAGTATGCATCTAAAGAGTATACAAAGATATTAAAAGACGCTGAAATACAAATAAGCATGAGTGGAAAAGGCAACTGTTATGACAATGCTTGCATTGAGTCATTCCACAGCGTAATTAAAAAAGAGCTCATATTTCACAAGGACTACAAAACGCGTAAGGAAGCAAAGAGCAGTATATTCGATTACATCCTGAGTTTTTATAATTCATGGCGAATCCACTCCACTTTGGATTATTCCACGCCAAATGAATTTGAAAAAGCCTATTATTTAAAAAACGAAGCTGCTTGATTCTAATAATTCCCCTCTCTGCTTTGTGACAAATCTGAAAGATTGTCACAAGGTGGAGAGGCCACCAAGCGGTAGCGCGGTAGAGGTTCCAAAAAGAAAAAAGCTAATATTTATGTCCGTTTTCTTGACGGAGGTCCAAAAGTCATCTAATTTCTGGATTCCAACTAGATTTCAGGGATAAACGTATGATTTTTGATGGTATTTTGTCGAAATTCGAGATATACACTCGACTTTTCGAGATATATGCTCGACTTTTCGAGATTTATGCTCGACTTTTCGAGATTTATGCTCGACTTTTCGAGATTTATGCTCGACTTTCGAGGTGATATGCTCGACTTTTCAAGATATATGCTCGACTTTCGAGATATATGCTCAACTTTCGAAGATATATGCTTCCCTTTTTCTAGATGACAGTTTCGGTTTCAGCTACGGGTTCATCATCCTCGCATTGACGAGGTACCTCGTGATGATGGCGACAGCGAGGCTCGTATGCTTCCGAAGCGCCCACTAGGATGACTGGATCGTGGTAAGAAGCCGGGTTTCCATTAATGAGACGTTGAGTTCGACTCGCTGGTGAACCGCAGACAGAACATACCGCCTGCAATTTGGTTACTTGCTCGGCAATCGACAACAATGCCGGCATTTGTCCAAAGGGTTCACCACGGAAGTCTTGATCTAAGCCCGCAGTGATAACACGATAACCACTATAAGCAAGGTTCTGAATTACGTTTACGATGTCCTTATCAAAAAATTGGACCTCATCAATCGCAATCACATCTACTTCCGCATCTATATATTGAAAAATATCGTTTGAGTGGGAAATCGGGATAGCAATAAATGAAGTACCATTATGAGAAACGACAGCCTCTTTGCTATATCGGTTATCGATTTTCGGCTTAAAGACGACAATTTTTTGTTTGGCGAATTGCGATCTTCTGACGCGTCGAATCAATTCTTCCGATTTTCCGGAAAACATACTGCCACAAATGACTTCCACCCAACCGCTTTGCTTCATTACGTACATGAACGGTCTCTCCTTCCACGCCCACTTATCATTATCATAAACAAATTTCTTTATTTTTATAAAAATAAAAAACAGGCAAGGAATATAGTACTTCTTGCCTGCTTTTGATCATTTATTACTTACTTCATGCCGTATTTCTTGTTGAATCGGTCTACACGTCCGCCTACTTCAGCGAATTTTTGACGACCAGTATAGAATGGATGGCATTCAGAACAAGTTTCAACTTTTAACTCATTTTTTACTGAGCCAGTTTCAAACGTGTTACCACAAGCACATTTCACCGTAACTGTTTTGTAATTTGGATGAATTCCTGCTTTCATTCTTTTCATCTCCTTCCGCCCTGAATCTTTCGAAACAGAGTTATATGTTACGTGTTAGAACAAATACCTAACTCCGTAAAATTCAAAAACACACTGAAATTATTATAACAAGCATGTTGCTGATTTGCAACCAAGGAATTTCAGCAAATCGGCCTTAACAACAGACTGGTTATATTTACCGATTACGAACGACCTGGTCTTGACTTTATTTCTTCCCCAAGAATGGCAAAGAAATCCTCGTTCGATTTCGTCTGTCTTAATTTTTTGATAAACTTTTCGGCAAAATCTGGTGAATCGGTCATTGACTTCCGGATTGCCCATAGTTTGTCCAATTGTTCCTTTGGAAGTAGGAGCTCTTCTTTCCGAGTTCCCGAACGGCGAATATCCAATGCTGGGAAAATTCTGCGCTCTGCCAATGAGCGGTCAAGATGCAGTTCCATATTCCCTGTCCCTTTAAATTCTTCATAAATAACATCATCCATACGTGAACCAGTATCGACAAGCGCTGTTGCTAAAATCGTTAAGCTGCCACCCTCTTCAATATTTCGAGCTGCCCCAAAAAAACGTTTTGGACGGTGGAATGCAGCTGGGTCAATCCCTCCGGATAAAGTCCGGCCGCTTGGTGGAATAACCAAGTTATAGGCGCGGGCAAGACGCGTAAGACTATCCATTAATATAATAACATCGCGTTTGTGCTCAACGAGTCTCATGGCACGTTCAAGCACAAGCTCAGCCACTTTAATATGGTTTTCTGGAACCTCGTCAAAGGTTGAACTAACAACATCACCAGCAACGGAGCGCTCGATATCGGTTACTTCCTCTGGGCGTTCATCGATTAATAACACGATGAGCTCGGCTTCTGGGTGATTAGTAGTAATGCTATTGGCAATTTCTTTTAACAGCATGGTTTTTCCCGCTTTTGGAGGAGCTACAATCAAACCACGTTGACCGAAGCCTACTGGAGCCAGAATGTCCATGATCCTAGTTGATAAATGTTTTTGAGTTGTTTCCAAACGCATTAATCGATCCGGATAAAGAGGCGTTAAAGCTGGGAAGTGAACTCGTTCCTTAGCTGATTCAGGATTGTCACCATTAACGGCTTCAACATGTAACAAACCAAAATAACGTTCGCTTTCTTTTGGCGGACGAACTTTACCAGAAACTTTGTCCCCGTTTCTCAAGTCAAAGCGACGGATTTGTGAAGCAGAAATATAAATATCCTCCGAGCTTGGCGAGTAATTAATCGGCCTTAAAAAGCCAAAGCCCTCAGACTGAATGATTTCTAAAACGCCTTCCATAAAGAAATAGCCTTGTTGTTCTGCACGTACTTTTAATATAGCAAAAATTAGTTCTTTTTTTGTCAATTTACTGTAATACGAGACCTTCAACTCACGAGCTAACTCATAAAGTTCCTTCAGTTTCATACTCTCTAAACTCGAAATGGTTAATTCCATTATTACACCACACTTTTAAGATTGGTCATTCTCCCCCATATAATGGTAAATAGTATTTTCAGAAGATATGGATGGAAAAAAAGATAAGATTTGTTTAATAGAAGGTTTCTAGAAGTATAAGAAGTGATAGTCAACTAAACGCAGATATCTTTTACAAAAGGAAAAACAATTAATATTTTACCCTTCTTTGCAAAAAATAATCAACATATTTTTCAAGGAAGGATCAAATCATAAGAGGTTATATAGAGACTCCCTTTGATTATTACAAAGGGAGCATGGTTTTAGACTATAAAAACTAAACTAATTAACCCATAACCAAATTGGGTTTTTTAGTTAAATAGTGTTCTCCTTCAATAAAACGAACGGTTCCAGTTTTGGCACGCATGACAACTGAATGAGTTGATCCGTGAGTGCCTGTGTACTGAACACCACGAAGTAATTCGCCGTCAGTTACACCTGTCGCTGCAAAGATGGCATCGTCACCTTTAACTAGATCTTCCATAAGAAGAACTTTGTTTACTTCGATACCCATCTTATGACAACGTTCAATTTCTTCGTCGTTTGATGGAATAAGTTTTCCTTGAAGTTCTCCGCCAAGACATTTTAATGCAACAGCAGCGATAACGCCCTCAGGTGCTCCGCCTGTTCCGAATAAAATATCGACGCCGGTATGTTCAAATGCTGTATTGATCGCAGCAGCAACATCACCGTCATTAATCAATTTAATTCTTGCTCCCGCTTCACGAATCTGATCAATAATATGTTGATGACGTGGACGGTCTAATATGGTTGCAACGACATCGCAAACCTCTTTGTTTTTTGCTTTGGCAACAGCTTGGAGATTTTCCAAAACGGACGCATTGATGTCAATTTTCCCAACTGCCTCAGGTCCAACAGCAATTTTTTCCATGTACATATCTGGTGCGTGGAGTAAATTACCTTTATCTGCAATAGCGATAACAGCTAGAGCATTCCAACCACCTGCAGCAACGATATTGGTTCCTTCTAATGGATCAACAGCTACATCAACACCTGGACCATGTCCAGTTCCAAGCTTTTCCCCAATATAAAGCATTGGCGCTTCGTCCATTTCACCTTCACCAATAACGACTGTTCCCTGCATTGGAATTGAGTTAAATTCATTTCTCATGGCAGTAGTTGCTGCATCATCTGCTTCGTCTTTTTTTCCCCGGCCCATCCATCGTGCTGAAGCTAGTGCAGCAGCTTCTGTAACTCTAACTAGCTCCATTGTTAAACTTCTCTCCATCGGTTTCCCGCCTCCCAAATATCTCTGCTGTTTTGTCTCGGAAGTAATTTCTAACTATCTTTTAGTTTCCTATAGTCTTCTAAGGTGTCTGTCCTAAGTGTTTTTCAGTTGCTCTTGTTCTTCTTTTGTTAAGTCTTCACGCCAAACAGTAGCGCCAAGACCTTGAAGCTTTTCGACCAAATGGCTGTAGCCACGGTCAATGTGTTCAAGTCCAGTTACTTCGGTAATTCCTTCAGCCATTAATCCGGCAATGACAAGGGCTGCTCCGGCACGAAGATCACTCGCCTTCACCTTAGCGCCTTGGAGTTGAACTGGTCCATGAATGATTGCCGAGCGTCCTTCGACCTTAATGCCCGCATTCATTCTTCTCAGCTCGTCAATATGCTTAAAGCGAGCGCCATAGATCGTATCTGTTACAACGCTTGATCCTTCAGCTCTTGTTAAAAGTGAAGTAAACGGTTGCTGTAGATCGGTTGGAAAGCCTGGATAAACTAAGGTTTTAATGTCAACCGCTTTCAATTTATTCGGCGAACTGACAAACACTTGCTCATCACTTTCCTCGATATTTACACCCATTTCACGTAGCTTTGCAATAAGCGATTCCAGATGTTCAGGGATCACATTATCGATTAACAGACCGTCTCCTACAGCTGCGCCTAAAATTAAATAGGTACCTGCTTCAATTCGGTCAGGAATGATTGTATGTCGACAGCCATGCAGATTATCGACTCCATCAATTCGGATCACATCTGTGCCAGCACCTTTGATTTTTGCTCCCATATTTGTTAATAGTGTCGCAACATCAATGATTTCTGGCTCTTTTGCCGCGTTTTCGATAGTGGTCCGACCTTTTGCCCTTACGGCAGCAAGCATAATATTGATCGTGGCACCAACGCTGACAACATCAAGATAAATACGAGCTCCAATAAGCTCGTCGGCACGCAAATAAATAGCCCCCTGCTCATTGGTGACTTTAGCACCAAGGGCTTCAAAGCCTTTTATATGCTGATCAATCGGACGCGGACCAAGATGACAACCTCCTGGTAACCCAATGACCGCCTTTTTAAAGCGACCAAGCATTGCTCCCATTAAATAATAAGAGGCTCTTAGCTTTTTCACCTTTCCATTCGGCAAGGGCATGGAAATCATTGAGGATGGATCTACTGTCATTTCATTGTTCGAAAAATCAACGGTACCGCCAATCTCTTCTAAAAGCCCCTTTAAAATTTGAACATCTGAAATATCTGGTAAACCTTCAATTGTCACAGGCGAATCTGCCAAGATGGTTGCCGGTATTAAGGCAACGGCACTATTTTTGGCACCGCTAATTCGTACTGTACCTTTTAGCGGATAACCGCCTGCAATCTTAAGCTTTTCCATTGTTGACTCCCTTCTAAGCCATAAAGTGAAGTTGGGTGACCCTAAAGACGTATCATCATTCAAAAGCTTGTCTTCTTTTTTTACAAAATAAGAAAGTCTAAGCTTGTGAATTTAGATGAATGTCCGGTTCCAGCGCCTTAGAAACTACCGGCGCTTCCGCTTTTCTTTATGCCTATAATTCCAATATATATCTGAACCCAACACCTATTATACAGGTATCATTTTCCAATCGCAAAAGTCATTGCAAAAAAACACTAAAATTTTGCACACAAAAACATTCGTTTATCCTGAGAAACTGTATATTAACGGCCATTCCAGTCTTTTAAAAATGCTTCAATTCCTTGATCAGTTAACGGATGTTTTGTTAATTGTAAAATGACCTTCAAAGGAACTGTTGCAATATGAGCCCCTCTTAAGGCAGCTTCCGTTACATGTTGTGGGTGACGAATGGAAGCAGCAATGATTTCAGTTTCTAGTCCATGAACCGCAAAAATTTCGGCAATGGTCGAAACTAATTCTAAACCGTCATGACCAATATCATCTAGGCGACCAAGAAATGGTGAAACATATGTAGCACCCGCTCTTGCAGCAAGTAATGCTTGGTTTGCACTGAAAATAAGCGTAACATTCGTTTTGATTCCTGCTTGTGATAAAGCAAAGACTGCTTTTAAGCCGTCTGGAGTCATTGGGACTTTGACGGTAATGTTTGGTGCAAGCGCAGCAAGTTCTTTCCCTTCCTTAATCATTCCTTCTGCATCAAGGGCAATCACTTCCGCACTAACAGATCCAGGTACTAACGCCGCAATTTCACGAATGCGATCATGGAACGAAACATTTTTTTCTTTTGCAACAAGGGAAGGGTTTGTAGTCACCCCTGATAAAATACCTAAGGAATAGGCCTCACGAATCTCATCTATATTAGCTGTATCAATAAAAAATTTCATTTCTTTTTCCCCCAATCATAATGGTCTAAACGAAATATTTTGTTTTTTTAAAATGAATTGAAACCGCCACTAATAAAGGGCGGTTTCAATATCTATCTATACAACAGAATTAAGCTTTACCTGCAGATCCGAATTCACGGATTTTGCCAATAACAGTCGCTTTAATGGTATCACGTGCTGGTCCTAAATATTTACGTGGATCGTATTCATTAGGTTTTGCAGCTAATACTTCACGAACTGTTTTTGCGGAAGCAATTTGGTTTTCTGTATTTACGTTAATTTTTGCTGTTCCAAGTGAAACTGATTGTTGGATATCCTTTGTTGGGATTCCAGTACCACCATGAAGAACAAGAGGTACACCAGTTAATTTACCGATTTCTTCCATTTCTTTGAAACCTAATTGAGGTTCACCTTTGTAAGGACCATGAACAGATCCTAATGCAGGTGCAAGGCAGTCGATTCCTGTACGTTTCACAAGCTCAACGCACTCATTTGGATCAGCATAAATAACGCCTTCAGCTACGACATCATCCTCTTGCCCACCAACTGTTCCTAATTCTGCTTCAACAGAAACGCCTTTGGCATGAGCATATTCAACAACTTTAGATGTAATGGCAATATTTTCCTCGAATGAATGATGGGAAGCGTCGATCATCACTGATGTGAAGCCAGCATCAATCGATTCTTTACATTTTTCAAAGCTTGAACCATGATCTAAGTGGATTGCTACAGGTACAGTAATCTTATAGTCTTCCATAAGACCTTCGACCATTTTTACAATTGTTTTAAAACCAGCCATATAACGAGCGGCTCCTTCAGACACACCTAAAATGACAGGTGAATTTTCCTCTTGGGCAGCTAGTAGAATGGCTTGTGTAAATTCAAGATTATTTAAGTTGAATTGGCCTACAGCATAGCCCTCTTTTTTTGCTTTGTTTAGCATTTCAGTCATTGAAACTAAAGGCATTCTTTTTCCTCCTTATTGATGATTACAGTCGCTTTAAACAAGAGCGGTATTTCTTTAACAGGGTAACCCATTACCCTTATGAATATGTAGATTGTTTTGCTTTTAGTAAAAATAGAACTAAGCGACCCTATCGATATTCAATAGTATAATACCAAAAAGGAAAAGGAATTGCTATGCTTCAAACTGCGTTTTTCTGATTGTTCACAAAGCAAACGCTTACTTTGAACTTTATCAATTAAATGTTCCTTAATTTGATGAAACTGGTATATATTTCTTCACTGCAGCACGAATATCGTCGATATCAAACGGTTTGGCAAAATGGGTTAAAGCTCCAAGATCCTTCGCTTCTTGAATCATATCTAATTCACCATATGCAGTCATAATAATGACTCGAATATCTGGATTAACAACCTTCATTCGTTTTAAAATTTCGATTCCATCCATCCCAGGAATTTTCATGTCCAGTAATACTAAATCTGGCGGGGTTTTGTCGACAATCTCCAAGGCTTGGACGCCATTAGCGGCCTGATATGTTTGATAACCTTCCTTTTGCAATACTTCATTTAGCAAAATTCTGATTCCGAATTGATCATCTACGATAAAAAACTTTCCCTTTCATGCAATCCACCTCTATTCTTTAAACTTTTCTTAAAATGACTCTGTTAAACGAGAATGTTGATTTCCGTTCCAGGCACTCGCTTTCCGCGGGGCGGGCGGTGAGCCTCCTCGGCGCTTAAGCGCCTGTGGGGTCTCACCTGTCCCGCTGCTTCCGCAGGAGTCTTCGCGCTTCCACTCCAACCAACATTGTGCAAAAAATCAACATTGAGCTTTAACACAGCCCTTAAAATAAATCCTAATTTGCCTCAATAGTTATATTTCGATTTTTGTGGGTCAATATCCTGCCTATCCTCCTGTTCCTGATAGATTTTCACTCAATAATGTTTCGACATATTTTACGTTTTTTTGCAGACAGACTATAATCGGAAGTGACTAACAGCGTTTTGGAGGTGGAACAACATGTTAAAAATGTTTTCGACGCAATTAGCAGGTTTATTTAAAAGAATTCAGGAGCAAAATGAGTTCTCTTTTGAGGATGGAGCACGGTTGTTAGCTCAATCCGCCGCTTCTTCCGATGGAGCTATTTATATTTGTGGCTTTGGCGAAATGGCCGCGGTTGAAGCGGAAGCTTGTTGTGGCGCCGAGCCTTTATCTTTTGCGAAAAAATGGGATGGTGTTCAGGAAGTAACCGAGGCTGACCGAGTTGTGATGTTTTCACGATTCTCGAATGATTGTGATGCGGTTGCGTTGGCGCAAAGTCTCGTTGCACAGGGCATCCCTTTTGTAGCAGTCTCTACAGATGTGACGGCGGCAGGCCTTACAGATCAGTCGGATTTTGTCGATTTAACCAAGTTGGCGGATGTTTTTATTGATTTAAAGCTATCCAAAGGATTACTGCCTGATGAATCGGGCAATCGTGTCGGTTATCCAGCTGCGATGGCCGGATTATATGTATTTCATGGCTTGAAATTTACTTTGGAAGAGATTTTAGCTGATTTTGACTAAATCTTTTACCAAAACACGGCCTGAGAACGTGCGCAAAACTTTTTATTAGCCAATTTTAATTTTATTTGCCGAATAGAGCATTTTATTTGCTGATTTTTAATTTTATTTGCCGTTTTCATATTTTATTTGCCGATTCCACAATTTAGACAAAATTCAGTACGCAAACAACAAAATGACATCAAAAAGCGCCCTGGTCAACCACTGACCAAGGCGCTTTTCACTGTTCTATTTTTGTATAGCCTCAGCAGCTAACAACACGAGCCGCTTTTGCATTTCTTATTTTTCTCCGTACTGTAGCGATGCTTTAATAAAGTCACGGAATAATGGCTGTGGTCGAGTTGGTCTTGATGTGAATTCCGGATGGAACTGTGATGCAACAAACCAAGGATGATCCTTTAACTCGATTACTTCCACTAAACGACCGTCTGGGCTTGTCCCAGAAAAAATAAATCCTGCTTGCTCCATCGCCTGACGGTAGTGATTATTAAACTCGTAACGGTGACGGTGACGCTCATAGATCACTTCGTCTTGATACGCTTCATATGCCTTAGAGTCTTCTGATAACTTACAAGGATATAAACCTAGGCGCAACGTTCCTCCAAGATCCTCGATATCCTTTTGTTCAGGAAGAAGGTCAATGACTGGGTGTAATGTTTCTGGATTTAACTCAGAAGAATGCGCTCCTTTTAAACCAAGTACATTACGCGCATATTCAACTGAAGCCAATTGCATTCCAAGGCAGATTCCTAAGAATGGTACCTTTTGCTCGCGAGCATATTGAGTGGCAAGAATTTTCCCTTCAACCCCACGATCGCCAAACCCACCTGGAACAAGAATGCCATCAACCTCTTTTAACAATTCAGCAACATTTTCTGCATTCACATGCTCAGCATTAATCCATTTAATATCGATGTCAGCATCAAAGGTATAACCAGCATGCTTCATAGCCTCAACAACTGAAATATACGCATCTTGAAGCTCAACATATTTTCCAACAAGGGCAATTTTTGTTTTTCTAGATAAATTACATACTTTTTCAACAAGTTTTGTCCATTCAGTCATATCCGCCTCAGGGCAAGCTAGCTTTAAGTGATCACAGACAATTTGGTCAAGATTTTGCTCTTGAAGAGCTAATGGAATCGAATAAAGAGTATCGGCATCTTGGCACTCAATAACGGCTCTTTCATCAATATCACAGAATAAAGCGATCTTATCCTTCATATCTTGTGAAATCGGCATTTCAGTCCGAACAACAATCACATTTGGTTGAATTCCTAAACCGCGTAGTTCCTTCACGCTATGTTGTGTTGGCTTTGTTTTCATTTCTCCAGCAGCTTTAATATAAGGGACTAAAGTAACATGGATATACATCACATTGTCACGGCCGATATCACTCTTGATCTGGCGAATCGCTTCAAGGAATGGTAATGACTCAATATCCCCTACTGTTCCGCCAATTTCTGTAATAACGACATCCGCGTTCGTTTCATGACCAGCCCGGTAAACACGTTCTTTAAGTTCGTTCGTAATATGTGGAATAACTTGAACTGTTGCACCAAGATAGTCACCACGACGCTCCTTTTTCAGAACAGCTGAATAAACCTTACCAGTCGTTACATTACTGAATTTATTCAAATTAATGTCGATAAACCGCTCATAATGTCCTAAATCCAAATCCGTTTCTGCACCATCATCTGTTACAAATACTTCACCATGTTGATACGGACTCATCGTTCCTGGGTCCACATTAATGTACGGGTCAAATTTTTGAATCGTAACATTTAAACCTCTGTTCTTTAACAGTCGCCCCAGTGAAGCAGCTGTAATCCCTTTTCCTAACGATGAAACGACACCGCCAGTTACAAATATATACTTTGTCATATAGATGCCTCCTCTTTATAAGTTTGTACAATTTAGCCTTTATTTAAAGACTTGCATCGTCATTTCAAGATTGGGGTCTGATCATGTTTTGCCTAGTAAATTGCTTTTTTCATAAAGCTTTTTCATACCATTCATCATTTTTAAAAACTAGGAAAAATTTTGGTAGAAGAATAATAAATTATTTTTTTCCTTACGATGAAAAATAAAAAAACGCCCCGCCTACAACAAAGGTAAGGGAGCGTATTATAAACAAGCTAATCTTCGTTCCTTTTTTAAGGAGCCCAAAAATGATTCTACAAGGCACCATAAAAAAAGTCAAGACTCTTTCTCTACATTAAAGATCCTCTTCCTCGTCTTCATCTGGATCGAGGACATCATCACTTTCATCAAGATCTTCATCATCGACGATATCTAAATCATCATCAATAAGATCATCATCATCTTCAACATCTAAATCATCTTCATCAAAGCTGTCATCCTCATCAAGGACTTCCTCTTCAAACTCATCAATATCATCAAAGCCTATTTCTTCTTCTACTTCATCGAAATCATCTTCATCTTTAGCCTTTTTAGCCTTTTTCTTTTTCGGCTTAACAACAGGCACGACTTCTTCTTCAACATGGTCAACTGGGTACCAAACGCGCAGACCCCAACGGTTATCACCTAATGCCAAAAAGCGGCCATCTATATTCATGTCAGTATAAAATTGGGCAATTCTTGATTTTACTTCCTTCTCAGAAAGATTTAATGCTTTAATAATTACATCCATAATTTCATTAAAAGGTATTGCTTGTTTTTTTTCTACTAATAAATCGTAAGTAATTTCGATAAAAGACATTTCTTGCAATTGCTCTTTTGAGTATTGGTTAAGACTCAATTTCCGCACTTCCTTTCACTATTACCACCATTGCAGGGAAATTTATCCCAGAATACATATTCTTCATTATAAACAAAATCTTACCGTTTATGCTAGTTCTATCTATTCATTCACCCGTTTCTTTTCCTGCCTGATCTTTGTTAGCCTCTTAAAAGCAACATAGAAGAGATAGAATGAAATTAATAGGAACGGTATTGCGCCAAGTTGATGTGAATAAAGAAAAATTGTTGCGGCTATAACAATTATGAAAATAACAATATAAACAACTTGCTTCAACACCATTCACATCCTGCATTGGTAAAATGATCTAATCAAAATTGATTATATATTAAACAGGTCTGACTTAGAAGGAAAAAATCCTTTAAAGTCAGACCTGTTTTTCATTTACATATTCCGACGATACTGACCGCCGACTTCGTATAACGACTGGGTTATTTGACCAAGGCTAGCATACTTTACAGTTTCTACTAATTCTGCAAAAACATTGCCGCCAGATACTGCCACTTGTTTTAATCTATTTAACGCTTCTGCTACTTGATCATTGTGCCGTGCTTGGAAATCTCTTAAATTAGTGATTTGCGATTCCTTCTCTTCGTTTGAAGCACGGGCAATCTCCATATTGTTTACCGCATCCTCTGATGGTGGATTCGGATTTAAATACGTATTAACCCCGATAATTGGAAGCTCTCCCGTATGCTTTTTCATTTCATAATGCATCGACTCATCCTGGATTTTTCCGCGTTGATATTGTGTTTCCATCGAGCCAAGCACGCCACCGCGATCATCCATTCGTTCAAATTCACGAAGAACGGCTTCCTCAACAAGATCAGTCAACTCTTCCACAATAAACGAACCTTGCAACGGATTTTCATTTTTGGTTAAACCATGCTCCTTGGTAATAATCATTTGAATCGCCATCGCGCGGCGCACTGATTCTTCCGTCGGAGTTGTAATCGCCTCATCATATGCATTCGTATGAAGAGAATTACAATTATCATGCAGAGCCATGATTGCCTGAAGCGTTGTCCGAATATCATTAAAGTCGATTTCTTGAGCATGCAGCGACCGTCCTGAAGTTTGAACATGATATTTTAACTTCTGACTCCGCTCATTCGCCCGGTACTTATCACGCATCGTCGTCGCCCAAATTCGACGGGCAACTCGACCAATCACCGTATACTCAGGATCAAGCCCATTTGAGAAAAAGAAAGATAGATTCGGCGCAAAATCATCTATGTTCATACCTCTACTTAAATAGTACTCCACGAAAGTGAAACCATTCGCAAGCGTGAAAGCCAGCTGCGAAATTGGATTAGCGCCAGCCTCCGCAATATGGTACCCGGAAATAGAAACCGAATAATAATTTCGGACCTTTTGGTCAATAAAATATTGTTGAATATCACCCATCATCCGTAAAGCAAATTCAGTCGAGAAAATACAAGTATTTTGGCCTTGATCTTCTTTTAAAATATCAGCTTGAACCGTACCACGGACGGTTTGTAACGTGTGTGCCTTTACTTGTTCTGCTTCAGCAACAGTTAATACCCGACCTAACTCTGCTTGTTTTTTATCAAGCTGTTGGTCAATCGCTGTATTCATGAACATCGCTAGGATGATTGGCGCTGGTCCATTGATCGTCATCGAAACCGATGTAGACGGATGGCATAAGTCAAAGCCGCCATACAGCTTTTTCATATCTTCCAACGTGCAAACGTTTACACCACTTTCGCCAATTTTCCCGAAAATGTCAGGACGGTGGTCAGGATCTTCCCCGTAAAGAGTAACAGAATCGAACGCAGTACTGAGACGTTTTGCTGTATCGTCCTTGGATAGATAATGGAAGCGTCGATTGGTTCGATCTGGTGTTCCTTCACCAGCAAATTGCCGTTTTGGATCTTCACCTTCCCGCTTAAATGGAAACACTCCAGCAGTAAACGGAAAGAAGCCTGGAACATTTTCGCGGTAAACCCAGCGTAATATTTCTCCGTATTCAGTAAACTTAGGCAGCGCCACTTTCGGGATATCGAGCCCGGAAAGGCTTTTTGATTTAAGTATAGTAATGATTTCTTTGTCGCGGACTTTCGTAACAAATTGTTCAGCAGAGTATTTTTTTGTGGTGCTTTCCCAGCTATCGAGAATATTTTTTGATTCAGGTGTAAGTTTTAATTCTGTCTCATGCTTTAAGGCCCCAAGTGCGGTAATGATTTCTGAGTTGGTTTCTTTTTCTTTAACCGCTTCAATTGCTCCTTCAAGCTGGAATAGTCTGCGAGCAATCCCAACTTGCTCTTGTGCTTTTTTATGGTAATTACGCACTGTATCGGAAATTTCTCGCAAGTAATAACGGCGATCATTCGGAATGATTACATTTTGTTTCTCAACCTTTGCAGACTTTGAAAAAGTCGTCGTCCAAGTCGTCCCTGTGTTTTGATTCACTTTTTCAATTAAGGCCGCAAACAAGGCGTTTGTTCCTGGATCATTGAATTGGCTGGCAATTGTTCCATATACAGGCATTTCCGAAAAGTCGCGGTCATACGCTTGACGGCTGCGTTGATATTGTTTTTGAACTTGGCGCAAAGCATCTTCAGAGCCCTTGCGCTCAAACTTATTAATAACGACTAGGTCGGCATAATCAATCATATCTATTTTTTCAAGTTGGCTCGGTGCTCCAAATTCGCTTGTCATCACATAAAGGGATACGTTACAAATTTCAGCAATTTCAGCATCCCCTTGGCCAATTCCGCTTGTTTCAACAATGATTAGATCAAAACCAGCTGATTGCACAACAGAAATAGCGTCTTTGATCGCTAATGATAATTCACTTTTAGAACGCCTTGTCGCTAAACTCCTCATATAAACGCGCGGTGAAAAGATAGCGTTCATGCGAATTCGGTCTCCAAGGAGGGCTCCTCCTGTTTTTTGTTTGGTTGGGTCAACAGATAGAATCGCCACTTTTTTCTCAGGAATTTCGTTTATGAAACGGCGAATTAATTCATCGGTAAGCGAGCTTTTTCCAGCTCCACCTGTCCCAGTGATTCCGATAACAGGTACTGTTTGTTGGATGGTTTTTATTTCTTTAAGTAGGATTTCGGCTGTAGCAGCAACTTCTGTGCCAATTTCAACATGTTGCTCGGCAAGAGTGATTAATTTGGCAATAGTATTTACATCACCTGATTGGAGCTTCTTAATCGTTTGGGCAGTTTCATGATCAACCGTCGGAAAGTCGCTTTCCTGCAGCATCTGATTGATCATTCCTTGTAAGCCTAGGAGACGGCCATCTTCTGGTGAAAAAATTCTTGTGATTCCGTATTCATGGAGTTCATTGATTTCTTTCGGAATGATTACACCACCACCACCGCCAAAAATACGGATGTGAGAAGCGCCTCTTTCTTTAAGTAGGTCATACATATATTTAAAGTATTCAACGTGCCCACCTTGGTATGACGATATAGCAATTCCTTGCGCATCTTCTTGGATGGCAGCGTTAACTACCTCTTCGACTGATCGATTGTGACCAAGATGAATGACCTCTGCACCGCTACCTTGAAGAATCCGCCGCATAATATTAATGGACGCATCATGACCATCAAATAAACTTGAAGCCGTTACAAACCTAATGTGATGACGTGGCTTATATACCTCTACTTTATTCATACTCGCCCCTCCGCTTCTTTAACATAAAATCCCTTTAAGCCGGCAAAAATCCAGTCCGTTTGCATTTCAATATACTCATCAAGTGTATATTGTTTTTGGATTGTCCAGCGCCGGAATCCCCACATCTGACCTTGGACGACAACATTATGCGCCCATAATTTTACTTCCTTCGTCGTCATGCATAATTCGCCTTTATCGACGACGAGTTGAATCACATCCTCAAGCATTGAAACCATATCTATTTCTTTCTCTAATACATATGGGAGTGCATCTTTTGACAGCGATTTGGCCTCCTGATACATGACGAGGACCTCTTCCTGCACACTATCCATGACTCGAAAGAAATTTTCAATTCCATATCTTAAGCTCTTAAGTGTCCCTTGGTGGGAAGCCAAATCCTGCTCCAACCGGTCTTTCACTTCATCATAAATGCTGTCACAAACGAGATACAAAATATCCTCTTTTGACCTGATGTATTCATAAAGCGTCCCAATACTAAAACCAGCAGCTTTAGCAATCTCTCGAGTGGTGGTGCGATGAAATCCTTTTTGTTTAAAAAGAGCAATAGCACCTTTAATCATTTGATTTCGCCTCATTTTAACGAGACGCTCATCCTTTACTGATGCATGTATTTCACGTCTTTGCTTTTTCATGATTTCAACCGCCTTTTTCACCTTCAATCTCCTGTTGACTCTCTATCCGATTGAACGAATGGGTCTATTTTCAGCTTGATCAAAACGTGTTATTTTTTGAAAGTTCAGAAAAATCAACTGACATAGAGGCCTGATTCCCTTAAATGAGGGGATCAGACCATTCTTAATCAGTCTCGTCTCTCTTTTACTTTATGGCTGTGTTAAACTTGTCTGTTGATTTCCGCTGCATGCGCTCCAATCAACAGAGTGGGTAAAATCAACGTTGAACTATAACATAGCCTACTTTGTAAGCATCCGTGAGATTACGAGGCGTTGAATTTCTTGTGTTCCTTCATAAATTTGGGTAATTTTAGCATCACGCATGAAACGTTCCACTGGATAATCCTTTGTATAACCGTAACCACCGAAAATTTGCACAGCTTCTGTAGTCACTTTCATCGCTGTATCACCTGCAAAAAGTTTCGACATCGCTGATTCTTTTCCGTATGGAAGGCCTTTTGATTCAAGCCATGCAGCTTGATAAGTTAATAGTCTAGCTGCCTCTACGCCTGTTGCCATATCAGCAAGTTTAAAGCCAATTCCTTGTTGTAGTGCAATTGGTTTACCAAATTGAACGCGTTCTCTTGAGTAATCAACGGCAGCATCAAGGGCACCTTGGGCAATTCCAACAGCTTGAGCAGCGATTCCATTACGACCACCATCTAGAGTCATCATGGCAATTTTAAAGCCTTCTCCTTCTTTGCCAAGAAGATTTTCAACTGGAACAATGCAATCTTCGAAAATGATTTCTGTTGTTGGTGAAGAACGAATTCCTAGTTTCTTTTCCTTTTTCCCTACTGAAAAGCCTGGGAAATCACTTTCTACGATAAAGGCGCTTGTTCCTTTTTGCTTGTTTTCAGGATCAGTTAGGGCGAATACCACATAAGTGTCGGCTACTCCACCATTTGTAATAAAGATTTTTGCACCGTTTAGAACATAGTGATCTCCATTAAGGCGGGCAGTTGTTCTCATTCCACCTGCATCCGATCCACTACCGGCTTCCGTTAAGCCGTAACCACCAATTTTTTCACCTTGAGCCATTGGGCGCAAATATTTTTGTTTTTGCTCTTCGCTACCAAATTTAAAAATCGGCCAGCCAGCTAAAGATGTGTGGGCAGATAATGTAACCCCTGTTGAAGCACAAACACGAGATAATTCTTCAACAGCGATACAATAGGCTAAATAGTCACTGCCGATTCCGCCGTACTCTTCTGGCCAAGGAATACCTGTTAAACCAAGCTCTGCCATTTTAGCGAAAATTTCACGGTCAAAGCGTTCGTTTTCATCACGTTCTGCAGCGCTAGGAGCTACTTCGTTTCTAGCAAAGTCACGTACCATTTTTCGGATCATTTCATGTTCTTCAGACAATTGAAAATTCATTATTTCTTCCTCTTTTCTATATATTAGTAGATAATAGCTTATTATTTTGTTGGCTCTGTTCAACTAGAATGTTGATTTCCGTTCCAGACACTTGCGCACCTTAGGGGCGGGCGGTGAGCCTCCTCGGCGCTTAAGCGCCTGTGGGGTCTCACCTGTCCCGCTGCTCCCGCAGGAGTCTTCGTGCCTTCCACTCCAATCAACATTGAGCTTTAACACAGCTATTTTGTCAGTTGTTTACTAATAACGAGTCGTTGAATTTCGCTGGTACCCTCGTAAATTTCAGTGATTTTTGCATCACGGAAGTAACGTTCAACTGGATAGTCTTCGGTATAACCGTATCCGCCAAAAACTTGAATGGCTTCCGTTGTCACTTCCACCGCTGTTCTCGATGCAAACAGCTTCGCCATTGAGGCCTCTAGCCCACATGGTTTGCCTTTTGCACGGAGATCAGCAGCTCGATAGACTAATAGTCTGGCTGCTTCAATTGAAGTCGCCATATCAGCGAGCTTGAAGCCAACGCCCTGCTGACGAGAGATTGGCTTACCAAATTGCTGCCGCCCACTTGCATATTCTGTGGCTGCTTCTAAGGCTGCCTCCGCAATACCAAGGGCTTGAGCGGCAATGCCAATGCGTCCAACATCGAGATTACCAAGGGCAATTTTTAACCCTTCGCCTTCTTTTCCAAGAATGTTCTCCCCGGAAACTCTCATATTTTCAAATGTTAGCTGCACAGTTCTAGAGCCGTGTAATCCCATCTTTTTCTCGTCTTTGCCGACGATAAAGCCCGGTGTATCTTTTTCAACGATAAAAGTGGTAATGCCTTTGCTACCGGCACTTGGATCGGTGACTGCAAAAACGATGTAAACATCAGCTTCGCCACCGTTTGTAATAAAGATTTTTGAACCATTAATGACGTAATCTTCGCCGTCTTTTATGGCCCTTGTTTTGATCCCTGCTGCATCGGAGCCAGCTTGTGGTTCAGTTAAACAAAACGCACCTAAGTACTCGCCAGCGGCCAGCTTTGGAACATATTTTTGCTTTTGCTCTTCTGTCCCAAAATAAACGATTGGATTTGTTCCGACAGAGGTGTGTACGGATAGGATTACCCCAACCGTCGCACTAACCTTTGACAGTTCATTAATCGCGATAATATAAGAAATGAAATCCATTCCAGCCCCACCGTATTGCTCTGGAATCGGAATTCCCATCAAGCCTAGTTGCGCCATTTTCGTTAGAATTTCTCGTGGAAACTGGCCTTGTTCCATTTTTTCAATAAAAGGGGCGATTTCGGTTCGGGCAAAATCTCGAACCATTTTGCGCATCATTTCTTGTTCGTCAGTATACTTGAGGTCCATAACATTTCCCTCCTGAAGTTGATGCTCAATCACCTTACTCATAGACGTAGAATCCTCGACCTGTCTTTTTGCCGAGCCAGCCAGCCTTCACATATTTGCGAAGTAGTGGACATGGCCGATATTTATCGTCACCGAAGCCCTCATGTAGTGTTTCCATAATGTATAAGCAAGTGTCTAAACCGATGAAATCAGCAAGTGTTAATGGTCCCATTGGATGGTTCATGCCAAGCTTCATAACATCGTCAATTGCTTCCTTAGAAGCAACTCCTTCATAAAGGGCATAAATTGCTTCATTGAGCATTGGTAGAAGGATTCTATTGGAGATAAATCCTGGGAAATCATTGACTTCTACAGGAACCTTTTCTAAGTTTTTAGTGATGTCTTCAATCGTTTGATAGACTTTATCAGCAGTTGCTAAGCCACGGATAATTTCAACTAGCTTCATAACCGGTACTGGGTTCATAAAGTGCATGCCGATTACTTGTTCTGGTCTGTTTGTGACTGCGGCAATTTCCGTAATTGGAAGTGAAGAAGTATTGCTGGCTAAAATGGCATGCGCCGGTGCAATCGCATCAAGTTGAGTGAAAATCTTTGTTTTGATTTCCATATTTTCAACAGCCGCTTCGATTACTAAATCAACAGCTTCGGCGTCTTGTAAGGTTGTTGATGCCGAAATATTGGACAAGATGCCATCGCGAGTTTCCGCTGTCATTCGTCCTTTTTCAACATTGCGAGCCAGGTTTTTGCTGATTCCGCCTAAACCGCGTTCAACAAACTCAGGTTTAAGGTCATTTAATAATACTTTGTAGCCTGCTTGTGCACATACTTGGGCGATACCCGAACCCATTTGTCCGGCCCCAATTACCATAATCGTTTGAACGTTCATAAATTATCCTCCTCTATTAGTAAAGCGCTGGACGCCTAGTTTGTTTGTTACTGCTTAGGTACTTCTATCATAATTGCGTCGCCTTGGCCGCCACCGCTGCAGATGGCTGCAATTCCAATGCCACCGCCGCGACGTTGTAATTCGCGAATGAGTGTTAAAATAATTCTGGCACCGCTTGCGCCAATTGGATGGCCCAACGCTACGGCTCCACCGTTTACATTGATTTTTTCAGGATCAAGACCCGCAACTTTTTGGCTTGCTAACGCGACAGCCGCGAAAGCTTCATTTATTTCAAATAAATCAATTTCCTCAACCCGTTTACCTGTTTTCTTAAGGAGTTCTTTAATGACGACACCAGGACTTTTTGGAAAATCTTTTGCCTCTAAGCCCACTTCAGCATGACCAAGGATAATCGCTTCTGGTTGTCGACCTTCTCGGATCGCCCGCTCTTCACTCATTAACACTAAAGCGGCTGCTCCGTCGTTTACACCAGGGGCATTACCTGCCGTAATCGTTCCTGCTCTGTTAAAAGCTGGACCAAGTTTTGCCAATACCTCAACTGTTGTATCAGGACGAGGAGATTCATCATGTTCAATGACCGTTGGGTGCCCCTTACGTTTTGGAACCTCAACTGGAATGATTTCTTCAGCAAACTTACCTGACTTAATGGCCTCAACGGCTAATTTGTGACTTCTATAGGCCCATTTATCTTGGTCCTCACGGCTGATTTCAAGCTCCTCAGCTGTACTATTTCCATAAGTCCCCATATGAGCACCGGTAAAACTACAGCTTAACCCGTCACGAATCATTAAATCTGTAACAGCTGCATCGCCCATTTTTAAACCCCAACGAGCCTTAGGTAGTAAATAAGGAGCATTACTCATTGATTCCATTCCACCCGCAACAATCACTTCCTCATCGCCCAATCTGATGATCTGATCCGCGAGTGTAACGCTACGCATTCCAGATGCACATACTTTGTTAACCGTTTCAGTCTTAACCTCCCATGGGAGACCTGCGTTTCTTGCAGCCTGGCGCGATGGGATTTGCCCTTGTCCACCTTGCAATACAGTACCAAAAATGACTTCGTTTACCTCATCGGGTTTAACTTGGGCCTTTTCTAATGCCCCTTTAATGGCAATTCCCCCAAGCTCAGCAGCCGTTAATTGGCTTAAGCCTCCGCCAAACTTTCCAAATGGTGTTCGTATTCCGCTTAAAATGACTGTCTTCCCCATGATATCCATCTCCTTTAGGTAAGCTTAAATTGCGAAATTTTAACTTTGTTACCTTAATACGACTGAACGCTCGCTCGATACACAGGCATAAAGGTATGACAGAGCAAACCTTGATCACTCTGAAACAACATGTTTGGAACTATGTAGTAAACTACTGTGAAAACGCTTTACGTATCTTTATTCTACTGCAAGCAAACACAAAATTGCATTATTTTTACTAAAAATTCTAAATATTTAATTTCCGACATTATTCAACATAACCGCGAAATTTGGAAGGTGGCTCTCGTTCATTTTCCTAAAATGAGCGAAAGCCTGCCCTCTATCTCGACATGTCTATTATGACAACACAGCCTCTTTTGGTTGTTCACCGTAAACGGCTTTTTCAAGCAGCTCGGCCACATCATATGTTTTGACTGTTTCTTCCACTTCTTTAGCCTTCGTTCCATCTGAAAGCATCGTTAAGCAATATGGACAGCCTGAGCTAATCACTGATGGATTTACTTCTAGGGCCTGCTCGGTTCTAGCCACATTGATGCGATGACCTGTTTCCTCTTCCATCCACATCAAGCCGCCACCTGCTCCACAGCACATTCCGGTTTCACGGTTTCTTTCCATTTCGACCAGCTTAACGCCTGGAATGGATCTTAGAATGTCACGTGGTTGATCGTATACCTCGTTATAACGCCCTAAATAGCAAGAATCGTGGAACGTAATCGTTTCATTTACAGCAAACTTAGGAACCAGTCTTCCTTCCTTAACAAGCTCTGCAAGAACTTCAGTGTGGTGATACACTTCTGCTTTCAAGCCAAAATCAGGATATTCATTTTTAAAGATGTTATAGGCATGCGGATCAATCGTGACAATTTTGTTTACTTCATTCTTTTCGAACTCATCGATATTGTTTTGTGCTAATTCCTGGAACAAGAATTCATTTCCGAGGCGACGTGCTGTATCCCCTGAGTTCTTTTCTTTATTTCCTAAAATAGCGAATTTAACGCCGGCTTCATTCAGTAGCTTGGCAAAAGAAAGTGCGATTTTTTGACTACGGTTATCGTAAGAACCCATCGAACCCACCCAGAATAGGTACTCAAATTCTTCACCAGCTTTTTTCATTTCCTTCACGGTTGGCACAGTGACATCCTCACGTGCTTCACGCCAATTTTCACGCTCTTTGCGATTTAATCCCCAAGGATTGCCCTGACGTTCGATATTGGTCATGGCGCGCTGAGCATCTGCATCTAATTTTCCTTCTGTTAAAACAAGATAACGGCGAAGGTCAATAATTTTTTCAACATGCTCATTCATAACTGGACATTGGTCTTCACAATTTCGACAGGTGGTACATGCCCAAATCTCTTCTTCGGTTATGACTTCTCCGATTAAGGTTGGTGAATAGGCAAGCGATGCCGCGGCCTCTTCCGCTCCTTTTCCGGCAGCAGCTAAAGCTAACTGATTTCCTTTTGTATTTGAGAAAGCAAAAGTCGGTACCCACGGCTGTTTTGATGTAACAACAGCACCTTGGTTAGTTAGATGATCACGAAGCTTCAGCATAAGATCCATTGGTGACAGCATTTTCCCTGTTCCAGTGGCTGGACACATATTGGTACAACGTCCACATTCCACACAGGCATACAAGTCGACAAGCTGATGCTGAGTAAAATCTTCAATTTTTCCGACCCCAAAAGATTCTTGTGATTCGTCTTCAAAATTAATTTTTTTCAATTTACCTGGTTTATCTAATCGATTTAAATAAACATTGGCTGGTCCGGCGATTAAGTGGGCGTGCTTTCCTTGTGGAACATAGACTAGGAATGATAGCAAGAATAGTAAATGTGCCCACCAAGCAATATAGAACACAGAAATGGCCGCTGTTTCTCCTATCCCTGAAAAAATGGTTGAAATAAGTGAAGCAATTGGTTCAGATAATGAGGTTTCCTCACCATGCCAAATCAAACCCATTCCATTTCCAAGCAATACGGATACCATCAAACCTCCTATGAAAATTAACACGAGTCCGTTTTTAAATCCGCGTTTTAAACGGACAAGTTTTTCAACATAACGACGATAATAGGCCCATATAACAGCAACCAAAATGACGAGGGTTACGATTTCCTGAAAGAAGGTAAAAGCAGAATAAAGCGGGCCAAGCGGTAAGTGCGAACCTGGCTTAAGCCCCTTCCAAATAAAGTCAATCGCACCGAGCTGAACAAGAAGAAATCCGTAAAAAAACATAACGTGTATGATTCCACTCTTTTTATCCTTAAACAGCTTTTTTTGCCCGAAAACATTTACCCATATCTTTTCGAGTCTTTCTTTTACACGATGGTCAAACTCTACTGCTTTCCCGAGCTTAATGTACGAAATTCTTGTTTTGACAACATAAACAAACAAGCTAAGTGCGTAAGCGGTTACAGCGAGGAATGCCACGAGGTTTACCCATAGTAATCCATTCATCAAAACGTACTCCCCTTTCCATAAAATTACATTTAATAAGTAGAATATTTTTAAACAATTAAATATTCTGAATTTACTCTTAACTCTATTATATGTTGAATGAGCGCTCAGTCAATCATTATTTCTTTTACAGATAAAGATTAATTTTTTTGAAAGCATCATAGATGGGCTAGTTTCGGAAAAACTAAGAGGAAATGATTAGAGGAGAGAATGGTTTTGAGCATGTTCTTAACCGTATTCACAATAATTTTGATTCTTATCATCTGGCTTTATTTTGATTATACGCTGGGTAGAAGACAACAGCTAGCTTGTAGAGACCGAAAAGATTACCCGATTAGAAATAGTCAATTTCACTTGTTCACCCATGGTCCTGAATTGTTTGACGATCTTTTCCGTGAGATCAAAAATGCCCAAAAACATGTTCATGTTTTATTTTATATTGCCAAAAATGACACCTTTAGTAGAGAATTTTTTTCGATTTTAAAAGCAAAGGCCCGTGAAGGTGTAGAGGTGCGCCTGCTCTTGGACCGATTGGGGAGCATTAAAGTTTCAGAGCAAATTATCCACGAATTAAAAGAAGCGAACGTCAAATTTTCCTTTAGTCATGTGCCGAAGTTACCTTTTTTGTTTTACTCCGTTAATGTTCGGAATCACCGGAAGATTACCATTATCGATGGAAAAATAGGCTATGCTGGTGGCTATAATGTGGGGCAAGAATACATTAACCTTGAGCCAAGCTTAAGTCCTTGGCGTGATTATCATTTGAAATTTACGGGGGAAGTGGTCCATGACCTACAGCAGGTATTCCTGAAAGACTGGCATATTGCGACAAAATCGGAGCTGATCACCCATCCAACTTATTTTCCCCACATTGGACAGGGCCCGATGTCGATTCAGGTCGTTTCTTCTGATGGAGGACACATCGAGGATGCTTTTTCAAATCAAATTCGCAAGGCACGTAAATCTATTTTCATTGGTACTCCCTATTTTATTCCTAGCAAAATGTTATTCGCTGATCTATTAGAAGCAGCAAGAAGGGGTGTGAAAATCATCATTCTTGTTCCACACAAAGCAGATCACATCCTCGTTAAGGAAGCCTCTTTCCCATATTATCGCCAATTAATAAAAGCTGGTGCGGAAATCTATCAGTTCTTAAATGGCTTTTACCATGCAAAAATTATCCTTTTTGATGAGGACATATGCGATATCGGCACCTCTAATTTTGACCAAAGGAGTATATTTTTAAATTTTGAATTGAATTGTTTTATTTATGATAGTGGGACGATTGCCAAAATCAAAACGATTATCGATCATGATTTGAATGACTCGAAGAAACTTTCTCTAGACGAGTTGAACAATGTGAGTCTATTGACAAAAACGAAAGAAATAATCGCAAAACCTTTGGAACGATTTTTATAAAATAAAGCTGTTTTCGTAAACTTTGTTGCTATTTACTTATGAAAGGAGGGTCTGACTTCCGCTCCAGGTGCTCGCTTTCCGCGGGGCGGGCGGTGAGCCTCCTCGGCGTCACGCCTGCGGGGTCTCACCTGTCCCGCTGCTCCCGCAGGAGTCGAGCACCTTCCGCTCCAATCAACATTTTGCTTTAACACAGCCATAAAATAAAGAAGATTGCTCAGTGACGACTGTTCCCTTCCCGAAAGGAGGTTAGGTTTTGATCATCCGCTTCGGATATGTTTCTCATGCTGTTAGTCTTTGGAACGCTTCACCTGCTAAAACGTTGACGTTCACACGCTACAAACAGCTTCCAGACGGAGAGCGACGCCAAAAGCTCTTAGAGGTTACGGAGGCAAATTTAAAAAACACTTTAAGGATGCTTTATTATAATGTAGCTCACCAGATTGAGTTGTATCGGTTTTCAAGCTCGCTCGTTCCGTTGGCGACTCATCCTGAGGTGATGTGGGACTTCGTTTCTCCCTTTCACAGCTTATGGCAGGAGATTGGTGAAGTAGTGAAAAAAAAGCGACTGCGGGTGAGTTTTCATCCAAGTCAATTTACGTTGTTTACTTCTGATCGGGACGAAGTGACGAAGAATGCGGTTAAGGATATGACTTACCATTATCAGATGCTTGAGGCGATGGGTGTTCTTGATCATCCTAGTGCTGGCGCGCTTATCAATATCCATATTGGCGGCGCTTATGGGAATAAAGCAGGAGCCATCATGCGCTTTCATGAAAACCTTCGCTCTCTCCCGGCTGACATTAAAGGGATAATGACTTTGGAGAATGATGATAAAACGTATCATTCCGCTGAAACTTTAGCAGCTTGCCAACGGGAAAAGGTTCCCTTCTTGTTTGACTACCATCACCATATCGCCAATCTAGGAAATTTACCGCTGGCTAAGTTGTTGCCAGCGACCTATCAGACCTGGCTTGAGCAGGGTCGTAAGCCAAAGATTCATATTTCTTCTCCTAAGTCAGAAGCTGCCTTCCGTTCTCATGCTGATTTTGTCGACCCTGTTTTTCTTTCCCCTTTGCTGGAGGAGGTTCGTGCGATTGGGGAGGATGTTGATTTTATGGTTGAGGCTAAAATGAAGGATCAGGCTATGTTGAAGCTTGTTGAGGATTTGAGCAATATCCGCGGGATTAAGCGGATGAGCGGAGGCAGTATTTCGCTGTGATTTGGGGTTGGAGTGACCGTTTTATCTTTAAAACCTTTCGTTTGGACTCTCCAGTTTGCTGGAGTGACCGTTTCACCTTTAAAACCTTTCGTTTGGGCTCTCCAGTTTCCTGGAGTGACCGTTTTACCCAAATAACCACTCGTTTGGTCACTCCAGCTGGTGCCTAATAGTAAACGATACCTATTTTTCAAAAGGCTGTGTTAAAGCTCAAGGTTGATTGAAGTGGAAGGCGCGAAGACTCCTGCGGGAGCAGCGGGACAGGTGAGACCCCGCAGGTGCTTTAGCGCCGAGGAGGCTCACCGCCCGCCCCTAAGGTGCGCGAAGCGCCTGGAACGGAAATCAACACTCTAGCATTCCTGTAGAACGTTATTTTTCGAGTTTGAAAAAAATAGGGCTCCTCAGTAAGATATGAGTAAGACACCACTCAAACTCAACCTTAAGGAGGAACCCTACTTTGAAGTTTAAAATGCAAAACAAACAAAATCAACTAATAGAAAGAATTTCCGTTAAACATCTTGTTGTTGGGATAGATATTGCTCAACAATTACATGTAGCCCGAGCTGTTAATTTCCGCGGAATTGTAGTTGGTGATCCACTTACATTTACTAATAATGAAGAAGGATTTTCTAGTTTATTAAAATGGATTAATAATCTTCAAAGAATAAACAATTTAGATGAATCTATTGTTGGGATGGAACCTACTGGACACTATTGGATTAATCTTTCAAAATGGCTTTTTAAGCATAATATTGAAGTGGTAACGGTAAATCCCTATTTAGTAAAAAGAAATAAAGAAAATCGTGATAATACTCAATCTAAAAGTGATAAAAAAGATGCTTTGGTTATAGCTGATATGGTGAAAAACGGTTACTACTCTGAGGTTAGGCCTACATCTGAGTCATTTGAAAAACTTAGGGTTCTTATGTCTAATCGTGATGTAGTTGTTAAGCGTCTCGTAAGTTCTACTAACCAATTAAATCGGTGGGTAGATATTGTATTTCCCGAACTCCGACAGGTGTTTAAAGATATTACCGCTAAAGGGGCAATTGCAACCCTTCGTCTATTCCCATCCCCTGTAGAATTAGGAACTATGGAGCCCGAGGAAGTAATAATGGGTTGGAAATCAATCATGAAGAGACAACCTGGTTTAAAAAAGGCACTATTACTCATTCAGGTAGCTGGAAAATCAGTTGGAACAAAGCAAGCACTTGATGCTTATAAATTTCATTTGGAACAATTATTAGAGGAATATGATTTAGCTTTAAAACAACTCGAAAGAGTGGAGGAACAAGTTACTGATGCTCTATTAAAGATCCCTTTCGCTTATAAATTACTTGCCATTAAAGGCATTAGTGTAATTTCATTGGCAGGTATTTTAGGTGAGGCAGGAGATTTAAGTGGTTTTTCTCATGGGAATTCTTTGCTTCGCCATGCTGGATTACACTTAGCTGAAGCAAGTTCAGGGAAGTGGAAAGGTCAAATTGTCATCTCTAAGCGAGGAAGGTCTAGACTACGACGTTTCCTATATTTAGCTACAATGAGTCTTGTAGTGAATAATCCGGAATTTAAAGCAATACACTCCTATAATGTAAAAGTAAAAAAGATGAAGAAAATGAAGTCAATCATGAAATTGATTGGGAAACTTGCGAGGATTTTTGTGGGCATCGCTCGCCGAAATGAGTTCTACTGTCCTGAAAAAGTTAACCACATTATTGTGTTGGCAGCATAGTTACGATAGAACCTTGAACTAAATCTGATTTCTTAAATGTGACACCAAAAATAAATTAGATAACAGAATTGTATAAACCGAATGCTGGCTTATTCGCAGGATAATAAATATGTACGGAGTACCAGATTTGTTAAACAAAAGGGCATAGACCCATTAATCTAGCTTGACTGGCCTCCACCCCTTGGGTAGGCATGACGAAGGAATGAAAGGGCAATTGACCCGTTGAGACATGGGAGGGAAAGCCTCCAGGGGCGGCGTGGAGCATGTACATCACATGGTAAAAATTGGGGTTATTATTTATCCCTTTATTTCACTATGCCTCCACGAGCCAATAATGATCTGAATTCATTCCACTTAACTGTTAATTCAAAATATGGGACTATGAAATCCTGCGAATTAGCGAGCATTCGGGAGAAAATCGCATTAAACTGAGGGAGTTTAACAGAGCCTTTCAAAAGGAAAACTCGCCAAGCTACTTGGCGAGTTTTATTATTACAGTAAGTCTATTTAAAAAGGGACCCAATCCATGGGGAAATTTTCAAAAAAAGCTGAAAGCCTAAATAGATCCCCACAATCCCTGTTATACCAGCCAATGCTGGAGGAGCAGGAATGGGAAGCTTAAACAATGCGAAAATAAAACCTACAAAAAAGCCAGTAACCAAAGATAATAAAACAATTTTCAACATTATCCCTCTTTTCGAGATGTCAGACGTCAGTTCACCGTTATTATACTAACATATATTTAGCTTTCCCCGCTATTTTTTGTACATTAACTTTTAAGCTTTGAAAATATTTCCGATTTTCATACAAAAAAAGGCTGCCCCAATAACGATCAGGACAGCCCTCCTCTATGTTTACACTAAAATTACATTTTTTCAGGTGCTGACACACCAATGAGTGCCAACGCATTTTTCATCGTAATTTGCACGGCTTTTACTAACGCAAAACGAGCTTTAGTTTTTGCCGCATTCTCCATATCCAATACTTTCTCCGCATTATAAAAGCTGTGGAAAGTAGACGCCAAATCGAAAATATAATTCGTGATTCGATGCGGAATTCTTTTTTGTGCCGCTTCAGCAACAGCTTGCGGAAACTCGCCTAACGCCTTTAATAATTCGATTTCCTTTTCAGCACCAATCAACGAGAAATCAGCGTTTCCGTCAATGGTAATCCCTTGCTCTGCGCCAGAACGAAGGATACTCGAAATCCGAGCATGAGCATACTGAGCATAGAAAACGGGGTTGTCATTAGACTGGGACACCGCTAAATCTAAATCAAAATCAAGATGAGTATCAGGACTGCGCATCGCAAAGAAATAACGAACCGCATCAAGACCCACTTCATCAACAAGCTCACGCATCGTTACCGCTTTACCGGTCCGCTTGCTCATTTTCATTTTTTCACCGTTTTTAAAAAGATGAACGAGTTGAATGATCTCAACTTCCAACGCCTCTTGGTCGTAACCTAATGCTTGAATAGCTGCCTTCATCCGCGGGATATAGCCGTGGTGATCGGCGCCCCAAATATTGATTAGCTTTTCAAAGCCGCGCTCGAGTTTGTCCTTATGGTAAGCGATATCTGGTGTTAAATACGTATACGACCCATCCTGTTTGATTAAAACACGGTCTTTGTCATCTCCCATTGGCGTGGTCCGTAACCAGGTTGCACCATCTTCTTCATAAATATGACCATTCTCCCTTAAGGCTTGAAGGGCTGCATCAATTTTCCCATTATTATAAAGGGAAGTTTCTGAGTACCAAACATCAAAGCCGACCCGGAAGTCTTCTAAATCCACCTTTAATTTTTCCATTTCATACTTTAAACCGTAATCGCGGAAAATAGCAAAACGCTCCTGCTCATCGATATTAACGTATTTGTCTCCAAATTCTTCAGCCAAGCGCTGACCAATTCCGATGATATCCACTCCATGATAACCGTCTTCCGGCATTGGTTTTTCAAGACCCAATGCTTGGAAATAGCGAGCATCAACAGAAAGTGCTAAGTTATTGATTTGATTTCCTGCATCATTAATGTAGTATTCGCGGGAAACGTCATAGCCTGCTTTTGCTAAAATATTGCAAAGTGAGTCGCCGACTGCAGCACCTCTTGCATGACCAAGATGGAGGTCGCCAGTTGGGTTAGCCGAAACGAATTCCACTTGGACCTTTTGTTTGTTCCCCACATTGGTTTCACCGTATTGAGGACCTGCTGTTAAGATCGTTGGAATCAGTTCAGTTAAATAACTATTGTTCATGTAAAAATTAATGAAGCCGGGACCCGCAATTTCCATTTTTTCAATTGATGCTTTATTAAGGTCGAAGTTTTCGATAAGCGATTCAGCAATAGCTCTTGGTGCCTTTTTGGCCACCCGTGCCAATTGCATCGCCATATTGGTCGAATAATCACCATGGGCTTTATCTTTTGGGGATTCTAAAAAAACATTAGGAATATTTTCTGCTGGGGCAAGATTGGCTTTGATAACAGCTTGTTTAATCTCTTCCTTCAGCTTTGCTTGAACTTGCTCGGCAATGTTCATATTTGTTCCTCCTTAAATTTGATTTCAAGATGATATGTACCCGCAAGTGTACCTTGCACGTTTAAGTCGTATGTCAAGTTGATGATTCCTTCATTTGTTTGTCCGTTAAAAGAATGGTCGATTTCTTGTGCGGTGATTACCGTCTCCATGATGCCATGTGGCGAGTGATAGGTTCCCGAAACCTCTATCCCTGGGCGAAGAACCATCCGCATCTTTACCGCTCCATTGCGTAAAATAAGCGTTTCTGTTTCGGATACTTTTATCGTCGTTTTGACATTCCCAACATCCCCATCCATCACTTCTTCATAACGAAGATAGGCAGCGGTTGCGGTTTGTTGATATTGACCAAAGGCAGTTAACCTGTAGGTTTCGGTGTCGTCCCCCTGTTGGATGACCGTTTTTATCTGAATGGTTACTGGTATTTGTTCGGTTTGACGGGGTGGCAACAACAACACTTCCTTTGCACACTATTATAACCTTTTAATTATAAATATTCCGCTGCAAAAGCGCAAGGCGAGTGTGTTTTTTTGAACCTAATCGAGATTCCCTAGCCATTTTTTTACTTTTACATGCCATTTTTCATCATTCACTATCTCATTTCCACTTTACTATCCTAACCGCACTTTCCCTTAAAAATAACAAAAAACGGAGACGTTAGTTGTCCCCGCTTCCAGTCTATCCTTATTTTATCCACCCTAAAATCATTTCGCGTAAAAGCTTGCTCGCTGTGTTTGCTGTTTGCTCAGATGGATCATAAATTGGGGCAACCTCAACTAAATCGGCACCAACCACATTCACTTCCGACCTGGCAATCTCATGGATTGAAGCCAGGAGCTCTCTTGAAGTAATCCCACCGCAGTCAACCGTTCCGGTTCCTGGCGCATGCGCCGGATCTAAAACGTCAATATCTATCGTTACATAAACTGGGCGACCCGCTAGCTTCGGCAAGATTTGTTTTAATGGTTCATGGACCTCAAACTTCGAAATATGCATTCCGACTTTTTTCGCCCAATCAAACTCTTCCTTCATTCCTGAACGAATCCCGAATGAAAACACATTTTGCGGTCCAATCAATTCCGCCGCTTTACGAATCGGTGTTGAATGAGACAGCGGTTCCCCTTCATAGCTTTCGCGTAAATCGGTATGAGCGTCCATGTGAATAATCGCAAGGTCTGGGTACTTTTTATAAACCGCCTTAAATACCGGCCATGATACTAAGTGCTCCCCACCCATTCCGAGTGGAAACTTGTCAGCAGCCAAGATTTGATCAACAAACTCTTCAATCAAATCAAGACTTTTCTGCGGATTTCCGAATGGAAGCGGAATGTCTCCAGCATCATAATATTTAACATCTTCCAATTCACGATCTAAATATGGACTGTATTCCTCTAAGCCAGGTGATACCTCACGGATTCGTGTCGGGCCAAACCGTGATCCAGGGCGATAACTTACCGTCCAGTCCATCGGCATTCCATAAAGAACCGCCTGACTCTCTTCAAAGTTGGGATGGCTTTTAATAAATACATTGCCAGAATAAGCCTCATCAAAACGCATATGTATTGTCCTCCTTCATTCACATCATAAAAATCTGACCCCCGCGCCGCACTACTTTTTAACACACTAACGCATTGGGGGTCAGGCACCCATCAACACTTTACTTCGTTAAATCGCCAACAAATTTAGGTAATACGAAGGCTGCTTTGTGGAGTTCTTTTGTGTAGTATTTTGTTTCAATTTCGTGGAAGCGGTCATCAGCAACTTCGAGTGGATCATATTTTTTCGATCCAACCGTAAAAGCCCACAATCCGCTTGGGTAAGTTGGGATATTCGCCACATACAAACGGGTAATGGGGAAGATCTCTTTCACATCCTTCTGAACGCTCCGAATTAAATCCGCTTTAAACCATGGATTATCAGACTGCGCAACAAAAAGACCGTCTGCCTTTAACGCCTTGGAAATCCCAGCATAAAAACCTTTTGAAAATAGATTCACAGCAGGTCCAACTGGCTCAGTCGAATCTACCATAATCACATCATATTCATTCTCGCTGTTGGCGATGTGCATGAAACCATCATCAACCTGAACATCAACACGAGGATCCTCTAACATGCCCGCAATTTCCGGCAAGAATTTTTTCGAGTACTCGATTACTTTTCCATCGATATCCACAAGCGTTGCCTTTTTCACACTAGGGTGCTTTAACACCTCACGAATAACACCGCCATCGCCACCGCCGACAACCAAAACATTCTCAGGATTTGGATGAGTAAACAACGGCACATGCGCCACCATCTCATGGTAAACAAACTCATCGCGGACGCTCGTCATCACCATGCCATCAAGAAGAAGCATATTGCCCCATTCTTTCGTCTCAACCATGTCAAGCTTTTGAAAATCTGTTTGCTCTGTATGTAAGGTACGTTCTACTTTCATGGTAATACCAAAGTTTTCAGTTTGTTTTTCTGTAAACCAAAGCCCCATTTGTAGTCCTCCTCTTTCTCGGTATCCTCATGGTCAAAATTCAGACGGAATGCGTGCAAAATCGAGCATCCGCCTTACCCATTATTGATTATCGTTCCCCAACCGAAAAATTACAAACATCAAAAAAAGTATAGTGTAATCTAGCAAAAATGCAAGAAAAAAATTTCTTTTTTTGTGGGAAAGGGGCGGAGCGCCGCATAAATGAATTGCCTTAACTATTTGTTTTAAGAAATATACATCTTTCACTTTATATGGGTGAAGTTAGCTCTGCTCACACCGCCTTATTATGTTGGTGTACTGCTCTTTATTTATTCTTTTCCATGCAAGAGTTGGGAGTTTAAACTTTTGATAGTTTTTTTACAATAAAGTGTTTAAAAACTTGGCAATTATTTCATACTGTTAATATTGTTTTCAAACTGTACTGATCAAGCAGGCAAAGCGAGGTGACTCAAATGGAAATCATGACAGATCATGGGTTTCGAAAAACCATTAAATATTTAAGAGCCTTCATTATCATTGGTCTATCAGCTTTTATTCTCATGATGATTCTGTTTTTCTGTGTCCTTGGTTATGCCAAATTCCTTGGGGCACCACCACTCGCCGTCTCGCAATCAACCCTATACTACGCTGACGACCTATCCGTCATCGGCGAAAGCAACTCCGGCCAAAAACGGTATTGGCTTCCCCTTAAGGATATATCCCCATCCTTCATCGACGCAATGGTCTCGATTGAGGACAAAAACTTTTACGCGCATCACGGCTTTGACTACAAACGAATCGCCGGCGCCGTATTAGCCGATGTTCGGGCAATGGCCAAAGTCCAAGGGGCCAGCACCATTACCCAACAGTACTCACGTAACCTTTTCCTAGAGCATGACAAAACGTGGAAACGGAAGCTCCTCGAGGCCTTTTACACCATTCGCCTCGAAATGAACTACTCAAAAGCGGAAATATTAGAAGGATACCTAAACACCATCTATTTCGGCAACGGCGCCTATGGAGTCCAAGCAGCTAGCCAGTTTTATTTTGGCAAAGACGCAGCCGACCTAAACCTAGCCGAAGCCTCCATGTTAGCAGGCATCCCAAAAGGTCCCGGCGTCTATTCTCCACTCGTATCCATGGAAAACGCCAAATCGCGCCAAAACCTGATTCTTACAGCCATGACCACCAACCATCTTATTGATAAAAATAAAGCAGCGGCGGCTGCAAATAAGCCCATTTCCATTGTGGGTGCACATCAGCATACACGAACCGAAGTGGCTCCGTACTTTCAGGATGCCGTTAGACACGCATTAAAATCAGAGCTACATTTAGATGAACGCACGATCGCCCTGGGCGGCCTAAAAATATACACTACCCTTAACAAGGAACAGCAAGCGACCGCTGAGAAAACGGTTCGAGAGCTTATTTCAAGTGAGTCCGACATTCAAGTCGGTATGGTGGCAATGGATCCAAGCAATGGACACGTAAAAGCGATGATTGGCGGCCGCAACTATGAAAAAAGTCCGTTTAACCGCGCCACTCAAGCAATACGCCAGCCCGGTTCAACCATCAAACCTATTCTTTATTATTCAGCATTAGAGCACGGCTTCACCCCTTCAACAACAATGAAAAGTGAGCCGACCACATTCCGATTTGATGACAATCGCCCGGAATATACACCTAGAAATTTTAACAATGTCTATGCCAACAAAGATATCACTATGGCCCAAGCTTTGGCGCTATCCGATAATATCTTTGCCGTCAAAACCCATTTGTTTTTAGGAGAAGAGGCACTTGGTGATACTGCAAAGAATTTCGGGATTACCTCACCAATCGCCAAAGTCCCGTCCGCTGCCCTTGGTTCTTCAGGGGTTAGGATCATCGAAATGACCGACGCCTATAGCCATTTTGCTAATGGCGGGAAAAAGGTTGAACCTGTTCTGATTGAACGAGTTGAGGATCAAAACGGTCATATTATTTATCAACATGAACAGCCACAAGACACTGTCCTTAAACCCAAATTGACTTATGTGATGTCACAAATGATGACTGGTATGTTTGATAAAAAATTAAACGGATATGCCCGTGTAACTGGAAGTACCATCTCCAATCGGATGACACGACCTTATGCCGGAAAATCAGGCTCAACTGAAACGGATAGCTGGATGATTGGGTTTACACCTCAACTCGTGACTACTGTCTGGACAGGCTATGATAAAGGAAAACCACTCGAGTTAACTGCGGAGAAAACGTATGCCAAAAATATTTGGATTCAATTTATGGAATCGTCCTTACAGGACATGCCGGTTAAAAAATTCAAAAAGCCAAAGGGCGTTGTTGGAGTTTATACCGACCCTGAAAATGGCAAGCTGGCTACTAAGGATTGCCCCATCACGCGGAAAACTTACTTTGTCACCGGAACCGAGCCGACTGAATATTGCAGTGACCATATTAAAGAAGAAACAAAGAAATCCAAAAATCCTAAATCTAAAGAAAAAGGTTCAGACTCACCTTGGTATAAAAAGGTTTGGGGTTTATAAATTAATTTTTTTAAAAAAACCGACAAAAAACCCCAGACAATCCTGTCCGGGGTTTTTTGTGTCCTAGCTTTATTACTCTCGTAACGTTTCGTCACTATTTTACAATTTTTATCCAAAACAGGCAAGTTTTTTATCCCTAAAATTTAACTTACATGTTAAGTTCTTCTTTTAATTGTTGCGAGGACCGATTCCACATTCCTTTGTCATGGTTTTGCAGAAATGTTGCCAGGATTTGTTTTGATTTTTCATCAATATGTTTAACCATGATATGGCGTTTTAATGATTTATCCATCCGATTGACATGCTCAGGGAAATGCTTATAACCACGGCGAATTTCGCGATCAACCGTCATTTCACAGGCAGTCACACCCGCGTAAAAAGGTCCTGCTTCATTACGGTCAATCGTAACCCAAACGAGCCAATAAGGCTTACCGTTTGGTACTTCGTCGCGATTCGGCAAAAATTTAATTCCTTTTTCGACTACACTTCTGGCATGTAACGCGCCGATATCGACCACAGCCTCTCCTGCTTCAACATCGATGATCACGGGTGAGATATTATCTAAGCTCAGCGTCCCGGCACCAAACCCACCATGACCCTCAGTCGGGTCATTTTTAATAATATTAAAGCCAATCGGTTTCTTTTTCTTTTCTTCCATTGATAACCCTCCTGTTTTAATTGTTTAGCGCAAGTAGCCTAAGGCGCTTCCGCTTTTATTGTTATCCTGTGTTGAACTGGTCTGTTGATTTCCTCTCCAGGCACTTCGCTTTCCGCGGGGCGGGCGGTGAGCCTCCTCGGCGCTAAGCGCCTGCGGGGTCTCACCTGTCCCGCTGCCCCCGCAGGAGTCTTCGTGCCTTCCGATCCAATCAACATGTGAGCAAAATCAGCAATGAACTTTAGCCTATTTTCATAAAAATATTTGTGTAAAGAAGTCATTTATTCCATTAGAAAGAACCGGTATGATTGTGTTAAAAATCGGTTGAATGGTAAATCGATCCAATGGGGTGATGACGAGTATTAAAAAAATCAACGAGCCATACGATTCATATTGCGTCATCTTGGGCCTAATGTGGTTTGGAACTAAATCTTCAACGATACGATATCCATCCAAAGGTGGAAACGGCAATAGATTAAACACAAATAATACCAGGTTTAATTGGATAAAAATATTTAAAAAATCAATAAAATTAGTCGATACCCCTTCGGCAACCCCGCTTGCAACCATTCCATACCAAACCGCATAGGCAATCAATGTCATCGCTAAATTACTTAGCGGACCAGCTATTGAAACAAGTACCCCCGCAAGGCGCGGCTTTTTAAAGAAAAATCGATTAACCGGGACAGGGCGGGCCCAACCAAAACCGGCAATAAAAATTAGTAGCGTTCCTAATGGGTCTAAATGTTTGAGTGGATTGAGCGTTAATCTGCCTTGTTTTTTTGCCGTCGAATCACCAAACTTATAGGCAACAATGGCGTGTGAAAACTCATGAACAGTAAAGGCTACCATTAAAGTGATCGCTACATAGGGTAAATCATGTAATGAATATCTTAAGAACTGCTGTAACTGGTCCACTCCCAAAACTCCCTTGTTATAGCTTAATTAAAATCATCCTATTTCTATTATATTCCATTTTCGGAACAGCAAGACATAATAAAAGTATACATGAAAGAGTGAAGAATGTGAAAAATCATGAATAGTCTATTGCGCAAATACAGAAAATATGAAAAACTACATACGATTAACTCGAAAAGCGGAAGCGCCCGGTTAGCGCACGACAGGACTGGAGCACACCGACTGAGATAAAGGAAACACGGAGAGCGATAGCGATTCGATGTTGACGCAATCGTTGCGGAGGTGGGTGAAGTCCACTAGACGCTGGGCGCTGGAGCTAGACAATTTTCGATGTTAAAGCTATACTTACTTATTTTTATAAAAGGAGGGATACATATGCCATACGTTACAGTTAAAATGCTGGAAGGCCGCACTGAAGAGCAAAAAAAGGCCTTGGTTGAAAAGGTAACAGAAGCTGTAAGTGAAACTGCTGGGGCACCGAAAGAAAATATCGTTGTTTTTATCGAAGAAATGACAAAAAACCACTATGCGGTAGCTGGAAAACGATTAAGTGATCAATAAATTATCGAAAATTTCGTTACAAAAAAGGCTAAGCGTTAGTGCTTAGCTTTTTCTTTTAAAACCTCAATATAGCTATACGCTTCGTCAACTTCTTCAGTCGTGTAGCGTTGTTTGCTTTTTAATGTAAACACCTTGTCCTGGACTTCCTCTTTTGGAAGATTATCAAAATAAAGAATCGTGGAGACGAGCTCCAGAAATCTAGCATTTTGGCCGTTCATATCCGCTAGACATTCAGGAAGGGTGGGCATGTCCACTTCATTTAAACTTAAAAACTCTTTTCCAGATTCGGTTAAGGCATAACGATATTGGTGGTAGCCACCTTTGTTTTCCTTTATTTCATTTAAAAAGCCTATATTACAAAGCTCCTCGACCCGTAATGTTAGCTCTTCTGAATACGGTCCATAAAAGTGAAACTGAAAACGTTCCTGGAAGGGAAAGGAGATTTTCTTGGCAATATAAATCATTTTTTGTAATTTTTTACGGCCGGTAATTTCACCGGAAACAGAAATAGCATGGACTATTTTAGCGTGGTCTCTTAACAAAGCATGTCAGCTCCTACTTTTCTTAATGATGGAGGTATTAATTATTCCTGTTCTAACAGGGCCAGAATTTGTTTCTTAACCGTTTTCTTCGTCGTTTGATCAGCGATTAAATCGGCAGGGTAATAGAGCTTATGATCTGTTCTTCTTTTCCCTGAAATGGCGTCAACAATCGATGACTCTCTTGAAAGCTCGCGCAGTTCTCCGTTTTTCATCAGCAAATGGATTGGCAGCCGTTCTTCTTCCTCACCAGGGCGATAAAAATCGTATGGTAGGTCAGAGGATGAGTCGACAACTAAATAATATTCCGGATCAAGTCCAGCCTTTTTAAATAAAATCGATAACTCTGCCAGCTTCTTATATCCTTTCGCCGGGTCAAACTCAACATATTTAAACAAATTCCGATCCATGAATCGCTTCGATAAATCTCGCAAAATTGGGTCTTCTTCCTCTTCCCACAGTTGAAAATAAAAAAGAATGACCGCCTCGTCCAATTTTAAATAGTCTGCTAGCGAGACTTTATTTTCAAAAAATGTCTTGAAGTGAATGGGCTCGTAATGGAAGGTATAGCCCGTCTCATAAAGGTATTTGGCTCGATGTAATATTTTCGTTAAAATGACCTCAGCGCTACGTGTCACCGGATGGAAATAAACCTGCCAATACATTTGATAACGGCTCATAATATAGTCCTCAACCGCATGCATACCGCTATGTTTGATGACGACCTGGTCCTCACGTGGGCGCATGACCCGCAATATCCGCTCCATATCAAAATGGCCATAGCTAACCCCTGTAAAATAAGCATCCCGTTGTAAATAGTCCATTCGGTCAGCGTCAATTTGACTGGAAATTAAGCTGACAACCAGCTTATTGCGGTAGGTTTTGGCAATCACTTCCGCAACATCTGCTGGAAAATCAGGTCCGACCTTCGTTAAGATTTGATTTACTTCCGTTTCACCTAAAATAATCTTTCTGGTAAACTCCTCATGATCAAAGTCAAACACCTTTTCAAAAGAATGCGAGAATGGACCGTGACCTAAGTCATGAAGCAATGCTGCGCAAAGCGACAGTAGTCGCTCGTTTTCGTCCCACTCCGGTCGACCTTCGAACACATTATCAATAATGCGCCGAATGATTTCGTATACTCCAAGGGAGTGGTTAAATCGGCTATGCTCAGCACCATGGAACGTCAAGTAGGTCGTCCCCAGCTGTTTAATTCTGCGTAATCGTTGAAACTCTTTTGTGCCGATCAGGTCCCAAATCACTTTGTCCCTAACGTGAACATAGCGGTGAACCGGGTCTTTAAATACTTTCTCCTCAGCTAACTGCTCCGCCGCATATCCCATTATTGACCTCTTTTCCGTTTATTCATGTTTCTATTATATCCTGTTCTTTTTGGCAATTCACGAGAGATTCCGTGAATTTTTCGGGGATTCTTAAAAAATAGGCTCTGTTAATCTTGCCTGTTGATTTCCGTTTCAGGCACTCGCTTTCCGCGGGGCGGGCGGTGAGCCTCCTCGGCGCTTAAGCGCCTGTGGGGTCTCACCTGTCCAGCTGCTCCCGCAGGAGTCTCGCGACTTCCACTCCAATCAACATTGTGCAAAAAATCAACATTGAGCTTTAACACAGCCAAAAAAATAAAAATCACCTAGGATTGGAGTCGAAGGTGATTTTATTTTTTAATTTTTTTGGCGACCTTCTCGATTAATTCATCTTCGGTCAATGCCGCTAAAGGTCGATTATTCACAAAGGCGAATGATTTTTTTCGACCGGGGCCACAATAGGACTGACAGCCGATTTCTATTTTTGCCTCAGGGTCTAGTTGCTTTAAACGAGGAATTAATGTTTTTAAATTTACTGCCTGACAATCGTCGCAAACACGAAATTCGTTTGCCATATTATGACAACCCTTTCTCCGTTCTATATTTAAATGGATTTATTTTTTCAATAAGGAAAATATCGACGCTCTTAATACTAAAAGGTATTTTACAGTTTCTGATTAGTTAATGCAAGTTGCAATCATGAATGTTGGGCGGAATCCTACTGAATAGTAAAATATGCAAAAATCTACTATCCTTGTATTCCATTTGTATAAAGCTTGAAAAATAAGGGAATGATGAGACTAGAATTTTAATTTTAGGAGTTGAGTAAATGAAAATACGTCAAGATGCATGGACCGATGAAAATGATTTGCTATTGGCCGAAACAGTGCTAAGACACGTAAGAGAAGGAAGCACGCAGTTAAATGCCTTTGAAGAGGTTGGAGATAAATTAAATAGAACTTCTGCTGCCTGCGGTTTCCGGTGGAATGCCGTTGTCCGCCATCAATATGAGAAAGCGTTAGAATTAGCAAAAAAACAACGCAAGCAAAGACAAAGAATTCTCGGCAAAGACCAAAGTGGCAAGAAAAAACTTCTGTATTCACCTCCGTTTGGAAAGATTGGGGAGTTAGAACCAATCATGAATACAAGCCCAATGGAAGATGAATTTGCTACTGAGTTTAGTATGGTTGTTCCACCAGCGGCTTTGGTTGCTCCTGAACCTGAACCTGCGCCAGTATCAGTGTTTTCTGCACCCGTTTCTGCACCGATGCAACAAATAAATACTGGTCAAGTTTCGTTAGATTCTGTTATTGCTTATTTGCAAAACTTAAAGCATTCCAATTTTCATGCTGATATTTTAAAAAGTGAGAATGAAAGATTGAAGCGAGAGATTGCCGATTTGAAGAGGCATAACCATGAGCTCCAAGGAAAAATTGACCATCTAGAACAAGATACAGAAACAATTCAGGAAGACTATGAAACCCTAATGAAAATCATGAACAGGGCTCGAAAGCTTGTATTATTCGAAGAGGAAGAACGTCCGCAAACAACATTCAAAATGGACCGAAACGGGAATCTTGAAAAAGTAGCGGAATAATAGAATGAGGAGACAGGGCAACGCATCTTAAATAAAAGCCGATTCCGTGACAAGAATCGGCTTTTTTATTGGGTCTGAACACTTTATAGATTTTCAAAGAGCATTTTTTGATTACGTTCAACGACCCGCTCGTAATACTCGGAAAATAGCGTAATTTCCTCGTCTGTTAATTGCCCAGAATAAATTTGGTTGCTTGTTTCTTTTAAAGTAGTAAGAAACCTCATCATCACATCCGTGATTGACAATTCCTCACCCAGTAATTCCGAAAGGGAAGCCATCACATCAGGGTTTACTTCTGGAAAAAATAGCTTGGTCGGTTCGCCTTTTTTTGCACGGTCGTAAAAACCTTTAATTAGCTCGGCACGATTTGCTCCACTAGCAGTCACGCAGAGATAGATTTGGACCGCCACACCTTTCCGTAAGCGCCGTTGTGAAATACCAGCGAACTTTTTGCCGTTTATACTTAAATCATAGCTTCCAGGGCAGTAGGATTCACTTATTTCCCGCGCCTCGATTTGCTGCTGAAAATCTGCGAACATCCGCTTGATCAACAACCACATTGCGTCATAGCCACGATTGATATTAATTCCTTTTTCAGTTTCCGTGAGAACAAGCGTCAGGTTTAAAACCCCTTCATCTAGGACAACAGCTAATCCACCGGAATTTCTCACGATATATTTATAGCCTTGGTCGTGAAGATAATGTAAACCGGCTTCCAAGTGGGGGAGCTTTGTATCCTGAATGCCGAGGACGACCGTTTTGTGGTGGACCCATGCTCTTGCGGTGGCAGGAGATTTCCCTGACCCGACGGATGCACAAAGAGTGTCATCCATTCCAAATGACTGCAATGCATCGAAATGAGCACCTAGTCCGGTTTGGTCGATAATCCGCCATGTATTTTGGCTCAATAACAGCTGGGCTTCCTGCATGAAATAGGCTCCTTTTTTAAAAATCTTGAAGTTATTATAGCATAATGAGGTGGTGGGAGCGGCTATTTGATGGTGGTGAGCGCTATGTGGAGTTTGTCGGCCGCTTTTCCCGATTTGTCGGCCGCTTTTGCAATTTTATCGGCCAATATCCATGAATTCCCAAATAGAAACAGCGACTTTCTAATAAATATTTATTTTTAACAAAAACAAACAAAGAGCCAGCCCAAATAAATTGAACTGACTCTCACCATTCGAAAAAATTACTGATTCAACGATTGACCTGCAGTAATCAACGCTAATTTATAAACATCTTCTTCATTACAACCGCGTGATAGGTCGTTAACAGGACGATTTAAGCCTTGTAAAATTGGGCCAACTGCTTCAAAATTACCTAATCGTTGGGCAATTTTATAGCCAATATTACCTGCTTCTAAACTTGGGAAAACAAACACATTGGCATCGCCTTGAAGCGGAGAGCCAGGTGCCTTAGACTTCGCAACAGATGGAACAAACGCTGCATCAAATTGGAATTCTCCATCAACGATAAGTTGTGGATCACGTTTTTTAGCCTCTTCAACAGCTGCAGACACCTTTTCCGTTTCGGGAGATTTCGCTGAGCCCTTTGTAGAAAAGCTAAGCATCGCTACTCGTGGTTCAATATTAAACATATTGGCTGTTTTTGCACTTTCAACGGCAATTTCAGCTAAGTCATTGCTATCTGGAGCGATGTTAATGGCACAATCAGCAAATACGTATTTCTCTTCGTCACGAACCATGATAAATACACCGGACGTTTTGCTAACGCCATGTTTTGTTTTAATGATTTGTAGTGCTGGGCGAACCGTGTCAGCAGTTGAATGAATGGCACCGCTTACGAGTCCATCTGCCTTATTTGTATGTACAAGCATAGTTCCGAAGTAATTTTCATCAAGAAGAATTTTGCGAGCATCCTCTTCAGTTGCTTTACCTTTGCGGCGCTCAACAAAAGATTGGACTAGCTCGTCAATCATTGCATAATTCTTTGGATCATATATTTCAGCTGCGTCTAATGAAACATTAAGTTCAGCTGCTTTTGCTTGAATCTGTTCAATATCTCCAATCAGGATCGGTGTTAAAACTTTCTCTTGTGCCAATCTTCCGGCAGCTTTTAAAATTCGCTCATCTAACCCTTCTGGAAAAACAATCTTAACTTCCTTACCAGTCAATTTTTCTTTAATACCTGTAAATAAATCAGCCATCATAATCCTCCTTAAATACTGTCTTCTCTAGAATACTCTACCAAGTTAAAAATTCAAGAAACCATTGAATCGGTAGCGCTTTCACACTAAAAGTTGTTTAATTCATAAATTTTCTAATAATAAGAAAAATGTTATTTAGCAAGACCATTTTTACTATCTGCTATTTTCCCCAAAATATCCATTTAATTTACAAACAATGACTGATTGTAACACGGCTAGAGTTTATTCGTATGTGTCATGATCAAACTGTGATATAGTATTGGTGTAAATTGACAATGGTTTAGGAGTGATTATTATATGAGTGAAGCAGCACAAACTCTTGATGGATGGTACTGTCTACATGACTTCCGTTCAATCGATTGGGTAACTTGGAAAATGTTATCCAGTGACGAGCGTCAAACAGCCATTCACGAGTTTTTAAACTTAGTTGAAAAATGGAATACCACTCAATCTCGTAAAGAAGGTAGCCATGCCCTTTATACGGTTGTTGGACAAAAAGCAGACTTTATGATGATGATTTTACGCCCATCAATGGAAGAGTTAAATGAAATCGAAACTGAATTCAATAAAACAAAATTAGCGGAATACACAGTTCCTGCTCATTCTTATGTTTCAGTTGTCGAACTCAGTAATTATCTTCCTGCCGATGAAGATCCTTATCAAAACCCGGCTGTGTTGGCACGTCTTTATCCGATTTTACCAAAATCAAAATATGTTTGCTTCTATCCAATGGATAAGCGCCGCCAAGGAAATGACAACTGGTACATGCTTCCGATGGAAGAACGCCGCGGTATGATGCGGAGTCATGGCATGATCGGCAGAAAATATGCAGGTAAGGTTAAACAGATTATTACGGGTTCAGTTGGATTTGACGATTACGAATGGGGCGTTACATTATTCGCTGACGATGTGCTTCAATTTAAAAAACTTGTATACGAAATGCGCTTTGATGAAGTAAGTGCTCGCTACGGTGAATTTGGTGCTTTCTTTGTCGGAAATTTACTTTCTGATGATTCTGTAAGTAAATTTTTACACGTAAATTAGTTGAAAAAGCTCTCTGCATACCATGCGGAGAGTTTTTTTATGCCTATGCTCTAGTCTAATTTTTCGTATCGAATTTTGTTCAAACACCGTTTAATCATATTTTTCCATTTCCCTCATATCTTTAAATTAGTGGGTTTGATTCATTAAAATGGTTTTGGGAGGGAAGCTTTTTGAGTTATTCAAATTCAAATCCTTATTTGGATTACCGAGTATATCCGCAAGGCTACCAGACATATGGAGGATCAGGAGGAGGTCAAGTTCCTAGCTTCAGTGGTCAACCACCAAGCTTTGGTGCACAGGGAGCTTTCCCACCAGCAGCTAGTGGAGGAATGCCTCCAGGGGGCTTTCAGCCATCACCAGGTGGACTGCAACCTGGGCAAGGGTTTCCACCCGGGCAACAAAGTCCCGCCGCAAAAGTCCCCGGCATGCTCCCCATTGAGGAGTCATACATTGAAAATATTTTAAGGCTAAACAAAGGGAAACTTGTTACCGTATATTCGACATTCGAAAATAATAAAGAATGGAATGCCAAAATATTTAGAGGTTTAATTGAAGCCGCTGGAAGGGACCATTTAATTCTCTCTGATCCACAGACAGGAATGCGTTATTTAATTCCAATGGTTTATGTGGATTACGTTACCTTCGATGAGGAAATTGAATATGAATACCCGTTTGGAGCAGGACCATCCCTATCATCACAGCCACCCCGATAATTAAGAAAAGCGCAAGGCGCCCGGTTAGCGACTTATGGACTGGAGCACATCGACTGAGATAAAGGAAACACGAAGAGCGAGAGCGATTCGATGTTGACGCAATCGTTGCGGAGATGGGTGAAGTCCACTAGTCGCTGGGCGCCTGGAGCTAGACACTCATCTAATTTCAAAGTTTTATTATTTGGCAAAAAAGGACTCCATTGGTATCAAACCAGCGGAGTCCTTTTTTCATTACAAATGCTTAACTGCAGCCACAATTATTAAGATCCATGCTGCTAAGAAGGCGACTCCCCCGAAAGGAGTGATGGCGCCTAAAATTTTAATTTGCGTCAAACTTAACACGTACAAGCTTCCCGAGAATAGTACAATTCCCGCTAGCATTAGCCAACCGGATTTTGTAATTAGCGAATTTGCTGGAAGTTTTCCAGCTAAGACTCCAATCACCAATAAACCAAGCGCATGATACATTTGATATTGAACGCCTGTTTTCCAAATATCTAAATAGTACGGATCAAGTCTTGCTTTTAATCCATGTGCGCCAAACGCCCCTAATCCTACCGCCAAAAAAGCATTGATTGCCCCGATAATAATAAATAATTTCACCGTTTTTCTCCCATCCTCCTGAACAGCTAATTCACCTAGATTTAGACACCTATTAAATTCATTCAGGAATTTTTATATTTTTTTATCAAAGCCGGAATTTCCGGTCTCTTTCCCCTAAAAATCAAACAATGATTCCCCGTTTGCTTCATCATCCACTTGCAGTCTTTGTGGTTGGCTCACCGTTAATGGCTGCGCCATTATAGGTATACCCATTTCTTGTTGAGGCTGTTTTGTTTGCGGCTCGTCTAAAACAAGCTCACATAATGTCTTGACGGCTTGAATTTTTTCCCTGATTTTTGGCTCAGATGAGGAGGCTTTTGCCTGCCTAATCTCTTCCTCCATTTTTATCAGGAGTCTCTGCAATGAAATACTCATCCATTCCACCTCTTTTTCTACACGGATAAATTAAATCGTTTCACGTGAAACACGTCGAAATTAATCGTTTAAAAATCGCTGTTTCCATTTTAACGTATTTACAATTTTTTACCCAATATCTAGCTTAAGAGGGAGGGCACTTTGTCAAAAAGAAGCCAGTGAAACATAACAAAAGGCTCTTTTCTAAAAGATTATTGTTTTTTTAAAAGGTTTTATGGAAAGGAAACCTCTTTAAAGAAAGTTGATTGGAGCGGAAGGTGCGAGACTCCTACGGGAGCAGCGGGACAGGTGAGACCCCACAGGCGCTAAGCGCCGAGTAGGCTCACCGCCCGCCCCGCGGAAAGCGAGCATCCTGGAGCGGAAATCAACCACTTTCTTTTTTAATAAAAAGCAACAAAGATTACGAAAACAGCCTAACAAAAAAACTCGCATCATCATCGATACGAGTTTTTTCATTATCCCAACAAACGTTGATATAGTGATTTGGCTTGTTTTAAATCCTTTGTGCCGTGAATCAAAGCTCGGCCGTCTCGAAAAATCACCATTCGCTGCCCTTCGAAATCGACCGATAGCAAATAAGGATTGGCCTTAACGTGATAACCCAAACCCAGCAACTGCTCTGATAAAATAGTTAAATCAATCGATTCTTGTTTAGGCGGGCGAATCTGCACCGTATCTCTGCCGCACAGAACCGTTGATTTTGTCATGTTCTCGCTATCAAGATACGGATAGGATGGATGATCTCCGCATGATAAACAGCTTGGATCCTTCGCCTTAGTCATCTTCATCGTCGTATATTGATTCCGCCATAAATCGAAGCTAACAAAACCTGGCTGCAACGCATCCCAATCCTCGACGAGAATCTTTAAAGCTTCAGCACCTTGATGAGCAATCACCATTCCCACCGCAGGTGCTATAATGCCACCAGTATCACAGGTCATTCCTTGGATCGGAATTGTTTTTAACAAACAGTTTAAACAAGGTGTAACACCAGGGATAATCGAAAAACTCATCCCAAAGCTCCCAACACAAGCCCCATAAATCCACGGAATATTGAATTTTTGCGAGATGTCATTAATGGCCATTCGTGTTTCAAAATTATCAGTCGCATCAAGGATAAGATCAACCCCAACAGCAAGCTCCTCCAATAACTCTGGAGTCGCATCAGCAATCAGTGCCCGAATCTGAACGTCCGAATTGATTGCTCCTAACCGTTTTTCTGCTGCTGCGGCTTTTGGTAGTTTTTCACGAACGTCTTCTTCCGTATACAACTGCTGACGCTGGAGGTTGCTCTCTTCGACATAGTCGCGGTCAACAATGGTCAGCTTGCCAATTCCAGCTCTTGTCATCATCTCGGCACTTCCGGAACCAAGCGCCCCTGCTCCGATAATCAACACATGTTTATGTTTGATTTTTTCCTGACCACCTGAACCAATGGCTGAAAATAACGTTTGGCGTGAATAACGTTCAGACATATTAAATCAACCTCCGCTAACTGGAGGAATAAAAGCAATCACATCGCCATCATTCATTACTTCGTCATTTGTAGCAAATTCTTCGTTAATCGCCGTCATTACCGTATCCAACTTCAAGACGGGGTACTTTTCAACCAACATATTTTTTACCTCTGCTACGGTTTTTCCTGATAACGGGAGCATTAAAAACTCCGCACCAACCGCATCGCGTAAATGAGCAAAAAACATAACTTTATTCATGTAAATCCCCCTCTTGCGGTTGTCCCATCGGATAAGCTACAGTCTCGAGTTGGTTACCGATCCACTTTTCGCCGTCTTCCCAGTGTTCCTTTTTCCAAATTGGGACGATTTCTTTTATCCGCTCAATCGCATAACGGTTGGCTTCATAGGAATCCGCACGGTGTGGTGTCGAGACAGCAATCACAACTGCAACATCAGTAATTTCTAATCTGCCGACACGATGAGTAATCGCCACTTGAGCTCCATTCCAGCGTTCGCTTATTTCAGCACCGATTTGCTCTAGCTTTTTCACCGCCATTGATTCGTAGGCTTCGTAAATAAGATAAAGTGTCTTTTTATCTTTGGTTAACTCCCGAACGGTGCCGATAAAAGTCGTAATCGCACCGGCGTCACGCTGGACTACTTTATCAATGATCGATTGGATATCAATCTTCTCTTTTGAAATTTCAAAGTTCACGGATGCTCACCTCATCAATTATTCTTTCAAGGTTAAAAAAAGATTGGATCTGGTTGCTCCACAACCGCATAACCGCCAATTTTCTCTACCTCTTCTTTAAAGTTACTTGATTGAATGACTGAAATTAGCCATTTTCCCTGTTCACTTTCAAAAAAAGCTCTCGTCATCAATAAATCGTACGACTCATCCGCCACAGGGATGAAGTCCAACCCCATCACTTTGGCAGCAGGGAAAATCCCAAGACCTGCCGATTGCTCACTACCCTTTACCTCAGCGGCAACAGCCAAATGAGAAAACATTTCACGATTATAGCCAATAATATCATCTGGAGAAACCCCTGCTTCGTCTAATTGGAGGTCAAACAAAATTCTTGTTCCTGCTCCTTTTTGACGATTGATATAATGAACTTGTTTATCAGCTAGATCTTGCACATTAGAGATTCCATCAGGATTTCCCTTTGGCAGCATCCAGCCTTGTGTTCTTTTTAAAAATGGATAGAGAACCACTCCTTGGCCAGCTAATAACTTGTTTATATAAGAAATATTATATTCTTTTGTTTCTGGGTCAAGCAAATGAATGCCCGCTACATGAGCTTCCCCTTTTTTTATGGCCATCAGGCCTGCCATGCTTCCTACATGGGAAGAAACAATTTTCATGTCCGTACGCTGTTTTTTAAGGTTTGATGACAGCAAATCGATGGTCAAATCATGGCTTCCGGAAAATACGATTGCATTTTTAATCTCCTCTAGAGGAAGGAACAATTCAACTTCAACCATGTCCCCCTGTTCGTATCCAAGCTGATCAGGAGGTACCACCAAAATTGCGTCCGCCTTAACATAAGACATCGTTACCCCCGCATTTCTCGTCAGCGGATTGGCAACAAATTGTCCATTCACATAGCCGATATTCATTCTTACAAAATCCTCTGCCCCCATTGTGGACACAATGCGGCGGCCTAGTTTAACTTCAATTGTTTGTCGTTTTGGTTCTGGTATTTGCAGATATTTACAGATCAGCGGTTTAACGAACCACTCAAGGGCAAAATAGGCGGATACAGGATATCCGGGAACTCCAACAACAATCTTGTTCTTTATTTTCCCTAAAATGACAGGTTTCCCTGGTCTTGTGGCTACACCATGGGTGAAAACGGTCCCGAGTTCTTCGAGAATATGTACAGTATAATCCTTTGAACCTGCTGATGAACCGGCATTAATCACAACAATATCCGAAGTTTCCACCGCATTTAACAAGGCTTCCTTAATTTTCTCTGGTTGGTCTCGGACAATCTCATGGAGAATCGGCTTACCACCCCAATCTTGGATAAACCCAGAAAAGACCGTCCCGTTAAATTCTATAATTCTACCTGATGCTAAAGTAGACTCCGCTGAAACGAGTTCATTTCCAGTTGGAATAATGGTGACGACTGGTTTTTTCGTTACCGAAACTTCCGTGATTTGCCCAGCTAATAACACCCCTAAATCGGCAGGACGTAACATATGGCCTTGTGGAAACAGCATTTCTTCTTGAGTTATATCCTCGCCAATCGGCCGAATATGTTGCCACGGCGTTGCAGGTTCAATAATCTCAATTGTATTTTCGTCAACCACATGAACATATTCAATCATTATAACTGCATTAAATTGCGGAGGAATTGCGTTCCCAGTGTCGACATAAACGAATTGCTCGTCTTTTTGGAGGTGAAGCGGATTTTTCTCGTGAGCTTCGTATGTATCTTCAGCATTTACAGCAATACCATCCATGGCTGAGGCATGGTAATAGGGCATTGAAACTTTAGCAAAAACCGGTTCAGCTGTAACCCTTCCTAGGGAGCCGGTGGTCTTGATCCATTCTGTCTCGATAGGCAACTCGAATGCTGTTAGTAGCTCTTCCTTTGCTTGTAATCGAGGTTTATCTTCTAAATAGATTTTTCGGTTATATCTTTTTCCTTCCACTTTCGGCTCCCCCTATCTTGATGGTAATACAGGAACATATTCTCCTTGAGAAATTCCTTCTTTTTCAGAAACAATCTCGACAATTCCGTCACTTTTGACAAGTGTTGTGATCAAACCCGACTTTCCGATAATCGGTTCGGCCCACCATTCATTATCTTTTTCAAAGAGTCTAACGCGAATATAATCAGAACGGCCTGGAGCTGAGGCTATATTTTTGGTTATTTTTGCATAAATTCGATTTGGCTTTTGGTCGATTTCTTCCCCTGAAAGCTTTTGGAAAATCCGCCCACCAAATAATTGGAAGATAATCATAGCTGAAGCAGGATGACCTGGCAACCCAATGACTGGCTTGCCACCAGCTACGGACAAAATCGTCGGTTTTCCTGGTTTAATCGAAATCCCATGAACAAACACCCCTGGGTCGCCCAGTGATTGGATGACATCAGTTGTGTAATCCTTAACGCCAACTGAACTTCCTCCGGATAAAATTAAGCAGTCAACAGAATCGAACAATTCCCTTGCTTTATTTGCGAATGCTTGATAGTCATCCTTAACGATTCCACCGTAAATCACGTCCATGTTCCACGTTTTAGAGAGTCCGGCAACGGTTAAATAATTGATATCGCGAATTTGACCTATTTCAAGTTTTTGTGTTTGATAAGGGACGATTTCATCGCCTGAGGAAAGGTAGCCCACTTTAAGACGGCTGTAAACTTTCACCTCGGTGACTCCAAGCGCAGCGAGTGCTCCCAGTTCTTGCGGTCGGAGCTTAGTCCCAGCATGAAGTAGTTGTTCACCGTACTTTATGTCCTCACCGGCGCGAATAATATTTTCCCCTGGGGCAATCTGTTTGTAGGTATTCAGGAGTCCATCTACATCCTCGCAATGCTCGATCATGATCACACCATCACTACCAGGTGGAATCATTCCACCCGTTGGAACATAGATTGCTTCACCCCGTCCAACCGGTTTGGCTGCCAGTTCACCCATTTTCACTTCTCCCACCATGTTTAAAAAACCTGGCATGGTTTCAGATGATCCGTAGGTGTCTTTTGCATTAACGGCATAACCGTCAACAGTTGAGCGGTCAAAGCTAGGTACATTTTCATTTGCCAGCACATGTTCTGCTAGCACATAATGAAGTGCTTCTTCAATGGGACGGATTTCAGACTGGGTAACTTTTGAAATCCTCTCATCAATTAAAGCAAATGTTTCCTCGACTGTTTTCACTTTGAAAAATTCCATTGTACCTCTACACCCTTTCTCTGACGATGAAAAGAGGCTATTCTTCCGTTTCGGCCCACTTTTTTGCATGTTCATATTCTTCAGGAGAATTCATATTAAAAAAAATCCGATTCAAACTGCCTGAACTGTAGTCATGAAGTTCTTCTTCTGTAAGATAACAGACGTTAAATGAATCAAGGACATGTTTAATTGATAAATTATTCCCTTCAATACATTTCTCTATTTCTTCTAAAATTCCTTTTTGATAGACTGCAAAAAGCATTTGTTGTCTCCCATTAATGACTGGGATTACTGCATCATAGTCTGATGCTTGATTAAGTAGAATGCTTCCCAATTTAGCCGAAACAAACGGCATATCGCATGCCACCACTAAATTAGCCTGACTCGAAGAAGCTTTTAGGCCTGCATGAATTCCAGCAAGCGGACCTTTTCCAGGAAAGTCGTCTGTCACTGTTTTTATATTTAAAAATTGATATTCCTCAGGATCATTCGATACTAAAATAATATCATCAACGAGTTTCTCTAACTCATTTTTGACTCTTTCAATATTCGGTTTTTGATTAATTTTAAGGAAGGCTTTATTCGTCCCCATTCTGCTGGACTTCCCACCTGATAAAATAATGCCTCCGGCTTTCATGAACAGCACCTTCTTTAACTTCATGAGTTTCCTAACTCGGATTAGGAATGGTTAATTCGTTTTCTCATCCACTTCACCTGAAACCTTATAGCCCTTTTCTTGCGCAATATAATCAAGATGGATGGAATTCAGGTCAAGCATTGGTGTGGAGGGCTTGGTAATATGCTGTCTTGTATCGATAACTTTAGTATAACCTTTGCACTTTTCACAAACATGGATTTGTGAGGAAGCGTCTCCTTCAATCGTTAAAAATTGAATGGTTTCATGATCGGTATTTCCACAATGTGAGCAGGAAATCTTCTTATCTAACCAAAAGGCGAGACAACGTGGGCAATGAAGAACCTTTTGACCTTGGCCTTCTATTTGTCCTAGGCGAACTGGTTCTCCGCATACGGGACAGCCACAGCCAGGAACGGCGTTTTTAATTTGCGGTTGGACTTTTTCAGCTACAGCCTGCAAGTAGGGACGGAGAACTGTTTCGGCTAAAAATTGTGGCAACCATTCTTGCAATTGGTGTTCGGCTGCAAATTCAGTAAAGTACAGGTTGTTAATCGAAAACGCTTCATCAAGCCAGCGCGTAGCAATGTTTTCATCTAACAAGTCTTTTAATATCGTAAATTGGCCTTCTAAACTAGGGTTACTTTTTATTAAAACATTTTTCAATTCGTCTATCCACTGTAACAATAGTGTAATATCAAAATCAAACTCTGTTTTTACTGCAATCGGTACGCCTGTTTTGATGAGTCCTTGATCTATTTTGGGTTGGACAGAATCAGGGCTGATCGAGTTTTTCCATTGTTCTTGAAGGTTGAAAATAGATTTTTGGAGACTTACATATTCTTTTGAAACAACTGATGATTTCATCGATTGCACACCTCTTTCATTTTTAAAGGGAATGGCCGCCTAAATAGACAGCCATTCCCAATATGATTTATAGCCTTCTGCTTTTACAGCTTAGGCTTCTTTATGGTGCTTTTCTTTTTTTTCTAGATCAGGGAAGTTGCCTTTTTTAACTTCTTCATCATACCATTCCGTGTAGTGGCTTTTTGCCCACCATGCCGGAACTCTTCCTGTAACAACGCCTTTAAAACCTGGAGCAGAATGCTTGTGGACGGCCGCTAAATAGATATGTCCTACAACCACTGCAGCAGCTAAGCCAAAGCCAACGTTATGGAAGAAATATCCCCACTGAGTTGCCCAAGCTGGGAAATATTCTGGGAACCAAATTGTCAATCCTGAACAGATAATCATGATTGCTGTAACAATCTGAATCCAAGAGTTAATTTTTTCTCCCGCATTAAAGAACGTTTGTGGGATATGCTTGAATTTAAAACCAAAGAGCTCTTTCCCTGTCTCCTGGAAAAATTGAAGATCGCGCTTTTTCCAAGTAACAATTTCTTTGAACCATTTGAATAAGCCTTTACGATCCCAAATAAACCAGATAATCGTTGGAGTCATAAACGTTACGGCAAATATTCTGTGTAATAATCGGGCATTTGCTGGACCACCAAGAACTGGATAGAGCCAGTCAAAAGCCTCGGTGTACATTGGTAATGCTGTGATATACAAGGCTAAGAATGAAAAGAAATTGATAGCATGTGCCCAAACAAATGCCTTTGAGAAACGTCTAACTTTAACCTGAGGTCCTTTTGGATGATTACTCATGGCTACCACCTCCATCTTCAACATTACCCTTGTCCTTATTAAATAATCGACTCGATACAAACATACCGATAACACCCATGGTTGTTGCACCAATCATCATTTTACCAATTGGTTGAGCATAATCCTTCCAAAGAACGGCAGATGTCGGCACCTTTGGATTCTCAGGAAGACCATATACAGATGGCTTTTCAGCTAATACATAAATAGTGTGCGTACCCTTTACTCCAGCTGGATTGTAAATATTGGCGTTCGGGAATCTGCTTTTTACTTCACTTAAGCGCGTCTCAGCTTTCTTAAGTATTTCATCCTTATTACCAAATGACATGGCGCCTGGATGACAAGTTGTTACACATGCTGGCTGTAAGCCTTCTTCAATGCGGTCCGTACACATTGTACATTTTGAAGCTTTTCTGTATTCTTTGCCATTGTTATCTGTGTAAGTAGCAAGTGAAATGACCTCAAATGGACAGTTATGTGTGCAATATCCGCAACCAACACACTTATCGTTGTCAACCACTACAGTACCAAATTCAGTATAACTAATCGCATTTTCAGGGCAAACTTTTTCACAAGCTGCATCTGTACAGTGGAAGCAAGCTGAGTGACGGAATAGGTATTCTAAATTGCCTTTTGAATTATCATGCTCAATAAATTGCAACACATTCCAAGTATGGGCAGTCACCTTTGCATGTGATTGATTACTACCTTGGAACGCTTCTGGTTCTGCCGGAAGGTCATTCCAGTTTTTACATGCAACCATACAAGCACGGCAACCATCACATTTGGTAACATCGACTAATTTTACGTACTCTTGTTTAGCCATTATTTTTTCCTCCTAACATCGCAAAGGAATGCTTTGTACTCTGGGATGTTGGTATTTGCATCCCCGATATGCGGAGTTAAGCGGTTTGCAATTCCACCAGTTGCAATTCCTTTGTAGCCGAAGTTCCATGGCATACCTACTTGGTGAACCGTTTTCCCTTTAATTTTAAATGGATTAAAACGCTTTGTGACCATTGCATAGGCTTCAATTTCACCGCGAGCAGTAGAAATAACGATCATATCTTTATTTTTAATGCCTCTTTCTTTTGCCAATTCTTCGCTGATCTCAACGAACATATGGGCTGCAACCTCTGCTAACCATGGTTGGTTTCGAGTCATTGCCCCAGATTGCCAGTGTTCAGCAACACGGTATGTTGTGGCAACGATCGGATATTTAGATGCATCGCCTTGGGCCATAAACTCTTCAGCACCAAATTTTGTTGCTGGGTTTAATTGGACACTTGAAAATGCGTTCGAAACTGGGCTTTCGTATGGTTCATAATGTTCAGGGAACGGACCATCATTCATAACCGCAAACAATCCACCTAATCCAGTTGGAAGCATGAAGTATGCATCTTTACCGCCTGGTGCTTCTGGAGCACGATCCTTCGGAAAATCTGGAACATCATATCCAACCCACAGGTTTTGCAGGGCGTCCCAATGGATACTTTCTTTTTCTTTTGACCACGGCTGACCAGCAGGTGTTGCTGCTGCACGATTACCTAGAACACGACGGTTTGCAGGCCAAGCAAACGACCAATTCAAATAGTTCCCCATGCCAGTGTCTTTATTATCACGACGTTGTGATAAGTTTTTACCTTCTTCTGGGTAGAAGCCTGAATAGATCCAGTTTCCACTTACAGTTGAACCGTCATCCATTAGCTTTGCAAATCCTGGTAAAAGTTTCTTAGTTGCAGTTTCATAACCATTGATTTCTCTAGCTACAAGGTCAATATTAACATTTTCCCCTTCGCCGTAATTCCATGACATTGCATTGATTTGAGCTGCCGCTGGACCTGCTTCATTTTTATAAAGTTCTTTTATTTTAAGAGCTAATTCGTGAATAATTTCAAGGTCTGCTCTTGATTCATGTTTCGGCTTGATGGCCTGCCAACGATATTGCATCCATCGACCACTGTTTGAAATCGATCCCTCTTTTTCAAACGAAGAACAAGCTGGTAGGAAGAATACTTCCGTATCAATCTCCGATGGAGTTGAACCTGCTCCTTTGCTTTGCCAGAAAGCAGATGTCTCAGTTTCCCAAAGGTCAATGGCAACAATCCATTTTAATTTTGAAAGTGCACCTTGTTCTTTATTGGAGTTCGGTCCACCAACAACTGGGTTTGTCCCAAACATGAATAAGCCTTCAATTTCACCCTTAGACATCGCATCAAAGATTCTCATATGAGAGTAATCCTTACCTGGTGTTAGCTTTGGCATGAACTGGTAACCAAATTCATTGGCCGCAGTGGCGTTATCACCATAATAAGCTTTAAGCATGCTAGTATAGAATTTTGGTTTATTTACCCAGTAGCCCGCTTTTGGTGTCACTTTACCTAAAAAGCCTTTATAGCTTGCCTCTTCAGGTGTTGATGTTGGTGTTTCCATATACCCATTAACATTATGATAAAGTAATCCAAAGTCTGTAGAACCTTGTACGTTTGATTCGCCACGCATCGCATTAATACCGCCGCCTTGTAAACCAAGGTTTCCAAGGAGAAGTTGTACGATTCCATAAGAACGAACGTTTTGTGATCCAACTGTATGCTGAGTTGTACCCATTGCATATAGAATCGTTCCTGATTTACCCGGCTTTCCAGTCTCAGCAAATGCTTTTACGACCTTTAGATAATCTTCTTTTGGTGTTCCTGTTACAGAAACAACTGTATCGATATCATATCTTGAATAGTGTTTCTTTAATAATTGGAAGACACTATGTGGATCTTGAAGAGTATTGTCTCTTACATACTTGCCTTCAGCGTCCATTTTGAACTTCCATTTTGTTTTATCATAGTTTCGCTTTGTTTCATCATATCCACTAAAAATACCATCATCAAATGAATACGTATCTTCAACAATCAGACCCGCATTCGTGTAATTAACAACGTATTCTTCATGGTATAGCTTGTTTTCGAGAATGTAATTAATCATTCCGCCCAAAAAGGCAATATCTGAGCCAGAACGAAGCTTTGCATAAATATCTGATTGGCTAGAAGTACGTGTAAAACGAGGGTCAACAGAAATTATTTTTGCGCCTTTTTCTTTGGCTTGTGTTAGCCATCTGAAACTGATTGGATGGTTTTCTGCAGGATTTGCTCCCATGATTAAAGCACAATCAGTATTTTTTAGATCAATCCAGTGATTTGTCATTGCTCCACGACCAACTGTAGGTGCCAGACCGGCAACCGTTGAGCTGTGTCATATTCGAGCCTGATGTTCTAAATAAGTTAAACCTAACCCGGCACGCATTAACTTACTTAATAGGTAAGTTTCCTCATTATCCAGGGCAGCTCCACCTAAACTGGCGATTGCTTCTGTTTTATTGACAGTAATTCCATTTTCCTGTGATACGAATGTGCGATCACGTGTATCTTTTACTTTTTGTGCGATCTTAGTTAGGGCCCAATCCCATTCAACTTCTTGCCACTTATCGGAACCTGGTGCGCGATACATCGGTGTTTTCATACGACGGTCTGAAGTATATACCTGACGTACTGTCGTTCCTTTACTACATAAGGTTCCTTCGTTGATTGGATTATCAGGATCTCCTTCGGTGTAAACTACATCATTGCCTTCAGCATTAGCATAGACGAGAATTCCGCAACCCACTCCACAGTATGGACAAATGGTTGGTGTTGGTTTTAAAGCAGCAATCTTAAAATCTTTTGCTTTAGCTTTAGCTTTCATATCATCAAAGCCAAGCTCCACTACAGCCAATGTTGCTGCTGTTGCACCGGACAATTTCAGAAATTGTCTTCTTGTAAATTCCATTGTTCTAGCCCCCTCTACTTCTTGTACAAAACATTTATTCAATCCTAATTAATAGGAAGAACCCCCCACTTTACTTTCCACTAAATCATTGATCACTCTTCCGAATGATGTATAGGGAATCGCCATCTTTCCTCTTAAATAACCAATAATCTCTATATTTAAATATTTAGCTAACTGAACAGCTTGTTTCGTTGCTGCTGTTCGCGAGCCAATAACAGCAAAACCAAATTTCGCAGCTTTAGAGAGCATTTCATATGAAACTCTCCCTGTAGTTAATAATATTAATTGCTGCGGATCTAACCGATTTCTTAGACTGTGGCCAATGATTTTGTCCACAGCATTGTGGCGTCCAATGTCCTCACGAACAACGATGCTACCATCTTCTTGGACGATGCAGGCCCCGTGCATCCCACCTGCTTCAATATATAAAGGTGAATTTTGAGCGAATTGACTCTGCTTCTTTAATAGATAGCTTAATTGATAGCTTTGTAATGAGTTAACCCTGTCAAAACTCTTAACATCCGTCATCGAAAAAAAGGTTACCCCTCGTCCACAGCCTGCTGTATAGTGCTTCTTTTTAGAAAAAAACTTATCGCTATCAAATGCTTCATGAAGAGTTGCATTGATGGTACCCATCTCTTCATTCACTACTACATTTAAAACGTCTTCTACCTTCTCTATTAATCCCTCAGAATATAAATAACCGTAAGTCCAATCGACCAGGTCAAAACTCGTCAATTGAAAAACAGCAATTTCAAATCCATTCACAATTAATGAAATAGGGTATTCTTCTGGACACCCTTTTCTGTTCATCACTACACCCCTTTCTGGCTTTTGTAACCTTCCGGGATTTGAAGAATTGTCTTCCCTTTTACATTTTAGAGACCCGAAATAATACACCTTGAGACTTTTATCACAATAGGAAGTATTATCCTATTTACACTAAGGAAATAGAGAATAACCACCTATTTATAATTTACACCACAAACTCAAAGTGACAGCGTTTACATTGTGTCAAAATATTATCAAATCATTGTCTTTTTTGGGTCAATTTAGTGAATTAGCATAATAAATTAGGTAACTATGGATTTAACCAAATTAATGATAGTTACTTGCTTTATTTATCTTAATCTGTCCTTCACTTAAACACAGTAACTTTTCTCACGTTCCAGACAAAATTTCGACATTTTTTTGACTTTTTATTTTTTTGCTGATAGGAGTTTGGTGTGAAAAGATTATTTTGTTCGTATTTTTCGCAAATTGATGTTGTTTTTAGTAAAATTAAACTACGTCATTGTAAAAGTATACAAACAGTGTCTACCACTTGGAACTGAACTAGAAAGGAGAGACTGCAATGGAGCAAATAATTCCAGAAAAGGTTCAAGAAGAAATTGATCGTTACCAAAATCAGAATGTTTATCTTCACCTGGAAACAACTAACGGAGCCTATGCTTCTCACCATAATGAAGCCATTCTTTCGGCGGGTGCTTATATTCGAAACGCCTTGATTCAATATGAAAGAGGGAAAATTATTGGAACTGGTCCTTATCGAGTTGGATTAAAATTAGGGATTGGTTGGGTATATGCTGAAGGACTTACTCATTTTGAAATAGATGACAAGGGGCGGCTATTACTTGCTGGGCATGATAATCAAGGGAAACTGGCCGTAGCCCTCGAGATTAGCGCAACACCATTTGAATAACGAAAAACGAAAAACTTGTCGCCATTAGGCGCTTGAGCTAAACGATAAGAATAAGAAAGGAGTTTTCCAGATGGAAAAAGAGCGGCAACTATTAGTGGTATTCCCACACCCAGACGATGAAGCATTTGGAGTCTCCGGAACGATTGCAACCCATGTACAAAATGGGACTCCTGTGACATACGCGTGCTTAACCTTAGGAGAGATGGGACGCAATATGGGCAATCCTCCGTTTGCTACCCGTGAATCACTGCCTAAAATCAGAACGGCAGAACTTCAAAATGCAGCAAAGGTCCTAGGTATCAACGATTTGAGAATGATGGGATTACGGGATAAAACAATTGAATTTGAGGATGAAGAAATGCTGATTAATATGGTATCGTCACTGATATCAGAAGTAAAACCTTCCTTGATCATTTCATTTTACCCTGGATACTCTGTTCATCCAGACCACGATGCTACAGGGGCAGCTGTTGTTCGTGCAGTAGCAAAGATTCCTGCAGAAAACCGGCCAACTCTTCATTGTGTAGCCTTTTCTAAAAACTGTGAACAAGAAATTGGGGAACCCGATATCGTTAATGATGTCAGTGCTGTGGCGGAGATCAAGTTGAATGCCATCAAAGCCCATATTTCGCAAACACAATTAATGGTCGCAGATATGGCAGATAAACTTAGTGAAAATGATCCAGAAATGATTGCAAGAATGCTTTATGAACGGTTTTGGAATTATAAATTCTGATAAAAACGTTAGATTTTCGGGGACCTTTCCCATGTCAAAGAGCCCGTCATTAGTTGACAGGCTCTTTATGTTTGTTGTTTTTCTGATTCAAGCACTTCTTTTAAATGGCGAAGATTATCGCCATCTTCTTGTTTGATCATTTTTACGAGAAAAGGCTTGGTTAGTTTCATAAACCAACCTTGCGTTTTCATCTCGGCAAAAAATTGAGCCTGGGTTCCCTCGACGATTTCCTCGAAAGTGTAACGATAAAGAATAGTCAATCCATTAGAAACCCCAGAGATTACATAGGATTTATTTTGCCGAAACTCAATAATCTCCCACTCCGTTTTGCCCTCTTTCCCACGGATATTACGGGTTTCGATAAAGATACTCCCAACCCGAATAGGTCCTTCTGTAATCTTTTCCATTCCCAACACGTTTGACATATAAAGCGGCATATTCTCAAGATTTGCCGCAAAAGAAAAAACTTCTTCAAGCGGTCGATGAATTATCGCATTTCCAAAAAAATCTACCATCCGTGCACCTCAACGTGAAATTTTTTGATGAGCAGGAGAGCAGAACCGACACCAATCAAGGATGATTATTTTCTTTCCCTGAATATCGATTACTCCCTCTTTTTTTAACTTTGAAAAAACTCTGCTGACGCTTTCCCGCGTTGTTCCCACCAATGATGCAAACTCCTGAACCGTAAGAGGGATTTCGATATACACGCGATTACAATGGTTTGCACCAAATTTAGCAGCTAGTCGCTCCAAGGTTTTAAGGGTTTTTGTATAAACATCAAGGAGCGCAATATCCCTTAAAATCGAGGTCATGTCTCTTAACTGCTCACTCATATAACGAATGATTTGAACAGCCATTTCCGGTGAACTCATTAATTCACTTTCTAGATCATCTGTATTAAGGAAATAGACCACACCCTCTTGTACCATCTTTGCGGTGGCGGGGTAAAGCTGTTCCGATTTATTGAACAGGCAGGCTTCGGCAAAGATTTCACCCTTTTTCTTAATGCAAACAATGACTTCGTTTCCTTGTTCATCCTGCTTAGTTAGTTTCACAATTCCTGAGTGGACGAAAAAGACACCCTTCGCTTCTTCATACTCTGAAATGATTTGAATTCCCTTTTTATAAGTCTTCTTCATGATGCGTTTGTCTAATAATGCAACGGACTTTTTTGGGAGATCTTTAAAAACATCAATTTTCCCTAAAAACTCTTCAACTGCCGGTACGTCAACCACATTTAAATGTGAATCAACCATGATTTCGTTGTTCATTACATCATTCCTTCCCTCTACTACTATGTAACTATTTTATCCATTTTAGCTAGACAATAAAGTGATTTATTTCACATAAATAACTCCAAGCAGCGAACGGCTTCACCCTTCCCCCCTTGCGCTTCACATAAGCTTCACAAAAAAAGAGATATTTTGTGAGGTTCTTCACTAAAATAGGCGTTCAGCCAAGATAAGATGAATTTGTAACAATTTTCAAGGTGGGGAAGGAAAACTTAATAGCCAATGGTTTTTGACCCGCCTGTAGTGTCGTGATCATTGTTTCTATCAGCATGCTATTTCAGGCCTCTGTTCCTTCTTCCTACACGATTTTGCTTTACTATCTTATCTGCTAAACGTATCCTATGAAAATGTAAAGCTTTTTTCCCTTGCCTATTTTTTAAATCCAATTCCTGCCGTCAGAATGTTTTTTGAGTCGGGACTAGGGGTATACTCGTTAGGACATATGTCAAAGCTTCGTAATCGTTTATGAGCGGCAATTTATTGGTTTGGGTGATAATATCATTCTTACTAGCTTTCTTTTTTCACCGAAAGGAGGGGGCCGAATGATTGAGATTAAAGACATTTGCCAATTTATAGGCGAGCCGTGGGCTTGTGGTGAAATTAAGCAGGTTTGTACTCTTGTTACTTTCTTAGAAAATCAAAAGCTACAAAAATACACCGTTGAACAATTTTTACTGGTTAATGGTTAGGAGGAAATGATCATCATGAAAAAGGCCATCTTTTTAGGTTTACTTGCTGTTGTACTGCTTCTCGCTGGGTGCGGGACAGGGGAGAATTGGAAGGTTGAATTTACCAAGCCACTTCAATTTATCCAAGGGAAAGAAGCTCCATTTGAAATTCGAGTGACCGAGGATAAAAAACCGGTTACTGGTATAAATGCTACTGCGGAAATTGAAATGGTAACGATGAACCATGGAACCATCAATGTTCGGCTCACCGAGGGAAAGGATGGGCGCTACCAAGGAAAAGCTCAGTTGACAATGCCTGGTCAATACACGGTCACTTTCAAATTTAAAAAGGGCGGGTACACCGTTGAGAAAACGCTAGAAATAGAAGTAAAAAAGGGGTAGGTGTTGCCACGGTTAATGGCGAAACGATGCTGATTCGTTTACGTTCATTGGACATGCTGGCAATAGAGAAGGGGCACACAGCTACTAGCGCAGAAGTATCAAATGAGGTTAACAGCATTCGTGAAAAATATGAAGATTTGCTCGTCTACCAAGTAAATTCGTTAAAGATTGAAATTTTATAATTGATTTCGGTAGTAGCCTGTGTGAGGGTGCTTTTTGTTATTTTGAGAAGATGATCCAAATAGGGGGCGAATTCTCATTCTTTGTGACCCTCCACAAACATAAAAAACCGCCCATAAACTTCATCAATTTACCTATCCTAAACTGAATCCTGCAATGCCCTCATAATTGCCTTCCCGACGCCGTCATCAGCATTGGTTGCTGTAACATACCGGCATTTTTCCTTAATATGGTCAGCAGCATTTCCCATTGCAACGGAGTGACCAACGCGGGTTAACATGGACAAATCATTATCGTTATCGCCAATCGCCATTGTTTCTAAAAGTGGTATATTTTTAATCTTAGCAAATTCCTCCAATGCGACACCCTTTTGTGCGTCTTTAGAGGTAATTTCTAAATTTCCATGTCCTGAAGAACTCACAGCAAACGCATTAAACTCAGCTAATGCTTGACGAACAGTCAACAGCTGATCAACATCACCCGAGAATGCCAGCAATTTATAAACATGATAACTTTTATCCACAAAAATTTTATCGTACTGGTCGACTACTTTAACGTATCCAGACTTGATCCTTTGCTTGGCTACTTTTTCAACTTCATCCCTTGAATAATGATGATTGGCACTAGTGAAAATATCGACCATGACCGAAACAGCCTTTTCCTGATCCGTCGTGTACGTTCCTTTGTTCGTGTACATTTCAAAATATACGCCGTGCTTTACAAGAGTTTGGGCTACAAAATTGGCAAGTTCTTTTGCTAAGGGGTGTGAAGATACAATGGTCCCATCCTTTGCCCGTACCTCTGCTCCATTTACACAGATCACTGAACAATCTATTTCAGCTTCCTTTAAGACAAGCAGGGCTTCTTGATAGGAACGTCCTGTTGCAATCACAAATTCTATTCCTTTTGCTTGAGCAAGCCTGATCGCCTCTTTATTGGCTGTTGAGACTCCTTTGTTTCCTGTTAAAAGTGTTCCATCCATATCACTTGCGATGAGTTTAATCATATGTATACTCCTTCTTCATGCTGCTTCCTCATGATTTCCATATAAATCCATTGTAACATGGTTATTAACAAAAGACTGTTTAGATATATTTTGAGCCCTCGCGAACGCTCAGTGGCATAAGCGTACTTGTGGAAATAAATTTCCTGACCGACTCTTGGTTGGTCTTGGAGTACTCTCGTAGCGCCCAACCAATCGCCTTTTGAATGAAAAATTCCTTACTATCGGCATTGGCCAATATAAATCGGTAAAGGATCTCCTCATTGGTTGCTTCCTTATATTTTAGCTGAAAGAGAATAGCAGTCCGACGTAACCACATGTTTTCATGCTCTGACCATCCCGAGATGAAGCTCGGAATAAGTTCCGGTGATTTGGCAGCAATATGCCCAACAGGATGCGCCGCCAGCGTATCAACCGTGTCCCACCATGATTTAGTGGTAATTAAATCGGACATTAAACTTATATGATTTTTATTCAGCTGTTTCATCATTTTTGTTATGTATTCTAATGCAACATATTGATATTCCCGTTCAGGTTGATCCCAAAGCTCATAAATAAATTCTTCTTGAAAAGCCTCCTTCAAAATCCCGGACTGGTGATAAAAGTTTTTCAAAATGGGTTGCCGTTCAGGCTTCTTAATCCCTAAGAAAGGAAATTTATTTTTCATATACTTTTCCATCGGACCTGCTTGGTCTATATTGCGACGCTCTTCTAGTAAATCTTTTATTAACTCAATATAACTTTTCATTTTCGGTTCACTCCTTTTAAAAAGTCAATCCTTTACCAACTCGATGATGGTTGCATCAGCTATAGTCTGTAAATTTTCAACCGCTAGCTCAACCTGGACTCCAATTTTCCCTCCGCTTACAATGATCGTTTCTAACCGTGTCGATTGGCTGTCAATAAAGGTTGGGTAGTGCTTTTTCATCCCAACAGGTGAGCAGCCCCCACGAATATAACCAGTTTGGGCTTGGATTTCTTTTACTGGTAATAAATCCAGCTTTTTCTCAGCCGCCGCTTTGGCAGCCTTTTTTAAGTCGAGCTCCGCCCCAACAGGAATAACAAACACATATATATTTTTACTAGTCGCTTGGGCTACTAATGTTTTATATACCATCACTGGATCCTTATTTATTTTTCCAGCAACCGCAATCCCATCAATTTTCCCATCCTTATTATCATAATGGTGAATTTGATAGTTTACCTTTTGAGCATCAAGAATTCTCATTGCATTTGTCTTACCTTGCGCCATGACCTCAGCTCCTTTTTCTATATAGTTCAGTATAGCGAAAAAAATTTTTTTTAGGCAAATAATAAATGGTTTTCATTCTAACACATGAAACTCCAAAAATAGGAAAAATTATCTGTAGCATATCATTTTCTTTGAGGAGGATCTTTCCTATGATTGAAAGCTTTGGTTCAAATCGGTTGCCTCGATATCCTGAGCCCTATTGGCTAGACTCCGTTACACTCCCCAAGTTCTCAGCTTTAGGTGACGACATTTCTGTTGATGTGGCGATCGTGGGAGCGGGGATTACTGGACTAACGAGCGCTTATTTATTAACAAAACAAGGATTAAAAGTAGCCTTGGTTGATACGGGTACGATCCTAAATGGCACAACCGGACATACCACCGCAAAAATCACCGCTCAGCATGGGCTTATTTACGATGAGCTCACCACGAGCCTAGGTGAAGAAACGGCCAGACTGTATTATGAAGCCGCCAGTACCGCAATGAATTTTATTAAAAACATGGTGAAGGAACAAAACATTGATTGTGATCTTACCGAAGAGGACGCCTATATTTATACCAGGTCAACAGACTACATGCAACAGCTCCAAAATGAATTTAAAGTCTATGAAAAATTAGGAATTGAGAGGGAATATGTTTCCTCAACTACACTTCCATTTGAAGTAACTAGTGCGATTGTCATGAAAAATCAGGCTCAATTTCATCCACTTAAATATTTGCTTCATCTCGTCAATGAGATTACCAAACAAGGTGGGCTTATTTTTGAAAAAACAACCGCAATTGATATTGAAACCGGGCCAAAACCAAAGGTCGTTACCAAAAATGGATATAAAATTTCTTGTAATTATATGATTATAGCCTCTCATTTTCCGTTTGAGGATAAAGCTGGTTTCTATTTTGCAAGAATGCATGTAGAACGTTCTTATGTCCTGGCAGTTAAAACAAAGACAGATTTTACAGGTGGAATGTACATCAATGCCGAGCAGCCCACACGCTCAATCCGCTATACAACCATGAACGGAGATAAGCTTGTCCTCTTTAGCGGCGACCATCATAAAACTGGACAGGGGATTGCGACGATAAAACATTACGAAGCACTTGAGGCATTTGCTGAAGAAACATTTGGCATAAAAGAGATTCCTTATCGTTGGTCTGCACAGGATTTAATAACCACCGACAAAGTACCTTATATCGGTGCGATCACGGGTAACCGCCCAAATGTATATGTTGCAACTGGCTATAGGAAATGGGGCATGACGAACGGAACAGCCGCTTCAATGGTCCTTTCCGATCTCATCTTAGGAAAAGGGAGCGACTTTGAAAAGCTCTACAGCCCACAAAGGTTCCATACCAACCCTGATCTTAAAAAATTAGTATCGACCAATTTAGATGTGGCAAAGCATTTAATCAAAGGGAAATTTGAAATGATCACCAGGCAGGCTGAAGATCTGGAAAATGATGAGGGCGCTATCGTTACCGTAAATGGCGAACGGGCGGGAGCTTACAGAGATCCTGATGGCTGTTTGCATATTGTTGATTCCACCTGTACCCATATGGGCTGTGAAGTTGAATGGAATAACGGCGATCGGACATGGGATTGCCCATGCCATGGATCAAGGTATTCCATAAACGGAGATGTAGTCGATGGCCCAACCGAAAAGCCGCTAAAAAAAATAAAATAATCTCTAAACGAAAGAGCTCAGTCCGGGACTGAGCTCTTGTTTATGGCTTATTTGGCATTTGGGCTTTATGGTGATTAGGTGGCATTCTAAAAATAAAACCGTTCTGTTCAAGCATTTCATAATGCTTTTCAAAGTGGGAAATAATCATTTGCCCTTTTTCCTCTGGAATGACACCAAATTCAACATACTTCAGGATCATCTCTTTCTTTTTTTCAAGAATATCCTTATGGAGATTGGCTAATTCCGTTTTCTGTTGCTCCGTTAATTGAACTGCCGGTTTAGCTGGCTTTCCCGGATTATTCTCACCGTAGGCAACCGTAAACATGGTCGAAGATAAGAGTAAACAAACGATCATACTCCATAAATATTTACGCATTCAAACCCCTCCTTTTATGTGTACAACATATTGTTTTCTATAAGGAAAAGTTTTATGTATGTTTTTTCCAATAGATCACAAAATGTGTCACTTGATATATATCAATGTTTCTTAGAGAAACAGATTGTATATTTAGGACAAGTTTAAAATAAAACATAAACCAAGGAGTTGATAACTAATGTTTCAAGCTAAACAAGAAGGGGTCCGCATGATCATCGATGTTCGTGAAATGGTGAAACGAGGCATGCACCCTCGGAAAGAAATCATTGATTGTATTCATCAAGCAGTAAAAGGAACAATTTTCGAAATACACCTACCACACCCAGGTCAACCACTCATTTCCGCGATTGAACAATTGGGGTTAGATTGTGTAATCAATGAGTTAGGACCTGATCATTTCCGATTATTAACCTTAAAAATGGAATAGCCGACCTTCAAGGTTCGGCTATTTCCATATTAATATTTAGCTATTTCTATTAATTCATCTATCGATAAAAGATGGATTCCTTTTCTTCCGTTTAGTTCCAATAGCTGAAGGGATTGAAAGTGAACTAACTTCCTGCTTAAGGTCTCGGGAGTGGTACCAATAAACGAGGCAAGATCTTTCTTGGAAACAGGCAATTCAAACTCCACTTTATTGGCTATCTCATAAAATGATAAAAGGGCTTTGGCCAAGCGCTTCTCGACTTCTAATAAGCTAATTGCACCTATCCATTCATCCGCTAATTGTAGCCGCTCACTTAAGACCAACATATATTTCATGGCTATATTAGGATTACGCTCTAATATTTCCCTAAAATCGTCCCTGCGAATGAGACAAACTGTACTGTCCTCTAGAACAGCAGCATGGGCATAATGTTGTTTGTTTTCTAATAAAGCGTACTGACCAAAAAAATCACCCTCAAACAAAAAGCGAATAATTTGCTCTTTCCCTTCATCTGAGTGCTTCATAAGTTTAACCATTCCGGTATGAACAATATAAAGTGTGTCGGATTGTTCTCCCTCCCGGAAAATATATTCGCCTTTTTGATAAGATTGATTTCTTACCGCCAGCTGGACAAGCCTCATTTCCTCATCCGTTAGTCCTTTAAAAATTGGGACATTTCGTACACAGCCTACTTTGGTATGGCAATGGCAGTCCAAAAACTCACCTCATTTGTTTATGATCCTTATCTTAGGATACCAAACTCCCAGTAGAAAATAGTGCTTTAAATCATCTTCAACTGAAACATACTAATATTGATGTACATCAAGGTTAGTTTTTGTGATATTGATTATTATTATCATATGAACTTAAGGCATCAGCTACAAAAATTTTGGAGGGGGCATCATCATGGAGAAAAAATCAGTCACAACAGCAAAGGAATATAACCAGGAACGATTTTCAAAAAGAATCGTCTTTAATGAAGGCGGGAGCACAGTCTTTGTTTTAAATTTCTTACCAGGCCAAAAGCTTCCTGCTCATAAGCACTCAGGAACTGAAGTTTATTTACTTATTCTTGACGGAAATGGAACATTCACCATCAATGGTACAGAAACCGGAGTGACAAAGGATGATGTTGTTCACTGCTCAGGTGAAGAAGAGATGTCGTTTGAAAATACAGGTAGTACTCCGGTTAGTCTTTATGTCATGTTAAACAAGGTGCCAGACGAAAGATTCGTACAGAATATTTAAGGAAAACGCCCTACCCTAATCAAAAAAGCAGTCTGACTCTACTGGGTCAGACTCAGGCTGTCGAGAGTTTCTCGACAGCCTATTATGTAACCCAAAAAACTTTAGTAATTCACCGCGTTAATTTATAGTTAGATAATTAGTAATTACTAATAAATAGGCTGTTCAATAAGTCTGTTGATCTCCGTTCCAGACGCTCGCTTTCCGCGGGGCGGGCGGTGAGCTTCCTCGTCGCTAACGCTCCTGCGGGATCTCACCTGTCCCGCTGCTCCCGCAGGAGTCTTCGCGTCTTCCACTCCAATCAACAGGGCGGTTCCAATACAGACCTTCCACTCAACCAATACATAATAAAAATAAGTGGTGAAACCAAGGTTTAAGCCAAAAAAGTCTAGCCAAAGTGAATATAAATTTTTGTCTATTGATGAATTAGTTCCAGCCGATTACCTTCTTCGCTTGATTGATAAATATATCGATTTTTCGTTTCTTCTTGAAAAGGTCCTTATTATAGCGATGATAATGGACGTCCCACTGACCCTCTTATTCTTTTTAAAATGATGTTTATTGGTTATCTTTATAGCATTCGGTCTGAACACCAATTAGAAAGGGAAATAAGAACAAACGTCGCCTATTGGTGGTTTTTAGGTTTGAAATTCAAAGATCCAGTTCCACATCACTCTACGATAAGTTGGAATCGTCAACACCGTTTTTAAGGATACAAATATTTTTCAGGATCTTTTTTATGAGATTGTTCTTCTAGCAAAAAATCATAAGATCGTGTTTTATTTACAGATTCTACACACTTAAAGGCAAACGTAAATAAACACAAGTTTACAAATCAAGAGGTTGAAATAGAGACTCGTGAGGGTAAAAAATTGAGCGAAGCTTCACAGACTAAAAAAGTGATGCATGGGCTTCGCTTCTGCTTGTTACGGGGATTGAAGAATGTATGTGAACAGACTCTCCTTACTGCAGCCTGCAAAAACATAAAAAAATATCGATACATTTAGCCAGGTCGATAAGGTGTGTGCCATTCTTTTGGTTGATTTGCACCTTGTTGATTGGAGCGGAAGGTGCGAAGACTCCTGCGGGAGCAGCGGGACAGGTGAGACCCCGCAGGCGCTTTAGCGCCGAGGAGGCTCACCGCCCGCCCCGCGGAAAGCGAAGCACCTGGAGCGGAAATCAACAGATCCCTTAGCATAGACAATCTCATATTAAAAATTGACATTCAATGTTCTGAAAAACGAAAAATTGACAAGAAAATAAACTTTCTCGACAATCTGAGTCTGACTCTACTGGGTCAGACTGCTTTTTCACTTTAAAACACAATTGTTTTATTTTTATGGACGATCACCCGGTCTTCTAAGTGCCAGCGAACAGCACGAGCCAATACACTGCGTTCAATGGAACGGCCGATTTTTTTTAAGTCCTCTATCTGGTCGCGGTGATCAACCCGCATAATATCTTGTTCTATAATTGGTCCTTCATCCAAATCATTAGTGACGTAATGAGACGTGGCACCAATTAACTTCACCCCTCGTTGATAGGCACGATCATAGGGTCTCGCCCCTACAAATGCTGGTAAGAATGAATGATGTATGTTGATAATCCTGTGTGGGTGGGCCGCTACGAACTCTGGCGTAAGAATTTGCATGTAACGGGCCAAAATAATTGCATCTACCTCATGTTTTTTGACAAGCTGTAATTGTTTTTGTTCCGCCTCAGCACGGTTTTCTTTACTAGCGGGTATATAGTAGAAGGGAATGCCTAATGATTCAATTATTTCCCGGGAATCTTCATGATTACTAACCACTAAAGCAATTTCAGCCATCAAATCGCCGCTTTGCCAATCCCATAATAATTCTCTCAAACAATGTAGTTCCCTGGAAACAAAAATAGCAATTTTTTGGATCTCTGACACAAAAGATAGCTTCCAATCCATTTGGAAGGTTTCAGCTATTCGACGGAAATCATTCCTTAGCTCTTCCTTTTTTCCAGCTAAGCCAGGACATTCAAACTCAATACGAATAAAAAAATTCCCGCCAACTGGATTTGTCGAATATTGACTAGATTCAATAATGTTTGCATCATGCTCAAATAAAAACTTTGAAACAGTTGCAACGATCCCCGGTTTGTCCGGGCAATTGATCAGGAGTCGACCACGATTTTTCCGTTTTTCTTTAAAATCGTTTATTTTTTCAAAGATATCATTATTCATAGAATCCTCTTCTTTGGTTTTAGTCACATTATACGGTAGTATCGATCCAATTTAAATATTTTTTCAAAAGTTTCCGACATTAACGTTACTTTCAAACGGAGGTGTAATCACAAAACCTGATTAGGTGTGTAGTAGGATGGCGGCTTTACTATTTTTCCATTCTGCGTAGGATCTCCAGAAAAACCTCAGTAGCCTTCGTTTTAAATTGTGATTCTTGGGTTATTAACGAGAATTTCCGACAAATTGGATTTCCATTTACCTTTAACATTTTCAAGGTCCCTAAGGAAATTTCCTTTCTAACAGCCGTTTGTGAAAGTAGAGTAATGCCTAAACCCGCTTCCACTGATTCTTTTATGATTTGTGTACTGCCAAACTCCATGATACTGTGCGGGTGGAACTGAAACTCAGTAAACATTTTTTCCGTAGCTTCCCTTGTTCCTGATCCTTCTTCCCGAACAATCCATGTTTCATCAGACAGCTCCGATAATTGGATATTCTCTCGATTTGCATAAGGGTGGTTTGCTTGGACGATGACAAACATGAAATCTTCTTCAAATGCTTCAATATAGAGCTTTTCGTGGCTAAAATCTCCCTCAAGGATGCCAATATCCAAATGGTGGTCCATTACCATTTCAGCAATTACCTGTGTATTTCCAATAGAGACTGTAGGTGTGATCATGGGGTACTGCTGTTTCAATTTTGCGATGAGGTGAGGGAGTACATATTCCCCGAATGTAAAGCTTGCTCCAATCGATAAGCTACCACTTGCTGTCTTTAGTAAATCATCTACTAAACATTGCATCCTTGTATGAAGTCCCAAAATTTCTTTAGCATGATGGAAAACGATTTCTCCGGCTTTATTTAACCGCACATATTTATTTGTTCGATCTAACAGTTTAGCACCTACCATCCGTTCTAGTGTTTGGATATACTGGCTGACAGCAGGTTGTGTCATATGTAATTCATCAGCAGCACGGGTAAAATTTCCCTTATCGACAACTGTAACAAAAACGAGCAATAGCTGATTCATCGGTTCTTCGCCCCCATTCTCTTCCCTATTATACCAATCTGCTTTTCATAATCATCTTAATGATTTATTTAGCTTATCATTTAATTAATTTATATTTTCATTTTCCAAGTAAGCTAAGAATGGCATTTTATGGAGCAGTTTTGCTTTTAGTGATATACTTATGTCGACTCAAACAGCTAACTATTCTAAATATAAATTCATTAAACTTTCGAGGGGATCTTTTTATGTCCTATAAAATCATTAAATGGTCAATTCTACTATCCCCCGCAATGATGGTGGGTCTTTGGGAATACATCCGACATCAGTTTCTGCTTTCCTACATTTCGATGGATACAGGGAACTGGCTGTCTCCACTTATAGTCGTCTTTTTTACGTTACTATTTTCGACACCCTTGTTTAGAAGACTGGAAAAAATGCAAGAAGAATTAAATCAAGAACGAGCCTATAAAGCAACCATGGAGGAACGTCAAAATATTTCCCAGGACTTACACGATGGTATTTCCCAATCACTTTTCTTATTATCAGTTAAAGTTAATAAATTAGAAAAAAACTTATCTGGTAGTCACTTAAACGAAATCCAAAAGATTAAGCAAACCCTAAAACACATTTATGAAGATATCAGATATTCGATTCAAAATTTACGGACTCCACCACAGGAGTATGATCAAATTTATCTTTACCAATCCTTGAAAATGCTCTTGAAAGAAATAAAGGAAGAAACTGATATTAAGGTCCATCTAGACTGGGACTTCCCGGAAAGAACCCTGACTTACAAGGAAAAGCTTGAGATGATTTCAATCATTAAAGAAGCATTAATGAATGTCCGAAAGCATGCACAGTGCTCCAATCTTTATATCACGGCAAAAGAGCAAGGTGTAAAATTAGCTTGTTGTATTAAAGATGATGGGATTGGCTATGCACCACAATACGATGCTGGTGAACATCACGGAATAAAAATTATGAATGAACGGGCAAAAGCAATTGGTTGGCTCCTTAATATTGAAAAAAGTAATTCGGGAACATTGCTTTCTATCATAAAGGAGGGGTAACGAATGATCGATACTAAAATGACCAAGGTTCTTATCGTTGATGATCATGCCCATGCCAGGGAAGCGATTAGAGAACAACTTAGTGGTTATTCGGATTTCACCATTATTGGCGAGGCAAAAAGCGGGGAAGAGGCTATTTTTTTATCAGATCAGATTCTGCCTGATCTGATTTTAATGGACATTAATATGCCTGATTTAGACGGTTTAAAAACGACTAAATTGATAAAAGAAAAACATCCAAATATTAAAATCGTTATTTTAACTGTTTCTGAAGACAGCACCCATCTCTTTGAGGCCTTAAAACAAGGAGCGCAAGGTTTTTTAATCAAAAAAGTCAATCCCGGTGATTGGTATCCATACCTAAAATCTGTGGTTTCTGAAAATATCCCTGTATCTTACGAATTGGTCAATGAGGTACTACAAACCATATCAAGCCACCCAAAGAAGCCAATAAGTCCAAAGACAAATCCACTATCGCAAAGAGAAATGGAAATCTTAAAATTAGTAGCTAAGGGCCATACGAATAAAGAAATTTCAAATATGATTTTTATTTCAGAGTATACCGTGAAAAACCATCTGAAAAATATTACCAAAAAATTAGATATTAAAAATAGGGTTCAACTGACCAGATACGCAATTGAAAATGGTTGGGTGGAACAATAGCACTCGAAAACAGAGACGTTTGCCTCTGTTTTATTTTATTTAAACCCATATATTTCCTTGTTTATTTGGAAAAGTCTTGTATGTAATTGATCTCTGTCTACATCAGTAACTTCAATTTCATGATAGATTTTGCCTTGATGTAAGAAGATGATGATATCTGCTATTGTGGCTGCGACATCCAATTGGTGGGTGGATAATAAAATCGTTCTTTTTTCCGAGCGTAATTGTAACAGAATATCAGCAAAGGTCGATACCCAATATGGATCCAACCCATTTGTTGGTTCATCGAGCAAAAGGAGACTGGCATTCCTTATATAAGCTTGAGCAAACAGCAATCGTTGCCTCATCCCTTTTGATAGATGTGCAACCGTTTCATTTTGTTTCTTGCTTAAGCCAACCAACTGTAACGCCTTTTCCGTTTGCTGCTTTGGTACACGGCAAAGCTTAGCGTGAAAGGATAACCACTCCTTAACGGTCAATCCATTTGGAAATTGAAAGTCATCGGGCATATAGCCAATTTTATTCGGATAGTTTTTCCGATCCTGAACACCCAACCCACAAACCGATATCTCTCCACCAGTAGGTTGGAAAATACCACCGATCATTTTAATAATCGTACTTTTTCCAGCACCATTCCCGCCTACTAGTACGCAAATTTGTCCTTCATCCAGTTGTAGTGAGAAGGGGGAAAGGACTTCTTCTTTTTGAAATGTCTTCGTTATATTTTTTATCTCTAAAATAGGTTGGCTCATTTTCTAACTTTCCTTCCTATTAGAAAAGTTGATATCGTTAACATACCAAAAACATAAATGAGTATGTAAAGAAACAAATAAATCAGGGTTGCTGGTCCTGTTAAAAAATCAATAATTTGATAATATTGCTGTCCGAAAATGGATCCGCCCTCAAATTGAATGACAAAAAAAACTCTTAATAATTCTGCCGGATTCAGAATTGTAAATACCAATAAAATTGGTTTTACCATTGTATAGTAAAGAAAACTTAATCCACCAATCAGTAGCATTGGCCAAATCATAATCAATATGAACCATAAAGCGATAGCAATCATCATCGACTGCCAGCGTGTAGAGGATAGTACCCCAATGAGTATTCCAATTGCTAAAAATGCTGCGGTAACTAAAATTGAGAATAGATAGATTAATAGGATGCCTTTAACTGAACCTGTAGCGTTAAATAGCATACTCAAAATACTAAAAACACCAAAGCTAAAGGTAATGATAATAAAGTGGGTTAGGAACTGACCAAAATACTTTCCAATAATATAGGACTTCATTTTGAATGAATAAGTCAATAAAAGGGCAAATCGTCCAGCTTCTTGCTCCTCGGTAATCGAAAAGGCTCCTAATAACATGACAATGAGTGGCAGGGAATATAAAAGCACGTTAAAGGCAGTTGCCGTAACGTTTGTATAACTGCTTAAACCTCCAATATTCATTTGGATAAGAAAGATAAAAATCATGATTAATAGGAACAATCCACCAAACAAGTAGAACGACTTTTGCCTTAATGACATTTTCCATTCCTGGCGAAAAAAAACGTAGGAATCCAATGAAATTCCCCTCTTTTCTGCTTATTTGAAGAGGCTGACTAGTCAGCCTCATTCAAACAATTAAACTGTTATTTACTCATGCTTCCATCCATATTCATGTTTGTATCCGTGCTGTCTTTATGCATTTTCATTGTCATATTATTCTTATCTTGTGGCCAAGTATGCTTATCTAGTTCAGCCTTTGTCATGATTGTGCCCATTCCATTTTTATCAATAAAACTTTGTGCAGCAGCCTTATCTTTAAAAGCGATTACTCCATATCCCATTGCAGTGGTAATCTTTGCATCAAATACATAGACTGCTTTGTTATAATCTAGCCATTCTTTATCATGATGACTGCGAACAAATGCTGCATCTATATCTTTCTCACCATTTGTTCTAATCCATTTATTGACCATACAGCCGATGTCATCAAATACAAGTGTTTTTCCATCCTTTAAGATAATCTCAGTTGCATCAGTATTATCAGCGACAGCCATTTCACAATTAGCACATTTGTCCACTTTTTCATCAATGGCTTTTGCCTTAACCGTCTTTTCTTCCACTTTTGGATCTGCTTTCTTGTCTTTTTCCGCCTTTTCTGTGTTACAGCCTACAAGCGCAATCGAAAACACCAAAACCAACATCATCAAAAACAGCATTCTTTTTTTCATTACAATTTCTTCCTCCCCCAAAAATAAATAATAAAGCTTGATAGTATGAATAATATAGAAATCAACATAATACCCCTATTAAAGTCGATTTGCCTATCTTCCTGAATATTCGGAATCATAGCAGGAGACTGATCCTTCACCAAACTTCCCTCATTACCCTTAAATAATTTTTCCATTATCACCATTCCTGGTGATTGAAAAAGCAATTGATAGGCTGAATTTTTATCCATAATCCGCATAAAATATGGATCGGCAACAACCGCTAAATCACTGAAACCATCCCCGTTTCCATCTAGACCCATTTGGCTATCCCAATAATTTTCATATAGTTTATTATTCTTGGAATCTCCCCCATAAGTAAGAATCGTTATGACATTAATTTGGAAATCATTTCGGGTTATTCTATTTTTAGTTGACTGTTTAAAAATGATGCCAATGGCATTTCCTTGAACATCATTATGCAGAATTGAATTTGTAAAGCTATTATCAATCATGATACCAATGCGGTTATCACGAATATAATTATTTTGAATCATTGTATCTTGGACATCATATAAATAAAGCCCCTGTGAGTTTACATTTTGTCTATTTTTCAATAAGTAGTTTTCTGAATATACTTCATTATGTGAGCCCATAATCATACTACCAGTAAGATTTTGGGAAAATGTATTACCTTTTACTGTATTTCCTTGCGTAAACATAAAATGGAGACCATAGCGAGAATAAGATACCTTATTACCAGTAATCGTATTACCTGTACTGGTATCAACATAAATACCATCTTTGACTGTTGTTATGGAATTATTTTTGATTAAATTGTCCTTTGAACGAAAAAGATCAATTCCATTTTGTTGACCATGCTTTTCATCAGTTGTACCGCTAATTTTTACGCCATCTATTTCAATCTTGTTTGCCTCATTTAATTGAATCCCGTACCCAGCAGTTTTTATCGTTACGTTATTGATTAAGTGATTAGATCCTGAAATGAATATGGCGGTTTCTGCACTTTTGTTTTCAATTCTAATATTTTTTACTGAAGCTCCTTTGTTTTTAATCTTGATAGCAGGAGTCTTACCATCCGAAATGATGGTCACATTTTCAGCACCAATGACTGTTACCGGTTTATTAATGTTGATGGACTCCTTATATGTACCACTAGGTATTTCTACTGTTCCACCATCTTTAGCCTGATCAATTAAATCCTGAACACTCATTTTTGCCTGGACTGTGCTATTTCCACTAAGAAGGAACACGAATAGAAAGAACCATATGATCCGCCGTTTTGGTAGCATTTCCCACACCTCTATCGTAAATATATCACGCGGAAATTTTCTGAAATATGACTCTTTATGGCTAATTTTGTGACAAAGGTGTGACGATTCGCTTTTTAATAAGCTCTGTTAAATTAGAATGTTGATTTCCGTTCCAGGCGCTTCGCTTTCCGCGGGGCGGGCGGTGAGCCTCCTCGGCGCTAAAGCGCCTGCGGGGTCTCACCTGTCCCGCTGCTCCCGCAGGAGTCTTCTCGCCTTCCACTCCAATCAGCATAATGTTAAAAATCAACATTGAACTTTAACACAGCTAAAATAAAAAAGACCTGAATGTTAATTCAGATCCCTTTTCAAATCATTCTATTCTCTTTTTAGTCTAGTTTTTAAATTTCGAAGTCCGTTTGTTAGTGAATCGTGAAAGGCGACGACCATTGAATCACTCATTTCAATTAAAGCGCTTACAGGTTCTTTGTTAAAAGGAACACCGCAACTCGTACACTCATCTAGGTATTTATTAAAATTCCTTTCTCCACAACTGTAACAAAAGTCTTTCGTTCGAAATGGTTTTACCCCACATTTAGGGCAAATCTCTGTTCTCTCAGATATCATGACTCCACAATTAGAACAATACACTATGATACCCCCCATAAATTCAGAGATACGAACAGAACCTATTCCGGGCTTAGATTTAAGAAATATTATTAGTTTAACATGATGATGGATACGCGCCTGTTCCCACGATTAAAACCCAGAGTACATATATATATTATCAGTTCCTATCCCTGTTACATGCATTCTACTTCTTTCATTCCTCAACTGACTTAGAAACTGAAAAGATTACGATCAGGTAAAGAATTTAGTCCGTCTCCATTCCACCCCCTTCATATGTTTAAAAATTTCTATTAGTTAGAAAATAACACTAAGACTATTATACTAGAATACTCATCCATTAATACACTTTTTTACAAAGGTCCTGTTTTTTACCTTTATTAATCATTCTTATCATGCGGAAAATAATAACAATAAACAGCATTACTTCCCTTCTATCCAACCTCTCCGTATAGTATATGTCTGAGAAATGATGTGATAATATGAAGGAAGACTCATCAAAAGGAGCTGAAGGATCGTTGAAAAATGAAATGATTGAAAGGTTTACTACTTATGTTAAAGTGGATACCCAGTCCAATGAAAGCAACGAAACATGCCCTTCGACACCTGGACAATTGACGCTTGCCCATATGCTTGTCGAAGAACTGACGACGATTGGGATGGAGGAAGTTACCATTGATGACAATGGCTATGTAATGGCCACACTTCCCTCTAATACTGAAAAAAAGGTCCCTACCATTGGATTCTTGTCTCATGTTGATACGGCAACTGATTTTAGTGGTGCAAATGTCAATCCGAAAATTGTTGAAAATTATGATGGCAAACAGATTACTTTAAACGAGAAGGCACAGATTGTCTTGTCACCACGGGATTTTCCCGAACTAGCTAATTACATAGGACATACATTGATCACGACAGATGGGACAACTCTGCTCGGAGCTGATGACAAAGCCGGAGTTGCTGAAATCATGACGGCAATGGCTTATATAGTCCAACATCCAGAAATCAAACATGGCAAAGTCCGAGTGGCCTTTACTCCTGACGAAGAGATTGGCCGAGGACCACATAAATTCGATGTGGATGCATTTAACGCAACCTATGCCTACACGGTAGATGGCGGACCACTTGGTGAACTTGAATACGAAAGCTTTAACGCTGCTTCTGCAAAAATCACCATTAATGGAACCAATATTCATCCTGGTTCTGCTAAAGGAAAGATGGTTAACTCCACTAAAATTGCTATGGAATTAAATAATAAGCTCCCAGAAGCAGAAGCACCTGAAAATACGGAAGGGTATGAAGGATTTTATCATTTACTCTCGTTCCATGGTGATGTCGAACAAACAAAGCTTAATTATATTATTAGAGATTTTGACAAACAACAATTCGAAAAGAGAAAAGCCTTCTTCGCGAATATCGTTAAAGATTTGAAGGCGAAGTACGGAGAGGAAAACATCCTTCTTGAATTGAAAGATCAATATTACAATATGAAGGAAAAAATTGAGCCAGTAAAAGAGATTGTCGATATTGCCCATCAAGCAATGGTAAACCTGGATATCAAACCGATTGTAAAACCAATTCGTGGTGGTACAGATGGTTCACAGCTTTCCTATATGGGACTGCCAACTCCAAATATTTTTGCTGGTGGCGAGAATTTCCACGGCAAATATGAATATGTTTCTGTTGAAAATATGGTCAAAGCAACCCATGTCATTATTGAAATCGTTAAGTTGTTTGAAGAAAGAGCTTAAATAACTACAAAAAGACAGTCTAATTGGATGAACCGTTAGACTGTCTTAATTTTTAGGCTGTGTTAAAGCTCAATGTTGATTTTTTGCACAATGTTGATTGGAGTGGAAGGCACGAAGACTCCTGCGGGAGCAGCGGGACAGGTGAGACCCCACAGGCGCTTTAGCGCCGAGGAGGCTCACCGCCCGCCCCGCGGAAAGCGAGTGCCTGGAACGGAAATCAACATTCTAGTTTAACAGAGCATATTTTAAAATAGTTAAGTTTTGTTAATTTACCTTTTTGATAAACACGACTTTAAGATAGTTACCCTCTGGAAACTCTTTAATCGTTCGAAAATCTTCTGGAAGGGAAAATTCCTCTAATAGACTAAACTTACTTTCTATTTCCTTAAACGCTGTTTCAATAAAGCCTTTGAACTTGTTCATTCCAAAACTACTACAATTAGTCGAAGCAACAATGATTCCATTATCCGCTGTAATGGCAATTGCTTCTTTCAAAAGATTTTTATAATCTTTTTCAGCACTAAAAACATATTTTTTGGAGCGAGCAAAGCTTGGTGGATCGAGAATCACCATATCAAATTTCAGCTGTTTTTTGACTGCATATTTAAAATAGTTAAAGACATCCTCCACAATAATATCCTGGGTTTTTGCATCAATTCCGTTCAAACTAAACTGCTCAACCGTCTTAGCTCGGCTTCGGTTGGCAAGGTCGACACTTGTAGTTTTCGTTGCCCCCCCTAATCCAGCAAATACCGAAAACGCGCCTGTATAAGAGAACGTATTTAACACCGTTTTGCCATTTGCGTATTGATCTCTTATTGTTCTCCTAACTTCCCTTTGATCTAAAAATACCCCTACCATCGCACTTTCATTTAAATACACAGCAAAGTTGACGCCATTTTCCTTCACAATAATCGGAAATTGACCTCTTTCACCCAATACAAAATCATCTTCCTCAATGTATTTACCTTTTGTATCAAACCGCTTCTTTTGATAGATGGCCTTGAATTCAACTAATGCTTCCAAGGACTGGATGATATAATCCCGAAACTGGTAAATACCGATACTATACCAATTTATTACATAATAACCGTCGAAGTAATCTATGGTTAAACCACCGACTCCATCCCCTTCGCCGTTAAACACTCTAAAGGCTGTTGTTTCAGGATCTCTAAATAAGGACTCTCTATTTTTAAATGCTACCTTTAGCTTAGCCTGAAAAAAGATTTGATCAATCTGTTCATTTTCATTTCGACTAAGGATCCAACCATAGCCTTTGTTTTGGATCCCATAATAACCTTTTGCCAGAAATTTATTTTTTTCATCAACTAGTTTAAACAGAGTACCCTCTTGTTTTAAGTCGCTCAGGTTAGTAATGGCCTCTTGCATAACAAGCGGGTAACCACCATTGTACTTATTTACATATTTCGACTTTACTTTTAGACGAATTTCCTGTTCCATTTTTTCATATCCTATTCTTTACGATTATTTGGTTTTTCTATATTGTATCGAAAATCAGCGCCGGAGCCAAATTGTCACCGTTATCTTGCCTAGGTCAATAAATGGTATAATCAAGTTAACTAATCGTTTTGAATTCCTCTTGAATTACTTACTTTCAACTAGTCACTTCTTGATTTTGCAAAAGAATGAATAGTGGAGGAGATTTTCATGAGTTTGATTGATTCTTATGTAAATGCCGTGATCGTTCATTTACCGGAAAAATCTCGAGAAGATGTGAATAGCAGACTTCGGGCACGAATAGCGAAGATGCTACCTGAAAATCCCTCAGAAGGGGATATTCGTGCAGTGCTTGAAAAGCTGGGGAACCCCATCCTGCTTGCCAATGAATATCGACAAGGCCAACGATATTTGATTGGTCCTGAACTTTATGACCGCTACCTTTCTGTTCTAAAATTAGTGCTTTCCGTTGTGCCGATTGTATCTGCAATGATTGCTTTAATAGAAGGAATGTCAAGTGCTCCCGCCAATAGTGGGTCGATTGAATTATTATCTGAAACCTTTGCTAATATGTTCAGTGCGGCAATTGAGGGTGCTACACAGGCCTTTTTTTGGGTTACTTTGGTCTTTATCGTGATGGAGAGAAAAGGAGTCCGGATCGAGGATTTAATGAAGAAAAAATGGTCAATTGAAGATTTACCAAAGTCAGAGGTATCGAAAAGGCAAAAAATTTCTCGTGGGGAGACTATTTTCCCGATGTTTTTCACGGTATTCTTTACAGCCTTGATTTACTACAAGCCTCAGTATATTGGTTGGTATACGTTGAAGGATAGCGTACTCGCTCTTAAGTCATCCTTATTTGTGCTTGACCGCCTCCAAGATTATTTTCCGAGCATTATGCTCCTCGCTATCGTCCAGCTTACTGTTCATATTTTTAAATTCATATATATGAAGTGGAACCTCCCGATTGCCATTGCTAATACTGGCTATAATGTAGGGATGAGCATCCTCTCTTGTGTAATGGTTGCTGACCACTCCCTATTTAATCCGGATTTTAAATTACAATTTGCTCGTTTAGCCAATACTTCTCTTTCTAACATTGATTCCCTCTGGTCAGGGACCATTTGGGTAATGGCTGGCTTAATCGTTTTTGGATGCACAATCGATAGTATCATGGGATTTGTTAAACGGAAGAACTGAATCTGATATAATCTACTTACATGTAGGGCTTTTTCGTTTTTATTTTGGCTATAATTGAGACTACATTATTCTATACATAAGGAAGTGATTAACCTGCGCTTAAATAAATTCATTAGCGAGTCTGGAAAAGCATCTAGGCGCGGTGCAGATAAATTAATAAGTGAGGGCCGAGTAACAATAAACGGTAAGGTGGCCAAAGTCGGCAGCCAAGTCGAGCCTGGGGATGATGTCAGAGTCAGTGGAGATCAGATCCGGATGGCCAGTAATTATGTTTATATCGCCTTAAATAAACCGGTTGGCATTACCAGTACCACTGAAAAAAATGTTAAGGGCAATATTATTGATTTAGTGAATCATCCACTTAGAATTTATAATATTGGACGCCTTGATAAAGATTCGGATGGCTTAATTTTGCTTACGAACGATGGAGATATTGTAAATGAAATTTTACGTGCCGAAAATAAGCACGAAAAAGAGTATATTGTTACAGTGGACAAACCAATCACTCCAGAGTTTTTAAAGAAAATGTCCGAAGGGGTAAAAATTTTAGATACAAAAACGCTTCCTTGTGAAGTAATCCAACTATCAAAATATGTTTTCCAAATCACATTAACTCAAGGTTTAAATCGCCAAATTCGTCGGATGTGTGAAGCGCTAGGATACGACGTTTATCGTCTGCAGCGAACCAGAATTATGAACATTCATTTGGGGAATCTTCCTGTTGGACAATGGCGCGATTTAACAAAGAAAGAGCGCAACCAATTATTTAGAGATCTGGACTACGAACCAAAGGAATGGTAAAAAGGAAAGAGGATGAGCTTTTGTATTGCTCATCCTCTTTGTTTATGTCTAACTCCAGCGGCTAAGAACAAGCCACTTCCGCTTTTCTTGTTTACGGATTAACCTTTGTATTAAACACTTGCTTTCCATCTTTGTATTCTAAAACAGTCGCTGATTTAATTGGGTTATGATCTTTGTCGATTGTAACAATACCCGTAACAAGGGACAAATCTTTCGTTTTCGCTAAAGCATCCTTGATTTTGCTTGAATCGGTACTACCAGCGCGCTCAATTGCATCTTTTAATAGATAGATAGTGTCATAACCAAGTGCATTGAATGCATTAGGAGAGGTTCCGTCGTTCTTGCCCTTAAATGTTGTAACAAATTTTTGAATCGCCTTATCAGGATCTTCAGATGAATAATGGTTGGTAATGAAGGTGTTGTTTAAAGCGTCAGCTCCAGCTAATTCAACTAACTTTGGTGAATCCCAACCATCCGCCCCCATAAATGGAACCGTGATTCCTAACTCACGAGCTTGCTTAATAATTAAGCCAACTTCTTCATAATAGCCTGGAATAAAAATGAATTCTGGGTTTTTCGCTTTAATCCTTGTTAAAGTTGAACGGAAGTCAGTATCTTTCCCGACATAAGCCTCTTCTGCAACAACTTTTCCACCCTTTGATTCAAAAGTTTTCTTAAAAGAATCTGCAAGACCTTTGGCATAATCACTTGCACTATCTGCAAAAATTGCAGCCTTCTTGATTTTTAGTTCTTTAGTGGCAAAATTTGCAGCAACAGTTCCTTGGAATGGATCAATAAATGAAGTACGGAAAACAAATTCATTCACTTTTCCATTATCTCCTACTGTTACGTTGGGACTTGTACCTGAAGGAGTTAATAGAACTGTTTTTGTATCATTAGCAATTTGTGCCTGTGCCACTGTATCACCGCTTGTTGCCGCACCAATTATGGCTGTTACCTTATCTTGACTAGTTAACTTAATCGCAGCACTTGTTGCCTCTGCCGCATCAGACTTATTATCAACTTTAATTACATCTAGCTTTTTACCATCTATTCCACCACTTTTATTAATCTCGTCAACCGCAATGTCTATTCCTTTCTCAAGCGACTCTCCATATGAGGCCACACCACCAGAGAGTTCTAAGTTCACACCTATTTTAATCGAGTTCTTATCACTTCCACTCGAACTTTCCTTTGCTCCTGAACAACCTGCTAGTATTCCAGCTACTAATGTCGAAGCCATTAAAACCTTTGCGAATTTTTTCTTCATTGTAAAAATCTCCTTTTTACTGATTTTTCTGATATTTCACTCTAAAATATAAGACCGTTTCCTTTATTGAAAACGAGTTTTAACTCTTGCTTAGTCGATAAATATTATTGTAAAACAATTCTTTAAATTAGTCTAGTTTATTTTTTCACTATACTAAAATATTTAGAATATTAATTGACTTTTACAAGACATTCCTATTTTATTTCATTAATTTTCAATCATTTTTATTTGTTTTAGAACTCCATTTACAAGTAAAATATTATATCGAAAATATAGTTTTGTTTATAAGGCTGTATGAAACTTGGTCGTTGATTTCCGCTCCAATCAACATGTGAGTAAAATCAACAACAAGCTTTGTAAAAAAAATGACCTACCCTTTGGGTAGGTCTAGTGCTTGGTATGCTAGCTGATACTTTCCGCCTTCTGCAACCTCTGAATGGTACAAGGCCTTAAGGGCAAAGTTCTTCTCGAGGTCGTGCTCCTCCATTAATTCCTTTAAGCGCCTCTGTAAATCTTTATTATCTCTAATCAGCTGTTTCATTTGCGATTTCATATATTTCATGAGATGTTTATCTCCCTTCAAACACCAAATATATCCCCTAAGTATAGCATTAAACATGATATAGTTAATTTTAGTTTGTGGATTCCTTGATTATTTTATAGCGATTTGTTTAAAAGCTGTTTCGTAAAGTCGTGCTGTTTCTGAGTATCGGCTTATTTTTGAAGAAGCACCCATGACCACAGAAATAAGCCTCCTATCATTTTTCTTAACGGTTCCAACGAAGCAATAACCGGCTTCATCTGTGTAGCCTGTCTTAAGCCCATCGACCCCTTCAAAGCCAGCATTTTGTTTATTAATCGCAGGTAACATCCAATTCGAATTGGTGTACGTATGTTGTCCAAATTTCAATTTTGGTTTAGCGACAACATCAAGAATTTCGGGAAATTGAGCGATCAACTGCTGTGCGAGCAAGGCTACATCCTTTGCCGACATGATATTTGTATCATTTGGTGAGCCAGTTGAGTAAAAGTTACCTAAATCAAGATTATTTAAGCCAGTACTGTTAACAAAATGGGTGTTTTCTAAGCCTAACTGTTTTGCCGTTTCATTCATTTTACCTACAAAGTCCTTTTCGCTCCCCGCAACGGCCTCAGCCAAGGCAATTGCCGCGTCATTCGCCGAATGAATCGCCATCGCATTAAATAATTCACGAACGGTATATGGTTGAGCGTTATTTAAATGAACGGAGGCAAACCCGGGGTTATTGCCAATAGCAAACGCATAGTCGCTAATCGATACCGATTTTTCCCAGGTGATTTTATTATTATGAATAGATTCCAATACCAAAAACTCGGTCATCAGCTTGGACATACTTGCTGTTGGCATAGATTGATCAATGTTTTTATCGTAAAGAATGTCACCATTTTTAGCATCTAGTAATATGACTGATTTCGCTTGAAGCCCCAAATTAGGCAAAGGTTCACTAACTTGCTTTTTCTCCGGCTTTTGCCCATTAGTCGTGATATCCTGATCACTATCCACTTGTTGTTGTCTAATTGGTTTTTCGAGATCATGCTGATTGGATAATTTTGAAAAATAAAGACCACCGCCAGCAAGCATAACAAGTGTCATGACTAGAGTAGCCCATTTAAACATCTTCATATAAAACCTCCTGAATTTCCTCGTACACAATAATGTTTAATAAACTTAGCAACTTGGTTTGTTTCCTTTTCAAATTCATGCCATAATCCTTCCTTATGATTTTAGTATAAATAAGGCCATCCGTCATGTTTGTAACTAGGTCAAATAATTCATTGAAATACGGTTCAAGGTACGTCTTTTTCAATTTGAAATTATATTTCTATAATTGTATACTCAGATAATATAAAGAGAGAGCAGATTTTCATATAAGAAAATAGATTCAGCTTCAGAAATACTAGTGGGGTGTACAAATGAGAATTGGAATTATTGGATTAGGTGATATCGCTAAAAAGGCCTACTTACCCGTTCTTTCTGAAAAAGAAGGAATAGAACTAGTGCTTTGTACAAGAAATGTGGACACGCTAACCAGATTATCAGAAAAGTATAGAGTTCATGAAAGAGTTCAAACAGTTGATGAACTCATTACAAAGAACATTGATGCCGCATTTATAAGTACAGCTACCGAGGCGCATTTTGAAACAGCCGAAAAATTACTTGAAAATGGAATAAACCTATACATAGTCAAGCCCATATCAATGAATTTCCAGGAAACCGAAAGAATTGTGAAACTTGCAAATGAAAGCGGTAAAATAGCAATGGTCGGTTTTAATAGGAGATTTATTCCGAGAGTTAAAGAGCTTACGGACCATGGTAAGGCTAGCTTGATAATCATGCAAAAAAATAGATTTTCTGCCCCTGACTATATAAGAAGATTTGTGGTTGAGGATTTTGTTCATGTGGCAGATACGCTTAGGTTTTTGATGGATACAAAGGTCAAAGATGTAAAAGTTGAGTTCCTAAAAAATGGTGAATTACTTGATCAATTGGTGATCCACTTATTGGCGAAGGTTGTACCGCTATCGGAATTATGAATCGAAATGGCGGGGTTACAGAAGAAACCATTGAGTATATGACTGGCCATGATAAATATGTGGTAACCAGTCTTGTTGAAACCACTCATTTCCATAATAAAGATGTTAGTATAAAGAAATTCGGTGACTGGGAGCCTACCCTGTATAAACGCGGTTTCTATCAAATCGTCGATCATTTTATCGACTGTGTTCAAAATAATAGAATTCCTGACCCATCTATAGATGATTCACTGTTCACTCATGAAATTTGCGAAAGAATCGTTAAATACATTGACTCTGAAGCATAGGCGAAAGACCAATCGCTGGTAAGATCTCATATTACTTTCTACTATTTGGTATCCATTATTCGTTAGCAGAATATTACGCGAGCCATAAAAAAGAAGCAAAAAATCATTAATGATTTCCTGCTTCTTTTTCTTAATAAATGACAACTGGCTCATATTGACTGAGATTATCATATACAGTTTTCATCACACTTGGTGGGGTGTTAACACAGCCACCCGAGCCTTGGGTAAGATAGGCATTACTTGCCCAGTTTTTCCGCCAGCTGGCATCATGGAACCCACATCCACTGTTCGTAAAGGGGGCCCAATAATCAACTTTAACCGAATAATTAGGATTACCGACTTCACTACCCTCAAGCGTGGATGGTGATTCTTTATACATGATATACCATAATCCTGGTGGTGTATCTTCATTGGTGTTATGTCTGCCTGTAACCACATTGGTTGTGCCTACTAATTGTCCATTTTTATAAATCCAAATATGTTGTTCAGCAATCGACACCTCAACATATGTATCGCCAATACCATTGTTCGTTGTTGTATGGTAGCCTACGCCATTAGTGTTCCAACCAACTCCGTAAATATTGTAGGCAAGTAGCGCCTTTTCCCCTTTTTCAAAGGCATCTTGTATCCGTTTCGTTTCTGCATCAACATCAATTGCCCAGCCATAGGATTCTCCTTTTACAGAAATGACTGAACCTGAATGGGTCTTAAATTGGAAATTTTTATTCAATGTTGATTGTGAGCTATCAATTTCTGCTATTCTTTGCTTAATATCGTTTATATCAATTGAATACTTCATATCCTTCGTCACAGTGGCGTTTTTAATTAATTCGCTTCCTTTTAAAGAATAAACTTGCTCCTGTACCTTATAATCAACGGTCCGCCCGACTAGTTCCGCAAGCATTCTCTCTTCCTTTTTTACGATCGAACTGTCTTCTTTGATAGGCAGGATGTATACGGCATCCAAATGAATTTCGCTATTGTATTCCTGTTTGTGATAATCCTTTAATAAAGTAGCGATATCATACTGTTTGCCATTGACGCTAGGGGTGACGATAATTTCCCCTTGTTCCAAATGAGCCTCAGCATCTTTTGGTGCTGTTAAGCTCTTGTTCATTGAAATGAGCTTGTCCTCTACTAGCTTTTTCATCGTTTGGCTTCGGTATGGGCTTTCTTTACCTGGAACTAATAAATAACTTTTTGCCTTTAAAGAAGGCCAAAACGTCTGCTGGCTTTTTAATAGTTTCTTTACTCCAGCTAGATCTTGATTCGTAAATCCCATCTTGGTGTTTTTTTCATCAAAAATTTGTTTTCGCCCAACATAGACTGTGTTTTTTAACTCTGCTGATTTTAATTTTTTTAATGCTTGATCAGCGGTCAGCCCACCTACTTTTGTATCATTGATCGTGATATGGGAATTGAACCGGGTTGACTGATAATAGTAGATTCCTGCAATAACGACGAGTGCAATTATTATACCACTGCTTATAAGAGTGATTTTACCTTTACTCATTGCCCTTCTCCTCAAAAAAATTGGTTTAAATGTTACCGGGTAAATAGTATTAAATCTAATACTATTTATCTATTAAGGTCATTGGACAAAAATATTACGACCTATTTTGACTCCCTCTATTATACCAAAATCTCATTTTAAAATGCTATTTTCTACCATTTATTTTCCGAAGAATAAATGCTTACCTTTTGATTTCCGCTTCATGTGCTCCAATCAAAAAGGTATGTAAAATCAACATTGAGCTTTAATATAGGCAAAAAAAGAAAGCATAAATTTGCCAAAATGGCAATTTATGCTTCTACTAACATACGGTTTTTACTTTTCGAATCCTCTTGTTCTTTACCCACTAGGCCAAGCGTCCGCGCTGTTGAAGTCTCAATTTCGTGGAGAAGCTCTGGGTTTTTCAATAGTGACACGCCATATGAAGGAATCATTTCTTTAATTTTCGGTTCCCACTCTTTTATATGTTGCGGGAAGCATTTATTTATTAACTCAAGCATGACGAAAACAGCAGTAGAAGCACCTGGAGAAGCACCTAGTAATGCTGCAATCGATCCATCAGCAGCAGTAATAACTTCGGTACCAAATTGAAGCGTTCCTTTGCCGCCTTTAGCAGTATCTTTGATAACTTGTACACGTTGGCCAGCTACTACTAAATCCCAATCCTCGATTTTGGCATTCGGGATAAACTCTTGTAACTCTTCCATACGCTGTTCTTTGGATAACATAACTTGCTGGATCAGGTATTTTGTCAATGACATTTCTTTTGCGCCTGCCGCCAACATAGTTAAGACGTTATTCGGTTTTACGGAAGTTATTAAATCGAACATTGAACCTGTTTTTAAGAACTTTGGTGAGAATCCGGCAAAGGGTCCAAATAGTAACGATTTTTTATTGTCGATAAATCTTGTGTCAAGATGCGGAACAGACATTGGAGGAGCTCCAACGGCAGCTTTTCCGTATACTTTTGCATGATGCTGCGCTACAACTTCCGGATTATTACATACCATAAACACTCCGCTTACTGGGAATCCCCCAATATGTTTCCCTTCAGGAATTCCAGATTTTTGTAGTAAATGCAGGCTTCCGCCCCCGCATCCGATAAAGACGAATTTAGCAGTATGGCGCTCTACGCTACCGTCATCAACATTACGCACTTTTACTTCCCATGAGCCATCGCTAGTCCGTTTTATATTATCTACACTGTGTTTGTATTGGATATCAACGTTATTATTCTTTAAATGGTCAAACATCATACGTGTTAAAGCACCAAAGTTAACGTCTGTACCAGAGTCTATTTTTGTTGCAGCAATAGGTTCATTCGATGGACGGTCTTGCATAATAAGCGGAATCCATTCCATCAGTTTTTCTGGGTTATCGGAAAATTCCATCCCCTTAAACAGAGGATTGTTTGAAAGCGTTTCAAAACGTTTCTTCAAAAACTCTACATTTTGTTCCCCTTGTACCATACTCATATGAGGTAATGGCATGATAAAGTCTTGCGGATTATTAATCAGCTTACTGTTTATCAGATAAGACCAAAACTGCTTTGAAACCTGATACTCTTCATTAACTTTTATAGCTTTGCTAATATCTATGGATCCGTCAGGTTGTTCTACGGTGTAGTTAAGCTCGCACAGTGAAGAATGCCCCGTTCCCGCATTATTCCATTCATTAGAGCTTTCCTCTCCTGCGTTTGCGAGCCTCTCAAACACTGTAATTTCCCAGTCCGGTACTAATTCTTTCAGTAGTGACCCCAAAGTTGCACTCATAATTCCGGCACCAATTAAGATTACGTCTGTTTTTGTTTGTCTGTTGCTCATTTTTACCTTCCTTATCCCCTAAGTTTTGCAGAAAGGATGTAGGCGCTTCCTTTAGGCGCCACAGCAAACCAGGGCGTGACCTAGTCACACATCTTTTCTGGATCAATCATAACCTAATCTTAGTTTATCACTATTATTTATAGATTAAAATATTTATTTACTATATTCATAATTTTCAAAAGAAACAAAGCCGGATTGTAGTTTTTTCCAACAGCATTTCAAGATATATGTGTATGTTATACTAACATTGAAATAATATGAAGATTGCGACTACTTTTATTGAGAAAAAACCTCTTTTGCCTAAAAATAATAGACCCTTCCACTTGGTTTGCAGAAGGGTCATACCTTATTTAAATAGTTTCTAATATCACCATTTGTCCTTGAAATGACCGACACATATGACAGTTTAAGATTGGCGAAATTTCACGATTTTAATAGGATTGAGTTAAAAGAATGATAAAGGTGTGATTTTATGGGTTTTGATGTAGTTTTATATGACCACAAAGGTCAAAAACTTGAGACTTTTGAACTCTCCGAAAGTCTGCATAACGCAATATTTAATCCAAGTATGTTATGGAGAAGTTACTTGGAACTTAGAAAATTATGCGATTATTATTTAACAGATGAAACTTTTTCAGGTGAAAAGCTAAGGAAGTTAATTACGGACTTAAATCAATATCAGAGAAACATACCGAACCATAAAAAAAATGATTTTCAAGAATTTATCTCTAAAATATCCCACTCAATAGTATCGTCAGTACATATTGCGGGCGATTAAATATAGCCTAATGAGGAAAAACTCTACCCAAAAGGAGCTCCACTGTGTGATTTACATTTATTTAATCGTATTTATGCGGCTTTCTTTTCAATCATATCCTCATTATTTTTAAATTTTTCCAAAAGGCATCCTATTGTGAAACCAAGCAAGCCTGGAATCACCCAACCGAAGCCCTTATTTTGCAAAGGAACATTGGATAATAATTCTGAAAATGAACCATTTAAAAATGTAGAATTGATGATTTCCACTAAGCTAAATAATCCAACTAGACCGATTGTCATGACATAAACTGGTCGTTGATTAAAAGGTAATCTGTCATGTAAAAGACCTAAAATAATTAAGGTAATGGCCATTGGGTACACTAAACCTAGCACTGGGACAGAAACTTTTAATATTTGAGATAGACCAAGGTTTGCTACAAATCCGCTGACCAAACATAATAGGATTGCCCATTTTATATAAGATAATTTTGGGAAAATACTTGAAAAATATTGAGCACACGATGTTATTAATCCTATACAAACACTTAAACAGGCTAATGTAAAAATTAACCCTAAAACAATCGTTCCACTTGTTCCAAACAATTGATGTAATACAGTACTTAATACAATTGCTCCATTATCGACTTTTCCAGTTATCGAAGCTGAAGCCCCTAGATAGGCAATAATTAAATAACAAAAAGTTAACAGTAGGCCACAAATAAGTCCAATAATGGTTAAATATTTTACTTGTAATGTTTGCTTGTTTATTTTTTTACTTCTAAAAATATTGGTAAATATAATTCCGTAAATTAATGCGCCAATTGCATCCATTGTTTGATATCCATCTAAAAATCCCTGTGAGATTGGATTCTCTTTATAAGATAATGAAGCTTCTTTAAAACCAGATAGATTGGTGAATAAAGCTTTGACAAAAACAATGATAATTAATACTAATAAAGAAGGGGTTAAAATCTTTCCAAATCTATCTACTAATTTAGAAGGCGATTTTGCGAACCAAAAAACGATACTAAAAAATCCAACTGTATAAACCAATAGTCCGACTGGTGAAGACTCAATTGTATTTGGTAAAAAGGGCTTTACTCCCATTTCATAAGCAAGGCTGCCTGCACGGGGAATTGCAAGTCCAGGTCCTATTGACAAATAAATTGCCATTGGAAAAAGTAAAGCAAAAGTATGATTCACTCTATTTACTAAAGTATCGAATGTTCCTGATTTTGCAATAGCGATAAAGGCTAATACTGCAAGACCGGCATCTGAAATAATAAATCCAATAACCGCTTGCCATACATTTCCTCCGGCAGCTTGTCCCAAATATGCTGGGAAAATTAAATTTCCTGCACCGAATAACATTGAAAATAACATAAAGCCAATAAACATGATTTCTCTATTGGTTAATTTATTCAAACATTTCACCTCAAACTAATATTATATTAAAATATCTTTTCATTCTATCAAATATCCTTTCCATTTTAAAATTGCATATGGAAAATTACTTATTATTTCACTAAGTGCAAATGTATTGGATGAGTAACGACAGTTAAATTGACTGAATCCCATGGGATTTAATTGAGTTGGTAAAGGATTAGGTGATTTCTGACTAGATTTTTACAACTGTAAATTGCATAATTTCAGTAGCTGGATCATTGGGATCCAGTGGAGGTTGACTTGGGGTTGAATGGGGTAACTCCAACATTATCCATTTGAAATAAATGACCATTCTGATAAAAACTACGATCCTGTATAGCAGGGCGGCACGTCATTTTTTACCAGAAGGCAACCAAAATGATAGGTAGGAATTTTTATTTAATAAGTGGGATCGGTAATGACAGTAATTATTTATTCATTTTAGAAAGAAAATCCCCTAAAATACTGTCTAAATCATTTTCTATGTCTTCATTTTCTTCCTTGGCGATTATTGGTTGATTATGTTTTGCTTTTTCCCAATCAAACATCTCTAAGCCATCATCCAAGGAATCTATATCATTAGTTGAAGCTATTTCGTCCATAAAATTTAAGTGGCTATCCTCTTTTGATGTTTCAACAGAGTGTTCTTCCATCATTATCTCTTCGTGTAGAAATAAAGCCTGGTTAATATCCAAGGAGTTACTATTTAATGAAGCAAGCAAGGAAGTAGCTCGAACTGGCTCAGTTAATAGTTGGTAAATAATACTGCCTAACACGGCCTCAGAATGCTCATGCTTTAACCAGTCCCGTTGTGATTTACTTAATTTATTAGGGAGGGGAATCGTAATCGTTTCCCTTTCCCTTGAAAAAGAATGGCTGACTCCTTGCATCACAAACTCGGCAATTTTACTAGAAAAATTCCTTCTTTCTACTTCCTTTAGCTTTTGCAAATGTTTTAATAAATGGTCGGGTGCATCAGAAGGGACACGAAATGAAACAGCTTGACCCCTCTTTATTTCAGTTGGGGCAGACTTTTTCATATAATCACCTCAAATCTACTTTTTTACTTGCTCCCTGAGTTACCTTTTGCTTCTCCATCTTCCTTACAAAATCGGTGATTAGCTTATAATAAGCATTTGCCATCATCCAAATACTCTCTTTTTCATCTTCAAAGAATTCTATATTATAACCATCTAAATTATTATTTAATATTTTAAGATATTCCTTTAATACAATAGATCCGCCGCCAACAAAATAACAGATTTCCGTTTGTGAGTTTTTCTGCCAAACATTACGTAATAACCGATATTGTTTTTTGGCTAATTCCAGCAAGATACGATCCGTAATATCATGAACGCTTGTCCGGCTTCCTTTCACCATAATATGATTGCGGTCATTTTTCCTCGTAATGATTTCTACTACATCACGACGGCTGTCCAGCTCAACCCCATGCTTGGTTCTAATTCCTTCACGAATGGCTTCTAATGATTCGGAAACGCCCAGATTAAAGCCTTGTGCTTTATCATCATCAACGGTTCTATTTTTTATTACCGCAATATCAGTTGATAATCCGCCGATATCTTGAATTAATATACGTTTATCAATAAGATCCTTGTTAATAATTTTTAAGTTATTGTCCATGACAAGGTTAATATAAGCAGCAAATCCTTCAGGATAAATCTTTGCCTCGTCAAATTTAATATTTACTTTTAATCCTTGATATTTTGGTGTGACGAGAAATTCCACTTGGTGAACAGAACCAATCAATTTAGAGCGATATCCTGCATCCTTTCCTTCCTTTACTTCACGAAGGGGGAGACCAGTTCCTAGTGTATAGTTTGCATCAATCACATTTTTTACTCTTGGGAAACCATGTCCATTTTCCTCGTTAACTGCATCTAATGCCAATGTCGCAAAAAGCATCACCAATGTTTGGTCTTCTTCTGATTTCCCGGTACCAGGATCTAATTCTGTTGCATTGTTACTCTTGGTTGCTAAATGGCCAACTCTATAAATGACATTATTTTCTTTCAGCGCAGGGGAGTGCACCTTGATATGAATTCCATCAAGTGGATTTTTGTTATCTAATTCTTCTATTCCTATCACCGGTCGATCTTCTGTATCTCTTGCAACAATGTTAGGAATGTTTAATTCATACTCTAATTCCCCAAAAATAGCTTTAATCGAGTCATTCCCAACATCTACTGCAGCAATTCTAGACTTAGACATTAATGAATCATTCCTTTTCGTTAAATTTATTTTTTTCTAAGGTAGTTAGTCGTCTATTGTTTCTAATAAAAGGTTATAAGAGATTGCTAGATTCTTCAATAAGCCTTTGTACACATTTCTGTAAACGTTGATAACAAATTCGTAAACATATTGTCCCATAAATATGTAAACACTTTTGTATACATGTAAACGAATTTGTGTACAGTGTGTTTACTTTCCGTAAACATGTAAACAAGGGGAATAGTCTCCCGCTTCCCGCCATACTATTTACTTATGGTACGGTTCACCGCACCACAAAAGCTGCCGTTTTTTATATAAATATTAAACTATAAAAAAGTGAAGCAATTGCAAAGTAGGTTATAACCGAAACATATGACTTTTTACGAATGAATAAATAAAAATTCTTATATTTATAAAAAACTGGCCAATTGGAGTTGATTACTTGAGCAATTTCAATCCAGAAAAAAATATTTGTAGCATACACCGGTGGTGTTACTGCTACGGAACCTGTTATTCCAAGATGTTACACACTCACTCACTCTGATTTTACTGGAGAACTTTTTTTAACAATTGGAATTTATTATGCCTGGGAAAATATAACCCTAAGAGAGATGAAGTATTCGGCGAATGGAAACAAAATAGGAGTTCCTTATACTATTATGTTTATTTATATATAGATCAAGGGGAATATAACGTAAATGTATCAGCAAAACGCAATGAAATATTTAGACGTGAATTACCACTTGCATTAACAGCTATTCGATACGGTGATAGGTTCTTATTTGATGCATACCCTAATCTAGATCAATCTTTAATAATAATTAACTTTATGTCCACCTATCCTCAGTTTGCTAGACAAGAAAGTTGGGGGATTTTCCACCATTTTTCATACAGATAATTATCTAAGATTGTATGTCACCACTTAACAGAGTCGCTTTCCCCTTTAATTGTTTACTTGAAAACAAAAAACCTCATTTTGTAGTTTATAATAGAAAGAAGAAGGCACTCAAATCAGTGCCTTCTCCTTTCAAAAACTGCTCTATTTATGGTACGGTTCTCCGTACAGCATATTAAATGAGGTTTTTATTTTCCCTCTAATTCTCCTATATTCCCATTAAAAATGTTTTAAATTTTTTAATCCACCCCCAAAACCTTAAAACAATTACCTAAGTTTTTTATGTTAGTCATTTTTTGTCGAAGAAATCTTTCCGCTGGATGTACTACGCCTAGGTTAACTTCCAGTTAACGTTCTTAAAGTTTTTAATTAATCTATTAAAATATTCTTCGCCATTACACCTAGAAGGAGGAGACTAAAATGGATCGAATTTTTAGGTGGATTGTTAAATCATTGTTTGCTCCTGTTACGGGGACTGCTGGTGCAGTTGCAAGTACACTTGGTTTTTTTCTGGCCTTTTTACCTTTAGAAAGTCTAAGAATTCCATTATTGCTAGCTTTTTCACTTGTCTTTCGACTTAATATCATCGCCTTATTCCTTGGCACGTTGATGACGATTTTTATTCCCAACCTTCGTCATTTACCTATCCTGGATTTAAGTATTTTAGAAGATTATTGGTTATTTTCTACCTTGAAAGATAAAATACAAGCTTCACAAATCATTGTATCTGGGGCATTGGGAGGCTTAATTGGTCTTGTCTGCTATTTTTTCTTCCACTGGTTCTACAATTTAGGTCTAAAAAAAAGGGGGGGAAATCAGGAACATGTTTTTCTTGATCCTGCCCATAGACGCTGGTCCATCATTAAACGAATGAGCGCAGGCTTTACAATCTTAATTGTGTTAGTATCAACCATTTTTATTGAAAGCCTAAATACAAATCCAGTATTTCCTGAGCTGCAATTGAACAAGAGCACAGCAGAGAGCGCAATCGAGCCGGTTAATACAAGTTTCACTGAAGAAGAGCTTGCTTCCCAGATTCAAAAAACGAATCCTTCGCCTGTTATACAGGAAAATGAGGATTCGGTAAAAACAAAAAAGGCGAGCAAACAAGAAGTCTATGGTTTTTACGTCAATTGGGATGAAAACAGCAAAACTTCTTTCAAAAAAAATAGCGACTCTATTACAACATTAGTACCGGAGTGGCTGCAACTAACAACTGACCTTACCCTTAAAGCCAGCACGGAAAAGTCTATCATTTTAGAGGCAAAAGCAAATGGTATAAAAATTCTTCCATTAGTGAATAATTATATTAATAATAAATGGGATGGCGAGACTTTACACCGGTTATTTACTACTCAAGGCGCAGAAGATCTTTTTATTCAAAATATGTTGGATTATGTGAAATCCAATGACTTTGAAGGGATCAACATAGACTTTGAAGGGATTCACCCAAACGATACAGCGAATTTCACTGATTTTATGGATAAGGTGTATGAAGCATTTCATCAACAAGGTCTCATAGTGACAATGGATGTCCCGCCAAATGACAATAGTTATGACTATACTTCGCTGGCAACGAATGTAGATCGTATGGTTGTCATGCTATATGATCAACACCACTCCATGAGTAAACCTGGACCTGTAGCTCCAACTGATTGGGTAATAGAAAGTTTAAACCAGATCCATATTCCTTCCGAAAAATTGATTCTGAGTTTTGGAAACTACGGTTACGACTGGGAAGACAACTCCAATCAGCCTGCAAATGCAATGACGTTCGGAGATCTAATGGAATTAGGAATTGGGACGAACCTCCAAATCTATTGGAATAAACAAGCAGGCAATCCTTATGTACGGTACAAACGAAACGATAAAAACCATACTGTGTGGTTTTTAGATGCTGCGACATTTTACAATCAAATGAAGTTAGGAAAAGAGAGGGGTTCAAGCGGAATAGCAGTTTGGCGTCTCGGTTCCGAAGACCCTTCTATCTGGAATTTCATTAATAAACCAAAGGATATGGACAATCCATCCAATGCGCTTAAAACCATCGTCAGTCCTAAGCCTGTTCAATATACAGGGGCTGGGGAGATTTTAAAAATGGTTTCTCAATCAGAAAATGGGAAACGAGCAATTCAATTAGATGGACATGATTTGATTCAAAACGAAACCTATAGCAAATTACCAAAACGGTATGGTAAATCAAAACATAAGGAAGTCGTCTTATCCTTTGATGATGGTCCTGACCCAGCCTATACACCACAAATATTGGACATTTTGAACCGGAATCACATAAAAGGGACCTTTTTTATCGTTGGAGAGAATGCAATGCTGCATCCAGAACTTGTTAAAAGGATGCATAAAGAAGGCCAAGAAATTGGCAACCATACGTTTACCCATCCAGATATTGAATCCATCACACCATTTCAAATGACTTTGGAGCTAAATGCCAATCAGCGTTTATTTCAAGGTATTACTGGCCATTCGACGACCCTGTTCCGCCCGCCTTATATGGCCGATGCCGAATCGAACTCGAGCGGCGAACTGCTACCTATGTTACAAGCTCAGAAGTTAGGTTATACAATGGTCGGAGAATTAATAGATTCTGAGGATTGGCAAGGACATTCTAGTGAGGAAATTGTGAATCAGGTACTTGACCAACTGCCGGAAGGAAATGTCATTTTGCTGCATGATTCTGGCGGTGACCGCTCCAATACTGTAAAGGCCCTGCCTTTTCTTATCAAAGAACTAAAAAAACGTGGCTATACTTTTACCACCGTTGCTGATCTCATTGGAAAAAGTAATAGCCAAATCATGCCCGAAGCTGAACAGGACAACCCTTATTTGGTCTATGACAAGGCTGTGTTCACGGTCATACAAGGCTGGCGCGAAGGATTAAGCTTCCTGTTTTACTCCGCTATCCTTATCGGAATCTTGCGGCTGGTTATCTTAATATTCCTTTCAAGAAGGCAGGTAAAAAGGTATAAAGAAACCAAGGTAGATCCTGGATTTACCCCTTTTGTCAGTGTTGTGATTGCGGCTTATAACGAGGAAAAAGTCATTTGCAAAACAATTGATTCAATTTTATCGAGCGATTACCCAGCTTTTGAGATACTAATTATCGACGATGGATCAAAGGACGATACGGCTATTGTGGTTCAAGAAACGTATGAAAACCAGCCTCTCATCAGATTAATAAAAAAACCTAATGGAGGAAAATCTTCCGCTGTTAACCTTGGTTTTAAAGAGGCAAACGGGGCAATCGTGGTGGCTCTTGATGCTGATACACTCATCGCTGAAAATGCCATCTCATTGCTTGTTAGCCACTTTAAAGATGAGAATGTTGCGGCTGTTTCAGGTAATGTAAAGGTCGGCAATAAGGGTAATCTCCTTACCAACTGGCAGCATATCGAATATGTGACAGGCTTTAATCTAGAGAGAAGGGCCTTTGCCACACTCAATTGCATCACGGTTGTACCAGGAGCTATCGGTGCATGGAAAAAGACAGCGGTAGAAGTAGCAGGATACTTTCAAGAGGATACACTGGCAGAAGATACCGATATCACGCTCACCCTTTTACGAAATGGAAAAAAGATTGAATTTGAAGAAAAGGCTTATGCCTATACAGAAGTTCCGGAAGATATTAATAGTCTGGCAAAGCAGCGTTACCGATGGGTTTATGGTACTTTACAATGCCTATGGAAGCATCGACGGGCTTTATTCAATAAAAAACATAAATCATTGGGATATATCGGCCTTCCAAACATGTGGCTTTTCCAATATTTTTATCAAACAATATCTCCTATTGCTGATATATTGTTCATTATAGCCCTTTTTAGCCCACACCCTGAAAAGGCAGCGATTGGATTTATTCTTTTTTACTTGCTGGATTTCTTTACTTCTCTCTATGCATTCCGATTGGAGAAAGAAAGTCCTAAACCACTAGGTTCATTGTTTCTACAACGAATCTTGTACAAACAGCTTATGGCTTATATAGTGATCAAATCCATCCTCTCGGCCGTAAAGGGAGTAACTGTTGGTTGGAATAAACTAAAACGAAATGGTAATGTCACTCAGGAAAGCTCTATTGCGAAGAATAAAGAATCTTCATAATAGAATCTTCACAAAGGTCTTTCCCATTTGGGGAAGACCTTTTCTATGAGAAAAAGGATCACCATCTTCTGGTGACCCCTTTTGAAAGAATTACATATTCTTTCCGTTGTTTTATTTTATTCCCTCTGGTTCCCAGCCTTTTCTTTAGCAGCTTGAGAAACTTGTTGGCCACGGTTGGTTTCCGTTGTGGATGTACTTGTTGCATTCGTTTCCGACTTTGTAGGTGGCGCAGTTGCCGTTGTGGTTGTCGGTTCTTTTGCACTTGTCGAAGTTATGGTTGTTACAGCAGGCGTTGCTGTTATTATCCTATTCCTATCAGAAGGATTTGTTGTATTATTCTTGCTGCTCGAATTCTGTTGAATGGTCTCTACATTCATTTCACTATTATTTGAAGCTACTTTTAAAGCAGCCATTTCTTGATCTTTCCCCTTTGATGCTGGCGTTTGACCTTTGACCGCTTTTTCTGCTTGGTTAATTATGTCCGCTTTTTTGGGATCTCCGGATATAGTTGAAGCATTTTCTTCAGCTAATCGTATGGAAGACTGATCGCCTAACAAGGTGTGGGCGACAGAAAACGTAACAGAACCCGCTAATACCATCGCAACGGCTCCCTTGGTTATTGTATTCATATACTTCCCCTTGTTTTTATAATCATATTAATACAATACGAAAGGACCGAAACTATTATAAGGGTATAAAAATAGAAATATTCCATCAGGGAAACCTCATTTACTTATGGTACGGTTCACCGCACCTTTCTAAGGGGCAGTTTTTAAGGCTTAACCGGTGGGTAATGGTAATTTTATAGGATAATTAGCAAATGGGTTTGCTAATTATCTAACCTGTAATTTAGGTAATCCTCCATCCGGCCATTTGAATTCACAATATAAAACACCCGTTAAAGAAGTATTTTTAGGGGCACTTTCTCCTCTTGGCATTAACAATCCACCATGTCCAAGAACTTCAAAGTGTTCTTTTGTTGTTGGATTGTATTTTTTAATAGGTGGCCCATATAATACTTCTGCTACATCGTCCCAATCAACTCCAAAATCACCACTTTTACAAATTGCAACGAACATTGGTCCTGCCCACTTATATTTAGTAAGTTTAGATTTAATTCTTTTTTCAATTGATTTATTAGGTTCAATTCCTTCCGCAGGGCCTAATATTGCAAATGAAAGGTTTTTTTTCTGACGATTATTTCTAGGCATAGGTACAAAAACACCAACATATCCGAAATCATCCATTACAAGCTCTTCTTCTGGTCCAATATTTTCAAAGTCAAGGCTATCTAAATAATCAATTAATGCCTTTTTAATCTTTTTTCTTTTAAGATTATGTAGGTCAATGATGGTACTGGGTATCCACAAGGAATAAATGGGATGGATATTCATCCTTATGCAAAAATAATGGCTGTAGCAGATGTATATGATGCAGTAACATCGAGTCGTTCATATAGACCAGCGATGTTGCCACACAAAGGTTTCGAAATCCTCTATAGTGGTGCGGGCACACATTTTGAAACGGAATTGGTCCAAATTTTTAAAAAGTCGGTTATTATGTACCCTGTTGGTATAACAGTAACACTAAGTACTGGTGAAACGGGTTTTGTAGTTAAAATAATGGTAATTTCCCAGAACGCCCTATTATTCGTATTATCGAAAAAGATGGTGTAGCTTTACAGGAATCAGAAGTACATGATATCGATATGTTAACAAATTTAACTTCCAATATCGTTTATAGTGATGTGGTTATGTAAAGAAGAGTAACCAATCGCTGTGAGCATGCTTAGATATAATGGATGCACTGCTTCCATATTCACTATTTTAACAAGCCAAAAATAGGCAAGTTTATATATATAATATTAAAATAGATGCAAGAACTCTACCTTATGCTATCCATTTTTTAATTACTATATTTTTAAAAATATCTTTCACTGTGGAAAATGAAAAAAGAGCCTCTCTCTATTTAAAGAAGGCTCAAATTTTGGGGTCATCATTTAATTAACTCTTGACTAGATATCTTTGGAAGTGATGAAAGGCACAGACTTATGAGAGAAGATCAAACATAATCGTTACTGCCAGAAGATCAGCTGATCCTCCAGGACTGATATTTTCCCGAATAAATTCCCTGTCCATTTCATAAACCATCTGCATGCCTTCTTGTGTGAGCACTCCACCTGAATCCAAAACCCGCGACGCATAAAGATGAACAAATCTCAGCGTTTCTAAATCATGCCTTGCGACAATATTGCTATCTTCGTTTACAGCCATTAGATGTAGAAGAGTTTGAATCAAGATATCATTTTGGTGTAAAGTCCTTAAAGATTTTAACTTTCTTAACTCAGGAAGAGAGTAATTTCGCACCGTTTGGAATCCGCTTTCAACTTCACCACGAATTCCTTTAAGACCATATTTCTGATAAAGTTTTTCCCCATAGGTCAGGCTTTCCGACTTGTTTAAGTAAGTCAGTTCCCGCAAACATAAACCTTGAGTCATAAGAGAAACTTTTGTACAGATTGTTTCAGTATCCACACTTTTGCTTTCACTTTCCATCATGCAGCAGGATGCTGCAGCGCAGATGATTCCTAAAGAAAATATCAGACCTTTATGGGTATTGACATTATTTGTTGCTTCAAACATTGCCTTTTCAGCTTTCATCCCTTGACTTCTTAAGGCATTAAACAGTTCCTGTGGATTCTTTCCTGAGTATTCCACCCCCTCGGCGACACAATCATTGAAGTAATTACTCAGAGCAGCACTGCTGGTCATAAATGTAAAGAAGTCCATATCCTTATGTGCTCCCTGGTTAAATCTGTCTACAAGCCCCGGTTTAGGACTAGCAGAAACCTCATAAAGTAAAGCAAGCAGCGCTTTTTGTGAAATAGTATGAATCCACTGTTCAGCCATGTTCAACGTCTCTCCTTCTATTCATCCAAATTCACCAAAAAGAATGACCAAACTCGGATAAACTACCTGTAGTTTACACAGAAAGCTTATCGTTGTTTGGCCCTATGATTAACTTAAGATACAAGCTATATATAAGAATCTACCATACTTTGAATCTTTTGCGTCAGCTCCTCTATTGGATGCTTTCTGCTCCGGCCGCAGCTATGAGCATCCTCATCACAGAGCAGGCATTTCCTTTTTGAATGACCAAAGCCCTCCCTGGAAATGGGTACTCCATCCGATCCGATTACATCAAGATCAAACAGCCGCCCTAGCGGATGCTCGTTCTCAATCTCAACCATATAAGTTTTTAAAGCCCGTTCATCCATTTTTACAACAAAATATGCCTCATATCCCGTAATGGTCATGTTGGTTTCAAAAGATTCCAGATATGAGCCAGCCTTTTTTAGTGTTTTCACTAATGCATTGCATCCCTCTTGAAAAATAATACTGCTCTCATGTGTTCTCTTGACCGGACCTGGTATATTGACTTTGAATGATACTAAAGGGAGCCTGTATTTCTCAATTAATTCCTTCTGATGAGCAGCTCTATATTCGCGAGACTCTAATATTTGCTCAAGTGTTGTTTCTTTGGCTCTGATCATTTCCAAGAATCCTTCTTCACTTGGTGAATGACATCAATGACTGAGCCATCTCTATACTTCACCACACCGACAATTTTATCTTCCACTTTAATATGATCTGGAATGCCGACAATTTGATTCGCTCTTTCCTTAAGCTCTTCTATGGAAACGACTGGCAGATTCGCCTTTTTAAGGTTAGTATACAAATCCTGTCTTAGAGGATTAACAGCAATCCCTTGTTCTGTAACCAGAACATCAATCGAACATCCCGGGGTTACGACCGTGTGCACCCGGTCAAGAATGGATGGCATTCTACCCCTGATAAGTGGAGCCACAATAATGGAGCAGGCTGCTCCTGCAGCTGAATCACAGTGTCCACCTGAAGCTCCGCGGATCACCCCGTCTGATCCTGTGATAACATTCACATTAAAATCAAGATCAATTTCTAATGCACTTAATACCGTTACATCTAGTTGATTTACCGCACTTCCTTTATTATCAGGACTTGCATAATACTCCGCATCAATTTGCTGGTGGAAACGATTATTTTTAAGGGAAGCAACTGCTTGCAAATCAAAGCCCTGTACATCCAATAACTTTTTAATCAGTCCTTCCTCATGAAGGTCAACCATTTGTCCAGTAATTCCACCCAACGCAAAACTTGCTTTGATGTTTCTCTCGATCATCTTTTCTCTTAAAAATCTTGTAGCTGCAAGAGAAGCTCCGCCTGAGCCAGTTTGCAGCGAAAATCCTTCTTCGAAATAGCCCGAAGCAGCAATTACATCAGCGGCACTCTGAGCAATTAACAGGTCTTTAGGATTCTTGGTAAAGCGAGTTGCACCAGACATAATCCCTTTTGGGTCGCCGATTGAATCCACAACGACAATATAATCCACCTGAGATTCAGGAATACCAAATGGTGTATTAGGATATTCAACTAAATGATCCGTAATTAAAACAACCTTGTTAGCGAACTGGGCATCGACCTTTGCATATCCCAACGAACCACATTCAGATGCAGCTGAATTATCTCTGGAATATCCATTGGCATTTCCGGCAGGATCACATGATGGTACACCTAAAAAGGCAACATCTATCGGTAATTCTCCAGAGGCAATTGCCCTAGCTCTGCCGCCATGGGAATTGATGACAACTGGAATGTCCATCAATCCGTGCGAAATGGCCTCAGCTAATTCACCTCTTAGTCCGCTAGTCTCAATCCTCCGAATCACTCCATTTTTTATATGATTAATTAATGGTGAATGGATTTCTGAAAGGGAGCTTGATGCTATTGTAAGATCCTTTATTCCCATTCTTGCAATGGTATTAAGCATCATATTAACGATATAATCTCCATTTCGGAAGTGATGATGAAAAGAAATCGTCATTCCATCTTGCAAACCAGTTTCTCTTATGGCTGTTTCAAGAGAATCCAGAATTTTATTTCGGTCTGAATTTCTCAAGCGCTCTTTGGATTGTTGTGTATTTTTCACTACCAGCTTCGAATCAAACAGTGGCAGAGTTCCAAGTCCGAAAATCTCGTCTGGTATATTTCGTCCAATTGAATTAAACATATTGTAACATCTCCTCAATGCTAACACTTTTTACAGCCTTAGCTAGTTCAAGTACTCTGTACGCTCTTTCGACGATTGGCTTATCAATCATTTTGCCATTCAGACTGATAACTCCCGATCCTTTTTGCTCAGCTTCTTTCGCTGCAGCAATAACCGCAAAAGATTTCTTAATTTCAGCTTCAGTTGGCGAATAGATATTATGGACAATATTAATTTGCCGAGGGTTAATAAGGGATTTCCCGTCAAATCCCAATTGTTTAATCAGTTTGACTTCTTGGATAAATCCTTCTTCATCATCCACATCAGAAAAAACAGTATCGAGGGCATCTATACCTGCCGCCCGAGCAGCAAAGAGGATTTGGCTTCTGGCTGTCAGCAATTCAATGCCCTCTTTTGATCTTGTCGTTTTTAAATTTGTTACAAAATCCTCTGCACCAATGGCGATACCAATTAATCGCTTACTTGCTGTTGCAATTTTATAGGCATTAATAACCCCTAACGCACTTTCAACTGCTGCCATTAGCTTGATGGTTCCATATTCCATCCCAGCTTCTCGTTCAATTCGAGTAATTAATTCATCCGCTTCCTCAACATCTTCCGGTGTTTCCGTTTTGGGTAGTCGGATAGCATTAGGTTTTGCTCTAACAATCGCTTCAAAGTCGTCTCTTCCAAAAGGTGTATCTAAGCCATTGACGCGTACAAGGATTTCCGTCTGTCCATAATCCATGTTTTTCAGAGCTTCATAGACTAATTGTCTAGCTGAATCCTTTTCATTAAGAGATACAGAATCCTCTAAATCAAACATAATTGAGTCTGCTCCATAGATATTTGCATCCCTGATCATACCCGGGTTGTTGCCTGGAACATATAACATGCTTCTTCTAAGTCTGCTCATTTATTTTACCTCCCATGGGAAAGAATTTTGATGGGTGGCCCTGCCTACAGCTGTCCTAACTCTGGCCCGGATCGTACAATCTAATGCCCCTTTATCTTTTGCAACGACAAGGGCATCCTCTATCCCTAATTCTTGTAGCGTATCTAAAATGACCCCTTTAATCTGTTTTCCAAATTGATTTTCAACAGTACTTTTAAGTTCAAGTTCTATTCCTCTACCTTCATTCCTTTCAATTTGGATGATGATATCGCTTGACTCAAGAGTTCCCGCAATCCCTACTTCTTCAATTTTTACTCTTTCTAGTAACATCAACATTTTTAGCAACCTCCTATTAATATTTTTTATAATTGGCCTGAATCTGTTGAATAATGCCCTCAGCCTCAGCTGATAAAAGAAATTCATACGTATGTTTAGGAACTAGTTTTTTTACTTCAGAAAGCCTTCCTTCACGAATTAACTCTCTAACTCTTGAGGCACTTATTGGCTCCCCATTATCTCTAAGCCTCGGAAGTACTTGAACCTCTATACCCTGAGCAGGAAGAATCTCTTGCATGACAGAGTTATATGCAGCTGTGACTTTGCAGCACGGTTCCTCACCAACAAATCTCTTTTGAATTTCAAGTGAAGGTGAAATATATCTTTTAAATATTTCTAAGTCTAGCAAAGCATGAGTTTCAACAATATCCTGATATTCTTTGATAAAGTAGGATGGGAAAGTTGCCTCCGATATGATGTAGTCCTTTCCCTGATGAACAACCACATTATCGAGATGTTGAACTCCTTCTCTCACAAGCCTGTATCTGATTGCTGACGGAAATCTTGACTTGTCCTCCTCGAGAACGAAGACGTGGAGTATTTGACATCTGGATGCTGCGTACTCAATTAGGTACTGATGTCCTAAAGTAAATGGATTGCAATTCACAACCACAGCCCCTGTACCCGTGTTATCACATTTAACAGATATACTATCTTTTTTCTCCTTCATAAGTTGATTCAGATAGCTTTTAATCCCATTCGGCCTGTTCTCCATAAGGATAACCTTTGACGGAACCTCGATAATTGGGTAAAAGCCCAAGTCGAAAAATATATTCTTGTTCTCTGGCTTCGTATAGATAAAGAGATGTGTCCTTCCCCTTGAGCAAGCCTCCTGGATCAGATCGGTGACAAGTCTAGCAGACAACCCCATGTTCTGATACTCTTCATCTACAGCAATGCATTTTAAGATTTTTCCTCCGAGCGAACCTGTCGCAACCATCCTCCCCTTGTCAAAAAAGGCAATTGAATATTCAACCTCAGGATCTAGTGCTAAATTCTGCTCTTTCAAGAATTCTTCCAGTTGTATCCTTTCTTCTTCTACTAGGAGGTTTACAGCTTGTTTACTAAAAATGTCATACCACATCTTTAAATACCCCACTGTTTTTTTATTCTACAAAAATATTTTTCTATAGCGATGCTACTTAACACATTCCTCCTTCATAAAATTGTCATATTTGTCTCTTAACTTTGTGTATAATTTATACTAACTCATTTAATTTCATAGATATAGATTATATAATTAAGCGCCAATAAGTTTATTTATGTGAATTAAGTACCTTTTGTTCAACGGAAAACACATCAAAGAGGAGTTATGAATGCGATTACAAACGAAGTTATCATTATTAATCTTATCCTTGCTGTTATTCATCATTCTTGTGTTTAGCTTTTATTTCCATTCGTTAATTTCAAATTCCTTAACCAACCAACTTGGGGATAGAGTCTTATCGATTGCCGAAACTGTGGCATCTATTCCTGAAATTAAGCAGGCATTTTCGGAAAAAGACCCCTCAAAAATCATTCAACCTATAGCTGAAAAAATCCGAAAGCAAACTGGTGCAGAATTTGTTGTGGTTGGTAATACTGAAAAAAAACGTTACTCCCACCCCGTTCCTGACCGGATTGGAGAAAGCATGGTCGGTAAAGATAATAACGAGGCATTAAAAGGAAAGTATATTATTTCGCAGGAAAGAGGCACCCTAGGACCATCCCTAAGAGGAATAGTCCCCATCTATAATCAAAATGGAAAAATACTTGGAATTGTAGCAGTAGGTTACTCACTTCAAGATGTTGATAACATTGCGATAAATTATCGTAAAAAAATCATTCTGATTTCCTTGGGCGTTATTCTTGTTGGTATTATTGGTGCACTGCTAATCGCTAATGGTATGAAACGAGCTATCCTTGGATTAGAGCCGAAAGAAATTACCCAATTATATCAAGAAAATAAGGCCGTTTTGGAATCAGTCAAAGAAGGAATTGTCGCGGTAAATTTGGATGGAATCATTACTATGGTTAATCAACAAGCCATAAATATGCTCCAATGGCCAAATGAAAAGGATGTCCTTAGGGCAAACATCCTAGATATTTCACCATACTCCCCTTTGTTAGAAATCATTGAAAAAGGGAAAGCAGTATTTGACAAGGAATTTTCTCTTAATGATGAATTCTTTATTGCCAACTACTTGCCAATAATGTCTGAAAAGGGAAGCATAACTGGCTGGGTCTCTAGTTTCCGAAGTAAATCCGAACTATCCCGACTTACACAGGAGCTCGCACAGGTTAGACAATATTCCGAAGCATTACGTGCTCAAACACATGAGTATTCAAACAAGCTCTATATGATTTCAGGACTTATTCAGCTTCAGTCGTACCAGGAAGCGATTGATTTCATTGCCCGAGAATTTGATATTCATCAGAACCTATTGAATTTCATTAAGCAAGAAATTTCCGATGTTATGATCGGCGGGTTGTTAATCGGTAAATTTAATCAGGCAAATGAATTAAAAATCCATTTCGATATTGATCGGGAAAGTAGTTTCAAAGAAATCCCCGAAGGTATTGAACGTGACAGTCTGACGACCATAATCGGAAATCTCATTGATAATGCAATGGAAGCAGTAATGAAACCTGGAGCTAATGCAAAAAATATAAAAATTTACTTTTCTGATTTTGGAAACGATTTAATACTAGAAGTTGAAGATTCGGGAATCGGTATTTCACCGGAAATCGAAGATAAAATCTTTGAAAGAGGTTTTTCTACTAAAAAATTAGAAAATCACGGTGTTGGTCTCTTTTTAGTCCAAAAAATCATAAAAAAATTAAATGGATATATTTCATATACACCTAACCCTGACGGTGGCTCTGTTTTTACCGTTATTATCCCAAAATCATAGTATATTAGGAGGATCCCTGATGGCTTACCAACATCAAAGTGAGGAAATTTCTGTATTAATTATAGAAGATGATGTGCGAATTGCAGAAATCAACCGCCGGCTGATGGAAAAAGTTCCTGGCTACCAAGTCATTGGCATCGCCACAGATGGACAGGAGGCAAGAGATCAGTTAGCCATTCTTCGTCCCGACTTAGTGTTATTAGATATCTATTTTCCCGATATGAACGGATTGGAGTTTTTAGAGGTTATACGCCAGGACTTTCATGAAACAGATGTTATTATGATTACGGCATCTCGAGAAATTAGTTCTGTCAAAGAAGCTCTACGCAGTGGAGTTTTTGACTTTATCGTCAAACCATTAGTCTTTGAACGTTTGAAAAATTCGCTTGAAAAATATCAAGAGTTTCACAGTAAATTAAAAAGGATTCAAAAAGATAATCATAATGTAAACCAAGAAGAAATTGATGAATTAATGGATAGACAAAAAGAACAGCTTAATTCTTATCTTCCAAAAGGAATTGATAAGATTACATTACAAAAAGTGACAGATGTTTTAAATCATACGGATGAAGGTCTAAATGCTGAAACGCTTGCCAAGAAAATTGGGGTTAGTCGTCCCACTGCTCGTCGGTATTTAGAGTACCTTTTGGCAAAAGACCAAATCGGAGCAGATTTGTCTTATGGTGAGGTTGGACGGCCCGAAAGAATTTATAAAAAAAAATAGGTTACTAGTTAAAAGGATGGTGAACTTACACCATCCTTTTTATTTATTTCTGGGCACTTTCACTTTTATCATGAACAAAAGGTTCAAAATATATCTTAATAATCTTTTTAACCCTTAGGTTTATAAGATTCAACTTTCAAACTAATATTGCTATTTTATACCTAGCTTAATAATTTTTTTAAATTGGAAAGGAGAGAGGAACATTTAAACTTTTAGGCATTCTTTGTAAACGGTTTCTAATCCTCATAGCCTAAAAGTCTTTTATAAATTTGTTGGTGTTGGTTTTCACTCTAGTAAACCATGACCAACTAATGGAATCATTCTTATTAAATAATCGGAAAAAATTAGGAGGAATATCCATGGGATTAAAAAAAGAAATACCGGTATTCGAAGAGACAACGATTGCGGCCTCTACAAAAACAAGTTTTATAAACTATAATATGTACGGTTTGCCGTTATGGGCATGGTTTGCCGGTGCACTGATTTTTGCCTTCGGAACAATGACGAAATCTTTCCCTATTAGCTTTGCCGGGGATGTTCTCGTTTTAATTGTTGTTGGCTTTTTCTTTGGAAAAGTTGGCGACACACTTCCAATCTGGAAGGATTATCTTGGCGGCGGTTCCCTGCTTGCTTTCTTGGGCGCTTCCTATTTGGTATCTACAGGAGTCATTTCGGAAGATGTAGCTGGTGGAGTTAGGACTCTTTTCGATGATATGGGTATGCTGGACTTCTTTATTGCCGTCATTATCACAAGTTCTATTCTTTCTATTAATCGAAAGTTTCTAGCTAAAGCAATCGGTGGATTTATCCCATTAGTTCTTGTTGGTACTGCTGTCGCCTTTATCATGGCGATTGTTGGCGGATGGATTGTTGGCGTCAATTATAAAGATGTAATCGTGAACTATGCTCTACCAATCATGGGCGGAGGAAATGGTGCTGGTGCCATTCCAATGAGCCAAATTTGGGGAGAAGTTACTGGAAAGGATCCTAAAATCTGGTACTCTTCTGCCATTACCATCTTAACGATTGCCAATATTTTCGCAATTATGGTAGGTGCTTTATTAAATGGCCTTGGAAAGAAAGTGCCGAAATGGACAGGAAATGGCGAATTAATTAAAGGGCAAATTACTGAGAAAAATGGAGCAAAAGAAAAAAATACTGCCACGATGGAAGATGCTGGCTTTGGTTTACTTGTTGCTGTTGGTTTCTTTGGTTTAGCAAATGTAATTGGAGTTGGTTTGCTTCCAAAAGTTGGTCCATTCTCTATTCACCCTTATGCCTATATGGTCGTTCTATTAATCATCGCCAATGCACTTGATATTATTCCACAACGTGCAAAAGATGGTGTTAAAAAAGTTAATGAATTTATGATGGGTAAAATGTTATTCGTCTTCTTAGCAGGTGTTGGTATCACTTATACTGATTTTAGCGCATTAGTCCATGCACTATCACTTCAAACGGCCGTTATCTGTTTATTTACAGTCTTTGGAGCTGTAATTGGAAGTTGGTTGTTTGCGAAAGTGGTCGGATTCTATGAAATTGAAGCAGCAATCGCCGGAGGCTTATGTCACGTTAACCGCGGAGGATCGGGTGATCTTGAAATATTAGGCGCATCTAATCGAATGATCTTAATGTCCTATGCTCAGTTAGCTACCCGTCTGGGTGGAGCGATCATTCTTGTGCTTGCGAGCCTTTTCTTTGGCCTATGGGCTAAGTAAACAGTACTAAATAGAGACTAGGCTGGGAATTTACAATCTTCACAGCCTTGTTTTTATTCATCACAGCTGCATATTTTAAAGGACAAGTTATTACAAATACATTTACCTAGTTAAAAAGGAGAGATGCCTTAAAATGTGGAGAATCACAGTCTTTTCAGAAGGAAAATGTTCTAACATGTATGAATTTGAAACAGAAAATGAAGCTAGAGAAGCTTTAAAGAATATACAAGGTTACAAGATTTTGACTGAGATGGTTTACCTTGAAACATGTTCATCATTAGTAGCGATTTAAGTCTTTATTGAAAGAACACAATTTATAGATGGGGTGTGCAAGAAATGGCATTGCAAATGCTGCAACGAACACAAACAATCGTTCGTTATCAGAATCGTAACGGTAGAATATATTACGGAATTGTTGAGGATGATGAAATTTTACAATTGTCCAGTAATTTTACTGAGATTGTAGCTAATGAACTAAAATTTGATGGTGTAAGAATTAAATATGATGATGTGAAAATACTAGAGCCTGTGTCGCCATCAAAAGTGGTTAACTTTGGCTGGACCTATGCTGCACATGCAAAAGAGACGGGTGGTCAGGCCAATCTCAAAGAACCCTTTTTATTTTTAAAACCTAGAACTTCCTTGATTCCAGACCGGGGAGAAATCATTCTCCCGCCAAGTCATTTAACCCAGCAGGTGGAGATGGAGGGAGAAGTGGCGCTGGTTATTGGGAAAAGAGGCAAAAATATTAAAGAAGAAGAGGCTTTGGATTATGTATTTGGCTGTACGATCTTTAACGATGTAACGGCAAGAGATCTTACCAAAAAAGATCCACAGTTTACACGCGGTAAAGGCTTTGACACTTTTGGGCCGTTGGGACCGTGTCTTGTGACAGGTATAGATCCAACCAATTTACGCATAGTTACAACTTTAAACGGCAAGGTCGTACAAGATGGTAATACCAACCAGATGTCATTGTCCATTCCTTTCCTTATTAGCTGGGTTTCACAAATTATGACGCTGGAGCCGGGTGATATTTTGGCTACTGGTTCACCTGCTGGTAGTTGTCCAATGAAGTCAGGAGACATCGTATCTGTGGAAGTAGAGAAAATCGGCAAGTTATCTAATTATGTAATGTAGCAGATGTACAATCCAGATAAATGGCAGCTCTGTTTGCTCTGAGTTGCCATTTTTCATTTTATTCTAACTCCTAAGGTTAATTAACCCTTCCTTAAAACCTAAATTATACATCTAATAAATGCCAAAAACGGTACTTATTACATCAGTTATCATCCCCAATGTTCCACTTATGCCCTTACTATCTGTCATTAACTTAATATATCCTTTTTTAGTATCATGGACTGTTACCGCAATATTATCTTTACCGACTGCTTTCATAATAGGCAAATAATAATTTTTACGAAATTCAGATATTAGTTTATAATATTTATAGGTACATAGGAATAAAAAGATTGGAGGGCAAATGATAATGAATAAGAAAAACAATATTATTAGTTTAAAAGAGTATGAAAAAAAGAAAAATAAAGAACGTAATGAAATGAAAGTTGTATATATTTCCTTTTCCTTAGCTATTATTTTTGCTGCTTCACTTTCTCTTTTTGAACCACCATATGACGACTTAGATATTATTATAAAAAACGAACATCATGCGGTTTTATAGGAATAGGAAAATGACCTATTCTACACAGACAACATCACACCTCCTAATGCTTTAAATTATTGTACTCCCTAATTATGTTCACTTTATTTAAATAGAATGTAAACAAGCGTATAAACCTATCTAAAAAAACCTCTCACTTACTGAATCGAATGGAGTATGTGAGAGGGCTTTTTAACTTTATTTTAGTCTAAATAATAATAGCTGCAAACAACTTGACCAACCGCTTTCGTGGCTACTAGGAGCGCATCTTCATCGATATCAAATTTCGGATCATGATTGAAGTAAGGATTTTCTACCCCTTTTGGTGAACATGCGATGTAAAAGAAGCAGGCAGGGAATTTTTCAGCATAATAAGCAAAGTCTTCGGATGGGGACATCGCCGGAAATTCTTTTACTTCTTTTATATCTTTATCATTCATGCTTTGTAAATTTTCTGCCACCTATGCAGTAAGTTCAGGGTTGTTGTATAATGGTGGATAATCCGGAGCATACGTAAGCTCGCAGGTCACACCAAATTCCTTTTCAATTCCTCTTGCAATCCGTTTAACTTCTTTCTCAATCGTTTCTTTTGTTTCTATAGTCATATAACAAATATCACCTTCAAGTTCTACGCTGTCCTTGAGGGAGTTCAATTTGAATAAAAAAGTAACTACTTTTATGATAGATACTTACAACTATTTATACCAAGTCCCTTATCAATACATTATTCTAGAATAAGATTAAAACTTACTAAGATAGGATCCTTAACAGGTATAACACCAAAAATTGCCCCTATTTATGATAAGGTTCTCCCCGGTTTATCCGGAATGCCCTATAAATTTGTTCAACAAGAATTAAGCGCATAAGTTGGTGGGGGAAAGTCATTCTAGAGAAGGACAATTTATCATTTGCTCGTCTGAGAACTTCATCACTCAACCCTAAAGACCCGCCAATAACGAAGGCAATTTTGCTTTTTCCGTACGTCGCCAGCTTATCCAAGTCTTCCGCCAACTCCTCGGATGATTTCATTTTTCCGTCAATAGCCAATGCAATAACATATGTATCCTGGGGGATCTTATTTAATATTCGCTCGCCTTCTTTTTGCTTCACCTGATCCATTTCCGCTAAACTCAATTCTTCAGGTGCTTTCTCATCGGCCACTTCAATCATCTCTAGTTTCGCATAACTGGACATTCTTTTCACAAACTCATCTATTCCTTGTTTCAAGTATTTTTCTTTCAGTTTTCCAACCGTAATAATTAAGATATTCACAATTACCCCCACTTTACAAACAGTTTAAGAACAAGATATCCACAGAAGTTATCCACATACCCACATTTCTTATCCACATCTTGTATAGGATCACCCGTTCGCTACCATATATACCGCTGGTTTTTCGCAATATTCACAGGTTGTGGATATCTTATCCGGATTCGTTATCTTCTCTAATTTAGGCGCTATTTCGTAGTCATCTACGATCACATCTAACGCTAATTCCACATGTTCCTCGCAACAATAAATCATTTTCCTCAATCCTTTCATTCTCTTATCCACAATCTAATTCATTTTAGCTAATTCGTTGTTATCCACCAATTTAATATTACACTATTAAAAGAAATTATTTTCAAAGCTTTATCCACATGTTATTAAAAAGAAAGGCTCTGTTAAACTAGAATGTTGATTTCCGTTCCAGGCGCTTCGCTTTCCGCGGTGCGGGCGGTGAGCCTCATCGGCGCTTAAGCGCCTGTGGGGTCTCACCTGTCCCGCCGCTCCCGCAGGAGTCTTCTCGCCTTCCACTCCAATCAACAATGTGCAAAAAATCAACATTGATCCAAAAGAAAAAGTAGAAGGCCTAATTGAGCCTCCTACCTTTAGGTTATCCACTATCCTAACTATAATGACTCGCTCCCGAGCTTCATCGTCGTTTCAAGAAGCTTTCCGTCCCGGTAATATTTAATCTTCATTTGTTCGCCAATTTTCTTCTTATTATACAGGTGTTTCCTGAGGCCAATAACATCTTCTATCTTTTCGCCATCCATCTCAACAATAACATCAAGCTCTTTCATTTTGGCTTGATCAGCTGGTGAATTTGGTACAACTTGACGAAGGGCAACCCCATAATTTACATCCTTCGGAAGTTTAAGAGCCTCTTCTTGATAATATTTTGCAATCTCTTTTACGGATTGTAATTCCACTCCCATATAAGGTCGTTTTACTTCTCCGTTCTTTTCGAGATCTTCAATGATTGGTTTAGCAGAGTTAATTGGTATGGCTAACCCAATTCCTTCAACAGATTCCTGTGCTATTTTCATTGAATTAATCCCAATTACTTGCCCATCAATATTGACTAGTGCACCACCACTATTTCCTGGGTTTATAGCAGCATCTGTCTGCAACACTTCAGATTGCCAATCCTCAACTCCATCTTCGTTTATATCAATCGGAATCGTCCGCTCAAGACCTGAAATAATCCCTTGAGTAACCGATCCGGAGAAGGTAGAACCAAGTGGGTTTCCGATCGCAATAGCAGGTTCTCCTGCTTTAAGTTTATCTGAGTTTCCAAATTCCGCCACTGTTTTAATATTCTTTCCATCAACCTCTAACACAGCCAAGTCTGTCCAAACATCACTTCCGCGAAGCTTTGCTGTTAATTTGGTTCCATCTGTAAGCGTGACCTCAAGATCACTCGCGCCTTCTACAACATGGTGGTTTGTTACGACAAAAGCTTTGTCTCCGTCAACTTTATAAATTACACCAGACCCTGTCCCAGCTTCTTGGCTTTTATCATTGCCTTCTGACCAAAATCCCGTATCCTGAATGTTTGTAATGCCCACAACTGCACCACCAGCTTTTGCAACTGCATCTGTTACTTGCGAATTTACATCCACACTAACATTAGACGTTGTCTCTGGGGTTGACTTTTGATTGTTCACTTCTGTTTTCTGTACATTATCATTAGAGACATTGTAGGGGAGCACCCCTAAGTCCGACAATTGCGGAATAGCAATTATCAATAATAAAGCGCCTAAAACCGCTCCAACAGCACTTGCGAGGAAATAACCGCCCTTGTTTCCCTTTTGTTCCTTATATCGGCCTTGGTCATCTTGATCATAATAACCCATAGACATCCATCCTTTCATAACAATATCAATAACGACAGTATTAGTCTGACTTTATAATCATTATTATACTCTATTGACCACCTTGATATAGAAAAACAAACAAATCAAAGCAAACTTACGAATTTATTAAAGACTTAGTCCAAATTTGTTCATAAATTGCATAGGATTGCAGAAACCAACCTATTAGATTAAGGCTCTTTTCTAAAAGATTGTTGTCTTTTTATAGGTTTTTGTAAAGAAAACCATTGATAAAGAAGTTGATTGGAGCAGAAGGTGCGAGACTCCTGCGGGAGCAGCGGGACAGGTGAGACCCCACAGGCGCTTTAGCGCCGAGGATGCTCACCCCCCGCCCCGCGGAAAGCGAGCATCCTGGAGCGGAAATCAACCACACTTCTCTTTTAGTAAATAGCAACAAAGTTTACGAAACAACCTATTAAATTAAACTGCAGTTAAAGCCGTAGGGATTTTTGGATCAGTATCATACAAACTAAACTGTTCGCCCACAATCAATCCTCTAGATTGTAACGTTTGGGTAACAGACATACGTGCCAGGTCTTTCATATTATTATCTAAGCTTAAGTGTGCCAAATAGATACTCTTAGTACGATCTCCAGCAACCTCACTCATAGCCAAAGCTGCATCTTCATTTGAAACGTGGCCGACATCACTTAATATCCTTCGTTTAGTATTCCATGGATAATGTCCCATCCGAAGCATTTGGACATCATGGTTACTTTCAAAAACATAGGTGTCTGCGTTAGAAATGATTCCTTTCACACGATCACTCACATATCCTGTATCCGTAATCACAACTAATTTTTTCCCTTCATGGTGAAATACATAAAACATTGGTTCCGCTGCATCATGGGACACACCGAACGATTCAATGTCTAGAGAACCATAGCTTTTCACAGATTCCATCCCAAAGATACATTTTTGTTCGACTGGAATTTCGCCAACTAATCTATCCATAGCTTGCCATGTTTTCTCATTTGTAAAAATAGGCAACTTATACTTCCGAGCGAGGACGCCTACTCCTTTAATATGGTCACTATGTTCATGCGTAACTAGTATACCGGATAGATTCTCCATTTTTCGGTCAATTTGAGCAAATAGCCCTTCCATTTGCTTGCCGCTAAAGCCTGCATCAACTAAAAATGAATGTTCCTCCGTCTCCACATAGATCGCATTTCCTGTACTACCACTTGCCAGTACACTAAAATGCAAAGACATCTAACTCACTCCACTATTTTTTTTGGTCATCAGCTATTTGAATAATTTTCCCTTCAAAGGCATTAACAAATAGATTTTCCTTATCATCTACAACAAATCGCCAGGTTGGTGTTAACACTTGAGACTCTGTTAACTGAACGAGTGTATAAAACCCTAATTCTACTTTTGTGATTTTACTCTTAGGTTGTAAAACTCCATTATCATAAAGCGTTTCGATTGCTTTAATAGGAGGGAGAACCTCTTGTTTTTGTGAAAGAACCTCAATCCCTTCAAGCAAGGTTTGTTTATAAGATATGATTTCATTTTCATCATTTAAATGGAGCGTCAACATTCCATTAATATTTTTGTAAAAAGTTTTATTTAAATATTGCTGATAAAATATGATGGAATGGTCCTGTTCATTTTTATTAAAATATACATATTGTTCTCCGAAAGGAATCTTACTCTTAACAAAGGAATTAAGCTCTGACAGTTCAAAATCCTTTCCTAATTGAAATGGCTCGTCCAAAACTCCTTGTAACGAGGTTCCATCAAGCGTGAAGCTTTGCCCCTTTAACTTAGCAAAATCATCTTTTTTGAATATTTTTGGTTTTGCACTTACATAAGCATCCTTAGCTAAAACTTTCGGTAACTCCACATACTTAATTTTATCTCCCGACAGCTTTTCTTCAAATGAGGTTTCCGTAATAAACTCATACTTATTGGCATCACGTAGTTTGAAAAATTCATAAAGTAAATAGATATCTAAAGCCAGGAAGGTCAAAATAAAGATTGTTTTTATTTTACTCCAATCCATTTTTTATCCCTCCAAGTTCCTTAGGTGTTATCCGGACCCACGAGTGACTATATTTGTAAAACCAGGATGGTTCTAGATTGATTAATTGTGGTTCTTTCGGATCCTTTGTCATTGAATATCCAACCACAAGGTCCTCAAGTAATTCAGGCTTAAAACCCCTTTTTGCTTTTAAAAGTTCCACCACTTCTTTACCTGTAATAAGCGTCATTTCGATTGTTTCTGTCCTAAGTGGTACATCCAAAGCAAAAATAGGCCGAGTATATTTTTTTATTTCCTGCTGTCCCCAGACTTGATCAATTTCTGACATACCTGTATCGCTAAAAATGGGGTACCCTTTGTTATCATACAGTCTATAAATGATCTTTTGGTTTAGTTCGTCTATTGATTCATATTTATAAGTGCCCGCCCATCCACCATGTGTATTAACAAAATCCATACTTTTTTGTAATATATCCTTAGAATTTGCCATAATATCAGTTTCTTCTGTAGGATTTACATAAGAAAGCATCAAGGTATCATTATTTACGGTCAACATACTTGATCCGTCTGTATACTCAATGTTACTTAATACATCATTCCTTTGAACATAGCTTGGATCATTAAAAAGAGCATCTTTAAATTTTTCCGGATCTAATCGATCTAGAAAATATTTATAGCTCGTAATATTTGTTTTATTTTCAGGAAGAAATATCGTTCTCTCTTCTGATGTTTTATAAGGGAAGTATGGAGTTAGTTGATTTGAATCACTATAAAATTGATTATAAAAGTTATTTAAATCAGCAGATTTAATATGGCTGGCATACACCTGGTGATATTTAGGATTTCCATAGTTTACAAAATAGACCGAACCTTCGTCCTTTTTCCTGCTTTCCAAATCAATCACTATTCGATTAAATTTAAATTTAGGGATTTTTTTATCTGAAATATTGAGCATGTTTTTATATAGTTCGATTGGGACGGTATCAGGGAAAATAATTTCTAAATTCCCCTTTTCTTGGACAAAGTCAGGTAAGTTACCAATTTGATCTGAAATATTTTTAAAACCATAAAAATCCCAAGCTTTCATTTCTTCAAGTGAATGTTCGAGATCTCCACTATTTATTGTTCCTAAATGGGTATCCTTTAAATGGTATAGGAGCTTAACAGGTTTAATTAGCTCTCCCATTTCCCTTTTTTCACTTAAAGCCACTTCTTGAATATAATTAGGCTTTTCCATCGTTGCGTAATTTGGCTGATAGGTCCAAAGGTTCCAAGTTAACACAACACTTGTGACAACAAGAATGGTTAAAATGATAGATTTTATATTTTCATATTTCATGTCCAATCATCCTCATATGAACGATCGTAAGGAAGAGTAAAGGAAATGGTGGTTCCCTGTCCTTCAATACTCGATGCCCATATTTCCCCTCCATGGGCGTTCACAACTTCCTTCGCAATGGCCAATCCTAGCCCTGTGCCCCCAAGCTTTCTAGTCCTTGCTTTATCAACGCGATAAAACCGATCAAATATTTTCTCAAGATCGCCCTTTGGAATCCCGACCCCTTCGTCAGAAACACTAACGAATATTTGGTCTTCTTGCTCCTCCATAGTGAATGACACATGACCGCCTTCTGGTGAGTATTTTAATGCATTAGAAATAATATTATCTAGCACTTGCGTTAATTTATCCTCATCCATTTCGATAAAAATATCATGTTTTGGTAGCTTTCTATTAAAGATGACATTTTGCTCTTTCGTCAATTCAAACCGGTCAATAACCCGATCAAAATAAACAACAAAGTCTACCCACTCTTTTTTTATTTTATAATCTTTACTATCCATTTTTGATAGCTGCAATAAATCATTTACAAGTCGAATCATTCGTTCAGTTTCATTTCGTGTTACTTCAAGGAAATTTGGTGCAATTTCCTCATCCTGCCATGCACCATCGGCTAAGGCTTCTAAATAACTTCTCATGGTCGTCAAAGGCGTTCTTAACTCGTGTGATACATTCGCCACAAATTCCCGCCGCTCCATATCTATTTTTTCCTGCTCCGTAATATCATGTAAAACAGTAATAAGTCCATTAACAAAACCCGTTTCCTTTTGAATTACCGAAAAGTTGGCCCTCAAAATATAATGAGTTTTAATGGTGCTGTAATCAAGAATGACAGAATCTTGTTCCTCTAGTAAATCTTCAAATCCATATTTATCTTCAATTCCAAGCAGAGATACAATCGATTGTGAAAGCACTGTTTCACGTGAAACACTTAACATTTTCACAGCCGGTTCATTAATCAGAATGACCCTACCACGACGGTCAGTAGCAATTACTCCATCTGTCATGTTAGCTAGTACAGACGAGAGTTTTCTACGCTCCCCTTCAGTAGTGGCTTGTGCTTCCTGTAATTTCTTCGTTAAATTATTAAATGTTATAGCCAATTGGCCTATTTCATCGTACCCATACACCTTTACTTTGCGGGAAAAATTACCCCTGGCCATGGCTAACGCCTGTTTTCTCATATCAGAAATAGGTCTAGCTACTGTTTGGGCAAGCAAAATCCCAAGAATAGCCGTAATAGCCAAGGCAATCGCTGTTCCGGAAATAAAAATATCATTTATTTCTTTCATTTGTGTAAAGACGTTTTCAATTTTAGCTACTAAGTAGATTGAACCTTTTACGTCTCGATTCGATTTAATTGGAGATGAGAGGACCCAAATCCTTTTCCCTGTTTGCGGATCAATTAGGACTGAGCTTTGCTCAGTTTCTAGCACAAGGGATCGCTTTACGATTAAATCATTAGTCCTTTTTCCAACAAGATCGATATTATTCATTTCTGAGGTACCTAAAATTTTTAAGCTTCCAGACTCAATAACCCTAACCTCCATAATATCGCCAGCAGAAAAATCTCTTAATATCCGATTTATTGCCTCTTCAACCTTGGGGTCATCGTTCGACCGGTCTTTAGACATTTCTTCTTCAATATTATAGGCAAGCAGGTTTACCCGTTCTTTTATTGAGGTTTTAAAATTAGTTAATAGCGTTTCTTCAAGCTGCTTAACAAAATAAACACCGATTACTTGCATAGCAACTAATATGAGTAATACATAGATCATGACAAATTTTAAATGGATAGACCGAAAAAAACCGACCTTTCTCATAAAGCTACCTTATTCCTGATCGGGAGTTCGTAAATAATACCCGACACCTCTTCTAGTAACGATCCAAACTGGGTTACTAGGACTATCCTCAATCTTTTCGCGTAAACGTCTGACAGTCACATCGACGGTGCGAACATCACCAAAATAATCATATCCCCAAACAGTTTGAAGCAAATGTTCTCTCGTCATAACCTGCCCAATATGCTTAGCTAGATAATGAAGAAGTTCGAATTCTCGGTGAGTAAGTTCAATCATATCTCCTCTTTTTGAGACAACATAAGCATCAGGGTGAATAATAAGGGACCCGACCGTAATCGTATTTGTTTCAGCTTCCTCAATTTGCGCAGAAACCTGCTGATGGCGTCTAAGATTGGCTTTTACCCTTGCGATTAGTTCCCGAGTACTGAACGGCTTTGTCACATAATCATCGGCACCAAACTCAAGTCCAAGCACTTTATCAATTTCAGAATCCTTTGCCGTTAACATGATAATTGGCATTTCGTATTTTTTTCGAACCTCTCGACAAACTTCCATACCATCTTTTTGGGGAAGCATAATATCTAGAAGAATTAAGTCAGGAATAAGCTGATTTACCATTTCAATTGCCTGATTACCATCGTAAGCACAATATACGTCATATCCTTCTTTCTTGAGATTAAATTGTAGGATATCAGCTATGGGCTTTTCATCATCAACTACTAGTATTTTTTTATTATCCATATTTTTTCTCCTCTCGTCATTAGTTCTTGCGGAGATACATTTGTATGTCAATTGATATTGATTGCAGCTTTATATGTCTTTTGTCTAAAAGCTAATAATCTAAATATAACCCGAACATAGATTATCTATTTTACTTTACCATGTTACTTTTTATATATAAAGTGATTGTGCCCTATTAAGTACTGGCAATTATGGATATAAAAAAGTCTCTAGACATTCTTAGAGTCTAGAGACTTAATAGATTTTTTATCGAAGATAGGATACCGGATTTTGTAAGGCACCATTTTTATAAACTTCAAAGTGTAAATGTGTTCCAGTAGAATCACCTGTAGAACCCATTACACCAATACTAGAACCCTTTGCAACGGTTTGACCTACACGAACACCGATTGATGAAAGATGGCCATAAACTGTACGGAAACCATTTTGATGGTCAATGACGATTTTATTTCCATATCCGCCATCCCATCCAGCTGATACGACTACACCATTGTCTGCTGCTTTGATTGTAGGATTACTTGGTCGTGCAATATCAATCCCTTTATGCAACTTACCATCACGGTAACCCATTTGACTAGAGATATATCCTCCTCCAGTTGGCCATGCAAAAGTACCGTCTCCACGAGAAGGGACAACCTTTGTTCCCTTAACAATGACTTCATTAACTGGCTGGGTTAATATATTTGAACTTATTTCTTGTTTGCTAACAGTTTGACCACTTTGTTCCGAAATTTGATAGGTTGCTTGTCGCTCTCCATTTTGTCCTTGTTGTTTAACTGTGTTGTCACCCTTCATCCTTGATGCATCTTCAACTGTTTGAGATGTATATGGAATGGCTTCTTTAACAAGTGATTGCTTATCGACAAGAACATGGATGTAGGGTTGGAAAACTGTAATGTTAACCTCCTGGCCAATTTTAAGTACTGAATCTTCTGTTAGTCCAGGATTTATTTCAACCATTTGTTTTAAAGTTAATCCATGTCCGTTGGCAATTGAACCTAAAACATCGCCATCTTGGACCTGATATTTCTGTTGCTCAAGTGTTCCAGTTTGTAGAAACTTTACCGCATTATCGACTGTCATAATTTTATCTGGCGTAACCGCTGCCTTAGCGTATGAAACATTTTTTGATAAACGAACGTCTAAAATACGTGTTTCATTTTCTTGTAGCGGTGGTAGAGTGCTAGCTGGGTCATTTTTTCTTGCTTCAATAGCATTTAATTGATCCTCGCTAACGTATTGCAATTTCAATTTTTTCACAACTTCTTCAGCACTTTGTTGATTTTCTAAAAATACTACCTGTTGGTCATCGAGAGCGACCGCAGTAGCATCTGCTTGAATAGTTAGCTGTTCCTGTAACTCTTGTACGACCTTTTGGTTGTTAGTCGTGACACTTGAACGAAAAACTTGTTCAGGTATGTAGGTTAACTGTGATCCCGTGGACAAATTAACACCATTGTAATTCGCCTTCAACTCTTGTAACTTATTTTTAACAACTGTTTCGACAACTTTTTTGTCGGATACTGTTCCTATATACTTTTCATTAAAATACACATAATATACCGTGGTTGTCTCAGATCCACTTGCAAGTGGTGCACTATGTAATAAGCTAAAAGACAATGCAGTCACAGCAATTGCTGTTATAGCAACCTTCTTTACTTGCGGTATAAGTCTAGCTGTTGTATTGCCCGTAAGGTTGGACAAGCTCATTTTCCATTTACTCATTAATAATCCTCCTATATAACGGTACAAACAGTCTATGAATTTTTGTTAGATTGAAATCGTTTTACAATTTTCGACTTTTTTACTTTACCATATATTATAGTTAAAAAGAGTAATAGACCTCATAATGTAACATAAATGTATAATAACTGACATTATATGTCGAATTGTGGAATAATTTTGGAAGGGTTTTCAAAATGAGTATTTCCGCACCTTTTAAAACAATATTGATTTAGCAATGGTTGTAGATTAATCAGGGAGAGTAGAGTGGGTTACATCTTTAACCACTATAACTAACGTTATATTACAATTGCATTACAAAAAAGAGCATACATTGTATGCTCTTTTTTAATGTTTGATGGCTCAGGACGGAATCGAACCGCCGACACAAGGATTTTCAGTCCTTTGCTCTACCGACTGAGCTACTGAGCCAAATTAAAATTGTTTCCTAAACCTCAATTTTCGCTGTCCTTCGTCCCAATCTCAGGAAGCTTATTCAAGCAGCTGCTCGATTGGTACGCTGATGTTATTTCTTTGTAGCTTATTCGGGCGTGCTCTACCGACTGAGCTACTGAGCCAAACATCTAAAAAAATATGGCGGTCCGGACGGGACTCGAACCCGCGACCTCCTGCGTGACAGGCAGGCATTCTAACCAACTGAACTACCGGACCATATTGCGGGGGCAGGATTTGAACCTGCGACCTTCGGGTTATGAGCCCGACGAGCTACCGAACTGCTCCACCCCGCGACAATAGAATGTATTAAACTAAATGGTGGAGGATGACGGGCTCGAACCGCCGACCCTCTGCTTGTAAGGCAGATGCTCTCCCAGCTGAGCTAATCCTCCACATCATGGTGACCCCTACGGGACTCGAACCCGTGTTACCTCCGTGAAAGGGAGGTGTCTTAACCACTTGACCAAGGGGCCGTAAAAAATAGAAATAATGAGCCATGAAGGACTTGAACCTTCGACCCTCTGATTAAAAGTCAGATGCTCTACCAACTGAGCTAATGGCTCGTACTAGAATCTCGTAATTAAGCTTTCAATGACGACGCTTTTTATCATAACATAGTCTATTAATTATATGCAATGTTTTTTTTATTTTATTTAGTGATTACGTATAAAAATAGAAATGACGTGCAGGTCTGGACCCAGTCAACACGTCATTTCTAAATTATATATTAGATTAGCGCCATGGGCTGAAAATTACGTTTGTTTGGGCACGGTCCGGTCCTACTGAGAAGATGGATAACGGGATGCCAGTCAGTTGAGAAACACGCTCTAAATAGTGGCGAGCGTTTTCTGGTAATTCATTAAGTGATTTACAGCTTGTAATATCTTCAGTCCAACCTGGAAGTTCCTCATAAACTGGCTTACATTCAGATAATACCTTCAAACTTGCTGGATATTCCGTAATCATTTCGCCTTTATAATCATAAGCTACACAAATCTTCACTGTGTCAAGTCCAGTTAATACGTCGATTGAATTTAAGGATAGATCAGTAATCCCACTTACACGACGTGCATGGCGAACAACAACACTGTCAAACCAACCAACACGACGTGGTCTACCTGTCGTTGTACCATACTCACGGCCAACCTCACGAATTTGATGACCAATTTCATTGTTTAACTCAGTAGGGAACGGGCCATCCCCAACACGTGTAGTATAAGCTTTACATACACCTACAACATGGCTGATTTTTGTTGGTCCAACACCTGAACCAATTGTAACTCCACCGGCAACTGGATTAGAGGATGTAACAAATGGATATGTACCTTGATCAATATCAAGCATAACCCCTTGAGCGCCTTCAAATAAAACGCGGCGACCTTCATCTAATGCATCATTTAATACAACTGAAGTGTCACACACATATTGCTTAATTTGCTGTCCATATTCGTAGTACTCATCTAAAATATCCTCAATTTTGAAGCCTTCTGTTTCATAAAAACGCTCAAATAAACGATTTTTTTCTTCGAGGTTTCGTGTCAATTTTTCTTCAAAAACATCACGTTCTAGTAGATCAGAAATTCTAATTCCACACCGAGCTGCTTTGTCCATGTAAGCTGGACCAATGCCCTTTTTAGTTGTACCAATTTTATTGTCACCTTTACGTGCTTCCTCTACTTCATCCAATTTGAGATGGTAAGGTAAAATTACATGAGCACGATTGCTTATGCGTAGATTTTCAGTTGTAACGCCACGTTCATGAAGATAAGCCAATTCTGTAATCAGAGCTTTAGGATCAACGACCATTCCATTTCCGATAACACTTGTTTTTTCCTTATAGAATATCCCTGATGGAATTAAATGCAATTTATATGTCACTTCATTAAAACGAATCGTGTGTCCGGCATTATTCCCACCTTGATAGCGGGCAATCACTTCCGCATTTTCTGATAAAAAATCTGTGATTTTTCCTTTTCCTTCATCGCCCCACTGTGAGCCAACAACTACAACTGATGACATCTAAAGAACCTCCTAGGTTACACGTTATATTTACTTTCTGTTTAAAAACCATCCTAATTTTATCAATTTCACTAGTGAAAAGTCAATAAAACACGAACATTTTTATTAAATTTATATTATACGTTCGTAAATCTAATAATCTCTTTTTTATATGAAAATAATAAAAAAGGGTTAACCATTTTACTAGGCTAACTCCTTTATTTCATCCCTATTATGTTTATAAGAAATAAGTCTATGCGCCTGGAGAAACGGACGCATCTCCATAGCGTGTCTCTAAGTTTACGAATTTATTATACTCTTTTACAAAGGCCAACTGCACAGTTCCAACTGGACCATTACGTTGTTTTGCAATAATAATTTCGATAATATTTTTGTTTTCAGTTTCTTTGTCATAATAATCGTCACGGTACAAGAAGGCAACAATATCAGCATCCTGCTCAATACTCCCTGATTCACGAATATCAGACATCATTGGTCTTTTATCCTGTCGTTGTTCAACACCACGTGATAACTGCGACAAGGCGATTACAGGCACTTCCAACTCACGGGCAAGTTGCTTTAATGTACGGGAAATCTCTGATACTTCTTGCTGCCGATTTTCACCCGATCGTCCATCACCCTGAATAAGCTGCAAATAGTCAATTAAAACCATCCCTAAGCCATGCTCTTGTTTTAAGCGGCGACATTTAGAGCGAATTTCCCCTATTCTAACACCAGGGGTATCATCGATAAAAATCCCAGCATTAGACAGGCTTCCCATTGCCATTGTCAGTTTTCCCCAGTCCTCATCAGTTAGAGCACCGGTCCGGAGGTTTTGCGCATTAATATTTCCCTCCGCACAAAGCATACGCATAACAAGCTGTTCTGCACCCATTTCGAGACTGAAAATCGCAACATTTTCACCTGTTTTGGTAGCAACATTTTGGGCAATATTTAAGGCAAAGGCAGTCTTACCAACAGAGGGACGTGCACCTACGATAATCAAATCGTTTCGCTGAAATCCCGCTGTCATCCGGTCAAGCTCAGAAAATCCTGTCGCAATCCCAGTAACATCACCTTTTCGATTATTTAATAGTTCAATATTATCATAGGTTCTAACTAATACATCCTTGATATTGTGAAAGGCACCGGCATTCTTCCGTTGTGCTACCTCTAAAATGCTCTTCTCAGCTTCACCTAAAAGAGTAGTTACTTCATCCTCACGGCTGTAGCCATCTTGAGCAATTCCAGTAGCCGTCCGAATTAGTCTACGAAGCAAGGACTTTTCTTCCACAATTTTTGCGTAATATTCAATATTGGCTGCGGTTGGAACGGACGCCGCTAGCTCACTTAGATAACCAACACCACCTGTGTCTTCAAGCAATTTGGTGGCTGCTAAGCCTTCAGTTACGGTTATTAAATCAACTGCTTTCCCTTGATCATTAAGATTCAGCATAACACTAAAGATTTTTTGATGAGAAGATCTGTAAAAGTCTTCTGGTATGAGAATCTCAGAAGCCAAGGTCAAAGCTTGCGGCTCTAAAAAAATGGCACCTAATACAGCCTGCTCCGCTTCAATATTTTGGGGAGGAAGACGATCTATTAATAATTCACTCATCTATAAAGTAACCTCCTTTTTAGAGCATTGACTTAAAATAATCTAACAATCGTAGAAAAAAAGTGATCAGCTCTTTACCGATCACCATTTGGTTCAACTCTTCTATTCTAACATGTTTAACTCATATTTGAACTGCCAATTTTAGCTTACTTCTTTTACATGAACATTTAATGTAGCAGTTACCTCTGTATGGAGCTTAACTGGTACCTTCGTAAAGCCTAAGGCACGAATTGCATCTGCCAATTCAATTTTACGCTTATCAATTTTAATTTTATGGCTTTTAAATAATTCCTCGGCAATCTGCTTACTTGTAATCGATCCAAACAAACGACCACCTTCACCAGATTTAGCAGAAAGTTCTACAGTAATTTTTTCAAGCTGTACTTTAAGTTGGTTTGCTGCCTCTAGTTCTTTTTCAGCTTGTTTTTCTTCTTTCTTCTTTTGAGCGTCTAAAGTGCTAACATTTGCTTGTGAAGCTTCTTTTGCTAAGCCTTGCTTTAAAAGGAAATTTTGTGCGTATCCATCAGCAACGTTTTTAACATCACCTTTTTTTCCTTTTCCTTTAACATCCTTTAAAAAAATTACTTTCATTCCTTTTTGCCCCCTTCTAAATATTCATCGATTGCCTGCTTTAATCGCATTTCAGCTTCCAAAACGGAACCATTTTCTATTTGCGTGGCTGCATTGGTCAAGTGGCCGCCTCCATCTAAATGTTCCATAATAACTTGAACATTGATATCACCTAAAGAACGTGCGCTAATCCCTATCACATTCTCTCCCCGCTTGGAAAGGACAAAAGAAGCAATCACTCCATTTAACGTTAACAAGGTATCTGCTGATTGTGCAAGAACAATTTGATCATATATATCTTCTTCATTCCCTTTAGCAATTGCAATTCCAGGATGATAGAAATAGACAGACTCAATCAATTTGGAACGTTTTAGAAAAGAGTGAAGGTCTTCCTTCAAAAATTTCTGCACTAAAATAGTATCTGCTCCATGTGCCCGTAAATAGGAGGCAGCCTCAAACGTCCTGGAACCCGTTCTTAACGTGAAACTCTTTGTATCTACGATAATTCCTGCCAAAAGGGCAGTCGCTTCGAGCATGTCAATTTTACCCCGCTTAGGCTGGTACTCAAGTAATTCCGTCACCAATTCAGCTGTAGATGAGGCATAGGGTTCCATATAAACAAGTAAGGGACTTTCAATAAACTCCTCACCCCGGCGATGATGGTCAATGACGACAACATTATCTATTTTAGCTAATAGCTTTTCTTCAATCACTAATGATGGTTTATGTGTATCTACGATAACCAGTAGCGTCCGTTCAGTTACAATCTCCATTGCGTTTTCAGGGCTAATCATGCGGGCATAAAGAGATTCCTTTTGTTTTATTTCCTGCATAAGTCTGCCAACACTTGAATCCGTTTGCTGATTATCAAGTACAATAAATCCATCTTTTTCATTCATTTGTGTAACTTTTAAAATCCCAATAGCTGCACCAATCGCATCCATATCAGGATTTTTATGTCCCATTATGATAACTTTATCGCTGGCTGAAATCAATTCTTTTAATGCATGGGAGATTACGCGAGCACGAACTCTAGTCCGTTTTTCAACAGGATTAGTCTTTCCACCGTAAAACTTTACTTTTCCATTTGGTTTTTTTATGGCTGCTTGATCTCCGCCTCTACCTAAAGCAAGATCAAGACTCGACTGAGCCAATGTCCCCAATTCCGGTAAGGAAGATACACCTGTCCCTACTCCAATACTTAAGGTTAGCGGAACATTTTGCTTTGATGTTTTTTCCCTGACTTCATCAAGAACTCCAAACTTCCCTTTTTCTAAAAAAAGAAGAATGTGCTCGTTAAAAACAGCAATAAAACGTTCCGATGAAATGCGCTTAAGAAATACTCCGTTGTCTCTTGCCCAGTTATTTAAAAGTGATGTAACCAAGTTGTTAATGCTACTCCGAGTTGGGTCGTCCATTCCTTGTGTCAATTCATCATAATTATCTAAAAAGATAATCCCGATAACGGTTCGTTCATCGCGATATAATTTTTCGATTTCCTTTTGTTCAGTCACATCAAAAAAGTATAATAGGCGTTCCTCGCGTTTATGAATCACCCGTAATTTACGTTCGTGTAAAGTAATGATTTCAGTATCAACTTCTTGCTTTATTAACGGAATAAGTAAATCTGCTACATCATAAAGCGACCTTCCAACTAGCCTATCTTCATGAAAGAAGGATGCTAAAAATGGATTTGTCCACTCGATAAAGTAATCATCATTTATGAGCATAATCCCAATCGGCATCTCATTTAAAGCTTCTTCACCGACCTTTTTTACTCGATAGGAGAGAGTAGAGATATATTCTTCCGTATCTTTTTGTTCCTGCCGGGAAAATGAAAAAAAATAATAATATGGTATCGTGGTGAGGAAGAACCCCAACAAACCAATCCACCAGTTATAGTAGGCTAACAGACCAAGAAGCATTGCTGTTAAGCCCAATAATCCAAATAACGGATACCTCATGGACTTCTTCTCCAAAAATGAAGACATATCTTCAGCTCCCAGAACTGTAATGATTTCACGGTTCAAGCAAGAACCATTATCATGCAATATATGCTTTATTTTGCATTATTCTCTAGACGTTGTCTTAAATTAAAGCCTAGGTCAATTATACCTAATATCCTTACAATATAAAGTAAAAACGGGAGTAAGAAAGAAAAAACAACTACTGTGATGGCTATAGCCTTTGAATAACTTTTAAGATTACAATAATAAAAAACAAACGAAATTCCTTGGATAATCATACACAATTGTAAAATAAACACAAGATTTGCGAGCGCCATGTATAAATAGGTGCCCTGAGCAGGATTTAACATTAAGCTCAATAGCATACTTAATAAGTAATACCATAATAGACTTTTTGGGAGGATTAGCTCTCTAAAAGGCTTCCACCCAGGTATCGTTACACCAAATCGTTTTAAAATTGGCATTGATAAAATCAACATAATTAAAACAATAAAAAAAGAAACCATTACGAAAGCACTTGGCATCAGTGTTTCAATCATAGAGACGCTTGTTTCCATTTGCTTTATAACCTGTTCATTTGGCGCTTGTCCTAGATTCTTCATCATCTCAATACTAGTTTGATACGAATCTCGAAAAGTTTGTACAGCCTCTTTAATGATGTTCATCTTTAAAAATACTACAGAAACAATATATTGCCCAATTACATTAACTAAGAAAACCATTGATGATGCGAGAATCACTGTCCACCTGTTTTTTTGCTTATTAATTAAATAACCAATTGTTACCCCGGTCATACCAAATGCCAAAGTCACTGGAATTGCTAACATACTGCCAATGATGAGTGAAAGTAACATTGACGCAATAAAAAACACAACAGAGCTTTTTAAATTGTTCCTTGCTGCGAACAAAATAAATGGTAATGGTAAAAATAAATTAACGATCGCACCTAATATCGGTATGTATAGGGTGATTAACAATAAAACAGAGTATATTGCTAAGAACATTGCCCCTTTGGTTAACTGATTTGCATTTTTCATTAAAAACCTCCACAAACAGAATCCTTCATAATGTCTATTTTAGCTAGTATGGATTTTGGATTCAACACAGGATTAACAATCATTTCGTTTATATAGAAAAAGACAGTGAGCAAACCCACTGTCTTTTACTACTTATTATTCACCTGATACGTATGGTAACAAAGCCATTTGACGAGCACGTTTAATTGCTACAGTCAATTTACGTTGGTACTTTGCACTAGTTCCAGTTACACGACGTGGTAAAATTTTACCGCGTTCAGAGATAAATTTTTTCAATAGATCAACATCTTTATAATCGATGCGTGTAATTCCATTTGCTGTAAAGTAACACACTTTACGACGTTTTGCACGTCCACCTTTACGTCCGCCTGCCATCTCATGTACCTCCTTCTTTGAGCTGTTACGGTGTTAGAATGGAAGATCATCATCGGAGATGTCAATTTGTCCATCACCAGCGAAAGGATCTTCATCCACACGAGTATAGCCCTTATTGTTATTATTTTGACGTTGATTCTGATTCTGATTATTATTACTGTTACCAAACGGAGAACCTTGTTGTTCCCGTGGCTCGTTATAAGTACCGCTTCCGCCTCTGTCACCAGATGCACTGCTTTTTGGTTCAAGAAATTGAACACTTTCTGCTACTACTTCTGTCACATAAACGCGCTTGCCGTCCTGACCCTCATAGTGGCGTGTTTGAATATGCCCGTCTACACCAGCAAGGCTACCCTTTTTCAAGAAATTAGCGACATTTTCTGCTGGCCGTCTCCAGACCACACAGTTAATAAAATCCGCTTCCCGTTCTCCTTGTTGATTTGAAAAAGAACGATTCACTGCAAGGGTAAATGTAGCAACTGCTACTCCATTAGGTGTATAACGCAAATCCGGGTCTTTTGTTAAACGTCCGACAAGAACTACACGATTCATCATCAGAACCAACTCCTTTCTTCCTCTCAAATGTTTCACGTGAAACAATCAATAAACGGAAGAATATATCAATTCAATTCGAAAATTATTTTTCTTCTAGTTTAATCACCATATGACGGATGATATCTTCACTGATTTTTGCTAAACGGGAGAATTCTTCTACCGCAGCAGAATCAGAAGCAACAGTTACTAATTGGTAGTATCCATCACGGAAATCATTGATTTCATATGCAAGACGACGTTTACCCCAATCTTTCGCTTCAGCTAATTCCGCACCGTTATCAGTTAGGATCGTGTTGAAACGTTCAACTAAAGCTTTTTTAGCTTCATCTTCAATGTTTGGACGAATGATGTACATAACTTCGTACTTTTTCATCACTTTCACCTCCTTTTGGTCTAGACGGCCCAATATGGGCAAGGAGCAATTATTCATTACTCACAAGGTAGAATTATATCATAACTCTTCCCAATATGCAATTTTATTAAAATTAAGGCTGTTTTCATAAACTCTGTTGCTATTTACTAAAAGAGAAGTGTGGTTGATTTCCGCTCCATGATGCTCGCTTTCCGCGGGGCGGGCGGTGAGCCTCCTCGGCGTTTTACGCCTGCGGGGTCTCACCTGTCCCGCTACTCCCGCAGGAGTCGAGCACCTTCCGCTCCAATCAACTTCTTTATCAACGGTTTTCTTTCTAAAAACCTATAAAAAAACAACAGTCTTTTAGAAGAGAGCCAAAATTAAAGACGACAACCACTTGTAAGTTGCCGTCTTGTCATCTGTTTTTATTGTCTTTTATACATTAAATCTAAAGTGAATGACGTCTCCGTCTTTTACTTCGTACTCTTTTCCTTCTAATCGAACTCGTCCTGCTTCTCTAGCAGCTGCCATATTCCCGCCTGCTAATAAATCATCATAAGAAACTGTTTCAGCACGAATAAAGCCGCGTTCAAAATCAGAGTGGATTACTCCAGCACATTGTGGAGCTTTCATCCCTTTGCGGAATGTCCAAGCACGAACCTCCTGTACACCAGCAGTGAAATACGTAGCTAAACCTAATAAATGATAGGCAGCACGAATTAATTGATCTAATCCAGACTCACCAATTCCAAGCTCTTGCAAAAACATTGCTTTTTCTTCGCCTTCAAGCTCGGCAATCTCTGATTCGATTTTTGCACAAATCACAATGACTTCCGCATTATCTTTAGCAGCAAAATCTTTAACAAGTTGGACATACTCATTACCGGAAGGATCAGACACATCTTCTTCAGCAACATTGGCCACATAAAGAACAGGTTTGATTGTTAATAGATGTAGTCCTTTGGCAACCTTCATTTGTTCTTCAGTAAACTCAACTGTACGAGCAGGTTTTTCTGCTTCAAAAGCATCTCTTAATTTTGTTAGTACTTCGAATTCAACCACGGCGTCTTTATCTTTTTGCTTAGATAATTTTTCGACACGACTGATTCGTTTCTCAACAGTCTCCATGTCCGCTAAAATTAGTTCTAGATTAATTGTTTCGATATCATCAATCGGATCAACTTTCCCTGCTACATGAGTGATATTATCATCAGCAAAGCATCGAACAACCTGACAAATCGCATCCACTTCGCGAATGTGTGACAAGAATTTGTTACCAAGGCCTTCACCTTTACTCGCACCTTTTACGATTCCGGCAATATCTGTAAATTCGAAGGCGGTTGGAACAGTTTTCTTAGGTTGAACAAGTTCAGTTAATTTTGTTAATCGATGATCTGGAACCTCTACTATCCCTACATTAGGGTCAATTGTACAAAAAGGATAGTTAGCAGATTCTGCACCTGCTTGGGTAATTGCATTAAACAAAGTGGACTTTCCGACATTCGGTAATCCGACAATTCCTGCTGTTAAAGCCATCCATTGTCACTCCTCTACTTCTTCTATTAATATAAAAGCGAAAAGCACCTCGCTAAGGCCCGACAAGCACAAGAAGAATCACACAGGCGGCGTTCCTTTGCTTGTGACCTCGAGAGGCTAGGCGCTTTACGCTAGACACTCATTAAATTTAGTATTACTCATATAGTCTTTCACAATTATAGAGACAAGCTGCTAAAAACACAAGAAGCATGAATCACTCTTCATGCTTCACTAATATCTTTTTCATTTTCCTAGAAAAATCTCGACGAGGAATAAGAACACTATGACCACAACCTTCACACTTGATCCGAATATCCATTCCCATCCGAATAATTTTCCATTGATTGGCTCCGCAAGGGTGAGATTTTTTCATTTCAACCACATCGTTTAAATTATATACCTTTTCTTCCATATCCTTATCCCTCCTTGTTACCTGCAAAAACTTTTTGATTGATTGGATCTTCTGATCTTGAATACATGACTAAACGTGGAAACGGAATTTCAATGTTTCTCTCGTCCAACCAGTGTTTAACATCTTTCCTGATCATTCTAGACACTGCCAAATGCCGCATTGGCTCTGTTTCAGCAACAATTCTTAATACAACCTCTGAAGGACCAAGACTTTGAACACCCAATAACTGTGGCGGGCTTATAATTTCTTCATATTTATCAGGCAACGTTTCTAATAGTTCAAGAATTACTTTTTCAGCGCGGTCAATATCTTCTTCATAAGCGATACCGACATCAACGATGGCCATGCTATTATGAATTGAAAAATTAGTTACATCTGTAATACCACCATTAGGGATAACATGTCTTTCACCTGAAAAACTCTTAATCTTTGTTGTTCTTAAACCAATTTCCTCAACAGTCCCCTCATATTGGCCAATTCTTACATAGTCTCCAACAGAAAACTGATCCTCAAAAATGATGAAAAAACCTGTAATGATATCGCGAACCAGGTTTTGAGCACCAAATCCAACCGCTAATCCTACAATCCCTGCCCCAGCCAATAACGGTTTCACATTGATACCAATCGTTGAAAGGATCATGATAAACGCAATAAAATAGATAACATATGATAAAATATTATCGAGTAACTTCATCAGGGTTGCTTCACGTCGTTCTGACGTTCTAATTGGTGCCTTAGAACGCACCTTAAAAATATTATGAATAGCAAATTTTCCTATTCGGATAAACAGACTTGTGAGAATAAAAATAGCAACTAGCTTCAACAACCCTATCCCCATATTTATCCAGGTATCCTGATTCATTAATTTTTCAGACAACTTTATCATTGCTGTTTCTGAGAGATTCACCTTCAACACCTACTTACATCAGAATTACTGTTCCTTCTATCTTAACAGAAATCAGCTATCAGCTAAAATAAATATGCAATCGTAGATTTTTCCAAAACCTTATTGTTTTCTTACAACCACACGTATACATATTGATTATTTTCCGTATACTGTTAGTACAATGAGAAGAGGTGGAAACTAATGAATTTTATACCAGGTTTCTTTGACAAGAAAGGTGGTAGATCTAGAATTCTCCATGACGAAATATCGGCACCGGAAAAACTGGCATTTGAACTAAAATCAAAGATGGCTGGTTTAAGCACAAATCGACCGATTGTCTTTGTTTGTATTGGTACTGACCGATCCACAGGAGATTCATTAGGCCCACTAGTAGGTACTCTTCTTGAGGAAAAAGCAGTTTCTCCTTTTTTCGTGTACGGTACGTTAGAAAATCCAATTCATGCAGTAAATTTAAAGGATCAATTAAGCGACATTCACGAAAAACACACGGACCCATTCATTATTGGGATAGATGCCTGTTTAGGTCGCTTAAAAAGTGTTGGTGTGATCCAAGTTTCAGATGGACCTGTTAAGCCAGGCGCAGGAGTAAATAAGGACCTACCCGAGGTAGGTGACATTCATATTACTGGGATTGTAAACGTTAGTGGTTTCATGGAATTTTTTGTTCTGCAAAACACCAGACTTAACTTGGTATTAAAAATGGCCAAGACAATCGCTAATGGAATTCATGAAGCAAGTACGCTACATCATCGTCAAGATCTTTGGTGGGAACAAATTGGCCAAGAAAAAACAACATAATAACACTATCATCATTTTTCACTTTTTAAACAAAATAAAAAAGGAAGTTAGATACCTTCCTTATATTGTAAGACCATTAAATGCTAATTTTTAATATAAGATTGCCTATGCTAACGGACCTGTTAATTGGAGTGGAAAGCGCGAATACTCCTGCGAGACAGGTGAGACCCCAGCAGGAGCGTTAGCGACGCCCAGCCCTAAGGACCGCGAAGCGGCTGGAACGGAAATCAACAAACCTATTGAACAGCCTAGTTATTAATAATTTTGTAACGAATTAACGCGGCTATTCACTAAAGTTTTCAAGTAAAATAATAGACTGTCCGGAGCTTCTCGACAGCCTGAAAGGAAGGTAGGTACCTTCCTCAGGCTGTCGAGAAACTCTCGACAGCCTATTATTTTGTTTAATAACTTTAATAATTCACCGCGTTAATATGGTATAATATTCTTATCAAGAACAGGACGGTGAATAGAATGTTCAAACCCAAAAAGGTTGTTCAAAATGAAGCTGAATTTGTTTTTATCGAAGATTTGGTGCCTCAAAATCACCTTTTAAGAAAGGTGGATAAATATATTGATTTTTCATTTGTTGGAGAAAAGGTTCGGCCCTATTACTCAGAAGATAACGGTCGTCCAACTGATCCAATTCTGCTTTTCAAGATGATGTTTATTGGATATTTTTATGGCATTCGTTCGGAACGTCAATTGGAACGAGAAATTCAAACTAACGTTGCTTATCGATGGTTCTTAGGATTGAAGCTAAATGACCCAGTTCCTCATCATTCAACTATCAGTTGGAATCGAAGAACACGTTTTAAGGAAACAAACATCTTTCAAGAAATATTTGATGAAATTGTCCATAAAGCCATAAACCATAAGATGGTTGGTGGGCGTGTTTTATTTTCGGACTCGACTCATCTTAAAGCGAACGCCAATAAGAATAAATTCACTCGTGAGGAAGTTGAAGTGGAAACTCGCGAGTACATAGATGAGCTGAATAAAGCAATTGAGGATGATAGGCTAAATCACGGAAAAAAGCTTTAAAAGAACGAGAGGAGGTGACAGAGACAAAAGTTATCCGAAAAAGTACAACGGATCCTGAGTGTGGATTCATGTCCAGGGAAAATAAGCAGGAAATGTTCTGTTATCTGGACCACCGTACAACAGACATGAAGTTTAATATTATAACGGATGCCTACGTAACTCCAGGAAATGTCCATGACTCTGTCCCTTACCTCTCTCGCTTGGACCGTCAAATCGAAAGATTTGGATTAAAAGTAGAAGCAGTCGGATTAGACTCTGGTTTTCTTACAAATCCTATTTGTAAAGGGCTCCATGATCGAAATATTTTTGGGGTTATTGCGCATAGAAGATATCACCCAACTAAAGGCTTATTTCCAAAATGGAAATTTCAATATGACAAAGAAAGAGATCTATATACTTGCCCAAATGAACAGGAATTAGTGTATCGCACGACTACAAGAGAAGGATATCGTGAATATAAGTCAAACCCAAAGAAATGTGCAGAATGTCCTCTGTTGAAGGAATGTACGAGATCAAAAAACAAGACGAAGGTCGTCACCCGACATGTATGGGAAGAATATAAGGAGAAGGTGCGGCTCAATCGTCTATCAAAATCAGGAAAAATGCTTTATAAATTTAGGAAAGAAAAAATTGAGCGAAGCTTCGCAGATTCAAAAGAACTGCATGGGCTTCGCTATTGTAGGTTGAGGGGATTGAGGAATGCGAGCGAGCAGGTATTGCTTACTGCAGCTTGCCAAAATATGAAAAAGATTGCCACACACTTGTCTAGGCTAGAAAAAGTGTGTGGCAATACCTCAGGTTGATTTACTTTAGGTTGATTGGAGCGGAAGGTGCTCGACTCCTGCGGGAGCAGCGGGACAGGTGAGACCCCGCAGGCGTTTACGCCGAGGAGGCTCAGCGCCCGCCCCGCGGAAAGCGAGCACTTGAAGCGGAAACAACCGGCCAATTAGCAGGCTAAATAAAAAATTGCCGAGAAAAATACTCTTTCTCGACAATCTGAGGAAGGTAGGTACCTTCCTTTTTTTGTTAAGGGCTGTGTTAAAGCTCAATGTTGATTTTTTGCACAATGTTGATTGGAGTGGAAGGCGCAAAGACTCCTGCGGGAGCAGCGGGACAGGTGAGACCCCACAGGCGCTAAAGCGAGGCCACTGAAAAACATACGATTTTTACGTCTGTAAATAAATTTTGGTACAAAAAAGGCAATTTATCGTCTGTTTTTGGACGAAAAATTGCCCTTTTCCTTATCTTTTTTTATTCTTTTTCATTGAGGAGTTTTAGTATTCGTTTAAGGTTGACAGCGAATATCGCTGTAGCTCCCTGAATCTTCATGCCTAATAGACCCGCAGATGATGCAATATCATACCCGTGTCTATGTTTCAACTCACTATTTTTCGCTTCAATTTTATAGCGAGATTTCGCTAACTCTTTAAATTCTTCTGTGTTTTGAAATGCCTCCTGATCGGCATGTTCTGTTGATTTGATTGTCACAGAATAAGATTTACTTTTCGCTCCTTCTTTATAACAGCCATCATGAAAAGGGCACACTTTACATTTTTCAATATCAAAAAAGTATTTGATTCTAGGGTTTTTATCTTGTCCCTTTCGTCCTTCATATTTCCTTCTATTAGCCATATGCCCTGCTTTACATACATACATTCCTGCATCTTTATTAAATTCAAACTCTTCTTCTTTTGTGCGTCTGCCATGTGTAATATGCGGATGTAATTTGGAAACAAGTGCTAATTCATTTTCTTTCGCGAATCGAATATTATCTTTCTCAGAGTAGGCTGTATCTCCAATGATTTTGTCAATTTTCATTCCAGTTGCTTGGCTTTTTTTTGTTAAATCCCGCAGATATTTTCCATCACTTTTTTCACCTGTTGTCATAACTGCCGCTGTAATAATCCGTTCATTAGCCATCGCGTAATGCGTTTTGAACCCAAAAAAAGAAGAGTCCTCTGTTTTGTGTCCGACCCGTGCGTCTGGATCATTTGAATAGCTAAGTTGTTCTGTATAATCTTCTACGATCTCTTTTAGAACATTTAATTTTTCTTTGACCGCAGGTACCTTAGCGATTTGTGGTTCTTTTTCGACAACAGTAATGATTCGACGACAATAATCTAATTCATCGGTTACTTCAACAGAAGTTGTTTTCGCAGGGAATTTTTCCTTCATGGATTCATCAATTCGATACACGGCTTTTCGAACATTTTTCGCTTTCTCTTGTAAAAATTCCTTCGGAGATTTTTGGTTATAACGCGCTTTCGTATGTGTGGAATCCACGATAATGGTTTTACTTTTTATGATTTCTTTTTCCAGAGCAATCTCAACTGTTTTGCCAATGAGCAAATCTAATAAATCCTCATCTTGAAGACGGAGTTTACGAAATTTCGTTAAGGAACTAGGATCAATCACGGAATCTTCTGGTGCCATATCCAGGAAATATTTAAACGACATATCATATATTGAACGTTCTACTACATCCACATCAGATAGATCAAATATCGATTTTAGTAATAAATATTTGAACATGCGAATCGGTGAAATGGCATTTCGACCGTTATCAAGACAATATTTCGTTTTTAATTCTTCGAGAATAAATGAAAAGTCCACTAGTTCATTGATTTGGCGAAGCATATTACTTTTTGGCACAACTATTTCGTAGATTGCCATGAATGGGCTAAGATTAAGTGTTTCTTGATTGGAAATCATCGGGATACCACCTACATACATTTAATATCGTTATTATAAGGCAAAAAGGCAGTTGAAAGTTTGGTTTAATCAAACTTTCAACTGCCTAAATTAAAAACTTGGACTTTTTCAGTGGCCTCCGCTAAAGCGCCGAGGAGGCTCAGCGCCCGCCCCGCGGAAAGCGAGTGCCTGGAACGGAAATCAACATTCTAGTTTAACAGAGCCTTGTTAAAAATAATGATGGTAACTATAAATAAGTGTTACAATCACACCAGAAATTACTATACTAGGGAGTAAATTTGCTACACGAATTTTTGTTATTCCAGCTAAGTTTAACCCAATAGCAAATATCATTACACCACCAGTAGCAGTCATTTCCAAGATAAAACTATCCATTAAGGCTTGTGGGACAAAACGATCAATTTGAGTAGCAAACGTGGCTATCACACCTTGATAGAGAACAACTGGAATAGCTGAAAATAACACACCAATCCCTAATGTGGTTGTTAAAATGAGTGCCGTGAAACCATCAATAATTGCTTTTGTATATAGGACGTCATGATCTCCACGAATTCCACTATCTAAGGCTCCAATAATACCCATTGCACCAATTACAAAAATAAGGGTCGCTGTTACAAAACCTTCTGCAATACTTCCTTCACTTTTTGAACCACCGATTTTATTTTCCAGCCATAATCCTAGAGAATTTAGCTTATTTTCCAAGACAAAATATTCCCCAATGACTGTTCCAATTACAAGGCTAAGGATGACAATTAAGAAATTTTCACTTTTAAAGCCCATTTGTAATCCTAAAACCATGACAGCCAGTCCAATAACATGCATAACTGAATACTTCATTTCTTCTGGAATGCGCTGAAATAATTTCCCTAACATGGTTCCAATCACGATTAATAAACCATTTACAATTGTTCCTAATAAAAACATCCTCGTTCCCCTATCTTTTCATTCGAAGTACGAAAAATTTTAATAGTACTAAACTACCACTATTGCATGGGGTTTTCTACCTATATTTCGATTTTATTGTAATAAAATAAGCCAACAATTAAGTTGGCTATGATGGAAAATGAGCTGTTTCTAGTAATTCAAGAATCCGTTCAAGATCTTCTTTTGTAAGAAACTCTATTTCGATTTTCCCTTTGTTTTTCGATTTTTTTATATTAACTGTCGTGCCAAAGCGTTCACGCAAATAAGATTCTTGTTCTACTATAAAGATATCTTTCTTTTGCTTTTCCTTTTTTGTTTCACGTGAAACATTTTCGTTTAACTGTTGAATGTACTGCTCAAGCTGGCGGACGTTAAGATTGGCTTTTATTATCTTCTCAACAACTGCAGGAATGTTTTCTTTTTTTCTTAACCCAAGCAATGCCCTGCCATGCCCCATTGAAATTTCACCCGAAGATATTAAATCCTGAATTTTATTTGGAAGGGACAATAAGCGAACTAGGTTAGCAATATGTGGTCTACTCTTACCAAGCCGTTTTGCTAATTCCTCTTGGGTTAGCCCTAGCTTTTGCATGAGCATTTGATAGGCAGATCCTTCCTCAATAGGAGTTAAATCTTCCCGCTGGAGATTTTCAAGAACCGCTAATTCCATCATTTGCTGCTCAGTTAAATTCCTAACAACCACTGGGATTTTTTCAAGTTTGGCTTCCTTAGCAGCACGGAAACGTCTTTCTCCGACAACAATTTCATAGCCTTTTATACTCTTTCTTACAATGATTGGTTGAAGAATACCATGCTCAAGGATTGATTGTTTTAATTCCTCAATTGCTTCTGCTTTAAAAATTTTCCGTGGTTGATATGGATTAGGACGAAGCTCTTTTAACATAATTTCTTGTACCGTTTCTTCTGCCTCAGCTTCCATATTTGTAAAAAAGGCATTCAGCCCTTTTCCTAATCCTTTAGCCATTAACAACCACTTCCTTCGCCAGATCTAAATAAACCTCGGCCCCACGAGATTTCGGATCATATATAATGATTGGTTCCCCGTGGCTTGGTGCCTCGCTCAGGCGTACATTTCTTGGGATAATAGTTTGATAGACTTTATCTTGAAAATATTTTTTTACCTCTTCAATGACTTGAAGGCCTAAATTTGTTCTTGCGTCAAGCATGGTTAACAATACACCTTCAATTTTCAAATCATGATTAAGATGCTTTTGAACAAGTCGGACTGTATTTAAAAGCTGGCTTAATCCTTCAAGAGCATAATACTCACATTGAACAGGAATAAGGACAGAATCTGCAGCAGTTAAGGCATTAAGTGTCAATAGACCAAGTGATGGAGGGCAATCGATGATAATAAAATCAAATTGATCCTTAACCTCTTCTAAAGCTCTTTTTAAACGAACTTCACGTGAAATAGTCGGTACAAGCTCAATTTCCGCCCCAGCTAATTGAATCGTAGCAGGGATTGCAAACAGATTTTCAACGACAGTTGGCATAATGACCTTGCTTGCTTCTACATCGTCGACTAGAACATCATAGATACATTGTTCTACCCCAGCCTTTTCAACACCAATCCCACTTGTCGCATTCCCCTGTGGATCGATGTCTACTAACAAGACCTTTTTTCCTATGTATGCTAAGCAGGCGCCTAGATTAACTGAAGTGGTCGTTTTCCCGACCCCTCCCTTTTGGTTCGCGATGGCAATAGTTTTGCTCACGACGTCACCTACCTTCATTTCCAATAAAGTGAAACTCCTCAAAGGGGATTACTCCGCTATGAAAGGTCTTTTTCTAAGTTACATTTTGTTAAATAATTACCATAAAAACGGCTAAACTTGCAATCATGTATTCTATTTTATCATGAAAAGGATAAGAGAATCGTCTTTTTATTAAAAATCTTGTTAGCTAGTTTGGTAGAAAAAGGGGTTTATTTTGACTAAAAAAGCACATTTTTTCCGGACATCTTATTAATTTCACGTGAAAACAAATAAAAAAGCGAAGAGGAAGCAAGTTGAACTTGTTTTCCATCTTCGCATTTAAATATTTCTTCTAATTATTTCTAGCCTTATTTCTTTTTGGGAATTCGAATCGTAAATTGGTAAAAATCTTCAAATTCCTCTTCTTCTGCATTTAAATTAATCCCGCTGTCTGACACCATTGTTAGTGATTGACGAATGGTATTAACAGCAATTCTCATGTCTTTACTGAATGCTTTTCGTTTCGGCTTTTGTTTTATATCGGTTTGATCAAGCATTTTCACAACGCGATCTTCCGTTTGTTTCACATTTAAGTTTTTTTCAATAAGCTCATTAAGCAATTGGACCTGTTTTTCTGGATCCTTTAAAGGAATGAGAGATCGGGCATGTCGTTCAGTAATCAGTTTATTTAATAGTGCATCCCGGACTTCTTGAGGTAACTTTAGAAGACGAAGCTTATTGGCAACAGTTGACTGCCCTTTTCCAAGTCGTTGAGCAAGAGCTTCTTGAGTCAAATTGTGAAGTTCAAGAAGTTTACCATATGCCACTGCTTCTTCAATAGGAGATAATTCTTCCCGCTGAAGGTTTTCAATTAAAGCAACTGATGCTGTTTCGGTATCATTTAAATTTTTGATTATCGTTGGAGCTTCTAGCCAACCGAGTTTTTTCATTGCTCTCCAACGACGTTCCCCAGCGATAATTTCAAATCGATCATTTTCGAATTCTCTTACAACAATCGGTTGAATAATCCCATGGGTATGTATGGTTCTTGCCAATTCTTCAATTTTATCATCATCAAAAACTGTTCTAGGTTGAAAACGGTTCGCAACTATTTTGTTTATCGGAATTTTTCTTATCTCCTCATGCTCACTCGTTTCCTCAAGCTCACTCGATTGCTCTTCATCTATGCCAATCTCAACCTGTTCCCCCTTTTCGCCCAGGCCAAAAAAGCGTGAAAAAGAATTCTTCATCACCCAGCACCACCTTTACGAAACTCCCTAAAATAGATTCTCTATATAACATTAAGATTCCTGCCGAGCTTCTATCCCATTAAACAAATTATGCCACAATACGAAGAAAAAAGGTATCCTATTCAATTGGTGTTTTATTAGGAGTTCCTGGTTTTCTCGGATATTGCTTTGGAGTGGATTTCATTTTGTTCACAATTAACAAATTCCGTTCACTTTCCTCTATAGGTAGCATGAAGGAATGAACAGTAGTTAATTTTCCACCCATAACTGTAATTGCTTTATTGGCTGCTTCAAGTTCTTCTGATGCACTTTGAGCCTTCATCGCAATGAAGGTTCCTCCCACTTTAGCAAGTGGTAAGCAAAGTTCTGTTAACACTGACATTCTTGCAACAGCTCTCGCCATCACAACGTCATATTGTTCACGATGTTTAGGGTTTCTCCCAAATGTTTCAGCCCGATCATGAATAAACCGAACATTGTCTAGTTTTAATTTATCTGCTAGATGTTCTAAGAAATGGATCCGTTTATTCAAGGAATCCACAATGGTTACATGAATATTAGGAAAGGCTATTTTAATTGGTATACTTGGAAATCCAGCGCCAGCGCCGACATCACAAATATTTAATGGTTGATTAAAATCAAAGTAAAAGGAAGCTGAAATGGAATCGAAAAAATGCTTAAGATAAACGGATTCTTTTTCCGTAATAGCAGTTAAGTTCATCTTTTCATTCCATTCAACCAGTGTTTGATAATATTGTTCATACTGTTCGAGTTGGTGAGGAGAAAGACTGATCCCCTTCTCCGCCAACATCGTTTGAAATTGCTCTATATTCATAGGAAATGCCTTCCTTTTTTACAAATTAGGCTCTATTAAACATGTCTGTTGATTTCCGCTGCAGGCACTAGCGCACCTTAGGGGCGGGCGGTGAGCCTCCTCGGCGCTAAGCGCCTGTGGGGTCTCACCTGTCCCGCTGCTCCCGCAGGAGTCTCGCTGTATCCGTTCCAATCAACAGAATGCTCAAAAATCAACATTGTTCTTTAACACATCCAAAAATTAAATTAATCCCTTGAAACACGTACTATTTTTCCTTGTTCAATATAAACCAACAAAATTGAAATATCGGCTGGATTCACCCCTGAAATTCTTGATGCTTGGGCAATTGATAACGGTTGAACTTTCTTTAATTTCTGACGTGCTTCAGTTGCTATGCCTGTTACAGCATCATAATCAATATTTTCAGGGATTTTTTTGTCTTCCATTTTCTTTAATCGGTCAACCTGCTGTAATGACTTCTCAATATAACCCTCATATTTAGTTTGAATTTCAACTTGTTCTTTAACTTCTGAATCAAGTAAAACTTCACTTGGTATAAGGAGGTCAATATGATCATAGGTCATTTCAGGACGTTTCAAGAGATCAGATGCTCTCACGCCATCCTTCAGCTCACTTCCACCTTGCGCTTTAATAAGCTCTTGGACTTGCTCTGTCGGTTTAATAAAGATAGAATTTAACCGTTTTTTCTCTTCCTCAATCATTTCTTTCTTTTCCAAAAATCTTTGGTAACGATCTTCTGAAATTAATCCCATCTGATGACCAATTTCCGTTAAACGTAAATCAGCATTATCGTGACGTAATAACAAACGATATTCTGCCCTTGAAGTTAGTAATCGGTATGGTTCATTCGTTCCCTTTGTCACAAGATCATCTATTAATACACCAATATAGGCATCAGATCTACCAAGAATCATTTCTTGTCTAGCTAATGCTTTTCTTCCTGCATTAATTCCGGCAACTAATCCTTGGCCTGCTGCTTCTTCATAACCAGATGTTCCATTAATTTGACCTGCAGTAAAGAGATTTTTAACCACTTTTGTTTCAAGTGTTGGCCAAAGCTGGGTCGGAACAACAGCATCGTATTCAATTGCATATCCAGAACGCATCATTTCAGCGTTTTCAAGACCTGAGATAGATCTAATAATTTGCCTTTGAACGTCTTCAGGAAGACTAGTCGACAATCCTTGAACATATACTTCTTGGGTATTGCGTCCTTCTGGTTCCAAGAAGATTTGATGGCGCGGTTTATCATTGAATCGAACCACTTTATCCTCAATCGAAGGACAGTAACGCGGACCTGTTCCTTTTATCATCCCCGAAAACATAGGAGAACGATGTAAATTGCTATCAATGATATGATGCGTATTTTCATTCGTATACGTTAACCAGCATGGGAGCTGATCGGTAATAAATTTCGTTGTTTCGTAAGAAAACGCACGAGGAACTTCATCACCTGGTTGAATTTCTGCCTTACTATAATCAATAGTATGACTGTTGACCCGTGGAGGCGTTCCTGTTTTAAAGCGAACTAATTCTAAGCCTAGCTCTTGTAAATGCTCAGATAATCTTACGGAAGGCTGTTGATTATTAGGACCACTGGAGTATTTCAAATCTCCAATAATGATTTCTCCCTTTAAATACGTACCCGTTGTGATAACCACAGTCGTCGAACGATAAATTGCTCCAGTTTTTGTAATCATCCCTTTGCATACTCCATCTTCAACGATTAGAGTTTCAGCCATTCCCTGGAGCAAGGTGATGTTAGGCTCATTTTCAAGTGTTTTTTTCATTTCATGCTGATAAGCAAACTTATCAGCCTGTGCACGTAATGCTCTTACAGCTGGACCTTTTCCAGTATTCAGCATTCTCATTTGGATATAGGTCTTATCAATATTTTTTCCCATTTCCCCACCAAGGGCATCAATTTCCCGAACGACAATTCCCTTTGCAGGTCCCCCAATTGATGGGTTACATGGCATAAATGCAACCATGTCTAAATTGATGGTGATTACTAAAGTTTTTGCTCCAAGGCGTGCTGCAGCAAGTCCTGCTTCACAGCCAGCATGCCCTGCACCGATGACAATCACGTCATAATTTCCGGCCTCATATTGCATTAAGATAATCTCCTAACTGTTTCAAATTATTTCTGGCGCCAGTCCATACGTAGGCTTTGGCTTTTTATTTATCCAGCTCCAAGCGCCATCGGCTTGATGGTCATAAGCTAATCACCGACAAACAGGCGCCCTACGCTTTTTCTTATTTTCCTAAACAAAATTGAGAAAAAAGTTGATCTATTAGACTTTCATGAACGCTTTCTCCGATGATTTCTCCAAGTAATTCCCATGTTCTCGTAACATCGATTTGCACAATATCAATTGGGATCCCAATATCTATTCCATTAATTGCTTCCTCGATTGCATGGACGGCTTGATTTAATAAAGCAATATGGCGACTATTAGAAACATATGTTAGATCACCAGACTCTATTGAACCAGAAAAAAACAATGAAGCAATCGCTTCCTCAAGCTCATCGACTCCACGATCTTCTAATAACGAAGTCGTAACAATTTTATGGTTTAATGCTAGTTCATTAACAGTTTCCATATCTATTTGCTGCGGTAAATCTGTCTTATTTATAATCACGATAACATCCATGCCTTCAACTGCTCGAAAAATATTACGGTCCTCTTCTGTGAACTCATCAGAATAATTTAATACAAGTAAAATTAAATCTGCTTCTTTTAAAACCTGCCTTGAACGTTCAACACCAATTCTTTCTACAATATCCTCTGTTTCACGAATTCCAGCAGTATCCAAAAGCTTTAACGGTACACCGCGTACATTCACATATTCCTCAATCACATCTCTGGTTGTTCCAGGGATGTCCGTAACAATCGCCTTGTTTTCATGAACTAAGCTATTTAACAATGATGACTTACCAACATTCGGACGACCAATGATTACAGTTGAGAGGCCTTCACGGAGAATTTTCCCTTGCTGAGAGGTTTGTAAAAGCTTCTCAATTTCATTTCGAACATATGTAGCTTTTTCAATTAACATCACATGAGTCATTTCTTCCACATCATCATATTCCGGATAATCTATGTTAACCTCGACTTGGGCGAGGATTTCTAAAATTTCCTGGCGAAGCTTTTGAATCAATTTAGAAAGGCGACCTTCCATTTGCCCCAATGCTACATTCATGGCTCGATCCGTTTTAGCACGAATTAAATCCATTACGGCCTCGGCCTGAGATAAGTCAATCCGTCCATTCAAAAATGCTCGTTTTGTAAATTCTCCTGGTTCTGCAAGTTGTGCGCCATAGTTTAATACTAATTGTAAAACTCGATTAACAGACACGATTCCACCATGACAATTTATTTCAACAACATCTTCTTTTGTAAAAGTCCTAGGGCCCTTCATCACAGAAACCATGACCTCTTCTACTACTTGCTCTGTTTTTGGATCAATCAAATGTCCATAATGAATCGTATGTGATTGCACACTCGCTATCCTTTTTCCATTCACTCCCCGAAAAAGCTTGTCAACAATTGAAATTGCTTCATCCCCGCTTAATCGGACAATTGCAATCGCTCCCTCTCCCATTGGAGTAGAAATTGCAGCAATTGTATCAAATTCCAAATTGTTTCACCTCCATATCAACATTTTTCCTTCTATATTATCCGTGACCTGTTTATCATTCATCAATTTCCGTTTGTATCCCTAAATTACTAGAATAACACAAGCTACTTTCATACAAAAGTCCTATCAAGTTGTTATCCACAACAAGGTTTTATTATGACTTATTTTAACTTATCCACATGTGAATAACAATAAAACCCACCATTTTACCCTTTCTTTTTATCTAATAGTTGTCCTGCTGTGATTAGTTAATTTATTAAAGTTAATTTATTGCAAAAAAAAACCACTCCTGAGGAATGGTTTTTATTTTGGTGCTATAACAATATGGCGGTACGGTTCTGTACCATCTGAAAAAGTTTTAATTTTTTTATTATCGACTAAAGCTGAATGAATTACTTTTCGCTCATATGAAGGCATTGGTTCTAGAGCAACATTTTTCCCTGTTTTCACAGCTTTTTGTGCTAGTCGTCCAGCTAATTGGATCAATGTTTCGTTCCTTCTTTTTCGATAATCTTCAGCATCTAACATAACAGTTAAATATTGATCTGAAAAACGATTTAATACTAGCTGTGTGAGATATTGGAGGGAATTTAACGTTTGTCCTCTTTTTCCAATCAAAAGAGCAATTTTTCCTCCTGATAAAATGAAGTAGATATGCTTCCCTTCACGGATACATTCAATTTCAACGTTTACTCCCATTTTATCACTTACTTCAGCAATGTATTTCTTCGCTTCTTCGATTGGATCAATAATTACAGTTACTTTTACGACAGCTGGACGGGAACCAAATATTCTGAAAATGCCTTTTTTTCCTTCATCAATGATGACTACTTCTGTGCGGTCTTTTGTTGTCTTTAATTGAGCTAAAGCTTCTTCTACTGCTTCCTCGACTGTTTGTCCTGTAGCAGTTACTTGTTTCACTTTTTTGCTCCTCCCGCTTTACCAGTTTCCACAGTTTTTTTCAAATCAGGCCCTTTAATAAAATAAGTTTGCGCAATCATGAAGATATTTCCGACCACCCAATATAAAGAAAGGGCTGCTGGAAATTTAACTGCAAATACAATAATCATTATTGGCATCATCCAAAGCATCATAGCCATCTGTGGATTTTGATTAGCTGTTCCAGCCATCATCATCTTTTGTTGAATAAAAGTAGTGGCACCAGCAATAAGTGGTAAAAGATAAATTGGATCCGGAGCACCTAAATCAAACCATAAAAAGCTATGTTCCTTAATTACCTGTGTCCGGGAAATAGCATGATAAAAGCCAATTAATACTGGCATTTGAATGACTAATGGAAAACAACCAGATAATGGATTAACCCCATGTTTTTGGAACAAGGACATCGTTTCTTGTTGTAATTTTTGTTGAGTCTGTTGATCTTTTGATTTGTACTTTTCTTTCAGTGCATTCATTTCTGGCTGTAATGCTTGCATTGCTTTCGAGCTTCTTGTTTGTTTAATCATGAGTGGCAAAATGGCTAAGCGCACCAAAAGAGTAACCACAATGATCGATAAACCAAAACTTCCACCTAAAAATTCAGCCGTCTTCACAATCAATAAAGATAACGGGTAAACAATGTATTCATTCCAAAAGCCACTGCTTTCTGCTGTTATTGGTAGGTTTGTTTGAGCACAACCTGTCATAACCGACATTAAAGCAACCAAACCAATAATTAGAACTATTCGTTTTTTCAAGCGTTTATCCTCCTCACTTCAAAAATGTTCATTTATTAATAAAGAAGAATCGAAAGATCCCCTGCTTTATTTTTTTGTTTAAATCAAACTGTTAGCCGCAGCTTACCTGGGACTCAAGACTTATTCATAAAATACACACTATTTTATCTTATCATCTTTTATTAGAAAGCGCTTTTAAATGTTTTCATTTTCCCTTTTGTTTTCAGGTATTCTGTTTAAAACTTTTGAAAGCTTTAAAAGATGAATAAGACTGCTTTTTATTTCATGAAATTCCATTTCAGCTGCTGGTTTCCTCGCAATAATGACATAATCATTCTCTTCTTTAATGAAATCCTTTAATTCAAAAAAGGATTGGCGAATTCGCCTCTTTATCCTATTACGCATAACGCTATTACCGATCTTTTTGCTGACTGAAAGGCCAATCCTAAACTTAGATTGTTCATTTTTCTTCAGAACATAAATAATAAACTGTCGGTTAGCAAAGGATTTTCCTTGCTTGAAAACAATTTGAAAATCTTTATTTTTTTTAATTCGAAATTTCTTTTTCAAAACATTACACCCTCAATCCCGGAAGGATCTATGTATAAAAAATAAAAAATAGCTAAAGGCGCTTAGCTTTTGACTATAGACAAGAGCTGATTGCGCCTGAAGCCAAACACTAGAAAGTTCAATATGAGAAAAAAGACCACTGACGTTTCAGTGGCCTAGGCTGATAATACTTTTCTTCCTTTACGACGACGACGCGCTAGAACATTACGTCCGTTTGCGGAGCTCATACGGCTACGGAAACCGTGAACTTTACTATGTTTTCTCTTGTTTGGTTGATACGTTCTTTTCATATATTACACCTCCCTGAGGAATAACTGCTAAAGACAGTCCTTTAAATTATAAAGATGAAGCATAGCGAATGTCAACTATTTTTAAAAAAATTTCT